>NZ_CP193627.1:0-4800000 GCF_052936295.1 Saccharothrix sp. DSM 118769 | reverse complement strand
CCAGGGCGATCTGCTCGGCGCGTTCGGCGCGCACCCGTGCCTCGCCGGCGTCCGCGCGGGCCTGCGCCGCGGCGGCCTCGGCCGTGCCCACCCGGCCGCGGGCCTCCTCGACGGCGCGGTCGGCGCGTTCCCGTGCCTGGTCCACCTGGGCGCGGGCGTCGGCCTGGGCCTGCTCGACGAGGACCCGGGTGTCGCGCCGGACCTGCTCGACCTCCTTCACCGCCTGCCGCCGGGCCTGCTCGGCGTGCGCGACCGCGTCGGCCCGCGCCTGTTCCACCTGGGCCTGGGCGTCGCGGCGGACCTCCTCCACGGTGGCGGCGGCCTCGGTGCGGGCGGCGACGACCTCGCGTTCGGCGCGTTCGACGGCGGCCGTGGCCTCGGCGCGGGCCGCGTCGCGCTGCTCGTGGGCGGCCTCGGCGTCGTTCTCGGCCTGCTCGGCGGCGCGCACGGCGTCCTCGGTGGTCGCCTCGGCGGCCTGACGTGCCCGTTCGGCGTCACGCCGCCGCCGTTCCGCCGCGGCGACGGCCGCCTCGGCCTCGGCGACCCGCCGTGCGGCCTCCGCCTCGACGGCCTGCACCTGGCTCTCGGCCACGCTGGGGTCGGCGATGGCCGACAATTCCGCGACCGCCCCGGACAACGTGGTCGACATCTGCTCGGCCAGCCCCCGGAACCGTTCCAGGAGTTCTTCGGCCCTGATCTTGCCCGCGGTCATCCCCTGCGGGCCTTTCGTCACGGTGACGACCTCCTGCCCGGCCTCCTCGGCCTGCGCCACCCGCTGCCGCTCCCGCCACGCCCGCCACCGGGTGTGTTCCGGCAGGTCGCAGTACTCGGAGGGCCGTCCCGGGCCGCCGGTGCGCAGGACGGGACGCGTGCAGCCGGGGTAGTTGCAGGTCAGCGCGTGGACTTCGGACATCGTCACGGCGATATCGTAGCAGAATAACGTCGTATCAAACGTTATTGGATGCAACGCAACGATATAGACGTCCGTTGAGCTGGCTTCCGATAAGTGAACCTTATCGGAAGCCAGCTCAGCGGCCGTTCCGTGCGCCGCCCACACCGCCCGCGACCGTCGGATGTCTGATGTCAGCGAGGCCCGGTCGAGGGGACGCTGGCGTCAAGGGGGTTGGTGACGCCCACCGCTTGGAGTGCGCGCGGTTCCCGCCCGGCCGGCGGCACCATCGCCGCCTGCTGATCAGACAGGCGGTTCCCACAACCGTTCGACGTGTTCGGCGGCGGTCCGCGGGGCGACGTCGGGGTGTTCGCGGCGGATCACGCCGAGCAGGCGGTCGCGGATCCGGCGGCGTTCCTTCCCCCTGCTGAGCCTGACCTGCTCGGGTACCAGACCCAGGGCGTCCATCGCGGCCCGGACGGCCTCGGCCACGCGGATGCCGTCCCGGTCGATGAGCAGGCCTGCCGACCGGGCCAGCGATTCCGGAGGCGTCACCGGGTCGCTGACGGTCCGCTCGATCAGTGCGGCCGCATCCTCCGGGCGGATCCGGCCGCTGGTCACCAGCCGCAGCACGTCGCGCGCGGCGGATGCGGTGAGGGCCAGGTCGGCCGTGGCCACATCGAGCGCGTCGGCCGCTCGGCGGACGTGGGTGAGGTAGAAGTCGGCGGCCCGGGTGAGGCCGAGTTCCGGGCCACGGTCGACCAGGTCGAGCACGGCCGTGGTCAGGCCCAGCCGGGTGAGGCCCAGGGCCATGGTGTCCGGCGCGCCGGCCTGAACCAGTGCGTCGACGTTCTCCCGGTCGGCCGTGGTGATCGGCCGGTGCGGGCCGTGCCGCCGCGCTGCGGCCCGGTCGAACCAGTCCGCCAGCGCGCCCAGCCGGGACTCCTCGGCCAGCGACACGCCCGCGTCACAGCCGAAGACGTGCGCACCGCCCCGTTCAGCGTGCCGGAACTCGGCCCCGTCCACCCCCGGCGTCAGGTACACGACCCACCGGCTGCGGGCGCGCAGTTCGCGCACCTGTCGCACGGCGCGCACCGTGCCGATCGAGTCGAGCGGGTTGGTCACCACGATGCCGAGTTCGTCCGCGCTCCGCAGGGACAGCGTGCCGCGGCGCAGCCGCGGCACGCGCCCGGCGTACAACTCGGCCACGCCGAGCTGGGCCCCGGTGAGCTGGTGCAGGACGGTGGCCGCCGCGGTGTCGTGCGTGGCGGCCAGGAACCGCCCGATCTTCGCGTGGTGCTCCTCGGCGTGCCGCCGCGGGGGCGGGACCGGCGGGAGGTCGTTGAGCCAGGCGTGGAAGGAGTCCTGCAACCACGGGTCGAGGTACTTCTCCTGGTGGTCGGTGCCGAGCGTCCCGCTGGGCACGTCCAACGCGCGGAACGTGCCGACGACGTCCATCGTCGCGGCGAACGCGGCCAGCAGTTCGAGTTCGTCGCTGATCCGCAGTCCCCGCGCGGCCAGCGCCTCCTCCCGGTACTCGAGGTAGGCCAGCAGCTCCAGCGGGGTGGGCAGCAGGTCGGTGAGCAGGTGCAGGACCGGCACGGCGAGGATCGCCGGAAACGCTCCGTCCGGCAACACCTCTCGCTGCCACAGCAGGCCGAGCACGGTAGGCAGCGAATCGAAGGTGTCCGCGGTCGGCACGACGGCGAAGACCCGACGGATCGTCCTGCGCTCCAGCGTCAACGACTCGTCGCGTTCGCCGGTCAGCACGACGCGGCCGTCCCGGTCCAGCGCGCGGACCAGGCGGGCCACCTGGAAGAAGCCGTCGCCGACGGTACGCCGCAGTTCGGTGACGGCGGCCTCCGGGTCGCCGTGCCGGGACCGGGTGCTGAGGTACCCGCCCTTGCCCTCGATCACCAGCACCACGTCCTGCCACACCAGGACACCGTCCACCTCGATCAGCTCGCCGGGCCGCGTGCCGGGGTACTTGCCGCCGCACAGCACCCGGGCGCCGGGGAACACCCCGGACAGGTGGTCCAGCGCGGCCTCCTCCACCATCTCGCCACGGGCCCGGTAGTACGGCAGGTTGGGCAGCCGGGCGAAGACCCGCTCGACCAGCCGGGAGAGATCCGAGCTGAACACGTGCGGCAGGCTGAACAGCACGAGGTCTTCGACCCCGACCAGTGGGGTGGTGGCCAACGGCGAATCGAACACGTGTCTGCGGTCGGTGTTGCGGCCCAGCGTCGCCGCGTCCGCGGTGAGCAGTGCGCGCCAGCGCTCGGCTTCCCGCCGCTGCGGTTCCGCCAGCGCGCCGGTCAGCACCGACCAGGGCAGCAGGAGCCTGATCCCTGCCGCCGCCAGGTCGTTCGTCGTCGACTCGGACAGGGTGAGGTCGGCAGGCAGGTGCAGCAGGGTGCGCTCGCGCAGCAGGGTCTGCAGCGCGGGATCGGTGATCGTGCCGTGGAACTCCCGGAGCGAGCCGGCCCAGCCGGACAGCACGAACATGTGGGCCCGCAACAGGAGGGTCAGGTCCGGGTGATCGCCGCCGCGGTCGCGGATCCGCCGGGCCAGGCGCAGCGAGTACTCCCAGTCGTAGCGGGTCGGGAACGCGCCGTGCCCGGACCGCCAGGCCCAGGCCAGTTGGTCGTGCACCTGCCACGACTCGTCCAGCACGGCCGGGGTGATCCCACCGTCGGCCCAGCCATTGGTGAGCGTCAGTTGACCGTCCAGCACGCCATGCCGCCGGGCCAGGGTGAGTGCGCGCAGCGCGGCTTCGAGGTTGCCGCGGCTGAACAGGTTCGGCGAGCCGATCCGCGGCTGGCAGGAGGCCAGGAACTCCATCTCGTGGGTGAACGGGTTGGCCGTGCCCAGCTGCCCGTCGTTCTTCCCCTGCCCGAACAGGACGGCCAGGCACAGGCAGTCCAGCAGGGTGGTGTGAGCCAACTCGACGTCCAGCGCGCGGGTCGTGACCACCAGTTCCCGCTCGCACGCGGTGCGGAACTCGGCGATCTCGGCCGGGGTGGCGGGGTGGCCGGAGTGCGGGTCGCCAAGTGCGGGCGGTGGTTCTACGAGGTCGGTGAAGCCGGCGGCGAAGGTGTCCGACAGCCGGGTGCCGAGGCTCGACAACACCGTGATCATGTCGCGTAACGCGCCCTGGTCCTGCGTCTGGATTCCCACGTTCCCGCCCCCCGCGTCAGGTTACCGAGCAGCGCTCTCGCCTGGTCACCGAATGTCATCACGCCTGTCCGATCTGCTGACAACTCCGTGCCTGCGGGTCGCTGTCGACTTCGTGCCTGGTCGCAGCCCGATAACCTGGTCGGACCGTTCCCGCCGGACCCGTACCGGCGCACCGCTGAGAGGTCGGTCCGTGCTGACGCGTCGCCCTGTGCCCCGACCCGGCGATCGAGCGTCCGGTGGGCAGCGGACCCGGTGGTTCCGCGATCCCCGGTTGGTCGGGGCGGCGGTGCTCCTCGTGGGGCTGGTGGTGCTCGCGGTGGTCGGGCCGCGGCCCGGGGCCGATCAGGTGCGGGAGTGGGCGGTGGCGGCCGGGCCGTGGTTGCCGCTCGCGTTCTTCGTGGCGCACGCGCTGGCGACGGTGGCCGTTCCGCGCACGCCGTTCACGCTCGGCGCGGGGTTGTTGTTCGGACCTGTCACGGGGGTGGTGGTCGCGGTGTCGGCCACGGCGGTGAGCGCGGCGCTGGCGTTCCTGCTCGCGCGGGCGCTGGGGCGGGACGCGGTGGCCGCCCGGTTGACGCACCCGGCGGTGGCGGCGGTGGACCGGCGGTTGGCGCGGCGCGGGTGGCTGGCGGTGGGCTCGTTGCGGCTGATCGCGCCGGTGCCGTTCCCGCTGGTCAACTACTGCGCGGGGGTGTCGTCGATCCGGTTCGCGCCGTTCCTGGTCGCCACGGTCGTCGGTGTGCTGCCAGGCACGGTCGCCGTGACGTTCCTCGGTGACGCGCTCACCGGGGACGTCGATCCGGTGCTGCTCGCGGTGTCCGCGGTGCTCGGCGCGGTGGGGGTGGCCGGTCTGGTGGTCGACGCGCGCCTGGGCGTCACCGCTCGGGGACGGGCGCGTCGAGCCGGACGCCCGTCGTCGACCTGCTGCCCGAACCCGTCGGGGGCGTCGGGAGGGTGAGCGCGGCGGCGACCGCGCCGTTGCCGGCGGTCTGCTGCAACCCGAGCACGGCGGCGGGTGTGCTCGCCGGGGTCGGCGGCGCGGAAGGGCTTCGCCGTTCGTGGACGCCGTGGTGGTGGGCGCAGTGGTGGTGGGCGCAGTGGTGGTGGGCGCAGTGGTGTGCGCGGCGGCCACCACCACGGGGTGCTCAGCCGGTGGGGGCGCCGAACCAGGTGGGCAGCCGGTCGCGCAGGCTGCGCTGGTCCTCGCCGACCCACGCCACGTGGCCGTCCGGTCGCAGCAGCACGGCGGGCGCGTCGAGTTCCCCGCTGACGTCGACGACGTGGTCGACCCGGTCGGCCCAGCCCTCGACCGAGAGCCGGCCGGTCTGGTCGAGCAGCAGGCCGCGGCCCGCGTGGGTCAGCGCGTAGAGCCGGCCGCGCCCGAGGGCGACGTCGCGCAGCCGCCTGCCGAGCAGGTGGTGCCCGTCGCCGAAGTCGTAGCGGATGCCGATCGCGCTGATCTTCTCGATCAGGTACCGGTTGACCTCCTCGAAGTCCATCAGCTCGGCCAGCAGGGCGCGCACGGCGCGCGGTCCCGGCTCGGGGGAGATCAGCTCGGCCTGCACGCGGGTGGTGTCGAGCACGTCGGCGGCGACGGGGCGGCGTTCGGCCTCGTAGCTGTCCAGGAGCCCGTCCGGGGCCCAGCCGCGGACCTCGGCGGCCAGTTTCCAGGCGAGGTTGAACGCGTCCTGCAGGCCGAGGTTGAGGCCCTGACCGCCCATCGGGGGGTGGACGTGCGCCGCGTCGCCGGCCAGCAGCACCCGGCCGACCCGGTAGCGCTCCGCCAGCCTGGTGGCGTCGCCGAAGCGGGAGATCCGGCGGGGGGAGTGCGCGCCGAAGTCGGTGCCGGCGACCGCCCGCACCGCCTGCGCGAGCTCGTCCAGGGTCGGCGGGACGGTGCGGTCCTCGGCCACCCCGGGTGCGGGGGCGACGATCCGGTGCGCCCCGTCGCCGAGGGGGCCGGCGCCGAAGCCCCGGTGGGTCTTGCGGGCCTCGGCGACCACGGCCGCCACCTCCTCCGGCGGCGTGGTCAGCTCCACCTCGCCGAGCAGCCACTCGTGCCGGGCGGGTTCGCCGGGGAAGCCGACGCCGAGCAGCCCGCGCACCGCGCTGCGGCCGCCGTCGCAGCCGACGAGGTAGCGGGAGCGCAGCCGCGTGCCGTCGGCGAGTTCGGCGGTCACGCCCTCGTCGTCCTGGTCGAGGCCGACGAGTTCCCGGCCGCGGCGGATCTCGACGCCGACCTCGGTGGCGTGCTCGGTGAGCACGCGTTCGACGGTGGGCTGCGGGATGCCGAGGACGTAGGGGTGGGCGGTGTCGAGGTCCGCCGGGGCGGGTGTGGCGATGCCGGCGAAGAACCCGCCGAGGGGGTGGCGCTGCCCGAGCGGGAGGAGCCGGTCCAGCAGGCCGCGCTGGTCGAGCACCTCGACGCTGCGCGCGTGCAGGCCGAGGGCGCGGATCATCCCGTTCGGCTCCGCGTCCTTGTCCAGCACGAGCGCGCGCACGCCGTGCAACCCCAGTTCGGCGGCCAGCATCACGCCGGTCGGCCCTGCGCCGACCACGACGACGTCGATCAAGGACTTCTCCCCCGTTGGACAAAGGTGTGCGTGTCGAGCGGGGATTCTGGGGCCTCACCGGGGTCTTGCGGCAAGACCCCCTGTGCGCTATACGTTAAAGGTGGCAAGGAGTGGGCGACCTCCTTGCCTTTCGTGTTTTCTCCCCCTTCACGACGGGGCCGGTGGTGGTGTCGGCGCGGGTCAGCGGACCTCGACCGACTCGCTCGCGCCGCGCTTGGCCGGCAGGACGAGGGCGACGACCACGCCGGTGGCGGCGAAGGCCGCGCAGGCCCGGAAGGCGGCCGAGAAGCCGTCGGTGAGCCCCTGCGCGTCGCTGCCGGTCGTGAACGACACGGCGACCGTCGAGACGACGGCGGTGCCCAGCGCGCCGCCGATCCAGAACGCCGCGTTGTTGATGCCCGACGCCAGGCCCGCCTCCTCGTCGGGGACGCCGGCGAGCGCCGCGACGGTGACCGCGACGAAGCTCGTGCCGACCGCGGCGCCGAACGCCAGCAGGCCCCAGAACAGGTCGCCGAAGTAGCTGCCGTCCGCCGACACCCGCGTCATCAGCAGCGAGCCCAGGCCGAACAGCAGCATGCCCACCAGCGCGACGGGCCGGTAGCCGAACCTGCTGACCAGCGCCCCGGCGCCGTTGGCCGACAGGACGTCCGTCAGCGCGTAGGCCAGGGTGCCGAGGCCGAAGATCACCGGGGTGAGGAGCAGGACCTGCTGGCCGTAGAGCGAGACGACGACGTTGAAGCCGAGCAGCAGCATGCCGACCAGGATCATCATCAGGTTGCCGCCGGTCAGCGCGCTGGAGCGGAAGATGTGCGGTGGCACCAGTGGCGAGGGCGAGCGCTTCTCGATGAACACGAACGCCGCGGCCAGCACGACGGAGACCGCGATCAGGGTGATGGTGCGCGCGCTGCCCCAGCCGACCGCGGGCGCCTCGACCACGGCGAAGATGAGCAGCACCACCGCCGCGGTGCTGGTGATCGCGCCGCCGATGTCGAACTTGCCGCCGCCGACGGGGGCGGTGCTCTCGCGCAGCAGGCGCGGGGTCAGCGCGAGCATGACGAGCGCGACCGGCACGTTGATGAAGAAGATCCACTCCCAGCCGAGCACGTCGGTGAGCACGCCGCCGACGAGCAGCGCCGCCGTGGCGCCGAACGCGCCGGTGCCGGTCCAGACGGCCAGCGCGCGGTTGCGCTCGGGCCCCTCGTCGAACGTGGTCGTCAGCAGGGCCAGCGCGGTGGGCGACATGACGGCCGCGGACACGCCCTGGAGCACGCGGGCGGTGATCAGCACCTCGCCGGACCAGGCGAGGCCGCACAGCAGCGAGGACACCAGGAACAGGACGACGCCGGCGGTGAACAGCTTGCGGTGGCCGAGCACGTCGGCGACCCGGCCGCCCAGCAGCAGCAGGCCGCCGAAGCTGAGCAGGTAGCCGCTGAGCACCCACTGGAGGCCGGTCACGGTGAAGCCGAGGTCCGTCTGGACGGACGGCAGCGCGAGGATGACGATCTGGCCGTCGAGGGCCACCATGAAGAAGGCGGTGCAGAGCAGTCCGAGCGCCTTCCAGCGGCGCGGGTCGGGCCTGGTGGGGTCGGTGTCGCCCGCCCCGTTCGCGGGGAGGTCGTGTCGTGACTGGGTCATGCCGGTGTTGACCGGACCCCCTCCGGGAATTCATCGGCGCGGTCGCGATGACTTCGCGCCCCGTCGCCGGTCTCCACCTGTGCACGGTCCGACCGGTCGAGGAGAAGAACACCGGATGAGCGACACGAACACGGTGGTGGCCCGCGGCGACTTCGCCCGGCTCACCGACCCGTTCCGGCGGGAACTGCTGGCGCACTGCTCGCGCATGCTGGGGTCGTCGCAGGACGCCGAGGACCTGGTGCAGGAGACGTACCTGCGGGCGTGGCGCTCCTGCACGGAGTTCGAGGGCCGCTCCTCGCTGCGCAGCTGGCTGTACCGCATCGCCACCAACGCGTGCCTGACCGCGATCGAGACGCGGGGCCGCCGTCCGCTCCCGACCGGGCTGGGCGGGCCGGGGCGGGTCGCGGCGGCCCAGGACCGGGACACCGGCTGGTTGGAGCCGGTCGCGCGGCTGCTGTTCGGCACCGAGCCCGCCGACCCGGCGGCCGTGGTCGAGACCCGCGCCGCCGTGCGCCTGGCGCTGGCCACCGCGTGGCGCCACCTGCCGCCGAGGCAGCGGGCCGTGCTGATTCTGCGCGAGGTGCTGCACTGGCGGGCCGCCGAGGTGGCGCAGCTGCTGGGCACCACGAGCGCGGCGGTCAACAGCATGCTCCAGCGGGCCAGGGCGCAGCTCTCGGAGCTGACCACGTCGGCGGACGACGTGCCGGAACCCGACGACCCGTGCCGGCGGGACCTCCTCGACCGGTACGTGTCGGCGTTCGAGAACGCCGACCTGACGACCCTGACGCACCTGCTCACCGACGACGCGGTGTGCGAGCTGCCGCCGGACCCGGCGCCGCTGGTCGGCCGCGAGGCGATCACGCGGTTCATGTCCACCGGGTGCCCGGCGTTCGGCACCTGCTCGATGGAGCGGGTGACCTACCGGGGGATGCCCGCGTTCGCGACGTACCTGCGCGCCGGGGACGGTGCCGAGCACGCGTACTCGGTGGAGGCGTTGACGGTCACCGGGGCAGGCATCGCCCGGATCACCTCCCACCAGGACCCGGCCCTGTTCGACGAGCTGGGCCTCCCGCGCGTCCGGTGACCGCCCTCGGCGTCGGCGCGGGGGTCAGGCCAGGCCCTGCGGGAAGGCCAGCACGCGGTCGGGGTCGTAGCGGCGGGCCGTGCGGCGCAGGCGCGGCAGGTTGCGGCCGTAGTAGGCGGTGCGCCACTCGGGCATGTCGGGATCGATGTAGTTGACGTAGCCGGTGCCGTGGCCGAGGCCGTCGCGCAGGTCGGCGAGGACGGCGCGGGCCTCGGGCACGGTGACGCCGTCGACGGTGACGTACGCCTGCGCACTGGCGATCGCGCCGCGGTGCGGGAACGGGGTCGCGTCGGGCCGCACGCGGGCGACGGCGCCACCGAAGGAGTCGAACTGGGCGCGGCCCGAGCGCCTGCCGTGCAGCAGGGCGACGACGCGCGCCGGGTCGACGGGGCGGTGCAGCATGCGGGAGGAGGCGACGAACGCCTCGCCGCCGGTGGGGGTGCACGCGGGCAGGCAGCCGGCGAAGTGGAGCATCGCCGAGAGGTAGTCGAGGGGCAGCACGGTGAGGCTGCTGGGCCGCACCTTCGCGGTGAGCCGGTCCAGCAGCGGCGCGAGGGTGTCCGGGGTGCCGGCCCAGGCGCCGCCGCAGCTGAACGTGGGCGGGGTGCCCGACTGCACGTTGCACGCCGTCCACAGGTCCTCGGGGGTGTCGACCATCCACTCCTGCCACGCGCCGAACGCGTCGGTGGTGGCCTCGGCCGGGAACTTCAGGTCGAACGCGACGAGGTCGTGCGCGGGCGCGGTGTCGAAGGTGAAGGAGGTGACGACGCCGAAGTTGCCGCCACCGCCGCCGCGCAGCGCCCAGAACAGGTCGGGTTCGGCCTGCTCGTCGGCGCGGCGGAGCGTGCCGTCGGGGGTGACGACCCGCGCGCCGAGCAGGTGGTCGCAGGTCAGGCCGTGCTTGCGGGCCACGACGCTGATGCCGCCGCCCAGGGCGAGGCCGCCGATGCCCACGGTCGGGCAGGACCCGGCGGGCAGCAGCCGCCCGGCGCGGCCCAGCTCCCGGTACAGGTCGATCATGCGGGTGCCCGCCCCGACGCGCAGCGTGCCGCCCTCGTCGACGCGGATGGCGGACAGCGCGCCGAGGTCGACGACGAGGCCGCCTTCGGGGGTGGAGTAGCCGCCGTAGCTGTGCCCGCCGCTGCGCGCGGCCACGGGCACCCGGTGGCGGGCGGCGAACTCCAGGCAGCGGGCGACGTCGGGCTCGTCGGCGCACAGCGCGACCGCGGCGGGCCTGCGGTGCGCGTAGACGGTGTTGAACGGCCGGCGCGCCCGGTCGTAGTCGTCGTCGCCGGGCAGCACCAGCCGGCCGGTGAGCGCCCGGCGCAGCCGGTGCCAGTCGTGGTCCCACGCCCCCAGCGCCGCGAGCCCGGTGGCCTGCATGAACGTTCTTCTGCCGAATTCCACGCCCCCACCCCCGAACCCATGGTCGCGCCGTCGTCAAGGGGCCTGATCGGGCGAACGGCGCAATCGTGGTTGAAGGGTTCGGCCAGTGGTTACCTTCGGCTCACTCCCCCAGTCCCCCGGAAGGCGGTGGCCGCATGATCGTCCCCCTCGACATGACCGACGACGCGACGGTGGAGGCGGTGCACCGGCTCGCCAAGCAGTCCTACGCGGTGGAGGCCGAGCTGATCGGGTCGGCCGCGATCCCGGCGCTGGTCGAGACGGTGGAGGAGGTGCGGGCGCTGCCGCTGCGGTGGCTCGGCGGGTTCGTCGACAACGAGCTGGTGGCGTTCGTGGGTTTCTCCAGGGTCGACGACGTGCTGGACATCGACCGGCTGTGCGTGGCGCCGAGCCACTTCCGGCTGGGGTTCGCGCGGCGGCTGGTGGAGCAGGTGCTGGCCGAGGGCGGTCCGGCGATCGTGTCGACGGGTGCGGACAACGCGCCCGCCATCGCGCTGTACGAGGGCCTGGGGTTCCGGGTGGTGGACACGGTGGTGGTCGAGGGCGGGCTGCGGGTCGCGCAGTTCGGGCACCCCGGCATCGCCTGACGCCTCGGGGTACCGCCTGACGCCGCCTGACGCCCCGGTACCGCCTGCCTCGTCGGCCACCGTCGGTCACCGTTGGCGCGGCCAACGAGCCGGTAGACTGCCCGGCCATGGAGAGCAGGGGTGCGCCCGACCGGTTGCGCGGCGCGCCGAGCTGGTTGCTGACCCAGACCGCGACGCTGGCCTCGCGGCTGGTCGGCGACGGGCTCGGCGCGGTCGGCGCGCGCCGCTACCACTACTCGCTGCTGGCCGCGCTGGAGCAGTTCGGGCCGGCCAGCCAGGCGGACCTGGGGCGGCGCGGCGGGCTGGACCGCAGCGACGTGGTGGCCACCGTGAACGAGCTGGCGGGCAAGGGTTTCGTGGTGCGCGCGCCCGACCCGCAGGACGGGCGGCGCAACACCGTCAGCCTCACCCCCGCCGGGGCGGCGCACCTGCGGGAGCTGGACGGGGTGCTGACGGGGGCGCAGGACGCGCTGCTCGCGCCGCTGTCGGCGGCGGAGCGGGCCGAGCTGGTGCGCGTGCTCGGCGTCGTGCTGGAGCACCACCGCTGAGCACCACCGCCGAGCACCACTGCCGCTGAGCACCACCGCCGCCGAACACCGCTGAGCACCGCCGCCGGACCCGCCGGGATTTTCTCGCGGGTTTTCCGCGCCGGGTGTCGATCCGGGCGGGGTCCGTTCGTGTAGTGGGCGGGAACCGACCCCTTCGAGGAGGACGACATGGCGAAGTACCTGCTCAGCGTGGTGCAGCCGACCGGCGGCGTGCCCGGGCCCGAGGTGCTCGACCGGATCATGACCGACGTCGACGCCGTGAACGACGCCATGCAGCGGGCGGGGGTGTGGGTGTTCGGCGCGGGGCTGCACTCCCCCGACACCGCCACCACGCTGCGCCCCACCGGCAGCGGCGACGTGCTGGTCACCGACGGGCCGTACGTGGAGACCAAGGAGCACCTGGGCGGGTTCACGGTGGTGGAGGTGGCGGACCTGGACGCGGCGCTGGGGTGGGGCCGCCGGTTGAGCCTGGCCACCACGCTGCCGATCGAGGTCCGGCCGTTCCAGGAGGGCTAGTGGTGCCGGTCGACGGGGCCGGGTCCGCGGTCGAGCGGGTGTTCCGGGCCGAGCACGGCCGGGCGGTGGCGGTCCTGGCCCGCGTCTTCGGCGACCTCGACGTCGCCGAGGAGGCGGTCCAGGACGCGTTCGCCGAGGCGGTGCGTCGCTGGCCGGAGCACGGCGTGCCGCCCAGCCCGGCCGGCTGGATCATCACCACGGCCCGCAACCGGGCGGTGGACCGGCTGCGCCGGGAGTCCTCGCGCGCGGACCGGCACGCCCGGGCCGCGCTGCTGCGCGAGCGCGACGAGCGGGATGCGTCGGAGGAGGTGGGGGCGGTGGCCGACGACCGGCTGCGGTTGATCTTCACGTGCTGCCACCCGGCGCTCGCCCCGGCGTCGCGGGTGGCGTTGACGCTGCGGCTGCTGGGCGGGCTGTCCACGGCGGCGATCGCGCGGGCGTTCCTGGTGCCGGAGGCGACCATGGCGCAGCGGCTGGTGCGGGCGAAGGCCAAGATCCGCGACGCCCGCATCCCCTACCGGGTGCCGGGGGAAGCGGAGCTGCCCGACCGGCTGGGCGCGGTGCTGGCGGTGGTGTACCTGGTGTTCAACGAGGGCTACTCGGCCGCCTCGGGCGAGGTGCTGGTGCGCGACGAACTGTGCGCGGAGGCGGTGCGGCTGGGCCGGGTGCTGGCGGAGCTGATGCCCGACGAGCCCGAGGTGCTCGGGCTGCTCGCGCTGATGCTGCTGCTGCACGCCCGCCGCGCGGCGCGCACGGGCCCGGACGGCGGCCTGGTGCGGCTGGCCGGGCAGGACCGGTCGCGGTGGGACGGGGCGCTGCTCGACGAGGGCCGCGCGCTGGTGCGCCGGTGCCTGCGGCGCGGCCGGCCGGGCCCGTACCAGGTGCAGGCGGCGATCAACGCGGTGCACAGCGACCCGCCCCCGACGGACTGGGCGCAGGTGGTGGCGCTCTACGACCACCTGATGGTGCTGACGCCGTCGCCGGTGGTGGCGCTGAACCGGGCGGTGGCGGTGGCGGAGGCGGCCGGGCCGGGGGCGGCGTTGGCGCTGGTGGACGGGCTGCCGCTGGCCGGCTACCACCTGTTCCACGCGGTGCGCGCGGACCTGCTGCGCCGCCTGGGCCGGCCGGGGGCGGCGGCGGACGCCTACCGGCTGGCGCTGGGGCTGGCCGGCAACGACGCCGAGCGCGACCTGCTGCGCCGGGGGCTCAGCGCAGTCGCCGGACCAGCTCCGCGACCTCCCGGGGCGTGAACTCCAGCGTCACCACGCCGACGGTCAGCTCGATGCTGCACCGGGACGGGTCGGCCGCGGCCCGGGGGTGGGCGGGCATCTCGACGCCGGTCTCGGCCAGGACGCGTTCGGCGGCGGCGACGACGGCCTCCTTCGACGCGGGCAGGTGGACGTGGAACATCGGGGTCTGCGGCACCTCGGGGTGGGTGCGGGCGTAGCCGTCGGCGTTGATCGCGGCGGCGACGGCGCGGGCGTGGTCGCGGAACTCGGCCATCCTCGGCAGCATCTCGTCGAGGCCGATCAGGGCGGCGGCGGTCAGCGGCCACGCGTCGGGCACGGCCCCGCCGAGCCGACTGCGCCACACCGACGCGGTGTCGACGGTCTCCCGGTCGCCGGCCAGGACCGCGCCGCGCACGCCCTCCAGTCCCTTGTAGAGGGAGACGTAGACGGTGTCGAACAGGGCGGCGATCTCGGCGTGCGGGCGTTCGTAGTAGGTCTGGGCCTCCCACAGGCGCGCGCCGTCGAGGTGGGCGGCGGCGCCGCGGTCGCGCGCCCACCCGGTCTGCGCGACCAGGTCGTCCCACTCGGGCAGCACGCCGCCGATCTCGCGCTGCGGCAGCTCCAGCAGCAGCGCGGCGACCGGTTCGCGGACCTCGGCGAGGTCGGCGGTGGCGAGCAGCCGCTGCGGGTCGCCCACGGCCTTGTGCCGCAGCCCGTGCACGGCGTTGTAGCCGCTCTCCTCCCACAGGGCGAGGTGGCACCGGGGGTGGGCGGCGAACGTGCGCCGGTTGGTGCGGTCGGCGTGCACGCGCAGCGCGGTCTGCTGGGCCATGGTGCCGGTGGGGAAGAACAGGGCGGCGGGTTTGCCGAGCAGGTCGGCGACGCGGCGCTCCAGCTCCCCGGTCACCGCGTCCGGGTCGGTGCCCGGCGGCAGCCGGTCGAGCAGGGCGCGGAGCACGGTGTGCGGGTCGCGGCGCAGCCAGCGGGAGTGGACGACCAGGGAGCGTCGGATCTCGGGTGCCATGACCGGAGTCTGACCTTGTTGCACACAATGTGCAATAAATTCCGGTCGGGTGACGGATTCGGGCCCGGTCGACCGGCCCGGAGCATGGGGTCATGGACCTGGACCGGGAAGACGCCGCGGCAGTCGTGCTGCACCACGACCGAGTTCCGTTCGACCCGCGCCCCGCGGGGCTGCTCGACGTGCGGTGGCTGGAGGACGAGGAGGGGCGCGTCACCACCCTGTCGCAGTGGTCGGCGCCCGTCGAGCCGCCCGGCGCGGTGGCCTACCGCCGCTACCGCTCCGCGGGCCTGGGCGCGGAGCGGGAGGCGGGGTGCGTGGTGCTGGTGGAGATCGCGTTCGACCGGCCCGGCGTCGCCGAGCCGTGGGTGGACCTGGTGCTGGAGGCGCTGGCCGGGGACGACCCGGTGCCCGGCGGCGTGTCGGCGCGCTTCCACGTGAGCCTGGACGGCACGCGGGTGCTCAACTACGCCGAGTGGGTCACCGCCGCGCACCACCGCGACGCGATGGCGCGCGGCGACGGCTCGGTGGGGGTGGGCGAACCGTGGCGGCGTGTGCGGTCGTTCACCGGTCTCACGGGGAGCGAAGTCCGTCGTCATCGCGTGCTGTCCCGGCGATACTCGCCCCATGGGAAAGACCTATGACCGCATCGAAGGACGTCTCCGGGAGTTCATCGAGGCGCAGCCCGTGTTCTTCACGGCCTCCGCCCCGCTGGCCGCCGACGGGCACGTGAACGTCTCGCCCAAGGGCCGCGCCGGCACGTGGCGGGTGCTCGACGAGCACCGCGTGGCGTACCTCGACTTCGGCGGCAGCCACGCCGAGACCATCTCCCACCTGCGCGAGAACGGCCGGATCACACTCATGTGGTGCGCGTTCGACGGTCCGCCGAACATCGTGCGGGTGCACGGCACGGGCGAGCCGGTGTTCCGCGACGACCCGCGCTTCGCCGAGCTGGTGGCGGGGTTCGGCGAGGCGGACGGCCCGGCGCTGCGCGCGGTCGTGGTGGTGACGGCGAAGCTGATCAGCGACACGTGCGGCTTCGCGGTGCCGCTGATGGACTACCGGGGCGAGCGGACGCTGCACGCGGAGTACTTCGGCCGCAAGTCCGACGAGGAGTTCGCAGCCTACTGCGAGGGCAAGGCCCACAACGTGGCCAGCATCGACGGCCTGCCCGCGCTGCCCCTGCCGCTGCCGCCGCGCTAGCCCCGGGGCGGACCCCGGTGGCGGGCGGCGGATGGCGGATGGCGGATAAGGGCGCGCCGGGGACGCCGGTGCTGTGGCAGTGTTCGCGCCCGTGGCTGACTACCTGTTCTTCTGGGGACACCGGACGCGGCCGGGCGCGCCGGTCGGCAAGCAGTGCCTGAGCCAGTGGTACGAGGCGCCGTTCACCGAGGACGGCCGCACGTACCCGACCGCCGAGCACTACATGATGGTCGGCAAGGCGCTGCTGTTCGGTGACGAGCACGTCGCGCAGCGGGTGCTGCGGGCCCGCACGCCCGCCGAGGCGAAGGCGCTGGGCCGGCAGGTCCGGGACTTCGACGACGAGCGGTGGGTCGAGCACCGGCTCGACGTCGTCGTGCGCGCGAACCTGGGCAAGTTCGGGGCGCACGACGACCTGCGGGCGTTCCTGCTGGCGACCGGCGACCGGGTGCTGGTGGAGGCCAGCCCGGTGGACCGGGTGTGGGGCATCGGGCTGGCCGAGGACGACGAGCGCGCCGCCGACCCGACGGCGTGGCGCGGCCTGAACCTGCTCGGCGAGGCGCTGATGACCGTGCGGGAACGGCTGCGCGCCGGCTGACCGGCCGGGGCGCGTCCCGGGGGTGGGGCGGGGCCGGGCCGGTCAGCCGGGGTGGGCGCGGGTCGGGGTGGGTCGATCGCGTCCCGCCCCGACCGGCCGCGATCTACCCTGTCAGGGCGGCGGGTGGCGCCGATCACTCCGGGAAGGGGGCGGTCGTGCTGGTCGAGGTACCGCGTCCCCGGGGTGGGGCGAACCGGGGCGGCCTGAACCGGGACGTGCTGCGCCGGCTGACCGGTCTGGCGCGCAGCACGCCGGGCCGGTTGACGCTGCTGGCGCTGCTGCTGATCGTGCTGAGCCTGCTGGTGGGCGCGGTGACGGCGCTGTCGGTGCAGCGGCGCTCGGCGGCGCTGGAGGCGTTGGCCGACCGCAGCGAGCCCCTCGCGTTCGCCGCGCAGGAGGTCTACCGGGCGATGGCGGACGCGGACGCGACGGCGGCCAGCGCGTTCCTCTCGGGCGGGGTGGAGTCGGCGGCGCTGCGCGGCCGCTACGAGGACGACGTGGCGAAGGCGGCGGCCGCGCTGTCCGCCGCGACCAGCGAGAACGCCCGGTCCCCGCAGGTGGGCGGGGCGCTGGCGACGCTGTCCGGGCAGCTGCCGGTCTACACGGGACTGGTGGAGACCGCCCGCACGCACAACCGGCAGGGCAACCCGGTCGGCGCGGCCTACCTGCGGGAGGCGTCCACGCTGATGCGCACGCGGCTGCTGCCGGCGGCGCGGGAGCTGTACCGGGTGGAGAACGCGAACGTGGTGCGCGACCTGGACGGCGCGGGCTCGCTGCCGTGGGGTGAGCTGCTGCTGGGCGCGTCGGCGCTGACGGCGCTGGTGCTCGCGCAGCGCTTCCTGACCCGCCGGACGAACCGGCTGCTCAACCCCGGTCTGGTGGTGGCGACCGCGTTGACGGCGATCTCGCTGCTGTGGGTGCTGGCGGCGAGCCTGCTGGTGGTGTCGCACGTCTCGACCAGCAAGGACGCGGCGACCCTGGTGGACGTGCTGGCGCGGGCCCGGATCGCGACGCTGACCGCGCGCGGCGACGAGACGTTGACGCTGGTGGCGCGCGGCGGCGGCGCGGTGTACGAGGACGCCTACGCCGAGGCCGACCGGACGCTGACCGACCTGCTGGCCAGGGCGCACCGGCTGGAGCCGTCGGGACAGGTGGCGGAGGCCGTCGAGCACCACGACCGGTGGCGGGAGGCGCACCGGCTGGTGCGCGAGGCCGACGGGCGCGGCGACCACACGGCGGCGGTGGCGGTGGCGCTGGGGCAGGACGCGGCGGGCGCGGCGACCGCGTTCGACGAGCTGGACGCGGACCTGCGCGACGCGATCGGCGCGCGGCGCGCGGAGCTGACGCTGGCCATCGGCACGGCGCGCGGCGCGCTGCGCGGGGCGGTGACCGCGGTGGCGGCGCTCGCGCTGCTGGCGGCGGTGGCCTCCACGTGGGGGTTGTGGCAGCGGTTGAAGGAGTACCGGTGAGGCGGCGGCGGGCGGTCGCGGCCCTGCCGGCGGCGCTGCTGGTGGCCCTGCTGCTGGCGGCGTGCGCGCCGGTGCCCAGCGCCGCGCCGCCCATCGGCGGCGCGTCGGCGGAGGTGCCCACGCCGGCGGGGGCGGTGGAGCTGACCGCGCCGCCCGGACCGGCGGCGGTGGCGCCCGGGTCGTGCGACCCGACGGCGAGCCTGCGCCCGGCGACCCCGGCCGGGGGCCCCACCCTGGACCGCGTCCGGGCGCACGGGCGGCTCGTGGCGGGCGTGGACCAGAACACCTACCTGATGGGGTTCCGCAACCCGGCGACCGGCGAGCTGGAGGGCTTCGACGTGGACATGGCCCGCGAGGTGGCGCGGGCGGTGCTGGGCGACCCGGCGGCGATCCAGTTCAAGGTCCTCACCTCCGACGAGCGCATCCCGGCCCTGGAGCGCGGCGAGGTGGACGTGGTGGTGCGCACGATGACGGCGACCTGCGAGCGGTGGCGCCGGGTCGACTTCTCCACCGTCTACCACCAGGCCGGGCAGCGGGTGCTGGTGCCGGTGGGCTCGGCGGCGACGGGCATCGGGTCGCTGCGCGGGGAGCGGGTGTGCGCCACGAAGGGCTCCAGCTCGCTGGTGGAGGTGGCGCGGGCGGGCGCGGTGGCGGTGTCGGTGCCGGACTGGACGGACTGCCTGGTGATGCTCCAGCAGGGCCAGGTGGCGGCCATCTCCACCGACGACACGATCCTGGCCGGGTTCGCCGCGCAGGACCCCTACACGAAGGTGGTGGGGCCGCAGTTCACGGCCGAGCCGTACGGCATGGCGTTCCCGAAGGGCGCGGAGGACCTGGTGCGCTTCACCAACGGGGTGCTGGAGCGGCTGCGCGCGGACGGCACGTGGGCGGCGATCCACGCCCGCTGGCTGGGTCCGCCGCCCGCCCCGCCGGCCGCGGTCTACCGGGACTGACGTGCGCGCCGGGGACTTCGCCGTGCCGTGCGGCCCGTTCGGGGGCACGGTGGCGGTGGCGCGCCGCCGGCGCGCGGTGCCGGCGAGGACGGGGGTCCGATGAGGGCGTGTTCGCGGTCGGGGTGCGGCGGGGCGGTCGAGGACGACGGGTTCTGCGAGGCGTGCGGGCTGGAGGCGCCGCCGGCGGTAACCCCGGCCCCAGCCCCGGCCCCGACCTCGGCGACGGCGACGGCGCGGTCGGTGGCGACGGCTCCGGCCGGAACGGTCCCGGCGGTGTCGGTCCAGGTGGCGACGGGCGCGGTCACCGGGCCGGCGACCGGCCGGGACAGCGGTCCGGGCACGGCGCCGTGGGCGGGTGTCACGGCTCCGTCGGGGGCGCGCACGCGGCGCTCCTCGGCCGGGTCCTCGGGGCGCGGCCGGTTGGGCGCGGGGCTGGTGGAGGTGCCGCGGGTGCCCTACCGGGATCCGAAGACGGCGGTGCTGACCGACCCCGAGGTGCCCGAGGCCAAGCGGTTCTGCTCGGCGTGCGGCAAGGGCGTGGGCCGGGGCCGCGACGGCCGGCCGGGCCGGGTGGAGGGGTTCTGCGCGCACTGCGGGCACCGCTACTCGTTCACCCCGAAGCTCGCGCCCGGCGAGGTGCTGCACGACCAGTACGAGGTGCTGGGCTGCCTGGCGCACGGCGGGTTGGGCTGGATCTACCTGGCCGCCGACCACGCGGTGAGCGACCGGTGGGTGGTGCTCAAGGGCCTGCTGGACTCCGGTGACGCCGACGCGGCGGCCGCGGCGACCGCCGAGCGGCGGTTCCTCGCCGAGGTGGAGCACCCCACCATCGTCAAGATCCACAACTTCGTGCGGCACGCCGACCGGGCGTGCGGGGAGCTGGTCGACTACATCGTGATGGAGTACGTCGGCGGCACCTCCGTCAAGGACATGATCAAGAATCTGCGTGCGGGCGGCACCGGCCAGGAGGCGCTGCCCGTGCCGCAGGCCATCGCCTACGCCCTGGAGGTGCTGCCCGCCCTGGGCTACCTGCACGGCGTGGGTCTGCTGTACTGCGACTTCAAACCCGACAACGTGATCCAGACCGAGGAGCAGTTGAAGCTGATCGACCTGGGGGCGGTGCGCCGCGTCGACGACCGCCACTCCCCCCTCTACGGCACCATCGGCTACCAGGCCCCCGAGATCGGCTCGGTGGGGCCCTCGGTGGCCTCCGACCTCTACACGGTGGGTCGCGCGCTGGCGGTGATGAGTTTCCCGTTCGACTTCCGGGGCGCGTTCACGCGGTCGCTGCCGGGGCCGGAGGAGCAGCCGCTGCTGCGCCGCCACGACTCGTTGCACCGGTTCCTGCTGCGGGCGACGCACCGCGACCCCGAGCAGCGGTTCGGCTCGGCCGAGGAGATGGCCGAGCAGCTGACCGGCGTGCTGCGGGAGGTGCTGGCGCAGCAGGACGGCGTGCCGCGGCCGGGCCTGTCGCGGCAGTTCACGCCGGAGCGGCGGGCGTTCGGCGTGGAGGGGCCGGTGGTGGCGCGGGCGGCGGCCTCGGGGTTGCCGGTGCCGCAGGTGGACACCTCCGACGAGGCGGCGGGGTTCCTGGCCACGGCGGCGTCGGGCGACCCGGGCCAGCTGGTGACGTCGCTGCGGGCGGCGCCGGTGCAGACGGTGGAGGTGCGGCTGCAGGTGGTGCGGGCGCTGCTGGAGGCCGACCGGGTCGACGGGGCGGTGGCCGAGCTGGACGAGCTGGTGGCGGTGGCGGCGCTGGACCCGCGGGCGCCGTGCGCGCCGGCCGAGGACGACTGGCGGCCCGGCTGGTACCGGGGGGTGGCGGCGTTGCTGCGGGAGCGGTTCGACGAGGCCCGTGCGGCGTTCGCGCGGGTGCGCGACCTGCTGCCGGGGGAGGCGGCGCCCAAGCTGGCGACCGCGGTGTGCGCGGAGCTGGGCGGCGACGCGGAGGCGGCGCGGGCCGGCTACGAGGTGGTGTGGCGCACCGACCGGGCCCACGTGTCGGCGGCGTTCGGCCTGGCGCGGGTGCTGCTCGCGGGCGGCGACCGGGAGGGGGCGGTGCGGGTGCTGCACTCGGTGCCGGAGACGTCGAGCCACCACGTGTCGGCGCAGGTCGCCGCGGTGCGGGCGCAGGCGGGCGGTGGGGGGCTGCCGGACCTGCTGGCGGCCGGGACGAGGCTGTCGGGGTTGGGGTTGGACGTGGCGAGGCGGGCCGGGTTGACGGCGGAGCTGCTGCGCGCGGCGCTGGGATCGCTGCCGGGGCCGCAGTCGGGGGCCTCCCCCGGTGGCGGGGTGCCCGCGCAGCGGCTGCTGGGCTGCGAGCTGACCGCGACGGGCCTGCGGCTGGGCCTGGAACGCTGCTACCGGCAGCTCGCGCGGCTGGCCGACACCCCGGAGGAGCGCATCGCGCTCGTCGACCGCGCGAACGCGGTCCGGCCCAGGACGCTGCTCTGATGGCCGGCGAGGTGTGCCCCGAGTGCTCGTCGCCGGTGTCGCCCAAGGACCGGTTCTGCGAGGCGTGCGGCCGCAACCTGCGGGTGCAGCGCACCCCCGTGGGCGGGCCGGGCTCGCAGTGGCCGCCGCTGTGCGCGTGCGGCGGCGCGGAGTTCGACGAGGACGGCTTCTGCGACCAGTGCGGGCGGGCGCGGCCCTCGGCGCGCGACCGGGTGGAGTTCGTGCTGCCCGCCGTGGCGGGGGTCAGCGACCGGGGCAGGCGGCGGCAGCGCAACGAGGACTCGATGGCGTTCGGCCGGGTGCGCGGGCGCGGGGTCGCGGTGGTGGTGTGCGACGGGGTGGCGTCGTCCGAACGCGCCGAGCAGGCGTCGCAGCTGGCCGTGGACACGGCGGCGGACGTGCTGCTGACCGGGTTGCAGTCGGGCACGGTGCAGGCGGCGTCCGACGCGGAGCGGGCCACCGCGGAGGCGGTGGTGGCGGCCAACGCCGCGGTGGGCGGGCTGGCCCGGCCGGAGGCGGCGGAGGTGGCCCCGTCCTGCACGTTCGTCTCCGCGGTGGTCACCGACGGGTCCGTGACGGTGGGCTGGGTCGGCGACAGCCGCGCCTACCTGGTCGCCGAGGGCGGCGCGGCGCGGCTGACCACGGACGACACGTGGGCGGCGCAGCTGGTCGCCGAGGGGGTGCTGACCGAGGAGGAGGCGCTGACCGACCGCCGCGCGCACGTGCTGTCGCGGTGGCTGGGCGCGGACTCGGGGGTGACCGGGCCGCGGACGGTGACGTTCGCGGCGCGGACACCGGGGCTGCTGGTGCTGTGCAGCGACGGGCTGTGGAACTACGTGCCGGAACCGGAGGACCTGCTGGCGGCGCTGCCGCCGGAGGCGATCTCGCGGCGGCTGCCGCCGGTGGAGGTGGCGCGGGAGCTGGTGGAGGTGGCGTTGCGCGCCGGCGGGCACGACAACATCACCGTGGTCGTCGTCCAGCTGCGCGGCGCCTGACCGCCGCCTGACCGCCGCCGCGCCCGGGGCGTCGCCCCGGCGGCCCCGACTAGCCCGAACGGCCGGGGCCGGACGGCCCTGATCCCGGGTTTTCCGCCGGAACAGCGGCCGGCGAGTCGATCACCCGCCTACGGTGGTGCGGTGCCGATCAAGGGGGGAACCGCCGTCGCGGGGGCGGGCCCGGCGGTGTTCGCGGTCCCGGTCCCGGTGCCGACGCGGTCGCGCCGGGCACCCACCGCGCCCGCGCCCCGCGTCGCTCCCGGCGCGCGCCGGGAGCCGCCCGGGCCGTCCTGAGGCGGGAGTCGCGGCGGAGGGGTGTGGGCGGTGTCGAGTTCCTGGAGGGGCGGATGGCGGACGCGGTCGACCTGGTGCTGGCGCAGTGGGCGCAGCAGCGCCCGGACGTGGACACCTCACCGATGGCGGTGCTGGCCCGGGTGATGCGCCTGTCGCGGCTGCTGGAGCGGGAGCTGCGCGAGTTCGTGGGCCGCTTCGAGCTGGAGCCCGGCGAGTTCGACGTGCTGGCGACGCTGCGCCGGGCGGGCTCCGCGCAGGGCATGACGGCGGGGGCGTTCCTGTCCGCGTCGCTGGTCACCGCCGGCGCGATCACCAACCGCATCGACCGCATGGAGGCCAAGGGCCTGGTCGAGCGGGTGCCCGACGGCACGGACCGCCGCGTCGTGCGCATCACGCTGACCGAACGGGGCAGGCACCTGGTGGACGGGATGCTCGCCGAGCACATGCGGCACTACGCGCGGCTGCTGGAGCCGCTGGACGCCGGCACCCGGACCGCGGTCGCCGACGCGCTGCGCTCGCTGCTGGAGGCGTGCGAGTGACCGTGCGCGAGCTGCTGCTGATCGGCGGCGGCGCGGGCGTGGGCAAGTCGTCCCTCGGCTGGGAGGTCTCGGCGCTGTGGCAGGCGCGCGGCACCGCCCACTGCCACGTCGAGGGCGACTTCCTCGACCAGGTCCACCCCGCCCCGCACGACGACCCGCACCGCACCGCGATCACCGAGCGCAACCTCGCCGCGATCTGGGCGAACTACGCCGCGCTCGGCCAGACCCGACTGGTCTACACGAACACGGTCAGCGTGCTGGAGGAGCCGATGGTCGTGCGCGCCCTCGGCCCGGGCCACCCCGTCCGGGTGACGTCGGTGCTGCTCACCGCCACCGAGGACACCGTGCGGGCCCGGCTGGCCGGCCGCGAGGTCGGCTCCGGGTTCGAGCCCCACGTGCGGCGCAGCCTGGCCGCCGCGCGCACGCTCGACCGGGACGCCCCGCCGCACACCACCCGGATCGCCACCGACGGCCTCGCGGTCGTCGACCTCGCCGCCCGGGTGGCCGACCTCGCCGCCTGGTGAACCCGGGCGGCGGGTCCGGCGGCGAGGTCCGACGGGGTCCGGGTCAGCGGGGTCCGGGTCAGCGGGGCACGGCGTCGAGGGCCTTGAAGATCCGCTTGTCCGACACCGTGTAACGGGTGCCGATGGTCTGCGCGAAGTAGCTCAACCGCAGCTCCTCGATCATCCACCGCACCTCGTCCAGCTCCGGGTGCGGCTCGTCGGCGGGCAGGCTCGCCCGCAGCTCCCGGTACTCGGCGTGCACCTCGTGCACCCGGTCCATCCACTCCTGGTCACGCCGCACGTTCTCGGTGAGCTTCTCCAACCGCCGCGCGATCCCCGACAGGTAGCGGTGCACGTCCGCCAGCCGCTCGGCACCCGCCTCCGTGACGAAACCCTTGTGCACCAGGCCGTGCAGCTGGGCCCGCACGTCGTTGAGCGACTCCTCGAACACCGCGCCGCGCACCGCGTTGATCCGCAGCTCCACGTCCTGCGCCGCCTCCAACACCCTGCGCACCGCGCCGACCACGTCGAACACCGCCTCGCCCAGGCCCTTGCGGACCTTCTCCACCAGCGCGGCGAACGACCTCTCGTCCCACACCGGGCCACCCGCGTCGCGCAGCAGCTTGTCCACCGCCGCCGAGATGCAGTCCGCCAGCAGCGGCGCCACCCCGCCGTGCGGGTTGCGCGTCAGGGCCAGCTTCTCGGCGTTGGTCAACCCCCGCTGCAACGCCTTCACCGGCGACGGCACGTTGAGCAGCAACAACCGCCGCGTGCCCCGCCACATCGCCTGCCGCTGCCGACCCGGCGTGTCCAGGATCTCCACCGCGACGCTGTCGCCCTTGTCGACCAGCGCCGGGTAGGCGGTCACCACGATGCCCGACCGGCGGCGCTGCACGGTGCGCGGCAGGTCGCCGACATCACCCCACGTCGTCAGGCCCGTACGGGCCAGGTTGCTCGCCGCCGCGGCCAGCGTCTCCCGCAGCTGCCCCTGCAACTTCGCCTTCAACGCGGCCAGGTCCTTGCCCTGCGCCAGCTCGCGCTGCTCCTCGTCCACCACCCGGAAGGTCAGCTTCAGGTGCTCGGGCACCTGGTCGAGCCGCCACTCCTGCCGCGGCACCACCACCCCCGTCAACGCCCGCAGCTCGCGCTCCAGCGCCGGCAGCAGCGGCTCGTCGTCCTTGATCGCCGCCAACGCCGCCGCGGCCACGTCGGGCACCGGCACGAAGTTGCGCCGCACCGGCTTGGGCAACGACCGGATCAACGCCACCACCAGCTCCGTGCGCAACCCCGGCACCTGCCACGACAACGAATCGTCCGGCACCGCCGTCAACGCGGGCAGCGGCAGGTCCACGGTCACACCGTCCACCGCCGCGCCCGGCTCGAACCGGTAGGTCAACGGCAGGCTCAACCCACCCCGCGTCAACCGGTCCGGGTACGCCTCGGGCGTCACCTCGGCCGTGGAGTTGACCAGCATCGACCTGTCGAACACCAACAGCTCCGGCGTGGCGCGCCCGGCCTTCTTCCACCACGAGTCGAAGTGCCGCACCGACACCACGTCCGCCGGCACCCGCTGGTCGTAGAAGTCGAACAGCGTCTCGTCGTCCACGACGATGTCCCGCCGCCGCGCCCGGTTCTCCAGCTCCCCCACCTCGGCCAGCAACCGCCGGTTGCGCTCGTAGAACGCGTGGTGCGTGCTCCACTCCCCCTGCACCAGGGCGTGCCGGATGAACAGCTCCCGCGACAACCCCGGGTCGATCCGCCCGTAGTCGACCTTCCGCGCCGCCACCAGCGGCACCCCGTAGAGCGTCACCTTCTCCAACGCCACCACCGACCCGCGCCGCATCTCCCAGTGCGGCTCGCTGTAGCTGCGCTTGACCAGGTGCCCGCCGAGCTTCTCCGCCCACTCCGGCTCGATCCTCGCCACGATCCGGCCCCACAGCCGCGACGTCTCCACCAGCTCCGCCGCCATCACCCACTGCGGCGGCTTGCGGAACAACGCCGACCCCGGGAAGATCGCGAACTTCGCGCTGCGCGCACCCAGGTACTCCGTCGACGCCCGCTTGCCCGGGTCCCGCTTCGGCACGTCCTTGAGCCCGATGTGCGACAACAACCCCGACAACAGCGAGATGTGCACGTTGCGCGGGTCCGCCGGCTCCTCGTTCACGTGCACGCCCAACGTCTTGGCCACCTGCCGCAACTGCTGGTACACGTCCTGCCACTCGCGCACCCGCAGGTAGTTCAGGAACTCCGCGCGGCACAGCTTGCGGAACTGGTTCGACGACAGCTCCTTCTGCTTCTCCCGCACGTACCCCCACAGGTTCAGGTACGCCACGAAATCCGACTCCGGGTCCCTGAACCGCGCGTGCTGCTCGTCCGCCGCCTGCTGCTTGTCGCTCGGCCGCTCCCGCGGGTCCTGGATCGACAACGCCGCCGCGATCACCATCACCTCGCGCACGCACCCGTTGGCGTCCGCCTCCACCACCATCCGCGCCAACCGCGGGTCCACCGGCAACTGCGCCAGCTTGCGCCCCAGCGGCGTCAGCCTCTGCTCCCCCGGGACGATCGCCCCCAGCTCCTGCAACAACTGCACGCCGTCGTTGACGTTGCGCGCCTCCGGCGGGTCGATGAACGGGAACGCCGCGATGTCGCCCAACCCGATCGCCGTCATCTGCAGGATCACCGACGCCAGGTTCGTGCGCAGGATCTCCGGGTCCGTGAACTCCGGCCGCGCCTCGAAGTCGTCCTCGCTGTAGAGCCGGATGCAGATGCCCTCCGACACCCGCCCGCACCGACCCTTGCGCTGGTTCGCCGACGCCTGCGAGATCGGCTCGATCGGCAACCGCTGCACCTTCAACCGGTGGCTGTAGCGCGAGATCCGCGCCGTACCCGGGTCCACCACGTACTTGATGCCCGGCACCGTCAACGACGTCTCCGCCACGTTCGTCGCCAACACCACCCGCCGCCCCCGGTGCGGCTGGAACACCCGGTGCTGCTCCCCGAACGACAACCGCGCGTACAGCGGCAACACCTCCGTGTCGCGCAGCTCCAACGCCGCCAGCGCGTCCGCGGTGTCCCGGATCTCCCGCTCACCCGACAGGAACACCAGCACGTCACCCGGCCCCTCGGCCTGCAGCTCCCGCACCGCGTCGCAGATCGCCTGCGTCTGGTCCCGCTCCGGGTCCGCCTCCGGGTCGTCCGGGTCCACCACCGGCCGGTACCGCACCTCCACCGGGTACGTCCGCCCCGACACCTCGATGATCGGCGCGTCCCCGAAGTGCCGCGAGAACCGCTCCGGGTCGATCGTCGCGGACGTGATCACCACCTTCAGGTCCGGCCGCCGCGGCAGCAGCTGCGCCAGGTACCCCAGCAGGAAGTCCACGTTCAGGCTGCGCTCGTGCGCCTCGTCGATGATGATCGTGTCGTAGCGGCTCAACATCCGGTCGGTCTGCAACTCCGCCAGCAGGATGCCGTCGGTCATCAGCTTGACCAGCGTCTCGTCACCCGACTGGTCCGAGAACCGCACCTTGTAGCCCACCGCGCTGCCCAGCGGCGTGCCCAGCTCCTGCGCCACCCGCTCGGCCACCGTCCGCGCCGCCAACCGCCGCGGCTGCGTGTGCCCGATC
This sequence comes from Saccharothrix sp. DSM 118769, assembly GCF_052936295.1. NCBI lineage: Bacteria > Bacillati > Actinomycetota > Actinomycetes > Pseudonocardiales > Pseudonocardiaceae > Saccharothrix > Saccharothrix sp. DSM 118769. Next base: position 4,772,709 of record NZ_CP193627.1, on the reverse strand, counting down.
TGCCCCAGCACCCCGCGCCCCAGCTCCAGGCAGATCTTCGGCAGCTGCGTCGTCTTGCCCGACCCCGTCTCCCCCGCCACGATCACCACCTGGTGCTCGCGGATCAGCTCGGCGATGTCGTCCTTGCGGGCACTGACCGGCAGCTCCGCCGGGTACGTGATCTTCGGCACGGCCTCGCGGCGCAACGCCACGCGCAGCTCGGCGGCCTCGATCTCCGCCTCGATCTCCGCGTGCACGGCGGCCCGGGCCTTCTCGTCGCGCACCTTGCGCGCACCGTCGAGCCTCCGCCCCAATCGCCGCCGATCCCGCGACATGAGTTCGGACAGGCGTTGACGCAGGTCAGCGTGGGAGGTGGTACTCATTTGGACCAAGGATATCCGGGCCCGCGAAACGGGGCCGCCGATTATCCGGCACACCACACCCACCACCCCCGGAACCGGTACCGCCCGACCGGCCCGCCCACCCCCCGGCACCCCACCCCGGCACCCACGCCCCACCCACCGCACCACACCCGCCCAACCCCGCCCCCCACCACCCCCGACACCCGCCGAACCCCACCCCGCACAACCCCCCACCGGCGGCTTTGGCCCGCGCTAAGGTCCAACACCGTGTCACCATCCTGGGCCACCACGGGGGTGGACCTGCACCTCGACCTCGACCCCGCCACCGGACGCCGCAGCGGACTCGAACGCGCCCTCCGCGACGCCATCCGCGCCGGACGCCTCGCCCCCGGCGCCCGCCTGCCCGCCACCCGCACCCTCGCCGTCGAACTCGGCCTCGCCCGCAACACCGTCGCCGCCGCCTACGACCAACTCGTCGCCGAGGGCTACCTCACCGCCCGCCGCGGCGCCGGCACCCAGGTCGCACCCCTACCCCGCACCACAGCACCCGCACCCACAGAACCCGCGGCACCCGCACCCGCCGGCCACCCACCCGACCCCACCCACGACCTCGCCCCCGGCAACCCCGACCCCACCGCCTTCCCCACCACCGCCTGGCTCCGCGCCACCCGCCGCGCCCTCACCACCACCCCCACCACCGTCCACGGCCACACCGACCCCCGCGGCCTCCCCCAACTCCGCACCGCCCTCGCCGACCACCTCGGCCGCACCCGCGGCGTCCAAGCCCACCCCGACCACATCGTCATCACCACCGGCTACACCCAAGCCCTCGCCCTGCTCGCCACCGTCCTCCCCGGCCCCATCGCCGTCGAAGACCCCTGCCTCCCCCACCACCGCGACGTCATCACCCACGCCGGCCGCCCCGTCATCCCCCTCCCCGTCGACGAACTCGGCGCACGCACCCCCCACGACCACGCCACCGCCGCCGTCCTCACCCCCGCCCACCAGTACCCCACCGGCGTCCCCCTCCACCCCACCCGCCGCCACGCCCTCACCACCTGGGCCCGCACCACCGGCGGCCTCCTCGTCGAGAACGACTACGACGGCGAATTCCGCTACGACCGCCAACCCCTCGGCGCACTCCAGGGCACCGCACCCGACCACGTCGCCTACGCCGGCAGCACCACCACCACCCTCGCCCCCGGCCTCCGACTCGGCTGGCTCGTCCTCCCACCCCGCTGGCTGGACCCCGTCGTCGACGCCAAGCTCCACACCGACCACCACACCGGCGTCATCAACCAACTCACCCTCACCGACCTCATCACCACCCACGCCTACGACCGCCACGTCCGCGCCCGCCGCCGCCACTACCGCCGCCGCCGCGACCACCTCCTGCACCGACTCCACCACCACACCCCCCACGGCATCCCCGCCGGCCTCCACCTCCTCCTCCACGTCCCCGACGAAGACACCGCCCTCACCCACGCCACCCACCACGGCCTGCGCCTCAGCGGCCTGCGCCACCACTGGCACACCCCCGGCCCCACCACCGCCCACGGCCTCGTCATCGGCTACGCCACCCCCACCGACCACGCCTACCCCGCCGCCGTCGACACCCTCCACCACGTCCTCACCCACCCACACCCGCACTAACCACAAACCACCGTTCGGCGGCTGGCGCACCGCCCCCGCGCCCGATCTGCTGAACCCCACGACGAGTCGGGGGACCCATCGAGGGGGGGATGGCTTGTTCCGACCCGTGCCGGTGCCCGCACTGCCGCCCAGCACCGCACTGGCCGACCTGGCGACCGCGGGCGACGACCACGCCTGGCTCGCCGGCACCACCGGCGTGTTCACCAGCCGCCCCTCCGCACCCCTCGTCCTCGGCTGGACCGGCACCACCTGGCGACGCGAACCCCTCCCCACCCTCCCCACCGCCGCCAGCCTCTCCGGCATCACCGCCACCGCACCCGACGACGTCTGGGCCGTCGGCAACACCGCCGGACGCCCCCTCGTCCTGCACTACGACGGCACCACCTGGCACACCGTCACCACCCCACCCATCCCCTGGGCCAAAGCCGTCACCGCCCACCCCCACGACGTCCACGTCGTCGGCACCGGACGCGACGCCCTCCACTACGACGGCACCACCTGGCACCTCCGCCGCGTCCTCAACTCCACCCGCGAAGGGCTCAACACCCTCACCTCCACCGGCCCCCACGACATCTGGGCGGGAGGAGGCGGCCTCGCCGGCGCCGGACCCGCCAGCTACGAGTACCCCGTCCTCGTCCACTGGGACGGCACCCGCTGGACCGAGCACCCCGGCCCCCGCACCGAACGCGGCCACATCGCCCGCCTCGCCGCCACCGCACCCGACGACCTCTGGCTCGGCCACGTCCGCGACACCGACGGCCTGCGCATCCACCACTGGGACGGCACCCGCTGGACCGCCGTACCCCCACCCGAGGAGACCCCCGACCGGCTCAGCCTCCACGGCGTCGCCGCCGGCTGGACCTGGGGCACCCGCGCCACCCGCGACACCTTCGAGACCAGGCCCGCCTTCCACCGCTGGACCGGCGAGCGGTGGGCCGCCGTCGACCTCCCCGGCGACCTCCACCGCACCTCCGCCTCCCACGTCGGCCTCACCACCACCGGCACGACCACCTGGGCCTACCTCAAGACCGCGGCGGGCGTCCACGTCCTGCGCCACACCGCCGCGTGACGCGCCCCTTCGACTCGGGGCGTTTTGTTGTCGATCGGGAGTTCCTCTCTTGAGCTGCTACCAGGTGATTCACTCTTTTGGTTGACACTGAAGTTATCGAGACCACTGGTACCAACTCGGCAGCGGATGCGACGCTCACCCGGAAGCGTGAAACTGGAGTGGTGATCAAGCTGACCGCGACCGTCCTCGACGCACCCGACCCGCGCGCCCTCGCGGGCTTCTACGGCGAACTGCTCGGCTGGCCGATCGACACCGACGAACCCCACTGGGTGACCCTCCGCGCCCCCGACGGCGGCGCGGGCCTGGCCTTCCAGACCGAGGACCGGTACCGCCGGCCCACCTGGCCCGCCGGGGAGGGCGACCAGCGGATGATGGCGCACCTCGACATCGAGGTCGACGACCTGCCCGCCGCCACCGCCCGGGCCGAGGCCCTGGGCGCGACGACGGCCGAGTTCCAGCCCCAGGAGGACGTCCGGGTGCTGCTGGACCCCGCCGGCCACCCGTTCTGCCTCTACGTCAACCCCTGAGCGGCACCGCCGCGCCGGCCCGCCGTCAGGCGGCCGGGCCCCGCGGCGGGATGGCGCGCGTGATCGACTCCAGCACGCCCGGGAAGCGGGTCTCCATCTCGGCGCGCCGCAGCTCGTGCGTGCGGTAGCTGCCCTGCGGCGTCACCCGCAGCACGCCCGCCTCGCGCAACACCTTCAGGTGGTGCGACAGCGTCGACATGCTGACCGGCACGTCGAACTGGCCGCACACGATGCCACCCGAACGGGCCAGTTCCGCCACGATCCGCAACCGGACGGGGTCTGCCAGCGCGGTCAGCACGGTGGCCAGCTCAACGTCTTCCACGTCCGGGTGTTGTAGGGCGCGCACGGTCTCGCATAGTAACGGCCGCCGCAAGATGCCTCCTCATCTCACGCTGAAAGCATCGAAGTGATCAAGAGTGTTAGGGTGGCCGGGTGACCCTGCCGGAACCGGTGCGCGCCGAGCTGGACCGCGTCACCCACGCGGTCCTGGTGGACTTCGCCGCCCTGGAGCAGGTCAGGCGGCGCTTCGACGACGAGCAGGCCGCCGCCCTGGCGGGCTACCTGCACGCCGCCCAGTCCCCCAACACGCTGCGCGCCTACCGCTCCGACTGGGTGGCGTGGGCGGCGTGGTGCCAGGCCGAGGGCCGCCAGGCGCTGCCCGCGGACCCGGTGGACGTCGCGGTGTACCTGGCGGTCGCCGCGGACACGACGAAGGACGACGGCTCCCCCGCCTTCCGGCCCTCCACGCTGGAGCGCAAGGCCGCCGCCATCGCCGCCGTGCACGCCGCGGGCGGCCTCCCCTCCCCCACCAGGTCCGACGTGGTGCGCTTGACGCTGCGCGGCATCCGCCGCACCCGGCAGGCGCCGCCGCGGCGCAAGCGGCCCGTGCTGCTGGGCACGCTGGAGGCCCTGCTCGCCGAACGCCCCGCCCCGGGCTGGCCGACCGGCGCGGCCCGCCGCCGCGACGCGCTGCTGCTGCTCGTGGGCTTCGCCGGCGCGCTGCGCCGCAGCGAGCTGGCCGCGCTCCACCTCGACGACGTCGCGGTCGACGTCGACCCGCGCACCCAGGAGCCGCTGCTGCTGGTCGAGCTGGGCGTGACCAAGACCGACCAGACCGGCGCGCACCGGCAGCGGGTCGTGCTGCCCCGGGGCGCGCGGCGGCCGACGTGCCCGGTGTGCGCGTTCGCCGACTGGGTCGACGTGCTCACCGCCGTCGACCGGCGGGCCCTGCTCCAGGACGAGCCCGAGGCCGGGCCGACGCACCGCTGCCACACCTACCGGCCGGGTCCGCTGAGCGGGCCGCTGTTCCCCTCGGTGAGCCGCCACGGCGCGCTCGGCACCCGCCCGATGTCGGACCGGGCCGTGTCCGACCTGGTGAAGCGGTACGCGCTCAAGGCCGGCCTGGACCCGGCGCTGTTCGGCGGGCACTCGCTGCGCGCCGGCTTCGCCACGCAGGCCGCGCTGGGCGGCGCGAGCGACCGGGAGATCATGCGGCAGGGCCGCTGGACCAACCCGCGCACCGTGCACCGCTACATCCGGACGGCCAACCCGCTGGAGGACAACGCCGTCACCCGCCTCGGACTGTGATCAAGGGCGCACGGTCCGTTGTTAACTGTAAACACCGGCCAGACCATCGGCGCGGGCCGAACGGTCCAGCGGGTTACGGCGCGGGCAGGCTTGCCACGCTGTGTTTCACGCTTGTTTCCACATGGTTTGAGCTGCGGTTTTAGCCCGTTTCCGGTGCCCGGGCGGCGATCCGGCGCCCGGCTCGCCCGCGGGGCCCGCCGCGGTCCACCCCGCAAGAGGGCATTTACCTGCGCATTAACAGCAATACGATCGTCACCACGAGGCCGACCGCCCCGGCCGACACACCCGTGGCCCCCGGACTACCCTGCACTGTCCGGGGGCCACGCGCTGGTCGAGGTCCTCCCCGTCAGGGGCCGGTCGTACCGCCCACGACGGCGTCGGAGGACGGCGCCTCCGCCTCCTTCTCCGGCGGGGGCACCACGCCGGACAGGTCACCGCCGTTGTCGTTGACCCGCAGCACGAACGGCCGCGTCTCGGTGTACTGCACGACCGACAGCGACGCCGGGTCCACGACGATGCGCTGGAACCCGTCCAGGTGCACGCCCAGCGCGTCGGCCAGGACGGCCTTGATGACGTCGCCGTGGCTGCACGCGACCCACACGGCGCGCGGCCCGTGCTCGGCGGTGATCCGGGCGTCGTGCGCCCTGATGGCGGCCACCGCGCGCGCCTGCACGGTCGCCAGGCCCTCGCCGCCGGGGAACACGGCCGCGGACGGGTGCTGCTGCACGACCTTCCACAGCGGCTCGTCGAGCAGCTCCCTGATCTCGCGCCCGGTCCACTCGCCGTACTCGACCTCGGCGAGCTCCGGTTCGACCGCGGGTTCCAGGCCGCGGTCGGCCAGCAGCGGCGCGAGGGTCTGCCGGCAGCGCTCCAGCGGTGAGGTCACGACCGACCGCACCGGTACCCCGGCGAGCCGGTCCACGAGCGCGAGCGCCTGCTCCTCGCCCTTCTCGGACAGCCGCACACCGGGCTGTCGGCCGGCGAGCACGCCCGCCCCGTTCGCGGTGGAGCGGGCGTGTCGCAGCAAGATCACGGTAGCCACGGGGGCCACCCTATGCGGCGCTCCCTACGTGGCGCTGATGAGGTTCATCGACAGCAGCCCCATCAGGACGATGCCCAGCAGCAGCCGGTACCACACGAACACCGAGTAGCTGTGCTTGGAGACGTACCGCAGCAGCCACGCGATCGTGGCGTAGCCGACGACGAACGACACGATCGTGGCCACGACCATCTGCGGCACGGACGCCGCGTTGGGCTCGGAGCGCTCCAGCACGTCCGGGATGCTGAAGATGCCGGCGCCGAACACGGCGGGCAGCGCCAGCAGGAAGGAGTAGCGGGCCGCCGAGGCGCGGTCCAGGCCCAGGAACAGGCCGGCGGTGAGCGTCCCACCGGAGCGGGACACGCCGGGGATCAGCGCCATGGCCTGCGCCAGGCCCATGCCGACGGCGTCCTTGAGCTGGAGCTTGTTGCGGATGTGCGAGGCGAAGTGGTCGGCCAGGCCGAGCAGCAGGCCGAACACGATCAGCGTCGTCGCGGTGATCCACAGGTTCCGCAGCGACGAGCGGATCTCGTCCTTGAACAGGTAGCCCAGCACGCTGATCGGGATCGACCCGATGATCACGTACCAGGCCATCCGGTAGTCCTCGGAGGCGCGGGCGGCCTTGCTGAACAGGCCCTTGAACCACGCCGCGAGGAAGTTGCCGATGTCCTTGGCGAAGTAGATCAGCACCGCGACCTCGGTGCCCAGCTGGATGACCGCGGTGAACGACGCGCCCGCGTCGTTGCCGAAGAACAGCGTGGAGACGATCCTGATGTGACCCGACGAGGAGATGGGCAGGAACTCGGTGAGACCTTGCACGAGGCCGAGGACGATGGCCTGCAACCAGCTCAACTACCCACTCCTGCCAGATCCAGAGCTTCGGTCGCCGTGCGGAGCGCGGCGATCCCCTGCTCGAGATCTTGCAGCATGGGCGAGAGCGTGAGAGTGGTGACCCCCGCCTCGGCGTAGGCCCTCATGCGGTCTGCTATGCGCTCCTTCGGGCCCAGCAGCGAGGTGGAGTCGAGGAACTCCACGGGCAGCGCGGCCTGGGCGCCGGCGTAGTCGCGCGACAGGTACCGGTCCTGCACCTCGGCGGCCTCGGCGGCGAAGCCCATGCGCACGGCGAGGTCGTTGTAGAAGTTCTTCTGCCTGCTGCCCATGCCGCCGACGTAGAGCGCGGCGTAGGGGCGGACGTGGTCGGCGCACGCGCGCCAGTCGTCGCCGACGGACATCGGCACGGTGGGCACGACGTCGAACCCGTCGAGGGTCTTGCCGGCCTTCTCCCGACCCGCCCGGAGCGCGGCGACCGACCCGGCGGAGTGCTCCGGGGAGAAGAAGATCGCGAGCCACCCGTCGGCGATCTCGCCGGCCAGCTCGACGTTCTTCGGGCCGACGGCGGCCAGGTAGACGGGCAGGTGCTCGCGCACCGGGTGCACGGTGAGGGTGAGCGCCTTGCCGGGGCCGTCGGGCAGCGGCAGCACGTAGTGCTCGCCGTCGTAGCGCAGCCGCTCGCGGCGCAGGGCGGAGCGCACGACGTCGACGTACTCGCGGGTGCGGGCCAGCGGCTTGTCGAACCGCACGCCGTGCCAGCCCTCGGACACCTGCGGCCCGGAGACGCCCAGGCCCAGCCGGAACCGGCCGCCGGAGAGGGTGTCCAGGGTGGCGGCGGTCATCGCGGTCATCGCGGGCGTGCGCGCGGGGATCTGGAGGATCGCGCTGCCGACGTCCACCCGCTCGGTCTGGGCCGCCACCCAGGCCAGCACGGTGGGCGCGTCGGAGCCGTACGCCTCCGCGGCCCACACCACCGAGAAGCCGAGGCGGTCGGCTTCCTTGGCCAGTTCGAGGTTCGCGGCGTCGTTGCCCGCGCCCCAGTACCCGAGGTTCAGTCCCAGTCGCACACGCGGACCGTACCGGTCGGTAACCCCCTTCGCCAGGCCGGGGCGGCGCGGCCCGGCGGAATTCGCCCTTGACAAACGCGCGCCACGGCCCGCCGGAATGTCGATCACCCCTTAGGCTGCGCCGCGTGGAACAGCGATACCTGGGGCGCAGCGGCTTGCGGGTCTCCCGGATGGCCCTGGGCACGATGACCTGGGGCCGGGACACCGACGCCGACGAGGCGGCCACCCAGCTCATGGCCTTCACCGAGGCGGGCGGCACGCTCGTGGACACCGCCGACGTGTACGTGGAGGGCGAGAGCGAGCGCATCCTGGGCGGCCTGATCGGCGAGGTCGTGCCGCGCGAGGAGCTCGTGATCGCGACCAAGGCGGTCGCGCGGCGCAACGACGGCCCGTTCGGCGGCGGCGCGTCGCGGGGCGCGCTGCTGCACGCGCTGGACGGCTCGCTGCGCCGGCTGCGGGTGGAGCACGTCGACCTGTGGCAGCTGCACGCCTGGGACGCGAACGTGCCGCTGGAGGAGACCCTGTCGGCGCTGGACGCCGCGGTGTCCTCGGGCAAGGTGCGCTACGCGGGCGTGTCGAACTACTCGGGCTGGCAGCTGGGCACCGCGGCGGCGCTGCCGGGGCACACCCCGCTGGTGTCCACGCAGGTGGAGTACTCGCTGCTGGAGCGCGGCGTGGAGCGCGAGGTCGTGCCCGCCGCGCAGCACCACGGCATCGGCCTGCTGCCGTGGGCGCCGCTGGGCCGGGGCGTGCTGACCGGCAAGTACCGCAACGGCACGCCGTCGGACTCGCGCGGCGCGTCGCCGCACTTCGCCGGGTACGTGGAGCAGCACCGCACGGAGCGGGCGGCGCGGATCACCCAGGCGGTGGCCACCGCGGCGGACGGGCTGGGCACCAACGCGCTGTGCGTGGCGCTGGCGTGGGTGCGCGACCGGCCGGGCGTGGTGGCCCCGGTGGTGGGCGCGCGCGACACGTCGCAGCTGCTGGGTTCCCTGGCGGCGGAGGACCTGGTGCTGCCGACCGCGATCCGCTCGGCCCTGGACGACGTGAGCGCGGTGGTGTTCGGCTACCCGGAGCGCCCGCTGGTCTGACCCCGCGCGGGGCCGGACCACGAGGGGTCAGACCATGACCTCGTCGACGCGGCGGAGCCACTCGCGCACGCCGCCGAGCTGGTCCTCCAGCCAGGTGGCGACGTCGGCGGCCAGGTCGAGGGCGCGCGGGGAGCGGACGTGGGCCGCGAGGTGCCCCACGAGGCTCTGCACGCGCCGCACCGGCGGCGGGTGGGTGCCCGCGAACGGCACGGCCAGGCCGCGCTCGTCGGCGAGCCGGTCGGTGACCTCGTGCAGGAACAGCACGAGCAGCACGGCGGCGACCAGGTACGGCTCGCGCACGTCCAGCTCGCGCGGGGCGAGGCCGTCGAGGCTGTGCAGCAGCATCGACGCGGCCAGCCGGTCGGCCTCGTGCTCGCGCGACCAGCCCACCTCCTGGGCGTCGAGGGCGCCCACGGGCGTGTCGGGGTCGGTGCGGCGGCGGGCGTGCACCAGGTGCCCCGCCAGGACGTGCCCGACCTCGTGGGCGACGAGGAACTGGGTGGCGCGCCGCGTCATCAGCCCCACCAGCGCCTGCCGCTGGCCGGACAGCTCGGGCAGCCGGCGGGCCTCGACCGCGCCGTTGCCGTAGAGGTAGGCGTTGACCGCCTCGGCCAGGGCGTAGGAGGTCTGGGAGGTGCTCAGCAGCGGCGGCGTGCCGTAGTGCGGCAACGCCCCCGTCATGATCTTGAGCACACCGCCGAGCAGGTCCAGCGCGGCGGTGTTGACCAGCACGAGGACGCCGCGCCCCGGCACGGGCACGCTCAGCGCGTTCAGCGCGCCGGTGGGGAACACCCCGGCCAGCACCGGCGTGGTGGGCCGCCACCCGGCGGCGCGGGCCAGGTGCAGCACCTCGGGTTGCAGGGCGTCGAGGGTGCGCTGCTGCTCGTGCAGGTGCGCGGACCGGTAGGGGGCGGGGCGGACGCGGGCGTCGACGAGCCGCCCCAACCTGCGGGTCAGCGGGTCGGAGGCGACCTGGGTCCACGTGCGGTAGCGGTCGACGTGGTCGCCGGGCGCGACGGGCGGGTCGAGGTGGTCGACGACGCGCCGGTCGCGCAGCAGCGCGACGTGGCGGTCGCGCAGTTCCTCGACGGTCATCCGGCTCCTCCCGTGTCACCCGCGATGGTCGTCGCCGCCGGCCGCGGGCCGCGGGCGGGGTCCGACTATCACCTTCGCGGACCAACGACAACACCCGCCCCCCTGCGTGACGATGGTGGTTCGGTGATGGATGCTGGGAGGGCAGTGAGCGAACGGGTTACGCGTAGGAGGTCAGACGTTGCGCCGAGTGGCCGCGGCAGTGCTCGCCGGGACCCTGGTGGTGTCCGGGTGTGCGTCCGAGGAGAACCCGGCCGACCCGCTCCAGGTGGCCGCCACGCTGGAACCCGCCCGTCCCGCCGTCTCCCCCGCCCGGACCGCCGCGCCCGAGGGCGTCGTGCTGCCGCTGGGGCGCGCGACGTCGGTGGCGGTGGTCGGGGACCTGGTCGCGGTGGCCGTGGCCGAACCGCCCTCGGTGCTGCTCTACCCGTCGTCCCCGGCCGACCCGGCGACGGCGGCCCCGGTGACGGCGGTGCTGCCGGGGCCGGCGGAGCGGCTGGTCGCGGCGGACGGCTCGGTGGAGGCCACCGTGCCGTCGGCCGGCGCCGTGGTGACCGTGCGGCCGGACGGCTCGACGTCGTCGCGGCCGGTGACCGGCGGGCCGGTGGACGTGGCGCGGCTCGGTGACCGGGAGCTGGTGGCCCGGCGCGACGCCGGGCAGGTGTCGGTGCGGGACGGTTCGGGCGGCGAGCACGTGGTGGGCGGCATCTCCAGCCCCGACCGGCTGGTGGTGGCGGGTGACGCGGCCGTGGTGCTGGACCGGCCGCGCAGCGCGGTGTTCGACCTGGACCCGACCGCCGAGCGCCCCGGCGCGGGGCTGCGCGCGGGCGACGGCGCGACGAACGCGGTGGCCGACCGGTTCGGCCGGGTGTTCGTCGTGGACACCCGGGGCGGCGAGCTGATGGCGTTCTCCACCTCGCCGTTGATCATGCGGATGCGCCACCCCCTGCCGGGCGCGCCGTACGGGATGGCCTACGACGCCGAGCGCGACCTGCTCTGGGTGACCCTCACCGCGCGCAACGAGGTCGTGGCCCTCGACGTCGCCGGGGGCGAGCCGGTGGAGCGCCACCGGTACGCCGCGGTCCGCCAGCCGGACTCCGTGGCGGTTGATCCAGCCAGCGGGCGCGTGTTCGTCGCGTCCGGGGACGGCCAAGGGATGCAGGTGATCGGGTGATGGACGAAGCGGTGGTCGACGGGGACTGGGAGTACCGGCCGCTGCGGCTGCCGGCCGGGGTCTCCCGCCGCACGGCGACGACGCAGTTGACGATCCACGCCGAGTTCGCCGGGTGGGAGCTGTCGCGGACGCTGCTGTTCGGCGACGGTTCGCGCAAGGTCTGGCTGCGCCGCAAGCGGACCGCCGCCGTCGTGCCCGGGCTGATCACCTAGCCCTCCCGGTCGCCGCGGGACCGGGCTTCGCCGGACCGGGGCTTCGCGGGGTCGGTGCTTCGCGGGGTCGGGGTCAGGCGCGGGTCAGCAGGCCGTGCAGGACGAGGGCCTCGACGGCGTCGACGTGCTGCGCGGGCGTGCCGCCGCGGTGGGTGAGGCAGCGCAGCAGGGTGCCGTGGGTGAGCGTGCCCGCCAGGGCGGCGGGGTCGTGGTCGGCGCTGAAGTCGCCGCCGGCGCGCCCGGCGTCGAGGACCGGGACGAGCAGGGCCGCCAGGTCGATCTCGCGGTGGACCGCGTCGGCCGCGGCGGCGTCGGTGTCCTGCACGACGGCCATCAGCAGGGCCTCGGCGAACTCGCGGTTGCGCAGGGTGAAGGCGGCCAGGCGTTCGAGGTGGCGGCGCAGCAGCCGGCGCGGCGCGACGCCCAGGGCGAGGTCGTCGTCGAGCAGCGAGCGCAGCTCCGCGTACTCCGGGCGCAGCGCGCCCACGACGATCGACGCCTTCACCGGGAACAGCTGCCGGAGCACGACGAGGGGCACGCCGGCGCGCGCGGCGATGTGGGCGGGCGTGGTGGCGTAGTAGCCGCGGGCGGCGAACTCCTGGCGGGCGGCGGCGACGACCGCGTTGCGGGGGTGCTCGGGCAGGCCGTCGAGGCGGTCGGCGCGGTAAGCGCGCACGACCTCGTCGGCCAGGGGCGCGATGACGTCGTCGATGTGGCTGTGGCCCTGCTCGGGGTCGAGCAGGGTGCCGACGAGGGCGATGACGGTGTCGCCGAGCAGGGTGTCGGGCACGGCGTCGGGGTCGGCGAGGTGGCGCAGCGACAGCCCCTCGACGAGGGCGGTGAGCACGACGGCGAGCTGGTCGAGGGTGAACGGGGCGCGCAGCGACGCGCTCCAGCGGGCGAGCATCGACCGGTACGCCTGGACGCTCGCCCGGTCGTAGGCGGCGTAGGTCTGGCGCAGGCGCCGCATGGCGCCCTGGTGGTTGCGGGCCAGGACGACCGTGGCGAACTGCATGAGGGTGGCGGGGTCGCCGCGGACCTGCTCGTAGTTCCAGGTGGACACCGCGCGCAGCATCCGCCTCGGGTCGCCCTTGGTCTCGGCGAGGGCGTGGTCGATGACGTCGACGAGCGTCCCCGGCGCGGTCGGGGCGACCGGGCGGTTGAACCGCAGCAGCAGTTCGTCGACGTAGCGGGCCTTGTCGCCGAAGGTCGCGAAGAACGTCTTCTCGCTGACCTCGGCGCGGGCGGCGATCTCGGCGACGTTGAGCCCCCGGTTGAGGACCTTGAACCCGTCGTCGAACAGCAGCGCCACCCCTGCGTCGAGCAGCCGTTCCCGTACCGGTACCACGTGGGCACTCCCCCCTCGGCGTGTCCCCGACCCACGGCGCATACCCGCCGTGGCGATCACGGTATTGCACACTCACCCGCCGGGGGAGCGTTCGCACACCGGGGTGAGTGTTATCGGTCCGATGCGTCCGTTGAACCCTCACCGGGGGCGGGACAAGACTCCCTGCATCGTGGTGCGGGGTCGCCGGGGAGGGCCGATCGCACCGCGCGGCGGGGCGTCGCGCGTTCGTTCTCCCGCACGGGGTGAGCGCCTCGCCCCGTGCGGTCCAGGGGCGCGTCCCGGAGCGGCCGTCGGCTCGGAACCCCGGCCGGTCCCGCGCGCCTCCCCCGCCCGCACGGCGTCCGCGGCAACCCCCAGTGCCGCCGGGGTCGTGCGGGCGGGCCCCCGCTTTTCCACCACAGGTGTGGTACCACACCTGTGGTGGTACGGGCGTGCGTCGACAGTTTCCCGGTCCACGGGCTCCCGGGTGTCGACGGTCAGTCGTGGTCGGTGAACGCGGTGTACGCGGCGGCCGGGTCGCGGGTCGGGGTGCCGGTGGGCCACCAGCGGCCGGCGCGGGCGCGGTACGGGTACCACAGGCCGTCGCGGCCGTAGCGCAGCTGCCGGTCGCCGCCCGGTGCGCGCACCGTCCACCGGTTGGCGCGGACGGTCGGGGCGGGCAGCTCGGCGCGGTCCCAGGCGGCGCGGGCGCGGTTGGTCTCGGCGCGGTCGGGCGTCCAGGGCCGTTCCAGCACGTCGAGCGCGGCCGGGCCGCCCTGGCGCCACGCGCGGACGGCGCGCGGGTCGGCGTCGAGCCGGTCGAGCGCCCCGGGCAGGTCGCGCAGCGCGGGGTGGGCGGCGACCAGGCGGACCCGGTCGCGGCGCTCGTCGTCGGCCGGCCACCGGCCGGTGGCCAGCAGGTCGCGGGCCTTGGCGGCGGCGTCGGCGACGAGCAGGCGCAGCACGGCGGGCTCCACGCCGGGCGCGGGGTCGAAGTCGGGCGGCGGGTCCGGGTCGGCGGCCGGCGGGTCGTCGGGCAGGGCGACCGGCGGCGCGGCGTAGGCGGTCGTGGCGGGGGTGCCGGTGGTGGCGGGCCGGGCGCCGGCGACGACCTCGTCGCGGTCGCGCCCGCGCAGCAGGAGCAGCACCCACGGGTCGGCGTCGAGCAGCCACGCGGCCTGGTGGCACAGGGCGGCGGCGTGGCGGCAGGGCAGTTCCCAGCCGGGGCAGGTGCACTCGGGGTCGAGGTCGCCGATGCCGGGCAGCAGCGGCACGCCCGCGTCGGCGGCGGTGTCGACGAGGTCGCGGGGCACCTCGTGGTCGAGCAGCGCGGCCAGGTGGCCCGCCTTGCCGGCGACGCGGTCGAGGAAGCGCCGCCACTCGGCGTCGGTGAGCGGGGTGAGGCGCACGGTGGTGCGGTAGGTGTCGTCGGGGTCGTGCACGACGGCGTCGAGCCGGCCGGGGCTGACGGTGATGGTGCCGACCAGCCCGGCGTGGGCGTACTTGCGGCCCTGGCGCAGCGGCGCCTGGTCCAGGGAGGTGTCCTCCAGGGCCTGGAGCCAGGCCCGGCCCCACCAGCTGCGGGCGTGGCGCACGCCCTTGCCGAACGCGGGGAAGCCCTTCACGCGCTCGGTCACCGGCCGCTCCCCCGCTCCGGGCCGCGCAGCGCGACGAGGTCGGCCAGCTCGGCGTCGGTCAGCTCGGTCAGCGCGGCCTCGCCGCGGGCCAGCACGGAGTCGGCGAGGTCGCGCTTGGCGCGCAGCATGGCGGCGATCCGGTCCTCGACGGTGCCCTCCGCGACGAGCCGGTGCACCTGCACGGGCCGGGTCTGGCCGATGCGGTGGGCGCGGTCGGTGGCCTGGTCCTCCACGGCGGGGTTCCACCACCGGTCGTAGTGCACGACGTGGTCGGCGCGGGTGAGGTTGAGGCCGGTGCCGGCGGCCTTGAGGGAGAGCAGGAACACCGGCACCCCGCCGTCCTGGAAGCGGCGGACCATCTCCTCGCGGGCGGCGACGGGCGTGCCGCCGTGCAGGAACGCGGTGGTGGTGCCGCGGGCGGCGAGGTGGCGTTCGAGCAGACGGGCCATGGCGACGTACTGGGTGAACACGAGCACGGAGCCGTCCTCGGCGAGGATGGTGTCGAGCAGCTCGTCGAGCAGTTCGAGCTTGCCGGAGCGCCCGGCCAGGACCGGCGAGCCCTCCTTGAGGTACTGGGCGGGGTGGTTGCACACCTGCTTGAGGGCGGTGAGCAGGCGCACGACCTTGCCGCGGCGGGCGATGCCGTCGGAGCCGGCGATGTCGGCCATGAGTTCGCGGACGACGGCCTCGTAGAGGGCGGCCTGCTCGCGGGTGAGCGCCACCGGGTGGTCGGTCTCGGTCTTGGCGGGCAGTTCGGGCGCGATGCCGGGGTCGGACTTGCGGCGGCGCAGCAGGAACGGCGCGACGAGCCGGCCGAGGCGGGCGGCGGTGGCGGCGTCGCGGTCGACCTCGACGGGCTTGGCCCAGCGGGCGCGGAAGCGCGGCAGCGTGCCGAGCAGGCCGGGGGTGGTCCAGTCGAGCACGGCCCACAGCTCGGAGAGGGTGTTCTCCACCGGGGTGCCGGTGAGGGCGACGCGGGCGCGGGCGGGGACGCGGCGCAGGGCCTTGGCGGTGTCGGAGGCGGGGTTCTTGACGTGCTGGGCCTCGTCGGCGACGACCAGGTCCCACCCGTGCCCGGCGAGCGCGTCGGCGTCGAGCCGCATGGTGGTGTAGGTGGTCAGGACGAACCCGGTGTGGTCGGCGTCGCGGGCCAGGTCGCGGCCGGGGCCGTGGTAGCGGCGCACGGGCACGCCGGGCGCGAAGCGCTCGACCTCGCGCTGCCAGTTGCCCAGCAGCGACGTCGGGCACACCACGAGGGTGGGGCCGTCCGCGTCCGGCAGGTGCGCGCGGCGGTGCAGGTGCAGGGCGATGAGGGTGACGGTCTTGCCCAGGCCCATGTCGTCGGCCAGGCAGCCGCCCAGGCCGAGGGAGGTCATGCGGTGCAGCCACCGCAGGCCGCGCAGCTGGTAGTCGCGCAGGGTGGCGGCCAGCGCGGCGGGCCGGCCGATCGGCTCGTCGCGGGCCAGGTCGGCCCTGAGGTCGTCGAGCCAGCCGGTGGTGGTGACGGGGACCTCGACGCCGTCGACCTCGGTGGTGCCGGTGAGGGCGGCGCCGAGCGCGTCGAGGGCGGTGACGGGCTTGAGGACACGGTCGCGGGCGCGGCGGGCCAGTTCGGGGTCGACGAGGGTCCAGCGGTCGCGCAGCCGCACGACGGGCCGGTGCGCCTCGGCGAGCAGGTCCAGCTCCTCGGGGGTGAGGGGGTCCTCGCCCAGGGCGAGCTGCCAGTTCACCGCGGTGAGCCGGTCCGGTCCGAAGAACGACGGCCGGTCGGCGCGGTCGCCGCCGAGCACGACCCGGGAGGTGAGGTCGCGCACCAGGTCCTTGGGCCAGTGCACGTCGACGCCCGCGCCGGCCAGGCGCACGGCGCCGGTGGTGAGCAGCAGCTCGACGTCGCCGTCGGTGAGGGCGGTCGCGTCGGGCACGGGCCGGTCGAGCAGCGGTTCCAGCGGCGGGTAGGCGCGGGCGGCGCGGCGCAGGGCGACCGTGGCGTCGGCGCGCAGGCGGTGGCCGGCGCCCGCCCACAGCTCGGCGGCGTCCACGACGAGGCTGGGGTCGGCGAGGTCGTGGACCTGCACGACGACGCGGAACGCCTCCGCGCCCTCCACCCGCAGGGAGATGCGGACGCCCTGGTCGGCCCAGCCGCGCAGGTGCGGCACGCGCTGGGGTTCGGGCGAGGCGAACGCGGGCGCTCCGGCGGCGCGCGCGGCCGCCGCGCCGCGCGGCACGGTGTCGGCGACGGCGTCGAGGAAGGCCCGCAGGAGGGGTTCGGCGTCGGGCAGCTCGGCGGGGTCGCGTCCCGTCAGCGGGACGGCGCGGGCGTGCGGCGGCATGGCGCGGGCGAGGTCGCGCACGCGGGCGTGGTCGGCGGCGTCGAGCGGGCCGAGCCGCCAGGCGTCGAAGTCGCCGTCGGTGACGGCGGGCCGCACCCGGCCGCGGGCCACCAGGCCGAGGGCGAGCACGACGGCGGCGCCCCAGAAGGCGGTGGCGGGGTGCGCGCGGCCGGTGCGGCGGGCCCGGCCGAGCAGGGGGATGGCCTCGGTCAGCGGCACGCGCGCGGCGGGCGCGGTGCGGCGGGAACCGTCCGCGGTGGCCACGACCACCTCGGCGTCCGCCGGCAGGCCCCCGTCCACGGGCACGTCACCGTGCGCGGGCGGGTTCCCGTCCACGGGCGGGTCGGCGGGCGCGGACGGGTCGGGCGGCCCCTGGTCGGGGTGGGTGTAGAAGGCGATCGTGGACGTCCGCGGCGGGTCGGCGGCCTCGAAGACGGCCGCGTACCGCTCCAACCCTGTGTTCAGCGCTCCCCCTGGCTATTCAAGTTTGAGTCTACCCCAGCTGCCGGGTTCACCGGGCGAACCCGGCTCGCCCGCCATGGGGTAGGCGCCGCCCCGCAACCGGTCGAGCAGCCCCCTGGTCCACTCCGCGCCACCGGCCGCCGCGTGCTCCCACAGCCGGTACAGCTCGGCGACGTGGGCGGGTTCGCGCCACCCGGCGGCCTGCTCGCGGGCGGCGTCGCGGCGCGCCTCCAGGGCGGCGAGGCGCTGCCCGAGCAGCTCGACCGCGTCCGCGCGCGGCAGCGACGGCAGCAGCGCCAGCCCGGCGGCCAGCAGGTCGGGACGGGTCTCGGGGCGGCGCAGCGCGTCGCGCAGCAGCCGCCCGTGCTCGGCGTCGCCGCGCGGCGTGATCTCGTAGTCGGTGCGCCCCGGCGGCACGGTGGAGTCGATCAGGTGGCCGTCCTTGGTGAGCTGCTTGAGCGCGTGGTAGATCGAGCCCCACTTGACGTTGGCCCACTCGCCCGCGCCCCACGCCATCAGGTCGTTGCCGATCAGGTAGCCGTGGGCGCGCCCGTAACCGCGCACCACCCCGAGCACCAGCAACCGCGTCGCCGACATCGCGTCCTCGTCCCGCGGTGCCCGAGGTCGCCGCGTAATCCCGTTCCCGCGCACAGGGTAGATCGCGCAGGATGGGTGCCGGCGACGGCCGGCGGCACGCGCGCCGCGCTCCCGCACGCACCCGGAGGAGGGGTCGACGACGTGATCAGGTTGCGGCAGGTGGACGACGCGGGCGTGGAACGGCTGCTCGCCCTGGCCGTCGAGGACGCCGACCCCGCCGACGTCATGCCGGCCGGCTGGGCACCGGACCGGCCCGACGAGTTCCGCGAGTTCTACCGCGGCTTCCGGCGCGACGCCTACGAGATCCTCGACGACGACCGCACGGTGGGCATGATCCGGCTGACCGACGCGGGCGAGACCGGCATCTGGGTGGCGCGGCGCGCACGGGGCGCCGGCGTGGGCCTGGCCGCCCTGCACCGCCTCCTGGAGCGGGCGCCCGGCCGGGGCGTGCCCACCGTCGTCGCCGAGACCACCGCGGACAACGCCGCGGCGCTGGCGCTGCTGACCAAGGCCGGCGCGGAGCTGGAGACCACCGGCGACCGGGTCTCGGCGCGGCTGCGGGTGCCCGCCGAACCCTCCCCCGACCTGGCCGACCCCGCCGAGCTCCTCCACGCCTACCTCGACTTCCACCGCGACACGGTGCTGCGCAAGCTGCAGGGCATGTCCGAGGAGGAGCTGCGCACCAGCCGCCTGCCCTCGGGCTGGGCGCCGCTGGCGATGCTCAAGCACCTCACGCACGTCGAACGGCGCTGGCTGCGCCACTGCTTCCGCGGCGAGGACGTCGTCCACCCGTACGGCGACCCCCGCGTGCCGCACGCCGAGTGGGTCGTCGAGGACGGCGACACCACCGAGGGCATCCGCGCCTCCTACCTCGAGGAGTGCGCCCGCTCCCGCGAGATCGCCGCCGGGGCCGCGCTCACCGACCGGGTCGCCCGCTGGGAGTCGACCGGCGCGCCGCGCCCCACCCTGGCCTGGGTGCTGTTCCACCTGCTCCAGGAGTACGCGCGCCACGCCGGGCACCTCGACGTCGCGCGCGAGCTGAGCGACGGCGTGCTCGGCACCTGACCGGACCGCGTGCCCGGCACCGGGTCAGCGGGCGGCGCGGCCGACCACCGCGGTGGCGTCCAGGTCGTCGTCCACGACGACCCGCGCCTCCAGCCCGACCCCGGTGAACGCCGCCGCCGTCGCCGGCGCCTGGCGACGCCCGGTCTCCACCACCAGCGTCCCGCCCGGCGCCAACCACCGCCGCGCGTCGGCGACCACGCGCCGCTGCACGTCCAGCCCGTCGGCGCCGCCGTCCAGCGCCACCAGCGGCTCGTGGTCGCGCGCCTCGGGCGGCATCA
The DNA here is from genome assembly GCF_052936295.1 of Saccharothrix sp. DSM 118769. Classification (NCBI taxonomy): domain Bacteria; kingdom Bacillati; phylum Actinomycetota; class Actinomycetes; order Pseudonocardiales; family Pseudonocardiaceae; genus Saccharothrix; species Saccharothrix sp. DSM 118769. The sequence goes on along the minus strand of NZ_CP193627.1, from coordinate 4,753,330 downwards.
GCGCCACCGCGTCGGTCGGCACGTACGGCGCGTTGGCCACCAGCACGTCCACCCGCCCCAGCAACGACCCGGGCAGCGCCCCGTACAGGTCGCCCAGGTGCACCTGCCCGGACGGCAGGTTGCGGCGCGCGCAGGCCACCGCGGCCGGGTCGACGTCGGCCGCGTGCACCTCCGCGCCGGGCAGCCGGCGCGCCACCGCGGCGGCCACCGCGCCCGAACCGCAGCACAGGTCGAGCACGACCGCGCCCGGCCGCGCCGCGGCCACGGCCAGCCGCACCAGGTGCCCCGTGCGGCGGCGCGGCACGAACACGCCGGGGTCCACCGCGACGCGCAGCCCGTCGAACTCGGCCCAGCCGAGCACGTGCTCCAGCGGGAGGCCGGCGACGCGCCGCTCGGTCAACGACCGCAGCTCCGCCTCGTCCGCGGCGGCCTCGACGAGCAACCGCGCCTCGTCCTCGGCGAACACGCACCCGGCGGCGCGCAGCCGGGCGACGACATCGGTGACGATCACGGGCGGAGCGCCTCCCGCCCGGAACCCGCCGGCGGCCGGTCTCGGTGGCGGGCCACCGCGACCCCGATGCCGTCCAGCAGCACCGCCAACCCCGTGGTGAAGCCCTCCAGCGCCCCCCGCTCCGGGTAGGACGCGCACGGGTCGTCCGGCACCGGCGGCGGCTCCTCCTCCCCGACCCACGTCGCCAGCGGGAACCGGTCGGCGAAGTCCGCCGCCACCTCGTCGAGCAGCGGCGACCGCGCGTACCACCACTCCTCGTCCGACACCCCGGTCTCCGCCGCCGCCCGCCGCGCGTCCGACACCCCCGCCGCCGCGCCCCGCACGAACTGCGTCAACGCGGCCACCACACCCCGCAGCTCCCGCCGCGGCAGGCCCGTCCCCCGCAGCACCCCCACCAACGCCTCCAGCGCCCCGAACTCCCCCGGCCCCAGCACCGGCCGGGCCTGCGACACCTGCAACACCCACGGGTGGCGCAGGTAGAACGCCCGGGTGTCCGCCGCCCACGCCTCCAGCGCCGCGCGCCACCCGCCGTCCGACGGGTAGCGCGCGGGCAGCTCCCGCAGCACCTGGTCGTACATCAGGTCGACCAGCTCGGCCTTGTTCGGCACGTAGGTGTAGAGCGCCATCGCCGTGCGCCCCAGCCGCTCCCCCACCGCCCGCATCGACAGCGCCGCCATCCCCCCGCCGTCGGCGACCTCCACCGCCGCGCGCACCACCGCGTCCACGCTCAGGCCCTGCTTCGGCCCCGGCCGCGTCCCGCCCCCGTCCGCCCCGCCCTCACCACCGCCCTCGGCGGCCCGCCACAGCAGCCGCATCGACCGACGCGGGTCACCCTGCCCGGCGTACACCACCACTTGCGACTCCTTACAACGTAAAGTACTGTTCCCGGGATCACTTTACGCCATAAACAAACCTGGGGGAAGACAGCCATGGGCATGCCCGCCGACAGCCACGACGTCATCGAAGTACGCGGCGCACGCGAGAACAACCTCGCCGACATCTCCCTCGACATCCCCAAACGACGACTCACCGTCTTCACCGGCGTCTCCGGCTCCGGCAAGTCCAGCCTCGTCTTCGGCACCATCGCCGCCGAATCACAACGCCTCATCAACGAGACCTACACCGCGTTCATCCAGTCCTTCATGCCCAACCTCGGCCGCCCCGACGTCGACGCCCTGCGCAACCTCAGCGCCGCCATCATCGTCGACCAGGAACGCATGGGCGCCAACTCCCGCTCCACCGTCGGCACCGCCACCGACGCCAACACCGCGCTCCGCATCCTCTTCAGCCGCCTCGGCACACCCCGCATCGGCACCAGCGGCGCCTTCAGCTTCAACCTCCCCGAAGGCATGTGCCCCCGCTGCGAAGGACTCGGCCGCGTCTCCACCATCGACGTCGACCAACTCGTCGACCACACCAAGTCCCTCAACGACGGCGCCATCACCGTCCCCGGCTTCACCGTCGACAACTGGTACGTCCAGACCTACATCCAGTCCGGCTTCCTCGACCCCGACAAGAAGATCGCCGACTTCACCCCCGACGAGCGCGACGCCCTCCTCCACCGCGAACCCACCAAGGTCAAGCTCGGCAAGACCAACGTCACCTACGAAGGCCTCCTCCCCAAGGTCCAACGCCTCTACCTCGCCAAGGACCGCGAGAACATGCAACCCCACATCCGCGCCTTCGTCGACCGCGCCGTCACCTTCACCCGCTGCCCCGACTGCCGCGGCGCCCGCCTCAACGCCGCCGCCCTCTCCAGCACCATCAACGGCACCACCATCGCCGACTGCTCCGCCATGCAGATCAGCGACCTCGCCGCCTGGATCGACAAGATCACCGACCACTCCGTCGGCCCCGTGCTCACCACCCTGCGCGAACTCCTCGACTCCCTCGTCGGCATCGGCCTCGGCTACCTCAGCCTCGACCGCCCCTCCGCCACCCTCTCCGGCGGCGAGGCCCAACGCGTCAAGATGGTCCGCCACCTCGGCAGCGCCCTCACCGACGTCACCTACGTCTTCGACGAACCCACCGTCGGCCTGCACCCCCACGACATCCAGCGCATGAACGACCTCCTGCTCCTCCTGCGCGACAAGGGCAACACCGTCCTCGTCGTCGAGCACAAACCCGAGACCATCTCCATCGCCGACCACGTCGTCGACCTCGGCCCCGGCGCCGGCACCCGCGGCGGGCACATCACCTTCACCGGCACCGTCGCCGAACTCCGCGCCTCCGACACCCTCACCGGACGCCACCTCGACCACCGCGCCCGACTCCGCGACCACGTCCGCACCCCCACCGGCCACCTCCCCATCACCGGCGCCACCCTGCACAACCTCCAGGACGTCTCCGTCGACATCCCCCTCGGCGTCCTCACCGTCGTCACCGGCGTCGCCGGCTCCGGCAAGTCCAGCCTCGTCCACGGCTCACTCGCCGGCCGCCCCGGCGTCGTCACCGTCGACCAGTCCCCCATCCGCGGCTCCCGCCGCTCCAACCCCGCCACCTACACCGGGCTCCTCGACCCCGTCCGCACCGCCTTCGCCAAGGCCAACGGCGTCAAACCCGCCCTCTTCAGCGCCAACAGCGAAGGCGCCTGCCCCAAGTGCAAGGGCATCGGCCTCGTCTACACCGACCTCGCCATGATGGCCGGCGTCGCCACCACCTGCGAGGAGTGCGCCGGCAAGCGGTTCACCCCCGAGGTCCTCACCTACACCCTGCGCGGCAAGGACATCAGCGACGTCCTCGCCATGTCCGTCACCGAAGCCCGCGCCTTCTTCACCGAGAAGCAGGTCCACGCCGTCCTCGAACGGCTCGTCGACGTCGGCCTCGGCTACCTCTCCCTCGGCCAACCCCTCACCACCCTCTCCGGCGGCGAGCGCCAACGCCTCAAGCTCGCCATCCACATGGCCGAGAAGGCGTCCACCTACATCCTCGACGAACCCACCACCGGCCTGCACCTCGCCGACGTCGACCAGCTCCTCGCCCTGCTCGACCGCCTCGTCGACAACGGCGACACCGTCATCGTCATCGAGCACCACCAGGCCGTCATGGCCCACGCCGACTGGATCGTCGACCTCGGCCCGGGAGCCGGCCACGACGGCGGGCGCGTCGTCTTCGAAGGCACCCCCACCGCCCTCGTCGACACCGCCGACACCCTCACCGCCCGACACCTCCGCGCCTACGTCGGCCGGTGACGCCCGTGGGCGGGGGCCCGCACCGGCCCCCGCCCACCTCGCCCCCGTGGCCCCGGTTCTTCTCGGGCGTCCTTCAGTTCGCGGCTGTGGTTGACCGCCCTGACCTGCGTGACACCGAGGATTTCTTTTTGTCAACACTGAAGTAATAGGGACCAGTGGTACCAAGCCGGCGGCGTTCACCCGACCGGGGTTCGGCACCCCGCACGGTGTTCCCACGTGCGGCCGATTGTCCAGGTAGGAGGGCTCCTCTAACGTTCCCGACCACGTCCGCGCGAACGTGACCGGGAACCACCCCGATCCCGGCGGGCCCGAGCCGCATCGGGTCAGCCGGAACCCCTGCACGAGGGAGAACCCTGCGATGGGAGACGTTCGCGCACCCAGGCGCGCCCTGGTCTCGTTAGGCACAGCGGCCCTCACGGCACTGGCCCTGACCACCGGCGCCACACCCGCCGCCGCCGAGGGAGAGATCCTCGGCGCGAACAACCCGACCGCGATCCCGGACAGCTACATCGTCGTCTACGACCAGCTGTCCGCCCAGAGCGCCGACGCGCTCACCGCCGACCTGAGCGCCAAGTACGACGCGCGGGTCGACTTCACCTACCGCCACGCGCTCAAGGGCTTCGCGGGCGCGCTGTCCGAGAAGGACGCCCGGGCGCTCGCCGCCGAACCCGGCGTCGCCTACGTCCAGCAGAACGGCGAGGTCCGGGCGACCGACACCCAGCCCAACCCGCCGTCGTGGGGCCTGGACCGACTCGACCAGCGCGACCTGCCGCTGGACTCGTCCTACACCTACCCGAACACCGGTTCCGGCGTCACCGCCTACATCATCGACACGGGCATCCGGACGACCCACTCCGACTTCGGCGGGCGGGCGACCTGGGGCACCAACACCGTCGACACCAACAACACCGACTGCAACGGCCACGGCACGCACGTCGCCGGCACGGTCGGCGGCACCGCCCACGGCGTCGCCAAGGGCGTCACGCTCATCGCCGTGAAGGTGCTCAACTGCGCCGGCTCCGGCTCGTTCGCGGGCGTCGCCGCGGGCATCGACTGGGTCACCGGCCACCACACCTCCGGCCCGGCCGTGGCGAACATGAGCCTCGGCGGCCAGGGCAGCGACGTGACCGGCGAGACCGCGGTGCGCAACTCGATCGCCGACGGCGTCACCTACGCCATCGCCTCGGGCAACTCCAACGCCGACGCCTGCAACTTCACCCCGGCGCGCGTCGCCGAGGCGATCACGGTCAACGCCTCGACCAACGCCGACGCCCGCGCCTCGTTCTCCAACTACGGCACGTGCAGCGACATCTTCGCGCCCGGCCAGAACATCACCTCGACCTGGAACACCAACGACACCGCGACCAACACCATCAGCGGCACGTCGATGGCCGCCCCGCACGTCGCGGGCGGCGCGGCCCTGCTGCTCGGCGCCACGCCGTCGCTGACGCCCGCGCAGGTCGCGAGCACGATGGTCACCAACTCCACCCCCAACAAGATCACCTCGCCGGGCACCGGTTCGCCGAACCGGCTGCTGTTCACCAACACCGGCGGCGGCCCCGGCCCGGGCAACCCGTCCGTCACCCCGCCCGGCAACCAGACCGGCACCGTCGGTACCGCCACGAGCCTCCAGCTCAAGGCCAGCGGCGGCACCCCGCCGTACACCTGGTCGGCCACCGGCCTGCCGCCCGGCCTGTCGGTCAACACCTCGACCGGCCTGGTCTCCGGCACCCCCACCACCGCGGGCACCTACCCGGTGACCGCGACCGCCACCGACTCGGCGGGCGGCACCGGCTCGGCGTCGTTCACCTGGACGGTCACCCCGACGGGGGGCTCCTGCTCCGCGCCCGGTGAGAAGGTCGCCAACGGCGGCTTCGAGAGCGGCACGGCGGGCTGGTCCAACGCCACCTGGACGATCGGCCCGTGGACCGGGGCCGGCGCGCCGCGCACCGGCGGTCAGTCGTCCTGGATCGGCGGCTACGGCTACACGGCCACGGAGACGCTCAGCCAGACCGTCACCGTCCCGGCCGGGTGCACCGCCACGACGCTGTCGATCTGGCTGAAGGTCAGCACGTCGGAGTACGAGCCGGAGGTGTTCGACACCTTCACCGTCAAGGCCGGTTCGACCACCCTGGCGACCTACACCAACCTGACCCCGTCGGGCTACGAGGTGCGCACCTTCAGCCTCGGCGCCTTCGCGGGCCAGAGCGTGGCGCTGAGCTTCACCGGCGCGGAGGACTGGTCCTACCAGACCTCGTTCGTGCTGGACGACGTCTCGGTCACCGCGGCGTGACCCGCTAGTCCGGGGGCCGGCGGGTGCGCCCGCCGGCCCCTCCGGCGTTGACGCGCGCCCGGGCGGCCCCTACGTTCGGCCGGTGGCGGGTGGGTCCTCGGGCAGGAGCGTGGTGGCCCGCGCGCTCGCCGTGCTGGGCGCCCTCGACGGGCACCCGGACGGGTTGCCGCTGGCCGAGCTGGCCCGGCGCGGCGGCCTGCCGCTGTCCACCGCGCACCGGCTGGTCCGCGACCTGGTCGCGCAGCAGGTGCTGGAACGCCTCCCCGACCGCCGGTACGTCGTCGGCCGGCGGCTGTGGCAGCTCGGGCTGCTGGCCCGCGTGCAGGTCGAGCTGCGCGAGGCGGCGCTGCCGTTCATGCAGGACCTGTACGAGGCGACCAGGGAGAACGTGCACCTCGCCGTGCGCGACGACACCTCCGCCCTCTACCTGGAGCGCATCCACGGCCACGGCTCGGTGCCGGTGGTGAGCCGGCCCGGCGGCCGGTTGCCGCTGCACGCCACCGGCGTCGGCAAGGTGCTCCTGGCGCACGCGCCGCGGGAGGTCGTCGCCCAGGTCGTCGCCGGGCCGGAGCGGTGCACGCCGTACACGATCACCGAGCCGGGCCGGCTGCTGCGCGAGCTGGCCGAGGTGCGCCGCCGCGGGCACGCGCGCACCGCGCAGGAGATGACGCTGGGCTCCTGCTCGGTGGCGGTCCCGGTGGCCGGCCCGGCGGGCGCGGTGGTGGCCGCGCTCGGCCTGGTCGTGGCGACCCACCGCGACCCCGAGCGGCACGTCACGGCGCTGCGCGTCGCCGCGGGCGGCATCTCGCGGGTGCTCGCCCGACCGTGAAAACCCTCCCCCGCCCCGACTGCCGCTGAGCGGAAGCCGCGCCTTGGCCGCGGCGGGGGCGCGGAGCAGGCTTGGCCGCCATGCGCACACAGGTAGCCATCGTCGGTGCCGGTCCCGCCGGGTTGTTGCTCTCCCACCTGCTCTCCCTGCACGGCGTGGACTCGGTCGTGCTGGAGAGCCGCTCCCGCGCCTACGTCGAGGCCCGCGTCCGGGCCGGCGTGCTGGAGCAGGGCACCGTCGACCTGCTCACCGACGCCGGTCTCGGCGACCGGCTCAAGACCGAGGGGCTGCGGCACGACGGCCTCCACCTCCAGTGGCCCGGGACGCGCCACCGCCTCGACCTGCACGAGCTGACCGGGCGCTCGGTGTGGGTGTACGGGCAGACCGAGGTCGTGAAGGACCTGCTGGCCGCGCGGCACGAGCACGTGCGCTTCGAGGTGAGCGGCACCGCGCTGCACGACCTCGACACCGACCACCCCTCGGTGTCCTACGTGGACGCCTCCGGCACGCCGCGGCGCGTCACCGCCGACGTGGTGGTGGGCGCGGACGGCTTCCGCGGCGTGAGCCGGGAGACGATCCCGGTGGCGCTGCGCACCCAGTGGGAGCGGCACTACCCGTTCGCGTGGCTGGGCGTCCTGGCCGAGGTGCCGCCGTCGACCGACGAGCTGATCTACGCCTGGCACCCGGACGGGTTCGCCATGCACAGCATGAGGTCGCCCGTGCTGAGCAGGCTCTACCTCCAGGTCGACCCGGGCGAGCGGATCGAGGACTGGTCGGACGAGCGGATCTGGTCCGCGCTGGACACCCGGCTGGGCCTGGACGGGTGGTCGCTGGAGCACGGCCCGGTGGTGGACAAGGGCATCACGCCGATGCGCAGCTTCGTCAGCACGCCGATGCGGCACGGTCGGCTGTTCCTGGTGGGCGACGCCGCGCACATCGTGCCGCCGACCGGCGCGAAGGGCCTCAACCTGGCCGTCGCGGACGTCGCCGTGCTGGCGCGGGCGCTGGAGGCGTTCTTCGGCGACGGCCGCACGGACCTGCTCGACGGCTACGAGGAGCGGGCGCTGCACCGGGTGTGGCGGTGCACGCACTTCTCCTGGTGGATGACCACGATGCTGCACACCACCGGCGACCCGCTGGACCGGGAGCTGCAGCTCAGCCAACTGCGGTACGTGTGCTCGTCCACCGCGGCGGCCACCGGCCTGGCGGAGAACTACGCGGGCCTGCCGTTCTGAGCCCCCTCGGCCCCCGGCGCCGGGTCGAGGTCGGCGAGCCGCCGCCGGACGCCGTCGGCCCCGCCGTCGCGGCCCAGTCGCCGGTAGAGCTCCAGCGCCTCCTCCCACGCCGCGCGGGCGCGGGCGCGGTGGCCGAGGGCGGCGCGGGCGCGGGCGAGGCGGTCGAGGGTGTCGGCGGCGGCCGCGGTGTGGCCGAGGGCGCGGTACCGGGCGAGGGCCTGCTCGTGGTGGTCGGCGGCCCGGTCGTGGTGGCCGGTGCGGTGGTCGATGAAGCCCAGGCCGTCCAGCGCGTCCGCCTCGCCCTCGGGGTTGTGGTGCCGGCGGTGCAGCGCGAGGGAGGCGAGGCAGTGCTCGCGGGCGGTGTCGTGGTCGCCCAGGCGGGCGGCGCACCAGCCCACGGCGGTGCCCGCGTCGGCTTCCCACACCGACTGGCCGAGGGCGCGGAAGAGGTCCAGGGCGCGGCGGGCGTGCTCCAGCGCCCGGTGGTCGTCGCCCCGCTGCTCCCAGACCCGGGCGAGGGCGTGGTGGGCGTGGGCCCGCTGGGCGGGGGTGCCGTCCTGTTCGGTCTGCGCGAGGGCCCGGTGCAGGTGGACGACGGCCTGCTCGTGCTGCCCCAGGTCGGCGTGGGCGCCGCCGAGGAGCCGGTGGGCGAGGGCGCGCCCGGCGGGGTCGGGCAGGTGGTCGGCGGCGTCCGCCGCGGCCGACCACGCGGCCAGCGCGTCGTGCCGGTGCCCGCGCCGCCGGTGGAAGGTGTGCAGGGTCCAGGCGATCTGCCACACCGCCGCGTGCCGGTGCAGGGCGGCGGCGGTGCGCTGGGCGGCCAGCAGGTGGGCGTGGTGGGCGTCCAGCCAGTGCAGCGCGGCGGCGTGGTCCGGCAGCGGGTGCGGGTGGGCGCCGGGGACGGGCGGGTCGAGCCGGATCGGCGTGCGCTGCGGCTTGAGCAGGCGGGCGGCGGCGAACGCGGTGTGCAGGTAGGAGTCGACCACCCGGTCCAGCGCCGCCCGCCGCACCGGCTCGGGCAGGTCGTGGGCGAGGCCGGCGGCGTAGGCGCGGACCAGGTCGTGCATCGAGTGGCGCCCGCGCGGGTGCCGGTCGAGCAGGGAGGCGTCCGCCAGGGCGTGCAGGGCCTTGCGCGCCTCGGCCCGGGACAGGCCGGTGAGGCCGGCGGCGGCGGTCAGGTCGACGTCCGGGCCGGGGGCGACCCCGAGCAGCGCGAACACCCGGCGCTGGGGCTCGGTGAGGCGGCGCAGGGACCACGAGAGGACGGCGGGCAGGCTGGCGGCGGGGTCGGTGTCGTGGTCGAGCACCTCCAGGCCGAACTCGCGCAGCTCGTCCGCGAACTCGGCCAGCGGGACGTGCGGGCGGCCGGCGGCGTGCCGGGCGGTGATCGCCAGCGCCAGCGGGTGCCGGCCGCACAGCCCGATCAGCGCGTCGACCGCGTCGGGTTCGGCGTCCACCCGCCGGTCGCCGAGGCGGTGGGCCAGCAGGGCGTGGGCCTCGTCGCGGTCGAGGACGCCCAGCGGCAGGTGGCGGGCCCCGTGCCGGTCGACCAGGGAGGCCAGGCCGGTGCGCCCGGTGACCAGCACGGTGCAGGTCGGGCTGCCGGGCAGCAGCGGCACGACCTGCTCGCTCGTGGCGGCGTTGTCCAGCACGACCAGCACCCGCCTGCCCGCGACCAGCCCCCGGTACAGCGCCGCCTGCGCGGCCAGGTTCGGCGGCAGGCGGTCGGGGGCGACGCCGAGGGCGGCGAGGAAGCCGCGCACCGCGTCGCCCGGCGCGGTGGGCCGCCCGGTGGGGCTGAACCCGCGCAGGTCGACGAACAGCTGCCCGTCGGGGAACCGGTGCAGGTTGCGGTGCGCCCAGGCCAGCGCCAGGCAGGTCTTGCCGATCCCGCCCGCGCCGCCGATCGCCGAGATCACCATCGCCGCGCCCGCGCCCGGATCGGCGGCCAGGGCGCGGTCCAGCGCGGTCAGCTCCGCCTCGCGCCCGGCGAACGACACCGGCGCGGCGGGCAGCTGGCGCGGCACCACCGGCGCGGACGGCGGTGGCGCGTGCAGGTGCACGTCACCGTGGACGACACCGGCCTGCACCACCCCGGCCACGGTCCCGGAGGCGGTGTTGCGCGCCCCCGGTCGGCCGTCCCGGTCGGCGGACCGGGGCTCGTCGGCCCCGGTCGGCTCGGGCGTCACCACGCCGGCCACCTCCCCCTCCGGTCGGGTCCGCGACCGGAGGGCCAGCGTCGCACCACACCGCCGCGCGACCGGTCCGCGCGGGCGAGGTTCACCCGACCGCCCGAACCGGGGAGGGTGCGGCGCCCGGTCGGGGGCCGGGCGCCGCACCGGGGTCGACGGGTCAGCAGGCGATAGGCGAGGAGCCGACCGCGACGTCGTCGTACCAGAGGGTGTCGCCGCCGTCGCCGTAGCTCTCCCAGCCCAGCCGCAGGTCGGTGACGGCGGGCCGCCACGCCTTGTTCAGCCACTGCTGGTCGATGTCGGGCGTGGGCACGCCGTCCACCTGGAGGCCGGCGACCGCCGCGCCGTTGAGGGAGGTGGACAGCTTGCCGGACGGGTCGACGGTGAACTGCACGCAGTTCCACTGGTTCACCGGCAGCGGCTTGCTCTGCGCCACGCCCTGCGGGCTCTGCGCGGGCAGGGTCGCGTCGTCGGACTCGCGGTTCCACTGGAGGGCCGCGTTCTGGCCGCCCATGCGCAGGTCCTTGCCGTTGTCGGCGGTGTCCTTGAGCGCCGCGAACGTCACGTGCGCCATCGGCAGGGCCGTGGTGTGGCGGACGTAGAACCGGCCGTGCACGGTGCCCGTGCCGGTCAGCGGGGTGCCGAAGAAGATGTGGTTGCAGTAGCCCGCCGCGCCGTTGACGCGCACCGACTTCGAGCCGCTGTGCGCGACCGACCCGTCGATGCTGACGGTGCCCTGGCCGGTGCAGTTGGCCGCGCCGACCGTCCACTTCCCGCTCGGCTGCGGACCGGTCTGCTGCTCGAAGTCGTCGCACAGCGCCGCCGTGCCGCAGCCGACCGGCGGCACGTCCGTCGTGGTGGTGGTCGTCGTGGTCGTCGTCGTGGTGGTGGTGGTGGTCGTGGGGCCGTCGCCGCTGCACGAGACGCCGTTGAACGAGAAGTCGGTCGGCACCGCGTTCGTGCCGCTGTAGGTGGCCTGGAAGCCGAACTGGGCGCTCGCGCCCGTGCCCAGGGCCCCGTTCCACGGCATGTTGGCGACGGTGACCCGGTTGCCGGTCTGCTTCACGTCGGCGCTCCAGCCGGAGCTGACGACCTGGTTGCCGGCGAAGGTCCAGGAGAGCTGCCACGAGGTGACCGGAGCGGACTGGTTGGTCACGGTCACGTTGGCGGTGAACCCGGTCGCCCACTGGTTCAGCTTGTAGTCCACCGCGCACACGGGTGCGGCCCCGGCGGTGCTGTTACCGCCGATCACCACCAACCCGGCCATCGACACCACAGCGGCAACAGCCGCCAGCAGATTGCGCACAACAACCCCTTCGTTGTCGTTTCTGGGAGCGTTCCCAGAAACTGACTGTAACGATCCCGTCACCAGCGCGGAATACGCCGACTGCCGCAACGCCGGTTCCCGCGAAGGGGTCCGCGAGGTGTGAACGGGACGAAGCGGTCAGGGAGGACGGCTACCGGAGGACCACCACGGTGCCCGCGGAGCCGTCCACCCGGACGCGGTCGCCGGTGCGGATGCGGCGGGTGGCGTCGCCGCACCCCACGACGGCGGGCACGCCCAGCTCCCGGGCCACCACCGCGGCGTGCGAGAGCGGCGCGCCGACATCGGTCACCACGGCCGCCGCGCGCGGGAACAACGGGGTCCAGCCGATGTTGGTCACCGTGGTCACGAGCACCTCGCCGGGGAGCAGCGCAGCGCCCTCCGCCGGGTCGCCCAGCACCCGCGCCACGCCCTCGGCCACGCCCGCCGCGCCGGGGAAGCCCACCACCGCGTCGGGCGGCGGCCCCGCCGCCGGGTCGTGCACGTCCTGCCGTCGGTCCGGGTCGGCCGCCCACGACACCGGGTCGAACCGGCCCCGGATCAGCGTCGGGTACGGCGGCAGGGCGCGGTAGCGGTCGTACGCGGCACGCCGGCCGGGCACCGCCGCCCACGGCGCCGGGTCGCCCTCCAGGACGCGCAGCACCTTCTCGACCGGCAGGAAGAACACGTCGTCGCCGCGGCCGGTCAGCTCCCCCGCCCGCACCAGGAACGCCCGCAGCACGGCGAAGGCGCGCGCGAACTCCGACCTGGCCCGCTCCCGCTCGCGGGCCCGGCGGACGAGCCGGTCCACCCGCCGGCGCAGCCGCGCGGCCCGGCGCGGGTGGGCGGCGCGCAGCCGGGCCCACGCCCCGTCGCGCGCCGCCGCCCGGCGGGCCAGCAGTGCCTCCGGCTCGACGTCGGGCCCGTCGAGCAGCCGCTCCGGCCACGTCGGGTCCTCGGCGGGGCGGGGCGCGGACACCTCGAACTCGTCGGCGAAGCGGTGGCCGTGCTCGGCGACGTACTCCTCGCGGGTGATCGCGCCGCGCCGCAGCCGGGCCAGGCCGAGCAGCGGTCCGAGGCTCGCCAGCTCGCCGGACGCGCCGTGCGCGCCGGTCAGCAGCGCCGCGGCGTCGTCCTCCCCCACCAGCGCGACCAGCCGGCGCCGCAGCCCCGGCGGGGCGGTGGCGCGGCGCGCGCCCGTGTTGTAGATCCGGGCGTGCACGCGCAGCAGCTCGTCCAGGTCGGCGTCCCACAGCGCGCACAGCTCGCCGGGCGTGGCGGCGGACGGGACCGCCTCCCGCAGCCGGGCCGCGTGCGCGGGCGCGGCGGCCACCAGGCCGTCGAGCCGGGTCCGGTACTCGCGCCCCTCGCGCAGGGCCGACCGGGCCACCCCGAGCGCGGCCCGCAGCACGGCTGCCCGCGACACCGGCAGCGGCGGCACCTCCACCCCGGGCGGGATGCGGCCGAAGACCTGCTCGGACGCCCGCCGGGCGGCGTTGCCGAGGCCGAGCGCGCCCGCGACGGCCAGCAGCGCGCTGAGGTTGAGGTAGAACCGGCCGCCGATGTTGCCCGAGGTCGGGTGCCCTCCGATCGGCGGCGGCGCCAAGGCGAGGGCGAACGACCAGGTCGCGGGCGTCATCACGCTGGGCACGGCTTCCCGCAGGTTCGCGCAGGTCCAGAGGTGGTCGCCGCGCAGGGTGTCGTTCCAGACCTCCGGCAGCGCCGTGATCGGCCGGGCCTGCAGCAGCGCCGGCCGCCGGTCGTGCACGGCCCACTCGACGTCGACCGGCACGCCGAACAGCTCCTCGACCCGCTCCCCCAGCGCCGCCAGCTCCAGCACGAGCGCGTCGTCGAGCAGGTTGCCGGACCGGCGCACCACACCCCCGGACACCACGTACGAGTCGGGCGTGACCGTGCCGCCGACCAGCGCCGCGCCGAGACCGGGCGCGGCGTTGAGCACGGTGTCCCCGCGCGCCCCGGTCACCGGGTCGGCGGTGAACAGCACACCGGACACGTCGGCCGGCGCCATCCGCTGCACGACCACGGCCTGCGCGACGTCCGTGATGCCGTTGCGCGCCCGGTAGTCGATCGCGCGGGCCGTCCACAGCGACGCCCAGCACCGGCGGACCGCGTCGAGCACGGCGTCCGCGCCGGACACGTCGAGGAAGGTGTCGTGCTGCCCGGCGAACGACAGCTCCGGCAGGTCCTCGGCGGTCGCCGACGACCGCACCGCCACCGGCCCGGGCGGCAGGGCGGCGCGCACCGCGTCCGCGACCTCGGCGGGCACCGGGCGGCGCGAAGGCGGCGGCGATCTCCCCGGCGGCGATCTCCCCGGCCGCGTCCGGTCCGCTCAGGGCGTCCTCGACCTCCTGGCCGAGGTCGGCGGCGAACAGCCGGTAGGCGTGCGTGGTGAGGTGGAACCCGTCGGGCACCGGCAGGCCCGCCCGGGCGAGCCGGGCCAACGAGGCGCCCTTCCCGCCGACGGTGTCGAGGTCGGCCCCGGGATCGGCGAGCGGCAGCACCAGCGCGGTGGTCCCCATGCCCCGATCATGGCACCGCACCGCACCGGCGCGGCGGTGGGCGAAGCGCGGGGTTCCCCCTGGCGGACGCGCGGGGTGCCCCGGCGCGCGGGGTGAAGAGGGCCCCCGCGCGCCGGGACGGTCGGGCGTCCGTCAGAGGCCGTTGGAGAACAGCAGCCGGTTGACGGTGCCGCCGGTCGCGCCGTTGGTGACGGCGTTCGGCGTGGCGCCGGAGTTCAGCCAGTTGTGGACGGTCGCGGACGACTGGTCGCCGTAGCGCTGCTTGTAGAGCGCGGCCACGCCCGCCACGTGCGGCGTCGCCATCGACGTGCCGTTCATCGAACCGCTGCCGCCGGTGTTCAGGGTGGAGACGATCGCGCTGCCGGGCGCGTAGAGGTCGACGCACGCGCCGGTGCTGGAGAACGACGACCGCGCGTCGGTGCGATCGGAGGAGGCCACGACGGACGCGGTCTCCACCTTGCGGGGCAGGCGGTCGCACGAGTTGCCGCCGGTGTTGCCCGCCGAGGTGGCCAGGAAGACGCCCGCGGCGATCATGTTGCGGATCGCGGTCTCCAGGGCCGCCGACGCGGTGAAGTTCCACGACGTGTTGGCCACGGCCGGCTTGGTGTGGTTGGCGGTGACCCAGTTGATGGCGTTGAGGGCCGAGGTGGTGGTGGCGCTGCCGGAGCAGTTCATCATCTTCACGCCGTGCAGCCGCACGCCCTTGGCGACGCCGTAGGTGTTCGAGCCGATGGTACCGGCGACGTGCGTGCCGTGGCCGTGGCAGTCGGTGTTGTTGGTGTCCACCGCGTTGAAGTCGAACGTGGCCCGGCCGCCGTAGTCGGCGTGGCCCGGCGTGATGCCGGTGTCGATGATGTACGCGTGCACGCCCGCGCCGGTGTAGTTGTAGGTGTAGCTCGCCGACAGCGGCAGGGTGCGCTGGTCGACCCGGTCGATGCCCCACGACGGCGGGTTGGCCTGGGTGGCGTCGAGCGCGTCGGTGACCAGCACGTCCTGCTCGATGGTGCTGACGGCGGGGTCGCGGCTGAGCTTGCGCAGCTGGGCCGGGGTGAGCTTCGCGGAGAACCCGGTGAACGCCGCGTCCCACACGTGCGTCGGGGTGACGCCCGCGGTGGCGGCGACGGCCCGTCCGCTGCGCGCGGTGCGGGCCAGGCCGGCGGTGTCCAGGCTGACGATGAAGGTGTCCGCGACCGGCTGGACGGTCGCGGACGAGGTGGCGTAGTGGACGTCCGCCTGGTGCGCGGGGGCGGCCTGGGCCGTCCCGGCGGTGAGGCCGATGGCCGTGGCGGCGGCGGAGAGGACGGCGAGTGTTCGCGTGGAAGGACGCACGTGTCGGCTCCTCGGGCGGTCCCCGGGCCAGTGCGCTCCGACGCAGGGTTGACGGAGCGGACATCACTCGTCCGGGGTCACCCCAGCAGCCTGACCAGCGATGATCACCCGGTCAACCGAGGTCGGCCGATCGGCCGCGCCCTCGTCACCCTCGGTGGACATAACCGACAACTGGTAAGGCGCACGTCCCCCGGGCGGCGTCTTGGTCACGGCCGTCCGGGTCGTGGCGACACCCGCGAGCGCCACCGGCACCGAGGCGACCGGCCCGGCACGTGCCCGCCGGGCCGGTCGTCCGCCGAACGGGTGTCAGCGCAGGGACGAGGCGAGGCCGATGCCCTGCTCGCGCAGCGCCGCGGCGACCACCTCGGCGATGCGGGCCGCGCCGGCGGCTTCGAAGTGGGTGTGGTCGTTGCAGAAGAACGCGCCGACCGCGCCCTGCGTGTAGTCGCCGTTGTTCGGGCACAGGCGCAGCGAGTTGTAGAGGGCGACGCTGCGCTGGTGCAGGTCGATGACCGGCACCTGGTCGGCCTGCGCCTGGGCGATGGTCCCGGGCACGAACCCGCGGTTGCCCACGGCGGTGGAGCCGGAGCAGCGGATCGCGGCGACCGGCGTCACGAACACCGGCTTGACGCCGCGGGCCTTGGCCTCGCGGGCCATGGTGGACAGCAGTTGGCGGTACCGGGTCGTGCCCACGTGCCGGGGGCAGTTGCGGTCGCCGTCGTTGATGCCGAACTGGATGATCAGCCAGTCCCCCGCCTTCATGCCGTTGGTGGACGACAGCATGTTCGCCCAGCGGGAGGCGTAGGTGAGAGGGCTGACCACGCACTCGCCGGCGGAGTCCTTGGTGCTCTTGACGTTGGACTCGTAGAGCCAGGTCTGGATGCTGCGCCCGCCCACGGCGTTGTTGACCACGGTGACGTCGTCGTTGAACAGCCGGTCGAACTGGCTGCCCCAGCCCGCCGGGCAGCTGACGCCGGAGTTGGGCTTCGCCATGGTGGAGTCACCGGCCATCCACACCGTGAACGGCGCGGCGGCGGCCCCCGGACCGGTCCGGTCGGTGGACGGGCAGGGCGCGGGCGCGGCGTGCGCCGGCGTGGTCACGACCGCCGCGGCGGCGCACACCGCCGCCGCGACCGCCAGGTTCCTGGTGAGCGAAGAAATCCTCATCGATCCTCCATGTCGTGCCGGCTGGTTCAGCGGACCTGGGCCGCCATCGCGGCTGCTCCGTGCTCGGAGCGGAGGCAAGTGCCCGGACGTGGGGCGGGGACGACGGCTCAGCCGGTGGCGAGCGCCGCCGACAGGATCGGCGCGAGCCGGTCGGCGATCTTGCGGTGGCCCTGGTCGTTGGGGTGCACGTTGTCGGTGGTGTCGGTGGACTCGACGATCCAGCCCGTGGTGTCGACGAACCGCACCTTCGGGTCGTTGACGGTCCGCACGGCCGCCTGCGTCTCCGGGACGTAGCGCTTGCGGAAGGTCTGCACCGCCAGGACCGTGGCGTTCGGGTACTTCTGCCGCGCCCGCTGGAGGAGCGTGACGTAGGCGGCCTGGAACTGCGGTCCGGTGACGCCGTGGCCGACGTCGTTGGTACCGAGGTTGATCACCACGGCGTCGGCGCGGTAGCGGGAGAAGTCCCAGTTCGCGGCGTTGGCCTGCAGACCGGTGCGCAGGAACCGGTCGCTCATGCCGATGCAGCCGTCCGCCGCCGGGACCAGGCACGCGCCGCCCACCGCGATCTGCGTGTGCCCCGCGCCCAGGCGCTCGCCGACCAGCCAGCCGTAGGCGGTCAGGGCCTGCTTGGACGACTGCTGGCCCACCGTGATCGAGTCACCGACGAACTCGACGAGCTTCGACGGCACGCTCGGCGCGAACGTCGTCGCGCCCGCGTCCAGCTCGACGCCGCGGAACACCGCGTCACCCCGGTAGGACCCGGCGATCGGCCGGTAGGACACCCGCAGGGTGTGGTTGCCGCTCGCCAGCGGCGTCGGGGTGAGGTCCACCGTGCCGCTGCGGTTGACGTACGGGACGTCGGGCCCGCCGTCGATGCTGGCGTAGAAGTCGATCGCGTTGCGCTGCTTCAGCTTCACCGTGCGACCGGTGAACCCGACGAGCACGTAGGCGCCCGCCCACTCCGAGACGTACGCGGTCGGGTCGGCGGTGTTCCACCGGCCGAAGTACTTCACGTTCGCGTCGGTCGGCGAGCCGTTGCCGCCCGGCGTGCCGCCGCCGAGCCGGACCAGCAGCCACTGCTGGTTGGCGCCGCCGTTGACGTCGTACTGGGACACCCGCGCGCCGTCTGCGGTCGAGCGCTCCCACACGTCCAGCGCCTTGCCGCTGTTGCGGTTGACGATCCGCACGTGCCCGGCGTCCGTGTCGACCAGGCTGAACTGCTGGTTGGCGGCGTTGGCGTCGGTCCACTGCACCACGTTCGCGCCGTTGGCGGTGGAGGAGCCGGAGATGTCCACGACCTTGCCGCTGTAACGGGACTCCAGCCGGTAGAACCCACCGCCGGAGTCGACGAACCGGAACTGCTGCGCGGCCGAGTCCGTCCTGGTCGCCTGCACCACGGCGGCACCGTCGGCCGCGGACTGGACCTGCACGGCCTTGCCGCTGTGCCGGGCCACGACCGCGTAGCTCGCCGTGGTGTCGATCGCGGCCGCCCGGGCCGGCGGTGCGACCGGTGCGAGCGCGACGGCCGCGCCCACGAGCAGCACCAGCAGCACGAGCGCCGATCGCATGACCGCACCGCATGACGACAGTGTCATGTTCGTGCCTTTCGCCTGAGTCGGCACGGCGGCCGGGCCGCCGGATGAGAGGACGTCTCAGGCGAAAGAGTTACGTCGATTCCCGTTCGTGGTCAACGGCCGCATCTTGTATGGGCCGTTGTGTCGAACGCGTTCGACGATGGCGACGCAACGCCCTTTCCGGTCGTTCCGGGGCAGAACGGAAAGCGCTATCCACAGCCGGACGCCTGCGCGGGCGGCAGCGTCGGTGAGGCGTGCCGGTCCGACAGCCGGTCCGGCAACTCGACCGGCAACTGGACCGGCGCGGGGCCGGATCAGCCGCCGCCACCGCCGCCCGAGGTCTCGGGGCCGGGCTCGTCGTCGCGGTGACCGGGTGACGAGCGGTCCCGGACGACGAGGACGGCGAGCGTCAGCAAGACCAGGGCGGTGGCGATCACGGCCACCCACAGACCGGCATCCATCCCGAGATTGTGCCGTGATCCGACGCTCGAAAACAGCCGACGCGCACTTCGTGCGGGGTGCGGCAGTCGAGTGTCCCGTGTCGAACGCGGACGGTCGGGGGTGCCGCGGACGGTGCCGCCGACCTCACCGCCCGTCCAGCAGTTCGGCCTCCTCCGCCGCGGTCAGGCCGGCCTGCCGCTCGCGATCGGCGCCGAGCGCGCGTTCACGTTCCAGTGCGGCCAAAGCCGTCTCGGCGATCGGCCGGCAGTGCAGGCCGGCGGCGCGGGCCGGGTCGGTGTCGCGGTCGACCACGCCCAGGTAGCCGTCGGGCAACCACAGCGGCAGCGATCGGGGCCCCTGCCAGGGCAGGACCCCCACCGCGGCGAGTTCCTCCGGTGGCACCGGGACGCGCTCCAGGTCGGGGGCGCCGACCGCGGTCGCGATCTCGTCCAGCACCGCGCCCAGGGTCGCGGGAGGGCCGGAGGCGTCGAAAGTGCCGGTGGTCCCCCGCTCGCCCGCGAGCACGATCCACTCGGCGAGATCGCGGACGTCGAGGAGCTGGCACGGCTGGTCGGGCGCGTCGGGGACCACCGCGCGCCCGCCGCGGGCGAACCTGGCCGGCCAGTAGCCGAACCGGTCGGACTCGTCGTCCGGACCGCAGACCAGGCCGGGGCGCACCACCAGCGCGCGGTCCCCGACCGCGTCCACGACCGCTTGCTCGGAGGCCACCTTGATCGACCCGTAGGCGCCGAAGTCCCCCGGGTCCGTCGGGTCGGTGTAGCGCGGTTCCAGCAACGGGTCGTCCACGCCGCCGCCGCGGCGCGCCAGGTCGGCGTAGACGTTCATCGTCGAGACGAACGTCCAGTGCCCGGCCGCCTCACCCAGCTCGTCCAACGCCTGCCGCACCCACGGGTAGGAGATGTAGGCCACGTCGACCACGGCGTCGAACCGCTCACCGCGCAGTGGCGCCAACGCGTCCTCGGTGTCGCGGTCGACCTTCACCAGCCGGGAGCCTTCGGGGGGCGCCCCGGACTCCCCCCGCGCGGCGCAGAGCACTTCGTGCCCCCGCGCCACCGCGGCGGCGGCCACCGCTCGGGATAAGAACCGGGTGCCGCCCAACACCAACCAACGCCCCATCGGAATCCCCTTACCCGCGCCGGATGAGCGCGGACGCTGATGATCGGCCCAGCAGGCGCCGGATGGTCGACATTATCAGTTCGCGGCTCCTCGTCCGGAGCCCTTCCGAACCGACCGAGGTCCTTCCGGTGCGATCACGGGCCCGCGTCATCCCCGCGTTTTCCCTCACCGGTCCCGGTCGTTCGCCGATGCCTCGGTGCGCCAGCCGAGGAGGATCGCGTGCAGGGCCCGCACGGCCAGGCGTCGGGCGCGGTCGTTGCCGACGTTGCCGAGTTGGCCGAGGGAGGCGATGCCGTGCATCGTGCCCCAGATGGTCTCGCAGGCGTCGTCGAGGTCGGCCAGGACCACGTCGTGCCTGGCGGACCAGGTGGTGAGCAGCTCTTTGAGGGCGTCGACGGCCGGCCGCGCGGCGCGCCCGCGCTCGTCCGCGTCGATCGCCGGGGCGTTCATGACCTGGTAGAGGTGGGGGTGCTCGCCGGCGAACCGCACGTACTCCGACGCGATGCGCTCCATGCGCAGGTCCACATCGGTCTCCTGGAGGGCGTCGAGGACCTCGGCCAGCATCAGGCGGTGGCCGTGCGCGACCAGTTCCAGGACGAGGGCTTCCTTGTTGGCGAAGTGCTGGTAGACGACGGGTGCGGAGTACTCGACATCGCCAGCGATGCGCCGGATCGTCAGGGCCGCGGGGCCTTCGGCCTCGAGCACGCGCAGCGCCGCCTCGATGATCCGCTGGTGGGTGTTCGCCCGCTCGCGAGCCCGTCTCGTGCTGATCGACATGGTCCGTCACTTCGCCTCGATGGTGTCCTCGAACACTAGCCACCGCCCTTGACCGCGCTGACGGCGTGCGCCATTGTTAACGACGTTAGAAAATCTAACGTCGTTAACAAGCGAGGGTTGCCCCGGAGCGGAGAGAACAGCCATGGTCGAACACGTCGTCATCGGCGCCGGGTCCATCGGCAGCAACGTCGCTCGTCTGCTCGTCGAGCGCGGCCACAACGTCCGGATCGTCACCCGCAGCGGCTCGGGCCCCGAGCACCCGTTGATCGACCGGGTCGCCGCGGACGCGTCCGACCCGGCCCGCCTGACCGAACTGTCCCGCGGCGCCGAGGCGATCTACCACTGCGCCAACCCGCCCTCCTACACGGAGTGGGAACGCCTGCTGCCGCCCCTGCAGACAGCGGCCATCGCCGCGGCCAAGGCGAACGACGCCGTCCTCGCCCTGACCGGCAGCATGTACGCCTACGGCCCGCAGCCCGGTGGCCTGATGACCGAACGCACCCCCGTGGCCGCGACCGGGCACAAAGGCAGGCTGCGCGGACGACTGTGGGAACAGGCCCTCGCCGCGGGCATCCGCACGGTCGAGGTTCGCGGCTCCGACTACATCGGCAAGGGCGCCAACGGCATCTACCCCCTGCTCATCGAGCCGGCCCTGACGAAGGGCAGGGCGGCCTGGATCACCGGCCACCTGGACGTGCCGCACACCTTCACGGTCAACACCGACATGGCACGGGCACTGGTCGCGCTCGCGTCGGAAGAACGGGCGTGGGGCAGGGCCTGGCACGTGCCGTCCCCGCCCGCCGTCACGATCCGCGAACTCGCCCGCCGCTACGCCACCGCGGCGGGCCGATCACCGATCAGGCTGATCCGGCTACCGCGCTTCGTGATGCGCGCGGCCGGACTGGTCGTACCGATCGCCCGCGAGGTCGCGGAGATGGACTACCAGTGGTACGCACCGTTCCACGTGGACGCGACGGAGACGGCCGACACCTTCGGCCTGACCGCCACCGACCTCGACACCGCCGTCCGCGACGAGGTCGGCTGACACCCCGAGCCGACCCCCGGAACCTCCGGGTTCGGAGGAGTCACCGCCGGCGAAGCCGCTCGGTCACACCGGGATGTCGTCCCAGAAGACCACCGCCCACACGAGCACGACCAGGAACACCAACAGCACCGCCCGCAGTTGGTACTTCTGCGAAGCGTCTTCCTGCTCCTCCGCGACGTCCTCGCCGAACTCGCGCGCGGCGTCGACCATCAACTCGGGTTTGAAGTTCGTGGCCAGCCACGGGATGGCGGTGGCGACGGCCGCGCACCCGAACGCCCATCCGACCGGAAGCCCTCTGAGCAAGGCCGCGCCGACCCCGACCGCCGGGGTGGCCAGCGCGACGAGCGCGGAGACGACACGGCGGTTCGCCGGCATCTTCAGGTAGTAGCGCGCGGCCAGGGCGAGCCACATCACCACCGCCACGGGAATCAGGACCGAGGTGGACACGGTAATCAGATCACCCTCATCGTGTCCCGTGTGGCCGGGTGGCCGCCACCGGGCCGGCCCCGGCCTGCCGCGAAGCCTCCACCACGAGCGGCGACCCTACCACCGGCGCACCACGCCCTCCCGGGGTTCCCCGTCCGCTCGTCCTCCAGGTTGCGCAGGTGCGCCGGACCGGTGACAGCGCCATCGTCAAGGTCGTCGGTGGCGCCATCCGGATCGGCGACGGCGACGGCGAACTGCACCTCAGCACGGCCGGCGGCGACATCACCGTGGACCGCGTCGGGACGGGCCTCACCGCCAAGAGCGCGAGCGGCGACATCCGGGTCGGCCGCGCGACCACCGGGGAGGTCGAGCTCCTGACCGGCTCCGGGGAGGTCGAGATCGGGATCGGCGAGGGCGTGGCGGCCTGGGTGGACGCCCGGAGCAGGAACGGCTCCGTGCGCAACTCGCTGGACTCCCTGGAGAGCCCCGCGGACCGCGACGACGTGGTCAAGGTGCGGATCAGGACCCGCCAGGGCGACGTGATGATCCACCGGTCCACGAATCCCGGCAGCGCTACCCGGAGCTGACGCCGCACCCCACCGCTCCACGGTCAACACCGGCGCCGGCGACAACGCCGCTCTTCGGCGTGCCCGGCGATCGGCACCCGCGTCACGGAGCAGGAAGGACGAGGAATGACGTCAACCAGCCCGCCGGCAATCGCGGTGAGGGGACTGCGCAAGTCGTACGGCGACAACCTGGTCGTGGACGGGATCGACTTCGAAGTCCCGTCCGGGCGCATCTGGGCGCTGCTCGGTCCGAACGGCGCCGGCAAGACGACCATCGTGCAGATCCTGTCCACGCTGATCCGACCGGACGCCGGGACGATCCACGTCGCGGGCCACGACGTGCAGCGGGAGCCGGACGCCGTCCGCGCCGCGATCGGGGTCACCGGCCAGTCCACGGCGGTGGACGAACTGCTCACCGGCGAGGAGAACATGGCGCTGATGTGCGACCTGCACCGACTGCCGCGGCAGCGGGGCCGGGAGCGAACCGCGGAACTGCTGGCGCGGTTCGAGCTGACGGACGCCGACGCCAAGAAGCTCGTCGGCACCTACTCGGGCGGGATGCGCCGCAAGCTCGACCTCGCCATGACCCTCGTCGGCTCACCGAAGGTCATCTTCCTCGACGAGCCGACCACCGGCCTGGACCCGCGCAGCCGGCGCACCACGTGGGAGAGCATCAGGGCCCTGGCCTCCAGCGGCGTCACGATCTTCCTCACCACGCAGTACCTGGAGGAGGCGGACACGCTGGCCGACCGGATCGCGGTGCTCCACCAGGGCAGGTTCGCGGCAGAGGGCACCGCGACGGAGCTCAAGCGCCTGGTGCCCGGCAACGGCATCCGGCTCACCTTCGAGAACTCCGAGCAGCTGGCGGCGGCGGCGAAGGCGTTGGGCGCCACGAACGTCGACGAGGAGACCCTCAGCCTCCGCGTGGTGAGCGAGGGCGACTTCGACTCGGTGCGGCGCGTCGTGGAACAGCTCGACCGGGCCTCCCTCACGGCAGCCGGCCTGTCGGTGCAGGCCCCGGACCTCGACGACGTGTTCATCAGCCTGACCTCCGCACCCGCGCGGGGCGAAGACCAGCAGGAGGCGGTCCGATGACCTCGCTCGCCCTCTCCCTGAACGACTCCTCCACGATGCTGCGGCGCAACCTGCGCCACGCCACCCGCAACCCGTCGGCGCCGATCGCGTCCGTGGTCTCGCCCGTGGCGCTGATGCTGCTCTTCGTCTTCGCCTTCGGCGGCACGATGGGCAACGGCCTGGTCGGCGCGGCGCAGGGCATCGACTACGTCGACTACCTCACCCCCGGCATCATCCTGCTCGGCATGACGGTGGGCGCGATGGGGACGTCCATCGGTGTCGCGGTCGACATGACCAAGGGGATCGTCAACAGGTTCCGGACCATGGACATCTCCCGCGCGTCCGTCCTGACCGGACACGTCGTGGGCAGCGTGGTCCAGGCCATGGTCAGCACCGTCCTGGTCATCGCCGTCGCGCTGCTGATCGGTTTCCGCCCCAGCGCGGGAGTGCCGGGTTGGCTGGCCGCTCTCGGCCTGCTGGTGCTCGTGAGCCTGGCCCTGTCGTGGGTGTCGGTCGGCATGGGGCTCGCCGCGAAGACCGTCGACTCGGCGAGCAACCTGCCGATGTTCCTGCAGGCGCTGCCGTTCCTGTCGAGCGCGTTCGTGCCGGCGGCGTCGATGGCTCCGGGCCTGCGCTGGTTGTCCGAGCACGACCCCTTCACCCCCGTCATCGACACGCTGCGCAACCTGTTCCTCGGCCGGCCGGTGACCAGCGACTGGATCGTCGGGGTCGCCTGGTGCCTCGGCATCGCGCTCATCGGCTACCTGTGGTCGAAGCGCCTGTACAAGCGGGAACCGCGGCACACGTGACCTCACCGCCCGCCTGGTCCAGGAGGCGCTCGACGGCAGCCGAACCGCTCGACGACCCGCGCATCATGTCCGACGTGCTGCCGGAAGACCCCCCACCACGGGGTGGGTCTGCTGCGCGAGCGGTCACGATTGGCCGGACGCCCCGCCGCACCTCGTCGGGCGGCGGTCGAGCGGAACTCCGGGGGCGTCGGCGAACCGGCGCCGGGGCGCACGTCCCCCGGGCGGCGTCCTGGTCGCGGTCGTCCGGGTCATGGCGACGCCCGTGAGCACCACCAGCACCCCGAGGACGACGCGGGCGGTCAGCGGTTCGCCGAGGACGACCGCGCCGAGCGCGACGGACACCACGGGCAGCAGGTAGCCGACGGTGGCGGCGCTGGTCGCGCCCTCGTCCTCGATGATCCGGTAGTTGAGGACGAACGTGACGCCGGTCGCGAAGACCCCCAGCACGACGAGCGCCGCGACGGCCGTCGCGTTCGGCGTGGCGGGGGTGCGGTCGAAGGGCAGCGCGAGCGCGGAGAGCCCGGTGGCGACGCCGAGCTGCGCGGCGGACACGGCCAGCGGCGCGCCGTGGCCGACGAGCGTGCGCCCCATGTACGCGAACGCCACGGCGTAGCTCGCGGCGGCGCCCACGAGGGCGAGCGCGCTCCACCCGGTCAGGCCCTCCCGCCACGGCGCGAAGATGAGCAGCACGCCGCCGAAGCCGAGGAGGAGGCCGAGCACGCGGACCGGGGTGGTGCGGCGCTCGGTGCCCAGCAGCAGCCCGATGACCAGCGACCACAGGGGCGTGGTGGCGTTGAGGGCGCCGGCCGTGCCCGAGTCGACGCCCTGCTGGCCGATGCCGAACAGCAGGAACGGCACGGCGTTGCAGAACAGCGCGGCCACGGCGAGGTGCCCCCACAGGCCGCGCGGCAGCCGCTGCCGGGAGCGGCGGGCCAGGACCAGCAGCACGGCCGAGCCGAGGGCGCACCGGGCCGTGGCGATCCCGGCGGGCGCGAACCCGGTCAGGGCCAGTTCGATCCACAGGAACGCCGAGCCCCACAGCAGGGCCATGGTTCCCAGGCGCAGGGCGCTTCGTCCGGTCACGGGACCACCGTCCCGCGCGGCACCCTTCAAGAAAAGTGAAACCTGCTCAAGGACGGTTAAGCGGAGCTTCACGGTCGAGGGCGCACGACGTGCGCGGTGCCGAAGCGTCGGCGGCGACCCCGGGGCCGCCGCCGACGGGGGGTCAGCGGGTGTGGACCAGCAGCTCGTCCACCCCGTGCACGATCGACGCGGTGCGGAACGCGGGGCGGTCGTCGGCCAGGCGCAGGTTCGGGAACCGGCGCAGCAGCGCGGGGTAGGCCGCGCGCAGCTCCATCCGGGCCAGCCCGGCGCCGACGCAGCGGTGCGCGCCGTAGCCGAACGCCAGGTGCGACGTGGGGCCGCCGGCGGGGTTGAAGTCGGGCGTGCCCTCGCGGTTGGCCGCCGACAGCGACACCACGAGCACGTCGCCCTCCTCGATCCGCTGGTCACCGACCTGGAGGGGGTGCCGGGCGAAGCGCGGGAACGCGACCTGCACCACGCTCAGGTGCCGCAGCAGCTCCTCCACGAGCGGCCCGACGGCGGCGTCGTCGTCGCGCATGGACGCCCGCGCCGCCTCGTCGCGCAGCAGCACGATCGCGCCGAGCGCGAGCGTGGAGGCGGTGGT
This sequence comes from Saccharothrix sp. DSM 118769, assembly GCF_052936295.1. Taxonomy (NCBI): domain Bacteria; kingdom Bacillati; phylum Actinomycetota; class Actinomycetes; order Pseudonocardiales; family Pseudonocardiaceae; genus Saccharothrix; species Saccharothrix sp. DSM 118769. The sequence continues at coordinate 4,727,204 of NZ_CP193627.1, read as the reverse complement.
GTCGAACCCGCCGGTGAGCACGCCGTCGGCCAGGCCGGCCAGCTCCTCGTCGCTCACGTCGTCGCCGTGCTGGCGGATGATCATGCCGATGAGGCCGTCGCCGGGGGCGCGGCGCTCCCGCTCCACGATCTCCTGCATGTACTTCAGCGACTCGGAGATCGCGCCCAGGGCCTGGCCCGCGCCTCCGAACAGGTCGAACCGGGCGGCGGCGAGCTGCTGGAACCGCTCGCGGTCCTCGTAGGGCACGCCGAGCAGCTCGCAGATCGTCAGCGACGGGATCGGCAGCGCGAACTCCTTGACCAGGTCCACCGGACCGGGCGCGGCCTCCATGGCGTCGAGCCGCTGCGTGACGATCTCGTCGATGCGCGGCACGAGGCGGGCCAGCCGGCGCATGGTGAACTCGGGGGTGAGCAGCTTGCGCAGGCGCGTGTGGTCCGGCGGGTCGGCGAAGCCGAGGCCGCCGGGCGACTGCTCGATGCGGCCGACCGCCGCGCCGAGGCGTGCGTAATCGTTACTGAACGACCCTGTGTCGGAAAGCACTTTCTTGGCCTCGTCCTGGCCGGTGACCAACCACAGCCGCACCCCGAACGGCACGGGCAGGCGGTGCACCGCCCCGGACTCCCTCATCCGCTCCAGCTCCGCGACCGGCACCACCCCGTCCCGCTTCAGCGGGACCAGCGCACCGTCCGGGAGCAGCGACAACGCCCGTGAACCGATCTTGCCCATCACCCACCGCGTCGCCGAACGCCGTGCGACCCACGCCACCAAGCCGTCGCGCACCGACGCCAGAGTCGACATCCCCACACCCCTCTTCCCCAGGTTTGAACTGGTTGACGGTAACCGCACGCCGAGGTGAGCAGCATCGCGCCTGAGGCGGATTGACACGCCGTGAACGGTGCAAGACGATCGGCAATCGCGCCCGAACAGGGGAAGCCGGTCGGAATCCGGCGCTGACCCGCAACGGTGGGTCCCCGAGGGGACGAGCCCGAACACCTGCCGCGCGCGCCGTGCTCCTGACACCGTCGAGGTCAACGGGTCGGAGCCCAGGGAGCCGGTGACGGCTGTCCGGGGTCCGCCCACGCCTCGCGCCCCGGAAAGGTCGACCATGCCGTTCGGACGGACCGCCACCGCCGTCGCCGTCGCGCTCGCCGCCCTGGCCCTGCCCGCGCCGGCGCACGCCGCGGAGCCGGGGACCCCCGCCGGGACCGCCGCGGGCTGGCTCACCCGGCAGCTCGTGGACGGCGACCACCTGGAGAGCGCGGGCTACCCCGACCCCGGGCTCACGCTGGACGCCGCGTTCGCGCTCGCCGCCGCCGACGTGGCGAGCGACACCGGCGAGCGCGTCGGCGCGTGGGTCGCGCGACCCGGGACGATCTCCAACTACCTGCACTTCGACACCCCCGCCACCGAGTCGTACGCGGGCGCGCACGCCAAGCTCGCCCTGTTCGCCTCGGTGACCGGCGCGGACCCGACCGACTTCGGCGGCGTCGACCTGGTCGCGGGCCTGACCGCGCTCAAGGCCCCGTCCGGCCGGTTCACCGACCGGACCGCCTACCAGGACTACTCCAACGGCTTCTCCCAGGCGTTCGCCGTGCTCGCGCTGGACCGCGCGGGCGGCGCGCCGCGGGACGCCGTCGACTTCCTGGCCGGCGGGCGGTGCCCGGACGGCGGCTTCCCGCTGCTGCTGGCGACCGCGCCGTGCACGTCCCACGTGGACGCCACCGCGATGGCCGTGCAGGCGCTGCTCGCCGCCGACCGGGCCGACGCCGCGGCCGGCGGGCTGACCTGGCTCGTGAACGCGCAGCAGCCCGGCGGCGGGTTCCGCGACGAGAGGGGCCTCGACGAGGGCAACGCCAACAGCACCGGCCTCGCCGCTCAGGCGCTGCGGGTGGGCGGCGAGGCGCGGGCCGCCGACCGGGCCGCCGCGTTCCTGGCGTCGTTGCAGGTCGGGTGCGCGGGCGCGGAGGCCGACCGGGGCGCGTTCGCGTTCGACCGGACCGGGTTCGCCGCGGCCACCGCGACGCGCGCCACGACGCAGGGCGTGCTCGGCGTCACCGGCGTCGGCTTCGCCGCCCTGTCCACCGCGGGCGACCGCCCGGGCGCGCCGGTCCTCGACTGCGCCGGCACGCCCACCAGCACCACGCCCACGTCCACCACCACGGCGCCCACCACCACCGCGCCCACCGCCACGGCGACGACCACCACGTCCGCCCCGGGCACCACGTCGGCGGCGGCCACCACGACCACCACCGCGGCGGTGGTCGTGGTGGGCGGCGGCGGTGAGCTGGCGCGCACGGGTGTGGAGGTCGGCCCGGCGGTGTGGCTCGGCTCGCTGCTGCTGGCCGGCGGCGCGCTCCTGCTGGCGCTGGCGCGCAGGCGGTCGACGTGACGTCCCGGTGGCGGCGGGCGCTGGCGGCCTGGGGCGTCGTCGTGCTCGCCTCGATCGCCGCTCCCCCGGCGGCGCGGGCGGCCGACTGCGCCGGTGTCGCCGTGGTCGTGGACTTCCGGTCCCTGGGCGGCGGCGTGCGCACCGGCTGCGCGGCCGGCGACCCGGCGTCCGGCACCGCCGCGCTGACCGCCGCCGGCTTCGGCTTCACCTTCGCGGCCCGGCAGCCCGGGTTCGTGTGCCGGATCGACGGCCTGCCCGGGCAGGACCGCGACGCGTGCGTCGGCACGTCGCCGACCACCGCCTACTGGTCGTACTGGCACGCCCGGCCGGGCGGGTCGTGGGTCTACAGCAGCGGGTCGGCGAGCGCGCACGACCCGGCCCCCGGCACCGTCGAGGGCTGGGCGTTCGGCGCGGGCGAGCAGCCCGGCGCGGCACCCCCGGCACCCGCGCCCCCGGTCCAGCCGCCCGCTCCCCCGCAGCCGGCGCCCCGGCAGCCCGCACCCCCGCCACCGGCGGCCCAACCCCCGGCTGCCCAACCCCCGGTGGCGGGGTCCCCGCCACCGGCGACCACACCGGGGACCGGACCGCCGACCGACTCCCCCGGACCGGGCACGACGCCCGCCACCACCGCGTCACCGTCCTCTTCGGACACCCCGGCCGGCGGCACGGCCGCCGCGTCGTCCGGCGCCCCGCCGACGGGCGCCCCGTCCACGGCCGTCGGCCCCGCGGCGGCTCCGTCGTCCGGCGGCGCGGTCGGCCTCGTCGCCGGTCTCGCGGTGGTCGCGCTGCTGGCCGGGGCGGGCGCGTGGGTCGCGCGGCGGCGCGCGAAGGGCGCGGGGTGACGCCGCACCCCGGCGCGTGGTGGCTGTGGGCGCTGTGCCTGGGCGTCGTCGCGGGCCGGACGAACAACCCGGTGCTGCTCGCGCTCGTCGTCGCGGTCGCCGGGTTCGTGGCGGTGTCGTGCCGCCAGGACACGCCGTGGGCGAGCGCGTACGGCGTGTTCTTCAGGTTCGGGCTGGTGGTGATCGCGGTCCGGGTGGTGTTCCACGTGCTGCTCGGCGGCGTCACCGGGCCGACGGTGCTCGTCGCGCTGCCCGAGGTGCCGCTGCCGGACTGGGCGGCCGGCGTGCGGCTGGGCGGGCCGGTCAGCGCCGAGGGCCTGGCCTTCGCGGTGTACCAGGGGCTCCAGCTCGCGACCCTGCTGTGCTGCGTGGGCGCGGCGAACGCGCTGGCCAACGCCAAGCGGCTGCTGCGCTCGCTGCCCGCCGCGCTGTACGAGGTGAGCGTGGCCGTGGTGGTGGCGCTGACGGTGGCCCCGCAGCTGGTGGCGAGCGCGCGGTCGGTGCGCCGGGCGCGGGCGCTGCGCGGTGGCGCCGTGCGCGGGGTCCGGGCGGTGCGGGTGCTGATGGCGCCGGTGCTGGAGGACGCGTTCGAGCGGTCGCTGGTGCTGGCCGCCGCGATGGACTCGCGCGGTTACGGGCGCACCGCCGGCCAGTCGCGGCGCGCGCGCCTGCTGACCGGCGGGCTCGTGCTCGGCGGCCTCGCCGGTCTGTGCGTCGGCGCCTACGGCCTGCTCGACGGCACGTCGTCGCCGGCCGGCGCGCCGGTGCTGGCGCTGGGGTCGGCGCTGGCGGTGGCCGGGCTGTGGACCGGGTCGCGGCGGGTGCGGCGCAGCCGGTACCGCCCGGACCGCTGGGGGCCGCGCGAACTGCTGGTGGTGGCGTCCGGGCTGGTCGCGGCGGCGGCGACGCTCCTCGCGCCGGCGGACCTGGGTGGTGCCGCGCTGTCGGCGAGCACCGTGCCGCTGGTCGCGCCCGCCCTGCCGCTGCTGCCGGCGCTCGGCGTGCTGTGCGCCCTGGCGCCCGTGCTGGTCGCGGGCCGCCCGATCGGGAAGAGGACATGATCCGGTTCGAGAACGTCACCGTCACCTACCGCGACGCGGGCGCGCCCGTGCTGGCCGGCGTGGACCTGCACGTGCCGGAGGGCGAGCTGTGCCTGGTGGTCGGGCGCACCGGGTCGGGCAAGTCCACCCTGCTGCGCGCGGTCAACGGGCTGGTGCCGCACTTCACCGGCGGCACGCTCGCCGGCCGCGTGCTGGTCGACGGCCGCGACACCCGCACCCACCCGCCGCGCGAGCTGGCCGACGTGGTGGGCGTGGTGGCGCAGGACCCGCAGGCCGGGTTCGTCACCGACTCCGTCGAGGAGGAGCTGGCCTACTCGATGGAGTCGCTGGGCCTGCCGAACGCGGTGATGCGCAAGCGCGTCGAGGAGACGCTGGACCTGCTGGGGCTGGCCGGGCTGCGCGACCGGCCGCTCGCCACGCTGTCGGGCGGCCAGCAGCAGCGGGTCGCGGTCGGGGCGGCCCTTACCGCGCACCCGAGGGTGCTGGTGCTCGACGAGCCGACGTCCGCGCTGGACCCCGGCGCGGCGGAGGACGTGCTGGCCGCGCTGCACCGGCTCGTGCACGACCTGGGCATGACCGTGCTCATCGCCGAGCACCGGCTGGAGCGCGTCGCCCAGTACGCCGACCGGGTCGTGTGGCTGCCCGGCGGCGCCGGCGCGCCGGTGGACGGCCCGCCCGGCGCCGTGCTGGCGCGGGCGCCCGTCGCGCCGCCGGTGGTGCGGCTGGGCCGGCTGGCCGGGTGGGACCCGGTCCCGGTGTCCATCCGGGACGCGCGGCGGCGGGCGGGGCCGCTGCGCGACCGCCTGGCCGACCGCACCCCGCCGCCAGCACGGCCGCCCGCGACCGGGGCGACCGTGCTGGCGGCCCGCGACGTGCGGGTGCGCCACCCCGGCGTGGAGGCGCTGCGCGGGGTGTCGCTGACCGTCCGCGAGGGCGAGCGGGTGGCGGTCATGGGCCGCAACGGGTCGGGCAAGTCGAGCCTGCTGTGGGCCGTGCAGGGCACCGGGAAGCGCTCCGGCGGCGAGGTCGCGGTGGACGGCGTCGACCCGGCCGCGCTCAAGCCCGGACCCCGCCGGGCCGCGGTCGGCCTCGTGCCGCAGCAGCCCGCCGACCTGCTGTACCTCCACGCGGTGCGCGGCGAGTGCGAGCAGGCCGACCGCGAGTCGGGGCGGCCCCCGGGCACGTGCCGGGAGCTGCTGGACCGGCTCGCGCCGGGCGTCCCCGACGACCGGCACCCGCGCGACCTGTCCGAGGGGCAGCGGCTGGCGCTCGTGCTGGCCGTCGCGCTCGCGCCGCGACCCCGGGCCGTGCTGCTCGACGAGCCGACGCGGGGCCTGGACTACCCGGCGAAGACCCGGCTGGCGCGGGCGCTGCGCGACCTGGCCGACGCGGGGCACGCGGTCGTGCTGGCCACGCACGACGTCGAGTTCGTCGCCGAGTACGCCACGCGGGTGGTGGTGCTGGCCGACGGCGAGGTCGTCGCGGACGGCCCGACCGCCGAGGTGGTGACCGCCTCGCCGGTGTTCTCCCCGCAGGTGGCGAAGGTGCTCGCGCCCCGGCCGTGGTTGACCGTCGCGGACGTCGCCGACGCGCTGGGCGCCCGGTGAACGCCCTGCGCGTGCGACCGCGCGCCACCGTCGCCCTCGCCGTGGCCGCCGCGATCAGCGTGGTGGCGTTCGGCTGGCCGCTGCTGGTCTCCGCCGACGCGGGCCTCGCGCGCGGCGTCGGCGCGCCGTGGGTGTTCGCGCTGCTGCTGCCGCTCGTGCTGGCCGTGGTGCTGGCCGAGCTGAGCGAGGGCGGGATGGACGCCAAGGCCGTGGCGGTGCTGGGCGTGCTGTCGGCGCTCGGCGCGGCGATCCGGCCGCTGGGCGCGGGCACGGCGGGCATCGAGGCGGTGTTCTTCCTGCTCGTGCTGGGCGGGCGGGTGTTCGGCCCGGGGTTCGGGTTCGTGCTGGGCAGCACGATGCTGTTCGCCTCGGCGCTGCTGACCGGCGGCGTGGGGCCGTGGCTGCCCTACCAGATGCTCGGCGCGGCGTGGGTGGCGCTGGGCGCGGGCCTGCTGCCGAGGTGGCGCGGGCGGGCGGAACTGGTGCTGCTCGCCGCGTACAGCGCGGTCGCGTCGCTGGTGTACGGGCTGCTGCTCAACCTGTCGTTCTGGCCGTTCGCGCTGGGTGCGGCGAGCACCTCGCTGTCTTACCAGCCGGGCGGCCCGCTGGTGGACAACCTGGTGCGGCTGGTGCTGTTCAGCCTGGCCACGTCGCTGGGCTGGGACGTCGGCCGGGCGATCACGACCACGGTCCTGGTGCTGGTCACCGGCCCGGTGCTGCTGCGCACGCTGCGCCGCGCCGCGCGCCGGGCGTCGTTCGCCGACCCGGTGTTCGTGGACCCGGTGCCGCCCGGCGCCGTCACCGGGGCAGCAGCGCCGCCACCTCCGCCACCGCGTCCAGCACCTCCGGCGAGACGAACCCGCTGACCCGCTCCGCCTCGGCCACGGTGACCGTGGCGCGCTCGCGCCCGGCCCCGTAGTGCTCGCCGCTGAACGCCACGTCGCCCAGGCCGAGCACCGCGCCCGGCAGCGGGCTGATGTCGCCGGAGCCCGGCTCGTCCATCAGCGCCTGGAACTCCCGCGCGTCGGCGCGCGAACCGAACTCCACCCAGGCGACCGAGACGACCATCGCGTTGCCCGCGTCGTCGCCGACGGTGAACAGCACGCGGTCCATCGAGGCGCACCCGGTGCGTTCGAGGAACTCCCGCACGCCGCCGAACGAGGCCGCGACGCAGTCCGCGCCCTCCCGGGCGCTCCGCGCGTGCGCCCGCAACCCCATGCGCAGCCAGGCCCCCTCGGCGTCGCCCCGGCGGGCCAGGTCGGCGCCCTCGGCCTTGCGCGCGGCGAGGCTCAACCCGGAGCCACCCGCGCCGGACTCCCCGCCGGGGCCCGCGCTCAGCCCGACCGCGCCGCCGTACCCGACGGCGCTGAGCGCGACAAGGCCGGCCAGCAGCAGCCCGCCCTTGCCCCCGCCGCCGGAGACCGGGCGCACCCGGCCCCGGTCGTCGGTGTAGAAACCCTTGGCCACGGTGACCTCCTCCCCCGGAGCACAGGTGTAGCAACCGCGGGGGAGGTCGTGACCCGATTTTCGCGGAGGACCGCTCGATCAGCGCAACCCGCGAGTTCGGTCCGCATCAGCGCCGCCGGTCGGCCAGCAGCAGCGCGAGCCCGAGCACGGACATCACCAGGCCGATGCCGTAGGCGGTGCGGTAGCCGAAGTGCTGGGCCACGCCGAGCAGCGGGCCGGAGGTCATGGCGCTGATCTTCGCGGTGTTGGTGTAGAGGGTGGTGGCGTAGCCGGGGCGGTCGGGCGCGAGGTCCTGGAAGTAGGAGATGCCCACGCCCATGACCGCCGCGATGACGACGGCGTGCAGCGCCTGCGCGGCCATCACCTGCCAGGTCGCCTGGGCGAGGAGCACGACCGAGTAGTAGGCCAGGGCGAGCGCGCCGCCCGCGAGCACCAGCACCCGGTGGTCGAACCGGGTGGCGAGCGCGCCGAAGCCGAGCATCAGCGGGATCTCCAGCGCCGCGCACAGGCCCAGCACCAGTCCCGCGTCACCGGCCGTGCCGCCGAGGTCCTCGGTGACGAACAGCGGCATCGCCGCCACGCCGACCGCCGTCGCGCCCTGGAGCAGCACGAACGCCGCGGAGGGGAGCACGAACCCGGTGCGCCCCCCGGGCCGGTGGTCGACGGCGTCCGCGCCGGCCGCCGGCGCCGGGCCCAGGCGCGGCAGCCAGAGCAGGACGGCGACGGCGGCGAGCAGGTACACGGCGGCGGTGGCGGCGAACAGGCCGGTGAACCCGACGGCGGTCATCAGCAGCGCGCCCAGCGGCGGGCCGCCGACCCACGCGATCGACTGGGTGGTGCGCAGGCCGCTGATCGCGAACGCGCCCTTGGTGGACCGCGACCGGTCGACCAGTTGGCGGGCGTAGGCGAACATCTGGGGGATGAAGGTCGACGCGAGGGCGGACAGCGTCACCGACACCGCCAGCAGCAGCCAGTAGTCGCGCAGCACGGCGTGCAGCGCCCACGCCGCCGCGCCGCACGCGGTGGCCACGAGCATCACCGCCCGCCGGATGTCACGGGTGTCGGACAACCGCCCGACCAGGGTGCTGACCACGAGCGACACCAGCGCCCCGACCAGCAGGAACGCGCCGACCGCGACCGGGCCGGCGTGCAGTTCCTTGACCAGGAACAGCGCCATGAACGGCGAGACCAGCGCGTAGCCGATGCCGACCAGCAGGCTCACCGAGACCAGCGGGACGAATGGCCGGGAAGCCGGAGGGACACGAGGTTCTCTCACAACAGCCACCCGCCGATCCTCGCCGCCGGTCGCGCGGGGACAAAACCGATTTGCCCCCCGTGGCCGGTGAGAGCGGTCACACGGCGGGGTCAGCCGGTGGCGCGCACCAGCAGGACGGCCATGTCGAGCGGCAGGTCGCGCACGTCCACGAGGGTGAGGCCGTTGGCGGCCAGCAGGTCCCGGTACTCCCCCGTCGTGCGCTCCCGGCCCTCGGCGGTGTTGGCCATCATGTGCACGTCGAACGCCCGGGGCAGCGGCGAGGGCCGGTCCTCCCGGATCGGGCGCTCCACCATGGCCAGCAGCGAGTCGCCGGTCATGGCCGCGCGGACGTTGCGCAGGATGAGCGAGCAGCGCTCGTCGGCCCAGTCCTGCATGATCCGCGACAGCAGGTACAGGTCGGCCCCGGCGGGCACCGGGTCGCGGAAGAAGTCGCCCGCGACGACCTCGGCCCGGTCGCCGCACCCGCGCCCGTCGAGCACCCGGCGCGCCGCGCCGGTGACGTGCGGCCGGTCGAACAGCACGCCGCGCAGGCCGGGCGCGGCGCCGAGCACGGCGGCCAGCAGCCGGCCGTCGCCGCCGCCGACGTCGACCGCGGTGCCGCGCGCGGGCAGGTCCAGCAGGCCGGGCACCAGGTCCAGGAAGCTGGTGCCCGCCGCCATCAGGCCCTCGAACAGGCGGGCGTCGGCCGGGTTCGCGGCGTAGTGCTCGAACGGCCGCGCGCCGTGGACGTGCTCGAACGCGCTGCCGCCGGTGCGCACGGCGTGCTCCAGCGCGCCGAAGGAGCGGTAGAACAGCCCGCCGTAGACGCGGGCCAGGTCGCGCTGGGACCCCTCCGCGTCGGCGCGCAGCATCGCGCCGACGTCGGTCAGCGACCACCGCTCGCCCTCGCGGTGGAACACGCCCAGCTCGGCCAGGAACGCCAGCAGGCGGCGCAGCCGGTCCTCCACGACCTCGGTGCGCGCGGCGAGGTCGGCGGTCGTGCGGGGCCCGTCCGCGAGCAGGTCGGCCACGCCCAGCTCGGCCGCCACCGCCACCGCGCGGGTGCGCCAGGCGCCGGTCACCAGGTCGAGCACGGCGCGCCGGGCCCGGTCGGGCGGACCGGTGTGCAGCGCGAGCAGCGCGGGGCGCGGGCCGGGCAGCCGCAGCTCCAGCGCGGTCGGGCCGCGGAAGCGCAGGGACGTCGCCCGCTCGTCGTGGTCGCCGCCGTCGGGTCGCAGCCCGGCGTCGAGCAGCGTCGCGCGCACGCCGCGCAGCAGCACCTCGTCGTCGGTGCCGGCGGTGAAGACCAGGCGGTGCCCGCCGTCGTGCGCGCCGTCGCGCACGACGGTCACCTCCACCTCGCGCGGGCACCCGTCGACCCGGCCGCGCACCACGTGCCCGTCGCCGGGGTCGTGCACCGGGACGCCCAGCCCGGTGAGCGCGTCGACGACGTCCCGCGCGTCGTCGGCGGCGACCGCCAGGGCGACGTGGGTGAACTCCAGGTGGCGCGCCAGGTCGGCCGGGACGCCCGGCACGCGGGCCAGCGCCCCCGCCGTGCCGGTGTCCCGGGCGAACCGCACCGCCTCGGCCAGCACCCGCCGCGCACCGGTGACCGTCACGGGCATGTCCCGTCCTCCCACGTGTGGCCGCGCCCCGCGGGCGACCGCGGGGCGCGGTGGGTGTCGTGCCCGCCTCAGCGCGTGGCGGGTTCCAGCTCGGGGTGCAGCTCGACGTCGCACCAGCGGACCAGGCCGGCGATGCGCGGCCGTCCGTCGTGCAGCCAGGTGAAGCTCGCCGCGGTCATCGCGCCCGGCGCGCAGACCCGGCTCACGCCCAGCCCCGCCAGGTCGCCGGCGATGCGCACGGCCTCCTCGCCGACCGCGCCGAGGGCGACGTTCTGGAGGTGCTTCGCGTACGGCCGCACCTGCTCGACGGCGGCGTCGAGGTCGGGCACGGACACGATCCGCGCCACCCGGTTGCCCGAGCCGCTCAGCGGCAGCAGCACGTCGTCCAGCACGACCGTCCACTCCAGACCCTCGGGGGCCCAGACCTCGCTGTCGTCGGCGGTCGCGGCCCGCCACTCGGCGACCAGCCTGCGGCGCTGGAGCGCGGCGGCGTCGAGGTCGTCGATCGCCCCGGGCGGGCTGTCGGCGGCGGCGCGGCGCATGGCGTCGGACAGGTGCTGGGCGACCGCGCGGGCGTGCCCGGCCTGCACGAGGTACACCTGCGGGGACAGGCAGGCGTGCTGGTCGAAGTCGCTGCAGTCCTTGGCGATGCGGCGGGCGACCTCGGCGGGTCCGTGCAGCTCCACGTAGGAGTCGGCGACCACGCCGAAGGACAGCTTGTGGCCGTGCTCCTCGTAGACCTGGTGCGGCAGCACCCTGGCCCGGATCGCCGCGCACGCCTCGTCGCCGCCGTAGGCGATGACCGCGTCGGCCTGGCCGAGCGCGCCGTCGAGGGACTCGTGGTCGTCGCGGTCCCAGTAGGTGGCGACGACGGCGTCGGCCAGCACGGGCTCCACGTCGTGCAGGGTGCGCAGGAACGCGCCGGTGAAGTGCGGCTCCCTGGCCGGGACCTTGGCGATCACGCTCGCCTTGACCAGCAGCGCGCGCACCAGTGAGCGGGCGGGCAGGCCCGGCACGTTGCCGGAGAACACGGCGAGGACGGTGCGCGGGCCGATCGCGGTGGTGCCGCCGCGGAACCCGTCGAGCACCTCGGGGTCGCCCAGCTCGCGGGTCAGGGAGGCCAGCAGCGACTCGGCGCGCAGGCTGCCCAGCTCGGAGTCCAGGGCGCGGTCGATGGTCTCCTCGGACATGCCGGTGACCAGGGCGGCGTCGCGCACGGCGGCGCGGCGCTCGGCGAGGTCGCGCTTGGCCCACCGCTCGGCGGCGGTGTCGATCGCGGCGACGATGCGGCGCACGGGCAGCTCGCGCAGCCGTTCGCGGGCGGCGCGCAGGCCCTCGCCGAGGGCGGCCCAGTCGGTGGGCCTGGTGCCGCGCCACTCGTGCCCGTTGGCGCTGAGCACGAACGACGCGCCGCCGGGCCGCGCCCACGTCGGGGTCCAGGACACGCTCACGCGGCACCTCCGGTCATCTCGTCGAGGGTGAGGGAGCAGCCGCGGCTGGTGCTGCCCGCGATGCGGCCGGCGATGGCGACGCCCTCGGGGGTGGCGATGCCCAGGTCCCCGGTGAGCAGCACGTGCGGCCGGTCGAGGATGGACAGGTCGGTGATCTCCAGCAGGCCGGGGCCCTCGGTGGTGTGCTCGCGGGTGCGGGGGTCGCGCACCCGTGCGCCGCCGGCGGCGTGCGGCGCCTTGGGGCGTTCCCCGAGCGGGCCCACGGGGGTGTCGCTCGCGTCGTAGAGCTGGTTGGCCAGCTCGGTCATGCCGAAGATGTTGCCGAACCGCTCGACGCCGAAGAGCCGGCCGACGGTGGCGCGCAGCTCGGCGACGGTCATGACGCGGGACCGGCCCTTGAAGCCTCCCCCGTCGTACATCACCGACCCGGGCGGCAGCCGCCAGCTCCTGCCGCGCGCCTGGAGCGCGTCGCAGATGTTGACGAACGCGAAGGTCGCGCCGACGAGCACGACGGGCAGGCCCTCGGCGACGGCGGCGTCCAGTCGTCCTTCCAGCAGCGCGAAGTCGACGCCGTCCGCGCCGACGACGGCGGCGCTGAGCCGGGGGTCGCCGCACGCCTCGACGATGCGCGCCATGTCGAAGGCGATCGCCATGTCCGGCGCGGCCTCCTCGGTGGGCGCGAAGGCCAGCACGACGGGCCGGACCGGCTCGGTGGCGATCACGCGCCGCGCGCCGGCGGCGATGGCGATCCCCTTGAGCTCCAGCCCCGGCCGGGAGTAGCGGACGGCGCCGCGCGCGCTGCCGGTGGTGCCGCTGGTGCGGAACACGCGGACCACGGGCGCGTCGGGGAACAGGTGCGGCCCGCCGTCCTTGTAGGCGGCGTCGGGGACGCCCACGCCGTGACCGACCTGCTTCCAGTACCTGGCGACGTCGGGCGAGTTGGCCACGGCCAGCTCCACCAGCTGCTCGTGCAGGTCGAGGGGGTCGCCGACCTCGTCGGCGACGAGCAGTGCCATCTGTTCGAACAGCCGCGCGACGTGGGGGTCGTCGTGGGCAACAGTCATCGACTGCCTCCTGCGTTCATGGTCATCGTGACAGTCAGCCGACGTCGATCGCGGCCGACAAGATCCGTCCCCGGAACGCACTACCGCCGAACGGGGGTCCTCGGACGCCACAGGATGCCCCATGGAGGGTGCGGGTGGGACCGAAGTCCCGTGTTCCGCTGCGGTACCCGGAACGCGGAACCCGCCGGCCCCGGCCGTTCCGGTGGGCCACACTGGCCGACCGTGGACGTCGAACTGGCCCCCGCCGCGAAACCGGTCCTGGCCGCTCTCCTCCAGCTCTACCTGCACGACTTCTCGGAGGTGCGCCCGATGCGGTTGGGCGCCGACGGGACGTTCCCCTACCCCTACCTGGACGCGTACTTCGGCGGAGCGGAACGCGACGCGCGGCTGATCACGGTGTCCGGCGAGCCGGCCGGTTTCGCGATGGCGCGCGGGGACGTGCACGACGACGGCTCGTGGAACGTGGCGGAGTTCTTCGTGGTGCGCGGTCACCGGGGGACGGGCGTGGCGCGGGAGGCGGCGCGGCGGCTGTTCGCCCTGCGCCCCGGCGGGTGGACGTTGCGGTTCGACGACGCCAACCCGGGGGCGGCGGCGTTCTGGCGCGCGGTGGTGGCGTCGGTGGCCGTCGGGCCGGTGGTGGAGACGCGCCACACCGACCCGGCGCCCGCGACGGGTCTGCGGTTCCGGGTGGCCGGGGCCTGAGGGCGACCGCCGACCGGGACCGGCGGTCGGTCAGGGACGGCTGTCGGCGAGCCGGTCGCGCAGGCGGGCGGCGTCGCGCACCGGCGGCAGGCCGTAGGCGCGGCGGTACTCGCGGGTGAACTGGGTGGCGCTGGCGTAGCCGACGGCCTCGGCGGTGTGCGCCGCCGTGGTGTCGCCCGCCACCAGCAGGCGCCGTGCCTCCTGGAGGCGCAGGTGCTTCTGGAAGCGCAGCGGGCTCATGCCGGTGGTGGCCTTGAAGTGCCGGTGCAGGGTGGCCGGGCTCATGTGCGCGACCGCCGCGACCTGACCCACGGTGATGGGCTCGGTGAAGCGGGCGGCGATCCAGTCGGCCGCGGCGCGCACCCTGCTCAGGGCCGAGCCGGTGGCCGCGAACTGGCGCAGGGTCGGGCCGAGGGGGCTGCCGAGCAGGCGGTAGAGGACCTCGGTCTCGACGCGGGCGGCCAGCGGCCGGATGTCGTCGGGGGTGTCGAGCAGCCGCACCCAGCGGGTGACGGCGTCGACGAGCTCCGGGCTCATCGTGGCGGAGAGCTGCCCGGCGACCGGGGCGGCGGGGTCCTCGCCGTCGAGTTCGAGCAGCAGGTCGGCCAGGACGCCGCTGTCGAGGTGCAGCACGACCGAGCGGTACGGCACCTGCTCGAACACGGCGGTGACGGGCAGGTCGAGCGAGTTGAGGAACATGTCGCCGCGGCGCGCCAACCGGCTGCGCTCCCCCGTCACGGTGCGCTTGGCGCCCTCGGCGATGAAGCACACCATCGGCTCGTAGCGCAGGTCGAGGGGGTTGACCACCTCGTCGAGGGCGACCACGGTGAGGCGCGGCACGGCGGTGGAACCGGACCACAGGCCGTTGCGGTGGCGGCCCACGGCCGCGGCGAGCTGGTCGAGCACGGGCGCTCCGAACGGGACGGTGAGAGGATCGGGCAATCCTATGCGGTTCACGGCCCATGCCGGCGCGGCGGGCGGGCCCTAGCGTCGGTGGCATGACACAGCAGCGGAACCTGCCCACCCGGACGCTCGGCGCGCAGGGCCTGGAGGTCGGCGCGATCGGCCTGGGCACGATGGGCATGACCATGGCGTACGGCGCGGGCGACGAGGCGGACGGCGTCGCCACCATCCGCCGCGCCCACGAGCTGGGCGTCACCCTGTTCGACACCGCGGAGCTGTACGGCATGGGCACCGGCGACAACGAGCGGTTGCTGGGCCGGGCGGTGGCCGGGTTCCGGGACGAGGTCGTGCTGGCCACGAAGTTCGGCTTCGACCTGACCGACCCGGCGAACGTCGGCGCGAAGCTCGACAGCAGGCCCGAGCACATCCGCGAGGTCGCCGAGAACAGCCTGCGGCACCTGGGCACCGACCACGTCGACGTGCTCTACCAGCACCGGGTGGACCCGGACGTGCCGATCGAGGACGTGGCGGGCACGGTCGGCGAGCTGGTCGCCGAGGGCAAGGTGCGCTTCTTCGGGATGAGCGAGGCCGGGCCGGACGTGCTGCGGCGCGCGCACGCCGTGCACCCGGTGTCGGTGTTGCAGACCGAGTACTCGGTGTTCGAGCGCGCGGTCGAGGTCGAGGTGCTGCCGGTGGTGCGGGAGCTGGGCATCGGGTTCGTGCCGTACTCGCCGCTGGGCCGCGGGTTCCTCACCGGCGTGGTCAGGCCGGCCGCCGAGTACCCGGCGGACGACATGCGCAGCTGGGACGACCGGTGGCAGCCGGGCAACTACGAGCGCAACGCCGCCGCGGTCGCGGCGCTGACGGCGCTGGCGCGGGAGAAGGGCGCGACCGCGGCGCAGCTGGCGCTGGCGTGGCTGCTGGCGCAGGGCGAGGACGTGGTGCCGATCCCGGGCACGCGCAGCCCGGAGCGGCTGGCGGAGAACGTGGCGGCGGCGCGGGTGGTGCTGACGGAGGAGGACCTGGCGCGGGTGCGGGAGGTGCTGCCCCGGGGCGCGGCCGGCTCCCGCTACCCCGAGGCGATCATGCCGACCTGGTGAACCGGCAGGCCGGGCGGGTGGTCGGCCGGCCGGGCGGTCGGCCGGGCGGGTGGTCGGCCGGGCGGGTGGTCAGTCGGTCGAGCTGGTGATCACCGCGCAGCGCGCCCCGAACGGGTCCTCCAGCCACGCCATGCGACCCACGCCGGGGAGGTCGCCGGTGGGCAGCACGGCGCGACCGCCCAGGGCGGCGTTGCGCGAGACGGCGGCGTCGGTGTCGGTGACCTCGAAGTAGGGCAGCCAGTGCGCCTGCTGGCCCTCCTGGAGGTCGGCGATGCCGCCGAACGAGGAGTCGTCGTCGCCGTGCTCCGGCGTGAACACGGTGTAGTCGCCGTCGTCGGCGGGCACGGTGGTGACGGTCCAGCCGAACACGGAGCGGTAGAAGTCGTGCACGCCCGCCGGGTCGGGGGCCTGGAGCTCGACCCAGCCGAGGGAGCCGGGTCCGGTGACCTCGTCCAGCCCGGCGGTGTCGCGGGGCTGCCAGATCGCGAAGTCCGCGCCGCCGGGGTCGGTGAGCTGCGCCATGCGGCCGTTGCTGAACACGTCGAACGGCTCGACGCGCACCTCGCCGCCCGCCTCGGCCACGGCCCGCGCGGTGGCGTCGGCGTCGGCGGTGTGGAAGTACACCGTCCACGCCGACCGCGCGCCGTGCTCGGGGAGCGGTCCGACGGCGGCCACCGTGCGGCCGTCGTGCCGGAACACGCCGTACTCCCCCTCGGACGGCCCGAGCGGGTGGAAGGTCCACCCGAACACGCCGCGGTAGTGCCCGGCGGACCGGGTGACGTCCGGGCTGCCGAGGTCCACCCAGCTCGGGACGCCGGGGACGTAGTTCGTGGTGAGCACGGCCTGCACCCTCCTCCGGTCGGTACGCGCCCCACGCTAGACCCGGCGGGCGGGCGCGGACCCGGTCACGCTCGGCTTTCTTTCGAGTGAAGTTCCCCGCCCCGCCGGGGCGCGTCGGCGGCGCGGGAACGGGGTCGGCGCGATCGTGGCGCGACCGGTTCCGCGAATGGTCCGACCCGCGGCCCCCTACTATCGGAACTCATCGGTTCCCAATGGCAAGCTTGCGGAGTCGAACGTCGAACGACCTGGCCGCTTGCGCGGTTTTCCGCACTATTGCGGATTGGTTCGAATCATCCGACCATTCGTACCGTAACGATGTCATGGGCTGCGCTAACGAATGCCGGATGCCACCGATATCGCCGCTATGGACGACGATTCCACTCCGGCGGTACGAGTGACCGCACCCGAACGACGGAGCCCTGCGTCCGAACGCCTGCACCGCACCGTCGCGGACCGAGCAACCACCAGGGGTGCCGGATGAACAGCCGAATGGTCGAACTGGAAGCAGTGTTGTCACGTTCCGCGCCCGACCGGGCCGCGGCGCGGCGGCTGGCCGTGGAGCTGGCGCGCTCGCTGGACGCGGCGGGCACGCGGCGCGACGCGGACCGGCTGCTGCGCTGCGCCGCGGCGTTGACCCGGCTCGGCTCGGCCGACGCCGCGGACGCGCTGCTGGTGTCGATGCTCGCCCTGGTGGACCCGACGGGTCCCGAGGCGGCCCGGGTGCGCGACCAGCAGGCGCTGGTCTCCGTGGCCCGGGGTCGGGGCGGGTCGCGCGCGCGGGGCGAACACGGGCGGAACGGGCACGGCGCCGTGCGACCGGTACACCGGCGGGTGCCGGGCACGGTGTTCGGGCGCAGCGCCCCCCCGAGGCAGGTGCTCGGCGACTTCCTGGCCCCCTCGCCCGACCCGGTGGCGGTCGGGTCGGTCGCGGTGGCGGTCGAACGGGCGACGGCGACCGAGACCGGGGCCCTGGAGCTGGCACTCCAGCGCAACGCGGCGGTGCTGGGCGTCAACCACCCCCAGACGGTGGTGGTGCGGCTGGGCCTGATGACCGCGCGGTTCCGGATCGCCCGCGACCAGGGCGACACCGAGGAGCTGGCGGAGGCGCTGGCCGACCTGCGCGAGGCGACGGAGCGGGCGCTGAACTCGCTGGGCGCGCACCACCCCAGGGCGGTGGTGGCGCAGGCGAACCTGGCGTCGGCGGAGTTCGAGCTGGCGCGGGCGCACCGGTCGGCCGAGCGGGCGAGACCGGCGCTGACCAGCCTGCGCGCCGCCGCCGACCGCACCTCCACCAGGCTCGGCTCCGACCACCCGCACGCGGTGATCGCCACCGCGAACCTGGCGTCGGCGGAGCTGGAGCTGGCGCACGTGGAAGGCACGCGGGCGCAGACGCAGCGGCTGCTGGACGTGGTGCGCGACGCGGCGGGCCGGTCGGTGGCGGCGCTGGGCGCGGACCACCCGGCGGTGGTGGCGCTGGACGAGCAGCGGCGGGCCTGCGAGGCGCTGCTGTCGGGCGCCGGCCCGGACCCGTCGTTCGAGCGCGGCTACGCCTCGTTCGCCGACGCGGGCCGCTCGCTGGCCACCGCGAAGCCCGCGGCACCGGCGGCGCGGCAGGCGGTGGCGGTGACGCCGGAGTGGCCCACCGGCACGCTGCTGGCGCGGCTGCGCGAGACCAGCCGCCAGGAGCTGGTGAACCTGGGCACGACGGTGCGCTACGCCGCCGACCGGGAGATCATCGTGCAGGACGCGACCGACACGCACGCGTTCCTGCTGCTCGACGGCGTGGTGAAGGTGATGGTCTCGGACGAGGCCGGGGACACCGCGGTGCTGACCGTGCGGGTGGCGGGCGACCTGATCGGCGAGATGGCCGCGATGGACCACAAGCCGCGGTCGGCGACCATCGTGACCTGCGGCGACGTGGTGGCGAAGCTGATCACGAGCGCGGAGCTGCACAACTTCCTGCACCGCCGCAACGACGGGTTCGTGGAGCTGATCGGCGTGATCGACGACCAGCTGCGGTGGGCCAACCGGCGCCGGCGGGACTTCCTGTCGCACACCGCCGCCGAGCGGGTGGCGCGGGTGCTGGCGGAGATGGTCGGCGCGCACGGCAGGCAGGAGGTGGGCGGCTGGGTGCTGGGCATCCCGCTGACCAAGGTCGAGCTGGCCTCCATCGCCGGGATGAAGCCGCGCACGGCCGAGAAGGCGTTCGCCGACCTGCGCAAGGCCGGCGTGGTGGTCAGCCACCTGCGCCGCGACGTGGTGGTGCCCGACCTGGACGCGCTGCGCCGCTTCGCCCGGCTGTGAGGGCCGCGCGCGGCGGACCGGCCCCGGGCCGGGTGGCGGGTCGGTGTCCCGGTCCGCCACCCGGCCCGGAAGGGCCGCGCCGCCGTCGCACGCCCGCCGCACGAACCGCACCGGGTCGCCGACCCCCGGCGAGGTCGGGCACCTGACGCTGTGCCGGGTGACGAAGCACCGGCGACCCCCGCACTCATCCGGTGAACCACGCGTCGACCAGCGCGTTGCGGAACTTCCCGGCCGGGTCGAACCGGGCGCGCAACCGCTCGAAATCCGCGGCGCGCGGGTACCGCCCCGCGACGCCCGACGCCAGTGACACCTTCCCCCAGTGGGGCCGCGCGTCGAAGGGCCGCAGCACCCCCTCGACCCGCTCCAGCGCGCGCCGGACCCCCTCGGCGTCGGGCTTCCAGGTGAAGTGGAACGCCGCGCTGTCCCGCCCGTGCACGGTGCTCATCCACTGCCGGTCGGCGGCGACCGTCCTGACCTCGGAGGTCAGCAGCACCGGCACGACGACGTCGCGCACCTCCCGCAGCGCCCGCAGCACCTCCCCCGCGTGCTCCCGCGCGACGAAGAACTCCGACTGGAGCTCGTCGCCGACGCTGGGCGTGAAGTCCGCCCGGAAGTGCGGCAACCGCTCGTGCCAGGGACCGGGCACCCCGAGCTGCCGCGTGCAGTGGTGCGGCGGCTGCCCGTCCACCGGGTGCCGGGCCAGCGCCGCCTCCCGACCGTGCCCGAGCGGCGTGCGGGCGTCCCCCACCCGGTGCTTGGCGAACACCCGGGCGGTGTCCTGCCAGGTGGTGAAGGCGCTGACGCTGTAGGCGCCGCCGAAGACCGCGTCGAAGTCCTCCACGAGCACGTCGAAGGGCACGTCGTCGTACACGCGCTGCTCGACGTCGAAGGTGTCGACCACGTCCAGCTCGACGTGCGTGACGACCCCCAGGGAGCCGAACGCCACCACGGCCCCGTCGAACCCCTCGTCGCCGTCGCCGAGCGCCACCAGGTCCCCGTCGGCGGTGACCAGCTCGACCCGCCGGACCAGGCTCGCGAGCGAGGGCACGTCGTTGCCCGACCCGTGCGTGGCGGTGGCCGCGGCCCCGATGACCGAGATGTGCGGCAGCGACGGCATGGCCGGCAGCGCCACCCCGCGGGCCTGCGCCAACTCGGCGACGCGGGCCAACCGCATCCCGGCCCCGACGCGCACGACCCCGTCACCGACCTCGAACACCTCGGGCACGGCGTCGAGCGCGACGTGCGTCCCCGCGGTGTCGGCGACGGTGGAGAACGAGTGGCCCGTCCCGACCGCCCGCACGACGTCCGCGCCGGCCACCAGCCGCCGGACCTCCTCGACCGACGTCGGGTGCGCGGTGCGCGCGGCGGAGAAGGTGACGTTGCCTGCCCAGTTGGTGCTCACCGGCCGATTGTGCCCGAGCGGCCCCGAGCCGCGTCCCCGCCCGTCCCGCGCGGCGGGCCCGGAGGTGCGTCAGGCGAACTCCCACGGCGAGGTCGGCACCGCGCAGCCGTCGCGGGTGATCACGCGGGCGAAGCGGTCGTCGCGGGCGAGCGCGGCCAGGTCCGTGCGGACCTCGGCGGTGAGCGGGGCGGTGTCGCGGCGGGCCGCCCGGCTGTTCAACCGCGACGCCGCGCCCAGCAGGGAGGTGGTCACGACGTGGCCGGTGTCGGTCCTCGCGCGGTGGACGAGGGCCTCGACGACGCCGTGGGCGCAGACCACCGCGCCGTAGGTCTCGACGAGGGCCATCAGGGAGTCGGGGACGCCCGCGCGCGCCTGGGCGGCCGACTCGCCGACGGCGTGCGGGTGGCCGTCGAGGTGGCCCGCGGCGTGGGCCTGCACCAGACCCGGGTTGGCGCGGGCGGCGTCACGGGGGCGCAGGGGCGCCGCGCGGGGCGCCCAGTCGTGCAGCAGGACGTCGACGGCGGAGACGAGTTCGAGCAGTTCGCGCCGGCCGGCGACGGTGGCCTGGTCGACGCCCACGGAGCGCTTGCCGCGGTTGAGGGCGTGGAAGTGGGCGGACACGCCCGCGGCGCGGGGCGGGTCGTCCCGACGCGGGTCGCCACCGGGCGGTTCGACGCGGATGACGGTGGCACCCAGGTGGCGCAGGAGCTGACCCGCCAACGAGCCGTGCAGGCGGGTGCACGACTCCAGGACGACGAGGCCGGACAACGGGAAGCTGCCGGTCGCGGGGCGCAGCGGGTGCGGCGCGGGCGCCTGCGGGCGCAGGTCGCGCGCCGGCACGTGGTCCAGGACGCGGCGGGCGACCCGGACCAGCGGCACGCGGGTGGCGGCGGCGACGCGTTCGAGGAACTCCACGGGCGTGCGGGCGGCGACCGCGGTGAGGGCGGGCGGGAGCGGGCAGGTGGCGGTGGTGTGGCGCGGCGCGTAGGCGCGCCAGGCGACCCGGGCGGTGCGCGGCTCCACGCCCAGGGCGGTCCAGAAGCGCTGCCACGCCCCGGCGTCGGTGGTCTCGACCTCGAACGCGACGCCGTCGGCGGACACGAACGGGGGGCCGCCGACGTGGAAGGGGCCCTCGGGGTCGTCGGCGGTGGCGGTGGCCAGGTGGGGCGAGACGGCCAGCAGCGCGGCCTGCGCGACCGAGGTCCGCACCGCGCGCGGTGGCAGACCGCGCAGGTACCCGAGGCCGGCGGCGGCCACGCCGGTGGCGGCCAGCTCCGCGGCGACGACGGAGGCGTAGTCCAGGCCGAGCGGGGTGGGGCGGCCGAAGCGACGGCCGTGGACGTGCATGAGGCCGCAGGCGGCCTGGACGTCGAGCTCGCCGGCCAGCGGCAGGTCCACCGGGCCCGCCCAGGGCACGGCGGGCGCCGCGGGGCGGCGGGCGGTCCTGGTCGTCACGCGCACCCCCGGGGTCCGCGCGCGGACCGACAATGCGCCGGGACCATATCGGCGGGCACCCCGGGAAATGGCACCGATTTCGGGAAGAATGGAACGGTCAGCGCACTCACCTCCGCGGTCGTCGTTCCGGGGCCGAGCGTATGGCAGGCAACGGGGAGAGCCGCCGCACACCGACCAGTTCACTCTTCCTGGTCAACTCGCCGGACGCGTGTTGACAGTCCGGGCGCGATTAGGACAACGTCGAAGCGATCAATTCGATCGCTATTCACGATGCCTTCGAGACAAGACAGGGCTCATCTGGTGCGCACACTCGTCGTGGGTCTGGGCCGGGCGGGCGCGGAGCTGCACCTCCCGGCGCTGGCCAGGGCCAGGTCCTCGGTCCGGCAACTGTTCGACGACCGCCCGGTGGTCGCGTGCGACCCCCGCCGACCGCTCGCCGAACTACCCGGCGTCACGGTGGTGGGCGGCCTCGCCGAGGCCGCCGCGCTGCTCGACCCCGACGACGCGGTGGCGCACGTGTGCACACCGCCCGCCGTCCGCGCCGAGGTGGTCGCCGAACTGGCCGAACGCGGGTTCCGCAACATCGTCGTGGAGAAACCGCTGGCCGCCGACACCGACGAGCTCGCGCGGGTCACCCGGCTGCGCCGCCGCCACGGGCTGCGGATCGCCGTGGTCGAACCGTGGCTGACCAGCGCGCTGGCCGAACGGCTGGTGAACCTGGTGCGCGGCGGGTCGCTCGGCGAACCGCGGTCGGTGTCGATGGAGCTGAACAAACCCAGGTTCCACCGCACGCTGACCGCACCGGACCGGTCCACGGCCTTCGACGTGGAACTGCCGCACGGCGTGGGCCTGGCGCTGCGGCTGGCGGGCAGCGCCCGGGTCACCCACGCGGCCGGGTTCGACATGGTCGTGGGCGAGGCGGTGGCGCCCCGGATGGGCGGGGCGCGCATCGGGCTGCGGCACAACAGCGGGGTGCGCACGGAGATCTGCTCGGACCTCACCTCACCGGTGCGGGAGCGGCGGATCACGGTCGAGTTCGAGCGGGGCAGCGCGGTCGGGCACTTCGCGGTCTGCGACGACGACGACCACGCACAGCTCACCGTGCTGGTGAACGGGCACCGCGAGCACGTGGTCATGCGCGACGACGCCCTGACCGAATGGGTGATCCGCGCCTACCGCCTGTTCCACGGCACCGGCGACCAGCACGCGCGGGGGTTCGCCTTCGCCACGGACGTGGTGCAGTTGCTGTCGGTGGCCAAGAACATCTGCGCGGAACCCGTGATTCCCGCCGCACGGGGTGAATCGACGCCCGGCCGGGTGGCGGCCCGGTTGCGGTGATCCGCTTTCCGCGACCAATGGCCACGGAACCGAAAACGCCACCGACCGGAACGACGCGATTCGCGTTCTCCCCGCCGGAACCGCAATCCTGCGGCGCCGACCGCGCAATTGGCGCGCGACACCCGTGAACCGCACCCGCCCGCCGCCCGGCCCCCGCGAACACGGGAACCGGGCGGCGGCCCGACGGGCACTCAGCCCCAGATCGACGACGCCCACTCCGGGTGGTCGACGAACGGGTTGCGGTTGTGCTGGAAGCTGTCGTAGATCACCTGGTTGCGCCGCTTCTCGAACGCGTCCGGCGGGTCCTGCGCGTTCCACCGCAGCAGCACCGACAACCGACCGTGGTACGGCGCGGTCCCGTTGCTCACGCTGTCGTTCAGCTCCAGGTCCGGCCAGCCGTCACCGCCCTCGTAACGCACCGCCATGTAGAACAGCATCCGCGCCACGTCGCCCTTCACCGCGTCGCGCGGCTCCCACGAGTCACCGTCCGTGTAGTTGCCCGGCGCCTCGCCCGCCGCCGAACCACCCGTGTCGAAGTCCTTGTTCCCCCGGTTCGCGTTGACCGACACGTCCTCCGGACGCAGGTGGTGCACGTCGGTGCCCGGACCGGTCGCCGTGCCGAAGTCGCCGTGCGACTTCGCCCAGACGTGCTCGCGGTTCCAGTCGTCCGCGTCACCGCCGTTGGTCGTCTTCGACTGCGACCGCCCCGAGTACAGCAGGACCACGTTCGCGCTGTTGGCCGGGTCCTGGTCGGTGACCTTCAACGCCTCCCACACCTGGTCGTAGGACAGCTTGGTCTGCGTCCTGACGATCCCGTTGAGCGCGGTCTTCAACGCCGACCCCGACTTGCCGATCGCGTTGCGGTAGTACGTGTCGTCGTACCCGCCACCGGGCGCCGACGTCGTGGTCGTCGGCCGCGTCGCGGTCGTCGTGGTCGTCGTGGTCGTGGTCGTGGTCGTGGTCGTCGTCGGCGAGGTCCCCGCGAACGCGAACGCGGTCGGCGACGTCAGCCCGGGGTGCGCGAAGTACGCCCCCAGCGAACCGGTCACGTCGACCTGCCGCCCCATCAGCGACGGGTTGCTCCGCAACCCCCACTGGGCCCGGAACGACGACGTGACCTGCACGTACAACATCTGGCCGGTGGACGTCTGGGACGGCGAGTCCGCCAGCGCCAGCGCGTAGTCGGACGGGAAGCCCGACCGCACCACCGTGGTGGTCGCGGTGGGCTGCCCCACGACGTACCCGCGCACGGTCGCCGACGCGCCGTTCTGCTGCGCGACCGCCTGGGCGACGGTGATCGGCGCGGCACCGACCGCGGTGCTCGGGACCAACAGGGCCGTGGCGACCGCCGCGACCGCTACGACGAAGGCAAGGGGATGCAGCAGGGATGTGTGTCGCACGATTGGGTGTCTCCTCCCCGAGTGCGGCGTCGCAGGGTGGCCGCACTCGGGGAGGATCGCATAAAAATCAACACCTCAGAGTGAATTGATCACCACGCATTGTTGACCAACCACCGAACTGTTGACATACCTCTCACGCCAGGAACAACACCGACTTCGACGCGCTCACCGCCGAGACGACCGGATGCAACGCACCCACCGCACCCGGCAACCGCACCGCCGGCGACAACCACACCGTTGACATCTTTTGGTCAACACTGAAGAAATAGGGACCAGTGGTACGAGTTCGTCACCGAACGCCAGGGCCACCCCGGCCCACCCGAGCGGCAGTTCCGGCGACCGACCCCTGTGGCTCTGCTTCCACGGCGAGAACACCACCACCGGCGCGACCGGCTACCGGGGCACCTCGGTCGCCCGGCCGACCAGCTCGGCGTCCGCCGCGCCGAGCTTCCCGGTCAGGCCCGACAGCGCGGCGGCGACCTTGCGCTCCTCGTAGGTGAAGTGCGTCTCCAGCAGCGCGGCCACGCCGGCGACCTCCGCGCGCAGCGCCGCGCGAGCACGCTCGTCGTCACCCGCCTCCTCGACCAGGCGGGTGAGGGCGGCGAGCGCGTCGGCCACGATCCGGTGGTCGCGGGCGAGTTCGTCGAGGACCGACCGCAGCTCCGGGTGCTCCCGCGCGAGCACGGGGAACGCGCCCTCGTCCTCGGCGGTGTGGTGGCGGGTCACGGCGGCGCAGAACGACAGGCAGTGCGCGCGCAGGTCGCGCAGGTCGGACGCGGTGAGGTGCTCGCCCAGGTCGCCGAGGCGCTCGCGCAGCGCGACGTGCACCTGGACGAGCTGGTTGCCGAACGCGACGAGCCGGGCGGGTGGTTCGACCACGTCGGCGATCCTCCCACGTGCTCAGCCCGCCAGGGACACCGGTTCCCGGGTCCTCGCCCACTCCGCCAGGCGCGGCGCGAGCAGCTCGTAGAGGTGCGGGTCCAGGGCCATGCCGGTGTGCGTGCTGCCCACCTCGACGCACTCGGCGCACGGGTCGGCGCACAGCGCGGGCGGCGCGATGACGTCGTTGCGCGAGCAGAACGCCAGCGCGGGCACGTCCAGCGGGCGGCCCAGGGCGGTGGAGTTGGTGTCGTAGCACGGTCCGGCGAAGCAGTCCTCGTCCAGCAGGCCGGGCAGGCCGGCGGCGGAGAGGCGGGCCAGGGTGCGGGCCACCCGGAGCACGCTGGGGTGCGCGCCGAGGGTGTCCAGGACGGGGCTGGCGAGCATCACCAGGCCGCGCACGAGTTCCGGCCGGCGCACGGCCAGCAGGCGGCCCAGCCCGCCGCCGCGGCTCTGCCCGAACAGGACCACCGGACCGCCGGTGGCCTCGTGGTGGGCCTCCAGCCGCTGTTCGAGGCGGTCCACCAGCTCGGTGGTGCACCCGACGTTGAGGCCGATGCGGGCGCCGGTCGGCACGTAGCCGCGGGCGCGGAGCCAGGTCGCGGTCAGCCGCAGGCTCAGGTCGCCGAAGCCGAACCCGGGCACGAGCAGCACGCCGGTGCCGCGGCCCTGGTCGGGGTCGGCGTCGCGCCACGCGGGGTGCGACAGCAGGCGCGGGATGCCGAGCACGGCCAGGAGGACCTGTTCCCTGGCCATGGCGCGGGCGGACTCGACGACGCCCATGGGGCACCTCCTCTCCCGGGGAAGAAGGGTTCCCGGTCTGGGGTCGGTGAACCCTCGTGCGCCGGCCCCGTTTGTCGGGGAAAATGGTGGGAACCACACTCCTATGTGGATGTGGAGGCCGCCGGGGGTCTACCGGCCGCAGGACGACACGTGGCTGATGGTGGAGGCCCTGGCCGACGCGGGCGTACCGCGCGGTGGACGGGCGCTGGACGTGTGCACGGGTACCGGCGCGCTCGCGGTCGCCGCGGCGCGGGCCGGTGCGAAAGAGGTGACGGCGGTGGACCGGTGCCGCCGGGCGGTGCTGGCGGCCCAGGTCAACGGCGCGCTGCGGGGGGTGCGGGTCAAGGCGCGGCACGGCGACTTCGGCGATCTCGTCGGGGAGGACCGCTACGACCTGATCACGGCCAACCCGCCGTACGTGCCCAGCGTCGGCGTGCCCGACACGGGGCCGGCGCGCGCCTGGGACGCGGGGCTGAGGGGCCGCGCGGTGCTCGACCGGCTGTGCGCGGTGATGCCGCTGCTGCTGGCGGACAAGGGGGTCGGGCTGATCGTGCACTCGACGCTCTGCGACTCCGACACCACGCTGCACCAGCTGCGCGGCGGCGGGCTCAAGGCGTCGGTCGTCGCGCGCCGCACGATCCCGTTCGGACCGGTGATGCGCTCGCGCGCCCGGTGGCTGGAGGAGCAGGGGCTGATCGCGCCCGGTCAGACCGAGGAGGAGCTGGTGGTGGTCCGTGCCGACGCCGCGTGACGCGCGCAAGGTGACCGTCGTGCCCGGTGGGCCCCTCCTGGTGGAGGGGCCGGTCGAGGTGGAGCTGGACGACGGGACGGTGGTCGAGTCAGACCGGTTCCTCGTCGCGGTGTGCTCGTGCCGCCGCAGCAAGCGCTACCCGCTCTGCGACACGAGCCACCGCAAACGCCGTTAGGCGTCCTGGTCGTGCTCGGGAAGGGGCAGTCGCAACGCCGACTGCCCCTTCCGCCACGCGCCCAGCAGGTGCTCGCCCAGGCGCGCTTCCAGCAGCTCGGTCGCCTGCACGCCGAACACGACCGACTCGGTCAGTTCCGGCTCGTGGTCGAGCAGGTCCCCGATCACGTCCCGGCGCATCACCTGTTCGTGGACCGCGTCGGCCTCGACGTGCTCGGTGTAGAACTCCACGCAGTCGGGGTGCGCGCCCAGCCGCGTCAACGCCTTGGCCATCCGGGCGGCGCTGGGCGCGGTGGTGATCTCGGCGGCGGCGAAGTGGCCGACCAGCGCACCGCGCAGCGACCGGTGCAGCCCGCACAGCGACATGAGGTTCACCGTGGCCAGCACGACCGCGGGCGCCTGCTCCAGGTACCCCAGGTAGCGGTCGGACAGGCCGGCGCCGAGGAGCAGGTTCCCGAACAGGCGCGAGTGCATCCGGTCGCCGCGCCCGCCGCCGAACTCGTCGAACTCCACCGCCACCAGCGCCGCCTTGGCCCGGCCCCGCAGCCGGGGGATCACCCAGGCGTGCGGGTCGGCCTCCTTCAGGTGGTAGATCGAGCGCAGGGCGAAGAACTCCCGCACCTGCCACCACTCCCCCTCGTCCTTGAGGAAGTGGCTGACGCCGGTGCCCTCGACCGGTTCGACCAGCAGTTCGTCCAGCACGCCGGTGATGTCGGCGCCGCCGGGCACGTCGGCGCGCAGCGCGTCGAGGAACGCCGTCTCCAGCAGGCCCCGGAACCTGATCAGCTCCGGGTCCCACTCCCAGTCGTCGGTGACGCCCTCGAAGCCCTGGTAGTGCAGCTCGTAGCACAGGTGCAGGGCCAGTTGCAGGTCCTCGCCGTACGGGTCGGCCGCCACCGACGACGGCAGCGCGACGGCCGGCGGCGTGCCGCGCAGGGCGCCGAGGACGGCTTCCGACAACGGCCCGCGCGGCGCGGGGAGCACGGCCGACTCGACGGCCCGGTCCACAGTGGTCATGCGCGTGGATTACCCGGTTCCGGCCTCGATGCACGTGATCGCGGCCGCTTCCGGGGAACCGGCCCGCCGCTGCCGCCGCGCCCCGTTGCCGTCGGCGAGCACGCGGTCCACCAGCGACCGCACCAGCGCGCGGTCGTCGCCCAGCGCGTCGGACACGTGGTCGAGCAGCGCCGCCAGCAGCGCGGTGGCGGGCACGCGCCGCGCGGTCAGCGGGTCGACGCCGTCGCCGTCGAGCCCGTACCGCGCGGCCGACCACACCGCCGCCGCCAGCACCTGCCCGTCCAGCTCCGGCGCGGCGTCGTCGGGCGTCGCGCGCACGAGCGCCCTGGTCAGCGCCGCCTGGAGCACGGCCTCGGCCGCGGTGGCGGCCCCGTCCGCGACCCGCACCTCGACGGTGGGGTACCGCGGCGACGGCCGGGCGAACCAGAACGTCTGGCTCGCGTCGACCAGCACGCCGAGGTCGACCAGGCGGGCCACGGCGGTGTCGTGCGCGGCGGCGTCCGCGAAGCGCGGCGTGACCCCCGAGCCGGGGAACTTCGACTGCTCCACGATCCGCCAGCTCGCGTAGCCGGTGTCGCGCCCCGCCCAGAACGGGGAGTTCGCGCCCAGCGCCAGCAGCGTCGGCAGCCACCGCCGCAGGTGGTTGACCACGTGCACGGCGGTGTCCCGGTCGGGCACGCCGACGTGCACGTGGCAGCCGTTGCTCTGGTAGTCGGTCACCTGGGCGCGGAACAGCTCCTCCACCCGCCCGTACCGGCCGCCGGGGGCGAACCCCGGCGCCGGGTCGGCCAGGGGCGGCGTCCCCGAGGCGAGCAGCCGCAGCCCGGACGCCTTGGCGGCGTCCGCCAGCGCGCGCCGGCCCGCGACGAGCTGCGCGCGCAGCTCGACCGGGTCGGCGCACACGCCGGTGGCGAACTCGACCTGCGTGCCCATCAGCTCCGGGTGCGCCTTCGCGCCCGGGGGCAGGTCCTCCACCCTGGCCAGCACCTCGGCGGCCCGGGCCACCGGGCGCAGCGTCGTGGGGTCGACCAGGAGGAACTCCTCCTCCGCGCCGATCGTGCTCAAGCGGGGTCCCGCCGCTCCAGCGGCTCGGTCGCCGGCCCCTCCAGGACCTCGCCGTCCACGTCGAACCGCGAGCCGTGGCACGGGCAGTCCCAGCTCACCTCGGCCTGGTTGAACCGGACCAGGCAGCCCAGGTGGGTGCAGCGCAGGGACACGCCGTGCGCGCGCCCGTCGTGGTCGCGGTACACGCCGGCCTTGCCCGCGCCGTCGCGCACCACCCGCGCCTCGCCGGCGGGGACGTCGGCGGCCGAGGAGACCTCGGCGGGCTTGAGCCGGTCGCCGACCAGCTCCGCGGCGACCTTGGCGTTCATCTTGGCCAGGGTGGGCGCGGACTTCAGCGACACCCGGTGCGGGCTGAGCCGCTCGGCCCACGGGTTCTCCTCGCCGCGCACGAGGTCGGCGAGCAGCATCCCGGCGGCGGTGCCGTTGGACAGGCCCCACTTCATGAACCCGGTCGCGCCGAACAGGCGGTCCGAGCCGGGGGTGTACGGGCCGACCATCGGCAGGTGGTCGTAGGGCACGGCGTCCTGCGCGGACCACCGGTGGGTGACCTCGGCGACGTCCCAGTGCTCGGCGGCGAACTTCAGCAGCTCGTCGTAGGGCTTGCCCGGGTCCTGGCCGGCCTGGTGCTCCTGGCCGGACACGATGAGCAGGTCACCGTAGTTCGACAGCGACCACGACGGGCTGCCGGTGCTGATGGACAGCCCAGGGGGCGGCGACCCGGCGTTGAGGCGCACGGCGATGCAGTAGGACCGGATGGCCTCCAGCCGCGCGAAGTACAGGCCGCGGTCGAGGATCGGGTAGTGCGTCGCGATGACCACGCGGTTGGCGACCACGACGCCCGCGCCGGTGCGCACGCGGACCACCTCGCCGTCCTCCACGCGCAGCACGCGGCTGTTCTCGTAGACGCTCGACCCGCCGCCGTCGACCAGCTCGGCGAGCGCCCGCACGTACTTGGCCGGGTGGATGGCCAGCTGGTCGTCCAGCCGCACGGCCGCCGCCACGGGGAACGGCACGCCCATCTTCTCGCCCCGATCGCGCACCACGGGCAGGCCGGCCTCGCTCGCCGCGCCGTACTCGTCCTCGACCGAGGGCACCTCGTCGTTGGTGAACGCGAAGGTGTAGGCGGGCAGGCGGCGCAGGTCGCAGTCGACGCCCTCCCGCTCGACGATCGTCGCGAGCATCTCGACACCGGCGCGGTTGACGGCGGCGTAGTCGGCCGCGGCGGCCTTGCCGTGCCGCTTCACGATCGTGGAGTAGAGCGTGGACTGGAGCGCGGTCACCTTGGCGGTGTTGTTGCCGCTGACGCCGCTGCCCACGCGGTCGGCCTCGATCAGCGCCACCCGCAGGCCGGCGCGCTTGAGCAGGAGCGCGGTGGTGACGCCGGTGATGCCCGCGCCGACCACGGCCACGTCGGCCGTCTCCTCGGTGGTCAGGGCCGGGTACCGGCTCTCGGGGATCGCGGAGGCCCACAGCGACTCGCGGTCCGTGGTGGTCGATTCGGTCATGGCCATCGCTTACCCGGAATCGGACGTTCGAACCGCCGCGCGCCGGCTACCCCGGGGCCATGCTGACCTTCGCCGATCTCGACGACGTGGTGGCCCTGGTCGAGCAGCGCGGCGCCGACGAGCTGTTCGTGCGCTGGTCCCGGGGACCGGACGCGGACGGCGGGCGGTGCAGCCGGGACGGCCTGACCGGGCTCGCGCTGCCCGGCCTGTCCGCGAACGCCCTGGCCGTGGAGCCGTGGTGGGGCGGCAGACCGCTGCGCCTGTGGGTGGCGCGGCGGCTGCACGACTACCGGCACCTGCGGGAGCGCCGCGGTGCGGGCACCCGGCCGTGGGTGCTGGAGGGCACCGAGGTCGGCCGGGGCCCGGACAACGAACCGCTGGTCGAGTGCCACCGCCCGATCGGGTGGATCTCGGACCGGGTGCTGGCCGAGTGCGAGCACCTGGTCGTGGCCACCGCCGCGACCCCGTGGGGCCCGCTGGACCGCGAGGGCTGAGCGGGACGACCGGCGACCCCGCGGTCGCCCCGCCGGGGCGACCGCGGGGTCAGCCGACGGTGAAGGTCCTGGTCGTGCCGGTGAACCCGGTGACCGCGCCGGTCCAGCCGCTCTTCCAGTCACCGTGGTGGAGGATGCGGTACGTGCCGGCCGGGGTGTCCGCCGGGATGGCCCAGGTGACCGTCGCGGTCGAGTTCGCGACGCCCTCGCGCTGCCACCGGTAGCGGGTGGACCAGTCGCCGTCGTCGGCGTGCCGGGTCCAGCGGCCGTCCACGAGGCGCTGGACCTCCAGGAACGTGCCGTTGCGGTGCAGGTCGTTCTTCGGGTGGCCGGTGACGAAGACCGCCGTGGCCGTCTGGCCCCGGGTGTAGGAGGCGGCGGGTTCGGTGCGCACCTGGCCGAACGACGTGCCGATCGGCTTGTCGTCGAACACCACGCCGGTCTGGAGGTTGACGCCGGTGAACGGCGGCGTGCCGGGCGTCGGGCCGGCAGGCACGGGCGCGCCGGTGCGCAGCGCCGCGGCGAGCTTGCCGAACTCCTGCTCGTAGGCGGGCAGGGTGTTGCGGCCGAACAGGGTCGAGCCGCCCTCGTACTGCTGGAGGTCGTACTCCTCCGGGGTGGTCACGTACTGGGCGTAGTCGTTGGCGTAGCCCTGCACGAGCACGTCCCCCAGCGGCACGCCCGCCTCCGCCGCCACCGCCTGCCGGATGCGCAGGCCGGCCACGACCGTGACCTCGCCGGGCACCGCGACCAGGTGCAGCGGACCGATCTTGACGACCTGGAGCGGCACCACGTCCGGGGTCGCGCCGATCAGACCGGTCGGCACCAGCGACGCCTTGGGGTACTGGCAGTCCTTCAGCCACTGCGGCACCTCGACCTGCAACGGCTCGAACAGCGCCTTCCACGGGCTGGTCATGCCCTCGTGGAACAGCGGGATCGCCGGGCCGTCCTCCACGCTGCCCGCCAGGGTGGAGGCGCCGACCACGCCGGAGCAGGTCGTGCCGGGGCGGCCGTCGGTGGTGAACCGGCCGTCCACGGCGACCGACGACATGTCCACGAACCGCATCCGCGAGTCCACCGACCCGGTGACGGCGGTGCCGGGCCCGGCGAACACGCGCTGGGCCTCGCGGTTCTGCCGCTCGCCGATGATCCGGGTGTTCTCGACCTCGTCCTCGGTGGGGCCGGAGCCGGGCCGCAGGTTCAGGTTGGGCGACATGTCGCCGGCGTTGGTGTTGGGGAACGCGGCGACGAACCCGGGCCGGTCGTCGAGGTAGCGCACGCCCGCGTCGTCGTGCTCCCACTGGTAGGAGGCGTAGCCCTTGTTGTCCGGGCTGATCAGGGTGTTCTCGTTCGTCATCGACGTGTTGTGGGTGGCGAACCAGCTGATCGCGCCGACGTCGGTGCTGCCCTGGCGGAACCTGAGCACGGTCATCGACGGGTCGATGGCGTTCGGGAAGTGCGCCTTGTCGACGGCCGGGTTGCGCTCGAACGCGGTGCGCGAGCGGTTCACGCTGGCGTCGGTCAGCTGCCCCCGCCCCAGCGTGATGTCGCCGGGCCTGAGGTCCTCGTGCGCCTCGACGACGGACTCGGTGATGCCGTCGGCGATGGCGTTCAGCGTCTGCGGCTGGAGGCCGAGGACGGACAGGTTGTAGGCGAGGTTGTGCGAGTAGCCGCCGGGCCCCGCGTGCGTGTGGGTGGCGGACAGCAGCAGGTTCTCCCGCGTGTACGTGCCGCCGTAGCGGGCCTGGAGCCGGGAGAGCACGGCTTCCTGCACCGAGCGGAAGACCATCGCCAGGTCGGCGTTGACGTAGGCGACGCGCTTGCCGGTGGCCTGGTCCACCACGACGAACGCGCGGGACCGCTGCCGCTGGTGGATGCCGGTGGTCTTCTGCTCGAACGACGAGTAGCCCATCATGCCGTTCTCGGCGGCGGGCCCGGTGACGTCCGAGATGCCGCGCCCGACCAGGTAGGGCGCGGCCGGGGCGGGCTGCGCGCCGGCGGCGGGCAGCCCGACCACGACCAGGGCGCCGACCAGCGCGCAGGACACCAGCGACCGGCGAGAGCTCCGCATTCCCACTCCCCGACGTATGCGAAACGGATTCACTTTATCGGGACGGTAGTGACCCGGGCCACTCCCGGCAAGTCGGCGGACGGCTCAGCGCAGGCAACCGGGCCGGCGCGGCGGACGGGTCAGCGCAGGCGGACGGGCAGCTCCAGGTGGCCGTTGGAGATGAACGAGCGCACCGGGCGCAGCTCCGCCGCCGGCGTGGTGAGCGCGAGGTCCGGAAACCGCGCGAACAGCGCGGGCAGCGCCACCTCCGCCTCCAACCGGGCCAGCGGCGCGCCGAGGCAGTAGTGCGCCCCGTGCCCGAACGCCAGGTGCGCCTTGTCCGCGCGGGTCAGGTCGTACTCGTCGGCGGTCGGCCCGTGGTACCCCGGGTCGCGGCCCGCGCCGGCGTAGGCGGCCAGGATCGCCTCCCCGCGCCGGATCGTCACGTCGCCGACGGTCACGTCCTCCACCGCGTAGCGCAGCGGCAGGCTCGCCACCGGGGCCTGCCAGCGCAGCGTCTCGTCCACGACGTCGCCCCAGCCGCGGTCGCCGGACAGCACCAGCGCGAGCTGGTCGGGGTGCGCGAGCAGCGCGGCCACGGCGTGGTCGAGCAGGTTCACCGTCGTCTCGTAGCCGGCGGAGATCAGCAGGATCAGGGTGTCGACCAGCTCGGTCGCGCTCAGGCTCCCCTCGTCCTCGTCGTGCGCCGAGATCAACCCGCTGGTCAGGTCGTCGCCGGGGTCGGCGCGCTTGCTCGCGACCAGCTCGCCCAGCGTGCGGTAGAGCCGCTCCCGGTTGGCCACCGCCCGCTCCGGCGTCAGCGTGGTGTCGAAGACGGCGTCCACGAGGGCGCGCAGCTCCGGCCGCGTCTCCTCGGGGATGCCCAGCAGCAGGCAGATCACCTCGATCGGCAGCGGGTTGGCGTAGGCGGCGCGCAGGTCGGCGGTGTCCCCGCCGGCGTCGAGCGCGTCCAGCAGCCGGGTCGCGATCCGCTCCACCTCGGGCCGCAGCGCGTCGACCCGCCGCGGGGTGAACGCCTTGGACACCAGCGAGCGCAGCCTGCGGTGGTCGTCGCCGGAGGCGTTGAACATGTTGCGCACCGACACCCAGAGGTGCAGCGGCCAGTCCTCGGGCACCTCGCCCGCCGCCCAGGCCGCCCAATGCCGCCGGGCGTCCTTGGAGACCCGGGGGTCGTTGAGCAGGCGGCGCAGCACGTCGATGCCGGTGACGGACCACGCGATGAGGCCGCCGGGTAACTCCACGCGGGTCGCCGGGCCGAGTTCGCGCAACCGGGCCGCCTCCCCCTGGACGTCGCGGCCGGTGAGGTCGAGTGCGTAAGTCATGCACCCACCGTGGCAGCGGGCTCACCGCGGGTTCAAGGCGTCGGCCGCACCACGACCCGGACGGACCCGGATCACCCCCTTCGAGGCGTCGCCGGCGAGGTCCGGGGTCACGCGCCGCGCCGACCTACTGGACGTCGCCCGTGGTGGCCGAGCGGACGGTCCTGGCGGAGCCGGGCGGGATGCCCGGGTAGTGGTCGGCCCGCGCGCCGGGCGCGGTGCGGCCCAGCGACAGGCGGGAGACGATGCGGTAGCGGTCGCCCCGGTACAGCGAGTGCACGTACTCCACGGGGCGGCCGGTGGTGTCGTTGGTGAGGCGCTCGAACAGCAGGGCCGGCGCGAAGACGGGCACGCCGAGCAGCTCGGCCTCCGAGTCGTTGGTGACGGTCGGCTCGATCGACTGCACGGCGTCGCCGACGTGGACGCCGTGGTCGGCCAGCCGGTCGTAGAAGTTGCCGGACTCCATGTCCTCCTGGGTGAGGCCGGGCGCGACGGCGACCGGCACGTGCAGGTACTCGATCGCCATGGGCTGCCCGTCGACCAGGCGCAGCCGGGCGGTGTAGTTGACCTCGGCGGCCGGTGACACGCGCAGCTTGCGGCCCACGCGCGCGCCGGCCGGGACGCGGGCGTGCTCCAGGACGCGGCTGGTCCACGCGCCGCCCGCCTGCGGCAGCGTCATGGCGCGGTCCCCGGACACCAGTTCCTGGGTGATCTTGGCGGGTGCGACGAACGTGCCGCGGCCGTGCTGGCGGACGAGCAGGCCGGTGTTGACCAGTTCGTCGACCGCGGAGCGCAGGGTGGGCCGGGAGACGGAGAGCTGCGCGCACAGCACGCGCTCGGCGGGGATGGGCGCGCCGGGCGGGTGCGTCTCG
The DNA here is from genome assembly GCF_052936295.1 of Saccharothrix sp. DSM 118769. Classification (NCBI taxonomy): domain Bacteria; kingdom Bacillati; phylum Actinomycetota; class Actinomycetes; order Pseudonocardiales; family Pseudonocardiaceae; genus Saccharothrix; species Saccharothrix sp. DSM 118769. Next base: position 4,692,069 of record NZ_CP193627.1, on the reverse strand, counting down.
ATCAGCTCCAGCAGGTAGTCGCGCACCCGTTCGCGCTTGAGGATCGGTTCGGCCATGCCGCCTCGCTTCGTCCGCCGCGTCGGGCCCAGTATGTCAGACCAGTGGTCAGTGACCACTTCGTCAAACATGGAAGCGCTCTCACGGTGTTGACGTGGGTGTTGACGGCGAGATTGGTCTATGCCATCTTCGACACGCTCCACCGAAGGTTACCAATTGGTCAGCTGAGAGGTGAGACGTGTCGCACCGCCCCGTCGCCGTGGTCCTCGCACTGGGACTGGCCCTGACCGCCTGCGGAACCGACGCCGGGGACGGCGGCGAGGAGGCGATCACCGTCTGGCTGATGAAGGACTCGACCACCGAGGACTTCGCGAGCCGCTTCGAGACCGAGTTCGAGCGCGACCACCCCGGGCTGGACCTGCGGGTGCAGGTCCAGGAGTGGAACGGCATCGCGCAGAAGGTGACCAGCGCGCTGGCCAGCACCGACCCACCCGACGTGATCGAGGTCGGCAACACCCAGGTCGCCCAGTACGCGGCCAGCGACGGCGTGACCGACCTGTCCGCGAAGAAGGCCGAGCTGGGCGGCGACGACTGGGTGCCCGGCCTGGCCGAGCCGGGCGCGGTGGACGGCAGGCAGTTCGGCATCCCCTGGTACGCGGCCAACCGCGTCGTCGTCTACCGCAAGGACCTCTTCGAGGCCGCGGGCGTGACGCCGCCGAAGACCCGCGACGAGTGGCTGGCCGCGACCGACCGCCTCGACGAGGGCGACGTGCAGGGCATCTACCTGCCCGGCCAGAACTGGTACGTGCTGTCCGGGTTCGTCTGGGACGAGGGCGGCGACCTGGCCGAGAAGTCGGGCGACCGGTGGGCCGGTTCGCTGAACACGCCGGAGGCGCTGGCGGGCGCGGAGTTCTACCAGCGGCTCCAGGCGCTGGGCGACGGTCCCAAGGACTCCGACGAGGCCAAGCCGCAGCAGACCGACGTGGTGGCCGCCGGGCAGGTCGCGCAGTTCATCGCGGTGCCCGGCGCGGCGAAGCTCGTCGAGAAGGCCAACCCGGCGCTGGCGGGCAAGCTCGGGTTCTTCCCGATCCCCGGCAAGACCGCCGACGAGCCCGGCGCGGTGTTCACCGGCGGCTCCGACCTGATCATCCCGCTGGCCTCGCCGCGCCAGGAGGGCGCCTACGAGGTGGTCAAGGCGCTGGCCGGGGAGAAGTGGCAGGTCGAGCTGGCCAGGGCGATGAACTACGTGCCGAACCGGACGAGCCTGGCCGGCGCCGTCGGCGACGACCCGGGCGCGGCGGCGATGGCGGCGGGCGCGGTCAACGGGCACGCCACGCCGAACTCGCCGAACTGGGCCGCCGTCGAGGCGCGCAACCCGGTCAAGGAGTTCCTGACGGAGGTGCTGACCGGCGCCGACCCGGCCGGCGCCGCGGCCGAGGCCGACCGGGTGATCACCCAGGCGCTCAACTCGGGGACGTGACGACGACGTCGGCGCGGCCGGTGGACGACCCGCCGCGCGCCGCCCCTCCCCCGCGCCGCCGCCGGTCCTGGTGGCCCTACCTGCTGATCTCGCCGACCCTGGCGGCCACCGCCTACCTGCTGCTCTACCCGTTGGCGCGCAACGTGGTGATGTCCGTGCAGGAGTTCGGCCTGCCGCAGCTGGTGCGCGGCGAGGCCCGGTTCGTGGGCCTGGCGAACTACGCGAAGGTGCTCACCGACCCCGAGTTCTGGGGCGTCGTGCGGCGCACGCTGCTGTTCACCGCGGTCAACGTCGTGCTGATCATGCTGCTGTCCACGCTGGTGGCGCTGCTGCTGGTGCGGCTCGGCCGGTGGCTGCGGCTGCTGGTGATGTCCGGGCTGGTGCTGGTGTGGGCGACCCCGGTGATCGCGGCGACCACGGTGTTCCAGTGGCTGTTCCAGTCCCGGCTGGGCGTCGTGAACTGGGCGCTGGTGGAGCTGGGCTTCGAGTCCTACCGCGACTACGCGTGGTTCGCCGACGGGCCCGCGACGTTCGCGATCCTGGTGGTGCTGGTCGTGTGGCAGTCGGTGCCGTTCGCCGCGCTGTCGCTGTACGCGGCGATGGTGACCGTGCCGGTCGAGCTGTACGAGGCCGCCCGGATCGACGGCGCGGGCGCGTGGCGGGTGTTCACCAGGATCACCTTCCCGGTGCTGCGGGCCATGTTCGGCCTGATCATGTGCCTGGAGGTGATCTGGGTGGCGAAGGCGTTCGTGCAGATCTGGGTCATCAGCCAGGGCGGCCCGGGTCGGGCCACGACGACGCTGCCGGTGTACGCGTTCCAGGTGGCGCAGTCGTTGCAGCGCTACGACCTCGGCGCGGCGGTGTCGATGCTCATGGTCGTGCTGCTGGTGCTCGTCCTGCTGGCCTACTTCCGGCAGCTCTACCGGCAGGAGGGGTCATCGTGACGGGGCGGGTGCTGCGGGCGGTGGCCGCGCTGGTCGTGTTCACCGTGTCGGTGTTCCCGGTGTACTGGATGGTGCTGACCGCGTTCAAGCCCGCGAAGGACATCCAGGCGGCGACGCCGACGTTCCTGCCGCTGTCGCTGACGTTCGAGCACTTCGGCACGGCGGTGGCGGCGCGCGGCTTCTGGTCGTTCTGGCGCAACAGCCTCGTCGTGGCGGGCGGCGCGGTGGCGCTGGCGCTCGTCGTGGCGCTGCTCGCGGCGTTCGCGGTGGCGCGGCTGCGCTGGCGGGGGCGGCGCGGGTTCGTCCTCATGGTGTTCGTCGCGCAGATGACGCCGTGGGAGGCGCTGCTCATCCCGGTCTACGTCATCGCCCGCGACACCGGGGTGCTCGACACGCTCTGGGTCCTCACGCTCGTCTACTTCATGATCACGCTGCCGTTCACGATCGTGACGCTGCGCGGGTTCCTCGCCGCCATCCCGGTGGACCTGGAGGAGGCCGCCCTGGTGGACGGGTGCTCGCGGGCGCAGGCGTTCCGGCGGGTGGTGTTCCCGCTGCTCGCGCCGGGCCTGCTGGCGACCTCGCTGTTCGGGTTCATCACCGCGTGGAACGAGTTCGCCTTCGCCAACGTGCTGATCATCAAGGACCAGGACGACCGCACGCTGCCGGTCTGGCTGTCCTCGTTCAGCAACACCTTCGGCACCGACTGGGGCGCGACCATGGCCGCCTCGACGCTGTTCATGCTCCCGGTGCTGCTGGTCTTCCTCGTCCTCCAGGGCCGCGTCACCACCGGCATCACCGGTGGCGCGGTCAAGGGCTGATCAACCAGGGGGTTCCGCTCGTGATCGTCCCACGACCCACGCGGCTGGTCCGCCGGCGCGGCCGGTTCGCGCTCGACGGGAGCACCGCGATCCGCGCCACGCCCGGCGCGGAGGGCGCGGCCCGGCTGCTGCGGCACCTGCTGCGCCCCGCGACCGGCCTGCCGCTGCCGCTGCGCGAGGACGGGCGGGTGGTGTTCGCGCTGGACGAGCGGCTCGTCGGGCTCGGCGACGAGGGCTACGCGCTGACCGTGGACGAGCACGCCGTGGTGCTGCGCGCGGCCACCCGGCAGGGCCTGGCGCACGGCGTGCAGACCATCCGGCAGCTGCTGCCGGCCCCGGCGCTCGGGTCGCGCCCGGTGTCCGGGGTGGAGTGGGCGCTGCCCGGCGTCGACGTGCGGGACACGCCCCGGCTGCCGTGGCGGGGCGTGCTGCTGGACGTGGCGCGGCACTTCCAGCCGGTGCCGGTGCTGCGCCGGTTCGTCGACCTGCTGGCGCTGCACAAGCTCAACGTCCTGCACCTGCACCTGACCGACGACCAGGGCTGGCGGATGCCCGTGCCGCGCTACCCGCTGCTGACCGAGGTCGGCGGGCGGCGGGCCGAGACGGCGGGCGACGGCGTGCCGCACGGCGGCGCGTACGCGCGCGCCGAGCTGGAGGGCCTCGTCGCCTACGCCGGGGAGCGCGGGGTGCGGGTCGTGCCGGAGATCGAGATGCCCGGCCACGCCCGCGCCGCGCTCGCCGCCTACCCGCACCTGGGCAACCACCCGGACCGCCGGCTGCCGGTGTGGACCCGGTGGGGCGTGAGCGACGCGGTGTTCGGGGTGGGCGACGCGACGCTGGGGTTCTGCCGGGACGTGCTCGACGAGGTGCTGGAGGTCTTCCCCGGCCGGCACGTGCACCTGGGCGGCGACGAGTGCCCCACCACCGAGTGGGAGACCGGCGCGGGCGCGGCGGACCGGGTCGCGCGCGAGGGCCTGGCCGGGCCGCGCGACCTGCACGGCTGGTTCCTGCGCGCGATGGCCGACCACCTGGTGGCGCGCGGCCGGGTGCCGGTGTCGTGGGAGCAGGTCGGCGACCCGCGCGTGCTGGTCATGCCGTGGCGCGACGCCGGGGACGCCCGCTCCGCCCTCGACCGGGGCCACCAGGTCGTGATGGCGCCGCACCGCTCGACCTACCTCGACTACCCGCAGACCTCCGACCCCGACGAGCCGGCCGGGCAGCCGGGCCTGGTGGTCACCGCGCACGACGTCTACCACCTGCCGCTGCCCGCCGGGGTGCTCGGCGCCCAGTGCGCGCTGTGGACCGAGTACGCGCCGACCCCGCACGACCTGGAGCGGCTGGCGTTCCCCCGGCTCGCGGCGCTCGCCGACGCGCTGTGGTCGCAGCGCCCCTCGTGGACCGACTTCACCGACCGGATGCGCGCCCACGGCGGTCGCCTGACGGCGCTCGCGGTGCCGCACCGCCCCCTGGACACCCGTCGGCCGCCGACCACCCGGGAGGAGGTCACCAGCCAGGACGAAGCCCGCTCCCCTGTCCCACCCTGCTGACCAGAGGAGAACCACCTTGTCCGCACGCGTTATCGCCGCCGTGGGCTCGGCCGCCGTGGCGGTCGCCGCCCTGGTGACCGCGCCCACCGCGATGGCCGCCGACGTGGTCACCGCCCAGTACCGGACCAGCGCGTCCGGGAACACCACCGACCAGGTCGAGCCCTGGCTGAAGCTGGTCAACGCCGGGTCGACCACCGTGCCGCTGGCCGACCTGAAGGTCCGCTACTACTTCAAGAGCGAGACGCCCGACGTGGGCTACCGGTTCGCCTGCTCGTGGGCCGTGCGCGGCTGCGGCAACGTGACCGGCGCGTTCGGCACGCTCACCGGCGGCGCGGCCGACCGGTACCTGGAGGTCGGCTTCACGCCCGGGGCGGGCTCGCTCGCGCCGGGCGCCGACTCCGGGGACCTCCAGCTGCGGTTCTACCGCGCCAACTGGGGGCAGATCACGCAGACCGACGACTACTCGTTCCGCGCGTCGAGCTCCTACTCGCCGTGGTCGCGCGTCACCGTGCACCGCGGCGGCACCCTGCTCCACGGCACGCCCCCGTCCGGGTCGACGACCACCACCACGACGACCACGACGACGAACCCGCCGAACCCGAGCGGTCCGGCGCTGTTCGACGACTTCGACTACGCCTCGTCCGCCGACGCCCGGATCGCGCAGCGCGGCTGGACCGTGCGCTCCGGCGGCGGCGGTCCCGGCGTGCCCGCCACCTGGGAGCCGTCGCAGGTGACGTTCCCGACCGTGGACGGGCAGAAGTCGATGCGCCTGGAGTCGTCCAACAACGGCTCCACCGCGCGGCAGACCGAGGTGTACCACCAGCGGAAGTTCTTCGAGGGCACCTACGCGGCGCGGGTGAAGTTCTCCGACACCCCGGTGTACGGGCCGGACGGCGACCACGTGGTGCAGACGTTCTTCACCATCACGCCGCTGAACAGCGACCTCGACCCGAACTACGGCGAGATCGACTTCGAGTACCTGCCCAACGGCGGCTGGGGCGAACCCGCGAACGTCATGTACGAGACGACGTGGGAGACCTACCGCAACGAGCCGTGGCTCGCGGACAACGTCCACAACGAGCAGCGGCAGAGCTACACGGGCTGGCACGACCTGGTCTTCCAGGTCTCGAACGGCCGGGTGAAGTACTTCATCGACGGGACCCTGGTCGCCGACCACGGCGACAAGTACTACCCGGAGACGCCGATGTCGATCAACTTCAACCTGTGGTTCATCGCGGGCGGCCTGGCCGGCGCCCCCGGTGACCGCGCGTACCAGCAGCACGTGGACTACGTGTACTTCGCGAAGGACCAGGTGCTGAGCCCGGCGCAGGTGCAGTCGCGCGTGTCCGGTTACCGCTCGTCGGGCGTCGCGCACGTGGACACCGTGCCGGCGAGCTGATCCCGTCCTCCCCGGCCCGCTGCCGCCGAGCGGGCCGGGGACCTGTGGGTGTCAGGACTCCGCACTGGCATGCCGAGCTGCGACGATCGCGCGTGCTGGACCGCTGCGCGGCCCACTGCAACCACCGCCGGCGCTGCTGCGCAGCGAGGCCGCGAGGACGCCGAACGTCGCTGACCTGCGGAGGGTCGTGCGCAGATCATCCAGGGGGCGCAGGTGGCGGGAGGTGAAGCGGTTCGCCGTCAGAGGAGTGACGGCAGCACGTGCTCCTCGGTGACCATCAAGCCCGTGGTCGTCATGGTCTTGGCCAGGTCGGGATCCCAGGTGGCCTCCGCGGGACCGTTGTTCAACGTCGGCAGTTCGACGCCGCGGGCGATCAGGGTGGTGACGGCCTCGCGGTAGTCGTTCGCCGACATGCGCCACGCCGTGCCGCCGGTCCAGGCGAGGATGTCGTTGGTCGCGCGGACGCCGTCCGGTGTGAAGTCGTTGTGGCAGCGGACCGCCTTGCCGACGAGGTGGTGCTTGGCCTGTGCGGTGAGGCCGTTCGGGAGCACCATCAACGGGCCGGGCACGCCGGATTCGAGCAGGCGTGGGCTGCGGACAACGGTGATCTCCGGGGTTTCGAGGGTGTCGTTCAGCGTCAGGTAGCCCTGGGAGGTCAGCACCGGGTCGCTGTAGGCGTCCTTGAGGATTCCAGCCCGCTCCCAGGTCGTGCCCATGAGTTCGAGCGCCTTGCCCACGATCCGGGTGAGCGGCCGTCCGTCGTCGAGGTCGTTGCCGGCCAAGGCGTACCGGGTCGTCGTCGGCCCGAGCTTGCCGAGTACCCAGGCCGCCTGGTTGGCGAGCATCGGCAACGCCGGTTGTGGGATCTTGCCGTACCGGCGCACGTGCGCGATCCACGGTGCGGCCCACGGTTCGTGCAGCAGGTTGTGCTGACGCAGTGCGAACTTCAGCACGGCGTCGGCCGTCGAGGCCTCCTCGGCCGTGGACATGCCGATCGGCCTGCCGTGCACTGCTTCCAGCACCTCGGTCAGCGTGCTGCCGTGCGCACGGACGTGCTCGTCCAGACGCGCCAGGGAGACCTGCCGGCGGGCCGGGTGCGCGACCGGCTTGCGCAACAGGTCGGTGAGCGCCGCGGCGGTCTTCTCGTCCTCGACGCGAATGCTGAACGCAGACCGGCCGCCGCCCTCCAGGGTCTCGCGGGCCAGCCGCCACAGCTCGGCGAGTTCAGGTTGGTCCCAGTGCACCGTCCGAGCCTAGTTTCGCGATCCGGAGCGCGCGCACGCCGGCCCTGAACACCCTTCGCAGCCGGAGAGGGGGCACAGCCCCTGTGTTGAACCCGTGCAGTCGCGATCCTGCCGAGGTGGAACGCGGTCCGGACGACCGGGCAGCGGGTCGAGGAGGCTCGCCTGACCGGGCCCTGTGGGGTTTCAGAGCTCTGCACTGAGACGCTGAGCTGCGGTGATCGCACAGAATCAGCCGTAGGAGCATGACCGTGGGGCGTGTGGAGCTGCTGGTGCTGCTGGTGCTGCGGAACAAAATCGCCCTGCCGCGTCGGGTCAGTCCCGCCCGCGGTTGGAGTGGGCCGATCGAGCCGAGATCGCAGCAGCCGCACCAACTCGCCCCCATCCGGGTGGGGCGGCATCACGTCGAGCAGGACCGGGTCGGCGTCCGCGACCGCGTCGAGGCACGCCCACCCGGCCGCGGCCACCGGGACGTCGAGCCCGGCGAACCGCAGTGTGCTCTCCAATAGTTCGCGGCTCCGCGCATCGTCGTCCACCATCAGGATCCGCGCACGCTCACTTACGTCGCGAGCCTACGACAGTCGCTGTGCTCAGCAGGTGAACAGATGAGACGGCGGGGTCGTGTGGTCGAGCCGTTTCACGTAGGCGTCCCCACCGGTGGCGGCGCGCTGCGCGCACGCGTCGTCCTGGGTGGCGAAGGTGCCGTAGTACACCGCGTAGATGTCGGCCCCGTCGAGTTGCCGGCGCAGCGAGCCGCACCCGGTCGTCGGCGAGTGCAGGTACCGCGCGCCGGGGTGGTCGGACAGGAGCCGCTGGACGTCGGTGCGGTACCGCGCCGGTTCGACGGCTGCCCCGACGAACGTGACGTAAGCACCGTCACAGGCGGGCACGCTCATCGGCTCGGCCAGCCCCAGGTCCGCACCGGGAGGCGCCGCAACGACCGGCGGCACGCTGACCGGCGGTGGTGAGGTTGCCGGCGGCGCTGCTGTTGTCGCCGACGACGTGGTGGTCTCGGCACTGCTCGCCGGGGTGGATCGCTCCGTTCGCGTCCCGTCGGCGCTGGTCGCGGTCCCCGGCGTTGACCGTCCGGCGAGGCTGACCGTCACGCTCACCGCGGCCGTCGCCAGCACGACTGCCGCGGCCGCGACCAGCCACGGCGTCCGCCGAGGCCGTGCGACCGCGTGCACCGACGTCGGCCGGGGCGCGACCGGCGACAGCCGGGCGGGCAGCGCATGTCCGGCGAGCGCCGCCCGCGCGGCGGCGGCCAGTTCGCCCGCGGTCGCGAAGCGGTCGGCCGGGTTCTTCGCCATCCCCCTCGCGATGACCGCGTCCAGGCCGGGCGGCAGCCCGGGTCGCACCGCGTCGAGCGAGGGCGGCGGCTGGTTCAGGTGCGCGCCGATCAGCGACGCGGCGGTGGTGCCGGGGAACGGCTTGCTGCCGGTCAGGCACTCGTGGAGAAGACACGCCAGCGAGTAGACGTCCACCCGGTAATCGGTGGGGCCATCACCGAACCGCTCCGGCGCCATGTAGTCCAGCGTGCCGATCGCGGCACCGGTCCCGGTCAGCCCCGTCGTCGCGTCCAGCGCCCGCGCGATCCCGAAGTCCACGAGATACGCGAACCCGGCATCGGCGACGAGGACATTGGAGGGCTTCACATCCCGGTGCACCAAGTTCTGCGCGTGGGCGGCGCCGAGCGCCTGCGCGACCTGTTCGACGATCCCCACGGCCTCCCCCGGGTCGAGCGGGCCGCCGCCGCGCAGCCGCGCGGCCAAGTCCTGCCCGTCGACGAGCCGCATGTCGAGGTACAGCCGCCCGTCCAGCTCTCGGGCGAACCTTTCCCGCGAAACCGCACGCTGAACGACTCCGCAGTTCTGCGGCGGACAGCACCCACACACAGTGTCGCACCGCAAGCCGTTCAGCCGATTGAGGACGGACGAGCTGGTCGCGAAACTCGACCCGTTCACTACCTTTTCCTGGATTGGGAATCATCATGCGCTTGCGTTCACTGATCGTCGCCGTTGTCGGCGGGCTGCTCGGCACCGCAGGACTCTTCCACGTGCCCGCCTCGGCGTCCGTGGTGGACGTCAACTGCGCCCTGGGCACCCAGGTCGGCACCTACTCCCCCGGCATGACCCTGCTGCCCAGGCAGATCGACTTCAGCGCCACCGGCACACTGGGTGGCTGCGTGTCCCCCAGCCACCCCGGGATCACCGGTGCGACCTTCACCTCGCTGGTCAGCGGTACGTTCAGCTGCCTGGCCGGCTCCACCACCAACACCTCGACCTACCACTGGAACACCGGTCACCACAGCACCGTCCAGGGCGGCTTCGAGGTCAACCTCAAGCCCGGCGGCACCACCGTCCTCGTGCTGACCGGCACCGTCGTCGACGGACTGTTCCAGGGGGCGACCGTCGTGCAGACCAAGGTCCTGCCCGCCACCGACCTCACCGCCTGCCTCACCCCACAGGGCCTGACCAGCGTCAGCGGCACCGTCACCTTCACCGCCGTCCTGTGAACCGGCCAACGGCGGGAACGGAAAACCACCCCGGCGGTCCGCGGAACACCACCTGGATGAAGGCCGCCTTCTCCGCCACGACCGTGGGGGTACGAGCGGTGCGGAGCATCCGAGGTCTGTTCGTCACGACCGCGCTGATCGTGTCGTCCCTGCTGTTCCCGGCATCCCCCGCACACGCGGCACCGGTCGACCTCCTCTGCACGGAGGACGAGTCGGTGTCCTACTCCCCCGGTCTGCTGACCGCACCACGACCGGTGGACGTCGACGTGCACAACGTCCTGTCGTGCACATCCCTCACCGATCCTGCCGTGACGGGAGGGTACGTGCGGGCGACCGTGCGCGGCCTCAACCGATCGTGCACGGACCTCGCGGCGTCCGGCAGCGGCTCGTACACCATCACCTGGAACACCGGGGAGACCAGCACGATCAGCTACAGCCGGTCCGCCACCTACGTCCTGGGCACGCTGGTCATGACGGAGACCGGGACGGTCACCGGGGGCAAGTTCACCGGCGACTCCAGCACCCACGTCGTCGAACTGCTCACCCTCGACCTCCTCTCCTGCCTCACCGAACCCGGACTCACCACCACCTCGGGCCTCGGCACCTACGTCTTCGCCTGACGGCCCCGGCGAACATGCCCGGCACGCCTCCGCCCGTACCGGCGTCACGAGGCTTTGCCGTGGCTCACGGCAGTCGGGATCACACGGGCCCGTCGACGGACCGGTGTCGTGCAGGGATCCCTCGGCCTTGCCTTCCCCACCGAGGAAGTCGCGGAAGCCGGACGAGAAGTGAAGAACAGAATTCCCGATTACTGACCCTACAACCCCCACTGGGCCAGAATTCGATGGCAGACCAGCGTCACCTGCGCACTGGTTGGCCGCCGCGACGACTACGGCGGCCTCGCCGCGTTCGCGTTCGGTGACGGCGTCGGGCCGGTTCCGGAGACGGGATTCCGCGCCACGCCCGGCCATGTCCTTCACGCAGGGCCGGATCACCCGTGGGCGACCGGATTTCGCAAAGGGCCTGTCCCGTGTGGAGTCCGCGCATTCGCTGTCGGCAGTCGGGGGAAAGGCGACGAGAGAAACCTCGTCACTTGTCGTGACCGGTGTGACCGCTCTCGTCGCCGTGACCGGGCTCGGGGCTCACCGACGCGGGCGAGTCGCCGATCGGTCCCACTGCTGAACCTAGGGTCCACGCGGTGGCTGCCACCAACACCAGCACGACCCCGAACGCGGCCAACTTCGCCATCGGTGTCAACCGGGCAACCACGTCGCCGGCACGACCCGTACCGATCGCCCAGCCACAGCCCGCGACGAAGATCAGCGCGAGCACACCGACGACGACCAGCATCACCGGTGGCCCGCCGCGTCGGTGGTCCGCACCATGCGGGAAGAGTAGCGGGCCCTCGTACAGGTGCGCAGTCCGCAGGACCGGTGATCGCGGCGCTGGTCCACCTCACCACGTCCTGAGCCACCTCGACGGGCGCCGCACGGGGCGCGACGGTCGTGGTTCGGTCGTTCACCCTGCATGGTGTCGATGGCCGGTCGATGCGCGGGAGGTCTGCCGGCATCGCTGAGGGCTGGTGCGCAGTTCGGGTCGAAGTGGGCACGCAGTGCACTGGCGGAGCCGTGGCCGCTGCGTTCGGCGACGGCGGGGATGGGCAGGTCGGTGGTTCGAGCAGTCAACCTGCCGTTCCCGTCCGCACCGGAACAGGACCGGCGTCAGCACGACCGCCACCACCGCGACCGCCGTCGCACCGGCTGTGATCGTCTCCTCACCTGCCGCCCCACCCGCTCGTGGTCATGCCGATAGGCGCCTTTTCCGCGCTGTACCCGCTCCGTCCGGTGGATGCGCCGGCTGGAAGCACTGGGCGCATGTCAGCCGTCTCGGTAGGGGAACCGATCCCAGGTGTCGAACGACCACTTGTACACGGGCCTTCCACGTTGAGCCCGATCGCAGGGAGCAGCGGGGGTCGGGGACGAGGAACCCGGTCCCCGCCGCGCAGCACGACACGCCGCCGGTTCACGCCACCACTCACTCCCGGAGGCACCTGTGAGGCCAGTGACGTCGTTGCCGCACGAAACCGCGGTCGACCGGTGCGACCGCACCGTCCTGCGCGGGCCGACCGCCTCGCCCGGCACGACGCGGCCCGGCGGGGCCTCCGGGGCGCGGACCGCAGGCGAGCAGGACGTGGCGCGGGTGGTCGCCCGAGGCGGCGCGTCGCGAGCCCGCACTTCCGAACGCCTCGCGATCGATGGTGTGCTCTCCGCGGCCTTGGACGACGAACCTGCCGTCGACAGGGCCGCGGGTGCCCTCGTACAGCGATCACCGCACACCACGACTTGCCGGATTCCCGGCCCCGACTCCCCCGTGCTCGGTCCGGTCCTGGCCCGCGCCGGTATCGGCATCGCCGGCCCGGGTCCGGCCGACGTCGAGATCCGGGTTGGGCCCGACGGCCGTGTCGGGCTCGCGGACGGTCGACGAACCGACCTGCCCGACGTCGCGGCCGTGCTCCGGTGGGCGCGGACGTTGTCCACCGGGCCGCGCGCGATCCGGCGCGCCGACCCTGCCGACGTCGCCGCCGCGTTGGCGTCGGAGGCGGGCGTCGGCCGGTACTTCACCGTCGACGACGATCACAGCGGCGAGCTGCTGCGCTCGTTCCACGACGATCCCGTCGCCTTGGCCGAGGCCGTGCGGCGGGTCGGCGCGAGGTTCGGGACGACGGAGGCGCGCGTGGCGGCCTCGACCCTGCAGTTCCTCGTCGCGGCCGGGCTGTGGTCGGCGGCCCTGGGCGCGCTGGCCTTCAACGGGGTCGTCCCCGACCTGGACCGGCTGCGCTACCGCGTCGGTGAGGACGCCTCCGTGCGGCTCGCCCTGCCGGAGCCCGGCGGCTGGATCGTCACCGGCGATCCCGCGCCGCTGCTGCTGCGGGCGGTGGTCGAGGAGCACTTGAAGCCGTTCCACACCGGGTTGCGCGCCGTCGCCAAGGTCGCCGAGGGGTTGTTGCGGGGCAACGCCGCCGCGGCCCTGCGCAGCGCCCTGCGCCCCCTGCCCGCCGATCTCCACGACCTCGGCGACCGCCTGCTGACCACATCGGAGCTGCGCGACGCGTTGTCCCCCGACGGCACCCGCCGCAGCTGCTGCCTGTTCTACCGCACGCCCACCGGCCACACGTGCCGCGCCTGCCCGGTCGCCGGCGCCACCGTCACCAGGCAGGGGGGACACCACGTCTGACCGGCACTCACGCAGTACCACGTCGTCCGAGCGTTCGTTCGCCGCCATCACCCGCGGTACCCACCTCTACCTGGGCAGGCCCCGGCTGCGCCGTCTGCCCGCCGCGCACCTGGCCGTCGCCCTCGTCCTGCCCCACGTCCTGAACCGCCACCCGACCGGTCGTGCTGCCTGCCTCGGCCGTCCTCGCCGTGTTGCTGTCTCCCCGACGTGGGGTGCGGCGTCGGGTAGTGCATCGCCGAGTCGCGTGCCCGGGAGCTGTCGAGGACGATCCGGCGGTGAGGCTGCGTCGCCATGATCCCGAAGATCCGCCGGTGTTCCTCGTCGTCAGAGTGCGGAAGACCAGGTGACGGGGAGTCGGGCCAGGCCGCGTGCCATCCGGCCGTGCCGCCAGGACAGCTCCTCCGGCCCCACCGCGAGGCGCAGGTGCGGGAAGCGACGCAGCAGGGACCCGATGGCCACCCGCAGTTCGGCCTTGGCCAGCTGCGCGGCGACACAGTAGTGCAGGCCGTACCCGAACGCGAGGTGCGGGTTCGGCTTGCGGGTGACGTCGAGTTCGTCGGGATGGTCGAAGACCTGCCCGTCGCGGTTGGCGGCGTCGGGGTGCACCATCACCGCGTCACCGGCGCGGACGAGCGCGCCGCCCAGTTCGACGTCCTCCCGCGCGATGCGGGTGAACCCCGCCGAGGTCACCAGGGGGTTGAAGCGCAGCAGCTCGTCCACCGCCCGGTCGATCAACGCCGGGTCGGCGCGCAGCGCGGCGAGCTGGTCGGGATGGGTGAGCAGGGTGAAGATGCCGTTGCCCAGTTCGCTGGTCGTGGTCTCCAGGCCCGCGTACAGCAGGGTCACCCCCAGCACCACCAACTCGTCCTCGCTGAGCCGGTCCCCGGTGTCGCGCGCTTCGACCAGGGCGCCGAGCAGGTCGTCGCCCGGTTCTCGGCGGCGGGCGGCGACGAGACCGGCCACGTAGTCCTTCAACCGCGCGAACGCGGCGTGGATCTCCTCGCTGGAGAACGCGGTGGTGGCCAGGGCGACGTCGATCCACCCGGCGAACTCCTCGCGGTCGGTCACCGGCACGCCCAGCATCTGGCAGATGACGGCGACGGGCACGGGCACCGCGAAGCCGGTGATCAGGTCGGCGGGCGGCCCTTGTTCCTCGATGCGGTCGAGCAGGTCGTCGGTGACGCGTTGAGCGTGTCCGGCCAGGTGCTCTATCCGCCGGGGGCTGAAGGCGGCGGCGACCAGGCGGCGCAGCCGGGTGTGCTCGGGCGGGTCCACCGTGTGCAGCGTCGCGTCGGTGTGCCTGCGCGGTGAGGCCCGGGGCACGTCGCGGTCCAGCAGCGCGGCACGGCTGAAGCGGGGGTCGCCGAGCACTGTGCGGACATCCTCGTGCCGCACGGCCAGCCAAGCCTCGCCGCCGTAGGGCAGGCGGACGCGGCTGAGCGGTTCGTGCTGCCGAAGGTGGGCGTACTCCGGTTCCAGCACCAGTGCGGTCGGTTCGCGGAAGGGGTAGGCGCGAGCTGCCTGCGTGGGTCGCATCGATGTCCCCGATCGCGAGGGCCGACTTGTCACCACCAGTGGTCGGCCCGGTGTGCCGGGGAGTTCCCGCGAGGTCGGCCGGGGTTCACCCGTTGCGGGAACCAGTGGGCGCCCGGCGACGACCATAGGACCGGAGCGGTGCGATTCCACACGGGACGACGCGGTTGGAGCGGCATGGACTGGTACGAGGACGACGATCTCTGGGTCGGGTTCGCCGAGGTGATGTTCCCGCCGCGTCGTGCGGCGGAGGCCGAACGCCTGGTGGTCATCTCGCCGCTGCTCAAGGTCGCTTCCGGTGACCGGGTGCTCGACCTGGCGTGCGGGCCGGCGACGCACGTGGTGCCGCTGGCGCGCCAGGGGGCGGTGGTCACCGGGGTGGACCTGAGCGAGGCGATGCTGGCGCGGGCGCGCGAGGTGTGCGAGCGGGAAGGGGTGCGGGCTCGGCTGGTGCGGGCGGACATGCGCGAGCACGTCGAGGCGGGCGCTTACGACCTGGTGATCAACATGTACACGTCGTTCGGCTACTTCACCGAGCCGGGCGAGAACCTGGCGGTGCTGCGCAACGCGCACACCAGCCTCGCCCCGGGTGGGCGGCTGCTGGTGGACGTGCTGGGCAAGGAGGTGTTCGCCGGGTGGGTCGGCCGCCCGCAGGCGGTGGACGTGGGCGGCGGCACGGTGTTCATGCGCGACACCGTGCTGGACGACTGGACGCGCGTGCGCAGCGACTGGACGTGGGTGCGCGGGGACGAGGTGCGGCGCACGTCGCTGTACTCCACCCTCTACAGCGCCGCCGAGCTGCGGGCCCTGTTCGAGGCCGCCGGGTTCACCGGCGTCGAGTGCTTCGGCGACTTCGACGCCTCCCCCTACGACAACCACGCCCGCCGGCTGATCGTGCGGGGCACCCGGGCCTGAGAGCGGGGCGGGTCCGCCGGGCACGGGGGCCCGGCGGACCCGAGGATCAGGAGGCGCGGACGAAGCAGGTGCCCTCGGCGCCGGGGAACAGCTCGGGGGCGAGGCCGATGGCGAAGTCGCGGACGAGGACGTCGACGTCGAGGTAGGTCTTGGCGCGGCACTCCTCGAAGTTCTCGTCGACCCCGGCGATGAAGTTGTTGTCCCGGAAGGGCTTGAACTGGTTGGTGCGCGGGTCGGCCTTGAGGGCGTCGCGGGTCATCTTCACGGGGTCGTAGACGATGAAGAAGTCGGCGTCGGCCGCGGTGCCCACGGCCTTCTCGAAGTCGTACGGCCGGCCGTTGGCCGCGGGGTTGTCGGGGGCGAAGACGTTGTCCACCCCGAGCTGGGTGAGCAGGCGACCGACGAGGGTTTCGGCGCCGTGGCCGTGGACGAACTCGCAGCCGCGCTCGGGACTGACGCACAGGTAGCCGGCCCTGCGGTTGTCGATCTTGCCGGAGACGGTGGAGACGACCTCGTCGTAGCGAGCCTTGATCTTGTCGAACTCGGTGTTGGCGGCGGCCTCGGCGTTGTAGAACGCCCCCACCATCTTGATCCACTCCGCGGAGGCCAGGGCGTGGCGCTCCAGCCGGTTGGACACGCTCACGCCGGGCATGCCCGCGGCGCGGGCGTTGCTGATGTCGTCGAAGCCCTTGCCGAACCCGGACATGAGGATGACCTGGTTCTTCAGGCCGAGGACGGCTTCCTTGTTCAAGTCGGTGTACTCGCCGATCGACATCGGCTTGCCCGCGGCCCCGGCCACCCCGGCGTACCACTCGTCCTTCTCCGCGTTGCCCAGCAGCTGGCCGCTCAAGCCCGTGATGGTCTTGTTCTTGCCGAGCCGGTCGACCATGGCGAGCGCGTTGAACGAGGTGACGGACACGTTGGTGACCGGCACCTGGACGACCAGCGCGCCCTCCAGGTCGCCGGTGGCCTCGGGGCGGGGTGTGCCGCACTGGTGGAGCACGTACTTCAGCTCGGGGCCGTCGGTGTTCTCGGTGTCGGTGAGCGTGATGGTCTTGTACGAGCCGTGGTAGGTGATCTTCCACAGCTCGGACTCGGTGACGGTGCTCTTGTCGGGGAAGTAGTCACGACCCTCGGCGTAGTCGGTGACGCAGCCCTCCGCGCCGGCCTGGCCGCCCGCCGGGCCAGGGCTCGATCCCCCGCAGCCGGCCAGGGCGAAGGGCAGCGCGAGCAGCGCGACGGCCGAGCGGATGAGTGTGTTCACGGTGGTGCTCTCCTGCGTGTGCGTGAGGGGGTGCGGTGGCGGGAACGGAAGTCACCCGGTCCGTGCGTCTTCGGGCAGTGGTGCGGTGCGGCCGCGCAGGTGGGTGACCAGGGAGTCGAAGCCGACGCCCTGCGCGCGGTGCGCCCCGTCGACGTTCCAGCGACACGGTGTGCCGTGCTCGACGCTCAGGACGTGGCCGCACGGTTGCGCGGTCGGCTCCCACCCGGCGCGGCGCACGGCGTGTTCGGCCCACTGCCGCAGCCGCCCCGCGGCGACCACCCGCACGGTCGCTCCGGGTTGGGTGTCGTCGGCGACGACGATGGTGGCCGCGGCGTCGTCGAAGGACATGTTCTCGCCGGTGAAGGTGCGGGTGACGGCGTCGCCGTAGGCGAGGTCCTCGGGCGCGCCGGCGGTCACCGCGCCGCCGGCGACCAGCCACACCTGGTCGGCGCGGCGCAGCGCGAACCCCAGGTCGTGGGTGGACAGCACGATCGCGGCACCGGTGGTCGCGGCGAGCCGGGTCAGCATCGCCGCGAACTCGATGCGGCGGGCCACGTCGAGGAACGCGGTGGGCTCGTCCAGCACCAGCACCGCCGGTTCCTGCGCCAGGGCACGGGCGACCATCACCCGCTGCCGCTCGCCGTCGGACAGGTCGGTCAACGGGCGGTCACGCAACTCCGCCACCCCCGCGTCGACCAGTGCCCGGTCCACCGCGGCCCGGTCCCGGTCCTTCTCCCTGCCGACCCAGGACCGGTAGGGCATCCGGCCCAGCGCCACCACCGCCTCGACGCTCATCTGCCCCACGTCGACCGGCTCGGTCAGCGTGACCGCCAGCCGCCGCGCCCGCTGCCTCGGCGACAGCGACGCGAGGTCCCGGCCGTCGAGCAGGACGTGCCCGGACAGTGGCGGCTGCGCGCCGACCAGGGTGCGCAGCAAGGTCGACTTGCCCGCGCCGTTGGGGCCGATCAACGCGATCAGCTCACCGGGACGGGCGGCCAGGTGCACGTCGTGCAGCACGGTGACCGCCGGGTGCCGACGGCGGCGCCGGTAGCCCGCGCTCACCGCCACGGCCTGCAGGGCCGGCCGGGTGTTTTCGGTCGTCACGCCTGCCTCCTCGTCCGGCCGGACAGCAGCACCCACAGGATCACCGGCGCGCCGACGAACGCGGTCACCGAGTTGAGCGGCAGCGAGGTCCTGGTCAGGCCGTTGCCGCCGGCGATGTACTCGGCCACCAGCACGATCACCGCGCCGATCAGCGCGCTCGCGGGCAGCACCAACCGGTGGTCGGCGGTGCGCAGCAGCCCCCGGGCCAGGTGCGGCGCGGCCAAGCCGACGAACCCGATGGCCCCGCAGTAGGCCGTGGTGATGCCCGAGAGCACGGCGACGCTCGCCAACGCCAGGAAGTGGACCCGCCGGACGTTGATCCCCAGGCTGCCCGCGTACCGGTCGCCCAGCAGCAGCGCGTTGAGCGGCTGGGCCAGGAACACCGACAGCACCAGCACCACCGCGCAGGACACGGCGATGACCTGCAACTCGTTCCACGTCACGTTGCGCACCGAGCCGCGGGTGAACGTGGCCAGTGCCTGCAACCGGTCCGGATCGGTGTAGTAGACCAGCATGTCCACCACGGCCCCGGCCAGGTAGCCCAGCATCACGCCGACGACCAGCACGACCACCGGGTCGCCGACGCGGCGGGCGATGCCCAGGGCGATCAGCAGCACCCCGGCGGCCCCGGCCACGGCCGCCCCGGTCACCCCCAGTTGGCTGACCAGCCCGAGACCCGACAGCCAGCCCACGCCGCCGGTGCCCAGGATGACGATCGAGGCGCCGAGGATCGCCCCGGAGCTGACACCCAGCACGAACGGGTCGGCCAACGGGTTGCGGAACAGCGTCTGCATCTGCGCCCCGCCCACCGCCAGCGCGGCCCCGGCCAGCAGCCCGGCCACGACCTTGGGCAACCGCGCGTCCAGCACGATCGTGCGGTTGACCTCGGACTCGGCGTCCTGACCGGTCAGGACGCGCAGCACCTCCCCGATCGGGATGGCGATCGAGCCCTGCGCGATCAGCACCACCACCGCGCCCAGCAGCAGCAGGACCAGCAGCCCGAACAACCCCGCCACGTACCCGGCGCGCCGACGCGCCCCGGTCCCGCGTGGCGGTGCGACGACCTCGGCCTCGGCCGCATCCTCGACACCCGTGCCACTACCCGACACCGCGCACCCTGTTCCTTCCGCTGCCCGCCGCTGTCGAACCGGCCACCACCGTAGAAGTCGTACCGAACCGCCATCCGGTTCCCGGGGATTGCGGGAACACCCGATTCCGCACGGGCCGGGAACTTCACCGGTCGGCCGGCCGACCTGGTGGACGTGCCGTGGTCGCGCGACGGTCGACGGCCGCTGCCCCCTCGCCCGCACCACGTGTCCGGCCGCAAGAAACACCCCAGGAGAAGATCGCATGCAGAGCTTCGGACCGCAGACCTACGGTGAGCTCAACGCCGACGTCTACGACGAGTGGCACGCCGCGCACGACCCCACCGACGCCGTGCGGGGTCTGGCCGAACTGATCGGGGAAGGACCGTTCGGGTCGGTGTTCGAACTCGCGGTGGGTACCGGGCGGGTGACGATCCCGCTGGCCGAGGCGGGTTTCGACGTGAGGGGCGTGGACGCGTCGGAGGCGATGGTGGCTCGCATGCGCGCCAAGCCCGGCGGCGACCGCATCCCCGTCGTCATCGGCGACATGGCCGACGTCGACGACGGCACCGACGACCTGTTCGCCATGGTGTTCGTCGTGTTCTCCACCTTCTTCTTCCTCCAGGACCAGGAAGAACAGGTGCGCTGCTTCGCCAACGCCGCGAAGCGCCTGATGCCCGGCGGCCGGTTCGTCCTGGAGTGCCCGATGCCCGACGTCGCCCGCTACGAGCGCAACCAGACTTTGGAAACCCACCAGGTCGGCCTCGACCGGGTGCGACTTGCCGCAGTCCGCCACGACCCGGTCGAACAGCGCCTCGACGGCCACCACGTGCTGATCACCGAGCACGGGATCAAACTGGCGCCGGCGTTCATGCGCTACGCCTGGCCGGCCGAACTCGACCTGATGGCCCGCCTGGCCGGGCTGCGCCGCGTACACCGCTGGGGCGGTTGGCACCGCGAGCCGTTCCGCGGCGAAGGCGACCACGTCACCGTGTACGAAAAGCCAACGACCTCGACTTGGTGATCCCGCGGGGCTCGCCGGCGCGTCACCCCGTCCTGGACGCACGACGGGCCACCACCAGCACCAGCGGCGGCAGCAGCAGGCACTGCGCGGCCACCGCCAACCAGAACCCCGGCAGTAGCCCCGCCTCCTCGAACAGTCCGTACGCCGCGCCGCCGACCACCCCGCTGAGCAGGGAACCCACGCCGACCGCCAGCCGCTGCTGCCCGAAGGTCACCGTGGCCGACCGCGTCGACCCCGCCAGCGCCTCCAGGTCGTTCTTGAGGAACAGCACCGCGGTACCCACGGCCATCGCCACGACACCCACCGCAAGACCGACCACCCGGCCACCGGCGAAGGCCACCATGCCCAGGGCCATGCCGCAGAAACCGACCGCCATCGCCACCGGGTAGCCGAGGCGGCCGACCCGCCGCGCCAGCAGCGGCTGCATCGCCACCAGCCCGAGCGAGTAGCCCGCCATCACCACCCCGTAGACCGCCGTGGGCACACGGCCCTCCGCGTAGGTCGACAGGTATTGGTAGAACTGCATGTAGAGGTAGTGGGTCAGCACGGTCACCGCGAACGGCAGTCCGGCCAGCCCCCGCAGCACCCGCCGGAACGGCTCGACGTCAGGTCCGGGGCCGGTGGTCCGCTCCGGGCGCAGGAGGAAGTGCGCCACCGCCAACACGGCGTAGAGCGCGGTGGTCATCGCGAACAACCGCCCGGGCTGGTGCAGGAACAGCGCCCCGAGAACCGGCCCGACCGCGATGCCGAGGTTGCCGGCCGCGTTGCCCGACGACAGCACCCGCGGCCGCTGCTCCTCGGTCGCCGAGTGCACCAGGTAGCCGCGATAGGCCGGTGAGTAGAGCGCCCCGGCACCGCAGCTCAGGAACAACGCGAGCACCGTCACCCCGGGTTCGTCCGCCCCGACCAGGTAGGTCAGCGCCCCCAGGCCGTACACGAACGTGGCCAGCAGCAGGCAGCGCTTGAGCCCGATCCGCTCGGCGAACGCGGCCGTGAACGGCGCACTGGCGAACTGCACCAGCGTGGCCGCCCCGAGCACCACGCCGACCTGCGCCATCCCGACACCCAGCCGGTCGCGCAGCAGGACGGCCAGGCACGGGTACACCGCGAAGGTCCCGACGTTGACCAGGCACCCGGCCACCAGCAACGCGACCTGCGCACCCGTGAAGCCCTCCGTCACCCCCGTTCCCCGGGAACGCCTTCGGGTTCCAGCACGAGATGACAACCCGGTCCCCATCAACCCTCCCAGCCCGTGCACGGCCTCCGTGCCCCGGTCGCCTCCCGCACCGGCCGGGCGGCGGGCCCGGCGCAGAACTGGTCGTCGCGCCACGGGGAAGAGTTCCCGGGTCGTCGCGGGCGAATTCCAGCGCCCGGGGAACCAGCGAGGCGCCGCGGACGACCAGTAGGACTGGGAGCGGTGAGGCCCGGTGGGCCGGCCGGCTCGACCCGCACCACCGTGCGCACGGTAGCGACTCGCGCGCCCCCGCCCGCACGGCCACCGCTCGACGACCCGCCCCACACCCGGAAGGGCTCGATCATGACCCTGGCCCGCACGACGGTCCCACCGGGGACGACAACGACCCGCCGCCCACGTCCGGCCGGGAGGTGACGACCGTGCTCGACCACAACGCCGTGGCGCCGCCGGTCCACGACCACATCACCGACGCCGTCAAAGCACCCTCCCTGATCCGGCTCTCGCCGAACACCGTGCTGGTCCGCTTCGAAACCCTGAAGGTGTACGCCGCGCTCGGGGCGGTGCGCCGACTGCTGGACACCGGGGTGGTGCGCCGCGGGCAGACCCTGGTCGACAGCTCCAGCGGCATCTACGCCCTCGCGCTGGCCATGGCCTGCCACCGCCACGGGCTGCGCTGCCACATCGTCGCCTCCACCACCGTCAACGACACCATGCGCGCACAACTGGAGATCCTCGGCGTCACCGTCGACCAGATGCCGCCGTCGGACGACCTGCGCCTGGACCAGAGCCGCCGGGTGGCACGGGTGCGGGAACTGCTCGCACGCGACCCGGACGTGCACTGGATGCGCCAGTACCACGACCCGGTGCACCACCTCGGCTACGCCGAACTGGCCGACCTGCTGCGCCGCGCGTTACCCGGCGAGCCGCTGACCGTGGTGGGCAGCGTCGGTACCGGGGCCTCCACCGGCGGCCTGGCCCGGTCGCTGCGCGAGCACGACCCGCACACCCGCCTGGTGGGCGTGCAGCCCTTCGGCAGCGTCACCTTCGGCAGCGAGCGCTTCACCGACCCCGACGCCATCATCGCCGGCATCGGCAGCGCCATCCACTTCGACAACGTCCACCACCACCTCTACGACCGCATCCACTGGCTGGACTTCCGACACGCCATGGCCGCCACCGTCGGCCTGATGCGCACTCACGCCGTGTTCGCGGGCCTGTCCACCGGCGCGGCCAACCTGGTCGCGACGTGGGAGGCCGCCCGGCACCCCGACCGCACCCACGTGGTCATCGGCGCCGACACCGGCCACCGCTACACCGACCGCGTCTTCACCCGCTGGCGCGAGGCCCTCGACCCCGCGCTGCTCGAGCCCGCGGAGATCGCCTCGCTGGACGAGCTGACCCCGCCGTGGGCCGCGATCGAGTGGGCACGCCGGTCCTACGGACCGGTCGTGCCCGTGCAGGAACGCCCCCGAGAGCTCAGGAAGGACCCCGTGCCGTGACCGTCGTGCTGCTGGAAGCCCTCACCTTCGGACTCGGCCGCCTCGCCGACGCCGCCCGCACCGCCGGGCACGACCTCGTGCTGCTCACCGGCGACCGCACGATCTACCGCCACGAACTGTCCCGCTGCGGCGACCACGTGCGGGTCGTGGACATCGACACCACCGACGTCACCGCCTGCGAGCGCGCGTTGCGGGACATCCCCGACCTGGCCGGGCTGATCAGCTCCACCGACACGTGGGCGCTGCCCGGCGCGGACCTGGCCGAGCGCCTGGGCCTGCCCGGGCCGGCACCGGAGGCGGTGCGCGTGCTGCGGGACAAGGCCGCCGTCCGGGCCCGGCTGCACGCGCACGGACTCAGCCGCACCGGCCCGCTCGACCCCACCACGACGGAGGAGTTCCCGCTGGTGGTCAAGGACTCGGCGGGCACCTCGTCGCGGGCGGTGTGGCTGTGCCGCACCGCCGCCGAGCGCGACGCCGCCTTGCGCGAAGCCGCCGACACCCCGCTCAAGGGCCGCCTGACCGCCGAACCGTACTTCGAAGGCCCCCTCTACAGCGCCGAGACCATCACCTGGCAGGGCGAGACCCGATTGCTCGGTGTGCTCAGCCGCGTGCTGTCGCCCGAACCCGCGCGCCGCGAGGAGGCGTCCGCGTTCCCGGTCGCCTTCCCCGACGCCGACCTCGCCGGGCTGGGCGACTGGATCGGCCGTGTGCTGAAAGCCGCCGGGCACGAGAGCGGTTTCGCGCACACCGAGTTCGTGCTCACCACCGCCGGTCCCGAGGTGGTCGAGATCAACGCCCGCATCGGTGGCGCCCTCGTCGGCGAAGCCCTCTGCCGGGCGCTGGGCGTCAACGCCTACGACGCGATGGTCCGGATCGCCCTCGGCGAGCGGCCCGACCTGCTCGACGGCGCGACCGGCGGCGGCACCGCGACCGGGTTCGTGGCGCTCTACCCCCGCGAGGCCGGGGTGCTGGAGGGCTGGACCGGGCTGGAACGCCTGCCCGGCCTGCCCGGCGCCCCCGAGTGGTACCCGACCGCGAGTCCTGGCGACCTGCTGGAGCACTTGGCCGACCAGCGCTGCTGCACCGGCATCGTGCTCGCCGAGGGCCCCACCGCCGAACTCGCCCTGCACCGCGCCCAGGCCGCCGCCGGCGGCATCACCCCCCAGGTCCGGACGCGGGGATAGCGCAGTGCGGCCCACGTGCCGTTCAGGTCGGTGCCGGGAACCGACGGCGGCCGGGCACGTCTTGCCAGCCAGGGATCGATTCGGGAGGTCATCGTGGAGCGACGTGCTTTCCTGCGTGCCTCGGCGTTGTCGGCGGGTGGACTGGGCGGCGTGGCCGCGGCTGCGACCGCGTCGGCGGCGAACCCGCTGCGGGTTCAGGTGCTGATGTTCGACGGGGTGGAGGAGCAGGACTGGGCCGCCCCGGCGGAGGTGCTCGGCCTGGCCGGTGGGCTCAGCGGAGGCGCGCTCACCACCACCCTGGTCACCACCGGACGACCGGGCACCGTGACGTGCAGCTTCGGCGCGCGGGTCGAAGTGGCCACGGGGTGGTCACCGCACGAGGCGGACGTGCTGGTGGTGCCCGGCGGCGGACGCTACACCGACCCGACCGGTCCCGGTGTGCGCCGGCTGATGGCCGACCGGGGGTTCCTGCGCCGCCTGGCCGCGGTCGACGCGCTGCCCGTGGGCATCTGCACCGGTGTCATGGTCCTGTCGGCCGCGGGGATCACCAGGGGCCGCCACGCCACCACCCACCACCGCGCGAAAGCAGACCTCGCGGCCCAGGGCGCGACCGTCGTCGACGCCCGCGTGGTCGACGACGGCGACCTGATCACCGGCGGCGGCGTCACCTCGGGCCTGGACGTGGCGCTGTGGCTCGTGGAGCGCTTCCTCGGGCCGCGGTCGGCCCAGCAGGCGGAGACCTTCCTGGAGTACGAGCGGAGGGGCACCGTCTGGCGTGCTTGACCGGCGACGCCCACGCCAGGCCGGCCGCGGTCCCACCACGGAGGTTCCGGTGAACGGCGGGACTCTCGGAAAGGCCCTGGCCGACCGGGCGAAGGGGTGCCCGGCCGGCCAGGGGGATCGCGGCGGTGTGCGACGCCGGGGCGGTGGAAGGAGACCGGCCCGGCGTGTCCGTTGGTCAGGCGGCTCGTCGGTGGTGGGCGGTGGGGCGCAGGTGACGCCGCTGCCCGCGACGCCCGTCAGGGCTCGGAGCGGTGTCGTCACCGTCGTGGTCGTGCCGGTCGAGGTCATCGCGGTCGTGACTGGCGGGCGTGCCCGGAGTCGGCTCCCGATGAGCTCGGGCGACGAGGTAGAGCAGGACCAGGCCGGCCACCACGGGCA
The DNA here is from genome assembly GCF_052936295.1 of Saccharothrix sp. DSM 118769. Taxonomy (NCBI): domain Bacteria; kingdom Bacillati; phylum Actinomycetota; class Actinomycetes; order Pseudonocardiales; family Pseudonocardiaceae; genus Saccharothrix; species Saccharothrix sp. DSM 118769. The sequence goes on along the minus strand of NZ_CP193627.1, from coordinate 4,666,930 downwards.
GGTGGGAGACGACACGGGTGGCGGTCGCGGTGCCGTCGAGCAGGTCGCTGACGGAGAAGGCCACCAACACGGCGACGAACCCGCCCAGGGTGGGCAACAGCCCGCCCGCGCGGTGCGCGCTCACGGCGGCACCCAGCAGGCCGATGCCCAGGGCGAGGTTCCACGCCGCGCCCTCGTTGAACAGGTGGGTGGAGATCCCGTGCCCGGCATGCCCGCCGGTGGCCCCGGCGAGCAGTTGGGCCAGGGCGAGCCATAGCTGGACGATGGCGACCGCGGCGAGCGCCAGGCGCGGTGTCAGGGCGGTGTGGCGGAGTGCGGCGGTGGAACGGGGTGGGGCGGCGGCCAGCACGGCGTTCACCAGGTCCGGGTCGGGGCCGACAGGTCGGACCCGGATGGTCCTGGTCAGCGCTTGTGCGCTCGCCTGCCACCGGGTGCAGGCGGTGCACTGTGCCAGATGCGCGTCCGTCTCGGCGGAGGGTACGGGCTCGGCCTCGCCGTCCAAGCGGGCCGAGAGCGCTTCGCGGCAGGATTGGCAGTCCACACACCAGTAGTCGCTCCATTCGGCTCACCGGTTCCCGACATCGTGTGGTTACGATCCGAATCGTGAAAGCCTTCGACGACGAGGTGACGCGCTGGGCGCTCGACGCGCGTTCCGGCGACCGTGCCGCCCTGGAACGGTTCGTGCGCGCCACCCAGCGCGACGTGTGGCGCTTCGTCGCCCACCTCGCCGACGTCGGTCTGGCCGACGACCTCGCGCAGGAGACCTACGCCCGCGCCCTGCCCAGCCTGCGCCGCTTCGCCGGTCGTTCCTCGGCACGCACCTGGCTGCTGGTCATCGCCCGACGCGTCGTCATCGACCACATCCGGATGGCGCAGGTGCGTCCCCGGCTGTCCTCGGGCGCGGACTGGACGTACGAAGCCGACCGCAGGACCGTGGACACCGGCTTCGAGGCCACCGTCGAACTCGGCATGCTGCTCGACGCGCTGGACCCCGACCGCCGGGAGGCGTTGGTGCTCACCCAGGTGCTGGGGCTGCCCTACGCCGAAGCCGCCGAGGTCGTCGGCTGCCCGGTCGGCACCATCCGCTCCCGCGTCGCCCGGGCCCGCGAAGACTTGATCCACGCCGCGGGCGACGACGAGGCCACCGAAGCGGGATGACCTTCGCGGAGTCAGCGTGACCATCTCCACGGCGCCGACGGGAGCGCCCCCGTTCACGAGCAGCCGTCGTCACGGGACTCGTCACAAGAGGCTGGTCCAGTAGTCCCAGAAGGCGTGCAGGACCAGGCCGGCGATCAGCGCGTACCAGAGGGCCAGGACGGCGCTGTGCACCCGGCGCAGCGGCGCGAGGGCGGGCCAGGTGTCCAAAGTGGTGTACCAGAACAAGGGAATGGTGACGATCCACACGCCCATGCAGTAGGGGCACAGGGCGTGGATGTCGTACAGACTGGCCGCGATCAGCCAGTGCACGAACACCACGCCGAAAGCGGTCCCGGCGTTGAGCGCGATCCGGTACCAGCGCGGCGGTTCGAACCCGGCGAGCAGCGCGACGCCGGTGGTGAGCACGACGGCGAACGCCGCGATGCCGATCAGCGGGTTGGGGAAGCCGAACGCCGCGGCCTGCGGGCTGTCCATCACCGAACCGCACGAGATGATCGGGTTGAGCGAGCAGGTGGGAATGTAGGCCGGGTCACGCAGCGTGGCGATCTTCTCCAGCGTCAGCGCCGCGGCGGCGGCCAGGCCGAGGCCGCCGCCGATGACGTGGAGCCAGGCGAGTGCGCGGGTCATCCGGCCAGCGCCGCGTCGATCTTCGCGCGCAGCTCGCGGTCGACGTCGGCGACGGTGCGCCCCGCGGGCTCGAACCTCTCCCCGTCGAGGAAGAGCGTCGGCGTGCTGTTCACACCGAGTTCCGTCCCGTCTGCGACGTCGCGGTCGATGGTGGATTTCACCTCGTCCGAGGCCATGTCCGCGCGGAAGCGCGCCAGGTCCAGGCCGGCGGCGGTGGCGTACTGCTCGAACTTCGCGGTGGCGCGGGTCTCGTCGGAGCTGCTGGCCTGGCCGTCGACGGCCCAGTCGTCGAAGTTGTCGTAGAGGGCGTGGTACACCTCGTTGTACCCGCCCTGTTTCGCGGCTGCCTCGGCGGCACGGGCGGCGGGCACCGCGAGCGGGTGCATCTCCAGCGGGAAGTTGCGGACCACGAACGTGATGCGCCCCTGGTAGTCCTGCTCCAGCTTCTTGGTGATGCCCGCGTAGTAGGAGGCGCAGGCGGGGCACTGGAAGTCCAGGAACTCCACCAGGGTGACCTTGTCGCCCTCCACCTTGGACAGGGTGTGCGCGCCCGGCGGGAACAGGGCCTCGTTCGACGCGGTGCCTTTGTCGTCCGACCGGTTGAACACCAGTACCCCGGCGATCACCAGGACGGCGACGAGGACCACGACGCCGGTGAGGACGACGTTGAGGGAGGGACCGCGCCGTGCGGTCATGATGCTGCGGTTCTTCCGGCGGCTTGTGCGTGACATCGAGTACGTCGCTTCTTCTCGGGGACGGCTTCTCGTCCAGTTGGTCGGATGACGATCGGAGTAGTTCCGGGAACCGCGGAGCTTGTTCGCCCGACTGGTGTAGTCGTGAGGGTTGACAAGGCCGCCGCGCTCGCGGTCGGCGTGGCGGTGTCGTGCGTCACCTATGTGGTTCTGGTGGCGGGTGACGTGCACGGCGTGCTCGGTGACACCGATCCGGGCCGGGTGCCGTCGTGGCTGTTCGGGTTGGTGCGGTTGACCGCCGAGGCGGGGGCGGTGGTGGCGGTCGGCGCGCTGGCCTTCGCCGTGTTCGTCGTGCCGGCCGGGCGCGGTCGGGGGTTGACCGCCGATGCCTACGCCGCGGTCCGGCTCGCGGCCGGGGCCGCGACCGCCTGGGTGTTGGCCTCGGCGGCGGCGGTGCCGTTGTCGGCCGGTGACGCCTCGGGGCAACCGCCGGGGGTGGTGTGGGCGCACCTGGGCGAGCTGGTGGCGGCGACCGAGGAGCCCAAGGCGTGGTTGTGCACGGCGGTGGCCGCGTCGGTGGTGGCGGTCGGCGCGCGCTCGACGCTGACGTGGCCGGTCGCGGTGCTGTGGTTCGCCGTGGGTGTGGCGGGGTTGCTGCCGCCGGTGGTGGTCGGGCACGTGTCGGTGGGCGCGTGGCACGACTTGGCGACCGACGCGGTGGTGTGGCACGTGCCGGCGGCCGCGGTGTGGGTCGGCGCGTTGGTGGCGTTGCGCGGGTTCCTGCGGCGGCCGGGCGCGGCGCACCGGGATCAGGTGCTGCGCCGCTACCGCCGTCTGAGCGCGGTGTGCCTGGTGGTGCTGGTGGTCAGCGGCACCGTTGCGGGCCTCGTCACGGCCGGTCCGGGCGGGTTGTGGTCGGGCTACGGGCTGCTGCTGGCGGTCAAGGTCGCGGTGTGCGCGGTGATACCGCTGCTGCGGCGACGGTGGGGCGGGTCCCGGCCGCTGGGTGCGGAGCTGGTGGCGCTGGGTGTGGCGCTCGGCGCGTCGGTCGGGCTGACGCACCTGGTGCCGCCGTCCTGGCTGGTCGCGCTCCCGTCGGCGCAGGAGACCGTGCTCGGCTACGAACTGCCCGAGCCGCCGTCCACCGCAGGGCTGGTGCTGGGCTGGCGGCCGGACCTGGTGCTGGGCGTGGGCGCCCTGCTGGTGGCGCTCGCCTACTTGGTCGGGGTGCGTCGGCTGCGAACCCGGGGCGACGGGTGGCCGGTCGGGCGCACGATGGCGTGGTCGGCCGGGTGCGCGGTGGTGTTGGTGGTGACCTCGTCCGGGCTGGGCCGGTTCGCGCCGGGCGTGTTCAGCCTGCACATGGTTTCCCACATGGCGCTGAACATGCTCGGCCCGGTGCTGCTGGTGCTCGGCGGCCCGATCACCCTGGCGCTGCGCGCGCTACCGGCCGGGCCCAGGGCGTGGCTGGTGGCGCTGGTGCACTGCCGCGCCGCGCGACTGGTGGCGCACCCGGCGGTGGCGGCGGTGGTGTTCGTCGCGTCGTTCTACCTGCTGTACTTCTCGGACCTGTTCGGCGAGGCCATGCGCTACCACTGGGCGCACCAGGTGATGAACCTGCACTTCCTGGTGTCCGGCTACGTCTTCTACTGGCTGGTCATCGGGGTGGACCGGCCACCCCGACCGCTGCCGCACCTGGCGCGATTGGGTCTGCTGTTCGCGGTGATGCCCTTCCACGCCTTCTTCGGCGTGATCCTCATGAACACGCGGTCGGTGATCGCCGAGACCCACTACCGGCACCTGTCCCTGACCTGGGTGCCGGACCTGCTCACCGACCAGCGGCTCGGCGGCGGCATCGCCTGGGCCGCCGGGGAGCTGCCCATGCTGGTCGTGGTGATCGCGCTGCTGCGTCAGTGGGCCACCGCCGACCGCCGCGAGGCCACCCGGCTCGACCGCCGCCTGGACAGCGATGGGGACGACCGCCTGGCCGCCTACAACGCCATGCTCGCCGACCTCGCCGGTCGCCGGGACTGAGGAGAAGGACGAGATGACCACCACGGTGGACGCGCCGGTCGAACTGGCCGTGTCCGGCATGACCTGCGCGGCCTGCGCGTCGCGGGTCGAGCGCAAGCTCAACAAACTCGACGGGGTGCGCGCCTCGGTCAACTACGCCACCGAACGCGCGATCGTCCACCTGCCCACCGGGATGGGGACGCACGACGCGGTCGAGGCGGTGCGCAAAGCGGGCTACGACGCCCGCGTGCACCACCGAGCCGAGGACGACCGTGCCGCGCACACGGCCGCCGTGGCCGATCTGCGGCGGCGGCTCGTGGTCGCGGCGGTGCTCGCGATCCCGCTGGGCAACCTGTCGATCACCCTCGCGCTGGTGCCCTCGCTGCGGTTCACCGGCTGGGAGCTGCTGTGCGTGCTGCTCGCCGTGCCGGTGGTGGCCTACTCGGCCTGGCCGTTCCACCGGGCCGCGCTGCGCACCCTGCGCCACGGCTCCTCCAGCATGGACACCCTCGTGTCGCTGGGCGTGCTGGCCTCGTTCGGCTGGGCGGTGTGGTCGCTCGTGGCGGGCTCCGCCGGGCCCGGCTACTGGTTGGGCTTCGGCGTCACGGCGCAGGGCGCGGACGCGGTCTACCTCGACGTCGCCGCCGGGGTGACGACGTTCCTGCTGGCAGGCCGCTACTTCGAGACCCGCTCCCGGCGCAACGCCGTGGGACTGCTCACCGCACTGGCCGGACTGGCGGCCAAGGACGCCCGCGTGCTGCGCGACGGCGTGGAAGAGCCCGTTCCGGCCACGCTGCTGCGGGTCGGCGAAGAGTTCGTCGTGCGACCGGGTGAGGCGCTGCCCGCCGACGGGGTGGTCACCGACGGCAGGTCCGCGCTGGACGCCGCAGCGATCAACGGCGAGTCCGTGCCGGTCGACGTCGGTCCCGGTGACCGCGTGGTGGGCGGCACGGTCAACCGCACCGGACGGCTCGTGGTGCGCGCCACCGAGGTCGGCGCCAACACCCAGCTCGCGCAGATGAGCGTCCTGGCCGAGCAGGCCGCGCAGCGCAAGGCCGCCGTCCAGCGCCTGGTGGACCGGGTGTGCGCGGTGTTCGTGCCGGTCGTGCTGGTGCTCGCCGCACTGACGCTGGGCGGGTGGCTGATCACCGGCCACACCGCCCGGGAGGCGTTCACGGCGGCGGTCGCGGTGCTGATCATCGCCTGCCCGTGCGCCCTTGGCCTGGCCACGCCCACCGCGCTCATGGTCGGTGTGGCCCGCGCGGCGCAGTTGGGCGTGCTGGTCAAGGGACCGGAGGCGCTGGAGGCCACCCGCGCGGTGGACACAGTGCTGCTGGACAAGACCGGCACCGTCACCACCGGTCGGATGGCCGTCGTGGCGACCACGGCGTTCGCCGAGGCGGACGAGCACCAGGTGCTGCGCTGGGCGGGCGCGGTGGAGGCGGCCTCGGAGCACCCCGTGGCGGCGGCCGTGGTCGCGGCGGCGGGTGACGCGCTGCCCGCCGTGACCGGCTTCGAGGCGCTGGTGGGCGCGGGGGCGCGCGGCGAGGTGGACGGCGCTCCGGTCGTGGTGGGCACGGCCGTGCTGATGACCGAACTCGGCGTCACCGTCCCGCCGCCGGCCTCCCGGTGGCTCGACGGCCTCGCGGCGTCGACCGGTGTGCTCGTCGCCCGCGCAGGTGCCGTGGTGGGCGGCATCGCCGTGTGCGACACCGTCAAACCGACCGCCGCCGACGCCGTCGCCCGCCTGCACGCCCTGGGGCTCAAAACCGTGCTGCTGACCGGCGACAACGAGGCCGCGGCCCGCGCGGTCGCCGACGAGGTCGGCATCACCGACGTCCTGGCCGGCGTGCGCCCGGCGGACAAGGTCGCCGCAGTCGAGTCGCTGCGCGCACGCGGGCACCGGGTCGCGATGGTCGGCGACGGCATCAACGACGGCCCCGCCCTCGCCGCCGCCGACCTGGGCATGGCGATGGCACGCGGCAGCGACGTCGCCGCCCACGCCGCCGACGTCATCCTCGTCCGCGACGACCTGCACGCCGTGCCCGACGCCGTCGAACTCGCCAACCGCACCCTGCGCACCATCCGCGGCAACCTCGCCTGGGCGTTCGGCTACAACACCGCCGCCCTCCCCCTGGCCGCCCTCGGCCTGCTCAACCCGCTCATCGCCGGGGCTGCCATGTCCCTGTCCTCGGTGCTGGTGGTGGCCAACAGCCTTCGCCTGCGCGGCTACCGACCGGAGCACGCCCCCGTCCGGCGGGCTGAGGACGGGCGGTGATCACCACTCCACCGCACGCATCCGGCTCCGAAGTCCTTCACCGCGAGGATCAGCCGCTCGTCAGACCCGGGACTCGGCGATCAACCGCAGCGCCGGCGCCTTGAGCGCCGGGTCGGCGTCGACGACGTCGCCCGCGGCGAACGGCGGCCGCGGGTCGTACTCGATGCCCGTTGGGTGGCCTTCGCCGCGGCGTGGTCGGTGAGTAGGGGTACCGGGTACAGCGCCGTGTCGATGCCCGCGGACACTCCCGCAGCGGTCATGGTCCGGATCTCCACGGTCACGACCATTCCTCGTTCGTTGCGCCGGGGACAAGCAGGACGTCCGGTGCGTCGACCTCGTCGATCAAGCGGTCCGCCACGACGACGGTGTGACCGGTATCGGTGCGCACCGGGCTCTGCCGTTCGGCGATCACCCCTCGTGGTGGCGCCGGGCGGTCGTGACAGCACCCGGCCGGTCCGGTCGGATCAAGCAGGCTGAAGCCGCGGCAGAGCAGGATGCCGATCACCGTGCCGGGTCCGGGTTCGTGCCGGCCGGTGAAGTAGTCCGGCTCGCTGTGGGAGGTGGGATTCACCATGGCTCGGCGTCCTCCCGTGAGGAAGGGCGTGGCGGCAGTCGACGACCACCGGGAACCACGAGGTGGTCACGCCCGACTACCTGGATGTCGGCTGTGCTCCTGGGGCCGGCGGGTACCGGGTGGAGGACGGGAACGGGACTCCCCGTCCTCCGCACCTCACCGTCGTCCGGGTCGGAGTCGGTGTCGACGATCCACACCGGACATCCGATCGGCATGAGTGCCACCGTCACCGATAGTCCCTTGCTCGCTGACGCGGTGAGGAAGTGCGGGCGTCCGGTCAACGGATGCGCTCCGATCCCGCCGCGCGCCCCGAACACGGTGGTGACGTCTCGGTAATCGGAGTCACAGGCGTGACGCTCGATCGAGTGACGGAATCGGCCATGCGGACATGAGGGCCGTTACGGACGAGCACATGGTTTCTGCGCCGGTTCTGCTGTTCGGCACCCCGCACGAAGTCCGCGTCGGCTATCGTCAAGGTCTCGCCCTCGTGGCATGAAATCCGGTGTCCGGTCATCGGGGACAACCTCATTGAGTGAATTTGGCCCGTTTTGACGCCCAACCAGTCGCGATCACACCTCGACCGTGATCACAGGCGCACGGCACCCAGCGCTGACCGGCCCAACGAGTCGATCACTCAAACAGTGGTAGAACCACTCGTTTCACAGTCCCTGTCGACGCCGGCTGCGAGCGCTCATTCCTTCACCTACGAGTACGTATGCGAGGACTGAGCCAGTCCGTGGACATGTCGGCCGTGTGGTGGCGGTACGTCGACAGTGTGGTGAGGCTGAGGTCGTCGGTGGGCGCAGGAAGGCACTCGTCGCGCATCTGCTTGTGCCCCTTCGCTTCCTGTGCGCGGTGGACGGTTTCAGCCTTGGCCCACACCGCCTTCCATGCCGGAGGGCGTGGTATGGCCTCCGAAGGGCCGTACACGGCATCGAGGTAGCTCCGGGTGTCGTCCGGAAGTACGATGCTCGTCCGGTCCTTGAGCATCGCCCAGGTGCGCAGCACGATGTAGCGGGAGTAGAGGGCCGAGGTGTACCGCGGCAGGTTCGGCACACCGTCTGTTTCCGCGATGCCGGTGATGCCCAGGACGGGCCGCGTGTCCCGGTCGTCGTGGTGGATGAGCCTGGCCGCGCGTTGGAGCACCTGATCGATCGGCGCCAAGTCGGTGAGCAGGGCATCGAAGGTCCTGGCACTGCTGTACTGCAGTAGCTGGGTTCCCACGACGATGACGCGGGCCCGCTGACGTGTCAGCTCGACGTGCCGCGTCAGCCACTCTTCGACCTTTCGATGCGTCGAGCGTTCCTGTTGGCCATGGAGCAGCAAAATCTCCGGTCGACGTGATGCGGGCAGGGCCGAGACCGCGTCCTGGAGTGCCTCGTGAGTCGCTTTGGCGCGAGATGCGGTGTTGTGCACGACTGCGACGCACCGCGCCGAATCCGTAGCCTCCAGCAGCCACTGCACGACGTGGTCGTCGACTACGGGCTGGTCGAGCTTGATCGTCATTGTTTCCGCCTCAGCCGACACCGGGGCCCTTGTGACGACTGCGTCCTGCTCCCCGGCGACGGTGATGCGGATGGCACCGTCGCCGTCGGGTCCGGCGGAAGCCTGGTTCGTCGTAACCGGGCGACCTCCCGCCTGCCAGGCATCAACCACTTGTCGTCGTCGCGTCGAGGGCAACGCATCAGCCGACAACACCACCGACGTGCCCAGCTGTCCGAGCCACGTCAACAGCCTGTCGAGCAGCATCGACCTGTAGGGGTCGTAGGTGTCGGCCTCGACGAGGACAAGCACCTTGTTCGACAACGCGGTCAGACCGACAGGCCAGCGCGCGGATCGCACCACAGAACGCACAGCGCTGTCCACTGTGCCGACAACCACGCCACTGAGCAGTCCGCGCTTGCGGAGGTACTGATCGCGAGCCGGGTTGTCCGTGTCTTCGCTGCTGAAGGCGGTGCTGTGCTTCTCCGGCGGTACCGGATCGTCATCCGGTACCGATGACACGGATGTCGGGTCGTCGACAGTCCTCATCCATGCCTGGAGCACCGCGGTCATCCGGTCCCGGGTCGCTCGTGTGGGGCAGGCGATGTACACGCCGCCGAGTCCTTGGGCGCGCGCCATTGTCGCTGCGGCGAGGAGTGCTGCCCGAGTCTTTCCGGTACCGACCGGCGCCTCGATGATGGTGATGCTCGGTGATCGCCAGTGCTCTGCCATGGTCATGGCCACAGCGGATGCCCCGCCGGCGGCCGCCGTGTCGGCCGACGCGGTGTCGGCGCCGAACTTGGCGAACCCTGGTCCGATACCACCCACGCCGATAGGTGGCGACCATGATCGCAGTCCCGCGTTCGTCATCGCACGCTCGACGCGTGTGGCCGCACGTCGGACGTAATCGTCGAGGTCGACCGGTTCTTGCGGTGAGGAGTGATTCGCCTCGTCGGAGACGAGCCAGTCCGCCACGGTGGTCAGACCCGTCAGGGCCACGGCGGCTCCCAGACCGATGCGGACCTGCGACCACGACAGTGTCCTCGGATCGGGTAGACCCAGTGCTGCCGCTACGGCCAAGACCATGTCATCACGCCACAGCCGCCAGGTGTCGCCACCATGATCCTGAGTCCGGTCGCGTGCCTCCGCGAGGTCGGTCGGCGTAGGCAGGTGCCCGTGGTGGCCGCCCAACGCAACCGCGATTTCCGCGGCCACAGCCGGATCGGCCCCCCAGGGTTGCAGCATCTGCATCACGTGCAGCGAGGTCAGCAGCGCGTGAGGCGTGCTCGACCGGGGAACGGTCGCGGGTTGGGCGGCCCGTATGTCACGAGCGGCCACCGCGCCCAGTCGTGCGATCGCCGGATCTGCTCGTAGCGCTTGGAAGGCGGGGCTGTACTTGCCGATGTCGTGCAGCCCGCACAGCAGCGCGATCCATCCGTCGGCATCACCCAGCGGCCTGAATCCGGCCCGCAGTTCAGCGAGGTGTCGTGGTCCGACCAACCGCGGCAACAGGGCACGTACCGCCAGTGCGACGTCGAGGAGGTGGCACACCAACGGGTGCGGCGGTCGCGACGCGGGCCACTTTCCCCAGGGTGCCCATACCGGTGGCGATTTGGTGCCCACGAGCTGCTGCAACACCTGTCCGCGAGCGGTCAGTCTGCTAGTGCCGTCGTCGAGGGTGGTGACCAGATCGGGATGGTGGCGGGTAAGAGCGTCGTAGGAATGTGTCGCCAGGGTGCGGATGATGTCCCGTTTCCTCCGGGTCTGGGCCGACTTCCCGAAGTCTCCCTCGTCCTCGTCCAGCGCGCGTCCCACGGCCTCGAGCAGTGTTTCCACGCCTCGGATGTTGCCGATCCGACAATCGGCGATGACATCGCCGTACTGAGCCGCACCGTAGGCGATGTCGCGCTGGGACTTGGCGTGGAAGTCCTCGGCACCGGCGAGGGCGCCTTCGCGCACTCGTTCGATAACCCGGACGTGGCGGGTGAATTCCGGTGCGTCGACGTACCAGACCAGGCAGCGCATGCCCTCGTCACGTGCCTTGGTCCGCAGGTACAGGATCCCTTCCAGCGTGCGTGCACCGGTGTAGACCACGGGACCGCCGCGCCGTTGGACGTCCGGCCAGACCGCGTGGCGTTCGACGGCGTCGCTGCCGCACTTCGCGAACAGCCGGTCCGCGAGGTCGAAGCCGCTCTCGCCGGTGATCCCCTGGTCGCGTGCGAGTCGCGCGACCAGGGCACTGCCTTCCAGGTGCCGGAAGCCACGTTCGAGCAGCAGGTGTCGACCGATGGTGGTCTTCCCCGCTCCAATCGCGCCGATGACTATCACCAGGGTGTCGACATCCAGGTCCGGGATGAGGCTGACCTGGCCGGCAGGTCGCGGTGGTCGCCGGTTCCTGACCAGCACGGCCGCCGACCTGCCGATGGCCTGGTACTCCTCCAGGCGCCGACCGACCGCGAGGAGGCACTTCTCACGGTAGTCGAATCGAGCCGACTCCTCGTAGCTCATCGCGGCGAGCACTTTGTCCGCGCCGTGGGGGATGAACCACGAACTGAAGTCGTTGCGCCCCAGCCACGGGTAGGCGAGGTTGGGACGGACCTGTCCCGGCGCCTCGGCGACGACGCCGGTCTGCGCGCCGGAGAAGAACACGTAGCGCTCGAGACCGGGTACGTGCAGGGCGATGTCCGAACGCACGACGGCAGCGCGGTCACCGCCGGCTGCGTCGATCGCGGCGAGGAGTTGGTCGTGCGTGGTCCGGGCGAACCACTCCTTGGTCTCTTGACCGGGGAACTCCCCCGTCTCCGCGCTGCCGAGGGCGTGGATGGCGACCGTGGTGTCCTCGATGAACACGATGCTGGTCGCGCCGGCGCGTTTGATCACCTCGTCGAGTCCGGCGCCCAGGAACGCCTCGCGTTGCTCGCCGTAGGGCTCCGGGTATTCCACGTCGTGCAGGAGGTAGCGGGTGACATCGAACCCGAACCTGGCCAGCACCAGCCGCGCTTGGGCGAATTTGGCCAGGTTGGAGGTGGAGAAGAACACCGGGGTCAGCGCGGTTTCGAGCAGATCGGTCATCCGGGGCGCACCTCGCAAGCAGCGCCGTCGTTGCGGAAGGGGTAGGGACCCGCGACCCGCCATGCGGTCGTGTCCAACGACACGAGACCGGTGGGACCGCGACGGTCGTGCACCAGGAACACCGCCGGTCCCATACTGCTCAATCCGGCGGCCACGCCGGCGTCCCAGGCCGCGTCGAGCAGGTGACGGACCGCAGGCGGCCGAGCACCGATCTCGGCGGCCTTGAACCCCCGGCGTTGGAACTCGCGCAGGCTGGTCGCGAAGGCCTCCAGGTCGGCGTCGATCACCGCGGGCAGCATGCCGTGGTACAGGTGCGCCAATTGAGTGAGGACGTCATGCGACGCCACAGGCGTCGAATCACGGAAGAAATCGTCTTCCGAACCGATTTGCTGCGGTCGGTCATGCACCGGGATCAGCATGGTGATGCGCCAGGTCTCAGGTAGGGGCCACGACCCGATGACAGTGGAAGGCGGTCTGCCCCGTGGGTCGCTGGAGGGACGGTACACCCCGTCTGCGGGGTGTACCGCCTGCCCTGCGTCGACGACGAACCCGCCGCGGAAGAACGTCGAGCACCCCACTCCGGAGGTCCTTCCACGGCCGCTGAGGTGGATCAGCTCGGCGTCGCCGATCGGCCATTCCCGCAACCGTGCGACAGCCGTCAGGACCGACAACACCATCGCAGTTCCGGCACCGTACCCGGTGTGCGCGGGCAGCGGATCGCTGAGCGTGACGGCGGCACGCACATCGAGTCCTCGCTGCTCGGCGCGCCTCATCGTAGCGATGATCTTGTCGCGTGAGTCGCCGGAGAATCCGGTACCCGCCTCGAAGCGGTCGGCGAGGCGAGCACGTGTGCACGACGGCCGGGCGGCGAACGCCGCCCCCGCGCCCCCGTATGCGCGCGCGGTCGCGCCGCCCAGGTCGACCAGCCCGAAATGCACCCGCGGGTAGGCACGCACCACGACCTCATCCACGAGAGAGGTCCTCGGGTGACGGAGGACGCGACAGGTCCTCACTCGCCCAGATTTCGTCGAAGTGGTCAGCCAGCCAATCGAACATGTAACCGGGCCGTCGGACGATCATCGTGGGCAGGTTCCGACTGGCACGACCATGCTTACCCCGTGCAAGCAGGTAGGGACCCCAAAAACACTCGTCATCGATCCGGAACAGGTTGACACTGGGCAACGTGGTCGCCAACCGCACGTCGAACCGGATGTCGGGATCGCGCCACAAGGGCTCGGTCTGGAGGATGAACCTCCGGATTTCCTCATCGGTGCGTCCGGGGTTGTTCCCCTCTTCACGATCACGCAGCGCGGTGAACGCGTGAGACCGGGTCGGAGCGTCAGGAGCGACCAACAGGATGCGCACCTCGACACGGGCCGCCCACTCGCGAAAAACACCGGAGAAGTCTTCCCGCAAAGAGTTCAAGCCGAACCCCATGATGTCGATCCGGTGTGATGCCCGGCCGACCCGCGCCTGGTACTCGTGCTTGATCTGCACCGAACGGTGCGGGAAGGCGGTGACGAACCCGAAGGTATCAATATTTCTACGACGGTCGGCTTCTTCGTCACCGACCAACACCCAGGCGTAGACGACCATGCCGCTGACCCCGGTGGCGATGATCGAAGTACCGACCGCGACGCCGACCGGCCCGTACTGGGCCACCAGCGCACCGACCAGGACGAGTGCGAACTGCACACCGAGGTAGACCACGGTACGAACACGCTTGAGCGAGGCCCGGAGCCGGGTAACCAGTCGGGTTCCCATTCCCCTCCTCAGGCGCAAGCCCGATCAGCAGCACCGTGACCTCCGGATAGCGGCCCGCCGGACACCGACGAACGCACAGCCGCCTGATGCCCCGGTCGTACGTTAGCGCCTGACCGCACGAGCACCGCGTGTTCCTGCCGAATCGACACCACGAGCCGTCGAACTTAACCCGATCGGGGTAACCCACGACTTCGAGCAAGCAACACGAAAGAAACCTTCCTTCTCAGATTCCATCGGCGCAGCCGGAGAATCGCAATCACCGACACCCCGTTCGGCGCGACAGCCCTGCCGTGAACCTCCGAAGTGGCACCTGCCAACCTATCCGCAGATTTCCCGGGATCCTCCCCAGCTTCTTGACAGCGAGCCCTGTACGGCCTCATCCAACATCAAGGTGAAGTATGAGGACGTCCCGGGTCAAGGTCGATGATTCGGGTGGTGGAGCAGCGGAGTCTGCGCAGTAGCCGCCAGGCTTCAGGATCGAGACGGCTCGTTCGCCGAGGGCGCGAATGCGGACATGCGAGCGGTTGACTGAGCCATTTTCATCGTGGCATCGCAGGCCACGGCGCAGGCTGAGCGGTGGAAGTGCGGTGGGCGAGGCTCCCGGCAAGACAGCAGTCGACCACGATCCGATGCCCAACCGGGAGCCTCTCTGCGCTGTCCTACCCTGCCGCGATTCCGCTGTCCAACCGCACCCCCGTCCGCCTGGCCGATCCCAGCCGTGCCGAGCGGGTACGACGCCGGTCGCGGTGGCGGCGTCCGGAGCCCGGGCGACAGGCGCTGCTCGTGCTCGCGCACCTGCGCAACGACGACACCCACGCCCGAGTCGCCGCAGGCTTCGAGGTTTCCCGCAGCACCGCCTGGCGTTACGTCCGCGAAGCGGTGGACCTCCTCGCAGGCTTGGCCGACGACCTCCGCGCCGCCGGTGAGCGGGCCGCCCGCCTGGCCTACGCGATCCTCGACGGCATCCGGGTCCCGATCGACCGCGTCACGAACCAGAAGCCGTACTACTCCGGTAAGGACCATCGTCACGGCGTCAACGTCCAGGTCCTCGCCGGCACTGCCGGTCGGCTGGTACGGGCCTCGCCGGCACTGCCGGGCGCCGTCCACGACCTGACCGCGGCCCACACCCACGGTTTGATCGACGCGCTGATTGAGCACGAGACCACCACGTTCGCAGACAAGGCGTACCGATAGGCATTCATGCTGATCATGTACCAGGGGGCGCAACGTCCCCTGCGAGCCTGACCACCTCATCCGCTGTTGTCAGGTGTCACACGTGGGTCGGCCAACGTTGCCCCGGATGTTTGACCACACGGTCACCGACAGCGAAACCGCGCAAGAGCTCGGGGCTCACCGGGCGGCTGATCGTCTCGTCGTCATCGGTACGCACAACCAAGTCGACCCGATCACGCACCGCGGTCAACACGGCGAAGCCGAGGCAGACGAGAACCAGCAAGGCCACTACGGCTTCGACCGGCACGCCCATGTCCGGGATCTACCCCCGCCGCTCGCGACGACGCCGCGCCACCGAGATCTGCACCCGTTCAGAGCAGTCGTCGACGGGCTTGCGCACCAGGCGGGATCGGGACCGACGGCACCACCCCGCAGAGGCTTCTTCCCGAAACAGGAAGCCCGTCGGTGCGCGCAACCGCCTCCGACCACACCGTCAAGGCAGCGGTGGAGCAGTGCGGACGACCAAGGGTCCTGGCAGGCCGAGGTCCTCCAGACCCGCTATCGACAGGACACGAGCCGGCGCGGAACCCTCGGCGACCAGCACGGTCAGCGGTCGACCGGCACGGGTGGCCGCTTCGGAGGTGTCGAGCAGCAGCGCGATGCCCGAGCTGCTGAGGTAGTGCAGTCCGGTGAGGTCGACCTCCACCGGCCGGTGGTCGGAGCCCTCGACGCGGGACAGCAGGGGGGCGCGCAGCTCGCGCGCGGTGTGCAGGTCCAGGTCACCGGTCAGCCGCACGCGCCGGGTCGCGCCGTCGGCCGGGTCGTCGAGCAGGCCGGCCACGTCGATCTCGACCGGTGTGGGCGGTGCGGGGGTGCCAGGCCGTGCGGTGAGGTGGAACTCGACGGTGGTGCCGCTCTCGCCGCGGTCGAAGGTGACCCGTTCGGCCAGCGTGTGGATGATGCCCGTCCCGCGTCCTCGGTAACCCGGGTCGGCGGGCACCGTGCGCCACCGGCCGTGGTCGCGCACGATGACGCGCACGCCCGTGGCAGTGGTGGTTAGCTCGTATTCGTAGTCTCCCGTTCCACCCTCGTAGGCGTGGTCGACGACGTTGGCCGCGGCTTCGCCCAGCGCCAGTTGCAGGTCGTCGAGCAGGTCGACCGACAGCGCCGCCACCGCCGCCCACGCCCCGACCTCGCGCCGCATGACGGCCAGCGAGGGAGGCAGGGCCGGCAGGGCGCCGCGCAGCGACGAGGGCAGGTGACGCGCGACGACGAGGGCCACGTCGTCGTCCTGGCCGTCGGCGAGCAGCACGTCGGTGACGGCGTCGGCCAGGGTGTCGGGCGCGGCGGCGCGGGTGTCGCGGACGACGGCGAGCAGTCGGTCCAGGCCCTCGTCGAGCGGCAGGTCGCGGCGCTCCACCAGGCCGTCGGTGTAGAGCACGACCGACGCGCCCACGGGCAGGTCGGCGGTGTGCTCGACGTAGTGCGCCCGTCTCGGCGTGCCCAGCACCGGTCCCTGGCCGCCGGTGAGGAACCGCATGGTGTACGCGTCCGCCACCAGCGGCGGCGGGTGACCCGCGGTCGCCCAGCACAGCGCCCCGGTGTCGCGGTCGAAGGTCAGGCACGCGCAGGTACTGCCAACGGCGCCGTCGACCCGCCGGGCGAAGACGTCCAGGTGCTCCAGCGCCGCAGCCGGAGACCGCCCCTCCAGCAGGTAGCCCGCCAACGCGCTGCGCAGCTGCCCCATGACCGCGGCCGCCGACGGCCCCTTGCCCACCACGTCGCCCACGCACAGCGCCACGGTGTTGTCGTCCAGTTCCAGCACGTCGTACCAGTCGCCCCCGATCTGGGCGTGAGTCGACGCGGGCAGGTACCGGGCCGCGATCGCCAGCCGGTCCAGCACCGGCAGCTCGCGCGGCAGCAGACTGCGCTGCAACGCCTCGACGATCTCGTGCTCACGCCGCAGCCGCAGCTCGCGCTCGGCCTCGACGCGCTGCCGCTCGGTCACGTCGCGCCCGATGGCCTGCACCCCGGTCGGCGTGGTGCGCATGCCCAGCTCCAGCGCGACGACGCCTCCATCGCCGCGCCGCACCTGCCACACCTCGGTGACCACGCGCGCGCCGGCCGAATCGGCATTCGACCTGCCCGGATCAACGCCCCGACCGGACACCACGAGGTCGGCCACGTTCATGCCCACCAGTTCGTCGCGGGTGCGGCCCAGCAGTACGCACGCCGCCGGGTTCACCTCGACAAACCGCGAGTCGCGATCCAGGACCCAGATGGCGTCGGTGGCCCGCTCGAACAGCAGCAGGTGGCGCTGCTCGCTCTCCCGCCGCTCCTGGTCGGCCTGCACCCGCTGCAACGACTCCCAGCACCGGCCGACCACCACCGAGATCACGTCGACCTCAGCCGGCGTCCAGTCGCGCACCGACGCCTGGTGCACCGCCAGGCCGGCGACGAACCGCCCGCCGCGCAGCAGCGGCACGAACACCACCGCGCGGATGCCGGCGCGCCCGTAGGCATCGCGGTCCACCGCGCCCAGTCGCGGGTCGCCGGCGACGTCGACCACCACCCACGGCCGTCCGTCCCGCAGCACCCGCAGCGCCTGCTCCCCGAACGCCGACATCGCGAACCTGCCCCGCAGGGGCGGCAGCAGGCCTGCGTGGTCATCGTTGATGACGAAGTGGTCCTCATCGGCTTCCACCAGGGCGAACGCGCACCGGTCGGCGACCAGGTGCTCGCGCAGCAGCGCGGTGGCGGTCACCATGACCCGCTCGGGGTCGTCCACACCCTGCAACCGTCGCTCCAGCGCCTCCAGGAAGCGGTTGCGCTGCTCGGCCGTCCGCCGCCGGGTCACGTCGGCCGACATCCCGCGCACTCGCACCGGCGCGCCGAGGGCGTCGCGCACCACCTGCACCCGGGTACGCAGCCACAGCAGCCGCCCGTCCGCGGCGGTGGCGCGGAACTCCACCTCGAAGTAGTCCAGGTCCACGCCCGCGCGCCACGCGCGCAGCACCTCGGCGCGGTCGGCCGGGTGGACCAGTTCGACGAGGACGTCCAGGTCGTCGCGCCAGTGGTCGGGCGGGTACCCGAGCAGCACCTCGGCGTGCCGGGAGACGAACGTCAAGCGCCGGGACGCCACGTCGACTTCCCACGCCACGAGCCCCATGTCGTCGACGAGGCCGGTCAGGTCGGTGCCCTGCGGTGCGGTCACGGCCGCTCCCCGCTCGCGCACGCCACGGGCCTGGCCCTCTTCAGGGTCACCGCAGACCGGGCAACGGACACACGCGGAACCGCATCTAGTCTCGACCTGCCCCTGGACGAGCGGATGTGACCTGCACACTTTGTCACATTCGGGCAGGCTGCCGTTCCGGACACCACCGGACGCCCTGCCGCCCCACCCTGATAACGTCCAGGACCGCTCGACCGGAGCGCGTGGATCCGCACAACGACATCGCCGGAGCGCACCAGGGCGGCAGCGACTCCCCCTGCACATGACCAGTCGATCATTTCTACCCGGTGGTCCACTCCGCGATCCTCGGCCCTGTTGTTGTGTGCGGGCGAGAAGGGCTTGCTACGTCAACAGGTCTGCGACTTCGAGTTCGCGCCGAGCAACGCACTGATGCAGATCAAGCCGTCATCCACCTGATCTGCTCGATCTCGACCACGAGCGATCGACCTACCGGAGGACGATCACTTCCGACTCGATATGTCGGGTCGGTCCGGCGGTGGATGTCCGTCCGGGTCAACCCGGCGTGGGGCTGTGCCGGATGGTCAGCAGGGCGATGTCGTCGGGGGCGGGCTGGTCGCCGACGAGGGTAGCCATGATCCGGGTGCAGACCGTTTGCGGTGCGACCGGGGCCACCACCTGCCGGAGCTTGTCCAGCCGATCGTCCAAGTCGTGTTCGCGGCGCTCCACCAGGCCGTCGGTGAACAGGGCGACCAGCGCGCCGGGCGGCAGGTCGACCCCGGCGCCCCGGCGGCCGGTGACGCCCAGGTGGTAGCCGATGGGCGGGCCGAGGGGGGCGTCGACGAAGGCGGTTTCACGCCTCGGCACGGCGAGCGCGGGCGGCAGGTGGCCGGCGAGGGCGAGGTCCATGCGATGGGCCGTCGTGTCGATGACCGCGTAGGCGACCGTGGCCATGGTGTGGGCCTCGAAGTGGCTGGCCTTGCGGTCGAGCTTGCCGAGCACCTCCGCCGGGTCGTCGAACTCCAGCGCGTAGGCGCGCAACGCGCTGCGCAGCCGTCCCATGACGATCGCGGCGGGCAGGCCGTTGCCCACCACGTCACCGATCACAAGGCCGATGCGCCCGCCGGGGAGGAGGAACACGTCGTACCAGTCGCCGCCGACGCCGCTGTCGGTGCCCGGGACGTAGCGGGCGGCCATCTCCCAGCCCTCGATCGTGGGCAGGTGCCCGGGCAGGAGGCTGTCCTGCAGCATCGTGGCGGCGGCCCGCTCGGACCGCGACCGGTGCACGTGTGCCGCCATGGCCAACCGGTCGGCCACGAGTTGCAGCAGTTCGACCTCTTCGTCGGTGAACCGGCGCGAGGTCGTGCTGCCGATGTGCAACACCCCGGTCAAATCGCCTTGGGCCACCATCGGCACGCCCAGCATGCTGTGCAGACCTCGTTGCCACAACAGGGGGTTGATCACGGTGGACTCGTCGACGTGGGTGAGCTGCACCGGTTCCCGGCGCTGTGCCACCTGCCCTGCGAAGCCGGCGCCCACCGGTATGCGGACGCCCTGGAAGACCTCTTCCTCCAGGCCGAAAGCCGCCTTGGCCACCAGCTGCCCGCCGTCCGCGTCGGCCAGCAGGACGGTGGCGGTGTCAACCGCGAACAGGTCGCGCACCTGCGACAGCAGCACCTCGAGGACCTTGTCCAGGTCGAGTTCCCGGAGGGTGCCGTCGGTGATCGCTTCCAATACCCGCAACCGCGTCCTGAGGCCCTCCAGCTCGTCCATCCGTCAATCCCGTCCGCATTGTGATCACGTACATCGAGCGGGCGCGCGAGCGCGTGACGGATGCCAGTGAGTGGGTTGTGGTCGAGTCAGGATACCCGGAGCGGCCATGAGCCGAGCCCCGACCAGGTCCAGGGCACAAGATCGCGTGCTGTCGCTGGACGGTGCGCGGCAGTGGAGCACGTCGAAGTCCGTTCTCCGTCCTGTCGCCGCAGGTTCCGCGTCACCGCCGCTCTGACCACCGGCGGCGACACCCGGTCGAGGCGGAGCGCCGCGCTCTGCGTCCGGGTCGCCGGCCCGATCGACGTGAGTGCGGGGACCGGGTCGACGGCGCTGTCCTATCGGGCGCGCCGAACCCGAAGGGACCGGCGATGTCGGCGTCACCCGTACCGTCGTCGACGACAGCGCAGGGCCGCTCGCCATGCCGATCACTACTCGTCACGGGTGATGTTCGCCCGTCGCGGCGCTCCTCCCCCGCGCGGCCAACTCACACACCGCGGATTGGTCGTCGACCCGGTGCGAGGCCGTGGTGGACGCCGCCACGTCCACCGCCCACACCGACGTCCGCGGTCCCGACCGTCACCGGGAGCCTGCTGTCCGTCGTCGACAACTTCCCGGTGCTCACCCCACGGTCCTCGCCACGCGGTTCCGTGGTGCGGCACCGGCCCGCGGAAGGGCGCCGACCGCAGTTCTCGGGACAGCTGGGCGGGTCGACGACTCCGGATGGATCACCAGGGTCTGCGGTGGTTGTCGCGCAACGTGCAGGTGCTGTTGCGCGGTCTGTGACGGCAGTCGTGTCGTCCGTGTCTCGGCATCCGTGGGTGTAGCCGTCACGGCCGCGCTTCCCCGTGCCTTTCGCGTCACCGTGGTGGACGACGCAACCGGGGGCTGTGGCGGGTCGGCCATCGAGGTCGATGTCGTCGGTCCGACGCTGGTGCCGATGTCCGGTTGACCGTTGTCCTCGACAAACAGGACGTCGGTCGAATCAAGGACGACCAGCAGCGCTGTTGCGGCTGTCAACACCGCCGCAGCCCCGGCACGCAGCAGATGCCTCCTCGCGCCTCGAGGAGCGACCGGAGGTTCGGCCACGACGATGCGCTCGACATCCGGCGGTCGCGCACTGCTCGATGAGGGGTGGGCCATGGCTGCGAGCCGCTCGGCGCAGTCGGCGGCGGTGGGACGACGCCGGGCACTCAAGCTGGTCATCGCGGTCAGCGTGTCGCGCCACGGCCCCGGCAGGTCATCGGGAATCAGGGGTCCGCGGTGGAGGCGGGCAAGTGCCGACTCGGTGTCACCACCGAGGTACCCCGGTTGGCCGGTCAAACACTCCAGCAGCACCAAGCCCAGTGCGAAGACGTCGACGGAAGAGGTTACCTCGCCCCCGCGGACCTGCTCGGGCGCAAGGTAAGCGGGGGTGCCGACCACGAATCCCGATCGGGTGACCCGGGTGGCCTGCGACTGCAGCACCAAGCCGAAGTCGGCCAGGTAGGCGCGCTGGTCGTCGCGGTCGAGCAGGATGTTGGACGGCTTGACGTCGCGGTGCACCACGTCGTGCCGGTGCAGGTGGGCCAGCACCTCGGCGACCTGCACCCCGATCCGCGCGACCGACTCCGACGCCGGCGGAGGCGGCTCGCGCATCCGCCGGCGCAGCGTGCCGCCCTCGACGGCCTGCATGACGAAGAACGCACGGCCCCGAAACGACCCGGTGTCGTGGACCGCGACCATGCCGGGACACCACAGCCTCGCCGACACGTCCACTTCCCGGCCGAGCCTGATCCCGTCTTCACGGGTGGCCGTGCCCCGGAACAGCTTGATCGCGACCCTGCGCTCCAATTCGGTGTCGAACGCTTGGTAGACCTCGGCCGTCCCGCCGGTGCCGTAGAGCGCGCCCAGAGCGTACCTCCCGTCGACGACCTCACCGGTCAACTGCCCGTTCGACATGCGACCGACCTCCGTTGCGACGACACAAGGCGCATCGCCGCGAAAATACCGCCAAGATCGACGATTGACCCCTGTCGCGGATTCGCCACAACGCGAGGAACAATCGGTCCCGCCTCGTTCAGCGCCGCTCCCAGCGGCGCTATGACGAGGTGCTGCCGTCACGCGACGGTCGGGCACTTCGGAATCCCGCAAGAACCGCCGGAGACGGATCGCGCGCCTGCGCCGAACCGACGCACGAAGTGAAATAATTTCAGTTGTTGGCCGATGCCCAGGCAGCGCGCGCCGGATCTTCGGCACCACCGCCACCGAACGTCCCGGAACCCAAGCCACGACGTTGATCGTTGCGTCACGATTTTCGATCGACTTGACGGGTTGTCGCTGCGGTTGACGCCCGACGAGTTGTGAGCGTGGGTCGAATCGTTGCTCCCGAAGCTCGCCGCCCGGCCGCAGAGCAGCGGAACGGCTGTGGTGGACGACCGGGCGGTGTTCGCCAGGTCGTCCACGTGCTGACCGGCGACCGAGGGGGGCAGAGTTGACTGTTGTTCAGTTGCCACTGTTGTTCAGGGTGGCCGTGCCGGCAGCGCACCGCCGGTTCACGCAGTGGACCGAGGCGGCGTTGTGGCGGCGGTTGCACCGGGCCGTGTCGGACGAGTTCGGCTCGCACGGGGATGCCGACCGGTCGCGGGCGATCCTGGACGCCGCCTCGGCGCGGACGGGAAAAGGGGCGACATGACAGGTCCGAACCCGGTCGACCGCGACAACCCCGACTCGAAGATCCACATGGTGTCGAACCGTGTCGACCTGCAGGTTCACGGCCGGTGTCTCGGCCGCGAACCTGCAGGACAGCCAAGCACTCAAGCCCATGCTCATGGCTGTCCTGCGCATCCGATCACCGACGTGGACCGCGGCGCTTCCACCGGACGGTGCGACACGCGAACAAGGCCCACGACGCCGACTGACCATCCACTGCGAACGTTACCCCGACAACTACTGCGCCTTTCTCACCCTCGCCGCGAAGCTGACCTCTCAAACGGCTGGTGAAGACCGCCACGTGGGACGTGGTCGGTGCTCACCGCGTCATTCCTATGGTGTAAACGCCACGCCTGACCGCTCGCCCAAGTCGGGGTCAAGACGGCGTTGGGGCAGCACCGGCCGACACTAGGCCGTTAGTGTGACGGCAGATCCGGGAGCAGCGACGTCCCGAGCGTTCAAGAACCGACACGGGGGACTCATGTCCGTTTATTCGACACGCGCACGCTTTCACGCAGCGTCTTCTCAAAAGATTACCCGAACGAGTCGATTTCCCCGGTTGGGAGTGACCGTCGCGGTACTCGCGATAGTGGCCGGCACCGGTTTCGACACCTCGCCCCGGTGGCCGACCCGAATCCAGGTGTTCGTGGCCAACAGCGGCTCCGACGACGTCACCGTGTACGACACCCGACTGGCCGAGGTGACGGCCACCGTACGTGTCGGCGACTACCCGGCTGGGGTCGGCGCGCATCCGTCCGGTCACCGCGTCTACGTCACCAACGAGTCCTCGAACACCGTCTCGGTGATCGACACCCGGACTCTTTCGGTCATCGCCACCGTGCCCGTGGGACCCAACCCCTTCGGCGTCGCCGCCACACCCACCCACGCCTACGTCACCAACTTCGGCCGTGACGACGTCACGGTCTTCGACACCGCCACGAACACGCCGGTGAAGACCATCCCGGTGGGCCGGTTCCCGCACAGCGCGGTGGCCAGCCCCGACGGCTCCCGGGTGTACGTGACCAACCACGGCGGCGACAGCGTCACGATCATCGACACCGGTACGCAGACCGCCGTCGACACCATCCCGGTCGGCGTGTTCCCAGCGGGCATCGCCATCAGCCGGGACGGCAAGCGCCTGTACGTGGCCAACACCGGCAGCGACACGGTCACCGTCATCGAGACGGGCGACCACCGCCCGAGCGGCACCACCAAGGTCGGCGACGCGCCCCTCGGCGTCTCGGTCACCCCGGGCGGCCGGGTGTACGTCGCCAACACCGGGTCGGACACCGTCAGCGTCCTGGGCCCCACCGGCAAACCCCTCGAGGTCGTCAAGGTCCAACGCATGCCCGAGGGCTCCGGAGCCGCGCCCGACGACAGCTTCGTCTACATCACCAACACGGGGTCGGACACCGTGTCGGTGATCAACGCCAAGGACGGCAAGCCCGCCGCCCCGTTCACCGTCGGCGACGCGCCCGAAGGCGTGGCGGTCACCTCCTGACCTTGGTCCAACCGCAGGGGATTCGACGGTCACCCGGCAACCCTCCCCTCCGGCGACTCCAGCCGCACCGAGCCGTCCACCCGTTCCACGATCTGCCGCTCCCTTCCCATCGTTGAAGTTGTCCCCGAAGGCAGGGAAGCCCGTACGCCGGACGCTCAGGACCCTGCACAGCCGGGTGGCGCCGAAGACGGCGCGGTGTTCGGGATGAACCGGTAGCTGCGGGTCAACGAGCCATCCCCTGTGCGAACAGGCGACCGCCTTGCGCAGGATGTCCTCCGACTCCGGTTCCGCCACCCGCTTACGCAGTTCCCGCAGCTCTTGGCGCTCATCGGCGACACACCGCCCGTCGGTGCAGCGGCCTGGAGCTGTTTGGCGGTGCGGACCTGGTTGCACGGGGTCTTGTGGTTGACGCCCAGCTCGCGGGCCACCTGCCGCGACGGCCGGTCCGACCGACCGGGGCAGCTCCACGGCGTTCCTGCGGAACTGCCCGGGATACTTCGACTTGTCCGACACGGGACATCCTTGCCCGGACCGTCGTCCGGGATGAAAGTGTCCGGTTCGCGGGGACAACCTCAAGGGCCGCAAACGAGCGATCCTGTCGCTGCTCGGATTCGATCGCTCGTCACGACACCGGCTTGTTGGAGCAAGGGCGTGTGGTCGGGCGTTCAGGCGGCATGCGTCGCGAAGCCGGTGGCCCTGTCACGTGTGTGACAGGGCCACCACCTCGTCCACCGGGCGACGGCCCTTACCAACGTGACCCGTTCCCGGCGGTGTCGCGCAGGCGCCGCAGCAGGCTGGGAATGCGCTCATCGCCAAGAAGGGGCAGTTCGCCCGCGCCGGATCGTGGTTTCCAGCCGACCCGATCGACAGGTCGGGCGGGATACCGGGTTGTGAGGCGGATTCGACACGGTCGCGAAGAGTGTTCACCTGACGCTGTGGCGCCCGGTGTACTGGGGCGGGTCAGCGGTTGATGTAGGCGGCCAGGCCGCTGAGTTCTTCGTTGGCGATGAATGCCGAGCGCACGGTGAGGAGGGCTTCCTCGGCGTGGTCGTGGCAGCCCCATGCCGCGTCGCCCCAGGCGTCGGCGACCTTGAGCTCGGCGGGTGCGGTGCACCCGTCGGCGCTGCCGAGCCTGCACTGCTCGGGATGGGGCGCGGCGGCCTGTGCGGCCGCGGCGGCGCGCATCCGCTCGGCCAGTTCCGCGGCGGCGACGGCACGTTGCTCGGCTTCGGCGCGCAGTTTCTGCTCCGCGCGCATCGCCTTGGCCAGCTCGGCGTGGGCCGCTTCGGCGCGGGCTTCGGCCTCGCGCCGCGCCCGCTCGTCGTGGTGGCGTTCGATGGCCAGGGCCGCGGTACCGGCGAAGACGCGGGCCAGGGCGAGGTCGGAGTCCTGTGGTGCGCGCGGGGAGCGGTGGTACATGGCGAAGGTGCCCAGCAGGCTCCCGTCGCGGGCCAGGATCGGCGTGGACCAGCAGGCGGCCAGTCCGGCCCGGCCGGCCAGGTCGCGGAAGTCGTCCCAGAACGGGTCGCTGGCGATGTCGGTGACGACGACAGGCTCCCGCCGGTGGGCGGCGGTGCCGCACGAGCCGACACCCTCGCCGGTGGCGATCCCGTCGATGGCCTCGTTGTAGAAGTCGGGCAGGCTGGGCGCGGCCCCGTGACGCAGGTGCAGGCCGTCGGGATCGGCGAGCAGGACGGAGACGAGCACCTCCTGCGGGGCGAGGTCCTCGATGCAGCGGGCCATCCCCTCGAGGACCTCGGTCAGGGGCGCCTGCCGGGCGATCTGCTCGAGCAGGGCGCGGTGCTCGGCCATCAGCCGCTGGGCGTGCTTGACCTGGGTGGTCTCCACGCCGATCACCCGGATCCCGACCACGTCGCTCCCGGCGTCGCGGCGCGGCTCGTAGGTGAAGTCGAAGAACGCCTCCCGCGCGTGCGGGCCGGTGTCGAGCACGACCCGCACATCATGGCCGGTGTAGGACTCACCGGTGCGGTAGACCTGGTCGAGCAGGGCGATAAAGCCCTGGCCGGCCAGTTCGGGCATCAACTCCGCCAGCGGGACACCGGTGCGCGCCCGGTGCTCGCCGATGGCGGCGAAGAACGCCGGGTTCGCCGCCTCCACCACATGGGCAGGCCCCACCAGCGAGGCGAACACGGCGATGGACTGCCCGAACAAAGCGCGCAGGTCCTCCTCGGCGGCCTGCTCGGCGACCGCGGGCTCCGCGGCGAGGGGATGCTGGTCTGATGCCGCCGTCATGATGTCGTCCATTCCTCTGCCTGTGGTGCATACGGTACCCAGATGTGCGGCAGTTCGGCTGTGCGGTACCCGGACGGCCGCCGACACCGGCGCAGCGGTCCAAGCCAACTGATCCGGCCTCCGACTTCGCCGGGGCGGTCCACTCCGACGTGGCACCGCCTTCGGTATGGCCACCCCGCAAGCTCACCTCACGCGACAATCCATCAGGAGGCGATGCGCAGGAACACGTGCGTGGTCGTACTGCGCGGGGTGGTGTGGACGCGCACCAGGTCGGCGAGTTGGTTGATCATCAGCAGGCCGCGGCCGCCGTCCTGGTCGAGAGCGACGGGGTGGCGACCGGCGAGGGGATCGGTGAGGTGGCCGTCGTCCTGGACGCTGCAGACGAGATGGGTCCCGTCCTGCCAGACGCTCAGCAGGCAGGTGCCGCCGGCGTGTCGGAGGCTGTTGACGACGAGTTCCGTGGTGATCAGCGCGAGGTCGGCGGCCCGGGTGCCCGGCAGGCCGAGACGGCCTGCGTGCTCGGTGGCGACGCGGCGCGCGTCACGGACGCCGGCCGAAGTGGTGACCTTCAGCGTGACGGCGTCCGGGGCGACGTCGAAGGGCTGGTTGTAGCGGTCGACGATGGCGTCGGGGGCGTAGCGGTCGCTGTCGTAGCGGCGACCGGTCTCCCACACCGCCGGGTGGGTGGCCAGCGCGTCGATCACAACGTGCTCGTCGAGCGAGGCGGTGTCGTAGGGGCAGGCGATGGTGACGTCGCGGCCGGTGAAGGCGAGGTTGATCAGTGCCTCGTGCTGGGCGCACGCGGGGTACTCGACGTCGGTGCGCCCGGCCCAGATCGGCTCGCCGATGATGCGGACGTGGGTCCCGGGGTGGCTGTCGGCGAACCGGCGCAGCACGGCGGGGATGATCCGGCCGGGGTTGCGGCCCTCGACCTCCATGTCGAGCAGCAGCACGTCCTCGACGGCAGCCCCGAGAGCCTCGTGCAGCAGCCGCAGTCGCCGATATGGGACGGAGGCGGCGACGGGGTGGCCCTGCTCCAGCCCTTCCACGACGAAAGGCACGAGCAAAGCCAAGTACTCCTCGTCGGAGGCGTAGAACACCGCGGGGTGGACGAACCCACCCTGGAGTCCGGGGTCGGTGATCGTCATGCGGCGCGCTCCACTCGGACGTTGGTCAGGTCGAGCAGATCCACCAGGGTGGACACTCCGGACCAGGAGGTGCGCAGCACGAGGGACGCGCCGAGGGCGGCGGCGTGCCGGGACAGTCGCAGCAGGTTGCCGTGGTCGAGGAAGGTGAGGCCGGCGGCGTCGAACACCAACCGCCCGCCGTGGGGGCGCAGGTCGGCGCGTTGCAGGGCGAGGGTGAACAGGTCGTCGTCGAACTGGTCCACCTCGCCGGCCAAGGCGGCGACCCGATCGCCAGCGCCGTGCAAGCGGAAGCCGGGGAAGGAGGTGTTGGTGTTGGGGTGCATGCACGCTACCTGCGCGAATGCCTGGTCGTCCACCTCGTCTGCGGCGTAGGCGCACATCGCCGAGAACGGTCTGTCGACCATGTACCGGTCGATCCGGTGCTCGTAGCGGGAGAAGGCGTCCAGTTGCTCCGGGGTGCGCACCAGCGAGGTGCAGTCGGCCGCGACGCGCAATCCGGCGAACCCGGCGGCCAAGGCCGCGTCCGTCGCCTTGGCGTAGGTCCGCACCTGCGCCGCGGGCTCGATCACCGCGCCCACCGGATAGGTGGCATCCAGCGAGGCGACCTGCGCGGCCCCGGTCCTCAGCGCTTCACCGATCCCGTCGATCCCGTCGAGGTCTTCGACCAGGCCGTCGGCATCACCGGTGCCGATGTAGCACACCCGGTAGCCGAGGCTCAGCCCTTCGGACAGGAACTCGCGAACCCGGTCGTGGAAGTCACGTGCGTCGCCGTACCGCCAGCACACGTGATCGTGGGCGCCGAACCCGCGCCCGTGCTCGACCAACCCCGATCTGCGCTTGTGCACCGCCTCAGCCACCTTCCCCCGGCGATTGGCCGCCACCCCGCCCGACGGCTCGACGCGAGGCGACAACACGTCTCCCAGGCACGGCGTGCCCGCAGGCGACTGGGCAGCCGGCCCGGATCGGGTCTGAACGCTCGGCGTCGAGGCGTCTTCTGACGGAAGATACCCGCTACCAGCGGCTGTCCAGGCGTCGGAACCAGTGGTGAGGGGGATCGCGGTCACGGCGTTCCTCGTGGGCCTCGGGTGCGGACCGTGGTGATCTCAGCCCAGACGACCTTGCCGTCTTCGGTGGCGCGGGTGCCCCACCGGGTGGCGAACGCGTCGACCAGCACAAGACCGCGGCGCCGGTTGGTTGCCGGGTCCGCGTCGAACAGCCGGGGCCCGGACGTCCCGTGGTCGGCGACGTCGATGAACAGCATGGAGTTCTCGTGGTGCAGGCGCAGGACCACGGGTCGGTCGGTGTGCTCGACCGCGTTGGCGACCAGTTCGCTGGTCACGGTCAGTGCCGCGTCGCGCACCTCGACCAGGTTCCACCGGGTCAACTGCTCGGTGACGAAGGCGCGGGCCCTGGTCGCGATGGTCGGACCGATGTCCAACGGCATGGAGGCCACTTGCCGGTCCGTTTCCAGGCGATGCACGTGCAACAGCGCGACGTCGTCGTCGTGGCGTCCGGCGGTGAGCCGGTCGATGAGCTTGTCGCAGGCGACCTGGAGGTCCACGTCGAGCGGCAGGGTACCCAATTCCGCCAGCAGGGTGTCGATGCCGGTGGTCAGGTCGCGGTCGCGGCGCTCGACCAGGCCGTCGGTGTAGAGGGTCAGACGCGCCCCCACCGGGAACGACGTCTGCCGCTGTTGGAACGCCTCGCCGACGCCCAGCGGCATGCCCAGGCCCTCGCCGATCAGGTCGGTCGTGCCATCGGGACGGCTCAGGACCGCCGGCAGGTGACCGGCGTTGGCATAGGTCAGCGTGTCGTCGGCGGGGTCGTGCACGGCGTAGAAGCAGGTGATGAACGTGGCCTTCGGCGTGACGCCCGCCAGGGCCGACGCCTGTCGCAGCACCTCGGAGGGCGGCAGGTCCAGCAGGGCGTAGGAGCGCACGGCCGTGCGCATCTGCCCCATAACAGCCGCCGCGGTCACACCCCGGCCCACGACATCGCCGACGACGAACGCGGTGCGCCCGGCGGGCAGTTCCATCACGTCGAACCAGTCGCCGCCGACCTCCGAGCCGGTGGCCGCCGGCAGGTAGCGCGACGCGATGGCCAGACCGGTCACGTTCGGCACCGTGGGCAGCATGCTGTGGGTGAGTTCGGAGGCCGTCGAGCGCTGGCGGTCGAACAGGCGGGCGTTGTCCAGGGCGATCGCCGCGTAACCCGCGATGCCCTCGGCGAGCTGCTGGTGCCGCTCGGTGAACCGCCCGGTCTCGTGGTGGCCGAAGAAGAACCCTCCCAGCACCTCCCGCGACGACGGTGAGACCACCGGCACCGCCAGGTAGCTGCGCACCGGCAGGTGCCCCGGCGGCATCCCGTGATAGGGGTCGTTGCGGCCGTAGCGGGGATCTCGGGTGATGTCGTCGGAGCGGACCGTGCCCTCGCCGTTGAAGGTGACGGCGAACACCGCGGTGTTGCGGGGCATGGGGAAGCGCTCGAACGCCGACTTGGGCACACCCGACAGCGCGTAGAGGGTGTAGGACTCGCCGTACTGGTCGACGAGGTTGTAGAAGAACGCGCCGAACTCGGCCTCGGCGGCCTTGGTCGCCGCGTCGGTGGCGTCCTGGACCAGGGTGTCGAGGTGCAACTGCGAGGTCAGCCGGTGGCCGACGACCTGGAGGGTGTCGACCAGTTCCGCTTCGGCGCGCAGCCGCTGGACCGTGTCCTCGAGGTCGGCCGCTTGTTCGCGCGAGGTGTCCTCCAGCACGCGCAGGTGCTCGAGCAGGGCGTCTCGCTGAGCCGCCACGTCGACCTCACCGCGTCCGGCGAGGGGATGGGCCAGCAAGCCGGTGCGAACGCTGACGGCCACCGCCCGGAACAGCTCCGCGGTCCGCGGGAGGATCGGCACACCCGCCGCCAGCACCACGCAGAACAGGCCACCGTCCGGCAGCCCACCACCGAACGCCAGCACCGAGCGAACGCCGCGGGACTGGACAAAGTCCTGGTCCGGGATGTGTTCACTGCCGTCAGGATCGGGGATGAGGAAGACACCGCACCGATCCTCCGCCTCGTGGACCGTCCCATCCACGCCCCGCGCTCCGAGCGCGGCGGCCAACGCGAGGGCTACCGGCGTCGCGGCAGCGGCTTCATCCGAGGTCGGGGCGAACGCACCGGCTTGATCGCACGCGACCGGAGTGCTCAGTTCCGGTTCCATCCCGGAGTCCGCTTCCAGCACGAGGCACCACGTGTCCGGATCGACATCGCCCGGTACGCGTTCGCGAACGCCCCGCCGCAGCGCGTCGGGCAAGGTGGCGAAACGGCGGGTGGAGAACATCCGCGCCGACAGCACGACCGACTCCCCGCGCTCGTCGGTGAAACGGTCACGGAGTCGTCGCACGATCTCGGTGGCGGCGCAGGTGAAGTCGTCGGCGCCTTCGGCAGCGGCGCGAAGCCCTGCGGTCAGCCGCACCATGTCCGACAGGCCGAACGAGGCGAAGTCGCCGCTGTGCCGGACACCTCGATGAGGACGGCCGCTCACGGGGCCGATCCGCCCGGCACGTCGGGCACTCGCGGGTGGATCGTCAACAGCCGGTGCAGCATGGTCAGCGTGATCGCGGACTCGACCTGGGGCCGCAGGGCCGCCAAGTGCAGCGTTCCGCCCGCCGCCTGGGCGACCTTGTGCAACCGGACCAGTGCGCTGAGTGCGCTGGAGTCGCAGAAGTCGAGGCCGGACAGGTCCAGCACCAGCGTCCGCCCCTGGGCCGCGAGCGGTTCGACCACCTCCAACATCCGAGGGGTCGTGCCGAAGTCGAGCTCGCCCACGACGGCAGCCACCGTGTCGGCACCGCGGTCGTGAACACCGATCTCCAACGGCAGGGCCTCGCTCATCTCACCTCTCCTCGTTCGCGAACTAGCTCAACTTACCCCCGTGGCTTGCCCCTGTGACCAGGCCGGGTAGGAATCCTCCCCGCACCCGAGGCGGTTCTCACGCACGGCGTCGAAGAGCCGTGCACGGTCGACGCATCCGGTTCGGGTACGGCATGCGATCCGTACGCGCTGCCATCAGATGGAATCGATTAAGGTGGTCACCCGTCGAACCGGGAGGCGTGAGCAGGTCGAGCGCGGCACTCGCGCTCGAGGCGAGTTCATGCGCGACGATGAAGGCGCTGATCCCGCTGGAGTCGCAAAGGTCAGCCCTGCCAGATCCAGGACGAGGTGATTGCCTGTCGCGAGCCGCAGCCGGGTCAGCGCCTCGTGCAACCGCGAGCTGCACCGGTGGTCGAGCTCTCCGGTCAGGACGATGGTGTGGACGGTGCTGTCGACCATCGTGGGCAGGTGGAACACCGTGCCTCCTAAGCAGGTCGACGGAGGTTGTGTCTGTAACCCGTGCAGATCCCCTGCGAACGTAGGAAACCTCGTCGGGTTGGATCCGGTTACCACACCTGGAACAACCCGACGAGGCCACGACAAGTATGCGCCCGGCGCACATCTACGCCACCCTGACCCCCGCACAGCACCGCGACCTGGTCACAGCCCTGCACGGATCCCGGCGCGTCGCCGCCCGCATCGTCATGGTCCTGCTGTCCGCGTCCGGAATGACCGCGTCCGAGATCGCCCGGCTGCTGCACTACGACCCGGCCACGGTGCGCCGGTGGATCGCCCGCCACGCCCGCCACGGCCTGGCCGGACTGCCCGACCGGCCCCGCAGCGGACGCCCCCGCCTGGGCAGCCCCCGCCTCGGACAACGCATCCGCACCCTGCTGACCACCCCGAAGGCCTGGACCACCGCCCGCCTCTGGCGAGCCGCCGGACGACCCGCGATGAGCCTGGCCACCTTCCGCCGCCGCATCCGGGAACAGGCCCGCTGGTGCCGTCCCCGCCTGATCGCCAAAGGCGACCCCGACCACGACCCGATCTGCGCCGACATCCGCGACCGCATCACCGCACTCCCGCCCGGGTCGGTGGTCCTGGCCGAGGACGAGACCCACATCGACCTGCTGCCCAGGGTCCGCGCCACCTGGATGCCCACCGGCCTGCGACACCGCATCCCCACCCCCGGCACCAACCGCCGTCGCACCGTGCACGGCGCGATCGACCTCGCCACCGGCGCCTTCCACCACCACGTCTCGGTCAAGAACGTCTCCGTGGTGTTCTGCTACTTCCTCGACCTGCTGCTCACCGCCCACCCCGACGCCCCGGTCGTGGCCGTCGTCTGCGACAACGGCTCCACCCACCACAGCGGCATCACCCGACGATGGCTCGCGGAACACCCCCGACTGATGTTGATCGAGGGCGCGAAGTACAGCCCGCAGGACAACCCCGTCGAACGCGTGTGGGCCGGCCTCAAACACCGGATCGCCAACACCGCACCCGCCACCATGGCCGACCGCGTCCGACAAACCCACGCCTACTTCCGCAACCGCACCGACGACCAGACGCTCGCCACCGCTGCACCCTGGACCTCACCCTGGCTACCCGAGGGTTACGGACAACACTTCTGATCAGGTGCTTAGAAGAGCGTGGCGGTGATGTCGGGGTTGCCGATCGCGAGGATCGCGGTGGCGCCGGAAGGGGACTTGGAGCAGTCGACCAGCAGGCACACCAGCCGGTCGACCACGGTGTGGGCGTCCTCGCCGGTCATCTCGGCAGCGGCGCCGGGTGCCCACCGCCCGCGATGGTGACGGCGAGCCCGTCGCCGTCGCGTTCGAGCAGGCCGAAGACCACCGTGCAGAACTGCGGGGACCCGGGCCGGCGTTGGTGCAGCATGACCGTGTCGAGGGTGGTCAGCACCGCCACGGGGTCGGCGTCGTTCACGGCGGCGTCGTTCACGGCGGCGGCGCACAGGGCGTCGGCGCACAGGGCATAGCGGGCCAGCGAGGTCGGCACGGCGGCCTCTGGCCCTTTGCCGCAGACGTCGCCCGGGAAGAACCCCCACCGGTCGCCACCCAGCGGAAACACGTCGTAGAAGTCCCCGCCGACCTGGTCGCTGGACGCGACCTGGTAGTGGGCGGCGAGTTCGGCGCCGTCGATCGCGGGCAGCTCATCGGGCAGCAGGGTGCTGGTCAGGCGCTCCAGCCGTTCCCGCTCCTGCTCGGCCTTGCGCTTGGCGGCCGGCAGCTCCCGCTCGTACGCGCGCCGCTCCCGGGGCCGAACACGGTGATGCGGACCAGCAGCGGCTGCGCCTCCCCGCCCGTCTTGGCCCTCGCGTTCACCAGGGCGGGCAGCCACGGCCGTCGGCGGCCACCAGGTCGAGGGCGAGCTCGCGCGCCTCGCCGTGCATCCGCAGCATCGGCGCGTAGTGCATCCCGTGGTAGGGCCTGCCGCCACCGGTCAGCAGGTCGGTGAAGCGCCGGATCCCCACCGGGTTCTCGCGCCGGTACCCGAGCCAGCCCAGCAGGGTGGCGTTGACCTTGGCGATCTCGCCGTCCACGAGGGCCGACAGGTAGCCGCATGGCGCGTTGTCGTACAACTCCTCGACGTCGTCCTCCAACAGGGAGGAGAACACCACCTGCGCATCACGGATGGTCGGGTCGCCGTCCTCACCGGGCTCGTCGTCATCATCCAGACCGGTCCCGGCGGCACACATCACGTCCGTGCGCTCCCCGGCCTGGCCAGGAACTCCCGGATGGCGCCGGTCGTCTCCCCCGGCGCACTCAGGTTGGGGCAGTGCCCGGTCGCGTTGAGCACCACCAGCTCGCTACCGGGGATGCTCCGGTGCACGAACTCTCCCACCGCCTGGGCGGCGATGACGTCGTCGCGGCACTGGAGCACCAAGGTCGGCACGCCCACCTGGGTCAGGTCGGCTCGGTTGTCCGACAGGAACGTCACGCGCGCGAAGTGCCGCGCGATGTCCGGGTCGGTGCGGCAGAAGCTCTCGGTCAACTCCCGGCCCAGCTCGGGGCGCTCCGGGTTGCCCATGATGGCCGGCGCCATCGCGGCCGACCAGCCCAGGTAGTTGCTGTCCAGGGAGTCCAGCAGCTCGTCGATGTCCTCGGCGGTGAACCCGCCGCGGTAGTCGCCGTCGTCCACGTAGCGGGGCGAGGGGCCGACCAGGACCAACGCGCCGAAGCGCGACGGGTCGGAGTTGGCGGCCAACACGCCGATCATCGCGCTCACCGAGTGCCCCACGAACACCACGTCGCGCAGGTCCAACTCTTCGAGGACCTCCAGCACGTCGGTGGCGTAGCCGTCCAACGACGAGTAGCGCTCGGGTTGCCACGCCGACCGATCCGAGCGCCCGGCGCCCACGTGGTCGAACAAGACCACCCGGTGATCGTCCGCGAACGCGGGGACCATCAGGCGCCACATGTTCTGGTCGCAGCCGAAGCCGTGCGAGAACACCACCGGTCGGCCGTCCGCCGGGCCCGACACGGTCACGTTGTTCCTGCTCAGCACGTCCATAGCGGCAGTATTCCACCACGACCTGAGCACGGCGACAATCGACACTCACCCGCCGACGTGTCCACAGCCGTGACCGTGGCATGGCGTTATTGAACCGAAAGTGCGTGCCCACCTCTCCTTGGGCAGTAAACTCGCCGGTCGGCGACTTGAAGCGCAGGCGAGCGGACACCTTCGAAGCAGCAACTGGTCGACGCATCAAACCCGCGACCTGCTTGGACACTGCCGGAATTCCGGTTGAGCTTCCCCGACCTGCCGGGCCCGTAGTTCTCGCCGGTTTCAAGAGCGGCGTCTACCACCACGTGGCCGGTTAGCAGCCGGAGGGACGGGTGCGCCGGTGGCACGCTTCGGCAAGGCCGACGTCGCATCGACGAGGTACTGTTCGGCCGGTGTCCGGGAAGCCGTGGACGCCGAGGTCCGCTCGATGTCTCAGCAGGTGCCGGTGTGGAGTTTGAGCACCAGGAGCTTGTGGCGGTACATGCGGCACAGGGCGACCATGAGGTGGACCTGTTCACCGGGGCCCAGGGCGTGCAGCCGCTCAACGAGGTTGTCGGGCTGCAGGTCGACGTCGGTGCCCAGACGCTGGTTGAGGATCTCCCGGGCCAGGTCGTATTCGCGGTCGCCGATGGCCAGCCGGTCGACGTCGCGCAGGTCGCAGTTGCCGGGCAGCGGGAACCGGACGAGTTCTTCGGGGTAGCGGGTCGCCATGAGCTGCACGGCGACGTTGACCAGGCGCGCCACCAGCGCCGCCGCCCGGTCGACGTCGTCGAGCATGACCACCAGCTCGTTCACCGTCACCGTGTCGGGCTCGAACGCCGGCGGCGCGTCGATGTCGACGTCGAGCCGGTGCAGGGCCAGTGTGATGTTGTCCAGCACGCGTTCGGGATCGACGAGCACCCGTTCGGGGCTGCCGCTCTCCACGCTGGCTCGCGGGTGCCACGGATCGAGGAACTCCCGCACCGCTGCCTCCCCGTACACGTCGGGATCGGGTACGGGTCGTCGGGAACGCGGAAACTGCTCCACCGCCCTGCCTCCTCATGTCGATCGCCACCGGGCCACCGCCGTGATGCCCGGCGACCGCACCTGCAGTATCCCCGCCGGTACACCCGCCGCGGACCGGCATCACGGACCAGGACCGCCGGCCGGCGGCGCGGTGCCGATCAAATCACCGACCTCGGCGAGCGCACGGCTGGGACGACATCCCGACTCTCCACGCTGCCGCGATCGCGTCCGCGTGGATGTCGGACCTCATCCGTACCAAGATCCGGATGTGGCGCCACCAGCACAGAAGTCGAGTGAGCGAACTCGCGGAAGACGAACACGCGCTGTCGCTCGACAGGGCCCGGAGGCACGGCACGTCGGAGGCTGCTTCTGTCCGAACCGGACCGCGCCTCCGGTGTTCGACGAGTTTGCGGTTGCCCGATCGAGCGAATTACGAGGAAAGATCCCGTTTTCGACGGCTTCGGCCCTCACCGATCACCACCACAGGTGTCAGATCGGTTCGGTATGGGCAACCCGGATTCGACAACGATCACGCCACGCCCCAGGAGTCTGCGTGGCACGACGACAAGGAAGCACCGTGGCATCCTTGGTTGGATCGTTCTGGGTCTCATCGCCGGCGGCATCGTCATCACCATGCCGCTCGGCATCGTCGGCGCCATCCTCGGCGACTTCAGCGGCCGCGCGATCTTCGGCTCCGACATCGGCAGCTTCTTCGACCTGAGCACCTGGCTGCCCGCCATCCTCGGCTCGGTCGCCGTACTCGCCGTCCACCACCTCGCCACCAGCCGGGGCCACCGCGCCCACGGCTGACACCGCAGCACCACGACATCGGGCCCGCCGGCGATCCACCGGCAGGCCCGGTGCTTGCCCTCACGTCGACGGCACCGCGACAACTCGACGCGTGCCGTCCGACAGATCGTGCACGGCCCACGATCACCGCGAACAGCCAGACCGCTTGGCGTGGCGACCCTCCGCATGTTCACCGTCCACCTGGCCCGATAGCCGATTCCACCCACTCTCTCTAGACCGAATGGCTTAACGGTGTATGAGCGGGAAGGGCTTTGGGCAACCCGGTCCGGTGACCGACGCCCATTCCGCCCGTGACCACCCTCCGGTGCCGACACCCCGCGACGTGGCCACCACGACCGGATCGCACGACGTGACGATCGCGCAAAACCAGCGCAACGTGGACGGCCGCATCGAAGGGGTGCGAACTACCGGCCAGGGGCAGGTCGACGTCTCCTTGGCCTGCGAGGACCTCGCCGAACTGCGCAAGCGCATCGGCGAAGCGCTGCACCTCCAGAACGAGGACTTCGTCCTCGACGTGCAGCTGGTGGCGACGGAGCTGGCGTCCAACGCCTGCGATCACGCCAAGGACCCCAGACACCTGTCACTACGTCGCGAGATCCACCCCGACCGCGGACCCGAACTCGTCATCGAAGCCCACGACGCAACCCCCGACCGCACCCCGGTCGTCGGGTCCTCCAGCATCAGCCTTCACCGCGGCAACGGCATGAAGATCATCCAAACGATCTGCAACGACTGGGGCGTGCGCCAAGGAACCGACCACAAGGTCGTCTGGGGCCGAATCCGCATGCCCTGACGAATCACGCCACCCGCCGATGCGATCTCCTCCCCCGCAGATGTGTCCGGCCACACCGTTGAACCGCGGAAGCGGGACGCGCCACCCGGGCATGGGCATTATGGTGCAGATCACACGATTGTCCATCGATGTCGTGGCGTCACCGCTCGGACGCGTCCCGACTTCGGGATCCATGTGGCCGACGGATGTCCGCTCACGGACTTCGCTCAACCCTGACGCGTCGGTAGGTGCAGTTATGCCGGAACGACCTGGGGTGCCGTTGGCTCAACATCCCCGGTCGTTCCGGCCCGGCCCACTGGATGGGCCTACCGTGCAGATGACGCGTCCTGACGGTGCACCCGCCTGCACCCCCGGTCGGAACAGCCTAGTCCACCAGTGCTGTCACATCGGATGGCGATGTATCTGACGAGGCGGCGGTAATCCGCGCACGGCGGCGGTGGTGTGGTCCCGGTCGGGGCGGAGGGTGAACACCTTGTCCGGCCTGGTCTCCTGCAGGGGGCACAGCACGACGCGTTGGCTGGCCGCCACCACGAACGCCACGCCACACCGCTGGGCGTGGACGGCGGCCTGGATCAGCAGCGCCACTCCCGCCGAGGCCAGGAGCTCCATTTCGGTCAGATCCAGCACCAGGTCGACGCAGGCGGCGGCCGTGTCGATCACGGCATGGGCGACCGTGGCCGTGATGTGGGCCTCGAAGTGGCCGGCCTTGCGGTCGAGCTTGTCGGACACCTCCGCCGGGTCGGGGAACTCCAGGGCGTAGGCGTGCAGGGCGCTGCGCAGCCGTCCCATGACGATGGCGGCGGGCACCCCGCTGCCGACCACGTCGCCGATGACCACGCCGATGCGCTCGTCGGGCGGTTCGAACACGTCGTACCAGTCGCCACCCACACCGTTCTCCGCGCCGGGCACGTAGCGGGCCGCGAACTCCCAGGCGGGGACGGTCGGCAGCAGACCGGGCAGCAGGCTGTTCTGCAGCAGGGTCGCCGTCGCCAACTCGGACCGCGAGCGATGCAGGTGTGCCGCCGTCGCCGGCCGGTCGGCGGGGAGCTGAAGCAGGTCGATGTCCTCTTCGGAGGTGAGCGTGCGGCTGTCGAAGTCGTGCTCGACGCGCCCGACCCGGCAGTTGCGCCGGGCCTCGACGCGCGGCGCGGGGCCGGGACCCGGCTCCCGCCGCGCGGTCCACCGGTCGAGCCCGCCGGCGCCGGCGCGCAGCACCGCCCTGCTGTGCGCTACGACGATCCGTCGGCCCGCGTCGACCTCGACGCGGTCGTGCCGGCTCAACCGCACGACACCGCCGTCCGCGCCCCGGCTGCGTGGCCGGGGCGGGCCGAGCGGGGAGCTGAGCGAGCCTCCGGGCAGTTCCAGGACCCGTTCCAGCTCGGTGAGGGCGCACAGCGAGCCGGGCCGCTCGGGGCGGCGTCGACCGGACTGCCACAGGCTCAGCGTCGGCACGCTCACCGGTGTGCCGCACTGGACCAGCCGGTGCCGCACCCGCTCCAGTGACAGCCCGCCGGCGTCGATGGCGGCGCGCAGCGCGGCGGCGAACGGCCCGTCCGCCGACAGCCTGACCAGGTCGGTCCGGCTGTCGGCGGGGCCTGTCGTGCACCGGAAGCAAGAAGGTGTGTTCGCAGTGTCAACGGCGTCCGGATCTTGACAACCCCTTGCGCTCCCGGCCGTCCACCGCCGCGCGGGCGCGGGTCTGCCGGCGCAGGTCCGTGACCGCGACGGCGAGCGCGGCGGCCAGGAACAGGCAGGCGACCGCGGTGGCCCGGTCGAGCGCGACGCCGTGCAGCGCGTCCGGCGCGTCGATCAGCGTGAAGCCCGCGCCGTAGATCGTCGAGTAGTACGCCGTCGACGCGGTCGCGACGCCCACGCTGTTGCTGATGCGCTGGCCGAGCTGACCGAGGGCGCCGGCGGCGCTGCCCTGCGCGGCCGGGACGTCCACGAGCGTCATGGAGTGGTTGGGGGAGACCACCAGGCCGGCACCGAGGCCCTGCACGAGTTGCAGCACCGGGATGCCGGCCAGCACGGCTGTCGTCGACAGGTCGCCGTGCAGCAGTGCCAGGGTGCCCAGCGCGCCCGCCAGCACGAGCAGCATCCCCGTCGCGGTCAGCACCCGGCCGAGCCGGGCCACGTACCGGCCGCCGAGCCAGGCGCCCAGCACGGACGTGGCCGACGACGGCAGCACCACCAGACCCGCCAGGAACGGCGTGACGCCGCGGGCTTCCTGCAGGTGCAGGGTCAGCGCGAGCGCGATGCCCGGTCCGGCGGCGAACCAGGTCAGGGACACGAGCACGCCGTTGCGGAACGAGGCGATGCGCAGCAGGGCCGGGTCGACCACGCCGGAGCGGCCGGCGGCGGCGCGGCGGCGCGCCCGCGCGGCGAACAGCGCGGCGAGCGCGACCGCCGGCACCAGGGCGAGCCAGCGGGCGTCGACGTCGTCGGGGCGGCCGGTGGTGAGGATGAACGGCGTCAGCAGGGCCACCAGCGCGAGGCTGCCCAGCCCCAGGCCGGCCACGTCGACGTCCGGTCGCCGTCGCTCGTGCGGGGCCTGCCCGGCGGTGGGCAGCAGGACGTGCGCGGCGACCAGGAGGGCGAGGGCCACGGGGACGTTCATCACGAACACGCCCCGCCAGCCGAGCAGCGGCGTGGTGACCAGCAGGCCGCCCAGGCTCGGGCCCAGCGCGGTGGCGAGGCTGACGCACATGCCGTAGACGCCGAACGCCCTGCCGCGCTCCGGGCCGGGGAACAACTGCTGGACGATGCCCATCAGCTGCGGCATGAGCAGCCCGGCGGCGACCCCGAGCAGGGCGCGGCCGGCGATGACGTACCCGGTGTGCGGGGCGACGGCGCACAGCACGCTCGCGGCGAGGTAGAGGCAGGTGCCGGCGTGGGTGAGGGTGAGCCGCCTGCCGGCGTCGCCGAAGCGGCCCGCGGGGACCAGGGTGACGGCGAAGCAGACGACGTAGGCGGCCTGGATGAGCTGGATGCCGGCCGGGCCGGGGCGCAGGGCCCGTTCGATGGCCGGGACGGCGATGGACACCTTGTGGATGTCGAGCAGGAGGAAGCCGGCGGTGGTGCCGCACAGCAGCAGCACGGCCCGGCGGTTGGCGGCGGTGGTGGGCATGGCGGGACCACGCGTCGGCGGCGCGCCTCGTGCCGCGCCGCCGTGCGCCGGCGTCCTCAGACCTCCTGGAGGATCTTGCTGGAGTCGACGAGCGCGCCGAACTCGCTGCCCGCGTCGATCAGGCCCCAGCTGGCGATCCAGTCCAGGGTGCGGTTGAAGTGGTCCTCCGGGTACGGGCCGGGGTGGACGTAGCGCAGCCGGGCCGTCTTGAAGTCCTCGGGCGAGAGCTCGGCGATCGGCGCGGCCTGCGCGATGAAATGCTTGAGGTGGGGGCGGATGTCCTCGTGGATCTTGTCCACGCCCCGGGCGACGGCCTGGTTGATCCTGGTGAACGTCTCCGCGTCGAGGCTGTCGTTGGCGACCTCGGCGCCGTAGTAGTGGGCCTCGGCGAGCACCTTGTAGCCCTGCTTCTCGGCGACCGTGATCCACGGCTCCATCACCGCGACGGCGTCGATGTCGCCGTCGCGCAGGGCCTCGAACCGCTCCTTGCCCTTGATGCCGACGAGCTTGATGTCGGCGCGCGGCAGGAAGCCCTCCAGGGTCTGGAGCACCAGGTAGTGCGAGCCGTGGTGGAAGTTGACGCCCACCCGCACGCCGGCCAGGTCGCCCGGCACGTTGTGGGGCGAGTCGGGGCGGACGATGATCGCCTGGCTGGCGACCGCGGCCCGGCGGGCCACGACCCTGCCGTTGACCTGGCTGTCCTGCGACCGGCGCAGCTGGCCCCACTCGCAGGCGTTGTAGAGCTGCGACGCGCCCGCCTCGAACAACTTGAAGCTGCTGAACGAGGAGACCTTGCGCGGGTCCTCGATGAACCGCAGGCCGGTCTCGTCGGCGGGCCGGTGGCGGATCAGCTCGACGTCGAGCCCTTCGTCGGCGAAGTAGCCCTCCTCCTCCGCCACGTAGTAGGGCAGGTAGAAGACGGCGCTCGTCGCCTCGATCTTGATCTTCGACATGCGGGTTCCCCAAAGACTCATATTAGAAGTTCTACGGTAGACGTCCACAAACCCTAAGTTGTTGCGCCGCTTCAACGTAGAAGTTTCACATAGCGAGACGCTATCCACTACGGGCGACGACAGCTCTAACGTCTGGCCCACGCGCCGCCGGCGGACGACGCACACGATCCCGAGACAACACGAAAGTGGGTCACCAACGATGAAGCGCCACCCCCACGCCCCGAGCGGACGCGGCCGGCCACCCGGACGCCTCACAACGGCCCTGGCCCTGCTGGTGTCGGCCGGCCTGGCGCTCTCCGGCTGCGCCGCCACCGGCGGCACCGCGACCGCGAGCGGCGCCCCCGTCAAGGGCGGCGTGCTGAAGTACCGGGCGGCCGGCGGCGGCAAGTCCATCGACCCCGCCACCACCACCGGCTACGGCCTGGCCGTGCCGCTGCGCGGCCTGGTCGACTCCCTGGTGTTCAACAACCAGGACGGCACGTTCGCGCCCTGGCTGGCCACGAAGTGGGAGGTCAACGACAACGCCACCCGCTACTCCTTCACGCTCCGCCAAGGCGTGACCTTCAGCAACGGCGAGGTGCTCGACTCCACCGCGGTGCGGCTGAGCTACCAGGCGCTGCGCGACGGCGGCGCGAAGTACGCCGTGGCCAACCAGTGGATCGGCGCACTCGAACGCATCACCACCCCCGACCCCACCACCGTGGTGTTCGAACTGGCCAAACCCAACTCCTCGTTCCTCCAGGCGGTGTCCGGCACCGTGCTGGGCATCGTCGCACCGGCCACGGCCGCGCTCCCCTTCGAAAAGCGCCAGGAAGGTCTGGGCATCATCGGCTCCGGCCCGTTCGTGGCCGAGGAGAGCAGGGGCGAGGAGGGCTACACCCTCGTCCGCCGCGACGACTACTCCTGGGCACCCGAACCCGCCGCGAACCGCGGCGCGGCGTACCTCGACAAGATCGAGGTCCACAACATCCAGGACAACAGCATCGCCGCGGCCGAACTGCGCTCCGGCGGCCTCGACCTGCTGCACAACACCGAACCCGCCGACAAGACCGAGTTCGCGAACAGCACGGAGATCACCATCCGGCGCGAGCCGCTGCCCGGTTCCGCGCTCGGCTTCGCGGCCAACACCGAGGTACCCGGCCTGGACGACGCGCGGGTGCGGCGCGCCCTGGCGCTGGCCGTCGACCGCGACGCCGTGCTCAAGCGCGCCTCCGCGATCGACATCGCACCCAAGAGCGCCTACACCGCCAGCAACCCCTACTTCACCGACCAGTCCGCCAAGATCCGGACGGACGTGGCCGAAGCCGAGCGGCTGCTGGACGAGGCCGGCTGGCGACGCGGCCCGGACGGCGTCCGGACCAAGAACGGCACCCGCCTGTCCTTCCAGCTCGTCTACAGCCCGTCGACGATCTCGCACGAGCCGAACATCGCCGTGGTGCAGTCGCAGTGGAAGGACATCGGCGTCGAACTGAAGTTCGGCAGCCTCACCCAGGCCGAGCTGAACCAACGCCTCCAGTCCGGCGACTACTCCTTCTCCTGGGGCTCGGGCACCCGCCCCGACGCCGACGTGCTGCGCTCCACCTACGGCGGCGTGGACGAGGAACTGGACGCCCTCTTCGGCCGGATCCTGGCCGAACCGGACATCGCCGCACGCAAGGCGCTGGCCGCGCAGGCCTCGGAGATCGTGCTGGACAAGGCCTACTACATCCCGCTCTACGACTTCATCCAACCGCTCGCCCACCGCAACAGCACGCACCTGCCCCTGTTCGAGGCCACCCACGTCCCGTGGCTGGGCGACGCCTGGGTGGACCAGCCGTGACCCGCGACCTCGCCCGGACCGCGGCGGCCAAACTCACGCACGCCGCCGCGGTGGTCCTCGCGGCCTACTCCGCGTCGTTCTTCCTGCTGTTCGTGCTGCCCGGCGACGCCGTGCTGGCCCGCATCGGCACCACCGACACCATCGGTTCGGCCGACCTCGCCGGGCTCGACCTGGACCTGCTGCGCGACGAGGTCGGCCTGTCCGACAGCCTCTGGACCCAATACGTCGACGGGGTGACCGGCCTGCTGCGCGGCGACCTGGGCCACTCGCTGGTCACCGAGCAGCCCGTCACCCGGCTCATCGGCGAGGTGCTGCCCAACACCCTCGCGCTGGCCGCCGCGTCGCTGGCCCTCTCGGTGCCGCTGGGCTTCGCGCTGGCCGTGCTCGCGGTCACCCCGCGCTCGCGGGCGATCCGCTCACTGGCCTCGCTGACACCGTCGGCCTACGTGAGCCTGCCGGTGTTCTGGGTCGGCATCCTGTTCATCTACCTCTTCTCCCTCACCCTGGGCTGGTTCCCGTCCAACGGCAGCCGGGGAATCGCCTC
Organism: Saccharothrix sp. DSM 118769; assembly: GCF_052936295.1. Classification (NCBI taxonomy): domain Bacteria; kingdom Bacillati; phylum Actinomycetota; class Actinomycetes; order Pseudonocardiales; family Pseudonocardiaceae; genus Saccharothrix; species Saccharothrix sp. DSM 118769. The sequence goes on along the minus strand of NZ_CP193627.1, from coordinate 4,623,110 downwards.
CCTGGTGCTGCCCACCGCGGTGCTGGCGCTGCTCGGCGCCGCGCAGTTCGCCCAGGTGCTCATCAGCGGCCTGCGCACCGAACTGGGCACCACCTACGCCGCGGTCACCGCACCCGCCAAGGGCGCGAGCCGCTTCCACACCGTCTACCGGCACTGCCTGCGCAACGCCGCGTTCCCGTTCCTGGCGGTGTTCGGGCTGCGGGTCGGACAACTGCTCGGCGGCACCGTGGTGGTCGAGGTGGTGTTCTCCCGCGTCGGGCTCGGCCGGTTGATGGTCGACTCGGTCAAGGCGGTCGACCTGACCGTCGTGCTGGGCCTGGTGGTCGTGCTGGCGGTCGCCTACGTCGTGGTCAACGCCCTGGTCGACATCGGCTACGTGCTGCTCGACCCCCGCCTGCGCCGCCGTGCGGCACCCACCCAGGAGGTCCGGGCGTGACCGACACCCTCACCGCCCCCACCACCGGCGTCCCCTCACCACCCGTCCCCGCGCACCGGCGACGCCGCCCGCGCCCGCGCGAACTGCACGTCCACCTCACGCTCCTCGCCCTCCTCGTGCTCATCGCCGCCTTCCCCGGCCTGGTCACCTCGCACGACCCGTACGAGCTGGACGGGCTGCCGTTCACCCCACCGGGCGGCGAGTTCTGGTTCGGCACCGACGAGATCGGCCGTGACCTGTTCTCCCGAGTGGTGCACGGCCTGCGGATCTCGCTGTTCTCCGCGCTGCTCGCCGTCACCGTGGCGCTGGTCGTCGGCCTGGTCGTCGGCGTGCTGTCCGGGTTGCGGCCCGGCAGCCCGCTCGACCGCGCCCTCGGCATCCTCACCGAGGCGGTCATGGCCATCCCGGCCGTGCTGCTGGCCCTCGCGGTGATCACCACCTACGGGCGCGGCGCGTTCGTCGCGGCGGTCGCCATCGGCATCGGCGAGGCCACCGGGTTCGCCCGGCTCATCCGCGGCTGCGTGATCCGCGCCGGCACGCTGACCTACGTCGAGGCGGCCCGCACGTGCGGCGCGGGTCCACTGCGGGTGATCACCCGGCACGTCGTCCCGAGCATCTACCCGCCGGTGCTGTCCTACACCGCGCTGCACTTCGGCCTGGCCATGCTGGCCATCGGCTCGCTGAGCTACCTCGGCTTCGGCGAGGCCCCGCCGTCGGCCGAGTGGGGCGTGTTGATCGCCGGCGGCCAGAAGTACCTGGCGCACGCCTGGTGGGTCGCCATCATCCCCGGCCTGGCGCTGACCGCCGTGGTCGTGCTGCTCAGCCGCACCGCCCACCTGCTCCAGGAGGACCACGCATGACACCGTTCGTCCGGATCACCGACCTCACCGTCGCCTACCGGCACGCGCACGACGGCACGTCGGGCACCGCGCTGGACTCGATCTCCCTGGACGTCCCCCGCGGCCGGGTGACCGCGGTCATCGGCGAATCCGGCTCCGGCAAGAGCACGCTCGCGCACGCCGTCGTGCGGCTGCTGCCGCGCAACGGCCGCGTCGTCGACGGTCGGGTCGAGTTCGCCGGCGAGGACATCGCCCAACGCGGCGACAAGGAGTTCCGCGCGTTGCGCGGACGGCACATCGGGTTCGTGCCGCAGGACCCGATCGCCTCGCTCAACCCGACCAGGACCATCGGCGCGCAACTGCGCGAGGCGTTCACGCTGGCCCACTCCCCGCTCTCCCCCGCGCAGATCGACCAGCGGGTCCACCAGGACCTGCTCGACCTGGGCTTCCCCGACCCGGACACCCTGGCGGCGCGCTACCCCCACGAACTGTCCGGCGGGATGCGCCAGCGGGTACTGGTGGCCATCGCGTTCTCACAACGACCCGAACTGGTCATCGCGGACGAACCGACCAGCGCGCTGGACGTGCTGGTCGGCCAGGAGGTGCTGCGCGCCATCCACACCGCCCGCGCCAAGCACGGCACCACGGTCGTGCTCATCACCCACGACCTCGTCCTGGCCAGCCGCAACGCCCAGGACGTCGTGGTGCTCGACCGCGGCAGGGTGGTCGAGACCGGCCCCGTCGACGAGGTCTTCGCCGACCCCCGGCACGCCTACACCCGCACCCTGCTGGCCAGCTCCGCCCGGGTGACGCGAGGACGCGTGCTCAGCATCGCCGAGTCCTACACCCGGCGGCCCGCCCGGACACCGGAAGGCGAGCCCACCGCGCCCGCGGTCGAACTGCTCTCGGTGTCCAAGCGGTTCGGCACCGCGAAGCACGGCACGCAGGCCGTCGACGACATCTCCCTCACCGTGCCCAGCGGCACGACGTTCGCGCTGGTCGGCGAATCCGGCTCGGGCAAGACCACCACCAGCAGGCTCATCCTCGGCCTGGAACGCCCGGACCGGGGCGTGGTGCGGGTGCTCGGCCGCGACGTCCCCGAACTGCGCCGCGACGGACTGCGCGCACTGCGCCGGGACATGCAGGTCGTCTACCAGAGCCCGTTCGAGTCGCTCAACCCCCGCCTCCCCGTGCACGGCATCATCGCCGAACCACTGGACGCCTACCGGATCGGCTCCCGCACCGAGCGCGCCACCCGCGTCCGCGAACTGCTCGACCTGGTGCACCTCCCCCAGTCCTACGCCGACCGCAAACCAAGGGAACTGTCAGGCGGCCAACGGCAACGCGTGGCCATCGCCCGCGCGCTGGCACTGCGCCCCCGACTGCTGGTCCTCGACGAACCGGTCTCCGCCCTCGATGCCACCGTCCAAGCACACGTGCTGGACCTGCTCGTCGAACTCCAACGGGAACTGGACCTGACCTACTTCCTGGTCACCCACGACCTGGCCGTGGTCGCCGACATCGCACGGCACGTGGCGGTCATGCGCGCCGGACGCATCGTCGAGCACGGCCCCACCCCCCAGGTCGTCCTGGCACCGCGGCACGACTACACGCAGGCGCTGCTGACCGTGTGACCCGGCCGCGCCGACCGTACGCCCCCGTCCGACCAGCCAGGCGCCCCCGCCGGTCAGGCGACCCCGGCCCGGACGACCGCGCGGATGTCCACGTCCAACACCGTCGACACGGCGGGCAGCACCCGACACCCCGCCCGGTACTGCTCCAGCAGCAACTCGACGTCCGGCTCGTCCAGACCGTCCACCACCACCTCGACCAGCACCCGACCGACCTTGAGCCGATTCGGGGTATAGCGCGACGTGCGCGCCCGGACGTGCACCGCCCGCGTGCCCGGGTCGTCCGCGTCGGGGTCGCCGTCGGCGCGCAACACGTTCAACAGGTTGACGACGAGGGCCGAGACCAACAGGTCCAACGGACCGGGCGCCTTCCCGGGACCACCCGAGGCGACCGACCCGTCCGCGAGCAGCTCGAACGCCGGACCGCGCACGGCGAAGCGCCCGCCCACGTCCGTCGTGCAGCCGGTGATGGCGCTGATGTAGTCGTACCCGGTCATCTGCCCTCCCACGAACGCCAGGTGGCGGGTCCAGTGTGCGCCACCCACGCGGACGGAACAGAGCCGTACCGCTATCTGGACACTGTGGACGGGATCACCGCTTGGCCAGCTCGGCGGCGAAGATCACGGACGCCTTCTTCAACACCTCGATCTCCTCCTGCATCGACCCGATCCGCTCGTGCGCGGCGTCCAGCTCGGCCTCCAGCTCGGCGATGCGCGCCAGCAACCGCTCCCGGGGCGCCTGCCGCAACCGGGCCGCCTCACCGGCGCTGAACATGCCGTCGTCCAGCCGCTTCACCCAGATCCGCAGGGACTGCTCGCCGACCTCGAACTCCTCGGCCACCTCGCGCAGGACGGACCGGTTGCCCGGCTCCGCCTGGCGGCGCTCGACAACCCGGCGGACAGCGGCGGCACGCACCTCGTCGCTGTACTTCCGCTCGAACGCCATGTCCGCCCTTCCGTCATCACCGTCTCCACACAGCGTAACGACTGCGGAGCACCGGCCGGACCATGACGCGCGTGGCCGACGACCGCCCGGCCACAACGCGAGCATCGCCGCGGCGCCTCGTTGACGACCTTGCCCGGATCATGATCACGGCCTACTCGACTACGAGCAGCCACATGCCGGGAACCCCGCATGAGCGCCTTGCTGTCCCGAACGCGAAGGACAAGGTCACGGTGATCGTGCGCCATGAGCGCTGAACTCACGACGAGAAATAATTTTGTCCACACTGAAGGTATAGAGATACTTATCAAATACCGATAGTGGTCAGGCTCCGGGTCGCAGGGTTGGTGGTGACGCCTCGCGGGTCGAGTACGCGGACCGGACCGCGGATCAGCCCGCGCCAGCGGCCTTGTGAGGACATAGACGCCAACGACATTCACACGGTCCCGCCGTCCCGGTCGCATGCCGGAACCGCGCATCCCGTCGACACACGCTCGCGGGATGGCGAACGCCTGGTTCCACATGCGGCGCACAGCCGGGTTGCGGCCGGCTACGCGGCCGACCGGGCAAGGTCGAGGGCCTCGTGCAGTGTCGGGCGGACCCGCAGCACGTCGACGGTTCCGGTGATCTGCAACGTCCTGAGCACCGGACGTCGACCGGCGGCCACGGCGAAGCCGACACCCAACCGAGTCGCGCGATCGCGCGCCTCCAGCATCGCCGTCACGCCCAGCGAGCCGAAGAACTCCACGCCTTCCAGGTCGACCACCACCCCGACGGGCCGCCGGTCCAACCGGGCGGCCAACTCCGCGCTGATCACCTCGACGCTGCCGTGGTCCACCTCGCCGGCCACGCTGGTGATCAACACGCCGTCCTGCTCGGTGTGCGCGATGTCGACCCACGGGCCGATATCGGTGAGTCGGTCGTCCACGCGCGGGACCACCCTTCGCCTCGTGACGGCGGAACCGCTCGTCCGGGCACGCTGTTGAACCCGGGGGACGTTCCGCGAACAGCCCGCGACGTCACCGGGCACCCCTACGGTACGGCGTGGTTCGGTAAAATCTCAACCTGAAAGTCGATCCGCCGCCTGGCCGGATTGTCGCGACACCCGCAAGGTGCGGTGACGTCATCGACTTTGTGAGGAAATAATGAGTAGATGAACAGTCGTGAACCTTGCTCATCCTGGACGTGGGCGGTGTCGGGACCGTAGAACACGAGCGGCAGTCGCATCAAAGTGACACACCGGATATTCCCACGTCCCGGGCTCGTGGCTCAACGCAGTCGCGTCGATTTCACCCGATCGTTGCCTTGCAGTGGATGCGGCAGGTATGCATATCACCCATGGTCGACTGGTGACGCGGACAACGCGGACCGGGTTTTCGAATCACCGACCAGCGACTCGTTCGCGGTAGCCGGCGACGGGAAATCCGGAAATATTTCATTTTCAGCCGACCAGGAAGGCGTGGTGGGTGTCCCAGCTTCAGGATGATCTGCTGGCCGGCCGTTACAAGCTGGCCGGAGCGTTGGGTTTCGGCGGTATGGCGGAGGTGTACCGGGCATGGGACACCGTGCTGTGCCGCGATGTCGCGGTCAAGCTGTTCCAGCCGAACGCCGACCTCGACGACCGGCGTCGGTTCGACAACGAGGCCCGCACGCTGGCCCGGCTGTCGCACCCCGGCCTGGTGTCGGTCCACGACACCGGTGGCAGTGACCGCGGCGCGTTCCTCGTGCTGCAACTGGTCGACGGGCGCACGCTGCGCCACCGCATCGCCCGGGGACCGCTGGCGGTCGAGGAGGTGCGCCGACTGGGCGCCCGGTTGTCCGGGGCGCTGGCGTACGTGCACGACCGGGGTGTGGTGCACCGGGACGTCAAGCCGTCGAACATCCTGCTCGACCGCGCGGGCGAGCCCTACCTGGCCGATTTCGGGCTGGCCCACCTGACCGGCGCCACCCGGTTCACCCGCACCGGCCAGATGGTGGGCACCGCCGCCTACCTGGCGCCTGAGCAGGTCCGCGGCACCGAGGTCGGCCCCGCCGCCGACGTCTACGCCCTCGGACTGGTGCTGCTGGAATGCCTGACCGGCCGACGCGAGTACCCGGGCGGCGATGTCGAGGCCGCCGTCGCCCGGCTCCACCGCCCACCGGACGTTCCCCGCGACCTGCCCGCGGACCTGGTGCGCCTGCTGACGCTGATGACCTCCCTGTCACCCCGCCGCCGCCCGACCGCCCACGACTGCGCCCGCGCACTGACCGGGCACACAGCTCCCGCCATCGAAGTCAAGCCCGACGACGCCCACGGGCGGAGCGCACCGACGCCCCCATCGGTACTCCGGTCGCCCGTGAAGACCCCGAAGAAGACGCTGACGGCCGCCGCGGGCTTGGTGGGTGCCGTCTGCATCGCCTGGACCATGTCATCGAGCACCTCCCCGGCGACCTCCGCACCGAACGGATCCGCCCCGCAGATTCCCGCCACGACCTCGTCCCCGAGCCCAACTCCGAGTTCCACCACAGCACCTGTCGTCGGTTCGACCACCGGGACCAGCACCGGGACCCCCGAGGTTCCGGGCGAGCAGCGAACCGACGATCCCGTCGTCCAACAATCATCCGCACCGGCGCAACAAGGACGGCGGCAGCCGGAGCAGGTGAAGGAGCAGCCGCCAAACCAGGCAAAAGACAAGGACGCGGGCAAGGACAAGAAGACCAAGCCATGAACCGCCGGCACCGACGCACACGCCTCGAATCGGCCAACGCAACCTTCGATTACCCGGAAATCTTCTAAACCGTCAACGCCGCCCCGGCCAGCCCCGGCCACAGCCCCGTCGTCACCGCCTGGCGGCTGCCCACCGGCCATTCGTACGGCAGGCGAATCCGTCATGCGGCGGTCGGACGGATTCGGGCCGCCGCCGTCACGACGGCGCGCTACGCACGTCGTGGGCAGGTCCCCCCGCCTGAGGAGTTGCTCGAACTGCAGCCGCGCGACCGCGCCCAACGACAGGAACCGTCCTGGCACGAGCGCACCCGCACAAGCACCGACGGCCTTCCAGGACTACCCCGATCAGCAGGACATCCCGCGCCTGCGTCCCTGGCGAGCCGCCGGCTGATACAGCAACGACCAACATTCCCGACAGAGGTCAAGCCGACAGCCTCGCCCGGAGGGTGCGATCCACACCGCGGCTACCTGAGCCACACCACCAGCAGTCCACTCACGACGAGCAGGATCCATGCGAGCACGCTCAACGAAACCGACGGCAGGGCCCGCACCTCCGAGCGATCCGCGGGCTCGGGCAACAGCGGCGTGTCGAGCGGGATGTTGCGGTACCAGAACTGGTTCAACCGCTGCCATTGTTCGTCGCCCTCCACACCGAGGACGGTGAGCAACTCATTGCGGTAGAGGTCGAACGCGACGCGCACCTGGTCGCCGTAGAGACGCGCCGGTGCCAGCGCGCCGCGGTAGGTGGCCCAGGCGACCGCGGCCGCGCCCCAGTAGCAGGTGAGGAACAGCCAGGTCGGCCCGCCGGTGACCGCGAGCCACCCTCCCGCCGCCACGGCGAAGAACGCGGCGTGGGCGGAGACCGTCACCTGGAACTCGACTTCCGCGCGGGCGGCGACCAACGAGGCCGTGAGCCTGTCCGGGAGCAAGGGGAACAAGCGCGGCCAGGTCAGGACGGCGTCCGCGCCGTACCGTTCGGACGGGTAGCTCTCCGCGGAACGCAGGATGTTGCCCAGCCGGGTCGGCAGGACGTCAGCGGGATCAGCCGGGTAGTCCGCCGCGCCGCGTTCGAAGCCGAGCCGACGCGCGCGCCTGCGGTGCCGGTGGGTGCCGGGCAGCACCAGCACGCGCCCCAACCGGCCCGGCCAGAGACCCTCGCAACACCGGATGAGCGATTGCGCCCGTCCTGAGACGAGGGCGGCGAGCAGCACGGCGACGACCACGACACCGGTGCCCGCCAGCGCTTTGACCGTGCCGTCGAGCGTGTTCCACGTGCGCAGGGCCTTGGCCGGATCGGTCAGCGTGCTCACGACCACCGCCCCGAGCGCGCCGAGGGTGATCAGGGTCGGCAGCAGCGCGTTGAGCAGGAAGCGCCGGTCGAACAGACCGGTGGTCTCCCGCACCACGTCGGTGAGCACGGTCATCCGCCCAGTTCGAGGTCGTGCGGCTCCCGATCGGGGTTGGCGCACGAGGGTGGCCTGCGTGGGTTCCAGTGCTCCAACGCGTTGCGGTAGCCGCACCGCGCGCAGGCGACGCGCGCGGCGGCGAGCCGCACTCGGCCGGGCAGCGCCCCGTCGGCCGAGGCACCGGCCGGGCCCATCTCGTTGCCGGACAGCAGGTGCTCACCGGAGGCGAGGTAGTCCGACACCCGCGCGACCGGGAGCGTCCCCACCGGTGTGCCGCCCCGCACCAGCACCAGCAGGGTGATCCCGAGCAGCAGCAAGCTGATCGACGGGGAATCGGCGAGTTCCGCGAAGGTCTGGTCCGCGTCGATCTCGACCGCGGGCGGCAGCGCCGGCCACGAAGCCAGCGTGTCCGCGTCGGCGTCGGCCAACTCGGGGGCGGACACGGTACCCAGCACGGCACCGTGGTCGTCGACCACCACTCCGACACCCCTCAGCACAGCACGTGCCTCGGCCGGGGTCAGCTCGGCTGCCAGGATGGTGAACTCGTGGTCGCCGTGGTCGACGACCCGATCCCAGGGCTTCACCGCCAGTCCCCGATCAGCACGAAACCGGCCCAGTAGTAGGGATGGGCATACAGCCTCCTGGTGTAGTCGGGCCGCGCGGTGGTGCCCCGCGCGGCCAGCACCGCCCTGGCGTGTGCGGCGAACAACCCTTGGTCTTCACCGCTCGCGGAGTCGAGCAGCTCGTCGTACGCGTCGGCCGCCGCGGTGAAGTCGCCCGCGCGGAACCTGATGTCCGCCACGCTCCGCGCGACCGCCCGCTCGTCACCACCGACCGCGGTACAGTAGTCGATCACGTCGGCGCAGGTCGACGCACGCGCGGCGAGCTGCGCCGTGCGCAGCGCCTCCGCCTTGCCCGCGCCGGCCTTCCGCGCCCGGTAGAACGAGTTCATCAGCAGTCCGGTGGCCACCTCGTCCACCGACCACAAGCTGACCAGCACGGCCGACGCACCCGCGTAGATCAACGCCCTGGGCAGGCCGAACAACTCGTCGCCCTCCCTGCGGTGCGCGACCCCGCTCTGGCACGCGCTCAACGTGACCAGGTCCGCGGGCAGTGACATCCCGAGGATCCGCTCGACGGTCAGCGCACCGTCGGGGTCCTCGTCCGCGAGCAGCACACGGGATCGCGCGGGCCGCTGGGCGTCGAACTCGCCGTGGCAGGCGATGTGGAGCACGGAGACGTCCTCCTTCACCGCGGACCTCATGCCCCCGACCGAGGCCTGCTCGCCGACGAGCCGTTCAGCACCACCCAGCAGCGAGGCGATCACCCGGCTCTGCGCCCGCGAGTGCGCCAACGGCCGATCCGGTCGGGAATCGGCCAGCACGACCGACCTGCTCGCGGTCGGTCGTCGTTTCCCCTGGCAGTAGCGCATGACCGCGGCCGACGGGGTGTAGCAGGTCGGGTTCCGCTCGGCCAGCGGCACGCCGTCGACCTCGATCGCGTGCAGCGGCACGCCGTGCAGGTGGTCGTGCGGGACGATCCAGATCACCTGTCCCGGCCTGCTGTGCCGGACCACCGGTACGACCAGGGGGCTCAACGCCTGCCAGTCGTCCAGGCGCGCGGAGCGCACGTCGTCGAACGAGTCGCCCACGATCGAGGCGAGCGCGGCACGGCGCATCGGCACGCGCACGACGGCGGGTTCAGCGGTGCCGGATTCGATCAGCAGCAGCACGACGGCGTCTTCGGTGACGTGGTACTCGACCAGCAGCGCCTGTCCCAGCAGCGGGCCGAGGTCGGCGAACGTGAGCGGATCGCCACGGCGGAGCTGGACGTACTCGGCCCCGTGCACCCCCGTGGTGGTCATGTCCCGCCAGGTGGCGCTCAACCGGGTGCGGGCGGCCCGCACGGAGGCCAGCGCGGCGACGCGGCGACCGACCGGTCCTGTCACCGAACGCCAGCGGTCGATCTCGGTCATGGCGTCGCGTTCACGCCGGAGCAGGTGGTCGGGCACGTGGTCGGCCCGCAGGTGGGTGGTGCCGAGCTGCTCCAGCAGCAGTCGCGACCGCGACCGCTCCGCCAGGTCGAACGCGGCGACGGAGGCCCGTGGTCGGCCGGTCGCGGCCGCCGCCGCGGTGAGCAGGCCGATCTGGTGGGAGTGCAGGGTCTCGAACCAGCCGTTGACCTGCAGGCGCAGTGTCTCGTCGAAAACCTCGTCGTGGAAGCGTTCCTGCAACCGGAGCGCCTCGTCCAGGGTCTTGAACGCCGCGCGCGGGTCGATCGGGGTCTGCAGCCTGGCCAGTTCGGCGAGCACCCCCATCGCGGTGAGTTGCTGGGAGTTGCTCTCCAGCAGGGCTGCGGCCGCGTGCAGCTCTCGAGCGCCCTCCGCGTGCCGTCCTCGGCGGAACAGCCTGGTGCCGCGGCCGATCATCCGTTGCGCCGGGCCGGTGTCCGGGTAGCGGGTGCGGGAGATCTCGTGCTCCTCGGCCGGCGCCCCCGGCGGAGCGGCGGTGACGAGGGGGAGCCACGGTGGGGCGTCCTCACCCGAACCGCTCGGCGGTCCGGTGACGGAGTGGTCCTGGCCGCCGATGTTCGCACCCGCCCAGCGGCGGACGGGTGCCGCCAGTCCGGTGTCGGCGGCGATCGCCGCGTGTTCGGCGGCGGCCTCGGCGCCGCGGTCCAACCGCTCGGCCAGCAGCCGGGCGCGCAACAGCCGCGCCCGGGCCGCGATGTCGGGTTCCCCGACCTCCTCGTACCCGGTCGCGGCGGCGTGGTACGCGGCGACGGCGGCCTCCCAGTCCGCCGCGGCTTCCAGCACCTGTCCGCGGGCGAACGCGCAGCAGGCCCGCGCTCGGACGACCTGGACCGAGGCGACGTGCGGCTGTGCGATGCCGATCAGGTGCTCCGCGGCGGTCAACCAGTCCTTGCCGGCGGCGATGGCGTGCGCGGTCGGCGGCCACTGGTCCTGTCGGAAGTTCCCGCGCAGGTCGTAGACGGCCAACTCGGCCATGGTGTGCGGCAGGGCCATCCCGGTCGGCTCCCGCACCTCGTCACAAAGCCACGCCTCGGCGTGGCGGGGATCGTCCTTCCGGAAGTGCCGCGCCGACTCGACCCTCGACCACCACAGCACCCAGTCGTCCGACCCGAGGTGCACGGCGATCGTCACCAGGGCCGTCAGCGAGACCGCGATCGACGTCCACGCGCCGCCCGTCGACGGCTGGACCAGGAACGCGTAGGTCAGGGCCGTGCCGTTGGCCAGGACGCTGACCGGGTGGGCCACCCACCAGGCCCACGGGACCGGCCGGCGCAGCAGCGTGGTGGACATGACCTGCATCAGCACCACCGAACCCGAGGTGAGCAGGACGTCCAGCGCCCCGCTCGGCAGCAGGTCGGCGCCGAGGCGTGCCGATCCGACGAGCATGCTCAGGTTCACCACCACTTCCAGCACCACGTGCCGGCGCCGCTCGTGACGGCTCGCCTTCCGGTAGCGGAATCCGCTCACCACGCACACGACCGACGCGAGCCCGCCCACCGCCACGGTCAGCACCGGGTTGACCGGACTGCCGACCGAGGCGACGCCGGCACCGATGCCCATCGGGACCCACACCTGCACCCGCCAGACAGCGTGCACCAGCCGGTCCGGCAACCCCAACGGCCTACCGGGTGTTGGCGTCCGGTGCCGCTGCCGCAATCCGACACCGGCCACCGCCGCGAACGCGATGAACCACGCCGCCGTCGTGATCACACGCGGGTCGAACGGCAGCAGACCTGCGTGCTGCGCCAGGCCGTGGGCCAGGGTCGTCGCACCGTCACGCACGAAACCATCATTCCCGCTCGCCGCTACCGCCACAATGAGGTGTCCGGTCGCGCGACGCGAAGGAGTCCGGGTGGGGGTCGCGAGCACTGTCCCAGACCCGTCGGCGATCGCGTACGCGGTGCTGGCCGTCGCGAGCGCGGTGCTGGTGCTGTCCCGGTTGCGGGAGGTGTTCGGCCCGGGCGAACGTGGGCGGAAGCTCTACGTCCTCGACCTGGTGGTCGCGCTCGCCCTGCTGTTCGGCATGCGCCGGTTCACCGACCTCGCGCAGGCCCAGGACCACGTGCTGCTCGTGGTGGCATCCGGCCTGGTCGCCGGACTGGCGGGTCTGGCCACCACGGGGTTCGTCGCTTTGGTGGTGGCCGCCACCGGCGATCACGCGTCACCGGTGATCACCTGGTTCGTCACGCCGCTGCTGCTCGGTGCGGCGCTGCGCAACATCCGGCTCGCACCGGAGGGGCCGCCCGACGTCGGCGGCGAGCTGACGGATCACGCCGCGCGGTGGTTGATGAGGCCGACCGCGGTCGACGTGCTGTGGGGGCTCGCGGCGAGGCTGGTGTGCGTCGTACCCCTGGTGCTCGTGCTCCTCGTGCCGGGAGCGGAGGTGCCGCCGCAGGCGCGGATCGCGGGTGCCCTGGTGATGTGGTTGATGCTGTTGGCCGCCGACCGGGGTCGACGTCCCCTGCTGATCAGCCACCGCCGAGCCGCTCGGACGAGCGATGTCGGCCTGTTCCTCGTGCTGTTGGCGATCGCCGCCGGTCCGGGCGGTGAACTGGTCTCACAGTGGTGGGTGGCGCACGTCGCCGACGCCCAGTGGTACGTGGTCACGGCCGGGGCCGGCGTGATGCTGCTCCACGCCGTCATCAGTCCGCGCTTCGACCGGTGGCGGCTGTCCTGGCTGGTGGTGCGGGCCAGGCGGACCCTCATCGGACTGCCGCAGGTCGCCTTCGGCTGCTCGGTCCTGCCGTTCCTCGTCACGGGGGTGTTCCACCCGGCTCGAGGACCGCTGCTGTCGGCGTTCGCCGCGTTGGCGACCGGCCTCGTCCAGGCGATCGGCTCGGGGTGGAGCGGCGACGGCTTCACCCGTCAGGGTGCCGACGTGCTGGTGCTGGTGCGCGCTGCTGCGCGGAAGCGGAAGATGCTGCTCGCCGGATGGCGGAACGACCACTTCCACCGGCGTCGGACCGTGCGGATCCGACCGTGGGCATACACGGACCTGCCGCGGATGGCCGGGGTGATGGCGCTGCTCGGCGCCGAATCCGCGCGGGGGACCACGGCCGTGCACATGGCGCTGCCGTGGGGCGGCCTGGTACGGGTGGACCACACCCTCACCCAGGAGCTCCTGCGGCTGGCGGAGCAGGTGCTCGACGAGGTGGAGGAGACGTTCCCCGGGCAGATGTCGACGCCGGGCACCGCAGGACACCACGTCCAACAGATCGCCCGCGCCGACCTGGCCATACACCGTTCCACGGTGGCGCAGTACCTCGACGACTTCGAAGGCGCGATCGCGGCGACGCGCCAGGCCGCCGACCACTACCTCGCGGTCACGGCGCCGGCGCACGCGGCCACCGGCATCATCCACACCGCGAACAGGCTCTCCGCCGTGGGCCAGCACGAGGCCGCCGCCGACCTGCTCGCCGAGGTACCCGACGACCTGCCGCCACCCGTCCGGCGGCTGCTGCTCGTCGTCCGGGCCGCCGCGGCACAGCGGTCGGGCCGCAACGCCGCCGCCCGCACCCTGCTCGCCACCGCACGGGCGATCCCCGACCGCAGCGCCTTCGCGTTCCGCAAGGCGTTCCTCGCGGAGCGGGTCAAGTTCCCCTCTTTCGCGGAAGGCGCGCACAAGGCGCTGACGACGGCCGAACGCGAACTCGACCGCAAGCTCGGCCTGCTCACCGGCCCATGACATGCGACGCGCACGGCCGCGGCCTGTACCGATGGCCACCCGACCGAAGGCGTCCGGCCCGGGTGTCGATCACCCGGGCTGCCGCCGGTGATCCGCCACGACCACCGATCTGAGCAGCACGAAGTTGAACACCAGCACGGTGAGGAGGTAGAGCACGAGCGCCCCGGGAACGACCAACGACATCAGCAGCGCGCCGAAGACGTACATCTTCCACCCGCTTGGCGGCTTGTTGCCCTTCAGGGCGTATGAAGTCGTGAACACCAGAGGGATCACCAGGTAGCCGACAACAGCCGGGAACCCCTCACCGGTCATCACCGTGAACGCGCTCTCGCCCAGGTCGACCCACCCGAAGTCCATCTCTCCCCGGCTCCGCGTCAGATCCAGCCACAAGGCCGACCCCCGGTCGACGAAGCGGGGACCACCGCCGCCGGCGACGTCCACCCGGGTCATCCCGATCAGCGTGATCGCGACCACGACGGCGACCGCCACCATGGTGATCCGCCTGAAGGCCATCAGCGCCAGGAGCGGCCCCCTGAGGAGCGCTCGGTGCAGGAACACCTCGTCCACGTGTACGCCACTGCTCGTGTCGAGCGTGCGGTAGAAGGCGATCTTCTTCGACGCCAACCGTGCTTCGAACAGGAGCAGCGGCGCGAACACGATGCTGATCACCAGCGAGGCGAGCACGATCGCCGCGCCGTAGGACGGCCAGATCCCGTAGCACCACCGGACGACGTCAGCCACCAACGGCACGGTCCGAACCTCCCGGTGTGCGGCGACGGGCCACTGCGGGTCCGCACCCCGCTCCCGGTGGTGCGACCACGGCCCTACTCTGCCCGATCACCGATGCGGTCGCAGGCTTTTGCTCCTCCGCGCGAGCGGGGGGTGTTCCGCGTACGTGACCCGCGCACCCCCACTCCGCTCAGGATGCTCTCACCGCGTTCATCGCCCAGGTGTGCGGCGGCGGTCATGGCGGGATGGCCCGTCCACTTGTCGCGGACGCCGGCCGAGCGGACCTCTATCGCGGTGCCGCCGCGGCGGGCGGCAGTGGTTGCCCAGGCAGACGGTGGTGGTGTCGTCGGGGCGCAGGGCGGGGTGGAAGGGCGGGCTGAGCAGTTCGGTGGCCGTGGCCTCGCTGACGGGCAGGTCGCGGTGCCAGGCGGTGAAGGTGGGTTGGAAGTGGTCGGGCGGGTAGTGCACGCCCACGCCGATCCCCTGCTCGCGCAGCCGGTGGAACACCCGGTCGTGGTCGGGCACACGCACCACCCGGTGGAAGGGCACGCTGTGCCCGATGTCGAGGTCGACCAGCCTCGCCTGGTCCAGGTCGGCGAGCCGGTCGAAGCCGTGTAGTTGGGCGGAGCCGATGGCGGCGTTGAGGACGGGCAGGTGGGCGCGGAGCCCGAAGTCCGCGACCCGGTAGAAGGTCGATCGGGCGCGCGTGTCGTGGCGTGCCGTGATGCCGCGCCGGTCGAACCCCTCCCCCAGTTCGCCGAGGTCCACGACACGGCCGCCACAGAGAACTGGTAGGCCGGTGAGGTGACCCCCTCTTGTCCCCGATGGCAGGGCGGCCGATCCCGACCGGCGCGGCTGGGCGCGGATGTCCCGGAGGACCACCGCGGCGGTCCTCCCGGCCGCTTGTCCCGTGGTCGCGGCCGCCACCTGTCCGTTCGGGCTGATGGTGACGTCGCTGAAGCAGCCGCTGTACTTCGACGGAAAGCTCAGGCGGCGCGGCTGCGCCGGGTCGTCGACCGCCCAGAAGGTGAGCGCGCCGCCGTTCGAGCCGGTGGCCTGCGACTTCGCCCGGCCGGTCCGGTCACCTGGCCGGCGCGTGTTCCCGCACGTGCAGGCGGACGAAGTGGTCGATGCGGTAGCGGTCCGGGGTGCTGGGCCGGACCAGGTGGGTGTTGCCGAGGCGGCGCAGCAACTTCCGGGCGACCGCCGTGGTCGTGCCGGTGAGACCGGCCACCTCGTCCGCCGTCACGTCGTTGCCGGGCAGCGCCGCCAACGCGGTGAGCGCCTCGCGGTCGTCCGGACTCAGCGCGCCGCAGGTACCGGCCAGCACCGTGCGCAGATCTGCGGCGCGCTCGCCGAGGTCCAGCGCGTCCAGCGGCGCGGCGCGCAGCTCCTCGACCAACTCCTCCACCGGGTGCTCCTCCGCCCGGGCGGCGACGATGCCCAGCGCCAGTGGCAGGCCCGCGCAGTGCCGGATCAGTTCGTCCACCGGGCCGGTCAACCGGGTCGGTGGGAGCCGCCGCGCCAGCAGGGCTCGGGATTCCGCCGGGTCGAGCGGACCCAGGTCGAGCACCGGCGCACCGTGCGTGGCGGTCAGGCTCGTCAGGCGGTTGCGGCTGGTGACGAGCACCGCGCACGTCGAGCCGCCGGGCAGCAAGGGCGCTACCTGGGCGGAGTCGCGTGCGCCGTCCAGGATCACCAGCATCCGGCGGTCGGCCACGGTCGCCCGGTAGAGCGCCAGGCGGACGTCGAGCCCGCTCGGGGGCGGTCCCACGCCCAGGCCGTCCAGCAGGGAGTCCACGGCTCGGGAGGTGCTCAGCGGCTCCTGGTGCGGGTCGAAGCCCCGCAGATCCAGGTAGACCAGCCCGTCTGGGAACTGCGCACGGTGTGCCCACCGCAGCGCGAGCCAGGTCTTGCCCACCCCGCCCGGCCCGGTGACGACCGCCTGGCCGGTCCGCCGGACGGTCCGGTCGAGCGCTTCCAGCTCGGCGGCGCGGCCGACGAACGCCTCGGGCGCGGGCGGCAGCCTCCGGGGCGCACGCGACGCCGTCGGCGCGTGCACCAGCCGCTGCCGGACCTCGCGCAGCTCCACGCCGGGCACGACGCCCAGCTCGTCCGCCAGCCGCCGCCGGATGAGGTCGTAGTGATCCGCCGCGTCCGCCTGCCGGCCGCTGCGGTGCAGGGCCAGCACCAGTTGCGCGGCCAGCCTCTCGTCCAGCGGGTGCTCGGTGGCCAGGGCGAGGAGGTCGGGCAGCAGCGCGGCGTGGCGCCCCGACCGCAGCAGCGCGTCGTGGTGGTCCAGGCGGGCCGCGTGCAGCTCCGCGTGCAGGACCCGGCGTACCTGGTCCAACCACGGTGACGCCGCGCCGGTGAACGGCTCGCCGCGCCACAAGGTGAAAGCCCGGGCGCGCAGCACCTCCGCCCCTGCCTGGTCCGCGTCCCGCGCCCGGTTCAGCAGGTCGCGGAACACGTGCAGGTCGACGGCCGTGCGGGGAACGCGCAGCCGGTAACCGGCGGGTGTGCGATCCACGTTCACCGGCAGCGCGGCGCGCAGCCGCGACACGTAGCTGCGCAGCGTGTCGATCGCGCGGCGCGGTCGGTCCGGACCCCACACCCGCTCGGCCAGCTCGTCGGGCGGCACCGGCCGGTCCGGGTCGACCAGCAGCACCGCCAGCACGGCGCGTCGCCTCATCGGTCCGGGGTCGACCGGATGGCCGTCCACCTCCGCGCCGATGTCCCCCAACAGCCTGAATCGCATCGCCACCCGCATCCCCCTCGATCCCCTTCCGGCCGGTACAGCGGTTCGCGCCGGCACGCGCCAGGCATCATGACGGGGTGGAGTTCTCGGTGCTCGGGCCGGTGCGGGCCGTGGTCGACGGGCAGGACGTGGCCCTGGGACCCAGCCGGCAGCAGGTCGTCCTCGTCGCCCTGCTGGCCGACCCGGGCAGGCCGCTGCCGACGGCCGAGCTGGTCGAGCGGGTGTGGGGCGACCGGCCACCGCACCGGGCCCATGCGACGCTGCGCACCTACCTGTCGCGGCTGCGCGCCGCGTTGCCGGTGCGCATCGAGCGCACACCCGGCGGCTACCTGGCCCACGTGCCTGGGGCCGCCGTCGACCTGCACCGGTTCCGCGCGCTGCTGGCCGAGGGGAAACCCGACCGGGCCTTGGCGCTGTGGCGCGGCACGCCGTTCGAAGGGCTGGACAGCCCGTGGCTGCGTCGCCTGCGATCCCTGGTGGAGACCGAGCGGGCCGCCGCTCGCACCCCGGTCGGCGACGCGCGGGTCGTGCCGCGCCAACTCCCGGCGCGACCGCGCCGGTTCAGCGGGCGGACCGGGGCGCTGGCCGCGTTGGACGGCTCCGGCACGACGGTGATCTCCGCGCTCGGCGGCGTCGGCGGCGTCGGCAAGACGTGGTTGGCGCTGCACTGGGCCTACGAGAGGCTGGACCGATTCCCCGAGGGGCAGTTGTACGCGGACCTCCAGGGGTTCGCCCCGATCGGGGCCCCCGTGCACCACACCACCGTCGTCCGGCACTTCCTGTACGCGCTCGGCGTCGACCCGACAGTCGTCCCGGACGATCCCGAGGCGCGCGCGGAGCTGTACCGCGCCCTGACCGGTGGTCGCCGTTTGCTGGTGGTGCTGGACAACGCCCGCGACAGCGAGCAGGTCGTGCCGCTGCTGCCCGGCCCCGGTTGCACCGTCATCGTCACCAGCCGCAACCAGCTCGGCGGGCTGGTCGCCAGGCACGGCGCGCACCGGTTCGCGCTGGGCGTGCTGGACACGGCGGAGTCCCGTGCGCTGCTGGTCGAGCACATTGGCGCGGAACGGTCCGACGCGGAACCGGAGGCCGTCGCGGACATCATCACGTGGTGCGGCGGCTTGCCCTTGGCGCTGGGCATCATCGCCGCTCGCGCCTCGGCCCACCCGGAGCTGCCCCTGGCCGTGCTCGCCGAGGAGCTGCGCGAGCACGCCGAGCGCCTGGATGCCCTGGACACCGGCGACGACCTGACCCTGCGCGCCGTGTTCTCCTCGTCCTACGAGGCGCTGAGCCCGCGGGCGGCGACCCTGTTCGCCCTGCTCGGCTCGGCCCCCGGACCCGATACCACCCTGCCCGCCGCCGAGGCGGTGCTCGGCGGGGCGGCCCGCCGACCGTTGCGCGAGCTGGAGGCAGCCCACCTGATCACCGCGACTTCCGCCGGCCGTTACCGGATGCACGACCTGGTCCGGCTCTACGCCGCGGAACACGCGGGCGCCGACCGCGAAGCGGCCCTGGCCCGGCTGACCAGCTTCCACCTCCACAGCGCCCACCACGCCGACCGGCTGATCGATCCCGAACGCCCGCCCGTCGAGGTCGACCCGCCGCTGGTGGACCCGTACCGGACGGCGGACCCGGAGCGGGCCTGGGAGTGGCTGGCCGCCGAGCACGACAACATCGTCGCCTGTCAGCAGCTCGCCGTGCGAGAGGAACGGCACGCCGCGGTGTGGCAGCTCGCGGCCGTGCTGGACACCTTCCACTACCGCCGGGCGCTCTCCGCCGACCACGTGGAGGCGTGGCGGCACGGCCTGGCGGCGGCCGAGCGCGCCGGTGACGAGACGGCCACCGCCCGGGCTCACCGCAACCTCGGCCAGATCCTGATCAACCTGGGTCGGCTGAGGGAGTCGCGCGACCACCTGCTGGCGGGCCTCGCCGTCGCCGAGCGGACCGATGACCTGCCCCTTCAGAACCACCTCCACCAGATCCTCGCCCGCACCTGGTCCGAGCTCGGCGACAACCGCCGGTCGCTGGAGCACGCCCACCGCACCCTCGACCTGGCCAGGCGCGCCGGCGACCGGCTCCAGGAGGCCAAGGCGGTCAACCAGATCGGCTGGGTGCACGTCGTGCTCGGCGAGTACGACGAAGCCCACGAGCAGTGCACCAGGGCGCTGCGCCTGCTGGAGGAACTCGGCTCCGATGTCGGCCGGGCCGAGGTGCACGACAGCCTCGGTGCCGTCGAACGCAAACGGGGCAACCCCGCGAAGGCGGTCGGCCACTACCGCGCCGCGGCGGCGCTGCTCGCCGACCTCGGCCACTCCCGCTACGAGGCTCCCGTCCTGGCCGAGCTCGGCGAGGTTCACGCCGACCTCGGCCAGGACGGGCAGGCCCGCGAAGCGTGGAACACGGCGCTGTCCCTGTTCCAGTCCCAGGAACGGCACGCGGAAGCCGCCGAGGTGGCCCGGCGACTGAGCGGTGTCGACCGCGCGTCTTCCCCGCCGCCGTCGCGAGACCGCACCCCGGACGCCACCGGTCGCTGATCCGCGCGGCGTCCGGGGTCTTCGGCGAACGGTCCCGGCGCGGCCGGCAGACCTGGTCGGCCGGCGGCAGTGCGCGTTCGAGTTCGCGGTGGGGTTGTCGCGGCGGTACCGCGCAGCGTCGAGCAGCGCGACCGCAACGGCCTGGCACGCCCCCCGGGTGCCAGGTCGTGCGTCGGGTTCGAGGTGGGCCCCGTGCACGTGAGGGCTCGCTCGCGTGGTGGCCGTGGTGGTGGACCCGACGCGGTGCACCGGTGGCTTCGCGTCCACTCGTCCGTCCCCCTGCAGTCCGGTCGTTCCAGTCGGTGGCCTTGAACCTCCCTGGTGGAAGTGAAGATCATCGCGGTGCCTCACCGCGGTCGGTTCGGCGTGCTCGTCCAGCCAACGGGCCGGTGGCCGCCGCACCGACACCGTTGCCGGCTGATCCCGCATCGCCGGGACGCCGGAGTGGTGCACGGTGTCCTGCACCGGTAGCCCGGAAGGGCTGGGATCCGGGTGGGGAGACCACGTCACCGCGGTCTCCCCACGTCCGGCAAGGAGCGCCTTCGCGGCCACCGCTCAGACCGGTCCGGGTTCCCCCTCGACGATCACCGGCACTCGGCGCGGATCCCCTGCGTGTTGAACTTGTTGATCTGGTAGTCGCCGATGTTGTCGCCGTTGGTGTCGACGTCGAGCACCGGGTACGTGCAGCCCGGCCCGATCCAGGTCGGCCAGGTGTGGGTCACGGTGTAGCCGACCGCTGCCTTCACGAACCCCGGCCCGGTGTTGGTCTTCTGGGTCCGATCGTTGTACCAGCCCACGTTGACCCCGTCGGTGACGTTGCCCGGGTGGGTGCGCGTGAAGCTGACCTGGATGTAGCCGGTGGTGTGCAGCGGACTGACGAAGAGACCGAGCACCCCACCGGGCAGGTGGCTTTCCGCGGCGACAGCCGGAGCGGCCATCCCCCCGACCAAAGCCGCCGCCATCGCCGACGCTGCCAGTGCCCTGCGAATCGCCATGTCATCCCCCATCATTGAGTGGCGCTGTCGAGACCACAGTCGTCGACGAGGGCTGACCACAACGTGGTGACATCGTTGAATCCGCAGGTCAACACGGCTGCAGCCCGGCCACGTCCGGTAGTCGCCATCGGTCTTCCGGTCACCGAACCAGTCACCCGGCCCTGTCCGACGGGTGGCGCCGAATGGGCAGTGAAGGTGCCGACAGGGTTCCGATGAAGCCGAGAGCGCTGTCCCGGCCCATGGCGACGTTGGTGTCGACGTAGGTTTTCACGTGAACGCACTTCTGACCGATGTCGGACGACGCGGTGCCGGACAGGCCCGATCACGGCAAGGCGGGTTCAGGCGGTATGGGACATCGGTGGCCGCCGAACTGCGAGGTTATCTGGAGCGTGGGCTCGGCGGGCTGCTCACCGAGGACGTGGTGCGGTTCGCCGCCGCGCGGGCCCTGGTGGCAGCCGGTGTGGACGCGACGGTGTTGCGGATGGAGGCGCCGCACCCGGCGTTGAAGGGTTCGCGGGTCGATCTGGTGGTCGGGCGGCTCGTGCCGGTGGCGTTGATCGAGTTGAAGTTCCCGCGGGAGCCGAACGAGGTGAACGCGGCGTGGACGATGATCTTGGGCGAAGTCCTGAGGACTTCTATCGACTGGCCGCCTATCCCCGGCGAGGTCGACCGGGCCCTCGTCTACGTCGAGAGCAACCGTCTGCGCAGGTACATAGCCGGTGCCGCGCGGCGCTACGGAGTCGACCTGGACACCGACGCGGTCATGCTCGTCCCTGCCCCCGTCGCCGGACTGCCCGCCACGGCCCTGGACACATCGGTGCCTGCCTGCCTGCCTGGCCCGGCACCGCGCCACGGCGCCCCGCCTCGCGGTCATCCCCGTCAACGACACCCTGCGCCTGGCCATCTACCACGTCGACCCGCTCGCCACCCCGCAGACTGCGGCCCTGCCCGCAGGTGGTCCCGAGGTAGAGCGGCCGCTGCCTCCGGTGCAGGCGGCGCGGCGCGCGGCTGCGACGGTCACCGGTACCGACACGCCACCGACCCGACCGGGTTCCCATGGCGTGAGGGAGAAGGCGCGCAGGGAGATCCTCGACGGTCCAAGCCGTGTTGACCCGGTCCGGCGCGTCGACCTTCACGCTGGCCGAGGTCGTCGCCGAGATGGCCCGCCGGGGCACCGGCTACGCCGAGGGCACCCTCCGCACCATGGTCACCTCGCACCTGTGCCACAACGCCACCGACCACGCCACCTACGACGACCTGGAACGAGTCCATCGCGGCATCTACCGGCCGGTATCGGACTGACCGGCACCTGCGGCCGTAGGCGATCCGTGCAGACCGCGCGGTACAGGAGCGCGAGGGCCCGACAGTGTGTCCACGATCCGCACCCTCTGGAGGATGAATGGAGCCGCAGGTCCGCGACAACACCTCGGTGTTGGGCAGTCTGCTCGACGAGATCTTCTGGACGTGCGCGAACGTGCGCGGCTACCGCGCTAGGCATTCACTCAAGGCCCGACAGCGGGGGACTGTTTCAAGATCGGCTCTGGCACACTTTCGGTGGTGACGGTGAGTAGCCAGTCACGGCCGTGACCTTGCGG
This sequence comes from Saccharothrix sp. DSM 118769, assembly GCF_052936295.1. Taxonomy (NCBI): domain Bacteria; kingdom Bacillati; phylum Actinomycetota; class Actinomycetes; order Pseudonocardiales; family Pseudonocardiaceae; genus Saccharothrix; species Saccharothrix sp. DSM 118769. Next base: position 4,600,821 of record NZ_CP193627.1, on the reverse strand, counting down.
TGAAGATCGATCCCCTTGCCGGGAAGGTGCTTTCGGGTTGTCGACGCCTTCGTCACCGCAGCGCCGGGCGCCGGACGGCACGGCCGCAACCCGGCTGCGGACCGCGACCACCGCCCTCTGCCACGCACCCAACAACCGGAACCGCCGGTCCGGAGTACCGCCCCCGCAAGGGGATCGGCATCCATCACGGGATCACGACCCAACCAGCTACTCAACGTCACCAACGAAAGTGCGCCAGAGCCACTCGTTTGACAGACCCGGCTCGCGCGGTCTGGCGGGAGGCGCTGGAGCTGTATCGGGATCAAGGCCGCGACACCGACGCCGACCACGTCCAACAACAACTCGACGACCTCGACAACACCACCAACCGCAATCCGGACGCGGCCGCTGACCGTTCACAGGCCGGCATCCAGGCGGGGAACGATCAGCGGTAACGCGGGAACGGCATCAGTTCCCACCGTCCAATCCGCTGCTCAGCGGATTCCGTCGACAGCCCGCAGGCCATTGGGCCACTCCGGCAAGTCGGTGTCCTCCCCGAGACGCAGGCTGCGGGTGTACTCCGCATGCGCGGTGTGCAGGTTGCACCTGTCGAGGCCCTCGGCGCCGGGCAGCAGCCTGTCACCGGCACCCTGGTGGAACACCTTCTCTGCACCCCCAGGACCTGTGCGGCGACCGGCCATCTCGCATGCCGAGTCCGGCCACGGGTCAGGGAGTGAGGCTGAAGGTGGGCATGATCCAGTAGTTCGTGCCCCGGTAGGTCTGCGTCGGGTAGCCACCGTCGGCACCGTAGCGGTAGTAGCTGCCGCTCGTCCGGAACGGCGACCGGGCCAGCAATCCGGTGAAGTAGTCCGGGGACGCCGCGTAGCCACCGGCCGGGGTGTAGTAGGTGATCATGAGCCCCTGCCAGCGCAGCACCGGCAGGGGCGTGGTGAGGCGCACCTGCTGCACGCCCGTGCCCGCCGGTGCCGTGACCTGCGTGATCCGGGTTCCGGTCGGGTTGTAGACGCGCATGATGAGTTCGCCGGTGTAGGTACCGCGCCGAATCATCGCGCCGGTGAGGTAGCCGTCGCGGTCGACCATGGTGCTCAATCCCAGCTCGACCGGCTGGTCGTCGGTGTGGGCGGCGAGCGGCTTGTCGACCATGTCGAACACGCACTCGCAGGTCACCGAGGGCGGGGGCAGCGTCGGCCCGCCCATCTGCACGACCACCGAGGCCGCCGGCCCGGCGGTGTCGCCGACGACCGCGCGGGCCAGCACCGTGTGGGAGCCCGCGGTCGTGGGCGTGAAGTCGTGGAACCACCCACTCGGGGTCCCCGAGGCGCTCGTCCAGCCGATACCGCCGTCGGTGGACACCTCCACCCGCACTCCCGGCTCCGTCGACGACGTGCCGGTCACCATCACCGTCGTGCCGTTCGCGATGAGGAGGTTCGGAGTCGGCGTCCGGATGACCGCCACGGGATCGGCGGCGGACGACACCGGGTCTGCGGCTACGGGCGCGGCGGTGACCACCAGGGCGGTCACGGTCAACACGGCGAGCAGTGCTCGTGATCGGAACACGGTTCCCCTCTCGCGGGCACGCGCCTCGCAGATGAGATCGCGCTCCGTGCCCGCCCCGCTACCGCAGCCGCTACCGGACAAGCCCTTCGGCGCAGCAGGTGCCCAGGGCGGGTGCACTCGGCGGCGGCCCAGCTCAGCCGAGCTTGCGGTGGTCGCGGGAGATGTTCTCCAGGAGGTCCTCCAGCGCCTCCCCGCGCACCGCGAGCCGTTCCAGCCGGCCGAACAGCGCCAGGTACTCGCGCACGTCGTGCGGGTCGGTGATGGTGGCGTTGCCGGTGAGCACGCTCAACGTGACCACGCGCTCGTCGTAGACCTGGAACCCGTGCAGCGCCACCATGTTGGCGTCCACCGTCCACGGCACCACGCCGAGCTGCACGTTCGACCGGCGCATGGTCTGCACCAGGTGCTCGATCTGGTCGCACATCAGGTCCGCCGAACCCATCCGCCAGCGCAGCGCGCTCTCCGCGAGCAGGAACACGAACCGCTTGCCCAGGTCGTCCATCCGCGCCCGGCGGGAGCGCAGGGTCGCGATCGCGGTGTCCTGCTCGTGCGACGGCGTGGTGTTCAACACCACCCGCAGGTAGTTCTCGCTCTGCAGCAGCGCGGGCACACCCGCGTTCTGGAAGAAGCGGCTGGTGGTGGCCCTGGCCTCGATGCGGGCCACGGTCTGCTGGTGGCGGTGCGCGCCCCGGTGCAGCACCACCCGGCGGGTCTCCGCCTCGGCGTGCAGCTGCCGGGCCAGCTCCACCAGCTCGACCCTGGTCTCCCTGGTCGCCGACAACTCGGCCACGAGTCTCTCCACGTCGGTCACGGACGGGAGGAGCATGCCGTTCTCGATCTTCGACAACTTCGACTGGCTCATCCCGGTGGCGCGCGCCGTGGCCGTGCCGGTCATCCTGGCCTCGGTGCGCAGCCGCCGTAACTCGCGCGAGAGCCGTTCCCGGACCAGGCGGCTGCGTTCGGGCGCGGTCATGAAACGTGACGTGGTCGACGGGTGGCGGGCGGAAACCTGTCGAGGACTCCGTGTCCGGCCGGTGGGCGGGATGCCGGCCCGCTCGCAGGCTCGGTGGACCACGAGGGACTGGTGCGGCCTGTCGCGACGTGTTCGGCCAGCAGGGCTCGGGCCCGGATCGGTGGTAGTCCGTGGACTGCCTGGTTCAACCAGTTCTGGTTGACGTCGGTCAGCACCACGACGGGAACGTGGATGCGTGTGGTCCGGTGTGTCGCGGCGAGGTGGCGGTGTCCGTCGAGCAGTTCGACCGCTCTCCCCCGGCCCGGGACGGGGCGCAGCAGCAGCGGGCGACACAGCCCTCGGTTGGTGATCGAGTGTGTGAGAAGGTCCAGCTCACCGGGTGGGCGGTCCTGGTTGCGGGGGTTGATCCGGATGGTGTCGCGGTGGATGAGGGTGACGGGTGCGCCGATGCCCCACTCGGACATCGCGCGTACTTTGGCCAGCGCCCGGCAGTAGGCGGTGCGGACGGCGTTGGCGGTGATGTCGAACCGGCGGGCGATCTCGCTGTAGGACAGGTCGTGTGCGTCGCGCAGGAGCAGGATGCGGCGGCTTCGCTCGTCCAGGTGTGAGATCAGCTCGATGACGGTGGTGTCGGATTCGGTGTGGGGTTCGACGGTGGGCGCGTGGCCCCTGTCGATGCTGTCGACCAGTTCGGTCATGTCGCCGACGGGATAATGTCGCCAGGTCTTCGTCGACCGGTAGACCTCGGCGACGCGGCGCTGGACGATGACCGCGACCCAGCCGCGCATGGCCTGTGGCGGACCGCTGTAGCGCGGTACGGCTTGCAGCACCGACAGGCACGCGTCCTGGACCAGGTCCTCCTGGGACAGGTGCGCGGGCAGCGGCGCGTGGCAGGACAGCCGCACCGTGCCGCGGATGAACGGCTCCAGTTCCCGCACCAGTTCCCGGGTGGCGTTGTTCACGCGCTCCCTCCAGCTTCGCCGAGTGACCGGGGACGGGGCTCGTGGCGATCGTCGGCGACGGGCCGGGAAGCGGTCCGCAGCCTTGTGGGACTGTCGCGGAGGCCGGCGGACGGCGGCGCCGTGTCGTTGCCGGGTGCCGCGAGTTCGGCCAGGCAGAAGGCGACGCTGGGGGTGCCGTAGCGCACGTCGTGGGGTGCGGGGTGCCACAGCAGTGCGAGCGTGGCGGCTTCCTGGAGGTTCCAGCCGGAGTCGTGGACGAGACGGGCGAGGTCGGCCCGGCAGTCCGGTGTCGGGTCGTCACCCGCGCGGGCGAGGTGGGTGGTGTCGCTGCGGTGGGTGATCGCGAGCAGCGAGCCCGCGGGTGCGACACCCGCGAGGCCGGTCAGTGTCCGGCCGAGGTCGGCGGGGTCGGTGAAGTGGTCGGCCAGTCCGACGGCGAGGAACGCCACCGGTGTGCCCGTCGGGATCAGGCCGGTGTCCCGGATGGTCGACCAGGCGGTGTGGGGGTCGCGGATGTCGGCCGACACGGCGGTGGTGGCGTTGTCGTGTCGGGTCAGCAGTGCGGCGTGCTCGTGCACGGTGGGGTCGGCGTTGACGTAGACCACCGGTGTGGGCGGTCCGGTGAGGTCGGGCGGGATCCGGTGTGGTGCGAGAGCGGTGTCCGGGATGCCGGTGGCGAGGTCGACGATGGCGCCGACTTTCAGGCGGGCGAAGTACAGGGACGTGCGGGCCTGGCAGGACCACGCGGTGCGGGACCGGTCGCGCAGCGCCGGGTCGTGGTGCAGCAGTCGTTGTACCAGTGCGTGTTCGGCGGCGGTGGCGTGGTCGCTGCCGCGCAGGAGGGCGTGGATGCGGGCGGGGTGGCACGTGGTCAGCGGATCGGTGCCGCTGCTGTCGCGGGCCGTGAACCCGGAAGGCCACCGAGGCAGGTCATTCACCGGGCTGCCTCATCTGCCGTGTCGTGCGGCCAGTGGTCCAGCTGGTCGGCCGGACAAGGCGGTGCAGGTCGGTGGGTGGGCGGCGGGTGGGCCGCACGCGTGTCGGGGCTCGGTCGCGGTATCGCGAACTGGTGGTCGTCGTAGTCGGTGACGTGCTCGCCCATCCGTAGCCGCGGGCCGGGCGGTTCGGCGGGGTCGGGCGCGGTCCGGCGCGCCGGCCTGTCGTGGTCGGTGGTCATGCTGTGGTGTCCGGGTCGTGTCCGTCGGTGTTGGTGTCGATCATGTGTGCTCCGTTCGTGTCAGAGTCGTCGTAGTCCGTGCAGGATCCGGTCGAGAAGGACGCGGTAGTCACCGTGCGGGAGTTCCCTGTGTCGCAGGGCTTTGAGTGCCGCGGCTTGCTCGCGGTCGCGGTCGACGGCGTCGACTTGCGTTGTGGAGCAGGACAGCTCTCCGAGCACGGGCAGGTACTCGGTCGGCGGGCCCGGGTCGGACGTCCGCAGCGGCGACCCGCCGTGGCGGGCGAGTCCCCACGATGGGTCGGTCATCTCGGGGGGACGGCGTGGCGGTGGAAGGCTCACCACGGCGTCCCTGTGGCCGGTCGCCGTCTGGCCGGTTGTCCCCACCATCGGTGTAGCCCGGTGGTGAGCACCGTGACCTGTGTCCGACGGTCGGCCACTGTTGCGTTCTGCGGCGCCGGTGGGGTGAAACCGGGTAGCTGCTGCCAGCCAGCGCGTCGCGCGATCGGTACGGGGTCGGGCAGGGCCGGGTCCGGTGATCGGGCCAGCACCAGCAGCGAGTCCTCCCGCACGGTGGTGCGCCAGGCGCGCAGCACCGCACACAACCGGCGCGGGTCGGGCACCAGGTCGCTGATGGTCAGGGCGTCGAGCACCACGGGGCGGCCGGGGTGCAGAAGACGGCCGGGACGCGTCGTGTTGAAGCCGGTCACGGCCTGCCATACCGCGTGTACGTCGCAGGGGTTGGCCACCACCACCCCCACGTGGGAGTGGTGGTTCACCGCTGCCCGGGTCGCGGCGGCCACATGGTGGTCGGTGACGACGTAGACCACGGGGACGGGCGAGGTGTCGTCTTCCAGGGCGACGTGCGCGCAGCGCACGACCCGGTGGGCGGGGAGACCGGTGGACAGGTCCAGGACCTGTTCGACAAGGCCGCGGTCGGTCAGTGTCCGCAGCGCGTGTCCGCGCTGGATCTCGACGGCGCGGGCCTGTGTGTCGATGTCCGGGTCCAGCTCGCGCAGTCGCTGCGCCTCGAGCCGGTCGATCGGGCGGTGGAGGGTGCCGCCGAGCAGGTGGTTGCGCAGCAGGACCGGGTGCGGCCACCGGGTGCTCAACGCGTCCGAAGACGACCCGCCGTCTCCGCTTGCCAGCGCGGCCCTGCCCCGGCCGTCGAGGAAGCACGGTCTGGGCAGTGCACGCCGTGCCGGCGGGGGCGGCAGTAGGTCCAGTTGACGTCCTTCGGCCCGCCCCAGGTCGGTGACCCGGTACAGGCGGCGGCGCCGCGTGCCGGGATGCGCTGGTTGCCACGTGCGGGTCACGAGGCCGGCGGTGACCAGTCGCACCAGGCGCAGGTAGTTACCGCCCGCGCCGGTGTGTTGCCGGATGTCCCGGCCGGTCAGTCCGTGTTCACCTGCCTTGGCCAGCGCTACCAGAATCCGATGCGTCGCGTTCACCGCCGCCCACCGCCCGTATCGACGCCACGGGGCAAGACTCGCCAGGCCGTGTCGGTCGCCGGTGCCTCGTTGACGGGGGCGGTGGTGGTGTGGTGTCGGGGTCGGTATGCGGCGATGCCCGCCAGGACCGAGGCCGCGCGCCCGTCGGGGCGTGCCGGGAACCGTTCGGCGACGCCCGGCCCTGCCGCAGGGCCGCGGGATGCCCAGGTCAGCGGCTGTGTGAGCAGCCAGCCTGCGGTGCGCAGCGACGCGGCCAGTGCCGCGCCGGAGCGGGCGGTGAACGCCCTGTCCAGCGCGGTGTAGAGCAGGCGGGCCCTACCGGCGGCTCTGGCCTGGGCAGGGGTGCGGGCGTCATCGGTGTCGTGGGTGAACACCAGCAGTGACCCGTCGGGCAGCTCGGTCCCCCAGGCGGCCAACATCCGCTCCAGCCCGGAGCCGAGCGGCTCGCTCTCCAGGGCGCCCATGCCGGCGAGCAGCACCACGGGGTGATGCGGGGTCAGCAGTCGACGTGTGCGGATCACCGCCATGGCCTCGCCGGGGCGGTCCGGGGCGCACCGGACGACCCGGTGGGGTGTGCCGCGCAGCAGCGCGGCGGTCTGCGCGGCGGTGCCGGGATCGCCGTCCAGGCGCACCAGGCGCACACCTGTGTGGGCGTCGAAGGCGAAGTAGGGTCCCTCGGGCGTGGGCAGCACCGGGCAGAGGTCGATCACCTGGTCGTAGCCGCGGGCCCGCAGAGTCCGCAGCGTGCCGGTAAGCAGCGTTTCGGACGCCTTGAGGTCCACGACCCAGCGGGGCCATCGGGCGACCAGGCTCTCGGCGAAGCCGCGGTCGGCCTGGGTGTGCACGCGTCCACCGAGCAGGTAGGCGCTCGCCCGCGCCGGACAGGCCCGCACGACCGCCCCAGAGGCGGACGCTCCGGAGGCGGACGCTCCAGAGGAGGCCGGTCCGGTAGAGGAGGACAGTCCGGTGAAGGACGCTCCGGTGCCTGGGTGCAGGGCGGTCGTCATGGCGTTCTCCGTTCGCGGCGTCGCGGGTGGGCGCTCGCTCGGCGAGCGGGCGGGAAGGCCGGGTCGGGTCGGGTCCGGGCAGGGCGATCGCCGCGAGCGTGGTGCCGTACGGGTCCGGCAGGAGGACACGATTCGACGGCGGCGGTGACGTCCTCGGCGGCGGTGTCTTCAGCGGCGATGTCCGTCGATGCCGCGGTCGTGAACAGGGGTTCCTCGCCGGTCGACGGCGGGATCACGGGCCCCCGGTCGGGCCGTAGGGCCCGGATCACGACCGGCCCTCGTCAGGCGCGTCCAGCTGGTTGTCGAGAGTCCACGCGAGCACGGTGTCCAGGCGTCGGGGGTTGAGCAGATGACGTCGGCGCACCGCGTCCGCGCCGTCGTCGGCGTGTTCGCGGGCGAGGACGCGCACGGCCAGCAACCACGCCGCACTACCCGGCCGGTGCACCCGCAGTTGCGGTCCCAACGGCATCCCGGCGACCAGCCGGCCGTCGCAGTAGCGGCGCACCGCGCCGTAGAGGATGTGGGTGCTGACGTCGTGGCGTCGCTTGACCGCGTCGGGATGTTCGCAGGTCAGGAACTCCCCCGCCAGGATCGCTTCGCCCTGCCGGCGGACCGGGTGGGCCAGGGGCAGCGACCGGATCTGCGGGCCGATCGGCCGATCGGTGTGCAGTGTCAGGTCGGCTTCGCGCAACAGGACCTCGAGTCGACGCGGCGTGAGTGCGTGGCGTGCCGCCAGCTCCCCCGGTGTGATCCCCGTGGCGGCCTGTGCCTTGAGTTCCGCCAGGCACGCCAGGCGGAAGGCGTCGACGCGGCTGCGCCCCGACAGCTGCGGCCCCAACGGCAGGGACAGATCTGGCCTACCTGCCGCGACGGCACCCGCGCCGGTTCGGCCGGGGTCGTAGACGGTCACGGTGCGCAGACGGCCACGCGGGTCGACCGCGGTCACCACGGAGTCCAGAGACGCCCCTGACGTGTGCACGCCCGCGATAAGCACCTCGACGCGGTCGCCGTGATCCAGCGCCCAGCCGAGGACGCGATGCCGACGACCCGTCTCGTCGTCCTCGACGAGCGCGACCAGCGCGGGCGCCTGCGACCGCGCCCACCCGGCCAGGTGCGCGCCGGGCATCGCAGCGCCGGAGAGAAGATCCGTGGTCTTGTCGACCCACCGCGGGCCGTCCTCGCCCGGCAACAGGGAATCCACGCGCGGCAGTGGGTGATCCATCAGTCCACCCCGCCGATCGCGGTGTGGCGGGCGCGGGCGTCGTCGGCGCGCTGGGGGTGGCTTGCGCGGTCGAACAGCGCGGCGGCGCGCAGGTAGCCGCTCGCCGCACTGTCGTGTTCGCCGCAGGCGAGCAGGGCGTGGCCGAGGTGCAGTTCGACCTCCGCGAGGTAGAGGGTGTCGGCGTCCGGGTCGAGCAGCAGCACCGCCTCCCCCAGTTCCTCGACGGCCTCGCGGGCGCGGTCCTGCTCGAGCAGGACACCGGCGAGCAGGACCAGCACCCGGGCGGTCTCCGGAAGCCGCGGGCGTGGGGTGGACCCGATCAGCTCCAGGGCGGCGCGGAAGTCCGCTTCCGCCCCGGCCAGGTCACCGGTGGAGTGGCGTACTTCGTCCCTGTGCCGCCTTCGCAGGCCCTTGGCCGTCGGTGAGGTGTCCTCGGCTTCGGCGCGGTGAAGGCAGGTCAGTGCGAGGTCGGGTGCGCCGGTGGCGTGGTGGGCGCGTCCCAGCTGCGACCACGCGGTCGCCTTCGACCAGGCGTGGTCGAACATCACCGCCAGGGCCAGGGCCAGGGCCTGCTCGCCGGCTTGCACGGCCTCGGCGTGGCGGCCCAGTCGCAGCAGCGCCCAGCAGATCCTCGCGTGGGCGGCCGAGGCGTAGGGGTGTTCGAGGCGGCGGGCCGAGGCGGCCAACTGCTGGGTGTCGAGCACGGCGTCGAACAGCCCCGCGGAGCGCAGCAGGATCCACAGCCGCTCGCCGATCCCCCACACCAGGTCGTCGTAGCCCAGGTCGTCCGCCAGCCGCTGGCAGGCCACGACGGTGATCCACTCGGCATCGACCCAGGCACGTGCCGCCACGCGGTCGGGTGGTGTCCACGCCGGGCCGGGTGGTTCGGAGAAGGCGAACTTGCCGGGCTCCAGCGTCTCCGAGGCCGCGGTCAGCCTGGCCATGTAGTGCTCGACCAGCCGCAGGTGCGCGGCGGTCACGTCCAGGTCGGCGGTGACGTCCGGGTCGGCGGTGCGCTCGGCACGCAGCACGTCGGGCACCCGAAACCGGGCTGCGTCGGCCGGGCCGTCGCGGTGCAGCAAATCTGCGGCCACCAGCTCGACCAGCGCCGCGTCGACACTCGCCGGGTCGTGGTCGGGCAACAGGGTCCGGACAGCGTCGAGCCCCAGGTCGAGGCAGGGAGCAGTGCGCAGGATCGCCCGCAGGGTGCGGGCGGGGTCGTCGAGCGCGTGGTGAGCCGGAGTCATGGCGGCAGTCCAGGTGTCGTGATGGCTGTGGAGGGTGGACGCGATGCGGGTCCGTAGGGCCGTCGCAGGCCCTTCATGGGGCTTGACGGCGCCGACGTCGCGGCGTCGGCCGCCGTGAGGGCGCCGGTGCCGCGGGTGGGGCCCCGGTCAGCGGATGCCTTTGTCGTAGACATCGGCCCAGCGGGCGATGACCTGACCGGACTGGGCTTCGGGCAGGGCGCGGGCGTGCAGTTCGCGCATCCGGTGCCGGTAGTGCTCGATGGCGTCGGGGTGGTCGTGGAAGACGGTGGCGAGGCCGCTCTCGCTGTAGGCGAGCGGTGGCAGGGGCGGGGCGAAGGTGAGCAGCGTGGCGTGATGGCGCAGAGCGGGATGCGGTGACGCGGTCATCGGGATGACGTGCACGGTGACGTCGGGCCGGCCGATCAGCAGGGCGAGGTGGAGCAGTTGGTCGCGCATGACGGCCCGGTCCCCCACGACCAGCCGCAGCGCGGTCTCGTGGACGTAGAGGGTGATGTGCGGCGGGGTGCGGCTGTGCAGGAGACGGTCCAGCCGCGCGGCCCGGACCGAGGTCAGGTTCTCGTCGCCGGTCAGGGCCCGGGCGTAGGCCGCGGTCTGGGCGAGGGCGGGCACGGTGAGCGGTTCGTAGGCGACGACGTCGCCGGCCAGGCGTTCGTGGACGGTCAGGGCGGTGAGCGTGTCGGGGCTGCCGTGGTGGGAGCGGGTGAAGCTTCCGGTGTCGGGCTCGTGGACGATGGCCATGACGCGGTCGCGGGTGGCCTTGTCCGCGCCGCAGCGGCCCACCATGATCGCGATCTCCCATTGGCTGGTGCCGCGGCTGCCGGTTTCGAGCTTGCTGAGCTTGCCCAGCGACCAGCCCAGGCTCTCGGCGACCTCGGCGGAGGACAGGCCGGCGGCATGGCGGACGCGGCGCAGTTCCTCGCCGAGCTCGCGGCTGCGCGCCGTGCTCAGCCTCGTCTGGGTGGTCTTCTCGTCGGTGTCCATCAAGCTTCCTCGGTTGTGCTCGGGTGCCACGGTGCGGCCGGTGGCCGTGTTCGAAGTGCGGGGGCCCAGGTCGGGCGGGTGCGGCCGGCAGACCGGTCCGTCCCGGGAGCGTTGACCGTGACCGGTATGGCGTGGTCCGTCCCGGTGCGGGGATCGTTGATCGCGGCGCGCCCGGCGTCGTGGTCGAGGGGTCGGCCACTCCGGGCTGCGGTGCGGGAGGGAAAGTCGGGTCCGGTTCGACGGCTGATACGGCTGTGCGGACAGGCGCACGGTGACCTGGCCGGGCCGCAGAATGGTGCCGGTCATCCGGCCGCTCAGCGTGTCGGTCGTCCTGTTCACGGCCGCCGCGACTCCGGATCCTCGACAGTCCGATCACCGTCGGGCTCGGCCGTGGCGGGAGCACCTGTGGCGGCGAGGCGCTCACGCACCCGGCCGGCGCACGGGGAGTTGACCGACTCGTACACGGTGAGGGCGTCGGCGAGCCGGTGCGGGTAGGACGGGTCGCCGGTGGCGTGGGCGATGTCGGCGAGGACTTCCAAGGCGCGGGCGTGCTCGACGGCATCGGCCAGTCGTGCCAGCCCGTCGACGGCCGCAACGATCAGGGCACGGGCGCGGTCGTGCTGACCTATCCCCAGGTGGGCGCGGGCCAGGTCGACGCGGGTGCGCAGCGCGTTGCGCTCGTCGGGTTCGGGCAGCGCGGCGAACTCGTCGAGGGTGCGTGAGAGTTGGACCTGCGCGAGGTGGGGTTGGCCCGCGTCGAGGTACAGCACGCCGAGGTGGTGGTTGGTCAGGGCCTGCTCGCGCAGCGCTCCTATCGCCTGGTACTGGCGGGCCGAGAGCCGGAACTGGTCACCGGCGTGGTCGACGTTGCCCAACGCTTGGTGGTAGAGGCCCAGGGTGGTGCGGCAGTCCGCCTCGCCCCACCGGTCCCGCAGCCGCAGCCGCAGCGCGAGAGCCGCCGTGAGTGCCTCGGCGGCCTCGTCGAACGCACGCAGCGAGGTCTGCGCCAGTCCGATCCGCGTGAGCATCTCCGCCTGCGCCGCCTCGTCATCCCAGGCGTGGGCGGCGCGCAGGGCGAGGACGTCCAACTCCAACCTGAGCGTGTAGTCCTTGCGGTGCTGCCACAGCGGCCACAGTGCATCGACCAGGTGCCAGGCCCGCCGGTGCCCGCCTGCGGTGTGCAGGGCGTGGGCGTAGGCGGCGACGGTGTCGACGGTGCGCTCCAGCCAGGCCAACGCGCCCGCCCGGTCGGAGAAGGCCACCGCCTCGCCGGACATGTCGTCTTCCGCGGTGGCGGGGTAGGGCGTGCGGCGCCGGTGGGGCGTGACGAGCAGGTCGGCGGCGTGCAGCGCCGGCCACAGCACCAGGTCGACCACCCGCACCAGCGCGGCGAGCCGCACCTTCTTGGGGTCGAGGGTCTCGGCGAGGCGGCGGGCGAGGTGGTGCGGGACCGCGTCGATCTCCCACACCGGCCCGGTAGTCCCCGCCGGATCCTGCGCGCTGTCGGTGCCTGGCAGGTTCGTGGCCGGGTGGTGGGTCAGCAGGTGGGCGGCGACGAGACCGTCGAGCACGCGATGCACCCGCGCAGCCCGGCGCGACCGCGACCGGCTGGTCAGATCCGACCGCTGCTCGTCTGCGGCCTCCACGTCCTGGACCGAGGATGGCTGCTCGTGGGAGGGGGCGAGCAGCGCGAGCAGCATCGGGAAGGTGAAGCGACTGACCGGTTGCACGCCGAGCAGCCGGAACAGCACTTGGCCGAGAGGCTCCAGACCCTCGTAGTCCGCTGTCACGGCACGTTCCACGACGTTGTCCTCCCGCGCGCGGCTGTCCACTGGGTCCCCGGCGAGGTCGGCAGCCAACACGGCCAGCGGCACGCCTGGGTGCAGCGCGGCGTTCGCGGCCAACAACGCGATGCTCAGCGGACGCCCGCCGCAAAGCCCGACCAGCGCGGCGGCGGCCTGGAGGTCGGCGTGCACGCGGTCGTGCCCGGTGATGCCCTGGAACAGGGCCAGCCCGTGCTCTCTGCTCAGGGCCGCGACCTGGTGCGGCCACGCGCCCTGTTCGATCAACCGGACCAGCGGGCGACGGCCGGTGACCATCAACAGGCAGCGCGGTCCGCTGGGCACCAGCGGCATCACCTGTCCGACCTCGCCGACATCGTCGAGCAGCACCGCCAGCGCCCGACCGGAGGTCAGGGTCCGGTACAGCGCGATGCGGTGCTCGGGTTCGGCGGGTAGAGCGTGCTGCGCGACACCCAACGCGAGCAGGAACCCGGTGAGCACGGAATCCGGGTTAGGAACATGAGCCGGTCCACCGGCGTCGAACCGGGCATACAGCAGCCCGTCAGGAAACCTGTCACGCAACTCCGAGAGCCACCGCACCGCCAACGCGGTCTTCCCAATCCCCGCCGGGCCGTGCAGACCCACCATCACCGGGCCCACCCCCACCGCTGCATCGGCGTCGGTGACTGTGGGCAGCAGGAGGCTCAACCGCTCACGATCGCGCTCCCGGTCGGTGAACACCCGCATGCCCGGTGGCAACTGCCACGGAACAACCGCCGCGGCACCTGCGGACGGGTTGTGGAGGTTGAGCATGTCGATGCTGCCCGCCTGCACGGCCGAGCCATGCACGATCCCACCCAACCCGTTCCCCTTGATGGGCCCTGAATTCATGCCGCCCCGTCGATAAGCATCGCAGTGTCCACCCCGTTGCACACCCCTTGCCTCAGGGAGTAAGAAATTTCATCGCTATTTCATTGACGACGCGAGACGCCCCCGCCGTTACCGTCGGACGGAATGCAGTAATTCCAGCCGTTCCCGCAGGAGGGCTTCCAATTCGGGGATGGTCCGGCGTTCCCGGAGCATCTGCCACGGCGTCCTGCCGGGCCTGTCGGTCTTCGGTCCGCGACCTTCCCCCTCGGAGGACGCACGTGACGATCCGCTGCCTGGGTTCCACAACGCGCCGTGCGTGGGGCCGGTCAACGTCGCGGGTCTGCCGCCATGCCGGCGGCATTGCCAGGTCGCAGGCGCGGCAGCCGTCCGGGCCAGACGAAGGGTGAAGGAGTGCTGCCAGAGGCACTGGTAGGTCGCCAGCCAGCCCGGCTCCGGGGCGTCGATGACCGATTCAGGCGTTCTGCGAGCGGGCCAGGGCGTGCTACCCCTGAGCATCTCCCTGTCGAACATTGCACCCCTTGTTTTCGTACAGCGCGAAGACGTTTATTCGGTACCGGGAATATCAGTATCGATCAGTTGTGGACGCGCTTCGTGTGGCCGTCGGCACGGTCGCCGGCCACTCTCGGCGCGTTCTCTTTCGGCGACTCGGCCGCGGACGAGATCGCGGCTTTCGCGGCATCTCCGAAGAGTTCATTCAGCAGTTCGGGCGTGAAGTGCGGGTTCCGACTCAGAGCGTCGATCCCGGCGTTGACCACCGTCTCGTAGGATGCGGTATCGACCTCGTCGGCTTCGACGTCGTCGACGGCCTCAGACTCGGGGCCGGAGTCCTCGAAGCGGGAAAAGGCCGCCAAGACGATCGCCGTCCGTTGGAGGTGCAGGCCGAGCAGATGAGCCGCCCGCCCCAGCGACACGGTGTACTCGACCGTATTGGTCGGGTCCTCTTCGGCCACCAACCGGCCCAGGAAGCGGGCGATGTCGGCGTTGACCCTCGATAGCTGGATGGAGATCGTTCTCCGCTCGTCCACGACATGCTCCGTTGCTGTGCCGATGAAGATGAACCCGACTCGGTGCCGGCAAGTCCCGTTCGACGACGGTCTGGCCCTGTTCGCCTGTACGCCGCAGGCGGTCGGGTCGCAGCGGCGTTGACGAGCCCCAAGGGCGAGCGGTCGACGGGTGAGCGCGATTCGGGGATGTGCGCTTTGCACTCCCTCGCCGCTCGCTGGCATTCCCGGCCGCCCGCGCCCGCCGGGAGTAGAAGCCTGTGTGTCCGCGATCCCGTCGCGGGCTGCATGAGGCGCCGGGAGGCGATGTTGCGGATCATCGCTTCCCGACCGGGATCCGGTTCCATCGTGACGATCCGGGCCCCTGTTCCGCTTAGCTGCGCGAGGAGCGCCATTCGTATGGCGGGGTCGGACGAGAGATGGTCCAGGGACGGAACCACGACCGCGAATGCGCCTCTCAACGTCGCGACATCCAAGACCGCAGTGGAGCCGACACGGCCGCCGAGGCGTTCGTCGGCCACGTCGCGGTCGACCGCGACTTGTGACAACGGCAGCTCAGTGTGCTGGCAGTACCGTGCGACGGTTCGACGGATCCTCTCCGGCGGGTCCCTCCATCGGATGTCGCCTGTGTCGCGGGTGTCGCCTGTGTCGAAGGCGCTGTTGACGCGCGCGTAGCCGACGACCTGAGGGAGATCGTCGCCGCGAAGCGGCGCACTGGTAGATGGCCGCTTCATCCGGTGAACACCGTTGCGCGTGATGGGCATCGTGCGATGATGTGGGGCAATCCGGTAGCGAAGACGCCGGAGGCGACAGTCGCGTGATGTTCTCGCGATGCAGCTATCCACATCCGCCTCACCTCCGGTTCCGCTGGGGACGGTGGCTTGTAATTCCATGTCCGTCGTGATGACCAAGAGTGGCGTCGGCTAGCACTTGTGAGGTTGCGGGTAGCAGCAAGTTGATCTGCGAAAAACGCAAGTGCCGTTACGGTGTGTTTTAGTAGCGTGACCTGGCTGACCGGGGTTCGGTCGGAGCCGGAGGGAGGCGGTCGTCATAGGCGACACCGATGCGGTGCGTCACTGCGCTTGCGGCACCCGGCTCGCCCGCGACAACCGCACCGACCGCTGTGGTGCCTGCACCCGGGCCGGGCGCCGTCACCAGACCGAACCCCCCGAGGTGTCCTCCGAGTTCTGGGACCACCCCGAGCTGCGCAGTGCCCTGACCGTCCGAGACATCGGCGCCGTCATCCGCGCCTACCGCAAACACCCCCACCACCCCCGGCCCATCCGGCAGGAGACCGCCGCGGCCTGGATCGGCTTGTCACCCACACGACTGAGCAGGATCGAGAACGGCGAGCCCGTCAACGACCTCACGAAGCTCGCGCGCTGGGCGCAGCTCCTGCACATCCCGCAGCACCTACTCTGGTTCCGGATGCCCGACGCAGGCGACCCCTCACAGACAGCGCAGCCGGAACAACGCCACGAGCAACCCTCCGGCGGACTACATCTCCAGGTGGTGCTCGACGGACAACTGGTGCTCGTGCCGCTGGACCAGCGGAGCATCACGACCCGTGACCTCGCCTCCCTGCTGGATAGGTGGATCATGGACGGGGCTCGCCTGTCCGGAGCAAACGCCGCTCCTGTCGCCCACAGCGACATGCCGATAAGCCGCCGCTCTCTTCTTCAAGGGACCGCTGTCTTCATGTTTCCAGCGCTCGGACCGGGCGAGATCGCGCAAGTGGACAAAGCGATGGCGAACCCTCGCCGCTTCCTAAACGGTGAAGTGGTCGATCATCTCGCCCGCCAACTCCGCGAGGCCATGGCGGACGACGGCCGCCAAGGCCCGAAGAAGACATTGCCGGTCGCGCTCGGACTCCTGGAAGCCGTCCGACAAGTGGCGCGCGACGTGAAACCCGACGTCCGTCGTCAACTCCTGTCGATGGGCGCGCAAGCAGCGGAATTCACCGGCTGGCTCTACCGGGACGCCCAGGAGCCCGAGCGCGCCGCATTCTGGCGGGATCGTGCGACCGAATGGGCACAGGAAGTCAACGACACCTCCATGCAGGGCTACATCCTGTTGAAGAAGGCCCAGGCCGCCTACGACGAACGTGACGCGCTGCGCATGCTTACCCTCAGCCAGGCCGCTCAATCGGGACCATGGTCGCTTCCGGTCCGCGTGAGGGCTGAGGCTGCCCAGCAGGAGGCCCGTGCCCACGCGATGCTGGGAGTGGACGACACGGAAGTCGACCGGAAGTTGGACGAGGCCCACACCCTATTGGCGGACGCCGAGAGCAGCAGCGGCGACGCCAAGGAAGCCCTCGGTGGCCACTACAACGCCACGCTGCTGACGATGCAGACGGCAATCTGCCACACCGAAGCCGGGCGCCCGCGTCGAGCCGCTGACCTGTACCGCGCGTCCTTGTCCGCCCACGAGTTCTCGCCTCGTGACTACGGCTACTTCATGTCGCTCATGGCGACCTCGCTGGGCCTGGCAGGCGAACCCGACGAAGCAGCCCATACGGCGCTCAAGTCCCTGGCCTTGGCCCAGGAGACCGACTCGCACCGCACGCTCAAGGAACTGTCGGCGGTGGTCGAGACCCTGAAGCCCTGGAAGACCCGGGCGGCCGTGCGAGAACTTCACGAAGCGGTGTCGGCGGTCACCATCACACCGCGGTGATCCACTCCGCCACGGTCCGGACGACCGATGCCTGCCACTGCCGGCTCTGGGGGTTGAGGTAGCCGGGATCGTCGTGCACGGCGAACCCGTGCTGCGAGCCTTCGATCTCGACCAACCGGTGCTCGGCACTGAACTGGGACACGGCCCAGCGTGACGACTCGACCGGGACGAAGGTGTCCTTGGTGCCGTGCACGATCAGCGTCGGCGCGGTGATCTCGCCCAGCGACAGGTGCGGACTCAGCCAGAACACCTCGTTGAGCAGGGCCCGCCCGTGCCGGAAGGTGGGCGTGAAGTCGATGTACCCCTGCTCGACCAACAGTTGGGACGTGTCGTCGTCCAGATAGTCATCGGACCAGTAGTCCCGGCTGTCGATCGTCCGCTTCTTGTAATCCAGTTGAGGGTTGAGCAGTACCAAACGCTCCACCTCGTCGGACCGCTTGGCCGCATAATAAGCGCAGATACCGCCCCCGAAACTTGCGCCGAGCAGGCTCGCCGTTTCGACACCGGCCACTTCCCGGACATGCCGCAACGCGACACGGATGTCATTGAGGATCGCGGACAGCGTCACGTCCTGCTGACGTCCGTCACTTTGGCCGTGGCCTCGCAAGTCGAAACGCAAGCTCGCGACGCCGACTTTAGCCAGACCGTCCGCCAAACGCCCGAAAAATCCGCCCTCCTCGCGGGTGACGCCGCCACCGTGGACGAGAACAATCGCATGACTCGACGTCGCTTCAGGTGTCACGATCGTGCCCCGAAGTTGAAGGCCGTCAAGAGCCCGAAAAACCGTCTCGACGCTGGTCGCGGCCATCTCAGCTCCTATCCCTCATCAACTGTGGTCATCATCGCAGGGAAACGATCAAGACGACACCTCAGGACCGTCGACAGCTGCCCCAGCCGGAGTCCCCGTCCGCGTCGGGCAGGCACTCCAGCACCGGGGACGACTCGGTCAACGGCTCGATCGGCCAGCCGGCGTAGGCCGACATGGAGGAGACGAACACGTACCGGTCCGCGACCGGCTCCAGGAGGTGGGCCAACGCGAGCACTTCGCGCGGCGCGTACCCGGAGGTGTCGATCACGACGTCCCACGGCCCGTGCGACGCCAGCCGGGCCAGGTCCTCCAGGCTGGTGCGATCCCCGCGTACCACGTGGACACCGTTGGCGTCCTCGCCGTTCAGGCCGCGCCGAAAGGTCGTCACCTCGTGCCCGGCCTCCAGTGCCGCGTCGACCACGGCCCGGCCGAGGAACCAGGACCCGCCAAGTACCAGAGCGCGCATGATCACCATCGTGGCGAACCCCGTCCCGAGGCGGAACGCGGGGCGGACGTCGCCACAGGGGGCGCCTGTCCGCCGAATGGTGGACCCGACCATGCAAACGGGGACACCAACTGTTGGTTATGCCACGCTCGCATCACGTTACAACGATCAAGGGGACTGTGTGGGGACCAAGTCCATAGGCGCGGTGTTACCGCTGGTCGTACTCGCCGCGGCGGCGTTCGTTGTCGCACCCGAGGCGGTCGAATCGGGGCTGGGCTGGCTTGCGGAGGTTAACCCGCTCGCAGGCGGGGTCGAACTCGTGGGCGAGGGGGACGTGCAGTTCATGGTCGCCGCGTCGGCATCGGCACAGGTGGACAAGTGCACGCCCAAGCAGAGTCTGGCCGCACAGGCATGTGACGATCTGAAGTTCGTCGTCCTCGACGCGGCGAAAATGCCGTTTATCACCCGTAACGTCTCCGAAGCGTGGCGTGCCGGAAAACCAGGCGTGCTGACCAAGGATTCCGCCGCCGAACCGGAAAACCGCAAACAGGTCTGCCTTCGCACCTTCCCCCGCCCTCACGGCGGACAATGTGACGAATACCCCTTCGCGAGCACCCGGGAGGGCGGACAAGGCGCACTCGAAATGGAGGTTCCCCCTCGGGAGAATGCCTGCCAAGGGGGCACGCTGCGTGCCCATTACGGTGCGCTCGGGATCAACGACGGCGACAGCTTCCTGGTGGCTATCATCCATCCGACGAAGATTGCTCAAGGCCCTTACACGGGTACCGACATCGCAGAGGAGTCGGCCTGCTGATGAACCAGCCTGCGACGGCGACTAGCCTGGAAGTCGAGATCAGCCACGGCCAGGTCTACATCTACTCGGCCGCTCCCTGGGCGAGCGACCCGGACGGACACAACGCGGTCCTGCGCGCCCTCGACGACGCCCACCGGTCGGGCCGCTACGTCGGCACGTCCGCCGGACTCATCGACCTCGTCACACCAGTGGAGTGGAACTTCACAGCGCCGATGCGGGTCGAGACGTGGGCCGACGAACCCTCGCTCGACGACGCCGATTGGGACCACGTCGTCGACGTGGACCTTGACGTATCGGACGGGATCCTGTCGTTCGAAGGCTCGGGCGGACGACCGCCCATTCCATGCGAAGTGCCCACCGGCAAGTATCGCGCCCGAATCGCCGGCCGCGGCTACGAGCAGGCGACCCAGGGAGTGGACGGCATGGACGATTACCGTATCCAACTATGGAAACGCGATTCAGACCAAGCTCCCACCCTCCGTAAACGCTGGAACGGCTGGGGCGCCTGGCAGCGCTGATTTACACCACCGGTTCGACATTGGCAACGCCAGCATCGCAGGGCGAAGATCAAGCCGACACCTCGGAGCCACCGACGAGAAACCGATCGACATTCAACCCGTCCGACAGCCACACAGACGACACGGACACCAGGTGTACGCACAGCGTCGACACCGACCGTCCAGATGCGCGGCCTGTGCTTGAAGGAGGTGGTCATCGTGGACACCACTGACGCGGTGCGACGCTGCGCCTGTGGCACTCGACTCGCCCGTGACAACCGCACTGACCGATGCGGTCCGTGCACCCGAGCCGGACGCCGCCACCCCGCCGAACCACCCGAGGTCCCCGCCGAGTTCTGGAACCACCCCGACCTGCGCGCCGCCCTGGCCGCCCGCGACATCGGCGCCGTCATCCGCGCCTACCGCAAACATCCCCACCACGGACAGCCCATCCAACAAGCCACCGCCGCAGCCTGGATCAGCCTCTCCTCCACACGCCTGAGCCGGATCGAGAACGGCGAACCCGTCAACGACCTCACCAAACTCACCCGCTGGGCCCAACTCCTCCGCATCCCCCACCACCACCTCTGGTTCCACATGCCCACCACACCACCAGCCGACGCGGCGGGTGGAGTACCGACAGGCGGCAGTCAAGAACCACCAGGCGAAGCGCTGCTATACGACGCTGTTCTACTGGGCGGCCGGTCGATGGAGATGCATCCGGCTGACGCGCGGCAGGCCGACGTGCAGAGGCTGATGTCCGCGGCGGCACAGCGTGCGGTCGACTTCGGCTCGGTGCTGGCGACCGCAACGGCGGACAACCCGGACCTCGACTGGCTGGGAGTCGCGCTGGCGGAATTGGCCACCGCCTACGTCCACACCCCTGCGGTGGATCTACTCAGGCACATCGTCGATGCCCGCGACACCACATTCGCCCTGATCCGGCGGGGTGTACGGCCCCGCCAGCTCCGCGACGCCTATGCCGTGGCCGGGATCGGATGCCTGCTGTTGGCCTCCGCCTCGCAGAACCTCGGCGATCACGCCTCCGCCCGCATCCAGTTGCACACCGCCGAACGCTGCGCCGAAGCCGCTGACAGCGACGCCCTGCGCGTCTGGACGCGTGGCAGCGCTGCCTTGGCCCTGGAATGGAGTTCCACGCCCGCCGCAGCGTTGAGATTCCTCGACTCCGGCTCACTAGACGCGGTAGGTCCTCAGACCATGCGACGCACCGTTGCCCTGGAGGCGCGGGCAAGCGCCCGAACAGGAAACGTCACCCGAGCCCGCGACGCGCTACGGCGCCTGGACGAGTTGGATTCGCTGCCCGAGCAGCACGACGAGGTCAGCGCCTTCGGCGGCATCTTCACCTTCCCCCGAGCCAAAGCAGCCTACTACCGGGCCGGCACGCATGACCTGCTCGGTGACGCCGCACCGGCACGCCGCCACGCAGACGACGCGCTCACCGCCTACGCCGGAGCACCCGAACAGGAACGTTCCTACGGCGATGTGGCACTCGCCCGCGTCGTACTCGCCCACAGCCACCTGCTCGACCGGGACCTCGACGCCGCCTCGGCGGCCTTGCAACCACTGCGGCGACTCCAGCCCGGCGAACGCATCGCACAACTGCCCTTGGCGGTCCATCGCACACGCGGGTTGCTTACCGCAGTCGCAGGCGCTCGACGTGCTCACGAACTGCTCGACGACCTGCTCGACGCACCCACGGCGGTGCGCTCGCTAGATTCGAGGGGTGACCGCACCGCACCCTGACGAGGAACCCACCGAACTCCTGGTGGAGCGCGCCGCCCACGAGCTGGGTCTGGACACCAGCGGACTGCGGCTGCTGCATCAACACGCCACTGCGGTCTACCTGCTGCCGGCTGTCGATGCCATCGCCCGCGTTCACACCGGCGACCCGGCCGCCGCCGCGCGCTCGGTGACGATCGCCAGCTGGCTGACCGGTCGAGGCTTCCCCGCCACGGCCCCGCTGCCAGGCGGCCGACCAATCACCGACGACAGGCGCACCGTCACCTTCTGGACCCATTACCCCCAACCCGGCACGCCTGTCCAGCCCGACCCAGCCGAACTCGGCCATCTCCTGCACGAGCTGCACCGACTGCCGCCGCCCCCGGTCGTCCTGCCCATCTACCGTCCCTTGGCTTCCCTCTACGCGACCATTACCACCGCAGCCTGTCTGACTCCCGATGACCGTGCCTGGCTCACCGACACGGCCAGCTCCCTGCTGGGTAACTACGCCGAACTCGACTTCCCACTCGGCCACGGCCACCTGCACGGCGACGCCTACCCCGGCAACCTGCTCCTCGACACGACCAGTGGTCTGTGGCGGCTCGGTGACTGGGACGAAACCGCCGTAGGCCCGCGCGAACTCGATTTGGCCAACACCTACCAGGGCATCCGCATGGGCCGCACCACCGTCGAGCTGGACCGCTTCGCCCAGGCGTACGGCTACGACCTGCGCGACTGGACGGGCCTGCCGACCCTGCACGCCCTTCGAGACCTGCACACACTTGGTTCTTTCATCCGCCGCACCGACCACGGCGACAGCGAAGCCGCCATCGTGCTTCGTCACCGCCTGCACGTCCTGCGACAGGGCACACCAGCGATGATGTGGCACGACGCTTGACGGGTCCCGGCTCCGGCCGGTGTCGGAACGGATATGGAAGTGGACGACAGGTCGGACACCTCACCGGACGAGCTGCGCGACCGCATGGTCGACCACAT
Organism: Saccharothrix sp. DSM 118769; assembly: GCF_052936295.1. Classification (NCBI taxonomy): domain Bacteria; kingdom Bacillati; phylum Actinomycetota; class Actinomycetes; order Pseudonocardiales; family Pseudonocardiaceae; genus Saccharothrix; species Saccharothrix sp. DSM 118769. The sequence continues at coordinate 4,578,580 of NZ_CP193627.1, read as the reverse complement.
CGGCGACGACCGGGCTACAGCCGGGTCCAGACGGCCAAGCTGCTGCTGTTCGCCTTCGTCATGACCGCCGCGACGGCGCTCGACATCACCCAGGTGAAGGGGGCCATTGGACGGGCAGGGGCGGCGGCCGCGGCGGCGCTGACCGGTTCTCTGGGCGTGGTCTCGCTGGCGACCAGGGCTGGTCGAGGGCGATGGCTGAACCCGCTCCTTCCGAGCTGACAACCTCACAGCCACCCGCAGCTTCGCAGGACCACCCCGGTGTCATCCGCGGCGGTCCCACTGCGGACGTCAACCCCCGTTCAGCCGGGTGTACTCGGAGGTCGTTTCACCTTCGAGTACCAGTCGGTCCGCCGAGCAGGTGAAGCTGTCCTCCGCGGTGGTCTTGGTGAAGCTGTTCAGGGTCTTCTCGCTGATCAGGGTTCCGTCGACTTCGCGGCGTCTGGGGATGTCCACGGACGTTATATCCAGGTGGACCGTGCCGTCGTCGGCTTCGTAGCGGTACTCGATCTTTCCGGTGTAGGTGTCCGGTCAGTGAGTGGTCGTTGTACGTCCCGGTTTCCACCACGCCGTCACCGAAGTCCAACGCCTCGGTCCCATCCGGGTGGAAGCTGCGCACGGCACCGGAGCGTTCCATGCGGATGACGATGTCCTCCAGCACGAGGTCATGGGTGCTGGAGTGGATCGCCCCGAGTCGAGTGGAGGCTCTGATACCTGGAAGGGTAAGGAGCTATGGCACCACCGAGGAAGTACTAATCTGAGCTGCGGGAACGCACGGTTCGATTGGTCTTGAGTTGCGTGAGCAGGGCGAACGGACGGGTGGACAGCCTCGGCTACATCGAACACCACAGCGGCCACCACACGCTGTCCGTCGAGCACTACCACCAAGCACTGGCCCTATTCCGCGATCTCGGCTACCACTTCGAAACCGCGAACACCCTCGACGGCCTCGGACACCCTCAAACCGCTCTCGGACACCACGAGCAGGCCCGCACCGTATGGCAGGGATTCCTGCGGCTGTACCGGCAACAAGGCCGTGATGACGACGCCACACGCGTCGAGCAGCAACTCGACCGCCTCGACACCACCCAGTAAACCACGGTGATGCGATGGGCGACACGTACGGCAGTTGGGGGAGGGTGAGGATCAAAGCCTCCGAGCGACCGGGGGGGAACCTCATGTGCCTGCTTCCGCGACCGCCCGGTGTTCGCCCGCCAGTTCAAGGCGGCGGTCTGCCTGACCCCTCCTGCCCGCTACCGCCGCACGACCTCGGCCCGCTTGGCCTAAGCCGGTCCGTTTGCCGGAGAAGAGCCGGCCGTCGGCGGTAGGCCGCTTCGAGGGCGGCGGGGCCCACTTACGGTTCACGAGCCGTTGACGGTGGCGACCGGCGAGCCGATCACCTGCGGTTTCGCCAGTCACGGAGACACGGCGGTGGGGGTGTGGGGTGAGATCTCACCCCACACCCCCGCCCCTACCGCCGCAGCGGTAAAGGCCGATATGCCGCAGTCAGCGGCGGCTCCACTTCTGGTTGCCCTGGCCGTTGCAGTTCCAGGCGTTGACCCGGGTGCCATTGGCCGTGCCCTGGCCGTCGGCGTCGAGGCAGAGGCCGGTCTGGTTGTGCCGGATCGAGCCGTCCGTGCCGTGGGTCCACTTCTGGTTCGCGCCGCCATTGCAGTCCCAGATCTGCGCCTGCGCTCCGGCGGCCGAGCCAGGCGCGAGATCGAGGCACTTCCCGTCGTGGACCCGCAGTTCGGACTCAGCCGTCACCGTCCACACCTGGTTGGCCTGGCCGTTGCAGTCCCAGAGCTGGACCTTCGCGCCGTTGGCCTGGCTCTGCCCGGTCACGTCCAGGCAGCGGCCGGACTGCTGCCCCACGTAGGCGTTGCCGGCCGGCCCGCCGGGGGTGGTCGTCGTGGTCGTGGTGGTCGGCGGAGTGGAGGGCACCAGCGGGCAGGTGCCCTGGTAGGTCCTGATCCCGCTCCAGTTCGCCAGCGGGCACAGGAACTGGGTGTAGCGGGTGTCGCTGTCGACGAACACCTTGATCCACGGGATGACGTTGCGCATCATCGTGGGGTTGTCCGAGGTGGGGAAGGCGTGACCGGCGCCGCCGAGTTCCAGGTACGCCTTCTCGATGCCGCCGGGGATCCCGTTGTAGAGGTTCTGGATGCTCGCGGGCGTGGTGGTGCCGTCGTTCTGCCCGGCCAGGAGCATGGTCGGGACCCGCGTGGTCGTCAGGTTCTGCGACGGGCTGAACGGCGCGAGCCCGACCGCGGTCTTCAACGAGGGGCGCTGGAGCGCCGCGTACATCGCCCCGCCGCCGCCCATGGAGTGGCCCATCACGGCGGTGCGGGTCGCGTCGACCCGGTCGCGCACGGAGCTGCGCTGGGTCAGGTAGTCCAGCGCGGCCAGCAGCTGCGTGCCCCGGGCGGTGTCCCAGTCGTCGCGGTTGTTGGTGTCGATGCCGATCACGACGAACCCGAACGAGGCCAGCCAGTGGCCCATCCACGCACCCTCTGCCGCCCACGTGGCGGTGTAGCCGGGGACGACGGCGATCGCGCCGAACCGGCCCTGGCCGGTGTCCGTCGGGTGGTAGATGGTCCCGCCGCCGAAGCCGTTCCCGGCCGGCACGCCGACCTGGGCCGTGGCGAACGTACCGCGGTTGGCCGACACGCTCGCCGAGGTCGGGTCCGGTCCCCGCTGATAGGGGTTATCCGCACCCGACGCCGGACCCGTCCCGCCCGCGACCGTCAGCGCCGCGACCGAGAGCGTGACGACGGCGAGGACGACGCCGTACCTCGACAACCGACCCGAGACCTGCCTCGGGGGGACGCCCCCGGGTAGCACCCGGGACGCGCCTGCGTCTTGAGCCACAGGTTCACCTCCTGCTGTATGCGGTGGGAGGACTTCACCCCGCGCGGATGTCGTCCAGGACAAGGGAGCCCTTCGTCGTGGCCACGCCGTCGGCCTGGTTGACGAAGACGTTGAACTGGGACAGGCCGCGCAGGTCGTCGGCGGTGATGCGGCGGTGGGCGTTGGCGGTGTCCCACGGCGCGGGGCGCCAGTCGGCGAACGGGATGGTCACGACTTCCGCCTCGGTACCGGCGAGCGAGGGGTACGCCTCGTAGGCGACGCCGCCCGCGTTGAGCTGGAGCACCAGCCTGTGGTTCGAGCCGTCCGGTCGCAACCACAGCGCCAGCCCGCTGTAGGCCGACCAGTCGCCTTCCAGACGCTTGCCGATGCCGGTGTAGGTCTGGAAGGTGAAGTCGTAGTCCAGTTCGAGCGCCTTTCCGCCGTTGTCGGCGGCCAGGGAAATGGTGTTGGCGCCGTAGGTGCTGTAGTCGGCGCGCAGCGCGGTGTCGTCGGGGTGACCCTCGAAATCGTCCACCACGCCCGGTGGCAGCGGCGGCTTGGCACCCAGGATGACGGTGTTGGTCAGCTCCAGTGGCCGCGCGCGGCCGGCGACCGAGGCTCGGACGTTCAACCGGGTCACCGTGTTGGTCAGGTTCTCCTCGCCGATGCGCCAGGTACCGGTGTGGTAGCCGGTGGCGCGGTCGTAGGTGAGCAGGTGCTTCTTGTTCGACGTGCCGACCGTGTAGTAGACGAGCAGCGCCTTGGCGTTGTTGACCTTGACCCGGACCGTGGTGGTGGGCGTGGTCACCCGTTCGCGGTCGGTCGGGGACACGATGTGCGCGGACGGCGCCTGGCGGACGGCCTTGGTCCGGCGGTCGAAGACGCGGTCGAGTTCGGCGGCGAACACCGAGTACGAGTCGGCGTGGAAGGCGCGGAAGTCCGGCAGCAGCTCGTGCTCGGGCAGGTCGCCGGCAGCCGGGTGGGGCACGAAGAACTGCTCGGGGCCGAAGTTGGTCCACGTCATCGCGTAGGCGGTCCGGCGGGCGTCCGGGTCGGCCTTGATGGCGTCGAGGACCTGCGTGTACCAGTGCAGGTTGCCGTTCTGACCGTTGGGCTTGAGCGCTCCGCTGATGCCGTACTCGGTGGCGGCGGAGACCTTGCCCTTCCCGTCCGCGATCCGTGCGATCATGGCCAGGTCGGCGACCAGGCCGTCCAGCCACTGCTCCGAGCCGTTGCTGCCGTCGTAGTTGTCGTAGCCGAACACGTCCACGTAGTCGTCACCGGGGTAGGTGCGCATGTAGACGTCGCTGACGCCGCCGTAGGAGCCGCCGGGCGAGTAGGCGTAGAGGAAGTTGTGGACGTCCTCGGTGTCGCGCAGGTACTCCACGGTGTAGCGCCACAGCTCGACGTACTGCGAGGCCGAGGCGTGCGCCGCGCCCCACCAGAACCACGAGCCGCTGTTCTCGTGGAACGGCCGGAAGATGACCGGGATGGGGCGACCGCGGTCGTCGGTGATCGCGTGCGCCAGGCGGGCCACCCGGTTGAGGTAGGCGCGGAACTGGGCGTTGTGATCGCCGCCGGGCAGGATGCGGGCGACCACGTTGCCGCTGGTGTCGCCGTAGTTGCCGCCGGTGACGAAGTTGTTCATGTGGGCGCTGATGGTGTTGATGCCGCCGACGCGGTGGGCGGCCTTGACCAGCTGCACGTACTTGGCGAACTTCTCCTCCGGTGTGCCGGGTGAGGAGCCGTAGCCCTGGTCGCTCATGTCCCAGCCGAACACTGCCGGGTGATCCCCGACCCCGGCCTCCACGTCGGAGTTGACGCCGTCTGCGGTGGCGAAGGTGAGGCCGAACTCGGTGGTCTGCTGGTGCCCGAACAGCACGCCCCGCCCGCGCTGTGCGCGCAGGTAGGCGAACAGCGAGCGGGTTTCCGGGGTCGCCTTCTCGTCGACCACCCGCACGTCGACGGGCCGGTCGCCGTGCGCGGAGGCGGTGGTGGGCGCCGCCACCGCCAGCGCGGCGGTGACGGCGACGACCAAGGCGACGAGGCGCCTCACCGGCGGGTCCACTTCTGGTTGGCCTGCCCGTTGCAGTACCAGGAGTTGACACGAGTCCCGTTGGTCGTGCCTTGGCCGTCCGCGTCCAGGCACAGGCCGGTCTGGTTGTGGCGGATCGAGCCGTCCGAGGCCGGCGTCCACTTCTGGTTGGCGCCGCCGTTGCAGTCCCAGATCTGCGCCTGGGTCCCTGCGGCGGAGTTCGGCGCCAAGTCGAGGCACTTGCCGTTGTAGACGCGCAGCTCCGAGGCGCTCGTGGCGGTCCAGCGCTGATTCGCGCCGCCGTTGCAGTCCCACAGCCGGATCAGCGCCCCGTTGGTCTGGCTGGCGCCGGAGACGTCCAGGCAGCGGCCGGACTGCTGCCCGACGAAAGCGTTGCCGGTCGTGGGGGTGCCGGAGGTGAGTGCCGCGGTCAGGACCGGGTACCAGCGCGCCTCGATCTTGCGGATGCCCGAGTCGTTGGGGTGCACGCCGTCGCCGGTGTCGGTGGAGGTGTTGAAGCCGCTCCACTGGTCCACCACGGTGATCGGCGACTGGGACGTCGTGTTCGCCCTCGCCCAGCCGGGGATGGCGTTGTTGAGGTCGACCACGCGCTGGTAGCAGGCCGAGCAGTTGGCCGGGGTCATCGGCAGGATCTGCGCGACGAGGACCTTCATCGACGGGTTGCTCGCGCGCATCTGCCCGAGCAGCTTGGTATAGGCGCCCAGGATGGTGCTCGCGGGAATGTTGCTCCATACGTCGTTGGTGCCCAGATGCATCAGCACCACGTCGGGTCGGGTCGCCGACAACCAGCCCGGGAGCTGGTTCTGGTCCGCGATCCGGGTGGCGAGGAACCCTCCGTGCCCCTCGTTCTCCCCGTCGTAGGCGAACCCGCAGCCCGGCGCGGGCAGCGTGCCGACGAAGTCGACGTCGGTGTAGCCGGTGTTGCGCAGGTGCTGCCACAGCAGGGCGCGCCAACAGCCCGGCGACCCGGTGATCGAGTCACCCAGGGCCATGATCCTCGTCGGCGAGGCCGTCGACGCCTGCGGGACCATCAGGGACAACGCGGCCAGCACCGCGACCAGCACACTGCTCACCAACGAGCGTGTTCTCATGGCAGACCTTCCGAGCGAAGCGATGATCTTGTTCGTCGTCCGGGGACGTCCGGGCGGCGGTTACCTCAGGTTGGGCAGCTCGTCGCGGGTGACGACGTAGCTGTGGTTGTAGACCTTCCGCAGGTGGCTGATCGAGTTGCTGACGGTGAGGTGGTTGCCGTGCCAGGTGCCGAACAGCACCCAGCGGGTGCCGGTGGAGACGAGCCGGTCGGGGTCGGGGATGGGGCCGTTCTCGTGCAGCGCGATCGGCACGGACGTTCCGACGATGGTGCGCACGGCGTTGTACATGGCGTTCTGCGGGTCGTAGTTGCCGTCACCGGCGTAGGTGTCGGCGCCGCCGATGTCCACGACGGGCTTCCCGGGGTAGAACGACGCCTGCGGCTGGCCGTTGTAGCCGTGCAGCCACACCAGGTTGTTCAGCCCCTTCACGCGGGTGAAGTAGTCGAACGTGAAGTTCCACAACCGGTTGTACTGGCCGCCGCCCTCCTTGCTCCACCAGAACCACGTGCCGCCGGCCTCGTGGAACGGCCGCCAGATCACCGCCGCGCCCGCGTCCTCCAGCTGCTGGAGCATGGCCGCCGACTGGTCGAGCCGGTCGGTGAACGAGCGGTGCTCGGCCGTGCCCGGCGTCAGCACGGCGTTGATCGACACCTGCATCTGCGTGCCCTCGTAGGTGTCGGGCTTGGTCGGCGCGCCCATGTGGTAGCCGATCATCGGGATGCCGCCGGCCTGCCACCACGCGATGGCGCGCGGCGCGAGGTCCTTGGAGTCGCCGAAGTCCAGCGCGCGGATCGCCGGGTACTTGCCCGTGTTGGTGCGGATGTGGTTGATCTCGTGGTCCGGGCCGCCGATCCAGGTCGACTCCTGCTGGCCGGAGATGATGTGGTTGCCGTACTGCGAGTACAGGTAGCAGAGCAGCTTGCGCGCCTGCGGCGTGGGGTTGGGCGTCACCGGGTCGACCGAGCAGGCCGGGTCGGGGCCCGGACCGGTGCCGGCGCGGAACTGCTGGTTGGCTTGGCCGTTGCAGTTCCAGGTGTTCACGGCGGTCCCGTTCGCGGTGGCCTGGTTGTCGACGTCCAGGCACAGGCCGGACTGGGTGGCGGTGATGCTGCCGTTCGGGTTGAGCCGGAACTTCTGGTTCGCGCCGCCGTTGCAGTCCCAGGTCGCCAGGCGGGTGCCGGCGGTGGTGCTGCCGTTGGGCACGTCCAGGCACTTGGAGCCGTTGAAGACCCGTAGTTCGCCGGAGGAGGAGAACTCCCAGCCCTGGTTGGCGCCGCCGGTGCAGTCCCAGATCCGCACCGGCGCGCCGTTGGCGGTGGAGTTGCCCGTGACGTCCAGGCAGCGGCCGGACCCGACGCCCACCAGCGGAGCGGGAGCGGCCTGCGCGGGGGTGGTCGCCATCATCAGCGCCGGGGCGGTCAGCGCCAGGGTGAGCAGGGCTCTGCCCAGGCGTGGTGGTGTACGCATCCGATCTCCTTTGATCATCGCGGACGAGGCGGAGCAGGAGCAGTCCAGAGATTGTTAGGTTCGTGACGAAACAAAGTCAAGCCTTCGAGTCCCACCGAGACGCCACCCTTGACTTCGTTTCACCGGAAACTTAACAATGATTCGACCAGGTCGACCGCGCTCATCGACGAGACAAGGCGGTTCGGATGGCACACCGCAGCTCATCGAGGGTGGCGGCGGTCTTCGTCGCCCTGCTCGCCTGCCTGGTGGCGCCGATGGCCACCCCCATGGCCCACGCCGCGTCATTGCATGAGGTCGGGGACTTCGGCGATAACCCGAGCGGGATCAGGATGTTCGTGTACGTGCCGGACAACGTGGCGGCCAGACTCGCCGTGGTGGTCGGCGTCCACTCGTGCCACGGCAGCGCGCAGGACTTCCACGCCGGCACGCAGTACGCCTCACTGGCCGACCGGTACGGACTCATTGTGGTCCACCCGTCGGCCGTCGGCTCCGACAGCTGCTGGGACGTCCACTCCCCCACCGTGATCAAGCACAACGGCCGCGGCGACGCCCAGGGCATCGTCTCGATGGTCGAGTACGTGCAGCAGCGCTACAACGGCGACCCGGGCCGCACGTTCGTCACCGGCCACTCCTCGGGCGGCACGATGACCAACGTCCTGCTCGGCTCCTACCCGGACGTGTTCCAGGCCGGCGCGTCGTTCGCGGGCGTGCCCTTCGGCTGCTTCGCCGGGTCGAACCCCTGGCACACCGACTGCGCCGAGGGCCGCGTCAACAGGACCCCGCAGCAGTGGGACGACCTGGTGCGCGACGCCTACCCCGGCTACAGCGGACGGCGCCCGAGGGTGCAGCTGTGGCACGGCACCGAGGACAACGTGCTGCGCTTCGCCAACTTCGGCAAGGCGATCGAGCAGTGGACCAACGTCCACGGCGTGAGCACGACGCCGACCTCCACCGAGTACAACACCCAGCGCAGCACCTGGACCCGCACCCGCTACGGCTCCCGGGTCGGGGCGATCAAGGAGCAGGGGCAGCCGCACAACCTCCGGATCCTCGCCGACGAGGTGCTCCGCTTCTTCGACCAGCAGACGGGCGGCGGCACCTCACTGGTCGGCGCGCAGTCCGGCCGATGTCTCGACGTCGCGTCGGCCAGCCGCGCCAACGGCGCCGCGGTGCATCTGTGAGACCGCAACGGCGTCGCCAACCAGCAGTGGACTTCCACGGCGAGCGGTGAACTGCCGGTCTACGGCGACAAGTGCCTCGACGCCACCGGTCAGGACACGGCCGTCCAGATCTGGTACTGCAACGGGCAGACCAGCCAGAGGTGGGTCCGGCGCTGAGGGCAGCGGGAATCGCCGAACCTCGCGGACGGTCGCCGCTCCCGTTCTTCTCGCGGTCGTCAGCGCGGCGGTCGTCAGCGCGGCGGTCGTCAGCGCGGCGGTCGTCAGCGCGGCGGTCGTCAGCGCGGCGGTCGCCCGGCGCCCTTCAGACCGCGCCGGTGATCGTCTTCCTGATGGCGAGGGCGGCTGCCGAGCGGGCCCACTCGCCGAAGTCGAACGACCGCACGTCGAGGTCGATCAGCGCGAGGTCGTCCTCGTAGGTGTCCTCGATGCCCTTGCGCACCACCGGCGCGGTCAGCTCGTAGAGCGGCAGCCCCTCACCGGTGAGCAGGATCTTCTGCGGGTCCAGGAAGTTGGCCGCGGTGCCGATGAGCACGCCGAGCGCGTAACCGGAGCGCTCGAACACCTCCCTGGCCCGCTCATCACCGGCGCGGACCCGTTCGACCGCCTCGTCGTAGGTCGGGGAGCCGTCGAGCTGCCGGAGGATCACGTGCGTCATGAGGAAGCTGGAGGCGCAACCCCGGTGGCCGTAGCCGCAGTGCGGGCCGTCGGGGTCGACGCGGATGTGGCTGAACCGGGGAGGCAGGCCGTGCGCGCCCTCGACCAGCTTGCCGTCGACGACCAGGCCGGTGCCGACCCCCGCGCCGATGGTGATGACCACCATGGACGTCGTCCCGGCGCCGGCGCCGAACCAGTGCTCGGCCGCCGTGAGCGCCTGCACGTCGTTGTCCACGGCGGTGACCACGCCCGTCACCTCGGTCAGCCGCGGCCCCAGCGGCACGTCGGTCCAGTCCAGGAAACCGGCCTGGGCGACCACGCCCGCCCGCACGACACCGCCGAGGATCACCCCCAGCCCGGTCAGCCCGGGGAACCGCGCCGCCACCTCGGTGATCGCGTCGACCACCTCGTCGGGGTCGCGGCCGGGCAGCGGCTGCTCGACCTCGTCCACCACCGTCGCGGTCAGGTCGGTCACCACGGCGAACAACCGGTCGGCGGTGAGCTTGACCCCGAGGAACCGGTGCGACGCGCCGTGCACGTGCAGCATCTCCGAGGGCCTGCCGGTGGTGGAGCGCAGCTCCGTGGCCCCCTCCACCAGCAGCCCTTGCGTCACCAGGGACTTGGTCACGCGGGACAGCGTGGGCCGGGACAGCCGCAGCCGGTCGGCGAGTTCGCTGCGCGACCTGGTGCCGTGGACGAGCAGCTCCAGCAGCACGCCGCGTCCCGCCTCGGTGAGGTGTGGCCAGGACGGTGCGGTGCGGACACGACTCCCCCGGGACACCCCCCGAAGATACCTCCCCGTGCCGGGTGTCCCACGCCACCACACGACCGTTCACAGTCGGCACGATCCGCGCCAGCCACAAACGGTCGCCGAGGTGTCGGGCGTCAACCCTCTTGAGAGGCCTGTCCAGTTGCCATAGCCCAACAGGTGCAGACGCGCCTCGCCGCACACGTGCCCCTCCCGGTCACACAGACCCAGCGGCGCCAGGTGCGCGAGGGCGGGCCGGAACCCGATGCACCGGCTGACGGTGTCGGCGGCGGCCAGGACCTGGCGATCCATCAGCTGGGCGGTCACCGCGCTGACCGGCTTCGGCCTGGACTCCGTCATCGAGGTCGCCTCGGCCACCGCGGTGGCCTGGCAGTTCTCCGGCGCCGACCCCGACAAGCGCGAACGGACGGCGTTGAAGGTCATCGCCGTGTCGTTCTTCGCCCTGGCCGCCTACGTCACCGTCGAATCCGTGCACTCCCTGCTCGGCACGGCCGAAGCCGGACACTCCACCGCGGGCATCGTGCTCGCGGCGGTGTCACTGCTGGTCATACCTCATACCGTTCCTGTCGACCGCACAACGCCGCACCGGACGCGAACTGGGCTCGGCCAACGCCGTCGCCGACTCCAAACAGACCATGCCGTGCACCTACCTCTCCGGCGCACTGCTCGTCGGCCTGCTCATCAACTCACTGTTCGGCTGGTCCTGGGCCGAGTCGATCGTCGCCCTGCTCATCGCCGCCGTCGCGGTCAAGGAAGGACGCCAGGCCTGGCGCGGCGAGCACTGCTGCTGAGATCGGCAATTCCGAACGGCGTCGACCCGGAATCCTCGAGGCCGTCACATCGGGACGTCCCGCGACTCGGACTCGATCATTGACGACTCGGGCACCGTGGCCGCCACGACCTGGTCCATGTCGGGGTACAGGTCGAACCCCGACCGGGTTGGCGACCTCCCGCTGGCCCAGCAGTACACGGTCTCGTCGTCAGAACCGGCCTGACCGCAGCCGACCCGCGTAGTCCACGAGCGTCATGTGATCGGTCGGGTATCGCGCCGCCCACGCGGCGGCCCCTGCCTCGGCAGCGTCGATCAGCACTGCGGCCCGCCCGGGCTGGGAGGCGAGGAGATAGCTTTCGGCGAGGAGGAGCATCGCCGATGCGGTGGTCGGGTGATCGCCGAGCACGCGCTCGGCCCGCCGGACGTTCTCCTGCTGCCGTGCCAGCGACTCGAACTGCCGGCTCCTCGCCCACAAGCGCAGCGCCCGGTCGGTGCGGAGCGCGAGGTCACGCGCGTGGTCGGGTACGACGAGCAGAGCCGCTGCCAGGGTGCTGCCCGCGCCGACGAGCGCGATGAACGGGCCGACGGTGACGTGGACGTCGATGCCGGGTTCGGCGCCGATGGAGTTGATGTCGAGCAATGCCCAGGCGCCGGCGAACAACGCAGCTCCGATGAGCACGTTGCGGTGCACCGGCCGTGCCCGGTACCGGATCAGCACGAACGCCACCACCGCGACGGCGATACCGGCGACCGCCGCCGTGAGCGCGTCGCCGCCGGCCAGGTGGTACCGGTCGCCCACGGTCGGGTTCCGGCCCGTTCGCGGACCGAACCCGACCGTGGGGTCGTCCACTCCCGGCCCGCCCGCCCACGGGATCACAGCACCGATGATCAGCAGCACCGCACCGAACACGGTCAGCGCGGCCACCGCGTTTTTCCGTCGGCTCACCAGGCACCCACCGTGGAACTGGCCCAGGTCTGGTAGAGAAGGATGCCCAGGGTGGGCGCGAGCGGCACGGCCAGCGGGGACAGCACGAGCGTCCCGATCGCCGCCCACCTGGTCGTGCGCAGCGCGCGGGCGACCATGACGAGCAAGCCCGGTCCGAGCAGCGCCAGGGTGATCGACGAGAGCAGGACCCGGGTCGGGCTGTCGCCCGCGACCGGGAAGAGGAACCCGAGCCACGAGTCGTGGACGAGCCACCCGACGCCGCGCACCAGCGTGAGCAGCACGTTGAAGAGAATCACCAGCGGGACGGAGACGAGCAACAGCAGCACCAGGTCGTCGTACTTCGGAGGTGTGCGACCTGCCTCGAAAGTGGCCTGGGCGAGTCGTTCGCGCTGTTCGTCGGTCAACCCGTCGTCCATCGACTCGGCTCCTCGAATCGTCGGCGCGCCCGCTCACGGCCCCGGTAGGTGACGATCCAGAGCACCGCACCCGCGAGCGACAACAGAAGCCGCCCCCAGCCCGCGGTGACAGGTTCGACATCAGGACCGACGGCCAGTCGGGTGGCGCCGCCCAGCGGTGTCGACACGGTGTACTCACCCGCGGGTATCTCCGCGGCCAGGATCGTCGCGGCGCTCCACCGGCCGTGCTCGTCGGAACGCAGGTAGGTGCGGGAGGCCCGCTCCAGCCGGGCGGGGTGGGGATTGAGGGTGACCGGCGGGTCGATGGCCACCACCACACCGGTGTCCCTGAGCGCGTGCAGCCCTTCCAGAGCGGTGTCGACCAGGTACGACGCCTCGGCGCCGATCCGGCGTTCCACCCAGAGAAGCCGGACGCCGCTTTCCGGGACCACGAGCCGCGCCGGAGCCGAGGAGTCCACCCGGAGGTAGTCGGCGACGGCTCCGGAAAGCCGGGTGTGAGCATCGAACAGGGGCGCTGGTACGGACAGGAACCCGCCGAGCCACAGCGCGACGGCGAGGGTGAAGCACCACCGGGGTGGTCCGGTGGCGATGAAGGCCCTGGCGACGGACACCCGGTTGCGCCTCTCGAGCGTGACGGTCGGAGCGGCCGGAAGGTCGTCCGGGCCTGGCGCCCTCACAAGACCGCACGTGTGCGACGACCACAACGCAGGATTGCGGGGTGGCCGGTTCACGTTAGTCACGTGGTGATCGAGGTGGTGAGCCACCGACGGAAGCCGGGGCCCGTGGACCGAAGTGCCACCACCGAAGCCCCGGGTACCCGATCAATCCGTTCGGGAGACAAAGCAGCCGCTACCACCATGCAATGAACAGCCGTCCTCCGTACTCCTTCCGGGTGTACGCCGGCTCCCGCTTCGGTCACCGTCGGGCGCCAGCGGCGGTGATGCCGTCGAGCAGTCGGTGCAGCCCCCAGAGGTACTGGTCGGTGGAGATGTGGTCGGCCATGGTGGTGGCCGCCGCGGCCGACAGCGGGTAGCGGTCGGCGGGGATGGCGGAGAAGGCACCCCGCCTGCGGGTGATCCGATCCGCCTCCGGCGGCAGCGGTCCGTGGCCGTCGACGTCGGCTATCTCCAGGGCGATCGAGCCGAGCACGTGGACGACGACCAGGTAGGAGGCACGCGCGGCGTCGGCGGGGTCGAGTCCGGCGTCGGCGAGGACTTCGAGGAGCCGTTCGTTCAACGCCAGGGCATGGGGGCCGTCCAACGGCCCTCCGATCAGCAGGGGCACGGCGCCCGGGTGCGCCGAGATCCGCTGCCTGAGCTCCAGTGCCAGTGCCTCCACCCGCAGCCGCCACGGCTGGGAGCGGTCGGCGAACACGTCGTGGTCGACCTCGCCGAGCAGGCGGTCGACGATCGCCTTGACCACGGCGGCCTTGTCCGGGAAGTACGTGTACACCGCGTTGGGGGCGACCTCGACCCTGGCGGCGATGCCCCGCACGGACGCCGCAGCGGGTCCTCCCTCGTCGAGCAGGTCCAGTGCGGCGTCGAGGATCTCGTCCTCGGTGAGCGCCCGCCGGGGGCCGCGACGGCCTCTCTTGACTGACACGGCCATGAGCGTGCGTGCCCTTCCCTTGACTTCGGTCCGGACCAGGAACAGGATTTGTACAGCGTACAAAATACCGCTCCCGTTCGGGAAGTCGACGACGCCGGGAATATCCGGCGGCGCCCACGTCGCGCCCGCACGTCCTTCCCGCCACGACGACCTCGTCGGGCGACAGCACACTCTCCCGTGAGGAGATCCGATGACGCCCGGTGCCCGGACACCGCCCGCACCACGGCAGACCGGGGATGGCTCCATCGCCGCCGCGCCCGTGACGGCGGCGACCCGCTCGATCCGTAACGCCGCGATCGCGGCGGGGACAGGCCTGCTGCTGATGGCGGCTCTGGCCGGCTTCGCGAAGGTGTTCGTCCTCGACGGGCTGCTGACGCGCGGGGACGCGGGACGGACGGCGGCGGGCATCACGGAGTCCGGCACCCTGTTCCGGCTCGGTGTGACGAGCCTGTTCCTGGTCGTCGCGCTCGACGTGGTCGTGGCCTGGGGGCTGTACCGGGTGTTGAGCGCGGTGGACCGGAACACCTCGATGGTCGCGGCGGCGTTCAGGCTCGTGTACGCGGGTGTCTTCATGGTCGCGATCGCCCGGCTGCTGGGGGCGGTGCGCCTGCTCGGCGACGGCGACCACCTCGGGGTGTTGAGCGTGGATCAGCGCAACGCCCAGGTGATGCTGGAGGTCGACGCGTTCTACGACCTCTGGGCGGTCGCACTCGTCCTGTTCGGCGCGCACCTGGTCGTGGTCGGCTACCTGGCGCACCGCTCGGGCTTCATGCCGAAGGTCCTCGGCGCGCTGGTGGTCATCGCGGGACTCGGCTACCTGGTCGACAGCTTCGGCGTGATGCTCACCCCACACCCCTGGCCCGACATCGCCACCTACACGTTCGTCGGCGAGTTCCTGCTGGCGCTGTGGCTGGTGATCCGAGGTCGCCGCCTCACCGCGGGCGCACTTCGGCGGCGCGAAGACCCGGTCACCACCGCGCGATGACCGCGACCCGACGTGACGACCGCTTCGACCCCTACGACCGGACATGAGGCCACCCCGATGTCAGCACCGGAAAGAGCGCACCCGCCCACCACCACCGCCCCGACGACACAGCGAGCCGGGCCGACGACGGCGTCCACCAGGAAGACCGCCGCGCTCGTCGGACTGCTCTTCCTCACCGCCACCGTCGCGTTCATCTTCGCCGACACGCTCAACTCCGGTGTCCTGGACCGGCCCGACTTCCTGGCCGGCGCGTCCGCGCAGACCACCGCGCTGGCCACCGGCGCGATCCTGCTGGCGGGCCAGTTCGGGGTCGTGGGGATCGCCGTCCTGCTGTACCCCCTGCTCAAGCGGCACGGGGAGTCCCTGGCCCTCGCGCACGTGGGTTTCCGCGTCGCCGAACTCGCGGCGAGCCTGTTCTACCTGGCGATCCCGCTGCTGGTGATCGAACTCGGCGCCGGGCTGCGCGACGGCACGGTCGACACGTCCGTCACGACGGGCCTCGAAGCGCTGCTGCGGGCGCAGTACGGCGTGGCCATCCTGATGATCTACCTCGTCACCACCGCCGCCGGCATGTGCATGACCACCCTGCTGTACCGGTCGAGACTGGTCCCCCGGTGGATCGTGCTGTTCGGCGTCATCGGCTATCCGGCGTTGCTGGCGGGGTGCGTGCTGGACGTGTTCGGCGTCCTCGACGTGACCGCGGGCGTCGGGATGATCGCGTTGGTCCCCGGCGGCCTGTTCGAGTTGATCCTCCCGATCTGGCTGTTCACCAAGGGCTTCACCTTCCCCGATCGCGACCGGGCGGACTTCGGGTCATGAGCGGGTGGACGTTCGACGACATCCCCGACCAGACCGGCCGCACGGCGGTCGTCACCGGCGCCAACACCGGCATCGGCTTCGAGACGGCGCGGATGCTCACCCGCAAAGGCGCCGACGTGGTGCTGGCCTGCCGCAACCCGGACAAAGGACATGCGGCCGTGCGGGCCATCCGCGCCGACGCCCCTTCGGGAACCGTGAGGTTCGCGCTGCTGGACCTGGCCGACCTCGACTCCGTTGCCGCGTTCGCCGACGCGTTCCGGGCGGGCGACGACAGGCTCGACCTCCTCGTGGACAACGCGGGCGTCATGGTGCCGCCGCCCACCCGCACGAAACAGGGCTTCGAGCTGCAGTTCGGGACCAACCACCTCGGTCACTTCGCCCTCACCGCACAGTTGTTCCCACTCCTGGAACGGACACCGGGATCGCGGGTCGTCGTGGTCTCCAGCATGACGCAGAACACCGCGCTGATCGACTTCGACGACCTCGACTGGAAGCGCCGCCGGTACGAGGCCGGCAAGGCCTACGGGCAGAGCAAGCTCGCGAACATGCTGTTCGCGCTCGAACTGCACCGCCGCACCGGGGCCGGACACCCGCGGGTGACGGCCGCCCACCCCGGCTGGACCGCGACCGACCTCGGACGCACCGCGGGGGCCTTGGCCCGGTTCGTCAGCCCACTGGTCGGGATGAAGCCGCACGACGGCGCACTGCCCACGCTCCGCGCCGCCACCGACCCGGACGCCGAAAGCGGCAGCTACTGGGGCCCGACCCGCTTCTTCGAGCTCAAAGGCCCTCCCGCCCGCGCCCGGATCTCCGCACGCGCGAAGGACACCGCCGCGGCCCGGCGACTCTGGGACGACAGCGAGAAGCTCACCGGTGTCACGTTCGCCTTCACCCCACCCGGTGACGCTCCGGCCCGAGGACCGGCGTAGCGGACCGACCCCAACGTCAAGCAATGCCCAAGTCCACCACCGGGAAGCGTGCCAGCACACATACCGGCGCTCCGGACGATTCCGATCGCACGCGAGCGATCATCCCTGGAACCATGAAGGGACAGCGATGCCGACCTGGATCTACGCAGTCGTCTTCTGCGCAGTCGTATTGCTCGTGGGATACCTGGTCGACCGGCGTTCCCGCGCCCAACGGGCAGGATTGGACGTGCCCGCCGACACCAGGGGGCGATCGGGCGCCGACACGACTTCCCGGGCACGACTCGGCCCGCACGGGGCCGGCGGCGCCGATGGTGTCACCAATGGCTCCTACGGCGGTAACGACAGCAACGGCTGACCGGTCCTCCACCGCGCTGGTCCTCCACCGCGGTCGGGGCCCGCCGGCCCGATCGACCCGCCATCGCGACCGCGTACCAGCGACGTCCTTGCACGCTTCCGGCAGTCCCGCCGACCACGGACGCCGTTCAGGGCCGCCGCGCCACCGCCGTCCGGTGAGCGGGTCGACATCACGACCACGCCCTGGCTGCCCTACACCGGCAGCCCCACCACGGCGCGTTCTCGTCGACTCCGGCAGCGGCCCCGGCCGGGCGGCCCCGGACGTGTTCCCGGACACCGGTCGGACGGTGGTCGTCCTCGGCAACCGCGACACGAGCACCCGGCCGATCGTGGCATTGGGGCGACAGTCGGTCACCTCAGGGTGAGGCGGGCGGCTTCGACCACATCCGCCGAACGCCGCCCCACCTGCGGAGGCATGCGTTCGGGTGGCATTCGCCGTCGTCCGCTGATGCGCGGAGCGCGCGGCAGCCAGGCGCTGTAGTGACGGTACGGTGGACCAGTCCGCTTCGTCCGAGAGCAGACCGCGCGGTCCCGGCTCGGAACTGTCCCTGCCGGTCCGGTCCCACCACGACGTGGTGCTGCTGTGCCCCGCCGGCCGGTTGGACCTGTCGACCTACGCACGGTTGCGCGACGGTCTGCTCAAGCACATGATCGAGCAGCCGCAGGCGCTGATCGTCGTCCTCGGTCCCGGGTTCGAGATCGGCAGCGGTTCCATGACCAGCGTGTTCGTATCGGTGTGGACGCGCTGTCAGAGCTGGTCGAGCACCCCGCTGCTGCTCGCCGCCACGACCGCCGGCCACCGCCGCATGCTCGCCCGCAACGGCATCCCCCGGTTCCTGCCCTGCCACGACGGGGTGCCCGCGGCGCTGGACGCCGTCGGCGACCCGCCGCCGCGGCAACGGGACCAGGCGCTGCTCCCCCTCGACACCGACACCGACCACCTGGCCCGCGACTTCACCCGACGCACCTGCCGCGCGTGGGAGGGCCTGCACGAGGTCACCCCAAGCACGGCACTGCTGGCCGGTGAGCTGGCCGGGTTGGCCCGATCGACCGCGATTCCCGGCACCGTGCTGATCCTGCTGCTGGAACGCCGTCCCGAGCACCTGGCCGTCGCCGTCCGCTACTTCGGCGCCGCCCGTCCCGCCACCGCGCCCGACCTGACCAGGACGCGCCGGCTGAGCACGGCCTCCGGCACCGTCCACACGCCCGACGGACACGTCCTCTGGGCCACCGTCAGCCTCAACCGCCCCCCACGCCGCCCGGACCGGGGCCACTGACGACGGCGGGACGCGGACGCGGCCCGGCTCCCACCGGATGCCCACAATTCGCCCACAACCCGGGCGCAGGGTCACCGCATGAACCCATCCACGCGCACTGTGGCGATCGCGTTGGCCACGACCGCCGTCGCCGTTCTCGGCGGCCTGTCCTCGCCGGCCGTCGCCGCCGCACAGCCGATCGGCGTCCAGGCACTGGACGAACTGGTCGGCAGCGGCCGGGGCACGGTGTTCCGGGCCGCGAGCACGGTCGGCGCGCCGCTGCTCGCCCGCTTCGACTACCACTTCACGGGCGGCGACCACCACATCCGGCAGGTGGCGGCGATGCCGCTGCCGCAACAGCTGGCGGTGCAGGTCTCGTTCGCCGACGCGAACAGCGACGACAACTTCGACTACCGCCTCGCCCACGAGCGGGTCGATCCGACCGGGATCTCGCAGCACTCGTTCCACGGCAACTGCAGGGGCGAGTGCTCGGTGCCCCTCTTCACCCGCCCGAGCGGGAGCTTCCTGTTCGTGCTCACCGGCTTCCGCGTCGCGTTCGACAACGGCGACCACCACCTGGACAAGATCGGGATCACCGAGAGCGGCGGTTTCCTGGTGACGGCGTTCCGGGACCGGAACGGGGACGACCCCTTCACCTACGACGTCGACTACGCGTGGGTGCCGACCAGTCGGCTCCGCAGCACCCTGGCGACGGGCCTGGTGCGTGACAGCGGCACCGCCACGCTGCCCGCGAACGCCGGGCCGAAGGTGATCCAGGGCTTCGTCATGGACAACACGGGCACCGGTTCGGCCGGCGACGACCACATCCGCGACCTGGGTGTCGTGGCCGACGCCGGCTCGATCCGACTCCGGTACGGCGACAACGACCCCACCGACTCCGCGGACTGGTCGTTCCAGGTCCGGTCCGCGGTCGTGAGCTGACCGAAAGGGGTATCCGCGGCGGGCACGGCGGCTCTTCACAGGGGTGTGCGCCCCTTCCGCGGAGGTCCGCCGTGCCCCTCTCGTTCAGGATCCTCGGTCCGCTGGAGGTGCTGGCCGACGAACGGCCGGTGGCGCTGGGCGGGCCGCAGCAGCGGGGGTTGCTCGCCCTGCTGCTGCTCGACGCGAACCGGGCGGTGTCGCAGGAACGGCTGGTGACCGACCTGTGGGGCGATGACGCGCCGTCGGCGGCACGGCGGCTGCTGCACGGGTGCGTGTCGGGGTTGCGGCGGGTGCTGCCCGCAGGCCGGCTGCTCACCCGGGCGCCCGGCTACCTGCTGCGGGTGGCCCCCGGCGAGTTGGACGCCGACGTGTTCGAGGAGTTGGCGGGCGCGGACCGGCTGCGTGCGGCGCTCGGGCTGTGGCGGGGGCCCGCGTTGCACGACGTGCCGCTGGACTCGTGCCGGACCGCTGCGGACCGGCTGGACGAACGGCGGCTCGCCGTGCTGGAACGGCGGGTCGACGCGGACCTGGGACTCGGGCGGTTCGCCGAGCTCGTCGCCGAGCTGACCGCGCTGGTGCGGGAGCACCCGTTGCGGGAGCGGCTGTGGGCGCAGTTGATGCTCGCGCTGTACGGGGCGGGCAGGCAGGGCGAGGCGCTGGCCGCGTTCCGGCGGCTGCGCGCCACTCTCGTCGAGCAGCTCGGGATAGAGCCCAGCGCGGTGCCGAGGCAGGTGGAGCACGCCGTGCTCGCCGGCGGTGACGCCCTCGCCGCCTACCGGCAACACCTCGGCGACGACACCCCGCCGTCACCCGCACCGACGACTCCCCTGCCCGCGCAACTGCCCGCGGCGATCTCGGCGTCCGCCTTCACGGGACGAGCACGCGACCTGGAACGGCTCGACGCGCTCCTCGCCGGCGCGACGGACTCGACGGCCGTCGCGGTGGTCGCCGGGCCGGCCGGGGTCGGCAAGACCACGCTCGCGGTGCACTGGGCGAACCGGGTCCGGACGTCGTTCGACGGCGGGCAGTTGCACGTGGACCTGCGCGGGCACGCCCCCACGCCGCCGGTGCGGCCGATCGCGGCCCTGTCGGGTTTCCTCTCGGCGCTGGGCGTGCCCGCCGGGCAGGTGCCACCGGACCCGGACCGGGCAGCCGCCCTCTACCGCACGCTGGTGGCCGACCGGCGGGTGCTCGTGCTGCTGGACGACGCCCGCGACGTCGACCAGGTCCGTCCGCTGCTGCCGGGCGGTCCCGGCTCGGTGGTGATCGTGACCAGCCGGTACGGCCTCGGCGGCCTAGTCGCCCGCGACGGCGCCGAGCACCTGGCGCTCGGAGTGCTCACGCCCGACGAGGCGCACGCGCTGCTCACCAGGACATTGGGGCCGGCGCGGGTCGCGGCCGAGACCGGCGCGGTGGGCGAGCTCGCGCGGTTGTGCGGGTTCCTGCCGTTGGCGCTGAGGATCGCCGCCGCCAACCTGACCCTGCACCCGGACCGGACCGTCGCCGCGCACGTCGCGGAACTCGCCGCGGACGACCGGCTCGACCGGCTCGCGGTCGTCGGGGACGACGAGACGGCCGTCCGGGTCGCGTTCGACCACTCCTGCGCGGCCCTGGCAGCGCAGCCGGCCCGGCTGTTCCGGCTGCTCGGCCTCGTGCCCGGAGCCGACTTCGGCGTCGGCGCGGCGGCGGCGCTGGCCGACGCGGACGCCGGACCGACGACGTCCGCGCTGGAACTGCTGGTCGACGCGCACCTGCTCGTCCGCCCCGCTCCCGGCCGGTACGCCTTCCACGACCTGCTCCGGCTGTACGCCGCCGAGCTGGGCGCGCGGGAGGCCGACCGGGCCGCGGCCACCGGCCGACTGCTCGACTGGTACCTGGGCGGCGTGGACGCCGGCGCCCGCAAGCTCTACCCGACGCGACTGCGACTGGCCGTGCCCGCGAGCCGTGTCGGCACGCCGGCCTTCGCCACCGGGACGGAGGCGCTGGCCTGGCTCGACGCCGAACGCGCGAACCTCGCCGCCGCCGCGCACGGCGAGTTCTCCTGGCTGCTGGCCGACTCGCTGCGCGGCTACTTCTGGCTGCGGATGTGCACGGTCGAGTGGCAGGCGATCGCGACCACCGCGCTCACCGCGGCGACGTCGGCGGGCGATCCGGTCGGCCGGGCCGCGGCGGAACTCTGCCTCGCCGACCTGCACCGACTGCACGGCCGCTACCGGGTCGCGATCGGGCAGTACACCCTGGCCGCCGAACACGCCCGGTCCGGCGGCTGGCTCGACGGGGCGACCGCCGCGCTGAGCAACCTGGGCACCGCGCACTTCTGGCTGGGCGAACTGCCCGAGGCCGCGCGGCACTACCGGGCCGGCCTCGACGTCGCCATCCGCACCGGCCGCCCGGCGGGCGAGGCGAACACGCTGGGCAACCTCGGTCTCGTCTACGTGCTGCAAGGAGAACTCCAGCGGGCCGCCGAGCACCACGCCCGCGCGCTGGAGCTGAACCGCGCAGCGGGCTCACGCCACAACGAGGCGGTGAACCTGGCCAACCTCGGCGAGACGCACCACCTGCTCGGCCACCTGGACACCGCGCACGAGCACATCACCGCGGCCCTGACCCTGCACCGCGAGGTCGGCGACCGCGGCGCCGAGGCCGAATCGCTCCGCGTCCTCGCGGGCATCCGGCTGGACCAGGGCGAGCACGACAACGCGCTGGACCGTGCCGACGAGGCCGTCGCCCTGGCCGCCGACACCGGCCACCGCCCGGTCGAAGCCAACGCCCTGAACACCCGCGGCGCCGTGCACCTGCGCCTGGGCCACCCGGAGGCCGCCCTCGCCGACCACGAGCGCGCACTGCGGCTCGCCAGGGAAGCGGACACCCGCTACGCCGAGGTCGTGGCCCTCATCGGCCTGGCCTCCTGCCACCACCACCTCGGCAACCACACCCACGCGCGCACGCTGGCCGAGCACGCCCACGCCGAAGCCGACCGCGTCGGCTTCCGCGTCGTGGCGGCCCACGCCCTCACCGTCCTCCTGAAAGTCCACCTTGACACCGGCGACCTCGGCCGAGCCCTCACCTGCGGCCGACGCGCACTCGCCCTGCACCGCTCCACCGGCCACCGCCACGGCGAAGCGAGCACCGCCCTGCTGCTCGGCCACGCCCTCCAGGCCGACGGTCAACCCCACGCCGCCGGAACCGCGTGGCACTGCGCCGCGGCGTTGTTCACCGCCATCGGCACCCCGGAAACCGAACGCGCACTCCTCCACGGGGACCTCGACCCGAACGCACCTGGGAAATGAACGGGCAAGAGGTACTCCCCGATCCGGGTGCGCCCGGATCTCGTCGGTGACAACACCCCGCCATATCCGACCCCGAGGGGGTGGGGCTCGACCTGACCTTCCCCGCAACGCTGAACAGGCAGTACCGCGACAGGCTCGACACACCCGTCACGGACTTCAGGTCCCGGTCGCGGCCTGGTGGCGGGTCTCGGTGGCCTCGTCCGGCCTGCCCGCCCGGTCCAGGGCGATGGCGAGGTTGTTCAGCGTGGCGCGTCGGTTGGTCCGGCCGAGGCGGTGCGACGACTGCTCGAAGGCGTCCAACGCGGCGCGGAACGCCTCGATCGCTTCCTCATGGCGACCGAGGCCGGTGAGCACGGTGCCGAGGCTGTTACGGGCCAGGCCCGATCGCAGCAGGTCGCTGGTGTCGTAGAACAGCTCCGCCGCCTCAGCGAGGTCGGCGACGGCCTCGCCGGACCGGCCCGCGCTCCGCATCAGGAACGCGCGGTCGGTCAGCGCCAGGGCCAGCCCGTCGAAGCCGTCCGCGTGCCGCATGGCCGAGACGGCGTCGTCGAAGGCACCGACGGCCTCCGCCAGTCGGCCCTGACGTGCCAGGGACTGCGCCCGGTAGTGGAGGGCCGCGGCCCGTAACCCCGGGTCGAAGTTCACGGCCTCCACGTCGAGCATCCGACGGGCCAGCACCTCGTCCGCCCGGTCGGGCGATCGTTCGCCGGTCAGGGCGAAGGTCAGCTCCTCGCCCGCACGCTGCGCGGCCTTCGGGTCGGTGGACTCCCGGGCGGCGGCCATCGCCTCGGCGTAGGTCTTGAACGCGGTGTCGAACTTCCGCATCGTGTCCAGCAGCGTCCCCTCGTCGGTGCTGACCCGGCTCGCTTTCGCAGAGCTGTCCGCGTCCTCGAAGAACACCATGGCGCTCCGGTGCATGGCGTCCGTCGCCTCGCCGAAACGCCGGGCGGCGGCGAAGGCGAACGAGAGGGTCGACCACGCGTGCGACTCCTCCTCCTGAAAGTTCGCCGCGCGCAGCACCGCGACTGCTTCCCGCGCGATCTCGATGGCCTCATCCACCGCGTTGATCTCGCACAACGCGGTGGCCAGGCTGTCCAAGGCCCGGCCTTCGCCGAGTCGGTCACCGGACCGCCGGGCGGCCGTCACCGCCGCGTCGGCGACGGCGATCCACTCCGGGTACCGGTGCCGCAGGCCCAGGTAGTCGTCCACCGCCAAGGCCAGGGCGACCACCGCCTCGGGACGGTGGCCGGCGGCGTGGACGGCGGCCGTCAGGTTGGGGCGTTCGGCCTCCAGCCACGACATGGCGTCCTCCCGGGTCGCGAACGGGCCGGCCTCGCCGTCACCGGACGACACGCGAGTGGCAGCCTGCGTCGTGGTGAGGTAGTAGCCCAACAGCCGGTCCAGGGCCGCGCCGCGGTCGTCGGCCTCGGCGTTGCGTTCGCCCTGCTCCGCGGCGTAGATGCGGACCAGGTCGTGCATGCGCCACCGACCGGAGGCGGTGCCGTGCTCGATCAGGTGGGCCCGGGCAAGCTCCGTCGCGATCCGCCGGGCGGTGCGCTCGTCGACGTCGGAGAGCCGGGCGGCCGCAGGGGTGGAGACCTCCGGACCGGGATTGACCGCCAGCAACCGGAACACCTGGGCGTGCCGGGCGTCGAGGCGGTCGTAGGAGAGGTCGAAAGCGGCGCGCACCGCGCGGTCCTCGTAGCTCAGCTCGTCCAGCCGGGCGCGCTCGTCCTCCAGCGCGACGGCCATCTCGGCGAGCGACCAGGCCGGGTCGTCGGCAAGCAGCGCGGCCGCGATCCGCAGCGCCAGGGGCAGGTGGCCGCACAGGTGCGCCACGGTCGCGGCGTCCCGGGAGTGGTCGTCCACCCGGCGGTCGCCTCGCCCACGCGCCAGGCGCAGGGCGTCGCGCAGCACGCCCACGGACGCCTCGGGGGTCAGCACGTCGAGATCGACCAGCCGCGCGGCCAAGCCGCCCATCCGACGGCGGGAGGTCACCAGTGCGCGGGTGGACCCGTCCGTGGGCAGCAGTGGTCGCACGTGCGCCGCGTCCGCTGCGTTGTCCAGGACGACGAGCAGGCGCTTGTCCTGCGCGGCGTACGCGGCCAGCACCGAGGTGTACAGCCGGATCCGGTCCTGCACGTCCGGCGGGATGTTCGCCGGAGGTACGGCCAGCGAGCGCAGGAACCCCTCCAGCACCTGCCCCGGTTCCAGGCGGCGGGTCGGGTCCTGCCCGGACAGGTCCGCGAACAGCACCCCGCCCGGGAACCAGCCCGGGTTGCCGAGCGCCACGTGGGCCACCTGCTTGACCAGTTCGGATTTGCCCACGCCCGCCAGCCCGGACACGGCCTGCACCAGCACTCCCCCGGCCTCCGGGTCCAAGGCGCCCAGCACGTCTCGCAGCACGTCGTCCCGCCCCGCGAAGGCCACCGACCGGTCGGGCA
This sequence comes from Saccharothrix sp. DSM 118769, assembly GCF_052936295.1. Lineage (NCBI taxonomy): Bacteria > Bacillati > Actinomycetota > Actinomycetes > Pseudonocardiales > Pseudonocardiaceae > Saccharothrix > Saccharothrix sp. DSM 118769. The sequence goes on along the minus strand of NZ_CP193627.1, from coordinate 4,553,754 downwards.
GCCCGCCCAGCGCCGGGGTGATCTCCCGCGGGGACTCGATGACGACGTCCCGCCCCTGGACGACCGCGTTGAAGAACTGCCCGCCACTGATCTCGTTGTGCTGCACGTCCCCATGCTCTCGCGGCTGCCAAGGGCTACCCGGTCACCACGCCCGTCATCCGCCGTCACCGCGACGTCGAGACGGCGGGCGATGGCGTTGGCCCGGCACCCGCAGCAGCCGGGCCGGATGCCGAACCTGCCGGGCAGCGCCCTGCGATCGGTGCACCATGGCTTTATCAGTGCCCGTTTTCGGGCTTGCGCAGGTGAAAGCCAGTCGGTGCGCAGACTGCGCGGCCGCTTCCGCCTGACGGAGGGGCGGACGGCGGCTCCGTCGGCGGCGGTGATGGACTCGCAGTCCGTGCGCGCCGCCGAGACCGTCAGCCGGTCCACCCGCGGTTGGGACGGCGGGAAGAAGGTCAAGCCGCAAGCGGCACATCGTCGTGGACACCCTGGGGTTGCCGGTGGCCGTGTTGGTCACGCCCGCCTCGACGCAGGACCGGTCGCCGCCCGCAGCCTGCTGCGCCGGATGCGCGCCACCGCCGGGGAACGAATCGCGCTGGTGTGGGCCGACGGCGCCTGCACCGACCCCCTGCTCGACCGGGCGCGCAGGACACCGCCGCTGCGTCCGCGACTACGAACGACCCCGCCGGCCGCCGACTCACCCAACACCGATAGCTCGGAAACACCTACTTGCAGGCGATTTCGTGACGGAACGGAATAGCCGCCGGCCACCCGGCTCCACGACGCCGTCACCAACATCATGGCCCCGTACAACCAGTCGTCAGCGCGGCCGACCGAGTGCGATTGCCCTTCCGCCACCGCGTCCGACGCGAACAGAGTAGGTTCACGGCCCGTGACCCCCATCGAGGAGCTCCGGCGTCTCGCGCCGCCGCCGGCCGTCCCCGTTGCCGCCCCGCCGGTGGACCCCCCGCTCCCCGAGGACTACCGGTCGCTGGTCGAGACCTACGGGCTGGGCGAGTTCTGCGACCTGATCCGGCTCGAATCGGACGCGGACGACCTCCTGGACTACGAGCGCGAGGCCAGGGCCGACTACCCCGAGTACTACCCGTACCCCATCCACCCGGAGCCGGGCGGCCTTCCGCCGTGGGGCGCGACCAGCAACGGGGACCTGCTGTGCTGGCGCACCGAAGGCGAGCCGGACGCGTGGCCGGTCGTGGTGTGGGGCCTGCGAAGCGCCGAGTTCGAGGAGCATCCCGTCGGGGCGGCGGCATTCCTGGCCGGCTGGCTCGCGGGCAGGCTGAAGAGCGAGCTGCTGCCGGACGCGTTCCGCGCGCACAGCCAGTGGTTCGACCCGGTCGGTCCGCGGCGGTCCTTGCTGGCGGTCCGGCTGTCCCCGCACACGCAGTCGCTGGACATCCTGCGAGCCGCGTTGGGCGACACGACCGTACGCCGTTCGGTCGGCGACCAGCACGTCGTCGACGCCGGCGACTGGCGCGTGACCTACGACCCCCAGGGATTCGAGATCACGTACCCACCGGCCGACGTGAAACGGGTCCACGCCGTCGTGGCCCAGGCGGCGGCAGCCCTGGGCTGCGAGGTCCTGCCCCGGGACGTCTTCCAGCAGTGAACCCTTTTCATCATGTTTGGTGTGAGCTCCCCCGGTAGCCCGGTGGTTTTCCAGACATGGTCCGACAGGGCCTGGAGGGAGTCGTCCGTGACACGAACACCAGGGGGTGAAGATCCTGGAAGGCGCGTTGACACGGGCGGCCGGCGACGAACCGAAGCTCCAGGCGGTGCGCGAGTACCGCGACGAACTCGTCGCCCGACCAGGTTGAGCCAGAAGGCGCCGGTCGGGGTGAAGTGCAGGTGGAACCGGGGATAGCTGACGAGCCTGGTCCTGATCTCGGGTGTCTTGCGGGTGGCGTAGTTGCCGCAGTGAACTGCCCCGTCCCCACCCGGCCGCGGCGGCCGTGTCCACGGTGTCGTCCGTCGAACGCCGGAGCAGAAGCGCCGGTTACCGCGCCCGATGCCGCGATCGGCGTAGCCGCAGGGCCTCGCCGTCCCACAGCGCGTCCCTGAGCGAACCCCGCTGCTCGGGACGGTCGATGTCGATGCCCGCGTCGCGCAGGGCGTCGGCGGCCCGGGCGACCAGCGTGTCCGGGTCCTGCTCGATCTCGTCGGGGTCGCAGGCGAGGACGAGCAGCACGATGCGCGATTCACGGCCGAACCGGCCGGTGATCTCGATACCGAAGGGGCCTTCGAGTCCGGCTGCGCGCAGGGCATCGCGCGCGTCGGTGTGCAGTCGTGTGGCGGCGAGGTAGGACAGCACGGTGGGCCTGCTGATCGCGGATGCGGCCGCGCGGGCGATCTCGTTGGCACCGACACCGCGTGCATGGTCGAAGTCGATGGCGCGGAAGAGTGCGTCACGGGCGTTGATGAAGTCCTGCACGGCCTGCGGGGTGGCCTGATCGGCTGTCACACGGCGACCGTATGGTCAAAACATTGACCAGTCAAACTTTGACCACTGAGGTCACGTGGTCGCACCCGACTTATGGCGCACTCGTCCGTTGGTGGACACGAAACCGGTATGGGCATGCCGTTCAATCGGCGACGACACCGTTCCGAACACCAGATCGTCAACAGATAACTACATGTAGTCGCATGTAGCAAACTACCCACTTCGCTTTGCGTGCTCATCGAACACGAAGAGTGAGCAAGCCGGGTGGATCCTGGTCGGCTCGAGGTCAGCCACGGCCGCATCGACCGATCCGCGGCAGACCGTGCGGGGCGGGAGCAGTTGATGAGGCCCTCTTGGAAGAACGGCCGGCTCAACAGGCCCCGCTCGGGGCGGGGCAATCGACGGAGACCGCATCACGAGGACGCCGCACGCGGACGGCTCCGGAATCCGGCCTGCTCATGGCGTTCCACTCATCGACGAGGCCACCCTGCGTAGTCACGGTCATCGTGTTCTAGCGGCTGCCGATATGCGTCATTTTACGAACTGCAGGTGCGCCATGCCGAAATTTCCGCTTCCCACTAACAGAAGTCACGCATCTTCGGCCGTTGCGGTGCTTGACTGATGGCGGGAGGTGGCCATGTGGTCGAGCTTGGGAACACTGGGCACAGTGGGCGCTCTGGTGACTCTCTGTCTTGTAGTCGGGCGTGTGCTCGGCCTCGTGATCGTGTTGCGCGGGACCACTCCAGCCCAACGTCCGGAGATCATCCGTGCGCTGAACGACAGCGGCACTCGGGCACTTCGCCGCAGGACCGGCCGTGCGCCCGTCCGAGGTGGCCGAGGCTGAGACGTGGTCGGGCTCGGTTCGACGGTGGTGTTGGGTCCGGGTGGTCAGTGGTCGCCGGCCGACACGACACCGGTCGGGGCGTAGCTGCCGAGCAGGTGGGGGCAACGTCATCTCGACTTCAGGTTCACCGGTGACGCGGGTGTGCCAGAGCGAGCGGTCGGACATGGTCGCGAGTTCGTCGGCGCCGGTGAGACCGTCGCGGCAGACGGCCGGGAGGATCACATCGCCGACCCTCTGTGTTCCGGCGGCTGGACACGGGGCGGCGATGCCGTCCGCTTCGGTGCAGCCCGGGCCAGCTCACTGCCCCTTGTAGGTCCCTGCCTGTCCGGTACCCGGCACTGCTCGATGGGAGTCGACTGCCGTCCGTGGCAGGTGGTTACGGCAGAGGACGCCGTGGAGGTGGTCGACTCCGTGGACGACGAGTCGGGCCATGCCCCGCCGGAACAACCGCCCGATCGTCGTCCTGCCCCGGACCAGGTTCCATCCCCTGCTTTCGTCCCCGCCATGCGCCAACGGCCCAAGATCTAGGGCGGTCCTCTTGGGAGTGACCTTGTTGAGGACCGCCCTTCCACGTCCGGCGGTGGCGTTCCGGTGACGCCCGAACGCACTGCCGGAGGGTGCGAGGGCGTCGCCGCGTCCGGTCAGTCGCCGTGGATGCGGCGGGTGTAGCCGAGCTGGCCGTCGAGATCGAGCTTGCGGTAACCGTCGAGGGCGGGGTCGGTGGTCGGGTCGCGTCGGAACTCAGGGTCCCGGGCCCAGGTGTTGCCGGTGATGCGTTCGTAGACCTCGATGTAGCGGGCGCGGGTGGCGTCGACGATGTCATCGGGCATGTCCGGTCCGGGCGGGGTCTTGTCCCAGCCGGTGGTCAACGACCAGTCGCGGACGAACTGCTTGTCGAACGAGGGCTGCCCGCCCTCGCGGCCGGGCTGCCACTGGTCGGCGGGCCAGAAGCGCGAGGAGTCGGAGGTGAGGACTTCGTCGCCGAGGGTGAGGGTGCCGTCGGCGGCGATGCCGAACTCGACCTTGGTGTCGGCGATGATGATGCCGCGTTGGGCGGCGATGGCCGCGCCGGTGGTGTAGATGGCCAGGGTCAGTTCGCGCAGGCGTTCGGCGAGGTCCTGGCCGACCTGGTCGACGACGTCGGCGAAGGTCATGAACTCGTCGTGGCCGGTGTCGCCGCCCTTGGTGGTGGGCGTGAAGATCGGCTCGGGGAGCTTGCTGCCGTCAACGAGGCCGGGCGGGAGGGCGACGCCGGAGACGGTGCCGTCGCGCCGGTACTCGCGCAGGCCCAGGCCGGTGAGGTAGCCGCGGGCGATGCACTCCACGGTGACCATCTTCAACGGCGTGCAGCGGATCGCGCGGCCGGCGAACTCCAGCGGCACGTCGGTGGCGGAGATGACGTGGTTGGGCACCAGGTCGGCGAGCTGGTCGAACCACCACAGCGACAGCTGGGTCAGCAGCGCGCCCTTGTCCGGCACCGGGGTGGGCAGTGCCACGTCGTAGACCGATACCCGGTCGGTGGCGACCAGCAGCAGGTCGCCACCGTCGAGTTCGTACAGGTCGCGGACCTTGCCGCTGTGCAGGTGCCTCATCGGTTCTCCGTGCTCGTGGAGTAGTCGAACCTGGTCTCCAGGTCCGGACGGCTGGCGGACTCGCCGTACTCGATGACACCGTCGTCGGTGTCGAAGTAGAGGTTGCGTCCTCGCAGGATCGCCGAGCCTTCCGGCAGGTCGAGCTGCAGCGCCTCCTCGGCGGTGGCGTGACCGGCCGACAGGAACAGCTGTTCGCGGTCGGAGCGTGTCCGGCCGCTGCGCTGCTCGACGTAGCGGGCGGTGCCTTCCAGGATGCGTTCGGTCGACAGCAACGCGGGCGCGGACTCGGCCAGGGCGCCGTCGAACCACGACACCGACGTCGACAGCGGCAGGTCGTTCGCGTCGAAGGTGGTGCGGCGCCTGCGGACGGCCTGCGCGCCGGGGTCCAGCCGCAGCGCGTCGACGACGTGGTCGGGCGCGTGGACCAGTTCGGCGGACAGGATCCGGGCGTAGTGGCCTGAGGGGTAGATCCGTCCGCTGGTCAGCACGAGCTGCGACCGGTCGCGGGCGCTGAGGTGGATGCGACGCACCACGGTCCCCACACCGGGCCTGGCCTGGGTGAGTCCTTCGGCGCGCAGCGTCGCGTGAACCCTGGTCGCCGTGGCGAGGGCGACGTTCTCCGTCAGGGCGATCTCCCGGGCGGACGGGATGGTGTCCCCCTCGGCCAGGTCTCCGGCCAGGATGCGGTCCCGGAACTTCTCGACAACCTGCATGTAGCGCGGCATGGGCCGTTCGTTCGTCGACACGCTGACTTCTCCTCCTCCACTCACCGGGTGTTCTAGCACACCCGGTGTCCGTGTCGAACTCGGTGTTCGGTCGATCGGGTGAGATCACACGTCGCCCCTTGAGGTGTACTAATACACCAGCCTAGCGTTCCGAGTGCGTCGCGACGGCCCTCGTCCCCTCCGAACACCGCCGTCGTCGAGTCCACCGGTCACCCCTGTGGTCGGGCCGAGCGAAGCGGAAGGACACCGGGATGGCGCACATCACGAGCATTGAACGCGTGCGGGGCCGTGGACAGCGGCGGGTGCTGCGGCTTCACGCCCTTCCGGGACTACGCGATCACCGCGTCCTCGCAACGACACCGGCTCCCGCCCCACGTCCGAATCGGGAACCAGACCGCCCCGCAGGGGCTGCGACACCCCACGACCGGCCCGTGGTCACCGCCGTCTCCACGGCGAGGCCCTCATCCTCCCGCGCGACCGGAGCTCGGCACCGACGCCCGATGCCCCGGGCGGTCCGGGCGGGACGACACCGGTCGGCCATGGTGTCGGCGGCGCTGCTGCTGGCCGCGGCGGTGTCCGGATCACTCGCGGACTTCCGCCCGGCAGGCATGGCGGCCGCCGCCTGGGGACTGCTGGTCCTGCTCACCGGCTGTACGAGGTTCGCCCAAGGGGGACGTGACCGCGAAGGCCGCCATGGCGCCGACGAAGTACCCGGTACACCGGCCGAGGCGGCTCCGGTCCGCCACGTCGGCCACCGGCCGACATCAGCGTCGGCGGCGGACAGGACGACTTCGCGACGCGAGCACGCCGCGGCCGCCACCATTCCGGACCAGCACTCGATCTACTGCTCGGCCACACCCCCACCGGCCGCGCGGGCACCGGCCGGCGGACCGCCGCGGACCTGCCCGGCCAAGCCCACCGCGCCCGCGACCGGCCGACCTGGATCACCTGCCACCGCCCGGCGAGCACGCACGGTACGCGGTCTGCCGAGATGCACCGTGGCCGTGCCGCCCGTTCGACACCGCGGCCCGTGACCTCATCGACCTCCGGGTCCCGGTCGGCTATCTCATGTCGCTGGATCCGCACTCGCCCGCCGCAACGGCCTCAGACCAGCTGACCCCGGACATGCAGAGGGCCACCAATGGATGAAATCCTGGCCGCCAGTCCGCATGACGGATCACCGAATTCAGTGACGACCGTGCGCGACTTGATCAAGCAGCACTGATCCGACCCGAAGGGCCACGGCCCCTACCGTCCCCGGTGGCGACGCGGTCGCACCCCGGGCTGCCAGATCCGGGCCACCGCCCACCGGCACCTGATCGCCGTCGAGACCGCACACCTTCGACCAGCGCGGCCCGACCCCCGTCGACCACACCGCGGACACATCGTCGGCGGGCCGCGGTCCGGGAGGTGGCGGAACGCTCCGCAGCGTTCCCCCACCTCCCGGACCGCGGCCCAACCGGTTGCGAAAGACGCAAGTCGCACCGGCGAGAACCCCGGTAAGACAGCCACGGACAGCACCACCACTTGATCGCGGACAGTGATCGCAGCGATACGGTTCGACACCCACAGTCAACTGTGGCGACGCGGCAGACCCGACCAGGCCGCACACCCAAGAGAAGGCATCCGTGACGACCAAAGCCGCATCCGCACCCGCGGCCACCGGCCACGCCACCGCCGACTCGGTTGCGGTCAAGCGCAACGCCGACAGGGAAGTCATCCCCTCGACTCCTGACCGGCAAGACCGTCCCCCTGCAACGCGCCCCCCGACCCTGACCATCAACGCCCCAAGGAGTGTCGCCCCGTGAGGACCCACACGACCAACCACCCGACGACACCGCAGACCACTGCACCGATGGCGACGTGGACCGGCCCCACACGGACGGCACGCCGATGACCATGCCCGACGACACCGCCGCAAGCCCGGACGACCTGCGCCGAGAGATGCTCGACGAACTGTGGACGCTCAAGGCGTTGCGCACCCGCGCGGTGGCCGAGGCGTTCGCCGCAGTCCCACGACACCTGTTCGCCCCGGAAGCCACGCCGGAGCAGGCGTATGCGGCCACCAAGGCCGTGGTGACCAAACGCGGCCCCGACGGCACGGCGCTGAGCAGCGTCTCCGCGCCCTCGATCCAGGCGGCGATGCTAGAGCAGGCCGAGCTGCGCCCCGGCATGCGGGTGCTGGAGATCGGGTCCGGCGGCTACAACGCCGCCCTGCTCTCCCACCTCGTCGGCCCGACCGGGCACGTGGTGTCGGTCGACATCGACCCCGACATTGTCGAGCGCGCCCGGCGCCTGCTCGCCGAAGCCGACTACCCGCGGGTGCGGGTGGTGCACGGCGACGCCGAACACCCCATCCCCGACGAGGAGCCCTTCGACCGCATCATCGTCACCGTCGGCGCCTGGGACCTGCCGCCCGCCTGGTGGGAGCAGCTGGTCGAGGGCGGCCGGATCGTGCTGCCGCTGCTGATGCGCGGCACCACCCGCACCGTGGCGCTGGAGAAGACCGGGGGCCGCCTGGTCGACCGCGGCCACCAGCGGGCCGGGTTCGTGGCGATGCAGGGCCTGGGCGCGCACGAGGAGACCTTCCTGTCCCTCGCCGACGGCGACGAGGTCGGCCTGCGTATCGACGGCCCGGCCGACACCGATGCGGCGTCGCTGGCCGAGGCGCTGCGCGGCCCCCGGACCGAAGCGTGGTCGAGTGTGGAGGTCAGCGGTACGGAGCCCTTCGACGACCTGGACCTGTTCCTGGCCACCAGCCCCGGTCACTTCGGGATGCTCCAAGCGCTCAAGCCTGCGGTCGAGGCCAAGCTGGTGAGCAGGTGGGCGTTGTGGGGTGCGCCGACGCGCTACAACGACACCAGCTTCGCCTACCGGCTCGCCCGCCGTGTCCCCGACACCGACCGCGCCGAGTTCGGTGTATTCGCCCACGGCCCCGACGCCCACGAGTTGGCCGACCAGTTCGTTGCCGACATCCGCGCCTGGGACCGGGAACATCGGCGCAGCGGCTACCGCGCCCGCATCACCGTCTTCCCCGCCGCGACTTCGGATGAGGCAGTGCCCACCGGGTTCGTCATGAACCGCCGCCACACCCGCGTGGTCGTCACCTGGCCCACCGGACCCGACCACGCCGCCGCCACACGCGGCTGAACGAAAGGGGAAAGCCCATGACGATGACCCTGTCCGCCCCGTCGGTCACCACCGACGTCGCCGACCCGTTCGACCTCGACATCGAGGTCGTGCCCGCCCGGACCACGGCACAGCCCGGCCAGGTGTGGAACTCCGGCACCAACTGTCACAGCGACGACGGCTGCGGGCACACCTGCGAAAGCGCCTGTTCCAACAGCTGCACCGACGGCGACTGACCGTGCCCGCGCCCACCACCACACCGGAGCCGAGGTTCCGGGTCGTCGACGCCGCCACGGTGCGCGTCGCCGTCCGGGCCGCGGACCGGCACCTCGACACCGGCCCACCGCCGCCCGACGCCGACCCGCCGGTGTGGCAACGGTGGGCGCGGCACGTCGCCGACGACGTCGACCTCGTCGCCGCCGTCGAGCTGGTCAGCCCGTCGCTGGCCGACCAGCTCGCCAAAGTCGTCGCCGGGGCACGGCTTCGCCCCGCCCGCTACCGGCGGCTGGGCGAGGCCGTGCTGCGTTACCGCTCCCGCATGACCCGTGCCACCCCGCTCGGCCTGTTCGCCGGTATCGCCCCCGCGCGCTTCGGCCCCGAACACCGCCTACCCGACCTCGACACGGCACGACCCACCCTCCGCATCGCCACCGAGTGGCTCGACGCGGCCCTGCAGATACTGGAGGACACGCCGGCGCTGGTGCGACGGACCAGCGTGGTGCTCGACAACACGGTGTTCATCCGCGACGACCGCCTGATCCTGCCGCACGCGCGCCACCGCACCCGCCGACCGGCATCCGATGCGTCGACGCGAGCAGCCCCGGAACGGGACGGCCAGGAGGTCGAGCCCGCGGCCGAAGTCAGCGTCCGCCGCACCGCCGCGGTGCGCCTGGTGCACCGGCTCGCTGCGACACCCATCCGGGCCGAACGGTTGTTCTCCGCAGTAGGCGAGAAGTTCCCCGGCACCGACCCGGCCCGGATCACCGCTCTGCTCTCCAGCCTGGTCGGCACGGGCATCCTGCGCACCGACCTGCGCGCACCGATGACCGTCACCGACCCGCTCGGCCACCTCCTCGACCGACTGACCGCCTACGACGCCCACACCGTCGACACCATCACCGGCCTGGTCGACGAGCTGCGCGCCGTCCACCGCCTCATCCGAGCCGACCTCGACCACCCCGATACCCGCCCCCGGCCCCGGCCCCAGGGCACGGTGGTGATCGCCGAGCGGATGCGGCGCCTGACCCCGGTATCCCGGCCGCTCGGGATCGACCTGCGGTTCGACGGCACGCTGGTCCTGCCCGACATCGTCGCACGGGAAGCCGAGACCGCAGCCACTACGCTCACCCGCCTCGCGTTACCCGGTTCATCGCACCTGCGCGCCTACCACCACGCCTTCCTCGAACGCTACGGCCCCGGCGCGGTGGTGCCGCTGACCGAGGTGATCGACACCGAGGCGGGCCTGGGGTGGCCCAACGGCTACCGCGACACCCACGTCAACGCCTCGACCGCGCCGGCGCGGGGAGACCGCGAAGCGCGGTCGCTGGCCCTGGCCTGGACCGCCGCCCGCGACCAGGCCACCGAGATCGTCCTCGACGCCGACACCCTCACCCACCTGGCAGGCGAACCGACCGGGTCGTCGGCACCCCCGCCCGCGCACCTGGAGTTGGGATTCCGGGTGCACGCCACCGAGCACGACACCATGACGCGAGGTGAGTTCCGGCTGGTCGTGTTCACCGCCTCGCGCGCCGCCGCCACGATGACCGGCCGCTTCCTGGACCTGCTCGACCCCGCCGACCTCGACCGCATGACCGCCGCCTACCGGGCCCTGCCGACCACGGTCGCCGACGCCCTGCCCGTGCAGCTGTCCTGCCCGCCGCTGTACGCGAGCACCCACGACATCGCCCGCACTCCCGCAGTCCTGCCCCACGTCCTGCACCTGGGCGAACACCCGCCTTCCGGCGCGGACGACTCCGAGCCGTACCAGGTGCCCGTGACCGATCTCGCGCTGCACGGCGACAGCCGCCGCCTGCACCTGATCTCGCTGTCCCGGCGCCGTGCCGTGCATCCGCACCTGCTCAGCGCGGTCGAACTCACCCGCCGCGCCCACCCGCTCGCGCGGCTGCTGTGCGACCTGGAAGCAGGACAGACCGCGCTGCCCGGCCCGTTCGCGTGGGGAGCGGCGCGTCACCTGCCGTTCCTGCCCCGCGTCCGCCACGGCCGCACCATCCTGTCCCCGGCCCGCTGGAAGCTCACCACCACAGACCTCCCCTGCCCCGAGGAGCCGTTCACCCGGTGGGCCGGCGCCGTCGACGCCTGGCGCGACCGCAACCACGTGCCCGACACGGTCCTGGTCGGCACCGGCGACCGACAACTGCGCCTGACCCTGGCCGACGAACACCATCTACGGCTGCTGCGCGCCGACCTGCGCCGTCGCGACAGCCTCACCCTGACCGAGGCGCCCTCCACCAGGGAACTGGCCTGGATCAAGGGCCGCATGCACGAGATCGTCGTGCCCCTGGCCCGCGACACCCCGCCCGTGCCCGTGCCCGCGCCACGGCTGCGCGGCACGGCGGTCACCCGACGCGACCACGCCCACCTGCCCGGCCACGGCCGGTGGCTCTACCTCAAGCTCTACGCCCACCCCGACCGACACCACACCATCCTGCGCGACCACCTACCCGACCTACTCGCCTCCTGGCCCACTGCACCGCACTGGTGGTTCCTGCCCTACCGCGATCCCGACGACCACCTCCGGCTGCGCCTGGCCCCCGCCACCTCACCCACCACGGACACACCCGACACGGACTGGCAGGCACACGCGCTGATCCGGGTAGGGCGCTGGAGCGCCGACCTGCGCCACCGCGGTCTGACCGGCCGGATGCAGCTCGACACCTACCTGCCCGAGGTCGGACGGTTCGGCGACGGCGCGCTGCTGACCGCCGCCGAAGCGGTGTTCGTCGCCGACTCCGCCTACGTCCTGCACCACACCACCACCGGAGTCGAACGGGACGCGGCCGTCGCCGCCGCCCTGATCGACCTGGCCGTGACCTTCCTCGGCGACACCACGACCGCCACCCGCTGGTTGATCGACCACCTCGACCACACCACCACCCCGCCCCTGCCCCGCACCACCCTGGGACGCGCACGCGCACTGGCCGGCTCCAGCCTCGGCCACCCCACGACGACACCCACCCCACCAACCCGCCACGACGACGACCTCGTCGGCGACCGCCGGCGACACGCCCTGACCGCGTACGCCACCCTGCGTCGCAGCGCCGGCGTCGACCCCGACGCCGTCCTGCCCGCTCTGCTGCACCTGCACTGCGTGCGCAGCCTCGGCCTGGATCGCGATGCCGAACGCCTCGCCCACCGCCTGGCCCGCGCCGTCGCCCTGGGCCACCACATCCGCACCGGGAACACCGTGTGAGCACCGCACCCACCGCGTCTCCGCCACCGCACGCGCCGCCCCAGGAGCACCGCCTGGTCGTTCCCGAACCGCTGGCGGCGCTGGCCGCCGACGTCGCCGACCAGCTCACCGATCCCACCGGGCGGCCCGCCGCCGGCACGACTAACTCGACGGACGCCTCGTCGCTGGCCGACGGCGCCGCGGGCATCGCCCTGCTGCACCTCGCCCGCGCCCACAGCGGCCACGGCGACCCTGCCACTGCCCGCGCCTGGCTGGCCCACGCCGCCGCCGGCGGGGTCACAGCTGATGAGCAGAGCAGTCTGTTCCACGGCGCACCCGCCCTCGCCTTCGCCCTGCACACCGCCGCCCTGACCACCCCCGGCGCCTACGCACGCGCCCTGGACAGCCTCGACACCGTCGTACTCGACCTCACCCGGCGACGCCTCGACGCCGCCCACCACCGCATCGACAGTCGACAGCGCCCCGGCTTCGCCGAGTACGACGTGCTGCGCGGCCTCACCGGCTTGGGCGCCCACCACCTACGCCGCCACCCCCACCACCCCGTCACCGCCGACGTCCTGAACTACCTCGTCCGCCTGACCTACCCACTCACCCCCGACGACGACCTGCCCGGTTGGTGGACCCACCACGGCCCCGACCGCCGACACCCCGAACATCACCCTGACGGCCATGCCAACCTCGGCATGGCCCACGGCATCACCGGCCCGCTGGCCCTACTCGCCCTCGCCGCCCGCCGCGGCGTCCTCGTCGACGGCCACCTCGACGCCATCCACCGCATCTGCACCTGGTTCGACACCTGGCGCCAAGACGGGGGCACCGGCCCTTACTGGCCCGAAATCCTCACCCTCTCCGAACACCGCACCGGCCGTCTCCACCACCCGGGTCCACACCGCCCCTCCTGGTGCTACGGCACACCCGGCATCGCCCGCGCCCAACAACTCGCCGCCATCGCCACCCACGACACCCCACGCCGGTACTTCGCCGAAACAGCACTCCTCAACTGCCTGCGCGACTCCGCCCAGACCAGCCGCATCACCGGACCCGGCCTGTGCCACGGCCTCGGCGGATTCCTCCACACCCTTCGACGCGCAGCCGACGACGCCACCACCCACCACCTGGCCGACGCACTCGCCGCCTACCTGGCACGCCAAACTCCCCAGGACCGAACAACCGGCATCCCATCAGGACTTCTCGACGGCATCACCGGCCTCGCGCTGGCCCTGCACACCGTCACGGATTCCCGCAGCAACACCGGCTGGGACCGTTTCCTCCTGATCGCATAACCGGCGCATAGGCTTGTGGTGGATCGAACTACCCCGCACCACCGGCACCTCACGGCAAGCCGGGCATCAGGTGGGGACAATGCCCGATCTTGCTCGGGTCCTGACAACCGATCAGCTGGCCGCGGATACGTCGTACACAGTCAGCTTCTCGTTAGCCGATGACATCGCGCGACTACGGGTATACGAGACCAGAACGAACCGAATGAAAACGCACTCCTCGGGCTGTAAAGTCACTGAACGTTTTTCATCCTGGTAGGGATGCGTTGGCAGGCAAGGGATGTGGGCCACAAACCGGCGATCGTCGGCGTGTCGGTGCCGCAACGGGATGAAGCCCTCGGTAGGAGGACTGTCGACCAAGATCAGTCCTGTTGTACCGAAGGCTTCACATGCTGTTCTACCGTGCCGCGCTGCCGTTGTCACATCGGACCCTGACCTTCGTCTCCGGTCTGGTCCGCGCCCACCGCCGACAGTCCGGATCGGTGTGGCGCAGGCTCGATCCGGGGCAGCAGGCCCTGCTGGTGCTGGTATACCTGCGCAAGGGCGAGACCTTCGCCGAGATCGGCGCCGGGTTCGGCGTCTCCACCGCGACGGCCTGGCGCTACGTCAACGAGACCGTCGAACTCCTGGCGGCGCGGGCCCCGAAACTGCGCGAGGCGCTGCGCACGGCGAAGCGTCGGGGCCTGGCCTACGTGATCGTCGACGGCACGCTGATCCCGATCGACCGGGTCGCCGCCGACCGTCCCTTCTACTCGGGCAAACACCGCATGCACGGGGTGAACCTGCAGGTGATCGCCTCGCCGGACGGCACGATCCTGTGGGTGTCGGGCCAACTGCCCGGCAGCACGCACGACACCGCCGCCGCCCGGATCTGGCAGATTCTCGCCGCGCTGCGCGAGGCAGGGTTGATCGCCCTGGACGACAAGGGCTACCACGGCTACGACGAGACCGGCCACCATGTGATCACCCCGTACAAGGGCCGCAACAAGCCCGACTCGCAGAAGGACGCCAACCGCGCCCACGCCCGCCTGCGCGGACCGGGCGAACGCGCCAACGCGCAACTCAAGACCTGGCGCGTCCTGCGCAAACTACGCAGCTGCCCCTACCGCGCCGGCCGCCTGGTCAAAGCCATCCACGTCCTACAGAACTACGAGGCCAACGCAGGATGAAAAAGGTTCACTGGTCAAGAAGTGTGCTCCCCGCGCGAGCGGGGATGGTCCGGTCCACCCCGAGTGCCTGAACGGCTCCGACTGGGTGCTCCCCGCGCGAGCGGGGATGGTCCCTCCTGGGCGTACTGGGCGCGCGGGACGGCCCCGTGCTCCCCGCGCGAGCGGGGATGGTCCGAGGACTGACCCGTGGCCCTTGTCCTCACCCCCGTGCTCCCCGCGCGAGCGGGGATGGTCCGGATGGCGGCGGTCTGATCGAAGCGTTTAGGGAGTGCTCCCCGCGCGAGCGGGGATGGTCCGGCGCCGCTGCAGTCCACCCTGCGCCGCAGCATGTGCTCCCCGCGCGAGCGGGGATGGTCCGAGCTGCGCCAGGTCCTCGAAGGCGAACAGCTGGTGCTCCCCGCGCGAGCGGGGATGGTCCCGCGGTCTTCATCGCGCGGAGGTTGGGCAGCATGGTGCTCCCCGCGCGAGCGGGGATGGTCCGTCCCCGCCGACGAACCGGCCTGACCAGCACCTTGTGCTCCCCGCGCGAGCGGGGATGGTCCCTCCTGGTCGGACATGCCGATGGCGGCGACCAGGTGCTCCCCGCGCGAGCGGGGATGGTCCACCCCTCCGGGAAGATCATGAAAGATCACCCATGTGCTCCCCGCGCGAGCGGGGATGGTCCGGGAACGGGCATGACGAACGAGGCGCAGACCATGGTGCTCCCCGCGCGAGCGGGGATGGTCCCGGCACGAACGGGATGAGGGAGTCCTCTTCCATGTGCTCCCCGCGCGAGCGGGGATGGTCCGCGCCACCGCACGTACGTCTTGCGGATCTCGCTGTGCTCCCCGCGCGAGCGGGGATGGTCCCGAAACGCGGTCCTACTGGTCACGATCACTCGGGTGCTCCCCGCGCGAGCGGGGATGGTCCCGTGCGCATCGAGGCGGCGGAGGGCGAGGCCCAGTGCTCCCCGCGCGAGCGGGGATGGTCCGACCCCGGTCCACGTGCGCGCCGACGAGCGCGCGTGCTCCCCGCGCGAGCGGGGATGGTCCCCGCGACCGGATCGTCGAGCGCGTGCCACGCGGGTGCTCCCCGCGCGAGCGGGGATGGTCCCGTGCTCCGCTCCGAACGGGACGCGCTGTCCCGGTGCTCCCCGCGCGAGCGGGGATGGTCCCCACCTCGCGGAAGCGCGGCGGCTCCAGCCGGAGTGCTCCCCGCGCGAGCGGGGATGGTCCCGCCCGGTCAGCGCCGAGCGGCTGCTGCACCACGTGCTACCCGCGAGCGGGGATGGTCCGGGCGAAGCCCTGCTCCAGACCGCCCAGGACTGGTGCTCCCCGCGCGAGCGTGGATGGTCCCGGCCCCTGACACGGAGGACTGAACTCCATGCGGTGCTCCCCGCGCGAGCGGGGATGGTCCTCACCGAGCTGGTGAACACGGCGCCGCCCGCGTGCTCCCCGCGCGAGCGGGGATGGTCCGCGCCAATGGCCCTCCTCTCGCCCGGAACACACTTCTCTCGCGATCTTCGGACGCACGGGTTCGACCGAGCGTGCTGCGAGGGCGAGTAGGCGTTGCGGAGGCGGAGCACCTCGATCGCCTCACCACCGCCGCTCGTCAACACCCTCGCCGACGCGTTGCGCCAAGTTGGGCAATCGCGCCGGATTGACGATCACCGCGGCGCGCGGTGCGCGACCATCGCGGCGTGCGCGAGGAGAGGCCGGCGGACCGGCCGGGCGACCAGGTGGCGAAAGCGTCCTCCGGGAGCTCCGTCGTGCAGGCCGGGCGGGACGTCCGCATCACCTACCGGCGGGGCGTGCACCTGTCGCCGCGCCCGGCGGGCGCGGTCCTCCTCGCGGGCGCGGTGGCCGTCGGCGGGCTCGTCCTGCTGCTCAACGGGCTGCTGACCCTCGCCGTCCCCCTGTGGGTGACGCTCCTGGCGGCCGTGGCGGGCGCGGTGACCGCACTGCCGCTCCGGCGCGGCCGGCGGGTGTTCCTGGTGACGTCGGCGTTCAGCCGGAAGCCCTGGATCGTCGAGCTGATGCAGCACGTGCACGGCACGCTCAACCGCGGCGGACTCGACCTGGTGCTCAAAGCACCCGAACACGACTACGACGCCGCCGCGCAGGCACACCACCTGCGGCACCTGGCCCGCTCCCGGCGCGAGTACCTCGGGGGACTCGTGGTCGCCACCGAGGTCCACCGGCTGCGGCCGGAACTCGTCGAGTTCTGCGCCGACTTCGCGGCACCGGTCGTCTTCGTCGACATCGAACCGTTCGACGACGAAACCGACTACCCGCCCGACACGGCGTTCGTCGGCTACCTCCCCACCGACATAGGCGTGCTCGCCGGTCAGTGGCTCGCGAACCACCTCACGCGGCACGACGTCCGCCACCCCCACGTCCTGATCGTCGCGGGCCCGGAGCAGGTGGACCGGCAGCGGTGCTGCGAGGAGGTGCTGCGCGACCGCGTGGACGGCGTCTCCGTCGTGGTGGACGACGGCTGCGCGTTCCAGCGGTCCCGGGCACGGGAGACCGTGCAGGCCCACGTGCGCGAACTCGATGCCCGGGGCGGCCGGCTCGACGCCGTGTTCTGCACCGACGACGAGATGGCGCTCGGCGCGGTGGACGCGTTGCGCGGCATCCACTCCCCCGCGACCGCGGACACCGTGGTCATCGGCGTGGACGGGGCACCCGAGGTCCTCGCGTTGATCGACAGCGGCACCGGTCCGCTGCGCGCCACCGTGGTCCAGGACTCGCGCCGGCTCGCCGAGAGCGCGATCCACGTGCTGGAACGAATGCGCCGAGGCCGGGCTGTCCCCAAGCGGACGGCGTTGCGACCCGAGATCCACCAGACGAACAACCGGTCCGCGACGGTACCGGGAAATGACGCGTAGCAGCACTTCGACCGGCGCGTCGCGGCCCTGGGCACCGGGCACGACACGGCCCGGAGCCGCGACGCCGACGTGTTCGACCTGGTCGGTCAGCCGGTGGGGCCGGTGTCGTGGGGCGGCTGGTGGCGGGTGCCGATTCCGTTGAGGCGCTGTTGCACTCGGGTGGCCTCGTCGCGCCCCTGTGCCCGGTACAGCTCCAGGGCTTCCTGCCACGTCGCGCGCGCTTGGTCGTGCTGCCCCAGGGCGACATGGGCGTGGGCGAGGCTGTCGAGGGTGTCGGCACTGCGGGTGGTGTTGCCGAGGGCGCGGAAGAGGACGAGCGCGTGACGGTAGTGCTGGACGGCCTGGTGGTGTCGGCCGCCTGCGTGCTCGATCCAGCCGAGGCTGTCCAGCGTGTCGGCTTCGCCTTCGGGGTAGCGGTGACGGCGTTGCAGGGCGAGGGCGGCGCGGCAGTGGGCGCGGGCGGTGTCGTGATCGCCGCGGCGGGCGGCGAACCACCCCACCGCGTTGAGCGCGTTCGCCTCCCCGATCGGGTTGTCGAGGGTGCGGGACAGGTCCAGGGCGCGGCGGGCGTGTTCGAGGGCACGCTGGTCGTCCCCTCTTCGTTGCCACGCCCACGCGAGGGTGTGGTGGGTGTGTGCCTGCTGGGCGGGTTCGTGGTGGCGCTCGGCCAGGACCAGAGCGTGTTGCAGGTGGTCGACGGCCTGCTCGTGCCGGTCCGACTCGGCGTGGGCGCGGCCGAGGAGCCTGTGGGCGAGGATGCGGACGACGGGGTCGGGCAGGTGTCCGGAGGCTTCGACGGCGGCCCGGCACACGGCCGAGTGCTCCTGGCGGTGCCCGCGCCGCCAGTGGAAGGTGCTCAGGGCCCAGGCCAGGTGCCACACGGCGTGGTGATGGCGCTGGGCGACGGCGGTGTGCTGAGCGGCCAGCAGGTGAGGGTGGTGCGCGTCCATCCAGGCCAGTGCGCTCGAGTGGTCGAGCAGCGGGTGCGGGTGGGCGCCAGGGCCGGGAGGATCGAGCGGGGGCGGCGGACGGTGGGGGTCCAGCAGGCGGTCGGCGTTGTGCGCCGTGTGCCGGTAGAAGTCCACGACCCGCCACAAGGCCGTCCCGCGCACCGGCTCGGGCAGGTCGTGGGCGACGGTGGCGGCGTAGGCGCGGACGAGATCGTGCATGGTGTAGCGGCCGCCTGGAACACGGGTGAGCAGCGAACTGTCGGCCAGGGCGCGCAGCACGGCGTGCGCCTCCCGCACCGGCAGGGCGCTGAGGCTGGCGGCGGCGGGAAGGTCGATGTCGGGGCCGGGGGCGATGCCGAGCAGGGCGAACACGGTGCCCTGCTGGTCGGAGAGGCGGTGCAGGGACCAGGACAGCACCGTGGGCAGGCCGGCGGTCGGGTCGTCGGAGCCCAGCGCGTGCAGGCCGAGTTCCCGCAGTTCGGTGACGATGTCGGACAGCGGCAGGCGCGGGTCGGTGGCGATGCGGGCGGCGATCACGCCCAGTGCGAGCGGGAACCCGCCGCACAGCTCCACCAAGTCGGCCACGGCCGGTTCCTCGGCGGGCCTGCGTGCGGCGGTCAGCGCGGTCGTGAGCACTGCACTCGACTCGGTGTCGGTGAGCACGTCCAGGAGCACGGGGCGGGCACCGCGGCGCGTGACGAGCCCGGGCAGCCGGTTGCGGCTGGTGATCAACGTGGTGCACGCGCCGGCGTCGGGCAGCAGCGCGGTGACCTGGTCGGTGTCGGCGGCGTTGTCCAGCACGACCAGCATCCGCCGGTCGGAGATCCGGGCGCGGTACAGCGCGGTCAGCGCGTCGGGATCGTCCGGCAGCTCGCCGGTGTCCGCTCCGAGCGCGTCGAGCAGCACCCGGGCTGCCGCCCCGGGCGTCATCGCCCGTCCGGTGGGGCCGAACCCGCGCAGGTCCACGAACAGCAGCCCGTCGGGGAAGTCCTCGACGTGCCGGTGGGCCCAGTGGAGCACGAGCCACGTCTTGCCCACCCCGCCCACGCCGATGACGACCCGGACCTCCGCGGTCCCCCGTCCGGCGGTCAACTCGTCCAGCTCACGGGTGCGTCCGGTGAACGGCACGGGCGCGGGCGGCAGCCTGCAAGGCGCGGGCGACGCGGGAGGAGCCCCCTCCGGGGCCAGGGATTCCCCGGCGAGGACACGTCGGTACAGCTCTCGGAGTGCGAAGCCCGGGTCGGTGCCCAGTCCATCTGCCAGCCGGGCGCGCAGCCGGTGGTACTGGTCCAGCGCCTCGGCCTGCCGACCCGACCGGTACAGCGCGAGCACCGCCTGCCCCACCAACCTTTCGTCGAACGGCCGCTCCTCGACCCGCCCGAGCAGCCCCGCCACCAACCCGGCGTGCCGGCCTCGGCGCAACTGGTGTTCGGTGTGGTCCAGCTCGGCGGCAACCCGCACCCGCTCCAGGTCCGCACGGACTTGGAGCACCCACGGCGTGTCCAGGTCCGCCAACGGCTCGCCACGCCACAACCGCCACGCCCGGGCGAACAACGCGTCGACGTCACCGACCCCCTCGCCCGCACGGGTGACCAGATCGCGAAACGAGTGCAGGTCGACGGTCCCGGGATCGACATCCAACACGTACCCGCCGGACCGGTACCGGATCGGCGCGGCCTCGCCCAGCACCCGCCGCAACCGGGTCAGGTAGCTGTGCAGCGACGCGCGCACCCGTAACGGGGGGAAATCCCCCCAGACGCGGTCGACCACCCGCTCCACCGGCACGACCGTGCCGGCGTCGATCGCCAGCGCGGCCAGGACGCACCGCTGCCGAGCCGGACCGATGTCCACCCCGACACCGTCCACCTCCGCCTCGACCGCCCCCGACAACCGGAACCGCACCGCCATCGCGTCCCCCGCCCCGCACACCCTCCCTTCCTGTCTAGTGCCCCCCGGCAGGCAGTTCAAGAGGAGTGCAAGGACCCGCCCAGCACGGACCGGCACCGTCTGCCGCATGAATTCTTCTTCGAAGGGGACGGTTCCGAAAATGACCACGTCGATCAAGCGGTTGATCGCCACCACCACGTTCGCGGTGGCGGCGATCGGTTCGGCTACCGGGCCGGCCTTGGCCACCGGATCGGGTACCGACGGGCGGGACTTCTCGGCGAGCGGTGACGTTTCCGTCGCCGGCTACGAGACCTGCACGTGGGGCAAGGCGTGCCTGTACGAAGGGCTGGACGGCACCGGCCGGCGTTGGGAGGTCCCGGGGTGCGGCTGGAACGACATCCCGTGGTGGGACCACGGTGGTGTGCGCAACCTCGTGACGTCGGTGCGGACGCACGGCAACGGCATCACGCTCGTTGACGATGACCAGAACGGCGCGGTCACGGGTTCGGTCGGCCCCTGGGGGAAGACGAACCTGGCCGGCTGGGAGAACGACCGGGCGGACCGCGTCTTCGTCACCTGCTGATCCGAGCGGCGGGCGGGTACCCCCGACCGGGGCACCTGCCCGCCGCAACGTCCACGACGTCACCCGTCCGCCGCCGGCCGCACCCCCCAGCGTTGCGACAAAAATTTACACACCCAACCGAGGTTAGGTGAATTGCCAGCGGAGCCGAAGCCCTTCGACCGCATGACCACGCTGGTAGCGCCCACACCGGCTCAGGCGGACGTCGGGGCCACCTCGGCGATCGACCGTGCGAACCTGCGGCCCGACGACCTGCTCAACGACCGTGTCAATGACGACGGCGGACGCTACCGCAAGATCGTCGAGGACACCGTGTCCGGCATCGCTTCGACAACATCCCATATATCAGAAGTTCTCTCATCTGCGCACCAATGGGCTTTCGCCCGCTCAAGCTCGAAAACGGGCACCAATACGGGGGCCGCACAATCCGAATCGATGTGTTCAATGGACATCCCGCGTGCGCTTACCTCACACGGCCGGGAAGTTCCACCCACAGCATAGCGCTACGCCATTCAAGTGAAGCAGCATGGCCTCGCCGTCCGTCTGGCACTGCTTTGCGGCCGACATCAGCGCCGGTAAGAGCAGTCGACGGATCTCATGTCTGGACCGGGTCAGCAAATTGGACATCGCACTACCCGAGCGGCACCACTGCGGCCGGAGACGTGAGCCGGATGGTCCGGAATAGCTGCCCGGCGGCCTGCTCCTCTTCACGTCACCACCGGCGATGTTGCGGTATCGGAGATACAGGAAGGCTGCCCTTGTGGCACACGACAGCACGAGGGCCGCGTCCCACCCGGCGATCGGCGCGGGGCATTCGTGCCCACGCCGCCTCGGATCGTTGGACGGGGCTCCCGAAACGTCGTGCACGGACCGCCGCATCCGCATCTTCCGACGTGCGCGCATGATCAGGCCGCACGGCAAGCAGTCGGGTTCCCGCCCGGCCCGCCCTCGTAGTGGCCGGTCGACTATCACCTCAAAGGCTGGTGACCGCTCGCCGCGCGTCCCTCGTGGACGCCGACCACGCCGCACGTGACGATGAGGGCGTGGCCCGGCCACGCAAGGGATAGGACGTCATAGGACGTAACGGGTGGCACAGCTGTGTCACCCCAGCCCCGGCACAGCTCTGCCGCCCCAGCCCCGGCACGGCTGCGCCACCGGTGGCAATCTGCCGGGGGTGGCAATCCGCCGGGGGTGTGGACAACTTGGCGATCCGCCGCACAAGGCGCGCAGCGGGCTCACCCCGCCGACTCGACGGCTTTCATTCTATGAAATTTCAATTCTTTCACCGATCCCGCCCCAAAGTTTCACGTGCTGAAAGTTTTGACATTCTCGTCGGTTGATGTGATGATGCCGTCCGAGATGAACCGGGGGGCGCGGATCCGAATGGCGGCAATAAATCGAGAGCAGTGTGCCGCAGGCACTGCCGGGAGTCTGCCGAGGCGCCGGGGAACAGGCGGCCGACCGGCGGCGGAAAAGGCACCCGGAAACGGTGGTGATGTCATCGACGGCCCGTACCACCGGTGACTCGACATGAGCATCCGTGTGATGACCTGGGTGTGGGAGCATGCCGAGGCCGCGGGCACCGACCTGTTGTTGATGTTGGCGATCGCCGATTCGGCCGACGACCAGGGCCGCAACGCCTGGCCCTCGATCTCCGACTTGTCCCGCAAAACCCGACTCGACGAACGCACCGTCCAGCGCCGCCTCAAACGACTGCACGACCAGGGGCGCATCGCGATCGAAGTCGGCGGCGGGCGCCGTCGCAACCGCTACGCCATCCTCATGACGCCGTCATCGACCCCGTCGACGTTACCGCCATCCAACCGGCCCGCCGCGCCGGTCCACCGCCGGACATCAATTCCTTCCACACAACGCAGCTGGTCTCGCGGAACGGAGCACAAGCCCGACCGTGTCGACTGGCCGCAGTGGTGCGAACACTGCGACGGACCCGCGCCACAGGAACGCTACGTCGACGACGGAACCGGGGTCCTCGTGCCCTGCCCACGCTGCCACCTCAAAGGACACGACCAGACCGCCCGGTAGCAATCCCTCAGCTCCATCCACCCGGAGCTGATCCACCGCTTGGACGGCCGCGTTCGGGACTGTAAAACGAGTGGCTCTGGCGCACTTTCAGTGGTGACAGTGAGTAGCCGGTCGCGGCCGTGACCTCACGGTGGGGATCGATCCCCTTACGGGGAAGGTGCCTTCGTGCTGTCGAAGCCTTTGCCATCGCAGCGGCGGGTGCCGAACGGCACGGCCACAACCTGGATGTGGACTGCGGCCACCGCCTCCGCCGCGCATTCAACGACCGGAACCGATGGTCCGGAAATGCCCTCCCCACAAGGGAATCGGCATCCATCACAGGATCACGAACCGACTGGCTACTCACTGTAACCACCGAAAGTGCGCCGGAGCCACTCATTTTACAGTCCCGGTGAGCCTGCTGCGGCCATCAGCAGGGCGGCAGGTCCGGGGTTGACGCACAGGCCGGCAGCGCGGCAGACGTCGGCGAGGCCGCGCCGGCCGGTGGCGTCGAGCGAGCAGGCCAGGGTATTCAGCGGATCGGCGCGGTCGGCCTCGGCTCCATCCTGCTCGACGTAGACGGCCACGACCTGCTCGCACAGCCGGATCGCGGCGTCGTGTTCGCTGCGGACCTGCCGGATCACGGCGAAATCAGGTGTTGTTGATGTTGGAGTTCAGGTTCGCCGTGGTCACCTCGTCCTGGACCGCCTGGATGCCGTCGAGGATGCCCTGCCTCGTGATGTTCCAGTAGGCAGGCAGTCCCTGACCGGTCGGGTAAACGGCGCCGACGAGGGCGTCGACGTTCGGCGGGTTGACGACCAACGCCGTGCAGGTCATCCCGGTCGAGATGCAGTCGTTGGGCGACAGGCCGGCCCACTTGACGGGGCTCATGACGATGGTGAGTTGGATCCCGTAGCCGAGGAGCAGGACGTCGACACCCACGTCGTTGAGTGCGGTGTACACCGCCTGCAGGTGGCCGAGGGCGTTGACGATGTGGTTGTCGAAGGCCTTTTGCGCCGTGTTCGCGCCGCTGGTGAGGGCCGTGATGTTGGTGCTGGTGCTCGGCCCGCCGAACTGGGCGTTGAGCAGGTGCCCGGCGTAGAAGGTCCGGAGCGGGTGCGCCGCCTTGATCTGGACGAGGCAGGGGAGCGAGGTGGTCGACTGGGCGTTGCTGTTGGTGGACCGCCACGCGGCCGGCCCCAGGGTGCAGGTGACGGACTGGCCGCCCGGGTGCAGGTTGGCCGGCGTGAGGGCGAAGGGTGTGTACGCCGGCGGGACGAGGTGGACGAGCGTCATGACGGTGGTCGCGGCGGGCTTGATGACCACCCGGCCGCGGCCCTGCGTGTCCGCCAGCGTGGACTGCGCCTCCGTGTTGGCGGCGGCCTCGTCCTCCTGTTCCTCTGCCGCCTTCTTGGCGCGCTTCACTTGCCGGGCGCTGTCGTCGTCGGAGTTCTTCCGCTTCTGCGCCCTGATCCGCCTGGCCGCCTCCTGGAACTGGGGCTCCTCCTCCGAGTTGGTCCCGTCGTCCGAATCAGAGCTGATCGGCACGCTGTCGTCCTCGGACGAGGATCGGTCGAAACTGGCGCTGCTCGCCTCGTCCTCGTCGTCGTTGTTCCCGTAGGGATCTGTCATGGTCGCCGCCTCTCCGCGTAGATGATCAACGCTAGTCGTGGCCACCCCGGCCGGCGCCGCACATCGGCGGCCAATCGGAAGATCACGGGTCCACCTGCTGGCGGCGGAGACGGGTCGGCAGGGTGGCGTTGGCGATCGGCGCGCGCGGCCACGGCAGGTACACCCGGAGCTGTGGGACGAGCTCGTGCACCTGCTGGGTCGCGTTCGGTGGTGTCGACCGGTGTTGCCGGGCGGGCGGGTCAGCGGAATTGCGCAGGGTGGTCACGCTGGAGATACGCCAATACAGAGATCAAAAAGCGGTGGCGGTTGGCGTGGTCATGATGTTGTCGGCCCTGGCCGCGTATGCCAACACTCACCGACATACGAGACTAGAACGAACCGAATGAAAACGCACTCCTCGATCTGTAAAGTCACTGGTCAAGAAGTGTGCTCCCCGCGCGAGCGGGGATGGTCCGCACGCGCGAACTTCTTCCGCCGAATCAGCGCGTGCTCCCCGCGCGAGCGGGGATGGTCCGGCGGCATCATGAGCGAGCAACCGGCCGACCCTGTCTTCCCTGCGCCAGCAGGGGTGGTCCCGCGCCGAATCCGCCCGGCACCTCGATGTCGTACGTCCTCCCTGCGCGAGCGGGGGTGGTCCGCACTGATCCTCCCCTGGTCGTTCGGAATCGAGTTGCTGGGTGATCACTCGTTTCAACTGCCCGGAGGACATCGATGATGCCCCGGCGGCACGCATCCGAGTTCCGTCGCAAGGCCCTCGAACCGAGATCCGGCGTCCCTCGGTGATGACGGGCCGGGTCAGCAAAACGGATGTCGTTCGTCAAGGGCATGACGGGAGGGTGGTCTCCCCCGGTATCACCGGTGAAGACCACCCCGTGTCGCCGGGCAGGGCCGTCAGCAGTTCCGGAGGTTCTTGACCGCCCACCGCATGACGCTCTGGTCGATCAGGTACTCGCGGGAGCCTCTGACCGTGGTCCCGTACTGCCAGGAACCGTTCCAGAAGATCCAGACGTCGAGGCAGTACCCGCCACCGACGTAGAAGGATGCGGCCTGCTCCCAGTTGAGGGGGGCGTCGTCCGTGCGCCGGTGGGCCGCCAGGAGGTGGGTGTAGTCCTGGGAGTTGTCGTACTGGGACACCCCGATCTTGACGTTGGTCTCGTTGCTGATGTAGGTCCGCAGCGCCAGCGGCGCGACGGGGGAGCCGGTGTCCGCGGCCGAGATGGAGCCGTCCGCCGCCACCGTCAGCCAGCGCGCCGGGGTGCTCGACGTGGCGCCCGCGGGGGTCACCAGCGAGATCGCGGCGAGCACCGGCAGGAACAGCAGCGCCAGCGTCCGGGCCAGGGTGTTCGTCTTCCTCATCGTGGCTCTCTTCCTGTCGTCCTGCGCCACCCGCAGGTCGGGCGGCAACGGGACCATCGTCTGGGGCCGTTCGTATGAATTAGTCGCGACTTCGCACAATGCGCAGGTCAACGGGGTTTCGTGGTCCGCATGGCACAGCTTCACGGGGTTGGTGCGTCGGTGGAGTTCCATCTTCTGGGTGCGGTGTCCGTGCTCGTGGACGACGCGGTCGTGGACCTGGGGCCGGCCCGGCAGCGGTGTGTGCTGGCCGCGTTGGCGGTCGACGCCGGGCAGGTCGTCTCGGTGGAGCGGTTGATCCACCGGGTCTGGGGGGAGCGTTCGCCGCTGAGGGCGCGGCAGACGCTGGTGAACTACGTGTCCCGGCTGCGCCGGGTGCTCGACGCGGACGGCGCGGTCGTCGTGCGGCGCGCGGGCGGCTACTCGCTGGCGGTCCGGCCGTCGGCGATCGACCTGCACCGCTTCCTCGACCTGCGCTCGCGTGCCCTCGCCGAGGACGGCCGGCGGGCCGCGGCGCTGCTGGAGGAAGCGCTGGGGCTGTGGCACGGGGAGGCGTTGGCCGGTCTGAGCGGTGACTGGGTGGCGGCCGAGCGGGATCGGCTGCACCGGGAACGCCTGGCGGCCGAGAGCGGCCTCACCGACGCGCGGCTCGCGCTCGGCGGGGGCGCGGGGCTGGTGGCCGAACTCGCGGCGCGCGCCGTCGAGCACCCCCTGGACGAGCGGACGGCGGGCCAGTACCTGCTGGCGCTGCACCGAGCCGGGCGCACCGCCGACGCCCTGGCCCACTACCAGCGCACACGGGATCACCTCGTGAAGGAACTGGGCATCGACCCCGGTGCCGCGCTGCGCGAGCTGCACCGGCTGATCCTGGCCGACGACCCGTCCCTGGCCGGCAGGCCCGAACGCGACGACACCGACAGCGAACACTCCACCGCTGCGCCGGTAGACCGGACGGCGCCAGCAGATCGGGCGGTGGCGGCAGATCGGGCGGTGGCGGCAGATCGGGCGGTGGCGGCAGATCGGGCGGTGGCGGCGGTGACGCCCCGGCAGCTGCCCGACGCGCCCGCGTCGTTCGTCGGCCGGCGGGAGGAGCTGGACCTGCTCGACGCCGCCCTGCTCGACCAGGCGTGGACCACGACAGTGGTGATCTCGGCCATCGCCGGCACGGGCGGGATCGGCAAGACCTGGCTCGCGCTGCACTGGGCACACCGGCACGCCGAGCGGTTCCCCGACGGGCAGCTGTTCGTCGACCTGCGGGGCTTCAGCCCCGACAGCGCGCCGATGGAGCCGTCGACGGCGGTGCGCGGGTTCCTCGACGCGCTGGGCGTCGAGCCGCACCGCCTGCCGGTCGACCCGCACGCCCAAGCCGCCCTGTTCCGCGGCCTGGTGAAGGGCAAGCGGATGCTGATCGTGCTGGACAACGCCGCCACCAGCGACCAGGTCGTCCCGCTGCTGCCCGGCGGCGCGGACTGCACGGTGGTGGTGACCAGCCGCCACCGGCTGCCCGGGCTGGTCGCCCGGCACGGCGCCCGGCCGCTGTCCCTGGACGTGCTGACCGACGCCGAGGCGCACGCCGTCCTGGTCTCCGTGCTGGGCGCGGCGCGCGTGGCGGACCAGCACCGGGCGGTGACCGAGCTGATCGGGATGTGCGGCGGGTTGCCGCTGGCGCTGGGGGTCATCGCCGCCCGGGCCCGCGCCGAACCCCGGCTGCCGCTGGACCGGGTCGTCGCCGAGCTGCGCGAGTCCGGCCTGGGCTCGCTCGCCGACGACGATCCGTCCGCCAGCCTGCCCGCGGTGCTGTCCTGGTCGCTGACCCACCTGACCGCCGAACAGCGGGAGGTCTTCGCGCTGCTCGGCGTCGCACCGGGACCCGACACCGGTCCCGAGGCCGTCGCCGGTCTCACCGACCGCTCCCCCGCCGAGGCGGACCGGGTACTGCGGGCGTTGCGGGACGCCTCGCTCCTCGAGCGCGATGCGCGAGGCCGCTACGCGATGCACGACCTCGTCCGCGCCTGCGCCACCGCCGAGGCCCGCGACCTGGCCGAGCCGGTCCGGCGGGCGGCACTGCGCCGGGTGGTCGACTTCTACCTGCACACCGCGCACGCCGCCGCCCACGTCCTGGACCCGCGCCGCACCCCGGTCCCGGTCGCCCCGCCCGCGGCGGGCTCGCGTCCCCTCGCGCCGACCGACGAAGCGGCAGCGATGACCTGGCTGGACACCGAACACGCGCACGTCCTGGCCGCCCAGCGGACCGCCGCCGACCAGGACCGCCACGAGGTGGTCTGGCAGCTTGCCGGGGTGCTCAGCACGTTCACCGACCGGCGCGGACGCCTGCACGACGACCTGGCCTCGTGGCAGGCGGCGGTGGACGCCACCACGCGGCTGCCCGACCTCGGCGCCCGCGCCCTCGCCCACCGGCGCCTCGGCCGCGCCCACTCCCGACTGGGACGCCACGAGGCGGCCACCGGGCACCTGCGCCAGGCCCTCGCCCTGATCGAGCGCGCGGACGACCCCGCCGAGCAGGCCCTCATCCACCAGACCCTCGCCCTGGTCTGGGAACGGCGAGGTGACGACCACCGCGCGCTGGAACACGCCCGGCGCGCCCTGGACCTGCACCGCGTCCTGGGCGACCGGGTGCGCGAAGCCATCGCGCTCAACTCGGTGGGGTGGTACTCCGCCCGGTGCGGCGACCACGACACCGCCCGCGAACACTGTCGGGCCGCCCTGGTCCTGCACCGCGACCAACACGACCCCAACGGCGAGGCGGCCACCCTGGACAGCCTGGGCTGGATCGACCACCACACCGGCCGCCACCGGCAGGCGATCGAACACTACGAGCAGGCCCTCGACCTCTACGGCGGCCTCGGCGACACCTACGAGACCGCCGGCACCCTCGACCGCCTCGGCCACCCCCACGCCGCCCTCGACCGGACCGACCTGGCCCGCGCGGCGTGGCAGGAGGCGCTGCGGCTGTACCGGCAGATGGGGCGCGACACCGACGCCGACCGCGTACAGCGACAACTCGACGCCCTCGACGCAGTCCCGGAAGCGGCCCACGCCGGCCGCTGAGAACCCGCACCCCAAGCGCCCACGGTCCGGTCACCAGCGGATGTCCTCCAGCACGTCCGGTGGCGTCCGCCGGTTGAAGGACTCGGGCACCACGACCGTGTCGGCGACGGCCAACACAGCTGAGAATGTGATGCCGCACCGCCGTTCGACCTCGCCCACCGCCGCCTGCAACACGCGGAACTCGTCGAAGCCCACCTTCACCATCGACCAGGCGGCGGTCTTCCCTCACAAGCGGGGATGGTCCGTCAGGCGGCACCCGGCGGCGCTCGCGCAACTGATGCGCTCCCCACGCGAGCAGAGGTGGTCCTACTGACCCGGCTCTCATTACCGCGGTGACCGGGTCTTCCCGCGCGGGTGGGGTGTTCCACAGCGCCTTGAAATCTTGCGACGCGTCTCCTGTTTCTACGCACGCGAGAGTGGCCCGTTCTTCGAGGTGGTACTCGATTCAGACGGTCTGTCTCTCCCATCGTCAGAGGCGTTGCGACGACCAGTTGGATCCGCCCGCTCCGACTGTCTCGGGTACCTGCGCCCCCGAGTCGTCCATGACAGCATCGTGGCCGTCGAGCCCGCAGGGTCGACCGACACGATCGAGGCATGCACCACGCACTGCGGCAGGCGACTCCCTCATTCTCCGAGCGGCCCGCCGCTGCCGACGTGCTGCGGCACGGACGTCCACAGCTGCGCAGTCGACAGGTCGCCGCTGTCGACGAACCGGCCGGCGATCTCCACTGCCCGGTCCACTGGAATCTCCGCGCCGGGTGCCAGCCAGTGGGGGGCCAGGACAACGGTGTAGTAGCGCACGGGCTTCGTGTTCAGGCCATCCGCTGGCACCTTGGGCGTGGACTCGCCAGCCCTGGTCCACTCCAAGGCGCCGAACTCGCCACGCAGCCCGATGGCCAGGCGCGACGAGTCACGTCGGTGGCTGAGGAACCAGATACGCCCAGTGTCGTTGACCAGCCGCATGTTGGCCGCCATCAGCATGGTCATCAGCTCGGTGGGCGATCCGAGGTCCGACACGTCGATCTCGGTCTGTTCGGCGAGCATGCCGGTCATGGCGTCCATGGCCTCCAGCGACTCCTGCGGCAGGCCTGTCACCGGGCCGTGTGCGATGTCCTGCCCCGATCGCCAGCGCGCACCGGTCGGGCGTTGTCCAGTGCGCAGGTATTCCGCCGCTACCGCCAGCGCCCCGTCCAGGTCCCTGACGGCCAGTTCCGGCACGATGTGTCGTCCGCCGTCGGCGGTGTGGAACACCATTCGCGTGTCGTTCGTGCCGTCTTGTGGGACCAGCCGCCGCCCGTCCGGCTCGACCCACTCCACCGCACCCACCCCGTCCCCCACTCCGAACACCAGGTAGGGCTGCTTCGGGTCATCCTCCCCGTGGCGCAGGAACCATACCCGGCCGGCGTTCCCGGATGCGGTGACGTCGAAGAGCCGGTTCACCAGGTCCGCGTGGTCGTAGCGCCCGGCGTAGCTGAGGAACACCGTGGTGCCGATCGACCGCGGAACGAGCGGGGCGGGTTCGTCCGTGGTCTTCCACTCCACGCACGCAGGCCGGTCACCGGTGGCGGTGAATTCCTCGACGATGTCGAGCACGGTGTCCCACGGCAGCTCCGCACCCGCGGGCAGCACCCGGTAGCTGTCGTGTGTTCCGAACAGCTTCGGCTCGTCCCCGACTCCGTCGGCCGGGAGGAAGTTCCCGCCTCCCGGCTCCACCCACACGACCGCGGCCTGCTGCCCTCGCAGTCCCACCACCAGGTAGGGCGCGGTCAGGTCGTCACCATGGACCAGCCGCCAGGCCCGGCCCTTGTCGGCACCGTGGCTCGCCGCGACCAGCAGTCGGACTGTCCGGCGGGCCTCGCGTCCGGCGATGTCCACGACGCTCGTGGCGCGGACCTCGGCGAACTCGGCGGGAAGTTCCACGCCGGCGAGGAACGACTGGAGTTGGGGGTCGCGGTCCTGCCGCCGTCGCGCGCCGCCCGGCGTGCGCAGGTCGGGCACCTCGGCTTCGGGCATCCACTCGACGCATGTCGGTCGGATGCCGGTCGCCACGAACTGCGCTGCCGCCTCCAGCACCGTCCCGACCGGGATTTCCTCGCCCGGGTTGCAGACCTGTTCCTGCCATCCTCGCCAGTACGATGTGCCGCCATCGCGGTATTCGGTCCCGGCGGGCACCTGCATGTCGTCACGATCGCCGTACCAGCGCAGGAAACCCCGCTCGGGGCCGACCCCGAACACCATCGTCGGATAGGTGTCGTCGTGCTCGCCCGCGAAGATCGCCCACTCCACAGGCCGGAGTCGGCCTTCGTCGTCGCGCACCCGGAGGAACCCGTCGAGGTCCGGTGCTCGACGAACGACGTCCAGGCCGGTCCAGTTGGTCGACCGGGCCTCTTCCAGGGCGACATCGGGGGTGTCGTTGCCCATCATGCCTGCTCTCTCCGGACGCCGTAGATCCTCGTGAACGGCTGGTTGTCCTGCATGGTGCCGTGGACGGTCAGTGACTTGCCGAGCCGGGTGAGGATCGGCGTCAACACCTTGTCGCACGTGGTGCGCCGGTCGGCGTTGATTTCGACACCGCACGGGGTGTAGTTGATCGCGATCGTGGCATGGTCGACCTCGGGCATGTGCGACAGCAACTCCGCGGCCTTGACCTCGACATGAAACCTCAGGTAGTCGGCTTGTGCGGTGGTGTACCCCTGCGACAGCAGCATGTCCTTGGTCGCCGCCACCGCGATGTCGTCACTGGGGCCTCCCGAGACGAGTCCTCTCGTTTCGCCTCCGAGCGCGAGCACGCCGTACGTCTGCTTCCCGCTGTTCGGGACGACACGCGGAGGAAGGCTGGCGGCCAACCCGGCCGCGGCCGCTGGGTACCGGTCGCCATGCACGTTCTCGAACTCCTGCCCACGCCGGCCCTGCACGCGAGCATTCCCGCTCTGGGACGACGCCGAGGTGCCCGTGCCGGTCGATGCCGACTGCCCGGCGACCGGACGCCCGGTCTGTCGCTCCGCCGCAGAGAAGGGCATGCCCGCTGTCGTGGGCGCGGATGAGGCTATGGGCGCGGTTCCGGATGTAGACGTGGTCGTCGAGACCGGCGCGGCGGAACCGGTCGACGAGCGGGCCAACCGCGACATGGCCGCCTTCTTCGTCCTCGACGCCCTGAGCGTCGCGGCGATCTGCGCCCTGGCCCGGACCCAACCGATCTTCGAGTCGATCGTGCCGGTCAAATCGTCGAAACCCGCACAAATTGCTTTGTTCCGTTCGGAAAGCTGTTCAGCGTCGCCCTGGAGGGTCCCGGTCAGGCTGTAGTACAGCAGCATGAAGTAGTCGTCCCACAGGGACTTGGCCTGGGCGACCGCGGCCTTGGACGCGTTGAGCTTGTCGACAGCCCTCGCGTAGTCAGGCTCATCGGACATCGGCCCCGGCCGGTCCGGAGTGTGGCTGGCACATGACGAGACTCCCTACCACCGTGAAGTACGGCATGCGGACCACAACAGTTACACCATGCGGCGCAGCAGAGGCCACCCTCCGAACGGGCGACACACCACGGCCTCACTTCCAGGACCCACATGACGCGCGGCCGACGTCGCTCCGACGGCACCCCCTGGGCGGGCCTGAGGCGACCCGCTGCGGCTCGATCCCGCCCAGGCCGGGTGGGGGTTCTCCACACGAGCGGACTCTTCCGACCCTCGAGGCCTATGGCGTTCACGTTAGAGCCTGAGCGTTCGATGCGCGACCAGAGCAGTGGCGTCGGACTATAGGCGGCCACCTCGCCAGCCAGCTCTATCGGCCTCGAACCCGTCAGGCAGCGCACCACTAAGCTTACGATGATCGCAAGACGGTCTGGATGTGACGTGCGGAAGGTCGTTGTGTCAAGATTCGAGACCGCAGTGAACCGAATGAAAACACAGGCAGCGACCTGTAACGTCGCAGCTCAAGAGGTGGTCTTCCCCGCGTGAGCGGGGATGGTCCGTAGTCGTACTCGTTGTCCACGGCATGCACGCTATCTTCCCCGCGCGAGCGGGGGTGGTCCGCGCCTGATGCGCCTGACCCGATTCGAGATCAAGTCTTCCCTGCATGAGCGGGGTGGTCCTCGCGGCAACCAGCCGAGCAGGTCGACGGCGCGTCTTCCCCGCGCGAGCAGGGGTGGCCCCAGGGCTACGACTGCACCGAAGATGATCCCCAGGTCTTCCCCACGTGAGCGGGGATGGTCCATCGTGCTCGACGAGGTCGAGGTGGGCGACCAGGTCTTCTCCGTATGAGCGGGGATAGGTCCCGCCCGCACAGACTGTGCAGCTGCTCAGCGTGGCGTCTTTCCCGCTCGAGCGAGGGTAGTCGGCGAATCCACGTCAACCGGTCTCCTACCAGCTGTGCCACCGTACGAGCGAGGGTTCCGCCCTCCAGGTCGATTCGCCCTTCGAGGCTGTCATGTTCCCCGCGCCAGCGGGGAACACGACCCCCTGGGCCGACGGCCATCAGTATGCGAGACTGGAACGAATCGAATAAAAACGCGCTCTTCAGCCTATGAAATCACTGGTCAAAAGGTGTTCTTCCCGCGCGAGCGCGAGTGCCCCTCCAGGGCCAGGCGCAGCTGCGCCACGTACTTGTGCTCCCCGCGCGAGTGGGTGGTCCGCCAGTGAATCTGGTGGGTCGGCGGCGTGTTCGTTCCCCCTGCGTGAACAGGGGCGCTCCGGCGTTGTCGGCCGCCAACTCTAGAACAGCAGCGCCCCCCGTGAAGTGCCGCCGTCGCGGTACCGGTCCGACCAAAACCCGCATTCCATCGTTCCTGTTTCCGGACGCCGTAGGCCCTCAGAAACGGCTCGTTGTCCCGCATGGTGGCTTCAACCCATTCGAGAGGTGGGCTCACAGCTCCGGCACAGACCGCACCCTCGGAGCTCCCGCCACGCGCCGGACGAGGTACCGGCCGGCTTGACGGCCATTCCACCGCCTTCCACGAGCCCCTTCGACCACCTCCACCTCGGGCATCCCGACGCAGAGCGCCCTCTGCGGCTAACTTCACCCGTTCGGCCGCTCTAAACCGCTTCGCGTCCCGGCATCTGTCCCGGCTGGTGTCCCAACCGGCCAGCGATGCTCGTGTTCTCACTGACGAGCACGAGAGGGATTGCATGAGAACGCCGTCTTTCCACTCCTCGCCGATCGGCGACGACATGTCTCCCGACCTAAGCGAGAGTCACTGCCTGCAGGCCACAGGTCGAATGTCTGCGGGAAGGTCGGGAAATTCGTGATCGAGTTTTTTGAAATCGAACAGCCGATGACCTTCAGCGGCGACGACCTCCAATCGTAGACAGGAGAAGAATGCACCCTCGGGTAAAGGCCGAGCATTATCCAGTACAGCTGGGTGACGGTCGTATCAGGATCGGCGGTACCGTGCGAGGAATCAATTCCGCCATCGCGGACCCGGATGGCTGGGTGTCCGCGCTGATCACGGCGCTCGACGGAGAGCGCACGGTAGATCAGGTAGCTCACGACATGCGGCGGGTCTTCCCGGACAGGTCCGAACGCGACGTGCGGGCTGCGATCAGCGACCTGATCCGCGCCGGCTACGTCGAGGACGCCGCCGAGGTGGCTCCTGGGGAGCTGTCCGAAGCGGAATGGAAACGATACGACCGAGGACGACGGTTGTGGCGCTGGATGGACCGCACACCACGGCGCACGAGTTGGGACGTGCAACTGCTGTTGAAGCGAGCGGCGGTCCTGGTCGTCGGTATCGGCGGTGTGGGAAGCACCGCGGCGCTGTCTCTGGTGATGTCGGGCGTTGGGCGTGTGCATTGCGTCGAGCCGGACATGGTGGAGCTGTCGAACCTCAACAGGCAGGTCTTGTTCGCTGACGCGGACGTCGGCAGGTTCAAGGTCGATGTGGCGGTCGAGAGGCTGCGTGCCCACAACTCCGACGTCGTGGTCACAGGTGAGCGAGCCGTCGTCGGGAGCTTGGCGGCTCTTCAAGCTCTGGCCGAGGGATTCGACGTGGTCCTGTTGGCTGCGGACAGACCGTCGGTGATCCGACGGTGGGCCAATCGGGCCTACCTGGAAACCGGCACGGCTTGGGTGCACGGGGGCTATCACGGACCACAGGCCATCGTGGGGCTGTACCGGCCGGGCAGTGGACCGTGTTACGAGTGCCTGTACGCCGAGCAGAAGACACGGCCAACGCCGATGCCAGTCCGCACGCCCTGGCCGGCGGTAACGAGGCAGCCGAGGCAACACGCGGTGAACGCGGTGACGGCCGGGATCACCGGTCACCTGGCAGCACACGCGGTCATGAGCCTGATCACCGGGGTGCCGGCGTTGCCGGCGAATCGCGAGTACGGGCTCAACCTGGTCACGTTGGACGAATGCGTCGCCCGCGGCGTGGCTGAGCCCAGCCCTCGGTGTCGGGCCTGTGGCCCGCTGCACTAAGACGGTCCAGTGACGAGCGGACCTACGCGGGAGGCTTCACGGTCCGCAGTCTCCTGCGTAGGTCCTGCGCGCGTGGCTGGTCGAGGTCGGTGAGGATCGCTATCGCTTCGGCCAGGCAGCTCTCGGCGCCGGCCAGGTCACCTTTGTGCTCCAGCGACCTCGACATCGTCTCGAGCACGCTCGCCAGGTGCTGTTGTTCCCCCGCCTCGGCGCGGTGGAGGGCAACAGCACGCCGGCACAGCTCGATAGCGATATCGTGTTCGTCGCTGCCTTGCCGGGCTACAGCGAGGTGGTGCAGGCCGTAGGCGATTCCCGCTGGCGAACCGGCTGTGCGGCGGAACTCCAGTGCGAGTTCGGCGTGCTGCAACGCCTCGTCGAAGCGGCCCCATCGTGCGTGGACGATGCTGAGGTTGGAGTGCACGACGGCTTCGACATAGCCGTTTCGTCGCCCCTTCACCAGCGGCAGAGCCTCACGGAAGTATCTTTCCGCATCGGCGAAGCGCTGTTGGAGTACCCGGGTGCGGCCGAGGCCGGTCAGCGAGTCGCCCAGCAGGCCGTGGTCGGCGAGCCATCGGGCGAGTTCGATCGCCTGATAGTGGTCGACGTCGGATTTCTCCCAGTGGTCGAGTTGCTGACGGGTGTTGGCTCGACGCAGCAGAAACCCTGCTTCGAGGGTCTGATCACCGCAGGCGTGCGCTGCGGTGACCGCCAGCGATTCGGCCCAGACCCGTGTGGGCCAGTAGGAGCGCGGGCGGAAGAACAGGAAGCGCATCGAGGATGCTATGCCCATCGTCGCCTGGTGCAGCCTTCGTTCCGCTGCCTGGCGCAGCGCCGTCTGCAACGTCGTCAGTTCACTGGTCAACCATGTCAAGGCGTGATCGCGATCGGTCAGCGGCAGCGGTGCCGTCGTCTCGCCCGGATCCACTACCAGTGATGGGTTGGCGGGGAACAGCATTCTGTCGGCCGTGATCGCTGTGTGGGCGTACCAGGCGAGTACGTCGGAGACGACGGTGCCGCGTTCGGGTTCGGTCTCGTCGAGGGCCGCGCGGTGTGCGGCGTAAGCGTGCAGGAGGTCGTGCATTCGATACCGCTTGCGTCCGACCGGCTCGACCAGGTGACGCTCCGCCAGCGCTTCCAGGTGCCGGTAGGCGGTGACGACGTTCGTGTCGGTGAGTACCGCCGCGACGTGGACTCCGACTTCGACGCCGGGGTGCAGTCCGAGCCGGCGGAAGGTGCGAGCGTGAGCGGGCGACAAGCGCGCGTAGGACCAGTCGAACACGGTACGGACGGCGCTGCGTTCGTCGTCATGCGCGCTCAAGGCGTCGAGCGGGTCCGAGTTCTCCCGGATGTCGGCAATGGTATCGGCGACACTGCTGTGCGGGCGGACCGCGATGTGCGTGGAGGTGATCCGCAACGCCAGCGGTAATCGGGCGCACACGACTACCAGGGTGTTCACCGCGTCCGTCTCGGCGTCCGCGCGAGTGGCGCCGATGATCGACCGGATCAGGGCGGTGGACTCGGCGAAGGTGAGCAGGCCCAGCGCCACCCGGTGTGTGGAACCGGTGATCGCCAGGCCGGTGAGCGCTGATCGACTGGTCACCACGGCCAGGCAGCCTGCTGCGGCAGGCAGCAGTGGGCGCACTTGGTCGGCGGTGGCGGCGTTGTCGAGCACGACCAGCACGCGTCGACCGGCCACCGAGGACCGGTACAGGGCGGCTTGGCTGTCGGGGTCCGTCGGGATCTGGTCCGCCGGGGTGCCGAGGGCCTGCAGGAATGAGGCCAGCACTCGAC
Organism: Saccharothrix sp. DSM 118769; assembly: GCF_052936295.1. NCBI lineage: Bacteria > Bacillati > Actinomycetota > Actinomycetes > Pseudonocardiales > Pseudonocardiaceae > Saccharothrix > Saccharothrix sp. DSM 118769. The sequence goes on along the minus strand of NZ_CP193627.1, from coordinate 4,516,563 downwards.
CGGGGGCGAGCGGGGAACCGGGACCGTGGCCGCTGAGGTCGGCGAACAGGATCCCATCGGGGAAGTGGCGCTCGACCCGATGTGCCCAGCTCACGGCCAAGGTGGTCTTGCCGACACCGGCCATGCCGGTGACCACCGCCGTCGGTGCCGGGCGCTCGTGCTCCAAGTGGTCCAGGAGGGTGTCCAGCTCGGCGATTTCGCCGACGCGGCCGGTGAAGTCGCCGATGACAGCAGGTATCTGCCGGGCCCTGGGCGGGATGCGGCGTGCCGGTTGCTGTGGCAACACCACTTGGTGGATCGTGGCGGCCTGCACCACCGATCCGCCGACATCACCGACCTCGTTGTGTGTGCTCGTCGCGTCGCTCATGACTCCAGTTTCGCCCGACGAACACCCGAGTCACGGCAGCACCGACCCGCGCCTGCGCAGGACGATCAGCGGCGCGGTGTCAGAGCTGTACCGCGTTCAACCATCGGCGCACCTCCTCGGTCCGGGCGTGTGCTTCCGGATCGGAGAAGTCGACCAAGAGCGCCAGCGCCTCGTTCCACCGCTGCCGTGCCTGCACCGGGCTGCGTTGAGCGTGGTGGATCTCCCCTTGGGCACGCAGCGCCAATGCCTCGCCATAGCGGTCCCCCACCTCGTGGAGGACCTCTACTGCCTGCACGTACGCCTTCATCGCCTCGATGTAGTGACCCTGCTGCCCGTGCACCACGCCGAGTTCGTACAGTCCCTGACCTTCGCCCTGACGGTCTCCGAGATCGCGGTAGAGCCGCAGTGCCTTCTCAAGGCATCCAACGGCGGTTTCTGCCTGGCGCATGATGCCGTGGGCGACGCCGAGGTGGTGCGAGGCGCGCCCCTCGCCATGGCGATCACCCATCCCGCGGAACACCCGTATGGCTTGTTGGTAGCAGAAGACGGACTCCTCGGGTCGCTGCATCTGCCCGTAGGTGGTGCCGAGGTCGTGCCACAGGAGGGCCTCGCCGCGGCGGTCTCCGACGCCGCGTCGGATCGCCATAGCTCGACGGTAACAAGCGATGGCGTCATCGAACCGACGTGTCTTGCGATGGACGTCTCCGAGGTCGGTGAGGACTCGTGCTTCCCCGGGACGGTCTCCGATTTCCTGGGCGATCAGCTGGGCCTGCCGATAGTGGCCGACCGCGTCCGCGAACTGTCGGGCATCCGTCAGCGCACGGCCCAGGTTGCTGTGTGCTGTGCGCTGCGCGTGTCGGTCGGAGGTGCGCTGTGCCGCATGGAGGGCCGTTGTGCCCAGCGCGATCCATTCCTCCGAGTACCGTCGGAGCTCGTGGTACCCGGCGAGGTGCGCGGCGATGTCGAGGACGAGCGCGTCGTGGACCTCTGTCGCACGGTCGACCGTCGCGGCCAGGGTGCTGTGCTGGATGTCGAGCCAGTCCAGCGCTTCACGCCGACTGGAGAACCTGTTCGGTCCGGCTACTGGAGCACCGTGCGCGTCGAGTCGATCACTTGCGGCGCGTGTGGCCGCAGCGTACTCGTTGACGAGGCGGGCGAAGGCATCGTCGCGTTCGGTCTCGGAATCATCGGACTCGACGAGCTGTCGAGCGTAGAGGGCGATCAGATCGTGAAAGCGCCACCAATCGTAGTCGATGCCGTCCTCCAGAAGGTGGGCGCGGCGTAGTTCGTGCAGCAGGTTACGGGTTTCTCCCAGCGGTTGGCCGCTGAGGGCGGCGGCAGCGCTGCTGCCGGTCTGCACACCGGGGTTGAGCGCCAGCAGCCGGAACATCCGGGCGGTGCGGGGCTGCAGTTTGTCGTAGGACAGGGTGAAGGCGACCACGACCGAGGATGTGCTGTCGCGGGAGAGGGTACCGAGACGCTGTCCGGCATCGGTGAGGTCTTCGGCGAGCTGCTTTACCGACAGCGCAGGGGCCTCGACCAGTCTCGCGGCGCTGATGTAAAGGGCCAGGGGGAGAAACCCGCACAGCGTCACGACTTTCGCGGCGTCCTGCGCGGATCTGGCGATCCGGTCGTCTCCTGGACGGGCGCGGCGCAGGTGTTGGTCCAGTTGCTTTATTGCAATTTCCGTCGATGGAAGATCGACCGGAATCGGTCGCAGGTTGACGCGCGAATTGCCCAGTATGCTACGAGATGTGACCAACAGTTTGTGAGGCGGTGAGTCAGGCAGTAGAAGCTCGACTTGCTCGGTGTAGGCCGCGTTGTCGGCGACGATCAGGATCCGTCTCTCCGCTTGGGCATGACGATTCAGTGTCTCTCGGTACAACACGACGTAGTTGTGTCGCATCCCGGCTGGTTGATCGCTCAACACACTCATCTGCCGCAGGAGCGCGGGCACCGTGTCCTCCGGGAGGATCGGGAACGGTGAATAGCCTTGGAGGTCCAGGAACAGCACATCGGTGAACCTGGACCGCTTGAGCGCCTCGTGAGCGACGTGGATGGCCAGGGAGGTCTTGCCCACGCCGGGCAGGCCCGTCAGTACCGGCGCAGGTGCGGGATCACTGTCTTCCAGTAGGAGCACCAACTCTTCGACCTGCGCTTCACGTCCGACCAGCAACGGCCGAGCGGGCAGTGTCACCACCCCACCCCTTGAGTCGAGAGGGGCAGGAGTGTTCAGCGAAGGGTCATCGGCTTTGATGCGGTCGCGCAGGTTCCGGAGTTCGGTACCCGGCTCGCCGCGGTCCGACCCGCGCAGGAGGGCTTCGAACTTGTCGTAGACGGACACAGCCTCGCCACGTTGTCCGACCCGGTGCAGAGCCTCCATCCGGAACTCCACCAGCGCCTTGTCGAAGGGCCGGCGAGCCAGCGGCTCACTGATCTCGTCCAGCACGCGCTGTGGATGTCCCTGCTCAAGGTAGGCGGAGATCAGCAGCTGCCATGCGTTGCTCCACTGTAGCTCCAGTGCCTCGCGGGATGCGCTCACCCAACTGTTGTCCCCCAGTCCCTGCAGCGCCACCCCCCGCCACTCGGTGAGTGCCGCACGTGCCGCGTCCGCGACGCGTTGCGACGAGTCCTCACGGCGAGCGATGTCCAGGTGCCGCTGAAACCTCACGTGATCCACCCGGTCCGGATCGACTTTGAGGACGACGGCCTCGTCGGTCGACTCGATTCGGGCCGCGCCGTCGCCGTGGGTCTCCAACGCCCGGCGCAGGCTACGACGGTACTTGCCGAAATCCCGGCGGTAGTCGCCGATCTTGACCTGCGGCGGGGCGTCGACCTCCCACATCCTGCTGATCAACGACCTTACCGAGACCCACTGGTTTGGCTTTATCAGCAGGGCCGCCAGCAGCATCCGGTCCAACCGGGCACGTAGCGCGACAGGCCGGTCGTCACCGTCACGGATCTCGACGGGCCCCAGGACACGTAGGTCCACCGACAGCTCCTCCTGTAGTGAACGACCGTCTCACGATAGGGGTGATCCGACCGAATCCACCAGTGAAAAATGTTTTCACGAGAACAGGTGAACTATCCGCAATAAGACGGAATACGTCTGCCTTCGATCCGCTATGGTCGGCAATCGCAAGCAGCGCAGGAGCACGACGCCCACCGTCGAATGGTCCGAACACACCATGCATGGTCTCGATATAGCCCCCCGCACCAGAGGACCACACACCGGCCGCAGTATCGGCCACGACCGGTGATGCACACTCCCGTATTGGCGGGGAAGTAACTGCCGCACGCCTGCGCGCGAAACAACCAAGCGGTACACCCCCGCCTGCACGGGGATCCACGACCGGCGTTGACCATGCCGTGCATCGAACAGCCACAACCTACCATCCTGCCCTCCGCGGTGACACCTGCGCGACCATCTGGATCTTCCAGTCGATCGAACCGTTCGAGCACGACCAAGCTTGGCTGTTTGAGGAGCTGTCCAGCGATGCGGACCATGTGGACGATGTGGAGCATTAAACGCGGACTGACCACGCCCTATTTGCTGATCCACCATTTGATCGACACCGCGGCAGCCATGGTCGCGCTGTGGGATGTGCACGTATCGGCCGGTTTGCGCTCCTGGCTCGCCGAGGAATTGCGCACAAGCGAGGACCAGGCAGGCAGGTTCATCGCCCTGCTCGCGGGTCTGCACGACATCGGCGCGGCCACTCCGTGCTATCAGGACGATGTGGCCCCCGCTTCGCCGGACTGGATCGGCCACGACGAAGCCGGGTACTTGGCGCTGCCGACCCTGCTGGCCTCTCCCGACTCCACCGAGCCGTTCCAGGCATCGGTGGCGTACCGGATCGGCCAACTGATCGGCGGACATCACGGCGTGTTCCACACCACCGACCTGAGAAGAGTCGAGCGCCCGCTCAAGCTGGAGCCACGCTTGGGCGACGAATCCTGGCACCGGGCTCGGGCCGACATCGTCATGTTGATCACCAACCTGGTCGCCGACCAGCCGCTGCCCGAACGGCTCCCCGCGGTCGCGGCCTCGGTGCTCGCCGGAATGGTCGCCACCGCCGACTGGCTGGCCTGCGACACGGCGGAGTTCATCCCCGCTCAGCAGGCCGACGCACCCGACGACCTGGAGGACCGCTTCGAGTACACGCAGACGGTCATGCGCGCACGGGTGATCGCCGCCGGACTGCGGGCTCCGCAGTTCCCCGATGCGGCTTCCAGCACCGAGGTATGGGGCATCGAACCAACCCCGTTGCAACGCTCGATCGCCGAGGAATTGATCCCGGTCATGGACGAGGCGGGCCTGTTGCTCATCACCACGCCCCCGGGTACCGGCAAGACGAGAGCCTCGTTGCTCGCCGGGCACGCGCTCGGCATCGCCACCGGCCGTCCGGGGATGTTCTACGGAGCGGCGACCACGATGACGGCGCACGAACCGCGGGCTCAGCTCCAAACCTTCACCTCCGCCATCACAGCCGAATCCGTTGCGGTGCCGCTGATCTACGCGGGGGCCACCGTTCCAGGGGTCGGTGGCCGACCGGGCGAGGCGGAGCGGTCGCATGACGTCGACACGTCCCTGTTGGCTCCCGTGTGCGTCGGTGGCGTCGACCAGGCGTTGCTGGCCACGGTGAAAGCGCGTCACAACATGCTGCGCATGTACGGCCTGGCCAACAAGACGCTCATCTTGGACGAGGTGCACGCGCTCACCACGCACCAGCGCGAACTGCTGTCCGTGCTCCTGTCGTGGTGCGGTCGCATAGGCGTGGGCGTGGTCCTGATGTCGGCCACCCTGCCCGTCCCATTCCGGCAGCAGTACGTCACGGCGTACCGGGAAGGTGCCGGCGTCAGCGAACCCGCCACGCCCGACATCCCCGGCCCCGGATGGAGCTTCATCGGCCGCTCCGGCCGGATCCTGCAACCGTCGAGCGAGGCACGCCACACGATGACGGCCCTACGCTCGCCACTTCCCAGGCTTCAACTATGCCTGTCCTCTGGCCCGCAGGAGCGTGAGGCGGAGATCGAACGATACGCGCGCCAAGCCGCCCAGGCGGGCGGGTCCATCGCCGTCGTGTGCAACACCGTCGCCGATGCCGAGGACACTTTCCAGGGTCTGAAGCGGACACGACTCCCCCATGTCGATCTTCTCTTTCTGCACTCCGACCTTCCCGACGAGCAGCGGCACCGCATCACCGCGGACCTGACCGCATCGTTCGATCACGACCACGGTCAACGAGCACCGTCGGTCGTGGTGGCGGATCAGTCGCTGGACAGCCTGGATCTGGACTTCGACCTCGTCCTCAGCGACCTGGCGCCGATCGCGACGCTGGTGTTACGCCTGGGCAGGTGCTGGAGGCGCGACCGGAAGCACCCCGACGGCTCCCCTGACCGCCCCACATGGGCCACCGAGCCGCGACTGGTCGTCCTGAGCCCCGCCGAGCTTCCACGCGAGGATCCCGAGCCGACGCGATGGCGCACTGCGCACGCCCGCTACGAAATCGCCGCGACCCATCACATCCTGACCGTCATGGACCCGAGCCTGCCGTTCCCCGCCGACATCGATCGCCTGGTGCGACACGTACACGCCGCCGATCCCGCTCAACTCGACGGTGAATTGCTGCAGCTGTGGAGCAGGCAGCACGCGTCGGACCGGGCGCAGGTCCACCGTGCCGGGATCACCGGAATCCGCTACGCCCACCAGGCGAACGACCTCGCCGACCTGACCAGCCCTCTATCCCCCACCCCGCTCGCCACGACGTGACGGTGGTCCGCAACCCGATCCCGCCCACAGCCGGAAAGGTCATCAATGCCACGACCCTCCTATCCCGTCGACAGCAGGCCCTGGATACCCGTGGTCGACCTCGACGGCGAACACGACATGCTGTCCCTGCGTGACCTCATGGAGAAGGCGCACCTGTTGCGCGATATCGCCGTCACGGCACCGCCCGCGGCCGCGGCGCTGATGCGGCTGCTGTACGTGATCGCGGCACGCGTCACCGGACTCGACAGACTGGACCCTCCAGCCACCACGAACCAGCCCGACGCGCCGGAGGAATGGCTTACCAGAAGGGCAAAGGAGGCCCTCGTCGGCCACTTCCGCCCGGACTCCGTCCGGCAGTACTTCGACCGCCACGCCGGCCGATGGGACCTCTTCTCACGGCATGCTCCGTGGATGCAGGACCCGCGGTTACGCGATGAGTCCAAACCCATCGGCGTCAACCGATTCGACCCCACCCGCCCCAACGACAACTCCCAGGTCTGGTTCCGGCACACCCATCACGACCGCGCCACCCCCATACCCACCCCTCAGGCGATCCTGTGGCTGTTGATGCACCACCAGTACGGAGCCGGAGGCGGCGGTGGCACCCGCACCGTCGAGACAACAACGGTCGACGGATCCGTGCGCAGAGCCTCCGACCAGTACATGTCCTCCGGCCCTCTGCGCGCCATCCTGACGTTCTACCCACTCGGGCACACGTTGTTCGAGTCGCTCATCGCCGGACTGCCTGACCCGACCAGCCCACCGGAGGCAGGCGAGGACGCCGCTCCATGGGAACGAACGGAACTTTCGGACCCCCTGGCCCCGCCACCTCAGATGACCGCTCCCGCAGGTCTGCTGATCGGACGCAGCCGCCACGCGCTGCTGCTGCACCCCGACGTCACCGGTGACAACGTCGTCGACGCACGCCTCACATGGGGTTTCAAAGAACCCCATCCCCCCGTACTGCGCCATGACCCGTACGTGATCGTCGATCGCGACAGCGGCGAGGGCGAGTGGCACCCGCGGCGAACAAACGCCGAACGCGCCCTGTGGCGCGATCTCGACGCGCTGCTGGCCGACTCCGATCGGCACCTACGACCGGAGATCATCAGAACGATGCGGTCCCTCCCCGCGCACATCCGCGATGAACTCGTGGTCCGCGCCTACGGGGTCGACCAAGACCGACAAGCCACCGACAAACAGTGGATCACCGCCACCACGCCCACGTTGTTCGGCTGGCTGTTCGAGGAAGACCCGACGAAATTCCGAGGTGCCGAACTGCTGCGCACCGCGGCCGACACGGTGGCTGGTTCGCTGCGGTTCACGTTGAAGCAAGGCTACCGGTCCCTGGCGGTAGCGGGTTCTCGACCGGACAAGAAAGACGTGCCGTGGGTGACCTCCGCCATGGCGCACTACTGGCCGCACGCACAAGACCTGTTCTGGGACAGGTTTCTCGACGAGGACTTCACCGAGCCGCACCGCGCGTACACCGCAATCGCCGTGGACGCGCTGCGCTTCGCCACGGACCACGAAGCCCACCACACGGCAGTCGCCCGCGCCCAGGCGGACATGACTCGCTTCCTGCGTCGTGTCGCAGCGAAAAAGGAACCCCGGACAGACAGGACACCTACATGATCCCCAAAGCGACACTGGCCGATTTTACACCGCGCATGGCCATGTACTCCGCGTCCAACCCGGAGATCAGATCGGCGCTGCGCTCCGGGCTGGGCAAACCGGTCGACCGCTGCGACCACATGCACGGTCACCTCGCGCACTGGCTGAACGCCGAACGTGGGGGAACCCGGATCGACGATCACGATCAGCGCTGCCTGTACACCATCGCCTCCCTGATCGCCCACACCCCCGAAGGCGCCATCCCGGACGTGCGGCCGGGAAATCTCGGAGCGACCCTCGCCGTCGCCACCCGCCGCGGGATCCTCGCCGCCGCCACGACAGCACGTTCGGTCGAACGGCTCGGCAAGCAGCCGTCCGAGACCGTCTGCCGAAGCCTCGTCCATATCGTGGTTCCACTGCGCAGCAACCGCATCCCGGTCGACTTCACGGTCCTGCTCGAGGACCTTCTCGCCTGGCCGCACAGCCAGCACCGCGTGCGCAAGAACTGGTTGCAGAGCTACCACATCGGCCTGGACAAAGAGGACGAGCCCTCTCCACCCGACAGCAACCAGGACTGATCGGCCAAGACCTCCCACGCAGCACCAATCCCGCTCACCGAAGGACATCACCATGCACGTGGACATCCACGCACTGCAAACAGTCCCTTACAGCAATCTCAACCGCGACGCCCAGGGGGCACCCAAGGAGACCGTGTACGGAGGCAAGACCCGCACCAGGGTATCCAGTCAATCCTGGAAGCGCGCAGTGCGCCTGAAGATGGAACAGCAATTCGGCGACCCGACCATCCGCACCCGTCAGGTCGCCGGAGCGGTCCGAGACGCCCTGGTCGAACAGGACTGGGACGACGACACCGCACGTAAAGCAGGACGCGCGGTGATGTTCAGCGCGGACACCATCGCCAAACGGTCCAAGGACAAGGACGGCGGTGTCACACCCGACGACCACACCGACCTGTCAAAGGTCTTGTTCTGGATTCCGAAGGCCGCCATCGCGGAGCTGGCCGGACTGTGCCAGGAGCACCGCGGCGTCATCGCAGCGACCACACTCCCGACCGGCGAAGACAGCGGCAACGGTGCCGACACCGGCAAGAACAGCGCCGGTAAAGCCAAGCGCACCAAGGCGGACAGGAACAAAGCCGAGATCATCCTGCCGCCCGCCGAGGTCGACCAGATCCTGCGCCGCCGCTCGCCCACGATCAACCTGTTCGGCCGGATGCTGGCGGAGATGCCCGGACACGGAGTGGACGGTGCCACGCTGTTCGCGCACGCGTTCACCACGCACGAAACAGCGGTCGACTTCGACTTCTTCACCGCAGTGGACGACATTACGGCCGAGGATTCCACCGGCTCAGGACACCTGGCGACCGCCGAGTTCGCCTCGGGGGTGTTCTACCGCTACAGCAGCGTCAACATCAGCGACCTGGCCACGAACGTGGGCACCATGGACGACGCACTGACCACCCTCGGCGCCTACCTCAGCGCGTTCTGCTCCGCGATCCCCAGCGGTAAGCAGAAGACCACCGCCGCGGTAACGGTACCCGAACTGGTCCACATCGCCGTACGCCACCAGCCGTTGTCGCTCGCCGGTGCGTTCGAGAAACCCGTCCGCAGCGCTGTGGACGGAGGACACGCCGAACCTTCACGACGGCTGCTCGCCGAATACGCCGCGCGGCTGCACCGCTTCATCGGCCACGACGGACTTGTCTGGCACGGCCACGCCAGCATCGACGAGTACGACTACAGCCCGCTGGGCGAGCGCAGCGACACCCTCCACGACCTGATCGCCACCGCGATGACCCGGACCGGTAACGCCGCATGAGCGCACTGCTACTACGCATCGGTGGCCCGATGCAGTCATGGGGCACCCACTCCACCTGGAACGAGCGCGATACCAACACCTACCCCACCCGATCCGCGCTGATCGGGATGATCGCCGCCGCGCGCGGCGAGCCTCGGGGAACCGACCTGTCCCACTACCGGACACTGCGCATCGGCGTCCGGATCGATCGGCCCGGCCACCGCTTGGTCGATTTCCACACCGTCGGAGGAGGACGCTCCGCCGCGCAGACCGTCCCGACATCGAACGGAAGCCGCAGACCCCAGGGCGAAGGCACCATCGTCAGCAACCGCCACTACCTGACAGACGCGGTCTTCACCGTCGCACTCACCGCCGACGACGACCTGCTCGACATGGCCGAATCCGGACTGCGCCATCCCCACTGGGCCGGGTTCCTCGGACGTCGATCATGCCCACCCGACGGTCCCCTGATCCTCGCGCGGATCGACCACCCGCAGGAGTGGCTGCACGCGAAGCTGCCCCTCGCGCGTCGCCGTCACTGGAACACCGACAACGTCGCCGTCGACTTCATCACCGACATCCCCCCGGCCGGAGCACCGACCCGGACCGAGGAGATCCCCGACGTCCCGATCTCCTTCGACGAGATCAACCCCTCCTACCGCACACGCACCGTCCACCACTACCGACGTCACATGCCCGCCACACTGTGCGCCGGATACGGCACCGAGTACCTACAGGCCCTCGAACACGCCTTGAAGGGTGCCTCATGACCACGACTCTTGCCACCGTCACCACCCTGACCAGGCTCCGACTGAGCCCCTACCACCTGTCCACCGCAAGCGATGTCGCCGACATCCACGTCATGCACCAACGAGTGATGCGGATGTTCCCCCAAGCCACCACTCCACACCCCCGGGCAGAACACAACGTCCTCTTCCGCATCGTGCGGATGCCCACCAACACCATCGTGCTGGTGCAGGCGACGACTCGCCCGACTCCGGACCTCCTACCCACCGGCTACGCAGCTGCCGACACGATCGACCTCACCCCTCTGCTGGACCGACTCGACCACGGAACCCGCGTCCGCTACCGGATCGTGGCCAATGCCACCGCAATACACACCACGGAACCGGGCAAGAAGCGACGCCTCTGGCTTCACGACGAGGAAGCGATCCAGTGGTGGCAGCGCCGTGCTAACCAAGCAGGTCTGGCGGTGCAACACACCCGCCTGACCCAGGAGACCCTCCTGACAGGAGCCCGACCGAAGTCCGCCGGAGGGCAACGCCTGCACCACGGTGCCTCCCAGTTCGACGGCATCGCGGTCATCAACGACCCGGACGCCATCCGGAGGGCCGTGACCACCGGAATCGGACGCGCGCGATCGTACGGGTGCGGTCTGCTCACCCTTGCGCTGTGCGCCCCTCGGTGAGCCGTAACAGGCCACCTGGAGCATGGCTTGAATCGCAGTCGCATCCGTACAAATGGGACAGTCCACAAGGCCACGCCGCCATGGCTCCTCATGAGAGTCTCCCCCACGCAGCGGGGTGATCCGTGGATGAGCTGGCACATCCACCCGCGCGAGCAAGGGGTGGTCCAAACGCCGCCGCCCAATCGATTCCGGCATACCAATCTTCTGCGCGAGCAGGGGTGATCCGCGGGCCCGGTCGACGATGGACTGGGCCGGGCGGTCTTCCCCGCGCGAGCGAGGGTGGTCCCCTGGGGTTCTGCTACCCGGCTGAGGCGTACGAGTGCTCCCCACGCGAGCGGGAGTGGTCCGCACCTGCTCGGCAAGCCAGTCGTCTCGGTGTAGTGCTCCCCGCGCGAGCGGGGGTCCGCGCGACCCGTCGACCGGAGAGTACGTGGTCGAGTCTTCCCCACGCGAGCGGGGATGGGTTCCGGAGCGAGCCAGCGAGCCTCTGAGATCCGCAACGAGTTCCGCTAGCAGATCTGCCGGAACGGCAGGTCAGGAACGTAGCGAGTCCATTCCTCTTCCGTCATCGACCGCCCGGCGGCGGCACACAGGGACGCTTCGACGTCTGTGGTATATCCGACGTCCCACAGGCGCACCGCGCCGTCGACTCCGCCGCTGGCCACGGTGCGGCCGTCAGGGGCGAAGGCGACCGTGCGGACGGGAAGCCTGTGTCCCATCGGTGGTTGACTGACCTGACGCCTCGAATCCAGGTCCCACAGGCGCACGGTCGCATCCGCGCTCCCACTGACCAGCAATCGGCTGTCCAGGCTGAACGCGACCGCGCTGACAGCACCCGTGTGGCCCAACAGCGGATCTCCGACGACCTCTCCCGTGTCCACGTCGGACAGCCGGATCACACCTCCGCCGCCCGTCGTGGCCACCAAGCGGCCGTTCGGGCTGAACGCCAGAGGTACGGCTCCGGTATCCGGCAGGGCGAGCTCTCCGATACGCCGCCGGGTCCCGACATCCCACACCTCGATCTTCCCCCCGTCCCGCTGCGCGGCTAACCGGTTGCCGTCCTGGCTGAAGACGACCGACAGCGCCTTGGCCCCGTCCAGCGAGGCAATCTGCTGACGTCGCGCAACGTCCCACAGCCGCAGGTCGTCGTCGTCGAACACCGCCAAGGTCGTGCCGGTCGGGTCGAGGGTCGCCGATGCGGCGGGACCGATGGTGGCATCCCCGGTGACGTCGCGATCGCGGAGCGTCCAGATCCGCAGGTGGCCTTTGTCCTGGTCGTCCTTGTGGTCCGTGCCGTGGACCAGCGCCGTGCCGTCGGCGGTGACCACGACCGAACGCGGATAGCCCACGATCTGTGGCTGCTCGCTGTCCACGACGGCTCGCGTTCCGACGTCCCACCACGTGACCACGGGCTTTCCGTTGATTCGTCTGACGTTCCCGGCCTCGCAAATTCCCAGGCACTGGGCGTTCCCGTTCGGGTCGTCGGCTCCCCACTCCCCCAGGCTCGCCGCCACCAGCGAACGGCTGTCCGGCGTGAAGGCCACCGATGCCACCTGCCCGATGTCCGCGGTGCGCGGTGCGGCGGAGCGGACGTGCGCGGTGACGTCCCACAGGCGGACCGTGCCGTCGCCGCCGCCACTGGCCATCAGTCTCCGGTCGGGGCTGAAGGCGAGCGAGACCACCGACCGTGAGTGGCCGGCCAGCGCGGGCCCGTGTTGCCGGCGTTCGTCGACGTCCCAGAAGCGGATGGTGCCGTCGTGGCCGCCGGTGGCCAGCAGGCTGCTGTCGGCGGCGAACGCGGCGGCAACGGTGCTGATGCTGTCGTTGGGCTGACTGCGTCCACCGACGAGGGTTCCGTGCCGGTCGGGGTTCGCGGCGTCCCATACGGTCACCGAGCCGTCCAAGGCCACGGTCGCGGCGATCTCGCCGTCTGGTGCGACCGTCGCCGAGGGCGACAAGAACGCCGCCGATTGCGTGGGCAATGCCGAGAAGGCGGAGAGTTGGCGTTGCTCGGCGACGTCCCAGAAGCGGGCGGTGCCGTCGATGGACGCGCTCATCAGGGTCCGGCCGTCCGGCCTGAACGCGACCGACGGCCCGAGCATGGCGATCGGGTGGTGCTCGTGCCCCGCCAGTTGCCCGAGAGGCCGACGTGACGCCACATCCCACAACCGGATCGTGCCGGAGTCGCAGCCGGTGGCGAGAATCGAGCCGTCCGGGCTGAGCGCGATCGGAGGCGCGAAGGGGATGGGGATCGACCTCGGGCCTTGGCCGCAATTGATCGTCTCACCCTTGCGCTTACCCGTTGCGATATCCCAGAAGGTCACCGAGTCGGACTCGTCCGCGGTGATCAGCATGCCGCCGTCCGGGCTGAACAACAGCGAGCGGACCGGTTCGCCGTCCTCCCCGAGCCGCCGCTTCTCGGTACGGGTCGCCACGTCCCACAGGCGAACGGACTCGTCGGCGGTCGCCAGGAGTCCGCCGTCCGGGCTGAACGCCACGGCGTTGCCCCCGGTGTCGAGGACGAACACCCCGGGACGTCCCGCGGCCTGGTACATGCCGGCCCTGGCCTCGGGAGTCGCTCTCACGCGCCAGGCGGTCAAGGCGAGCAGCCTGGACAGCGCGGGGTCCGCGTCACCGAGGCGTTCGGCACGTCCGGCCAGCTCGCGGGACAAGGACCGGTCACGCTGCTGCTCGACCTCACCGCGTTGCCACAGCGCCACTCCGGCGAGGACCAGCACCAGGCTCATGAGAGCGGCGAGCAGGGACACGGCCGTGTTGCGCACGCGTGTCGTGGCGCGGTGGCGGCGGACGTCCTCGCTGTCCAACTCGTCCTTCGGAAGGCCGTGCAGCGGAGCGGCGACCGATGTGACGACCGAACGGAACCGGCTGTGGCGCAACGACAACTCGTCATCCGACCCTGCCCAGGCCAGGTCTGCCCACAGCGGTTCCGCGGGGAACCAACCCGCCAGGTCGCGCGGTAGTGCGTCGGTTGCGTCCCAGTCGAAGTCGTCGTCTCCCCAGGCGATCGCGCCACCGGCCCGAACGATCAGGAAGGTCTCCGGTTCTCGGTGCTCACGCCAGTAGCGCACCTCGCGGGCGACCCACTCCGAGCCGGCCGCGTTCGGGGACGCCACGAGCACGAAGTAGCGCGACCGCCGCAGGGCTGACACGATCAACTCGGGCAGGTTGGCCCCCGCGGGCAGGCTCTCCTCATCGCGGAACACCCACAGCGCGCGACGGCGATACCACGGACGGGCGAGGTTGTGCAGACCATCGCGCAGCGCCAAGGCCACCCGGTGATCGACGTGGCTGTAGGACAGGAACGCGTCGAGCATCGGATCGACATTTCGGTCCATACCCGTTAAGCATAGTCACGGATCATCCGCACGGCCGAGCCGACGAACATCGACCCAACCTCAGACCGGGAAACCCGCATATTTGCGGCGATCACAAAACCCGGATAGTTGAGGTGACATCTCCATGAAGGGAGACAGCTACCGACTCAAGGACCGCGACCTCGGCCGGGTCCCACCGGCCGCCAACACCAACGATTAGACCGACAACCACCCAAGGGGGTCAGATTTCATCCGACCACCGGGGGTCAATGTTCCGGCGTCGTTGACAGTTGCCCGCCAACCACTCCGAGACCATCCGGGTTCTCCCCGCGCGAGCGGGGGTGGTCCCGCAGCGAGTTCGTCGGGGTGCGGCGGGGCGGGGTTCTCCCCGCGCGAGCGGGGGTGGTCCCGCGTCAGGAAGCTCACCCGGACTCACCACCCTGTTCTCCCCGCGCGAGCGGGGGTGGTCCGAGGGCGCGGGCGCCGTCGCTGGTGGGCGTCAGGTTCTCCCCGCGCGAGCGGGGGTGGTCCGGGCGTGGGGGAGCGCTACGACAAGTTCACCGCGTGCTCCCCGCGCGAGCGGGGGGTGGTCCCATCCCGCGTCGGCCCGTGGTTGCACCACGGTTCGTGCCCACCGCGCGAGCAGGAGTGGTCCCTCCGCCGCGATGGCGAGCCCGAGACCGGTCCTGCGCTCCCCGCGCAAGCGAGAGTGGTTCGACGAGGAGCTGGACTACGACACCGTCGTAGCCATGCTCCCCGCGCGAGCGGAGATGGTCCAGGTACACCTGCCGCTCGTCATCCACGATGTCGTGCTCCCCGCGCGAGCGAGGATGGTCCGGTCCCGTCCCGCCGGCCGCGCCGGCAAGTCTTCCCCGCGCGAGCAGGGATGGTCCGCCGCCGGACGAGTGCGAGTACGGGCCATGCAGGTCTTCCCCGCGCGAGCGGGTGGTCCCTGTCGCAGGCGCAGATCGCCACGTGGCGCCAGGTGCTCCCCGTGCGAGCGGGGATGGTCCCCGTCTACGGCCACACCCTTTCCGAAGGCGACGACGCAATTCGGATGGCACTGACCACCCGGCAGGCCGCACTGACTCCAAGTGGTTCGGCCACAGTGCGGCATGTGCGCGCGGTGGCGTCGGCGGACGCGGCAGCCGCCTGAACGGCGCCGAGAACACCGCGAAACCGTCACGGTGCCCTGGGAATGTCCGGGGCCCGATTCGCACGTTTCGCGGCCGCTGGGCGGTTGACGTACCGGTGGGCTCGGCAACCGTCCGGCGGCCCTGCCGGGTCACCACCAGTCCGGGGCGGCCCGCCAGTCGGACACAGTGGGGCGTTCACCTCCGGTGGTCATGAACTCGTGTGCGGCTCGGCGCACCACGTCCAGCGGGATCTCGGAATCGGCCGGGTACTCGGTATCCGAATTCATCAGGTAGTACAGGATCGGTTCGTCCGCACTCCAGTCGGGGCCGGGGGCCTGCGAGCTGAACCACTTCTGTCCGCCCCCGGAGTAGTACAGCGCGCCCCGTCCGGCCCGACCGTGGAGCCCGACGTTGAAGTTCGCGCGGCCGGAGTTTTCGACCACGTACAGGTCCACGAGGATGCGGCCTTCCCGCGCGGCCACGATGTCCAACACGGCGTCCAGCTCGGCCGGAGTGCGGACGATCACGGAGGCGTCCTGTTCCTCGTCGTACCAGACCTCTAGGTCCACCACGGCTGTGCTCCTCCTGTATAGCGGGTGCGGGTGCGCATCCCTTTGGTGTTGATCCCGTACACGGTCAGTGTGGCCCCGTCCGGAAGGAGGATCGGCACTAGGGTGTCGCAGTTCAGCTTTCCTTACATACCACATGGTTGAGCACTACCGTGGCGTGTCTGATCCCGTTTGCGGTCATGTGCGCGGCCAGCTTCATTTCAACGTCGCCAGCTCGGGCCGTGCCCTCCGCCCATCCTTTTTCCGTCAGCTGTTCGTTCACGAGCTTGGAACGGGCGTCGCGTCCGCTGATGATCTGCTGGACCTGACCGTCCGGGCCGATCCACCGGCCGTGCGTCCTCTGTCCTGTTCCGGGCTCCACAGGCGGGGGCAGTTCACGCCGTAGCGCCTCGATCCGTTCAGGTGGGATCACGGGCGGGTCGTCGAGTTCGACCTGGCGGGCCGGGGGTCGTTGCGGCGACGGCGCCGGGGGTGGCTGCGCCGGGGGCCGTGCGGGCCGCTGGGCGGCCAGCGCAGGGTCGGGAGTGCCCCTCCAGCCGTTAGGCTGGCCGCGTAGCTCTCGGCGGCTTTCACGGCCTCGTTGAGCAGCGGCCAGTAGTGGCCTTTGCACGCGTCCACCACCTGGGTGAACGCGGCCAGCACCTGTTCCCCGTCCGCTCCGAGATGACGCGCGCCCTCCAGCGTGCGGCTCAGGATGTCGTGTGCCTCCTGAGCCAGGTCTTCCGCCTGTTCGAGCGCGGTCCGCGCCTGCCCGCCCTTTGTGCACGCGGCCCGGACCTGTACGGCCACGTCCCTGGTTAACGCCACGCCCGCCCCTTTCCCTGCGGCGTGAGCGTGGCACAAGGCACCGACAGTCACCGGACGACACGCACCGTTCCGGACTTGCCCACTTGCGGAGGCACGGGAAGTAGCGGGCAAGTGGCGTGATTTGTCGAATTGACAGTAAGTGCCCGTTTCCGAGCTTGGTCGCGCGGAGGGGCTTTGGTGCGCAGACAGGGGAACTCCTGGTAGATCGGACGGTGTCTATGCGCCGTTCCACCAGGAGTTCCGTTGTTATCGTGCCCGATCCCCGCGGGCGGTGTCACCGCGGGTTCCCCATGCTGTCGCCTGGCCGCCTCCCACCAGCCCACTCGACGGACAAGGCGGTACCCCACCGACGTCACCGACGCCCAGTGGGCCGAGCTCGACCCGCTGCTGCCCGATCCGGCGTGCCTGGCCGGTCGCGGCGGGCGGTGGGAGAAGCACTGCCGTCGGGTGATCGTGGACGCGATCCTCTACGTGGTCGACAACGGCATCAAGTGGCGGGCTCTGCCGACGGACTTCCCGCCGTGGCCCACGGTCTACAAGCGCTTCGCACTGTGGGAGAAGGCCGGTGCTTCACAGCGGCTGCTCGACGCGTTGCGTGACCGCGTCCGTCTGGTGGAGGGCCGGGTGGCGGCGCCGTCGGCGGCGGTCATGGACTCGCAGTCGGTGCGCGCCGCCGAGACCGTCGGCCGGGCCACCCGCGGCTGGGACGGCGGCAAGAAGGTCGCCGGCCGCAAGCGCCACATCGTCGTGGACACCCTGGGCCTGCTGGTGGCCGTGTTGGTCACCCCGGCCTCGACGCAGGACCGGGTCGCCGCGCGCAGCCTGCTGCGCCGGATGCGGGACACCGCCGGGAAACGGGCCACGCTGGTGTGGGCCGACGGCGGCTACACCGGACCCCTGATCGACTGGGCTCGCACGACACTTCGCCTGGTGGTGGAGATCGTCCAACGTCCGCAGGTGCCGTACTTCACCGTGCTGCCCAGAAGATGGGTGGTCGAACGCAGTCTGGCCTGGATCACCGGACATCGCCGCTGCGTCCGCGACTACGAACGACTACCCCACCACCACGAGGCCATGGTCCGCTGGTCCATGATCCGCATCACCACCCGCCGACTCACCCAACCCCAATAGCTCGGAAACGGGCACTAAGCGATTGCCTGCAGGTTGACGTGCATGGTCGAGCTTGAGAGTGCGTACCGGTTGTCTCCTGCGGAGCAGGAGGTGCTGCGCCTGCGGGTGGTCGCGGCGCTGGAGGCCAGGCAGGTGGAGGGCTACAGGCGGGCGGCGGAGGTGTTCGGGGTCTCCGTTCGGTCGGTGGGCACCTGGTGGCGCGCCTACCGGCAGCAGGCTGCGACGGCCTGGCGGTATGACCGGGTCGACGGCAGGGATCGGCCGAGCTGATCAGCTCCGAGACCGGGGCATGCTGTTCACGGCGATGACCGACTACACCTTGGAGGAGTTGCTGATCGGCGGCCCTCTGTGGATCAGCCTGGCGATGGTCGAGTTGATCGTCTGGCTGGACGAGGACTACCCGGCGATCGAGGCACGCGCCAAGGCCGAGGGCGTGGCGATCGCCTGGTTCGACCAGTACGAATCGCGCTCCGCCGCCGCGACGCCCGGCCGGTTTTGGGCGCCCGAGGGCGACGCTGCTGCAGACATGACGACACCGGTAACCGGAAGGCCACCGTGCACCCAGTGCGCTTCCATGGTCATCCGCCCACCCCCGCACATCCTCAACCCCGGTGACGGGTATCCGCGTCGGCCGCTGTCGTTCGAACGTCGGGTATGCACCGCACGGGCTATGGCGAAGTCGCACGTACTCACAGCGCGTGTGCCGTCCTCCAGCGAGGTCGCCCGCACCTCGGCCGTCGGTCCGTTTGACCGGATTGCTACTGGTCTGTGTCCGTGTGCGCGACCGCGCGCACGGTTTCGAGTGCGATGTGCAGCGGGATGCGTTCCTGTTCGACGCGTCGGTGTCGTGTCCACTGTGGCGAGCACAGGTCTTCGTAGAGGGCTCGTTCGGCCGCGGACAGGTGTGGGGTCGGGCGTGGGTCGCGAGGTGGCAGTGGTGTGCCGCGCCGGTCGACGTGGGTGCCGTACCGCTCCCACCTGTCGTAGGAGACGCGGTCCATGAGCAGTGAGCGGGCCGGTACGCCGGCGGCGCGGAACCCGTCGAGGATTTCGAAGCCGTCGGGGTCCAGGTCTCCCCAGTAGAACACCGCCTCGGCTTCGGTGATCCAGGGGAAGGAGGCAGCGGTGGCACCGCCGCGGCCGCTGCCCTCGACCGCGACGCCGGAGGGCACGGGCGGGAAGTGGACTGCGGTGTCCTTGTTCTCGCTGATGACGATCAGCCGCGGAGTGTAGGGCAGCGGCAGGTGGTCGCCCACGGTGGCGCAGTCGTGCCGTCTGCCGCCGGTGGCGAGGTGGTGGGGGTCGAGGTAGGTGAAGTGCAGGCGGGGTGGATGTGCCGGCAGCAGGTCGAGGTCGTCGAGTCCGGTCAGGTTGCGCAGCAATGCGTGGCGTGTGTCGAGCCATTTGGCGTGCAGGCCTTCGATCGGCACCTGCCGCGGGGTCAGCGGTTGCGGACGGCCGGTTTCGGCGCGGCCGGTTTCGGCGCGGGCGGTTTCGGCGCGGGCGGCGAACCAGTCCGCGGCGCGGCACAGCAGGTCGAAGTCCACGGGCTCGTAATCGAGGACCTGCCGCAGCGCACCGGCCGGTGACACCAGCCGCGGGTAGTGGTCGATCAGGCCGCGGGCCCGGGTCCGCGCCGACTCCAGCACGTGCTGCCGGCCGGTGAGGCGGGTGGCAGTGTCGATGTCCTCGACGTGCAGGTGGGTGGGTAGTTCCTGTTCGGTGCCGTGCACGCGGCGAGAACGCCACAGCAGTGTCACCTCGTGTCGGTCGGCCCATTCCCGCCAGTCGCGCACCAAGGACACGATCTGGCCGAACGTCGAGGCCAGCAGTTCGGCGGAGGGTTGTCCCAGCGGGAAGGCGTGCGGCCACGCCTGCGTGGCCTGCGCGCGCTCCCCGGTCCGGGAGGGAGGGGCGTCCGTGCCAGTTGGGGAGATGCCGCATTCGGCCAGCACCACCTCCGGCCAGGTGCGGGTCAGGCGGCGCCGCACGTCCTGCAGGACGAGCTCGGGCGTCTTGATCCCCGCGACGAGCGCATCGTCGGTGCCGGTGCGGACCGAGGTGGAGGTTCGGCGTGCCATCAGTCGATGACCTGTCCGACCGGGCGGTCGCGATGCGCCCGTGCGGTGGCAGGCGGGTCCGCCAGCCCGGCGGTGCGTTCGTCCGCCGAGGGTGCCAGGGCGGCCACGGCGTTGCGGAATGCCTGCCGGTCGGTGATCGGGTGCAGGAAGGAGTAGTGCGTGCGGGTGTTCTTGGTGATGGCGAGCAGTTCGTTCATGTGCGGTTCCAGGCCGGTGACCTTATCCAGGGGTGCGCTGATGACCAGTTGGAACCCCAGGCCCTGCCATGCGCGTACCGCGCGGCCGGCGAACTCGGCGTCGGACTTGATGAAGCCCTCGTCGAGGAAGACGGGGGCGAAGCGGGGGCGTTCGCGCAGTTCGTCGCCGAGGCGGAATCGCAGGGCCGCGCCGACGATGAAGGCGATCAGCTCCTGGGACTCGCCTCCCGACTTGCCGCCCAGCGAGGCGTGCTTCGAGATCAGGCGTTCGGTCTCGGTCTCGTAGCACTCGGCGGTGATCGTGACGTGTTTGCGCACGTCGAGCAGTTGGTCGCGGTCACGGCCAACGGCCTGGGTGCCTGTGGCGGCGCGGGCGGTCGCCAGGCCGCGCGGGTCGTCCTTGGTGCGGATCTGGTGCATGAACGCCTGCAGGTCCTTGAAGCGCTTCTCCAGTGCCTCGTCGCTGAACTGCTTGGTCGCCGTCGAGGACAGTCGTGACAGTTCGCGGCGGAACGCGGTGACGTGTTCGAAGCGCTGGCGTCTCATCCTGATGCGCAGGCGGTTGGCGTTCGCGCCGAACGGCAGACTGCGCAGGATGGTGTTGATCGGTTCCAGGCGCCGTTCGATCTCCTCGATCGCGTCCCCCATCGAGTGGGCCAGGGGCACCAGGTCCTCGCCCGACCAGTCGGTGAGCCGGCGGCGCCACTCGTTGCGGCGTTCGTGCAGGCCGGTGGCCTGGATGCCGTCGTGGACGCGTTCGTAGTCTGCGTAGGAGGCCAGCGTCCTGCCGAGGTTGGGATCTTCCCAGATCCGCTGGTACTGCTCGAACCGGTCCTCGATGTGCCGGGTCAGGGCGTTGACCTGTTGCCTGGCGTGGTCCAGCCGTGACACCAGCCGTTTGTGCAGCGCGGCGAGACCGGTCGTGAAGTGGTCCAGGTCGACGACCCGCTCCCCCGTGGTCGCGGTGAACTCGCGGTCCAGGTGGGCGGCCTGCTCCTCGGTGAGCACGACCCGCTGTTGTCGCTGCAGCCGCAACAGTTCCCCGTTCACCTGTTCTTGCCTGGCCGCCAGGGACCGCCCCTGCTCGGCCAGTTCCTCCTCCCGCGTCTCGCGGGTGATCTCCTCGCGCAGCGCCTTGTCCCGCAGGGTGGTCAGTGACTCGATGTGTGCCTGCAAGGCGCGCAGGCGGTCGTCACCGTTGAGGATGCTGTCCTGTTCTGCCCGCAGCCGGGCGATGAGCTCGTCGGATCCGGGCACGTCGATGTCGTCCCAGCGGACCCGGGTGACCGCTTCGCAGGCGCTCGCGCGTGCCCGCAGGGTGGACTGCTCGGTTTCAACCGCGCCGATGCGGGTGGTCACCGACTTCAGGGCCGTGTCGGTCTCGCCGAGCTGGGTGTCGATGGCGGTGAGGGTGTCGGCGTTGGAGAAGCCGATGATGTTGTGCTGGTCGGATCGCCCGTGCGAGCCGCGCCAGCCCTGTCGGGTCTGCCCTGCCGGCGTCACCCGGTAGCCGTGGCCGGCCAGGTCGGCGGCGGTCGGCACGCACAGCGCGTTGCGGGAGGCGTCGGTGACGTGCTCGAACACCCACGAGGTGAACGGGGAGTCCTTGAACTGCAGTTTCCCGGCCACCCGGTCGCGGTCGACCGAGGCTGTCCGGGCGGGGTCCCACGGCCCCACGGGCGCCCCTTGGAAGGTGATGCGTCCCGACAGGTGCAGTGGGTCGATGGCGCGGGAGAACCTCTCCAGCCGATCGGCGGGTACCAGCAGCAACCGCGCACTGGACCCGAGCACGGTCTCGATGGCGGTGCGCCACTGCTGTTGCCCGTCGACGACGTCGACGAGCTCGGCCAGGAACGGCAGTTCCCCGTGGGCGAAGCCCGCCGCGTCGGCGACCTGGCGGCGCAGGGCGTCGAGCCACGGCGGGACACGCCCGGCTCGTCCGGCATAGGAGGCGCGGTCCTCGCGCAGCCGCGTGCGGTGCCGCAGCAGATCGTGCTCCTCCTGCTTGAGCCGGTCACGGCGCTGCTGCAACCCGGCGGCGGTGGCGTCCACGGCGGTCAGGAACGCCGTGGACGCCTCGTGCAGGGTGTCGTAGTCCTGCCGGGAGCCCAGGCCGCCGGCCAGGTGTGCGTCCAGGGCGGAGATCGCACCGGCGAGGGTTGCCCGCCGGGTGTCGCGGTCACGGCGACGAGCGGTCTCCTCCTCGATGTCCAGGCCGATCTGACGCAGCCTGCCGCCCCCAGCCGCGTCGTGCCTGACCTGTGCCGCGGTCAACTCGCGCTCCTGTTCGGAGCGGATCCGCCGGGCGTCGGCCAGGGCCTTACCGGCCTGGGCACAGCGTGCGGTGTTGGACTGCACGGCCTCGGCGAGCAGTTCCCGCTCGGTGCGCAGCGCCCACAACCCGACGGGCGAATCCTGTCCGAGGGCGAGTCCCAGGGTGTCGATGAGCCCGACCTCTGTCCGGGCCCGCTCCAGGTCCGCCCACCACTGCTTGATCGGCGCGAGCAACTCCGCCTTCTGCTGCTCGACGCGCATGGTCAGGTAGGCGTCCTCCAGGGCGTTGAAGTGTTCGACCGCCCGGTCGGCGTCGTCGTAGGTGCCGGGTCGTTCGAGCACCATCTCCTTGTACAGCTCGTCCACGGTCCGGATCTGCTGGCCTGCCTGCACGCGCGCCAACAGCCGCAGGGCCTTGCCGCCGTCGCCGTTGGCGCCGATGCCCAGGCGGGTGAACAACGTCTGGGAGAACGACGAGTAGCTCTCGTGGTGGCGGGTTCCCGGGACTGTCGCTTTGACCTGGGCCGGGGGGAACGGCGGCCGCAGGGCGGCCAACGGCGCGAACTCCGCGAGGTTGACCACGCCGTCGAAGGTGAACATCCGGCACAGCACATCCGGCGAGCGGGTGACCCTGGCTCCGGCGTAGTAGAGCCGGAAGGCGGTGAAGCGCCTGCCGTGGTCGTCGACGAAGGTGGCACCGACCGCCGCCCAGGTGTCGGTGCCGTCCCCGCGCAGCACCTTGGCCCGATCCTGCCCGTCGTCGCCCTCGGTCGTGTCGATCTGGCCGCGCAGGTAGGACAGGACGTTGCGTTGCTCGGCCGAGCGGGCCCTGCCGCGCACCGCGTCGTTGGAGGCGCCGTTGAACGGTGTGTCCGACGGTTGCAACAGCGCCAGCCACGCGTCCTGGATGGTCGACTTCCCGGTCCCCGACGCACCCGACATCAGAGTCGAGTCGCGGTCAAGGTCGATGGCCTGGCGGCCTTCGAACCCGCCCCAGTTGACCAACTGGATCGTCTCCAGACGATGTTGCACCGTAGTAGCCGCGGTGTCGACGGGCACCACTCTCTCGCCGGTACCCGGCTGACTGCCCGCGGGAAGTGACATGCGCACGGACGTCTTCAAGTCGCCGAGGTCGAGGGTCATGTCGTCGGTCATCGCAGACCTTCCACTACTGTGCCGTCGTCGCCCTGCCCGGCGGTATGGACGGGTTGTCCGGAAGCGTCGGGGACGGGTTGCCCGGTGCCGTTCTGCTGCCGCAACCAGGCCAGCAGCTCCGTCAGCCTCGCCAGCGGCATGACGACCTCGACCGCCCTGGCGATCTCGAACCGCTGCCCCGCCTTGCGACCGATCAGCAGCCCGGTCCGGTAGATCCGCTCCAGCGCGCGTTCCACCCTGCCGCGGTCGGCGGCCTCGTCGGTGGCGTGCGGGGGACGGAACCGGGCGACGTAGTCGTGCACGTCCTCACGGTCGATGAAGACGCGTCCGTTGCCCGCCGCCTGCTCGGTGTGGCACCGCAGGCGCAGGCACACCAGCACGATGGTCTCCTCGCGCGTCCACGCCTGGTCGTGGAACAGGGTCGGGAACCGGCGGCCACCGCCCTCCGGGCTCGCCTGCCTGGTGAACGCCACCTCGCGCTGGAGATCCAGTTCCAGGACCATGAACATGTCGTTGAGCCGGGACCGGATGGGCCTGGGGTTGCCGACGAGCATCCGCCAGTCCCGCGGGTGGGTCTGAGCGCTGATGAACGGTTCCTTGACCAGGTGCACCAGCACTTGCCGCTGTGCGAGCAGCAGCCCACCCTCATCCCCTTCGAACAGCGACAACGTCGAGGTGGGCTCCCGGTCCTCCCCGTCGTCCTCCAGGTCGGGAAACTGCTCACCCAGACGCGCGTCGTCCTCCGCACGGGCGGCGTCGTCCCCACCCATGTCGGGTGGCACCGGTGTGTCCGATGTGAAGCGGGTCATCGTGCCGGTCGGGTCATCCGTGCCGTCGTCGATCGTCATCGGTGTCCACCGGCCTCGTCGTGGTCATGGGCGAGCCCGCCGGTACTCCCGTCCGGGGCGGCACCTCCGGCTGTGGAAACTTGGGGAGCTGCGGCGTGGATATCGACCGCGTCGGTTCCGGCGACCGGGACGACCCTCGGCGCGACCAGCACCCTGCGGGTGCCGTCGGGGCGCACCGTCACGTACGGCTCGTGGTCTTCGGTCACGACCAGCTTGTCGGTGTTCGTCGCCAGGTGCAGCACACCAAAGATCTCCACCGGCCGGCGCAGCGCGTCGGGAAGACCACCGAACAGCTCCCCCGCCGACGCGGGACCACCGGGGACCTCCAGATGCGTCAGCCACGACTTCAACGCCTCCAGTGACGGGCCCCCTTGCATCATCAACTCCTGCATCGACACCGTGTCCGGTCGATGCCCGCTCACGTCGGCCAGCGGTGGCGGCGGCGCGGTGACCTCGGTGTCGTGAAACCGCTCGCGCAGCAACACCACGTCGATCTCCGACGGCAACAGCGGCACGGGCACCTTGGCCTTGGCACCGGCAGTCCGCATCCAGGTGTCGATCTCCGTCTCCAGCGCCCGCAACGTCGCATTCACTTCACGATCACGGGACCGGTCGTAGGTGGTGATGAACTCCTTCAACGCCGACGTCGCCCGTGCGCGCTCCACGATCACCCTGCTCATGCCGCGACTGATCATCGACACCGTGCCGCGCAGACCGGCCCGATCCGCATCGGTGAGGATCTCCCCCGCCAGCGGGTGGGCCAGCAAGTCGGCGATGTCCTCCCTCAACTGCTCGACCAACCCCTGGTCGCGCAGCAGGTCGAACGCGCCCTTGAACGCACGACCCTCCGGCGTTGCTTCCTCCAGGGTGTCGGCGCGCCGCAGGTACTCGTCCACGATCTCCCCCGCCGGTCGCTCCTCGGCCCGCAGCGCCACGGTGATGTGGTCCCGAAGCGTGGTGAACGACTCCGACACCCTGGCGAAGTCCGAGGGCAGCCCGGCCACCAGTTCGGTCAACTCGGCGAAACCCTGCAGCATGTAGTCGGCGCCGACCTCAGGCATGTCGCCACCGGCCAGCAGCCGGTCGCGTTCAGCGGTCAGGCGCGCGATCTCCGCGTCCAGGATCCCCACCCGGGCGGCGCGGTCAGGGTTGGCCACCCGGTTGAAGCGCCGGACCTGCTCCAGGATGGTGGCGATGCGGTGCTCGGACAGCGTGGCGCGCTCCCTGGTCAGCTGCTCGACCAGGCGCAGCGCGTCCTGCGCGTGCGAGGTCAGCGAGTACCGCTCCGTGCCGTCCTCGGCAAGCGAACGGATCAGCCACTGGTCGGCGACCCACCTGCGGCACAGGTCACGGCCGGAACCGACCGGGACGTCCTTGCCCGCCAGCCCGGCCAACCGCAGCTCGTCGAGGCAGGCGTCGACCAAGTCGTGCAGCCGCGCGGCGGGAACCGCCGGTGCCTCACGCGAGAACGCCGACCGGAACACCGCGATCACCGTGGCCGCGTGCGTCCGGTGCAGCAGTGCCAACGTGGGCTGCTCGAACGCGCCCCCGACCCGTGCGCGATCAGCAACCACACCCGACACCACGCACCTCCGGCCACGGCTTGGACCTGGTTCCGCCAAGCCGGCGGCCAGCATCGACGGCCGCGCGTTCCGCACCGTTGCCGTCCTGATCACCTATCGGCCGGGACAACCGGGATTGTTACTGCATATGCCGAAAGCACACATCCCGATACAGAGGCACACTAAACGAGCATTGCTCATAAAATGAGTCGGGCGGACTACGTCGGTCGTAGTCCGATCACGCACCGACTACGCGCATTCTCGCCGGCAGGAGCTTTCAGGCACCAGTCAACCGGGCGAAGGTCCCAGCGCCGCGCAGCCGGGACAGGTAGCTATGCAAGACGGTACGGGCGCGCAGCGGCGGGTTCTCGCCCCAGACCCGGTCGACCAGGCGGTCGACTGGCACGACCCGGTCGGCGTCGACCAGCAGGGCCACCAGGACACAGCGCTGCCGGGAAGGGCCCGGGTCCACCGGCTCGCCGTTGACCCGGACCTCCAGGTCGCCGAGGAACCGGAATTCGAGCCGGGACACCGCCACCATCCTTGTCCATCCCCGGCACTGGAGTAGCGCATCCCGCCGGGGGAAATCAAGGCTTACCCGGCATTCGCGCACGTCCGGTCGGCCACGGAGTCGGCGACGCTGCGGGCAAGCGGTGCCTCGTCGGCTACCGGCCATGTCGTGCACCTACATCATCGGCGAAGCACTCGCCGCCCCCCTACGCGGCCCACCTCAACGGCGGGCCGGTCGCGGTCGGCATGCTCTTCGCCGCCTACTCCATCGGCGCCGCAGCAGCCTCCCTCGCCGTCGCCGCCCTGCCCGACCCCCTTCAGCACCGGCTCATGCCACTGCTGGCCAGCGGCACCGGCGTGCCACTCCCCGATTGTCTGGCCGACCCACCACTACCGGTGGTCGTGGCGTTGTTCGCCCTCTCTGGCGCTGCTTCCGGCTATCACGTCGTGGCCAACCCCAGCTTTATGCTGCGCGCACCCGACACGCACCGAGGCCAAACCGTCGGCTTCGCCATCACCACCATGCAGGCCACCCAAGGCGCAGGTGTTGCCCCCGGCGGCTTGGCCACCGAAGTCCTGGCACCGCATCTCACTACCGCCGCCGCCGGAGCCGTCGGCGTCCTGGCGGCAACAGCCCTGGCAACACGGTGGCGAGCACTCCACCACCCGGACATGACCTCGCCGGCATGAATCCCGGCTACCACGAGTAGCGCCGGATGCCGCGATGCGAGGGCGTAGGTCTGTCGAATCAATTCGACCGCTCACAACCTCGTCGGTGGGGCGTGCACACTCTGCGGCACCGCAGGCCGGTGGAGCAAGCCACGAAAAGATGTGGCTTGCTCCACCGGCCCGACGGCACCGCCTGGCGAGTGCGCCCCACCGACAAGGTGGCTTCACCGACCGGTCTGTCCACATCACGTGAATATCGGATGATCCGGGAAGGTCGACCGTCCGACTCGCCGGACCAGCGGCCATGAGCCATCGAATCGCGTCAACCGGGCATTCCGTATCCACCTCACCCGGAGAAAATCCGTGTCGCCCACACAGTCCGCCAGGATCGCCTCACCCGACATCATCGAATCCATTACCGCCGTCGTCGACTACAACTGGGCCGCCGAGCAGGCCGACTACCAGGAGCAGGAGCCGGAGAGCCGTTCGGGTCACGTCTTCGAGGCTCTGACCGTCCTTCGAGAGTGGCTCAACGCGCCTGCCAATCTCATCATGCTCCAGGAGACCGTAGGCACCGACCAGGTGCGCATGCGCTACACCCTGGTCCGCTTCTACCGCCGCAGCGACTACACCATCTTCCGGGTCCGCATCGAGCGCAACAGCCACCAACGGCAGTCCTTCGCCGTGGCCAGGTGCTCACCGCCTCCCGCGAGTGGTCGAACGTCGTGGACAACGACCCGTCGCACCGGCACGACAGCACCTCGCTGTACGGCGACAAGGGCACCGGCACCCACTCCGAGCCCGGCTTCGACACGCTGCGCCGCCTCACCGACGCCTTGGCCTGCGAGGCGGCGTTGATCGTTCCCACGTGACCGATGCCACGCGGCCGACTGCCGCATCACCGTCTGATCGTGCAGTCCGCGCACGACACAGCGGATCTTCACCCCCCTTGCCTCGCGACGCCCGGCGCTTCGGCGGGGCCGCCGCGCACGCTGCACCCCCCACCGGGTCGAACGGCAAAGCCACTGGAAGGACACCTGCGGGTTTGCCCCTTCTCCGGTCATCGGCGCCGGGCGAGCGCATCCCGCCGAACCGCAGACGCGGCACGCACGACCCAAGCGGATCTGTCGATCAAGCGCTTCGGGTACTGCCGCTGGATCACAGCAGTCAAGGAGAACCCCACATGAGCGCGGAAATCTTCATCACCTACACCGAAGGCACGGACGTGCAGGCCGCGTTCCGGTCGGCCGTCGAGCAGGCTCAGTACGACCACGGCCACGCCGGCGGCACCGGAACGATCGCCGAGAAGGACGACTACATCGTCATCGACGACACCCCACAGCCGGAACGCGACGCCGAAGCCCTGGCGCGCACCCTGATCGAGAACAGGGACAGCAGGATCGACAACCCCTGGGGACCGGCCGGTGCCCTCGCCGTGCGCGACGGCCTGCGCACCCTGACCGGTCTCCCCGTTCCCACCCGCGCCGACGGCTACCCGGATGAGAGGACGACGGCACTGACCGCGATCGAGGGTTGTCTCGCCGACGGTGAAGACGTCGGCGAGACAACCCTCGACCTGTACCGCCCCCGGCGGGACGGTATCGACGTCGACGAGCGCACCACCGCCACCGTCACCACCGTCGGATCGCCCGAGTTGACCGGCTGGCTGTTCTTCGGTTGGGCCGACGCCTGAACAGCACCGCGCCGGAAGGCCCATGACCGGGTCCTGGCTCCGCTGGCGTGCTCGAGGTGGTGTACCGCCGTCCGGCCCGGTGTGCGCCGCCCAGCGTGCACCGCAGGGGTCGGGGTGTCCAGCAGAAAAGCGCTGGACACCCCGACCCCTTTGCGGAGCATCGCGGCGGGCGCACCACCGGCCCCAGCCGGCGGCCACCATCCCCTCCTGGGGCGTCGCTTTCTTTCTGCATCAACGCATTCCGTATTCGCATCAGGGCCCCGCCATGCCCGCACAACCTTGATTGGGAGCTTCCACGATGACCGTGAACGCTGTCGCCGAGCGCGACACCACCGACGACTCCGCTCCTGCGGACTCCACCACCATCGACGCCACGGGCATCGCCGAGGCGCCGGGTATCGGCGTCGAGCCGGCCTACCCGTACCTCAAGCGTGGGGTCGACCGCGCACGCTGCGCGCGGAGGGCAACACCCGCCAGGTCGGGGACATCCGCGTAACGCGGCCCGAGTTGGTGACGTCGGTCGCCGAGCACGGCTTGAACCCGATGGTGTCGATCGTCAACGTCGCCCCGGACCCGCGCGATGGTGTGCTGCGGGTGCTGGTGGGGTTCCACCGCACCGCCGCCGCGGTCGCGGTCAAGGAGCTGGAGAACCCAGGGCTGCTCATCGACGTCCTGGTTCACGCGCCCGGCACGACCCGGGACGTGCTGGTGGCCCAGGGCATCGAGAACATCCACCGCGAGGGCTACACCCAGGCCGAGGAAGCCGGGCTCTACGAGCAGCTTTCGCTGACCGGCATGGACACCGACGAGATCGCGCGGACGCTGTCGCGCAAGGTCGAGCGCGTCAAGGCCGGTCTCGCGGTCGCGTCTAACCCTCGCACGCGGGCCGCCAGCGAGGCCCTGCCCGACACCGACCTGCTGACCATGGCGCAGCTGGCGGAGTTCGACGGCGACGAGCAGGCCCACCAGAGGCTGCTGGAGGTCCTCACCCGCGATCCGCGCAACGTCGAGTGGACTCTCGGGCAGCTGCGGCGCGAGCGCGCGCAGCGCGCCGCCCTGGACGGGCAGATCACGCGATTCACCGAGCTCGGCTACACGGTCGTCGACACCGGGAGCGACCTGCCCGAGGAGATCGCGTCCCTGGACGAGCTGTGCGACAGCGAGACCGGCACCCCGCTCGCCCCGGACAGGCACACCGACTGCCCGGGACGTGCGGTCGCCGTCTGGGTCGACCGCGACCTGACGGTCGAGGTCACGCACTTCTGCGTGGAGTTCACGCGGCACGGGCACCACACCATCGCCTCGGTGAGGATCGCGCAGGCACAGGAGCGCCTGCGGGCCGACGGTGTTCCGGTCGTCGACCCGGACTCCGACGGCGTGGCCTACCTGGACGAGTTGCTCGCCGACGAGCACGCCGAACGCACCCTTACCGCCGAGGAGCACGCCGGCTGCCCCGGCCACGCGGCCTGCGTCGAGCACGAGCACGATCGGCCTGAGCCGCACGTTCACTACCTCTGCGCCGACTACAGCGCCCATGGTCACGTCCTGCGCACCGCCCGGACGACACAGCCGTCGCCCGACAGCGCCTTCAAGGCCGGCGAGCGCAAGCGCGCGGAGGAGAACAACAAGCAGTGGCGTGACGCCAAGACCGACCGTCGGGCGTGGCTGAGCACGTACTTCGCCGAGCGCATGAACCCCAGGCTCAAGGCCAAGGACCTCCTGCTGCCGGCGCGCGTGCACCACTGGCTCGCGCTGGCCGACGTGCTGGCCGGCGACTACCTCAGCGACGCGGCCCCGCTGCACCGTTACGCCTGCACGCTGCTCGCGCTGGACGAACCGAAGGACCACCGGCGGGAACAGCACCCGATCACGGCACAGCTGCGCAGGAAGAGCACCACCGAGCCGCGGGCCGTGCTGATCCGCCTCGCCCTGGTCGTCGGTGCCTGCGAGGAGCACTGGGACCTCGCCTACACCGACAAGAACGCCGATTCCAGCTGGCGGCGCCCCAGCGAGGACACCCGCTTCTACTTCACCCTGCTCGCCGCGTTGGGCTACCCGCTCTCCCACGTCGAGCAGCTGGTCAACAACCCCGAGCTGGACCACGAGAAGTGGCCCCACCTCGTCACCGCCGACAACCGGGACGCCCTGGTGGCGTGACCGCCCGCCGCGTGTACCGGTCAGGCCCGCGCCGATCCTCCGGTGCGGGCCTAACCGCGTTCGCGGCACCTTCCGGCCGTTCGCGCAAGAAGGCTCGTCCACGGCCGGCTGTCCGACTACGACCTCGGCCGTGCACGCGGCCGGGCCGACTACCGCACCGGCGCACCACCGCCGCCTTCGCACTGGTCGTCGCACCGGCGCAGGCATCATCTCGACGCACCGACCGACCCGGGGTGTCCACACGACGAGCGCACACCCGCACGTCAGCACGTCAGATCAGCGCCCGGCACCTTCGGCGCGACACCGACCGGCACATCTCACCCGTCCCGTAACGAGTCATCCACCGAGCAGCGTCCACCACAGGTCCTCCGACCCGGTGCACGGGGACGTGCTCAGCCCAGCACACCGTCGTCGACCGGCACAGCACACCTCGTCGTGCCGGTCGACGGCGGTGCGCCTCGCCCGCGCGTCCACGCGCATCCCGACCGAACCCGGAGCCGCACGATGTCCACCACCCGACCCGCCACCCACCTGTCCGCCGAAGACCCGGTGCGGGCCGCCATCGAAGCCGCCGACAACCCCGTCGTCTTCCCCCGTGCTCACGCGATCTTCACCGAAGGCGAACCGGGAGACCGGCTCTACCTCATCCGGACCGGCAAGGTGAAGACCAGCCGCAGGGCACCCAACGGCCGCGAGCACCTGCTCGCCCTGCACGGACCGACCGACCTGTTCGGTGAGCTGTCCGTCTTCGACCCCGGCCCGCGCACCTGCACCGCCACCACCCTCACCGAGGTCCACGCGCTGAGCATCGACCGCCCCGCCCTGCGGCAGTGGATCACCCACCAGCCTGAACTCACCGAGCACCTGCTGCGGAATCTGGCGCGCAGGCTGCGCCGGACCAACTCGATGCTCACCGACGTGGTCACCAACGACGCGCCCGGCCGGGTGGCCAAGGTTTTGCTCCAGCTCGCCCAGCGCTTCGGCAGCCAGGACGGCGGCCTGCTCCAGGTCACCCACGACCTGCGACAGGAAGAACTCGCGCAACTGGTCGGCGCGACACGCGAGACGGTGAACAAGGTCCTGGCCGACTTCGCCCACCGCGGCATGTTGCGGCTGGAGGGCAGGACCGTGCTCATCCTCGACCCGCAACGCCTCGCGCGACGAACGCGTTGACCGCCCTCGGCGCCACGCAACACCACGGGATCCGCTCCGTCCACCGTGCGGCCTCCGCCACCCACCTGCTCCACCAAGGGGTTCGCCAGCAGATCGACCGGTTTGGTGTGGGCCCGAAGACTGGTCGGTCGAGCACGCGATCACACCGCCGCCTGCCGGCGCGGGGGTGGCGTCACGAACGGCGTCGACGAGTCGGTCGCCAACGCCGCGGTGGCGGCCGAGGTGCTCGACGCCGTGCCGCCGCCGGCCGAGGTGTCCGCACGGCGCGGGCCCGTCCACGCGCCGCCACATCGAGCAGGCGCCGGCCTTGCGCCGGGTGCCCGCCGCATCGGCGTCGCAGCCGGACACCTGAACAGCAGGGACGTCGCCCCCGTGGTGTGCCGTCCCGGGGGCGGTGGGGCGTGCGCACTCTGCCCCGGCCGCGGGGAGGGGGCAAGCCCTCAACAGCGGGGCTTGCCCCCCTTCCCCGCAGCCGGGGACCGGCGAGCGCGCCCCACCGCCCCGGTGGGGCGGCACACCATCCGGTGACCGGGCGGATCGATCCGATCGAAACACCCACAACATCGATTCCGGATCACGATCCACCCATTTTCAACTGCACCGGGTGCGCCCTCTTCTCCGAAAAGGTGGCGTCATGTCCGCATGGACTGTCGAGAACGGCCACATCGACATTCTCGTGAACGCGATGGCTCAACTCGACATCGTTCCGAAAGACCTCGGAGCCGACGGGTTTCGGACGCTCGGCCAGAAGCTCTGGCACGAGAACCACACGTCGGTGAACCACCGGTACAGCGAGCGCACTCCCACACCCCGGTACCGGCTGCACACCACCGAGGCCGACCTCGACCCGATCCTGCTCCTCCGGGCCGTCGACTGCTACACCTACCAGAGCTGCGAGCACCCGGGCTGGGAGGACAGCGAGGCCCACGCCCTCACCCGTCGCCTCCACGCCGCCGTCCTCGACGGCAACCCCGGCCTCGCGGAAGTCGTACGCACCCCGATCGGCCTCCGGCGCAGGTACACCACCCTGGCCGCCTACAGGGGTGCACCGTGGGGGTTCGACTCGCTCGACCAAGCCGTGCCGGTCGATTCCCGGTAGTGCTCGACGCACCTGCACACGAGTAACGACACTCCACGCCGTTTATCGTCAACTCCCCCACACGGACGCGTCGCGGCAGCGGAATGCCGTTACAACCAGTCACCCTGAAAGGCCCGGTTCTCCCGTCTGCACAGGCAAGAGAACCGGGCCTTTCCCGTGCTGCCCGGAGAGCACTCCTGCGACGTGCTCCGGCGCTACATGCACCACTCGTGCCGTTCGAACCAGCAAAGGCCCACACCATGTCCGCCCAGGCCGCCGGGCCGTTCTATGCGGCGGCGACGGTGGCGGCCCGGCAGGGCGGGGGATCGGGGTCGGCGTGCGCGGCGGTCGCGCGGGCCTGCTCACAAGCCTGATCGCGTCGCGTCGCGTCGCTTCGCGGCCGACCGGTGCCGCGGCCGTGCCACCCGTCGGCCGGGTGGTCCCGGCCCAGCAACTCCAGCAGCACCGGGAGCAGTTCGGCGTCGCCGCGCGGGGTCAGGCCGGTGTCACGGGCACGGGCGAGCAGCTCCACGACCCGGGCATCGCCGAACCTCGGCACCTCGTCCTTGGGCGGAAGATCGGTCCACCACGGCTCGTGCCAGGCGTGCTCGTCGGAGTCCTGGAACCAGACGACCCTGCGGTCACGGGGATAGCGTCGCACCACCCAGGTTCCGCGGTGGACACCGCCGCGCCCCGAGCGGCCCTCGCGGTGGTCGTCCAGGACAGGGCCGTCGTACCAAAGGCCCTTCACCTTCACCTGGCGCCGGCTGTGGATCCGGACGCGGCGCGTGGGCAGCAGCAGGTAGTACAGCTCCGCCGGCGGGAACCGCAGCACGACCCCGCCCTGCGTCATCGACGCCGCGAACAACGTGTTCGGGCTGTGCGCGCCGCCCGGATCCCGCGCCGGGGCGTGCCCGCCCAACCGGCGGTTCTGCCACATCCGTTTACCGACCGGCGATGCCCGGATTGCGCCTCTGACCTACACCGAAGCGGTGCTTACATGTCCGTCATGGTGCTCGCACCGATCACGATCGCCTGTTGAGGGGATCTTGCGAGGGGCCTGTCGCGGACTGACTGCGATGCGCCAACATCCGCACATGCCGATGAGCGAGGGCCTTCGTCACTGATCGGCGGGCTCGTCGGGGCGCCGCGGCAGGGGCAACGGCGGGTCGCCTGGTGAGGGTGTCTGCGGAGTCCGCTCGGCCTCCGCCCGGACCTCGATGCTCGTCCTGTGGGCGATCGGGTCCCAGATCTCCTGGAACGGCGACATGAGCGACTGCCCTCCGCCGCTGCGGCGGGCACGCACGGCGTACCAGGCGAACCCGGTCAGGCTCAGGGGCAAGCTCAGCAGCGACGCCACCACACCGAGGAGCTCCATGCACCGAGCATAGAGTAACATCGCGTTTCCAGAAACGTTCCGTTACCGAATGGTGGGCGATGGTCAGGTTGACGCGGGCGGAGCAGCAGCGACGCACCCACCAACAGCTGTTGGCAGCCGGACGGCAGGTGTTCCTGCGACGCGGCTTCATCGCCGCGACGGTCGAGGAGATCGCCGCCGACGCCGGCTACACCCGCGGCGCCGTCTACAAGCACTTCGGCGGCAAGGAAGGGCTGTGGCTGGCGATCGTCGAAGCCGACGCGGACACCCACCTGCGCGGACTGCGCGACGCCCTCGCCCGCGCCACCGACCGCGACGACCTGATCGCCGCCCTCACCTTCCTCGACCCGACCGGCGAAGACGCGGCGAAGTGGAGCGCCGCGGCCGCGGAAGTGCTCGCCGCGACGGCGCAGCAACCCGACACCGCCCCCTTGATCGCCGCCGTCCAGCAACGTCACGACGAGGAAGTCGTCTCCCTGCTCACCGAGCACACCCGACGCCTGGGGCTCACCCCCGCGATGCCCCTGCACCAAGCGGTCGTCATGCTGGGCGCACTGGGGATCGGACTGGCCCTGCGTCACACGATCGCCCCGCCCCCCGACTCCGCCGCCATCCTCACCCACGTGCTGGGAACGGTCTTCCCCACACCCGCGCGCCCGCCCGGGCAAGCCTCGGCGGGCCGTTGACGGCGAACCGCGGCCTCGGACCCGACCGGGTGTCCGTCCGCGGACCCGCTCCACCCACACGGGTGTGCGGATGCCGTGCGGCCGCCACCGATCCGGCGAGACGACCCACCGGACCGCGGCCCGGAGTCGCGCGAGGAGCCCGGCACCCGCAAGGCGCAGTCGGACCGCATCGTCGGACGCGCGGCACGGACACCGGCCGCCCGACCATCCCGCTCTGCGCCGAACGCCTCGACGAACGCCCGCTCCGTCCGACGGCAGCGCAGGTCCAGGTGCGCCGTCCGTGACCCGTCCCGTCGGTCAACCGTCCCGGGCGAGTGCGGCGACCACACCGTCGACGACGCCGCGGGAGAACTCGCTGTCGTCCTCCGACGTGGTTGGGTTCTTCGCCGACGTCCGGAAGTTCGAGAGCTACGTGGACGACTGGGCGCAGGAGTTCGGCGAGCAACTGCTGGTCGAGGCCAGCGCCGGCCGCAACCGGCACGCCGTGGCGTTCGACATGCGCGCCCGCGTGCAGGAGTTCACCCAGGCCACCCGTCGCGCGCTGGTCGACATTCGCGGCCGGACGCTGACCCACGACGGTGACCGGCGGTTGCGTCGCCA
Source organism: Saccharothrix sp. DSM 118769 (assembly GCF_052936295.1). NCBI lineage: Bacteria > Bacillati > Actinomycetota > Actinomycetes > Pseudonocardiales > Pseudonocardiaceae > Saccharothrix > Saccharothrix sp. DSM 118769. The sequence goes on along the minus strand of NZ_CP193627.1, from coordinate 4,480,523 downwards.
CGCTCTCAACCCACGCCGCGCGCTCGACCGCTACGGCACGTCGGTGGCCGAGGAAGGCCGGGATCGCCGAACAAGATCGACCTGTTGGTGTGCCTGATCGTGGCCCGTCATGAAGGCCCTGCACCGTCACCACGCAGGCGACGTCGACCGCCTCGTGCGGGCACTGCTGAGCCACGACTGGGAGTCGGTCAACCCGTGGGCGGCCGGCTATGAACTCGACACCGGCCAGCACCCCCTTCACGCCGAAGCACATCACGCCATACCGCAGGATCGGATACCGCCTCGCCGAGGCTGTCTCGCAGCCGATCACCGGCCGCCTGGGCGAGAAGCCCGACCCCGACCACCGGTGGCTCTACCTGTTCGACACGGCCGGGCTGCGTGTGCTGTGCAACCAGCACGACCACCGGTGGTTGCGGCTGTACGACTTCACCACCACCGACCTTGCAGACCTCGATCCGGCGCAGCTCACGGCCTTGGATGCGTGATGTGCGCAGTGATCGCAAGTCTCGTCCTGTCGGGCATGTGGGTGCCTGACGCTGCGCAGTGTGATCATGAGCGTCGCTTTTCGACACTGCGGGCCAGTTCTTGAATGTGGGTGAGATTCTCCCTCACGGCGGCGGTGTTGGGGTGAGCCGGTCCCAGCACCTCGATGTGCTCGGCGAGCACGCGGTCGAGCCTGGCGATCGCGGTCGCATGGTCACCTGCTTGTGCGTGGCAGGTGGCGATGTCATTGCCGATCATCAGGGTCTCGGCGTGGCGGGGGCCCAGGGTCTCGGTGATGCTCGGGAGCAGGAGTTCGAATTCGACGAGTGCCGCCTTGTGGTCACCCGACCTGGCGCGGAGGACGGCCAGGACCTTTCGGGTCATCAAGGTATCCAGATGACCTGGCCCCAGTACTTGACGGCGATCGGCGAGCAACTGCTCGAACTCCGCAATCGCGCCGACCAGGTCGCCTGACTCCCCTCGGCATATGGCCAGGTTCGCTCGCGTCGTCAGAGTGTTCGGGTGATCGGCACCCAGACTCCGCTTCTGGTCGGCGAGCAAGTGCTCGAACTCGGTGATCGCGCCGGCGTAGTTACCGGACTCCGCGCGCCAGCGGGCCAAGTTGTTGCGCACGGCCAAGGCGTCCAAGTGGTGTGGCCCCACCGCCTCGGTCACCTCACCGAGCAACCGGTCGAATACGTCAACAGCATCGACCCGGTACCCGGCGTCGGCTCGGCACGCGGCCAGGTTGTTCCGGGTCAACCTGGTATCGGGGTGATCCGGTCCCAGAATGCGGACACGGTCGGCGAGCAGCCGTTCGAACTCCGCCACCGCGCCGGCGTGGTCGCCTGACTCCGCACGCTTGATGGCCAGGTTGTTGCGGCAGATGAGCGTGTCGGAGTGATCCGGTCCCAGGATGCGGATGCGGTCGGCGAGCAGCACTTCGAAGTGCGCTACCGCTTCTGCCGGGTTGCCACCCTCCGCTCGCCACAGGATCAGGTTGCTGCGAGTGGTGAGGGTGTTCGGGTGGTCGGGGCCCAACACCCTGAGGCAGTACTCCAGTAACCGTTCGTGCTCGGTGATCGCGGCGACGTGATCGCCTGCTTCCGCTAACCACAGACTGAGGTGGTTTCGTGTCGCCAGGCTGCCGGTGTGGTCGGGGCCAAGATGGCGGTGCGCCTGTTCGTGCAGGTCGCGGAAGTGCTCGACGGCCGCAGTGACCAATCCGGCCTCGCCGAACGACCGTCCGGCACGGAACAGCAGCCGATGCACTCGCGTCCGCCACAACTGCGGGGCGCTGGTGGCGTGCAGTTCGGTGGTGCACGAGCGAAGGGCGTGCGCAAGTTCTGTGTCGACGTCGGTGGGCGGCCAGATCGACAGGAGTGCGTCTGCGGCGGTATGAGCCGCGCGCACGTGGTCGTCATAGGTGAGCGCATCCCGTACGGCGCGTTGCACCAAAGCGTGAACCTGGACCGTCCGTGCCGGTTGGGAGGTGTCGAGGGTGATCAGGCTGAGGCGGTGCAGGTTGCCCAGGGTGTCCACCACCGCGTCGGAGTTCACCTCCCGACCTGCGACACCGGCCATGTGGCCCAGGCTGGGCTCGCTGGTGAAGAACGTGGTGGGGACACCCGTGGGGTCGAGCAGGCTGGTCAGCGCGAGCAACGGCCGGGCCACGCCTTCAGGGCTGCGGCGGTCGGCACGTTCGATGGACAGCGACCACGTCACGGCCACCGTGGCGTGGTGCTCATCGGGCAACTCTCCGCTCAGGGGAACCACCTGCCCCAAGGTCCTGCGACGGTCGGCCAGCCTTTCCCGGTAGGCCGACACGGTGAGCAGGGGGTTGTCGGTGATGAACGCTGCTGCTTGTGCCAGGGCCAACGGCAGGTATCCGAGGTCCGCGGCGAGCGCGTGCAGCCCGTTGAGGCCGTCCTGCGTGCTCCCGTGCCCAGGCAGCTTCCCGGTCAGGTAGTGCAGGGCTTCGGTTTCGCTGAACGAATCGACTGCGACGTCCGGCCGGTCCTGACGTGCCAGCAGGGCGTCACGACGCCGTGTAGTGATCACAGTGCGACCTGCGGGGTTGTTCGGTGGCCATAGCCCCTTCAGGTCGGCTGTCTCCTGCACGTCGTCGAAAACGATCAGCCAACGCCGGTCGGTGGACCCCAGCCACGTGCGCAGCTTTTCCGCAGCCTCATCGGCCGTGCCGGTGCCGGTAGCCGGATCGCTGCCGAGCACCTGCGCCGCTGCGTCCGCGTACGCCGCCACGATCGCGGCCCTCGTGGCCGCATTGATCCACATCACCAGGTCGACGGACTTGTCCCGCCACACGGCCCGCGCTTGGGATGCGGCCAACTGCGACTTACCGACTCCGCCGAGCCCCGACAGGACGACTCCGAACACGGCGGTGTCGGAGCGGGGCGTCACGATCCTGGCGATCTGCTGCTCGACCGCTCGGTGTTGATAGTGATCCGCCGGCGGCGGCGGTACGCCCAACCGCACCGGCCAGGCTACGGAAGGACGTAAACGACTGTCCGTAATGATGATGTCACGACTAGCCGCTATCGCGATACTCGAACTGTCGGCGTAGACCGACTGCACGACCGAAGGGCGGCCGTTGGGCGTCGTATCGGCGGGAACGTCGGCATCGTCGGCTAAGGGAACATCGCCACGCACCGCACGATCTTGCCACATACGTGTGTCCTGCGGGCACCGACTTGCGGCCGCGCGATGACACTGCACAGTGTTTCCGCTCTTTTGCGGATCTCGGGGCAGCCTCGTCGATGACAAGTGAAATCCGCCGACATTTGCAGTTTGAAATGCCCCTCACAGCCGTTTTCATCGCGACGTCGCAGGTCACGGCGCAGGCTGAGCAGCGGGAGCACGGTGGGCGACGCCCCACAACGGGAAACTCGTTGCGCTGTCCTGCTCTGCCGCGATCCCGCTGTCCAACCGCACCCTCGTCCGCCTGGCTGGTCTCGTCCGTGCGGAGCGGGCGCGGCGCCGCTCACGATCGCGGCGCCCCGATCCCGGCCGTCAGCGCTGCTCATGCTCATTGCGCATCCCAACACCCGCCGGCGTAGTGGACAAGGTCATCTGAATCGAGTACCACCTCGAAAGACAGGTCACTCCGGCTTCTACGGAAGACGCGACCGGCGAGGTCTTCGCGACCGCATAATGAGGTCTCCCCTACTCGCGCGAGGACGACGTGGGTACGGCGACGGCAGGAGTTGTCGCTTGGGACCACCCCGCTCGTACAGGGAAGACATCGCCCCCGACGGAGCAGTGAGATAGCCAGCCGGACCCCCGGTCACGCGGGAAGACGCAGCACCGACTCCGCGGAGCGGTACAAGCGCTGGATCATCCCCGCTCGAACGGGGAGGGGCTCGAACGCCACGACGTACCCGGCCTGGTGGGGCCACCCCCGCTCCCGTGGGGAAGACACGCTGCTCTGCGAGATGGACGTCAACGCCCAGGGACCATCCCCGCTTGCACGAAGAAGACCGCGTCACGACCAGCGATTCTACGTGCCTGGGGTCTCCGCCGAGTTCTGAAATCACCTCGGCCTGCACCGCGCCCTGGCCGCCCATGAGATTACTGCCGTCATTCGCGAGATTACTGCCGTCATTCGCGCCTGCCGCACGCATCCCACCATGGGCAGCACATCCGTCAGGCGACCGTTGCGGGCTGGATCGGCCCCTCTTCCACGCGACGAGCCGGATCGAGAACGGCGAGCGCAGGTAGATCCCGGCGTTTCACTGTTCGCGATCAGACCTGTTGTGGCGGCTCCGGTCGGTAAGGTCGCGGTGTGGTGACGAGCGCCGAGCCGCACCTCGCGCCGGAGCGGCGGCGGTGGAGTTGGCGGTACCCGGTCGAGCCGCGCTGGCTGCTGTGCGGCGGTGTCGGCGGCGACGATGACCTCGCGTTGGCGCTGTGCGCCGGGGTCGAAGGGGTGTTCGTCGACCTTCCGGCCAGATCACGGGAGCGGTTCACGCTCGTCGGCTGCACCCCGGACGGTGTGCTCGCCGATCTTCTCGACCGGTTGCCCGGCGAGGCGCACGGCACCGGACGGGCTTTGCTGGGTGATCTCTTCCTGGCGGCACCCCATTGCCGTCGTGGTGCGGTGAACAGCTGGGCGACGTGACCGTGCTCGCGCAACGGCCGAGTACCACGGTCCCGGGGACCGTGGACGTGGACCTCGACGGGTTCGTCCGCGTGCACGACCGCACGGACGAGGTGCCGCGTCCCGACCACGTCGACGAATTCGCCCTCCGGGACCGCGACGAGGCGGCATACGGCACCTGTCGGGACATCACGGGCGTATTCCGCGAGCAGGCCGAACCGCCGGTGCCACGCGTCCGACTGCTCGGATGCCGGCCGGAAGCCCCGTTGCCGACCGCCCTCGACGCGGTCGGGCAGTCCACCAAAGCCGCCTCGCGTCGCCGCCGACTCCGATTCCGACTCCACGCCGTCGCCGACGACGGTTCAACCGGCCTGGTGACCGGTGCCGGGGTGTCCGCGACGGTCGAGGCGACCGAGCCGTCGCGACTGGGGGTCGGCCTGCTCGACCTGACCGTCGTTAAGGACTGGGGAGAGCCGCTACCGGCGGGAATCCCCGACATCCTGGGGCATTGGCGCGCCGGACGGCCGTCCCGGCGTGACCTGTGGGCCGGCTACGGCCGTGAGCTGCGGCACCGGTGGTCCGCGGTGGCACTCGGCCACAGAACCGACGCGCCGAACCGACCACCCGGCGCCACCTACGAACTCCACGGCCGGTTCGTGACCGACATCGAGGGGTTCTACTACGCGACCGGAGAAGCGGTCAACGGACCGGGCGGGTACTTCGGCTTCAACCTCGACGCCCTGGAGGATTGTCTACGCGGGAGGTTCGGCACGCAGACACCGTTCCGACTCGTGTGGCACGACTCCGCTGTTGCCCACGAGCACCTCGCCGGCGGCTACGACCGGCGCCGACTGCGTCCGACGGTCACCATGCGGTACCTCCGGGACGTGCTCGCCGAGCACGACGTCGAGGTCGACCTGCGGTAGCCAGGCGCCAGCCACCGACCGGCGGCACACGAACCCCTGTCCGGAGGGCGGAAACAGACCGTTCACCCATCCGCACATGCCGATGAGTGCATGTTCGCCGACCGAGAGTCCAGGGGTGTCCCTGTAGTGTCGGCGCGGTCTGCGAGTCGGTCGCGGGCCGCTGCGGGCAGGCTTGGGTTCACGGCCATCGCGGCGCGGAGGTCCTCTCGTCGCCCGCCAGGCACTCCTGCACCGCCTCCTTCAGCGCGGCGCAGGACGCCCCTTCACTACGAGTGACGTCATTAGTCGACACGCGGCATGCGGGTCGATGGGCGCAGGCGGGTGCGGATGAACAGCCGCCGCCTTGCGGACGCGAGGCCTGCGGGAACTCGGCCGCTGCGGGGCCCGCCTCACGCCGCGCACCTACCGGAAAGCGCGCACGTGGATCGACCGGAACTTCTACGACCTGCCCACGGCCGAACAGCGCGCCAACCTCATCCGCGAACTCGACAACCGGTGGACCGACGTTCGTCAACGCCTGTTCGCAGTTAGAGATTCAACCTGTCTTATTCGAATGTCCAGACGCTTTGAATTGACCCCCCTGGCGGCTACACGAGCCCTGTCGAGGGTTTCTTCGGCGGCATCAAGAACATCGGCCTTAGCGAAGGCTTCTGCCAGCCATGAAAGATATAGTGCAACTTCGCGAACATGATTGTTGTCATAAGATGATATCGCTCTAGACAGAAGCGGCTCCGCTTCCGATGGTCGACCAAGCTCGATAAGGCACCTCCCGGCCATTACGTCGATTTCGTCTCGATTGAGCCAGTAAACCCATTCCGGCTCTTCAGTGTCGTCGGACCGCTCTTCGTAGGTGTCGTCAACCGCGTCGAGCGCCCGCATAGTGGTGGAGCGGTCCCGGGTGCGGGCGCTTGCCCATGCGACGCGTTCGAGCAGTAGTGTCTTAACCACGGGTGAAGCGCCGTCAGCGCCTTTTGTCGCTGTACGTGCCAATAGAGCGGCATCCTCGGCATTGCCCACACTGGCCATTTGATAACTGAGCGACGATAGAAGCTGTGCAGTCAGTATTCGATCGCCAGCCTCGCGCGCAGCTCCAGCGCCATCCAAGTAGAGCTGTTGGGCTTCACTGTAGCGTCCTGCATCACTTGCCACCCATCCCGCAAGTTGAGCCGTCTCTCCGATAATGGAAAGTAGACGCTTTCCAGTGGGTTCGCTGTAGCTGGCCGACCTGACAATCTTCTCAACTTTGGACAACTCTTTACGCACAAGCGGGTAAAGGTCATCTCCGTACACCACGTCGTCAAGATGACGCAGTTCAATTACTCGCCGTTCAAGTTCTTCGACCAGAGTCTTCCCGACCCGCTGACCGGCGTTCTGGCGGATGATTCCAGGAGTGTCCGCCACAAGCCACTCGTGTGCAATCCTGATCGGATCAACGGCAGGCTTTTCCTGATCGCGCAGCTTGACCAACCCTCGCTCTAGCTCATTCCTCCTAGTGGCACGCTCGATGTCCATCGCCTTTTCGTGGGCCGCAACAAGTCGCCCTCCTGCCTTCAAGTGCGCGTCCGCCATTTCCCAAAATATTTTTTCGGGAGACTGACGCCCGGCGCAGATGTGCGAAATCGACGTGCGGTCATAGTTGGTCGCCCTGGCCAGGTCGCTTCTTGTGACGCCTGAAGAGTCGATGAAGGCGGCCAGAAGCTTTCCCAATTCACGACGATATTCTGCGATTGCGTCCGGTTGACGTGCCATTGAGGCCCCCGAGTGGTCCAACTGGGTCTGTCCGCGCCATGGTCCAGCCTAGCTACCTGCACGAACGGGTGACTCGGTTAGGCGTGGGACTTCAGTGGACGGGCTTCCCCACAGGTGGTGGAGTCGCCGGCCCGAGCACTGCGCCTGTCCGGCACCGAACAAAATCTGCTCCACCGGCTGGCCTGGTACACCGCGCCAGGTTCGGACGTCGTGTCGTTGCGAGACCCGCCGAGCGTGCAACGGCTGCTCGACCCGGCTCTCGCACATTCCGGTGGTCGTCTACGACGCCGGCTGGACACTCGTGCTGGCCAACGCGCCCTACGACGCGCTCATGGGCGACACGACCACGTGGCGCGACTTGGAACGCAACGCCGTCTGGCGCAACCTCACCCGCCTGCCTTCACAGGTCGTGCACACCCCGCGAAAGCAGGCCGAACACGAGGCCCGGCTCGTGGCCGAGCTGCGCCTGACGACCTCGCGCTACTCGGCCGACCGTGGCTGCGGCGCTTGATCGCCGATCTGACCTCCGGCAGCCCTCGCTTCGCCGAGCTCCGGGACGCCGAGGCACCCCCGTCCCCGGCCAACCTGTCCCGGCGCAGGACCATCGACCACCCGGCGTCGGCCCGATCACCCTGGACTGCGACACGCTGCTCGTCGCGATGGATGACCTGCGCATCACCGTGTACACCGCCGAGACCGGCACCGAAGACGCCGACCGCCTGGCACCCGCCGTCGTTCTTGGCACCCAGTCGCTGCAGCTCTGAGCTGCTGGGGGACACGCCGTCCGGTGCCCGACTGCGTTTCCACTTGACGTCCGCTCATGCCGCTGGTGGCGTGGACCGTGAGATCAGAAGGATGTCGACATCGCGGTGGCCCACCACTCCAGTTGGGCCAAAGGTAGGCAGTAGGTCGTAAGTCCGTGCGTGCCTCGAGCAGTGATTACGATTGCTACACTGCCTAGTCTTCTGGGAGCGATGATTCACTCCTACCGGGGGCGGTTATGGGTTCAGTGCGTCGGTGGCCATGGGTTGTCTTTTTCGTGGCGACAGTGGTCGCAGGACTCGGCGCAGTGGTCGCATTCGGCGCACTCGAGACCGGGGACAAGATCGCGAGTGTGGTCAGCTGCATAGTCGGTCTCGCCGCGTTGTGGGTGACCTGGCTTCAGCCTGGTCGATTAGGCACGGTCGACGAAGCCACGGGAGCGGCCTGGGCCGCTGATCTGTTGACGGGGGCACTTGAGCGGCTCCAACGCGAGGCTTCGACCCGCGGTCTGATCTTCCCGGAGCCGCTACGAGTGCCGTGGCGGTCTGTTGGCGGGCCGTTCGCCACGAGCCCTGACGTCGTGCTCGGGCGGCTGTCGGGCGTTCGACGAACCGCCTTGAACGTGCGAGGAGACGTGACAACGCTCGGAAACCTCGTAGCCGCGCTACCCGCGCGTCAGGTTGTGATCACCGGCGCGGCCGGAGCCGGCAAAACCTCGGCCGCGATTCTTCTCGCTCCGCAGATTGTTCGCGAGGGCGAAGTGCCTCTTCTTGTCGACATGATCGCCTGGGACCCGGAGAAACATCCCCTGAACGAGTGGCTCGAGGTGTGCCTAACCGCTGTTCGGCCCGCGTCCGTGTCCGTAGAAGCTGCGCGTGCCGCCGCTGCCCGGTTGGTCGAGCACCGCGCGGTCGTCCCGTTGCTTGACGGGCTCGACGAGTTGCCATACCACCTCATGATACAAGTGATCGAGTTTCTGCACGAGTGGGATCGCCCGTTCGTGCTCACCAGTCGAACCGACGAGTACGACGCCGTGGTTCGAACCACGGGCCTAACCGTGGCCAAAGCGCTGGTGGTGCGCTTGGACCCGCTGCCGGTCCCCGAGATCGTCACGCACCTGACCGCAGGTCGGGCCGATGCCGAGGGCCGATGGGCGGCGGTGACGGCGCGATTGCGCACGCCGGGCCCCCTGCGTGAGACCTTGTCGACACCGCTGATGAGCGGTATGGCCAGAATGGCCTATACCCCTGGAAGCTCGGATCCGAGGGAACTTCTGGCGTTGGACGACGTCAACCACCTGGAACGCCACTTGTTCGATCGCGTGCACCCATCTGATGGAGCTTTCGCCTGGCTGAAAGATTTGGCACGCTTCCTCGACCGGGACGGGACTCGACAGTTGGATCTTTGTGCTCCTCTTGCCCCGGCGACTTGGTCCAAGTTCCATCGAGGTTTTCTGACCTGCTCGGTGATTTCCTCCTACTTGGCGTTCGTGTGCCTGTTCACGCTATTTGGGTGGTTCGAGTGGAGCGGCAGTGTGATGAGCATGCTGACATCGCTCACATGGTGGATTGGCTTGGCGGTCGGCTTTCTGATAGTGCGACTCGCCACCCAAAGGCGGGACCAACCAGTCATGCTGTATCGAGTCCGGACTCGACCCAAGCGAATGCTGAAGGCCGCTGCCGGTGGCGCGGTCGGCACTATCGTATTAACAATCATGGACACCGGGTCAACATTCATACCGTCAACCGAGGTGCTGACCTTCCTCATTGGGATCGTGGCTACCTCCCTCATCGGCGCTGTGGTGGGAACCCTGTCGTGGGGCAGCCTTACCGAACCTGTCGATGCAAGTGAGGCGACACACCTACTGTCGGCGATCCACCGGGACGGTTGGACGCTGTTCGCCCACTTACCCGCTCCGATCCTCGGGGCAGCCGTCTACGCGACCTTTCTGGAGCGGATGGACATACTTCCACAGACTGCGGCAGTGGCCCTGATCGCGGTTACGGTTCCCCTCTCCCGAGCTCCGGGTACGGCTTGGAGCCGCTGGGTGATATGGAGTCTCCGCATGTATCGCCACGGCCTGCCGCGCAACTTGGAGGCATTACTCGAGAATGCCCGCGAGCGGGGCATCCTGCGCGTAGCAGGAACGAGCTACCGGTTCCAGCACACCAAAATACAAGATCACTTCGCCTGTGCCCACAAGAGCAACTGATGTGGTACGCCGCTTCGACGGGAGACCGCCCGTTCGAGACCAGCCGAACGTCCTGTCATGCCGCTGATCGGGGAGCTGCATCTACAGGGGCGTGCTACGACTTCCCGGCCCGCCCGCCGCAAATGACTTCCCGGCGAGCCGGGAAAGTCTCCGAAAGGCGTCGATTAAGCTCGCCTGCCGCATGCCGGGAGTGTCGGAGTCCGGCTTCCACGACTGGAGGGGTCACGCTTCCTCGTTGTGGGCGATCCGTCAGCCTGGCTCGTCGATATGCGACCATCGCGTCGGCGGTGGGCGCGGGCCTCGGTAGGCTCCGCCTGTGCTGCTCCAGGATCAGCGGTGACCGGCGGAGACACGCTGGCACGGGCACGGCTGGCTCGACACGATGCCGACAAGCGTGTCGAGCGGGCACGTAACGAGCTCAAGCTCGCGAGTGTCAAGGCGAAAGCGCACCTGGACGTAGAGGACCGCACCCTCAAGGAGATCGCCGCCGAGATCGGCGTCTCCACCGCTCAACTCTCGAAGCTGGCGCCCGCTCGCCGCAACGCGGAGTGGGAACCCAGAGGAGTCGTCACCCTCCAAGCCCTCGACCGGTACACCGACGGCGCCTACCGGCTGGTGGCGTTGCGTGCCAGGTTCGACGAGGCGAACGACGCGCTGACCGAGGCGGAGAGCCGGTTGGGGCTGGTCGAGGCCCGCACCGACGTCGAGAGCGCGCCGCCGGCTTTCGCCCTGCCGCCCCTGCCACCGCACTTCGTGCCACGTCCGCGCAAACGTGCGGAGGTGCTGCGCGCGCTCACGGATCTGGCCGATGGCACGGGTGGCGCGGTCGGCGTCTCGTCGGCGGCCGACCTGTCCGGCGCCGGCGGGTACGGCAAGACGACGCTCGCGCTGGACGTCGCCCGCCAACCGGAGACCGGGCGACTGTTCCCCGACGGGATCGCGTTCATCGAGTTCGGTCCGCGCCCATCAGTGGTGACCCTGCTGTCGGACTGGGTCTCGATCCTGGACCCAGACGCACCCGCGGTCCGTTACGGCTCGGTGGAGGCCGCGAGCACCGCGTTCATGCGGGCACTGGGTGACCGGCGCATGCTGCTCGTGCTGGACAACGTCTGGGCGCCCGAGGACCTCGCTCCTTTCCTGCACGGCGGCCCACACTGCGTCCGGCTGGTCACCAGCAGACGCACCGACCTGCTGCCGCCGGAGGCTGTCGGGGTCGATGTCGACCGGATGGAACCGGCCGAGGCGGTCGAGCTGCTGGTGCGGGAAGTACCCGGTGCGGCGGAAGACGACGTGTTCCCGCTCTACGCGCGCAGCGCGCGGTGGCCCGTCGTGCTGGGCCTGCTCAACGGTGTGCTCCGCAGCCGGACCCGGGGCCCGGCCGGTCGGCCGGTGGCGGAGGTCGTCGCCGCGTTGACCGCCCGGCTGGACCAGTCCGGCGTGTTCGCCACCGACGACATCGCACCGGACTCCGAGCGGACGGCTGCGGCGGTGCTGGAGATCAGCGCGGAAGAGCTCGTCACGAACGGGGACTCGACGCTGCTGGACCGCTTCATCGCCCTGGCCGCGTTCCCGCCCGGAACCGCGATCGACTTCGGCCTGCTGGAGCGGCTGTGGCGGTGCGACGCGCTGGCGGTCGCGGCGGCGTGCACGGAGCTGGCGGCCAGGTCGCTGCTGGAGGCGGTCGGCACCGCGGGCGCCCGACTGCACGACGTCGTGCACGAGCACCTGCTGCGCAGCAGGTCCGAGCAGGTCCGCCAGGTCAACGCCGAGCTGGTCGCGCTGCTGCGGGCGCGCTGCCCGGACGGCGAGTGGCACCGGATCCCGGTGGCCGACGAGCAGTTCCTCGACCAGCTCGCCCACCACCTCGTCCAGAGCCGCCGGGAGGACGAGCTGGCCGATCTGGTGCGGGACTTCCGCTTCGTGGTCCGCCGGATCGCCCAGGGTGGCCCCGCCCAGCTCGACGGCGACGCGGACCGGTGCGCCGCCGCGTTCGCCGACGACCCGTGCCGGCCCCGGTTGAGCCGGGTGCTGCGGTTCGCCGGACACTTGGTGACGAGGGTGACGGATCTGCGCAGCATCGCCGCCACACTGCACAGTCGGGTCTTGGAGGACGCGGAGCTGCTCGGCTGGTTCCGGCACGTCGAGGAGGCGCTGAGCGGCGGCCTGGCGGCGATCCATCCGATGCCCGACCGCCCGGATGCCCGGCTGCGGTCGATCTCCGTCGGGCACACCGAGGCCGTGACCTGCCTGGCCTGGCGGCCCGACGGCGAACAGCTCGCCAGCGGTTCCTCCGACGGCACGGTGCGGCTGTGGACGGCGGCCGGTTCGCCGGTGCGCACCGTCCATGTGGGCAGCGGGGTGGTGCGGCTCGTCTGGAGCCCGGACCGCAGGCACCTGGCCGCGTTGACCGACTCCGACAGCCTGGTCCTGATCGAACCGATCCTCGGCGAGGTGCGCGCGACCCGACTGCCGGGCACCGACCTGTCGGGGCTGGCCTGGGCACCGGACTCGTCCGCGATCGCCGTCGGGGTCGCAGCGTCCATGCTGAGCTGGGATCCCTATGCCGGTCAGCCACAAGGTCTGTGGAAGCTGTCGTTGCAGGAACAGGTCCGGGACGTCGTCTGGCCGACGCGCGGGCCGGCGGTGGTGACTCGCAGCGGTGTCCACGGCCTGTTGGACGGCACGACCTCCGGTTGGCACATCCCGCTGGACCTCCCCGGGTCGCTGCTGGCGTGGTCGCCGGAAGGCGGTCGGTTCGCCGTGGCGGAGTCCGGGACGCGGGTCTGCGTGGTCGCCGCCGACGGGAGCGAGGCGACGACCGAGGAGATCCCCGGCCACTGGGGCACGTCGCTGGCCTGGAACCACGACGGCACGATGCTCGCCTGCGGCGGGCAGCAGGGAGAGGTGCTGCTGTGGGGCCCGCCCGGCTCCGGAATAGCCGACCTGCCGAGGAACGCGGACGGGGTCACCGCGCTGGACCGGCAGCAGGGCATCGACTTCCGGCGGACCAGGGTGTCGGCACTGGCCTGGCACCCCGCCCGCCCGACGCTCGCGGTCGGCTCGCACACCAAGGACGTGCGACTGTTCGACCTCGACCGGCCGCCGGGCCTGCCGGACACCACCCAGGTCAACTGCGTGCGCTGGCATCCGAACCGGCTGCTGGTGGCAGCCGCTGCCCAGGACGGCGAACTGGTCCTCGCCTCGGCCGCCGACCCACCCGACCGGTGGACCTTCCCTGTGCACGAGCACGAGGTGCGGGCCGTCGTGTTCGCCCCGGACGGCACCGCGCTGGCCACGCTCGCCGAGGACGGGTTCGCGCTGTGGGAGTTCACCGACCACGAACTGCACCACGTCGCGAACCCGATCGAGTTCCGGCGCGGCAGCGCCCTGGCCTGGTCGAGCGGGAACCTGGTTGTGCTGGGCGGCGACGGCGAGGTCGTCCTGGTCGACGCCATGACGTGGCAGACCGTCGCCCGGATCGAAGTGGACGGTCCGGCCAACAGCGTGGACGTCCACCCGGGCAGCGGACAGATCGCGATCACCGCGTCCGGCACGACCGTGCTGGTGCACGACCCGCGCACGGGCCGGACCCGGCAGCTGGAGGGGCACACCAGCACGGTCAGCGCCGCCCGCTGGGAACGTTCCGGGACGCTGCTGTCGGCCGGATATGACGGCCGCGTCCTACGCTGGGAAGTCGGAACGGCCCCGACCCTGCTCGCCCAGCACGACGCACCGGTCTGGGACGTGGCCGTGGACCCGACGGCCGACCGCGCCTTCACCGTGACCACGGCCGGTGTGCTCGACGAGCTGGCGTTGGACCGCTCCGCGCCGCACCATGCGCAGTCGGTGGCCGTCGACGGCGCTTTGGCGGGCGTGGCGGTGTCGCCGGACGGGCGCGAGGTGGTGGCGTGCGGCGCCTCCGGGCTGTACTTCTTCCGTCGCACCTGACCGGCATCGGAGTGGTTCGCCGAATGTCACCGCTTCGGCGGTAATGCTCGCGCCGGAAACGGTGAGACTCGATCTCGTGATCCGATTATCCAACGTTCACAACAAGATCAGCGGGATGGTGGCGGGCACCGTCGTGCAGGCCGGTGTCATCGAGCAGGTCGTCCTGCCGGTGCCCGACACCGTGCCCGTACCGCGGCAGCTGCCCGTCGCATCCGGTGACTTCACCGGTCGGGCCGCGGAGACGGCAGCCCTGGATGCGCTGCTGACCGCGTCCGCTGCGAGCCCGGTGTGCGTGATGGCGGGCCCCCCTGGCGTCGGTAAGACGACCCTTGCCGTGTGGTGGGCGCACCGGGTGCGCGACAGCTTCCCCGACGGCACCCTGTTCGTGAACCTGCGCGGCCACGACCGGGACCGGCCCGTGGACCCGTCGTCGGCGCTCGTGTCGATCCTGCACGCGTTGGGCCTGCCCGAGACCCGCATCCCGGTGGACCTCGCCGACCAGTCGGCCGTGTACCGGTCGTTGCTGGCGACCAGGCGGGTGCTGGTCGTGCTGGACAACGCGGGCAGCGCCGAGCAGGTGCGGCCACTGCTGCCCGGCACGCCGGGCAGCGTCACACTCGTGACCAGTAGGCGCGCCCTGATCGGGCTGACCGTCACCGACGGCGCCCGGTCGTTGCCGCTGGGCCTGTTCGCCCGCGCGGAGGCGGAGACCCTGCTGCGCCGGGTCCTCGGCGCCGATCGGGTGGACCGGGAGCCCCAGGCGGTCGCGCGGCTGGTCGAGCTGTGCGCGCGGCTGCCGCTCGCCCTGCGGGTCGCCGCGGGCCGGGTGGCGGCCCGACCCCTGAGCCGGATCGCCGACCTCGTCGCGGAAATCGAGCACGACCGGTTGGACGCGCTGAGCGACACCGACGACGACCGCAGCGCGGTGACGCGGGTGTTCGACTGGTCCTACCACCGCCTGCCCGACGACCTCGCGCGCCTGTTCCGCGTGCTGGGCCTGCACCCCGGACCGGAGTTCGGCCCGGACGCGGCCGCCGCGCTGTCCGGCACCGATCCCCGGACTGCGGCCCGGCGCGTCGAAGCCCTCGTCGACGCCAACCTTGTCACCCCGGTCGCACATCGCCGCTACCACGTCCACGACCTCCTGCACCTGTACGCGAGCCGACGTGCCGAGGCGGACGACCCGGTGGAGCGGCTGGCCGAGGCCAGGCGCGACGGGCTCGCCTGGTACGCGCGCACCGCGCTCGCCGCCGACCGGCTCGTGTTCCCCGCGCACCCGCACGTGGTCGTCGATCTCGACGGGCCGCCCGCCGCGATCCCGGCCGACCGTGCCCAGGCGTGGGCCTGGTTCACCACCGAGCACCGCACGCTGCTGCCGGCGTTGCGGCAGGCCCTCGCCCACGACCTGCACGACATCGCCGTCGCCTTGGCGGCCTCGATGAGGTACCTGGTGTTCCGGCCGGTGGCGCTGTGCCCGGTGCGCCTGGAGGTCGAGTCGGCGGGCCTGCTCGCGGCCCGTGCGCGTGGTGACGTCGAGGCCGAGATGGCGTTCCTGCGCCGGCGCGCGGACACCTACCAGCTGCTGGGCAGGTGGGAGGAGTCCGACGCGGACCTCGCTGCCAATGTCGAGTACGCGGTGGCCGGCGGCGACCGTCTGCAGCTCGGGAAGGCGCTGTGCGGCCTGGGGCACAGCCGGACGTTGCAGCGGAGGCTGGTCGAGGCGCGCGACCACTACCTGAGGGCGTTGCCGCTGGTTCGAGGCAGCGGCTACGTCGAGGCCGTCGTGGAGTCCAATCTCAGCCGGATCAGCGCCGGGCTGGGCAAGCACGCCGACGCCGTCGCGCACGCCGAACGCGAGTTGGTGCTGCGCCGGTCGGGCGACGACCCCGTGGGCGTGGGCTACGCGTTGCACGACGTGGCGGTCGCCCACCAGTGCGCGGGCGACCACCAGGCGGCCGTCGAGTTCGGCGAACGGGCCATCGACGTGTACCGGGAGGCCGTCGCGACGGACAACTACCTCGTCGACGCCCTGCACACCGTCGCGCTCTCCCACGAGCACCGAGGCGAGGTCGACGCCGCCCGGGGCTGCCTGCTGGAAGCGGCCGAAATCCTCACCCGCCTCGGCGATCCCCGGGCCGAACCCCTGCGTGAACGGGTCCGTGCGATGTCGTACCCCCGACCCGGTCGCTACTGACCCGGTCCGCACGCGGGGCACAGCGGACTCGGCGCGTCGAGCACGGCGACGGGCACCATCCGCGACGTGACGACGTTGAACCCGCGCCGGACGTTGACCACCGGGGGTGGGACGTCGGTGATCAGGCTGATCACCGCGTGCGCGGCGGCGTTGCCCGCGTACCCCACCGTGATGGCGTTCGCCGCGTGGGGTGCCTCCACACCAGCGGCCGGAGGCCACTCGGTCCGCTCGGGCAGCCGGGCAAGGCGGGCGCGTTCCTCCGCGGCCCCGCACTCGAAGCACGGCCCCGTACCCGGGACGAACAGGCCGATGCTGACGAGCGGCCCGTGGTAGCCGCTGCACACCCACGGCGTGCCGGTCTCCAGGCACGCGCGGTTGGCCCACGACCGGATGTCGCGCGGCTTGTCGGCGGTCAGCAGCAGGACGTCGAAGCCCGCGGCGAGTCCGCGCAGGACGTCCGGGCCGGTCACGTCGAGCACCTCGCCGCTGATGTCGATGGTCGAGTTGTGCGCGCGCAACCGACGCACCGCCGCCTCGGCCTTGAACGCCCCTTCATCGGCCTCCTGGTACAGCAGCTGCCGGTTGAAGTTGGAGCGCTCCACCACGTCGCGGTCGACGCAGTGCACCCGGCCGACACCGGACTGCACGAGGTTCATCGCCGCCACGCAGCCCGCGCCACCGAGTCCGACGATCACGACGGAGGAGCCGGCAAGCGCGTCCTGGACGTCCCAGCCGGAACGGCCGGGCGTGAGGTCCATCCACTTGTACAGCTCGACGCTTCGGCTGTACCTGTCCCGGTCGACCCCGGCAGGCGGCGCTTCAGCTTCTTCCAGGTGGCCGGCCAGTTCAAGGTCGGCCACCGCCGCGCGCACCAACTCCTCGGTCGTGCCCGGGAACCGGTCACGCATGGCGGTGACGACCGCGTCGAAGATCCGTCCGTCGAGCAGTCCGAGCAGCACCCACAACCACCCGCCGTCGTCGGCGAGGTCCAACCGGATGCCGGGTACGATCCCGCCGAGCCGGATGTGACCGTCGCTATAGCGGACGGGCCGGTGCGCGAACTTGATCCGCGGCCTGCGCACGACTATCCCTCCACCGTGCCGTGGGAGAACAGCACTTCACGTTCGGCCGGAAACAGCCGCAGCACGGTAAAGGCGGGTGGCCGGGAGCCCGGCCGGCGGGCGGCGTGCGACCGGACGGCGACGGGACGCCGGTCCCGGTTCGAGCGAGTGGGCGCGGAGGAGGTACGCATCCGAGTTTCTCCCTGACCACCAGGCCCGCGACATGGTGTCGCGGAAGACAACCGGCGCGACCATGTTCTCCTTTCCGCACGTTTCCGGCTTTCCGCCAATTTCCGAAACAGCCGCCACCCGGCGCGCTCCGCCCAAACACGTTAGTTCGCAATTGAAAAACCCAACCAGTCACAGGAGCCGAATTATTGAATCGAAAGTAATCGGTTGCCTGCAGGCTGGCCGGGTGGTCGAGGTCGAGGGTGCGCACCGGTTGTCGCCTGCGGAGCAGGAGGTGTTGCGGTTGCGGGTGGTAGCGGCGCTGGAGTCCGGGCAGGTGGAGGGCTACCGGCAGGCGGCGGAGGTGTTCGGGGTCTCGGTGCGGTCGGTGGGCACCTGGTGGCAGGCCTACCGGCAGGACGGTCGCGGCGGCCTGGCGACCCGCCGGGGGCGTCCCGGTCCCGCCGAGCTGATCAGTGCGGAGGACCGGGGCGCGCTGTTCGCGGCGATGGCCGACTACAGCCCGGAGGAGTTGCTGATCGGCGGCCCGTTGTGGACCCGCCAAGCGGTGGTCGAGCTGATCCGGCTGGTCGTCGGCGCGGACATGACCGAGCAGGGCGTCGGGTTGTGGCTGCGCCGGCATGGCTTCACCCCGCAGCACCCGGCCCGCCGCGCCTACGAGCAGCAGCCCGCCGCCGTACGCGCATGGCTCGATGAGGACTACCCGGCGATCGAGGCACGCGCCAAGGCCGGGGGCGCGGCGATCGCGTGGGTCGACCAGTGCGGACTACGCTCGGACGCCGCGCCGCCCGGCCGGTCCTGGGCGCCGAAGGGACGCACGCCGATCGTGCGGGTGACCGGCAAACAGCTGCGGGTCAACGTCATGTCCGCGGTCGCCTCACGCGGCGCACTGTGGTTCACCGTGTTCACCGTGTTCACCGTGTTCACCGAACGCTTCACCGCGACCGTGTTCACCGCATTCCTCGACCGCGTGGCCCGTCAGGCGGGCAGGAAGGTGCATGTCGTCGCCGACCGGCACCCCGTGCACCGCAGCAAGGCCGTTCGCGCCTGGCTCGAGGCCAACACCGACCGCATCGAGCTGCACCACATGCCCGGCTACAGCCCCGAGCTCAACCCGGACGAGCTGCTCAACGCCGACCTGAAACGCAATGCCAACGCCTCCCGGGCCCACAACGCCGGCCGGCTCGCCCACGAGACTCGTCGGTTCCTGCGCCGTCGCCAGCGACAGTCGCATATCGTCCGCGGCTACTTCCGGGCCCCGCACGTCCGCTACGCACATGTAGGCAACCGAACACTTTTGACTTAATAACGGCTCTGCGGATTCACCCGGTCGGAGCGACGCCCATCCGCCACGCCAGGCCGCGCAGCTCCCGGCCGCCGGAGTCGCGCTGCGCGCGGCGGAGGTGGTCGCTGACGACCTCCCGGACGAACACGTCGTTGCGGACGCGCTGTGGGGCCAGGCGCTCCGCGTGCAACAGCATCGCCAGACCGCGCTCACGCGTGGCGGCCCCCGTCATCAGCGAGCGGCCCAGGTCGGCGTAGAACTCGGCCTGCCGCCCCGGCGAGGGGATCACCTCCGGGTGCACGTCCTTCGCGATCTCGGCGACCTTCGGGCCATCCCCGAACTCGGTGGCGAGGGTGACCCGCCATACCCCGACGTTGGCCCGGCCGAACCACATTCCGGCGAACGAGCCCACCTCCGTGTCGAGCCGGTCGGCCGCGTCCTGTGCCTCGGCGAGGTGCACGGCGGCGGTGTCGCGGTCCGACTGCGCGGCCGACGCCAACGCGGCGGACAGGTGCAGCACCCCGTAGGACTGGAGCACGTCGGGATCGTCGAGATCGGGGACCAGCTCGTCCGCCGTGCGGACCGCCCGGCGGTACTGCTGGGAGCGGGAGAGCGGCCCGGCCGCGTCGCCGCGCAGCCAGGCGGCGAACCCGCGCCAGGCCGGGGCGTCCAGTTCCTCCGCGCACCGCGCCGCCAGGCGGGCGGCGAGCAGCGGCAGGCCACGGCCGCCCAGGCGCTTGGTGGTCCACATGGCGGCGTCGTAGCAGCGGATCAACGCCCGCAGCACGTCGTCCCGCCGCTGCGGGTGCCGCACGTAGACGGCGTGCAGCTCGGCGATCAGCTTCGGCGCGAGCCGCCCCTGCGCCGAGTAGTCGGAGTGCACGTGCGTCAGATCGGTCAGGTGCTCGACGTCGGCGGCGATCTGCGGCCAGTCCCGCACGGGCACGCCCGGGTCGTCGCCAAGTTCGAACAGCTCCAGCGCGGTCTCCAGGCTGAGCAGACCCGCCTGCGCCTCGACGTCGAAGGGTTCGCTCGGCGCGTGCGGTGCGCCGGTCAGCTCGGCGGGGGCGACCCGGAGCGCGCTGGCCAGCGCTTCGAGCGTCGACCGCTTCGTTACCGGCCGCAGGCCGCGTTCGATCCTCGACAGATACGGGGCGCTGATCCCGGCGAGCCCGGCGACGGCGGTCAGGCTGAGCTGCCGCCATGACCGAACCTCGCGGAGCCGCCGGCCGATGTGGTTGTCGTTGATGTCCACGCGCACCTCCTCGGTCACTCCAAGGGTAGCCGGGCCAGGTCGGCGCATCATGCGCGTGACGACCTGCTTGGATGACCCGATGCCGTTATTGAGCCGAAAGTGATCGTCTTCCGGCAGGTTGATCACTCGTGATCGAGGTCGAGGGTGCGCACCGGTTGTCGCCCGCGGAGCGTGAGGTGCTGCGTTGTGGGTGGTGGCGGCGTTGGAGGCCGGGAAGGTCGAGGGCTATCGGCAGGCCGCGGAGGTATTCGGGGTCTCCGAACGGTCGGTGGGCACCTGGTGGCGCGCCTACCGGCGGAAGGGTCGCGACGGCCTGGCGACCCGCACGGGGCGTCCCGGCCCGGCCGAACTGGTCAACGTCTTGCCCTTCGGAAGGTACCTGGGCAGCACCTGGTGGCAGGCGGCCGTGCCCAGCTGGAAGCCCGGCGAGCCGCACGTCTGGTGGTTGATCACGAGTTCGGCGTGGGTGGCCGGGGTGTCCAACCAGCAGGTGGGCGGCCTTCATCTCGACGTGCTGGCCCAACCGCATGGTGACGACGCCGAGCCGGGCCATGCGCGCCTCGACGGCCGGACTCCAGGTGCCGTCCCGGCCGGAGGTCATGGTGCCGTGGTCGACCTCGCCCACACGCACCCGGCCCACGGTCCTCTCCCCCTCGGCGCCGCGCCGCACCCGGCGAGGCAGATCGTCCACGGCCCACTGCGCCTGCGGCGGGTATCGGGAGCCGTCGCGAGCGGTGGCGTGATCGACCGCCTCGGACCGGGACTGTGGCACTCGTCCGAGCACCGGTTCGGGTGCCTGCGCGTTGTCCCGTCGCCGCGGAGCCGTACGCGCCGGCACGGCCGCCGGTGGCGCGGTGCCCGTGGACTCGGATTCGCGCAGCCTGGCCGGCAACGCCTCCAGCGCCTCCCGCCACGCCGCGAACGCGCCGAACACGGCCTTGAAGGGGTGCTCGGGATCGAAGCCGTCCTCGACGCCCACGGCTGCCCACTGGTCGGCCAGGTCGTAGCGTGCCGAACCGCGCAGCGCCTCCAGCAGGCCGGTGTGGGCATCGGCCCACAGCTGCTCGGCGTGCCGCACCGCCGCCACCGCCTCGTCCGCCTTGCGCTCGACCACGCTCAACCGGGCAGTGCGACTCACTGTGCCACCTCCACAGCCGGAGCGGCCGATCGCCGACCACCGGCACGTCCAGCCGAGTACAGCCGACGTGTGTCGGCTCATTCAGCCTGCGCCACGCAACTCACCGGCGGATGCGTCCACGACGACCTCGACGAACACCGGGGCGATGGGCTGTGCCGCCCCACGGTCACCGCCACGACGATGCGCAGTCCGCTCCGTCGCCCGTGACCGCCCCGACCCGGCGCCCACGCGGCACACGATCACCGCCCGCGCCGACATCGGAGGTTCACCGGAAAGCAGGATCAGGCGGCCGTGCGCAGCAGCCGGACTTCGTGGTGAAGTTGCCGCACGTCGCTGGTGCCGCCATGCCGTCCGGCTTCCTCCTCCAGCGGCTTGAGGTGGTCGAGCAGCCTGGTCGACTGCACAGCGCGCACGGCATCGAGGGCTTGGGCGCCGAGCTCGACCCCGGCGGACAGGTCGCCCTCCGCCAGCGCGCAGGTGGCCAGCCAGGCGAGGTTGAACGCGCGCTGACGGACCCGGTCGGCAGGGGCATCGTCGAGTGCGCGCCGGAGACGTTGCATGGCGGTGGCACGGTACACGGCGTCGGTGAGGCCGAGGTGGCTGTGGATGCGGGCGGCGCTGGTCTGCAGGGCGGCGTGGTCGAAGAACCGCAGGAACTCCTGGTGCTGGTCGTCGGTGGCGTGAGCGTATTCGTCCTCGGCGCGGCGCAGGGCGGTCATGGCCTGCCGGGTGTCCCCGAGGTGGGCGTAGGCCAGCGCTTCGTGGGTGAGCAGCAGGGAGACGGCGACCGAGGAGTGGGAGTCCTGTGCGGCGATCTGGCCGAGTTGGAACAGCTTGAGTGCTTCGGCCGGATCGTCGTTGTCCAGGGGAACACGTCCCAGGTGGTAGAGCACGATCGCGGTGTGGGCCGGGTCGCCGGCGTCCCGGGTATCACGGACCGCCTGGCCGAGCCAGCGCCGGGCATCGCCTTGCAGGCCGAGGTCGTGCGCCGTCCATCCGGCCAGCGTCTTGGCCTCCGCGATTGCCGACAGCAGGCTGGTCCGGACCTCGTCGGTGGCCGAGGCGTTGAGCAACGACTGCGCCCAGTGGGTGTGGGCGAGGATGGCGTCGCGGCAGGAGCCGCCGCCGTGCGCGGCGTCGTAGGAACGCAGTGCCGCGGTCAGGGCGCGCACCTGGTCGACGTCGGTCGCGCTCAGGCGCTCGGGTACCGGTGTGGCGGTCGTGCCCACGGTGAGCAGGTCCAACTCGGGTTGCGTGAGCGCCGCCCCCATGACGATCTTGCTGATCAGACCGAGGAAGCCGCGACGTTCGAGCATGAAGTCGTCCTTCGTGCGGTGGAGACCGGATGAGACCGCCATGTCCTGGACCGCCTCGCCGGTGTACGCCAAACCCATATAACCCCGAGGGATGCCCAAGCCGTCGGCGATGCGTTCCAGCACGTCGTATGCCTGGACCTGACGCCCGTTGACGATCGCCGAGATCTCCGACTGCCCCTGCCCCGTGCCGGCTGCGATCTGTCGCTGGGACACCCCGAACCGCCGTAAGAGCCGGTAGACCCGGCCGATGTCCCGCCGGGCCAGCGCTGCGCGCATGTCGTGGTCATGCCACACGACCGAGTTGATCGGCCGGTCCTCGCCGCTGCCGACGTTCATGGACCCTCCCGCGGCTCGTTCACCGTCACCGTAGCGGCCCCCTCGGCCGATGTACCGCCGTGATCAGCCAAGCTGATCAGCCCCGCTGATCACCGGACGATCAGCGATGCACGACACCTCCGCGTCTTCCCTCGACCCGAAGAAGTGCGGCACCGTCGAGCAACACCGCTTGACCTGCCCTGACGCTGCACCCGGAGGTGGACGCCGTGGTCACCGCGACACTGCACCCGAACGACGCGCTGCTGCTGCCCACCGGGCACGACATCCTGCGGGCCTTCGGCGCCGGACACCCGACCGACGACCACCCCGTGCTGGTGGTGGTCACGGTGCTGGCCCGCCGCCACCAGGAACGGGCCGAAGCACTCCGGACGGCCCACGAGACCCAGGCGGGCGACGCCGTGCTCGCGGCCTCCGCTCGGGTCCTGATCGA
The DNA here is from genome assembly GCF_052936295.1 of Saccharothrix sp. DSM 118769. Taxonomy (NCBI): domain Bacteria; kingdom Bacillati; phylum Actinomycetota; class Actinomycetes; order Pseudonocardiales; family Pseudonocardiaceae; genus Saccharothrix; species Saccharothrix sp. DSM 118769. Next base: position 4,457,122 of record NZ_CP193627.1, on the reverse strand, counting down.
CTGCGCGCACGCCCGCGCGCCCCTGATCGAGCAGATCGACCACTGGGCCGCCGAGGCGGTGCCCGAACCGTCCACGGCGGCCCTGCTGCACACCGAGACCCTGGGCCGGCTCGTGGACCGCATGGCCCTGACCTGGGCGCGCTGGCAGCAGCTGCACGCAGGCGTGCCCGCGTCGCGCCGCGTACCGGTCGGGCACCCCACACGGACCGCGATGGACGAGGTCGCAGCCCTGTCCAACGCCTACGACGACCTGCTGGTCGACCTGCGCAGCGGACGGCGGCGACTGCCCACCACAACGCCTGTCATCGCGGACCTGTAGCCGTCGTGGCCCAGCAGTGGCGCGCGATCGTGGCGCTGCCCGTGGCCGTGGACAGCCCGCTGGGCCGGGCGGGCGATGCCGTCGAGGCCGTCACCACCCACCTGCCGCCGCCCGAGGAGCACGCGCGCTGCGCGGTGTGCCGCACCCTGCCGTGGCCTTGCGATCCGTTCGACACCGCGGCCCGCGACCTCGCGGTCCTGGGCATTCCCGTCGGCTACCTCGTGCCGCTGGAACTGCACCCCGTCCTCTGGCCGGCTACCCCGACCACCTCCGACCAGCCGACCCAGCACATGCCGGGAGCCACTGATGGATGAAGCCCTGACCGCCGAATCGCACGGCGACCTCACCGGTCATCTGGACTACCTCGAACACATGCTCGTCCTCGGTGACGACGCCACCCGGACAGCAATCCTGGCCGGTGAACTGCCGAAGCTGACGGCCACCGTGCGTGACCTGATCGAGCAGCACCGGCCCGACTCGAAGGGCCGCTGTCCCTGCCGTCCCCGGTGGCGACGTGGTCGCACCCCGAGCTGCCGGATCCGGGCCACCGCCCACCGGCACCTGATCGCCGTCGAACCCGCCGCGCCCCCGACCAGCGCGGCGTGACACGCCACCTCCGCCGACCAGGCCACGGGCGCACCGTCGGCGGGCTGCCAGAGGTGGGGGAACGTTCCGCGGCGTTCCCCCACCTCCCGGACCACAGCGCACGCCGGTTGCGAAAGACGCAAGTGTCAGCGGCGAAAACCCCGGTAAGACAGCACCGGCAACACCACCGGATGATCGCGTTCAGTGATCACGGCGATACGGTTTGACGAGATCCGGCCACCGGCACCACAGAGGAGTAAGTTTCACGTTCCGTTTGTACGAGTACGGAATCTTCGCGCACCGCAATCATCGGATCGGCGGCATGCGCCACTCGCCGTATGCCGTCCCGGACAGCAGTCGCGCGATACGAAACGCAAACAACCGCCGATCGGATCAGCAGCCACACCACTATGAAATTCGACAGTGAAGGACATCCCGTGACTGGAACGACGCCGGATGAACAAGCCACCACACTGCGCAACCAGACCGTCGATGCGCTTCTGGAGGCGGGCACGATCGTCTCCGCGCGCGTCCAGGCGGTGATGCGAGCGGTTCCCCGCGAGACCTTCGCTCCGGAGGCCGCTCTCGACGCGGTCTACGAGCCGTGGAACGGGCTGGTGACCAAGAGGGACGAGCACGGGCGGCCGTTGAGTTCGCTGTCCGCGCCGGATGCGCAGGCACACATGCTGGAGCAGGCCCGGATCGAGCCGGGGATGAACGTGCTGGAGATCGGCTCCGGCGGGATGAACGCCGCCTACCTGTCCGAGATGGTCGGGCCGAGTGGCCGGGTGACGACCGTCGACATCGACGAGTTCGTGATCGAGCGGACCTCGCGGTTCCTGACTCAGGCCGGATACCCGCACGTCAATGTGGTGTTGGCCGACGCCGAGTACGGCGTGCCGGAGCACGCGCCTTACGACCGGATCCTGGTCACCGTCGGGTCGTGGGACGTGCCGCCGGCCTGGATCGACCAACTCGTCGAGGGCGGCCTGCTCGTGGTTCCGCTCAAGGTCATGGGGCTGATGCGCACCGTGGCCCTGGTGCGCGAGGGCGATCGGCTGGTCAGCGAGTCGGCCCGACTGTTCGGGTTCGTGCCCATGCAGGGTGTCGGCGCCCACGACAGCGCCGAACTGGTGCTGCGCGAGGGCGCGGTCAGGCTGGTCTTCGACGAGCAGGCCCCGGCCGACCCGTCACGGCTGGACGGCGTGCTGGAGTACGAGCCGCTGGTGGTGGACAGCGGCGCCGGGCTTCGTCTCGGGGAGCCGTGGGCGACCATGCAGATGTGGCTGGCCACCACGGTCCCCGGGTTCTGCCGCATCATGGTCGATCACACGGCGAACGAGGCGTCGTCCCGACCGTTGGGCGGCATCTACACCGGGATGGCGGCCGTCGACAGCGCCAACCTGGCGTACGTGGCCTCTCGCAAGCTCGGCGGGCAGGACCTCACGCTGGAGGTCCACGCCTACGGCCCGGACCCCGCAGCCCTGGCCGAACTCGTCGCCGAACAGCTGCGGATCTGGGACCGCGACCACCGCGGCGGCCCGGGACCGCAGTACCTCGTCTACCCGACGGCCACCCCCGAGGAGCGGCTCCCGGCGGCGGACTTCGCCGTCGGCAAGCGCCACAGCCGGGTCCTGATCACCTGGCCACGGCCCGCGAACACCGTCGGCCGCGACGTCCTACACCACCCCAACCACCAGTAGAGGAGAACCGTGACCGTAGTAGCGATCGAGCCCCCCGGCAGTGCGACAGCGCTGCTGGAGGTGCCCGCCGAGGACGAGTTCGAGTTGGACATCCGCCCGGTGCTCACGTACCAGGCGGTGCCGCACGGCAACAACTGTCCCACCGACGACGGGTGCGGTAGCACCTGCGCCAATGGCGCGAGTGCGTGCACTTCGCAGGGCAACAACCAGTTCTGATCAGCGCTCCTCCCGGCCGTCGAGGTGTCCCTCGGCGGCCGGGAGGCAGTGCGATCGGCATCGGATCGAGGGGGCGGATGTGGGGTTGGCGGCAGGGTGGCAGTGGGGTGGCGTGGGGCTGCTGCGGGTCAGTACCGCCCCTGGTGGCCTGGACCTGCCACATGACCTTGACCTCTCCGACGCGACATCGGCTGCGACGTGGACGGCACGGATGTGGAAACGCGAGGACGTCCGTGTCGCGCTCGGCGCGGTCAGTCCGGCACTGTGCCACCGGATCGATGCCCTCGTCACCGCCCCCTCCCGCGATGCCTCCTCGGTCTGCCGCGCCGCCACCGCGCTGGCGGCCTACCTGCTGCGCTGGCAGCGACGCCCCACGCCACTGGGGTCGCTGGCCGGCATCGGACCGGTGAGGATCGGCGGCCGAACCACGGTTCGGGCCGGAGGCGTGCACCGCCTGTCGGTCCGGGCGGACGGCGGCTGGCTGGCCGAGGTGACGGCGAGGCTGCACCGCTGCCGGGAGCTGCTGGAGCGGCTGCCGGTAGTGGCGAACAACGCGCTCTGCGTGCGGGGAGGGCGACTGGTCGCGCCCGGCCTGCCGCCCGAGGACGCCCCGGGCGCCGAAGCGCTCATTGAGGTCTCGGTGCGCGCCACGCGGCCCGCAGTCGCGGCGCTGGAGGCTGCCACCGCGCCGATCCCGTTCGGCGACCTGCGCCGGAAGCTCGCGGACCGGTCCCCGGCGGCCAGCTCCGAACAGATCGACACCGTCCTGCACGGCCTGGTCGACCAGCAGTTCCTGATCACCGCGCTGCACATCCCGATAACCGAACCCGACGCACTGGGCGCGGTGTGCGCCGTGCTGCGAACCGCCGCCGCCGAGGACATACCGGAGGTCGCGGGACTGGTCGCCGAGCTGTACGGGATCCGCGACACCCTGGCCGACGGCGTGTTCGCCGCCGTGCCGCCGGGGGTGGCCGACCGGATGGCGGCGATCGCCCCGGCGCAGCGCACGCCGCTGTTGGTCGACACGATCGCCGACTGCGAAGCGGTGCTGCCCGAGGCGGTGGCGCGCGAGGCCCGGGACGCGGTGGCCGTGCTGTACCGACTCTCGCCCCACCTGGGCGGGTTGCCACCGTGGCGGGAGTACCAGACCGCGTTCCGCGCCCGGTACGGCACCGGCGCGCTGGTCCCGGTCCTGGACCTGGTCGCCGACAGCGGGCTGGGGCTGCCGGCCGGCTACCTCGGCTCCGGCCGCGAGCGCGGACCGCGGCAGATGTCCGAGCGCGACGACAAGCTGCTGGCCCTGGTCCAGCAGGCGACCATGACCGGCGACGAGATCGTCCTCACCGACGACCTCGTCGACCACCTGGCCAGCGCGCCCCTTGCCCCGGAGCGGTTACCTGTGCGCACGGAAGTCGCCTTCACCATCCGCGCCGACTGTCCGCAGGATGTGTCAGCCGGGAGGTTCGTGCTGGAACTGACCGGCACCCCCCGGCCGGCCGGCAGCATGGTCGGCAGGAGTGCCCACCTCCTTCCCGAGGCCGACCTCGCCGAGATCCGCCGAACCTTCCAGGAACCCGGACCGGACACCGTCACAGCGCAACTGTCGTTCGCTCCGCGCTGGCGGCGCAGCGAGAACGTCGCCCGCACGAGCAGGCTCGCCCCGACGGTGATCCCGATCGCCGAGCACCGCGCACCCGGTCCGGGCGTGATCGAGCCGGCCGATCTCGCGGTGACCGCCGAGGGCGCGGATCTGCACCTGATCCAGCTTTCCACCGGCAAGCGGGTCATCCCCTACGTCGCCAGCGCGCTGGAGACCGCCCACCACACCGCGCCGCTGGCCCGGTTCCTGTCCGAGGTCGCCACCGCGTGCTTCCCGACCTACGGTGCCTTCTCCTTCGGCGCGGCCGGCGCGCTGCCCTACCTGCCGCGCGTGCGCTACCGCCGCACCATCCTGTCCCCGGCCCGCTGGCAGCTCAGAGCCGACCAACTGCCCGCCCGCAGCGCCAGCGAGCGCCTGTGGGAGGCCGAGCTGTCGGGTTGGCGGGCGCGCTGGCGGGTCCCCGACCACGTCGCCCTGGTCGACCACGACCGCGTTCAGCCGATCGACCTGCGCCACCGTGCACACCGGATGCTGCTGCGCACACGACTGGACCGCGGCGGCCGCCTGGAGCTGCGCGAGTGCGCCGCACCGGGCGAGCTGGCCTGGATCGGCCGCGCGCACGAGGTGCTGCTGATCCTGTCCCGCACCCAGGCCCCGGACCCGACGGCGACGCGCATCACGACACCGCCACCCGTCGTCGCTACCGCCGACCTCCATCTCCCGGCGGCATCGCCCATCCTCGCGCTGCGCCTGCACGCCCACCCCGAACGCTTCGACGAGATCATCACCGACCACCTGCCCACCCTGCTGAACTCCTTCGGACCGAACCCACCGGCCTGGTGGTTCCACCGCCACCGCGACCTCAGCGACCACCGCGCCGACCAACACCTCGCGATCTTCCTGCACATCCCCGCCCCACGGCTGTTCGCCGACGCCGCCGAGAACACCGCGGCCTGGGCCCGGCACCTGCACCACGACCACCTGGCCTCCGGCCTCACGATCGCCGACTGGCAGCCACCGACCGGGCGCTACGGCCACGGCGCCGCCCTGGACGCCGCGCTGGTCGGGTTCGCCGCCGACTCGGCCGCCGCCCTCGCCCAGATCCGCGCAACCCGGGCCGCCGGATTGCGCCCCCAGGCCATCACCGCAGCCAGCTTCCTCGACCTCACCACCGCCCTGGCCGGGGACCCCGCCGGCGGGCGGGCCTGGCTGCTGCGCGAGATCGGCCGCACCGGCGGTCATCTGGACCCCGAACTGCGCGAGCAGACCATCGCCCTGGCCGACCGCCTCGGCCCGCTGGCCGACACCCCGGCCGGTCAGGCGGTGATCCACGCCTGGAGCCTGCGGGCACAGGCGATGGCCGACTATGCCGCGGCACTGTCACAGCAACGAGACCCGATCAGCGTGCTGGAGCCGCTGCTGCACCTGCACCACCTGCGTGCCGTCGGCGCCCACCCCGCCTCCGAAGCCGTCACCGGCCGCCTGGCCCGAGCTCTCGCCCTGCACCGGCAAGCCCACAGCGGAGCGACGAAATGACGACCACCGCGAGCCTGGCCCACGCCGCCGAACACCACGCCCGGCTCCTGCACACCCCACCGCCGAGAACACCGGCAGACGACTGGGCCGCGCAGGACCTCGCCACCGGCAGCGCCGGCATCGCCCTTGCCCACATCGAACGCGCCAGGTCGGGACTGGACACCTGGCAGACCGCGCACGCCCACATCCGCGCCGCCGCCACCACGCCCCTGAGCGACCACGACTCCGCCGCCCTGTTCCTCGGCGCACCGGCCCTGCTCTTCGTCCTGGACGCCGCCGCCGGCAGCAGCGACCGCTACCGCACCGGCCTGGCCGACCTCGACGCCCCGGTCACACGACTCGCCCACCGCCGCGCCCACAACGCCCTGGCCCGCACCGACACCGCACGACCGGCCGCCTTCGGCGAGTACGACGTCTTCTCCGGCCTGTCCGGACTCGGCGCGCTGCTGCTGCGACGCGATCCCGGCGGCAGCGCCCTGGAACGGATCCTGCACTACCTGGTCGCGCTCACTCGGCCGCTGACCGTCGACAACGAGGTCCTCCCCGGCTGGTGGGTAGGCCACGACCCGCACCGCGAAACCCCGCCGGGACACCGCGGCCACGCCAACTTCGGCGCCGCACACGGCATCACCGGCCCATTGGCGCTGCTCGCCCACGCCGCCCGTCGTGGCATCACCGTCGAGGGGCACCACCAGGCGATCATCGACATCTGTCAGTGGCTGGAGCACTGGCGGCGCGACGGCGATGCCGGACCCTGGTGGCCCGAACACCTCGACATCATCGAACTGCGCACCGGGCGCACCCGACAGACAGGGCCAGGTCGACCCAGTTGGTGCTACGGCACCCCCGGCATCGCCCGCGCCGGGCAACTGGCCGCCATCGCCTTGGGCGACCACGTTCTCCAGGACCACTACGAGCGCGCGTTGCTGGCGTGCCTCGGCGACGACACCCAACTCGCGCGGCTCACCGACGCCGGGCTCTGCCACGGCCTGGCTGGCACCTTCCAAACCTTCTGGCGCGCCGCCGCCGACGCCACTACCCCCGCCCTGCACGAACAGCTGCCACGCCTGGCCGACGCGTTGCTCGCCGCAGCCGCACGACCGCACCAGCACGGCCCCGGCCTGCTCAACGGCACCGCCGGCATAGCCCTGGCGCTGCACACCGCCGCCACCGACACCGCCCCGAGCTGCGGATGGGACGCATGCCTGCTGATCGACTGACCCCGGCATCCTCCCCGGCCGAAGCCGCCATCTGGCGCGTCCTGGCCGGAGACGACCTCGACACCACCGCCGGGACGTCCGGCCTGGCCCCCGATGAACTCGCCGCCGCCGCGGCGATCTACCGCCAGGCCGGTCGCGACGCGCTCTCCGCCAACCGGACCGGCTCCTGGCAGCAGGTCTACCTCCGCTTCCAGGACTGGACCCGCGCCGAACACAGCACGGCAACCCACCTGCTGCCGGTACTGACCCGCGCCGAACACAGCGGCGCGATCACCGCGTGGTGGTTCATGCGCAAACACCCCTGCTGGCGGCTACGACTGCGCCCCGGCCACGGGCACGACGCGATCACCGAACTCGCCACCACGCTCGACGAACTCGCCGCAACAGGCCACATCGACGCCTGGTGGCCCGGCCTCTACGAAGCCGAGACCGCCGCCTTCGGCGGCGCCGGCGCCCTCGACGCCGGGCACCGCCTGTTCACCGTGGACAGCCGCGGTGTCCTGGAACTCGCCGCGGCCGGTGGAACCGGACTGGGACGCAGGGAACTGTCGATCCTGCTGTGCGGGACGCTGATGCGCAACGGCGCCGCACTGGAATGGTACGAACGCGGCGACGTCTGGGACCGCGTCAGTGCCGAACGCCCCCTGCCCTCCGACATCGACAGCGACAGGATCGTCGCGATGGCGGAAAATCTGAGAACCCTCGCCCTCGCCGACACCGGACCCGACGGACCGCTGTTCACCGCAGACGGACCGCTGGCGGCGCAATCCGGCTGGGCGACGGCGTTCCGCGACACCGGCCGCGCCCTGGCCGAGGCCAACCGCACCGGACACCTCACGCGCGGACTCCGCGACGTCCTCAGCTACCACGTGATCTTCCACTGGAACCGCCTCGGACTCACCGCCCGTACCCAGGCGATCCTCGCCCACTCGGCCCGTCACGCCATCCTCGGCCCCACCGGCCAACCCGCCGCGCCACGCACCCTGAGCCCGACCCCCGCCTCCTCGGGTCCGGTATCCGCGCCCAGCCTGGATCAGGCCGTCATCCGCTTCCCGCTGATCCAGCAAGGCCGCCAGTTCTGCGGCGACCTGCCCGCACGCGTCGGGCTCGTCGAGGAACACGCGGCCAACAGCGCCCGCTACGACGACCCTGACCAGCGCATCAACGACGCATCCGCGGCCTGGAACCTCGCCGCCCTCATCGCCGCCGACTGCGCCATGCCCGACCTGGCCGAACAACTCTGCCTCGCACAGTTCGACGTCTTCCACCAGTCCTGGCCGCTGTCCGGCCGCCCCGCCATCGCCGGCCTGCAACCGCTGGTCAACCTCGCACGACTGGCCCAGCGCACCGGCAACCCCCAACACTGCTACGACACCCTCGTCCAGGTCGACCACGCCGTCCGCTCCGGCGGCACCGCCGACATCGCCGGTCGGGCGATCCCGTTCGACACGTTCATCGCCCCCGGCGGCGACCGCGCCCCCGTCGAGGCATGGCTACGTCGGACACTGCGCGAAGACGGAACCCGCGCGCTCGTCGCCACAGGCGACTGGGACAAGGCAGCCGACCACGCTTCCGGCTACGACGACACGCCGGAACTGCTGCACGAAGCACGCCAGACCCGCATCATCGCCCTCGCCCGCGCACGACACCGCGACGACGCGCTCCGCCTCATCGACACCGCCACGACCACCCATCCGTGGCACCACGCCATCGCCTCCTGCCTTCGCGCATACACCGACATCACCACAGGACACCCCGAACCGACCGCGATCAACACGCTGATCACCAACGTCCAGGCCGCCCGCACGGCAGCGGTCGACCCGGTCATGACGATGTTCCGCATCCGGCTCGGCCTTGCAACCGCACACCTCGCCGCGACAACCCACCAGCGAGAGGCCGACCTCCTGCGCGCCGAAGCCGCAGACGACGCCCACCGCTCCGGCAGCGCCTACGCCGCCCGTGAAGTGCTCGACGACCACGCCAACAGGCCATCCTCGCCATTACGGCATGTGACGGCATTGAAAAATCTCGCCGCATCAGCCGGACTACAGCAAGGAACGATCCCAGAACAACTCCAAGGTCGGCTGCGTAACGCCACCCAACAAGCCGCCGGTGTCCTGAACCACGCCCTCAAGTGAGTCCCCCACCCCTGACGGCGTTATCAGGCTCGACCGACGTGAACTGTCGCTGCCGCTGTGTGCCGCCCTAACGCGTCCCGCAGGACTGGAACGGCGCTAGAAAGCGATGTTCTGCGACGTGCGATGAAGGACCAGCGGCCGTGAGACCCACACCGACGGCGATGAATTTCGGGAAAGGTGATCGGTGAACACTGCAAGTGACATTGATGCCGGCGCGGACGCTGCGGCGTCCAGCCCTGAGGCGCTGTGTCAGGCGATGGTCGACCAGTTGCGCGAGATGGGTGCCGCGCGCAGCGACGCCGTGGTCGCCGCGCTGTCGAAGGTGCCGCGGCACCTGTTCGGTCCCGGTGAGCCGCTGGACAAGGCGTATGCGGCCCAGGGCACGCTGCTGACCAGGTGCAACGAGCAGGGCGAAGCCGTCAGTACGGTGTCGGCCCCGCACATCCAGGCGATGATGCTGGAGCAGGCCGACATCCGACCGGGCATGCGGGTGCTGGAGATCGGATCGGGCGGCTACAACGCGGCGCTGATCGCCGAGCTGGTCGGTCCGACCGGCGAGGTCACCACGGTCGACATCGACCCCGAGGTGGTGACCCGGGCGCGCGACTGCCTGACCGCGGCCGGATACCACGCGGTGAACGTGGTGGAGACCGACGCCGAACACGGGGTGCCCCGGCATGCGCCGTTCGACCGAATCATCGTCACCGTCGCCGCGTGGGACCTGCCGCGGGCATGGTGGGAGCAGCTGGCGGAGGACGGCAGGATCAGCGTCCCGCTGCTGTTGCGCAGCCTGACGCGGTCGGTGGTGTTCCAACGAGTCGGTGACCACCTGGTCAGCCGGGACTACGAGCTGTGTGCCTTCGTGCCGATGCGCGGGCTGGGTGCCCATAGCGAGCTGACCATCCCGCTGCACGGTGACGACGTGGTACTGCGGCTGGACAACGCCCTTGGTGTGGATGTCGACCGCTTGGGCGAGGTGCTCACGAAGCCGCGTGCGCAGGCGTGGTCGAACGTCACGATGGGCGGCGAGGGTCGGTTCGACGGTCTGCACCTGTGGATGGCGCTGGGCCTGCCGGGCTTCGGCCTGCTCATGGCGAGCAGGCAAGCGCAGTCGCAGGACATCGTGGCGCACGCCTGGCCGCTCGGTGTGCCCGCCGTCGCCACGGGCGAGAGCCTGGCCTACCTCGGTCTGCGGCCCGTCGCCGACGACCCGTCGGCGCGCGAGTTCGGGGTCTACGGGCACGGCCCCGACGCCGGACGGCTGATGGAGCAGGTGCTGCAGCGCATCCGGTCCTGGGACGGCCAGAGCCTGTCCGCCCGGATCGGGGCCTATCCGTCCGCGACGCCGGACGAACAGCTTCCGCAGGGCGGGCTCGTGTTGGACAAGAAACACACGCGGGTCGTCGTGACTTGGTCCTGACGAGCCGCCGAGGAAGAAACACCATGACAAGGAGGAGATGTCCATGACCGTTCAGACCGATCTCGGGGTGGCTGCACCGGCGCCAGCGGAGCCGGACCTGTTCGACCTCGATGTCCGCTTCGCGGAATCGGGTCCGGCGCTCGATGTGCTGGTGCAGCTCACCGGGGACAACTGCGGTGCCACGTGCGAGAGCGCGTGCGTCAGCTGCCCGTAACGGCCTGCCGGGCCCCGGTGACGGAACGCCCGTCATCGGGGCCGGGCACCCGCGAGGCGAAGGGACGACGCGTTGTACCGGTTACTGGATGCCGCGCTTCTGCGGTCGGCCGTCGAATCCGTCCCGGAGGATCTACCGGCGTGTCCGGACCTCACCGGCTCCTCCCCGGAGCACCTCGCGCGGTGGCGCGAGTGGATAAGGCTGGTCTGGGGTGCCGGCACGCTGGCCGCGGCCGTCGAGGTGGCCAGCCCGATCCTGGCCCGCCGAGCTGAGCAGGTTCTGGCCGGTCGTCCGGTCCCGACACGTGAACTACGCAGCCTGGTGCTGACCCTGGTGCGGTACCGGCTGCGCGGCACCAGCAGGGCGACACCGTTCGGATTGTTCGCCGGAGTCGCTCCCGCACGGTTCGGCCCGCGGGTGGAGCTGCGTCGCGACGGCGGGCACCGCGCTCACGCGCAGGTCGACGCCGAATGGCTCGCCACGGTCGTCCGGCACCTGGAGACAATGCCCGGACTGCGGCCGCTGTTGCCCGTGACCGCGAACAATCTGCTGTTCGTGCGCGACGGCAGGCTCGTGATCGGCTGCCGTCGGCATCCGACCTCGTCCAGCGGCGCCTCCGAGATTTCCGTCCGCCACACCGAACCGGTCCAGACCGCGGTCGCCGCAGCGGCGACTCCCATCCGCATGAACCACCTGATCGACAAGCTCGCGGCCGGCTACCCCTCGACGCCGCGTCCGCGGATCGAGGCGATGCTCGCCAGCCTGGTCGAGCAGGGCATCCTGCTCACCAGCCTGTATCCACCCATGACAGCGACGAACCCACTGGGGCACGTGCTGGAGGAACTGCGCTCAGCCGGCGTCGACGACGTGCCCGAGATCGCGCACCAGGTACTCCTGTTGCGCGACATCCTCGCCGACCTGTCCGAGCACGAGCGGGCCGACACGGTGGCACAGCGGCGGATCCGTGCAGCGGTCTCGACCCGGATCACGAGCCTCGGCGACACCAATCGGCCGATCGCGATCGACCTTCGTCTCGGCGACGCCGTCACGCTGCCTGCCCAGGTCGCTCGTGAAGCCGAGAAGGCGGCGGCGGTGCTGGCCCGGTTGACTCCGTACCCGTCCGGGCCACCGGTCTGGCGGGACTACCACGGTCGGTTCGTCGAGCATTACGGCCTGGGCGCGGTCGTTCCGCTGATCGAGCTGGTGCACGCCGACACCGGGCTCGGCTTCCCCTCCGGTTACCGCGACTCGCGGTTACCGACGCCCCCGTCACCTTCGTTGTCCGACCGCGACGTGGCACTGCTCGCCCTCGCACAGACCGCCGCGCTGGAGCATCGCCGGGAAGTCGTCCTTGACGACCCCGGCGTGGCCGACCTGGCGGTGACCGAGGTCGAATATGTCCAGCCGCACACCGAACTCCGCTTCCGCATCCACGCAGCGGACCAGGATGCGCTCGCACACGGCGACTTCGACCTCGCGATCATGGGCGTGTCCCGCGCGGCAGGAACCACGATCGGCCGGTTCCTGCACCTGCTCGACCCCGCCAACCGCGCGCGCATGATCACCGGTTTGGCGGCGCTTCCCACCGCCATCGACGAAGCGTTGCCGGTGCAGGTGTCCTGCCCGCCGCTGCGTCCGCGCGCCGAGAACATCACCCGGCACCCTGTCGTGCTTCCCCACATCATCACGCTCGGGGAACACCACGGTGGCGGCGAGAGGATCGCAGTGGACGACCTCGTGGTGACCGCCGACGCCACCCGCCTGTACCTGATGTCGCGGACCCGACGCCGTGTCCTGGAGCCGACGGTTTTCAGCGCGGTGGAGTTCGTCCACGCCGCCCATCCGCTGCTGCGGTTCCTGTGCGAGATCAGCGCCGCATCCTCCGCCGCCTGCGTGCCGTTCTCCTGGGGTGCGGCCGAGCGCCTGCCGTTCCTGCCCCGCGTGCGGTACAGGCGGACGATCCTGTCCCCGGCGCGGTGGAGGATGACGAGCACGCAGCTTTCGCCCTCGGGCACCGCCTGGCCGCAGTGGGCCGACGCGGTCGCGCACTGGCGTCACCGGTTCGACGTGCCGGACCGGGTGTACGTGGGCGAGGATGACCGTCGGGTGCTGCTGCACCTCGATGATCCGGCGCATCTTCACCTGCTGCGCGCGGATCTCGACCGCACGGGGCACGTCACCCTGCGTGAGGCGGCCCCGTCTGACGCGTTCGGGTGGCATGGCGGCCGTGCCCATGAGATCGCCGTGCCGTTGGCGACGTGCCGACCGCCGCAGCCCGCACCGCCACGGCGCCCCCCTGCCTCGACCGTGACGACCAGCACGCAGCCGGGGCATCTTCCCGGCGATCCGGAGTCCGGCTGGCTTTACGCCAAGCTGTACGTCCATCCGGATCGGCACACCGGACTGCTCACCGACCACCTTCCTCGCCTGTGGCACCACTTCGACGACGAGCCGCCGTGGTGGTTCATCCGCTACCAGGATCCGCAACCCCATCTACGGCTGCGGATCCGCCTCCCCCGCCCCGACGCCTTCGCCGACACCGCACGAAGCGTCGGATCGTGGGCCGACGAACTGCACCGCCTCGGTCTGCTCGGCAGACTGCAACTGGACACCTACCACCCGGAGATCGGCCGCTTCGGCGACGGCCCCACCCTCGCGGCCGCCGAAGCGGTGTTCGCCGCCGACTCCGCCGCTGCCGTCGCACAGCTGACCGCCGGTACACCACACCCGCACTCGATCACCGCGGCGAGCCTGGTCGACCTCACCGTCGGCTTCACCGGCAGCCGGCACGCAGGCCTGCACTGGCTGATCGATCACGTCGACCGGATTTCCACCCCCGCGCTCGCACGGGACCTCCAGGCCCGGACCATCCGACTGTGCGACCCAGCAGCCGACTTCGCGGCCCTGCGCACGCTGTCCTGTGGTGACCTGATCAGCGCCCGCTGGCGACAACGCCGAACCGCGCTCGCGAGCTACCGCGACATCCTCGCTTCCCATGACACGACCATCCGCGAGGCGGCCATCGGGATGACGCGACAGGCCGTACTGCCGGATCTGCTGCGCCTGCACTGCATCCGGGTCGCCGGAGTCGACCGCGACGCCGAGCTTGCTTGTCTGCGCCTGGCCCGCGCCGCCGCGCTGAGCTGGATCAACCGAGGAGCATGATGAGCACCACACAGGACAGCACCGCACTGGACACTACGGCGGCCTTGGCCGAACGAGTGACCGACCTGAGCACACTGTCGTCGCTGCCCACCGGCTGGAGGCGCGGCCCCCAGTCGTTGGCCGGCGGCGCGGCCGGGATCGCGCTTCTGCACATCGAACGCGCCCGCACCGGCCACGGCGGCTGGGACACCGCGCACGCCTGGCTGTCCGCTGCCGTCGCCGACGAGCTCAGCGCAGGCCCGAACGCCGGGCTGTTCTTCGGCACTCCGGCACTGGCCTTCGTCGTCCACACCGCCGTCGAACGACCGGGAAAGCTCGACCGGGCGCTGCGGACACTCGACGCGGGCACGGTCGAGTTGACCCGTCGACGCCTGGACCGGGCACATGCCGGCTCGACCGGGCGGACCGGCCGCCGATGGCCGAATACGACCTGATCTGCGGCCTGTCCGGCCTGGGCGCCTACCACCTGCACCGCCACCCGCAGCACGAGATCACCGCCGAGGTCCTGTCCTACCTCGTGCGGCTCACCGACTGCATCGCCGAACTCACCCAGGCAACCCGTCCCATCGCAGCCAAGGAGATCGCAACAGCGCTCGTCCAGCTCGCACTGCAGACGGGCGACGCACACACTGCCAGCCTCCTCACGCACATCGATGGGTGGCCGCACCTGGCAGCAGACCAGCGGGCACTCACACACGTCATCGAGGCATCGGGCACGAGGGCGCGCGCCATGCCGCCGCAGCACCTGCTGAACTCCCTCACCACCGCCACCCGGCATGCCCTGACCACCCTGGCCGACCTACTCACCTCCGCTCGCGAACCCGACCAATCGAACTCCCCAACCACCACCTGAAACTGCACCGGCCATCGACTCATGCACGCTTCACCACCACCCCAAGCCGAGGACCAGTGCGCTCGCGTCGCTGCCGACCCGGGGACTGTTCCAAGATCGGCTATGGCACACTTCCGGTGGTGACGGTGAGTAGCCGGTCGCGGCCGTGACCTTATGGTGGAGATCGATCCCCTTGCGGGGAAGTGCTTTCGGGCTGTCGACGCCTTCGTCATCGCAGCCCTGGGCGCCGGACGGCACGGCCGCAACCCCGGATGCGGACCGCGACCACCACCCTCCGCCACCCGCCCGACGACCGAAACCGACAGTCCGGAAATGCTGCCCCCGCAAGGAAACACAAGATTACGAACAACCGGCCACTCACCGTCACCACCGAAAGTGCGCCAGAGCCGATCGCGAGATAGACCCCGCACGTCAACCTACAGACAAGCGGTACGCCACCGGGAGTACCTCGACCCGTCGCAGCGAGTGGTCGAGGAAGGGTGGTTCACCGCGGCATTGAAGGACGCGGCGGTCGCGGCACGGTATTGCGGCCGTGACACCGGTCAGGGTGGCGCCGGGCGTGGGTCTTGCCGACAGTTGCGTCCTGCACGACTACCTGCTGCACGAGACCTCGAAACCGGATCGCTGGCCGGGCGGCCACCAGGTGCCGGGCGGCCATCGGGTGCCGAGGACTGCGGGCGACTGGCCGTGACAGCGTTCAGCCGAGGGCTCTACCGGTTGGCGGCACGGTTCGCCCTCCCCGTCGCCGATACCGGTGACACCGACGCGATGGAACTGATGGCGGCGTTGTGCGCATTCCGCGGAGCGGACGAGGAGGCACGGACGTGGCGACGTCGAGCCGAGCCGATCGTCACGGCACGGCGGATGCACTCCGGCGACCTGTTCGACCTCGTCGAAAAGGCGCGGGCCACATCCGACCACACCACCCACGGCGACCTCGCCGATCAGGCGGTGTCCCTGGCCGATGCGTTGAGCCTCGAGAACAGGCACGACGAGGCCGTCTCGGTGCTCCGGGAGTCGCTGGAGCACGAGTCGCTTTCACTGCAGGGCCGCACGTCCGAGCCGCTGACGATGTCCCGCCTGGTGGAAGCGTTGCGTCGAGCCGGTCGGGCACAGCAGGCCGCCCAAGTCGAGCCTGCTCAGTGCGGGTGGTCGCCAATGGTGCCACCGTCGAGCTACCGGGGGAATCTCATCGCGATCTACCGCGGGGTCCGGGTCTCGGACCCGGAGGTGGCCGAGGCGGCGTTCGGGGCGATGGACATCGACGCGGACGACCGACTGGACTGGGCCGAGCTGTCCGCCCACGTGCGCGGCCTGTTCACGGCGACCGACGAGTCCGCGAAGGGCGCCCACATGGTCGGCGGCGACTGACCACGACAACGGTGACCGCGACGTGGCACCCGTGCGGTTGCGGGCGTGCTGGGCAGGTCAGCCCTGTAGCGGCTGCTTGAGGCCCGGCACCTGTTCCGCGCCGTAGAGCGTGCCGAGCGCCGTGTCGACGAGCTGGTCCACGGTCACGCCGCGCTGCCCGGCGACGGTCTTGAGCGCCTCGTCACCGGCGGCCATCAGCGGTCGGGCGTCGAACCGCCAGGAGCCGGACTCCTTGTGGAACGGCAGCTCCACACCTGCGGACTGGCCGCGCGAGGTCATGTCCGCCCGCGCCGTGTCGCCGTCCACGACCACCGTGCCCAGGTCGACGTTGGCCATGCTGTTCTCACTCACCATGCCCTTCGCCACCGCCGCGGACACCAATTGCTCGGCCGACATCCCCCGCAGCTCGTCGGCACCGAACTCGGCACGCAGCACGTAGACCAACATCGACGAGGTCACACCGTGCTCGCGCACCTGCTGCTCCGAACCGGTGAGGGCGAGGTCGCGGGCTTTGGTGTAGTAGCCCAGCATCTCCTGCGACAGCAGCGCGGCCGCGGCGACGCCGTCCTTCGCCTTGGCGGCCTCCCGATAGTCCGCGAAGGTCTTGCGGATCGCCTTCTCCTCGGCCGCGGCGTCGACCGACGGCGCAGTGGTGGTGGTCGCCGACGAGGAGGACGTGGCGGTCGGAGTTCCGCCACCGCACGCGCCGACGAGCAGGACCGCGGCGACGACGAGCAGGGCGGGAGCAGTTCTGTTCACGCACCGCAGCGTACGTGGCAAGGGTCGGCCGTCCGGACCTCGGCCGCGGCCGCCTTCCGCTGCCGCGCGCGCCGAGCGGCCGAACCCCGCACCACCGCGGATGTGGAGTTCGGCCGCCTCGTCGGGTAGCCGGCTCACCACCCGACCGGGTAGCGCTCGACCTCCAGGCGCGGCTGCGGGTCGTTGTTGTACCGGGTGACCACGAACAGCGTCCGCTGGTCCGCCGACCACGCCAAGCCGCGCGGCTGCACCGTCTCACCGCTGTCCAGCGAGACGGTGTTCATCGGCGTCGCGCCGCCGACGCGGTAGACCAGCACGTCGTTGGCGTCGCTGGTCAGCGCTCCCGCGGCCACGTACGCGCCGTCCGGCGACAACGACACCGCGGCGGGTCGGGGCCGGGTCGCGTACGCACCCCGGCGCGCCAAGTCCGCCGTCGCGAACGCCTCAACCCGGTCACGGGACCCGGTCGCGCTGAACAGCGTCGCCCCGTCGCCGGTCACGTCGAGGTCCGTGAGCCCGGCGCCGACCACGTCACCGGACGTGCCTGCCGTCAGCGTTCCGCCGGAGAGGGTGTAGACCTGCACCGTCGACTGGCTCAACGACAGCTGCCCGGCCA
This sequence comes from Saccharothrix sp. DSM 118769, assembly GCF_052936295.1. Taxonomy (NCBI): domain Bacteria; kingdom Bacillati; phylum Actinomycetota; class Actinomycetes; order Pseudonocardiales; family Pseudonocardiaceae; genus Saccharothrix; species Saccharothrix sp. DSM 118769. The sequence goes on along the minus strand of NZ_CP193627.1, from coordinate 4,439,407 downwards.
CCAGCGGCCCGGCTTCCGCACCGGAAGACGCCAGCAGCGGGGCCCGCTGGAACCGGGTGGCTCCTTGCTGCTCGCCCCGCACCGGCTCGGCCGCCGCCGGGTCCAGCCTGCCGATCTTGCCCGACCAGTTGCCGTCCACGCAGCCGTACCCGAACCACATCACGCCACCCGTGCGGGCCAGGTGCGTCGGGCACGTCCCCGCCCCTGTGGAGTACCGCGCGGTCTCGGCCAGGGTCGACGTGTCGATCACCGAGATGCCGTCACCCGCCGACAGCGCCACGAACAGCCGGGTGCCGTCCGCGCTCAGTTCCAGCCCGTCCGCACCCGGCTGGTTCTCGATCACCGTGCGGACCCGACCGGAGAAGTCCGCCACCGCCACGCCGTTGGACGACGCGCCACCGGAGACGAACACCCTCTGGTGGGCGCTGTCCACCATCACGTCGCCGAATCCCGACAACGGCAGCACCGGCGCCGCCAATGCCACCGGCGCCGCGACCACCGACGCCGCCATCAGCACAACGACCCCCAACCCCACCAACGCACCCCGCCCCATGCCGTTCCCCCTCCATCTCGTCCCTATTACGGCAAGCATCGCGAATCACGCGGCGGTAAGGCGCACCACCGTACACCGAAGAATTGCGTCAATCCTCTTTCCAGGTAAGCCCGCGGTCGAGCACGCCCGAGTTCAAAAAGGTCTCCGCAGCTTTCAACGCGAGCGCCTTGTCCACCACAGTGGCCGAGTCGAAAACACCTAGTTGACCGCCGGTCACCAGCTCTTCCTCGCCTCCGGCCCGCGCTTCGTCCCACAACGTGAAGTACTCGTCCTCGACATTTCCGTAGGCGACGTGGTAGCGGCCGGAACCGCCACCTACCAGCAGATAGGAACCGTTGTCCAGTTCCACTGAGACCTCGGTGGTCACCTTGTTGTCCAACGCGTCGACCGCCGCCGTCAACTTGGCGGTGTCCGCGTTCTCAACCAGTTCCGACTCAGCCGACTGACCATGCCAGCGTTGAATCCGGACGTTACCCAACCGTCGGCTCCCCTTATCCGTTCATTGGCCGTGGAATCGATGGGCGGTTCGCCGTGATCTCAAACCGACCCGAAGGGGAGTTTACCGTGAGCCGGGATATCCCGACTCCCCGCATGAGAGAGCCGACCCCGCCCTTGACACCACACGCCGTGCACAGGTCCCGATCGACGTGCAAGGTTGCCCTGTCCGCAGACACCCCGGCATTCTTGGCCTGCTGGAACACATCGGCCTCGGCATGCGTCTTGGTCTGCGCATTGACCTTGATGTCGATTTTCCGGCCATGCGCGTTGTGCCCGTAGAACGACCTACCGCCGACGTCGAGCCGAGCAGCCGTGTGCGCGTCCTCCGGAGATCCGGCGCGGGGCATCCCCTGGCCCTTGCGGTAGTTGGCGAGGTCGGCCGACGCCCCGCCGCCGCCGTCGGCGCTCTTCGTGGCGCTGGTGCCGCCGCCGTTGGCCGCCTTGCCGCCACCCGAGCCACCGCCGGAGGCCTTCTTGCCCGTCGACGCCGTGCCGCCGGCTTTGCCGCCGCCGCCACCGGAGGGTTTGCCACCGCTGGGGCCACCGGCTTTCGGCGCCGGTTTCGGCGCGGGCGCCGCCTTCGCGCCGTTGGCCCCGGCATCAGCCGCCTGACCGGCCGTCTTCGCCGTGCTCCGCCCGGCGGCGGCCGCCTTCGCTCCGCCCTGGGCCGCCTCGGCCCCCTTGACGGCGTACTTGCCCGCCTTGACCGCGGTGGCGCCCCACCCGGCGAAGGGCACCGCGGCCGCGGCCGACAGCGCCGCGTTGGCGTAGTCGCCCTCGGCGGCGTACCAGGCGGAGTTCGCCAGGTCCGCGGCCTCGCCGACCACGGGGATCACGCCGGCGACATCGAGTGCCGCGTGCCCGACCTCCTTGGCGTTGTCCTTGACCCAGTCCGCGGCGTCGTCGAGCCATCCGTGGCCGTCGATCTCCACCTGGGACAGCGGGTTGCCGGCGCCGAAGGCGTACCGGTTGTTCGTCCACGGGTCGGTGGTCATCCCGAGGTCCGCGAGCGCCCCGTTGTACAGGTCGAGCGTCAGGAACCGGTTCAGGCCGGGCGAGTAGTCCCGGAACCCCATGTCGTAGGTGTCGGTGCTCTTGTCGTGCCGGGTGGTGTTGAACCGGTAGGAGTTCTCCTCCGGCTTGTCCGGGTTCGCCTGGTCGGGCTTGTCCTCGCCGGAGAACTCGCTCTCGTCGTCCTTGCCGTAGGCGGTGTAGCCGTAGGTGGACTTCGTGTCGCCGTTGGTGTCGGTGACCTGCTCGACGTCGGAGTGCGGGTTGAACCCGTAGACCGAGTCCTCCTCCTTGCCGTCGTCGGAGTACTTGACCTGGGCGAGCAGCTCGCCGTCGTTGGAGTACTGGTACGCCTTGCGGAGCTTGCCGTTCTCGTCCTCGGTCAGGACCTGGTCGGCCAGACCCAGGTAGTGGAACGCCGTGGTCTTGTCGCCCTCGACCTTCGTCTGCTGGCGGTCCAGCGGGTCGTAGGTGTACTTGGTGGTCTTCGGCCCGGCGCCCTGGTCCTTGACGTGCTCGACCCTGCGGTCGAACCCGTCGTAGGTGTACTTCTCCAGCTGTTTGCCGGACTGCGTCACCTGGTGCAGGCGGCCGAACGCGTCGTAGTCGTAGTCCGCCCGCTGCCCGTCCGTGGTGGTGGACAGCAGCCGGTTGCGGTCGTAGTCGAACGCGGTGTGCGCGCCGCCGACCCGCTGGTCCCAGACGTTGCCGTTGTCGTCGTGCTTGTACTCCTCGGTGCGTTCGCCCTCACCGCCCTTCTTCGTCACCTTCCGCACCCGGTCGCGTGGGTCGTAGGTGTACGTGGCGTCGGCGTTGATGGTCGCGCCGTGGTTGTCCGCGTTCTGCTTCCGCCCGTCGTCGCGGACCTTGTTGGAGTTGGAGTCGTACTCCAGGTTGTGCTCGACGACGACCTGCCCGCCGTCCTTCTTCTTCTCCAGCTGCCGGCGCAGCAGCCCGTCGAGGTAGTAGGTGTAGTCGACGGTGTTGCCGTTGCTCTTGACGTGCCGCTCGACGTGCCCGCGGGCGGTGTAGGTGAAGGAGTTGACCTTGCCCTGGTCGCCGTCGTCCTTCTTGTTGGTGACCTTCGTGACCAGGTCGCGGGCGTTGTACTCGTAGAGCGCCGACTTGCCGTCGAACTTGGCGAACGTCAGGTTGTCGTTCTCGTCGTAGCGGTAGTCGGTGGTGTGCTTGACCGCGCCGGCCTTGAGCTCCTCGACCTTCTCCGCCAGGTCCACCCCGTTGTACGCGACGCGGTAGGCGTCCACCGGCGTGTTCGGCGTGGAGTCGGTCATCTGCACGAGGTTGTCGTTCGGGTCGTACCGGTGCTCGAAGACCTTCTTCTCGTCGTCGGCGTCCGCACTGTTGTCGCGCACCAGCTGCACGGCGTCGGCGGCCACGGTGCCGTCGGCCTCGCCGGACAGCGTGATGGTGCGGGACTGCCCCGCCGACATGGCGTACTTGCCGATGCTGGTCCACTCACCGGCCCGCTGCGTCTGGTCGACCCGTGCGGTGCTCGTGCCGCCGTTGTGCTCGACGGTGTACGCGGCGTCCGTGGCCGTCCCGCCGGGGTGGCGCACCAGCACGTCGTACGTGCCGTCGGCCGGAACGGCGGCCTTCCAGGCGAACGTGGCGTCGTCGGCGTCGGTGGCGCGGTACGCGGCACCCTGGAACCCCCTGCCGGACTCCTCGGTCCGCCAGTTGCCCCTCGCCTGGGTCCGCGCCGCGTCGGAGTTGTCGACGACGACCACGTTGCGCCCCACCGGGACGCCTTCGTCGGAGCGCTTCTTCAGCTTCCCGTCGGGGAAGTACTCCCACGTCTCCACCCGCTGCGCCCCGCCGCCCGCGCTGGTCACCGTGCGGTTGGACTGCTGCCCGGTGGCGGTGTAGTCGTAGGCGGTCCTGATGTCCCACGGGTCGGTGGACGTGCGCAGCCACCCGTTGTCGTAGTACGTCTGCCTGGTGGTGTTGCGGACCGACTCGCCGTGCGACGGCGGGGCACTGACCTCCACCAGGTCGCCGACCTCGTTGTAGGTTTTGATCGTGCCGACCGGCGTCTTGTGCTCCGGGTCGTCCGGGTCGTAGGGCAGGATCTCCTCGCGCACCCGGTTGAGCTCGTCGTAAACGGTCTCGGTGACGAAGTCGTCGGCCTTGTCGGGGGTGTCCACCCCGCGCGGGTTGATCGTGCGGGTCAGGTTGCCGACCTGGTCGTACTCGTACCGGGTGGTGAAGTACCGGATCGTGCCGCCGTCGGAGCTGTGCGGCGAGCGGACCTCCCGCTGCATGCCGCGCTCGTCCAGCTCGATGAGCGTCTCGTTGCCCTGCTCGTCGGTGCTGGCGACGACGTTGCCGTCGCGGTCGTAACGCGTCTTCGCCGAGTGGCCGTCCGCGTCGACGGTCTCCAGCACCTGGTGGTTGGCGTCGAAGACGTACCGGGTGGTGAAGTCGTTCGGGTCCGGTGTCTTGTTCTTGCGCGCGTCGACCTCTTTGACGAGGTTGCCGACGTCGTCGTACTCCGCGCTGATCACGTTGCCGTTGACGTCGGTGGCCCGGGTGATCCGGTCGAGCTGGTCGTAGGTGAACGTGTAGGTGAAGTCGTCCGGGTCCTGCGGGGTCAGCGTCCCCTTGGGTTCGGTCTGCTTGAGCAGGTTGCCGACCGCGTCGTAGGCGAACGTGGTCAGCTTCTCCGGACCACCGGGGTCGTCCTTGGGCGCGTAGACGCCGACCTGCCGGTCCATCGCGTCGTAGGCGGCGCGGGTGACGGCGCCGTTCGCGGCGGTGCTGGTCACCACGTTGTCGTTGCGGTCGTACCGCGGGCCCGGCGTGACGATGTAGGCGCCGGCCGCTTGGTCCTTCGGCTCGCGTGTGTCCAGCGGGCGCTTGAAGATGTCGTATGTGTAGGTGCCCGTCTTGCCGCGCGCGTCGGTGATGGAGGTGACGTTGCCGACGTCGTCGTAGCGGAAGGCCGTGGTGCAGTTGAGCGGGTCGGTGATCAGCCGCGGGTAGCCGTTGGCGTCGTAGTCGCCGTACTTGGTGGTGTTGCCGTTGGCGTCGGTCTGCTCGATCAGGTGCCCGAAGCCGTCGTAGGAGTAGCGCGACGTGTAGTCGTCCGGGGCCGGGGTGGCGTTGCCCTTCGGGTCGGTGACGGCGATCAGGTTGCCCTTGTCGTCGTACGCGAACGTCCACTTGCGACCTTCGGGGGTGACCTTCTCGGTCAGGTCGGCGACGTGCCCGCCGAGTTCGGTGCGGTAGCCCAGGCGGGTGGCCGGACCGTTCGTCCGGTTGGCCTCCGCGTCGCGGATCTCCAGCGGGAAGCCGGTCTTCTGGTCGTAGGTCCAGGTCTGCGAGGCGCCGTTGTGCTCGACCAGCCGGATGACGTTGTTGTCGGCGTCCCAGTGCAGCTGGGTGGTCTCGTCCTTGGCGTTGGTATTCCGCTCGGCCCGCCCGTAGCCGTCGAGCAGGGTGCGGGTGGTGTGGCCGTTGCCGTCGACCACCGTGGAGTCGACCTTCGACCCCCCGTCGCCGTCCGGGTCGACGTAGTCGAAGCCGGTCGCGGCCTGGCCCCGGTCGGTGACGGTTCGGACGTTCCACTTGCGCAGTGCTTCACCGGCGCCGGTGAAGTAGTCCACCCTGGTGGTGCCGCCGTTCGGGTCCACCACCGACAGCAGCTTGGCGTTGGCCTCGTCGTAGAAGAACGTGAAGGGCTTGGCGTCCGGGTTGCCCAGCCCGTCCACGACCTCACCCAGGTGCCCCTTGTCGGTGTAGGTCAACGCCACCACCCGACCGGACACGTCGGTGACGGACTTGAGCTTGTTGATGATGAACAGGTTGTCCAGGTTCGTTCCGGTCAGCTTCCTGCCGCCGAGGATGTACGAGAACGCGTCGCCGCGCTGGTAGTAGTCCAGGGTCAGCGTGCGGCGGCCGGTGGCGTCGGTGACGTGCTTGAGCACACCGGTGTTGCGGTTGCCCAGCAGCGCCCGCTCGTAGGTGAACGACATGGTGTTGCCGCTCTTGTCCACCGTCGCCGTGTGGTAGCCCTGCGCGTCGAAGAAGAACTCCGTGCGCTCCGGCGTGGTGAACACCCAGCGCCGCTCGTCATCACCGCCCGGGAGGTACCGCAGGTACAGGTGCACGCCGGCCGGCGCGTCGTAGGTCCAGTTCCGGCTGTCGGCGCTGTCGTGCTTGTTCAGCTCGAACAGGTGCCCGGTGCCGTCGCCGTCGACCAGGCTCACCGTGGTCGGCCAACCGAGCAGCCCCGGCAGGAGGCCGTCGAACTCCAGCGGTGTGCCGAGCCGGTTCAGCGTCGACGCCGTGACCGACCACCCGGGGCCGGCGTAGGAGTTCGAGGTGTCCGAGGAGTTGTAGGACAGCCGGCTGAAGCTCGCCAGGCCGCGGCTGGGGTTGGTCAGCACGTCGTAGTTCCACACGGCGTTGCCGGAGAACTGGTTGACCGACAGGTCTCCGCCCGCGCCGGTGGGCAGGCTGGCGTAGGAGTAGAAGTGCTCCAGCCCGAGCTGGTCGGAAGTGGGCTCCTCCACGCGCACGTCCAGGTCGAGCGCGGGTACGCCCGCCGTCTCGGACAGCCACCTGCGGGTGCTGGTGTCGTAGACGTCCCACCGCAGCGTGAACTGCTCGCGGTCGTTGCCGATATCGGCCAGCGCCGGGGCCTTCACGCGTGCGTCGAGGGTGACCTCCGCGCCCGGCGCCAGGTCCGCCGGCAACGCCGTGTCCAGCCGGTTCCCCGCCGTGGCGTCGCCGCCGTTGGGCAGGGTCCAGTGGTAGGACAGCACGTGCCTGCCCGCCACCAGCGGTGACTGCGTGGTGTTGCGGACGGTCACCCGCACGGGGTGCTCGTCGCCCGGGATCATCCGCCGCGGCGTGTCCGGTGCCGCGTAGGCGACGGGCGCCTGATCAGCCTGGATCGGCCTGCTCTCAGGAGCCTGCGCGGACGATTCGGTCGCCTCCGCCGCCACGGCCACCTGGGTGCACCTCGGTGACGGTGGCGCGGCCACCCTGGGGACGGTCTCCGCGGCTCTCGCGGCCGGTGCCGGCATCGGTGACAATCCTGCCGCCACCAGTGCGAGCAGCGAAGCGGCAGACCAGAACAGACGTGCTTTCCCCTTGTTCACGCGTTTCCCCCCGCGCCGTGCGCAGGCACGCTCCACCCACCGGCGGTCCTAGAAGAACGCTGCCGACGTGAGCAATCTGCGTTCCACCCCTACGAACAACAAGGCCTCATGATCCCCCAAGGCGGCCTTGCGAGCATTCAAGCACAGCGGACGTGGTCGGTAATGGGCTTTCCAGGTGACGAGACGACTGTCGTGGACCTACTCCGCGTAGGACCGGCACCCACGTGCGTATTCCACGTGATGAGGCAGAAGTGCATACCTACCAACAGTTCATCGCTGGAAGGAACGATCCAGTCCGTCCGAACCGGTGGGCTCGGCGAGCACGTCCGCCACGGAGAGGCCCGTCTGCTGGCTGACGGCGTACCGCTCGCTCGGCCGACGAGAGCCGCCGGTCAGCGTCTCCTGGGCCTGCTGGAGCCAAGCCCGCTCCTGCGCGGGCACCGGCACTGCCAGTTCCTCCCGGATCGTGGTGGCCAGCCGCAGCAAGCGGTACGCGTGCACCGGTCGGTCGACGCGTAGTGCAACTGGTGGGCAAGGGTGACGGTGGCCGTAGCGGTAGTTGTCAATTCAAGTGAGACAGGTTGTGACACCCACTGGTCTCAATCACCTTGACGAGTTCCGACGCGGGCCCGCTCCCGGACAGCGTTCAGGATTCCAGGCGCTCTGCGGTGTCGGCGAGCAGGGCGAGGAGCCAGCGCCAGATTTCCGGGTCGGTGGTGGACAGCGGCTTGGGGGAGAAGAAGTACAGGCGGTTCTGGACGATTTCGATGTGGACCGGGCGTTCGGCGTACCGGGCCAGGAGGTCGGAGGAGAAGAGGGTGCGGTCCAGCAGGGCCTGAATCTCCCCGGCCCTGCCGAACGGCCCGAAGACTTTGAAAGCTTCGGTGCCGGGGCCGCGCAGGTCGGGGTTCCCGAGGGAAGCTCCGCCGGACACGTGCGGAACGCCCGTGCCTTTCGCCCGCGGGATCAGCAGCAGGTGGGGAAGGTGGGCGTCGAGAGGAGTGGTCGCATAGCCCAAGTGGTACGTTTCCGCGCCGCGGTAGCCGGCCACGTAGCGGTGCTGGCCGATTTCCATCGGACGTGGCCCTTCGATGGTGACGACGTCGACGGCGCAGCGGTTGTTGCCGACGTCGAAGACCCCGGCGGGTTGCTCCGGGTTATTGACCTTCATCCGGTAGCCCATGCCGTTGCGGGCGGCGAACTGCATGATGCGGTAGTGGTCGATCCGCTCCCGCCCGTTACCTTTGCGGACCCGGACGACGACCAGGACGATCAGCCCGAGACCGATCATCAGCGGCAGCAGCCCGAGGAGCCGGACACCCATGCCGCCGTCCGGATGGACGCCGGTGAGGTACATGTTGAGCGGAATGCTCAGGAAACCGAAGACGGCGGCAACGATCACGGCGAACACGAGTGCGCAGCACGCCATGTCACGGCCCGGGTGGTCGCCGTTCGCTTTCGCGTGCGCCAATGCCGTGGCCGGGGCGACGGGGGCGGCGAGCGGGGAATAGTCCAGGTCGTCGGGCACGGTTCACGCTACCCCGTCGAGCGGGCGGAACGTTCCCGGTTAGCCGATTTCGGGTGCGACTGAGGCGTCGGTCCGGCGGCCGGGTGCCCGGCAATCCCCATACTCCGGTGACCGCAGGGCTCGCTGCTGACGCCCAGGACGGGCGTCAGGCGCGAGCAGCACTTCGACGACCCGCAGCTGGTTGCCTCTGAACGATCGGTCAGGATTCTGCTCCACTGGTGGTTGGGGTGGTGAAGGACGTCCTGGCCGGCGGCGTGCGCGGGCCGTGGCCAGGAGATCAGGACCCGGCTGTGCGGCTTGCCGACGACGAAGTCGGCCGTAGGCGCCTCGCCCCGGTGAGCCGTGCGCGGACGTGCTCGCCGAGTGGGCTGTCCGGTGTGACGGTGACCCGCTCGCCACGTCCGGCGGTCGCGAGGGCGTCGGCCATGCCCGATGATCCTCCCTGCGTTAGACGGAGTCGCGTTTCCAGGGCTCAGGCTGCTGGAGCAATCCTGATGTGCATCAGACCTGCAAGGTCAGCCGCAACTGGTCCAGGCGCAAAGTCCGCCGGGCCGCGGTCAACGCGGCATCCCTTCGGCTTCCGGCAGCCACAGCTGCACCCCGAACCGCTCCAGCACTGATCGCAGGTCCCGCACCTGGGCACCGTCGAGGAACCCACGCTCGTACTCGCCGACCACCACCGCGTCGATCCGATCCGCGTTGGCCGCGATGTGGCGCAGCATCGCCGCAGCACGAGGCCGCAGATGCCAGAGAACCTGACGGGAACACCCGATCTCCAAGTACTCCCCCACGATCGGGCCGTGCCCACTGGTGATCCTGCGCGAGACATCCAGCTGCCACGCCCGCGAGGTACGCGGATCTTGGTGCTCACGCGTGGAAGCGCGACCGTAGAACAGGAACCGCAGACTTCCGACCGGCTCGGCATCCATCGCCGGGATACCGGGCGGGATGGTCGCGGCGATCCACTCGGCGAGTGGAGTGAGGCGCGGCAGGGCGGACACCGTCACGGCGCGGTCCTTAGTATCAGAACGGGTCTGGGCGCCAAGGTGACGGAGCACCGTCCCTGCGATGACGAAACATGTTCGAGACATGCCCGGATGGAGTAGTACACGCCATATCACTTGTCAGAGCAGCTTGGGCGTCCGCCTTGGTCCAAAGTGACGGCTATCGTGGTAGGTGTCGGCCGCCGCGGAACGGCGGGTTCGGTGCCGCCGTTCCGCGGCTTGGCTCTCCCACCCTCGGCACGAAACGGATGGGCAGAATTCAACTCGAGCCCGTGTCTGCGACTACCCGCAGATCGGCTGTACCCACTCGGCCAGCACCTGCTCGACCGGCGGGTGTGGGAAGTCGCGCCGAAGATCTCGATGAGGATTCCCGATCCGGTCGACGGTGCGGCGGCGTGGTGATCACAGTCTGGTGAGGGGGATGGTGTCGGCGATGCGGCGGTAGCCGGCGTTGTTGGGGTGTAGGCCGTCGCCGCTGTCGTAGGCGGGGCGCAGTGTGCGAGGGCTGGTGGGGTCGGCGAGTGCCGTGTCGAGGTCGGCCACGGCGTCGTAACCGTTCGCGGTGCCTGCGGTGGTGCGCATCCAGCGGTTGAGTTGGGTGCGCATGGTTTCTTCACCGCCTCCGCAGCCGCACGGTGGGAGGGTCGCGCCGATCGCGGTGAATCCGCGGTCGCGTGCCCATCTGATCAAGTACGTGTGGCCGTCGATGAGTTGTTGCGTGGTAATGACCGGTGCGCCCTGGGCGCAGCCGGTGGTGCCGCCCTGGGTGCGGATGTCGTTGATGCCTTCGAGCACGATGACCGTGCGCACGCCGGGTTGGGTGGCGACGTTGCGCCGAAAGCGGGTGATGGCGGGTTCGCCGCCGCAGGCTGAGTCGCTGAGCACGCGGTTGGCGCTGATGCCGGCGTTGAGGACCGGGCGTGGGGTGTTGTTGCGCACCAGGCGTTCGGCGAGTTCGTCGGGGTAGCGGTTGTTCGCGTCGGGGGTGGAGCCGTAGCCGTCGGTGATGGAGTCGCCCAAGGCGACGATGCCGTCGGGTGGGCTTGCCTGGTCGCCTCGGACGTCCACGCGGGTGAGGAAGTACCAGGAGCCCGATCTGCCGGTGAACGCGGTGGCGGCGGGGTCGACGCGGTGGTCGCCGTTGGCCAGGTAGCTGGTCGCGGTCGCTCGGCTGTGGTAGGTCGCGCGGCCGGTGTGGCGGGCGAAGTACAGCGTCACGGTCAGCTGTTCCAGCGGCGTGGTGAGCATCAGCAGCGGGTCGCTGTCCAGTTCCGTCCCGACGGGGATCTGGGCCCACTGGCGGCCGCCGAAGGTGAGGTGGCGTTGCGACCCGCGTTGCAGCGCGGCGCCGGCTTCGGTGCGGGCGATGGTGGCACCGGTGACCGGCAGCGGGGTGTCGCCGTAGAGATTGGACAGGCGGATGCGCACGTGGGTGCCGCCGACGCTGATGCGGATGACCTGCCGCAGTGACTGGTTGGTGAAGCCGCGTTGCGACCAACCGGGGACGAAGGGGTTGACCGGCTGCTGAGCAGCCGCCCAGGTGCCTCTCCAGTACACGTCCGCGGCCCGGTCGTCCACCGCGACCTCACCGGTGCCGGAGGTGGGTGCGTCCGGCGTCGCGGCGGCCGGTGACACCGCACCGGAGGCCACCACGCCCACCACCACCAAACCCGCGAGCAGTGCCTTCGTCGGTCTCATGTCAGCTTGTCTCCTTCATGCAGGGCTTGGTCGTTGGGTGATGGCCGCGATCGGGCTGGACGGCCACGGTGGCCCTGATCGGGCTGTGGCGTCGGAGGAAGGTGCAGGTGGGCAGGTGTTCAGTACGCCGCGTTCTCCTGCGACCACATGTGCCACTCGTCCCAGATCCGGTGGGTGCCAGACCGGTTCCACGCCCAGTTCTTGCGGCGGGTGTTGCTGCCGTCGCCGGCGACGGTGATGAGGTACCGCCAGATGTCGTGCTCGGTGGCGCCCTCGCGGGTGAAGGGGAAGTTGAAGAAGTGGCCGTGCCAGCGGTTGGCCTTGACCAGCAGCCGGTGCAGGGCGCGCATGGTGTTGTAGTTCCACGGTTGGTCGCCGCGGGCGGACAGTCCGGCCACGCCGTCGCCGTCGTCGCCCCAGAACACCACGTGGGTGTGGTTGGGGTACTCGGCCCGGTGGATGCGGAAGTACCACTCCAGGTCGGAAATGCCCATGGTGGCGCGCAGGAACTGGATCTGCTGCTCGGGGGTCTTCGCGGCGGTCTTGCCGACGGCGTCGTCCCATTGGTCGTTGAGGCTTTCCAGCCGGCACACGCCGTTCGCCTGGCTGGGCATGTGCTTGTAGATCAGGGCGAAGTGGCCCGTCTGGGCCCTGACCTGGCTCAACCACGCCTCGCCGCCGTTGTGGATGCCCTTGAAGTACGGCCCCATGCCCGCGCCGGGGATCAGCAGCGTGCGGGACCTCAGCCAGTTGGCGGTGCGGTCGTTGATGCCCCGGGCGACGTACAGGGTGCGTTCCCGCAGCTCCGCGCAGTTGTTCAGGTTGGTCTCGATCACGGCCACGCCGCGCAGCGCGCCGGCGATGCCCTCCTCCCGGGCGCGGGTGATCAACCTGCTCATGTCGTCGATGAACTCGTCCGCGCCGGCCTCGGTGAAGGGCCGCTGGTAGCTGATGATGACGCCGCTGCGCTGGAACCACTGGCGCTTGAACAAGTAGGCCCCGACCCCCTGGCGGTGCAGCTCACGCAGCAGCTTGATGACCTCGTCGTCACGCTGCCGCTTGGTGGTGCCGTCGGGCAGGTCGGCCATGTTCGCCACCCGCAGCGCCACCGTGTCGAGGTTGTTGTTGGCCAGTGAGAACGCCGCCGTGGCGTAGGGCAGGCCGCGGGTGTCGAACCTGGCCGTCAGCTTCACGTTCGGTGCCGGGGCGAGCATCGCCCCGCGCCACTTCAGACCCCGGATGGCGTCCGGGCTCTGCGCGAGGAAGGCCCGCTCCTGCCCCTCGGAGGCCGGCAGGTTCGGGTCCGCGAGTGCCTCGGACGGCGCCAAGCCGCCCGAGGCGGCCCCGGCGACACCCACCACGGCGGCCGCTGCGGTGAATCGGAGGAGGTCACGACGTGTCGTCTCGCTCATGACGGCCTTTCGGGGGGAAGGGGTGGTTGACCGGCCACGGTTGGACGGTCGGGTAAGGGAAATGATGCGGAAGGCCGCATTGCCGTGTGCGGCCATGTCGAGGCGATTCGGCAATGCGGGCATCGAGAAAGGACACGAGAACGTCGAGCCGCGGGATTAAATCCACGGCCTTCGGAGAAGGACCGGACATCATCGACGGCGAGCCGACGGGAACGATCAGCGGAATCTCACAGCACTCGGTCCATGCCTGGCCATCACACTCCCTCGGACGTGGTCACCCGCCGGAGACACACTGACCGCGAGTTAGCGAGGTATGGGTCGCCCGCGACCTTTCCGACGAAGCAGTACCCATTATCGAGCACCTCCCACGACACGGTCGGGTATCACCTGCAACTCTTTAGAGAGTGTTCCGACTACTCTTGGTACGGGCATTGGTCCAGCAGAATGCACTCGTGTACGCCATTCGTATGGGGGACAATCCGCGACGAGTCGGCGATGGAGCCACTACGGTCCCGACAGAGGTCACCGACAACCATGACCACAAGGAGGAGACATGCGCGGGATCGGCACCTCGGTCGGCACCCTGATCATCGCGGGCCTGTTCACCGCAGGACCGGTCGCACCGGCCAGTGCGGCCAGCGGCACGCTGTACGTCACGCAGAACGGCCGGACCACCACGCACGCCAACCCACCCGCCCGCGCCTGCATCGCCAGCGACTCCACGAAGGGCAACGCCACCTTCCACAACAGGACCGACACCGTCGGCTACATCTTCGACGCCACCAAGTGCACGTCCGAGCACTTCACCCAGCGGTTCCTCCACCGCGGCGAGACCCTCACGCTTCCCGCCGGATATACGATCTACTTCCCCTGATCAAGCCACAAGGCAGCGCAACTGTCGTTCCGCAAGCCCATCCGGCCCGGACACTTGTCGCCCCCTGCCCACGCAACTCCCGCTCTCGAAACCCGCACCCCCTCCACGAAGCCAGCGGACGAGCGTGCGGTGGGGCAGTGAAGCACGGCTCACGGTGCTCACGACCGGTCGGGAGTGACCGCGCGTCGGTCCGGGCGACCCGACCCGCCGCTTCGGTGCCGCGATGACCACAGCCGTCATGACCCACAGACCACCGGCACAACGGTGGCCGCCGCCACGGATCTTCACAGCATCGGGCAGCACCGACTACCGAACAGGAGACGGTTCGCCCTGGTGAACCGGGGTTCGCAACGCGTGAGCACTGCCGTGGTGCGCCCGACAACGACTGTCGGACGCACCACGGCAATCCTGTGCCACATGTGGGAACGGGAATGGGGTCAGTAGGTCAGGAAGACGCAGCCGTTGTAGCCGGGAACCCCTGGAAAGATCCGCCGTTGGCGCCGTCACCGCCCCGGCCGGCGCCAGTGGGGCACGCGGCCGGCACAGGCCCGCCGACCACGCCACCGGGTCCTCCGGCGTTGCTGGCGAACCCTCCGTCGCCGCCCTTGCCGCCAGCGGCACCGGAGAGCAGGGACGGTGAGGTGCCCTGGCAGCTCACCGCGCCGCCACTCAGGCCCCCAGAACCACCACCCGAGGGCCTGAGTCCGCGTCCACCACCACCGCCACCGTTGGCGACGGCTTTGGCCGTGCCACCGAACGAGACAGTGGAGCTGCCTCCGGCGGCACCGTTGGCGGCGGCCTGACCCGTCGCTTACCCACCTCCTACGGCGATGGTCAGCACCGTGCCGGGGTTGACGGTCAACGTGCAGCTCACCGTGGCACCACCACTCGCACCACCACCGCCGGTACCGGGCAGGATGCCCCCCGTCGTGCTACTACCACCACCACCGGCCGCGGTCACCGACACAGTGACCCCGGTGATCCCCGCAGGCACGATGAAAGCGAACGAACCGGAGTGGCATACACCGCCGTGCTTGCAGAAGGGCAACCAGGCAGTCCGCGCGCCGCGCCGACCACGGCCGATCTCCTGCTGGTTTACCCGGCCATCGACCCCCACCGAGCGGCGGATCGCCGATCGACCCGACAGGCGGAAAGGGTAGTCCTGTCGTGGAACGTAACAAAAATCGTCGTCGCAGCGGGTGCTACGGCCAAGCCGCCAGCGGTGGGGCACGAGAAATCGCGTTACGACACTGCCGGTGCGAGCAATGGTTTTCGTGGGTGAGGCGACCGATTTCTGCGGTCACGTCCGGCTCACCTGTCAGTCGTGCCCGACCGATCTTTGATCACCGAACATCTACCGCCGGTCCAGGCCGATGCGTCGATGTGGCCCGCGGGCGCGGCAGGCTGGTCGGCTCCCCCGGGCCGTCGCGTAGCCCAAGGCGGGCAGGGCGTTCGTCGCCGCGCGGGATGCTGCTGTGCTGATCTCGGCGCGGTAGCACTTGGACCCTGGCGCGATCTCGGCGAAGACCATCCCGCCGAAGTACGCGCCCAGGACCACGGCCTGGTCTCCAGAAACACTGAGGAGACGCCGAACTCCTGGCTGGTGCAGGTGAACCGCGCCGGCGTGGTTCGCCTGCCAGTGGGTGGTTCCGGTGCGCTCCACCGCACGGCGGATGGTCCCGCCGTCCTCGGTCGACAGGCCCGGGCCGTTCCACGCGGCCGGTGGCGGAGTGGTCGGGCCGGGCGGTTCGGGTGCCCGGCGGGCGAGTGAGAGTTCCCCGGTGCCGGGGACGCGGACGAGGGTGGGACTCAGGCCCAAGCGGACCTATCCGGCCTGCCGGACATCCCGAACCGGCGTGGATTGCACGCGGCCTTGCCCGCGAGGGCTACCGCAACCGGTTGCTCGCGCCCCTCGAGCCGATCTCGATCTTCATCCGGCGTTCACCGCGGCGGTGAGCAAGTGCCCACCGTCGCGGTGTTCGTCGTGGTCACAGCTCACAGTTGATCTTGTTCTCGATGTTGCCGCAGGTGTCGAGGCTCGGACCGGCGTCGGCGGTGTCGGTGCCGATCCCGCCATCGAGGTTGTCGATGTTGCCGATGACCAGGCTGATGAAGTTGGCATTGCCGTTCTTGGCGTCGCCGTAGGTGACGTCGTCGCCCGGTCCGGCGTCGATGGTGTCGCGGTGGCCGCTGGTGATCGCCTTCGCGCCCGAGAGGGAGTTCAGGGTCTCGTAGTCGCCGTAGATGGTGTCGTCGCCCTCCCCGCCGGTGATGGTGTCGTTGGAGGTCTCGGCGGTCACCGGTGCGCTGACGCCGAGCGTCGCGGTCTGTGCGTCGCCGTAGATGGTGTCGCCGCCCCGGCCGCCGGAGATGGTGTCGTTGAGGTTGCCGATCAGCACCGCTCCGGCAAGACCGGTGCCCGTCCCCACGGTGATGGTCCTGCCGTAGCCGTAGATGGTGTCGGGGTCGTCACCGCCGATGAGGGTGTCGTTGAGGCCGACGATCCCGCCGGAGACGGCGGTGATCGTCACGTCGAGGAACCCGCCGGAGATGACGTCAGAACCCGGACCGCCGTCGATGTGGTCGTTGTCGGCGACGTAGGCCGCCGAGACGCTGATGACGCCGGTCCCGGAATTGCCGACCAGGATGTCGTCGCCGGCCTCGCCGAACACCCGGTCGGAGAGGTTCTCCAGCGGGCCTGGGGCGGGCAGGCCGGGGAGGGCGTCGGGTACCACGACGAACTCGCCGTAGACGGTGTCGTCACCGTCCCCGGCGCAGACCCGGTCGTTGCCGGCCAGCCCGACGATGGTGTCGTCCCCACCCAAGCCGACGATCACGTCGTCACCGTTCGTACCCGTGAGGGTATCGCCGCTCGCGGAGCCCACGATGGTGGCGGGCAGTCCGTCACAGGTCGTCGTGGCGTGCGCGGCGGGCACACCCACCAGCGACCACGAAGCCGCCACGACCAGGCTCACCACCGCTCCGAGGGTGGGTCTGGCACTGGATCTGCGCACAGCGATCTCCTTCCAGTTCACCGCGCGACGCGGAACCGGTCGACCACACTTGGGAGAGTTGCGCAACTCGTACGTGTCATCGCCCGCACCGGAAAGCGCGTTACGACCGAAAATCGAGGAATACTCCCATAATGGCGACGGCGGGTAACCTGTGGCTCGACGGTCAGGTGTACCAGGTGGGTTCGGGAACCTCGTCGAGCAGCGCGTAGCGGCCGACCTCGGCGCGCTTGTGGGCGATCGGGTCGTGCAGGCCCGGTACCGGCTCCACGACACCCTGCCCACCGGCCGATGCGGGTGGAGTCCGAATACTCCTGCGGGCGGCACGTTGGCCTACTTCGCCGCCTAAGACGTCCGGCATGCCCGTGTGATGGGCCGCTGCGAGCCCACCACGGGCATCGTCCCGTTCTCCCGTCTGGTCGACCAGGTCATGACCACCGAGCCCTACGCCAGTGCCCGCCGCGTGTTCTGGATCGTGGACAACGGGGCGTCTCACCGCAACTGGGCCGCCGCTGCCCGGATGAACGACGCCTTCCCCAACGCCCACATGGTCCACTTACCGATACACGCCTCGTGGTTGAACCAGGTGGAGATCTACTTCTCCGCCGTGCAACGCAAAACACTCACCCCCGACGACTTCGGCGACCTCGACGAGGTCGCCGAACGGCTGTTGTCCTTCCAGGAGCACTACAACGCCACCGCCCACCCCTTCGACTGGACCTTCACCCCCCACGACCTCAACCAGTTACTCACACGGATCGGCCGTCACGACCGCCACGCACCACAACCCCTGACAGCATGATCAACCCGACGAACTAACGGGCACGACCACTAGATGTTGCGGGTCATGACGTTGGTGACGGCTGGTAGGGCCTGAGACGAGGGACGGGTCTTTCGGCGGCAGGATGAGAAGTGCGACCAACACATCCGCCGAGCGGAAAGACCCGTCCGTGCTCCACCGTAACGCCCCGCTGTCCGTCGAAGGCCGCCACCGCTTGGTCCAGCGCTGCCGCACCCGTCCGATCGCCCACGTCGCCGCCGAGATGGGCATCTCCCGGCAGTGCGCCTCCAAGTGGGTCAACCGCCACCGCCGCTTCGGCGAGGCCGGCCTGCTGGATCGTCCCAGCGCGCCGCACCGGCAGCCCACCGCCACCCCCGCCGAGGTCGTCGTCCACATCGAGCGGTTGCGCCGGGACCGCAAGTACTCGACCCGCCGCATCGCCCTGGAACTCGCCGCCGAGGGCACGGCCGTGTCGGTGCGCACCGTCGGCCGGCACCTGCTCCACCTCGGGCTCAACCGCCGCCGGTTCCTCGACCCCACCGGGGAGAACAACCGCGTGCCCCGCCGGACCGCCGCCCGCTGGCCCGGCCACATGGTCCACCTGGACGTCAAGAAGGTCGGCGTGATCCCCGACGGCGGCGGCTGGCGCGTCCACGGCCGGGGCAGCGAGCAGGCCAAACAGGTCGAACGCGCCAAGAACACCACCACCGGCAAGTCCGGCAGGCAGCGTAGCTACACCTACCTGCACTCCGCGGTCGACGGGTTCTCCCGCCTGGCCTACACCGAAGCCCTGCCCGACGAGAAAGCCGTCACCGCGATCGGCTTCACCCACCGCGCACGGGCGTTCTTCACCGCCCACGGCATCACCCACATCCACCGCATCGTCACCGACAACGGCCCTTGCTACCGCGCCCACGACTTCGCCACCGTGCTGCGCGGAGCCCGCCACCAGCGCATCACGCCCTACACCCCACGCCACAACGGCAAGGTCGAATGCCACCAGCGCATCCTGGCCGAGGAATTCCTCTACGCCCACGCCTGGACCAGCGAACAACACCGCACCGACGCCCTACAGGTGTGGAACGTGCACTACAACTACCATCGCCCCCACACCACCGCCGGAAACCGACCACCAGCCACACGGCTCCACACCGACGTCACCAACGTCCTGGCCTCATACAACCGGACCGAGCAGGGTGATCAGACCCGAGTCCTTGAGCAGGGCCACCTCGGCGTGCGGGGCGGAGCCCGCCCGGTCACGGGCCACCGCGTCGACGGCGAACAGCACGGCGACCTTCCGAGCCCGGTCGATCTACTCCTCGGCGGTGGCCGGAGTGGTGGTCCAGTCGCGTTCCGCAGAGGTGCTCACAAGCGGCTCCGATCACGTGTGCGGCGATGCGGCACTCCTTCCTACCGAGGACGCAAACCAACGCGACAGGTCCAAGCGGTGAAAAGATATTCCACCTCAGGCGAAGCCGCCCACCACAAGCCTCCGCAGTTCTGCGGCGGACAACACCCGCGCACGGCATTCTGCTACAAGCCGTTCAGCCGATTGAGAGCGGACGCCGGGATCACCAAACTCGACCTACCCCCTGGAATTACGGAATGGAAACCCTCATGCGTCTGCGTTCACTATTCGTCGCCCTGGTGGGCGAACTCCTCGGAACCGCCGGCCTGTCCCCCGTGCCCGCTTCCGCCTCGTCGTCCGTGGTGGATGTCAACTGCGCCCTGGGCATCCAGATCGGCACCTGCTCCCCCGGCATGACACTGCTCCCCAGGCACATCGACTTCCACGCCACCGGCACACTGGGCGGCTGCCTGTCCCCAGCCACCCCGACATCACCAGAGCCACCTTCACCTCCACCATCAGCGACACGCTCAGCTGCCTGGCAGGCTCCACCACCAACATCTCCACCCACCACTGGAACACCGGACACAGCAGCACCGTCCAAGGCTGCTTCGAGATCAACCTCAAACCCGACGGCACCACCGTCCTCGTCCTGACCGGCACCGCCGTCGACGGCCTCTTCCAAGGCGCCACCGTCGTGCAGAACAAAATCCTGCCCACCACCGACCTCACCGCCTGCCTCACCTCCAAGGACCCACCAGCGTCAGCGGCACCGTCACCGCCGTCCTGTGAATCGGCAAACAGCACCGTGCCGGGACTCTGGTCGTCGCCGAGAACAGGGACTGCGGGTAAGTTCACCCGGCGGCTCCACCACGCACGTCGTCGAGCTGCCTGACCTCACCCTCCGCCAGTCTCACCGAACCGGTCTCACCACAGCCTCTGCATCGGCACCTGTCTCTTCGCTGACCTACCGAGCCCGAATGACGGCCTGCGGCCTTCATCCATGTCGACGCATCAGGGTGAATCGTGTTCGCGATTCCTTGACCTCGGCGAAAAAACCTGGCAATACTGGATTTCCCCCACACGAGGACGGGTGCGATGAAACTGTTGCGAAAGATCATGCGTCGTCGCCGCTCCACCAACACCGGCTACTACGCCTACCCGACGGTGTGACCCGCTTCGCCCGGACCGAGCGTCGCCGGCGGTCCGGGCGAAGTCGCCCTCCACGCGCGGGCGAGGAGCCATGACCGAACCACTCGACGTCCTGATCGCGGCGGCGGGTTCCGGTGGAGGCGTCACCGAACTCGAACGCGGGCTGTGGCTGGTGACCGACCCCACCGAGACCGAGCGCTTCCTCGCGAGCAGGGACACGTCCACGGCCAGGGCCGCACGACGCACCAGGATCACGTCGTGGGGACCGGATGGGTTGGCCACCTGGATGGCGGTGCGCCGCGTCGTGCACCCCTTCCTCACCGCGTCCCGGCTGACCTCGGCGATCCCGGTGATCGCGGCCCAGGCCACCCGGGTCGTCTCCGGCTGGCCGTCGCCCGGCGTCGTCGACATCGGGCACGAAACCATCGCCTTGACCTCCGCCATCAACGTCCGACACCTGCTCGGCGAACCGTCCGAGGCATTGTCCTCCCTGGTCGAACGGGAACTGGTCCTGGCAGACCGGGCCCGTCGGACGCTCCGGCCCGGGCTCCGGCTGCGGCACGCCCAGCGCGCCACATACAACGCCATCCGACACCACGTCCGCACCCGTCCTCCAGCCACCGGATTGGCGGCCGCCCTGATCGACCACGGGTTCGACGAGCACACCGTGACATTGGCGCTGCGCACCATGCTGCTGTCCAGCCACCACGTACCCGCCACTGCCCTGGCCTGGGCCCTGCACGAGCTGGCCACCCACCCCGATATCCAGGAGCAGGCCCGGACCGAGGTCACCGCCGCGCGGACGGACCCGACTGCGGACCTGCCGCTGTGCCGGGCGGTGATCCGCGAGACCCTGCGCCTGCACCCACCGGTGTGGCGGCTGCGCCGGCAGCTCACCGCGCCGGCCCGCGGCCTTCCGGCGGCGGCGGGCCTGCTGTTCAGCCCCTACCTCAACCACCACGACCCGAACGCCTACCCGGAGCCCTCGCGGTTCCACCCGCAGCGCTGGAGCCAGAACTTCCACCCGGCGCCCGGCACGTACCTGCCCTTCGCTCTCGGCCCTCGCACCTGCCCTGCCTCGCAATTCGCCCTCACTCAGTTGACCGTCGTCCTCGCGGCCGTGCTGAGGAACCACCACCTGGCTCCTCACCGCACCCCCACACCGACCTTCGACACCCTGCACGCCCCCCGCCACCTGCGGTTGCGCCTGATCCCGGCGGCGTAGACCACGTCTCACGTGGCGAGTTCGGTGGGTCGTTTGAAGCAGATCAGTGCTGTGGCGAAAGTGAGGAAGGCGCAGAAGTCGCGGGCGTGACGTTCGTAGCGGATGGTCAGGCAGCGGTAGCCAGGTCCGAGTTCGAAACGCACTCAGAAGTCCTGAGGGGAGCCCACAACGCCCAGGCGTTACCTACCCGAGTTCCAGCGCAAGGTGCTCGATCTGGTCGCGTCTGCTTCTTCTGATCTTGGACCTCGCACGGGTGGTCACAGGAGGGCATTCAGCAGGACGGTAAGCAGCACCGAGGCCAGAATCGAGATCACCAGCATCGTCAGGCAGCCAGCACGGCCACCAAGGAATTCGACGCTGGTGTTGCCGAAGCGCATGGAAGTCCTTCTGCCGGGTCAGGTCACCGCCCGGCCACGTTGTGGTCGGTCACGTTGCGCTTCTTGCGGCCCGCCAAGCCCGCGAGACCCAACAAACCGAGAAGCCCCAGCAAGCCCCAGTTGCCGCTCCCGTCGTCGTCATCGTTGTTCTCCTGAGCCGTCACCGTCGCCACGGCACGAGGGGCGGTCTCGTCCGCGGACGCGACAGCGGCGGGAACGGCGGCCAGGCCCGCGCCCAGAACGAGTGCCGCGATGAAGCGCTTCACCTTGTCCATGTCATCTCCTCAGATCCGTCGATGGTCTTGGTGGCTGGGTACCGCCGAAGCTGCGGACCATGCGGACCCTGACGACCAACACCCACCCGAGTGACGCTGGCATGGTGTACCTGCGGTGAGCACCTCGACGACGGGTCGGTCAAGGATGGCGGCGGCCGTCGCACAGCGGTCTCAACCACGCCCGTTCGGTGGAAACTCACTCAAGGCACGTCACTCGAACTCGTTTGACGGAACCGACAACATGGCGGCGCGGTGTCACGCCGGGAGTACGACCCACTCCCATCCGGCGCCACCTTTCATGTTGACAGGCCCTGTCGCGCCGGTGGGCTGGTAGGTGATCGTCCCGCTCGCGTGCGGAGCGTCGAGGGCCAGCCAGCCGATGTACTTCCGGATCGGCTCGTACGGCCCCGCCGGCAACCGCTCGTCGTCCGGCAGGCAGGCATCCGACGCCGCGGTGTGGAGGTTGGTAGCGGTGACGCCGTCCGGGTCCACGAGGTGAAGTCGTCCGCGCGGATGGGCCGACTGTTGACGGTCACGATCGACGACATGTCGAGGTGGATCGCGAGCAGGATCATGTGCCCATGCTGCGCCGGCCGCGAGAACCGACCTGCGCAAGGGCCGTCCACCGTGACGGCGCCGAGCGTGAATCGGCCCAGGACGACACCCTCTGCGTTGGTCACACTGGCCGACTGCTCGACGGCCTTCACCTCCAGGCCACGGGGCGAGATGGCAGACGCGGCGGCGGTACTCGTCGTGGATGTCGCCGACGGCGCGGCGGCGGCGTCGGCGGCGGGCGCGGCATCCGGAGTCGACGTGCACGCGGCGGACAGGGCAGCGGCGATACAGTAGCCAAGGCAGAAGGAATCGCACGGTGCATACCGGTCGGTCGCGCAGGCGGCGACGGTGTTACGACACCGCCATGTTCCGCAGTGGCGCAGACACCCGAGTTCTTTTCGACCCGGCGTCGTGGGTGGTGACCGTGGTGGAGATGTGGTGACGATCCTGGTGGATGACTTCTCGAGCAAGCAAGACCATCGCCGGGAGCTTCGTATGCTTTCAACCCATCCGCGATCGACTTGTGCAGTTCACATCTTCAGCTCCTTGTACGGAACTGACCACGCACGGGCGACGGATCGGCAGCAGGGGGCGCAGGCTCGGTCGGAGTCGTTCACGATCGCGAACAGGGAACAGCAGCGGTGGTCGCGCCAAGCTTCAACGTGAGCGATCACGGATGGTCCGAGCGATCACGATCCACCGCTCGCGGCGGTGCCGTCGTCGGAATCCCGGCGCGGTGGAGCCGACGGTGCTCTTCCACTTCGACCGCTGACCGACCGGCGGAATCGCGCCGGCTCGTCCTCCGACAGGTCGGAGTCTTCCGGCTCGTTGATCCGCCGGTGTACGGGTCGAGGCACGCCCCAACCACCTACACCGAGCCCTCTTGGTCGGGGTGCAGTGCCGCGCCGGGGTCGAGCAGGCAGCCCGTGGTTCCGGTGGCCAGGTCCATGGACAGGCACATGAGTTGTTCACCGGGAAAGGCGAGTTCACCGCAGTAGGGCATGGCGTACCAGGCCATGGTGTCGACTCCGCCAGGTGGGCCAGGTGAGCCCGATACTGGCCAGGCCACCGCGCGGGTCCGACGGCAGTTGCCACCAGTCCTCGGCCAGCACGCGCTCGACGAGGACGAGTGCGTGCTGGCGGTGTCCCAGACGGTCCAGCGCATAGGCCGTGCCGGACAGGCCGTCGTAGAAACCCGACGGAGTGCGGGGTGACCCGTTCGCGCTGTGTCGGATCAGCCACTGTTCGGCCGGTTCGCAATGGGGGCGCCGGTTCCGAGCGGGGCGTACAGCACGCCGGCAGCGCCGCAGGCCATATCCAGCCCTCCCCCGGGTGAGTACTGGTCGATCGCCGAGGTCAGTGACATGAACAACGCCAGGCGCAGGCCAGGCAGTACAGGTCCACGTCCGGGCCGGTGCGGTCGGCCGGAGCCGAGAAGCCGGGATTGGCCACGACCTGCCATGCGTCCTCTTCGCGGCGTGCGGCGACCGGACCGGGCGCTCCTCGCCGGGGACGGTAACGCAGCAAGTCTGCTGAACAGTTCGCCTTCTCCGGTGCAGAGCTTCTTCACCGCTCCTCTCTCGTCCTGTTCAGGCCTCGCACCTGGGTGGCGGTAGCCGGGGCGGCTGTGTGCCCAGTGAGAGTCCATGTGGCCTCCGCGGGCGCGCACGTGCCGGCCAATCGGTGGACGCGGGTCGCGCCGCCTGGGGCGAACGGGCGGTGCGCAGGCGTCGCACGGCGAGGAAGGCGTGCTCGACCACCGACGCGGCGTGCGCTGGGGCGTCCGGGAGCACCCGGTTCTCCCGGACGGCGGTGCAGTGCGGCGTCCCGGCACCCCTCAGTGGTCGACATCGCACCTTGGTCGAGGTGTGCGGCCTGGAGGACGACTTGCCTCGCACAGCGGTCGGCGCACCGGTACCGCGTCCGGCGTGCTCTCCTGCGAGGACCTCGGCGGGCGACACCCGGGTCGCGATGGTGTCCCGGCGTCCGGTGGCGGTGGTCGGGCCTGCTATCCGGTGTGTGAGCTCTCCGACTGCCCGCTCGCCCGAGCGGGACAGGCCTGTTGGCCGGGCTGCGGACGTGGACGGTCTGGAGTCGGTGCCCGAGTGGGTTGGTGATGGCGGGGCGGCCGCGCTGTTCGGTTCGCCGGAGTTGATCCGTGCCGCGTTGCTGCCGGAGCACGCCGACGAGTTCGATGCCGCTTTCGATGCCGCGTTGACCGCGGCCCGACGGACTCTGCGTCTGGACCAGTTGCGGTCGACCGCGCAGGTGTGGCGGCGGGTCGCGGTGCTGACCCGTGAGACCCGGGGGGCGGCCCGTCAGCTGGTGGACACCACCGTCGAGGTCCGTCGTACGAGTGCCCCCGGCCTGGCAGCGTGTCGTGGGACGAGTTGCGGGCGGAGTTGGTTCTGTAGTCGCCGGTGGCCCGGGCGGCGACGACGATCATGGCGTACACCCTCGACATCGATCCTGATGCGCAGGAGCAGATCCGGGCGCTCCCGCCCGAGGCGCTTGTCGCGCTCGGCGAGGCGTTCGAAATCCTGACCCCGGTCCCCGAGCGGGGCGGTCCGCTCAACCCGGACAGTCCGGATGGCGGGCTGTTGCACCTGACGTTCGGCCAGGGGCGTGGACTGATCACCTACTTGCTGCTGACCACGCGGGAAACCAATGCCGGCCAAGGGGTCGGCTACCGGAAGGTGGCGTGCAGTACGTCGTCGAGCACGGCCAGCGACGGGCTGGTGGTGGCGGGCAGAGGAGAGATCTCGACCGGTGGCGACCACGTACTGATCGCCGACATCGTGCGCAGTTGCAGACGGGTGTTCTCGTCGAGGTAGGCGCACCTCAAACCAGGGCTCATTACCAGCGCGGGCTTTTCCGAGGTGCGTGCTCCGGGCATGGGCCTGGGGTTGGAGATGGTGACGGCATGGACGTAGATCGAGCCGTCTTCGGTGCGGTACGCGCACATCGGGATCAGGCCCCACATGGCCGCATCCGGTGCGTGGGTCGTCTTGTTGCCGCTGGCGATCGGTTCGGCGGCAGACCATGACCCGGTGGTGGGAACAGAGCCCCAGTACAGCGATCCGTCCGGTCGCCGGAACACGCAGTTGACCAAGTTGGGGTTTTCGTTGGTGAGGGCCGGCCGATGACTGGTTGTCCAGTTCGCTGCGGTGATACGGGTGGGGGAACTCCAGGACAGCTGCGCGCCGTCCCGTTCACCGTAGGTGACGTGCATCGCGTCATCAGGGGTTCGGTAGACGCAGCACACCCTGCCTCGAACTTCGGTGAAGGCGGGTTCGGCTCCGACCGGAAGACTCAGACGGATGGGTACGTCGGCCCAGGAGCCGTCGATGAAGGTGATCCACCGGAGATCGTCGGTGAGGAAACCGGTGCCCGCGCAGTGCAGTTGGTTGCCGTAGCGAAAAAGGCCGGGTGTCTGGGTGCCGAAGAGACCGGGAACGTTCGACGCGGTCCACAAGCCACCGCCTGCGGGCCTCGTGGCCGAACGCAGGTTGCCGATCCTGCCGTAGACGTAGAGGTCGCCGACCTCCAGGTCTGGGACGCGGACGCTCACGGTGGTGCTGAGGATGTGTTCCGCTGTGCCGGTGCCGACTTGGACGGTGGCGCGCAGGTAGAACACGGTGGTGTTGGTGACCTCGGCGACGGTGTGGCTCGCCTGTCCGTGCATGTTGCAGTCGCTGGTGTCGTAGAGCAGCCGGAGGGTGCCGTAGCCGCCGGCTTCCCAGGTGAGCCGCACGTCGTCGCCGTTGTCGATCAACAGCGGCGTGGCGATGAAGTTGCGCAGGTAGAAGCTGGCGGGGAACTTGCCGATCTCCAGCGTGACGGTGTCGGTCTCCCACCTCTGTTCGCCGACCACGCGGTGTTCGGTCTCGATGCGGAGCGGGGCCACGCCGACCTCCCGGTTGACGCGCACGTCCAGGAGCTCGATGGTGATGCCCTCGTCCTTGCTGATGGTCGAGTGTCCGGAGGTGGGCAGGAAGGTGATGGTCTTCTGCTGCGGGTTCGGTGTGGGCGTCCAGTCCTCCAGGCTGACCCGGGCCTTGATCCCCTCCAGGTCCAGGGCGAGGTCGGGGGACGCGGTTCCGGTCGGGATGACGAGGGTGATCTTGCGGCACTCGATGGCTTCGCGGCTGCGGCGGCTGCCGACGATGAAGAGGTTGGCCAACTCCGGGTTGCCGGTGGACGGGGAGACCCGGACCGGACTCGGGTCGGAGTCGTAACCGAACTCCAGTGCGGTCGCGGTGGTCCGCGTCTCGGGGGTGTGGGTGATGCTCTGGATCACGGTGCTCATGACTGCGCTCCACGGGTACGGGCCGATTGCGCGGCGTCGTTGAGGACGAGGAAACCCGAGCGGATTTCGGGGTGGTGGGAGTCGGGCAGCTCGGTGGGGTCCGGCACGGTGATGGGGGTCTCCGCCCAGTTGGCGCCGGTGCGTTGGACCCAGGTCCAGCTGCCGGTGGCGGTGGCCGGGTGCGGCAGGACGGTCGCACCGTCCTGTGCGCTGCCGGCGAGGATCGGGCCGGCCCGGAAGTTGACGGTCATGCCGGTCAGGGCCGCGTCGGTGAACTCCGCGGGAACGTGGAGCGCGGCGACGGGGAGGATGTCGGTGGTGGCGTGGACGGCCGCCCGGGGATCGAGGAGGAGGGTGACCCGCGCGCTGCTCTCGCCGGCGAAGGCGAGCCTGAACCGTTCACCCTTGTCGATGTAGCGCAGGTAACCGCGGGAGTCGCCTTTCGGTGGCACGATGGTCTCGAAGTGGTCGTAGTCGTCGTTGTGCGCGTAGCCGATCAAGCCGTCGTCGGTCTGCGCGGCCTCTCCCAGCCGCACGATCCACTCGTAGTGCGGCATGCGGGGCTGCGGTCGGTCGATGACGTTGAGCCAGGTCACGTCCGTGCGGACCGGGCCGCACAGGTCGAGGTCCAGGCGGGCGCGGACCAGGGCGAGGGGGCGGCCGAGGAGGAAGGCGAGGCTCTGGTCGTCCGGGCCTTCCGGGTCGACGGTGGTGAGTGCGTCGTCGAGGGTGGCGCGGAAGGTGTCGAGCACCTGTGGTCCGCCACGCCGGATGGGGTCGAGGAAGCGGTGGGCGTGCGGGGCCACTTCGGCGAGCTGGTCGAATTCGGGCGCCTGCGAGTCCGGGAGTGCGGTCCAGCCGACCGTCCGGGCGCCGTCGGTGCCCAGGACGGTGCGCAGGTCGCCGAGGGCGTGCCCGGCCGGGTCGTAGCAGGCGACCGACCGGTCGAGGCGGTTGTGGACCAGCCAGGCGCAGACCGGGTTGGCGCCGGGGGTGAGGGCGACGTCCTGGTCGGTCCGCGCGGAGAGGAAGTCGAAGCGCAACCGGGCCGGTTGGAGCAGGCGAGGGCTCAGCTCGACGTAGCGGTCGACGGCGATCTCACCGACCGGGTGCCGGGGGATCATGGTGCGCGGGATGTGGAGGTCGAAGTGCAGGCGGTTGTCGATGCGGTTGACGGCGCGGCCGAACCGGTCGACGACCGACAGGTCGGTGAACAGCAGCTGGCCGCAACGCAGTTCCTGGAAGTCGGAGGGCTCCCACTCGTCCCAGTCGGAGATCGGTTGCGGTCCGGGGTCAGGGGCGAGTTGGTCGCCGTTGCCGATGAGGTCGGCGACGGGGCCGATGGCGCGCAGGGTGGCGCGCGGGTCGCGTTGGCCGACGGCGGCGCTCAGCCCGTCCAGGCGCTGGGAGAGCTGGTCGAGGTTGCGGACCTGGGCACGCAGCGCGTCGATGAGGCCGGGCGGCAGGTCGCCGCGGCCGTGGGCGTAGGCGGCGAACTTGCCGTCCTGGTCGTGGCCGCTGGTCGGGGCGAGGGTCTGGCGTCCGGAGACGGTGATGGCGTCACCGAACTCCCCGCCCTGCCAGCCGTACCGGTAGCGGTCGAACTCCCAGCGCTGGGTGCCGTCGGCGTCCTGGAAGGGCAGGGCGGTGTACTCGGCCTTCCACATGAGGTAGAGGGGTTGCCAGGGCTGCCGCCAGGGGTCGCTGCCCAGGGCCGGGAGGGTGCCGGTGGCGCCGCCCAGGTCCACATCGTTCTCGCGTGCCCGGTCGAGGATGCAGAACTCGGTGAGCAGGGCCGGCACGACCGGCGAGAGCCCGGTGGTGTTCACCTGGGCGACGTCTGCGGCCACGCTCGCGGCGGTGATCGAGCCGACCGCGGTGACCAGGCGTTCCCCGGTGCGGCAGGGAAGTGCGCTGCCGCGGGTCATGGGGGCGTTGAGGTTGGCGCCCTGCAACATCAGGACGGGGTCGGCGTGCTGCTCGTACGGGTCGAGGGGAACGCGCTGGAGCACGCGGCCGGCGGGTAGGCCGTGGTCGACGGCGTAGGCGTGGGCGCGTCGGGCGAGGGTGTCGGCGTCGCGTGCCCAGGGGATCTCCTCCCGCAGGGTGCGGAGTTCGGCGGCGAGCGCGGCCACGACGCCCGCCGCGCCGTCGGGGTTCGTCGGGTCTAGTTCGGTGCCGACGCGGCGGGTGAACTCGGGGGGTTTGCGGGTTTCCCGGTCGAGGGCCCACAGGTGGTAGAGGTGTTGCTGGGCGTCGGCCAGGGCGCGTTCGCGGGCGTCGAGCCGGGCCTGCGTGGCGTTGAGACCGGTGACGAGGTCCTGCTCGACGTCGCGTTGCCGGGCGCGCTCGCCGGCGGACAGGCCGGTGGGGGCGCCGCGGTCCACGACGCGCCAGGCGTATCCACCGGGTACCGGTCCGAAACCGTTGTGGTGCGCGGCGCGATCGGGGAACAGGTCCCCGTCCGGCCGGTCCAGTTCGGCCAGGACGCCGAGGAGGAACCCGCGGTAGAGGCGGGCCTCGTCCTCGCTGAGCCCGTTCGCACCGCCGGCTGTGTCCTGCAGGACGGCGGCGGCCTCGGCGGCGCTGTTGCCGATGGAGACGGCGATGTCGTCGGGGTCGGGGCAGTCGGATTCGGGGATGTCGCCGTCGGGCTGCCAGTCGACGCCCAGGGCGCTGCCGACGTGCAGCGAGCGGCGAGGGCTGCCCAGGGTGGAGGCGAGGCTCCACTCCAGTCGGTCCAGGATGTCGGTGACGTCCTCACCGCTGTTGAGGATGTCGCTGCTCTCGTCGGCGTACCAGCCGACGACGTGGTAGCTGAGCCGGGCGTCGCCCTCGACGTCCTCCAGCGTGTCGTGCAGCGAGAACACGTTGGTGTTGTAGGGCTGGAAGACGGAGAAGGTGAGCAGGCCCGGTCCGAGGGCGGTGAGGAACGGCTCGCGGACGCCGTCGGGTTCGCGCCACGGTGACTGCGCGGTGAGTTCGTGCCGTCGCCCGATCTTGGTGGCGGTCGGGGTGGGCGCGGCGGGGTCCAGGTAGGACACGGTGCCGCTGTCCGGGTCGAGGTGGTCGCTCTCGACGATCCACGACCGCATGCCGGCGGCGCCGCGGCGGGTGACCAGCCAGCGGTTGGGGACGAGCGGGAAGTCGCCGACCTCGCCGCTGTCGTCGTCCTGGTGGCCTCGGCACAGTGCCTCCGGGAGCTGCCACTGAAGGTAGACGCCGAGTCGTTCGGGCTTGTCCCGCCATTGCTCGGTGCCGTCGAAGGGCATCGGCTCGGAGGGCCTGTTCTCCTCGGTCAGGGCGCGGAAGTTGGCCTGCCAGCGCTGGAATACGTACGGGTCGGCGGCGTCGCGGGTCTGCGCGTTGACGGCGAACGCGGACACCTCGACCGGGACCACCAGAGTCGGGTTGGGCATGGCGGGGTCCGTTCTGGTCAGCGGCGGTCGAACGTCTGCGACTGCGGGGCTTTGATCATCTGGAGGGCGAACTGCGCCGGGGACAGCCCGTCGCGGCCGTGTGCGGCGGCGAGCGCGGGCGCGAGCTTGTCGGCGATGTCGAGCACATCGCCCGCGGGGCGCAGGAAGCGGCCGAAACCGGGCGGGTCGGGGAAGTCGTCCATGGGGGTGCCGATGTCGGGAGGGGTGAGTTTGCGCAGCTCGATGGTGCCGCCCAGGCCGATTCCGAAGTGCAGTCCTTGCGGCGGTTCGGCGAGTGCGAAGGTGTCGATGACCCGCGGGTAGAGCAGCAGCAGCACATCGGTGCCGTAGACGGCCCGGCGCACCGGTTCGAGCTCGGTGTCGCCGCGGAATCCGGCGATGACCGTCTTGGGCCAGTTCGGGACGAGTCGGGAACGCAGCAGCACCCCGCACGCGGGCGCGTCCCGCACCCGGGCGGCGAGGTTGTTGAGGTCGGCGTCGAGCGCGTGTCCGACGCCGACGCTGAGCGCTCCGTGGACGGCGGCGCTGATCCAGCCCGCGTCGACGTGGAAGAAGCGGATGCTCTCCTCGGGCAGCATGCGTTCGTCGGGCACCAGGTGCTCGAACGGGACCATCTCCAGCAGCACCAGGCGGTCGAGCCAGGCCCGGACCGGGTCGAGTTGGGTGGCGGTGGCACGGCTGAGGACGTCGCGGGTGTCCGCGTCGGCCAAGGTGGTGCGCAGGTCGTCGGCGCTCGGCGGGGCGGGCGGTGGCCGGCGTGGAACGGGGCGGCGTTCGGCCTGGTTGAGTTGGGCGCCGGTGCGGGTGAGCGCGTCCATCAGCCGGCCCTCGGTGGTCAGCAGCCGGTCGAAGTCCTTCCGGGCGAGGTTGGTCCCGAGCAGGGCGGCGGCCTCGCGGGATCCTCGGTCGACGAGTCGGGGGTGTGCGAGCAGGCGGCGGGCGGCACGGCGGGCGGCCTTGCGGAACGCGAGGAGTCCGGTGCGGAACGGGGCGTCGGCGAGGGCGAGCACGCGACCGATGCTGAACGCGTCGGCGTAGCCGGTGTCGAAGACGCCGTGCTGCTCCAGGTAGATCAGCGCTTCGCCGGGGGATTCCAGGCGCGCCGCGGCGGGTGGGGGCAGCGGCTGGGCGGGGGTGGCGGTGAACGGGCCGCGGTAGAAGCCGACGGTGCGCTCCCCCGACTCGAGGCGGTGCGGCAGCGCGGTGGCGCCGCTGTCGAGCCGTTGCCGGGTGTCGGGGTCCATGGCGGAGGTGTCGATGGGCAGTCGCAGCTGCGGGGCCGGGTCGGCGGCGAGGTGCTGCACCAAGCCGCCGAACCCGGAGGTGTTGCCGGCGAGTGCCTCGAAGGACCAGGAGTGCAGTGAGACCATTCGCAGCCCGCCGCTCGGGAGCGTGCTGGTGCCGCGCAGGTACGGTTCGACACCGTCGAGCGAGATCAGGTGGACCGCGTGCTGCCCGCCCGACTGGGCGGGAAAGCGGTTGGCGACAACGACGGCGTTGAGGTCCTCTTCCTCGGGCTCCGGGTCGGAGTTGCGCGTCGCGTCGGGCGGTCCGCCCTCGCGGACGTGGGCGAGCAGCGCCATCTCGGACGGCTTGGGGAACAGGGTGGTGAACAGCTGCGCGGACACGTGGATGCTGTGGCACGCCAGTTCGCGCTCGTCGTCGAAGAGGCTCTCGGCCCCGATCGCCGGTGGCTGCCCCGGACCGGCTCCACCCGCCAGGAGCTCGTCGACCGTGGACACGACGACCTGGCCCACAGCCTCGGGGTCCTCGGGGAGTTCGCCTTCGCGGAAGACCAGCAGCGCCAGCCACGGCACTTCCGCGGCGATCTCCTTCAGCTGCCGCAACCACGGCAGCGCGGGGGTGTCCAGGGTGATGTGCGGCAGCACCTCGTGGAAGGCGCCGACCGCGCCGGGGACCGGGTAGCAGGCGTGGATGTCGTCGGCATCCACCGTGAAGCGCGACTGCCGCACGTCGAACGGTTGTCGGCGGGTGGGCAGGGAATTGCCGGTGTCGAGTCCGGTGATGGTCTGCTCGACGGTGAGGACGTACCGGCCCGCGGACAGCGACGGCAGGCGGTGGTCGAAGAACCGGGTGCGGTGGCCGACAGTGGCCATGGTGTGCGTCCTCTTATCGGCTGGTGGCGGGTGCGAGCATCGGCTCGGCGGTGAAGGCGGTCCCGGCGGCGCGGCTGTAGGCACTCAGGTCGTTGTCGAGCAACCCCAGGTCCAGGCCCGCGTCGGCGAGCCGGCCGGCGAGCCGCTCACGTGCCTCGACCTGCCGGTCGGCGGCTACCGTGTCGACGATGCGGCGGATCACCCCTCCCCCGGCGGGACGTCGGGGCACCGCACCGGTGGGCGGCGCGTCGGGATCGAGCGGGCGGGGGCCGTTGGGGCGGATCGGGTCGAAGGCCAGGGCGTCCTCGCCGATGTAACCGGTGGAGGTGCCGTTGCGCAGCGGCGGCGACGCCAGGCGGATCCCGACGAGCTGATCCTTGATCAGGTGTCCGTCGCCGGTGGGCAGCGTGGTGCCGGTGCCGGTGCCCCACAACGCCTGGGGCACGGTGGCGGTGACCGGGATCCGCGACCACGCGGTGAGCTTGTGCTCGGTTCCGTCGCGGGTGAGCGAGACGACCTGCACGCTGGTGCGACCGGTCTCCTGCATGGGGCGGATGTTCAGAGTGCCGCCGCGCTCGGCGGGCGCACCGGTGCGCCCGTCCAGGTACAGCTCGGTGACGGGAACGGTGGAGTCGGTGGTGCAGCAGAACCCCGCCGAGGAGACCAGCCACGCGTCGCCGGAACGGCTGCCCCCCGGAACCGGCACCTCGATCAGCCCGGCGCCGGGGATCACCCGCACGTTGCTCCCGGCCGGCGGCAGCATCTCGCGGAACCCGTTCCAGTCCAGCGTGTTCGGCACAGCGCTGCGGGAGTGGCCGAAGTCGATGGTGAAGGAGATGAACCACAGGTGGATCCTGGCCTGCCCGCCGGTGGGCGGGCCCCACACGCGCAGGCTCACCCCGACCTCCACCGTGATGGTGATCCGGACGAACAGGATTTTGACCGAGGCCGAGACGCCGATGGAGACCTTGACGCCGACGTCGAAGGAGAACGGCTTCCACCGGACGAGCGCATCGACCTCGGCCAGGCACCAGGCGCGGACCGGGCCCGCGTGGAAGCGCACGTCGAGGCCACCGCCGACCATCACCGCCTCCGGGGTGATGGCGAAGTACGCGTCGCCGGAGACGGTGACGTTGCCACCCAGCGCCCAGTCGAACCCCACCCGCGGCACCAGCGGGTACGCCGACGGCACCTGGTAGTTGGGGTGGTAGCCGCCCAGGGTGAAGACGAGGTCGCCGGCGCGCGAGTTGTCGCCGTACCAGACCTTCAGCGCCGCCCCGCCCCGCAGCTTGCAGTTCTCGTCCAGGAGGAACGAGTCGGGGGTGAGCTGGGCGCTGATCATCAGCTCCCCCTGGCGTGGTTTGATGACCGCCAACAGCCCTATTTCCACCTTCGCGTACTTCTTCCCACCGCCCTTGGGGAACTCCGTGCCGCCCAAGCCCATGAGGGCGATGGTGAGCTCGTCGCCGGTCTGCACCACGGCCAAGGCGCGGGCGTGCACGATTTCGGCCACGCTGAACGCCAGTCCGGCGGCGAGCCACAGCTCGTTCCGCTTCGGGGCGACCCAGGGAGATGATCCCTTGACCAGGGATCCCAGCACGGAGACCGGGTCACCCGGGTCGCCGCCGATGGCGGCCGGGTCCTTGAGGGCCTGCAGGAACGGGAAGCCGTCCAGGTCGTCCACCGAACCCGGCACCCGCATGCGGCTGTTGTAGCCCATACCCGCGGCGATCCCGCTGATCCGCAGCCCCGGGATGCCGATGCCGGGGTCCGCGCCGACCGCGCCGAACCCGAAGAACGACGGGGCGGTACCGGACTCGGGCACCACGACGGCACCCATCGCGCTGCCGTAAAGCGCCTTGAACGACCAGAGCAGCACCCCGCCCACGATCACCCGGTAGGGGGCCTTGGCGGGCACGACGTTCAACGCGCCCGCGATTTTCAGCGGTGGGGCGTCGTGGTCGATGCTGACGCCCTTGCCCTGCGCCGCATCGCCGATGCCGCCCCAACCCGCCTTGCGGCCCGAGCCGGGCAGGCCGAGGACGGCGAAGCCGTCACGGGTCGGCACGGCCCTCGCGGTGCCGACCCGTGTCGACCCGGTCGTCGTGGGCGCGGCGGGCAGGGCGCGACCGAGGCCGTCCACGCGCCGGGGGTCGAGCGGGGGCCGCACCCTTTCGCCCCGGATGGGCACCGCCGTGCCGTCCGGGAGCAGGAGCCAGTCCCCGGCGGCCAGCCCCGCGGGCAGACGCAGGTCCAGCTCGGCCAGCCGTTGCTCGGTCAGTTCGTTCGACGTGCACAGCACCCGCCAACCGGTGTTCTCGACGAAGAGCAGCCGCTCGTCGTCCCGGCGGAGCAACGCCATCCGGTCGTGCTCCCCCAGTCCGCTCAGCGTCAACAAGGCCGGCTCCGCCACCAGCCGCAGCCGCGTCACCCCGTTGTCGGGCAGGTCCGGCATGTCGACACCCAGTCGCCGGGCGAGATCTCCTGCACGCACCCCCGGCTCCGGCAGCTCGGTCTCGAGGACCACCCGGACCACCGCTTCGCCGTGGTGCTCGAACACCAGGCGCACCGGCACCGGCTCTCCGGCGAGCGCGGTGCGGGTGGTTCCGGTGACCCGCAGCGCCACCGGATCGCTCGCCGTGGCGTCGACCCGCAGCACGCCGTCGTGGGTCAGCAGGCGGAAGGGATCACCGACCCCGAGCACCGAGTCGGACAAGACCACCTCCCGTCCTTGCCCGTCCTCGAGCAGTTCGCGCAACTCGCCGACCTGCATGACCATCCACACTCCTCGGAGCTGGGAACGACGAATGTCGAGCTGGGCCTTGTCCAACGTCATCGTCCAGCCGTCGTCGGGCTGTCGGCCGGAGCACGCTCGCGGCGCTGCACCGACCAGGGCGGCCTTCGCTGTGTCGGAATCGGGGCCACACTGCCGTGTGGCGGCGTTGAACAGGGGGTGGTGGCCGGCGCGGTACAGGCACGAGATCCGGAAACGCGACCCCGTGAACCCAGGGCGCACCGGGGTCTTCGCCGATCCCGGAGCGCTTCACTTCCGCCGCCGTGTCGGTCCGACCCGGCGGCCGGGACCGGAACTGCCGGGGCGCCGGCACCCGGCCGTCAGGCGCCGGTGGCCGCAGGGGTGTCGACGGTCTTGCGGGCGTTGGCGTCGATGGTGTCGATCAGCTGCGGCCAGAGGGGTTGGGGCAGGTCGTGGCCCATGTCGCGGAGTTCGAGGTAGGTGGAGTCACGGATGGCGTCGTGGGTGGCCCGGCCGCCGCTGACGTTGATCAGGCTGTCCTCGACGCCGTGGATGACGGCGGTCGGGATGGTGAGCTGCTGCAGGCCCCGGGTCCGGTTGACGGCGGCCGCGATCGCGGCGAACTGCCGTTTGGCGCCTGCGGGGTGCAGGCCCCGGTCGTAGGAGGCCTCGGCCATTTGTCGGCGGCGGTCGCGTTCGGTGTCGGCGTGGGTCTTGGAGCCGATGATCCGGTAGATGTTCGCGATGTGGGCGATGGCCTTGTCGCGTTCGGGGGGCGTGGGCGCCAGCAGGGCCAGGGCGGCTTCGAAGGTGGGCTGGCCGACCCGCGGGTCGCCGGTGGTGCTCATGATCGAGCACAGGCTGGCGACCCGCTCGGCGTGGTGGATGGCGACGAGTTGGGCGATCATCCCGCCCATGGAGGCACCGACCACGTGCGCCCGGTCGATACCGAGGTGGTCGAGCAGCCCGACGGTGTCGGCGGCCATGTCTACCAGGTGGTACACCGGTTTGCCCAGGTCGGGATCAATGGTGGCGGCGATCTTGTCCGACAGGCCGCTGTCGCGGTTGTCGAAGCGGATCACCCGGTAGCCGCGTTCGCCGAGCGCGGCGATGATCTCATCGGGCCACAGGATCAGCTGGGAGTTCAGGCCCATGATCAGCAGCAGCGGATCGCCGGAGGGGTCGCCCTCGTCGCGGTACCACAGTCGGATGCCGTTGGTGGGTGCGTAGTCGCCGGGTTCGTCGGGCGTGGTCACGACGTTGCCTTTCCGTTGGGACGGGCTCACATGGACAGGCGTGGTTACGCGGGCTTGGTTTCGGTGACCGGTGCGCTGCTGATCCGATGTCGGCGTTTTCCGCCCGGTGGGCCCGCACGCCGTGTGGTTCCGAGCCTGGCGGGCATCTGCGATTCCGACCATTCCCCATAGGAGTGAACCCACAGTAGTCAAAGTGCTACTCCATGTTGTAAATGGTGGAGTCCCGTGTGCCCATGGCGTGATCGACCACGTGAAGTGTCGTCACCCTGGTCCGGACGAGGGCCGGATCAGCAGGATGGACGCTTTTCACACCACTGTGTCCTGCCGGGACCTACTCAGGGTGGACAGATGAGGCGAATTCTCACTCTCCGGTGATATCCGGCTTGTCGCCAGCCCGGCGGACGCGTGCAGTGCGGTCCTGTCGATGCATCCGCCCCCTTTGCCTTGGGGCGCAGTACTGTTGGGCGGTCAGGCGACCGGCGTCCTTGCGAGATCGGGACCTCTTTCGGGTGAAGATGATCGTGTTCCCCCTCGACGACGTCGAGGTGTCGGGAGTGCTCCTGGGATACGAGTAGCGGTGCTGGATGTCGACGGGACGTTGGTCGAGGCTCCCTTGCCGGCGATGTCAGCCGATGCCGGGTTGGCGGCTCGGGATCGGCTGACGTTGTTGCGGTGGGCTTCGGCGACCGGAGAGCCGGAGGATTCGGTGGTCGCGGGGCGGTTGCACGGATTGTTCGCCGCGATGCTGACCGGTGTGGCGTGCCGGGCGGTGTCGGCGGTGGCGGCTCGGATGTGGTCGCGGCAGCGTCGGCGGGTGTTCCCTTTCGCCGCTCCGCTGGTCGTGGCGTTGAAAGACGCCGGCTACCTGCCCGCGTTGATCTCGGGCGGACCGGAGGAGTTGGCGGCCTGCTTGGCCGTCGAACTGGGTGTGGAGCTGTTCCGGGGCACGCGGTTCGAGACGGCAGACGGGCCGTACACCGGTCGGGTGGCCTCGTGGGTGCTCGCGACGAAGGACGCGATGGCGGCGCGGAGTTGGCCGGGTGCGCGGAAGTGGGCGTGAATTGGCCCGGGTCCGTGGCGGTCGGCGACTCGTTGGGCGACGTGTCGTCGGGTCGGGCCGGCCGGTGGTGTTCGAGCCCTCGCCCGCGTCGAGGGCACCGTCGCGTGAGCGGTCCTGGCCGGTGTGCGATCGGACGAGCCTGCCGGCGCTGCTGCGCGACGGGGTCGATCTGCCGGTGCCGGCGTTCCCGTCTCTTCGGCCGGTGCCGGCGATGTCCGCCGCGTCGCGGCGGTTGACCGAGCGGCTGCTGGCTTCGGTGACCGGACGCGGGGCGGTGGTCGGTGATCCGCGCAGCCGGGTCACCGAGTCGGCGTTGGTGCTGCCCCTGCTGCGCGCGAGGGTCTCTTGCCCCAGGTGCGGGGCCGGTTGCGTGGATGCCTGTCGCGCAGTGCCGCGAACGCCGATGCCTTCGACGCCGCGGTGATCGGCTCGCCCCTGCACGGCACCCCGGTGCCCGATCGGCACCGGCTCATCGAGCACACCTTCGCCGGCGCCGCCCGGCACTCCTCCGACCGCAAGAAGCCGGCACTGAAGGCGATCCCCCGTCGTCGTGGGTCCCGAACCGTTCCGGGTCGACGCCTCGTCGCACGCGTTCGACCACCACAACGGGGTCACTCCGGTCGCCCCGGAACCCACCACCCGCCTGCTGCGTCCGACCGGCCTCGGCCAGAACGGGGACATCGTCGAGGGCGGCGTGTTCGCCCACCTGTTCGCGCTGCTGTCCCTGCACCGGATCGTGCCCGGTCACCCGGTGATCCACGAAGGTATCTCCGCGTTGGTCAAGGCAGTCCGCGACGACGGGGGCATGCCGTTCCTCGTCAGCGAGGAGATCTTCTGCACCGCCACCCACCTGCTCGCCTTCCTGCACGGCCTGGGCTCCAGGCGGTAGTCCGCCCCATAGGCGCGGCCCGGCGGTACCTGGCCGCGTCCGAGGGCACCTTCGAACGGAGCTGGAGCTTGAGCGAGTCCAACGCCATGCTGCGCACCCTCAGTCGCTCTGAGCACCGCGCACCGGCACGGCCCGACCGGCCACCAAGCAACGCCGACACCGCCGAGGTCCCGTCCCTGGACCAGCCACTCCAAGCCGGTTGGTACAAACACGGCCCCGCACCCGGCGACACCGGCCCCACCGTCCTGCTCGGCCACGGCCGACCCGGCATCTTCCACGACCTCGCCAAGCTCAACCCCGGCGACCGCTTCGAAGTCATCCACCATGACGACACCACCGCTACCTTCGCCATCAGCCGAGTCGACCGCGGCCCCAATGACCACTTCCCCACTGACGCCGTCTACTGCGAAACAACCACACCACGAATGCGCCTGATCAGCTGCGGTGGCGCCTTCGACCCCGCCACCGGCGATTACCGGGACAACGTCATCGTCTACGCCGACCTGGCCCGAAAAACAGGTGGCCGTACCCCGTCGGCGACAGGGCACGGCCACCATCCCCGGCGGCGCGCTCACACGGGGAAGCGAAGCCGCAGAGGCTAATCGAGGGAGCGCATCGCTTCCACGTAGACGTTCCACTGCTGGTCCGCCCGGCCGACATCGCAGGGCTCCAGCACCAACGGATCGTCCAGCCCCGCATGCGTCACGCACGAGCCGCTGTCCGCCACGCTGGACAGAAGGGCCGGGAACATGTCCGGGTCGTCGACCGGACGCCAGTCCCACACCTGGTCCTCCGCGCCGGCGCGACACGGCGTTTGCCGCACCGCTGTGCCGTCGGCGGTCAGGCACTGGCCGCTCGCCTGGTTCCGGAACGTTCCCGCCTCGGGGTTCCAGTACCAGTACTGGTGCGCGTCGTGGTCGTTCTCGAACTCCCTCAGGAAGACCGGCATCCCGGGAACGGGACCGGCTTCCCAGACAGCTGTCCGGGTGTCGACGCCGCCCACGAAGACCAGGTACTCGTCCTGGTCCGCAGCCGCGGGTGACGAGCCGAGCAGAACAGCGGTTGCTGTGAGAACCGCTGCCCAGGTGCGGTGGAACATGTGCTGCCTGCCCTCCTCGATCTACGGTCTCCGGCGGATTCGGACTGCGGAAACCGCTTCGTTGCCATTGCCGCTTCCGAGTATGTGCACGAGTTCTCGGAAGACGTGGTTCGGTCCCTCGGCCGTGTTCTCGAACCACCTGCTCGGGGCTGACGACTCCCCCTGCCATCGGGTGTGGTGACACGTGGTCACCACACCCACCTGCCGACTCCGCAGTCGCCGGATCGGTGGCCGATTCGACTACCGCCGAACCACTCCACCATCACGGTATCTGCGACGAGTGGGCCCGCTCTGGTTCGAGTAGCTCCGCTTCCCGGTCATCAGGCGACCGGCGCCACCGCGGAACAGTGCCGGCCTCACCAACCGGTGCTCTCGCGGCGGTCCGGGAAGGTGCCCGGCGCACCGGGTACTGCGGGGTCGGCCCGGTCCAGCCCTGGGCACCGACTCGTCCGGGGCGACACGGCGACCTCGTACCGCAACACCGGCAACGTGACGTTCTCGGCCGCCGGCGAGTGGCCAAGCAGAACCGGCCAACGGATGAACCGGACGGAAACCATGACCTTGACGTGGCTGTCCCATCGTGATCGACGGGCTCTGTTCGACAAGGCTTCACCGCCGGTCGGTGGACGCCTGGCGAGACTGGTCACCGGCAATCGGCCGCAAGTCCTGCCGCCGTCCCGAGACGCCGCCGCCGGCGGTCCGCGTGGAGCGGACGAGCCGTTCGCACGTGACAGGAGGTTGCCACCGCCCACCATTGCCGTCGGACGCGGTAGGAGGCAGTTCGCACTATCGCGTTCCGGTAAAGCGCAGTACGCCGAACTCGGGGACATCCGGATGAAACCGCATGCGGCCTTCACTTGGAATACTTCGCGTCGGTAGGAGAGTGCCGTCGGGTGCTGCGCTGTTGGATCGCTCGTGCGCGGCAGGCGGGTGACTCCGCGTTTCTCCATCGACACAGATCCTTAACGTGCCTGAGTCCGAACAGCGACGACCGCTGTCCGGTAGAGCGAAATGAGGGATCGTCATGCGAAGACGTGTGGTCATCTGGTCGGCGACAGGAGCGCTCGTCGCCGCCGTCCTGGCGGTTCCGGGGGCGGCGGCCGATCCCGCGCCCGCCGCGACGTCGACGTTGGCGAAGTCCGTCGTCGGTGTGTCCTCCCCGGCCGATCACGGCGCCGCCGCGACCTGGGTCGTCGGCTACGACAACAACGGCACAGGTGTCGGATCGGCCACCATCACCGACACCGTGGGCGCCGGCCAGGCGTACGTGACCGGCTCGCTGGACGTGCCGCCCGGGTGGACGCCGTCGTGGTCCACCGACGGCACCACCTTCCAAGCCGCCGAGCCCGCCTCCGGTGTCGTCGCGGTCCGAGCGCAGAACCCGGCCGCCGAGCCGGACGGGACGTCGTTGTCGGGCCTGCTGACCCCGCCCGTGCAGGCGAGCACCACGGCCACCGGCGGCGACGGTTTCACCCCGCTGCTGCACCGCACACCCACCGGCGCGCTGCAGTCCTGGAACATCTACCACCACGCCGCCCCGACCACGCCGAAGGTGGTGTGCATCGACCTGGCCTCCGGGCAGCCCTGCGCGGGCGGGCCGTGGCCCAAGCCGCTCAACACCGCCGTCGGGCCGTTGGGCAGCGGCGCGACCGGTGACATCAGCAGTCCGATGGCGCACCAGTACTTCCGCGACCCGGCCGCGCCGTCCCAGGTCCTCTACACCGCCGCGACCACCTCGTCGGTCGGGGTCGGCTGCCTCGACCTGGCCGCCGCGGCGAACTGCGGCTACTGGCCCCTGGCCACCCCCGGTGGCATCTCGGGCGCGAACAACACGGCCGGCTTCGTCGAAGTCGGCGGCAACCTCTACGGCCTGGCCGGCACGGGCGCGGTCCTGTGCTGGAACGTCGCCACCCGCACCGCCTGCCCCGGCCAGCCGTACGCGCCGATCGTCCCGCCCAGCGGCGACCAGCCCGGCAACCCGTGGTTCTACGGCGCGATGACCGTCGTGGCGGGCAAGGTGTTCGCCTCTTCGTCACGGCCGGGCACCGGCAGCCAAGCGGCCATGGGCTGCTTCGACCCGGCCACCTCCACCGCCTGCGCCGGGTGGGCCTCGCCCCGGCCCGTCGGCGCGGCCGGCGACTACACCTACAACGCCTACACCGCTTACAGCACAACCGGTGCGCAGGTCGGCGCCTGCTCCACCATGACCGGGTCCTCGCCCGGCGTGACGACCTGCTACGCCCTGGACGGCTCGCCGCTGCCCGCCCCGTCCTCGGCGGCGGGGCTGCCCGCCGGCGTGATCGCGTTCAACCCCGAGGTGATCACCGATCCGAACGGCCACGTCCGCAGCTACCTCGCGATCTGGGGCGGCCCGTACGGCGGCGCGGCGATCTGCCACGACTGGACCACCGCGTCGGCGTGCGCGGGCGTGCCCAACCCGATCACCCACCCGACCGTGAACGGTGGTGTCACCCGTGACTACGGCTACACCTACGACACCCCGACGGGCTGCATGATCGGTCTCGGCGA
This sequence comes from Saccharothrix sp. DSM 118769, assembly GCF_052936295.1. Taxonomy (NCBI): domain Bacteria; kingdom Bacillati; phylum Actinomycetota; class Actinomycetes; order Pseudonocardiales; family Pseudonocardiaceae; genus Saccharothrix; species Saccharothrix sp. DSM 118769. The sequence goes on along the minus strand of NZ_CP193627.1, from coordinate 4,397,525 downwards.
CGCGGGCGTGCTGTTCTCGATGGACCCGCTCACCGGCGCGTCGCCGTGCGTGCGCTCCGGCGGCCAGGTCTCGCTCACCCCGGGCGACTTCTACTGCGACGGCGCGTCCGGCCACGTGCAGGGGTACGGCTCCGCGCGGCTCGTCGGCGTCACTCCCGGCAACGTCGACTTCGGCGCGTCCCGCGTGACCGTGGTCGACCAGAACGGCGACACCGTGGCCACCCCCGGCTTCGCGCCCGACGGCACGGTCGACCTCAGCGGCGTCTCGCCGACCGCGCACCCGACGATCTCCGTCACCACCACGTTGGTGCTGAACAACGGCGCTGACTTCGGCGGCGGCAACCAACCGAGGCTGGTCGTCGACTTCACCGGCGACCCGCCCCAGGTGTGCTTCCGCACCACGATCAGCGCCGACTGCGCCGTGGCCGACGTGTCGAACACCGCCACCGGAGTCGACACCACCGGCGCGTTCACCTCCAACACCGTCACCGTCCCCGTCGCGCCGGGGCCTGCCTGTCAGCCGGTCATCACGGTGGACAAGGAGATCTGCGCCTCGAAGACCGCGTCCCACTGCGGCCCCAACGGGGCGGGGCCATGGGCCAAGAAGGCCCCGGTGGGCACGTTGGGCCTGCTCAACGCGACCGCCTACTGGCGGATCACGGTCACCAACCAGGGCCCGGTGGCCATCACCGACGCGCGGGTCGTGGACTACGAGGAGCCCGCGTGCGAAGCGGCGGCCGGGACCTTCACCCTGCAACCCGGTGAGACCAAGCGCTTCTACTGCTCGACCTACGCCGTGCTGACCCTGTTCCCACTGACCAACCAGGCGAAGGCGAGCTACACGCCGCGCAACTCGCCCGCCAACACCCCGCCGTCCTACTCGGCGTGGTCCTCGGCGACCGCCTGCTCCCTGCTCTGCCTGCTGGGCTGACCCGACCCCGACCGGTGGGGCGTCCCGACGTCCCACCGGTCGAGCCCCCGGTGCTGTCGGCATGGCGAGACCCGACGCAACGCTCCTTGGCGACAGCAGGCGTTCCCTTCTGCCCGCCAGCCGGCGGGGATCCGCCCGGCCGCAACTCGTCGGTCAGATCGTCGAGGCGGCGTCGAGGATTCGGTGCGCCACTTGGCGACAGTCATCGGTTCGCCTCTCGGATGCACGGCGATCTGCTTACTGGGCAACCCATCCGCACGTACCGACACGGTCCTGCACCGCTGTGCCGGCTCCTGCGACGATCCCGCCCGACGCATCCACCACGGCAACGGCTCGCACTCCTGTCCACTCGAACCTACCTCGACAGACGGCCAACCGAATCGCGTTGCTCGGCTTTCTCTCCGTCCCAATGGCCATCGCCACTCCGGGCGACCTGACCTGTGAAATCCAGATCCAGACCGATTTCACCCGCCGATCACCGGACCGGTGACCGACAGGCCCGGCGACATCAGCGGCTGCTCGATCAACTGCGTCTCCGCCGCCGGCTACACGATGCAGTCCGGTGTGGTCGAGGACACCGCCACCGCCACCTCGACCATCGACACCCCGTGCTCGGTGGTGATCCGCGTCGTCGCCACGGGCACGATCACGTGGACACCCACAGCAACCAGCCAATTCGTCTACGTGTTCAACACCGACCCGGCTCAGGGCCCGATCGAGCTGTCGCCGACCATCACCAGCGGGGCGATGGCCGGTGACCAGATGATCCCGGTCGCCTGGTTCCTCCCGAACGTCGACTGCGCGCTGACCGGTCTGAAGTACGGGACCCTCGGCGGAGTCGGCACCTTCGAGTAGAGCCCGGTGCGGCGGAGGCGCGTCCTGGATCGTCGTGACGTATCGGTCACGGCTCCGCCCCAGCGGTAGTGGGTGTCGGCCTCGACGAACGTGGCGACCACCGCCACCCGCTGCTCGGCCGCACCGGTGCCGATGCACTCCGCCGCAACCGGCGATCGGCTCGTCAACCCGACCAAGGTCCGTCGGGATGCGGACATGGGCCCACCGCGGCCGTCGGAGGCCGTCGTGGACCGCATGCCACAGCGTGGCACTATGGCATGAGCATCCGGTCGGAACGTGTCGGTCTGCACCGGAAGCCTCGTGTGACCACCGGAAAACGATTCCACCGGACCATTGGGTCCTTGTGTCGTTCCGCACCGTTGTCGCGCCACCGACATCCTGTCGATCGCTCGTCCGTACGCGCGACCGAAGATCCCCGCTTCCCACGCGATGAAGCACGCCGCCATCCCGTCCGGCCCGATTCCGCACTTCTGCGGTGGGCGGCATACCCACGGTGTTGCGCCGCAAGCCGTTTGGTCGATTGAGGACAGACGGTGGGGCGGCGAAACTCGGACTCCCCGAAAGATTCCGGAGAACGGCGGAAGCCCATGCGTCTGCGTTCCCTGATCCTCGTCGCCGTGGTCACCCTGTCGGCCGCCGTCGGCTTGTCCTCCCCCGCGTCGGCGTCCGTGGTCGACGTCAACTGTCCGCTGGGGACCCAGGTGGGCACCTACTCCCCCGGCATGACGCTGCTGCCGCGCCAGATCGACTTCGCCGCCACCGGCACCCTGGGCGGCTGCGTCTCCCCCACCCACCCCGACATCACCGGCTCCACCTTCACCGCCCTGGTCAGCGGCACGTTCAGCTGCCTGTCCGGCTCCACCACCAACACCTCCACCTACCACTGGAACACCGGTCACCACAGCACCGTCCAGGGCGGCTTCGAGATCAACCTCAAACCCGGCGGCACCACCGTCCTGGTCCTGACCGGCACCGTGGTCGACGGACTCTTCCAGGGCGCGACCGTCGTGCAGACCAAGATCCTGCCCGCCACCGACCTCACCGCCTGCCTCACCCCCCAAGGCCTGACCAGCGTCAGCGGCACCACCTCATTCACCGCCGTGCTCTGAACCCGTAGACACCGCGCGACGGGCACCGCGGCAGCCACACCCGATCGACAGCAGTCCACTTGCGAACGAGGAGGAACCAATGCCGAACTACATCGTCATCGGATCGGGCGGACCGATCGTCATCATCATCGAGTTGGGCGGCGTGGAGGTCTCGTCCCTGCGCCCCATCGACCTGGAGAAGCTCGACGTCGCCGCGACCGCGACGTGAACCGCACCGGCTGACGGCACCTTGGTACCGGGCAAGCCGGCCGATCAGTCGAGCCGTACCGGGCGATCGCAACGGGAGCCCGCCGGACGAAGAACGCGTTCTCGACGGGGAACGCACCCGTGCTCCCCACCCTCGTTCTTCGGGGTACGACCACGGCCTGGCCGTTCACCGGGCGACCGCCAGGCCCGCCTCCGATCCAGCCGGAACCCGCACCGCGAACCCGGAAGTGGTCGTCGAACATGAACCAGCCGTGTTCCGCTCCCGTTGTCGCCGTCTCGTGACCGTCGCGTGCGGCTCCGCTCTGCTCGCCGTCTCCTCGGTAGTCGCGCCGACCGGCGTCGCGACCGCGGACGACACGCCCGCCACCGGCGTCGTCGTGTGCACCACGACCTCGACCTGGAGCTACTCGCCGGGTGTCATGCCGGCGCCGAGGCCGGTCGTCACCCAGGTCAACGATTGGTACACCTCCTGCCTGTCGCCCACCGGTAGCAGCGTCACGGGGGTACGAGCGCCGGGACCGGCGGGCCACCCGGTCCGCCGGCCCCTGCGCGCTCGGTCCCGCCGGACGGGTCGGGATCACCTTCGCCCCCGAGGACGGCACGGGTGTGCAGTCCTGGGCGGCCGGCCGCGGGCTGCGACTGCTCACGCCCCCGCGAGCCGCCGCGGAAATCGCCGTTGACGAGATCGACTCCCTGCGGCTGTTCGAGCGCGCGGGCGTGACCGTGCCGGCAACCGGGGTGGTCCTCGCCGACCCCGGTGACGCCGAGTCCTGTTGGGCGGTGGGCGGTGGCCACCCGGTCTTGTACAGCGCCGCGCCAACAACCTCACCGGTAAGGGCACCCGACTGGCGACCGACGTCGCGCAGCTGCGCGCGGTGCTCGACGACTGGCGCGGTGAGCCGCTGCGGGTGTCCGCCTTCACGCCGGGCATGCCGCTGACCGTGAGCGGATGCGCCACCGGCAATGGCACCGCGGCTCCGCGGCGTCGCACCAGCTGGTCGGCCTGCCCGAGTTCACCCGTACTGGGGCGCGCACTGCGGCAACCAGCTGGTAGCCGACGACGGGCTGCCCACAGGGTCGGCAGGCGGTGCCGGCAGGTGTGCGAACAGGTCGGCGACCAACTCCGCGAGCTGGGCTTTCGCGGCGCATTCGGGCTCGACCTCGTCGCGGCTGTCGACGGCACGGTCTTCGCCGTAGATCAATCCCGGTTCCAGACCGTGGTGTCGCTCGTGCAAGCGCCGGAGATCACCGCGGGCCTGCTGCCGATGGTCGGTGCCCACGCCCTCGCGTCGCTGCTCCCGTCCGTGCCGGTGAGCCGCGTCCGCACCGCTTGCCTGCCGCTGAGCCAGCTCGTCGTGCCCGTCACCCACCACGGCATGCTCGACGCGATCCCCGGATCCGGGTGCTACCGGCTGGAGACCGGCGAGCTCCGGCCGCTCGGGCACAAGCAGCTCACCGACCTGCGCCCCGGCGAGGCGCTGCTGTGACAGCACGCCTGGCCCGGCGACCGGGCACCCGGCGAGGAACTGGAGCTCGTCCGGCTGCTCCACCGCGCGGCCCCGGTCGGCGAACGGCCCGCACTCAACCCCGTCGCCCGGGCCTGGGTCAACGCGGTCCACCGGGCCACGACCGTCGTGGAAGCCCCACCGCGGTGACCACCTTTGCCCCGCACGAGCGGGATCTGACTGCCGAGCAGATGCGCGCGCTCGGCCATCGGGTCGTCGACCTGGTGGTGGATCACCCGCGCGGGCAGCGGAACCGGCCTGTGCACCGGCGAGTGGAAGCCGATGAGGTCGACCTCATCCTGGCCGAGCCCGCCCCGGAGGACCCGGGCGGGCTCGTCGACTTCCTCGCCACCGAGGTGCTGTCCCGGTCGCTGAGCCTGGGCCACCCCGGCTGCTTCGCGTTCATCCCGGGCGCCAACAACTTCCTCGGTGACCTGCTCGTCTCCGGGTTCAACGTGTCCCCCGGCGCGTGGTTCATCGGCGCCGGACCGGTCGCCGTCGAGCAGGTCACCGCACGGTGGCTCGCGGAGCTGCTCGGGCTGCCGGCCGGCAGCTGCGGGGTGTTCACCCCGGTGGGACGATGGCCAACCTGACGGCCACCGCCGCGGCCAGGCACGACCGGCTCGGCGAAGCCCACGACGCAACCCCCGACCGCACCCCGGTCGTCGGGTCCTCCAGCACCAGCCTTCACCGCGGCAACGGCATGAAGATCATCCAAACGATCTGCAACGACTGGGGCGTGCGCCAAGGAACCGACCACAAGGTCGTCTGGGGCCGAATCCCCATGCCCTGACCAACCACGTCACCCACCGATGCGATCCTTCCCCGACAGATGCGTCCGGCCGCACCGTTGAACCGCGGAAGCGGGACGCACCATCCAGTACACGAACATCATGATGCAGATCACATGCTGTTCATCGATGTCGTGGCGTCGCCGCGCGGACGCATCCCGGCTTCGGGATCAGCAGCTGTACCGGCATCCCATCGCTCCCAGTACCGACCGCGACGGTGGCCGATCAGTCGCTGTCCGCCGACTTCGGGATCTGCGTGGCCGGCGGATGTCCGCTCACGGACTTCGCTCAATCCTCAACATCCCCGGTCGCTCCGACCCGGCCCCCAGGATGGGCCCGCCGTGCAGCAGACCCATGATGCGTCCTGGCGGTGTACCGAGTGCGCCCCCGGTCGGAACGGCTTATTCCGCCACCGCTGTCACATCGAGTGGCGATGTACCGGATGAGGCGGCGGCAATCCCGCGCACGGCGGACATGGCGCGGTCCAGGTCGGGGCAGATGGTCAACACCTTGTCCAGCCTGGTCTCGTACAGGTGGCGCAGCACGGCGCGTCGACCGGCCACCACCACCACGAACGCCACTCCACACCGCTGGGCGTGGGCAGCGGCCTGGATCAGCAGCGCCAGTCCCGCCGAGACCAGGAACCGCATCCCGGTCAGGTCCATCACCAGGTCCGAGGTCGCCTCCTCCAACCAGGTCAGCAGCTCGTATCCGAGCGTCTCCACGCTCTCGGGGTCGATCTCGCCCACCACCCTCGGCACCGGCACCCCACCCGCGGTGTCCCACTGCACCGTGACCGGCGCCGACCCCACGTCGCCTTCATCAACGCACGTCCTCCCGGCCTCTCAACACGTCGAAGAGCCGGCTTCTCAACCCCGCCCGGTCACCGGCCGGGTCGCGGATCAAGCGCGGCGTCATCTCTCCACACGGTTAGTCCCCGGCCGGACGTCGCAGGACAGGTGCGTCACATGGTCGACACCAGTTCGGCGTCCGACGTCTGCCGACGCCGGGTCGTGTTCCGCATGGTCGGGTTCAGCGGACCGTCCTGCGCGGTGCTGTTCCAGCACAACACCAGCGGCCCGATCCGTACCCCACCGTCCCGGACGAGTGTCGTCGTGACCGCGCCCCACCCCGTCGCGCGCCTGCGGCCGCTTCCGGGCGGTTCACCTCCACCTGCGCGCGCCGGTCACGAGGCCCCCGTCTCGGGACCTGTCAGGTGGGTTCGGGACGGTGACGAGACACGAGCAGGGCGATGTCATCGGTGGCGGGTTGGTTGCCGACCAGGTCCGCCATGATTCCGGCGCAGACGGTCTCCGCGGTTGTCGCCGTCACTTGTCGGCGCAACTGCTCCAGTCGGCTGTCGAGGTCCACGCCACGCCGTTCGACCAGCCCATCGGTGTAAAACGCCAGCAGCGCGCCGGGTGGCAGGTCGAGGGCCGTGCCCCGGCGGCCGGTAACGGCCAGGTTATACCCGACAGGCGGTCCGACCGGGGAGTCGACGAGCCGGGCCGGTTCACCGGGGCCGGCCAGCACCGGCGGCAGGTGGCCGGCCAGCGCAAGGTCCACGCGGGCGGTGACGGTGTCGATCACGGCGTAGGCGACCGTGGCCATGGTGTGGGCCTCGAAGTGGCTGGCCTTGCGGTCGAGCTTGCCCAGCACGTCCGCCGGGTCGGGGAACTCCAGGGCGTAGGCGCGCAGGGCGCTGCGCAGTCGTCCCATGACGACGGCGGCGGGCAGCCCGCTGCCGACCACGTCGCCGATGACCACGCCGATGCGCTCGCCGGGCAGTTCGAACACGTCGTACCAGTCGCCGCCCACACCGTTCTCCGCGCCGGGCACGTACCGGGCCGCGAACTCCCAGGCGGGTGTGGTCGGCAGCCGGTCGGGCAGCAGGCTGTCCTGCAGCAGGGCGGCGGCCGCCAGTTCGGAGCGCGAGCGATGCAGGTGCGCCGCCGTGGCCAGCCGGTCGGCTGCGAGCCGGAGCAGGTCGACGTCCTCGTCGGTGAACCGGCGCTCGGCCGTGCTGCCGATGTGCAGCACCCCGATCAACCTGCCCTCGGCCACCATCGGCACGCCGAGCATGACCCGCAGACCGCGTTCCCACAGCAGCGGGTTGACCACGGTCGAGGGGTCGACGTGGTCGATCTGCACCGGTTCCCGGCGGTTGGCGACCGCGCCGGCGAAACCCGAGCCCACAGGTACCCGCACGCCCTGAAGGACCTCCTCCTCAAGGCCGGAGGTCGCCCTGGCCACCAAGTGCCCGCCGCCGGCGTCCACCAGCAGCACGGTGACGGTGTCGACCGCGAACAGCTCCCGTACCTGCCGGGGCAGCACGTCGAACAGCTTGTCCAGGTCCAGCTCGCGCAGTGCGCTGTCGGTGATCGCCTCCAACACCTGCAGCCGCCGGGCCAACCGCCGGACATCCGTCATCCGCACTCCCTCCCCGACACGCCGACGCGCACCCAAAGGACAGCACAAGCGCGTGACGGGGGCCATGCGAGCCGGCGCGGAACGAACTGGGTGTGCCTGCGAGCGTAGTACGGCACTCACCTTCGTCCCACCACCGACTGCTCGATCGGATCTCTCTACTCGATCCGAGAGTAATAGTCAAGACCTGTGGATGAAGATCTTTAGGCTGCGGTGGGTGGTGCGTGCTCCTCGGGTCCTTCGACGAGTTTGCCGTTCTCGAAGCGGGCGCCGGCGCGGACGAGGGCGACCGGTTGTGGAACGTTGACCGCTCGCCAGCGGATCTGGGCCGACTCGATGAGTGTGAACGCCATCGCGATGCCGGCGGCGCGGGATCCTGGGTCTTTGGTGACCTTGGTGCGGTGCCGCACGGTGGCGAAGGTGGACTCGGTCGGGTTCGTGGTGCGCAGGTGGATCCAGTGCTCGGTGAGGTAGTCGTAGAACGCCAGCAGCTCCTCGCTGTCATCGGTGATCTTCGCGGTGGCTTTGGGGAACTTCGTGGTGGCTTTGGGGAACTTCGCGCCGTAGGCGGTGTCGAAGGCCGTCACAGTGTCCAAGGCGTGCCGTTTGTCCTCGGCGTTCCAGATCTCGGCCAGGACCTTCTTCACCCCGGGATGCGCTGACTTCGGCAACGCGGACAGCACGTTGCCGATCTTGTGGAACCAGCGGCGTTGCGCGCGGGTGCCAGGGCAGACCTCGCGACCGGGCGAACGCGCCAACGCCCACCTCAAGACCTGGCGCGTCCCGCGCAAACTACGCAGCTGCCCCTGCCGCGCCGGACGCCTGGCCAAAGCCATCCACGTCCTCCAGAACCACGAGACCCCCACAGGATGAAACACTCAGTGTTCCCATTCCCACCATACGACCTGGGTTCAAGGGAAAACATCGGACCGCAGAACGATTTCCCCACCGTTCGTTCGATCTATCGTCGTGGTCATGCCAGAGCAGAGAGCACGGGACGTCGGCCCGTCCCGCGTCGAGATCGCATACGAGCGCCTGGGCGACCCCGGTGCGCCGCCCGTCCTGCTGGTCATGGGCGCGGGCGCGCAGCTGGTCGACTGGCCGGACGGGTTCTGCCGGGAACTGGTCGACCGCGGTGTGCAGGTGGTCCGGTTCGACAACCGCGACGCCGGTCGGTCCACCCACTTCCCCGACGCGCCCGTCCCCGACTTCGCCGCGGCCCTGGCCGGTGAGCTGTCGACGGTGTCCTACACGTTGTCGGACATGGCGGCGGACGCGGCCGGGCTGCTCGACGTGCTCGGGTGGACCGGGGCGCACGTGGTCGGGGCGTCGCTGGGCGGGATGGTCGCGCAGGTTCTCGCGATCGAGCATCCCGAGCGGGTGCGGTCGCTGACGTCGATGATGTCGAGCACCGGCGCGCCGGGCGTGGGCGAGGCCGACTTCGCGGTGTTCGCGGAACTGGGCCTGCCGCCGCCCGAGCGGGAGGCATTCGTCCGGTGGCAGGTGCGGGCGGCGCGGATCGCCGCGTCACCGGTGTTCGCGTTCGACGAGGCCGAGGCGGCCGAGCGGGCCGGTGTCGTGCACGACCGGGGGTACGACGCCCTGGGCCTCCAGCGGCAGGGGCTCGCAGCCGTGGCGACGGGCGACCGCACCGCGCGGCTGCGGTCGTTGCGGGTGCCCGCCCTGGTCGTGCACGGCGCCGCCGACCGTGTGATCGACGTCAGCGGCGGACGTGCCACGGCGGACGCCATCCCCGACGCGGAACTGGTGCTGGTGAACGGCATGGGCCACAACCTGCCGCGGGAATTGTGGCCCGAACTCGCCGAGCGCGTCGTCGCACTGGCGCAACGCGCCGAAGCAGCCTCGGTCCGCCACCCATCCGACAACCTCGACGAGTAGCGGAACACCTGTCCTGACGAGGCGGGCGAGCACCGACCATCGCCGTCCTGCGTCCCGATCACCCCCGTCAGCCCGAGCGTCGCCCCGGACGGTCGGCACGCGATCGTCATGGACCGAGGATCTCATTTGCCCACTGTGGACCTCACGACGCAGGTCGTCACGCCGTCGACATGGGGACGTCGGCCGCCCCGAACGTGGAGTTCATCGACAACGGACACGCGATCGTCGGCGACAGCGCGGTAACGATCCTCTACTCGGCCGCCAGCGAGATCGCTCGCGGCGACGTCCGGGAGGTGCGGGCGAGCGCGTCCAACGGACACACGCTGGTGTGGCTGCGCGACGGTCACACCGAGTTCTGGGACACGACGACCGGACTCCCCGGGACCTGGGGCAGCCACTTGCGGCTGACCTCGGCGCCGATGGCCGGTGGACACTCCTGGGCTTCGACAGTGGCAGCCGGCTGGTCGACCTGTCCGGCGCCGTCCCCACCCGGGAATTGCCGTCCTCCGCCCACCTGACCGACGACTTGCAACACGTCGTCAGCACGACCACCGACGCAACCGAGATCCGATCCGTGGCCACGAACGACCTGACCGCGACGCTGCCACGCACGGTCCAGACGGCGATGACGGTGGCGCCCGGCACCGGGATACTCGCCGTCAAGGCGAGGGCGGGAACCGACTGAACCCGCTCAGTCCGGATTCACGGCCCAGAATCCTCCTGTCGGACACGTCGTGGAGGCACATCCCCTTGTCGTCGGTGACTCCATCGTGTTCAGGTCGGACGAATACGGATCGTTCGTGTGGGACCTGAGCGCGCGGCGGGACCTCGCCTGCGCCCCCGAGCGCAGCCTCGCCTGCCAGGTCGCGGAGCGCGGATTCCCAAGAGCGAGTGGGGGGAGCACGTCCCCGGATTGCCCTACATTCCGACCTGCCCACCGGTGCGGTAGCAGCTCGGTCCTGCATCCGCCTCGCCCGCCAACTATCGCTGGGGCTTCCCGCCACGCGGATCCGGCGACGCTCGAACAACAACAGGCCCTGCACTCTGAAGCCGCCGTTTACCGCTGGTGGTCACAGAGGCTGTGACCACCAGCGGTAAACGGCGGTTCCCAACGCTGTTTGGCGGGCGCGGATCGTGAGAGGCTGCCGAGCGTCTCGCCGAGAGCATCGTGTTCAGCGGCACGTACGCCGCATGCGAACTCGCCGGGCCCCCGTCGGTAACGTGGTGTACCGGTGCGCGCAGGGCGGCGGACTCGACGCCGACACCGCCGTGGGTGCCGTACCGGCCTCGGCGCGCAACCGCTGCGCGGCCTGCCGGGGCGTCACCAGCAGGCCGCCGGTGCGTAAAGACCGTGCTGCGGCCCCGCCGTCCCACAGGTGTACAGACCGAACTGTTCGCCCACCCCGACCCGGACATCGGCCCTGAGTGCGGCCCAGGGGCAGCCAGGAAGTAGGTCTCCCGATAAGGACGTCCCGGTGCAAGGGGCGAAGCGGCACGTCGGGTCGCCACGCAGGGTGGAGCACGGGCCGGTTCAGCGATCAGGTACGGCCGGGACTTGTGTCGAGGGAATCGTCGAGATCGTCGAGTTGTCGCCGGAGGCGTCGGGCATCGGTGTCGCGGCCTTGTTCACGGTAGAACTCCATTGCCTCCTGCCAGGCCGTGCGCGCCTGCTCGTGTTGTCCGAGGGCGGCGTGTGGGTGACCGAGGTTGTCGAGGGTGTACGCGAGGAAGTAGGTGTTCCCGAGGGTGCGGTACCGGACGAGGGCCTGGCGGTAGTGGCCGATCGCCTGCCGGTGCTCGCCGCCGCGGTGGGCGATCAACCCGAAGCTGTCCATGATGGACGCCTCGCCGTCGGGGTCGTGGTGCTGGCGGTGCAGGGTGAGGGCGGCGTGGCAGTGGTCGCGCGCGGTGTCGAGGTCGCCCAGGCGCGCGGAGTACCAGCCCACCGAGTTGAGCGCGTCGGCCTCCCACAGCGGCCGACCGACGGCGCGGTAGAGGTCGAGGGCGTGTCGGGCGTGGTCCAAGGCCCGCCGATCGTCCCCCCGGCGGCCCCACGAGAACGCGAGCACCCGGTGGGTGTGGGCCTGTTCGACGGTGTCGCGGTGACGCGTGGCCAGGTCGAGGGCGCGGTCGAGGTGCGCGGCGGCCTCCTCGTGGCGGCCCAGCCGGGCACAGGCGCGGCCGAGGTGCCGGTGGGCGCGGCTACGGGAGGCGGGATCGGGCAGGTGAGCGGCGGCGTCCAGCGCCGCCCGCCACGAGGCGAGCGAGTCGCGCAGGTGTCCCCGCCGGATGTGGAAGTTGTTCAGCGCCCAGGCGAGGTGCCAGACGACCCGGTGGTGGCCGAGAGCGGCGGCGACGTGCTGGGTGGCCAGCAGGGTGGCGTGTTCGTCCTGCAGCCAGTCGGCCGCCGCCGCGTCGTCGGACAGCGGGAGCGGCCGCACTCCGGGCGCGGGCTCGGCGGGCGGCAGGAACGGGTGGTGGGGGTTGAGGAGGTGGTCGGCGGTGGTGGCGGTGTGCAGGTGGAAGTCCATCACCCGCGTCAGCGCGGTCTGCCTCACGTCGTCGGGCAGGTCGTGGGCGGTGGTGGTGGCGTAGTCGCGGATCAGGTCGTGCATCGCGTACCGGCCGTGCGACCGCCGTTCGACCAGTGAGGCCTCTTCCAGCGCCGACAACGCCTTGCGGGCACGGGCGGGAGGCAGGCCGGTGAGGGCGGCCGCGGCGGACACGGTGGTGTCGGGGCCGGGCGCGATCCCGAGCAGCGCGAACACGGTGCGTTGTTCGTCGGTGAGCCGGCGCAGGGACCAGGAGAGGACCGCGGGCAGGCTGGCCGCGGGGTCGGTGTCGTGGTCGAGCGCTTCCAGGCCAAGCTCGCGCAGTTCGCCGGCGATCTCGGCCAGGGGGACGAGGGGCCGGGTGGCGGCGTTGCGGGCGGTGATCGCCAGGGCCAACGGGTAGCGCCCGCACAGTCCGACCAGCTCCTCGACGGCATCGGGTTCGGCGACGACGCGGGCGGTGCCCAGGCGAGCGGCCAGCAGGGCGTGCGTCTCGTCGTGGGTCAGCACGTCCAGGGTCAGGTGGCGGGCGCCGTGCCGGTCGATCAGGGAGGAGAGCCTGGTGCGGCCGGTGACCAGCACGGTGCAGGTCGAGCCGCCCGGCAGCAACGGCACGACCTGCCCGCTCGTGGCGGCGTTGTCCAGCACGATCAGCATGCGCCGCCCCGCGACCAGGCTCCGGTAGCGCGCCGCTTGCGCGTCCAGGTCGGCCGGGATGCGTCCGGGGTCGACGCCGAGGGCGTCGAGGAACCCGCGCACCGCCACCGCCGGGTCCATCGGCTCTCGCGTGGGGCTGAAGCCGTGCAGGTCCACGAACAGTTGCCCGTCGGGGAACCGGTCCAGGTGACGGTGCGCCCAGGCGAGGACCAGCCAGGTCTTGCCCATCCCGCCGGCGCCGCCGATTGTCGAGACCCCTGCCGCGACCAGGGCACGGTCCAGCAGGTCCACCTCCGCCGCTCGTCCCACGAACAGCGCCGGCGCGGAGGGCAGCTGGCAGGGCACCACCGAGGTGCGGGGCGGCGGTGCGTACAGGTGCACGCCACCGTGCACCACACCGGCCTGCACCACCGCGCCCACGACATCGGACGCCGTGTTGGACACCTCAGGGCCGCCGACACCGGCGAATGCGGAGTCGGGACCACGAGGCAGCTGCGGTTCGGACGTCACCAACGGATGACACCTCCCCGATCCGGTCGACGACTGGACACCCAGCGATACACCGCGCCGCACCGAGCCACTCCGCACAAAGGCGGACCCGCGCATGTGTCGGTCCCTGGCGCGTTCGCGCCGCGGACCGGGCGGGTCGGGCCGATCGCCCCGCGGAGGACCACACCGTCCACCGCCTACCGGGTCGCCGGGCCGCGTCGGAGGGCGATGCCCACCGGTTGCTGCGCGACTTCGGATGCCGCATCGCTGCGATGCGCCGCCGGACAGGCCGAGGTCGGGCATGTGTCACCGGGGGCACATCGCCGCCAGCCGGTATGTGTGCGGCGGGAACGAGCGGGCCATCCGCGTCCACAGCGCCGACGGGCCGCGGTGGCCGAGGGGCTGCGACGGAAGGCCCGGGGTCGCGCGCCGCTCGCGGCAGCGCACCTGCTCTCCGACCACACCACCCTTGTACGAGTACAGCGACGAGGCCTGCGGGTCGTGCTCAACACGCTCAGCCGACACCGGCGGCGACTGCTTCGCCGCTGGCCCAGCTCGCGCTGATGCGGCCGCACCCGCCCGCCTCGAAGGCGGCGCGGCGCCTCGCCACCGGTGTCCGGAAGCTTGTGCCAGCCCTCTTGTGCCTGGCACTGATGAGGTGAGGGGCTGGATCCGGCGCGGTGCCCCGTCTGGTGGGGCTGCGCACTCTGCGCCCGCGTCGGGCCGGGGGCAAGCCCGAAAAGAGGGCTTGCCCCCTTACCCCGCCGCGGACGCCATCCGAGTGCGCCCCACCGGACGGGGCCCGACGCCGTAGACGACGGCGGGGGCTTCGACCGGGTGGGCGGCAGGAAAGAACCGTCGCCGAGCACATGTATTTATCGATCGTCAATACCCAGTCGGATAACCGGCCGACCTCGCCCAATAATCGCGAAATCGTCGAGGATCGGAATGTCAACGGAAAGATTATCATGCGCGTGAAAAATTCCAACGGTTTGTTTTTGGACACCATTCGTTGTGCCGGTCGTCGTCAGCCTGCCCTGGAGGGCAGCATCGGGCCGCGCTCGAACCTTCGCCCCACCTCGCTCTACGGCCGGTGCCCGCAGTGCCGGCAGGTCCGCCCGGTCGACCCGAAGGGAAGGCTGGTGGGCCACGATGAGCCGTGGCGGCTGGTCGTGCAGCCGCTCATGGCAGGCGGAGACGCCTGGACCGCCTACGGCGCCCGGTGGCATCCCGCCGAACTGGCCTCCATCCCGATCCGGATCGCCGCCGAACTCGCATGGCGGCACGAGCACTGGATGTTCATGACCTTCTACGGCGGCCACGGCCACCGGCCGGTCAGCGATGCCATGCCCGGGTGGGTCCGTCAGTGGTTGTCGGTGCATCTGCGGTTCGTCGAACGGTGGACGGGCGAGCGCGACATCATCGACCTGATCCCGGCGTCGGAGGCATACCGGCTGCCGATGTTCTCCTCGTTGGTGGTGTAGCGCATGACGCCACAACCACCCACCGGCGACATCACCCCGCAGGCCGCCGGCTTCGATCCCGACAGCGTCGAAGGCGCGGCCGTGATGCGTCTGCTGCGCCACTACAAGGACCTTGAGCACGACGACCCGGAACGCAGCGTGTCCGGCGGTGACGCCGTTGAACTGCTGGGGCAGTGGTTCCACTCGCTGGGCGTCGACCTCGACGACGATGCGATGACCGCCGCGCAGAAGCTGCGGCTGGCCGTGCGCCGCCGTCCCGGTGGTTCCCTGACCGCCCGCGGCGCCTACAGCGTCCGGATCGGCACCGACCACCCCGAGCCCGAGCACCTCGTGTACCCGGCCTTGCGGGCGCTGGCCGGGGTGCTCGGGCCGGGTACGGGGATCGACCTGTCGAACTGCGACGGCGGCCTGCTCGCCCGCTTCGAGCACCCCGCACCACCGCAGAGCACCGGTACACCGGGACCGGACCTGTGGGAAATCCTCCAGACGCTGGTCGCCACGATCGTCGGCTACGACGCCGACCCGGTGCGCCTGGACCCGAAGCAGTTCCGGTGGGCCGAACGCAACGGCCACCCGCTGATCGTCATCCGGTCCGACGACGGCGGCGTCATCCTGACCACGTTCCACACCCCGCGCTGCGCCTTCGTCACCAGCGCGGGCACCGCCGAGTGCGACTGCGGCTGACCGCGGCACCCCAGGCAGGTCATCTCACCCCACTCCGGCGCTCACCTGCGCCGCTGTCCGCCTCCCCCTGCCTCGGCGGGGCAGGGACGGCCTGCCGTAGCGCGACGCCACGAGAGGCACGCCGCCATCAGCGCAGCGTGCCCTCCTGCGGCCGCCACGGCCGATCGGCCGCGCCCCGCCGACACCGGGGCGGGGCACCACCGCCACCACACCCGATGACGGCGAGCGACCACGCCGCTGTCGATCACCCGAATGCGAGGGCCACGTACGCCACGGCGTGCGTGGCCCTCGCGGAATGGAGCTTCTCGTGTCCCTGACCACCCCTGTGCGCAATGCCGGTTTCGAGCACATGCTGCACATGCTGCGCACCCAGAACGCCGCCAAGATCGACGTGGTGGCCCCTGCCACCACCCTGCGGGCCCGCGGCGGCGCGATCGAGCTGTCCGGGGTCGAGCCGGTCGTCGACGACCACGGCGTCACCCTGGTCGACGGGCTCTACGTGCCCACCGCGGCCGCGGACACCACGATCGCGGCGAAGCTGGGCATCGGCTCGAAGTACCTGCGGCGTCTGCGCACCGAGCGGCCCGACCTGTTCGACGCCAACGTCAACGGCCTGCTGCACGGCAAGTCCAAGCGCACCGCCACCGGCGCGACCAGCGTGGTCTACCCGGCCGACTCCCGCTCGTTCCTGCTGCGGCTCTTCCGCGGCCAGGACGGCGAGCCGGGAGTGCTTCGCGCCATGCTGTCGGACCGGTTCGGCATGGTCGACAACCTCGACCTGCTCACCGCCGTGCTCGACGGCATCAAGCAGGCCGACGTGCAGGTCGAGATCCGCTCCTGCGACCTGACCGACTCCTCCATGCACTGCAAGGTCTACTCCCCCACCGTGGAGCGGCTGGCACCACGCCTGCTGGCCGGCTACCGCAACCCCTTCACCAACCCCGACCTGGAAGCCGACCGGCAGCGGGTCACCACCGACCTCGACACCGGGCGCCGCCTGGCCGCCGCCGAGGGCCAGGGCTACGAGCCCGGCTCGGAGCCTGTGGTCTTCGCCGGGTTCCGCTTCTCCAACTCCGAGGTCGGCTCCGGATCGGTGACGCTCAAGCCGGAGCTGTTCGTGCGGATCTGCCGCAACGGCCTCACCCTGCCCGCGCTGGCCTTCCGCAAGGTCCACCTCGGGCAGCGCATGGAGGGCGGCACGATCAGCTGGTCGCAGGACACCGTCAAGAAGCAGCTCGACGTCATCGCAGCACAGGCCCGCGACCACGTCCGCGAATGGCTCTCACCTGCGTTCCTGGCCCGACAGGTCACGACGCTGGAGGAGCAGGCCGGGGCGCCGGTCACCGAGCCGCAGACGACCGTGCAGGTGCTGGGCCGCGAGTTGGGGTTCACCGAGGCCGAACGCGAAGGCGTGCTGCGGCACTTCATCGCCGCAGCCCAGCCCACCGCGGCGGGCATCGCGAACGCGATCACCAGCTACAGCCAAACCGTGGCCGACCCCGCCCGCGCCGACGCCCTCGACGACCTCGCCCTGCGCGCCATGGCCCTGGTCAAGTAGCAGGCCACCGCCTCCCAGGCGTCCGCGTGCACAGCACGGGCCCACCCAGTCCAGACCGGGTGGGCCCGTGCTGCCGGTGCCAGAGCTCGTCACCAGGCCCCGCCCCGGCGGGTGCGGCCAACCACAGCGTTCGGGCGGCCCTCCGACCGCGGGCTCACCACCACCGCCTGCCCGACGGGCTCCCCCACCGCCTCCCTCGACGCGGTCCTGTCCGCGCACTCCCCCCGATCTTTTCGGTTTATCCATAGGGAAGACCATGGCCACAGCTCATATCCGCTCCCTCCTGCCGATCGCAGGCGGCGCTCAGGACCTCGTGATCACCACCGTTGTCGAAGTCGGCCACCACGCCCACACCTCTCCGCCGGGCCGTCGTCGTGTCAGACCGGAGCGGTGGGACCGGGTCAAGGCCGCGATCCGAAACTCCGACCTGCCCTACCCGGTCAGGCCGGTGAGCATCGACAGCGACCCCGCCACCGGGGGTGAGTACCCGGTGCACGACCTCGCCGTCGCCGTCGCGGTGCTGACCGCCTCCGGCCAGATGCCGCCGCTTGAGGACACCGTCTTCCTGGGCGGTCTGGGCCTCGACGGCAGCGTGCACCCGACATCGGACATCCAGGCGTGCCTGCGGTCCCTCCAAGACCGAACCGACCTTCGCCGGGTCATCGTTCCCGCCGCGGGGCTGGCCGGTGCGCCCGCGCTCGACGGGATCCGGGTTCTCGGCGCGGATACCCTGGCCTCGGTGGTGGCCTACGCCCACGGCCGTCGCGACGCACTCACCCAGGCCCCCTCTACCTGGCAGCCGCCCGAGCGCTCGATCACGCCCGTCCTCGACGACGTGGCGCTCTCACCGTGGGCCGCACGGGGGCTGGCGGCGGCAGCCGCCGGTCGACACCACGTGCTGCTCACCGGACCGGACCCCGCCGACCGTGGCCTGTTCGCCCACACACTGGCAGCCCTGCTGCCCGCGCTGACCGACCAGCAGGCACTCGTCCTGGCCCGGAACCGACGCCACGGCGATCCCGCCCACGACGTGCCGCTCGATCACACCCCGCCCTACCGGGCTCCTTACGGCGGCGCGTCGGTATCGGCGCTGATCGGCAGCTCGCACGGGCCCGGAGCGGCGCTGCTGACCACCTACGGCGTGCTCCACCTGACCTCCGCCGGACGCCGCCCACCGGAGCAGTGGGAGGCGCTGCTGCCGGTCCTCGACCACCGCGACGTGGTCCTGGCCGTCGACGGCACGCCCACCTCGTTCACCGCGGACCCGCTGCTCGTGGTGTCCTGCCCGGACCTGGCCTCCGAGATGCGGCAGGTGCCGCCGCTCGTCTACGACCGCGTCTCCGTCCGGCTGCACGTCATCCGCTCCGACCGCGACCACCGGCCCGAACAAGACCGGCACGGGCAGGCTGCGGTGACGCTGCCGGTGCTGGCCGACACAGTCGCCGCGGCGCGCCTGCGCGCCGCCCACCGATGGCGCGACACAGGGGTGTCCACCAACGCCGAGGTGCCCGCCGCCGCCCTGGCCATGAGCAGCGTCTTCCCCCGCACCTCCTGGGAGCTGCTCGACCGCCACCACCGGGCCGGAGTGCTCAGCGAGCACGGCGTCGACGAGGTCCGACGCGTCGCCTGGTCACTGGCCGACCTCGACGCCTGCACCCACCCCGAGCCCCGCCACGTCGAGGAAGCGCTCGCCCTGCGCCTGCACAGCCGCCCCACCCCGGCCTGAACAGGCCGGCGGCCCCCGCCATACCGCCAGTCATACCGCCCTGCCGATCCGGATATCACCGACCAGCAAGGACCACCGCATGAGCACCGACCCCGACATCGACATCGACATCGAGCCGATCATCGACGCCCCGCTGCCGCTGCTGCGACGCCGCACCCTGCGCCCCGAGGTCTCCGAGGAAGCGCCGTGGACGGGCATCGACGAGGTGCTGCGTGTGCTGCGCGACGCCACCCCACCGCCCTCCACACACGCCACCAGGTCCTGGGAAACCGGCCGGGCACGCACCATCGCCATGATCGGTACCGCCACCGACCTGCGCCTGTCGCCCACCCGCCGGTTGCTGTCGTTCACCGCGCGCTCCACCCCCGCCACCCGCCTCGGCCGCCGCCACGTCGTGCACATCGCCACCGCCACCCACGTGCCCACGCTCGCCGCCCTCGCCTACGCACACGCCGACGCCACCCACGCCGGCCTGGACCTGTCCGACGAGGCGTTCGCCGACTACCTCGACGCCCTCGAACGCCTGCCCGGCACTACCGGCGCCCCGATCGACTGGGGACGCGACCCGCGGGAAGTCCTGGAACAGGTCGCCTCCTGGCGTGACCCCCTGCTCGCCGGACACGTCACCGCCGAACCGGCCCTGGCCGCCGGAGCACGGGCACTGCACACCGCGGCGATGCTGCACGCGCTCGCCGCCGCACCCGCCCGCGACGCCGCCTCCCACAGCGTCGTCACCCTCCTGCGCGACATCCTGGACGGACCGCTGCCCTGGGTGCACGGCCGCAAACCCGAACCGTTCCTGCGCCCGATCAGGACCGTGCTCGACGAGCTCAACGGCGGCCGCAAGACCGGCCGCGCCGACCAGCGCCCCACCGAGACCCGCGTCGAGGACGCGGTGTCCACCGCGGTCATCGTCGAAGCGACGCTGACCGCCCTGAACGGGCAGCCCCGCCGGGCGGTCGACGCGCTGCGGCACCGCGCCGATCAGCTCGACGACATCGACGCCTGGTACATCCCCGCCGACCGCGCCGGGATGCTGCGGAAGTCGGCGACGCTGCTGGCGGAGCTGTTCTCCCCCGCCCCCATCGAGCTGCAACTGCTGCGCCGGGTCCAGCCCGGCGACGTCATCGCCTTCCTCGACCAGCCGGCCTGGGGGCGGGAACTGACGGTCGTGCAGGTCACCGGCCCGGTGCAGTACCTGGCGCTGGGCACCGTCGGCGGCACCGAACGCCTCGCCATCCCCGTCAACGACATCACCACCCCACCCGCACACGGCAGCGGACTGCTCCTGATCAATCCCACGGCCGGGCACACCCCGCCGATCGAACTGAAGACCATCGACGGCCCGCACTCCCCGCTCCTCAAGGCCGGACACATCGCCACCGACCGGTGGGCGATCCTGCCCTCCAGCCTCGCCGGCGTCGACCACGAGACCGTCACCGCTCGACTCCGGGCCCTCTCGCACCGCGCCGTCCACGAGTTCGACGCCGCTCGTCCCTGACCGTCACAGCCCCCAAGCCGTAGACACGCCCCTCCGGTGGGAGACGTCGGTGAACCGCGCCAAGGGCAGCACACCGGGCGAGGGCTTCACGTCACGCACTCCATGCCCGTCCATCCAGGCGAGACCAGCCTCGCTGCGCTCGGTCGCTACGCGATCCCGCCCGGATGAACGAGCACCGCGCGCGTGACGCCCTTCGGGCCCTCCCCCGCTGTGCTAACCGGGCCGCGATCCACCGACGTCCCACCGGAGGCACCGATGAGCCAGATTCACATGTCAACGCACTACCCCGGCGCCACCGCCGAACTGCTCCACGACAACGGCGACGCAACCGCCCGGGTGCGCCTCATCGACGTCGACGACCGGTACTGGGAGGGACCGGGTTCCGGTGCCGAACACACCGTCGAACTCGCCCAGTGGGCCGAGTAGACGTCCTGACCACCTCAGCGTGTCAAGACCGGCCACGGCGATCCGAGCCACAACCGGGTGACCCGGCTCGCCGGGCCGACCGCAACCCCGAATCACGTCAACCCACCAGAAGGAGACGCCGATGCAGCCACCGCACGCCTCAGCCGCGACCTCGCCGCTTCATGCCGAAGTCGGCCGATGGGTCAACTACCACGGATCACTCGACGACCACTGGGGGCGCTACCGGATCACGTCCATCACCGACACCGCCGACGGCCTCCGCTACGAACTCGTCGACGAACACGACTACATCGTCCTCAACCAGGTACGACGCACGTCCTTCACGCTCATGCCCGACGGCCCGCCGCACCACGTGCACAACCTGCACGAACGCCTCGCAGCCGTTCGGCGCATGGCCCGCCTCACCTACGGCGACACACTGCCCGAACTGCTGGTCACCTCCCTGAACAGGGTGCCCGAGGTGGTCGCGGCCAACCGGCACGCCGAGGCCGAGCACTACCTGCTGTCGCTGGAGGCCACCGTCGGCTGCATCACCTCCGAGCAGTTCCAGCAGCGCGCCCAAGCGGTCATCGTCACGGCCGGCGATGACTCGTGGACGCCCTGGCCGCCCGGGGCGGCGATGGTGCGCGCTCCCATCGCCGACGAGGTTCCGGCAGGCATCGAATGACCGTCTCCGGTCACCGAAGCGGCAGCCCGTCTCCCGACACCGATGCCCTGGTCCACGCCCCGATGGGCACGTTCGCCCAGGTGCTCGCCGAGCCGATGCCCGCCGAGCACCTGGTCGCACCCGGCCTGCGCCGAAGTCATCATGCTCGTCGCAACGCTGGAGGTCTCATTGCGCGACCGCACAACAGCCACGCGCCAGCCGGCGGCCACGGCAACGAACCCTCGCTCCACTGACCGACACACCACCCGGGAAACGGTCATCTCCCCTTCGACACTGGAAAGTTCATGAGGTAACCCGAGTGAAGCGTGACAACCCCGACTTCGACGTTCTCGACGTGGAGTCGCCCGACCCTGCCTGGGACGACGAGCGCGTCGCCGCGTTCGCGATATCCGACATCGCCCCCGACAGCCTGGTCGAGGTGATCAGGCGCCTGGCCGATGCCCGCGACACGTGGGAGGACACCTGCCCCGACGGCCGGTCCGCGGCCGAGACCGCCACCTGCCGGGCGATGGCCTCGGCCGTCGACGACGCCCTCGCCGCGCTGACCGCGCACCTGGTCGACGGCGCGGCCGTGCGGCTCGTCGTTCCCGAGGTCGAGATCGACACGCTGCTCACCCACGCGGTGCCCTCACTGGCCGCGCTGTGCCGAGTGGACACCGCACACGGCTGGTTCACCGCGGGGAAGCAGTCGAGTCTGACCATCCTCGGCGGCATCGACCTCGCGGTCGACCTCGTGCGACGCACCCGCACGCGCGCCACCAGCCCCGCCGACTCACGGAACCTGCGCTCGCTGGAGCTGCGCCTCGCAGCAGTACGCGACAACCACCCCAGCCACCACCGAGCGCGGTGACCAGCGTGAGAAGCCGGAGCTACCACCCCGGGCAGACATCCGCTTTCCACCATGCCGCTTCCGTCAAGACCACGGTGGCCGTCGCGGTGGCGGCATGCCCACTCCGCACTGCCCCGTACGCCGCCCGTCGACGCCCCGTCGACACCGGCCGACGGCAGTAGCGGTCAACGATCAGGCCGCTGCACGAGCCGGGCACGGCGACGATGGCGCCTTCCCCACCGTCTCCCGGCTGACCGATGGCAGAGCCGGAATGACCGCACTCGACACCGCCGTAGCTCGAAAAATCCATGGATACCATAGTGCAAAGTTGTTGATCTTGTTGTGGCTTGTGCGCGGCCCGCGACTCGACGCCGACTTGTCATCACGCAAAGCACCCGGCGAACAAACAAACCGGATATGCCGCAGCTGTCCCAGGCGGTCGCCGCGCGCGCTTCCGTCCGATGTCGAATGGAAACCGCACCGACTCGGGCGCAACCGCCACACCGTGAAGGACCGCCAGTTCACAACCCTACTGCGCTGCCGAGTGAGCTTGGCCCTTGGTCACCGCCATCGGCGCCCCAGTCGGCGACACCGTCCACGACACCCGGCCCGCAGGACGCACAGCAGCCTCGGCAGCCTGCAGTCCACCGGCCGGTTTCCTGTGCCGCTGCAATGAGTTCACCGTCCTCGACAGGGCGCCGATCGCGCGTTTCGACACCACCGACGGGGAAGTCGTCCTTTACATTCCGCGCCCGAGGCATGTACCACCTGAAATACCTGCCCGCCGGCGTCATGCAGCACCTCGACGGCACTCAGGTGCCCTACGACGGCTGGGAATGGCACGCGCTGGACGGCTTCTCCGTCGCCGACGACGTCTACGTCCTGCTCGCCGCCCAGGCCGGCATGCGCGTCGAGCGCACCGCCCCGCACGACCGACCCACCGAACAGGGCAAGCCCTGACCCGGTCCGGTCCCGCTCACGAGGCGCCCGATCACGGCCACCTCGCGGCATCCGCACTGCCCGATCACATCCTCACTATCTGTTCAAGGAGCACACCTGTGATGTCCGATCCGACGCCCGAACCGACCCCGAGCTCGTCCACGTCCCCGCTGGACCAGGTCGCGCCGGCCACACTGACCCAGCCCGGCGACCTGATCGCCGCCGCGCCACACCTGATGGGCTACTACCCGGCCGACGCCGTGGTGATCAACGTCCTCGCCGGTGCCACGATCACGATGACGATGTGCTTCCCGCTGCCCTCCGACACGCTCACCAGCAACCTGATCGGCCAGGTCACCGTGATCACGGCGCGCCACCCCGGCGCGATCGCCCTCGGAGTCGTCGTCGGAGGCGGTGAGCCCGACGACGACCTCCTGCCGCGTGACGCCCTGGTCGCACAGATACGGGCCGCACTCGCCGAGCACGACATGCCACTGCACATGTTCTGGACCTCGACGATCACCGCCGGAGCCCGATGGCACGACTACGACGACCCCACCCACACCGGCACCGTGCCGGACCCGAACACCTCCGTGCTCGCCGTGACCTCCGTAATGCAAGGCCAGCGCACATTCGGCAGCCGCGACGACCTGACCGCCACACTGCGCCCCGACCCCCAAGAGGCCCTGGCCCGCCGGGCGAGCCTCATCGACCAGCTGGTCGGCCGGCACGACCGGCCGCGATCGACGAACGACTCCTACCGCCTGGTGATGCGGTACGTGAAGCGAACCGCTACACGCTCCGGGGCGCTCTCCGACCAGGACGTCGCCGCCTTGGCCGTGGCCCTGTCGGACAGCCTGGTGCGCGACTCGTGCATCGCCACCGCCGCCGGTGAGCATGCCCGTGCCGCCGAACGACTGTGGACCGAACTCACCCGGCAGTGCCCCGCCCCCCAGTGCGCCGAGCCCGCCGCCCTGCTGGCCATGTCCGCCTATCTGCGCGGAGATGGCGTCCTCACCTCCCTGGCGCTCGACCGCGCCGAGACCGCCCGCCCCGGCCACCGCCTCGCCGGACTGCTGCGCACCGCCCTGGACCTCCAGATGCCTCCAGAGGCCCTCCGCCCTCTCGTGCACCAAGCGGTCGAGGACATCGAGCGCAGGGGACTGATCGAACCCGAATAACCCCGGCAGACCGCGCCCACACCGGCGGCAGCGTGCCTGCGCAGCGCGCGGCGACAGGCCCGACGCCTGTCGCCGCGCAGGCGCGCTGCCCCGGCAGTTCCTGCACGCGCACGGGCTGCGGCCCACCAGAACGGCGCGGAAGCAGAGCGCCGCGATCGCGCCAGCGTGGCAACGAGACCGCGCGCCTCAGTGGGGCACAGGGCCTGCGACCGCTCCACGGGAGCGCGGAGCTCTTCCGGTCGGGCCAGCTGGCCCGGCCCCGGCCCTGGCAGCTCACCCAGGCCGTGAGTCCGAACATCACCGACACCAAAAGGACTGAATTTCCTTGGACATCGCGACCACCGCTGGATCGCCGAGCACCAGTACACCCTCACTACCGCGCCTGATGCGCGTCGCGCTCAACGCCGCCCGCGACGGTCACCACGTCATCCCGCTGTGGCCACGCAGCAAAATCCCGAAGGACAAAGGCTGGCAATCCGTCGCCACCAGCGACCCCGAACGGATCCGCGACATCTGGAGCACCCGGCCGTTCAACATCGGCATCGCCTGCCGGCCCAGCGGGCTGTACGTGATCGACCTCGACGACGCCCACGGCCACCAACCACCGCCGCAGTGGGCAGGCGCCCGGCACGGCCGCGACGTCCTGACACGCCTCGCCGCAGCAGCTGGGCAGCCCTACCCGAACCGGACCTACACCGTGCGGACCCCCTCCGGCGGACAGCACCTGTACTTCCGCGCCCCCGTCGAGCCGGAGCTGCGCAACACGATCGGCCGCCTCGGATGGCGAATCGACACCCGCGGCGCCGGCGGCTACATCGTCGCCGCAGGCTCAGTAAGCAACCGCGGCATCTACCGGCCGATCACCCACGCGCCGATCGCCGCGCTGCCCCAATGGCTGATTCCCCTCCTGCTGCCGCCTACACCACCGACACCACCGCGCTCAACGAGCAAGGCACCACACCACCCGGACGCCTACCTCGACGCCATCGTCACCGGCGAAGCGGACAAGGTCCGCAGAGCCACTCCCGGGCAACGGCACGACAGCCTGCTACGCGCTGCGAACAAACTCGGTCGATGGGTGGGCGGCGGCGAACTCGACGAGCACGAAGTCCGCGCCGTGCTACATGCCGCCGCCGCCCAGCACCACGGAATCGAAGGCTGGAGCGCCCACGAAGCCGAGATCACTATCAGCGACGGGCTCACCTGGGGCATGCTCCGACCACGCAGGCTGAAACGCCTCTGACCTACCGTGAACGACGCAGAAATGCGTGTATGCCCTGACACGCTCCGCCAGACGTCAGAGCGATATTCGAGACTGCAGCGAACCGAATGAAAACGCGGGCATCGGCCTGTAACGTAGCAGCTCAGGAAGTGTCTTCCCCGCGCGAGCGGGGGTGGTCCGCTATCGCGATAGCGTTGCGCATCTCAGGGAGGGTCTTCCCCGCGCGAGCGGGGGTGGTCCCAACTGACCCCGGCAGGGGGCGCGACCAGCGCAGTCTTCCCCGCGCGAGCGGGGGTGGTCCGGTGATCGACGGCACGATCACCTCGTTGCCGGGGTCTTCCCCGCGCGAGCGGGGGTGGTCCCTGCATGAAGCCGGCCCGGTCAGGCCGGCGCCCGTCTTCCCCGCGCGAGCGGGGGTGGTCCCGCGACGTCCGCCGTCGTCGCACGGCCGTCGAGGTCTTCCCCGCGCGAGCGGGGGTGGTCCCAGGCCGCCCGCGGCCGCCGCCTGGCCCACGACGTCTTCCCCGCGCGAGCGGGGGTGGTCCCAGGCCGCCCGCGGCCGCCGCCTGGCCCACGACGTCTTCCCCGCGCGAGCGGGGGTGGTCCGCAGCCGCCAGTGGATGCGGTCCAGCTCCAGCAGTCTTCCCCGCGCGAGCGGGGGTGGTCCCCCGGTCAGCCAGTTCTTCCTGAACTTCGCGGTGTCTTCCCCGCGCGAGCGGGGGTGGTCCGAAGGCGGGACTCCGGATCGAGTGCGTCCGCATGTCTTCCCCGCGCGAGCGGGGGTGGTCCCAATTCGAGGTGAATCAGTACGTCAGTGTGGTGGTCTTCCCCGCGCGAGCGGGGGTGGTCCGCCCGGGTCGATCCACACCGCCGACGCGGAGCTGTCTTCCCCGTGCGAGCGGGGGTGGTCCCCTGAGTGCGGCACTCGCCGTACAGCACGAGGCGTCTTCCCCGCGCGAGCGGGGGTGGTCTGCGGCGTGGGACGCGACGTGACCGCGACGACCCCGTCTTCCCCGCGCGAGCGGGGGTGGTCCGCTGAACACCAGCGGGACCAGGACGACGACGAGGTCTTCCCCGCGCGAGCGGGGGTGGTCCCTCGGTGAACTCCTTCACCGTGCCGTTCGCCAGGTCTTCCCCGCGCGAGCGGGGGTGGTCCGCGATATGCCGATCGACGCCACCAGCAGGCACAGTCTTCTCCCATGGGAGCAGGGGTGGTCCGCCCGGCCCCACGACTCCCTACGGCGCCGGACGGTCTTCCCTGCGCAAGCGGGGATGGTCCCGCGAGGATCGCGCCGTCTTCCCCACGCGAGCAAGGGGTGCTCGCGGCGCCTACTGGTTGACGAGCAAATGCTGCCGGTCTTCTCCGCGCGAGCAAGGGTGGTGCGCTGTCACGCCGCTGCACGTGCTTCGCTCGACCGTCTTCCCCGGCGAGCCGGGTGGCCCGTTCCCGACCAGGGCGTAACAGCAGTCCTGGTCTGCCTTCCCGCGCAATCGGAGGCGGTCCGGACTGCCGCACGCCGACCGGGTCGGGTCGCACTTCTTTCCCTCGATCAGGGTCGTCTCAAGACCAGGATCGACAAGCAGGCCAGATGGATGGGACAGCACTGACGGCATCTGCACCGCAGACATCAGGGGGATATCCGATACCGCGGCGGACCGAATGAAAACGCGGGCATCGGCCTGTAACGTAGCAGCTCAGGAAGTGTCTTCCCCGCGCGAGCGGGGGTGGTCCCACCTGCCGCCAGAAGGACCACCCGATTCCCAGGTCTTCCCCGCGCGAGCGGGGGTGGTCCCACCGCGGCGTTGATCAGCATCAGCGTCTCGGCGTCTTCCCCGCGCGAGCGGGGGTGGTCCCGACTCGCTGCGCCAGTCGGGCAGGCGGACGATGTCTTCCCCGCGCGAGCGGGGGTGGTCCCCACATGCCGAGGCACACGCCCAGCCCGAGGAGGTCTTCCCCGCGCGAGCGGGGGTGGTCCTCGCCGAGATCGCCGAGATCTACCGGCGCGCGCGTCTTCCCCGCGCGAGCGGGGGTGGTCCGCCGTACGGCGGCGTCGCCATGTCGTCGGTCGGGTCTTCCCCGCGCGAGCGGGGGTGGTCCGCTCGCGACCGGGCTCATGGCGGGCGGCAACGCGTCTTCCCCGCGCGAGCGGGGGTGGTCCGTCGAAGGCGCTGGAGGAGCAGGGCGCGCAGCTGTCTTCCCCGCGCGAGCGGGGGTGGTCCCGGCGGACGTCGCGTACCTCGGGCGGCTGCCCTGTCTTCCCCGCGCGAGCGGGGGTGGTCCCACCCCGAGCGAGGCGCGGATGCCGCGCACGTGGTCTTCCCCGCGCGAGCGGGGGTGGTCCGGACCAGAAGATCACCCGGGTGGGCGGCTACGGGTCTTCCCCGCGCGAGCGGGGGTGGTCCCTGCCCAGCGCCACAGGACCGTCAGCCCTGCTGGTCTTCCCCGCGCGAGCGGGGGTGGTCCGTCCTCCGCACGCGCCGGGGGCTTGCCCTTCTGGGTCTTCCCCGCGCGAGCGGGGGTGGTCCTCACTGGAATGCGTGGCTGATTTCCGAGGACGAGTCTTCCCCGCGCGAGCGGGGGTGGTCCCCCCGGGCAGGGGCAGCACCAACCCACCAAGCCCGTCTTCCCCGCGCGAGCGGGGTGGTCCGGCGAGATCCGGCGGCGTGGCGGGCCGAGTCGCATCTTCCCCGCGCGAGCGGGGTGGTTCGCGCAGCAGCCCGCGCACGGGCGCCCCACGCTTGCCTTCCCCGCACGAGCAGGGGTGGTTCGTTCGGCAGCCTGCCCGGTGGCGGTTGGGGCGGTCTTCCCCGCGCAAGCAGGGGTGGCCCGGCTGGCGACTACCGGGCGGTGATACACACGGCGTCTCCCCGCGCGAGCGAGAGCCGTCCTCACACTTCACCTCAACGCCGGGTGAGGTTGGAAAGGTCCAATATATGCTTGACCATCAGCGATGACTTTCCAGCCGCACAGGACGTACCTGGTCATGCGGATGGTGTCGGCGATGTCCGCGTCATGTCCCACCTCTTGATAGCCAGGGCCAATGCCACGACTCCGGCGAGTCCGGCGGCCACGGCGAAGGCGATGACGTACCCGCGCCCTTCGACCGCCGATTCGCCGTCGACGAGCGAGGCGACGGTGACCAACACGGCGACCCCTAGTGCCGTCCCCACCTGTGCGGCGGTGTTAACCGCTCCTGCGGCTGTGCCCTGCCG
This sequence comes from Saccharothrix sp. DSM 118769, assembly GCF_052936295.1. Lineage (NCBI taxonomy): Bacteria > Bacillati > Actinomycetota > Actinomycetes > Pseudonocardiales > Pseudonocardiaceae > Saccharothrix > Saccharothrix sp. DSM 118769. The sequence continues at coordinate 4,368,673 of NZ_CP193627.1, read as the reverse complement.
CTCGCCGGGGAGGGCCGCCGTCGCGGCGTCGGTGGACGTCATCGCAGCCCAGGACAGTCCCAGTCCGGCTACGGCGACCGCGACCGCGAGCACCGGCAGCGACCGGGTCGCGGTCGCAACAGCCATTCCGCCCATGGACACGGCCACAACCGCGAGTCCCGTCGCCATCCCGATGCGCTCTGGCCGTCGCAGCCAGTACCCGCCTACGGATGACCCGACCACCACCATGATCGAGAACGGCAGCAACACCAAGCCCGTAAGCAGCGGACGGAGCCCGAAGAGGTCACCGGCAACCAGGGCCACCAACGTACCGGACGCACTGGTGGTGGCCGTGTTGACGAAGGCGACGCCGTTGGCGCGCAGGAAACGCCGGTGGGTAAGCGCCGACCACTCCAGGAGCGGGTCACGGCCGTACCGCTGGGTCAGCACGAAACCGCCGAGCGAGACCGCTCCCGCCACCAGCAGGACAGCCGGCAGCACCGGCGCGACACCGGGGATCCCCACCAAACCGGCGCCGATCACCAGCAGGACCAGCCCGGCGACGGCCGTGACAGTACCCACCGGGTCCAGACCTCGGCGCTTTGCAACCGGTGAATCGACCGGTACCACCCGCCACGACAGCGCGAGCACGACCCCTGCGACGACAGTCAGCAGCCAGAAGACCGCACGCCAGCCGACCAGGCCGACCATGACGCCGCCGGCTCCGAAGCCCAGCGCGCCCCCTCCAGCGGCGGCCGCCGTCCATGCGCTGATCGCCCTGCGACGCGGTACCCCCGACTTGAACGCCGTTGTCAGCAGAGCAAGCGCTGCTGGGGTAACCAGTGCGCCACCAACCCCTTGGATCGCCCTACCGATGAGGAGCACCACGCTCCCCGCGGCTGTGGCGCAGAGCATCGTGCCGATCCCCGTGACGACCAACCCGACGTGCAGCACGACCCGGCGCCCCACCACGTCAGACAGCCGCCCGGCGGCCAACAACAGGCCGCCGTACAGCACCGCATAAAGGCTCACGACCAGCTGCAGCCCACCACCGGCTAATCCCAGGTCCGCCCCGATCACCGGCAGGGCGACGATCACGACAGTGACGCCGAGCACTTCGAGCACTTGGGCTCCGCACAGCACTGCGATAAGCAGCACCGCGGGAGGGGGCAGCGGTGTGGTCGCCGAACCCGCCAGTCCTCGTGCTTTCCCCGGAAGCGACCCTGTCGCCGACCACCGCCTCGTGTTCACCCCCCCATGTTCGACGAGTGGCAGCCTTCACGCTGGGTGGTTCTTCCGTTACCGCCACCTCTGGCAGGTTGCCGACGGCGCGGGCGCAGCCGTGCCACATCCTGTCGGTAGTCGGCGTACGAGGTCCGGGACGGCGCGACGCCTGCAGACCGTGACGGCGCTCGTGGGTGGCGCGTGATCAACGGACGGCGCGAAGACGACACGGCGCGGCGTGGTTTTCCCGTTATCACCTTCCGCCTCCGGTCAACTCCGCAGAGGACCGGTCCCACACCGCAAGGAGTCACTTTGAACGTCGCCTCCACCGAAAAAACGATCTCCACCTATCTGGACGAGCACGTCCTGCGCCACACCGCGACCGGGCTGGAGAACGACACGCCTCTGCTGAGCACGGGGATCCTGAATTCCCTCACCCTCATGCAGCTCGTGTCGTTCCTGGAGACGCACTTCGAGGTCGAGGTGCCACTGGCGGAGGTCGTCGGACAGCGGTTCGCCACCGTGTCCGCTATCGCCGACCTGGTGTCGGAGCTGCGGTCGAACGGACCGGCACCGTTCTCGGTCGAAGGTGCTGCCGCCGCCGGCGGTCCCGCCATATGGACACGGCGATGAGTCCGGGGGTCGGCGAACCGATCGCCCTCCTCGACGCCGGAGTCCGGATCAAGGGCGCCCGGTCCACGGAGGAGTTCTGGGACCTGCTGCGCAGTGGAGCAGATCTGATCGGCGGCATGCCACTGGAGCGGGGCGACGACCCGCTCGCCCGCGGGGCCTTCCTCGACGACGTGGCTGGTTTCGACGCCGGGTACTTCGGGTTGTCCCCGCGCGAGGCCGAGAGCATGGATCCCCAGCACCGGCTTCTGCTGGAGGTCACCTCGGAGGCGCTCCTGCGCATCGGAACCACCCGCGCGGCGGCCGAGGGAACCCGGACCGGCGTCTACGTCGGGCTGCTCGCCTCGGACTACCTCCACCTCCAGCTACGCGGAGCAGGTGCCGACCCGGAGGACCGCTACTGGCTCACCGGTAGCGACCCCGCCTTCGCCGCCGGGCGGATCTCCTACCTGCTCGGGTTGCGCGGCCCGGCGTTCACGGTGAACTCGGCGTGCTCGTCGTCGTTGCTCGCCGTCCACCTCGCCTGTCAGGCCCTGCGGATGCGTGAGTGCGACCTCGCGCTGGCCGGTGGGGCCAATCTCATCCTGGCACCGGACATCGCCGCTTTCATGTCGCGAGTCGGCGCCCTGTCGCCATCCGGCCGTTCGCGGCCGTTCGCGGCGGACGCCGACGGCATGGTGCGGGGCGAGGGCGCGATCGTGCTGGCGCTCAAACGGTGGAGCGACGCCCGCGAGAGCGGGGATGACATCCTGGCCGTCCTGCGCGGCTCGTCAGTCAACCACGACGGCCGCAGTGCCGGTCTCACCGTGCCCAACGGGCAGGCCCAACGGCGCCTCTACACCGACGCCACTGTCGTAGCGGGCGTGCGGGCGGAGGAGGTCGGCTACCTCGAGGCGCATGGAACCGGCACCCAGTTGGGCGACAGGATCGAGCTCGAGTCGCTCGACGCCGTCTACGGTCGCGACGCGGCGACCGGTCCGTTCGTCGGTTCGATCAAGGCGAACCTGGGCCACCTCGATGCGGCGGCGGGGGTGGCGGGCCTTCTCAAGGCGGCGTTGGTCGTGCGGCACGGCGAGGTGCCCGTGCAACTGCACGCCTCGGAGCTGACGCCGCTGGCCCGCCGTTCCTCATTCGGGATGCGGGTGCCGCAGCGGCTGGAGCCGTGGCCTGGCGGCCCCCGTCCACGCAGCGCCGCAGTCAGCTCGTTCGGCCTGAGTGGCACCAACGTCCACGTGCTGGTGCAGCAGGCTGATCCGGTCAAGCCGCCATCGACCCCGCGTGACGGGCGGGGCGCACCGGGCGGGTCGACACTGCTGTTGCTGAGCCATCCGTCCCGCCGCGGTCTCGCCGAAACCGCGGTCGCTTACGCCGATGTCCTGAGCACCCGGGCCGACCGCCTCGCACCGCTCGCCGCCACTGCGGTCCGACATCGTGACCGCTACGATGAGCGGCTGGCCCTGGTGGCCGCGGACGGCGAGAGCGCGGCCCGCTCCCTCGCCGAAGGCATCGCGTCGCCGGACGTGCGTGTGGGACGGGTCCTGGACGACCCGGGCCCCGGGCCGGTCTTCGTCTTCAGCGGTCAGGGCACCGAGTGGCCCGGCATGCTTGACGGACCCGACGGGGCGGGGGTGGTGTTCCGCACGGCGCTCGACCGCTGCCGTCGCGCTGCGGCCGGCCTGGGGGAGCATCGGCTCGCGGGGCTGCTCGACGATCCGTCCAGCGACGACGTCACCGATCCGGCGCTGACCCCGGGCGCGACCTTCGCGCTCCAAGTCGCCCAGGCTGCGATGTGGCAGCACCTCGGGGTGCGGCCGGGTGCCGTCATCGGCCACAGTCTCGGCGAGGTGGCGGCCGCGTACGTGGCCGGGGTGGTGGGGCTGAGCGACGCCCTGCGGATCGTACAAACCAGGACCCACTTGATGAACGCCGCGGGGCCCACTGGACGGATGCTCGCCACCGGCCTGTCACCAGCGGAGGCCGCCGAGGCCGTCTCGGGTACCGCGATCGAGATCGCGTGCGTCAATGCCGACCGGTCGTGCACGCTGGCCGGCCCGGCCGAAGAGATCGCCGAGCTGGCAGATCGCTTGACGCGCGAGAGCACGTTCGCGCGAGTGCTCGGCGGGCAGCACGCCTTCCACAGCCGCGCGATGCACCCGTTCACCGTTCCCCTGCGCCAGAAGCTGGCAGGGCTGCGCCACCAGGAGTCCGCGGTGCGGCGCTACTCGTCCACTGCCGCAGAGCCCACCGACGACCCGGTCGAAGAGTGGGTGGCGAACATGGTCCGGCCAGTGCACTTCTCGGCAGCGGTACGCCGCGCGCTGGCCGACGGGTGGACGATCTTCATCGAGCTGGGGCCTGGGCGGGCACTGGGGCGCGCCGTCGCCGAGCTCGCCGCCACGGCATCCGTACCGGCGGTGGTGACCAGTTCGGCTCGTCGTGGGACGCCTGCGCGAACCCACCTGCTCACAGCCGTGGGGGATCTGTTCGTGGCGGGCGCAGACGTCGACGTCGACGTGCTGGTTCCCGGACCGGGCCTGCCGGCCGCCGCACCGACCTACGCGTGGCAGCGGGAGCCGCTGTGGTCCACGCCCGCCGACCGCGCCGAAGACCTGTCCGACCAGCGCACGGCACCACGGGTCCGGGCAGTCGACCCGGCCATCGGTGCGCCGGCCGCAGGTCCCCCGCCGGTGGTTTCACCCCGGGTGTTCCCACCACCGGCAGTGCCGCAGGACACAGCGGATGACAGCGTTGCGGGGCAGGTCACCGTCGTGGTGCGGTCCGTGCTCGGTCTCGCACCCCACACCCGCCTCGACGGCCGGACCGCGCTGGCCGACCTCGGCATGGATTCCGTCGGTGCCGGCGAGCTGCGCAGTGGGCTGCACCGCCTGGGCATCGCCCTCGGCCAGGACTTCGTTCTGGGCACAAGCAGCCTCGACGGCCTGATCGGCACCATCGTCGCCACAGCCCGTGACTGAGAGGCAACGATGGACTTCGCCTTCTCCCCCGACCGGCTGACCCGGTTCGCCGACGTCGTCGACGGTGCCCGGCGGCTGAACACCGGCTCGGGGACCGGCCCGGAGCAGAGGTTCGACCGCGATCGTTGGAATGCTTTGGCGGAGCTGGGAATCCTGGGCCTGTCGATCCCCCGCGAGTTCGGTGGGTCCGGCCTCGGTGCCGTCGACACCGCCCACGCCCTCGAGGCCCTCGGCTACGGCTGCACTGACACCGGTCTGGCCTTCTCCGCTGCGGCGCACCTACTGGCGTGTTGCATGCCAGTGGTCCTGCACGGGACGCCCGCGGCCAAGAAGCGGCTGCTGCCGGGGCTCGCAGACGGCTCACTGGTGGCGGGCAACGCCGTCACCGAGGCCGAACACGGCAGTGACATCTCCGTGCCCGGCACGGCGGTGGTCCCCGATGGGGATGGACTGCGCATCACCGGTACCAAGTCCTACGTCAGCAACGGCCCGGTCGCCGACTTCTACGTCGTCCTGGGGACCGCAGATCCCGCATCGGGTTTCCTCGGTACGGTCGCGGTGGTGGTCGACCGCCACCAGCCGGGTGTGCGGGTTGGGCCGGCCTTCGCGAAGATGGGCTTGCACAGCTGTGCGGCGAGCATCGTCGAGTTCGCCGGCGCTTACGCCCCTGCCGACCAGCAGCTCGGCTCCGCGGGTGGCGGTCATGCCGTGTTCCAGGACTCGATGCGCTGGGAACGCAGCTGCCTGTTCGCCTGCTACGTCGGGATGCTCCAGCGCCAGTTCGAGCTGTGTCGGGATTTCGCGCGCAAGCGCAGGCAGTTCGGCAGACCGATCTCGGCCAACCAGGCGGTGTCGCACCGGTTGGTGGACATGTACGGGCGTTGGCAGAGCGCCCGGCTGATGCTCTACAAAGCCTGCTGGAGCCTTGACCGGGACGCGTCGGAGACGACCGACGTCGCCCTGGCCAAGCTTGCCGTCAGCGAGGCCGCCGTCGCGTCCAGCCTGGACGCCATCCAGGTGTTCGGTGGAGCGGGGTACCTGGCCGAGCAGGGGGTCGAGCAGATGCTGCGCGACGCCGTGCCCACCACCCTCTTCTCCGGAACGTCCGAGATGCAACGCGAGATGATCGCCAGGGAGCTTCAACTGTGAGACTCGAGGAACTGCTGCGCACCGCGGCGCGCTCATACCCCCATCACCTGGCCGTAGACGACGGACGGCGCGCCTGGAGCTACGCGGAGATCGACCTGCTCGCCACGGACCTCACCAGGGCGCTGGCCCGGTCAGGTGTTCGCCCCGGTGACCGGGTCGCGGTGCTGGCCGAGAAGTCCGGTCCGGTGCTGGCGGCGTTCCAGGCGGTCCTCAGGCTCGGTGCCGCCTACGTCCCGCTCGACCCGGGCAGTCCGGACTCCCGGGTCGCTTCGATCCTCACCGATTGCACCCCGGCGGCGATCATCACCGACCGCTGCGGCCCTCTGCCGGAGGACGGCCGCGGTGCCGCGGTGCTGCGACTCCACGACGACGTCGTCGACCACGGTGACGGGGACGGCACCGAGCCTGGCGAAGAACCGCGCGGTACCGCAGACGACTTGGCCTACATCCTCTACACCTCCGGCTCGACCGGCGCACCGAAAGGCGTCTGCATCAGCCACCGCAACGCGCTGGCCTTCGTGGACTGGGCAGTGGATGCCTGCGCGATCACGGCAGGGGATCGCCTGGCCAACCACGCCTCCTTCGCGTTCGACATCTCGGTGCTCGACATCTACGCGGCGTTCGCCCGTGCGGCCTCGGTGCACCTGGTGCCGCGGACGCTGTCCTACAGCCCTCGTGCGCTGGCGCGGTTCCTGGTGCAGCAGGCCGTCACGGTCTGGTACTCCGTTCCCTCCGCCCTCGTGCTCATGGCGGAGCTGGGTGGTCTGCACGACCTCGACCTGTCCCGGTTACGGGTCGTCCTGTTCGCCGGGGAGCCCTACCCGATCGAACACCTCCGCAAGCTTCGCCTGCAGCTGCCCGACGCCCTGCTCATGAATCTGTACGGGCCGACGGAAACCAACGTCTGCACGGCTTACACGGTGCCTGCCGACCTTCCGGGGCATCTCGACCGGCCGGTCCCGATCGGCTCGGCCGTCAGCGGGGACGAGGTGTGGGCACAACTCGACGACGGTGGACGGGCCGGCGTCGGGGAGGAGGGTCAGCTCCTGGTGAGCGGTCCGACCGTGATGCTCGGTTACTGGGGCCGGGACCGCCAACCCCCGAGGTATGAAACCGGGGACAACGTCCGAGTGCTCGAGGACGGGGTGTTCGAGTACCTCGGCAGGCTCGACCAGATGGTGAAGGTCCGGGGGCACCGCGTCGAACTCGGCGACATCGAGGCGGCGATCCAAACCCATCCCGTCGTGGACCGCGCCGTCGTCGTGGCGGACGGCTTCGGCCTGGATGTCCGCCTGGTCGCCTTCCTGCAGGTCAAACCCGGCAGTGACGTGACGCTCGCGTCGACCAGGTCGTGGCTGGCGCAACGACTGCCCGCGTACATGTCCATCGACGACGTCCGGGTCGTTCCAGAACTGCCCCGTACCGACAACGGCAAGGTCGACCGCCTGCGGCTGCACCAGACGGTGGCGGCACGATGAGCCGGCACGCGGTGTCGCCGGCACGCGCGAGCGATGCGGAGACCGCACCGGACCGAATCTGGGACGTCTGCATCGTCGGCAGCGGAGCCAGTGGCGCGGTGGCCGCGGAACGTCTCTCCGCCTCCGGGCTGAGCGTCGTCGTCCTCGAAGAGGGACCACGGCTCGGCCGGGGCACCACCTACGAGCAGATCAGGGCCTGCACACCGCCGACGCTCGTGCGCGACGCCCGCGGCCGGTGGACGCCGACGGGCAACGGCTACACCGTGCGTGCGCTCGGCGGGGGCACCGTCTTCTACGCCGGCATCTCCTTCCGGTACCGCGATGTCGATTTCGACGCCACCGGGCATGTGGTCGGCGACCTCGACCCGCGCTGGCCGCTCTCGCCGGCCGAGTTGCGCCCGTGGTACGACGCGGTCGAGGCCCGGCTCGGCGTGGCCCGGCTGGCGGGCGCCGATCCGCTGGAACCGGCGGGTGCGCCGCCGCCGCTGCCACCACACCGGGCAAGCCCGCGCGGGAGGATCCTGCGGGACGCCGGACTGGCGATCGGGTGGCGGCCGTTCCCGACCCCCTTGGCGATCAACTCCACGACCAACCCGACCCGGTCGGTGTGCGACCGGATCGGTGCCTGTACCGAGCGGCGGTGTCCGGTCGGCGCCAAGGCCGACGTGCTCGACCGCATCCTCACACCGTCCGTGGACGTGGACGGCATGGTGGTGCGGACCGATGCGAAGGCCATACGACTGGTCCAGACGGGACCGCACCGGGTGGACGCCGTCGAGTGGGTGGACACCAGGCAGCACAGCCGGCACCACACCGCCGCCCGCTACGTCCTGCTCGCCGCGAACGCGGTGCAGTCCGCAGCGCTGCTGCTGCGCTCCGCCTCCCGCTGGGCACCAGCAGGTCTCGGCAACCACGCGAGGATGGTCGGTCGCGGACTGTCGTTCAAGGTGAGCGGCTACAGCGAGGGAGAGCTGGCTGACCTGGCGATGCCGGCGGCGGGCACCGAGGATCGCAACGGCATGCACTCCACCGTCGCCTTCTCCGACCTCTACCTCGACCCGACCTTCCCCACCGGGCTGGGCGGACTCCTGTACGAGGCCAACCCGGTCGTGAGCGACCCGGACGCGACCCGCCGCACCCTGCGGGTGCACTACCTCGCCGGTGACCAGCCCATGACGACCAACCGGGTGCTGCTGGCGAACACGACCGACCCGTTCGGTCTCCCGCACGTCGCCATGGACTACCGCACCCACCCGGTCGACACCCTCAGGCTCGACCACCTCGCGTCGGCAGCCGAGGTCCTCCTGCGCGAGGCGGGCGCCACCGGTGTTCATCGGACGGCCTCGCTGTACCGGACCGGCTCCAGCCACCTGCACGGCACCTGCCGCGCCGGCAAAGACCCGGGAACCTCCGTCGCGGACCCCGACGGCCGCCTGCACGACATCGACAACGTGCACGTCATCGACGGCGGCTACCTGCCCTTCGCGGGCGGGGTCAACCCGACGCTGACCATCCAGGCCAACGCCACCCGCATCAGCGAGATCGTCGCCCGGCAACTGCGCTCCGGACCGGCAGCCCCCGTCAACCCCGATCGAGGAGGACTCCACGTGAACGCCCCCGTGACCGACGTCCGTTTAGTCCCCTACACCGATGACATGCGCTCGACCGTAGAACCCTGGTTCGACGACGAAGCGGTCGAACGCCGGCTCGGCGGCCGCGACTGGTTCCACGGCCAACTCGCCCTCAGCCACGACCGCGGGCAGCGCGCGGTCCGCGGGGCGAAGGTCCTCGGGCACTACGCGTGGGTAACCGTGGCAGAGCGGTCGTCCGAGCCGTTGGCCTTCCACACCGGCGAGGTCTACGACCGGTTCAACCTGCACGAGCAGGCTGCGGACGGCAGTCTCACGGTGATCACGGTCGACTCGCGTGCCGCAGCGGGCTTCGCAGGAGTCGTCGCGCCGCAGCACCGGAACAAGGGCTACGGACAGGCCACCGTCCGGGCGCTGCCGGGCGTGCCGGAGCTATCCGGCGTGGCGGTCGTCTACACCGGGGTCGAGGCCGACAACCACTCGAGCAGGCGAGCGCTGCTCAACGCCGGCTACGAGCTGATCCGCCCCGTACCGGACTTCGAGAACCGCGTCTACTTCAGCCGGATCGCGCGATGAGCGCCGCACCCGCGCCGGCCGGGACGACGGGCACCGACCGGGAGCTTCAGCTCGAACGGGCGCTCGCGGTCACCTCGTCGCCCCGCTGGGACCTCGACAAGCGGTTCCCGCTCGTCGTCGACCGCGCCGAGGGCGCGTACGTATGGGACCTGGACGGCACCCGCTACACCGACCTGACCTCGTGCAGCGGTGCCGCGCCGCTCGGCTCCGGCAGACCTGAAGTGATCGGGGCCATGATCGCCGAGCTGCGCCACTCCGGCGGCATCGCACCGGCAACGGTCTCGCGAGCGCGCACCGACGTCGCCGAACTGCTCGTCGACGCGATGCCCTGTGCCGAGCGGGTGGTGTTCCTCCGAACCGGATCCTGCGCCACCACTGCGGCAGCTCGGGCGGCCCGTGTCAGCACAGGACGCCCGGTCCTCCTCACGGCGGGCTACCACGGCTGGCACGACTGGCAACTGCAGTACAAGCCGGACATGCGCGTCGAGGGCCGGGATCCGGCGACGATCGACTTCGGCTACGACCTCGAGGTGCTGGCCGGGCTGCTGCGGGAGCACCGGGGTGCCGTCGCGGGGGTCTTCCTGACTCCGGAGGTCAACTTCTTCCCCCCGGAGTTCGCCCGCGGCGTCGAGGAGCTGGCCAGGGAGCACGGTGCCCTGTTCATGCTCGACGAGATCATCCTCAGCCTGCGCTACGCCGCAGGCGGCTACCACGGGCACCACGGGCTCGCCCCGGACCTGATAACGATGAGCAAGGGCATCGCCAACGGCACTGCGCTGTCGGCCGTGCTCGGGCGGGCCGAGGTGCTGGAGGCGCTGGAGCACACCTACGTCGGCAACACCTACCAGCGCGAGACGACCCCCTTCGCCGCTGCGCTGGCGTCGCTGCCGATCATGACCGACCCGGCGACACTGGCCCGGGTCCACCAGCTCGGGACGACCGTGATGGACGGCCTCAACGCACTGTTCGACGAGTTCGACACCGCCGCCGTCGCCCTGCGCCACCCTGCGGTCTTCCACGTGGTCTTCGAGGACCTCGACCTCGGCGAGCGCTGTTACGCCGGGCTCCGCCGGGCCGGCTTCCTCGCCGAGTTCGGCGGTACCCACATGCTCTCCTGCGCAATGAGCGACTCCGACGTGGCCGGTCTGTTGCGGGCGTTCCGGTCGATCCTGCAGAACGCGCGGAGCCGGTCCGGGAAACCGCAGGACCGCAGCGCACTGAGCCGTCCGTCGTGGGAACCTGCGATAGCCTTCGGGCGACAGGCGTTCGGAGCGACCAGGCGCACCGTCGAGCGCTGGTGGCAGCCGCCGTTCGACACCTGATCCGACCGCCCGGGGTCCGTGGCGGTCACCGGCTCTGAAGGATCACGCCATCTCCTTCTCGAACAGACCGCAGCGCGCCGCCAGCACGAGCGCGTCGCTGCGGTTGTGCACCCCGAGCCTGCTGTAGAGGTCGCGCAGCAGGCGGTGCATCGCGCGCTCGGAGTAGCCCGCGGTGCGCGCGAGGTGCGCGATGGTGGAGCCGCGCCCCAGTTCGTGCAGCCAGCGGAGCTGACTGTCGGACACCCAGGCCAGGTCATCCGGGATGCGCCGCTCCGGCCGAACGAGTTGCAGGGCGATGGACGCGGGGAGCATGACGAAGCCGCTGGCCGCGGCGGTGATCGTTACCACCAACTGCTCGGTCGTGGAGTCCCACGCGCACACGCCGTCCGCACCGACCCTGATGGCGGCCGCCGCAGCCGTGCCCGTCGTTTCGCGCAGCAGGGCCACGACGTGGGTGTTGTCGAGACGGGTGTACTCGAGCAGTTGCTTCGCGGCGCTCCCCGGGCCGTCGACCACCACGAGCACGGCGCATCGTTCCTGCTTCTCGGCCCAGCGGAGCGGGTCCTGTGGATCCGACGGGCCGCAGCCCCGTGCGGCAAGTGCCAACATCAGACCCCTCCGATAAGCTGGCGGCGCGTTCACGATAGCGACTGGAAGGAGCCCGCCTGCTGTGATGCTTAAATCTTCCACGTCTTCTATGCTCACACCTCCATCACACCATCTGTCGGCAATGATCGCATCCAGCTCGATCCTCGGACTTGTTCCACCGCAACAGCACTGAGGCGAAGACCCGGAACACATCCACCCCGCAAATCTCGTTGCATGCGGTGAGCGCGGCAACGCCGCCGTGTCCGTCATTACATCCTCGGTGTCGCAGCAGCGCCAAGAGCGACCACGGAATACACAATCCATCTACTCGCAGTGGTCAACGACCATGGTTCTTCTTCCCTGATGGCGGCGTCGACTCCCTGCGGCGTCACCGGAAGAGGTCGTCGCACCCGGTGTGCCTGCCGATAACCTCATCAATGCAGGTGAGACGCGTGAGCAGGACAAGGGCTCGAGCAGCCCGCAGAAGTGCCCGTGATCCACACTTCGTCGACCGTCCTGGCATGATGACCGACTGCGCTGCTCCGACCGGCCTACCCGGGCGTGCCCAAGGTGTTCGCACTGCCGCGCCTGCCGCCCTTGAGCGACCGGGACAAAGGCACGGATATCCCGGCACTGCGGTACCAAATTATACTCCTGGATGCCAACCGGACTAGGTCGTATTTCAAAGGTGGCGACCGGCGGCGTGCGGTGACCACAATGTGGCGAGACATTCGGCACAGAGGTTGAATTCGTATCGCGGATTGAACCGGCCCCGCGACGGTTCTTGATCATCACGGCAAGCCGGATGGACGAGGTGTACGCAAGGTGGCGGCTTGACGTTCCACGAGCAACAGGCGGAAGCGCATCCGATTGCAGGCCGGTGCGCGGTTCGCCCAGGGCGAGAAGACCGAGGAGATCGCCTCGAAGCTGCGGATGTGAGGGTGTGAGGCTGTTCTGGCCCCACCGTGACAGTCTGCTCTGGCTCCACCGGGGTTGGCTCGCCGGGAGGTTGCGACGGTTCGAGTTGGCCCCACCTGGCGGCACGCCGGGGCCTGTGACGGCTTGAAGTGGCCCCACCTGGCGAAGAGCGCTGGGGCATGACGTGGGCCGGAACGGGGTCGTCGAGGGTGGAACTGTTCGAGGCGATCCGGCGCGAGGATGCCGGGGGGGCGTGAGCTCGCCCGCCACTATGGGTGCACCGGCGCACGGTTCGCCAGGCGCCGGCCTCGGTACACCCTGGCCTCCAGCCGCGTGGTCGACACCGGCCGGCACACCTTCATCCTCAACACCGTCGACTACGCCCGCTTCTGCCAGGGGCTCGCCGGACGCTTCATCCACCACGTCCCCGACGACACCACCGACCCCGCCGAATCCACCGACCGGGTGACGGCCACCGTCACCGCCATCCACGCCCTGGGCTACCGGATCGACCCCGCCCTGTGGCCGCGAGCGGGCGCGGACTGCACCCAGTGCTACGCCGACAGCTCCTCCTAGACTGCCCACCCCCGACCACGCCACCATCGAGGAGCGGCACGCGTGCCCCGACAGCTCTGGCACGACCTCCCCGCCGGTATCACCACCGCGATCGAGGACCGCTTCGGTGCCGTCACCACCACCGAACCCGCCACCACCGGCGTCAACTCCGCGTTCTCCGCCACCCTGCACACCGGTCAGGGCCGCGTGTTCTGCAAAGCCACCCTGACCGACGCGCCGACCGCGTGGATGCACCGCACCGAAGCAGCCGCCAACCCCCATCTCCCCCGCACCACGCCCCGCCTGCTCGCCCGGATCGAACACGACGGCTGGCTCGCCCTCGTCTTCGAACACGTCCAGGGCCGTCACGCCGACCTCTCCCCCCACTCCCCCGACCTGCCCCTGCTCGCCCGCACCCTCACCGACAACGTCGCCGCGCTCACCCCGAACCCCTGGGCCGACGCAGTGCCCATGGCCAGGCGCTGGGCCGCGCGCCCGGGCTGGCACGCCCTCGCCGCCACCCCCGACACCCTCGACCCGTGGACCCGCGCCCACCTCGACGAGTTCCTCGCCGCCGAAGCGGCCGCTCCCGACCTGCTGCACGGCGACACCCTGCTGCACGCCGACCTCAACCCCCACAACCTGCTCATCACCCACCAGCCGACCACCCGACTGCACGTCATCGACTGGGCCCTGGCCTGCACCGGCCCCGCCTGGGCCGACACCGCCTACACCGTCGTCCGCCTCATCGCCACCGGCCACACCCCCGACGACGCCGAAACCTGGGCACAACAAACCCCCTCCTGGCACACCGCCGCACCCAGCGCGATCACCACCTACGCCATCACCCTCACCGGCCTCTGGCACCGCCGCACCCGACTACGCCCCACCCCCACCGGCCACCACCTCACCACCGCAGCCACCACCTGGCTCCACCACCGACTCGCCCCACCCTCCCCGACCGGGTGACCGGCAGGGCCATGTCCTTCACCCGATCGCACGACGCCGACAGGCTCCACAACCGACCACCCCGTACCCAGCCCGGTGATCGGCTGACCATCACCCCATCCCGCATCGGCGCCCGCGTCCTCATACACGACCCCATGACCGCGCCCTGCCCGCCCACGCCGGCGACTCCGACCAGCCCACCCACCACTGGCGGGAACTCCCCGACGGCGGCCTCGACCCGGGCACCCCACCACCGACGCCGCCTGCCGCGAACTCGCCGATCCGAACTGCCGCTCGCGCTCAACACCTGAGGACGTGGTCAGGTCGGCGAAGCGGACCTCCGGGCATGACAGGCCATCATCGGCCGGTTCCAGCCGGGCACAGCGTCAGATGCAGCGCCCTCTGCTCTGCCGGGCATGTCAGCCACAGCCACCTGCATCGAGACCACGTCCTGGCCGTGCTGCGCGCCGCCGCCACCGTCGGGGCGACCAACGCCGACGTCGTCGCCGTCGAGGCCCGCCGCATCGCCGAGCACCACGGCAACGCCAGTAGGACCACCCAGGGCGGCGGAACCCTCACCGCACCGGCCGGGCGGGTGGTGAGCCTGACCGGGTGTCGGCTCGCAGATCCGACCGCCACCATCGCTGCGCTGCCCGCCGACATCCGGCCGCTCCCAAGCGTTGACGCCCACGACGAGCTGCTCGCGCGCCGCCGCGACCCCCACCCGACAACCGTCCCGGACGGTCCGACGACGACCAGGAATGAGGTGTCGTGACCAGCCCGACCCGCCACCGGCCCGATCGCGCCGGCGCAGCCGGGGACTGTCCGACCAGGCCGCCACGACCGCGATCGACCGGGCATGCCAAGCGCCGTGGCTGCCGACGGTCCGAACTCCGGTCGAGGACATGGTCACCGCGGCCGGGCACGAGCAGCTGTCCCTACGGCGGGTTCCTCGCCGAGCTCCTGCTCGGCGAGTGCGACGACCGTGACCGTCGCCGCTGCGCCCAGGTCAAGGCCGCCGGGTTCCTGCGGGAGAAGTGGCCCGAGGACTTCGACCTCGACATCAACCCCGCCAGCGTCGGCACCCTCGCCGCCGGCGCCTGGATCACCGCAGGCGAGCCGCTCCGCCTGATCGGCGACTCCGGCACCGGCAAGTCCCACCCGCTCATCGGGCTGGGCACCGCCGCCCGGCAAAGGTTCCGCGTCCGCCACGCCCTGGCCACGAAGCCGGCCAACGAGCCAGCGGAGGCCGCCGACGAACGCCGGCTCGCCAAGACCACCGCCCACTACAGCCGAATCGACTTGCTCCGCATCGACGAGTTCGGCTACAGGGAACCCGGCCGCCGCGGCGCCGAACCGCTCTTCCAAGTTCCCACTGAACGCGAGAAGACCAACCCCATCGCCTCCAGCCAGCCCTTCCCCGGCCGGACCCACACCTTCACCGACCCACGTCTCCGCGCCGCGATCGTCGACCGGCTCGCCTTCGCCGGTGACATCCTCGGGACCGGCACCACCTCCTACCGACTCGCCCACGCCCGGTCGGCGACCGCACCGAGCCGACACTGTCGGTGGGAGTTGGTTGACTGGCCGGGTGTTCGAAACCCCCGACGAGATCCGCAGCCTCCAGGTCCTGCTCGACACGTCCCTGGCCGGCTCCGGCAGCCACCTCACATCCATCATCCGGCCAGGTGACAGCACCTTGGACGCCGAGCAGGTCGTCCGGGTCTGCCGCGGCATGTGCACCCTGGCCGTCGCCACGGTCACCCGGCGCGGCGAGCCGCGCATCAGCGGCGTCGACGGGCACTTCCTGCACGGCCGCTGGATCTTCGGCACCCACCGCCAGGCCGCCAAGGCCCGTCATCTCGCGGCGCGGCCCGGCATCAGCGCGACCTTCCTGCGCGGCGAGCAGTTCGGCATCTTCACGCACGGACACGCCGTCCCGCTCAACCCCGAGGGGACGAGCGGCGACCCGACCTGGCCGGCCGTCCGCGACCACCTCGTCACCCACTACGACGGCGACGGCGACGACCCGTTCTGGGACGAGAACGTCTGGTACCGCATCGACCCCAGCTGGATGGTCGCCTACAGCACCGACCCCGTCGGGCTGCTCGACCAACAACCGCCGGTCTGACGAAAGCACGCGCGGGCCCCCAGGCCGTCACCCCGAAGCCAGCCGAGGTTGACATCTTCAGCCAGACGTCAGGGCGATATCCGAGACCGCCGCGAACCGAATGAAAACGCGGACATCGGCCTGTAACGTAGCAGCTCAGGAAGTGTCTTCCCCGCGCGAGCGGGGGTGGTCCCCCGTCCGCCAACTCGGTCACGCTGTCGTCCTTGTCTTCCCCGCGCGAGCGGGGGTGGTCCGCTCGACGGCGCCCGCCTACTGCCCGAGCCGTTGTCTTCCCCGCGCGAGCGGGGGTGGTCCGTCCCACCGGACCGCCTGCTCGCTGCCGGCGCGGTCTTCCCCGCGCGAGCGGGGGTGGTCCCGCCCACACCACGAGCAGCAGCGGCGCGGGCGCGTCTTCCCCGCGCGAGCGGGGGTGGTCCGGGACGCGATGAGCAGCAACGCATCATCGTTGGGTCTTCCCCGCGCGAGCGGGGGTGGTCCGCGGCGCACCGAACGCGTCCGGCGCCCCGGTCCGTCTTCCCCGCGCGAGCGGGGGTGGTCCGATCAGCAGCCCGACGGGGTCCTGACCGCGCCGGTCTTCCCCGCGCGAGCGGGGGTGGTCCCATGCTGGCCCGGCCGGCCGACCTCGCGCCGTGGTCTTCCCCGCGCGAGCGGGGGTGGTCCGCTCTCCGATCACGTCCGGTGGCCCATCTTCACGTCTTCCCCGCGCGCGCGGGGGTGGTCCCGAGGTCACGGGCAGTGGCAAGTCGGGCCTGCTGTCTTCCCCGCGCGAGCGGGGGTGGTCCCCCGATCGTGCGGGAGCTGAACAACGTCAGCATGTCTTCCCCGCGCGAGCGGGGGTGGTCCGGACTGCCCGACCGATCAGGCCACGATCGACACGTCTTCCCCGCGCGAGCGGGGGTGGTCCCCGCAGCCGCAACATCACCGTCGCCGGTCTCGACGTCTTCCCCGCGCGAGCGGGGGGGTGGTCCTCGTGGCCCGCCCCGGGCGCGCCGGAAATCAAGGTCTTCCCCGCGCGAGCGGGGGTGGTCCCAGCCGGTCGACCAGCGTGTCCAGCAGGCGTTGTCTTCCCCGCGCGAGCGGGGGTGGTCCGCCGACGCCCAGCACGAACTGCAACCCGGACTCGTCTTCCCCGCGAGAGCGGGAGTGGTCCGTGCTGGTTGTAGTCCTGCACACGGACCGTCACGTCTTCCCTGCGCGAGCGGGGGTGGTCCCAGATTGGGGCGCTGCGGTGCCCGATTGTGTTCGTCTTCCCCGCACGAGCGGGGATGGTCCGCCCTGCTGGAAACGGATGAGCACGGGGTCGTCGGTCTTCCCCACACGAGCGGGGGGCGGTCTCGAGCGGTGGACGTGATCTGCGGCCTGGGCGGCAACGACACCATCTACGCCGGGGACGACGGCACCGGCGCCGACACGCTCCACGGCGGCCCGGCCGCGTACCTCGTCGTCAATACTTCCCCGCGCGAGCGGGGGAGCTGAGGCCACAGCATGAACTCAGTTGTGGCTGCTCAGGGTCCTGAGCTGCTCATCAAGGCTGTTGGTCCCCGAGGAACCAACCAGGTAGCCGGTGGGGGGACAGCCGTCTCCCCACCACGTTCATGCCTCGCTACCGGGTCACCTGTTCAGCTCTTATCAGCACTTACCGACCATCCGGGCCAGCACTTCCGCAACGCCGGTTCGGCCGGTGTCGTCCGGGGCCACAACCGAAGTTGGTAGGCGTCGAGCCCTTCGGCCCCCTCGCGTCCCGCCTCCTGGTATCCCCGTCCTGCGACGCGTGCTCGGTACTCGCCGCTGGGTAGCTCGCACGTGATCGGCGACCAGCCCCCGGACGCCTGGAAGTGAAGTGTGTCGCCCATCAGGTCGAGGTCGACGTCCACCACATGGTCCCATCGGTCGTCGTCGGCAGGTGGTTCCGTCGTCCAGATCTCGACGCGGATCGGTGCGTTCAGATTCCACTGGACCGGAGTAACAAGATCGACCAGACCGTCGGCGATGCCCACCCATCGGTGTGAGTTGCGGGCGTCGTTGAGGGCGCGTTCCCTGGCGTCGCTGTCGGGGTCGTCGTTCCAGGGGGCGTGCGAGTAAATGTAGAGCTGACCGTGGTCGATCTGGACTTCGAGGTCGTGGGTGACCGTGGGGGCGGTCATCAGCAGCTCTGCTCCTCGGCGATGTCGGCGCCCGCGCAGGGGCTTGTCCGCGATCTTGTCCGGGTGGGTGATGACTACCAGAAAGCTACTGGGTCGACCGGAGCGGCCAGGTGCACGGGCCGATCATGAGCGGCCGGGGCGAGCTGCGTGAGCAAGCCGTAGAGGGGTTGCGTCGCCTTGGCCTCGCCCCTGCGCGGGGAACCCTTACCGCTGCCGACCACGTAGAGGTGCAAGTAGCCGTGCAGGTGCAAGGGGCCGGCGGGGCTGACGCTACGTTGGCGGTGAACAATCGGCCGTGCGACTTCGGCCCGTTGTCCTGTGACCGCATCGTGCCGAGGGTGCTTCGGCCGGGGCAAAGCCTGACGGTCTACTGGCCGGGTGGCGTGAAGACCTACACCGGGAAGGAGCGCCAGTCGGTGGGGTACGTGCTTGATGTCGCCTACCGGCACGACCAGGAGCCCAGGCACCTCCGCACGCGCGAAGACGTCGACACCTTCGTTGACGAGCTGGTGACTCTTGGCCCGGCCTACAGTGCCGCGACTGCCTACGCCGTCGAGGAAGGCAGTGACGTGCTCCCTGACCACGAGCTGCTCATCGGCGCCAGTGGGCAAACCGGCCTCGGTGCCGTGCGGTACTCCGGCGGAGACGGCACGTACTACCTCCGAGGCGAGCAGACCAACCCCGAGGACGTGTCCTTCGGCTACTTCGGCACGGCCGCCGAGTTCCCGGCCGATGCCGCAGTGCGGCTAAGCCTCGTCCGCGAAGCTCTTTGGGGACTGCTGACGAGCCGCGGTGGGCGACCGAGCGGGATGACCTGGGTCGAGACGGACTGACGCTCCTGCCGCTCTACGCGGACAGCTAAGACGCGGACGTGACCGGTCTCGTGCCCGATGTCAGATCGTGATCGCCTGCAACGTGGCGGCGAGTTCACGGTCCGGACTGATGTTCCTGCCGTACAGCGGGCTGCAGGGGGTCGAGGCCAGTCGGACCGCCAGCGCGACAAGGTCCACGGTGGGATCGTTGTGGTGGTGGATCTCCGCGAGGCGCGCGAAGTCGGTCATGACGCCCACGACGCTGCGGTTGGCGGTGACACCGAGCTGCGCAGTCCGCATGTGCTGCCGTTCCCGGTCGACGATCGCGGACGGCGCGTCGAGGGTGGTCAGCACCGTGCCGATCTGCTCGGAGATCCTGCCGGTCAGTGTCCTCGCGGGCGCCAAAGGCAGCAGCACGGGCAGCAACGTCACCTCGTTGACCAGCAACACGACCCGAGGCCGCCAGAACAGGACCGTGGCATACCAGGGTCCCAGCAACGTCGTGCCACGATCGCCGTCGGGCGCGGTGGGCGGACCCGTCAGACGCAGCAGCTTCCTGGTGGCACGCACGATCAACACCCGACCATCCTGCCCTGATCCCCCCTACGGCACACCATCACCTCAGCCGTCGAGGCCGATGCCGGCCACGGAGCCCGGCCCGACACGGCTTGTCCGCAGCGGCGCGAACCCGTCCGACGTGACGAGCACCGAGGCAAGCCCGGGCCCGTCACCGACCGCGCATCTGGCCGCGAACGGGGACTGCAACTGGCCACCACAGCCAGCCGTCCTCGGGGAATCTTCGCTGGTCGCTGACACATCGGACCATCCCCGCTCGCACGGGGAAGACGCGGCCCGGATCAAGTACGTCCAGACCCGGCGAGGACCACCCCCGCTCGCGCGGGGAAGACAGGCGGTTGATGCCGTCCTGGGCCGGGCTGGTCGGACCACCCCCGCTCGCGCGGGGAAGACCACAACCTCAGCCCGACGACCTCCTGGGCCGCCGGACCACCCCCGCTCGCGCGGGGAAGACGACTTCGGGCGGCCGACGGACGTCCGGGTGCACGGACCACCCCCGCTCGCACGGGGAAGACCATGCCGGGGTTGAGCAGGCACATCGTGTGCACGGACCACCCCCGCTCGCACGGGGAAGACCGCCCGCGTCGACGCGCGCGGTGGACCGCCCGCGGACCACCCCCGCTCGCACGGGGAAGACACTTCGTGACCAGCGACTTTACAGGCCCCGGCATGCTTTTTTATTCGGTTCGTCGCGGTATCGGATATCGGTGGTCGGTTGACGCCGGTCTTCTCACGTCGGCAGGTGCGGCACGTCGTGATCGGGGAGGGCGTGCGACACGTGCGGATCGTCGTACCGCGTGTCGAGTGCTACTCCGCCGGGCACTGCCCGGCAAGTCCCCCATCAGGTGGCAGCGGTGTCGTAGAGGGGCGGGTTGATCTGCGGAAAACGCAAGTATCGCTACGTTGGGGCATCGGTAGCGTGACCGGGTTGACCGGCACGGCCGGTGACGTGACCGGTGCTGGAGGGGAGGCGGTCGTCATGAACGAGACGGACGCGGTGCGGCACTGCGCGTGCGGCACCCGACTCGCACGGGACAACCGCACCTCCCGCTGCGGCGCCTGTACTCGAGCCGGGCGGCGTGGCCCGACCGAACCTCCCGAGGTGCCCGCCGAGTTCTGGGACCGCCCCGATCTGCGCACTGCCCTGGCCACCCGCGATATCGGCGCCGTCATCCGCGCCTACCGCAGACACCCTCACCACGGTCGGCCCTTCCGGCAGGAGGCCGTCGCAGCCTGGATCGGTGTGTCCTCCACGCGGCTGAGCCGCATCGAGAACGGCGAACCCGTCAACAACCTGGCCAAACTCACCCGCTGGGCGCACACCCTCCGCATCCCACGACACCTACTCTGGTTCCACATGCCCGACGCACTACGTGACGACGTAGCAAAGGCGACACCGGTAGCCGACAGTCAGGAATCGGCGAGCGGCGCGCTGCTGCTGAACACCGCCTGCGTTCCGGCGGTGGACAGCGGTGATGCCGAGCGGTTGCGGACGCGCCTGGACTCGCTGCTGTCGGAGACGGCGTCATCCGCCAGGCTGGAGATGGTCGAGCAGCAGGTGCGCGACCATCTCACGCAGTACACCCGCACAGGCCCGGCCGAAGCCCTGGCTTTGCTGATCCCCGATCTCGCAGAGGTCCACGCGTTGGCCGCGCGCCGCCATCCGATCGCGGTCCATCGAACCCTGTCCACGGCGGTCACCATGCTGACGTTGCTGGTGGCCGACGCGCACATGAAGCGAGGGCTGATCGTCGACGCACGGCGCTGGTACCGCACGGCGCTGTTGGCCGCCCGCGACGGCGACGACCCGTTGCTGGCCGCTCTCGTCCTCGCCCAGCAGACCATGCTCGCCTACTACTACGAGACACCCGAGCGGACGATCAGCCTGGCCCGGCGCGCACGGGACTTGGCCGCCGATGCGGTATGCGATGCCGCCGCCCTCGCCGCAGCCGCCGAAGCCCGCGCCCTCGGCAAATTCGGCGACACCCGCGGGGTCCACCAGGCACTCGCTGACGCCCGCCGACTGACCGACCGGCTTGCCGAACTGCGTACCAGCGACGATCCCCACGCCGCCTACCACTTCAACCACGGCCGGCTGGCACTCTACGCCTCCGGCGCGCTGTCCAACCTCGGCGACGTCACGCATGCCCACGAGGCCCAAACCCAGGCCCTGCACACCTATGCGGCCGACCCGCGACTTGTCATCGACCCGGCGCTGATCCGTCTGGACCGGGCGTTCGTCCACGCCACCTCGGGCGACCCCGCCGGTGGCGCCGACCTCGCCGTGACCACCCTCACCGACCTCACACCGGCTCACCGCACCGCCGTCGTACTCACCCGCGCCCGCGACATCGTCGCCGTCGCCGAAGCCCTACCCCGTGTGCACAGAAACGCGGTGCAGGCCGTGGAGCAGCTACGCGAACTCACCGCGGTGTAGCCACCTCGCGGCAGCAATCCCCCGGTGTTGCCGAAGAACCACTACCACCGTCGCCTGCATCACCCCGCAGACGTCGACGGACCCGGCCGCCCGGACACTGGAGCGGTGACTTCAGGGCCGTACGAGGCGACCGCACACGACTTCACCACCGCCACCACCCGACCGCTGCTGGAACAGGCAGGCCGCATCGCCGACCTGGACACCAGTCGCGTCCGCACGCTGCGCCACCACAGCAACGCCGTCTACCTCGTCGGACCCCCCTCCCGCGAAGTCGTGGTCAAAATCGGACGCCCCGGACCCGATCCCGACCAGGATCTGAGCAACGCCCACGGCCTGGTCGAACTCACCCAGTGGCTCACCCACCACGACGTCCCCACCACAACCCTGCTCGACACAGCACCCCAGCCGCTGTTCATCGACGGCCACGTGATCACCATGTGGCACTACCTACACCAGCAGCAGCCGATCACCACGCAGGCCATCGCCGCGCCGCTACGGGCCCTGCACCAGGCACCTCTTCCACCGATCCCCCGCCCTGCACTGGACCCACACACCGCGATCACCCGCTCGATCACCGCCAGCCGCATCCTCACCGCCCGCCAACGGAACATGCTGCTCGAACGCCTCGACCGGCTCATGCCCGCTTGGACCTCGCTGTGCCTGGACTCGGCGACCCGACTCGTCCACACCGACCCCCAGCACCGCAACACCCTCTGGCGCCACCCCGCCGACCGGCCTCGCCGGTCCATCAAGCAAACCGCGGACCAAGCCGTACTGTGCGACCTCGACGACATCACCCTCGGCCCCGTCGAATGGGACCTGGTCACCATCGAAATCCACCACCGCCGATTCGGCCACGACGCCGCCGACTACGACACCTTCTGCAGTGCCTACGGCCGCGACATCCGCGACTGGCCGAGCTACCCCGACCTCCGTGACCTGCGAGAACTACGCATGATCGCCACCAACGCACGCAAATCCCAGCCCTCCAGCCCTCCCGCAGCCGAAGTCCACCGCCGCATCGATAGCCTCGACGGCCCTCCGAACCGGCGCTGGCGGATCCTGTAGACCTAGAAAAGGACTAACCACGACCGGCCCGCCCCCACTCGCACGGAGAAGACCACCTGGCGCCGGTGCCGATGTAGTACCACCCCCGCTCGCGCGGAGAAGACGTGATGCAGGTCGACGCCGCGCAGCTGGCTGAGGGAACACCCCCGCTCACGCGGGGAAGACGAGGCTGCCACCTGGATGCCTGCCCACGCGGGCGGACCACCCCCGCTCGCGCGGGGAAGACGTCCGATCACGTCCTCGGCGTGACGCCCTTGTAGGACCACCCCCGCTCGCGCGGGGAAGACCACAGGTGGAATCGGCGCTCAGCGCTGCCGGGCGGGCCACCCCCGCTCGCGCGGGGAAGACGGCGATGGCGTAGACGCCCGCCGCGCGGAGCGAGGACCACCCCCGCTCGCGCGGGGAAGACACCGCGCAGCACGTGACGCACGGCATCGCGAACGGACCACCCCCGCTCGCGCGGGGAAGACTCGAGGTTGAGGTACCGGCGGGTGTCGCGGTGCGGACCACCCCTGCTCGCGCGGGGAAGACACTTCCTGAGCTGCAACGTTACAGGTCATTGCCCGCATTTTCATTCGGTTCGTCGGAGTCTCGAATATCGCTCTGACGCTCGGCAGGGCATGACGTCACCGGTGCAATCTCATCGGTATGACATGCATGTCAACGCCCTGGCGTGAACGACATGGACCTCAAGATGAAAAGAGTTCAACGGCTCCTGGCCCACGGCAGACAACCGGCAGCGCCAGGCTCGCTTGAGACGTAGCCAACCGCGCAGGTCCGCTGCCCTGCTGGCTACTTGCCTCCCCAGGAAGAAGAACCCGTACTCGGCCTCGAACCTGCCCACGCGTTCGGAGGGCTGCGGACGCGCCCGGGATACGCCCTGCGGTTGCGGGGCGCCGCACCGTACAGGGGCAGGGGTGGAGGCGGCACACAACGCCGCCCCCACCCCTGCCCCTGTCTCGGCGGACGCACCCCGCAACCGCAGGGCACTCCCGAGCCGTAAAAGGGTGCGACACGATGAACATCCGACCGTCCCGACACCGCCTCTCAGCGCTCATCGACCGGTACAGGCACACGCTGCTGCGCTGGGCACGCCGCCCCGTGACCATCCGGGTCTTCCACAACCTGCACGACCGCGCACTGCTGGTCGGCCACCAGGGACAGCCGGTCGCCGAAGTCCTCGCCTACCGCGAGCCGCCGAGCACCCGCAGCCGCGACGTGGACCTGGTCGAGTCGGCCTTCCAACTGTGCAACATCGGCGACGACCCCGAATTCGGCCGACCCGACCCGCGCGCCGTCCGCTACCGCCACCGCGGCAACCGGTCGCTGTCCATCGGCGACGTCGTCGCCGTCGACGGCCGCTTCTACGCCTGCCAGCGCATCGGCTGGCGCCGCATCCCGGCACCACGGCAGCTCAACGAGCAGCGGCACGGCACCATCCCACTGCACCAGGACCAGCGCCCCGTACCGGGAACCGATCCGCAGTCGATCGACACCCGGCCCTGACCCCGGTCCCAGCGCACCCCACCGGGCACGGGCCTGCTCGACAAAGCAATCGGTACCGCACACCGGAACACCAGGTCCCACCAAGCGACCTGCCTTCCGCGCCGGAGCACGCGCCTCGACGACGCCACCACCGGACACCGCCGGGGAAGCAGTAACCAGCCCCGAACACGGCGGGCCGCAACGACGCCCCTGCCCACAGGCCACCTCCCCCAGCACCCCACCGCGGGCCCAGCTTCAGCCGGGCCCGCGGTGCTCGCGCGCGCCCAGCACGCCGCGCACCACGTCAGCCACTTCTTCGCCTCTCGGGAGCCACACCGTCATGCCCTTCAACCCCGACACCGGCATCTGGGACAGCACCTACACCCCACCCACACCCCACGACCTACCCGCCGTGCGGCTCTACCTCCGCGAAGTCTTCGCCCAACCGGAAGCGCTCGCCTTCCACACCACGATGGTCAAAGAAGGCCGCTTCTCCCGAGACCTGATCCGCTCACCACACCCCGAACAGGCCGCACAGCTCATCCTCCACGGCGAACGCGAACGCCTCGCCCACGCCGCCCTGTACTGGGTCTCCCCGGAAATGACCCAGGTCGCCACCGCCGCGGCCGACACCCTGCCCGAAGACCTGCGCATCGACCAGACCCACCAGCCCGCCGAACACGGGTTCATCGTCTTCGCCGACCCCATCGGCTCCTACCTCGGCGACGCACTGGGCGACCGGCGCGTCGACATCACCGCCGCCTCCTGGGGACCACTCCCCGGTGTACCCGACGCCACCGGGGTCACCTTCTACAGCGTCCGCGACCGCGACTACGCCCGCCACTGCCTGACCCGCATCCTCGGCCGACCACCCAAGCACGCCGAACTCGACGCCGCGTTGAAGGCCTCACCCGAGTGGATGTGGGACAACGAGATCACCCTGCACCACGGCACCACCATCGCCGACCTCGACCTCATCGGCCAGATGAGCACGCTCCTGCTCGGCCAGGCCGTCGCACCATGGATGAAAGTGCTCTACGCCGCCTGGCTACTGATGACCCAACCCGGCATCAGCCAGACCGAGCAGATCACCCCCAACCGGCGCCTCCAGCGCCGAGAGGCCCGCGAAGGCGTACGCGGCTCCGAGGTCCGCATCGTCCACGTACACCGCCGCCACCACGACACACCCACCAACCAGCAACCCTCCGGCGGCGGTGAACGCCGCTACTCCGTGCGCTGGCTGGTGCGCGGCCACTGGCGCAACCAGGCCCACGGCCCCGACCGGTCCCTACGCCGCCTCGTCTGGATCAACCCCCAGGTCCGAGGCCCACAGGACAAACCGCTCCGGACCGGCCACACCGTCCACGTCTGGGACCGACCCGCGGACCAGTGAGACCCACTGCCCACATCCCCCGGCAGGCACAGCCGACGGCACGAAAGCAGCACCCGACCGACCGCACCCAACCTCCACCGAAGGGACACCACCTCATGGACAACTCCGCCACAAAGCCCACAACCCTGATCCAGCAACTGCCCACCACCGTGCCCATAGCCGACCCGGCCGTCGTGCGACCCGACACCGACACGGCCGGCCTCACCTTGACGTCTCGACCGCGCTCACGACTCGGCATGTTCTGCCACGACGACCAGGTCTACTTCCTCACCCTGCCCGACGACCCCGACGAACTCGCCCTGCTGCCGATCGGCCTCGTCGGCGACCCCTTCGCCGACCGCGTCCACGTCGTACGCGGCATCGACTTCTGGATCGGAGACCGCAGCCTCGAGAACCACCCGCCCAACCCGACCGTGAACACCCTGCTCGACGACCTGCTCACCGACATCGCCTCCGACGCCTACACCGCCACCAACCGCGACCAGGCCCTCGCCCGACGGCTGCTCACCGCAGGCAGGCCGCGCATCTCCGGACCGTGCCTGCTCCTCGGACGCGACGAGACCACGGGCACCAGCACCGGCCTGCCGGAAACGTTCCTCGACTGGTTGCAGAGCACAGCAATCCAAGCCGTCACCGACCTCGTCCAAAACACCAACACGGTTGGCGAAGCCGACGCATGCGAGTAGACCGTCCTCCATAGCCTGCCCCCGGTCCGAGGACGCATCAGCGAGCACGGGAGCTGGTGGTGCGGCGGCAGCCATCAGCAGACGGATCGCTCGCGAGAAGCCGTGGTGGGCAGGAGCGGAGCCCGGGAAGCCCGAGAGACGGTGAGGGCGTGCCTGGCCGAAGCCAGGCACGCCCCGCGTCCCCCGCAGAAGCCCGAAGGCTTGCCACCGCCAGGCGGTGGCTCGACCAAGACCGCGGGAAACAACGCATCAGGACCGTGCAGGCTCCCAAGGGCCCTATCCCGATGCGCTACACGGTTCAGTGTAGCGATCCCTTAAGTCATCACCACAGCCCTGTGCCACAGTGCGCCAGAACAGCTCAAAAAGAGGCTGAACTGGCGGTTTGTCGCGTCCACAGTTGCGTACGCGACCAAGCGGACCCTGTCTCCAGAGGCGCGTGTCACCGGCGCCCCCCTCGTGCCCTGAGGCTGCCATGTCGCGCAGGCCGCATCAAGGCACCCAAAATAATTCTTCTCCGCAAGCTCCGAACAATTATTTTGGGACCCACCTTGACCCGACCTGCGCGACACGAGACCGGCACTACGCGAGGGGGGCGGGAGAAAAAGGTTAGCCATCATTCAGTGCACACTCAGCAATGCGTGCCTCTCGCGCCACCGGAAACCAAACTCGCAGTTCAAAGCCCCACAGAACACAGTAACGCTTCGACAACGAGACCAATCGAAACGCCTTCCGTCTTGCAAACCACTGCAATCCTTACTAGGATTAAAACTGCAAGAAACGCCGGGAAGACCAAGCCTGGCGGACGTGTAAATTCCACTTTCGAGGTTAATCATGTCGCAGCGCGTTTCCATTCCGACCACCCTTGCCGATGTCGCTTCGCTGGTCAGGTCCGGCGATCTGGCCGCCGCCAAGCGGCGCGTTCGTACCGTGGTCAACAACACCGACCCACAGACACTGGCCCTGATGGGCAAGTGCGCCGCCACGCTCAGCAGCTACCCCTACGACATCGCCGTCGCGAAGCTGCGCAACGCCTGGCAGCGCACCACCAGCCCCGAGGACCGCGCCGTCATCGCCGCCTGTGTCCCCGCGCAGGACCCCGGCCTCTACAGCCCCGACACCGCCGACGCGCCCCGCTACGGTCGCGGCAACTACCAGGCACCGCGCGACAGCAGCTCCCGCTACGAGCGCAGCGCCCGCCGCACCGTGCCCGAGCAGCGCCGCCACTCCCGCGCCCAGGCCGAACCGCGCGCGGTCATCGAGTACAGCGAGACCCGCGCCGGAGTGGACGACACCCCCGCACGCGTAGAGCGGCCGATCGCCTACGAACTGGACTACGACCGCGCCGCCGTCGCCGACCTGCGCACCCGCCCATGCGTGTGGTGCGCAGGGGAACGCGCCGTCATCGACGTCTACACCGACCGCGTCAAGGCCGGTCACGGTGACGACGGGCTGTGCACCGAGTGCCGCTCACTCGACCGCCCCGGCATCCCCGAGCTGCCCACCGGCCACACCTACGCCGACGCCATCCACGCCCGATGCGCCTACCACGTCACCCACACCGGAATGCCCGCCGTGCGCGCCGAGTGGCGACGCGCCATGCGGCAACACCGCCACCTCACCGCCACCACCATCGAACAGTGGGCGACCACCTACCAGCAGCGGCACACCGCCGTCACGATCACCGAAGGCGTGCCCTGCTGCGCCCACTGCGACGCCAACCTCAACAACAGCCCCAACCCCCTCGACGTGCCCAACCAGCACGACGAGCGCGCCACGCCGCACGACCCGCGCTACTGCTCCCGCACCTGCGCCGACGCCGCCACTGCCCCCGAAGACACCCCCGAACCCCAGCAGCAGCCCGAACAGACGCACCAGCCCGAAGCCGAGCCGCAGCACCAGGCCGCGCCGGAGCCGGAGCCGGAGAACATTCCCACGGTGAACGGTGGTTCCTGTGGGACGTGCGGAGACGTGAAGCAGGTCCGGCACGGTCTGTGCCTGGACTGCCGACGGTTGGAGCAGGAGAGCGCCCAGCAGCCGCAGCAGCACGCCGAACCGGTCGCCGCCTAATCCCCACTCGCCGGCGGACGGGCCACCCCGTCCGCCGGCCCCGCCGCGTAAGCGGGGTGGCCGGCACCGAACCGGCCACCCCGCCACAGAGCTGGCCTCACCCACCCACCCCCGACCGCCTCACGGCGACATCGAACCCGCCTGCGGCGGATACTCACCCCCGCCAACCCCCACACCGCCCGCACCCCAGCGCTGCCCCCCACCCACCGCGCGAACACCACCGCCACCATCACCGTCCGGCGACACCACGCCACTCGGCACGTCCGGTTCACCCTCGACACCCACACCGGTGACATCCCCACCGACACGGCCCGCGTCGCCGACGCCCTCCCCCGGTTCAACCGACTCATCCCCGGCCGACGCCGAACGCGCCACACGCACCAGCGACGCCACCATCTGATCCGACATCCCGGTGTAGCGCGCCAACTCGACCTCGCCGAACACCTCCAGCGCCGCCATCACCGTCTGCGCCAACCCCACCCGGGCCGCCTGCTTCTTCGCCCGCTCCGCACCGACATCCCGCCCGAGCTGCTCACGCAGCACGGCGACCCGCTCACGATGCCGCCTCCGCAACACCGCGATCCGCTCGTCACTACCGCGCTCCACATCCTCGGCAGCCTCAACGGCCCGCGCGACATCCCGGATCGCCGTCGTGCGCAACCGCGCCCGCCGCTTGTCCTCCTCCGCCACCTGCCGCGCGATATCCCTCGCCGACAAAGCCACAATCCCGACCTCCGCTCCACGCACATCCCCCTGGGAGCACCACCACAGTAAACGCCGCTTCGGCCCGACTCCAGCACAAAGAACACGCGTCACAGCGGCACAGACCTGCTGTGACGCACCCTGGGGCGTGCGACTGCGTTTGCCCGTCGGATACCTTTTCATCCGACGAAAGGTCGGTATCACACCGCCCATTGCGAACAATCCGCAGCAAGATCGACGAGTTTGTACTATGGTATCGACGAGATCACCACGTCGAGCTGATATGCCCGGTGTGGTGATCTCGGCCCCCACGCCAAGAGCAGAACGGCGACAGGACGTACTCCTGGTCGCCGAGCGGCGCGTGGGGAGGTGATCGAGTGGCCTACGTCAAGCCCATCGGGTTCAACCCGGTGGAGATCGACTACCGACTCGGCGAGCATGGCTCGTGCAGCGGCTCCGACCGCGAACGACGACTCTCAACACACCCCCAAGGCGGGCCGCAAGGGCTGCTGTGGATCGGGCAGGGGCTGCGCGAGGTCGGTATCACCCCGCTGAGTCCGCTGACCCGCGACCAGTTCCCTCAGGCACGGGCCCTGGCCACCGGCCATCATCCGCACACCGGCGAGGTGCTGGTGGAGCCGAAGAAGGCCGTACCGGAGGACGCGAAGCTACCGATCTCGCCGCTGGTGCGCGCCGTACACGGCATCGCCGCCCAAGCCGGGGTGCCGGTCTCGGAAGTGCTCGCGGATCGGAAGCTGCGCGACATGTTCGCCACCGCAGAGCGGGTGTGGCGGGCCGACGGAGAAACCGCACGTCTGCGCGCCGACCATGCCGGTCTCATCCTCGACGCCCTGGGCCTGGCCCCGGACGAGGTGTGGCAGCCTGGCGCTTTCGCCAAGGCGACAGCGAACCTGTTCACCGTCGTGCAGACCACCGGCCGTACCGGCAAGCCGCGCGCCAAGCGGGTTCCGCGGCGGGTCGTCACGGGCAACGCCGCCTACGACCTCACCGTGGACATCCCCAAGGGCGACTCGGTCTTCCTGGCTCTCGCCACCCCGGAGTTGGCCGCGCAGGCGGAACCGATGTACCTCCAGCAGGTGCTGCGCACCTTCGACTGGTTGGAGAAGCGCACCGCCTACGGCATGCGCGGCAAACACGGCCAAGGCAAGACAGCGGCCACCGTCCCCGGCTCCGGTTTCCTCGGCTGGGCGATGATCGAACGCACCGCCCGCCCGGTCGAGGGCATGCCCGTGGGCGATCCGCACTGGCACGTCCACCTCACCCTGGCCAACATGACCCGCGGAGTGGAGGACGGCAAGTGGAGCACCATCGCCGCCGGAGGCCGCGACCTGGTACGGCACGCCCCGGTGGTGCAGCACATGGTGCATGCGCTGATCCGGCACCAGATGACCACCCGGTTCGGGGTGCGCTACCGCCGCAGCGAACGCACCGGACGGTGGGAAATCGCCGGCATTGCCGACGACACGCTGCGCCAGTTCAGCAAACGCAACGCCGACATCCGCTCCCTGCTCACCCAGCTTGGACATGATCCCGACACCGCGACCCGCGTCCAACAGGACCTCGCGGCCCGGCTGACCCGCCGCCCCAAACACGCCCCGGGACGCGCCCACGGCAACTACGCGGACAGGCCCGACTCCACCCTCCAGGACATCTGGCAAGGACAGGAACTCGCCGCCGGACGCGACCCGGCCGAGCAGTTGCGGCGTGTCCTCGCAGGCGGACACCTGCCCGAAGACGGTCAGCCACCCGAACCCGAGCCGGTCGTCACCGCCGAGACCATCGCCCGGCAGCTGCTCGACCCGGCCGTCGGGCTGACCTCGCACAGCCGCCGCTTCACCCGCGCCGACGCGCTGCGCCACGTCGCCGACGCCATGCCCGGCGGCTACGAGTCGCCCGAGGCGATCGAGGCCATGACCGACCGCGTCCTGGCCCACCTCGGCTTCGTCCGGCTACCCCAAGGCGCGGAACTGGTGCACGGGGTGGGCGCGAAGCGGTCCCTGGCCGCGCAGCACATGGTCAACGCGCAGCAGTTCACCACCACCGACGTCGTCGACGCCGAGACGATCATCCTGCGCGCCGCACGGGCCAGCCACCCTGACCAGTCACCGGTCCGCGTCACCGACCCGGACCTGCTCCAGATGGCCCTCGACACTGTCGAGGCCGCCCAGGGTTATCCGCTCTCCGACGAGCAGCGCGCCGCTGTGACACGTCTGGCCACCGACGGCCGCATGATCGACACCGTCAACGGTGCTCCCGGCACCGGCAAGACCACCCTGCTGCGCGCCCTGCGCACGATCCTGGAGGCAGCCGGGTACGTGGTGCGGGGCGCGGCCAGCGCCGCGGTCGCCGCCCGCAACCTCCAAGCCGAGTCCGGCATCCCCTCCAAGACCCTGACCTCGCTGCTGAGCAGCGTCGAGGCCCCGGACAGCACGGTGCTCGTCGGCGTCGACGTGCTCGTGGTCGACGAAGCCAACCTCACCGACGACCGCGACCGGGCCCGGCTCTACCAACGGGCCGCCCACACCGGCACCCGGATCGTCGAGGTCGGCGACAAGCTCCAACTGCGCGGCGTCGGCGCGGGCTCGCTGTTCGGCCACGTCCACCGCCTCGTCGACGGCCCCGAACTGGTCGACAACCGGCGACAGCGCGACGAGGACGAACGCGAAGCCATCGCGATGTGGCGCGAGGGCCGCTACAGCGAATCCCTCGCGATCTGGATGCTCAACAACCGGCTGGTCGCCACCGACACCACCTCGGAGGCCACCGCCGCCATGCTCGCCGCCTGGGCGCGGATGCGCACCGGAGCACCCGACCCGCACACCGAGATCCGCGGCCTGGTCATGCTCAGCGCCACCCGCGACATGGTCGACCGGCTCAACCAAGGCGCCCAAGCCCTGCGCCTGGCCGGCGACGAACTCGGACCCGGACGCACCTACGCGCTGCGACACGGTGGCGAGATCCGCTTCCACATCGGTGACCACGTACTGATGCGCATCAACGCCGTGCAGCGCCGCACGCTGGCCGACACCGACATCCTCAACGGCTACCGCGCCGTCGTCACCCACATCGCCGACGACGGCACCCTCACCGTCGAATGGCAAGAAGACATCGCGGACGGCCGCACCACTCGCCTCGGCCGGCTCACCCCCGAGTACATCGCCCGCGGCGGAGTGTCCCTCGGCTACGCCATGACCGTGCACAAATCCGAGGGCCTCACCGTCGGTGACCAGTGGCGCGGCCCCGACGGCAAATGGTCCGGCGGCACGGTGCTGTTCCACGCCGCCGGAGCCGACAACCCCGCAGCCCACGTCGCCACCAGCCGCCACCGCAGCGCCGTGCACCTCTTCGCCCCACTCGACGCACTCGACACCGAACTCGAAGCCACCGACCGACCCGAGCCGCACACCCGCGCCGAGCGGATGGAACGCGCCGTGGAGAAACTCGCCCACCGCGCCCGCGCCACCGAGACCTCACCCGACGACTTCCCCGTCGTCGTCCAACTCGGGCTCGCCGAGTTCCGCGACCTCACCGACGCCCAAACCCGCGAGCAGCACGCCCACGACGCCGAAGCAGCGGCACGCGAAGCCGTCCGCCGCCGCCAGGAGCGCGCCGAGCACAGCGACGAAGCCAAGCAGGCACGCGCCGAACGGGACCAGCAATCGCGAGACCGAGCGGCGGCCCTGCTGCGCGAGGTGTGGCGCCACGAACCAGACCTGGTGGAGAGGATCATCGCCGCAGCCGCGTTCACCACCGTGGCCCGACGCCTGGCCGAGGCCGAGGAATCAGTGCTGGATGTGCGTGAGGTGCTGGGCCAGGTGCCGCTGCGCACCGTCGCCTCCGACGCGGTCGCCGACCCTGCGGCGTTCACCGCGTGGGCTGTACGCGACGCCGCCGAACGCCTCGCCGACGGCCGCGTCGACGCCAAGCGTGAGCAGGCCGAACACCGACACCAATGGCAACTGCTGCGCGACCAGGTCGCCGACCTGATGCGCGAGACCTGGACCGCACGTCCCGAACTGGCCGAAGCGGTCATCACCAGCTCCACGTTCGACGCCGTCGTGCGCCAACTCGACCGTCAAGCGGTCGGTGGACTGGACGCCCGCACCCTGCTGGCACGCGTCCCGCTGGCCAAGGTCGGCCACGACAACGTCGAGGACCCGGCCCGCCTCACCGCCTACTTCATCAAACGCACCGCCGGGGCCCACCAGTGGGAGGCGGGCAAAGCGCAGCGGGGCAGCGACCGGGCAGCCGCGGAGCGCCACCGCCGACGCATCGCCCTCGAACACCTACATCAGGCGTGGCCCGATCATCCCGAGGTCGTCGACCTCGTCGCCGGCGGGCCTGCGTTCGGCGCGCTCGCCCAGCGCATCGAGCAGGCCGCCGAAGCCGGCGTCGACGTGGACGCCGCGCTCCGCCGGGTCTCACCGGTGCAGGTCAGCGGCCGGCGGGTCAACAACCCCTCGGCATTGGCAGCCGCCGCCTTCCAGCGCGCCGCACAACAGCAGGTCGAGCCCGCGAAGACCGCCCCGGAAAGCGCCGGCCACCGCCTCGACGTCCGGCAGCCCGAAGCGCGAGATGCGTGGCACTGGGCGGAACGCGAACACGGCCGCCACGACGACGAGCACCTCCACCGCCTGCTCGCGGCCGGGCAACAGCGCCTCGCCGCCCTCGACCGTGCCCTCGGCGAAGCGCGCCGACAGGCCGACGAACTGCGGATCCAGGTCGACGCCCAAACCGGTCCGGCCGTGCGGGCGCTCGACGAGCACCTGCACCGGCTCCGCGAGCAGGCCGACCTGGTGCATCAAGCCGACGAGTTGGAAACGCGCTGGCACGCGGTCTTGAAGCAGGCAGAGAACGCCGCCGCCGGCCGCGCACAGGCCCAGCACGCCCTCGATGCTCTCGGCCCGCTGGCCCGTGCTCGCCGCACCGAGCTGTCCGAGCAGGTCCGACGGCACACCGAGCTGGAGGAACAGGCGCACGCGCAGGCCCGTGACCTCGCCGACCGGGCGGCCCAGCTTCACGAGCGCACCGGACCGCCTGAACAGCGCCACCGCACCCTCGTGCGTGCCAACGCCGCCGAGAAGGACCACGAGTACGCACGCCCCAGAGCCCACCGACGCGACCTCGACACCCTCGGCGCCGCCCAGGACCGCGTCGAACGCCTCACCGCCGAACACCACAACCTTCGCCGGCGCATCGACGGCCTGCGCACCGAGGTCGACCTGCGAGCCGATCAGCCCGAGAAAGTCCGCGAACGCGAACGACAGGAGCGTGACACCGAACTGGTTCCCGCCGGTGATCACGTCGGCCGAGCACCGCAGCCGGCCGTCGAGCATCAGCCCCACCTCGACGACCTCGAACCTCCTCCCCCTGGCGGCGGGATCGAACCCCAGCCGGGCGATCAGTAGCGGACCACCGGATAGCTCAACCTCGACGCGGCACGCGGAGGACGAGTCGTGCTCCGGGACATCGCGCTCACACAGGTCGGCGTCATCCAGATCGATTTCGAGCACGTCTCGGCGAAGGTGCGCAACGACGGACCGTCTGCGAAGGAGGGCGGAAGGTCACCCGAGTGGGCGTATCGCTGAGCGGGATGGTCCCCGTGTCCGGACGTGGGTATCCAACGAGACACGTCACCTGCTCTACAAAGGAAGTGATCGTGATGCGCCGCCACCTTCTGATAATGACGCTCGCCGCCGTGATGACCGCGACCGCCGTCGGCCCGTCCACCGTCACCGCCGCACCGGCCGACGACGAAGACCAAGTGCCCCTGTTCGTCGCCGCGGACCGGGAGATCGCCTCGACCTTGCAGATCGCGGTCTGCATCATCAAGTTCGACCCAGCCAGCGGTAAGGGTGAGTTCGGGGTCGGCACACTGAGCCCGGAGGACACTCCACAGGGCGCGTACGTGGCCGTGCCGGCCCCCTTGCCGCCCAGCAACGCAGTCGAGGACTCCACCCCGCGGGACGCCAAGGACGACTACTTCGACGGCGCGGTCGTCGTCAATCGCGACGGAGTATGGAGCCAAAGCGTCATGGCCTATGCCGACAGCAACGGCGATATTCGCTACACCGTGGGCCAGGGTTACGTCGGTCAGACCGGTGTCCATGTCTATGGAACCGAAGCCGGAAACTATTTCGAATCCGGAAATGATCGAACTTCCGTTAATCCCGAAAAGGTAACGAAAATCTTCGTCAAGTTCCCCAAGCCGCCTGGCGTGTGACCCCGCAAGTGGCCGCGAACGATCTCGGTTGAGCGTGACGGCCAGCGCGCAGGAGCGGTGCGCTCGCACTGATCGGCGTTGCACCGTGATCGCGCACCGAGCAACAGGTCTGCGTGGATCGGACCCGATTGGTTCGTCTTCCGAGTGAAACACCGTCCGGCGACGGACGATCGGGATCAGCGGTGGTTCCATGCCCGTCATGGAGGACGATGCAGCTCTGTTGGCGGCACTGCGTCGTAGGCAGATGCGGGCTCGGGGGTTCTCCGGCCGCGGGAACAGCATGGGACACCCCGCGGTGATCGGTGAGCGCGTGGGGCCGGTGCTGCGCAAGCACCTGCCGGGCGTGAGAGGGGTCATCGTGCGTGCCGATCTCCGAGGATTGCACGGCTCGGACCTCGACGCGCTCATCGCCGACCAGTGCACCTGGGCCACCCGACTGGGACTGCCCATCAAGTGGAACCACCACGACGGCCTACCCGACGATCTGCCCATCCGGCTGCGCGCGGCCGGGTTCCGGGTCGGCGAGGAGGTGACGCTGATGATCGGTCGGGCCGCGGATGTGGCGGCCGCGGCCACCGTTGCGCTGCCCGCGGGCGTCAGGATGCGCGAAGTGACCGAGCGCGAGGACTTCGACCGCGTGCGGCAGTTGGCCGAGGCTGCCCGCGACGCCCCGTGGCACTGGCTGCCCTCGGCCCTGGAGCACTGGGTCGTCGACGAGGTCGACCCGTGCACCGTCCTGGTGGCCGAGAGCGCGGACGGTCGAGCGGTCGCCACCGGCTGGGTCCGGTTCCACACCGGTACCGACTTCGCCTCCACCTGGGGAGCCGCAACCCTGCCGTCCTGGCGCGGCCGAGGGCTCCACCGCACGCTGCTGGGACGCCACGCCCGTCTCGCCGTCGACCGCGGCCACCGCTACCTGTACAGCGAGACCCTGCCCACCAGTCGGCCGACCGCAGTCCGACTGGGCTTCACCGCCGTGCGCACGTTGACCCCTTATCACTTCACACCCGGCGGTTGGTTCTGCCACTGATTGCGTGATCAACAACTTCAGGTGTCCACTGGCAGCTTCGGCGAGTCTGTGATCATGCTCGGAGTGTGGTCGTGACTGGTTGGGCGTTCTGCTGCCGCACCTCGCCGGCGTGGTGGTGGAGCGGGTCGAGCCGGCCGAGGACGTTCTCGGTGGTGAGTGGTTGCACGCGGTCCATGGCACGTCGTGGTCGAGGGTCCAGACGCCGTCCGAGCGCAGTCGGGTGAACGGGTAGGTGGCGGCCTGTGCGGGTTGGGTTGTCGAGGGCGGACCGAAGTCCCGGATCAGGGCTGCCGGCGTCCCGGTGTCCGCACTCCAGGACAGGCTGCTCGTGCCGGTGGTCGTCAACCGCCCCAGCGCGAGCAGTACCAGCAGCGGTTTGTGCGGTGACCGCTTCCCGCCCCGTCGGTGCTGACGCAGCGAGGACAGGCGGGCCGGCACCTCGTCAGGGGACATCGACTCGTCGACCACGAGGTGGATCATGACCGACTTGTGCGGCGCTACCGCACCGGTATTTACATGAGGAAAGCTCATGAAATCTGTGGACATCGCGCCGGGTTTCCGCGGAGTGGCGAGTGTGCGCTGGTGACCTCCGCACGGTGAGGGTGTCGCGTCGTGGGCGATACGAGAGTCGATCATGGGTGGTGGTGTCGTGTCCGTGTGGTAGACCGTCGGGCGTCGTGCCGTTCGGGGACGCCGGAGTTCGGCCACCAAGGGGAGGGAGTGCTGTGGACGAGGAGGTCTACCGCGAGTTGGCGGAAGGGCTGCTGAATCCGGGGCGGGTGTACGCGCGCGGGGAGGCGACGTCGAAAGGGTCGGTGGTTCCCGCGCGGTCGGGTGTCTATGCGTGGTACTTCGACGAGGTGCCGCCGGGCGTGCCGACCGAGGGCTGCCGGGTCGGCGGGTTCGGGACACTGCTGTACGTCGGGATCGCGCCGAAGGCGCCGCCGGTGAACGGTGCGCGGCCGAGCAGGCAGCACCTGCGCCAGCGGGTGGGCTACCACTTCGGCGGCAACGCCTACGGCTCCACCCTGCGGTTGACCCTGGGGTGCCACCTGGCCGAATCGTTGGGGATCGAGCTGCGCCGGGTGGGCAGCGGCACGCGACTGACCTTCACGAAGGCGGGGGAGGACAAGCTCAGTACGTGGATGGGCGCCCACGCCCGCGTGGCGTTCGTCCTCGACGACGAGCCGTGGAAGCTGGAGCACGAGCTCATCAAGCGCGAGGTCCTTCCGCTCAACATCGCCGACAACGCCCACAGCTCCTACTACCTGTCGCTGCGCGCGCTGCGCACCGAGCACAAGAAGCGTGCACGCGCGCTACCCGTCACCTCCTGACCGGTCCCCGGCAGGAGCCGGGAGCGGCTATCGGTGCGGAACCGGGTGGCGCCAGGGCGCGTGAGGGTCGTGGGTGCCGCGGGTCGAGCGAAGTGTGGACAGGACCTGCCGTTGGTAGCCGATGCCGCGGGTGCCCAGGTAGTGGTCGTGGACGTGGATGCGGTGGCCGCGTCGTTCGAGCAACTCATGGGCGGCCCGTAGCTTGGCGAGGTAGGGGCGGAAGAGGAAGGCGTGGACGTCGATGCCACCTGCCTCGGCCGACGGCGTCAGCTGGTCGGCCACGACCGCCGCCGACACCGCGTCCCGGTCGGTCATCGTCCGGTCGTAGGGTTCGACGAGCGTATCCAGGTCGAGCAGGCCGTGTCGCGCCGACAGGATCCGCACCGCCACACTGTGGCCCGCGTCGCGGGCCAGCTCGGCCTCCTCCTCGACCACGTCGAGGCACAACCGGAACATCCTCCCTGTGTAGAGGCTCCGCGCGGGGCTCGGCCGGGCAAGCTTCGCCCCTCCGCACGGGACCACGAACAGCATGCTGCTCACGTCCACGCTCACCACCTCATCCATGTCCGAGGTCACGGGCTGATCCCCTTCCACACGGTCGCAGAGTGACCATCGTGCTGGCCAGGAGGAAGTGTGCGCGGTGTGTCTCATGCCGGAAGGGCTTCATAGACCGTCATCAGCGCATGGGCAGTGACCAGACGATCGGGGAGGGTTCGGGCCAGCGCGAGGGCCCGGTGTTCCAAGTGGCGGCTGGTAGCAGAGGTTGGCGCGTTGGTGGCGAGGAGGGTGAGGCGGCGTACGCCTTCATAGGTTTCCGGCACATCCAAGGTGTACAGGGTGTGCCAGAGGGACTCGCGCAGGCGACTCGGGGCCAGAGCCAACAGGTCTGCCGCGAACATCGCGTGGTGGTCCACGTCAGGCACCTCCCAGGCGACCAAGATGTCGGTCAAGGAGCTCGAAGCCGCCAGTGACAGTGCCTCGCGGGCGAGGGTCTCCACGTCCTCCGGCGAGGCGAAGCGCGCCGCCTCCACCAGTGCCGCAGCTCGGAGAAGCGGGTCCTCGCCCTGGCGGAGCAGGGACAGGGCCTCGGTATAGAGGGAATGGCCGCCGTGGGGTAGCAACGCCAGCAGGGCCGTCGCCGCTTCGACGGGGTCGGGCAGTTCACGTGCCTGCTCGGCCAGACGGAAGACGTCCGAAGGGGAGTAAGCGAGCAACTCGGCCTGCACGAAAACCTGGTCGACCGGGTTGCGGATAGACTCGGCGGCCCGGTGCGCGTGGGTCAGTAAGGTGGGCCGCTCCTCGGGCGCGGCGAGGGGAACTACGGCCAGCAGGCTTCTGGCCAGCAGCGTCGGATTCTCGATGGCCAGCACGTGACGTATCGCGGTGCCTGTGCGCCACACCCCGAACTTCAGCAATGGCTCCAGCAGGTCCACGAACCCGGTGCCCGGCTCGACCGCCTGCCCGGCGAGGAACAACGCCGCCGCCACCTCGAACCGCAGCGACTCCGAGTCGCGGCGCAGTTCGGTGTCCTGGTCGGTCCGTCGTCGGGCGGCCTCGATCTCGGACACGACGTCCTGCGTGTAAGCGTCGGCGTCGACAGCGCGCCAAAGCTCCCATCGGCTCTCGACCGGGTACAGCACTCGCCGGATGTCCTGGTGTCGGCCCGCCATCCGCAGGTGCCTGATGAGGTGGCGGGTTCCGTAACCGCTGTGCAGGCTCGCCCATGCGGCCGGGTCCACATCCAGTCGGGCTAGGTAGAAGTCCGCGATGCGCCGGTGCGCCCCGGAGACGTGCTCGGACAACTCGTCCATGAGGTCGAGGGTCGCCACCGACAGCGCCGGGTCGTCCGGCACCTCACCGGACATGAACTCGTTGAGGCTGCGGTGGTAGACGGCGAACCGCCGCATCCCGCCCGTGCGCGTGACGCGGAGGAAGGCCCGGTACCGCCGCCAGCACACCTCTCCCACCGACTCCCGGCTCACGCCGGTCACCTCGCTGAGCATAGGCAAGCCCACAGCCTCGAACGCGGCGGCGAGCGTGCCGAGCACCGGCAGGTCCTGCGACGTCCAATGCGGGTCCCGGGTTCGGCGGGCGAGGTTGGCCGCGAAGTACTGAGACAAGCGCGGGGGTAGTCGGCGCAGGTCGCCGAGGTCCAGCTCGCCAGCGGCGATGTCGGGCAGCAGGGAGGACAGGTAGATCCACACGCCACCGCACTGCGCGGTGATCCGCTCGACGAAGTCCTCGGACTGCATTCCGTGCTCGTACAGTCGCTGGGCAAGGCCCGGCCGTACGGACGCGATGGCTAGGTATTCGCGCATGTCGGCCAGGTTGCGCGGGTCCTCGGCGGTGATCGGCGCGACCCGGCAGACGGTTTGGTCCAGTTCCAGCGTCGTGCCGGTGCGACAGGTGGCGACGACGTGCACGCCGGTCGGCAGGTGGGCGGGCAGGCCGAGCGGCACCGGCGTGGTGTGCGGCTGCTCCTCGTCCAGACCGTCCACGACCAGCGTGATCGTGTGCTCGCGCGACATCGCTTTATCGGCCGCGAGGTCCAGCAACGCGGCGAAGCTCGCCGGGTCGTCCACCCACTCCGGCACGAGGGTGCGGTCGAGGTCGGGCACCATGAACCGCTGCTCGATGTCCGGGAACAGATCGAGGTCCACGATCAACCGGGTGCCGAGGTTGCGTAGCGCCGCGCGGCGATCCCGTCCTCCCGGTAGACGGGTGAAGTGCCCAGGATAGCCGCGCCGGGCGACTAACCAGGCCGCGAAGCTGGTCTTACCCAGGCCTGCGTCGGCCTCGATGAGGAAGTAGCCGCTGCGGTGGTTCCCGGCGAATTCGTCGTACTGGTCGACCAGCCACCGCCTGCCGGTGAAGTCATCTACCCTGACCAGGTCGAATACCTTCTCCACGGGTTGCACGGCCAGTCGCAGCGGCGTGCCCGGCGGCCCGCCGACATAGGTGGTGACGTCGCCAGTGATGTCGCGGCCAGCGCTGATCGAGCCAGCACCGCTCGACGACACCGAACGCCTGCTCATCACGCCTACCCCACGTCGGTGGACGTGTCGCCGTCGATGTCGCCGCCCGCCGCCACCGACCCGCTGCCGCGAGCCTCCACGTCCGAGACCCCGAGGGGCGCGGCCGTGTTGGGCCCGCGTACCCGCGTGGTGGTCGTGCCGCGGATCGAACCGCCAGCCACGACGGAACCGGCGCCCGACGCGGACACCGTCGGCCGAGGCACGGCGGGCGTGGTCCACGTCAACAACACGACGTTGGCCACCACCAGCACCGACAGCAGGGTCCACCACAACCAGTACCAGTCGTCGGTCAGCACGTTGACCACGATCGAAACAGCGGCCTGCAGCACCGCCGAGCCGATTGGGATCAGTAGCCGCGCTACGGGCGAGCGGATCAGTCGTACCCGGCGTGGTGACGGTTGGTCCACGACGTGACTCCCTTTCGCGCGTCAGCTGAGCAGCGTGTAGTTGAGTTCCTCGCAGACCCGCTCCAGCGGCAGGTCCAGGCCTGGGTGCTCCAAGGGCAGCAGCACATCCGGAAAGGATGGGAGAGCAGATGCCGCCGGCGGGTCCCACAGGCAGATCAACGGCGCACCCGAGTCCATCGACGACCGGTACCAGAGGCCGTCGAGTTCGGGGTAGGCCGTGCGGATCGCCCGCGCCCACGCGTGCGTGTGGCTCGATGGTCCCGAGGAGATCTCCTGCGACGCCCCGACCCTGGTCGGCCACAAACCGGCCAGGTCGAGCAGACGCAAGGTCCGGCGAGGCCGCACCACCACCAGGAAGGGGCTGCGGGTCCTGCGGTCCACCACCGGCACGGAC
This sequence comes from Saccharothrix sp. DSM 118769, assembly GCF_052936295.1. NCBI lineage: Bacteria > Bacillati > Actinomycetota > Actinomycetes > Pseudonocardiales > Pseudonocardiaceae > Saccharothrix > Saccharothrix sp. DSM 118769. Next base: position 4,326,797 of record NZ_CP193627.1, on the reverse strand, counting down.
TGGAAAACCTCGGCGATCGACGTGCGAACCGAGAGCGAGAAGTAGAGGACCCCGTGCTCGGACGACGTCGTCGGCGCGCCTCCCTCACCCAGCGGCTGCGGGTCAAAAGCCGCATGCGGCAGCGGACCGGTATAGCGGAACGAATTCCAGCGCTGGGGGTGCATGCCCTTGACGTGGAAGACTCGTACCAGCCGGGTCGCCCGGTGCACCGCCACGATGTCCTCGGTGCGGCGCAGACCTGCTTGCAATACGGCCGGAGACGGTGGCATGGGCAGGCGCGGCATACTGGCTTCCACCCCCTTCGAAGCTTCCGGAGGAGTCTACTGGACCATCACGCCGCCATGCCGTGCGAACACGGCGTGGCGGTCGGCCAACGGCAGGGACAGCACGGCGCTCTGGCGGGCCGTCGAGGCCAACACCGCAGCTGATGGACTGGGTCGTGGCCGCGCACGGGGATCGTTCTGGTTCGACTGCACTCGATCTGGCGTGATCGCCTCATGCACTAGCTTCTGGGAGCGTCCGCCGTGGCTGGTGCGAATCGACTACGACGGCGTCACGTGTACATGCCGAAAACTCAGTCCATGTCTGTGACGTGGGACTCCGCCGATCGAAGACAGGGGAATCACCGTCAATTCTGAACGTGTTTAAGACACTCAGCCGAACCTCTCGAACATGTTCAGTTTGATCTTCACCGCCGGTCGAGTGTCAAGGTCGCGGTACCTGGCGGAATTCTGACACCCCTGTGCTTGCCGAAAATGTCGTCCGTGCAGTTCAGGCGGCGTGGTAGTACTCGTTGAGAATGCCTCCCAGTCGCGCCGTCGGCAGATGTTGAGGTGGGTGATGGTTGCTTGATCGGTGGCCAGTTGTGGCAGTGGCTGCAAAGGTCGGACATTGACGGGGCCGGTGGGTGTTGTAGAAGTGCTCGCAGTGGCGTAGCGCATGGAGTAGGTGCTGCTGGTTCCAGATGCATGCCGCGCCCGTCGGCGAGCCAGCGGAACATGAGCACCCTCATAGGCCATTCCGAGCTCTTGTCCCGACCGCGCTCTCGCCAAGAAGAACCGGCGCACCCGTTTCCGGTCATAGCGGCTGTGCACCCGACTCGACCGCACACCACAGGACGGCAAGCGGCAGCCCTCAGTGTCGTGCACGCCCAAACCTGCACGCCTGCGGAGGTCCGCTCGACCCGTTCGACCACCACGCTGGCGAGGTGCGGCAGCAGGGCTGCCAACCAGTCGCGATCACCCCCCGACCATGATCGCAGGCGCACGGCACGCAGCGTCGACCAGCCCAACAAGTTGATCACGCAATCAGTGACAGAACCCGACGGTTGATATCCCGGCTCGTACGCAGGCAGGGCCAGGCTGATCGGGTGATTACCGGTTGTAGCCCGTCGGATGCGCTGTACCCGGCTCGCTCGCGTCTGTTCGCGCCATCGCCGACACCAGCCGTTCCCCGTCCCGGCTACTTCCCGGCCCGCCACGTCCGCCGAGTGATCACGTGGGCAACCGGCCGCTCCGCCTCAACGGCGACCTGCCGTCGTCGCGGCGACTCGGCTACCGCCGGAATTCGAGCGCATCGGCGAGAGTTCGCCGGTCGGTGTCAGGCGGAGAGAACGGCCCGTCCCTTCGCTTCGAGACTTGCCCGCGCTCCTGGGTTTGCCGCCTACTCCACCGTCGCGCAGCCGTGCAGGACGGCGCACGCGCAGGGCACGCGTACCTCGACGGGAGCAGTCGCGGTCGACAGCGCGACGACGATCCGATCCGGTCCGTCGACCGACGTGTAGGACAGCGACTCCCTCGTCATGTCCAGCACGGTCCTCCTGGCCCGGTGCAGTCACGGGCGCGACTACGGGCCAGAGCCACTCGTTTGACCCTGACCTAGCGGACGGCTGGCATGCCAGCCGCCTGGGCGTGTTGAGTACTGCCCTGTGCTCGGCGGTCCGGTCAGCGGCCAGCAGCTCACTGGATGCCTGGTGAAGGCAACTCCGCATTGATCAATCCGTGGTCGGCGGTGAAGCCGAATGAGAAGTGCAACGCCGTGTTTCTCTCGTCGGCTTCCACAAGCTGATGGGGATCGACTGGGTGACGGGTCTCGCCAGGGGTGGTGCGCCAAGAGGCGGGGTGCGCGCCCGCGCGGCAGCTGGCAGGGTCGCTGCCCAGCAGATGGTTCAGCCGCGATCGAAAGCCGGGCAGGTAGCGCAGGTGATAGTCGCCGGCCATCAGCGGTGTGCTTCGAAGGTCGTGGTGACTGTCGTAGTAGACCCACACCATGACCGCGAGGTCGTGTGCGAGGCCGGGGTGCAGTTCCCAGCAGTCGGGGATGAGTTCGCGGCTGGACACGGCGTGGACAGCGTTGTAGTTGGCCACCCACCGCTGCACGGTCCGTCGCAGCGCTGCGGTCTCCTTCTTCGACAGCGCGGCCCACGTCCACGGTGTGCGTCGAATAGCAGTGGGTTCGGCTTCCAGGAGCGCCAGCAGCATCGCCACGTCGTGCTCGGCGGACGGTTCGGTGGCCGCTGAGGTGGCATCGATCGACTGGTCGTTCACGGTTGGACGCCTCCGGGAGGGGTGAAGGTGGCTCGCACGGCGGCAGCGGCCGCAGCTCCGCGGCGGCGGCTGTGTTCGCGACTGTTTGCCTCCTGGACGATTGCATCGACTGCGGCGACCTCGCGACGGATGCGGTAACGCAGCGCGCGGCGTTGGTAGATCGTGGGTGCGGAGGCCACGAACAGCCCTGCCCCGCGTGGGGCGATCACCGCGCGACCGTCGGCCAAGCGTTGTTGTTCCGACACCGGCAGGCTGTCCACCCGGCTGACCTGATCGCTGCCCCGTTCACGGGCTCGTTCGACGAGCGCCGCGTTGCCGGCTCGGGTGGTCAGTTCCGGGGCGACGGTCATGTCCAGTCCGCCGACGACGGTGACGCTGGCCGAGGCGCGCAGGGCGTCGGCTTGGGGGCCGTAGAGCTCGTCTTCCTGGCTGCTGCTCTGCACCGAGTAGAGGTAGTGGATGCCGTGTTTGCGCATGGTGTTGCCGACGTAGGGCAGGTTGGGCACCACGACGCTGTGCCGTAGTTCGTCGAGCACGGCGACGAACGGCACGGGCAGCCTGCCACCTGGGTGGGCGAGTGCGGCGGTGCGGGCGGCGATGAACATCTCGGCGGTGAACAGCGATAGCAGCGGGCGTACCCGGTGGACGCGGTCGGGGTCGGCCAGCACGTAGACGGTGCCGCCGTCGCGGACGAACCCGGCCATGTCGAACGATTCATCCGGGTTGATGTCGCAGAAGGCGCGTCCTTCGCGGCTGATCAGTGCGTTGATGGTGAGGGCGAGGTAGCGCTCGACGCCGGAGGTGGTGCGGTCGGCGCGGGTGCTCAGGTGGGTGGTGAGCGCGAGCAGGGCGGTGCGGTCGGTGTGCGGGTGTTCGGCGAGCACGCGGCGTGGGGTGGTGTGTTGGGTGTCGGAGAGCCACTGGGTGATTTCGTCGAGGCCGTAGCCGCCCAGCGCCGCCGCGTACAGCCACGCGGCCAGGACCTCGGCGGCGGAGTTGCGGAAGAAGGTGTCGTCGTCGCTGCCGCGCCGCTGGGTGCCCGCGGTGTCGGAGCCGGCGACCAGGGCGTGGGCGCGGCGGGTGGCCACGGCGAAGTCGGCGCACCCGTGGACGGGGTTCCAGCGGACCTGGGGGAATCCGGCGGTGAACCGGTTGGCCGGGTCGGAGAAGTCCACCGCGGCGACCGGGTACTCGCGGGTTCGGCGGTGGCGGGGCGACCATCGCAGTGGTGCCCGTAGGGGGCGGGTGGGCCGGTGGCGGCGGGCGAGCACGGTGTGGGTGAACACGGCGGGTTCGATGCTCAGCACCATCGCCGGGCCGGGCAGGTCGCGGATGATGGGGATGAGCAGGCGCAGGGTCTTGCCCCAGCCGGTGCGGCCGAGGATGCGGACGTTGTGCTCGAAGTGCGCCCACAGCGGCACCCACGGCGCCCACGGCCGCAGGGGGCGGCCCAGTCGGTAGCCGAACGCGGCGGTGGGCATGGCCAGTCGGGTCCACCATCGGCTTCGTGGCCAGGTCACCCGCCCCTTGCCGCGCGCCTGGCGACGGCCGAGCGTGCGCCGGACCTCGCGGGTGCTGGCCAACCCTTCGCGGCGGTACCCGGCCACGGGCGCGACCACGAACGCCAGCCATGCCGCCCACAGCGGTACAGCGGCAGCCGCCGGCCACAGCGGGTGCACCGGCCAGTGGACGGTCACCGGCCACCATGCCCCGTCTTCCTCAGAAGATGAAGCCGGGTTCGGCTCGGGAACGGTGACGGTCGAGGACGGGGGGCGGTAGGTCGGCAATCCCAGCAGCCCATCGTCCCTGTCACCGTGGACTGGTGAGTGCAGTTGGAGGCTGGGCGGGTGCCAGCCCTGTCCGTCGAGCACGGCGAGCAGACCCGCTGCCAGCCACACGGTCAGCAGCGCGCCGGCCAGGGCGAGCAGCAGGCCTGCGGTGCGGCGGCGGCGCTGCTCCAGCGTGGTGCTGTGTCGTCGAAGGATCACCATGCACGCACCACGGTCGAGTCGAATCCCGCGCGGGTGCGCACGAGGCTGATCTTGACGACGTCGCCGCTCTGGGGTGCCTCGACCATGTAGTGCACGCCCTGGAGCGCGCCGAGGTAGAGCGCCACGTGGGTGGCCGGGCGTCCCCAGAACAGCAGGTCTCCGGGTTGGGCCTGCTCCCAGGGCAGTGGGCGGCCGAACCGTTGCTGGTCCTGCGAGACCCGGGGCAGGGTGATGCCGACTTGGGCGAAGGCGTAGACCATGAGGCCGGAGCAGTCGAAGCCCACCGTGGCGTAGTCGCCGTGGGCGTCGGCGACGCCGCCGTCGCGGATGCCGATGGTGGGGCCGCCGGTGTTGCCGCCGCCCCAGGAGTAGCGGGTGCCCAGGTAGCTCAACGCCGCGGCCACCACCGTGGTGGCTTGTTCGTGGGGCATGGTGAGCGTGCCGAGGATCCCGGCCTCGGGAGGCAGGGTGATCGTGGTGCCGCTGACCATCACGCTGATCGGCCCGGACCCGCCGCCCGGTGCGCACACGATGCCCTCGGCTCCGTCGTTGCCGTCTTGGGCGGGGGTGCCGTTGTAGAGCTGGGTGGCCAGCGCGAGAGCCCACTGTTCCCAGCGGGCGTACCAGGAGGCTCCGGCGCCGGATGCCTGCACGGTCTGTGCCGCGTCGGCCGGTGTCACCGCCGGGTCGTCGTAGTTCGGAACCCGCGCGAGGAGTTGCTCGTAGAACGCCCTGGCGGTGTCGGCCGGATCGGTTCGGTTGACGCCTGCGTACAGCGAGCCCTGCTGCTGGAACAGCCCGAGGCTGCGTCCGCTGACCGCGTTCGGGTCCAGCGTCGACTCCTGCATGGCCGTGGCCAGGGCGATCGCGGTGCCGCGCCGTGTCACCCCGAGTCCTTTGCCGACGGCGACGATGGTGCGCGCGACGGCCATCTGATCGGCGGTCAGCGTGGCTTCCACCTGCTCGCTCGGAGCGGTTGTCTGCCCGCTCGCCTGACCGGCGGGTGGGGTGGTGACGGTGCAGCCACCGCGGGGCGGGGTCGCCGATGCGTCCTGCGCGCCGGCGCTGAGCAGCGCGACCAGTATCAGCAGGCTGACCAGGGCGGCTGCGCCGCCGAGAAGGCCCTTGACCATGGCCCTCAACCACCGACCGCGGCCAGGTCGACCCGCCACGTGCCGTCGGCCTGGCGCAGCACGATCCGGGTCGAGGACACCGGCTCGACGTAGCGGGCCCCTGCGGCGGTGGTGACCACCCGGTCGGCGGCGACCCGCACCACGACCCGCTGCGGGGTGCGGGGTGCGCTGGGCACGACCTGGGCGACGGGCGCGGAGCACCTGCCGGTTTCTCCGGCGGCGGTGGCCTGCTCCCAGCTGCGCGCGGCCTGTTCGTCACCGGCGGGGTCGAACAGTGACCAGGCGGCGTCGGTCATCGCCGGTTGTGCTCGCCGTTCGGCGTCGCCGAACTGATCTTCGCTGGTGCTGAACGGGCACCACCAGGACAGCCAGGCCCCTGCCGTGTCCTGCGGATCGGCCAGTTCGTGGCGTGCTGGTGGGCCCGGTGGGGCGGTGATCACGGCGATCGTCGCGGGGTCTGTCGCGGTCCGGGGCCGGGCTTCTGCGGGTGCGACGCCCGAGGGCGGGATGGGCGGTTGCTCCGGCAACGACCAGGTGGACGACGACGTGCCGGAGGCGGTGTTCGTCGGTGCCGTCGAGGTGGTGGACGCGACCTCGGTGGGTGCCGCTTCGCCACGCTGCTCACCTGGACGCTCGCGGGGTGCGCCTGGCTCATCGCCCCTCGACCAGGCTATGGCCACCACCGTGGCGATCACGGCGGCCACTGCGGCGAGGGCCGCGATGTTCCGGCGGGTCGGCACGGGCCGCCACGGCGCGCGCACGGCGTCACCGCCGTGGTCGTGGTTGAACCGGCGGTGCAGCTCGCCGCGCCGTCGCGCGCCGAGGTCGCGCAGCTCGCGCCGCCGCTGTGCTCGGGCGCGGGCACCCGCGCCCCACGGCCACCAGCCGGGTCGGGGACCGAGCAGGTCACTCCCCCACAGCGCGCGGCGCACCTGTCGTGCCACCTGCGCCGGGCGATCGGCCTCGTCGTCGAGCCGATCGGCGGGGAGGGGCGGCGTGGTTGCGCGCGGCTCGGAGTCGTGGCGTGCCGGGTCGGGATGTGCCATCGGTGCGAGTCTCCTTTCGCTGGTCAGCCGGGGTCGGTGTCGTCGGGTCGGCGTCCGGGCGCTCGACGTGGTCGTGGTGGCCGGGCCGCGTCCGGACCGTCCTGCTTCACCTGCCGGGGCGGTCGCGGGCGTCCGGTGCTGATCTGGTGGACACCACGACGACTGCGGGCGGGCGGTGGCGGGGTCTTGTCCGGTGGCGCGAGTCCGCGTCCGCCGGGTGGGACGACCCAGACCCGGCGCGTGTCGCCGGTGGCCTGTTCGGTGCCGGTTCCGCCGGGTGGTGCGACCCAGCGGCGGGGGCCGACCGCGGTGGCCCGTTCGGCGTCGAACGTCGCGCCCGGTCGCGCGTCCGGGTCGGGGCGCGGGCCCGGCTTCGGCCGCACCACCAGGCCGGGACCGGAGGTGATCGCGGTGTCGGGACCGGTGCCGTGCGGGCGTGTTCGTCGTCTTCCCGGGCCCTGCGCGTAGGGCTGCACTGTGGTGGGCGGCGTGACGCGGCTGGCGGTCGCCTCGACCGGTCCGCGGTCGATGTCCGCCGCCGTGCCCGCCTGTGACGTGAGCCGGTTACCGGCCGCGCGGGTCGCGGCGGCGGCCAGGCCGACTCCGCCGATCGCCGCTCCACCGGCCACGCGTGCCGCGCCGGCCGCGACGCGGGCGACGCCGCCGAACGTCTTGACCGCCGTGCGTGCCACCGATCGGGTGATCAGCGCGGAGCCGACGCCCATCGTGCGGGCGCCTTCGCCGCCGGTGAGGGAGTCGACCCAGGACTGCATCTGCACCGCCGAGGTCATCAGGGCGATGGTGAGCATGGTGACGATGAAGAACCCGTGCCGGCCGACGAGGCTGACGATGATCGTGGAGGTGACGGTCACCCCGGAGACCGTCGTGGTGATGGTCAGGGCTTGGAGGCTGCGGCCGAGGGTGTGGACGAGGTAGCGGGTGCCGGTCGCGCGTGGCCAGCCGGGTATCGGCCACAGCGTGAGGAACACCAGCCCGGCGACCAGGGCGAGCAGCAGCCCGACGGAGGCGTTGAGCCCGGCGATGACCAGGCGGATCAGCAGCAGCGCCAGGGGCAGCACCAGCAGGGCGAGCAGCAGCACGATGCCCAGCCGGGCCGGGTCCTGGCCGCGGATGTAGTCGCCGTGGGGGCCGAACTCCTCCACGGTGCCCTGCTCGTCGAGGATCTCCATCCACCGCTTCCACGTGTCGTCGTTGGCCAACGCGTGGTGACCTGCCTTGCCGCACACGTCGAGGGAGTTGAAGTGCGCCAGGCACCAGGGTGTGGCGCCGAAGTGGGACCACATGCTGTCGACGAGCCGACGCGTGCCCGCGTGCGGGCTGCCGTCGCCGATGGGCGGAGCCGGGAATCCGGTGGGGTTGTTCGTGTCGGCCACGAACCGGGTGGAGCTGGCGATGACGCCGTCGGCGATCTGCTGCCGCACCCCGTCGACGGTGGTCATCACGGTGGACGGGCCGGAGGCGAACAGCATCGCGGTGGCGGCGGTGGCGATGACCCAGCCCAGGTCGGTGGCGAAGCCGCGGCCTTCGCCGCGCCAGCGGGCGTAGGTCATGACCGCGCCGATCGCGACGGTGGCCGTGATCAGCGGCCAGAACACGTGGTGGGCGACCGAGTTCACCGCCTGGTCGATCCTGTCGCTGGACTCGGCGTAGACGGTGAGGTTGAGCAGCCACTCCAGCAGGGTCAGCGCGCCTTCCAGCACGCCGAGCACGAGCCACATCAGCAGCAGCGTGATCACGCCCATGATCTGGTACACCGGCAGCGCGACATCCAGCCAGCCCGACGCCGAATCGTCGGGCTTGACGGTGATGCCGTAGTCGGAGAACGAGTAGGTCTCGAACAGCGTCTTCGGGCCACTGCCGGCCAGGTCCGGGCCGGTGATCACGTCGTCGGCCACCGCGGTGGGCGTATGCCCGGCGATGAGCAGCCCCACCAGCCAGGCCAGGGTCAGCATGCGCTCGGGCCGGTTCCACAGCCACCGCAGCGGCCGCGGGGCGCGCTCGCGCACCAGCACCACCAGCAGCAGCGCGTACCGGCCCGTGCCGCGCATGAAGTTGGAGAGGCGAGCGGGTATGACGTGGCTGCTCATCGCGCCTCCACGGGCGTAGGTGCCATCGAGTCGACCAGCCACCGGTCCTCGACCCGCACGAGGCTGACCGTGATCTGCCGGAGTACCTGGTCGTGCGCCCGGACCGCGATCACCGCCATCGCGGACTCGGCGGTCCTGCTCGCACTGAGCACCCGGACCTCCGGTCGTGGCCGGCCCTCGGTGGGCAGGCAGCGTGCGTGACGGCCGAGCCGGGCACGCCACCGCGGCGTCGCGAGCAGGCAGGCGTCCGGGTCGTGCGCCTGGTGACGCTGCGCGAAGGCCAACGCCACCGACTCCGGATCGGCGACGTTCAGCGGCACCGCGCGGGCCGAGGGTGGCGTTTCGGGCCACGTCACCGCGATCGTGGTCAGGCCCGCCAGCGCGGCCAGGGACACCGCCGTCGTGAACCGGCCGGCGCGGCACCGTGCGATCGACGTGCTGGAAGACGCGACGGCGATCACCGCGCACGCTCCTGCTCGTCGGCCGACCGGTTCTCGACACCGTGCCGGGTAACGGCCTCGTCGGGTGCTGTGTCGTCGGGTGCTGTGTCGTCGGGTGCTGTGTCGCCTTCGCGGTTGTCGCGGGGGCCGGTGTCCGCAGGATCGGTGCCCGCAGGATCGGTGTCGGTGTCGTAGGCGTAGAGGTCGGCGGAGTCCTCGGCGGCGTCGGTGGACAGGGTGTCGGCGATCCATTCGGTGAGCCGGTCGAAGGCCACCAGGCCGAGCCGGTTGTGGCGGTCGCGCATCACGCACTCGCCCGGCCCCACCATGCCCTGCGCTTGGCGCAAACGCGGGCCCGCGTCGGGCCGGTGCAGCAGCATCGCCTGCGCCTGCTGTTCCTCCCGCCCCACCGCCTCGAACGCGGCCGACATGACCAACTGCTCGACCAGGCCCTCGATGGCGGCCATCTCGACCGCGGACTGGGAGTCCAGCAGCAGGTAGGTCTTGAGGGCGCGGCCGGTGCGGGCCAGCCACTGCACCAGCGAGCGGCCTTCCGGATAGGCGGTGATGCGGTGCAGCTCGGTCAACGCGACCAGCTTGATCAGCTCTCGGACGTGGCGTGACTGCATCAGTGCGTAGGCGGTGGAGGTTCGGAAGGTGGTCATCGCGCAGCGCTGCGGCACCGTCCACTGCTCCGGCAGGCTTCCCGGCTGCGGCAGCCCCAGGCCGTCCAGTCGCAGGTAGACCAGCCCTCGGCCCGAGAGGACGGGTGCGGCGCTGGCGGCGGGGGTGCCCAGCACGGCGCGCACGTCGGATTGCCGGGAGCGCACCGAGAGCGTCTCCCCCAGTGTCCGCGCCGCCTGTGCGGTCGGGGTGTCGCCGGGGGCGGCGACGAGTTCGCCGATCACGGCGGTGGCCGACCATCTTTCGCGGGGCCGGGCCAGGACCCGGTCGATCGCCGCTTCCAGCACCGCCTCGTTGCCGCGCCGGTCGTCGCCGCTCAAGACGCCGAGCAGGGCGTCGAGGGTCAGGGTGCGGGCCTCGTCGGCGGTCGGTGCCCACCGCATCGGGTCCATCGACCCGGCCGCCAGTGGGTCGGTGACGTCGATGACCTGCACCGGAACACCGAGGACGCGGTCGGCGACCTCCACGATCCCGGCCAGGTCGCCCTTGGGGTCGGCCAGCAGGCACCAGGCGCCCTCGGCCAGCGCGGCGAGCACCGTGAGCATCACCGCGGTCGACTTGCCCGACCCGGAACGGCCGGTGAACGACATGGTGGTGGGCATCCGCCGGTCCTCGGCGGTGCGGGAGACCAGGTGCAGCCGCACCGGTCCGGGCGTGGCACCGAGGTTGCCGCCGATGTAGGGGCCGCTGGTGTCGCCGACCGTGGAGCCGCCGTGGAACCACGATCCGGCCAGGGTGCGCATCGGCTGCACCTGCCCGAACTCCGGCACGCGCACCCGGTCGCCCGGTAGCAGTTCCCTCCACAGCAGGTCCTGGATGTTGGGGGCGAGTTCGAGGGCGACGATGCCGGTGTAGCGGCGGCGCAGCGCCTCGACGCGGTCGGTCAGCTCCTCCACGGTCGCGGCGTGCACCACCCACCGCGGGTGCGAGGTCGCCAGCACGTCGACGCGCCGGCGCACCTCCCGGTCACGTTCGGCGAGGGCGAGTTCGGCTTCGTCGACCTCCTCCGGCGGGGCGGTACCCGCCTCACCGGCCTCCAGGGACTGCGACCTGGTCCACTTGCGGCCGGTGCGCAGCAGCGCCAGCGATCCGGTGCGGCCGTGGTTGACCCCGCGCACCGACGCTTCCACGTCCGTCAGCTCGGTCAGCAGCGCCAACCACTCCCCGCCGGGGATCTCCAGCTCGTCGGCGGGAAAGCCGTTGACGGCGGGCACGAGCACCGCCACGTGCCGGGTGGTGTCGGTGGCCGCGTCCCTGGTGGTGACGTAGCGGCCGTCGGGGCTGGGAAGGACCTCGCCGTGCATGAGCGACACCAGCCGCGCACCAGACAGCTCGTCGTCACCGACCGGGGTGAGGTCGGCGGTGCGGCGCAGCTCACGGGCGTAGGCCCACGCGATCGTCGCGGCCGACGCCGGAACGCCTCTCAGAGGACTTTCGCGCAGCTGGCTGAACCAGCGCCGCACGGTGGGCTCCAGTTCGTCGACGCGGTCGCGGGCGTCGCGCAGCATCGCCGCGCGGGAACGCAGCTGGGAGGCGACGGCCCGGCGGCGGCGTTCCCACGGCGAGGCGGTGTCCCGGGTGGGCCAGCGGACGCCCAGCAGCACGATCCGGCGGCGGAAGTGTCCGACCTCGCTGTTGCGCGCGATGCGGTGTGCGCCCAGTTCGATGTAGTAGTCCGCGCCCGGCGCGCGAACACCGGGCGTCGAGGTCCAGCTGTCGCGGTAGTCCTCGGGCGAGTACCGCGCCCACATGATCTTGAGGTGGTATTCGGCGTCGACCGGCAGCAGCGTGTGCATCGCGGTGGCCGCGGCCCAGGTCGCGGCCTCCAGCTCGCCGTCTTCCATCAGCTCGGTGCAACCGTCCGGGATCTGCGCCCACGTCCACACCGCGTCGTCGGTGACCTCGACGCCGTCCTGGATCAGCAACGGCGCGGCGGGCGGATCGGTGATCCGACGCGATGGCTGTCCCTTGCGCGTCACGACGCACCACCTTCCCGATCGGAGTGGGAGACAGAGGTGACGAGGCGGGTGGTGACCAGCAGCCGGACAGGCTGTGACTGGTGGTTGTCGAGTTCCAGCAGTGGATTGCCGATCGGCCGTCGTCGTCCCGGCGCGTGGAACAGCAGCCGATCGCGCCAGGCGGCGAGCATCATCCGGCCGGTGTCGTCGCGCCGGGTGCCGTAGAGCACGAACACCACCGGCGGCACCAGGAACAGCAGCGGGGACAGGCGGTGCAGGATCGGCATGCCCAGCAGCAGGAGCACCGCCCACCACAGGCCGGTACTGGCGGCCGCGATCAGCAGGACACGCCGTTCGACGCCACGTCCCAGCGAGCGGCCGAACAGCTCGTACTGGCGGGTCTGGAGTTTCAGGTGAGCGGTGTCGGTGGGCAGTCTCATGCGGTGCCGCCGATGACGGACTGGATGACGCCCTTGAGGATGTTCTCCGCGGTGTCCGGGAAGAACACGAACACCCCGCACCCCAGCGCGGCGACGATCTGGGCGACCATCTTGCCGGGTTTGTCCTCCATGTAGGACCAGAAGGCGCGCACGCCGAGCACGATCATCAGCAGCACGCCCAGCAGCGCGAAGATCGCGTTCTTGATGCCGTCGAGGTTGACCTGCTGCAACGGTTGGGTCTGCGCCAGGTCCAGCGCGGTCATGATGGTGGTCGCGGTGTTCATCACGGTGCTTTCCCGGTGTCGATGTCGATGCCGGCCAGCAGCCAGCGGTCGTCCTGGCGGTGCAGGCCCACGCGGTAGGTGCAGGTCAGGTGCCCGGTGTTCTCGGCGATCCGCCACACCACGCTCGCCACCCCGGTGCGCTGTTCCGGTGGTGTGCCGGGGTGCGGCTGCGTGCCGCGCCACTGCCGCAGTTCCACGAGCACGGCCGCGTTCTGCAGCGGGGGGATCCGTGCTCGCGGTGCGCGCACGAAGTCCAGCTCGCCGGTGGCCAGCGCTTCGAAGAAGCTCTGCACGGCCTGCCGGGTGTCGCGGGTGAACCGGTCGTCGTTCACCGCCTCGACCGCGGGCACGGGTTCGGGCAGTGTGGTGCCGGGGTCGCCGACCAGAGCGGGAGGCGCGGTCAGCAGCACACGGCCGTCGTGCCGTGCGAGGGGAACCGCGAGGACCAGCCAGCGTGCGGGAAGCGCCCGCCACCCCGGCATGTCCGCCGGTGTGGGCTGTGCGGCCGGAACGCCGGGTTCGTCGGCGGGCGATGAGGTGCCGGGGTCCTCCGCGGGTGGCTGCGTCGATGACGGGTCCTGGGATTCCGCCTGCTCGTCCGGGGCGTAGGGCACGATCCGTACCCGCACGGTCAGCACGGCCTGGTCGGCGCCCGGCCGAGTGCGGCCCAGCACGGCGGGGCTGTCGGCGGACTGGCGGCCCTGCCCGTCCCAGCCGTCGACCTCGCGGTCGGGCAACGCCCACCGTCGCAGCACCTGCTCGCGGCGCTCCCGCTCCCGGGCATCCCAGGACAGGTAGTCCACCGCCACGCCCTCGGCGACCCCGTCGAGCACCTCGTCGGTGATCCCGGGCGCGGGGGGCGCTGTCGACGGTCGCACGAAGCCCAGCAGGGTGACGGTGACGTCGACCGCGCCCAACACCGTCAGCACGGTGATCGCACCCACCACGACCAGACGACGGATCCGCGTCCACGACGGTTCGCGGACGCCGTCGACCACGTCGAAGGCGGAGTGTCGCGCGGAAGCCCGACGCGGCGGCGTGGTACCGCCGGGAGGTACCGGTTCCTGCTGTGGCGGCACCGGGTGGGGTGGCTTCCACAGCGGTACGCCGTGGGGTGGCGCACCGGAGGTTGTCGGGTGTCCGGAGGTTGCGGGCGTCCACGTCGCCGGTCGAGGTCGGGGGCCGCGCGGTGGCCCCGGCCGACCGGTGCCCGCGTGTCCTGGTCCGTCGTGGACGGCGGGAACGGTGCTGTTGGTCCGCCCGGCCGTACCGGCGCGGCGAGCACGCCAGCGGGCGCGGACCTCGCGGTGGTTCCTGCCGGCCATCAGTCGCCACAGCAGATCACCGGCCACGATCTACTCCCCGGACGGCCGACAGCATCGCGAGAAAAGCACACATAAAGCCCCTTGCGAAGACCGATTCATGACGTCATTACGACTTGGACGCGCAGTGCGATATCGACACCATAACTCTCCACCTACTCGGGGAGAGAGTTTTTCCCGCAGATCAGGAAATGCGCTTTCGTTGCATGAAAACTGTGATCCGCGCAATCAAATCCGCACAGCGGATGCTGTGACGTGCCATGATGTCCTGGTGCGCGATCGAGAGCGCACTGTCGGGGAACCGAACGGTCGGTAAGCCGTCGAGCCGTGGGGGCATAGACGACTTACCGGCCGTTCGCGTTGTCAACAATTTCATGTGCCGAAAGTGGGCGCATGCAGACCGTGCGTCGATTCCCGCATGAGCGCGTCGGCGCCGTCTGTGGATGGTGTTTGTGCGGACAAGTCGGCTACTCGGACTCGGCGCGCCGTTCAAGGGTGCTGTGGGCGGTGATGGCGACGAGCCGCTCGCCGATCCGGTAGCGGCGTCCGACCCGTCGAAGGGCGCCGCTGTCCTCCAGGACCTGTACGAGGCGGTGGACGGTGCTCAACGGCAGGCCGCTCAGTTCGCTGATCCGGGCCAGCGTCGTGGGCCCTGGTTGCGGAGCGATGGCTTCCAGCACACGCAGGCAGCGCTCCAGGTAGGAGTCGCGGTCCGATGCCATCGGCCGCGCCCGGTCACGCTTGTCACCGGTCATCGAATTGCTCCGATGCCGGGTCGGGTTGCCGATGCTCCAGGTGCTCCGCCTGGCTCTCTCGTGGTTGAGGGGATCGTGCGCTCGGCCGGGCGGGTCCTGGTCGGTGTCCGGACTTGTGTGCCCGCCACTTGCGGGAGGTCCGCTCGCCGATGCGCTTGCGCAGGTGGGGGCGGTTGTTCTGGGTCATGCCGACCGGTGAGGGTCCGAGTACCGCCAGCAGGTCCGAGGCCGCGTTGGAGTGGTACCCGACCGCGGTGATGGTGGCCTCATCGGGGATGACGCTGCGGCGATCGACCGCGAGCAGAGGTGCCACTACACGGTGTTCACCGCGCATCGTGCTCCGCTCCGCCGGGCGTCGGGCAGCCGGCCGTGACCACGCCGTCCAGTGGACGACCTGCCCGCTTCGGCGCGTCGCACACAGCGTCGGCCGGCGTGCCCGTGCGCTCCGCTCCGCGGTGGCGGGATGAGCAGCGTGCAGGTGTGATGGTGTCGCGTTGGGGTTGGTGACCGCGGTGCTCACCACTGTGTCCGCGCGGCGAAGGTCGGCACGGCCTGTAGCCCGGACCGAGGCGGGCGGGCCAGCAGTGCTCGCCAGTACACGATCTCCTCGGTGAGCACGGCGGGCCTGCCACCGTTGACCAGCGTCGCCCGCACCCGCAGGGCGGGCTGCTCCGGGTCGGGCTCGGTGCCCAGCACGGTGACGAAGTGGCAGGCACGGTGCGCGTCCCCGGCGAGGACCCCGATCGGGGTGGCGCCGTCGTGCAGGATCGCGCGTTGCGCCGCGCTCAGCCCCAGCCTGCCGAGGTGGACCAGCGAGGTGATCGCGGCCACCGGTTCGTCGTCGTGGCCGAGGGCGGGGACCAGGAACCCGTCGCGGCGCACGACTTCTTGCCCCGCCGGCAGGTCGAGCAGCAGCGCCTCGTCCTGATCGAGGGCGTGCACCTGGTCGGGTGCCCGCTGCGCACGCCTCAGGCCGTAGCCCATCCACCAGGACAGTGCGTCGGTGAAGCGGCCCGCGACCCGCAGGGCGCGGGCGAGGAGGTCGGCGCGGTCAAGCACCTCGTCTGTGACGACCGCGGACGCGGTAGGGATCACTGGCTGCCCTCTCTGTGTGGTGTGGCGTTCTCGGCAAGGCCGTGGTTCGCGCAGGCCGGCTCTCGGGGTGGTCAGGTGTGCTGGTGGCCGGCCGAGGCCGCGCTGGAGGTCAGGCCGCCTCCGATGTGGGCGTACTCCTCCCCCGGGCGGCAGGAGGCGCGCAGCGTCGTGACGGCGAGCAGTGCTTGCAGCACCGCCATGCCCGCCAGCGACAGCCGCACGTGCGGCTGTCGGACTGGCTACCGCCAGGGCGCCCCACAACAGCGCCAACCCGAACGCCTTGGTCACGCCCACCCACACCGCGGCACGGACACGGCGCCCTCGAAGCCGGGCGTGCATCGCGAGCAGGGATTCCGCGAGTTGCAGCACGGCCATCATCCCCAGCGCCACGCCCACGTGCGGGAACGCGCCGGCCGCCCCGAGTCCGCCCACAACACCGACAACCCGATCGACGTGGCCGTCTCGATGTGCTGGACAGCCGCCGCGGGCGATCGGTTCTGCGGGAACCGCAGGTCCGGTCGTTCGCCACGGGGCGGTGTTCGCACGCGGAGACGCTTCGCCCCGTAGCCTTCCGCGCGGCCATCAGCAGTCGTCATGTGGGTGTCGAGCGTGGCCGTGGCGGTGGCGCCGTGTATGGCGGCGTCGGCGCGGGACACGGTGGAACTCCTGCCTGGGAATCGGCGGTGGTGGGAAGGGTGTGGCCCGCCCTCCCGGGAAGAGAGGGCGGGCCACGCGCTGAGGGGCGGTCACCCGGTGACCGGGTGCCGGGCGACGACGACCGCCGGTGCCGGTGCGACGACCACGCTGGTCGTCGGCGATCCGGTCGGCTGGCTGCTCGGTACCGGGCTGTCCGGTGCTGTCGTCGACGGCGGAGCGGTCGGCGGGATGGTCGTCGGCCGCGGCGTCGTGGTGGTCGGCTTGGGGGTGGTCGGCTTGGGGGTGGTGGTCGTGGGTTCGGGAGGGGTGATGGTCGGGTTCGTCGTCGTGGTGGTCGGTGGGATGCTCACGCCCGCTGCTTCGGCGGACGCGCCGGCGGTGGTCAGCAGGGTGGTGGTGCCGGCGACGAGCGCACCGGCTGCCACGCCGGCCAGGAGAAGTCGGACGGACAGTGTGATGGACACGGTTTCTCCCTGTGTGTCAATGACTTTCGAGTGGGTGAGGTCTGTTCTGGCGGGCGGTCAGCGGATCATCACGGGTGTTCCCGCGGGCACGGGATTGCCGTTGTAGGTGGTGGTCAGGGTGCGCAGTGCGTCGGCAGGAACGCGGACGCAGCCGTCGGAGCCGGCGGTGCCGAAGACGGTCGGGTCGGGCCAGCCGTGCACGCCGACGGTGCCCGGTCCTCCCCCGTAGGTGGTGTGGGTGTCGGAGTGCGCGCCCAAGGCCAGCAGGACCGGCGTGTAGGTGGCGGTGGGGTCGTGGATCGTCGCGATCACGAACGTCCGCCCCGCGGGGGTGATCGAGTCCGCGGCGCCGATCCCGACTGTCCACCGGCCGATGTCACGGCCGTTGCGGTGCAGCGCCAGGGTGAAGCTCGCCCGGTCGACGCTGATCAGGTAGGGCGTCGTGGCGAGGGTGATCTCCGGTCCCAGGTGCAGCCAGGCCACGCTGGTGTTGGGTCGTGACGGCAGGGCGACCAGGATCCAGCCCGGTCGTCGCTCCAGCACCGGCAACCACGTGTCGACCTGAGCGCGCGTCGGTTCGATGCCGAGCGGCTGCGTGCCGGGCACTGCCGCGACGGGTTCGCCACCCGGTGCCGCGTATGCCACGACGGTGCGGGTGGGGTGCGCCACCGTGCCGTCGGGCACCTGCTCGGGGGACGGATCGCGTGGTGCGCCCGGGATCTCGGTGAAGGTGTCGACTTGAGGCAAGCGGGCGAGCTGCTCCTCGGACACCGGGCGAGGCTGTGGTGGAGCCACATCGTCGACCGTCACGTCGACGGCGCGGTCCGCGTGTCGGCCGACCGAGGGGCCGGGGACGGATTGGCCGTGTCCCCGGTCCTCGGCGGTGGTGAGAGCGAGTGCGGCCACGGTCAGGACGGACAGCGCGAGCCCGCCGAGGGCGATGCCTCGGGTGCGGCGCGTGGCCGTGTTCGCGGGTGTACTCGTCCTGCCGTGGCGCACGGTGGTCACCTCCTGGGTGGTGAGTGGGCGGTCACGTGGATGCGGGTGGGTGTGGTGCGCCGGACGTCCCCGACGACGGCGGTGCACCGGTTCTGGTCGACCAGCGGGTTCGGTGTCGCGGGGTGTGTCAGCAGCCGCGGCCGTTGTAGTAGGCGTAGGTGATCAGTCCGCCCTGGAGCGTGGAGTGGCTGGACAGGTTGGTCGTGCCCGGCCACACGCAGATCGAGCGCGTGGACCCCGCTCCCCACCAGAACTCGACGTTGATCGAGATCTTTCCCGAGCCGCAGTGGACGTAGTAGGAGTTCCGGTTGGGGGCGTACCAGCCGCACGCCTGGGCCGTCACCGCGTCGGTGCCCGCCTGGGCACGCGCCGGGCCGGCGAGGTCGACTCCGCCCTGGATCTGCGAACCGGGGGTGGACACCGTGCCGATGCGGCTCTGGGGGGCGGGTTCGGCCGGTGCCGAGTAGGGCGGCTGGAAGAGTTCCTTCGGGGAGGGGTGCACCTGGATCTGGGAGTACGAGCCGTTCTCGCCGGCGGGTCCGTAGGGGCCGCCCATGGTGATCTGCGCCGAGGCGCTTCCGGCGGTGACGGCCATCGTCAGGCCGAGCGCCAGGCCGGCGATGCCGAGCAGGCGCATGACGAACGTGCGTGTCATCGGTTTCCTCTGCTACTCGATGGGGATGGTGTGCCGCGCCGCTCGCCGTGCTCCCAGGGGGATAGGGGCTTGGGCGGCGGCGTGGCACACCCCGCCGGTCGGGAGTGACCGGCGGTCCTGTGCTCACCTGCCATCCGGCGGTGAGACTCCGACCCGCATGACGGGCCGGTGGTCTGTGGTTGTGTCACCGGGCGGGGCGCGTGGCGCGCAGACCGACACCCGACAAAGGCGAAGTTGTTGCCGTAGAGGAGGTTCAGCGTTCGCTTGAGGTCAGGCTGTGTGCCCAGAAGGCACGGATCGGGCCACAGGAAGTGGCGCCCACGGGTGGGATGTGACCGGTGGCCTCGATGTCCTGGCTCACCGGGCGGGTACCGGCTCGTGCCTGGTGTTCACCGTCGTCGGCGGCCGTGCCCGTGAGCTGGAAACGCTGTCCGCCGGGTAGCTCCAGCACCACGCATCCAGGCTGTCGAGCGGTCCACTCGACCTGCCCGGCGACGGTGATCACCGATCCGCGTGCCTGCGGTGGCGGAATCACCACCGAGGTCATCGCCTGCGCATCGGAGTGCTCCGCCTGCGCGGACTCCGGCACGACGACGTCCTGCGTCTGCGGGGTCGCACAAGCGCCCGCCACCACCAGGCCGCTCGACACCCCCAGCACGGCGCAGGCGCGCCGGTAACGCCTCACCGCAGGTCGCCTTCGTCGACCGGGACGCGCACGTCCCGGAACATCGACTCCGGCAGCGGGAGCGTCTCCTCCCGGGATCGCCACAGCGAGGCCGAGTGGATCGTTCCCGCGGCCGTGATCAGGGAGTTCGGCTGCCCCATCCGCGGCGCCAGGTCGTCGAGGACGGCACGGGCGGTGTCGGCTGTGAAGTCCCGGCCGAGCAGCCAGATCCTCATCGGCAGTCCCGCTCCGCGCAGGACGGCGTAGATCTCCCGGGTGGCGGGCAGGTAGCCCAGCACCCACTGACCGCACCGATCCGGTTGCAGGGCGGCGGACAGGTCGTCATCGTCGCCGTCGCGTCGCCATGCCCAGCCCCACTCCTCGGCCCCGTCCAGGACGGACACGCCCAGTCCGGTGGTCGTGGCCCGCCGGGGATCGAGGGCGAGGAACGTGGTCTCGTCGTCGAAGACGACCACCTGGGCGGGCACGTCCGGAGAGCGGCGCCAACCCTCCGCCGCGGCCCGCAGCGCCCCGGCGGGCGGGTCCAACCCGATCACGAACTCGCGGAGGTCCTCGATCAGGGCACGCGCGTGCTCCATGTCCCGCACGGCCTGGGTGTGCTCGGCCACCGCCTGCTCCAGCCCGCCGCCATCCGGTTGTCGTGCGGACCGGGTTGTCGTGATGCTTCGCTGCGCGGAGTCGAGGCGTTGCAGCGCCTCGGCCGACTCCCGTCGCAGCGCCGCCTCCAGCAGCAGCAGGTCATCGGCGGCGTCCGCGGTCAGCGTCTGCTGCGTCTCGTCGCCGATCAGACGGTCGGTGAGCGCCGGCGGTACGGGGTCGGCCCGGTGCCCGAGCAGCACCAGCAGTCGCCCCTCCACGGTGTGCCGCCACCGCGCTCGACGTGTTTCCACTGATTTCCCCCTGTCATCCACCTTGTCTGTTGGCAGGTGGCGTTCGATCGCGTTGCCCGTCCTTCGTGCGACAGCCGTCCCCCTGGCAGTCCACGAGCGATTCACTTACCGATCACGGGGCAGGCGGCCCTGTGAAGACGTTCCGCGTCGAGAACGGATCACAGATGACGACCGCACCCTTCCGGATCGCCGGCAACAACCAACACCGTTGCCGCTAAAACAATGACACAGACCCTCGCGTCACGTCACGAGAAAAACGCAAAATGAACCAAACAAGCGTTCTACCTGCCGTGATACGTCACTGACGACACGCGACGCCTTTCTCTTGATGGAATGTTTCCACACTATGAAAGCCGCGTGTTCCGCCGAGCGAAAACACATCCGAGCATCATGTCCGACCGACTTTTCGGGTGGTGAAATAATTCCCAACCCGCTTCGGTTCGGCTACGGTATCGAGCGCACGACCGGCGTCCCCCTCGCTTGTCGACGTTGTCATACGACGAAATCCGAAGAGGACAGCCATGCGCACTACGACTTCGAAAGCCATACATCCGTCTGCTCGATGCGCGGTCGCCTCACGCCCTGTGATCGTCGGGCACTGCTCGGGTCTGCGAGGGCGGGGATGACCGTGACCGACAGGGTTCTCACGGGCTGCGGAGCCCGGTTGTTCCTCCTGGTCACGGGGACCGTGTCCATGGGGGTGGGCATCGCGCTGCTGGTGCGCGCGAAGCTGGGTCTACTGCCGTTGGACGTGCTCCACACGGCGATCAGCCGGCACACCGGCTGGACGATGGGCGGCGCGTTCCTCGCCGTGCAGGCGGTCCTGCTGCTGGTCTACCTGCCGCTGCGGATGCGCCCCGGCGCGGGGACCGTCATCGCCGCGACGGTGCCCGCGGTCGTGTGCGACACGGTCTTGGCGCTGCTGCCGGAACCGGTCCTGGGGTGGCGGGTGGTACTGCTGCCGGTCGGCGGCGCGGTGTTCGCGGCGGGTATCGCCCTGTACCTCGGGGCCGGGATGGGTGCGCTGCCGCGTGACGGCCTGATGCTGGAGCTGCACCGTCGCCGGCCGTGGATGCGCCCGGCGGTGATCCGCGTCGTCGCCGACACCGGCTGCCTGCTCGCGGGCTGGCTCGCCCTGGGACCGGTCACCGCGGTCGTCGACGGCACCGTGGGCTTTGGGTCGCTGCTGCTGGCCGGTGTGCTCGGGCCGGGCATCGCGGCCCTGCTGCGCCGGACGAGCCGGTCGGCCACGACACCCGCGCCCTGCGACGCCGGCGGGTCGCTGCACGCTTCTCCCCCGCCGGAGCCGCTCACCGAACCCCGTCGACGCACAGGCACCGACCCGGCCGGGCGGAACCGTTCGCGGCCTGGCCGGACGCGGAGGTCCGGCATGCCGGGCGGGGATCTCACCCACCACCTCAAGCGCTGACATCCCGTCGCGCTTCCCGATCTGCAAGTAGGTGTTTCGGATCAGTGGAACAAGGCGTGAGCGACGGGTGGGCGAGCCGGCCGGTCAGCGGGGTAAGAGGTGCTCGTGGCTCGGCCGCGCGGGCACGGCGTCGTCGAGCCTCAGGTTCTCGACGGGGTCGAGCAACGGCCATCACCACCGGTCCGTTCCGCCCGGGATCGTCGCCCGGGCAGTGGAGCGGACCGCGTCCGGCCCGGCTGTGGACCCCGGCGGTGGACAACGCCCGTGCGGGGTCGTCGGCCACACGCGGGGCCACTACGGCTGTGCCCCTCCCGTACGGCGGGTGCGGGCGGCCTTCGGGTTGATCCCGTAGACGGTCAACGCGGCCCTTCGGGCAAGGGGATCACGCGACCCGGGGCCCACGAGGGCGCGATCCGGTGCCCGGTCGGTCCCTCAGCGGCGGGTGAACCGGCGGTACTGCCGGGCCACCAGGTCGGCGGATGCGGCGACGTCGAGGAACATCAGCGAGTCCACCCGGCACGCGCAGGGGTTGCGCTCGGCTGTGCCCTGCGGGAAGCTCCCGCCGATCTTGATACCCCTCGGGTCGGTGGGCGAGGCCCCGGTCCCGTCGACCTGCCACGGGTCCCCCGGTGTGGTGTAGGACCCCGGCAGGGCCCGGCCGTCGCGGTAGAGCGCCATCTCGCCCGTGGTGAAGTCGAACGTGGCGGCCAAGTGCACCCAGCGGTTCGGCGGCAGCACCTCACGCCAGTCCAGGTCCGCGGCGTAGGTCTGCGACGCGCCGCCGTCGACCCGGCGCCCGAGGGCGACCAGCCGCAGTTCCCCGTCCACCTCGAACGCCTCGATCAGCGCCCGGACGGCGTGCCCGTCGGAGTCGCCGCTGAGCAGGCCCGCCAACCCGACCGCGCCGTGGCCCGGGGCGGGGTTCCCGCCGGTGGTCTTGAACCAGCCCATGATGGTGATCCCGTCAACGCCGTTGAACGCACTCAACGACTCGGCGCCGTCCGGGTCCCACACCCCGGCCTTCCAGTCGTCGTTCGCACCGGGCCGCGGACCCAGTTCCAGTGCTTTGCCGCCGCCCCGGAAGGCGCTGTCGTCCACGCGCATCCGATCGCCGCCGTTGACCAGGTCGAGCAGGGTTCGCGACCGACCGAGGTCGAGTTCTCGGGCGCCGTCGACGGGGAACGGGTGCTCGAAGTCGTAGTGCGCGACCAAGTGGCGGGCGACGCCGAGGGCCACCTCGGGTCGCGGGGCCTCCCGCGTGCCGACGACCTTCCAGACCCGGCCGTCGGCCTTGGTCACCAGGTACAGCTCACCGGCCGCGTCCGTGCCGAACCACAGGTCCACCCGCCCGTCGCCGACGAAGGCGGACATCCGCCGCTCGTTGCCCCGGGTGTCGAACAGCGCCGGCTCGTGCAGCCGCGCGGCGGGCCTGCCGCGCTTCATCTCGGACACCTCGGTGTGGAAGACGCGGCCGTCCACCAGGTCGCCGAAGACGTACTTGCCGCGCAGCCGCGGCACGGCGCGGCCCCGGTAGACCTGACCGCCGGAGATGGCGTGACCGCTGTCCTGCGTGCACGGCCACCCGGCCGGCGGGTCGTGGTCGTAGGCCGCCACCGGGTAGGTGTAGCCGTACCGGTCGTCGTCGGCCGGGAGCGGGTACAGGTGGCACTCGTCGCCGCGGCGGTAGGTGAACGCGCCCTCCCGCTCGCTCCAGCCGAGGTTGTCACCCGCGCGGACCTCGTACACCGCCTCGATCGAGTGCTGGCCGATGTGCTCGAGGTAGAGCGCGTGCTCGCCGCCGCGGTCCCAGGTGAAGCGATGCGGGTCGCGCATGCCGTAGGCGTAGATCAGCACTTCCCTATTAGTGCTGCGTTCCTCAATGATGCCGTATGTTAATCGTCGATCAAGGTCGATCGACGAGGAGCTGCACGTGCCGAAAGTGCTGGTAGCGCGATTACCGATCGACGTGGCGGAGGAGCGGGCGATCCGGAAACTGGCCGGAGCCCGACACGCCCCCGGTGACTGGATCCGGCGTGCGAGGATCGTGGTGGCCAGCTGGAAGGGCGGGTCGACCAAGGACATCGCGGCCGAGGTCGGATGTCACCCGCAGACCGTGCGTGAGTGGCTGCACCGGTTCAACATCAACGGATTGGACGGCCTGGGCGACCGTCCGGGAGCGGGGCGCCGCCCTCGGTTGACCGAGGACGAGCGCAGCCGGATCGTGGCGATGGCGCGTACCCGGCAGCCGCCGGGCCGACTCACCCGGCAGTCCGACGGCACCCTGGACGCCGAGCGGGAAGGCGGTCCGGCGCACTGGACGCTGGACTCGCTGAGCGAGGCCCTGCAAGCCGACGGCATCACGGTCGGACGCAGCCAGATCCGCCGCATCCTGCTCGCCGAAGGCGTCCGGTGGCGTCGGACCCGTTCCTGGACCACGAGCAACGACCCGGAGTTCGTCCCAAAAGGACGCACATCGTCGGGCTCTACACCGATCCGCCGGAGAACGCGACCGTAGTCTGCGCCGACGAGCTCGGCCCCGTCATCCCCCGCACCTTCCCGCCCGCGCCCGGCTGGTCCGGTGACGGACACCGCATCAAAGCACTCCTGGACTACTCCCGCGGACCGGAGAAGACCTGGGTCTACGGCGCCGTCCGCGTACATGACGGCCAGGCCGTCACCCTCACCGCCTCGTCACGCAACAGCCTTTACTACCAACAGTTCCTGGAGATGCTGGAACAGGCCAATCCGGTCGGCGACATCCACGTGATCACCGACAACCTCTCCAGCCACAACAGCAAGTCCACCCGCGAATGGCTGCTCGACCACCCCCGCATCAAACACGCGTTCATCCCCGTCGGAGCCTGCTGGCTCAACCTCCAGGAACCCTGGTGGCGACTGTTCCGTCGAGAGGCCCTGGCCGGACAGAGCTTCGCCGACCCCAGGGAGATCGACCAGGCCACGCAACAGGCCACGGCCGCCCTCAACGCCCGCGCAAAGCCCTGGGTATGGGGACGCCCGGCGCACAAACCGAGGAAGCTACGACGCCGTTTTATCTACCACCTTTGAGGAACGCAGCATTAGTACTCCAGCGGCACTTCGTGATCATGTTCTGGTAGCTTGTCGATCTTGTGTTGGTCGATGAGGACGTCCAGGCGTGGGTGAGCGGCTTGGACGAGTTGTTCGGGCGGGTGGCGGGACGGTTTCTGCGGGTGGAGCCGCGTCGGCGGGCTCGGGCGTATGTGCGGGGGCTGTTGGCTCCGATCGCGGGCAAGAACGGCTGGACGTTGGCGGAGGTGGCCGGTGAGGCGACCCCGGACGGGATGCAGCGGTTGCTCAACGCCGCGACGTGGGACGTCGACGGGGTCCGCGACGATGCCCGTGACTACGCGGTGGAGCACCTGGCCGACGCCGATGGTGTGCTGGTGGTGGACGAGACCGGATTCCTGAAGAAGGGCAGCAGGTCGGCCGGAGTGCAGCGGCAGTACTCCGGCACCGCCGGTCGGATCGAGAACTGTCAGCTGGGCGTGTTCCTCGCTTACGCCACTGGCAAGGGCCGGACGCTGATCGACCGGGAGCTGTACCTGCCCAAGTCCTGGATCGCGGATCGGGAGCGGTGTCGGGAGGCGGCGGTGCCCGACACCGTGGAGTTCGCGACCAAGCCCGTGCTCGCCCGCGCGATGCTGGCCCGGGCGTTGGACGCCGGCGTGCCGGCCCGTTGGGTGACCGCGGACGAGGCATATGGCGGCGACTCGAAATTCCGGGCCTGGCTTGAAGATCGACGTATCGCCTACGTGGTGGCCGTGCCGAGCAGTCAGACCATCCCGGCCACCGCGGGCGCCACCCGCGCCGACCACCTGACCGCCGACGCCCCGGAAGCGGCGTGGAAGCGCCGCAGCTGCGGCCAGGGCGCCAAGGGGCCACGCCTGTTCGACTGGGCGGTGGCCTCGTTACCCGTCTACGACGACACCACCCCGCCGGGCTGGCGGCGGTGGCTGTTGATCCGCCGTTCCCTGGCACCCAATCGTCGTGGCGAGCACGAGTTGGCCTACTACTTGTGTTGCGCCCCAACGGGGACCCTCGATGACGACCTGATCCGGGTGGCGGGCATGCGGTGGGCTGTCGAGGACTGCTTCCAGACCGCCAAGACCGAGGTCGGCCTGGACCAGTACCAGGTCCGCCGCTACGACGCCTGGTACCGCCACATCACCCTCGCGATGCTCGCCCACACCTACCTCGCCGTCACCGCCGCCATCGCGCCAAAAGCCCTGGCAGCGGCCTCATCCCGGTCACCCTCGGCGAGGTCAGGCGTCTCCTGGCACACCTGATCACCACCATCCCGGACCGCGTCTTCACTTGGACCTGGTCCCACTGGCGCAGACGCCACCAACACCGCGCCAAACAAGCCCACTACCAGCGAAGACAGGCCCTATACAACGAAGTGCCGCTGGAGTATTAGATCTGGTCTCAAAACTCGGCGTGTCGCTAGGTGAACCAACGGCCCGCCCCTGGCTCCGCACCGCCCGCCCGTGGGCCCGGCCCGACGGACCGGAAGTCCGTCAGAGAGACTGGGGGCCAGTGCCCGCCCTCTCGACCTGGAGCCTTTGATGCCGCAAGGGACCGTCCGTTGGTTCGACGCCGAACGTGGTTTCGGCTTCCTCGCGCCCGAAGACGGCTCGCCGGACGTGTTCGTGCACGCCTCCGAGATCGTCGAGGACGGCGGCGCGAAAGTGCTCCGCGAGGGTCAGGCCGTGGTGTTCGAGGTCGGCGAGAACAACCGCGGGCCCCAGGCGCTGCGCGTTCGCGTCACCGCCGATGCGGCCACCGGCAGCGCCGTGGGCCTGCTCGGCACCGTCAACTGGTACGAGCCGGGCAAGGGGTACGGCTTCGCGTCGCCGGACGGCGGCGGCGCCGACATCTTCGTGCACAGCTCCGCCATCGTGACCGGCGGCGTGGTCACCGAGGGGCAGCGGGTGGCATTCCTGATCGTCGAAGGCGAGCGCGGCCCGCAGGCCGGGCACGTGATCCCGCTGGGAGCAGGGGCCGGCTCACCCGCTGCGGCTGGTATCTCGGACGGTGCCGACGGCACGGTGGCCTGGTACGACGAGGACAAGGGCTTCGGCTTCATCAACCCCGACTCCGGCGCCGGGGACATCTTCGTTCACGCCCAGGCCCTGGCCGAGGGGCTGACGTGGCTCGCGGAAGGCGACCGCGTCGCCTACGAGGTGGCTCGTGGAGACAAGGGCCCGCAGGCCCGCGACGTGCACCTGGTCCGGAGCGCCGAGCCCCAGACGGCGCCGCAGCGGTCGGCACCTGCCGCGGCCGCAGGGCCGGCCGCGCGGGACGTGCCCGTACGAGGCGGCGAGGGCGTCGTCGCGCGCTACGACGGCGACCGCGGCTTCGGCTTCATCACCCCGGACGCAGGCGGCGACGATCTCTTCGCCCACGCGTCCGTGATCATGGGGTCGGAGCCGCTGCAGAAGGGTGACCGGGTCCGGTACGCGGTGCGTCAGAGCGACCGGGGCCCGCAGGCCGACCGCATCGAACGCCTCTGAAGAGGCGGCCCCACCGATGGCTGATCACTTCCCGACGGGAGTGCTCGTTCATCCCCGTCGATGGTGCCGTCAGCAACGCGGCTGCAGCCTCCTCCAGGAGATCGATCTCCCTCGTGGTGACGGGGCCCCGTGCCGACCCGAGGACCTGCTCCGCGCTCAGAAGCTCACCAGTCACCCCACCCAACGACACAGAGCCACCGATGTATCCCCAACGAGTGAATGGATGCGTTAGACCTGGTCGCAGAGCT
The DNA here is from genome assembly GCF_052936295.1 of Saccharothrix sp. DSM 118769. Lineage (NCBI taxonomy): Bacteria > Bacillati > Actinomycetota > Actinomycetes > Pseudonocardiales > Pseudonocardiaceae > Saccharothrix > Saccharothrix sp. DSM 118769. The sequence goes on along the minus strand of NZ_CP193627.1, from coordinate 4,299,416 downwards.
CGATCTTTATGAGCCGGCGGACGTTGATCACGGTGCAGGCCGGCGTGAGTAGCGCCGGCGTGGTGCGTTCGGTCCGGTCGTAGCGCAGCCCGAGGCGTTTGAACCGTAGCAGCCAGGAGATGGTGCGTTCGACGACCCAATCGAAGAATGCGCCGAGTGCGACTCACACCGTTGCCCGGCCGTCCGCCTCCCAGACGGCCGCGCGCTCTGCCAGTCCTGCTGGAAGAGCCGACGGTCCATGCACACATGCGTGTCTTGCGGGAAGACGGCTGCCGCAGCCCTCATCGACGAGAAGGGCGCCTACTGCCACTTGTGCTACACCCGGCATCGGCGTCCGCGACGGACCTGCGGCCGCCTCGGCAAGATCGCCCGCAACGCTCACGGCGATCAGCCCGACCTCTGCGACAGCTGCTACCGAGGACCGGAACGGACCTGCTCACGTTGCGGACGGGTACGACCTTGCCAACGGATCACCTCCGGCGAGCCGATTTGCCACACCTGCTACGCCCGTGACGAGCGTCCCCGCATGACCTGCGCTCGCTGCGAACGCGACAAGCCCGTCATGACCTACTGGCCGATCGGACCGGTCTGCCAGAGCTGTTACACCGCCATCGTCCGGTCCCCAGCCGAATGTTCCCGCTGCTACGAGCGTCACCCGCTCATCGCCCGGGACGCCAGCGGGGCCGGGCTCTGCGGTCCCTGCGCAGGGCATGACGTCGACTACAGCTGTCGGCAGTGCGGACGGTCCGGAAACCCTTACGGGCACGGACGTTGCGCCCACTGCGTCCTCGCCGACAAGGTCAACGACCTGCTCTCCGGTCCAGACGGGACCATTCCAGGTCAACTCCAGCCGCTCGCGGACGGCCTCACCAGCACTCACGCGCCGTTCAAGGCCATCCAGTGGGTTCACGAGCATCCGAACGCCCGATTGCTGGCCGCGTTCGTCACCGAAGGCCGCCCGATCAGTCACTACCTGCTGGACGAGCTGCCGCCCGGTGCCGCTCTTCAGCATCTCCGGCAGATGATGGTGCAGACCGGGGTGCTCCCCGAACGACACGAGGATTTCGAGCGTGTTCCGGCCTGGTTGGAGCACCACCTGGCCGACAAGTCGGTCGAGCACGCCAACCTCGTCCGCCCGTTCCTGCACTGGCACCTGCTGCGCCGAGCCCGAAGCCGGGCGGGCAAACGCGCTTTCCCCACCACCGTCGGCCGTGATCTCCGCCGCCGGATCCTGGTTGCCCTCGACCTTTTGGCCTGGATCAACGCCCAGGAAACCACCTTGGCAGACCTCCGCCAGGACGACCTCGACCGATGGCTTGACGAGGAAAACACCCAGCGCCGCAACCGGGTCCGCTACTTCCTCGGCTGGACCGCTGACCGCGGCCTCAGCCGCCGGCTCACCGTTCCTTCCATCCCGCACCAGGAACCCGCTGACCTACTCGACGACGACGAACGCTGGCAACTCGTGCAGCGCTGCCTGACCGACGAGACCCTTCCCATCGAGGCCCGGGCGGCCGGAGCGCTCATCATCCTGTTCGCCCTCCAAGCCCAGCGGATCCGGCACCTCACCGCAGATCAGCTCACCGAGAAGGGAGACGACACCTACCTGACGGCGGGCCGTCACCCGATCCTGCTGCCGCCGCGACTCGGCGCTCTGCTCCGTGGCCTGGCCTCCCGGCCGCCGACCCCGCTCATGATCCCCCACGGCCCGAACACACCCAGGTGGCTGTTCCCCGGCCGCGTTCCCGGGCAACCAATCGATGGGCACAGCCTCACCAACCTGCTCAACCGCCACGGCATCAGCGCCCGGACCGCCCGTAACGGCGCCCTCGCCGCCCTCGCCGCCGACCTCTCGGCCGCTATCCTCGCCGACCTCCTCGGCCTTCACGTCAACACCGCAGTCCGCTGGGTCACCTACGCCCGCCGAGACTGGGCCGACTACCTTGCCGCACGAACCGCCGAACAAGTGTCAGGCGGTGGCGATTCTGACCTCCGCCAGGCTCGTGACCAGGGGTTGCGCCAGTCGTGGTGACCGGGGTCTAGTGGCGCGTCTCGGAGGGTTGACCCGGTAATCGATCGGTTCGGCTGATCGGCGAGGCTGGTCCCGCATGTCGAGTGCGGGAGGTGGTTGTGGCTCGTCGGCCGAGCGTGTTCGTCCGGGCGTTGTCGATGGAGGAAGGCCGGAAGATCCAGCGGATCACCAGAACCGCGAAGGACCCGGTGCGGCTACGCCGGGCGATCGTGGTGCTGATGTCCGGCCAGGGCCAGGCGGTCCGGGACATCACCTCGTTGATGCAGGTCAGCGAGGATTACGTCCGTGATGTGATCCACGCGTTCAACGAGCGGGGGTTCGCGGCGCTGGACCCAAAATGGAGCGGCGGGCGGAGTCGGACGATCGGTGAGGCGATCCGTGAACGGATCTGCCTGATCGCCCGCACTGCGCCCGCCGACTGGGGCATCACCGCGTTCTCCACCTGGTCGCTGTCCAAGCTGCGCGACCACCTGCTCGACCGCGGCACCGTCGCCGCGATCAGCCGGGAAACGCTGCGCCGCATCCTGCGCGACGCCGGCGTCTCCTGGCAGACCACCACCACCTGGAAGGCCTCCACCGACCCGGACTTCCTCGCCAAGATGCAGCGGATCCTCGATCTCTACGACCACCCACCCGCCGACGGCAGGGTGATCTGCGTCGACGAGTTCGGACCGCTCAACCTGCTGCCGCGCAAGGGCAAAGCCTGGCGACCCACCGGGTCGCCGCGCCGATTACGGGCGACCTACAACCGCCACCACGGCGTGATGCACATGCTCGCCGCACTCGACCTGACCACCGGAAAGATCCACTACCGCATCCGGCGCCGCAAACGCCACCGCGAGTTCCTCGACCTGCTCAAGACCCTGCGCGCCCGCTGGCCCGACCAGCGGCTCTACCTGATCATGGACAACTTCTCCCCGCACCGGCACCCCGACGTCCGCCAGTGGGCCGCCGAGAACGACGCTGAGTTGGTGTTCCTGCCGACCTACTCCAGCTGGTTGAACTGGATCGAGGCGGAGTTCGCCGCCCTGCGCTACTTCGCCCTCAACGGCACCGACCACCTCACCCACGCCGAACAGAACGCCGCCATCGGCTCGTTCATCCGCTGGCGCAACGCCCGCGCCCAGCCCAAGACCGGCTTCGCCACCGACTCACCCATCCGCACCTGGACCCATTACCGGCCAAGGCTGCGTGACAAGCCACTAGCCGCAAGGTCTGACCGATCACGCCCCTGTACGCCCAACGTGACGGACTGCGGAGCAAGTTGACCCGCGCGCACACCTACCTCGTCCAACCGAAAGCCCTACAGCGGCTTAGGCTTGCCGATCTACCTTCTGGAGGCGACATGGCTGAGCGTGTGGTGCCATATGAGGTCTTCTATGTGCCATGGAGCCTTGGCGACAGCGACGCGATGGCGCGGTACGCGGCGACGTGGCTGAACAAGCAGGCGGGCACGCCGCTAGTGCTCTTCCCCGACAAGCCCAGCAGTGAAGAGGACGCCACCCTCAACCGGCTGACCGCGGGTGCGGCGGTGACTTGGCGAAAGAGCTTCCGCATGGCCCAGTGGTCTCAGGGGCCAGTGCTGGCGGCGTGGCCAAGCGGCAGCGTCTTGGAGTTGCTGTCCAAGGAGCTTCGCTCCAAGGTCACAGCGCTGTGCGTGATGGAGTGGGGCGACAGCGACCAGGACTGCATCAACTGGTTGGCCGGGCATCAGGCCCGCAGTGTGGTCGACGGCCAAGTGCACCCGCGCAGCGAGGTCACGCTCGACCCGGTGGTCGAGGTAGCCATGCGTTTCCTCGAGCAGCGCGTCAACCACGGCAACAGCCTGGCTGGTGTCTTCGATCGGCGCGACGCCATCGAGACGTTGCAGGTGCTGCACAAGGCCGGCTACCGGTACGACCTCGATGATCTATGCATCTGGTCGTACGCCAACGGCTTCAACTTCAGCGAGGTGGAGCGCCTGCGCGAGTTCGCCGTGGGGGTTCAACAGGGCAAGCGGTTCCAGCTGAAGGCCGGACGAGCGCTGCGACCTGACATCGTGAAGGTTTGGAGAGCTGAAGCCGAGGGACGCTAACTACACGGCGTCGTTCCCTATGGTTGCCTCCTCCACTGCCATGGCGCTTCTAGGTCGGCCAGTGCTTCGACAGTGTCCGATCAACCAGGAGTGCTTCGACCTATGGTCGAGTAATGACTGTCCCGTACATGGCCGTCGCAAGTTGATCGATGCTCGCTGCCAGACGCTCCTTTGCCCCCGGCTGAGCCATGCCGCGACGGCTCGGGTGAGGTCCGACGAAGACCGGAACGCCCAGCAATTCGATGAGCTTCGTTGTGGCAGCCCGTCGCCACTCAACACGGGCGATGCTGCCCAGCAGTAGAACCGCCTCGATCTCAGGCAGCAGCGCCAGCAGCCGCGGCAGCCATTGCCGTGCATCGCTGATGCCCTTGCGAGAAGGGTACGGTGAGACGGTCGGCCAGGGCACGGTGTTCCAGTGCAGTATCTGGTGCCAGTTCACACCAGCCCGCCGATACTGGTGGTAACACCGCTCGGCGGAGGGGTCGTCGTTCTCCAGGCTGAGCAGGCCGGATCCGTTCGCCTTCGCTGTCTTGGGTCCGGGCGACTGGAGCAGCACAAGTGCTTGAGCAGCGGTGCCAGCGAACTCCGGATCTGGATACGGCACGTCGCCGGGCATTAGCCCCCGAGCAGCCGCGATCTCATCGGCGAGGGCGACGAAGGGGGCGATGTGCGGTTCGCCCAGGCGGGCGTGTTTGGCACGGACGACATCTGGCGACCGGTTGGCGCGTGCGGGCATGGCGCGTCTCCTCGTGGTTGTAACGTCCCTCCTCCAGAAGCGGATCTCGTGTCAGGCTCGTTACAGGCCACCCGGAGCTTCTTCCCACTGCGCCCGGCGAGCCGCCTTTCCCTCCCGTTCCTCGGCGATGCGCTGCTCTCCTTCCAGCTCCTTCAAGACGCCGTGAGCTTGTCCCCGAGCGACCAGCGCGCGCGAACGGTCCGCCCAGTGGCGCCGTCGACCGTTGTAGGTCCAGTTGCAGCTACACAGGCGGCCACTCGGCGCGTACTGCGACGCACTGTAACGAGTAGACCACAGCGCGACACTATCACCCCTGGGACCAGGTTGACGCGTATGTAACGAACGTCAGCCGCGAACGATCTATTGACTACTCCACCACTAGAGCGGAACGACTTTGACTGACGTAAACTTATCTGTTCGCACCGATCTGGCCGCGCAATGAGCGGGCCTATTAGGAAGTACTTCGGACCGTATCTAAACCGATGGATTCTGACGATCGGTGGCGCAGCACTCCTCGGACCGATAGTGTTTGGCGTCCAGCCTTGGGACACAGACAATCCCGTATTTTGGGTAACGGCACCCTTCTGGGCAGGACTGTTCGGCATCGGGGTTCTACGGATTCTCGGAAGGAAGACCCGTCACCCGAAGTCCTTGAAGACAGAGCCCGCGACAGAAATTCTCGCCAGGCTCAGAGACTCAGCGGAGGAATTTTGCCTGTTGCTACGGCCGTTCGGTCATGATGGGGCAACTGTTCTCCACCGCGGGCGTGCGACCGGCATTCTATCCGTCGGTGCCACGCTTGAGGAAATCGTCGCGCTGTCCATAGAGCGGGTACTCAACGTACCCACCTATGCGGTCGTTGACCAAGATCTCAAATTTGCGACACCGGGGCCGATCTATATGCATGCTCCGAACAATGACTGGAAACGCCATGTTCGCGAGTTGATCGTCGGCGCCCAGTTCATCGTCCTCATGCTGCCGGAGGGGCAGAAGTCGTCAGATATCCGCTCTTCGTTTGCGTGGGAGCTGGAGCAGATTACTCACTTCGGGCTCCAGTCGCGGGTAATCCTGGTGCTTCCCCCGAAGCGTAAATCGGATAATGGCCAAGCCCATCGAGTAGCACTACACCAAGCCTGTGTCATACTCGCAGCGATGGACGGCTTCGCTGGCACCGTCGATGATGTTGACGATTTGCATGTGGCTCATCACGAGAAGTCCATGCCCAACACGACGTTTCTCATCAAGGCCGATCGATCCCATCCCAACTGGACATCGAATCGGATAAGTCCGATGGTATATTACTCCAAAACGCCGGGAGTGCTGCCAGGGCTACCAAATTTCGTCCAGGCTATGCAGGAGATCGTGGAGTTGAGTCGCGAGACGGAGATTTAGATCAGTCCCCTTCGTTCACTAGGAAATTGCCACCATCAACTGGTTTGTGCTCCGGCGACAGCCCCATCCGAACAACGACTCTACGCGCGCGCTTTGATGACATCGTCGTACGCGGCCTTGAGCGCGGCGGGGAGGCCGCGCTCCAGTTGGGTCGCATTGGCGTAAAGTAGAATTTTGCTTGTCCGGATATCGAACGCCATCTCCGTATCTTTCCGGGCCGTACGGATCAAGCGCTTCTTAGCCCCGACGGCGACACCGGCCTCGAAGTAGACGTTCGGACTGTTGAAGGTGAAGTCGGCCAAGACGATGCTGGACTCGTGGATGCGCGTGATGATCTCGGTCGTAATTTCGTAGTCGCCTTGCTCCAAGTCCATACGCAAGGGATCGATGGGAAGCTTCGACGATGACACCGCTCGAAGAATCGCTTCGTAATAGTCAACCAGAGCCGGCTGCTCTTCGAACCTGAATGACATGGCGATGAACATCGTCAGTTTTTCCGCAGACGACGATTGCAATCCATCAGCACGAGGAACGAAGTCGCGCCTCATTAGAACTCTGTCATCAACTCGTGCGTAGACTTCGCCGCTCGCCGTTCGTACCGGCGCGATTTCATCGGGAGCCCTGGGCACTGAAATAACGACGACATAGGCATCAAGCCCTTCCGTCGAGGCCCCCGCCTGTACGGCGTCCACCCGGAAAACGACTGGCAAGCTTTCTTGAACCTTTTTCAATCGAACCATAAGACGCTTGACTTCAGACGTTTGTATACCGACAAGCGTGCCGTCATCCCCTACCCCACATAAGAGGGTCCCTCCATCCGTGTTGGCAAACGCCACGATCTCACGCACGAGCACGTCCACATGCCGAACCTCGAGCTTGAACTCGACATACTGGTTCTCGCCCTCGGCCACAAGAGCTTCGAGCTCTGACAAATCCAATCTCTACTCCTAGGGGTAACAGCAGGATCCACCATCACCGACAGCTGCGACTCTACGGCACGTCGGTCGTCAGGGCTTAAGTGCAGGAACCGTGCAATGCTAGTGATATCATTACTTGCGCTAACGTGACTGCATGTGTCTCAACGCGTATCCTTGAGTCTCTGCGCAACCGAATGTATCGCTTCGACATACGGACGATCTTCCAGCTTCGTCCGGTCGTCGAGATCGTCGAACGGAAGTATTGCGGCGTGCTCCGGGTTGATCGTTAGCATCCAGGCACACCAGGCATCATGAACATCGGACGACGTGACGGCCTGGCCTTTTACACGCACCAGCACCGCGTACAGGATGAACAGCTCTTCGGCGCCCTCTGGCGGAGTTGCGTACGGCGGCAACGCCGCCTTGATCAAAGCAGCAACTTCCTGCAGGTACGGCATCATGTCGTCACTCGTCCAATGAAAAGAAGGATATAGAGGCCAGCAAAGACGAACGGGACCGTGCGCTCGACAGTGCCTAGTTCAGCGTAACGGCCACGCCAACCCGGAACCGGATCCTTCTTCAAGCTGGCCCACTCATCCGTGAAGATTTTTATAGGCAACCGCTCTTCCGTAGCGTTGATAACCGCGAACTTTGCACGATTGAGATCGCGGTAGCTCCTCAACTGCAACCACCACGAGAGAGACAGAACCATTCCGGCAATCGCGACGACGAGAGAGGTCCACCACGGCATCGACTTCAATGACGGTGTCGCCAGCCCCACAACAGCAATGAAGCCCGTTTGAACCGCAAGAAAAAAAGTGTTAGTCGTTGAACGCCGAGCAGAGACTCGGTCAGCCATCTCGACGGCCAGCTTGTACAGTTCGATCTCTCGGGGATCGACTTCACTGATTTGCTTAGGTGGCTCTTCAGTCATCGTCCACCGCCCACAAGCTTCTTCAAGTTATCCCAAGTCCACTTGTAGATCTTGTCAGACGCCTTCGCGGTCGTGGGCTTCTTCCCTGTCGAGTCGGAGTAACCGTTGAGCAGGAAGTACTCGATTCCTTCCTCCTGGGCGATCTGCAACTCGATAGCGACACCTGTAGCGGTATCGGTGTGGTTCCCGCAGATAACGATGACCAGGTCTGACGCGCGGATGCGACGTCGCGCCTCTGCCTTCCACCCCGGTGACGCAACCTTGATCGACCAGTCAGCAATCGTGAAAGGAGAGTCAGGAAGCTTCGCCTGTCCGACAAGAAACTCCTTCAGAACGACATCGTGATCGTAGTCGAAGCTGATAAACACTCGTTTCGCCATGCTGCCCCTTTCTCCGAAGACAACACAGACTACACCGCAGTCAGGCCACGTCCCTGCGTGCGACACGAAGGAAACGCGCCCTGACGGCTAGGCGTGGTCGTTATTCTGAACTTCTAGCTCCTCCTCCAGCACCCACACGAACGCCACCCCGGCCCGCGGCAGCATCCAGCCGTCGAAGCTGATGTTCACCGTCTTCGGCTCGTCGGTGCGCCGGGAGTGCTCGACGCGGGAGGCCTGGCTGCTCGCGAAGAAGTCCAGCGTGTTGATCCGCCGGATGCCCACCTGGCCGTAGTCGAACTGCACGTGGAAGCCCTTGGTCGGCCTCGGCAGATCGAGGTACAGCAGATGGCCGTGGCGCTGTACGAGTACTCGGTATGTGTACGCCACGGTGACGCCACGTCCCGCGTGGGCACGTCCGAGGTTGACGGCATAGACCTGGGCGCCAGAACGCGAGGTCCGGCGCACGGCCTTCTCCTTGCCGTCAACGGAGAAGCTGGTGAGTTCGTAGGCGTCAGGGCTGGCCGCGTCCAGCCCGCTTGACTGCCCGAAGTACCACGCGGAGGTGACGCTCGGATCGCGCAGCATCTCGCGGTACTCCGCTTGATCATTGACGCAGGCGAACCGCATCGTGCCACCCGCAGGCTGGACCCTGTACTCCCAGCGCACCGTGGCGACGAACATCGAACCGCGACCGGTCGCTGGGCCGCCCGACCACGGGCTGAGCGAGACTGACGTCTTCACGTCGTACCAGCGTTCGGGTGCGTGGATGACTTGGTCGCGAAGGTCGGTGTAGAGGTCCCTCGCGAGTGCGTTGTCCTTGAGCCTCAAGGCGATGGCGTTGGTAGCCACCCTGTCGAGGTGATCGTCGGAGGCGACGTCCTTCAAGGTGTTGGGATCGAAGGCCAAGGCTTCGAGCACTGCGTCGCGGATGGCAGGTGCCTCGGCATGCACGGCTTCGCGGAGCCCTTCCTTGGTGTGCTGCTCGCCGAGCTCGCGGTCCAACAGCTCAAAGAAGAAGCCAACGACGCCGATGCCGAAGAGCCCTGAGCCAAGTTCGGTCAGAGGGATGGGGATCGGCAGCGCCGCAATGGACGAAAGTGGTCAAGTGTCGAAAGCTGGCCGAGCAGGAACGTTGAAGCCTGTCATACGTGATTCACCAACCTCAAGTACACAGAACACGGAACGTGCCCGGCCCGGAGCTCATCACGAGTCTCGCTTATTTCGCAAATTCGGCGGTGCCCACGAGGCTCAGCATTGGCACATGGGAGCGGAAGTGGCTGCGACTAGAAGCGAGTACGCGCCATCTTGTTGAACATTTCGCTATAGCCCTCAACAGCAGCGACAGCCCGCTCAACCTTGCCACCGAATAGACCGACGCTCAGCGGTGCCCAGAGATCTCCTTGCGCGTCAATTTCCGCTTTAATCTCCCCGACAGCCCCCGACCCGTACCGAGCACGCCACGTCGAACGGCCGAACCAGTTTGAGTGTTTCAGCCACGAACGCCCCGCAGCGTCCCCCGCCTCCAGGCTCGCGAAATCTTGCGAAATCAACCCGAGCATGACTTCAGCCCTGTCGAACGCGTCGTCAAAGGCAGCTTCGTCGATGTATTGATCCACAAAGTGTGGCTGCAAGATGGTATGAAGCCACTCTGCTACAGGCGTATAGTAGACACCCGACTGGCGACCAGTGAAAACCCGGAGTGCAGTGCGCGGATCTTCACCCGTCTTTGCCGACCTCGAAATGACGCTAGGGAGCAATCTATCCATTCCCTCGAAGGGCACCCATGGATTCTCTGCATCGATTAGCACCTGACGCCCCGTACCATGCTGCTGCGGAATGGTTACATCGACCAGCAGAGTCTTCAGGTTATCCCAACGGCCTTGTCCGGTTGCCGCTAGGGCTGCGGTGAACACAGAAACGAGCGCAGGCACATGGTGCAAATTCAGCAAAACGCCGTCGCCGCTCTTCAGCTTCGCAGCTTCTCCGGCAATCGCTTTGAGCGCTGATACCCACGGTGCAAGGGACTGCCCTTCACCCCAGCGAGCAGCGACTTGCAAAGAGGCGCAGAACGGTTCGGCAAGCTGCCAGTAGGACGCCGCGAGCTCGGCGCAGCGCACCATGCGGTCTTCACCTGATCCCTCTGGTAGCCCAGTAGGGAAGCGGTCGCTATCTCGCATAGCGGTCAAGATTCGACGTGCTTCCTCTAGTACGAGATCATTCAGCTTAATCTTCATTGCCGGTTCGGGAATCGCATCTTTCGCCGCTTGGCGCATCATGTTTACTCGCGCGGCCACGTCGCCCCGGTCGGCCGAGTCCGGTACCGTTGCAACATCCGACATCGCAGTTTTCACCACCCGACTAATCATCGCGATCAGCGCTTCAGCAGCAGTTGCCTCATCCTTACCGAACAAGTTGACGTATTGGATATCGCTCAGAGTTCTGCCCGCGCCGAGATCCCACTTCGGAACATCTACCTCAGCGAAGCGAACAGGAACCAGCCAAGTTGCTTCCGGGGGCAACATGCGAAACTCCTCGGCTGCGAGCGCCAACTCCTCGTTCATGTAGCCTCTTGCTTTGGCTTGAGATCGTTCAGAGAAGCAAGCTAGGAACAGCAGTGTTCCAGAGCGGATGGCTTCTCGGATCTTCCGCTTCCAATCATCGCCAGGCGCAAGAGAGTCGCGATCTCTCCAGTAAGGGATACGTGCCGCCTCCAGCATCGCACATAGTTTGTCGACTCGTTCTACGTCTTCGTGCACGTACGACACAAAGACATGCTTAGCTTCATCACTCGGCATGAGCTCGCGTCCAATCACTCGACAAACACACCGTTCGTCAATTCCGCTATGACGGAGGGGGCGGAAGCTGATCAGCGAGGACGAGCCATCTTATTGAACCCTTCAGCATAGTCCTTAGCCGCCGTAGTAGCCCGTTCAAGCCGTCCGCCAAACAGACCTGCGGCCAACGGTGCCCAGGACGTTCCTTGCGTCTCGATCTCCGTGGTGACGTCCGCTAGAGCCCCGCCCCCGTACCGGGCGCGCCATGTCGATCGGCCGAACCAGTAGGAACGCTTCGACCAGGCACGCTCCGGGTCAGTCCCAATCCAAGCATTCCAGATGTCCTGCGAGAGCAAGCCGAGCAGCACTTCAGTCCTGTCGAATGCTTCGTCGTATGCAACGTCATCCGTGTACTGGTCCTTGAAGTGCGGCCGGAGGATGGCGTATAGCCAGTCAGCCACTGGTGTCAGGAGCCGAGTGGCCTGGTTGCTGGCAAACATCTTGTAGACGGCGCGAGGTTCTTTACCGGTCTGGGCAGCTCGCGCGACGACGTTTGGAAGCAAGTCTTGCCACTCATCGAAGACGGTCCAAACGTGCTCCACTTGCATAAGCGGGTCACGTCCCCCTCCATGCTCGCTTGGCAGGGTGATATCTAGCAGAAGGGTCTTCAGGTTGTTCCACTGTCCGTCTCCTACAGCGGCCAAGGCCGCAGTGAACGTTGCGGTGAAGGCAGGAACGTGCCGCAGGTGCAGCAGTGCGACGTTGCCGCCCACCGACTTGGTGGCCTCACTTGCGATCGTCCTGAGCGCCGATGCCCACGGTGCAAGTACCTGCCCTTCACCCCATCGAGCCGCGATCTGAAGAGAAGCACAAAAGGGTTCGGCAAGCTTCCAGTAGTCCGCGGTAACCTCGGCGCAGCGCATTACATGCTCGTCGTTCGTTCCGCCCAGCCGGTCTGTCGGAAACCGCTCTCCATCCCGCATTGCCGTCGAGATTCGTTGCGCTTCGTCGGTGATGAGGTCGTTCAACTCGATGCGCTTGGCCGGGTCAAGGATCATGTCCTTAGTTAGCTGGCGAAGCTTGGTCAGCCGGTCGGCGTCATCGGCTTCCTCGACCGAGGCCCGTACTGTCGCCGGGTCAGGGCTGGTGGTACCTATGACCTTGCTGACCGTGTTCGTGAGGCTGACCAGGTTGGGCACGTACCTACTACCGAACAGATCCGCATAGTTGAGGTCGCTGAGGGTCCGGCCCGCACCAAGATCCCAAGCGGGGACCTCCACGTCATCGAAGCGGACGGGGATGAGCCAGGTCGCTTCTGGCGGATACTGGCGGAACTCCTCAGCAGCGAGGGTGAGCTCCTCGTTCATGTACGACCTGGGCTTCGCCTTGGTCTGCTCTGAGAAGCAGGCCAGGAAGACGAGGGAGCCAGAACGGATGGCGTCGCGGACCTTCTGCTTCCACTGGTCGCCGGGAGCAAGCGCTGTCTTGTCCCGCCAGTACGGGATGTTGGCCGCGTCCAGCGCTTCGCACAGCTGGTCGACCTTCTCCGCGTCTTCCCGCACGTAGGACACGAAGACGTGCTTGGCCTCGTCGCTCGGCATGGCGAGCAGGGTACTGCGGAGGTCCGACGGGCCAGGCTGGTTCTCCCCTGTCGAGCGGGAGGTGGTCGTGGGTCGTCGTCTTGAAGTGTTCGTCCGGCCGTTGTCGATGGAGGAGGGCCGGAAGCTGGCCCGGATCGGGCGAACCGCGAAGGACCCGGTGCGTCTGCGTCGGGCGATCGTGGTGTTGATGTCGGTCCGGGGGCAGGCGGTGCCGGACATCACGTCGTTGATGCAGGTCAGCGCCGAGTACGTGCGTGATGTGATCCACTCCTCAGGCTGCGGCCCCGGCAGCGGGGCCGGGACCACCCCCGCTCGCACGCGGAAGACTTCCTCGCGCGTCGAGGCTGGCGGGTGCCGGGCAGCGTGATAGGACTCGGTGAGCCCGTCGACAGCGGAGACGCCGAGCCGCTGCACGTCGGAGCGGTGGTGACTGGATCGACAGCGGTCCAGGCCTGTCGACGTGCATAGTGTTCGACTGGTTTCGTGGGGGTTGTCAACGATCTCGCAAAATTGCGAAATGAAGTTCACGAATTTACGAAAGAACACTTCGGGAAATTCGACGAAGCATCCTACACCTCACGCCGCCTGTCCCGCCACTTCCGAACGCCCGGCAGGAGCGACGAATCCTCGACCACACCGCGCCCATCCAGGACGCCCTGCACGTTGCCCAGAAAGCCCTTGGCGAAGCGCCGCTCCATCGCATGCAGCGCGGAAGGCACCCCCGCGCCGGCCACCACCAGCAACGGGTTCGCCATGACTGCGAAAACGGCGCCCGCGGCGAGCACCCGGTTCTTGACCGACGCGAAGTCGATCACGACGGTGGACCGGCCGTCCCCCGCCTCCACCACTGCGGCCGTGACCTGGCGCGTGACGCCCATGGTGGTAATGGTGAAGACGACCGTTACGGCCTCCTCGTCTAGCGCGACCTGCGGGTACCCGAGCAGTTCGACCGCGCCGACGAGGGCGTGGAACGCCCCAAGCCGCGTGGCGCGCAACGTCCGCTCGTACCGCTTGGACTTGGTGAGCGCCTGCTTGAGGTCGAGCTTCTCATCGGTGTGCGGGTCGTACGACGGCAGGACGCCGCGCCGTTCCAGTGCTTCCAGCAGGCGGCGGAAGTCGTATTTCCAGTCCTCGTCGGAAAGACGAAGGGCCTGCTGCCGCACGAGCGTCCACAGGCTTTCGGGAATGTCTTCCTTCGCTGGCATCCCGGCTCGCCCGACGAGCACCGGCACGAGCGCTATCCCATTGCGCAGCGCGGTCTCCAACTCCCGCCGGACCCAATCACCCGGTGAGTGGAGCCGGCGCTTCCCTACCCCGTCGACCTCGCTGGCCCAGTGCTCGCCCAGCACCACGATGACCGCTCTTGACGACCGCAAGGCCCCTTCGAGCCGCTGGACGTAGTCCTGCGCGGGCAGGTTCGAGTCGATGTCCCGGTAGACCCGTTCGTCCCCGAAGTAGTCCCGCAGGCCATCGGCCAACCGCCCGACCCACGGACCCGAATCAGAACGCCGGTAAGAGATGAAAATGCCACTGCCGACCTGTCGTTCCGCTGCCACGCACGCTCCAAGTCCGGTCCACGTCCGACAACGGCCCATCGCCCGGATCAGGTCACGCGTTTCACGTTCATAGAACGGCGATAAATCATTTCTCACAGTTCCGTCGACGACATCGTCCCGAGGTACGTGACGAGCCGGTGGCTTGTCATGCAGCCTTGGCCGGTAATGGGTCCAGGTGCGGATGGGTGAGTCGGTGGCGAAGCCGGTCTTGGGCTGGGCGCGGGCGTTGCGCCAGCGGATGAACGAGCCGATGGCGGCGTTCTGTTCGGCGTGGGTGAGGTGGTCGGTGCCGTTGAGGGCGAAGTAGCGCAGGGCGGCGAACTCCGCCTCGATCCAGTTCAACCAGCTGGAGTAGGTCGGCAGGAACACCAACTCAGCGTCGTTCTCGGCGGCCCACTGGCGGACGTCGGGGTGCCGGTGCGGGGAGAAGTTGTCCATGATCAGGTAGAGCCGCTGGTCGGGCCAGCGGGCGCGCAGGGTCTTGAGCAGGTCGAGGAACTCGCGGTGGCGTTTGCGGCGCCGGATGCGGTAGTGGATCTTTCCGGTGGTCAGGTCGAGTGCGGCGAGCATGTGCATCACGCCGTGGTGGCGGTTGTAGGTCGCCCGTAATCGGCGCGGCGACCCGGTGGGTCGCCAGGCTTTGCCCTTGCGCGGCAGCAGGTTGAGCGGTCCGAACTCGTCGACGCAGATCACCCTGCCGTCGGCGGGTGGGTGGTCGTAGAGATCGAGGATCCGCTGCATCTTGGCGAGGAAGTCCGGGTCGGTGGAGGCCTTCCAGGTGGTGGTGGTCTGCCAGGAGACGCCGGCGTCGCGCAGGATGCGGCGCAGCGTTTCCCGGCTGATCGCGGCGACGGTGCCGCGGTCGAGCAGGTGGTCGCGCAGCTTGGACAGCGACCAGGTGGAGAACGCGGTGATGCCCCAGTCGGCGGGCGCAGTGCGGGCGATCAGGCAGATCCGTTCACGGATCGCCTCACCGATCGTCCGACTCCGCCCGCCGCTCCATTTTGGGTCCAGCGCCGCGAACCCCCGCTCGTTGAACGCGTGGATCACATCACGGACGTAATCCTCGCTGACCTGCATCAACGAGGTGATGTCCCGGACCGCCTGGCCCTGGCCGGACATCAGCACCACGATCGCCCGGCGTAGCCGCACCGGGTCCTTCGCGGTTCTGGTGATCCGCTGGATCTTCCGGCCTTCCTCCATCGACAACGCCCGGACGAACACGCTCGGCCGACGAGCCACAACCACCTCCCGCACTCGACATGCGGGACCAGCCTCGCCGATCAGCCGAACCGATCGATTACCGGGTCAACCCTCCGAGACGCGCCACTAGCTGCGTTGGTCCGTTGAGAAGGCCGTTTCCAAGGCCGCGGGGGGCTTGCTCGGTTCCTCAGCGGTTGTCGCCCTTGAGCGCGTGCGCATCAGACTTCGAGGGCCCAGCGCACGTACCGCATCGTCGGTGTGAAGCCGGTCTTCTCGAAGACCCCGGACGCCCTGGAGGGGTTCGCCGAGTCCACGCTCAGGCTGGCGCGGTCGTAGTGCTGGTCGACGGCGGCCCGCAGTGCGTGCCCAATCAGGGCGCTGGCGGCGCCCCGTTTCCGGTAGTCCGGGAGTGTTCCGATGAGCATGAAGTGCGCGTCGCGGACGCCGGTGGCCACCGTATCGGCCTCCCAGGACATGGTCACCAGCATGCCCACCGGAGCCCCGTTCGCTACCTCCCGGAGCAGGAAGCTGACCTCGGGCCGGAACGTCTGGTTGGTGATCTTGTTCTTCCACAGGTCCACCGGCATCGGTACCGCGCCCCAGTGGTCCTTGAACGACTCGTTCCCCTCTTGGTCAGACTTGCGTGAGACACCCTGTGTGAGGGTGGGTTCATGATCGAGGGCGGGATCGGAGATGCTCGTGCACGTGTCCTCGCCATCCGACAAGCAGTCCCGGTCCTCCTCCCACGGTGAGAAGCCCGACCCGGCGCCACGTCCGTCGCGCCGGGTGTTCACCCCGGACTACAAGCTGGCCGTGGTCACCGAGTACGAGAACGCACCCAACGGGGAGAAGGGAGCAATCCTGCGCCGTGAGGGCCTCTACTCCTCCCACATCATCGAATGGGCCAGGGCGCGTGACGCGGGACGCCTGACCGGTAGTCCCGCCGAGCCCGGCACGTCGCCGAAACCAGCGAGGAAATCCGCCGAACAGATCGAGCTGGAGAAGCTGCGCCGCGAGAACGAGAAGTTGACCTCGGACCTCGCGAAGACCCGGATGGCGCTGGACATCATGGGAAAAGCGCACGCGCTCTTGGCTTGAGATTTAACCAACCCTTGAACTGGTGCGAGCAGGTTTAGCTGTTCAGCAGACAGCGGGCCCGGTTTCTGGTGATCATGTCCTCTCGCTTGGGGTCGAGATCGGATCGGCCAAGCCTGACGGCTGTGGGGGTGGGTGTGCTGCACGAGGACGCCGGCACGGAGGCGCTGTCGGCGTTGTCCCGGTTCCGTGAGGTGTTCTACGAGTGCCTGAATGCTCGTGCGGACGCGTTGTTCGAACTGGCGGACGCAGTGATCTGTACTGACGGCCCGGTGACCTCGCTGGTCGAGTTGTCGCTGGCGCCGGTCTTCCGCCGCGGGCACGGCGCCCTCTACGACGCACTCGCCGACGGGGTGGTCGACGAGGATCGGATCCGCGATCTGCTGGCCGATCAACTCCCGGCCAACGCGCCTCTGGTGTTCGGCGTCGACGCGACCACCTACCCCCGCCCGAACGCCGAATGCTCACCGGATCGGGGTCTGCACTACGCGCCGTGCCGCTGCGACGGCGATCGGAAAGTGGTGCCGGGCTGGCAGTTCCAGTGGGTGATGGGATTGGAATGGGGCAGCTCGTCGTGGACGCTGCCGGTCGACGCGCGCCGCTTGCCGCAGGGTTCGTGTCCGGTAACCACGACAGCAGAACAGATCCGCGACCTGACCGCCCGGGTGGCCTCGCGAACGGAGTGCACCGACCGGCCGGCACCGTTGTTCGTCCTGGACCAGGGTTACGCCGCTGCCGCGCTCACTCATGCGCTCGGTGACACCGAGGTCCAGCTACTGGTGCGCATCGCCGGTGATCGGGTGTTCTACGACGGCCGACCCGGTCCTCGCAAACCCGGCCCTGGCCGGAAAGGCGTGCACGGCAACAGGTTCGAGCTGGCCGCGGCGGAGCAGTCACGCCGCCCTGACCAGTCCCTGGTCGTGCCCGACACCACCAACTACGGCAGGGTCGAGGTCCGCGCCTGGCATGGGATGCACCAGAAGGTGCAACGCACGGGGTATTTCGCGCGGATGCAGCCCGAGCTGTTCACCCGGCTGCCTGTCATCGAGGGCACCGTGATCGAGGTCCGCGTCGAGCGGTTGCCCGACGGACGGAGTCCGCACCGCACCATGTGGTTGTGGCACTCTGGCCCGCAGGCACCCGACCTGGACGTGTGCTGGCGCGCCTACCTGCGCCGCTTCGACATGGAACACACCTTCCGACTGATGAAGTCGCAACTGGGATGGACCGCCGCGCGAGTCCGTCACCCCGAGCAGGCGATCCGCTGGACCTGGCTTCTGATCGCCGCGTACGTCCAACTCCGGCTCGCCCGAAGTCTTTCCGCCGACCTGCGGCGTCCCTGGGAACGACGAACCCTGCCCGGCAAACCCCTGACACCCCAGCGGGTCCGGCGGGCATTTCGTCATCTGCGCCGCCGGCTCGGCACTCCCGCCCGCCTGCCGAAAACCAGCCACCCCGGACCAGGACGTCCGCCCGGCCGAACGAGCACTCCAGCTCCGCGCCACCACATCGGATCGGAAATTCGCAAAACGGACACCCGGAAGGCCGGGAGCGGGAAGAAGAAGGGTTAAATCTCAAGCTTGGAAGAACTGTCCGGGGGCGCGGAGGACGACAGGCCGCCGACGAGGTCCTGACGAGCGCGTTCGCCGAACTGCGCGCGGCGGGCGTCTCGGTGAGGAAATCGTGTGTACTGACCGGGTCGTCCCGGGCGACGCATTACCGGCATCTCAACCCGAAGGGCCCGGTGCACGGGCCGTGGCCGGCACGGACGCCCCCGCCCCAGACCCTGGACGCCGGTGAGCGTGCCCAGGTGTTGCAGGTGCTCACCTCGCCCGCCTACCGGGACCTGGCGATCCCGCAGGTCTGGGCGCGTGAACTGGACGAGGGCCGGTACTGGTGCTCGATCTCGACGATGTACCGGATCGCGCGCGCCGCGGGCCAGGTCCGCGAACGCCGCCGGGTGGCGACCCACCCGCCGCGGGTCCGGCCCGAGCTGTCCGCCCGCGGTCCGGGCGAGGTGTGGTCCTGGGACATCACCGCGTTGAAAGGACCGACCAAAGGCGTCTGGTACAAGTGCTACGTCATTCTGGACATCTTCTCCCGCTACGTCACCGGATGGCTGGTCGCCGCCGCAGAGGACGCGGTGGTGGCGAAGGACTTCCTCGCCGACGCCATCGCCCGCAACGGCACCGAACCACACACAATCCACGCCGACAGAGGCGGCGCGATGGTCTCCAAACCAGTCTCCGAACTCCTCGTCGACCTCGGAGTCCTGCGGTCCCACTCCCGCCCGCGCACCTCCAACGACAACCCCTATTCCGAAGCGCAGTTCAAGACCCTGAAGTACATGCCCGATTTCCCCGACCGGTTCGGATCACTGCAGGACGCGCGCCTGTTCTGCGAGGGCTTCTTCCTGTCCTACAACCACGAGCACCGTCATTCCGGAATCGGGATGCACACCCCGGCGTCGGTGCACTTCGGCACCGCCGGACAGATCCGCGACCAACGCCAGGCCGTCCTCGACCGCGCCCACGCCCGACACCCCGAGCGCTTCGCACGCCGACCCCGCCCACCCGCACTGCCCGACGTGGCGTGGATCAACCAACCCGTCGATCAACCACAACCGGTCCCATAGACACAACGTGTCTCACTTGACTTGACAACTACCGTTCCGGGTCACCCGGAAATCTTCGTCGTTCTGCTCCGACCACGGCTCGACCCGCAGCCCGTCGGGGATCGCCACGGCGCCGAGCGCGTCGCCGAGTGAGTGTTCCATGCGCTGGAAGTAGCGGACCGGCGCGAAGCCCTGGGAGCGGAGAAGTTCGGGAACGCCGGCGATGTGCTCGCTCTTATGGACGTCGACCACGAGCTTCAGTGTTGGCTGATGCAGTGCGTGCAGCACCTTCGCCGCCGCCACCCCGGCTTCCACGAGCACGGTGCCGACACCCCGGCGGCGGTAGTCAGGGTGGACCCCGCCGTCCAGGAAGACCCGATGGACCTCTTCCGCAGACGGCTTGTAGCGAATCTTCATGTAGCCGACCATCACGTCGCCGTCGAAGGCGGCGAGGCTCCCGCGCTCCAGGTCCGTGTAGGGGTCGAGGAGCTCCGTGAGGGTGTCCTCCTCGGTGTAGTTCTCACCGATCTTGTCCACGGCCTCGATGGCGTTGAGCAGGTCGGCCGACGCCTTGGCGTCCTCGCGGGTAAGCGGCTGCCACGTGAGGGATGCATCCAACATGCGACGGACGGTAATCCCCGCGCGTACGGGCTGTCGCTTTATTTCCTGACCAGGGCCGCAGACCGCGCTGGCCACCGAGTAGTGGCGATCAGGCACCGTCAGCCAACACCGTCGAGAGTGAGGTCAAGCCAGATCAATTGCCGACGAACCACCCACAGGCCAACTCACCTGACCACAGACTCAGGTCGGCTGACCGCTGACAGAACAGCGACGCTGCGGAGGAATACCGCACGGTCGGAATAACACCCCTCCACCAGTAGTCCTCGGACTGCGCATCAGATGCTGCCCCAACCTGGAACCCGACGCCGACGGCTCGACCGGACGGCACCTCATCCGCGGCAACAAATACAAGACCGCCACCGACGAACACGGCGTCCACCAGTCCACCGGCCGCGAACGCGAAGCGCCCTGGGTCGCCATCACCCCCGTCGTCCACGCCATCCGTGTCCTGGAGCGCATGGTCCCTGCAGGACACCTGCTGTTCGACCGCAACGTGCACGACCTGTACAGGACCCGACGCGACACGGGCGCGCTCAAAAGCAACGCGTTGAGCGAGCGCATCGAAGCCTTCGTGACCTGGACCAACGCCGAGGCCACCACCCGCGGTCTTACCGGCGAGGTCATCCCGCCCGACCCCCACGGCCGAATCGGCACCGCCCGCTTCCGCAGGTCCCTGGCCTTGCACATCGCCCGCAAACCAGGCGGCCTGGTCGCCCTGGCCATCCAGTACGGGCACCTGCGCACCGCCGTGTCGGCCGGCTACGCCTCCCGGGGGCAGGGCGGCATCGACGAACTGCTCGATGTCGAGACCATCTGCGCGGTCGCCGACACCGTCGCCGACCTGCACCACGACCTGCACGAAGGCGTCGGCGTGTCCGGTCCGGCCGCCCGCCGCGCCGCCGCGACCGCGCCCCGCTTCGCCGGCACGGTCATCACCGCCACGACCGCGCGGCGACTGCTCGCGAACGAGGACGCGATGCTCTACGACAACCCGCACGCCCTGCTGCTGTGCCACTACAAACGGGCCACCGCGCTGTGCCACCGCGACGGCGTGCGCAACACCCCAGCCTCGACCACTGCGTCCCCGGCTGCGGCAACATCGCCCGCACCGACCACTACGCCGCCCCTGCTGCGCGAACGCACCGACCTGCTGGATCGACGAGCCACCCGCGTGCCAGGCCCGCTCGCCCAACGCCTGCGCGGCACCGCCGCGACGCTGCGCGGCCACGCCGATACCCACGACCGCACCCGCATCACCCCGAACAGCGGCGACACGCGCCGCCACGACACCGACGAGGACACCCGGTGAGTCCCGCACCCGACAAACCTCAATGTCCACAAGGCGCACGGGATGGTCGACTTCATCACCGCCAACCGGGACTGGCTGCGGGTGGTGCACCTGCCGTCCTACGCACCGGAGTTGAACCCGACCGAAGGCGTGTGGTCACTGCTCAAGCGGTCGTTGACGGACTTCGCCGCGGCCGACCTCGACCACCTGACACGGGTGGTGAAAAGGAAACTGAAGAAGATCCAGTACCGGCCCGACGTGCTCGACGGCTGCCTCGCCCAAACCGGACTGCCCCTCACGACGACAGCATGATCACGACATCCGCCATCGCTCATTTAACCTCTGTAACCGCGCGACCTCCGCCAGGACGAGGCCGAACCGGGAGGGGACGGGGTCTCGCGGGATCGGGTCGGCTATCGGGTCGTCGGGTGCGCCCCAGGTCGGGGTCGCGACCACCAGGGCGGCGATCACGGCGGTGACGACCGCGGTGGCTCGCCGGCTGCGCTTGCCCATCGTTGTCTCCCTCCCCGAGGGGGCCGGAATCGCCGGTCGCCTCGGAAGAACCGGATCCGGGATTCGCCCGGGGCGCGGGATGCCCGGCGGCGGTACCGGTGCGTCATGAATCGCGTGCGGCGCGGCCCAGGTACAGCTCGCCCAGTCGCGGGTCGGCCAGCAGGTCGCCGGCCGGGCCGCTGATGTGCACCCGACCCAGGTCCAGCACGCAGCCCAGGTCGGCCACCTCCAGCGCGCGCCGGGCGTTCTGCTCGACCAGCAGCACCGCCGTGCCCGCGTCGCGCATTCGCACGACCTGTTCGAACACCGTCGCGGTGGCCCTCGGGTCCAGCCCCATCGACGGCTCGTCCAGCAGCACCACGCGGGGGTTGACCATCAGCGAGCGGGCGAACTCTACCTGCTTCTGCTGCCCACCCGACAACGCGCCCGCCAACGCGCCCCACCGCTCGCCCACCACCGGGAACAGCGTCCGGACGAAGTCGACCCGCTCGGCCACCTCAGCCTTGTCCCGCACGGTGTACGCGCCGAGCAGGACGTTCTCCCCCACCGTCATCTCGCGGAACACGCTGTGCCCTTGGAGCACGTGCGACAGGCCGGCCGCCAGCAGCTCCTGCGGGCCGTGGCCGGTGACGTCGCGCCCGTCCAGGGTGATCCGGCCGGCGCGCGGCGCGAGCAGCCCGCTGGCCACCTTGAGCACGGTGGACTTGCCCGCGCCGTTGGGGCCGACGAGGCAGACCACCGACGCGGGCGGCACCCGCACGGTCAGCCCGCGCAGCACCAGCGCCGCGCGCCCGTAGCCGGCCTCGACGTCGACGAGTCCGAGCAGGTCAGCAGCCAAGGTAGGCCGCCAGCACGAGGGGGTCGGCGCGGACCTCGTCCGGTGGGCCCTGGGCGATCGGACGGCCC
Organism: Saccharothrix sp. DSM 118769; assembly: GCF_052936295.1. Lineage (NCBI taxonomy): Bacteria > Bacillati > Actinomycetota > Actinomycetes > Pseudonocardiales > Pseudonocardiaceae > Saccharothrix > Saccharothrix sp. DSM 118769. The sequence continues at coordinate 4,276,780 of NZ_CP193627.1, read as the reverse complement.
CGGTCGAACACGACCACGTGATCCGACAGGCTCATCACCACGTCCATGTTGTGCTCCACGATCAGGAAGGTCCGGCCCTCGGCGTTGAGTTCGCGCATCAGCGCACCGATCCGGTCGACCAGCGCCGGGTTGACCCCACCGGCGGGCTCGTCGAGCAGGATCGTCTCCGGTTCGGCCATCAGCACGCCCGCCAGTTCCAGCAGCTTCTGCTGGCCGTAGGACAGGTCCCGGGCCTCGACGTCGGCCAGGTGCTCGATGCCGACGCGGGTCAGCAGCCCCAGCGCCCGGTCCACGTCGGCCTGGCGGCGGGCCGGGGCCAACGCGCGCAGCACCGAGCCGGGTCGGACCGCCACCAGCAGGTTCTCCACGGCGGTCAGCCGCGGGAACACCCGGCACAGCTGGAAGCTGCGGCCGATGCCCGCGTGCGCGATCCGGTGCGCGGGCCGTCCGGTCAGGTCGCGGCCGTGGTAGGTGACCGTGCCGGCGTCCGGCTTGACCATCCCGGTGACGCAGTTGAAGAACGTCGTCTTGCCCGATCCGTTCGGGCCGATCAGGGCGTTGATCCGGCCGTGCCGGAACGTCACGGACGCCTCGTCCACCGCCCGCACGCCCCCGTAGGACTTGGTGAGGCCCTCGACCCGCAGGCCCCGCTCCGCCGTCACCGTCGCACCTCCTCGGCCAGTTCCTCCTGGGTGATCTCGCGGATCGACGCCCGCGCCGGCCGCAGCCGGTCCACCAGCCCGCGCAGTGCGGGGATGATCCCGTCGGGCAGGAACAGCACCACCACCGCGAGCAGCGCGCCCGTGGCGACCAGGTGCAGTTGCGTGTCGCCGTAGCGGGCTTTGAAGAACTCGGTGGCGTAGCCGACGACGACCGCGCCGACCAGCGGCCCGAACAGGCTGCGCACGCCGCCGAGCAGGCTCATCAGCACCATGTTGGCGCCGACCAGGATGGAGAACTGGAAGACGGGGTCGAGGAAGCCGAACCACAGGGCGTAGAGGCCGCCGCCCAGCGCGGTGAAGAACGCGGAGACCACGAACGCCGCCAGCTTGTAGCGCACCGTCGGCACGCCGAGCGACCGCGCCTTGTCCTCGTCCTCGCGGATCGCCTTGAGCCCCATGCCGAAGCGCGAGCGGTCGATCAGCCACCAGCACAGCAGCACCACCGCGAGCAGCACGGCGTGCAGGTGGAAGAACCGCTGGTGCTGCTCGGGCCGCAGCACGTCCGGGCCGAACGGGCGCGGCACGCGCAGCCCGTCGGAGCCACCGGTCACCGATCCCCAGCTCTGGAACACCAGCAGCAGGACCAGCACCACCGCGATCGACACGATGACGAACGACGCGCCCCGCGCCCGCAGCGCGGCGACGCCGACGGGCACCGCCAGCACCGCGACCACCACCCCGCCGAGCAGCAACGCCGGCCACGGGTCGATGCCGGCCCGCAGGACCAGCAGGCCGGTGGCGTAGCCGCCCAGGCCGGAGTAGGCGGCGTGGCCCAGCGAGATGTAGCCGGTGAACCCGCCGACGAAGTTCCACGCCGTGGCCAGCACCGCGTAGCTGATGATCACCACGCCGACCGACAGCACGAACGGGTCCGGGGCCAGGCGGGGGAACGCCACCAGGAAGGCGGCCAGGCCGACCAGGCCGACGGCTTTCAACACCTGCTCAGAACCGCTGCGCAAGGCGGCCTCCGAAGAATCCCCGCGGGCGCAGGATCAGCGTCACGAACAGGGCGGCGTAGAAGAACGTCTGCGCCCACGTGGTGCCGAGCGGGATCTGGAGGAGGTTCTGCCCGATGCCCAGCAGCAGCGCCGCGACGGCCGCGCCCGCGACGCTGCCCAGGCCGCCGACCACGATGATCGCCATGAGCGGCCCGATCCAGTGCCAGTGCAGCGACGGGTAGATGGTGGAGTCCAGCGCCAGGGCGGTGCCGCCGACGGCGGCGGTGGCCAGGCCGAGCCCGAAGCCGTACCCGGCGACCCGGTCGGTGTCCACGCCGAGCAGCCGGGCCGCCTCGCGGTGCTGCATGGTGGCCCGCAGCGCCTGGCCGAACCTGGTCACCTTGAGCAGCACGTGCAGCCCGGCCAGCGTCACCGCGGCCAGGCCGAAGGCGATCAGCTTGACCAGTGCGACGTTGGCGCCGAACAGCTCCAGCCGCGCACCCGAGTAGGACAGCGGCACGCGGCGGTGGGTACCGGTGAAGACGAACCCCAGCACGCCCTCGACGACCAGCGCCACCGCGAACGTCAGCAGCACCGACATCATGGTGAGCGTGGCCGTGCGCAGGCGGGCGACCAGCAGTCGCTGCACGGCCACGCCCAAGGCGAAGAACAGCGGCACCGTCACCGGCAGCGACAGCATCGGGTCCAGTCCGGTCCCGACGGTGAACGCCCAGGCCAGGTACGCGGCCAGCACCAGGAACGCGGAGTGCGCGATCATCACCACGCGCATCACGCCGAAGTAGAGGGTGAGACCGGCGGCCAACAGGGCGTAGAGGCCGCCCATCAGGACGCCGAGGACGAGGCTCTGGAAGACGAGGGACACCCGGGCTCACCACGCGGGCTTGGGGTAGACCAGCTCGGTTTCCCGCGCGTCGGCGGGCAGCACGATGCGGATCTTCCCGCCGACGTACTGCTGGATCAGGTGCGCGCCCTGCGGTCGGCCCGCGGAGTCCCACCGCAGCGGGCCGACGACGGTCTGCACCTCGTTGGCGTGCAACCAGTCGATCAGCTCGCGCTGGCACTCCGGCGAGGGGTCGGCGCAGCCGGCCGCGGTGACGGCGGCGGCGACGACCTGGCCGGTGGTCCAGGCGTTGGCCTCGTCCTCGGTGGGCGGGGAGCCGGTCTCGCGGGTGTGGAAGTCGACGAACTCCCGGTTGGACGGGTAGTCGGCTTCGGGCGTGTAGCCGGTCGGGGACAGGATGCCCTCGGTCTGCGCACCGATGGCCCTGGCGAACTCGGGGTTGGTCGGCGCGGTGGAGAACGCGGCCAACTTCGGCTGGTAGTCCAGTTGGCGCAGGGCCACGATGAGGTTCACCGCGTCCTGGTACTGGGTGCCGCCGACCACGACGTCCGCGCGGGAGTCGGCGATCTTGGCGGCGATGGAGCCGAAGTCGGTGGTGTTGGGCGGGTACACCTCGTCGACCACGGTCCGGATGCCGGCGGCGGCCAACTCCTCCTTGAGGCCGTTCGCGGTGCCCTGGGCGAACGGATCGTCCATCACCGCGTAGGCGGCGGTCTTCGGGCGGGTGGCCTCGGGGATGGCGGTGATCGCCTCGGCCAGGTGGTCGTAGTGGTCCTGGGCGATGGCCGGCGCGGCGTAGAACAGGTTGTCGAAGCCCTGCTCGAACACCTCACGCGCGGCGCCCGCCGGTTCCACGAACAACATGCCGTAGTCGCGCGCCACCTGGGCGGCCGGGATGACCAGGCGGGTGGAGAACGGCCCGAAGACGAGGTCGACACCGTCGGAGTTGATGAGCTTCTCGTAGTCGGCGGCGACCCGGTCGGCGCTGGACTGGTCGTCCAGGACGATCAGCTCGACCTCGCGGCCCAGCAGCCCGCCGTTGGCGTTGACGTGCTCGGCCCACGCCTCGTAGCCGCGCTGCACGCCCTTGCCCGGTTCGGAGAAGTCGCCGGTCAGCGGCAACGAGACGCCGATGCGGATGGGCCCGTCACCGCCGGCTCCCCCTTCCGCCGGCCGGCCGCCGAGGCAGCCGGAGACCAGCAGCGCCGCGGTCGCGCCGAGGGCGCCGATGCGGAGCCCGTGAGCCGTATCCATCGTCCACCCGTCGTCGAGGGATGAGGTAAGCGCTTTCCGAGCATAGGAATCGCCGAGAGCTGTGACAAGCGCCATATCAGGTGGTGCCGACGCCACCAGGACCACGCCCGGCATCCGGGCCTCCCGAAGCGACTGCCACGCGGGCCCCGCAGTCCGGTTCCGACCGAGACTTTGCGCCGAGGCTGTTGACACCGGGACGGCGACGTTCGTACGGTCTACCCCGGCAGCGTTGGCGCCAGAACGTCATGGGCGCCAACGGATCCACACGATCACCAAGGCCGCCCGAGCGACCCGCGACTGAGGTGCCTCTTACCCGGATAGCGCTTTCCGGTAGCCGTCGCGTTCATTGAAACGTTTCATGTCCGACGTGGCACCATCCTGCGGCTTTGCTGGTGCGGGATGACGCCTCGCCACTACTGGGAGCGTTCCCAGAAGCTGTGACGAAGGAGCAACAGTGCTCATCAACTTTGTTCGGGGACGGGCCGTCCCCCCGTTCTTGCCCGGGCGGCGCGTCGCGCTGCTCGCCGTCGGCGTCGCCTTGACCGCTGTCGGGAGCGGTGTCGCCATCTCCCCGGCGTCGGCGGCTCCGACCCGCTACGAGGCGGAAAGCACACCGGCCACCTGCGCCGGTGCCCTCGAGTCCAATCACGCCGGTTACTCCGGCAGCGGGTTCTGCAACGCGGACAACGCGGTCGGGGCGGCCGCGCAGTTCACCGTCACGGCACCCGCGGCGGGTTCCACGACCATCGCCGTCCGGTACGCCAATGGCGGGACCGGCAACCGCCCCGCGGACGTTCTGGTCAACGACGCGGTCGCCCACCCGGGCACCGCGTTCGCCCCGACCGGTGCCTGGACCACTTGGTCCTCGAAGACGCTCACCGTCCCCGTGAACGCCGGCACGAACACGATCCGGTTGAGCCCGACCACCGCAGAGGGCTTGGCGAACGTCGACTACCTCGAGGTCGACGCCGCGGGCGACCCGCCTTCGGGCAAGCAGGTGGAGGACCTCGACCGGGGCCTGGTCAGCGTGCGCTCCGGGTCCGGCAACCTGGTCTCGTGGCGGCTGCTCGGGACCGAGTCGCCCTCGACCGGGTTCAACGTCTACCGGGGCTCGACGAAGGTGAACGGCTCGCCGATCACCGACTCGACCAACTTCCTCGACCCCGGGGCGGCGGGGGACGCGTCGTACACGGTCCGCGCGATCGTGGACGGGGTGGAGCAGGCGCCGTCCGCGCCGTCGGTGCGCTTCACCGGCGGCAACCACCTGGACGTGCCGATCTCCCGGCCGGGGAGCACCTACACGGCCGGTGACGCGAGCGTCGGCGACGCGGACGGCGACGGCCAGTACGAGATCTTCCTCAAGTGGGACCCCAGCGACCAGAAGGACAACTCCCAGTCCGGTCGCACCAGCAACGTCTACATCGACGCCTACAGGCTCAACGGACAGCGGCTGTGGCGCGTCAACCTGGGCCGCAACATCCGCGCCGGCGCGCACTACACCCAGTTCCAGGTCTACGACTACGACGGCGACGGCCGGGCCGAGCTGGCGGTCAAGACCGGCGACGGCACGGTGTCCGGCACGGGTCAGGTGATCGGCAACGCCGACGCCGACCACCGCAACTCCTCCGGCTACATCATCACCGGACCCGAGTACCTGACCGTCTTCAACGGCCTCACCGGCGCCGTCATGTCCACGGTGCCCTTCGACCCCGCCCGCGGCAACATCTGCGACTGGGGCGACTGCACCGGCAACCGGGGCGACCGGTTCCTGGCCGGCACCGCCTACCTGGACGGGCAGCGCCCCAGCATCATCATGGGCCGCGGCTACTACGCCAAGAGCGCCATCGCGGCGTGGGACTTCCGCGACGGGCAGCTCACCCGGCGCTGGAAGTTCGACTCCAGCTCCGCGGGCAGCCAGTGGGGCGGCCGCGGCACCCACTCCCTGTCCATCGCCGACGTCGACAGCAACGGCACCGACGAGATCATCTACGGCGGCATGACCATCAACGCCAACGGCACCGGGCGCTACACCACCAACTTCTACGCCCACGGCGACGCCCTGCACGTCGGGGACTTCCTGCCCAACCGCCCCGGCAAGGAGATCTGGCAGATCCACGAGCAGAGCTCCGGCGCCGCCGCGACCCTGCGCGACGCCAACAACGGCGCGGTCATCATGCAGAAGAACAACACCTGCAGCTGCGAAGGCCCGGCCCGCGGCGCGGCCGGCGACATCTACGCCGGGAACCCCGGCGCCGAGTTCTGGGGCAGGGGCACCGGATTGACCAGCCTGTTCAACGGCTCCGGCGGCAACATCGGGCGCACGCCGGGCAGCGCCAACTTCCTCGCCTGGTGGGATGCCGACCCGGTGCGGGAACTGCTGGACGGCAACCACGTCGACAAGTACGGCACCGGCGGTGACACCCGCCTGCTCACCGGCACCGGGGCGCACTCCGTCAACGGCACCAAGTCGACCCCCTCGCTCTCCGGTGACCTGTTCGGCGACTGGCGCGAGGAGGTCATCCTGCCGCGCGACGACAACGCCGCGCTGCGCATCTACGCCACGACGACGCAGACCGACCGGCGGATCCACACCCTGATGCACGACACCCAGTACCGCGTGGCCATCGCCTGGCAGAACACCGCCTACAACCAGCCGCCACACCCGAGTTTCTTCCTCGGCAGCGGCATGAGCACCCCGCCCCAGCCGAACATCCACGTCCGCTGAACCCGATCCGTGGGCGGGCCGGTCAACCGGGCCGGCCTGCCCACGGGGCTTGCCCCAAGGGCGGGCAGTCAGCGTTTCCGCTGGTCACGCAATGCAGTTGCAGGAGGCACTACGCAGGGCAACGGATCTCGTCGGTGCAGGCGGTCAACCAGGACAGCTTGTTCCGAAGGAGCTCCGTTGCCCCGTCATGGAGGTTTCTCAGCGAAATGCGCCGTGGGTGCCCGCTATCGGGAGATCGACGCGCGTGCCCTGCACGATCCCGTCGCGGCCGAGAAGGTATCCGGCGAGGGCAGCACCGGCGGCGAGTTGATGTCTTCCGACGACGGCTTCGACACCTGCACCCTGCGGCTGCACGAGTAGGAGTTCGACTCCACCTGGACGATGTACCTGCGGGTGGCGCAGGAGTACAACGCCGCACTGCGCCGCGAGGCGGCGCCCGAGCAGATCGGCGGCGTCGAGTTCTACGTCAAGGAGAAGGCGCACCGCAGCTCGGTTGCGAACTGCCGGCCGCTGGACGGCACCTACGCTGTCGTGCTCGACGTGCACGCCGACGACCGCGACAACGTCGTGCGACCGGTGTGCGACTCGCCCGCGACCACGTCGGACAGATCATGGACCGGTGGCGCGACCTGCCACGCTACGACACGGGCCGCACGCAGCCCACGGTGCCGCTGGCGCTGCGTGACCCGTGCCAGGCGCTCACCGCCGTGGTCGACGACTTCGGACCCGACGCGGAGATCCAGCCCCAGGAAGTCTACGAGTGCAGCATCGGCCCCGGCTCCGGCGGCACCGTCATCCCCCAGGGCAAGGCCGGGGCCGGGGGCGGTGAGGTCACCGTGGTCTACGGCGTCGCCGAGGACCCCGCACGCGACCTGACCGTCTCGCCCGACGAGTACCAGGCCGCCGACATCGCCGGCTACAAGGCGGTCACGGGCATGCGCGCCGGGCAGTGCCGCACCGTCGCGGGCTGGGACCCGGATACCACGATCGTCGAGGACCACCGTGACGACGACGCCCTCCCGTCGGTGCAGATCGTCCGGATCGACACCCCGACTGCGAACAGCGGTCGAAGAAGCTGGTCGAGAAGATCCTGTCCGCGGTAGGCACGCAGTGAACCACCCGAGACTTCTCGGCGCCGCGCTCCTGGCGGCCGTCATGATGCTGTCCACCTGTAGCACCCTCGTCAGTGGCACTGCCCGACCTCAGATCAGCGGTGCCGCGTCGGCATCCGGCGACGGCTCCCGACCTGAGGTGTGCGACCGCGCACCCGACCCGGACAGCTGTAGCGAGTACCGGCACACGGAGCTGGCCACGGGCCAGCGGTTGTTCGAGTGTGGACGGCGAACGAGGCCACGAGTTCGCAGATGCTGTGCAGCGCGCTACCCGACCAGACCTGGCAGCGGCGGCTGGGAGCAGGCTTCTACCGCTACGGCAGCGACTCCACCTGGTGTGAGCTGTGGTCGGCCGACAACCAGGTCGCGATCAAGCTCGACCTGTTCGGCGCCGCGCCGCTGGGCGAGTACCTGACCCGGTTCCAGGCCGACCCGGACCTCGCCGCCCTCACCCGCCAGGTGCAGATCGCCGGAGTTGCGGCGATGACCACCGGCCTGGCCGGCGGCGCCGACGGCATTGGCGCGACGGCGAGCAGATCACCCTCGCCCCGCACGGCGACGCCGAACGGCCCGGCGTGCTGTTGATCCACCTGGAGCTGCACCCACCGCGCGGCCGCCCCTCCTCCACCCCGGTCGACCGCAGCCGCATCGCCTTCCGCGACGACCTCGCCGGCGCGCTGCTCGACGCGCTCTACCCGCGATGACCAACCGCAGACACGGAAAACCTTGATGTACACCGGGACCCGCACAAAGCCGATGCTCGCCGCCGTCGCGGCGGCGATGACCTTGACCGCCTGCACCAGCACCATCCCCGGCACCGCCACACCGGCCAACAGCACAATCGCCGCTGGCAGTTCGTCGGCCGCCGCGACAACACCGACACCCCGGCCGGCGGCATCGGAGTCGGACTCGCCGAACGCGCACGGACCGGATGAGCCGTTCCAGCAGGACGGGCGGCAGGATCGACGGCGTGCCGCCCCCGACGTAGAGGGTCGTCACGGTTTTGCGCTCGGTCAGGTCCGCGAGCCTCGCGGCTTCGTCGAGCACGGTATCGACGTACCCGGCCAGGTCCTTGTTCACGTCCGCGACGGCGTAGAGGTCGCAGAATCGGCAGATCTGACGGCAGAACGGCACATGGACGTAGAGGTTCAGGTCGTCGAACCTGTGCAGCGAACGGGCGATCGCGCCGGGGACGGCAGCGGCCGTCCTGTCGTCGAACGCCCGGCACACCTGTCTGGGTGGACAGGAGTAGACGTAGTCGGCCCGCGTGTTCGCGGCGATCAGCTCCGTCAGCCGCGTCCGGACCGAGGGCTCGCCCACGACGATCTGCATGGGATCCTCGCAAGGTTCAAATGCTGATGTTGCCCTCGGTGACCTCGCGCAGGAAGTTCCGCGCGTTCGGCGACAACTCCTCGACCATCGCGGCGAGCTCGGTCACGTGGTAGTAGCCCCAACGGTCGTGGATGTGCTGCTCCAACGCCTGCGGTTCGCCCGCGGTGATCCGCGCCAGGAACCATGTGTAGACCATCGTGCGCCCGTTCTCGACGAATGACCGCGTCCCCAGATTCTGACCGACGGCGACTTCTACCCCCATCTCTTCCCTCAGCTCCCGACGGGCCGCGCTTTCGGGGTCTTCGTCCGGATAGAGCTTGCCGCCGGGAATTTCCCATTGTCGCAGTTCAGGCGTGTTGCGGTGGAGCAGCAGAACACGGCCGCGGTCATCCCTGATCACGCATCCGGCCAGTTTTACCTGTTGCATCGAATACCCTCCCGTTCGTCCCTTCGGCGGCAGAGGGTAGTGGTGTGGCCGATCGCCGACATCGAAGAAGCCAGTGAACCACTGCTTCGGGTGAACCCAGCACGACCCACGAGGCACGGAATAATTAACCGCAATATTGCGGAACTGCTGCAGCTTCGTCCAACAAGCGGATTACCGCACCATTCGTTGCCGCGTCGCACACCACTTCGAGTACGGTCGAGTCTCGGGTCGAGTACACCCGGCGCACGTTCAGGATCGCCCACCCACCGGCGAACGGAGGAGTTTCGGGCCGATGAAGATAATCGTGTCCGGTTTGACCGCGACCGGGAAGACGACACTCTGCCGAAGCCTGGCGACCGGCCTGGACGTGCCGTACGTCAGCGCTTCCCGGATCCTGTGGGAAAACCTGCATGACCCGAACGGGGAATGGTCACCAGCCCTCGACTGGCAGCGCACGGACCTGTCGGTGGAACGCGCCGTCGACGCGGCCGTGACGAGCGCTCTGCGTGACCACGACGCAGGCGTTTTCGACTCCTGGGGCCTGCCCTGGTACTCCGACGAGCCCGCGACGCGGATCTGGCTGGAGTCGAGCCGGGAGAGCCGACTGCGGAAGTGCTACGTGTCGTACTTGCAGCGCGGAACGCCGAAGACGTTCGAGGAGTGCGCGTCCATCATGGACACCAAGGACGCGATGAGCCACACCGTGTTCCTGGCCAACCACGGATTCGACATCCTCACCGACCGGGAACCGTTCGACATGATCGCCGACTGCTCCGCGCAGATCCCGGTGGCGACCCTAGAAGAGGCCGAGGCGGGCGCGCGAACGACCTACCGGGCCGTGGTCGAAGCACTCGCCGATCGACACCTGGTCGACCGCCCCACGTTCCCTCCCACCTGGTCGACATCTGCCGATCCACACGGCGGCACCGCGATCGAGTGGAGGCGATGAATCCGTGGCACGCCGCCGGAGAGAGGCCGCCAGCGTCCACCTGAACCGCACCGGATGTCGAGCCCATCGGCACCACCTACACGTTCGGATCTTCCGCAGAACGGAGAGTGATCCCTGGTTCAGGACGCTGGCCTGGCTCTACTGCGTCTCCCCTCGTCAGCTGGGGTCTATGCAGCACCAGGGGGTAGTCGACCTCGTCCGAACGGGGTCGACGCCCTCCGCGTGCTCAAACGGCATCCCCTTGGTATCGAGTTCGGTGATGCCACGAGGCAGTCGGCCGGCCCGCCCCGAAGACACTGCGCCGCGTCGTACGCGTCGTGCTCGACCACCAGGACGGACAGCTCCAGGACGGCGCACCCTGCTGATACTGGAGTGACCATCACCGACCAGGCCACCCTGTACTACATTCCGAGATCTCGAGGGAGTGGGTCGCCGCGTCGGCGATAGTGGCCGATCAGGGCCCTGCCGAGATGGACCTGGTGCCAGAGATCGCGGCGATCGCGGCGACCGTGTCGACGACGCGGGTCAGCACGGTCGCGGCCAGCAGCCCTCGGATCGCCGCGGTCGAGAAGGGCAGCAGTACCGGCCTCAGCCGGTCGCCTTGCTCTCCTGGAGCGGCACTTCTTTTCCCTGGCTCGCACGGGTGACCGCGAGGAATGCCTGTGCCAGCATGCACATCGTGACGTGCCGGCCCGACTCCGGAGCCCACCACGACCACGTCGGAAGGATGCTCGAGGGACCTCACAACCGCGAGGTGACACCTGTGCCCGAGGGCCGATCGCGGGCCACAGCCGTCAGTTCGAGGTGCACGCGTGTTCGCTTCCGACCGTCTCGCACCACTCCAGCCACACCGGACCGAGGGTGTACCTGCCGGCGTCCTTCTCCAACGCACCCAGCTTCACCAGGGTCTTCGCCAGGCGGTAGGTGGTGGGCAACGGCAACCGAGCAGCGCGGCTCATCTCGGTGAGGTTCAACGGCTTCTTACCGCCGGCGACCTGTTCCAGCACGTGAAATGCCCGCTCCAACATCGACCCCTTGCCTCTCTCATCAGCCGCGTCGTCCGCGTCACTTGGGCTCTGCGGCACTTCCTCCTGTGCTTGCGCTTCCCCCTGCGCACGGTCGGACCGCCAGTTCCCGCCGCGGTCCTCGCTGGTGAACGACATGTAATCCCTCCCTTGTCTCCGCAGACGACCGACCCTCCGGCGGTCGTCGCCTACTACCGACTGCACGGACATGACACGCCGTCGTAGGCGCGCCAGGTGCCATCTCGGGCCACCTGGATGTCCCTGTCGGTTGGATGCCCGGCGCGCAGCGGTGTCGGTCCCCACCTTGCCTCAAGCGAATTCGTCGACGCGATCCCGAACCCACTCAGTGGTGCAGGCGCCAGCGAGCAGCCGTTCGGTCGTATCACTCGCGCAGGCATGCCGCATCCTGTCCAGCGGTTGATCGACATGCTCGCTCGACTACAGGAGGTCGTCTACGTCACTGCGCATGCCTTCACATATAACAATCCCCACCGGCATCCGTCCACCGTCGCAGCCTCAGGAGCAAAGCCCCGGAGAGGCCGCTACCGCCCGCCAACCGATGAAAGCATATGCCATCGGTATTCCATGTCAACGCGAACGGAACTCCCAGAGGCGTCCACCGAGAAGAAGCGGTAATCACGTAGACCCGTAGTTTCGCGCGTAACCAACCCCTAGATCGCGCAGAAGCGGGCACGTAGCAGCGCATGAAAGGCCTCTCGACATGCATGAACGCCGCACGCGGTCACTCAAAGGCAGACTGTTGTCACTCTGTGTCAACAAGGTCTGCGGACACCCTTCAAAATCAGCCAAGCCGTCACGAGACTCCGTAATTAACATGTGAATATCGGCGTGTCGATTGTCCCGCCGAACGGGAAAAGCTCGTCACTTACGCGTACCCGACATGCCCTCAGGCGATGCGCACCCCCTCTACGTGGCCACCGGCAACACACTAAGTGGTCCTGCTACGTGTTCACATCGGCTACTACGTGGCTGCCCTTATGGCGCTTCCATGCCAACCGGTCGATACTTACCCTAAATAACTAGATCCGACCCTCCGCACGCGGGCGCGGAACATCACGACCGGGGGATTGGCAATGCAGACCGATACACAGGTCCGCCTTTTCGAGGAGGACTACTGGCAGCATGCGCTCGATGTCGGGGACCGGGTGAGGGCGGCCGAACCCGTGCATCGCGCCGAGGTAGGCGGGTACCTGCCGGTCTGGGTGATCAGCCGCTACGCCGATGCGCGCCGCGCCCTGACCGACTCTCGTCTGAGCAAGGACGCCGGTCGCATCCGCCCGGTCATGGAGCGGCACCTGCGTGCCGCCGGGCTGCCGACCGAGCTGTCCGGGATGTTCCGGCCGCACATGCTGTTCCAGGACCAGCCCGCCCATGGACGCCTTCGTCGTCTGCTGGCGGACAAGTTCACCCGCACCCGGATCGAGCAGTTGCGCTCCAGGGTGTTCGACCTGACCCGGACGCTGGTCGACGCGCTCCCCGTCGACGAGCCGTTCGACCTGGTCGACAAGCTCGCGTTCCCGCTCCCCCTCACCGTGATCTGCGAGCTGATGGGCGTGCCGGCACAAGACCGTGAAGCGTTGCGGGACTGGACCGCGGCGCTGATGGACGACGCCCCCGCGCGCCTGCTCCCGGCATCACGGGCGATGGAGGGCTACTTCGCCGAACTGATCAGCGCCAAGCGCAAGCACCCCGGTGACGATCTCCTCTCGGCCCTGGTCCGAGGTTCCGACACCGACCGCCTCGACGACGAGGAATTGATCGGGACGGTCTTCCTGATCCTCGTCGCCGGGCACGAGACCTCGACCAACGCCATCACCAAGGCCGCGCGGTGGTTGATGGCCGATCCCCGGCTGTGGAGGCACCTCGCCGACACCCCGCACAGGATCCCCCAGGCGATCGAGGAGGTGTGGCGGTTCGACTCACCGGTGCGCATGGCCACCCACCGGGTCACCGCGGCCCCGGTCGTCTACGGCGGGGTCGAAATCCCGGCCGGGGAGATCGTCCTGGTGTCGCTGACAAGCGCCAACCGCGACCCGGAGATGTTCGGCGACCCGGCCTCGCTCGACATCGGCCGTGCCGACGCGCGCAGGCACCTGTCTTTCGGCTACGGCATGCACCACTGCCTGGGAGCACCCCTGGGGCGCATGGAAGCCGAGATCGCACTGCGGCAACTCATCGCCCGGTTCCCCCGCGCCCGGCTCGCCGTCGAACCGCAGCGGCTGCGGGCGCAGCGCAGCGCCATCATGGCCGGTATCGAGGAACTACCCGTGCTCGGCGGCCGGTAGACACCCCGACGTGGGGCGACGCGATCGGCATCGCGTCGCCCCACGCGCTTACGCGTCGGCCAGGCCGGCGGCGACGTCGTCCGGCGACAGGCTCAAAAACCAGTCCCGGACATGCTGGCGGCGCCTGACCTCGCGGTCGGGGTACTCGGCGACGAGCTTGCGGATGATGTTCGAGACGTGGACCTCCACCGTGCGGTGGGACAGCCCTTCGGCCTCGCCGATCTCCCGGTTGCTCATGTCCCGGGCCACCAACGACGCGACGACGAATTCCCTCCTGGACAACTCCGCCGGGCGGCGGACGTTCACGATCGGCCGCCCACGCAGGTCGAGCGCCAGTGCCATCACCCCGTCGGTGGCCAAGCGCTCCCCCAGCGCAACGCTGATGTCGAACTCCTCGTCACCGAACTCGCTGCGGGCCTTGCCTTCCGCTTTCTGCTGCACCCGCAGAAACGGCAGCAGCCCGAGGACCGACGCGTTGGTGAGCTTGCGGGCGGCGTTCGCGGCACCCATCAGCTGCGCGCCCCGCTCGTGGTCTCCGAGTTCGACCGCGATCAGGAACAGCAGCCACTTCGTCCACGCCGGCCCCCACGTGTCCTTGATCGCGTGCTGGATGCGCAGTGTGCGCTGCGCCAGCGTCAAGGCCTTACCGGGATCGCCGTGCAGCAGTTCGGCCAGCGACAGGGTCCACAGTGCCCAGGAGATCGACCACTCGGCTCCGGCCTTCTCCGCGGAGGCCAGCAGGCGTCGGCACCACGTGAACGCCGTGTCGCGGTCCGCGAAGAACACCGCACTCATCGCGCCGAACATGAGCGCCATGAACGCATCGCCGTCGTGCCCCGCGGCCAGGAACGCCGCCTCGGCCTTCCCGTAGCCCTCCACCGCTCCCAGTGCGAGGACCGGGTCCTGCTCGACCAGCCACAGCCGGGTCGCCCGCGCGTACAGCACCGGAGGAAACGTCTCCTGACACCCCAACGCCCGGGCACCGTCCTCGGCCTGCTCCAACAGCGTCAGCCCGTCGACCTGATTGCCCTGGATCAACGCCAGCCACGTCGACAACGACAGACCACTGATCCGGTCCACGGTCGGTGTCTCGGGCGACTCGTCCAGGGCCGAGGCCATCATGTCGCGGCTGTCGTTGATCCGGCCCGCGAACACCAAAGCCCTGCTGCGCCCGGTGGCGACCGTCAACCGCAGCGCCGACGTGGAGTGCCCCGTCGCGAGGAAGAACTCCTGCGCCGCGAGGATGTTCGGCAACTCCGCGTGGACGCACTGCATCCACGCGACCTCATCGGGCCCCAACCAGTGCTGCGCCGCCTGCTCGGCGAAGGAGAGGTAGTAGTTCGCGTGGGCACGGCGCAGCGTGATCGATTCCCCCGACGCCTCGACCAGCTCCTCGCCGTAGAGACGGATGGTCTCCAACAGCCGGAACCGCGTACTCGGCCCGCTCCTGTCGACGACCAGCAACGACTTGCGCTTGAGGCGGGTCAGCAGCGACCGGACCTCGGCCCGGTCGATCCCGCGGCTCTCCGACACCGCCGCTACCGCGTCCAGGTTGAACCCGCCGGCGAACACCGACAACAGCGCCCACATCCGCCGCAGCGGCTCGTCCAGCAAGCCGTAGGACCAGTCCAGCGTGGCGCGCACGGACCGGTGCTGCTCCTGCCGTGCGTCCCCGCCGACCAGCGTGTCCAGCAGTGCCCGACGCTGCGCCAGCATCTCGTGCAGCGTCATCGTCTCCAGGTTGACCGCAGCCAGCTCGATGTTCAGCGGGATACCGTCGAGCGCCTCGCACAACTCGATCGCCACGCAGTAGTCCGAGGCCGGAATCTCCACCCCGACCGCCTGGGCACGATCGATCAGCAGCTGGACTGCCTCGGGCACGCAGCAGGAACATTCCCCGACGCAGGCCGAGTCGTTGCTCGCCACCGACAGCGGCGGCACGGCCACGATGTACTCGCCCTGGACACCGAGGTTCTCCCTGCTCGTGGCCACCACCTGGAGCCGCGGCAAGGCCGCCAGCAGTTGACGCAGCAGTCGCGGCACCTGCCCCGATCCCGGGTCGGTGCCCACCAGGTGCTCGCAGTTGTCGAGCGCGAGCACCACCCTCCCCTTCGTCGACAGGGCCTCGATCAGCCTCGCCGCCGCCGGGGCGGGAGAGTTGTTCGGCAGGCCCAGCGCCTCGGCGATCGTCGACGCCAGCCGATCCTCCGTGGCCTTCAACCCCGCCAGCCGAACAAGCACCACCTCGTCGAAATCCTCGGCCAGATCAGCGGCGAGGCGTTCCAGCAGCCGCGTCTTGCCCACACCGCCCGCACCGGTCAGCGTCACCAGGCGCATCGTGCGGAGCAACTCGGTCGTCGCCCCGAGCAGAGCGCCACGCCCGATGAAGGTGGTCATGTCCGCCAATGCGGCACCGATCGCAAGTTCGGAAAGCACCTGCTCCTGATCCGATTCCGCCCCTGTCGCCTCGATCCCACCGGCGCCTGTCACCACGTTCGTTGCCCCCGACAGTTGTGCAGTCGGCGCCCCGACAGCGCCGACCAGGTTCCATAGGCCCGGCGTCGAACCACCTGCTGTACAGCCTCTACCAGGCAGAACTCCATACAGACAAGATATGATCACTCACCGTGCCCACGTGACCGTACACCGCAAATCTGCGGTCCCGCACGGAATACGAGCGAACCTCTGGTCAGTGACGGTCGCCACATGTGCCCATGGCCGACTCCTCACCCGGGCTCGACCTCGAATCGCCCCGACTCCACATCCGCCACGGTGACAGGTGGCATTGCACCGGCCTGCCCCATCCGGGTCGTGGTCAAGGCGCGTCGTGCATCCTCCGGCAGATCTCCGCCGTGCAACTCCAAGGCCACGCGTCCCCTGTGAGGAGCCGGCGACCGCCGACGCAGTCTCTCCGAGCCAGCAGCCACCCGACAGGCTCCGATGGCCTACAGGGAACGTCGGATCGACACCTGCCGACGCGACCTGTTCGACCGCACCCTCGTCTGGAACCGACCGCACCTGCCCCACGCTTTGCATGAACACGAAGTCCAACCTATGGGCCCCTGGTGGTCCCACCAGCGAAAACGCTGGTCAGCGTGGTCTGTAGCGGCCAGGTGTGGCCTGGTGTGGCGGGTAACGGCCGGTTGGTGCTCCGCGTGGGATCACGCGGTGGTCGTTGCCTGTCCCACCTGGCCGCTTGGGGCCGGGTGGTTCCGGACGTCAAGTTGGCAACGCCCCCGCTGCCTGCTCCGCAGACCATTCGGGTGATCGTTCCCGTAGGTCGTGGGATCACCAGCACCGGGGAACGCGGGCCCGGCGGGTAGGTCTGCGATCATGTGCGGCACGTGGACCGGGTGACGTACCCGCCGCCCTCCGGCCCTACTGCGGCGAACCAGGCCGGGGGCAGTCGGTGGCGGCGGGCGGTCTAATCCGTGGGCGGGTCCGGGCGGCATCGGCAGGTCTGGGCGGGGACGCTTTCGGCCAACCATGGTACCAACTCGATCGGGGGCACGTTCAACGCGGTGGCGAGCGCCATCAAGGTCGGTAGGCGGTCGAGGGAACGTTGACCCGTTTCGATCCTGGAGATGTAGGCCACGTTGAATCCGGCCCGTGCCGCCAGCATCTCCTGCGACATGCCACGCCGCATCCGTGCCCTTCGGAGAAGAACCCCAGGTGTATGGGCCGGGTCGAGCAGCGCCGCCAGAGGCACGTGCAGTGCCGTCGCCAGGGCGAACAGCGAGGATACGCGTGCCGATGTTCGGGAGTTCTGTTCGAGGCTGCGGACCAGGTTCAGACTGATTCCCGAACGGTCGGAAAGTTGTTGTTGGGTCATTCCCGCTTTCCGGCGGAAGCGGACGATGTTCTCCCCGATGGACAGGAGATCGACTCCCATTTCGCCGTGCGATGCGTGGTTACCGGACGATCGGGCGCACGAGGCACATATGTCCTGCTGGTTGTAGCGACTCAGGTTGGTGCCGCATCCACCCCGGCAAGTCCGTGACGCCCGGTTTGACCGGACTTCTACGTTCGCCATGGGTACATTACCTGTTCACTTTCGGCGACATCCCGGACTCGACTTCCACTGTCACTGTCACGTGGATATTGATGACGGGGAATGCGCCAGACTGCTCGAAGATGGCGGTCAAGGCCGTAATGAAGTCTACCCCGGAAACCGACCCCGCCGTTGAGCCACCGTGTTCGCTCCACAGGTTCTGTTGGAACTCACCCAGCAGCACCGACAGTTGGGTGACGGTGATCCCCAATGCTTCGACCAACCTCACATGCGTACCACAAAATATCGGCCGGTTCTCCCCCGATTCCCAGGACCTCACAGTACGCGGAGACACCCCTACAGCCTCCGCCAACGTTTCCTGGGTATGTCCAGCAATCTTGCGAGCCACGGCAAGCTGCGACTTTTCGGCACCCTTACACTCAACTGCTCGACTTTCCGCCTGGGCGCGACCTGCACTCTCGCGGGACTCGTCGTTAACGTGGAACCAGAGATGCCCCTGAGGGATTCCGAGCATCCTGGACCATCTGGCGAGTTTTCCGAGATCGAAAACACTCTCACCGTTCTCGATACGACTCAGTCGTGACGGCGATATGTTCAGCCACCTCGCCATCTGTTCCTGAATAATGTCGCGACGATGGAACGGATGGGTCCGGAACGCGCGAATCACCGCGCCCATCTGACGGGATTCAAGAGCCGGTCCGATATGTTCGTCGTCCCAGAATTCCGGAGGCACAGGCGGCACTGGTCGGGAAAAACGGTCCTTCTTCGCGCAAGCGGAACATTGCTCGCTTCGGTTGTCCCTTGCCAGCCGGGTTCCGCAGGGGCAGTGTCGCAGAAGACCCGGTCCACCCGTGAATGCATTCGCGCGGGATTTCGGGAACGTGATCGTCACCGTGACTGACCCTCTCGTCGCATAGGCGGTGCTGTGGTCCGTGGACGCCGGTAGCCAGCTCAGCCCTGTGGGGAGGAAGCGAGGCCCACACGAGACAGCGCGCGGCGTGGGACCACCCGAGCTGGCTACCGACACCGGGTCCCGCTGGCCGCGTCAGGTTTGACGACCGTTGTGGCCCGGTCCGTAGCCGCAGGATTGCAGTACGTGACCAGCACTTTAGGAGCGATCGAGGGCCCCAAGGGACATCAAAGGGACATGAGAGGGACACATGCAGGGGTATGGTTGTGGCTACACAGGGAGGTGGCGACACATGAATTTCGAGGATAATGGCGTAGCTGCACGGGTTATTGAAGCGCGGAAAATTGCGGGCCTGACTCAAGTTCAACTGGCCACACGAGCGAATGTGTCGCTATCGCTAATCAAGAAGGTCGAAAGAGGCGCAATGCCAGCCTCTCCAATGTTTATCGCATCCGTTGCACGCGCCCTCGGCCTTCTTGTTACCGACCTCACCGATTCTCGTAACTTTGACTCACTCCAGGGCAGTTACGGGCTGGAGAGAAGGTTCGTTCCAGACTTGGAACGCGCAATCATCGAAGGCAATAACACCCTCCTTGACGGACCACTGCATTCGCTACCCAGCCTCTCCCTTACGTTAAAGCGAGTCATCACCGGAGGGCGAGTCAGTCGTTACTCAGATATTCTTGAAGTCTTGCCTGACCTGATTCGCCACCTTAGCGTTCACTCTATCACCGCAGCATCCGATCAGCTTGAATTGGCTAACCGTCTTCTTGCTCAAGCGTACTACTCGGCAATGTTTGCCTCATACAAGTTCGGCCATCTCTCACTGAGCGCTTGGGCGGCCGAGCGAATGTCTATGACGGCAAATAAGAGTGGTGATCCACTGTGGGCAGCAATGGGTCACTACAGTCGATCCCAAGCTCTAATGTTCAGCGGAAGCTACCGCGCAAGCCAACTGATGCTTGACAGGGTCGAAGCCGACCTAGCAGATGAAAAAGACGCGCGCAAAATCGAAGTTCTAGGTGCCGCACACCTCGCTGGCTCGATCATCGCTGCTCGCCTTGATAAATCGACTCTGTCAGATGCACACTTGCAGGAAGCGCGAGACTTGGCTCGACACGTCGACACTACTGGTGATCAGTTTGACACTGCATTTTCTGCGGCCAATGTCGAAATTCACGCTGTTGCGGCAGCGGTGGAATCATCAGAACCCTCAGTGGCTCTAAAGCGTGGCGCTGGCCTCAACTTGACAGGCAAGCTGTACCCCTCCAGGATCGGCCACTATCATATTGACCTTGCTCGTGCATACTTCATGCAAGGTGACCATGAAAACGTAATCCGAGAGCTTCAATTGGCTCGGCAGATTTCACCTCAACAGGCACGCTATCATCCTCAAGTGCACGAACTGATTCGCGCATTGGCTCGCACCCGACGTCGCAGTGATCCGGTAGCACGACTGGGCGCATGGGCGGGATTGAAATAGCCAGCTAGTTGTCACTTGACCGCCCTAGGCATGGGTGCAAGTCGTCTCTCCAATTGTCCACGTTCCCTACACCTGGGCAAGTGGCCAAGTTTGTCACGCTGTGTCCACACTGACCGTGCACGGGATCAACACCAATAGGGCGCGTACCCGCATTCGCTACACAGGAAGAGCACAGCCGTGGTGGAGCTAGAAGCCTGGTACGACGTGGACCACGACGACCCCACGGTCGTGCGCACCCCGGCCGAGCTGGACGCCATGTTGGACGTCGTAGCCGGGCGGGAAGGCCGGATCATCGTGGACGTGTACGTGGTAGGGACACGGTGAAGTAGACCGTTTCGTGGCGGGTCTTTGCGCTGGT
Source organism: Saccharothrix sp. DSM 118769 (assembly GCF_052936295.1). Classification (NCBI taxonomy): domain Bacteria; kingdom Bacillati; phylum Actinomycetota; class Actinomycetes; order Pseudonocardiales; family Pseudonocardiaceae; genus Saccharothrix; species Saccharothrix sp. DSM 118769. The sequence goes on along the minus strand of NZ_CP193627.1, from coordinate 4,256,365 downwards.
GGTGCGGCTGCGGGTGATTCGGACGGCCTGCTCGGCGTGCGGGGTGACGGCTTTGACGGTGCGGGTCTCGCGGCGTCCGTGACCACGGTCGCGAGTGCGGCCCCCGACGGGGATTTTGGGCCAAGGCAGGGATTTGAGTTGGGTGAGCAGCGTCGGTTGGTTGCCTTTGACCGCGGTCATCAGGTGGGCTCCGCGGGCGGCGACCTGCCGGACATGGTCGACTTGGGTGTGCAGGGCGTCGGCGACGAACACCATGCCCTTCAGGGAGCCCACGACCTTGTGGACGGCGTCGAGAAGCGGTGTGAACGCGGGGATCTCGTTCGTTTTCGCGTCCACGGTGACCTGGGCCAGGACGATGCCGATGTCGGTGTCCAGCGCGGAGAGCAGGTGGACCTGTCGGCCGTCGTCGAGGCGGGCGCCGCGCAGGGTCTTGCCGTCCACGGCGATGACGTGGCGGTATGGGCGTTGTCGGACCGGTGGTGATCGCCGGGCGCGGGTGGTGAGCCAACCGGCGAGGACGGTGGCCAACAGATCGGCGTCGAGGCGGGTTAGCAACCTCCACATCGTTGTGGCGCAGGGGATGCGATCGAAACCGAGCCGGTCGCGGGCGTGATGGTCGAGATCCTGCAGCCAGTCGGTGATGGCCGCGAATGACGACGCCCCGGCCAGGACCGCGCAGACCGCGATCGTGAGCAGTGCCGACAACGGGTAACGGATCCCGCGTGGGTCACGCGGGTCCGAGATCTTCGCCAGGGCGTCCCGCAGATCACCGTGCTCACCATCGGTGACAGGCGCCGGTGAGCCGTCGGGGGAGGGTGTCGTGAGGGTCAGTGCGGTGATGAGAGATGATGCCATCGGCGGGTGGGGTCTTCCTCGGAGTCGTGAAGCGTCGCAACTCCATGATCACCGACGCGATCTCACCCGCCGCCATCGCCTCCGCGAAGGCATGTTTCCCGGCGGTGTCGCGCGTTCGGCGCAGCGGGCTGCGGGCGGCGCCCCGGTCCTGCGTCGAGGCGGGCGTGACCAACACGGCCACCGGCAAACCCAGGGTGTCCACGACGATGTGCCGCTTGCGGCCCTGGACCTTCTTCCCGCCGTCTCAGCCACGCGTGGCCCGATTGACGGTCTCGGCCGCGCGCACCGACTGCGAGTCCATGACTGCCGCCGACGGAGCCGCCACCCGGCCCTCCGCCAGGCGGACACGGTCGCGCAACGCGTCGAGCAGCCGCTGCGACGCACCCACCTTCTCCCATGCGGCGAAACGCTTATAGACCGTTGGTCACGGTGGGAAGTCCGCCGGCAGCGCCCGCCACTTGATGCCGTTGTCGACCATGTAGCCGATCGCGTCCGCGATCAGGCAGTGGCAGTACTTCTCCCACCGCGCGCCCCGACCGCCAGGCACGCCGGATCGGGCCGCAGCGGGTCCAGCTCGGCTCACTGGGCATCGGTGACATCGGTCGGATACCGGGCCGTGCGTGCGGTGGGCCGGTGGGAGGCGGCCAAGCGGCAGCACGGGGCACCTGCGGTGGCCCCACCGGATGACAACGGAACTCCCGGCAGAGCGGCGCTTCGACAACGTCCGATCTACAGGAGTTCCCTCGTCTGCGCACCAAGGGCCTCATTCGCTCAAGCTCGGAAGCGGGCACTTACCCCGATCCTGCGGAGCCAACAGGCGCTGCCCCTACCAGGTGTTCCGAAAGCCATCGCGCTGGGCCAGCGTGCCAAACAGATCGTCGAAACGGGCCGCGTAACCCTTCACTGGCCCCGGAGCCGCGGACACGGACGACGTGCGGCGTCATGCACCTCGTACAGGAGCGAATCCCCACCTTCACCGGGTTATCACACTTACACCACCCTGTCAACAGACAACTTGTAACTACCGGTAAACGCGGCACGCGGATGTCACCGATGCTGCTGGAGTACCACCCCTGCTAGGGTCTGCCGATCCGGAGCGCATCCGGGAACTCCAGGGGGCGGGATGGCGGTCACCACGGTCCGGGTCTTTCTGAGCTGGTGTCACCGCGACGCCAAGGCCAAAGCGGCGCTGCTGGCTGAGTTGCTGCCCGCGTTGGAGCTGTTCACGGACCTGCGGGTGCAATGGTGGGAGGACAGCCATTTGACCTGTGGTGAGCAGTTCGCTCCGGCGATCTTCGACCGCATGGACGAGGCCGACTTCGGGCTACTGCTGGTCTCCACCGACTATCTGGTCAGCTCGTTCATCCGTAAGCACGAGCTGCCGCGGTTCGCCGGGCCGGACGCGGACCGGGGCGCGTTGCCGGTTCGACTCACCCCGTTGCCGCCGTTCGGCTCGGAGGTCGACTTCGGCGGTCTGGCGGAGCTGCAGATGTTCTCACTGGAGGGGCGAGCCTTCACCGAGACCACAGGTCCCCGGCGCAAGCGCTTCGGTATCGACCTTGCCGCCTCCATCCGCCGGCGTGCGCTGAACCTGAACGGATACCGGACGCTGTGAGCAGCAGGCTTGACCGCGAGCAGATCGCCGACCGCCTCCGTGCCCTGACCGGGGTCCTGACCTCCATGCAGCACGCCCGCGTCGCAGCAATCGGCGACCTGGTCGACGGGCAGGGCCGGTTCGTGTTGCGCGCGGCGCTGGAGGCGGCCGAGTTCACCGGGGACGACACCCGCGCGCAGGACGCGTTCCAGGACTTCCGGGACAAGGTCAACGCCCGCGCCCGCGATGCCGGCGTGGACCTGGTCCTGGAACTGGACAAGCGCAAAGTCAAACCCGACCGGCGTCACGGCTGGTTCACCGGGGACCCGGTCGGCCGCGTCCTGGCGTCCTACACGAACGAGACCTCCGGCCGCACCGGCATCACCCGCCCGGTCCTACCCGAAGTCGCCGAGATCGGCGACTCCCGCCGCCTGCGTGTCTACGTCGGGTTCCACCCCACCAGCGGCAATACCGCACGCCGGGCATCGGCGCTGATCCAGCAGTTGCAGGAGTCGCTGGCCACCCTGGCGGGGCAGGTGTGGGAGGTCGAGGACTCCCGGACGGTCGGCATCGGCGAGGACACCGAGCAGGCACGTGACCGACTGTGCGAGCAGGCCGACGTGCGGGTCGCTCTGATCAGCCCGGCTTTACTCAGCTCCGGCCGCGAGCGGCAGCGGGTGACCGGCCCGGGGTCCTGCCCGGTTGTGCCGGTCGCGTTCAGCCGGCTTCCCGACGGCCCGGTCAACCTCGCCCCGCTGCACAGCCATCAGATCGTGCGCCGTAGCAGTCCTTGGGTCGAGTTGACCAGCACCGCGCGGCGAGCCGAGTACGTCAACGAGGTGATCGCGGCCATCCGCACCGCCCTGCTCCCCACACCGCGCCTTGCCCTCGCCACTACCCCCGCTCCGGAGGACAAGGCTCCGTTCCTCGCCTGGGCCGAGAGCCAACTGCGCTTCGACATCGACCATCTCGTGCCCTCCAGGCTGGCGGAGACGGCCTTGACGGAATCCCGGCTGTGGCACGGCGATGTCTCCGCCGGGCCGCCGCTGCAGGCCGTGGAACGACTGGTGGAATGGGCCACCGACACCGCCCCCGGTGCGGCGCGGTTGTGCGCGTTGCTCGGCGATGTCGGCATGGGCAAGACGACCACCGCCAAACTGTTCGCCCAACGCCTGATGCAGTTGCACAACCAGGATCCCACCCGGCCGGTGCCGATCCTGTTCGACCTGCGCGACCTGCGGCTGTCCACACTGCCCGCTGGCGCGATGACGCTGGATCACATCCTCGACGGCATGCTCGACGCCCGTCGCCCGTCCGACGTGCCCCGCGACCGCCTGCACGCCGCCACCGTCCGTGCTCGCCTTGATCACGGCGACACCGTGATCGTCTTCGACGGCCTGGACGAAGTCCTGGTCAACCTCGATCCCCGCGACCGCAGCCTGTTCACCCGCCAACTCTGGCGCGCCCTGACCGGTCCCACCTCCACGCGGATGCTGCTGACCTGTCGCACCCAGTACTTCCGCGACATCCGTGACGAAGCCGCCTACTTCACCGGACTGGACCGCGAGGGCCTGCGCGGCAGTGACTACCTGGCGTTGCTCATGCTTCCCTTCGGCCACGAGCAGATCCGCGACTACCTGCTGGGCAACCTCGACCGCGACCCCGACGCCGTCGACAGGTTCCTGGACACCATCGCCGCCGTCCACGACTTGACCGACCTGGCCCGCCGCCCGGTCACCCTGCGCATGATCGCCGACATGGTCGAGTTCATCGAGACCGCCAAGCTCGAAGGCCGCGCCCTGCGCTCGGTCGACATCTACGCCGAGGTTGTCGACCGCTGGATCACCCGCGACGAGGGGAAACACACTCTCACCCCCGACCATAAACGACTGCTCATGGAGGAGATCGCCGCCGGGCTGTGGCGATCCCGTCAGAACTCCTGGACCCCGCAGCAGGTCGACGACTGGCTGCTGGACCTGCTCGATCGGCGTCCCGACCTTACCCGGCACTACCGCGAACGCCTGCCCGACCTGTGGACCGCCGACTTCCGCACCGCCACGTTCCTCAGCCGCGACGGCGACACCTACCGCTTCGCCCACCGCTCCCTATTCGAGTACTTCCTCGCCCGCCACCTCCACCGCATCCTCACCGACACCTCCGCACACGACCGGACCGAGCACCTCGCCGAAGCCCTGAGCATGCAGATCCCTAGCACCGAGACACTGGACTTTCTGGGACAGTCGCTCGCCGGCGCTTCCGCCCCGGCGCGCAAGGCCGCACTGGACGCTCTGCACCGCATCGGCCGCCACCACCACCCGCAAGCCTCCGAACTGGCCCTCGCCTACGCCCTGCACGCCCACCAGCGCGACTACCCGCGGCAGGACCTGACCGGTATCGACCTCTCCGGTGCCACCATGCCAGGCTGGCGCTTCGGCTCCAACGACCACACCAGGCTGCGCCTGACCGGCGCGCGACTGCGCGGCGCCAACCTCCGCAACGCCACCTTCCACAATGCGGACCTCACCGACGCCGACCTGTCCGACGCCGAGGCCACCACCGCCGAATTCCACCACTGTGACCTCACCAGGACCACCTGGACGGCGACCAACGCCGCAGGCACGATCCTGCGGCACTGCCGCATCGACGACCTCGACCTCACCCTCGCCCACACCCACCGCACCCAACTGCTCCTGTGCACACCGACACCCCAACCGGGACCGGAACTCCTCACCGCCCCCGCGAATTCGGCTCCATCGCGTGAGTACACGCTGCGGCATTTCACGGTTTCCGGCCAATTCGCCCGGTGCATAGCGTGGTCACCGGACGGCACCCGCTACCTCACCGGCGGCGGCGGCGGCGCCCGTCAATGGGACGCCGCCACCGGCGAACTCCTCCACCACACCACCACCGACACCGTGTGGTCGGTGGCATGGTCACCGGACGGCACCCGCTACCTCACCGGCGGCGACGACGGCGCCCGTCAATGGGACGCCGCCACCGGCGAACTCCTCCACCACACCACCACCACGTTCGTGCGGTCGGTGGCATGGTCACCGGACGGCACCCGCTACCTCACCGGCGGCGGCGGCGGCGGCGCCCGTCAATGGGACGCCGCCACCGGCGAACTCCTCCACCACACCACCACCGACACCGTGTGGTCGGTGGCATGGTCACCGGACGGCACCCGCTACCTCACCGGCGGCGGCGGCGGCGCCCGTCAATGGGACGCCGCCACCGGCGAACTCCTCCACCACACCACCACCACGTTCGTGCAGACGGTGGCATGGTCACCGGACGGCACCCGCTACCTCACCGGCGGCGGCGGCGGCGCCCGTCAATGGGACGCCGCCACCGGCGAACTCCTCCACCACACCACCACCGACACCGTGTGGTCGGTGGCATGGTCACCGGACGGCACCCGCTACCTCACCGGCGGCGGCGGCGGCGCCCGTCAATGGGACGCCGCCACCGGCGAACTCCTCCACCACACCACCACCACGTTCGTGCAGACGGTGGCATGGTCACCGGACGGCACCCGCTACCTCACCGGCGGCGGCGGCGGCGCCCGTCAATGGGACGCCGCCACCGGCGAACTCCTCCACCACACCACCACCACGTTCGTGCGGTCGGTGGCATGGTCACCGGACGGCACCCGCTACCTCACCGGCGGCGGCGGCGCCCGTCAATGGGACGCCGCCACCGGCGAACTCCTCCACCACACCACCACCGACACCGTGTGGTCGGTGGCATGGTCACCGGACGGCACCCGCTACCTCACCGGCGGCGACGACGGCGCCCGTCAATGGGACGCCGCCACCGGCGAACTCCTCCACCACACCACCACCACGTTCGTGCAGACGGTGGCATGGTCACCGGACGGCACCCGCTACCTCACCGGCGGCGACGACGGCGCCCGTCAATGGGACGCCGCCACCGGCGAACTCCTCCACCACACCACCACCGACACCGTGCAGGCGGTGGCATGGTCACCGGACGGCACCCGCTACCTCACCGGCGGCGACGACGGCGCCCGTCAATGGGACGCCGCCACCGGCGAACTCCTCCACCACACCACCACCACGTTCGTGCGGTCGGTGGCATGGTCACCGGACGGCACCCGCTACCTCACCGGCGGCGGCGGCGCCCGTCAATGGGACGCCGCCACCGGCGAACTCCTCCACCACACCACCACCGACACCGTGCAGGCGGTGGCATGGTCACCGGACGGCACCCGCTACCTCACCGGCGGCGACGACGGCGCCCGTCAATGGGACGCCGCCACCGGCGAACTCCTCCACCACACCACCACCGACACCGTGTGGTCGATGGCATGGTCACCGGACGGCACCCGCTACCTCACCGGCAGCAGCAACGGTTGTGTCCAGGTCCGTGATGTCATAACGGGGTCGGTGTCCGGCGTAACCATCGTCCTATGTCCTGGCGGTGAGGTGGTCGTCTACGACAGCTCCGCCAACATGGTCGTGGGGGTGACGGAGCAGGGTTGGCGATGGCTAGGGTGGAGCGCGCTCCAAGATGGATACATAGAACGCCTTCCCGCCGAGACCTTCGGCGAACTGCCGCCTTTGCCGTCATCGTGAACTGCTCCAACTTGGACTCCACTAAATTATTACCTCGTGCTGGATCTGAGCTTGACTCTGTCGGTGATCTTGGTCGCTGCTGTGTCAGCTGGCGGCTCGCCAGGAACGCAGGCGCGGGATGTCCTGCTCATCGAGGTAGTCCTGGAAAGCTGTCGGTGGTCGTGGGGGCGCGCTTGTTCCGGGAGGTTGCCGGCTGAGGCGTTCGATGTTGACCGCGATGGCGGTGAGCACGTGCTGTAGGTGGGTTTTGCTCTGTCCTCGGTAGCGGCAGCGGCGCATGCCATGACCGTGGGTGAACTCGAAAATGGTCCCCTCGATGCCGGAACGCACCGTGTAGCGCTTGTGCCAGGCCGGTTCCTGTCGTTCGGCGCGGTTGCGCAGCTGCAGTTCCAGCAACTTCTTCGGAGGGAAGCCCACGCTGCGCGAGGAAGCATGGGAGGTGGTGCACTGGGCTCGGACCGGGCAGGGTTGGCACTGGCCCTTGGTGAAGCGGGCCACGATCAGCGGGGCCGCGGTCGGTGAGGATGTCGGGTAGGGGCCGTGCCAGCCTCTGCTGATCTGGCCTTGTGGGCAGGTGACCTGGCGGCGGTCGAAGTCGATGCTGAAGTCGTCGCGGGCGAAGCCTTCGCCCTTCCGGTGCTGGTGGGTGGGGTTTCCCGGGAGTGGTCCGATGACGGTGATCCGGTGTTCGCGTTCGGCTCGCTCCAGGTGGACCAGGGAGGTGTAGCCGCCGTCGACCAGGTGCCGGTCGGGCCGCAGGCCGCGGTGTTGCAGTCTGGTGTGGATTCCGGGCAGGACCGAGGCGTCGGAGCTGGTGGCGGGCATGGTGGCCACATCGGTGATCACGTTCGGGCTGTCGCCGAAGCAGGTCTCGGTCACGTGCGCGAGGAACCCCTGCAGGCGAGTGACCTGCCCACGACACGCGTAGCGCACCGTCGGGTCGTAAGGCGAGACGATCCGATGCGCAGACGGCGGCAGACCGCTGCCCTGCTCGTCCTCACGCCACCGCAGGCGGCCCGTGGCATCCCGGTGGTAGTTCTGGACCAGCACCTGCCGCAGAGCCTGGACCTGGAAGACGTCCGGCAGGCCGGGATGGTTGTGGCCGAGGTGTTCTAGCAGGTGGCGGGCGTCCGCCCCGGTGGCGTCGATCCTGCTCTTGGACCGGGTCCGGGTTCTTGCCCAAACGTACGGGGCGGCCGTAGCGGCGGCCCCAGTGCCCGCCGACCAGCCCGTGCAGCGCACGATCGGCGACGCGGGCGAGTTCCTCCAGGGCCGCACGCACCGCCTCCGTCATCAATTCGAGGCGGGTCAGGTCGCGCACCGCGGCCAGGACGTGGGTGGAGTCGGTGCGCTGGGTGGTGCGTTCGCGGACCAGTCCGGCGTCTTTCAGACGGGCCAGGGCGGTATCGAGGAGGTGGTCTGTCCGGCCGGCCCGCAGGAGGCGGTCGCGGAAGTCGCCGAGCACGCTGTGGTGGAAGCCGGGGTCGTCGAGTTCGAGGCCGAGCGCGTACTTGAAGTCGATGCGGCAGCGCACGGCCTCGGCGGCACCGCGGTCGGACAGGCCCAGCAGGAACTGCAGCACGCTCACCGTGGCCAACTGGGCGGGCGAGAGCCCAGGGCGTCCGTTACGCGAGTAGCAGTCGGCGAAGTCCTCGTCCCTCCACAGGCCGTCGAGGCGGTCACGCACCCACATCGCCGTCGTACCAACGGGATTACCGGCTCGCGCCATCCGCGCGGTGAGCTCCGGGACCTCCACCACGGACCGGGGACCGACCGGTAACGACATCCGACCACCTCAGGGAGCATCGCGACTTCACCGACCCCCGGAAGCCTCCCTGTTACCGATCAGTCACCCTCCACGACACGCCAGCCATTCCAAGATCACCGACAGGGTCCAGCTCAGACACCGTTCCGACTCGTGTGGCACGACTCCGCCGTCGCCCACGAGCACCTCGCCGGCGGCTACGACCGGCGTCGACCGCGTCCGGCGGTCACCCACCATGCGGTACCTCCGGGACGTGCTCGCCGAGTACGACGTCGAGGTCGACCTGCGGTAGCTGTGCGCCGGCCACCGACCGGCGGCACACGAACTCCTGTCCGGAGGGCGGAACCAGACCGTGCGCCCATCCACACATGCCGATGAGCGCGTAGTTGTTCCTGGACGGCCGTCTGGGATGCTGCGCACATGTCCACCTTCCCAGCCGTGTCCGCCGAGGACGTTGTCGATCAACCGGTTCGCGCTCAGCTCGAGGCGTTCCTCGACGAGCACCGCGGCGCGCTCAACCGCTGCCTGGACGGCCTCACCGAGGAACAGGTGCGTCGATCGCTGGTGTCCTCCCGGACCACGCTCCTGGGCCTGGTCAAGCATGCGACCTTCGTCGAGAAGGTCTGGTTCGACGAAGCGGTCACCTGCCGCTCGCGTGCCGAGATCGGCATCCCCGCGACACCGGACGAGTCGTTCGTCATCGATGACGAGGACACCATCGCGACCGTCCGGCAAGCACACCGAGCCGCGTGCGGGGCATCCCGCCGCGCGATCTCGTCCTTGGGACTCGACGACACGGTCCACGGCAACCGGCGCGGCCCGCTCCCGCTGCGCTGGGTGTACCTCCACGTCCTGCGCGAACTCGCTCAGCACTGCGGACACGCGGACATCCTCCGCGAGCAACTCCTCGCCGAGTAGCGCGTCGTGTCCGCCCGTGCCACTGGACGGGTGACTGCCGAGGTGCGGGCGCGGCACCCGCGGGTCGACTATCGCGTTGTCGCGAATGGTTGCCGGTCGGACCGGACCGTGATGGCGTGGGCGTTCCGCTCCAGCGCGGCGAGGACGTCGGCGGCGTCGAACGCTTCGCCGGGCGCTGCGGCGCCCGGACCCCGGTGGCGTCCGTCGAGGAGTCGGGCGGCGCCTTCGACGACGATCGGCACGGTGACGGCGTAGATGTCGCGCCCGGTCGCGCTGATCCGCCGGGTGTCCGCGCCCTGACGCACGAGGACGTCCACGACGAACTGCTGCGCCGATCGCCCCTGCTCGTCGGTCGAGGCCGGAGCCGGCGTGGCGGCGTCACGGAGATCCTCGAGCGGAGCGGTGTTGAGGTGTGAACGCAGCTCGCCCACGTCGAGGTGGTGATCGATCGTGATCACCTCGGAGAACGGCAGCTGCACGACCGACTGGTCGCCCAGCGGCGACGGGTAGGACCAGGTGCCGGACGGTGCCGGGCTTTCCAGCGCGGTCAGTGCGCCGCCGCGGATCACCAGGCGGGTCGCGGTGTTGCGCGTGCCGGTGATCCTGGTGCCGGCGGTCGGCCACCAGCGGTCCAGGCCGATCGCGACCTCGACCTCGTCGGCTCGCGAGCCACCGTCGAGCGCGGCCGTGACCAACAGGTCCGCGAGGCCGCCGTAGAAGGCCATGGCGGGGACGACCGCGACGCCCGCGGCTCGGGCGGGGGCGTCGAGGTCGCGGTAGAGCGCCTGCACGACCGGCTGCTCGGCGGTGACGTCGAGGTAGTGGGCGCCGGCCTCGACCGCGGCGCGGGCAAGGGGCAGCGCGGTGTCGAGGAACGGCCCGGCGCAGTTGACGACCGCGCCGGTGCCGGCCACCGCCCGTCGGAGCAGGTCGGGGTCGTCGATGCCGACCACCCGGCGGTCCAGCGCCGCGTGTCGGGGTGGGACGGCGGCCAGGCGCTCGGCGCTGCGACCCGCCAGCACGGGGACGAGCCCGCGCCGCAGCAGCTCGTCGACGACGAAGCGCCCCGTGTGACCGGTGGCGCCGTAGACGAGGACTCGATCGGTTGCGTTCACGGGACCATCGTCGGGCGCGAGGCAGGTCGTGGACGAGTGTCTGAAACGACGTGGGCCGTACATTATGGGACATGCCCAGGATCGCGCTCGTCATGCACGGCTCCGCGATGCTCTACGAGATCGCGATCGCTTCCGAGATCTTCGGCGTCGACCGTTCGGAGCTGTCCCCGACCGGCACGTGGTACGACCTCGTGGTCTGCACCGCCGACGGTGCTCCACACCCCTGGCTGGCGCACCTGCCGACCACGTCGTACGCCGGGATCGCGCAGGTCGACACCGTCATCGTGCCCTCGTCCGACGACCTCGACGACAACCCCGACCCGGAACTCCTCGACGCGTTGCGCACGGCGCGCGACCGCGGCGCCCGCATCGCCTCCCTGTGCACCGGCGCGTTCGTCCTGGCCGCGGCCGGGGTGCTCGACGGCCAGGTCGCCACGACGCACTGGATGCACGCCGAGGACCTCGCCCGCCGCTACCCGCGGGTCGACGTCCGGCCCGACGTGCTCTACGTCGACGAGGGGGACGTGCTCACCTCGGCCGGCAAGACCGCGGCGCTCGACCTCTGCCTGCACCTGGTGCGTCGCGACCTCGGCGCCGCCGCCGCCAACGGGATCGCCAGGCGACTCGTCGTGCCCGCCCACCGGAGCGGCGGTCAGGCGCAGTTCATCACCCCGCCCGCCGAGCCACGTAACCCGAACGGCCTCACACCCACCCTCGAATGGGCACGTGCCCGTCTCGACCAGCCCCTGACCGTGCGCGACCTCGCCGGGCACGCCAACCTCAGCACCCGCCAACTCGCCCGCCGCATGCGGGCGGAACTCCAGGTCGGGCCGCTCGACTGGCTCCACCACCAGCGGATCACCCGCGCCCAGGAACTCCTCGAACGCACCGACGCCTCGATCGACCGGATCGCGACCAGCTGCGGCATGGGAACCGCCACCACCCTGCGCCGGCACTTCCACCGCGTCCTCGGCGTCACCCCCACCGCGTACCGGGCGACGTTCCGCCTGGAATGACACCGCGGAACGACGACCGCGCCCCAGGGCGGCCAGGTGGCCGGTCCGGCCCGGACGAGCTGGTCGAAGTAGGGGCGCTCGACGCCGTCGATGTCGATGCGCCGTTGCAGCGGATCGGGGTTGTGGTCGTGCGGGAACGCGGGAGTCGGCATGATCGGGCACACCACGGCGTCGAACTCGGCGAACAGCTGCCGCCGGCCGTCGCGGTGGAGTTCGCGGCGGTTGTTCGCCTCGATCCGGTCGCGGCGGCTGAACAGCATGCCGCGCAGCCGCGCCGCGTCGAGACTCCGGTCGCCTGCGCTCGGTCCGGCGGCGCGCGTCCGCAGCTGCTCGTCCGCCTCGACGGGAAACGCGCGACTGGGCCCGAGAACTGCAACTGCGTGTAAAGCGTCGCGGCTTCGGCCAGGTCGGGCAGCAGCGGACTGCGTCGTTCGACGCGGGCAGCACCGTCGACGAGCGCGGCGGCCACCCGGTTCACGTCCGCCCGCACGGCGGACCCGGTCGGGGTGAACGGGTGCTCGTCGAGCACCAGGACCCGGAAATCGCGGAGCCGTTCGTGGCGTGCGGGCGGCGGTGCGGGCGTGCGCAGCGAACCGGCTAGGTCGGAACCGGTGGACAACGCGCCGAACCCGGCCGCCAAGGCCGCCGCCGACCCACCGGAGGAGCCACCCGGCGTACGACGGTGCTCCCGCGGGTTGGTGGTGGTGCCGTAGATGTCGTTGAAGCTCCGGATGTCTTGCGGTCCCAACGGCACATTGGTCTTGCCGAGCAGCGGCCGGTTCTCACCACGCGCACGTGCCTGGTCGGCACGGCGTGCGGCGGCCCGCGCACGGTCGAAGTCCGGCACGCAGATCGCGTTGACCACCTCGTCGTCGCGCTCGGTACGGACGATCGCCTCGTCGGTCGGCTCCACCGACGTCACCGCTCCGGCGCCCGGGATTGCGATGACGACCCGGACTCCACGGTCGACGGTGCCCGGTCAGCGGCCTTCTTCCCCGGTCAGCTGTTCGAGCAGGGTGAAACCGTGCCGGTCCACCGGGATCGCGGTCGCGGAGAGGACGACCGCCGCGGTGCCGGCCGCGCGGTCCAGGCCCAGCCAGGTGCGGAAGCCGCCGGTGCCGCCGTTGTGCCAGGTGATGGCACGGCCGTTGCGCTCGATCGTGATCCACGCCGCGCCGATGCGCACCACCCGGCCGGTGAAGTCCTCGACGGGTTCCAGGGCGGTGGTGCCGGGTGCGGAGCCGTCGAGCAGCGCGGCGGCGAGGCGGGCCATGTCGCCGATGCGCGCGCGGATGCCCCCGGCCGGTCCCAGCGCTTCGCCCGTCCACGGCCGACGCTCGCGGCCCCACCTGGTGGTGCCGGTGAGTGCGGCCGGTCGCAGGTCGGCCGGGGTGGCGGGCGCGTAGAACACGTCCAGGCCGAGAGGGGCGGCGACCCGGTCCCGGAGCAGGCCCTGGAACGTCGTGCCGGCGGCGCTCGCCAGGGCGTGCCCCAGGAGTTGGAAGCCCAGGTTGGAGTAGCGGGGGCGGGGCGGGCCGGGGCGCACGCCACGTGCCTGGGTGAGCAACTGGTCGAGCGTGTCGCCGTACGGGTTCGCGCCGTGCAGCCACAGCGCCAGCGACCTGCGCAGCGGGGAGGCCGCGGCGGGCAGGCTCGGCAGGCCCGAGCGGTGGGTGGTGACGGAGGACAGCGTCACCCCGGCCACCGCGGTGTCGTCCAGCGGCAGCAGGTCGCCCAGCGTGGTGGACGGCCCGACCTCGCCCCGTTCCCTCGCGTCGGCGTAGAGCAGCCCCGTAATCCCCTTGGAGATCGAGCCGATCTCGAAGTCCGCGTCGGCAGGCGCGCCCGCGCTCGCCACCGAGGTCCCGGCAGGCGAAACCGTGGCCACGGCGGCCACTCGGTGCCGAGACCCCAGGCGCGCCACCAACTTCTCCGCAAGCGTTGCACCCGACAAGACCCACCCCTTGGAACCCTCACGCGACGACGGGCAAACGGTAGCCGGCGTGCCCCTGGACAACACGCTTCCTTCGACTACCGGTGATGCGACTTTGGTATGAAGTGACGTCGGCACGCCGTCGACCGCCCCTCGGCGACTTGATCAAAAAGTACGAACCCGCAGCTGCCTAACCGCAGGTCAGGCCGTGTAGCCGGCTTTTGGCACCTCACAGGCCATCGCCTCCGCCGAGCGCCTGGCCGACCGGTCGACGGCCCCCGAGCCCTCCGGCAGGTTCGGGCAGCCGCTGGCGTTCAACCTCATCCCCGAGATCGGCCTCGCCGACGACACCGGCTACTCCCACGAGGAGCGCAAGCTGGCCGCGGAGCCCCGGCGCATCCTCGGGCTGCCGGAACTGCGGATCACGGCGACCGCGGTGCGGGTGCCGGTCTTCGACTGCCACTCCGAGGCCGTCCACGTGCGCACCACCACCGCCGTGACCGCCGAGGCGGTGGAGGACGCCCTCGCGGCTGCCCCGGGGGTGCGCGTGTACCGGCGCGGGGCGACAACCGCCTACCCCATGCCCCGCGTGGTGGCGACCTCGGACGACGACCGCGCGCTGGTGCACGTCGGCCGGATCAGGACCGATCCCGACGACGACCGCGCCCTCTGGCTGTGGGTGGTCGCCGACAACCTGCGCGTGGGCGCCGCGGCGAACGCGGTCGACATCGTCGCGCTGGCGGTGAACCGGGGATGGCTCCGCTGATCCCCGAGGTCCTCAAGTTCGGAGGCTCCGCCTTCGTCGACAGCGCGGGCTTCGACCGGGTCGCCGAGCACGTCGCGCACCGAGCCGCGCGGTGCGGTCGCGTGGTCGTCGTGGTCAGCGCCATGTCCGGCACCACCGGACTCCTCCAGGAGGCGTTGCGCCGCCTCAACCCCGACCCGCCCGCCGGTGCTTCGGCGATGGTGCTCACGACCGGCGAGCTGGTCAGCACCGGGCTGCTGGTCGCGGCCCTGGCCACGCGCGGCGTCACCGCGACGGACCTATCGGGACACCGCCTCGGGTTCCTCGCCACCGGACCGGCCGACCGGGCCCAGCTGATCTCGGTCGATCCGGCCGGGTTGCGCGACGCGCTGCGGCGGTGCCCGGTGGTGGTCGTCCCCGGCGGCCAGGCCGTCGACGCGGCAGGCACCCTGGTGATGCTGGGCCGCAACAGCTCCGACCTGTCCGCGGTGGCGGCGGCGACAGCCGTCGGCGCACCGTCGTGCGAGATCTTCTCCGACGTTCCCGGTGTCTGCACCGCCGACCCGCACCTGGTGCCCGCGGCGCGGACGCTGCCCGTGGTCGGCCACGACACGATGCGCCTGCTCGCCGAGGCCGGGGCCAAGGTGGTCCAGGGGCAGGCGCTCCGCTGGGCACGGCGTCACGGGATCGAGGTGCGGTGCAGCACGATGCCACCGGCCGCGGTGTGCGGGACGGTGATCGCCGAGGCACCGCCCTCCGCGGCCTGCGTCGTGCACCAACGAGGCCGGATCTGGTCGTTCGGGACGACGGCGGACCGCGACGACGCCCGCACCGCGCTCCACGAAGAGGGCGTGGAAACGCTCACGGTGGGCACGTCGCTGCTGGTGGTCTCCCCCGACGGCCGCGACCGCGCCACCGCGCGCCACTGCGCGGCCGGTACCGCACACCCGGACTCGCGCCTCCTCACCGTCCTGCGGTCCGACGGCGCGGTGGAACGGATCGTCGTACCGCAGGACGAAGCGGTCGACGCCCTGCGCCGCGCCCACGACCGGTTGTACCCGCAGTCCGCACCACGGGCACCGGGCCCCCCGAGCCGAAGCTCCGCTCCCACCACAGCGGACTGCTCCTCGGTGCGGACCGCCCTCCCGTCCCGTGACCGGGCGGAGCCGTCGAACGGGCTCCCGACCCCACACCGACCCCATCCCGTCCGAGCCGGGCGGAACGGCGGTGGACGACCTCGCACCCCGTCGATCCGTTCCAAGCGTGCCGCCTGAGACGTCGGGATGCGCCGTGCTCGAACTCCGCCCGGCGCAACTCCGGTCGTGGCCGGTTCGACCCGCCCGTCCACGAACGGGTACGTGAACGCACCTTTCACCACCGAACGCGTGACGGCCCACCACGCGGGCCGCTGCTCGTGCACGTGCCGGTGGAACGCGACACCTCCGCGGATGTCGCGGGCTTGAACGATGTGGCCGAACGCCCCCGGTGACGGAGTTGTTCACCGCTCGGACGCCGTCACCCTCTGGTACCGGGTTCACGACGCCGGTCATGACGCACCGCAGGACGGCGGTTGGCGTGGTCGTGGTGCCACCGTGAGGGCCGGCCCGGTCTGGGCGAGGCAGCCGTCGAGCACGTCGGGCCGGTACTGGGCGGAACACCGGAGTCTGTCCGCGCGGCGCCCAGGTCCGCCGCGAGCCTCGTACCCGGGGCCACACCTCCTCGTGCCACACACCGACCGCCCGATCACGGTCCTGACGGCCCCACCGACCGCAACGCCTCCAGACCGCCTTCGCGCCAGGCCCGACGCCACTTCTCCACCTGACGCACACCCACCCGCAGCTCCGCGACGATCAAGAGCCATCACGGGGCCAGTTCCACCGCCAATACGAATTCAACCTCTATAATTAAAAGCGCCCGGGAATTCGATATAACTTTCCATTAATCATTCCCCTAGCGTCAGGGGATGCGTTCCGCCTTCGCCGGTTACCGGCACGTCCTGCGCATTCCCGCGTTCCGTCGCTTCTGGGTCGGCACGGCGGCGTCCCGCTGCGGTGGCGCGTTCACCACCGTCGCCCTGTCGTGGCTGGTCCTGGACCTGGCCGGGCCCGCCGAACTCGGTTTCCTGCTCCTGCTGTCCGGTATTCCGCTGCTGGTGACCGGCCCCGTGGCGGGACGGGCGCTCGACCGGTTCCCGGCGCGCCTGCTGCTGGGCTGGGACAACGCGCTGCGGTGCGCGCTGGTCGCGTCGCTGCCGGTGGCGCAGGTTGTCGGCGGGATCGGGCTCACCCACGTGTACGCGGTCGCCGTCGTGTCGGCCGCGTCGTCCTCGCTGACCGAGGTCGCGGAGGGCGTGCTCGTGCCGCACCTGGTGGCCGACGAGGACCTGGAGCACGCCAACTCGCTGCTCTCGGTGAACTGGGAGCTGGCCTACGTCGTCGGACCGCCGGTGGCCGGGCTGCTGGTGGGCGCGGCGGGCACCGGGGCGGCGCTGGTGGTGGACGCGGCGAGCTTCGCGGTGATGAGCGCGGCCGGGTTCGGCCTGCCCGCGCTGCCGACCCGGGCGGACCGCCCGGCGCGCGGGTCGGCGGCGCTGTGGCGGTTCCCGGTGGCCTTGGCGCTGACCGCGGGTACCGCCGGGTTCCTGTTTCTCGGCGGCGTGGTGGAGGTGTTCTACCCGGTGCACGCGCAGGGCGCCGGTCCCGTGCTGTACGGGGTGCTGCTGGGCGCGACGGGGGTGGGCGGCCTGTGCGGCGTGCTGGTCGGCGTCCCGCTCTGCCGGCGGCTGCCGGCCCGATGGCGGGTCGCGGCGGTCGTGGCGGCGGGCGCGCCGGTGTTCGCGCTGCTCGCGGTCACGCCGCCGGGCGCGGTGGCGGTCGGCGTGGCGGCGCTCGCGTCGTTCCTGTGGGGCCCGTACCACGCGGTCGAGCGGTCGGCGTTCCAGCGGGCCGTGCCGGAC
The DNA here is from genome assembly GCF_052936295.1 of Saccharothrix sp. DSM 118769. Taxonomy (NCBI): domain Bacteria; kingdom Bacillati; phylum Actinomycetota; class Actinomycetes; order Pseudonocardiales; family Pseudonocardiaceae; genus Saccharothrix; species Saccharothrix sp. DSM 118769. The sequence continues at coordinate 4,238,870 of NZ_CP193627.1, read as the reverse complement.
GCGGTGCGCGGGCAGGTGACCGGGGCGCGGACCGCGCTGTGCTCGCTGGGGTTCCCGCTGGGCGGCGCGGCGGGTGGCGCGCTGCTGGCCGGCGCGCCCACCTCGACCGCGGCGCTCGTCGTGGCCTGCTCCTACGGGGTGGTCGCGCTGGTCACGGCGGGGGCCTCCCGTTGACCTCGCCCGCGGCACGGGCTATGCACGGTTGTGGACGTTGGTGGGAACGAACCGCGGTTCGGGTGGCGGATGCTGGGCGTGTACCTCGCCGCGCAGGCGACGATGGTGGCCGCGTCGGCGGTGGTGCTGCTGCCGTTCACGGCGGCGGACGGGGACCGGCTGCCGCCGTGGACCCTGCTGGCGCTGCTGGTCGTGCCGATCTCGCTGGCCGTGGTGGTGGCGGTGGCGGGCACGCGGTGGCTGGGGCCGGGGCCGGCCCGCGGTCGGGCGGTGCGCGAGTTGGCCGTGCGGTGGGACTGGCGGGACCTGGGGGTGGGCGCGGCGCTGGGCGCGGGCGGCCTGGTGCTGACCCTGCCCGCGGTGGCGCTGTGGTCCCGGTGGGTGGGTGACGACCGGGCCGGGTCGGCGGTCGGGGACGCGTTCAGCGGGCTGGCGCTGCAGCCGACGGCGGCCGTCGTGGCGTTCCTCGCCGTGTGGCTGATCGCGCCGCTGGGCGAGGAGGTGCTGTTCCGGGGTGTGCTGTGGCGGGCCCTGGAGCACTGGGGCTGGAACCGCTGGGTGGTGTTCGCGGTGACCTCGCTGGTGTTCTCCGCGGTGCACCTGGAACTGCTGCGCACCCCGTTGCTGGTGGTGCTGTCCATCCCGATCGGCCTGGCCCGGCTGCTGACCGGGAACCTGCTCGCGGGCGTCGTCGCCCACCAGGTCAACAACTTCCTGCCCGCCGTGGCGCTGCTGCTGACGACCACCGGCGTCCTGCCCGCCGCCGGTCCCGGCTAGCGGCGTTGGGCCGTTCGGGGGACGTCGTGACACACCCGGCGCACCGGGGGCGATTCACCGGGTGACGAGCCAGCCACTTCGGCCTGGGAGGTCCACGGTGCCCGACGCGCTGCGCAGCCGTGTGATGGCACCCGTCTACGCGTTGATCGTGTCGTTCTGCGCCGTCCTGGTCCTCGGGGCCGCGGCGGACCGGGAGGGCACGACGACGACGTCCACGACTCCGCCGCCCGCGACGGCGCCCCCCGCGACGTCCGCGCCCGAACCCGCCGCGCCGGTGTTCCGCCTGATCACCGAGGAGCGCGACGGCCTCGTCGTGCGGCGGGAACCGGCCTCCGGCCTGGCCGGGAAGCGGGTGGAGGTGCTGACCGGCGGCGGGCCGGTCGTGGTCGGTGAGGGTGCGGAGCTGTCGGTGGGCGCCGGGTCGCGGCGGGTGTGCGTCCTGCTGCCCGAGGGGTGGACCGCGCCGCCGCCCGCACACCGGTTGGACGGGCGCGTCCACTGCTGGGACGTGACGCCCCGCGCCGACGGCACCCCGGTGAACCTCGTCGTCACCGGACCGGGGAGGTGAGCGTGCGCAGGACGACGGTGCTGCTGCTGACGGCCGCGTGCGCGGTCGCCGGTGGCCTGCTCGGCAGCCACCAGTGGCAGCTGGGCTTCTGGCGGCTGACGGCGGTGCTGGTGGTCGGCTCGGCCCTCGGGGTGGCCGTCGCGATAGGACTGCTGACCACCGACCCGGTGCGGCAGGTGCCCGTCCCGCCGCGACCGGCCGTGCCGCCGGGCAGCGGTCCGCCGGGTGCCGAACGACCGGGCGGCGAACGACCGGGCAGCGAACGACCGGGCAGCGGTCCATCGGGTGCCGGACCTGGTGTCGCACCGCCCCCTGCCGGGCCGCCGCGGAACGCGTCGGTCCCGGCCCCGCGGCAGGAGTCGGCGCGGCAGGGGTCGGCCCGGGGCGGGCGGGAGTGGTGGACCGAGTCGCCCCCCGCCGACCCGGGAGGCGGCGAACCCGCCGCCGCGCCGCCGCCCCGCCACGAGGTGACCCGGGCCGTGGTGGCGCAGTGCCCGCACTGCGGCGGCTTCCAGCTCGACGTGCGCCAGGACGGCGACACCTACGAGTTCGACTGCCGCGACCCGCGCTGCCGGTACCGGTGGTCGTGGCGCGCGGGTGACGCGTGGCCCACCACCGTGGTGCGGCGCAACCTGAACGGATGACGCTCGACCGACCACGAGGAGGCGGAGGACGGTGAACTCCTACCGGCAGTCCGTGTCGCGATCCGACCCGGGGTGCGTGGTGATCCTGCTGGACCGGTCGGACTCGATGAAGCTGACCTGGGGCCGGACCGGGGCGTCGCTCGCGGTCGGGGCCGCGCTCGCGGTCAACAACATCCTGCTCGACATGTGCATCAAGGCCACCAGCGAGGTCAACGCGCCGGTGCGGCACTACTTCGACGTCGGGATCTTCAGCTACGGCGCGCGCGCCGGCGGGCAGGGCGAGGGCGTCGAGTCGGCGTTCGGCGGCGCGCTCGCCGGGCGCGGCCTCGTGCCGCTGCCCGAACTGGCCGAGCACCCGGTGGCGGTGCGCGAGGAACCGTCGATCGACGTGATGCCGGTGAGCGCGAGGATGCCCGTGTGGGTCGATCCCGTGCACGGCTACCGCACGCCGATGTGCCAGGCGATCGCGGTGGCCGGCGGGCACCTGTTCGACTGGGCCGCCGCGCACCCGGACTCGTTCCCGCCCATCGTCGTCAACATCACCGACGGCATGGTCACCGACAGCCCGTACGAGGGCACCTCGCTGGCGGACTGGGTGAAGCGGTTGACGTCGATCGCGACGAACGACGGCGCGGCGCTGTTCTTCAACGTCTTCCTCTCGCCGTTCGAGGTGGACGAGGTCGTGTTCCCGGCCGACCCCGGCGGCCTGCCCGTGCCGGGGCCGGACCTGTTCGCGCTGAGCAGCCCGCTGCCGCAGCCCATGATCGACAACGCCCGCGTGGACGGCTACGACGTGCGGCCGGGGGCGCGCGGGCTGGCGTTCAACGTGGGCCGCTCGACGCTGCTGCGGGTGCTCCAGATCGGCACGAGGGTGCCGGGTCGGGCGAGGTAGCCGTGCACGCGCGGCAGGTCGTGTTCTACGCGCCGAAGCACGGCAACGCCGAGGCCGAGTGGGAGGACGGCGCGGCGGCGGCCCCGGCGGACAACGGCCGCGGGCCCCGGTTCGCCGTCGCGGACGGCGCGACGCAGGGCTTCGGCTCGGCGCGCTGGGCGCAGCGGCTCGTCGCGGGCTTCGTCGGCGCGGGCAGCCCGGCGCCCGCCCTGGACCGCGCGTCGCTGCACCGGTGGGCGCGGCACGCGCAGGACGACTGGCGCGCCGACCCGCGCGTGGCGGGCGCGACGCCGTTGCAGCGGCACAAGATGGAGGTGGTCGGGTCGTTCGCCACGTTCGTCGGCTGCGAGCTGCGCGACCTGGGCGGTCCCCGGCCGCGCTGGACGGCGGTGGCGCTGGGCGACGCGGTGCTGTTCCACGTGCGGGGGCAGCGGCTCGTCGGCCAGTTCCCGGCGATGGCCGCCGAGGACTTCGGGTCCAACCCGGACGGCGTGCCCACCACGCCGGACGGGCTCGCCGACGTGGTGGGGCGCGTGCTGTTCGCCGAGGGGGACCTGGCCGACGGCGACGTCCTGTACCTGGCGACCGACGCGTTCGCGCAGTGGGTCGTGGCGACCGGCGGTCCCGCGCTGTGGTCCGACCTGGCGTCCCTGGAGCACCCGGACGCGTTCCGCTCGCTCGTCGCCGACCGGCGCGCGGCCCGCGAGATGGTCAACGACGACGTCACCCTCCTGCGGGTGCTGGTCGACGCCGCGCCGCCCGAGCACCTGGTGGTGTGCCTTTGACGCGCTACCCGACGCCGGACGAGTACGTGAAGGCGGTGCAGCGGCCCGAGTCGTTCACCAGCGCCGAGCTGCGCGGGCTGGAGCTGGTGACGCACCCGCTGTACGGCATCCCGATGCCCGCGGCGGGGACCAGCGCCGTCGTGTTCAAGGCGGTCGGCGGCGGCGGCGAGGAGCACGCGCTGCGCTTCTTCACCCGCGACGGCGAGTGGAGCGGCGAGCGGTACGGCGCGCTGCGCGACCACTTCACCGCGAACGGCCTGGCGGGCGCGGTGGCCCTGCCCCGGTGGGTCGACGACGGCGTGCGCGTCAACGGCCGGACGTGGCCGGTGGTGCGGATGCAGTGGGTGGAGGGGCACACGCTGAACCGGCACGTGGACGAGCTGGTGGGACGCCGGGACACCGCGTCGCTGGAGGCGCTGGCCGGGTCGTGGCGGGAGCTGGTCGGGCGCATCCAGCGCGCCGGGTTCGCGCACGGCGACCTCCAGCACGGCAACGTCCTGGTCGACGGGGGCGGCGACCTGCGGCTCGTCGACTTCGACTGCTCGTGGATCGCCCGGTTCACCGGCGCCGCCGCGCCCGGCGAGACCGGGCACCGCAACTACCAACCGGCGGCCCGGCCGTGGGGCCGGTGGATGGACACGTTCTCCGCGCTGGTCATCTACCTGTCGCTGCTGGGCCTGGCGCGCGACCCGGCCGGCTGGCGGACCCTCTACACGGGCGAGAACCTGTTGTTCCGCGACGAGGACTTCCGGCAGCCGTTCCAGACCCCGGCGTGGCGGCACCTGGCGGGCGTCGGCGACCGGCGGGTGGACGAGTTGACCCGCCGGCTCCAGGAGTGCTGCGCCCCCGGTTGGGCGGCCGGGACGAGCCTGGACGACCTGCTGGCGCCGCGGGCCGTGCCGTGGTGGGAACGCACGCCCCAGCCCGCCGCCCAGTCCCCCACCACCCAGCCACCTGCGGCTCAGCCACCCGCGGCCCAGTCCCCAGCCGCCCAGTCCCCAGCCGCCCAGTCCCCCGACACCCGGCCACCCGCGGCCCAGCCGCCGACCACCCCCACCCCCGTCGCCGTTCCCCCGCGTCCGGCACGCCCCACGCCGCCCCGCCCGCGCCCGCCCGGCGGCCAGTGGTGGGTCGAGCCCGCTGCGCGACCGACTCCCCGACCGGCTCCTCGACCGGCTCCCGCCAAGGCCGGGCTTCGCCGCCCGGTGCTAGTGGCCGCACTGGTCACCGTGCTCGTGCTCGTCGTGCTGCTGCTGGCGGACCCCCGGGAACCGGAGGCGGCGGTGGGCACCGGCGCAATGGTCGGCCTGATCACGCTCGTGGTGGGCCTGGTCCGCCGCAGGCGGCGGTCCCGCTAACTGAAGAACCCGGTGGAGGCGGCGAAGGCGACCGCCCCGAGGATGCCGAACACCGCGATGACGATCCCCGTCCTGGCCCGCGCCTCACCGCGCGTCGCGCCCACCACGGTCAACGACAGCCCGAGGACCGCGAGGATGAGCAGGACGGTGACGGCGACGGGCGAGCCCTCGCCCCCGGTCAGCGCGATGAGGAGCAGGGGGAGGCCGAGCGCGCCCAGCAGCGTGCCGACGAACGTCACCGTGCCGCCGGGCGACCGCGCTCCCTCCGCGACCTGACCGGCCGGTGCCTGTCCGGCGGGCACCTGTGCGGCCGGTGCCTGCCCAGTCGCCGCCTGCCCGGCGGGCACGGTGGCGGCCTGGGCCTGTTCCCCGTCCCACCACTGCTCGGCGGGCGGTCGCGGTGCCGTCCCGCGCCGCTCGTCACCGCGGACGACCATCCCGCGCAACCACTCGGGCGCGGTACCGCGGGCCGGGGTTTCCGCAGTTGAGGTGTGCGCGGTCGGGGTCTCCGGGTTCGACGTCACGACGGGCCTCATCCCGAAGGGCGGCGTCTCGACCTGCCGCTCCTCCGCCGCCGCCCCCGCAGCACCGGTCTCCTCCCGCTCCTCTTCCCGAACGGGCTCTTCCCGGGCCGCCACTTCCCGGGCGGCCTCCTCGCGAACGGCCTCCCCCGCTTCAGCGGCCTCCTCCGCCCCGGGCCGTTCCCCGGCGGTCCGCCGCCAGTGGTCGGCGGCGGGCAGGCGGGTCTCCCCTCCCGGCGGCTCGACGCCCTCCTCCGGCTCCAGCCCGGCGAGGATCTCGTCGATCTCCCGCGAGTTGTTGCGGGTGATCTCCCCCCGCTCGCGGAACTCGCGCAGCAGCTTGACGATGTCGGCCCGCGCGACCGCGTCCTCCTCGGTCTTCAGGTGCCGCCGCAACTGCCCGACGATGTCCTCCTGCCGCTCGGGCGTGATCTGCGCCGGCCCGAGTAGCTCGGCGATCCGGTACAGGTACTCGAACGGCACCCGGGGCGGCTCGGGCAGCGGGTCCGGCAGCACGAGGGGCCGCGAGGTCAGCTCGGTCAGCGCCGCGACGAGGTTGACGATCGCGTTGGCGTCGCGCTCGCGGTAGTCGACGAGCTGCCGTTCCATGATCGGGATGCGCAGGTTCGCCAGCGGCCCGACCTGCACCGGCAGCACGGGCAGGCCGAGCGCGCGGGCGTACTCGAACTCCTGCCGGCACGGCAGCGACTTCCAGGACGCCTGCGACAGCGCGAACACGAACACCTTGGCCGACCGGATGGTCCGGATGATCTCCCGCCACCACAGCTCGCCGCCGTGGATCTCGTGGTCCATCCACACCTCGCGCCCCATCCGGCCGAGGTCGTCGCGCAGGGCGCGCACCAGCGCCTCGTCCGCCCTGGTGTAGCTGACGAAGATGGTCATGGGTCATGCCCTCCGGTCTGGGCGCCAGGCGTGAGCACTCACCCCATTGGTCGTCCCGGACCGGCGTTTCGTTGCGCCCGGCCGCCCAACCCGGCGACCCGGTCCGGCAATCGGTCCGGTGACCCGATCACCCGACGCGGCGCAGCACCACCGGGCCCGGCAGGAGGCCCAGCACGGCCCACCTGCCGAGCCCGCCGACCCCGCGCGGCTCGACCGACCTCGTGCCTAGTCCTTCCAGGGCAGCTCGTCGCGCAGGCCCTCGTTGATGGCGTGGGCGTTCTTCACCGCTGCCTTCAGCGCGCCCTCCACCCACCGGCGGTGGCGACGGTCGCACGCGTCGTTGGCGAACCACACCCGGCCCACCGGTCGGATCACGTCCTCGTAGAAGCCCTCGCTCATCTCGAACGCGCGGAACAGGGGGCCGATACCGCAGGCGAACCAGTCCAGCGCCCAGTCCTTGTAGACGCCGAACTCGAACGTGTCCCGCGCCTCCGGGTGGATCTTGACCAGGTCCTCCAGCGCCTGCTGCACGCTCTCCTCCCCCGCCAGCGGGGTGTAGGGCATGCTGTCCTGCTCCCAGCAGTAGGACGCGATCATCACCCCCTTCCCGTACCGGGTGTCCTGCCCGGCCGGCGGGTAGACGATGTTGCGGATCGCCAGGTCGGTCACCGTCAACCCGTGCGTGATGCCGTACTTCGTCTCCCACCACCGTTCGCTGAACTGCATGAACAGCTTGTGCGCGCGGCCGTAGTAGGTGTTGCGGATGGCGTACCACTTGTCCGGGTCGAGGCCCTGGATCTCCATGTGCCGCAGGGTCGCGAACGGCACGGTGACGACCACCTCGTCGGCCGCGACGGTGTGCGTGCGGCGGCCCGAGCGGTAGTGCACGCGCGCGCCGTCCTCGCCCTGGTCGATCGCGTGCACCTGCGCGCCGAACCGGATGTCGTCCATCAGGTGCGGCTCGAAGGCGCGCGGCAGCGAGTCGGCTCCGTCCACGATGTACGACAGGTCGCCGAAGACGTCCTCGTAGTAGTGGGAGAACCACTCGACGAGGGAGAAGTGGTAGCGGCCCTCCAGGTTGAACAGCGGTCCGAGCATGGACAGCGCGCCGTCGCCGAGGCCGCGCTCCTTCAGGTAGCCCAGCAGCGTGTACTTGTCGTAGTCGAGCAGGATCTTGTGCCACGCCTTGTCCGGGTCCTCGTTCTCCATGACGTCGACGAGCGGTTGCACGGTGTGCCGCAGCAGGTCGTGCGGCGTCCGGGCGGCCTCGTTCGCGGTGAGGTCGAAGCGGAACGCGGAGGCGTCGAAGTCCCGGCGGCGCACGCCCTTGCCCTGGAGGTACACGAACGTGTCCTCGTCGTACATGGGGAAGGGCTTCGTGGCCAACCGGAACTTGTCCCGGATGAGCCACTGCACCAGGGGGTGCTGCTCGGGGAAGCGCATGGCGCCGAACTCGCCGTACATGTCACCCGCGAAGTCCCGGTGGGTCAGGATGCGCCCGCCCAACCGGTTCTGCCCCTCCAGGATCGTCACCTGGTGGCCGGCTTCCTTGAGCAGCAGCGCGGCCGTCAACCCGGCCATCCCCGCCCCGACCACGACCACCCGCCGCCGCGGCGCCGAGCTCTCCGGCAACCCGTCCTTGAGCAGGTCGAGCACGTCCAACACCATGACCACACCTCACACCCGTTGGTCCGACCGTCCATTGGAGACAGAAGGGGTGGCCATCCCGTAACGACCGTAGCCCTGGTCGCGACCACCGGCCAACGCCCTGATGGAGTGGTTCCCGGCGGCGCCGCCGCGGTCGACGGGTACACCCCCTGGGCCGAACGGGTCGTCACGTCCCCCGGTCAGGTGGCGGAGCCCCGTCACCCCACCGGGCGGTGGGAGCCGGTCAGGGTGTCGCGGTGATCCGCGAACGGCGGGTGAACCGGCCGTCGTCGTCGGTGGTGAGCCAGGAACCGCCACCCACCGGCCGGACGTCGCCGGCGTCCCGGGCACCGGTCTCCAGCCGGCCCCGCGCCTCGCCGGTGCGCACGTCCACGAGGTGGTGCGCGAACTCCTCGTCGTCGGTGTCCTCGTCGTAGACGATGACGGCGACGAGGGCGGTGCCGTCGTCGAGGTAGCCGCCGGCGTACTCGAAGCAGACGTGCCCCGGGCCGGTGCGGAACGGCTCGGCGGTGGTCCGGGCCAGCACCTCGCCGCCGGGGTAGGCGTGGAAGGCGACGTCGCCCTGCTCGTGGTCGACCGTCATGAACCCGTCGCCGCCCGGCGCCAGGTCCACCAGGCAGCGATCGGCCCACGGGTACGGGTCCAGCTCGACCGCGCCGCCCTCGAAGCGGCCCCGGTACACCCGCGCGCCGTCCTGGCCCTCGCCGACGTCGAGCAGCACGTGCACGCCGTCCGGGTGCGGGAAGTGGCTCCCGCCGTGCCCCTCGCTGCCCAGGTCGGCCTCGGCGAGGACCGCACCGGTCGCCGCGTCCACGACGACCCACCGGTCCGTGTCGCCGCGCTTCGACATGGCGTCCGGCCGGTAGAGCCACACCACGCCGCCGTCGAGGGAGAAGGCGCAGTCCGGGCGGGCGGCGAACCGCTTCGTCCCGGCGGGGCCGAAGTCGACCCGCCACAGCTCCCGGCCGTCGGCGTCCAGGCACACCAGCGCGTCGTCCACGGTGTACGCGAGGCGGCCGAGGTCGGGTGCGGCGGAGTGGCCGGCGGGCTCGACGCCCCCGGGCAGCGGGAAGACGGCCACCGGGCCGTCGGGGAGGGTGAGGGCGTGGACCGAACCGTCCACGTGGCGCGTCACGACGCGGGGCACCGTCATGCGGCACAAGGTATCCGGCCACGGCGACACCGGGGTTCCGGACCTCGTACGCGTCGCGGCCGACGGGATTGTCGGTCCCCGTCGCTAGCCTGCCGACAGGACGATCAAGGGGGACGACCGTGGACGAGGACGAGGTGCTGGACCGGGTGCGGGCGGTGTGCCTGGCGCTGCCGGAGGTGGTGGAGGAACGCGCCTGGCGCGGCACGCGGTGGCGCGTGCGGGGGCGGACGTTCGCGCACGTGCTGGAGGTGGAGGACGGCGACCCGCCCTCGTACGCGCGGGCGGCGGGCACGGACGGGCCGGTGAGCGTGCTGACGTTCCGGGCGGAGGGCGCGGAGCTGGACGCGTTGAGCCACGCGGGGCCGCCGTTCTTCAAGCCGGAGTGGTCGGCGACCACGGTGGGCGTCGTGCTGGGCGACGGGGTGGACTGGGAGGAGGTGGCGGAGCTGTTGACCGAGAGCTACTGCGCGTCGGCCCCGAGGAAGCTGGTCGGCCTGGTCGAGCGGCCGTGATCGCGCTTGCGCGGCACCCCTGACACATCTAGAGTTCTAGATGTGTCAGTCGACAACGAGCCCGCCTTGATGCGGGCACCCGACGCCACCGGCCGCTTCGGCCGGTTCGGCGGGCGCTACCTGCCGGAGGCCCTGGTGCCCGCCGCGCGGGCGGTGGAGGCGGCGTTCCGCGAGGCGTGGGCCGACGCCGCCTTCACGACCGAGTACCGGCGGCTGCTCGCGACCTACGTGGGCCGGCCGACGCCGGTCACCGAGTGCGCGCGGCTGTCCGAGGTGCTGGGCGTGCGCGTCCTGCTCAAGCGGGAGGACCTCGCGCACACCGGGTCGCACAAGATCAACAACGTGCTCGGCCAAGCCCTGCTGGCCAAGCGGATGGGCAAGCGCAAGCTCATCGCCGAGACCGGGGCCGGCCAGCACGGCGTGGCCTCCGCGACCGCCGCCGCCCTCCTCGGCCTGTCCTGCACCGTCTACATGGGACGCACCGACGCCCGTCGCCAGGAGCTGAACGTCTTCCGCATGGAGCTGCTGGGCGCGGAGGTCGTCACAGTGGCCTCGGCGGCGGGCACCGGCACGCTCAAGGAGGCCACGAACGCCGCGCTGCGCGCGTGGGTCGCCGAGACCGACGACGCCCACTACTGCCTGGGCTCCGCCCTCGGCCCGCACCCCTACCCGTGGATGGTGCGCGAGTTCCAGCGCGTCATCGGCGACGAGGCGCGCGCCCAGTGCGCGGAACGCCTGCCGGCCGCCGTGCCGGACGTGGTCGTCGCGTGCGTCGGCGGCGGGTCGAACGCGGCGGGCACGTTCGCCGGGTTCGTCGACACCCCGGCCGCGCTGGTCGGCGTCGAGGCGGCCGGCGGCAGCGCCGTCGACAAGGGCGTCCCCGGCGTGCTGCACGGCTTCCGGTCGCACTTCCTCCAGGACGGGGACAGCCAGGTCCTGGAGGCGGAGTCGATCTCCGCCGGCCTCGACTACCCCGGCGTGGGGCCGGAGCACGTGCACCTCGCCGAGACCGGCCGCGTCCGGTACACCGGCGTCACCGACCACCAGGCGATGCGGGCGCTGGAGCTGCTGACGAAGACCGAGGGCATCCTGCCCGCCCTGGAGTCGGCGCACGCCGTGGCGTGGGTGGTCGACGCCGCCGCGACCGGCGAGCTGGCCCCCGGGTCCACGGTGCTGATCACGCTGTCCGGGCGCGGCGACAAGGACGTCCAGCAGATCAGGGAGTACCTCCGATGAGCGTTGCCGCAGCCGGCTTGGAGCAGCACCTGAAGGCGGCGGGACGACCGCTGCTCGTGCCCTACCTCATGGCCGGGGTCGTGCCCGACTGGCTCGACCTGGTGCGCGGGGTCGCCGAGGCCGGGGCGGACGCGATCGAGATCGGCCTGCCGTTCTCCGACCCGATGCTCGACGGCCCCACCGTGCAGCGCGCGGCGGCGGCGGCGCTCGACCGGGGCGCCCGGCCGAGGCCGCTGCTCGACGAGCTGGCCGGGCTCGACCTCGACGTGCCGCTGGTCGTGATGACCTACGCGAACGTGGCCGAGACGCTGGTGCCGTCGCGCGGGGTCGCCGGGTTCGTCGACCACCTGGCGGCGGTCGGCGTGCGCGGCGCGATCGTGCCGGACCTGCCGCTGGAGGAGTCCGCCGAGTACCGGGCGCGGGCCGCCGACGCGGGCGTGGCGGCCGTGCTGCTGGCCGCGCCGTCGTGCGACGACGACCGGTGCCGCGAGATCGCGTCGGCGTCCGCCGGGTTCGTCTACAGCATGAGCTCGATGCAGACCACCGGCGAGCGCCACGACCTGTCCGGCACGGCGCGCGCCCACTCCCGGCGGTTGAGGGCGATGACGGACCTGCCGGTGGTGACCGGGTTCGGCATTTCCTCGGTGGAGCAGGCGGTGGACGCCTGCCGCGACGCGGACGGGGTGGTCGTCGGGTCGGCGCTGCTGCGACCGCTGGTGGACGGCGCGCCGATCGCGGACGTGGTCGACGCGGTGGCGGCGTTCCGCCGGGCGCTATCCTCGGCGCGGTCGGGGGCGAGTCCGGTGGCGTGACGGAGTCGGGGGTGGCGTGGAGCGCAACGACCGCGGGTTCGGTGGCCGCGTGCCCAAGTACCTCGCGATCTACCGGGTGCTGGCCGAGCGGATCGAGGCCGGGCACTACGAGCCGGACGCGCCGCTGCCCGCGCAGCGCGAGCTGGTCGAGGAGTTCGACGTCTCGCTCATGACGGTCCGGCAGGCGGTCCAGGCGCTGGAGGCCGACGGCCTGCTGGAGACCCGGCACGGCGTGGGCACGTTCGTGCGGCGGCCGGCGTTCTCCTACGGGCTCACCGGTCTGCGCAGCCTGTCCCAGGAGCTGGTGGAGCAGGGCATCGAGCTGTCCACCGAGGTGCTGGGCGCGTCGGTCGCCGCCGCGCCCGCCGACGTGGCCGGCCGGCTGGGCCTGCCCGCGGACGCGCCCGTGCTGGCCGTGGAACGGCTGCGCAGCACGTCCGCCGGCCCGCTGGTGCTCCAGACCTCGTACCTGCCGGAGGCGCTCGGCGCGCGGGTGGACGTGGACGCGCTGCGCCGCCAGTCGCTGTACCGGCTGCTGGACGAGCTGGGCACGCCCGTGCGGCAGGCCGGCGAGACCATCCGGGCGGTGGCGCTGACCGACGCCGAGGCCGCGCTGCTGGACCGCGCCCCCGGCTCACCCGCCCTGCTGAGCTGCCGGCTCAGCCGCGGTGAGGACGGCGCGCCGCTGGTCGACGACCGGGCGCTGCTGGTCGGCGACGACACGGTGATCACCGCGGAGCGGGCCGTGACGGGGACGAACCTCTCCTACGGGCACGCGGCGCACGGCGCGGCGGTGCGGGGTGCGGCGGTGCGCGGCGGTAGCGGCGCTGGGCGGTAACGCGGTTCCCCGGCTGGGGCGACACGACGGCGTACGGCCCGCCGCGAGGGCGGCGGGCACGGGAGGAGCACGCGTGCGGTTGATCGGGAAGTTCATCGCCCAGTGGCTCGCCGCCGGGTACCTGACGTTCCCCGCGGTGTACCTGTGGGTGTCGCAGAACGACCCCGGGCGGTTGGTGGGCAACGACTTCCTGCTGGTCAACGCGTGCGTCGCACCGGTGGCGGCGGTGTGGGTCGTGCTGCGGCACCGGCGGGTCCGGCTGGGGTTCTGGTGGGCCGCCGCGCGGGTGGTGGTGCTGCTGGCGCTGTCGGGCGTGGTGACGTGGTACGCGATGGACCCCGTGCGGGTGGGCGTCCGGGAGCTGGACCCGACGCGGATCGCCGTGCTGCTGGTGTTCCTGTGGGCGTGGATCGCCGGGTCGCGGCTGCTGGACCGGGCCCTGGGCGCGCCGGCGCGGCGCGGCGGCGGGGTGGTCTGGCGGGGCGACGACGTCCGGCCGGGGCGCGGCGAGGTCTGGTCCGCGCTGGTGCCGTTCGAGGAGGGGTCCCACGACGGGGACGGGCAGCGGGCCAAGGACCGGCCGTGCGTGGTGGTCAGCACGTTCGCCCGGCACGCGTACGTCCTCAAGATCACCAGCGTGGACCAGGGCGACCGGCCCGGCTACCTGGCGCTGCCCGCCGGCTGGCACCCGTGGTCGGAGAAGGCGAGCTGGGTCAAGCTCGAACCGCTGATCAAGGTGTCCTACCTGGACTTCCGGCAGCACGTCCGCGACGCGCCCGAGCGGGCGTGGGCCGCGATCGAGGAGCGGTACCCGCCGGACGCCACGCCGCAGCGGCACACGCCGAGCGCGAAGCCGCGGACGCCCCGGCGGGGCCCCCGTTCCCGCCGGGACGCCCGGACCTGACCCCTACCCCCCGACCGCGGCCAGCCACGCCCGCCGCGCCGAGGCGCGGGTGAACTCCCGCACGTGCAGGCCCGCCCGCAGCCAGGCGACCGGGAACTGCTCGCCCGCGTCGCGCACCACCCGGCCGAACGCGTCGCGCTCGCGGTCGCGGGAGGTGGCGGCGAGGTCGGCGAGCAGGTCGGCGGTCGTGGTCAGGCCCGTGGCGCGCAGGGCCGTGACCTCGCGGTGGGCGGAGGCGACGGCGGCGACGGCCCGGCCGCCGAGGGTGATGCGGTGCAGGACGTTCTCCAGCGGTCGCAGCGGTGCGGGCACGCGGTCGGCCGGTTCCGGGCGCGGCGGCAGGACCTGGCCCGCGCCGCCGGCGACGTGGGAGCGCTGGACGCGGTCCAGGCCCAGGTCCACGTGGTGGGCCAGGTCGTCGGGCAGGGCCAGGTCTCCCGAGGCGGCGAGCGCGGTGACCGTGCCCGGCCGGTCCGGGAGGAGACGTGCCACGACCCGGAGGGCCAGGCCGGGCGCGCCGGCGAGGACGGTGAGGTTGTCGCGGGTCTGGTTCGTGTGGCCGACGAGGTCGAGGATTCCGTGCGCGGTGTCGAGGCGCAGGGCGGGGCCGGCCGAGCCCAGGACCGTGCCTTCCAGGAAGAGCAGGTCGGCGCCGGCGGGGCGGCGGGCGTCCGGTGCGGTGTGCGCGTGGAAGGCGCGGAGCACCTGGTCGGGCAGCGGTTCGGCCCAGAGGCGGGCGAGCGGGTCGGCGGTCCACGGGGTGGGTTTCGCGGACACGGCGCGCACGGCCTTGCCCGCGCCGAGCCGGTGGTCGGGCGAGGCGGTGCCGCCGGACAGGAGGAGGCCCGCGCGGCCCAGGGCGCGGTGGGTCAGGCCGGACTCGCCGACCGCCACCGGTCCGCTCGCGGCGGCGGCCACCCGTTCGGGGCCGCCGGGGGTGACGGCGGGGACGGTCCACAGCCGGCCCGAGTCGTCGACGAGGTGCGTGACGACGCCGGCGTAGCCGGAGGTGCTGATCACCGGTTCGGTGCACAGGCCGTGCAGGCGGAGCGCGCCGATCGGGTGGTACTCGCGCCGGGCGGTGCCGCGCAGGTCGTCCGGGTCGCCGGTGCCGGTGCGGAGGTCGTGGCAGAGGAGCATCAGGTCGACGAGTTCGGCGGTGAGCTGTTCGCGGTCGAACGACGGGTCGCCGGTGCGGGCGGCGGTGAGGGCGTTGGCGACGCGCAGCCCCGCAGCGGCGGCGCGGTGCAGCCCGGCGACCCGGGCGGTGTGCACGGCGCGCAGCAGTTCGGCCCGCACCACCGCCCCGCTGCCCGCAGCGCCGGAACGAAGGATTGTTGAACAACCCTCCCACACCGCCTCGGCCGCCGACCGCTGCTCGGGAGTGGCGGGGGCCGCCGCCGGGAGGTGGTTCCCGGTAGCTGCCGGGGACCTGGTAGCTGCCGGGGACCTGGTGCTCGGCGGGGGTCCGGCACTTGGCGAGGATTCGGCGGCGGGCGGAGCGGCTGTGTCGTGACCGGCGCCGGAGCCGGGGCCGGAGGCGGAGGCGGGGTCGGAGGCGGGGTCGCGGTCTTGCTCTTGGTCTTGGTCTTGGTCGGGGTCGGGGTCGGCTTCGGGGTTGTGGCCGGCTTCGGGGTCGGGGGCGTCGACCTCGTCGGCGATGTCCGCCGCCGCCACCGCGATGCCCCGGTGCAGGCACTTCGGCGCGAGCAGGCAGGTGCAGGACAGGTTTTCCGCCTCGGCCAGCACCCCCGCGCGCAGGGTCCAGGTGAGGACGGTCTCCGGGTCGAGTTCCGCGCGGGCGGTCGTGGGGGTGGTGGTGACCGTCCAGCCGGTCGCCTTGTCCAGCGAGGCGTCGATCCGCTTGCGCAGGCGCGGCGGGAGGGTGTCGAGCACGTCGGCCACCACCGCGGGCGCCACCGGGGGCAGGGTCACGAGCGCACCTTCTCCCCCACCCAGCGGGCCAGTTCCCGGGGGCTCAGGGCGGCCACCGGCATCCCGGCCGCGACCAGCGCGCCCGCCACGGACGTCGAGTAGCGCGCCTTGCCGGCGTCGTCCAGGCTCGCGCAGCCCAGCACGGTCACGCCCGACGTCACCAGCTCCCGCACCTGCGCGACGAGCGCGCCCACCGGGCCGCCCTCCTCGAAGTCGCTGACCAGCACCACCATCGTCCTCTCCGGCACGGTCACCAGGGTCCGGGCGTGCCGCAGCGCGCCCGCGATGTGCGTGCCGCCGCCGACCCGCACCTCCAGCAGCAACGACAACGGGTCGGCCACCCGCTCGGTCAGGTCGACCACCTCGGTCGAGAACGCCAGGAAGTGCGTGGTCAGGGCGGGCACCCCGGCGAACACCGACGCGGTCAGCGCCGACCACACCGTGGACGCCTCCATCGAGCCCGACACGTCGACGACCAGCACCAGCCGCCAGTCGCTGGACCGGCGACCGCGCGTGCGGAACACCGGCCGCTCCGGCACCACCAGCACCCGGCCGGTCGCGTCACGCCTGGCGGTGGCCAGGTTCGCGCGCAGCGTGCGCGGCAGGTCGAGCTTGCCGCCCGGCCGCCGGGTCGGCACCGGCAGCTGCACGCCGGTCAGCGCGGGCCGCACGCGGTTCGCCAGTTGCGCGGTCAGCTCGCGCACGAGCCGCGCCACCAGCGGTCGGAGCCTGGCGAGCGACTGCTCGGACAGCCCGCCGGCCAGCGACAGCACGCTGCGCAGCAGCTCGACCGAGGGCCGCACCGACCCGGGGTCGATCTCCAGCGCCGCCTCCAGCCGGCCGCCCTCGGCGGCGGTCGCCAGCACCTCCTCGCGGACGCCGTCGCCGAACAGCTCGGCCAGCTCCTCGGACCACTCGCGCACGTCGGGGAACGGCGACGACCGGTCCGCGCCGAGCCCGCCGGCCGCCGCGCCCTCGCCGCGCTCCAGCCCGTACAGCTCGTCCAGCGCCGCCGCGTAGCGCGCCGCACCTGCCGGCCGGTCACCCCGCGCGCCGAGCACCAGCCGCCACCGCACGCCCGCGCCCAGCTCCCGTCGACCACCGGCTACGGGTGCGTCGGCGGCGGCCGGCGGCACGGGAACCGGATCGTCCACGACGGGTGGTGGAGTCCGGGCGCCGTCGGCGAGCGGGGCCCGCAGGTGGTGGGACTCCAGCACGTCGGCGGCGGCGCGCTCGGCTTCCAGCCACACGGCCAGCAGTTCGGGGTCGGGTGCGCCGACCGCGTCCACCCGGTCGCCGGTCCGGGCCTCGACCACCGCGAGCACGCGGGCGCGGGCGGCCGGGCCGATCGAGGTGAACGCGCCGCGCAGCGCGGGCAGGCGGTCCAGGAAGTCGCGGTCCGCCAACGACTCCACCCGGGCCAACAGCGGGTCGAGCGCCTCCGGCGCCTCCAGCAGCGGACCGGCCGCCGCCAGCACACCGGTCAACGACCGCTTCAGCACCCCCCGCCGCTCGGGCGTGCTCGCGCCGTCCACCCAGGACGCCACCCGCTCGCCCAGCACGTCCGGCGGCACCAGGCCCAGCAGCACCCGCACCGCGCCGGCCGCGCCCGCGATGAGCGGCGCGCCCTCGTCGGCCAACCGGCGCAGGCACGCCGCCAGCCGCACCCCGGTGCCGTGCGCGTCGTGCCGCTGCCCCAGTTCGACCAGTGCCCGCGCGTCCGCCACGTCCTCCGACCCGGCCAGCCCGTCGAGCTGCGCGACCGCCGCCGTCTCCAGTTCGGCGGCGAGCAGCGGGTGCCCGTCGAGCACCGTCCCCGGTGTCCCGGGCAGGTGCCCGGCGCGCAGCCGGTCCACCAGGTCGAGCCCGGCGAGCAGCTCGGGCAGCGTCCCCGAGGCCGGCAGCACGGTCGCCGCGTCGCCCAGCAGCTCGTCCACGACCTCCGGCAGGCCGCACCGGGCCGCGTCGGCCAGGTCGGCCAGCACGTCGGCCGGCGTGTGCCCGCCGCGTTCCTCGCGTTGCGCCCGGCGCGCCCGCAGCCGTCCGCGCGCGGCCAGCGGCAGCGTGGCCCCCCACAGCCCGGCCACCGGCAGCATCGCCGCGGTGGCGGGCGTCCACGCGACGGTCCAGCGGGTGCTCAGGGCGTCACCGCCGCCGACGCCCGAGGTCCCCGTCTCCTCGCCGTAGGTGACGCCCAGCACGGCCAGTCGCCGCAGCGCCACCTCGCGCCGGGCGTCCAGCGCCGACCGCAGCGGGTCCAGGCGCAGCGCGACCGGTTCGCGGGAGCCCGGGCCGGGCAGCCGCAGGTCGGCCACCAGGTCCTCCACCGCCGGGGCCAGGCCCGACCTCGGCGTGCCCGGCGCGAGCACGCCGGTGCGGTGCCCGACCAGCACGTCCCCCGCGGCGCGGGCCACCACGCGACCGCGCCCCAGCGGTTCGGCGTGCGTCAGCACGGTCTGCACCGCCTCCACGACCTCGCCGCGGCCGGGCGCGGGCAGGCCGCGCAGGCGGGCCAGGTCGACGGCCAGCCGCAGCGCCTCCCGCGCCTCGCCGGGGCCGGCCGGGTGGCCCAGCTCCCGGACGCGCGCGCAGATCCGCACGATGACCGACGCGGCGGCGGCCTCGATCGCCGCCGGGTCGCCCGCTGCCTCCAGCACGGCCTGCTGCCACTCGGGGTCGCGGATGCCCGCCGGGTAGCCGGACCGCTCGTCCAGCAGCGCGAACCCGTAGGGCACGAGCGAGGTGACCACGTCGGACGACGACGGCGCGTCCTCCTCCGCGGGAGGCCCGGACAGCAGCGCCGCCGCGTGGAACGACCCGATCACCGCCGCGCACCGCCGGTCGCCCACCTCGGCCACCGCGCGCCGCATCCACGCCTCCCGGCGCAGGTCGAACGGGTCCACCTCGCCCGCGTCCGACCGCATCGCCCAGCCGACGTACAGCGCGGCCCGCCGCACGGCCTCCGGGTCCTGCCCCGGCGCGGCCACCTCGACCAGCCGGTCCCACAGGTCGTCGCCGTCCCGGCCGGTCACCGCGCGGCGCAGCGCGTCGGTCAACGGGGCCGCGTCCCGCGCGCCGGGCGAGTGCCCGGACCCGCGCAGCGCCAGCGGCAGGTCGCACGCGCGCACCTCGACGCCGTGCCTGTGCGCCCACCGGATCGCGGCCAGCTCGGGCGAGAAGTCGGCGAACGGGTAGAACGCGAGCCCCCCGCCGTCCCTGCCGGCCCCGGACAGCGCGACCGGCGCGACGAGGTCGGGCGCGGCCAGGTGCGGCAGCCACTCCGCCAGCTCCGCGGGCAGCTCGACCAGCAGCACCTCGGGCGCGAACGCCTCCAGCAGGGCGGGCACCGCGGCGGCCAGCGCCGGCGAGTGGTGCCGCACCCCGATCAGGTGGGGCGCGCGGTGGCCGACGAGCCGGTCGGCCACCGCGGTCCCGTCAGGCGTCGAGGACATCGCGCAGTTCCCACAGCCGCCGCCACGTGCGCGCGCCGCTCTCCGCGCGCCGCCGCACCGCGCCGTCCCAGTAGCCGAGCAGCCGGGCCGCGTCACCGGGGTCGTCCTTGCGGACCACGCCCAGCAGGTGGCCGGGCAGCAGGGACAGCGGGTCGCGGTCGCCGGGGAAGTAGGCGTCGGCCAGGCCGAGCGAGGTCGCGACGGACACCGCCTCGGCCGTGCTCATCACGGTGGACGGCCGCTCGACCGCCCAGCCCTCCTGGGACACCCCGTTGCGCAGGTCGCGGAACGCGGTGACCAGCACCTCCAGCACCACGTCGTCCACCTTGAACGGCGCGCCGACGCGTTCCAGCGCCGTGCGGGCCTGCCGCCGCACCAGCTCCGTCTCCGCGGCCAGGTCGCCGATCGGCCCCACGGCCTCGAAGTTGAACCGGCGCTTGAGCGCCGCCGACATCTCCGACACGCCCCGGTCGCGCAGGTTCGCGGTGGCGATCACGGTGAAGCCGGGCGCGGCGTGCACGGTCGCGCCGTCCGTGCCGGACAGCTCGGGCACGGCGATGCGCCGGTCGGACAGGATCGACACCAGTGCGTCCTGCACCTCGGGCAGGCAGCGGGTGACCTCCTCGACGCGCACCACGCCGCCGCCGCGCATGGCGGTGAGCACCGGCGACGGCACCAGGGCGCGCGGCGACGGCCCCTCGGCCAGCAGCAGCGCGTAGTTCCAGCCGTAGCGCAGCTGGTCCTCGGTGGTGCCGGCGGTGCCCTGCACGACGAGCTGGCTGCTGCCGCACACGGCCGCGGCCAGCAGCTCGGACAGCATCGACTTGGCCGTGCCGGGCTCGCCGACGAGCAGCAGGCCGCGCTCGCCGGCGAGGGTGACGACGGCGCGTTCGACCAGCGCCCGCTCCCCGACGAACTTCGCGCTGATCACCAGCCGCTGCGGCAGGCCGGCGACCTTCTTCGGCAGCGCCAGCGCGTCGCCGCCGCTGCCCATGACGAACGTGACGACGGCGCGCGGGGTGAGCCGCCAGCCGGGTGGCCTGGGGCCGTCGTCGTGGGCGGCGAGGAACGCCAGCTCGCCGGCGTGGGCGTCCTCGGCTGGCTCGACCTGCCTCGGTGCGGCGGTCGTGGCGGTGGCGGTCGTGGCGGTCACCTGCGTCCTCCGGTCTTCAGTTCCTCGTAGGCGGGCGCGTCGCCGTCGAGCACGCGCCGCCAGGCCCGGGCGAACAGGTCGGCGACGGGTTCGCGGGGCACGATCGCGTCGCGCGGCCGGTCTGCCGGCCGGAAGCCGAACAGGGGCGCCTTCCACGACTCGACGGGCAGGTGCGGCGCGCCGAGCGCCAGCCAGCCGCCGGGCAGGAACAGCGACCGCCCGGCGCGGGCCCGCTTCGCGGTGAGCACCAGGTCCGTCGCGGCCAGCTCGGCGCGCGCCTTCTTCAGGCGGGCGGGCTTCCAGCCGGTCCACCGGGCCACGTTGGCGTCGGTCGGGTCGGGCAGGGCCAGCAGCTGGAGGTACAGCACGGCCGCGTCCTCCCCGAGGGAGCACCGCTCGGCGACCTCGGCCACCAGGTGCGGCACGGACACCAGCGGGTCCTGCGCGTACGCCGCCGGGTCCACCCCGTCGGGGGCGGTCACGGCGCACGCGGCGGCCGTGCCGGGCGCGGCCAGCAGGTCCAGGTCCGCGAGCACGCCCTGCTCGTTCCCGACCTCCACCACCGCCGCCAGCAGGTCCCGGTCGCCCGGGCCGACCAGGGCGGGGCGGACGACCAGTCGGGAGTAGTGGTCGTTGACGCCGCACACCTCCAGCCACGGCCGGTGCCGGTGCACCTGCCCGGCCCCGGGCGGGTCGAGGTCGAGCAGCTGCTTGAGCGTGTCGCGGGAGTTGTAGTACGCGGCGACGAAGGCGAAGCCGGGGTGCGCGACCCGTTCCCGGGCCAGTTCCAGCGCCCGGGGCAGCCGCGCGCGCAGCGGCGAGCCGACCGGCAGGCGGTGCGCGAGCCACAGCAGCACGTGCGGCAGCGCGCCGAGGGTGGTCGCGCTGAAGGCGTCCCGGTGGCGGGCCACGAGGTTGCCGTCCTCCCAGCGGTGGTCGGCGTCGGTGGTGAGCCACGACGTGCTCTCGGGATCGGCCACGCCGCTGACGAACTCGGCGGTGTTGCGGAGGTTCGGCAGCTTCGTCGCGTCGACCAGGACGTCGTCGGGGACGGGCGTGCGGCGGCCGTGCTGCGCGACCCACACCTCGGCGACCGCGTCCACGTCGGGGCCGCGCTCCCACAGGTCGGCCGGGTCGGCGGGCACGGCGGCGGCCAGCAGCCGGTACCGTTCGCCGACGTCCAGCCTGCGCAGCCGCTCCTTGGCCGCGGACGCCTCCGCCTGGGACAGGCCGAGCAGGTGCCGCTGCTCGGTGCTCAGGTAGTGGGCGTTGTGGTTGTCGACGCCGGCCATGCCCGCCAGCAGCACCTTCGCCTCGGCCGATCCCAGGCCGGTGCGCTCGACGAGGGCGGGCACCGCCTCGGGGAACCACGGCGCGGGGCCGCGTTCGGCCAGCAGCTCCAGGAACCGGGCGACCTGCCGGGCGCCGAACGCGTGCCCGACGACCTCGTGCGCCGCCAGCCGCCACGTGCCGGGCAGCTCGAACGTCCCGGAGCGGCTGTGCTGGAGGCCCTCGTAGCTCTGGTAGGAGTCGGAGGACCACCGGTCGTCGAGCAGGGTGGTGAAGCCGTCGCCGACCGGGACGACCCGGTCCTTGGGCGGGACCTTGCCGCGCGAGACCTCCGCGGACGGCACCTTGACGTGCACGAGGCGCCAGCGCCCGTCCGCGTCGGCCAGCCCGGCGTCGGCGACGGCGCGCAGCAGCAGTTCCAGCGCCGGGCGGTGCGCGTCCGGCGTGAGCGGCGACGCGGCGCGGTGCGCGACGGCGGCGAGGTGCGGGAGCACGCGGTGCCACCCGGGGTGCACGGCGGGCAGCTCGCGCCCCTCGGCGCGCTCGACCGCGCCGGACAGCGCCTCCAGCAGCTCGGGCAGCGCGGTCCGGCCGTCGTGGCCGTTGTTGTACCAGCCGCCGAACCAGGACAGGGCGTCGACGAGTTCCCGCTCGGTGACCGCGGTGGCGGTGGTGTCGTGGGCCGGTTCCGCGGTGCGGGCGGCCTCGGCGACCTCGGCGTAGCCGCGGAAGGCGCGCCGGGCGTCGGCGGCGCGCCGCACGACGTCGGACACGCCCGCGATGAGGTTCGCGTCGGTCAGGCCGGGCAGCTGCTCGGTGATGGCGCGCGACAGCGGGTCGTGCTCGCCGCGCCGCACGGCCGCGAGCTTGTCGCGCACCGGCATCCGCTCGGTCGCGTCGGCCACGTCGAGCAGCCGTTCCACGGCCTCGCGGGTGACGGCGCGCAGCGCGGCCGACCCGGCCCGGTCGCGCACCCGCAGGGCGTGCCACCAGTCCCTCGGCGGTACGACCGGGGTGCCCATCGCGTACGGCGGGTGCTGGGCGAGCGCGGACACCGAGCCCCACGAGGTCCCGTCCGGGTCCTCGAACGACACCACGTCGCCGCGGCCGGTCAGCGCGACCTCGGAGCCGGGGAACCGCAGCAGGCCCACCGGTTCGCGGGTCGTCAGCCGCACCCGGCGGCCGTCGACGCCCTCGCCGGTCCACGAGCGGTCCGCCTCGCGGCGCACGCGCCAGCCGTGCAGGCCGTCGGCGACGCCCAGCGGGCTGTCCCCGGTGCCGGGCGCGGCGGGCCGCAGGTCGCAGTGGACCGCTTCGAGCCGCGCGCCGTCCGCGGCGAAGTCCTCCAGGAAGCGGGGCTTGCTCGCGCGGCCCACCGCGCCGGTCGCCGGGTCCACCTCGCGCCAGCGCAGCTCGCCGCTGTCGTAGTCGGTGGTCCACGTGGTCGTGCCGTCGCCGTGGGTGTCGCGGGGCTGCGGGATCGTGGTGTCGCCGGGGTGCACGGCCCGGGAGCCGGTGAACCGGCCGCCGCCGGGCAGCGCGATCGACGGGTGCGGGACGTCGGGCCGCCAGCCGTGGCGGTCCTTGCCGTCCACCGCGAAGACCCGCTCGGGCGCGTCGCTCCAGTAGCCCCGCTCGCCCTCGGCGGTGTACCAGGTGACCAGGAGGACGCCGTCGAACCAGGACGCGTGCACCCGGCGCCAGTGGGACCGCTGGTCGACGGGGACGCGCGAGACGTGCTCGGCCAGGACGCCGTCCGGGCCGACGACGACGAAGCGGTCGCCGCGGCCGAGCACGAGCGCGGGCCAGCCCTCGCCGGCGATGCTGATCGCCTCGTCCTGCTTCCCGCCGTCGAGCAGGCGGGCCGCCGCCTCCTCCAGGGCGGGCCAGCCCAGTTCGTCGAACAGGCCCGCGCGCAGCGTGCGGTGCAGCGCGTCGGCCACGTCGGTGCCCGCGACGGCCTCGGCCGCCTCCGGCACGTCGACGTACGCCTCGGGCAGCCGCAGCGGGCCCAGCGCGTCCAGGTGCCGGAACAGGTCGGGCAGGCCGCCCGCGGTGATGCCGGCGGCGTGCCGGGTGAGCCAGTCCCGCAGGGCGGTGCGCAGGCCCGGCACGGAGAAGGCGTTGAGCAGCACGTCGCGGCTGACGGTCGTGGGTCGGGTGTGCGCGCGGAGGTGGACGACGAGGCCCTCGCCCAGCGACCGGCCGAAGCGCTCGGAGGCGGCGAGCGCGGCCAGGTCGCGGCGACCGGGCGCGGCGTCGCCGGACCACTCCGCGACGTTCAGGTGCGGTGCGGCGCGGTCGTGCTCGGCGATCGGGACGCCGCGCTCCACCAGCAGGTCGAGCAGGTCCAGCTCGCCCTGGCGCCAGTTGTGCAGCACGCGCACCGGCACGTCGTCGGCGACCAGCCGGTCCGCCATCCGCGCGACGAGGTCGAGCAGCTTCTCCGAGCGGTTCACGCCGCGCCAGCCCGAGGAGCGCACGGACACCACGGACGACAGCCAGTCGGCGGGCCGCGCGGCGCCGCCGGGCTCGACAAGGTCGCGGGTCGCGCCGCAGCGCTCCAGGACGTCGAACCAGGTGTCCAGCGCGGCCACCGAGTCGGGCACGAACTCCAGCAGCCGCGCGCGCACGGCCTCGTCGGCGGACGCCAGCGCCACCAGCTCGCCCTGGTAGGACTTCCAGAACGGCGCGCCGGCGCGGCTGATCGAGGAGCAGTCCAGGACGGCGCGCAGCAGGCGCTCGTCCTCCTCCCGGCGCGGGCGCCCGGCGGCCTTGGCCAGCCGGCGGAGGTCCTCGGGCATCCCGGTGTACGGGGGCAGGCCGCCGCGGGTGCGCTCCACGCACAGCGTGAAGAACAGCTCGTGGGCCGCGTCCACGTCGTCCTTGCGGGCCAGGCCCTTCGCGTGCGCGGACAGCGCCTTGGCGGTCAGCGCGCCGGCGAAGGCGAACTCCAGGAACACCTCGCGCGTGCGCTCGGCGTCCACGACGAGGTCGTGCACCTCCTCCGCCTCGCGGGCCTTGCCGAACATGCTCGCCGCGTAGGTGGTGTTGCCGTGCTGGAGGAAGATCCGCCCGGCCTGCTCGTAGAACGTGGGCAGGAAGTGCGGCGCGGACCGGCCGAGCATCTCGCCCAGCGCGGTGAAGCCGTCCTTCGCGGCCCCGGCGCGGGACTTCGCGGTGCGCGCCAGGCGCTCGACGTCCTTGACCAGGTTGAGCGCGTGGTGGGCGTTGGCCGGGTCGTTGACCAGGGCCCACGCCGGGAAGCCCAGCGCGCTGCGCCGGCCGGTGCCGACGTCGGCGGTGCGCACGGGCGCGCCGAATCCGAGGTACTCGCAGGTGAGGTCCTCGGCCGCGCCGAGCACGGCGGGCACGAGCCGCACCACGACCCGGTCGCCCAGGGCGGGGTGGGTGTAGTGGCGGGCGGTGACCGTGTCGCGGTCCTCGCCGGCGGCGACGGTGCCGGGCAGTACGGCACCGGCGGCGATGAGCTGCTTGTCGTTCACGCGAGCACCGCTTCCTCGACGACGCGCCCGGCGTGGATCGCCGAGGCCATGCGCATCCCCTCGGACCACGCGACGGGTCCGACGTCGGTGAGCGCCAGTCCGGTTCCGTCCTCCAGCGACCAGCGCAGCTCGCCGGTCCACGTCTCGCCCTCGGGGTAGTCCGAGCCGAGCCAGAAGCGGGCCTCCACGACCCGGCCGCCCTCGAACGCGGAGTACACCGCGTCACCGCCGCGCACCGGGTAGCCGAGCGTGCGGCACCGGCCCAGCGCGTGGTTGAGCTGCTCGAACCTGCCGTTCGCGTAGTCGGCCACGGACGACTTGCCGGCCACGTCGGCGGGCGCGGGCCGGGTGAAGGTCTGCCGGAACAGCTGCTGCACCCTCTGCTGCACGCCCAGTTCCGCGCCGAACTCGCGCAGCTCCTCCAGGTCGTCCAGCAGCACGGGGTGCGGCACGCGCACCACGTCGGCGGTGACGCGCACCGTCTCGCCGTCGAGGGTGACCACGCCGAGCCCCCGCTCGGGGTCGGCGTCGCGCAGGAAGCCGGTCTCGTCGCCCGCGGTGACCACGAGGTCGCGCAGCGCCGCGGCCCACGCCTCGTCCGCCCACGCCTCGGCGACGAGCGCGGCGGGCACGGGCAGCGAGCGCGTCATCCAACCGTCCACCGTGGACGCGCACTCGGCCTCGTGGCGCGAGAGCCACTCGGCGAGCTGGCGCAGCTGCACGACCTTCGGGTCGTCCTTGAGCGAAGCGGGTACCGAGGAGAGCAGCTTGCCCTTGCCGTTGCGGCACTGGACGCGCCCGTTCTCCCCGAGCCGCACCTGGTACCCGGACGCGGCGTCGAGCCAGCCCACGGTTCCTCCTGCGAATCGATCTGCGACGGTGATGGCGGGAGGCTAGCGACGGGGTCCGACAAGAAGATCACCGCGACCGGTTCGCGATCGCGCCGTGACGGCGGGTCGTGCCGCGACCACGGACCGTGCCGACCGCAGTTCTGCGACCGATGGCCCATTACCCTAAGACTTCCCCAAATTCCCTACTGTTGTGACGCGCGTCTCTCTAACCTTTCGGTATGAGACTGCTGCTGTGGACCGCACTCACGTGCGCACTGGCGGTCGAGGGGGCCACGTTCCTGCCGCTGCTGGCCGGACTGGCGATCATCGGCTGCGCCGCCGAGAGGCCGACCCGCCACCGGGGGGCGCGCCTCGCACGCCCGTGACATTTACCAGTTGACGTGAAAAGCCAGACGAATACCGAACATCCGGCACACGGATATCAGGCGTGGCAGGACGATCCGGTACGCGTGGTGTGACACGCGTTACTTGACCTCTGCGCCGTTCGGCGGTTTTATTGCTGCCAAATCACCTGGCGGCTCTGCTCCCGCCGTTTGGAGTTCGGTATGCCCCTGCGCGAAAACAGGACCCGCACAATCGTCACGGCATTGACCGGAGCCGTGATCGCGGCGGCGCTGACCACCCCGACGGCCGGCGCCGCCGCACCCTCCACCACGGCCGCGCCCGGCCGCCCGCAGTCGTTCTGGCTGCACATGAACAGCACTCCCATCAGCGACGACGTGCTGGTCAAGGAGGCGAAGCGGCGCAGCTACGTGGTGCTCAACGCCTGGGAGGGCGACCTCGCCGCCAAGTTCAAGGCGGCGAACCCGGCGATCTCCACGTTCGTGTACAAAGACCTTTCCTCGACCCGTTCCTACGCGTGCCGCAACGGTGTCGACGATCAACAACTGCCGGCCGGCGTCGGCTATTGCGACGCGAACAAGAACCACCCCGAGTGGTTCCTCACCGACGCTTCCGGGAAGCGGTTCGAGTACAGCGGGTATTCGGGCCACTGGCAGATGGACGTGGGCGACCCCGGGTACCAGCGCGCGTGGGCCGACAACGTCGTCCGGACGACCCGGGCGGCCGGTTTCGACGGCGTCTTCATGGACAACGCGCTGTTCCCGTGCGACGCCTACCACGAGGGCCGGTGCCCGGCGGAGTACCCGACCGACGCCGCGATGCAGGACGCCTACGTGTCGATGTTGTCCGCCACCCGCGGGGCGTTCACCGCCGCCGGGCTGAAGACGGTCGCGAACCTGTCCAACGCCCGGCTGCACGCGGGCGCCTGGGACCGCTACACCGAGCACCTCGACGGCGGCTTCGACGAGTGGTGGCTGGCGTTCGACGACACCAACCTGCTGCCCGAGTACGACCAGGGCTGGAGCAGGCAGGTCGCCCAGATCGCCTCGAACGAGGCGCGCGGCAAGATCACCTGGGTGCAGCCGCACTTCTCCCCCGGCGCCGACCGGCCCTACCGGTACGCGCTGGCCAGCTACCTGATGGCGGCGGGCGGGCGCGCGGCCATCGCCGAGGTCGACCAGACCGACGGCTACGGCGACGCCTCGCCGTGGCACGCCGAGTACGACTGGGACCTGGGCGCGCCCACCGGCGCGTACCGCAAGGTGGCCACGAACGTGTTCCGCCGCGACTTCGCCTGCGGCACGGTCCTGGTCAACGCGAACCAGCGCGATACCGCGGCGGTCACCGTGAAGCTCGGCGGTACCTACCGGAACCAGGGCGGCACGGCCGTCACGTCAGTGGCGCTGAACGGCACCTCCGGCAGCGTCCTGCGCAAGGCGTGCTGACAGCGGCAACCGGACGGTGAAGCGGGTGTCACCGGGCTCGGACCGGACGTCGATGTCGCCGCGGTGGTGGTCCACCACGATGCGCCACGAGATGTCCAGGCCGAGCCCGGTGCCCTCGCCGACCTCCTTGGTGGTGAAGAACGGCTCGAAGATGCGCCCCACCACCTCGGGCGCGATGCCGGTACCGGTGTCGCCGACCGGCGATGCCGCGGTCGGCGAGCCAGTCGTCGACCTCGTCCTCCAGGTCGGCGGCCTCCATCGGCCCCGGCTCGACCGCCTTCGTCACCCACTCCCCCGCACTCTCGTCGCACGGTGCCAGCCCGGGTGACCGCCCGCAGGACCCAACCGCTCCCGCGGGCAGCCCCCAGGCCGCACCGACAGCGGATGTCCACCCACACCGCAATGAACACCGGTGCGCTTCGACCGGCCGCTGTCGGCCAACGCCGCCGTGTCGCAGTACGGCCACTTCGGCTTCTTCCCGTTGATGATGCCGCACGCACACGACATCACCGTTCTTGACGGCGACAGCTGGCCCCACCCGGTCTGCGACGCGCCAGGCCGGTGCGCGGCGACGCGCGGCCTGCTCGCCTCGCCGCGGGGTCGTGCGGCGATGACCGCGTACGGCTGCGGCAGCGACCTGCTCGGTGTGCCTGCCGCCCCCGGTCGGGACCATCGGCCTCACCCCCCCGCCCACGACGGGTGCGGCCGTCCGGCACGTCACCGCGCCGCAGGCCGACCTGGGCGGCAACACCCACCTCGCGCGGTCCCCCCTACGACGACACCGGTGGGGCCGGCCCCACCCTCCGACGCGGTACCGCTGACCACGTGCGCGCAGCCGGGCCACCGCAACCTCGGCGGGATAAACAACGGGCCGCTGCCACCGCCGACCCTTCACCGGCTGCCGTTCAAGGGTGCAAGCCTGAACTACCCGCGTGGCGTGGTGCCGGGCCTGTCCACCCCGGGGCACCAACCGTTGCCGCACGTCGCGCTCGACTCCTCCCTTCCGGCGAGGCCGCCAAGCCCTGCACCGCCCCTCCGACACCAACGGCTGCCACCACAGCGGCCAGGTCCACCCGGAGCTGCTCGACCCGGATCACAACCTGGACTTCATCACGGTCTTCCGCGCCTGCCCGGGAGACACAACCGGCGACGTGCGGCACGGCTCCAACGGCGAGCGGTCGCAGCTGGACTTCCCGGACACCGACACCGATCTGGTCATCATCACCATCGGCGGCAATGACGTGGAGTTCGCCGACTTCGCCCGCGCCTGCGTCTTCGACTCGTGCGATACCTCCACCGAGCAGTACCGGCGCTTGCCGGAACCGGTGCGGAACGCACTTCCGGGACGCCTCGACGAGTTCTACCGCGACATCACCACTCGCGCCCCGGTGCCCGGGTCTGGGTGCCGGGCTACCCGCAACTCGTCATCGACAATGAGGACTTCATCCCGTGCCGACACCTCGGCGACCTCCTCGACCACGACGCCGGCGACTACGACGGCCCCCGCGCCCTGGTGGGCGCGCTCAACGACGTCATCCGCGACCGCGCCACCACCATGAGCACGGACTTCCGGTCACGGGACCCGGCACGACTGTTCGCCGGGCACGAACTGTGCTCCACCCGCCTGCGGCCCTACTCCTACGGCCCTTCCGCCACCAACTACCACCCCAGCGCCGAGGCCAAGCCTCCTACGCCGCACTGGTCAAGGAACAAGCCGTCCACGACCGGTTCCGATGGTGATCGTGTCAGGCCAGACGACGCGAAGCAAAGTTTCCA
Source organism: Saccharothrix sp. DSM 118769 (assembly GCF_052936295.1). NCBI lineage: Bacteria > Bacillati > Actinomycetota > Actinomycetes > Pseudonocardiales > Pseudonocardiaceae > Saccharothrix > Saccharothrix sp. DSM 118769. The sequence goes on along the minus strand of NZ_CP193627.1, from coordinate 4,209,375 downwards.
ACCGCGCCGTTCAGCTCTGTCAGTCCCGGGCGTGTGTCGATATTCGAGACCGCGATGAACCGAATGAAAACGCGGGCAGCGACCTGTAACGTCGCAGCTCAAGAAGTGTCTTCCCCGCGCGAGCGGGGGTGGTCCGCGTCTGGGGCTCCGGCCGCTGACGGCGAAGACGTCTTCCCCGCGCGAGCGGGGGTGGTCCCGGGGTGTACTTGGCTGCGGCGTAGTCCGCCATGTCTTCCCCGCGCGAGCGGGGGTGGTCCCAGTTGGGGTCCGCCGCTGACAACTACGTGGTGGTCTTCCCCGCGCGAGCGGGGGTGGTCCGAACCGCCAGCTGGTGTCGATGCTCAGGCCCAGGTCTTCCCCGCGCGAGCGGGGGTGGTCCCGCGGGGTCCTCGTCCTCGACCAGGACCTTCCAGTCTTCCCCGCGCGAGCGGGGGTGGTCCGGCCCGGCGACGGAGGGAGCACGATGGAGACGGCGTTTTCCCCGCGCGAGCGGGGGTGGTCCGGACCTGCTCCAGCGCGCGGCGGACGTCGGCGGGTCTTCCCCGCGCGAGCGGGGGTGGTCCGCTCGCTGGGGTGCATCGTCACCGCCCCGGACCGTCTTCCCCGCGCGAGCGGGGGTGGTCCGCGCGCCGGGCTCATAACCCGGAAGCCGTCGGTGTCTTCCCCGCGCGAGCGGGGGTGGTCCCTCGATCGCAGGAGGCTGGTCGCCAACCGCAAGGTCTTCCCCGCGCGAGCGGGGGTGGTCCCGAGTACGTGTAGGTGTTGGTCTGCCGACGACCGTCTTCCCCGCGCGAGCGGGGGTGGTCCGGTTCGCGTGGCCGGCGGGGAGGCCAGGCACACGTCTTCCCCGCGCGAGCGGGGGTGGTCCGCCGCGGCAGCGGGTGATGGTGGGGTCCGGTACGTCTTCCCCGCGCGAGCGGGGGTGGTCCTGCCTCGGGTGAGGTCACCGTGACGTGGCGAGCGTCTTCCCCGCGCGAGCGAGGGTGGTCCCCACGCCGAAGCAGTCAAGGTCGTCTGCGACAAGTCTTCCCCGCGCGAGCGGGGGTGGTCCCCCGACATCGCCCGCGTGTACCTGGAGGGCGCCGTCTTCCCCGCGCGAGCGGGGGTGGTCCCGCCTCCCACGGCATCGCGACCACCGACAGCGGGTCTTCCCCGCGCGAGCGGGGGTGGTCCTTTGTGATCCACTACCCGTACTCGGCCGTGCGTGCTGCTATCGGCTTCTCCGTCGTCTACGAGACCAGGCGCGGACCGTCGACCATGATTGGACATGGCTTCCCAGGGTCATTGCGTTGTGGGGTAGCTGCTGGTCACGGCGGTGATGAGGTCGTGTGATCGGCGGTTGGCGCGTCGGAGGGCGCGGGCGATGTTGGTGTCGCCGTTGGTGCGGTGCCATCCGATCGCGGTGTTGCGCAGGGTGGCGATGACGGCGGGGCCGGTGCCGGTGCGGGCTTGGTGTGAGTCTTCACGGAACGTCACGTCGCGGACGTGGTGGATCTGGTTCTCGATGAGCCATTCGCGGCGGATCCAGTCCTGCAGGTCGCTCGGCAGGGCGTCGCCGGTGGGAAGGGACACGGTGAAGTAGGCGGTTTCACGAGTGGTCTTCGTGTGGGTGGTGCGGCTGCGGGTGATCCGGATGGCCTGCTGGGCGTGCGGGAACGCGATGCCGCCGGGGGTGCGCGGTGTGACGGCTTTGACGGTGCGGGTCTCGCGGCGTCCGTGACCGCGGTCGCGGGTGCGGTCACCGACCGGGATTTCGGGCCAGGGCAGGGATTTGAGTTGGGCGAGCAGCGTCGGCTGATTGCCCTTCACCGCGGTCATCAGGTGGGCGCCGCGGGCGGCGACCTGGTGGGCGTGGTCGGTTTGGGTGTGCAGTGCGTCGGCGACGAACACCACGCCCTCCAGAGTGCCCACGACCGTGTGGACGGCGTCGAGAAGCGGGGTGAACGCGGGAATCTCGTTCGACTTCGCGTCCACGGTGACCTGGGCCAGCATGATGCCGGTGCCGGTGTCCAGCGCGGAGAGCAGATGGACCTGGCGCCCATCGTCCAGGCGGGCGCCGCGCAGGGTTTTGCCGTCCACGGCGATGACATGACGGTATCGATCTGGTCGGACCGGTGACGATCACCGGGCGCGGGCGGTGAGCCAGCCGCCGAGGACGGTGGCCAACAGATCGGCGTCGAGCCGGGTCAACACCCGCCACATCGTTGTGGCGGAAGGGATGCGGTCGAACCCGAGCCGCTCACGGGCATGTCCGTCGAGATCCCGCAGCCAGTCGCTGATCGCCGCGAAAGACGACGCCCCGGCCAGAACCGCGCAGACCGCGACCGCGAGCAGCGCCGACAGTGGGTAACGGATCCCGCGCGGGTCACGCGGGTCCGGCACCTTCGCCAAGGCGCCCAGCAGACCGCCGTGCTCACCGTCGGTGACAGGCGGCGGCGGGCTGCCGACGCGGCCCGGCGTGACGGTCAGCGCGGTGATGAGAGATGATGCCATCGGCGGGTGGGTCTTCCTCGGAGTCGTGAAGCGTCGCAACTCCATGATCACCGATGCGGTCTCACCCGCCGCCATCGCCTCCACGAAGGCCCTTCACACCCCAAACTCCCAGCTCAGCGTCTTGCTGTCTGACTATGCAATCGCCCTGCATGGCTTCCCGGACAGAACCGTGGACAACCACCGGGCAAACCATGTCCGAACGGGTGAAGCCCGCACCGTTGCGGATCCCCCCGGCAGATCGCCTGTCACACTCCGGGCAGGTCGAGCCTTCCGGGAGGGCGCGGGTGGAGATCCGACTGTTGGACGGTGTCGGGATTCACAGTGACCAGGGCGAACACAAGCTGAAAACAAGAACGCAGAAGTGCATGTTGGCCGTGTTGGCCTTGTCCCCGAACGAGCCGGTCAGCGTCGGGAAGCTGATCGACTGCCTGTGGTCGCCCGACAACCCGGAAGGTAAACAGGCCAGGAAACCTGCGTCCACCATTCAGACCTACGCCAAGCACATACGCGGCGCTCTTACCAGCGCGGGTGGTAATGGCGCCTGGCTGGACAGCAGATCACGTCCCGGGTTCTACGTGCTCGCCATCGACCGGATGTTGGTGGACTACCACCGGTTCCGGACCTTGGCCGGCACCGCCCAACAGACCCGTGACCCGGACCGGTTCGAGGAGGCGTTCGCCCTGTGGCGGGGTGCCCCGCTGGCCGGACTCGCCGGCGACTGGGCCGACCGCCGCCGCGGGGAGATGGCCACCTGGCATCGAACGCTTAAAGCACACCACTTGCAAGCCCTGCTGGGCAGTGGCCACGCCGACCGGGTGCTGCAGGAATTGCACGTCCTCGTCGAGCACCACCCGACGGACGAGTTCTTGCTTCTCGGCGTCCGCGCCCTGTGCGCGCTCGGAGAGCACATCGCCGTCCCCGTCTGGATCGATCGCCTTACTACCCTGATGCGCCAGACCTACGGCGCCGAACCCTCTGCGGGCACACTGGCTCATGCTCGCCGACTCTCCTCAGCCGTGGCCACCGTGCCACGGGTGGCCAGCACCCTGTCGTCCGGTCTGCCCGAGTTCCCCGGCCGCCAAGCTGTGGACAACGTCGTCCATGGCAGTCCCGTAGTCGCGGGCCAGGGGCACACCATCACCCCCGTACCGGCGGGCCCCGCCGCGGTGTCGGTGGAGAACGCCGTCCGGGATCACCGGCAAGTGACGGGGCGAGTGTTGAGCGAGGGGTTCACCGGGCGGGGGTGGGTGCTCGCGGAGATCGACGAACGTCTGGCCGAGATGTCCGGCGGCTACGTCTGGGTCGAGGGGGACGCCGGGGTGGGGAAGACGGCGTTGGCGGCGTTCCTGGTGCGGGAGCGGGGGTGGGTGGGGCACTTCGCCGGGGTGAGCAGAGGCGCGACGGTGCGGGTCGGGTTGCAGAACCTGGTCGGCCAGTTGGTGCGACGGTGGACACTGGCGGACATCGCGCCGGGCGCGATGGTGCCGGAGTGGGCGTTCACCCCGGAGGGGTTCGACGTGGTGCTCCGCGCGGCGGCCCAGCGGGCGCGGGCCGCGGGGAGCCGACTGGTCCTGGTCGTCGACGGGGCGGACGAGGCAGAGGTCGACGGGCAGCCGTGGGGACTGCCGTTCGTGCTGCCGGACGGGGTGTTCGTGGTGGGCACCTATCGGACCGGCCACCCGCCGGCGCGCGCCGGCGGCAACCAGGCTGTGGTGCGGCTGGCGGCCGACGATCCGCGTAACAGCCTCGACGTCGCGGCACACCTGCGTGCGGTGCTGCCGCCGGAGCTTGCCGGCGAGGACGTCATCGCCGCGCTGTTGGACCGGTGCCGGGGCGTCTGGGTGTACCTGCGCTATGCCGTCGAGGAACTGCGCAACGGGGTTCGTGACGTACGGGACCTCGCCACTCTGCCATCGGGTCTGTCCCACTACTACACCGATACCGTGGATCGCTGGAGCAGGAGCCCGGACTGGGACGCCGGGCTGTTGCGGCTTTTGGGCGTGGTCGCCGTCATCGGGGAGCCGCTCAACGCCGCCGACCTCGCGCTGGCGGCCGACGCCGACGAGACCGCGGTCCGGCGCTGGTGCCACAGCACCCTTCGGCCGTTCCTCGCCGTGGAGCGCGCGGGGCCGACGGCCCGCAGCTTTGCCGTCTACCACACCAGCCTGCGGGAATTTCTGAACGGCCGCCCTCTGGACGACCTCGGAGCCGAGGAGGACTGGCATTGGAGCGAGACCCTGGGTGCCGCGGCGACGACCGCACGTCACCGGATCATCGATCACCACCTCGGCAGGTTCGGCGGGCTCGACGCCGGGTTGCCGCGACTGTCCGCCGACCACGACCTGCTGACAGCGGGATCGGGATACGCGGTGAGACACCTGGCGGGGCACCTGCTCGACGCCGGACGGATCGAGGATCTCTGCCGGCTTCTCTCCGTCGGGGACAGGACGGGCAACCTGTGGTTCGCCGTCCACGAGCACGCCGACGCCGTCGACGACTATCTCGCCGACGTCACGGCCCTGTGGGTGCACCTCGCACACCGAACCGACGAGGCGCTGGCCGCGGGCAGACCCGCGTCGACGCTGGTGGACGAGGCGCGGTGCGCGCTCGCGACCTCCTCGATCAACAGCCTCACCGCGAACATCCCGGCCGACCTCGTGGTCGCCCTGGTGAAGGCCGGGATGTGGACGCCGGCTCGGGCGGTCGCGCACGCCCGTCGGCTGCACGCCCCGCCTGCCAGGGCGCTGTTGCTCGCCGCGCTGGTCCCGCTCCTGCCGGATCACCTTCGTCCTCCGGCGGTGGCGTGGGCGCTGGCCGCTGCCCGTGATCCCGTCACCCACATCACCGGCGACGTGCTGACCCGGATAGCGCCGCACCTGACGGACGTGGCCGACGCGGTGTCGATCGCGTCCCGGGTGCGGCACGGCGGGTGGCGTGCCGTCGCGCAGGCAGCCATCGCGCGACGCCTGGACGGGCAGCCCCGGCTGAACCTGCTTCGGGATGCCCTGGATTCGGCGATGTCCGTCGCCGGTGAGCACGATCGTGCGGAGACCGTCCGGCGAATTCTGCCGGAACTGCCCGATCACCTCGTCGATGACGCGGTGTCCGCTGTAGCCGGTACCGCCACGCCGCGCGAGAAGCCCCGGCCGCGAATCGGCGCGCTGCTGAAGAATGCCACAACGGACGGCAGCGAACCCGCACGGGTCGACGAGCTCGTCGCCCTGATCCCGACCAGTTCCGACGATGACCTTGCCGAGGTGCTCGCCGCCGCGGCTGAGATCTCCGACCTCGACGCCCGGGCCGTCCTGCTGACGGCGGTCGCAGCTCGGCTGCCCGTCGGCGAGCGGCCACCGGTGCTTACCGCCGCACTGACTGCGGCCCGCACCATCACCGCTGCCCCCGACATCCATCCCGACGACGCCCTTGCAGCGGCCAACCTCCGGACCCGCGCCGGGGTGCTGGCCGGATACGCGTTGCCCGACGAGCGCACTACCGCCGTGGGGCACAGCCCTCCCCCGCCCCCTGCCCGCAGGCTCTCCGAGATCTTGGCGATGGAGGACCCGTTCCGCAGAGCTCGCGCGCTGGCCTCGGCTGCGCCCGGTTTGGCCGTCGCCGAGGTGGATGTCGCGCTTTCCGCCGCTGAACTCCTCCCGGAGGAGGCTCGGACGCGGGCGCTCACCGGCCTGGTGCCCGTCCTCGGCTCCGCCGCTCACCTCGCACGGGCAGTGGCGGCGGCACCGAGCCGGGATCGTGGGCTGCTGGTCGCGGCGGTGACCCGTGCTGCGACGATTCTGCAGGGCCCAGACCTGGTCGCCCTGCTTCGCCGCACGATGCGGTCAGTCAGTCGGACGACTTGTCTCGCGCTCTTGAACGGGGCGGCCCCCAGGCTCGCCGAACTCACCGGTCCCGGGTTTCCCGACAGCCTTGCTACGGCGATCGACGATGCGCGGCGCTGGTGGCCGTGAGAGACGTCCGCTTGAGGGTAGGAGCGGGCCAGACGCCTCTGACTCAACAAGAGGTTGCGCAGGCGGTGCCGGCAGATGACGCCGCAGACCAGGTTCGGGAATGCATCGTGGATGTCATCGCGGATCTTCCCTCGGACCCGTAGGCGGCGGAACCGGTGCACAGGAGCGGAGAACTGCCCGACCACCACCGGTGCACGCCCAGTCAGGAGCCGTGGTCGACCCACGACGGCGATCATGGGTCTGGTGCCTTTGTCACACACCAGCCTGCGGCACCTGTCGTGGTCTTGATCGGCGTAGAGCATGTCGGGGCGTCGGCGCGAGCGGCCCGTGTCGCCCCTCGCGGGGGAAGGTTGCCGATCAGCGGCATCAGTTGGGTGACGTCATTGCGGTTGCCTGCCGGTGGGGGATACAGCGAGCGGGATGCCACGCGTTTCGGTGATCGGGTGGTGCTTCGAGCCCGATCCGGCACGGTCGACTCGTCGATCACCGCGCGCGGCCAGTCCGATGCGCCCGCGGCGTTCGGTTCAGCGAGCAGGTCCTCGTGCAGCCGTCGCCACCTCCGACTGGTGCCGGCCCTGTAGCCGCCATGCGCTCATGCCTGAGCGGAACCCATTCTGACGGCAAGGACTCCCACGGGATGTCGGCGTAAAGCACGAACAGGACGACCGAGAGCACCTCGCGGTCATCCAGCCGCCTGCGACTGGGGTGGTCGCTGCGGCGTTGTATCACCGGGAGCAGCGGTTCGATTCTCGCTACGACTCGTCGGCGACGATCCGGGGAAGTCGACCTTTCCTCACACAACGGTCGAACCCGGGCGATCGACCGTATTCCAAGATCATTTTGACATGGCCTTAAATCCGCAGATTTACGGCAAGACGACTCATTCCAGGTCACGGACCAATACAGAACAATCGATCTTGAGATTTCACCACCAGGAGAACACGCAGAGCCGACTCCCGTAGGACAAAAGCGTGATAACCAGACAGTTTTGTCGCGAACCGGGCTAGCATCGTATTTGCGACGCACGGCGGGCAAGTGGGGCTCGCGCGTGGCAGGCGTCGGGGGACGTTCGTGTGCCGGAAAGGTGACGAATGGTCATTGGGGAGTTCGAGGGGCTGAGGCCAGGCGATCCGCGACGCCTGGGACCCTACTGGGTTCGGGGCAGACTGGGATCAGGCGGGATGGGGACGGTGTACCTGGCGGAGTCGTCCGGAGAAAAGGTGGCCGTGAAGGTCATCCACTCGTCGCACGCGGCCGATCCCGTGTACCGCAAGCGGTTCACCCAGGAGATCGAGGCAGCACGGGCGGTGCGCTCGGAGTACACCGCCACGGTGGTCGACTCGCAAGTGGTGGGCGACCCGCTCTACGTGGCCACGGAGGTGGTCCGGGGACAGGCGCTCGACCGGTTGGCGGTACCCGGAAGGGGTCTCCCCGCCGAACGCGTCGTCTCGCTCGCCCGCGACACCGCACGGGCGCTGCGCGACATCCACCGGGAAGGGCTGATCCACCGCGATCTCAAGCCCTCCAACGTGATGGTCGGCGCGGTGCGCGCCGTGCTGATCGATTTCGGCATCGCGACCACCGTCGCCGACATCGGTCGCCTGACGAGCACCGGGAAGGTGATGGGAACCCTGCCTTACCAAGCCCCGGAACTGGTCAAAGGAGGCGGCACCGCGTCGGTGAAGTCCGACGTCTTCGCGTGGGGGTGCGTAGTCTTCTACGCCGCGACCGGGCGAGGGCCGTTCGGCGACGGCGCGGCGGGCGAGGTCATCCCGGCCATCCTCGGCGCGGACCCGGACCTGCGCGCGGTGCCGGGCGAGGTGCGCGAGATGGTGGGCCTGGCACTGTCGAAACGGGAACGGGACCGGCCGGACGCCGACGAGGTGGCCGCCGAACTGGAATCGGTGGCCGCGTCCGTGGTGGTCTGCAGTCCACCCCAGGATGGATACGCGATCCGGCTGCGGAAACTCCTGGCGGAGAACGGTTTCACCGTACGGACCTCCACCATTCCGGACACCCTCAACGGTGCCGGCGTGCTGCTGGTCCTGGACACCGACCGACCCACCCCGGAAACCGTCGACATGCGACTCGCCGCGGAACGGCTCAACATTCCCGTCCGGCGGATCGTCCTGGCCGGTCCGCGGCAGCCGGACGCTTTCCTCGACGCGCGTGCCAGCGCACTGCCCGGTCCAGCTCATCTCACGCAGCTGCGTGCCCTGGTGCGCACAGAGCCGCGAACGCACGACGCCACCAGCCCGGTGGACCGCACGGCGGCGCTCATCGCGGCGGTGCGCACCGCGCTGCGAGCGGGTGATCTCGTCACGGCCGACAGGCTGACCACCGACATGCTGCTCGCGGCAGCCGGGCGGACGGACGAGGGCTGGATGACCCGGTCCCACGTCAGTCACCTCGGTACCGCGTTCCTGCGCGAGTTCGCCGAGGTGTGGCAGGAGGAGACCGGCGGCAGGCACGGTTTCCGCGCCCAGCGGGCGCTGCTGCCGGAGAACTCGCGGAACAGGATGTTCACCCTGGCCCGCGCCTTCGGGTGGAGCCGTGAGGGCATCGTCTCCGACGACTACGAGACGTGGGTCGCCGACCGTGCGGACGTCCCCGGGTTCTTCCCGACACTGCGCCCACCCAAGCGCTCCTACGGCTGGTACGACAACTGGAGCATGACGGTCACCGCGGTGCACGACCGGATCAGTGAGGAGCGGCGCAGTGGGTGACGTCATCGGGTTCGTGGTGCCGGGGCTCGCCATCCTGGCCGGGCTGGGCTTCCTCGTGCTGGTCGTGCAGCAGGTCAAGCGGTCGATCCTGGACGTTCCGCTGGGCCAGTTCGTCGTCGTGACCCGCAAGTACAGCTCGTTCCGGCGCGCCGGTTCGCTCGCCAAGGCGGTGAACCGGCAGAGCAGGCTGCTGATCGGCGGTCGCATCTACTTCCGTCCACGTCGGCTCTACCTGGTGCACTTCCAGGACATGATCAGCATTCCGATGGACTCGATCGGGATCGTGCACGCCAAGATGGGCGGCTCGCTGGAGCACGGGCAACCCATCGCCCGGCACGTCCCGTGCGACCACTTCCAGGACTTCGAGACGTTCCTCGACGGAGGCGGGCAGCAAGGACCGCAGATCGAGATCCTGAACAGCGGCGGCCAGTACGCCATCCACCCGACCGTCTTCGACGTGAAGATCGTCAAACGCACCTACGTCCCGCTGAGGACCATCGGCGTCGTGGTGGCCAAGGTGGGCGAGATCATGCCGTACGGCCACACCCTCGCCCGGCACGTCGAGTGCAACTACTTCCAGGAGGGGGTGAAGTTCCTCGACGACGGTGGGCAGCAGGGACCGCAGCAGGCGCTGCTCCCCGGTGGCGGCAACTACGCCATCAACACCGACATGTTCAACGTCCTCACCGAGAACCACCTGGACCTCGAGACGGTCCCGCTGTCGCACCACTACCTGGAGCCGGAGGACCTGCGACTGGTGTCGGTGGAGAGCGAGGAGACCGGTGTCGTCATCGTCACCGAAGGCCTGCACCCGGTCAACGCCGCCGAACCCGCGCCGAAGATCGAGGGCCACGAGAGCTTCCAGTTCCCCTGGATCTTCCTGGCCAACGGCGGGCAGTTCGGTCCGCAGTCGGAGGTGCTCCCGGGCGGCTCCACCTACGCGATCAACCCGTTCTTCGCCCGCGTGGTGCGCATCCCCTCACGGGAACTGATCCTCTCCTGGGGGCGCAAGGACGTCAGCGCCGACCGCTACGACTCCGAACTGGACCTGATCGAGGTGACCCTGGACGGGTTCCACGTCTCGGTCGAACTCACCCAGACCTTCGCCATCCCGCCGGAGACCGCGCCGCACCTGGTCAAGCGGTTCGGCGAGGACGACGAGGAGCACGGCACCGCAGGCGTGCGCAAGTCGGCCGCGGTGCAGCGGCTGGTCACCCGCCTGCTCGGTGTGGTGGTCAAGGGCTACTTCAACGAGGTGTCCAACAGCCACCTCATCGAGGAGTTCATCAGCGATCAGAACCAGGTCCGCGCCGAGCTGAAAACCCTGGTCGAACAGGCGCTTCGGGAGCAGAACGTCTCCCCCAGGCTGACGACCATCGGGGCGATCAAGTTCCGGTCCGACGAGATGAACGAGGAGTTCCGGCACATCGCGAAGCTGCGGCAGCAGAGCAGGCAACTCGGCCAGCAACTGATCAACGCGGCGGTGGAGACGGACCTGAAGAGGGAGAGCATCAAGCAGGAGAAGCTGAAGCGGTCGGCGGAGCTCGAGGAGGACGTCCGCATCCTGGGTCGTGACCAGGTCGCGGCGGAGCGGATGGCCAGGATCGATGCGAGCCGCCAGGTCCCCCAGGTCCTCGTCGCGTCGAACGACCCCGGAATCCTCGACCTCCCCAGGCGGGTCCGTGGCGTCTCGCAGCGCGACGGACAGCTTCCCGTGTGGGTGCTGGACACCGCGGACGTGCAGCCGCGGCCGGCGCAGATCACCGAGGCCTACGAACGGAAAGAGGACGAGCATGACGACCGGCGCTGATCGTCCTCGCCTGGGAATCGACCTGGGCACGACCGCCACGTGCGTCTGCGTGGTGGACGGCAGCGGGAAGGTCAGGGTGCTGAGCAACCGGGAGGGCGGCGCGACCACCCCGTCGGCTGTGTACCTCGATGCGGACGGCACCGCTGTGGTGGGTGACCTCGCGCTCGACCAGCGCGCGCACGAGCCGGGGCGGGTGATCACCGAGATCAAGCGCGAGATCGGCGGCGACTACACCGTCGCGGTCCCCGGCGGGCACCTGCGGCCCGAGCAGATCTCAGCCCTCATCCTGCGGCAGGCCGTCGAGGACGCGCTCGAGGCGCTCGGCACCGCGGTGCCCGCCGATGGTCCGCTCGCCAGTGCCGTGGTCACGGTCCCCGCCTACTTCGGGACGGCGGAGCGGACGCGCACCCGTGAGGCAGGCCACATCGCGGGGCTGGACGTGCTCGACCTGGTCAACGAACCGACCGCGGCGGCGCTGGCCAGCGGCCTGCGCGGTACCCCGGCCGGGCGGGCGGTCCTCGTCTACGACCTCGGCGGCGGCACCTTCGACGTCACCGTCGTGCTCATGTTCCCCGACGAGGTCCGTGTCGTGGCGACCGGCGGGGACGCCCGTCTCGGCGGCGCCGACTGGGACCGGGTGCTCGTCGACCTCGTCCTCGACCAGTTGGGCGACCTCTCCGACGAGGAGGATCCTCGGACGTCGCCGCGACTGATGGCAGGTCTGCTCGGACGGGCGCAGGCGGTGAAGGTCGCGCTGTCGACCTCCACCGAGCAGCTGCTGACCCTGCGGACCGCGCAGGGCCGTGTGCACCGCATGGTGATCTCCCGCAACGACTACGAGACGGCCACCTCCGACCTGCTCGACCGGACCCTCGACTTCACCGCCGACCTCATCGAGCAGGCCCGCGCCGCCGGGGTGTCGACGATCGACGACGTCCTCCTGGTCGGCGGGATGTCACGCACGCCCGCCGTGGCGAGGAGGCTCGACGAAGCGTTCCCGCACCTGCCCACGCCCCGGCTCGCGGCCGATGCGGAACTGGTGGTCGCCAAGGGCGCCGCCCAGGTCGCCGCAGGCGAGTCCCGGAAGGTCGTGGACGTGACGTCCAAGGGCTACGGCGTGCTGATCATGCGCGATGCCGGTCGCCCCTCGCTCAGCAGCAGCACGATGCACTGGATCATCGTCCCGAACACCCCGCTGCCCACCAGCGGACGGCACACCTTGTGCACAGTGCGCGACGGGCAGACCGCGATGCGGGTCGCCGTGTACGAGTCCATGACGGATGTGCTGTCCGACGAGGAGGCCGACCACCTCCGGCTCGACGAGCGCACCCTGGAAGGGCTGCCGCGGGACGGCAGACGTGGTGACCCGGTCGAGCTCGACTTCTCCCTGGGCGTCGACGGAGTGCTGCGGATCGACGCCCACGCGGCCAACGGCGCGCGGCTGAGGATCGAAACCCAGGTCCGCGGCCGCGACACCGACACCGTCGCGCCACTGCCCGGCCTGCGGCGGTGACATGGCAGAGACGGACCTTCCCGGACTCCGTGAGGCCGATGTCCGCGCCTACCTCGACGACGTCATCACGCCGGTCGAGACGGGGTGGTCGCCCCACCGGAACCTGTTCCGGGTGTACCGGCTGCCCGCCGACTGCACCGCCGACGAGGTCGACTCGGCGCTGACCTCCATTCCGGAGCTGTGGGGCATGCCCGAACTGCGTGAGCGCACCCGGGCCGTGGAACGGCTGCGGCGCGGGCATCCGATCGCCGCGCGGATGTTGGGAGATCCGCGCGAGCGTTCGGTGCACCGGACCGCCGTAGCGGCGGAGCGCTCCGCCCTCGCCAAGGTGGTCGACCAGTTCCTGCGGTCCGCGCCGGGCATGCCCGGCGCCGCCGTTGCGGCCCTCGTCCGGCAGTCCGCGGGCCGTTGGAGCCGCCCGGACGTCCTGGCCGCGCTCGAACAGCACCGGGCGGTCGAGCGCGAGCCCGCGAGCCTCGACATCCCGCCGGACACGCCCCGGTCGCGCCGGATCACCGCCGCGCTGGACGACCTCGGGACCCCCAACCTGTGGGAGTACCTGACCAGGAACCTGTCGTCCGGCGGCCCGGACGTCCACGCCGACGCACTCCGGCGCAGACGCGCACATCTGCGGACCCGACGAGGAGCGGGTGTCGAGGCTGAGCTGACCGTGCTCAAGATCGTCGAACAAGCGCTGGTCGAGCCCGACGGGCTGAGCCCGCTGCTGCGCCACGAGTTCCTCACCGAACTGTCGGTGGCCGTGCTGCTGGGCTATCAGGAGGTCAGCTTCCTCGCCGCAGCCGACCCGCAGCGGAGCGTCGCGAGCGGTCTCCCCCGCGACCCCGACACGCTCGCCTACGCCGTCTGGTGCCGACGCACGCACCGATCCGACTGGGAGTCCGATTACCGGCAAGCCGTCGCCGACGGCAGGCTGCACGCCGCGCTCGTGGTGCTGTCGAGCAGGCGGCTGACCGGGGACTGGGAGCGGGTCCGAGACGCGCTGGCCGCGACCGTGGACCGGTTGACCGCCGATCTCGCGGCTGCCCGTGAACTGGAGGACACCGCGCCGGAGGACGCGGCGGCCCGCTACCTGGCAGTTGGTCGGGAGCTGACCGACCCCGCGATCAAGTCGGGCCTGCGCCGCTGTCCGGCCACCGCACCCGCCGAGGTGTCCGCGCGCGCACATCACGACGCCGTCGTCATCACGTGGCGGAAGTCGACATCCACTGCGGGTCAGCTGACCTACCGGGTCAGCCGGGGCGGGACGGTGATCGCCCACGACACCGACGCCTTGGTGCTGTCCGACGTGCCGCCCTTCGGGGTGCGGACGTCCTACACGGTGCAGACTTTGAGGAACGGTGTCCCTGGCGGGATGGCGCACAGCAGGGAGGTCGTGCTGACGCCGGAGGTGCTGGACCTGGCGGTCGAGTCGACGATGCTGTCGGTGCACGGCCGCTGGCGGTTGCCTCCCGGAGCTGTCGGGGCATCGGTGAGCAGGATCGCGCCGTCGGGCGACACCGCGGAGATCGCCACGCGCGACGGGACCGGGTTCGACGACACCGCCGTGGTGCCCGGTGTGCAGTACCGCTACCTCGTGCGCGCCCGCTATCCCGGCCGGGCCGGCAAGCCCGAGGACAGCGCGGGCTTGACGGTCCACGGCGAGTGTCCGGGGAACCCGCGCCAGGTCGACGACCTGCAGGCCAGCCTTTCAGGCGACACTGTGGAGTTGACCTGGACCAGGCACAGCGGTACTCCGCTGGTGGTCCGCGTCCCGCACGACGGGGTCGCGCCCGCGCCACAGGTCCTCGCCGCCGCCGACGCGGTGGTCGCGGGCCGGGTGGTCGCGGTCAGCGACACGGGCCGGGCGTCGGTCCCGCTGGCGGACCTGGCAGGGCAGCGGGTGCTCGTGCCGGTCACGGTGTCCGGCCCGCTCGCCGCCATCGGCCCGGCGACGCGGGTGACTGCGACACTGGAACCGGTCACCGGCCTGCACGCCAGGCGATTCGGCCCACAGGTGGTGCTGACGTGGCAGTGGCCGATGTGGGCCACCGATGTGCGGGTGGTCTGGCGGGTGGACGGGCCGCCCACCGGGCCGCTGGACCCGCAGGCCACCGCGGTCGAGATCAGCAGGTCCGCGTACGCGGGCCGCGGCGCGCGGATCACCGCGACCCTGCCCGGCGAGCACTGGTTCGGGGTGTCGGTCGTGGACTCCGGCCGATTCGGGCCGATGGTCACGGTGTGCTCGACGCGGCTGCGCGAGGTGCACTACAGCGTCCGGCGCGCGGCCTGGTGGCGACGGGGCGAACTGCTGGTCACCGTGCACGATCCGGGATTCACCCCCGACATCGCGGTCGTCGCCAAGTCCGGGTCGCGTCCGCTGGCACCCGAGGACGGTGTCGAGGTCCTGCGGCTGCCTGCCCCCGGCCCGCCCGAGCCCGTCCGGTTCCGGGTGCCGCGCCACCTGCGGCGGCCGGTGTTCCTGCGCGCGTTCTCCCTGGACGAGACGGTCGAGCTCGCCCACCCCGCCCCGCACTTCCTGGTCGTGCCCTGACCCGAGAGGAGACCGCTGTGCGTGCTCCGACCTGGAACGTCCCGGCCCGGCGCGTCCCGGCCTGCCCCTACTGCCACACCCGGACGCCAGGGATGGCGTACCTGAGGCAGTGCGCCTCGCGCTGCGGCGAGACCGCGATCGAATTCCCGGTGTCCGTCGCGCGCAAGGGCAAGTGCCCGCACGGACGTGCTCCGAAGGCCCGCCGGGTGTGCCCGGCCTGTGGGCAGGCCGTGCCGCGCGAGTACGTCGAGGGCCGCCCGAAGGTGGTCGCCGTGCTCGGGACGACGGGAGCCGGTAAGAGCACCTGGTTGGCGTCGGTCATCCGGCGGGTCGCGAAAGGGCACCTGGACGACCGCTTCCCCGGGATGTCCCTCGACGTGCTCGGTGAGAAGAGCAGGCTGCGGCACGAGCGAGATCGCGTGCTGGTCGCCGAAACCGTCCTGCACCGCACCACCGGCCCCGAGCCGCTGCTGGTCAGCCTGCGCGTCCGACCTCGGGGGCGGGCCGTGGTGATCGCGTTCTACGACAGCGCCGACGGGACCGCGGGGAACCTGGCGCACGCCGACGGCCTCGTCCTGGCCGTCGAGCCCGGGGCCGTGCCCGGCGACGCGGGGATCGCCGGGCTGGCCGAGTCCATGCGCTCAGCGCGCGGCCTGCGCCCCCGCACCCGGATCAGCCTGCCCCTGGCCGTTGTGCTGACCAAACTGGACACCGTGTGGGACATGGTCGACCCCGGGTCGCCGCTGTTGCGACCCGTGCCCCGGACAGGCGGCTACGCGGTGTCCGACGGGGTGGACGTCCACCACGAAACCACTGCCTGGCTCTACCGCTGGAACAGGACGGACCTCATCCGAGGTGCCCACACCGCCTTCCGCCGCCACCGATACTTCGCTGCGACAGCGCTCGGCGACCGAGCGGACGGCAGTCGGGAACCGGTGCCCTACCGGGTGGAGGACCCGCTGCTGTGGCTGCTCGCCGAGTTCGGCGCGATACCGACCTTCCGGGGTGAGGAGAGGACGACCTCGTGATCGCCCGACTCCTCCTCTACCTGCTGCTGGCCGTGTTCATGCTCGTGATCACCGGGCCGGTCCTCGCCGCCGCGGTCGCGTTCAGCCTCACGTTGGCGCTGGTCGCCGTCATCCGGGAAGCACTCGACTGCCTCGGCGTCCGGGCGAACACCGAGCACCTGGCGCTGGACACGCTGCCCGATCCAGCCGACCGGCGGTACCTGTCCGGCCCGGCTCTGCGCGACCACCGGCGCCTCGGCGTCGCCTGCTTCGCAGCGCTGCACCAGCGCGTGTTGGCCCAGTTAGACGAGGGCTTCGCGGGCAACGGGCTTCGGCGGGTGCGCCCGGTCCAGGAGTCCCAGGTCACCACAGGCTCGCCCATGGTGCCGTTCTTCGCGTTCGTAGGGCGCATCGGGATCGCCATCGGCTACACCATCGCGCTCGTCCTGCTGGCCACCACCTGGTTGGTGCAGCTGGTGTTCCTCACCGCCGCGGTAACGGGTTTCCGCCTCCTCGCCGGCACGTTGTGGCTGTTCGAGGCGGTTTCCCTGGTGCTGAGGGGAATCACGACGGAGTGCCCCCGCTGCCACACCCGACTCGCCCGCCCGATGTTCGTCTGCCCCTGCGGTCGCGAGCACCACGCGCTCGTCCCGGGCGCGCAGGGCGTGTTCCTCCGCACCTGCCGGTGCGGCCAGGACCTGCCCACACTGCTGCTCACCGGCAAACGCGGTCTCTCCCCGCGGTGTGGCGGCTGCGGCGCCTCCCTTCCCTCCCCGACCCAGACGATGCCCACGCGTCACGTCCCGGTGGTCGGCGGTACCGGCGCCGGGAAGTCGGTGTTCCTGCACAGCGCGGTCGCCTGCATGAGGTCCGGTCACGACGCCGTCCCCGCGGACCCCTTCACCGACAGCAGACTGGCCGAAACCGGCGCCCTCCTCGCCAACGGGCTCTTCCCGCCGCGCACGCCGGTGAGCCAACCTGTCTCGCACACCCTGCGGGTGCGCAACCGGCTCCTGCACCTCTACGACGCGGCAGGGGAGATCGTGCAGGACGCCGACCGCATCGCCGACTCCGCCTTCCTCGCCCTCAGCGACGGCGTGGTCCTCGTCGTCGACCCGCTCGCACTTCCCGCCGTTCGCGCCCGCGCCGACCCCGATGTCCTCGCCGCCTCCCGCACGTCCGGCACCGACCCCAAGACCGTCCTCGACCTGCTCACCGAAACCCTCACCGAGTACGACACCGCCACACCGCGCCGCATCGCAGTCGTCGTCACCAAGGGCGACACCCTCCCCTGCTCCACCCATCCCTACGCCACTCGCCCACCGGACCGCCCCGCCGCAGTCCGCGCGTGGCTCATCGCCCACGGCCACGCCGACCTCGTCCACTCCGCGGAACACCACTTCCCCCACGTCCGCTACTTCGTGGTCACCTACCTCATTACCTCCACCGATCCCCACGACGACCCGGCCGCCCCCATCCACTGGCTGTTGACGGGAAGCACCCCATGACCTCGTCGACCGACCGCGGCCGCGCCGTGGCCCGCGTCCTCCTGCTCTTGTCCGCCCTCGCTTCGATCGGCTTGCTGACCCTCGTCTGCACGGCCTTCTTCTGACGACGAACACCGCCCGGGCGTGGGTACGCCTAGAGGCCTCGACGCCGGGTGTCGCCTGAGATCACCCTGCTGTGCTCTTCGCACAATCAGCGACAGAGCCACTCGTCGACAAGCCCGCCCCCGCTGGGGCGTGACTCAGCCGACGGAGTGATGTATCGGTCAGAGGGCACTTTCCTGGCGGTGTTGCGGCCAGACTTGGAACTCATGGTCGATGGTGGTGTCAGCAACGACATGGGCGGCACGATCCACGGGGTGTCGGTGCAGGCGGGCCGGATCGATCAGGTGGTGCTGCCGCCCTCTACGGAAGCCGTGGTGGCGCCGCAACAACTGCCGGCCGCGGTTCCCGATTTCTGCGGACGTGACGCCCAGGTCGCCGCTCTCGACGCCCTGCTCGCGGGATCGGAGCCGAATGCCGGCGGCGGGGCGGTGGTCGTGGCGTTGGACGGTTCGGCCGGGGTGGGGAAGTCGACGTTGGCGGTGTGGTGGGCGCACCGCGTCCAGGACCGTTTCCCCGGTGGCACGTTGTTCGTGAACCTGCGCGGCTACGGCCCGAGCGCACCGCTGTCCCCGCACGTGGTACTGACGGACTTCCTGACCGCGCTCGGTGTCGCGGAGCGGCGGATTCCCGAGGGCGTGGAGGCGCAGGGCGCGTTGTTCCGGTCGTTGGCGGCGGCCCGGCGGGTATTGGTCGTGTTGGACAACGCCGGATCCGCCGAACAGGTACGTCCGTTGTTGCCCGGCGCGGCGGGGTCGCTGGCGTTGGTGACCAGTCGCGGCGCGCTGTCGGAGTTGGTGGTGCTGGAGGCGGTCCGGCGGATCGCGGTGGACGTGTTGGACGCCGTGGACGCCGTGCGCTTGGTGGAGGGGGTCGTGGGTGCGGCCCGGACCGGCGCGGAACCCGACGCGGTCGCGGAACTGGTGGGGGTGTGCGCGCGGTTGCCGTTGGCGGTGCGGGTGGCGGCGACGCGGGTGGCGTCGCGTCCGTTCCTGTCGGTGGCCGACGTGGTGGAGGAGATCCGGGAGGAGCAGCGGGGCATCATCGGGCTGGACGGGTCGTGGCGGGGGTCGGGTGGGGTGCGATCGGTGTTCGACTGGTCCTACGCCCGGCTCGACCCGGTGCACACGCGGGTGTTCAGATTGGTGGGGTTGCACCCGGTGCCGGAGTTCGGGGCGCACGCCGTCGCCGCCCTGGCCGCGCTGGACCTCCGTTCCGCGATGCGTGCGCTGGAGGAGTTGGCGGAGCAGCACCTGATCGAGCCGGTGGACCGCCGGCGGTATCGGATGCACGACCTGTTGCACGACTACGCCGCGCTGCGCGCCGAGCTGGACGAGGTCCCGGCGGGGCGGGAGGAGGCGGTGACGCGCCTGGCGGGTTGGTACGCCGGTGTCGCGGTGGCGGCGGACCGGTGGCTGTTCCCGCGGGCGACATCGGTGCCGATGCCGGTGGAGGCGCGGGACGTCTCGGCCCTCGTGGCGGATCGGGAGCAGGCGGTGGGGTGGTTGCGTCGGGAACGGACGGTGTTGTCGGCGGTGCAGCGGATGGCCGTGGAGCGGAACCTGCATCCGGTGGTGGTGGCGTTGGGTGTGGCGTCGCGTCATCTGTGGTCGGGCCCGCAGGCGTGGTGGTCCGAGGGTGCGGAGGCGGTGTCGCGGGGCGTGGACGCCGCGATGGCGTCGGGGAACGTCCCGGCCGAGGTGCTGTTGCGGGATCTGAAGGGGCACAGCCACCGGGGTACGGGGGAGTTCGAGGCGGCCGAGGCGGAGTACCGGACCGTGCAGGGAGTCGCGGAGCGCACGGGGAACCCCGACTGGCATCAGTGGGCGTTGTCCGGGCTCGCAAGCCTGCGGCGGACGCAGGGGCGCCTAGAGGAGGCCGACGGGTTCTACCGGGCCTCGTGGGAGATCGCCGTGCGGGTGGGCGACGAGGTGGCCGAGGCGATGGTGCTGGGCAACCTGTCCGGGGTCGCCGCGGCGCGCGGCAGGTTCGACGAGGCATTGGACTACGCGCAGCGGGCCTGGGAATGGCGCAGCCGCAACGGCGACGTGTTGACGATCGCCTACGGCCGGCACCAGTCGGCGACGGCGTGGCAGGGACTGGGCGGGCACGACATGGCGATCGGGCTGTGGGAGCAGGTCGTGGACGTCTACGCCACGCACGAGGACAGGAAACCGCAGCTGGCCGCGGTGCTGGAGGCGATGGCCGGGTCGCTGGCCGCCACCGGCCGGCCGGTCGTCGCCGCGGACCGGTTGCGGCGGGCCGCCGGGATCCTGTCGGATCTCGGCGACCCGCGCGCCGGTCATCTCCTGCACCGGGCCGACGACCTCTCCCGCTGACCCACCGGGGCCGGGTGGAGCGGTGGTTCACGCCGTGGTGGAGCCGCAGGCGGGGCAATCCGGGTCCGGGTCCTCGTGGTCGTCCTCGGCGTGCCGCAGGGTGACCAGGTTGTAGGTGAGCCACCGGCCGGCCCGCAGCCGGGGGACGCCGGTGATCAGGCTCATCACGGCGTGCGCGGACAACAGCCCGGCGATCCCGGCCGACACCGCGTTCACCGCGTGCACCTCGTCCTCCCGGGTGTCACCGGTCCGGAACGCGACCGGAGCGGTAGTACGCGCCCGCGCAGCGGAGCGCCCGCACTCCCGGCACCGGCCCTGGCCGGGCACGAACACGCCGACGCTCACACGGGCTCCGCGGTAGCCGCCGTCGACCCAGGCGGTGCCGGTGTCCAGGCACGCCCGGTTGGTCCACGACCGGATCGTGCGCGGGGTATCGGCGCCCATCAGCAGCACGTCGCACCCGGTCGCCAACTGCCGCAGCACCTCGACACCACCCATGGTGGTCCGTTCACCGGTGACTTCGACTTCACCGTTGTGCCGCCGCAACGCCTCGATGGCGGCGTCGATCTTGGGGCGGCCCAGGTCGTGTTCGGTGTAGAGGACCTGCCGGTTGAGGTTGGACAGCTCCACCACGTCCGGTTCGACCAGGTGCAGCGCGCCGATTCCGGACTGGGTTAAGGCGAGGGCAGCGGTGCTGCCGACCCCTCCGACACCGACGATCGTGACCCGCGCCTGCCGCAGCGCCAGCTGTGCGTGCCAGCTCGTGGCACGGGGGGTCGTGTCCATCGACCGCCATAATGCCCGGCCCCGACCGTACCGTTCGAGATCGGCGTCGGTCAGGCCCTCGGGGGCCGGCTCGTCGGCGTCCTCCAGGTAGCCGGCGGCGACCAGCGTGTCGATGGCCGCGCGGACCGTGTCGGACGGCTCGTGGGGGTGGTGGTGGACCAGGTCGGCGACCGCCTGGTCCACCGTGCGGGACCCGTCGAGGAGGGTGAGGAGCGCCCACACCGTGCCGTCCGGGTCCGGGATCGTCGCGGCGACCCCCGGCAGAGGACCACCGATCCGCACCAGACCCTCATCGAGACGGACCGGCCGGTGCTCGTACTTGATACGCGGACGCGACATCGCACCTCATCCTCTCCACACGTGTCAGCCGTTGATGTTGCTGTCGGGATCGGTGCCGCCGAACTCCCGCGTCACCGGAATCAAAATGATGATCATGCCCTCACCTCCGTCCCTGCCGATCGAGGCGGAACAGGGCGGGAAGGGGCAGACACGGACGCGGCGGCTGCGCCTCGTCCGGCGGCGGGATGTGGAACCGGAGCGGGTTCACCCTGGTCCTCCTCTCCTGTAGCGGCCGGCGGATCGTCGGCCGAGAAGAGGATGCGGCGCACCCCGGGACAGAACCGGAGACAGCCAGGGGGACAAGACCGGGACAACGACTCACCCGAACGGGTGGTCTTGTATCCGCCGTGCCGTGGACCTGTCCGGCAACACCGGTTCCTTCCCGGCCAAGACGGGCGTCACGTAACCGACCTTTGCAGTGAGTGGTTCGAGATGTCGCCGGTCAGGCAGTGAGGTTGTGGAGTCGTGCGATCCGGGGGCGGTGTCGCGCAGGGTGTGGGCGGCGCGGCGGCAGCCACGCAGGATGGTCCAGTTTTTCATGCGGGTCAGGGCATGTTCGGCGCGGGCGCTGCGGTGGACGGTCTTGAGGTCTTCCTGCCAGTCGACGAGTTCACTGTTGTCGTGGGATTTGCAGTAGGGCGTGATCACCTCTGGGGTGCCCTGGTAGTCGCCGTCGGCCGTGACGGGTCGCTCCTAGAGCACGTCGGCGATGCCGAGTCGCGGTAGACCGTGCGGTAGTTGCGGCTGCTCGGTTGCGGCTCGCCGATGGCGGTCACCAGGTGGCCATCGGCGCCGATAGCCACCTGCCCGCAGCAGCGATACGGATTTGCACAGGACTCCCCTTCGGGCCGCATGCGGCCACATACGAGACCCGAACGAATCGAATAAAAACGCATACCACTTCCTATAAACTCACTGGTCACAAAATGTCTTCCCCGCGCAAGCGGGGGTGGTCCGGTGCCGCCCCAGTCGGCGGACGTCCACAGCAAGTCTTCCCCGCGCGAGCGGGGATGGTCCGGCGCGCGCCTCGGTCGAGTACCCATGGCCACAGGTAAGCCGCTACCAAGTCCGGCCCTCGGCAGTTCATTCGTGCCCCTCGGAGCGGATGCCGGAATTCGCTCCCTTGTCCGGTCAGGATGTACGCGGAACGCCCTTGGGAGACGCGCTACGGGGATGTGCCCTTTTGGTCAGGCCGGCGTCGTCGCCGCTCAATTGCCGTCGTAATCCTCTACCTTCGCCGCGAAGGGTGGGACGGGTCCCACGTCTGGACGCTCGGCAGGGCGTGAACGTCACTCCCATAAGCGATGACGTGCTGGTCAAGGAGGCGAAGCGGCGCAGCTACGTGGTGTTCAACGCGCGGGAGGGGGATCTCGACGCGAAGTTCAAGGCGGTGAACCCGGCGATTTCCACCTTCGTGTAGAAAGACCTTTCCTCGACCTGTTCCTACGCGTGCCGCGACGGTATCGACGACCGGCAATTTCCGGCCGGCGTGGGATATTACGACGCGAACCGGAACCACCCCGGGTGGTTTCTCACCGACGCCTCCGGGAAGTGGTTCGAGTACAGCGGGTACCCGGGCCACTGGCAGATGGATGTGGGCGACCCCCGGAACCAGCGCGCGTGAGCCGACGCCGTGGACGCGGCGAGCAGGGCGGCCGGGTTCGACGGCGTCTTCATGGACAACGCGCTGTTCCCCTGCGACGCCTACCACGAGGGCCGGTGCCCGGCGGAGTACCCGACCGGCGGCTACGGCGACGCCTTGCCGTGGCACGCCGAGTACGACTGGGACTTGGGCGCGCCCACCGGCGCGTACCGGGCATCTACCGGACCCAGGGCGGCACGGCCGTCACGTCAGTGGCGCTGAACGGCACCTCCGGCAGCGTCCTGCGCAAGGCGTGCTGACAGCGGCAACCGGACGGTGAAGCGGGTGTCACCGGGCTCGGACCGGACGTCGATGTCGCCGCGGTGGTGGTCCACCACGATGCGCCACGAGATGTCCAGGCCGAGCCCGGTGCCCTCGCCGACCTCCTTGGTGGTGAAGAACGGCTCGAAGATGCGCCCCACCACCTCGGGCGCGATGCCGGTGCCGGTGTCGCCGATCTCCACCACGAGGTGGTCGGCGTCGCGGTAGGTGCGCACGGTGAGCGTGCCCCGCCCGCCCATCGCGGCGACCGCGTTGTCCACCAGGTTGGTCCACACCTGGTTCAGCTCGCCCGCGTAGGCGGTCAGCGGCGGCAGCGACCGGTCGTAGTCCTTCACCACCTCGACGCCGTCGCGCAGCTTCGCGCCGAGCATGACGAGCGTCGAGTCGAGCAGCTCGTGCACGTCGACCACCCGGAACGGGGCCCGGTCGACCTGCGAGTAGTCGCGCGCCGCGCCGACCAGGGTGGACACCCTGGTGGTGGCCTCCTCGATCTCGTTCATCAGGGTCTCGGTCTCGACGGTGTAGGCGAGCCACCGCACGGCCGCCTCGGTCGCCGTGGTCGGGCACTCGGCGGCGGCCCGGTCCAGCCACTCGACGTCCAGGCCGCCCGCGACGAGCACGGGCGCCAGGTCCCAGCCGCCGGCGATGCCGCGGTCGGCGAGCCAGTCGGCGACCTCGTCCTCCAGGTCGGCGGCCTCCATCGGCCCCAGCTCGACCGCCTTCGCCACCCGCTCCACGGCGCTCTCCTGGAGCTTGACCAGCACCGGCAGCGCCTGCGGGTCGAGCTTGCCCGCCGACAGCAGCGCCAGCTTGTGCCGCATTCCGGCGACCCGCCCGCGCAGCGCCGACGTGGCCCGCACGGCCGCCGCCGCCGGGTTGTTCAGCTCGTGCGTCAGGCCCGCCGACAGCGCGCCCAGCGCGAGCAGCCGTTCGCGTTGGCTCACGATGCGCTGGGTGTTCTGGATGCCGAAGAACAGGCCCTCCAGCAGGTGCACGGCCATCGGGAACCACTCGCGGAAGATCGCGCCGAACTCGTCGGCGGGCAGCTGGTACACCCGCACGTCGGTGATCGCGTCCGCGGTCATCTGGTAGGTCCCGGGCAGCGGCGCCTCCGCGCCCACGTACGCCTGGGTCGCGCCGAAGTACGACCCGCGGTGGTCGGTGCGGTTGGTCTCCACGCGCTGCCCGCCGATCACCCGGCTGAGCGCGACCGTGCCGTCCAGCAGCACGAAGAAGCACGTCGCGGGCTCGCCCTCGCGGATCACCCGCTCACCGGCCGCGTGCGTCTCGACCTGCCCGTGGGCCACCAGCCAGGCCAGCTGCCCCTCCGACAGGTGCTCGAACAGGAACAGCCCGCGCAGGTCCCCGACCGCCAGGTTCTCCATCAGGACCTCTCCAGGTAGCGGTGGACCAGCGACACGGCCATCGCCCCGTCGCCCACGGCGGACGCGACCCGCTTGACCGAGTCCGCGCGCACGTCGCCCGCCACGAACACGCCCGGCAGGCTGGTCTCCAGGTGGTACGGCGGCCGGTCGAGCTCCCAGCCCGCAGGCGGCCGGCCGTCCGCCACCAGGTCGGGCCCGGCGAGCACGAACCCGCGCTCGTCGCGCTCCAGCGTGCCGGCGAGCCAGTCGGTGTGCGGCGCGGCACCGATGAACGCGAACAACCACGACGCGGGCACGGTCGTCGTCTCGCCGGTCTTGTTGTGCAGCAGCGTGATGCTCTCCAGGTGCCGCTCCCCCGTGCCGCCGACGACCTCGGTGCAGGTGCGCACCTCGATGTTGTCCACCCGGGCCAGCTGCTCGACCAGGTAGTGCGACATGGACCGGGCGAGCGAGTCGCCGCGCACCAGCAGCACGACGCGGCGCGCGTGCCGGGCGAAGTACAGCGCCGCCTGGCCCGCCGAGTTCGCGCCGCCGACGAGGTACACGTCCTGCCCCGCGCACGACGGGCCCTCCGTGGTGGCCGCGCCGTAGAACACGCCGCGACCGGTCAGCGGGCCCAGGCCCGGCGCGTCGAGCACCCGGTAGGACACGCCGGTGGCGAGCACGACGGTGTGCGCGGCCAGCTCGGTGCCGTCGCCCAGCCGCACCACGCGGGCCGAGCCGCGCCGGTCGAGCGCGACCACGTCGCACGCGGTCAGCACCTCCACCTCGAACTTCAGCGCCTGCCGCCGCGCGCGTTCGGTGAGCTGCTCGCCGGACACGCCGTCGGGGAAGCCCAGGTAGTTCTCGATGCGGCTGCTGGTGCCCGCCTGGCCGCCGGTCGCGCGGCGCTCGACGAGGACCGTGCGCAGGCCCTCGGACCCGCCGTACACCGCCGCGCCGAGGCCGGCCGGGCCGCCGCCGACCACGATCAGGTCGTAGAAGTCGGTGGACGGCCGGGTGGTGAGGCCGACGCGGTCGGCCAGCTCGGCGTCCGACGGCTCCACCATCGGTTCACCCGCGGGTGTGATGACCACGGGCAGCCGGGAGCCGTCCTGCCCGGCCGCGGCGAGCAGCCTGCCCGACTCCGGGTCGGCGTCGTCCACGGCGTGCCAGCGGAACGGCACCGAGTTGCGGGCCAGGAAGTCGCGCACCTCGTAGGAGCGGGCGGACCAGCGGTGCCCCAGCACCCGCACCTGCCGCGCCGGGCGCCGGTCGGTGGCCCCCCAGGCCGACAGCAGCTCGTCCAGCACCGGGTACAGCTTCTCCTCCGGCGGGTTCCACGGCTTGAGCAGGTAGTGGTCGAGGTCCACGACGTTGATGGCGCGGATCGCCGCGTCGGTGTCGGCGTAGGCGGTGAGCAGCACCCGCCGCGCGGCGGGGAAGAGGTCCATCGCCTCCTCCAGGAACTCCAGGCCGCTCATGCCGGGCATCCGGTAGTCGGCGAGCAGGACGGCGACCTCCTCGCCGCGCAGCTTGATCTCGGCCAGCGCCTCCAGCGCCCGCGCCCCGGACTCCGCCCGCACGACCCGGTAGTGCTCCCCGTACTTGCGGCGCAGGTCACGTGCGACCGACCGGGACACGCCGGGGTCGTCGTCCACGGTCAGGATCGAGGGCTTCGAGACCTGAGGTGTCGTCATGTCCACGGTGAATGCTCCCACACGCGGCGGGGCCGGACCGGGGGTCAGGTCGGGAAGATCCAGTAGAGGTCCCACCGGGAGTTCTTCGGGTCGCACGCGTACTCGTCCACGTCCCAGGGGCGGTTCTCCTCGACGTAGTCGTGGCACGCCTCCTCCGTGGTGAAGGTGGTGACGTACTGCCAGTAGTCCATGTCCGCGGCCCGCGCCGGACCGGCCGGCACCAGCGCGGCGACAGCGGCGACGGCCGCGAGGACGAGTGCTCGCACGATTCGGCTCCCTCGGTCGGAAAACGCTTTCCACGCGGCGGTGGCCTGATTCCAGCACATCCCGGGGCGCGCGGACAACAGCGGACCGGGTGGCGGCCCCCGCCCGCGCCGGCCTGATCGGCTGACCGGGCGGGTGCCGCCTAGGCTCGGGGGCGTGCCGAACACCCGCCTGTACCGCAACGGTGTCCTGGAGGCCGAGGGGTTCCCCGTCGAGGAGGTGCCCGACTGCCTCGCCGACGACGTGGTGGTGTGGGTGGACCTGTGCGGCCCGTCGCGCGCGGAGCTGGCGGGCCTGGCCCGCGCCCTGGGGCTGCACGAGCTGGCCGTCGAGGACGCCCTTCAGGAGCACGAGCGGCCCAAGTGCCACATCTACGACACGCACGCCTTCCTCACCGCTTACGCGGTGCGGCTGGACCGCGCCACCGGCCGCCTCGCGACCTCCGAGGTCGACGCGTTCGTCACGGCCAAGGCGCTGGTCACCGTCCGCGCCGACGACCGGTTCGACATCGCCGCCGTCACCGACCGCTGGGACGGTTCGGCGCACCTGGCGACCAGTGGCGTCGGGTTCCTCGTGCACGGCCTGCTGGACGTCGTCGTGGACGGCCACTTCGACGCCGTGCAGGCGCTGGACGACCACATCGAGCACCTGGAGGACCTGGTGTTCTCCGAGCGGCCGAGCAACCACGACGTGCAGAAGCGGTCGTTGGCGATGCGCCGCTCCCTGGTGACGCTGCGCCGCGTCGTGCTGCCCATGCGCGAGGTGGTCAACACCCTCGTGCGGCGCGACCAGGACGTCGTGGACGCCACCATGGCCCCGTACTTCCAGGACGTGTACGACCACGTGCTGCGCGCCTCGGAGTGGACCGAGTCGCTGCGCGACCTGGTGGCGACGATCCGCGACACCCAGCTCAACATCCAGGGCAACCGGCTGAACCTGGTCATGAAGAAGGTGACGGGGTGGGCGGCGATCCTCGCCGTCCCCACCGCCGTCACCGGCTTCTACGGCCAGAACGTCCCGTACCCGGGCTACGACCAGCCGTGGGGCTTCTGGGTGTCCACGGCGGTGGTGGTCGTGCTGTCGGTCGGCCTCTACGTCTCGTTCAAGCGCCGCGACTGGCTCTGAACCCCGGCCGTCAGACGCCGGCGGCGTCGAGGTCGGTCGCCAGCAGGTCGGCGACCTCGGCCAGCGCGGCGTCCGCGCCGTCGCCCTCGGCGGTCAGCACGACCTCCTCGCCGCCCTTCACGCCCAGCGACATGACGGCGAGGATGCTGGCCGCGTCGACCAGGGCGTCCTCGCTGCGCCCGATGCGGACCTTGGCGCCCTGCTTGCGCGCCGCCTCGACGAGGAGCTTCGCGGGGCGGGCGTGCAGGCCGACGGGGGAACCGATGGTGACTCGCGTGCTGGGCAACTCTGCCTCCTGGTCGCGGTGGTGGGCCGGGGGTCCTCGACGCCCTCAGCCGAGGGGCGTCGGGTTCTCGGGGCGGGTCACGGCGGTCGCCCCGCCCGGGTCGAGGGCGAGGGCGCGCGCGGTGGTCGGGTCGGGCGCGCGGCGGACGCGGTCGGCCAGGTCGGCGCACTCGGCGAGGGTGCGTTCGCGCAGCGCCGCCCGGACGGCGGGCACGGCGGGCGCGGACATGGACAGGCTGGTCACGCCGAGGCCGACCAGGACCGGCGCGAGGCCGGGGTCGCCCGCCGCCTCGCCGCACACGCCCACCGGTTTGCCCGCCGCGCGCCCGGCGTCGGCGACGAGCGCCACCAGGTCGAGCAGGGCGGGCTGCCACGGGTCGAGCAGGGCGCCCAGCTCGCCGAGCACCCGGTCCGCGCCGAACGCGTACTGGGACAGGTCGTTGGTGCCGAGGCTGACGAAGTCCACCTCGGCGAGGACGTCGGCGGCGCGCAGCGCGGCGGCCGGGATCTCGATCATCACGCCGACGTTCGGCAGCCCGGCCGCGCGGGCGAGTTCCGCGAACGCGCGGGCCTCGGCGGCGGTCGCGATCATGGGCGCCATCACGCGGACGTCGGTCCCGTGGTCGGCGGCGGCGTCGGCGATGGCGCCGAGCTGGTCGGCCAGCAGCTCGGGCTTGCGCCACGACACGCGGTAGCCGCGCACGCCCAGGGCCGGGTTGGGCTCGTCCTCGGCGTTGGCGAACGGCAGCGGCTTGTCGGCGCCCGCGTCGAGCGTGCGCACGACCACCGGCCGCGTGCCGAAGGTCTTGAACACCTCGCCGTAGGCGCGGCGCTGCTCCTCGCGGGACGGCGCGTCGGCGCGGTCGAGGAAGAGGAACTCGGTGCGGAACAGGCCGACGCCCTCGGCGTCCGCGTCGCCGTCGGTCGCGCCGCCGACGTTGAGCAGCAGCTTCACCGGGTGGCCGTCGGCCGTGGCGCCGGGGCCGCGGTACCGGGCCAGCGCGGCCTGCCGCTCGGCGGCGTCCTGTGCCACCCGGGCCGCGGCGTCGTCGTCGGGGGACGTGACGACGACGCCGCGGGTGCCGTCCACGACCACGCGGTCGCCGTCGACGAGCGAGTCGGCGTCCGCGCAGCCCACCACGGCGGGGATGCCCAGGGCGCGGGCGAGGATGGCGGTGTGGCTGGTCGGCCCGCCCTTGGAGGTGACGATCGCCAGCACCTTGGTCGGGTCGAGGGTGACCGTGTCGGCGGGCGCGAGGTCCACGCCGACCAGCACGAACGGCTCGTCGCGCACCGGGATGCCGGGTGTCGGCACGCCCAGCAGCACGGCGATGGCCCGGTCGCGCAGGTCGGCGAGGTCGCCGGTGCGCTCGGCGAGGTACCCGCCGAGCGCGGCCAGCGCGTCCAGGTGGACGCCGAACGCGTCGTGCACGGCCCAGGCCGCCGGACGCCCCTGCTCGACGGCGGCGCGGATGCCGTCGACGAGGGCGGGGTCGTCCGCCATGGCGATCTGGGTGTCGAGGATGTCGCGGGCCTCGCCGGTCAGGCCGGCGGCCCGTTCGCCCAGGTCCGCGACCACCGCGCCGAGCGCGGCCACGGCCGCGTCGACCTCGTCCCGCGCCGGGCCCGGCGCGGGCACCTCGGCGGGCAGTCGCGGTGCGGCGGCGGGCCTGGCCACCACGCCCACCGCCTGCCCGGGGCTCGCCGGGTTGCCGACCAGCTCCCGCGACGCGACCGGCTCCACCGGCTTCCCGGCGGCCTGGTCCCCGGCCGCCTGCACCTCAGCCACCTGCGACAACTCCGCGCCTCCCTCGTCCTCGTCGACCGTTCGTGCGGGGCGGTGCCCGATCAGTCCGCTGCGGGCTCGATCGTCACCTTGATGGCGGTGCCGCTCGCCACGACGTCGATGGCCTCCAGCACCTTCTCCAGCGGCAGGTGGTGGGTGATCAGGTCGGCCACCGGCACGGCGCCCGTCGCGATCAGCTCCAGCGCCTTCTTGTTGTGGTCGGGGCTCGACCCGTTCGCGCCGACGATCGTCAGCTCGCGGTAGTGCACGAGGTTCGAGTCGCACGCGATGATCGGGTTGTCCTTCGGCAGGCCGCCGAAGAAGCTGATCCGGCCGCGGCGGGCGACCATCTTGAGGGCGTCCTCCTGCGTCTTGCCCGCCGCCGACGCGGTGATCACCACGTCCGCGCCGCGCCCGCCGGTCAGGTCCAGCACCGCCTGGATCGGGTCGACCTCGGCCGCGCAGATCGCCGCGTCCGGCTTGACCAGCTCGGCGGCCATGTCGAGCCGGCCGCGGTTGAGCTCCACCAGGTACACGTTCTCCGCGCCGCGGGCGCGGGCGAGCCGCACGTGCAGGCAGCCGATCGGGCCGGCGCCGACGACCACGACCGTGTCGCCGTCACCGATGCGGGCCAGTTCCTGGCCGTTGAGCACGCACGCCAGCGGCTCGGCCACCGACGCCTCGGCGAAGCTCACGCCGTCCGGGATGCGGTTGACGCCGTCCACCTTGAGCACGTTCGCCGGCACGATCATGTACTCGGCGAAGCCACCCTCGAAGTGGTAGCCCATCGACAGCTGGTTGGGGCAGATGGTCATCCACCCGCGCAGGCAGTCGGGGCACTCGCCGCAGGGGATGGCGGCGATGACCTGGACCCGGTCCCCCGCGGCCCAGCCGGACACCTCCGAGCCCACCTCCACGACCTCGCCGGCGATCTCGTGACCGATCACCCGCGGCGGGTCGATGTGGTGGTGGCCGTGCCGGAAGATCTTCAGGTCCGTCCCGCACGTCGAGGTGTTGCGCACCCGCAGCTTCAGCTCACCCGGGCCCGCGGTGGGCTCGGGCATGTCCTCGATGCGGATGTCGC
Source organism: Saccharothrix sp. DSM 118769 (assembly GCF_052936295.1). Lineage (NCBI taxonomy): Bacteria > Bacillati > Actinomycetota > Actinomycetes > Pseudonocardiales > Pseudonocardiaceae > Saccharothrix > Saccharothrix sp. DSM 118769. The sequence goes on along the minus strand of NZ_CP193627.1, from coordinate 4,178,707 downwards.
CGGGCGCGTAGAACCGGGCCACCTTCACTGCGTGTTCTCCTCGTCGTTCTCGATGTCCACCGTCCGCAGGATGCGCAGGACGGTGTCGGCGTCCGGTGCCCCGCGCAGCTCGGCCGCGCGCTCCGGGTCCATCAGCACGTGGGCCAGGGCGGACAGGATGCCGACCTGCTCGGTGCCCTTGGCGGCGATGCCGACGCACATGCGCACGTCCTCGCCGCCCCAGTCGACCCCGTCGGGGAACTGGAGCACCACCAGCGAGGAGCGGCGGACGTGGGCCCGCGACGCGTCCGTGCCGTGCGGGATGGCCACGCCCTCGCCGATGTAGGTCGACACGGAGGCTTCGCGCTCGTGCATCGCGGTCAGGTACTCCGGGTCGACCGCGCCGATCTCCAGCAGCGCGGCGCCGACCTGGTCGATGGCCGAGTCCCGGTCCGCGGCGGACCGGCCCAGCCGGACCGCCTCGGCGGTCAGCAGCTCAGCCAAGCTCCCCACCGTCCCGGATGGCGGCTTCCACGCGGTCGAACGCCGGGTCGCCCAGGAAGTTCTGGAACCCGATGACGACCGCGCCCGACGTGTTCTTCTGCGCCCGGGCCAGCAGGCCCTGCTGGCACAGCACGACCTGCGCGTCGGCCGGGATCTCGTTGACCGGGCTGTGCTGCACGGTCACCTTGTACGGCTTGAGGCGCTTGGCGAGCTGCGACGCCACCATCACGCTGCTGCCCATGCCCGCGTCGCAGGCGATGACCACCTTGGTGATGTCCTTGCCCTGGATGCTCATGTCGATCTCCTCTCGTGCGGTGTCCCCGGGATGGTGCAGGTCAGGCCGAGACCGCGCCACCGCTGGTGACCTGCTGCTCGCGCTCCTCGCGGCGGGCGTCCCGACCGAACTTCAGCAGGGCCGCGGCGACCACGAACGCCACCACCGCGGCGGCCAGCACGCCGGCGATGACGCCGAAGTGCCCGCCCTTGGGCGTGACGGCCATCAGGGCGATGATGCTGCCCGGCGACGGCGTCGCGACCAGGCCCGCGTCGAAGACGCTGAACGTGAGCACGCCGGCCGCGCCGCCCGCGATCACCGAGAGGAGCAGCTTCGGGGTCGCGAGGATGTACGGGAAGTAGATCTCGTGGATGCCGCCGAGGAACTGGATGACGATGGCGCCGGGGGCGGTGGCGCGGGCCGCGCGGGGGCCGAAGACGCTCAGCGCGGCGAGCACGCCCAGGCCGGGGCCGGGGTTGGACTCGATGAGGAAGTGGATCGCCTTGCCGTTCTCCAGCGCCTCGGCCACGCCCAGGGGGCTCAGCACGCCGTGGTTGATGGCGTTGTTGAGGAACAGGATCTTGGCGGGTTCGACGATGACCGACACGAGGGGCAGCACGCCGACGTCGAGCAGCCACTGCACGCCGTTGCCGAGCGCCTTGGTGATGCCCTCGACGACCGGGCCGATGGAGAACAGGCTGCCCACGGCGAGGGCGCCGCCGATGATGCCGGCGCTGAAGTTGTCGACGAGCATCTTGAAGCCGGGCGCGACCTTCACGCCGACCTTCTCGTCCCACAGCTTGATCAGGAGGCCGCCGAGCGGGCCCACGATCATGGCGCCGAGGAACATCGGGATCTCCGCGCCGATGATCACGCCGAACGTGGCGATCGCGCCGACCACCGCGCCGCGCTGGCCGTGGACCAGCCGGCCGCCGGTGTAGCCGATGAGGGTCGGCAGCAGGAACTTGATCATCGGATCGACGAGTTCGCCGATCGTCGCGTTGGGCACCCACCCGCTGGGGATGAACATCGCGGTGATCAGGCCCCACGCGATGAACGCGCCGATGTTGGGCATGACCATGGCGGCGAGGTGCCCGCCGAATCGCTGGATGCCGACCCGCGCGCGCTGGCCGCGGGATTGCGTGTCAGGGGCCTGGGTGTCGTTGCTCGTCATCGTTGACACTTCCACTACGCGATTAGGGACTCTGACTGGGTAGGCGCCGTCGCTGGTGCTGCGGCGGGACCGGGCGGCAGTGCCCGGTGTCGACGACCGGCGGGTGCCGCCGGAGCGGACGTCTCAGACGTCGATCCGGCGTTCCCACTCGATGTCCGGGTGCACCACCACCCGGTGTGCGCGCACGTCTTCGGGGCCCGGCATGGTGCTGCCGGGCAGCGAAACGGCCGCCGCTCCCCAAGCGACGCCCGTGGCCAGTGCGGAGGGGCCATGTCCCCCTGCGGAGAGGAACCCGGCGAGCAGCGCGTCCCCGGCACCGACCGAGCTGCGGGGTTCGGCCCGCGCCTCGGCGTGCCAGCACGCCTCGCCGTCGACCAGCACGGCGCCCTGCCCGCCGAGACTGGCCAGCACCGCCCGCGCGCCCCGGGAACGCAGTTCCCCGGCCGCGTCGACGACCTCCCGCAACGTCCGCAGTGGACGGTCCACCGCCTCGGCCAGCTCCTCCAGGTTGGGCTTGACCAGGGCGGGTCCCGCGTCCACCGCGGCCAGCAGCGCGGAGCCGCTGGTGTCTACGGCCACCTTCGCCCCCGTGGGGGCGAGGCGGTTGATCAGGTCCGCGTAGAACTCGGCCGGCACGCCCGGCGGGAGGCTCCCGGCGGCGACCACCCAGTCCACCCCGGACATGTGGTTGAGCACCGCGTCGCTGAACGCCTCCAGCTCGGGTCCGCTCAGGCGGGCGCCGGCCTCGTTCAACTTGGTCACCGTGGCGTCCGGTTCGACGACGGTGATGTTGCTGCGCACCGGGCCGAGCGCGCCGACCCGCACGACCTCGATGCTGTACTCGGTGAGCAGGCGGATGAGCTGGTCGCCCTCCGCGCCGCCGGCCGGCACGACGGCGCGGGCCTTGCAGCCGTTGCGCACCAGCGCGCGGGCGACGTTGATCCCCTTGCCGCCGGGCTGCACGTGCACCGCCGAGGCCCGGTGCAGCTCGCCCCTGGTCAGCCGGTCGACCTCGACTGTGCGGTCCACGCTCGGGTTGGCCGTCACGGTCAAGAACACTTCACACCACCTCGAAGCCTCTCCGGCACCGCCACCGGTCCGGCGGTTTGATTTGAGTGACATTAGATCCGTTTGTGTTGCTTACACAAGGGTCACTCGCCGGAAACCCAGGTAACTTCTTGGTCACCCCAGGTGGAACCCACACGAACCAACACGGCCGGGCGTTGGTCGCTCACTTCACGTACTCGGGGAACACCCGCGGCGGCCACGACGCGACGTCGAGGATGCCCATGGAGTACGCCTTGGACACGAGGGCGGGGCGGTTCTTGGCCTTGAGCTTCCGCAGCAGCGCCGACACGTGGTACTCGACCCCGCCCCGGCTGAGGTAGAGGGCCGCCGCGAGCTGCACGGTCGAGGTGCCCGCCGCGACGCCCTCCAGGATGCGGGCGTCCATCTCGGTCAGCTGCACGCCCCGCCTCGGCGCCGGGCGACCGGCGCCCGACCCGTCCTCGGCACCCGGTTTCCCGGCGGCCCCACCGGCGTCCTCCGGTCGCACGAGCACCACCACGCCGTCCACCCGGCCGACGCCGTCGTGCACGACGAACCCGGTCACCTCGCCGGACAGGGCGCCCGCGCCGGAGCGCAGGGCCACGCCGCCGTCCACGAAGCACGGGTGCCGCCCGTCCGCGAGCCTGGTCAACTGCCTCGTCAACCGGTCGCGGACGTCCGGTTCGAGCAGGTCGCAGAACTCCCGCCCGGACAGCTCGGACGGCCCGCGCCCGAGTCTGCGGTGGAAGTCGGGGGAGGTGTCGAGGATGCGCAGCGAACGGTCCAGGCGGGCCACGCACATGCCGGACCTCTCGAAGAACGAGCGGTAGGCGTCACGACCGCCCCCCGAGGGCCATGTCGGGAGGGTCTCGCACCCGCCGTGGACCGCCACGTCGGCCGCATCCGTGCTCATCGGAGAACAGTCCTCCCACGCGTCGAGACGAGGATCGGCGGCGGACGCCGACGGCGCCGGGCGGCGCCGAGCGCAGCGGTGCGCACTTGCGGTCGCGGTCGGCGGGACGGACCGGGGAGTTCGCCTTCGATCAGGGGGTGACCGCCGCCACACCTCGCAGCATAGCCGGCAGATGTGGTTACACCAAGGTCTTGGGTTGGTTTTGGGTTCGTTGCTCTTCTTTTCCCTGCGGAGTGCCGTGGTGCGATGCTGCGTACCGCATACCGGGACCGGGAGAACCCCGAGTCGCGGTGTGGCACCATCGACCGGCCGCCGACAGATCGAGTGCCATGAACAAGCGCCACAAGAGCAGACCGGCCGCGGCGTCGTTCCACCCGCTCGCCTTCGGCGGCTGGCAGGACTACGAGACGTGGGCCGCCAACGACTTCCGCCCGAAGCCCGCGGACCGGCCGCCGGTGGTCGAGGAACCCCCCGCCCCGGTCTCCGAGGTCCGTGAACCGCCCGCTCCCCCGCCGGCCGTCGTGACGGTCCCGTCGCTGCCCGCGGTCGTCGAGGGGCCGACCGAGTACCTCGCCCCCGGGCACCTCGCCCCCGGGGAGCCCGCCGAGGTCCGGGCGCCCGCGGCGCGCCCGTACGTGCGGACCAGGGGCCGCACGCGCGCGGCGCACGACCTGCGCCTGGAGACGATCGTGTCGGCCCTGCCCGGCACTCCCCCGCCCGCCGACGCGACCGCCCACCGCCTGCACCGGATGTGCCGCGCGCCGCTGTCGGTCGCCGAGGTCGCCGTGCACCTCGGCGTCCCGCTCGGCGTCGCCCGGGTGTTGATCAGCGACGCCATCACCGACGGCCTCGTCGTCGCGCACGAGGACCGCACCCCCGCGGCCGGCGGCCCGTCGCTGGAGCTGCTCAACCGTGTCCACGCGGGACTGCTGCGGCTGCAGTGAGGCCGGTCCCCGGCCCGGACGGGTGTCGGCCGGGTGACGACCGCGTTGCGACCGCCGGAGAACCGCAACTAGACTCGTGCGGGGGTCCGCGCGTTGCGAGGTGGGGTAGGGCATGTACGCGGAGGAGCGTCAACAGGTCATCCTCGACCGGGCCCGCGCGAAGGGCCGGGTCGACGTCGCCGCGTTGGCCGAGGAGTTCGCCGTCACCACCGAGACGATCCGCCGCGACCTGACCGCCCTGGAGCGGCACGGCGTGCTGCGCCGGGTGCACGGCGGCGCGATCCCGGTGGAGCGGCTGGGGTTCGAGCCCGCGGTGGCCGCGCGCGAAGGCGTGATGACGGCCGAGAAGGAGCGGATCGCCAAGGCCGCGCTGGCGCTGCTGCCCGAGGAGGGCACGATCCTGCTCGACGCGGGCACCACCACGGCGAAGCTGGCCGACCTGCTGCCCCTGGACCGCGAGCTGACCGTGGTCACGCACTCGGTGAACATCGCGCTGCTGCTGGCCGCGCGCCCCAACCTGACCGTGATGCTGGTCGGCGGGCGGCTGCGCAGCCGCACCCTGGCGTCGGTGGACGCGTGGGCGTTGCAGGCGTTGAAGGACAGCTTCGTGGAGGTCGCGTTCATCGCCACCAACGGCGTGTCGTCCGAGCGCGGCCTGACCACACCGGACCACGCCGAGGCGATGGTCAAGCGCGCCGCGATCGCGGCGGCGCGGCGGTGCGTGCTGCTGGCCGACCACACGAAGATCGGCAACGACCACTTCGCCCGGTTCGCCGACCTGGGCGACATCGAGACGCTCATCACCGACTCGGGCATCGACTCCGCGGTCGCCGAGGAGCTGGAGGCCGCCGGGCCGCGCGTGGTCGTCGTCTGAGGCCCGCCGCGCGGGGCTCGCGGCCTGAGGTCTGACCACACATGTGAACGGATCTCGACCCCGGACCCGGCCCGCTGGTACAACGTCGCCATGACGAGGACGGCAGTGGTGACCGGTGGCGGCACGGGCATCGGCAGGGCGATCGCCGAGGCCCTGGTGAAGCAGGGGTTCGAGGTGGTGGTCACCGGACGGCGGGCCGAACTGCTAGCCGAGACCGCGCGGGAGGTCGGCGCGCGGGCCGTGGCGTTCGACGCCGCCGACCCCGCGCAGGTCGAGGCCGCGCTGGCCCGGCTCCCGGAGCGCGTCGACGTCCTGGTGAACAACGCGGGCGGCAACGAGACGCGCCGCCGGCCCGAACCGGAGGACCTGGCGCAGGTCCGGGACCTGTGGACGGCCAACTACGCGTCGAACGTGCTCACCGCCGTGCTGGTGACGACCGCCCTGGAGCCGAGGTTGACCGACGACGGCCGGGTGATCACCATCGGCTCCATCGCGGCGCGGCGCGGGTCCGGCAGCTACGGCGCGGCGAAGGCGGCGGTCGAGGCGTGGACCGCCGACCTGGCCTTCCGCCTCGGCAAGCGCGGCATCACGGTCAACGTCGTCGCGCCCGGCGTGGTCGAGGACACCGACTTCTTCGGCGGGGCGCCGCTCACCGGGGAGCGGCGGGCGAAGCTCGTCGGCAACCCGGCCAACGGCCGCGCCGGCAAGCCCGACGACGTGGCCGCGACCGTCGCGTTCCTCGCCTCCCCCGGCGCGGGCCACGTCACGGGTCAGGTGATCGGCGTGAACGGCGGCTCCAACCTGGGCCGCTGACCCCGAGAGTCCAACGCCCAGGCCCCGAGAGTCCAACGCTCAAGACCCGAGAGTCCAACGCCCAGGACCCCTGAGTTCCACATTCGGGACCCCCTGGGTCCTGCGCTCGGGACCCCCTGGGTTCCGCGTTCGGGGCGCTCCGGCGAATCGGGGAAGATTTTCCCGACTCCGGTGTCGAGGACGGCGTGGCCGCTCCGACCAGGGGGTGACCGCGAGCCACCCGGGCACGCGGACCGACGGACGGGGCACCCGACGTGAAGTACTTGATGCTGGTCTACGGCAACCAGGAGAAGTGGGACTCCATCCCGGCGGACCAGTGGCCCGACGTGGTCGCCGAGCAGGACGCGTTCAACGAGCGCTACAAGGCGACCGGCGAGCTGATCGGCGCCTACGGCCTCGCGGACGCGGTGCTGGCGCGGCTCGTCAAGCGGGTCGACGGCGCGCCCGCCGTCACCGACGGGCCGTACCTGGAGACCAAGGAGTACATCGCCAGCTTCTACCTGCTCGACGTGGAGAGCGAGGAGCGGGCGCACGAGATCGCGGCCGACATGCCGTGGGCCGACCGGGAGCCGGTCGAGGTGTGGCCGGTCCCGCACGAGGCGAAGTGACCTCGGACCGACGTGTCGAGGACCTGCTGCGCGAACTGGCGCCGCAGGTCCTCGGCGTGCTGGTGCGCCGGCACGGCCAGTTCGACGCGTGCGAGGACGCCGTGCAGGAGGCGCTGCTCGACGCGGCGGTGCGGTGGGCGGCGGACGGCCTGCCCGACAACCCGCGCGGCTGGCTGCTCACCGTGGCCTCGCGCCGCCTGGTGGACCACGTGCGCGCCGACAGCGCGCGCCGCCGCCGCGAGCTGGTCGCCACGCCGCAGGCCGAGGTGCTGGCCGCGCCCGCCGACGCCGAGCCCGACTGGGACGACTCGCTGGAGCTGCTGTTCCTGTGCTGCCACCCGGCGCTGTCCGAGCCGAGCCGGATCGCGTTGACGCTGCGCGCGGTGGGCGGCCTGACCACGGCGCAGGTCGCCGCCGCGTTCCTGGTGCCGGAGGCGACGATGGCGCAGCGCATCAGCCGCGCCAAGCAGACCGTGCGGGACGCCGGGTTCGGCACCCTGCGGGGCGAGGACCACGCCCGGCGGCTGCACGCCGTCCTGCACGTGCTCTACCTGGTGTTCACCGAGGGCCACACCACGACCGACCGCGACGACCTGACCGCGCCGGACCTGTCCGACGAGGCCATCCGCCTGACCCGCGCGCTGGTCGCGCTGCTGCCCGACGACGGCGAGGTGGCGGGCCTGCTCGCCCTCATGCTCCTCGCCGACGCCCACCGCCCGGCCCGCACCGCCCCGGACGGCACGCCGGTCCCGCTGCCCGAGCAGGACCGCACCCGCTGGGACCGCGCCCGCGTCGAGGAGGGCACCGAGCTGATCACCCGCACGCTGCCCCGCGGCCCGGTGGGCCCTTACCAGCTCCAGGCCGCCATCGCCGCCGTGCACACCGAGGCGCCCACCGCCGAGGCGACGGACTGGCCGCAGGTGCTGGCGCTGTACGACCTGCTGGAGCACGTGGACCCGAGCCCGGTGACCGCGCTGAACCGCGCCGTGGCGGTCGGCATGGTGCACGGCCCGGAGGCGGGCCTGGCCCTGGTCGCCGGCCTGTCCGGGGACAAGCACCTCGCCCGGGGCCACCGCCTGCACGCCGTGAAGGCGCACCTGCTGGAACTGGCCGGCCACCCCGGACCAGCCCGCGACGCCTACCGCGAAGCCGCCCGCCGCGCCCCGAGCCTGCCCGAGCGCCGCCACCTGACGACCCGCGCCCAGCGCCTCGACGCGAGGGGGTGACCGCCCGCGGCCCGGTGATCCGGTTGCCCGGTAGGCTCCCGCGCGGTGCTGGCAGGGGGTCACGTCGTGCGGTTCGCGATTCTGGGGCCGTTGCGCGTCGAGCGCGACGGCTCGCCGGTGCCGGTCGGCGGCCGGCGGCAGCGCGACCTGCTGGCGCTGTTCCTCCTGCGCCCCAACAGTTTCCTCACCGTCGACTGGTTGGCCGACGCCCTGTGGGACGGACGCCCGCCCGCGAGCGCCGCCGTGACGCTGCGGAGCCACGTCGCCGGGTTGCGGCGGGCCCTGGAGCCCGGTCGGGGTCACCGCGCGCCCGCCGAGCTGCTGCGCGGGCACGGCGGCGGCTACGAGCTGACCGTGCCGCCGGCCTCGGTGGACGCGGTGCGCTTCACCGCCCTGGTGGACGACGCCGCCTCGGCCCTGGCCGCGGGTGACGGCGCGCTGGCCGAGCACCGCTACCGCGAGGCGCTGGACCTCTGGCGGGGTGACGTGGCCGTCGCGGACCTCGCCGCCGTGCGCCCCGACGTGACCCGCCTGCTCGCCGCGCGCCTGGATGCCGCGGAGGGCCTCTTCACCGCGTCCGTGGCGGTCGGCAGGCACGACGAGGTGATCCCCGACCTGCGGCGCTTCGTCACCGAGCACCCGGAGCGCGAGCGCGCCAGGGCCCAGCTCATGCTCGCCCTCTACCGGGCGGGGCGGCAGGCCGAGGCGCTGGGCGTCTACGACGAGGGCAGGCGGGTGCTCGCCGAGGAGCACGGCGTCCAGCCCACCGAGCGGCTGCGCGACCTGCACCGGCGCGTCCTGGCGCAGGACCGCACCCTGGACCGCGACGGAACGTCCACCGCCGGCCCGGTGACCGTCGGCCCGATGACCCTCAGCCCGACAACCGCTGGCCCGGTGACGGCCGGCCCGGTGACCGCGGGCCCGTTACCCGTCGGTTCGGTGCCCGCCGGCCCGGTCGGCGGCGGTGTGCGGGTCGTCGGGCGGGAACGGGAGATCGCGCTGCTCGACGGGGCGCTGGTCGCGGCACGGCACTCGGGCGGCCGGTTCGCCGTCGTGGTCGGCGAGGCCGGCATCGGGAAGACGAGCCTGGCCCGGGTCGTCGCGGCACGGGCGTCGGCGGCCGGGACCCCCGTCGTGTGGGGCCGGTGCCCCGACGTCGGGCAGGCGCCGCCGTTCTGGCTGTGGACGCAGGTGGTCCGCGCGCTGTCGCCCGGCGCGGTGGAGCCCGCGCTGGCCGGGTTCACCGGGCCGCTCGTGGACCGCGTCGACCCGGTCGCCCGCTTCCGCGCCTACGACGCCGTCGCCGCGCTCGTCCACACCGCCGCCGAACGCGCCGGGCTCGTGCTGGTCCTCGACGACCTGCACGCCGCGGACCCCGACTCGCTGCTGCTCCTGCGCTACCTCGCGCCCACCCTGCACACCTCGCGGGCGCTGGTGGTGATCACGCTGCGGCCCTACGAGCACGACCCGGACCTGGTGGCCGCGCTCGCCGACGTGGCCCGCTCCCCCGGTCACCGCCGGGTGAGCCCCGCCGGGCTGGACGCGGACGCGGTGACCGACCTGGTGCGCGAGCACACCGGCGTGACCCCGACCGCCGACGACGTGCGGCGGCTCGTCACCCGCACGGGCGGCAACCCGTTCTTCCTCACCGAGCTGCTCACCTCGCCGGACGACCCGCCGGCGGGCGTCCGCGACACCCTGCGCCGCCGCCTGCACACCCTGGACGCCGACACCCGCGCGTGCCTCGACCTGCTCGGCGTCGCGGGCCGGGACCTGGACGTCTCGGTCGTCGGCACCCCCTCCCCCGCCGCCGACCACCTGGTCGTCGAGACCGCGCCCGGTGTCGTCGGCTTCCGGCACCCGCTGTTCGCCGAGGCGGTCTACGCCGACCTCTCCCCGACCCGCCGCGCCGCCCTGCACGAGCACCTCGCCGACGCGGCCCGCGACCTGCTCGCGCCCGCCGAGCTGGCCCACCACTACGGCCGCGCGAAGGACCGCCGGGCCGACCACCTGCACTGGACGCTGGAGGCCGCCGAGGACGCCACCCGCCGCCTCGCCTTCGAGGACGCCCTGGGCCACCTGGACCGGGCGGCGGGCCTGCTCACCGGTCCGGCCGACGAGCCGGCCGCGCTGGCCGTGCACCTGCGCCGCGCGTCGCTGCTCCAGATCACCGTCGGCGTGGGCAGCGACGCGGTGGCCGCCGCCGCCGTCCGCGCCCACCGGCTGCTCCCCGGCCTCGACGCGCCCGGCGACCGGCGCGACGCCGACCTGGCCACCGCCCTGTGGACGCTCGGCGAACTCGCCTGCAACCGCGCCGACTTCCCGCTCGCCACCGACCTCGCCACCCGCCTGCTCGCCACCCGGGGCGGGGACCTCACCACCACCGCCGCGCACTACCTCCTCGGCGTCGTCGCCTACTTCACCGGCCGCCTGGTCGAGGCCGACGACCACCTCACCGCCGCCCTCGACCACCTCGACGAGCGCCACCTGCACGGCCGGACGGGCCGCACGCCGACGCTGTCCGTCCACGAGTTCCGCGCGCTGGTCCGGTCGCTGCGCGGCGGTGACCCCCGGCCCGACCTCGTCGCCGCACGCGCGTTGGCCGAGCGCACCGACGACCCGTACGGCCTGGCCAACGCCGACCTGTTCACCGGGTGGACGGCCCTCCAGGAGCACGACGCCGCCGCGGCCGGGCGGGCGGGCCGCGCGTGCCGCCGCACCGGGGCCGAGGGGCACATGGCGCACTTCACCGCGGTCGGCGACTTCTACGCCGAGTGGGCCGCCGTGCGCGCCGGGGACGCGTCGCGGCTGGTGGCCGCGCGCACCGCCGCCGACGGGATCTACCGGCTGGGCCTGCGCTCGACCCGCACGATCACCACCGCCGCCCTGGCCGACGCCCACCTGCGCGCCGGTCGCCCGCGCGAGGCCGCCGAACTCGCCGACGAGGGCCTGGCCGCCGCACGCGCGTTCGGCGAGCAGGTGCTGACCGCCGAGCTGCACCGCGTGCGCGGCCTGGCCCGCGGCGACCGCCACGACCTCGACGAGGGCCGCCGGATCGCCGAGCGCCAGGGGGCGGCCCTGCTGCTGGCCCGCTTCCACTAAGCACCTGATCAGAAGTGTTGTCCGTAACCCTCGGGTAGCCAGGGTGAGGTCCAGGGTGCAGCGGTGGCGAGCGTCTGGTCGTCGGTGCGGTTGCGGAAGTAGGCGTGGGTTTGTCGGACGCGGTCGGCCATGGTGGCGGGTGCGGTGTTGGCGATCCGGTGTTTGAGGCCGGCCCACACGCGTTCGACGGGGTTGTCCTGCGGGCTGTACTTCGCGCCCTCGATCAACATCAGTCGGGGGTGTTCCGCGAGCCATCGTCGGGTGATGCCGCTGTGGTGGGTGGAGCCGTTGTCGCAGACGACGGCCACGACCGGGGCGTCGGGGTGGGCGGTGAGCAGCAGGTCGAGGAAGTAGCAGAACACCACGGAGACGTTCTTGACCGAGACGTGGTGGTGGAAGGCGCCGGTGGCGAGGTCGATCGCGCCGTGCACGGTGCGACGGCGGTTGGTGCCGGGGGTGGGGATGCGGTGTCGCAGGCCGGTGGGCATCCAGGTGGCGCGGACCCTGGGCAGCAGGTCGATGTGGGTCTCGTCCTCGGCCAGGACCACCGACCCGGGCGGGAGTGCGGTGATGCGGTCGCGGATGTCGGCGCAGATCGGGTCGTGGTCGGGGTCGCCTTTGGCGATCAGGCGGGGACGGCACCAGCGGGCCTGTTCCCGGATGCGGCGGCGGAAGGTGGCCAGGCTCATCGCGGGTCGTCCGGCGGCTCGCCAGAGGCGGGCGGTGGTCCAGGCCTTCGGGGTGGTCAGCAGGGTGCGGATGCGTTGTCCGAGGCGGGGGCTGCCCAGGCGGGGGCGTCCGCTGCGGGGCCGGTCGGGCAGTCCGGCCAGGCCGTGGCGGGCGTGGCGGGCGATCCACCGGCGCACCGTGGCCGGGTCGTAGTGCAGCAGCCGGGCGATCTCGGACGCGGTCATTCCGGACGCGGACAGCAGGACCATGACGATGCGGGCGGCGACGCGCCGGGATCCGTGCAGGGCTGTGACCAGGTCGCGGTGCTGTGCGGGGGTCAGGGTGGCGTAGATGTGCGCCGGGCGCATACTTGTCGTGGCCTCGTCGGGTTGTTCCAGGTGTGGTAACCGGATCCAACCCGACGAGGTTTCCTACGTTCGCAGGGGATCTGCACGGGTTACAGACACAACCTCCGTCGACCTGCTTAGCACCTCCACACGACCTCCACAGCCCTCCGCTGCGATGGACCGCAGGCAGTCACCCACGGAGGGAAAACCATGTACGACGTCGTCGTTGTCGGTTGCGGACCGGTCGGCGCGCTCACCGCCAACCTGCTGGGCGCGCGGGGCGTGCGCACACTGGTCGTGGAGCGCGGCACCGAGCCGCACGGCCAACCGCGCGCGTTCTCCTGCGACGACGAGGCGTTGCGCGTCTACCAGCAGGCGGGGCTGCGCGACGAGGTCGCGGAGCACATGCACCGGCCGCGCCGGGCCGAGTACGTCAACGCCCGGGGCCGCGCGTTCGCCGAGATCGCGCTGGACGAGGTCGACTTCGGCCTGGGCGCCGCACCGCTGCACTTCTTCGACCAGCCGACGCTCGAAGCGGTGCTCAGGCGCGGCCTGGACCGGTTCCCGCACGTCGCGCTGCGCACCGGCACCGAGCTGGTGGCCCTGCGGCAGCACGAGGACCGCGTCACCCTCACCCTGCGCCACGACGGCCGGGACTCCGAGGTGGAGGCGCGGTACGTGCTGGGCGCGGACGGCGCCCGCAGCACGACCCGCGCGGCGGCGGGCATCGCGCTCACCGGCTCGTCGTCCGCCGAACCGTGGCTGGCGGTGTCGGGCGACGTCGAGCCGGGCGCGACCAGGGTGGGCACGACCCGGTTCGCGTGCGACTGGCGGCGTCCCGCGTTCGTGTCGCCGGGCGCGGGCGGCACGTACCGGTTGGAGTTCATGCTCCGCGACGGCGAGGACCTGGGGGCGATGACCGACCCGGCGACGATCCGGGAACTGGTCGCCCCGTACGTGGACCCGGACCGGTTCGCGGTGACCCGTGCCGTCGTCTACGCGTTCCACGACCTGGTGGCGGAGCGCTGGCGGGACGGCCGGGTGTTCCTGCTGGGCGACGCCGCGCACCAGATGCCGCCGTTCCTGGGGCAGGGCCTGTGCAGCGGGCTGCGGGACGCGGCGAACCTGACCTGGCGGGTCGCGCAGGTGCTGCGCGGCGAGGCCGACGACGCGCTGCTGGACGGCTACGAGGCCGAACGCCGCCCGCACACCGAGGCGATGGCGCGCACCAGCGTGCGGCTGGGTCGGGTGTTCCTGGTGCGCAGCCGGTTCGCCGCCGCGGTCCGGGACGCGGTGCTGCTCGCGGTCCAGGTGGTGCCCCGGGTGCGGCGGGCGGTCCGCCACTTCGAGTTCAAGCCGCGGCCCGTGCTGCCCGGCCACCGGGCCCCCGTCGGCACGATGTTCCCGCAGCCCGACGTGGCGGTCGGCGGCACGCGCGTGCCCCTGGACGACGTGCTGGGCGCGGAGTTCGCGGTGGTCGGGCCGGGGGTGGACGTGGCCACCGCGGTCGGCTGGCGCGGCCCGGCGGCGCGGTTCGTGCGCGTGGTGCCGCCCGGCGCGCCCGACGGCGGGGACATCACGACCGTGGAGGACGTGGACGGCGTGCTCGCCGCGTGGTTCGCCGAGCACGGCACGGACGTCGTGGTGCTGCGCCCGGACCGGTTCGTGCACGCGACCACCGCGTCCGGTACGGCCACCGCGACCGGCACGACCGGCACGACCGTCACGTCCCGAACGGCCGCAGCACGCCGCTGAACGGCTTGGGCACGGGCGGCGCGAACTCGGACCGGTCGCCCGTGCGCAGGCCCATGGTCACCAGGGACTGCACGAGCAGCGTCGCCGCCTGCACCCCGTCCACCACGGGCACCCCGATGTCGGCCGAGATCGACGCGCACAGCGACGTCATCCCGGCGCACCCGAGCACGACGGCGTCCACCCCGTCGTCGGCGACCGCCGCCCGGCACGCGTCCAGCACCACCCCGGCCGCGGCGTGCAGGTCGAGGACGGGCACGTCGCAGGCGTGCACGGCCCGGCAGAACCGGGTCACGCCGTAGCGCTCGACGAGGTCCCACGCCCGCCCGCGGGTCCGGGCGAGCGTGGTGACGACGGCGAACCCCCGGCCGAGGTGCGTGGCGGTGCGCAGCGCGGCCTCGGCGATGCCGACCACCGGGCCGCGGGCGACCTCGCGGGCGGCGTCCAGGCCGGGGTCGCCGAAGCACGCGATGACGTACCCGTCGCACCCGTCCCGCTCCGCCGAGGCGATCTCGGCGAGCAGGCCGGGCACGCTGAGCGCCTCGTCGTAGTGGCTCTCCACCGACGCGGGCCCCATCGCGGGCGACACGGCCCGCACGGTGGTGGTGGGCGCGGCGACCGCGCGGGCCGCCCGCCCGACCTCCTCGGTCATCGCCGCGCTGGTGTTGGGGTTGACGACCGTGATCCTCACGGCACGCGCGTCGTCTTCCGGGCGGACGCGGCGAGCGCCCGGCGGGTCAGCAGCGCGTGCACCGCGAACCCGACCGCCATGCCGATGAACCAGCTGTACTGGGCGGTGGTCCTCATCCCGGGCCCGTCGGTCCACAGCACGGGGACCACGGCGACGACCGCGCCGGCGGCGGTGGCGGTGATCGCGGACGGGTTGTAGCCGCCGCGGAACCAGTAGCGGCCGGTGGGGGACATGGTGAACAGGTCGTCCACGTCCACCCGCTGCTTGGAGACGAGGTAGTGGCCCGCGATGAGCACGCCGAACAGCGGCCCGATGAACGCGCCCAGCACCTCCAGCGTGTAGTGGATGACCTCGGGGTTGTTGTAGAGGTTCCACGGCGTGATGAGCACCGAGCCGACGGCGGCGATCATGCCGCCCGCCCGCCAGCTGACGCGCTGCGGGCTGACGTTGGAGAAGTCGAACGCGGGCGAGATGAAGTTCGCGACGATGTTGATGCCGATGGTGGCGACGGTGAAGGTCAGCGCGCCCAGCACGATCGCGAACGTCGTGCCCACCCGCGCGACCGTGGCCACCGGGTCGGTGATCAGCTCGCCGTACACCGGCACGGTCAACGACGCGGTCACCACCACCAGCAGCGAGAACACCAGGAAGTTGACCGGCAGGCCGAGCAGGTTGCCGCGCTTGACCGCCGCGAACGACCTGCCGTAGCGGGAGAAGTCGCCGAAGTTCAGCATCGGCCCGGAGAAGTACGACACGACCAGGGCGACCGCGCCGAGCATCACCGGCACGGAGTCGAGGCCGGAGTGGCGCACGTCGCCGAGCGACAGGTCGACCGCGCCCCAGCCCGCCTCGGTGATCAGGTACCCGGCCAGCACGAACATCACCACGTACACGGCCGGTCCGCAGAAGTCGATGAACCGGCGGATGGTCTCCATGCCGGTCCAGAACACCGCCGCCTGCACCACCCACAGCACCGCGAACGAGAACCAGCCCAGCGCCGACAGGCCGAGGAACCCGTGCTGACCGACCTCCGCGTACGGGACGAGGCCGGGGAACAGCTTGAGCAGCACCACGTTCAGCGCCGCCGACGCCAGGTAGGTCTGGATGCCGTACCAGGCGACGGCGATCAGGCCGCGGATGATCGCCGGGACGTTCGCGCCCTTCACGCCGAACACGCTGCGGCAGATCACCGGGTACGGCACGCCGGTCTGCTGGCTGGGCTTGGCGACCAGGTTGCAGAACAGCTGCACGATCCCGATGCCCACCAGCAGCGCCACCAGCACCTGCCAGCTGCTCAGGCCCAGCAGGAACAGGCTGCCCGCCGTCACGTACCCGCCGACGCTGTGCACATCGGACATCCAGAACGCGAAGATGTTGTAGGTGCCCCACTTCTGCTCGGTGAGCGGGGCCAGGTCGTCGTTGGTGAGGCGCGGGTCGTAGTCGGGTTTCGTCGTCGTCGCGACGGGCAGCACTTCCGTCATGGCGCTCCTGCCTCGGACCGTGGGAGGGGTGAGGCAAAAGTAGGAGCGGGCTGTTACGCGGCCATCACGCGAATCATATATTTCCGGCCCGGCCGCCGGTCGCGAACAGCCCGGTGTCCAGCGGCAGCGCCTCCAGCGAGGACTGGAGCAGCTCGTGGTGGCCCCGCGCGGCGGCGACGAGCGCCTCGGCGTCGCGGGCGAGGAACGCGGTGAGCATCGCCCCGTGGTCGAGGTGCAGTCGGGCCCGGTCGGCGGCGGGCACGTGCGCCATGGGTTGCAGCGGTTCGGTCGTGTTCCACGCCGACTCGAACATGCCGAGCAGCCGGCGCATCCCGCACGGCCGCACCAGCGCCAGGTGGAACCGCCTGCTCTCCCGGTGGTACCCGCGGGCGTCGCCGGAGGCCACGGCGTCCTCCAGCGCGCGGTGGGCGGTCCGCGCGTCCTCGTCGTCGGCCTCGGTGGCCTCCCCGACCGCCGCGGTCAGCGCCGCCGTCTCCAGCACGCCGCGCACCAGGTAGACCTCGTGCAGCTCGCGCGCGGTGAGCATCGCGACCCGGTACCCGGCGTGGGGGCGGTGTTCGACCAGCCCTTCGCCGATGAGCGTCTTGAGCGCCTCGCGCACCGGGATGGCGCTCACCCCGAACGCGGCGGCGACCTCGGCGGGCGGGATCGCCGTCCCCGGCGGCACGACGCCGTCCAGCAGGCAGCGCCGCAGCTCGGCCAGGATCGCGCCCTGCGAGCTGCCGGGGTGCTCGCTGACCAGACGCGCGATCAGCGCGGATCGGCTCCTCGGTCCCGGCATGCCCAGAGGCTACGGCCCCCGGGGACCGCGCGGGCGCGTCGCCGTCACCCGTCCTCGGGGTCGCCGACGTCGTCGGCGTCGGCGAGGTCGTCCACCTCCACCACCTCCTCGCCCCGGAACAGGACCATGACGCCCAGTTCGTCGAGGCCCCGCACGGCGACGTGGGTGAAGCGGATCAGCCAGTCGCGGCCGGGGTGGAAGGTGAACTCGGGCTCGGCGACCGCGTCCGCGGAGAAGCCGGGGCGGTCGCGGAGGGCGTCGTCCACGGCGGCGTGGGCGAGCGCCTCGAAGCGGGCGCGGTCGGCCAGCACGCCCCCGATGAACGGCAGGTCCAGGTCCTCCACCGTGGCCGGCTCCTCGACGATGACGCTGATCGGGGTGTCGGCGTCGACCGTGCTCCAGCAGGACAGCCCGGCGGGGACGTGGTCGACGACCGGTGGCAGGTCGCCGACACCCGGGATGGTGATCGTCATGGACCCCGATCCTAGGGCCGGCGCACAGCCCTTCCCGCGGTCGCCGCGCCGGGGGGAACCCCGCCGGACCACGACCCGCGACCGGCGACCGGCGACCCATGGCCGGCGACCCGCGACCGGTCCGGGACAGGCGCCGGCACCGGCACCGGCCGGAACGGGCCGCGCCCGTCCGGAGAACCGGTCCGCGACGCCCTTGACGACGCGGCGGCGGGTGCAGTCCACTTCTTCGGGAGAGCGCTCTCCCGACTCTCCCGCCCACTCCCCCTGCTGGAGTCGCCATGTCCGTTGCGCCCGCCCGGCACCGTCGCCGGGCCGTGCCCCTGCTCGCCGTCCTGCTCGCCCTGGTCGTCGGCCAGCTCGCCGTCCCGAGGGCCGACGCCCTGGCGGGCGTCCTGCTGTCCCAGGGCAGACCCACCACCGCCTCCTCCAGCGAGGGCGCGGGCACCCCCGCGTCGGCCGCCACCGACGGCGACGCGAACACCCGCTGGTCCAGCGCGTTCAGCGACCCCCAGTGGCTCCGGGTGGACCTCGGCGCGACCGCAGTGCTCGACCGCGTCGTCCTGTCCTGGGAGTCCGCCCACGCGACCGCGTTCCAGGTGCAGACCTCCGCCGACGGCACCGCGTGGACCACCGTGCACACCACGACGAACGGCACCGGCGGCACGCAGGACCTCGCGGTCGGCGGCAGCGGCCGGTACGTGCGGGTGCTCGGCACGGCCCGCGCCACCGGCTACGGCTACTCGCTGTGGGAGTTCCAGGTGTACGGCACCACGGGCGGCCCGCCGCCCACCGGGACGCCGATCTCGCAGTACAAGCAGGTCACCGCCTCCACCTGGGAGGGCGGCAACGCGCCCGCCGCGGCCCTGGACGGCCGCACGAACACCCGCTGGTCCAGCCAGTTCGCCGACAACCAGTGGCTGCGCGTCGACTTCGGCGGCGTCGCGACGATCAACCGGGTCGTGCTGAACTGGGAGGGCGCCTACGCGCGCGGCTACCGCCTGGAGACCTCGAACGACGCGACGACGTGGACTCAGGTCCACGCCACCACGACGGGCGCGGGCGGCGTCGAGCAGCTCGCCGTGTCCGGCACGGGCCGCTACCTGCGCCTGTTCGCCACCACCCGGGCCACCGGGTACGGCGTGTCGCTGTGGGAGTTCCAGGTGTTCGGCACGGTCGACGTCTCGGCGAGCACCCCGCCGCTGCTGTCGCCGCCCACCCGCGCACCGGCCAACACGGGCCGGTTCGCGCTCAACGCGCCGGCCGACAACGCGATGGTCACCACCACCCGCCGCCCCTCGTTCTCCTGGGCGGCCGTGCCCGGCGCGGTCCGCTACCAGGTGTGGCTCAACCTCAGCCGCACCGACTACGACTTCAGCGCCTCCGGCAACCTGATCGACCTCTACACCAAGGTCGCCGAACCCACCGGGACGAGCTACGCGCCGACGTGGGACATCGCCGACCGCTGGACGTACAAGTGGTTCGTCGTGGCGGTGGACGGCTCGGGCGCGACGAGCGCGTCGGCCATCCGCACGTTCAGCCTGTACCTGCCGACGCTGACCACCGTCGACGACGGCGTGCGCACCGTGAACGGCAGCCGCGACCTCAACCGGAACGGGGCGGTCGAGCCGTACGAGGACTGGCGGCAGCCCGTGGAGACGCGGGTGAACGACCTCCTCGGTCGCATGACGACCGAGGAGAAGGCGTACCAGATGTTCTACAACGCCCAGGTGTTCCCGCGCTCGGGCTGGCACTTCGGCCCCGCCGAGGCGCAGGACCTGCACAACGTCCTGCTCGGCTCGTCCGGCACGCGGCTGGGCATCCCGGCGGTGTCGGCGGGCGACACGATCGCCGGGTACAAGACGACGTACCCGTTGCAGAGCGCCCTGGCCGCGGCCCGCAACTACCCGCTGGACTACAGGCTGGGCGACATGCAGCGCCGCGAGCAGCTGGAGGTCGGCACGCGCGGCGTCCTCGGGCCGCTGGCCGAGGTGGGCACGAAGGTGCTCTACCCGCGCATCCAGGAGGGCAACGGCGAGAGCGCCGAGGTCGCCTCCGCGCAGGTCCGGGCGCTGGTGGCGGGCTTGCAGGGCGGGCCGGAGCTGAACCCGGCGTCCGTGCTGGCGACCGTCAAGCACTGGCCGGGCGAGGGCGCGGGCGGTGAGGCGCTGATCGTGTTCGACAACGTGACGATCAAGTACCACACCGCGCCGTTCCGGGCGGCGATGGAGGCGGGCGCGGTCAACATCATGCCCGGCTACGCGGGCAGCTCGCTGCTCGACCCGGGCGGCCCCGGCGCGGGCGACAGCGCCAAGATCCTCGCCTACCTGCGGCAGAACCTGGGCTACACGGGCCTGATCACGACCGACTGGCTGCCCTCGGGCAACTGGGTCGGCGCGGCCAACGCCGGGTCGGACGTGATGGGCGGCGCGGACCCGGGCGCGCCCGGCTACTCGATCGCGCAGTTCACCGCGGGCGTGCCGGTGGCGCGCATCGACGACGCGGTGCGCCGCGTGCTGCGGCTGAAGTTCAAGCTCGGCGTCTTCGAGAACCCGTACGGCGACCCGGTGAACGGCCCGTACCGGTTCCACAAGCCCGAGTACGCGGCCCTGGCGAACCAGGCGTCGCGGGAGTCGATGACGCTGCTGAAGAACAACGGCGTGCTGCCGCTGCGGCTCAACGCGGGCGACAACGTCGTCGTCGCGGGTGCGCGGGCCGACGACCCGGCCGCGTGCTGCATCTGGACGAGCTTCTTCCACGCGGAGTACGGGTCGCAGACCATGCTGGAGGCGATCCGGACGAGAGCCGCGCAGGCGGGCGTGAACGTCCACAAGGACACCCACCCGTCGCCGAAGCTCGCGATCGTGGCCGTCGGCGAACCGTCCTACACGCACGCCACGAGCTGGGTGAAGGAGCAGCCGTACCTGCCGCCGGACCAGCTGGCCCTGATCCAGGACTTCAAGCGGCGCGGCATCCCGGTCGTGGTCGCCCTGGTCCTGCCCAGGCCGTACGTGATCACCGAGTGGCACGACCTGGCGGACGCCCTGGTCGTCACCTACCGCGGCGGCGAGGAGATGGGTCCGGCCCTGGCGTCGCTGCTGTTCGGCGACTACGCGCCGCGCGGCAGGCTGCCGTGGCAGCTGCCCCGCGCCCTGTCCGACGTCCTGCGGCCGGGCGGGACCGACACCCCGGCCGACGCGGTGGAGCAGTGGGACGTGCCCTACGACCTGGGCGCGACCGCGGCCCAGCGGGCCGAGATCCGCGCCCGGATCGACGCGGGACAGCCCGTGCCCACCACCTACGGCAACCCGCTCTACCCGTTCGGCGCCGGCCTGACCGGCTGGTGACGGTCGCGCGGTCCCCGCGGCACCCACTGCCGCGGGGACCGCGCGCGACCACCCGGAAGGGGTGGCGGGGGCATGGCCCGCCCGCTGCCGGGTACACCACGCGTTCGACGGCACGAACACCGGAGGTGGACCCGTGGAGCGCGGAAGCACCCAGCACGGCCCGAAGGTCGACGAGCAGCTCAAGCACGAGATGGAGGGCGAACTCCGCTCGGGCACCCCGACCAGGGCCGAGGAGTGGCGCGACCCCGAGATGCCCGACGCGGAGGAGGCCGAGGAACTGGGCCTGAGCGGCGCTCAGCGCCCCGAACCCCCGGCCTGACCGGTCGAGCGGCCCACCCGCGCCCGCAGCCGCGCCTCCAGTTCGCGCAGCTCGCGGGCGGGTGGGCCGAGGCCGGTCCCCGCCAGGTCGGCGGCCCAGCCGGAGAGCCGGCTGTAGTGCCCCGCGACCACCCGGCCGTGCCGGGCCACCTCGCACGAGGTCTCGCCGGGCCGCGCGCAGCCGAGGATCACCGCGTCCGCCCGGTCCTGGAGCGCCACCGCCGCCGCGACGACCCGCCGTCCGGCCGGGCGGACGGCACCTCCCGCACTCGCCCGCATTGGTTCCGGCGTCCCCCTGGTCGCACCGCGCACGACGAGGGCGCCGCACCCGTACCGGTGCGGCGCCCCTCGGTCGCGGCCCGACGCCGCGGCGGGTCAGCCTCGCGTGTAGGTGAGGCAGTTCGCGGCGTGGTCGCCCTCACCGGGCCCGACCCGCACGCCGCCCGGCGCGGTGCACTCCATGTTGGCGTTGAACGAGCAGTCGACCCGCGAGCAGGCGCCGACCTGCGCGACGACCTTGGGCAGTCCGCCCTTGCGCGCCAGCGGGATGAAGGTGCCGCAGTCGGCCGCCCCGTTCTCACCGCTGACGGTGATCGCGAAAGCGTGACAGCCGTCGTGGTTGTACGAACAGCCGGTGACGGTGCACTCGCTGACGGCGGGCATTTCTGTGGTGGTCATGTCCGCTTCCTCCAGACAACAGTTCTCGGCCTTGCGAACGTTGCCACCGGTTACCCGGCCTCGCAACACGAAAACATTTAGGAGAGCCTAACCTAAAAGCGGAACCGCAGGTCAGGGGTGGTGTGAAATGGGCGTGATGGTCAAGATCAAGCCATCGGGTGAAAACGGTTCGCGCTTTGCGCGAGATGATCGCACCCCTTCCCCGGCAACACCGGCCGCCGGTTCGCGGGCGATGCGACCACCGACCACGACCACCGGCCACGGCCATCGGGTGCGGACACCGGCGGGACCACCGTTCGGCGATCACCCGAGGAACCGCCGGGGCATCGCCGAACGGATCACCGGCGGTTCACCGGCCCTCCGGGAACGCTTCCACTCCCTTGCCGGCGGGCGGTCGCCGGACAGCCCGCCACAACCGCGCGGCGGCCACATCGGCATCCCGCCCCGCGTCCGGTCCACCGCCGCACCCGCAGCTCGGTTACCGGCCGGTAGTGCGGCGGGAAAAACGCTTCGACACCCCTCGACACCGCCTTCCTGTTCACGAATGTGACCGACGAGCGGGCAATTCGTTCACAAGCGTGACCAGGCCGAATTCCCGACCGAAGCCGCAGGCCACAGCCCCGGGGGCGATGACCTCGTCGTTCGACGGGATTCGACTACCAATACCGGCGCACCTCGCCGGGACGACTCGTTGACCGGGTGTCGGCGACCTCCTAGCATCCGACGGGAAACGAGTTCCCCGTTCACGCCGGTAGCGCATTCCCGAGTCCGCCGCTTTCTTCCGCGCGCCCTCGGGACCGGTTCGGCACGCCTCACCGGAATCATTCGGAAGTGGAGTTCCCATGACAACGCCCGAGCAGCCCGCAGTCACCTGGGCGACACGACCAGGCGGTCGCCGCGCCGCGGTGCTCGCCGTCGCCTCCGCCGCCGCGCTGGCGGCCACGCTCGTGGCGTGGCCGGTCGTCACCCCTGCCTCCGCCGCGGTCGGCGCGGGGACGTACGTGGTGAAGAACGCGGGCAGCGGGCACTGCCTCGACGTGCCCGGCGCGTCCTCGGCGGCGGGCGTGCAGCTCCAGCAGGCGGCGTGCGGCGGCACGGCCGGCCAGAAGTGGACGTTGACGGCGGTCGCCGGCGGGTTCCGGATCACCTCCGTCGCCAGCGGCCTGTGCGTCGGCGTGCAGGGCGGGTCGACCAGCGCGGGCAAGGCGATCCAGCAGCAGGCGTGCACGGGTGCGGCCGGCCAGACCTGGGCGGTGACCGCGAGCGGCGCCAACTACCGGGTGGTCGACACCAACGGCGGCAAGTGCGCGAACGTCAAGGACAACTCCGGCGCCGCCGGGGCCCCGGTGCAGACCAACTCGTGCGACGGCGCGGCCACCAAGCAGTGGACGCTCACCCCGACCGACGGCGGTCAGACCACCACCACGACGACGAGCACCACCACGAGCACGACCACGTCGACCACCACGACGACGACCACGACCACGACCCTGCCGCCGGGCTCCGCGCTGTACGCCGCGCCGAACGGCACCGACAGCGCCGCGGGGACCGAGGCGGCCCCGACGACGCTCACCTCCGCGATCGCCCGCGTCACCCCCGGCCAGACCATCTACCTGCGCGGCGGCACCTACCGCTTCGCGCAGACGGTGACCATCCCGCAGGGCAACAACGGCACCGCGAGCGACCGCACGGACCTGTTCGCCTACCCGGGCGAGACGCCGGTGCTGAACTTCTCGGCGCAGGCCGAGGACCCGGCCAACCGGGGCCTGGCCGTGAACGGCAACTACTGGCACGTGCGCGGCATCGTGGTCGAGCGCGCCGGCGACAACGGCATCTTCGTGGGCGGCAGCAACAACGTCTTCGAGCGCACGATCACGCGCTTCAACCGCGACACCGGCCTCCAGCTCTCGCGGATGCTCTCCACCACGCCGAAGGACCAGTGGCCGGCCAACAACCTGATCCTCAGCGCCGAGTCGCACGACAACGCCGACTCGGACGGCGAGGACGCCGACGGCTTCGCCGCGAAGCTGACCTCCGGCCCCGGCAACGTCTTCCGCTACGCCGTGGCGCACAACAACATCGACGACGGCTGGGACCTGTTCACGAAGACCGACACGGGCCCGATCGGCGTGGTGACCATCGAGGACTCGCTGGCGTACGGCAACGGCACGCTGAGCAACGGCGGCCAGGCGGGCAACGGCGACCGCAACGGCTACAAGCTCGGCGGCGAGGACATCGGCGTGAACCACGTCATCCGCCGCAACATCGCCTACGACAACGGCAAGCACGGCTTCACCTACAACCGCAACCTCGGCGCCATGACGATCTCGGACAACGTGAGCATCGACAACGCCGAGCGCAACTTCACCTTCGACGGTGGCAGCTCGGTGTTCCGCGGCAACACGTCGTGCCGCAGCGGCAGCGGCGCGAACGACCGGACGATCGGGAACGTCGACGCCACCAACCAGTTCTGGGCCGGCGCGAACGGCTCCCGGTGCGCCTCCTACGCCGGCGCGCTGAACTGGTCCTACGCCTCGGACGGCCGCCTGGTCGTCACCTTCGGGTAGCCGCCCCGCCGGGCGGGGGGACACTTCCCCCCGCCCCTGGCACCACACCTCATCACGAACCGCCGTCGAGCGGCTCAAGGGCCTCACGAGCGAGGCGCTCCCGCACCGCCCAGGCGTGGGTGATCAACCGCTTCCCCTCGTCCTGCCGCCCGACATCGCTCAACGCGCGACCGAGTTCGGTCAACCTCGCCGCCGCATCGCGGTGATCAGGACCGAACACACCGACGGTGATCGCCAGGGCGCGTTCCAGCAGCGGGATCGCCCTGTCCAGCCGACCGAGGTCGCGCCACGCACCAGCCAGACTGTTCAGGCGCTTGGCCACGTCCGGGTGGCCGGGGCCACAAGCAGCTTCGGTGATCACCAGTGCTCGTTCGTGGAGGGACCTTGCCTGCTCGTACAGGGCTCGCCCGTGCCTCCTCCCCCGAAAAAGGGCCTGGACACGGTCGAACTGCCCCAGTTCGCGCAGCACGAGCCCCAGGTTGTCCAACCGCGTTGCGATAACGGGATGGTCACCGCCGTAGACCGACCCACTGCTCGCGAGCGCACGCTCCAGCAACTCCCGCGCTTCGAGCAGCAACCTGTTGTCGGCGGGGCTGTGCAGCATGCGCAAGGCCATCGCCAGGCTCGTCTGCACGGTCGCGACCTCCGGGTGGTCCCGACCGTGCACCGCCTCGGCGATCTCGAGCGCCTTCCCCAACAGGCCACGGGCCTCGAGCGGACGTCCCAGGTCGAGCAGGGCCGCACCGAGGTGGTTCATCGCCGATGCGACATCGGGGTGACCCGGTGGTCGAACGGCCTCGACGATCCCCAGGGCACGCCGGTGCAGGGTCACGGCCTCGTCCGTCCGGTTCGGGAAAAGACCGCGGATGACGACTCCGAGGTTGTTCAGGCGGAGCGCGACAACCGGGTGTTCCGGTCCGTACTCGGCCTCGGTGATGGCAAGAGCGCGCTGGATCAGGGGAAACGCCTCAGCGGTGAGACCTGACTCGTGCAGGGCGATGCCGAGGTTGTTCATCCGGACAGCCACGGCCGGATGATGGGGTCCGCAGGCGTTCTCGGTGATCGTCAAGGCTCGCTGGAGCAGCTGTCGAGCTTCTCCCGGTCGTCCCGACTCGGTCAGCACGACCGCCAGGTCACTGAGGTGCACGGCCACTTCCGGTCCGCGGGGCCCGTAGGCGGCCTCACTGATCCGGAGCGCGCGTTCGAGGATCAGCCGGGCGTCGTTCAGCTGCCCGGTTTCGAGCAGGTAGGCACCGGCCCTGCGGAGCAACCAGCCGCGCGTGGTCGGATCAGCGTCGAATTCACCGTAGACCAGGACGTGGGAGAGCAACTGCCGCCACCTTGGCCACGCCCCTGCCAACCGGGGCGGTCTGGTGCGCAGGTCCGCTACGAGGAGGTTCCCGGCGCTGTCCAAGGGGCGCAACGCGCCTGAAGGGCTCAGAGCGGTCGCTGTCCGCACGCGCACAGCCAGACGTACCATGCGGTGGATCAGGAGGTCGCCGTTCACACGCCTCAGCAGTGAGTAGTCCACGAGAACGCCGACCGCGTCCGCGAAGCCGCCGTGCGGGTCCTTCACCGCCACGTCCAACGGGGATGGCAACGACACGGCGTTCCCGGACACCGCGTTCCCGGTGAACAGGTCGAGCGGGATCGCGTCGGAGCCGAGGTAGGCGCAGATCTCCAGGAGCTGCGCGGCCGCGAGGTGCTCCTCCGCGATGCGCCGCAACGGGGGTTCCCACAGGGTGGCGAGCTTGTCGTGCTCCGGACCGCGGTGCACGTCCCGACCACGGGTGGCGACGACATCGAGGCTGGCGCGCAACCAGCTCAGGTACTCCGGCAAGGGGACGGCGGTCTGCCGGAGGTACGCGGCTGCCTGTTCCAGGGCCAGTGGCAGGTCCTCCAGCAGGGCGGCCAACTCATCGGCTCGTTCCGGGGAGATCTCGGGTAATCGCCCCCGGAGGAGGGCCGTGGAATCCTCGCGTTCAAAGGTGTCCAGGTCGAGTACCGAGGCGATTGCCTCGAACCCCGCGCGGCGGGTCGTCACCAGCACGTGTCCTCGCCCCGAGGGCAGGTACGGGCGGACCGCGGCGACGGTCTCGGCGTTGTCGAAGACCAGCAACCAGTCACGGCGGCGCCTCAGCTCCGACAGCACGGTACCGACGGCTTCTTCGGTGCTGCTGGGCAACACCATCCCCATCGCGTTCCCGAGGAGTACCACCTGACCGGGGACGAGAGTCGAGTCCTCGGCCTCGATCCACCACACGGCCCTGTACCGGTTGGCCCACCGGTGGCAATACTCGATCGCCACTTGGGTCTTGCCGACGCCGCCCATTCCGCGCATCGCGTACACGGCGACCTTCCGGTGCCGCTTCAGCCGGTGGAACACCCACCGCTGTTCGGCGGCCCGTCCGGTGAAGTTCGGGTTGCGCGCGGGGACGCTCCAAACCTGCGGCAGTCCCGGCTCCGCCGGCCGCCCCCGCAAGGTCGTGGTGAGCGTGAGGCAGAGCACGAGCAGGAGGACAGGCCAAACCACCCGCGGTTCACCCATCCAGCCGGGCAGCTGGTCACTCGCCGCGTTGATCGCCAGACCCGCCAGGAATACGAGCACCACCTCGACCGCGACCAGCGCACCCCGCCGAAGTCCCATGCGCGCTCCAGGGCATCAGGCAACATCGGGACAACGGTATCCGCCCGTGTTCCCCGAAGCGCCGGAACCACGCCGTCGACACGGTCGGCGCAGCGGCCGGGCAGGCCGTCAGGGGGTGACGGCGATGTTCGTCAGGCCGACCACCGCCCCCGTCACGGTGTTCGACGCGTGCACGACGTTCAGCCGCCCGGCGCACTTCGAGGTCGACGTGACCCGGATCGCGTACTGCCCCACCCCGCCCAGGTCGGAGCGGTTGCCGCGCCACGTGTTGCCGCACCCGTTCGGGAACGACGGCGTGGTGACGGGGTTGTGCGTCTCGTAGCCGTTGGCGAACGGGCCGGGTCCGCCGAAGGTGCCGGTGTTGTCCTCGATGAGGTAGCCGACGCCCTTGACGTCGATCCACGAGTCGGCGGAATTCTGGCCGGAGACGCCGGTCCCGTCGAACGCGTTGCCCCGGACCACGCCGTCGAACGTGCCCTCCTTCACGTCGACGGGCTCGGCGGCGACGCCGGGGCCGATGCGGTTGCCCACCACCTGCACGCGGTCGCTGCGGTCGACGCCGCCGGTGTTCCCGTGGCAATCCCAGTTGGAACCCGCCGACCCGATGTAGACGCCCTCCCCGTACCCGGGCTGCACCAGGCCGGTGTCGGTGATCGTGGACCCGCGCAGCACGCCGTCGGCGGACGAGCGCCGGAAGTGCACGCCCTCCTCGTCCACCCGGGTCACCGTCACGCCGTCGAGCACGGCGTGGTGGGAGTCGTCGACGACGATGCCCTTCTTGGACTCCCGCACGGTGAACCCGACGAGGTTCCAGTGCGGCGCGCCGTGCAGCCACAGGCCGTAGCCGGGGTCCCAGCCCGGGGTGGGCGCGGGGCAGCTCGGGCCGCTGCCGGACGGGCCGTCGTTGACCAGCACGGCGCCCGCGCCGGTCAGCGTGATGGGCGCGGCGGCGGTGCCGGGCCGGGTGGCGGTGAACGAGCCGCGGTAGGTGCCCGGCGCCATCCGGATGGTCTGGCCCGGCGAGGCCGCCGCCAGCGCCTCCCGCAACTGCGCCGCGGTCGCGACGTCCACGACCGCGCCGGCGGGGGCGGTGGTCGCGGTGACGGCGGCGCTCGCCGGGGAGGTGTTGCCCGCCGCGTCCCGCGCCCGCGCGGTGAAGGTGTGGGCCGTGCCCGGCAGCAGGCCGCCCACGGTCGCCGACGGGGTGGTGACCGTGGCGACCAGCGCGCCGCCGGAGAGCACCTCGTAGCCGGTGACGCCGACGTCGTCGGTCGACGCGGTCCAGGCCAGCGACGTGGAGCCGGCGGTCACCGCCGTGACGCGCAGGCCGGTCGGCGGGGTCGGCGGGGACGTGTCGGGCCGCGGCACGCCGCCGCACGGCACGCCGTTCACCGCGCAGGCGACGGGCGTGCCCAGGCCGGTGACGGTGAACCCGAAGCCCACCGTGCCGCCGGGTGCGACGCGGCCGTTGAACGCGGCGTTGGCGAACCGGTGGCGCCGCCCGTCGCGGGTGAGCACGGCGTTCCAGGAGTTGCCCACGGTCGAGCCGGCCGGGAGGTCGAACTCGACGACCCAGCCGGTGCTCTCCGCGTCACCGGTGTTGGTGAGCGTGAACCGGCCGCCGTAGCCGGTGCTCCACGTGGACTCCTGGCCGAACTCCGCCGTGAACGCCGCCGCCGCTGCGGAGGCCGGTGCTGTGGCGGCCGGTGCTGTGGCGGCCGGTGCTGTGGCGGCCGGTGCTGTGGCGGCCGGTGCTGTGGCGGCCGGTGCTGTGGCGGCCGCCGCTGCGGAGGCCGGTGCTGCGGCGGCCGGTGCTGCGGCGGCCGGTGCTGCGGCGAGGGCGGCGGCGCAGGACACGGCGACGCCGAGGGCCGCGAGACGTCTTCTCATGCCGGGTGGACCTTCCGGGACCGTGGTCGGGGGCGTCGCGGCCCACCCCCCGTGGACGTGCTCTTCATAGCCGCCGCCCGACGACCCGGTCAACGACCGCGAAGGGTCCGAACCACTCCGGAGCACTTTTATCGTGACTTGAATCAAGCCCTCCAGTAAGGTCTGGCTCGGCTGCCGCCCGTAGTGAAGGGACGTGTCGATGAAGACACACGCACGACGATGAACGCCGTCCACGGCGTCACGTCACCCCGCCACGCGAGCACGACCCGGCCGTAGCACCGGCCCCCGCACCGCGTCCGCCCCCCGCGCGGATCGCCGCCTCCGCACGGCAGGACGCGACCCCGCGCCCCTGCACCCTGCACCCTGCACCTCGCGACCCTGCACCCCCGCGTGCTCGACCGCCCCCGCGCGACCCCGTCCGCGCGGACGACGGCGGACGAGCGACGCCATGGGCACGAGTCCTCCGAAGGGAACGTCCATGCAGTCATCGGCAACACCCCGGCGCACCTCCAGGTGGGGCGCCGCGGGCCTCGTCCTGGCCGCCGCGGCGACGAGCCTGACCGTCGCCGTCGCCACCGCGCCCACCGCCCAGGCGGCGCTGCCCGCCGGCTTCAAGAGCGTCGGCTACCTGCCGTCCTGGGCGGGCGACGTCAACGCCGTCCAGTACGGCAAGCTCACCCACGTCAACTACTCGTTCGCCCTCCCCAACGGCAACGGCACGCTCCAGGCCATCCCGGACACCGGCAAGCTCTCCGCGCTGGTGACCCGGGCCCACGCCAACGGCGTCAAGGTCTCCCTGGCCATCGGCGGCTGGAACGACGGCGACGACTCGGCGTTCGAGGCCCTGGCCGGCAACGCCACCAGCCGCACGACGTTCGTCAACAGCGTCGTCAACGTCGTCAACCAGTACGGCCTGGACGGCGTCGACATCGACTGGGAGTACCCGGACCCGGGCACCTCGGCCACCAACTTCACCGCCCTGATGGGCCAGCTCAGCACCGCCATGCGCAGCCGCGGCAAGCTCCTCACCGCCGCGGTCGTCTCCGGCGGCGGCACCGCCGAGGGCGTGCAGACCGCCGTGTTCAACCACGTCGACTGGCTCAACATCATGGCCTACGACGGCGGCACCCCGCACGCCAACTACGACTGGTCCATCGCCAGCGCGAACTACTGGAAGGGCCGCGGCCTGCCCGCCGCCAAGACCGTGCTGGGCGTGCCGTTCTACAGCCGCCCCAACTACTACACCTACGCCCAGCTCGTGGCGATGGACCCGGCCAACGCCAACCGCGACTGCGTCACCGTCGGCGGCGTGCAGCAGTGCTACAACGGCCTGCCGACCATCCGCCGCAAGACCCAGTGGGCGGTCGCCAACGCGGGCGGCATCATGAACTGGGAGCTGTCGCAGGACACCACCGGCAGCACGTCCCTGCTCAACGCCATCTTCGAGGCCGCGGGCGGCACGAACCCCAACCCGCCGGTCGGCCGCACCGGCGCCGTCACCGGCATCGACGGCAAGTGCGTCGACGTCGCGAGCGCGAACAGCGCGAACGGCACCGCCGTGCAGCTGTGGACGTGCAACGGCACCGCCGCGCAGACGTGGACCGTCGGCACCGACAGCACCCTGCGCGCCCTCGGCAAGTGCATGGACGTCACCAGCGCCGGCACCGCCAACGGCACCCCCGTGCAGCTGTGGGACTGCAACGGCAGCGGCGCGCAGGTCTGGCAGGCCCAGTCCAACGGCACCCTGCGCAACCCGGCGTCCGGGCGCTGCCTGGACGCCACCGGCCCCAGCTCGGCGGACGGCACGCGCCTCCAGCTCTGGGACTGCTTCGCCGGCACCAACCAGGTCTGGCGCCTCCCCGCCTGACCCGCGCCACCACCGCGGCCCGCGTCCCCGAGGGGCGCGGGCCGCGCCCGGTTGCCGGCGCGCGCCGGACCCGGAAGGGTTGTCCCATGAAGGACGAACGCGACGGCGTGGCGCTGACCAACCTCGACCAGCCGTTGTTCGACGGCGCCGACGCGACCAAGGGCGACCTCGTCGACTACCTGGACGCCGTGCGCGACCGCATCGTCCCGGTGCTCGCCGGGCGACCGCTGACCGTCGTGCGGGTGCGCCCCGGGCAGGAGCCGTTCACGCAGAAGAACCTGCCCAAGTACACGCCGGACTGGGTGCGCACCACGACGCTGTGGGCGGAGACGTCCCGGCGGGAGGTCCGGTACGCGGTGTGCGACGACCGCCGCACCCTCCTGTGGTTCGCCAACCAGCGCGCCGTCGAGTACCACGTCACCCTGGGGCCGGCGGGCGCGTTCGACCGGCCCACGCACCTCGTGCTCGACCTCGACCCGCCCGAGGGCGAGGGCTTCGGCGCCGTGGTCGCCGCCGCCGACCTGGTGCGCCGCGCGCTGGCCGACGCAGGGCTCACCGGCGTGGTGAAGACCAGCGGCTCCAAGGGGGTGCACGTCTTCGTGCCGGTCGACGGCACGGACGACGACGCGGCCGCCGCGACCCGCGCCCTGGCCGTGCGCGCCGAGCGCCTCGACCCCGGCGTCGCCACGACGGCGTTCATCAAGGAGGACCGACACGGCAAGGTGTTCCTCGACTCGACCCGCGCCCACGGCGCCACCGTGGCCGCCGCCTACAGCCCGCGCGTGCGGCCCGGCGCGACCGTGTCGTTCCCGGTCGCGTGGGACGACCTGGCCTCGGTCTCCCCCGCCGACTTCACCGTGCGGACGGCCGCGGCCCTGCTGGGCGACGGCGACCCGTGGCACGACCGGATGCCCGCGCCGCAGCGGCTGCCCGACGACCTCGTGGCCGAGGGGCACACCATCCCGGTGGCCCGGGTGCAGGCCATGCACGAGGGCAAGCGCCGCGCGGCCCGCGCCCGCGCGGAGGGCGGCCGGTAGCCGGGTGCGGCCGGTAGCCGGGTGCGGCCGGTAGCCGGCGGGTGCGGCCGAACGCGCCACGACGAAAGTCGCTACCGCCGCGACCCGCCGGCCCCCACGCTTCTCCGTGGCCATCCCTACACCCTGCGGAGGAAGCCATGTCCCTGAAGCGGACGACCCCGTTGGCGGGTGCGTTACTGCTCGCCGCGACCCTGCTGAGCCCACCCTCGGCGACGGCGCAGGCACCTGCCCTGGCGGCGCCGGACATCCCGTTGGCCAACGTGCAGGCGCACCTCAACGACCTGCAGACCATCGCCACGAACAACGGCGGCAACCGGGCGCACGGCCGGCCCGGGTACCTGGCGTCGGTCAACCACCTCAAGGCCAAGCTCGACGCGGCCGGCTACACCACGTCCGTCCAGCAGTTCACCAGCAGCGGTGCGACCGGGTACAACCTGATCGCCGACTGGCCGGGCGGCGACCCGGACGACGTGCTGATGCTCGGCGGCCACCTGGACAGCGTCAGCGCCGGTCCGGGCATCAACGACAACGGCTCCGGCTCGGCCGGCCTGCTGGAGGTCGCGCTGACCGTGTCGCGGCAGGCGTTCGCGCCGCGGAAGCACGTCCGGTTCGGCTGGTGGGGCGCGGAGGAGCTGGGCCTGGTCGGCTCCACCCACTACGTCAACAACCTGCCGACCGCCGAGCGGTCGAGGATCAAGGCGTACCTGAACTTCGACATGATCGGGTCCCCGAACCCCGGTTACTTCGTCTACAGCGCCTCCGGCCAGCCGACCGGGTCGCTGGCGCTCCAGCAGACGCTCCAGGCGGCGTTCACCGTGCCGACCGAGCTGACCTCGGTCGGCGGGCGGTCCGACCACGCGGCGTTCGCGCGGGCGGGCATCCCGATCGGCGGCCTGTTCACCGGGGCCGAGGTGACCAAGACGGCGGCGCAGGCGCAGAAGTGGGGCGGTTCGTCGGGCGTCGCGTTCGACCGCTGCTACCACCGGTCGTGCGACACGCTGACCAACATCGACGCCACCGCGCTGGACCGCAACAGCGACGCCATCGCGTACGCGCTGTGGACGCTGGCCGGCACGGGCGGCGGCAACCCGCCGGGGCCGCGGTTCGAGAACGCGACGGACTTCGCGATCCCGGACCTGGGCACGGTGGAGAGCCCGATCACGGTGTCCGGGGTGGCGGGCAACGCGCCGGCCGCGCTGGCGGTGGGCGTGGACATCACCCACACCTACCGGGGTGACCTGGTGATCGACCTGGTCGCGCCGGACGGCACGGCGTTCCGGGTGAAGGGCTCCAGCGGCGACAGCGGGGACGACCTGGTCACCACCTACACCGTCGACGCCTCCGCCGAGGTCGCGAACGGCACGTGGAAGCTCCGCGTGCGGGACGCGGCGTCGGCGGACGTCGGGCGCGTCAACGGCTGGTCGCTCCAGTTCTGACCCACCCGCTCCCCGGCGGACGGGGCACCGGACCTCACGGCCCGGTGCCCCGTTCGCGGTCGGGGCGCGGTCAGGGTCCGGTCACCCCTGGGTGGCGGCCTCGTCCATCCACATGACCTCCCAGTGGTGGCCGTCGAGGTCGAAGAAGCTGCGGCCGTACATGAAGCCGTGGTCCTGCGGGTCCTTGACCTGCGCGCCACCGGCGGCCAGCGCCTTGTCGGCGATCTCGTCGACCCGTTCGCGGCTCTCCACGCCCAGGGTCAGGATCGCCTCGGTGGTCGTGGCGCTGTCCGCGATCCGCTTGTGGGTGAACGTCGTGAAGTACCCCTCGGTGAGCAGCATCGCGTAGACGCTGTCGCCGAACACGACGCAGGTGGCGTTCTCGTTGGTGAACTGCGGGTTGTGCGCGAACCCGAGGGCGGCGAAGAACCCGATCGACTTCTCCAGGTCGCTCACCGGCAGGTTGACGAAGATCTTGACGGACATGACTCCCCCACGTGACTGCGGACGGACACTTGTGTGTCTTCGGGACACTTGTGTATCCGCCAGACACCGCGTGTACGGTAGACACAGTCCGACGAGGGGTGCAACCCCCGATCCTGGAGCGGTGGGCGATGACCGACGACGACCTGGGCGCGGACCTGCTGTGGGGCACGCGCGACAAACCCGCACGCCCGACCAGGCCCGCGCTGACGGTCGACCGGATCGCCGCCGCGGCCATCGGGCTGGCCGACGCCGAGGG
Source organism: Saccharothrix sp. DSM 118769 (assembly GCF_052936295.1). Lineage (NCBI taxonomy): Bacteria > Bacillati > Actinomycetota > Actinomycetes > Pseudonocardiales > Pseudonocardiaceae > Saccharothrix > Saccharothrix sp. DSM 118769. Next base: position 4,144,508 of record NZ_CP193627.1, on the reverse strand, counting down.
CATGGGCGCGGTGTCCATGCAGCAGGTGGCCGCACGGCTGGACGTCACGAAGATGGCGCTCTACCGGCACGTGGCGAACAAGGCCGAGCTGGTGGCGGTGATGGTCGAGTCCGCCGTGGGCGAACCGCCCGACCTGAGCGGCGTGCCCGGCGGCTGGCGCGCGCGCCTGGTGCGCTGGGCCGACCTGATGCGGGAGGCGTGGCGGCGGCACCCGTGGCTGCCCGCCGTCACGGCGGGAGACCGCCGCAGCGGCCCGCGCGAGGTCGGCTGGACCGAGTCGGCGGTGGCCGCGCTGGAGGGCACCGGCCTGTCCGGCGGCGAGCGCATGGACGCGGTCTTCCTGCTCAGCGGCCACATCCGCAACACGCAGTCCTCGGCGACCGCCGGCACCCAGCCGTGGACGAGCGACCGGCACCTGCGCGCGGTCCTGCGCGAGCACGGCGACCGCTTCCCCGCGCTGCACGAGGCGGCCCGGTCGAGCGGCGGTTCGGCGCACGACAACGGCTGGCGGTTCGGCCTGGACCGCATCCTCGACGGGCTGGCGGTCCTGATCGACTCCCGGGCCACCGGCCCGGGGACCAGTCCGGCGGGCTAGACCTCGACGGTCCCGGTGATCGCCCGCCGCACCGCGCCACCGACCCACAGCGTGTCGCCGTCCTGCGCGACGTGGACGCGCGCCGCGCGGCCGACGGCCGTGCCCTGGGCGGCCACGTAGGACGGCGGGGCCACCCCCTCGTCGAGGAGCCAGCGCGCGAGGCCCGCGTTGAGGCTGCCGGTGGCCGGGTCCTCGGGCACGGCGCCGTCACCGGGCAGGAAGGCGCGGACCTCGAAATCGGCGTCCGCGCCGGCCGGGTGGGGGCCGACGACGCCGATGTCGAGGCCGGCCAGGTCCGTCGGGTCGACGCGGAGGGAGAGGACGCGGGCCGCGTCGGCGAGCCGGACGCCGATCCACTGCGGGCCGTTGACGAGCCAGGAGCAGCCCAGGACCTCGGCGCGGTCCAGGCCGAGCCCGGCGGCGACCCGGGCGACCAGCGGTTCCCCCACCGGTTCGTAGCGGGTCAGGGGTGGCGCGGCGAACGCCAGCCGGTCGCCGTCGACGCGGACCGGCACGAGACCGGCCGCGCACTCCTGGACGACCACGCCGGGGGTGGCCGAGTTGCCGCCGGCGGCCAGCCACGCGTACGCGGAGCCGAGGGTGGGGTGCCCGGCGAACGGCAGCTCGCCGCTCGTGGTGAAGATCCGCACGCGGTAGTCCGCGCCGGGCGCGGTCGGCGCGAGCAGGAACGTCGTCTCGGACAGGTTCGTCCACGCCGCGAAGCGGCGCATGGCCTCGTCGGTGAGGTCGTCCGCCCCGTGCACGACCGCGAGCGGGTTGCCCGCGTACGCGGCGGAGCCGAAGACGTCGACCTGGTGGAACGGGTGCGTGCCCATGACCGGCCACGCTACTCCTTATGCAACTGGTTGCACTGCACCCCGTTGCAGGGTTACCGTCCGGTACATGGCGTTGGAGCACGCGATCCTGGTCTCGCTCGACGAGCGCTCCGGCTCGGGCTACGAGCTGGCCCGCCGCTTCGACCGGTCCATCGGCTACTTCTGGGCCGCCACCCACCAGCAGATCTACCGCACGCTCAAGCGGATGGTGGACCTCGGCTGGGTGGCGGTGGACGAGGTCGCCCAGGACGGCCGCCCGGACAAGAAGGTCTACGACATCACCGACGCGGGCCACGGCGAGCTGCGGCGGTGGGTGGCGGAGCCGGGCGAGCCCGCGACGTTCCGGCACGACCTGTCGGTCAAGGTGCGCGGCGCGTCGCTGGGTGACGTGGCCGCGCTCGCCGACGAGGTGGCGCGGCACCGCCACCTGCACGCGGAACGGCTCGACGCCTACCGCGCCATCGAGAAGAAGGACTTCCCCGACCCGGCCGCCCTGTCCGGGCGGCGGCTGCACCAGTACCTGGTCCTGCGCGGCGGCGTGCGGGCCGAGCAGGGGCTGGTCGAGTGGTGCGACGAGGTGCTCACCGCGCTGCACGCCGACCGGACCCGCGCCGACGAACCGCGAGAGGACGACCGGCGATGACCGAGTACCCGACCCTGCTGTCGCCACTGGACCTGGGCTTCACGACGCTGCCCAACCGGGTGATCATGGGTTCGATGCACACCGGCAACGAGGACCGCGCCAAGGACTTCGACGCGCTCGCCGCCTACTTCGCCGAACGGGCGCGCGGCGGCGTCGGGCTGATGGTGACCGGCGGCTTCGCGCCGAACCGGGTGGGCTCGCTCTACCCGTTCGCCTCCAAGCTCACCACGCGCGGCGAGGCCCGGAACCACCGCGCGATCACGCAGGCCGTGCACGAGAACGGCGGGAAGATCGCCCTCCAGCTGCTGCACGCGGGCCGCTACGCCTACCACCCGTTCAGCGTGTCCGCGTCCGCGGTCAAGGCGCCGATCTCGAAGTTCCGGCCCCGCGCGCTGGGCGACCGGGGCGTGCGGCGCCAGGTCGACGCGTTCGCCCGCGCCACCGCCCTGGCGCGCGAGGCCGGGTACGACGGCATCGAGGTCATGGGCTCCGAGGGCTACTTCATCAACCAGTTCCTCGCGCCCCGCACCAACAAGCGCACCGACCGGTGGGGCGGCACGCCGGAGAACCGCCGCCGCGTCGCCGTGGAGGTCGTGCGCCGCTGCCGCGAGGCCGCCGGGCCCGATTTCGTCATCGTCTACCGGCTGTCCCTGCTCGACCTCGTCGAGGACGGGCAGACCTGGGACGAGGTGGTCGCGCTCGGGCAGGAGGTCGAGGCGGCGGGCGCGACGATCATCAACACCGGCATCGGCTGGCACGAGGCCCGCGTGCCGACCATCGTCACGTCCGTGCCGCGCGCCGCGTTCGCTGGCGTCACCGCGCGGCTCAGGCCGCACGTCGGCGTCCCCGTCGTCACGTCCAACCGGATCAACATGCCGCAGGTCGCCGAGGAGGTCCTGGCGCGCGGCGACGCCGACCTGGTGTCGATGGCGCGACCGTTCCTGGCCGACCCGGACTGGGTGCGCAAGGCCGCCGAGGGGCGCGCGGACGAGATCAACACCTGCATCGCGTGCAACCAGGCGTGCCTGGACCACACCTTCTCGCTGAAGAAGGCCACCTGCCTGGTCAACCCGCGCGCGGGCAACGAGACCACGCTCGTGCTGTCCCCGGCGCGGCGGGTGAAGCGGGTCGCGGTGGTGGGCGCGGGTCCGGCGGGCCTGGCCGCGGCCACGTCGCTGGCCGAGCGCGGGCACGCGGTGGAGCTGTTCGAGGCCGAGGACGACATCGGCGGCCAGTTCGCCATCGCCCGGCGCATCCCCGGCAAGGAGGAGTTCGCCGAGACGATCCGCTACTACCGGCGGCGCGTCGAGCTGACCGGGGTGAAGCTGCACCTGGGCCGGCGCGCCACCGCCGACGACCTGACCGGCTTCGACGAGGTCGTGCTCGCCACCGGCGTCGCGCCGCGCGTGCCGGCGATCCCCGGCGTCGAGCGGGCGCTGTCCTACGTGGACGTCGTGCGGCACGGCGCCGAGGTCGGCCCCCGGGTCGCGGTGATCGGCGCGGGCGGCATCGGCGTCGACGTGAGCGAGTTCCTCACCCACACCCCGGTGGACCTGGACGGGTGGCGCGCCGAGTGGGGCGTCGCCGACCCGGCCGAGCACCGGGGCGGGGTCACCGCGCCCGTGCCCGCGCCGCCCGCGCGGCAGGTGCACCTGTTGCAGCGCAAGACCTCCCGCATCGGCAAGGGCCTGGGCCGGACGACGGGCTGGGTGCACCGCGCGGCGCTGAGGGCCAAGGGCGTGGAGGAGCTGACCGGCGTCAACTACGAGCGCATCGACGACGAGGGCCTGCACATCACGTTCGGGCCGGACCGGCGCGACCCGCGCGTGCTGGCGGTGGACACCGTCGTGCTGTGCGCGGGCCAGGAGCCGGTGCGCGACCTGGTCGACGACCTCGCCGCGCGCGGGGTCGTCACGCACGTCATCGGCGGCGCGGACGTCGCCGCGGAACTGGACGCGAAGCGCGCCATCGACCAGGGCACGCGTCTCGCGGCCACCGTCTGATGAGGAGAACCGTGAACGCGGAGAGGGAAACCGTGAACGCCGCACTGGAGTTCAAGGCGCGCGTCGAGTCGGGCGACGTCGTCGGCGCCACCGAGCTGTTCGCCGACGACGTCGTGCTGCACAGCCCGGTGAAGTTCCGGCCGTTCGAGGGGATCGACGCGGTGCGCGCGCTGTTCCGCGTGCTCCAGCGCACCTTCGTGGACTTCCGCTATGTCGGGCAGTACGACGGGCCGACCGGCCACGTCCTGCACTTCCGCACCCTCGTGGAGGGCAAGCAGGTCGAGGGGATCGACCTGCTCGAACTCGACGACGCGGGCCGGATCGGCGCGATCACCGTGATGATCCGGCCGCAGTCCGCCCTGACCGCCGTGGGCCGGGCGATCCTGGCGGGCCTCGTGGCCGACGGCGTGGTGCCGCGGGAGGAGGTCGACGGGGGGACGGGCGCGCAGGACCCGGACCCGCGCTGACCGCGTCCCGTGCGCTATCGTGCAGCGTCGGCGGGTGTTCAGCAGCGCAGCATCCCGAGCGGCAACCGGCTCCCGCCGCGCCGGTCCCGCGGGGGCCCCGTTCGCGAGGGGGTGCACCGATGACGGGCGACCAGAGCGCTTTCCTCCGACTCGCCTCGGGTCTTGCCGAGATGTCCCGCCTGCTGGACGAGGAGGACTACGAGGCGACCGCGCACCGGTTCGTCCAGCACCTGGTCCACGCCGTCCCGGGGTGCGACCTCGCGTTCATCGCGGTCAGCCGCGAGGACGGGGTGGAACTCGTCACGTCGACCGGCCGTCCGCTCGACGCGGCCGACCGCGACGACGCCGAGCACCACGGCCCGGTCGCCGAGGTGCTGCGGTACGGGGAACCGCGCCGCCTGGAGGACACCCGGGAGGACCGGCGCTGGCCGCTGTTCGCCTCCCGGCTCGCGCTCAACGGCTTCCGCAGCTGCCTGGTGCTGCCCGTGCCCACCGAGCGCTCCCCCGCCGCGGCCGTCGCCCTGCTGTCCCGCGCGCCGCACCGGTTCGACGACCACGCCTACGACCTCGTCCTGCTGGTCACCCTCCACACCGGGATCGTGCTCGACAACATCCAGGTCCTGCACCACAGCAAGCAGATGATCGGGCACCTGACCACCGCGCTGGGCACCCGGCACACCATCGGCCTGGCCCAGGGCCTGCTGATGCACCACTTCTCCCACGACACCGCCACGAGCTTCGCGCTGCTGCGCCGGGCGTCCCAGCACGCCAACCGCAAGCTGCGCGACGTGGCCGCCGAGCTGGTGTCCGCGCACGAGCGCGGCGAACTGCACGACGCGCTGGCGCGGCACCGCATCGACCCCGCGCCCCGGTACTCCGGGTGAGCCGGTGCGCCCGATAACCCTTCGCCCGCACGGCGCGCACGCTTTACCGTCGGCCGGATGGACCCGACCGACCTCGCCGTCCCGCACACCCTGGCCCACCTCGCGCCGCTGCTGCCGTCGTCCCCCGCCCGCGTCCTCGAAGCCGGTTGCGGTCGCGGCGCGCTCGCCGCCGCCCTGGCCGGGCTGGGCCACGACGTCACCGGCGTGGACCGCGACGCCGAGGCGGTCCACGCCGCCCGGGAACGCGGGGTGCGCGTCGTCCACGCCGACGTCCGCGAGGTCTCCGGCGAGTACGACGTCGTGCTGTTCACCCGGTCCCTGCACCACGCCGACGACCTGGACGAGGTGCTGGGCCACGCCGCCGCCCTGCTCGCCCCCGGCGGGCACCTCGTCGTCGAGGAGTTCGCCTGGGAGCGGGTGGACCGGGCCGCCGCCCACTTCCTGCACGACCACCGCGCGGTGCTGGTCTCCGCCGGGCTCCTGGACGCCCCGACGCCCACCGGCGACCTGCTCGACGCCTGGGTCGCCGACCACGACTCCCTGCACCGGGGCTCGGCCGTGCTGGACGCGCTGGGCCGCGTGGGGCCCGAACCGGTCACCGCCGGCACGCCCGTCCTGTGGCGCCTGGTCAACGGGCGCGGCGGCACCTGGACCGGGTCCGACCGCACCCCCGCCGTCCTGGGGGCGCTCCGGGTGGCCGAGGAGCGCGGCATCGCCGCCGGACTGCTCCCCGCGGTGGGCGTGGTGGCGTCCGTTCGCCCCTGACGGGACGTCTCGACTGGACCACCACCGCAACAGCCGTTGATCCCGGCGGCGTTTTCCGTAGCGTCGGGGGACGGGCGGTAGCCCACGACTGGAAGGAAGGCCCATGGCCGGAACACCCCGGTTCCCCTCCGCCGCCGCCGCGCTCGCGGCCGTCGCGGCCCTCGTCACGGCGTCCGCCTGCGCCGCGCCCACGACCGCGCCGCGGGCCGGGTCCGGCGTCGCCGCCGCGGCGGCGGTGCGCGTGATGCCGCTCGGCGACTCGATCACGGACGGCTTCAACGTGCCCGGCGGGTACCGCGTCGACCTGTGGCAGAAGTTCGTCGCCGGCGGCTACTCGATCGACTTCGTCGGCTCGTCCTCCAACGGTCCGGGCAACCTCGGCGACCGCGACCACGAGGGGCACTCCGGCTGGACCATCGCGCAGGTCGACGCCAACGTCGTCGCCTGGCTGCGCACCCACACCCCGCGCACGGTCCTGCTGCACATCGGCACCAACGACATCTACGGGAGCGACCCGGCCGGCGCGCCGAACCGACTGTCGGCGTTGATCGACAAGATCACCACCCAGTCGCCGGACGCGGTGCTGCTCGTCGCCACGATCACGCCGCTGTCCTCCTACGACGACCGGGTGCGCACGTTCAACGCCGCCGTACCCGGCATCGTGCGCGCCAAGGCCGACGCGGGCCGCAAGGTGCACCTGGTCGACATGTACCGCGCGCTGACCACCGCCGACCTGGCCGACGGCGTGCACCCCAACGCGGGCGGCTACAGCAAGATGGCCACGGCCTGGTACGACGCCCTGCGCTCGATCCCGGGCAGCATCGACGACGGCGGCTCCCCGCCCACGACGACGACCACCACGACCACCACCACGGCTCCCCCGTCGGGTGCGTGCACGGCCTCGTACCGCACCGTCGGCACCTGGCAGGGCGGCTTCCAGGCCGAGGTCGCGGTGACCGCGGGCGCGTCGCCGATCACCGGCTGGACGGTGAGCTGGGCGCTGGCCCCCGGTCAGGGGATCGACCAGGTGTGGGGCGGGGTGTCGACCACCAGCGGTTCGGCGGCGGCGGTGCGCAACGCACCGTGGAACGGTTCCCTGACGGCCCGCGCCTCGGCGACGTTCGGCCTCCTCGGCCGCGGCACCGCGTCGACGCCGTCCCTGGCCTGCGCGAGCCCCTGAGCGGTTCGCCCCCGTGGCGCGGTCGACCCGGGTGGTCGCCGCGAGGGCCGACCCGCTGCGACCGCGAGGGCCGACCCGGTGCGACCGCGCGCCGGCACGCCCTAGGCTGCGCCGGGTGGACTTCTTCACCCCGCCCGACTCCCGGGCCGCCGCCGCGGCGCTGGAGGTCGTCCAGGAGCACGGTGAGCCCTGGCTGCTGAACCACTCGTTGCGCGCCTACTCGTGGGCCACCGCGCACGCCGCCCGGGAGGACGTCGCGCACGACGGTGAGCTGCTGTACGTGGCGGCGCTGCTGCACGACCTGGGCCTGGCCGCGCCGTTCGACAGCCACACCCTGCCGTTCGAGGAGGCGGGCGCGCGGGTGGCCCGCGTCTTCGCCGCCGGCGCGGGGTGGGGTCGGGTCCGGCGGGACCGGCTGGCCGAGGTGATCGTGCTGCACATGCGCGACGACGTGCCCGCCGAGGACGACCCGGAGGCCCACCTGCTCCAGGTCGCGGTGAGCGCCGACGTGTCGGGGCGCGGCCTGGACCGGTTCGCGCCGGGGTTCCGGGCCGAGGTGCTGGACCGCTACCCGCGACTGGGGTTCGCGGAGGCGTTCCTGAAGCGGGTGCACGACCAGGCCGAGCGGAAACCGGGGTGCGCGGCGGCGGAACTGGTGGCGACCGGCTGGGCCGACCGCGTCGCCGGCAACCCGCTGGACCTGCCCTGACCTCGCGGTCGGGGCAGGTCCGGCGGCACGGTCACCGCAGGCCGTAGGCCCGGATGATCGTCTGGTCGACCGAGTTGCCCCGGTCGTCGCGGGCCTGCGCCTTGAGCGAGACGAACCCCGCCCCGACCGGGTGCCTGACCGCGGCGATCCACCGCTCACCCAGCTTGACCAGCGGCACCGGCTTCCACGTGGCACCGTCGTCGTAGGACACCTGCACGGCGGTGCGCACCCCGGCGGACCCGGTGGCGCCGTTGCGCTGCACGTACACCGGGAACGTGAACGGCCGCCCGGCCGCCGCCCGGTTCCGCTGGTCGAGCGCGGGCGCGAACCGCACGGCCAGCAGCGGCAGCGGCTCCGGCTCCTCCCCCGCCGCGGTGTCGGAGGTGAACGACCAGTCGGCGGTCACGCGCGTGGACAGCTCGGCCACGGCGGACCGCTCGGCCTCGGTGCGCAGCGCGAAAACTCCCCGCCCGGCGGGCACGGCACCGTAGACCGACCCGTCGTAGGGCGTCTCGCCGATCAGCACGCCGTCCCGGTGCAGCGTCGTCCTGCCCGTCGTGACCTGCGAGAACCCGAAGTGGTTCGGGTCCTGGTCGGTGAACATCGGCACCGAGACCGAGACCTCGTCGCCGAGCCTGCCCGCCCACTCGTACGACCGGGACCTCATCGGGAACGCCGGCCCGAACACGGCGGTGTTCCACTTGTCGGTGGCCGGCCGGCCCGCGGCGAAGCGCCGCGGTCGCACGGTCGCCTGGTAGTTCTGCGGCGGGAACGCGTCCGGGGCGGGCATCTGGAGGAAGTCGCCGTGCCAGTCGACGCCCGGCGAGTAGTACGCGGTGACGGCCAGCGGCAGCGGACCGCCCGCCATCTGCTCGAAGAACCCGGTCGTACCGGGCGCGGAGGCCGCGGCCGACCTCCTGACCTCCACCAGGTCCCGCCGCTGGAACGCCCGGTCGAGCAGGTCGGGCACGCCGCCGTCGTGCCGCCACCCCACGTGGTACTGGTACGGGCTGCCGACGAACGCGCCCTTGCCGTCGGGCCGGGCGAGCAGTCCCTTCACGCTGAAGCTCGCCGCGCCGGGGGCGGAGGTCCTGGACGGCACGAACCTCAGGTTGTCGAGCAGGAACCCGATGTACCCGGTGCCCGTCTCGCCCCAGGCGGTCGTGAGGTCGAAGAACACCTCGGTCTGCCGGCCGGTCTCGGCGCCGGGCTCGTCCACGCCCAACCCGAGGGGCTTGCCGGCGCGCGCGTCGAACACGACCTCGCCGGGCCCGGACACGATGAACGCGGGCTCGCTGAACTGGGTCAGGTTCCGGGTCGCCGGGTCGTAGATCGTCGCGTCGGCGAAGAACGTGCCCTTGGGCAGGCGGGTGGTGACCCGGCCGGACGGGTCGTGGCCGCGGTACGCCCTGCGGTGGTCCACGTCGACGAACCGGTAGGAGTACTCGGGGGTGGGCGCGCCGGTGTGGTCGAAGAACACCAGGTCGACGTCGTAGCTCTCGACCTCCTTGGTCACGCCGACGGGTGTGCGCAGCGGCGCGGGCGCGCCGGTGGCCACGACGGCACCGCCGTAGCGCCCGTCCGGCCCCTCGACCGACGTCCGGACGCTGACGAGGACCAGGGCCTCGCCGCCGGCCGGCACGGTGACCTCCGACGGCGACAGCTCGACCATGCCCGCGGGCGCCGGGTTGCCGCCCGGGTCGCGCAGGTCGGCGGTCACGTCCAGGGTCACCGGGGCGGTCCCGGTGTTGCGGTAGGCGATCCGCGCCTCGATCGGCGCGTCGTCGCCGTGCGGCCACCGCGTCGTGCCCAGGCTCAGCGACCCGGACAGCGGCACCACGGTCTGCTCGACGGCCGCGGCCACGTCGACCCGGCCCGCGCCCTGCTCGTGGACGGTCAGGTCGGGGTGGGCCCTGGCGCTCGCCATGAGCACGGCCTTCAGCTCCGCCGGGCCCCAGTCGGGGTGCCGGACGGCGAGGATCGCCGCCGCGCCGGCCACGTGCGGCGTCGCCATCGACGTGCCGGACAGCGCGACGTGCGCGTCGCCGACCGGGGTGCCGATGTCGCCGTTCGCCGCCTTCGCCGCGACGATGTCCACGCCCGGCGCGGTGATGTCCGGCTTGATCGCGTCGTCGTACCAGCGCGGTCCGCGCGAGGAGAACGCGGCGAGCCGGTCCTCCCGGTCCACCGCGCCCACGGTGAGCGCCAGCTCCGCCGCCGCCGGGCTGCCGATCGTCTGCTCGGACGGCCCGCTGTTGCCCGCCGCGACCACGAACAGCGCCCCGGTGGTCGAGGTGAGCCGGTCGAGGGCCTGCGACATCGGGTCCGTGCCGTCGGTCGGCATCGAGCTGCCGAGGCTCATGTTGACCACGTCGGCGCCCGCCGCCGCGGCCCACTCCATGCCCGCGATGACGTCGGACTCGCGGCCGCCGCCGTGGTCGCCGAGCACCTTGCCGTTGAGCACCGCGCTGTCCGGTGCCACGCCCCGGTAGGTCCCGGCGCCGGTGATGGTGGCGGCGACGTGCGTGCCGTGGCCGACGCGGTCGTCGGTGTCGGGGCTGTCGCTGAAGTTGCGCGACTCCACGACGGCGCCCGCGAGGTCGGGGTGCGTCGGGTCGACGCCGGTGTCCAGCACCGCGACCCGCGCGCCCAGGCCGGTGTGCCCGGCCTCCCAGGCGCGCGGCGCGCCGACCTGCGGGACGCTGCGGTCGAGCGTGGCCCGGACCGGCCCGTCCAGCCACACCCGCGCGATGCCGGCCGCCCGCGCGCCCGCCCAGAACGCGCCGTCCTTCGGCGCCTCCACCGCGTACCCGCCGACGCTCGGCAGCGGCTGCCCGGCGACCGCCGGGCCGTTCGACGTCACGATCAGCGGCGTGACGCCGGTCGAGCGATCGTCGTAGCCGGCCCGGAGCAGGCCGGTGACGTCGAACAGCCGCCCGTCCAGGCGACCGGACCGCACCTCGCCCAGCACGTCGGTCGGCAGCACGTGCAGGTGGCCGTGCTCGTCGCGGCGCTGGGTGAACGCCACGTCGGCGCGCCCCCTGCCCGGCCGCACCTCGGCGCGGCCGGCGCGGACCGCGACGACGTCGCCGGTCAGCAGCGTGACCGTGCCCTCCACCCCCGATAAGCGCGCGCCTGTCGATCGTTCCCCGGTCCGCTCCGGCGGCTCTCCCGACGCGGTCGGGCCGGTCGCGGCCGTCATCGCGACCGCCGCGACCAGCCCGAGCGCCAGTGGTGCCCTCGTCCTGCGGGACATGTGAACTCCCCCGTCACCGTGGCGGTACCTCACCGACCGCCACTGCCCTCGGTGAGTAAGACACCACAGGGGGACGCCGCGTTGCCCCGGTACTGGCATTACCGGGAAAGCGCTACCCGCTCGGCCCAACCGCGCGGCGGGTCAGGTCACCGGGGTTCCGGTGCCGGTGCCGGCGGCCCGTCCTCGACGTCGACGTCGACCACGCTCACCCGGTCGTCGTCGATGTCCCACAGGCTCATCAGGCTCGTGACCGCGTGCTCGACCCCGGCGCAGCGCTCGTGCGGCAGGCCGGGCGGGAGCGCGATCCGGATCTCCCGGCTCTTCACGGCTTCCATGATCGGCAGTGGCCGGTGGGGGCGGCAATGACACGATCGAGCGCTCTTGGCGGTGCGCCCGCCGCCGGACGGGCGAGCGCCCCACCGGTTCCCCCAGCGCCTTGCGCTGTCCGGCGCACCCCGTCTCGGTCGGGCCGGGACTACGGTCGAATCGATCCAGCGCCACCCCAGGACATCCTCGCAACGGAGCGACCATGCCCGAGTTACGCGTGCCCGCGACGGTGCTCGCGCTGGCGACCGCGCTGTCACCGGTCGTCGCGCCGGCGGCCGGTGCCGCCCCGGCCGCCGCGCCCGCCCCGCTCTCCGTCGTGGTCGCCGAACTGCCCGGCCTGCCCGGCTGGTCGACGCACCGCGTGACCGGCCTCAACGACCTCGGCCAGGTCGTCGGCACCGCCTACGGCAACGGCGTGCCGCACGCCGTGCTGTGGTCGCCGGGCGGCGCGGCCACCGACCTCGGCACGGGCCTGCCCGCCGCGATCAACCGGCGCGGCCAGGTGCTCGGCGCGGTGCCCGTCAACGGCGCTGGGCCGTACGTGCAGAAGGCGAAGACCTGGTCCGGCGGCCGGGAGACCGACCTGACGCCGCCGGGCGCGGGCTGGGTGGTCGCGCAGTCGATCAACAACCACGGCGCGGTGCCGATGACGTACTCCCCCTCGCCGGCGAGCCACCACCAGGAGCGGGCGGCGGTGTGGCGGAACGGGCAGCACGTGCCGCTGCCGCTGCCCGGCGCCCACCTGTCGCTGGACGCGGTGAACGACGCGGGCGTCGTCGTCGGGACCAGGACACCGGTGGCCGGGGAGCCGTACGCGTTCCGCTGCGCGACGACCTCCTCGTGCGCGCCGCTGGCCGCCGCGCCCGGCACCGGCTCGTACTCGGTGGAGTCGGTCAACGAGGCCGGCGTGGTCGTCGGCAACCGCTACCCGCGCGCCCTGCGCTGGGCGGGCGACGCGGTGACCGTGCTGGCCGAGGAGGGCGGCGTGGCCGCCGGTCCGCAGGCGCTCAACGAGCGCGGCGACGCGGTGGGCTGGTCGGTCGTGGACGGCGTCAGCCGCGCCGTGCTGTGGCCCGGCGACGGCAAGCCGGTCGTGCTCGGGGTGCCCGGCCCGGCGGAGGCGGTCGCGGTCAACGAGCGCGGCGACGTCGTCGGCTGGACGTCGGCCGACGACCCGGACGCGCCCCGGGCGTTCCTGTGGCGAGACGGGCGGGTCACCTACCTGGGGTCGCTCGGCGGCGCGCACAGCCTGCCGGTGGCGATCAACGAGCGGGGCGTCGTGGTCGGCGAGAGCACCGCGGCGGACGGAACGCTCAAGGCGGTGCGCTGGACCCCGGTCGCGACCGCGCCGATCCGCTGACCCCCTTCTCCCGCTTCCGCCCTCCTCTCCTCCGCTCGGCCTTCCCGCACCCGCCTCCCGCACCCCCCTCCCGCACCCGGCTTTCCGCACTGGAGCGACCATGCCCCCGTCACGCGCGTCCGCCACCGTCCTGGCCCTGGTGACCGCCCTCCCCCTGATCACCGCCGCGGCCCCCGCACCCGCCGCACCCACCACCGTCGCCGCCGTCGAACTGCCCGGCCTGCCCGGTCAGCCCTCGCACCGCGCCACCGCCGTCAACGACCTGGGCCAGGTCGTCGGCCAGGCCGAGGGCGACGGCCCGGTGCGCGCCGTGCAGTGGTCGCCGGGCGGCGCGATCACCGACCTGGGGCCGGGCCTGCCCACCGGGGTGAACCAGCGCGGCCAGGTCGTCGGCATGCGGGCCAGGCGGGACCTCGGGCCGTACGCGCAGCACCCGCGGATCTGGTTCGCGGGCGGCGGCACCGACATCACGCCGCCCGGCTCCGGGTGGGTGATCACCTCCGCGATCAACGCGCACGGCGACGTGCCGATGACGTACTCGACCTCCCCGTACGGGTACCACCAGGAGCGGGCGGCGGTGTGGCGCGGCGGCGTGCACGTGGTGCTGCCGATGTCCGGGCCGCACCTGTCGCTGAGCGCGATCAACGACGCCGGCGTGGTCGCCGGGTCGCGCACCCTGCCGTCCGGCGCCGACTTCTCCGCGTTCCGCTGCGTCGGCACGACGTGCACGCGCCTGGCCGACGCCGAGGGCTACGGCGCGTACTCGGTGGAGGCGGTGAACGAGGCGGGCGCGATCGTCGGCAGCCGGGGCACGGTGGCGCTGCGCTGGGAGGGCGACGCGGTGACCGTGCTGTCCGCCGACGGCCGGGTGGCGCACGGTGAGCAGGCGTTGAACGAGCGCGGCGACGCGGTGGGCTGGTCGGTGGTGGACGGCGTGCGGCGCGCCGTGCTGTGGCCCGCCGGGGGCAAGCCGGTGGACCTGGGCGTGCCCGGCCCGTCCGAGGCGGTGGCGGTCAACGAGCGCGGCGACGTCGTCGGCTGGACGTCGGCGGCGGACGGCTCGTCGACCAGGGCGTTCCACTGGCGGGCGGGGCGGGTGACCTGGTTGGCGCCGCTGGGCGGCACGGCCGCCTTCCCGATCGCGCTCAACGACCGGGGCGTCGTGGTGGGCGAGAGCACCACGGCGGGCGGCGGGGCCAAGCCGGTCCGGTGGACGCTGCCGTCCGGCGCGCCGGACCTGCACGACCCGCGGTCCGCGGCGACGTCGGGAACTTCCGACGCCGGGTAGCCGACAATGTCGTCGTGGACTGCGACACCTGCCGCGAAGCCCTGTCCGCCCGCCTGGACGGGGAGGCGGAGCCGGCGCCCGCCGCCGAGACCGACGCGCACCTGGCGGGCTGCGCGGCGTGCCGGGCGTGGCAGGACCGCGCCGCGGCCCTGACCAGGTCGCTGCGCCTGCGCCCGGCGACGGCCACGCCCGACCTCGTGGACGCCGTCGTGGCCGCCGCGCCCCCGGTCGTGCGCACGAGGGGCTGGTACCCGCGCGCCGCCCTGGCCGGCGTCGCGGTCGCGCAGCTGACCCTGGGCCTGGCGCAGGTGCTGGGCACGAGCACCGCGGCGGCCCGGGCGGCGGGCCACGGCATCCACGACTCGACGGGCGTCCACCTGTTCAACGAGAGCACCGCGTGGAACCTGGCGCTGGGCCTGGGCCTGCTGTGGGCGGCCCTGCGCCCCCGCGCGGCCATCGGCCTGCTCCCCGTGGTGGCCGCGTTCGTCGCCGTCCTGGCCGCCTTCTCCACCCGCGACCTGATCACCGGCCAGGCCACCGCGACCCGCGTGACGTCGCACGCCATCCTCGTCCTGGGCCTCGCCCTGCTCCTGCTGGTCCACCGCACCCACCGCCGCCCGGACGGCACCGACAGCACGACCCCGCTCCCGACCGCGACTCCGACCGACGGGGCCGCCCCCGCCACCCCGCGCGCCGACCCGGACCCACCGCACCACCCGCGCCTGAGGCCGGTCAGCCACCACCGGGCCGCCTGATCAACCCCGCTCCCCGAACGACCGCCGGAGGTCGAGCTCCTGACGGGCGACGGCGGCCACCGCGGCCCGGTCGGTACCGGGCCGCAACCCCGAGACCAGGTCCTCCACCTCGGTCAGGGCCGCCGACACGGCGTCGAGGTCGGCCGCCGGCAGCTCCCGCGCCGCGGTCGCGAGCGCGATACCGGCGTGGTAGGCGATGAACGGCTGGTCACCGCCGAAGCGCCGGGCCAGCCACGCCACGTGCCGAACGTCGGGCACCACCTGGAGCGCACAGGCGGCGGCCAACCTCCTGCCGCCCGAGTCACTGGCCGTCGTCAGCTCGGCGAGCAGCGGGAACGTCGATCGCGCCATCGTCCGCAGGGTGGAGGCGATCACCTCCATGCGCACGGTGCGCGCCGAACCACCGGGCATGGTCGCGCGCACCCGGTCGTACTCCGCCGCCACCGAGGCCACCAGCTCACGGGCGACGGCGAGGTTCGCGGGCAACACGACTGCGGCGGGCGCGGACGTGCCGCGCAGCATCCTGCCGAGCACGTGGACCAAGTCGAGGCGCAGCTTGTCCGCGAACCGGGCGCGGTCGTCGTAGACGCCGACCAGGCCGAGCTGCTCCAGTTCACGCCTGAACGCGCGGACGGCGGCCCACTGCGCCTCGTCGGGGCCGTCGACCGGCGCCTCGCAGAAGTAGAACAGGATGTGCGCGGGTCGGCGACGGGCCCGCCACCCCGTGTGGGCGGCCCGAAACTCGTGCTCCGTGCCCGATCCGGCGCTCCAGGTCGGCGTGCCGAACCGACTCCACATCATGCCGATGAAAAGGTCGAACTCGGTACCGAGCTGCTCGTCCACCACGCCTTGCGGGTGGCCCGCCAGGTCGGGGTGGGTGTGGGTCTCCCAGCGGATCAGTTCCAACCGGATCTCCCGGTCGACCACCAGGAGGCCCAGGACGGCGTTCAACTCCTCTACCACCCGGCCGCACTGCTCGCGTTCGTCCTGCACGTCCCCCGGCGAGGAGACGAAGATCCTGATCCTGCGCGACGACGTCACCCCGGGACCGTAGGCCACCGGGCCGGCCAGCGGCGCGCCTCACGGTCGGAAGCGGTAGCCGTGGCCCGGGGCGGTGAGGAGGTGGCGGGGGTGGGCGGGGTCCGGTTCCAGCTTGCGGCGCAGTTGGGCCAGGTACACGCGCAGGTAGTGCGTCGCGTCGGTGTGGTTCGGGCCCCACACGCGCGCCAGCAGGTCGTGGGCGCTGACCGGCTCGCCGGCGGCGCGCACCAGGACCTCCAGCAGGCCCCACTCGGTGGGTGTCAGGTGCACCTCGCCGCCGTCGCGGTGGATCTTCTTCGCGGCCAGGTCGACGGTGAACGACGCGGTCAGCACGGGCGGTTCGCCGGACGGGCGCCGGGCCGAGCGCCGGACGGCGGCGCGCACCCGGGCCAGGAACTCCTCCGTCCCGAACGGCTTGGTGACGTAGTCGTCGGCACCCGCGTCGAGGGCGCGCACCTTGGCCGCGGAGTCGAGCCGGGCGGACAGCACGACGATCGGCACGGTGCTGGTGCGGCGCACCTCGGCGATCACGTCGACGCCGTCCGCGTCGGGTAAGCCCAGGTCCAGGACGACGAGGTCGGGCCGCAGCGCGCACTCCCGCAGCGCGCCCGCCCCGTCGGCGGCGGTCCGCACGTCGTAGCCGTGCGCGCCCAGGGTGATCCGCAGCGCCCGCAGGAGCTGCGCGTCGTCGTCGACGACGAGGACGGTGGTCACGACGCGGTGGGCAGCGAGACGACGATGGTCAGCCCGCCACCGGGGGTGTCCTCGGCGGTGATGGTGCCGCCCATGGCCTCGGTGAAGCCCTTGGCGACGCTCAGCCCCAGCCCGACGCCGGGGGTGGCGTCGCGGTCGCCGAGCCGCTGGAACGGCGCGAACACCGCGTCCGCCGTGTTCTTCGGCAGCCCTTGGCCGTGGTCGACGACGCGCAGCTCCACCCGGTCGTGGTGGGCGCTGGCGCGCACGGCGACCTCGGGTTCGTCGAGCGCGATCGTGCCGTCGCCGTCCACGTCGACCGCCCGGCGCGGGGTGAGCCTGCCGTGCCGCAGGGCGTTGTCCACGACGTTGGCCACGACGCGCTCCAGCAGGCCGAGGTCGGCGCGCACGGCGGGCAGCTCCTCCCCCACGTCGACCGACACGGTCCGGCGCTCGTCGATGCCCGCCAGGGCGCGCGCCACGACCTCGTCGAACGTGACGGCGCGCAGCTGCGGCACGACCGCGCCGGTGGCCAGGCGGGACGAGTCGAGCAGGTTGTCGATCAGCCCGGTGAGCCGGTCGGCGGACACCTCGACGGTCTCCAGCAGCTCGGCGGTGTCCTGCGCGGACAGCCTCAGCTCGGCGTCGCGCAGGCTGCCGACGGCGGCCTTGATCGAGGTCAGCGGTGTGCGCAGGTCGTGCCCGACGGCCGACAGCAGGGCGGTGCGCAGCTCGGTGGTCTCGGCCCGCCGCTGGGCCTCGGCGGTCTCGGCGGCCATCCGCTGCTGCCGCAGCGCCATCAGCGCCTGCCCGGCGGCGGCCTCCAGGGCGCGCTGGTCGCCGGCGGGCAGGGTGCGCCCGCGCAGGGCCAGGTGCACGTCGGCGGTGACCGGCACGTCCACGTCCGCCTCGTCGGGTTCGTCGCACGGCTCGGGCCCGACGCACGCCACGCGCTCCCACCCGCCGTCGCGGCGCTCCAGCAGCGCCACGGACTCCAGCCCGAAGTTCTCGCGCACCTTCTCCAGCAGCCGCGCCAGCGGGTACGGGCTGGTCAGCACGGTGCGGGCGTAGGAGGCGAGCAGCGCGGCCTCGGTGCGGGCCCGCGCGCCCTGCTCGCCCAACCGCGCCGCCCGGTCCACGACCAGCGCGACCAGTACGCCCACCAGCAGCATCGCGACGAGCGTGACCAGGTTCTCCGGGGTGGCCACGGCGAGGCTGTAGCGGGGCGCGGTGAAGAAGAAGTTGAGCAGCCCGGCCCCGAGCAGCGCCGCGCCGACCGCCGGCCCGACGCCGCCCACCAGCGCGACCACGACGGTGGCGAGGAAGTAGCCGACGACGTCGGTGGACACCGTCAGCCCGTCGCCCCACAGCAGGTCCAGGCCGGTCATCGCGGCCGGCAGGAGGAGCGCGAGCACCCACCCCAGCAGCGTGCGGGACCGGCTCAGCGCGGTGCCCGCCGCCCGGCGCCGGCGTCCGCGGCGCGCCTCGTCGTGCGTGACCATGTGCACGTCGATGGGCCCGGACGCCTGCACGACGGCCGAGCCGATGCCCTCGTCGACCACGCGGGCCAGCCGCGAGCGGCGCGAGGTGCCCAGCACCAGCTGGGTGGCGTTGACGCCGCGGGCGAACTCCAGCAGCGCGGTCGGCACGTCGTCGCCCACCACGGTGTGGAACGTCGCCCCGAGGTCCTCGGCGGTGCGCCGGGCCCCGCCCACCGAGCGGGGTGACGCGCCGGCCAGCCCGTCGCCGCGCAGGACGTGCACGACCAGCAGGTCGGCCCCGGCGCGCAGCGCGATGCGGCGGGCGCGCCGGATGAGGGTCTCGCTCTCCGGTCCGCCGCTGATCGCCACGACGACGCGTTCGCGGGCCTCCCAGGTATCGGTGATGCGCTGCTCGCTGCGGTAGCGCTGCAGCGCCACGTCGACCTGGTCCGCGACCCACAGCAGCGCCAGCTCGCGCAGCGCGGTGAGGTTGCCGACCCGGAAGTAGTTGCCGAGCGCGGCGTCGATCTTGTGCGCGGCGTAGACGTTGCCGTGCGCCAGCCGGCGGCGCAGCGCCTCCGGGGTCAGGTCGACCAGCTCGACCTGCTCGGCGCGGCGCACGACCTCGTCGGGCACGGTCTCGCGCTGCTCGACACCGGTGATGCGCGCGACCACGTCGTTGAGCGACTCCAGGTGCTGCACGTTGACCGTGGACAGCACGTCGACGCCCGCGTCGAGCAGCTCCTCCACGTCCTGCCACCGCTTGGCGTTGCGCGAGCCGGGCGCGTTGGTGTGCGCCAGCTCGTCCACCACCGCCACCTCGGGCGCGCGGGCCAGCACCCCGTCCACGTCCAGCTCGGCCAGCTCGACCCCCCGGTGCGCGACCACCCGCAGCGGCAGCCGCTCCAGCCCGTCGAGCAGGGCCGCGGTCTTCTCCCGGCCGTGGGTCTCGACCAGCCCGACGACCACGTCGGTGCCCCGCTCGGCGCGCCGGTGCGCCTCCCCGAGCATCGCGAACGTCTTGCCGACACCGGGCGCGGCCCCGAGGTAGATCCGCAGCTCACCGCGCTTGCGCTTGCTGTCCACGCCCCCAGTCTGCTCCCGGTCCCGAACGCCACCTCGACGAGCCGGCCCGAATGCAGCCGGGCCCACCAGTGGTGCGCGGAGAGGTGGCGCATTCCGGCATGATGGCGGAATGCGTTCGGCGGCGACGACACCGCGACCCGTCCGAGGATCATTCGGATTCCGGTGTGCGGTGGTCGGCTGTTCGCTGTCGTCCATTTCTCCGGTTCGACACCCCTGGGGGATTCCGTGGAGCCAAGCGCGTTAGCCGCTTTCGCGTTCGAAGTGCTCAACTCGCGGGGAACGCTCAGATCGGCCCGGGTGCACCTGCACGACGTCGTGGAACTGAGACTCGCGAATTCCCCGGACGCCGCCGCGCCGTGGGCCGAATTCGCGCGCGACGGCCGGGTGTCGCCTGAACTCCTCGCCGTTCTCGCGGTCGCGCTGCGGGACGATGAGCGCTTCGCGGCGAAGGTCGGGGAGCTGGCGAACCGCGCTGCGTGGCGCAAGCGGCTGGTGCCGCGGCGCGACGTGGTGCTCGCCATCGCGGGCGTGGTCGGGGGCGGCCTGGCGGCGGGGGTCGTCAGCCGGCTGGTCAACCCGTCGATCGAGCCGGTCGCGCAGGACGAGGTCACCCGGGCGGAGCAGGCCAAGGCGCGCGCCAAGGGCGTCCTCGGCGTGAAGGCCGTGCCTCAGGTCCGCGCGGACGACGCGTTCGGGTGGGCGTTCGCCGATCCCCTGTCGGACGTCCAGGTGCGGGACATGCTGGCGGTGTCCGGCGAACCCGCCCTGGGCCCGCTCACCGCGACCGCACACCCCGTCTACATCGCGCACCACTACTGGGGCGAGTCGTACAACTTCACCAGGCTGAGGATGACGGTCGTCAACCACTGGCCGAAGCCGGTGCTGATCACCGACATCAGGGCCAAGGTGAAGCGGTCGGCCCCGCTGTCGGGGGCACTGGCGTGGGCCGGCGCGCAAGGCGGTGTCGAAGTGATCGACCTCGCCTTCGACCTGGAGGAGGACGACCCCCAGGCGCGGGTCACCAACGACGATGGCACCCTCGGCGACCCGTGGACGTACGGCGAGAACGTGCAACTGGAACCCGGTCAGACCCAACCGTTCAACGTCGTCGGGCGCGTCACGAAGTCGTACTGCGAGTGGTACCCGGAAATCCACGCCGAGATCGACGGGCAGAAGCAGACCTTCGAGGTGAAGGACGAGGGCGCGCCGTTCGCCACGACGGCTTTCGCGGACCACTACCGGCAGCGCTTCGGGTACCAGGTCAACGGCGGCACCTGGGTCGAGCGCGGCGAGGGCGGGATGTTCCGTTGAAAAGGCGCACGCGCGGAACGGTCGTGCTGGCCACCGGGTTCGTCGTGGGGCTCCTCGTGGGGCTCGCGGTGCTGTGGGAGACGCGGTCGGCGGTGCCAACGCCGGAGCCCTCCACCGGGTGGAGCCCGGTACCCGCCCAGGAGCCGGAGATCGAGGTGGCCGTCGTGGTCGGCGGGCGCGGTGTCGACGAAGGGTGGGTGCTGCTGGCGCCGGAGGCGCTCGCCAGGTCGACGCCGCCCGACGACGTGGTGGACTGCCCCGGCCTCCAGGCGTGGGCGCTGCGGGAGGGCGCGCTGCCCGCCGGCGTCGCGGAGCACACCATCACGTTGTCGGCGAACTACAGCACAACCG
The DNA here is from genome assembly GCF_052936295.1 of Saccharothrix sp. DSM 118769. Lineage (NCBI taxonomy): Bacteria > Bacillati > Actinomycetota > Actinomycetes > Pseudonocardiales > Pseudonocardiaceae > Saccharothrix > Saccharothrix sp. DSM 118769. The sequence continues at coordinate 4,123,477 of NZ_CP193627.1, read as the reverse complement.
TCGAGAGCGTGCACGTACGCGTGTCGCCCGATCCCGCGCCGTACCGGGAAGCCGGGGGTGGGCCCCCCAAGGTCCGATTGGCCTGCCTGCCCCGCCCCGGCGCACAACTGCCGTTTCCCGATCACGACTCGATGCGGCTCAGTGTCCACGACGAGCGGTCGGGCCAACGGTCGACGGTACTGTCCGGACCGCACGAGGTGACGCCCCGGTCCCCGGCTGAGCTGGGCGTAGCCGTGGACCTCACCGGCACATCGGGGCCATACGCCTACCGCGTCGAGGTGGGCATCACGGAGGGGAACGAGTTCCGCGAGGTGCCGGTGAACGGAGGCGGCCCGTTGTTCGCCACCGAGGACGGCGGCGGGATGGGCTACTGGCCGGCGACCGCCACGTGGACGATGAGCCCCACCCGTACCCACAGCTACTGCGGCGCCGTGGAGAACCCCGCCCCGGACGAGGAACCCGTGTGCTCCTGAGCCGGGACGGCGGAAGTGTTCACCCGGAGTTCGACGGTGCGCACCACCGGAACACGTGGCCGACTCACGATACTTCGCTGCGCCGCCGCATGTCCGGGTCAGATCGGAGCACCGCCCCATGTCGCACCACCACCACGGCCACGACCACGAGCACCACCACGAGGAGGCCGACGGGAGCTGGCGCGACGACCGCGACGACCGTCCCCTCTCCGTGGCGCGGCGCGGGTTCCTGGCCGGGCTCGGTGCGGCCGGGATCGCGACCGCGGTCGGCGCGACGCCCGCGCACGCGCACGACGACCGCCCGGCACGCCCGGTCAACCCGTGGGGCGGGCGGGACCGCTGGTACGCGGGCGACCACCACATCCACACCAAGTACTCGTCCGACGGGCAGTACGAGGTGGCGCAGCAGGTCGCGAAGGCCCGGCAGCACGGGCTGGACTGGGTCGTCATCACCGACCACGGCGGGGTGGCGCACGAGAAGTTCTCGATCGACCAGGTGACGCCGGACATCGAGAGGGCGCGCCGCTCGCACCGGGACGTCCTGGTGTACCAGGGCCTGGAGTGGAACATCCCGGGCGCGGAGCACGCCACCGTGTTCCTGCCGCCGGGCCGCTCGACGGTGGACATCCTGCGCGCCTTCGAGGCCGCCTACGACGGTGGCGTGCTGTCCACCCCGGCGGCGCAGGGCGGCAGAGGGCTGATCGCCCGCTCGACGAGCGCGGACGGCGAGCCGTACGCGCTGGCGGCGCTGCGGTACCTGGAGGCGCAGGTGCTGTCCGGCCGCACGGAAATCGCGCTGATGTTCGCCAACCACCCGGCGCGGCGCGGCGTGGACAGCCCGCACGAGATCCGCGGCTGGCGGGACGCGGCGCCGGACGTGGCGGTCGGCATGGAGGGCGCGCCCGGCCACCAGGCGGCGGGCATCGGCACGGCGAACGGCGGGCGCGGCGGTGCCCGGGGCTACTACGACGGCTCGCCGAACCAGGACAGCTTCCCCGGCTTCGCCCCCACGGCGACCGAGAACCCGTACCGCACGTACGGCGGCTTCGACTGGATGACCGCGAAGGTCGGCGGGCTGTGGGACTCGCTGCTCGCCGAGGGCCGGCCGTGGTGGGTCACCGCGACTTCCGACGCCCACCAGGTGCACCAGGACACGTTCAAGCCGGGTCCCGGCGACCACAACACCACCGGCAGCAAGGGCGCCCCTGTCGACACCGGCGTCGAGCAGGTCAACGGCGACTACTTCCCCGGTTTCTACAGCTCCACGCTGGTCGGCGCGAACTCCAAGTCCTACGTGGACGTCATGCGGGGCATGCAGGGCGGCAAGGTCGTCGCCGTGCACGGCCGGATCATCGACGGCCTCAACGTGCGGGTCCGCTCGCTCGGCGAGGGCGACAACCGGGGCGTCACGATCGGCGGTCGCACGTTCGTGCGGCGCGGTGACGACGTCGAGGTCGTCGTCGAGGTGGACCTGGCGCGGGGCGCGAACTTCGGCGGCGTGGTGCCGCGGCTGGCGAAGGTCGACCTGGTCGCGGGTCCGGTCACCGGCCCGGCGGCCGACCGCGACGCGTTCAGCGCGCCGCTGACGAAGGTCGTGAAGACCTTCGAGGTGGCCCGGACGGCACGCGGCACGGTGAAGTTCACGCACGTGTTCCGCAAGGTCGACGGCGCGTTCTACCTGCGGCTGCGCGGGTCGGACGGCAACCGGCTGACCCCCGACGGCAACCCCGTCATGGATGTGATCGGCGACGCCGACCCGTGGTCGGACCTGTGGTTCTACGCGAACCCGGTCTTCGTCGACGTCATCTGATGACCGGCCGGCCCGCGCGCGGCTGGGTCGGCGCCGTGCCCGTGCTCCCCGACGGGCACGGCGCGGCCCACCTGGACGCGCTGGTCCTCGCCGCGATCCCGGGCGCGGACCTCGTGTTCACCCACGTCGACCACCGAGGACCGGTCGCGGTCACCGCGGTCTCGGCGCACGTCACCGGTGACCCGGTGGCGGAGCTGCTGGGCGCGCCGGTGTCCACACCGGACTCCCCCGACTCACCCGGCGCACGCGCGGCCGTCGGTGCGCGTGACCGCACCGACGGTCGCTGCATCCGCTTCCCGGGCCAGGAGGTGCTGATCGGCACGCACCCGGCGGCCGAGGTCGTGGCCCGTTCGGCGATCGACCGGGTCGTGGGCATCGGCGTGCCGGTGGGACCGGCCGACCCGGTGGAGACGCTGGGTTTCCTGCGCCCGGTGTGCCGGGACGGCGAACTGGTGCTGCTCGTGGAACCGGCGGTGGGCGGGGTGCTGCGGCCAGCGGAGTCGGAGAACCCGCACGAGTGCTGCGGCGGCGCGCACTGACCTCCGGGCCCGGTCGGGTGAGGGGGTCGTGGAGGTCCGGTGGAGGTGTCGTGCGGCCGGCGGCCCGACCAGGGCGGCGGGGCTGGCGTCGGGCGGCGTGGAAGACGTGGACGTCCTCGTCGTCGGCGCCGGGGTCGCGGGCCTGGAGACCGCGCGGCTGCTCGCGCTCCAGGGGGTCGACGTGCTGGTGTGCGAACGCCGCGGGCGGCTCGACACCGGTATCCGGACCACGGGCATCTTCGTGCGGCGGGCGCTGGAGGACTTCGCCCTGCCGGAGGACCACCTCGGACCGGCGGTGCGGCGCGTGCTGCTGCACCCGCCGTCGCTGCGCGCGCCGGTCGAGCCGGTCAGCGCGCGACGAGTTCCGCGTCGCCGACATGGCCGGGGTCTGCGCGCAGGCGCTCACCCGCGCGGTCGAGGCCGGCGCGCGGGTGAGCCTGGGCGTGCCGTACCCGGTGAACGAGGTCAGGGCGCGCTTCACCGTCGGGGCCGACGGGGCGCGCTCGACGGTGGCGCGCCGGCTGGGGCTCGACACCAACCGGTGGATGACCATCGGCGTCGAGGAGGTGTCCCCGGTCGCCGGTAGCACGTCCCCGTCGACGTTCCACTGCGTGTTCGACCCGCGGCTCGCGCCGGGTTACCTCGCGTGGGTCGTCGACGACGGCGAGCAGGCGCACGTCGGCCTGGCCGGGCTGCCCGACCGGCTCGTCGCGCCGCTCCCCGGGCTGCTGCGCGCGTTCCGCGACCGGTTCCCCGGCGTGCCCGCGCCCGCCGGGCCGGTGCGCCGCCGGGGCGGGCCGATCCCGGTCGGCGGCGTGCTGCGCCGGATCGCCTGCCCCGGGGGCCTGCTCGTCGGCGACGCGGCCGGCGCGGTGTCCCCGCTGACCGCCGGCGGCCTGGACCCGTGCCTGCGCATGGCCGGGCCGGCCGCCGCCGTCACCGGCGACCACCTGCGCACCGGCGACGCCTCGGTGCTGCGCCACTACGCCGGCGCGGCGCTGCGCGCCCGGTTCCGCACCCGGCTCCTGCTGCGCGGGCTGCTGTCCCGGCTGCGCGAACCGGCCGTGGCCGAGTCCGCGTTCACGGTGCTGCGCACGCCGCTCGGGCGGACGGTGGCGGCCCGCCTCCTGTTCGGCGACGGGTCGTTCCCGGACACCCGCCTCGGCCCCCGGGCGAGGCGGTCGTGAACGGGCTGGGGCTGCGGTCCACCCGCGGTGGGCTCTCCGCAGGGATGTCACCCACCGGATAGAGCACAGTGTGACGGCCGACCGGGCGAGGTCGCCCGACAGGTTGTCACTCACTAGGACGGAGCAGTAACTCAGCGCACACGCCTTTCGACATTCCCCTAGGGGCACGACGGCGTGCCACCCTGAGGAAGGGCGTGAGGACGTTGAGGAAGAGACAGACGGCAGCGGTATCGCTGGTCGCCGTCGTGGCGGTGGTCGCGAGCGGTGCGCAGGCCCTGGCCGTGGACGGCAACCTGCCCGGCGGCACGAGCATCTCGGTGGACGTCGCGAGCCCCGCGCCCGGCACGGTCGTGCCTCAGGGGCCCGTCACGGTGACCGGCACGGCGGCGGTGGGCACGGGCGTCCCGGTGAAGGACACCGCGCTGACCTACGTGGTGGACGTGTCCGGCAGCACGGCCGCGCAGTGCGGGGGGGCAACGATCCTGGACTGCGAGAAGACCGCCGTGGCCAACCTCAACGCGATCGCCGCGGCACCCGACAGCGTGGTCGGCGACGTCGGCGCGGTCGTGTTCGGCTCGAGCGCGGCGACCGTGGACGTCCGGCCCGCCGCCGGCGACCAGCTGCTGACCACCCCCGCCGCCGACGAGAACGGCAACGGCACCCGCGACGTCCAGGAGGCGGTGAGCTCGGCGTTCGCCGGCGGCGTCGCCCAGTTCACCGCCAAGAGCTTCCCCAGCGGCACGAGCTTCGTGCCCGCCGTGCAGTCGGCGACGACCGTCACCGACGCCCAGTCGCAGAACCGCAAGGTCGTGCTGTTCCTGTCCGACGGCTTCGCCTCCGGCGACGTCACCGGCGTGGCGGGCGCGGTGCCCGCGAACGTCGACTACTTCACCTTCGCCGTCGGCCCCGGCTCCGCGTGCAACGGCGGTGACTACAACGCGAGCCTCCAGGCCATCGCCGACCTCACCGGCGGCACGTGCACCGCGGTGCCCGACCCGGCGAACCTGCCGGGCGTCGTGCCGGGCGTCATCGCCTCCCGGCTGACCGACCTCACGCTCACCGTGAACGGCGGCTCGCCCACGGCCGTCACGAACGTCTCCCCCGCCCTGCCGCAGACCGGTCCCGCGCAGGTGTCCTACAGCGCCACCACCGGTGTCCTCACCTCCGGCACGTACCAGCTGTGCGTGACCGCGCGCGGCACCGACGGCGGTGGGCCGGGCACCGTCACCGACTGCACGGACGTGATCGTCAACGACCCGCCGACCGTGCTGCCGGGCGGGCCGTACGCCGGGCAGGAGGGCACGCCTGTCGGCGTCGCCGGCACCGCCACCGACCCCGACGGCCCGTCGCTGACGACGTCGTGGACCGCGACCCCGCTGTCCGGCGTGGACCCCGGGGCGACGTGCGCCTTCGCCGCGCCGTCGAACCCGACCACCACGATCACCTGCGACGACGACGGCGTGTGGACGCTCACCCTCACCGCGTCCGACGGCCTCAACGCGCCCGTCGTGGCGACGACCACGCTGACCCTGACCAATGTCGCGCCGCAGGTGTCGATCAGCTCCCCGGCCGACGGCACGCTCGTGCTGCGCGGCGCGCCGATCACCGTGACCGCGCCGTTCACCGACATCGCGATGCACGACACGCACACCTGCACCGTGGACTTCGCCGACGGCGCCGCGCCGGCGGTGGGCACGGTCGCGCAGGGCGCCGGGTCGGGCACGTGCACCGCGACCCACGCCTACACCGGCGTCGGCGCGCACACCGTGCTGGTCACGGTGACCGACGACGACGGTGGCCGGGCGACCGCGACGGTCCGGCTCGTGTCGCACGTCCGCGCCGAGGCGTGGGGCATCAGCGCCTCCGGCTTGGTCGCGGTGGCGAAGACGCCGCACGCCACGTGCCCGCCGTCGTCGGACCGGACGACCGCGACGGTGACCGTGCCCGGCCTGGCGTCGGTGCAGGCGCTGCACGCCGACTGCTCCCCCGACCCGACCACCGGGCGCACCGACGCGGGTGCGGAGATCTCCTCGGCGAGCCTGCTGGGCGGCGCGGTCACCGTGTCCGACCTGGAGGTGAGCTGCCTCGCCACCGAGGAGGGCCTGAGCACCGGGTCGCGCGTGGGCTCGCTCAACGGCCGACCGATCGGCACCGGTCCGGCCACCGTGGGCATCCCGGGCGTGGCGACCGTGCACCTGAACCAGGAGGTCGTCGGGCCGAACGGGCAGCTCGCGCGGTACGCCGTGCGGGTGGTCACGCTGCTGGGCCAGGAGATCGTCCTGTCCGGCTGCCGGATGGGCTTCTGACCGGCCCCCGACGCGGCACCGCGCCCGACCGTGCGGAACGGTCGGGCGCGGTGCGGTGCGGCGCGGCGCGGTCCGGCGAGGCGGTGCCGTGGAGCCGGGTAGGGCGGGGTCACGCGACGGGCGCGGCCTCCTGCTTCACCTCGGCGATGTCGAGGCTGCTGCGCAGCTTCACGGGCTTGAGCAGCAGGGCCGCGACGACGCCCACGACGCCGATGGCCGCCGAGATGAGGAAGATGTGCCCGGTGGCGTCGCCGTAGGCGGCGCGCACGATGTGCTGCACGGCGTCCGGCAGGGCGGCGATGTTGAGGCTGCCGCCGCCACCACCGGCGGCCGGGATGCCCGCCGCGGTCAGGTCGCGGGTGATGGCCTCCTCGACCCGGCGCGCCAGCACGGCGCCCAGGACGGACACGCCGATCGTGCCGCCGAGCGAGCGGAAGAACGCGACGGTCGAGCTGGCCGCGCCGATGTCCTTGAGCGGCACGGTGTTCTGCACCGCGAGCACGAGGTTCTGCATGGTCATGCCGACCCCGATGCCGACCAGCAGCATCGCGCCGCCCACCAGCACCAGCGAGGTCTCGTGGTCGATCTGGCCGAGCGCCAGGAACCCGAGGACCAGCGCGACCGCGCCCGTCACGATGTAGGGCTTGACGTTGCCGGTCTTGGTGATGAGCCGGCCGGCGATGATCGAGGAGCCGAGCACGCCCGCCATCATCGGGATGGTCAGCAGGCCCGCCTCGGTGGGCGTGTAGCCGCGGCCGATCTGGAAGTACTGGCCGAGGAACACCGCGCCGCCGAACATCGCCATGCCGACCGCGAGGCTGCCCAGGATGGCCAGCGCCGTGGTGCGCTGCTTGACGATCCCGAGCGGCACGACCGGCTCCGCGGCCCGCGCCTCGACGGCCACGGCCGCGCCCAGCAGCACGACCGACCCGCCGACCATGGCGAAGGTCTCCCACGACAGCCAGGCGAACGAGGAGTCGACGAACGAGATCCAGACGAGCAGCACGCTCACGCCGGCCGCGATCAGGGCCGCGCCCAGGTAGTCGATCTTCACGTTCTCGCGCCGGGCCGTCTGCACCTTCAGGGTGGCCTGGAGCACGAACAGGGCGATCACCGCGACGGGCACGCCGATGAAGAAGCACCAGCGCCAGCCGAGCCACGACGTGTCCACGATGAGGCCGCCCAGCAGCGGGCCGCCGACGGTGGCCAGCGCCATGACGCCGCCGAGGTAGCCGTTGTACCGGCCACGCTCGCGCGGCGGGATCATCGCCGCGATCACGACCTGCACGAGGGCCTGGAGGCCGCCGACGCCGATGCCCTGGAACGCGCGGGCGGCGATGAGCTGGCCGGCGCTCTGCGCGAAGCCGGACACGATCGAGCCCAGGATGAACAGGACGATGGCGGCCTGCACGAGTGACTTCTTGTTGAACAGGTCAGCGAGCTTGCCCCAGATCGGGGTGGTGGCGGTCGCGGTGAGCAGCGTCGCGGTGACGACCCAGGTGTACTGGGTCTGCGAGCCTTCGAGCGCGCCGATGATCTGCGGCAGCGCCGTCGAGACGACGGTGCCGCTGAGCATCGCGACGAACAGCACCAGCAGGAGGCCGCTGAGGGCTTCCATCACCTGCCGGTGGCTCATCGCACCGGTACCGGTGCTCGTGGTGGCGGGTGCGCTCATCGCGCGGCCTCCCAGGTGGAGCTCAAGGCTCCTTCGACGTTGGTGGTCAGGCGCCCGAGCGCGGACGTCAGCGCCTCGACCTCTTCGGGGGTCCAGTCGGCAAGCGCGCGGCCGAACAGCTCGTCGTACCAGCTCCGGGCCTCGTCGAGCGCGGCCCGGCCGCGGTCGGTGACGACGAGGATGCTGGCGCGGCCGTCGGCGGGGTCGGCCCTGCGCTCGACCAGGCCGTGGGCCACGAGGGCGGCGACCGCCCGGCTGACCGTGGACGGGTCGAGGCCCGCCCGGATCGCCAGCTCCTTCGCGTGGCACCCGGTGGGCTCGCCCTGGCCACCGGCCCGGGCGATGAGCGTCAGGGTGCCGAGCAGCCCGCTGGGGACCGACCGGTGGCGCTCGGAGCCGAGCTGCTTGACCAGGCGCACGACCTTCATCAGGTCGCGCAGCCGGGCCTCCAGCTCCTGCACGACGACGTCCACGTCGGCCTCCCTCCGCATTGCTTGCCACATACAAGTATTCACCAAACTTGCGCGTTGTGCAAGTTTGCCCAGTGGGCACTTTCGGTAGGCTCGGTCGTGATGGACGGTCTGCGGGAGCGCAAGAAGTCGGCCACGCGCCTGGCCCTGCACGAGGCGGCGCTGCGGCTGGCGCTGGAGCACGGCCCCGACCGGGTGACGGTCGAGGCGATCGCGGACGCCGCCTCGGTGTCCCGGCGCACGTTCTCCAACTACTTCGCCGGCAAGGAGGAGGCGATCTTCTACGGCGACCTGCTCCGTCTGCGCCACCTGGTGGACCTGGTCCGGGCCCAGGCGCCCGCCCCGCCGCGCGCGGTCCTGGCCAGGGCGGCGGCGGACCTCGTCGGCGAGGGCTTCGACCCGGTCTGGCTGACCAGGCGGCGCGAGCTGGGCGGGCACCCGAGCCTGGTCGCGCACCAGGTCGCGACCTACGCCGTGGTCGAGCGCGACCTCGTCGCGGAACTGCTCCGCCGGTCCGGCGACGACGACGTGCTGCGCGCCCGCGTGCTCGCCGCGACGTTCCTGGCCGCCCTGCGCGCCGCCACGCAGCACTGGCTGGAGCACCCGGACCGGCCGCCGGCCGACGTGGTGGCCGAAGCGCTCGCCTGACCGCGCGGGCGCGTGGCAAAAATATTGCACGTCGTGCACGTCTTGGTACGGTGGGTGACCACGACGCCGAACGACGACGCCGAACGACGACCCGGCCGCGTGCCGGGCCGGGGACGGACCAGGCGATGACCACCGCTTCCCAGGACCGACGCCCGAGCAACCCCCGCACGGCCCTGCGCCTGCCGCGCGAGCTGACCGACCGCGTGAGCGGGCCGTTCGACCCGCCGGACGCCCTCGTCCGGCTGAGCGGCGAGGGCCCGGTGCACCGGGTCACGATGCTCGACGGCGACCCGGCGTGGCTGGTGACCGGCCACGAGGAGTCCCGCGCGCTGCTCGCCGACCCGCGGCTGAGCTCCGACCGGTTCCGCAGCGAGCGGATGCTGGCCAAGCTGCCCCCGGCGCTGCGCGCCCGGATGACCGACCCGCGCCTGCGCGCGGGCAACTTCATCACCGCGGACCCACCCGAGCACACCCGCTACCGCAGGCTGCTGACCGGCCAGTTCACCGTGCGGCGGATGCGGCAGCTCACCCCGCGCGTCGAGCGGATCGTCACCGACCACCTCGACGCGATGCGCGCCGCCGGGCCGGTCGCCGACCTGGTGGGCGCGTTCGCGCTGCCCGTGCCGTCGCTGGTGATCTGCGAGCTGCTGGGCGTCGAGTACGCCGACCGCGCCGAGTTCCAGGAACGCAGCGCGACCCTGCTGCGGCTCGACGCGGCGGTGGACGACGTCGTGCGCGCCGCCGAGGCGCTGCGGGCGTTCATGCACGGGTTGATCCGGGCCAAGCGGGCGGAGCCGACCGACGACCTGCTGTCCGGGCTGATCGGGGCCGACCCGACGCTCACCGACGACGAGCTGGCCAACATCGCGAACCTGCTGCTCGTCGCGGGCCACGAGACGACCGCGAACATGCTGGCGCTCGGCACGTTCGCGCTGCTGGAGCACCCCGACCAGCTCGCCGCGCTGCGCGCCGACCCGTCACTCGTGCCGGGCGCGGTGGAGGAGCTGCTGCGCTACCTGTCGATCGTGCACCTCGGCATCACCCGCACCGCGGTGGAGGACGTCGAGGTCGCCGGCGAGGTGATCCCGGCCGACGCGACCGTGGTGCTGTCGGTGGTGGCGGGCAACCGCGACCCGGCGGTCTACCCCTCCCCCGCGTCGCTGGACGTGACCCGGCCGCGCGGCCCGCACCTGGCGTTCGGGCACGGCGTGCACCAGTGCCTGGGCCAGCAGCTGGCCCGGGTCGAGATGACCGTCGGGTTCACCGAGCTGCTCCGCGCCCTGCCCGACCTGCGGCTGGCCGTGCCGCCCGACGAGGTGCCGCTGCGCGGCGACATGCTCGTCTACGGCGTGCACTCGTTGCCCGTGACCTGGGGTTAGACCCGCGCGAACCCGGCGGCGAGCCGGTCGATCATGATCCCGATCAGGTCGGCCAGCTCGGGCCGGTCGGCGGCGTCGAGCCACCAGCCGACGGTCACCCGCAGGGTCGCCATCACGGCCGCCGCGAACATCACCGGGTAGAGGTCGGTCTCGGGGTCGACGCCGACCCGCGCCGCGACGACGGCCGCGAGCTCCCGCTCCTCGGCCGCGAACGCCGCGATCTGGTGCGGGAGCAGCGCGGGCGTGCGGCGCAGCACCCGCAGCTGGGCGACGCGGTCGGGGTCGATGCGCTCCGGCACGACGTCGACCAGCGCGGCGCGCAGCGCCACCAGCACGTCCTCGTCCGCCGGGCGGTCGGCGAAGGCCCGGACGAACGCGGCGGCGGTCGCCACGTCACCGGCGACCACGGCCTCTTCCTTGGACGAGAAGTAGTTGAAGAACGTGCGCAGCGACACGCCCGCCTCGTGCGCGACCCGCTCGACGGTCACCGCGTCCAGCCCGTGCGCCACGCACAACCGCAGCGCGGCGTCGGCCAGCGCGGTGCGGGTGGCCTGCTTCTTGCGTTCCCTCAGCCCGGTCACGCGGGAAGTCTCGCACTGGTCCGGGCCGCGCCACCGCGGCGGCGCGGCCCGGACCGCGCGCTCAGTGCCCGCCGCCCGCCATCTCGGCGGCCAGGCGCTCGTCGCCGCTCATGGTCTTGAGCGGCTTCTCCTTCACGAACAGCACCGCCACCAGGGCGAGCAGGGCGATCGGGGCGCCGATCAGGAACAGCTCGGCGGTCGCGGTCGCGTAGATGTCGCGCACGATCGCGCGCACCGGCTCGGGCAGCAGGGTCAGGTCGGGCACCTCGGAGCCGCCCGAACCGCCGGCCACCGGGCCGAGCTTCTCCGTGCTCAGCGTCTCCACCCGGGTGGCGAGGACCGCGCCGAGCGCGCTCACGCCGATCGAGCCGCCCAGCGAGCGGAAGAACGTCAGGGTCGACGTCGTCGCGCCCAGGTCCTTGGCGGGCACGTCGTTCTGCGCCGCCAGCACCAGGTTCTGCATCAGCAGGCCGACGCCGACGCCGAGCACGGCCATGTGCACGCTGACCGTGAACACGGTCGTGTTCGCGTCGATGGTGGCCAGCAGCAGCATCCCCGCCACCATGATCGCGCCGCCGGCGACCAGGAAGACCTTCCACCTGCCCCACTTGGTGATCAGGTTGCCCGCGACGGTGGAGGACACCAGCAGGCCGAAGATCATCGGCAGGCTCATCAGGCCCGCCTGCGTCGGCGTCTTGCCCATGCCGATCTGGAAGTACTGCGACAGGAACACAGTGCCGCCGAACATCGCCACGCCGACCAGGGCGCTGGCGAGCGTGGTGAGCGCGACCGTGCGGTTGGTGAAGATCGTCAGCGGCACGATCGGGTCGGGCACCCGCGACTCCACCCACACCGCGAGGACCAGCAGCCCCACGCCGACCGCGACGAGCAGGGCGGTCCAGCCGGAGGCCCACTCGAACTGGTGGCCGGCCAGCGTGGACCACACCAGCAGGGTGGACACGCCGCCCACGATCAGCGCCGCGCCGAGGTAGTCGACCTTGACCTCCTTGCGGACCACCGGCAGGCGCAGGGTGCGCTGGAGCAGGATGATCGAGGCCAGGGTGAACGGCACGCCGATGAAGAAGCACCAGCGCCAGCCCAGCCACGAGGTGTCGACCAGCACGCCGCCGATGAGCGGGCCGGCGACGGTGCCGACGCCGAACACGGCGCCGAAGATGCCCGCGTAGCGGCCCATCTCGCGCGGCGGGATCATCGCGGCCATCACGATGGTGGCCAGCGCGGTCATGCCGCCCGCGCCGAGGCCCTGCACGACGCGGCTCGCGATCAGCACCTCGACGTTCGGGGAGAACCCGGCGATCAGGGAGCCGACGACGAACAGGCCGAGCGAGAGCTGGATGAGCAGCTTGCGGCTGTAGAGGTCGGCGAGCTTGCCCCACAGCGGCACGGTGGCCGTCATGGCGAGCAGCTCGGTGGTGACGACCCACGTGTAGACGGACTGCGAGCCGTGCAGGTCGGCGATGATGCGCGGCAGGGCGTTCGACACGACGGTGGAGGCCAGGATCGACACGAACATGCCGAGCATCAGGCCGGACATGGCTTGCAGGACGTCCCGGCGCGAGTGCGCGCCGGTCCCCCCGCTGTCGGTGCCGGCCGCGTGGCCGGCGTCGGTTTCGGTGGACATGATCCCCCCGGGTTCTTCGGTCAGGTCTTCGGGTCAGCCCCGCGGCGGGTTCGCCAGGCCCGCGGCGAGCAGGTCCATCGCCTCGGTGAACACCTCGTGCAGCGGCGTCGGCTCGTCGAGGCACGACCAGCGGGCGACGGCCACCCGGAACGCGGCGCCGGTCGCCGCGCCGAGCAGCAGCGGGTAGGTGTCGTTCGCGGGCAGGCCGACGCGTTCGGCGACGGCCTCGACGACCTCGCGCTCGACCGCCTCCCCGCCGGCGAGCACCTTGGCCAGCAGCACGGGGTGCTGCTGCACGACGCGCATCCTCCGCAGCCAGAACTCGCGGTCGACGGCCAGTTCGGCGGCGATCTCGGCGAGCAGCGCCTCGCGCACCGCCCCGGCGGCGGACAGCTCCGCCGGCTGGGCGAGCACCCGCGCCCGGATGCGCGATCCCGCCTCCGGGTCGGGGCCGAGGACGGCTTCTTCCTTGGTGGCGAAGTAGTTGAAGAAGGTGCGCGGCGACACGTCCGCGGCGGCGCTGACGTCCTCGACCGTGACGTGGTCGAGGCCGTGCCGCGCGACGAGGTCGACGGCGGCGCGGCTGAGCGCGTCCCGGGTCTGCCGCTTCTTGCGGTCGCGGAGCCCTTCGGCGTGGACGGTCACTCGAACAGGCTAGAGAAAAAGATGCACTGACTGCAACTTTGCAGCGACTGCACCTTTGTGACGCGGCTCTCCCGCGCCGCCGCGCGTCACCCGTACGCGCGACAGTCCACTTCGGACATCCAGCGGCCGTCCGGGCATAGGGTCGGGCCGTCCAGGATCGTCCCGTGGTACCCGAGGGAGACCCATGCTCCGCAACGCGCGCCTCTTTGGCTTGAAGCGCCGCGTGACCTTCTCGCTGCCGCTCGACCAGCCCGACGGCCCGGTCAGCGTGGTGGGATCGTTCAACGATTGGACACCGGGCGTGCACGAGCTCCGGCCGCGCCGCGACGGGACACGCACGGTGAGCGTCATCCTGCCACCGGGCACGCACCGGTTCCGCTACCTGGGCACCGACGGCCACTGGTTCGACGACACCGACGCGCACCAGGTCGACCACGACGGCGGCGTGATCCGGATCGACGTCCTCGGCTGAGGCCCGGGTCAGCCGGGGTCGGGCAGGAGGATCTCGTCGCCGCGCTCGTGGACCCGGCGGCCCAGGGCGTCGATCGGCCCCAGCAGGCTGCGCCCCAGCCCGGCGAGGTCGTACTCGACCCGGCCGGGCACGGGGGTCCTGACGACCAGGCCCGCGCCCTCCAGGCGGCGCAGCGTCTCGGTCAGCACCTTGGGGCGGATGCCGCCGATGGCGCGGCGCAGGTCCGCCGGGCGGCGGGGGCCGTGGCGCAGGGCGAGCAGCAGCACCGGGTTCCAGGTGTTGCCCAGCAGGTCGAACGCCTGACGGGCCCGGCAGTCGGCCAGTAGGTCCACCGCTGTCCTCCGCGGGTCGGGACGGGTCGGGACGGGTCGATACCGACAGTAGGCGTCACCGCGGGCACCGTCCGGTGCCTGCCCGGTTGCCTGGCGTCGTCCGCACCAGACGGGTCTCGGGAGGTTCCGGTGCGGATCGGCGTGGTGGGGTCGGGCGGCATGGCGCGGGCGCTGGGCGGGCGGTGGGCCGCCGGCGGGCACGAGGTGGTGGTCGGCGCGCGGTCGGCCGAGCGGGCGGGGCGGGCGGCCGAGGAGATCGGCGGGACGGCCGGGACGGCCGCCGAGGCGGTCGCGTTCGGCGACGTCGTGCCAGCGGCGGTGCCGGCCGCGGCGGCGGTCGAGGCGCTCGGCCCGGTGGCCGGGAAGGTCGTCGTCGACTGCACGAACTCGCTCGTGCCCGGCCGGTTCACGCCCGGCGACGACGGGGCGGTGCGGTTGGCGGCGGCGACCGGGGCGCACGTGGTGAAGGCGTTCAACCTGTGCCACGTGGACGTGTGGCGGCTGCCGTCGCTCACCTTCGAGGGGCGCCCCCTGGGCGTGCCGCTGTGCGGCGACCCGGCCGGGGCGAAGGAGCTGGTGGCGGAGCCGGCGCGGTCGATCGGGTGCGAACCGGTGGACGCCGGGCCACTGGAACGGACGGCGCTGCTGGAGGCGGTGACGGCGTTCTCGATCGGCCTGTGGGTGGGCGGCGGCGTGGACGTGCGGGCGATATTCCCTCCGCTCCCGGACGCTTCCGGGCTAATGTAACAGCACTGTTGTATCACCGCTGTCACACCGCCTCGGGAGGGTTCCGGTGCTGTACCCGGAGATCGAACCGCACGACCACGGCATGCTCGACGTCGGCGACGGGCACCACGTCTACTGGGAGGTGTCCGGCAACCCGGAGGGCAAACCGGTGGTCTGCCTGCACGGCGGGCCGGGGTCGGGCTCCTGGCCCCGCGCCCGCCGCTACTTCGACCCGGACGCCTACCGGATCGTGCTGCTCGACCAGCGCGGCTGCGGGCGCAGCACCCCGCACGCCGGGCAGCCCGAGGTGGACCTGTCGACCAACACCACCGACCACCTGGTCGCCGACCTCGAACTGCTGCGCGAGCACCTGGGCATCGAGCGGTGGCAGCTGTTCGGCGCGTCCTGGGGGTCGGTGCTCAGCCTGGTGTACGCCGAGCGCCACCCGCACCGGGTGACCGAGCTGGTGCAGGCGGGCATCGCCACCGGGATGCGGGAGGAGACGGACCTGCTGACCAAGGGCCTCGCGCCGATGTTCCCCGAGGCGTGGGCGCGGTTCCGCGCGTTCGCCCCGGACGGCGACGACCTGCCGTCGGCCTACCTGGCCAAGCTGCTCGACCCGGACCCGGCCGTGCACCACCGGGCGGCCGAGGAGTGGTGCCGCTGGGAGGACACCCTCGCCTCGCAGGGCGACCGCTTCGACCCCCCGGAGTACCGGCTGGCCTTCGCGCGCCTCGTCACCCACTACTGGGCGCACGGCTCGTGGCTGCGCGAGGGCGTCGTCATCGAGGAGGCGGGGAAGCTCGCGGGCATCCCGGGCGTGATCGTTCAAGGGGTGCTCGACCTGGGCAACCTCATCGGCACCCCGTGGCGGCTGGCGCACGCCTGGCCGGACGCCGAGCTGATCATGATCCCCCACGCCGACCACAGCGGCAACGACGCCATGACGGCGGCGAGGGTCGCGGCGACCGACCGGTTCCGGTAACGCCCGGGCACCGCGTGCGATGGTGTGAACGCGACCAGTAGCGCGAGTGCTCCGGAGGCCGGGTTGGGGAAGGTGTTCACCTCGCGCGCCCAAGAGGCCGTGGTCGTCGCTCGGCACGCCGTGAGACGGCGCGGCGCGTCCGTGGTCAGGCCGGAGGACCTCCTGCTGGGTCTGGTCGAGGCCAAGGGCCCGGCCGGGCGGGTGCTGGACGGCCTCGGGGTCACGTCGGCCGGCGTGCGGCGGTACCTGGGGATCAAGAAGCTGGGGTCGGGGTCGTCCGGCGAGGTCCTCCTGTCGGACGAGGTGCGCGCGGTGCTGGCCGACGCGCCCGGCCGGGCGACGGGCTCCGGGGTGGACGAGGTCGACGACGGGCACCTGCTGCTGGCGCTGCTGGACCAGGACGACCCGCGCGTGCGGTACGTCCTGAGCGCCGGCGGCGCGTCCGTGCCCCTGGTGCGCGACCGGCTGCTCGCCGCGATGAACCTCCCGCCCGCGTCGCCGCGGCGGTCGACGAAGGTGTTCGTCAGCTACCGGCGGCAGGGCACCTCGCACGTCGCCGGGCGGATCGCGGACCGGCTGGTGGACCGGTTCGGCGAGCAGGGCGTGTTCATGGACGTCGACTCGATCGGCCTCGGCACCGACTTCACCCGGGTCATCACCGACGCCGTGGCCTCGTGCACGGTGCTGCTGGCGATCATCGGGCCGGACTGGGCGGCGGTCACCGACGCGCGCGGCAGGCGGCGGTTGGAGCTGGCGGACGACCTGGTGCGGGTGGAGGTCGAGGCCGCGCTGCGGCGGGACGTGCCGGTGATCCCGGTGCTGGTGGACGGCGCGGAGGTGCCCGCCGCCGACGAGCTGCCCGACGGCCTGCGCGCGGTGGCGTCCCGGCACGGGCTGCGGGTGCGGCACGAGAGCTTCCGGCAGGACGTGGCACGGCTGCTCGACGCGGTGGCGGTGGGCTGATGGGCTGGTACACCGAGGAGGCGCGGCGGGTGTCCGCGCTGGCGCTGGACGAGGCGCACGGGCTCGGGCACGCCTGCGTCGGCACCGGGCACCTGCTGCTGGGGCTGCTCGGCGAGGGCGGGGCGGCGGCGGCCGTGCTCGTGTCGTCCGGGGTGACGCCCGGGGACTGCCGGTCGCACGTGCGGGAGGTCGGGCGCGGCGGCGTCCCGTTCTCGGGGCACCTGCCGTTCACGCCGGGCGCGAAGCGGGCGCTGGCCTCGGCCGTGCGGGAGGCGATGGCCCTGGGGCACCGGCACGTCGGCACCGGGCACCTGCTGCTGGGCGTGCTGACCGAGGGCGACGGGGTGGCGGCGGACGTGCTGGTCCGGTGCGGCGCGGAACCGGACGACGTGCGGGACCGCGCGTTCGCGGCGCTGGCGGGCGTCCCGCTCCCGCCAGCGCCGCCGCGCGCCGCCCGGCTGTACCTGAGCCACCGGCGGCACGACCTGCACCTGGCGGGGCGGATCGCGGACCGGCTCGACGACCTGGGGCGCGCCGTCGTGCCGGACGTGGCGTCGTGCGACGTGCTGCTGGCCGTCGTCGGGCCGGGGTGGACCGCGCCGGACGAGTCGATGCGCGGCGAGGTGGAGACGGCGCTCACGCGGTCGGTGCCGGTGGTCGCGGTGCTGGTCGACGGGGTGGAGCTGCCCGCCGACCAGCTGCCGGGGACGGGGTGCGTCGCGGTGCGGCACGAGACCTTCCGGGCCGACGTGGCCCGGCTGGCCGAGGCCGTCCGCTACGCCCAGCCGGGCATCGGGTAGCCGGTCATCAGGTCTGCGACCTCGGCGGCGATCCGGTCCAGCTCGTGCTCGTCGGTCGCCCTGATCGCGCGGTCGATCCACTCCGCGACCTGCGGCATGTGGTCGGCGGTCAGGCCGCGAGTGGTGACGGCGGCCGTGCCGAGGCGCACGCCGGACGGGTCGAACGGCTTGCGCGGGTCGAACGGGACGGTGTTGTAGTTCGCCTCGATGCCCGCCCGGTCGAGCGCCTTGGCGGCGGGCTTGCCACCCACGGCCCGGTTGGTCAGGTCGAGCAGCACGAGGTGGTTGTCCGTGCCGCCGGAGACCAGGTCGAAGCCGCGGTCGAGCAGGGCGGCGGCCAGCGCGCGGGCGTTCTGCACGACGGCGTGGGCGTAGAGGCCGAACGACGGGTCGAGGGCCTCGCCGAGCGCGACCGCGATGGCGGCCGTGGTGTGGTTGTGCGGGCCGCCCTGGAGGCCCGGGAAGACGGCCTTGTCGACCGGCTTGGCGTGCTCGGCGTCGGTGAGGATCATCGCGCCGCGCGGGCCGCGCAGGGTCTTGTGGGTGGTCGTGGTGATCACCTGGGCGTGCCCGACCGGCGACGGGTGCGCGCCGCCCGCGACCAGGCCCGCGATGTGCGCGATGTCGGCCACCAGGACCGCGCCGACCTCGCGGGCGATCTCGGCGAACCCGGCGAAGTCGATGGTGCGCGGGATCGCCGTGCCGCCGCAGAAGATGACCTTCGGGCGTTCGGCGAGGGCCAGGTCGCGGACGTCGTCCAGGTCGACCGTGCCGGTCTCCTTGCGGACGCCGTACTGGACGCCGCGGAACCACTTGCCGGTGGCCGAGACGCCCCACCCGTGGGTGAGGTGGCCGCCGGCGGGCAGGGCCATGCCCATGACCGCGTCGCCGGGGTCGAGGAACGCCAGGTAGACGGCCAGGTTGGCGGGCGAGCCGGAGTAGGGCTGCACGTTGGCGTGGTCCGCGCCGAACAGCGCCTTGGCCCGGCTCACGGCCAGTTGCTCGACGGGGTCGACGACCTGCTGGCCCTCGTAGTAGCGGCGGCCGGCGTAGCCCTCGGAGTACTTGTTGGTGAGGACCGAGCCGGTCGCCTCCAGGACCGCGGTGGAGACGTAGTTCTCCGAGGCGATCAGGCGGACCTTCTCGAACTGGCGCCGGGCCTCGGCCTGCACCAGGCGGGCGACCTCGGGGTCGGCCCCGGTCAACGACGGGATGGCGGGTTCGTGCACGACGGCCTCCACGCGCGCGTGAGCGCTGCCGGAGCACCCAGGCGCGCGGTGCCCGTCGGCTCAACGCTCCCCGGTGGTCCGTCCCACCCTCGGCACGCCAGTCGCGAACACCGCCGAGCCTACCCCGCCACCCCGACGCCGGGCCCCCGACCGCGTCACACGGTGATGACGACCTTGGCGCGGGCGTGCTCGTCCTCGACGTACCGGATCGCGTCGGGCACCCGGTCGAGCCCGTAGGTCCGGTCGACGACCGGCACGAGCGCCCCGGACTCGGCGAGCTCCCGCAGCGCCGCCAGGTTCGCCCGGCTCGGTCGCGCCTCCAGGACGAGCACCCGGTGCCGGCGGACGAGCGGAGCCACCAGCGCCGCCCGCAGGACGAGCCCCATGGGCCCGAGGGGCCTGCCCCCGGTGGACACCCCTCCGCCGGAGAGCAGGAGCGTCCCGCCGGGCTTGAGCGCGCGCCGGAGGGCGGTCAACGGGCGGTTGCCCACCAGGTCGAGCACGACGTCGTGGCGCCCCTCGTCGCGGGTGAAGTCGTCCTGGGCGTAGTCGATGACGTGGTTCGCGCCGAGCGAGGCGACCAGCTCCGCGTTCCGGGCGCTGCACACGGCGGTCACCTCGGCGCCGAGGTGCCTGCCGAGCTGCACGGCGAACGTGCCGACGCCGCCGGACGCGCCGTTGACCAGGACCCGCTGCCCCGGCCGCACCCGGCCGAGGTCGCGCAGGCCGACGAGCGCGGTGTTGGCGGCCAGGGGCAGCGCGGCGGCCTGCTCGAAGGTCAGGCCGGCGGGCTTGGCGTCCACCACGTCGTCGGGCGCGCACACGTACTCGGCGAACGCACCGTCGACCTCGCCGTACACCTCGTCGCCCGGCCGGAACCGGGTCACCCCGGCGCCCACCGCCGCCACCTCGCCCGCGAAGTCGGTGCCCCTGATCGCCACCTTCGGCCGGGTGAGCCCCATCGGGCCGGGCATGAGGCGCGCCAGGTACGGGTCGCCGCGCATGACGTGCCAGTCGCGGGCGTTCACCGCCGCCGCGCGCACCCGGACGAGCACCTCCCCGGCCGCGGGCGCCGGCCGGTCGACCTCGTCGAGCCGCAGCACGTCGGGCGCGCCGTACCGGTCCTGGGTGATGGCCTTCATCGTTCCTCCGCCTGTTTCGGGGTGGTGCGGGAGCGGTGCACGGCCCGTTCGGCCACGGCCGCGTTGATCAGCCAGCCGGCGAGCATCAGCAGGGCCTCGGACGTCCGGTCGAGGTCGCCGAGGACCGCCGCCCCGAGCCCGAGGGTGAACGCCTGGGTGCCGGCGGCCAGGCCGACCGCGTACGCGCGGACCATCCAGGCGCGGTGCCGGGTGAGGTCGCGGCGCCGGGCCGCGGTGACGCCGAGGACCAGGAACACCGCCCAGAGCGCGCCGAACACGACCCGGACGCCGGTGAGGAGCACGCCCCCGTCGTCCGGCCCGAGGTGGAACAGGGTCAGCCACAGCCCCGACAGCGCCGCGGCGAGACCGCAGAGGACCACCAGCCGCCCGGCCACGCGGTGCCACCGCCGCCGCCGGGCGCGGAACCGGGGCGCGAACTGGAAGGCGCCCAGGACGGCGTAGCCACTGGCCCCGATGATGTGCACCACCAGGGGCGTGCCGCCGCCACCGGGATCGCCCAGGCGGAAGGCGCCGCCGAGCACCGGGATCGCGCTGAGCGCGAGCAGCCCGGCCGGCACCAGCGACTCCCGCCCGGGCCGGGTCGCGCGCCGGGGCGCGCGCCGGGTCGCTGTTGTCGTCATGCCGCAGATCGTGGCCGCCGGGACGGGTCCGGCCCATCGGCAATCAGGCCGCCGTTCGGCCGGACCAAAGGCCGGTCCCGGGTAGTACTTCCGGCTGAGGGGCGTCCCTCAGCGGCGGGCGCCGCGCCGGACGCGGTCGGTCTCGTGGGCCCAGATGGCGATCTCGACGCGGTTGCGCGCGCCGAGCTTGTTCATCAGGCTCGTGACGTGGGTCTTGACCGTGCTCAGCGTGATGTGGAGCTGCTGGGCCACCTCGCCGTTCGTGCACCCGGCGGCCACGGCGGCGAGGACCTGCTCCTCCCGTTCGGTGAGCGCCTCGACGGGCTGCACCGGGGTCGCCGCCGGTCCGGCGCCCGCGAACGCCGCGAGCAGCCGGGCGGTGACGCTCGGGGCGATCAGCGCGTCGCCGCTCGCGGCGGCGTGCACGGCCTGGGCGAGCAGCACGGGCCCGGCGTCCTTGAGCAGGAAGCCGCGCGCGCCGGCGTGCAGCGCCGCGTAGACGTACTCGTCGAGGTCGAAGGTGGTGATCACGACGACGGCGAGCGGGTCGGCCACGTCCGGCCCGGCGAGCGCGCGGGTGGCCTCGATCCCGTCGAGCAGCGGCATCCTGATGTCGAACAGGCACACGTCGGGGCGCAGCCGGCGGGCCAGCTCGACCGCGTGCCGGCCGTCCGCCGCCTGGCCCACCACCTCGATGCCCGGTTGGGCGTCGAGGATCATCGTGAGGCCGGTGCGGACGATCTCCTGGTCGTCGGCGACGACGACGCGGACGCTCACGCGGGCACCCCGGTGCGCGGCAGCACGGCGGTGACCGTCCAGCCGCGGTCCGGGTCCGGGCCCGCCTCGCAGGTGCCGCCGAGCAGGCCGGCGCGCTCGGCCATGCCGATCAGCCCGTGCCCGCGCACGGTGGCCGGGCGGGCGGGGCTCTCGCCGTCGTCGCTGACCCGCAGGTGCACCGAGCGGTCGTCGGCGACCACGCGGACCGCGATCCGGGTGGCGTGCCGGGCGTGCCGCAGGGCGTTGGTGACGGACTCCTGGGCGAGCCGGTAGACCGCGGTGCCGACCGACGGCGGCAGGTCCTCCACGTCGCCCACGACCTGCACGTCGACCTCCGGGCCGGGGTGCGGGCGCGCGGCGAGCCGCCGGAGGTCGGCGACGTGCGGGGTCGGGGCGAGGTCGACCGGCTCGTCCGCCCGCAGCACGCGGACCATGGCGCGCATCTCGGCGAGCGCCCGGGACGCCTCGGACTCGATCACGCGGAGCGCGTCGACCGCGGCGTCCGGGTGCGCGGCGGCGGTGGCGAGCCCGGCCTGGGCGCGGATGGCCATCGCCGAGACGTGGTGGGCGACGGTGTCGTGCAGGTCGCGGGCGAGCCGCTCCCGTTCCAGCAGCGCGACCTGCTCCAGCTCGCGCGTGCGCGCCCTGACCCGGTACCGCAGCGCCGCGCCGAAGGCGCAGGCGGTGCACAGGACGACCGCGCCGCCGAGCGAGTCGCCGAGGCCGACGGCGCCGAACGCCCACGAGGACCCGAGGTTGGCCAGCAGGACCAGCGACCCGAGCGCGGCCTCCCGGCCCGATCCCCAGCGGTACAGCGCGAACGGCAGGAGGAGCAGGTAGGCCATGCTGTTCAGCTCGGGTTGGAGGTCGGTCACCGGCGGGACGACCGCGCAGACGCCGAAGGCGACCACGACCGCGTGCAACGGCCTGGTCCGCCGCCAGAGGAGCGTGGGCAGCAGCCCGGCGGTGATCACCGCGGAGAAGACGGGCGACGCCAGGTCCGTCCGCAGCGCGCTCTCCAGGACGACGGCCGCGACGAGCACGGCGATCAGGGCCCGGTCCCACCGGGTCGGCGACGGCGGGTGCGGCGGGCGCGGCTCGTCCCACAGGGACCGCAGGAGGTCGTGCACCGGCTCAGGGTACGGGCAGCGCGTCCGCCCCGGGACCGGTCGGGGGCACGATCGGGAGGCGCAGTCAGGGAGGCACGGCCGGGGGCGCGATCGGGGAACACGGTCGGTGAACACGGTCGGGGAGCACGGTCGCCGCGGCCGGCGCGGCCCGGCGGGGATCGTCCCGCGGGGTGGCGCGTTTGGGCGGAACGGTCCATTGCCCGACTGCCCCGGTGGATCAATACTCGGGTTGGAAATCTTCCAACCGGCTTAGCGCCACGTCAGCGTTTCCCCCTGCCCCGAAAGGACTGACGTGCTCGATCGGCGAAAGTTCGTGCTGGGCGCCGCCGTCACGGCGACGCTCGGCACCACGGTCACGACAACACTCGCGGGCCGGGCGGCGGCTGCTCCGGCACCCGCCGTCCCGGCCGTCGGCGCCGGCTCCCCCACCAGGTCGGCCGGGGTCTTCACGGACCCCGCCGGCACCGCGTTCGCCCTGGTCCACCTCGACGGCGCCTGGGTGCTGGTCGACGTCGACGGGTCGGTGCGGATCACCACCGGGCTCGCCGGCGCGGACCTCGTGGACGTCGCCACCGACGGCGACCGGGTCGTGGCGGTGGGCGCGCTCAGCGGCGACCCGACCGCGGCGATCTGGGAGTCCACCGACGGCACGACCTGGCGCGAGGCGCGCCGGCTGCACGGCGTGCGCTCCGAGTTCACCGCCGTCGGCGGCGGGCTGGCGCTGGGGTCCGTGGTGAAGCAGGAGCGCGCGTCGCTGGTGCGCATCGCGGCCCGCCGCACCGCCGGCGGCTGGTCGACCGTGCCCGTCCGCGGCCTGGAGTGGACGGACGGGATCAAGGCCACCGCGGTCGCGCGGACCTCCGCCGGCTGGGTCGCGGCGGCGGTCGGCACCGCCGGGACCGTGCTGCACACCTCGCGCGACGGGGTCACCTGGAGCGCCCGGTCCGGCCTGGACGAGGTCGCGGTGCGCGGCCTCACCCCCGAAGGCCACTGGGTCGGCAACGACGTGGTGGACGCGACGCCGCTCGCGGGGACCCTGGACGCCGGTCGGCGGCGACCGGACGTGCCCGCCGACGCGAAGGCCCTGGGCGTCGTCGGCGCCCGCACCGGCTGGCTGGCCGGTGGCCGCCTGATCACCGCGGAGGCGGCCCGATGATCACGTTCCAGAACATCGACGGCACGCCGGTCTACTACTGGCGGTCCAGCCGCGGCAACACCACCGCGCGCAACTGGCAGGTGACCCAGGGGTTCTACGACAGCCTGGTGCTGTGGATCAGGGACCTGCGGTCGCTGTCGTCGGCCTACGGGAGCATCACCTACCTGGTGTCGGCGGGGTTCTACGTGAACAAGCCGGGCGAGCACGGTACCGGAACCGCGATGGACCTCGACCACGTGCGCTGGAGCGGCGGGCAGACGATCTCGCCGCTGGACCGGCACCACGCGTCGAGCACGGTCGCGACGCGGCGCCGGTACCTGGCCGTGGACGCGGTGTGCCGGCGGCGGTTCCGGTTCGTGCTGGACGGGTGGTACAACGCGGCGCACGAGGACCACATCCACTCGGACTTCGGCGGGCTGCCCGTGCGGTGCGTGACGGGGTCGGAGAGCGACACGAAGTTCGTGCAGGCGCTGTGCAACAACTTCATGTCGTCCGGCCTGTCGGTGGACGGCATCTGGGGTCCGCTGACGACGAGCGCGTTCGCCACCGCGAAGTCGCGGCTGGGCGTGACGGGCGACCCGCACACCAGCAGCGCGGCGTGGCAGACCTTCCTGTCCGCGGCGGCGCGCAAGGGGTTCGCGAACCAGGCTTTCTAGGCCGCGGGTGAGGCGCCGCCGAACCGCCGGGCGCGCCGAACCGGGGCGGATGCCGTGCTCCCCCGCACGGCATCCGCCCACCCCCCGTCCGGCGTGGTGCACTTCTCACACGCTTCGGGGGGCGCTCCCGTATGACCGCGCCGGGAAGATTCTTTCCACCTGTTCGGCCGCTGGCCGGGCAGCCCCCGCCCAGTAGCGTCGGCCGGGTGGACGACGTCGCCGAGTTCGACGCGGTCTTCACCGGGGTCCTGTCCCGGCTCTACTCGCGGGTCGCCGCGCTGGTGGGCAACGCGGTCCTGGCCGACGACCTGGTGCAGGAGGTCTACGTGCGGCTGCGCGCCACCGAGCGCCGGGAGCGCCGCTTCGTGGAGCACCCCAACCCGTACGGCTACGCCCTCACCGCGGCGATCAACCTGGCGCGCTCGCACTGGCGGTCGCAGCGGCGGCTGGTGCCGCTGGAGGACGGGTGGTCGCCCGCCGTGGACGGCGGGATGTCCGACGCGGAGGGCAGGCACGACGCGGCCCGGCTGCTGGGTTCGCTGTCCGCGAAGGAGGCGGCCGTGGTCGTGCTGGTCGACCTCGACGGCCACACCCTCGACGAGGCGGCGGAACTGCTGGGCGTCCACCGGGGCACGGCGCAGCGCAACCGGCTGCGCGCCCTGACCAAGCTGCGGGAGCGCCTGGCCCGGCAGGGTGACGCGGTGCGGGGTGATGACGGTGCCCGTGCCCGGTGACGACCTCGACGACGTGGCCGTCCGCCTGCGCGAACGGCTCCCCACCTCGTCCGGTCCCCCGCCGCCGGGCCTGCTGTGGAAGGCCCGGCAGCGCTACGACCGCTGCCGCCGGCGACGCCACCGCACCCGGCTCCTGGTCGCGGTGGGCGTCACCGCCGTGCTGGCCGCTGCGGGCGTGTCGCTGCCGCGCCTGGTGGGCGGGCACGGCGCGGAACCCGGCGCACCGCCGTTCGCGGTGGACGGGCCGTGGCGACCGTGGGACGGCCCGACCGGCGACGGCGGCGCGTTCACCCTCGGCCGCTGCGCACCGCCGCGCGGCTCGGCGGACTGGGCGAGGCAGGCGCCGTCCGGCGGCTGGGCGCAGAACGGGTGCGACGGCCTCTACACCGTCGTGGTGCACACCGGCGGCGGGACCCGCGCCGGCGCGGACTGGACGTTCGCGGTGCCCACCGTCCGGGCCGCCGCGCTGTGCGCGGTGCGGATCTACATCCCCGACTCGGGCGACGCGAGGTCGACCGTCCGCTACGACCTGTACCCGTACACGGCCAGTTGGGGCGCGCGGCCGAGCACGTGGTCGTTCGAGCTCCGGCAGGGCCTGTTCCGGGGGCGGTGGGTGGAGTACGACGCCGCCCTGCCCCTCGCCGACGGGACGGGCCAGGTCGTGCTGCGCGCCGGGCCGAGCGGCACGTCCTCGTCCAGGGTGGTGGCGGACGCGGCGCAGCTCAGGTGCCGGTGACCAGGTGCCCGCGGGGCGGGTGAACCGCCGGCCCCGCCGACGACGAACACCCGTCGAACGCGCTCGGTCCGCTCGGTCCGCTCGGTCCGAGGAACGGGGGAACCGTGGACGACACCGCCGCCTGCACCGCCACCCGCTACGCCAACCAGCTGCACGCCACCGTGGAGCGCCTCGCCCTGCGCAGGGGCTGGCCGCTCGTGCTGTCCGGCGGCAACGTCCACCTGCCCACCGGGCACGGCGTGGCGGGCCTGCTGGTGGACGTCCGCCTGGCCTCTCCGGTGCGCGCCGACGTGCCGGTGCTCGCGCTGTCGCCCACCCTGTGGGCGTTCCTGGTCGACCCGGCCCGCGCCCTCCGCCCCGTCCTGCCGGCGGGTGTGCTGCTGCTCGACGGCGGCCGGTACCTGCCGCTGCCGCCCAGCGTCACCGCCGACGGCCCGGTCCGCTGGGTCCGCGAGCCGCGCGACGCCCTGCCCCGCCTGGCCGAGGTGCTGGACCTGCTGACCCCGACGGTGACCCTCCGCCGGTCCCGCTGACACCTTTCTTCCCGACGCCGGGCGGGGTCGACGACTGCTGACCGGCTTCCCGACGCCGCAGCGCACCACCCTGCGGCTCAGGGCTCAGCCACGACGGCCCGGCCGACGTGACGGGTACCGACTCGTGGCGCGATCACCTACCTGCCATGCCGTCGCCGGGAGGTCGCAGGTCTGGGAGGGCGTCGTAGTAGGTCGAGACGAGCGCCTACGCGGACACGGGGTCCACGGACAGTTGCGTCCTGGCTTCGGCGAGGTGGCTCACCGCGTTGGTGTCGTCGGTAGCGGTGCGAAGCCGGTCGATCATCGTTCCGGAGCACTCACAGAACGACCGGACCAATGTCAAACTTTTGACTGGCTATAGCCCCGTCTCCCGTTTTGCCAGGTAGGAAGCTCACAACATCCCGTTGGACCGCACCCGGCATGGGTGAAGCCCCGGTGTCCGGCCTCATGCAGCCGTCTTGAGGGTGCGGATGAGGTCACCCAGCTCATCGCCCAGGAGCAGGACGTTGCCCGCCTCTTCGGGGGAGACGAGCCAGGTGACAGCGGTTTCGCTCATGGCGCTCGGCGGCAGCGGAAGCGTCACGCCGTCGTTGACCACCCTCGCTTCATCGCTGAACGGCACCTGGGAGAGCGGCGGTCGAACGAGGAAGAAGGCGAAGGGCATGGCAGGGATGAGCAGCACGGGCGTCGGCCTGGCGGTGAACCACGGGTGCTCCACCACGGCCTCGACCAGCGACTCGTAGACCGAGACGGCACCCACGGCACCGCCGATGACGGTGAGGACGAGCGGCGCGTCAGGCCCCGGAACGGACCACCACTCGCGGATGAGCGCGGTGTCGGTGGTCGCCTCCGCGACCGGGCGCAAGTACGGGCTGGTGACCGGCCCGCCGGTCACCGGGTCGACGAAGCGCCCTTCGCGCCAGATCGCTCCCGGTAGAACGGGCCAGCCCAGAGCGGCGTAGTCCAGGGCCGCCCGGTAGGCGGCCGATTCGGTGCCTCGCGCTGCGTCGGTCATTTCCCGACCTTCCTCTTCGGTCCTGTCGAACTCACCACTGCCGGGCGGCGCTTTCCTTGTGCCCGTTGATCAGCGCTCGACCTGCGTCGACGCCCGGCATCAGCACCAGGTTCGGCCCTCTGGTCACCTCGAAGTAGCGGTCGAACCTGGCGAACACCGCGACCGCTCCGGCGATGAACCCCGCTCCCGGGTCCAAGTCGCCCGCCAGGACTCGGCACACCGTGGAGCGGTGCACGCCCAGCGCCCGGGCCAATGCGTAGTCGGATGCCAACCCGGCAGCCTTGCGCGCTTCGCCGAAGTCGTCGCGCCGAAGCCGGACGCGGTAGACGGAGGGTTCCACCTGTGCCTCCTCGGCCGGCCGGTCAGCGGCTCAGAGTGGTGCTTGGCCACTCGGCCGTGTGACCGTTCTCGTACCACCCGGACGCCCGCTCGATGAACCGCCGCGAGTCGTCCACCGACAACGCCGCCTCCCTGAGGACTTCGCACTGCCACCGGTACGCCTCCAGCACCGAGTCCTCCTCCAGGAAGGCCGTCGCCCCGTTCATCTCGACGCAGACCAGGGGCTTCATGTGCCCCGGCAGGGTGAGGACCGAGAACGTGCCGCTCTCCAACACCAATGCCGCCGCGACCTCGTCCGGGATCACGCGCACGCGCACGCCGCCTGAGTTGACCACCAGGCGCAGGTAGACCAACTGGTGCGCCAGGATCTCGGCGTTGTCGACGCGGGGTTTGAGCGCGGACTCGTTGACGAAGAACTCCACCTCCTTGCCCTCGACGCGGATGCGGCGGTCGATGCGGGCCTGGATCGCGGCGCCGAGGTCCCGTTCGGCCGGTCGGCGAACGCTCAAGACCGCCCGCGCGTAGTCGTTCGCCTGGAGGACGGCGGGGACGACGAGCGGGTTGTAGTGCACGATCTCCACGGCGAGCCGTTCGTGCAGGGCCAGTGGTAGGAGGTTGTCGGCCGGACGACCGGCGTGCACGCAGACGAACCCGTTCGTCCTGTGGTTGCGGCCCATCTGGACCAACTGCTCGCGAGTGGCGGCGTCTACTCCGCAGAAACCCAGCAACGCGCCCAATTCGGCGTCCGACGTGCAGCGGTTGCCCGTCTCCAACTTCGACAGCTTGGCAAGGCTCCACCCCAGCCCTGCGGCCACCACGGAGGACCTGCGGTCGCCGCGCAGGAGGCGAAGCTCTTCACCGAGCCACCGGGTGTACGCGGTGCTCGACCGCCGTGGCTGCTGCACTTCGTCTTCAGGGGTTTCCATAGGTGTTCTGACCTCGTAATTCTCGATGGTGTAGGTGAAGGTGCATCCCTTCACCTCCAGAGGCAGGGGCGAGGTGGGGGCCTCCAGCAGCGAACTGCCTTCGCAGGACCGCCGCCAGGGTCGGGGTAGCCCCCACCTCGCGATTTGTGCGGACGGGTAGGGGCGCCCTTGGGACGAGCGCGCCGGGTGCGAGGGACACCGGTCGGTGCTTCACCTCGACGCGCTACGGTTGCCCCTACCCGCAGATGCAGACGCTACCATTTGCGGAACCGCAAATCAGCATCTGCGTTCGGGTGATGTCGATGCAAAAAGCGCTACGCAGAGTGGTTAAGGTGCAGATATGGCAGTAGGGACCACGCGGGCGAAGCGACGACTCGGACGGCACGTCCGCCCGATCATGGATCGGGCCGGGCTGAAGCCCGCCGAGTTGGCGAAGCTCGTCCGGACGTCTCGCGACACGGTGGACCGGATGCTGACCGGTGCGAACCTGCCGCGCTACCCGACGCTCGTCGCGATGTTGACCTTGATGAAGGCGACCGAGGCGGAGATCGCCGAGGGCACGGCGCTCTGGGAACGCGCGAGCAAGGACGCCGTCGTGGTCGCGCACGCTGCGACTCTGCCGCCGAGCTACCTGCGATTCCGCATGGACGAGGGCGAGGCGATCCACGAGCGGACGCTCGACCAGCAGATCGTGCCCGGCCTCCTGCAACTCGGCGGCTACGCCGAGGCACTCGGCGAGCGTGCGCGTGCGCTCACCGCCGGAGAGGGCTGGACGGCGCAAGCGGCGGCCGAGCGGCGTGACCGACAGACCCTCCTCGACCGCGCGGACTTCCGGCTGCACGCCCTGGTCGACGAGGCCGCTCTCCACAGGGTCGTCGGCGGGCGCGAACTCATGGCGGCGCAGCTCGACCACCTGCGCGTGGTGGCTGCCCAGGACAACGTCACGATCCAGGTGATCCCGTTCGGGGCGAGAGCTTACGGACTGCACTTCGCCGCGCTGACGCTGCTCAGCTACCCGGAGCCGGACGAGCCGCTGTCGGCCTACGTCGAGGAGCACTCGGGCATCAGGCCGGTGGACGATGTGGACGTGGACGGGCTGGCCGCGGCGTGGGACGACGCGGCGAAGCTCGCGCTCAACCCCGAGCAGTCCGCGAAGCTCATCGAAGAAGTGAGGGACACCAGGTATGCAGCCTGACGAGCAGTTGAGCTGGCGGAAGTCGAGCCGCAGCTCCAGCAACCCCAACTGCGTCGAGCTGGCGATCACGCCCGACGAGACGCGCGTCCGGGACACCAAGCTGCCCACGGGCGGGACACTGCGGTTCCGGCCAGGCGCGTTCGCCACCTTCCTGAAGGGCCTGAAGACCCAGTAGCGCGTAACCGGAAAGTGGCGAAGAGGCGGGGTGCCCCGGGTGGGGCACCCCGCCTTCGTGTCGACCGGTTACACGAGGCTGGTCGCCAGCCACCAGTACGGCAGGCCACCCACGAGCAGGCCGACGACGGTGCCGGCGGTGACCTGCGGCGTCGTGTGGTCGCCCAGCTCGACCCGGGACCACGCGACCAGCACCACGGCGAGGCCGACGAGGGCGAGCCACGGCCCGTAGGCGACCGCGAGGATCACCGCCGCCCCGGCGGCGACGGCCGCGTGCATCGAGATCTTCCACCCCCGCGCGCCGCGCACGGGCAGGGCGAAGGTGATGGCGATGCTGACCACCAGGGTGGCGAACATCGCCAACGAGAGCGCGACCATCTCCTTCGGCGCACCACCGAGCAGGAGCGCGGCGATCCCGACGCCGAGCGACGTGGTGCAGGCGATGAACGGGACGACCCGCCCCTCGCGGTTGGTCACGTGGTGGCTCTCCCACCGGCCGCGTCGAGCGCCCCGGATGATGATCGCCATCGGGATGACGGAGCCGGTGATCCCGACGACGAGCCCCCACAGCAGGGTGCGCGGGACGTCCCCCGTCGCGTGCCAGGCGATCAGCAGGGGAAGCGCCAGCACCCACACCCAGGGCGCGAGCACCTCGGTGGCGAGCCGCGCGACGCGTCGGCGCAGGGGCTTGCTCGTGGCTTCAGCGGACGTGGTCATGCTGTTCCCGGAACTCCTTGACGGCGTGGCTCACGACTTCCGAGCCGGTGAAGGCGTCCGCGATTCGGACGAGCTGGGCGACGTCGTCCGTCGCTCCGACGACGATGGGTGCGGTGGTGATCGGCGGCAGGTCCCGCCGCCTGGCTTCGAGCGCAACCGCGATGGCCGCGGCTTCGGCGGTCGCGCGTGCCTCCTCCTCGGACAGGCCGAGTTCGTCGGCTCGGCGTCGGACGCACGTCTCGACCTCGGGGTCGAGGTAGGCGTGCAGGGGACCGATGAGCACGTCGCGGATCTCGGTGACGCGGATGCGGAGCCGGTCACCGCGGCTGAGGCGTAACCGTGGGAGACCGCGGTCTTGTCGGAACCGGGCCGCCCAGCACGACCAGGCTGCGGAACGGGGCACGGGTGTGCAGACCGACCAGATCGTCGACCGATCCGGTCTTCTCCTCGCCGACGGGCGGCGAAGCTCTCCAGCGCAACTCCAGGCGGGGTTTCTCCGAGTAGCGCCGGAACGCCTCGGCACCCAGCCTGGTCGCTGTCCGCGCGGCGAGTTCGTCGGCGACTTCCCGCGGTGATCTCCTCGGCGGGACCGCGGGCCACCGCCGTCCCCGCCCACGGGCGATCGAGGCGACCCGCTCCGGTGCTCCACGACCGGGGTGCCCGACACCTGTCACGAGCAGAACGGCGACGAGGGCCGCCCCCACACCCGCCGTACCGGAGCCGGCGTGCTTCTCCAACGACGTGCCGCCCCGGTCACCACCATGCGCCGTGGGTCGCCGGGGTGACGGTCGTGCCCGCGACTTTCGTGCCCTCATCGTGCAGGGCCTCGGTGAGATCAGCCCCGCTCAGGTCCGCCCCGCTCAGGTCCGCCCCGCTGAGGTCGGCGCCGCGCAGGTCGGCTCGCCTGAGGTCGGCATTGGCCAGGTTCGCGCCGTAGAAGTACGCCGCCGCGAGGTCTGCGCCGGAGAAGTTGGCGGGACTCAGGTCGGACCGCTCGAACGTGGCCCTGGCCAGCCGGGCGTCGACGAACTCACCCGTGCGCAGGCAGGTGCGCCGCAGGTCGATGCGGACGCTGTTGTCCGAGGTGGGGTCGCGGCGACCCAGGACGCGGATCGCCGCCTGGAGGTCAGGGCTGAGCGCCTGGTGCGGACAGGTGATGGGGCTGTACGAGTCCGCGGTGGTCGTGGTGGGGGCGGTGGTGCGGCTGTCAGCGCCCCCGGTTCGGCCGTCAGCGCTCGTGGTCGAGTTCGCGGAACGCCTCGGTCAGCGCGCCGAGGTAGGTGGTGTCGGTGGTCGTCGACCTGCGCCGCGTGCCGATCGCGGTGCGGCTGGGCGGCGGTTCCACCGTCTCCCACGCCCGGTGGTCGCCGATGTCGTCGCGGCAGCGGATCACGATGGTGGTGGCCGGGAGGGTCAGCTCGTGCTCGTGGACGCGGAAGGGCGCGACGTCCTCCTCCAGGCCGGTGCCCTCCAGCACCGCCAGCAGGACCGCGGCCCGGCCCAGGGCGGCGCGGTGGGCGTACTCGTCCTGGTCGGGCGGCGGCAGGACGATGACGACCCGCGACTGGAGGTGGCGGCGGGCGATCTGGCGCACCTCCCAGGCGAAGCCCTCGCCGAAGTCCCGGTCCGGGGGCAGCACGAGCACGATGACGCGGGCGTTGCGGATCAGCCGCAGCGCCACGGTCTGCCACTCCTCGTCCCCGACGCGCACCAGGACCGGGCCGGGCGGGGCGAACGCGGTGCGCTGGTCGACGATGCCGCAGGTCGGCAGGTCGAGCGCGGACCGGGCGGCGGCGGTGACGACCTGCTCGACGGTCGCGTTGCGGGTGAACGGCTGACCGCCGACGCGCTGCTTGCGGCCCATCGCCCTGGGCAGCACGACCTGGCCGTCCCGCCCGAAGGGCCGCAGCACGAGGCAGAAGTCCCGGCCGGAGCCCAGCAGGTCGGGCAGGTACTCCTCGTGCCGCGGGGTCGCCGACGACCGGGTGTACCGGGTGGCGCCGACGACGATCATGACCAGGCCGGAGAGCGCCATGCCGAGCACCGCGCCGCTGCGGGCGACGGCCTCCCAGCCGTCGAGCGACAGGAGCGCGGCGCCCACCACCAGTCCGGCACCCAGCACCAGCAGCCCCCGGACCCCGGTGAACCGGTAGAACCGCAGCAGAAGCGCTTTCACCTCCGGGCCTCCCCCAGTCGACCGCTCACCGGGGACGTCGACCGACGGGGCCGCGCCGTTACCGGTGGGGACGCGGGCACGTCCCCACCGGCCCGGTTCGGCGGGGCCCGGTCAGCGGAGCGCGGTCAGCGGGGCGCGGTGGTGGGTCCGACCGGGCGGGCCGGCGGCAGCACGTCGCGCATCGACCTCATCACCGTCAGGTCCGGGTCGACCTGCTCGACCAGCGGCTGCGCGGTGAGCACCACCGGTGGCGCCAGGACCGGCGCGGGCTCGGGCGTGACCGGCAGCAGGTCGGAGTCCGCGTAGTCGACGTCCACGTCGACCGACACCTCGTCGCCGCCGATCTCGCGGGTGATCCACGGGCCGGACTCGACGAGCTGCTTGAGCGTCTTGACGTGCAGGCCGTTGATCCGCTCCAGGTACCACTCGTCGGCGGGCATCGACCCCATCCGGCCGGTCAGCCGCGCCTTGATGTCCTTGACGCGCCCGAACAGCACCTCGGTCAGCGCGGCCCGGTCGAAGGGGCCCTCCAGGCCGTCGCGCAGCCGGTCCTCGATCAGCCTCGGCATCCCGTCGTCGTCGGGCATGACCATCGTGGTCCACGCCCGCGACTTCTCCCGGTACTGGAGCTGCTGCATCAGGCCCTCGTGCGCGGAGAAGTCCGACGACCGGAACTGGCGGCCCTGCCATTTCGAACGCAGCGTGCCCGCCAGCGACAACGCGCTCTTCACCCCGGTGTTCAGGCCGCGACCGGGCCAGAAGTGCAGCGAGTTGGCCGCGTCGCCGATCAGGAACCCGAACGTCCCCGGACCGAGCTGCGCGGTGAAGCGGGCGTTCTGCGTCATGGACAGGTTGAACATGGTGATGCCCAGGATGTCGCGCGGCGCGGCCCCGAACAGGCGCGCGCCGTCGAGGATGCGCGGCCACAGGAACGACAGGCGGTCCACCGAGGGCTTGAAGATCGCCCGGTGCCGGTCGCACACGAACCGGTCCCCGCGCGGCAGCATCATGCAGCGGTACGTGCGGATGCAGTCCACCGGCGCGTTCTCGCCGATCGCGACGATCTCCGAGGCTTCCTCGGCGGTCAGCCGCATGTTGATGAACCCGCCGCCGAGCGAGTTGAACAGGTACCGGTTCTGCCCCACGGTCAGCGGCACGGTGTGCTCGTCGGGGAAGTTGCCCTTCACCCGGATGCCCAGCACCGTCTCCACCAGCTGCTCGCCGTCGACCGAGTAGAAGTTGCGGTCCGGCGTGCCGAAGTGGTCCTTGAGCGCGGCGCGGGTGGGCGAGTTCGCGCCGTCCGCGACGACCAGGATGTGCGTGTCGCCGAACGTCTTGGGCACCTCGTAGCGGCCCGGCACCAGCTCGATGCCGTACAGGTCCTGCGCCATCTCCAGCAGGGCGTCCTCGACCCAGCGGATCTTGATGTTGCGCGGCCGGCCCTTGCCCTCCGGCGAGTCCGGGCCCAGCGGCCACATCTCGGCGAACCGGCCGTCCACGAACAGGCGCTTCCGCACCTGGTGCGGCAGGGTCGACCACACGTTGCTCTGGAGCGTCACGACCTGCTCGCGCCGGAAGTTGCCCTCGGCCTGGCCCAGCCACACGACCTTGTTGCCCTGGCGCTTCCACCGCCGGTCGTGGATGCGGATCACGACCTGGTCGCCCATCATCGCCCGCAGCGTGCAGGCGAAGGACAGCCCGACCGGGCCGCCGCCCACCACGTCCACCCGGAGCGGCTCGCGCCCGCTGGGCAGCGGGTCGAGCTTCTTGAACAGGCCGGTCGCCCAGTCGGCGGCCGGCGCGGCCGGGACCGCGGCCTGGACCGGCGCCGGGGCCTGGATCGGGGTTCGGCCCTGCTGCCGTTCGACGCGCTGAGGCATCCTGATCAGCTTCGTCCGCTCCGCACCGTTGTGCTCTGCGCTGCTCATGCCCGGGCCGACCCCTTCGCGACGTTCATCGGTGTATGCCTCCCACACGTACGGTGACCCGGAACGGTTCACACGACTGTCCGGATACGCCGATCGTGCTCTGGATACATCCGAACGGCGGTACTTCCGCGAGTGGGAGGCGATCAACCTAGCCCGCCGTGCACCGCCCTATACTCCTGGGCCTGGAACTGACCGGGGGCTGCGGTGTCTGTGCGTGATGGGGAGTTCTTCGAGGTCGTGGACGCGCTCGTCGACGTGGAGCGGTCGGTCGGCGACCAGTACACGTCGTTCTCCGTGCGCGGCAAGCGGTTCGGCTACTACTGGCCGCGCACGCGGACCGTCGGTCTCAAGCAGACGCTGTCCGAGCAGCGGGCGCTGGTGGCCGAGCGGCCCGACGTGTTCGAGGAGCAGTTCACCTCGGGCGGGTTCGGCTGGGTCGTGGTGCGCCTGGACGGCGTCGAGCTGGACGAACTGTCCGAACTGGTCTTCGAGGCGTGGCGGCTGTCCGCACCGGACGACCTGGTGGCCGAGGTGCCCGACTGGGCCGAGCGCCCGCCCAACACCCTCCTCCCCGCCCCCTGAGCCCACCACCCAGCCCCGAGAGTCCAACGCTCAAGACCCGCGAGTCCAACGCTCAAGACCGGTGAGTCCAACGCTCAGGACGGGTGAGTCCAACGTTCAGGACCCCTGAGTTCTTCACTCGCGGGTAGGTAAGCCGGGGTGGACGAGGCGGCCCCGGAGGACCACGGCGGTGGGGTGGGCCAGGGCGCGGAGGTCGGTGCGCGGGTCCTGCGCGTAGACGGCGGCGTCGGCGGGCGCGCCCGGTTCCAGGCCCGGCAGGCCCAGGTAGGCGCGGGCCGACCAGGACGCGGCGGCGAGGGCCGCGTGGGGGCGCACGCCCGCGGCGGCCAGGGCCAGCACCTCGTCGGCGACGCGGCCGTGCGTCGCCGAGTCGGTCCCCGCCAGCACGAGCACGCCCGCCTCGGCGGCCGCGGCGACGAGCGGGGCGTGCGCGGTCGCACCGTCGACGAACCAGCGCTTGCGCGGGCCCTCCGGCTTGTCGACGACGGTGGTCAGGATGTCGTTGAAGGCCGACAGGGTCGGGGTGAGCGCCGTGCCCCGCGCCGCCATGTCGTGCAGCAGGTCGGGGTCCAGGCACAGGCCGTGCTCCACGGAGTCCACGCCCGCGGCCACCGCCGCCGCACCGCCCGCCGCGTGCTGGGTGTGCACGGCGAGCCGCCCGCCCACCGCGTGCACCGCCGCCACCACCGCCGCCATCACGTCGGCGGGCACCGGGTCGTCGTCGACGCCCCAGTCCGCCACGACCTTCGCCCACCCGGTGCGCGCGGCCTGCGCGGCGGCGACCGCGGGCAGGTCCGCGTGGTCGACGCGCCGGCCCCACCCGTCGAAGAACTGCCCGTGCTGCACCAGCCACGGACCGGCGTGCCAGGCCCGCGGCACGTCCGGGTCCACGCCGAACCACGGCGGCGGCTCGCCCGCGAGACCGGGTGAGCGGATCGCCGTCACCCCGGCCCGCACGTGCTGCCGCAGGTGCTCGCGCAGCAGGTCGTCGTCGAGCGGTTCGCCGGGCGCCTCCGCGCCGGGGTGGGTGTGCGCGTCGACCAGCCCCGGCACCAGCCACCCCTCGGCCACCGGCGCCACGCCCGGCACCGGGTCGGTCGTCCACCGGTCGCCGTCGGCGTAGAGGTCCACGTGCTCGCCGTGCGGGAGCGCCCACCCGCGAATCCTGATCACCACCCACCAGCTCTACCGGTCCCGCGCCACCCACCGCAAGCCGATCGGCCGGCTACGGCAGGCGCAGGGCCGCCCCGTCTGCCGACGCCAGGGTGGCCAGCAGCCACCGCGCCGCCGCCGGGTCCTCCACGGACAGCACGAGCGAGCGCGTCGGGGACTCCTCCCCCACGACCCGCACGTCCACGGACCGCCCCGCGCACACCTCGCGCAGGTGGCGGGCGAGCTGCTCCACGGCCTGGTCGACGGCGGCGGCGCGGCGGGCCGCCACGGCGCGCGCGGCCTCGGCCCGCTCCCGCTCGGCGGCCAGCTCGGCGAGGCACCGAACCACCACCTCCGGCGTCGCCCACGCGTCGTGGTCGTCACGGCGCAGCACACGGGCCTCGCCACACTCGCGCAGCCGCCGCAGGGCGGCCACGACGGGTGGCGTCTGGAGGCGCAGGCGGCGGGCGATGACCGTGGCGGCGAGCGGTTCGGCGGTCCCGGTGCGCAGCAGCCACCCCACCTGCCCCTCCACCGACCACAGCGGTTCGGCGGTCAGCGCCTCCAGCTCGCGCGCGGTCAGGTGCGCCTTGCACGCGGGCGCGTGGGCGTCCAGCGGCGCGGAGTAGCGCACCAGGGCCTGACAGGGCGCGCCCGTCGTCGTCCGACGACCGCACCTGGGGCGACCGTTCACCTCGAACCTCCCGTCGTCCGGCGGACCGGCACCACGGGTTCGGCGCGGGGGTGGCCGGCGGTTCCGGTGATCACCCGGTGCAGTGACGGCAGTGGTGCGGCCCGATGGCCCGGTCCCGGCCGCGCCAGCCCGCCCGGAGGGCCTGCACCCACAGCGCGTCCCAGGTCGTGGCCGGCTCCTCGTCGCGGTGGGCTCGACCGCAGTCGTCGCAGATCAGGAGCAGTTCGCGGGGGTCCTGCGGGGCGGGGATCGCGGTCACGGCGGGTCGGGTCGGCTTTCTCGGTGGGCGGTGCGGGCGCGGGTCGGCGGCACCGGTGCGGCCCCGGGGCCCACCGATTGTCGACGCCGGCCGTCCCCGGTCCGGCTGAAAAGGGCGTCCCGGAACCTTGCGATCACCTTGCGATCGCTGCGCGCGGGGGTCCGGTGGTGGAGGATCGGCGGCGTCATGGACTTCTCCGTTCTGCTGGTCGAGGACGACGAGCACATCAGGCAGGCGCTGGGGCTCGCCCTCGGCGACGAGGGCTTCGAGGTGCGCGAGGCGGTGTCCGGCGAGGACGCGCTCGCGCTGCTCGCCGAGGACGAACCGGACGTGGTGCTGCTCGACCTGGTGCTGCCCGGCGTGGACGGCCTGGAGGTGTGCCGCACGCTGCGGGCGCGCGGCGACCTGCCGATCATCGTGGTGACGGCGCGCGCGGACGCCGCCGACGTGATCGCGGGCCTGGAGGCGGGCGCCGACGACTACGTGACCAAACCGCTGGTGGCGAGCGTGCTGGCCGCGCGCATCCGCGCCCTGCTGCGGCGGCGCGGGCCGGGGCGGCAGGACGAGGTGCTGCGGGTGGGCGACCTGGAGGTGCGCCCGGACGTGGGCTCGGTGCACCGGGCGGGCGTCGAGGTGCACCTGACGCGCACCGAGTTCCGGCTGCTGGTGGAGCTGGCCACGGCCGCGGGCCGGATCGTGACCCGCGAGCAGCTGCTCCAGCGGGTGTGGGGCTACGACTACTTCGGCGACACGCGGCTGCTCGACGTGCACGTCCGGCGGCTGCGGCGCAAGGTCGAGCACAACCCCGACGAACCGGCGCTGGTGGTGACCGTGCGCGGGGCGGGGTACCGCTTGGACGTGGAGGCGTGAGCCGGGCGCACCGGTTCTCGCTGCGCTGGCGGGTCGCGGTGGTGCTGGGCGTCGGGTCGCTGCTGATGACGAGCGTGCTGGCGCTGGTGGTGTGGAACCTGGCCTCGGGGTACATGCTGCGGCAGCGCGAGCAGAGCGCGGTGCGGCAGGCCGAGGTGGACGTGCGGCTGGTCGACGAGTCGCTGCGGGCCGGGTCGGCCGGGCTGGACGAGCTGCTCAAGGGCCTCACCGCCGGGCCGGACACGACGATCCTGCTGTTCCGCCCGGGGCAGGTGCTCACCGGTGGCAGGCAGGTCGACCCGGCGGAGCTGCCGCGCGAACTGCTGGACCTGGGCCGCGCGGGCGTGCCCGCCGGGCAGCGGCTGGTCGTCGGGGACATGCCGGTGTACGCGGTGACGCTGCCGATCGCGCACGCGGAGGGCGTGTACGTGGAGGTGGCGCCGATGGTGCAGCTCGACCGCACGTTCCGCTTCCTCAGCGCGGTGCTCGTGGCGGCGACGGTGGCCAGCGGCCTGCTGGGCGTGGGGCTCGGGTCGTGGGCGGGTCGGCGGGCGCTGCGGCCGCTGACCCAGCTGACGGACGCCGCGTCGCGGATCGCGGGCGGCGACCTCAAGGCGCGGCTGCCGGAGCAGGCGGACCCGGACCTGATGCCGCTGGCGGTGACGTTCAACTCGACCGCGGACGCGCTGGAGCGGCGGGTGCTGCGGGACGCGCGGTTCGCGGGCGACGTCAGCCACGAGCTGCGCTCGCCGTTGACGACGATGGTGAACGCGTCGGAGGTGCTGCGCCGCAGGCGCGCGGAGATCCCGGGCACGGCGGGCCGCGCGGTGGACCTGCTGACGTCCGAGGTGGACCGGTTCGCGCGGATGGTGGTGGACCTGCTGGAGATCTCGCGGGCCGACCAGGAGGACGACCCGACGCTGGAGGCGATCGACCTGGCGACGCTGGTGGTGAACGTGCTGGCGGCCCGGCCGGGCGGGCCGGTGCCGCTGGAGGTGACCTCGCCCGGGCCGCACGTGCTGGGCGACCGCCGCCGGCTGGACCGGGTGGTGAGCAACCTGGTGGACAACGCGGAGCGGCACGCGGGCGGCGCGGTGCGGGTGGCCGTGCTGCGGCGCGGCGGGCGGGCGGTGCTGGAGGTGGACGACGCGGGGCCGGGCGTGGCGCCGGACGCGCGGACGCGGATCTTCGAGCGGTTCGACCGGGGCACGCGGGCGGGGTCGCGCGGGGCGGACACCGGCAGCGGCCTCGGGTTGGCGCTGGTGGCGCAGCACGTGCAGCGGCACGGCGGCACCGTGCACGTGGTCGAGCGGCCCGGCGGCGGAGCGCGGTTCGTGGTGGAGATCCCGGAGGCGGAGCGGTGAGGCCGGTGGCGCTGTGCGCGGTGCTCGCCGCCGTGCTGGCGGGGTGCGGGGTGACCGCGCAGGACGAGCCGCAGCCGCTGGTCACCTCGACCGCGAACCCGGTGCCCACGCCCACCGTGACCCAGTTGCCCGAGCCGACGACCACGACCCCCGCGCGCGGGACCACGACCGGCGGGACCACCACCGGCGGGACCACGACCGGCGGGACCACCACCGGCGGGACCTCCGGCACCGGGACCACCACGACGACCACCCCGGTTCAGCCGCCCCCGGCCGGCGTCAGTCGAGGAACTTGACCAGCTCCACCCGCGACCGGATGTCCAGGCGGGTGAAGATGTTGCGCAGGTGGTGCTCCACGGTGCGCCTGCTGAGGAACAGGCGTTCGGCGACCTCGCGGTTGGTGGCGCCCTCCGCCACGAGGTGCGCTATCTGGCGCTGCTGCGGGGTCAGGTCGGCGCTCCGCGCGCCGCCGGGCCCGTCGGCCGGCTCGCCGGTGGCGCGCAGCTCGGCCCGCGCCCGGTCGGCCCAGTGGTCCGCCTCGTAGCGCTCGAAGTGCTGAACGGCGTCGTGCAGCAGTTCGCGCGCCTGGCGGGGTTTGCGGTTGCGGCGCAGGCGGTTGGCGTAGAACAGCTCCGTCTTGGCCAGCTCCAGCGGGGTGCCGCCGAGCTGGTGCAGCCGGATGGCCTCGGTGAAGTGCTCGTCGGCGCCGGGGCCGTCGGAGATCAGCGCGCGGCAGCGGTGGGACATCGCCACGCGGGCCGCGGTCCCCGTGCTGCGGGCCCACTTCTCGTAGCGGTGCAGGGCGCGGTCGGCCGTGTCGGGGTGTCCACTGCGGACGGCGGCCTCCACGATGTCCGGCGCGGCCAGGGCGCGGATGCCCGCGTGCACGCCCCGCACGGACGCCGTCCGCAGCCGGCGCAGCGCGTCCGCCGGGCGGTCGCGGGTCAGGTCGACGCACGTGGACGCCCACGCGCCGACGGTGCCGGACCGGCCGAGGCCGCGCTGCCGGACCTGGTCGGCGGCGGCGTCGATGCGGTGCAGGGCGGTGTCGGCGTCACCGCGCAGGGCGGCGAGCAGGGCCAGCACCATCAGGTGGTCGGCGACCGCGTTGTGCTGCCCGGCGGCGGTCGCGGCGTGCACGCCCTCGAACGCGGCGGTCAGCGCCAGCTCGTGCTGGTCCACCATGAGCGCGGCCAGCGCGCGGTAGGTCAGCGCCCACGGCACGAGGGTCGTCAGGCCGCTCTCGCGGGCCGCCGTGACGCCCCGGTCGGCGAGGGCGTGGGCGCGGGCCGCGTCGCCGAGCACGTAGGCCGCGTGCCCGCCCCAGATCTTCGACTTGGCGTCGGTCAGGCGCTCGGCCAGCTCCACGACCGAGCGCAGCGCGGGCAGCGCCTCGTCGTGCCGCCCGGCGTAGCTGGCGGCGGTGCCGACCAGGTGGTCGAGCGTGAGCCTGGACTCCGCCGGCTCGTCGGCGGTGCGCCACGCGGCGGCCAGGTCGGCGATCTCGGCGTGCAGCGCGTGGTCGCCCGCGATGGCCGCGGCCTCGCCCGCGAACCCCAGGGCGGTGACGGCGAGGCCCCGGTTCGCGCCGACGAGCTCCCCGGCGGCGAGCAGCAGCCGTCGGGCGGCCACGTCGGGCAGCCCGTTGCCGACCTCGATCCCGCCGCGCACCAGGTCGGCCAGCGCCCGCGGCTCGGCGTGGTCGGACAGCGGCAGCGCCTCCCGCAGGATCGCCCGGGAGCGGTGCGGCAGGCCGCGCCGCCAGTGGTCGGCGGCGGCGGACAGCAGGCGGCGCGCGCGGACGTCCGGCGCGGTGGTCAGGGTGGCGGCGCGCTGGTGGTCGCGGGCGGCGGCGGCGAAGTCGCCCCGGCAGCGCGCCCGCGCCGCGGCCTCGGCCAGCACGTCGGCCTGCTCGTCCCGGGGGCCGGGCACGAGCACCGCCCGGTGCCACGTCCGGCGCGGCCCGTCGGGCAGCGACTCGGCGAGCGTCGCGTGCGCCGCGTAGCGCTCGGCCAGCGGCAGTTCGGCGACCAGCGTCGACCGCACGAGCGGTCGCGGGTCCATCAGCCCCGCGGCCTCCTGCACCGCCGCGACGGGCAGGTCGGGCAGCCGCACGAGGGTCTCCACG
This sequence comes from Saccharothrix sp. DSM 118769, assembly GCF_052936295.1. Classification (NCBI taxonomy): domain Bacteria; kingdom Bacillati; phylum Actinomycetota; class Actinomycetes; order Pseudonocardiales; family Pseudonocardiaceae; genus Saccharothrix; species Saccharothrix sp. DSM 118769. The sequence goes on along the minus strand of NZ_CP193627.1, from coordinate 4,081,591 downwards.
TCCAGCTCGTCGTCGACCAGCGCCAGGCCCAGCGCGCGCCGCGCGTCCGGGGACAGGGCGTCGAGGCGGGCGCGCAGCCGGGCGCGGGAGGTGCTGCCCGGCGGCAGCACGTCCGGTGGCGGCTCGGCGCCCCCGAGCTGGGCGCTGGTCAGCGACCGGGCCAGCTCGACCAGCGCCAGCGGGTTGCCGCCCGACGCGCGGGCCACGTCGTCGGCCAGCTCGCCGGGCAGGCCGGGCAGCAGGTCGCGCAGCACGCGGACGCTCGTGGCGTGGTCCAGCGGGTCGACCTCGACGCCGGGCAGGCCGGGCAGCGGCCGGTCGGCGGCGACGAGCACCGCGACCGGCTCGTCCTCCAGCTCGGGCAGCACCTCCAGCAGCCAGCCCAGGTCGAGGCGGTGCGCGTCGTCCACGCAGAGCAGCGTGCGCCGCGAGTCGGGGGTGAAGTCGGTGGCCGCCCGCCGCGCCGCGCGCAGCAGCGACGTCCGGCCCGACCCCGCCTCGCCGTGCAGCACGAGCACGCCGCCGCGGCCCGCCCGGGCGTGGTCGAGCACCGCGTCCACGGCGACGCGCTGCCGGTCCCGTCCGCGCAGCATCCTCCCTTTCTGCCAGATGCCGCGCGGCGGCGGTAGGGGCCGACCGAACGGTGTGCGCGCGGTGGATGCACCGATAGCCGGCACGCCGGTGTTGCGGTCCCGGGGTCCGGGGACTGGCAGGTGTGCCGATGCGTGCGCCCGCCCGGGTGCCCGAGGGTCGTAAGCGCCCCGCCCCGCCGCCGCAAGACCCGTGCAAGACCCCCCCTGTGCAAGACCCCCTGCGCAAGCCCCCTGCATCCCTGCACGAGCGAGGTGTTCCACACAGTGCGACTCCGCAGCGTGATCTACGCGATCCCGGCGATGGCCCTGGTGCTGACCGGTCTCCAGGCCCCCGCCCAAGCCGCCGCCAACCCCTACGAGCGGGGCCCGGCGCCCACCACGGCGAGCATCGAGGCGTCACGGGGCCCGTTCGCCACGGCGACCACCACCGTCGCCCGGTCCTCCGCGACCGGGTTCGGCGGCGGCACGATCTACTACCCGACGAGCACCGCCGAGGGCACGTTCGGCGCGGTGGCCATCTCCCCCGGCTTCACCGCGTCCCAGTCGAGCGTGTCGTGGCTCGGCCCGCGCCTGGCGTCCCAGGGCTTCGTGGTGATCACCATCGACACCCTCTCCACGCTCGACCAGCCGGACAGCCGCGGCACCCAGCTGCTGGCGGCGCTGGACTACCTGACCCGGACCAGCTCGGTCCGCACGAGGGTCGACGCCACCCGGCTGTCGGTCATGGGGCACTCGATGGGCGGCGGTGGTTCCCTGGCCGCGAGCCGCACCCGGCCGACGTTGCAGGCGGCGATCCCGCTGGCCCCGTGGCACGGCACGAAGTCCTGGTCCGCGGTCCGCGTGCCGACCATGGTCATCGGCGCGGAGAGCGACACCGTGGCACCGGTGTCGTCGCACTCCGAGCCGTTCTACACCAGCCTCACGAGCGCCCCGGACAAGGCGTACCTGGAGCTGAACGGCGCGAGCCACTCGGCCCCGACGTCGTCGAACACGACCGTGGCGAAGTACAGCGTCTCGTGGCTCAAGCGGTTCGTCGACGACGACACCCGCTACGAGCAGTTCCTGTGCCCGGCCCCGGGCCGCAGCACCCTGATCGAGGAGTACCGCGACACCTGCCCCCACTCCTGACCGGGGCGCGAGACCGGCGGAGCGGCCTCCGGGCAGGAGCCGCTCCGCCGCCCGGTCACCTGCCGAGGCCGCTCAGGCGGTCCAGCGTCGTCATGATCGCGCTCCCGCGCGCGACGTGCGGTTCGAGGACCTCGACCACGTCCTTGCGGTGCAGGTTCTCCGGGTCGTCGATGGACCGCTCGATGCGCACGATCTCGTTCGCCAACTCGTTGCTGCGCTCGCGCAGGATGGCCTCGGCGCGGTCGATGACCGCGGTCCCGGTGATGTCCACGACCGCCAGGAACGAGTCCTCGTACCGGGTGGCCGAGCCGTCCAGCTCGGCGATCCACTCGTTGTGCAGCAGGTCCATCGAGCTGGACCGGTAGCGGCGGTGGCGCAGTGCCGCGTACAGCAGGCCGGCGCCGACCGCGACCCCGGCGGGGATCAGCAGCAGCGGCCCGGTGACGATGCCGAGGGCCGCCGCCACGCCCGCGCCGACCGGCGTGACCGTGCCGACGACGGCCGCGGCCCTGCCGACGACGTCCTGGGCGCCGGCCCGGTACCGCGGCGAGGACGGGATGTCGAGGCGGTTGAGGTCGATCTTCTCCTGGGTCAGGTCGAACTGCCCCGAGGCGTAGCTGTCCCGCAGCCCGGTCCTCACCGCGAGCCGCGTCCGGTCGATGAAGGCCGACATCTCGCGGTTCCACGCGTCCACCGGTCCGCCGGGGCGCACGACCCAGTCCTGGATCGCCTGGGTCTTGAGCACCTCGACCCGGTTGGCCTCCTTGGTGTTCATCAGGTCGGTCGAGCGGATGACGTGGTCCAGCGCCTCGTGCAGGCTGGGGGCCAGGCCCGCGAAGGCGGGCTTCACCGCGCGGGCGCGGGAGGCGAGCTGCTTGCCCAGCTGCTCCCGGATCGAGTCGATCGCCAGGTCGAGCGCCTGGAGCCGGGGCACCAGCTCGTCCTTGCGCGCCTGGAGCTTCGCCAGGGGCGTGCGGGCCGTCTGGAGCCGGTCGCCCACCGCGCGGAAGTGCGGTGCGACCACGCCCAGGGCCTCGCCCGCGACCTGCGCGAGGTGCGTGGCGCCGGTGGTGCCCTCGACCACCTCGCCGATCAGCCGGCGCAGTTCGTTCATCCGGCTCGCGGCGATCAGCCGGTTCCCCCTGGCGTGTTCGCCGTTGCGGATCTGCCACTCCCCCCGCGCCTGGAGGGCGGGCGACACCCCGATGAACCCGCGACCGATGAACCGCTCGTCGGGTTCCCCGGTCGAGCGCCGGAAGTTCTCCCGGAGGTATTCGTCGTCGTGCTTCGCGGTGTGCTCCCACTTCGGGCGGTCGCCGCGGCCGAGGTCCCCGGCGCGGTCGATACCGGTGAGCACCCAGATCACCTTCTTGCCGGAATAGGTGTGCTGGTCGTAGAGCGATTTGATCAAACCGAGCTCGGCGTTCGACAGGGTGGTGGTCGCCTGGCTCACGTAGAGGAAGCAGTCGGCCTCCACGATGGCCGCGCGCAGGATCTCGTCGTGCACCGGGTTCGGCGAGAACGCGCCGGGCAGGTCGTAGAGCTTCGCGGGCAGCGGCACGTCGTGCACCAGGATCTCCACCTCCGCGACGGTCCGGTGCTGGTGCTGCCGCTTGCGGCCCTCCACGATCAGTTCCGGGTCCTCGGTGCAGTACGCCGCGACGACGGCGGGGATGGGTTCGCTGCCGATCTCCTCCCACGCGTCGGAATCGGTGAACCGGACGCGCAGGACGCCCCGTTCGGCCAGGCTCGGGCGGTCGACCGGGATGACCGTCGCCGGGCACGCGGAGGTCGGCTCCGAGGCCGACGGCAGCAGGCCCGTGTACTTGTCGGCGGTGTCGCCGAGGTCGTTGACGACCGGCGTGTAGTCCAGCCGCTGCTGGAGCCCGCTGAGCAGGAAGCTCTTGCCCGACGAGAAGTGCCCCACCAGCGCCAGGTTGATCAGGCTGGACGCGGCGCGGGTGCGCAGCGTCGCGACGAGCTCGACGTCGGCCGCGAGGTCGTCGGCGGCGCCGGGGTCGGGGGCGGGGTCGTCGAGGGACGCCGTGTCCGCGAGCCACACCGACAGCCGGTCGAGCACTTCGCGCAGCTCCGCCTGGCAGCGGACGAGGTCGTTCATGCCCGCTGTATACCGCCGACCGGGAAGCGGGTACAGGAGTTGCCCGGGAAATATCCGGAAAGGGGTACCGCGTCACCCCGGAGAACCGGGAAACGCTACTCGGAGAACCCGGGAACGGCCCCGGGCCCGCATATCTGCGGTATTCAGCCCCGCATTGTCGCAACATCTTTTCGAACGCCCCCGGAAGCGCTCGGCGGCGGGCGGGCGTGCGCCCGGGTACGGGACGCCCACGCCGTTCGCAACCCCTATCTCGCGGACATCTCGTTCGCCAGGCCGCGAAGATAACGGAAGCATAACGACGTGAACTCGGTTGAGCGGCGGCACCACCACTGTCCGTATGCCACCGTGGGACGGCCTGCCGATGGCGTCCCCACCGCCGGACGACTGAGGTGAGATCACATGACGATGACCGGTGGGAGACACCGCATCTCCCGCAGGACGAAGATCGCCACGCTGGGCGCGGCCCTCGTGGTCTCCGCCGGAGCCGTGGTCGTGATCACGGCCACGGGTGGTGACGACGCGGCGTCCGCCGACGCGGTGGACAAGTCCAAGTTCGTCGACATCACCACGGTGCAGCCCAACGTGAAGGCGGTGAACAAGCAGCGCGGCGCGTCCCGGGGCACGTTCACGGTGAACTGCGGCCGCAACGAGAACGGGCACTTCAACAGCGACAACTTCATCGCGCAGCCCGGGGTCGCGCACGGCGCGCAGCACCTGCACGACTACGTCGGCAACCTGTCGACCAACGCCGAGTCGACCAACCAGAGCCTGGTCGCGGCGGGCACCACGTGCCGCAACGGCGACAAGTCCACGTACTTCTGGCCGGTGGTCCGCATCGACAAGGGCGAGGCCGAGGTCGAGAACCCGGTCGACCCGCAGGCCCAGGCCCAGCAGGAGCAGCAGAAGGCCGCGGACGAGCAGATCAAGGAAGAGCCGCGCGTGCAGTGCCCCGACGTGGCCAGCAAGATCGACGAGGAGGTGCCCGAGGAGGCGCAGCCCAGGATCGACGAGGCGCTCGCCGAGGTCGAGCAGGTCACCGAGGAGGCCGAGAAGCGGCTGCCCGGCTCGACCGCCGTCGACCAGGAGGTGCTGGGGCCGCTGACCGAGCAGCGCAAGCAGGCGCTGGACGAGCTCACGCAGGCGGTCGCCCGACCCGGCGCGCAGCCGGTGGACTTCGGCGCGCTCGCGCCGTGCGCCATCAAGCAGCCGGACCAGCCCTCCCCCATCGGCGACGGCTCGGAGAACAGCGAGAAGGAGGACCCGGCGGACGCCCAGGCGGGTGCCCACGTCGACCACGCCAACGAGCTGCCCGGCAACCTGGGCGAGATCCAGCGCCCGGAGAAGGTCGAGCTGACCTTCCGCGGCAGCCCGGTCGGCAAGGTCCGCGCGATGCCGAAGTTCCTCCGCGTCCTCTACGGCGACGCCAAGGTGTCGACCAACGGCCCGAAGAACGCCCGCGCCTCGTGGACGTGCACCGGCTTCGAGGACAAGGTGCAGCTCCAGACCTACGTGGTCTGCCCGGAGGGCTCGAAGGTCAAGCGCCTGCACGACTTCGCCGGCTGCTGGGACGGCAAGAACACGGACAGCGCCAACCACCGCGACCACGTCGCCTACGCCGACCCGGCGACCGGCAGGTGCCCGCGCGGGTTCAAGGCGATCCCGCAGCTGCGGATCTCGCTGACCTACGACATCCCGAGGGACGTGCAGGTCAACGGCCAGTACGCGGTCGACTCGTTCCCGCAGGAGGCCCACAACCCGTTCAGCGACCACGACGACTTCGCGAACGTCATGAGCCAGCGGATCATGAACCGCCTGGTCTGGTGCCTGAACCGGGGCAAGAACTGCCGCGAGTGAGGGGACGGCACGACCACCGCCGCCGGGGGCGCGCCCGCGAAAATCGGGTGCGCCCCCGGCGGCGGCACGTCGATGCTGTGTCGATGACACGCGCGCGATCGGGGCACACGGGGTGAAGTACGCGGGGTACGCGGGTGCGGTCGAGGTCGACGAGCACCTGGCGCGGCGGTTGGTGGACGGCCAGTTCCCGGCGTGGGCCGGCCTGCCGGTGCGGCCGGTCGAGCTGAACGGGTGGGACAACCGCACGTTCCGGCTCGGCGACGAGCTGACCGTGCGCCTGCCCAGCGGCGACTGGTACGCCCTCCAGGTGGCCAAGGAGCAGCGGTGGCTGCCGGTGCTCGCGCCGCACCTCCCGCTGCCCGTGCCGACACCGGTGGCGCAGGGCGTGCCGGGGCACGGCTACCCCTACCCGTGGTCGGTCTACCGGTGGTTGGACGGGCGGCCTGCGGCGGTGGCCGGCACCGGCGACGCGACGGCGTTCGCGACCGACCTGGCGCGGTTCCTGGCGGCGCTGCGGCGGGTCGACGCGACCGACGGCCCCGCCCCGGGCGAGCACAACTTCTACCGGGGCGGCCCGGTCGCGGTGTACGAGGACGAGGTGGACGCGGCGGTCGAGGCGCTGGGCGCGGAGGTGCCCCGCGACGAGGTGCTCGCGACCTGGGAGGAGGCCGTCGCGTCGGTCTGGCGGGACCGGCCGACCTGGTTCCACGGCGATGTCGCGCCCGGCAACCTGCTGGTCCGCGACGGCGCGCTGGCCGCCGTCATCGACTTCGGCACGTCCGGTGTCGGCGACCCGGCCTGCGACGTGGTGATCGCCTGGACGACGCTGTCCGGCGACGCGCGGGACGCGTTCCGCCGCACGCTCGGCCTGGACCCGGGCACGTGGGCGCGCGGGCGCGGCTGGGCGCTGTGGAAGGCGTTGATCTCGCTGGTGGGCGCCCTGGAGCGGGACGAGACCGGCGAGGACCACCGGCGGGTCGTGCGCCGCGTGCTCGCCGACCGCGCGTGACGCGCCGGTGCGTTCCGGCACGGTCGCCGCGCCTTCCGGGCCCCGACGGGGTAGACTGGTCACATCGAGGTCGCGCCTTCGCGCACCCGAACATCCTGTCGCGTCCCGCACTCCACGCCCCGAGCACAGGCTCGGCCCGGAGCTCGCGCCCGGCGCGGAGAAAGTCGGCAACCATGACCGCAGAAGCGGCGAACGAGCTGTTCAGCCACCCCGAGTCGCACACGACCCAGCACCGCAGCGGGCCCCGCGACGACGCGCAGCGCGCGTACACCGATCTCTTCCGCGAGCCGGACGACGCCCCGCACGGCACACCGAGGGCCGGCCACAGCGCGTGACCCAGCCGACGAGGACGCGGCCACTCCCCACCGAACCCGTCCGGCGACTGCGCGTGGTGCCCGCACCGCGTGACGAGGCCGACGCGCCGGTCACCGCCCCCGAGGCCGAACCGGCGACGCGGACCGGGCCGGACACGGACACCGGGTCGACCCCGGACGCCGGGACCCACGGGGACGAGGCGCAGGAGTCCGACGCGCCGGAGCCCGACCCGGACCACACGTACGCGCTGACCCGCGCCCTGCGGGACTACGTGACCGCGGTGGCCACCGCGGTCGGCGTCCCGGCGGACGGCACGACGTTCGAGGTCACCGACACGCTCACCGCGTACCTCGCGCTGGGCCACCGGGTGCCCGAGCACCCCGACCACGACCTGATGCTCGTCTGGGACGAGCGGCAGGGCTGGTCGGTGCGGGTGGAGACCGACCCGGGTGAGCCGCCGGTCGTGCTGGCGCGCGGCGGCGACGACCCGGTGCCGCACCCGGAGGCGGTCGCCCGCCTGGTGGCGGGGTCCGCGGCGCGCAGGGCGAACACGCCCGCGGCGGTGCCGCGCCGGCTGGACCGCGCGGCCCTGGCCGAGCGCATGGAGTGGCGCGGCGGCGCGTGGCCGCCGCCCGACCGTCCTCTTCGGACGTTCCCGCTCGCGGACGCGGGCGGGGTCTGACCACCCGGCGGGTCGCCGGGCGTCACAACGCGCGCGAGCGACCCACCCGGGCGGCGGCCCGTGAGTGGAGCCCGAGCATGGACAGCAGCTCGCGGCAGTCGTCGACGTCGATGGCGTTGTCCGCGACCGTGTGCGCGGCACGGGTCCGCTGGACCGCCTCCGCCTGGTCGGCCGCGGCGCGAACCTCGGCGAAGTTCACCGGCGGACGACGCTCACCGGTCGACGTGAAGTGCAGGGCGGGGTCGTTCCCCACGAGCGGTTGATCCGGCGACAAGCCGGTGCTCCCGTCTCCGGTCGGTGGTGGATCACCGGGGCCGGAACTCGGCGGGGACCGCGTCGGCCGAGTGCCGACATCAGGTGTTCCCCGCCACCCGACGATACCCCACCTGCCGCGCTCCGACCGACCTCGTCCGGGCCGGCGGGGCAGGACGACGGCCGCCCCGCGGGCACGGTGGGGAGCCGCCCGGCCGAACGGCTCCCCCGGGTCCCTACCCCTTCGGCGACAGGCGCAGCACGCTGCCCTCGCCGTCCGCCGCGACGTACACCGCGCCGTCCGGCCCGACCGCGACGCCCGCGAACATGTCCGGCACGCCGGGCATCCCGTGGCTGAACAGCGCGCGGTCGACGCGGGTCGCGCCCGGCGGCAGGCCGACCGCCAGGTCCTCCACCTCGACCCGCACGTCGCCGCCCCCCAGGCCCACCGCCAGCAGCCTGCGGCCGGCGGTGTCCACGGTGAGCAGCTCGTCGCCGCGCACCGCCAGGCCCTGCGGCGCGCCGAGCCCGTCCGCGACCGGCACCGCCGCCCCGCCGTCGAGCCGGAGCACGGCCCCGAGCCGGTCGTCGCTGACGTAGCAGCGGCCGTCGTCGTCGAGCGCGACGCCCACCGGGTGGTCGAGCCCGTCCGCGAGGACGGTGACCGCGTCGTCCCCGTCGACCACCACGACCCGACCCGCACCCGTCTCGGCGACGACGAGCGCGCCGTCCGCGCGCACCGCGACGCCGGTGGGGCGGTCCAGCCCGGTCGCCCGCACCCGCGTGGTCCGCGCGACCGGGTCGTGCGTGCGCACGTCGCCGTACTGCGAGGTGACGTGCACCAGCCCGGCGTGCGCGGCGACGCCGTGGGCGAAGATCACCACCTCGTGCGTGGTCACGCCCCCGTCGCCGGTCGGGCCGGCCAGCCGGTAGTGGTCGGCCGCGTACACCGTGCCGCCGAGGTCGACGGCCACGCCGAACGGCCCGTCGAAGCCCTGCGGCACGACCTCGCGGGTCCGCCCGTCGGGGTGCACCTCCGCGATGCCGCCGCTGGCGAAGCTGGAGACGAACATGCGGTTCTCGTCGTCGAACGCGGCGTTGTCCAGCCCGACCACGCCGGTGGCCACGACCGACCGCCCGCCGCTGCCGAACAGGTCGACGCGGGTCACGAACCCGGCCACGCCCCGGGACAGCACGACGAGCGCGCCGCCCCGGTCGAAGCGCACCGCGACCGGCTCGTGCACGTCCTCCGCGACCAGCTCGGGCACGCCCCCGTCCAGCGGCACCCGGTAGACCCGGCCGGTCAGCATGTGCGGGTAGTAGAGGCAGCCGTCCGGGCCGAGCTGCATCGCGTTGCCCATGGCCAGGTCGTCCGCGAGCACGCGCGGGTCGCCGCCGCCGGGGAACAGCTCCAGCAGGCGACCGCCCGGCTTCATCTCGTTGACGAACAGCCGGTCGCCCACGCAGGCGATGCCGTTGGGCACGGCGACCTGGTCGGACACCAGGTCGAACTCCCCGTCGGGCGTGCGGCGCCACACCCGGCCGGGCACCAGGTCGGTGACGTACACCGAGCCGTCCGCGCCGAACGCGAGGTCGTCCGGCGCCTGCACCGGGCCGTCCACCGGCACGACCACCTCGACGTCGCCCGAGGCGAGGTCCACGGCGCTGATCTGCCCGGCGAGGAACTGCGCCACGTGCAGCCGCCCGTCCGGCCCGAACGCGACCCCGTTGGAGCCCCACAGCGGGTTGGTCCGGGTGAGCCGCCGCACGTCCCAGCGCGCGCCCGACGGGGAGCTGTCGCCGAACCGGCTGCTCACTCCGCACCCACCAGCACGTCGTCCATGCCGCCCTCGGCGCGCCAGCGCCGGATCGTCTCGTGGAACGCGACGGGACCGTCGCCGAAGGACTCGCTGCGCTGCCGCGGCTGCCCCTCGTTGTTGTAGTAGCCCGGCGTGCACTCCGCCTGGAACCTGTGCAGGTCCGCGGCCTTCTCCCGGATGGTCGCCACCCAGGCGTCCTCGGCCTCCGCGCTCGGCTCGACGTACCGGGCGCCGCGCTCGCGCGCCTCGGCGACGACGGCGGCGACGTGCGTGGCCTGCTCGTCGAGGACGTGCACGAAGTTCACCGAGCTGGCGTTCTGGAGCGGCCCCAGGTGGAAGAGGTTGGGGAAGTTGTGGCTGTAGAACCCGTGCAGGGTCCTCGGGCCCGCCGCCCAGTGCCCGAACAGCGGCACGCCGCCGCGGCCGTGCACCGGCAGCAGGCCGGAGAGCACGCCGGACACACCCACCTCGAACCCGGTGGCGAAGACGATGCAGTCGACCTCGTACTCGGTGCCGCCGACCACCACCGCCTTCTCGGTGACGCGCTCGACGCCGCCGTGGTCGGCGGTGTCGACCAGCGTGACGTTCGGCCGGTTGAACGTCTGCAGGTAGTCGTCGCTGAACGTGGGCCGCTTGCACATGTAGCGGTACCAGGGCTTGAGCAGCTCGGCCACGGCCGGGTCCCCGACGACCGCGTCCACCCTGGCGCGCAGCTCGTTCATCTTCTGGAAGTCGACGATCTCGTTGACGCGCTCGCGCTGCTCGGGCGAGAGGTCGGCGTAGGCGTCGCTCGGGATCAGGTTCTGGAGCAGGCGCGCGCTGCCGGTCCAGCCGTCGGAGACCAGGTCCTCCTCGACCGGGTGCCCCGAGACGACGTGGAGGAAGTTGTCCCTGCGGCGGCGCTGCCAGCCGGGCGTGAGCGACCGCGCCCACTCGGGGTCGGTGGGGCGGTTGCCGCGGACGTCCACCGACGACGGCGTGCGCTGGAAGACGTACAGGTGCTCGGCGTCGCGGCCCAGGTGCGGCACGACCTGGACGGCGGTCGCGCCGGTGCCGATGAGGGCGACGCGCTTGTCCGCGAGCTTGTGCAGCCCGCCGCCGGCGTCGCCGCCGGTGTAGTCGTAGTCCCAGCGGCTGGTGTGGAACGTGTGGCCCGCGAACGTCCCGACGCCGGGGATGCCGGGGAGCTTGGGCTTGCTGAGCGTGCCGCTGGACACGACGACGTAGCGCGCCCTGATCCGGTCGCCGCGGTCCGTGGCCACGACCCACTCGGACTCGTCGTCGTCCCAGCGCAGGTCGGTCACCCTGGTCTGGAAGCAGGTGTCGCGGTAGAGGTCGAAGTGCCGCGCGATGGCCTGGGCGTGCCGCCGGATCTCCTCCCCCGGCGCGTACTTCCACTTCGGGACGTAGCCGACCTCTTCGAGCAGCGGCAGGTAGACGTACGACTCGATGTCGCAGTGGATGCCGGGGTAGCGGTTCCAGTACCAGGTGCCGCCGAAGTCGCCGGCCTCGTCGATCACCCGGATGTCCCGCACGCCGGCCTGGCGCAGCCGCGCACCGGTCAGCAGGCCGCCGAAGCCGGCGCCGACCAGCAGCACCTCGACCCGGTCGTGCAGCGGTTCCCGGGTGAGGTCGGGGTCCGCGTGCGGGTCGTCGGCGTAGTAGCCGAACTCGCCCTCGACGCGCCGGTACTGGGCGTTGCCGTCGGGTCGGACGCGGCGGTCGCGCTCGGCCCGGTACTTGGCGCGGAGCGCCTCGATGTCGAACCCGGGGTCCGCCGCGAACCCCGCGTCGGCGGGGAGCGGGTCGTCGGGCCGGGCGGGCGGCGTTGGTGGCGTGGGCATGGGCACCTCTCTGCTGCGCGTCCTGCGTGACCGCTCGGTCGCGGTTCGTGGCCACCTAACCGGAGCCGGCCTGTTTGAGTCAAATGACTGACTTAAAGATGTGGCGCTCCTGCGCGTGATCGGGCGATCCCGCTTCGTGACCTGACGATGAGCGTTCTAAGTCAAGCGCCTGCTTTAATCCTGTTCGGACCGAGCCCGCTCACAGACCGGAGGCCGCCGTGCCGTCCACGCCACCCACCGCCGACGTCGACCCGCCCGGCGCGCCACCGGTCGTGACCCGGAGGCCGAACACCGTCGTCGCCGTGCTCGCCTTCTCGGGCGTGACCGTGGCGCTGATGCAGACGGTCATCATCCCGCTGGTCCCCCGGCTGCCGGACTACCTGGGCTCCACCCCCGCCGACACCGCGTGGGCGATCACCGCCACGCTGCTGGCCGCCGCCGTCGCCACCCCCACGACCGGCCGGCTCGGCGACATGCACGGCAAGCGCCGGATGCTGCTCGTCTGCCTGGGGCTGCTGGTGGCGGGCTCGGTGCTGGCCGCGCTGAGCACGAGCCTGGCCCCGCTCGTGGTGGCCCGGGTGCTCCAGGGCCTGTCCTCCGGCGTGATCCCGCTGGGCATCAGCATCATGCGGGACGAGCTGCCCGCCGAACGGCTCGGTTCGGCGACGGCCCTGATGAGCGCGTCGCTGGGCGTGGGCGGCGCGCTGGGGCTGCCGCTGGCCACCCTGCTCGCCGAGAACGCCGACTGGCACGTGCTGTTCTGGGTCGCCGCCGGGCTGGGCGTGGTCGCCGCGACGCTGGTGGTGGCGCTGGTGCCGGAGTCCTCGGTCCGCTCCGGCGGTCGCTTCGACGTGGTCGGCGCGATCGGCCTGTCGATCGTCCTGCTGTGCCTGCTGCTGGCCGTGTCCAAGGGCTCGGTGTGGGGCTGGACCAGCGGCCTGACCATCGGCCTGGTCGTGACGGCGGTGGTCGTGCTGCTCGCGTGGGGCCGGTGGGAGCTGCGCACCCGCGACCCGCTGGTGGACCTGCGCACCACCGGGCGCCGGCCGGTCGCGCTGACCAACCTCGCCTCCGCCGTGTTCGGTTTCTCGATGTTCGCCATGTCGCTCGTGCTGCCCACGCTGCTCCAGCTCCCGGCCACCACCGGTCACGGCCTGGGGCAGTCGCTGTCCGTCGTCGGCCTGGTCATGGCGCCGTCCGGGCTGGTGATGATGGCGATGGCGCCGGTCTCCGCCCGCATCACCCGCTCGAAGGGGCCGCGCACCACCCTGATCACGGGCACCCTGGTGGTCGCCTTCGGCTACGCCGCCAACCTGGTGCTGATGAGCGAACTGTGGCAGCTCGTGGCCGTGTCCAGCGTGATCGGGGCCGGGGTGGGCCTGGCCTACGGCGCGATGCCCGCGCTGATCATGTCCGCCGTGCCGGTGTCCGAGACCGCCGCCGCCAACAGCCTCAACACGCTCATGCGGTCCATCGGCACGTCGGTGTGCAGCGCCGTCGCGGGCGTGGTGCTGTCCGAGCTGACCGTCCCGTTCGGACCGGCCGAGGTGCCGTCCCCGACCGGGTTCCGGGTGGTCGTGGCGATCGGCGCGGGCGCGGCGCTGACCGCGGCGGCGGTGGCGGCCCTGATCCCCCGGCGACCCTGACCCCCCGGCGACCCTGACCCCGGGGTGTTCGGGTGCGGGGGCACGGCACCCCGCACCCCGGACCGCCCTCACCAGGCGACGGGCAGCTCCCGGACGCCGCCGACGAGCAGCCCTTCCACGGGCCGCAGCTCGTCCGCCGGCCCGGCCAGCCGCAGGGTGGGCAGCCGGCGCAGCAGCACGTCGAGCGCGACCTGGAGCTCGGTGCGGGCCAGCGCCTGCCCCAGGCAGGAGTGCGGCCCGGCGCCGAAGGACAGGTGCGGGTTGGGGCTGCGGGTCAGGTCGACCTCCTCGGCCCGCTCGAACGCGGCGCCGTCGCGGTTCGCGGCGGCCATGCTGCACACCACGGTCGTGCCGGCCGGCAGCACGGTGTCCGCCACCTCGAAGTCCTCGTGGAGGTAGCGCAGCATGCCGAACCCGGCGTTGACGTCGGTGCGCAGCGCCTCCTCCACCGCCGGGCGCACCAGGGACGGGTCGGCCAGCAGCGACTCCCAGCGCGACCGGTCGGCCAGCAGCACCGCCACCATCTTCGCGATCATGTTCGCGGTGGTCTCGTGCCCGGCGACGAGCAGGGCCATGCCGGTGGCGATCAGCACGCCGTCGGGCATGGTCCCGCCCTCGGCGTCGGTGCCGGTGATCAGCTCGCCGATCAGGTCGTCGCCCGGTTCCGCGCGCTTGGCCGCCACGTGGCCCGCCATGTACGCCACGAACTCCGCCTGCGCCGCGCCGATCTCCTCGTGCGTGTAGCGGGTCGTGCTGAGGAGGGTGTCCGACCAGTACGCGAACTTCCGCCGGTCCGAGTCGGGGACGCCGAGCATCGTGCAGATGACCCACACCGGCAGCGGGAAGGCGAACCCCGCCTTGAGGTCGGCGGGCCGCCCCTGCTCGACCAGCTCGTCGACCAGCCGGTCCGCCATCGCCTCGATCGCCGGCCGCAGGGCGGTCATGCGCTTGACCGTGAACCACCGGTTGACCAGGCGCCGCCAGCGCAGGTGCGCCTCGCCGCTCTGCGGGATGGTGATGGCCATCTCGCTGTTGAACACGCCGCCGGACTCGTCCTCGGAGACGCGGGCCCCCTCGTTGGTGGGCATCGGCCGGGTGAAGCGCGAGTCGGCCAGCACCCGCTTGACGTCGTCGTAGCGGGTGACGAGCGTCGCCTCGTCGCCGCTCGGCAGGGTCACCCGCGCGACCGGGCACTCGCGGCGCAGCCTCGCCCACTCGGCGGGCGGTTCGAGCGCCGCCGGGACCGTGAAGGGGTAGCGCAGCGCTTGTTCGTCGGTGTCGTGGCCCACCGTGGACCTCCTCGGCGTCGAGTCGGGATCTGGTGGGCAGTCAATCGGCAGGCCAAATCTAAGTCAAGCAGTTGCTTTAAGTTCGCCCACCTGCCGGAGCCGTCCACAGACCGGTGACGGCGTCGACCAGCCCGGTCGCCGCCTCGTCCCACGTGGACCGCGGCGTGTCGACGCCCTCGGCGAGGGCGCGCTCCCGCTCGGCGAAGACGTGCACCAGGAGGTGGCGCACCATGTGGGCGCGGTCGGCGCGCACGTCGGCGGGCAGGTCGGGCAGGCACGCGTGCAGGTTGTCGAGGACCTGGAGCAGCGACGGCTCGGCCATCGTCTCCTCCGCCACCACCCCCCGGAACGCGGGGTCGGTCATGACCTGCGCGCTGAACCGCGCGAACCAGGTGGGGCCGCCGAGCGAGGCCAGGTGCGCCGCGAGCGGCCGGACCAGGCAGGCGACCCAGTCGCGCACCTCGCGCGACCCGGCGACGGCCGCCACCGCCTCGGCGCGCAGCGCGTCGACCCGCGCCGAGTGCCGCCGCACGATGGCCCGCACGAGGTCGGCCTTGGTGCCGAAGTGGTAGCCGACGGCCGCGTTGTTGCCCTGCCCCGCCGCGGCGCTGATCTGCCGGTTGGACACCGCGTACAGCCCGCGCTCTGCGAACAACCGCTCCGCCGTGGTCAGGATCCGGAGCCGGGTGGCGCCGACCTGGTCGGCGCGCGGGGTCCTGCCGACGTCCGTCACCACCGGCCCTCCTCGGTCCGCCTCACGTGCGCCTCCTCCGCGTCACCCCCCGTGGGCGCACCAGTCAAACCGGACGAACGACATCAGTCAAGCAACTGATTTAATCTGGTGTCCGGTCCGTGACCTGCCGAGACGCCGGTGTTCGACCACCCCGGCGCGGACCCGACTACCCTCGCGCCATGAAGAAGCTGTCGATCGGCGCGGGTGTCCTGCTGGTGCTGCTCGGCGCGGTGTGGACCGCACAGGGGTTGGGTTACCTGGAGGGCAGCTTCATGACGGGCCAGGAGCTGTGGACCGCCATCGGCCTGCTGTGCGTGGTGGGCGGCGGGGCGCTCCTGGTGACCGGCCTGCGCAAGGAGCGGTGAGCGGGTGGGCGAGCGAGAAGGCTTACCCGGAGCCCTGAAGCGCGGGTGGGCGGCGGTCGTCGCGGTGTGCGCCGTCGGCCTGACCTCCCTCGTGGCGCTCGTCTCCGACCTCGCGCAGCTGGACAGCTGGATCTCCACCGGTGGCGCGCCGGTCATCCGCGTCTCGTGCTACCTGGTCCTCTTCGCGGCCGGTTGGGTGCTGTGGCGCGAGAAGTTCCGCCGCACGGGGCGCGCGATCACCGCCGCGGCCGTCGCCCTGGCGTGCGTCGGCGCGGTCGTCGCGGCCCCCTGGCTCTGGCCCACGCCGGCGGTGGCACCCGGCGCGACCCCTTCCGGCGCGACCCCGCCCGACCCGGTCCTGACGAAGGACGGCTACCGGCTGACCCCGTCGTCGAGCCCGCTGACCAACCACGCGGACAAGATCGACCTCGACACGGGGTGCCCCGGGTGGGGGCCGACGGGCCTCCGGGCGGGCCGGAGCCGGTGCGGCGACGTCGCGGACCTCATCGTCGAGACCTACGGCGTGCACGCGCCGGAGGACGCGCCGCGGCTCTCGGTCGTGGACGGCGGCGCCTCCTACCCGGTGTGCCGCGGGCGGACCGACGGGGTGGGCACCGTCCGGCTGTCGGACCTCCGCGCGGGCACCGAGCTGTGCGTGTCGACGGACAAGGACAACCTCGCCGCCGTGCGCGTCGACTCGGTGGGCGACGGCGGCGAGGTCGTCATCAGCTACCGGCTGTGGAGGGCCTGAGCGGGACGGTCGGGCGCGGCGGGCCTCAGACCTCCAGCGCCGGCGGCAGCTTGTCCGGCGCCACCACGATGTCCACCCGCCGCACGCGTCCCCCGGACAGGGTCACCGCGCAGACGAAGCGGGCCGCCGCGCCGGTCACCACCGCGAACCCCGGACCGCCGTTGACGACCAGCGGGACCAGCCGCTCCCCCGGCACCATCTTGCGGCGGACGCCCAGCAGGAACCGGCCCACGCGGTCCGGGCCGAGGACCGGCCGGCGGGCCACGCCGAGGATGCCGCCGCCGTCGCTGGTCAGCACCACGTCCGGGTCCAGGACGGTCAGCAGCGCGGACAGGTCGCCGTCGGCCACGGCGCGCAGGAACGTCGTGGTGGTCCGGCGGTGCTCGGCGGTGGCCACGTCGACGCGCGGCGCGCCGGCGGACACGTGGGCGCGGGCCCGGACGGCGAGCTGCCGCACGGCCGCCGGGGTGCGGCCGACGACCGCGGCGACCTCCGGGAACGGCAGGCCGAACACCTCGTGCAGCACCCACGTCGTGCGCTCGGCGGGGGTGAGGGTCTCCAGCACCACCATGAGCGCGAAGCTGACGCTCTCGTCGAGCGTGACCCGGTCGGCCGGGTCGGCGTCCACGACCGGCTCGGGCAGCCACGGCCCGACGTACTCCTCCCGCCGCACGCGGGCGGAGCGCAGCACGTCCACCGCGCGCCGCGCCACGGCCACCACCGCCCACGCCTCCACGTCGCGGACCGGCTCGCGGGCGTCCGCCTCGACCAGGCGCGACCAGCAGTCCGACACCACGTCCTGCGCCTCGGCGACCGTGCCGACGAGGGAGTACGCGACGCCGACGAGCCGCTGCCGCACGCGGGTGTACTCGGCGGCCAGCTCGTCCTGCCGACCCGCGGCACGGTCCGCGACACGATCGGCGGCACGGTCCGCGACGGGCTCCGTCACGACCGCACCGAGTCCAGGTACTGGCCGAACGTCCGCTCGCCCCTCAGGTACCCGCCCTGCGGCACGAGACCGCCGGTGGCGGCGCCGGTGGTGCTCTCGGCCTCCTCGACGCGCAGGTCGTCGCCCCGCACGGCGATCAGCCGGCGCGCCATGTCGGCGACCGTGATCCGCTCGGGGCCCGCGATCGGGGTGGTGAGCCCCTGCGGGGCACCCTCGGCCAGCTCGACGAGCCGGGCGGCGACCTCGGCGGTGGACACCGGCTGCGACAGCATCGCCGGCACCCGCGCCACGGGCCCGGCCGCGCCCTCCAGCACCTGCCCGGCGAACTCGAAGAACTGGGTCGCCCGCAGCACCGTCCACGGCACCGGGCCGGCCGCGATCAGCTCCTCCTGGCGCCGCTTGCCGAAGTAGTAGCCCTCGTCGACGACGTCCGCGCCGACGATCGACAGCGCCACCAGGTGCCGGACCCCGGCGCGGGCCGACGCGCCGAGCAGGTGCGTCGTCACGTCGCCGAAGAAGCGCTCCGACTCCTCGCGGGTCCACACCGCCGTGCCGGACACGTCGATCACCGCGGCGCAGCCGGCCAGCGCCTCGTCCAGGCCCGCGCCGGTGGCCAGGTCCACCCCGGTGGAACGGGTGAGCACCACGGCCTCGTGCCCGGCCCGCCCCACCTCCTCGACGACCTTCCGCCCGACCACACCGGTGCCGCCCGCAACCGCGATCCTCATCTGCCCGTCCTAGCGTCATGGGAACCTTGCCGACAGCAGGACGATCGGCCCTCGCGAACTGTGACATGCGGTGTAACGGCGCACGCCGCACCGGCGACCACCCGGTCGTGAAGATCGCGCTCGTCGTCCTCCTCGCCCTGGTCACGGGCTGTTCCACCACCGTCAGCGGCTCCGGCACGGGTGGCACGACCGTGACCACCACCACAACCGGCACCGAGGTCACCGCGACCACCAGGGCCACCAGGACCACCGAGACCGCCGGGACCACGACCGAGCCGACGCCCGGACCGGTCCCGACGATCGACGAGGGCGCCCCGGCGCAGTACTGCGAGCAGCGGTTCACCGGGGCGCTGGGCAAGGACATGCTCGCCGTCGTGGTCGAGACCCCGTCCGGCCGGCTGGGCTGCGACGAGGCGAGCGCGGTCCTGGCCGACTACTACGCCGAGCGCCGCGAACCGAGGACCGGCCTGCCCCCGCTCGTCGTCGCCGGCCTGACCTGCAACCAGGTCCCCGAGGGGCAGCTGCCGCAGGTCGTGTGCGCGGACGCGGACGACACCGTCTACTCGATATGGCCCCAGACCTGAGACCCGGTCCCGGGTCGGTGCTCAGTCCCGCCCGCGCGCCAGCTCCGACGGCCACCAGACGCGGCGGCCGACGTCCACGCCCAGGGCGGGCACGAGCAGCGACCGCACCACGAACGTGTCCAGCAGCACGCCGAACGCCACGATGAACGCGATCTGCGCGAGGAACAGGATGGGCAGCACGGCCAGCGCGGAGAACGTGGCCGCCAGCACCACGCCGGCCGAGGTGATCACGCCGCCGGTGATGGTGAGGCCGCGCAGCACGCCCTCCCGCGTGCCGATCGAGGCCGCCTCCTCGCGCACCCGCGTCATCAGGAAGATGTTGTAGTCGATCCCCAGCGCCACCAGGAACACGAACCCGAACAGCGGCACCACGGGGTCCGCGCCGGGGAAGTCGAAGATCCCGTTGAACACGAGCGCCGAGACGCCCATCGTCGCGCCGAACGACAGCACGACGGTGGCGATCAGCAGCAGCGGCGCGAGCAGCGACCGCAGCAGCAGCGCCAGCACCAGGAAGATCACCAGGAGCACGATCGGGATGATGACCAGCCGGTCGCGCTCGGAGGTCTGCTGCGTGTCCAGCTGGGTCGCGGTCGGGCCGCCGACCTTCGCGTCGGCGTCCGGCACCGCCCGGACGGCGTCCCGCAGCCGCTGCACGGTGGCCAGCGCGGCCTCGGAGTCGGCCGCGTCGTCGAGCACGACGTCGAGCCGCACCAGGCCGTCGGCCTCGCCGCCGGGCCGCACCGAGGACACGCCGTCCACGTCGGAGGCGGCGCCGGTGACCTGCTGGGCGGCCGAGGCGCGGGCGAGCACGACGGTCGGCGAGCCGCTGCCGCCGGGGAAGTGCCGCGACAGCACCTCCTGGCCCGCCACCGAGTCCACCTCGGTGAGGAACACGTCGGACTGGGCCGTGCCGGACGCCTTGAGCTGCGGCACGAACGCGACGCCGACCAGCAGCACCAGCGCGGTGACCACCCACGTGGCGCGCGGCCGGGCGGAGATCAGCCGGGCCACCCGCGCCCACGGCCCGCTCGCCTCGGGGTGCGGCGAGCCGAGCTTCGGGCGCAGGGGCCAGAACGCGGACCGGCCGAGCAGCACGAGCGCGGCGGGCAGGAACGTCACCGAGGCGAGGAACGCCGCGCCGATGCCGATGGCGGCGACCGGGCCGAGGCCCTTGTTCGAGTTGAGGTCGCTGAACAGCAGGCACAGCACGCCGAGCACGACCGTGCCCGCGGAGGCGGCGATGGGCTCGATCGTGGCGCGCCACGCGGCGCGCATGGCGGCGAAGCGGTCCTCGGTGTCGCGCAGCTCCTCGCGGAACCTGGACACGAGCAGCAGCGCGTAGTCGGTGGCCGCGCCGAACACGAGGATGAACAGGATGCCCTGGCTCTGGCCGTTGAGGTCGAGCACGCCGCCGTCGGCCAGCAGGTACACCGCGAGGCTCGCGACGCCCAGCGCGAACACCCCGGACAGCAGCACGACGAACGGCAGCAGCGGGCTCCGGTAGACCAGCACCAGGATGACCGCGACGACCGCGCCCGCGACGAGCAGCAGCAGGCCGTCGATGCCGCCGAACGCCTCCTTCAGGTCCGCGACCTGGGCAGCGGGCCCGGCGACCAGCACGGTCAGCCCGTCGGGCGGCGAGGTGAGCCGCGCCCGGATCTCCTCGACCGCCCCGGCCGGGTCCTCCGGGTCGACCGCGACCACGACCTGGGCGGCCTGGTCGTCCCGCTCGGAGGGGATGACTGGGGACGCCTCGCCGGGGAAGTCCCGCGAGCCGAGGTAGTCGCGGTCGGCCTGGGTGAGGCCGGAGGCGCGCTCGGCTACCACGACGGCGGGCAGGCCGCGGGCGTCGCCGAACGCCTTCACGCGTTCGGACACCTCGGTCGCCTCGGCGGACGCGGGCAGGAACGCCGTGCTGTCGTTGGTCGCGACCTCGCTGAGCTTGCCCGCGAACGGACCGGACACGCCGCCCAGCGCGAGCCAGGCGACGGCGACGAGCGCCGGGAGCAACCAGCGGGCGCGTGACGGGGTGGCGTTCACGGCAGAATGACCTCCGGGACGATGTAGTTCGACGATCGCATAGTTCGATCGTCGAAATACTAAGGGGAGGGTGGATGGTCGACAACTCGACGCTGGTCAGGCTGCTCCGGCAGCTCACGGTCGAGACCGACCGGTTCGCGGAGCTCTTCGGCGACCGGCAGAAGATGCACCGCACGGACCTCAACGCGCTCGCGCTGATCATGGACGCGCGGTGGGGCGGCGAGCCGATGTCACCCGGGAAGCTGGCCGAGGCGATGCACCTGAGCGCCTCGGCGACCACGTCGGTCCTGGACCGGCTGGAGGCGTCGGGGCACGTCGAGCGCACCCGCAGCCCGCACGACCGGCGCAAGGTGGAGCTGCGGGTGAACCCCAAGGCGCTGGAGCTGGGGCGCGCGTTCTTCGTGCCGCTGGACGAGGCGTTCACCGCCGCGTGGGCCGGGTTCGACGACCGGGAGAAGGAGGTCGTGGCGCGGTTCCTGACGGCGAGCATCGAGGCGACCGCGGCCGTGCGCGGCGGCCTCGGCACGTGACCGCCGCCACGTGCCCGAAGGGGTAGGACCGAACAAAATTCATCCCCCGTAGAAAAAATCCGGTTACGCTCGGGGCAATGAAGATCCTCTTCTCCAGCCTCGGCGCCCACGGCCACACCTACCCCCTGATCCCGCTGGCGCTCGCCGCGCGCGACGCGGGGCACGACGTCTCGTTCCTCACCGCCGACGCGTTCGCCACCACGTTCAAGGCCCGCGGCCTCCGGCACGTCAGCGGCGGCCTGGAGATCGGCGAGGCGTTCGCGAGCGTGATGGGCGGGCGCGACCCCGGGAAGGCCACCGAGATCGAGCCCGAGCTGATCGCCGAGGCGTTCGGCCAGGTGATGCCGCGCCGCTTCGCCGCCGACGTCGCGGCGGCCGTCGACCGGTCGCGCCCGGACCTGGTCGTGCACGAACTGGGCAACCCCGGCGCGGGGCTGGCCGCGCGGGTCGCGGGCGTGCCCGCCCTGTGCCACGGCTTCGGCCGGATGTGGGACGAACTCCCGCAGGACGTGCGGGGCGTGGAGGACGGCCTGGTCGGGTTCGCCGCGGAACTGGGTGTCGAACTGACCGCCGAGCACGCCATGACCCTCGGCAACCCCTACATCGACATCTGCCCGCCGTCGCTCCAGGAGCCGGCGTTCCTGGCCACGACGAACCGGATCGCGCTGCGACCGGTGCCGTTCGCCACCCCCGGTGACCTGCCCGCGTGGGTCGTCGAGCACCGCGAACCGCTGGTCTACCTGACGCTGGGCACGGCGTTCGGCGACGTCGGCGTGCTGCGCACCGCCGTCGAGGGCCTGGGCGCGCTCGACGCGCGCGTGCTCGTCGCCACCGGCCCGACGGTCGAGGTGTCCGCGCTGGGCGACGTGCCGGCCAACACCACGCTGCTGCCGTGGGTCCCCCAGGCGGACCTGCTGGCGCACGTCGACCTCGTCGTGCACCACGGGGGCAGCGGCACGACGATGGGCTCGTTCGGCGCGGGCGTGCCGCAGCTGGTCCTGCCGCAGGGCGCCGACCAGTTCGCCAACGCCGAGGTCGTGGCCCGGCACGGGCTGGGCGAGCGGTTGCTGGGCGCGGACGTCACCGCCGAGGCGGTCACCGCGACGGCGCGGCGGCTGCTGGCGGACGGGGTCGTGCGCGACGCCGTGCGCGCGATCGCCGCCGAGGTGGCCGCCATGCCGTCGCCGGAGGACGTGGCCCGCACGCTGCACGAGTACGCCTGAGAGACCGGGGGCGCGCCGGTCCGCCGAGGGGGCGGGCCGGCGCGCACCCGGTCAGCCGGCGTTGTGCGCGGCGACGTTGGCCGCCAGGTGGCGCAGCGACTCGCGCAAGCGGTCCACCTCCGCCTCCGGCAGGCCCATGGCCTCCCCGATGGACGCGGTGATGTGGCCGGTCGAGGCGCGCAGCGCCGCGCCCTCCTCGGTCAGGCCGACCAGGACCGAGCGCTCGTCGTCGACCCGGCGCCTGCGGGTGAGCAGGCCGGCCGCCTCCAGGCGCTTGAGCAGCGGCGTCAGGGTGCCGTAGTCGAGTTGCAGCGCGTCGCCGAGGTCCTTGACCGGCATCGGCTCGCCGCGGTCCCACAGGGCGAGCATCACCAGGTACTGGGGGTAGGTCAGGCCCAGCTCCTGCAACAGCGGCCGGTAGGCGGCGGTGACCGCGCGGGACGCGGCGTACAGGGCGAAGCACAGCAGGTCGTCCACGGCCGAACCCCGTTCCAGCGGCGGCACGTCCACGGCGGACTCCTCTCGGTCGTTCCGGGCACCCGTCGTTCCGGGCACCCATGGTGGCACGTGTGCCAGTGATCACTACAAAAGTAACTTGTGCACGAGTTACTTGGCCACTAGCTTATACGACATCAGCCCGATCCACCCGGAGGAGAAAAGACCATGAGCGACAAGACCCCCACCGCGATCCTGGTGCACGGCGCGTTCGCGGACGGCTCCAGCTGGGGCCCGGTCATCGAGCGGCTCCGGGCGCGGGGCGTGGACGCCATCGCGGTGAGCAACCCGCTGCGCGGCCTGGCCCACGACGGCGACTACGTGGCGGCGGTCGCCGGGCGGGTCGACGGCCCGGTGGTGCTGGTCGGCCACTCCTACGGCGGCCCGGTCATCACCCACGCGGGGGCCGAGGCGCCCAACGCGAAGGCCCTCGTCTACGTCGCGTCGTTCGGCGTGGACACCGGCGAGAGCGCCCTGGGCTCGGTCGAGGCGTTCCCGCCCGTCGAGCTGAACACGTCCCTCGTGCCGCAGGAGTTCCCCGACGGCGAGGGCACCGACACCGAGTTCACGATCCGCCGCGACGCCTTCCCGAGCGTGTTCGCCGCCGACCTGCCGGACGACGTCACCGCGACGGCCGCCGCGAGCCAGCGCCCCGTCGCCGCCCGCGCCCTGGCCGAGCCGCTGGCCGTCGAGCCCGCCTGGAGGACCCTCCCGTCCTGGTTCGCGGTCGCCACCGAGGACCACGCCATCCACCCGGACTCCCAGCGGGCCGCCGCGAAGCGCCTGGGCGCCACCACCGTCGAGGTGGAGGGCTCGCACGCCATCGCCCTCTCCCGGCCGGACGAGGTGGCGGCACTGGTCCTGGCGGCGGTCGAGGCCGTTTCCTGATCACCCCGCGACCGGGCGCGGACGGGTCGCCGCCGCCCGGCGCGCGGCAGGGGGACGGCGGCGGCCGGCGCGGAGGGCGCACGACCCTACCTTCGGGGGCTTCTCAGCCACCACCGGGGACTGGTTGTTTGGTCAGCAGGGGAGCCTCCCCTGCCGACCGGCTCCCCGACTTCCCCTGCTCCCGAGGAGACCATCATGTTCGTGCGCAAGGTCGCGCGTGTCGCAGTGCTCGTGCTGGGTCTGGTGTCACCGCTGGTCGCGGTGGCCGCGCCCGCCTCCGCCGCCCCGGCGGCCGACGACGTGCAGGTCCTGGCCCGCACCCTGTACTACGACACCAGCCAGGCCCAGGAGTTCGCGGCGGACTGGGACACCGCCGCCGCGAACTGGAACGCGTCCGTCACCAACGTCCGGCTGGTCAAGCGGACGACCGGCTCGACGGTCAACATCCGCATCCTGGCGGACAACGGCTGGCCCCGCGCCTACGTGTCGTCGCTCGGCAACGGCACCGTCTACATGGGACGCCAGGCCGTCCAGCAGGGCTACTACCGGCCCCGCATCTCCACCCACGAGATCGGGCACATCCTGGGCCTGCCGGACCGGCGGACCGGCCTGTGCGCCGACCTGATGTCCGGTTCCAGCGCGCCCGTGTCGTGCCGGAACGACCTGCCCAACGCCGCCGAGCGCGCCGAGGTCAACCGCCGCTTCGCCGGCACGGCCGCCGTGGCGGACGTCCGGGCGGCCGGCTTCGCGACCTCGGCCGCGGAGTGCTTCGTGTACTGACGCACCACGCGTGCGCCGACGCACCACGCCCGCGGGACGGCACCGCGCCGTCCCGCGGGCGCTCCTCCCCCGCGTCAGTCCGCCCGCGCCCACGCCTTGGCCAGCGACACCTTGCCGCCGGTCCGCATGAGCGACCCCTCGTACAGGCGCGCGGCCAGCAGCACGACCCCGACCACCGACGCGGCCAGCACGCCGAGCGACAGCAGGCCCTCCCACGGCGCGGCCGAGCCGGTGAACACCCGCACCGGCATGGCGACCGCCGAGGAGAACGGCAGGTAGGACAGCACCGCCAGCACGGTCGCGTTGCCGGAGAAGAACATCACGCCGAAGTAGGGCATGATCACCAGCATCACGACCAGGCCCATGCTGGAGCCGAGGTCCTCCTGGCGGCTGACCAGCGAGCCGGTCACGGCCCACAGCGAGGCCAGCAGCACGAACCCGAGCACCATGAACGGGACGAACCACCCCAGCGCGGGCGCCACGACGGCCAGCAGGTCGGCGAACCCGCCCAGGCGCAGGGCGATGGGCGTGAGCAGCGCCAGCACCACCACCTGGGCGATGGTCAGCACCGAGTGCCCGACGATCTTGCCCGCGAGCATGGCGCGCACCGGGATGGTGGACACCAGGATCTCGACGATGCGGGTCTGCTTCTCGGTCACCGTGCTCTGCGCGATGGACGCGCCGCCCATGCCGAACATGAAGAACACCAGCGCGAAGACGAAGATGACCAGTTGGCGCTCGTCCGGCGAGACGTCGGCGGGTTCCAGCAGGTCCACCGGCGGCGCGGCGACCAGCGCGGTCAGCACGTCGTCCGGCGGCTCGGTCAGCGCGACCACCCGCACGCCGTCGGACGGGCCGTCGGGCACGACCGCCGCCTCCACGTCGTCGGCGCGCACCAGCGCCTCGGCCTCGGCCCGGTCGGCGGCCTCGCGCACCTCGAAACCGGCGGCGGTGAGCACCTTCGCGGTGTCGCCGCCGACGGCGGCCACCTTCGTGGGGGTGTCGAACACCGAGGGCAGCACGGTGAACGCGAACAGGCCGAGCACGACGACGGCGAAGCCGATCCAGAAGCCCTTGGTGCGCACCAGGACCTTGACCTCGCGTTCGGCGACCAGCCGGGTCGCCGCGGTGAACGGGATGCTCACGCCGCCTCCTTGAAGATCTCGTCGAGCGTGGGGACGACCGGGGTGAAGCTGCGCACGGCACCGCGCCGCAGGGCGGCCCGCAGCACCTCCTGGTCGTCCGCGCCGTCCAGCTCGAACACGGCGCGCGGGCCGTCGAGGTCGACGACGCGGACGCCGGCGAGGTCGCGCAGCCAGCCCGCGTCGGTGTCGACGACCACCTCGAAGCGGCGGGCGCCGTAGCGGGTGCGCAGCTCGTCGCGGGTGCCGTGCGCGGTGACCCGGCCCTTGGCGATGATCACGACGTCGTCGCAGAGCTGCTCGACGAGGGCGAGCTGGTGGCTGGAGAACAGCACGGGCACGCCGCGCGCCGCGTAGGAGCGCAGCACGTCCAGCACGACCTCGACGGCCAGCGGGTCCAGGCCGGAGAACGGCTCGTCCAGCACCAGCACCTCGGGGTCGTGCACGAGGGCGGCGGCGATCTGCACGCGCTGCTGGTTGCCCAGCGACAGGGCTTCGAGCAGGTCGCCCGACCGGTCGGCGAGGCCGAGCCGGTCCAGCAGCCGGTCGGTGTTGGCGCGCGCCGTCGCGCGGTCCAGGCCGTGCAGCCGGCCGAGCCAGGTGACCTGCTCGCCGATGGCCATCTTCGGGTACAGGCCGCGTTCCTCGGGCATGTAGCCGAACCGGGGCCGGTCGGCGGCGGTGAGCGGCCGGCCGTCCCAGCTCACCGAACCGCCGTGCGCGCCGAGGACGCCCAGGACGATCCGCATGGTGGTGGTCTTGCCGGAGCCGTTCGCACCGAGGAACCCGGTCATCCGGCCGGGCTTGACGTCGAAGGAGACGTCGTGGAGCACGCGGTGGTCGCCGAAGCTCCGGCTGATCGCTGTCACTGTCAACACGGTGATCACGCTATGCGGTGGCGTCACCCGTTCGCGTCCTCCGCAAGACCCACCCAGGTGATCCTCCGCGCGGAGGATCACCTGGGTGCCGCGCCTCCCGGGCGGCTCGTCCCCGGCAGGCGCGGCACGAGCCGAGCGCTACGAGCTGGCGGCCTTCTCGCCGTTGAACAGCCGTTCCCGGACCCGCTCCTCCTCGGTGACCTCGATCCGGCGCACCGCGTACCGGAGCATCGGCGGCGCCATCAACGAGGTGACCACGGCGACCAGCACCACGATCGTGTAGCCGGCGGTGGTCAGCACCCCCAGGCGCAGGCCCACCATCGCCACGACGACCTCGATGACGCCGCGCGCGTTCAGCCCGGCGCCGAGCGCCAACCCCTCCCAGTGGCTGAGCTTGCTCAGCCGCGCGCCCAGGTAGGCGCCGACGAACTTGCCCAGCACGGCGATGACCAGCACCACCAGGGCGGCCAGCAGCACCGGGGGCTTGGCCAGCTCCGTCAGGTCCATCCGCAGCCCGGCGGTGGCGAAGAAGATCGGGGCCAGCACGCCCATCACGAACGTGCGCAGCGGCGCGATCTTCTGCCGGTCCAGCAACCCGGAACTGCTGAGCAGCACGCCGCAGATGAACGTGCCCAGGATCGGCTCCAGGCCCAGGGCGTGGGTGCCGGCGGCGGAGGCGAAGAACAGCAGGGCGACCACGGCGACCGTGACCGCCGGGTCGGACGATTTGTTCGCCCAGGTCAGCCCCACCTTCACCACCGGCCGGCCGAGCACCAGGGCGACCACCAGCACGGCCGCCAGGCTGCCGATGGTCAACGCGACGTGACCCGCGCGCATCCCCGCGGTGGCCATGGCCGACACCACCGACAGCAGCGACCAGCCGACGACGTCGTCCACCGCGGCGGCGCTGACCGTGAGCTGCCCGATGTTGCGGTGCAGCAGCTTCATCTCCAGCAGCGTCTTGGCGATCACCGGGATGGCGCTGACGCACATCGCCACGCCCAGGAACAGCGCGAACACCAGCCGCTCGGTGTCGCCGGCCAGGAGGGACGCGGGCAGCACCATGCCCACCGCCACGCCCAGCGCCAACGGGATGAACAGCCCGCCGGCGCTCACCCAGGCCGCCGTGCGCCCCTTGCGGCGCACCAACCCCATGTCGACGTGCATGCCGGTGAACCCGACCAGCATCAGCACGCCGATCTGCCCGACCGCGTCCAGCAGGTGGATCTGCTCGGCGTCGGCCGGGAACAGCCAGTTCGACAGCGGCGGGATCGCGTGCGCGAGCAGCGAGGGACCGAGGAGGACGCCGGCCGCCAGCTCGCCCACCACGGCGGGCAGGTTGAACCGGGACGCGAGCTTGCCCAGCGCGAAGGCGACGCCCAGGAGCACCGTCAGCTGGAGCAGGAAGATGAGCATCGGGTGTGCCGCGATCGGTGTCGGCGGCACCGCCAGGACGGTCATGGTC
Source organism: Saccharothrix sp. DSM 118769 (assembly GCF_052936295.1). Taxonomy (NCBI): domain Bacteria; kingdom Bacillati; phylum Actinomycetota; class Actinomycetes; order Pseudonocardiales; family Pseudonocardiaceae; genus Saccharothrix; species Saccharothrix sp. DSM 118769. Next base: position 4,053,489 of record NZ_CP193627.1, on the reverse strand, counting down.
GGACTACCTCCCCAGTAGGAGCGCGAGAACCCCGAGCTTTCGCCATCACGGGGAGGTGCCGATAGCGAAAATGTGACATCGCCTCGTCCTGCCGAAGCGGCCGGCCGGTGCGGCCTTGACGGCCCCGTCCGGAGCGTGGCCGTCCGGAGCGGGGCCGCCTACGTGGCCTGGCTCGGGCGGCGGTGCAGGAGGCCGAACCTGGCCCACATCGCCTCCGCCGCCTCGATCGACGCGGCGGTGCGCGCCGGGTCCACGGCGGCCAGCTGGGCGACCACGGCCTGCGCGACGGCCATGCCCGCGGTGAGGGAGGGGAAGAACGCGACGCCCTCGGCCGGGACCATCAGCATGGCCTCGGCGGCGGCGGCGAGGGCGGGGCTGGCCGCGTCGGTCACCGCGAACACCCGCGCGCCGCGCGAGCGGGCCTCGTTGGCGGCGAGGACCGTGCTCTCGTACAGCCGCCAGAAGCTGATCGCGACGAGCACGTCGTCGGGGCCGGTGGACGCGACCGCGTTGGCCAGGTCGGCGTCGTTCGCGGACACCGCCACCACGTCGTAGCCGGCCAGCCGCGCGTTGTGGGCGAAGGCGGTGCCCACCGCCGCGTAGCTGCCCGCCGCGATGACCACCGTGCGCCGGGCCGCCGCGACGGCGTGCGCGATCGTCACGACCACGCCCTCGTCGAGCCGCCGGTGCAGCAGCGCGAGGCCGTCGAGGTCGCGGCGCACCGACGCCGAGCCGGGTGAGCCGACGCCGTGGTGCTCGGCGGCCACCTGCGGCGCGCTCAGCGACGACAGGTAGCGGGCGCGCAGCTCCTGCTGGAGCGCGGGCCACCCGGCGAAGCCGAGGGCCTGGGCGGTCCGGGTCACCGTCGCCACGTTCACGCCCGCCAGCTGCGCCAGCTCGGCGGTCGACCCGAACGACGCGCGCCTGGGCTGCGAGAGCAGCACCTCCAGCAGCGCGGCGGCCTTGGGCCGGAGACCGCGCTCGGGCACGCGCCCCCGCAACCAGTCCTCGAAGCCGTCGGCAGCACGGTCCGTCATGTCGCCCCTCCCCGCACGGCGGACACGGTACGCGGTCGCCCCACGTCAAAGATGCAACGACTATTGCGCTTCGCTGAATATGCACTATACGTTGCCTGCCATCCACCCGCTGGTCACGACCCCGAAGGGCGCTCCATGACCTTGTTGGCTCGCTTGGACCGGCTCCCCCTGAGCCGTCCGCACTACGGCCTCCTGCTGATCGGCGGGCTCGGCTACACCTTCGACGGCATGGACTCGGCCGTCGTCGCGTTCCTGCTGCCCAGCGCGCAGCAGGTCTGGGGCCTGGACAACGGCCAGCTCGGCCTCATCGGGTCCGCGACCCCGTTCGGCTTCCTGTTCGGCGCGGCCGTCGCGGGCCTGCTCGGCGACCGCGTCGGCCGCAAGAAGGTCATGATGTACGCGCTGGCCTTCTACGCCGTGTTCTCGGTGGTCGCGGCCTTCTCGCCCAACTACGAGACGTTCCTGGTGGCCCGCGTGCTGGCCGGCGCCGGCGCGGGCGCGGAGAGCGCCATCATCGCGCCGTTCCTGTCCGAGTTCGTCCCCGCCAAGCGGCGCGGCTGGTTCGTCGGCGCGCTGGCCGGGTTCTTCTCGTTCGGCTTCGTGATGGCGGCGCTGATCGGCCGGTTCGTCGTGCCGGTCTCCGAGGACGGCTGGCGCATCGCGCAGCTGATCACCGCGCTGCCGATCGTGATGCTGCTGTGGTGGCGGCGCTCGCTGCCGGAGTCGCCGAGGTTCCTGCTCCAGCAGGGTCGCCACGCCGAGGCGGAGCGGGTCGTCGTCGACCTGGAGCGCCGGGTCCAGAAGGCCACCGGCGAGCCGCTGCCGCCCGTCCCCGAGACGACGGCGCGACCGGTCACCGGGACGCCGAAGGTCACGTTCGGGCGCGCGCTGAAGTTCATGTGGAGCCCCGCGATGGCCAGGCGCACCGCCGTGATCTGGCTGGTCTGGTTCGTCATCACGTTCTCGTACTACGGCTTCTTCTCCTGGATCCCCACCCTGCTGGTCCAGCAGGGCATCACGGTGACCAAGAGCTTCGAGTTCTCGATCATCATCTACCTGGCGCAGATCCCCGGCTACTTCTCCGCCGCCTGGCTGTCGGAGAGGCTGGACCGCAAGAACACCATCGCGATCTACCTGACGGGCTCGGCGATCAGCGCGTTCTGGCTGTCCCAGATGGGGACCCCGCTGACCATCACGGTCGCGGGCGCGGTGCTCTCGTTCTTCCTCAACGGCACCTACGCGGGCGTCTACTCCTACACGCCCGAGGTGTTCCCGACCTGGATCAGGGCCACCGGCACCGGCCTGTCCAGCGCGTTCGGCCGGGTGGGCAGCATCCTCGCGCCCACCATCATCGGCCTGACCGCGGCGAGCCTCGGGTTCGCGGGCGTGTTCGGCATGACCACGGCGGTGCTCGTCGTCGGCGTGGTGTGCGTGCTGGTGTTCGGCCTGTCCACGGCCGGGCGCTCCCTGGAGGACCTGACCGAGCGGGGCGACCCCGCCGAGACCGCGAAGGAGATGGCGAAGTGACCGACCTGGCCGTGCTGGAGGAGAGGGTGCGGGACAGCGTGGGCGTGCGGTTGTTCACCGTGCTGGCCTGGGTGCCCGAACGGCGGGCGCTGCGCCGCGTGCACAGCAGCCACCCCGACCGCTATCCCGTCGGCGGGGAGAAGACCGTCGAGGTCGCCGCCGCGTGGCTGGAGCGCTGCGTCGAGGGCGCGGAGCCGTTCCTCGGCCGCGACGCCGCCGCGGTGCGCGAGGTGTTCGCCGACCACGAGCTGATCGCGGACCTGGGCTGCGGCTCGATCGTCAACGTGCCGGTGGTCGACGAGCGGGACGGGCGGGTGCTCGGTGTGCTCAACATCCTCGACGCCGAGGGCGCCTACGACGACGGGTCGGTCGCCGCCGCGCGGGCCCTGGCGCCGCTCGCCGTGCCGGCGCTGCGCGAGGCCGTCGGGGGTGCCCGATGAGCCTGCTCGTGCGCGACGCGCTGGTCCTCGACCCGGCCACCGGCGAGTACGCCGAGGGCGACCTGCGCTGCGAGGACGGCCGGGTCGTCGAGGCGGGGCCGAACCTGACCGCGCCCGGTGCCCGGGTGCTCGACGCGGGCGGGGCGGTGGTCGTGCCCGGCCTGGTCGACGCGCACGTCCACGTCACCGCCTCCACCGCCGACCTCGGCGCCCTCACCTCGCTGTCGCCGTCCTACGTCGCGGCGCACAGCGCCCGCACCCTGTCTGCGATGCTCGACCGCGGGTTCACCACCGTCCGCGACGCCTCCGGGGCCGACTGGGGCCTGTCGCTGGCGCAGGCCGAGGGCGTCCTGCGCGGGCCGCGCCTGCTGTTCTGCGGCAAGGCGCTGAGCCAGACCGGCGGCCACGGCGACGTGCGCGGTCCCGGCACGGCCGTGCACGACTCGCACCAGTGCTGCGCCGGGCTCGGCCGCGTCGCCGACGGCGTCGACGCGGTGCGCACCGCCGCCCGCGACGAGCTGCGCAAGGGCGCGCACCACATCAAGGTGATGGCCGGCGGCGGCGTCAGCTCGCCGACCGACCGGATCGACTCGACCCAGTACTCCGTGGAGGAGCTGCGCGCGGCCGTGCAGGAGGCGGAGGCCGCCAACCGCTACGTCGCCGCGCACGCCTACACCGCCCGCGCGATCAACCGGGCGCTGGAGGTCGGCGTGCGGTCGGTCGAGCACGGCAACCTGCTCGACGACACCAGCGTCGAGCTGTTCCGCGCGCACGACGCGTTCCTCGTGCCGACCCTCGTCACCTACTGGGCGCTCAAGGAGGAGGGCCGGGAGTTCGGCCTGTCCGAGGCGAGCTGGCGCAAGGTCGACGAGGTCCTCACCGCCGGGCTGGAGGGCCTGGAGCGCGCGGCGCGCGGCGGCGTGAAGCTCGTCTACGGCAGCGACCTGCTCGGCGGGATGCAGCGGCACCAGGCCCACGAGTTCCGCCTGCGCCGCGAGGTGCAGGGCGCGCTCGACGTGCTCCGCTCGGCGACCGTCACCGCGGCCGACCTGCTCGGCCTGACCGGCGAGGTCGGCACCCTGGCGCCGGGCGCGCACGCCGACCTCCTCGTCCTCGACGGCGACCCACTGGAGGACATCGGCGTGCTGGCGAAGCCCGGCGGCGTCCGCCACGTCGTGCAGGCGGGGGTGGTGGTGTCCGGCTCAGGCGGCTGACGGCACCGCCAGGGCCGAGCGCAGCTCCGCGCACAGCTCGGCGAGGGCCTGGGGCGCGCTGCGGCAGGCGTTCGGGAAGCTCAGGTAGCCGTGGGGCATCCCGACGTAGGTCGTGGCGCGCACGGGCACGCCGGCCGACTCCAGGGCGGCGGCGTAGCGCAGGCCGTCGTCGCGGATCGGGTCGTGCTCGGCGACCTGCACCAGCGCCCGGGGCAGCCCGGAGTGGTCCGGCGCGTGCAGCGGCGAGACGTAGGGCTGCGCCGGGTCCGCCGAACCGAGGTAGTGGTCCCGGAAGGCGAAGACGTCGTCCCTGGTCAGGATCGGGGCGTGCGCGTTCTCGTCGATCGACGGGCTGGAGCCGGTCAGGTCGGTCGCCGGGTAGAGCAGCCCCTGGAAGGCCAGGGCGGGGCCGGAGCGGTCGCGGGCCATCAGGGCGACGACGGCGGCGAGGTTCCCGCCCGCGCTGTCGCCCACCACGGCCACCCGCGCCGGGTCCGCGCCGAACTCCCCGGCGCGGGCCACGACGTCGACCAGGGCCGCGTAGCAGTCCTCCGCCGCCGCGGGCCACGGGTGGGTGGGCGCCAGCCGGTAGTCGACCGACACGACGACCGCGCCCACGGCCGCCGCGACGCTGCTGCACAGCCAGTCCGCGGTCTCCAGCGCGCCGAAGACCCAGCCGCCGCCGTGGAAGTTCACCACCAGCGGCAACGGGTCCGCGGTGCGGCGGGCGGGCCGGTAGGAGCGGACGGCCACGGTGCCCGCCTCGCCGGCCGCCCGGCCGTCGGTGAGCACGACACCGGGCGCCACCGCGCCGAGGAGCAGGTCGGTCACCGGGTTGTGGGTCATCTTCCGGCCCTGGGCGCGGGTGATCCGCTCGACGCTCATGCCCGTGACGGACGTCCGCTTCAGGGCCCGCCCCAGCAGCCGCACCCGTAGATCCATCTTCGCCATGCGCCCACTCTCGCACCAGGTCCGGGAGGCCCGCGCGACGAGGTGGTCGGGCGATGAGGTGGTCAGGCGTCGTGCCGGCCCGGCGACACGATCCCGTGCTCGTAGGCGTACACGACGGCGTGGGTGCGGTCGCGCAGGCCGAGCTTGTTGAGCACCCGCGAGACGTGCGTCTTCACCGTGGTCTCCCCCAGGTGCAGCGACCGCGCGATCTCCGCGTTGCTCGCGCCGCGCGCCAGCTCCACCAGCACCTCGTACTCGCGGTCGGTCAGCTCGGCCGGCCGGTGGCCGGGACCGGGCGCGGCGGGCCCGGCGGGTTCGTTGAAGCGGGCGATGACGCGGCGGGTGACCTCGGGCGAGAGCAGGGCGTCGCCGCGCGCCACGATGCGCACCGACTCGACCAGGTCCTCCGGCGAGGCGTTCTTCAGCAGGAACCCGCTCGCCCCGGCGCGCAGCGCCTCGAACAGGTAGTCCTCCCGGTCGAACGTGGTCAGGATGACGACCTTGGCGGTGCTGTCGGAGGCGAGGATGCGCCGGGTCGCCTCCAGCCCGTCCACGCGCGGCATCTGCACGTCCATCAGCACCACGTCGGGGCGCAGCCGTTCGACCAGCTCCACGGCCTCGCCGCCGTCGCGGGCCTCGCCGACGACCTCGATGCCGTCCTCCGTGCCCAGGATGACCCGGAAGCCCGCGCGGACGAGGTCCTGGTCGTCGGCGAGGACGACGCGCAGCGGCGGGGTGGTCGGGTCGGCGGTCACGCGTGCTCCTCGGCGGGGACGGGGTCGGTGGGGACGGGGTCGGACGTGGGCAGGGTGGCGCGGACGAGGTACCCGGCGCCGCGGCGCGGCCCGGCTTCGAGCCGGCCCCCGTGCACGGCGACGCGCTCGCGCATCCCCAGCAGGCCGAACCCGCCGCTCGCGGGGCCGCCGCCGCGGCCGTCGTCGGCGACCTCCACCTCGACGGCGCGGTCCAGGTAGCGGACGCGGACGTCCACCTCGCGGGCGTGCGCGTGCTTGACCACGTTCGTCAGCGCCTCCTGCACCACCCGGTACGCCGAGAGCGCGACGGCGGCGGGCACCGGCCGCACCTCGCCGAACGTGCGGTGCTCGACCTCCAGCCCGGCGGCGCGGGCGTTGGCGACCAGCTCGGGCAGCCGGGTCAGATCCGGTGCGGCGCGCTCGCCCTCGGCGCCGTCGTCGGCACCGGCCCGCAGCACGCCCAGCAGGCCGCGCAGCTCGCCGATGGACCCGCGCGCGGTCTCCTCGACCTGCTTGAGGGCCTCCCGGGCGAGGTCGGGGTCCTTGTCGAGCACGCGGCGCGCCGCGGCGGCCTGGATGCCCATGACGGACACGTGGTGCGCCACCACGTCGTGCAGGTCGCGGGCGATGCGCACGCGTTCGGCGATCAGCGCGCCGCGCGTGTTCTGCTCCTGCGACAACCGCAGCTGCTCGGCGCGGTGCTCCAGCTCGGCCTGCCGGCGCGCGGACACCCACGCCAGGTCGCCCACGACGTAGGCGCCCACGAAGAACACCAGGTTGAACGCGAGGCCGTAGAGCACGGAGGCCAGCACCGGGTCCAGCGGACCGGCCGCGTCGGAGAACGGGCGGGGCGGTCCGATCAGGAACTCCACCAGCCAGAACCCGAGCCAGAGGAACATCACCACGACGACGCCCACGCGCGACCAGCGCGCCACCACCCGGTCGGGCACCCACGCGCCCGCCGTGCAGATCGCGAGGAACAGGGCGACGGACGGCACGATGTTGTCGGCGGTCTGCCTGGCCTGGGCGGCGATGAACAGCGCGCCGACAACCAGCAGCACGACCAGCGGGTAACGCCGGCGCACCACCAGCGGCGCGGTGACCGCCACCGTCCACAGCAGCTGCTCGCCGAGCGAGGGCGGCGACTCGAACGCGAACGCGCCCATGCTGCTGACCAGTACCGTCATGCCCAGTCCGCCGAGCACGACGCCCAGCCCGAGCCACACGTCACGCCGCTGCTCGGCGGGGCCGGGGCGCGGGCGGCGCCACTCGGACCACCGGGGCTCCCCGCCGGTCGCGGTTGCCATGCGCACAACCTAACAACCGGTGTCGCCCGGGGCGGCCGGCGGCCAGGGATGGCGGCGGCGGTGGCGGCCAGGGCGGGCGGTATCCAGGGCGGGCGGCGGCCAAGGCGGGCGGCGGTCGGGGGTGGCCAGGGGTGGCGGCAGCCGGGACAGGCGGCGGCTGGCGGTGGCGGCGGCTGGCGGTGGCCAGGATGACGGCGGCCAGGGGTGACGGCGGCCGGGGCAGGCGGCGGCGGGCGTGGGCGCGATGATGGTGGCGTGCGCAGGCGCGTGTTGCTCTGGTCGGCCGCGGTCGTCACCATCGTGGTCGTGGTCCTCGGTGGCGCGTTCGCGTTCCAGCGCAAGCTCGTGTTCCTGCCGTCCGGCGCGGCGGGCGGGCCGCCGACCGGCGCGCACGAGGTGGTGCTGACCACCGGTGACGGGCTGCGGTTGACGGCCTGGCACTTCCCCGTCGCGGACGCGCGGGCCGCCGTGCTGGTCGCGCCGGGCAACGCGGGCAACCGGTCGCTGCGGGTGCCGCTGGCGCGGGCGCTGACGGCGCGCGGCCTGTCCGTGCTGCTGCTGGAGTACCGGGGCTTCGGCGGCAACCCGGGGTCGCCGACCGAGGAGGGGCTGGCGCTGGACGTGCGGGCGGCGCGGGACTTCCTGGTGCGCTCGACCGGCGCGCCGCTGGTGTACTTCGGGGAGAGCCTGGGGTCGGCGGTGGTCGCGGAGCTGGCCGTCGAGCACCCGCCCGCCGGGGTGGTGCTGCGGTCGCCGTTCACGGACCTGGCGGCGGTGGGTCGGCGGCACTACCCGTTCCTGCCGGTGCGGTGGCTGCTGCTGGACGAGTTCCGCACGGTCGACCACGTGGCCCGCACGTCCGCCCCGGTCACCGTGCTCTGCGGGGACGCGGACTCCGTGGTGCCGCCGGAGCAGAGCCGCGCGGTGGCCGCGGCGGCGGGCGGGCGCGCGGTCGTGGTGCCGGGCGCGGACCACAACGACCGGGTGCTGCTGGACGGCCCCGAGGTCGTGCGGGCGGTGCTGGCCTTCACCGGGTGACGGCGCGGGTCAGCGCGGCCGGGGTCCCGGCGCCCAGGTCGTGGTGAACGCGCCCCACAGCAGGGGCGAGCACGTCGGGTCGCCGGTCTCCTCCCACCGGGTCGCCAGGTCGCGCTGCCACGCGTTGAGCGCGGCGGCCGGGGCGTCGGCGCGGTGGGCCAGGTCGACCGCCCGGATGGTCGGCGGCAGCACCGGCGTCGGCGGGAAGCCCGGCACGAGGCGGCGCAGCCCCTCGTCCGTGGGCAGCGTCCAGCGGGTCGCGGTGACGTGCTCGGCACCGCCGTGGACCATCGCCGTGACCAGCCCGGACGGTTCGGCGAAGCGCAGGTCGCCGCCGCTCTCGCAGGCGATCAGGGCCACCCGGTTGGGGATGCGCCACGGCCGGGGCGGGCCGGGGCGGTGGCCGAGGGCGACGTCCGCGGCGGTCAGCGGCCGGTGGTCGCCGAGGACCGCGGCGCGGCCGGTCGTCGCGGCGGTGCACGACAGGTGCAGGCGGGCGTCGAGGCCGTGGCCGCCGGTGGTGACGTGGCCGACGTAGGTGAAGCGGGCGGCGGTGGCGAGGGCGGCCTCCAACCGGTCGCGGTCCACCTCGACCTCGCGGGGCGCGCCGAGCACCGAGCCGAGGGCCGAGTCGTCGGGGAAGCCCGGCACCTTCGGGTCGACGACCTCCACCACCGCGCCCGCCGGGTCGAACGGGGACACCGCGCGGCCGGGGTCGTTGGCCACCGTCACCGGCGGCAGCACGGAGATGTCGAGGTCGTGCACGGCGCGGCGGCCCTCGTCCACGCGCAGCGCCTCCCACGGCACCAGGGCGGTGGACGGCGACGGGCGCACGCGCAGGTGCGGCCGGACGCCCCGCGCCAGCAGGGGGTTCAGCTCGTCGGCCAGCTGCCGGGGCACCAGCGCGGCGGCGAGCCGGGTGGTCAGGTCGGCCTCGCGGGCGCGGTCCGGCAGGTCGGCGAGGGCGCGGCGCAGCGCGTCGAGCGCGCTCTCCCCCGGCAGCGGCGACGGCACGGCCGCCGCCCACTCCGCCAGCACGCCGGCGACCCGTTCGCGCGGCAGGACCAGCACGCGGGGTTCGGCGGGCAGGTGCTCCCAGCGCCACGACAGGTACAGGTCGTCGGCGTCGACGTACTTGAGCTGCACGGTCACCACGACGCCACCGCCCGGTCCGCGCGCACCGGGAACCCGTACCGCTCGGCCGCCACGTCGATCCAGCGGTCGAGCGCGGACGGCGTCGCCGGGTCCACCCGCACCCTGGGCGGCAGCGCGAAGCCGAGGGGGGCGAACGCCGGGTCGTCGCCACCGGGGAACCCGGAGGCCGCGTACGGCAGGTGGTCCGCGACCGGCGGCGGCACGGGCAGCGAGACCAGCTCACCGCGCTCCACCGGCACGCCCGACGCGCCCAGCGACACCGACCCCGCCACGTGGTCGACGTACTCGGCGGCCAGCGCCACGTCCTCGACGGCCCGGATCGCCAGGAACGCCGACCTCGTCGCGGGCGCGGAGGCCAGCGCCGCCCACCGCTCGCGCAGCGGACCGTGCGGGAAGCGCTGCCGCACGGCCTCGGCGGCCAGGGCGGCGGGCAGCGCCAGGTCCAGCGCCCGTCCGGCCAGCGCCCGCCGCTCCTCCCCCGCCGCGGCCGCCGCGCGGCGCACCAGGGCGTCCGCGCGCCACCACGCCGCGCCGAGCGCCACGTGCCACAGCCCGGCCGACTCGCACACCGCGGCGGCCTCCGCGTAGCGGGACTCGGCCTCGGCGAACCGGCCCAGCGCCTCCAGCGCCGCGCCGCGCACCTGCTGGACGGCCACCACCTCCAGCGGCGTGGCGTCCGCGCCGAGCAGGTCGGCGGCGCGGTCGAGCAGCGCCAGCGCGTCGTGCGGCCGGCCGCGCAGCAGTGCCACCGCGCCCCGCCCATGCAAGCAGACCGCGCGCAGGCGGGGGCTGTCGGCCACCTGCTCGGCCTCGCCGTACAGGGCGTCCGCGCGGTCGGCGTCGGCGGACAGGTAGGCCACCCGCCCGGCGCTCACCAGCGCGGTCACCTCGCCGTCGAGGTCACCGCCGGCGGCGCACAGCTCGCGCGCCAGGGTCAGGTGCTCCAGCGCGCCGGCGAGGTCCCCCGTGCCGCTCGCGACCTCGGCCAGGGTGCGGTGCGTGAACGCGGCGAACAGCGGTGCCTGCGCGTACGCGAGGTCCAGGGCGCGCCGCCCCTCCGCCTCGGCCTCCGCGTACCACCCGCCGGTGGCCAGCACGAGGGCGCGCACGGCCCGGACGACCACCTCCTGGTGGCCCAGCTCCAGGGCCTCGTCCAGGTCGGCCAGCGCCTCCGCCGCCCTGGCCCGCCCGTGCAGCCACCGCGCCCGCGCCACGAGCGCCCCGACCAGGACGGACGACGTGCTGTAGGCGTCACCGACCAGCGCCGTCGCCGCCCGGCCCGCGTCCACCGCCGCGGTGGCCCAGCGGTGCGGGTCGGTCAGGTTCGCCAGGTTCCCGGCCACGCCCGCCCGGCACACCAGGGCTTCGGCGTCGTCGGACACCAGGGTCTCGCGGTAGGCGGCCTCGAAGACCCCGATCGCCCCGGCCACGTCGCCGGAGGCGGCGAGCACCGTGCCCCGGGCGTTCAGCTCGACGGCGCGCGCCCAGCGCTCGTCGGTCAGCCCCGCGCCGGGGGCGTCCGCCAGCCGCCGGTACTCCTCGGCCCGCGCGCCGTCACCGGCCTGCTCGGCGAGCAGCGCCAGGGTGGCGTACAGGTTCGCGACCAGGTGCGGCGCGTGCCGGGAGGCGAGCCGCACGGCCTCCTCCGCCTCCCGGAGCGCCTCGGTCGTCCGCCCGGCCGCGGCCAGCAGCACCACGCGGGTGTCGCGCAGCACGGCTTCCCCCTCGGGGTCGGCGGTCGCCAGCGCCCGTTCGACGTCCCGCCACGCCTCGTCCCACCGGTCCAGGGACCGCAGGACGTCGGCGCGCGCGGCGACCAGGTCGGCCCGCCCCGGTTCCCGCGCCAGGGCCTCGGTCAGCAGGTCGAGGGCGTGCCGCGGGTCGCCGAGCGCCTCCACGACGTGGGCGAGGTTGAGCAGCACGTCGGCGCGCCCGTCGGGCGGGACGGCGTCGAGGGCCGCGGCGAGCGCCGTGCGGGCACCTTCCAGGTCCCCCTGCGCCGCCAGCCCCACGCCGCGGTCGTTCAGGTCCTCCCAGGACGTCACCGGGCGGCCCGCTCGGTGAGCGTCGCGGTCGGCGAGCCGAGCCGGGAGCGGGCGTAGGCGAGGATCGCGGCCCGGCGCTCCCCGGCGTCGGGCGCGGGCGGCGCGGGTTGGGCGAAGTCCGGTGCGTAGACGGTCAGCACCCGCCGTTCGGGCGGCAGCAGCAGCGCGGTGGAGGGCACCGGCGAGGACCCCGTGACGCGGCCCAGGTCGTCGGTGGCGTCGAGCGGCACGTCGAACAGGTCGAACCGCGCCGCCAGCCTCGACCCGGGACCGCCGGTGGGGGCGGCGAGGACGCTGACGTCCAGGAAGGTGCCGCCCTGCCGCCGCACGACGGCCCACTCGGCGGGCGCGGCGGCGTCCACCGCCCCCGCCGGCACCAGCATCCAGTCCACTGCGGACAGTCCGGACAGGACCGTCACGCCGCCCCGGTAGCCGGTGCCGCCCGCCGCGAGCGCGTAGGACGAGCGGGTCGGCGCGGGTTCGGGCACGACGCCGAAGTCCTCGGCCAGCGCGGCGACCCGTGCCGCCAGCACCGGGTCGGGCACCTCCCCCACGACCTCCGCCACCGCCCGCGCCGTCGCGTCCGGGTCGTCCAGCAGGTGCTCGACGGCGGAGGTGGCGACGGCGCGCTCGGCGGCCAGCAGCACCGGGTCCAGCGGCGGCACCCCGGCCGGGAGCGACGCGGGCCACCACGCCCGCGCCCACTCCAGCTGGGCGAGGACCCGGCACGCGTCGCGGACCCGCCAGTCGCCGTCCGCCGGCACGTCCACCTCGTCCGCGCCGGCGAGCACCGCCCCGGCCGCGTCGCCGTAGACCTCCCACAGCCAGTCGGCGGCACGCCCCGGGTCGTCGACCCGCGCGGCGGGCGGCCCGTCCGCCAGCACGTCCCACGCCAGCAGCGCGCCGGCCGCCTCCACCAGCGCGGTGCGCTCGGGCAGCACCGGCCAGTCGCCGACCACCAGGACCCGCTCCCGCGTCACCCTCACGCCCCGGCCCCCCGCTCCAGGACCGACCTCAGCCGGTCGCGCTGGTCCAGCACCACCGACCGCAGCACGCCGTCGAGCACGTCCCACACCTCGTCGGCGGTCACCGGGTCGTGCCGCAGCTCGCGCCCGTGCACCCGCACCCACAGCCGCCGCAGGTACGCCTCGCGCACCGCGTGCACGTCGGCGCGCACCTCCGGCGGCACGTCCAGCGGCGCCCGCAGCGCCCGCCGCACGTACGCCTCCCGCTCCCAGCGCAGCCGCAGCCTGGCCGCCGCGCCGCCCGGTGGGCCCGTCGGGTCGCCCGCCAGGTCGGCCGACGCCTCCCGGCCCAGCACCATCGCCACCCGGCTCTCCTCGTCCGCGAGCTGCCACGCGCCCGCCGACCGGCCGATCTCCCGCCGCACGAGCGCGGGCACGTCGTCCAGCCCGGCCCGCGACGCGGCGTTCGTCAGCGGCAGGAACAGCCGTTCCACGATCGACCGGTCGAACGGCTTGGGCAGGGTCCTGGTGGACGCGCCGGCGCCCAGCTCCGGTCGCCGCGGCCGGTCGCGGTCGGTCAGGCCGTGCGCGAGCGCCACCCCCGGCCGCCCCAGGTCGGCCGCGCCCGCGGTGCCCGTCGCGTGCTCGACCAGGGCCCGGAACAGGGCGCGGTCCGGGGACGCGGCGCAGGTGGCGAGGAAGTCGGCGGTCGCCACCGGCAGCCGGGTGGGCCGCGGCGCGGTCATCGCCTCCCAGGTGGCGTGCAGCAGCCGGGTCAGCTCGCCCGCGTTGGCCGCGTCGGTGACGAAGTCGCGCAGGTCCGCGACGGTCGGCCCCTCCCGGTCGTGCGCCTCGGCCAGCGCGGCGCGGGCGTGCGCCGCCGCGTCCGGGCCCGGTTCGCCGTGCGCGGTGGCCAGCTCGAAGCAGCGCTGGAAGTACAGGTCCTGCGGGTTGCCCTCGGTGATGCGCAGCCGGCGGCGCTCCTTCTTCAGCACCAGGAACCAGCTCGCCGTCGCCGCCAGCACCGGCCCGGCCTCGGCGATGCGGGCGCGCAGGGCGTCGACGTGCTCCACGGCCACCGCGCCCGCCGCGAACCCCGGGTTCAGCACCGGTCTCAGCACCAGCGGGTCCAGCAGCAGCTTGACCGTGCGGGCCAGCGGCCGGCCGGCGGCCCCGCTCAACGGCGCGACCGCGTCACCCAGCTCCGCCCACGCCCGGGCGATCAGCAGGCCGCGCGGCAGCGTCGCCGTCACGGCGTTCGCGGTGGTCACGGCCACGAGCCTAGCCGTTCCTGTGATCGGTAGGAGCGGGTCGCGCCGGACGCTGGCACCACCACGGAGGAGGGAGCACCCGATGTACGGGATGCCGGAGCAGTACTCGCCGATCGCGCCCTACGAGACGCCGCACCGCCGCCGCGGCGGCCTCGTGCGGGTCGTGCGGTTCGTGCTGCCGTTGCCGCTGGTGCTGTTCGCGCTCGCGTTCTTCGGCGGGACCTACCTGCTGATGCCGGAACCGGACGCCGAGGTGCACCCCGGCGTGGCGTTCGCCCGGGTGGAGGGCCGCCCGGCGGTGCTGGTGCCCTACGACCTGCACGGTTCGCGCGGCATGTTCCAGCTGGTCGTGCGGGACATGTTCCAGGTGCGGCTGGCCGCCGTCGACACCGCGTCCGGCGAGCTGCTGTGGGACGCGCAGCTGTCCGACGAACTGGCGTGGGAGGCGTCCGTGCTGGCCGCCGGGGACCGCTACGCCTACCTGGCCACCACCTCCGGGCTGGTGGTCGTGTCGCTGGCGGACGGGTCCGTGGTGGCGGGGGCCGCCGAGGTGGTGGGCGACGCCCACCTGACCGCCCGCACGGCCTACGGCTACGACGCGGAGACCCGGCGCGTGATGGCCCTCGACGCGAACGGCGGCGTGCTCGCCGTGCCGCTGGACACCCTCGCGGCCGTGCCCGCCGAACCCGGGCCGTGGGCGGGCCGGCTGTCCCCGGACAGCGCCCCGCCGCCGCCACCGCCCACCGCCACCGCGGTGCGCCTCGGGCAGGAGGCGGTGGGGCTGCACGACCTGCCGGTGGGCGCCGCCCTGGTCCGCCTGCCCGGCGAGGTGCCGCTCGGCGGCACCGCGTTCCACGGCGCGGCGCTGGTGACCGAGGCCACCCCGGCCGGTCACGTCCTCGTGCAGCACCGGCCGTCGGTCAACGACGCGGGCACCGCGCTCAGCGCCGTCTCGCTGGCCACCGGCCTCGTCACCGGCACCGTCGGCACCGGTTCCCCGGTGGCCCGCGCCCTCACCGGACCGGACGGCGGCACCGCCGTGGTCACCGGCGACGAGGTGGTCCTCGCCCGCCCCGACGGCTCCCTGTCCGTGCTCGACGTCGGCTCGACCGACTTCTTCGGCAACCCCTCCTGAGAGGAACTCACGTGAAGGTCATCGCCTGGACCACCCTCCTCGTCTGCCTGGTGCTCACCGGCGCCTGGGTCGCCAACGGCCTGACCGGCGAGGACGAGTTCGCCTGGCTCAACGGCTGGATGGTCGGCCCGGCCCTGCTGGTGTCGGCCGTGCCCACGGTGTTCGCCGTCTCCCGGTCGGTCGGCGGCAGCCTGGCGGCCCTGCGCGGCGGCGTGCCCCGCGAGTTCCTCGGCGCGCCGATCGGGATCGGCACCGTGCTCGGCATCGCCCGCACCGGGATGAGCGTCAACGACCAGCCGCAGCTCGCCATCCGGCTCCAGGTCGACACCCCCGACGGCCGGTCGTTCCAGGCCACCGCGAAGCAGCTCGTCGACCTCACCGAGCTGGGCGCCGTGCAGCCGGGCGCGATCCTGCCGGTCCGCTACCTGCCCGACGGCCGCGCGGCGCTGGCCACCGACGCGCCGCAGCACGAGCTCCAGCGCGCCCTCGACCTGGTGCAGGTGGCGAAGGGGCACATCACCCCGCAGCAGCTGCGCATCGCCGAGCAGGGCCTGGACGCGCAGGCCGTCGTCCTGGCCATGACCCCGACCGGCGAGGTCCGCGACGGCCGGGTCGTGGTCCGGCTGGCGCTGCGCGTCACCCGCCGGGACGGGTCGGCGTTCGACCTGACGCAGGAGAAGAACCTGCCGCCCAGCGCCGTCCCGCAGCTCCAGGTGGGCATGATCGTGCGGGTGAAGTACCTGCCGCACGACGAGTCCGAGGTGGCGGTGCTGACGACGCTCGCGCCGTGACGGCGTGACCGGGGCGCGGGGCGGGCGGGGCCAGGGGGCTCGCCCGCCCCGCTCCCGTTCCGGCGGGGAGACCACTCGTCGCAGCTCCCGCACCGCTCGTCCCGCTGAACTTGACCGGTTAACAAGACCGCTGCCACGGTCGGCCCACCGCCGCCGACGACGACTGGCGAGGAGAGTTCCGTGGCAGGGCACAGAGGCACGTTGGCGGTGGTCGCCGCGCTCGTGGCGACCACCGCGCTGCAACCGGCGGCCGTCGCGCACGGCGGACCGCACTGGGTCGCCGGGTGGGCGGCGAGCCCGGTGGTGGGCTCGGAGATCCCCTGGAGCACGTGCCCCGCGGGGCGGGGGCTGGCCGACCAGACCGTGCGCAACGTCGTGTTCCTCAGCACCGGCGGCCGGTCGGTGCGGGTCCGCGTGACCAACGCGTTCGGCACCGCGCCGCTGCGGGTCGGGCGGGTGACGGTCGGCGTGCGGCAGGACGGCGACGCGGTCGTGCCGGGCACATTGCGGGGGCTGACGTTCCGGGGCTCGCGCGGCATCACTGTCCCGGCGGGGCGCGAGGTGTTCAGCGACCCGGTCGACCTGCGGGTCGAGGCGCTGTCGACGCTGCTGGTGAGCGCCTACCTGCCGGGGGCCACCGGGCCGCTGACCAACCACCCGTTCACCGCGCAGGGCAACTACCTGGCCGCGGGCGACCGCACGGGCGCGCTGTCCGGCGGGTTCACCGACACGCCGTGCTGGATGGTCGTGGACGGCGTGGACGTCGCGCCCGCCCGCCGGGTGACCGGGACGGTGGTGGCGTTCGGGGACTCGATCACCGACACCGCCAGCACCACCGGCGGCGCGAACCGGCGGTGGCCGGACTTCCTGGCCCGGCGGCTGGACGCCGTGCCCGGCCGGACGCTGTCCGTCGTCAACGCGGGCCTGGGCGGCAACCGGCTCATCGCCGACCGCGAGGGCGAGCCGTACTACGGGGTGGCGGGCGTGACGCGCGTGCGGCGCGACGTGCTCTCGCAGTCCGGCGTCGAGGCCGTGATCGTCCTGGAGGCGGTCAACGACATCGGCTACAGCGCGTCCGCCGAGGACCTGATCGCCGGGCACCGCAGCGTGATCGCCCAGGCGCGGGCGAGGGGCGTCGCGGTCTACGGCGGCACGATCCTGCCGTTCAAGGGCTCGTTCGTCTGGACCGAGGAGCGCGAGGCGACCTGGCGGGCGCTCAACGAGTGGATCAGGACGTCCGGCGAGTTCGACGGCGTGGTCGACTTCGCCGCCGCGACCCACGCGCCGGGCGACGACGCCACCCTCGACCCGGCCTACGACAGCGGCGACCACCTGCACCCGAACGACGCGGGCACCGAGGCGATGGCGAACGCGGTGGACCTGGCGATGCTCCTCGACCGGCGTTGACGCGGGCGGGTGGCCGGGACCCGGGCGGGCGGCCGGCCACCCGCCCGACCGGCGTCACGGGCGCGCGATCACCGAGAACTCCGTCCCGAACGGGTCGGTGAGCACCGCCGACCGGCCGTACGGGGTGTCCTGCGGGTCGGCGGACGTGCCACCGGCGGCCAGTACCGCGGCGACGGTGGCGTCCGTGTCGGCCACCTCGAAGCAGGTCGCCCACGCCGAGGCGGGCGCGCCGGGCAGGCCGAGGACGCCGCCGACCTCGTGACCGTCCGGGCGGCGCAGGAAGGTGAAGTCCCAGTCCGGCAGGTCGTCGTTGCCGTCGAGGGTGAAGTCGAAGACGGCCCGATAGAAGGTCCGGGCGGCCTCGGGCTCGGCGGTCACCAGGTCGTTGCGCACCAACGTGCCCGGCTCGTTCACCAGGCGGCAGCCGGGGTGCGCCCGGCCCTGCCAGAGCCCGAACCGCGCGCCGGTCGGGTCGACGGCGAGGGCCGTGCGCACGAGGTCGCCCACGTCGTGCGGGCCGTCGAGCACCTCGCCGCCGGCGGCCACGACCCGTTTCGCGGTGGCGTCGCAGTCGTCCGTGGCGAGGTGGACGGTCCACCCGCCGCCGTCCGCCTCGCGCAGCCCCGCGACCGGCAGACCGCCCAGCAGGCAGTCGGTCCCGATCGCGGAGGGGGCGAACCGCCAGCCGAACACGGCGCCGTAGAACGCCCGCGCGCCCGCCGGGTCCGCGACCGCGAGGTCGATCCAGGTCGGCGTGCCCAGCGGTTGGTTGCGGTCGACCCTGCTCATCGCGTTCTCCTTCGTCCGGTCCGGCGAAGACGAAGGTAGGGGCGATCGAGGACGGCCACCGTCCTCGATCGACGACGGGTCCGGCGGGACAGGTCGACGGGACCGGTCAGGCCCCGGTGAACGGCGCGGTCAGGCAGGCGACCCGGCCGCCGGCGCTGCCCGCCTGGCCCGGTTCGGTGGCCGTGGCCTCCTTCTCGTGCAGCACGACCGACGCGGGCGCGCGGTCGGTGAAGTCGAACGGCACGGTGGTCTCGCTGGTGGCCGCGCCCTGCGCGTCGGTGGTCAGGTCGAGCCAGATCTCGTTCCGCGGGTTGGCGTACGCCGGGTCCGTGGACGGCTTGTCCGGCGCGGCGGCCGGGTCCTGGTCGTGCTGGAAGTGCGGACCGGCGTCGGCCCCCGTCTTCCCGCACGCCTCGGTGTGCGCGTGCACGGCGTAGCCGCGGTCGGGCTGGAGGCCGTTCACCAGCAGCCGCACGGTGGTCGACCCCTCGCCCTCGGCGACCTGGAGCTCCAGCTCCGCGCCGGGCGGGGCGGCCACCGGGTCGTAGGTGAACGCGGTGTCCGCGGACGCGACCTCGGCCAGCACGCCGACGTGGCGGTTGGTCACCTCGGACGGCGACGTGGACGGCGCGGACCCGGACGTGGACCCGGACGTGGACGACGGCGAGCCCGACGCCGGCGCGGCCGTGTCGTCACCCCCGCCGCACCCGACCGCGGTGCACAGCGCCGCGACCAGCACGATGCCGACGCGCATGGCGGTTTCCCCCTTCGACTGCCCCACTGTGGTCACCGTCCGACTACCCTCGTCACTGCGCGTGAAACATCGGCCGGGGTGGCCGGTCGCACGCCGGTTCGGTGCGCCGAACCGGCCGTCCGCAGCACGACCCCGCACCGGGGAGGTGCCGCGACCGGATCGCCCGGCAACACCGGCGGAGCAGCAGCCGTTCCCGTCTTAGCGCGGTTCAAACCCGGTCCGACCGGATGACTTCGGGCGGCGCGCTGTCCGGTGCAAGCCGGTGGAGGTGGCGCGGCAGGTGTTCTAGCGTCTGCCCGCGTGACCGCCGAACAACGATTAGACCTGGTCGCCCCCAGCGGCGACCGGGTCACCGTGACGTTGCCGGACACCGCTCCGGTGAGCAGTGTCGCCGCCGCCGTGCGGTTCGCGGGCGGGTCCTACGGCACCGGCTTCCAGATCGGACCGCGCGGCTACCACGACTTCGCCTGCACGCACGTCGCGCCCGCCACCACCACCGACCGGTTCCTGGTGCACGGTCGGGAGGTCGTGGTCGCCGAGGCGCACGACGGCGAGTCCTCGGTGGCCACGCTGATGGGCGCCTACCACGAGCTGATGACCGTGTACGCGGGCCCCGCGCCCCGCCGGGAACGGGTCTTCGCCCTGTTCAACTCGCTGCGCGTGGACGACCGGGTACCGGGCATGGTGGTCGCCCCCCGCGCGGCGACGCTGCTCGACGCGATGAGCGAGCACCTCGTGCTCGTGGTGCGCGACTTCGGGTCGGTCGCGGTGCCCGGGCCGCGCCAGGCGCGCGACCACGTCCCGGCGCACGCGGGCGCCCCCACGCGCCACGGCGAGGTGTGGAAGGTCGCGCTGCCCGGCGCGGCGGGCTCGCCCAGGGCGGCGGACCACCTGTTCGTGCTCGGCTGCGCGGCGGGCGTGGCCGAGGTGCAGCTCTCCGGCTCGCCGCACCGGACCGACGCCGAGCGCCTCGACTGGCTGGACGGCATCGGCGTGGCGTGGAGCGCGGCGTGAACCCCGGCACGGCGTTCGCCGTCCTCACCTGGGTCGCGATCCTGGTGCTGTTCCTGGGCCTGGCCGCCGTGCTGCGGGAGGTGCGGCTGCTGCGCGCGGCCGTGGCCCGCGACCCCGGCGGGTTCTCCGCGGCGCAACCGGACCTGGTGCTGGGCCCGCGCTTCGCCGGGCGCGTGGTGCTGGCCGCCGACTCCGGGTGCCCGCTGTGCGTGGCCGTGGCGCGGCGGCTCACCGGCACGAGCCGCGCGCTGCTGCTCACCCACGAGTCGCCGGACGCGTGGGACGCGGGCCTGGAGGTGGCGTCCGACCGCGAGGCGTGGCGGGTCGTGTCGCACCTCGCGCCGCCCGTGCTGATGCTGGTCGGCCCGGACGGGCGGGTGGCGCGCACGGTGCTGCCGGTGCGCGAGGAACAGGTCGACGACGTGCTCGACGAGTGGGGGGTGCGCGATGCCCGCGTTCGACTCGATCCCTGACCTGGACGGTCCCGACCCCGGCGCGGGCCGCAGCACCGCCCTGCGCGACCTGGAACCGGCGCGGCGGCGCACCGTGCTCAAGGCCGTGGCGCTGGGCGCGCTGACCCTCGGGGCCGCCGCGCTGTCCTTCCCGCGCCGCGCCCGCGCCGAGACCGGCCCGAACGCCCTCACCGGCTGGGACCGCACGGACTGCCGCGACGCCTACCCCACCGGCTACCCGGAGGACGGCGACACCGGCGGCGAGTTCACCAACACCTACGCCGCCTGCTACGCCGGGTCGTGGCGCAGCAGCGAGTTCTGCGAGGCGGGCTGGCACAAGTACGGCACGGTCACCGTCGGGGACGTGCAGGTCGACCACATGCCGGTCGCCACCACGTGCGGCACCCTGTCCGCCAAGAACGCCTGGCGCTGGACCACGCCGGACGGCAAGGTCTACCGCTGCTCCGACGGGTTCAGCACCTACTGGGGCGGCGGGCAGACCGGGCAGACGTACCTGACGATCTGCCGGGCCAGGGTCTGATGCCGTGGCACCCGGTCGTCCTCGCCGTCGCGCTCACCGCCGCGTCGGCGGGCGGGGCGGCGTTCGCGCCGTGGCTGTTCCTCGGCGTCACCGCCGGGTTCGCCACGTCCGGCTCCACTTGAAGCCGGAACTCGGCCGACGTGCTGAGCTCGCCGGTCTGGCGAGGCACACCCGCGCTGGCGTTCCGCGCCGGCCTGCTCCTCGGGGGCGCGCTCAGCGCCGCCGCGCTCCTGGTGGTCGGCTCGCTGCTGCGCGTGCCGCTGCCGGGGTGGCTGCGGTGGGCGCTGGTGGCCCTGGCGCTCGTCGCCCTGCTGCTGCGGGAGGCGCGCGTGCTGCGGTTCGCGCTGCCGGAGAACCGGCGGCTGGTGCCGGAGAGCGTGTTCCGGCTGGGCCGCCTGCTCGGTCCGCTCCAGTTCGGCCTGGAGATGGGCACGGGCGTGCGGACCTACCTGCCCAGCGGGCTGCCGTACGCGGCGGCGCTGGCGGTGCTGCTCACCGCGCCGCCGGCGGGCGCGCTGTGGGCGGGCGTCGGGTTCGGCCTGGGCCGGGCGCTGATGACGACGGCCGCGCTGCGCCACCCCGGCGACTGGCACGCCCTGTGGAGCCGCCACTCGGCGCGGCTCGCGGTGCTGCTCGGCTGCGCGTTCCTGGTGTCGCTGGCGGGCGCGGCCCT
Organism: Saccharothrix sp. DSM 118769; assembly: GCF_052936295.1. NCBI lineage: Bacteria > Bacillati > Actinomycetota > Actinomycetes > Pseudonocardiales > Pseudonocardiaceae > Saccharothrix > Saccharothrix sp. DSM 118769. The sequence continues at coordinate 4,032,228 of NZ_CP193627.1, read as the reverse complement.
GACCGGCTGATCGTGTCGAGCTGATCGTCCCGAATGGAGAAAGACCGTGCGTTCGCCCCACCTGCTCCTCGTCCCGCTGCTGGCGGCGGGCGCGCTCACCGCGCCGGCCGCGGCGCCCGCGCGGGCCGCCGCCGTGACCGGGCCGGCGGTCACGCTGGTCACCGGTGACCGGTTGACCCTGCTGCCCGGTCCGAAGGGCCTCGCGGTGCGGGTCGAACCGGCGCCGGGCCGCGAGCACATCGGGTTCCTGCGCGACGGCGACCGGGTCGTGCCGTCCGACGCCCTGCCGCTGCTCGACGCCGGCCGGCTGGACCCCCGGCTGTTCGAGGTCGCGGACCTGCCGCGCGACCGGCCCGCGCCGCTGATCGTCACCGACGCGGGCGGCGACGTGCCCGCGACCCGGTCGCGCGCCCTCCCGAGCGTGCGCGGCGCGGCGGTGGAGCCGGCCGGCGGGTTCTGGTCGTGGTTCACCCGCTCGAACGCCTCGGCCTGGCTGGACGGGGTGTCGAAGCCGACGCTGGACGTGAGCGTGCCGCAGGTCGGCGCGCCCGCGGCGTGGGCCGCCGGGTTCACCGGCGCGGGCGTGACCGTCGGCGTCCTGGACACCGGTGTCGACGCGGACCACCCCGACCTGGTCGGGCGGGTCGTCGAGCAGGCCGACTTCACCGGCTCCGGCACCGCCGACGAGGTCGGCCACGGCACGCACGTCGCCGGGGTCGTCGCGGGCAGCGGCGCGGCGTCCGGCGGGCGCCACCGCGGTGTCGCGCCGGACGCGCGCCTGGTCAGCGGCAAGGTCTGCACCGCGTTCGGCTGCCCCGACTCCGCGGTCATCGCGGGCATGGAGTGGATCGCGACCCGCGCCCCCGTGGTGAACATGAGCCTCGGCGGGGCGTCCAGCGACGGCACGGACCCGGTGTCGCGCGCCCTGAACGACCTCACCGCCCGGCACGGCACGCTGTTCGTGGTCGCCGCGGGCAACGACCGCGCGCTCGACGGGCCCGACCCGCTCGCCTCGGTCACCTCCCCCGCCGCGGCCGACGCCGCGCTCGCCGTGGGCAGCGTCGCGGAGGACGACACGACCAGCCCGTTCTCCCCGCGCCTGCCCCGGCTGCGCGACCACGCGGTGAAGCCCGACATCGCCGCGCCCGGCAGCGACATCGTGTCCGCGCGCGTCCCCGGCACCCCCGCCGGCGACACCGCGCCGGTGGACGAGCACTACGCGGCCCTGTCCGGCACGTCGATGGCCGCGCCGCACGTCGCCGGGGCCGCCGCGCTGCTGCGGCAGCAGCACGGCGACTGGGCGGCGGACCGGCTCAAGCCGCACCTGGTCAGCACCGCGCACCCGACCGCCGACGTGTTCGAGCAGGGCGCGGGCCGGCTGGACGTGGCCCGCGCGGTCGGCCAGGGCGTCAGCGCGTCGGGCGGGGTCGGCTTCGGGTTCCTGCCCTGGCCGCACACCGCGCGCCAGGACCGCGCGGTGACCTACCGCAACGACGGCGCGGCGCCCGTGACGCTCTCGCTGACCACCGACTCCCCGCTGTTCACGCCGTCCGCGCCGCAGGTCGTGGTGCCCGCGCGGGGCACCGCCTCGGTCGTGGTGCACGCGCACCCGGCGGGCGCGTCGGGCCGGCAGGGCGCGCGGCTGACCGGCACCGCGCCCGGTGTCGTAGTGCGCACCGCGCTCACCGCGGTGCTCGAACCGGAGAGCCACGACCTGCGGGTGACCCTGCGCGGGCGCACCGGCACGACCGCGTCGTCCGTGGTGAAGGCCGTGGACACCGCGACCGGCGCGGCGTTCGGCGTGCGGCTGGTCGGCGGCACGGGCGTCGTGCGGCTGCCCAGGGGGCGCTACGACGTCAACGCCGTCGAGCTGTCCGGCGGCAACGACGTCACCGTGCTGTCGCGGCCGGGCGTGACCGTGGACCGGGCCGGCGAGGTGGTGCTCGACGCGACCGCGGGCACGCCGGTCACCACGACCGTGGACCGGGCCGACGCCGAGTTCCGGGTGGGCGAGCTGCTGCTGGTGTCCGGGACGGCCGAGCGGACCTCCGCGCTGGGCTGGTTCGCCCGGCCCGGCCAGCGCGTGCACCTGGTCGCCACCCCCGGCACGGTCACCGACCACGTGTTCTCCTTCTCCTACCGGGTGCTGCTGACCACCCCGGACACCGCCTACAACCTCGCGTTCCTGTCGCGCGGGGCCATCCCGGCGGGCCGGTTCACCGCGCACGACCGCGACCTGGCCCGGGTGGACGCCCGCTACTACGCCCAGGGCGCGCCCGGCGAGGCGCAGCGGTCGGACTACGCGATGATCGACGCCCCCGGCGCGAACAGCGGCATCTTCGAGGCGAACCCGCACACGATCCCGAGCCGCCGCACCGAGTTCTACACCGCGTCGGACGACGTGACGTGGCAGCACCTGACCGCGGTGTTCCCGCCGGGCGCGGAGGACGTGGAGAACAGCGTCTCCTACCGCTCCTACCGGCCCGGCCGGTACTCGACGCACTGGAACCGCGCGCCGCTCGGCCCGGCGTTCGGCGACGCGTCGCTCGGGTTCGGCGTGCAGCGGGTCGACGGGCGGCTGTCGGTGGGCGTCACCCTGCTCTCCGGCGGCGACCCCGACCAGTTCACCCTGATCTCCTACAACGCGACGGGCACCACCGAGCTGTTCCGCGACGGGGTGTCGCTCGGCGTGAGCGACCTGCCGGGCACGGGCGTGTTCGACGTCCCCGAAGCGCCGGGGACGTACACGCTGCGGTCCACCGCCGAGCGCTCGGTGCCGTGGTCGGTGATCGGCACGCGGGCGGACGTGACGTGGACGTTCCGCGAGTCGGGCGGGCCGGCGCCGGTGATGGTGGTGCGCGCGTCGGCCGACGTGGACGAGCAGGGCCGCGCGCCCGCCGGGCGGGTGTTCCCGGTGCGGCTGGTCACGCAGCACCAGCCGGGCGCGCCGACCTCCCGGGTGGTGTCGCTGAAGGTCGAGTCGTCGGCCGACGACGGGGCCACCTGGCGGGCCGCGCCCACCGCGTTCGACGGCCGCGGTTCGGGCGTGGCACTGGTGACCCACCCGGCCGCGCCGGGCTTCACGTCCCTGCGGATCACCGCCCGCGACGCCGCCGGGAACTCGGTGTCGCAGACGGTGGTCCGGGCCTACCGGACGCGGTAGGCGCTCGTCGGGGTGTTCGGGGGCGTCGCCGTCGGCGGCGCCCGCCCGCGGGGGTGGCGGGGCTCAGTCCGTCGCCGGGGCCAGCAGCTGGGCCAGGACGCGCTTCACCGCGACCGTGAACCGGCCCATCACCGTGTCCGGCGCGCCGAGCAGCACCAGCAGCAGCGTGCCGCTCAACGGCTGCACGCCGACGCACCCCCGGTCGCCCTCCAGCACGACGCCCTGGAGCCGGCCGAGGTTGGACGCCTGCACGAACCGGTACCCGATGCCCGCCGACGCGGCGGCCATCGCGGCGACCTGGTCCGCGGTGTCCTCGGGGTGGGGCATGCCGGGACCGAGGTCGGCGGCGATGACGATGCCGTCGCGGCTCGTCACCACCAGGCCGTCCACGCCGTCGACGGCCGCCCGCACCGTGCCGAGCAGTTCCCCCAGGGCCTCGGGGTCCTGGAGCCGGATCTGCACCCGGTCCGCGGTCATACGATCAGCGCCTGCTCGACGCGCCGCAGGTGCAGCCGGGCCAGGGCCAGGTTCGCGCGCGAGCGGTCGAGGACCAGGTAGAGGAAGAGGCGGGTGCCCTTGTCCTCCGCCAGCGGCCGGATGATGTGGTACTGCTTGGCGAGCGTGATCAGGATGTCCTCGATCGCGTCGTCGAGCTGGAGCGACGCGATGGTGCGCAGCTTGGCCCGGACCACCTCGGTGTTGCCCGCGCCCGCCGTTTCGAGGTCCAGCAGCGCGTTGCCGCCCTGCGCGCCGAGCGTCATGCCGCTGTCGTAGTCGACCAGCGACACCCCCACCGCGCCTTCGACCGACATCGCCTCGCGCAACATCTCGTCGATGTTCACCCGCAGGACCTCCACCTCGAACGATCAACCGACACGCACCGTACCCAGTGATCCGCCGATGGGCTGGACGGTCGCCGCACCCGCAAGGCAAATAGGGCGAGAATGTTACGTACCGGAGTGGTGCTGCCCCGTTCGAGGTAGTCGGATGGGACGGGGCCGGTGTGGCGAGGACCACGTCATGCGCATCAGGCGGGTTCACCTGTTCTGGTGTAGAGCCCCGCCGGGCGGGAAACCCAGCGGTGCGCCCCCGATGCGCTGTCCCAGGGGCGTTGGACCACCACCACGAGGAAGCGGTATGCCGGATCACAGCTCGCTGCGGGCCCCCGTCGTCACACCGGCCGCGCATGCCGCCACCGGGGAGGTCGCGCTGGACGCCTCCCCCACGTCCGACAACCTGGCCGCGATGCGCGGCGAGATCGCCCGCGTCCTCGCCGGGTCGGACGAGGAGTTCGTGCAGGACGTGCAGCTCGTCGCGACCGAACTGGCCGCCAACGCCTGCGACCACGCCGCCGCGCCGCGCCACCTCGTGCTGCGCAGCGAGCACGGCGGCACCGGCTCGCACCTGGTCGTCGAGGTGCGCGACGGCACGCCGGACCGGTTGCCGCTGGTCGGCCGCTCCACGCTGGGCGAGCACCGCGGCAACGGGATGCGGATGGTGCTGACGCTGTGCCAGGACTGGGGCGTGCGCCGGATGGCGGAGGCGAAGGTGGTGTGGGCCCGGCTCCCCTTTCCCGTCCTGACCCCGGCGCTCACCGGCTGACCCCGCCCCCGGCGCTCGCCGGCCGCACCCGCACCCGTCCGCGGATCGAGGTTTGCCTTCACCCGTTCGTGGGCATGGATGATCTGTGACTTCCTCGCAGCTGCCCTCGACGGCGACCACCAGCACGACCCCCGGTGACGCGGCGGTGGTCCGCGTCACCGGCGAGATCGACATGTTCACCAGCGACGACCTCTTCCACCGCTGCGCGTCCGCCCTCGACGGCGGCGCGGCGGGTCTCGTCGTGGACCTCTCGGAGGTGACGTTCTTCGCCTCCTCCGGCATCGCCGCGCTCGGCCGGGTCCGTGAGCACAACGCCGCGCCCCGCCGCCCCGTCCACGTGGTCGCGTCGAGAGCGGTGCGGCGCTCCCTGGAGCTGACCGCGATGGACCGCCTCCTGCCCCTGCACGACACCGCCGACGAGGCCCTCGCCGCGGTCCGCTTCGAGGCCCACCTGGACGGTGCGGCCGGCTGAGACCCCGCGGGCGTGGTCCGGCCTCCCCCTGGGCGGGGCTACGCCCGCGGTTCGCCCAGGCGGACCACGACGACGCCGAGCAGGGTCAGCGCTCCGCCGAGCAGCTGGACCGGGCGCGGCGCCTCCCCCAGCAGCAGCCAGGCGAAGACCAGGGTCATCAGCACCTCGGTGAGCGCCACGAACGACGCCAGCCGCGAGCCGAGGCGGCGGGTCGCGGCGATGCCGGTGACGTAGCCGAGCGCCGCGGTCACCACGCCGAGGCCGAGCACCGGCAGCCACCACGGCACGGTGACCCCGTCGAACGACACCGGCCCGGTGGTCGCGCCGAGCGGGACGAAGCCGACCAGGCCCGCCAGGAGCAGTACCAGCCCGCCGAGCAGCAGGCCGCCGGCGGCGAGGGCGCTGCCCGGCAGGGCGTCGTCCTCCCGGGCGGAGAGCACGAAGTAGACCGCCGCCCCCACCATCGCGCCCAGCGCCCACAGGACGCCGACCGCGTCCACCTCCGCGCCGGACAGCAGGTCCAGGACCAGCAGCAGGCCGCCGGCGGCGAGCACCACCCCGAGGACGGTCAGGCGACCGGGCCGCTGCCCGTGCCGCAGCCAGAGCCAGCCGACCACGGCCACCGGCGCGGTGTACTCCACGAGCAGCGCGACCCCGACCTCCATCCGCGCCACCGCGTTGAAGAAGGCCAGCTGGCAGGCCGCGACGGCGACCAGGCCGTAGCCGAGGAGCAGTCCGGCGTTGCGGCGCACCAGGTGCCAACGCCCGCGCAGCCGGACGACGGCCACCGGCAGCAGCACGACACCGGCCAGCAGGACCCGCACCGCGACCGCGGCCGCCGACGTCCACCCGGCCTCCATCAGACCCCGGCCAAGCGGCCCGGACAGGCCGAACGCCGATGCCGACACGGCGGCCAGCCCCAGCCCGGACGTGACCCGACCGGCCGTCTTGTCATGCGTCACGATGCTCATGACCCATGACGCTATGGACGGTGGCGGTAATCTGTCAACATGGTCTTCACCCATGACACGACCGCCGCCCTGCTCGCGGCGGTCGACCTCGTGAACTCGGCGGTGGAGCCGGACACGATGACCGGCCTGGCACAGGTCGACGCGTTCTTCGCGAAGCACGGCTACACCGGCGCGCGGGCCCGCGACGCCCGCGACCTGGAGGCGGTCCGCGCGCTGCGCGCCCCGCTGCGCCGGATGCTGACCAGCGACCGCGACACGGCGGCGGAGCTGGTCAACGAGGTGCTCGCCACCCACCGCGCGGTGCCCAGGCTGGTGCGGCACGACGGGTTCGACTACCACCTGCACGTCGTGCACCCGGACACGCCGCTGGCCGACCGGATCGCCGCCGAGACGGCCATGGCCGTGGTCGACGTGGTCCGGGCCGACGAGATGAGCAGGCTGTCCGTGTGCGCCGACGAGACCTGCGACGGCGTGGTGCTCGACCTGTCCCGCAACCGGTCGCGCCGCTACTGCAGCACCGCGTGCGGCAACCGGCTCGCGGTGGCCGCCTACCGGGCCCGGCGCAGGTGACCCCGGCCCGTCAACCCAGGTCGCGCAGCACCTCGCCGAGGACGGCGACGCCCTCCGCGATGTCGCCCGCCGTGGTCGCGGCGTAGCCGAGGACCAGGCCCGGGTCGCCGGGTCGGGCGCGGTGCCAGGACAGCGGGTGCGCCTTCACGCCCCGGGCCAGGGCGGCGGCGGCCAGGTCCACGTCGGCGAACGGCACGTCGAAGGTGACCATCAGGTGCAGGCCGGCCGCCGCGCCGTGCACGCGCGCCCGCGGCAGGTGCCGGCGGACGGCCCCGATCATCGCGTCGCGGCGCTCGCGGTGGCGGCGGCGCACCAGGCGCAGGTGGCGCTCCAGGTCGCCGTCGCCCATCAGCCGCGCCAGGACCAGCTGCGGCAGCACCGCGTTGCCGAGGTCGGTGTCGCGCTTGGCCGCCACCACCGCGTCCCGGTACCGGGCGGGCGCGAGCAGCCAGCCGGTGCGCAGGGCCGGTGCCAGCAACTTCGACACGCTGCCCGCGTAGCAGACGCCGTCGGCGCGCAGGGACCGCAGCGCGGGCACGGGCGGCCGGTCGTAGCGGTGCTCGGCGTCGTAGTCGTCCTCGATCACCAGGCCGCCGGCGTCCACCCACCGCATCAGCTCGCGCCGCCGCCGCCCGTCGAGGACCACCCCGGTCGGGAACTGGTGCGCGGGCGTGAGCAGGACGGCGGGCGCGCCGGTGGCCACGAGGTCGTCGACGCGGACGCCGTGCCCGTCGACGGGGACCGGCGGGGTGGCCAGGCCCCAGTTGCCCAGCTGCTGCCGGGCGCCCAGCGAGCCCGGGTCCTCCACCGCGACCGCGGTGACGCCGTCGTCCCGCAGCACGCGGGCGAGCAGGGCGAACGCCTGCGCGACCCCGGCGACGACCAGCACGTCGTCGGGGTCGGCGCGGATGCCCCGGTTGCGGGCGAGCCAGGCGGCCACCGCGGCGCGGAACGGCGGCGCGCCGCGCGGGTCGCCGTAGCCGAAGTCGGCCGGTGACAGGTCGGCCAGCACGGACCGCTCGGCGCGCAGCCACGCGGCGCGCGGGAACGCGGCCAGGTCGGGCACGCCGGGCGAGAGGTCGATCCGCGCGGGCACCGCGCGCAGCGCCTCGAAGGCCGCGGCACCCGCGCTGAACACCGGCTCGGGCGGCGGCGCGGGCGGTCCGGGCGGCGGCGCGGGGGTGACCGGGGCGGCGAGCACGACCGTCCCGGCGCGACCGCGACCGGCGACCTGCCCGTCCTCGGTCAGCCGCTGGTACGCCTCGGTGACCACGCCGCGCGACACGCGCAGCTCCGCGGCCAGCGCCCTGGTCGGCGGGAGCCTGCCGCCGACCGGCAGCCTGCCGTCCGCGATGGCCCGCCGCAGCTGCCGGGTGAGCCAGTCCGCGAGGCCGCCGACCGGCGCGTCGGCGAGGTCCAGCTGGAGGAAGTCCGCGCCGGTCGCGAGCCCCCCGGTCGCGGGCCCGCCGGTTTCGGACCTGCCGGTTTTGGACCTGCCGACTGGATCTTCTTTGGACCTGCTCACCGGACCATTGTGCCGGGAGGCTGAGGGCATGCAGGCACTCACCACCCCCACCCGGTCACCGGCGCGCGCCGTCGCCGCCGGCATCACCGCGATGGCCCTGGTCGGCGGCAGCGTCGGGGTCTCCCGCACGCTCGTCGACGCACCGCTGTTCACCACCCAGGCGGTCCGCTACACCGCCGCGATCGCCGTCCTCGCGCTGGTCGCCAGGCTCCTCGGGGTGCCGGTGGTGCGACCGCGCGGCCGGGAGTGGTGGTGGCTGGCGGGCATCGCGGCCACCGGGCTGGTGCTGTTCAACGTGGCCGTGGTGCGCGGGGTCGCGCACGCCGAACCGGCGGTCGTCGCGGTCGCCGTGGCGTGCGTGCCGGTGGTGATCGGGGTCGTCGGCCCGCTGCTGGAGCGGCGGACGCCGCAGGGACCGGTGCTGGTCGCGGCCGTCGTGGTCACGGCGGGCGCCGCGCTGGTCGAGGGCGCCGGGCGGGCGGACGCGGAGGGCGTGGCGTGGGCCGCGGTCGCGATGGCGTGCGAGGCGGCGTTCACGCTGCTGGCGATCCCGGTGCTGGCGCGGCACGGCGCGTGGGGCGTCTCGCTGCACTCGGTCTGGTTGGGCGCGGTGATGTTCGGCGCGCTGGCGCTGGTGGCGGAGGGCGCGGGCGCGGTGGCCTCGGTGACGGCGGCGGAGTGGGCGGCGGTCGCCTACCTGGCCGTGCTGGTCACGGCGGTCGCGTTCGTGCTGTGGTACTCCACGGTCGCCGCGCTCGGCTCGGGGCCGGTCGGCCTGCTCACGGGCGTCGCACCGGTCGCCGCCGCGCTGGCCGGGATCGCGGTGGGCAGCCGCGCGCCGGGACCGCTGGTGTGGGCCGGGATGGCCGTGGTGGTGCTGGGGCTCGCCCTCGGCCTGCGCGGTTCGAACCTGCGCGGCTCGAACCTGCGCGGTCCGGACCTGCGCCGTCCGGGTTCGCACGATCAGGGTTCGCACGGTCCGGACCTGCGGGAACGGGCCGGTGAACCGGCGTGAGGCGACGCGGGCGTTTCCCCGCCCGACCGGCCGGTGAGGTGGGAGAAGGAGGAGGACCACTCCTCTCCACTCTCAACTTATAGCGCACCCCGGGGCTTGCGGCAAGGGCCCGGTGATGCCGCAGAATCGCCGCTCACCACCGGAACCTGCGGAAATGGGTGTCGCGAAGTGCGTGTGCTGTTGTCGACCTACGGGTCGCGGGGGGACGTCGAACCACTGGTCGGTCTCGCGGTGCGGTTGCGGGAAGCCGGCGCCGAGGTGCGGGTGTGCGCGCCGCCGGACGAGGACTTCGTGCGCCGGCTGGCCGGGATCGGCGTGGCGCTGGTGCCGGTCGGGCCGTCGGCGAGCGCGCTGACGACCGCGGCCCCGGCGCCGTCGTCCCTGCCGCGGCGGGCGGCCGAGTTGATCACGAGCCTGTTCGGGCAGGTCACCGCGGCGGCCGAGGGGTGCGACGCGGTGGTGGCGACCGGCGCGCTGCCGGCCGCGGCGGGCGCGCTGTCGGTGGCCGAGCGCCTGGGCGTCCGGGCGGTGTCGGTGACCTTCCAGCAGCTCACGCTGCCGTCGCCGCACCGCCCGCCGCTGGCGTACCCGGGCCGGCCGTTCCCGGAGGGCGTCACCGACAACGGGGCGCTCTGGGACCTGGACGCGCGGAGCATCGACGCGCTGTTCGGCGAGGCGCTCAACGCGAGCCGGGTGTCGGCCGGCCTGCCGCCGGTGGACCGCGTCCGCGACTACGTCGTCGGCGACCGGCCGTGGCTGGCGACGGACCCCGTCCTGGACCCGTGGCGCGGGGCGCCGGAGCTGGACGTCGTGCAGACCGGCGCGTGGTTCGCGCCCGGGTCCCGGCCGCTGCCGGACGAGCTGGTGGCGTTCCTGGACGCCGGCGACCCGCCGGTCTACGTGGGCTTCGGCAGCATGCCGATGCACGGCTCCCCGGACGCCGCCCGCGCGGCGGTGGAGGCGGTCCGGGCGCAGGGCCGCCGCACGGTGCTCTCCCGCGGCTGGGCCGGGCTGGCCCCGGTGGACGACGCCGACGACTGCTTCACCGTCGGCGAGGTCGACCACCGGGCGCTGTTCGGCCGGGTGGCCGCCGTCGTGCACCACGGCGGGGCGGGCACGACGACGACGGCGGCCCGCGCCGGCGCGCCACAGGTGGTGGTGCCCCAGGCGGTGGACCAGCCGTACTGGGCCGGTCGGGTGGCCGCGCTGGGCATCGGCGCGGCGCACGACGGCCCGACCCCGACCGCGGGTTCGCTGTCGGCCGCGCTCGCGACGGCCCTGTCCCCCGCCACCCGCGCCCGGGCCGCCGCCGTGGCCGACGAGGTCCGCGTGGACGGCGCGGCGGTGGCCGCGAGGCTGCTGCTCGACGGGCCCGCTGCCCGACGCCACCGACCGGGAGGGGCCTGAGCGTGATTTGACAGGGGGCGGAGAATGAAAAATCGGCCTGCTCTTCACCGAGGGGTGAACAGCCTGCCGAATCTACTACGAGATTAGCCGTTGCGGGGAGCACGTGTCAACTCAGGGTTATGAAGAAGAGCTGCGGTCCGAACGGGACTACGTGGCCGGGCTCTACGCGCGGCTGGACGCCGAGCGCGCGCGGGTGAAGAACGCGTACGACGCGGCGCTGCGGGGGCGCGACGGCACCCCGGTGGAACGGGATTCCGAGGTGCGCGCGCTGGTCAAGGAGGCGAAGCGGCTGGCCGTGGCCGACAACGGGCTGTGCTTCGGCCGGCTGGACGCGGTGTCGGGCGAGCGCCGGTACATCGGCCGGATCGGCCTGTTCGACGAGGGCGGGGACTACGACCCGGTGCTGCTCGACTGGCGGGCGCCGGCGTCGCGCGCGTTCTACGTCGCCACCGGGGCGAACCCGGAGGGCATGCGCCGCCGCCGCCAGTTCCACGCGCGCGGGCGCCGGGTGGTCGGCTTCACCGACGAGGCGCTCGGCCGCCCCAGCGGTGACGAGGGCGAGGACGCGGCGCTGCTCGCGGCGGTCAACGCGCCGCGCGGCGAGGGCATGCGCGACATCGTGGCGACGATCCAGGCCGAGCAGGACGAGATCATCCGCCTCGACCACCCCGGCGTGCTGGTGATCGAGGGCGGGCCGGGCACCGGGAAGACCGTGGTGGCGCTGCACCGCGTCGCGTACCTGCTCTACACCCAGCGCGAGCGGATGGAGCGGCACGGCGTGCTCGTGGTCGGGCCGAACCCGGCGTTCCTCCACCACATCGGCCGCGTGCTGCCGTCGCTGGGCGAGTCCGACGTGGTGTTCACGACCACCGGCGGCCTCGTGCCCGGCCTGCGGGTCACCGCCGAGGACGCCCCGGACGCGGCGCGGCTCAAGGGGTCGCTGAAGGTCCTGGACGTGCTGGCGGCGGCGGTCGCCGACCGCCAGTGCCTGCCGGAGGAGCCGTTGCCGCTCGAACTGGGCGGCGTCCCGGCGCGGATCGACGCCGAGACCGCGGAGTGGGCCCGGGAGGAGGCGCGCGCGAGCGGGCTGCCGCACAACGAGGCGCGCGCGGTGTTCGCCGAGATCGTCACGTACGTGCTCACCGAGCGGGCCATCCCCCGGATCGGCAAGGGCTGGCTGACCCGGGAGGACCGCACGTCCTGGGAGCGCCTGCGGGTCGAGCTGCGCAAGGAGCTGGCGGAGAGCGACGAGTTCGCCGCCGCGCTGGACGAGCTGTGGCCGGTGCTGACGCCGGAGGACGTGCTGGCGACGCTCCTCTCCTCCCGCGAACGGCTGCGGGCGGCGGGCGGCGACCCGGTGCTGTGGCGCGCGGTCGGCGACGCCTGGACGGTGTCGGACGTGCCGCTGCTCGACGAGCTGGTGGACCTGCTGGGCCGCGACGAGGCGGTCGACCGGGAGGCCGAGCGGCAGCGGCGGGCGGCGACCGCGCACGCCGCCGAGGTGCTGGACAGCTTCGTCGGCCGCCAGGACTCGATGGACGACGAGGACCACCTGTTCGCCACGGACCTGCTCTACGCCGAGGACCTGGCGGAGCGCTTCGTCGAGCAGGACACCCGCGAGCTCGTCGAGCGGGCCGCCGCGGACCGGGACTGGACCTACCGGCACGTCGTGGTCGACGAGGCGCAGGAGCTGTCCGAGATGGACTGGCGGGTGCTGATGCGGCGCTGCCCGGGCCGGTCCTTCACGGTGGTGGGCGACCTCGCGCAACGCCGGTCGCCGGCCGGCGCGACGTCGTGGGAGGCGGTGCTGGAGCCGTACGTGCCCGACCGCTGGGTCTACCGGTCGCTGACCGTGAACTACCGCACGCCCGCGGAGATCATGACGGTCGCCGCCGCGGTGCTCGCCGACTTCGCGCCGGACGTCCGGCCGCCGGACTCGGTCCGCGCGTGCGGCGTGCGGCCGTGGTCGAGGCGGGTCGACGGGGACGGGCTGGCCGCCGCCGTCGCGGAGTTCGCGCGGGAGGAGGCCGGTCGGGAGGGCACCAGCGTCGTGATCGGGCCGCCGGACGTGCCGGGCGCGGTGGCGGCGTCGGAGACGAAGGGCCTGGAGTTCGACGCCGTGCTGGTCGTGGAACCGGAGCGCATCCTCGCCGACGGCCCACGCGGCGCGGCCGAGCTGTACGTCGCCCTCACCCGGGCCACCCAGCGCCTCGGTGTCCTGCACCGGGAGCCGTTGCCGGCGGCGCTGGCCGGGCTGGTCGACGTCGGGACGCCGGCGCGGGCCGGGGACCGGGGGTAGTCGTCGGGGACCGGCGCGGGATTCGCCCTATCGGGGTGTTTAAACCGTTCTCACCCGGATGTGGACGCATGTCCCGCGCCGCTCCCCGCCCGACGTTCGGACCATGGTGCGCCATGAGCACCACTCCTATCTTCGACGCGCTGTTCGAGGCCCACTTCGGTCCCGCCCACCGGACGACCACCGCACCGGGCGCCTGCCCCGAGGTCGTCCAGCACCGCGCGCACGAGCAGCGGCAGCCGCTGCCCAGCCCCCTCCAGCAGTGGTGGGACAGCGCGGCCCCGCCGGTGCGGCACGCCCGTTGAGCGGTGCGGCGGACCGGAACGTCGGCGCGGTGGTGTGACCGGCACCTCCTCGACGGAATGGACGATACGGTCCCGTCCGACGTATGTTGGACGGGACGATACCGTTCCGTCCGATTGAGGAGTCCCGTGTCCACCACCGCACCGCGCCAGGTCGTCGACGAGGCGATGCGCCTGCTCCTGGCCCACGACATGCCCGGTTTCGCCGACCTGTGGGCCGAGGACGGCGTCCTGGAGTTCCCGTTCGCCGCCGCCGGTTCGCCGCGCCGCCTGGAGGGCCGGGCCGCCGTGCACGACTACCTGCGCGGCTACAACGACCTGGTCGCGCCGAGGGCGGTCACCGCGCTGACCCTGCACGAGACCACCGACCCGACGACCGTCGTGGTCGAGTTCGAGGTGGAGGGCGTGGCCGTGCCCACGGGCGCGGACTACCGGATGGCCTACATCGCGGTGATCACCGTCGTCGACGGGGCGATCACCCACTACCGCGACTACTGGAGCCCGAAGGCCGCCGAAGACATGGGCTTCGCGGCATGACGGCCCTGGTCACCGGCGGCACCGGCACGACCGGCAGCCGCGTCGCCGCCCTGCTGCGCCCGACCACCCCGGTGCGCGTCGCCAGTCGCCGCCCGGGCGTGGACCGGGTGCCCTTCGACTGGACCGACCCCGCCACGCACGCGCCCGCGCTGGACGGCGTGGACCGCGTCTACCTCGTCGCGCCGATCGGGGTGGCCGAGCCGGCGCCGCTGGTCGAACCGTTCCTCGCCGCGGCGGCGGACGCGGGCGTGCGCCGCGTCGTGCTGCTCGGCTCCTCCGCGATCGAGGAGGGCGGCACCGGCATGGGCGCGCTCTACCGGCTGGTCCGCTCCGCCGTCCCGGAGTGGGCGGTGCTGCGCCCGTCGTGGTTCATGCAGAACTTCACCGGTGACCACGCCGTCGCGCACTCCCTGCGCGCCGACCGCGAGGTGGTCACCGCCACCGGCGACGGCCGGGTGGCGTTCGTGGACGCCGACGACATCGCCGCGGTCGCGTTCCGCGCGCTCACCGACCCCGAGCCGCACGACGCGGAGCACGTGATCACCGGCCCGGAGGCGTTGAGCTACGCCGACGCCGCCGCGACGATCGCCCGGGTCACCGGGCTGCCCGTCCGGCACCGGTCGGTCGACGTGCCCACCCTGGTCGACCGGCTGGCCGCGGCGGGCCTCCCCCGCACCTTCGCCGCCGTGCTCGCCGGCCTGGACGAGGACATCGGGCGCGGCGCCGAGGACCGGGTCACCGACACCGTGGCCCGGGTGACCGGCCGGCCGCCCCGCTCGTTCGCCGAGCACGTGGCGGCCCACCGGGAGGTGTTCGCCGCGTGACCAGGCGCACGCCGTCCGGCGCGGCCGTCCTCCAGCCGCAGATCACCTCCGCCATCACCGAGGCCGTGCTGGACGAGCTGGCCGAGCACGGCTACGGCCGGCTGTCGATGGAGGCGGTGGCCAAGCGCGCCGGTGTGGGCAAGAGCGCGCTGTACCGCCGCTGGCCGGCCAAGCCGGACATGGTGGTCGCGGTGCTCTCCGAGTTCAGCGTCCCCCTCGCCGAGGTCGCGGACACCGGGTCGCTGCGCGGCGACCTGGTGGCCACGCTGCACGCGATGCGCGACTGGCTGACCCACCCGCGCTTCGCCGCGATACTGCCCGACCTCACCGCCGAGGCCGGGCGCAACCCGGTGCTCGCCGAGGCGGTGCGGACCACGATCGGCGAACCCCGGCGCGCCCTGGGCGCGGCCACCCTGCGCCGCGCGGTCGAGCGCGGCGAGCTGCCCGCCGACCTGGACGTGGAACTCGCCCTCGACCTCGTCGGCGCGCCGCTGTACTGGCGGCTGGCCGTGCGCCGGGTGGAGCTGGGGCCGGACTACCTGGAGCGCCTGGCCGAGCACGTGCTGCGCGCGCTGGGCGCCCGTCCGCCCGGAGGCGGCACGGCGGATCGGCCCGAGGGCGGCACGGCGGATCAGGCCGGGGCCGGCACGGCGGATCAGGCCGGGGCCGGCACGGCGGATCAGGCCGGGGCCGGCACGGCGGATCAGGCCGGGGGCGGCACGGCGAAGTAGCCGCCGCCGACCGCGAGCAGGTAGGGGCCGAGCGCGTCCGCCGGCATCCGGGACTGGGCGAGGGCGAACCCGGTGGCGAAGTCGTCCTGGAACGCCATGAACAGCACGCCCTCGTCCGGCGTGCCCTGCGGTGTCGGCGGGGCCTGGTAGGACCAGGACCGGCGGAGCATCCGGGGCGACGCCGCGCCCGGCGTGCGCGGGTTCATCGCCCGGACGTGCGAGTCCAGCGGGACCGCCGCGCCGGTGGGGTCGGCGGCGAGGTCGGGGACGGCGTGCGCCGGGGTGCCGTCGAGCCACGTGCCGTCCCGCCGGCGGCCGATGACCCGGCTCTGCCGCTCCTCGCTGTCGTGGTCCCACAGCCGGTGCGCCAGGCGGATGACGCGGACCGCCAGCAGGGCCTCGCCGGTCGGCAGCAGGACCGACCGGTCGTTGGTGTGGCCCTCGACGAAGCCGAACGGGTTGCGCTGGAGCGAGTCGTCCACGGTGTCGCGCCGGACCGCGGTCCGCCAGGTGACCCGGGTGTCCGGCAGGGCCTCGCACAGCCCGGTCAGGCGGTCCGCGCACGCGGCCTCGTCGTCGCCCTCCACCTGGAGGAACGCGTCGGTGTTCGCGCGCTCGGGCAGCAGCACCTCGCCCGGGAACGGGGGCATCGCGGTCAGGCCGGGCGTGCCGGGCGACAGGCGCGGGCCGAGGCCGACCAGGACGTCCGGCTCGCCGCGCAGCTCGCGCAGCGGACCGGCCGCGCCCGTGCGCAGGAACGCCACCGCGCCCGCCCGCGCCGGTCGCCGCAGGGCGGGGTGCTCCACCGCGGCGGCGGGCGCGGTGGAGCAGCCGGTCAGGGCGGTGAGGACGGCTCCGGCCAGGAAGGCGCGCCGGGTCGGGCTCATCCGGCGTGGCCCTCGGCGGGCAGGCCCAGCGCCCGGCCGACCTCGCGGTCCACCGTCGCGTACCCCGCCAGGCCCCACGTGCCGCACGGTTCGGTGCGGTGCGCGACCGGCGCGCCCCGCTCGTCGACGTGCTGCCCGTCCGCGGTGCGGAAGCAGTGGCGCGCCAGCAGGTCGTCCCCGGTCAGGTCGTGGTGCGCCACCGGGCGGAAGTAGCCCTTCGACCACGGCAGCCGGTTGATGAACAGGGGCGGGACCAGCAGGGCGTCCGGGCGCAGCCGCGCGGGGTCCGGCACGGCCCCGTCCGACGGCGGCCCGTAGACGTAGACCAGGTTCGCGCCGGGCATCGGCGCGCGCTCGCGCGGCAGGTCCGCCGCCACCACCCGGCCGAACAGGCGCCTGCCGTCGACCAGGTGCAGCGCGAACACGTCGCCCGCGCGCACCGCCTTGCGCGAACCCGGCCCCGCGACCAGGTTCACCGGGGGTACCCGTTGCGGCCCAACCACGCCTCTCCCCACTTCACGGCCTGATCGTAGTAGGGGTGCTTCGGGCTGATGCTGTTGCGGACGTTCTCGCCCCGGTTGCGGTTGATCAGCGCCTGCTCGATGGCACGCGCCTCGCCCCGGGTCACCGAACCGTTGCGGGTCACCGTCTCCAGGTGGTCGAACGCCTTGCCGGCGTGCTCGCCGGCGCGGCGGGAGACGTTGTTGGTGATCCCCGAGTACACCGAGTCGCCGTTGCGGATGCCCCGGTAGACGTCCACGCCCGCCTCGGCGTTGCGGCCCTGGGTCAGCGCGTTCGGGAACGGCGGCATCGCCTTGGACGCCTTGCCCAGCCCGCCCAGCGCGCCGCCGAGCGCGCCCATCGCGCACCCGCCCGCCGCCGCGCCGCCCACGCCGCCCCAGCCCCAGTCGACCTTGCGGCCGGACAGGCGCTGGCCCGCGTAGTTCATGCCGCCTTCGAGCAGGCCGCCGACCAGGCAGCCCACCAGCAGCGGGTTGTGGCCGGACGGGTCGGTGAGGTTGGTGGGCGAGTTCGCCGCGTAGGCGTAGAGGTTCGTGCCGCCCGCGATGCCGATCGGGTCCTCGGAGACGAACCGCTGCAACGCCGGGCTGTAGTAGCGCGCCCGGTGGTGGCTCAGGCCGGTGCCGTCGTCCTGCCGCCCGGTGAACGCAAGGTCCGAGCCCCGCCGGTCGCCGGTCGTGGCGGGCACGCCGAACGGGTCGTAGGCGGTGGTGGCCGCCGTGGTGCCGTCCGCGCGGCCCAGCGCGACCGGCGAGCCGAGCACGTCGGTCAGGGTCGTGTCGGTGACGCCCGCCGCGGTGCGCGCGAACCACTGGTCCGTGCCGGCGGACAGCAGCGACCCGGTGACCTGGCCCGCCGCGTCCAGTTCGGCGACCGCGTTCGCGCCGTCGGTGACGAACCGCGTGGTCGTGCCGCCGACCACGCGGGTGGTGCGGGTGCCCGCCGCGTCGTAGGCGAACGCGCCGGTGAGCCCGACCCGGCTGGTGCCGGTCAACTGGCCCCGCGCGTTCCACGAGTAGGTGGTGGTGCCGTCGCCGGTCAGGTTGCCGTCGGCGTCGTGGGACAGCGCCGCGCCGCCCGCCGAGGTGAGGCGGTTGGCGTCGTCGTGGGCCAGGCCGGTCCGCGCCGCCGGGAGGGCGACGCCGGCGAGGCTGCCGGTGACCGACGTGCGGCGGCCGGCGGCGTCGTAGGTGTAGCCGAGGTCGCCCTTCGGCGTGCCCTGGTGGGCGTAGGCGATGCCGGTGACCTGGCCCGCGGCGTCGTGGGTGTAGGTCTGGGTCCACCCGCCGGGCAGGGTCAGCACGGCCACCCGGCCCGCCGCGTCCCTGGTGGCGGTGGTGCTGTCGCCGCCGCGGGTGACGCCGGTGAACGCGCCGGACGCGTCGTAGGCGTAGGTGGTGGTGGGCAGCCCGGTCACGGTGGTGGACGCCTGCCTGCCCGCCGCGTCGTAGCCGCGGCCGACCGCGCCGTTGGGGCCGGTGACCGAGGTGAGCCGGTCGCGCACGTCGTAGGCGTGGGTGAGCGTGCCGCCCGCGCTGTCCTCCAGCACGGCCAACCGGTCGAGCGCGTCGTAGGTGTAGGTGAGCCGGGACTCCTGCGCGGACGCCCCCGTGACGCCGAACCGGGTCCTCGTCGGCCGGTCGAGCGCGTCGTAGGTGGTCTCGGTGCGCTTGCCGGAGCGGGTGACCGAGGCCGTGGGCCGGCCCGCCGGGTCGTAGGCGGTGGTGGCGGTGCGGCCGAGCGGGTCGGTGGTGGACACCGGCCGGTCCTGGCCGTCGTAGGACCACCGGGTGACCTTGCCGCGCTGGTCGGTGTACGACGTGAGGTTGCCGCCGTCGTCGTGGCCGAACCGGCTCACGCCGCCCAGCGCGTCGGTGACGGTGACCGGCTGGTCGAGCACGTCGTAGGCGGTCAGCGTGGCCGCGCCGGACGGGTCGGTCTCCTGCACGAGCCGCCCCGCCGCGTCCGCGAAGTGCCTCGCGGTGCGGCCCAGCGCGTCGGTGGCCGACACCGCGCCGCCCGCCTCGTAGGCGAACCTCGTGACCGCGCCGCCGGGGTCGGTCACCGTCGCGACCTGCCCGGAGGAGGTCCACGTCGTGGTCGTGACGCGGCCCGCCGGGTCGGTGGCGGTGAGCGGGTTGCCCTTGGCGTCGTAGGTGTAGGTGGTGGTCGCGCCGTCGGCGTCCGTGGTGGACGTCGGCCGGTCGAACGCCCCGTAGGTCGCGCCGCCGCTGGTGAACGCGTCACCGGTGCCCGCGAGCCCGGTGATCGCGGTGACCCGCCCGCCGGCATCGTAGGTGTAGCCGGTGCGCCTGCCGTACGGGTCGACCACGGCGTCGACCCGGTTGTCCGGTCCGCGCACGTAGGTCGTGGTGCGGGCCAGCGGCGTGCCGTGCGCGGCGGTGTCGGACGCCACCATGCGGTTGGCGTCGAAGACGACCCGGCGCACGGACCCGTTGGGCTGGGTCACCCGCGTCTCGGTGATCGCGCCCGCCGCGTCCAGGGTGTAGTCGAACTCGTAGCTGCCGCCGTCGGCGAGGTCCTGCCGCCGCACCCGGCCGTTCGCGTCGTAGGCGACGTCGAGGTAGGCCACTCCCCTGGCGTCGGTGATCCGGGTGACGCGGTTCGCGGTGTCGTAGGCGTAGGTGGTGACCTTGCCCGCCACGTCGGTGACGGTGGCGAGCCGGCCCGCCGCGTCGTAGGTGTAGGACGTGGTGCGGCCGATGTTGTCGCGCGCCCGGCTGACCCGGTTGGTGGCGTCGTACTCCAGGGAGATCCAGCGGCCGTTGGGCGAGGTGATCCGGGTGACCTCGCCGTTCGCGCCGCCGGTGCGGGTGAACGTCACCTGGTTGCCGTTGCGGTCCTGCATCGCGCGCGGCCGGGCGTACCAGGGGAAGAAGTACTTGGTGCCGTCGCGCAGGGTCAGCACCCAGTCGCCGTTGGCCTGGGCGATGGTCGAGCCGGTGAACCGGCCGGGCGAGCCGACCGCGCCGAACACGGCGTCGTTGTAGCCGGTGCCGGGCGAGGTCCGCGCGTAGTGCGCCCGCCCGCCGCCGGGCGTGTAGAGGTCGACCTCCTGGTACTGCTGCTCGGAGGCCAGGAACATGTTGAAGTCGGCGCCGGAGTTCAGGCCGAACTCGCGGACCTTGCCGTCGCCCTGCCAGTACTGGCGGGTCAGCGAGATCGGCAGCGTGTCGTTGAGGCCGAGGTCGGTGTGGGCGTCGGTGAGCAGGCCGGTGGACAGGTCGACCGGGTCGCCGGACAGCTTGTCGACCAGGTCCTGCCACCACGGCTTGTCCGGCTTCGGGTTGCCGGGCGTGTTGAACATCGCGCCGTCGAGCGTCCACAGGCGGGTCTTGTCGTCCGGCACCACGCGGGTGCCGTCGTCGTCGACGCGGCCCTTGCCGTAGACGTACCAGCCCTCGTCGGTCGGGTCGTAGTTCCAGAAGTCGACCTCGGTGCCGGGCGGCAGGTCGGTGTAGTTCGGGTACACCACCGACGCGCCGTCGGGGAAGATCGACGTGCCGCCGGGCTGCACGGTGAAGTAGGTGGGCACGATCCCGTTGCGCGGCAGCGGGTACGGCGGCCGGTCGACCGGGATCGCGGTGATGCCCAGCTCCCGCACGACGTTGCCGTCCTGGTCGCGCACCACGGACCCGGCCGGGACGCGCACCTCCAGGCCGGGCACGTCGGGGGTGGTCAGCACGGTCTCGGCCTTGGTGGGCGCGTCGATCGCCACCGTGTTGCGCATGTCCAGGCGCGGCAGCCACACCGTCGCGTCCAGCGGGGTGGTGACGCCCTTGGCGACCTTGGCGCGGATGCGGAACGTGCCGTGCTTGACCTTCCCGGCCGCGTACCCGTCGACCACGACGGTCGTGGCGTTCTCGCGGACGTCGGCGAGCAGGAAGCGGCCCTGCGCGTCGGTCGTCGTGCGCACCGAGTCGACGCGCACGGGGATGCCCGCGAGCGGCGCGCCGTCGAGGTCGCGGACGTGGCCGCTGACCGCGGTCGTGCCGGGCGGTGCCACGAGGTCCCCCACGGGCACGGGGTCGGCGCGGCGGGTCGACCAGTCGACGCCGTCGAGGTTGCCCTGGTCCGGTGACCAGGCGGGGGCGAGGTCGGGTTCGGGCTCCGGGTCCGGGGTGGCCGCGCTCGACGAGCGCGGGTCGGCGGGCACGCGGCCCGGCTGGGCCTTCGCGGGCCTCGGGTCCTCGACGTGCGGCGCGTCGTCGGGCTTGCGGGGTCGCGGGTGGCGGACCGGGGCCTGCGGTTCGGCGGTGTCGGTCACCTCGGTCCGGGCGGTGGCCGCGCCGGCGGGCAGGGTGGCGGTGAACGTGACGGAGCCGAGCAGCGCCGCCGCGGGCGCCACGACGAGCCGGTAGGTGCCGACCGAGGGCAGCGTGACGTCGAGCGTGGCGTTGCCGTACCTGGCCGCGCCGATCCGGGCGCCGGTGGGGCCGTTGAGCTGCCAGTTCAGGTCGCAGCAGCCGAAGGACGACGACGTGCCCGCGGAGGTGATCACCACGCGCTGGTTCGCGGCGCCGGTGAACGTCGCGTAGCCGTCCTGGCCGGGGTTGGTGAAGGTCGGCGTCCTCGCGGTGCCGTTGAGCGGGAGCGGGCCGAAGTCGAGGTCGTTCGGCACGGTCCAGGTCTTGACCGTCGTGCTGCCGGTCAGGGCGGCGGCCGGGTTCACGTCGATCCGGTAGGTGCCGTCCTGCGGGAGGGCGATGGTGTCGAGGGTGTTGTTGCCGTACTTCGCGGTGCCCACCCGCGTGCCGTTCGGCGCGGTCAACTGCCAGTCCAGGTCGCAGCACCCGAACGACGCCGACGTGCCGCTGGTCTGGACCAGCACCCGCTGACCCGTGGTGCCGGTGAACGTGGTGTAGCCGTTCTGGCCCGGGTTGGCGAAGGTCAGCGTCTTCGCGGTGCCGTCGAGCGGTTGCGCGCCGCCGTCGAAGTCGGCGGGCACGGTCCAGGTCTTGACCGTCGTGCCGCCGATGAGCGCGGCGGCCGGGTTCACGTCGATCCGGTAGGTGCCGTCCTGCGGCAGGGCGATCGTGTCGAGGGTGTTGTTGCCGTACTTCGTGCTGCCCACCCGCGTGCCGTTCGGCGCGGTCAACTGCCAGTCCAGGTCGCAGCACCCGAACGACGCCGACGTGCCGCTGGTCTGGATCAGCACCCGCTGGCCCGTGGTGCCGGTGAAGGTGGTGTAGGCGTTCTGGCCGGGGTTGGCGACGGTGACGGTCTTCGCGGTGCCGTCGGTCGGCTGGGTGCCCGCGTCCAGGTCGGCGGGGACGGTCCACACCTTGGCGGTGGTGCCGCCGGTGAGCGCGGCGGCGGGGTTGAAGTACACCCGGTACGTGCCGTCCTGCGGCAGGGCGATCGTGTCGAGGGTGTTGTTGCCGTACTTCGCGTTCCCCACCCGCGTGCCGTCCGGCGCGATCACCTGCCAGTCCAGGTCGCAGCACCCGAAGGACGCCGACGTCGCGCTCGTCTGGACCAGGATGCGCTGGCCCGTCGTGCCGGCGAACGTCGTGTAGGCGTTCTGACCGGGGTTGGCGACGGTGACGGTCTTCGCCGTGCCGTCCGTCGGCTGGGTGCCCGCGTCCAGGTCCGCCGGTACCGTCCAGACCTTGACCGTCGTGCCGCCGACCAGCGTGCTCGCCGGGTTGATGTACACCCGGTACGTGCCGGTCTGCGGCAGGGCGATCGTGTCGAGGGTGTTGTTGTTGTACTTGGCGTTGCCGACCCGCGTGCCGTCCGGCGCGATCACCTGCCAGTCCAGGTCGCAGCACCCGAAGGACGCCGATGTCGCGCTCGTCTGGACCAGGATGCGCTGACCCGTCGTACCGGCGAACGTCGTGTAGGCGTTCTGGCCCGGGTTGGCGATCGTGACCGCCTTGGCCGTGCCGTCCGTCGGCTGCGCGCCGGCGTCCAGGTCGTCGGGCACGGTCCACGCCTTGACCGTCGTGCCGCCGACGAGGGCGGCGGCCGGGTTGACGACCAGGCGGTAGGTGCCGGTCTGCGGCAGCGCGATCGTGTCGAGGGTGTTGTTGTTGTACTTGGCGTTGCCGACCCGCGTGCCGTCCGGCGCGGCCAACCACCAGTCCAGGTCGCAGCAGCCGAACGACGCCGACGTGCCGGTGGTCTGCACGATCACGCGCTGACCGGTGGTGCCGGCGAACGTCGTGAAGGCGTTGCGGCCGGGGTGGGCGACGGTGACGGTGGTCGGGGTGCCGTCGAGCGCCTGGACGCCCGCGTCGAGGTCGGCGGGGACGTCCCACGCGCTGATCGTCGTGCCGCCGGTGAGGCCGCGGGCCGGGTCGAGCCAGATGCGGTAGGTGCCGGTCTGCGGCAGGGCGATCGTGTCGAGGGTGTTGTTGCCGTACTTGGCGTTGCCGACCCGCGTGCCGTCCGGGGCGATCAGCCACCAGTCCAGGTCGCAGCACCCGAACGAACCGGACGTGGCGCTCGTCTGGACCAGCACCCGTTGCCCGGCGGTGCCCGCGAACGCGGTGAAGGCGTTGCGGCCGGGGTGGGTCGTGGTCACGGGCTTCGGCGTGCCGTCGAGCGGCTGGACGCCCGCGTCGAGGTCGGCGGGGACCCTGTGCACGGTCACCGAGATCGTGCCCGCGTTGGCCGAGGTGTTGCGCAGCACGACCGTCCGCAGGCCGGCCCCGGTGGCGGGACCGGTCTCGATCCAGCCGCTCGTGCCGGGGCACGACGCCGAGCCGGTCTGCCGGTTGCGCTCGTCGTAGGCGCGGGCTTCGAGGCCGCACGAGCCGAACGTGCCGCCGGTCAGGGTCACCGCGAACCGCTCGCCGTCGGCGGCCGGGAAGTGCCGCAGGGCGTGCTTCCCGGCGGGGACCGCGACCTGGGTGGCGGTGTCGACGGGGATGGCGGCGGTCGAGTCGATGTTCTCCGGGGCGACGCCGGCGGGCGGCACGACGAGCACGGCGGCGCTGGTCGCGGTGCCGGCGGGCGTGCTGAACGAGATCGGGCCGGACGCGGAGCCGGGCGGGACGGTGACCACGAGGCTGGTCGCGGTGCGGGCGGTGACCGGGGCGAGCAGGCCGTTGACCCGCACCAGGTTGTTGGCGAACTCGGGGTCGGTGCCGGTGACGGTGAGCGTGACGGACGCGCCGGTGGTGGCGGTCCTCGGCGAGAAGTCGGTGAGGGCGGGCCGGTCGTCGCCGATGACGACGACGCCGTCGAGCGCGGCCGTGCCGTGGGGCGAGGTGACCGACAGCGGGCCGCTGGTGGCCCCCTCGGGGACGGTCACGACGAGCTTGTCCGGCGCGGCGGACGTGACGGTGGCGGCCGTGCCGTTGAAGCGGGCGCCGGTGCCGGTGGCGGTGAAGCCCTTGCCGGTGACCGTGACGGTGTCGCCGGGCCGGACCCGGCTGGGCACGGCCGACAGGACCGCGACGGGGGGCGTGCCGAGCCGTTCGACGCCGGTGGTGTTGCCCGCCGCGTCGTAGCCGTAGCGGACGACCGAGCCGTCGGCGGCGACGACGCCGGTGAGCCGGCCCAGGGCGTCGTAGGCGAAGGACGCGGGGCCGGGCGGCGGCTCGGCGACCTGCTGGACCTGCTGGACCTGTTGTGGCTGGTGGACGGCGGCCTGCGGCGGTCGCGGCTGGGCGGTGGAGTACCCCGAGGCCGTGCCGGCGACGGTGAGGAGCGCCAGGGACAGGGTGGCGAGGCGTCTGGTCGAACGCGGCACGGCGTCTCCTCGGACCGGGGCGAGCGGGGTCGCTGCGCTCGGCGTTTCGCGAGGCGTGCCGGGTTCATTACAGGGGGCGCGCGAAAGCCGAAGCATGATGATCACTCGCGTTCGTCCGGACTGTCCGTTTCGGCACATCAGGGCAGGTCCAGAGCCCGAAACACCGTCCTTCGGGGTGCCGCAGAGCGGGAGGCGCGCGGTCGGCGCGGGCGCTCTTACACCACAGCCCGGTCGGGCAGGTGACGACCAGCTTGCGACTCGCCCACGCGCAGGTGAATAACCTGGGCGTCGTGATCACCGCAGTGTTCGAGACCAGCGCCGACCTCTACCGCGCGATCACCGAGTTCGCCGCCGGCACACCGTCGTGGTTCCAGGACTTCGCCGAGTGGGGCACCGACGGCGGGCTGGTCGTGTTCGCCGTGCTGTTCCTGCTGGCCGCCTGGCGGCTCCGGCGGGCGCCGTCCCGGGTGCTGGCCCCGGCCCTGCTGGCCCCGTTCGCCACCGTGGGCGCGTACGCGATCAGCGAGACGGCCAAGTCGCTCATCGAGGAGGAGCGCCCGTGCCGGGCGGTGGTGGGCGCGCTCCCCCTGGCCGAGTGCCCGCCCGTGGGCGACTGGTCGTTCCCCAGCAACCACGCCACGATCGCCGCCGCGAGCGCGGGCGCCCTGGTCCTGGCGTGGCGGAAGCTGGCGCCCCTCGTCCTCCCGCTGGCCGCGGTCATGGCGCTGTCGCGCGTGTTCGTCGGCGTGCACTACCCGCACGACGTGGCCGTCGGCTACCTGCTGGGCGTCCTCGCCGCCCCCCTGCTGGCCCTGGCGTTCGTACCGGTCGCCACCTCCCTGATCGACCGCTTCCGCCCGCGCCTGCTCCCCTCCCCGACGGCGGACGCGGACACGGTCGTCGTCGGCGCGCTGGACGTCACGGAACGCATCCCCCGCCCCACCCCACCCGGCGACGACGCGACCCACCGCCTGCCGCGCGTGCGCTGACCACCGCCCGCCGACCGCCGCCCGCCGCGATCACGACCGTCCGACCGGGTTTTCCGCACTACTGCGGGATGTTCCCCTGACGCTGGACGACAGGCAGTCGTGGGACCATGCCTCCTTGGAGGACGTGACGAGGAGGGCCTGTGGCGCGTGCTGACCGGGTGACCGCGTCCAACCACGTGGAAGGACAGGTGCTCGGGCCGAGCGTGCAGGCCGGGGTGATCCACGGTGGCGTGCACTTCGCCGCACCGGCGGCCGGGACGGCCTCGGACGAGGTCGTCTCGCTGCTGCGCGCCCAGGTGCAGGCGGCCCAGGAGCTGCCGCGCCTGCTGCCCGGTGCGCGGCACCCCGCGCTGACCGACGTCTACGTGCGCCAGGACCTCGGCAGCGCCGTCGAGGACACCGTGCCCGAGCCGTCGCGGCCGACCCCGATCCTCGACGGCCACGGCCAGCTCGTCGAGGTGCCGGGCCCGCCGGTGGTCAGGGTCGCCGTGCGACCGCCGGTGCGCACCGTGCGCGACGCGCTCGACGGTGCCGACCACCTGGTCGTCACGGGCGGGGCGGGGCAGGGCAAGTCCACGCTGTCCCTCCGGCTCGCCGCCGAGGTCGCCGCGAGCCGTCTCCACGGCGGTGCGGAGCCGATGGGCGAGTCGGTCCTGCCCCTGCGGCTGACCGCGCGCGAGTTGGCCGCCCGGTTGGACCTGCCGTTCCCGGAGGCCCTGGCGGACAGCGTGCGCGCCGATTACGGGGCGTTCCTGCGGAAGCCGGTGTCCGCCGACGTGCTGGCCGAGCGGTTCGATGGTCGCCGGTGGCTGCTGCTCGTCGACGGGCTGGACGAGGTGGCGGACAGCGAGGACCGGTACCGGCTGGTCAAGGTCCTCGCCTCGTGCGCCGCGGACCCGCACTACCGCGTCGTGCTGACCACCCGGCCGATCGAGGGAGCACTCCTCGCACCGCTGTACCGGAAGGGCGCGGTGCGCTACGAGCTCCAGGCGTTCGACGACGAGACGCTGCGCCGCTTCGCGGAGAACTGGTTCGCCGACGAGGGACCGGACCCGGCCGACCGCTTCCTGCGCCAGATCCGCGCCGCGCACCTGGACGACCTGGTCCGCGTGCCGCTCCTGGCCACCATCGCGGCCATCGTCTTCCAGCAGCGCACCGACCTGCCCCTGCCGGACAACCAGTACGAGCTGTACGAGGAGTACTTCTCCTTCCTGCGCACGGTCCGGCCCGCGGACAGCCCGTTCGAACCGCACCGGGCACGCCTGCTGGAGCACCTCGGGCTCGTCCGGGTGCGGACCGACACGTCCCTGGTCTCCGCCGCGCGCGACTGGGTCCGCGACCACGTCTCCCCGGAGCGGCTTCCGGCGGGCTGGCCGGAGGCGCTGACCGCGTTCCTGGTCAACGCGGGTCCCCTGGTCGTCCGGGGCGACGGCGACTTGGCGTTCCTGCACCACAGCTTCGCGGAGCACCTCGCCGCGACCGCCACCGCGAGCCTGCTGCCCGAGACGTTCGCCGCCGACCAGGAGGACTTCGCCCACCTCCTGCACGCCGCCCGTCCCGAGGAGCGCGGGCGCTACGCCCGGTCGGTGGCGCTGCACTACACGCGCCTGCGCCCGGACCAGGCGGACCCGCTGCTGAGGTCCCTGCACGCGGGCAGCGCCGAACAGCACCTGCTGGCCGCGCGCCTGCTGTCCAAGCGCGTGCCCGCGGGCACGCCCACCGTGGACGCGTTCCTCGACACCGTTCGCGGTTGGGCGACCACGACCCACTACCTGGCGGGCGACATCCTCGACCACGCCTGCCGCACCACCCAGCACCCCGGCCTGGCCGTGTGGCTGGTGGGGTTGATGCGGGAGGGAGGTGCGCCCCTGTCGACGCGGTGCAAGGCCGCGGCGGCGTTGTCGGTCCGGCTGCGCGGCGAGCACCTCGCGGAGGCCACCCGGTTCCTCCACGCGCTGGTCGACGACGCGGGTGCCCCGGTCGACGTGCGCCTGGCCGCGGCCGAGGCGCTGTCGGACAGCGGGACGGCCGAGCGCGCCGCCGCCGAACGCGGACTGCGGTCCGTGCTCGACGACGACGCGGGGTCCGGTGCCGACCGCCGCGCGGCCGCCGTGGTCCTGGCCTCGTTCGAGGGGGACGCGCGTGACTTCGCGGTAACCGCGCTGACCCGCCTGCTGGACGACCGCGACACCGCGCCGGAGATCGTGGTCGAGGCGGCCACCGGCCTGGTCGAGATCGGCTCCGAGTTCCACGCGCGGGCGGCCGAAGCCTTCCGGCTCGTGCTGCACGACCGGGTGCACAGCGAAGTGGCGCGCGGTGACGCGGCCCTGGGCATGGCATCGCTCGGGCCCGACGGCGTCGAGGAGGCCGTCACCGCCCTGACCGCTGTGGTGAAGGATCGACGGCGGACGAGGGTGCACCGCGTATCGGCGGCCGAGGTGCTGGGCAGGTTGGGCCAGGACCACCGCCAGGCGGCCGGTGAGAGCGTGTTGGCGATGCTCGCGGAACCGGACGTCACCGCGTTCGACCGCCACTACTGCGTCTCTCGGTTAGCCGGTTTCGGCCCGGCGTTCCGCGCTGAGGCCGAGTACCGGTTGCTCGCGACCATCGCCGATCCCGGCACCGACACCCACCACGTGGTCGCGGCGCTCGACGCGTTGGGCCACCTCGGGGCGGAACACCTGCCCGAGGTGGCCCGGCGGCTGTGGGACCTGCTCGACGAGGTCAGGCCGGACCACGACTTGTTCACGACCCTGCTCGGCCACCTCGCGGATCTCGGTGAACCGCACCGGACGGCCGCGGTCGAGCGCCTGCTGGCCCACTTGGCCGACGGTGGCGCTCCGGCAACAAGTCGGTGCCGCGCCGCGTCCCGGCTGATCGACACCGGACCTGAGGTGCACGCGAAGGTCGCCCGCCACCTGCTGTCCATCGCCGAGGTGCAGGCCGATCCGATCGCCGTCATCGATGCGTGGCGCGAACTGGTGAAACTCGGACCGCAGTTCCATGCCCGCGCGCTCGACGCGCTGCTCCACACGACCCGGCTCGTGAAACCGGAACCCGTCGTTCGGTTCATCCCGATGCACGTCTTCGCGTCGAGCGAAGCGGACAGCGACCTCATCGCCGACGCGATGAGCGTGGTGATCGACGATCCCGACAGGACCTACCGGGAGCGGTTCCCGGCTTTGCACGGTCTGGTCGGGTTGGGGCCGCGCTTCCACCGCCGCACGGCCGACTCGCTGTGCGCGCTCTTGCGCGGCGTGAAGACGATGTACTTCGACTTCCGGTACGCCGCGACGGTGGCGCGTGGTTTGGGGATCGGTCTTCGCGAGGACGTCGCCCAGGTGCTGGTGGAGTTGATGGGCGACCCGAGGACGGACACGGACCGCGTTCACGCCATCCTCCTCGCTCTGGAGGTGATCGGTTTCGCGGACACGTCGACAGCCCGAATCGCCCTGCGCGCGGTGATCGACCACACGAACGACGCACTCAGCCGCCTCGACGCACGGGAGATGCTGCTTTCCCTCGATCCGGGTTCAGCACCCGCTGTGGCGGACCACCTCCTGAGCCCGAGGGGCATCGAGACCGTCGACGCGTGGCAGCACGCCATTGCCCATCTGTCCGCTCTCGGCGTGGAGGTGGCACCGATGCTGCGTGCCCTGCTCACCCACCCCGACGTGGACCGCCGGGTGAGTTGGATGGCCGCGCTGCACCTCGCCACGTCGTTCCCCGAACATCGTGAGGAGGCGCTGGCCGCGCTGCGGCGGCAGTTGGCGAACGCTCACCTGCAGCCAACCGTCCAGTCGGACGCGTTGCGCGAATTGGCCCAGACCGATCCCACCGAACTGGCACGGGTTGTAGAGGGCATAGCGGCTCTGGTCGGAGATGAACGCCTGCGGGTCATCGCACGGTGCAAGAGCGCGGTTTCGCAGGCGCAGGTGGACCGGTACGCCGCCCCCGGCGCACTCGCGCTCCTCGAACGCCTGGCGGACGACCCGAGGCTGAGCCTGGTCGAACGTGCCCAAGCCGTACGTCACATGCTGCAATTGGGATCACAACCCGTCGTGCCACGTCCCCGACTCCTGGCGGTCGCCGCTGCGGAGGCCAAGGCGGGCGCGCAACGCAGGGCGCTCTTCGTCGCACTACCGCGGGGACTTCGCACACAGGTCGAACGCACCTTGCTCGATGATCGCGTACTGCCGATCCGGGAACGGATGCCGGATGCCGACATCTGGGGTGACCTGCCGCTGGCGGGTGAGAGCACAGCATCCGCCCGTGAGGTCCTCACCGCGCCCGAGTTTCTCCCGAGAGAGCGGATCGACGCGGCGTTGAAACTGGCAAAGCTGGATATCCGCACCGTCCCGGAGATGACCGCCTACCTGGAAGGGGTACCCGCCGACTCGCCGGTGTCGACCCGGGCGAAGCAGGCACTGATCCTGCTCGGCACCCCGCGCGGCCGAGAGGTGCGGCGCGACCTCGAACGCACCGCTCAGGACCCGTCGGTCACCCCGCGCCGACGAGCGACCGCCCTCGCGATCCTGCGGGCGACGACGCTCGGACCTCGGCAGTCGCTGACCGAGGAACTCCGTCGGGTCGTCAACAGACCGAACGCCTCGGGGAAGCACCGCGTCGAAGCCCTGTTGGACCTGGGGCCGTTCGACGGTCTCGGTGACTTGCGGGCGCTGCGGGACGATCCCCGAACCCCCTCACCCGTCCGCCGGCAAGCGGCGCATGAATTGACCGAGTACCAACCCGAGGACTGGACCGCCGCCGCCGGGGTGTTCGAGGCGCTCGCGGCCGACCGCGACGAACGGCCCGCCCTCAGGTGGCGCGCGGCCCGGGACCTGGCGGCTCGTGGTCTGGTAGGCAGGGACCGCGCGGTCGAACTGCTGCGGACCATCGCCCGGGACTCGACGCTGCCGGTGGGCGCGCGGGCTCGGGCGGCGGCGACGCTGCGCGAGGTCTCGCCCAACACGGGCGGCGAGGTGTCGGGGTTGCTGCGCGACCTGCTCGTCACGGACGAGCCGCTGCTCCGCCGACTGGTCCTCCTCGCGATCGGCGAGACGCGCCCGGACGAGGCGGCGTTGGAACTTCTCGTCATGGCCCGGGACGAGCGGCACGGGCCGGTGGCGCGGGTGTGGTGCGCGCAGGGAGCCGTGCGGCTGTGGAGGGCGTGCCGGGACGGGGCCTCGGTGGTGGTCCGAGAGGTGGCGTCGGACGTAGGCGTTCCCCGGCACGTCCGACGGCGTGCGGCCTGTTTCCTGGCCCGGTGGAGCGAGGTGTGCCGGGAGGAGGCCCGTGCGGTGATCCGGTCGATCGACGTGGCGGGGCGTGGCTGACCGCGTGGAGCGCCGCCGCCGCTGTCGGTCGCGCGGCTACCCGGCGTTCGGCCCCGGTGCGCTCGCGCGCCTCTCGGTGGACCGCCGGTCGACCGCTTCCGCGACCTCGTCGAGCGCGCGGCGGATCATCGTGCCGTAGCCGTCGTCGCCGAGGGTGTGCTGGTGGCGGCGGGCGGCGGCGAGGTGGTGCCGGGCGGCGGCGAAGGAGGACAGGCGGCGGAGGTCGTCGGCGAGGTTGAGGTGCAGGGAGGGGCGGAACGCCTCGATGCGCAGGCTGTCGTGGTGGCGTTGGACGCGGTCGTCGGTGAGGGCGTCGGCGGCGTCCAGGGCGCGGACGTCCCAGATCAGGGCTTCCGCGGCGTCGTCGTGGAGGTCGGCGGCGTAGTGGGCCAGGACGCAGCGGTGGAACGGGTCGCCGGTCGGGCCGATGCGGTGCCAGAGGTCGAGCAGCCGGGTGCGGGCGGTGGCGGGGTCGCCCTGGTGGCCGAGGGTCACGGCGGCGGTGATCTCGGCCATGATCGGGTCGGGGGTGTCGGCCGTGGTGGAGGTGGAGGTGCTGGGGGCGGGGGTGTCGGTCGCGGTCATCCTGGCTGTCCTTCGGGTTCTGCTCGGAGGGGCATGACGAGGGTGGTGAGGTCGCCGTCGTCGGCGGAGCGGACGACGACGGGGTCGTGCGGTCCGGCGAGGTCGAGCATCACGTCCGGGCCGACCGCCGTGCTGATCGCCGGGTGCAGGGTGGTGGTGGCGAACCCGATCGCGATCGCCGGGCCGGTGACGACGGCGGCGACCGGTGGCGCGGGCGGGGTGCCCGCGGACGAGACGACGACCCCCGAACCGCGCACGTCGAGCCGGACGCGGTGGTCGCGCTGCGCCTCCAGGTCCCGCAGCAGGGCGTTGCGGGGGACCAGGACGCGGGTGCGCACCTCCGGCAGGGACGCCAGCAGCAGCCGGTGGTCGGGGAACGGTCCGGGCAGGGCGCGGCACTCGCGGGCGTCCGCGTCGTCGTCGCCCCGGAGATGGACGCGGCCGGCTCGGGCGCTCACCCGCAGGTCGTGGCGGCGGCGCGTCCACGGCAGCGCCAACCTCAGGTCGTCGGCGTCGACGGTGACCGCCCAGTCCGCCTCGCTCGGCGCGGTGGGGACGAGGGCGCGGGTCGACAGGCGGTACCGGTCGGTGGCGGTGAGCACGACACCGTCGGCGGACACCTCGACGCGCACCCCGTTGAGCACGGGCAGCTCCGGTTCCTGCGCGGTGGCGGTGAGGACCTGCTCGACGGCGGCGGTGAACACCGGGCCGTTGAGGCGTACCTCCGGCGCCGGCGGCACGAGACCGAGCGCGGCCTTGACCGCCGCGGCCGTCTCCCGGGCCCGGCGGGTGCGGTGCGCGAGGCGCGCCACGTACTCGTCGATGATCCGGGCGGCGTCGCGGGAGCCAGGTGCGAGGACCTCGGCGATCAGCTCCAGCGGCATGTCGACCTCGCGCAGGCGGCGGATCGCCGCGGCGCGTTCCGCCTGGTCGCGGGTGTAGTAGCGGTACCCGGACGAGTCGTCCACGCTGGCCGGCGGCAACAGGCCCGAGTCGGCGTAGAAGCGCAGCGCGCCGGCCGTCAACCCGCTGGAGCGGGCGAAGGCGCCGATGGTGAGGAGTTCGGGGTCGGGCACCCGGCCATCATCGGGCTTCGGGTAACCCGAAGGTCAACCGCGCGCCGTCAGTGGGTGAGCTTGAGGCCGATCACGCAGCCCACGACCCCCGCCAGCAACAGGGCCCTGACCGGCGACACCGGTTCCGCCCCCGACCACATGGCGTAGCCGGCGGTCAGGGCCGCGCCGATGCCGACCCACACCGCGTACGCCGTGCCCACGGGCAGGCCGCGCATGGCGTACGCGAGACCGGCCACGCTGCCGGTCGCGGCGAGGGCGAAGACGACCGTCGGCCAGAGCTTGGAGAACCCCTCCGACCTGCTCAGGGCGGTGGCCCACACGGCTTCCAGCACGGCGGAGAGGACGAGGACGACCCAGTGCACGACGACTCCCGGAACGCCGTCTTGTCGCTGACCGGGTACGGCGCCGCTCGTCCGGGAACCCGTTCCGGGCTCGTCCCCACCTTCCCACACGCCGGCGCGGCGCGTGCCGAGTCCTCCACCACGGCCACCGTGAAGGCCACCACGATGACGATGACCGCCGCCACCACCCTCATCACGTTCCCCCCTCCGGTCACCCCACGCCGTTGTACTGCGGATCGGTTGTCCGGGATCGGGGGTCCGGGGACGAACGACAAAGCGCGGACGCGGCAGCGCGCCGGCAGCGGCCTGTCGGTGCGCCGGCAGCGCGGCCGGACAGGGTGATCGGCATGGATGAGGCAGTGGTGATCGTCGGCGCGGGTCCGACCGGTTTGACCCTGGCGTGCGACCTCGCCCGGCGCGGGGTGCCGCACCGGGTCGTCGACCGCGACCCGGGCGCGTTCGTCGGGTCGCGGGGCAAGGGGTTGCAGCCCCGGACGCTGGAGGTGTTCGCCGACCTCGGCGTGGTGGACGGCGTGCTCGCGCACGGCGGGCCGTACCCGCCCGTGCGGGCCTACCTCGGGCACGAGGTGGTGTGGGAGCGGCACATGGCGGAGGTGTCGCCGCCGCGCCCCGACGTGCCCCACCCGAACGGCGTGATGCTGCCGCAGTGGCGGACGTGCCTGCTGCTGCGCGAGCGGCTGGCCGAGCTGGGCGGCGAGGTCCGCACCGGCGTGGAGTTCACCGGGTTCGAGCAGGACGCGGACGGGGTGACGGTCCACCTGGGCGACGAGCGGGTGCGGGCGGCGTACCTGGTCGGCGCGGACGGCGGGCGCAGCACCGTGCGCGGGGGCATGGGCGTCGGGTTCGCCGGGCAGACCGACGAGGACTTCCGCCAGCTCGTCGCGGACGTGCGGATCTCCGGGCTGGACCGCGACCACTGGCACTTCTGGGGTGCGCCGGACGCGCCGGGCACGCCGCTGCTGGGGGCCTGCCCCCTGGCGGGCACCGACACGTTCCAGGTGACGACCTCGTTCCTGGAGGAGGCGTCGGTCGAGGGCGTCCAGGAGCTGCTGACGCGGGCGTCCGGGCGGGACGACCTGGTGGTGGAGGGCCTGGTCTGGTGGAGCTCGTGGCGGCCGAACGTGCGGATGGTGGACCGGTACCGGGTGGGGCGGGTGTTCCTCGCGGGGGACGCCGCGCACGTGCACACGCCGGCCGGCGGCCAGGGGCTGAACACGGGGGTGCAGGACGCCTACAACCTGGGCTGGAAGCTGGCCACCGGCGACGACGAGCTGCTCGACACCTACGAACAGGAGCGGCTCCCGGTGGCCGCCGGCGTGCTGGGCATCAGCAGCGAGCTGTTCGACCGGGCGGTGCGGGGCGGGGTGGCCGCGGTGGACCGCGGTGATCCGGCGCTCACGCAGCTCGGCGTGCACTACCGGCACAGCGCGTTGTCCGAGGAGCGCCGGGCCCGCCCCGGCGCGGTGCGGGCGGGCGACCGGGCCCCGGACGGGCTGTGCGGCGGGCGGCGGGTGCACGAGGTGCTGGCCGGGCCGGGGTTCGCGGTGCTGGCCTTCGGGGACGCCCGCTGCGACGGGGCGCACGTGGTGACCGACGCGCCGGCCTACGACGTGCGCGGGGACGCGCTCGCGGTGGTCCGCCCGGACGGCCACATCGGGTTGTTCACCGACCGGGCGGAGGACGTCGCGCCGTACCTGGCGCGCTGGAGCCGGTGATCTCGGCCCGCAGGGCGGGGTTGTCGGTGCCCCGGGCCCGCCGGGCGAGGTCGAGGAGGGCGAGCGCGCCCTCCTGGTCGCCGGTCGCCGCGCACCAGGCGGCGCGGCCCTCCAGGGCGGTGGCGCGCACCGGGCCGTCCGGGGCCCGGTGCGCGTGCTCGACGGCGAGGGCGTGCTGCTCCCCCGCCGCGTCGAGGTCGCCGAGCGCGGTGAGGGTGCGGGCGTGGTTGTCGTGCGCCATGGCCAGGAACTGCGGCGAGGCCGCGGCGGGGTCGACGGCCAGCGCCAGGTGGTGCCGGCGCAGCGCGGTCGCGGTGTCCCCGGCCAGCCGCGCCACCTCGGCCAGGCCGTTGTGCACGCGGGCGAGGGCGAGCGGGTCGTCGTCGCGTACGGCCTCGCGCTCGGCGCGCTCCAGGACGGCGCGCGCGCCGTCGAGGTCACCGGTGCGGGCGCGCAGCTGGGCGGTCTGCGCGCGCATGATCGCCGAGGCGGCGGGCACGTGCCTCGTCGCCTCGCTCACCGAGCCGAGCGCCGCGAGGACGTCGCCCCGGTTGGCCTGGAGGGTCGACAGGAACATCAGCGAGCAGGCCAGGCCGGTGTGGTCGCCGACCTCGCGGAAACCCCGCGCCGCCGCGGCGTAGTGCCGCTCGGCCCGCGCCCCGCCGCCCTCGCTGATCTCCGAGGCGGCGTACCCGTGCACCAGCTCCCCCGCCGCGCGCCGCCACGCGTCGGTCGAGGCGGTGAGCCGGTCGGCGATCGCGGTCAGCCGGGCGTGGTCGGTGTGGTCGCCGACGCACGCGGCGAGCAGGGCGGCGGGCTCGTCGCGGCGGGCGAGGTCGTCCAGCAGCCCGGGGGTCGGGTCGGTCAGGGCGCGCGCCAGGTCGCCGTCCACCCGGGCCGCCCACCGCCGGGCCTCGTCGAGCCGGCCGCGCACCAGCCAGTACCAGAGCCTGGCCGCGAACAGCCGGGTGGCGAACGGCGGGCGGGACATCGCCAGGTCGAGGTTCGCGCCCTCGGCGGTGAGGCGCTCGCCCCACACCTCCTGCGCGGGGCCGCGCAGCAGTGGTTCGGCGCGCTCGGCGAGGTCCGCGTAGTGGGCCGCGTGCCGCCGGCGGACCTCGTGCCCCCGGTCGGGCACGACGCCGGACTCGCCGCCGGGCACGACGCCGGGCTTGCCGGCCGCGTACTCGCGGACGGTCTCCAGCAGCCGGTAGCGGCCGTCCACCTCGACCACGAGCGACTTGTCCACCAGCGACGACAGCTCGTCCAGCGAGGCGCCGGTGACGTCCTCGACGGCGTCGGCGGTCGCGCCGCCCGCGAAGACCGAGAGGGCGGCGAGCAGGGCGCGCCCGGGCTCGTCGAGCAGGTCCCAGCTCCAGTCGAGGACGGCGCGCAACGTGCGGTGCCGGGCCGGGGCCGCGCGCACGCCGCGGTCGAGCAGCCCGAGCCGGTCGCCGAGCCGCCGCACGAGCTGGTCGGGGGTGAGCGAGCGCAGCCGGGCCGCGGCCAGCTCGATGGCCAGCGGGAGGCCGTCGAGCGCGCGGCAGACGTCCGCGGTGGACGCGTCGGCGGTGAAGCCCGGTCGCACGGCGCGGGCCCGGTCGGTGAACAGGGCGACCGCCGGGTCCTCGGCCAGCGGCGCGAGGGGCCGCAGGGTCTCGCCGGTGATGCCGAGCGGTTCCCGGCTGGTCGCCAGCACGCGCAGCCGGGGGCAGCGGGCGAGCAGGTCGGCGGTGAACCCGGCGATGTCGTCCAGCAGGTGCTCGCAGTTGTCCAGCAGCAGCAGGGCGGCGCGGTCGGCGAGGAAGTCGCGGGGGTCGTCGGCGGTGTCGACGGCGGCGCGCACGGCGGCCGTGACGCCCTCGCCGGACGTGACGGGCACGAGGTCGACGAGCCAGACGCCGTCCGGCACGCCGTCCCGGAGGCGTTCGGCGGCCTCGACGGCCAACCGCGTCTTGCCCGCGCCGCCGGTGCCGGTGATCGTGACCAGCCGGGCCGGGCCGAGTGCGGCGACGACCTGCTCCAGCTCCCGTTCCCGCCCGACGAAGCTGGTCAGCCGGGCCGGCAGGGTGGAGCGCGCGGCGGTGGCGCGCAGGGCGTGCAGGTGGGCGTCGCGCAGTTCGCGGCCGGGGTCGGCGCCGAGCTGGTCGGCCAGCGCGGACCGGGCGCGCTCGTGGGCGGCGAGGGCGTCGGCGCGGTGGCCGAGGGCGGTGTGGGCGCGCACCAGCCGCGCGTGCAGCGCCTCGCGCAGGGGTGCGGCGGTGATCAGCTCCTCGATCTCGGCGATGAGCGCGGGCGTGGGGCCGGCGGCGAGGTCGAGGTCGATCCGCGCCTCGACGGCGCTCGCGCGCAGCCCGGCGAGGCGGGCGGCGGGGGCGGTGGTGAACGCGGCGTCCCCGGCGTCCGCGAACGGCTCGCCCCGCCACAGCGCCAGGGCGTCCCGGGGCCGCCCCTCGGCCGCGGCGCGGGCGAACACCTCGGCGTCGACCTCGTCCGGCGGGACGTCGAGCCGGTAGCCGGCGGGGTGCGAGCCGATGGCGTCGCGCCCGAGCGCCCGGCGCAGCCTGGCGACCAGCGACTGCAACGCCGCCACGGGGTCGGCCGGCTCGTCCCCGGGCCACAGGTCGGCGACCAGCCGGTCGGTGGTGACCACCCGGCCGACGTCCACGACCAGCCTGAGCAGGAGGGTGCGCAGCATCGTGCCGCCGAGCGCGGTGGGCGCGCCGTCCGGCCCGAGGACCTCCAGCTGGCCGAGCACCCTGATCCGCACGCGGCCATTCTCCCCGCCGGAGGGGCCGGGCACGTCGCCGCACCCGGCCCCGGTGGCCCGCTACGCCGACGCGGCGCGTTCCAGCAGCACCCGGTGGCGGATCATCCAGTCCGCGGCACGGGCTCGCCACGCCAGTGCCCAGAGCGGTCCCGGGTCGGTCGAGTCCGGGGTGATCCGGGCCCGGGCCGCCTCGGCGGCGCAGTCGCGGATCGCGAACTCGATCATCCTGGTGACCAGCCCGTCCCGTTCGGCCACCGCCAGGCGGTAGCCGTCGAGGAACAGCCCGAACTGCCGGGCGCGGGCGGGCGGGTCGGGCAGGCCGTGGCGGCGGTCGACGTCGGCGCCGTGCAGGCGGGCGTGCCACCAGGCGGCCGAGACGACCTCGTCGAGGCGGTCGACCGGACCGGCCAGGGTCCAGTCGATGAACGCCACCGGCCGGCCGTCGCGCGACACCGTGTGCCACGGCCCCGCGTCGCGGTGCCCGATGACGCTGCCGGGGCCTTCGTGGTGCATCCACCACGGCTTCCACCCCGCGCCGGTCGGCGGCACGAAGTCCGCCGTGGCGTCGTGCAGCCCGCGCAGCAGCGCGCCGACCTCGTGGACGGCCTCGTCCGACCACCCGTGCGGGTGGGCGATGACACCGTCGTAGTACGTCAGGACCTCGTTGCCGTCGACGTCGACGCCGTCGCCGACTACCCGGGGCGCGCCGGCGAAACCGACGCGCTCCAGGTGGCGCAGCAGGGCGTGGACGGTCGGGGTCCACGGCCCGGCGGGGCGCCTGGTGGTCCGACCGGACCGGACGACGTGGCTGGGACCTCCCTCGGCCGCTGTCAGCGGTTCGGGGGACGTTGCGGAAGACATGCTCGTGCTCCTCGTGCTCGACGTGGTGGGCGGGGGAACCGCCGGACGCGAGACGGGGCACCGGGTCGTCGGACGACGCCCGCGGAACGGGGGTCAGACCTCGGTGCGCTCGGGCGTCCGGGCGGTGGTGACCACATCGGTGGACTCGCGCGACATGTCGGCCCTCCTCGTTCGGGTGGGTGCACGCTAGCGGGGCGGCGCGCCGTCCCGCGACGGGATTTCCGCGCTCAGCCCTCCGGGAACAGGCCGAGGTCGGCGAGGTGGACCACCTGCCCGGTGTCCAGGGAGCGGTTGGCCGCGATGCCCACGCCGACGCTGAGCAGGCCGTCGCGCAGTCCCGCGCGGCGGCGCAGGGGGTCCGGGGTCGGCGAGGGGCGGAACACGTCGGCGAGCAGGTGGGCGTCGCCGCCGCCGTGGGCACCGTCGCCCCGCGGCAGGGGGACCTCCTCGGCCGGGGACCAGTGGGGTTGCCACAGGAGGCGTTCGCCGGCCGGGCGGGGGTCCGGCGCGGTCGGCCCGTGCGGCGCGGCACCGGTCCCCACGACACCGGGGTCGGCGGCACCGGGGTCCACGGCAGTGGGGTCGGCGGGCGGGCGGCCGACCACGCCCGCGGCCCCGGCGGGCGGCACGTGCCCGCGTTCCACCACGTCCAGCTCCAGCCGGCCCTGCGTGCCGTTGACCGCGACCCGGTAGCCCTCCCACGGCGAGTGGGCGTTGAGCGAGTAGCTCATCGACGCCCCCGAGCGGTAGCCGACGACCACCGAGAGGTTGTCCTCCGCGGTGATGCCGGCGCTGAACACGTCGCGGTCGCGCAGGTAGCCGTCGTCCGGTTCGGCCTCCAGGTAGAGCCGGCGCAGCACGTCGTCGGCGCGCAGGTCCAGGCCGAACGGGTCGTGCTCGACGCCGGGCGCGCCCGTGGAGCGCTCCGGGCGGGGGCCGAGGCCGCGGCGGGCGGCGTTGTCGGCGCCGTAGAACCGCAGGCCGCCCAGCGCGAACACGGTCCGCGGCACGTCCCCGAGCCACCAATTTACAAGATCGAAGTGGTGCGCGGCTTTGTGCACGAGCAGGCCGCCGGAATGCCGCTTTTCCCTGTGCCAGCGCCTGAAGTAGTCCGCGCCGTGCACGGTGTCGAGCACCCACTCGAAGTGCACGGAGGTGACCTCGCCGATCGCGCCGCCCGCGATCAGCCGGCGCAGTTCGGCGTTGCGCGGCGAGTACCGGTAGTTGAACGTCACGACCAGCCGGCCGGCCGAGTCGCGGGCGGCGTCGGCGATGGCCCGCGCGCCCTCGGCGGTGGTGGTCAGCGGCTTCTCCACCACGACGTCGCACCCGGCCCGCAGCGCGGCGACGGCGTAGCGGTGGTGGGTGGCGTCCGGCGAGGTGACGACCACCGCGTCCGGCCGCCGTTCGCGCAGCAGGTCGTCGAACCGCTCGGGCGCGTAGCGCGCCGGCGCGTGGCCGAGGACGGCGTCGTAGTACGCCATGCGGGTCGGGCTCGGGTCGCACCACGCCACCACCTCGCCGTCGTCGGCGTACTCGGACGCGAGGGCCTCGACGTACAGGGCGGCGCGGTGGCCCACGCCGACCACGGCGTAGCGGCGGCGGGAACCGGTGGTGTCGGCGGACAAGTGAGCTCTCCTCACGGCGCGGGGTGGAGTCCTTCGTGCCGGACGGTCCAGTCGGCGGGGAAGCCGGGGCGGGGCGGTGAGCCGTCCCACCCGGCGGCCATCAGGGCCACGGCGGCGAGCAGCCCGCCGTTGCCCGGCAGGTAGGCGGGCAGCAGGTCGCCCTGCCGGTTGTGCCCGTTGGGCAGGTGGTGGTTCTTGGGCGTGTCCATCAGCAGGGCGTCCACCGCCGTGCGCGGTTCGCCGAGCCGGGTCGCGGTCATCGCCACCGCCGGGAAGTCCCAGCCCCACGTACTGCCCCAGTCCCAGTCGGCCAGCACGTCGCGCAGGGTCGCGCGCAGCACCCGGTGGTCGACCAGGCCGGTGT
This sequence comes from Saccharothrix sp. DSM 118769, assembly GCF_052936295.1. Classification (NCBI taxonomy): domain Bacteria; kingdom Bacillati; phylum Actinomycetota; class Actinomycetes; order Pseudonocardiales; family Pseudonocardiaceae; genus Saccharothrix; species Saccharothrix sp. DSM 118769. Next base: position 3,991,995 of record NZ_CP193627.1, on the reverse strand, counting down.
CCGGGACGACGCCGAGCGCGTACAGCACCGACGGGTGGTCGTCGCGCCGCGTCCACGGCGGCGTGCCGACTGCGGCGTACCGGCCGTCGCGCACGACCGGCCGGACCAGGTGGTCGGCCACCGCGGTCCACCGGGGCTCCTCGGGCAGGCCCAGCAGGACCCGCCACCGCTGCGCGACCCGCAGCCCCCACGCCCAGTAGGCCAGTTCGAACGCGGGGTTCGCGGTCGTGGCGCGGTCGCGGTAGTAGGTCTCCTGCGCGGGCACGAGCGGCGGCCCCAGCGCGTGACCGGCGTCGGTGGCGACGGCGAAGTCCGCCATGAACGCCGCCGTCTCCAGCACGCACTCACCGTAGCGCTCCAGCGCGTCCGGGACACCGGCCCGGCGCACCAGCTCGGCGAGGTGGACCGGGTGCGGCTGCTGCCACACCAGGAACGGCCCGATCGGGCTCGGGCTCTCCCGCCCGTCCGGGCCGACCTGCTTGGGCCACCGCGCTCCCCCGCACCCCTGGGCGCGGGCGGTCGCGCGGGCGGCGTCCAGGACGCGCGGGTACCAGTCGAGGCTCCGGGTCAGCAGCTCGGGCCGGCCCCACAGCGGGAAGTGCGCGCCGTGCCACCAGTGCATCTCCAGGTGGAACCGGCCGCGCCAGCTGTTGCACAGCAGCCCGGTCTCGGCGGGCGGCAGGGAGCCCGCGCAGTGCACCGCGGTGAGGTACTGCGACAGCACGACGCGCCGTTGCAGCTCGGGGGCGCGCCCGTCGTCGGAGTCCAGCTCGACCGCGCCGCCGGAGGACCAGAACCGGGGCCACGCGCGTTCGGCCGCCGCCAGCACCTCGGCGAACGGGACCGGTCCCGCGTCGGGTACCCCGGCGCCGAACCCCGCGGTCAGCTCCAGCACCTCCCGGTCGGTGGAGACGACGAACTCGTGCGGTCCGGTCCGCCGCACGGCCGCGCCCGGCGCGTGGACGCGCACCGACAGCCGCGTCCCGTCCAGCTCGCGGTCGACGGCGAACCCGCCCGGCAGCCGGCGGAGCGTGCTGCGGTGCCGGTCGGGGTGGTCCCAGTCGGCGGCGTCGTGCCAGCTCTCCGAGCCGCGGGGGAAGGCGAACCGGACCCCGAGCCGGGCCTGCGCGGGCGAGGCCACCCGGAAGCCGAGCACGTCCCGGTCCGGGTGGCAGCACGTCACCACCCGCACCGGCACGCCAGCCAGCACGACGGCGCTGGTGATGGTCCCGCGCCACAGGTCCAGCCGCTGCCGCGCCCCCTCCAGCCGCCCGGGGTCCGGTGGCGCGCCGTCGACCAGCAGGCCGATCCGGGCCAGGTCGAGCCGGTGCGGGTTGGCCCGCAGCCACTCCTGCCCCGGCGTGGCCGCGTCGAAGTCGGCCAGGTCCACGTACGGCACGGGGCCCCGGGGCGTGTCGTACCGGCGCACGCTGTCGGCGAGGACCGGCGGCGGGGAGGGCGGGGGCGTGCTGTGCCACGCCCACTGGGCCATGGTGCCCAGCAGCGTGCCGCCGCCCACCGGGTGGGCGCGGGGGAAGGTCTGCAACCCGGTCACGTCGACCGTGCAGCACAGCTCCCCGTTGCCCACCGACAGGGGCGAGCGCGGGTCGAGGCCGGTCACCTCGACGGCGTGCCGGTCGACCAGCGCGCGTCGCTCGATCACCCGCGGCTCACCCGCCGATCGCCGCCGCGACCTCGTCGACGAACCGCCGCGCCGCCCCGGGCGGGCCGACCCGGTCGAACAGCACGTCGGAGTGGACGCGCTGGAGGATCTGGAGGGTGTCGGTCGAGCCGACCGGGCCCTGCACCAGCGCCGGGGTGGTCTTGCCGCTCACCTCGTCGATGAACGCGACCTCGGCCTCCTGGTCCTCGGTCAGCGACCCGGCGACGACGTCGCGGATCCGGGGGTTCGCCGGGATGCCCCGGTCGGTGCCGATGGCCGCGCCGGCCGCCGGGTCGCCGACCAGGAACGCGATGAGCTTCGCCGCCTCCCTCGGGTGCTCGCTGCGGGCGTTGACGGTGTAGAGCTGGGACGCCTGCAACCACATGCCCACCTGCTCCCCGGTGGACTCCCCCGGCGCGCGCAGCATCACCAGCGGCGCGCCGGACGAGGTGCGCAGGGCGGTGAGCCGGTTGCTCCAGTCGAACCTCATGCCCGCGAGGCCCCGGCCCACCAGCGTCTGCTCGGGCGCGGACACGGACACCTGCTCGATCGTCACGGTGGCCTGCGGCGTGGTACCCGCGTCGCGCAGCCGGGTCGTCATCCGGAACCAGTCCTCGACGCTGCCGGTGCTGATGCCGACCTTCCCGTCCGCGGTGTAGAGCCCTTCACCGCGCTGCTTGGAGAAGATCTCCAGCGCCTCCGGCGAGGTCGGGTCCTCCACGCCGACCGTGCCCGCCGGCGCGCGGTCGGCGACCTCGCCCGCGATCCGCTCGAAGTCGTCCCACGTCCAGGTGTCGTCGTCGGGCAGCGGCACGCCCGCCGCCCCGAACACCGCCGGGTTGGCCACGACCCCGTAGGTGTTCACTCCGGTCGGCACGCCGTACTGGACGCCGTCGAACCTCCCGTTGGCGACGGCCGCCTGGTCGAGGTCGGCGAGGTTCAGCTCACCGGCCACCCCGGCGAGGTCGAGCAGCGCGCCGCGACCGCCGTACTCGCGCGGGTAGACCCCGCCCATGGTGATCACGTCCGGCGCGTCGCCCGCCGCGACCTGGGTGGCGATCCGGTCGAAGTAGGCGCTGAAGTCGGCGTACTCGCCCTCGACCGCGATGCCGGGGTTCGCGGCCCGGAAGGCGTCGACGGCCTCCTGCGTGGACTGGGCGCGCTGTTCGTTGCCCCACCACGAGAAGCGCAGCTCGACCGGTCCGCCGTCGCCGCCCGACCCGGACCAGCACCCGGACAGGGCCAGCGCCGCGACGCCGACCAAGCACAGCACGGTCCTGCTCATGTCGCTCTCCTCACTTGATGCCCGTGGTCGCGATCCCCTGCGTCAGGTAGCGCTGCCCGGCCAGGAAGAACCCGAAGACCGGGGCCAGGCCGACCACCGACATGGCGAACAGCGGCCCCCAGGAGCTGCGGCCCTGGCCGTCCACGAAGGTGCGCAGCGCCACCGGGACGGTGTGGAGGTCCCGGTCGGTCAGGAAGATCAACTGGCTGAAGAAGTCGTTCCAGGTCCAGATGAACGTGAAGATCGCGGTGGTGGCCAGCGCGGGCGCGCACAGCGGCATGACGATCCGCCAGTAGATCCGCCAGTGGCCGCAGCCGTCGATGCGCGCCGCCTCGTCCAGCTCGGTGGGCAGCGAGCGGATGAACTGCACCATCAGGAAGATGAAGAACGCGTCCGTGGCGAGGAACTTCGGCACGACCAGCGGCAGGTAGGTGTTGATCCAGTCCAGCTGGGAGAACAGCACGTAGCGAGGCACGATCAGCACGTGCACCGGCAGCATGACGGTGACCAGGGTGAGGGCGAACAGCACCCGCTTGCCGCGGAACTCCAAGCGGGCGAACGCGTAGGCCGCCATCGAGCAGGTCAGCAGGTTGCCCACGACCGAGGCCACCGCGATCACCGCCGAGTTCCACAGGTACCGCTGGAACGGCGCGCCCAGGGCCGTCCAGCCCTCGGCGTAGTTGTCGAGCGTGAACCCGGTGGGCCACAACGACGGGTCGCGGAAGAGGGTGTCGGTCGGCTTGAAGGAGCTGGAGAGCAGCCACAGCAGCGGGTAGACCATGACCAGGCCGAGCACGACCAGCAGGGCGTGCCGCAGCGGGGCGGGCATCCGGCGTTCCCCGGGCATCCCGCGCTCCCCGGGTGGTTGGCGTTCTCCGGGTGGTTGGTCAGTCACCGTAGAACACCCAACGCCTGGCCAGCAGGAAGTTGAGCGCGGTGAGCGCCGCGACGATCAGCAGCAGGAGCCAGGCCAACGCCGAGGCGTAGCCCATCTGGAACGAGCCGAAGCCGCGTTCGTAGAGGTAGAGCGTGAAGAACAACGTCCGGTCCGACGGCCCGCCCGTGCCGCCGCTCACCACGAACGCCTGGGTGAAGTTCTGGAAGGCGTCGATGAGCTGGAGGACCAGGTTGAAGAAGGTGACCGGGGTGAGCAGCGGCAGCGTGATGTGCCGGAACCGGGCCCAGCGCCCCGCGCCGTCCACGGTGGCCGCCTCGTAGTGCGCCACCGGGATCTGCCGCAGACCGGCCAGGAAGATCACCATGGGCGCGCCGAACGTCCACACGTTGAGCACGACCAGCGTGCCCAGCGCCCAGTCCGGGTGCGAGACCCAGCCGACGCCGCGCACGCCGACCAGCGCGAGCAGGTCGTTGACCAGGCCGTCGGTGCCGAACATCTGCCGCCACAGGATCGCGACCGACACGCTGCCCGCGAGCAGCGACGGCAGGTAGTAGACCGAGCGGTAGAACGCCAGGCCGCGCACGCCGCGGTCGAGCAGCAGGGCCAGCGCCAGGGCCGCCGCGAGCTGGAGCGGCACGGAGACGAAGACGTACCGGAACGTGACGCCGAGCGAGGTGAGGAGCCGGTCGTCGCCGAGCATCCGGGCGTAGTTGTCCAGGCCGGTCCACCGCGGGGGCCGCAGCAGCGAGTAGTCCGTGAACGACAGGTACAGCGAGGCGAGGACCGGGCCGAGGGTGATCGTGACCATGCCGACGAGCCACGGCGCCAGGAACAGGTACGCGGCCCTGCCGTCGCGGCGGCGCAGGGCTCCGGCGCGCCCGGGGGTCCTCGCCACACGACCTCCTCGGCGTCGTCGGGGCGTTCGGGAAACCGCTTGCCCGATTTCCTGTCTACCATCCGGGGAGCACCACCCCGAACAGCTTCGAGAACTTGCGAAAACCCCCGAATTCCTTGCGGGAGACGAGATGGCGGACCTTTCACCGATTCGGGTCGACGGCGACCGGCTGGTCGACGGCTCCGGCGGCGCGGTGCTGCTCACCGGTTACGGGCTCGGCGGGTGGATGAACATGGAGAACTTCATCACCGGGTTCCCGAGCACGGAGTCGTTGCAGCGCAAGGCACTGCGCCGCGCGTTGGGCGAGGAGGGGTACCGGCGGTTCTTCGACCGGTTCCTGGACGTGTTCTTCGGCGAGGACGACGCCCGGTTCCTCGCCTCGCTGGGGCTCAACGCGCTGCGCGTGCCGTTGAACTACCGGCACTTCGAGTCCGACGACCGCCCGTTCGAGATCATCGAGGAGGGGTTCGCACCGCTGGACCGGTTGATCGACCGGTGTGCCGAGCAGGGGATCTACACGATCCTGGACCTGCACGCCCTGCCCGGCTGCCAGAACCAGCACTGGCACAGCGACAACCCCACGCACTGGGCGCAGTTCTGGGCGCACCGCCACTTCCAGGACCGGGTCGTGCACCTGTGGGAGGTGATCGCCGACCGCTACGCCGACCGGCCGGAGGTGGCGGGCTACAACCCGGTCAACGAGCCGGCCGACGCCTCGGGCGAGGTGATCGGCCCGTTCTACCGGCGGCTGGAGCGGGCGATCCGCGCGGTGGACCCGCGGCACGTGCTGTTCCTCGACGGCAACCGCTACTCCACCGACTTCTCCGTGTTCGACGAGCCATTCGCGAACTCGGTGCACAGCGCGCACGACTACGCGCTGCCGGGCATCGCGCGCGACGGCCGCTACCCCGGCGTAACGCGCGGCGAGCACTTCGACCGGGGCGCGCTGGAGCGGGCGTTCCTGCGGCGCACCGAGTTCATGCGGCGCACCGGGACGCCCGTGTGGATCGGCGAGTTCGGGCCGGTCTTCACCGGTGACGCCGAGGTCGACGCGGAGCGGTGCGCGTTGCTGCGCGACCAGCTCGACCTGTACCACGAGAACGGCGCGAGCTGGAGCCTGTGGACGTACAAGGACATCGGGGTCCAGGGCCTGGTGCGCACCCGGCCGGACTGCGGCTACCTGCGGCGGATCGCGCCGGTGCTGGCGAAGAAGGCGCGGCTGGGCGCGGACGCGTGGGGCGGTGACGACCGGGGCGTGCGGCACGTGCTCGACCCGGTGGAGGAGCTGTTCGAGCGCGAGTTCCCGGACTTCGACCCGTTCCCCTGGGGCCGCCGCCCCTGGCTGACCACGCTGGTGCGCAACATCCTGCTGGCCGAACCCCTGGTCGGCGAGTTCGGCCGCTGCTTCACCGGCGTGTCACCGGAGGAGGCCGAGTCCCTGGCCGACGACTTCGCCTTCGCCAACTGCCTCCCCCGCACCCCCCTGACCACCCTCCTCCACTCCCGCCCCTGACCGCGAGTCATGCGCTCGCGACCCGCGAGTCATGCGCTCGCGACCCTCGTGTCATGCGCTCGGAGAGAGCCGAATGTCGGACTCATGGGTCATGAGCGCATGACTCGCCGGTCATGAGCGCATGACTCGCGGGTCAGGCCCACGGGTCGACGGGGAGGACGTCGGTGCTGCGGCCGTCCGGGGTCAGCAGGCAGCCCATCCGCTTGACCGCGCGCAGCTCGATGGTGCGGTCGGTCACGACCAGGGTCGGGAAGCGCGTGGACAGCTGCTCCTCGAACCGCTGGCTGTCGGCCAACGAGCGCAGCCACAGGCTGATCACGAGGTTGTCCGCTCCCGTCACGGCCGCGCACATGCGGACCTCCGGCAGCGTCGCGAGCCCCTCCACCGCGGCACGCAGCTCGTGCGGCGGCACGCGGGTCCAGAAGCTCGCCGACACCGGCCACCCGGTGACGGGTTGCGCGGTCTCGCAGCGGAACGACAGGGTGCCCTCCCGCACGGCCCGGGCCAGTCGCCTGCGCGCGGTGGAGGCGCTGGTGCCGGTGCGCTCGGCGAGGTCGGCGACGCTGCACCGCCCGTCCGGGGCGAGTGCCAGGAGCAGGTCGCGGTCGGCGTCGGCCAGGACGCCCGCGGTGGGCGGTGGGCGGTGCAGGCCGGCGCGCTGCCCGCCGGTCAGCGAGTCGAACTGCCACGCGCCGCCCTCGGTGACCATGCGCGTCACCAGGTGCGTCCGGGTGGCGCGGACCCCGGTCAGGCCCAGCACCAGCGCGGACAGCGCCGCGAGGGTCGGCGTGAGGACGGTCAGGTACAGGTCGCGGCCGCTGCTGGCGATCGTCACGGACGCGATCTGCGGCACCCGGACCAGCTCGGCGATCACCCGTTCACGGGTCGCCGGCTCGCAGTCGACCTCGACGAACGCGAGGCAGCGGTGCCTCGCCCAGCCGGTCAGGCGCGGGTAGGCGACCACCCGGACCACCCCGGCCGCGGCCAGGCGGTTCCAGCGGCGGGCGGCCGTGGCCGGGTTGACGTCGAGCGCCGCGCCGATCTCGGCCCACGAGGCGCGCGGGGCGAGCTGGACGACGTTGACCAGGGCCCGGTCGGTCTCGTCGAGGCCGACGTCGAGGTCGGGCACGGAGGTGGCGGCGGGAGCCGCTGTGACCCGATCCTGCACCGGAGGCCCCTCACGTGGCGGTTTCGGGGGATTCCGGGCTCAGCGTAGACCCGATCCCCGACAGTCGGGGCATGGACGCGAACCGCGAGAACCCGCGAACCACCCGCACCGCCGGCTGGGCCGGCCTGACCGTCGCCGGCCTCGGCGCACCCGTCTACGCCCTGTGCACCGCCCTGGTCGAGCCCGGCACCGGGCTGCTCGGCCTCGTCGGCGACCTCGCCACGCTGTGGGGGCTGGGCGCGCAGGCCGCCCTCGTCCTGCTCGGGCTCGCCGCGCTGCTCGCCCTGGAGGCGGCGCTGACCAGGGGCTTCACCTCGGCCAACCGCTGGGCGGTGGTGCCGCCGGGAGCGGCGGCGGCCCTGGTCGCCGCACCGCTGCTCGTGCTCGTCGCCGTCGCCTGCCTCGCGCTGGTGCTCGTGCTCGCGCTGCTCTCCGGGGATGGCGGGGGCGACGGCGGCCACCCGGTCGGGGAGTTGTGAGCCGTGGCGGCGGGGTCCGTTCGGGGGCGGACCCCGCCGTCGGTGGGCGGCTCAGCTCACGGCGGGGCCGGACTTGTCGCTGGCCGCCATGTCCTTGAGGAACTCGTGGCACTGCTTGGCGCGCGCCGAGTCCTCCTCCATCACGCGCCGGAAGAAGTCGGCGATGTCCTGCCGACCGGCGTTCTCGGCGTCGCGGACGTACTGGCCGTAGTCGTGCCCGGCCTTGAGCGAGTGGTACTGCACGGAGATGAGGTCGTAGCTGACGTCGTCGAAACCGGTCTCACCGGTGGCCATCGTTCCTCCTCGGTGTCTCACCCGGACTGCGGTGTCCCTTGGCGTGCTCCTGTTACCCCGTCCGCCGCCGCTCAACCTCACCCGACGGGATTGCGTCCGGACGGGTGTCGCGCGCACGGCCGGGGGTCCCTCTACTGTGGACGCGGTGATCAGCATCCAGGAGCGCCTCTATCCCGACCTGCCCTGCTTCGGCTGCGGCCACGGCAACCCGAAGGGGCTGCGGCTGCGCAGCTACCCGGGCGACGACGGCGTGGTGACCGCCGCGTTCACGCCCTGGCCGGAGCACGACAACGGGCTCGGTTTCCTCAACGGCGGTGTGGTCTGCACCGTCCTGGACTGCCACAGCGCGGCGGCGGTCGTGCTGGAGGCCGAGCGGCGGGGGTGGCCTCCCCTGCCGGGGGCGGCGTTGCCCTACGTGACGGCCGGGTTGGACGTGCGCTACCTGCGGCCGTCGCCGCTGCACGAGCCGGTGGAGCTGCGGGCGGTGGTGCGGGAGGCGTCCGAGGCGCAGATGACCGTGGACGTCTCGCTGGTGTGGGACGGCAAGCCGCGGGCCGAGGCGACCGCCCTGTGGAAGCGGTGGCGGCCCCGGCCCGCGAGCTGAACGGTCCCGGCGACTGGACGGCACCGGCTGGGCGGCACCGGGTCGAGGGGGTGCTACGGGGTGCGGCCGGGCAGTGTCCTGGTGAGGAAGTCGCGGACGAGGGGGACCACCTCGGTGAGGTTGGTCTCCAGCGCCCAGTGCCCGCCCTCCAGCAGGTGCAGCTCGGCGTCGGGCAGGTCGCGCAGGTAGGCGCGGGCGGCGCCCTCGGGCATGTAGCCGTCCTCCGGTCCCCACACGATGAGCGTGGGCGGCCGGTGCTCGCGCAGGTACGCCTGCTCGTCGGCGAACCAGTCGAGGGTGCACGCCTGGTCGGCGATCAGGTTGACGAGGTTGGCGCGCCGCTCGGGCGTGGTCAGGGACCAGTGCAGGTGCCACAGGTCGGGGCTGACCCGGGCGGCGAGGTGGTCGGCGACCTCGCCGACGAACTCGTCGCGGAACCCGTCCTCGGTCACGTTGGCGGCCAGCTCCTCGCGGCCCTCCTCGGTGGGGTTGGCCCAGTACTCCTTGAGCGGCTTGTACTTGGGGCCGTGCTGGTCCTCGTAGATGTCGCCGTTCTGGATGATCAGCGCGGTGACGCGCTCGGGGGCCGACATGGCCAGGCGCAGGCCGAACTGGGTGCCGTAGTCGTGCAGCCAGATGGCGTAGCGGTCCAGGCCGAGGGTCTCGGTGAAGCGGCGCAGGAAGTCGGAGTAGCCGGCGAAGGTGTAGGGGAAGTCGTCGGGGGTGGCGCTGTAGCCGAAGCCCGGGTAGTCCGGGGCGATCAGCCGCCACCGGTCGCCGAGGGCGGGCATGAGGTTGCGGAACTGGAAGGACGAGCAGGGGTACCCGTGCGGCAGCAGCACCACCGGCGCGTCGGCGGGTCCGGCTTCGCGGACGAAGGTCTCGATGCCGTCGACGTCGAGGGTGCGGTGCGTGACGGTGGCCGGCTCGTGCGACGAAGTCATGCTTCGGGGTTTCGCACCACGAGCTGATCAAACACCTACCGTTCGGGCGAATTCCCACGCCGGTGTGATCACGCACCGCAACATCGACTGGTCACGTGGTGCTGAACACCTCGTCGCGCAGGGCCGATTCGCCCTCCACGACCTCCGCCGGTCCCGCCGCCCGGGACACCACGGACGTGGCCGCGCGCAGCAGCACGCGGGCGATCATCGGGTCGATCGCGCCGGCCAGGTGCGGGACGCCGGTGCGGAACGACACCCGGTGCACGACCCGGCTGCCGCCGTCGGTCGACCGGACCTCCCAGGTGCCGCCGAAGTCCACGAAGTCGCCCTCGACCTGCTCGAACCGCAGGGTGCGGGCGTCGACGTCGACCTCGGTGCGCTGGGTCCAGCGCGCCACCCCGCCCCGGAAGCGCAGGGCGTAGCGGTGCTCGCCCCCGGCGAGGACCTCGACCGATTCGAGGTCGTCCGCCGTCTCGGCGAAGCGCTCCTGGCGCCGCAGGACGGCGAACACCTCGTCCGGGGTCCTGGGGGTGGACAGGACCACGCTGTGCTCGTTCATCGGCTTCCTCCGCGCGTCACGTTGACGCCCTGCAGGTGGGACGTCCTCAGCATCAGGTAGTTGGCCTCGCCGAAGACCCCTCCGGTCAGGCCGGTGCCGCCGTGCGTCGGCAGGAACGGCCGGAACGCCGAGTGGGAGTCGTTGACGTTCACCACTCCCCCGTTGGTCACGCCGGTGGCGATCCGGTCGACCAGCCGGTCGTCGCGCACCCAGAACGAGTTGCGCAGGCCGTAGGCGTTGTCGTTGACGAACCGCAGCACCTCGTCGAACAGGGCGTCGTCGGAGGCGGCCTCCGCGGCGTCGGGCACGACGACGGGCAGCAGCGGGGAGAAGGTCTCCTCGCGCACGGCGGGCGTCTCGCGGGCGGCGCGCAGGCCGTCGACCCGCAGCACGGTGGGTTCCACGAACAGGCCGGTGTCCGACGGCGTGCCGTCCACCTCCAGGCGGCGCCCGCCGTGCAGCAGCCGCGCGCCCCGGCCGAGGGCGTCGGCGACGTTGGCGAAGTGCGCGCGGGCCATGAGCACGGGGGTGAGCACCACGCCGGGCTCGTCGGGGTAGCCGGGGCGGGTGTCGGCGGCGATCGCGACCAGGCGGGACAGCAGCTCGTCGGCGACGGCCGGGTGGGCGATGACGTGGTTGGGGATGTTGCAGATCTGGCCGGACTGCCGGAAGTTCTCGGTGATGGAGCGGGCGGCGGCGTCGAGGTCGGCGTCGGCCCACACCACCACGCAGTCGTTGCCCGCCAGCTCCAGCACGGGTTTCTTGCCCGCGGCCACGGCGGCGCGCTCGAACTCCAGGCCCTTGGCGCTGCCGCCGACGTAGACGACGTCGTCGACGTGCGGGCTCTCCAGCCACAGGTCGGTCATCGGCGGCCCGCACAGGACGTTGAACACCCCGGCGGGCGCGCCGGCCTCCTCCAGCACGGGGATGACGACCTCGCGCAGGGCGTGCGTGGTGGCCAGCGGCACGCCGCGCGGCGCGCGCACCACCACGGCGTTGCCCGCGAGCAGCGCGGACGCGCCGAACAGCGCGTTGGGCGTGGAGGCGTTCTGCGGCGGGTTGACGCACACCACGCCGTCGGGCACGCGGCGGACGGTGGCGTACCCGGAGCCGTGGTGCTTGGTGGTCTCCATCTGGGTGGCGCACCAGTGCAGCGTCTCGCTGCTGAAGTCGGCGCGCCAGTACTCGTCCAGGGTGGGTCCGGCCAGGTCGACGGGCTGCCCCTCGGCGACGAGCAGGTCCACGAGGTCGTCGCGCTTCTCGCGCAGCCGCTCCCCGATGCGCAGGCCGAGCGCCACCCGCTCGTGCAGCGGGACGCGCGCCCACTCCGGCGCGGCGCGCGCGGCCGACTCCAGCGCGTACCGGGCCATCCGGTCGTCGGCCAGCGCGCAGCCGCCGGCGACGGACGGGCCCGCGGAACGGGGGTCGACCCGGCCCGCGTCGAGGTCCCGCTTGAGGGCCTGCGCGGCGATGGTGTCCTCCAGCACCGCGCGGGCGGCGACGGTGTGCACGTAGCGGCCCTCGGGGTGCTCGACGTCCTTGCCGTCGATGTAGGCCGGGTACATCAGCAGGTCGTTGGTCATGTCCTCACCTCTCGCGCGGCGGCGTCCACCGCGACGGCGCCCATCGCGGCCGCGGCGATCGTCGCCGCCTGGTTGCGGATCTCCGGGACGGCGGTGCTCTCGAACAGCTCACCCCGCCGCAGCGCGCCGAGGGTGAAGATGCGGCGGGGCGCGCCGCGCCGGTCGAGCACCCGGCCGTCGCCGCCGGTCGCCACGCCCAGGCCCACCGGGTCGGGGCGGGCGGTGCCGCCGGCCACCAGGTCGTGCAGCAGCGGGTCGCCGACGTCCTGCCGGAACCCGGTGGTGTTGACCAGCCACCCGACGCGCAGCGACCGCGTGCCGCCGGGGGTGGCCAGGTCGACGTCGAACCCGTCGTCGACCTCGCGCACGCGGGCGACCCGGCCCCGGTGCACGTGCAGCCGGCCGGCGCCGACCAGCGCCCGGACCCGCCGGTGGGTGGCGGGCGCGGCGCGGTGGCGGTGCACGTCCCAGTACCTGTTGACGCGGTCCAGGAAGCGCCGCCGGTCGTCCACGTCGAGCTGCTGCCACAGCCGGGGCGCGTGCGGGCGCATCCGGTCGACGAACTCGCGCCAGCGGTCCGGGTCGGCCTTGACGCAGCGCCGCGCGAAGCCCAGCAGGTCGCCGAGCGAGGCGATCCGGTCGGGCGGCTCGGGCACCCGACCGGCGGGCGCGCGGCCCGCCCGGTGGGCGCGGGGCAGCAGGCCGTGCCGCGACACGGCGTGCACGACCGCGTCCGGGTGGGCGCGGGTGACCGTCGTGGCCAGGTCCATCATGGACAGCCCGGTGCCGATGACCAGGACCGGCGAGCCGTCGGTGGCGGCGAGCGGCCCGGCCCACGGGTCGCGCACGTAGCGCGGCGACCCGGTGGGCAGCACGGCGGCCAGCGGGTCGCCGCCGCCGACGCCGGGGGCCAGCACGGCGAGGTCCGCCCGCACCGGGCCGCGCCGGGCCAGCTCGACGGTGACGCCGCGCTCGTCGGCCGACAGGCCGGTCGCGGTGTCGGCGACCCGGTCGACCACCGCCGCGCGGCCGGCGCGCCGCTCCTCGGCCAGCAGCGCCTCGACGAGGTAGCGGCCGTAGTCCCCGCGCGGCAGGAACGTCGTGCCGTCGGCGTCGCGGCCGCGGTCCCGGCTCCAGCGCACGAAGTGGTCGGGGTCGTCGGCGAGGGCGCTCATCTTCCCGGCGGGGGTGTTGAGCAGGTGGTCCGGGTCGGCCGTGCGGTAGGCCCGGCCGGGGCCGAACTCGCCGCTGCGGTCGACCAGGACCAGCTCCAGCCGCGCGCCGCCGGGGGTGCCACCCCCGGCGGCGTCGGCGGCGGCGCGCAGCAGGTGGATCGCCGCCAGCGCCCCGCTGGCGCCGACGCCGACGACGACCACCTTCATGCTGTCGGCCATGCCGCGATCAGCCGTCCTGCCCGCGGCGGTCGGCGGCGACCACCGACAGCGAGTCGCCCAGCAGGCCGGCGGCCAGCGTGTTGCCGCCGTTGGGGTCGATCAGCAGGAACGCGCCGGTGGCCACGCACTCGGCGTAGTCGTCGAACGGCAGCGCGTCGGCGACCTGGAGCCGGACCTGCCCGATCTCGTTGAGCGCCAGCTCCTCCGGGTCCTGCTCGATGGCCAGCTCCTGCTCGTCGAAGCGGGCGGGCAGGCTGGGCACGCGGCACTGCGTGGTCTGCGTGCCGTGCCGCAGCAGCACCTTCGCGCCGGGCCGCAGCGGTTCCTCGGCCAGCCAGCACACCGTGGCGTCGAACTCCTCCTCGACCTTGGGCCTGCGCTCGGCGGAGGCGATGAGGTCGCCGCGGGTGACGGCCAGGTCGTCGGCCAGCACCAGCGTCACCGGCTGCCCCTCGTCGGCGGAGTCGACCGGCCCGTCCGGGGTGCCGACCTCGGTGACCGTGGTGACGGTGCCCGCGGGCAGCACCACGACCTCGTCGCCGGGCGCGACCCGGCCCGCCACGACCTGCCCCGCGTAGGCGCGGTAGTCGTTGCCGTCGGAGCGCAGCACGTACTGCACCGGCATCCGGAACCCGACGTCGCAGCCGCGCCGGTCGGGTGAGACCTCCTCCAGGTGCTCCAGCAGCGTCGGCCCGTCGTACCACGGGGTGTTCTCCGAGCGGGTCACCACGTTGTCGCCGGTCAGCGCGGACAGCGGGATGGTGGTGACCTGGTCCTCGCGGTAGCCCAGCGAGACGGCGTGCGCGACGAACTCCTCGCGGATCTTCTCGTGGGTGTCGCGGTCGAAGTCGACCAGGTCGAGCTTGTTGACCGCGAGCGTGATGCCGGGGACGCCGAGCATCGCCATCACGGCCAGGTGCCTGCGGGTCTGCGGCAGCACGCCCTTGCGGGCGTCGGTGAGCAGCACCGCGTGGTCGGAGGTGGAGGCGCCGGTGACGGTGTTGCGCAGGTACTGGACGTGCCCGGGGGTGTCGGCCAGCACGAACGTGCGCCTGGCCGTGGCGAAGTAGCGGTAGGCCACGTCGATGGTGATGCCCTGCTCGCGCTCGGCCCGCAGGCCGTCCACGAGCAGCGACAGGTCGGGGTTGTCCAGGCCGCGCTCCTCGCTGCTGGAGATCACGGCGTCGATCTGGTCGCTGAGCACGGACTTGGTGTCGTAGAGCAGCCGGCCGACGAGGGTGGACTTCCCGTCGTCCACGCTGCCCGCCGTGACCAGCCGCAACAGGTCGGACGTCATCAGAAGTACCCCTCCCGCTTGCGGTCTTCCATGGCTGCCTCGGAGATCCGGTCGTCGGCCCGGCTCGCGCCGCGCTCGGTGAGCCTGCTGGCCTTGATCTCCTCGATGATGTCGGCGACGGTGGCCGCGTCGGACTCGACCGCGCCGGTGCACGAGCCGTCGCCGACCGTGCGGTAGCGCACGACCTTCCGCACGACCTCCTCGTCCTCGGCCGGGCCGCCCCACTGGCCGGAGGTCAGCCACATGCCGTCCCGCAGGTACACGTCGCGCTCGTGCGCGAAGTACAGCGGGGGCAGTTCGATGCCGCGCTCGTCGACGTAGCGCCACACGTCCAGCTCGGTCCAGTTGGAGATCGGGAAGACGCGGACGTGCTCGCCGGGCTTGTGCATGCCGTTGTAGAGGTTCCACAGCTCGACGCGCTGGCGGCGCGGGTCCCACCGGCCGAAGTTGTCGCGGATGCTGAAGATCCGCTCCTTGGCGCGGGAGCGCTCCTCGTCGCGGCGACCGCCGCCGATGACGGCGTCGAAGCCCTGCTCGGTGATGGTGTCCAGCAGCGGCGTGGTCTGCAGCGGGTTGCGCAGGCCGTCGGGCCGCTCCTCGACCTTGCCCCGGTCGATCCAGTCCTGCACCTCGGCCACGTGCAGCGAGAGGCCGAACCGCTCGACGATGTCGTCGCGGAACTTCAGCACCTCGGGGAAGTTGTGGCCGGTGTCGACGTGGACCAGGGTGAACGGTGGCGGCAGCGGCGCGAAGGCCCGCACCGCCAGGTGCACCAGGGCGGTGGAGTCCTTGCCGCCGGAGAACAGCAGCGCGGGCTTGTCGAACTCGCCCGCGACCTCGCGCAGGATGTGGATGGCCTCGGCCTCCAGCGTGGCGACGCCGGTGACCGCCCTCTCCTTCGTCGGAGCGCTCATCGCAGCACCGCCTCCCTCGTGTCCGGTTCCCGGCTTTCCTGCTCGCAGCGCTCCAGGGCGCGTTCGATCATGTCCAGGCTCTCCTCGATGCCGTGCTCGGCGGTGTCCACGCGGACCTCCGGCGAGGCGGGTGCCTCGTAGACGTCGCTGACACCGGTCATGCCGTCCACCTCGCCGCGGTCGGCCTTGGCGTACAGGCCCTTGACGTCGCGGTCCGCGCACACCTCGACCGGGGCGTGGACGTGCACCTCGACGAAGTTGAGGCCGGCGTCCTCGTGGGCGGCGCGGACCTCGGCGCGGGCGGAGCGGAACGGCGCGATGACGGACACGACGGTGAGCACGTCGTGCTCGGCGAGCATCGCGGCCAGCTTGCCGATGCGCCGGACGTTCTCGGTCCGGTCCTCCTTGGTGAACCCCAGTTCGGGGAAGAACTCCTTGCGGATCTCGTCGCCGTCCAGGTGCTGGACGTGCCGCCGGTCGCGGAACCGGGCGACCAGTTCCCGGCCGAGCGTGGACTTGCCGGAACTGGGCAGCCCGGTCAACCACAGCGTGGTGGCCACAGGTCTTTCCTCCTTCTCCTCCGTCGTCGTGTTCTCCGGGCGTGCCTAGGGCGCGTGCTCCCGGCCCAGCAGCTGTCGGGCCACCACGAGCTTGGTGGCGTTCTCGGTGCCGTCGGCGATCTCGGGCCCGATGGCGTCGCGCATCCGGCGGCTGATCGGGTGCTCGTCGTTCCAGCCGCGGTGGCCGAAGGTGAGCAGCGCCTGGTGGGTGGCCTCGACGCCGACGCGCGGCGCCCACCACTTGGCCATGTTGGCCTCGACCCGGTGGTCCAGGCCCGCGTCCTTGCGCCACAGCGCCTCGTAGGCCAGCAGGCGCGCGGCGTGCACCCGGGTGGCGTGCTCGACGAGCGGGAACGCCACGCCCTGGTGCTGCCCGATGGGCTTGCCGAACGTGGTGCGCTCGCGGGCGAACGCCATCGCGTCGTCCAGCGCGGCCTGCGCGGAGGAGGCGGCCATGACGGCGATGAGGGCGCGGGAGTGGTCGAAGCCGCGCATGACGCCGACGAAGCCCTCCCCCACGCTGCCGACGACCTCGTCGTCGGCGGCCGCGACGTGGTCGAACTCCAGGGTGGCGCGACCGCCGGCGCGGGCGCCGAGGTCGTGCAGCCGCTCCCGGGTCACGCCGGTGCGGTCCAGCGGCAGGTAGAACGCGGTGACGCCGCGCGCGCCGTCCTCGCCGGTGCGGGCGAAGACCAGGCCGTGGGTGGCGTGGGCGCCCAGCATGATCGACGTCTTGGTGCCGGTGAGCACCCAGCCGTCGTCCTCGCGGTCGGCGCGCAGCTCGATGGCGGCGGCGTCGGTGCCGTGCTCGGGCTCGGTGAGCACCAGCGCGACCACCGACTGGCCCTCGGCCACGGGCGGCAGCCAGGCCGCCTTCTGCTCCTCGGTGCCGCTGCGGGCGATGATGCCGCCGATGAGCGCGGCGTTGAGCACCGGGTAGCAGGCGGTCACCTCCGCCCTGGCCAGCTCCTCCACGGCGATGCCGACCTCGACCGCGCCCAGGCCGCGCCCGCCGTGCTCCTCCGGGATGCCCAGACCGGTCAGGCCCGCCCGTCCCAGCTCGGCGAAGAAGCCGGGCATGAACGTGCCGTCGCGGTCGTGCCGGGCCGCGCCGGGCGCGATCCTCTCCTCGGCGAACGCCCGCACCTTCTCGGCCAGCGCGCGCTGCTCGTCGGTGAAACCGAAGTCCACGTCCCCACCTCCTCAGCTGTCGACCAGCTGCTCGCGCAGCTTGAACTTCTGGACCTTGCCGCTGGGCGTCGTGGGCAGCTCGCCCGCGTACTCGACGCGCTCGGGCCAGTACTGCTTGGCCATGCCCAGCCCGTCGAGGTGCTCGCGCAGGTCGGGCAGCTCGGGCTTGTCGCCCTGCGCCACGATCACCGCGCACGCCTTCTCGCCGAGCCGGTCGTCCGGGTAGCCGACGACCGCGACGTCCTTGATCGCCGGGTGGCGGCGCAGCGCCGCCTCGACCTCCACGACGGGGACCTTCTCGCCGCCGCGGGAGATGACGTCCTTGTCGCGGCCGGCGATGCGGATGCCGCCGTGGCCGTCGTCGCGGGCGAGGTCGCCGGTGTCGAACCAGCCGTCGTCGGTGACGTTCCCGGCGTAGACGTCGGGCCGGCGGAAGTAGCCCAGGCACTGCGTCGCACCGCGCACCTGGAGCCGGCCGGTGCCGCCGTCGGTCACCGGGTTCCCCGTTTCCTCGTCGACGATGCGCACCTCCATGCCGGGCACGGCCGAGCCGTCGCTCTCGGAGGCGCGCATCTCCGGGTCCTCGGGGCGGGTGATGGTGGGCGCGCCGTTCTCCGTCATGCCCCACAGGGCGTAGAGCCGGCAGCCCAGCACGTCGCGGGCCTGCTCGACGAGCACCGGCGGGATGGGCGCGCTGCCCGTGGCGAAGGTCGTGAGGTTCGACAGGTCGCGCCGCTGCTCCTGCTGCTGGTCGATGAGGTCGACCAGGAACGGCGGGGCGCCCATGAAGAAGGTGACCTTCTCCTCCTCCAGGACGCGCAGCATCAGCGCGGCGTCCCAGTTGTCGATGTGCACGCACGTGGCGCCCAGCAGCAGCGGCATGGTGAAGTTCCACGTCCAGCCGGCGTTGTGGGTGGTGGGCGAGCCCATCGCGGTGATCTCGTCGCCGGTCAGGTGCAGCGCGTCGATCTGCATGCGGTTGGTGGCGTGCAGCGTGTTGTGGCTGTGCACCACGCCCTTGGGCTCGCCGGTGGTGCCGGAGGTGAACATCAGGTACGCCGTGTCGTCGGGGCGCGCCTCGCGGCCCTCGGTGTCGCCGAAGACGGCGCCCTCGGTGCCCGGTTCGCCGAGCAGGGCGGTGTCGAAGTCCAGCGCGCCCGCCAGGCCCGGGGTGCCCTCGGGTTCGTCCGCCGCGCCGACGAGCACGCGGTGCTCGACGGTGCCGACCTCGCGGGCGACCTCCTCGCTCAGCTCGGCGTGCGAGAACCCGCGGTGGCTGACCGGTCCGATGTAGACGCTGCTCTCGGTCAGGCCCGTCATGAACGTCAGCTCGCGCTTGCGCATGATCGGCAGCACGGGGCCGGCGACCGCGCCGATCCGGGAGCACGCCAGCGTCGTGGCGAGCAGCTGCCAGGAGTTGGGCAGCTGGAGGGTGACCACGTCGCCGTGCCGCACGCCCAGGCCGGCCAGGCCGGCGGCGATCCGCTCGACGCGGGCCTCCAGCTCGGCGTAGGTGAGGGTCTCCTTGTCGCGGCCGTCGGTGTGCCACACCACGACCGCACGCCGCTCCGGGTGCTCGCGGGCCGCGCGGCGCAGGTCGTCGACCAGCGTCTCCTCGGCTCGCCACCACCCCTCGGCGAGGTACTTGTCCTTGAGTTCCGCGGACATCAGCTCTCCCGTGATCGTGTCGTGGTGGTCGGTCAGACGACGCCCCGCGTGTTGCCGCCGTCGACCAGCAGCAGGGCGCCGGTGACGAAGGCGGCCTGGCGCGAGGCGAGGAACGCGACGAGCGCGCCGAAGTCGTCGGGGTCGCCGACCCTGCGCAGCGGCACCTCGGCGGCCGCGGCGGCGGCGTCCTCGCCGGTGGGGCCGCGCAGCGCCGGCGTGTCGTGGTAGCCGGGCGCGAGGACGTTGACGGTCACGCCGCTGTCGCCGAAGGAGTGCACCAGGTTGCGCGCGTAGGACAGCACGCCCTGGCGGGCGACGCCGGAGAGCACGTTGTGCGGCATGGGCTGGCGCACCGCCTCGGAGGTGATCAGCAGCACCCGGCCCCAGCCGCCGCGCTTGAGGTGCGGCGTGGCCGCGGTGACGAGCGCGACGTGCGGGATGAGCGCGGTGTCGACCGCCGCGCGGTAGTCGTCGGGGCCGAAGTCGTCGACGGGGCCCTGCACGACGCCGCCGGTGTGGCCGACGGCGATGTCGATCCCGCCGAACTCGGCCGCGGTGTCGTCCACCCACCGCCGCACGGCGGCGGTGTCGGCGACGTCGACGACCTGGCTGCGCACCCGGCCGCCGCCGGCGGCCTCCAGCTTGCCGTGCGCCTCGGCGAGCCGGTCGGCGTCGCGGGCGCAGATCGACACGTCGGCGCCCTCGGCGGCCAGTGCCGTCGCCACGCCCAGGCCCAGGCCGCTGCTCGCGCAGGCGACCATCGCGACCTTGCCGTCCAGTCCCAGGTCCATCAGCCCTTCCCCTCCCCCGCGCGCACGCGGTAGCCGTAGCGCAGCAGCTGCGGCCCGGCCGCGGCGGTGGCCAGCGCCTTCGGCTTCCAGTCCAGTTCGGTCCGCCAGCGCCGGTCGGCCCGGATGGGCACCCGGCCGTGGTGGAAGCGGTCCGGGTTGCCGGTGACGGTGTGGTTGACGCCCAGCTCGACCGTGCCGTCGGCGTCGACCGGGTTGGGCCCGGTGATGCCCGCGAACGCCATGACCCGCTCGACGACCTCGCGCGGCCGGGCGGAGAAGTCCTCGTGCCGCACCCGCAGGTAGCGGTCGCGGCCGGCCAGCGCGAGCAGGTCCGAGGCGGCGTTGACGCCCGCCCAGATGCCGGTGCTGCGGCCCGCGCTCATCCGCTCCACGTAGCTCTTGTCCTTGCGGTAGGAGTACGCGGTGGCGCGAGCGTCGCGCACGACGTGCAGCACGCGCACGTCCAGCTCCCGGCGCCCCAGCAGCGCGGCGGCCTCGGCCGGGTACTTCGAGCCGTCCACCAGCACCTCGGAGCCCGAGGCGGACGCGGCGGCCCGGTACAGCTCGGTCGTCACGCCGGTCAGCCACGCGACGTCCGCCGGGGTGCGGCGCAGGCCGAGGGACTCGGCGAGCCGGGCCGGGGTGTGGCGGGCGCGCAGCCGGGCGCTCTGCACCGCCTCGACCGCCGCGGCGGCGTGCGGGTCGGCGGCGACGCCGGTGCCCAGCACCCCCGACCACAGCGGGCAGAGCGCGACCGGCTCGCCGCAGCCGCAGTCGGAGTTCGTGCCGTTGCGCAGCACGCCGTTGCGCCACAGGTAGTGCAGCTCGCCGACGTGCAGGGTGCCCGGCACCTCGCCCAGCACGTTGCCGATCATGGTGCTGCCGCAGCGCATCATGCCGGTGATGTAGAGGACCTTCACGAGCCGCCCCCCTTCTGCTCCAGCAGGACGAAGTGCTGCGGCAGGTGCACGGCCAGGCCCATCCGGCTGTTGGCCTCCAGCAGGTCGCCGCCGTCCGGGGCGCCGCCGCGGTGCAGCTTGAGGTAGGCCACGCCGGGGTCGAGGAACGTCGTCGCGGCCCGGAAGTCGCCCAGCAGCACCTGGTGGCGCGGGATCATCCGGGTCCGCGAGATCCGCACGCCCGCCTCGGCGAGCCTGCCCAGCAGACCGGACTGCACGGCCTCCCAGTACACGGCGGTGTGCGCCACGATCCCGTCGCACGAGCCACCGGTCTCCTCCACCAGCGCGGCGGCCTCGGTGAGCACCTCCACCGGCTTGCGGTCGACCTCCACGCGGCGCGCGTCGGGCAGCTCCAGCAGGCCCGGCACGGCGCCGTCGTCGCTGCCGCGCAGCAGCACCTGGTTCTCCGTGGTGCCGAACCGCACCAGCAGCCGGAAGTCGATGAACGAGGCCAGCAGCCGCGGGTGGTCGAGCAGCCCCGGCGGCACCGGCAGCGTCACGCCGATGTCGGTCAGCGGCGCCTGGCCCAGCGTGGGCTTGAACGCCGACTCGGGGGTGGTGTCGAACGTGGTGCCCGACGCCTTGCCCTGCTGCTCGTCGGGCTGCGGCTCGTAGACGAAGTTGACCGCGCCGTCGCGGATGGTCGCCATCTTCATCAGCTGGCGCACCGTGTAGCGGGGGCGTTCGGCGAACAGCGGGAACGCGGTGGGCAGGTACGCCCGGAACGTCACCGTGACGTCCTCGTCGCCGTTGCCGAGCGCCGCGGCCTGCGCGAACTCCGAGCCCGGTGTGCTCTCGGTCATCGCCGGATCGGCCAGCAGCTGCCGCGTCTGGTTGAGGGGGGAGCTGGTCTGTGCTGTCATCACTGCCTTCCTCGTCGGCTCTGCGGCGGGTGGTCCGCGCTCACGCGGCGATCGCCATGCGGCCGTGCACGACGTCGCCGATCTCGCGGGCCAACCGGCCCGGGTTGGGGTGCCGGAAGATGTTGCGGCCCATGGCCACCCCGGCCGCGCCGGCGCGCACGGTGGACGCGACCCGCTCCAGCAGGACCCGCTTCTCGTCCACCGGCGGACCGCCGGCCACCACGACCGGGATGGGGCACGCCGCGACGACGTCGGCCATCGCGGCCGCCGACCCCGGGTAGCTGACCTTGACGACGTCCGCGCCCAGGTCCGCGGCGAGCGTCGCCGAGTGGGTGACCAGTTCCGGGTCGGTCGAATCCTCGATCTCCGGACCGCGCGCGTACATCATCGCCATCAGCGGGATGCCCCACCGGTCGGTCTCCTCCGCGGTGCGCGACAGGTCCGCGATCTGCGCCGCCTCCTGCTGCGACCCCATGTTGACGTGCACGCTCACCGCGTCCGCGCCCAGCCGCAACGCCGCCTCCACGCTGGTCACCAGGTACTTGGCGTCCGGGTCCGGCGCGTGCGACGTGCTGGCGCTCAGGTGCACGATCAGCGAGGTGTTCACGAAGTTCTTCGGGTTCAGGTGCCGCACGGTGCCCTTGTGCAGCACCACGGCGTCCACCCGCGCGGCGGCCAGCTCAGCGACCAGGTCGTCCAGCGAGTCGTCCGGGGTGACCGGACCGTCCGCCACCGAGTGGTCCAACGGGACGATCATCAGCCTCCCGTCGCCGTTGCGGTCGATGCGGTCCAGGCGCAGGCGGGCGCCGAAGGACTGGGGCTGGCTCACGGGAACTCCCTTCGTGGTGGTGGGTCTCAGGCGGGTACGGCGGGCGCCTCGGCGTCCGCGTGCTCCAGGCCGAAGCGGTGGTAGAGCGTGCGCACGGCGTCGTGGACGCGGTGCCGCGGCACCAGGAACGTGGTCCTGGCCTGGCTGCACGACACGCACTCGGCCGGGATGCCCTCCGTCGCCAGCGACGACAGCGCCAGCGCCGTCAGACCGGGCCTGCTCAGCAGACCGGTGCCCACGACCGCGACCCGGCCCAGCTCCTCGCGCAGGGTGACGACGCACTCGTGCGCGGCCAGCTCCTCCTCGATCGCGACGACCGCGGCCTCCACCGCGTCGTCCGCCACGCACAGCGCCACGTGCAGCGCCGTGCCCGGCTGCGACCACCAGATCGCCGAGTCGACCGTGATCTCCTGCCGCGCCAATGCCTCCAGCACGCGGGCGCCGCCGCCGACCAGGTCGCACTCGGCGGTGACCACGACCTGCGTCACCTTCTCGTCGTGCGTCACCGCGACCACGCCGGCCCGTCCTTCCAGGACGTCCGAGTCGAGCATCGCTGCTCCCCTTCCGGTTATCGTGCTTCCCTCACCGCGCCCGGACGCGTCGCGGACCACGATGTCGACGCCGTGCGCGGCGGCCAGCTCGACCGACCGCGGGTGCAGCACGCGCGCACCGGAGAACGCCATCTCGGCCATCACCTCGGCGGGCAGCCGGTGCAGCAGCCCCGCGTCGGGCACCACCCGCGGGTCGGCCCGCCGCACGCCCTCGACGTCGGTGTAGATCTCGCACACCGGCGCGCCGTGGGCCACCGCCAGCGCGACCGCCGAGGTGTCCGACCCGCCGCGACCGAGCGTGACCAGCTCGCCGTTGCGGTCGACGGCCTGGAACCCGGCGACGACCACGACGTGGCCCCGGTCGAGCCAGAAGCGGACGTGCTCGACCTCGATGGAGGCGATGACGCCCGCACCCGGCCTGCCCACGGCCCTCAGCCCCGCGTCGGGCCCCGACAGCGACACCGCGGGCACACCCAGCTCGCGCAGCGCGATGGCCAGCAACGCCGCCGAGGCCAGCTCGCCGGTCGCGAGCAGCTTGTCGGTCTCCCTCGGGTCCGGCGCCGGGCTCACCGCCGTCGCCGCGCGGACCAGGTGGTCGGTGGTGTCACCGCGGGCGGACACCACGACCACCACGGCGGTGCCGTCGGCGCGCACCCGCTGGACCCGCCGCGCGATGGCGGCGACCTGGGCGTCGTCGGCCAACGAGCTGCCGCCGTACTTCTGGATGCTGATGTCCATGCCACTCCGTTCACGTGGAGTCGACCGCGCCGCGCGATCCCGCGGAGCGATCCGTCGAGCGATCCCCAGAGCGGTTCGAGCGCCCCGACACGTCCATGGGCTCGATTCCGTACGCAAAAGGAGTTCCCACACCGGGGTGATGCCCACGCTCGCGCAAACACGTGAACTACCGCCGCACCGGCCGCGCCCGCGTCACCGCCGCCTCACGTGAATGGGTGAGGACGAATGGCCGCACGAAAAGGCGCCCGCCGGCGGACCGCCGACGGGCGCCACAACGGTCACACCGTTATCCGCGGTGCGCGCCCGACCCCTGACGCCCCTGCGCGATGACCCGCAACGCCAATTCGACGCGATTGGTCACACGCAACTTCGTGAACGCGTTGCGCACGTGCGTGCCGATCGTGTTCGGCGACAGCGTCAACCGGCTGGCGATGGCCTTGTTCGTCAACCCGCGCGCCACCAGCCGGGCCACCCGCACCTCCGTCT
This sequence comes from Saccharothrix sp. DSM 118769, assembly GCF_052936295.1. NCBI lineage: Bacteria > Bacillati > Actinomycetota > Actinomycetes > Pseudonocardiales > Pseudonocardiaceae > Saccharothrix > Saccharothrix sp. DSM 118769. Next base: position 3,967,869 of record NZ_CP193627.1, on the reverse strand, counting down.
CCGTGAGGCTGGCCCACTGCTCCGGCGCCGGCGGCGGCACCACCTCGTCCTCCACCGCGACCTCACCACCACCGCCCCGTTCGGCCAAGCGGGCCAGGTACCGCGCCGCCTGCCGGGCCGCCGGCCGCGCGTCGCACGCCACCCACGTGCGCTCCGCCTCCGCCATCAGCTCCCGCGCCCGCGCCCGGTCACCCGCCCGGTGCGCCAGCTCGGCCGCGTCCGCCAGCGCCCGCGCCATCGCGGGCCGCCGCTCGGTCATCCGGTGCAGCTCCGCCGCCGACACCACCTCGGCCAGGTCACCCCTGTCCAGGCCCCGCACGTGGGCCGCCGTCGCCGCCACCCACGGCACCCCCGGGTTGTGGTCGCTCAACTCCTGCGCGGCCCGCACGACCTGCTCCGCCCGCCGCCGGTCACCCCGGCGCCGCACCAACCGCAGCAGCACCGGCGCGATCGGCGACGTCGACGTCGCCTCGAACGTCAACAGGTCGGCCGCCGCCAGGACACCCTCGGCGACCTCCGCCGCCTCGTCCTCCCGACCCGCCGCGCACAACCACAGCACGCGCCGCCACGTCAGCTGCGCCGGGTCCACGTCACGACCGCCCAGCTGCTCCACCTCGCTCAGGTTGGCCTGCGCCGCGGCCAGGTCCCCGCGAGCCGTGCGCACCTCCGCCAACAACCGCAGCGCCTTGCCCAGCAGCGGACCCGCCGCACGCTCCCGCGCCGCCCGCACCGCCGCCTCCGCGTCCACCTCCGCGTCGGGCAGCGCGCCCCGCGCGACCCGCACCCGGGCCCGGTGGTACCGCCACTCCGGCTCCACCCACGGCGTGCCCAACCGCCGCGACTCCCGCTCCACCACCTCCAACGTCGAATCCACCTCGTCGAACCGGTCCAGCGCCACCAGCGGCGGGCACAACCACAACCGCGGGTGCCGACGCCACCCCACCGGCCCGATCCGGTCCGCCTCGCGCACCGCCGCCCGCGTCAGCTCCAACGCCCGGGTGAACTCGCCGTGGTGCAGCGCCACCAACCCCTGCGCGGCCGACCCCAGCATCAACGCCTCACCCCGGCCCAACCCCGTGACCTGGTGCTCCTCCGCCGCCCGCTCGGCCGCCGACGTGTGCCCGATCGCCGCCAACCGGTACGCCTGCACCGCACCCAGCTCGGCCCGGTGCTGCTCGGTCAGGTCCGGCCTGGCCAGCGCGCGACGGGCGTACTCGACCACCGCGTGCTCGTCCCCCCGCGCGTGCGCCGGGTCGGTCAACGCCGCCAACGCGCACACCAGGCGCGTCTCCGCCTCGGCGTCGAGGTCCCGGTGCAGCGCCCGCACCGCGAGGTCCCACGCCTCCCGGCCCCGGTCACCCGCCGCGAGCAGCCGCACCGCCTCCACCGTCACCCCCGCCGCGCTCGGGTGCCCGTCCCCCAGCAGGTCCAGCAGCCGCAGCGCCAGGTCGGCCGCCGCGTCCGGCGCCGTCGCCGCACGCGCCCGCACCACCCGCCGCAACGCCTCCACCACCGCGGGCGACCCACGCCGCCCACCGCGCTCCACGTGGTGCACCACCTCGTCGGGGCTGTGCCCCTCCTCGGCCACCACGTCCGCAGCCTCCCGGTGCAACGCCATCCGCACCGGCTCCGCCAACCCCGCGTACACCACCCCCCGCACCAGGTCGCTGCGGAAACCCAACCCCCGCGGACCCGGCACCAGCACACCCGTCTCGACCGCCTCGCCCGCGGCCGACACCAGCTCGCTGACCGGACGACGGGTCAACCCCGCCACCTCGTGCACCGTGAACGGCCTCCCCAGCACCGCACCCGCCTCCAGCAGCGCGGTGACCGGCTCCGGCAGGTCCACCAGCAACGACCGCACCTCGGCGACCAACCAGTCCGGCAGCGGCAACCCCTCCGCCCCCGCGACCACCTCCGCACGACCCGCGCGCACCCGCACGTGCCCCGCCGCGTGCAACGCCCGCACCACCCGGCGCACCAGGTCCGGGTGCCCGTCGGCCACCGCGGCCAGCCCGAGCACCTCCGCGTCGGCCTCCGCGCCCAACGCCTCCTCGCACAACCGCCGCACACCCTCCTCGGTGAGCCGCTCCGGCGGCACCCGCCGCCCACCCCCCTCCAGCAGCGCGTCCACCACACCCCACACCGGTACCGACGCCAACGGCGGGCGCAAAGACAACAACCACAGCACCGGCGTCGACGCCAACGCCGGCACCAGCACCCGCAGCGCCAACGCGGTGAACTCGTCCGCGTGGTGGAAGTCGTCCAGGCTCACCAGCAGGCCGCACCCGTCCGACAACCGCACCAACCGGGCCCGCAACTGCTCCAACACGGCCATCCGGTCGCCGTCCAGCTCACCCAACCCCGCCTGGCGCGCCCCCAGCGCCACGACCAGCGTCGACAACGGCGCCACCCGGTCCAACCGGGTGGCGCGGCCGTGCACGACCGGCACGCCCCGCGCCGCCGCCTCCGCGCGCACCCGTTCCACGACGGTCCGCCGACCGAGCAGCCCGGACTGCTCGACCACCAGGACCCCGCCCTCCCCCCTCTCCAGCGCGGCGAGCGCCGCCTCGACCGCCTCCGCGGCCCCGTCCCCCGCTAATCGCCTCGTCGGTGGTGGTGTGATCGGCTCGACGCCTTCCTCGAGCACGCGAATTCCTCCTCGCCGTCGCGGACACTCGTGCACGGGCCCCCAGGGCTCGCCGATTGCTCCCCCCGTGGTACCCGCCGGTACACCGCCCGCGGTCCTCCGAACGGCTGCTTCACCCTCCGCGACACTGCTCCGATCCGGTGAATCCACACCCGCGCCCACCACCCCGCGACCGCGCCGCCCACACCCGTTTACAGGCATTTCGCGGATTCACCCGGCAGTCACCCACCACCCACCCGCCGAGCCCTTTGCGTAACCACCGCCCGGAGCGTCAACCCTCGAACCGACTCCTCCCCCCATCCGCCCCCGTTGGAGGGTGCTGTGAAGAAGATCTGGATCTGGGCGTTGTTCGCCGGGGCGTTCGCGGTGTCGTGCACCGAATTCGCGGTAGTCGGCCTGCTGCCCCAGATCGCCCGCGACTTACGGGTTTCCGAAGCCGTCGCGGGACAACTCGTGACGCTCAACGCCGTGGCCTTCGCCATCAGCGCACCCGTGCTGGCCGCGGTCTTCCACCGCGTGGACCGCCGCAAGGTCCTCTTCGGCTGCCTGACCGTCTTCGCGCTCGGGCACCTCACCGCCGGGCTCGCGCCCAACTACCCCGTCCTGCTCGGGTCGCGCATCCTCTCCGGCGCCATGATGGGCCTCTACCTCGGCACCGCCCTCGGCGCCGCCGCCCGCCTCGCCAACGAGGACCGCCGCGCGTCCACCATGGCCACCATCCAGGCCGGCGTCAGCACCGCCACCGCCCTCGGCGTGCCGTTCAGCACCCTGCTCGGCCAGCACATGGGCTGGCGCGTCCCGATGCTCGTCATCGGCGGCATGGCCCTGCTCGCCATGGCCTTCATCGCCACCGCCCTGCCCCCCGTCGGCGCCGACGACGAGGGTCCCGGCCTCGGCGACCGCATGCGCGCCCTGCGCACCCGACCCGTGATCGTCGGCCTCGCCGCCATCACCGTGTTCTGGGGCGCCTCGTTCACCGTCTACACCTACCTCGTGCCGCTGCTGGAGCAGCGCGCGGGCATGAACGGCACCCTCGTCATCATCGTGCTGTTCATCGCCGGCCTCTGCGCCGTCGCCGGCAACATGATCGGCGGCAAGGGCGCCGACCGGAACTCCCGCCTCACCCTGCTGATCACCTCCGGTGTAACCGCCGCCGCCCTGCTCGCCGTCCTCCCCCTCTCCACCGCCGTCGTGCCCGCCATCGTGCTGGTCACCGTCTGGCAGCTCGCCGCCTGGTCCTTCGTGCCCGCCGTGCAGGCCGCGCTGTTCCGGGCCGCCGGCGAAGGCGGCGAACTCGCCGTGTCCTTCGCCGTCTCGGCGTTCAACATCGGCATCGTCGCCGGCGCGGGCTTCGGCGGCATCGCCCTCGACCAGGCCGGGCTGCCCGGCGTCGCCGTCCTCGGCTCCGTCGCCGGCATCGCCGCCCTCGGCCTGGTCTTCCTGCTCACCCGCCACGTCGCCCGCCGCGACACCGCCGAGCCGCGGCACGAGCACCACTCCGCCACCGCCGACCACTGACCACCGACCCCACACCCACACCCGCCAACGGAAGGACCACCATGCGACTGGAATTCGACGCGGTGCTCTTCGACCTCGACGGCACCCTGATCGACTCGACCGCCGCCGTCCGCCGAGCCTGGGAGCGCTGGGCCGAGGAGGAGGGCGTCGACCCCGAACTCCTCGCCGGCACCAAGGGCAAACCCGCCAAGGACATCGTCGCCGCCCTCCTGCCGCCCGAGCGGCACGAGGAGGGCCTCGCCCACTACTCCCACATCGCCACCCACGACCTGGAGGGCGTCGTCGTCCTCCCCGGCGCCGTCGAGGCCATCCACGCCGTCGGCGACCACAAGGCCATCGTCACCTCCTGCACCCGCGACGTCACCGAGGCCCGCACCGCCGCCGCCGACCTCCCCGTCACCGACGTCCTCGTCACCGCCGACGACGTCGACCGCGGCAAACCCGAACCCGTGCCCTACCTCGTCGGCGCCGAGAAGCTCGGCCTCGACCCCCGCCGCTGCCTCGCCGTCGAGGACACCGAACCCGGCCTCGCCGCCGGCCGCGCCGCCGGCTGCACCACCCTCGGCATCGGCCACGACCTCGACGCCGACGTCGTCGTCCCCGACCTCTCCCACGTCCGCTTCGAGGTCGTCGGCGACCGCATCGCGGTCACCGTGCCCGACACAGCGGCGCCCGACACAGCGGCCAGGAGCTGACCCGTGGACGACCACACCCTCGCCCGCAGCCTCGCCGACTCCGCGCGCGACCTCCTGCTCCGCCTGCGCGCCGAACGCACCGACCTGCACGGCACCGACCTGGGCGACGAGGGCGACCGGCTGGCGCACGACCAGCTGGTCGCCGCCCTCGCCCGCCACCGCCCCGGCGACCCCGTCCTCTCCGAAGAGGGCGGCACCGCCCCCGAGGACCGCCGCGCCGGCCGGCTGTGGATCATCGACCCCCTCGACGGCACCCGCGAGTACTGCGACCGCGACCGCGGCGACTGGGCCGTCCACGTCGCCCTCGCCGACGGCGGCACCCTCGTCGCCGGCGCGGTCGCCCTCTCCTCCGGCCGCACCCACGCCACCGACACCCCCACCCCGCTCCCCCCGCCCACCCGACGCACCCGCCCCCGCGTCGTCGTCAGCCGCAGCCACCGACCCGCCCTCGTCGACGCGCTCGCCGACGTCCTCGACGTCGACCTCGTCCCCCTCGGCTCCGCCGGCGTCAAGACCGCCGCCGTGTGCACCGGCGACGCCGACGCCTACGTCCACGCCGGCGGCCAGTACGAGTGGGACAGCGCCGCACCCGCCGCCGTCGCCGCCGCCGCGGGCGCCCACACCTCCCGCATCGACGGCTCACCCCTCGTCTACGGCACCCCCGACGCGAGCATCCCCGACCTGCTCGTCTGCCGCCCCGAACTCGCCACCACCCTGCTGACCGCCCTCTCCACCGCCCGCGACCGCACCGCGGCCTGACGCGGTCAGCGCACGCAGTCACCGCACGGGCGCACCGAGGTGTACCGGGCCTCCAGCTCACGCCGCGTACCGCAGATCCTGATGTGCTCGCCCAACCCCGTCACCGCGCCGATACTGCGGCAGCCGGCCCGGTGCAGCACCATCGTCCCCGGCTCCAACGACCGCTCCGCGTCGATCACGAACTGACCGGGGTTCGCCGAGACCCACCACTCGTAGGCCCCGTTGTCCTCGTTGAACTCCAGCATGCCCCCATGATCCCCGCCCCCGCACGCTTCGGCTTGGGCCGATCGACCGAACCCCACCCCCGACCACCACCCCGGAAAACGCTGGTAGAACACCCCCACCGCTTGTACGTTGACCACGGGATGACGGTGGAGATCGCGTGCGACGAATCCGGCTCCGAGGGCGAGAAGCTCGTCGGCGGGGTCACCGCCGTGTTCACCCACGCCGCCGTCCGCCTCGACCTCGCCACCGCCGAAGCCTGCGTCCGCGAACTGCGCGACCGCATCCGCTCCCCCGCCGAGGAGTACAAGGCCAACCACGTCCTGCGCACCCGCAACCGGACCGCCCTCGTCTGGCTGCTCGGCCCCGACGGCCCCCTCCTCGGCCACGGCCACGTGCAGCTCGTCGACAAGCGCCTCTTCCTCGCCGAACGCGTCACCGCCGCCTACGGCCACCCACCCACCGGCGAACTCGGCCCCTACAACGACGCCCTGCGCGCCCGCGGCCCCCGGGGAGCCCTCGACCCGCTGTTCCCGGCCATCGTGCGCGCCGTCGCCCACTGGGGCGGCGACGTCGACGTGCTGCACGACCACCACCCCTCCCTCACCGCCGCCCGGATCAGGAAGCTCCAGCAGAGCGCACCGGGCCTGCGGCGCCTCACCCTCGTCGACTCCCGCGCCGACGCCCGCGTCCAGGTCGCCGACTTCCTCGCCGGCATCGCCCGCCGCACCGCCGAGGAGGAGCTGCACGGCAGGCGCGACGACGAGGTCATCGCCCTGCTGCGCCCCTACCTCTTCGGCGACCTCCGCCACCCCCGTCCCGAGCAGCACCCGCCGTTCGCCGCCCGATCCGACCCGGTGCGCCCGTCGAGGACTTGTTTCAGTTAACACTGAAGTAACCACGCAAATCGGGACCACTGGTCCGTCCTTTCGGGACGAACGGCGGCATGACGCAGACCACATCCCAGGTTGTTGAAGTTTCAAGTTTTTGGGCGCAGGCTGTCCTCGGAACTTCACCTCCGGAGGTCGGGATGACGAGCACAGCGGTGGACCCGGCGACCCGGCCGAGCAGGCCCGCACCCGCGTCCGTGCGCACCAGGGTCGTCGTGCCCCTGGAGTTCGCCGACGGCTACAGCACCGCGGCCGAGGTGTTCACCTTCACCGGCCTGGCGGACGGCCGCGAGCACCTCGCCCTCGGCCTGGGCGACTGGCGCGCCGCCGTCGACCGCCCCCTCGACGCCCCACTGGTCCGGCCGCACAGCGAGTGCCTGACCGGCGACGTGTTCGGCAGCCTGCGCTGCGACTGCGGCCCCCAGCTGCGCGAGGCGGTCGAGCGGATCGCCGACGCCGGCGGGTTCCTGCTGTACCTGCGGCAGGAGGGGCGCGGCATCGGCCTGTACGCCAAGCTCGACGCCTACGCGCTCCAGGACACCGGCCTGGACACCTACCAGGCCAACACCGCCCTCGGCCGCGGCGAGGACGAGCGGGACTACACCCCGGCCGCCCAGATGCTGCACGCGCTGGGCGTCGACCGGGTCGCGCTGCTGAGCAACAACCCCGACAAGGCGGCCCAGCTCGACGCGCTCGGCGTGCACGTCGCCGAACGGGTCCCGACCGGCGTCCACCTCTCCCCGACCAACGCCCGCTACCTGGCCGCGAAGGTCGCGCACACCCACCACACCCTCGACCTGCCCGTCTCGGGCCGACCGACCCCGGAGCGCACCCCATGACCACGACGACCACGGCGCGCGCGGACGCCCTCGTGCCCGCCTCGCACCCGTTCCGGCAGCACCTCGACCGCGTCGCCCTCGCCCCCGCCGACGCGCACCGGCCGTGGACGCCCGCCGACGGGCCGCTGCCCGCCCTCTACCTCAGCCACGGCGCGCCGCCGCTGTTCGAGGACGGGCCGTGGATGACCGAGCTGCACTCCTGGGCCGGGGACCTGCCCCGGCCCCGCGCCGTGCTCATCGTCAGCGCGCACTGGGAGTCCGCGCCCCTGGCGATCAGCGGCACCGAGGCGGGCACCGGGCTGGTGTACGACTTCGGCGGCTTCGACCCGCTCTACCACCGGATGCGCTACGACACGCCCGACGCCGGCGACCTCGCCCGCCAGGTCGCCTCGCTCCTGCCCGACGCGGTGCACGAGCACCGCGGCCGGGGCCTCGACCACGGCGCCTGGGTGCCGCTCAAGGTCATGTACCCGGAGGCGGACGTCCCGGTGCTCCAGCTCAGCATCCCGACCCACGACCCGTCCCGGCTGCTGGCCCTCGGCGAGCGGCTGCGCCCCCTGCGCGACCACGGCGTGCTGGTCGTCGGCTCCGGGTTCATGACGCACGGCCTGCCGTTCCTCACCCGCGACATGGTCGTCGACAACGCCGTCCCCGGCTGGTCGGCCGACTTCGACGCCTGGGCCGCCGACGCCCTGGCCCGCGGTGACGTCGACGAGCTGGCCGCCTTCCGCGACCGCGCGCCGGGGATGCCCTACGCGCACCCCACGGTCGAGCACTTCACGCCGCTGTTCGTCACCCTCGGCGCCGCCGCCGACCCCGCCGCCCCCGTCACCACCACGATCGAGGGGTACATGATGGGCCTGGCCCGGCGATCGTTCCAGACGTCGTGAGCGGCACCGACCAGGCTCCCCGGTGGCTCACCGGGCCGGAGCTGGACACCTGGATGAGCCTGACCCGGGTGCTGCTCCTGCTGCCCGCCGCCCTCGACCGCCAGCTGCGCCAGGACACGGGCGTCCCGCACGCCTACTACCAGGTGCTGGCGATGCTGAGCGACCAGCCCGACCGGTCCGTGCGCATGACCGACCTGGCCCGGGCCACCGGGACCACGCCGAGCAGGCTGTCCCACGCCGTCGCCGGCCTCGAAGAACGCGGCTGGGTCGAACGCCGGGCGTGCCCGACCGACCGGCGCGGCCAGGTCGCCCGGCTCACCGACACCGGTGCGGCGGTCCTCGACGCCGCGGCCCCGGGCCACGTCGCCGAGGTCCGCCGGCTCGTCTTCGACCACCTCACCGCGCAGGACGTCGCCCGGCTGAAGGCCGTCGCCGACAAGATCGCCGCCGGCCTCAGTCACCCTTGACGTTGACGACCTGCCGCAGCGTGTGGCGCACCTCCACCAGGTCCCGCGCGTCCTGCATCACGACGTCGATGTCCTTGTAGGCGGCCGGGATCTCGTCGATGAACGCGTCCGTGTCGCGGTACTCGATGCCGACCATCGCCTTGCGCAGGTCCTCGCGGTTGAAGGCCCGCCGCGCGGCCGAGCGCGAGTACTCGCGGCCCGCCCCGTGCGGCGAGGAGTTCAGCGCGAGGCGGTTCCCCTTGCCCACCACCACGTACGACGCGGTGCCCATCGAGCCGGGGATCAGGCCGGGCCGGCCCTCCTCGGCGTTGATGGCGCCCTTGCGGGACAGCCACACGCGCTTGCCGAAGTGGGTCTCCTGCTCGGTGTAGTTGTGGTGGCAGTTCGTCGTCTCGGTCCGCTCCACGTCACGGCCGGTCCACTCGGCCACGCACCGCACGAGCCGGTCCATCATCTCCTCGCGGTTGAGCCACGCGAACTCCTGCGCCCAGCGCATCTCCTTCACGTAGCGCCAGAACTCGTCCTCGCCCTCCACCAGGTAGGCCAGGTCCGGGTCGGGCAGGTCGACCCAGCGACGACGGCACTGCTCCTGGGCGATGCGGATGTGCTTCTGCGCGATCTTGTTGCCGACGCCCCGGCTGCCGCTGTGCAGGAACAGCCACACCCGGTCGGTCTCGTCGACCGTGATCTCGATGAAGTGGTTGCCGCTGCCCAGGGTGCCGAGCTGGAGCCGCCAGTTCCCGGCGTACGAGGCGGGGTCGAACCCGGCCTCCTCCGCGCGGGCGCCGAGCACCTCGACGCGCTCGCGCGCCGTGTCGGTGAGGGCGGTGTTGTACTTGCCCGCCGACAGCGGGACGGCCTTCTCCACGGCCTCGCGCAGCGGGGTGAGCGGGCGGGAGCGGAAGTCGTCCCCGGTGAACTGGGTGCGCACCGCGATCATGCCGCAGCCGATGTCGACCCCGACGGCGGCCGGGATGATCGCGCCCAGGGTGGGGATCACGCTGCCGACCGTGGCGCCCTTGCCGAGGTGCGCGTCCGGCATGAGCGCCAGGTGCGGGAAGATGAACGGCATCCGCGCCGTCTTCTCGGCCTGCTCGCGCGTGCCGGGGTCCAGGATGGACGCCCAGTTCATGAGGCGCTTGCTGATCTGCTCCACGGTTCTCCTCTGCTCGATGCTGAAGTTATGCGTCATCGAGCGCGAACGCGACCCGAATACCACCGGTGGCGCGGCAGGACGACGGGCTGGTCGAGGACGGCCGTGAACTCCTCCGCCAGCGGCGGGGCCAGGAGCACCCGACCACCGACCGCTTCGGGCAACCGGACCTCGACCAGCCGCGGCACCGGCTGGTCCAGGGGGCAGGTCCCGGAGTCCCGGCGGTCCTCGGCGACGGCGGCGAGCACGACCGAGGTCGCGGTGTACTCGACGAAGAACCCGAGAGGCGCGTAGCAGGCGAACCGCTCCTGGTAGCGGACGACGAGGCGGTCCGTGCCGTCGACCATCCGCCGCCACGGCATCGGCGCGGCCCGCGCCGGCAGCGGCCCCCGCTTCGCCTCCAGCACGGGCAGGCCGGGCAGGCCGGGCAGCCCGACCCCCGGCTCCGCCGGCGGTGCGGACTCGGTGGCCGCCACGACCGCATCGCCCGCCGAGAGCCCGGCGATCGGTCCCGGCCCCCACACCACTCGCTCGACCCGCGAGTTGACGCACCCGGCCGCCGGCAGCACGAGTGCCGCCAGCGCCCACGCCACGAGCGCCGAACGGGCACGACGACGACCCGCCCGGCCGCCCTTGCCCGACCACGCCCCGTCACCCCGACACGCGCCACCACCTCCGCTCACGCCGTCACCCCACCACGCCCGCCACCCACCACGCCCCGCCATCCCGCCGCGCGCCGCCGCCACTGCTCACGCCGTCGCCCACCGCGCGGTGCCGCCGCTCCCGCACCCCGGGTGATCCGGGGGTTGTTCGCGCCACAGCACCCGCCTCCGTCCGAGCCCCGCCTCCACCTGCTCCCGCCGCTGCGGTCCGCGGTTGGTGGCCGAGCGCTCGGTCACCAACCACTCCACTCCCCCGGCGGCCGACGCACGCCCGTCCCGGCACGCACCTCCGCGAGTCCCCGCCGCGCGGTCATGCCGGACCCACGGTGATCTCCTCCGACACCGCGCGCGACACGCAGGCCATCACCGAGGTCTCGCGCTCGGACTCCTCCAGCACCACGTCGCGGTGGTCGGCCTCGCCCGCCAGGAGGGTCAGCCGGCACGTGCCGCACGTGCCCGCCTCGCACGACGACTCCACCTCGATGCCCTCGCGGCGCAGGGCGGACAGCAGGGATCGGTGGGCCGGGACCTCGACGCGCAGGCCCGTCGGGGCCCACACGGCCTCGAACGGGCCGGTGTAGCCGTCGTCGGGGGCGGTGAACTCCTCGACGTGGACCCGGCTCGGCCGCCAGTGGGCGGTGCGCTCCTGGACCGCGCGGATCAGCGGCAGCGGGCCGCAGCAGTACACGCGGGTGTCGTCGTCCGGCACGGCCAGGTACGGCCACAGGTCGAGCCTGCCCCGCTCCTCGCTGTGGTGCACGATGTCCCCGGCGAACTCCTCCAGGAACGGCGTGTCCGCCGCCGACCGCGACAGGTACAGCACGCGGACCGACGGGTGGCCCTCGGCGCGCAGCCGCGCCACCATCGACCGGATCGGCGTGATGCCGATGCCGCCCGCGATGAACAGGTAGTGGCGGGCGGGGTGCAGCGGGAACCGGTTGCGGGGCGGGGCGACGGCGAGGACGGTGCCCTCGGCGAGGGCGTGCACGCTCACCGACCCGCCGCGCCCGCCGTCCTCCCGGCGCACGCACACCACGTACTCGCGCGGCGCGCTCCCGCCCGGCTCGACGAGGCTGTAGCTGCGCCGGTGCCCGTCCGGCGTGCTCAGCGTGATGTGCGCGCCGGGCTCGTACCCCGGCAGCGCACCGCCCTCTTGGTCCCGCAGCACGACCCGGGCCACCGACGGCGTCAGGGCCGTCCGCGACGCCACCACCAGCTTGAGGTCAGACACCCAACCCACCCCCCACGCTCAGCACGCCGTCGGACAGCACCTCGGCGTAGATGCCCAGTTCCTGGTGACCGTAGGTCCGGTCGAGCAGCCGCAGCACCGGCAGGTCCCGCCGCCCGGACACCGGGTCGACCTCGGTGGCCGCGCACCGGCCCGTCCGGTACCTGCCGATCATCCGCACGCCGCCCAGCGTGAACTCCCGGTCGAGCAGGTCCAGCTCGCCGAACGGCGGCAGCCCGTCCAGCAGCACGTTGGCGCGGAACCGCCGCGGGTCGACCTCCGCCCCGGTCCGCTCGGCGAAGTCGCGCACCGAGGCCAGGTTGAGCAGCGAGACCCAGTGCATGGGCCCGTCGCCTGCGGACGCGACGTCGGTGAACCGCCTGCCCTCCTCCGCGGCGGGCACCGGCAGCACGCCCTCGGGCAGGTCGAGGACCCGCGCGAAGAACGCCAGCAGCTCCTCCCGGTCCTCCTCCAGGTGCGCGGTCAGCACCTCGTGCCCGGCGACGCGGACGGTGAGCTCGCCGGTGCCCACGTCGAGGTGCGTGTGCAGCCCGGCCAGGCGGTGGTCGCTGACCAGCGCGTAGAACTCCGTCTTGCGCAGTCCCTCGCGCAGCCCCGGTCTGTACTTGCCGCCGGGGCGCGCGAGCGCGAACTCCCGGTCGTGCGGGAAGCCCTCGCCGCGGCGCAGCGGGACGTGCGTGAGCGGTTGGGGGCTCAGCCCCTTGATCGGGTAGACGTACAGCTCCGCCACCCGCGCGGTCTCGTGGAGTTCCATGCGCACAACGGTAGATCTTGGGCGGGGCGCCTACGCCTGTACATCCATTCGTGTGAATGTGGTCCGGAACGCCCCTGACCGGGTCGGCGACGCCGCTATCCAGGTCCGCGGGGGAGGTGACGGGGGTGGTCGAACTCCGCCTGCTGGGCGAGGTGGCGGTGCACGTCGACGGGCGTCCGGTGGACCTCGGGCCGGCGCGGCAGCGGTGCGTGTGGGCCGCGCTGGCGGTGGACGTCAACCGCGTGGTGCCGGTCGAGCGGCTGTCTGAGCGGGTGTGGGGCGGGAACCCGCCGCTACGCGCCAGGGCGATCCTGACGACCTACCTGTCGCGCCTGCGCCAGGCGCTGCCGGAGGACGACGCGGTGAGCCTGGCCAGGCGTTCGGGCGGTTACCTGCTGCAGGCGGACGAGTCCGCGGTCGACCTCTGCCGGTTCCGCGAGCTGCGCGCGCTGGCGCGGGCGAGCACCGACGACGACCACCGCGCGGCGGAGCTGCTGACCGGGGCGCTGGGGCTGTGGCGCGGCGAGGCGTTGACCGGCCCGGACAGCGAGTGGGCGGCGGCCGAGCGCGACCGGTTGCGACGGGAACGCCTGGACACCGCCTGCGACCTCGTCGACGCGCGGCTGCGCCTGGGGCACGGCGACGACCTGGTGGCGGAGCTGGTGGCGCGGACCGCCGAGCACCCGCTCGACGAGCGCGTCGCCGCCCAGTACCTGCTCGCCCTGCACCGGGCCGGGCGTTCGGCGGAGGCGCTGGAGCACTTCCGGGTCGTCCGCGAGCGGCTCGCCGACGAGCTGGGCACGGACCCGGGCGCGGCGCTGCGGCACCTGCACCGGCAGGTGCTGGCCGACGACCCGACGTTGGCGGGCCGCCCGGCGCACGTCGCGGGGCGCGGGACCGACCGGGTGGTGGTGCCCCGGCAGCTGCCCGTCCCCCGCACGGCCTTCGTCGGCCGCCGCGACGAGCTGGACCGCCTGGACGGCACGTTCGACGCGGGCGGCACCGTGGTCATCTCGGCCATCGCGGGCGCGGGCGGCATCGGCAAGACCTGGCTGGCGCTGCACTGGGCGAACACCCGGCTGGACCGCTACCCGGACGGCCAGCTGTTCGCCGACCTGCGCGGGTTCAGCCCGGACAGCGCGCCGATGGCCCCGGCCACGGCGCTGCGCGGGTTCCTGTCCACCCTGGGCGTGGAGCCCGGTTCGATCCCGGCCGACCCGCACGCCCAGGCCGCGCTGTTCCGCAGCCTCACCGCGGGCAAGCGGATGCTGGTGGTGCTGGACAACGCGGTCGACACCGACCAGGTCGTCCCGCTGCTGCCCGGCGGCGAGGGGTGCGCGGTCGTGGTGACCAGCCGCAACCGGCTGGCCGGCCTGGTCACCGGGTACGGCGCCCGGCGGCTGGACCTCGACGTGCTGACCGACGCCGAGGCCCGCGACCTGCTGGCGGGTCGGCTCGGCGAGGACCGGGTCGAGGCGGAGCGGGCGGCGGTGGACGAGCTGGTCGGCCTGTGCGGCGGGGTGCCGCTGGCGCTGAGCATCGTCGCGGCGCGCGGTGAGGCGCCGTTGGCCGAGGTCGTCGCCGAGCTGCACGAGTCGGGGCTCGACGGGCTGGACGACGACGACCCGGCGGCGAGCCTGCCCACCGTGCTGTCCTGGTCGTGCCACGCGCTGACCGACGAGCAGGCGACCGCGTTCGGCCTGCTGGCGGTCGCGCCGGGCCCGGACACGAGCCTGGCCGCCGCCGTCAACCTGACCGGCCTGACCCCGGTCCGGACCAGGGCGGTGCTGCGCGGGCTGGAGCAGGCGTCGCTGCTGGAGCGGGACCCGGCCGGCCGGTACCGGATGCACGACCTGGTCCGCCGGTACGCCACCGAGACGGCCCACCGCGACCTCGCCGAGGACGTCCGGGAGGCCGCGCTCCGGCGGGTGGTGGACTTCTACCTGCACACCGCGCACACCGCGGACCGGTTGCTGCGCCCGCACCACGAGCCGTCCGTCAACGGCACGACCGCCGAACCCGACCACCGGCTCGACGGGCTCGCCGACCACACCGCGGCGCTGACCTGGTTCGACGCCGAGCACGCCTGCCTGCGGGCCGCGCAGCGGACCGCCGCCGAATGCGGTGGGCACCGGGCGGCGTGGCACCTCGCCGCGACCCTGACGACCTACTACCGCGGGCAGGGCAGGTTCCGCGACGCGGTCGCGATGTGGCGGGCGGTGCTGGCTTCCGCCGACCAGCTGGACGACCCCGCCGTGCACATCGAGGCGCACCGCAACCTCGGTGCCGCCTACGCGCCCCTGGGGCGGCACGAGGAGGCGCTCGACCACCTGCGGCGCGCCCTGGCGCTGACCGAGCAGACCGGTGACCCGGGAGCCGGGTTCCAGGTCCACCGGGCGCTGTCCAACGCCTGGACCCAGCACGGGGACGACCGCCGCGCGCTCGACCACGCCACGCGCGCGCTGGACGTCTGCCGCGTGCTCGACGACCCGGTGTGGGAGGGCCACCTGCTCAACCAGGTCGGCTGGCTCACCGCCCGGCTCGGCGACCACGAGCGGGCCCGCGAGCACTGCCTGGCCGCGCTGGCGCTGGCCCGCGAGCACCACGACCCCGACTGCCAGGCGACCACCCTGGACAGCCTGGGCTACATCGACCACCACACCGGCCACCACGCGCGGTCGGTGCGGCACTACCGGGAGGCCCTGGCCCTGTTCCACGACCTGGGCGACCTCTACATGGCGGCCGAGACGCTGGACTACCTGGGGCACCCGCACCTGGCGCTCGGCGAGGTCGAGGAGGCGCGCGTGGCGTGGCGGGAGGCGCTGGCGCTGTACCGGGCGCAGCAGCGGGACGAGGCGGCCCGCCGCGTGCGGCGGCGGGTCGACGACCTCGACCGGTCACCGGGCCTGGACCGGTCACCGGACCCGGACCGGCGCTAGCCCTTCACCGGCGCCGCCCCGGTGCCCAGGCGGTCCATCGGGGTCCGGAACGTCTCGCGCGCGGTGAGCGCGGCGACCGCCGAGACGACGCAGCAGGCCAGCACGAACACCGCCACCGGCAGCCACCCGCCACGGCCCGGGCCGGCCGCGGCGGCGGCGATCGTCGGCGAGAAGCCGGCGAAGGCGAACCCGATCTGCGTGCCCAGCGCCATGCCGGACAGGCGCACGCGGGTGCTGAACATCTCGCCGTAGAACGACGGCCACACGCCGTTGGCGGCGCTGTAGACCACGCCCGACATGAGGATGCCGACCGCCATCACGAGGGCGAAGCTCCCCTCGGAGATCGCCCACAGGTAGGCGAACATCAGCAGCCCGCTGCCGAGCGTGCCCGCGATGAACACGGGTTTGCGGCCAACCCGGTCCGACAGCACCGCCCACAGCGGGATCGCGGCCAGCGCCACCACGTTGGCCAGCACGGCCACCCACAGCATCCCGCTGCGCCCCATCCCGACCGTGTTGACCGCGAAGCTCAGCGCCCACACGCCGAAGATCGTGCTGACCACGGCGACGAACGCGGCGAACACCACCCGCAGCACGTCGGCCCAGTGGTCGCGGAGCAGCACGGCGAGCGGGAGCTTGGCCGTGCCGCCCTGGACCTCCTCGCGGCGGAACACGGGCGTCTCGTCGACCGACCGCCTGATCCACAGGCCCACCACCACGACGACGGCGCTGAGCCAGAACGGCACCCGCCAGCCCCACGACAGCAGCTGCTCCTCGGGCAGCGCGGCCACCGGCAGGAAGATCGCGGTGGCCAGGATCTGCCCGGCCTGCGTGCCGCTCAACGTGAAGCTGGTGAAGAAGCCGCGCCGGTGGGCGGGCGCGTGCTCCAGCGTCATCGAGTTCGCCCCGGCCTGCTCGCCGCCCGCGGAGAAGCCCTGCGCGAGGCGCAGCACGACCAGCAGCACGGGTGCCAGCACGCCGGCCGTCGCGTGGTCGGGCAGGCAGCCCACCAGGAACGTCGAGACCCCCATCAGGACGATCGTGAACACCAGCACGGTGCGGCGGCCGAAGCGGTCGCCGACGTGCCCGAGCACCAGCGCGCCGACCGGTCGGGCGAGGTAGCCGACGCCGAACGTGGCCAGCGCGAGCAGCGTGCCCGCGGCGGGTTCGGAGGCGGGGAAGAACACCTTGCCGAACACGAGCGCGGCGGCGGTGCCGTAGATGAAGAAGTCGTAGTACTCCAGCGCGCTGCCGATCCAGGCGGCCAGCGCGGCCTTGGCGGGGCGTGCCTCGACGGCGTCGGGGGGCGGGGTGCGGGTCATCGGGCACTCCTCTGCGGCTGCGTCGTCGCCGCGCAGTGGGGCGGGATGGGGTGGCCAGCAGTATGTACTAACTGGTTAGTACGAGATGGTGGGTGAGCTGCGCCACGCCTGTCAAGCGGTTCGCCGGGACCGGGTCAGCGCGCGGTGAGGTGGTCCACCAGGACGTCGCCGAGCATGCGGCGGTAGTGCTCGCGCCGGGCCGGGTCGAGCATGTCGCGGCGGAAGATCGCGTCGAACGTGTACCGGTTCGCGGTGCGGAACACGCAGAACGAGCTGATCAGCATGTGCACGTCGAGCGGGTCGACGCCGGGGCGGAACACGCCGGCCGCCTCGCCGCGGGCCAGGATGCGGGTCAGCACGCCCAGCACCGGGTCGGCCAGCCCGGAGAGCACCTGCGACGTCGCCAGGTGCTCGGCGCGGTGGATGTTCTCGATGCTGACCAGCCGGATGAACGCCGGGTGCGACTCGTGGTGGTCGAACGTCAGCTCGGCGAGCGCGCGCAGCGCCTCCACCGGGTCGAGGTGGTCGACGTCGACCTGCTGCTCGACGGCCCGGATGGTGGCGTACGCCTGCTCCAGCACGGCGACGTAGAGCTGCTGCTTGCTCCCGAAGTAGTAGTAGATCATCCGCTTGGTGGTGCTGGTGCGCGCGGCGATCTCGTCGACCCGCGCCCCCGCGTAACCGCGGTCGGCGAACTCCTCGGTGGCGATGCGGAGGATCTCCGCCCGCGTCCGCTCCGCGTCGCGCTGCCGTTCGGGCGACGGGTCGGCGGGCTGCGACGCGGTCATGGACTCCCCTTCACCGGCTGACGACCGTCCAACTCTAGGCGGGCGGCGGGTGGCGCGCCTTCCACCCGCGCGGCCCGGCGGGTATAAGTAACTATCTAGTTCATACATTGCGGAGGTGATGGCGGGGTGGGCCACCTGATCGGGTTGATCGGCTCCGGCATAGGGCCGTCGCTCAGCCCCGCGATGCACGAGCGCGAAGCCGACGAGCTGGGCCTGCGCTACCTGTACCGGCGGTGGGACCTCGACGTGCTCGGCGTGCCCGCGCGCGACGTCGGCCGGCTCCTCGACGCCGCGCGGCTCGCGGGCTACGACGGCCTCAACCTCACCCACCCGTGCAAGCAGCTCGTCCTCCCCCACCTCGACGCGCTGTCCCCCGACGCGGAGGCGATCGGCGCGGTCAACACCGTGGTGCTGCGCGACGGCCGGGCGGTCGGCCACAACACCGACTGGTCCGGGTTCGCCCGCAGCCTGCGCCGCGGCCTGCCCGACGCCGCGCTGGGTTCCGCGGTGCTGGTGGGCGCGGGCGGCGCGGGCGCGGCGGTCGGCCACGCGCTGCTCACCCTGGGCGCGGGGCGGGTGGACGTGCTCGACGTCGACCCGGGGCGCGCGGCGGACCTCGCGGCGGCGCTCGCGGACCGGTTCGGCGCGGGCCGGGCCGTCGCGGGCGGCGTCGACGAGCTGGAGGCGCGGCTGCGCGGCGCGGACGGCCTCGTGCACGCCACGCCCACCGGCATGGCCGGGCACCCCGGGCTGCCCGTCCCCGCCGACCTGCTGCGACCCGACCTGTGGGTGGCGGACCTGGTGTACCGCCCGCTGGCCACCGGCCTCGTCCGCGCGGCACGGGCGCGCGGCTGCCGGGTGCTCGACGGCGGCGGCATGGCCGTGTTCCAGGCCGTCGACGCGTTCGCCCTGTTCACCGGCGTCGAACCCGACGCCGACCGGATGACGAGACACTTCACGGAACTGGTGGGGGTGACCGCCGATGTCGGCTGAGCGGACCGCGATCGCGACCGTGTGCCTGTCCGGGACGCTGGAGGAGAAGCTGGACGCCGCCGCGGCCGCGGGCTTCGACGGCGTGGAGCTGTTCGAGAACGACCTGGTCGCGTCCGCGTCGAGCCCGGAGGACGTCCGCGCGCGCTGCGCCGACCTGGGCCTGGCGATCGACCTGTACCAGCCGTTCCGCGACTTCGAGGCGGTGCCCGAGGAGGTGCTGCGAGCCAACCTGCGCCGCGCCGGGCGGAAGTTCGACGTGGTGCGGCGGTTGGGCGCGGACACCGTGCTGGTGTGCTCGTCGGTGTCGCCGCACGCCGTGGACGACGACGGCCTGGCCGCCGACCAGCTGCGCCGGCTGGCCGACCTGGCCGCCGAGCACGGGGTTCGGGTCGCCTACGAGGCGTTGGCGTGGGGCCGGTTCGTGCGCACCTACCAGCACTCGTGGGAGGTCGTGCGGCGCGCCGACCACCCGGCGCTCGGCGTGTGCCTCGACAGCTTCCACGTCCTGTCGGTCGGCTCGGACCCGGCGGGCATCCGCGACATCCCGGGCGAGAAGCTGTTCTTCCTGCAACTGGCCGACGCGCTGGACCTCGGCATGGAGGTGCTGCCGTGGAGCAGGCACCACCGGCTGTTCCCCGGGCAGGGCTCGTTCGACCTCACCGCGTTCCTCGGGCACGTGCGGGCCGCCGGGTACACCGGCCCGCTGTCGCTGGAGGTGTTCAACGACGTGTTCCGGCAGTCCGACCCGGCGCGGACGGCCGTGGACGCCGTGCGCTCGCTGCGCCACCTGGTCGACCCGACCGCTCCCCCGCTGCTCGGCCACGCGTTCACCGAGATCTCGGCGGACGGCGAGGCCGGGCCGCGGCTGGCGGGCGCGCTGGCCGCCATGGGGTTCGCGCACACCGGGCAGCACCGCTCCAAGCCCGTGCAGCTGTGGCAGCAGGGGCGGGCGCGGGTCGTGGTGAACTCGGCGGTGACCGGGCCGGGCGCGTCGGTGAGCGGGATCGGGCTGGTCAGCACCGACCCGGTGGCGTCGGCGGCGCACGCGGAGGCGTTGCACGCGCCCGTGCTGCCCCGTGCCCGCGGTGAGGGTGAGGCCGACCTGCCGTCGGTGAGCGCCCCCGACGGCACCTCCGTGCTGTTCTGCGACGCGGGGGCCGGGTGGCTGGCGGACTTCCTGCCGACCGGGGCGACGGCGGTGGACGACCACCTCACGGGCGTGGACCACGTGGCGCTGACGCAGCCGTTCGACCGGTTCGACGAGGCCACCCTGTTCCACCGCGCCGTGCTGGGCGTGGACATCGACCGCTCGACGGAGTACGCCGCGCCGTACGGCCTGGTGCGCAGCCGCGTGATGTCCACTTCGGACGGCACGGCGCGGGTCGTGCTGTCGTCGTCGCTGCTGCGCCGGGGCGACTGGGCGCCCGGCGTGCCCGACCCGCAGTGCGTGGCGTTCTCGACGGACGACGTGTTCGCCGCCGCGGCGGCGTTGCGGCGCGAGGGGGTCGTCGTGCCGACCTACCCGGACAACTACTACGAGGACCTCGACGCGCGGCTCGGGGTGGGGCCGGAGCTGGTGGCGCGGATGCGGGAGCACGGCGTGCTGCACGACCGCGACGAGCACGGCGACTGCTACCTGCTGTGCACCGAGGTGTTCGGCGGTCGGGTGTTCTTCGCGGTCGTGCAGCGGGTCGGCGGGTACGCGGCGTGCGGTGAGGCGGTGGCCCCGGTCCGGATGGCCGCGCACCGCAGGCTCAGGCTGGCCGCGACCAGCGCATCCGACGCCTGAACGTAGAACTCAGGGGTCCTGGGCGTTGGACTCTCGGGGTCTGGACGTTGGACTCTCGGGTCGGGAACGCATGACACGCGGGGTGGGAGGGCATGACACGCGGGGTGGGAGGGCATGACTCGCGGTCAGGTGGGGAGGTCGGGGAACGGGGAGCGGACGCGGGCGGCCAGGTAGTCCGCGCCCGTGGTGCCGCCGGTGCCGCGGTGGGCGCCCACCAGGCGGTGCACGCACTCCAGGTGGGCGGTCTTCCAGCGCCGGTAGCAGGCGGCGATGTCGTGCAGGGCGTCGACCACCTGGCGGTAGGCGGGGTCGCGGCGGCACGCTTCGGCGAGGGTGGTGCCGGCGGTGGCGGCGTGCAGGGCCTCCAGGACCGGCGCCGGGCCCCGGCCGAAGCCCAGCGCGCGCTCCACGTCGGCGAACTGCTCGGACTGCGCGCCGCTGGCCGTGCCCAGGTAGGGGCGGAAGCGGGCGAAGCAGTCGGCGGGCAGCCGGTCCAGCACGTCGATGTGCGAGCGCAGCAGGTCGAACACGCGGCCGACGCGCAGCAGGTGCTCGGCGGCCAGGCGCGGCCGGGCGGCGCGCAGCGCGTCGACCCCCAGGTCCAGGTCGAGCAGGAGCTGCCGCAGCCACAGCTCGCTGGTCTGGTGCACGACGATGAAGAAGTGCTCCGCCAGGCGCACCCGGTCGGTCTCCCGGCCCGCGACCCTGGGCCGCTGCAACGACAGCAGCGCGTCCAGCTCCAGGTACCGCCGGTAGTCCAGGTCCTCGTCGACGACGGGGTTCATCGCTGGTCCCTTCAGGAGGAGGTGGCGGGCAGCAGGCGGTGTCTCGCGAAGACCTCCTCCGCGCCCGGCACGTCGAGCACGCCGGCCGAGCGGAACACCCGCACGGTGGCGCGGCAGATGTGCGCGACCCGGTCGGCCCCGGCGTCACCGCCGTAGGTGTCGGCCACGACGCCGCGCGCCGCGTCCCGGCTCAGCCCCGCCAGCTCCAGCGAGCCCACGATCGGCGCCACGTCCCAGTTCAGGCACGCCAGCACCAGTTCGGGCAGCGCGTGGGCGACCGGTCCGCGCAGCCCCGGGTCGAGCTGCGCCCACAGCCGGTGGAAGAAGTCCGCGAAGAACCGGTGGTGGTGCCCCTCGTCCTTGGCGTGGTCACGGGTCAGGTCGCGCACCACGGTGAGCACGGTCGGGTCGTTGGGGATCTCGTTGAGCACCGCCGTCACCAGCGTCTCGAACACCACGGCCTGCAGCAGCGGCACGAGCGCGGGCGAGTCCGGCAGCAGCCGGGCGGCGGCCGACTCCAGGGCGTCCACGAACCCGCCGTAGTCGACGTCCGGCACGGGGACGCCGGTCTCCGCGGCGATCTGCTGCGCCAGGTCGAGGCTGTAGAGGGAGTGGTAGCCCTCGTCGCAGTAGACCTTGAACGCGTCCAGCTTCGCCGAGCCGGGCAGGTCCACGCCCGAGCGCCCGTTGGCGATCAGCTCGGACGCCCGGTTCACCACCCGGGTCTCCAGGTGCGCGGTGGAGAGCAGGAACTGGTACAGGTGGCGGATCGTCACGTCGCGCCGCGCCCGGTCGGGCAGCGCCAGCACGGCCTCGTGCCCCAGCACCGGCACCTGGTCGGCCGGGTAGAACACCTTGCCCTGGTCGGTCTCGTCGTGGAACAGCCTGCGCGGCCCGGACCGCACCCCGGACGTCTCGTACCAGCCGCGGAACGCCTCGCTCACCGGTCGCCCCCCGCGGGTGCGGTGACCTCGGCGAGCCGGTCGACGCCGACGGCGACCAGCCCGGGTTCCACGGCGTGGCACAGCCGGAACCAGCCCGGTTCGGGCGAGGCGAACGCGCCGCCGGGCAGGACGTTGACGCGGCCCGCGTCCAGGACGTGCCGCCACAGCCGCCGCTCGGCGGCGAAGTCCGGCGCGGCCAGGCGCTCGCGCAGGTCGAGCCACACGCTGAACCCGGCGGTGGCCGGCAGGTGCGGGACGCCGCGCTCGTCGAGCCTGGCCGCCACGTGCGCGTAGGACCGCAGCAGCCGCCGCTGGTTCTCGGCCAGCAGCAGGTCGACGCGCGCCCGGTCGGCCAGCAGGTCCACCAGCAGCGCCTGCGTGTCGGTGGACACGGTCGCGAAGTAGGCCAGCGCGCGGGCGGCGGCGCGGGTCGGTCCCGACGTGCGCAGGACGCCCACCTTGAGCCCGGAGAGCCCGAAGTCCTTGGCGAACCCCCAGACGACGTGCACGCGGTCCGGGTCGGCCTCGGGCACCGCGCCCAGCACGTCCGGGTCGAGCACGCCGGTGAACCCCTCCGGGCCGAACGCCGAGTGCGCGTACACCTCGTCGGAGATCAGGTCGAGGTCGTGCTCGGCGGCGACCCGCAGCAGGTCGCGCAGCACCTCGGCGGGGTGCGTGGTGCCGTGCGGGTTCGCGGGCGAGGTGATGGCCACCGCCCGCACCGGCACGCCGTCGGCGCGCAGGGACACCGCCGCGCGGGCGACCGCGTCCGGGTCGAGGGCGAAGCCGTCACCGGGCGGCACGGGCACCAGCCGGGCGCCGGAGCGGCCGGTCAGGTCCGTGTCGAACGCCGAGTAGTACGGCGTGGGCACCAGCACGACGTCGCCCGGGTCGCACAGGACGGTGGCCGCGACGTCCAGCGCGGCGGTCGCGCCGGCGACCACGACCAGGTCCTCCGGGTCGACGGCGGTGCGCCAGGTGCGGCCGAGCAGGGCGGCGACGGCCTCGCGCAGGGCGGGCGCGCCGTGCGGCGGGCCGTAGTGCGAGTCCGCGGCGCGTCGGGGGCGCACCCCGGACAGCACCGGGCCGACGAGGTCCCACAGCAGGTGGTTCTCGGCGGTGCCCAGGTTGACGTAGCCGCGCGGGTTGTCGACCGGGTGGAAGGGGTCGGCCTCGGCCGCGAAGTGCGCGGCGGCGATCACCGGGACGTCGGCGGCGAGCCGGGCGGCGGTGCGCGACACCATCAGGCCACGCCCTGCGGCTGCGGGTGACCGCCCAGCAGGGCGGGGTGCACGCCCAGGCCCATCGAGGCGTCGATGACCGCGCCGTGCAGCAGTTCGGCCGCGGGCAGGGTCAGCCAGTGGACCAGCTCGGCGACCTCGTCGGCCTCGATCAGCCTGCCGCCCGGCAGCCCGGCGACCAGGCCCGACCGCGCGTGGTCGTCCAGGGCGGACAGGGTGCTGGCGCGGAACATCGTGGTGTCCACCGCGCCGGGGCAGACCGCGATCACGCGCACCGGCTCGTGCGCCAGCTCCGCGGCCAGGTGCCGGGTCATGTAGGCCAGGGCGGCCTTGCTCATGCCGTCGGCGACGTGGAAGTCGGGGAACAACGCCACCCCGCCGCCCACGCTCGACACGTTGACCACGACACCGCCGCGCCGGCGCATGTCGGGCAGCAGCTGCTGGACCAGCCACAGCGGTCCGACGCAGTTGATGCGCAGGAACGCCTCCGCGCGCTCCGCGTCACCGCCCTCGACCTGCCACTCGACGGTGCGCGAGCCCACGGCGGCGTTGTTGACGAGGACGTCCACCGGCCCGGGCAGCGCCGATAACAGCCGTTCGTGCGAGGGCCGGTCGCCCTGGTCGAACGGGAACGCGGCGACGTCGGCCCCGTCGTGCTCGGCGACGATCTTCTCGGCCCGTTCGCGGCCGGAGCGGTAGGTGAACCACACCCGGTCGCCCGCGGCGGCGAACCGCGCGACCGCGGCGCGGCCGATGCCGTCGGACCCTCCTGTGATCAGCACTGTGCGCATGGGCGAAGTCCTCTCCGGGTGGCGCGCCGCGCGGGACGGCGGTGGTGGTGGGCGCGCGGCACGTCGTGATCTTGCTGACCCCGCCGCCGGCGCGCCAACACCGCGGTGCCGCGGTGGACGGTCGCGGGTGGACCGGCCCGTCCCCGGATAACCGCCGGTCGCCGCGGGTAAGCGCGGTGGCCGGACGGCGGCGCGAGACCCTTCGGTGAGCCGAAGAACCGAACGGGCGCACCGGACGGGGCCGAGCGGACGGCGAAGGGGCGGCGGACGGGCGTCGGACGGACATCGGGCGGACGGCGAAGGGGCCGCCCACGACGTCGTGGGCGGCCCCGGGTCCCGGAACGGGTCGTCAGCGGAACAGGCGCAGCGGCACGGCGTCGGCCATCGCGGCCATGCCGGCGTCGTTCGGGTGCAGGTGGTCGCCGCTGTCGTAGACGGGCAGCAGGCGTTCCGGGTCGCGCGGGTCGCGGACCGCGCGGTCGAAGTCGACCACACCGTCGTACTCGCCGCCGGTCCTGATCCACCGGTTCACGGTCTGGCGCGCGGCCTCGTTCTCCGGGCTGAAGAAGCCGAACGTGTCGTTCTTGAACGGCGTGATCGTGCCGCCGTAGGCGCGCAGCCCCTGCGCGTGGGCACGGGCGATGAGCCGGCGGTGCGCGTCGATGATGTCCCGCGCGGTCACCTTCTCCGACAGCGGGGCGCTGGTGCCCGGGTGGCCGAGGTCGTTCACGCCGAGGAGCACGACGACGTGCCGGGCACCGGGCTGGGCGAGCACGTCCCGGTCGAAGCGGCGCAGGGCGGCCTGGCCGAAGTAGTTCGCGTAGCCCTCCGCCGGGTGGCCGGCGGGCGGGTTCGGGTCGTGCAGCAGGCGGTTGCCGCTGATGCCCGCGTTGACCACGCCGAGGTGCCGCAGGCCGCGGTCGGCCTGGAACCGCCGGGCCAGCACGTCGGGCCAGCGCCGGTTCGCGCCGCGCGTGGTCTCCGCGCCGTCGGTGATCGAGTCGCCGAACGCCACCACGGTGCCGCCGCGCGGACCGGTGACGCCGACGCCGGTGAGGAAATGCCACTTGCCCAGCACGGCGGTCGACGCGGGGTCGGCGTGGCCGGTGGCGTTGCCCGCCAGCACGTACCCGTCCTGGTACGGGAAGGCGTGCACGGTGGTCGCGGGCGTGCGCCGGGGCAGGTGGACGCTGACCACCAGGTCGGTGTCGGCGGCCACGGGCAGCGCCACCGGGTCGCTGAGCAGCGGCGCGCCCGGCGGCACGGTGACCGAGGTGCGCCCGCCGAACGTGAGCCGCCGGTCGCTGCGCGGGTCGATCGCCGCGCCCGTCCCGGCCCGCCGCGCCACGTGCGCCTCGCCGATGACGAGCGGCTGCGTGCCGAACTCGTTGGACAGCCGCACCCGCACGCCGCCCCCGCCGACCGACAGGCGCACGACCTGGCGCAGGGTCTGGTCCTCGAACGACGTGGTGTCCGACGCGGGCACGGTGGTCGGCGAGGTGGCCCACGCCCCCACCCACGTCGGGCGCGGCGCGGCGGACGCCTGGGGCGTGCCCAGGAGCAGCAGGGCGGTCGCGACCGCCCCGAGGGAACGCTTCAGCACGGGTACCTCCGGGTCAGCCGCGGGCGGGGCGGTCGAAGCGCCAGCCGTCGGCGCGCAGCAGCGGGACGACCCGGTCGACGGCGTCCACCGTCTGGGCGCGGTCGTTCGGCCCGTCGTGCATCAGCACCACGGCACCCTCGGTGACGCCGTCGAGCAGGCGCTGGACCAGCACGTCGGTGCCCGGCGGCTCCCAGTCGGCGATGGCCAGCCGCCAGCCGAGCGGGACCATGCCGAGCTTCGCGGCGACGCCGGGCGTCTGCCCCCAACTGCCGTAGGGCGCGCGGAAGTAGCGGATGGGCGCGCCGGGGGCGGCGCGGCGGATCGCGGCGCCGGTCTGCCTCAGGTCGGCCTCGACCTGCTCGGGCGTCCACGTGCCCATGTCGTCGTGGTGCATGCCGTGGTTGCACAGGGTGTGCCCGCCGGCGACGATCGCGCGGACCAGCCGCGGGTTGGCCTCGACCTGGTCGCCCCACAGGCAGAACACGGCCTTCACGTGGTGCTTGCGCAGCACCCGCAGCAGGCGCGGCGTGTCGACCGGGTTGGGGCCGTCGTCGAACGTGAACGACACCGTCCGCCCGCCGTGCCGGGTCGAGTCGACGATGGTCGGCTCGACGCCGGGCCGGCCGCTGTCGACCGGACCGGCGGCGGCCTGGCCCGGCACGGCCAGGCCCAGGACCAGGCCGGTGGTCAGGAGCACCGTTCTCCACCTCATCGTGAAACCCCTTCGTCCGACGGCGGGCGCGGCGACAACTATCTGCCGGGTTCACCCCCGGGCCAAGGGTTTCGCGGATGTTTCGGGTCTCAACTGGGCCGGGGCCGGGCACGACGGAGCGGGGGACGGTCGGCGACCGGCCCCCGCGCGTCCACAGGGGACGGTCAGCGACGGCCCGCCTTGGCGAGCGTGTCGCGCAGGGCGTGGTACGCGGGCTTGCGGGAGAAGTCGTCCCACATCACCGTCGCGGCGCCCTCGCCCTCGAAGAACACCGGGACCCAGGAGTACTTGTCGGTGAAGCCCCAGATCGTGAACGAGTCGCAGCCGTCCACGTTCAGGCAGGCGACGAGCGTGCGGTTGTAGTAGTCGGCCTGCTGCGCGAGCTGAGCCTCGGTCGGCACGCCGCTCTCGGGCAGGTCCATCCGCACGTCCAGCTCGGTGATGGCGGTCTCCAGGCCCAGCGCGGAGAACCGGTCCAGGTTGGCCTCCAGGTCACCGGGGAAGCCGTAGCGGGTGCTCAGGTGGGCCTGCGCGGAGAAGCCGTGCACGGGCACGCGCTGCGCCTTGAGCTGCTTGATCAGCGCGAGGTAGGCGTCGCTCTTGGCGTTCACGCCCTCCACGCCGTAGTCGTTGAAGAACAGCTTGGCCTTCGGGTCGGCCTGGTGCGCCCAGCGGAACGCGTCGGCGATGATGCCGGGGCCCAGCTCCCTGATCCAGATGTTGTCGGTGGTGCGCAGCTCACCGGTCTCGGTGAAGATCTCGTTGGCCACGTCCCACTGCTGGATGTCGCCCCGGTAGCGGCCCACGACGGTCTTGACGTGGTCGCGCAGGATGGCGCGCAGCTCCTCCTTCGAGAAGTTCCCCTGCTCCAGCCACTCCGGGTTCTGGCTGTGCCACAGCAGGGTGTGGCCGCGCACGACCTGGCCGTTGCGCTTGGCGAACCTGACGATCGCGTCCGCGGCGCCGAAGTCGTAGCGGTCGCGCTCCGGGTGGACGTACTCCCACTTCATCTGGTTCTCGGCCGAGACGGAGCTGAACTCGGCGGCGAGGACCTTGCGGTAGGGCTGGTCCGAGGAGAAGGGGTCGGGGTACGGCTGGTCCTCGTGGTGACCGCCACCGGCGACGGCGGTGCCGATGCGGAACCCCTTGGGCGCGGCCTCGCGCAGGGTGTCCTTCTTGGCGTGGCCGGGGGGCCGGTGGTCGACGCTCGGCGCGGCCGAGGCCACGAGCGCCAACGGGACCGACAGGGCCACGGCGGCGAGTGCCGCGGTGGCCAGGCGGGTCGGCTTCATCAGGGAGGTCTCGCTTCCTCACGACGGCGTGGGGTATCCGAAACTTTCGAAAGCCTTGATGAAAGTTTTCGAGATGCCGGACCCTAAAATGGCAGTCACGCCAACGTCAAGAGCGGGTCGGCCGCGTCAGGCGACGGCGGCCGGGTGGAGTTCGCGCGTTCCGGTCTCCCGCAGCGCCAGCGCGCACCCCGTGCTCAGCAGGCAGAACGCGGCGATGACGGACGAGACGAGCACCAGGCCGCGCCCCCCGGTGGCGCGCTGCACCTCCGCGAACAGCAGCGGCGCGAACCCCGCGCCCAGGCCGGCCACCTGGTAGACGAGCGACGCCCCCGTGTAGCGGTTCCCGGTGCTGAACAGTTCGCTGTAGACCGCGGCGAGCGGCCCGTAGAGCATGGGGTGCAGCACGCCCTGGCCCAGCACCAGCGCGATCACCAGCAGGGTCGTGTCGCGGGCGTCGACCATCGGGAACAGCGCGAAGCCGAAGACCCCCAGCGACGCCGCGCCCGCCAGCAGCACGGGCCGCCGGCCGAACCGGTCGGACACCGCGGCCCAGGACAGGATGCCGACGACGGCGCACGCCGAGGACAGCGTCAGCGCGTTGAGCACGGTCTGCCGGGCGTGACCGACCTGCACGCCGTGCGCCAGCACGAACGTCGTCAGCGTCGACTGCACGACGAACGCGGCCAGGCCGAGGCCGATGCCCAGCAGCAGCACGCGCGGTCGGTCGCGGAGCACCTCCAGCAGCGGCACGCGGCGGCGCGGGGCGTCCAGCGCCCGGAACGCCGGCGTCTCCTCGACCCGGTGGCGGATGAACAGGCCCACGCCCAGCAGCACGACGCTGAGCAGGAACGGGACGCGCCAGCCCCAGTCGAGCAGCGCGCGTTCGCCGACGACCGCGCCGGTCGCGGTGAGCGCGGCGGTGGACAGCACCATGCCGCAGGGCGCGCCCGCGTTGGTGAACGACGCCCACAGGCCCCGCCTGCTCGTGGCGTGCTCGGCCGACATCAGCACCGCCCCGCCCCACTCGCCGCCGACGGCGACGCCCTGGAGCACGCGCAGCAGGACCAGCCCGGCCGGCGCGAGCCAGCCCGCCTGGGCGTAGGTGGGCAGCAGGCCGATCAGGGTGCTCGACACGCCCATCAGCACCATGGTCAGCACCAGGACCCGCTTGCGGCCGAACAGGTCGCCGAAGTGCCCGAACAGGACGCCGCCCAGCGGGCGGGCGAGGTAGCCGGTGGCGAACGTGCCGAAGCTGGCGATCGTGCCGACCAGCGGGTCGAGCGAGGAGAAGAACACCTTGTTGAACACCACGGCGGACGCGGTGGCGTAGAGGAGGAAGTCGTAGTACTCGATCACGCTGCCGACGAAGCTCGACGCGACGGCGCGGCGGAGTTGGGTGTTCGGCACGGCGGACCTCGCGTCCAGGCGTAGTTCCGGTTCATGGCGCACGCCGAAGCTACGGCAGTTTCGTGACGGCCGTCTAGACGCTGCCCAACGTAATTGCCCCCGATTACCCTGGACCCCGTGACCGTGAGCCCCGGGGACGCGCCGCCGCCCGCGCGCCCGCAGTCGCTGATGCTGGCCTTCCTCGGCCTCTACGTGCTCGACCGCGGCACGGCGGTGTACTCCGGCGGCGTCATCGACGTGTTCTCCCGGGTCGGCGTCTCCGAGGAGGCGGTGCGCTCGACGCTCACCAGGATGGCCGCGCGCGGCCTGCTCACCCGGCAGCGGCACGGCAGGCGCGTCTACTTCGGCCTCACCGACCACGCCACCGAGGTGCTGCGCGACGGCAGGCGGCGGGTCCGGGAGACCGGCGCGGTCGACCGGGCCTGGGACGGAACCTGGACGCTGGTCGGCTTCTCGCTGCCCGACAGCCGCCGCGGCGACCGGCACGAGCTGCGCTCGCACCTGCTGTGGGCCGGGTTCGGGATGCTCCAGAACGGCCTGTGGATCGCCTCGGGCGCGCGCGACGCCGCCGGCATCGTCGACCGCCTCGGCCTCGCGGACCACGTCACCGTGTTCAGCGCGCGGCACGCCAAGCCGACCGACTCGACCGACCTGGTGCACCGCGTGTTCGACACCGGGTCCATCGCGGACCGCTACCGCGCCTTCATCGCCCGCTGGGGCCGAGCCGACCCGCTGCCCGCGCTGCCCGATGACCTGGCCCGCCAGCTCGTCCTGCACACCGACTGGCTCGGGCTGGTGCGCCGGGACCCGCACCTGCCGGCCGAGCTCCTGGACGAGGACTGGCCCGCGATCCGCGCCGAGGAGCTGTTCCACGACCTCGACGCCCGCTACGGGGACGCGGCGGCCTCGATCGCGGCCGACGTGGTGGACGAGGTCCCCGCCGCCCGCTGAACGCCCGCTGAACGCCCGTCGAAGGCCAGCCGGAACAAGCCTGTTATCGCTAACAAGCAGGCGGCGTCAAGGGGCAATTTCTCCGACGAACAGTGGTTGAGCAGAGCAAACGTCGCTGTTAGCGTTAACAGACCGGCTTGTCCAGAGGAGGCAATGGTGCCCACTCGCCCGCAGCTCACCCGTGCCCTGACCGCCGTCGTGGTCCTGCTCGCCGCGCTGGTCGCGGTCGGCACGCCCGCCGCGTCGGCGTCACCCGCGACGCAGTTCACCAACCCGGTGGCGAACAACCGCGCCGACCCGCACGTCTTCAAGCACACCGACGGCTACTACTACTTCACCGCCACCGCGCCCGAGTACGACCGGATCGTGCTGCGCCGCGCCACAACCCTCCAGGGCCTGGCCTCCGCGCCCGAGTCGGTGATCTGGCGCAAGCACTCCGGCGGCGAGATGGGGGCGCACATCTGGGCGCCGGAGATCCACCACGTCAACGGCAGGTGGTACGTCTACTTCGCCGCCGGCCGCACCGACGACGTGTGGCGCATCCGGCCCTACGTGCTGGAGAACAGCAGCGCCAACCCGCTCACCGGAACGTGGACCGAGCGCGGCAGGGTCAACGTCCCGTGGGACACCTTCTCCCTGGACATGTCCACCTTCGCGGTCAACGGCACGCGCTACCTGACCTGGGCGCAGGCCGAACCGGGGATCTCCACCAACTCCAACGTCTACCTCGCCCGGATGGGCGCGAACCCGTGGCAGGTCACCGGCACCGTCGCGCGGCTGGTCGTGCCGACCCTCGCCTGGGAGACCCGCGGGCACAAGGTCGCCGAGGGACCGGCCGTGGTGCAGCGCGGCGGGCGGGTGTTCCTCACCTACTCGGCGAGCGCGACGGACGCCAACTACTGCCTGGGGATGCTCAGCGCGTCGGCGTCGGCGAACCTGCTCGACCCGGCGTCGTGGACCAAGAGCGCCAACCCGGTGTTCCAGAGCAACGCGGCGACGAGCCAGTACGGCCCCGGGCACAACTCGTTCACGGTGTCCGAGGACGGCCAGAGCGACATCATGGTCTACCACGACCGGAGCTACCGGGACATCTCCGGCGACCCGCTGAACGACCCCAACCGCCGCACCCGCGTGCAGAAGGTCTACTGGAGGGCCGACGGCACGCCGGACTTCGGCATCCCGGTCGCGGACGGCCCGACGCCCGTGCGGCTCAAGGCGTCCAACGTGGCCGACGCGTTCGTCCGGCACTACGACTACGCGGCCCGGTTGGACGCGAACGTGTCGCCGTTGGCGGACTCGCAGTTCCGGCTCGTGACCGGCCTGGCCGGGTCGGGCACGGTGTCGCTGGAGTCCGCGAACTTCCCGGGGTACTACCTGCGGCACCGCGACTTCCAGGTGCACGTGGAGCGCAACGACGGCTCGGCGTCGTTCCGGGGCGACGCGAGCTTCACCCGCCGGGCGGGCCTGGCGAACGGCGCGGCCGTGTCGTTCGAGGCGCAGAACCACCCCGGCCACTACCTGCGGCACGCGAACTCGCGGGTCGTGCTCAACCAGGTGTCCGACGCGCTCGGGCGCGCCGACGCCACCTTCGTCCTGGAGTGAGGTCCCACAGATGCTGCGCTACCCCCTGCTGCACCCGCCCCTGCTCACCGCCCTGGCCACCGCGGGCCACGGGAGCAGGGTGTTGATCGCGGACGCCAACTACGCGCACCGCACCAACACCCACCACCGGGCCGAGATCGTGCACCTGAACCTGCGCCCCGGCCTGGTGGCGGTGGACGAGGTGCTGGAACCGGTGCTGTCCGCGGTCCCCGTGGAGGCCGTGCACACCATGCGGCCCGACGAGGGCGGCACTCCCCCGGTGTGGGCCGCGTACGAACGCCTGCTCGGCCCGGACCTGCCGCTGCGACCGCTGGCGCGCCAGGACTTCTACGACGCGTGCCGCGCGCCGGAGCTGGCCGTCTGCGTCGCCACCGGCGACGGCAGGCTGTACGCCAACGTGCTGCTGACCATCGGTTTCGTCCCCGCCCCGGCCGAGTAGGCCGGCGGTCCCGGCCGCCCGGTGTCACCCGCCCGCGCCCACCCGGCGCGGGCGGGTGACCCGTCCGGGTACCACGTCCCGGCGAACCGCCGCCCGCGGCGCATCGGGCGGACCGGACCGGGTAGCCCGCGGCGGAGGAGGACGACATGACGAAGCAGAAGACGCAGGACCTGAGCGGGATGACCGTGGCCGAGCTGCGGCACCGGGCGTCCGAGGTCGGTGTGCGGGGCGCCCACGACATGCACAAGGACGAGCTGGTGCGGGCCGTCGCCGAGGCGTCGGGCGGCGCGCCGCGACCGCGTTCCGAGGACGACTCGACCGGCGGCGCGGGCAAGGGCAAGGCCGGCAGGGGCGGGGCCGGCGAGGGCAAGGGCGGTGCGGACAAGGGCGGTGAGGGCAAGGCCGGCGAGGACAAGGGCGGCGGGGGCAAGGGCGGCCGGGGCAAGGGCGGCGTGCGGACCGGCAAGGGCACGTCGAAGAGCCTCAAGTACTCCCAGGAGATCACCTCGACCGACGAGGAGCCGGAGCGCGAGGGCCGCAGCCTGGTCACCACCGACCACGACGTCATCCGGCAGTGGGCCGAGGCGCGCGACGCCGTGCCCGCCACCGTGCCGGGCACGGAGCACGGCGACCACCTGGGCGTGCTGCGGTTCGACTTCCCCGGCTACGGCGGCGACGACCTGCGGCACGTCGAGTGGGACGAGTGGTTCGCCACCTTCGACCACCGCCGGTTGAACTTCATCCACCAGGAGAAGCGCTCGGACGGCTCGCCGAGCACCTTCTTCCGCCTGGAGAGCCCCGACCGCGAGGACGGCTGACCGGTCCGGGGGTTGAGCCCGCCACGACCGGGAAGCCTCCGGGGCGTGTCGAGGCGGAGGGACCGGCGTGGACGGTGAGATCGAGTTGCGGGTGGACGGTCGGGTCAGGCGGCTGCGGGTGGACACCAGGACGACGGTGCTCGACGCGCTGCGCGACCGGCTCGGGGTGACCGCGCCGAAGAAGGGCTGCGACCACGGCCAATGCGGTTCCTGCACCGTCCTGCTGGACGGGCGGCGCGTCGTCACGTGCCTCGCGCTGGCCGTGTCGCACGACGGCGCGGACATCACCACGGCCGAGGGCCTCGCCGACGGCGAGCGGCTGCACCCGGTGCAGGAGGCGTTCGTCGAGCGCGACGCGTTCCAGTGCGGGTTCTGCACGCCCGGCCAGGTGTGCTCGGCGGTCGGCGTGCTGGCCGAGGTCGAGGCGGGTCACCCCAGCGCGGTCACGCCCGACCTCACCGGGCCGGTCGAGCTGTCCGACGAGGAGATCCGCGAGCGGATGAGCGGGAACCTGTGCCGGTGCGGCGCCTACGCGGGCATCACCGACGCGGTGCGCGACTGCGCGGGCGGCGCCCGGTGATCCCGTTCGACTACCGGCGGGCGCTGGACGTGGACGACGCGGTCGGCGCGGCGCACGGCGCGGCGGCGTCGGTGGCGTTCCTGGCGGGCGGCACGAACCTGGTGGACCGGATGAAGCTCGGCGTGGCCGAGCCGGAGGTGCTGGTCGACATCAGCCGCCTGCCGCTGGACGCGGTGGAGGAGCTGCCGGACGGCGGGCTCCGGGTGGGCGCGACCGTGCGCAACAGCGACCTGGCGGCCCACCCGGCGGTGCGCCGCGACTACCCGGTGCTGTCGCGGGCGCTGCTGTCCGGGGCGTCCGGCCAGCTGCGCAACCTCGCGACGACCGGCGGGAACCTGCTCCAGCGCACCCGCTGCTCCTACTTCCAGGACCGGTCCACGCCGTGCAACAAGCGCGAACCCGGCAGCGGCTGCTCCGCGCTGGGCGGCTTCACCCGGCAGCACGCGGTGCTCGGCGCGTCCGGGCACTGCGTCGCCACGCACCCGTCCGACATGGCGGTCGCGATGGCTGCGCTGGACGCCGAGGTGCGCGTGCACGGCCCCGGCGGTCCGCGGACCGTGCCGCTGGTGGAGCTGCACCGGCTGCCCGGCGACGAACCGCACCGCGACACCGTGCTCTCCCCCGCCGACCTGATCACCGCGGTGGACCTGCCGCCGCTGCCACCGGGCACACGGTCGACCTACGTCAAGGTGCGCGACCGGGCGTCGTACGCGTTCGCGCTGGTCTCGGTCGCGGCCGTGCTGCGCGTCGAGGACGGCGTGGTGGCCGACGCGCGGATCGCGCTCGGCGGCGTGGCGCACAAGCCGTGGCGCGCCCGGCGGGCCGAGGAGCTGCTGCGCGGCGCGCCGGCGGACGAGGACGCGTTCCGCCGCGCCGCCGGGGCCGAGCTGGCGGACGCCTCGCCGGTGGGCGACAACGCGTTCAAGGTGCCGCTGGCCCGCAACACCGTCGTGTCCGCGCTGCGCGCGCTGAGCCGGGAGGGACGATGACCGACCTGCTGCCCCGCGTGATGGGCACGTCGCCGCGCCGGGTGGACGGCCCCGCCAAGGTGACCGGT
Source organism: Saccharothrix sp. DSM 118769 (assembly GCF_052936295.1). Classification (NCBI taxonomy): domain Bacteria; kingdom Bacillati; phylum Actinomycetota; class Actinomycetes; order Pseudonocardiales; family Pseudonocardiaceae; genus Saccharothrix; species Saccharothrix sp. DSM 118769. Next base: position 3,933,068 of record NZ_CP193627.1, on the reverse strand, counting down.
ACCGCGCCGTACGCGGGTGACCAGCGCGTCGAGGACCCCGTGCACGCGGCGCTCGTGCAGTCGGAGGTGGCCCGCGGCACGCTGGTGTCGGTGGACACCGGGGCCGCCGAGGCCGTGGACGGGGTGCTCGCCGTGCTCACGCCCGACAACGCGCCGCGCCTGGCCTCGACCGACGACCCCGAGCTGGCCGCCCTCCAGCACCACGACGTGTCGTTCCGCGGCCAGGTGCTGGCCGTCGTCGTCGCCCGCACGCCGGAGGCCGCCCGCCACGCGGCGTCGCTGGTCCGCGCGCACGTCGAGCGGCACGAGCACGACGCGCGCTTCAGCGCCGACCGCGACGACCTGGACAAGCCGGAGAAGGTCAACGGCGGCGCCGAGACGGACACCGCGCTGGGCGACGTCGAGCGCGGGCTCGCGGAGGCGGCGTTCACCGTGGACCAGGCCTACTCGACCGCCTGGTACAACAACAACCCGATGGAGCCGCACACCACCACGGCGCTGTGGTCGGACGGCGAGCTGCGGCTGCACGACTCCACGCAGGGCGTGCACACCACGCGCGAGTCGGTGGCGACGTCCTTCGGGTTGCCGCCCGAGCGGGTGCACGTGGTCGCGCCGCACGTGGGCGGCGGCTTCGGCTCCAAGGGCACCGCGCACGTGCACACCGTCCTCGCCGGCCTGGCCGCGCAGGTCCTCCCCGGCACGCCGGTGACGCTCGCGCTGACCCGGCAGCAGATGTTCTCCCTGGTCGGCTACCGGACCCCGACCGTGCAGCACGTCCGCCTCGGGTGCGACGGCGACGGCCGGCTCACCGCGATCTCGGTCGACGCGTTCAGCCAGACGTCGCGGGTCAAGGAGTTCGCCGAGCAGACCGCGGTGCCGAGCAGGGTCCTGTACGCCGCGCCGAACCGCCGCACCACGCACCGCCTGGCGCGGCTGGACGTGCCGGTGCCGGCGTGGATGCGCGCGCCCGGCGAGTGCCCCGGCATGTTCGGCCCCGAGGTGGCGGTCGACGAGCTGGCGCTGGCGTGCGGCGTGGACCCGGTGGAGTTCCGCGTCCGCAACGAGCCGGACGTCGAGCCCGAGTCCGGCAAGCCGTTCTCCACCCGCAACCTGGTGGCCTGCCTGCGCGAGGGCGCCCGCCGGTTCGGCTGGGCGGACCGGCGGGCTCACGAGGAGGACGGTTGGCTCGTCGGCACCGGCGTGGCCTCGTCCACGTACCCGGTGAACCGGATGCCGGGCTCGGAGGCGACCGTGCGCCTGACCGCGTCGGGCCGCTACCTGGTGGAGATCGGCGCGGCCGACCTCGGCACCGGGACGTGGACCTCGCTGGCCCAGGTCGCCGCCGACGCGCTGGGCGTGGACTTCGCCGACGTGGAGCTGCGGATCGGCGACACCGCGCTGCCCAAGGCGTCCGTGGCGGGCGGGTCCTCCGGGATCACGTCGTGGGGCTCCACGGTGGTCGCCGCGGCCCGCGCGTTCCGCGAGCGGTTCGGCGACCACCCGGCGGAGGGGGACGCGGCGAGCGCGGGGATGCCGGAGAACCCCGACGACGAGCGGTACGCGATGCACGCGTTCGGCGCGCAGTTCGCCGAGGTCAGGGTGCACGCCGACACCGGAGAGGTGCGGGTGCCCCGGCTGCTGGGCGTGTTCGCCGTCGGGCGGGTCGTCAACCCGGGGTTGGCCCGGTCGCAGCTCCTCGGCGGCATGACGATGGGCCTGTCGATGGCGCTGCACGAGCGGAGCCTGCTGGACGAGCGGTTCGGCCACGTCGTCAACCACGACCTCGCCGAGTACCACGTCGCCACCAACCGCGACGTGCCGCACGTGGAGGCGCACTGGATCGACGAGCACGACCCGCACACCAACCCGATGGGCACCAAGGGCGTCGGCGAGATCGGCATCGTCGGCACGGCCGCCGCGATCGTCAACGCGGCCCACCACGCCACCGGTGTGCGGGTGCGCGACCTCCCGGTGACCCTGGACCACTTCCTGCGCTGACCACCGTCACGCCTTCGGGTGACGTCGGGGCGGTCTTCGCCCGTCCGGGGTATGCCTCTCGCGAGGGAATACCGCCGGAAGGACGAGGCCATGCGACGTCGTGCTCGGACATCTCGGCACGCCGTGCCGCCCAACCTCACCGCGTTCCCGTTCGGCCTGCTGACCACGGCCGTCGGGTTCGACGCGCTGCACCTGCTGACCGGGCGGGCCGACTTCGCCGTCACCGCGGCGCACCTCATCGCCGCGGGCGTCCTGCTCGGCTCGGTGACCGCCGCCGGCCGGTGGCTGGCCTGGGTGCTCGCGCCCGACGCGCTGGGCGCTCGCGTGCGGCGGATCAGCATGCTGTACCGCACGACCAACACGGCGGTGCTGCTGCTGTACGGGACGAGCTGGCTGCTGCGCCTCGGTCAGCCCGACTGGCTGCCGACGTGGTCGGCGCTGGGCGCCGCGTGGGCGGGCCTGCTCACGGCGGGCTTCGGCGGCTGGCTCGCCGTGGAACTGGCCGAGCGGTCCGCCGGCGGCGACCGCGGCCCGGTGGCGCGCCCCGGTGGTCCGGTGGGACCCGCCACCGCCCCGTGAACCCGGCCCGCACGCCGGGGTTTGGCGTCAACCGGAAGGGGTACCTCCGGGGGCGCGCCTTGAAACCACAGGGCCGCGGGGGTGTGGCTGATGAACTCGCTCGACCTGCCCGACGACGGTGTGGACCGCCACGTCGACGACCCGCCGTCCGCGGCTGCCGTCAGCGGTTGGGTCCGGCAGGTCGCCTACGGGGTCGACGCGCGGCACGTCGCGGACCTGACGCTGATCACGGCCGAGCTGCTGGCCAACGCGCACCGGCACGCCGAGGGCCCGTGGCGCGTCCGGGTGTTCCGGGTGGAGGGCGCGGTCCGGGTCGAGGTGCGGGACCGCAGCCCGAGCCTGCTGCCCGTGCTGGGCAGGGCGGACCGGCCGGACTCGGGGAGCGGCATGCTGCTGGTCAACCGGTTGTCGGTGCACTGGGGCGTCGAGGTGGGCGCGCGGCACAAGGTGGTGTGGGCCGAGGTGCCGGCGTAGCTGCGGGGTCGTGCTCGCCGCAGCCCCCATGCCCCTAAGCGCCCAATGGGGAGTCCCCCTATCGGGGGTCACCGGTTCGAACTAGGCGCGTCACCCGATGTGAGGGGCATGGGTGCGGACCTAGCGTTGCCCCGGCAAGCAGATCCCAACTCCCGGGAGCACACCGATGGACCCCGTCCAGACCCTGCACGACTTCACGCTCAGCCTGATCGGCGACCCGCACGCCCGGTCCGCGTTCCAGGCCGACCCCCAGGGGTCGCTCGACGCCGCCGGCCTCGGCGACCTGACCGCCCTGGACGTGCGCGAGGTGCTGCCGCTGGTCCTGGACTACGCGCCCACCGGGGGCCTCGACCCCGCCCTGACCGGCGTGGACGTCGAGGACCTGCTCGAACTGCTCGGCGACAGCCCGATCCCGGTGGGCGAGGACCTGCTGGGCCACGGCCTCGACGACAACACCGCCACGGCCGCCGTGTCCGGTGTCGCCGCCGCCGCGCAGCACCTGGCCGGCGACGTGACCGGGGACCTCGCGGGCTCCCTCGACGCCGACGTGCTCAACCGGGTCGAGGACATCACCGCGACGGGCCGGGTGGCCGACGTGGTCGGCGACGTCACCTCCGGCGTGGCGACCGGCGACGTGCTCGGCACGACGCACCTCACCGGCTCGGTCGAGGACATCACCGGCAAGCTGCACGTGGGCGACGTGCTGTCCGACAACGTCACCGACAACCTCACCGGCAACGCCCTGGACCTGCACGACATCGCGCAGGTCGGCGACATCGGCGACATCGCGGACGTGGGTGACGTGGCGAACGTGGGCCAGGTCGTCGGCGACGTCGCGAACGTCGGCGACGTGACCGGCGGGATCGGTGACCTCACCGGCATCGGCAAGGTCACCGACGTGGCGGACCTCCACCACGTCGACCTCGGCGGCGTGCTGAGCGGCAACGAGATCGACTTCTGACGGTCCCCCACCATCACCCGGTCGTGGTCCACCGGGGGGCTGTGGACCACGACCGAGGACCCCTGTGCCGCACCGGTTGCACCCCGGTGCGGCACAGGGGTGCCCGCGTCAGCTAGACCGTGCCGGCTCGCCGGCGTCAGCTCGCCCGCGCCCGCGTGTCGCTGCTGCGCCGCCGGGACAACCGCGGCGGGACGAGGGTCGGCCCCGGCGCGGGCGCCCCGGCCAGGGCGGCGACCAGCAGGCGCACCGCCCGGTCCCCCGCCTCGCCGACCGGCAGGTGCACCGACGTCATCGGCGGGCTCAGCCGCTCGGCCACCTCGTCCGCGCACACCGCCACCACGGCCACGTCGTGCGGCACGCGCCGACCCAGGTCGCGCAGGGCGGCCGGCACGTCGCCGAGCACGGCTTCGTTGTGCACCACCACGGCGGTCGCGCCGGGCAGGTCGCGGAGCAGCGCGGCCAGCGCGCGGGGCAGCGGCTCGTCGACCGGTCGCGCGGTGTGCTCGACGTCCCGGCGCAGCGCGGCGGCGGTGAACGCGGTCATCGTGCGGCCCGCGAACCCGGTGTCGCGGCGGTAGGCGGCGCTGGGTTCGCCGAGGAACCCGACGCTGCGGTGACCGAGGCCGACCAGGTGGTCGAGGCAGTCGGACATGGCGGCGGTGAAGTCGAGGTCCACCCGCAGCACGCCCTCGGTGCTGGCCGGCGCGCCGATCGCGACCACCGGCAGGCGGCAGGCGCGCAGCGGCGGCAGGCGCGGGTCGTGCGCCTCGACGTCCACCACGACCAGCCCGTCGACCTGGCCCTTGCGCGCCGCGCGGCGCAGCCCCGCCTCGCCGCGGTCGGCGGTGACCAGCAGGACGTCCAGCCCGTGCCGGTCGGCGGCGTCCACCACGGCGTCCACGAGCCGGGTCGAGGAGCGCGGGGCGAAGCTCTCGGACAGCACCAGCGCCAGCCGGTCCACCCGCTCGACGGGCGCCGCCGCCGACCGCGCGTAGCCCAGCGCCCGGATGCTGCGCTCGATCCTGGACCTGGTCTGCGGCGACACCGCCCGGTTGCCGGTCAGCACGTAGGACACGGTGCTCCGGGCCACGCCGGCGTGGCGCGCGACATCGCCGAGCGTGACCACTCCGAACTCCCTCGTCCGACGGTCCGAAACTCTTTCGCGGGCACAGTATGTGCCACCGCCGCGACGGCCGACAAGATCCGCCGTCCGCCGTCCCGGTCCTTCCCGGTACCGGTGCTCAGAGGTCGGCGAACCCCACGACCCGGTCGGCGACGGCGTCGAGCAGCGGGCGGTCGTGCGAGACGGCGAGCACGCCGATGCCCCGGGCGCGGGCGGTGGCGAGGAGGAGGTGCCAGACCTCGGCCTGGCCGATGGGGTCGAGGCTGGCGCTGATCTCGTCGGCGACCAGGTAGCGGGGACCGGCGAGCAGCGCGCGGGCGAGGGCGACGCGTTGCGCCTCGCCGCCGCTGATCTCGTGCGGGAAGCGGTCGAGCAGCGACGGCGGCACCAGGTCGGAGGTGTCGGCGGGCCCCGCCTCGGCCAGCGCGGCCCGGACCTTCCACCGCGGGTCCAGGGCGAGGTGGGCGTGCTGGAGCACGAGCTGGACCGGGTTGGGCACGCCGCGCCGCCGGTCCGGGGCGGCCGGCCGGCCGTCGGCGGAGACCGCGCCGCGGGCGGGCGCGAGGTGGCCCGCGAGGAGCCGGCCGAGGGTGCTCTTGCCCGCGCCGCTGGGCCCGTGCAGGCCCACGACCTCGCCCGGCGCCACGGTGAGCGAGGCGTCGCGGACGACCCACGGCGTCGTGCGGCGGTAGCGGAACCACACGTCCCGCGCCTGGAGCGTCACGCGTCCTCCGACAGGTCGGGTTCCCCGGTGGGCAGGTGGAAGCCGTTGGCGGGCAGGGCCCGCCAGAGGGCCCGGGTGTAGGGGTGGGCGAGGTCGCCGGCGCGGAAGTCGGCGGGGCGGGCCTCGTCGACGGTGCGGCCGTCGCGGCAGACGACGACCCGGTCGGCCACCTCCAGCGCGGCGGCGAGGTCGTGCGTGATGAGCACGACGGCGCGGTCCTGGTCGGCGATGCGGCGCAGTTCGGCGAGCACGGCGCGCACCGACTCCGGCGGCAGGCCGGGGGTGGGTTCGTCGGCGAGCACGAGGGCGGGGTCGGCCATCATCGCCATCGCGGTGAGCACGCGCCGGACCATGCCGCCGGACAGCTGGTGCGGGTGCCGCCCGGCGACCTCGGGGCCGAGGCCCCGCCCGGCCAGGGCGGTGGAGGCGGCCTCGCGCGGCGCGGGCAGCCCGGCCAGCCGCGCGGAGCGGCGGACCTGGCGGCCCACCGGGGTCACGGGGTCGAGGAAGGTCACGGACTGGGGCAGCAGGGTGATGTCCCGGCCCGCGCGGGCACGGCGCGCCGCCGGGGCGAGGACGACGCCGTCGAACGCGACGACGCCGCTCTCCGAGGCGTTGGGCGGGAGCATCCCCAGCACGGCGTGCGCGAGCAGGCTCTTGCCCGCGCCGCTCGCGCCGACCAGGGCGACCAGCTCGCCCCGGTCGGCGGTGAGGTCCATGCCGGACAGCGCGGTGACGGTGCGGCGGCGCAGGCCCCGGTCGTACTGGGTGAACGACACCGTGAGGCCGGTGACGCCGAGCAGCGGGCTCACAGGTGGTGGCTCCTCGGGTCGACCAGCGAGCGCAGGTTCTCGCCGATGCCGTCCACGGCCTTGACCACGAGCAGCAGGCACAGGCCGGGCAGGACCGCGAGCCACCACGCGCCCGCCGACAGGAAGCGCATGGACTCGGCCAGCAGGATGCCGGTGGACGGTTCGGCCGGGTCGACGCCGAGGCCCAGGAACGACAGCGCCGCCTCGTGCAGGATCGCGTGCGGGAACAGCAGGACCGTCCCGACCAGGAAGTGCCCGGCCAGGTGCCCGGCGACGTGCCGGCGGGCGACCCACCAGCGGCCCCGGCCCAGGTTCGCGGCGACGGCGACGTAGTCGGAGGTGACGACCCGGCGCGCCTGGCCGCGCAGCACGCGGGTCAGGGTGGGCCAGTGCGTCACGGCCACCGCGGTGATCACCGCGTCCGTGCCGCCGCCCAGGGCGAAGGCCAGCAGGAGCAGCAGCACGAGGTGCGGCAGCGCCAGGAACAGGTCCACCAGCCAGCCGACGGCGGCGTCGACCTTCGGCCCGCCGACGGTGGCGGCGCAGGCCAGGACCAGGGCGATGGCGGCGGAGATCGCGGCGGCGGTCGTGCCGACGACCAGGCTGAGCCGCAGGCCGGACAGCACGCGGGCGAGCACGTCGCGGCCCAGCCAGTCGGTGCCGAACCAGTGCCCGGCCGACGGCGCGCCGTTGCGCTCGCCCAACGACGTGGTCTGCGCCGCGTCCTGGGCGAGCGCGCCCGCCACGACGACGGCGAGCACGAGGACCGTGGACAGCCCGAGCTGCACCAGCGTGCGGGTGCGCCGGTCGAGCGCGGCGGTCACCGGGCCACCGCCCTCGGGTCGAGCAGGGCGTGCGCGCGGTCGCCGACGAGGTTGCCCGCGAACACCAGGACCGCGGTGAACAGCGCGATGCCCAGCAGCAGCGGCACGTCCTGGCCGAGCGCCGCCGTCGTGGTCGCCGCGCCCAGCCCCGGGTAGGAGAACACCTGCTCGGCGAGCACCGACCCCCCGAACAGCTCCCCGACGGACCCGAACTGGAGCAGCAGCGCCGGGGCGGCGGCGTTGCGCACGACCCGGTGCAGCACGAGGCCCCACCCCCGTTCGCCCTGCGCCCGCGCGAACGCCACGTGGTCCGAGGCCAGCGCCTCCACCACCGCCTGCCTGGTGTGCAGCACCACCGGCGCGATCCCCACCACGCTCAACGTGAGCGCGGGCAGCGCCAGGTGCGCCAGCCGGTCGGCCAAGCCGACCTCGTCCGCCGGCACGCCGATCGGCACCGCGCAGCACACCGGCGCCCAGTTCAGCGAGACCGCGAACGCGTAGAGCAGCAGCAGCCCCACCCAGAACACCGGCGCGGACGCCAGCGCGTACGAGAACCAGGTGATCGCCCGGTCGGCGAGCCGCCCCCGGCGCACGCCGGCGACGAGGCCCAGCGCGAACCCGAGCAGCCCGGACAGCAGCCAGGCCACCGCCATCAACGCCAGGCTGGTCGGGAACCTGTCCCCGATCACCTCCAGCACCGGCCGGTTGAACGTGAGCGAGAAGCCGAAGTCCCCGCCGAGCAGGTTGCCCGCCCAGCTGAGGAACCGCTCGTGCGCCGGGGCGTCCAGGCCCCACCGCTCGGCGATCAGCGCCCGCTGCTCCGGGCCCAGCGACGCCACGTCCGCGCCCACGTAGGCCGCGACCGGGTCGACGGGCGAGTTCACCACCAGGGCGAACGACCCGACGGCGACCGCGGTGAGCAGCAGGGCGAGGCGGCCGAGGCGGCTCGCGACGGCGGTCAGCACGTCCAGCGCCAGCCGGTGATGCCCTGCGTGACCGGCCAGCCGTGCCCGTGCGGCTCCACCTGGGTCCGGCCCAGGTCGAGGCACGCGTCGACGTAGTAGGTGTGGTCGAGGTTGACCAGCCACGCCCAGGCCGCGTCGCCCGCCGGGCCGAACGCCCGTTGCGCCGCCTTCCAGTGCGCGGTCGCCCGCTCGGGGTCGGTGGCGGCCAGGCCGGCGGCCAGCTCGGCGTCCACGGTGGCGTTGCGGTAGAAGCCGGGGTTCCACAGCTCCACGCCGGCCCGCGCCGACGAGTACAGGTTGACCACCTCGGTCGGGTCGTGGCTGCCCCAGCCGAACAGCACCGGGTCGGCGTGCATCCGGGTGCGGATGACGTCCCAGCCCTCGCCCTTCGGCGTCACCGCGATGCCGATCGGCTCCAGCATGTCGGCGACGGCGAGCGCCAGGCCCTGCCGCAGCGAGTCGCCCGCCGGGTAGAGCAGCGGGAACCCGGCCTCGACCCCGTCGCGCTCGCGGACCCCGTCGCCGTCGGCGTCGACCCACCCGGCGGCGTCCAGCGCCCTCCTCGCCGCCTCGGGGTCGTCGTCGCGCACCGCGGTCGACGGCTCGTACCAGGGCAGCCCGTCGACGGGGCCGGTGGCGGGGCGGCCGAAGCCGTTGAGCACGCCGTCCACCAGGGCCCGCCGGTCCAGCGCCAGGTTGACCGCGCGGCGCACGGCGACGTCCGAGGTCACGTCGTTGCCGACCGGCCGTCCCTCGGCGGTGGTGCGGCCGGTGGGTTCGAAGGGGAACGCGATGCCGCGGTTGTCCACGGACTCGACCCGGACGAGCCGCATGCCGGGCAGGTCGCCGCCGGCCAGCGACGAGGGCAGCGCGGCCACGTCGACCTGGCCCGCCCGTGCCGCGGCCAGGCTCGCGTCCTCGCCGGTGAAGACGAAGACCACGCGCTCGAACGCGGGCTTCGCGCCGTAGTAGGCGTCGTTGCGCCGCACGATGAGCTGCTGGCCCTCGTCCCACTGCTCGAACACGAACGGCCCCGAGCCGACCGGCCGGCGCGCGTAGTCCGGCCCGTGGGCGTGCTCCGGCACGATCCCCAGCGACACCAGGCGGTTGACGAACGTGCTCTGCGGCTCGGTCAACCGCAGCTCCACGGTGTCCTCGTCGACCGCGACCGCCTCGTCCAGCGCAGTCACGTCGGTGAGGCCGCCGCTACGGGCGGCGGTGGTGAAGGTGTAGGCCACGTCCCGCGCGGTGACCGGGCGCCCGTCGCTGAACACCGCGTCGGTCCGCAGGTCGACCGTCCACACCAGACCGTCCGGGCCGACCTCGTACCGGGTGGCCAGGTCGTTGACCACGTTCAGGTCGGCGTCGCGCGCCAGCAGCGTGGACTGGAACAGCGGCGAGCCGTAGCGGCCCCACCCCAGGGTCGGGTCGTAGCCCTCGGCCGACTCGCCGCCGATCGCCAGCCGCAGCTCGGTCGGCGTGCCGCCCGCTCCCCGGTCGGCCGTCGAGCACGCCGACGCGGCCAGCGCGGCCACGACCGCGACCGCGGCCCCCTGCCGGAACCCGCGCACGCCACCACCCCTCCCACCGTCACTGTTGCCGGTAATTCGTAACAAGCAATCATTGGCAGCAGGGACGGATGTGCGTCACCTCACAAGATCCGCCGGCGGGCGCGTGACCTGGTGCGGGTGCGACACTGGACGGGTTGGCGCTCCTCCCGGCGAGGACGATCCGGGAGGCGTGCCGTGGTCGAAGTGGTGTCCGTCGTCGCGCTGCTCGCGGTCCTCGCGTTCGCCGTGCTGCGACCGCGCGGGCTGCCCGAGGCGGTGGCGGCGGTGCCCGCGGCGGGCGTGGTGCTCGCGGTCGGCGCGATCGGGCCGGCCGAGGCGCTCGACGAGGTGGCGCGGCTCGCCCCGGTGGTCGGCTTCCTGGCGGCGGTGCTGGTGCTGGCGCGGCTGTGCGACGACGAGGGGCTGTTCCACGCGGCCGGCGTGCTGCTCGCGCGGGCCGGGCGCGGCGGGCCGGTGCCCCTGCTGCGGATGGTCTTCCTCGTGGCGGCGGGCATCACGGCGGTGCTCAGCCTGGACGCGACGGTCGTGCTGCTCACGCCGGTCGTCCTGGCCACGGCGGCGCGCCTGGGCGTCCGCTCCCGCCCGCACGTGTACGCGTGCGCGCACCTGTCGAACTCGGCGTCGCTGCTGCTGCCGGTGTCGAACCTGACGAACCTGCTCGCGTTCACCGCCACCGGCGTGTCGTTCCTGCGCTTCACCGCCCTGATGGCCGTGCCGTGGGCGCTCGCGGTCGCGGTCGAGTACGCGGCGCTGCGCCGGTTCTTCGCCGCCGACCTGACCGCGCCGCCCGAACCCGGCACGGCTCCCCCGCCCGCGCGCGAGGTGCCGGTGTTCGTGCTGGTGGTGCTGGGGCTGACCCTGGTCGGCTTCCTGGTGGCGTCGCTGCTGGGCGTCGACCCGGCGTGGGTGGCGTTCGGGGGCGCGGTGGTCCTCGCCGTGCGCGCCCTGCGCCGCCGGCACACCACCCCGGCCGCCCTGGTCGGCGCGGCGGGCCTGCCGTTCCTGGCGTTCGTGCTCGCCCTGGGCGTCGTCGTGCGGGCCGTGGTCGACAACGGCCTGGCCGGGGCGCTGGCGCACGCCGTGCCCACCGGCCCGTCGCTCGCGGCCCTGCTCGGCGCGGCCGCCGTCGCCGCCGTGCTGGCGAACCTGATCAACAACCTGCCCGCGGTCCTGGTGCTGCTCCCCCTCGCGGCGGCCGGCGGCACCCCGACCGTGCTGGCCGTGCTGATCGGCGTCAACCTGGGGCCGAACCTGACCTACGTGGGCTCGCTGGCCACCCTGCTGTGGCGGCGCGTCCTGCACCACCACGACACCCCCACCGACCTGGGCGAGTTCACCAGGCTGGGCCTGCTCACCGTGCCCGCCTCGCTGGTGCTGTCGGTGACGGGGCTGTGGGCGGTGCTCGCGCTCACCGGGTGACGCGCAGCTCGGCGCCCTCCGCCTCGACCCGCACGCCGTCCACCGACACGGCCCACCGGGACGGGGCCGGGTCGGCGTGGACCACCACCGACGAGGCGTGGCGGTCCACCCGGAAGGTCGTGCCGCCCACCACCACCTCGCGCGAGCCCTCGGACAGCTCGTACAGGTGCAGGGTGACGCCCTCCGCGTAGTCGTAGTCCGGCCGGTCGTCGACCGCGCCCACCGGCAGCACGGTGTCCGGCCGCACCAGCAGCGGGACGGTGCGGAAGTCGCAGCGGTCGCGGACCCAGCGGGGGCCGTGCACGACCTCCCCGGTGAGCAGGTGCGTCCACGCGCCCCCCGGCACGTAGTAGGTGACATCGCCCTCGTCGGAGAACACCGGCGCGACCAGCAGGGAGTCGCCGAGCAGGTACTGGCGCTCCAGGTGCGTGCACGCCGGGTCGTCGGGGAACTCCAGGACCATCGCGCGCATCACCGGCACGCCCTCGTCGCACGCCTGCCGCGCCGCCCGGTCCAGGTACGGCATCAGGCGCAGCTTCAGCTTCGTGAACAGCCGCAGCACCTCCACCGACTCCTCGTCGAACAGCCACGGCACCCGGTAGGACGAGCTGCCGTGCAGCCTGCTGTGCGAGGACAGCAGGCCGAAGGCGATCCACCGCTTGAACAGCGCCGGCGACGGCAGGCCCTCGAAGCCGCCGATGTCGTGGCTCCAGAACCCGAAGCCCGACACGCCCAGCGACAGGCCACCGCGCAGGCTCTCCGCCATCGACTCGTAGGTGGACTCGCAGTCGCCGCCCCAGTGCACGGGGAACTGCTGCGACCCCGCCGTGGCCGACCGGGCGAACACCACGGCGTCGCCGTCGCCGCGCCGCGCGCGCAGCACGTCGAACACCGTGCGGTTGTAGAGGTACGTGTAGTGGTTGTGCATCCGCCCGGGGTCCGAGCCGTCGTGGTGGACGACGTCGGTGGGCACGCGTTCGCCGAAGTCGGTCTTGAAGCAGTCGACGCCCTGGGCCAGCAGGGCGTCCAGCTTCGCCGCGTACCAGTCGCGGGCCGCCGGGCTCGTGAAGTCCACCAGCGCCATGCCGGGCTGCCAGAGGTCCCACTGCCACACGTCGCCGTCGGGCCGGCGCAGCAGGTGGCCGTGCTCCTTCCCCTCGGCGAACAGCGGCGAGCGCTGCGCGACGTACGGGTTGATCCACAGCGAGACGCGCAGGCCGCGGGCGTGCAGCCGGTCGAGCATCCCGACCGGGTCGGGGAACACGCGCGGGTCCCACTCGAAGTCGCACCAGCGGTGCTCGCGCATCCAGAAGCAGTCGAAGTGGAAGACGCTGAGCGGCAGGTCGCGCTCGGCCATCCCGTCGAGGAACCCGGTCACCGTCCCCTCGTCGTAGGAGGTGGTGAACGACGTCGACAGCCACAGCCCGAACGACCACGCGGGCGGCAGCGCGGGACGGCCGGTCAGCGCGGTGTACCGGCGCAGGACCTCGCGCGGCGTGGGTCCGTGGACGACGAAGTACTCCAGCGCCTGCCCCTCGACGCTGAACTGGACCTTGCCCACCGCCTCCGAGCCGACCTCGAACGACACGTGCCCGGGGTGGTTCACGAACACGCCGTACCCGGCGTTGGTCAGGTAGAACGGCACGTTCTTGTACGCCTGCTCGCTGCTGGTGCCGCCGTCGGCGTTCCACACGTCGACGGTCTGGCCGTTGCGCACGAGCGGCCCGAACCGCTCCCCCAGCCCGTACACGACGTCGCCGACGCCCAGGTCGAGCTGCTCGCGGACGTGGTGCACGCCGTCCACGGTCATCAGGCCGATGCCCTTGGCCCCGCTGCCGGTCAGCAGCCGCCCGCCCGCGCTGAACTCGACGCGCCACCCGTCGTCCCGGCGCACGCGCAGCGACAGCCCGCCGGACACCACGGTCAGGCCGGTGTCGTCGTCCACCACCTTGGGCTCGTGCGCCGGGTCCGCCGCCAGGGCGAAGTGCGGCCCGGGGTCCTCGCCGCCGGTGAAGTGCTCGATCCGCACGCCGATCACGTCGGGCATCGGCGAGGTCACGCGCAGGGTCACCACCGGCCCGGTGAGGGTGTCGCCCCGGTGCCTGATCGGCCTGGTCGGCGCGTGCACGACGACCTCGCCGTCACCGGTCTCGACCTCGCGCACCTGCGCCGGGTGCGCCGCCTCGACGCCCGCCCGCAGCAGCCAGTACCCGTCGCTGAACCTCATTTGACCGCTCCCGCCGTGGTGCCGCGGGTCAGCGCCCGCTGGAAGACCAGGAAGAACACGACGGCCGGGACCAGGCCGAGCAGCGCCGACGCGCTGGTGGCGGTCGCGTCCATCATCCGCTGCCCCTGCAGGACGCCCAGCGCCACCGGCACGGTCTGGTTCTCGTTGGAGATCAGCAGCACCAGCGGCAGGAAGAACTCGTTCCACGTCCAGATGAAGAAGAACACGAACAGCACGCCCAGGGTCGGCCTGCTGACCGGCACCACGACCCGCACCAGCACCTGCCACTTGCCCGCGCCGTCGATCCGGGCGGCCTCCAGCAGCTCGCGCGGGAACCCGCCCAGCGTCGAGGTGAGCAGGTAGGTGCCGAACGCGGCCTGGATGACGGTGAAGACGACGACCACGGCCGTCTTGGTGTCGTACAGGCCGACCTGGTTGGTCAGGAAGTACAGCGGGTAGACCAGGGCCTCCTGCGGCAGGGTGTTCGCGAGCAGGAACAGCACCAGGACCGACAGCCTGCCGCGCACCCGCCCGATGCCCAGCGCGTAGGCGTTGAGGACGGACACCACGACCGCCAGCACGGCGACGGACCCGCTGATCACGACGCTGTTGAGCAGCTTCTCGCCGAAGTCGACGCGGTCCCAGAAGGCGATGATCCCGTCGAGCGTCACGGTCCCGGGCAGGCTGAGGGGACCGCCGGTGGAGTAGTCCTCGGGCGTCTTGACCGCGTTCAGCACGACCAGGGCGAACGGCGCGAGCACCGCGGCGGCCAGCAGCACGACGGACCACAGCACGACGTGCCGCCCCACCGCCCGCGCCACCCCTCCCCGGGCCACCGGAGCCCGTGCCACCGGAACCCGGGCCACCGGAGCCCGCCCCATCAGCGCTCACCCCGGTCCTGCACGCGCAGGAACACGGCCGTGAGCACCAGCACCAGCGCGGTCAGCACGGTCGCGATCGCCGCGCCGTAGCCCACGCGGGTCTTCTCGAAGAAGTTCTGGAACGAGTAGTACGCCGGGACGTTCGTCGCGCCGCCCGGACCGCCCCGGGTGAGCACGTAGATCGGGGCGAACACCTTGAGCGCGGCGATCGTGCAGGTCAGCAGGACCACGAACACCTCAGGGCGCAGCTGCGGCACGGTGACGTGCCGGAACCGGTCCCACCAGGACGCGCCGTCCAGCTCGGCGGCCTCGTGCAGCGACGGGTCGATCCGCCGCATCCCGGCCATGAACACGACCAGCGGGTAGCCGAGCTGGACCCACACCAGCACGCCCATCACCGTCCACAGCGCCAGGTCGGGGTCGCCGAGCCAGTTGCCCGCCAGCCCGCCGAGGCCGAGCGCGCGCAGCACCTCGTTGAGCGCGCCGTCCGCCGGGGCCAGCACCCAGCCCCACACGATCCCGGCGACCGCGAAGGGCAGCACCTGCGGCAGGTAGAGGCACGCCCGCAGCACGGTCGCCGCCCGGTCGCCGAACCGCGTCGCGATGTGGTCGAACAGGACCGAGGCGAGGACCAGGCCGATCGCCGTGGGCACGATCGCCATCGCGACGACCAGCCCGACGTTGTGCCGGAACGACGCCCAGAACGCGCCGTCCGACACGAGCCGCCGGTAGTTGTCGACGCCCACCCACTCCGGCGCGCCGACGCCGGACCACTCGGTGAAACTGATGCCGACGTTCATGCCGAACGGCACCAGCACCACCGCCACCAGCAGCAGCGCTCCGGGCAGGAGGAACAGCAGGTAGGACCCTCGGTCTCGGACAGCCCCGGGGAGCGGGCTCATTTCCCGACGCTCGCCAGGTTCTCCTTGTAGTAATCGGCCAACTCGGTCAGCACCTCGTGCGGTCCGAGCTGCCCGGTGATCAGCTTCTGCACGGACGAGACCTGCACGTCGTAGAAGCCGGGCGCGGGCCAGTCCGGGTAGTACGCCAGCCGGTCGCCGGTGCTCAGCTCGCGGAAGCCGTCGGCCAGCGCCTGCGTTCCCGGGTCGGTCGCGGGCGCGTCGCCGGGGGCGAGGGCCACGCCGCCCGCCTCGCGCAGCGCGTCCTGCACCTCGGTCGACAGGGTGATGTCGATGAAGTCGTAGGCGAGCTTCTTGTTCCGCGCGCCCTTCGGCACGACCCACAGGTTGCCGCTGGAGCCCGAGGTCATCCCCGGCCACGCGGTGGTCCCCCACCGGAAGTCCTTCACCTGGGAGCGCACGCGGCCGTACCACCAACTCCCGCTGATCATGATCGGGTGCTTGCCCTGCATGAACGCCAGGCCCATGTCCTCGGCCTTCAGCCCGGCGGAGTCCTTGTCGACGTACCCCTCGCGCAGCCACTTCGCGAACGTCTCCGCGCCGTGCACCCACGCCTTGTCGTGGAAGTTCACGTCGCCGGTGTAGCGCTGGTACCGGTCGACCCAGTCGCGGTCGGCCTGGGTCAGCGCCAGCTGGTAGAAGACCTGGTGCGCCGGGTACTCCGCGCCGCCCAGGGCCAGTGGCGTGATGCCCGCGGCGACGAACCGCGCCATCGCGGCGGTCAGCTCGTCCAGCGTGGTGGGCACCGGGACGCCGTGCTGCTCGAACAGGTCCCGGTTGTAGTAGACCAGCACGTACTCGGCGTAGTTCGGCACGCCGAACCACTTGCCCGAGCCCATCACGCCGCGCTCGTCGTAGCGGGCGGTGGTGTCGACGCCGGGGCCGACCCGGCGGTCCCAGCCCCGGGCGGTGACCTCGGCGCTCAGGTCGGTCAGCAGGCCCTGCTTCGACAGCAGACCGGCGGTCGCGTTGCCCTTGTTGTACTCCAGCACGTCGGGCGCGTCCTTCGAGCCCATGACCATCGGCGCGGTCTTCTGGACCTGCTCGAAGCCCTTCTCCTCGAACCGCACCTCGACGCCGGGGTGCGACGCCTCGAACAGCTCGATCGCCTTGGCCCAGGCCACGCCCATGGCGCTGTCGGGCCCCTCGTAGTGCCAGAGGACGAGGCTCTTGCCGTCCTCTGCCTCCTCCGCGCCGCCGCACCCGGCCACGGCCATCAGCGCGGCGACCGCGGCCACCAGGATTCGTCGGGTCATCGGCGTCCCTCCACAGAGGACAGGCACGGGGCGTCGTCGGGGCGTCCCGTGATCGACCATAGGGCGCGGATCGGTCCGGGCACAACGGTGATCGCGCGCCGACACCGTTGCGCCGGAACGGGAGTGCACCGCTTCAGCCCTTGCGTTCGACAGTCGTTCGATGCTGGGGCCGCCTACGGGAAAGCGCTTTCCGAAGCACGGGCGGGAGCCGAGCCGATCGGTGACGCGCTACCGCCGGAGCGGGTGGACCGCCGAGGAGGGACCGGGCGCGAGGGGACCCCGGGCACGGGAGGATCGGGCACGGGAGGATCGGGCGTGGGGGTCAGGGCTTGTCCTTGCCCTTCTTGCCGTGCTCCTCCGGTCCGCCGCCGTGCTTCCGCCCCGGTCCGCCGTGCGCCTCCACGGGCGCGGGCGGCTGGGCGGGGGCCTGCACCTCGACCGGCACCGGCACGGTCACGGTCACCGTGTCCACGACCTGCTCGACCCGCTCCACGGTCTCCACCCGGTCCGCGGCACCGACCGGCTCTGCCTGCCGCTGGGAGCTGCCGCGCGGCGGCTCGGCGCCGGGGTCGACGGTGCCGGTGGACGACCAGGCGAACCCGATCGCGCCCACCACGGCCAGCAGCCCGGCCGCCGCGAAGAGCGCGCCGCGCGGGCGGTCCACCGGCACCGGTTCGCCGTCCACCAGCACCCGCGCGCACCACGCCGCGGACGGCCGCGCGTCGGGGTCGGTCGCCGTCATCCGGCGCAGCAGCGCGGCCAGGTCCCCGGGGAGGTCGTCCGGGACGCGCGGCGGGCGGTGCAGCCGCGCCACCGCGGCCTCCACGTCGCCGCCCTCGTACTCGCGGCGCCCGGTCAGGCACTCCAGCAGCACCAGGCCCAGCGCGTAGACGTCGGCCGCCGGGCCGACCTCGTGGCCGCGCACCTGCTCGGGCGCGAGGTAGGCGGCGGTGCCGACGACCTGGTCGGCGCGGGTCAGGCGGGTCGAGTCGACCAGCCGCGCCAGCCCGAAGTCGGCGAGGAACGCGGTGCCGTCGCGGTCGAGCAGCACGTTCGACGGTTTCACGTCCCGGTGCACGACGCCGTGTCCGTGCACGTGGTCGAGCGCGTCGGCCAGCCGCGCGCCGAGCTCCCGCACCTCGTCGGCGTCGAGCGGCCCCTCCTCGACGCGGTCGCGCAGCGTGCCGCCCTCGACGAGCCGCAGCACCACGAACGCCCGGCCGTCGTCGTGCCCGGCGTCGTGCACCTCGACCAGCGCGGGGTGGGACAGGCCGGCGAGCGTGGTCACCTCGACGTCGAAGCGCCGACCGGCGGCGAGGTCCTCCCCCGGTCGGAACACCTTGACGGCGACCGGGCGCGCCAGGCGCACGTCCCAGGCGCGGTGCACGTCGGCCACGCCCCCGGTGCCGAGCAGCCCGTCGACGCGGTAGCGGCCGGCCAGCAGGTGCGCCACGGGCACCCCTCTCCTGTGGAACGTGCGGGACCACCGGGTGCCCCCCGACCGGGTGACGCAAACGGGTACCGCTACCCGGCCGACCCGCAGACGATCTCGGCCCACACGGACTTGCCGCCCCCGTCGTGCTTCCGCACACCCCACTCCGCGGCGATCTGGGCCACGATCACCATGCCCCGCCCGCGGTGGCTGCCCAGCCTGGACCGCCCCACCCGGACCCGCCCGCGCCCGCCGTCGTAGACCTCGACCCTGATGCGGCACGGGTCGTGCGTGCGGTGCAGCGCGACCCGGCGCGGCGGGCCACCGTGGTCGTAGGCGTTGGTGACCAGCTCGGTCACCACGAGGACGCAGTCGGTCACGTCGTCGTCCCCCAGGTCCGCGAGCGCCTCACCGGCCCAGCGCCGCACCGCCACCAGCGGTGGCACGTCGTCGGCGAGGTCCAGCGACAGGGTTCTCGCCCCGACCTCACCCTCTTCTGCGACGGTCACACCGATCACGCCCCCTCATGCCGAAGACGTGTAGTCGATACCCCGCGGGTGGCTGGACCAATCCACCCGGCGGGGTCGACGCGGCTCGTGCTCAGCCCTCCGCGTGGCGGGCGTCGTCCACGAACCGCTCGGCGAGGTCCCGCAGCTTCAGGTTCTCCCGCTGCGAGCGCTCCACCAGCAGGTCGAACGCCCGCTGGGCGTCGACCCGGTGGACGGCCATCACGATGCCCTTGGCCTGGTCGATCACGGCGCGCGAGGTGAGCGCGCTCTGGAGCTGCTCGGTCTGCCGCCTGGCCAGGAGGTAGCGGCGGGCGTTGCGCAGCGCCGCCTCGGACGCGGTCGTGTACAGCTCCAGCAGGGCCGCGTCGAGCTCGCGGAACCCGTGCGTCCGCTCGCTGTAGAGGTTCAGCGAACCCTGGTACTCGTCCTCCAGGACCAGCGGCGCGGACAGGTAGCTCGCCACCCCCAGCCCGTCGGCCGCCGCCGCGAACTCCGGCCACCGCTCGTGCACCTCCGCCACCGCCACCCGCTGCACGACGTGCGTCCGCGCGGCCTCCAGGCACGGGCCCTCGCCGGCCCGGTACTGCGCCAGGTCCACCCGGGCGGCCCGCTCGCCGGTCAGCGCCACCGTCGCGGGCTCGCCGCCGCGCAGCACCGTGACGCTCGCCATGTCGGCGCCGGGTATCGCGGCCACGACCTGCCGGCACACCCGATCCATGATCACCGCCAGGTCCTCCTCCTCGTCGAGGACCCTCGACAGCTCGTTCAACGCGGTGGTCACGTCGTCGAGCCGACGCAGCACCCCCGAGATCGCGGCATCCGCCGGACCCTCACCCACCTGACCGCCTCCTCGCGCCATGTCTCCTCGACAAGGGCATGACAGGATTTTGACCGACCGCGAGCCGGCTCGCACGACCCCGCGCCGCGGGCGGGCCGTCGCCGGGGGGACGACGTCGGGTCACGGGGTGGGCAGGCTCCCCGCGTGCGCGCCGCTCAGGCCGTCCAGGCAGATGCGGAGCTGGCGCCGCCACGCGCCGGGGAAGCGCTCCGCCGTCATCTGCACGACCAGGGTCAGCGAGGACAGCAGGAGCGTGAGGTCGCCGGTGGTGACGTCGGGGCGCAGCACGCCGGCCTCCTGGGCGCGGGCGCGCAGGTCGTCGACGACCGGGTTGAGCAGGCGCGTGCAGTCCGGCGCGGGACCGCGCCACGTGCCGCTGTAGGACTCGACGACGGCCCGGTGGCGGCCCTGGTTGGCCAACGCCTGCTCGAAGAAGCCCTCCAGGGCGGCCCGGGGGTCGTCGGTGTCGGCGGCGGCCTTCCTGGCGGCGCACGCCCACGCGGTGAACTCGCGGTCGAGGATCGTGCCCAGCAGGTCGTCCTTGGTCGGGAAGTGGCGGTACAGCGTGCCCATGCCCACGCCGCTGCGCTGGGCGATCTCCCGGACGTCCACGGCGCTGCCCTGCTCGGCGAGGACCTCGGTGGCCGCCTCGATGATCGCGGTGCGGTTGCGCTCGGCGTCCGCGCGCCGACCGCGCCTGGCGGTGGTGGCGTGCTGGTCGGCGGCGGTCACGGCGCTCAGCATACTGTGTCCCAAGTCCTACCGGAGCGGGTGCTCCGGTTGTGTTAGCGTCAGGCGGAGCACGTGCTCCGCTTAGTTCGCACCCACACACCGGAGATCCCGCACATGACCTCGCCCGACGTCGCGCCGCTGTTCCGCCCCTTCGAACTGGGCGCGCTGACGCTGCCCAACCGCGTCGTGATGGCCCCCATGACCCGCCAGCACTCCCCCGGTGGCGTTCCCGGCGAGGACGTGGCCGGCTACTACGCGCGGCGCGCGGCCGGCGGCGTGGGCCTGATCATCACCGAGGGCACCTACGTCGACCACCCCAGCGCCGGCGAGAGCGCCGACGTGCCGCGCTTCCACGGCGAGGAGGCCCTCGCCGGGTGGGCGCGCGTCGCCGAGGCCGTGCACGCCGAGGGCGGCCGGATCATGCCGCAGCTGTGGCACGTCGGCCCCGCCCGCAAGCCGGGCGCGCCGCCCGTGCCGGACGCCCCCGTGCTGACGCCCTCCGGCCTGGCCCTCGACGGCACGCCGCTCGGCGAGGCCGGCCCCGTCCCGACCGAGCAGGACCTGGACGCGGTCGTCGAGGCGTTCGCCGACGCCGCGGCCTCGGCCCAGCGCCTCGGGTTCGACGGCGTCGAGCTGCACGGCGCGCACGGCTACCTCATCGACAGCTTCCTGTGGGCGGGCACGAACCGGCGCACCGACGCCTACGGCGGCGACGCCGTGGCCCGCACCCGCCTCGCGGCCGACGTCGTCACCGCCGTGCGCAAGGCCACCGGCCCGGACTTCCCCGTCGTCCTGCGCCTGTCGCAGTGGAAGCCCACGGACTACGACGCGCGCCTGGCCGCGACGCCGCAGGAGCTGGAGGCGATCCTGGCGCCGCTGGTGGACGCGGGCGTCGACGTCTTCCACGCCTCGACCCGCCGCTACTGGGTGCCCGAGTTCGAGGGCTCGACGCTCAACCTGGCCGGGTGGGTGAAGAAGATCACCGGGCGCCCCGTCATCTCGGTGGGCTCGGTCGGCCTGGACGGCGAGTTCCTGGACACCTTCGCGGGCAGGACGCCGTCGCCCACGGGCATCGACCAGCTGCTGGAGCGGCTCGGCGCGGAGGAGTTCGACCTGATCGCCGTCGGTCGCGCCCTGCTCTCCGACCCGGCGTGGGTCGAGAAGGTCCGCACCGGCCGTGTGGCGGACGTGACCCCGTTCAGCCGCGCGGACCTCGCCCGGCTCACCTGACAACTCGATTGCGGCCGACCCGGCCGGTCACCGACGATGGCCGCCCACACCGACGGACGGGGGAGAGCGGCGCATGGCGGAGCACACGTACCGGGTCATGGTGCGCGGCCGGTTCACCGACCTCGACGAGGCCGGCCGCGCCAGGCTGCTGGCGGCGGCCGACCGGCACGGCGTGCTGACCAACGGGTTCTCCGACGAGGGCGCGCTGGCCTACGACCGGTCGCTGGACTTCTTCAGCTTCCGCGTGCAGCTGCGCGCGGAGGTGGGGACGACCGACCGCGCGGTGTGCGACCGGGGCCTCGCCCTGGCCGCCCGCGCGGTCGAGGCGTACGGCGTGGACTTCCGCGACCTGCGCGCCTCGGCCACCGACGTGGACCTGATCAAGGTCCGCCGGCGGCGCTGACGGGCGGGGCACCGGACCTCCCGGGTGCCCGCCGCAGACGTGCCCGCCGCTCATGCCCGCCGCGGGCCCCGGCGGCGGGTGAGCACGGCGGTGGTCGCGCCCAGCAGCGCGCCGGCGACCACGTCGGTGGGCCAGTGGACGCGGGTGCGGACGCGCGAGTACGCCACCACCGCGGCCACCGGGGCGAGTGCCGCGCCGAGCGGGGGCGACTCCAGGGCCGCGGCGGTGGCGAAGGCCGCGGCCGACGCGGCGTGCGCCGAGGGGAACGCCGACGACGTGGGGTGCTCGTGCAGCGCGGTGCGGGCGGGCATGTCGCCGACCCGCGGGCGGTGGCGGGGGACCAACCGGCCGAGCAGGTGGGCGGCAGTGGTCGTGACGGCGACCGCGAGCACGCCCCGACCCGCCGCGCGCCGCGCCGCACCGGGCCGCAGCGCCAGGCCGGCGGCGATCACCAGCCACAGCACGCTCCCCCGCGCCACCGGGCCCGCCGCGAGCACCACCGGCGACGGACTGCCGAAGGGCAGGAGCACGTCGGTGTGCACGATGTCGGCCTCCGCGCGGGCGGCGCGGTCGACGAGCCGCGTGGGCCGTCCGGGCTGGTCGGTGGGCTTCACCGGCGTCACGCTACGTCGTCCGCGCCGCGTCCGGGGCAGGTCCGGGCGACAGGTTCTCGAACCCGGTGGCATGAGATCCCGCCGGGGTGGGTATTCGGTCGGTGCGGGAGCAGGGCCCGCGAGGGATGGGTGGTCGGCGCCCTGCCGGTGGTGCGGATCGTGGTCGGGGCCACGCTCGGGGGCACCACCGGCAGGGCGCCGACGTTTGCCCCTCCGACGAGGTCGCGCCGGTTCCAGGGGAGGACCACATGATCGAGCTCACCGCCGTCGACGTCCTGGTGGACGGGTTCGGGCGCGTCCGGGAATCGGTCGAACGCGTGCTGGACGGCCTCGACCGCGACCGGTTGGCGCACCGGGTCGACGGCTCGGCCAACTCGATCGCGTGGCTGGTCTGGCACCTCACCCGCGTCCAGGACGACCACGTCGCCGAGGTCGCCGGTGCGGAGCAGGTCTGGACCGCGGGCGGCTGGGCCGGGCGCTTCGACCTGCCGCTGCCGCCCGAGGACACCGGCTACGGGCACAGCGGTGACCAGGTCGCCCTCGTCGTCGCGCCCGCCGACCTGCTGCTGGGCTACCACCGGGCGGTGCACGAGGCCACCACGACCTACCTGCGCGGGGTGACCTCCGCGGAGCTGGGCAAGGTCGTGGACGACTCGTGGGACCCGCCCGTGACCCTGGCGGTGCGGCTGGTCAGCGTGGTCGAGGACGACCTCCAGCACGTCGGCCAGGCCGCGTTCGCGCGCGGCCTGCTGCCCTCCTGACCCCTCCCGCCCCTGCCCGCCTCCTCCTGTTCCGCCCTCGTGCACCGGGACGCGCTCCGGCCGATCGGTCCTGGTGCCGCCTCACCACCTCGGGGTAGACCTGGTGGGTCGATCACCGTTGATCGGGACGAGGGAGGGCACGTGGTGGAAGGCGGAATCGGGCGTCGGACCCTGTTGCGCGGTGCCGGGGCGGTGGCGGGGGTGGCCGCAGCGGCCCCCGGGCTGCTCGGCACGGCCGGCGCGACCGCGGCGACCGGGGCGACGGGTGGTGACCCGGGCACGACACCGTTCGACCTGCACTTCGCCGTGACCCACAAGTACCGGCCGTTCGACCTGATCGCCCCGCGCTTCGTGCAGTACGACAGCGCCCTCTCCCCCGCCCCGCCCGCGGCGGCCGACACGCTGGTCACGACCGGTGCGCGACCCCGCGCCCCGTTCGGCTCGGTGCTGGTGGAGGTGCTGGGCACCGACCCGGGCGGCGTGGTGGTCGCCGGGCTGGCGGGCGGCGGCACGTCGGTGCTGGGCACGGTCGACCCGGCCGCCGGGCGGGCGACGATCGAGGTCACCGCGGGCGGCGCGACCAGGGTGGTCAAGACCGGCGAGGTGCGCGTGACCGGGCCGTTCCGGCTGGCCGTGGTGGTCAACGAGAACGCGGTCACCGTGCTGGTCGACCCCACCGGCACGGGCACGGCGTGGCAGCCGGTGCTGACCGAGCGGGACCGCGTGCGCGCCCTGGTCGACCTGCGCGTCCCCGAAGTCCTGGGTCGGCTGGAGTACGCCTACGGCGGTCGCGGACCGGTGCGCCTGGGCCGGGTGCGGGCGGGCTACTTCGGGCAGGCCGGCGTGCGCGACCCGCACGTGGTGCAGCACGCGGACGGCAGGCCGTTCGTGCGCGACGGCAAGCTGTACCTGACGATGACCAACGCCGGGCTGGGGTTCTTCCAGCAGGCGCACTGGGCGGTGTGGGCGCTCGACCTGGCCGACCCGACGCGCCTGGAGCAGGTGGCGGTGCTGTTCTTCGCCCGCGACGGCGTGGTGCTGGGCGACCACGCGGGCCAGGTCGTCTACGACGACCGGACCGGCCGGTTCATCGTGCTCATGAGTTCGTGGGGCGACTTCGACTTCAAGGGCGTGCACGTCCGGCACGCCACGACGCGGGCCGACGTGCTGTCCGGCGTGCACGTCATCCCCACCGAACGCCTGCCGCTGCCGACGACCGTCAGCTCGTGGGACCCGGCGCTGACCCGCGTGGACGGCCGCTGGCGGCTGGCGTTCGTGGAGAGCGAGGCCCAGCAGCCCGCGTTCGTCTTCCACCCGGCCCTGGCCGCCGGTCCGCGCGGCGCGGACTACGCCGAGTCGCTGGCGCGGGTGGGCGCGGACCTCACCGTCGACCAGACCGAGGGCACGATCATCCAGCGCGTCGGCACGCAGTGGTACGTGTTCGCCAGCGACGGCGACGCCCGCACCTACCCCGTCTACGACCTGTCGATGCGCAAGCTGGGCACGCTCGACGCCCCGTACGGCACCAACATCCCGCACCCGGTGCTGCTGCCCGTGGGCCGCGAGTGGTGGCTGATCACGTTCGACGGCACCCAGTACGCCGAACCGGTGCTGGGCTACGGCGGGCACGGCGACCTGGTCCTGATGCGCGCCCGCACCGACTGACGCCGACGCCCCCCGGCGTCCGCCCACGCCGCGTCCGCCTCACCGCCGCGACCGCATCCCGGTCGCGGCGGTGAGGCGGACGCGAACACGACAGTGGGACGCGCGGACCGGCGGCGACCACCCTCGGTACGACTCGGGTCGGTGCCACCTACTCCGTGCAGGTGCACGTGCATCTGCACGATGGCCGGCGGGTGCATATGGCACTACCCTGCCAGGATGTCGTTCCCGTCCTCGTTATCGCCCGGCCCGGTCGCCGTGTTGCGCGCCGCCGTCGACGACGCCCTCTCCGCCCTCACCACGGCCCCGGCGGACGGCCTCCGCCTCGAAGCGGTGCTCGCCGACTTCGCGGCCACCGTCGCCGACGCCGCGCCCGCCGCCCCCGCGCCGGCCGAACCCGACCCGACCGGCGCGCTGGCCGAGGCGCACCGCATGCTCGCCATCGGCCTCGGGCGCGCCGCCGACGGCGACGTGGCCGCGACCCGCAGGTCCCTGGTCGCCGCGTCCGCCGTGCTCAGCCGGGCGGGCGACGCGTCCGCCGCCTGACCCGCCCCGTCCTGCCACCCCCCGTCCCGCCGCACGCACCCCGCCGCCCACACCCCGCCGCACGCCCGCCGGGACGCCGCCTGATCGGCCGAACGCCCGGTTGTTCGCAAAACGGGTCGCCACGACGGCCGACCGCGGTCATCCTGGGGGGCGGCGCCGGGAGGCGAGGCCGTGCAGGAGGGGCAGGTAGATGTCGTCCACCAGTTCCGCGATCGTCTCGTCGGAGATGGGGGCGCCGCAGGTCATGGACTCGCTGCGGACCAGGTCGAGGGGGACGCGGACCGCCCGGGGCGGCAGCTCGACCTCGGGCAGCTCACCCCTGCCCACGGCCCGCGCGACGATCTTCTCCACCGCCCCCGAGAGGGGCGACTTCGTGGTCAGGCGGTCGCGCAGGACGTCGGCCACCTCCGGGTGGCGGAACGCCTCGCCCATCACGCCCGCGATCATCTCGTTCGTCATCGAGTCCGCCCGGCGGGCGATCATGGTGAACAGCCCGACCAGGTCGCCCCGCAGGTCCCCCGTCTCGGAGACGGTGGGCGACACCGGGACCCGACTGCCCCACGCCGCCAGCACCAGCGCGGCCCGGCTCGGCCAGCGGCGGTAGATGACGGGTTTGCTCGTGCCCGCCCGCGCCGCCACGGCCTCCATCGTCAGTCGGGCGTAGCCGACCTCGGTCAGCTCGGCCCACGCCGCGTCCAGGACGGCGGCCTCCAGCTCGGCTCCGCGACGGCGCGACCTCGGTTCGGGCACCCTGCTCCTTAGATACTTTGCGTTTCTTATCCGACAGGTCTACCGTGCAATCTTAAGACACGATCCGTTTCCTATGGGGGAAGTCCTTGCTCAGCCGCCTGCTCCGCACGCACCTGCGGCCGTACCGGCGAGAACTCTCGATAGTGCTGGCGCTCCAACTCGTCGGCACCGTCGCCTCGCTGTACCTGCCCAGCCTCAACGCCGACATCATCGACTTCGGCATCGCCACCGGCGACACCGACTACATCCTGTCCACCGGTGGGTGGATGCTCGTGGTCAGCCTCGTCCAGATCGCCTGCTCCATCGGGGCCGTCTACTACAGCGCCCGGGTCGCCATGAGCTTCGGCCGCGACGTCCGGGCCGCCGTGTTCCACCGCGTCGGCGCGTTCTCCGCCCGCGAGGTCGCCGCGTTCGGGCCGTCCTCGCTGATCACCCGCACCACCAACGACGTGCAGCAGGTGCAGCTCCTGGTGGTGATGGTGTGCACCATCCTGGTCGCCGCGCCGATCATGTGCGTGGCGGGCATCGTGATGGCGCTGCGCGAGGACGTCGGCCTGTCCTGGCTGCTGCTCGTGTGCGTGCCCGCGCTGGCCGTCTCGATCGGGCTGATCGTGGTGCGGATGGTGCCGCAGTTCCGCCTGATGCAGGAGCGGATCGACGCCGTCAACCGGGTGCTGCGCGAGCAGCTGTCCGGCATCCGCGTGGTGCGCGCGTTCGTCCGCGAGCCCCACGAGAGCGAGCGGTTCTCCGGCGTCAACCACGCGCTCACCGACACCGCGCTGCGGGTCGGCCGGTTGCAGGCGCTGATCTTCCCCGTCGTGATGCTGATCCTGAACGCGTCGAGCGTGGCCGTGCTGTGGTTCGGCGCGTACCGGGTCGACGCGGGGCAGATGCAGGTCGGCGCGCTGACCGCGTTCATCAGCTACCTGGTGCAGATCCTGATGGCGGTCATGATGGCGACGTTCATCTCGATGATGATCCCGCGCGCCGCGGTGAGCGCCGAGCGGATCAACGAGGTGCTCGACACCGACTCGTCCGTGGTGCCGCCGGCGAACCCCGTCGTGGAGCTGCCCCGGCGGGCCCGGGTGGAGTTCGCCGGCGCGGAGTTCCGCTACCCCGGCGCGGCGGACCCGGTGCTGCGCGACGTCTCGTTCACCGCCGAGGCGGGCCGGACGACGGCCGTCATCGGCAGCACGGGAGCGGGCAAGACCACGCTGCTCAGCCTCATCCCCCGGCTGATCGACGTCACCTCCGGCGCGGTGCTGGTCGACGGCGCGGACGTGCGCGAGGTCGACGCCGACGTGCTGTGCTCCCGCATCGGCCTGGTGCCGCAGCGGCCCTACCTGTTCACCGGCACGGTCGCGAGCAACCTGCGCTACGGCAACCCCGACGCCACCGACGAGGAGCTGTGGGCGGCGCTGGAGGTCGCGCAGGCCCGCGACTTCGTGGAGGCCATGCCCGAGGGGCTGGACGCGCCGATCGCCCAGGGCGGCACGAACGTGTCCGGCGGGCAGCGGCAGCGGCTGTCGATCGCGCGGGCGCTGGTCCGCGCCCCCGGCATCTACCTGTTCGACGACGCGTTCTCCGCGCTGGACCTGGCCACCGACGCCAGGCTGCGCGCGGCGCTGCGCCCGCACACGCGCGACGCGGTGGTGATCGTCGTCGCCCAGCGCGTGTCGACGATCATCGACGCGGACCTGATCGTCGTGCTCGACAACGGTTCCGTGGTCGGCACCGGCACCCACCACGAACTGTTGGCGACGTGCCCCACCTACGTGGAGATCGTCGAGTCCCAGCTGACCCCGGAGCAGGCCGCATGAGCACCACGACGAACCGGGCCCCCGCGCGGATGGGCGCGGGCTTCGGCGGCATGGGCATGCCGATGGGCAAGGCCGAGGACTTCACGCCGTCGGCGAAGCGCCTCGTGGGCCGGCTGCGCCCGGAGCGCAACGCGATCGCGGCCGTCGTCGCGCTGGGCGTCACCAGCGTGGCGTTCGCGGTGGCCGGGCCGAAGATCCTGGGCCACGCCACCGACATCATCTTCGAGGGCGTCCTCGGGCGCATCCGCGGCGTGCCGGGCGCCGGCGTCGACTTCACCGCGCTCGCCGCGGTGCTGGGGTGGGTGCTGGCGCTGTACCTGGCCTCGTCGCTGTTCGCCTGGGCGCAGGGCCTCATCCTCAACAACGCGGTGCAGCGGGTGGTCCTGCGGCTGCGCTCCGACGTGGAGGCGAAGCTGCACCGGCTGCCGCTGCGCTACTTCGACGGGCAGCCGCGCGGCGAGACGCTGTCGCGCGTCACCAACGACATCGACAACGTCTCGACCACGTTGCAGCAGACGCTGAGCCAACTGCTGACGTCGCTGCTGACCGTGGTGGGCGTGCTGATCATGATGATCACCATCTCGCCGCTGCTGGCGCTGATCGCGCTGCTGCTGATCCCGGTGTCGGTGGTCGTCACCGGCCGCATCCGCAAGGTCTCGCAGGCGCAGTTCGTGGCGCAGTGGAAGCACACCGGCGCGTTGAACGCGCACATCGAGGAGGCGTTCACCGGCCACCAGCTGGTGAAGGTGTTCGGCAGGCAGCGGGAGTCCGAGGAGGAGTTCCGGCGGCGCAACGACGAGCTGGTGGGCTCGGCGACGAGCGCGCAGTTCATGTCCGGCCTGATCATGCCGGTGATGATGTTCCTGTCGAACATCAGCTACGTCGTCGTCGCGGTGGTCGGCGGGCTGCGGATCACGTCCGGCGCGATGACGCTGGGCGAGGTGCAGGCGTTCATCCAGTACTCCCGGCAGTTCACCCAGCCGCTGACCCAGGTGGCGTCGATGGCGAACCTGATGCAGTCGGGCGTGGCGTCGGCCGAGCGGGTCTTCGAGGTGCTCGACGCGGAGGAGCAGACGCCGGACCCGGTCGACGCGCCGGTGCCCGGGGCGAGCCGCGGCCGGGTGGAGTTCGAGCACGTCGGCTTCTCCTACCGGCCGGACCAGCCGCTGATCGAGGACCTGTCGCTGGTGGCCGAACCGGGCCAGACGGTGGCGATCGTGGGCCCGACCGGCGCGGGCAAGACCACGCTGGTCAACCTCGTGCTGCGGTTCTACGAGCTGGACTCGGGCCGGATCACGCTGGACGGCACGGACATCACCGACCTGCGCCGCTCGGACCTGCGGTCGCGGATCGGCATGGTGCTCCAGGACACCTGGCTGTTCGGCGGCACGATCCGGGACAACATCGCCTACGGCCGCCCGGACGCCTCGGAGGAGGAGGTCCTGGCCGCCGCGCGCGCCACCTACGTGGACCGGTTCGTGCGGACGCTGCCCGACGGGTACGACACGGTGATCGACGAGGAGGGCACGAACGTCAGCGCGGGCGAGAAGCAGCTGCTGACGATCGCGCGCGCCTTCCTGGCCGACCCGTCGCTGCTGATCCTGGACGAGGCGACCTCGTCGGTGGACACCCGCACCGAGTCGCTGGTGCAGCACGCGATGGCGGCGCTGCGGTCGTCGCGGACGAGCTTCGTCATCGCGCACCGGCTGTCCACGATCCGCGACGCCGACCTGATCCTGGTGATGGAGTCGGGCCGCATCGTGGAGCAGGGCACGCACGACGAGCTGCTGGCCGCGGACGGCGCGTACCACCGGCTGTACTCGGCCCAGTTCGCCGCGGCGGGCTGACCGCCGCCGGGCACGGGGGTCCAAGGCCCCCGTGCCCGGCGGTCGCCGCCTCAGCGGGGCGTCAGGTCAACGGAACGCCACCTCAGCGGGTCGTCACCGGGATCGTGACCTCGACCGGGACGTCGCGGCGCGGTCCGGTGTTGGCCACGTCGCGGTAGCCGCCGTCGGCCGTCCGGCGCTGGTAGGAGACGGTGAGCCGGGCCGGGCGGTGGACGGTGGCGGTGACCCGGTCGCCCCGCACGACGACCGTGCCCGCGTCGGCGGGCCGCAGCTCGGCGCGCAGCCGGTTCCGGGGGTCGGCCAGGTCGAACCCGGCCCCGAGGGCGCTCGTCACGCGGACGGTCGTGGTGGCGGAGCCGTCCGGCCCCGCGCGCAGCACCCGGTCGCCGGCCCGGATGCCCAGCGGCCCGACCCCGGACGGCAGCGGTTCGTCCCCGGCGGGGGCGTCGATGTCCAGGACGCCGCCGCCGAGGCTCAGGCGCGAGGTGTAGAGCGCCCGGGCGGCGGTGGTGGAGGGCCGCCCGTGGTGGACGTAGTGCAGCCGCGAGCCGTCCGGCGAGCCGATGACGCTGCCGTGCCCGGTCGAGTACAGCCCTCGCGCGGGGTCCTGGGCCAGCACCGGGTTCGCCGGGCTCTTGCGCCAGGGACCGAGCGGGCCGTCGGCCGTCGCGTAGCCGACGCCGTAGAACTCGTTCTCGTAGTTGTTCGCCGAGTAGGTCAGGTAGTAGCGGGGTCCGCCCCGCTCGTCGACGGTCCTGATCGTGGTCGAGCCCTCCGCCCACCGGCGGTCCTTCTTCGCGCCGCCCGACCTCGCGTGGTCGTGGACGTGCGCGTTCTCCCACTCCTGCTCGTCGGAGCCGTAGTCCAGGACCGGCACGTAGCCGTCCTTGCGGACGCCGGGCGGGTCGTGCGGGGCGCGGTTGGCGTCGCGGTACGCGGGCGCGATCGTCGGCGCGGTGCGGCCGGTGGGGTCGTGCCACCAGTCGTCGGTCAGCTCGACGGCGTAGACGTTCGACTCCTCGACGTACTTGCCGAGGTCCTCGTCCCACACCCAGTTCCGGTAGGCGTTGCGGGAGAAGTACAGGTAGACCCGGCCGTCGGCGTCGAAGAAGACGTTCGGGTCGATGGCGGGGATGTAGGTGCCGAGCGGGGCGGTCCGCCCCTCCTCCAGGGTGGCGGGCGGCTTCTTCTGCTCGGCGTCCATGATCAGGTTCACGTCGTGGTACGCGGGGTCGTACGGGTGGTAGTCCAGCGGCTCCTCGGTGATGTCGCGGAACGGCCCGGCCGGCGAGCGCGACACGGCGACGCCGATCTTGCACGGCTCCTCGAAGTCCGCGTACCGGAAGTGCTCGGCCACGCCGCGGTTCATCCGGGCCGCGTAGAACAGGAAGTACAGGCCGGTCACCGGGTTGTGGTAGACCTCGGGCGCCCAGAACCAGTCGTGCGCCCAGTCGCCGTCCCGCCCGGCGAGCAGCGCGCCGCCGGGCAGCCGCTCCCAGGTGGCGAGGTCGGGCGAGCGGTGCACGGCGAAGTGGTGACCGGGGTCGGCGCCCTCCGTGGAGTAGGCGTAGTAGTAGCCGCTGGGGCGGTCGAACAGCACGAACGGGTCGGCGCCGGGGGTGGCGGCGTCGTTGTGGTAGGTCGCGTCGGTGCCGCGGGCGGGGTGGGCCGAGACCGGCGCGGCCACGAAGGACAGGGCCGCCGTCGCGGCGACGAGCAGGGCTGTGCGTCGCATGTCCCCATCCTGCCGCCGGACGACTCCGGGCGGGTTGTTTGGCGGGGCGGCGAACGGGCACCCGGCACACCATGCCTCGACGAGTATTCCCCCTCATGGACGAATCGGCCCTGGTCCTGACCCGGGGCTACGCCTGGTTGCCCGGTGCGCGCCGGGCCGCCCCGGACGGCATCGCGGAGGCCCGCGTGCTCGGGCAGCACGCGGTGGGCCTGTGCGGGCCGGACGCGGCGCGGTTCTTCTACGACGAGGACCACGTCAGGCGGGAGACCGCGATCCCGGGTCCGGTGCAGAGCACGCTGTTCGGCCACGACGCCGTGCACACCCTCGACGGCGGGGCGCACCGGCGGCGCAAGGCGTTCTTCCTGTCGGTCCTGCCGCACGACCACGCGTCCGACCTGGTGGGGTCGGTGACGTCCGCGTGGGAGCAGGAGGCGGCGTCCTGGGCGCCGGGGCGCGACGTGGTGCTGTTCGACGCGGCCGCGCGCGTGCTCACCAGGGGCGTGTGCCGCTGGGCGGGCGTACCGCTGGCCGACGACGAGGTGGACGGCGTGGCCCGCGACCTGACCGCGATGGTCGACGGTTTCGCCACCCCCGGTCCCCGGCACTGGCGGGCGCGCCGGGCCCGCGACCGCCGCGAGGCGTGGGCGGCCGGCCTGGTGCGGGACGCCCGCGACGGCAGCCGGCCCGCCCGGCCGGGGTCGGCCCTGGACCAGGTCGCCCGGCACCGCGACGAGCACGGCGAACCGCTGCCGCCGCGGGTGGCCGCGGTGGAGCTGCTCAACGTGGTGCGGCCCGCGGTCGCGGTGTGCTGGTTCGTCATGTTCACCGGGCACGCCCTGCACCGGTGGCCCGAGCACCGCGAGCGGCTGCGCGCCGGCGACCCGGACTTCACCCGCGCGTTCGCCCACGAGGTGCGCCGCTTCTACCCCTTCGCGCCCTTCCTGGGCGGGCGCGCGGTGGACGACCTGACCTGGCGGGACCACCGCATCCCGAAGGGGTCGCTGGTGCTGCTCGACGTCTACGGCCAGAACCACGACGCCGACCTGTGGGGCGACCCCTACACCTTCCGGCCGCAGCGGTTCCTCGACCGCTCCCCCGGCCCGTTCGACCTCGTCCCGCAGGGCGGCGGCGACCCCGCGACCGGCCACCGCTGCCCCGGCGAACCCGCGTCGGTCGGCCTGCTCGGCGCGCTGGCCGGGTGCCTGGCCCGGCTCGACCACGAGGTGCCCGGTCAGGACCTGACCATCTCGCTGCGGCGGGTGCCGGCGAAGGTCCGCAGCGGGTTCGTCATCACGCCGGTGTGACGGGACCGCCCCCGCGCGAAGGGCCACCACCCGGAGGTGGTGGCCCTTCGCGCGAACCGTGCGGTTCAGGTGGCGGTGCGGCTCAGCGGCGGGCGCGGGCCGGCAGCGAACGGCGGCCCAGCGTGAAGCCCAGGGCGAGCATGCCGAGGGCCAGGAACAGGTGCAGCCAGTTGTCGGCGGCGTTGACCGGCACGAAGTTGGCCGCGCTGTCGTGCCCGATCAGCAGGCCGTAGAGCCAGAGCAGGGCGTACACGACGCCGCCGATGACCAGGTACTGGTACGCCCCGCGCACCGTGCGGGCGAGGGCGAGGCCGGCGACGCCGAAGGCGACGTGGACGAGGTTGTGCAGGATGGAGACCTGGAACACGCCCAGCAGCATGGCCTCCGAGTGGTGGCTCGCGAACTGGAGCGTGTCGTAGCCGGTGGTCAGTCCGGGGATGAACCCGGCGATCCCGACCAGCAGGAACACCACCCCGACGAGCAGCGCGACCGTCTGCACCGGGGTGCGCGTCGTTGGTTCGGTCCGGGACATGTCGTCCTCCACTGGATCCTGGTGCGGAACTACCTGCTCCGCCGGGCATACCCGGACAGCGGAGAACGAACCGTCACCCGGCCGTGCGGGCGGTCCGCCACCACCCGAGACGCCCCCGCTACGGCATGTGCAGCAACACCGCGGTTACCTGTATGGCACGTCGCCGCCGATCAGTAGCGTCGATCCCGTTGGGGGGCTCCGGCACTTCCGGTCCACCGCCACCGCGGGTCTGCGGCGCCTCCCGACCGCGCGATCCACAGCGCACCACCGGATTCGGGAGGTAACCCGTGTTCAGACCACGAAAGCGCGGTAGGGCCCTGGGAGTCGTCCTGGCGGTCGGGCTCGTCGCCGCGGGGCACGCGCCCGCGGGGGTGGCCGAGCCCGTCCGGGCGGTCCCGGAGCAGTCGGGTGTCCCGCCGCGGACCGTCACCCTGGTCACCGGCGACCAGGTCGTGGTGACCGGCGCGGCGGTCGGGGCGTTCCGGCCCGGCCCCGGCCGCGAGGCGATGACCTTCCACTCCTCGTACCGGGACGGGCGGCTGCACGTCGTCCCCGAGGACGCGGTGAGGGGCATCGCGGCGGGCCGGCTCGACCCGCGGTTGTTCGACGTCACCGGGTTGGTCGAGGCCGGCTACGACGACGCCCGCACCGACCACGTGCCGCTCGTCGTCACCGGCACGCCCACCGGCCTGCGGTCCGCCCGGGTGCTGCCCGGCGCGGTGGCCACCCGGACGCCCAAGGCCGACGCCGGCAGCGCGTTCCGCGACCTGCTCGCCGACCCCGGCGTGACCAAGGTGTGGCTCGACGGCCTGCTCCGGCCCACGCTCGACCGCTCCACCGCGCAGATCGGCGCGCCCGCCGCCTGGCGGGCCGGCCTGACCGGCAGGGGCGTGGAGGTCGCCGTGCTCGACGGCGGCGTGGACGGCGACCACCCGGACCTGGCGGGCCGGGAGGTCGCCGAGCGCAACTTCACCGACGAACCCGACGCCACCGACCGCGACGGCCACGGCACGCACGTCGCCGCCACCATCGCCAGCGGTGACCGCGGGTACCGGGGCGTCGCGCCCGGCGCGCGCATCCTCGACGGCAAGGTGTGCTCGAACGGCGGTTGCCCCGAGTCCTGGGTCATGGCCGGGATGCAGTGGGCCGTCGACGAGGGCGCCGACATCGTCAACCTGAGCCTCGGCGGCTACGACTCCCCCGGCGTGGACCCGCTGGAGGAGGCGGTCAACCGGCTGTCGGCGGAGACCGGCGCGCTGTTCGTCGTCGCGGCGGGCAACGGCGGGCGGTCGCGGTCGATCGACTCGCCGGGCAGCGCCGACGCCGCGCTCACCGTCGGCGCGGTCCGGCACGACGACGACCTGGCCCACTTCTCCAGCCGCGGTCCCCGCAACGGCGACGGCGCGGTCAAGCCGGACATCACCGCGCCGGGGCTGAACATCGTCGCGGCCAGGGCCGCCGACGCCGTCATCGGCACCCCCGTCGGCCGGCGGCACCTGGCCCTGTCCGGCACCTCCATGGCGACGCCGCACGTCGCGGGCGCGGCGGCGCTGCTCGCCCAGCAGCACCCCGACTGGACCGGCGCGCGGCTCAAGGCCGTCCTGATGGCCTCCGCCACGCCGAACCCGGCGCTGGGCGTGTTCGAGCAGGGCGCGGGCCGGGTGGACGTGGCGCGCGCGCTCACCGCCACCGTGGGCGCCGAGCCGGTGAGCCTGGCGTTCGCCGAGCAGGCGTGGCCGCACCACGACGACACCCCGGTCACCAGGACCGTGACCTACCGCAACAGCGGGCCGCTGCCGGTCACCTTCGACCTGACCGCCGAGCTGCGCGGACCGGGCGGCCGACCCGCGCCCGCGGGCCTGCTCACCGCCGACCCGGCCCGCGTCACGGTGCCCGCCGGCGGCACGGCCGACGTGGCGGTCACCGCGGACACCAGGGTCGCCGGACCCGACGGCGTCTACTCCGGCGTCCTGGCCGGCGGGCCCACGCGCACCCCGGTCAGCCTCGCCCGCGAGGTCGAGAGCTACGACATCGCGGTCGAGCACCTCGACGCCGACGGCAAGGCCGCCCCCGACCACACCACCGCGCTGGTGGGCATGGACAACGACGTCTACACCAACCTGTACGGCGTCGACGGCACCGCCACCACGCGCGTGCCCAAGGGCGAGTACCTGGCGCGCTCGGTCGTGCGCACCGGAGACCGGGTCGCGGTGATCGCCCGGCCGACGCTGACCGTGGACGCCGCAAGCACCCGGTTCACCTTCGACGCCCGGGTGGCCGAACCGATCGAGGTCACCCCGCCCGAGGCCGGCACCACCGCGATGATCGGCGACGTCAACGTCTCCAGGCTGCTCAACGGCAGGCGCGTCGTGCTCAACACGGCGTTCCTCTCCGGCTTCACGAACATGTCGCTCGGCCACGACGGCCCGACGCTGCCCGCGGAGGAGCTGAACGTCTCGGTTGGCGCCCAGTTCCGGGGCGCGCCGGTGGACGGGACACCGGTGCACTACCGGTTCCGCTGGTTCGAGCGGGGCGCGGTGCCCACCGGGTTCACCCGTGCCCCGACGAGGGCGGAGCTGACCGAGGTGCGGACGGACTTCGCGCCCGGCCCGGCCGACCGCACGCACCTGCACAGCGGCAGCGCCAACCCGCCGGACGGCTCGGGCGGCTGGTCGGTGCTGCTGCCCGTGCCCGCGGGCGGCGCGGTGGTGGACCTCGTCACGGCCGACCGGATGACCTGGGACTGGTCGTACCTGCGGCAGTCCCCCGACTACCGGACCGAGGCCGACTACTCCGCGTTCGACCGCACCTACGAGGTGGGCGGCCAGCACGAGGAGCGCTTCCTGTTCCCGGTGCTGGGCCCCGGCCTGTCCGGCTACTCGGCCAACTACCTGAGCCTGCACGAGGACCGGTTGACGGCGCAGGTGCCGCTGGTGAACGACCGCGATGGCAACCTGGGCCGGTCGGCCAACCAGACGGCGCGCACCTCGCTGTACCGCGACGGTCGCCTGGTCGGACTGGTCCGCGACCAGTGGGGCGAGTTCAGCGTGGAAGCGGGGGAAGCCCGCTACCGGGTGGAGCACGACGTGGTCCGCGACCCCGCGGCCTACGAGCTGAGCACGCGCATCAGCGGCGCGTGGACGTTCCGGGCGGACGTCCTCCCCGACGGGCAGGGCCGCCGCCTGCCGATGTCGGTGGTGCGCTTCACCCCCGAGCTGGACGACGCGGGCGGCACCCCCGCCGGCCGCCTGCTGCGCGTGCCGCTGACCGTGGAGCAGCAGGAGGGCGCCGACAACGCCGAGGTGGACCGGGTCCGGGTCGACGTGTCGTTCGACGACGGCAAGACCTGGCGGCGGGTGCCCGTGGCCGGCGGCGCGGCCCTGGTGCGGCACCCGGACGCGGCCGGCTACGCCTCGCTGCGGGCCTCCGGCTCCGACCGCGACGGCAACACGTTCGAGCACACCGTGATCCGCGCGTACGGGATCACGGGGTAGGGCGCGCGTGCCGGGAGGGGTGACGCCCCTCCCGGCACGGCCCCGCGCCATCCCTCCACCGTGGACGATCCGACCGGGTCGACCGGCGCCGGCCCGGTTCCGTCCGCTGAGGACGGCCCCGCCGCACGAGCGGTGCGACCGGACCGTCCTCAGCGGACGACCGGGCGGCTGCCGGGGTGATCCCGAAGCGGTCGGGCGAATCCGCGAACAACGGCGGTGGGACCAGAATATTTTGCGTCCGTGACCGACACGCGACAGGGCCTCACCGGGCGCCCCGCTCCCCGCCCTGTTCCCACCGCCTCCCCCCTTCCCCCGCCTCCCGCCCGCGCGCAGGGCGAGCGCGCCGCCGACCGGGCGCCCCGGGTGCTGTCCTGGCTGCAACGCGTGCACGCCACCGGCCGCGAGGACCTCTGGCGCGGCGACGGCCTGGCCGCCCTGATCGTGATCGGGCTGGCCCTGCTCGCCGGGCTGGTCTCGCAGATCGCCGCGGACCTGCCCCGCCTGGAACTGCTGGTGGTGTGCCTGGCCGGGCTGCCCGGCGCCTACTCGCTGGTCTGCGCCGTGCGCGTCGCCCTGCCCCGGGGGCTCGACCCGGACGACCTGGACGGCCGCCGGCCCGGCTCGTGGCCGCACTCCCTGCACAAGACCACCTCGATGCTGATCAACGCCTACGACGAGGCCCTCGACCACGAGGCCGAGGACACCGCCGCCGACGTGCAGACGATCGCGGGCATCGC
Organism: Saccharothrix sp. DSM 118769; assembly: GCF_052936295.1. Taxonomy (NCBI): domain Bacteria; kingdom Bacillati; phylum Actinomycetota; class Actinomycetes; order Pseudonocardiales; family Pseudonocardiaceae; genus Saccharothrix; species Saccharothrix sp. DSM 118769. Next base: position 3,895,388 of record NZ_CP193627.1, on the reverse strand, counting down.
GGAGCGGAAGTTCGCCCTGGTCCGCCGGGCCGTGCGCTGGCTGATCGTCACCGTCGGCGTGCTGGTCGCCGCGCTGCTCGTCGGCATCGTGCGCCTGGTGGTCCTGCTGCTGACCTGACCGGGTCGTCCGCCCCCGCCCCGCCCCGCGCCGCGCCGGGCGGGGGCTACTCGACCGCGCTCGCCGACTTCACGTTCACGTCGACCCTCACGACGTTCTCCCGGATCGCCTCGGCCACCGCCTGCTTGATCTTCGCCGCGTCGAGGTCCCGCTCCTGCGCGTACGCCTGGGCGAGCTGGTCGAACGCCGCGCGCAGCCCCGCCAGTTCCAGGGCGACGGCCTCGCGCGCCCGGTCCCGCGGCTCGTTGCGGGTCTGGATCACGCCGTCCAGCACGTTGCGGCCGTCGTTGCCCCTGAGCTGGATGATGGCCTCCTGCGTCCACGCCTTGAACTCGTCCTTGGTCGGCATGTCGTCCCCTCCGTCGAGGTCGTTGGTGAAGACGTCCCAGGGGAACCCGTCCCCGACGTCCCAGTGGTCCCCCGCGCCGTAGGCGCGGTTGTAGGTCCGGTGGTCGCAGATCCCGGCCTGCCCGGCCCGGACCTGCTCGACGGTGAGCACCCGCTTGGGGATGCCCAGCGCGTCGCACTCGCGAGCCGCCCAGGCGGCGAAGTTCCGCACGATCTGCCTGGGGTTCGCGCACCCGTCGACGGGGCTCTCCGACAGCCACTGGGCCCGCGTCCACCGGGCGAACGCGCACATCTCGGCGTTGACCGAGATCGGGTTGCCGCTGCCGAGCGTCCACGCCGCACGCGAGCGGTCGACCAGGTCCAGCACCCCGCCCGCGTCGATGACGGCGTGCGAGGAGGCGTTGTCGTTGCCGTCGAAGAACGCCGCGAGGTCACCGCGGGTGCGGGCGCCCTCGGCGGTGTGGGCCACGACGAGCCTGACCTTCGCGCCGTTGCGGCTGTTGCTGCCGTACGCGGCCACGGGTCACCACCCGCCGGACCGCGGTGCCGGGCCGTGCGGGACGTCGACTTGCATCATGTGCTCCACGAGGGGTCGCGGCTCCGCACCCGTCCGGGGCGGAGCACCGGGGAACCGATCGCGCCCGGACCGGCCGTGCGCACAGGCCACATACCGAGACCCCGGCGGAGCGTTACACCCGGCGGTCGCATCGGGACCCGATGGAGATGAATTTGCGCCGAATGGATGATCGTCGTTGGGCTTTCCGTTGCAGGGCAAGGAAATCCGCTTGACGAAGGACCGGTTGATCTTGCCGGAGCCCTGCGTGCCGACATGATCACCGTCGGTGAAAAACCTTTTAGGGGTGTAACGCGAGACCTTTTCACCACGACTTCTGCGAGCGGGACTCATGATCAGTTGGCTCCCGGAGACCTAGCGACAGGCATGGTGGATGAACGATCCGGAGATCGTCTGCGGACCGGTGTTGCGGCGCGTGAGCCCCGACTCCGTGACCGTGTTCGTGGCCCTGCGCACCCCGCGCAAGGTCACGCTGCGCGTCTACTCGGGAGAGACCCCGCAGGGCGCGGGTACGGCGGTGGTGCAGGTGGGCACCGCCGAGACGGCACGACTGGGCGAGCGGCTGCACGTGGTCGCCGTCACCTCGGCGGTCGCCGAGGGCGGCACCCCGGCGGCACCCGGTGCCGACCTGCGGTACCAGTTGTTCCTCGGCCCGCCCGACGGCAGCACCGCCCCGGTGCCGGACGGGGCGGCGGCCACCACGCTCCTCTCCCCCGGTGTACTGCTGGCCGGCGGGGAGCTGAGCCCCGACCCGGTGGGCGTGGTCGGGTACCCGGCGGCCGGACGGCGGCTGCCGGGGTTCCAGGTGCCGCCGGACGACCCGGCGGGGCTGCGCGTGCTGCACGGCGGCGACCGCGGGCCCGACGCCGACGGCCCCGACGCCCTGGCGACCGCGGACCAGCTCGTCCGGGACGCGCTGACCGACCCCTCGACCGGCGTGCGCCCGCACCTGCTGGTGCTCACCGGGGACCAGGTGCGCACCGACGACGCCTCCGCGCTGCTGCTCGCGCTGGTGCGGGCGACCGCGGCCAAGTGGGGCCTCGCCCACGACCAGCTCCCGGGCCTCGCCGACGACGAGCAGCCGGCCGTGCTCGGCACGCACCGCCGCGCCGCGCTCGCGCGCAGGATCGGGCTGCGCGCCGCCGACAACCACCTGCTGTCCTTCGCCGAGCACGTCGCGCTGCACCTGCTGGCGCTGTCCGACGCCGCGTGGCCGGCGATGCCGGCGATCGAGCAGGTGCACCCCGACCTGGACTGGACGCGGCTGCCCGACGAGCTGCGGGCGAAGATCGCCGCCGGCGCGCCGTACACCGCCCCGGTGGTGGTCGAGGGCGAGGTCGAGCTGTTCACGGCCTACCTCCGGGCCCGCGAACGGCTGGTGGCGTTCCGCTCGTCGCTCCACCGGGCGCGCCGGGCGATGGCCAACGTGCCGGTGCTCAGCACGATGGGCGCGCACGACGCCGCGCCCGGCTGGAACGCCTCGCGCGCCTCGGCGGTGAAGCTGCTCGGCGACCCGGCGGGCAAGCGGGTGCTGGTCAACGCGCTGGCCGCGAACGCCGTGCTGCACGCCTGGGGCAACACCCCCGGGCAGTTCACCGGGACCGCACCGGGCGCGCAGCTGCTCACCCGGTTGCAGACCTGGCTGGCGCCCGCCGTGCCCGCCGCGGCCGGCGCGGACGTGGACGGCCTGGTCGGCGCGCCGTCGACCGCCCTGGCGCGCCCGGCGACCGCGCTGACCTACAGCTGGGCGCTCACCCGCGACCGCTGGCAGCTGCTGTTCCTGGACACCCAGACCGACCGGGGCTACCCCGCCGCCGCGGGCGACCCGCCCGCCCCGCTGCGCGACGAGGGCGTGGTGGCCGCGCTGCGGCTGCTGCCCGAACCGACCGCCGGCTCGGTGGCGCTCGTCGTCTCTGCCGTCCCGCTGGTGCTCACCCGGCGGCAGGAGCAGGCCGACCCGACCGCGCGGCCCTACTCGTGGTCCTCGCACGCGGCGTCGCTGCACCGCACGATGACCAAGATCACCACCGAGGAGGTGCCCGGCACGGCGGGGAAGCGCACCCGTCGCGTGCTGGTGCTCACCGGCGGACAGGGGCACGCGTCCGCCGTGCGGATGCGGTTCTCCGCCAAGGCGCCGGCCTACGGCAGCGGCACGGACGCGGTGGAGGCCGTGGTCGGGCAGCTCACCGCCGCGCCGCTGCGCAACACCACGGCGCTCGGGCGGCGGCTGCACGTGCAGGGCTACGACCCGCAGGCCGTGCTCGCGCCGTGGCGCGACTTCGCGGGCTGGGACCAGGCGCACACCTCCGCCGCGACGCAGAAGCCGCTGCCGGTCGGCGTGCGGCTCACCGGCGCGGCGCGCACCCCGGCGACGTGGACGATCGAGGGCAGGCCGCAGGTCGCCGAGGTCACCCCGGACCTCCGCACCACGGTGAGCCCGCACTGGGCGTGGCGCGCCGACTTCCTGCGCAGCTCCCTGCTCGCCGCGCCGCGCCCGGAGGACCTGCTGGAAGTGGCGGAGCAGCCCTGGCCGTGGGAGGACCCCCACGAGCCGCCGCCCACCCCCGCCGGCGCGCCGAAGGCGTGGAACCTCGCGCGCTACCGGTACGCCGCGCACAACCACGACCACCACCGCAACTGGTGGGCCGCCGGGTCCGAGCTGGTCGGTGAGAGCGCTCTCGGCGACATCACGTTCAGCACGGTCCCCGCGCCCGCGCCCGGCGCGCCGGCCACCACCCCGCCGGTGGTGCCCGGCGCCGTCGCCACCGCGCACGCCGCCCAGTGGTGGTGGGCGGAGGACGGCCGGGAGACCGCGCGCCGCACCCGCTTCGACATCGGGTTCGAGCCCGGCTGGGGCTGGTACGACGACGACCGCTACGACGGCAGGGCGCTGCGGCGCGGCGACTTCGACGCCAGGCCCGGCGTGCAGGCGTCGTACTGGGGCGTGCGGCAGAGCGCCGGCACGCACGTGGCCGACCTGCAGGGGGACCTCGTCGAACTCGGTTTCCTGATCGCCGGCCGCGATCCCGCGGGCAGGTTCGAACAGTTCACCCAGTGGGCCGTGCGCGAGTTCCAGGTCTACGCCCGGCAGGCGAAGGGCGCGCGGGAGAAGGAGTACCCCGGCACCGAGCCGTCCCGCTACCTCGACCGCCTGGAACCGGTGGACATCCCCACGGACTTCCGCTTCGACCGGCCCGAGGACCAGGTCACCGGCGTCGTGGACCGCAACACCCGGAGGCTGATCAGCCACTGGCTGGCCAACCGCCTGCGCTGCCCCGTGGTGATCGAGGCCATGGTCGTCGGCGGTGGCAACCCCACCGGTGTCGCACCGGGCAGGGGGAACCTGTGGCACCACACCGAACCCGGTAGGGCCACCAGCGGCTCCTGGCGCGAGTACGCCACCGACTTCACCGGCCGCTTCACCGTGGCCGAGGCCGACTCGGTGGCCCAACCACCCTCGACCGACCCGGCGGGCGGTGAGGACAAGCGACCGCGGATGGTGGTGCTCAGCGCCTGGACCAACAACATGGGGGCCTCCAAACCGCTGGTGCAGAGCGGTATCACGCCCGACCCCGCCAACGGGGTCGTCGGGCGGCCCGAGGTCACCGTGCAGGTCGACGGCGGGCAGATGAGCCGCGCCGAGACCATGTGGAAACGGCTGGAGATGAAGCCGGAGACCATGCTCACCGGGAACCCGACCGTGGCCGCGCTCGTCGCGGAGATCGCGACCCCGGCCGGCACCACCGACGAGCAGCGCGCCGGCGCGCGGCTGGCCGGCCGGCGCAGGTTGTCGACGTACAAGGTGATCCGCGCCGTCGCCGAGGTGGAGGCGATCGGGTACTTCGACGGGATCAACGGCTACGACAACGCCTTCCTGTCGATGGGGCCGTGCCACTGGACGATGGGCAGGTTCCTCCCGCAGCTGCCCACCCCGGCACCCCCGCTGCCCGGTCCGCACGACATCGCGGTCGACCCGGAGTGGACCGTGGAGAAGGGGGAGTTCTGGGGGTTCCTGGCGCTGCTGGAGCACCTCTACCCGGAGGCGTTCCACGAGCACTTCGCCGCCGACGGCATCCGCCCGGCGAAGAGGTGGGGTGAGACCGGGGTCTGGGACGGCACCGGCCGCAAGTACGCCAACCACGCGATGCTGCCCGACGACCTGGCCCCGCGGGCGCTGGACGCCACTGTGCGGGAGTACGACTACTTCCACTCCTGGCACGTCTTCTACCGGATGCTCATGGCCGTGCGGACCAGCGACGACGTCCGCCGCGCGATGTACCGGACGGCGGGTCAGCGGATCTGCGACGGGCTCGGCGCCACCTGGCCCCACGACCCCGGTGATCCCCCCGAGCCCGTGCCTCCGGACACGGCCGGGGACGCCGGCACGACGCGCCGCCCCCGCATCGGTGAGGTGGTCACCTCCGAGTGGGGAGTCGCGCTGCTCTACCGCTGGCACATCCTCAGCCCGGCGACGGTGTTCGGCCCCAACCCCGGCGACAAGATCTGGCACAACCAGCTGCGCCCCGCGTACGCCGTGGCGGTGAACGGCGAGTGCGGCACCTGCGCCGAGGCCGTGCGGCGCGCGCCGCTCGACCCGTGGTCGCCGACCGGCGGGCCGCGGGTGGCCCCGGACTTCACCGGTGATCCGGCCGGTTGGGGCGACGCGCACGAACACGCCCTGGTCGCGGGGTTGCTGCACCGCGCCAACCACCACGTCCGCGGCAACCTGCAGAGCACGACGAACGAGGTCAGCGCCTGGCCGCTGTGGTTCACCCACCCGGCCCAGCTCAACAAGGACTTCAAGCTGGAGATCAGGGACCTGCCCGCGCCCGGCGTCACCGGCGTGGACCCCGCCGTGTTCCCGGTCAGCGAGCGGCAGCTCAAGCGCGAGCGCGGTTCCTTCCTGCTCGACCGCGAGGGCCTGCCCCACCCGTACGGCCACGGCAACACCGCCCCCGGAGGTGGCGCATGAGCACCGACCAGGACCTGCTGACCCGTCTCTGGGCCGAGCTGCGGGAGTTCGCCGAACCCCTGCTGCTCGCCGCGGACGGCCCCGAGCAGCGCGCCGAACTGGCCCGCCGCCTCGGCTGGGACCTCGACGCCCTCGGCGAACGCCTCGGCGTCGAGGACATCACGACCCTCGACGCGCAGCTGACCACCTGGGTCGCCGGCGTGCGGTCCGCGCTGGCCGCCGTCGAGGAGCTGCTCGACGGCGGCGTGCCGGACTCGCTGGAGGTCGCGGCGGAGCACGCCGCCGCCGTGGGCGAGGCCATGGGCGCGCTGCGGGGCCTGCCGCAGCCGTGGAGGGCCACCCTGCCGCCGTCGGTCCTCGCGCACATGGGCGAGGACCTCACCGGTCACCTCCTGGACGGCTACCTCGCCGACCGGGCCCCGCTGCTGCGCCGCGCACTCGCGCTGCTCGGCGTGCTCGACCCCACCGGCGAGGGCCCGGCGGGCGGACCGGACCCGGACGACGCCGGCCGCCCGGTGCGGCTGCCCCACCGCCGCGCCGCGGTGCACCCGGATCGCCTGGTCGGCCTGTTCGCCGATCCGCGCGCCGTGCTGACCGACGTGTACGGGCCGGGTGACGACCTCGCCGCGCTCGCCGACGCGCTGTTCCCCCGGATCGCCGCCCTGCTCACGGAACTGGGCCTGACCGCCTCGTACGGCGTGAAGGCGGGCTCCGGTCCCGACGTCGGCGGCGGCACCGCCGAGGTCTCCGCGCACATGCTGACCGTGGGCGGCACGGTCGGGGCCGGTGACGCGAAGGCGTCCTGGGGTGCGAGCATCGCCCTGTCCCCGGACGAGTCCGGCGGCCTCGGCCTGGTCGTGGTGCCCCACGGCGAGATCGACTTCACCACGGCCGCGGGCGGGTGGAACCTCGGCGCGGGCGTCGGCGCCGGCGGTGCCGCGTTCGCCATCGGCTCCGGGGGCCTGGTCGTCGAGGGCGCCGGCACCGAGGTGGACGTCGAGCTGACCGCGGCGCGGCGCACCGCGCAGGACGGGCCGGCGCTGCGCGTCGGTTCGGCGACCGGCACCCGGTTCGAGCTGGACGAGTTCCTGGTGCGGCTGTTCGCGCGGCTGCGCCCGAACGGCTCCGACTACGGGCTGTCGGTCGGCGCGGAGAAGGCGGCGCTGGTCGTGCGGCCGGCCGCCGACGGCGACGGTTTCCTGGCCACCGCGCTCAAGGGCGTGGAGTTCCGGGTGCCGATCACCGCGGCCCTGGCCTGGTCGCGGGCGGGCGGGCTGGTGCTGGGCGGCGGCGCGTCGCTGGACACCGGCGCGGTGCCGCTGCACCTCCGGCTCGGCCCGGTCACCGTCGAGGCCGTCCGCCTCGCGCTGGCCGCCTCGGTCGCCGAGCGGAAGCTCGCCCTCAGCGCGTCCACCGACCTGCGGTTCGACCTCGGGCCGGTGCGCGCCACCGTCGACGGCCTCGGGGTGACGGGCGAGCTGACGTTCCCCGACGGCGGCGGCAACCTCGGCCCGGCGCAGCTCGGCGTGCGCTTCACGCCGCCGACGGGCGTGGCGCTGCGCGTCGACGCCGGCGTGGTCACCGGAGCCGGTTTCCTGTCCTTCGACGAGGACGCCGGACGCTACGCGGGCGGGGTCGACCTGGAGTTCGCCAAGGTCCGGCTCTCCGCCCTCGGGCTGCTCACCACCAGGTTCCCCGACGGCCGCTCCGGGTTCTCGCTGCTGCTCGTCGTCAACGCCCGGTTCCCGCAGCCGATCCCGTTGGGCTTCGGCTTCAACCTGGCCTCGGTGGGCGGCCTGCTGGGCGTCAACCGCTCCTTCGACAAGGCGCGCCTCCAGGCCGCGATCGGTGACGGCTCGCTGGCCGCGATCCTCGCGCCCGGCGACGTCATCGGCCACGAGACCGACCTGCTCGGCCGCCTGGAGTCGATCTTCCCGGCCTCCCCCGGCCGGGTCGTGTTCGGCCCCACCGCGCGGCTGACCTGGGGCACGCCCGCGGTCATCACCGCCGACCTGGGCCTGGCCGTCGAGCTGCCCAGGCCCGTGCGGCTGGTGGCGATGGGCCGGGTCAGGGTGCTGCTGCCGCACGAGGACGCGCCGGTCGTGGAGATCAACCTCGACGCGGTCGGCTTCCTCGACTTCGGCGAGGGCACCCTCGACGTCGACGCCCGGCTCTACGACTCGCGGGTGCTGGAGTGGACGCTCACCGGCGGCATGGCGCTGCGCGCGCGGTGGAGCGGCGACGGTGACTTCGTGCTCAGCGCGGGCGGTTTCCACCCGCGCTACGCGCCGCCGCCCTCGTTCCCGAAGCTCGCGCCGCTCGCGCTGGCCATCGGCAACCCCGGTTCGGCGGTCAGCGCCCGGTTCAGCTCCTACCTGGCGATCACCGCGAACACCCTGCAACTGGGCGGCCGGGTCGAGGTGCACGCCAAGGCCGGCTCGTTCACCGCGGACGGCGCGGTCGGCCTCGACGTGCTCGTGCAGCTGGACCCGTTCGGGTTCGAGGTGGACCTGGACCTGCTCGTCGCGGTGCGCTGGCAGGGGCACCTGCTGCTCGGCGTGGCGGCGTCGCTGCACCTGCGCGGTCCGGGTGAGTGGCACGTGCGCGGGCGCGCCCGGGTGGACGTGTTGTTCCTGTCCGCCGAGGTGGCCTTCGAGAGCCGCTTCGGCCGCGCCCCCGCGCCGATCGCCCCCGCCGCGCGACCGGTGCTGTCGCTCGTCCGCGACGCCCTGGCCTCGCCCGGCGCCTGGCAGGTGGACGACCAGGCCGCGCTGCCCGCGATCACCGTCCGGCCGGGGGCCGCGAGCCGCGGTCTCCTGGTGTCGCCGTCGTCGCGGATCACCGCGCGGCAGCGCGTGGCGCCCCTGGGCGGCCTGCACCTGGACCACTTCGGCACGGCGCCGATCGCCGGCGACGCGCGGATCGCCGTCACCGGGGCCGACCTGGGCGGGCGGGCCGCCGAGGTGATCGAGGTGCGCGACCCGTTCGCGCGGTCCCAGTTCTTCCGGCTCGGCGACGAGGAGCGGCTCGCCGCGCCGTCGTTCGAGGCGATGCCGTCCGGTGTGGTGTTCACCGCCGCCGGCGGCACCGGCACCGCCGACTCGGCGGGGACCTTCGTCGAACTGGGTTACCGGACCACCGTCGTCGACGCCCTGGGCGCGACCGCCCGGCTCGCGGCGGCCGGCCCCGACCACGTGCTGACCGCCGACGAGCTGCTGGTGCTCGCCGGCGGCGGCGCGGCCGGCCGGGCCGCCACCCGGGACAGCGGGACGGCGCGGTTCGCCGACCCGCGCCTCGGCCTGGCGCTCGACGTGCGGGACAACGCGTACGCGGTGGTCGACGCCCGCACGCTGACCGGGGTCGCCCGCGCGGCGGCCGGCCCCGACCACCCGGCCGCGGCGACGCGGCTGACCAGGACCGAGGCACTGGACCGGCTGCGGCGCGCGCCCGCCGGACCGGAGCCGCTGGTCGTCGTCCCGGTGAGCGAGACCGCCGACGCGGTCGCCGCCACCGCAGAACGCCGGGCGGCCCGCCCGGAGAAGGAGACGGTGTCGGCATGACGGCGCCCAGTGAGCGGCCCACCCGGTCCTCCGCAGCACGACCGGCCGGCCGCCACCTGCTGTCGTGGGTGCGCGACCCGCTGGCCGCGCAGCTCACCGAGACCGACGACGGCGCCCGGCCCGTGCCCGCCCGGGGCAGGTTGGGCACCGGCCTGACCGTCAACGGCGTCCGCGTCGCCGGTCCCGACCTGGAGCTGCACGGCCCCGGCGACGTGGTGGGCCTGGACGAGCGGCAGGTCGTGCGCACCGAGCCCACGCCCGGCGCCACCGCGGCCGAACCGGAGTACCTGGCCGCGATCGACTTCGACGACCCGGCGCTGCCGTGGCGGCTGACCCCGCTGGCCCCGCGCCCGTCCGACGGCCTGCTGCGGCCGTGGCTGGTGCTGGTGGTCGTGGACACCGCCGAGCCCGGTGTGGCGTTCGCGCCGCGCCGCGCCGACCGGCTCGCCGTGCTCACCGCCCCCGGCCGGGTGCTCCCCTCCCTGGCCGACAGCCCGGCGTGGGCGCACGCCGACGTGATCACCGCGGGGGACGAGACCGTCGAGGACGTGCTCGCGGGGCACCCCGAGCGGGCCGTGTCGCGACTGGTGTGCCCGACGCCGCTGGTGTCCGGGCGGCAGTACCTGGCGTGCCTGGTGCCGGCGTTCGCGCACGGCGTCGCGGCCGGGCTGGGCGACGAGCCCGCCGGGGACACGACCGGTCCGGCGTGGCTGCCGGGCGCGGCCGAGGTGCGCCTGCCGGTGTACCACTCGTGGCGGTTCGCCACCGGACCCGGCGGGGACTTCCCCTCGCTGGCCGCGAAGCTGCGGGCGACGACCCCCGGCGACGGCCGGCGACGGCTCGCCTACCGCGGCGCCGACCCCGAGCTGGACGCCGCGCTGGGCGACAACCCGGGCATCGCCCCGGTGCTGCCCGCGCTGCACCCCGCCGGGGCGACCCCCGACCGGCCGGTGCCCGCGTCGTGGTCGTTGGCCGTGCGGGTGCTGCTCCAGCGCGGGGAGACCGAACTGGCCCCGCCCGTGTACCTCGGCGCGCACGCCGGGACGCCGCGCGGCCTGCCCGCCGACGCCCCGCCGTGGCTGCTCACCCTGAACACCGACCCCCGGCTGCGCGCCGCGGCGGGCATCGGCGCCCAGGTCGTGCGCGAGGAGCAGGAAGCCCTGATGTCGGCGGCCTGGGCGCAGGCCGCCGCGCTCGGCCGGGCGAACGCCGAGCTGAGCCGGGGCAGCACCGCCCGCGCGGTCGGCGACAACCTGCACCGGCGCCACCTCGCCCCCACCGACCCCGCCGGGTTCGCCCGCCGGCTCGACGCGGGCGAGGCAGGGGCGGACGACGAGGCGGACGTGGTGCTGCAACGCGCGGCGCCCGTGCTCGACCGGCTGCCCACCGGCACCGGGACCGTGGCCGGGGAGCTGGCCACGCAGGACGCGGCGGCGGGCGCGGTGACGGCCGCCGCGACGCGCGCGCTGCGGCCCACCACGGCGGTCGCCAGGCGGGCCGGGGCGACCCCGGCGGCACCGCTGGTGGCCCCGGTGAGCAGGTTGGCCAGGGCCGAGCTGCCGCTGTTCACGCCCCCGGCCGGCGACATCGCGTACCCGACGTTCGACTGGGTGAACTTCCGCGGCTTCCCCCGGCCCGGCGGCGACACCGTGGCCGGGGCGTCGCCGTGGTGGCGGGCCTGGGCGCGGCCGGAGGCCCGGCGGCCCCTGGTCACCCCGGGCCGGCACGGGCTGATGGCCGACGTGGTGACCGCGGAACCGAACCCCTGGGTGCCCGGTGGCCTGCGGATCACCGTGGACCGGGACCTGGCACCGGACGGCACGTGCCGCGCGCCCGCACCGGGCGCGTTCGAGGTGCCGCCGCCCGACGGGTTCCCCGCCGACGCGGTGCTCGCCGCCGGGTCGCTGATCCGGGGTCGGGACAGCGTGCCCGCGCTCGCCCTGCTCTACCGGCGCGACGAGTACGTGGACGGCACGTACCCGCAGTACCGCACCCACCACCTGGTGCGGTGGGTCACCGGGCTCACCCCCACCGGGTACGGCACCGCCTCGGGCCTCACCGAGATCGGCGCGGCGCGCTGGCAGCAGGTCCACCCGTACCGGTACGACGGGCCCCTCAGCCTGAGCGCCCGGCGCGTCGCGTCCGGTCCCGACGAGCTGGTCGTGTTCGTCGCCGACGGGACCGGGATCACCGGCGTCGCGTCCCGCCCGGACGGGACGATCACGAGGGGGTTCAGCTACTTCGACGAGAGGTACCACGGCCGTCAGGCGGCCACCACCGTCGCGTGGGTGCCCCCGACGTCCCGCGAGGAGCGGTCGGAGCCGACCGACGTCGTGGTGGCGTGGCTGCGCGAGGCGACCGACGGGTGGGGCGGTCCGGTGTGGGAACTGCGCTACACCGGCATCCGGTCCTTCTTCGACTCCCCCCGGCCCGGCCAGGCGGTGACCGCCGCCACGATCGGTCCCCGGCTGGAGGGCGAGGAGAACTTCCCGTCGCTGGACCTGGTCGTCACCGAGGTCGGGGGCGGGCTGGACGCGCAGCTGCTGGCCCACGTCACCTACCCGGTCACCTCGCCGGACGACGGCAGGACCGAGTGGCGGACCACTCAGGTGCGCCAGGTGGTGAGCGACACCGCGTTCGAGCCGGTGCCGCCGCCGGAGGTGGAGCCGTGGCCCGCCGGGGCCCGACCGGGCGGCACCGACCCGGAGGCGGGGGTCGCGGCGAAGCCCCAGCCGGACCCGGTGCCGCCGCCCGGCCCGTTCCCGGGTCCGTTCCCCGAGCCCCAGCCGGCGGAGGAGCTGCCGGTGGAGGAGCTGCCCGCGCCGGAGCACCCGCACACGACGGCGGCGGTCGGCGTGGGCGCGGCCGGACCGCGGACGCGGCGGATCGTCGGGGACGTCGACGAGACGCGGCGGGCCAGGGTCGCCGCGTTCGCCGACCGGTTCGTCGCCGCGGCGGAGGCGCACCAGCGGCGGACGGTCACCGAGGTGACCGCCACGCCGGGCGACGTGTGGCACGAGGCCGACTACGAGGTGTCCTCGCTGGTCGGTGAGGTGTCGGCGGCGCTCGCACCGGGCGAGACCATCGCCCGCCGGGTGCTGGACCGCATCGCGCTGGACGGCGCGCCGCTGCCCGGTGCCCCCCTGCCCGGGGCCCCGCGCGGCCTCACCGCCGACGGCGCGGAACCCGACCCGCTGCGGCCGCGGTTCTACGAGCCGGTGTTCCCGCAGCCCATGTCCGGGCCGCTGCTGGAGCGGTTCGCCGAGCTGGTGGCGCCTGGCGCGGACGCGCTGCCGCCTGACTGCCTGGCGCTGATGACCGGCAACGGCGAGTTCGTCGCCGCCTACCTGGCCGGCGTCAACACCGAGTTCGGCCGCGAGCTGGTGTGGCGGGGCTACCCGTCGACCGGCCGGGCCACCTGGTTCCGGCGGTTCTTCGACACCCGCGGCACGACGGCGGGCGACGACGACGGCGACGTGCTGCCGATCGAGCGGTGGGGCGACCGGGAGCTGCGCGAGGTGGCCACCGGCGCGGCGTCCGGCGACGGCGTCACGCTGCTGGTGCGCGCCGAGCTGCTGCGGCGCTTCCCCAACACCGTCGTGCAGGCCGTGCCCGCGGTCCGCACCGCCGCCGGGCGCGAGCCCGGCGGCCCGGCGGTCAACCCGACGGCCACCGGCGTCCTCGGCGACGACCTGGCCGTGTTCACCTTCCCGCTGGACCCGGCGGACCTGCCCGGTCACCCCGAGCAGGGGGCCGCCGGCTGGTTCTTCGTGTTCGCCGAACCACCCACCCAACCGCGGTTCGGGCCGCAGGGGGCCGCACCGGACTGGTCCCGCCCCGGCGGTCCCACCGCCGGCGGGCTGCTGCGCCTGCCCCACCGCGTGGCGATCCACGCCTCCGACCTACTCGACGGAGCCACCGCATGACCACCCCGACCTACGACTGGCGCACGGCCGTCGACACCCCGATCGCGCTGCTGCCGGTGCGCCTGGAGACGCGGTTCGTCGGCACGTCGCTGCTCGTGCGCATCTACCCGGACACCCTCCACGTCGACACCCACGAGCCGCTGCTCACGGCCGACGAGGTGACGGCCGGGCTGGCGTTCTGGCAGACCACGCGGGCGAACGACCCGCCGGAGACCGCCGACCAGGCCACCCGCGGGCGGATGGCCGGCGAGGCCGACCGGGCCTGGCAGGAGCTGGCCGGCCGGTTCGGCGCGGCCCGCGCCGCCTGGGTCGCGCGCGGCACCCGCGCCGGCGAGCCCGCCGGCGAGCGACGCGCCGGCACCTGGACCCGGGCGCCGCTCGCCCGGCTGCTGCCCACCCGCTGGGAGGTGCGCGGCCACCGGGAGGCCCGGCCCGACGACGGGGTCGCCGCCGTCTCCTGGGCGGTGACCACCTCCGCGGTCCGCCGCGACCTCGCCGTGGGCCCCGACCCGAGGGCGACCCTGGCCGGCGCGCCCGCCGACGACCGGGCGCTGGTCGACCCCGGGATGCTCTGGATGGTCGACTTCGAGGAGGCCGAGCGCGCGGGGATGGCCGTGCGCGTCACCACCGACGTGGACCCGGACCTGCACCGGCTGGGCCTGGACCGCCTGGTGGTGGTCGGCGTCGACGAGCAGCGCGACCCGTGGCGGTCCGCCACGGCGCTGGCCGACCTGTTCGAGGCCCACCACTACACCGACGGGTTCTGCGTGCTGGAGCCCGGCACGCCCACCAACGCCCCGGACGGCGCGGTGTCGGCCTCGGACCCGCGCGGCTCCGCCCGCGCCGACCACCACCGGCGGCTGGACGCCTCGAAGCACCAGCCCGCGCCGCACCCGCGCGGCACCGTCGGCGGCGACCTGCTCGGCGCGCTGGGCGTGCCGTTCGGCTACGGCGGCGCGGCGGCCAGGGTCGCCGGCGGCGGCCGGGTGGACCACCAGCGCGACGCCGCCGCCGCGCTGTGGTCGGCGACCTGGGGCTACTTCCTCGTCCACGTGCTCGAAGGCGTGCAGGTCGACGCCGTGCGGCAGGCCCGGCGGCACTTCGTCGACCACGTCCGGCCGCGCGGGCACCTGCCGGTGGTGCGCGTCGGGGCTCAGCCCTACGGCGTGCTGCCGGTGATGGGCCGCGACGCGGAGCCCCGGCCCGGCGACACCGGCGTGCCGCGCGTGGTCCGCGACGTGCTGGACCGCGTCGCCCGCGCCCGGGTGCGCCGGGTGAGCGACCGCTACTACTGGCCGACGATCGGCGGCGACGACGTCCGCGACCCGGCGACCCGCCTGGTGCAGGCGCTGTCCGTGCAGCCGATCTCGCACACCGCGCTGGGCCAGCCGGTCATGGGGCCGGAGTACCTGGACGCGCTGCACCGGTTCGCCGTGCCGGGGCGCGAGCTGTTCGCCCGCTGGCAGCCGGTCGTGGCCCGGCAGCTGGAGGAGCTGGTCCGCGACCTGGGGCTGCCCGAGGGGCAGCCGCACCTGCGGGGCGGGGTCGGGCAGACCTTCCCGCTGCCCGTGGACCTCCTGCCCGCCTCGCCCGCCGAGGCGCTGCGCGAGCTGCTGGCGCTGGACCTGGCGCGGCTGCGGGACTTCGAGCCGGCGGCGGGCACCTCGCTGCTGGTGCTCCTGCTGCGGCAGGCCGCGCTGGAGGAGGTCCGCACCGCGCTGATCCGCGTCGACGACGGCGACCTCCGCCACCGCGAGGCCGAGCTGCTCGACGTGGACCCGAGCCGGCCCCGGCCCACGTTCTGGCAGGAGCTGGACCGGCCCGCGCCGAGCGACGTCGGTTCGGCGCGGACCCTGGGCGAGTGGCTCGTCGAGCCGTGGCCCGGCAACCCGTTCAACGAGGACTGGGAGGAGTTCCGGGCGGCGGTCGGGCGGTTGGCCGACCTCGATCGCGCCGAGCTGGGACCGCTGGTCCGCGCCACCCTCGACACGGCGGCCTACCGGACCGACGCGTGGGAGACCTCGCTCGCCGCCCGCCGCCTGGCCGAGGCCCGCGCCGGCGCCGCGTCCACCGGCGCGCTGGTCGGCGGGTTCGGCTGGCTCGCCGACGTGCGGCCGGCGCGGCGCGAGTGGGTCCAGGTCCCGCCGGAGGGCGAGCAGGGCCCGCTGTGGCGGGACGCCGCGAACGCCGGGTACGTGCTCGCGCCGTCGCTGCACCACGCGACGACGGCAGCCGTGCTGCGCGCCGGGTACGCCGCGCGCGGCGGTGGCGTCGGCGAACCCGGCAACGGCACCCGGCCGGTGGCGGTGGACCTGTCCGCCGACCGCGTCCGGCTGGTGCGCCACCTCGTCGAGGGCGTGCGGGCGGGGCAACCGCCGGCCGCCCTGCTGGGCTACCGCTTCGAGCGCACGCTGACCACGTCCGGCGGCGGCGTCGCGGTGCGGGCCTTCCGCGCGCTCGCCCCGTTCGCCGCGCAGACCCTGGGCGGCGACGGCTCGGTGACCGAGGTGCGCGAGTCGGGCGCCGTCGCCGACGGAATCGTGCTGGAGAGGCTGCACCGGGAGAACGCCGTGCCGTGGGGGCGCGGCGTGGACCCGACCCGGCCGGACGACCCGTCGCTGCGCCTGCCGGAGGTCGGCACGCCCGCGCACGGGGCGTGCGTCGCCGCGCTCGACGAGGTGGTGGCCGCGCTCGACGCGCTCGCCGACGCCACCCTCGCCGAGGGCGTGCACCAGCTGATCGGCGGCAACGCCGTCCGCGCCGGCGCGGCCCTCGACGCGCTGACCAAGGGCGACATGCCGCCGCCGGACCTCGACGTGGTCCGCACGCCCCGCTCCGGCGCGGTGCAGGACCACCGGCTGCTGTTCCTCGGCGGCGCGTCCGCCGCGCACGCCGCCGAGGACGCCGCCGCGTGGACCACCGACGTCGTCCCGGCACCCGCACGGCCGCGCGCGCTCGCGTCCCCGACGCTCAACGGCTGGGCGGCGGCGCTGCTGCCCGACCCGGCGAAGGTCGTGGTGCGCGGCCGGTGGCTGTCCCCCGGGGGCGACGTGGTCGCCACCACCGATCTCGACCTGCGCGGGCTCGCCCTCGCACCGCTGGACGTGGTGCTGATGACCGACGAGGAGCTGACCCGGCGCCTCCTGGAGGCGTTCCGCCCGAAGCGGCCAGCGGTCGACGGGGTGTCGGAGCTGCCCGCGCTGTCGACCGGGCGCGTGCCCGGCTTCGGGCCGCCCACCCACGCCTCCGTCGACGACCTGCGCCACGCGGCGCGGGGCGTGCGGGCGCTGCTGCGCCGGGTCCGCCCGGTCCGGGGCACCGACCTGGCGCGGGACGCCGGTCTCGCGCTCACCGCGGACGCCGACGAGCTGGGGCGCAGGGCGACCGCCGCGCGCACCTCGCTGGCCGGCGCGCTGGCCGCGCTGCGCGCGCAGCTCGGGGCGCCGACCGCGGCCGGGCTGGTGGCGTGCCTGGACGGGCTCGCCCGCCACGGCGTGCCCGACGCCCACCCCGAGGCGGGCACCCGGGACGCCGACTGGCTCGCGCGCACCACCGCGCGGGCCGAGGTCGCCGCCGCCGAGGCGCGGCGCAGGCTCGACGAGGACGCCGCCCTGACCGCGCCGCCGGTCGCGGACGGTCCCGACGCGGCCGTCCGCCACCACACCGCCCGGGTGAAGGTGCTGCTGGGCGACGACTTCCCGGTCCTGCCGACCTGGACCGTCGCCGCGGCCGGGCGCGCCGCCCTGAGCGACCTGCTCGGGCACAGCGCCGAGCTGGTCGGTCCGGACCCGCTCGTCGTCGACACCTGGCTCACCCGGCTGTCCAGGGTCCGGCCCGGCGCGAAGGCGCTGCACACCGCGCTCTCCCGCGCCGACGCCCTCGGCACGGCCGCCGCGTCGCGCCCGCTGGTCGTCGGCCAGGCGCCCCGCGCCGCGGGTGACCGGTGGGCGGCCCTGCCCGGCCCGTCCGCCGGCGTCGACCGGCTGTCCGTCGCCGTGCACGCCGTGCGCGCCGTCGACGCGGCGGCCCCGCTGGTCGGGCTCGTGCTCGACGAGTGGACCGAGCGGGTGCCCGCCGCCACCGAGGTCACCGGCCTGGCCTTCAACCACGACGCGCCGGGCGCGCGGGCGCCGCAGTCGCTGCTGCTGGCCGTGCCGACGGCGGCCGACGGCAGGTGGACGACCGACCAGGTCTTCGCCGCCGTCGACCAGGCGTTCCACGTGGCCACCACGCGCACCGTGCCGTGGGGTGAGCTGCGCGACGGCCACTTCCTGCCCGCCACCTACGTCCCGTTCAACGCGGCCGGTGCCACCGCGAGCACCGACCTCACCTCGCCCACCCCGGGAGCGACCCCATGACCCCATCGGTGACCACCTGGACCAGGCTCACGCCGCGCGTGACCTCGGCCGACATCCGGGAGAGCGTCGCGGCCCGCGTGGAGGACGCCGCGTGGCTGCTGTGCCGCCAGTGGCAGCTCGGCGAGTTCGACGGCAGCGATGGCGGTTCCCCGGTCAGCGCGCGGCTGCGCGTGCGGGCCGGGGCCATCGGCGGGTTCCGCGGGCTGGGCGACGGCGCCCCGCTCGACGACTTCGAGCGCCTCGACACCACGACCACCCCGCTGGAGGCGGTGGTCGAGCGCACCGCGCCGGACCCGGACGACCTGGCGCTGAGGGCCGAGGGCGGCCGGCGGTTCCTGCGCCTGCTCGGGCCGCTGCGCGCCCGCTACGGCCAGTCCTTCACCGACGCGTTCCCGCTGCCCGAGGTCGTGCCCGGTCCCACCGCCGACGACGACGCGGTGGCGGAGGCGGCGTTCCTGCGCGGCCGGGTGCCCGACGCCGACGCGCTCGCCGCCGCCCTGGGCGGCACCTCCCCGGGCGGCGCGCCGACGCTGCCCGCCGTGCCCGAGGTGGCCGCCGCCGACCGGGCGGCGGTGCTGGCGGCGGCGGCCTCGTTCACCACCTGGTGGCGCGAACTGGTGAGCCGGCCCGGGACGAACGCGGCGAGCTGGTCGTCCCGGCGCCTGGAGCACTCCTTCGTCCTGGGCACCAGGCTCGGCGACGACGAGGTGGTCCTCAGCGCGCCGGAGTACCCCGGCGGCACGCTCGACTGGTACGACCTGCGCCTGTCCACGAGCGGCGAGTCGGCTCCGGCGGACACCCCGTCCCGGGA
This sequence comes from Saccharothrix sp. DSM 118769, assembly GCF_052936295.1. Classification (NCBI taxonomy): domain Bacteria; kingdom Bacillati; phylum Actinomycetota; class Actinomycetes; order Pseudonocardiales; family Pseudonocardiaceae; genus Saccharothrix; species Saccharothrix sp. DSM 118769. The sequence goes on along the minus strand of NZ_CP193627.1, from coordinate 3,876,721 downwards.
CCTGGTGCGCACCGGGATGCCGAGCCCGGTGCGCTACCCGGGCATGCCCACCGACCGGTGGTGGGAGTTCGAGGACGCCCCGGTGTCCTTCGCCGGCGCCGAGACCGGGCCGAGCGACCTCGGGCGGCTGCTGGTGCTGGAGTTCGCCACGCTCTACGCCAACGACTGGTTCGTCGTGCCCGTCGAGCTGCCCGTCGGCACGGTCGCCCGCGTCCGCTCCCTCGTGGTCACCGACACCTTCGGCGTCCGCACCGAGGTGGACCCGGCCGCCCGGCCGGGCTGGGACATGTACCGCCTGCCGGGCTCCACCCCGGCGCAGTCGCTGTTCGTGCTGCCGCCGGCGCTGCCCGGCTCGCTGGAGGGCGACCCCGTCGAGGACGTGGTGTTCCTGCGCGACGAGGCGGCGAACGCGGTGTGGGCCGTCGAGCGGACCGTCGAGGGCGTGGCCGGTGTCGGCGTCGACCGGCAGGGCCGGTACGCGCCGGCGCCGGAGCCGCGGGTGGTGCCGGGGGCCGACCTGTCCTACGCGCTGCGCTCGGCCCTGCCGCCGGACCACTGGGCGCCCCTGCTGCCGGAGTTCGACCCGGACGGGGCGCGCCTGCGCCGGGTGCTGCTCCCCGTCCCCGGCGGTGCCCCCGCGCAGCCCGCCGGCCGCACCCTGGAGGGCACCGACTGGGTGGCCGCCGAGGAGGTCCCCCGCGACGGCGTCCGGGTCGCCCGCAGGTGGCAGTTGGCCCGCTGGACCGACGGCAGCACCCACCTGTGGCTCTCCCGCCGCCGGTCGACCGGTCGCGGCGAGGCGGGCAGCGACCTGCGCCACGACATCGTCACCCGCACGGCGGACTGAGCTGTCCGGTGCCGCACCCGGGTCCCCGGGTGCGGCACCCCCTGGGATGTGCGGTCGCGCGCACCCGGAGCAGCACCGCGGGGCTTGTGCCACAACGGGTTCACCGGTGCGGTGCAGTCGGTGACGCACACCCCGCCGCCGCACTGGCGCCGGCGGGCGGGCGCGCTCGCCGCGCCAGCGTCGGCCGACCCGCTCGTGCCGACCCGGGTCACCGCGTCGGTCAGCGCCTCGACGGTCGACCAGGGCCGGACGGTCACGCTGACCGGCCAGGTCACCGAGGAGACCCCGACCGGCGTTGATCGCGCGCCACCGGTTCGCAGGGCATCATCGGAGGGGTGGTGCCGATCATGACGCGACCCGGAACCCCGTTCGCCCTCGCCCCGGAGCAGGAGGTGGGCGTGCCGACCTGGGTCCTGGTCGTGCTGTTCACCTGCCAGGCGCTGGTGGCCGTGTGCTTCTTCCTGCTGGCCCGGCTCGGGGCGAGGCGACGACTGCCCCGCAACGCCTTCTTCGGCCTGCGCACGGGCCCGGCGCGCGACAGCGACGCCGCCTGGGAGCACGTGCACCACCGGGCCGCGCCGTTCGTCCGCGCCGCGTTCGCGGTGGTGGTCGCGGGGCTGGTGGCGATGGCGGCGACGACGCGGTCGGAGGCGGCCTTCCTCGCCGCCCTGCTGGTCCCCCACCCGATCGCCGGCGCGCTCCTCGCCCTCGGCGCGGCGCGCGGCCACCGCGACCTGCCGGCGCGCTGACCCGTCACCATCCACTGTGGATTATCCGTGCTGCCGCCCCACCGCGGTCGCCACACGGGTACTGTCGGATTTGTCAGGTTCCCGACGAGAGGTGCACACCATGGGTCTGTTCGACGCTATCTTCGAGAAGGCCAACGAGTTCGTGTCGGGCGCCACGGGTGCGGCCGAGGGCGCCACCCAGTCCGCGACCGACGCCGCCACGCAGGCGTCCGAGGGCTTCACGGGTGCCGCCCAGGACTTCGGCGCCGACGCGACCGGCTTCGTGGGCGACGCGACGGGCACCGTCGCCGACGTGTCCGGCACCGTCTCCGACGCCTCGGGTTCCTTCACCGAGGCGACCGACGCGGTCACCGACCCGTTCCGGTTCTAGGCGTCGCGGGTCGTGCCGTCGGTGACGGCGGGCACGGCCCGGAGCAGGGGCGGGTCTTCCGGCGGCGGGCGTGGGGCGCGACGAACCGCCGGCCGACCGGGAAGACCCGTCCGTGCCGCACGTCCGCGCGTCAGTAGTCGGCGGCGTGGCTCTCGACGACCCACAGCGTGCCGCCGGTGGGCGAGGAGGACTTCGGTTTGGCGTTGTAGCCGAGCGTGATGAACGTGCCCGGCGAGATCTCGACGCTCGACGGGTTGGCCTGGTCCCCCGAACCGGAGTTGTAGAGCGGCACGACGGTGTTCCGCACCCACGTGGACGTGGGGTTGTCGATCATCATGCCGACCGTGGGCCGGGTGGTCTGCGCCTTGTCGCCGTAGGTGAACAGCACCTTGCCGCTCGCCGTCCTGAGCAGGTGGTGGGAGTTGGCCAGGACGCCGGTGAAGCTCTGGTAGGTGAAGGCGGGCGTGGCGGTGTAGGGGTTCCACCGGGCGACGATGGCCGGTGAGCCGTCGCCGTCCTGCTCCGACCGGACGACCGCGACGACGGTGCTGCCGAACTGCACGAAGCTCGGCTCGGTGTAGGTGCGGCCCGGCGGGTTGTCGTTGGCGATGATCCTGTGCGAGCCGGACACCAGTAGCCGCGGGTCGAGCGTGGCCCGCCAGGTGGCCCGGATGAAGTGCGCGCCGCCCCCGGTCCCGATCGTGTAGACGGGGATCAGGACCTGGTTCACCTGCGTGCCGCTGTCCGCCAGCGCCAGCGCGCCGCCGTGGCTGTAGATGCCGGTGGTGATGTCCGGCGAGGTCAGCTGGACCGGGTCGGTGAAGCGCGTCCACCCCGGCTTCCACACCGAGTAGAACACCCGACCGCCCGGGACGAAGAACGTGAGCACGACGCTGCCGTCGTTCATCCTGCCGAGCTTCGGGTCGCGCGTGTCGAGGCCCGCCATCGTGCCCGGGTCGGCCAGCGCCGGCGCCGGGGCGCTCCACGTGCGGCCGTTCGCGCTGCCGAAGGACAGCTGGATCGTGCCGACCGCCCCGGCGTGCGCGGTGGCCCGGTGCCAGACGGCCATCAGCCTGCCGTCGTCCAGCTTCACCACGTCCGGGAAGCGGGCCTCGTACTCGCCCTCCTCCTGGGTGATCGAGGCGACCATGTCGACCGTCGCCCGGGCCGGCGGAGCGGCGGTGCCCGCCGCGACCACCACCACCGCGGCCGTGAGCGCGAGCACCACCGGTACCCGTCCGTGCTTCACCGTTCGTGTGCCGAACACGCGACCCCCCTCGTCGATTCCCCCTCATGGCGATGATGGTGATGCCACGTCACCGGGGGAAGCGTTCCCGCGAGTCTCACCGGTTCGGCGGACACGGCCCCGTTCCCGATGACGGACGGTGAGGTCTCCCGGTGCCCGTCGGCCCGGTGCCCGTCTGCGGGTGCCGGAGGACAGGCCACGACCGGCATCCAGGTGGCTGATGACCGACGTCGCCGTCGAGCACGACGGCCACTACGACAGCCGCGTCACCCACGACCTCGTCGACTACCGGGTGCCGGCGCCGGGCTGCCCGCCCTCGACCACATGGCGGACGTCAAGCGCCGCAGCCGCGCGGAGGTGGCACGGTTGCGGGAACTGGTGGCGGCGGGACGGGCGGCCGACGCCGGGACCACCGTCGTCTGAACGAGCGGAAGTGGGGTCGGGCACATGTCCGAGGACCGGTACGACATCGCCGGCGGGCAGCGCGCCGCCGAGCAGCGCAGTGACGAGCAGCGCACGGACGAGCAGCGCACCGACGAGCAGCGCACGGACGAGCGGGGTGGGCACGTCGCGGGCGACGTCACCGGGCTGATCGGCCGGACGCCGCTGGTGCGGCTGCGCCGGGTCACCGACGGCGCGGCGGCGGCGGTGTACGCCAAGCTGGAGACCGCGAACCCGGCGGGCAGCTCGAAGGACCGCGCGGCCCTGGCCATGGTCGACGCCGCGGAGGTCTCCGGCGCGCTGCGCCCGGGCGGGGTGATCGTGGAGGGCACCTCCGGCAACACCGGCATCGCGCTGGCGATGATCGGCGCCGCGCGCGGCTACCGCGTCGTCGTGGTGGTGCCCGACCGCTCCAGCCGGGAGAAGCTGGCGGTCCTGCGCGCCTACGGGGCCGAGGTCGTGGTCACGGACGGGATGCTGCCCGTCGGCCACCCCCGGCACGTGCGCTCCATCGCCGTCCGCCTGGCCGGGGAGGTACCCGGCGGGTGGTACGCGGGCCAGTACGACAACCCGGCCAACCCCGACGCCCACTACACCACCACGGGCCCGGAGATCTGGGCGCAGACCCGCGGCCGGATCACCCACCTCGTCTCCGGCATCGGCACCGGCGGCACGCTGACCGGCGCCGGGCGCTACCTGCGGGAGGTCTCCGGGGACCGGGTGCGGGTCGTGGGCGCGGACCCGGTCGACTCCGCCTACGGCGGCGGCCGGGGCCGCCCGTACCTGGTGGAGGCGGTCGGCCACTTCGTCCACCCCGACACCGACGTCGACGTGTGGCCCGCCTCCTACGACCCCTCGGTGGCCCACGAGGTGCGCCGCGTCCCCGACCGGGCCTCGATCACCGCCACCCGCCGGCTCGCGACCGAGGAGGGCCTCCTGGTCGGCGCGTCGGGCGGGCTCGCCGTCGCCGCCGCGGTGGAGCTCGCGCACGAGCTGGGACCCGACGGGCTCGTCGTCGCCGTCGTGCCCGACTCCGGCCGCTCCTACCTCAGCAAGTACTTCGACGAGGACTGGGTCGCCGGCCGCGGTTTCGCCACCGACCCGACCCCCGTGCCCGACACCCCCTCCCCCGCGCCCGTCGTCGCCCACTCGGTCACGATCGCCCACGCCCGCACCACCGCCCCGGCGCACGCGGTGCCCGTGGTCGTGCGCGCCGCGGATGCCGGGGGGCCGGCGAAGGTCGCCGAGGTGATCGGGTCGCTGTCCCCCGCCGCGCTGCGCGACGCGCCCGCGCGGGACCGGGTCGCCGACCACGTCGGGCCGTCCCTGCCCAGCGCGGGCGCCCACGAGCCCGTGGCCGCGGCCCGGCGGCGCTTCACCGCCGACCAGGACGCCCTGGTCGTCGCCCACGACGGGATCGTCGTCGCGGTGCTGCCCCTGGCCGAGCTCGACGCCCACCCCGACGCCGCGACGGTGGCCGACGTGCTCGCCACCCGGACCACCACGGGATGAGGCGCCCCGCCCTGCCTGAGCACACCGCGCCCGGCGTCCGCGGCCTCCCGAGGGAGATCGCGGTGCTGATCGCCGCCGCGCTCGCTCGGCCGCTCCACCTCCGGCAGGAGGGCGGCCGGGTCGCAATCGACGGCCGCCCGCCGGTCCACCACGCTCCGCGCCGAGCTGACTCCCGGGCGCGCCACCGGGGCACCAGCAGCGCCGACACGGCGCCGGAGGCGACGAGCGCGACACCGCCGACCACCCGGAACGCCCACGTGCGCCGCACCGCGCCGGCCGATCACCGCGCCCTCGCGCGCACAGCGCGCGGGCGAACGGGGTGCCGCGGAAGGGGTCGTTCGACCCACGGGCCGTGCGGCCGGCGGGCCGGTCACGCCCGCGCGGGCGGGGCGGCCGTGCTCACGCGCACGACCAGGCGCGTGGGCACCAGGCTCGTCCCCGGCTCCGCGTGCTGCTCCCGCACCTGCCGCAGCACCTGCTCCACGCGGCGCCGCCCACCTCGGTGAAGTCCTGGTGCACGGTGGTCAGGGGCGGGATGAACGACGCCGAGTCCGGGATGTCGTCGAACCCGACGAGGCTCACGTCGCCGGGCACCGTCCGGCCGCGCTCGTGGAACGCGCGCAGCAGCCCGAGCGCCATCTGGTCGTTCGCCGTGAACACCGCCGTGCACGCCGGGTCGACGGCCGGCTCGCCGGGTCGGGTGAACGCGTCGAGCACGCCGTCCTGGGTGGACAGCGTGAACAGGATGACGCCGATGGTGCGGAACTCGCCGTGCTCCAGCGCGCGGGCCGCGCTGTTGGGCCGGTAGCCCGGCTGCCGCACGGCGTCCAGCACCTGCTGCCCGGTGGTGCCGACGACGCTCGCGCGGCCGTTGGGGACGCGGGACGCGGTCTGCGCGGACACCCCGGCGAGGCGGGCGACGTCGGCCGTGGACACGCCGCGCCCGGGGCGCGGTGACACCGGGTCGTCGGTGGTCCGCGGGTCAGGCGTCCCGGCGCTCGTCCAGGGCGGCGGAGGCCACCACCTCGTCGAAGGACCCGTACGCGCCGCCGGGCAGGGAGCGCACCGCGTGCAGCGTGTCCTCGTCCGCGTTGTTGCGCGACGCGTGGTCCGCCAACTGCTCCTGGGTCGCCGGGTAGCTCACGTCGCCGAGCGCCGTGCGCAGCCTGTCAACAGTGGTGGTCTCGCTCATCTCTCCTCTTTCCGCAGGTGACGTCCCTGCGGTTACCCAGGTCGCGGTCCCGGAAACTCGACAAACCTGGTAATGATTATCATGTGCCGACATGCCTTCCACCGGACGAGGAGTACGCGTGGCTCACCTGCTGATGATCGAGAGCTGGGTCGGTGCGATGAGCGCCCTGCTGCCCAGGGCGATCAACGAGACCGGGCACCGCTTCACGTTCCTCACCCGCGACCTGCACCACTACCTGCGCGCCGCGCCCGGCCACCCGCACCCGCTGCTCGCCGCCGACAACGTGCTGACCGCCGAGACCAACGACGTGCCCGCGCTGCTCGACCACGTCGAGCGCCTGCACCACGCGCTCCGGTTCGACGGCGTCGTCTCGTCCTGCGACTACTACCTGCCGACCGTCGCCCGGGTCGCGCGCCACCTGGGCCTGCCCGGCCCCGACCCGCTGGCCGTCGAACGCGCGAACCGCAAGGACCTCACCCGCACGGCCCTGCGCGACGCGGGCGTGCCGGGTCCCCGCTTCGCCCTCGCCGAGGACTGGCCGCAGACCGCCGGGGCCGCCGCCGAGCTGGGCTACCCGCTGGTGGTCAAGCCGGTCGACCTGTGCGCCGGGATGCACGTGCGCAAGGTGACCGACGAGTCGGAGCTGCGCGAGGCGTTCGCGGCGCTGGAGGCGTTCCCGGTCAACGCCCGCAACCAGCCCCGCGTGCGGACCGTGCTGCTGGAGGAGCTGCTCACCGGTCCCGAGGTGAGCGTGGAGACGGTGACGGTGGACGGCGTCACGCACGTCGTGGGCGTCACCGACAAGAGCGTCGCCGGCGAGCCGTGGTTCGTGGAGAGCGGGCACATGTTCCCCGCCGACCTGCCCACCGCCGGGGCCGAGGCCGTCGCGGTGGCCGCGATCGCCGCGCTGGGGCTCGACCGCGGCGTCGCGCACACCGAGGTCAAGCTGACCCCGGACGGGCCGAAGCTCATCGAGGTCAACCCGCGCCCGGCGGGCAACCGGATCACCGAGCTGGTCCGCCGCACCACCGGCGTCGACCTGCCCGCCGCGCACGCGCAGCTGGCCGCCGGCGAGCGGCCGGACCTGCGCGCGGTGGACACCGGGGTGCGCAGCGCGGCGATCTCGTTCCTGCTGCCGCCGCGACGGGGACGGCTCGCGGGCGTCGACGGCACCGAGGCGCTGGCCGCGCCGGACGTCGTGGAGTGGTCCGTGAAGGCGGCCGGTCACCAGGCGGGCGACCCGACCAGCAACAACGGCTACCTGGGGCACGTCGTGGTGACCGACCCGACCGGACCCGGCGCGCGGGCGCGGGCCGAGCGGCTCGTCGGCGGCCTCGCGGTGCGCTACGCCGACGCCGAGGGGGCCGCGTGACGCTCGACGAGCTGGTCGGCCTGGTGCGCGCCGGCGACCTGGGACCCGACCCGACGACGCTCACCGCGAGCGTCGCGTTCACCACGCGGCAGGGCGCGCGGCACGCCGGTCGCGGCCGGGCCTACCGCAACACCGTGGTCAGCCTGCGCGTCGAGGACGCGGTCGGCTCCTGCGCGGTCGAGGACGTGGCCGACGACGTGGTGCACGACTGCGTCGGCGCGCCGGTCGCCGAGCTGCTCGACCACCCGGAGCCGGCCGTCCGCACGGCCGCGCTGGACGCCTACCTCATGCACGTCCGCCCGCACGCGCTGACCGCCGCGAGGGCCGTCACCGTCGGCCCGGGGTCGTCGCTGGAGAAGTCGATGGCGCGGGCCGCCGCCGTGGTGGACCTGCTGGCCCCCGCGCCCGGCGACCGGGTGCTGGTGGTCGGCGTGGTGAACTCGCTGCTGCACCACCTGCGCGAGCGCGGCGCGTCCTACGTGCCGTGCGACCTGAAGGGCGGCAGCACCGAGTGGGGCGAGCCGGTCGCCGAGGACGCGGTGACGGCGCTCGACGAGTGCGACTCCGTGCTGGCGTCGGGCATGACGGTCGGCAACGGCACGTTCGAACCGCTGCTGGCGCGGGCGGGCGCGGCGGGCAAGCCGGTGGTGCTGTTCGCGCAGACCGCGAGCGCGGTCCTGCCGTGGTTCATCGGGTCGGGCGTGCAGGCGGTGTCCGCCGAGCCGTACCCGTTCTTCTGGCTGGACGGCGGCCCGACGACGATCCACCTGCACGAGGAGCGCCCCTCGTGACCGCGCGCGCGAACCGGCACCTGCTGGAGCTGCTGGGCCGGACCCCGGTCGTCCGGGTGGACACCCCGCTCCCCCACCGGCACGGCGGCTTCTGGGCCAAGGTCGAGTGCCTGAGCGCCGGCGGCATGAAGGCGCGACCGGCCGTGTCCATGCTCCAGGCCGCGCGCGGCCGGGGCGAGCTGCACGCCGGCGCGGTGGTCGTGGAGTCCACCAGCGGCACGCTCGGTCTCGGCCTGGCCTTCGCGGGCCAGGCGTTAGGCCACCCCGTGGTGCTCGTCGTGGACAGCGAGCTGGAGCCGAGCATGCGGGCCCTGCTGCGGGCGCACGGCGCGCGGCTGGAGGTGGTCGACCGGCCGCACCCCACCGGCGGCTGGCAGCGGGCCAGGCTCGACCGGCTCCAGGAGGTGCTGGCCTCGATCCCCGGCTCCTACTGGCCCGACCAGTACAACAACCCGGACAACCCGCTCGGGTACGCGGACCTGGCTCGGGAGATGGTGGAGCAGCTCGACCCGGTCGACGTGCTGGTGTGCAGCGTCGGCACCGGCGGCCACAGCGCCGGCGTGGTCACCGCGCTGCGCCGGCACTGGCCGCACGTGCGGCTGGTGGGCGTGGACTCGGTGGGGTCGACGATCTTCGGCCAGCCCGCCCGGCCCCGGGTCATGCGCGGGCTGGGCAGCAGCATCCACCCGCGCAACGTCGCCCACGCCGAGTTCGACGAGGTGCACTGGCTGGGACCGCGCGAGGTGGTGGACGCCTGCCGCAGGCTGGCCCGCGACGCGTTCGTCACCGGCGGGTGGAGCACCGGCGCGGTGTCGCTGGTCGCCGCGTGGGCGGCCCGGGTCGAGCCCGGCGCGGTGGTGGCCACGATCTTCCCCGACGGCCCGCACCGCTACCTCGGCACGATCTTCGACGACGACTTCTGCCTGAGCCGCGACCTGCTCGGCCCGGCCGCCGACCGCCCGGTGGAGATCGGCCACGCCGAGTACGCCGAGGTCACCGGGTGGGCGCGCTGCCGGTCGGTCGTCAGCCCCCGGCCGGCGGTGCCCGCATGAGGCTCGACTGGGAGGTGCGGGGCCTGGAGCTGCGCACGCCGCTGCGCATCTCGCGCTCGGTGATGGCCCGCCGCGACGCCGTGCGGGTCGTGCTCGGGTGCGACGGGCTGCGCGGTCACGGCGAGGTGGTGACCAGCGCCTACTACGGGCTCGACGTGCCGGTGATCGCGGAGCTGCTGGAGGGCCTGCGCCCGGTGCTGGCGGCGGTCGACGAACCGGAGGGCGCGTTCGGGCTCCTGGCGGACCTGCCGGCGGGCGTGCGGGCGGCGGTCGACGCCGCGCTGCACGACCTGGTCGCCCTGCGCGCCGGCGTGCCGGTGCACGCGCTGGTCGGGAGTCCGGTGTGGACGGACGTGGTGACGGCGCACACCATCGGCATCACCACGCCCGCCGACGCGGGCGAGCGGGCCGCCGCCCTGGCGCGGCGCGGGTTCACGGTGCTCAAGGTCAAGGTCGGCGGGGACGTCGAGCGCGACGCGGCCGCGGTGACGGCGGTGGGCGCCACCGGGGTGCGGGTGGTCCTCGACCCCAACGGCGTGTGGACGCCGGAGGAGGCGGTGCGGTTCGTCGACCGCGTCGCGGGCGTGGCGCTCGACGCCGTGGAGCAGCCCATCGCGCCCGGGAACCCGGACGGCCTGGCGTGGGTGCGCGCCCGGTGCCCCGCCCCGTTGGTCGCCGACGAGGACGCCGCGTCGGTGGCCGACGTGCGGGCGCTGGCGGGCGTGGTGGACGGGGTGAACGTCAAGCTCGCCAAGTGCGGCGGGATCACCGCGGCGCTGGAGGTCGTGGCGGCGGCCCGCGAGGCCGGGCTGGACGTGATGCTGGGTTGCCTGGTCGCCAGCTCGCTGGGCATCGCGCCCGCCGTCCACCTGACCGGGCACGCCCGGTGGGTCGACCTGGACGGGCACCTGCTGCTCGCGGCGGACCCGTGGGCGGGCATCGGCGGCGAGGACGGCGTGCTGCGGCTGTCCGGCGCGCCCGGCCTGGGCGTGGTGCCGCGGTGACCGGCGGGGCGACGGCGCTCTCCCGCCCGGTGCGGCTGCTGCTGGTCAACCAGTTCGCCGTGAACACCGGCTTCTACCTGCTGATCCCGTTCCTCGCCGCGCACCTGGGCGGCCTGGGCCTGTCGGCGGCCGTCGTCGGCGTCGTGCTGGGCGTGCGGACGCTGAGCCAGCAGGGCCTGTTCCTGCTGGGCGGCACCGCGTCCGACCGGCTCGGCCCGCGCGCCGTGATCCTGGCCGGCTGCGGCCTGCGCGCGGTGGGCTTCGGGCTGTTCGCGCTGGGCGACTCGCTCACCGTGGTGCTGGTCGCGTCCGCGCTGAGCGGGCTGGCCGGCGCGCTGTTCAACCCGGCGGTGCGGGCCTACGTGGCGGTGGAGGCCGGGGACGCGCGCGCCGAGGCGTTCGCCCGGTTCAACGCCTGGGGTCAGGCGGGCGCGCTGGCCGGGCCGGTGCTCGGCGGCGTGCTGCTGCTGTGGGACTTCCGGGTCGCCGCCGTGGTCGCGGCCGGGATCTTCGCCGCGCTGACCGTCGCCCAGGCGTTCGCGCTGCCCTCCCGACCGGCCGCCCGCAGCGGCGGGTCGGTGCTCGGCGACTGGCGCGAGTGCCTGTCCGACCGGCGCTTCCTGGCGTTCACCTGCGCGTTGAGCAGCCTGTTCGCCCTCCAGAACCAGCTCTACCTGCTGCTGCCCGTGCAGGCGCAGCGGGCCACCGGGTCGGCGGCGTCGGTCACCGCGCTGTTCGTCGTCTCCACCCTGACCACGCTGCTGTTCCAGGTCCGGGTGACGCGGGGGCTCGCCGGCCGGGCGCGCGGGCCGGTCATCGCGGTCGGCCTGGCGGTGGCGGGCGCGGGGTTCGTCGTGCCCGCCCTGTGGTCCGGCATCGTCCCGCTGCTGGTGACGGCCCTGCTGCTGGCGCTCGGCGTGGTGCTCGCGCAACCGTTCGTCTACGACCTGATCCCGGAGTTCGGGTCGCCGACGCTGGCGGGCACGTACTTCGGCGTGTTCTACCTGGCCTCGGGCGTCGCCGCCGCGCTCGGCAACGCCCTGGTCGGGTGGGTGAGCGGGTTCGGCGACGGCCCCGCGGCCCTGCTCTGCGCCGCGATCGGCCTCGGCGGCGCGGCGGCCGTCGCCGCGCTGCACCGGCGCGGCGCCCTGTCCCCGCGAAACCGGGAGGTGGTCCGGTGAACCTGCTCACCGACAACCCCGAGCTGTACGAGCACCAGTTCCCCGACCCCGACCACGTCGCCGCCCGCTTCCTGCACGACCTGGTGACGCGGTTCGGCGGCGGGCGCGACCTGCTCGACGTCGGCTGCGGCACCGGGCGCGACGCCGGGTGGCTGGCCCGCAACGGCTACCGGGCGTCCGGTGTGGACAGTTCGGTGCGGATGGTCGAGCACGTGCGGCGGCACCACCCGGAGGTCGACGTCGTCCCGGGCGACATGCGGACCTTCGCGCTGGGCAGGCGGTTCGACGTCGTCACCTGCCTGGACAGCGCCCTGCTGTACTGCCACTCCAACGCCGACCTCGACGCGTTCCTCGCCCGCTGCCGCGAGCACCTCGTGCCCGGCGGGTTGCTGATCGCCGAGATGCGCAACGGCGCGTTCTTCCTCGGCAGCACCGAGCTGCTCGACGGCCCGCGCACCCGCACGGTCACCTGGCGCGGCACCGCCTACACCTCCACCACCGCGCTGTGGATCGACCACGCCGCCCAGCTGCTGCGCCGCCGCCGCGAGTGGGTGTGGCCCGGTCGCGCCGAACCGCTCGTGCAGCACTCGGCCTGGCGGCTGCTGTTCCCGCAGGAGCTGCGGCACCTGCTCGACCTGGCCGGGTTCGACGTGCTCGCCCTGTTCGACGGTCCCGGCCCCCGCACCGACGACCCGTGGACCGCCGACGCGGAGCTGGGCGGGGCCCTGTCCGGGGACCGGCTGCACGTCGTGGCCCGCCTGCGCCCCCACCACCGGAAGGAACCCTCGTGACCCTCGACCGCCGTCGTTTCCTCGGCCTCTCCGCCGGCCTCTCGGTCGCCGCCCTGGCCGGGTGCTCCACCGGGAGCACCACCCCGTCGTCCGCGCCGCGCACCGGCGGCAGGCTGCGCGCCGCGTTCGCCGGCGGCGGCGCCAAGGAGGTGCTCGACCCGCACCTGGCGAACCTGTTCGTCGAGGCCGCGCGGTCCAAGGCGCTGTTCGACAAGCTGGCCGACCTGGGCGACGACGTGGCCCCGCGCCCGCGCCTGGCCGAGAGGTGGGAGCCGAGCGCGGACCTCACCCGCTGGCGGATCACCCTGCGGCAGGCCGCGTTCCACGACGGCAGACCGGTCCGCGCGCAGGACGTGCTGGCCAGCTACGCCCGCGTCCTCGACCCGAAGCGGGCGTTCCGCGCCCGGTCCAGCCTCGCGCTGGTCGACCTGCCGAACAGCCGCGCGGTGGACGACCGGACCGTCGAGTTCGCGCTGACCCGGCCGTTCGTCGAGTTCCCCAACGCGATGGCCGCGTTCGGCGCGTACATCGTGCCCGAGGGCGCCGAGGACTTCACGAAGCCGGTCGGTTCGGGGCCGTTCTCGTTCGTCTCCTTCGACCCGGGCAGGTCCGCGCTGCTCAAGCGCAACCCCGACTACTGGGAGGGCGCGCCGCTGCTGGACGAGCTGGAGTTCGTCATCGCCAACGAGGAGTCGGCGCGCACCAACGCCCTGCTGGGCGGGCAGGTCGAGTACGCGCACGACCTGACGCCCACCACGGCCCGCAGCCACGCGGACGGCGGCCGGGTGGCGATCCACCGCTCCCCCGGCAGCGCCGTGCAGGCGTTCGCGATGAAGCTCGACCGGCCGCCGTTCGACAACCGGGACCTGCGCGAGGCGATGTTCCTGCTCGCCGACCGCCCCCAGCTGGTGGAGGCGGTGCTCGCGGGCAGCGGCCAGGTCGGCAACGACCTGTTCGGCCGGGGCTACCGGCACTACGCGGACCTCCCCCAGCGCGAGCGCGACCTCGACAAGGCCAGGTTCCTGATCCGCCGGGCGGGGGCCGAGGGCCTGACCGTCGCGCTCGACACCTCGACCGCGGCGGCCGGGATGGTGGAGGCCGCCACCGTGTTCGCCGACCAGGTCAAGGGGTCGGGGCTGACCGTCGAGGTCGCCCTGGGCAACAAGGACAGCTACTGGTCCGACACGCTCAAGAACGGCTCGCTGTCGAGCTTCCGCTCCGGCGCCATGCCGATCGAGACGCACATCGCGCAGCGCCTGCTCACCGGCTCGGGCACGAACGTGACGAAGTGGGCGCGGCCGGAGTTCGACGCGCTCTACGAGAAGGCGGTGTCGACCTCGGACGAGGCCGTGCGCGACGGGGCGTACCGGGAGATGCAGGCCGCCCTGCACGCCGAGGGCGGCTACCTGATGTGGGGCTTCGCCGACTGGATCGTCGGCACGGCCCCGAACGTCGGCGGGATCTCCACCGCGCCGGCCAACACGCTGGACTGGGCGCGGTTCGACAAGGTGTGGCTGGGATGAGCCCCGGCGGCTACGCGGCCCGGCGACTGGCGCTGGGCGCCGCGCAGGTGCTCGCCGTGGCCACGGCCGTGTTCCTGCTGGTCCGGGCGCTGCCCGGGGACGCGGCCGTGGCGCTGGCCGGGGACAACCCCGACCCGGCGCGGATCGCGGCCATCCGCGCCGCGATGGGCCTCGACCAGCCGGCGTGGGAGCGGTTCGGGCAGTGGCTGGCCGGGTTGCCCCGGCTGGACCTGGGCGTGTCGCTGGTGTCCGGCCGGCCGGTCGCGGACTTCCTGGCCGACGGCATCGGCCCCACCCTCGTGCTGGCGGTGCTCACCCTGGTGCTGCTGCTGCCGCTGTCGGTGCTGGTGGGCGTGCTGGCCGCGCTGCGCGAGGGCGGCCCGCTCGACCGGGCGCTGACCTCGGCGAGCGTGGCGCTGCACTCGATCCCGGAGTTCGCGCTGGCCGTGGTGCTGATCGCGGTGTTCGGCGTGCAGCTGGGGTGGCTGCCGCCCACGGCGGTCGGCGCGGACGTCCTGGCCGAGCCCGCGGTGCTGGTGCTGCCGCTGGTCGTGCTGCTGGCCCGGCCGATCTGCTCGATCAGCAGGCTGGTGCGCGCGGGCATGGTCGACGCCCTCGCGTCCGAGCACGTGCGGCACGCCCGCAGGCTCGGCATCGGCGAGGGGCGGATCAGGTTCGCGCACGCCCTGCCCAACGCCCTCGCGCCCGCCGTGCAGCAGGTCGCGCGCACCACGGACTGGCTGCTGGGCGGGGTGATCGTGGTGGAGGCGGTGTTCGTCATCCCCGGTCTGGGCACCACCCTGGTGGACGCCGTGGCCGGGCGCGACCTGCCCGTCGTGCAGGGCCTGGCGGTGGTCTTCGCGGTCACCACGGTCGTGGTGAACCTGCTGGCCGACCTGGTCGCGTTCCGCCTGGCCCCGCGCACGGGGGTGACCGCGTGACGCGCTTCGGGATCGGCGTCCCGCTGGTGGTCGTCCCGCTGGCCCTGGCGCTGCTGGGACCGCTGTTCGTGCCCGACGACACGGCGCGGCGCGCCCCGTTCACGCCGCACGGCCCGCTGGGCACCGACTTCGTCGGCCGCGACGTGTGGCACCAGGTCCTCGACGGCGGGCAGACCGTCGTGCTGGTCGCGCTGCTGGCCACGGCGCTGTCCTACGCGCTGGGCGTGCCGTGGGGCGTCATCGCGGCGACGGCCCGGCTGCGGCTGGTCGACGAGGTGCTGATGCGGCCCCTGGACCTGCTGCTGGCGGTGCCGTCGCTGCTCGTGCTGATCCTGGTGGCGGCCATCGCCGGGCAGGGCCTGGCGGTGCTGGTCGGCATCGTCGCGCTGGTCAACTTCCCCGACGTGGCGCGGCTGTCCCGCGCCGCGGCCCTGGAGATCGCCGGGCGACCGGCGCTGGAGGCGATGCGGTTGCAGGGCGAGTCGTGGTGGCGCACCTCGATCGTCTACACGGGACGGTCGATGCTGCGCACCCTGGCCGCGGACCTGGGTGTCCGGCTGACCGGCGCGCTGTACCTGGTGGCGTCGGCGAGCTTCCTCGGCGTCGGCGTGCCGCCGGACGCGGCCGACTGGGCGGTGATGGTCGACCGCAACCGCGGCGGCCTGTTCCTCCAACCGTGGGCCGTGGTCGTACCCGCGCTGCTGATCGTCTCCCTGTCCGTCGGCGTGAACCTGGTGTTCGACCGCGCCCTGCGGCGGGTGCCGTCGTGACGCCGGTCGTGCACGTGGAGGACCTGCGCGCCCGCGCCGGTGACGAGGTGCTGCTCGACGGGGTGAGCTTCGCGGTGGCCGCGGGGCAGGTGCTGGCCCTGGTCGGCGCGTCGGGCAGCGGCAAGACCACCACCGGGCTCGCGCTGCTCGGCGAGCACGGCCCCGGCGTGGCGGTCGAGGGGCGGGTGGTCGTGCGCGGGCGGGTGGCGTTCGTGCCGCAGCAGCCGTCGGCCGCGCTCAACCCGGTCCGCCGGCTCGGCGGGGTGTTCCGCGAGATCGCCGCCCTGCACGAGGGCGACCCCGACGAGCTGGTCACCGCGGCGCTGCGCCGGGCCCGGGTCCCGGTCGACCTGCTGCGCCGCTACCCGCACCAGCTCTCCGGCGGGCAGCAGCAGCGGGTCGTGCTGGCCCAGGCGCTGGTCGGCGACCCGGCGGTGCTGGTGGCCGACGAGCCCACCACCGGGCAGGACGCGCTGACCCGCGCCGAGGTCGTGGACGAGCTGGCCGGCGTGGTCGCCCAGGGGGTCGCGCTCGTGCTGCTCACCCACGACCTCGCCGTGGTGCGCGCCCTGGCCGACGAGATCGTGGTGCTGCGCGACGGGCGCGTGGTGGAGGCCGGGCCGGCGGAGCAGCTGTTGACCGCCCCGCGCGAGGAGTACACGCGGGCGCTGCTCGACACCGCGCCGCACACCCCGCCCGAGGTGCCCGACCGGGAACCGCGGCTGCGGGTGCGCGGCCTGACCGCCCGGCACCGCGGGACCACCGTCCTGCACGACGTGGACCTCGACGTCGGGGAGCGGCTGGCCGTCGTCGGCCGGTCGGGCAGCGGCAAGACGACGCTGGGCCGGTGCCTGGTGGGCCTGCACGAACCGGCCGCCGGGGACGTGCTGCTGCACGGCCGCCCGCTGGCCCGGTCCCTGCGCCGCCGGTCCCGGTCCGACCTCGCCGCCGTGCAGCACGTCTTCCAGGACGCGCGGGGCTCGTTCGACGAGCACCGCGCCGTCGTCGACCAGGTCGCCCGCACCGCCGTGCGGCTGCGCGGCGCCTCCCCGGAGGCCGCGCGGACCGCCGCGCTGGCCGCGCTGGAGCGGGTGGGCGTGTCCCCCGCGACCGCGGCCCGCCCGCCGCGCGGCCTGTCCGACGGCGAGCTCCAGCGGGCCGCGCTCGTGCGGGCGCTGCTCGCCGAACCGGACGTGCTGGTGTGCGACGAGATCACCTCCGGGCAGGACGCCGTGACCCGCGGCGCCCTGCTCGACCTGCTCGCGGGCGTGCCGTGCGCGCTCGTGCTGATCAGCCACGACCTCGACGTCGTGGCCCGGCTCGCCGACCGGGTGGTCGTGCTCCACGAGGGACGTGTCGTCGCGCACGGTCCGGCGGCCGCCGTTCTCGAAGGAGCCGAGGAGAGGATGAAGTGACCGAACACCACCGCTACGAGGTGCGGCCGGCGACCCACGCCGACCTGCCCGGCGCGCGCAGCGTCATGCTGGACACCTTCTACCGCGATTTCGGCCACGGCTACCGGCCGCAGTGGCACGCCGACGTGGTCGACCTGGCCGGCACCTACCTGGAGACGCCCCGGCACGCGCTGTTCGTCGCCGTCGCGGGCGACGAGGTCGTGGGCACCACGGCCGTGCGGGCGCAGGGCCCGGCCAGCCCACCGCACCCGGCGTGGCTCGCGGAGCGCTACCCCGGCGGCACGACCGCGCAGCTGTTCCGCGTGTACGTGCGGGGCGAGCACCGCCGGCACGGCCTGGCCCGGGCGCTGGTCGACGCCGCCACCCGGTTCGTCGCGGAGACGCCGGGCTACGAGCGGATCTACCTGCACACCGACACCCGCGTGCCCGGCGCGGAGCCGTTCTGGCGGTCGGTGGCGGTGGAGGTGCACGACGCCCGCGACGGCGACGACCGCACCCACGAGACCGTCCACTTCGAGATCCCCCTGCCGCTGCTGGTCGACACCGGGGTGGGCGCCGCCGGTGCGCGCGGCAGGGCCTGAGGCGGTCCGGTGAGCCGGGGACCGGTGGGACGCGCACCCGCCGGTCCCGGCCGGCGGCACCGGGGCGCGCTACCCCGCCCGCGCCAGGACCCGCACCACGCCGAGGGCCGCGACGGCGGCCGTGAGCAGGGCCGTCGCGAGCAGCAGCCCCGCCCCGGGTCGGGTCCCGCGACCGCACAGGGCCCGCCCGCGCCGTTCGGCGGCGGCCCACAGCAGCCCGGTCGCCACCAGCCCCGCGCCGCCCGCCCACGGTCCCACCGGCGGGTCCACCAGGCGCACCGCGACGAGCGAGCCGGCCACCAGCGCGAGCGCGGTGCGCCGCCACGCCAGCGCCGTCCGCTCCGGTTGCAGGCCGGGGTCGCGCTGCGGCGGCACGTCAGCCGACCAGCACGGCGACGGCCACGAGCACCGCGACGGCGGCGACCCCGAGCGCCAGCGGCGCGGCGGGCAGCGGTGCCGGGAGCGGGTCGCCGCGGCGCATCGCGCGTTCCGCGCGCGCCCACCCGGACCAGGCGTGCAGGGCCGCCGCGAAGCCCAGCACGAGCAGCAGCGCGGAGGCGGCCAGGCGCAGCCCCGGGTGCGGCGGCAGGGACAGGGCGTCGAGCGCGACGCCGCCCGCGATCAGCGCGAGCGAGGTGCGCACCCAGGCCAGGAAGGTGCGCTCGTTGGCGAGGCTGAACCGGGGGTCGGGCTCCGCGCCGTCGCGGTAGACCCACCGGGGGAAGCGCCCGCTCTCCGGGTGGTCGTCCGCCGCACGTCGTCGCACCGGACCGGAGGGTACCGGCCGGGGCGCGCGCTCACCGGGCCAGGCCGGTCCAGCGGGCCAGCAGGAGGGTGGCGTCGTGCCCCGGCGGCGCGTCGGCCCGCAGCGCGCCGAGCAGGCGCCGGGTCGTCTCCGGCGGCGTGGTCACCGCGGCGGCCTCCGCCCGCAGCAGGTCCGCCAGGCGGTCCGGGGCGACGCGCCCGGTCAGGCCGTCGGTGTGCAGCAGGAGCCAGTCCTGCCTGCCCAGCACCGACTCGCCGACGTCCGGCGGGCCGGTCGGCGGGTGCCCCAGCGGCGGTCGGGCGCCGTCCGGCAGCGGGAGCACGGTCCGGGCCGCGCGCAGCACGAGCGGCTCCGGGTGGCCGGCGTTGACGTAGCGCAGCCGTCCGGAGCGCAGGTCCAGCTCCGCCAGCACGCCGGTGGCGGAGGTGCCCCGCCCGAAGTGCGAGCCCAACGCCTCGTCCACGGCCCCGGCCTGGTCCACGAGGTCGTGCCCGGTCCGCCGGGCACGGCGGTAGGCGGCCAGCGCGGTGGCCGCGGCCAGGCCCGGTTCGGGGCCGTCGGCGGTGAAGACCGCCAGGCCGGCCGCGGTGTCGGAGAGGGTGTAGTCGAACGCGTCGCCGCAGCGCCCGGACGGCTCGTGCAGCGCGCTCACCCGGAACGGGCCGGACGCGCCGGTGAGCGGCGGCAGCAGCGCGCCGACCAGCTCCGCGGGCACCGGGCGCGGCGGGTCGCCGCGGTGGTCGACGGCGTCGCCGAACCGGCCGAGGGCGACGACGAGCCGCCCGAGCAGGCGCGACACCCACCGGCACTGGGTGCGCAGGCCGGGGTCGTCCAGGTCGTCCTCGGCGCACGCGACCTCCAGCACGCCCAGCCGCGCCACGCCGTCCACCAGCGGCACCCACAGCCGCGACCCGGCGGCGCCGCGGGCGCCCACCGGCTGCCCGGTGCGGTAGGCCCGCCCGGCGGGCGTGGTGCCCAGCTCCATCCCCGGACCACCGCCCGCCAGCGCGAACAGGCAGCGCTGGTCGCGGTCGACCAGGTGCACGACGATCCCCACGCCGAGCACCCGGCCCGCCGCCCCGGCCAGGGCGGCCACCCGGTCGACGGACGCGGTCTCGGCGTCCTCGATGAGCCCGACCAGCGCGGTCAGGGGTCGGCCGCGCGGCTCGGGGTCGCGCACCTCGCGGTTGTAGGGCACCCGGTGGAGGCGGGCGAGCTCGTCGAGCCTCTCGTTGACCACGTGCGCCAGGACGTCCCGGTCGAACCGGGGCAGGTCCATCAGGCCGCTGAGGTACGCCTCGATCTCGGTGAGGCCCACGTCGCCGCCGAGGGAGAAGTACCGCATCCACAGGTCTTCGAGCGGCATCTCGGTGCGCCGCGCCGCGTGGGCGAGGGCTTCGCGCTGGTGGTCGTGCCGGTCGGAGAGCACCCGGCCTCAGCGCTTCGCGCCGGGCGGACCGCACGGCGGACCGGTCACCGCGGTGGACAGCACAGCCGGCCCCTCTTCCCGGAACAGGACGTGCGGCACCGCCTCACCTTCCGCTCACCGACCTGCTGTTCCCCGCCGGGGGGTGGCGCCAAACCTCGTACCGCGAGCACCACCCTGATGCCGAGGTGGCACTCCGAGTGGCGGTGAAGTGTCGATGTGGTTACGGTGGGTTCGTGGGTTGAGACGACAGCCTGCTCCGAACAGGGCCCGGTGGGCCTTCCAGGAGAGGTCGTGTCATCACGTGAGTCGTCTCCCACGCCGCGAACCGGCACAGCGCATCACCCTCACGGAGGGGGTGCGCACGCCGTGAAGGTCGCGATGGTGTCGGTCGACGCCAACCCCCTGTCCGTCGCCGCGCCCCGTCCCGTCGGCGAATCGGTCGAGCGCGTCGCCGACCTGTCGGCCGCGCTGGCCGCGCTCGGCCACGACGTGGTCGTGCACACCCGCCGCGACTTCCCCGACGCGCCCGAGCGGGTGCCCGCCCGGCAGGGCTACGACGTCCTCCAGGTGGACGCCGGGTCACCGGGCGCGGAAGCGGACCTCGACGCGTTCACCAGGGCCCTCCACCGGCGGTGGTCGGTCGACCGGCCGGACGTCGTCCACGCCCACGGGTGGGCCTCCGGCCTGGCCGCCGTGCTGGCGGCCCGGCGGTTCGACGTGCCCGTGGTGCAGGACTTCCACGGGCTGGGCGTGCTGCGGCAACGCCTGGGCGCCCCGGTCGAGCGCCGGCGCGCCGGCACCGAACGGCTGCTCGCGCGCGAGGCGGCGCGGGTGCTGGCCGCCCACACCGCCGAGCTGGACGACCTGGTGCGCGCGGGCGTGCCCAGGCAGCAGGTGTCCGTGGTGCCGCACGGGGTGGACGTGGAGAGGTTCACCCCCGACGGTCCGGTGGCGGGGAAGCGCCTGGCCCGGCGCGTGCTGTCGGTGGTCGGCCTGCGCCCCGGCGACGGGGTGGACGACCTGGTCACCGCGCTGCGGGCGGCACCGGACACCGAACTGGTCGTCGTGGGCAGCGCGGTCGCCGGCCCCGAGGCGCTGGAGGAGCGGGTGCGCCGGTTGCGGCAGCACGCGCTCCGGTGCGGCGCGGGCGACCGCGTGCGCCTGGTCGGCCCCGTGCACCGCGCCGCGTTCCCGGCGCTGCTGCGCTCGGCGGACGTGCTGGTCACCGTGCCGGACGAGGTGGAGAGCACCGCCGTCGCGCTGGAGGCGATGGCGTGCGGGGTGCCGGTCGTCGCCACACCCGCCGGCGGCATGGCCGACGTGGTGGTCGACGGCGTGACGGGCCTGCTCGTCCCGCCCGGCGACGTCAGGGCGCTCACCGGCACCCTGCGCCAACTGCTGTCCGACCACGCCCGCCGCGACGCGTACGGCACCGCGGGCGCGGACCGGGTGGCCTCCCGCTACGCCACCGCCCGGGTCGCGCAGGACGTGGAACGCGTCTACCTGCGGGTCACCGGCCTCGACGAGGTGATGCCCCTCGTCGAGGAGGGCATCGACGCCGTGGGGTAGGGCATGTCCGCCACGTCACCCGTCACGCCCCCGGTCGGCGTGGCGGGTGGCGTGCAGGAAAGCGCCGACCAGGAGCAGCAGCAGGCCGGCGAACACCAGGGGCAGCGCCAGCAGCAGGCCCAGCACCACGCACTCCACGCCCAGGCACACCAGGCCTGCGAGGAAGCACCGGCGGCGCGTCACCGGCACCCGGGCCGGGCGGCCCGAGAGCAGCGCGGCCAACCCCGGGTCGGTCCTCGTCAGCCGCCGTTCGATCCCGCGGAGCTGGTCCCGAACGTAACGCGCGTCCACGCCGACCTCCCTCGGTGCCCGGTCTCGCTTACCCGTCCCGGCGCCGTCGATGCCGGGGCTCACCCGTCGGTGTCCCGGGAGCCACCTGCCCGGTGGCGGCGGTCCGCTCGACCGGGCATGGTTCGCGGCGGCAGCGGGCACTCCAGGGATCACCGAGCAGCGGAGGCGACGACATGACTGGTGCCGAGTCGCGGGGCGACCGGCCGGCGGACCTGGCCGGGACGCGGCACGACCTGGCGGTGCGGCTGAGCGAGGTCGCCCAGGACCTCCACGCCCGGAAGGGCACGCAGGAGACGTTGGACGAGATCGTGCGCGCGGCCGTGGGGACCATCCCGGGCGCGTGGCACGCCGGCCTGATGACCGTGGTGGGCAGGCGGGAGATCCGGACCGTGTCGGGCACCGGCGACGTCGTGTTCGAGGTGGACCGGTTGCAGTACGAGGCCGGCGAGGGACCGTGCCTGACCGCCCTGTTCACCGAGAAGGTGGTCAGCGTGCCGGAGCTGGCGGCGGACGCGCGGTGGCCGGTCTTCGGGTCCCGAGCGCACGCGACCGGCGTGCACAGCATGTTGTCGTTCCAGCTCTACGTGCGCGACGACGACCTCGGCGCGCTCAACCTCTACTCCCCCGACGAGCGCGGCTTCGACGAGGACTCGCGGCACGTCGGCGTGCTGTTCGCCAGCCACGCGGCCGTGGCGATGGCCGACGCGCGCAAGGAGGAGCACCTGACCGAGGCCGTGCACACCCGCGACCTGATCGGCCAGGCCAAGGGCATCCTGATGGAGCGCCACAAGCTGACCGCGGACCAGGCGTTCTCCGTGCTGGTGCGGGTCAGCCAGCAGAGCAACACCAAGCTGCGCGACCTGGCGCAGCAGCTCGTCGAGACCGGCCGGCTGACCCCCGCGGCACGCTAGGCGAGGTGGGCGAGGAGGCTGCGGCGGGCGGAGTCGACGTGCTCCTCCGCGACGCGGGCCAGCGCGTCGGCGTCACCGCCGCGCAGCAGGGCCACCAGCTCCCGGTGCTCGGCGACGACCCGCGCCCGGTAGTGGGCGTGGCCCAGGGTGATCCGGCGGAGCTGGAACAGGCGCACCTGCGAGCGGACGGCGTGCCACGCCGCGGTGAGCCTGCGGTTGCCGGCGGCGGCGTAGACCGCGTCGTGGAAGGCGATGTCCAGGGCGAGCAGGCGCGGGCCGTCGCCACCGCCCGCGAGTTCGCCCGCCATCGCGTCGACCAGCCCGTCGAGCAGCGCCAACTCCTCGTCGCCCGCCTTGCGCAGCGCGGTCGTCGCGGCGAGCCGGTCGAGCGCGGCGCGCACCGTGTAGACCTCCTCGACGTCCTCGGCGGTCACCTCCACCACCGTGGTGCCGCGGTGCCACGCGCTGTGCACCAGCCCCTCGCGTTCGAGCAGGGCCAGCCCTTCCCGCACCGAACCGCGGCTGACCTCCAGCGAGGCGGCCAACTCGACCTCGCGCAGCGGCGCGCCCGGCGGGAAGTGGCCCGCGAAGATGGCGTCGCGGACGCGGTCGGCCGACTCCTCCGCGAGCCCGCGTCGGGTGGCCTTCGGCAACGGTGTGCTCATGTCGTAATGTTGACATCAGGTCATCACCCGGTCCACCGTGGGAGCACCACCCCACTCCCGGAGGAGCGCCATGAGCACCCGTCCCGCCTTCCACCTGGCCATCCCGGTCGACGACCTCGGGAACGCGCGCGCGTTCTACGGGGACGTGCTCGGCCTGGCCGAGGGGCGTTCGTCCGACACCTGGGTCGACTGGGACTTCCACGGCCACCAGGTGGTGACGCACGTCGTCCCCGCCGCGTCCGCGCGGGCGGGCAGCAACCCCGTCGACGGGCACGACGTGCCGGTGCCGCACTTCGGCCTCCTGCTCACCGTCGACGGCTTCCACGCCCTCGCCGACCGGCTGCGCGCCGCGGGCACCGCGTTCGTCATCGAGCCCTACCAGCGGTTCGCGGGCGAGCCGGGTGAGCAGTGGACGATGTTCCTGCTCGACCCGGCGGGCAACGCGCTGGAGTTCAAGGCGTTCCGCGACGAGTCGCAGGTGTTCGCCAAGTGAGGGGCGTGCTCGTCACCGGGGCGTCGCGGGGCATCGGCCGGGCGACGGCGGGCGCGTTCGCCCGGCTCGGCGACCGGGTGGCGGTGCACTTCGCGCACGACCTCGCCGCCGCCGAGGAGACCCTGGCCGCGCTGCCCGGCGAGGGCCACGTGCTGGTGCGCGGCGACCTGGCCGACCCCGACGCGGCGCGGCGGGTCGCCGAGGAGGCGGGCGGGGCGCTGGGCGGCGTCGACGTGCTGGTGAACAACGCGGGTGTCGCGCCGACGCCGGAGACCGCGCACCCGGTGACCGGGGTGTCCTACGAGCACTGGCAGCGGGTGTGGCGGCGGACGCTGGACGTCAACCTGCTGGGCGCGGCCAACCTGACCTACTGGGTGGCCAACCACCTCGTCGCGCGGGGCGTGCCGGGGCGGATCGTGAACGTGGGCTCGCGCGGCGCGTTCCGCGGCGAGCCGGACGACCCCGCGTACGGGGCGAGCAAGGCGGCGCTGCACTCGTTCGGCCAGTCGCTGGCGCTGGCGCTCGCGCCGCACGGCATCGCGGTCGCCTCGGTCGCGCCGGGGTTCGTCTCGACGGACCGCCAGGCGCACAAGCTCACCGGCGCGACGGGCGACGCCGTCCGCGGCCAGAGCCCGTTCAACCGCGTGGGCACCCCCGACGAGGTGGCCGCCGCCGTCGTCTACCTGGCCTCCCCCGAGGCGACCTGGGCCTCGGGCGCGGTCCTCGACCTGAACGGCGCCTCCCACCTGCGCCCCTGACCCGCGCGCGTCAGGTCAGCTGGACGCCCACCACGCAGGTGTCGTCGTCCGTGTCCGCACGGCTGTGCGCCAGCAGGTGGTCCAGGCGGTCGTCCAGGGAGGTGACCTCGGCCGCGCAGTCGGTCAGCAGGTCGTCGAGGCACTGGTCGAGGTCGGTGTCGCGGCGCTCGATGAGGCCGTCGGTGTAGAGCAGCAGGGTGTCGTCGGACCGCAGCACCAGCTCGCCCTCCTCGTACTCGGCCTCCGAGATGGCCCCGAGCATGATGCCCCGCAACGTCGACAGCGCGGACGGCCGCCCGTCGCGGATCAGCACGGGTGGCGGGTGGCCGGCCCGCGCCCACCGCAGCACGCGGGTGTCCGGTTCGTACAGCGCGCACACCGCCGTGGCGAAGATGTGGTCGGTGAGGTGGTGCGCCACCAGGTTCAGCCAGCCCAGCAGCTGCGCCGGGCCCGCGCCCGTCGCCGCCAGGCCGCGCAGCGCGTTGCGCAGCACCACCATGCCGGTCGCGCCCTTGATGCCGTGCCCGGTGATGTCCCCGACCGACACGAGCACCTGCTTCGACGGCAGCACGACCGCGTCGTACCAGTCGCCGCCCACCAGGTGCTCCTGCTCGGCCGGTCGGTACCGCACGGCCACCCGCAGGTCGAACGCGTCGAACGACGGCGCGGTCAGCGGCATGATGGCCCGTTGCAGCTGGAGCGCGAGCCTGCTCTGCTCGGCCGCGTGCTGCTCGGTGTGCGCCAGCCGGTCGCGGGTGGCGGACAGCGCCACCTCGGTCCAGTGCTGCGCCGACACGTCCTGGTAGGCGCCGCGCACCGCGAGCAGGCGGTTCGCCGCGTCGACCACGGGTTCGGCGATGACCCTGATGTGCCGCACGATCCCGTCGTGCCGCTGGAACCGGAACGCCGCCGAGCCCGCCCGCCGGTGGTGCAGCACGGTGCGCAGGAACCGGGTGATGGTCGCGGTGTCGTCGGGGTGGCAGTGGTCGGGCAGCCCGGCCAGCGGCACGGGGTCGTCGGTCGGCTCCAGGCCGTAGAGGGCGAACAGCTGGCTGTTCCAGGTGATCCGCCCGCCGCCGACCTCCTCCTCGAACCCGCCGATCCGGCCGAGGCGCTGGGCGTGGTGCAGCAGGTCGGCCAGGCGGGTGGTCTCGTCCTCGACCCGCCACACGACGAGCACGCGGTCGCCGTGCCGGGTGATGCCGATCTCGGCGACGGCGGTGAGCGGCACCTGGTCGACCAGGGCGGTGAGCGTCATGCGCTCGGCGCGGAACGGCTCGCCGGTCGCGTGCACCCGCTCGACCTTGTCGAACAGCGCGCCCTGCCCGGCGGCGAGCGGGTACGCCTCCAGCAGCAGCATCCCGGTCACCGCGCCGCGCGGCCGGCCGGCGAGGTCGACGAACCGGGTGTTGGCGTGGTCGATGCGGAAGTCGGCCAGCTCCCCGGTCGGCGACAGGTGCGGGCGCAGCACGAACGCCGGGTCGAGCAGGCTGTCGGCGAGGTCGACCAGCTCGTCCGGGACGGGCGCGCCATACTCGGCGGGCGGCGTGGTGTCCAGCGTGTGCGCGCACAGCTCGGCCAGCGCCTCGACCTGCCGCCGGATCTGCGGTGGCTGCGGCGGCAGGGGGCGCGGCCAGCAGATCTCCAGCACGCCGACGACCCGGCCGCCGGACTCGGCGGGCGCGGCGACCCGCGCCCCGACCAGGTCGCGACCGCCGATCGACGGCAGGCCGGACTCGGCCAGCTCCGGCAGCCACACCGTCGACCGCTCGGCCAGCGCGCGGCGGGCGGGGGTGGCGACACCGGGCGGCACGTAGTGCCAGCGCCTGGCCTCCTCCGGCGCGAACCCGGCCGAGCCGCGCAGGGTCAGCGACGCGTCCATCGCCGCCGACCAGACGGCGACGGCGGTGGCGCCCAGCGGCGCCAGGGCGTGCTCGAACAGCGATTCCGTGACGGCCTGGGTGTCGCCCGCCGCCAGCGCGCCGCTCTCCGCGGTGCGCAGCCGGACGGCCGCCGACCGCGCCGGCTCGTAGGCCCCGGCCACGTCGGCCCGGTCGGCGAGCAGGTCGCCCGCCACCTCGGTGAGCCGGTCGCGCGCCGCCTGGTTGACCACGTCGGCGGCCAGTTCCAGCAGCCCGACGCCGGACTGCCCGGCCAGCAGCGAGAGCTGCCGGGACGCCTCCGCCGGACCGCACCCCAGCCGCTCGACCAGCACGCCCTTCGCCATCTCGATCAGCGCGCGCCCGTCGGCCACGGCGTGCGCCTCCCGCACCTCGCGGGACAGGCGCTCGACGGTCGCCGCCAGCCTGCTCAGTCCGGCGCCGCTGCCGGCGGGCGCGGTCTGCGCGCCGAGGGCGGCCGGGCCGGTCGGCGCGGTCGGCGCGCTCGGGGCGGGTGTGGTCAGCGGCGGTCCTGTGTCGGGCGTTCCGGGTGTGTGCACTCACGGTCTCCTCTGGGGCGGCGGGCGTCCGGGGGTCGGGCCACTAGCGGTCCAGCCACCGCTGCACGCACGTGACGAGGTCGTCGGAGTCGACCGGCTTGGTGACGTAGTCGTTGGCCCCCGAGTCGAGGCTCTTCTCCCGGTCTCCCGGCATCGCCTTCGCGGTGACCGCGATGATCGGCAGGTCGGCGTGCTGGGGCATGGCGCGGATGGCGGCGGTGGCGGCGTAGCCGTCCATCTCCGGCATCATCACGTCCATCAGGATCAGGTCGATCTCGGGGTGGGCGGTCAGCACGTCGATGGCCTCGCGCCCGTTCTCGGCGTGCAGCACGGCGATGCCGTGCAGCTCCAGGATGCTGCTCAGCGCGAACAGGTTGCGCGCGTCGTCGTCGGCGATCAGCACCGTGCGGCCGGTCAGCCCGCTCTCGTACGGCCGCGGCTCCGGCGCCCGCGCGTCCTCGTGCCGCACCAGCGGCAGGACGTCGCCGGGCACCTCGGCGGTCAGGTGCAGCGCGATCCGCTCGCGCAGCTCGTCCAGGCTGGACAGCAGCTCCAGCGGCCGGTCCGCCGCGCCGGACTGGAGCCTGGTCTCCTGCTGCGTGGTCAGCCGCCGGGTGTTGTGCGCCAGGACCGGCACGGCGCGCGCGCCGGCGTCGCCGTCCCTGGCCTCCAGGAACGCCAGCGCCTCGTCACCGGGCATGTCCAGCTCCAGCACCACGCAGTGGCACGGTTCGGCGGCCAGCACCGCGGCGGCCTCCCGGGCGTCCACGGCGGTGATCACCTCGACCGGCCCGCGCGGGTCGTTGCTGTCCGCGAGGTCGGTGACGGCGCTCTGCGCGACCAGCGACAGCAGGCCCTGGGGCCGCTCCTCGATGACCAGCAGCCTGCGCTTGTGCGGCTGCGGGGCGGCGGGCTCGACCGGGGTCGGGTCCTGCGCGGCGGGCAGCGCCGCCGGTTCGCGGACGTGCTCGACCGGGGGCAGCTCCTGGAACTCGGGGCGCGCGACCGGCAGGTAGAGGGTGAACGTGCTGCCCTTGCCCAGCTCGCTCTGCGCGGTGACCACGCCGCCGAGCAGGTAGGCGATCTCGCGGCTGATGGACAGGCCCAGGCCCGTGCCGCCGTACTTGCGCGAGGTCGTGCCGTCGGCCTGCTGGAACGCGCCGAAGATCGACTCCAGCTGCTGCTCGGCGATGCCGATGCCGGTGTCGACGACGCGGAACGCCACGGCCTGGCCGTGCCGCCGCACCGACGAGGGCAGCTCGGCGGCGTCGGCCGGTTCGATGTGCAGCTCCACGCCGCCCGCCTCGGTGAACTTCACCGCGTTGGACAGCAGGTTGCGCAGCACCTGCCGCAGCCGCGAGTCGTCCGTGAGCAGCTCGGCGGGCACGCCCGTCGCGGTGGTGATGCGGAACCCGAGGCTCTTCTGCGTCGTCATGGGCCGGAACGTGGCCTCGACGTAGTCCAGCAGCTGGCGCAGCGCCACGCGCTCGGGCGTGATGTCCATCTTGCCCGCCTCGACCTTGGACAGGTCGAGGATGTCGTTGATCAGCTGGAGCAGGTCCGAGCCCGCCGAGTGAATGATGCCCGCGTACTCCACCTGCTTGGGGGTCAGGTTGCGGGTCGGGTTCTGGGCGAGCAGCTGCGCCAGGATCAGCAGGCTGTTCAACGGGGTGCGCAGCTCGTGGCTCATGTTGGCCAGGAACTCCGACTTGTACTTCGAGGCCAGCGCGAGCTGCTTGGCGCGCGCCTCCAGCTCGGAGCTGGCCTGCTCGATCTCCAGGTTCTTCCGCTCGATGTCGCGGTTCTGCGACACCAGCAGCGCGGCCTTCTCCTCCAGCTCCGCGTTGGACTCCTGGAGCTGCTCCTGGCGCTTCTGGAGCTCGCTGGACCGGGTCTGGAGCTCGGCGGCCAGGCGCTGGGACTCCTCCAGCAGCTCGTCGGTGCGGGCGTTGGCCACGATGGTGTTGACGTTGACGCCGATGGTCTCCATCAGCTGTTCGAGGAAGTCGCGGTGGATCGGGGTGAACCGGTGCACGGACGCCAGCTCGATGACGCCCAGCACCTGCCCCTCGACCACGATGGGCAGCACGACGAGGTCGCTGGGCTCGGTCTGCCCGAGCCCGGAGGTCACCGAGACGTAGCCGGGCGGCACCTCGTCGACCGCGATGGTGCGCCGGCTGCGCGCGGCCTGGCCCACCAGCGACTGGCCGAAGCGGAAGCGGGTGGGGCGGGCGTCCGGCTCGTCGTCGCCGTACGGCCCGCCGTAGGAGGCGATCAGGCGCAGCTCGGGCTTCTCCGGCGCGTCGTCGGACAGGTAGAACGCGCCGTACTGGGCGGAGACGAGGGGCGCCAGCTCGTCCATGATCAGCTCGGCGACGACCTCCAGGTCGCGGCGGCCCTGCATGAGCCCGGAGATCCCGGCCAGGTTGGTCTTGAGCCAGTCCTGGTCGCGGTTGGCCTTGGTGGACACGCGCAGCGATTCCACCATCGAGTTGATGTTGTCCTTCAGCTCGGCCACCTCGCCGGAGGCGACCACCGTGATGGACCGGGTCAGGTCGCCCGCGGCGACCGCGCTGGTGACCTCGGCGATGGCGCGCACCTGGCGGGTGAGGTTGCCGGCCAGCTCGTTGACGTTCTCGGTGAGCCGCTTCCAGGTGCCGGAGACGCCCTCGACCTCAGCCTGGCCGCCGAGCTTGCCCTCGCTGCCGACCTCGCGGGCCACGCGCGTGACCTCGTCGGCGAACGACGAGAGCTGCGCCACCATCGTGTTGATGGTGGTCTTGAGCTCCAGGATCTCGCCGCGGGCGTCGACGTCGATCTTCTTGGACAGGTCGCCGAGCGCGACGGCGGTGGTGACCTGGGCGATGTTGCGCACCTGGTTGGTCAGGTTGTTCGCCATCGAGTTGACGTTGTCGGTGAGGTCCTTCCAGGTGCCCGCCACGTTCGGCACGCGCGCCTGGCCGCCCAGGATGCCCTCGGTACCGACCTCGCGGGCCACCCGGGTGACCTCGTCGGCGAACGCGGACAGCGTGTCCACCATCGTGTTGATCACGCCGGCCAGCGCGGCGACCTCGCCCTTGGCCTCGACGGTGATCTTCTGCGACAGGTCGCCGCGCGCCACCGCCGTCGCGACCTGCGCGATCGACCGCACCTGGCCGGTCAGGTTCGACGCCATCACGTTGACGTTGTCGGTCAGGTCCTTCCAGGTGCCGGACACGCCGCGCACCGTGGCCTGGCCGCCGAGGTTGCCCTCCGTGCCTACCTCGCGCGACACGCGCGTCACCTCGTCGGCGAACGCGGAGAGCTGGTCGACCATCGTGTTGATGGTCTCCTTCAGCTCCAGGATCTCGCCGCGCGCGTCCACCCGGATCTTCTGCGACAGGTCGCCCCGCGCCACGGCGGTGGTGACCTGGGCGATGGAGCGCACCTGGGCGGTGAGGTTGTCGCCCATGACGTTCACCGACTCGGTGAGGTCCTTCCAGGTGCCCGAGATGCCCTTGACGTCGGCCTGGCCGCCGAGCCGGCCCTCGGTGCCGACCTCGCGGGCGACGCGGGTGACCTCGTCCGCGAACGAGGAGAGCTGGTCCACCATCGTGTTGATGGTGTTCTTCAGCTCCAGGATCTCGCCGCGCGCGGTCACGATGATCTTCTGCGACAGGTCGCCCCGCGCCACCGCCGTCGCGACCTGCGCGATCGACCGCACCTGGTCGGTCAGGTTGCCCGCCATGAAGTTCACCGAGTCGGTGAGGTCGCGCCACGTGCCCGAGACGCCCTTCACGTCGGCCTGACCGCCGAGGATGCCCTCGGTACCGACCTCGCGGGCCATGCGGGTGACCTCGTCCGCGAACGACGACAACTGGTCCACCATCGTGTTGATGGTGTTCTTCAGCTCCAGGATCTCGCCGCGCGCGTTGACGGTGATCTTCTGCGACAGGTCGCCCTTGGCGACGGCCGTGGTCACCTGGGCGATGTTGCGGACCTGGTCGGTGAGGTTGCCCGCCATGAAGTTCACCGAGTCGGTGAGGTCGCGCCACGTGCCGGACACGCCCTTCACGTCGGCCTGGCCGCCCAGCCGCCCCTCGCTGCCCACCTCGCGCGCCACGCGCGTCACCTCGGCCGCGAACGACGAGAGCTGGTCGACCATCGTGTTGACGGTCTCCTTCAGCTCCAGGATCTCGCCGCGCGCGTCCACGTCGATCTTCTGCGACAGGTCGCCGCGCGCCACCGCTGTCGCGACCTGCGCGATGTCGCGCACCTGCGAGGTCAGGTTGCCCGCCATGGCGTTCACCGAGTCGGTGAGGTCCGCCCACGTGCCGGAGACGCCGGGCACCTCGGCCTGGCCGCCGAGCCGGCCGTCCGTGCCGACCTCGCGCGCCACGCGCGTCACCTCGGAGGTGAACAGCGACAGCTGGTCGACCATGCCGTTGAAGACGGTGGCGATCTCGCCGAGCAGCCCCCCGGAGTCGTCCGGCAGCCGGGTGCCGAAGTCGCCGTCGCGGACCGCGGTCAGCCCGGCCAGCAACTGGCGCAGCTCCGGCTGGTCCGCGGCGTTCGCAGCCTGTCTCGTCGTCCGCTTGGCGGCGGTCGAGCCGCCTCCGACCGTCGTTCCGGCCATGCCACCCTCGTTCCTCGCCGAACCCGCGCAGAGATGCGACAAGCGCCCGCTCTGAGTTGAACGGGCGCTTGCGTCCCGGCAACCGTACACGCGACGGGCCGCCACCGTCGTGCCGCCACGGCGATCCCCCACCACCCGCGAGGCGTCCGGGCCGACCGATCCGGTGGTCCCGGGTGGTCACGGGCGGGGGACGCGCCCGGCGGCCTCCGCGATCAGCGCCGCGGTCTCCGCGCCGCGCTCGTAGGGGAACGTGTGCGCGCCGGGCAGGGTGACCGACCGGCCGTCGGGGGCGGCGGCCGTGAGCCGGTCCACCCACCCCCGCGGCGCGAACGCGTCGTGCTCGCCGCGCAGCAGCAGCACCGGGCAGCGCACCCCGGCGAGGACCTCCTCCGGGCGGTCGCGCTGCGCCGAGCGGACGAACCGGGCGAGCGCGCGGGGCCCGCCGCGCAGGTAGTACGGCCAGGTCACCGGCAGCAGGCCGGGCGGTTCGCGGCGGGAGTTGCGCACGTAGGCGCGGGCCAGGCCGGGGAACCGCCGCTGCTCCGGCGGGAACGTCGGCCCCATCAGGACGAGCGAGGCCACCCGGTCGGGGCGCTGCGCGACGACGTGGACCGCCGCCTGCGCCCCCGTCGAGTGCCCGACCAGGACGACGGGCGCGTCGCCGGCGGCGGCGTCGAGCCAGCGCGCCGCGGCGCCCGCGACCGCCTCCACCTCGGGGCGGCACGGCCGGGGCGGGCGGTGGCCGAACCCGGGCAGGTCGAGCAGCGCGGCACGGGTCCGCTCACCGCACCGGGCCACCGCGTCCACCAGGTAGCCCAGCGCACCCAGGCCGGGGACGACGACCACCGCCGGTCCGTCCCCGCCCCCCTTCTCCAGGCTGCGCACCCCGGCGTTCCACCGGACCCGCAACGGCTCTTCGCACCGCACCCGTCGACTCCTCCCGATCACCCGGAAGGCTTACCGCGCGGGCCCACACCCGAAACCGATTCATTTCACCGGCACGGGGACGGGGACGGGCACGGGCCGCGGCACGCAGGCCGCGCCCAGCGCGGCGACCCCGGCGAGCACCAGCCAGGGCAGCGGCCCGCCCACGTCGAACAGCGCGCCCAGCGGCGCGCCCGCCACCAGGACCAGCAGCCCCGCGACCGAGGACAGCGCGCCGGAGTACAGCCCGAGCCGGCGCTCGTCGACCAGGTCGGGCACCCACGCCCGCACGGCGGGCACGACCAGCACCTGCCCCGCCGTGAGCAGCACGACGAACACCAGCGACGGCAGCAGCCCGCCCAGCGCCCGCACCGGCAGCAGCGCGGCCGCCCCCGCGCAGCCCGCGGCCGGCAGCGCCAACCCGAGCAGCACCGCGGCGCGCGGCGTCAGCGCGCGGGAGGCCCACCGCGACACCGGGACCTGCCCCACGACGACCAGCGCCGAGGACAGGGCGAACAGCCACCCCAGCGCGGCCTGGCCGCCGGTCGCGCGGGCCACCTCGCCGGGCAGCGCCAGGTACACCTGGTTGTGGAGCAGCAGGTAGGCGCCGTAGGCCGCGCACAGCGCGAGGAAGCGCCGGTGCCGCAGCACGTCCGGGAGCCCGCGCGAACGGCTCCGGCACGACCGCCGCGCGGTGCGGCACCAGCACCAGGTGACCCAGCAGGACGACGGTGAACACGGCCGCGCCGGCCAGGCAGGCCGCGCGGAACCCGGTGCCGACCAGGAACGCGCCCAGCACGGGGCCGATCAGCGCGCCCGCCTGGCCCGCCGCGTGGAACAGGCCGAGCAGCCGGGTGCGCGGCACGCCGGTGAGCCGTTCCCGGGCGACGGCCTGCCGGGCGACCTCGGTCTCCACGGCGGGGGAGAACAGCGCGGCGGCGAACCCGACCAGCAGCACCGAGGCGATGACCGACGCCGTGCCGCCCGCGAACCCGAGCCAGGCGAAGCCGACGACCCGCAGCGCGCAGCCGACCAGGACGACGGGCCGGGGCCCGAACCGGTCGGTGAGCGCGCCGCCGACCACGAACAGGCCCTGCTGGCTGAACGTGCGCAGGCCCAGCACGAGCCCGACCAGCCAGCCGGACAGCGCCAGCTCGCCGGTGAGGTGGGTCGCCAGGTACGGCAGGACGGCGTAGAAGCCGAGGTTGAACGCGAACTGCGTGCCGACGAGCAGCTCGACCAGCCCGCGCGGCGCGGCGGTCACGAGGTCCCCCGCGCGCCCGACAGCGACACCGCGAGGACGGCGAGCGCCAGCAGCACCGCCGCCGGGGACAGGGCCGCCCAGGGCGCGCGTTCCAGGTAGGGCAGGGACTCGGCGAGCAGCAGGCCCCACTCGGGGGCGGGCGGCTGGGCGCCGAGGCCGAGGAAGCCCAGCGAGGCCGTCGCCAGCGCGACGGCGGGCAGCCTGAGCACGGCGTGCCGGGCGACCGGCCCGGCGACGGCGGGCAGCACGTGCCGCGTGACCGTCCACAGTGGAGGGGCGCCGAGCGCGCGCTGCGCCTCCGCGTGGGTGGCCGCGCGCGCCTCCTGCACCAGCGCGGCGGCGTGCGCGGCGAGCGGGGGCCACGACACCAGGCCGACCGCGACGGCCGCGCCCACCGCGCCGGGCCCTGCGGCGGCGGCGACGAGCAGGCCCGCGATGACCGGCGGCACGGCGTTGGCCGTCTCCGCGAGCCCCTGGGCGACGCCCGGGACGAGGCCGAGCGCGAGGGAGGCCAGGTAGGAGCACAGGCACACCACGAGCGCGACGCCGAGCGTGGCGAGCGCGCCGTGCCCCACGCGGGCGAGCACGTCGCGGCCGAGCGCGTCGGTGCCCAGCGGGTGCGCCCACCCCGGTGGCACGAGCCGCGCGGCGGTGTCCAGGCGCAGCGGCTCGCGGGTGAGGCCCCAGCCCACGACGACGGCGGGCACCAGCGCGGCCACCGCCACCGCGACCGGCCGCACCCGGCCGGCGACCGGCGGCGGCGCGGTGAGGGCGGCGGCGCGCAGGGCCGGGCCGAGCACGCGGCGGCGCGCGGCCGACGCGGCGACCCCGCCCGCGAACCCCAGCAGCACCAGCGCCAGCACGGACCCCTGGAGCAGCGGCAGGTCCTGCGACTCGGCCGCGCCCAGCGCGGTGCGGCCGAGTCCGGGCACCGCGAACACGACCTCGACGGCCACCGCGCCGCCGGTCAGACCCACCGCCACCAGGCCGAGCTGCGGCAGCACGGGGGGCAGCGCCCGGCGCAGCGCGGCCCGCAGGACGACCCGCGGCGCGCACCCCCACGACCGCCACAGCACGACCCAGCGCTCCTCGAACACGGCGGGCAGCGCGTCGTCGACCAGCCGCCCCAGCACCGCGCCCGCCGGGACGCCCAGCGCCAGGGCGGGCAGCACGACGTGCTCGACGCCCCGCCAGCCGTAGGGCGGCAGCCACCCCCACCACACCGACACCACCACCAGCAGGCCGGTGGCGAGCAGGAACTCGGGGACGGCGGCGAGCAGCGCCGCGGCTCCCCCGCCGGCGCGGACCGGTTCGCCCCGCGCGCCGCGCGCCAGGGTCCGCGCGCACAGCACCGCCGCCAGCGGCACCGCCACGGCCAGGGCCGCCGCCACCAGGGTCGCCGACGCGCCCAGCCCGGACAGCACCGACGGCAGCACGGGGCGGCCGGTCACCCACGAGCGGCCCAGGTCGCCGCGGGCCGCGCCGAGCAGCCAGTCGCCGAACAGCGCCACCGGTCCCGCGTCCAGGCCCAGGTCGCGGCGCACCGCGTCGAGGGCCTCGCGCGTCGGCTCCTGCTCGGCGGACCGGGCCCGCAGCACGGACAGCGCGGGGTCGCGCCCGGCGAGCCACGGCAGCAGGCCGACCGCCGCGACGACGACGGCGAGCGCGCCGGCGCGGGACAGGGCGGGCGCGATCACCGCAGGTGGGTGTCGACCGTGACGAGCACGCGTTCGCGCGGGTCCTTGGCCGAGTCCGCGACCGACGGGGCGTCGCCCTGCACGACCCGCTCGTGCAGCATCGGGATCGCCGCGTCGGTCCGCAGCACGGCCGCCTCGGCGGCGAGGATCGCGGCCCGGCGCCCGTCGCCCGCCTCGGCGAGGGACGCGGCGCGCACCGCCTCGTCCACAGCCGGGTCGCACAGCCGCGCGATGTTGAACGACCCGTCGCAGGTGAAGTCGGACCGCAGGTAGGCGACGGGGTCGCCGGAGTCGAGGACGGTGGCGCGGGACAGCACGAACGCGTCGAACTTCCCGGCCAGCGCGTCCTCCTCGATGTGCGCGTACTCCCGCACGACCTGCTCCACGACGAACCCGGCGTCCTCCAGCCGCTGCTGGAGCACGGAGGCGACCTCGGGCAGCTCGGCGCGGTCGGAGAACGTGGCCAGGGTGATCCTCGCGCCGTTCGGCGGGACGGCGGCGGCCCGGCCGGTCGGCGCGGTGCGGCCCGCCGCGGCCCAGGGCAGCGCGGGCCCGAGGAGGCCGGCCGCCACGTCGGCGCGCCCCTCGTAGACGCCGCGCACGATCTCGCCCGCGTCGATCGCCTCGCGCGCGGCGGCGCGCAGGCCGGGGTCGCGGAACGGGCCGGAGGTGGTGTTGAGGTAGAGGGTGTTGGTGCGCGGCATCGGCACCTCGGTGATGGTCGCCGGGTCGAGCAGCGCGGCCTGGGAGACCGGCACGGCCTCGGCGATGTGCGCCTCGCCGCTGCGGATCGCGGCGGCGCGCGCCGTGCCGTCGGGCACGAAGGACACGTCGATCCCGGCGGCGCGGGCCTTGCGGCCCCAGTAGCCGTCGTGCCGGTCGAGGGTGGCGGTGGTCGTGCCGTTCACCGCGACCAGCCGGAACGGCCCGGTGCCCGTGCCGACGGGGTCCACCGAGCCGTCCGGGCGGTAGGCGCTGCCCGCGAGGATCGCGAGCTGCGGCGACGACAACCGCTGCGGCACCAGCGGGTCGGGCTCGCCGGTGGTGACGACCACGCGGTCCCCGGCCGCCTCGGCGGTGAGCGCGACGCCGTCGAGGATGCGCGGCTTGGGCGCGGCGGCGGCGGCCCTGGTGAGGGTGTTCGCCACGGCGGCGGCGGTCAGCGGCGTGCCGTCGTGGAAGGCCACGCCCGGCCGGACGTCGAACTCCCACGCCAGGTCGGAGGTGCGCCGCCACGCCGTGGCCAGCCCGGGGCCGGCGTTGCCGTCCTCGTCGAGGGTGATCAGCGTTTCCGCGGTGGACCAGCGGGACAGCTTGAACGCGTCGTCGCTGAACGGCGACAGGCCCGACCGGGGCGGTTGCAGCATCGCGAGCTTGATGCGGCCGTCCGTCCCCGCGGCGGTCGGGTCGTGCGCGGAGCAGCCGCCGACGACGAGGGCGGAGACCGCGACGAGGGCGAGGGCGGGCAGGGACGAACGGGGGTGCATGGGGTTCCCGGGGTGTTCAGGTGTTCGCGCGTTCGGCGACGGACCCCGGGAACCTAAAACAGACGATTATCGTTTTCAAAGTCCGTGTGGGACAGCACACGGCATCCGCCGTTCATCCCACCGAGGGTCACCTCGTCCGTCGAAAAAGCAGTGATGTGACCGGCATCACGCCCGATTGGGCCTTGAGGCCGGACACACGGGGTAATGGAGGCGCTATGACGAAAGCCCAGAGGACGGCGACGACGTGGTCCGCCTCCTCCTCCGACGAACTGCTGGAGCACGTGCGCGGCGCGCTGGAGGCCGACGGCCCGGCCGTCCGCGCCACCTGGGCGGCCGTGGCCGAGGACGCCGTGCTGGCGGGTCGGGTGCGCGGCGCGCTGTCCCGCCTCAAGGCCGAGCACCGCGGCCACCGCGACGAGGCGGTGTGGCTGCTGCGCATCACCCGCGCCGCGCGGCAGCTCGCGACCCCCGCGCCGTCGCCCGCCCCCGCCCCGCGCCCGGCGGAACCCGAGCCCGAGGTGCGCCTGACCGTCGTGCCCGAGATCGCGCAGCCCCGCCGCCCGGCCGTGCCGGCCCTGCTGTTCCGCGAGCCCGAACCCCTCGCGGCGTCCTGACCCGCGGGGACCTGGACCGTCCACACCGGACGGTGGATCGCCGGCCGGTGGGACGTCGACCGGTCGGGCGTCAACCGGCGAGGCCGACGATCAGCGACGGGGTGCCGCCGCACGTCGGCCGAGCGCCGGGGCACAGCGCCCCGGTGTCCGCGTCGAACACGACCGGCGGGTCCGACCGCGCGCCCCGTTCCCGACCGCGGGTCAACGGCGGGCGAACCTCACCGGGCCCGGCGACCGCCGACCTTCGACCGCGACCGGCGGTAGCTCCAGACCAGCAGGCCCAGCAGCACCAGGCCCGACAGGATCAGGCTCGACCCGGTGCTCCAGCCGCTGAACGGCAGCGACCGCACCACGCCCCACACGACGCCCGCCGCGATCAGCAGCAGGCCGGCCAGCACCGAGCCGGCGATGCGCAGCGGCGACGCCACGCTCTGCTCCGCCGCCTTCATCGCCCGGTCGCGCACCGGGTCCACGTAGCGCTCCAGCGCGGGGAACTCCGACGCGAGCAGCAGCAGGCCGGCGAGCACGAGCAGCAGGCCGGGTCCGGGCAGCACCAGGAGCAGCACGCCGACGACGAGCAGCACCCCGCCCGCCACCACGACACCGACCTTCTTCACCGAACGGCCTCCGCGCACGTCCCCAGTCTGCCCACCCCGGCGTGCCCGCGCGCGTCGAGAACGGGGAACGGCCGTGACGCAGCACACCTACCGATTCGGTCGGTTTACCGACCGAATCGGTAGGTAACGCCGGTATTCTCGTCCACATGGCACGACCACCCCGGCAGCACGTGGAGGAGAAGATCCTCGACCTCGCGGCCGGCCTGTTCGCCCGGCACGGGTTCGCGCACACGTCCCTGAAGGACCTCGCGGACGCCGTCGGCCTGTCCAAGGCCGGTCTGCTGCACCACTTCCCCAGCAAGGAAGCCCTCTTCGAGGCCGCGCAGCAGGCGTGCCAGGCGCAGGGCCGCCGCGTGCTCGACCAGGTGGAGGGGCTGCCGCCCGGCCCGGAGCGCGACCGGCGGGCACTGGAGCTGCTCACCGACGTCGCCCTGGACCTGCCGGGGCTGGTGTCCCTGGCGTTCGGGGCGGTCACCTCGCCCGACGAGCCCGTCATCGCCATCGGCGACGTCCTGGTCTTCGAGGTGTTCGACATCGACCCGGACGGTCCCGACGTCGAGCGGGTCGTCCGCGTCCTCGGCGCGCTGAGCGCCCTGGCCGTGCTCAGCGTGACCGCCAACCGCGCGGGCGAGAAGACCGCCTGGCGACCGCACATCATCACGACCTGCCTCGACGCGCTCGGCCACCGCCGTCCGGGCACCTCCCCCTCCCCGTCCCACCCCGCCCAGATGGAGACCTGATCCGCATGGCTCGTCTGTTGTACCGACTCGGCTTCGGCGCCCACCGGCGCCGCCTGGCCGTGGTCCTGCTGTGGCTGCTCGTCCTCGCTGGCACCGGCGTCGGCGCCGTCACGCTGTCCGGGGCGACGTCGAACAGCTTCTCCATCCCCGGGCAGGAGTCCACCACCGCCCTGGACAAGATCAAGGAGCAGTTCGGCTCCGGCGGCGGCGCGACCGCACGCGTGGTCGTGAAGGCCCCCGACGGCCAGGCGCTGACCGCGCCGGAGAACGCGCAGAAGCTGAGCGCCCTGGTTCAGGAGCTGGGCACGCTGCCCGGCGTGTCCTCGGCGAGCAACCCGCTCGACCCGCGGGCCCCGGCGATCAACGGCGAGCAGGGGGACACCGCCTACAGCACGGTCACCTACGACGCCAAGGCCGGCGACGTGACCGCGGAGCAGCGCACGGCGCTGCTGGACGCGGTCGCGGGGGCCCGGACCGGCGGGATGACCGTCGAGGTCAACGGCGAGGCCGTGCAGACCCCGCCGCACGTCGGCGGCCCGGCCGAGGTCATCGGCGTCGTGGTCGCCCTGCTGATCCTCGCCCTCACCTACGGCTCGCTGGTCCTGGCCGGCATGAACCTGCTGACCGCCGCCGTCGGCGTCGGCATCGGCACGCTGGGCATCACCATCGCCACCGGCTTCCTGGACCTGTCGTCCACGACCCCGATCCTGGCGGCGATGCTGGGCCTGGCCGTGGGCATCGACTACGCGCTGTTCATCATCAACC
Source organism: Saccharothrix sp. DSM 118769 (assembly GCF_052936295.1). NCBI lineage: Bacteria > Bacillati > Actinomycetota > Actinomycetes > Pseudonocardiales > Pseudonocardiaceae > Saccharothrix > Saccharothrix sp. DSM 118769. The sequence continues at coordinate 3,836,898 of NZ_CP193627.1, read as the reverse complement.
GCTACCGGCAGGAGCTGCGGCGCGGCCGGGACGTGGGCGACGCGATCGGCACCGCCGTGGGCACCGCCGGCTCGGCCGTCGTCACCGCGGGCATCACCGTCGTGATCGCCCTCGTGGGCCTCGCCGTGGCAGGCATCCCGTTCCTGACCCAGATGGGCATCGCGGCCGCCGCGACCATCGTGGTCGCCGTCCTGATCGCGGTCACCCTCGTGCCCGCCGTGCTCGGTTACCTCGGCAAGCGCGCCCTGCCCCGCAGGCAGCGCGACGCCGTCGTGGGGCCGGACGACGCCGAGGACGGCGGGCGCGGCTTCTTCCGCGGCTGGATCGGCGGCGTGACCCGCTACCGGCGCACCGCGCTGTTCCTGTCGGTGCTGGTGCTGGGCCTGATCTCCATCCCGGTGGCCTCCATGCAGACCACCCTCGTGCAGACCCCGGCCGAGGACAGCACCCAGGCCCGCGCGGACCGGCTGCTGGCCGACGGGTTCGGCGAGGGCTTCAACGGCCCGCTCGTCGTCCTGTTCGAGGGGAGCGGCGCGGTCGACGCGGCGCGCGGGGCCGCCGCCGAGTTCCCGGCCCTGGACGACGTCGCCCTCGTGACGCCGCCGACGCCCAACGCCGACGGCACCGCCGCGATGCTGACCGTGATCCCCGAGTCCGGCCCCACCACCGAGGCCACCGAGCGCCTGGTCACCGAACTGCGCGACCGGCTCGCCGACACCGAGGGCGCCACCACCTACGTCACCGGCACCACCGCCGTCAGCGTCGACGTGGCCGTCACCCTCGACCGCGCCCTGCCGGTGTACCTGGCCGTGGTCGTGGGCCTGGCGCTGGTCCTGCTGGTGCTGGTCTTCCGGTCGCTGCTCGTGCCGCTGGTCGGCGTGCTGGGCTTCCTGCTCACCATCGGCGCCTCGCTCGGCTCGACGGTCGCGGTGTTCCAGTGGGGCTGGCTGGCCGACGCGGTCAACCTCGACACCACCGGGCCGCTGATCAGCCTCACGCCGATCATCGTGATCGGCATCCTGTTCGGCCTCGCCATGGACTACCAGGTGTTCCTGGTGTCCCGGATGCACGAGGCGCACCACCGGGGCGCCCGGCCGCTGGACGCCATCACCACCGGCTTCCGCCAGGCCGCGCCCGTGGTCGTGGCCGCCGCGCTGATCATGTTCTCGGTGTTCGCGGGCTTCGTCCCGGCCGGTGAGCCCACCATCAAGTCGATCGCCTTCGCCCTGGCCATCGGCATCCTGGTGGACGCCTTCGTGATCCGCATGGTCCTCGTCCCGGCGACGCTGGCGCTGCTCGGCGAGAAGGCGTGGTGGCTGCCCAAGTGGCTGCGGTGGCTGCCCGAGCTGGACGTGGAGGGCGCGCAGCTGGACGAGCACCGCGAGGTCTCGGCCGACGAGCGGCCCAAGGCCGACGTCACCGGCTGACCCGACCGGACCGGAGGACCCCCGCCGCCCCCTCGGGCCGCGGGGGTTTTCCGCTTCCCGGGTGCGGTTTCCCGGATTTCCGCGTTTCCGACGAATCCTCGTCATCGGCAGAGGAATGAACCGTGCCGCCCGACCGCGCGGGACGAAAACACGAACGAACTACCCCAGGAACCACTCCTGCCGATCTGCGGGCACATTTTTCACCTCATCGTGCACTTGCCCCACTTTCGGCGGAAGCACCTGGTGAGGGATACCTTTCGGGTGACTTCACGCTGTCAAACCCCGGTGCTAGCGTCGCAGTCGGCCACAGCCCGGGGGGCGTCCACGACGCTTTTCCGCTGTCGCCGATCCCGTGCCGACGACAAAACGGAGAGCCGCACATGACCGCTACCGCCTCCCCCGTCCTGCGCACCGACTACCAGAAGTCCATCGCGACGTACTGGAACAACGAGCAGGACCCGGTCAACATCAAGCTGGGCGAGGTCGACGGGATCTACCACCACCACTACGGGCTCGGCGCGTACGACGAGTCGGTGCTGTCCGGTCCCGAGGAGACCCGCGACGCGCGGGTGATCGCCGAGCTGCACCGGCTGGAGAGCGCGCAGGCGGACGTGCTGCTCGACCACCTGGGCCCGATCCGGCCCGAGGACCGGCTGATGGACGGCGGTTCCGGCCGGGGCGGCACGAGCCTGATGGCCAACCGCCGGTTCGGCTGCCGGGTGGACGGCGTGACGATCTCGGAGAAGCAGGTCGCGTTCGCCAACGAGCAGGCCGGGCGGTGGGGCGTCGCCGACAAGGTGAACTTCCACTTCCGCAACATGCTCGACACCGGGTTCGAGAGCGGCGACTTCGCGGGCATCTGGACCAACGAGACGACGATGTACGTCGACCTGTTCGACCTGTTCGGCGAGTTCTCCCGGCTGCTGCGGCACGGCGGCCGGTACGTGTGCATCACCGGCTGCTACAACGACGTGACCGGCGGCCGGTCGAAGGCCGTGAGCCAGATCGACGAGCGCTACACGTGCAGCGTCCACGCGCGCAGCCAGTACTTCAAGGCGCTCTCCGCCAACGGCCTGGTGCCGATGGAGGTGATCGACCTGACGCCGCTGACCATCCCGTACTGGGAGCTGCGCGAGAAGTCGTCGGTGGCGACGGGTGTGGAGAAGTCGTTCCTGACCGCCTACCGCGAGGGCAGCTTCCACTACCTGCTGATCGCCGCGGACCGCGTGCGATGACCGGCGCCGCGCCGGTGGCCGTCCCGACGGGGCCGACCGGGCTGGGCACGTCCGCGGCCCGGCTCGCGGTCGCGTTCGCCGGGGCGGCGGCCCTCGGTGCCGTGGCGCCCGAGGCCGTGACGCCCGGAGCAGGGGCCCTCGGAGCAGGGGCCCCGGGAGCAGGGCTCCGCGTTGCCGCGGTTCCCGAGGTGGCGGCCTCGGGCGCGGCGGTCCCGGTACCGCCGCGCGGCGACCCGGCGTACGCGGAGCGGGAGTGGGGCGACGGGACGAGGTCGCCGGTCTACGTCCCCCTGGTGGAGCGGGTCGACCCCGTGCTCTCCCAGGTCGTCGACGACCGGCTGGTCCTGTGGGCCCGGGAGTGCGGTTTCGACGAGGAGCGGTCCGCCCAGCTCGGCGCGGCCGGGTTCGGGCGGCTGGCCGTCCTCACCCACCCCGACACCGCCGACCCGGAGCAGCTGCTGCTCGCGGCGCGGCTCAACGCCGGGTGGTGGGCCGCCGACGACCTGTACGCCGACGACAGCGAGCTGGGCGCCACGCCGACCGAGCTGCCGCCGCGCCTCGCCCTGGCGATGGCGGCGATGGACCCGGTGGCGCCCGTGGGCGAGTTCTCCGAGCCGCTGGAGGAGGTGCTGGCCTCCGACCCGGTCCTGGTGGCGCTGCGGTCGGCCGTGGAGCACCTCGGGCGGCGCGGCACGCCGGCCCAGGTGCAGCGGATCTGCTACTCCACGTTCGCCATGTTCGTCAGCTGGAACACGTACGCGGCGTGGCGGCACACCGGCGACTACCCGCCGGCGTGGGAGTACCTGGCCGCCCGGCAGCACGACAGCTTCTCCACGTCGATGACGCTGGTGGACCCGGTCGGCGGCTACGAGCTGCCCGCGAACCTGTACTACGACCCGCGCGTACGGCGGGCGTTCGTCCAGGCCGGCACGGCGTCCGTGCTGATCAACGACCTGTTCTCGGTGGCCAAGGACGCGGCGGACGAGAACCCGGTGTGCAACATGGTCCTCCAGGTCGCGGTGGACCGGAACTGCTCGGTCGAGGAGGCGACCGAGGTCACCGTCGAGCTGCACAACCAGCTCGTGCGCGACTTCCAGGACCTGCACGACAGCCTGCGCGTCGTGCCGTCGCCGGAGCTCCAGCGGTTCCTGAACGGCGTGCGCGCCTGGATGGGGGGTGGCTACGAGTGGCACGCGACCAACCCCCGTTACCGGACGGGCTCCTCCGCCGAACAGGGCTGACACCCGGTTAAAGCGATTCACAATCGTTTCAACCCGTTTTCGCCGGGTACGCCAGCCCTGCGGTCGGACCGGATGCCCGGGTCGGCCGCAGGGCTGTCGAGGTGGACGGGAGAGATCTGTCGTGAAGATCGTCATCACCGGAGCGTCGGGGAACGTGGGCACGGGGTTGCTGCGCGCGCTGGCCGCGGACGCCGAGGACCACGAGGTGATCGGCGTCTGCCGCCGACGCCCCGACCCCGTCGCGCCGTACGACACGGCGACCTGGCGCGAGTGCGACCTGGGGCGCGACGACGCGCCGGACGTGCTGGACGAGGTGATGGCCGGCGCGGACGCGGTGGTGCACGCCGCGTGGGCGTTCCAGCCGGTCCGCGACGGCCTGCGGCTGCACCGCACCAACCACAAGGGCACCCTGGCGGTGCTGCGGGCGGCCCGGCGGGCGGGGGTGCCCCGGGTGGTGCACACCTCCTCCATCGCCGCCTACGCGCCGACGAACGGCGGCCCGGTGGACGAGGGGTGGCCCACGACCGGTGTGCCCGGCTCGGTCTACGGCGAGGGCAAGGTCGAGGTGGAGGCCGAGCTGCGCCGGTTCGCCGAGGACGAACCGGAGGTGGCCGTCGCGGCGGTCCGGCCCACGCTGGTCGCGCAGGCCGGCGCGTCGGCGAGCTTCCTGGCCCTGTTCTTCGACCCGCTCACGCCCCGGTGGCTGATCGGGTTGCTGCGGGACGGGAAGGTCCCGCTGCTGCCCCTGCCGGCGGACCTGCGGGTGCAGCTCGTGCACGCCGACGACGTGGGCGACGCCGTCGTGCGCATCCTGCACCGCCGGGCGCGCGGCGCGTTCAACCTGGCCGCCGACACCCTCACCGCCGCCGACCTGGCGGGCGTCGCGGGGGCGCGGGCCGTGCCCGTGCCGCCGGCGGTCCTGCGCGCCGCCGTGGCCGCGCTGTGGCGGCTGCGCGCGATCCGCCTGTCCCCCGGCTGGTTCGACGTGGGCACCCGGTCGCCGCTGGTCGACACCACCCGGGCCCGCGCCGAACTGGGCTGGGCGCCGCGCACGGACAGCGCCGGGTGCGCCCGCGAGCAGCTCGCCGGCCTGTCCCGGGCCACGGCGCTGCCCAGCCCCGCGCTGAGCAGGCACCGCCTGGCGGACGAACGCGCCGGGCGAGCACCCGCCGCGCGTCGCGGCGACCGCACGGCGGTGGGCCGGTGAGGATCGCGGTGGTCTCGGAGCAGGTCGACCCGTCGTCCCCGGCGGGCGGGGCGCGGGCCGTGCACGTGACCGGGCTGGCCGCCGCGCTGGCCCGGTCGGGGCACGAGGTGGTCGTGCACTCCCCCGGCGAGGGCCGCGTGCCGGCGCAGCGGGTGCGCACCGAGCAGGGGTACGAGGTGGCGCGCGTGCCCGGCGGGCCGCCGGAGCGGCTGGGCGACGTCGCGGAGCACCTGGAGCGCGCGTGGGTGCGGTGGCGGCCCGACGTCGTCCACGCCCACTCCTGGACCTCGGGGCTGGCCGCCGCGCTGGCGGCGCGCTCGACGGGCGTGCCGCTCGTGCTGACCTTCCACGGTCTGGGCGGGTCGCCCGTCCCGGGGCGGGGTCCCGACTGCCCGGCGGCGCGGGCGGGCCTGGAACGCGTGCTCGGCCGCCAGGCGGCCCACGTCGTGGCGACCTCCGACGCCGAGGCGCGCGACCTGATCGCGCTGGGCGTGGCGCGGAGCAAGGTCACCGTCGTGCCCTGCGGGTTCGACCCGGCACTGTTCAGCCCGGAGGGCCCGGTGGCGGAGCGGCGGTCGCGCCACCGCGTCGTCACGACCGGTCGGCCGGGGGCGCACCGGGGGTTCGGGGACCTGGTCACCGCGCTGCGGTCGCTGCCGGACGCCGAGCTGGTGATCGCCGGCGGGCCCGTCGGGCGGTCGCCGGAGGTGCGGGAATTGCGCGGGCTCGCCGAGCGGTACGGCGTGGACGGGCGCCTGCGGCTGCTCGGCCCGGTGCCGCACGCGGCGATGCCCGCCCTGCTGCGCTCGGCCGACGTGGTGGCCTGCGTGCCGAGGGAGGAGCCGTCCGGGCTCGTGGCGGTGGAGGCGATGGCCTGCCGCGTGCCCGTGGTCGCCTCCGCCGTGGGCGCGCTGGCCGACAGCGTGGTGGACGGCGTGACGGGCACCCTGGTGCCGCCGGACGACCCGGTCGGGCTGGCCCGCGTGCTGCGGTCCCTGCTGGTCGACGCCGCGCGCCGCGACGCCTACGGCACGGCGGGCGCGGACCGGGCCGCGATCCGCTACACCCTGGAGCGCGTCGCCCGGGACACCGAACGGGTGTACGCCGCCGTCACCGGCACCGCACCCGCCGCCGACCTCGCCCCCGCCGCGCCGGGCGACACCGCCTGACCACGCCCGTGCTCGACGGGCGTGGTCCCGCGCCGACCCCGGACCCTCACCGGCGCGGAACCCCGAGAGCGGTCGCGAGCCACTCGTCGGCGCGGGCGTGGAAGCGCCGGGTGACGGTCGAGCCGGCCGCCCAGCTGCCGAAGCCGTGCGGCGCGCCGGGGACGACGTCGGTGGTGACCTCGACGCCGGCGGCGCGCAGCCGGTCGGCGTAGGCCAGGTCCTCGTCGTGGAACAGGTCGACGGTGCCGACGCCGATCCACGTCGGGGGCAGGCCGGTCAGGTCCGGTGCGCGGGAGGCGGCGGTGAACGCCGGCGCGGTGGGCGCGCCGGGGTCGCCGCCGAGGTAGGCGCGCCGGCCGATCAGGTTGCGGCGGTTGTCCCACACGCGGTGCCGCACCGCGTCCAGGTCGCGTCGGGCGGCCGTGCGGTCGTCGAGCACGGGCGCGTGCAGCCACTGCGCGGCCGGCGCCGGACCGCCCTCGGCGTGCAGCCGCTGCGCGAGGCACGCGGCCAGGCCGCCGCCCGCGCTCGCACCGCCCAGGGCGATCCGCGCGGGGTCGACGCCCAGGTCGTCCGCGTGGTCGTGCAGCCACGTCCAGCCCGCGAGGCAGTCGTCCAGCGGCGCCGGGAACGGGTGCTCGGGCGCGAGCCGGTGGTCGACGGAGGCGATCGTGACGCCGAGCGCGCGGGCGAGGGCGACGCAGCGGGCGTCGTCCACCCTGGGGTTGCCCAGCACGTACCCGCCGCCGTGCACCCGGTACAGGGCGGCGGGCGCGGCGGCGGTCACCGGCTGGTGGAGGCGCAGCGGCACGGGCGCGCCGGTGACGTCGCGCACCCGCACCCCCTCGGCGCGCGCGGCGGGCAGGCGGGCGGTCGCGGCGCGGATCAGGCGCAGGACGAGGCGGTTGCCGAGCGGGAGCGGCGGCAGGCGGCGGACGGGGCCGCGCAGTTCGGGGTCGACGAGGGTGAGGTCCACGGGGGCAGCTCCTTCACGGGTCGGGGGTGGTCGGCACGGCGGGTGCCGTCAGGCGGCGTGGGCGTCGCGGACGTCGTGGAGCCCGAGCCTGCGGCTCAGCGCGGCCGCGAGCCGCGTCGTGGTGCGGCGCGGCAGGAAGCGCGCCGTCCAGGTGGCGGCGCGGTTGAGGGGGCGGCCCGGGTAGGAGGCCGTCCGGCCGCGCGCGAAGTCGTCGAGGGTCCGGGCGGCGACGTACGCCGGCGAGTCGGTCACCCTCGGGTCCATGACGGCGGTGGTGCCGTCGAAGAAACCGGTGGCCGTGGCACCGGGGTGCGCGACCATGACCCGCAGCCCGGTGCCCCGGGTCTCCTCGGCGACGGCCTCGGTGAACGACAGGACGAACGCCTTGGTGGCCGCGTAGCCCGCCTGGTACGGGAAGGGCTGGAAGGCGGCCGTGGAGGCCACGTTGACGATGCCGCCCGAGCCCCGGTCGAGCATGTCCCGCCCGATCAGGCCGGTGAGCGCCACCAGCCCGATCACGTTGAGCCGCACGGAGTCCAGGTTCGGGTCGAGCGGGCGGGTGAAGAACGGGCCGACCGAGCCCGCGCCCGCGTTGTTCAGCAGCAGGTCGACGCGGTGGCCGCGCGCGGCCAGCTCCGCCACGAGGGTCGCCGGGCCCTCGGGGTCGGCGAGGTCGGCCGGGACCACGTCGACCGCGCCCCCGTGCCGGCGTGCGGCGGTGGCCACCCGTTCGAGGGCGTCGGCGGAGCGGGCGACGAGCACCAGGTCCGCGCCACGCCGGGCGAGTTCCATCGCGTACGCCTCGCCCAACCCCTTGGACGCGCCGGTGACGACGGCGGTGATGCCCTTGAACGGGTCCACACGACACCCCTTTAGTTCGAGACTCGAAGTTGTTGACCCGACCCTAACAGCTTCGAGCCTCGAAGCAAATTCCTTCGAGGCTCGAAGCGGCTGCTACCCTCGTGCCATGCGCGAGGACGAGCTGGAGGCCGTGGTGCGGGCCAACCAGGAGGTCTTCATGCTCACCGGGGACCGGATCGCCGACGTGCTCGCGGAGCACGGCCTCACCCACGCCACCGCCCAGGCGCTGTGGGCGATCGACCCGGACGAGGACCCGCCGCCGATGAAGGCGATGGCCGAGCGGCTGCACTGCAACGCGCCGAACCTGTCCTTCGTCACCAACCAGCTCGCCGACCGGGGTCTCGTCGAACGGGTCGCCGACCCCCGGGACCGGCGCTCGCGCGTGCTGGTCCTGACCGACGAGGGGCGGCGGGTGCGCGCCGAGGTGGTGCGCGCGGCCCTGCGGCACACGCCGCTGGCCGGCCTGGACGACGCGGACCTGAAGGCCCTGGCGGCGATCCTGGATCGGGCCCTGCGCGGCTGACCGCGACCGCCGGCCGCGGCGTGCGGCTGCCGTCCCCCGGCGTGCGACCGACATCCCCGACGTGCGACCGACATCCCCGACGTGCGACCGACGTCCCCGGCCGCACGGGCAGAATGCGATCATGACCCGTCGATCGCGATCGGCTCCCCTGCTCCTCTCCCTGTCCCTCGTGCTCGGTGTCACCGCCGGCGCCGCGGCCGACGTCGCGGACCCGCTCACGACCGACCTCGACCGCATCCTCGGCGACCCCCGCCTCACCGCGTCGACGGTGGGCCTGGTGGTGCGCGACGCGGCCACCGGCGACCTGCTCTACGGCCGCTCGGGGCGCACCCGCTTCCAGCCGGCGTCCACGGCGAAGGTGGTCACCAGCGCGGTCGCGCTGGACGGGCTCGGGCCCGACTACCGCTGGCACACGTACCTGGCCACGGCCGGGACCGTGCAGGGCGCGGAACTCGCGGGTGACCTGTACCTGCGCGGCACCGGCGACCCGACGACGCTCGCCGCCGACTACGACGACCTGGCCGCGCAGCTCGCCGCCACCGGGGTGCGGACCGTGCGCGGCGCGCTCGTCGCGGACGACAGCTGGTTCGACTCCGTCCCGCTGGGCACCGGGTGGGCCTGGGACGACGAGCCGCACTACTACAGCGCCCAGACCTCGGCGCTGACGATCGCGCCGGACACCGACTACGACTCCGGTTCCGTCGTCGTCTCCGTCTCCCCCGGCACGGCGGGCGGTCCCGCGCGGGTGCGCGTCGACCCGCCGGTGGCGCTCGACATCCGCAACAGCGCCACCACGACGGCGGGCGGCGGTGGCGTGCACGTGCAGCGGGCGCACGGCGGCAACGTCGTGCACGTCGGCGGCTCGATCGCGCCGGGCGCGGGGACCCACGCCTCCTACATCTCGGTGGACGACCCGACCGCGCTGGTGGCCGACCTGTTCCGCCGGTCCCTGGCGGCCAGGGGGATCACCGTGACCGGCGGCACCGAGTTCCGGGCCACGCCGGGCTCGGCGCGCGTGCTGGCGACCCACAGCTCGATGACGCTGCGCGAACTGCTCGTGCCGTTCCTCAAGCTCAGCAACAACATGCACGCCGAGGCGCTGGTCAAGACGCTGGGGCGCGAGGTCAACGGCGAGGGCTCGTGGTCGGCGGGCGTGCGGGCGCTGGAGTCCCTGCTGCCCGGCCTGGGCGCGGACCCGATGACCATGAACCTGTTCGACGGGTCGGGCATGTCGAGGATGGACGTGCTGTCGCCGGACCTGTTCGCGGCGGTCCTCCGGTCGGCGCGCGGCAAGCCCTGGTTCGGCGACTGGTACGCCGCGCTGCCGGTCGCGGGGCAGCCGGACCGGATGGAGGGCGGCACCCTGCGCAACCGGATGGCGGGCACCGCCGCGGCCGGCAACCTGCGCGCCAAGACCGGCTCGATGACCGGGGTGAGCGCGCTGTCGGGCTACGTGACCAACGCCGACGGCCGGGAGCTGGTGTTCTCGTTGATGATGAACAACTTCGTGTCGTCCGTGCCGCGCGACATCGAGGACGCGGTCGCCGTCCGGCTGGCCTCCGACCGGGCGGGCCAGGCGCAGCCGGGGGCGCGGGCCGAGCGCCGGGCCGCGCCGACCAAGGCCGACCGGGGGCTGGACCTGGAGTGCTCCTGGACGAAGTCCTGCTGAGTCCCGTCCCGTCGCGGGGCCCCGCCACCGAGGTGGTGGGGCCCCGCGCGTCGGGGGGTCACCCGGGGCCGACCCGGTAGCGGCGCACGGGTCCGTGCGCGGTGTCGCGGACGCCCTCGAAGACGGCGCCGACGCGCTCGATCGTCCTGGCCGACGCCGCGTTGTCCACCAGGCACGTCAGCACGACCGGGTCCACCCCGCGCCCGCGCGCCTCGCCGACCGCCCGGCCCAGCGCCCACGAGGCCAGTCCGCGCCGGCGCGCGGAGGGACGGACCCCGTAGCCCACGTGGCCGAACTGCCGCACGTGGTCGTCGTCCCCGTACCGCAGAGCGATGCCGCCGAGCACGCGGTCGTCCTCGACGATCCACCGGTGCACGGAGGTCCGGCCGCCGGGCCGGGCCGGGTCCGCCTGGCCGGCCAGCCGCGCGACCCAGGCCGCGAACCCGGCGGGCGAGTCGGTCTCGTCGGGGGCGAGCAGCCCGAAACCGTCCTCGTGCAGGCCCGGCCCCCACTCGCGGTGCGCGGCATGACAAAGGCTTGTCCGGTCACTCCCCCGTTCGGCCCTTCACTTCTGTCTGGACCGTTCATAAGTTGAAGAAGTCTGATGCAAAAGTCCGGGGACAGCGAGCGAAAGTCCGTCTGTCGACCTGGGTCACCGACGACTTCCCGACCCTTCCGACTGCCGACGGCCCGATCGGGCCGTACCTCGTCGCGCGCGCCGAACGGAGCAGGATGGACAACGACGCCCAGACCGGTTGGCTCAGCAGGCTGATCTCCCGCCGCGCGGTGCTCGCGACGAGCGCCGCCGGCCTCGCCGTGCCCGCCCTCGTGGCCGCCGGCCCGGCGACGTCCCACCACCGGGCGGCGGCGCGGGCCGGGACCACCAGGAGGGTCACCGTCTACGCGGAGGCCCTGCCCGGCAACCTCTACGGCTACGGCCTCGAACCCGGCGGGGCCACCGTCCCCGGCCCGACCTTCGAGGTCTACGAGGGTGACGCGCTGGAGATCACGCTGGTCAACAACACCGACCGGCGGATGTCCATCCACCCGCACGGCGTCGACTACAGCACCGACTCCGACGGCGCGCCGCTGAACGACTCGTTCAACGACCCGGGCGAGACGCGCACCTACACGTGGCGCACGCGCGAGATGACGAGCGCCGGGGACGGCAGCAGGCGGTTCATGCCGGGCAGCGCGGGCTACTGGCACTACCACGACCACGCCATGGGCACCGACCACGGCTCGCTGGGCATCGCCCGCGGCCTGTACGGGGCGCTGGTCGTGCGCCGCCGCGGGGACCTGCTGCCGGACCGGCAGTTCGTCGCCGTGTTCAACGAGATGTCGGTCAACAACCGGGTCGCGCCGCACACGCCGGTCTTCGAGGCGGACCTCGGCCAGCGGGTCGAGTGGATCGCCATCGGCCACGGCAACCAGTTCCACACCTTCCACCTGCACGCCCACCGCTGGGCGGACAACCGCACGGGGATGCTCGAAGGCCCGGCCGACCCCAGCCAGGTCGTCGACAACAAGGACCTCAACCCGGGCGGCTCGTTCGGGTTCCAGGTCATCGCGGGGGACGGGGTGGGGCCGGGCGCGTGGATGTACCACTGCCACGTGCAGTCGCACTCCGAGACGGGGATGTCGGGGATCTTCCTGGTGCGCAACGCCGACGGCACCATGCCGCCCGGCGCGCAGGACGCCCTCGACCGCTTCCGCGGCCACGCGCACGGCTCGGCGGGCGCGCCGGGACGGGCACAGGACCACGCGCAGGACCGGGCACAGCCGCAGGAACACCACTGACCGCACGACGTGCCTACGGTGAAGGAGTCGGCAATGGGCAGAGGGTTTTCTCCGGGCAGGCGGCGCGGGGGGACGCGGGCGCTGGTGGCGGCGACCGCCGCGGCGGCGCTGGTGGGCGGGGTCCTCGTCCCGACCCCGGCGACCGCGCAGGCCCCGCGGGCGCCGGCGGTCACCGCGGCGGGCACGTCGGTGCTGGTCTTCCACGGGCCGGCGGACGGGCAGGAGGACCCGGTCGCGCGTGCCGCGCGGGCGTTCCGGGAGATCGGCGCGGCGAACGGGATCACCGTGGAGACGTCGTCCGACCCGGCGGTGTTCACGCCGGACGGGCTGGCCGGGCACCGCGGCGTGGTGTTCCTGTCGGCGGCGGGCGTCGCGCTCGGCCGCGAGCGGGAAGCCGCGCTCCAGGCGTACGTGCGCAACGGCGGCGGGTTCCTCGGCGTGGGCGACGCGGCCAAGGCGCAGGCCGGGTCGGCCTGGTTCACCGGCCTCATCGGCACCCGCCCGGCCGGCGGCGACAACACGCCCGAGGCGGTCGCCGCCGTGACGGCCAGCGGCGAGAACCCGCCCAACGAGACCAAGGAGAAGCTCACCGACGGGGACGACCGCACCAAGTGGCTGACCCGCGCCACGACCGCCTGGGTCGCCTACCGGCTCAACGCCGCCGCCGCGGTGAACCGCTACTCGCTCACTTCCGCCAACGACGCCGCCGGGCGCGACCCGCGCGACTGGACCCTCCAGGGCTCGGCGGACGGCACGACGTGGACGGACCTCGACCGGCGGACCGGGCAGACCTTCGACGACCGCCTGCTGACCCGCACGTTCACCGTCGCCGAACCCCGGTCGTTCCAGCACTACCGGTTGGCCGTCACCGCGAACGGCGGCGAGCCGCTGATCCAGCTGGCCGACCTGAGGCTGCTGTCCGGCGACCCCACTCCCCCGCCCACGCCCGCCGTGCAGCAGGCCCGGGTCAACGTCCTGGACCGGCTGCACCCGGCGACCGAGGACCTGCCGCCCAACGTCACGCTGACCGACCGCTGGTACAACTGGGACCCCAACCCGGTCGGCCTGGTGCACACCGTCGCCCAGGTCGAGGAGTGGGGCTACCGGCCCGGCCCGGGGGCCAACGGCGCGTTCCACCCGGTGTCCTGGTGCCGCGACTACGACGGCGGCCGGTCCTTCTACACCGGCATGGGGCACACCGAGGGCAGCTACGACGCGCAGGCGTTCCGCGCGCACCTCGCCGGCGCGCTGAAGTGGACCACCGGGGTGGTGCGCGGCGACTGCCGGGCCACCATCGCCGCCAACTACGAGGTCGAGCGGCTGACCGCGGCCAACCAGAAGGGGCAGCTCGACCAGATCGGCGAGCCGCACGGCCTGACCGTCGCGCCGGACGGCACGGTCTTCTACGTCGGCAAGGCGGCCTGCCCGACCGGGCCGATCGCCGACTGGGCCAAGCCGGAGGTCGGCTTGGGCTGCGGCACGATCCACCGGTACTCGCCGGGCGACGGGGAGGTGGAGCTGCTGGCCACGCTGCCCGTCATGGGCAACCGGGGCAGCGGCTCCGAGCTGGTCAAGAACGAGGAGGGCCTGCTCGGGATCGTGCCCGACCCGGCGTTCGCGCGGAACGGGTGGCTGTACGTCTACTGGATGCCGCACGACACCGTGGACCGGGAGAAGCGCACCGGCAAGCGCACGATCTCGCGGCTGACCTACGACCGGGCCACGCGGACCATCGACCTCGCCTCGCGCGCGGACCTGTTGCAGTGGACCGCCCAGCAGCACAGCTGCTGCCACGCGGGCGGCGGCATGGCGTTCGACGCGGCGGGCAACCTCTACGTCGGCTCCGGTGACAGCAACTCATCCGAGGGCTCGCAGGGCTACTCGGGCAACAACTGGACGGCCGAGCACCAGGGACTGTCCTTCCAGGACGCCCGCCGCACGGCCGGCAACACGAACGACCTCAACGGCAAGATCATCCGCATCCACCCCGAACCCGACGGCACGTACACGATCCCCGAGGGCAACCTGTTCCCGCCGGGCACCGACAAGACCCGCCCGGAGATCTACGTGATGGGCGTGCGCAACATCTCGCGGCTCCAGGTCGACCCGGTCACGCAGTGGCTGACCGCCGCGTGGGTCGGCCCGGACGCCACGGCGCCGAGCCCCGAGCTGGGACCGGCCAAGTACGAGACCGCGACGATCATCACCGAGGCGGGCAACCACGGCTGGCCGTACTGCATGGGCAACCGGCAGCCCTACCGCGACCGCAGCGACACCGACGCCAAGGTGCTGACCGGCTGGTACGACTGCGACGCGCCGAAGAACACCTCGCCGCGCAACACCGGCCTGGTCGACCTGCCGCCGGTGAAGGACAACATGATCTGGTACTCGCCGGGCGGCGGCGGCCCGGTGTTCCCGCTGCGCCCGGACGGCGTGCCGTCGTACAAGGCGGCCGAGGCCACCTACACCCAGCCGTGGCTGCGCGGTGGCGGCCAGGCCGTGATGACCGGGCCGACCTACCGGCGCGAGCTGGTCGACACCGGCAGCGGCGTCGCGTGGCCGGAGCACTGGGACGGCAAGTGGTTCATCGGCGACCAGAGCAGCTCGGCCAACCGGGTCGCGGTCACGGTCGACCCGGACGGCGTGCCGACCGCCGCGCCGCCGGTGTTCGTCGAGACGCTGCGGGCGATCATCCCGGGCGGCAACGGCGACGACCGGCTCCAGAGCTGGATGGACGCGAAGTTCGGCGCGGACGGCGCGCTGTACCTGCTCGACTACGGCGGCGGGTTCTTCAGCCTGCACGCCAACCAGAAGCTGATCAGGGTCTCCTACCGGGGCGGCGCGCCCACCCCCGTGCCCGCGGCGACCTCGGTGGCCGTGCAGGGCAAGCCGCTCACCACCGCGTTCACCGGCTCGAAGGCCGGCGGCGTCGAGCACCGCTGGGAGTTCGGCGACGGGACGTCCTCCACCGAGGCCGACCCCCGGCACACCTACGCCAGGCCGGGCACCTACGACGCGACGCTGACCGTGACCTACGCCGACGGCGAGCGGCACGTCGTGCCGCTGGAGGTGGACGTCGGGTGCGCCGTGCCCGACGACCGCGACACGGTGTGGACGGGCGCAGTCGACTCCGGCGTGCCCAACGAGCAGGTCGGCGGCGGCTGCACGATCAACGACCTGGTCGACGACGAGAGCGCGTGGCCCGACCACGGCGCGTTCGTCCGCCACGTCACCGCGCTGGCCGACCGGTTGCAGCGCGACGGCGTGATCGGCGGGCGCGAGAACAGCGCCCTGGCGCGCGCCGCGGCGGCGTCCGACGTCGGCACGCCCGCCAACACCGGCTACGAGCCGATCTTCGACGGCACCGCGCAGTCGCTGCGCGGGTGGACGCAGGCGCCGTCCGGGTCGTTCTCGGTCCAGCCGGACGGCGTGCTGCGGTCCTCCGGCGGGCTGGGGATGCTGTGGTACCACGCGAAGCGGTTCGGCGACTTCTCGGTCAAGCTCCGGTTCCGCGACTCCTCACCGGAGGGCACGCGCGCCAACAGCGGCGTGTTCACCCGGTTCCCGGACCCGCGCACACCGCTGGAGCAGCGACCGCCGGACAGCTGCGGCACCACGGGCAGCGCCCGCACGTCCCCCGCGTGGGTGGCGATCTTCTGCGGGCACGAGGTCCAGATCTACGACGGGGAGACCGGTGAGCCGCAGAAGACCGGCTCGGTCTACAACTTCGACCCGGTCGGGCTGCCGGGCGCGGGCGCAACTCCGAAGGGCGTGTGGAGCGACTACGAGATCAGGGTCGTCGGGCAGCGCTACACGATCACCCGCGACGGCGTGGTGATCAACGAGTTCGACAACGCGCCGGGCAAGCAGTCGTCCCGCGCCGGCGACCCGCCGACCGACCTGCGCCAGTTCGCCGAGGGCTTCCTCGGCCTCCAGAACCACGGGACGAACGACGTGGTCGACTTCCGCGACATCAGGGTGCGGTCGCTGTGACCGCCCGGGGGAGGTTCCGCGTGCTCCGGCGCTCCGTCGCCGCGGTGGTGGGCTCGTTGCTGGTGGCGTCCGCGCTCCCGGCCTCGGCGCTCCCCGCGTCCGCGCTCCCGACGCCCGTGCTCCCCGCGCCGGTGTCCGCCGCCCAGGTGCTGACGTGGACCGCGGACAACGACATCACCCGCTACAGGTCCGCGCCCGCCGGGGCGGTGGCGGGCGCGGCGACCCTCGTGTTCGAGAACAGCGAGGCGACCGGCAACACCACCGGGATGCCGCACACGCTGACCTTCGACACCGAGACGCCCGGCTACAACCACGACGTCGACGTGGACGTGCTGGCCAACCCGTTCGACAGCGCCAACGGCCGCCACCAGGTCGACGTCGTGCTCACGCCCGGCAGGTACCGCTACCACTGCACCATCCCGGGCCACAGCACGATGGTCGGCGAGCTGGTGGTGACCGAGGGCGGCGGCGAGGACACCACACCGCCCGAGGTCGCCGCCCAGGTCGCGGGCGACCGGAACGCCGACGGCGACTACCTGGGCGCGGCCGCGGTCACCGTGACGGCCTCCGACGCCGGGTCCGGCGTCGCCCTGGTGGAGTACCAGGTCGACGACACCGGGTTCGAGCCCTACACCGCGCCGGTCCGCGTCACCTCGGTGGGCGACCACTCGGTGCAGTACCGGGCGACGGACGAGGCCGGCAACACGTCACCGGTGGGGTCCGCGCGGTTCGCCGTCGTCGAACGGCCCGCCGAGGACACCACCCCGCCGGTCGTCGCCGCGCAGGTGACCGGCGAGCGGAACGCGGACGGCCACTACCTCGGCGAGGCGACCGTGACGGTCACCGCCACCGACGCGGGCTCCGGCGTGCGCAGCACCGAGTACACCGTGGACGGCGGTCCGTGGACGCCCTACACCGCGCCGGTCGAGGTCACCGCGCCCGGCGCGCACATGGTCCACCACCGCGCGACCGACAACGCCGGCAACACCTCCGCGGAGGGCATGAGCGGCTTCACCGTCGTGGAACGCCCGGTCGAGGACACCACGCCGCCGACGACGGCCGGCGCGGTGACCGGGGAGCGGGACCCGGTCGGGAACTACCTGGGCACCGCGACCGTCACGATCACCGCCGGCGACGACGGCTCCGGCGTGGACTCCATCGAGCACACCGTGGACGGCGGTGCGTGGACCCGCTACACCGCGCCGGTCGCGGTGCGCGCGGAGGGCGCGCACGCGGTGCGCTACCGGGCCACCGACCGGGCCGGCAACACCGCGCCGGAGAAGTCGCTGTCGTTCACCGTCGTCGCCCCCGGGCAGGACGCGTGCCCCGACTCCGACACGCGGCGGACGGTGGTCATCGGGGACGACGACACCGGCGTCCCGAACGGGGACACCGGGAACGGCTGCACCGTCAGCGACCTGATCGACCAGCACGGCGGGCACGCCGACCACGGCGCGTTCGTCCGGCACGTCGAGCGCGTCACCGGCGACCTGGTGGCCCGCGGCCTGCTGACCCGGCGGGAGCAGGGCGTCCTCGTGCGCGCCGCCTCGCGCTCCGACATCGGCACCTGACCCCCTCCAGCCCCGTCCGCACCCAGCAGGGAGAACGACCATGGCCAGACGGACCGCATCCGCACTCGCGACCCTGAGCGTCGTCGCCGCCGCCGCGGTGCTCGCCCCGACCGCCCACGCGGGCCTGGTCACGCACTGCGTGGGCAGCGGCGGGGCCGTGACGGTCCCCAACGACCTGCTCGTGCCCGCCGGGGGGTCGTGCTCGCTGGCCGGCACCACCGTCACCGGCAACGTGCAGGTGGCGGCGGGCGCCAACCTGGTGGTGACGGGCGGCACGGTCAACGGCGAGGTCCGGGTCGCCGCCGACGGGTACCTCGACGCCACCGACACCCGCGTCGACGGGCAGGTCGTGCTCGCGCCGGGCGGGTTCGGCGTGTTCCTGAAGAACACCGGCACCGGCCGGGTCGTGGTCGAGCCCAGGGGCTCGGCGGCGGCCGACGGGTTCCTGTTCGTCGAGGGCGGCTCGTCGATCGACGGCGACCTGACGGCCGGGTCCGGCGAGGTCAGCGTGACCGGCAGCGAGATCACCGGCGACGTCGGCACCAGCGGCGCGTACTTCACCGACCTGCACGACACCTTCGTGGACGGCGCGCTGTCGGTGCTGAACAACGCCACCGGCAGCGTCGTGTGCGGTGGCGCGGTGCAGGGCAGGGCGACGTTCGCGGGCAGCCTCGGCGGCATCCAGCTCGGGCCGAACGGCGCGCTGGACACCTGCGCCTCGGGCGGCTACTTCGCCCGGGACGTCGTCGTCTCCAGCACCACCGGCCGCACCACGCTGCACGACAACGTGATCAACGGCGAGCTCCGGCTGACCGCCAACAACCCGGTGGCCGAGGTGGCGGCCGACAACCGGGTCCGCGGCGGCATCACCGGCGACCACACCGCGCCGGCACCGGCGGCCGGTGCCGCGCTCGCCGACGACACCGCCCGCGGCACGGGCGGGCGGCGCGCCCAGGACCGGGCGGCCGAGGCGCGGGCCGAGGTCGCCGCGAGGGGTCCCGCCGGTCTGTGACCGCGCGATCCCGGTCCCGGCCCGTGCGCGGGTCCGGGACCGCCGGGGGTCCGGGACCGCCGGGCGGGTCCAGGTCCGCCGGACAGGTCCAGGGCCGCCGAGCGGGTCCGGGACCGCCAGGCGGGTCCAGGGCCGCCGGGGTCCAGGGCCGCCGGGGGCGTCAGGTCAGCCGGCGGTCCAGGACCTCGGCCGACAGCACGTGCTGCACGACCATCACGGACGCGCCCAGCACACCCGCCTCGGTGCCCGCCTTGGACGTGACGATGCGCAGGTCCTGGGTCGCCAGCGGCAGGGAGCGGCGGTAGACCGACTCGCGCACGCCCGCCAGCAGCATCTCCCCCGACTGGGCGACCAGGCCGCCCACCACGATCAGCGACGGGTTGAACATGCTGACGCACGCCGCCAGCACCTCGCCCACCTCGCGGCCCGCCTGGCGCACCACCCGACCGGCCTCGGCGCTGCCCTCGCGCACCAGCCGCACCACGTCCGCCGCGGTCCACGCCTCCACGCCCCGCGCCCGCAGCGCCGACGCCAGCGCCGGTCCGCCCGCCACGGCCTCCAGGCAGCCCGTGTTGCCGCACCGGCACAGCACGTCGCCCGCACCGGGCGCGTGCACGTGCCCCAGGTCGCCCGCCGCGCCGGCCGCGCCCCGGTGCAGCACGCCGTTGCTGATGAAGCCCGCGCCGATGCCGGTGGCCATCTTGACGACGATCACGTGCCGGGAGTCCGGGAAGCACCGGGTGTGCTCGCCCAGCGCCATCAGGTTGACCTCGTTGTCGACCAGGACCGGCACGCCGAGTTCCGCGCCGACCGCGCCCGGCACGTCGAACCCGTCCCAGCCGGGCATGATCGGCGGGTTGTTCGGCCGGCCGCTGGAGTGCTCCACCGGACCGGGCAGGCCGATGCCCGCACCGGCCAGGGTGGCCGGGTCGAGGTCGGGGAGCATCCCGCGCCACGTCTTGACCAGCAGCGGCAGGACGGCGGCGGGACCGTCCGCGATGTCCAGCGGCACCTCCTCGACCGCCGACAGCCGGCCGTCGAGGTCCGTCACCGCGACCGTGGCGCGGGTGGCGCCGACGTCGGCGACCAGCACCGACCGCGCGCCGGCGTTGAACGAGAACAGGTCGGCCGGCCGGCCGCCGGTGGACTGCCCGATGCCGCCGCCGACGACCAGCCCCGCGTCCAGCAGCGCCTCCAGGCGGGTGCGGACGGCGGACCGCGCCAACCCCGTCTCGGCCGCGATGTCGGCCCGGGTGCGGGGCCGGCCGTCCCTGAGCAGGCGCAGGACCGCGGCGGGGGAGGCGGTGGCGTAGCCCGGTGCCCTGTCCATCCGCCCAGTGTCGCAGAGCGTGAAAGCTCCTGGTCAGCTTCGTGTTGCGGCGCACTGGGGATCATCCGAACGGACCGGTCGGCGGCCTGGCCTCAGGGGTTGGCCCGGGTGACCAGGTCGGCGACCCGCGCGGCGTCGAGCGGACTGCCCGGGAACGCGCCGAGCCGGCCCAGCGGCAGGCTGCCGAGGAAGGCGAAGACCTGCGGGTCGGCGAACATCCCGCCCCCGCCGTCGGCCAGGGCCTCTCCCAACACCTGCGCGCCCCTCGGGTCGGCCTGCCACTCGGCGAGCGTCGAGTCCGCCGTCAGCGGCACCCTGGTGTCGTCGCCGTCGACCACGACCGACACCGCCGCGCGCAGGTCGCGCGACGACGCGCCGACCTCGAAGACGTGCTCGCCGCCCTCGACGACCCACCGCCCCAGGCGCGGGTCCCAGTGCTCCAGGTCGGCGCGCGGGATGCGCACCACGGCTTCGACCGTGCGCCCGGCCGGGACCTCGACGAGGGCGAAGCCCCTCAGCTCGCGCGGCACGCGGCGCACCGCCGAGCCCGGCACGCTCCCGTACACCTGGACGACCTCGCGGCCGTCCCGGTCGCCGTCGTTGGTGACCGGCACCCGCACCTCGACGCCGCCGTCCGCGGTGGACGCGCTCGCCGTGCCGTAGGTGAAGGTGGTGTAGGACAGGCCGAAGCCGAACGGGTAGGCGACCTCCTGCCCGCGCGCGTCGAACCCGCGGTGGCCGACGTGCAGGCCCTCGCCGTAGCGGACGTGCCCGGCCTCGCCCGGGAAGTCCAGGTGGGACGGGTGGTCGGCGAGCGCGAGCGGGATGGTCTCGGCGAGCCGGCCCGACGGGTCCACCACGCCGAACAGCACGTCGGCGAGCGCGCTCCCGCCCGCCTGGCCGAGCAGCCACCCCTCCACCAGGGCGGGCACCGCGCGGTCCCAGGGGCGGGTGAGCACGACGGCCCCGTTGGACAGCACGACGACGGTCCTCGGGTTGGCCTCCACGACCCGTTCGACGAGCGCGACCTGGTCGGCGGGCAGGTCGAGCGAGGCGCGGTCGAGCCCCTCGGTCTCCTGCGCGGTGCCGATGAAGACCACCGCCACGTCGGCGGCCCGCGCGGTCTCGACCGCCTCGGCGGCGAGCGCCCCGCCGTTCCCGTCGTCGCCGTCGAGCGAGTAGCCGGCGGCGAACGCGACGGGCGCGGACGTCAGCCCCCTGATCGCGGTCAGCGCGTCGTCCAGCCGGGTCGGGTTGACCTGCGAGCTGCCGCCGCCCTGGTAGCGCGGGCTCCGCGCGTACTCGCCGACGACCGCGACCGACACGCCCCCGCGCGGCAGCGGCAGCAGGCCGCCGTCGTTCTTGAGCAGCACGACGGCGCGCGCGGCGACCTCCCGGGCGAGGGCGTGGTGCGCGTCGGCGTCGCGGGTCGCCGCCGGGTCGGCCCCGGCGACCGCCCGGTCGACCAGGGCCAGGACCCGGTCGGCGGCGGTGTCCAGGGCGGCGGCGTCGAGCGTGCCGTCCTCCACCGCCCGCACCAGGGCCTCGTCCCCGGCGGGGTCGGGACCGGGCATGGTCAGGTCGAGCCCGGCCCGCACGGCGGCGACGCGGTCGACCACGGCGCCCCAGTCGGACACCACCAGACCGTCGAAGCCCCATTCGTCGCGCAGCACCTCGGTGAGCAGCCAGTGGTGCTCGGAGGCGTGGACGCCGTTGACCTTGTTGTAGGCGCACATCACGGTCCACGGCCGGGCGTCCCGCACGACCCGCCGGAACGCCCTCAGGTACACCTCGCGCAGGGTGCGCTCGTCGACGTCGGCGCTCACCCGCATCCGGTCGGTCTCCTGGCTGTTGACCGCGAAGTGCTTGAGCGACGCGCCGACGCCCCGGCTCTGGAGGCCGCGCACCCACTCGACCGCGAGGACGCCGGCGAGCAGCGGGTCCTCCGCGTAGTACTCGAAGTTGCGGCCGCCGAGCGGGGTGCGCTTGAGGTTGACGCCGGGGCCGAGCAGGACGTGCACGCCCATCGCGCGGGCCTCCTCGCCGAGCGCCTCGCCGACCCGGCGGACCAGGTCGGGGTCCCAGGTGGAGCCGAGCGCGACGGCGGGCGGGAAACAGGTCGCCGGCTCGCTGTCGAGCAGGCCGACGTGGTCGCCGCCGGCGCGCTGCGCGCGGACGCCGTGCGGCCCGTCGGTGAGGGTGATCGCGGGGACGCCCGCGACGGCGGTGGTGTGCCAGAAGTCGCCGCCGCTGGTCAGCGCGGCCTTCTCCGCCGTGGACAGGTGCGGCGGCCGGTCGTCGGTGCTCACGGTGTTCCCTTCGTGGTCCCGCGTTACTGAGTACCTACTAAGTACTCGGCCCACGGTACCCTGGGCGCGACCGGACGGCAGGGGGTGCGACCGTGGCGGGTGAACCGGCCCGGCGGGACCGTGCGCGCCTGCCGGCGGCCGAGCGGCGGCGGCAGATCGTCGAGGTGACCACCCGGCTGATCGCCGAACGGGGCTTCTGGGGCCTGTCGATGCAGGACGTCGCCGACGACTGCGGCCTCACCGTGCCCGGCCTGCTGCACCACGTCGGGTCGAAGGACGGCCTGCTCATCGCCGTCCTGGAGCACCGCGACGCCGAGGACGCCCGGACGCTCGCCGCCGAACTGGGCGCGCCCGCGCCGCCCGTCGACCTCACCGGCGTGGACCTGCGGCGGATGTGCTCGGCGCTGGTGCGGCGCAACGCGGCGCAGCCGGAGATCGTGCGGCTGTTCGCCGTGCTGGAGGCCGAGTCGCTGGCCCCGAGCCACCCCGCGCACGCCTACTTCGCGGCCCGCCAGGACAGCACGCTCGCCGTGTTCACCGACCTCGCCAAGGGGCTCACCGGCTCACCGGGCTCCCTGGCCCGGCAGGTCGTGGCGATGATGGACGGCCTCCAGGTCCAGTGGCTGCGCGCACCCGCCACCACCGACCTGGTCGAGCAGTGGGAAGCCGCCGCCGAGGTGCTGTTCGCCGGGTCGCGCTAGCCCGCTCGACGCGGTCGACGCGGCACCCGGAGCCGACCGGATCGCGTTATCGCTAACACCGTCACCCGAGAGCCGCTGTTGACAACGCCGCACTCCCCGCGTTACGAAGGTGACCCACCCCACTCGTCGACACCGCCGCTCCGCACCCTCGGTTGTTAGCGCTAACAAGAGCTTGTCGCCCCGACCACCGCAGATCGGAGCAGACCATGCACCGACGAGCCCGCGCCTGCGCGGTGTCGCTCCTCGTCCTCGCCGCCTCGCTCGCCCTGCCGGCCGCCGCCTCCGCCGCCCCGCTGCCCGCCGGCGCGAGGTCGCTGGAGGCGGTCAACTCCCCCGGCCGGTACGTCCGGCACGTCGACTTCCTCGGCCGGCTCGACCCCGTGACGGCCGGCAGCACGGCGCGGGTGAAGTCCGACGCCACGTTCACCGCGGTCAACGGCCTGGCCTCGCCGTCGTGCTCCTCGTTCCAGGCGGCCAACGGGATGTTCCTGCGGCACCGCGACTGGCGCGTGCGCCTGGAGCCGAACACGGGTGACGCGCGGTTCCGCGAGGACGCGACGTTCTGCGCCGCGGCCGGGTCGGTGACCGGCTCGGTGTCGCTCGTGCCGTTCAGCCACCCGGACCGGCGGCTGCGGCACCGCGACTTCGAGCTGTGGGTGGACCCGTACCAGGACACCGCGGGTTTCCGCGCCGACAGCTCGTTCCGGCTCACCGCGCCGTGGACCCCGAAGACGACCAGGGGTCCGGTGCTCCCCGGCCTGTTCGCCGACCCGCACATCGTGCACCTCGACGGCCGCTACCACCTCTACCCCACGACGGACGGCTACGCGGGCTGGGCCTCGCCGTACTACAAGGCGTTCTCCTCCACCGACCTGGTGAACTGGACCGACCACGGCCCGGTGCTCGACCTCGGCCCGGACGTGTCGTGGGCGGACGACTCGGCGTGGGCGCCGGCGGTGGTGGCGAAGAACGGCCGGTACTGGCTGTACTTCAGCGGCGGCGCGGCGTTCGGCGACACGGGCAAGCACCTGGGCGTGGCGGTGTCCGACTCGCCCACCGGCCCGTTCCGCGACGCGCTCGGGCGCCCGCTCGTCCGCGCCGGGGCGTACGCCGGGCAGGCCATCGACCCGATGGTGTTCACCGACGACGACGGGCGGTCCTACCTGTACTGGGGCAACGGCGCCGCGCACGTCGTGCCGCTCAACGCGGACATGGTGTCGTTCGACCCCGCGCAGGTGCGCACCGCCACCCCGAGCGGCTACCGCGAGGCGTCGTTCGTGCTCAAGCGCAACGGCACCTACTACTTCACGTGGTCGGAGAACGACACGCGCGACGAGGACTACCGCGTCGCCTACGCCACCGGCCCGTCGCCGCTGGGCCCGTGGACCAAGCGCGGGGTCGTGCTCCAGAAGCGCCTGGACCTCGGCGTCAAGGGGCCCGGCCACCACTCGGTGGTGCGGGTGCCCGGCACCGACACCTGGTACGCGGCCTACCACCGGTTCGCCGTGCCCGCCGGCAACGGCACCAACCGCGAGGTGACCGTCGACCGCATGGCGTTCAACGCCGACGGCACCATCAGCCCGATCGTCCCGACGCTGTGACGAGGAGTCCCGCTGTGTCCCGAACGACCACGAGGGTCGGCGCCCTGTTCGCCGCCGCCGCCCTGCTGCTCACGTCCTGGTCGGCCCCGACCGCCCCGCGCGCGTCGGCCGCCGAGCCGTTCACCGGCTACCTGATGGCGCACTTCACCGGCGAGCACGCCACCGGCGAGCAGCTGCACCTGGCGCACAGCCGGGACGGCCTGCGCTGGACCGACCTGAACAACGGCGCGCCCGTGCTGCTGTCCACCGTGGGCACGCGCGGCGTGCGCGACCCCGCGCTGGTCCGCTCCCCCGCCGGCGACCGGTACTGGATCATCGCGACGGACCTGCGCATCGCGAGCGGCACGTCGTGGTCCGACGCGGCCAACAACGGCAGCAAGTCCCTGGTGGTGTGGGAGTCCACCGACCTGGTCACCTGGTCCGCGCCGCGCCTGCTGAACGTGGCGGGCGGCATCCCCGGTGCGGGCGACGCGTGGGCCCCCGAGGCGATCCACGACCCGGCGTCCGGCGACTACGTCGTCTACTGGGCGACGAACGCGACGCTCAACGGCGTGAAGAAGCACCGCATCTACTACGTGCGCACCAGGGACTTCCGGTCCGTGAGCACGCCGGTGCTCTACCTCGACCGGGGCGCGGGGCAGGGCGTCATCGACACCCAGGTGGTCGAGTCGCCCGAGGGCGTGGGCGGGTACCGCTACTTCCGCGCCTCCGCCGACGGCCACATCACCGTCGAGGGCAGCAACTCGATCCTGGGCACGTGGACCACCATCGGCAACCTGTCGCACATGGGGATCTCCAACGGGGCCACCGGCGGCACCGTGGTCGAGGGTCCGATGTGGATGCGCTTCAACGGCCGCACCGAGTGGGCGCTGTGGCTGGACCAGTACGCCACCGGGCGCGGGTACATGCCGATCACGTCGTCGAACCTGGGCAGCACGCGGAACTTCGCCACCCGCACCGACTTCTCATTGGGCGGCACGCGCAAGCGGCACGGCTCGATCCTCAACCTCACCGCCGCCGAGGAGGGCCGGGTGCTGGCGAAGTGGGGCGCGTCCGCACCGGTCAGCCGCATCCAGTCGTACACGCACCAGGACCGGTACGTGCGGCACGCCGACTTCGACGTGCGGATCGACCCGAACGTGAGCCCGGTGCAGGACTCCCAGTTCCGCGTCGTGACCGGCCTGGCCGGGACGGGCACGGTGTCGTTCCAGTCGGTCAACTACCCCGGTCACTACCTGCGGCACTACGGTTTCGACTTCGTGCTGGCCGCGAACGACGGCACCGCGACGTTCGGCGGTGACGCCTCGTTCCGCCAGGTGGCGGGGCTGGCCTCCTCGTCGTGGGCGTCGTTCCAGTCGTACAACCACCCGGACCGCCACATCCGCCACTACGGCTACCAGTTGCGGCTCGACCCGATCACGGACGCGACGGGGAGGGCGGACGCGACGTTCCGGCTGACGGGGTGAACCCCGCCGGGTTCCCGACCTCGACGAACCCGGCGCCCTCGAAGACCTGGTGAGCACCGACGTGCAGTTCGCCCCGGGTGACCTGCTTGCCCGACCGGGTCGTCGTCGAGTGCCCCTCCACCGCCTCGGCGCCGCGGTCGCGCGCGTACGCGACCGCGGCGCGGGCGAGCACGTAGGTCACCCCGTGCCTCCGGCCCCCCTTGCGGACCACGAAGCACGTCACGGCCCACACGCCGTCGTCTTGTCTTCATTCCGACCACCCCGAGGAACGCGGAGCGTCCGCAACTCCGAGTAGGCGATCCGGGGTTCGACGGCCACCCACCCCGCCGGCTCGCCGTAGGCGATCAACCCGTTGGTGGACGCGCCCGCTCGACCGCGAGCGGCCTGCTCCCGCTAAGCGGTGCCCCACCCCTCCTGCGGCTGTCCCGCCGGATCAATTCCCGAGCTCGAACCGCCGGCAGCAGCACTCACCGAGGTCGGAAGCCCCGAAACGGCCTCGACGTCGTCCCACGACGCCTCGTTGGCCGGGACGACCCGAACCTCCGCCTCGGTAATCGGCTCCACGCGCGGCATTGTGCCCGGGTAACCGACATGCAGGTGATCCACAGCCGCAGCGCTTCACGCCACAAGAGCGCGCTCACGGTCGCCGAGGGCGATCGAGAAGTGACCGAGTCGGTGTCCGGGCGGTTCCCGCCCGGTGTTCAGAGCGATTGGACCTCGACCGCGGAGTCGTGCACCTCGATGTCGCACCGGCCCTGCATCGGTGTGCTGTTGCTGCCGGAGACGGTGATCCAGTCCGTCCAGCGCCACGTGTCGTCCCCGGTCGGTTGCCTGCACAGACCACCCACCCGCACCCTGGACGGCGTGCGGCCCGCGGTGCAGGTCGCCCAGTACTCGGCGTCGAGGTGGCGCGGCGTGCACGACGCCAGTCCTGAAGCCCTGACGATCGCCGCACCGGTGTGCGGTGCGGCACCGGCCTGGTGCGGCACCGCCATGGAGGACGCGGCGCAGAAAGCGACCGTCACGGCCATCCGTCGATAGGTGTTCACGGGTTCTCCTGTCGATTCCCGCCCGACCTCCTGCCGGGACGCGTTCACGGTGAACGACTGGCGTTCGGTGATCACGCCGTGTTCTCGTGCTGCCTGCCGGATCGCTGGAATCGACCGGTCAGCGGTGTCGACCGCGAGGGCGCGGCGGTAGGGAGGTCCCTACGGGGAGGTTCGGTGGAACTGCGGTTGTTGGGCAATGTCGAAGGTCTGGTCGACGGCGAGCGACTGGAGGTGGGGCACGCTCGACAGCAGTGCGTGTTGGTCGTGTTGCTGATCGAGGTGAACCGAGTGGTGACAGTGCAGCAGTTCGTCGACCGGGTGTGGGCGGACGACCCGCCGCGCCGGGCGCGGGAAGTGGTCAGCAGCTACCTCTCGCGCTTGCGCAAGGTGTTGACCGTCGACGACCGCCCGGCGCCCATCCGACGGCGTTCCACCGGGTACGTGCTGGAGATGGACGAAAGTGCGGTGGACCTGCACCTCTTCCGGGAGTTGGTGGGCCTGGCCCGGTCGCAGGCCGACGAATCCCGCGCGGTGACCCTGTTGGAGCGGGCCTCACGGCTGTGGCGGGGACCGGCTTGTGCCGGCTTGGACACGCCGTGGATCAACACCGTGCGCGAAGAACTGGAGCGGGAGCGCTTCTCGGCCGACGTGGATCGGGTCGACCTGCGGTTGCGCTCGGGCAACCACGTCGAACTGCTCCCCGAGCTGACCGCCCGTGCCCGGGAACACCCACTCGACGAGCGCGTCGCGGGTCAACTGATGCTCGCCCTGCACCGCGGTGGCCGCCAGGCCGAAGCACTGCTGCACTACGACCGGCTGCGGCTGCGGTTGGCCGACGAACTCGGGGCCGATCCCGGCGCCACACTGCGCCTGCTGCACCAACGAGTCCTCACCGACGCCGCGGAACTGGCACCGCCTTCCCCGACGGGCGCTGCGGCGGTCGGAACCACGTCACCCGGATCGCCTGCTGCTGCGGCCCCTGAGCCGGCCGCGACCGACCCGGCGATCGTGCCCCGGCAACTCCCGGCCGCACCCGAGCCGTTCGTCGGCCGCGACAATGAACTGGGGCGACTCGACCTCGTCACGCTCAACGACTCCACCGCCGGACGCACCGTGGTGGTCTGCGCACTGGCCGGGGCGGGCGGCATGGGGAAGACCTGGCTGACGATCACCTGGGCGCACCAGCACTCCGAGTGGTTCCCCGACGGGCAGCTGTTCGTCGACCTGCGCGGCTTCAGCCCGGACTCACAGCCCATGGAGCCGGCGGTGGCCGTGCGAGGCTTCCTCGACGCCCTCGGTGTGCCGCGCAACCGCGTCCCCGTCGACCCGCACGCCCAGGCCGCGCTGTTCCGCAGCCTGGTCGCCAACAGGCGGATGCTCATCGTGCTGGACAACGCCGCCACCACCGACCAGGTCGTCCCGCTCCTGCCCGGTGGGAACACCTGCACGGTGGTGGTCACCAGCCGGCACCGACTGCCCGGCCTGATCACCGCGCACGGTGCCCATCACCTGTACCTGGACGTGCTCTCCCCGCCGGAAGGCCGTTCCCTGCTCACCCGCCGCCTCGGCGAGGAGCGCACGAGAGCCGAATCGTCGGCGGTGGACGACGTGATCCTGCTGTGCGGCGGGTTCCCGCTGGCCTTGGGCATCCTCGCGGCACGCGCCCACAGCCAGCCTGGAACCACCCTGACCGAACTCGTCGACGAACTCCGGGACACTGGCCTGATCGCGCTCGACAGCGACGAACCCGCCGCCAGCCTGCCCGCGGTCCTGTCGTGGTCCCTGCACCACCTGACCGCCGAGCAACGGCAGGTCTTCGCGCACCTGGGCACCGCCCCCGGTCCCGACACCGGGCTGCCCGCCGCCGCCAACCTCGCCGGTCTCCCCCTCGCCCGGACCCGGGCGCTGTTGCGCGGCTTGGAGGACGCCTGCTTGGTGAGCCGCGACAGCCGCGGTCGCTACCGCATGCACGACCTCGTGCGCGGTTACGCGGCCGCCCTCGCCGGCCACGAGCCTGCCGAGCCGGCGCGGCAGGCGGCGTTGCGGCGGCTGGTCGGGTTCTACGCGCACACCGCGTACACCGGCCAGGGACTTCTCGCTCCCCACCGACGCGCGCCGTGGGTCGACCCACCCGAACCCTCGTACCTCCCCCACCCGTTGCCCGACCTGTCTGCGGCCCTGACCTGGTTCGACGACGAAAGCCCTTGCCTCCTGGCCGCACTGGGCACCGCTACTTCACGAGGTTGGTACCGGATGGCGTGGCAACTGGTCTGGTGCCTGAGCGATTTCCTGGTCAGACGAGGGCGCCGACGCGACCACCTCGCCGTCTGGCAGACCGGGCTGGACGCCGCCGAACACCTCCAGGACCCCGCGGTCCTGGCCGTGTCCCTCAGGCGCCTCGGCAACTGCTGTGCCGACCTCTGGCAGCACGAACAGGCCGTCGAACACCTGCAACGGGCGCTCGTCCTGACGGAACAGCACCAGGACCACGTCAACGGGGCGAGCACCCGGCTGATGCTCGCGCGGAGCTGGCAGGTGCGGAGTTGGCAACTGCAACCCCCGGAGCAGGAAGGGGCCTTCCGGCAGGCACTGGAACACGCCGTGCACGCCGCGGGCCTCTTCCGCGTGCTGGAAGATCCCGGAGGAGAAGCCACCGCACTCAACGCCGTCGGGTGGTGCGCCACCCGACTCGGGGACCACGACCGGGCCCGTGAGCACTGCCAGGCCGCACTCCTCCTCTACCGCCGGCACCCCGACCCCGACGGCGAAGCGGACGTGTGGGAAACCATGGGGCACATCGCTCACCACACCGGCCACCACCGCGAGGCGATCGACTGCTACCAGCGATCACTCGCCCTGCTCGATGCTCTCGGCTACACCTACCACGTCGCCGCAGTCCGCGACCGGCTGGGTGCAACGCACGCCGCCCTGGAGCAGTACGAGCAGGCCCGAGCCCTGTGGCTCGCGGCGCTGGAGGTGTACCGCGAGCAACACCACCACGCTGCCGCCGATCGCGTCCAACGACAGTTCGACGCGTTGCCGCGGAGCTGATCCCGGTGTCTGAGCGAATGAGTGGAGGGCGTGCACGGCACCCTGCGGATCGCCTGTCCGGTGGGGGGGAATGGGAAGCCCAGCGGTGGTCGAGGGGAGAGTGCCGCCATGACGGTGGAACTGCGGCTGTTGGGTCAGGTGGAGCTCCTCGTCGACGGCTCCCGGGTGGATCTCGGGCACGCCCGCCGGCGATGCGTGCTGGCGGCGCTCCTGGCCGACGCCAACGAGGTTGTGACGACCGACCAGGTAGTGGACCGGGTCTGGGGAGAACAGCCGCCGCACCGGGCACGGCAACTGGTCAGCAACTACCTGTCCCACCTGCGTCAAGCGCTGGTCGCCGCCGACATCGCGGGAGCGGTGACGATCGAGCGACGTGGAGGCGGTTACGTCCTGCTGACCGATGCCGACCAGGTGGACGTGCACCGGTTCCGCGGTCTGGTCGCCCAGGCACGGACCACGGCGGAAGCGTCCCGTGCCCTGGACCTGCTGGGGCAGGCGCGCGCGCTGTGGCGGGGCGGGGCGTTGGCGGATCTGGACACGCCCTGGGCCGTCGCAGTGCGGGAAGGGCTGGAGCTGGAGCGGTTCGCCGCCGACGCCGAACGCCTCGACCTGGCACTGCGGCTCGGGCGGCACGCCGAGGTCCTGCCCGAGCTGACACTCCGCGCGACCACGCACCCGTTGGACGAACGCGTGGCCGCCCAACTCATGCTCGCCTCGTACCGCGGTGGACGTCAGGCCGAAGCCCTGGCCCTCTACCAGGACGTGCGCACCCGGCTGGCCGACGAGTTGGGTGCCGACCCCGGACCGGAGCTGCGACAGCTGCACCACCGCATCCTCACCGCGGACCCCACCCTGTCCTCGGCGACGGTGGGTGCGACAGCGGGATCGTGCTGCCCGGTGCCCCGGCAGTTGCCCGCGCCACCACGGCCGTTCGCCGGTCGTGCCGCCGAACTGGTCCACCTGGACGAGCTGTCGACCGACAAGCCGGGCGAACACCCGTCCGCGAGAGCGGGAGCCACGCCCAGGTCGAGGACAGCGACCGCCGGAGAGGTCGTCATCGCGGCGATCGGCGGAGTGGGCGGTGTCGGCAAGACCTGGTTGGCGTTGCACTGGGCGCACCGCAACGCCCACCGCTTCCCCGACGGGCAGTTGTTCGTCGACCTGCGCGGTTTCAGCCCCGGCAACCGGCCCTTGCACCCCGTGGCCGCGGTTCGCGGGTTCCTCGATGCCTTCGGTGTCGAACCCGATGGCATCCCGACTGACCTGGAGGCCCAGGCGGCGCTGTACCGCAGCGTGATCGCCGGCAAGCGCGTGCTGGTCGTGCTGGACAACGCGGCCACCACCGACCAGGTCCTGCCGCTGCTGCCGGGCACCCCCACCTGCACCGTGCTGGTCACCGGACGCACCACCTTGTCCTCCCTGATCGACCGGTACGGCGCCCGTCACCTGTCACTGGGCGTCCTCACCCGCGACGAGGCCCGCACCCTGCTGGCCCGACGCCTGGGGGAACAGCGGGTCGACGCCGAACCGGGAGCGATCGGAGAGCTGGTCGAGTTGTGCGGATACCACCCGCTGGCGTTGGCGATCGCCGCCCGCCACGCCGTGACCCGTTCACGGGTTCCGCTGGCCGCGTTGGCCGCCGAACTGCGTGATCTCGGACTGGAGGCGTTCGACCATGAGACCGATCCCACCGCCAGCCTGCCCGCGGTGCTCTCATGGTCCCTGCGTCACCTCACCGATGTGCAGCGCGCGGTGTTCGCCCTGCTCGGGATCGCGCCCGGCCCGGACTTCGACCTGCCCGCCGCCGCGTCCCTCACCGCTCTGCCCGAAGCCCGCACGCGCAAGGTCGTACGCGCCCTGGAGAACCACTCCCTGCTCGACCAACACCCGCACGGCCGCTACCGGATGCACGACGTGGTCCGCGCCTACGCCGCCACCACCGCCCTCAGCAGCCTCTCCGAGCCGGTGCGGCGAGCAGCGCTGGAGCGGGTGGTGGACTTCTACCGGCACACCGCCCACACCGCCGAAAACCTGCTCAACCCGCACCGTCGGCCGATCCGGCTCGATCCGCCCGCCCACAGAACCCACCCGCACCCGCTGCCGGACCAGCCGGCCGCGATGGCCTGGCTGGACACCCACCACCCGCACCTCCTGGCCGCCCAGCACACCGCCAGCGCCCACCACCGCCACGAAGCCGTGTGGCACCTGGCCTGGACCCTGACCACCTTCCACCAGTGGCGGGGGCACCACCCCGACGCGCTGGCCGTGTGGCGAGCCGCCGCCGACGCCGCCACCCACCTGCCGGACCCCGCCGCCCCCGTCGTGGCCCACCGGCTCCTCGGCCACACCTACGCGGAATCGGGGTGGCATGAGCAGGCAGTCGAACACCTGCACCATGCCCTCGCCTCGGCAGAACGGCACCACGACCTTGCCGAACAGGCGCACACCCACCATGAACTCGCGCGGGCCTGGGAATTCCAAGAGGACGACCGGAAAGCCCTGGAGCACACCCACCACGCCCTGCGCCTCTACCGCACCCTCGGGCACCCGGTGGGGGAAGCGCGCGAACTCAACACCGCCGGCTGGTACACGGCCCGGCTGGGCGACTACGACACCGCCCGCGACCACTGCCGGGCCGCCCTCGTCCTGTGCCGCCTGCACCACCACCGCGACGGCGAGGCGGCCACCCAGGACAGCCTCGGGTACATCGCCCACCGCACTGGCCAGCACCGCCAAGCGGTCAGGCACTACCGCCAGGCCCTCGACCTGTACCGCGCTCTCGGCAACAACGCCGAGGCGGCCCGCACCCTCGACAACCTGGGGCACCCCCACGTCGCCCTCGGCCAGCGCGCCCGGGCTCGCGCCGCGTGGCGACAAGCACAGGAGTTGTACCGGCAACAGGGGCGCAACGCTGACGCCCAGTGCGTCCAGGGACGGTTGGACAGCCTCGGCGAGTCCGCCGGCCCCACCTGACCGCCGTTCTCTGTGAACACCTCCAACATGTCTGTACCGCCCGGAGAAAATTCCACCCGTCGACCGCGGAGGTCGTGGGGTGCACGCGCACGATCAATACCGTGTGCCGTGAAACCAGACCTGACCAGCGGATTGTTGAAAATTTCGGAAAACCTGCGGAGTCGGCGGCGCACAGTGGAACACGCCGGCCCGCCCGGCTGTCGACCACCGAACCGCAGGAACCCGGTCGACCGCGGCACCCGGCGGGCCCGTCGAGGAGGAGCACATGAGAACGAGGATCTTGTCCACGGCATTGGCGTCCGCCGGTGCGATGGCGATCTCGCTGGCCGTTCCGGGCTCGGCGCTCGCCATCGATCAGGTGCACTGCAGGGTCACGCAGTGGTCCTGCGTGACCCCACCGATCAACACGGCCGGTTCCACGATCTTCCACGCCGCCACGACAGGGGTCGTCGGCCGTTCGTTCGTCCTCGTCCGCGATGTCGCGGTCCCCGGCTCGCCGGAGGTCGTCCGGGAGAACCGCAGCAGCGGCAACCACGACATCTGGCGTAATCGGGTGTACTCGACGTACCGGGCCGAGCTCCACTGCCCGGACAGCTGCGCCGGAGCCAGGATCTACTTCGCGAACGGCTGACACCCCGTCTGCGACGGAGACCGGATCACCGTCCGGGACGTCCCGGCGTCCCGGACGGCGGTTCGGCTCCACCGGACATCGCTCACCGGGTCACCCCGCGGGTCCGAAGACGCCAACGACTTGCAAAACCCGGGACTGAATCGAGAAACAGAGCACGAGAACAATGGATTCCGCACGACCAAGGAATGATCGGTTCCCGTTCACCCATTAGGATCAGATTCTTCGCAACGTCGCTCACCCGCTTGACACCCGGCACCTCCGGGTAAATGATCGGGTTTGATCCTTTGCGCCGGGGGGACTGGGGACCAGAGGGGCCGTTCGGGCTTGCTTCCTGCCCTTTCCTCCGCACACAGCAGTGTCGAGGAATCGTGGAGGGCGTATGCCTGTTTCACCGACCTACCCCGGCGTGTACATCGAGGAATTGCCGAGCCGGGTTCGCACGATTACCGCTGTGTCCACGTCGGTGTGCGCGTTCGTCGGCTACACGACGCGCGGTCCGGTGGACGAGGCGGTCACGATCACCGGTTTCGCCGACTTCGAACGGCGGTTCGGCGGGGTCGCCGCCCGCAGTCCGGTCAGCTACGCGGTGCGCCAGTTCTTCCTCAACGGCGGGTCGGTCGGCGTCGTGGTGCGGGTCGCCTCGAACGCGGAGCCCGCGTCGGTGGTGCTGAAGAACAGCACCGACAACCCCGCGAAGGCGCCGGGCGAGGCGCTGGAGGTGCGCGCGAAGGAACCGGGCGCCTGGGGCAACGGCCTGCGGGTGTCGATCGACTACGCGACGCCGACGCCGGACGAGACCTACACCCTGCGGGTCGGCGGTGAGACCTTCGCGGACGTCTCCCCCGACCCGGCGCACCCGCGCCACGTCGTCGCGGTGGTCAACTCCCGCTCGGACCTGATCACCGTGGACGACAAGGGGTCCGGCCTGCGGCCGGAACCGGTGGGCACGGTGTCGGGCGCGTTCGGCGAGGACCTGCCGGCCATCCCGGACGGGGACCTGGAGGTGAAGGTCCGCGGTGAGGACACCGTGCGCAGGACGCGGATCGGTGGCGCGCCGGTGAACCTGTTCGAGCTGGCGCTGGCGCTGGAGGCGGCGCTGCGCACGATCCCGGACACCCCCGGCTCCCGGACGTTCGGCGCGGCGCGCGTCGTGCCGATGGGCAACCGCCTCCAGGTGGTGTCGGGCTCCGACGACCCGGGCACCGTGCTGGAGTTCGGCGGCCCGGTCTCCGCCGCGCTGAACCTCAACGCGGCCCCGAACTTCACCGCCTACGCGGTGAACGGGACCGAGGGCCGGGACGGGGACGTCCCCGGTCCGGCCGACCTGATCGGCAACGAGCTGCTCAAGACCGGGCTGCACGCGCTGCGCGACGTGCCGGACGTGAACCTGCTGTGCCTGCCCGAGGTGTGCGGGTTCGAGTCGGTCGACCAGCAGGTCGCGGTGCTGGCCGAGGCGCAGCGGCTGTGCGTGGACAAGCGGGCGTTCCTGCTGGTGGACAGCCCGGTGGCGTGGAACACGCTGACCAGGGCGCGGGCGGGGCTGCCCGCGCTGGACGCGGTGCGCGGCGACCACTCGGCGCTGTACTTCCCGCACCTGGAGCAGGTGGACCCGCTGACCGGTCGGCTGCGGTCGTTCCCGCCGAGCGGCGCGGTGGCCGGGATCATGGCCCGCACCGACGGCGAGCGCGGCGTGTGGAAGGCGCCCGCCGGCACCGAGGCCCGGCTCACCGGCACGCGCGCGCTGACCGTGCCGCTCAACGACACCGAGAACGGCCTGCTCAACCCGCTCGGCGTGAACTGCCTGCGGTCGTTCCCGGTGATCGGCCCGGTGGTGTGGGGCGCGCGGACGCTGGACGGCGCGGACGCGCTGGCCTCGCAGTGGAAGTACGTCCCGGTGCGGCGGTTGGCGCTGATGATCGAGGAAAGCCTCTACCGCGGCACGAAGTGGGTGGTGTTCGAGCCCAACGACGAGCCGCTGTGGGCGCAGATCAGGCTGAACGTGGGCGCGTTCCTGAACACGCTGTTCGAGCGCGGCGCGTTCCAGGGCGCCTCCTCGCGCGAGGCGTACTTCGTCAAGTGCGACAAGGACACCACGACGCAGAACGACATCGACAACGGGATCGTGAACATCCTCGTCGGCTTCGCACCGCTGAAGCCGGCCGAGTTCGTCGTCGTCAGGATCGAGCAGCTGGCCGGGCAGATCGAGGTGTGAGGTTCGCATGGCCGAGTTCATCGTCAACCCCCAGCGGTTCGACCCCTACAAGAACTTCAAGTTCGTGGTGCTGTGGGACGGTCGTCCGGTCGCCGGGGTGTCCAAGATCAGTCCGCTGAAGCGGACCACCGAGGTGGTGAAGCACCGCAGCGGGGGCGACGCCAGCTCACCGCGCAAGTCCGCGGGGCGCACCGAGTTCGAGGCGATCACGCTGGAGCGCGGCGTCACCCACGACGCGGAGTTCGACCGCTGGGCCAACAAGGTCTGGTCGGTCGGGCAGGGTCGCGGGTCGGAGTCGTCGCTGCGGGACTTCCGCAAGGACATCGTGATCCAGGTGCTCAACGAGGCGGGGCAGGTCGCCGTGGCCTACAAGGTCTACCGGGCCTGGGTCGCCGAGTACCAGATCGTCGGCGAGCTGGACGCCAACGCCAACGCGGTGGCCATCCAGAGCCTGAAGCTGGAGCACGAGGGGTGGGAGCGCGACCCGGAGGTCGCCGAGCCCGAAGAGCCGTCCTTCCAGTTCCCGGCCTGACCGTGCGCGGCCCGGCGGAACTGCTCGCGACGTGGGAGTCGGGCCTGGCGGCCGGACCGGTGCGCCGCGCCCTGCTGTTGCAGGCGCTGACCGGCGAGGCGTCGCCGGACCTGGCGGTGGGCGCGCGGGACCGGCGGCTGTTCGGGCTGCGCCGCGCCCTGTTCGGGGATCGGCTGACCGGGTTGGTGGCGTGCCCCGGCTGCGGCACCGAGCAGGAGTTCGACTTCGACGTGGCCAACGTGCTCGACGCCGGGGTCGACGTGCCGGACGTGCTGGAGGTCGGGTCGGGGCCGTGGCTCGTGCGGTTCCGGCTGCCCACGTCGGCGGACCTGCTCGCGGTGGCGGCCGACCCGGCGGTGGCGCTCGAACCGACGGCGCTCGAACCGGCGGCGCTCGACCCCGCGGCGGCGCGGGACGTGCTGCTGCGCCGGTGCGTGCTCGCCGTGGAGCACGACGGGCGGCCCGTGCACGACGGGCGATCGGCGCACGACGGGCGATCGGCGCACGACGGGCCGCCGGTGCCCGGGGTGGTGCCGGCCGAGGTGGTGCGTCTGGTGGCCGACGCCGCGGCCGAGGCGGACCCGGCGGCCGACGTGCGCGTGGTGATGCCGTGCGTGGAGTGCGGGCTGCGCACCACCGCGACCGTGGACGTCGTGGGCCACCTGTGGGCCGAGCTGGACAGCTGGGCGCGGTCGCTGCTGGACGACGTGCACGCGCTCGCCTCCGCCTACGGCTGGACGGAACCGGACGTGCTCGCGCTGAGCCCCGTCCGCCGCCGCCACTACCTGGGACTGGTGGGCCGTGGTTGACCACTTCGACCGCCTGCTGGCGCGTGCCGTGCCGGGGTTCCCGGCGGCGGGCCCGGTCGCGCGCCCCCGCCTGCCGCACGTGTTCGAGCACGTCGAGGTGGAGTCGGAGGTCGAGGTGGAGGTGTGGTCGCCCCCGTCGCTCCCCCGGTTCCCGACCGCCGGGCCGCCCGCTCCCGGCGTCCCCGGCCCGGCGGGTGCGCGCGGACCGGCCGGGCAGCCGGCACCGATCCCGCCGGTGGCCGTGCCCCGCGCGGTGCCGGTGCCCGGCGAGACCCGGGTCGAGGTGTCGGGCACCCGCGTCACCACCGAGCGCGCCACCCGGCACGAGGTGGTCCGGGAGACGGTGCTGGAGCAGCGGTCGGAGACGGTGGAGGTGACCGTGCGGCCCACCGCGCCACCGGTCGCCCGACGCGGACCCCGGCGGGCGGGCGCGGTCGTGCCGCCGCCCGCGGTCGAGCCCCGGCGGGCCCCCGCTCCCCCGCCGTTGGCGGCCCCGGAGCCCGTCGTGCGGGTGTCCATCGGCCGGGTCGAGGTCGTCGCGGCGGCCCCGGAACGCGCCCGCCCCGCCCGCCCCGCGCCCCGGCGGCCGGAACCGGTGCTGAGCCTGGAGCGCTACCTCACCCGCGAGGACGAGCACCGATGAGCAACTTCCTGGCTGTCGCCACCGTCACCAGGGCGCTTCAGGGCTTCCTGGCCCGCGCGGTCACCGCGGTGGAGGTCGGCGCGAACGTCTCGACCACCAAACCGCCCGCGGAACCCACGACGGACGCCCTGGTCACCGTCTTCTGCTACCAGGTCACGCCCAACGCCGCGCTGCGCAACCAGGACGCGGTCACCCGCGGCCCCGACGGCACGGTGCTCAAGCGCCCGCAGGCCGCGATCGACCTGCACTACCTGATCAGCTTCTTCGGCGACGAGGTCGAGCTGGTGCCGCAGCGGCTGCTCGGCGCGGTCGCCGCCGCGCTGCACGAGCAGCCGGTCCTGACCAGGGCCGACATCCAGGACGCGGTGGGCAGGCCGCCGCTGCTCGGCTCGGACCTGGGCGCGTCGCCGCAGCTCGTGCGGTTCACGCCCGCGCAGGTGGACCTCGACGACCTGTCCAAGCTCTGGTCCACGATGCTCCAGACGCCCTACGCGCTGTCCGTGCCGTACCTGGCGAGCGCCGTGCTGCTCGACGGGCTGTCGACGCCGTCGTCGGGCACACCGGTGCTGGACCGGCGGATCGCGGTCACCGCGTTCACCAGGCCCGTGCTCGACCGGGTCCTGTCGGTCGCGCCGGACGCCCCGGCGGGCACGCCGCCCGACGACGGCCCGGTCACCGCCGACCGGCACCTGGTGCTGCTCGGTGCGAACCTCGCCGGCCCCGGGGTGGGCGCGCTGGTGGGCGGGCTGGACGCGGAGGTCGTGCGGGTGCGCGACGACGCCGTGGTGCTCGCGCAGCCGCCGGACCTGCCCGCCGGGGTGTGGCCGGTGCAGCTGCGCCACGACGTGCGGGTCGGCGGGTCGACGCGCCCCTGGCTGGAGTCCAACGCGGTGCCGTACGTGCGCCGGCCGCGGGTGCTGGACGTGGCGCTGGTAGCGGGCACCGCGGTGCGGGTGGAGCTGGACCTCCCGGTGGCGCCCGAGCAGCGCGTCCTGCTGCTGCTGGACGAGCAGGCGCCCGCGGGCGGGCCGCGCGGACACCAGTTCACCGCGCCGTTCCCCGCGTCGCCGGGCACCGAGCAGACCGTGCCGGTGCGGGACGTCGCGGCGGGGACCTACCTCGTGCGGGTGCGGGTGGACGGCGCGGAGAGCCCGCTGATCCACTCCGGCGGCACGTTCACCGGACCGACCCTCGACGTCACCGGGTGAGTGCGGTGGGGGGCGGGTGGTCCGAGGACGGCGACCGGCACCGGTCCGCCCTCGTGGACGCGGTCGACGCCGTCCTGGCCGGTCGGGACGGGGCGGTCGGCGGAGACGTGGCGGTCGGCGCGGACGGGGTGGACAGCGAGGGCGGGGCGGTCGGCGCGGACGGGGGCGGGCTGAGCGCGCTGGAGGCGGTGTGCTCGTGCTTCGGGCTGAGCACGTTCGAGCGCCGGGTGCTGCTGCTGGCCGTCGCCGCCGAACTGCGCCCGGACGCGCCCGTGCCGACGTTCGCGCACGCCTTCGCCGCGTTCGACGACGCGCACTGGAGCGCGACGACGCCGGTCGCGCCGCTGCGGCGGTGGCGGCTGGTCGAACCGGACCCCGGTCCCGTGCTGACCGCCGCGCGGCTGCGCGTGGACGAACGGGTGCTGCACTTCCTGCTCGGCGTGCCCTACCTGGACGACCGGCTGCGCGGCCTGGTGTCGCGGGTGGACGTGCCCGACGACCTGCCCGGGTCGCACCGGGAGGCGGCCGGCGCCGTGGCGGGGTGGTGGGCCGAGGGGCCGCACGCGCACCTCGTCGGGGCCGACCGGCACACCCGGTGGGAGGTCGCCGCGAGCGCCGCCCGGTCGGCGGGCGTGGCGCTGCACGCGCTGTCGTCCGACGACGTGCCCTCGACGGCCGTCGAGCGCGAGGCGCTGTGCGCGCTGTGGGAGCGCGAGGCCCTGCTGCTGCCGTCGGCGCTGCTGGTCGAGGTGACCGGTCGGGAGCAGGCGGCGGCGCGGGCGTTCGTGGACGGGCTGGGCGTGCCGGTCGTGGTGTCGGCGGACGACCCGGTGCCGGCGGGCAGGCGACCGTGGCCCCGGGTCGTGCTGGACCGGCCCACGCAGGACGAGCAGCGCGCGCTGTGGCGGTCGGCGCTGGACGGTTCGGCGCTGGACGGTTCGGCGCTGAATGGTTCGGCGTCGAACGGCGGTGGGGCGGGGGTGCCCGAGGAGCGGTTGCGCGACCTGGTGGCGCAGTTCTCGCTGCCCGCGCACGTCATCCGGTCGGCCGGGACGGCGGTGCGGCGCGCCTCCGGGGACCCGGCCGAGCTGGCCTGGCGCGCGGGCCTGGACCAGGCGCGGTTGGCGCTGGACGAGCTGGGGCAGCGCATCGAGCCGCGTGCGGTGACCGCGGACCTGGTGCTGCCCGAGGCGCAGCGGGCGGTCCTGCGCGAGGTCCTCGCGCACGTCCGGCAGCGGTCCACCGTGTACCAGCGGTGGGGTTTCGAGCAGGTGCTGCGGCGCGGTCTGGGCGTGACGGCGCTGTTCGCGGGCGGCAGCGGCACCGGCAAGACGCTGGCCGCCGAGGTGCTCGCGGGCGAACTGGGGCTGGACCTGTTCGTCATCGACCTGTCCCAGGTGATCAGCAAGTACATCGGCGAGACCGAGAAGAACCTGCGGCGGGTGTTCGACGCGGCCGAGGGCGGCGGCGCGCTGCTGCTGTTCGACGAGGCCGACGCGCTGTTCGGCAAGCGCAGCGAGATCAAGGACAGCCACGACCGGTACGCCAACATCGAGGTCAGCTACCTGCTGATGCGCATGGAGTCCTACCGGGGCCTGGCGATCCTGACCACGAACATGAAGAAGGCGCTCGACACGGCGTTCCTGCGGCGCATCCGGTTCGTGGTGGACTTCCCGTTCCCCGGGCAGCACGAGCGCGCGGAGATCTGGCGGCGGGTGATCCCGGCCGACACCCCGACCGCGGGCGTGGACGCGCGCCGGCTGGCGCAGCTCACCGTGGCGGGCGGCAGCATCCGCAACATCGCGCTGTCGGCGGCGTTCCTGGCGGCGGAGCAGGACGTCCCGCTGGGGATGCGGCACGTGCTGGCGGCGGCGCGCACCGAGTACCTCAAGCTGGACCGCTCGCTCACCTCGGCGGAGGTGGCCGGGTGGGTGTGACGGTGGAGATCGACGAGCTGGTGGTGACCGGTTTCGGCCGGGTGGACGCCGACGTGCTGGTCGAGTCGTTCCGGCGGGAGCTGACCCGGTTGCTGCTGCGCGCCCCCGTCGACGTCCCGGTGGACGCGGATGTGGTGGCGGGCGTGCCCGCGGTGCCCCGGACGTCGTCCGCGCGGGTGCTGGGCGTGGCCCTGGCGCGGTCGGTGCACAGCGGGTTGGGCGGGGGCGCGCCGTGACGCGGGCGGTGGCGCGCACGCCGGGTGAAGCGGGCAAGGGCAAGGACCGGTCGTCGGCCCCGGTCCGGCCGCTGCGCGAGCTGCGCGAGGTGCTGGCGTCACCGGGGCACCCGATCGACCTCGGTCTGCGGCGCGAGCTGGAGACCCGGTTGGGGCACGACTTCAGCGCGGTGCGCGTGCACCACGACCGGGACGCGGCGGCCGTGACCGACCTGCTGGGCGCGGACGCGGTGACCGTGGGCCGGGACATCTTCTTCGGGCACGGCATGTTCCGCCCGGAGACCCCCGACGGCCGGCGGCTGCTGGTGCACGAGCTCCTGCACACCGCGCAGGCCCCGTACCCGTCTGGGGCGGTGGCGCAGGGACGTGACGCGGGCGCGGTGTCGCTGCCCACCGAACCGCTGGAGGTCGAGGCCGAGCGGGTGGCGCGGTCGGACGAGGTGTCCCCCTCGCCGGTCCCACGCGGCGCGCAGGGTGCGGCGTGGATGCGGTACGCCACCGTGGACGCCGACCGGATGCGCACCGAGCGGCTCGACCCGGCGACGTTGGTGGACCGGTTGGTCGCGGGCGTGCTGCGCAGCCTGCGCGGCGACCCGGCCGACGCGTCGCGGCGGGTGCGGGCGCAGTTGGCGCGGTTCACGCCGGAGCTGCGCGTGGAGGTGCTGACCCGGCTGGAACGGCGGTTGCCGTCGTCGGACTACGCGCGGGTGCTGGCGCTGGTGGAGGAGGCGGGCACCACGCCGGGTCCGGTGGAGACGCCGAACGTGCCGGAACCCGTGCCGGAGCCCGAACCCGAACCCGTTCCCGAGCCCGAGCCGGGTGTGGAGCCGGAACCCGAACCGGGCGTCGAGCCCGAGCCGGAGGAGGAACCCCGGCCCGGGGAGCCCGAACCGGAACCCGTCCCGGAGCCCGAGGAGGAGAAGGAAGCCGAGGAGGAGAAGCCCGCCGAAGAACCCCCTGTCGAGGCCCCGGTCCCGGTCCCGGTTGAGGAGGCACCGGCCGGGGAAGCGCCCGCCGAGGAGGTCGCAGCCGCGCACCAGCCCGGCGCACCGGGCGCACAACAGCCTGCCGGCCAGGGGCCACCCGCCGGCGCGACACCCGCGCCCGAGGGCGCGCCCGCCGCGACCCAACCCGGTGAAGCGGCCCCGGAACGCGTGGAGGAAGCCGCGCAGGCCCCGGACAGCCCGCTCGTGCAGCACGGCCTGCTGGAACGTCCCGGGCAGGACGAGCGGGTGGAGGAGCAGGAAAAACCGATCGGCCTCGACCCGGCGGCGGACACCGAGGTGCCGGTACCGGAGCCCGAGGAGCCCAAGGCCGAGGACGAACCCCCGGAACCGCCGGCCCTCAAACCCGAGGACCACCTGCCCGCCACCGACCTGGACGTGTCCACCGTCCCCACCGCCGACCGCATCACCCTGCCCCCGAGCGGGTCGCCGCCACCGCAGCAGGCCCCGACCTTCCCCAGCCCGCCGCCGACCAAGGCCGAGCAGGCGGAGGAGCAGGACCCACCGGAACGAGCCGAAGCCGAACCGACCCCTGAAGCGACCCCCGAAGCGCCTCCCCCGCCGGTCACCGAGGAAGAACCGCCCGCCGAGCAACCGCTGGACGCCGAGGTAGGCCCGGAACCCGCTGCCGAACCGGTCACCGCCGCACCGGAACCCCTGGGCCCGATGGGCGCGGACAACGGCCGGGCGGAGGTCGCCGAACCTGGTGGCGCGGCGACCTCGGTCGACCCTGCGGCCCCCGAGCCCACCGCGTTCGCGGGCGACCCCGGTCCCGCCGCCGGTCCCGAACCCGCGGGCGGGGCTGGTCCGGCTCCGGACCTGGCGGGCGGTCCCGGTCCCGGTGGCGGCGCGGGTCCGGGTCTCGGTGGTGGGGTCGACACGCCGGGCGCAGCGGACGTGGACGCGGGTCCGGCTCCCGAGGCGTCACTGGAACCCGGCGGTGGCGGCTGCGACGGCGGCCCCGCCCCGGCCGAGCCCGAAGCCGCGGGAGCCGGCGGCGGCTGTGGTGGGGGTGGCGGTGGCGGTGGCGGTGGCGCAGCGGCTCCCGCGCCCGCCGAACAGCGGCAGGCACCCCTGCCGGACGTGTCCGGCCAGCCGCCGGAGGGGGCGCTGGCCACGGTGGCGACCCTGCCGCCGGACACGATGCAGACCTCGTTGTCCCAGGTGGACGCGGCGGCGTCGAACGACGTCGCGAAGGAGCAGCAGGCGTTGCAGGCCGCTCCCCCGACGACCACCCGCCCGTCCGGCGCCCCGCAGGTCCTGACCGGCCCGCCCGAGG
Source organism: Saccharothrix sp. DSM 118769 (assembly GCF_052936295.1). Classification (NCBI taxonomy): domain Bacteria; kingdom Bacillati; phylum Actinomycetota; class Actinomycetes; order Pseudonocardiales; family Pseudonocardiaceae; genus Saccharothrix; species Saccharothrix sp. DSM 118769. Next base: position 3,793,243 of record NZ_CP193627.1, on the reverse strand, counting down.
CCGCGCCGCCCGGCGACCCGGTGCAGGTGGAGCTGACCAAGGCCAAGGAGACCCAGGCCGCGGAGGAGCAGCGCCAGGCCGAGGCCAAGCGCGTCGAGGGCGGGAACCAGGCGCAGCAGGTCCCCCGGCCGCACGTGGCGGGCAACGCCGAGGGGCAGATGTCCGAGCAGGAGGTCCGGGACGTCCAGGACGCGGTGGACAACGTCCCGACCACCGATCCGGCGCTGAACACCACCGTCGGGCCGGCCCCGAAGGTCGAGCTGACCGGCGAGCACGACCCGGCGCGCACCGACGAGCAGACGACCGAACTGCGGAACGCCTCCACCACCCTGCACACGGCGGGTCGCGAGGAGTCGGCCAAGCCGATGGGCGAGGACCAGGTCTTCCCCAACGCGCCGCCGGAGACGCTGACCGCCCAGGTGCCCTCGGCGGAGGGCGGCGGGGGTGGCGGCCCGGTCCAGGCGGGTGGTGCCGACCAGGGCGTCGCTGTCGTCGCACAGCAGGAGCGGGGAGCCGAGATCCAGGCGGGCGTGGCGCGGGGCCAGGCCCAGATGGGTACCGAACGGCAGACCAGGCAGCAGGGCGAGGCCCAGGCGAAGGCGGACCACGAGGCGCAGGTCGCGCAGCAGGTCCAGGAGAACAGCGCCGCGCAGGCCGACGAGCGCGGCAAGGTCGCCGCGGACGTGCAGGCGCAGCGCGAGGGGTGGCGGGCCGAGCAGGACGCCAAGGTCGAGGAGAGCAACAGCGAGGCCACCGAGGAGCACGAGGCGTCGCGGACCGGCATCCACGAGGAGAAGGAGGACACCGACAAGGAGGCCGAGCAGCGTCAAGAGGACGACAACGACAAGATCCAGCACGAGCGCGAACAGGCCGAGGAGAAGGCGCGCAAGGAGAAGGAGGCCAAGCAGAGGGAGTCGGAGGGTGGCGGCTTCTTCAGCTGGATCGCCTCCAAGGTCAAGAGCTTCTTCGAGGGCCTGCTCAACGCGATCACCGCGATCTTCGACGCCGCGGTCGCACTGGTCAACGGCATCATCAAGACCTTCGCCTCGATCGTCACCGGCCTGATCGACGCCGCCCGCAACGCGATCATCGGTTTGATCAACGCGCTGGCGACCGTGCTGCTCAAGCTCTGCGACGTCCTGGCGCTGTTCTTCCCCGAGCTGGCCGCGCGAATGCGCAAGGGCATCGAGGCCGCGCGCGACGCGGCCGTAGCCGCCGTGAACAAGCTGGCGGACGCCCTGAAGGCGGGCGTTGAGTTCCTGCTGAACAAGCTGGCCGAGGCGTTGACCGGCTTGCTGCGCCTGCTGGAGAAGGGCCTCAAGGCGGCGGTCGAGGTGGTGCGCAGCGCGGTCAACGCCGCGATCGAGTTCGCCAAGGCCGCGATCCAGATGCTCGGCGAGTTCGCCGCGATCATCGCCGACATCGCCTCGATGGGCGTGGGCGCGTGGCTGGGCAAACTCGGTGCGGCGGCGGTCGAGGGAATTCGCAACCACCTGTGGGACGCCATCAAGGTGGCCGTGCGGCAGTGGTTCAACGAGAAGGTCCAGGCGATCGTCGGGCTGGGCAAGACCGTGATCGACGTCCTGGTCAAGGGCTGCATCAACATGGCCAAGATCGGCAAGATGGTGTGGGACGCGATCATCGCGGCGCTGCCCGTGATGATCGTGATGGTCGTGGTCGAGCGGCTGGTGTCCCTGATCGTCCCCGCCGCCGGTGCGGTGCTGGCCGTGGTCCAGGGCCTGATGGCGGCGTGGGGGACGATCAGCAAGATCATCGCCGCGGTCGGGGCTTTCATCGCCTTCGTGAAGGCGGTCAAGGCCGGCCCCGCCGCCTGCCTGTTCGCGGCGGCCGTGGCAGCCGGTGTGGTGGCGTTGCTGGAGTTCATCACGAACTTCCTGATGGCCAAGCTGGCCGGTGCGGCCAAGGGCGTGGGCAACGCTTTGAAGGGGATGGCCAAGAAGATCATGGCCGGCCTGAAGCGGGCTGGGAAGGGCACGCGCAAGGCCGCCGGTCGTGCGGTCAACGCGGCTCGTCGCGGGGCGCAACGCGCGGGTGCCGCCCTCCGCCGCCCTCCGGGTCGCCCGCGCCCCGGACGTCCCGTCGCCCGTCCCACGCGCTCCGGCGCGCCCGGTCGCCGCCCTGAGCGCCCCGGCCGTCCTGGTCGTCCAGCTCGTCCTGAGGCCGGTTCGTCCCGGAGTCGAGCGAACCAGGCGAAGAGGGCCGTGGCGAACGGGGTCAAGCGGGTCGCCACGACGCTGAAGAAGGTCGGGAAGAAGGTCGCGAACAGCAAGATCGGCAAGTCGCTCATGAATACTGCGAAGAAGCTGAGGGACAAGTACCGGAACTTCCGCGACCGCATGAAGGCCAAGGCCAAGCAGCGGCAGGACGCCAAGCAGAAGCGCGACGAACAGAAGAACTCCCCACAAGCGAAGCAACGCCGCCTGGACCTCATCGTCGCGAAGATCAGGCCCAGGATCGATTCCATGCTGCGACGAGGGATGCGCAATGGAACACTCCGCACTGTTCTGACTTCGTTCCGGGCCTGGTACCGACTAAATGAACTGTCCACCACCGGCAATGAGAACTTCAGAATTCGGGCACGTTTAAACCCTACCGAAGTTTTCTCGAACGGCGCCACAGTCGACCGGGATCGGCTTCTGCTCTTCCTCCGCAGAGTCGGCCGCGAAGTGGTCTACTCGCGCACCTCGGCCACCGGAGCTGCCACCGGCATAACCAGGACGACCGAGCTGCGCGGAGTCGACCCCAAGCCGCGAACCGTCCTCAAGGTCGAGGAAGGCGTCGGGTTCGGAGCGATCCAGCGGTACTCACGCGGCATGCCAGCCGAGTACACGTTCGTCCACGAGGACATCGACTTGAAGCGCAGCCGGGGGGACCCCATCACGGTCACCCGCTACCAGGGTTTTTTCAAAGCCCTGATGAGCCGCTTCCAGCGAATAAGAAACAAGGTCGTGCGGGTCAACTTTCCCGCAGCGTCGAAGACCAGCAAGAGCGGGTCAGCCGCCATCCCCACTTCGGGCACGAACACCAAGCACAAGGAGAGCTACCTGAAGATCATCAGCAACCTGCGTGAGCTGGGCGTTGGCAGAACCATAACCTCCCAGATAGCCGAGCTTTTGAAGGGTGGTCGCAGCCATGGACCGGACATGCAGTTGGCGGCGGAACTTGCCGACATCTTCAGCGATGTCGAAGGGATGCGCAGCATATCTGCGACGACGACAAGCGCCCTGATGATCGAGACGGCGATGCGCGGCGACTTGAGCCAGGAGCTGCCCAAGTTTCAGATGACGCCGGTCGGCGCCCAGGCTGCGGCAACCGAACTCGACGACTATCTCAACCACGGCAGACTTTCAGGCATGCAGGAAAGCCAACTCAGCAACCCCGCCAAAGAAATGATGAAGGCGGAGATGGCAATCGTCGAAGCGTGGATAAAAACTCTGGACATCAAGGTCGACCGGTCTTCGAAGAAGTCGACAGAGGACCAACTGTACGACCAGATACGAAAAAGGGTGCACGCCATGTACGGCACCGCCCCCAAGGAAGTCAAGATGTTCCAGCTCTGGCAAGACGCGAAACGCCGAGGGATAGACTGGCAGACCTTCGTGCGCATGTACCAAGCCAGAGGAGAGTCGACCCCGTGATCGAAAAACGACATCGAGCCCGTTCGCTCGTCCTGCGCACCGATCCGTCGACCGCCGAAGCGGAAGTCGAACGATTCGCGGACGCGCTGGGGTGGCCCTGCCGCGGGGAAATCCCGGCAGATCCCCGCCAAGGCATCCCATATGAGGTCCAGTGGTCGGCCGGCCCCGCCCTGACCCTCCATTTCCTGATCGACGACCTGTCCAATACCCCCGCCGTGACGGTCAGCGGTGACGACCCGCAAGCCGTAGACGCCGCCGCACAATTGACCGCGAAGCACCTCAACACCTTCTCGACCGACGAACTGCTTGAGTCCGCCCGCAGAACGCGTCGCGCAGCCGATAAAGCACGGGCGCTCGTCCAAGCCGGGATAGGAGCTTCCGAGAACTTCAACCAACCTCTCTTCAACGAGATCAGGGACAACTTGGCCAACAAGGATACGCGCCTGCGGGAAGCAGCTATATGGGCTATGTCGTACGTACCTTTCCCCCAGTATCGAGAATTGCTACAGACAACAGCGCAGGAAGATCCGGACCGACGTCTGCGCGATATTGCACGTAATGTTCTCGCAGCATTCGACCGGGGTGGTGTTCCTGGCTCATGACCCGCTACCTCGACATACCCAAACCGGTGCGCGCAGGCATCGTCATCGACCCCGACCAGGGCACGCGCCGCGTCATCGTGATGCAGTTCAACCCCGACACGCTCGAACGCAGCCTCGCGCCCCAGGCCTCCGGGGCCGAGCAGGGTGACCGGACCGAAGCCCTGCGCCTCAAGGGCCCGGCCATCGAGAGTTGGCGGTTCACGGCCGAGATCGACGCCTCCGACCAGCCCGACCTGCCCGGCGAGTTCGGCATCCACCCGCAGCTCGCCACGCTCGAGATGCTCGTCCACCCGACCACCACCCAGATCACCACCAACCTCCGGCTCGCGAGCCTGGGCACGTTGGAGATCACGCCCGTCGAGATGCCCCTCACCCTGTTCGTCTGGGGCGCCAAGCGGGTCATGCCCGTCCGCCTGACCGAGCTGACCATCACCGAGGAAGCCTTCGACGCCGCCCTCAACCCCTACCGGGCGACGGTGAGCATCGGGTTGCGGGTCCTCTCGGTCAACGACCTGCCGGCCGGGCACCGGGGCGCGGACCTCTACCTGGCCTACCTGTCGCAGAAGGAGCGGTTCGCCGGGGCCTCGACACCGGGACGGCTCGAAACGCTGGGGCTCCGGAGCATCTAGGAACGGGAGACGACCATGACCAACCCCGCGGACGCGATGGCCGCCGCCGTTCCTTCGCCCACGTCGTACCCGCGCGGCAGTCGGTACCACGGGGTGCCCGCGGCCGTGCACGTCATGCCGGACGGGGAGGCCGTTCCCCACCTGACCCGCAGGCTGCTCCCGCCGGACGCCGGCACGGCGGTCAGCGAGCACGAGGTGACCGCCGGCGACCGCGTCGACCTGCTCGCCCACCGCTACTACGGGGACGCCCAGGCCTGGTGGCGGATCGCGGACGCCAACCCGGTGGTCGACCCGGACGACCTGACCGAGCCCGGACGACTGCTCAGGATCACGATGCCCAATGCCTGACCTCGCCCCCGTCCACCTGACCCTGCTGATGGGCCCGCGCATCCCGGTGCCCGTGCCGCGGGAGGTCACCGACGCGCTGCTGTCCGCGCAGGTGACCGTCTCGGCGGGCCAGCGCAGCGGGTTCCAGCTGGCGTTCGACCTGTCGAAGATGGGCGTCCTGCGCAACGCGCTGCTGCCCGCCGGGTTCTTCGACCCGGAGACGCGGGTGATCCTCGTGGTCACCGTGCGCGGCGTGCCGAACGTGATCATGGACGGGGTGTGCATCCGACAGGAGGTGGGCATCAGCAACGAGCCCGGCCAGTCGACGCTGACGGTCACCGGCGAGGACCTGACCGTGCTGATGGACCTCCAGGAGAGGGAGAACCGGCAGTTCCCGGCCACCTCCCCCGCCGCGCGCGCGGCCGTGGTCATCGGGGAGTACGCGACCCACGGGATCGTGCCGGTGGTGGTGCCGGAGATCTTCCCGCAGGTGAAGGCGCCGACCGAGCAGGTGCCGTCGCAGAAGGGCACGGACCTCGCCTACCTCGACGAGATCGCCAAGGCCAACGGGTACGTCTTCTACCTCGACCCGGGTCCGGTGCCGGGCGTCAGCCGGGCCTACTGGGGGCCGGAGGTGCGGCTGGGGGTGCCGCAGCCCGCGCTGACCGTGAACTCCGACGCGTCGTCCACGGTGGACCAGTTGACGTTCAGCTTCGACGGCACCGCCCGGGAGCAGCCCGAGGTGAGCGTGCACATCCCCACCACGAAGATCTCCCTGCCGCTGCCGGTCCCGGAGGTGAGCGTGCTGCGCCCGCGCATGGCGCTCAAACCCGCGCCCGCGCTGAAGAAGACCGTCATCAAGGACACCGCGAAGAAGGACGCGCCGCAGGCGTTGGCGGAGGCGCTGGCCAAGGCCGCCGAGTCGGCCGACGCGGTGTCCGGGTCCGGGCAGCTGGACGTCGTGCGCTACGGGCACGTGCTGCGGGCGCGCGAGCTGGTCGGCGTGCGCGGCGCGGGCATCGCCTACGACGGCCTCTACTACGTCAAGAGCGTCACGCACAACCTCCAGCGCGGCAGCTACACGCAGAACTTCACCCTGGCCCGGGAAGGGCTGATCTCGCTGACCCCGCTGGTGCGGCCGTGAAGGGGAGCAGATGACCGAACCGACCAGGTACCTCGGCAAGTACCGCGGCACCGTGTCCAACAACGTGGACCCGGAGCGCCGGGGACGCATCCAGGCGCTGGTGCCGGACGTGTACGGCACGTCGCCGTCGACCTTCGCGCTGCCGTGCCTGCCGGTCGCCGGGCCGCGGATGGGCCACTACGCCGTGCCGCCGGTCGGCGCCGGGGTGTGGGTCGAGTTCGAGCAGGGCGACAAGGACTTCCCGATCTGGACGGGCTGCTGGTACGGCAGCGCGGCCGAACTCCCGGCGGCGGCCAACACGGGGCTGCCGACCTCGCCCAACACGGTCCTGCAGACCACGGGGCAGCACTCGATCGTGCTGTCCGACGTGCCCGGTGTCGGCATCACGCTGAGGACCGCGGGCGGGGCGACGATCACCGTCAACGACGGCGGGATCGTCATCAGCAACGGCCAGGGCGCGTCCATCTCGCTCGTCGGGCCGACCGTCTCCATCAACCAGGGAGCACTCGCCGTCACCTGAAGGGGGAACGATGTCGGGAAACCTGTTGCACGTCAACGCGACCGTGACGTGCCCGCACGGCGGGCAGGCCACGCTGCTGCCCGCGCGCTCGCGGGTGCTGGTCGGCGGTCAGCCGGTGGCCACGCTCGCCGACGTGCACACCGTCGTGGGGTGTTCGTTCACCCCGGGCAAACCCCAGCCCTGCACCGCGGTCCGGTGGGTCGCCCCGTCGGGGCGGATCACCCTGGACGGGCAGCCCGCGATCCTCCAGGGCTCGGTCGGGCTGTGCCAGAGCGCCGAGCAGGTCCCTCAGGGACCGCCCAACGTCGTCGTGGTCCAGCAGCGGGCGGTGGGCCGGTGAACCGCACCGACATCGCCTTCCCGTTCCGGGTGGACGGGCGCGGGCGCACCGCGGACCGGGGCTACGACGAGCACGTCCGCGACATGGTCGAGCAGCTGCTGTTCACCAGTCCCGGGGAGCGGGTGATGCTGCCGGACTTCGGCTGCGGCCTGCTCGACCTGGTCTTCGCGCCCAACAGCCCGGAGTTCGCCGCCGCGCTGCGGGTGTCGGTGCAGGCCGGGTTGCAGCGCTGGCTCGGCGACGTGATCGACGTCGAGTCGCTGGAGGTGGTCAGCGAGGACAGCACGCTGCGCGTGGACCTCGTCTACGTCGTCCGCCCCACCGGCACGCGGCGCGCCGACACGTTCGAGAGGGGGGCCGCGTGATGACCGGCAGCACCGGTGGCAGGCGGGAGCGGGTGCGCGCCCGGCACCGCAACGGCGTGGACGCCGTGGAGGTCTCCGACGACGGGCGCACCCTCACCGTCACGTTCATCGGCCGGGCCCCGCGCGGGCTGGGCGCGGAGAACATCCGCGTCGACGGCGGGCGGCGGGTCCGCGGCATCGTCGCGACCTCGGTCGAGCTGGTGGACGAGGAGGACCCGGAGCTGGACGACCGGCTGCTGGTCGGCGTCGACCGGGTCGGCGACAGCTCGACCTACCGGCTGTCGGTGGTGGAGCCGGACGAGCACGGGTTCCCCGGCACCACCCCGTACCGCCGCTTCGACCCGCGCTACGCGGGCGCCGACTTCGACTTCCGGCGGATGTGCCCGACCGACCAGGACTGCGCGCCGGACCCCGCGCCGCCCCCGCGGGCCGGTGCGCGCCCGGTCATCGACTACACGGCGCGGGACTACGCGTCGCTGCGCGGGCTGCTGCTGGCCCGGATGGCGCTGACCGTGCCGCGCTGGGTCGAGCGGCACGCCCCGGACCTCGGGGTGACCGCCGTGGAGCTGCTGGCGTACGTCGGCGACCGGTTGTCGTACCAGCAGGACGCGATCGCGACCGAGGCGTACCTGGACACCGCGCGCCGCCGCACGTCGGTCCGCCGGCACACCCGGCTGGTGGACTACGCGATGCACGACGGGTGCAACGCCCGCACGTTCGTGGTGCTGGAGGCGTGCCGCGAGGCGGTGCTGACCGCGGGCGACTTCCGCTTCCTGGCGCTGGACCTGAGCGACGTGGACCCGTTGCACCGCCCGGAGCTCGGCACGGTGGTCGGCGAGGACGTCGTCACCGACCTGCCGCCGGGCGCGGTGTGGGAGCTGTTCGAGCCGGTCGACCCCGGTGACCTGCGGCTGTGGCCGGCGCACGACGAGATCCGCTTCTGGACGTGGGGCGAGGAGGAGTGCGCGCTGCCCGCCGGGACGACCGGGGCGACGCTGCGCGACGAGTGGGTCGACCACGACCACGACCGCGAGGGAGACCGCGACGACGACCGCGACGGAGACGGGGAGAGGACCGGCGGGCACCGGCCGAGGGGGCGTGCGCTGCGCCTGCGGCCGGGTGACGTGCTGGTCCTGGAGGAGGTGCTGGGCCCGGACAGCGGCGCGCCCGCCGACGCCGACCCGGCGCACCGGCAGGCGGTGCGGCTGGTCACCGCGACCCCCGACGTGGACGAGCTCTACGACCAGCCGGTGGTCCACGTGACCTGGGACGTCGAGGACGCGACGACCTTCGCGGTGCGCCTGTCCTCGCGCGGCGGCCAGGACTGCTGCCCGATCCCGGACGTGAGCGTGGCGCGCGGCAACGCGGTGCTGGTGGACCACGGCCGGCGACTCGACGCCTGCGGCGGCCCGGTGGAGGAGTTCACCGTGCCGCCCGCGCCGGTGGTGCCGCCGACGTGCGAGCGGCCCGCGTGCGGCTGCGGCGGTGACGACCCGGCGGACCCGGTGGTGTCGCTGCTGCACGGCCTGATCGACCGGACCGCCGCCCGGGACCCGCTGACGCCGGACCAGGTGCGCGGGCTGTCGGACGTGCTGGGCGTGGCCGCGACCGACCGGGCGGGCATCGCGCTGGACCTGGACGGCGAGCGCGAGGTGGTCGTGCCCGGTACCGCCGAGGAGCAGCACCACGCCGTGCGCACGCTGTTGGCGCAGGTCGTGTACCCGGTGGTGCGGCGGCGGTTCCGGCCGGTGCTGGGCGAGGCCCCGGTGACGCAGCGGGTGCCCTTCCCGGCACCGGAGCGCGTCGCCGCGGGCCAGGCCGCGCTGCTCGCCGCGATCCCGGGACGGGTGCGGCGGTGGCTGCGGGAGCTGTGGCGGCGGGCGGCGACCGGTCAGCGGCTGACCGGTGGGCAGGTCAACGCGCTCACCGTGCTGTTCGGGCAGCGGACGCTGGCGGCGCTGCGCCTCGGCGAGCGGCCCGCGCGGGCGTTGCGCGAGCTGCTGGGCCGGTGGGACGACCTGCTGGCCGCCAAGCTGCGCCGGCTGGACGTGCTGCGGACCCGCGCGCTCGCGGGCGGGGTGCTGGACGCCGGGGTCGCCTGGGAGCTGCGGCAGAGCTGGGGCGAGGAGCACGTCGCGGGCCTGTCGCCGGACGACCCGGTGCTGCGCGGCTCGGCCGGGTCGGCGCTGACCGCGGACCCGCGCGCCGCGCTGCCCGCCGTGGTGCTGCGCGAGCACGCCGAGGACGGGGCCGAGCACGACAGGACCGAGCACGACAGGACCGGACACGACAGGGCGGAGCACGACGCGCCGGTGTGGACGCCCGTGCGGGACCTGCTCTCCAGCGGACCCCGCGACCGGCACTTCGTCGGCGAGGTGGAGGAGTCCGGGCGGCTGGTCCTGCGGTTCGGCGACGGCAGGCACGGCGCCGAACCGCGACCGGGGACGCGGTTGCGGGCGTCCTACCGGGTCGGCAACGGGACCGCCGGCAACGTCGGCGCCGAGGCGGTCAACCACCTGGTGCTGTGCTGCGGCGACCAGGGCGACGCGGTGGACCGGGTGCGCAACCCGCTGGCCGCGGTGAGCGGCGTGGAACCGGAGACGCTCGACGAGGTCAGGCAGCTCGCGCCACTGGCCCTGCGCCGGGAGCTGCTGCGCGCGGTCACGCCGGGCGACTACGCGGCGCTGGCGGCGCGCGTGCCGGGCGTGCGGCGGGCCGCCGCGCGGGGCAGGTGGACCGGCTCGGGCCGGGAGGTCCAGGTCGCCGTGGACCCGGTCGGCCGGGCCGAGGCGGACGCCGCGCTGATCGGGACCGTGGAACGGGTCCTGGCGCGGGTGCGGCGGATCGGGCACCGGGTGACCGTCGGGCCCGCCGTGCTGGTGCCGCTGGAGGTGGAGCTGGTGGTGTGCGCGGCCGAGGGCCACCAGCGCGGGCACGTGCTGGTGGCGCTGCGGGCCGCGCTGGGCGGTCGCGGGTTCTTCCACCCGGACGCGCTGACGTTCGGCGAGCCGGTGCGGGTGAGCGCGCTGGTCGCCGCGGCGGCGGCCGTGCCCGGCGTGGTGAGCGCGCGGGTGTCGGTGCTGCGCCGGCTGTTCGGCCGCGACGCCGGCGTGCCGGACAGCGGTGTGCTGCGGCTGGGACCGCTGGAGGTGGCCCAGCTGGACGACGACCCCGACCGCCCGGAGAACGGCCGGTTGACCATCGTGCTGGGAGGTGGGCGGTGAGCGGTTGCGGTTGCGGTGACTGCCGGGCGGCTGCGGTCGCGCGGACCCCGCTGGAGGTCTACACCCCACCCGGCCACGCCGCGCTGACGCGCCGGGTCGGCACGCACGCCGAGTTCCTCGCGACGGCGCTGGCCCGGCTGGCGAGCCCGGCCTACCCGGCGCTGAACGCGCTGACCGTGCGCTCGACCGACGACCCGGCGATCGGGCTGCTGGACGCCTCGGCGGTGCTGAACGACCTGCTGACCTTCTACACCGAGCGGATCGCCGGCGAGGGCTACCTGCGGACCGCCACCGAGCAGCGCTCGCTGGCGCTGCTGGGCCGGCTCGTGGGGCACCTGCCGCGGCCCGGCGTCGCGGCGGGCACCTACCTGGCCTACGCGGTGGACGCCGACCCCACGCCGGGCCGGGACGCGGAGGCGCACGTCCCGCGCGGGTCGCGGGCCCAGAGCGTGCCCGGTCCCGGTGAGGAGCCGCAGGCGTTCGAGGGCGTGGAGGACCTGGTGGCCCGCCACTCCTGGAACGACCTGCGGGTGCGCACGCGCAGGCCGTACCAGCTGACCAGGCAGGACCTGGCGCGGCGGCGGGTGGTGCGGGTCGCGGGCGTGACGACCAACGTCAAGCCGGGCGACCGGCTGCTCTGGGTGTTCGGCAGCGAGGCGGGCCGGCAGGAGCTGGAGGTGGTGGCCGACGTGGTGGTGGACCGCGAGTCCGACACCACCGCCATCGGCAAGCCCGCGCTGGTGCTGGAGGACCTGCGCACGCTGCGCGGCGCCCTCCAGGCGTACCTGGACGAGCTGTTCGCCGAGCCCGACGAGGTGATGCGGCGCAGCGTCATCCTCCGGCGCTTCGTGGACGGGGTGCTCCGGCCGCTGCGCGAGGACCTCGGCCGCGACCCGGACGACCCCGGCGAGCTGCCGACCCCCACCGACTACGCGGAACGCCTGGCCGCGGACCTGGCGCGGCTGGACGAGGCACGCGCCGTGGCCGAGCACTACGCGCACGTGCACGCCTGGCTGGGCGAGCGGCGGGCCGCGCTCGTGGAGCAGCACGACAAGGCGCGCGGCCTGGAACCGCCGCAGCCGGAGGAACCCGGCCTGCACGAGGCGCTCGGCCTGGGCAGGCCGCGCAGGGCCACCGGGGAGCACGGGCCGACCGGGGAGCACGGCTCGGGCGCGCCGCCGCCCGACCGGGAGCCCGGGTCGGCGCTGCTGGGCCTGGGCGCGCTGCTGGGCGCCCTGCGCACCCCGCCCTCCCGTTCACCGGACAACGCGGGCCGGCTGCGCCGCGACGTCCGCGAGCTGTACGCGTCCGGGTCCGACCTGGCCGCGCGCCTGCTGACCGCGCTGGACCGGCGGCTCGCCGACGCGCTCTACCCGGCGTGGCGGCAGGTCGACCTGAGCGCGCCGCGGGCGCTGCGCGAGCTGCTGGCCATGCGGCAGGTGGCCACGCCGTTCGCCGCCACCGCCCCGCTGAACCCGAACCCGCCGGCGGGCTCCCCCGCCAGACCGGCCGAGTGGGAGCTGGACGCGACGCAGCGGTTCACGGTCACCGCGTTCTACGACGCCGCCGAGCAGCCGGACCCCGACCCGGACCCCGACCCGGGACCGGCGGCCGACCCCGTCCCCCGGGACACGCCGACGTCGGCCGAGCTGGTCTTCGAGCTGGACGCCAACGCCTGGCGCGACGTCGTCGACGACCTGACCACCGACGGCGAGCGGGACTTCGGGCCGGGACGCGTGGCGCACGCCGTCGGCGCCGACGGCGCGGTGACCCTGCGGACCGAGGCGCACCTGCCCGAGCACCGGATCACGCTGTCCAAGGTGGACGCGGCCGACCGGGTCGCGGTCACGATCCCGGACCTGCTCGCCGAACCGGTCCGGCTGGCCCCCGACGACGAGCAGCGGCGGCAGCGGCGGGACCCGCGCACCGAGCGGCTGATCGAGGTCACGCTCACCCGCAAGCCCGCGTCCGCCGACCGGCCGCTGCCCGCGGTGTCGGTCACCATCGCCGGCAAGGCGCCCGTCCCGGCCACCGTGCTCACCCTGGACGCGGTGTACGACGGCGTGGGCGTCGGCGGCTGGGTGGTGGTGGAGCGACCGCGCAAGACGGGTGCCACGCCCGGCGCACCCGGCCTGGCCCTGGTCACCGCCCGGGTCACCGGTGTGCGCACGATCGCCAAGCAGGGTTTCGGCATCAGCGGCAAGGTGACCGAGCTGGTGCTGGACCGCCCGTGGCTCGACGCGCGCGACACCCGGCTGTCCGACGTCCGCGACACCACCGTGTACCTGCGCGGTGAGCCCCTGACCCTGGCGGAGGACCCGATCACGGACGACGTGGGCGGTGCCGTCGTCGAGCTGGCCGACCTGCACGAGGGGCTGGCGCCGGGCCGCCGGCTGGTGGTCACCGGCGAGCGCACCGACATCCCGGGCAGGCCGACCGGCGTCCCCGGCACCGAGCTGGCCATGATCGCGGCCGTCACGCAGGACCACGACGAGGCGGTGCCCGGCGACCGCGTGCACACCACCCTCACCCTGGCCGTGCCGCTGGCGTACACCTACCGGCGGGAGACTGTGCGGATCAACGCCAACGTGGTGCGCGCGACGCACGGCGCGAGCCGGGACGAGCCGATCGGCAGCGGTGACGCGAGCGTGCCGGGTCAGCGGTTCCTGCTCCGCCAGGGGCCGCTGACGTGGCTGGCCTCGGACGACCCGCGCGGCGCGGAGAGCACGCTGGAGGTGCGCGTGGACGGCGTGCGCCGGCGCGAGGTCGACAGCTTCGCCGGGCGCGGCCCGACCGAGCGCGTCCACACCACCCGCCCCGGCGAGGCGGGCTCGCTGGTGGTGGCGTTCGGCGACGGCGTGCGCGGCGCGCGGTTGCCCACCGGCGTGGAGAACGTCCGGGCGCGCTACCGCGTCGGCCTGGGCGAGGCGGGCAACGTGGGCGCGAACCGCATCACCCAGCTCGCGACCCGGCCGCTGGGCGTGTCCGGGGTGACCAACCCGCTGCCCGCGCACGGCGGGGCGGACCCCGACGACGCGGGCCTGCTGCGCCGCCAGGTGCCGCTCGGCGTCACCGCGTTCGACCGGCTGGTGTCGGTGGCCGACCACGAGGACTTCGCGCGGGCGCGGGCGGGCATCGGCCGGGCCTCGGCGCGGCAGCTGTCCGACGGGGCGCGGCAGGTCGTGCACCTGACCGTGGCCGGGGTGGACGACATCGCCCTGTACGACGACTCGGACATCGTCACGACGCTGCGCGCGGCGCTGGCCGCCCACGGCGACGCCGGACCGCCGGTGCGGGTGGCGGTGCGCGAGCTGGTGCTGCTGGTCGTCGCGGCGGACATCGGGGTGCACCCGGACCACCGGTGGGACGTGGTCGAGCCCGCGGTGCGGGCGGCGCTGCTGGACCGGCTGGGGTTCCGCAACCGGGAGCTGGGGCAGCCCGCCCACCTGTCGGAGGTGCTGGCGATCGCGCAGGCCGTGCCGGGCGTGGACCACGTGGACGTGGACGCGTTCGCGGGTGTGCCGGGCGGCATCACCCCCGCCGGCCTGGACGACCTGGTGGCGTCGCTGACCGCGCCGCGCACGACGGTGCCCGCGCGCAAGGCGGTGTTCGACGAGACCCGCTACCGCGTGCCGGCCCCGGAGACGCTGACCGCGGTCGCGGCCAAGCACGGCATCGCGGTCCGCGAGCTGCTGCGGCTCAACCCCGGCATCACCACCGGGGACCTGTTGGCACCCGGCTCCTCGGTGGTGGTCTTCCGCGGTGTCCGGCCGGCGCAGCTGGTCCTGCTCTCCCCCGCCGTGCCGGACACGCTGATCCTCAAGGAGGCCCGGCCGTGAGCCGAGAACCCGACCGCCTGTTCGACCTGCTGCCGCAGTTCCACCGCAGGCGCGACGCCGAGACCGGCGGGGCGCTGCGGGCGCTGCTCGGGGTGATCGCCGAGCAGGTGGACCTGGTCGAGACCGACCTGGAGCAGCTCTACGACGACTGGTTCATCGAGACCTGCGCGGACTGGGCGGTGCCCTACCTGGGCGACCTGGTGGGCTACCGGGCGCTGCGCGGGTACGAGGAGGCCGTGGCGGGCGGCGGTGCGGCGGCCCGGCTGCTGTCGACCCGACTCGCCCCGCGCGCGGACGTGGCGGCGACGGTGACCAGCAGGCGGCGCAAGGGCACGCTGCCCCTGCTGGAGGACATCGCCCGGACGGTCGCGGGGTGGCCGGCGCGGGCGGTGGAGGTCGGCCCGCTGCTGGCGGGCTCGCAGCCGGTGCGGCTCTACCCCGACCGGCCCGACCTCGCCGACGCCCGGCAGCTCGCCGCCCCGGGCCGCACCGCCGACCTGCGCCGGGGGGCGGACCTGGACCAGCTCGGTTCGCCGTTCGACGGGGTCGCCCGCACGGCGGGCCGGGCGCGCACACCGGCCGTCGTGGGCCTGCACGCCTGGCGCCTCGAGCCGCACTCCGTCACCCGCGCACCCGCCTACTGCGTCGACCGGGCGCGCAACCTCTACACGTTCTCCATCCTGGGCAACGACACCCCGCTGGTGACCAGGCCGGTGCCGGAACCGTCGCCCACCCACCTCGCCACCGCGGAGAACGTGCCGGGCTTCATCACCCGCCGCGCGCTGCGGGACCGGTTGGCCGACCACTACGGGCCGGGCAAGAGCTTCGAGGTCTTCCGCGACGACGAGGACTCGCCGGTGCCGCCGGTCGACGTCGTGGTCGCCGACCTGTCCCGGTGGCGGTACCGGCCGCGACGCCGGCAGGTGGTGGTGGACCCGGTGCTGGGGCGGATCGCGTTCGGCGCCCGGTGCGCGCCCAAGCGCGGCGTGTGGGTGACCTACCACCACGCGTTCAGCGACGACACCGGCGGCGGCGAGTACCCGCGCGACCGCCCCGAGCGGCCCGGCGCGCGGGTGTACCGGATCGGCCCCGACGGGGACGAGACCGGGATCATGGACGCCTACCGCCGCTGGCGGCGGGAGAAGGAGGCCGGGGAGGCGCCCGCCGACGCGGTCCTGGAGATCACCGGCAGCGTCGCGTTCCAGGAGCAGCTGGAGTTCGTGCTCGACCGCGGCGACCGGCTGGAGGTCCGCGCGGCCGAGGGGGCGCGCCCGGTGATCCGGCTGCTGGACTGGTACAGCAACCGGCCGGACGCGCTGATCATCCGGGCCACCGAGGACGACGACCGCCACGACCCGGACGACCGCGGCCGTCCGGGACCGCCCGGCGTGGTGCTCGACGGGCTGCTGGTGACGGGGCGCGGCGTGCACGTCAGCGGGCCCGTGGGCCGGGTGGTGATCCGGCACAGCACGCTCGTGCCCGGGTGGACGCTGGAACCGGACTGCGGCCCGGTGCGACCCGAGGAACCCAGCCTGGTGGTGGAGAGCCCGGCGGTGTGCGTGGAGGTCGAGCGCAGCGTCATCGGCACGATCCTGGTGCTGGGCGACGAGGTGCGCACCGAGCCGATCGGCATCCACCTGTCCGACAGCGTCCTGGACGCCACCGGCCGGGACCGCGAGGCCCTGTCCGGCCCCGAGTGCTCCCACGCCCACGCCGTGCTGTCCGTCCACCGGACCACGGTCATCGGCGAGGTGCACGCGCACGCCGTCCGGATCGGCGAGGACAGCGTCTTCCACGGGCTGCTGCACGTCGCCCGGCGCGGGATCGGGTGCCTGCGCTTCTGCTCCGTCGCACCGGGGTCGCGCACGCCCCGGCGGTACCGGTGCGACACCGGGCACCGGCCGCGCTTCGCGAGCACCCGGTACGGCCGGCCCGACTACGCCCAGCTCGCCGCCGGGTGCCCGCGGGAGATCGCCCGCGGCGCCGAGGACGGGGCCGAGCTGGGCGCGTTCCACGACCTGTTCCAGCCCCAGCGGGAGGACAACCTGCGGGCCCGGCTGGAGGAGTTCCTGCCCGCGGGCACCACCGCGGCGATCGTCTTCGTCTCCTGAGGAAGAGGTGTCCCGTGCACGGCGACTTCTCGAAACTGGGCTTCCGGCCCGAGCGGCGGTACTCCGCGGTCCTCGCCCAGCAGGGCAGGCTCCAGCTGGACTCCGACGCCAACGAGCAGGTCCTGCTCGACCTGCACCGCGCGCGCACGCTCGCCGCCGACCTGATCGGCCGGCACGGCGGCCCCCGGGACGCCCTGGGCTTCGGCGTCGCGCGGGTCGCCGAGAGCGACCCGGCGGACCTGACCATCTCCCCCGGCCGCTACTACGTGGACGGCGTCCTGGTCGACGCGACCCGCCCGGACGCGGGCAGGGCGGTCGGCGACGACGAGGCCGCCGCGCCCCGGCCGTGGACCTACTGGGACCAGCCGGACGCCCACCTCGACCGGGAGGGCGAGGACGACGGGCTGCCGGACGCGGCGTTCGTGGTCTACCTCAGGGTGGTCGAGCGGCTGGTCACCCACGTGCAGGACCCGGCGGTGCGCGAGACCGCGCTGGGCCCCGCGCTGCTCGACACCGCCGCGCGGCTGAAGGTGGCGTGGCAGGTGCTGGCGGTGCCGGGCGGGCTGGACGACTACGAGGAGGAGGTGGCCGCCTGGCGGTCCACCGCCCTGCTCGCCGCCCGCACCGAACGCCCCTCCCGGGCCGACGACGACCCGTGCCTGGCCGCGCCGGACGCCCGGTACCGGGGCGAGGAGAACCAGCTGTACCGGGTGGAGGTGCACACGCCGGACGCGTTCAAGTGGTCGAGGGAGAACGGCTCGGTCGTCTTCGGCGTGGCCGAGGTGGGGGACGGCGCGATCACCCTCACCGACCGCGGCCGGGACGGCAAGCTCGACCTCGACCTGGGCGACTGGGTGGAGCTCCTGGACGACGCGTACGTGGCGCGCGACGAGCCCGGCCCCCTGGTGCGGGTGACCGACGTGGACACCGAGCGCCTGCGGGTGGAGGTGGACGGCGACCTGCCCCCGGACGTCGGGCGGAACGCCGCGAAGCACCCCTTCCTGCGCCGCTGGGACCAGCGGACCGCCACCGTGCCCCTGCGGACCGGTGAGTGGCTGGACCTGGAGGACGGCGTGCAGGTCTGGTTCGCCGAGGGCGGCAGGGCGGTCCGCGGCGACCACTGGCTCATCCCGGCCCGCACCCTCACGGGGGACGTGGAGTGGCCGGCGGACTCCTCCGACCGCCCCCTGCTGCGCCCGCCGCAGGGCGTGGTCCGCCACTTCGCCGCCCTGGCCGTCGTGAACGGCGGCACCGTCCAGGACCTGCGCAACGCGTTCCCCCCGCTGGGCGCCCCGGTGCGCGGCAGGTGACCCGGCCCCGCGACCCGCACCACCGGGCCGGGCGGGTGCGCGACCCGGTGACCGGTGTCGCGCACCCGCCCGGCCCGGTGGTGGCGGCGATCGGGTCGGCGTCGGGGGTCAGGGTTCGACGTTCGCGCTGAAGAAGTCCTCCACCAGGGTCCGGGAGATCTCGTCGCGGGTCACGAACCCGCTCCCGTCCTGGTCGAGGCGGCGGAACGACTCGGCGGCCTCCTGCGGGGAGACGCCCGCCACCGCGGTGTACCACCGGGTGTGCTCGTCCAGGCCGATCCGGCCGTCGCCGTCGGCGTCGGTGATCTCCATCAGGGCGTCGACGAACGGCTGGTAGGTGGCGGTGAACGCCTCCTTGCCGCCCTGGAGCTGCTGCGCGAACCCCTGCTTGAACTCCGCGCGGTCGATGCGGCCGTCGCCGTCGGCGTCGCTGGTCCTGGACAGGTTCGTCCACATGTCGGTCATGACGGTCCCGAGGCGGGCGGCCCGGTCCGACCCGGCCGGCAGCCCGTACGCGCCGGCGAGCACCTTGGCGGCTTCCCGGAAGTCGGACTCCTCGATGTACCCGTTCTTGTCGATGTCGTAGAGGTCGAAGCGCTGGTCCAGTGTGCGTTCAAGGGATTTTGACATGGTCATGGGAACTCCCGGATGAATGCGGCGTACGGCAGTCTGCTTCGTGCGAACCGCACGAAGTCCACCCGTCCCGCTACCCCGAACTCAACTCCCGAACACAGGCCCCGTCAATAAGCCGTCCGAGTGAGCAGGAATTGGTTAGATATTTTTCACACCGTTGCTACCAGCGGCAACGGTTATTAACAGGGCATCCGGGACCGGCCTCGCATTAGCATTCAGTGGGGAGTCGGACGCCGATCGGAGGATTATGCGACATGCCTCGGAATTCACCGGACGGCAGAATTGCGACACCGTCCGGTCTCCCCCGGAAATGCGGGGCTGCAGTAATGCGGAGAACTGCTCCGGCGGTACGGGGCACCGGTCGGGTACCGGCGCGGTCGCCCCGCGGCCGGGGGCACCCCGTTCACCGGCCGGGCGTCGCCTGCCCACCGGGCGCCGTTTGTCCTCCGGCGACCCGGGTAGCCGCCCGGCATGGACGACGAACGCGGGAACGCACCCCGACAGGACTACGACGACGTGAGCCGCGCGCCGCTGGACGAGCAGGCGTCGGGCCCCCTGGACGACGAGGGCGACGGCACGCCGGGGCGCAGCGACAGCGGGTCGGTGCACCCCGAGGCCGGCCCGACCGGCAGCGTCGGTCTCGCCGACTACTCGAACGTCGACCCCGACAACGGCTGAGGGCGGTCGGGCGCGGGATCGCGCTCAGGACGGCGGGGCGGCCCCCGGGCGGACCCACAGCAGGTGCCGCACGCGCGGCGGTCCGGTGGCCAGCTCCCGCGCCGCCGCCTCCACGGCGAGGTCGACCGCGGTGCCGCGTTCCAGGTGCTGGCGCAGGTGCTCGTGCCACGTCTCGACGACGAAGGTCTCCAGGTGCAGCTCCGGGTCCTCCGAGTCGCGGAACAGGCCCCACTGGGTCGCGCCGGTCCTCCGGCGCGACCGGCCGACCTTGCGCATCGCCTCGGTGAACGCCGCGGCCCGCTCCGCCGGCACCCGCCACTCCGCGGTCACCAGCACCGGGCCGGCGGCGGCGTCCCCGACCTCCGGCGGCGCGTCCCACAGGCTCGCGGGCGTGGTGTCGAGCTTGCGGTCGGTCAGCGGCAGCAGGCGCGCCGCGACGAGCACCACCAGCACCATCGCGACAGCCGGGACGACCACGCCCCACCCCACGCCCAGCGCGCCGGCGACCGCGCCCCACACCACCGCGCCGAACGCCTGGCCGCCCATCAGCATCAGCTGGTAGTAGGCCAGCGCGCGGGCCCGCGTCCAGGCGGGCAGCAGCACCTGCGCGGTCGCGTTGAGCGTGGACAGCACGGCGATCCAGCCCGCGCCCGCCACCAGCATCGCCACGACGGCCACCGCGGCGCTCGCGGTCACCCCGGCCAACGCCGTCGCCGCCCCGTAGGCGCAGGTCGCCGCGGTGATCAGGGTGTTCTTGCCGATCCGGTCCAGCAGGCGGGGCACCACGAACGCGCCGCCGATCGCCCCGGCCCCGACGCTGCCGAGCAGCACGCCGTACCCGCCCGCGCCGAGGCCGAGCGGACCGCGCGCCAGGGCGGGCAGCAGCGCCCACAGCCCGCTGCCGAACACGACGAACAGCACGCACCGCACCAGGACCCGGGAGAACAGCGGCGAGCTGCGGACGTAGCGGGCCCCGGTGCGCACGGCGGTGACCACGTGCTCGGCGCCCAGCGGGCGCGCGTCGGCCGGGCGCCGCCACCGCCACAGCACCAGCAGCACGCCGAGGAAGGACACCGTGTTGAACGCGAACGCCGCCTCCGGCCCGGACGCCGCGATCAGCACACCGCCCAGCGCCGGCCCGATCGCGCGGCCGACGTTCATGTTCACGCCGTTGAGCAGCGCCGCCTGCGGGATCTCCGCGCGCGGCACCAGCTCCGGCTGGATCGCCTGGAACGACGGCATGGACAGCGCCTGCCCCACGCCCATCAGCGCGATGAGCGCGAGCAGCGCCACCGGCGTGGCCGCGCCGCTCGCGGCCAGCACGGCCAGCGACGCCGCGCCGGCCAGCATCAGCGCCTGGCCGCACATCAGCACCCGACGGCGGTCCAGGACGTCGCCGAGCGCGCCGGACGGCACGACCAGCAGGAACACCGGCAGCGTCGTGGCCGCCTGGACCAGCGCGACCTCCAGCGTGCTGCCGCCGAGGTCGCCCATCAGCCACTGCGCGCCCACGGTCTGCGCCCACGTGCCGGTGTTGGACGCGAACTGGGCCAGCCACAGCGCGCGGTAGGCGGCGCGGCGCAGCGGCGCCCACGCCGACGGAGCGGTCATGCGGTGCCCCCGGTCACCACCCGCAAGTACCTCGCCGGCACGTCGTCAAACGCCGTTCACCGCTTCGGGGCGCGACGCCAGCAGCGCCGCCTTGTCCGGTTTGCCGCTGGGCGCGATCGGCACCGCGGTCACCGTCGTCACGGTCGCGGGCACCGCGCCGTCGCCCAGTTCGGCGGCGACCAGCGCGCGCAGCGCGTCCCCGTCGGGCGAGGCACCGGGGCGGGCGATGACGAAGGCGTGCACCGCCTCGCCGGTGCGCTCGTCGGGCGCGCCCACGACGTACGCCTGGTCCACGTCCGGGTGGGAGGCCAGGGCCTTCTCGATGGGGCCCGCGTAGTGCAGGACCGCGTTGACGAACACGACGTCGCGGGCCCGCCCGGTCAGGTGCAGGAAGCCGTCGCCGTCGAGCCGGCCGAGGTCGCGGGTGCGGACCCAGTCGTCGCGCAGGACCTCGGCGGAGCGCGCGGCGTCCCCCCAGTAGCCGCGGAAGGCGTTGGCGGTGCGCACCAGGACCTCGCCGGTCGCGCCCGGCGGCACGTCGGCGCCGCCCTCGTCGACCACCCGCACGTCCACGCCGACCCACGGCCTGCCCACGGAGGCGAGCGAACCGGGGTGCCGCCGCACGTCGGCGGCCGTCAGCAGCGACACCATGCCCAGCTCGGTCTGGCCGTAGCCGTGGTGGGCCACGTCGCCCAGCAGCTCGACCGCCTGGGCGAACCGGTGCGGCGCCAGCGGTGACCCGGCCACGAGCAGCGACCGCAGGGTGGTCGCGTCGGTGGGCCGCAGGGTGTCCAGGACGTGGTGCAGCCGGGGCACGGTGAGCAGGCACGCGGTGACGCGCAGCCGCCCGAAGTCGCGCGGCAGGTCCGGCGCGCCCTCGGCGACCACGGCCGTGCCGCCGGAGAGCAGGCACAGCGCCAGGTGCTCGGACACCACGGCGCTGGCGAGGGTGCCGAACAGCAGGAACCGGTCGTAGCGCGCGGCCAGGTCCCGGGTGCGGTCGGTCCACCGCGCCGGCTGCCACGACCAGTGGCCGGTCAGCGCGGCGTAGGTGAAGGAGACGCCCTTGGGCACGCCGGTGCTGCCGCTGGTGAGGACCACCAGGGCCGTGTCGCCGGGCCGCCCCGCGGGCACGAGGTGCTCGCCGTCGGCCGGCAGGTCGCGCTCCAGCACGACGACGCGCGCCGCCCCCGCCGCCGCGCGCAGCGGCGGGGTGTCGGATTCGGCGTCGACCACCAGCACGCCCACGTCGCCGAGCACGTGCCGCAGGTGCGCGGCGGGCAGCCCCTGCCGCACGCCCACGACCCGGCAGCCCAGCACGTGCGCGGCGGCCTGGGCGGCGAACCCGGCCGCGCTCACGCCGGTGGCGAGCGCCACGCCCGTGCCCGGTCCGGCGCCCGCGGCGCGCAGGGCGGCGGCGGTGCGGCGGACGAGGTCGAGCAGCTCGCCGCGGGAGGTGGCTCGTCCCCGGTGCTCGAAGGCGGGCGCGACCGGGTCGCGGGCCAGTTCGTCGAGCAGCGCCTGCGGGAAAACGGACTCTTCCGACATGGGACCTCCGAATCTCTCGGGCGACTCACTACCACCGCGCCGAGCACGCCGGGGAAACCGACAGCGTCTCGACATCGATTGCGACCGTTCGGAGCAGAATTTTTGCCCGTCCATTCTGATCGGATTACACCAAAAGTATGTGAGCTAGATCACCTTGAGTATTGACCAAGGCGTTGTTTAAGTCTCAACCAGCCGCCGCAAATGCCCGTCGGATGAGAGGAGCATTCCGGTGCCCAGCACGGAGGAGTTCGAGTACCTGGTGATCGGCGCAGGTCCGGCGGGGTTGCAGGCGGGATATTTCCTCGCTCGTGCCGGACGCAGTTACCTGGTCGTGGAATCGGGAAGTGCGCCGGGCACGTTCTTCACCCGCTTCCCCCGGCACCGCACGCTGATCTCCAGCAACAAGGTGCACACCGGGTGGGACGACCCGGAACTGCGGCTGCGCATGGACTGGAATTCACTGCTGTCCGACGAGCGCACCCCGCTGTTCACCGCGCGCACCCCGCGCTACTTCCCGCACGCCGACGAGATGGTGGGCTACCTGGCCGACTTCGCGGCCACCCACGACCTCGCCGTCCGGTACGACACCCGACTGGTGGAGATCACCCGACCGGACGACTTCGAGGCCCGTGACCAGCACGGCAACGTCTTCCGGGCCAAGCGGGTCATCGCCGCGACCGGCGTCTCGCTGCCGAACCTGCCCGATTTCGAGGGCGCGGAACTGGCCGAGCGGTACGTCGACGTCACCACCGACCCGGCCGACTTCACCGACCAGCGGGTGCTCATCATCGGCCGCGGCAACTCGGCGTTCGAGACCGCGGACAACCTGATCGAGACCGCCGCGGTGATCCACGTGGTCGGCGCGGGCTCGCTGCGCCTGGCGTGGCGGACCCACTTCGTCGGCCACCTGCGCGCGGTGAACAACAACTTCCTCGACACCTACCAGCTGAAAACGCAGAACGCGGTGCTCGACGGCCGGGTCCTGGGGATTCGGCGGGACGAGCACGGCTACCACGTCAAGGTGTCGTTCGAACGCGTGAACGAAGTGGTCAAGGAAATCCGCTACGACCGGGTCGTCCTGGCCACCGGATTCCGGTTCGACGCGTCGGTGTTCGCCCCGGAGTGCCGGCCGCAGCTGACCATCAACGACCGGTTCCCGGCCCAGACCGAGACCTGGGAGTCGGTGAACGTGCCCGACCTGCACTTCGCGGGCACCATCACCCAGGTCCGCGACTTCAAGAAGTCGACCAGCGGTTTCATCCACGGTTTCCGCTACGGCGTGCGCGCCCTGCACCACAT
The DNA here is from genome assembly GCF_052936295.1 of Saccharothrix sp. DSM 118769. Lineage (NCBI taxonomy): Bacteria > Bacillati > Actinomycetota > Actinomycetes > Pseudonocardiales > Pseudonocardiaceae > Saccharothrix > Saccharothrix sp. DSM 118769. The sequence goes on along the minus strand of NZ_CP193627.1, from coordinate 3,769,404 downwards.
CCTGGAGCAGCGCCACCACGGCGTGGCCTGGCCCACCGCCGACCTCGGCGACCGGGTCGAGGCGGCCGTGGACGAGGTGGTCCGCCGGATCAACACCAGCTCGGCGCTGTGGCAGCAGTTCGCCTTCCTCGGCGACGTGCTGCTGGTCGCGCCGGACGGGCGGATGCGCTACGCGGAGGAGGTGCCGGTCGCCCACACCCGGGTCGCCGTGCCGCGCGGCGACTTCGGCGAGGTCGCCGCGCACGCGGTGATCACCCTGGAGTACGGCGAGGACCACGACCTGGTCGACCCGTTCGACGTCACCGCGGGGCGCAAGTCCCAGGACGACGTGCAGGGCCTCGACGGCCGCTACCTGCACCCGGTGGTGCGGCTCTACCGGGGCGGCGAGTTCGTCGCCGAGCACCACGTGACCGAGAACCTGGAGAACGAGTGGGACAGCGAGGCCGTGCACCGCGCCCCGCTGCGCGCGTTCCTCGGCACCCACCTCGGCTCCCCCGCCGAGTCGGCCGCCGCCGAGGTGCCCGCCGCCGAAGTGCCCGCCGCCGAAGTGCCTGCCGCGTCCGCGGTACGCGCGTGACCGGCGTGCTCGCCGCCGCGCGGGAGCGGGCCCGCGACGTGCTCGACCCGGCGTTCTACGACTACGTCGCGGGCGGCGCGGGACGGGAGCGGGTGGTGGCCGACAACGAGCGCGCCTTCGACCGGCTCGCGCTGCTGCCCCGGGTCCTGCGCGGCAGCGGCGTGCGCGCCACCTCCGTCGACCTGCCCGGCGCGCCCGCCTCGGCGCCGGTGCTGGTCGCGCCGACCGCGTTCCACCGCCTCGCCCACCCCGAGGGCGAGCTGGCCACCGCGCGGGCGGCGGCGGGCACGGGCGTCGTGCTGGTCACCGGCATGGCCGCCACCACCGCGGTGGCCGAGGTGACCGCCGCCGCGCGGGCGGTGGACCCCGGCGCGGCGGTGTGGTTCCAGCTCTACCTCCAGCCCGAGCCCGAGGTCACCGAGTGCCTGGTGCGGCGGGCCGAGCGCGCCGGGTGCACCGCGCTGGTGGTCACCGTCGACTCGCCGGTGTTCGGGCGGCGCGAGCGGGACCTGCGCAACGGCTTCACCGACCTGCCGCCCGGCTACGCCGCGGAGAACATGCGCGACCTGCCGGGCGGGCCGCCCGGCCGCACTCGGGACATCGCCATGTCGCCGGAGCTGTCCTGGGACGACGTGGCGCGGCTGCGGGCGACGACGTCGCTGCCGATCCTGCTCAAGGGCGTCCTGCACCCCGCCGACGCGCGCCTGGCCGTGGAGCACGGGGTGGACGGCGTCGTGGTGTCCAACCACGGCGGGCGGCAGTGCGACGCGGTGCCCGCCGCCGTGGACGCCCTGCCCGGCGTCGTGGCGGCGGCGGGCGGGCGGGTGCCCGTGCTGCTCGACGGCGGGGTGCGGCGCGGCACCGACGTGGCCGTCGCGCTGGCCCTGGGCGCGGCGGCGGTGGGCATCGGGCGGCCCGTGGTGTGGGGCCTGGCGGCCGACGGCGAGGCGGGCGTGCGGCGGGTGCTGGAGGAGCTGCTGGACGAGTACGACCACGCGCTCGCGCTGTGCGGGGCGCGCGGCAACGCCGACCTGGCGCCGGACCAGGTGGTGCGCCGCGCCGGCACCGACACCCCGACCGGCGACCGCCGGGGTGCGTCGTGAAGGTGCTGCCCCTGCTGGCCGCCGCCGCGGTGGTCGGCGCGACCCGGTGGCTGCCGCGACGGGTCGTGGCGCTGCGCGTCCGGGTCTTCGAGCTGGTCAACGGCGACCGCGCGGTGGTGCTGCCGGACGACCGGTACGGGCCCGAGGTGTTCGAGCGCGTGTACGCCGACCCGGCCGTCAACGGCCGCAGCCGCGGCGCGGGCCTGTCCGACCTGTTCTGGTACTGGCTGTCCCCCGGGCCCGAGGTGCACCAGGAGCACCTGGAGGACGGCCCGCGCTACGACGACGTCGCCCGCACCACCCGCCGGATCGTCGGCGGCGCGTCGGCGACCCTGGCCGAGGCCGCCACCCGCGCCGCGGCCACCGCGCTGGACGCCCTGCCCGACGACCGGGTGAGCCTGGTCCGGCTGCGCGACCTGGTGATGCCGGTGTGGGCGGAGTACTTCCACGAGCTGGTGTTCCGCGAACCGTGCCCGCCGCACGCCCGCGACCTGGTCGTGGGCCACGCGAACGACGTCGTCACCTCGCTCAAGTGCACCGGCCTGCGCCACCCGCGCCGCCGGGCGCGCCTGACCCGGTACCTGCGGGCCCGCGTCGAGGCGGGCGACGTGCCGCACGAGCTGCCCGCCTCGCTGACCACCGCCGAGCAGGTCCACTACCTCCAGGGCACGTTCTTCAACACCGCCGTGGTGCAGATGGCCGAGGGCACCGCCCACCTGCTGCTGGCCGTCGCCCGGCACCCGGACGTGCAGCGCAGGCTGGTCGCCGACCCCGACGACGACCGCTACCTCGACCACGTCCTGGACGAGGTGCTGCGGCTGTACCCGCTGTTCGGCATCGCCCACCGCGTCACCACCGGCGAGGTGCGGCTGGACGAGCGGACCTCGCTGCCCGCCGGGACGGTGGTGTGCTTCAGCTACCCGGACTACCACGCCACCGGCTACGACCGGCCCGACGAGTTCGACCCGGACCGCTGGCGGGACCTGTCGGCCCGCGACGCCCACCACATCCCGTTCGGGGTGGCCGCCAACCGGCCCTGCCCGGCGTGGCGGTTGGCGCCGCTGGCGATGCGCGCCTGCGTCCGCGAGGTGCTGCGCCGCTTCCGCCTGGAGTCGACCGCCTCGCACACCCGGTCCATCCCGAACCGCGCGCCGTGCCTGCTCGTGCCGCGCGGTGCCGAGCCCCGACCCGGGGTGCTGCCGGCGCTGCGCCTGTTCGTGCGGCTGCGCGACCGCTGCGAGGACGTGACGCGCAGCCTGGTGCAGCTGGTGCTGGGCACCGTGATGGTGCTCGACGCCCGCCGCCTGCGCCTGGCCGAGCGCTACTTCGCCGCCCTCGACGGTGCCACCCCGAGTGGTGCCGCTCCCGACGTTCCCGCACCGACCACCACCACCGCCACTTCCGCCGCCGCTGATACCGACCGAGCCGGGCGCTGCCCGGTGGTCCACTGACACTGGAGGCGCGTTGACCCCCACCGAACTTGCCCCCGCGTTCTTCCTAGCGGTCGTGGTCGTCCTGTTCACCTGCCGGCTCGTCGGGCGCCTGCTGCGCGCCGTCGGGCAACCCCCCGTCGTCGGCGAGATGGTCGCCGGCGTCGTGCTCGGCCCCTCGGTCCTGGGCGCGCTGCTGCCCGGGGTGGAAGCCGGGTTGTTCCCCCAGGAGCTGAGGCCCGTCCTGTACGTCGTGGGCCAGATCGGGCTCGTGGCGTTCATGTTCCGCGCGGGCTGGGAGTTCCGCATCGACCGGGTGCGCGGCGTGGCCCGCCCCGCCGGCGTGATCTCCGCGGCGGGCATCCTGGTGCCGCTGCTGCTGGGCGGCGCGCTGACCTGGTTCGCAGACGGCCGGGCCGACGTGTTCCCGGACGACGTCCCGCTGCTGGTGTCCGCGCTGTTCGTCGGCGTGGCGCTGGCCATCACCGCGTTCCCGATGCTGGCCCGCATCATCACCGAGCGCGGCCTCCAGGAGACCCGCTTCGGCGCCATCTCGCTCGGCGCGGGCGCGGTGGACGACGCGCTGGCGTGGGTGCTGCTGGCCGGGGTGCTCGGCATGGCCACCGGCGACGCCTGGCCGGTCGCCATCGCGGTGGGCGGGTCGGTGCTGCTGGCCGGCCTGCTGGTGGTGCTGCTGCGCTCGCACGGGCGCGCGGTCGTGCTGACCGAGCGGTTCACCGCGGAGAACCTGCTGCTGGTCGTGGTGGCGGTGCTCTTCCTGGCCGCCTGGTACACCGACACGATCGGCCTGTACGCCGTGTTCGGCGCGTTCAGCCTCGGCGTGGTCTTCCCGCGCTCGGAGGCCCTGGACCGGGCGGTGTCCGCGCTGACGCCGGTGGGCGCGCTGTTCCTGCCCCTGTTCTTCACCTACTCGGGGCTCAACACCGACTTCGCGCTGCTGGGCAGCGGGTCGCTGCTGCTGTTCACGGTGGCGTGCGTCGTCGTGGCGGTCGTCGGCAAGTTCGGCGCCTGCTGGCTCGCCGCACGCGCGGTGGGTGAGCCGCAGCCGGTGGCGCTGCGGGTGGGGGCGCTGATGAACGCGCGCGGCCTCATGCAGCTCATCGCGATCAACGTGGGCCTCGCGGCGGGCATCGTGACGCCGGCGCTGTTCAGCGCGCTGGTCGTGGTGGCGCTGGTGACCACCATCATGGCGACGCCGCTGCTGTCCCTGTTCGACCGCCTCGACCGGCGTCGCACCCGCGGCGACGTGCCCGAGCAGGTTCCCGTGGCGCCCGGCACCGCCTGATCCGTCTGCCTGGGCCGCCGTCCCGCGCGGGGCGGCGGCTCAGGCGACCGGTCCCCGTTCCGCGCCCTCCCGTTCGACGCCCTCGCGTTCAGCGCCTTCCGCGCCCACCTCCACGGGCGGCAGGAAGCCGACGAGCCGGGAGCGGCGGGCCAGCCGCCCGTAGGCGTCGCCGATCGCCTGCCGCACCACGTCCTGGTCGACGCGTTCGCCGAAGCGCCGCGCCACCTCCTCGGCCGCCTTGTCCAACTGCGCCTCGACGACGGTGTTCACCTGGCCCGCGTCCACCTCGTTCGCGGTCGCCCCACCGGCGTTCACCTGCTCCGCGCTCACCTGGTGCGGGACGCTCGCGCCACGCCCCGACAGTTCGTCCGCCACGGGTTCCTCCATCACGAAGACCACTCGGTTCCTGGTCGTCGGGTACCCGCGACCGGGTGCGGCGAACACACCCGGCCGGATGGACCGCAGGTCAGCGGCGGAAACGGGAGACGAGCCCGGCCAGGCCGGTGGGTCGCGGGCGGACGGGCAGCCTGCCGGAGACCACGTCGTCGAGCAGCGTGCCCACGGTCTCCGCCGCGCACGCCCGGTTCGCGCCGATGCCGCCGGACGGGCCGCGCTTGATCCAGCCCACGACGTACGCGCCGGGCCGCCCCTCCACCCGCCCGCCGGTGTGCGGGACGGTGCCGGCGGCCTCGTCGAACGGGAGGCCGGGCACCGGGGTGCCCCGGTAGCCGACCGCGCGGACCACCCGGCCCGCGGTGATCTCCACGTCCCCGTCCGGGCCGGTCACGCGCAGGCCGCGCACCTCCTCGTCGCCGACGACCTCCAGCGGCGCGGAGCGGAACCGCAGCACGACGCGCCGCCCGGCGGGCGGTGGCGCGGACCAGTCGACGGCCTCGCGCGGCACGTCCCGCAGCAGCCCGGCCTTGTCGGCGGGCGCGGCGGCGTCGATCGCCCGCAGCACCTCCGGGTCGTGCGCGTCGACCACCAGGTCCGCGCCGTCCCGCGCGAGCAGGGCGAGCAGCTCCGGCCTGGTGTACGCGGCGACGTCCGGGCCGCGCCGGGCGAGCAGCACGACCTCGCGCACCTCGCTCGTCCGCAGCCGGGCCAGCGCGCCGGGGGCGATCGCCGTGCCCGCGAGCGCGTCCGGGTCGGCGGTCAGGATGCGCGCCACGTCCAGCGCGACGTTGCCGGTGCCCACCAGCACGACCCGCTCGGCCGACAGGTCCACCGCGTCCGCCGGCACGTCCGGGTGGCCGTTGTACCAGGCCACGACGGTGGTGGCGGCGAGGCTGCCGGGCAGGTCCTCGCCGGGGACGCCGAGCGGGCGGGCCGCCGACGCGCCGACGGCGTAGACCACCGCGTCGTGCCGCGCGGCCAGCTCCGCCGCGGTGACGTCCCGGCCCACCTCGACGCCCAGCCGCAGCCGCAGCCGCGGGTGGGCGTGGAAGCGGGCGAACACCTCGCCGATCTTCTTCGTCGACGGGTGGTCGGGCGCGACGCCGTAGCGCACCAGGCCGCCCGCGACCGGCAGCCGGTCGATCAGCGTAACCCGGGCGTTGGTGTGCAGCAGCAGGTCCTCCACGGCGTACATGCCGGCCGGGCCGGTGCCGACCACGGCCACGTCCGGCGCCTTGAGGTCGCCGGGCAGGGCGCGGTCGAACACCGGCGGTCCCCACGCGTGGAAGTTCGGCGAGGGGTCGGCCGCCTCCGCGATCACGTCCCGGTCCGCGTAGTGCTCGGCGTTGATCCGGGCGTAGGGCCGCATCGCCGCGCTCAGGGCGTCCACCGGGAAGATCGCGTCGACCGGGCACGCGTCCGCGCACGCGCCGCAGTCGATGCACGCGCGCGGGTCGACGTAGAGCATCTCGGTGGTGCCGAAGTCGGGCTCGTCCGGCGTCGGGTGGATGCAGTTGACCGGGCAGACGGCGACGCAGGACGCGTCGTTGCAGCAGGTCTGGGTGATCGCGTAGGCCATGGTCGCCGTCAGATGAGGTTCGCGCGCCGGTAGAACGCCAGGGACGCCTTGGTGAGCAGCCCGCAGGAGTCGAGGAACTCCATCAGCCCGGCGCAGCTCGACCGCAGCATCGCCTTGTGGTGCTCATTGGCCCTGGCCTCGCGGATGGCGCGCTCGGCGTCCAGCCCGGCGTTGGCGTAGACCTCCTCGCTCACCATGCTGGTGACGATCGCGTACGACGCGCCGGCCACGACGAGCGCGTTGACCTGCCTGCGCAGCCGCCCGGCGCCCCTGAGCCGCTCGCGGGTCTCCTCGCGGGCGAACTTCATGTGCCGCGACTCCTCGACCACGTGGATGTTGTTGATGGTGCGCACGAAGGGCACTACCCGCTCGTCGCGCATCCAGTCGCGCTGCATGACGTCCAGGACCTCTTCGGCGACCAGGATGGCGGCGTAGGCGGCCTCGCCGAACGCGAGGGTCTTGAACGCCCGGCCCAGCTCGACCACCACCCGGCGCGGCCGGTACGCGGGGGCGCGCAGCTTCGCCGCGCCGCGCGCGAACATGATCGAGTGCCGGCACTCGTCGGCGATCTCGGTCAGCGCCCACTGGAACGCGGGGTCGGTCGGGTCCTTGGCGTAGAAGTCCCGCAGCACCATCTGCTGCAGGATCATCTCGAACCAGATCCCGGTGCTCGCCACGGACGCCGCCTCCTGGCGGGTCAGCTCGCGCTGCTGCTCGGGGGTCATCTCGTCCCAGTAGGACGTCCCGTACAGCGTGCTCCACTCCGGGCTGGCGCCGTGGTAGTCGGTGTCGAGCGGCGTCTCCCAGTCGACCTCGCGCACGGGGTCGTAGGAGAGCTGCTCGGACGAGTCCAACAACCTGCGCGCGACGGCCTGGCGGTCGGGCCGGGCCGCGTCCGCGTGGTCGTGGGTGTCGACGCTGGTCATGAGGGCTCCCTATGACTGATTGCCTGTTACCCGAGATTACTGTTACCAACGGTAACACACAAGTATCGGCCTCGGACCAGGCACGGGAGTTCCAGGTGAGGTGGCCGGGACGGGACCCGGCACCGCGCGCGGACGCGCCGGGCGTCACCCCTACGCGTGCGCGAGGACCAGCAGGCGCTGGTGCGCCCAGTCGGCGGGGCCGCCGTCCGGACCCAGGAACGCCACCCCGGCGAACCCGGCGTCGCGCAGCCACCGCTCGTACTCCGCGAGCCCCACCAGCCGCAGCGACCACGTGCACGAGCGCGTCCGCCCGTCCCGCACGAGGGTCCGCGCGCCGGTGATCCGGGTGCCGGCGGCGTCCAGGGAGACCTCGTCGAGCATCAGGTCGTCCCCGGCCCGGCGCAGGACGACCCGGTGGTTGTCGGCCACCGCCCTGGCGTGCTCGTGGACCGGGTGCACGGTGTCGATGAGCAGGCGACCGCCGGGGCGCAGCGACCGGCACAGGGTGCGCAGCACCAGGCGGCTGTCCTCGTCGTCGCCGTAGCCGAAGCTGGTGAACCACAGCAGCGCCGCGTCGTGCTCCGGTTCCGGCTCGAACCGCCGCAGGTCCGCCACCTCGAACGTGGCCCCGGTCCCGTCCCGGGCCGCGTCGGCGCGCGCCGAGGCGATCAGGGTCGGGCTGCGGTCGACGCCGTGCACGCGCACGCCGCGCGCGGCCAGCTCCCGCGCGACCCGGCCGTAGCCGCAGGCCGCGTCCAGCACGGACGCGCCCGCCCGCAGGCCCGCCACGCGCATCGCCAGGTCCGCCTCGGCCCGGTTGAACCCGCGCGGGTGGGAGTGGCGCATGAAGTGCTCGTAGTCGGCGTCGAACACCGCGTCCAGGTCGTCCTCGCCCATGTGCGCGGTCGCCGGGCGCCGCGCGGGTGCCCTGGTCGCCGCGGTCGCCGGGCGCTGCGCGGTCTGGGACATGCTGCTGCTCCGTTCTGCGGGCGGGGGACGGCGGGCCGTCGGACCACGCGTACCCCCGGGTCGGGCGGGCCAACGCCGCGCGGGCCGGCATTCCCCGTTCGTGCGACCCCGCGCCCCGGGAAATGCGGGCGCGGCGAGTGGTGCCCGCGTGCTACCCACCTGTGGTGGACCGAATGACCCTCAGCGCACTCGCGCACGCCGACCACCCCATCTCCGCGCCGCTCGACGACGTCACCGTCGCCGACCTGCTCGACCGGGCCGTGCACCGGCCCGACGCCCACCTGCTCGACCTCGGCTGCGGCGAGGGGGCGTGGCTGCTGCGCGCGCTCCAGGCGAACGACGCCGCCACCGCCGTGGGCGTCGACATCTCCGACGCCGGGTTCGACCGAACGCACGCCGAGGCGCTCCGCAGCGGCGTCGCGGACCGGTTGGAACTCGTCCGGCACGACGTGACGACCTACCGCTCGACGCGCCCGGCCGACGTGGTGCTCAGCGTCGGCGCGGCCTACGCGTTCGGCGCGGTGGCGCCCACCCTCGCCGCCGCCCGCCGCCACCTCGCGCCCGACGGCGTGGTCGTGTTCGGCGACTGCTTCTGGGAAAGCGAACCGTCACCGCGGGTGCGCGCGCTGATCGAGGTGGGACCGCAGTCGTTCACCGACCTGGCGTCGACCACGGCGTCCGTCGTGGCCGACGGCTGGACGCCCGTGCACGGGCACGTGAGCACGCTCGCCGAGTGGGACGAGTACGAGTGGAGCTGGACCGGGTCGCTCGCCCGGTGGGTGCTCGACCACCCCGACGACCCGGACCACCGGCAGGCGCTGGAGGTGTCGGCCGCGCACCGGGAGGACTGGCTCGGCGGCTACCGGGGCGTGCTGGGCTTCGTCGTGCTGGTACTGCGGCCCACGCCGCCCGGCGCGGGGTCGGCTGGAGCAGGGTCGGCCGGCGCGGGGTCGCCCGGCGCAGGTTCGCCCGGCGCAGGTTCGCCCGGCGCAGGTTCGCCCGGCGCGGGGCCGGGCGGCGCTGGGCCCTCCAGGACCGAGTAGACCAGCCCGTCGACCACGTGGTGCCGCACGAACCCGAGCTTCTCCAGCAGCCGGCCGGACGCGGTGTTGGCGTCGAGGTGCCGGGCGACGAGGCGCTCGGCGAACCCCCGGGCGAACACCTCGGCCACGACCGCCCGGGTGGCCTCGGAGGCGTACCCGCACCCCCAGGCGGCGGGCGCGACCCAGTAGCCGAGCTCCACCGCGGGCACGCCGACGCCCGACTCCCCCGACGACCGCTCGTTCACCGAGACGAGCCCGACCGCCGCGCCCGACCGGTCGTGCATCGACAACCACCCGTACCCGCACCGCCGCCAGTGCTCCAGGGCGGACTGGTGCTTGGTGCTCACGGTCGCGTCGTCCCAGGGCGTCCCGTCGCCGACGTACCGCACGACCTCGGGCAGCGCGGCGAGCGCGCGCAGCCCCTCCCGGTGCTCCGGCGCCCACCGGCGCAGTTCGAGCCGCTCGGTGCGCAGCCATGGTCCCGCGTTCGGGCCGTCCTCGATCAGGCCGTCCGGGGCCGGGTCGTCCGGGATCATGGTCCCATTGACGCACGACGTGCCGGTGCCGCGCGCGCCACCCCCGGGGGTCAGCGGTTCAGGGCCCGGTCCACCAGGGTGGCGACGGGCGCCTGGACGTGCCGGCCGTGACCGGGGACCAGGGTGTCGGCGGGCAGGTCGCGCAGGCCGGCGACGGCGCGCTCCACCCCCTCCTCCGACTCGTTGAACACCGCGGGCAGCTTCTGCGCGCCCGTGCCGAGCCGGGAGATCGGGTGGCCGGTGACCAGGGTGTCCCCGCTGAACAGCACGCCGGTGGACGGCATCAGGTACGCCGTGTGGCCCCGCGTGTGACCGGGCGTGGGCACGGCCACCAGCCCGCCCGGCACGTCCAGCGGCACGCCCGGCTCGACCGCGACCACGTCGTCCACCTTCATCTTCAGGTTCGCCAGGCCCACGGCGCGCACCGTGTCCGCGACCCACCGCACGCCGGCGACCCGCGTGCACTGCCGCAGCATCTGCACCGGCGTGATCTGCTCCAGGTACTCGCGCCGGGCGTGCCGCGCCTCCTCCGCGCCCGTCATCACCGGCGCACCGCACCGGGCGACCACCGCCGGGATGCCGCCCATGTGGTCGAGGTGGGCGTGCGTGAGCACGACGGCGGTCACGTCCTCCGGCCGTCGTCCCACGGCCTCGATCGAGGCCAGCAGCGCCCCGAGGTCGCGGGGGTACCCGGCGTCCACCAGGGTGAGCGACGAGCCGTCGTCGACCAGGGCCCAGTTCACGTTCGTGCCGGTGGCCACGTGCACGTGGTCGTCGATCCGGGTCAGCTCCACGGCCGCGAGCCTAGTGCGGCGATCACCGGGCCGCGGGGTGCCGGGTGGGGGCGGCCGGGTGCCCGGCCGCCCCCACCGGATCAGGCCGGGACGGTCCACCGCTGCCAGGTGTTGGCGTTGCAGTCCCAGACCTGGAGCCGCGTGCCGTTGGCGGTGCTCCCGCCGGGCGCGTCGAGGCAGCGGCCGGACTGCGGGTTGCGCAGCTGTCCACCCTGGACCTGCCACTGCTGCGCGCCGGAGCCGTTGCAGTCCCACAGCTGCACGGGCGTGCCGTTGGCCGTGCCCTGGCCGGCGACGTCCAGGCACTTGCCGAGGGCGCGCACCGCGCCGGACGCGGTCCACGTCTGCGCCGCCGTGCCGTTGCAGTCCCACAGCTGCACGGCGGTGCCGTTGGCGGTGGCCGCGCCGGCGACGTCCACGCACTTGCCGCCCACGCCGGTGATCGGTCCGCCGCGCGGGGCGGGCGCGGTGCCGCCGGGGACGGTGAACTCGCCCTGGTTGAGGACGCGCGGGTGGAAGTAGGCCGCCTGGATCTCGGCGTTGGTGTTGTCGCCGCGCAGCTGCTCCGACCAGAGCATGAAGTACGACCAGCGGGTCTGGGTGTCCAGCAGGGACGCGTTCGGCACCTTGCCCATCTCGGCGACCGCGATGGGCTTGCCGGCCGCGATGGCCTGGACCTGCTGGTAGTCGGCCTGGCTGGGGTGGGGCTTGTACCAGACGTCCAGCGACACCACGTCCACGTACTGCGCGCCCGGGTAGTAGGACGCCCAGCCGCCGGCCGGGTTGTCCTGCACGTTCCACACCCAGATCAGGTTGTCCAGGCCCTTGCCGACCAGGTGGTCGCGGGTGATCCGGTACAGCCGCGCGCCGCCGTCGGGGCCGGGCCGGTTGCCCCACCAGTTCCACGACTCGTTCATCTCGTGCAGCGGGCGGAACAGCACCGGCACGCCTGCGGCCTTGAGCTGCTGGAGGTAGGGCACGACCTCGTCCAGGCGGCGCTTCCACGCGGTGTTGAGCGCGGTGCCGTCGGTGACGACCTGCCTGAACTGCTCGGCCGAGATCTGCGTCTTGACGCCGCCGTCGAACTCGCAGGTGCTGCCGCCGGTGGGCGTGCACACGTGCCAGGTGAGGGTGACCAGCGACCCGTTGGCCCACTCGGTCTTGGCCTGGTCGACGACGCGCTGCCGGTTCGCCACGTCCTCGGCGCGGAACATCAGGTCGCCGCCCCACAGGCCGGGGTACTGGCCGGTGATGTCCTTGACCTGCTGCGTGTACTGGCCGGGCAGGCTCGCGGGCTCCTTGTTGTGCTGGCCGGAGACGACGGCGCGGCCGGTGATGGACGCCAGGTGGTCGAGCACCGCCTGGCGGGACGAGGCCGGGAACGCCGAGGTCTGCGGCGTCGCCGCGACCGCGAGGCCGAGCGCGGTCAGCAGGGTGGTCAGGACGGCCAGGGCGCGTTTCGGTATGGAGTGCACGTGCTCTCCTCTGGATCGGACTCCACGCAGGGGGAGGTGGAGCGTTCTACCGGAGCGGTGCGCACCGCCGAACAGGGATTTCCGGTGGGAGAACAGACCGGATAGGTCTGGACAACACGAAGTTAAGTGCCCCGGATCACAGTGTCAAGACGAGGAACTAAAACGCACTAGTACCGGTCGCGGCCGGGAGCGGTCACCGGCGCGGCGGCGCGGTGGAGCCCCGGGGGACGAGGCTCGGCACGTGCGCGCGGTGGACCGGGGGCGTCACGCCGGCCATCACGTCGAACAGCGTCCCGGCGGCCTGCGCGCCGAACGAGAACACGTCGTGCCGCATCGCCGACAGCGTCGGGCGGGTCAGCTGGCACAGCTGCGAGTCGTCCCACGCCAGCAGCGACAGGTCACCGGGCACGGACAGGCCGAACTCCGCCGCCACGCCCAGCGCCGCGACGGCCATGACGTCGTTGTCGAACACGATCGCGGTGGGCCGGTCGGCCGCCAGCAGCAGGTTCCGGCACGCCCGGCTGCCCTGGTCGGCGGAGAAGTCGGCCACGACGGTGCGCGCGTCCAGGCCCAGCTCCCGCGACACCTCGGTGAACGCCCGCGTGCGGATGGCGCTGTGCCCCAGCTCGACCGGCCCGCTGACCCGCGCGACGCGCCGGTGCCCCAGCGCGGCCAGGTAGCGCACGGCCTCCGCGACGGCGGCGGCGTCGTCGGTCCACACCGAGGTGAACGGCCCGGCCAGGCTCGGGTGCCCCACGACGACGGCGGGCAGCCCGATCCCCGCCAGCGCCGCGACCCTCGGGTCGTCCACGCGCAGGTCGACCAGGATGCAGCCGTTGACCCGCCCGCCCTGCCACCACTCGCGGTGGACCTCGACCTCCTCGTCGCCCTCCACCAGCCTCAGCAGCAGCGAGCACGAGCGGCGGCCCAGCACGCTCTCGATGCCGGAGATGAACTCCATGTAGAACGGCTCCAGCCCGAGCATCCGCGCGGGGCGCGCGATGACCAGGCCCACGGTGTGCACCGCGCGGCCGGCCAGCGAGGACGCGGCCAGGTTGGGCCGCCACCCCAGCTCCCGCGCGGCCTCCAGGATGCGCTCGCGCGTCGAGGCCGACACGCCGGGCTTGTCGTGCAGCGCGATCGTCACCGCAGACGGGGACACGCCGGCCAGCGCGGCGACGTCCTTGATCGTCGCCTTGCGCTCCCCGCCCGCCGCACCGACCCGTTCCACATTCGGCAACCTACCAGCGCGGACGACATTACTGTACCGTTTTAGTAGGTGTCGGCCGCAGGTCGGGTGCGTGGTCCGGCGGTACCGGGCCATGCTCGCCCGAGGCCGGAGCGGCGCGCATTGATACCTTCGGGGTATGACGTTCACGCTGGAGCAGCTGCGCGGGTTCGTCGCGGTGGCCGACGAGCTGCACTTCGGCCGGGCAGCGGTCCGCCTGAAGATGACCCAGCCGCCGCTGAGCAGGCAGATCCAGAAGCTGGAACGCGCGGTCGGCGCGCAGCTGCTGGTGCGGGACAACCGCCGGGTGACCCTCACCGCCGCCGGCCGGGTGTTCCTGGCCCAGGCGCGGCGGCTGCTCGCGCTCGCCGACGCCGCCCCCGAGCAGGCCCGGCGGGTGTCGTCGGGTTCCAGCGGCCTGCTCCGGGTCGGCTTCACCGCCGCCTCCACGTACGGCGTGCTGGGCGCGCTGCTCAACCGGCTGTCCGCCGAGCTGCCGGACCTCGACGTGGACCTGGCCGAGATGGCGACCCGGGAGCAGGTGGCCGGCCTGCTCAACGAGGAGGTCGACCTGGGCCTGGGCCGGCCGCCGTTCGACCGCGCCGCGTTCGGCTCGCGCCCGCTGCACCGGGAGGCGCTGCTGATCGCGGCGCCCGAGGGCCACCGGCTGCTCGGCGCGGGACCGGTGGTGACGGCGGCCGACGTGGGCTCGGAGCCGGTGATCATGCACTCGCCGACCCGGGCGCGCTACTTCTACGACCTCGTGGTCGGCGCGGTGCCGATCGCGCCGGAGAACACCGTGCACGTGGTCAGCCAGGTGCTCACCATGCTGTGGCTGGTGGCGGCGGGCCGGGGCATCGCGTTCGTGCCGGAGTCGGCGGCGCGGCTGTCCATCGAGGGCGTGGGGTTCGTGCGGCTGGCCACCGCCGTGCCCGAACCGGTGGAGCTGCACCTGCTGTGGCTGCGCGCGTCGGCCAACCCGGCGCTGTGGCGGGTGCTGGGCGTGCTCGGGGACGGCGTGCTCGGAGACGGCGTGCCGGTCAGGTGACGCCGGCCGCGAAGGCCCGCCATGGACGCTCGCCGTGGATGCCGTCAAGGTATTGAGCAATGCGAAACAACACTTGGACAGGCATCGTGGCGTGTTCCTACGGTGATCGGGACCCCACCGCCGCGCGCCGCCACGCGCGGCGGCCCCACCGGCCCTAGGACGCCGTAGCCGTGACGCTGATGCCCCCCGACGTTCTCGCGGACCGACTCAAGTCCGGTCTGCTGTCCTTCCCCGTCACCCACTTCGACGACGCGCTGGAGTTCGACGAGGCCCGCTACCGCGAGCACCTGGCCTGGCAGTCCGGGTTCGACGTGGCCGGCCTGTTCGCCGCGGGCGGCACCGGCGAGGGCTTCTCGCTGACCCAGGCCGAGGTGGACCGGGTGGTGCGGGTCGCCGTCGACGAGGTGGGCGGCGCGGTGCCGGTCGTCGCGCCCGCGACCGGCGCCACCGCGGTGGCGGTGGCCCAGGCGAAGGCCGCCCAGGAGGCCGGCGCGTCCGGCGTGCTGCTGTTCCCGCCGTACCTCACCGAGGCGAGCCAGCGGGGGCTCGCCGAGCACATCACCACCGTGTGCCGGGCCACCGACCTGGGCGTGGTCGTCTACAGCCGGGCCAACGCCGTGCTGTCCGACACCACCGTGGCCGAGGTCGCCGACCGCAACCCCAACCTGATCGGCCTCAAGGACGGCGTCGGCGACATCGAGCGGATGACCCGCACCTTCGCCAGGGTCGGCGACCGGCTGGTCTACGTGGGCGGGCTGCCCACGGCGGAGACCTTCGCGCTGCCGCTGCTCCAGCTCGGCGTGAGCACCTACTCCTCCGCGCTGTTCAACTTCCTGCCGGAGTTCGCGCTGGAGTTCTACGCCGCCGTCCGCGCCCAGGACCGCACGGCGGTCTACGGGATGCTCAACGACTTCGTCATCCCCTACCTCGACGTCCGCGACCGCGCCCGCGGCTACGCGGTGTCCATCGTCAAGGCCGGGCTGACCGCGGTGGGCCGCGACGGCGGCCGGGTGCGCCCGCCGCTGAGCGACCTCACCGCCGACGAGCTGGCCGAGCTGACCGAACTGGTGCGGAAGGTGGCGTAGTGGCCGGCACCCCGCCGCACCCCGTCCGCTGACCCCGGCCCCCTCCCGCGAAGGAGCGACATGACCGCCGTGCTCGACCGGATCACCTCGGTCACCCTGTCCTCGGTGACCCTCCCGCTGCCCCGGGGCATCAGCGACGCCAAGGTGCTCACCGGCAGGCAGCGGCCGATGACCGAGGTCGCCCTCCTGTTCGCCGAGATCCGCACCGAGGCCGGGTTGGAGGGCGTCGGGTTCTCCTACTCCAAGCGCGCGGGCGGGCCGGCGCAGTTCGCGCACGCCCGCGAGGTCGCGCCCGACCTGATCGGCGAGGACCCCAGCGACATCGGCCGGCTGTGGACGAAGCTGGTGTGGGCGGGCGCGTCGGTGGGCCGCAGCGGCGCGGCCACCCAGGCGCTGGCCGCGATCGACGTGGCGCTGTGGGACCTCAAGGCCAAGCGGGCGGGCCTGCCGCTGGCCAAGCTGCTGGGCGCGCACCGCGACTCGGTGCGCTGCTACGACACCTCCGGCGGCTTCCTGCACGAGCCGGTCGAGCGGCTCAAGGACAACGCCACCCGCGCGCTGGGGTCCGGCGTCGGCGGTGTCAAGATCAAGGTCGGCCACCCCGACCGGGCGGAGGACCTGCGCCGGGTCGCCGCCGTCCGCGAGCACGTCGGCGACGGCGTGCCGCTGATGGTCGACGCCAACCAGCAGTGGGACCGGCCCACGGCGATGCGCGTGGGCCGGGCGCTGGAGGAGTTCGACCTGGTGTGGATCGAGGAGCCGCTCGACGCCTACGACGCCGAGGGCCACGCCCGGCTGGCCCGGTCGCTGGACACCGCCATCGCCACCGGCGAGATGCTCACCAGCGTCGCCGAGCACTACGAGCTGATCCGGCAGGGCTCGGTGGACGTCCTCCAGCCCGACGCGCCGCGCATCGGCGGCATCACCCAGTTCCTCAAGCTCGCCGCGCTCGCCGAGCACCGCGGCATCCAGCTCGCGCCGCACTTCGCGATGGAGATCCACGTGCACCTGGCCGCCGCCTACCCGCTGGAGCCGTGGGTGGAGCACTTCGACTGGCTGCACCCGCTGTTCGACGAGCGCCTGGAGATCAGCGGCGGCCGGATGCACCTGTCCGACCGCCCCGGCCTGGGCATCACGCTCAGTGAGCGGGCCCGCGCCTGGACCGTCGACCGCGTCACCGCGGAGCTGCCCAGGTGACGGTGCGGGTGGTCGCGGCGTGAACGCCGTGCTGGGCGGTTTCGCGGCCCTGGTGGCGGTCATCGCGGTCGGGTGGCTCACCGCCCGCACCGGCGTCCTGGGCGAGGGCGCGGCCGGGGTGCTGTCCCGGCTGTCGTTCTACGTCGCGACGCCCGCGCTGCTGCTGCTCACGCTCGCCGACGCCGACCCGTCCGCGCTGTTCTCGCCGACCCTGGTGGCCACGGCGGGCAGCGCGGTGCTGTGCGGGCTGCTCTACGCGGTGATCGGGTGGTGGCGGTGGCGGGTGCCCGCCGCCGAGCTGGCCACCGGGGCGCTGGCCACGTCCTACGTCAACGCGGGCAACCTCGGCGTGGCCATCGCGGTGTACGTGCTCGGCGACGCGTCGATCGTGGCGCCGGTGCTGCTGTTCCAGGTGCTGGTGCTGGCCCCGGTGGGGCTCACCGTGCTGGCCTCGTCGCACGGCCGGGTTTCGCCGCTGCGGCTGCTGACCCAGCCGCTGCGCACGCCCGTGGTGCTCGGCTGCGCCGCCGGGCTGGCGCTCGCGGGGACCGGCTGGGAACTGCCCGCCCTCGTGCTGCGGCCGGTGGAGCTGCTGGCCGGGCTCGCCGTGCCCGCCGCCCTGCTGGCCTACGGCACGAGCCTGCACGGCGCGCCGCGCCCGGCGTCGGGCGAGGCCGCCGGGCAGGTGTGGCTGGCCGTCGCGCTGAAGGCGGTGGTGCAGCCGGCGGCGGCCTGGGCGCTGGGCCGCTGGGTGCTCCGGCTGGACGACGCGGCCCTGCTGGCGGTCACCGTCACCTCCGCCCTGCCCACCGCGCAGAACGTGTTCGTCTACGCCACGACCTACGACCGCGGCAGCGAGCTGGCCCGGGACGTGATCCTGATCAGCACGGTCCTGTCCGTCCCGGTCCTGGTGGGGGTCGCCCTCATGCTGGGTGCGTGAGGGCCCCGGCCCCCGGTCACCGCGCGTGGCACAGGTCACCGGCTAGCTATAGGTCAATAGCTATCGTTTTATAGGTACTCTGTCCCGGTGACCGACAGCACCGAGTTCGCCGTCGTCCTGAACGACCTGCACCGCGTGGTCGACCGGCGGATGTCGCGGGACTTCCCGCACCCCAAGCCGCCGGAGAACCAGCTCGCGCTGCTGCGCCTGGTCGGGGCGCGCGAGGGGATCACGGTCCGCCAGGCGGCGGACGTCCTGCTCATGCAGCCCACCAACGTGAGCACGCTCGTCTCCCAGCTCGTGGAGGCCGGGATGCTGACCCGCGTCCAGGACGAGCAGGACCGCCGGATCGCGCACCTGCACGTCACCGACGAGGCGCGGACCCGGATCGGCGAGGCCGACGCCGCCATGGGCGACGTCCTGGCCGAGGGGCTGCGGCGGATGGACCCGGCGCAGGCCGACACCGTCCTGCGGGCGCTGCCCGCCCTGGCCGCGCTGCTCGACGCCCTGTCCTGACCCGCGCCCCGTCCTGACCGGCACCCTGCCCTGCCCCGGGCCCTGTCCTGACTCGGGCCCTGTCCTGTCCTGGGCCCTGACCCGGGCCTTGCCCTGCCCTGACCGGCGCGCTCGCCCGAGCGGTCCGGTCACACCGTTGAGAACCACGTTCGAGAGGGAACACCCGTGCACGACACACCCGTCCTGGCCGACGCCCGACCGGAGGCGGCACGCGAACGACCCGGCCCGCGCAACAACCCGTGGTGGACCCTGGTCGCCGTCGCGTTCGGCCTCTTCATGGTCGGCCTCGACGGCAGCGTGGTCGCCATCGCCAACCCCTACATCGGGCAGGACCTGAACGCCTCGCTGGCCGAGCTCCAGTGGGTGACCAACTCCTACCTGCTGGCGCTGGCCGCCGCGCTGATCCTGGGCGGCAAGCTCGGCGACCGGTTCGGCCGCCGCACGTTCTTCCTGGCCGGCCTGGTCCTGTTCACGCTCGCCTCGGTGGCCATCGCCGTGGTCGGCTCCACCGCGGGCGTCATCGTCTTCCGCGCGGTGCAGGGGCTCGGCGGCGCGCTGATGATGCCGAACACCCTGGGCCTGCTGCGCGCGGTCTTCCCGCCGCGGAAGTTCGGCGCGGCGGTCGGCATCTGGGCCGCCGTCTCGTCGGTGTCCACCGCGGCCGGCCCGATCGTCGGCGGCCTGCTCGTGGAGCACGTGAACTGGGAGTCGGTGTTCCTGATCAACGCCCCGATCGGCGTGGTCGGGCTCGTCGTCGGCCTGCTGGTGCTGCCGGAGAGCAAGGACGGCACGGGGCACCACCGGTTCGACCTCCCCGGCCTGGCGCTGCTCGCACTGGGCATGATCGCGATCGTCTACCCGGTCGTGCAGAGCGAGAGCTGGGGCTGGGCCTCGCCGAGGACCATCGGCCTGCTGGTGCTCGGCGTGGCGCTGCTGGCCGCGTTCGTCGTGGTCGAGAACCGGACGGCGCACCCGCTGCTGCCGATGCGCCTGTTCCGCAACCCGTCGTTGAGCGTGGCCACCGCGGTCACCGCGGTGAACTTCTTCGTGCTGCTGGGCTCGATCTTCTTCCTCATGCTGTACCTCCAGAACGTGCGCGGGCACGGCCCCGTCGAGGCCGGTGTGCTCACCCTGCCGCTGAGCCTCGCGTCGATGGTCGCCAGCCCGCTCGGCGCGGCGCTGACCGACCGGTACGGCCCGCGCCTGACGCTCACCCTGGGCATGGTGCTCCAGGCGGGCGCGTCGTTCGGCCTGCTGGGCCTCGGCGTCCACTCCGGCTACGCGACGATGTGGCCGTGCTTCCTGGCCCTGGGCCTCGGCGTGGGCATGGTGATGGCCGCGTCGTCGGAGGCGATCGTGGGCAACGCCCCGGTGCGGGACGGCGGCGTCGCCGGCGGTCTCCAGGCCACCGCGCTCCAGGTCGGCGGCGCGCTCGGCACGGCCGTGCTGGTGTCGGTGCTGGGCAGCCGGGTCGGGTCCACCCTGCACGACTCCTTCCTGTCCGCCGGGGTGCCCGCCGCCCTCGCCGACGGGCTGGGCGAGGCGGGCGACGCGGTCGCGATGGGCGTGACCCCGGTGCTGCCGGGCGTCACGGCGGAGGTGCAGGCCGCGGTCCGGGAGGGCGCGGCGCAGGCGTTCGTCTCCGGCATGCACGTCGCCGCGCTGGTCACCGGCGGCCTGTGCCTGGTCGGCGCGGTGCTGTCCGCGACGATCGTGCGCCGGGGCGGCAACAGCGGTGCCGGGGTGCCCGCCGTGCACTGACCACCGGAGGGTCGGCCGCGTCGTGCACCTGCCCGGCGGGTTCCGCGCAGGACCCGTGACGGCGTGCCCGCGCCGGCGGGCGACCTGGTCGAATGCGGCCATGCCGTTCACCGGGTCGCACGTCGCGGCCGTCCTCCCGCTGGTCCGCTCCCCCTTCGTCCCGTCGGCGCTGGTGGCCGGGTCCGTGGCGCCCGACCTGCCGTTCTTCGTGCTGCTGCGCCCGGCCGGGGTCGAGTACACCCACACGTGGTGGGGCGTGGTCCTGGTGGACCTGCCGATCGCCCTGGTGGCCCTGGCGGTCTACCGGGTGCTGCTGTTCGAACCGGCGCTGGCCCTGGCCCCGGACGCGGTGCGGTCGCGCCTGGCGCACCTGCCCGCGCCGCGCTTCGGGGTCGCCCTGGTCGGCTCGGCGGTGCTGGGCACCCTGACGCACCTGTTCTGGGACGGTTTCACGCACGCGACCGGGTGGGCCGTCGCCCTGCTCCCCGGGCTGAACGCGGTGGTGGGGTCCCAGCCCCTGCACCAGTGGGGCCAGTGGGGCAGCACCGCGGTCGGCGGGCTGGTGGTGGCGGTCTGGTGCCTGCGGCGGCTCTCCGCGCTGCCCCGGCGACCGGTCCCCGCCCGCCTCGCCCCGCCGGCCCGCCCCCTGCTCCCCCGCGCCGCCGTGGTGCTGTCCACGGCGGTCTTCGCGGGCGTCGCCACCGAGGGGTCCGCGGTGGAGGACGTGCTGGTCGGCGTGTCGATCACGGTCACCACGGGCGCGGCGTGCGGCCTCGCGCTGTACGGGCTGTGGCGCCGGGCCGCCCGCCTGGTGGCGCGCGGTCCCGCTGCCGCGCCGCCCGCCCCGGTTCCGCGGGACCGGAGCGGTGGGCGCCGCCTAAGGGTTACCGAGGGTGGGCGTCCCGACCCGCTGTCTGGTGCGCGACCGGACCGCACTGCATGATGTGCGGTGTGAGCGAGGCGAACTCCCGGTCATCGGCGGACGACGACGGGACCGGTGACGGCGTGGTGGTGCTGCGCCTGAGCGGCGAGATCGACATGTCCAACAGCGACGACCTGCGCGACCGGGCCGTCGAGGCGCTGGACGGCGCGGCGGCGGCGCTCGTGCTCGACCTGTCCGGGGTGACGTTCTTCGCGTCGTCCGGGCTGGCGGCCCTGGCCCAGCTGCGCCGGCGCGGCGTGGAGTCGGGGCGGCGGGTGCACGTGGTGGCCAGCCGGAACGTCCGCCGCACGCTGGAGCTGACCGCGATGTCGACGCTGCTCCCCCTGCACGACGAGGTCGAGGACGCGGTCCGGGCGGCGTCGCGCGGGGCGGGGTCGGCGTGACCGGCGCGGTCGGCACCGGGCTCGTCGGGCGGCGGTCAGGTGGGTGACCCGCGCGCCCTGCCGGTGTCGGACCCGCTGGTGATCGCCCTGGACGGGGTGGCGCCGGCCCTGTCCGACATCAGGCGGAAGGCAGCCGCCTTCGTCGACGGGCTGGACGAGGACAAGGTCGGCGACCTGCTGCTGGTCGTCACCGAGCTGGTGAGCAACGCCTACGACCACGGCCTGCGCGCGCTGGAGGTGCGGTTGACCGGCGACGCGGACTCGGTCCGGGTCGAGGTCGACGACGAGTCGCCGGACCGGCCCGTGCTCGGGCACTCGCGGCTGGGCGCGACGCGCGGCAACGGCCTGCGCATGGTCCAGACGCTGTGCGTCGACTGGGGCGTGACCTGGCGGGACCGGGGCAAGACGGTGTGGGCCGTGCTGGCCCGCGAGGACGCCTGACCGCCGGCGCGGGTCAGGCGGTGGGCGACCGGGGCGCGGCGCGCAGCCCGAAGTGCAGGTACGGCGTGCCGTCGGGCAGTTCGTAGAACACCGCGGGCACCCACGGCTCGGACTCGGCGGCCCGCCCGGCGAACACGCCGTCGGCCACCGGGACGAGGTCCAGCTCGACGTCCCGGGTCAGGTGGGCCAGCTCGCTCGTGTTCTCCGCGCGCAGGTGCAGGACTCCGCCGCCGTCGGTGACCCGGACCTCGTAGCCCAGCCGCGAGTACGTGCCGACGTGCCGCGCGACGTCCACCACCGGCGGTTCGTCGGGCGGCGCGAAGCGGGGCACGTCGACCCCGGCCAGCTCGCCCAGCAGCTCGGCGAACAACGACTGCTGCACCGCGGCGGGCACGCCGCCGTTGGTGAGCAGCACGACCGCCACCCGCGCGTCCGGCACGACCCGCAGGTACGCCCGCTGCCCGATCGTCGCGCCGTCGTGGCCGACCGCGGGACCGCCCGCCCAGTCGTAGACGATCCACCCGAGGCCCCAGTGCGTGCCCGACCACGGGTCGGGCACGCGCACCTGGGGTTCGCGCATCACCGCCGCGTGCCCGGCGGGCAGCACCCGCGTGCCGTCGGGCGCGACGCCGTCGTCCAGGTGCAGGCGGGCGAAGCGCAGGACGTCCGCCGCGGTGGCGCAGATCGTGCCGGCGGGCCCCGCGGCCCGGGTGAGGCCCCAGACCGGCGCGGGCACCTGCTCCTCCCCCGCCTCGCCGAGGTGCCCGATCGCCGTGCGGAACCGCAGGGCGTCCTCGGGCAGCGTCGTCGTGGCGTGCGCGCCCAGCGGGGCGAGCAGCCGGTCCCGCAGCGCCGCGTCCCACGTGCCGCCCGTCAGCACCTCGACGATCCGGCCGAGCACCGAGTACCCGCTGTTGCAGTAGGACATGGTCGCGCCCGGCGGGTGGGTCCACCCGAGCGCCGCGCAGGCCGCGACGTACTCGGCCAGGCAGTCGTCGCCGCGCCCGGTGTCGCGGAAGAAGTCCCCGTCGATGCCGCTGGTGTGGGTGAGCAGGTGCCGGGGCGTGACGGCCGCGGTCGTCACCGGGTCGGCGACGGCGAACCCCGGCAGCACCGAGACCACCGGCTCGTCGAGGTCCAGCCTGCCCTCCGCGACCAGCTGGAGGACCAGCGTCGCGGTGTAGACCTTGGTGATCGACCCGACCTGGAACAGCGAGTCGGTCGTCGCCCGCACGCCGGTGCGCAGGTTCAGCACGCCGGTGGCGCACTCGTGCACCTCGTCGTCCACCAGGACCGCCAACGACGCGCCGGGCACGCGGTGCTCCGCGCACAGCTCCGCCAACCGCTCCCGCCAGTGCTCGACGTCCATGACTCCCCCGGGGTGCCTCGACGATCGCCGCTGTACGCAAGGTACCGATCACCGGGTCACCCCGGGGTGGAGTCGCGGTCAGCCGTACGCGCGCAGCTCGTAGACGCGGGCGGCCACCTCCGCGGTCTGGGTGGGCACCAGGACGTCGAGGCGCACGTGGCGGCCCGACACCCCGGCGACCGGGTGCACGGTGGTGGCGGCGGTGTTGCCGGCGATGTCGACCACCCGGGTCCACCGCACGCCGTCGTCGGACACCGAGAGGGTGAACGCCCTGGTGGTGAAGGAGGCCGGTTCGCCGCCCGCTTGGGCGTGGTCGACCTCGAACCGGCCGATCGCCCGGGTCGCACCGAGGTCCACCTGGAGCTTCGCGCCGGCCACCGACGAGCAGAACTTGTCCGCGTTGCCACCGCCGACGCCGCCGTTGACCGCCTTCTCCGGCCCTTCCGACGCGCCGCACGACGGCGTGCCGGTGGCGGGCCTGCCGAGCGCGAGGTTCGCGCCGGCGCCGGTGAGGTGGTCGACGACGAGGTTGTCGAAGGAGGCTTCGGCGTTGAACACCCGCACGCCGTTCGCACCGGTGCGGTGGGTGGCGTCGGTGACGCTGATCCTGGGGGTGGCCAGGTCGTCCACGTACACCCGGATCGACGCGCCGGCGGCCGTCACCCGCAGGCGGTGCGCCTTGCCGGGCACCACGGTGACGGGCGCGGACGCCAGCGGGGTCCAGGTGCCGTCGGCCCGGCCGAGGACGACCCGGCCCGCCGCGCTGATGCCCGCGTAGTAGCCGCGGTAGGCGTCGGCGCCCACGCCCTCCCCGGTCACCCGGAACGCGACGCCCGCGTCACCGCCGCCCGAGGTGATCGTGACCTCGGTGTCCTGGGTGAAGTCGCTGAAGTCGGTGTCCAGCAACGCTTTTCCGCCCGGCGAGCTGCCCGCCCGGAACCGGCCGCCGGTCGCCGACCACGTGCCGCCGAACGTCCTCCAGCCCAGCGCGTTGCCGTCGGCGAAGTCGTCGTGGACCTCCATGGCGACGCGGCGGATCGTGCCGTCGGCGTTGAAGTGCAGGCGGTCGTAGGCGAGTTGGCGGTGGTTGCCGTCGGTCTCCCCGAGCGGCCTGCGGTGGTAGACGACGTACCGGATGTCGGTGCCCGGCACGGTGAGCACCGAGTTGTGCCCCGAGCCGCGGGCGACCGCCGGGTCCTGCGCCAGCACCTCGTCCAGCTTGGCGAACGGCCCGGTCGGCGAGTCGGCGATGGCGTACGACACCGAGTAGTCCGGGCCGGTCCAGCCGCCCTCGGACCACATCAGGTAGTACCGGCCGCCGCGCTTGAACATCTGCGCGCCCTCGACGTAGCCGGACGGCGTGATCTCCTTGAAGGTGGTGCCGTCGGCGAACGTGCCGAGGCTGACCATGTCGCGGTTGAGCTTGACCACGTTCGCGTGGCCCCAACCGCCGTAGTACATGTACGCCTGACCGTCGTCGTCGATGAAGACGTCCTGGTCGATGGGCTGCGCGCCGTTGTGGAACGCGTCGACCAGGGGCCTGCCGAGGGCGTCCCGGTAGGGGCCCTCGGGGCGGTCGGCGACGGCCACGCCGATGCCGCCCGTCTCGGAGTCGTTCTGGATGTCGTTGGCGGCGAAGTAGAGGAAGTACCTGCCGTCGCGCTCGACCGGGGCGGGCGCCCACACCGCGTACTCGGCCCACGGCACGTCCGCCGTGGTCAGCACGTCGGGGTGCTTGGTCCAGCGGACGAGGTCGGTGGAGGAGAACGCGTCGAGGTGGGTCTGCTCGGCGTAGGGCGCGGAGGTCGTCGGGAAGACCCAGTACCGGCCGTCGTAGACGGCGACGTCCGGGTCGGCGTACCACCCGTCGACGAACGGGTTGCCCGACTCGGCCGTGGCGTGGTCGGGGACGGCCGCCCCGGGAAAGGTCGTCGCGGTGGCGGTCGTCGCGGGGACGGCCGCTGCGGTGGTGGTCGTCGCGGTGGCGGGCGCTGCGGTGGCGGGTGTCGGGAGCACCGCGGGGACGCCGCACACGAGCAGGGCGGCGAGGACCCGGGCGGCGAGGCGGGTGGGCGCGGTCGGGAGAGCGGTCATCGTTGGCAGCTCCAGCAGGGCGAACAGGCTCCAACAGAAACGAACATCCTCACCCTGAGGGTGCCGGGCGCGACACGGTCCCGCAAGGGTGAAACCGTGTCGTTCCAACGATGTCGTCCCGGCCGTTCCCGGGAACCGCGCCCGTCCCGGCCCGGCTCGCCGCAGCTCATTCTCGGTACCAGTGCGTTTCTGCGTACTTCTGGTCGGTTGTGCACGCCGCTCCCGGCCCGATCACCCTCGGTGACACCCGGACGCGGGTCGCGCCTATGATCCACCGGGTGACCGCCTACGACTTCGACGAGTTCGACCACCTGGACGCCTCGGTCCTGCCGGAGCGCCAGCAGCGCATCCTGGTCGTGATCCGGGACTGGGTGGTCCGGCACGGCTACTCGCCGAGCACCCGCGAGATCGGTGAGGCGGTCGGCCTGCGCTCGTCGTCGTCGGTGTCGAAGCACCTGGCTGCCCTGGAGGACAGGGGTTTCCTGCGCCGCAGCACCAGCATGTCCCGCCCGATCGACGTGCGCGCGTTCCTGCGCGACCCGTCCGCCGAGCGCGCGGCGGCCGACTCGGTGCCGGTGCCGGTGGTCGGCGACATCGCCGCGGGCGCGCCGATCACGGCCGAGGAGCACGTGGACGACGTGCTGAACCTGCCGCGCGAGCTGACCGGGCGCGGCACCGTCTTCGGCCTGCGGGTGCGCGGCGACTCGATGGTGGACGCGGCCATCTGCGACGGCGACATCGTCGTGGTGCGCCGCCAGGAGGAGGCCCACTCGGGCCAGATCGTCGCCGCGATGATCGACGGCGAGGCCACAGTGAAGGTCTACCGGCGGCGCGGCGGCCACGTCCTGCTGGAGCCGCGCAACCCGGCCTACCCGGTGATCGACGGCGACGAGGCCGTGGTGCTGGGCGCGGTCGTGTCGGTGCTGCGCAGCGTCTGAGGCCGGGTCCCGGCGGGCGGCGCGCACCACTACGGTGGACCGATGCCCACGGTCAGGCAGTTCCAGGTCACCTTCGACTGCGCGGAACCCGAGCGCGTCGCCCGCTTCTGGTGCGAGGCGCTGGGGTACGTCGTCCCCCCGCCGCCGAAGGGGTTCGCCGCGTGGAGCGACTTCGACCACTCCCTGCCGCCCGCGAAGCGCGGTTCGGCGTTCGCCTGCGTCGACCCCTCGGGCGCGGGGCCGCGGCTGTTCTTCCAGCGCGTCCCCGAGGGCAAGGCCGTCAAGAACCGGCTGCACCTCGACGTGCGGGTCGGCACCGGGCTCCTGGGCGAGGAGCGCCGCGCCGCGCTGGAGGCCGAGTGCGCGCGGCTGGTCGCGCTCGGCGCGGTGCGCGTGCGGCTGCTGCTCGCCGACGAGGACAACGAGTCGTGCCTCGTGATGCGGGACGTCGAGGGCAACGAGTTCTGCCTCGACTGAGGGGCGGCACGCCCTAGGCTGGTGACCTTCCGGTGCGATGGGGCGGTGTCCATGCGCGAGCACGGCCCGGGACCGCTCGACGCGGTCCCGCCGACGACGCGGAACGAGGTCGTCGGCGTGGTCGGGTCGGTGGTGCAGGCGGGGTCGATCGGCGGCGACGTGCACGTCCACCCGGCCGGTCGACGGCCGCCCACGCCGCGGCAGCTGCCGCTCGCACCCGCGCGCTTCGTCGGGCGCGCTGCCGAGTCGGCCCGGCTGACCGAGGCGGTGACCGCCCCGGGCGGGGCCGCGCAGGTCGTCGCGCTGGCCGGTCCCGGCGGCATGGGCAAGACGTGGCTCGCGGTGCACTGGGCGCACCGGCACCTCGACCTGTTCCCGGACGGGCAGCTGTTCGTCGACCTGCGGGGCTTCGGCCCGGACGGCGAGCCGATGGAGACGGCGGTGGCCGTGCGGGGCTTCCTCGACGCCCTGGGCGTGGAACCCGGCGACATCCCGGCGGACCTGCACGCCCAGGCGGCGCTGTACCGCAGCCTGGTCGCGGACCGGCGGGTGCTGGTCGTGCTGGACAACGCCGCGACCGCCGAGCAGGTCGTCTCGCTGTTACCGGGCGGGAGGACGTGCACCGTGCTGGTCACCTGCCGCCGCGTGCTGACCTCCCTGATCAGCCGGTACGGCGCCCACCACGTGCGGCTGGACCCGCTGACCACCGGCGACGGCCACGTGCTGCTGACCGACTGGCTCGGCGCGGCGCGGGTCGCGGCCGAACCGGACGCGGCGGCGGAGCTGGTGGACCACTGCCGCGGCTTCGCCCTCGCCCTCGGGCTGGTCGCCGGGCGCGCCCACACCCACCCCCACGTGCCGCTGGCGCGGCTCGCCGCCGAGCTGCGGGAGATCGGGCTCGACGCCCTGGACGACGACGACCCCGCCGCGAGCCTGCCCACGGTGCTGTCCTGGTCCTACCGCGCCCTGCCCGCCGAGCAGCGGCGGGTGTTCGGCCTGCTGGGCGTCGCACCGGGTTTCGACACCGGCCTGCCCGTCGCGGCGAGCCTGACGGGGCTGACCCCGGCGCGGACCAGGCGCGTGCTGGGCGGCCTGGTGGAGGCGTCGTTGCTGGACCAGGACCCGCGCGGCCGGTACGCGATGCACGACCTGGTGCGCGCCTGCGCCGCGACCGTGGCCGACGAGGACGTCCCGGCCGACGAGCGGGACGCGGCGGTGCGGCGGGCGCTCGACCACCTCGTCCACACCGCCCTCGCCGCCGACCGGATCATCGCGCCCCACCGCCTGCCCGTCGTGGCCGAGCCGCCCGCGCCGGGCACGCAGGGCACCCCGCACGAGGACACCGCGTCGGCGCTGGCCTGGCTGGACGTCGAGCACGCCAACCTGCTGGCCGCGCAGCAGACCGCCGTGGCCGCCGGCCACCACCGGGTGGCCTGGCTGGTGGCGTGGTCGCTGGACGCCTTCCACGGTCGGCGCGGGCACCTGCGCGACCGCGTCACGACGTGGCGCGTCGCGCTGCGGGCCGCCGTCGACCCGACGACCCGCACCCGGGCCAACCGGTTCCTCGGCCGCGGCCTCGCGCACCTGGGGCAGCACGACGAGGCCGTCCGCCACCTGCACCGCGCGCTCGCCCTGGCCGAGCACCACCGCGACCCCGTCGAGCGGGCGCACACCCACCGGATGCTGTCGTGGGCCTGGCGGCAGCGCAACGAGTGGACGCACGCCCTGGAGCACGCCGGGTGGGCGCTGGAGCTGTTCCGCGTCCTCGACCAACCGGTCTGGGAGGCCGACGCGCTCAACCAGCTGGGCTGGCACGCCGCCCGGCTCGGCGACCACGACGCGGGCCGCGCGCACTGCCTGGCCGCCCTCGACCTGTACGACCGGCACCCGAACCCGGACGGCGAGGCGGCCGTGCTGGTCAGCCTGGGCTACCTCGACCACCACAGCGGCCACCACGAGCGGGCCGTCGAGCACTACCTGCGGGCGCTCGACCTGTACCGCGACCTGGGCAACACGTGCCTGTCCGCCGACGCGCTGGAGAACCTGGGCCACCCGTACGCCGCCCTGGGCCGCCTCGACGAGGCCCGCGGCCTGTGGGACCGGGCGCTGGAGCTGTACCGGCAGCAGGAGCGCCACGACGACGCCACCCGCGTCCGGGAGCTGCTGGGCGACGGCTGAGCCGCGCGCCGGCTCACGTGCCGGGGTTCACAGGCCGTGCCGCCGGTTGCCCGCCACCAGCTCGGCCACCCGCGCCTCGGCCTCGGCCGAGAACGGGTCCCGGTAGGCGTCGACCGCCCGGCGGGTGTCCTCGGCGACCAGGTCCGCGTTGACCTGCGCGCCGGCCGCGGCACCGGCCGCCGCCGCCGCGCCGACCTGGGCCGCGAGGTCGGCGACGTTGCCCGCGGCCCACACGCCGGGCACCTCGGTGCGGCCGGTCGCGTCGACCGCGACGTGCTCGCCCATCCCGGACGGGTGCGGCACGGGCCGCAGGCCGAGCGCCTCCAGGACACCGGCGCGGGCGACCATCCGACTGGCCACGGCGACGGTGTCGCGGGCGACGACCCCGCCGTCCGCGAGCCGCAGGCCGGTGATCCGGTCGTCGACGACCTCCAGGGACGCCACCTCGCCGGGCACCACCCGCACGCCCCGCGCGGCCAGCTGCTCCGCCTGCTCGTCGGTCGGCGCGGGCCCGGTGTGCGCGAACAGGACGACGTCGGCGCTCCACTGCCGGAACAGCAGCGCCTGGTGCACCGACATCGGACCGGTGGCCAGCACGCCGATGGCCCGGTCGCGGACCTCCCACCCGTGGCAGTACGGGCAGTGCACGACGTCGCGGCCCCACCGCTCGCGCAGCCCCGGCACGTCCGGCAGCTCGTCGACCAGCCCGGTCGCCACCAGCAGGCGACGCGCCCGGACCACGCGACCGCCGACCTCCACCGCGAACCCGTCGCCCTCCCGGACCGCCGCGCCCACCTCGCCCGCGACCACGTGCCCGCCGTAGCCGCGCACCTCCGCCCGACCGCGCTCCAGCAGTTCGGCCGGCGACACCCCTTCCCGGGCCAGCAACCCGTGCACCGCGTCGGCCGGGGCGTTGCGCGGCGAGCCCGCGTCCACCACCAGCACGGACCGCCGGGCGCGGGCGAGCATCAGCGCCCCGTTCAGCCCCGCGGCCCCGCCGCCGACCACCACCACGTCGTACCTGTCGAGCACCTGTCCGGTCACGTCGACCACCTCCTGCCGACCACGATGCGGGCAGGTGCGCGGGATCGGCAATCTTCGTTGCCGATATGGCAACTCGTCGACCGGGCGGGGTCAGGCGAACTCGGGCAGCCTGCGCGCGACCTCGGCGGGTGACGGCATGGCCGCGATCTCGCCGGCCAGGACCCGCGCGGCGTCGCGGTGCGACCGGTCGGCCAGCAGCGTGAGGGCGAGGTCGGCGACGGCGTCCGCGCCCCGCTCCCCCGGCGGCAGCAGCAGCCCGGCCCCCGAGGCGACGACGGCGTCGGCGTTGGCGAACTGGTCCGCCCCCTGCGGCAGCAGCAGTTGCGGCACGCCGACCGCGAGCGCGCCCAGGGTCGTGCCGCTGCCGCCGTGGTGCACCACCACGTCGACGTGCGGCAGTAGGTCGGCCTGCGGCACGCGGGCGCGGGCGGTGACCCGGGGCGGCAGGTCGCCGAGCCGGTCCGGGGGCACGTTGCCGGTGGCGACGACGACGTCCAGGCCCAGGGTCGCGAGGCCGCGGGCGGCGTCGGCGAGCGGTTCCGGGGCGCCGAACGCGGTGCCGAACGTGAGGTAGACCAGCGGGCGGGAGCCCCGGCGGGCGGGCAGCTCACCCGGTTCGGCGTGCGGCACCGGGCGCAGCGCGACGCGCTCCTCGGTGGCGAGGAAGTCCCGGTCCTGCAACGAGGGCGGGCAGATGTCGACGTGCGGCAGGCCGGGGACGGCGTCGGCGGGCCGGACGAGGCCGATGCCCTCGGGGAACAGGCGGCCGAACCCGTGCCACAGGCTCGGCACCCCGGCCCGGTGCGCGGCGACGGCCGCACCCGGCACGCCCCACCCGTGCACGACGAGGTCGGGTCGCAACCGGGCCAGCTCCGGTTCGAGGTCCTCGGCGTACACCTCGTAGAAGGAGTCCGCCGGGCGGAAGGGCCGCAGCCCTTGAGCGGCCAGCACCGCGTGCACCGCGTCGCCGGCGGCCCAGTGCACCTCGTGCCCGGCCTCCCGTGCGGCGACGGCGAGCGGGATGGACGGGTAGGTGTGGCCGACCGAGGCGAGACCGGCGAACAGCACGCGCATCGCCGGAACCTACCGCGCCGTCCTCCCCGCCCCGTGCCCGCCGGCCCGATCCGACGGCGGCGCGGCGTGGTCTAACGGGAGCGCGGGGGCCTTCGTCGTCTACTCGCCGGTCTTCTTGGCCGACAGCAGGATCTCGGTCGAGCAGTCGACCTCCTGGCCGGCCGGGACGCTCTGCGCGGTGGTGGTCCAGTTCCGGTCCACCACCAGCACGCGGCCCTGGCCGGTCGCGTCCTCCTCGCGGAGCATGAACAGGCCCGCGGCCTGCATGGTGTCCTGCGCCGTCTGGTGGACCATGCCGACCACCTGGGGCACGGTGCACGTCTTCGCGGCCGGGGCCTGCGCGGCTGTCGTGGCGGCGGGCGGCGTGGTCGTGGCCTGGACGGGGGCCGTCTCGGACGCCGGTGCCGGTGCCGGTGCCGCGCTCTGGGCTGCGGGCGACGGGGCAGAACAGCCGGTCAGCGCGGCAGCGGCCAGCGCGGCCAGCGCGGCCAGCGCGACTAAGCGGATCTTCACGGAACTCCTCCTGGGGTGCGTTCGACTGGATGTCGCAACCTCTCGGTTGTGCGTTACTCCGCATGTACGCAACAAGGCCCCCGTGCCTGCCCTCTCCGGGCGGGCACGGGGGCCTCGTCATGCGTCAGTTGGTCGTGACGTCCTCTGCCGGCCCCGGGTCGGGCACCGCGGTGCCGGGCAGCCACTGCGGCCGCACCGGCGGGAGCACGGCGTCGGGCAGCAGGCGGCCGACGAGCCGGTAGTAGCTGATCCACGCCTCCGGCGCGGTGCAGCCGATCGGCGGCCAGTCGTCCCGGGCCTGCTCGCGCACCTGCGCGATGATCGGCCGCATGGCGTCGAGCACCTCGTGGGTCGCCTCCGGGTGGAGCTGCACGTCGATGTTCGACTCCTCGTGGCCGGCGGCACGCTCCTCGTCCACGGCCTCGCGCACCGCCCCGGCGAACTCGGTCGGGGTGGGCCGGTCAGCCCTCGGCGTCGCCGCGCTCCACGGCCTTCAGCACGAGGTCGTACAGCGCCGCCGATGCCTTGTCGGCGGCGCTGCTCTTCGCCAGGGCGTCACGGTCGGCCTTCGCCTGGTCGATGTCCGCCTGGTCGTCGGCGGGGATCTCGCGGGGCACGGTCGACGTCCTTCCGGTTGGTGGAGGTGGAACCGCGCCCGGCCCGGGAGAGAGGGGCGGGGCTGGATCTCCGGGTGAAGTACCTCAAGCCGGTCACGGCCGCGTCGGGCACGGTGCGCTGCGACGGTTCCGTGCTGTCGAGGGGCACGCGGACGGCACTGGCGCAGGCGCAGCTGTTCGACGAGTCCGGCCGCCGGCCGGGTCGACCGGTCCGGGCGGTCGCGCGGCCCCACGATCGGGCGGTCGGAGGTGAGTTCCGGCGTCCAGCGGGTACGCCTCGGCCGATCCACGCCACCCGCACACCTGGAGAGCCGATGTCAGACCTGAGGACCGCCGTCGTCTACTACTCCGCCACCGGCAGCGTGCACGCCATGGCGCAGGCCGCGGCGCGGGCCGCCGAGGAGGCGGGGTCGGAGGTGCGGTTGCGGAAGGTGCGGGAACTCGCGCCGGAGGAGGCGATCGCCAGCAACGAGGGGTGGGCCGCCCACGCCCGGCAGACGCAGGACCTGCCCGAGGCGGAGTTGGCCGACCTGGAGTGGGCCGACCTGCTGGTCTTCGGCGCGCCCACCCGGTTCGGGATGCCCGCGGCGCAGCTCAAGCAGTTCCTGGACACCACGGGGCCGCTGTGGGCGGCGGGCAAGCTGGTCGACAAGGTGGCGACGTCGTTCACCTCGGCGGCCACCGCGCACGGCGGCCAGGAGACCACCATCACCGCCCTCAACAACACCTTCTACCACTGGGGCTGCGTCATCGTGCCGCCCGGTTACGCCGACCCGATCCAGTTCCAGGCGGGCAACCCCTACGGCTCCAGCCACGTGTCCGACAACGGCCGGACGCCGCCCGGGCAGGTCGAGCTGGACGCCGTGTCGTTCCAGGTCCGCCGCGCGGTGCGCCTGGCCCGCGCGCTCAAGGCGGGTCTCGCGTCGGCGTGACCGGCGGCCGTCCCGAAGGTGGTGATTGACAACCCGGACGGCGCGCGATCAGCCTGGGAGCGCTCCCTGACATCGTCGTCGCAGAGGACACACCACCATGAGACCGCGCGCCACCCTGCTCGTCCTCGCCCTGGCCGCCGCGTCCCTCGCCGCGCCGGCCGTCCTCGCCGCGCCGGCCGTGCGGGCGCAGGACGACCCCGGCGTCCGCGTCGCGGTCAACGCGCGGGCCGGGCTGGAGGGCGTCGACGACGCCGCGATCGGGGTGAACCACGCGATCTGGGACGCCCAGCTCGGCACGCCCGAGGTCGCCGACCTGCTGGAGGACGCCGGGGTGGGCGCGATGCGCTACCCCGGCGGGTCCTACTCGGACATCTACCACTGGCGCGACCACACCGCGCCCGGCGGGTACGTCGCGCCGAACACCGACTTCGACGCGTTCATGGCGGGCGTGCGGCGGGCCGGGGCGCAGGCGGTGGTGACGGCCAACTACGGCACCGGCACGCCCGCCGAGGCGGCCGAGTGGGTGCGCTACGCCAACGTCACCAAGGGCTACGGCGTGAAGCACTGGGAGATCGGCAACGAGCTGTACGGCAACGGGCACTACGGCTCCCGGTGGGAGGCCGACGACCACCCGGACAAGAGCCCGGCCCAGTACGCGGCGCTGGTCGTGGAGTACGCGCGGGCGATGAAGGCGGTCGACCCGACGATCCGGGTGGGCGCGGTGCTCACCACGCCCGGCGACTGGCCGGACGGCATCGTGGCGGCGGGCGACGCGGGCACCTGGAACCAGGTGGTGCTGTCGACCGCGGGGCCGGAGGTCGACTTCGTCGTGCTGCACTGGTACCCCACCGGCGCGACCGGGGCCGAGGTGCTGACCAAGACCGACCGGGTGCCGGAGGTGCTGCGCTCGACGCGCGGGCAGGTCGCCCGGTACGCGGGCAAGGAGCTGGGCATCGCGCTGACCGAGGTGAACACCTCGTACGGCCGCAACACCCAGCCCGGCGCGCTGTTCGCGGCCGACGCCTACGCGTCCCTGCTGGCGCACGGCGCGTTCACGGTGGACTGGTGGAACGTGCACAACGGCATCGGCACCGTCTCCACCATCGGCGGGCAGACCGACTTCGACGACTTCGGCCTGCTCTCCAGCGGCAACTGCACCGCCGACGGCGCGGTGTGCCAGCCGGCGCTGAACACGCCGTTCGCGCCGTACCACGGGCTGGCCATGACCTCGCGGTTCGTCCGCCCCGGGGACCGGTTCGTCGCGGCGGCGGCGTCCGACCCGCTGGTGCGGGCGCACGCGGCCCGGCGCCCCGACGGCGGCCTGGCCGTGCTGCTGGTCAACCAGGACCCGGCGGCGGCCAAGCCGGTCACCCTGGACTACGCCGGGTACGCGCCCGCCGCGCGGGCGGAGGTGCTGTCGTTCGCCAACGGCGACGCGGGCATCACCACGTCGACCGGCGAGGCCGGTTCGGTGACCCTCCCGCCGCACTCGCTGACCACGCTCGTCCTGCGCCCGTCGGCGCCGGTCGCGGGTCCGGCGTCGCCCGACCGCCCGGCGGTCGGCGCGGTCACCGACCGCACGGCCACCCTCACCTGGCCCGCGCCCGCGCCGGGCGTCAAGTACGAGGTGCACCGGCAGCGCGGCGCGGCGACCGAGCAGTGGGGCGAGACGACGGGCGGCTCGTTCACCGCGCGCAACCTGTCCCCCGGCACCCGCTACACGGTCAACCTGGTCGCCCGCGACGGCGCCGGGCGGGTCTCGTGGGCCTCGCCGCCGCTGACCTTCACCACGTCCACGCCCACCGCGGCGGAGTGCGCGGTCACCCTGACCGACACCGCGAACTGGGGCAACGGCTTCGTCGGCAGCGTGGACGTCACCAACACCGACGACGAGGCGCTGCACGGCTGGACCCTCGCCTTCGACTGGCCGACGCCGTGGCAGCAGGTGGGCAGCGGGTGGAACGCCACGTGGGAGCAGACGGGCACGGCGGTGCGCGTCCGCTCGGACCAGGTGCTGGCACCGGGGGCCACGGTGAACACCGGTTTCGTCGGCGCCTACCAGGGCCCGAACACCCCGCCGGCGGTGTTCACGCTCAACGGCCGGACCTGCACCACGCGCTGAGCCGACCCCGACGGCGTGCGACGCCGCCCACCCTCCACCCACTTTCTGGCACGCCATGCCATAAAGTGGGTGGAGGGCGACCGCCCCATCGGGCGAGGGGAACGGAGCGCGACATGGGCGACAGCGGGTTGGGCGGCAGCAGCGTGATCGTCACCGGGGCCGGGTCCGGCATCGGGCGGGCGGCGGCGGTGCGGTTCGCCGCCGAGGGCGCCCGCGTGGTGGTCGCGGACCTGGACGGGGCACGGGCGGGGGCGGTGGTCGAGGAGATCACCTCGACCGGCGGGACCGCGGTGGCGGTGGTGGGCGACCTGGCCGAGCAGGACGTGGTCGACCGGGTCGTGGCGACCGCCGTCGAGGAGTTCGGCGGGGTGGACGTGCTGGTCAACAACGCCGGGGTGATGGACTCGATGACCGCCGCGGCCGACGTCACCGACGCCGAGTGGGAGCGGGTCGTCCGGGTCAACCTGACCGCGCCGTTCCTGCTCAGCCGGGCCGTCGTGCCGCACATGCTGGCCAGGGGCAAGGGCGCGATCGTCAACACCGCGTCCGAGGCCGCCCTGCGCGGCAGCGCGGCGGGCACCGCCTACACCGCCTCCAAGCACGGCGTGGTCGGCCTGACCAAGTCGCTGGCCGTCATGTACCGCGCCCACGGCATCCGCACGAACGCCATCGCGCCCGGCGCGACCCGCACGGCCATCCTCTCGGCCCCGCCCGCCCCCGGCCACGGCCCGGCGGCCCTCGCGCCCTACACCGCCAACTACGGCCGCGTGTCGGAGGCCGAGGAGCAGGCCGCGGCGATCGTGTTCCTCGCCTCGGACGCGGCGAGCAACGTCAACGGCGTGGTCCTGCCGGTCGACAACGGGTGGGCCGCGGTCTAGCCACGACTCGTGGGCCGCGGTCCAGCCGCGACGGGTGGGCCGCGGTCTAGCCGAACGCGCGCACCGCGGTCCGCAGCGCCTCGCGGACGGTCCGCAGCAGGCCGTCCGCGTCGTCGTCCCCGGCACGCCGGGCGTGGTGCTCGACGGCGGCGCGCAGGGCCGCGTTGACCATCGCCGCGCCCACCGCCACGTGCAGGTCGTCGGGCGACGAGCCGGTCGACCGGGCGAGCGCGGCGGCGAAGGCGGCCTCGGCGTCGTCGTGCGCCTGCAACCACACGCCGCGCAGGCCCGGGTCGGTCCGCGCCAGCCGCACCAGGCCCAGCGTGGTCGGCACGTCGCCGAGCGGCTCGCGCGCGGCGCCGGTCACCTCGGCCACGACGGCGTCCACGTCCTGCCCCGGCCGCCACGACGCCAGGGCGGAGGCCAGCACGTCGGTCGCCGCGGTGAGCAGCGGCCGGACGCAGTTCTCCTTGGACGTGCAGTAGCGCCAGAACGTGCGCGGCGAGATGCCCGCGGCGGCGGCGATG
This sequence comes from Saccharothrix sp. DSM 118769, assembly GCF_052936295.1. Lineage (NCBI taxonomy): Bacteria > Bacillati > Actinomycetota > Actinomycetes > Pseudonocardiales > Pseudonocardiaceae > Saccharothrix > Saccharothrix sp. DSM 118769. Next base: position 3,732,965 of record NZ_CP193627.1, on the reverse strand, counting down.
TCCTCGACGGACGTGGCGGCCACGCCCTTCTCGGTGAACAGGCGCACGGCGGCGCGGGCGATCTCCAGCCGCACCTGCGCCCGGCGCCCCTCGCTCAACGGCGGACGCCCCGTCCGCGCACCGCTCCGCACCAGGTCAGCCTACTGGTCGGCACGCCGCGCCCCCGCGACGCGGCGTGCCGGGGGGCGCTCACCAGGCGACGGGCAGCTCGTACACCCCGTAGACGAACCCGTCGTGCTTGAACGGGACGTCCTCGAAGTCGGCGGCCAGCCGCAGGTCCGGCACGCGCCGGTACAGCGTGCGGTAGACGACCTCCAGCTCCAGCCGGGCCAGCGGCTGCCCGAGGCACTGGTGCACGCCGAACCCGAACGCCACGTGGTGGCGGGCCTGGCGGGTGATGTCGAGGCGGTCGGGGTCCGGGAACGCCTCCGGGTCGCGGTTGGCGATCTCGTTGGGCAGCACGAAGCCCTCGCCCGCCTTGACCGGGCAGCCGGCGACCTCCATGTCCTCCCGCGCGAACCGGCGGCGCCCGCCGTGCGTGATGTTGAGGTAGCGCAGCAGCTCCTCCACCGCGCGGGTGGCCGTGGTCGGGTCGTCGGAGTCGCGCAGCAGCGCCAGCTGGTCGGGGTGGCGCAGCAGCAGCAACGTGCTCAGGGCGATCATGTTGGCGGTCGTCTCGTGCCCCGCGATGAGCAGCAGCACGGCCATCTGGGTGGCCTCGGGCACCGTCAGGTCGCCCGACCCGACCTTCTCGCCGAGGCGGGACAGCAGGTCGTCGCCGGGGTGCTCCACCTTCGCGGCGACCAGGCCGCCGAGGTACCGGCCCAGCTCGCCCATGGCCTCCGCCCGCTCCTCCGGGGTGGAGCCGCGGTTGATGATGGTCCTGCTGTTGCGCTGGAAGAAGTCGTGATCGGCGTAGGGCACGTCGAGCAGCTCGCAGATCACCAGCGACGGCACCGGCAGCGCGAACGCCTCCACCAGGTCGGTCGGGTTCGGCCCGGCGAGCATCGCGTCCAGCGCGTCGTCGACGATCCTCTGCACCATCGGCCGCATGGCCTCGACCTTCTTCACCGCGAACGCGGCGCCGACCATCCGCCGCAGCCGGGCGTGCTCGGGGTCGTCCATGCCGATGAAGCTCAGCGTCCCGCCGGGGCCCGGGGCCTGGCGCGGGTACGTCGGGTGGGTCATGTCGGCGCTCACCCGCGGGTCGGCGAGCACCGCTCGCTGCTCGGCGAAGCGGGTGACCAGCCACGGCGTGCTGCCGTCCCACAGCCGCACGCGGGTCATGGGTCCGCGCTCCTGCAACGCCCGCAGCTCGGGCGGCGGGTCGAAGGGGCACCCCTCGGCCCGGGGCATGGGGTACTCGGGTGCCTCGACGGGGTCCGTCGTGCTCGTCATCGCTGTCCTTCCGGGGGACCTGGTGGCGGGGGCCAGAAAGTGACGGGAGTGGCGGGGGTCAGAAGTCGGCCTTCTCGACCTCGCCGGCGGTCACGTGCGAGCCGGTGAAGTCGCGCAGCTGCCCGAGGAGCCGCTGCCGCAGCTGCCGGGCCTGCTTGGGCATGTTCCAGCCGAGGACGCCGACGGCCTCGCCGCCGCGCTCGTAGAGGGCGACGAACCGGCGCGCGGCCACGTCACCGTCCACGACGGACACCGTCGCGCCGGGCGTGAGCACGCCGTGGACCTGGAGCCGGGCGTCGAACTGGTCGGTCCAGAAGTACGGCACCGGGGCGTAGGGGCGTCCCGCGCCCAGGACGTCGTCGGCCACCGCCGTGGCCTGCTCGGTGGCGTTCGTGCGGTTCTCCAGCCGGAGCGGGCCGCCCAGTCCCTCGTGGTGCCAGCGGGCCACGTCGCCCACCGCGTAGACGCCGTCGGCGGCGCGGCACCGCGCGTCGCACACCACGCCGTTGTCCAGCACGAGGCCGCTGTCGGCCAGCCACCCCGTGTTGGGGACCGCGCCGAGGGCCACCACGACCAGGTCGGCGGGCAGCACGTCGCCGGTGTCCAGCCGCACGCCGGTGACCCGCCCGTCCCGCGACTCCAGGCCGAGCACGGCCGCCCCGAGGCGCAGCCGCACGCCGCGCTCGCGGTGCACGTCGGCGAGCACGCCCGACACCAGCGGGCCGAGCTGGGCCTCCAGCGGCGCGCGCTGCGGGCCGGCCAGCGTGACGTCCAGGCCCAGGCCGCGCGCGGTGGCGGCGACCTCCGCGCCGAGCACGCCGTCGCCGACGACGACCAGCCGCCCGCCGGCGAGCAGCGCGGCCCGCAGCGCCAGGGCGTCGTCCAGGGTGCGCAGCACGTGCACCCCGGCCACCCCGGCCTGGTCGGGCAGCACCCTGGGCCGCACGCCGGTCGCCAGCACCACGGCGCCGGCCCGCAGCACGGCCCCGGACGCGGTGCGGACCTCGCGCGCCACCGGGTCGAGCGACACCGCCGGGTCGCCCAGCAGGAACGTCGCACCGAGCCCGTCGAGCAGGTCCTGCCCGCGCAGCCGCGCGCGTTCGGGCTCCCACGTGCCGGCCAGCACCTGCTTGGACAGCGGCGGCCGGTCGTAGGGCGGGTGCGGCTCGTCGCCCAGCAGGGTGATCCCGCCGGTGTAGCCCTTGCGCCGCAACGCCTCCGCCGTCGAGAGACCGGCGGCGGAGGCGCCGACGACCAGGACGTCGGGTGGTGGGGTCACGCCCCCTCGCCCAGCGCGATCGCCGCCGCCGGGCACACGCCCGCGGCCTCGCGCACCGCCGCGTGCAGGTGCTCGGCCGGTTCGGCGTCGAGCAGCACCACGACGCCGTCCTCGTCGCGCTGGTCGAACACGTCCGGCGCCGCCAGGACGCACGAGCCCGCGCCGCAGCACTTGTCCTCGTCCACGGTGACCTTCATCTGCTGTGCTCCTCCGTTGTTCGCGCGCTCACGCGCCGGTCGGGGTGACCGGCGCGAGCAACAGGCCGACGATCGCGTCGACGAGCCCGGTGGTCGTGTCGTCCCAGTCGGACTTCAGGGCGGGCGACCCGGCCGCCGCCGCCTCGCGCTCGGCCAGCGTGTGGGTGATGAGGTTGCGGGCCATCGCGCCGCGCTCCAGGTGCACCGGCAGCGGCAGGGTCGGCAGGCAGCGGTTGAGCCCCTCGACGATCCGCCGCATCGGTTCGGTGGACAGCGCCTCGTCGACCGTGATCTGCCGCAGGCCGGGGTCGGTCATCACCTGCGCGCTGAACCGCGCGAACCAGGTGGGGTCGCCCAGCGAGGCCAGGTGCTCGGTGTACGGGCGCACCAGGCAGGCCACCCAGTCGCGCGGGTCGCGGCTGTGCGCGACCTCGGCGAGCATCCGCTCGCGCACCCGTTCCATCGGCTCGGCGTGCCGGCGCACGATGGCGCGCACCAGGTCGGCCTTGGTGCCGAAGTGGTAGCCGACGGCGAAGTTGTTGCCCTGCCCGGCGGCCTCGCCGACCTGCCGGTTGGACACCGCGTAGACGCCGTGCTCGGCGAACAGCCGCTCGGCCGCCGCCAGGATCAGCTCCCGCGTCTCCGCCGCCCGGTTGCCCGTGGTCACCACCGCACCCCACCGCCGTCGCCTGTTGAGTCAATCGACTGACTTAAGCACGGCGACGCGGTCCGGCGCAACGCGCTGTGACGGATCGGCTGCGGAGCGAGCGCGTCAGCGGGACGCGGTCGACGGCGCCGTCCACAGCCCGGTGATCGCGTCGACCAGGCCGGTCGCGGTCTCGTCCCAGGTGCGCCTGGGCGTGTCGGAGCCCTCGGCGAGGGCGCGTTCCCGTTCGGCGCAGACTTGCACGATCAGGTGACGGACCATGTGCGCGCGATCGGTCCGCACGGAGTCGGGCACGTCGGGCAGGCACGCGCGCAGCCGGTCGAGCACCCGGCGCAGCGACGGTTCGGCCAGCGACTCCTCGTCCATGATCGACCGGAACGCGGGGTCGGTCGTCACCTGCGCGCCGAACCGCGCGAACCAGGTGGGGTCGCCCAGCGAGGCCAGGTGCGCGGTCACCGGGCGCACCAGGCAGTTCACCCAGTCGCGCAAGTCGTCGGACCCGGCGACGTCCTCGACCATCGCCCGGCGCAGCGCCTCGATCGGCTCGGTGTGCCGCCGCACGACGGCGCGCACGAGGTCGGCCTTGGTGCCGAAGTGGTAGCCGACGGCCGCGTTGTTGCCCTGCCCGGCGGCGGCGCTGATCTGCCGGTTGGACACCGCGTACAACCCCTGCTCGGCGAACAACCGCTCCGCCGTGGTGAGGATCTGCTGCCGCGTCGCGCCGACCTGCTCGGCCCTCGGGGTCCTGCCCACCTCCGTCACCACGCGCACCACCGTACAGGCCGTGCGCCTGCCCCGAGGGACATCGCGACTGCGCCACCCGGGCGACCCCTGCCCCGTTCCCGCCCCGGGTAGGGGATGTCCGCTCCTACCCTGCCGACAGGTAACGAGGGGAGGGCCCCGTGTCCGGACCGGAACGACCCACGTCCTACAACACCATTCCCGGCACTGTGCACGGCAACGTCGTGCAGGGCGCGTCGGTGGGGGACGTGCACTTCCACTACCCCGTGCCGACCCACCGCGACCCGTCGCTGGCCCTGGCCGGGGGCGTGGTGGTGGTGGCCGGGCTCGGCCTGCTGGCACCGCTCGTGCTGCTGGGCGCTTTGCTCCTGTCCTCGGGGTTGAACCCCAAGTCCACGTTGAGGTCGCTGTTCGGCGGCGTGCTGCCGTTGTGGGGCAACATCGTGGTGCTGCTGGTGGTCGGCTACCTCGCCGTCAACCTGCTCCACACGGGGTGGGACCTGGTGGGGCGGCGACACCAGGCGTGGCGGCGGGACTCGTTCGCCGGGCAGTCCTCGCTGTGGCTGTCGCTGCTGGTCCCGGTGCTGGCGCTCGCGGGGGCGTTCGACTGGGCCGACGAGATTAGCGTGGCCCTGGTCGTGGTGGTCGCGGGCGCGGGCGCGGCGGCGCTCGTGGCGGCGGCGCGGGCGTGCACGGGCGGTGCGGGACGTCGACCGGGCCTCGCCGTGGCGGCGGGCGCGGGTGCGGCGCTGTGGTTCGGGCCGGAGTTGTGGGTGCTGTGGGCCTTGTCCGGCGCGCCGCTGCCGTGGCGGGTGGCGGGAACGCTGGCGCTGTCCTGCGGCGTGGCCGTGCCCGTGCTGGCCGTCGTCGCCGTGCCGGCGGTGCGCGGTGCGGCGGTGCTGCGCGGGTGGGCGTTCGGGATCGTGCTCGTCAGCGCGTTGGGCCTGGCCATGTCGGACTGGATCTCGTCCGAGGTCTCACCGCTCCCCCTCTTCGCGTCGCCGGTGGGCGCGGTGCTGATGGTGCTGGTGGTGTCCTCGCTGCTCACGAAAGGCGCGAAGCGGGCGGTCGACGGGCCGGGAAGTGCGGCAGACCCCGGTTGAACGCGTTCGGCTGCCCGACGTTCGTCACGTGACCGGCCCGGTCGACCACGGCCGCCGACCCGTGCGGTGCGAGCAAGACCGCGGTGGCGTGGGGGACGGGCCGGAACTCGGGCTCCGCGCCCGCCACGAACAGCGCCGTACCGCGCGGCACGCGCTTGGATCGTGTTGCCGACCGTCGAACCGCCGACGAGCGTCGCCCCGCGCAGGTCCGGTCCTTCGTGGACGGCGCGCACGTCGCGGGCCCGGCGGTCCACGAGCACGCGGTAGCCGTGCGCCACGGGGCGGGCGCCTGGTAGCGCCACGACGTCGCGGGTGCGGTGAGCCCGGTCGGCGGCACGACCGGTCGGCCGCGCGGGCGCGTCCCCGGGTCGCGGGGACGCGCCCGCGCGGGTCCTCAGACCGAGGCGCCGGCGGCGCGGGTGGCCAGGCCCTGGACGACCTCGACGACGCGGGTGGCGACCTCGGCGTCGTCGGCCGGGTGGGTGTCGGCGAAGCGGGTGACCGAGGCCGGGACGGAGAGGGTCAGGTCGTCGGCGACGGCGGCGCCGGCGATGCCGACCGCCTTGCGCGCCTCGTCCTGCGCCCACACGCCGCCGTACTGGCCGAACGCGGTGCCGACGACGGCCACCGGCTTGCCCGACAGCGCGCCCGCGCCGTAGGGGCGCGACAGCCAGTCGATGGCGTTCTTCAGCACGGCCGGGATCGTGCCGTTGTACTCCGGCGAGAACAGCAGCAGCGCGTCGGCCTCGGCGGTGGCCCGGCGCAGGTCCGCCGCGGCCTCCGGCAGGGAGCCCTCGACGTCGATGTCCTCGTTGTAGAAGGGCACCGAGGCCAGGCCCTCGTACAGCTCCACCTCGACGCCCTCGGGCGCGAGGCGCACGGCGGTCTCGGCGAGCTGGCGGTTGTGCGACGCGGCGCGGAGGCTGCCGACGAGGGCGAGGATGCGGACGGCCATCGGGTACTCCCGGGGTGGGTGCTGGTGGTCAGTGCGCCGTGCGGCGCACCACGGTAAACGGGACACGGTCCGGTTATCTTCCGGATAGGCTCCCGGGGTGAGCGAGGCCACAGCGCCGGGGGACCGCGCACTCCCCCTGATCCCGGTGCACGGGGCGCCGAGGCTGCGCGCCGACGCGGTGCGCAACCGGGCGCGCCTGCTGGAGGCCGCGGCCCGCCTGGCGGCCGAGCACGGCGCGGCGAACCTGACCATGGAGGCCGTCGCCGCCGCGGCCTCGGTCGGCAAGGGCACCGTGTCCCGCCGCTTCGGCGACCGCAACGGCCTCCTGCTGGCCCTGCTGGACCACCAGGAGGAACGCCTCCAGGAGGCGTTCCTCACCGGCCCGCCACCACTGGGCCCCGACGCCGACCCCGTGACGCGCCTGCTCGCCTTCGGCCCCGCCGTGCTGCGCCACGAGCGCGACCACCTCGACCTCTACCTGGCCGCCGACCCACCGCCGGAACGCCGGTTCACCGTCCCCGCCCGCCGCCTCCGGATCACCCACCTGGCGAGCCTGCTGCGCCAGGTCGCCGGGGACGCCGACGCGGAGGTGCTCGCCCACACCCTGCTGGCGTCCCTGGACGTCACCCTGGTCCAGCACCTCACCGGGCAGCTCGGCATGAGCCCGCACCGCGTGGAGGCCGCCTGGGCCGACCTGGTCACCCGCGTCACCGCCCGCTGACCCCGGGCCGCCGGTCCGGCCCGGCGATCGCCCGTCGATCGCCCGTCGATCGCCGGGCACCCGACCGGCGTGCGGCGGCGGACCGGTTCTGGGAAGGTTGGACCATGCTCCCCCCGCACGCCGTTCGCCACCCGGCGCCGCCCGGCGCGGTCGTCCCCCCGCCGAGGTGATGACCGAGTTCGCCGCGCTGCCCGGGGTCAGCGCCGAAGACCTCTACGAGAACGCGCCGTGCGGGCACCTGGCGACCCTGCCGGACGGGCGGATCGCCAGGGTGAACACGACCCTGCTGGGCTGGCTGGGCCACGCCCGCGAGGACCTGCTCGGCCGGCGGTTCGCCGAGCTGCTCTCGGTCGGCGGCCGGATCTACCACGAGACGCACATCGCGCCGCTGCTGAGCATGCACGGCGAGGTCAACGGCATCGCGGTGGAACTGGTGACGGCCGGCGGCGACCGGTTGCCGGTGCTGCTGACCGCCACGGTCAAGGACGACGTGGACGGGCAGCCGCAGCTGATCCGGATGACCGTGTTCGACGCCCGCGAGCGCCGCGCTTACGAGCGGGAGCTGCTGCGCGCCGGCAAGGCCGCCGACGAGGCGCGCGACCGGGCGCAGCGGCTGGCCACCACGCTCCAGCGCACCCTGCTGCCGCCGGTGCTCACGCCGCCGCGCGGCACGGAGGTCGCCGCCCACTACCACCACGCGAGCCCCGACGAGGTCGGCGGCGACTTCTACGACCTGTTCCCGCTGTCCGGGGAGCGGTGGGGGTTCTTCCTGGGCGACGTGTGCGGCAAGGGCGCGGAGGCGGCGGCGGTCACGTCGCTGACCCGCTACACCCTGCGCGCCGCGGCGGTCTACGACCCCGACCCCGCCGCCGTGCTCGACAACCTCAACACCGTGCTCAACCAGGAGTTCAGCGGCGACCAACCGCGTTTCTGCACGGTGGTCTTCGGCGTGCTCACGCCCGACGCCGACGGGTACGCGGTGACGCTGGCCAGCGGCGGCCACCCGCCCACCCTGCTGCTGCGCGCCGAGGGCGCCGCCGACTACCTGCGCACCCCCGACGGCCAGCTGATCGGCATCCTGCCGCACGCCAACATCGTCACCACGACCGCGCACCTCGGTCCCGGCGACACCCTGCTGCTCTACACCGACGGCCTGACGGAGGCCCGCACGGGCGCCGCCCACGACCGCTACGAGGAGGACGCGCTGCTCGACTTCGCCACGTCCCTGGCCCCCTGCTCCGCCCGCGGCGTGATCGACGCGGTGACCCGGCTGCTGGACGACTTCGGCGAGGGCCTGGAGGACGACGCCGCCGTGCTGGCCATCGGCGTCCCCGGTGCGGCGGGACCGTCGTGAACGGCCTGCGCGTCACCACCCGCGACCTCGGCGGCTGCCACGTGCTCACCCTGGTCGGCGAGCTGGACATCGACACCACCACCCGCCTCCACGACGCCGTGGACGCCCTCGTCCTGCGCCGCGGCGACCGCGTCGTGGTCGACCTGACCGCCGTCGCCTTCTGCGACTCCAGCGGCGTGTCGGCCCTGATCGCCGCCCGCAGGCGCGCCGCCGCGGCCGGGTGCTCCCTGGTCCTGGCCGGCACGCCGCCGCACATCACCAGGCTGCTGCGCGTCGTCGGCCTGCTCCCGGTGTTCCCGGCGCACGCCACGGTCGAGGAGGCCACGACCGCCCTGCTCCCGCCGCTGTCCTGACGGCCCGCCGGGGCGGGCCGGTCGCGCGGGGTCAGAGGACGCCGGCCAACCGCTCCAGGGCCTCGTCGGGGTCGGGGTCGGCGGGGATGAGCACGACGCTGTCCACGCCGGCCGCGTACAGCTCGGCCAGCCGCGCCCGGGCGTCGTCGGCGGTGCCCGTCACCGACAGCCGCCGCACCCACTCCTCGGGCAGGCGGCGCGCGAACTCCTCGCGGCTCCCGCACCCCCGGCGCAGCGCCGCGAACTCCGCCGCGAACGGCAGCGGGGCGATGTGCGGCGCCCAGTCGGGTTCGCCGATCCACGCCAGGCCGGGGCGGACCGCCTCGACGGCCTCGGCGCGCCCGGGGCGCACGGCGGCCGAGTTGTAGGCCACGACGCGGTGCGGGCGGCGCGCGTCGATGTGCCCCAGCGCCGCGCGCGCGTACTCGGGCGTCACCGGCTCGGCCAGGACCGTCCCGTCGGCGACCCGACCGGACAGGGCGAGCGAGCGCGGCCCGCGCACCCCGGCGAGGACGGGCGGCGGCACGTCCGGCACGCACGCCGGCTCCAGGCGGACCGACGGGTCCAGGACGACGTGCCCGCCGCGGTCGGCGGTCTCCCCGCGCACCAGGGCGGTCACCGCGCGCAGGTACTCCTCCAGCAGGGTCAGCGGACTGGCCGGCCACTCCCCCACCGACCGCATCCACGCGGGCATCCCGTGCCCGATCCCGATGTCGACCCGGCCGGGGAACAGCTGGGCGAGCGTCGCGACCTCCATGGCGGCGAAGGCGGCGTTGCGCGCCCCGGCGGGCAGCAGCCCGATGCCGACCCTGATGCGGGACGTCGTCGCCAGCACGGCCGCGGCCTGGGCGACGCCGCCGCGGAACCCGAGGTCCTCCACCACCCACAGCTCGTCGAAGCCGAGCTCGTCGGCGCGGCGCGCGTACGGCAGCACCCGCGCGGGCGCGAGGTCGCGCGGCAGCATGATCCCGACAGATCCGGCACGACCCACGACGAGCTCCCCTCCGGCGGTCCGACCTCGATCGTAACCGGGACCGCTCAGGCGGCCCGCCGGTCGGCCGCCGCGCGCACGTGCGGGGCGAGGGCGTCGGCGATGAGCGCGTACCCGGCGGGTGAGGGGTGGAAGCGGTCCGCCGAGAACAGGCGCGGGTCGGCGGCGAAGCGGCCGTGCAGGACGGACCCGATGTCGGCCACCACCCCGCCGGCGCGCACCACCGCGTCGGCCTGGGCGCGGGCGTAGAGGCCGCTGGCCTGCGACACGAACGCCCGGTACGCGGGCGGCACGTGCGAGACGACGCTGAGGTCCGGCGCGGTGGCCACCACCACCTGACCGCCCGCGCGGCGCAGGTCGGCGACGGCGTCGTGCAGCAGCCCCGCTCCCACGGCGGGCGGGGTGAACGAGGTCAGGTCGTTCGCGCCGATCACGATCAGCGCGACGTCCACGCCGGTCGGCACGGCGGCGCGCACCTGGGCGGCCAGCCCGGCCGACCGCGCGCCGGACACGGCGTGCACGCCGAGGTCGACCGGGTGCCCGTCCTCGCGCAGGACGCCTGCCAGCAGGTGCCCGATGGTCTGCTCGGGCCGTTCGCAGCCGACGCCGGCGGCGAGCGAGTCCCCGAGGACGCGGAAGCGGAGTTGTCCGTTCATCACCCGGTACAACGCCCGGGCGCGCCCGTCTGCTCCCGCGTGAGGCCGATCTCATACCGCGCGGGCCGGGTCCCGGGCGTGACACGCGGTCACGGTGGTTGCGGCGGTCGTCACGGGCGCTGGTGCGATACTGCCGCGGTGGACGTGCGGAGCAGGAACCACGTGACCGTGTCCGGTCGCGACGACGGTCGACCGCTGGTGTTCTCGCACGGCTTCGGCTGCGACCAGAACATGTGGCGCCTGGTGGCGCCCGCTTTCGCCGACGAGCACCGGGTGGTGCTGTTCGACCACGTGGGGTCCGGGAACTCCGACCTGTCGGCGTGGCAACCCGAGCGCTACTCGTCGTTGGACGGCTACGCCACCGACGTGCTGGAGGTCCTCGACGAGCTGGACCTGCGCGACGCGGTGTTCGTCGGGCACTCGGTGAGCGCGATGATCGGCGTCCTCGCCTCGAACCGGGACCCGTCGCGCTTCGGCGCCCTGGTGCTGGTGGGGCCGTCGCCGCGCTACGTGGACGACGGCGACTACCGCGGCGGGTTCACCGCCGAGGACATCGACGAGCTGCTGGACTCCCTGGACAGCAACTACCTGGGCTGGTCGGCCGCGATGGCGCCGGCCATCATGGGCAACCCGGAGCGCCCGGAGCTGGGCCGGGAGCTGACGGAGAGCTTCTGCCGCACCGACCCGGAGATCGCGCGGCAGTTCGCGCGCGTGACGTTCCTGTCGGACAACCGCGCCGACCTGGCCCGGGTGACCCTGCCGACGCTGGTCCTCCAGTGCCGCGAGGACGTCATCGCGGACCGGGGCGTCGGCGAGTACGTGCACCGCGCCGTGCCGGGCAGCGAGTTCGTGGTGCTCGACGCGACCGGGCACTGCCCGAACCTGAGCGCGCCGGAGCAGACCACCCGGGCGATCCGGGACTTCCTGGCCGGGACCGGGAGCGCGCGGCCGTGATGTGCGCGGCGGGGGCCCGGGTGGACGAGCCCGAGGAACCGGGTGACGACGGCGAGCAGCGGGCCGACGACGCGCAGGCGGTGTTCTCCTCGCTGCTGGAGGACAGCGCCGAGGACCTGTACGACAACGCGCCGTGCGGCTACCTGTCGACGCTGCTGGACGGCGAGATCGCCAAGGTCAACGACACGCTGCTGGACTGGCTCGGCTACCGGCGCGAGGAGCTGGTCGGGACCAGGCGCTTCACCGACCTGCTGACCGCGGGCGGCAGGCTGTACCACGAGACGCACTACGCGCCGATGCTGCGGATGCACGGCGAGGCGCGCGAGCTGGCGCTGGACCTGGTGGCGGCGGACGGCCGCCGGTTGCCCGCGCTGGTCACCGCCACCGTGAAGACGACGGACGACGGCCAGCCGCTCCTGGTGCGCATCACCGCGTTCGACGCCCGCGAGCGGCGCGCGTACGAGCGGGAGCTGCTGGAGGCCAAGCGGAGGGCCGAGCGGGAGCGGGAACGGCTGGAACGCCTCACCGGCACCCTCCAGCGCACCCTGCTGCCCGACGCGCTGCCCGAGATCGACGGCCTCGACGTGGCGGCGCACTACCACGCCGCGTCCACCGACCAGGTGGGCGGCGACTTCTACGACCTGTTCCCGCTGGGCGGCGACCGGTGGGGGTTCTTCCTCGGCGACGTGTGCGGCAAGGGGCCCGAGGCGGCGGTGCTGACCTCGCTCACCCGCTACGCCCTGCGCGCCGCGGCCACCGTCCACGACACCGACCCGGTCGCGGTGCTGACCACCCTGAACACGGTGCTGCGCCAGCAGCGCCTGCCGAACGCGCCGAGGTTCTGCACGGTCCTGTTCGGCGTGCTGGAACCGGACGGCGACGGCGTGGGCGTCACCCTCGCGGGCGGCGGCCACCCGCCGGCGCTGCTCATCCGCACGACCGGCGAGGTGGAGGCGCTGCACACCCCCGGCGGGCAGCTCGTCGGCGCCCTGGAGGACCCCCGGTTCACCACCGCGTCGGCGCGGCTGGGCCCCGGTGACGTGTTCGTCCTCTACTCCGACGGCCTCACCGAGGCACGCCGGGCCGACGGCACGATGCTGGAGGAGGAGGGCCTGGCCGAGGCGGTCGGCGAGTACGCGGGCCTGCGCGCGCAGGCCGTGGTCGACTCGCTGGTGGACCTGCTGACCGACTGGTCGGAGGCCCCCTCGGACGACACCGCCGTGCTCGCGATCGGCGTGACCCCCGCGGAGGCGCCGTGCTCGAGGTGACCCTGACCAGTGCCGGCGGCACGCACACGCTCGCCCTCGTCGGCGAGCTGGACCACCAGACCGCGCCGCGGGTGCTCGACGCGCTGGAGGGGCTGCACCCGCTGCCGGGCGACCGGGTCGTGGTATCCCTGGACGGCCTGGTGTTCTGCGACTCCAGCGGCCTGAGCGCCTTCATCGCCGCCTACGAGCGGGCCACCGCCGCGGGCGCCGCGCTCACCCTCACCGCACCGCCCGCGATCCTGACGCGGATGCTGCGCACCACCGGCCTGGACGACGTGCTGATGCCGCGCGACGGGGAGCGGGACCGGCGGGCCAGGTAGCCCCCGGGCCGCGCTCCGCGCGGGGCGACCCCCGTGCACGACGAGGCGCGTGCGCCGCCCGCGGAGGGGCGGCGCACGCGCCGGGGGTCGGGACGGCGGGTCAGTCGGTGCCCGCCTCCATGGCGGCGTGGTCGAGCAGCTCGTCGTCGGCGACCCGGCCCCGGGAGGCGATGGCCTCGGCGCCGCCCTCGGGCATCGCGCCGATGAGCTTGGTCGGGGTCACCTGCGAGGTGTTGATCAGCGTCGACTGCCTGCTGCCGACCAGGCCCAGCACGGCGTACTGCTCCAGCTTGGCGCGGGAGTCGGCGATGTCGAGGTTGCGCATGGTCAGCTGGCCGATGCGGTCGACCGGGCCGAACGCGGAGTCCTCGGTGCGCTCCATGGACAGCTTGTCCGGGTGGTAGCTGAACGCCGGGCCGGTGGTGTCCAGGATGGAGTAGTCGTCACCGCGCCGCAGGCGCAGGGTCACCTCGCCGGTGACCGCCGTGCCGACCCAGCGCTGGAGGGACTCGCGCACCATCAGCGCCTGCGGGTCCAGCCAGCGGCCCTCGTACAGCAGCCGGCCGAGCTTGCGGCCCTCGGTGTGGTAGGCGGCCAGCGTGTCCTCGTTGTGGATCGCGTTGACCAGCCGCTCGTAGGCGGCGTGCAGCAGCGCCATGCCCGGCGCCTCGTAGATGCCGCGGCTCTTGGCCTCGATGACCCGGTTCTCGATCTGGTCGGACATGCCCATGCCGTGCCGGCCGCCGACCGCGTTGACCTCCAGCACCAGGTCGACGGGGGAGCCGAACTCCTTGCCGTTGACGGACACCGGCCGGCCCTGCTCGAAGCCGATCGTCACGTCCTCGGGGGAGATCTCGACGGACGGGTCCCAGTGCTTGACGCCCATGATCGGCTCGACGATCTCGATGCCGGTGTCGAGGTGCTCCAGCGACTTGGCCTCGTGCGTCGCGCCCCAGATGTTCGCGTCGGTCGAGTACGCCTTCTCGGTGCTGGCCCGGTACGGCAGGTCGCGCGCCAGCAGCCACTCGGACATCTCGGTGCGACCGCCCAGCTCGTGGACGAAGTCGGCGTCCAGCCACGGCTTGTAGATCCGCAGCGACGGGTTCGCCAGCAGGCCGTAGCGGTAGAACCGCTCGATGTCGTTGCCCTTGTAGGTGGAGCCGTCGCCCCAGATCTGCACGTCGTCGTCGAGCATGGCGCGCACCAGCATGGTGCCGGTCACGGCCCGGCCGAGCGGGGTTGTGTTGAAGTAGGTGCGACCGCCGGAGCGGATGTGGAAGGCGCCGCACGCGAGCGCGGCCAGCCCTTCCTCCACCAGCGCCGCGCGGCAGTCGACCAGGCGGGCCAGTTCCGCGCCGTACGCCTCGGCGCGACCGGGCACCGAGTCGATGTCCGGTTCGTCGTACTGGCCGATGTCGGCGGTGTACGTGCACGGCACCGCCCCCTTCTCACGCATCCACGCGACCGCCACCGAAGTGTCGAGACCGCCGGAGAAGGCGATGCCGACGCGTTCGCCGGCGGGGAGTGAAGTCAGCACCTTGGACACGGTAGAAGTATGCACCACGGTGCATGATCATTCATAATCGGGGTACCGCAAGTCCCTGAGCAGGCCGGTCACCCCTCCTCCGGCGCGACCCGCGCACCGGACCGGCACGGCGGCGGACGCGGTCGGCGAACCCGGGGCGACACCCCTTCGCCGCGCAAATGCGGTCTCGCCGCCGACCCGCGCCGCCCAGTTGCACGAAATGCGCGAATACGCTCCCATCAGCGCAAACACCGCACCTTGTACCACGAACAGAGCAACGCCAATACGGAGAGCGAATCAGTACGTTCCTCACATTCGCTACCGGATTCGTTCACTTAGCCTCTGACCTGCGGTTTTGTTCGCCCACTGCGCTGATCGGCGTACACACGGGTGAACGTTCCTGCCGAGTCTTGACAGTCCGGACGGCGGTCGGCAGGCTAACCCCGCCGCGCGGCCCGGGAGTCGACGACCGCCGATCATCACCCGGTCGGGCCGACGAGGACCGAAAACAACAGGGCATTTCTTCCCACCGCCGGCAATGGTGTAGAACACCGTCGCGAAAGCGCGCACGCATGTCCCCCGATCGCCCGCGAGGACCTGATTGATGTCAGCACACACCCCGTCCAGCGATTCCCCGACGGGACCTCCGGCGCGACCCGCCGTCCTCGCCGCGGTGAGCACGCTGGTCGTCGCAGGCGGCCTGGTCGCGTGGGCGGTGCTCGCCGCACCGGAGCACGCGCGGCTCCTCGTCGGCGGGTGCGCCGGCGCGGCGGCGCTCGCGCTCGTCGTCGCCGTGACCGCCGCGGTGCGCCAGCGGACCGTCGCGCACCACTTCCGCGACCGCGCCGACCTGGTGGCCGCCGAGGCCGCCGACCTGGCCGACCGGCTCGCGCCCGCCCTCGTCGAACGGCTGCGCGCGGGCTCGGCCCCGCAGACCGCGCTCACCGAGGTCGAACTGCCGGTCAACCCCCACCACGAGCGCGTGCTGCGCACCCTCGCCGAGGAGGTCGGCCGGGGCGAGCGCACCCGGTCCGCCGCGATGGCCGCGTGCGGCAACGCCGCCGGCCGGATGCAGGCCCTGGCCACCAGCATGCTGGCCGACCTGCGCGAGATGGAGGAGCGGCACAGCGAGGAGGTGCTCGGCGACCTGCTCAAGCTCGACCACAGCACCGCCCAGGCCGGTCGCCTCGCGGACAGCATCGCCGTGCTCACCGGCTCGCGCTCCGGCCGGCGCTGGACCAAGCCGATCGTCATGGAGTCGATCCTGCGCGGCGCGGTCGGCCGGGTCAGCGCCTACCAGCGCGTGCGCACGCACTCCGCCAGCTCGTCGGCCGTCGTCGGCTACGCCGCGGAGGGCGTGATGCACGCACTCGCCGAGCTGGTCGACAACGCGTGCAACTTCTCCCCGCCCTCCGAGCAGGTCCACGTCTACGTGGAGGAGGTGCAGGCGGGCGTCGTCGTCACCATCGAGGACGGCGGCCTGGTCATGGGCGACCTGGCGCTGCGCCGCGCCGAGCGGCTGGTGTCCGGCGAGTCGCTGGACCTGACCGGCCTGTCCGGGACCCGGCTCGGCCTCGCCGTCGTCGGCAGGCTCGCCCGCAAGCACGGCCTCACCGTGTCGTTCCGGCCGTCCTCGCGCGGCGGCACCGGCGTCGTCGTGATGATCCCGCGCACCCTGATCACCGAGCCCCGGCAGGGCGGCGGCGGCCGGCGCCGTTCCGCGGCCCCGCCCGCCGAGGTCGGCGCGCCGGCCTTCGAGCCCGCGCTGGCGACCCTGGAGTCCCTGGGCCTGCCCACCCAGCACGTCCCGGACCGGCTCACCGCGCCCCAGCACACCACCGCACCCCAGGAGCCCGCCGCGCAGCCCGCCGACACCTCCGACGACGTGCCCGAGCAGGACACCCCCGACGAGCAGGTCGTGCTGCCCCGCCGCCACCGCGGCAGCACGCTCGGCTCCACGTTCCCCGGCGCGCCGCGCCGCCCGGTCGAACCCGCGCCGTCCCGCTCGGACGCGGGCAGCCGGTTCAGCGCGTTCCGCAACGCGACCCGCCCGGAGAGCCGCCCGACGCACAACAGCGCCCCCCAGAACACGGCTCCCCAGAACAACGCGCCCCAGAACAACGCGCCCCACGGCGGCCCCCAGCACGACGCGTTCCAGCACGAGGGCTCCCTGGCCGGCGCGCTCGGGGCGGACGAGCACGACCCGGGCGACCGCGACCACCCCCGCACCGACCACCTCGGCACCGACCGCCTCGACCTGGACCGCGTCGACACCGGACACGTCGACCTCGACCTCGGCCACGCCCCCGGCGTCGGCGGCTTCGGCGAGCCGGTCACCCGCCCGCACGACGAGGTCGAACCGCTGCGCGGCGAGGCGCCCCACTGGCCGTCCTGAGGCGACCGAGGACCACGCGCCCCCTCCCCCGCACCCCGCACCACCCCGACAGGATTGGAGGCAGGGGCCACGCACCCTGGCAGCGCAGGCCCAGGACCGCGGCCCCGACAGCCCGGATGAACACCACCGACCGCGACCTCGACTGGTTGCTGGAGAACCTCCTCGACAGGACCCCCGGCTCCCGCCACGCCCTGGTGCTGTCCAAGGACGGCCTCAAGCTGTGCCGCACCAGCGGCCTCTCGGTGGACCAGGCCGACCAGCTCGCCGCCATCTCCTCGGGGATGCAGAGCCTCGCCTACGGCGCGTCCGTCGAGTTCGGCGACGGCACGGGCGGCGTGCGCCAGTCGATGACCGAGTTCCACGGCGGCCTGCTGTTCATCGTCGAGGCCGGGCAGGGCGCCCACCTGGCCGTGGTCGCCGCGGACGACGCCGACGCGGGCGTCATCGGCCACAACATGAACGAGCTGGTCGAGCAGCTGGGCGACTACCTGTCGACACCGCCGCGCCAGGCCCCGTACAGCCCGCGACCGGCATGAGCCCGCGCCTCGACGACGAGGACCCGGACCGCCTCTACACCATCACCGGCGGGCGCAGCCGGGTCGACGCCGGGTCGGTCGACCTGGTGACGCTGATCGTCAGCGAGAGCGAGCCGTCGCCGGGCATGCAGTCCGAGCACGTCCGCATCCTGCGCACGTGCCGCCGCCCGACCGCCGTCGTGGAGCTGTCGTCGGACCTCGGTCTGCCGGTCAGCGTCGTGAAGATCCTGCTGTGCGACCTGCTGGACGCCGGCGTGGTGACCGCCCGCCACCCGATGAACCGCCGGACGCCGGACGAACTCCCCTCCCCGGAACTGCTGAAGCAGGTGCTCATTGGACTCCAGAACCTCTGACACGGCGGCGCGCGAACCGCTGCGCGCCACCGCCCACCACGGCCTCAAGATCGTCGTGGTCGGCGGTTTCGGCGTGGGCAAGACCACGATGGTCCGCTCGGTCAGCGAGATCAGGCCGCTGTCCACCGAGGAGACGATGACCAGCGCGGGGATCGGGGTGGACGACAACGACGCCGTGCGGTCCAAGACCACCACGACGGTCGCGTTCGACTTCGGCCGCATCAGCCTCGACGACGAGCTGGTCCTCTACCTGTTCGGCGCGCCCGGTCAGGAGCGGTTCTGGTTCCTGTGGGACCAGCTGTTCGCCGGGACGCTCGGCGCGGTCGTGCTGGTCGACACGCGGCGCGTCGAGGACTCCTGGTACGCCATCGACCGGCTGGAGCACCACGGCACGCCGTTCATCGTGGCGCGCAACGACTTCGGCGGTCCCCGCCACTCGCTCGACCAGCTCCGCGACGCCCTCGACCTGCCGTCCCACGTCCCCCTGGTCGACTGCGACGCGCGCCGGCGCGACTCCAGCAAGGCCGTCCTGGTCGCGCTGGTCAACCACCTCTTCGCCTTGTCCTCCGCCAGGGAGACCACGCCGTGACGCACCCGACCGACCTCACCGCGCCGACGCCGCCGCACGGGGCACCGCCGCCGGGGTGCCCCGCGCACGCCAAGCCCGTCGTGGCGCTGGAGGGGCCGCTGTTCCGGCAGAAGCCCGCCGAGCTGTACCGGCAGCTGCGGCGCGAGCACGGCCCCGTCGCGCCGGTGGTGCTGGAGGGCGGCATCCCCGCCTGGTACGTGATCGGCTACCGCGAGCTGCACCACGTGCTGACCAACGACCAGGTGTTCGCGCGCGACTCGCGCCGCTGGAACCAGTGGGACCGCATCCCGCCGGACTGGTCGCTCATGCCGTACGTCGGCCACCAGCCGTCGGTGATGTTCGCCGAGGGGGCCGAGCACCGCCGCCGGTCCGGGGCGATCAGCGACGCGCTGGGCGAGATCGACCAGTTCGAGCTGCGGCAGCGCTGCGAGGACGTGGCCGACGGGCTGATCGACCAGTTCGTGGTGTCCGGCCAGGCCGACCTGATGGCGCAGTTCGCGCACCCGATGCCGGGGCTGGTCGTGGCGAAGCTGTTCGGGCTGCCCGACGCGGACATCCCGAGGCTGGTGCGCGACCTCCAGACGTCCCTGGACGGCGGGGAGGACGCGATCCCCGCCTACGTGCGGGTCGCGGCGGCGATGCAGGAGCTGGTGCGCCGCAAGGCGATCATCCCCGGCCCCGACGTGCCGTCGCGGATGCTGGCCCACCCGGCGGGCCTCAACGAGGACGAGCTGACCAAGGACCTGCTGGTCATCATGGCCGCCGCGCAGCAGCCGACGTCCAACTGGATCGGCAACACGCTGCGGCTGATGCTCACCGACGACCGGTTCGCCGTCACGCTGTCCGGTGGGCGGCGCAGCGCGGGGCAGGCGCTCAACGAGGTGCTGTGGGAGGACACGCCCACGCAGAACTTCATCGGCCGCTGGGCCACCCAGGCGACCCAGCTGGGCGGGCAGCGCATCCGGCCGGGCGACCTGGTGATCATGGGGCTGGCGGCGGCCAACACCGACCCGCAGGTGCGGCCGGACCAGCACTCGGGCCCGTCGGGCAACCACGCGCAGATGTCGTTCAGCCACGGCGAGCACCGCTGCCCGTTCCCGGCGCCCGAGATCGCCGAGGTGATCGCGAAGGCGGCGGTGGAGGTGCTGCTGGACCGGCTGCCGGACGTGGTGCTGTCGGTGGGCGTGGACGAGCTGGTGTGGCGGCAGTCGGTGTGGATGCGCGGCCTGGAGTCGCTGCCGGTGGAGTTCACCCCGGCGTACATCACCCGCTGAAGCCCCGCTCACCGGAGCCCCACCCGCCGAAGCCCCACCCGCCGGAGCCCGCTCGCCGGGCCCCGCTGACCGGAGCTTTCCCCGTCACGCACACCCGTCGTGCCCCGGCAGCCGGCCGGGGCACGACGGGCGCGGGTCAGGCCACCGGGGTGAAGACGACCGGCAGCTCGGCCGGGCCGCGGGTGAACACGCCCTGCTCGCCCGCCCGGTAGCCGTCCGCGAGGCGGACGTCCGGCATGGCGTCGAGCAGCATGTTCACCCCGACCTCGACCTCGGCCTTGGCGAGCAGCGCCCCGACGCAGAAGTGCCTGCCCAGCGCGAACGCCAGGTGGTTCGCCGCCGCGGAGAACGCGTGGGTGGTGCTCAGGTCGTCGCGGAACAGGTCGAACTCGTCGGGCCGCGAGTAGCGGTCGGGGTCGCGGTTGGCCGCGCCGATCAGGCACGTCACCGTCGCGCCCGCGGGCACCACTCCCCCGCCCAGCTCCACGTCCTCCGCGGGTTGGCGCATGATCATGTGCACGGGCGGCGTGTAGCGCAGCGTCTCGGCGAACGCCCGCGGCACCAGCGACCGGTCCGCGCGCACCGCGGCGAGCTGGTCGGGGTGCTCCAGCAGGTTGCGGAAGATCGCCGCGATGGCCTTGTCGGTGGTCTCCCCGCCCGCCGCGAGCAGCAGCGAGCAGAACGCCTTGATGTCCTCGTCCGACATGCGCGTGCCGTCGATCTCGGCCAGGCAGAGCGCGGACAGCAGGTCGTCCCCGGGGTTCTCCCGGCGCCGCCGGATGATCGGGATCATGTACTCGGCGAACTCCTCGCGGGTGCGGTGACCGGCCTCGGCCACCCGCTCGTCGCCGCTGAGGTTGCCGAGGAACGCGATGGTCGCCGTGTACCAGCGGTGGAACTTCGCGTGGTCGGACTTGTCCAGGCCGAGCATGTCCACGATGACGTTGACCGGGAAGTGCGTGGCGAACTGCCCGACCAGGTCGGCGCGGCCGTCGTGCCGGAAGGCGTCCACCAGTTCGCGCGCGTTGCGCTCGATGACCGGCAGGAACTTCTCCTCCAGCGCGCTGCCGCGGAACGCGGGCGCCACCAGCGCGCGGCGCACCGAGTGCTCACGACCGCTCATCTGGAGGATCGTCCGCCCGTGCACGGGGGCGATCTGCCAGTCGTAGTTGTCGGTGGTGAACACCGGGTCGCGGAAAGCGCGCTCGACGTCCTCGTAGCGGGAGACGATCCAGCTCCGCGTGCCCTCGTGGTGCAGCAGCGGCGCCTGCTCGCGCAGCACGCGGTAGGCGGGGTAGGGATCGGCGGCGAACTCCGGGGACAGGATGTCCGGTAATTCCCGTGCCGTGGTCATGGCTCTCTCCGTGGGCAGGGTGCGGGGTGCCCACCGAGGCTAATGATGATCTTGGCCCGGGTCCAGACTCCGCACGTGGGACGCCTGCCGAGTCCATAAAGGACCGAAATGCACACGGAAAGCGGTTGCTTTCCGGGGCGTCCGGGACTATGCGGGGACCGCGCCGGGGCAGGGTGCGGTGCGGATCGGCGTGGAGCACCGCTCACGTCGACCCGCACCGCACCACCAGACCGGCACGGGCGCTGGCTCGTTCAACGACACCGCGTCGAACCTGGTCGGACCACCCGGGGGCGGCCCTACCGTCCGCTGCGCAGCTACCGGCAACCCACCAGTACCCAGTTCCGATCACCTCTACTCGGCGGGTCGGTCACGTTCCGCGCACCGTCGGCTCCTCGGCGAGCAGGCCCAGCACCGCCGCGCCCCGGCGCTCGTCGAGGAAGCGCAGGCCCATGAAGTTGTCGCCCACCGTGAACCCCGGCAACGCCCACACCGCCTCGTACGGGATCTCCGTCGTCCGGTAGGCGCGCAGGCTGTAGACGTTCACCCACAGGCACTTGCCGGGCGGCGGGTCCCACAGGCGGCGGGCGAACGCCGGGTCGTGGAACGCGTGGCCGACCTCGCCGACCGCCAGCACCCGCTTGCGGCCGGTGAGCAGGACGACGTCACCCGCCGCCACGGTGGCCATCCGCCGGTCGTGCTTGGCGGTGGCGCCCCAGAACCGCGCCGTGCCGCCCGGGTGGGCGGCGGCCAACCGGGCGAGGTCGTCCGGGTCGAGCGGGCGCGGCCCGTCCGCGTCGCCGAACGGGACGGGCCGGTCCAGGGTGAGCGCCCAGCAGCGGCGCGCCTCGGGCGTGCCGTAGGAGGGTTGGACGAAGACCTGCGTCATGGCGGGACGGTACCCGCGGCGACGGCCGCCAACCGGCGCTCGACCCGGTCGCCGGTGGCCGGCAGGAGCGGCCCGCGCAGGTGGTGGACCCGCGCGTTGGGCGAGTCCGGCCCGTGCCGGGCGAGCATGTCGGCCAAGCGGTCCGGGACGGTGACGCGGTGGCCCCGGCTGTCGGTGGTCTGGTCGGCGTGGGTGAGGGCGTCGGAGACGGCGTCATCCTCGTGCGGGAAGCGGTCGAGCCGCCCGCCGAGGCCGTGGACGTCGGCCACCAGCCGGGCGCCGGAGTGGTGGGCGACCAGGGCGCAGACGCGCCGCGGCCACCCGAGCCGCTCCAGGTGGAGGGCGCCGTCGAGCGGGTGGAACCCGGTGTCCGCGATCTCCGGGGCGTACCCGATGTCGTGCAGCCACGCCGCCGAGACCAGCACGTCCCGGTCGTCGGGCGGCACGGTGACCGCCGGCTCACCGGCCCTGGCCGCGACCGCGGCGGTGTGCCGCCGGCGGTCGGCCATCCCGCCCACCAGGCTCCGGGCCAGGTCGTGCGCCGCGGTCACCGGCGAGCGAGGAGGCGCTCACCCGCGCTCTCGTAGGGCAGTTGGTAGTGGGCGAACACCTTCGGCTCGTCCGCGGCGACCAGCTCGCCGTCGGTGTCGATCGACGGGGCGTCCTTCACCAGGTCCTTCGGGTAGCGGACGCGCAGCGCCTTCGGCATGACCGTGACACCGGCGGCCGGCACGAACGCCAGGCGGTGGCGGCCGATGAAGCCCACCTGCACGGTAAGGAAGCTGGGTACGTCCGTCCTGGTGTCCACGTACACGGCTTCGAGGTCACCGATGGTCTTGCCGTCGGGGTCGACGACGTCCATGCCGACCCAGTCGCGGAGGTTCTCAGCGGGGAACATGCCGCGGGGGTACCCCGTCCCGACTGGTCCAAGCAGACCAGTCGGGACGGCCCGGCCCGGCTCAGGTGCCGCGCCGGTACGCCTTGACCTCGGTCAACGCGGTCCTGGCGCCGGGCGCGTGGGTGAGCTGGACGCGCCACCGCTGCGCGGTGACCGGGGTGAAGCGCACGGTGTTGTAGTTGGCCCTCGGCGTGGTCGGGGTCTTCGACTGGGACGCGGCGGCGGCCCACGCGCCGCCCGTCCAGTACTGGACGGTGTACGAGGCGGGGGCGCGGTACCGGTTGGCGGCGCGGTCGTCGCGGAAGTACAGGCGCAGCTCGTCCACCGCCCGGGGTTGGCGCAGGTCCAGCTCGTACCAGTCGGTCGCGTCCGGCGAGCCCGCCGTGCCCCACAGGGGTTCGTCGGTGGGCAGGCCGTCGACGGCCGCGGCGGTGGACGTGCCGGGCGCGGTGCGGGAGGCGGTGACGGCCGCGCCCTGCGCCAGGTTCGGCGTGGTCGAGGTCAGGTCGACGCCGGCCTTGGCGAACACGTCGATCGCCCGCGCACTGCCGAGCACCACGTCCTGCGGCACGCCGGGGTAGCGGGTGACGCCGTCGGCGGGGTCGTCCCACACGACGCCGAGGTCGAGCCCCCGGTAGCGCAGGTTCTCCACCGCGAAGTGCGACCAGCCGATGTCGATGGGCGACAGCTCGACGCGGGCGTCGGTGCGCGGGCGCAGGCCGGCCACGTCCTCGACCACGGTCCAGTTGCCGCTGCCGAGGATGTCGTGGTGGATCCACGACCGGTAGTCGATGGTGCGGCTGCCCGGGTTCCAGTTCGCCCAGAACTCGTTGGCGTCGGGCCACTGGGTGTTGCCGCCGACGTACTGCGCCCAGGTGTTCCAGCAGAGCAGCTTCTTGTAGTCCTCGGCGGTCATCCACTGGTTGGGGTAGTTGCGCAGCACCGACGAGTACAGCCGGAACTGCACGGTGGAGTTGATGGTGGAGAAGTTGTTGGACCCGGGGTGCCCGGCCGCCGCGGCCGCCGCCTTGTCCTTCTGGTTGGCCGTGTAGAACGGGAACACCGGGTACTCGGCGGGGTCGGCGAACAGCCGCAGCGCCTGCATCTCGGCGGCCTTGGCGGTGTCGCCGAGCAGGGCGTACGCCTGCTGGGCAGCCGACGCGCCGCTCCACACGTAGGCGGTCTCGGCCCGGTCGAGGTCGCCCGCGCGCCAGTCGAACGACACCGCGTCGGCGTCGTTGCCGGTCATCGCGCCCCAGTCGTACTCGATGACGCCGTTGCCGTTGGTGTCGTAGGTGGCCAACTGCCCCTTGGCGTCGCCCTCGGCGTAGCGGGCCAGGTTGCCGACGACCGCCCGCTGCCCGCCGTGGACCTGGTAGCTGCGCCAGGCCGCCTCGGAGATGTACTGGGTGTAGGAGTTCGACCAGTTCTCCGGGTCGCCGGGGTTGTCCACGAACCGGCCGCCCTTCGACGACTGACCCACCGACAGCCACGGCCCGTAGGAGTGCACCGGGTCGCGCAGGTACTTCAGGTCGTCGATGTGCATGGACTGGGTGAGCGCGATGGCGTTGTTGTAGCCGGTGACGCCCTCGATGGACACCGGGAACTGGAAGTCCTGGCCGGGGATGTCCACGTCGAGGTGGTTGAAGCGCATCAGCCACCAGCGGTAGAAGATGTGCTTCTTGATCGCCGGGTCGGGCACGTCGACGTACGGGACGTTGTCCACCCACCAGCGGTTGTGGTCGCGCACGTGGGTGGCGAACGCGGCGGACGGGGTGCGGTTGCGGTAGGCGTCGTACTCGGTGCGCGACTCGGGGATCTCGTCGGTGACGAAGCCCATCACGACCTTGGTGGTGGTCGACCGGCCCGCGCCGAGGGTGACCGACCGGTCGAGGCCGCCGTTCGCGGGCGTGAACCCGTCGCGGCCTGCGGACCGTCCTGTCCGAACACGGCCTGAGCCTCGCCGGCGGTGCGCCCCTGCACGGCGAGTGGTCGCAGCGCTGGGGCCGCCACGCCGCCCGCACCCTCCTGGCCACCGCACCGGACCTGGACGCCGTGTTCTGCGGCAACGACCAGATCGCCACCGGGGTCGCCGACGTCCTGCGC
The DNA here is from genome assembly GCF_052936295.1 of Saccharothrix sp. DSM 118769. Lineage (NCBI taxonomy): Bacteria > Bacillati > Actinomycetota > Actinomycetes > Pseudonocardiales > Pseudonocardiaceae > Saccharothrix > Saccharothrix sp. DSM 118769. The sequence goes on along the minus strand of NZ_CP193627.1, from coordinate 3,708,092 downwards.
GACCACGGCAGGCGCGTGCCCGAGGACGTCGCCGTCGTCGGCTACGACAACTCGGAGGAGATCGCCGCGGACTGCCGGCCGCCGCTCACCACGGTGGACCTGGACCTGGAGCACCTCGGCGCGACCGCCGCCCGCCTGCTGCTGGACCGCCTCGACTCCCCGGCGGCCGAGCACCCCGGCGGCGCGGTCCGCCACCCCTGCCGCCTGGTCGTGCGCGAGTCCACCGGCTGACCGGGCCCACCGGGTGACCGGGCCCACCGGCTGACCGGGCCCGGTCGTCCTCAGCCGTCGCGCCGGAACTCCAGCAGGCAGCGCTCCCCGGTCAGGTCGACCACGCCGGCGAGGACCAGACCGTGCGGCGCGGCGAGCGCGCGGAACTCCTCGACCCGGCGCTCCCGCCCGCCGAAGATCACCAGCATGGCCAGGTCGAACCCGCTCTTCGACCACCGGCCCGCGACCGCCTCCACCACCAGGACGCTCCCGCCCGGGCGCACGGCCTCGGCGCACCGGCCCAGGACGCGGTCGGCCTGCTCGTCGTCCCAGTCGTGCAGGACGTCGAACAGCAGGTAGGCGTCCGCCCCCGCCGGGAGCGGGTCGAAGAAGCTCCCCGCCGTCACCCGCGTCCGCGCGCCCAGGCCCTGCTCCTCGAACGCCCGGCGGGCCTCGGCGGCGGTCGGCCCCAGGTCGACCAGGTGGCCGCTGACGCCGGGGTTGGCGGCCAGGATCGCGGCGAGGAAGGTGCCGCGACCACCGCCCACGTCGACCAGGGTGCCGAACCGGGACCAGTCGAACCCGGCGACGACCCGCGGGACCTGGTCGCGGAACCGGTGCGCCATCTGCCGGTTGAACGACTCGCTCAGCCGCCGGTCCGCGACCAGGTCGGCCCAGAAGTCCTGCCCGAAGCGGTGCGCGTAGCCCGACCGGCCGGTGCGGACGCTGTGCGCGAGCTCGACGAACGCCAGCTCGGCCCGCCCGCCCGCCGCGTCCAGGCTCAGCAGGTCGACCAGGCCGTTGTCGGCGTCGGCGCGGAGGTGCGCGCCGAACGCGGTCGTCCGGTAGCCGGCGGGGACGCGTTCGACGACCCCCAGGGTCACCAGGTGCGCCAGCAGGAGGTCGAGCCCGCGCCGGTCGACGTCGAGGTCGCCCGCGAGGTCCTCGACGGCGGCGCCGGCGCCGTCGAGCCGGTCCGGCAGCCCCAGCGTCGCCGCCACCCGCAGCGCCATCGGCGTGGCCAGCCCGGTCAGGCGGCGGAGGGTGCTCACGTCGTCCTCGTCGCGTTCCACGCCGACCACGGTGCCGGCTGCGTCAACGGAAGAAGCGCCGGCCCTGTGCGATCCTGGGAGGAGGGTGAACGCGACGGGAGTGCGACTGCATGGTGATCTTCGGTTTCCGCACCAAGGTCTTCGTCCTGGCGATGGTGGCGCTGCTGTGCCCCCGGTGCGGGCAGCAGGCGGCGCACGCCGTGCACCGGTCGGTCACGAAGTTCACGCTGTTCTTCGTGCCCCTGTTCCCGGTGCGCAGCCGGTACAGCACGCAGTGCACGTACTGCGGCGCGGCGAACCGGGTCACCAAGGAGCAGGCGGGGCGGCTCGCCGCGGTGCGGAGCTGAGCGCCGCCCCCGCGAACACCACCCCCTGCCGCGGACCGGCCTACCGCGCCGGCACCTCCAGGTCGGCGACCAGTTCGCCGTAGGACACCGGGTCCAGGTCGCCGAACGGGACGGCGCGGTCGCCACCGGGGGTGCGGCCCGGCCGCGCCCCCGGCCACCCGGACGTGGCGCAGGGTCTGGTCGCCCAGGGCCGCGAGGTCGCCGACGACGAGGCCGGGGTCGAGGTCCACGACGACGTGCCGCCCGCCGGGCAGCGGCTTGGCCAGGCCCAATCCACACCGCCGTCCTGGGGCGCGAGGCGTCGCCACCCGCGGTTCACCAGGCGCAGCACGGTCGGCGCGGGCAGGGTGTCGCCCGGGTGCAGCGGGTGGGCGACGCGGATCTCGGCGTCGTCGGGCGGCGTGAACGGGTCGTCGTGGACGTCGGCGAACGTGCGGTCCTCGGCGACGAGCAGCGGGTGGCCGAACAGGTGGGCCTCGAACTCGGCGCGGGTCCAAGCGCGGCCGGTGACCATCGCGCGTTCCAGCCGGTCGACCTGGTCGGCGGCGGTACCCGGCCAGCCGGGCGCGGCGGACGCGTCGGTGAGACCGGCGAGCCCGGCTGCCCGCCGAGCACGGCGGTGACGGCGGCGGCCCTCAGCACCCCGCCGTCGCCGTCGAACCACCGCGCGGCGGCCTCGGCCACCGAGGGGTCGGTGCCCTCCCGCCGCAGGAACCCCTCGACCACCCGCCGGTGCCGCTCGACGACCTCCGCCGCGTCGGCCGCGGTGCCCGCGGGTCTCGTGCGCAGGGTCCACCCGCGGTCCCGGCGGGGGTGCGGGTTGCGGACCAGCGCCGCCGCCGGGGAGAACACGTCTTGGCGGGCGCCGGACCGCTGACCACGCGCGCAACCCGGGCCACGGCGGCACCGGGCGCTGTCGGTCGTTCGCACCCGGTGTCCGGCGGCACGTCCGCCGGCCCCGCCGACCGTCCACCCCGGGGCGACGACGGTCCGCCCCGGGGTGGCGGGGTCAGGCGACGGTGGCGGGGACCTTCCGCGCCCCGACCGCGGGCCCGACCGCCGGGTCGGCGGGCGCGGTACCGCGGAACCCGCGCAGGCGCAGGCTGTTGCCCACCACGAAGACGCTGGAGAACGCCATGGCGGCACCGGCGATCATCGGGTTGAGCAGGCCCGCGACGGCCAGCGGCAGGGCGGCGGCGTTGTAGGCGAACGCCCAGAACAGGTTGCCCTTGATGGTGGCCAGGGTCCGGCGGGACAGCCTGATCGCGTCCACGGCGGCCATCAGGTCGCCGCGCACGAGGGTCAGGTCGCTCGCCTCGATGGCCGCGTCGGTGCCGGTGCCCATCGCGAGGCCCAGGTCGGCCTTGGCCAGGGCGGCGGCGTCGTTGACGCCGTCGCCGACCATCGCCACGACCTTGCCCTCGCCCTGGAGGCGGGCGATGACGTCGACCTTCTCCTCGGGCATGACCTCGGCGATGACCTCGTCGATGCCGACCTCGGCGGCCACGGCGCGCGCGGCGGCCTCGTTGTCGCCGGTGAGCAGCACCGGGGTCAGGCCCAGTCCGCGCAGCCGCCGGACGGCCTCGGCGGAGGTGGGCTTGACGGTGTCGGCGACCGAGAGGACGGCCTGCGCCCGGCCGTTGCGGGCGACCAGCACGGCGGTGCGCCCCAGCGCCTCGGCGGCGCGCTTGGCCTCGGCCAGCTCGTCGTCGAGGTGGACGGCCCACTCGGCCAGCAGCCGTTCCCGGCCCACGATCACCGCGTGCCCCTCCACCACGCCCTGCACGCCCACGCCCTCGTGGTTGCGGAAGTCCGCCACCGGCGGCAGGTCGCCCACTCGTTCGACCGCGCCGGTGGCGACGGCCTTGGCGATGGGGTGCTCGGAGGCGTGCTCCAGGGCCCCGGCCAGGCGCAGCACCTCGTCGGCGTCGACGCCGGCGGCGGTGTGCACGGCGACCAGGCTCATCCGGCCGGTGGTGACGGTGCCGGTCTTGTCCAGCACGACGGTGTCCACCCGCCGGGTGTTCTCCAGCACCTCCGGCCCCTTGATCAGGATGCCCAGCTGCGCGCCCCGGCCCGTGCCGACGAGCAGCGCGGTCGGCGTGGCCAGGCCCAGCGCGCACGGGCAGGCGATGATCAGCACCGCCACCGCGGCCGTGAACGCGGCCGACACCCCGCCGCCCGCGCCCAGCCAGAAGCCGAGCGTGCCCACCGCCAGCGCGATGACCACGGGCACGAACACGCCGGAGATGCGGTCGGCCAGGCGCTGGGCCTCGGCCTTGCCGCTCTGCGCGTCCTCGACCAGCTTCGCCATCCGCGCCAGCTGCGTGTCCGAACCGACCCGCGTGGCCCGCACGACCAGGCGACCGCCGGCGTTGACCGTCGCACCGACCACGGCGTCGCCGGGACCGACCTCGACCGGCACCGACTCGCCGGTCAGCGTGCTCGCGTCGACCGCCGAGCCGCCCTCGTCCACGACGCCGTCGGTGGCGATCTTCTCCCCCGGCCGCACCACGAACCGGTCGCCCACCGACAGCTCGGCGATCGGCACCCGGACCTCGCGGCCCCCGCGCAGCACGGCGACGTCCTTCGCGCCCAGCTCCAGCAACGCCCGCAGGGCGGCCCCGGCGGTCCGCTTGGACCGCGCCTCGAAGTAGCGGCCCGCGAGGATGAACACCGTCACGCCCGCGGCCACCTCCAGGTAGATCGCGCCCGCGCCGTCCGTGCGCTGCACGGTCAGCTCGAACGGGTGCGTCATGCCCGGCGTGCCGGCGGTGCCCCACAGCAGCGCGTACAGCGACCAGCCGAACGCCGCGAGCGTGCCCATCGACACCAGGGTGTCCATGGTCGCCGCGCCGTGCCGCAGGTTCACCCACGCCGCCCGGTGGAACGGCCACGCACCCCACACCAGCACCGGCGCGGCCAACGTCAGCGAGATCCACTGCCAGTGGGTGAACTGCCAGGCGGGCACCATCGCCAGCACGACCACCGGCAGGGCCAGCACCGCCGAGACGGTCACCCGCTGCCGCAGCGACCGGGTCGGGTCCTCCTCGGCGGCCTCGGCCCGCTCGGCCTCGACGACCGGCAGCGCCGCCCGGTACCCGGCGGCCTCGACCTGCTCGACCAGCACCCTCGGGTCGACGTCCTCGGGGAAGGTGACGTGGGCCTTCTCGGTGGCGTAGTTCACCGACGCGGTCACGCCGTCGAGCTTGTTGAGCTTGCGCTCGATCCGGTTCGCGCACGACGCGCAGGTCATGCCCGTGATGGCGAGTTCGAGCTGCGTGTCAGCCATGACCGTGGCCCTCCTCTTCCGCGTGCCCCTCGGGTACCCCGGCGGTGACGGTGAACTCGGCGGTGCGCACGACGTCGCCGTGCCGGAAGTCCAGGAACAGCCGGTAGCCGCCCGCCGAGGGCACCTCGGCCACGAACTCGACCTGCGGACCGGGGGCCGTCCGCCCGTCGCCCGGCGTGCCCCCGGGGTGGACGTGCAGGTAGGCGAGGTCGCCCTGGCGCAGCGCCACCAGGTGCCCGTAGGCGCCCAGGTAGGGCTGGAGGTCGGTGACGGGCGCGCCGTCCCTGCTCACGGTGAGCCGGACCGCGGACGCCTCGCCGGGCTCCAGGTCGCCGTCCAGGCGCACCTCGTAGCCGTCGACCCGCGCGACGCGCGAGGGCTCGTACCGCCGGGGCTCGAACACGCCGGCCGCGGGCACGTCCACCCCGAGGGTGGTCCCTTCGCCGCCGGTGGGCGTGAAGTCCGCGAACAGGCGGTACGACCCCGCGCCGGCCACGGGCAGCTCGGCCGTCCACGTGCCGTCGGGGGCCATCCGGGGGTGCACGTGCCGGTACCCGGAGGTGTCCCGGCGCACGGCGACCAGGTGCATGCGCTCCTCGTGCTCGACGTCGAAGGCGGTCACGGCGGCCCCGTCGGGGCCGGTGACCCGGAACGAGAAGGTGTCGGTGGTCCCGGCGGTCAGCGTCGTGTCGACGGGCGTGAGGGTGTAACCGCCCCGCGACGACGCCAACCCGGCGGGCTGGTCCTGCTCGGCTCCCGCGACGGCGCCGCTGTGGTCGTCCCCGTGACCGGCGCCCTCGGCGCCGGACGTGCCGTCGTGACCACCGGGGGCGGTCTCGACGGCGAGGGGACCGACAGCGCTCCCGGCGGCCCAGGCGCCACCGGCGACCAGGACGAGCGCCGCGCCGTAGGCGGAGAGCTTCGCTGCTGTGTTCATGTCAGGTCCTCGTACGAGTGGCGGAGCCCGGAACCGCGCTCCGCGTCGGCACAGTGCCGCAAGCACCTGATTTATACCCCCAGGGGGTATGCAGGTCAAGCCGGACGGCTCCCCTACCCTGGTAGGGTATCAATCACGTGGACGGCGCCCCGCCGCGGCACCCGGCCCACCCCGGCCGCGGGCCCGGGGCAGGCGACCGGAACCCGCGCACCCCCGGCGTGCAGGGACGATGAGAGGACTCGCCATGCCCGGTTACGCACACCGCCGCGACGACCACCTGAAGCGGTTGCGCCGCATCGAGGGCCAGGTCCGGGGCTTGCAGCGGATGGTGGAGGACGACGAGTACTGCATCGACGTGCTCACCCAGATCTCCGCCGCGACCAAGGCGCTCCAGGCCGTGTCCCTCGGCCTGCTCGACGAGCACCTCAAGCACTGCGTCGCCGAGGCGGTCGCCGAGGGCGGCACCGCCGCGGACGCGAAGATCGCCGAGGCGAGCGCCGCCATCGGCCGGCTCGTGCGCTCCTGACCGGGTCGCCCCCGGCGGGGCCGACCCGGTCAGGTGGTGGTCGACCGCCTCAGCGGACGGGCGGGGTGGCGAAGACCAGGCCCTGGCTCTTCGCCGAGGGGAAGCCGTGGACGTCCCGGGTGACGATCTTGACGCGGTGCTGGCTGTCCGGGGCCAGGCCGGTGAGCGTGGCCCGCCGCTCGGTCACGAAGGCGACCTGCGCGCCGTCCAGGTGCACCTCGTAGCCCCACGTGTCGAACCACCACGGGCTCGCGTACCAGGTCAGGGTCGCGCTCGTGGGCGTCGTCGCCGTGAGCGCCAACTGGGACGGGCGCACGGGGCGCTCGATGATGATGTTCTCCGACCGCAGCGTGCCGACCACGTCGTCCTGCGCCGGGTCGTGCGCGCAGGTCGCGGTGACCGTGCCGAGGGCGGTGCCGTCGGGGCGCTCGGCACGCAGGGACAGGGTGAGGTCGTCGAGGTGGACGGCGTGGTCGCCGGCCCGGTAGAAGGACATCACGGGGAAACCGCCCGCGGCGCGCAGCACGTCGCCCGGCCCGGTGACGGTGGTGGGCGCGAAGGTCAGCGTCGCGCGGGAGGTCTGCGTCCCGCCCGGGACCGTGAAGGTGGCGCCCAGGGTGGCCGTGCTGTCGCCGTCGACGCGCACGCGCGCCGCGCCCGCGACGCCGGCGGCGGACAGCTCGACGTCGGCGTCGAGGAACGCCGAGTCCACGTAGCCGATGGTGCCGGGGCGGTCGAACACCTCGTCGGGCAGGCCGATCGTGACGCGGGCGCGCACCGGCACGTCCGGCCCGAGCGACGTGGCGCACGTGTAGTCCAGGTCCAGTGCCGCGGGTGACGCGGTCGCCGCTCCCCCGGCCCCGACCAGCGCGCCGGAGTCGAGCAGCCCCAGGGCGAGTAAGCGGACCAGGGCTCTGGTGGTCTTCCGGTTCTGCCGCAAGGACTTCTCCCCTTCGTCGGGCCGACGTCGACGATATCGGCACGGGCCGCCGCGCCGCGACGTCCTGATGCCGCAAGGGCTGGGCCGCCGGCGGCAGCACGACGTGGGCCTGGGGAAGGGCCGGACGGCCCGCGGGCGTGGCCGGCCGGCCCGGTGGTCAGCCGGCCAGCACGGCCCAGCCGTGGGGCGGGAGCGCGACCTCGTCCCGGCCCGCGTCGGCCGCCCCGGCGAGCACGTCGCGCACCCCCGGCGCCGGGACCCGGGACGGGGTGTCGGCCAGGTTCAGCGCGACGAGGAGCCGTTCGCCGCCGCCGGCCACGGCGTAGACGAGCTGCTCGTTGGCGACGTGCACCTGCTCCGGGGCCGCGGCGTGCAGCCAGCGGTGCCTGCGGCGCAGGCCGATCAGCTCCTGGTGCAGGTGGAAGGTCGGCAGCCCCAGCGGGGACAGCTGCGACGGGTCCGGCGGGAAGGGCTGGCGGACGGCGTCGTCGCCGCCGACCCGGTCCGCCTTGACGCCGCGGAACGCGTGCTCGTCACCCGCCCAGACCGCCGGCGTGCCGCCCAGCGTGAACAGCACGACGAGGGCGTGCGGGAGGTGGCGCTGGTCGGAGAGCCTGCTGGCGATCCGGGTCACGTCGTGGTTGCCGACGAACGTCCAGGGCACGAACGACTCCAGGAACACCGCGTGCCGCTTCAACGACCACGCCAGCTCGAAGAGGTTGCGCTCCTCGATGCCGTGCCAGACGGCCTGCCACAGCTCGTACTGGGTGACCGCGTCCAGCCCGCCCTCGGCCACGGTGCGCGCGTAGTCGCCGTGGATGACCTCGCCGACGAAGTAGGCGTCGGGGTGGGCGGCGCGCACGGCGGGCAGCACCCGGGCCCAGAAGCCGGGCGGCACGGCGTAGGCGGCGTCGAGGCGCCACCCGTCCACGCCGCGGTCGAGCCAGTGGAGCATCACCCGGGTCACCAGGTCGGCGACGGCGTCGCTGGAGTGGTCCAGCTCGACGAGGATGTCGTGGCCCTCGAAGACGTCGGCGGACGGTTCGGCGCCGGGCGTCCAGCGCTCGGGCCAGTGCAGCCGGAACCAGTCCGCCGTGGGGGCGTCCGGTCCCTGCGCGGCGAGCGCCCGGAACGCGGGGTGCTGCCGGCCGACGTGGTTGAAGACGCCGTCGAGCAGCACCCGGACGCCGCGCGAGCGCGCGGCGGCGACGAGGGCGTCGAAGTCCGCGTCGTCGCCGAGGCGCGGGTCGACCCGGAAGTGGTCGACGGTGTCGTAGCCGTGCGTGCTCGACGCGAAGACGGGGCCGAGGGCCAGGCCGTTGCAGCCCAGCTCCAGCAGGTGGTCCAGCCAGCGCTCCAGCCGGGGCAGCCGGTGGTGGACCTCGTCGACCGCGGCGCGTTCGGCGTCCACGAAGCCCAGCGGGTACACCTGCCACCAGATCGCGTCGGCCACCCAACCGGGCACGGCTCCTCCTTCGCGTCGACACGGCACCCCGACCATCCTGCGGCCTCCGGCGGACCGCCGCCTTCCCGCGCCGGGTGATCTTCGTCCTGTCCCCGCCGCGTGCGGTGGCGGCGTCAGTTGACCGAGCCGAGCCGGTCGATCTCCTCGTCGATGCGCCGGGCCATCGCGACGTCCGCCGCGGTGACCGCGCCGACGGCGTTGGTGAACAGGGTGAACGTGACGACGTTTCCCTGGCGGCCGGTGCCGACGTGCCTGCCCCGGTCGCTCGCCAGGAGCTTGATCCGCTTGCACAGCGCGGGGATGTGGTCGGTGGGCAGCTCGACGGCCCGGCGCAGGCGGCGGCGGTCGCCCTGCCACGCGGGCAGGCCGCGCAGGGCCGCGGTCACCTCGTCGGCGGACAGCACCGCCGGCGGGGCGGCCTCGGGCTCGCCGGGCACGTCCGGACCGCCGCTCCCCGGCGCGGTGACCGGGTTCGCGCGGCCCGCGCCGGGCAGGTCCGGGTGACCGGGCTCCGGCGTGCCGGGCGGGGCAGGCGATCCGCCCGGTGCACCTGGTCCGCCCGGTGCGCCCGGTGCGGCGAACAGCTCGTCGAAGTCCTCCGGCAGGCGGTCGCGCAGCAGCGCCGCCGCGTCCGGCACGGCGGCGGACAGCGCGGCCAGCACCGCCCGGGTCAGGTACCGGCCCCGTTCGGCCGTCCCGCCGACGCGGCGGCCCACCTCGGCGGCGGCGGAGGCCGGGTCCGGCACGACGGTCGGCGCGGCTTCCGCGGCGGCCCCCGCGACGACGGCCGGCAGGGACCTGGCCAGCCGGTCGCGCTCGTCGTCGGACAGGCAGTGCGACAGCGTGCCGATCGTGGCCGTGATCGCGGCCCGCGCCTCCTCCGGGTCGGACAGCGCGGCCCTGGTGCGCACGCCCGCCACGAGGTCCTCGTAGCGGTTCACGACCCGGCCCCCCGCGGCGCGCGCAGGGTGTCCTCGGTGGTCGTCGCGTTCATGGGAACCTCCCGGGACTCTCGTCGTGCCGGCTGTCGTCGTGCCGGCTGTCGTCGCACGTGGCCTCGTCGCGTCCGGCTACCCGGCGGGGTACCGCGAAAACGGCGGCTCCCCCTTCGGGTGACCCCCGCCCCGACCTGGCGCGACGCTTGGCGGACCACCGCCCGGGTACCTGGTGACCATGGACGTGGAACGGTGCCACGAGCGGGTGGGAGCGGGGCTGGCGGCGGTGCGCGGGCGGGTGCGGGAGGTGGCCCTGGCGCTGCACCGGGACCCGGAGACCGCGTTCGCCGAGCACCGGGCGGCCGACCGGTTGACCGCCGAGCTGGCGGCGGACGGGTTCGAGGTGGACCGGGGCGTGGCCGGGATGGGCACCGCGTTCGTCGCCCGCGCGGGCACCGGCGACGGGCCGCGCGTGGCGCTGCTGCTGGAGTACGACGCGCTGCCCGGCCTGGGGCACGCCTGCGGGCACAACCTGATCGCCGCCGCCGGCCTGGGCGCGGCGCTGGCCGTGCGCCGGGTGCTGGACGACCTGCCCGGCACGCTGCTGGCCGTCGGCACCCCGGCCGAGGAGGGCGGCGGCGGCAAGGTCCTGGAGGTCGAGGCGGGCGTGTTCGACAGCGTGGACGCGGCGCTGATGTTCCACCCCGGCGCGCACGGCTGGACGTGGGCCCCGCTGACCGCGCAGCTCGAACTGCGGGTCACCCTGCACGGGCGGGCCGCGCACCCCACCGGCAACCCGACCGAGGGCGTGGACGCGCTGGCCGCCCTGATCCAGGTCTTCACCACGCTGGGCGCGCTGCGGCCCCGGCTGCCCACCGGCGCGCACGTGCAGGGCATCATCACGCGCGGCGGCGAGGCCACCAACATCGTGCCGGACCTGGCGGAGGCCCGGTTCGGCCTGCGCGCGCTGACCACCGACGGGCTGGAGGTGCTGGCCGGGCAGGTGGCGGAACTGGTGCGGGGCACCGCGCTGGCCACCGGCACCCGGGCCGAGGTCGAGCGGGTGCGCGCGCCGTACGCCCACTTCAAGGACAACCCGGTGCTGTCGGGGCTGTTCGCGCGGCACCTGGCCGAGGCGGGCACGACCCTCACCGAGCCGACGCCCGGCGTGTTCCTCGGTTCCTCGGACATCGGCAACGTCAGCGCCGTCGTGCCCGCCATCCACCCGTTCGTGGCGATCGTGGACCCGGACACGTCGGACCACACGCCGGAGTTCGCCGAGGCCGCCGCGAGCGAGCACGGCCTGGACGTGATGCTGGCCGCCGCCGGGGCACTCGCGCACACCGCCGTCGACCTGCTCGGCCGGCCCGACGTGGTGGCCGAGGCGTGGGAGGCGTTCCGCCGGGCGTGACGCGGCGCGGTCGGGCGGGTCGCCGCCCCACCGGGGGGCGGCGACGAACCCGGGCGGTCAGCGGTCCCCGGGCGGGCTCACCGCGCCTTCCCGCGCCGACTCGCCCGGCAGGCCCTCGTCCCCGTCGACGCGGTGGCGGCGGCCCGAGTGCGGGTGGCCGCTGCTGGTCGCCGGGTCGTCGGCGTCCGCGTCGGGGTCCGGGTCGCCCAGGTCGGGGCTGCCCGGGTGGCGGTCGGCGTCGCCGCCCGGCGGCACCGGCATCCGGACGTGGCGGGTGCCCCCGGTGCCCTCGTCGGTGGTCATGGGGTCCTCCTGGTCGGTCATGCGGTTCTCCTCGTCGTCGGTCGATCCGGCAGGGCTCGATCCGGTCAGGGTTCAGGTCCGGGCAGGGCTCGATCCGGTCAGGCGGGTGGTCACCGGCCGCGCGGCAGCGGGCCGACGTCCGACCGGCGGCCGGGTCGGAGCGCGGCGTGCCGCTGCCCCGGTCCCGGCCCGCGGCGCGCGGCCAGCGCGTCGGCGACCAGGCCGGTGACGACGGCGTAGACCGACTTGTGCAGCAGGTCCACCGCCAGTTCGCGGCGCGGCCAGGTCTGCGGCGGCGCGCCGACGCCGGTGGCGTTCTCCAGGAGCTGGTCGTTGCTCAGCCGCACGGCGGCGAACAGCGCCGAGGCCACCGGACCGCGCATCCCCGCGTTCGCCATCAGCGACCGCACCACGCCGACCAGCGCGCCCTGCCCGAAGTGCATGGTCAGGTTGACCGCGCGCGACCGCCCGCCGGGCGGTTCGCGCAGCCCCAGCAGCCGTTCCAGGACCCGGGCGGGCACGTGCGAGTCGGGCCGCCCGGTGATCCGCTGCTCCAGCTTCTCACCGACCGTCATCACGGCCGTGCCGACCGCGCCCGCCACCAGCCCCTCCCGCACCGCGTGCTTGACCACGCCCACCGCTCCACCTCCGCCTGTCGTCGTCGTGGTGGTCTACCCCGCGCCGCGCCGACTAGTCGGGGTCGATCGGGCACACCGGCCGGGTCCACTCGGGACGGTGTTCCACCTGCCGCGTTTCGCCTGCCGCGTGGCGGGAATGTCGACAGTCCGGCCCGTCGAACCCCGGAGGCCGCCGTGGATGTGCCGCAGTCGCCGCCGACGCTGGGCGTCGAGGAGGAGTTCCTGCTGGTCGACGCCCGCACCGGGGAGCCGGCCCCGCTGGGCGCGGAGGTCGTGGCCGCGACCCGGCGGCGGTTCGGGGTGGACCTCGACGTGGAGCTGGCCCGCGCGCAGGTGGAGGCCAAGACGGCGGTGTGCCGCAGCCTGGCCGACGTGGGCAGGCAGCTGCGCGGGCTGCGTCTGGTGGCCGCCGAGGCGGCCCGGGACCTGGGGTGCCGGCTGCTGGCCACCGGTGTGCCGCCGGTGGGCGGTCCGGAGGTGCGTACCTCCGGCGGCGACCGCTACCGGCACCTCGTCGAGGACTACCGGCTGATGGCGCGCGAGCAGTCGATCTGCGGCTGCCACGTGCACGTCGCCGTCCCGGACCGGGAGACCGCCGTGCAGGTGTGCAACCACCTGCGGCCGTGGCTGCCGGTGCTCGGGACGGTCACCGCGAACTCGCCGTTCGCGGGCGGGCGCGACACCGGGTACGAGAGCTGGCGCACGGTCGTCTGGTCGCGCTGGCCCGCGGCCGGTCCGCCGCCCTACTTCGAGTCGGCGGAGCACTACGGGGCCACCTGCGACCTGCTGGTGGACTCGGGGGCCGCGTACGACCGGCGGATGGTCTACTGGGACGTCCGCCCGTCCGCGCACCTGCCGACGGTGGAGGTCCGGGTGGCCGACGTCGCCGCCACCGCCGACGAGGCGGTGCTGCTGGCCGGCCTGGTGCGGGGGCTCGTCACGGCGGCGCTGGCCGACGTCGCCCGCGGTCTCGCGGCCCCGCGCGTGCCGACCGAGCTGCTGCGCGTCGCCTCCTGGCGGGCCGCCCGGGACGGGGTCGCGGGCCTGTGCCTGGACGTGCCGTCCGAGCGCCTGGTCCCCGCGCGCCTGGTGCTGGACCGCCTCGTGCACCGCGTGCGCGACCACCTCGACGCCGACGACCTCGCCGTGGTGCGCGACGGGCTCGCCGAGCTGGACCGGCACGGCGGCGGCGCGGCCAGGCAGCGCAGCGCGCACGCCCGCGCGGGCCGGTTGTCCGACGTGCTGGACCAGGTGGCGGCCGACACGGTGGCGGGTGCGGAGACGTGGGCGGTGGCCGGTCAGGCGGGTTTGTCCAGCACCAGGGCCGAGTAGCGGCACGCGGCGGCGAACGGCACGTGCGCGCGCACGTGCCCGGTCACGCGCCGCCAGTCCTCGTCGGTCAGCTCGCGCAGCCCCGGCCAGCGCAGGCGGAGCGCCCGGCGACCGGCCGCGGTGGTGCCCAGGCGCAGCGCGGGGCCGACCAGGCGCAGCGGCAGGCCCAGGACGTGCGGCGTCCAGTCGTGCACCGCGCGGACGGTGAACCCGGCCTCCCGCGCCCGCACCCGGTAGCGCTCCAGCGGCTCGACCTCGGCGAACGACCAGGCGGTGCGGACCACGCGGTGCGGGTCGACCTCGGCGATCGTGCCGGGGTCCGGGCCGCGCCAGGTGAAGTCGACCAGCACCAGCCGCCCGCCCGGCCGCAGCACCCGGTGGGACTCGGCGAGGAACGCCCGCCGCCCCTCGGGGCCGAGGTGGAAGGCGGCCTCCAGGCAGTGGACGCGGTCGAACGAGGCGTCGGCCACCGGCAGGGCCGTCACGTCGGCCACCTCGAAGCGGGTGTTCCGGGCGTCGCCGAACCGCCGCCGCGCCTCCGCGACCTGTTCCGGTTGGACGTCCACGCCCAGCGCGTCGCAGCCCCGCCGCCCGAGCAGGGCGGTGGACAGGCCGCGCCCGCAGCACGCGTCGAGCACGCGGTGGCCGGGCCGGGCGTCCAGCAGGGACAGCGAGCGGCGCACCAGCCTGCGCTGGAACCACCCCAGCCCGCCGAGCAGCAGCGGCAGGGTCGGCGCGGTGTACCAGCCGACGTTGACCAGGTCGCCCCAGCCCACGTGCCGCAGGACGTGGAAGAGCGGGTTGTTGTCGTTGTAGGAGTCTGCGATGGGGCGGTCCTCGGGCACTGCGCACTTCCCTCCCGGTCACGGAACCTTAACGGCACCGGCGGGTTTCGGCAGGTCGGTGGCGGGTAGTCCGTGCCGGTCACCGTCGGAAGGGGCCGTTCGTGGAGCCAGGTCCGGTCCTGTACGCGGGAGCGGGGGTGGCGACGCTGGCGGCGGCGCTGCTGCCGAGGTTGTTGGCCCGCGCCCCGGTGTCGATGCCGATGGTGTTCCTCGCCGCGGGCGCGTTGGCGTTCGGCGTGATCGGGCCGCTGCCCGACCCCGACCCCGTCGCGCACGGCGCGGTCGCCACGCACCTCACCGAGCTGTGCGTGATCGTGTCGTTGATGGGCGCGGGCCTCGCGCTCAACCGGCCGGTGGGCCGGCGGCGGTGGGCGACGACGTGGCGGCTGCTGGGCATCACGATGCCGCTGTCGATGCTCGCGGTGGGCGTGCTGGGCTGGGCCGTGCTCGGGTTGGGCGTGGCGGCGTCGGTGCTGCTGGGCGCGGCGCTCGCGCCGACGGACCCGGTGCTGGCCGGCGAGGTCCAGGTCGGCGAACCCGCGGAGCACCCGGAGTCCGACGAGGACGAGGCGCGGTTCGCGCTGACCTCCGAGGCCGGGCTGAACGACGGCCTCGCGTTCCCGTTCACCTACGCGGCGGTGGCGATCAGCCTGGTCGGCGCCGCGCCCGGCGAGTGGCTGCCGCACTGGCTGGCGGTGGACGTGCTGTGGCGGCTGGCGGCGGGCGTGGGCATCGGCGCGCTCACCGGGTGGCTGCTGGGCAAGCTGTTCTTCGCCGCGCCGTCGGCGGACTTCCGGTTGGCCGAGCACGCCGAGGGGTTCGTGGCGCTGGCGGCGACGTTCCTGGCGTACGGGGTGACCGAGCTGGCCGAGGGCTACGGGTTCGTGGCGGTGTTCGTGTGCGCGTGCGCGATCCGGTCGGCCGAGCGCCGGTCGGACTACCACCACGTGCTGCACCAGTACGTCGAGCAGGTCGAGCGGATGCTGACCGTGGCGGTGGTGTTCCTGCTGGGCGGCGCGGTGGCGACCGGGCTGCTGGCGGGCACGACGTGGGCCGAGGTGCTGGTGGCGGCGGCGGCGTTGTTCGTGGTGCGCCCGGTGGCCGGGTTGCTCGGCCTGCTGGGCGGCGGCACGGGACCGCGCGAGCGGACCGTCATCGCGGTGTTCGGCGTGCGCGGGGTCGGTTCGCTGTTCTACATCGCCTACGCCGTGCAGGAGGGCGGGTTCGCCGAGGTGGACGCCCTGTGGCGGGTGGCGGCGCTGGTCGTGGTGGGGTCGGTCGTGGTGCACGGCGTGTCGGCGACGCCGGTGATGGCGACCCTGGACCGGGTCCGGGCGCGCACCGCGCGCAAGCGGCACGGCGATCCCGACAAGGCGCCCCGCACGCACGTGTGACGGGCCCAGCGGTCTTGTGACGGGTCCCGACCGGCCGCGCGACGGGGCGTTCCCGGCCGCCGCGCGACGGGTCTCAGCCGGCGCGACCGGTGGCCCGGAGCACGACCCGGACGGCCTCCTCGACCGACGTGGGCCGGACGACCAGGGCCGGTGTGACGACCGGACCCCACCCGGCCCCCGCGACGGCGACCACCGCGTCGAAGCGCTCGACCAGCTCGGCCAGCGGCACCCGGACCGCGACCTCCTCGTGGTGCGCCCAGACCACGACGGCGGCGGGCCGCAGCTTGTCCACCGCGTCCAGCAGCGCCACGGCGGGCACGCGCGCGCCGAGGTTGCGCCACGTCGAGCCCCGTTCGGACAGGGCCGCGCCCAGCGCCTCCAGCGGCAGCACGTGCTGCTCGTCGGGCCCGCACGCGAGCAGCGCCGCCAGCCTGTCCTGCCCGTCCGGGAACGGCACGCCGCGCAGGGCGTGCAGGATCGCGGCGCTGGCCAGGTGCTCGACCTCGACGCCCCGGCCGCGCACGGCGGCCCGGCGGCCCAGTTCGACCAGCACCGGCGTGAGGACGTGCTGCCAGGCGGCGACGACGCCGTGCTCGGCGATCAGGCCGACCGCCGCCTCCCGCATCAGCGGCTCGTCGAGCCGGTGGGCGGCGCGCAGGAAACCGCTCCGCGCGGACCGGGCCGACGCCGGGGCGATCCCGTCGCCCGCGTGCTCGACCGGTGGCGGGGGTTCGCTCGTCACGACCGCGGCCGCGGCGGCGGGCGCCAGGCCCCGGGCGATGTGCGCCACCACGCGGCGCAGGCGCTCGACGTCCTCGGGCGTGTAGCGGCGGTGGTTGCCGCCCGTGCGGGAGGACGGGCCGAGGCCGTAGCGGCGGTCCCAGGTGCGCAGCGTCGTCGGCGAGATGCCCAGCATCCGGGCCACCGCGCCCGGCGTCCACGCGGCGCCCGGCACCGCACCGCCCTGCCCCGCCATCAACCGCCCCGCCCTGCCATCACCCTCCGACCGAGGTACCCGCGCACGGGCGCGAACCGGACACCGGCACGACCCGCCCGGCGTCCTCAGTGGACGGGTCGGGGTCCGCGCGGGCCGGTCACGCCCGCTTGTGCCGGCCGGCGATGATGCCGCGCAGCTCGCTCTCGCCGAGACCGCCCCAGATGCCGTAGGTCTCCTCGACGGCCAGGGCGTGCTCGCGGCACTGCCGCATCACCGGGCACCGGTTGCACACCTCCTTGGCGCGCGCTTCGCGGGTCTCCCGCGCCTGGCCGCGCTCGTTCGGGGTGTGGAAGAACAGGGCGCTGTCCATGCCCCGGCACAGGCCCTTCAACTGCCAGTCCCAGGACTCGGAGACGGGTCGGGGTAGGCGCGACAACTCGGGCATGGCGACCACGTCCTTCCGGGGTTCATCGTGACGTGGTCCAGGCTAATTTCGATTCAAAATCGGTGCAACTCGACGCGCAGGGAACGTACTTCACCCGATCGGGTGGTTCCGCGTCGGTCAGCGGGCCACCGGGCGCAGGTGGTCGGCCAGTCGGGCGATGTCGGCCGGGCCCGTGCGGCAGCAGCCGCCGACCAGGCGGGCCCCGGCGTCGACCCACTCCCGCGCCAGGCCGGCCCCGGCGGCGGGGTCGCCGGTCCACGCCCGCGCCCGCGCGTCCCAGCGCTCCCCGCTGTTCGGGTAGGCCACGGCGGGCAGGCCGGCGGCGACCGCCCGGTCCACCGCGGCCGCCACGTCGCGCGGGTCGCAGCAGTTCACGCCCACCGCGACGACCTCGGGCACGCTCGCCGCGTCGGCGAACACGGCGTCCAGCGGCTGACCGGCGCAGGTGGACGTGCCGCGCGCGCTGCACGACAGCCACACCGGCACGCCCGACCCCGCCACGACCTCCAGGAGCGCCTCGACCTCCTGCCGGTCCGGGATCGTCTCCACGGCCAGCACGTCGGCCCCGGCGTCGACCAGCACCTCGACGCGCGGGCGGTGGAACGCGACCAGCTCGCGCGTGGTCAGCCCGTAGCGGCCCCGGTACTCCGAGCCGTCGGCGAGCACCGCGCCGTACGGGCCGACCGAGGCCGCGACCCACCGGGGCCCGTCGACCTCGGCCACCGCCTCGCGCGCCAGCCGCACGCTGCGCCGCAGCAGCCCGGCGGTCTCGGCCCGCCCCAGGCCGCGCCGGGCGAAGCCCTCGAAGGACACCTGGTAGCTCGCGGTGATGACGACCCGCGCGCCGGCGTCGAGGTAGGCGGCGTGCGCGGCGCGGACCGCGTCCGGGTCGCCGATGAGCAGCCCGGCGGTCCACAGCTCGTCGGACAGGTCGTGCCCGGCCGCCTCCAGGGCGGTCGACAGCCCGCCGTCGAGCACCACCACGCCGTCCGCCATCGCCTCGGTCAGCCGCACGGGCACCCCTTCCCCACCGGTGCGCCGCGGCGCCGTGCGGTCATCCTGGCAGTCAGAACTCGTCGTCCTCGGGCAGGGGCACCACCCGGTGCTGGTCGGCCACGTCGGCCGGGTCGGCCTCCAGATCGGTCGCGGTGGCCGGGTCGGGGCGCTCGGGGCGCCCCACGGACGCCTCCTCGTCGTCGGCGACCTCGGTCTCGGCGTACGGGTCGACCGGGCGTTCCTGGTCCACCACGTCGTTCCACGCCTGCTCCTGGCTCATGGTCACGATCCTCCGCAGCTGGGTCGGGCGTGCAGTCGCACGGCAAGGGGGTGGGAAGGGAAGGCCGCCTTCAAACCCGGCGGGCCCCACCGATGACCGGGTGTGCGGCACCCCACGACCCGGTGACCTGATCGGGGCGGGCGGTCCGGTACGGCTGTTTGCCGGGGGGTCGGCCGGGTAGTCGTCGGGCATGAGCCACGAACTCCCCATCCCGGACTACGACCAGCTGTCCCTGGGCGACCTGCGGCACCGCGTGCGCTCGCTCTCGCGCGACGAACTGGCCGACGTGCTGGAGCACGAACGCGCGCACGCCGACCGGACGCCCGTGACGGAGGTGCTCACCGCGCGGTTGGCCGAGCTGGACGACGGCGCGCAACCGTCCGGCGGCGACCAGCGCAACGCCCCCGGCGCCTCGTCCACGCCGCGCACGCAGCCCGTGTCGCCCGCCCACTCCCCCGACGACAACACGCCGCTGCGCCACGGGGTCGCCGGGCAGACGCCGTCGCGGGGACGTCCCTGACCGGGTTTCACCGGCCCGATCGGGGCAACTCCTCGGCCATGTCGCTCTCAGCCACCTTCCGCCGGACGCAGACCGAGTACGCCGCGGGCCAGGACCGGCCGCTCAAGGGCTACCTGGCCGCGATGGGCACCTTCGCCGGCGCCGTCGGGCTCGCCACCGCGGTGGGCCGCCGCCTGGGCGTGCGCCTGCCCGCGGGGTACTCGCTCGGTGACGTGGCGCTGGTGTCGGTGGCGACCTACAAGGCCAGCCGGCTCGCCACCAAGGCCGCGGTGACCAGCGCGCTGCGCGCCCCGTTCACCCGTTTCGAGGAACCCGCGGGCAACGCCGAGGTGACCGAGTCCGTGCGCGGGGACGGCGTCCGCCACGCGGTGGGCGAACTGGTGACGTGCCCGTTCTGCTCGGGCGTCTGGATCGCCGGCGTGCTGGTCGGCGGCCTGGTGTTCGCGCCCAGGGCGACCCGGTTGGCGGCCACCGCGCTGACCGCGATCGCGGGGGCGGACGTGCTGCACCTGGCCGTGCACCGCCTGGACGCCCAGGAGCACTGAGCAGGACCGCTGAACACCCCCGTGACGCGACAGGGCCGCGGTGGCGCACTGCCCACCGCGGCCCGCCGAACGCCTGCGCGCGCTAGAAGAGCACGATGAGCACGACGACCAGCAGGACCACGACCGCGGCGACGGCGATGACCACGACGGGAAGCCCGGCGGGCTTGCGGTAGTGGCGGCGGACGGTCGTGGTGCGGAACCAGCTGTTCGGGGCACGTCGGCGGTGCCGTTCGACCCAGGGCATGTCAGCTCCCGTTCTCTGCTGTCCGTGCGCGCTGCGTGCGCTGTTGCCGGGGACATACCCAATCGGGGCTACCGTCACACATCCGGGTGAAAACGCGACATAGTCCTCTGTGGACAGCCGTGCCCCGCCGGGCGCTCCCCCGGCACGGCTACTCGATCGAGAACACCACGGCCGCCAGCCAGGTCAGCAGGAACAGCATCACCCAGAACGTCGGGCGCGCGAGGGGCGCGGGGCGGCTCGGGGCGTCGTAGAGCCAGCGGAAGCGCTTGAACAGGCGGTAGAGCACCGCGCACGCGCCCAGCACCCCGGCCAGCACCAGCGGGTAGCCGTAGGTCCAGCGCAGCTCGGGCATCCGGTCGAAGTTCATGCCGTACGCCCCGAACACCATCGTCGGCACGGCGATGATCGCGGCCCACGCGGAGATCTTGCGCATGTCGTTGTTCTGCCGCAGCGACACCTTCGCCAGGGTCGCGTCGACCAGCGTGGTCAGCAGCTCCTCGAACCCGGTGACCCGCTCGGCGACGCGCGCGTGGTGGTCCTCGACGTCGCGGAAGTAGGAGCGCTCCGACTCGGGCACGAACGGCGCGCACGTCCCGTCGCTGAGCGCCCGCAGGGGTCCGACCAGCGGCATGACGGCGCGCCGCAGCTCCAGCAGCTCCCGCTTGACCAGGTAGACCTGCTCGACGCCGAGCGCGTCGCGGGGCGCGAACACGAGGGTCTCCAGCAGGTCCAGGTCGCCCTGGAACGCCTCGACGACCTCCAGGTAGCCGTCCACGACCCGGTCCGCGACGGCGTGCAGGACGGCCGCCGGGCCGACCAGGCGCTCCGGTTCCCGCTCCAGCTGCTCGCGCACGTCGTGCAGGCCGGAGTGGCGGCCGTGGCGGACGGTGACGACGTAGTCCCGGCCGAGGAAGACCATGATCTCGCCGGACTCGACGATCTCGTTGGCCGTGCTCGGCGACTCGTGCTCGACGTACCGGACCGTCTTGAGGACCACGAACAGGTGCTCGGGGTAGCGCTCCAGCTTGGGGCGCTGGTGGGCGTGCACGGCGTCCTCGACGGCCAGCTCGTGCAGGCCGAGGGCGTCGGCCACGTCGCGGATGTCGTCGTCACCGGGTTCGAACAGCCCGATCCAGGCGAACCCGCCGGCCCGGGCGCGGACCTCGGCGACGGCGGCGGCGGGGGTCGGGTGCCCGGGCTGCCGGGCACCGTCGACGTAGACCCCGCAGGCCACCACGGGGTTGCGCGGCGGTGCGGTCATGCGCCCGATCTTGCCGCACCGGGCGGACGGGCCGCGGGCCAGGCCCGCAGCGCCACGGCGGCGGTGCGGCGAAGCTCGTCGGCGGCCTCACCGCCGGCGGCCCGCACGGCGATGCCGTCGGTGAGCGTGACGAGGAACCGGGCGAGGTCGGCGGGGTCCTCGTCGGCGGGCAGGTCCCCCTCCCGGCGCGCGGCCTCCAACCGGACGCGCAGGGCGAGTTCGGCGGCCGAGCGGTGGCGTTCGGCGAGCGCCCGGGCGGCGTCGTCGTGGGCCTGCGCGCACTTCACGGACAGGCAGCCGCGCGGCGTCCCCTCCCCCGCCGTCAGCGCGATCGCCGCCTCCACCAGGCTCGTGGCCACGGCGTGCGCGGTCGGTTCGGCGACCGCGCGCCCGGTCGCGGCGCCCGGTCCGTCGACGTACCGCTGGAGCACCCGGGCCAGGAGCAGCTCCTTCGAGCCGAACGCGGCGTACAGGCTGGGCTTGGCGATGCCCAGGGCGGCGGTCAGGTCGGCGACCGACGTGCCGTCGTAGCCGTTGCGCCAGAACAGCTCCAGCGCCCGGTCCAGGGCGGTGTCGAGGTCGAACCCGCGCGGGCGTCCACCGGGCACCGTCGACCACCTCCTCGTCGTCGGCTAGATTCTATACCAGTCGGTACACAACCAGGGGGGAACCATGAGGGTCGGGATCGTGGGCGCGAGCCCGGACGGCGGGTGGGCGGCCGGGTCGCACGTGCCCGCCGTGGGCGCGGCCGGGCTGCGGCTGACCGCCGTGGCGACGTCGAGGCCGGAGAGCGCGGCGCGGGCCGGTGCGGCGTTCGGCGTGGAGCACGCGTTCTCCGACGCGCGGGCGCTGGCCGAGCACCCGGAGGTCGACCTGGTCGTCGTCTCGGTGCGGGTGGACCGGCACGCCGAGGTGGTGCGGACCGCGCTGGCGGCGGGCAAGCACGTGCTGTCGGAGTGGCCGCTGGGGGTGGACGTCGACGAGGCCGCCGACCTGACCCGGGCCGCCGAGGACGCGGGGGTCGTGCACGCGGTGACCCTCCAGGGCTACCACGCGCCGTGGGCGGTCCACCTGGCCGACCTGCTCGCCGAGGGCCGCGTCGGGCGCGTCGAGTCGGTGCACGTCGTCGCGCCCGGCGATCCGTTCGGCGGGCCCGAGACCTGGCCGGACCTGGTGTGGAGCACCGACCCGGCGGCCGGCGGCACCCTGCTCACCATCATGGGCGGTCACACCCTGGGCACGCTCGACCGCCTGGTCGGCTCCCCCACCGAGGTGTCCGCTCTCGTGGTGAACCGGCACCCCGAGGTCGAGGTGCGCGGCACCGGCGAGCGGGTCGCCAACTCCTCCCCCGGCCAGGTCGCGCTGATCGGCCGCCTCGGCGGCGGCGCGGTCCTGTCGATCAGCCTGCCGGGCGGCTTCCTGCCGGGCCCCGACCGGTTCTCCGCCAGGGTCGTCGGCACCGCGGGCACCCTGGCGGTCGTCGGCGTCGACCAGGGCGCGTACGCCCACTGGACGGCGTGGGACGTCACGCTGCGCACCGCCGACGGCGATACCCGCCTCGCCCTGCCCGACCACCTGGGCGCGTCGGGGCGCGTCGAGCACATCGCCGCGCTCTACCGCGAGGTGGCCGCCGCGGTCGCCGAGGGCCGCCCGGCCACGCCGAGCTTCCACGACGCCCTGCGCCACCACCGGGTGCTCGACGCCGTGCAGCGCTCGTCGGACACCGGGACGCGCGTGGTGGTCGACCGGTAGCGGGCGGTCACCCCGACTCGGCCCTCCGGGCGGTTCGGCGCCGCAGCGCCCGCAGGCCGCGGTCGAGCTGGGCGAGCACCGCGGCCGGCGTGGTCAGGTCCAGGGGCAGCCCGGCGACCCACGCGCGGGCCTCGGCGGCGCGGGCCGGGTCCACCGCCACGACCGCCCGGTAGAACCCGGCGAAGGTCGGCGTGGGGTTGGTGGGGCCGGCGACGAAGGCGTGCAGCTCCACGCCCGGCGGGGGCGGCGGCAGGTCGACGTCGTTGCGGACGGGCAGCTCGACCGCGACCCGCCGGACCTCCGGTTCGGGCAGCGGACGGCCCAGGACCGCGTCCACGTGGGTGGCGTGCGGGTCCGTGCCGGTGCTGAGCCAGCTCATGTTCGACAGGCCGCCGAATCGGGCGTTCAGCTCGAACACGACCAGCCCGCCGTCGTCGGCCACGGCGAGGTCCAGCTGCCAGGGGCCGTGCGGGCGGTACGCCTTGACGACGTCGGCGACGAGACCGGCGAGCGCGTCGGCCGCGGCGGGCGGCAGGGTGGCCGGTTCCACCCGGACCCGGCCGCCCGGCGCGCAGGCGCTGTCCAGGGTGCCCAGGGACGCGACCGGCCACGTCGTCGTGCCGCCCGGCGTGGTGAGCAGCTCGACCGCGAACTCCTCACCGGTCACGGCTCGCTGCACGAGCACCGGGTAGACCAGTTCGGCGGACAACCGCCGCAGGTGGTCGCGGTCGGTGACGAAGTACCTGCCCGCGTACGACTCGCTGCGCGCCTCCTTCACCACGGCCGGCAGCGCGACCGGCGCGGCGAGGAGCTCGGCCGGCGTGCCGCACACCGCGCCGTGCGGCACGGGCCAGCCGCGCTCCACCGCGGTGCGGTGGAAGGCGACCTTGTCGGTGGCCAGGTCGGCGAACGCGGGCGGGTGCACCGGGAGGCGCGGGCCGCCGAGCCGCGCGTAGACCGGCAGGT
This sequence comes from Saccharothrix sp. DSM 118769, assembly GCF_052936295.1. NCBI lineage: Bacteria > Bacillati > Actinomycetota > Actinomycetes > Pseudonocardiales > Pseudonocardiaceae > Saccharothrix > Saccharothrix sp. DSM 118769. The sequence continues at coordinate 3,684,519 of NZ_CP193627.1, read as the reverse complement.
GCTGCTCCTGGCCCGGCGACCGGACGTTCGGCACGGCCAGGTCGGGCGCCCAGTGGCGCAGCAGGTCGGCCACGGCCTCGTCGGTCGGCTCGACGGGTAGGTGGCCGACGGGCACGTCGTCGCCGAACCACGGGCCGAGGTCCGGTCCACCCAGGACCACGACCTCCGCACCGGCGGCGCGCAACGGCGCCACCAACCTCTCCGCGCGGTACTCGCCCAGCAGCACGACCTTCATGCGCGCCACGGTAACCGAGGTGGGCGCACGCAGAAGTGCGGCGCCCCGTGACGGGGCGCCGCACTTCGGTGTCCGATCGGGACGGTCAGTGGTGAGCGCGGCGGTGGCCGCGGCTCGTGACCACGTGGTAGATGCCCAGGACGATCAGCGCGCCCAGGATCGCCAGCAGCCAGGTGCTCAGGTCGAAGAAGCTGCCGAGCCCGGTACCGAAGATCGCCTGGCCGACGAACCCGCCGATGATGGCCCCCACCACGCCGATGACCATCGTGATGACGATGCCGCCCGGGTCACGACCCGGCATGACCGCCTTGGCGATGGCCCCCGCGATGAGACCCAGCACGATCCAGCCCAGAATGCCCATGGAAACCTCTTCCTTCCCTTCCGCCGGCCGGCGCGTCGCCGCCGGCTCCAGTCGAGGGGTGGATGCCCGATCTTGATCGCGGCCACACCTGTCACGCGCTGTGAACGTTCCGGGTTCACGATTCGGCGACGACGCGTTTGCCGGGACGGCGTGACCGATTCGCCCGATCAGCCCGCGATCGGCCGTCCGGTCCTCTGTGGAGCGCCGTTCGGAGGGGTTGTTCCCCGGCTGGGGCAAGGTATTCGGGGTTCGACCGGCGGAGGGGTCGTGGTGGCGGCCGGGAGCCGCTTTGTAGGGTTGCGGCCACCGGACCAGGAGAGGACCCGCATGACCATCGAGGTGCACGACGTGCCCGACGAGAAGCACTTCGCCGCCGTGGTGGACGGGGTGGTCGCCGGGAAGGCGGTCTACATCCGCACGCCCGAGCTGATCGTGTTCACGCACACGGAGGTGGACCCCGCGTTCGAGGGGCGCGGCGTGGGCAGCGCGCTGGCGCGGGCGGGGCTGGACCAGGCCCGGGCGTGGGAGCTGCGGGTGCTCCCGCTGTGCCCGTTCATCTCGGGGTGGATCCAGCGGCACCGGGAGTACGCGGACGTCGTCTACAGCGCGCCGCGGACCACCGCCGTCGACTGACGAGGGGGTGCGCCGCGCCCCTCGGGGCGCGGCGCACCGACCTACGCGGGTTGGCAGACCACCCCGTTGAGGCTGAACGTCGCGGGCCTGGCGTTGCGGCCGGTCCACGAGCCGAGGAAGCCCAGGGTGGTCGAGCCGCCGGACGGGAGCGCGCCGTTCCACGACTCGTTGCGCACGGTGACGTTCGCGCCGTCCTGGGTGTGCTTGCCGCCCCACAGCTGGGTGATGCGCTGGCCGTCCGGGAACGACCAGGCCAGCGTCCACGACGTGGTGGGCGCGCCCCGGTTGACGATGCGCACCGAGCCCTGGAAGCCGCCCTGCCACTGGCCGACCAGGTCGTAGTTGATCACGCACACGGGCGGGGGCGGCACGTCGGTCGTCGTCGTCGTCGTCGTGGTCGTGGTCGTGGTCGTGGTCGTGGTGGTCGTGGTGCCTCCGCCGATGCGGCTCGGGTCCACCACGCCCCAGTAGGCGTCCTTGGCCTGCAACCGGGTGTCGAACAGCAGCGGGTGGTCCTTGCGGGTCACCGGGAACGCGTCGAGCCACGTGTTGTCGTCCGCCAGGCCCCACAGGGTGACCGAGCTGATGGACGCCGAGTGCCGCTGGTAGACCTCGAACAGGTCGCGGTAGCGGTACGCCTGGGCGCGCAGGACGTCGGCGGGCGGCGTCGGGTAGGACTGGCCGTTGTCGGTGTAGATCGAGATGTCCATCTCGGTGATCTGCTGGTCCACGCCGAGCAGGGCGAACTTCGCGATCGCCTCCTCGGTCTCGGCGACCGAGGGCCACTGCACGTTGACGTGCATCTGGTGGCCGACCGCGTCGACCGGCACGCCCTCCGCCCGCAGCTGCGCGACCAGGGCGTGCAGCTTGTCCCGCTTGGCCGGCACGGTGGTGTTGTAGTCGTTGATCACCAGCCGCGCGGTGGGCGCGACCTCGCGGGCCACCCGGAACGCGGTGCGGACGTAGTCCAGCCCGGTGATCTCGAACCAGCGGCTGCGGCGCAGGCCGTCGGCCTGGTTCTCGTCGACGACCTCGTTCACCACGTCCCAGACCGGGACGTCGTCGCCGAAGTGGGTCACCACGCCCCGGACGTGCGCCTCCAGCCGGGCGAGCAGCAGTGCCTTGTTCTCCGGGGTGGCGGTCATCTCCGCGCCGGACGCGTCCTCGAACACCCACGCCGGGGTCTGCTGGTGCCACACGAGCGTGTGCCCGCGCACGGCCGCGCCGTTGGCCTTCGCCCAGGTCACGAGCGCGTCGGCGTCGGCGAAGCGGAAGGCGCCCTCGGTGGGCTCGGTGGCGTCCCACTTGAGCTGGTTGCCGGGGGTGATGGAGTTGAAGTGCCTGGCCAGCAGCTGACCGTGGTTGCCCAGCAGCTGCGCGGGCTCGACGGCCGCGCCCACCGCGAAGTGGTCGGCCAGCACGTCCTTCACCGCCGGGATGTCGGTCTGGACCGGCGGCAGCGGCGTGTGGGACAGCGCGAAGTCGTCGACGTGGAACGCCGCCGCGGCGCTGGTCGTCTCGACGTACGCGACGAGGAACTCGACGTCGGCCGCGAGCGTGTAGGAGCCCTTCAGGTTGACCCAGCCGTCGGCGGTGACGTCCGTCGTGCCCACGACCTGGTCGTAGGACGGGGTGCCGCCGGTGCGGCGCTCGACGGACAGGCGCGCCCCGGTGGCCGCCTCACCGGCCGCCAGCCGCACCCACACCGACAGGTCGTAGCGGGTGCCCTTGTCCACGACGTCGAGCAGGTCGCGCACGGGCCCCTCCCAGTTCTGGGTGCGCCCGGTGACGGCGAGGCTCCGCGTGCCGCCGTGCGCGACGGCCGTGCTCACCGCCAGCGCCTCGCCCCCGCGCGGGGCCCAGCCCTGCGCGGTGCCGTCCTCGAAGGTGCTGGAGACGACGACCACCGGGTCGTCCGCCTGCCGCGAGACCACGGGTCGGGGCGCCGTCTCGGCACCCGCGTGCGCCACCGCCACGAGCCCGCCCGCCAGCGAGGCGGTCGCGAGCAGTCCGGCGAGAACTCTCCTCATCGAGGGTCCCTCTTCCGTCACCAGGTCTGGGAGCGCTCCCAGACCGACTGCCCGGACTATAGGAACCCCACCCGCACCTCGGCCGGCCGCCGTTCAGCCCAAACAGTCGAACGGCGCGTTCGACGGGCGCCGCTCAGGCGGCGGGCGACGGCGACAGCAGGGCCCGCAACGCGGCCAGCCCCTTCGCCGCCTGGCTCTTGACCGTGCCCTCGGTGCAGCCGAGGGCACGTGCCGTGTCGGCGAGGCTGAGGTCGTGGCAGTAGCGCAGCACGACGACGGCCCGCTGCCGGGGCGGCAGGCGGACGAGGGCGGCGCGGACGTCCAGGACCGCGTCGGTGTCCGGGGACCGGTCGGCGACCGCGGGCACCTCGGCCACGGCGGTCTCCCGCCGCCGCCCGGCGCGGCGCGCCTCGTCGACCACCACGTGCAGCAGCACCCTGCGGGCGTAGGCGTGCACCCGCACGTCCGGCCCCAACCTCGACCGCACGTGGTGCACCTTCAGCAGCGCGGTCTGCGCCAGGTCGTCCGCGCGGTGCCGGTCCCCGCACAACCGGTACGCGCCGCGCCGCAGCAGCGGGCCGTCCGCGCGGGCGTACTCCTCGAACTCACCGTCCGTCACGCACCTGGTTGACGGGAGGCGCCCCCCGCGTCCCCGTGGTCCTCGTCACAGCGCTCCGCGGGCGGGGGCGCTCGGCAGCGGGAGGCGCGCCCATCGGCGCACCCGCTCCCGGTACAGCCGGCGGGTCAGCGGCCCGGTGGCCGCGGTCACCACGTCGGCGGCCGTGACGGGCGCACCCAGCCGGAGCATCGAGCGCAGGTGCGCGACCGTCGTGCGCTGCTCGTCGCTGCCCAGCTCGAACCACCGCCACCCGCGCGGCCCCGCCCCCCGCAGGGCGAACGCCAGGCGGGCGCGCCGCACGACGACCGGGTCGCCGGGCGCGTCCGCGTCGAACCTGCGGTTGGCCGGGTCGGCGCAGAACCGGTGGGCGAGGACGTCCCCGGTCATCGCGGGCGCGGCCGGGTGCCCGGCGGGCCACCCCCAGTCGGTCCTCAACCCGCACCAGTGGCACGACGGGCGACCCCGCTCCGCCGAGGGGGGCACGGGCGGGCGCGGGGAGGCGGACGAGGCGGTCATGAACTGGACGGCGGACTCCATGACCGAACGCTATAGCCGCCGCGCGGCCGGGGGGCGGCGGAAGTCCCGGAGGCACCGGAAGTTCGGCAGAGGTGATCGGCCCGGGTGATCACCCCGGGGCGCCGACGGACCGCTGGACCGGGTCAACGGGCCGCCCACCGCGCCGAGCACCGGTCCGCGCAACCGGTTTAGTCCACAGTAGACGGAGGGGTGCCCTCGTCCGGGCGGCGTCGTCCCGGGCCGCCCCGTGCGCTCAGGCGCTGTCCCGGACCACCAGGGTCGAGGGGTGGAGGGTGAGCGGGCGGGGTGCGCGCCGGTCCAGGACCGCCGTCGCCGCGCCGGCCGCGACCTCCTCGACCGGGTTGGTGGCCGTGGTCAGCCCGGGGCGGCTCAGGGCGGCGAACGCGATGTCGTCGAACCCGGCGACCGCCACGTCCCCCGGCACGTCCACGCCCGCGCGGCGCAGCGCGCCCAGCGCGCCCAGGGCGGTCAGGTCGCCCAGCGCGAACACCGCGTCGGTGTCCGGCCAGCGGGCCAGCACCTCCCCCGCCGCCGCCTCGCCGCGCGCGGCCGTGAAGTCGCCCGGCACGGCGCGGACCGGCAGGCCCGCCTCCCCCACCGCGCGGCGGTAGGCGTCGAGGGCGCGGCGCGTGCAGGGCAGCCACGCCGGGCCCGTCACCATCGCCACCCGCCGCCGGCCGCCGGTCACCAGGTGCTCGACCACGCGGGTGGCGCCCGCGCCGTTGTCGACGTCGAACGCCGGCACGTCCCGCGAACCGACGCCGATGGCCGCGACCCGCCCGCGCGCCGACCTCGGCAGCGCCGCCAGCGCGGCCTCCGTGGGGTTGACCAGGACGACCCCGCCGACGCCCCGCCGCTCGGCCAGCCGCGCCACCGCGCCCGGGTCGCGCAGCGGCGCCCAGTGCAGCGACACCCCGACCTCGCGGGCGGCGGCGACCCCGGCGACGGCGGCGAGCACCCTGGCCGCGTACGGGTCGTGCAGCACGCGCGCGTCCTGCCCGCCGACGGCCACCGCGATGCGCGTGCCGCCCCCGGTGGCCAGGGCGCGCGCCGCCGCGTCGGGCACGTAGCCGAGTTCGCGCGCGGCCTCCGCGACCCCGCGCCGCGCCGCCTCCGAGGCCGGGCCCCGTCCGCTGAGCACCCGTGACGCGGTGGCCGCGGACACGCCGGCGAGCCGTGCCACGTCCTCCAGCCGCGCCTTCCCCACCACGCGCCCAGTCTGCCGGCCCTTGCGGTGGAAGCGCTTGCAGGCGTGGGGTCACGGGGTGAGCACCTCCACGGTCGACGTGCGGCAGGCCCGCACCGCCACCACCGCCGTCACCGCCGTCTTCGGCCTCAACGGGTTCGCCCTGGCCACGTGGTTCGCCCGGGTGCCCGCCGCGCGCGACGCGCTGGGCCTGGACGCGCGCGGGCTGGGGTTCCTGCTGCTGGCGATGTCCGCCGGGTCGGTGTCCGCGATGCTCACCGCCGGCGCGGTCGCCCACCGCCTCGGGGTGCGGCGCGCGGTGCGCTGGTCGACGGCGGTGCTGGCGGCGGCGCTGGTGCTGATCGGGGTCGCGGTCGGCACGTGGCCGTCGGCGGCGGCCACGGCCGCGGGGCTGTTCGCGCTGGGCTACGGCTCGGGCGTGTGCAACGTGGCGATGAACGTGGAGGCGGTGGCCGTCGAACGGGTGCTCGGGCGCACGGTGGTGCCCCGCTTCCACGGCGCGTGGAGCCTGGGCACGATCGCCGCCGCCGGCACCGCCGCGCTCGCCGCGTCGGTCGCGCTGCCGGTGACCGCGCACCTCGTGGGCGCGGCCGTCGCGACCCTGGCCGGCACGGTCGTGGCCGCGCGCTCCTTCCGCTACGGCGGCGACGCGCGGCGCGGCGGCAGCGGTGTCCTGGCCGCCTGGCGGGACCCGCGCACCCTGCTGATCGGCCTGCTGGTGCTGGTGCTCGCGTTCACCGAGGGCACCGCGAACGACTGGCTCGCGGTGGCGTTCGTCGACGGCCACGCGGTCACCCCGGCGGTGGGCGCGGTGGTGTTCGGCGTGTTCGTGACGGCGATGACCCTGGGCCGCCTCCTCGGTCCCGCCGCGCTGGACCGCTGGGGGCGCGTGCCGGTGCTGCTGGGCACGATGTCGTGCGCCGCGGCGGGCGCCGCCCTCGCGGTGCTGGGCGGTTCACCGGTCCCGGCCGTGCTCGGCGTGGCGCTGTGGGGCCTGGGCACGTCCCTGGGCTTCCCGGTCGGCCTGAGCGCCGCCGCCGACGACCCGGAGCGGGCCGCGGCCCGGGTGAGCGTGGTGGCGCTCATCGGCTACACCGCGTTCCTCGCCGGCCCGCCGGTGGTCGGCCTGCTCGGGCAGCACGTCGGCGTCCTGCGCGCGCTGCTGGTGGTGCCCCTCCTGCTCGTGCCCGCCCTGGCCCTGGTGCCGGTCCTGCGCCGGCCGCGTTGACCGTCCGCTCAGGACGGCTCGGTCCCCCGGTCGAGACCGGTGAGGCGGGCCAGCGCGGCGAAGCCGTCGTCGGTGCCGGGCCAGTGCCCGCGCACGACGTCCGGCCCGGCCCGGCGCACGACACCGCGCAGCACCGCGGCGACGACGATCGCGTCGTCGGCGTACCCGAGGACGGGGATGAAGTCCGGCACGAGGTCGATCGGCGACGCCAGGTAGACCAGCAGCAGCGCCACCCGCACCCGCACCCCGCGCGGCAGGGTCCGGTCGGCCGCGAGCCGCCGCACCAGCCGCAGCAGGTCGGGCAGCAGCCGCAGCGCCTCGCGCAGCAGCGCGCCCCTCGGGCGCACCACCACGAGCACCACGACCAGGGCCAACCACACCACGACCGCACTCACCCCGACGCCGACCACGACGTCCCACCAGACCGAACCCGTCACCGCTGCTCCCTCCGCCCGACGCGGGGGCAGTGTGCCACCCGGCCGCGCGAGCGGGGGTTGCCGCGCCTCGGCCGACGAGGGGTCGCCCGGACCGGGACCGGACGCCCCCCGCGCATCGACCGGAGGGGTGTCGCGGCGGGGCCGGGGGCGAGCGCTGGTGCGGGTGGACCCGGTGCGGCACCGGGAGGGGGCGCAGGCGCGGTGGTGCGGGCGGGTCCGGGGCGCCGGGGCTCCCGGACGGGCCTCGTCGGGTGAACGGCGGCTCCGGGGTGGCGCCGAACGCGGCGTCCACGATGGCGGCGAACTCGGCGTCGAGCCAGTCCGGGTCGCTGAGGACCAGGTCGGCGAAAGCCGTTGCGCGCACTGCGGTTCCGTTCACGTCGATCACTCCGGGCCACGTCCACCAGGGTTGTTGACCGATGTATATTTCTTATAGGCACGACTGGAGGTTCTGTCAAGCACCCGATGAAGGGCCCGCCGTGGCGCTGCGCGAACTGGACGACCTGGACTTCCCGACTTACACGATCGGGCAAGCCGCGGGGCTGCTCGGCGTGCGGCAGGCGTTCCTGCGCAGCCTGGACACCGCCGAGCTGGTGCGGCCGGTGCGCTCCGGTGGCGGGCACCGGCGCTACAGCCGCCGCCAGCTGGAACTGGTGGTGCGGGTGCGGGCGCTGTTCGACGAGGGCCACTCGCTCGCGGCGACCACGCGCATCCTCGACCTGGAGGACGCGCTGACCGCCGCGCGTGCCGAGATCGCCGACCTGCGCGGCCGGTTGCGGACCGCGCACGAGACCGGAGGGGAGTTGTCGTGACGGCGGTGGACACCCGCCCGGAACCGGAACTGGTCCCGCTGCGGACCGACTTCGACGTGGTGTGGCGGGGGTACGACCCGGGGCAGGTGCGGCACTACGTGGAGGGGGTGGAGGCCGACCTGCGGTTGCTCGCGGTGGACCGCGACGCGGCGGCGGCCCGGGCCGACGACCTGGCCCGCGAGCTGGAGCGCGCCAGGTCGGAGGCGCACGCGCTGCGCGAGCGCCTGGACCGCCTGTGCCGCACGCCGGTCGACCCGGCCGCGCTCACCGAACGCCTGCGGCGCCTGGTCGACCTGGCGCACGAGGAGGCCGCCGAGATCACCGAGCGCGCGCGGGCCACCGCCGAGCAGCACTGGGCGACCGCCGAACGGGCCGCCGCGAGGCTGCGCGAGCGCTCGGAGCGCCTGGTCGCGGACCTCGACGCGCGCCGCCGCGAGCTGGAGGCCGAGCACGAGGCCGTGATGCGCCAGGCGCACGAGCGGATCGCCGCGACGACCCGCGAGGCCGAACGCCGCCGCCGTTCGCTCGACGAGCGGGCGGAGGCGCTGCGCGCCAGGGTGCAGGAGGACTTCGAGACCGCGATGCGCGCCCGCCGGGCCGAGGCCGCGGCGGCGCTGGCCGCCCAGGAGGCCGCCGCCCGCGAGCGGGCCGAGCGGATCGTCCGCGAGGCGACCGAGCACGCCGACCGCGTCGTCACCGAGGCCCGGCGGCGGGTGGACGAGCTGCGCGACCGGCGGGCCCGCATCGCCGACGGCCTGCGCGAGGCCCAGCGGCTCCTCGCCGACGCCGACGCCCTCCTGGAACCGGCCGGGCCGCAACCCCCGCGCATCCCCGAACAGGCTTCCGGACCGGCGCTGGTCCCGGCCTGATGCGCGGCCGTGCCGGCACCGCCGCCGCCGGTGCTCGTGCCGGCACGAGCACCGACGGTCAGGCCACCTCAGGTCGGACAGCCGCAGGCCGGGCAGCCGCAGGTCAGGCGGCCGGTCCGCGCGGCCGGAAGTAGTGCCCCTGGTCGAGGTCGTCCAGGAGCGACGGCCGCGTGGGCCGCCAGCCGACCAGCTCGCGGGTCAGCTCGCTCGCCGCCGGTGCGTCGGCGGCGAGGAACGCGCCCAGCCACCCGAAGTGCTCGGCGGCCCGCTCCGGGGCGACCGGCACGACCGGCAGGTCCAGGTGCCGACCGATCACCTCGGCGATCTCGCGGACCGGCACGCCCTCCTCGGCCGCGCCGTGCAGCACGGACCCGGCCGGGGCCGACTCCAGCGCGAGGCGGAACAGGCGGGCCGCGTCGAACCGGTGCACGGCGGGCCAGCGGTTCGCGCCGTCGCCGACGTAACCGGACGCGCCCCGGTCGCGGGCGGTGCCGATCAGCGCGGCGAGGAAGCCGGGGTCGCCGTCGCCGTGGACGGTCGGGGCGAGGCGCACCACCGACGACCGCACCCCGCGTTCGGCGAGGGCGAGCGCCGCACGCGCGCTGACGGCCCGCACCGCGCCCGGTCCGTCCTCGGCCGGCCGGTCGTGCTCGGTCCCGACGCGGCCGGTCGCGAGGCCGATCAGGCCGGAGGCGATGACCAGCGGTCGGTCGCTGCCCGCCAGCTCCGCGCCGAACGCCTCGATGGCGCGCAGGTCGACGCGACCGGACTCCTCGTAGGCCGAGAAGTCGTGGATGAAGGCCAGGTGGACGACGCCGTCCGACTCGGCCGCGCCGGCGCGCAGGCTGTCGAGGTCCTCCAGCGAGCCGCGGCGCACCTCCGCGCCGGCCGCGGTCAGCGCCGCCGCCGACGAGTCCGAGCGGGCGAGCCCGACGACCTCGTGACCGGCGTCGATCAGCTCGGGGACGACGGCGGAGCCGATCCAGCCGCTCGCACCGGTGACGAACACGCGCATGGTGATCCTCCGGGAACCGTGATGTCAGTTGCTGTCATCACCGTAGCACTGCGATGACAGTCGCTGTCATCAGTTAGGATCGGCGCATGGGCCGCTGGGAGCCGAACGCGCGGGGCCGACTCGAACAGGCCGCCCTGGACCTCTACGGCGAGCACGGGTACGAGCAGACCACCGTGGCCGAGATCGCCAAGCGGGCCGGCCTGACCGAGCGGACGTTCTTCCGGCACTTCGCCGACAAGCGCGAGGTGCTGTTCGCCGGCAGCACGGCGCTGCGGGACGCCCTGGTGGCCGCCATCGCCGACACCCCCGGGGCGACGCCCCCGGTGGAGGCGGTGACCAAGGCGCTGGAAGCGGCCTGCGCCGTGCTCCGGGAACGCCACGAGCACGCCCGCCGACGCCACGCCGTCATCACCGCGAACGCCGAGCTGCGCGAACGCGAGCTGATCAAGCTGGCCTCGCTGGCCGGCGCGCTGGCCGGCGCGCTGCGCGAACGCGGCCTCGACCCCGTCACCGCGGACCTGGTCGCCGAAACGGGCATCGCCGTGTTCCGCGTCGCCTTCGACCGCTGGGTCGCCCCCGGCAACGAGCAGGACCTGGTGCTCCTGGTCCGGGACACCGCCGACCGCCTCGACGCCCTGACCGCGCGCTGACCGCGCGGCCGGTGACGCGCCGGACGACCCCGTCCACGCGAACGCGGGCGGTGCCCGACCGGGTGGGTCGGGCACCGCCCGCGCGGGGGCGTGCGACTACGGCAGCGGGTACTCCGCGACGTAGACCGGGACGCCGATCTTCGTGGTGTCGGCCGCCTCGCCCACGCCGTTGACGACGTGGTCGATCGTGCCCGCGGCGAGGTTGACGGTCATGATGTGGTGCAGCTTCACGCCCGGCCGCTCCGGCACCTCGAAACCGTTCTCGGTGTGGATGGACGGGTTGTTCTGGTTGAACACGTAGACGCCGCCGCCGTGCAGGGTGTGCGTGCGCACGCGGTCGCCGACCTTGTAGCCGGCCCAGCCCTCGACGTCGCCCTTCATCCAGTCGGCCTGCGTCGGCGGGTCGTAGGGCAGCTCGTTCTGGTAGAGCACGACGGTGCCGCGCTCGCCGTTCCAGACGGTGTTGTGCCGCTGGAAGTGCTCGACGAACAGGCCGGTCGCGGTCACGTCGTCGCCGTTGACCACGACGCCCGTGCGGCCGGTGTTGGTGTTCCAGCGCTGCGTGTCGGTGAAGCCCTCGACGCCGTGGTCCGCGCGCCACACCCAGGTGTGGTCGATGAGCACGTGGTCGCTGTTGACCTCCAGCGCGGTGTCGGTCCGGCCGACGTGCGGCCCGCCGACGCGGAAGTACACGTCGGACAGCGTGGTCGGGTTGTTCGGTGAACTCCAGTTGAGGCCGTGCCGCTTGCCGACCCGCAGCAGGACCGGGGACAGCTCCGTCCCGGCATCGACCGTGACACCGGCGACGACGACGCCCGGCACGCCCGCGACGTCCAGCGGGACCGCGCCGTTCACGGCGGTGAGCGTGGCGTGCCCGATGCCGAGGACGACGGTGTCGGGGCGCCGGACCTCGATGCTGCGCGCGACGTCGTAGACGCCGGGGGTCAGCAGCAGGTGCTTGCCGAGCAGGAGCGCGGTGTTGATCTCGCGCACCGAGTCGCCCGGCTTGGCCACATAGAAGTCGCTCAGCGGGATCGTGCGGCCGGGCGTGGTGCCGTTGGCCCACGAGACGCCGCTGGTGTTCTTGCGCGCCGCGGGGACGCGGACGTTGTACTTGCCCTTGGCGTCCACGAACAGGTAAGGCTTTTCGCGGCTCACCGGGGTGGTGTCGAGCGTGGTGTAGGGCGGGTTCGGGAACGCGGCGTCGTCCGGGGCGCCCACGACGCCGGAGAACACCTGGTTCCACACGCCGTTGGACCAGCCGGCGACCTCGCTGTCGCGGGTCAACCACTGCTGCTGCGAGCCGTTGGTGACGGCGGGCAGCCGCGAGTCGGCGATGAACCCGCCGCTGGCGTACTGCGGGCCCGCGGTGCAGTAGTCCATCAGGGACAGCGAGCCGTTGGTGACGTTGAGCCGGCGCACCGACACGGCCTGCGACACGGCCCAGAAGTTCGTCGTGGAGCGGCAGCCGTCCTGGCCGGCCGCGTTGACGTTGACCGTCAGGTTGGACAGCGTGCGCCAGAAGTTGACGAGGGCGATGCAGTTGCCCGTGCCGTTGTCGGCCAGGCAGCGGTTGTAGACCTCGACCTTGCCGTTGATGACGACGTCGGTGGGCGAGGCGCCGAGGCCCGCGATCTCGGTGTAGTAGCCGACCTTGATCTGGAGCGGCTGCTCGGCGGTGCCGTACTGGCCGGGCTTGAACAGGTAGGCGTACCGCTGGGTGCCCATCTCGTTGTCGACCTGGGCGGCGTGCGTGGCGTCGAGCTTCGCCTGGATCTCGGCGACCGGCATGCTCGGGTCGAACACCGTGACGTTCGCGCCGAGGTCCTGCGTGCCGCGCCGGGGCGGGTCGGCGGACGCGGCGGGTGCGATCGTCACAGCGGCCGTGGCGAGGGCGAGGCCGAGCGCGAACGCCCTGCCCGGACCACGCCTGGAGTGGCGCATGATCGTCATTGACATGCCTCTGCTGAGGGTAGGACCGCCCGACCACCGAGTCGAGAGAGCGCTCTCACCGGCCCGGTGGTGATCAAGCGGCGACGGAGGGGTTGGCTATTTCTACTCCGCCGACCGCCCGAAATCCATGCCTGTCCGACCCGGGTTTCACCGGCCGCGCCCGGCCTGCCCCCGGTCGGTCCGCGCGGTGGTGGCGGACCGACCGGGGCGCGGGGTCAGAGCAGGCCCCGCCGGTAGGCGGCCACCAGCCGCCGGGGCACGGTGAGCCTGCGCCCGTCGAGCGTGGTGACCGGGACCAGGTCGGGGACCTCGGCCTTCCACTGCGAGCGGCGGTGGCGGGTGTTGCTGCGCGACGTCTTCCGCTTCGGCACGGCCATGTCAGCGGTCCCTCTTCCCGTAGCGGCGGTTGAACTTCTCCACCCGGCCGGCGGTGTCCACGACCCGCTGGTTGCCCGTCCAGAACGGGTGGGAGTCCGACGTGACGTCGACCGTGATCAGCGGGTAGGTGTTGCCGTCCTCCCACTCGACGGTCCTGGACGACGTGGCCGTGGACCTGGTCAGGAACGCCTTGCCCGTCGACTGGTCCTGGAAGACCACCGGGTGGTAGTCCGGGTGGATGCCCTGCTTCACGTCTCCTCCGTCCCGTCGAGCCGGTCGGCTCGGCCGCACCAGACTAACGGAAACGATTGTCATTGCGAAGCGGGCTCGGCCTTCCGTCTACTCCGGACGCCCTTCCGGTGTTCTCGTTGTGTTGCTGAGCGTTGTTGAGCGATTGCGTTGAGCGGTGTTATGTTCGGCGCGCCAGACGAACCGTCGTGCCCTCAGCCGCCGGAGGTCGCACGGCCGTGAAGTGCGGTCCCTGCGTCCGAAGGAGTCCCCATGCGCCACCTCACCCGCGGCAGCGGCACACCACCGACCGGAACACCGAGGAGGTTCCCCCGCCTCGCGGCGGTCACGGGGGCGGCGCTCGCCGCGCTCCTCGTGCTCGGCCAGGCGGCGGGGGCCGCGGGCGGGGAACCGGCGGGGGCCGAACCGCCGGGCGCGCCCGGAGCGCTGGGGCAGACCGGCCTGCGCGCCGCCGACCCGAGCGTGATCCGCGTCGGCGGCACCTACATCTCGGTGCAGGCGGCCGGGAACGGCATCCAGGTCCGCCAGGCGTCGTCGCCGGACGGCCTGGCCGGCGCGCCCGCCCGCCAGGTGTGGACGGACACCCGGGGCATGGGGTCGGTCTGGGCGCCGGAGATCGTCCGCGACGGCGGCCGGTACTACATCCACTTCTCGGCGGGCGACGACGCGGCGCACCGCATGTACGCGATCAGCTCGACCTCGCCCGACAGCGGCTACTCGGCGGAGCGCAAGGTCGCCCTGCCCGACGACCGGTGGGCCATCGACGGCACGATGTTCGTCTTCAACGGCCAGCGCTGGTTCGTCTGGTCCGGGTGGGCGGGCACCACCAACGTCGAGCAGAACCTCTACATCGCCCGCATGTCCGACCCGTTCACCGCGACCGGGGCCCGGTACGTCATCTCGCAGCCCCGCGAACCGTGGGAGCGGGTCGTCGGCAACCCGTTCATCAACGAAGCGCCCGAGGTCGTCAAGGACCCCAACGGCCAGCTGCACGTCGTCTACTCGGCCAACGGCAGCTGGAGCGAGCAGTACTGCCTGGCGGACCTGCGCCTGCGCGCCGGCGGCGACCCCACGCACGTGTGGGACTGGTACAAGTCCAACGGCTGCCTCTTCGGCTCCAACCGCGCCACCATGATGTCCGGCTGGGACCCGACGCTCTACGCCAACGGTCCCGGCCACCACACGTTCGTGCTGCTCGACGGGGACATCGCGACCAGTCCGCCGGCCGGGCCGAGGTTCCCGATGGTGTACCACGCGGTGCCGAAGGGCACGCCGTACACGTGGGCCAACCGCCACTGGTACACCGGCACGTTCGCGTGGTGGGGCAACACGACCTACCGCCGCGCCAACGTGCCCGGCGCGACCTCGGACACGGGGTGGGGCCTGAAGTTCTTCGAGTGACCTCCCCGGTTCAGCACGCCCACCGGGTCCGCGCCGGCCTCACCCGGCGGCGGCGCGGGCCCGGTGGGCGGCGCGGCGCAGCAGGGCGGACCGGCCCCGGTTGGGCACCGTCCACAGGTCGTGGCCGCGCAGGTCCCAGCGCCCGAGCAGGGCGTTGGCGGCGAGGAACCCGGTGGTGGCGGCGCGTTCCATCAGGGCGACCGGCAGGTCGACGCGGGCCAGGTCGCCGGCCACGACCAACGTCGGGTCGGGGGTCGTCACGGTGGGGCGGGCGGTGAACGAGCCGGGCGCGAACAGCGGGCAGTCGGCGGCGAGGACGTGCTCCTCCTGCCGGGCGCGCGCCCCGGTCAGCTCCGGGTAGACCGCCTCCATCTCGCGGACCAGCGTGGCCACGACCTCGTCCTGGTCGCAGCCCTCGTCCAGGGCGTAGGCGTGCAGCTCCACCACCGAGCCGCCGGTGCGGTCGCGGTAGGCGCGGGCGCCGTCCTCGAAGTGGTCGAGCACGCTGACGTTGTCCAGCCGCCCGAAGCCGCTGGTGCCGAGGAACGGGGCGCGGTCCGGTCGCGCGGGCCGGTCCAGCCACAGCCTGCTCACCAGGAACGGCGGGGTGGTGCGCAGGTCGGCCACCCGCGCCCGCCACGCCTCGGTGCCCAGGTCCGGCGAGGCGGCCACCAGCGCGCGCAGGCCGGTGACGTCGGTGGCGAGCACGAGGGCGTCCACGTCCTCCGCGCGCCCGCCGGCCGACACCCGGTAGCCGTCGGCGCGGCGGTCCACCCGGTCCACGGCGCTGCCGGTGCGCACCTCCGCGCCCAGGGAGGCCAGGTGGTCGCGCATCGGCTCCCAGATCGCGGTCGGGTAGTCGTCGCGCGGCACGTCGAACAGCAGGCCCTCGCTGGAGCCGAGGAAGTAGATGTGGAACATGGCGACCAGCTCGGCGGCCGACAGCGCCGACGGGTGGGCGAAGAAGCTGCGGGAGAACACCTCGAACGCCAGGTGCCGGGCCGCGTCGGGGAACCGGATGCCGCGCAGGAACGCGTCGGCGTCCACGTGGTCCAGCTCGGCGTAGGTGCGCGGCAGCGACACGTCGAACAGCGCCGTGGCGGCCCGGGTGTCCATCCGCGCCAGGTCGCGCAGGCTGAACGTCTCGCTGCGCAGCACGAACCCGGCCACGTTCCACGGCGGTGTCAGCGGCAGCCGGGCGAAGCTCTCGCGCGTGCCGTTGGCGTGCAGCAGCGGGTAGTCGGCCACCGGGCGCAGCCGGGACAGGTCGGGGTCGACGCGGCGCAGCAGCGCGCGCAGGTTGTAGTACTGCCGGAAGAACGCGTGGAAGCCGCGCGTCATCGCCTCGCCGGTGGGGGTCGTCCACCCCCGCACCCGGCCGCCGAGCCCGTCGTGCCGCTCGTGCAGCACCACCCGCACGCCGCGCTCGGCCAACGCCACCGCCGCCGCCACCCCGGCGATGCCGCCGCCGACGACGGCGACGCGCGGCACGTGCCCGCCCCCCGCCCGCGCCCGACCGGGTCGGCCGGGCAGCAGGTGCGCGCGGCGGTCGCGGGCGGTCGGCGGGGCCTCCCGGCCGGTGAGCAGGAACAGGGGCGGGCCGGGGAACGCGCTCATGCAGGCGATCCTGGCACCGCCCGCGCTCCTCCGCCTGATGGGCGGCGGGCGGGCGGGGCGAGCGCGAACGGGTGTCGGTCCCGACGGGCGGCGGGCAGGAACGGGTGTCGGTCCCGACGGGCGGCCGAGCGGCGGGGCGAGCGCGAACGGGTGTCGGCCGTGCGTCACGCCCGGCGAGGTGATCGCGCTCACCGCGCCCGGGTCGCCGATCGCTCATCCAGCCCGATCGGGTGAGCGCCGTTAGGGTTTTCCGCATGTCGACGCGTGCGGCCCCCCGCGTTCCCGTCCACGCGCCCGCGGTCGCCGCCTGGTTGCTCGGTGGCGGCGTCGTGCTCGCCCAGATCGTCTACTCGATGACCGACCCCGCCGACCGCCTGACCACCACGGTGCTCTCGGTCGTGCTGTTCTGCCTGGCCTCGGTGCTCGACGCGGCCTCGCGGCTCGGTCCGCGCGCCGCCGGGGTGCTGATCGCGGTGGCCGGGGGCGGCGGGCTGCTCGCCGAGGCGGTGGGGGTGCGCACCGGGTTCCCGTTCGGCGAGTACGCCTACACCGGGTCGCTGGGCGTGCAGGTGCTGGGCGTCCCGCTGCTCGTGCCCCTGGCGTGGATCATGATGGCCTGGCCCGCGGTGCTGGTCGGGCGCGTGCTCGGGCGCGGGTGGGCGGTGGTGCCGGTCGCCGGGTGGGCGCTGGCGTCGTGGGACGTGTTCCTGGACCCGCAGATGGTCGACGCGGGCCACTGGACGTGGGCGGACCCGACGCCCGCGCTGCCCGGCGTGGCGGGCGTGCCGCTGACGAACTTCGCGGGGTGGCTGCTGGTGGCCGTGCTGATCACCGGCGCGCTGCACGCCCTGCTCGGCGACACCGGCGTGGACCTGCGCCGCGGTCCCGCGCCCGTGCTCTACCTGTGGACCTTCGGGTCGTCGGTGTGGGCGCACGCGGCGTTCTTCGACCGGCCCGGCTCGTCGCTGGTCGGCGGGCTGCTGATGGGGCTGGTCGCGGTGCCGTTCGCCGTCGCGCTGTGGCGGGCCCACCGGTGAGGCGGGTGCTGGGGGCGCTGGTCGCGAGCGGGTCGGTGGCGGCCGCGCTGGGCACCGCGCACGCCCTGGTCAACGCGCGCCTGGTCCGCACGCCGCCCGCCGACCCGCCGCCGTGCGCGGAGCCGGTGTCGGTGCTGGTGCCGGCCCGCGACGAGGCCCACCGCATCGCGCCGGCGCTGCGGTCGCTGCTGGCCCAGCGGGGTGTGCCGGACCTGGAGGTCCTGGTCTGCGACGACGGCTCGACCGACGGGACCGCCGACGTGGTGCGCGCGGTCGCGGCGGGCGACCCCGGGGTGCGGCTGATCACCGGCTCCCCTCCCCCGGACGGCCTGCCCGGCAAGCCGGCCGCGTGCGCGCGGCTCGCCGCCGAGGCGCGCGGGCGGGTGCTGGTGCTCGTGGACGCCGACGTGGTGCTCGCCCCGCACGCCGTGGCCGCCGCCGTGGGCCTGCTGCGGTCGGCGGGGTTGGACGCCGTGTCGCCGTTCCCCCGCCAGTTGGCCGACGACGCGGCGACCCGCCTGGTGCAGCCGCTGCTCCAGTGGTCGTGGCTGGTGTTCCTGCCGCTGCGGCTGGCGGAGCGGTCGCCGCGCGAGTCGCTGTGCGCGGCGAACGGCCAGTTCTTCGTGGTCGACGCCGGGGCGCTGCGGCGCTGCGGCGGGTTCGAGGCCGTCGCCGACGCCGTGCTGGACGACATCGCGCTCATGCGGGCGGTGAAGCGGTCGGGCGGGCGCGGCGCGGTGGCCGACGGGAGCGCGGTGGCCGAGTGCCGGATGTACCGGGGCTGGTCGGAGGTGGCCGCCGGGTACGAGAAGTCGCTGTGGGCGGCCACCGGCACCCCCGCCGCCGCGGTGCTGCTCGCCGCCCTGCTGGGCTGGTTGTTCGTGCTGCCGCCGGTGGCCGCGCTGGCCGGTTCGCGGGTGGGCCTGCTGGGGTACGCCGCGGCCGTGGCTGGCCGGGTCGTGGCGGCCCGGCGCACCGGCGGCCGGGCGTGGCCGGACGCGCTGGCCCACCCGGTGTCGGTGGGCGCGCTGCTGCGGCTGCTGGCGCGGTCCTGGCGTGCGCGCCGCGCGGGCACGCTGACCTGGAAGAACCGACCGCTGCACGGGAGCCGCTGATGGCGCGCGTCGTCGTGGTCGGCGCGGGGATGGGCGGGTTGGCCGCCGCCGCGCGGCTGGCCGCCACCGGGCACGACGTGACCGTGCTGGAGCAGTCCGGCACGCACGGCGGCAAGCTCGGCGAGCTGCGCCGCGACGGGTTCACCTTCGACACCGGCCCGTCGCTGCTGACCCTGCCGCAGGTCTACCGCGACCTGTTCGCCGAGACCGGGGGCGACCTCGACGACGCGGTGGACGTGGTGCCGGTGCACCCCACCTGCCACTACCGCTTCGCCGACGGGTCCGAGGTGGACGTGCCGCACGACGCGGCGGCGGTGCCCGGGGCGCTGGAGGAGGCGCTGGGCGGCGGCACCGGGCGGGAGTGGGCGGAGCTGATGGCCGACGCCGCCCGCCTGTGGGACCTGGTGGGCGAGTCGGTGCTGCAACGCCCGCTGAACGGGGTGGGCGACCTGGTGCGGCGCTCGGCGAGCGTGCGCGACCTGTGGGCGCTGGCGCCGTGGCGGACGCTGCGCACCGCGGGCCGGCGGCTGTCCGACCCGCGGGCGCGGATGCTGCTCGACCGCTACGCCACCTACAGCGGCTCGGACCCGCGCCGCCTGCCCGGCCTGATGACCGTGGTCCCGTACGTCGAGCAGCGGCACGGCGGCTGGTACGTGCGCGGCGGCCTGCGCCGGCTCGGCGACGCGCTGTTCGAGCACTGCGGGAAGCTCGGCGTGGACTTCGCGTTCGGCGCCCGCGTCACGCAGGTCCGCCCGGCGGGCGGCGGGGTGGTCCTGGCGGACGGCACGACCGTGCCCGCCGACCTGGTCGTGTCCGACGCCGACGCCCGCCACCTCTACGAGGAGCTGCTCACCGACCGCCGCGCCCGCGCCCCGCGCCGCGCGCTGGCCCGCGCGGTGCCGTCCCTGTCGGGTTTCGTCCTGCTGCTGGCCCTGCGGGGCCGCTCGCCGCGCCCGTACCACCACCGCGTGCTGTTCCCGGCCGACTACGACGCCGAGTTCGACGCCCTGTTCGGCCGCGACCCGCGCCCGGTGCCCGACCCGACGGTGTACGTGTGCGCCCCGGACGACCCGGCCGTCGCTCCCGCCGGCCACGAGGCGTGGTTCGTCCTGGTCAACGCGCCGCGCCAGGGCCAGGTGGACTGGACCGAGCCGGGTCTGGCCGACCGCTACGCCGACCGCGTGCTGGACGTGCTCGCCGAACGCGGCCACGACGTGCGCGACCGCCTGCTGTGGCGCGAGGTGCGCACCCCGGCCGACTGGGAGCGCGACACCGGCTCGGTCGGCGGCGCGCTGTACGGCTCGTCCTCCAACGGCGCGCGCGCCGCGCTGCTGCGCCCGGCCAACCGCAGCCCCGTGCCGGGCCTCTACCTGGTCGGCGGCTCCGCCCACCCCGGCGGCGGGCTGCCGCTGGTGGCGATGTCCGCCAGGATCACCGCGGAGCTGATAGGTCCGGCATGACCCGGCCGCGCAGGCCGCGCCGCAGCGCGACCACCAGGTGCGCCCCGCCGACCGCGGCCACCGCCGCCCACAGCGCCAGGCACACCGCGCCCCAGGACCAGCCGACCCACGGCGTGCCGCCGGGCCACACCCCCGCGCCCAGGCAGGCCACCGCCGCGACGACCACCCGCGTCGGGCGTTCGGCCACCGTGACGGCGCCCGCGCCGGTCATCCCGACGCCCTGGGCACGGGCGCGGGCGTACTCGTGCAGGAACACCGACGCGCCCACCGCCGCCGCGAGCCACCCCGGGCCGCCCAGCACGACCAGCAGCACCACCAGGCACACGTCGGCGACCCGGTCGGCCACCGCGTCCACCACCGCGCCGAGGGGCCGCGCCCGGCCCGTGCGCAGGGCCACCGCGCCGTCCACCCCGTCGAGCAGGCCCGACAGCACCACCAGCGCGCACGCGAGCAGCGCCCACCGGCCGCCCGCCGCCGCCACGCCCACCGCCGCCACCGCCGCCACCACGCCCGCGGCCGACAGCGCGTCCGGCGACACCCGGTGCACCCGCCGCGCCAGCAGGTGGACGATCCTGATCCAGCCCACCGCCAACCTGTTGCCGGACACGTCGTGCCCGTGCAACCGTGACCAACCACGCACCTCGTCCACCGCACCACCGTATGGCGGGCGGTGTGCGCGCGCCGGTCACGGGGTACACGCGGCCATGCGAACAGCCCGTGCGGTGCTGCGCCACGCGCTGACCGCGCTGCGGGGGCGCGACCTCGCGCTGTGGGCGGCCGGGATCTCCTTCTTCGCCGCGCTGGCCGTGGTGCCGGTGCTGCTGCTGGCGCTGCGCGGCGCGGCCGTCCTGTTCGGACCCGACCTGGTCACCGACGGCGCGCGGCTGCTGGGTGACGCCCTGCCGGACGCGCAGGACCCCGGGCCCGCGCTGCGCGCGCTGACCGACGCCGCCCTGGGCGCGTCCTGGCCCGTGCTGCTGTCGACCCTGCTGCCCGCGAGCCTCTACGGCGAGGGGCTGCGCCGCGGCCTGCTCCAGATCGCGGGCGAGCCGTCCGGCGCGAAGACCGGCTGGCTGGGCCGGATCGGCTTCCTGCCGGTGCTCGTCGTCGCGCCGCTGCTGCTGGCCGCCCCGCTGGCGGTCGCGCCGTCGGTCGCGCCCGACTACCTGGCGGGCGGGTGGTCGGCGGTGCGGGGCGTCGCGGTGTCGTTCCACGTCGACTGGGTCGTGCTGTCGGTGGCGCTGTGCCTGGTGTTCCTGGCGACCGGCCCGAACCTGCTGCCGCGCGCGTTCGCCGTCGTGGGCGGCTTCTGCACGGGTGCGGTGCTGACCGGTTTCCTGCACGGCTTCCTGCTGTTCCTGGCCATCCCGGTCGACTGGGCGTTCCCCTTCGCGGGCCTGCGCGCGGTGGGCGCGGTGGGCGCCCTGGGGCTGTGGCTGTACCTGCTGCACATCATCCTGCTGCTCGCCTACCGGGTGCTGCTCAGCGCGCACGCCGTCCACCGCGCGCGCTGAGAGCGGGCGGGTCAGTACTGGAAGGTGCAGGTGTTGCCGGGGGCAGCGGCGGGGAGTACGGGAAGTTCAGCACGACCGGGGTGTCGAGCCGGAGCCCGTCGCAAAAGCCCTCCGACCCCCCTGCGCGGCAGGTACTTTCCGCAACAGGACGATCACTCGCACCGGGGGGAAGCAGTCATGCGGAGAAGCGGTTCGACCCTGCCCAGGAACGGCCTCGGCCTGGCCCTGTCCGCGCTGCTCGCCACATCGTTGGCGGCCGTGCCCACGCACCCGGCGTCGGCCGCGGCGACGCTCACCTGCCATTCGGCCGCGCTGGTCGTCGGCGTGCAGCCGAACGGCGACCTGTGGCACTACGCGCACAACGAACCCGAGACCGGCGTCACCAGCTGGGGCGCGAAGGTGAACGCGGTCGGGCGCGGCTGGCACATCGGGCGCACCGTGGCCGGCCCCGGCGGCGTGGTGTACCTGATGGTGGACAACGCCACCGGCGACCTGCGCCGCTACCACTGGACCGGCACGGCCTGGGAGATGTTCAACGGCACGGCCAACCGCGTGGTGGGCACCGGCTGGAGCCGCTACTCCCAGGCCGAGCACCGCAACAAGGTGACCGTCGACGAGAAGGGCAGGCTGTACGAGATCGCCGCCGACGGGTCGCTGAAGGTGCGGATCTGGCAGGGCGACGACGCCACCGGCGACTGGACGCCCGACACCCGGAACGGCAAGGTCATCGACACCGGCTGGGGCCAGTACGACCTCGTGGTGGCCGCCGGTGACGGCGTGCTGTACGCCCGCAAGCCCGACGGCCTGCTCTTCCGGTACCGGTGGCACGCCGCGTCCAACCGGTTCGTCAAGCACGCCCAGCAGGTCGGCCGGGCCTGGGGGGTCTACAACCGGATCTTCTCCCCCGGCGGTGACGTCCTCTACGCCTCGCGCGCGAACAACGGCGGCGAGCTGATGTGGTACCGCTGGTACGAGGAGGGCGACCACTGGGCCGTCAACGTCGGCACCAAGGTGGGCACCGGGTTCTACGGCGAGCTGGACGTGACGGCCAACGCGGACAGCTGCCGGCTCACCGGCCTGCCGACGCCGACCCGCCCGTCCGTGCCGGTCCGCCGGGAAGCGCCGATCACGCCGGTCGTCGGCCCCGACGGGCACCTGTCGTACTTCTACGTCAACGCGGCGGGCGGCCTGACCGCCGCGCGGCAGCGCAACGCGGGCGACTTCGTGATCATCGACTACCACACGTTCCCGGAGCACCACGGCTTCACCGGCCGGCCGGGCGCGGGCGTGCGCTCCGACGGCAGGTTCGAGGTGCTGGCCAACAGCTCGGACGACGCGTCCTACCGGGGCAAGACCGGGGCCGGCGCGTGGTCGACGACGCCCCTGGTCGACCAGGGCGGCTGGATGGTGAGCGACCCGGTCCTGGTCCGGCAGCCGGACGGCTCGCTGACCGCCTACGCGGTGGACGCCGCCGGCACCCTGCACCGCCGGACCCACTCGACCTGGTTCCCCCTCGGCACCGGCCCCACCGCGGAGTTCACCGTGGTCGCGAACGGCGCGGAGGACGAGGTCGTGGCGCGCTTCCCGGACGGCGGCGTGCGCGCCGCGACCGTCACCGGCGGGGTGCTCGGGGCGTGGCGGGCGGTCGGCCCGGACGCGGTGGGCACGCCCGCGGCCGTGGTGCACGCCAACGGCGACCTCCAGGTGTTCGTCCGGCGGTCGGACGGCACGGTCGACACCCAGCGCGAGGTGGCGGGCGCGTTCCCGGGCACGTGGGCGTCGCTGGGCGACTTCGTCGCGGCCGGTCCGCCCGCCGCGGTCGTCCGGGGCGGCGGGCTGGTGGAGCTGGCGGTCCGGGGCACGGACGGCTTCGTGCACCAGGCCGGCCAGTTGGCACCGGCGGGCGGTTTCGGCGACTGGGCGGTGCGCTACTTCGAGGACACGGCCACCGACCCCGGCGGCGCGGTCCTGCCGGACGGGAGCCCGATCTTCACCTGGCGCACCCCGCAGGGCCTGATCGCGACGGTCCACGCCCCGGCCGGGGCCGTCCCGACCGGGGATGCCCCGACCGCGTTCCGCGGCACGTCCGCCGGCTGATAGGTGGCGGCAGCGGTCGCCGGCCACCCGTCAGCCGGCGACCGCTGCCACACCCCGCTCAACGCGCCGTGGGTGCGCTGCACCCGTCCGTGGGGCGTGACCGCCGAAACGGGCGGCCGTTGGTGTGAACCACCCTCGGAATGCCGTGAAGCGCGCTGGTCAGCGCGATATAGCTGAGGCAGGGTGACGTCGAGGCCGGGGGGCCGCCGTGGTGGTGTTGCGCCTGCTGGGTGAGGTGGTCGCGCGCGTCGACGGGCACCGCGTGGGGTTGGGGCCCGCGCGGCAGCGGTGCGTGCTGGCCGCCTTGGCGGTGGACGCCGGCCGGGTGGTGCCGGTGGACCGGCTCGTCGAGCGGGTGTGGGGTCCGGCCGCCGCGCCGCGGGCCCGGTCCACGCTGCGCAGCTACATCTCCCGCCTGCGCCAGGCGCTGGAACCCGCGGCCGGGGTGGCGATCAGGCAGCGGTCGGGCGGTTACGTGCTGGTGGCCGACGAGGCGGCGGTCGACCTGCACCGGTTCCGGCAGCTGTGCGCCGAGGCCCGCGACCGGTCGCGGGCCGGGGACGTCCCGGCGACCGCACGGGCGTGCGCGGAGGCGCTGGAGCTGTGGCGCGGCGAGGCCCTGGCCGGTCTGGGCGGCGAGTGGGCCGAGGCCGAGCGGGACGTGCTGGAGCGGGAGCGGCTGGCCGCTCGGCACGACCTGGCCGACGCGCGGCTGCGGCTGGGCCAGGGCCCGGACCTGGTGGCCGAGCTGGCCGCGCGCACGGCCGAGCACCCGTTGGACGAGCGGGTCGCCGGCCAGTACGTGCTGGCCCTGCACCAGGCCGGCCGCACCGCCGACGCGCTGGCGCACTACCGGCACCTGCGGGAGCGGTTGGCCGGGGACCTGGGCACCGACCCGGGCCCCGCGCTCCAGGAGCTGCACCGGAGCGTCCTGAACGCCGACCCCGCGCTGCCCGCGGCCGCGGTGGCGCCGGCCATGCCCCCGGTGACGCCGGGCGGACCTCCGGTGCCGCTCCAGCTGCCGGCCGCACCCGGGCCGTTCACCGGCCGCGCGGCCGAGCTGGCCGAACTCGACCGCGTCCTCGTCCACCCGGACCCGCCGCCCGGGGGCACCGGCGCGGCGACGATCGCCGTGATCAGCGGCACCGGCGGCATCGGCAAGACCTGGCTCGCGCTCGCCTGGGCCAACCGCGAGCCCCACCGCTTCCCCGACGGACAACTCACCGCCGACCTGCGCGGCTTCAGCCCCGACACACCCAAGCAGGCCGCCGGCGTACTCGGCGACTTCCTCGCCGCCCTCGGCGTCGACCGCGACCACCACCCCCACGACCTCGACGCCCGCGCCGCCCTCTACCGCACCCACACCACCGGCAGGCGGATGCTCATCCTCCTCGACAACGCCGCCACCGCCGACCAGGTCACCCCGCTCCTGCCCGGCGGCCACTCCTGCACCGTCCTGATCACCAGCCGCAACCGGCTCCCCGCCCTCCCCGCCCGCCACGGGGCCCACCCCCTCCACCTCGACGTCCTCACCGACACCGACGCCCGCACCCTGCTCCACTCCGCACTCGGCACCACCCGCACCACCGCCGCCAACCGGGCCGTCACCGAACTGATCGCGCTGTGCGGCGGGTTCCCTCTCGCCCTCGGCCTGATCGCGGCCCGCGTCCGCGGCACCCCCGACCTGCTCCACGACACCGTCACCGACCTGCGCGAACTCGGCCTCGACGCACTGGACTCCGACGACCCCGACACCAGCCTGCCCGCCGTCCTGTCCTGGTCGCTGCGCCACCTCGCCGACCGGCACCGCACCGCCTTCGCCCTGCTCGGCACCGCACCCGGCCCGGACGTCGACCTGCCCGCCGCCGCGAGCCTCATCGGCCTGTCCCCGCGCGACACCCGCACCGCGCTGCACGCGCTGGTCGACGCCTCCCTCGCGACCCACGCGCCGGGCGGCCGGTACGCCCTGCACGACCTGGTCCGCGCCTACGCCGCCGCCACCGCCCACGACCACCTCCCGGAACCCGTGCGGCAGGCGGCGCTGGAGCGGGTGGTCGACTTCTACCGGCACACCGCCCACGCCGCCGACCGCCTCCTGAGCCCCAACCGCACGCCGATCCGGCTCGACCCGCCCGTCCCCGGCGCCCACCCCCACCCGCTGCCGGACCGCCTGGCGGCGCTGGCCTGGCTGGACACCCACCGCCCGCACCTGCTGGCCGCCCAGCGCACGGCGGCCGAGCACCAGCGCCACCGGGCCGCGTGGCACCTGGCGTGGACCCTGCACACCTTCCAGCAGCGGCGCGGGCACCGCCACGACGCGCTGACCGCGTGGCGCACCGCCGTGGACGCCGCCGCCCACCTGCCCGACCACGGTGCGCGCGTCCTCGCCCACCGGCTCCTCGGCCACGCCCACGCCGAGCTGGGGCAGCACGAGGAGGCGGTCGAGCACCTGCACCGGGCGCTCGCCCTGGCCGAGCACCACCGCGACCCCTCCCAGCAGGCCCACACCCACCACGCCCTCTCCACCGCCTGGGAGCGGCGGGGTGACGACCGGCGGGCCCTGGAGCACGCCCGTCACGCCCTGGACCTCTACCGCACCCTCGACCAGCCGGTGCGGGAGGCCGTCGCGCTCAACGCGGTGGGCTGGCACTCCGCCCGCCTGGGCGACTACGACGCCGCCCGCGACCACTGCGAGGCCGCCCTCACCCTGCACCGGCTCCACCCGAGCCCCGAGTGCGAGGCGAACACCCTGGACAGCCTCGGGTTCATCGCGCACGACACCGGCCGGCACCACCAGGCGACCCACCACTACCGGCAGGCGCTCGTGCTGCTGCGCACCCTGGGCAGCACCACCCAGGCGGCCACGATCCTCGACCGGCTGGGCCACCCCCACGCCGCCCTGGGTCAGCACGAGCAGGCCCGTGCGGTGTGGCGGGAGGCGTTGGAGCTGTACCGCCGGCTGGGCCGCGACGCCGACGCCGAACGCGTCCGGCGGCAGCTCGACGACCTCGACCGCGCCACCGCCGGGCCCCGCCGGCGACAAGGCGACGGATGACGGGTGGCGGTGCCGGGTGCCAGGCGCCGGGTCAGGGCATGGTGTCGGTGGGCGGCTCGGGGACGTCCGCCACCTCGGACTCCTCGGTGGGCGGGACGCTCGGCTCCGGCGCGCCCGAGGTCGGCTGGGGAACGTCGGAGGTCACCGGCGGTTCCGCGGGGAGCGACTGCTCCGTGGAGGGCACCGGCTCGCCGGACGGGACCGCGCCGCTGGTGGTCGGCTGCGGCGGGGCGCTGGTCGTGCTCGGCGGCGCGGAGGGCTCCTGCGCCCCGGAGGTGGGGGCGATCACCGCGTCCGGACCGGCGTCGGCGTCCCCGCCGACGAGGGAGTGCACGGCGGGTTCCGGCGCGGGCGTGCCGGCCTGGGTGGTGGCGGTGCTCCCGGTGCCCGCGTCCGTCGGGGTCGAGGTGGCGGGCTGGGCGCCCGGCAGCACGGCCCACGTGATGGCGAACGCGCCCACCAGCGACGCGGCCGTGGCGAGCAGCTTGCCCTTGGGCACCCGCCGCACGGTGACCGCCGGCATCGTCTGCTCGGCCGCGCTCGCCGCGCGCCCGACCGCCACGTCCTCGGCGGCGATGCGCTCGGCGGGTGTGTGCTCGGCGAGCGTGTGCTCAACGGGCGGGGGCAGGAGGGGCGCGGCGCGCGGTCCGACCGGCCGCACGGGCAGCTCGTCGGCGTGCAGCGCGCGGGCGCAGTCCTCGGCGGTGGGGCGCTGGTCGGCGGCCGTGGCGGTCATCGCACCCAGCAGCGCGGTCAGGTCGTCGGGCAGGTCCGCCGGGAGCACCGGCGACCGGTGCAGGCGCGCGACGGCCGTCTCGACCTCGCTGCCCGGGTACTCGCGCTTCCCGGTGAGGCATTCGAGCAGGACCAGCCCGAGGGCGTAGACGTCGGCGGCGTGGCCCACGTCGGCGCCGAGCACCTGCTCCGGGGCCAGGTAGGCGGCGGTGCCGATCATCTGGTCGTCGCGGGTGAACCGGGTCGTGCCGGTCAGGTGGGCCAGCCCGAAGTCCGCGAGGTAGGGCTCGTCGTCCTCGTCGAGCAGGATGTTCGACGGCTTGACGTCGCGGTGCACCACGCCCTGGTCGTGCACGTAGGCGAGCGCGCAGGCCAGCCGCGCGCCCAGCCGCCGCACCGCGTCGACCGGCAGCGGTCCGCGCGCGACGAGGTCGCGCAGCGTCTGCCCCTCGACCAGGTGCAGCACGACGAACGGCACGCGCCCGTCGGTGCCGGCGTCGTAGACGCGGACCAGGCCGGGGTGGGAGAGGTTGGCGAGCGTGCGCACCTCGTTGTCGAACCGCCGCGCCGCGTCGAGGTCGTCGTTGGGGCGGAACACCTTGATCGCGACGTGGCGCCGCAGCAGCACGTCCCAACCGCGGTGGACCTCGGCCATGCCGCCGACCCCCACCGCCTCGCCCAACCTGTACCGGCCGGCCAGCAGTTCCCCGCCGGCGGTCGGCGCCGCCGTCGCTTCCTCCGGACCTGGGATGTGCACACCACCGTGTGCCCCCGCCGACGCCCGCGCAAACGCGAGCCCGCCCGACCGTCTCGACAGGACGGGGCGGTTGTCGTGGTCGAATCCCAGGTCGGGCGTCGGGTCGCCGGCCGCGGCACAGTCGTTAACCGGGAATTTGATCGGTGTGCACCGCCGGTTAACCACAATGGCCGATCCCGGTGCGGTCCCACGAACCGGAGGTCGTCATGGCGGACAAGCTGTCGGGGCACGAGGTGCGCGATCCCAGCGGGCTGCACGCCCGGGTCGAGGTCCAGTTGGACCAGGCCGCCCAAGAGCTGACGCGGCGGTTGTCGGGGCGGGTGGGCTACGACGTCGTCCGCCGGGCCGTCACCGACGCCTACGAACGGCTCGCGCGGCACGCGCGGGTGCGGAACTTCCTGCCGATCCTGGCGGCGCGGGCCGCGCAGCAGCGGTTGCGGGCGGGCCGCTGACCGCCGACGCCCCACCCCGCTCGGGCCCGCCCGGCCCGCGACGGCCCGGCTCGCCCAGCCCGCTCAGCTCGCCCAGCCCGCTCAGCCCGTGACGGCACGCGCGTCGTGCGACACCACCGGCTCGTGCCGGACCGGGAAGTTGACCGAGTTCGCGATGAAGCACGCGCGGTGCGCCGCCTCGTGCAGCGAGCGCGCCGCGTCGACCGTGCCGGGGTCGGCGACGACCACCTCGGGCCGCAGCACGACCTCGGTGAACCGGCCGCTGTCGCCCGGTTCCTCCCGCATGACCCCGCTCGCCGAGTCCGCGTACCCGGTGACGACCACGCCGTTGCGGGCGCACAGCGCGAGGTAGGTGAGCATGTGGCACTGCGAGAGGGAGGCCAGCAGCAGCTCCTCCGGGTTCCAGCGGTCGGGCGTGCCGCGGAACGCCGGGTCGGCGCTGGCCCTCAGCGGCGGCTTGCCGGCGGCGAGCACGTCGTGGTCGCGGCCGTAGTCGCGGTAGCGGGCGGTGCCGGGACCGGTGTTGCCGGTCCAGCGCACGGTGACCTCGTAGTGGTGCTCGCCGTTCACGCCGGCTCCTCTCCCCTTCTGCCGGTCAGGACGTCCGCGGTGGACAGGACGTGCTCGCGGGCGTGGGTCGCCGCCGCGTCGGGGTCGCCCGCGGTGATGGCCGCGATCAACCGCCGGTGCTCGTCGTCCACCAGCGCGGGCCTGGCCGGCGCGGTCAGCGACGCGCGGGTCGAGACCACGATCTGGTCCCAGGTCCGGTCCAGGACCTCCAGCGCCGGCGGGTTGTCGGCGAGCACCGCCACGCACCGGTGGAACGCCCGGTTGTGCCGCACGCCGGCGACGAGGTCGCCCTGCCGCGTCGCCCGGTCGGCCAAGTCGGCGTGCTCGACGAGCCGGCCGAGCGAGGCCGGGGACAGCTCCCCCGCCCGGTGGCGGCGCGCGGCCAGCTCGGCGGTCAGCGCCTCCAGCGAGGCGCGCACGAGGTAGGCGTCGCGCAGCGCCTTGCCGCCCAGCTCGACCACGGTCACGCCCCGGCGCGCGGCGCGGACCAGGCCGTCGCCCTCCAGGCGCCGCAGCGCCTCGCGCACCGGCGTGCGGCTGACGCCGAGCCGTTCGCACAGCTCCAGCTCGCCGACCGGCTGCCCGGCCGGGTAGTCGCCGAGCACGATCAGGTCGCGCAGCTCGTCGTAGACCGTCTTCACCCGACCTCCTCTGCATGCAATGTATACAAAGGATGCGGGCGGTGTCGACCCCCTTGCACGCGCCGGTCGCCCGCCCCCGCGCGGGGAGCGGACGACCGGGAGGGCGCGCGACCGGTCAGCCGGTGACCAGCGCCAGGCCGGTGGCCGACAGCACCTCGTTGATGGGCTGGAAGAACGTCGTGCCGCCGGACGAGCAGTTGCCGGAACCGCCCGAGGTCAGCCCCTGGGCCTGCACGCGGGTGCCCGAACCGGGGTTGCTGACGACCGAGCCGCCCGAGTCGCCGGGCTCGGCGCACGCGTTGGTGCGGGTCAGGCCGGAGACGATGTCGCCGCCGCCGTAGTTCACGGTCTGGTTCGTCGCCTGCACGCTGCCGCAGCGCCAGCCGGTGGTGGAACCGGAACGGCAGATCCCGCCGCCCACCGGGGTGACCGAGGAACCCGCGACGGTGACGTCGCTGCCGCTGGACCAGCGGTCCACCAGCGCGGTGGAGACGGCGCTGGAGCTGGTGACCCGGACGGTGCCGTAGTCGTTGCCGGGGAAGGAGGTGGTGACCACCGAGCCGATCGCGCCGCCCGTGCCGGAGACCGAGCCGCCCAGCTCGGTGCAGTGGCCGGCGGTGATCACGAACCGGGCGCCCGCGGAGTTGCGGGCGTTGAACCCGACCGAGCAGCGCCCGCCGCCGAAGTAGAGGGCCTGCCCGCCGATGATGTTCCACATCGGGCGCGGCGCCTCGGTCACCCGGTCCACGCGCACGGCGGAGCCGCCGGTCGAGCGGGCCCAGGCGAGGCCGGCCGCGTCGTCGCCGAGCACGGACACGACGACCTCGTTGGCCACCACGTCGACGTACCAGCCGGTCACCGAGTCCGGTACGCCCTCGGCCTTCTTGTCCAACGTGGACTTCACCGAGTCGAGTTCGGCGGCGCTGCGGGACACCGTCCTCGCGACCGCGCCGGCGGCGCGCACCTCCGCCGCGCGGGAAGCGTCGGTGATGCCCACGACCAGCTTGCCGTCGGGGTCCAGCCAGGAGTTGGCGTACGCGTCGCCCAACCGCTCGCCGAGCGTCCGCTGCACCTCCGCGAGGGCGGCGGGTTCGACCGATAAGTCCAATGTGGATGGAGCAGCCGCGGCGGGTGTGGTCAGGGCGAGGGCCGTGGCGGCAGCGCCGGCACAGGCGATGAGGGCGTGCAGGGGACGACGGGACACGAACGCCTCCAAGAGCAGGGGTGACGGACGGCGGTGCACCTGTCGACCGACGCTACGGCAGCCCTCGTGCGGCCCGGAAGCGGCTATTGCGGCACTCCGGCGGCGTGCCGCGACGCCGGGTGGCTACCAGCCGTGGGCCGGGTGCGGCAACCGGATGACGGCGACACCCGATCGCCCCACCGGCCGGCGGCACCGCGTGCGTTCGCCTCAGGAGGGTCCGGCCACCTCGCGGAACCGGCCCTCGGCCGGGGCGCAGACCTTCCAGGCACCCTGCTCGCGGCGCAGGTACAGCGAGAACGGCTCCTGGTCGGGACGGGTGACGCGGACCTCGGCGACGTCCTCGACGACCCGCACACCGGTGATGTCGCGGGCGAACCCCGGTCCGGCCGGCGTGGACGGCGCGTCCTCCGGCGACCCCGCCGGCTCCTCGTCGTCCGGGGCGAGCCCGGCCGCCTCCTCCTCGCAGAGCAGGGCCGCCACCGCGGCCTGGTCCGCCCCGTCGACGGCGGTCACGAACTCGTCGGCCACCCGCTCGACCTCGCGCTCGTCGCGGTCGGGCAGGACGAAGAACAGCACGCCGGCGGCCACGAGGAGCACGACGGCCGCGGCCACGGCGAGGACGACGCGGCGGCGCTTGCGGCGGGCCGGGTCCGGGCGAGCCTGCTCCGGGGGCGGCGGGTACCCGGGGTGCGAGGGGTAGCCGGGGTGTGGCGGGTAGCCAGGTTGCTGCGGATACCCGGGGTGCTGCGGGTAGCCGGGGTCCTGCGGGAAACCGTGCGGTGGGAAACCCGGTTGGTCGAACCCCGGTTGCGCGAAGCCCCCGGGCGGGACAACAGCGGGCTGGACAACAGCGGGCTGGACAGCACCGGGCGGCACCGCGACGGGCGGCACCGCGTCGGCCTGCACTGCGTCGGCCTGCACTGCGTCGGCCTGCACTGCGTCGGCCTGCACTGCGTCGGCCTGCACTGCGGCGGGCGGCACCGCGTCGGGCGGCGCGATGGGCAGACCGGCGGGCGGCGTCGGGTCGGGGTCGACGAACCCCCCGGCCCCTCCGACCTCCTCGGCCTTCCCGGTGTCCCCCGCCTCCCCGGCCGGTTCCAACGGTGGTTGTGCCACGTCTCCCCTTCCACGTGCCCGACGCCCCGGCCTCAGGCCGAGAACCGCCGGCTCATCAACTGGTCCAGCGCCTCGCCGAACTCCGGCTCCGCGTCGACGTCGTCCTCGTGCACGAGGACGACCCGGCCGGGCGGGACGTCCGGGGAGACGCAGTAGTACAGCGTCGAGCCGTTGGTGGTGACGACCGCCATCCGCCCCGCCGCGACCTCGGCGTCCTCGTCCCAGTCCTCGACGGCCTCCTCGTCGAGGTCGAACCACTCCGCGAACGTCGTCATCCGCGCCGGTCCGACGAGGCCGTGCGACTCCCAGTCCGGCCCCGTGAAGCCCGCGTGCACGTCCGTCAGGAACCGCCGCGCGGGCTCCGGGAGGCTGTCCCAGAACTCCGGTCGCGCGTCGCCGCCGGCCGCCGGGTCCCAGCCGATCCACACGACGACGTGCGGGTCGACCGCGTCGCGGGCGAGGTAGAGCAGGACCCAGTCGTCGCGCAGCCGGCACGCGCGGACGTCCGCCAGCCGTTCGCGGAACACCGCGGCGAAGCTCGGCAGCAGGTCGAGGAAGTCCTGGTTCCACAGGGCCAGCGCCGCCGAGCACCGGGCGGCCGCGTCGGTACCCGAGGCGACGGCCCGCCACCTCGGCGGCACCGCCGCGGCCTCCGGGGACCCCGGCCGGACGAGCGCGGCGGGGTTGCTCCCGGCGACGTCGGCGACGATCCTCGCCAGGTCGAAGTCCGTCATGCCGCCATCCTCGCTCATCACTGGCTCGCGAGCAGCCTGGCGATCAGGTCCTGCAACCGCGGCCTGATCCTGTTCTCCAGCGCCACCTGGGCGGTCGACCACGCCGGGTCGAACCGGGTCACGACCCCCGCGCTCTTGGAGCCCTTGGAGATGTTGGTGCGCGAGGCCATCCACTGGAGGTTGAGGGGCGAGTTCACGACCGAGTACATGTTCCGGGCGTTGAGCTGGAGGAAGCCCGGCATGTGGACGATCTCCGTCAGCGGCACGACGTGGTCGGGCGACACCTGCGGCTCGCCCTTGGCGTTGGCGCCGATGGTGTGCCTCGGGTGCAGCGCCGGGTTGCGGTCGCCGACCTTCGGCCTGGACACGCCCTGGAGGGTGGTGCCCGCACCCCAGTTGCCGGGCGGCGTCACCTCGCGCAGCGCCTCGTACAGGGGACGCGGGGGCGTGCCCTTGTCCACCCGCCAGCGCCCCTTCGCGTCCGGCGCGCGGACCGGTGACGTGAAGCCCGGCGGCAGCTTGGCCCGTTCCTGCTCCAGCCGCTGGAGGGTGTCCGGCCTGGGCGTCGGGACGGCGGGCGAGCCGGGGCGCGCGTCCGCCAGCTCCGCGAGCGCCTGGTCCCGTTGCAGGACCCGCTGCCGGCAGCCCCCGAGGTTCGTGATCGCGGTCTGCTGCGCCGTGTTGAGCGCGGCGGCCTCGGCGTCGTAGGCGGCCAGCTCCCCCGCCTGCCGGGGGAGCTCGAAGACGTGCGGCTTGGCGTTGTGGGTGCTGATCTGCTGGTGGACCTGGTCCAGCGCGGACTGCTCGGCCGCGCAGTCCGCCTGCGCGAGCGCCGCGCCCGGTGACACGCCGACGACGCCGGACACCGCCAGCAGCAGCGCGGTCAGGAACCCGCGCGCGGTCGCGGACCGCTTGGTCATGGCGCACTCCCCCCTCGGGCACCCCTACCCGACGTGCCTGCCCGGATGGTAGGGCGTCGCGGCGGGCCGTGGTCCCGGTTCGCCGCGACGTGCCCGGACGGCACGGCGCGGCGAGGTCGGCGCGGCGCGGCGAGGTCGGCCGATCAGGAGTGGCCGGCCGCCCGACCGTGGCCGGCGGCCTGGGCCTGGTCGGGCAGGTCCTCGAACTCGACGACCTGGCGCACCTCCACCTCGACCTCCTCGAACAGGTCCGCGTAGAGCCCGGCGTACTCGACGGCCTCCGCCTTGTCCTTCGCGTTGATGAGCGCGAACCCGCCGATGACCTCCTTGGCCTCGGTGAACGGCCCGTCGGTGGCGGTGAGCCCCGCGCCGGCGGCCTTGCGGACGCGTGCGCCCATGACGGACGGGTGGACGCCCTCGGCCGTGATCAGGACGCCCCGGTCGACCCAGTCCTGGATGAACGCGCCCATCTTGTCGATGAACTCCGGGCTGGGGTTCCAGGCTTCCGAGGCGCTCTCGTCGAGCCGGTGCATCATCAGGAACCGCATTGCCACTCCTAAGTGGTCAGGTGAGGACAGGTGGTCGGGCCGACCCCGGACACGGTGATCGATCCTCACCCGGGCGACGAACGACGACCCCGGGGTTCGACAGGTCGGCGAAAATTCTTCGGCACGTCGGCGAAGAATTTTTCGGCGCGGGGCTGGAGAGCGCCCACCAGGTAGCAGAAGCCTACCCACCGAGGAGGATTGTTCAACAATCCGACAATAGTCATGTCCGTCGGTTGTTGCGTGACAGCAACCACCGGGTCGTTGTCGTTCGACCAGCTGTCCGATACCGTGGGTGACAACCGTCGTGCACCGTCACGCGGAGCCGCGGTCCGGGTTGAGCAGAAGCTCGGTTGTCGACGTTCACGCCGATCGAGGAGCCCCCCATGGGCGAAACCTGCTCGCAGACCGCACCCGTCACGATCAACTCCCACATCGCCCACGGCGGCATCGCCGTCGTCGAACTCATCGGCGAGGTGGACATCGCCTGCGAGGAGCAGGTCCGCGCCGCGCTCGACGCGGCGTTCGACCGCGGGCCGACCGGCCTGGTCGTGGAC
Organism: Saccharothrix sp. DSM 118769; assembly: GCF_052936295.1. Taxonomy (NCBI): domain Bacteria; kingdom Bacillati; phylum Actinomycetota; class Actinomycetes; order Pseudonocardiales; family Pseudonocardiaceae; genus Saccharothrix; species Saccharothrix sp. DSM 118769. The sequence goes on along the minus strand of NZ_CP193627.1, from coordinate 3,649,779 downwards.
CTCACCGGCACCGACTTCTTCGGCTCGACCGGGATCCGGCTGCTCGTGGACTCCGTGCAGCGGGCGCACCGCCAGGGGATAGCGCTGGTCGTCGCGACCGACCGCCGCGCCGTGCTGCGCCCCCTGTCGATCACCTTCGTGGACCAGGCCGTGCGGGTCCACCCGACCGCGCAGGACGCGGTCAGGTCGCTGCTGGTGATGTCCGCGTAAGGTCCCGCACCCGCCTCACGGGGCGGCCGGGGTCTCACGGGGCCGGCCGGGATCTCACAGGGCGGCCAGGGTGGCGCGGCAGAGCTGGAGCTCCTCGCGCGGGCGCACCACGAGCACCGGGACGGCGGCGCCGGGCGGGCTGACCGGCCCGTCGCCGCCGGGGTCCGCCACCAGGTCCGCGGGGACACCGAGCAGCGACAGGCCGGCCACGACGTCGGCGCGCACCTCGGGCTGGTCCCAGCCGATCTCGCCGGTGAACACCAGGGCGTCGAGCCGGTCGAGCGAGGTGGCCGCGGCGGCGAGTTCGCGGCGCACGCGGTGGGCGAACACCGCCAGCGCCAACGCCGCCGCCGGGTCCTCCCCCGCCGCGGCGACCAGGTCGCGGGTGTCGCCCGACCGGCCGCCGGACAGGCCGACCAGGCCCGACTCGTGGTTGAGCCCGTGTTCGAGGTCGTCCAGCCCGACGCCGCCGTGGCGCAGCAGCCACAGCAGCAGGCCGGGGTCGACGCTGCCGGAGCGCTTGGACATCGGCACGCCCTCCAGCGGCGTGAAGCCCATGGAGGTGTCGACGCTGCGGCCGTCGCGCACCGCGCACACCGAGCAGCCGCCGCCCAGGTGGGTCATCAGCACGGTCAACCGGTCGGCGGGCCGGTCCAGCAGCGCGGCGGTGCGGTCCAGCGCCCACTTGTAGGACAGGCCGTGGAAGCCGTAGCGGCGCAGGCCGTGCCGCTCCCGCCACGACGCGGGCAGCGGGTAGGTGGCGGCGACGTCGGGCAGGTCGGCGTGGAACGCGGTGTCCGGGCACAGCACGTGCGGCACGTCGGGCAGGCGTTCGCGCAGCACGTCCAGCAGCCGCAGCGCGGGCGGCACGTGCAGCGGGGCCAGCGCCTCGGCGCGGCGGGCGGCGGCGAGCGCCGCGTCGTCCACCGCGGTCGGCGAGCGCAGGTCCGGTCCGCCGTGGACCAGCCGGTGGCCGACCGCGACGACGTCGTCCGCGCCGCCCAGCAGGTCGTCCAGGGCGCGGCGGGCCTCGTCGGAGTCCGGCGGGTGCTCGACCTCGGCCGAGTCGAGGACCTCCTCGGAGCCGGTGTCCACCAGGTGCGCCTTGAGGCTGTTCGAGCCCGCGTTGACGGTCAGGACGGCGCTCACGCGGCCCACCCCCGCACGTCGGTCGCGGACCGCCTCCACACGTCGATCATGCGGTCGGGCTACCCGCGGCACGGCCGTGCGATACCCGCGGCGGCCCACCGCATCCGAGCAGGGCCGAGCAAGGCCGAGCAGGGCCGGGCAAGGCCGGGCAGGGCCGCCGGTTCACGGGGGTGATCAAGGGGTACCCGCCGCCCATGAGCACCCGGGCCTGCGCGCGGTGACCCGTCCCGCCCCGACGGCCACCCGCCCGGACCGGGTGTCGGCCGAGTTGACCGAGGTCGCGGGCACCCGCGTGCACGCCGCCGTGCTGGGACCGCGCGGTGCGCCGGACGTGGTGTGCGTGCCGGGCCTCGGCTGTTCGCACCGCTACTTCCTGCCGCTGGCCCGGTGCCTCGCACCCGGTGCGCGGGTGGCCGCGGTGGACCTGCCCGGCTTCGGCCGCACGCCCGGCCCGCGCGAGGCGCTGGACGTCCGGGGGCTCTCCCGCGCACTGGCCGACTGGCTGCGGGCGACCGGCCGGGGCGGCGCGGCGCTGGTGGCCAACTCCGCGGGCTGCCAGGTCGTCGCGGACCTGGCGGTGCACTCCCCCGACCTGCTCGGCCCGGCGGTCCTCGTCAGCCCGACGGTGGACCGGCACGCCCGGTCGACGCCGAGGCAGCTGGCCCGGCTGCTGGCCGACGTGCCGCGCGAACGGCCGGCGCTGGTCCCGCTGCTGACCCGCGACTACCTGACCTGCGGTCCGCGCCGGATCGCCGCCACGTTCGGCCACCTGCTCGACGACCCGGTCGAGCTCAACCTCGGTCACCTCCGCACGCCGACCGCCGTGGTGCGCGGCAGCGGCGACCCGATCGTGTCGCGGGAGTGGGCCCGCGAGGTGGCGGCGCTCCTCCCGCGCGGCCACCTCGTCGAACTGGCCGGCGCCGCGCACGCCGCGCACCACTCCGCGCCCGCCGAGGTCGCCCGGATCACCCGCGCGCTGCCGCGCGTCCCGGACCGGTCGTGACCGGCCGGCGCCGGCGGGCACGGCCCCGGAGCTTTTGCGCCGCCCGGCACCCGCCGTTAGGGTCGTGGCGTTGCTCCTGACGGGGCATGGTGTGCCGGGAAGCCTGGTCGGCGTCGCGCCCGACCGACCCCAGGAGCCGCCCGTGAACCGCAGCACCGCAGCCAAGCTCTTCGACCGCGGCTCGTGGCCCGAGGCCAAGCGCGTCGCCGACATCCTCCGCCTGGAGACCGTGGGCGGCGTGATCATGCTCGTGGCCGCCCTGCTCGGCCTGGTCTGGGCGAACTCGCCGTGGGCACCGACCTACGAGGCGCTGCGCGCGGTCGAGTTCGGCCCCGGGTCGCTGCACCTGAGGCTGACCGCGGGCCAGTGGGCCTCCGACGGCCTGCTGGCGATCTTCTTCTTCGTGGCGGGCCTGGAGCTCAAGCGCGAGTTCGTGGCGGGCGACCTGCGCGACCCGCGGCGCGCGGCCGTCCCGGTGGCGGCGGCGTTCGGCGGCGTGGCCGTGCCCGCCCTGATCTACGCCCTGGTCAACCTCGGCTCGCCGGACGCGGCCGCCGGCTGGGCCATCCCCACCGCGACCGACATCGCGTTCGCCCTGGCCGTCCTGGCGGTGATCGGCCGCAACCTGCCCTCGGCGCTGCGCACGTTCCTGCTCACGCTCGCCGTGGTGGACGACCTGATCGCCATCGTGATCATCGCGCTGTTCTACACCGACCACCTGGCGGTGACGCCGCTCCTGCTGATGCTGGTCCCGCTGGCCCTGTTCACGGTGCTCGTGCAGCGCCGGGTCCGCTCCTGGTGGCTGCTGCTGCCCCTGGCCGCGGCCACGTGGGCGCTGATGCACGCCTCGGGCGTGCACGCCACGGTGGCCGGCGTCCTGCTCGGCTTCGCGGTCCCGGTGATCCGCCGCAAGGCCGGCGAGGGCCCGGGCCTGGCGGAGCACTTCGAGCACCGCTGGCGGCCCGTGTCGACGGGCGTGGCGGTGCCCGTCTTCGCGTTCTTCGCCGCGGGCGTGGGGATCGGCGGCCTGGACGGCCTGGCCGCGTCCCTCGCCGACACCGTGACCCTCGGCATCGTCGCGGGCCTCGTGGTGGGCAAGCTCGTGGGCATCACCGCGAGCACCTGGCTGGTCTCCCGCTTCACCAGGGCGACCCTGGACGACGACCTGGCCTGGGTGGACGTGGTCGGCCTGGCCGTGCTGGGCGGCATCGGCTTCACGGTCTCGCTGCTGGTGGGCGAACTGGCGTTCGGCGAGGGCACCACCCAGTACGACGACGCCAAGGTGGCCGTCCTCCTCGGGTCCCTGCTGGCCGCCCTGGTCGCGACCCTGATCCTGCGCGCCCGCAACCGCGTCCACCGCCGCATCCACGAGGAGGAGACGCGGGACGACGACCGGGACGGCGTCCCGGACGTCCACCAGCGACCGGGCGGCGCCGGGTGACCGGACGCCCACCGGCGACCGGGCGGCGCGGGGTGACCGCGCCGCTGATCAGCAACAACCCGCTGGTCTGGGACGTGACCGGGCAGGCCCCGCAGCTCGCCCGGGTGCGCGGCTGGGTGGCGGACGGGGTGCCCCGCCTGGCGGGCACCGACGTCCTCGACGACCTCCTGCTGGTCGTCACCGAACTGGTCGGCAACGCCCACGACCACGCGCGCGGGCCGACGGTGCTGCGGCTGCTGCGCAACCTCGGGCCGCTCGACCGGGTGCGGATCGAGGTCGACGACCCGTCGTCCCGGCCGCCCGTGCCGGGCCGGTCACGCCTGGCCGGGACACGCGGCCGGGGGCTGGTGCTGGTCGGGGAGCTGTCCCACCGGTGGGGGTGGAACCCCACGCCCACCGGCAAGACGGTGTGGGCGACCGTCGCGTGCGGCTGACCCGCCCTACGCGCCGCGCCGGGCGTGCGCGGACCGGAGCGCCTGCTCGACGGTGGGGTGCAGCGACAGGACCTGGTCGAGCCCGACGATGCCGAACACGCGGGTCAGGTCGGGGCTGAGACCGGCGAGGTCGAGGGAACCGCCGGCGGCCTCGGCCCGCTGGTGGGCGGTGACGAACACGGTGATGCCGGTGGAGTCGCAGTAGGAGAGGCCGGTCAGGTCGAGCACGATGCCGGCGGTCGACGGCACCGCGTGGACGGCCTCGCTCAGCTGGGGCGCGGTGTGGTGGTCGAGCTCGCCGGAGACCCGGAGCACGGCCGGCCCCCCGGGCTGGGAACTGGTGCTGACGGTGAAGACGCGATCGGTCACCGGTTCTCCCTGCGTGGTGGGTTTCGGGCGGTCGTCGGTCGAGCGGGTTCCCGGACCGCGTCCCCGTGCCCCGGACAGCCACCCACCAGGTGTGATCTCCTATCCTACGGACCGCGTCTCCGGGTTCCCACGGCGGCGGTGATCGACGGCCGGTGGCACGTCGGGGCAGCGGTCCCGGACCTGGTCGGCGCGTACGAAGGGGTCTCCAGTGGCGCGTTCCGACGACACCGGGCACGGGTGGCCGAGGGCGGGCACCGACGTGTTCGCCGCGGACGACGAGGTCGGCCGGCACCTGGCCGCCGTCGACTGGGCGACGACCCCGCTCGGGTCGCCGGACGGCTGGCCGCAGAGCCTGCGCACCGCGGTGAGCATCCTGCTGTCGTCCCGGTTCTCGATGTGGATGGCCTGGGGACCGGAGCTGACGTTCTTCTGCAACGACGCCTACCGGCGCGACACGCTGGGCCGCAAGTACCCGTGGGCGCTGGGCCGGCCCGCCGCCGAGGTGTGGGCGGAGATCTGGGGCGACATCGGGCCCCGGATCGACACCGTGCTGACCACCGGCAGGGCGACCTGGGACGAGGCGCTGCTGCTGTTCGTGGAGCGGTCGGGCTACCCGGAGGAGAGCTACCACACGTTCTCCTACAGCCCGCTGCGCGACGACGACGGCGTCGTGGTCGGGATGCTGTGCGTGGTCAGCGAGGACACCGACCGGGTCGTCGGCGAGCGGCGGATGGCGACGCTGCGCGACCTGGGCTCGGACCCCAGCGTGGTGCGCACCGAGGAGGAGATGCTCGGTTTCGCCGGCCGCCAGCTCCAGCGCAACCTGCGCGACCTGCCCTTCACCCTGACCTACCTGTTCCAGGACGACGGCGGCGCGCGGCTGGCGGCCACGACCGGCGTCCCCGCCGACCACCCGATCGCGCCCGCCGCGCTGCCCGCCGGCGAGCAGGGCCCGGTGTGGCCGACCGCGGTCCCCGCGCGCGGGGACACCGCGCTGGTGGCGCTGCACGGCGAGCCGTTCACCGGGCTGCCGGGCGGCGACTGGCCGCAGCCGCCCGCGCAGGCGCTGGTGACGCCGTTGCAGCAGCAGGGCGGCGCGCCCTACGGGTTCCTGGTGATCGGGCTGAACCGCTACCGGCCGCTGGACGACGGCTACCGGGGGTTCGTCGACCTCGTCGCGGGCCACGTCGCGACCGGGATCGCCAGCGCCCGCACCTACCAGTCGCAGCAGCGGCGGGCCGAGGAGCTGGCCGAGCTGGACCGCGCCAAGACCGCGTTCTTCTCCAACATCAGCCACGAGTTCCGCACCCCCCTCACCCTGATCATGGGGCCGGTGGCGGAGCTGCGCGACCGGCTGGCGGGGTCGGACCCGCAGGCGTCGCAGGAGCTGGGGCTCGTCCACCGCAACGGGCTGCGGCTGGGCAAGCTCGTCAACACGCTGCTGGACTTCTCCCGCATCGAGGCCGGCCGGATGCAGGCCGGCTACGAACCCGTGGACCTGTCCGCCGTCACCGCCGAGCTGGCCGGCGTGTTCCGCTCCGCGGTCGACCGGGCCGGCCTGGCCTTCGAGGTCGACTGCCCGCCGCTGCCCGAACCCGTGCACCTCGACCGCGGCATGTGGGAGAAGGTGGTCCTCAACCTGCTCAGCAACGCGCTGAAGTTCACCTTCGACGGTTCGGTCGGCGTGTCCGTGCGCGCCGACGGGCCCGAGGCCGTGGTCACCGTCAGCGACACCGGCATCGGCGTCCCGGCCGACGAGATGCCCCGGCTGTTCGAGCGCTTCCACCGCATCGAGCACGCCCGCTCCCGCTCCACCGAGGGCAGCGGCATCGGGCTCGCCCTGGTGCGGGAGCTGGTCGGCCTGCACGGCGGCACCATCACCGCCGACAGCACCGAGGGCCGGGGCACCACCTTCACCATCCGCCTGCCCTTCGGCTCCGCCCACCTGCCCGCCGACGCCCTGGTGCCGGCCGGCACCGCCACCCCGGTGGCCGGCACCGCCGCCCCGTACGTGCAGGAAGCCCTGCGCTGGCTGCCCGACGGGGACGACGGGCCCGACGGCGAGGCGCCCGACGGCGGGGGACACGACGGCGGGGCGCACGGCCCCTCGGTGCCCGCGACGGTGGTGGTCGCCGACGACAACGCCGACATGCGCGGGTACCTGACCCGGTTGCTGTCCGACGCCGGCTACCGGGTCCACGCCGTCACCGACGGCGTGGAGGCGCTGGAGGCGGTCCGCGTCCGGGAGCCCGACCTGCTCGTCAGCGACGTGATGATGCCCCGCCTGGACGGCCTGGCGCTGGTGGGCGCGCTGCGCAACGACCCGCGCACCGCGGCGGTCCCGGTGCTGCTGCTGTCCGCCCGCGCCGGGCAGGAGGCGTCCATCGAGGGCCTGCACGCCGGCGCGGACGACTACCTGGTCAAGCCGTTCGCCGCGGCGGAGCTGCTGGCCCGGGTGCGGGCGAACGTCGAGCTGTCCCGCCTGCGCAACCACCACGCCCGCTGGCGCACCGCGCTGATCGACTCCCTCCAGGAGGCGTTCTTCGTCTGCGACGAGGAGGGCGCCGTCGTGGAGATCAACACCGCCTTCACCGACATCCTCGGCTACGGCGCCGAGGGCCTGCCCTACGCGCCGGTGCACCCGTGGTGGCCGGACGCCCGCACCGACCCCGGCGCCCACGAGCAGGTCGCCGACGCCTTCGCCGCCCTGGTGGCCCGGGGCCGGGGCAGCTACACGGTGCCGGTGACCCACCGCGACGGCCACCAGCTGTGGATCAGCGTCACGTTCAACTCCGCCCAGGACCCCGACACCGGGCGCACCGTGGTCGTGGGCACCTTCCGCGACGTCACCGCCGAGCACTACGCCATCCAGCGCGACACCGCCCTGGCCGCGCTGAGCATGCGCCTGACCCGGGCCACCAGCCTGCCCGAGGCGCTGGACGGGGCGCTGGACGAGTTCCGGGAGCTGTGGCGCGCCCGCCGGGTCCTGGCCGCCGTCTTCACCGACCGCGACGCGCCGCAGCTCGCCGCCACCGAACCGGGCCTGGACTGGGACACCCTGGACGAGCAGCACCGGGCGACCCTCGGCGCGCTGCGCGAACGCCCCCTGCTGAGCCAGACCGGCGTCGGGGCGACGGGCACCGGCATCACCCTGGAGCACCCCTCGGGCACCATGGCGCTCTGGCTCGACCTGGACGCCCACCGGCCGTTCACCGACGAGGACAAGGTCCTGCTGTCGCTGCTGGCGGGGCACCTGGCGCAGGGGCTGAGCCGCGCCCACCAGATCGACCAGCAGCGCGAGACCGCCATCGCGCTCCAGCGCGCCATCCTCGGCCCCGCCAGCCTGCCCGAGGGCTTCGTGGTCCGCTACGAGCCCGCGGCCCGTCCCCTGGAGGTCGGCGGCGACTGGTACGACACCGTCCCGCTGCCGGACGGCCGGATCGGCATCGTGGTGGGCGACTGCGTCGGCCGGGGCCTGGAGGCCGCCGCGGTGATGGGGCAGCTGCGCAGCGCCTGCCGCGCCCTGCTGCTGCAGGACGTCGGGCCCGCCCGCACGCTGTCGGCCCTGGACCACTTCGCCGCGGGCGTGCCCGGCGCCGTGTGCACCACGGTCTTCTGCGGCGTGCTCACCCCGGAGACGGGTCACCTGGTCTACTCCCGGGCCGGCCACCCGCCCGCCATCCTCGCCCACCCGGACGGGACCACCCGGCTGCTGGACGAGGGCGGCTCGACGCCGCTCGCCGTGCGCCCCGGCGTGCGGCGCCCCGAGGCCGAGTGCACCCTGCCGCCCCGCGCGACCCTGCTCATGTACACCGACGGCCTCGTCGAACGCCGCCGCCGCCCGCTGACCGCGGGCATCGACCAGGCCGGGCAGGCCGTCCAGGAGGGCCGCGACACCGCCCTCGACGACCTCGCCACCCAGGTGATGGCCCGGCTGGCCCCGGCCGGGGGCTACGACGACGACGTGGCGCTCCTGCTCTACCGCCACCCGGCCCCGCTGGAGCTGTCCTTCCCCGCCGAGGCCGCCCAGCTCGCGCCGGTCCGCAAGACCCTGCGCGGCTGGCTGACCCGCTGCGGCCTGCCCGCGCAGGACGTCCAGAACGTCCTGATCGCCGCCGGCGAAGCCTGCGCCAACGCCGTCGAGCACGGCCACCGCGACGCGACCGGCGACCCGGTCCGGCTCCGCGCCGAGGCGCTCGTCGACGACCTGCGCCTGACCGTGGTCGACACCGGCCGCTGGCGGACACCGCAGCCCGAGGTCGACCGGCACCGCGGTCGGGGCGTCACGTTGATGCGCGCGCTGATGCAGCGCGTCACCATCACCCCCGGTCCGGGGGGCACCACCGTCGACATGCACCTGAGGATCCCCTGATGACCACGCCCCTCACCCTCACCCCCGGCCGCGCCCCGGACGGCACGGCGGTCCTCAAGGCCGTCGGGGAGATCGACCTGAGCAACACCCCGGCCCTCGCCGCCGCCCTCGACGGCCTGCCGGGGCGGCTCGTGGTGGACCTGACCGAGGTCGAGTACCTGGACAGCGCGGGGCTGAGCGTCCTGTTCGACCACGCCGACCGCATCGAACTCCTCGCCGCGCCGCTGCTGGAACCGGTCATCACCATCTCGGGCCTGGCGGACGTGGTGGTCGTCCGCTCCCCCGGCGGGAGCTGAGCGCCGTCCCCCTGACGTGGGCTTCCAGGGGTGGGTACCCCCTTTTGGCTTCATCCGTTCGGGTGAACGACACGTGAGCCTGTTTCGCGGTGACGGGCCGGGGCGATAGACCGGACAGCGCCGGGGGCACGCCCCCCGACCCCCGGCGCCTTCACCACCCGACCAGGTCGGGAAACGCGCCGGTGCCGCCTCCCGGACGCCGTGGCACCCACCACCGCGCACCGGACGGCCGCCCGCCGGCCGGGCGCGCGGGGCGGGCGACGGCGGTGCCACGCGTACCGGCCCGCCCCCCGGCGGGTTACTGTTGACGCGCAACGGCCCGGAACTGGGCCCGGCGGGAGCTCTGGGGCGGACGTGATCACGCACGGCAGTCGGGAACGGCGGGTCCTGGACGGGGACCGCGGCTCCCGCCCGCGCCCGACGTCCGCCGCCCCCGCCCCGGTCGTCAGCGCACAGGAGGTGGGCGCGTGACCGCCGCCCCGCACCCGCCGACCCTGGTCCACCAGGGCCTGGTCTACGGCAGCGACGACGAGTTCCTGTCCGCCACCGCGCCGTTCTGCGCCGATGGCCTGGAGCGGGGCGACGCCGTGCTCGCGGTGACCACCGCCGCCAACGCCGCGCTGCTGGCCCGCGCGCTGGGCGAGTCCGCCGGGCGGGTGGAGTTCGTCGACGCCGAGGACTGGTACCGGGCGCCGGGGCGCACGCTGAGCGCCTACCACCGCTACGTCGACCGGCACGCGGTGAAGGGCCCGCACCCCCGGGTGCGGGTGATCGGCGAGCCGGTGTGGCACGGCCGCGACGAGCTGGAGACGGCCGAGTGGACGCGCTACGAGTCGGTGATCAACCTCGCCTTCGCCGACTGCCCGGCGTGGATCGTCTGCCCGTACGACACCCGCGTGCTGCCCGGTCACGTGGTGGACGACGCCCGGCGCACCCACCCGCAGCTGGCCGTGGGCCGGTCCGCGCGGGCCAGCGACCACTACACCGGTCCGACGGCCGCGGACGGCTCCTGGGAACGCCGGCTCGCCCCGCTGCGCGCCGACGGCGAGGAGGCCGTGCTGCGGTTCGGCACCGACCTGTCGGCCGTGCGCGCCTTCGTCGCGCGGACCGCCGCCGCGCTGGGCATGTCCGGCGAGGCCGTCGCGCGGCTGGTCTACAGCGTCAACGAACTCGCCACCAACGCCGTCCGGCACGGTGGCGGCGGCGGGCAGGTGACCCTGCGCCGCGTGGGTCCGCGCGTCATCTGCGACGTCACCGACCCGGGCGCGGGTCCCGTCGACTGGTACCAGGGCTACCTGCCGCCCGACCCGGGGCTGCGGCGGGGGTGCGGCCTGTGGCTCGTGCGCCAGTTCTGCGACCTGCTGGAGGTCGACCACCGGGCCGGGCGCACCACCGTGCGCCTGCACGCCGACCTGGGCTGAGCCCGGCGCGCACACCCCGCCGGCGCGCACACCCCTCCGGCGCGGAACCGCCGCTCGCGGCACCCGCTTGCCCGGCCGGGCGTGCACACCGAGTGACCGCTGCGTGCGGTGCGTGACCGGACCGGTTCCCCCGTCACCGCCGGGGCTGACGCGTCGACCCGGGAGTGGGGCGCGCGGCCGACGCGGTCCGCGCGGCCGACGTGGGTGCAACCCTGTCCTCGACGGGCGCGGCCCGTCGCCGCACATCCGGTTCGACGAATCTGGAGACACCATGGGCTACCTGGTCAGCTTCAACGCCGCCGAGGTCGAGGACACCGAGATCCCCGCCGACGTCGCCACCGAGGTGGAGTCCGAGGACACCGCGGAGTCCGCCGGGTCCGACCGCTGACATGACCGCACCGGTTCCCACCCGGCCGCGGGCGGCTGCGCCGCAGTCCGCCCGCGGCCGTGCGCCGGGCGGACCGCCCCGCGAGCGCGAGCTGCCGCTGCCCGGCGCGCGGGACCGCGCGTGCGCCGAACTCGACGCGCTGGGGTGGCGGGCCGAGCTGGAGGTGCTGGCCGACGCGCCGTTGACCGCCGTGCGCTGCGCCCTGGTCGACGCGACCGGCGCCCCGGTCGTCGGCGGCGCGGGCTCGGGCAAGGGCGACGTGGCCACCGCGACCGTCGGCGCCCTGTTCGAGTCCCTGGAGCACGTGTTCACCGGCCCCGCCCTGGCCGACGACCTGCCGGTGCTCGCCGTGCCGGTCGCCGAGCTGGCGCGGGGCCCCCTCGCGGTCGACGCGGCCGTCGCCGAACTCGCCCGCGCCCAGCCGCGGGCGCACGTGGCGTGCCTGCCGCACGCGGACGTGCGCGACGGCCGGCGGGTCGAGGTGCCGCTGTTCCTCTGGGCCCCGTGGTCCACCTCGGGTGAGCGGGCCGGGTGGCGGCGCGGGCTCGGGGACGACACCGACTACGCGCGGGTGAAGTCGTACTCGGTCAACACCGGCTGCGCGATCGGCGCCACGGAGGACGAGGCCGTGCTGCACGCCCTGGGCGAGTGCGCGGAGCGGGACGCGTTCTCGCTGTTCCTGCTGCGCTGCGTGCACGACCGCGCCACCCCGCCGCGCCGGATCGCCCGGCACCTGCTGGCCGACGACACCGCCGACCTGCTCGCCGCCGCCGACGACGTCCTCGGCGGCCGGGTGGACCTGGTCGACCTCACCACCGACCTGGACGTGCCGGTGGTGCTGGCCCTCGACCGCGGCGGACCGGGTCCGGCGCGGCACCGCTACGGGCTCGGCGCGTCCACCTCGTCCGGGCACGCGGTGCGGCGCGCGGTCGGCGAGCTCGTGCAGACCGCGCTGGTCACCCGGGGCGTGGACGACAGCGCCACCGGCGCGGCGGTCGCCCGCGCCCTGGGCCGCCACCCCCGGCTGCTGGCCGCCGCCTCGGTGGACGTGCCCGACGAGGCGGTCGACACGCCGGGCACCGCGGCCCGGTTCGGCGAGGACGTCCCGCCCGCCCCGGTGCCGGCGCTGCGGCGGGAGATCACCGAACGGGTGCTGCGCGCGGGGCACGACGTGCTGGTCCGCCGGCTGGCCGGCCTGGCGCACGGCACGACCACCGTGCAGGTGCACTGCCCCGGGCTGGAGCGCTTCCACCTGGTCACGGCCGGGCACGTCGCCCTGCCCGGCCCGCGCGCCCGCCGCCTGAGGAACCCGTGACCGGGCGGGGCGCGGCGACCGGCCTGCTCGACGTCGGCGGCGGGCACCGCCTGAGGTGGTGGCGCGACGGGAACCCCGGCGGCGCGCCGCTGGTGCTGGTGCACGGCGGTCCCGGCGGGCGCAGCAGCCCGCGCCACCTCGCCCTGGTCGACCCGGCGCGGTGGCACGTCGTGCGGTACGACCAGCGGGGCTGCGGGGCCTCCGCCCCGCGCGGCCGGTGCGCGCACAACACCACCGACGACCTGGTCGCCGACCTCGAACGGCTCCGCGCCCACCTGGGCGTCGACACCTGGACGGTGCTGGGCTTCTCGTGGGGCGCGGCCGTGGCGCTGCTGTGGGCCGCCCGGCACGGCGGGGCCGCCGACGCCGTGCTGCTCGGCGCGCCGTACCTGGGGCGGCACGAGGACCCGGCCGTGGGCCGGTGGCACCCCGACCTCGACCCGGCGACGTGGCGCCGCTTCACCGAGTCCCTCGACGAGCGCGAGCGGGACGACCCGGCGCGCGCCCACCTGCGCCGCGCGCTGGACCCCGCGCACCCCGACCACCTCGGCGCGGTCCGCCGGTGGGTCGCCTTCGACGCCGCGTGCGCCGGCCTGCCCTACGCGCCCGAGCGGGTGACGCCGGAGCCGGGCATGGCCGAGTCCGTGGCCGTGGAGGCGCACTACGTCGCGCACGACTTCTTCCTGCCGCCGCACGGGGTCCTGCCGTCGCTGGGCACCGTTCCCCGGCACGTGCCCGTGCACGTGGTGCAGGGCGCGGGCGACCCGACCGGGCTGCGCTGCACGGCGGCGCTGGCGGCGGCGCTGCCCCACGCCGAGGTCACCGTGGTGGACGCCGGCCACTCGGTCCTGCACCCCGGCGTGCGCACGCGCCTGCGCGCCGCCGCCTCGGCGGTCGCCGGAGCGCGTCGTGAGGGGCACGTCGTGAAGGGCACGTCGTGAGCGTCGCGCTGCTGCGCCGGGAGCGCCGGGTCCGCGACACCGTGCACGCCTCGGGTTTCGGTCCGCCCGGCCGGGTGCGCGTCTGGCGCGAGGACTGCCCGCCGAGCCTCAACCAGTACTTCCTGCTGCGCCGGCCCGACGGCACCTGGCTGGGCCGGCGGCTGCTCACCACCCCGGCGGGGTTCAGCGTGGTGCGCCCGCACATGGTGATGGGTCGTTTCCTGGGCCTGCACCGGCACGGCGGCGGCGTCGACTTCCGCTACCGCGCCTGCACCGAAGCCCGCCGGCACGACCTGTTCGGCCGGCCCGGGGAGACCGAGCTGGTCTTCCCGTTCCCCGTGCTCGACGACGACCTGCGCGAGCAGACCTGCCCGCCCGGCGCGTGGGACGACCACCAGTCCCTGGTCGGCACCCTGGACGACGCCGAGCACCACTTCCGCGTGCACGGCGCCCGGCTCGCCGCCGGGTTGCTCCCCACCGGGTTGCTCCCCACCGGTCTGCCGGCCTGCGCCGCGCCCGTCGTGTTCGACCCGGCCTGCTCCACCGGCGCGTACCTGCGCCACCTGGCCGACGCCCTGCCCGGCGCGCGCTGCGTGGGGGCGGACCTCTCCCCCGCGATGGCCCGACGGGCGGCGGCCGGGCTCCCGCACGTGCTGGTCGCCGACGCCGCGCACCCACCGCTGGCGCCGGGCTCGGTGGACCTGCTCGTGGTGCGCTTCCTCAACGCCGAGGTCGTGCCGCGCGCGGCGGCGCTGCCCGCCTTCCGCCGGCTGGCCGACCTGGTGGCGCCCGGCGGGCACGCCTTCGTCTTCGGCCACACGTCCGTGCTGCTCGACGTCCACCGCGCCGCGCGCGTCACCGGCCTGCGGGTGCGCGACGCGGTCGGGGCGCTGCCCGACGGCACCGGGCTGTTCCAGTTCTACGTGCTCGGCCGACCCGGTCCGCCCGCCGCCGGGTGACGGCGGGACCGGGTGCCGGCGCCCGTCAGACCTGTTCCACGCGGACACCGCGGACGTCGAGCGCCCGCAGGAGGTGCGCGGCGTGGAACAACCGGGTCCGCAGCACGACGGTCGCGCCGCGCCGTTCGGCGTGGTCGGCCAGCGCGAGCAGGCCGCGGTGGTCGATGAACTCCAGGTCGGTCGCGTCGATCACCACCTCGCCGCCGTCGAGCGGCACGTCGGCGCGCTCCAGCGCGAGCGGCCACAGCTCGTGGGACTCCAGGTCCAGCTCGCCCTCCAGCACCGCGCCCGCCCCGGCCGGCGCGTGGGCGTGCAGGTGGAACGGCGAGGTGCCGTCACCGGCCTCGGGGTGCAGGCAGGCGAGCTGGGCGATGGCGTCGTCACCGAGTTCGGCGCGGTCGTAGGCGCACATCGCCGACATGGGGTGGGTGGCCATGTAGCGGTCGACCAGGTGCTCGTAGCGGGCGAAGGCGTCCAACTGGGCAGGGGTGCGCACGAGCGAGGTCGCGTCGGCGGCGACGCGCAGGCCGGTGAACCCGTCGGCGAGCGCCTCCTCGGTGGCCGCGGCGTAGGTCTCCACCTGCGTGCGGGGGTCGACCACGGCCGCCGCCGTGTAGGTCGCCTCCAGCGACGCGACCCGCACGGCGTCACGCCGGAGCCCTTCGGCGAGGGCGTCGGTCGCCCGCACCCGTTCGACGAGGACGTCGGGTGCGTCGGGGGCGATGTAGAGGGCGCGCTCCCCCGCGGCCAACCCCGCCAGCAGGAACTCCCGAGCGCGGACGTCGAACTCGTCCCGCTGCTCGTAGCGCAAGCACTGGTGGCTGCGGGGCCCCGGACGCGGCCCACCGTCACGCACGGCCGACGACTGCATGCGCAGAGCCTACGTGTCCCGCCTCCGACCTGAGCACACCCTTCCGGGCGACACGCCGTTCGGTGGGGCCGGGGGTCACCGACCTTGACAGGCAAGTGGCCACTTGCCTATAACTGTGCCCGTGGACGCAGACCCCGACCTGTTCAGGGCCATCGGTGACGCGACGCGACGAACCATCCTGGACGAGCTGACCGACAGGGACGGCCAGACGCTGTTCGAGATCTGCGGCCGGCTGACGATGAAGCACGGCCTCACCTCCTCGCGCCAGGCGATCTCCCAGCACCTCGCGGTGCTCGAACAGGCCGGCCTGGTGCGCACCCGGCGCCAGGGCCGGTACAAGTTCCACCACATCGACACGAGCCCGCTGCGCTCGATCGTCGAGCGGTGGCCCATCGACCGAGAGGCACCGGACCAGTGATCCGCATCAACATCACCAGCGTGTACGTCGACGACCAGGCGAAGGCGCTCGCCTTCTACACCGAGAAGCTGGGGTTCGTCACGAAGCACGACGTGCCCGCCGGCGAGTTCCGCTGGCTCACCCTGGTCTCCCCCGCCGACCCCGACGGCGTCGAACTGCTGCTGGAGCCGGACGGCCACCCGGCGGCGGGCCCGTTCAAGAAGGCGCTGGCCGACGACGGCATCCCGTTCACCCAGTTCGCCGTGGAGGACGTGCACGCCGAGGTCGAGCGGCTCAAGGCGCTGGGCGTGGAGTTCACCCAGGACCCGGTCGACATGGGGCCGGTCGTCACCGCCGTCCTCGACGACACGTGCGGCAACCTGATCCAGCTCGCCGCGGTGAAGTAGCCGGACCGGCGGCTGTCGAGTCTGGTGTGGACGGTGGTGGCCCCGGCGGCGCGCACGCCACCGGGGCCGCGGTCGCGACGGGTGGGGGTCAGGCCGCCTGGGCCTGGCCGTAGAGGTTCTGCGCGTCGGCGCCGAAGTACGGGCCGAACATCCAGTTCGGGAAGAAGTTGATCTTGTAGCTGTTCACCGAGTTGACCGTGCCGGTGCCGGTGGCCTCGGAGAACGAGCGGAACCAGGGGCCGCCGCTGGCGCCGCCGGTCATGTTGCACGTCATGCCGATGCCGTTGCTGAGGAAGGCGTTGAACGTCCGACCGCTGCAGTAGACGAGCTTCGTCCCGTCGTACGGCGCGGCGGCCGGGTAGCCGAAGGCGTACATGTCGACCGCGCGCGACTGGTTGAAGGCGATGCCCTGCGCCCCGACGACGTCGGTGAGGGACTGGCCGGCCAGCTGCCCGACGACGATGGCGCCGATGTCGTAGTTGATGTCCTCGCTCGCGACCCACTGCGGGGTGGCGAAGGTGGCGCGGGCGTTCCACGTGCCGTACGGCGCGGTGCCGTTGTCGTACGCGGGCACGAAGGCGACGTTGGTGTGGAACGCGCCGTCGAGCTTCACGCAGTGCCCGGCCGTGATGACCGTGCTCTTGTTGGCGCTGGTGACGGCGTTGCCGCTGCACGAGGCGTTGCGGCCCTGGTAGGTGAAGAACACGCGGCCCGCGGTCGCCACGACGGCGCCGCCGCCGGTCCACGCGCTGCCGCCGTTGGGGAGGGCCAGCGGGGCGACGGTGGCGGGCTCGCCGGCGGGAACGGCGGCGCGCAGCGCCGAGGCCGGGGCGGTGGGCAGGTCGAGCGGGGCGGCGGCGCGCATCCGCTCCGGCGTCCAGTAGGTGTCGGGCGCGGCGGCCCGGGCCACCGCGGGGACCGTGACGAGGGACAACGCGAGCGCGCTCGTCAGAGTGAGCAGTCGTTTCACACTGCGGTGCATGATCTTCCACCTTCCGTGGGTCGATCACCGGCAGGGACCGTGGTGAGGAAGTTACTCAGCGCAACAGGTCACCGTTTCCGGCGAACGGGTGGAATAGCACCTACAACCGACCGATCACGTTCCGTTCCCGAGCGTGGTGCGGCCCCGGGGGCGTGTTCGCACGCCCCCGGGGCACCGGTCACCCGCTGACGGACGCCGAGAAGTTGTCGACCCCCAGGCCGACGCCCCCGTTCCACGGCTCGAACCCGGCCTGGACGCTGGTCAGGTACCAGGACGTGGTGATCATGCCTCGGTTGCGGACGTCGTTGACGAAGTCGAGCACGCTGAACGACCACGAGTTGATCGCCGAGGGCGCGACGTAGGAGATCACGTTGTTGGCGCCGTTGCTGCCGCGCCAGACCTGCCAGGTCCGGCCGCCGACCGTCGCGTTGCCCACGGCGCTGCCGATCGGCTGGATGGAGCCCTGGCGGTTGAACCAGATCATGATCTCCACCTGGTTGACCCCGGTGGTCTTGGGCGTGGGGTCGAGCCAGATGTCGTAGGAGGCGTTGTAGGTGCCGCCGGCGTACCGGTAGGCGATCGACGACGTGGCGCTGCGGATGCGGCTGACCTGCATCGGCAGGTTCGAGCCGGGCGAGCAGTTGCCGTAGTGGCAGCCCAGGTACAGCGACGGGTAGGACAGGGGCGCGCCGTTGGTGGGCGCCGAGCCCTGCTGCTGGGTGATCCGGAACCCGGACGAGGTGACGTTGATGCACTGGGTCGCGGACGACCCCCACCTGTTGTTCTGGGCCACGTACCGGCCCTGGACGGTGGTCGAGCCGTACTGGTCGCAGATCGTCACGTCGGCCTGCGCCGGACCGGTCGCGGCGACGGCGCCCGCGACGAGCAGGCCGGCCAGGGCGACGGCGCGGATGGTGCTTCGCATGGAACCCCTCTCGAAGTGGCCACGGCGACGGGGCAACTCTGGGAGCGCTCCCAGCATACGCCGGCGAGGCCCGGAGCGGGGATGGCGCGACACCGGGACGCCACACCGCCGGGGCGGGGCGGCGCGGCGGTGCGGGCGGCGCGGCGGTGCGGGCGGCGCGGCGGTGCGGGCGGCGCGGCGGTGCGGGCGGCGCGGCGGTGCGGGCGGCGCGGCGGTGCGGGCGGCGCGGCGGTGCGGGCGGCGCGGCGGTGCGGGCGGCGCGGCGGTGCGGGCGGCGCGGCGGTGCGGGCGGCGCGGCGGTGCGGGCGGCGCGGCGGTGCGGGCGGCGCGGCGGTGCGGGCGGCGCGGCGGTGCGGGCGGCGCGGCGGTGCGGGCGGCGCGGCGGTGCGGGCGGCGCGGCGGTGCGGGCGGCGCGGCGGTGCGGGCGGCGCGGCGGTGCGGGCGGCGCGGCGGTGCGGGCGGCGCGGCGGTGCGGGCGGCGCGGCGGTGCGGGCGGCGCGGCGGTGCGGGCGGCGCGGCGGTGCGGGCGGCGCGGCGGTGCGGGCGGCGCGGCGGTGCGGGCGGCGCGGCGGTGCGGGCGGCGCGGCGGTGCGGGCGGCGCGGCGGTGCGGGCGGCGCGGCGGTGCGGGGCGGCAGGGTGCGGGCGGGCGGTGGGCGGCGGCGCGGGCGGTGGGCGGCGGCGCGGGCGGTGGGCGGCGGCGCGGGCGGTGGGCGGCGGCGCGGGCGGTGGGCGGCGGCGCGGGCGGTGGGCGGCGGCGCGGGCGGCGGGGAAACGGCGGGTGGCGGGTGAGGGCGGCCGGGCAAGCGGCGCGGGCGGCAGTGGTGCGGCAGTGGTGCGGCGGGGCGGGAGCCTGGGGAGCTGCCCCGGCGCGGCCTATACCACAGCCATATCAGGCGGCCGACGGACGCGTATAGCGCCCGCATAGCCCGCGCGATGATCCTGGCCGAGCCCGCCGGCCGCGCAGCCCACCCCTCGACCACTGTGGACGGTGCAGACCGGGCGTCCGGGAGGGCCGTGAGCACCGCCCGCCCGCGTCGACCGTGCGCGACCCGAGACCTCCGGCAGTGCTGTGAAGGGGAAGTGATGGACGACAACGCCGTGTTCACCTTGACCGCCGAGGAACGCGCCCTCACCAGAGCGGGCGCGGAGCGGCTCGCGGGCGCGCCACCCCGCAAGGTGGACGATATCGCCTGGGTGAACGACTGCCGGTACGCCTCGTCGACGCTGCCCGAGCGCCTGCGCGCGCGGCTCGCCGAGTTCCGCCGCGACCCGGGCCCCGACGGCGCGCTGCTGGTGCGCAACCTGCCGGGCGCCGCCGAGCGCCCGACCCCCTCCGAGCCCGACTCGGTCGAGCGCGACTCCACGCCCGGCGCGGCGGTGATCGGCATGGTGTCGATGCAGCTCGGCGAGGTCATCGCCTACCGCAACGAGAAGTCCGGCGCGCTGGTGCAGAACGTGGTGCCGGTGCCCGGCCGGGAGACCCAGCAGAGCAACGCGGGCTCCACCCGGCTGGAGATGCACGTGGAGAACGCCTTCCACCCGCGCCGGCCCGACTACGTGGCCCTGCTGTGCGTGCGCGCCGACCACGAGCGCATCGCGGGGCTCCAGGTGGGCTGCGTCCGGCGGGCCGTGCGCGAGCTGCCCGAGGACGTCCGCGCCGTGCTGGCCGAGCCCCGGTTCACCACGCAGGCGCCGCCGTCGTTCGGCCGACCGGACGACGCCGCCCCGGCGCACGCCGTGCTCACCGGGGAGCCGACCGACCCGGACGTCCAGGTCGACTTCCACGCCACCCACGCCCACGACACCGACGCCAAGAACGCCTTGGAGGTGCTGCGGGACGCCGTGGAGTCGGTCACCGAGACCCTGCTGCTGGTGCCCGGCGACCTGGCCCTGGTCGACAACCGGGTCACCCTGCACGGCCGGACGCTGTTCACGCCGCGCTACGACGGCAACGACCGCTGGCTCCACCGCACCTTCGTGCACCTGGACCACCGCCGCTCGCGCGCGATGCGCGACCTGGACGGGCACGTCCTGGCGTGAACCGCCGACCCGCCCACCGGTGCGAGGAGGACCCGCGATGACCCCGACGACCGAGGCCCTGATCCCCGCGCTGGTGGCCCGGCAGGCCGCCGCCACCCCGGCGGCGGTCGCCGTGCTCGACGAGGCCGGCCCGCTGACCTACGCCGAGCTGGACCTGCGCGCGAACCGGCTGGCGCACCTGCTGCGCGCCAACGGGGTGCGCGCCGAGAGCACGGTGGGGGTGTGCCTGCACCGCGGGGTCAACCTGGTGGTGGCGCTGCTCGCCGTGTGGCGGGCCGGCGGCGCCTACCTGCCGCTGGACCCCACCCACCCCGGCCGCCGGACCACCTCGGTGCTCCGGTCGGCCGGGGTGGGCCTCGTGCTGACCCAGACCATCACCGACGCGCCGATGGTCGCCGCCGGCGTGCGCACGGTGGTGCTGGACCGGGGGGTGACCGCCGCCGACGGCCTCCCCGCGACCCCGCCCGCCGACGTGACCGGCGACCAGGCGGCCTACGTGCTGTTCACCTCCGGCTCGACCGGCACGCCCAAGGGCGTGGTGGTCCACCACGCGGGCATCGCCAACCGGGTCGCCTGGACGGTCCGCGCACACGGCCTGGGCCCGGCCGACCGGGTGCTCCAGAAGACCGCCCCGACGTTCGACGCGGCCTGCTGGGAGATCTTCGCCCCGCTGGTCAGCGGTGGCGCGGTGGTGCTCGCGCCCACCGGGACCGAGCGGGACCCCGCGACGATCGTGCGGCTGCTGGCCGAGCACGGCGTCACCGTTCTCCAGGTCGTGCCGTCGCTGCTGCGGACCCTGGTGGACGAGCCGGGCTGGGCGCACTGCGGCTCGCTGCGGCTGCTGTTCTCGGCGGGCGAGCAGCTGCACGCCGAGCTGGTGCACCGGTTCCTGGACCGGCTGCCGGACCCCGGTGCGGTGCGGGTGTGGAACACCTACGGCCCGACCGAGTGCGCCATCGACGTCACCGCGCACCGCTTCGACCCGGCCCAGCCGTCCGGCCCGGTGCCGATCGGGCGGCCGATCGACGGGCTGCGCGCGCTGGTGCTCGACGAGGACGGCGACCCCGTGCCGGCGGGCGGGCAGGGCGAGCTGTACGCGGGCGGCGTCGGCGTCGGCCGGGGTTACCTCGGCCGGCCCGAGCTGACCGCCGAGTGGTTCGTGCCCGACCCGGCGGGTCCGCCCGGGGCCCGGCTCTACCGCACCGGCGACCTGGTGCGCCGCCGTGCCGACGAGGTCCTGGAGTACCTCGGCCGGCGGGACGACCAGGTCAAGGTGGACGGCGTGCGGATCGAGCCGGGCGAGGTGGAGGCGGCGCTGGCCGCGCACCCGGCGCTGCGCGGCGTCGTGGTGGTCGGCTTCCCCACGGCCACCGGCACCGGGCTGGCCGCCTACGTGCGCACCGCGGACGGCTCGGTGCCGCCGGGCCTGCGCGAGTTCCTGGCGCTGCGGCTGCCCGCGACGCACCTGCCGGTCGCCTACCTCGGCGTGACCTCGTTCCCCACGACCGCGAGCGGCAAGGTCGACCGGGCCGCCCTGCCCGCGCCGGACCAGGCGCTGCCGCCGGCCCGGGAACCCGCCGGCGCCGGCTGACCCGGCCGGGACAGGCCGGGTAGTGCCCGAATATAGGTCGACCAGCGAGCGTGGTCGAAGCCGAGTCGTCGAACCGGAGAAGGACATGGACTTCGATCTGACGCGCGAACAGCGCCGCCGCGGCGAGGACCTGGCCGCCGCGGTGCGCGACCGGTTGGGCGACGGACGTCCGTCCACACCGGAGGGGCACTTCACCCGGGACCGCTGGCGGGTGGCCGCCGAGCTGGGCCTGACCGGGCTGTGCCTGCCCGTCGAGCACGGCGGCGGCGGCCTGGGCGCCCTGGACACCGCCCTGTGCCTGGAGACCTTCGGCCGGCACTGCCCGGACACCGGCCTGGTGTTCGGCGTGGCCGCGCACCTGCTGGCCTGCGCCGTGGCGGTCCGCGACTTCGCCACCCCCGGGACGGCCGCCGAGCTGCTGCCGGGCCTGGCCGACGGGACGCTGATCGCCGCCAACGCGATCACCGAGGACGAGGCCGGCTCCGACGTGGCGCGGCTGGACGCGAAGGCGGTCGCCGACGGCGACGGCTACCGGCTCACCGGCGTCAAGTCGTTCTCCAGCAACGCGCCGCTCGCCGACGTGTTCGTCACCTACGCGAGCACCGACCCGGCGTCCGGGTTCCTGGGCAACACCGGTTTCGTGGTCCGCCGCGGCTCCCCCGGCGTCGAGGTCGGCCCGCCGATGGTCAAGATGGGCCTGCACGGCTGCCCGGCGGGCCGGGTCGGGTTCACCGACACCCCCGTCCCGGCGGACGACGTGCTCGGCGAGCCCGGCCAGGGCGGCGCGATCTTCCAGCACTCCATGGGCTGGGAGCGCGGCTGCCTGTTCGCGATCTACCTCGGGCTGATGGAGGACCAGCTCCGCCGCTGCGTCCGGCACGCCCGCCGCCGCCGCCAGTTCGGCCACCGCATCGGCGAGTTCCAGGCCGTCGCGCACCCGATCGCCGAGATGCGCGGGCGGCTCGACAGCGCCCGCCTGCTGCTGTACCGGGCGTGCTGGCGGATGGACCAGGGCCGCGCGGACACCACCGAGGTGTCGCTCGCCAAGATCGCGGTCTCCGAGGCGGCGGTCGCCAACGGCATCACCGCGATGCAGGTGTTCGGCGGCAGCGGCTACCTCGCGGAGACCGGCGTCGAGGCGCAGCTGCGCGACGCGCTGCCCGCGAAGGTCTTCTCCGGCACCAACGAGGTCCACCGCACCATCGTGGCGAAGGGGATGGGGCTGTGAGCCTGCACGAACTCGTCATCGGCAGCGCCGCGCGCCACCCGGACCGGCTCGCCGCGTCCTGCGCCGGCTCCGCCCTGACCTACCGCGAGCTGGACCGGGCGGCCGACCGGTTCGCGCACCGGCTGCGCGCGCTCGGCGTGCGCCGGGGCGACCGGGTCGTCCTGTGGTCGGACAAGTCCACCGACGTGGTCGCCGCCATGCAGGGCGTGCTGCGGCTCGGGGCCGCCTACGTGCCGATGGACCGGACCGCGCCGCTGGCCCGGGTCGTCGTGCTCGCCGCGGACTGCGGCGCGGCGGTCGTGTGCGCCGACGCGGGCCGCCTGCCGGAGCTGCGCGACGCGCTCGCCGGCACGGCGCCGTGCCTGGACCTGCACGACGACGGGGACCCCGACGCCGAGGCCGGGCCGGTCGACGAACCGGTCGGCGACGACGACCTCGCGTACGTCCTCTACACCTCGGGCTCGACCGGCACCCCCAAGGGCGTGTGCGTCAGCCACCGCAACGCGCGGGCCTTCGTGGACTGGGCGGTCGCCGAGCTGGACGTGCGGCCGGAGGACCGGCTGGCCAACCACGCGCCGCTCGTCTTCGACCTGTCGGTGATGGACCTGTACGCGGCGTTCGCCGCGGGCGCGTCGGTGCACCTGCTGCCCGCCGAGCTGGCCTACGCGCCCACCCAGCTCGTGCGGTTCCTGCACGACGAGCGGATCACGGTCTGGTACTCGGTGCCGTCCGCGCTCGTCCTGATGATCCGCGACGGCGGCCTGCTCGACCGGCCCGCGCCCGCCGCGCTGCGGGCGCTCTGCTTCGCGGGCGAGCCGTTCCCGATCGGCGGCGTGCGCGCCCTGGCCGGCTGGACCGGTGCGCGCCTGCTCAACCTCTACGGCCCCACCGAGACCAACGTGTGCACCTTCCACGAGGTCACCCCGGCCGACCTGGCGCGCGACCGGCCGGTGCCCATCGGCCTGGCCTGCTCCGGCGACACGGCGTGGGCCGAGCGGCCGGACGGCGCGGTCGCGGGCCCCGGCGAGGAGGGCGAGCTGCTGGTCGAGGGCCCCACCGTGCTGCTGGGCTACTGGGGCGCGCCGCCCCAGCGCGGCCCCTACCGCACCGGCGACGTGGTGCGCGTGCTCGACGACGGCTCGTTCGACTACGTCGGCCGGCGCGACCACACGGTCAAGGTGCGCGGCCACCGGGTCGGGCTGGGCGAGGTGGAGCTGACCCTGGAGAGCCACCCGGACGTCGAGGACGCCGCCGTGGTCGTGGCCGGCAGCGGCATCGACGCCCGCCTGGTCGCCTTCGTCGTGCCGGTGAGGGGCCGCACCCCCGGGCCGCTGGGCGTCAAGGCGCACTGCGCCCGCCTCCTGCCGTCCTACGCCGTGGTCGACCGGGTCCACGTCACGGCGGACCTGCCGCGCACCACCAACGGCAAGGTCGACCGGCCCGCCCTGGTCCGCCGGCACGAGGACCTGGCCGCGCGGCGGACCGAACGCAAGGAGCAGCCGGTGGTCGCCGACGCGGCGCCCGGCCCCGAGAGGAGCAAGCGGTGAAGCAAGCCGAAGTGGAACTCGCGCTGTTGGAGTTCATCCGGGAGGAGTTCCTGTGGGGTGACGAGGACCGGGAGCTCACCCTGTCCACCCCGCTGCTGGAGTGGGGGATCATCGACTCGCTGCGCACCGCGGTCCTGCTCACCCACGTCCGCGAGCGGTTCGGGGTGTTCGTCTCCCACGCGAGGGTCAACTCGCGCAACTTCCGCGACATCACCAGCATCGCCGGCCTCGTGCTGGCCGAAGCAGCCGACCAGGAGCCGCAGGCCGAGCCGGTCGCGGCGAGCACCGCTGACAGGGAGAACTCATGACGACCGACTACGACGTCGCGATCATCGGCGGCGGCCCGGCCGGTTCCACGATGGCGTCCTACCTGGCCAGGGCCGGGTTGTCCGTCGTGGTGTTCGAGAGCGAGACGTTCCCGCGCCCGCACGTCGGCGAGTCGCTGGTGCCCGCGACCACGCCGGTGCTGAACGAGATCGGCGCGCTGGAGAAGATCGACGAGGCGAAGTTCCCGAAGAAGTTCGGCGCCTCCTGGACGTCCGCGGAGTCCCGCGACATCCCGTTCATGGGCTACCAGGGCCTGTCGCACGACTGGTCGGCGGAGATCCAGTTCGTCGAGCGCAACCAGCCCGGCGTGGACCGCGACTACACGTTCCACGTCGACCGCGGCCTGTTCGACTCGATCCTGCTGCGCCACTCGCAGGAGCAGGGCGCGACCGTGTTCAACGGCGCCCGCGTGCGCGGCGTCGACTTCGACGACCCCGAGGCGGTGAAGCTGACCGTCCGGTTCGGGCCGCGCGAGGCCGTCTACACCGCGGGCATGGTGGTCGACGCGTCGGGCCGGCAGACCCTGGTGGGCCGCCAGCTCAAGTTCAAGGTCTCCGACCCGGTGTTCGACCAGTACGCGCTGCACACCTGGTTCGAGGACCTGGACCGGGACGCCATCGCGCCCAACGCCTCCGTGGTCGACCACATCTTCGTGCACTTCCTGCCGATCAAGGACACCTGGGTCTGGCAGATCCCGATCACCGACACGATCACCAGCATCGGCGTGGTGACGCAGAAGAAGCGGTTCACCGAGGCCAACACCGACCGGGAGAAGTTCTTCTGGGACTTCGTCGGCAGCCGGCCGGAGCTGGCCGAGGCGCTGAAGAAGGCCAAGCAGGTCCGGCCGTTCAAGGTCGAGGGCGACTACAGCTACGCGATGAAGCAGATCTGCGGCGACCGGTTCGTGCTGATCGGCGACGCGGCCCGGTTCGTCGACCCGATCTTCTCCAGCGGGGTGAGCGTGGCGCTCAACAGCGCCCGCATCGCCGCGCAGGACATCATCGCCGCGCACGCCGAGGGCGACTACGCCAAGAAGCGGTTCGACACCTACGAGACCAAGCTGCGCCGCGCGGTGAAGTACTGGTACGAGTTCATCTCGATCTACTACCGCCTCAACGTGCTGTTCACCGCGTTCGTGCAGGACCCGCGCTACCGCACCGACGTGCTGAAGATGCTCCAGGGCGACGTGTACGACGGCGAGGAGCCCAAGGCGCTGGCCGCGATGCGCGAGGTCGTGGCGGCCGTGGAGGCCGACCCCGAGCACCTGTGGCACCCCTACCTGGGCTCGCTGCGGGCACCGGCCGCCGCTCCGGGTTTCTGAGTCCGGTGGTCAACCCCGCGCTGCGCGGCATCCTCTCCACCGTGGGGAACACGCCCCTGGTCGAGCTCGAGCGGTTCTCCGTCGAGCTCGACCTCCAGGTGCACGCCAAGGTGGAGAAGTTCAACCCGGGCGGCAGCATCAAGGACCGCACCGCGGTCGCCATGCTGCTGGACAAGCTCTACACCGGGGAGCTGGACCCGGCGCGCTCGGTGGTCGTGGAGTCCAGCTCGGGGAACCTGGCCATCGGGCTGGCGCAGCTGTGCCGGTACTTCGGGCTGCGGTTCATCTGCGTGGTGGACGCGAAGACCACCGGGCACAACGTGAAGATCCTCCGGGCCTACGGCGCGGAGGTCGAGGTGGTCACCGAACCGGACCCGGCGACCGGCGAGCTGCTGCCCGCGCGGCTGCGCCGGGTCCGGGAGCTGGTGGCGACCCTGCCGCACGCGTTCTGGCCCAACCAGTACGCGAACCCGCGCAACCCGCAGGCGCACGAGCGCACCATGCGGGAGATCGTGACGGCGCTGGACGACCCGGTGGACTACCTGTTCGTCCCGGCCGGCACGACGGGGACGCTCCAGGGCTGCGGGCGCTACGTGCGCCGGCACGGGCTGCGCACGCAGATCATCGCGGTGGACGCGGTGGGCAGCGCGCTGTTCGACCCCGCTCCCCCGCCGGTGTCCCGGTTGATCCCGGGGCACGGCGCGTCGGTGCGCCCGCAGATCCACGACGCGAGCGCACCGCACCGGGTGGTGCACGTGACGGACCTGGACTGCGTGGCAGGGTGCCGTGCCCTGGTCGAGCAGGAGGCGGTGCTGGCGGGCGGGTCGTCCGGGGCGGCCGTCACCGCCCTGTACCGGCTCGCCCCGACGCTGCCGCGCGGGTCGACGTGCGTGCTGGTGCTGCCCGACGGGGGCGACCGCTACCTGGACACGATCTACTCGGACCCGTGGGTGGTCGAGCACCTGGGGCGCGTGCCGGACCTGCGCGAGGAGACCGCGCCGGCCCTGTCCGGCACCAATTGATATTCCCGAAGCATACCCGCAATATAGCGCCGGTATGGCGCGGAACAGCAGAGTCGAAGGCGATTCCGAACCGCCCGGAGCAATCCACCGGCCGTTCCGGGGCGCGTTCCCGCAAGGAAAGCTTACCTGACAGGGGAGTGGCACATGATCCGATCCGTGGTGATCGTGGGTGGTGGCACCGCCGGGTGGATGACCGCGACCTACCTGAAGACCGCCTTCGGCGCGCACGTCGACGTGACCCTCGTGGAGTCCTCGCAGGTCTCCCGGATCGGTGTCGGTGAGGCGACCTTCAGCACCGTCCGCCATTTCTTCGACTACCTCGGCCTGGACGAGCGGGAATGGCTGCCGAAATGCGCGGGCAGCTACAAGCTCGGCATCCGGTTCGAGAACTGGCGCAAGCCCGGCGAGCATTTCTACCACCCGTTCGAGCGGCTGCGCGGCGCGGACGGGTTCAGCCTCGCGGAGTGGTGGCTGGAGCTGGGTGACCGCAGCGAGCCGTTCGACCGGTCGTGCTTCATCACCACGGCGCTGTGCGACGCCGAGCGCTCGCCCCGGATGCTGGACGGCTCGCTGTTCGTGTCCAGCCTCGACGGGCCGCTGGGCAAGTCGACGCTGGAGGACCAGCGCGCGCAGTTCCCCTACGCCTACCACTTCGACGCCGACGCGGTGGCGTCGTTCCTGGCCGAGCACGGCCGGGCGCACGGCGTCAAGCACGTGGTGGACGACGTGGTCGACGTCGGCCTGGACAGCCGCGGCTGGATCTCCGAGATCCGCACCCAGAACCACGGGGCCATCACCGGCGGCCTCTACATCGACTGCACCGGCTTCCGCGGGCTGCTGATCAACAAGGCGATGGGCGAGAAGTTCGAGTCCTTCGAGGACTTCCTGCCCAACAACCGGGCGGTCGCGCTGCGCGTGCCGCGCGAGGACGCCACCGACATGCAGCCCTACACCACGGCCACCGCGATGACGGCGGGCTGGGCGTGGACGATCCCGCTGTTCCGCCGCAACGGCAACGGCTACGTCTACTCCGACCAGTTCATCACGCCGGAGGAGGCCGAGCGCGAGCTGCGCGAGAAGGTGGCGCCCGGTCGGGACGACCTGGAGGCCAACCACATCCGGATGCGGATCGGCCGCAACAGCAACTCGTGGGTCAAGAACTGCGTGGCGATCGGCCTGTCGAGCGCGTTCGTCGAGCCGCTGGAGTCCACCGGCATCTTCTTCATCCAGCACGCGATCGAGCAGCTGGTCAAGCACTTCCCCGACAACGGCTTCGACCAGCGGATGACGGCGGCCTACAACAACCGGATCAACAAGGCGGTCGACGGCGTCAAGGAGTTCCTGGTGCTGCACTACCGGTCGGCCGACCGGGAGGACACGCCGTACTGGAAGGAGGCCAAGACCCGGCCCATCCCGGCGGGCCTCCAGGAGAAGCTGGACCTGGCCGAGTCGCACCTGCTCGACGAGGAGACGATCTACCCGCACTACCACGGGTTCGAGAGCTACTCGTGGAACACGATGAACCTCGGCCTGGGGCGCATCCCGCTCACCGCCCGGCCCGCGCTGCGCCACCTGGAACCCACCAACGCGCTCGCCGAGTTCGCCAAGCTCAGGGCGGAGGCCGACGAGATGGTCGCCACCCTGCCCAGCTGCTACGAGTACCTCGCGAGCATCAACGACTGACCGGTGCGGGAGGAGTCCGGCCGACCCTGCGGAGCACGTCACCGAGCACACGATGGGGGCAACACATGCAGACGATCCGGACCCACGCGCAGGCCGGGCAGGTAGCTCCCCGTGCCGTGAAGGACTTCATGACCGGCTACTTCACCGGCGTCACCGTGGTCACCGCGTTCAGCGGCTCCGGCCGCCCGCACGGGCTCACCTGCAACTCGCTGGTCAGCGTCACGCTCGACCCGCCGACGCTGCTGGTGTGCCTCGACCAGGGCGCCGGCACCCTGGCCGCGGTGCGCGAGACCGGCGCCTTCGCGGTGAACCTGCTGGCGGAGCGGGGGCGGGCGACCGCCGAGCGGTTCGCCTCGCCCGCGCCGGACAGGTTCGCCTCGGTGGCGTGGGAGCGCTCGCCCCACGGGGTGCCGGTGCTGGTCGACGACGTCCTGTCGGTGGCCGAGTGCGCCGTGGCCGACCTGCACCGGGTCGGCGACCACACGGTCGTGTTCGGCCGCATCCTCGACATCGAGAACCGGCCGGGGAGCCCCCTGCTGTACGGGAGGCGCACGTTCTCCGGCGCGCCGGGCGCGGTCGTGCCCGACACCCTCCCCGCCGGTCGCTGACCCCGGTGCCGCCCCACCCGGTACCGGGGCGGCGGCACCACGGCACCACCGCAGCACCGCAGCACCGCAGCACCGACCGCACCGGCACCAACCGCAGCGGCACCACCGTGGGCTCGCCACGGTGGTGCCGCTGCGGTCGTCCCGCCGGGGGTCGTCCCGCACCACTCCCCTGCTCCGCCGACCGTCCGGGAGGAACCATGTCCAGCCCCACCCCCGTGCTGCCACCGATGACCGTTGCCGGGCTGGAGGTGCTCAAGGCGACGTCCGACCGCTCCGACCCGCTCGACGAGGCGGTGCTGGGCGTCGTCGAGGCCGCCGCGCTGGCCGTGGACGCCGCGCAGCGCGCCCGCGCCGGCGGCGACCCGGCCGACGTGCACTCCCGCCTGTGCGAGGTCCTGGGCGCGGCCCGCGCGGCCGTCACCGCGGCCACGTTCGCGGTGGTGCGGGCCCGGGACGAGATGGCGCTGGCCCGCGTCGCGCCGCCCGAGGGCCGGCTGTGACGCAGGCCCGACGCCCGCTGGTCGGCGGGCGTCGGGCCTGCGGGGACGGGGCCTGCGAGGGCAGGGCGTGCGGGGACCTGCGGGCGCCGGGTTCGGTCAGCGGGCGTCGGACTTGCGGATGGTGGGGCTGAGCACCGCGCCGACGAGGAGCACGACCAGGCCGGCGGTGACGCACAGCAGGGTCGCGGTGGTGGTGAGGGAGCTGAGCAGCAGGCCCGCCACGAGCGCGCCGGCGGAGTTCGCGCCCCAGGAGGTCAGCATGACGGCGCTCATGGCGCGGCCCTGCATCTCGTCGGGCACCACCCGGGCCATGTAGGCGCCGGCGCCGACGTTGAGCACCGCCCCGGTGAACGACATCAGGGCGAACGGCGCGAACAGCAGCGGCAGGGCGGTGGCGAACGCCATCACCGGCACCAGCACGGCGCGCGCGGCCAGGTCGAGCAGCAGGACGCCGCCGAGCGACAGCCTGCGCAGCAGCACCCCGCCGAACAGCGCCCCGCACACGCCGCCGACCCCGCCGACCAGGCCGATCAGGCCCGCCAGCGCGGCCGAGCCGCCGGTCTGCTTGATCACCACGAGCGGGACCAGGTTGACGACCTGCGCGAAGAAGTTCGTCGCCGCCACCATGACGGTGGCGACCCGCAGGAACTTCTGCCCCCACAGCCAGCGCAGGCCCTCGCCGATGTCGCGGCGCAGCTCCAGCGGCCGTTGCACCCGCTCGGTCTGCAACGGCCTGCGCACGAACAGCAGGGCGACCAGCGCCACCAGGTGCCCGAGCGCGACGGCCGCGAACGGCAGCCAGGACAGCAGGGCGAACAGGGAGCTGCCCGCGGGCTGGCCGAGCAGGGACGCGACCCGGCCGCGCGCCTCGTTGCGGGACACCGCCGCGGGCAGGTGCGCGGGCTCGACCACGTTGCGCACGGCGGCCCGCTGGGCGAGCAGGTAGAAGATCAGGCAGGCGCCCTCGACGAAGTTGACCACCAGCAGGTGCGGCAGCCACACGACGCCGGACAGCACGGCGACGGCGACGCTGAGCATGGCCAGCGCCGCCAGCGCGTCGCAGCCGATCATCAGCTTGCGGCGGTCCCAGCGGTCCACCAGGACGCCGGCGGGCAGCTGGAGCAGCAGGGCGGGCAGCAGGCCCGCGAACGCCACCAGGCCCGCGCCCAGCGCCGAGTCGCCGTGCCAGACGAGCAGCAGCGGGAACGCGATCACGCTGATCTTCGCGCCCATCTGCGAGAACCCGGCCCCGGTCCACAGCAGCAGGAAGTCGCGGTTGCGCCGCAGCGGCGGGGCGCTGTCCGCCGCGATCGGCTCGGCGGTCATGTCCCGCACCACTCCAGGACGGCCATCGCGGCGCGCATCTTGTTCGCCGCCTGCTCGAACGCGATGCTGGCGGGCCCGTCGAGGACCTCGGCGGTGACCTCCTCGCCGCGGTGCGCGGGCAGGTCGTGCATGAACACCGCGTCCGGGTTGGCGTCCCACAGCGCCGCGTTGACCTGGAACGGCGCGAACACCGCCCGCCAGTCCGGGTCCGGCTTGGTGGTGCCGGTGGTCTGCCAGCGGGTCGTGTAGACGACGTCCACCCCGGAGGGCGGCGTGGACATGTCGTGCGACTCGGAGATCTTCGCCCCGGTGCGCCCGGCCGCCTCGTGCGCGCGGGCCATCACGCCCGGGTCGACCGGGTAGCCCGGCGGCGTCCGGAAGTCGATCTCCATGCCGGGCACGCGGGCCACGGCCAGGGCGAGCGCGGTCGCGCTGTTGTTGCCCTCGCCGAGGTAGGTCACCCGGACGCCGGACAGCGTGCCGAAGTGGGACTTGATCGTGGCCAGGTCGGTCAGCGCCTGGGTCGGGTGCTCCAGCTCGCTCATCGCGTTGACCACGGACATGCCGGCCCACGACGCCCACCCGCGCAGCTCCTCGGTGGTGCCGCAGGTCCGGGCGACCAGGACGTCCAGCATGGAGGAGAGCACCCGGCCGGTGTCCTCGGTGGTCTCCCCCGTGTTGGTCTGGAGGTCGCCCGGCCCGAAGTTCACCACGCCCGCGCCCAGCCGCAGCGCGCCCGACCAGAACGACGTGCGGGTGCGCGTCGACGTCCGCCGGAAGTACAGGCCGACGACCTGGTCCGCCAGCGGACCGCCGGGCTCGACGGGACCGGCCGCGAACTCCGCGGCCCGGTCGACGATGTCGTGCAGTTCGGTGTCGGAGAGGTCCTCGATCGAGATCAGGTGCTTCGTCCGGGCCATCGTTCCTACCCTTCGGGCGGGGTCGTCCCGGCGTCAGCGGAGCCGGTCGGCGGCACCGGCCAGGAGGTCGAACAGCTCGCGGGGCGGGGTGTCCACGTAGTAGTGGTCACCGGGCACCACGTGCTCGTCGGCCGGGCCGATGGTGTGCTTCGTCCAGGGACGCATGTCGTCGATCGTGCAGCTGTGGTCGTCCGCCGCCGCGATCAGGGTGAACGGGCAGGTCAGCGGCGGCCCCGGGGTGTAGCGGTAGCGCTGCGACATCAGCAGGTCGCCGCGCAGCGGCGGCACCAGCAGGTCCCACAGGTCGGGGTCGGCCAGCGCCGCCCCGGCCCGGTTGCCCAGCCTGGCCAGGTAGCGGCGCAGGTCGTCGTCGCGGGTGAAGTCGTAACCGCTGGTGGTGCGCTCCGCGGGCGGTTTGCGGGCCGACACGACCAGTCCCGCGAGCGGCGTCGGGAACCTCGGCGACAGCCGCCGCGCCACCTCGAACGCGACGGTCGCGCCGAGGCTGTGCCCGAAGAACGCGACCGGCCGGTCGAACAGGCGCGGCACGACCGCCGCCACCCGGTCGGCCAGCTCCTCCAGCCGCTCGACGGGCGTCTCGTGGCTGCGGTCCTGGCGGCCGGGGTACTGCACGCCCACCACCTCGACCGACCCGGGCAGCCGCTCGGCCCAGCCGTGGAAGGTGCTCGTGCCGCCGCCCGCGTGCGGGAAGCACACCAGGCGCAGCCCGGCCCGGGGTCGGGACCGGTAGACGCGCAGCCAGCCGGTCGGGCCGGCGGTCGTGGGTCGGCCCACGGCTCACCCCCCGTCGACCAGGTAGTCGGACACGTGCGCCTCGCCCATGGCGACCGCGATCTTGCGCGGGCCGGTGAACGGCTCGCGGCCGTGCGCGGCCAGCATGTTGTCCACCAGCAGCACGTCCTTGTGCCGCCAGTCGAACCGGCGGGACTCGGCGCGGTAGGCGGCCCGCAGGTGGGCGACGACCTCGTTCGGGATCGGGGCGCCGTCGCCGTAGTACGTGTTGGTCGGCAGGCCCTCCTCGCCGAACATGCCCAGCAGGCCCTCCTGGAGGTCCTCGTCCAGCGACGAGTGGTGGAAGAACGTGATGTGGTTGAACCACACGTCCTCGCCGGTGGCGGGGTGGACGTAGGTCGCCCTGCGCAGCGCCCTGGTGCGCAGGTGGTCGTCGCCGACCCACTCGGCGACCATGCCGCGGCCGGCGCAGTAGCGCTCCACCTCGGCGCGGTCGGTGGTGCCGAACACCTCCGGCCAGGACACCCCGAAGTGGGGCCGGTAGTTGCGCACGACCATCCAGCCGCGCCGCTCGAACTCCTCCCGCACGGCGGGGTCGATGGCCCGGTGCACGCGGCGCACGTCGGCCAGCGGGGTCGCGCCCAGCGTCTCCGGCTCGCGGTCGCAGTAGAAGTAGACGACCCGCGGCCACACCGCCTGGTAGGAGTTCTCGTTGTGCAGGAAGATCTCCTCGTCCGGCGGGTAGTCGGTCGAGGTGTAGACGTTGCCCTTGATCGCGTGCCGGGGCGAGGAGCGCTCGTTGTAGGTCAGCGGCTCGCCGGAGAACGCCCGCACGACCGCCTCGAACGCGGTCACGTCGTCCACCGGGTAGCCGCGGAACAGCAGCGCGCCGTGCGTGGTGAGCAGCTTCCGCCAGCGGTCCTGCTCGGCCGCGACCACCTCGTGCAGGGGTCGTGCGTCGTCGGCCCGCTGCACGTGCGGCAGCGTCTGCGGTTGGGACAGGGTGTCGGTCATCCGTTGGTACCTCCGCTCATCCGGACATGGCCACGAGCACCCGGCGGGGGCCGGTGAACGGTCGCCTGCCGTGCCCGACGAGCACGTTGTCGATCAGCATCAGGTCGCCCGCGGACCAGTCGTTGTCGACCGCCTCCGCCAGGCCGCGGTCGCGCACCTGCACGACGTGCTCGGCGGGGATGGGCGTGCCGTCGGCGAAGACGACCGACTGCGGCATGTCCTCCTCGGCCATGATCTCGGCCAGCGCCTTGGCGGTCTCGTCGCCGAGCCCGGCGGCGTGCCACTGGTCGGACTGGTTGAACCAGACCTCGGCGCCGGTGCGCGGGTCGACGAGCGTGGCCGGGCCGTGCTGCTCGATGCGCAGCGAGCCGTCGGCCCGCCACTCGAACTCGGCCGAGGTCTCCTTGAGGAACACCTCGACGTCGGCCTTGTTGGTGGTCTCGAACGTCTCCTGCCAGCTCTTGCCGAAGCCGTGGCCGTCGTGCAGGTTCTGCCGGTAGCGCACGCCGCCGCGGTAGGCGGCGCGGACCTCCTCGTCGAGGGCGGCCAGCCACCGGGTGCCGTCGACCACCGGGGTCGCGCCGCCGCCCCCGGGCGCCTGCTGGCAGTAGAACAGCAGGCGGCTCGGGTAGCGCGCGGCGTAGGACAGCTCGTTGTGCATGGAGATGGTGTACTCGGGCGGGTACTCGGTCGACGTGTAGACGTTCGCGCCGATGTCGCCCACCTTGGTGCGCGGCGAGTTGCCGTGCTTGTACGCCCAGCGCTCCGGCAGCAGGTGGTCGATGACGGCGTCGAACTCCTCCGGCCGCACCGCGAAACCGCGCCACACCAGCGCCTTCGCCCGGGTCAGCTCGGCGCCCAGGTCGTCGACCGACGCCAGGTGCTCCAGCAGCCCTGCGGTGGTGGGCGCGACATCCGCGTCCGCCGGCCGGATCACCCTCGGCGACCAGCGCTGCTCGGCTGACTCCGCCACGGGGACCACCCCTCTTTCCGTCTCGTCCCGCCACGCCCGGCGCGCCTGCGGCTCTGGCACTGTCGTCCGTCGGGCAATACGGCGGCTATATGGGCTCAGACCTCGGGCGAGGTCCGGGCGATCAGCTCCTCTTCGGACATCTGCTCGACCTCGGCGAGGATCGCGGCCTCGACGACGGCGGCCAGCTCGGCGACCGTCGGCCCCTCGAACACCGACCGGATCGGCAGGTCCACCTCGAACACCGACCGCAGGCCCGCGATGAGCCGGATGGCCAGGATCGAGTTGCCGCCCGACCGGAAGAAGTGCGAGTCCGCGCCGGCCGGCACGCCCAGGAGGTCGGTGAAGATCCCCGCGACCCGCTCCTCGACCGGGCCGCGCGGGGCGACGAGCTCGGTCGTCCGCGCCTCGTTGAACGCCGGCAGCGCCGCCTTGTCCACCTTGCCGTTGGCGTTGAGCGGCATCCGCTCCAGCACCGCGATCCCGTCCGGGACCATGTAGTCCGGCAGCCGGGCGGCGCAGTGCGCGGTCAGCGCGCCCGGCAGGTCCGCCACGTCCGGCGCGGCCACGCAGTAGGCGAGCAGCCGCACGTCGCCCGACGGGCCCTTGGCGGTGACCACGACGGCGTCCTTGACGTCCGGGTGGTCGGCCAGCACCGCGGTGACCTCGCCCAGCTCCACCCGGTAGCCGCGGATCTTGACCTGGTCGTCCGCGCGGCCGACGAAGTCCACGTCGCCCTCGGGCAGGACGCGCACCAGGTCGCCGGTCCGGTACAGGCGCGACCCGGGCGGGCCGAACGGCGAGGGCACGAACCGGTCGGCGGTCAGCGCCGGGCGGTCCAGGTAGCCGCGGGCCAGGCCCGCTCCCCCGACGTACAGCTCGCCCACCACGCCGGTCGGCAGGGGCCGCAGCGCGTCGTCGAGGACGTGCATCTCGATGCCGGGCAGCGCCTGGCCGATCGGCACCGAGTCGCCCACGGCGGGTTCGTCCACCGGGAAGACGCAGGTGCCCACCGACGACTCGGTCGGGCCGTACTCGTTGATCAGGTGCCCCGGGCCGAGCGCCCGCAGCCACCGGTCGGCCAGCGCGGGGGGCAGCGGCTCGCCCGCCACCACGACGACCTCGGCCAGGTCGGCCAGCCACTGCTCGGAGAGCTGGTCGGTCAGGATCTGGAGGTGGCCCGGGGTGAGCTTGAGGAAGCTCAGCGGCGCCACGTCGGTCAGCAGCCTGCCCAGGTCGGCCAGGTCCAGGTCGGACGGCAGCAGGTGCACCGGCTGGCCCGCCATCAGCGGCGCCCACAGGTTCGGCACCACCAGGTCGAACGCGACCGAGGAGAACACCGCGCCGCCGCGCCGGCCGCGCATGGCCAGCTCGTTGGTGGCCCACCGCAGGTGGTTGGCCAGGCCGCCGTGGGTGATCTGCACGCCCTTCGGCCTGCCGGTCGAGCCGGAGGTGTAGATGACGTAGGCCAGCAGGTCCGGGTCGTCGACCCGCTCGGGCGCGTCGGCCGGCTCCGCCGCGACCAGGGCCGCGTCGGTGTCCAGGTAGACCACGTGGCCCGAGGCGTGGGTGCTCACCCGGTCGGCGTGCGCGGAGGCGGTCAGCACCACGGGCACGTCGGCGTCGGTCAGCATGAACCCGATCCGCTCCTGCGGCAGGTTCGGGTCGAGCGGCAGGTAGGCCGCGCCTGCCTTCCACACGCCCAGCAGGCTCGCCATCAGGTCCACGCCCCGGTCCAGGGCCACCGCGACGACGGACTCCGGGCCCGCGCCGCGCCGCCGCAGGTGGTGGGCGATCCGGTTGGCCCGCTCGTCGAGCTCGGCGAACGTCGCGGTGTCCGCGCCGGCGACCAGGGCCACCGCGTCGGGCGCCGCGCGGACCTGGCGCTCCACCAGGCGCGGGACCGAGCCGAACGACGCCGCGACCCGGTTCGCCGGTCGCCGCGCGGCGCGGCGCGGCCCGTCGAAGTCCATCTCGGCCAGGCGGGCGGCCGGGTCCGCCGCGGCGGAGGTGAGCAGCCGGACGAAGTGCTCGGCCATCCGCTCGACCGTGGCGCGTTCGAACAGCGCGGTGGCGTACTCGAAGCCGCCGACGTAGCGGCCGTCCGGTTCCCGGCGCAGGTACAGCGTCAGGTCGGTGCGGGCCGTGCGGGACAGGTCGAGCAGGGTGCCCAGGTCCTCGGGGTCCGCCGCGGAGCCGGTCAGCCGCTCGTCGTGCAGGTCGAAGGCCACCTGGTACAGCGGCGTGCGGGAGAGGTCCCGCTCCGGCGCGAGGTCGGCGACCAGCAGCTCGAACGGCAGGCCCTGGTGCGCCAGGGCGTCCCGGCAGGTGTCGCGCACGCCGGCGAGGGCGTCGCGGAACGACGAGCGGCCGTCGAGCCGGCAGCGCAGGACGACGCTGTTGAGGAAGAAGCCCACCACGTCCTCGACCTCGGCCCGGTCGCGCCCGGACACCGGCGTGCCGATCACCACGTCCCACTGGCCGGTGTAGCGGGCCAGCAGGGTGCTGAAGCCGGACAGCAGGGTCATGAACGACGTGGCGCCGACCTCGCGGCCCAGCTCGTCGAGCGCCTCGGCGACCAGGGCGGAGACGGTGAAGGGCACCATGGCGCCCCGGCCGTCGCGGACCTCGGGGCGGGCCTTGTCGGTGTGCAGCACGAGGGGCGCCGCGCCGTCGAGCACGGTCCGCCAGTGCCGCAGCTCCTCCTCGACCGCCGGGCCCTCCGCCCGCTCCCGCTGCCACACCGCGTAGTCCGCGTACTGCACGGGCAGCTCGGGCAGGCGGGGCGCGCGGCCGTCCCGGGCGGCGGCGAGCAGTTCGGCGAAGTCGCGCTCCAGGACCGAGGAGGACCAGCCGTCGCAGACGATGTGGTGCATCAGCACGACCAGCACCCGGTCGTGCCCGGCGTCGCCGGCCGCGGTGAGCACCGAGCGCACCAGCGGGCCCCGTTCGACGTCGATGCCCCGGTCCAGCTCGCCGTCGAGCACGGTGGCGAGTTCGTCGGACGCGGCGAGGACGCGCAGGTCGGCGGGCGCGGGCGGGTCGACGACCTGGACGGGCTCGCCGCGCTCGGTGGCGAACCGGGTGCGCAGCGACTCGTGCCGGGCGGTCAGCCCGTCCAGCGCGGCGCGGACCAGGTCGTCGGGCGTGTCGCCGGGCACCCGCAGGAACAGCGGCGAGACCCACTCGCGGGCGCGGGGCTGCATCCGGTCGAGCAGCCACAGCCGGCGCTGGCCCGTGGAGACCGGCAGCGGGCCGGTGCGCGGGACGCGGCGCAGCGCGTCGGCGTCGACCTCCTCGGCCGGGGTCACCAGCGCCGCCTGCTCGGCGAGCGTGGTGGCCGACAGCAGCCGGGGCAGGTCGACGGCCGTGCCGGTGGCCTTGCGCAGCCGGTTGGCCAGCCGGGTGAACTGGAGCGAGGAGCCGCCGAGCCGGAAGAAGTCGTCGTGCACGCCGACCTCGGCCACGCCCAGCAGCTCGCACCAGACCCGTTCGACCAGCCGCTCGGCGGCGGTGCGCGGCGCGACCTTCTCCCCGGCCGTCGCCGCGGGCTCGGGCAGCGCCGACCGGTCGACCTTGCCGCTGGGCAGCAGCGGGAGCCGGTCGAGCGCGACGAACGCCGACGGCACGTGGGTGGCGGGCAGGCGGTCGACCAGGTAGCCGCGCAGGTCGCCGACGTCGGCCTGGCCGGTGGCCTCGTGGTAGGCGACCAGGCGGGTGCCGCCGTCCGGCGTGGCGAACGGCACGACGGCCACCGCGCGCACGCCGGGGTGGCCGGCCAGCGCCGCCTCGACCTCGCCCGGTTCGATGCGCACGCCGTTGACCTTGACCTGCTGGTCGACGCGCCCGCGGTACTCCAGGTAGCCGTCCTCGCGCCACCGCGCCAGGTCGCCGGTGCGGTACAGCCGCGCGCCCGCCGGGCCGTGCGGGTCGGGCACGAACACCTCGGCCGTGCGGCCGGGCAGGCCCAGGTAGCCGCGGGCGACGCCGACGCCGCCCGCGTACAGCTCGCCGGTCACGCCGATGTCGACCGGCTCGACCCGCTCGTCGGCGATCAGCACGCGCATCCCGGGGATCGGGCGGCCGATCGGCACCGGGCCGGACCGCTGCTCGGGGTCGAAGCGGAACGCGGTGACGTCGATGGAGCACTCGGTCGGCCCGTAGGTGTTCCACACCTCCACCCGCTCGGGTGCCGGGAGCAGCCCGAGGAAGCGCTGCACCAGCTCGGCGTGCAGCGCCTCGCCCGCGCAGGTGAGCAGCCGCAGGGCGCGGGCGCCGGACCAGGCGTCCTCGGCGACCAGGGCGCGCAGCACCGACGGCACCACCTGGAGCACGGTGACGTCGTGCCGGACCACCGCGGCCACCAGCGCCGCCGGGTCGCGCTCGGCGCCGTGCGGGGCGAGCACCACGGTGCCGCCGCAGGTCAGCGGGGCGAAGATCTCCCAGCCGGCGGCGTCGAAGGTGAGCGCGGTCTTCTGGAGCACCCGGTCGGCCGCGGTCAGCCGCTGGCCGCGCACGGCCCAGTCGACCCGGTTGGCGATGCCCGCGTGCGTGACGACGACGCCCTTCGGCGTGCCGGTGGAGCCCGAGGTGTGCACGACGTAGGCCGCGCCCTCGCCGCCGGAGTCGACGGCCGGGGCGCCCGAGGGCTCGGGCAGGTCGTGCGGCGAGAGCACGACCAGGTCCGGGACGCCCGGCGGGGCGGTGCCCGGCGCGGCCAGCAGCTGCCGGACGCCGGCGTTGCGCAGCACCAGGGCGTTGCGCTGCCCGGGGTGGTCGGGGTCGAGCGGCAGGTACGCGCCGCCGGCCTTCCACACCGCGAGCAGCCCGGCCACCAGGTCGACGCCGCGCGGCAGGCACACGCCCACCACCGACTCGGGCCCGACGCCGCCGGCGCGCAGCGCGGCGGCCAGGCGTTCGGCGCGGTCCTCCAGCTCCGCGTAGCTGTACGAGCGGGTGTCGTCGACCACGGCGACCGCGTCGGGCGTGGCCGCGGCCTGTCGCGTGACGAGCAGGTGGATGTCGTGGGACATCGGTGATCCTCCAAGCAGACTCGGCTCGGCACGTGCGCGTCGGACGTGCGGGGCACCCGGCGTACCGGTGGTTCGGGTGGTCACGGGCGGCTCAGGCGTAGCCGCCCCATTCGGCCAGCAGCCGCTGCCGGTCGCCGACCTCGGCCGCGTACAGCTCCCGGACCGGGCGGTCGGGGTCGGTCGCGAAGCGGTCGAGCACGGTGGTGAAGCGGTCGAACAGGGCGCCCGCCGCGGCGTCGTCGAA
Source organism: Saccharothrix sp. DSM 118769 (assembly GCF_052936295.1). Classification (NCBI taxonomy): domain Bacteria; kingdom Bacillati; phylum Actinomycetota; class Actinomycetes; order Pseudonocardiales; family Pseudonocardiaceae; genus Saccharothrix; species Saccharothrix sp. DSM 118769. The sequence continues at coordinate 3,609,771 of NZ_CP193627.1, read as the reverse complement.
CACGTCGGGCCGGTGCCCCAGCCACAGCTCCAGCCGGTCGCCCGGGATGGCGACCATGCGCAGCGGGTAGTGCGTCTCGTCCTCCAGCCCGTAGGAGCCGGCCCGGAGGTCGCCGAGGGAGTCCGGCCACACCGAGGGGTCGAGCGGGTAGTTGACGACCATCGTGGTGGTGTCGAACAGGCTCTTGCCGCCGCCGAACCCGGCCTGGCGCTGGATCTCGGCCAGGGACAGGTGGTGGTGCGGCAGCAGCGCGGCCTGCTCGTCCTGGGTCCGCCGCGCCAGGGCGGCCAGCGTCTCGTCGCGGTCGACCCGCACCCGCACCGGCACCGTGTTGGTCAGCAGGCCGACCATGTCCCGCACGCCGGGCAGCTCCGGCGGCCGGCCGGAGACCGACGTGCCGAACAGGACGTCGTCGGCGTTGGTCAGCCGCGAGAGCACGTAGCCCCACGCGCACTGGACGACCGTGTTGAGGGTGACGCCGAGCGCGCGGCAGCGGTTGGTCAGCGCGTCCGACTCCGCCGCGCCCAGGGCGCGCCGGAGCTGCCGGTGCGGCTCGGGCGTGCCCGCCCGCTCCGCCGGGTGGACGTGGCACGGACCGGTGACGCCGGCCAGCGCCTCCGCCCACGCCGCGCGGGCGCCGGGCCGGTCCTGCCGCGCCAGCCACTCCAGGTAGGTGCGGTAGGGCGCGACGGGCGGCAGGGCGGCGTCGAGGTCGCCGTAGAACGCGAACAGCTCTTTGAGCACGATGCCGGTGGACCAGCCGTCCCACAGGATGTGGTGCGTGGTCAGCGCGAGCCGGTGCCGGCGCGGGCCGAGGCGGAGCAGCAGCAGGCGCAGCGCGGGCGGCGCGGCCAGGTCGAACCGCCGGACCCGCTCGTCGGCCGCCAGCTCGGCGGCGCGGGCCTCCTGGTCGGGGACGCCGGTCAGGTCGTGCTCGGTCCACGGGACCGCGACCTCGGCGGGCACGACCTGCACGGCGGTGCCGTCCTCGTCGTCGTGGACGAACGCGGCGCGGATGTTGTCGTGCCGGGCCAGGGTGGCCGCCGCCGCCGCGCGCAGGCGGTCCGGGTCGAGGTCGCCGTCGACGTCGACGCGCACCTGGGAGGCGTAGACGTCCAGGCCGCCCTCGGTGAGCAGGTTGTGGAACAGGAACGCCTCCTGCATCGGCGCGAGCGGCAGCACGTCCACCGCGCCGGGGTGGGCGGCGCAGAGCCGGTCCAGCCGTTCCTGGGTCACGCCCGCCAGCGGCACGTCGGAGGCCAGCAGCGCGGCCGTGCCGGCGGTGGCGGCGTGCGCCACCAGGCCGGCCGTCGCCGCCGACCACAGCCCGAGCAGGTCGGTCACCGCGTCCTCGTCGAGCAGGCGCGCGGGCCAGGTGAGCATGAGCGTGGTGCGCGGCCCGTCCGCGGTGTCGTGGGTGATCGCGTCGGCGCCCAGCACGTTGGGCATCGGCATCCGGGGGTCGGCGCCGCCGGCGAAGCTGTCCTCCGCCCCGGTGGTGCCCCAGTCGTCCGCCCCGGCCGACCGGAACCGGCCCAGGTAGTTGAAGCACAGCCTCGGGGTGGGCAGCGCGGCGAGGGTGTCGCGGGTCGCGGGGTCGAGGTGGCGCAGCACGCCGAAGCCGATGCCGTTGTCGCGCGGCGCGCCCAGCTGCTGCCGGACCCGCTGGAGCGCGGTACCCAGGGCCGGGCCGCCGGCGACCGCCTCGGACCACGGCACCTCGCCGGGGTCGACGCGGGCCGGGTGGATGCTGGTGAACCAGCCGACCGTGCGGTCGAGGACGACGCCGGGCGCGATCTCCTCGCGGCCGTGGCCCTCCAGCTCCACCAGCACCGCGCCGGCCCGGGGCGCGCCGAGCCGTTCGCGCCACCGGGCGTAGGCCAGGGACAGCGAGGTCAGCAGGGCGTCGCCGGCGGTCGCCCGGAAGCGGGCGGGCACGGTGTCCACGAGCGCGTCGCCGACGTCCGCGGGCAGGGTGAGCCGGACGGTCCGCGCGGTGGCGAAGGTGTCGACCCCGGGGTCGAGGTCGGCGGTGTAGGCCGGGTCCGGGGTGGCCAGCACGTCGGTCCAGTGGGGCAGTTCGTCGCGGTACGCCCCGGCCGCCGCGGTGGCGGCCAGCTGCCGCGCCCACGCGGCCATCGGGGTCGTCACGGCGGGCAGCGCGTCCGCGCGGCCGGCCGCCGCCGTGCCGAGGTCCTGGAGCAGGACCCGCCAGGAGACGCCGTCGACCACGAGGTGGTGCGCGACCAGCAGGAGGGTGCCGCGCACGGCGGGACCGGCGTCGAACCAGACCGCCCGGAGCACCGCGCCCGCCCCGGGCGAGAGGGCGCGCTGCGCCGCGGCGCGTTCGTCGGCCAGGGCGGCGCGCAGCCGGTCCCGGTCGAGGTCGGCGGCGTCGACCCGGCGCAGCCAGCCGTCCGGCGGTGGCGTGCCGGTGGGGCGCACCTCCAGCACCGGGTCGCCGTCGGCGTCGCGGCCGAGCACCGCGCGCAGCGCGTCGTGGTGGTCGACCAGCGCGCGCAGCGCCCGGTCGAGGTCGTCGAGCACCAGCCCGGCCGGGGTGTGCACGGTGACCGCCTGGTGGAAGCCGTCGATCGGGGCGTGCCCGGCGCGGGCCCAGTGCATGATCGGGGTCAGCGGCACCGGTCCGGTCACCTCGGCCGCGGGCGCGGTGCCGGCGCCCAGCGCGCGGGCGACCTCGGCCAGCCCGGCCGCCGTCGGGTGCGCGAACACCTCGCGGGCGGTCAGCTCCAGGCCGTGCTGCCGGGCCAGCGACACGAGCTGCAACGCGATGATGCTGTCGCCGCCGCGGTCGAAGAACGACTCGTCCGGGCCGATCTCGGCCACGCCCAGGACCTCGCGCAGCAGGTCCCGCACGACCTTCACCGGGCCGGCCTCGTCCGGGGCGGTGGGCGCGACGGCCACGCCCTCCGGGCTGGGCAGGCCGCGCCGGTCGAGCTTGCCGGCGGGGGTGAGCGGCAGCGCGTCCAGCAGCACGACCGCGTCCGGCACCATGTGGTTGGGCAGGAACCGCTGCGCGGCCCGGCGCACGGCGTCGGGTTCGAGCGCCGCGCCGGCGGCCGGCACCACGTAGGCCAGCAGCCGCATCCGGCCGTGCGGCCCCTTGTCGGCGACGACGGCGGCGGCGGCGACGTCCTCCAGGCCGGCGAGCACGGTCTCCACCTCGCCCGGCTCGATGCGGGCGCCGCGGATCTTGATCTGGTCGTCGGTGCGGCCGACGTACTCCAGGTTGCCGTCCGCGCGCCAGCGCACCAGGTCGCCCGTGCGGTACATGCGCGCGCCGGGCGGGCCGTAGGGGCAGGGCAGGAACCGGTCCGCGGTCAGCGCGGCGCGGCCCAGGTAGCCGCGCGCCAGGCCGGCGCCGGCCACGTACAGCTCGCCCGCCGCGCCGGGGACGGTCGGCCGCAGCTCGGCGTCGAGCACGTAGACGCGCATGTTGCGCAGCGGCGTGCCGATGTCGGGTCGGCTCTCGCCGGTGAGCGGCGCGCTGCCGGTCGTGCCCACGCCCGCCTCGGTCGGGCCGTACATGTTGAGCATCCGGCGGCCGGGGCCCCAGCGCCGGCACAGCCGCTGGTCCACGTCCTCGCCGCCGGTGAGCAGCGTCTCCAGGTCGGGCAGGTCCACGGCGGGCACGTTGGCCAGCACGGCCGGGGGCAGCGCGAGGTGCGTGATCCGGTGGTCCCGCAGCAGCTCCACGAGCCGGTCGAACGGCAGCTCGGCGGCGGGCGGCGCGAGCACGAGCCGCCCGCCCGCGACGAGCGCGGGCCAGATGTCGGCCACCGACGCGTCGACGCCGGGCGAGACGAGCTGGAGCACGCGGGTGTTCTCGTGCATCCCGTACCGGGGGATGTTGTCGAACACCATGTTGCACAGCGCGGACCGGGGTTCGACCACGCCCTTGGGGGTGCCGGTCGAGCCGGAGGTGTAGATGACGTAGGCGGGGTTCGCCGGGTCGACCGGCCGGCGCGGTGCGGCCCGGCCGACGGTCGGCCGGGTGTCCTCGGCGAGCAGCACCTCCACGGAGGTGGGCGGCAGGGTGGGCTCGGTCGCGGCGTCGCTGACCACGCAGCGGGCGCCGGCGTCGGTGAGCAGGTGGGCGATGCGCTCGGGCGGGTTCGCCAGGTCGATCGGCAGGAACGCGGCGCCGGCCTTGAGCACGGCCAGCATGGACACGACCAGGTCGGGCGTGCGCGGCAGCAGGAGTGCCACCACGTCCTCCGGCCCGACGTCGCGCGCGGCCAGCCGGTCGGCGAGCCACTCGGCCCGCTCGTCCAGCTCGCGGTAGGTCAGCTCGGTCGAGCCGTGCACGACGGCCACGGCGTCGGGCGCGCGGCGCGCGCGCCGCTCGACCAGCTCGGCGATGTCGCCGTCCGGCACGGGCCGGCCGGTGTCGTTGCGGCGCACCAGCAGCTCGTGGCGCTCGGCGTGGGACAGCAGGTCGAACGACTCCACCGGGCGGTCCGGTGCGGCGGTGACGTCCAGGGCGAAGGCGGTGAACCGGTCGGCGTGCTCCTCGACCCCGCGCCGGCCGTGCAGCCGGGGCTCGGCCTCGAAGACCAGCGACACCGGGCCGCCGTCCTGCCCGTGGACGTTGACCGACAGGTCGATCGGCGGGCCGGCGGCCAGGTTGCGGGCCCGCGCGGTGGTGCCGGCGAAGGAGAACTCGTCGTCGAACGGCGTGAAGTTGACCAACGGGCCGAGGAAGCCGTTGTCGCCGCCGGCCACGCCCAGGGCGCGGACCGCCTCGTCGTGCCGGAGGCGCTCGTGCGGCAGGCCCCGGGACAGCTCGGCGGACAGCAGCCGGACGACGTCGGTCAGCGTGGCCGTGGGTGCCACGTCGACCCGCAGCGGCACCATCGACGCCGCCATGCCGGCCACCTGGCGGACCGCGACGCCGCGCCGGCCGCTGGTCGGCAGGCCGAGCACGACGTCCCGCCGGCCGGTCAGCCGCCGCAGGTAGGCCGCGACGGCGGCGAGCAGCACGACCTGCCAGGTGGCGCCGGTCCGCTCGGCGACCTCGCGCATCCGGGCGAGCGCCGCGTCGTCGAACGCGCGGGTCGTGCGCCAGGCGACGGGGTCGGGGTCCGGGTCGGGCGCGCCGATCGGGGGCACCCGCATGGACTCGGGGAGGTCGGCGAACCGGTTCGTCCAGAACTCCAGGTCGGCCTGGTGCGCGGGCGACTCGCGGTAGCGCAGGTCGGCGTCGAGCAGCGCGGTCAGCGACCGCAGCGGCGGCTGCGCGGGGGCCGAGCCGGTCACGAGCGCGGTGTAGCGGTCGGCCAGGGTGCGGTGCAGCAGCCGCATCGAGTACGCGTCGGTGACGATGTGGTGCACCCGGCAGTAGAACCGGGCGCGCTGCCCGCCCAGGAGGATCAGCGCCGCCGCGGAGACCGGGCCGGCGGCGAGGTCGACGGGCGTGGCGCGCTCGGCGGCCGTCCACTCGTCGGCGGCGCGTCCCGGGTCCGGCTCGCCGGACAGGTCGAGCACCGGCAGCTCCACCGGCTCGTCCGCCGGCTCGGCCGCGGCCACGACCTGCACCAGGCCGTCCTCGTCCACGACCCGCTCGACCCGGAGCGCGTCGGCCTCGGCGCGCACCTGCCGCCACGCGGCCGTGAACGCGCCCACGTCCAGCGGCCCGTCGAATTCGAGCACCTCGGCGCAATTGAAGACCTGGCCGGTGGCGTCCAATTGGTGCGCGAACCAGACGCCTTTCTGGGCCGCGGAGAGCGGCAGCCGGCGCGCGCCCGGGTCACCCACGGGACGCCGCCCCGTCGAGGCCCACCCAGCTCAGGGGCACCGTCGAACTCGCAGCACTCGGACGTCCGCATGGGCTCGTGACCATGCGCCCCACGGTGCCGATCCCGGCTACAACTCCCCTATACCCAGGGGATATTGGGCCGCTGTAGGCCGACGGCGACAATCGGGTACCTGTGAATGAAAAAACAATTCGGGGGAAGCGGGCGTCGGTGGTGGTCATCGGCGCCGGCGGCACGATCGCGGGTGTCGCGGCGCGCCGGTCGGACAGCCAGACCTACCGCGGCGGGGCCCTCAAGACGGCCGAGCTGCTCGACGAGCTGGCCGACGAGCTGGGCGAGGTCGCGGAGGCGGAGGCGGTCGACTTCCGGGGCGAGGACGGCGGGTGCCGCAACCTGCGCGACTTCCACGCGATGTCCACCCTGGTCGACACCCACCTCGCCGGTGACGGCGCCGACGCCGTCGTGGTGCTGTGCGGCACGCGGCAGCTGGAGGAGCTGGCCTACTGGCTCGACCTCACCGTGCGCAGCCCCAAGCCCGTGGTCGTCACCGGGTCGTTCCGGCCGTGGAACGCCCTGGGCAGCGACGCGCCGGCGAACTTGCACAACGCCGTCACGCTGGCCGCGTCCGGCCGCACGACCGGGTTCGGCCCGGTGGTCCTGCTCAACGACCGCGTCCTGGCCGCCCGCGACGCGACCAAGACCGACACCCTGCGCGCGGACGCCTTCCGGGGCGGCGAGTGGGGTGCGCTCGGCGTGGTCGACGAGCGGCGCGTCCGCCTGCTCCGCGCGCCCGCCCGGGTGCTGCGGCACGGCGGTCCGGCGTGGGCCACGCCGTTCGACCTGACCCGGGTCGACCCGGACCGGTTGCCCCGCACCGAGATCGCCTACTCGTACTCCGACGCGGGCGGCGAGGCCATCGCCGCGTTCGCCCGGTCGGGGGTCGCCGGCGTGGTGATGGCGGGCGACCCGTCCGACCGCCAGGCCGGCGCGCTGCGCGAGGCGGTGGGCGCGGGCGTCGTGGTCGTCGCGGCCAACCGCAACACCGGCGGCGCGGTGTACGACCCGGGCGTGCCGGGGATCATCGCCGCCGAGGACCTCCGGCCGCAGAAGGCCCGGCTGCTGCTGACGCTCGGCCTCGCGGTGACCGACGACCGGGACCGGCTGCGCTCCCTGTTCGACGAGCACGGCGTGCCCGAGTTCGGCTGAGCGCGGACCGGGTCGTCGAACGGGGACGGCCCGACGCACCGCTCCACGACGAGGGGGTGGGTGGCGGCCACGTGGCCGCCACCCACCCCCTCCCCGCTACCGGGAGCCGGTCGCGTCCTCGTCCTCCGGGAGCAGCTGCGCGATCGTCGGCGTGCGGAAGACGTCCCTCGCCGTCACCTCGAAGCCCTCCGGCAGCAGCGCCGCGACCAGCACCACGGCCAGGATCGAGTCGCCGCCGAGGTCGAAGAAGCTGTCCTCCAGGCCCACCCGCTCGACGCCGAGCACGTCGGCCCACACCGCGGCCATCCGCTGCTGGCCCGGCGTGCGCGGCGCGACGTAGCGGGCGTCCGAGGACGCGGTGCCGTCCCACTCGGGCAGCGCGCCCACGTCGAGCTTGCCGTTGGCGGTCAGCGGCAGGTTCGGCACCGGCACGAACGCCGACGGCACCATGTGGTCCGGCAGGGTGCCCGCCAGCCAGCGGGACAGCGACTCCGGCTCCAGGGCCGCGGACTCGTCCGCCGGCACCAGGTAGGCCACCAGGCGCGGTTCGCCGGTGTGCGCGTGCCGGCAGAGGACCCGCGCCTCCGCCACCAGCGGGTGCCCGCCCAGCACGCCCTCCACCTCGCCCGGCTCGACCCGGTAGCCGCGGATCTTGACCTGGCCGTCCTGCCGGCCCAGCACGTCCACCACGCCGGTGGGCAGCACGCGCGCGATGTCGCCGGTCCGGTACAGGCGGGTGCCGGGCGGGCCGAACGGGTCGGGCACGAACCGCTCCGCGGTCAGGTCGGGCCGACCGAGGTACCCGAGCGCCACGCCGAGCCCGCCGACGCACAGCTCGCCGGGCACGCCGATCGGCACCGGCTGCAACGCCTCGTCCAGGACGTGCATGGTGGTGCCGTCGATCGGGACGCCGACCGGCACGACCTCGCGCTCGGTGGGCTCCGCCACGTGCGTGCAGTTGCCGACCGTGATCTCGGTGGGGCCGTACTCGTTGACCACCCGCGCGCCGTCGCCGAGCCAGTCGGCCCAGCGGCTCGCCGCCCGGCTGGGCAGGGACTCGCCGCCGACCACGAGGGTCGTGGTGAGGCCGCGCGCGGTCGTGGCGTCGAACTGGTGCGCCAGCACCTCCAGGTGGCCGGGGGTGAGCTTGACGAACCCGAACGGCGCCGCCGCCCGCAGCCGCGCGCCGAGGCGGGACAGGTCGGTGTCCTCGGGCACCACGTGCACCGCCCGCCCGGTCACCAGCGGCGTGAACAGCGTCGTGACGACCAGGTCGGACGCGGGCGTGGAGAACAGCGGCGCGCCGCCGGGGCCGGTCAGGTACTCGCGGACGGTCCAGGTCAGGTAGTTGGCGAGGTTGGCGTGCGTGACGCACACGCCCTTGGGGCGCCCGGTCGACCCGGAGGTGTAGACCAGGTAGGCCGGTTCGGCGGGGTCCGGCCGCGCGCGGTCGCGCGCGGCGGGCCGGTCGTCGACCTGGGCGGCGTCGACCGCGCCGTCCACCACGATCGCCTCGCCCGGGAAGAACGACTCGGCCACCTTCTCCGTGTCGGCCTGCCCGGTGAGGACCCAGCCCGCGCCGCTGTCCTCCAGCACGAGCGCCCACCGCCGGGCGGGCTGCTCGGTGCCCAGCGGCACGTAGGCCGCGCCCGCCTTCCAGGTGGCCAGCAGCGACACGAGCAGCCACTCGTCCCGCCGCGCCACGACGCCGACCACGCGCCCCGGGCCGACCCCGGCCGACCGCAGCCGACCGGCGAGCCGTTCGGCGCGGGCGTCCAGCTCGGCGTAGTCCAGCCGCACGTCGGCGCACTCGACGGCCAGGGCGCCCGGGGTGAGCCGCGCCTGCCGCTCGAACGCCTCGATCGCGCTGGTCATCGGCTCGCCGGGCACCGGGCGCACCGGCGTGCGGGCCCAGTCGAGCAGCTGCTCGCGCTCGCCCGGCGGCAGGTAGGTGGCGGACGCGTCGCCGTCGAGGCCGGCGGCGATCGACTCCAGCACCGCGCGGAACATCAGCGCGACGGCCATCGCCCGCTCCTCGCCGACCACCCGCGGGTCGACCGTGACGAACACGTGCCCGGCGCGCGAGGAGATGCTGAGCGGGAACTCGGTCGGGCTGTCGTCCTCGCCCGCCAGGTCGCCGACGAGCCGGGACTCGACCTGGTTGAAGTCCTGGTAGTTGAACAGCACGGTGATCAGCCGGCCGGCGGTCCGGGTGAGCCGGGTGATCTCGGGCAGCGGGAAGCCCCGGTAGGGCCAGAACCCCACCTCGCGCTCGAACACCTGCGTCAGCAGGTCCCGCCACGTCCGCGCGCCGCGGTCGACCGCGAACGGCACCGTGTTGAGGTACATGCCGTAGACGCGGTCCGCACCGGTGCGCTCGGGGCGCGCGTCGCACACGAGCCCGGCGTGGAACGCCGGTTCGTCGGTCAGCTGCGACAGCACCTTGGCGTAGGCGGCCAGCATGACGCTCTTCATGGACACCCCGGCCTCGCTGGCCCGTGCCCGCAGCGCGGTGTCGAGGTCGCGCCACGAGACGTACGCCTGCCGCGTCTGCCCGGCCGGCGCGTCCGGGTCGCCCCACTCCTGCGGCGGGGTCACCGGCACGTAGTCCTCGACGACGCCGCGCCAGTGGTCGGCGTGCTCGCGCGAGGCGATCGCGGCGACCTCCTCCGCGACGAAGTCGGCGAACCGGACGGCCGGCGGGTCGTACGGCGGCGGCTCCTCACCGTCGCGCAGGGCCTCGTAGCACTTGAGCAGCTCCATGATGAGCGTGTGGTGCCCCCAGCCCTCCAGGATGGGGTGGCACTCGGTGCACGACAGCCAGTAGACGCCGTCGTCGGTCAGGTGGATGAAGAACCGCAGCAGGCCGGGCGTCTCCAGGTCGAACAGCTCGCGGCGCTCGCGGTCGGAGTGCTCGCGCAGCAGCGCCCGCACCTCCTCCGGGGACGAGCCGGAGGCGTCGCTGACGGCCAGCGGGATCTTGGCGGTGGCGTGCACGAGCTGCATCGGCGCGGAGTAGCCGGTGAGGTGCAGCGAGGTGCGCAGCGCCTCGTGCCGCTCGGTGACCAGCGCGGTGGCGCGGGTCATCGCGGTGAGCGAGAACGGCTTGTCGTCGAACACCCGGAACGAGGTGACGTTGTGGTAGCGGTTCTGGTCGTCCGCCATCATCTCGAACAGCATGCCGATCTGGTTGCGCGACAACGGGTACGCGTCGACGACGCCCTCCGGCAGCCGGTTGCGGTCCTCCAGCCCGATCAGGGCGAACGGCCGCACGGTGCTGCCGACGTCGGCCAGCTGGGGCTTCTCGGCGACCAGCGCGCACAGCGCGGCCACCGTGCGCTCGGCGAAGATGTCGCGCACCGACACGTCGAACCCGGCCTCGCGCAGCGCGCCGACGAGGGCGACCGCGCGGATCGAGTCGCCGCCGAGGTCGAAGAAGCCGTCCCGCACGCCGACCCGCTCCGCGCCGAGGACGTCGGCCCACACCGCGGCCATCCGCTCCTCGTCGGGCGTGCGCGGGCGCTCGTAGTCGACGTCCGCGCCGGCGTCCGGCACGGGCAGCGCGGCCACGTCGAGCTTGCCGTTGGAGGTCAGCGGCATCCGGTCCAGGTAGACCAGGTCGGCCGGGACCATGTACTCGGGCAGGGTCTGCCCGAGCCAGTCGCGCAGCTCCTGCGCGTCGACCTCGGGCGCGCCGTCGACGGCCACCAGGTAGGCGGCCAGCCGGGGGTCGCGGTCGCCGTCGCGGCGCAGCAGCACGCGCGCCTGGCCGATGTGCTCGTGGGTGCCGAGCACGCCCTCGACCTCGCCCAGCTCGACCCGGTAGCCGCGGATCTTGACCTGGTCGTCGCGGCGGCCGACGAAGTCCACCGTCCCGTCGGGCAGGACCTTGCCCAGGTCGCCGGTGCGGTACAGGCGCGACCCGGGCGGGCCGAACGGGTCGGGCACGAACCGGTCCGCGGTCATGGCGGGCATCCCGGTGTAGCCGCGGGCCACGCCGTCGCCGCCGACGCACACCTCGCCGACGACGCCGACCGGCACCGGCTCCAGCCGCTCGTCCAGGACGTACATGCTGGTGCCGGGCATGGGGCGGCCGAGCGGGATGACCTCGCGGTCGAGCGCGTCGGCGACCGGGCACGTCGAGTTGCCGACGGTGATCTCGGTGGGGCCGTACTCGTTGACCACGCGCCCGTCGCCGAGCATCTCCTCCCACCGGCGCGCCACGTGCCCGGTGAGCACGTCGCCGCCGGGCACGACGGTCGCCGCCAGCCCGTCGATGTCGGCGTCGGAGAGCTGGTGGGCCAGCACGTCGAGGTGGCCCGGGGTGAGCTTGACGAAGCTGAACGGGGCGGCGGCGCGCAGGGCCGGCCCCAGCTCGGACAGGTCCAGGTCCTGCGGGAGGACGTGCACGGGCAGGCCGGCCAGCAGCGGCCCGTACAGCACGGGGACGACCACGTCGGAGGCGACGGTCGAGAACAGCGGCGCGCCGCCGGTCGAGTCCCCCACGTACTCGGCGAGCACGTGGTCGAGGTGGTTGGCCAGGCCCCGGTGGGTGACCTGCACGCCCTTGGGGCGGCCGGTCGAGCCGGAGGTGTAGATGACGTAGGCCAGCGCGTCGGGGTCGAGGTCGGGCGCGGTGACCGGCGGGAGGTCGGCGGGCAGCGGCTCGTCGACGACGACCACCTCCCCGTCGAACGCCACGCGCACCTGGTCGGCGTACGCGCGCTCGGTGAGCACCCAGCGCGCGCCGGCGTCGGCCAGCAGGTGCGCCCACCGCTCCGGGGGCAGCTCGGGCCCGATCGGCAGGTAGGCGCCGCCCGTCTTCCAGGTGGCCAGGAAGGAGGCGATGAGGTCGGGGCCGCGGTCCAGCAGCACGCCCGCGACCCGCTCGGGGCCGTGCCCGTGCGACCGCAGGACGCGGGCCAGGTGGTCGGCCCGCGCGTCCAGCTCGGCGAAGGTGGTGACGCCGGTCGCGGTGCGGACCGCCTCGGCGTCGGGGACCTCGGCCACCCGGTCGTGGAAGCGCTCCAGCGCCGGCGCGCCGCCCAGGCCGGGGAGCGGCGGGAGCGTCAGCACGGCCCGTTCGACGCCGTCCAGCACGTCCACCCGGGAGAGCGGGGCGTCGGGCTCCTCGACGACCCGTTCGAGGAGGGTGGTGAAGTGGCGGGCCATGCGCTCGACGGTGGCGCGGTCGAACAGCTCGGTCGCGTAGAGCAGCCGGGCGGTGATCGAGCCGTCGGGCAGCAGCGCGGCCTGGAGTTCGAGGTCGCAGCGGGCGACCTGGCCGTCGCCGGCGTACGGCTCGGCGGTCACGCCGGGCAGCTCGACGGCCGCGCCGTCGGTCTCGTGCATGGTGAGCACGACCTGGAACAGCGGCGTCCGCGACAGGTCCCGCTCGGGTTCCACCGCGTCCACCACCTGCGCGAACGGCACGGCGTCGTGGTCGAAGGCGTCCAGCACGATCTCCCGGACGTGGTTGAGCAGCGCGCGGAACGACACGTCGCCGGACCAGCGGGTGCGGATCACCAGCGTGTTCACCGCGTAGCCGACGAGGTGCTGGAGCTCGGGCTGCGTGCGGGAGGAGGCGATCGTGCCGACCGGCACGTCCGCCCGGCCGGCGTAGCGGCTCAGCACCGCCTGGAACGCGGTGAGGATCGCCACGAACGGCGTCGCGCCCTCGCCGCGGGCGAGCTTGACGACCCGGTCCGCCAGCTCGGGCTCGACGCGCAGGTCGAACTGGGCGCCCGCGTAGCCGCGCACCGACGGCCGCGGCCGGTCGGTGGGCAGCTCGACGGGGGTGATGCCCGCGAGCACGTCGGTCCAGTAGCCGAGCTGGCGCTTGCGGTCCGCCTCGGACATCCGGGCGCGCTGCCAGGCGGCGAAGTCCGCGTACTGCACGGGCAGCGCGGGCAGCGCGGGCGGTTCGCCCGCCAGGATCGCGCGGTAGCCCTCGGCCAGCTCGGTGAGCAGCGCCCGGGTGGACCACGCGTCGCACGCGATGTGGTGCAGCGTGAGGAGCAGCAGGTGCTCGTCGGGCGAGCGCTCGACCAGCACCGCGCGGCAGGGCCACTCGGTCGCCAGGTCGAGGGGCGTGCTCGCCTCGCGCCGGACGACCTCGTCGGTGAGCCGGTCCAGCTCGGCGACCGACCGCCCGGAGAGCCGCTCCGGGCGGAGCAGGCCCGGCACGGCGTCGTCGACGACCTGGACCGGCGCGCCGCCGCGCATCTCGTAGCGGGTGCGCAGGATCTCGTGCCGCGCCACCACCTGGTCCCACGCCCGGCCGAGCGCGTCGGCGTCGAGGGCGCCGGACAGCCGCAGCGCCACCGGGACGAGGTACTCGGAGCTGCCCGGCCGCAACTGCTGGAGGAACCACATCTGCTCCTGCCCGTGGGACAGCGGCAGCGGTCGGGAGCGGTCCGCTCGTCCGATGCGCGCGGACGCGCCATCGCTGCCGTGCAGGCGCCGCCACAGCAGCTGCGCGCGGCGGGCATCCACGGACACGTCCGGCTTGCTGGCCATCGGGGCTCCTGTCTGCGACCTGATCCGGTGGCGTGCTCCCCTCCGGGGTCCGTGCACGCCTGACCGGCAACCCTCGTGGGCGCGGCAATACGGCCGCTATATGGCCAGCCCGTGCCGCCCCGCGGACGTCACCCGGGCTCGGGGCGCGCCGGCTCCCCGGCTCCGGGCGGTCCGGCGGCCGTTTCGCCGCGTATAGCCGGGATATTGCCGGGGCGAGCACTCTTCCGTCCGGCCGCTGCAAACGTGGAGAGCAGGAGGATTCGGTGACGGAGAACCTCGCCGACGACCGCCGCTGGCGGGTCGTGCTCAACGAGGAGGAGCAGTACTCGGTGTGGTGGGCCGACCGCGAACCGCCTGCGGGATGGCTCGCGGAGGGCACCGAGGGCACCAAGGACGAATGCCTGGCGCGCATCGAGGAAGTGTGGACGGACATGCGCCCGCTGAGCCTGCGACGGCGGATGCAGGCCCAGGGCATCTGAACCCGAGCGCGTTCACCGGTCGGGCCGCGCCGTTGTCCACCGCACGACCGGAATCCGGTACTCACGTGTCAGGCAGACGCCTGCCAACTGTCGGAAGAAGTCATATATGCGGATCGTAGGTGTCAATCTCAGCCACGACAGCAGCATGAGCCTGGTCGAGGACGGGCGCGTCGTGGCGGCTCTCGCGCTGGAGCGCATCACGCAGCAGAAGCGTGGCACCGTGCCGTGGCACGAGTACACGCTCGCGATGACGAGGCTGGCGATCGAGGTGCTGGGCGGCCAGGGCCTCACGATCGACGACGTCGACTACTGGATCGGGACCTCGACCGAGTCCGGCGACCAGAACGAGGAGGAGCGGCTGCTCGACATCCTCGGCGTGCTCGCCCCGACGGGCAAGCGGCTCGCGCTCCCCCACCCCGCGCACCACCTGGCGCACGCGAGCGCGGCGTTCTACACCTCCGGCCTCCCCGACGCGGCGGCGGTGGTGGTGGACACCTACGGGTCGATCTTCCGCGGCCACCGCGAGCGGGAGACCGCGTTCGAGTTCTCGCTGGGCGCGCGCCCCAAGGAGCTGTTCCGCATGACGCGGTCCAGCACGCGGATCGCGGGCACCGTCCACAACGGCGGCGTCTACCTGCCGGAGAACATCGGCGGGCTGGGCGAGCTGTACCGGGTCGTCACGCTGGCCCTCGGGTTCCGCGAGTCCGGCACCGCGTACGACGACGCGGGCAAGACCATGGGCCTCGCGCCCTACGGCAAGCGCCTGTCGGCCGACTCGCTGTTCATCGACGTGAGCAGCGGCGAGATGCGGTTCGACAACGCCACGCGGTCGCTGGTGGACCTGGGCTTCGCGAAGCACGCGGGGACGGGCGCGCAGCTGCTGCCGAGGCAGCGCGGCGAGGCCATGACGCAGCTCCACAAGGACCTGGCCTACCAGATCCAGGTGGAGTTCGAGGAGGCCATGCTCTTCCTCACCAACAAGAGCCTGGAGATCTCCGGCAGCCGCAACGTCGTGCTGTCCGGCGGCTGCTTCCTCAACTCCACCACCAACGCGCGCCTGGCGCGCGAGCTGGACATCGACGCCATCTCCGTCTTCCCGGCGGCGACGGACGACGGCAACGCCGCGGGCGCGGCGCTCTACGCCCACTACAACATCGTCAACGAGCCGGGGTCCGCCGCGCCGGCGGACCCGAAGTCGCTGCGGATGATGGACGTCTACCTCGGCCCGCCGCGGGTGGCCAAGGAGCAGATCGAGCAGGCGGCCAAGACCTGGTCGTGCGACCCGGTCCACCACGCGGACGAGAACGAGATGGTGCGCGCGGCGGCCGAGGCGATCGAGCGCGGCGAGATCATCGGCTGGTTCCAGGACCGCGCCGAGTACGGGCCGCGGGCGCTGGGGTCGCGGTCGATCCTGTGCCACCCGGGCCTGCCGGGCATGAAGGACCGGCTCAACGCGCGGGTGAAGTTCCGCGAGGCGTTCCGGCCGTTCGCCGCCTCGGTGCTGGCCGAGCGGGCGGTGGACTACTTCGAGATCCCCGTGCCGGACAGCCCCTTCATGCTGTTCGTGTGCCCGGTGCTGCCGGAGAAGCGCGAGGCGATCGAGGAGATCACCCACGTCGACGGGACGTGCCGCATCCAGACCGTCGCCGCCGAGCAGGGGGGCAAGTTCCGCAAGCTCATCGAGCGGTTCGACGAGCTGACCGGGGTGCCGATGATCCTCAACACCTCGTTCAACCTGCGCACGAAGCCGATCGTCGAGACCGCGGGCGACGCGCTGAACTGCCTGTTCGGCTCCCGGCTCGACCGGCTGTTCATCGGCCAGTACGAGTTCACCGCGCCGAACTTCGCCGACATGGTCCCGACGAGCCTCACGGCCGACGGCGAGAAGGGCCCGAGCGACCCGCGCGAGGCGACGATCCTGGGCCTCGTCGACGGCTCGCGCTCGGTGCGGCGCATCGCCGAGGAGGCCGGGCTGGACGTCGAGGTGACGATCAACCTGATCCTCGACATGCGGCGCCGGGAGTTCCTCGACTGGGCGAACCTGCCCAACCGCTACCGGGAGCTGACCATCCCGACCCCGCAGTACCAGCAGAACTTCAGCGAGAGCCGCTGACCGTCCCGGCACCGGCGACCCCGGTGCCGTCCGGACGTGCCCCCTCCCCCCGGCCACGTGCGGACGCGCCGCCGCCCGGCACCCCACGGGTGTCGGGCGGCGGCGCGTCCGGACGCCCTGCGGTCGTCACGGGGAGCACTCGTGAGGCCACATCCTGTCAAGGCATGTTCCTGCCAAACAGGACGGCTGACATGTTGGAAAACCTTGAACAAACTGCCTTGAGGCGAGAGCACGCGGGCAACGCCGCCGCGCGAGCGTGTGAGGGGTGGTCGATGAGGTTCCAGGTACTTGGTCTGGTGGGGGCGTGGGCTGGCGACACGCAGATCGAAGTGCGCGGTTCGAAGATGCGCACCTTCCTGGCGGCGCTGCTGCTGGCCCGGGGCCGGGTGGTCTCGGACGCCAGGCTGATGCAGATGCTGTGGGACGAGGACCTGCCCTCGACGACGCAGGCGCAGATCCAGACCTACGCCTCGCGGCTGCGCAGCCTGCTCGGCGCGGAGGCCAGGATCACGCGCCAGCCACCCGGCTACCGCTTCGAGTTCCTGGCGGAGGAGCGGGTCCAGCTCGACCTGGTCGAGTTCGAGACGCTGGCGGCGCGCGGCAGCGCCGCCCTGGCCGACGGCAGGCACGCCGAGGCGAGCAGGCTGCTGCGCGACGCGCTGTCGCGGTGGAACGGCCCGGCGCTGGGCGGGGTCACCGACCACCTCGCCACGGTGGAGCAGCCGAGCCTGGAGGAGGCCAGGCTCACCGCGCTGGAGAGCTGCATCGACGCCGAACTGGCCCTGGGCGAGCACCAGCGGCTGATCACCGACCTCACCGCCCTGATCGCCGCGGAACCGCTGCGGGAACGACCGCGGATGCAGCTGATGACCGCCCTGCACGGCAGTGGCCGCACGGCCGACGCGCTGGCCGTGTACCAGGACTTCCGCACCGCCCTCGCCGAGCTGGTGGGCCTGGACCCGTCCGCCGAGCTGCGGGACCTGCACCAGTCGATCCTCACCTCCGTGCCGCGCACGCCGCGCACGACGATCAAGCTGTGGACGCGGCGGCAGGAGGCCGACCCCGCGCTGCCGCCGGAGCCCAGCGACTTCACCGGCCGGGCCGTCGAGACCGAGCGGGCGTGCGCGGTGCTGAGCGGCTCCACCGGGCAGGCCGAGCTGCCCACCGCGTGCGTCGTCAGCGGCATGAACGGCGTCGGCAAGACCACCCTGGCCCAGCGCGCGGCCAGGTTGCTGGGCAAGCACTTCCCGGACCGCCAGCTGCTGGTGGACCTCGGCGGCAGGCACGCGTCGCCGCCCGGCGCCGACACCGTGCTGGACAGCCTGCTGGCGCGGCTCGGCGTGCCGGCCGACCGGCTGCCGGAGTCGACCCCGGCGAAGGTCGAGCTGTACCGCCGCACGCTGGCGGGCACCCGCACCCTGCTGATCCTCGACGACGCCCACGACGAGCGCCAGGTGCGACCGCTGCTGCCGTCCGTGCCCGGCTGCGGGGTGCTGATCACCAGCCGCTCCCTGCTGGCCACCCTGGAGGGCGCCGCGCGCATCACGCTCGGCCCGTTCTCCCCCGCCGAGTCGATGCAGCTGCTGGGCCGGATCATCGGCGTCGACCGGACCGCCGCCGAGCACCGGACGGCGCTCGACATCGCCGAGGTGTGCGGGCACCTGCCGATCGCGATCCGCGTGTGCGGCTCGCGGCTGGCCGCCCGCCCGCACTGGCCGCTGCGGCGGCTGGCCGAACGGCTGCGCGACCCGCGGCGGGTGCTGGACGAGCTGCGGGTGGGCGACCTGGACGTGCGGGAGCGGCTGCTGCCGTCGTTCGCCGGGCTGGCGGGCGACCTCCGCGACGCGCTGCTGCGGCTGTCGACCCTGGGCCCCGGCACGTTCCACCTCGGCACCGCCGCCGACCTGCTGCGCCTGCCCGTCGTGGACGCGCTCGACGTGCTCGACGAACTCGTCGCCGCGCACCTGCTGCGCCCCGACGCGCGCACGGCGGACCACTACCGGCTGCCCGAGCTCGTGCACGCCCTGGCGCTGGACCAGGACCAGCTCTGCAAGGTCGGCTGACCACCGTCCCCCTCTTCAGGAGACCCCCTGTGACGACAGCGATCAACGAGTTCCGCTACCTCACCCGCGACGACGTCGTGCGCGCGCTGACCGAGGTCGACGCCGTCGCGGTGGTGGCCGAGGCGCTGCGGCTGCACACCGAGCGCCGGGTGATGCTGCCGGAGGAGGCGTACCTGCCGTGGCGGTCGCCCAGCGGCGCGGCCAACCGGTGCCTGGCGATGCCGGGCGCGGTCGAGTTCGAGGACGGCTTCGCGGTCGGCCTGAAGACCATCAACGCCAGCCTCGGCAACGTCGAGCGCGGCCTGCCGCGCTCGCAGGGCTTCACCCTCCTGCTCGACCCGGAGACCGCGCGGCCCCGGACGCTGATGGAGGCGGCGCACATCAGCGCGCTGCGCACCGCCGCGGTGACCGCCGTGGCCGCGCGGTCGCTCGGCCGGCCGGGCGCGTCCCGGATGGGCCTGATCGGCTGCGGCACGCTGGCGATGACGCACCTGGAGCTGCTCGCGGACACGGTGCCGACCCTGGCCGAGGTCGTCGTGTTCGACATCGACCCGGCGCGGGCGGAGCGGTTCCGCGAGGAGGCGTCGGCGCGCAGGCCCCGGCTGACCGTGTCGGTGGCGGCGTCGGCGCGGGACTGCGTCCGCGGCTCGGACCTGGTGGTGCCGGTGACGACGGTGACCGAGGGCTACATCCCGCACGACTGGCTGTCGCCGGGCGCGCTGGTGTCCAACGTGTCGCTCGACGACCTGCTGCCCGACGCGGTGCGCCGCTGCGACCTGCTGGTGGTCGACGACTGGGAGCTGGTCAGCAGCGACAACCGCCGGCTGCTGGGCCGCATGTACCGCGCGGGCGAGCTGCTGCCGCCGTCGGGCATCGTGGAGGGCGACGGCGGCTCACCCGGCACGTCGGTGCGCAAGGTGGACGCCACGCTCGGCGAGGTGGTGTCCGGCGACCACCCCGGACGCGGCGCGGACACCGACGTCGTGGTGTGCAACGCGTTCGGGATGGCCATCCTGGACGTGGCCGTGGCGCACCGGGTGGCCGAGGCCGCCGAACGGGCCGACCTCGGCCAGGTCCTGTCGTTGTGACCGCCGCGCCACCGGCCGGGTCAGCCCCGACAGCCGCCGGACAGCCAGCCGACCTCGACCGCCCGCACGCCGACCTGGAACCGGCTCCGCGCCCCCAGGCGCTCGGCCAGGTCCGCGATCACCCGGCGCGTCGTGCGGACCGACACGCCGAGCTTGCGGGCGACCACGGCGTCGGTGTGCCCGTCGGCCAGCAGGCGCAGGACCTCGTGGTCCTGCGCGGTGAGGCCGTCGACGTCCCGGTTGACCGGTGCGCCGATCCCGGTGGCGGGTTCCCAGGCGTGGTCGAAGAACGCGCACAGCGCGGTGAGCACACCGGTGCCGCGCAGCACCACGATGCCCTCGTCGGAGTTGTGCGGGTCGATGGCCACTATCGCCACCTTGCGGTCGTAGAGGGACATCCGGACCGGCAGGCTCGGCACGGTGCGCACCTCGCCGCCCTGCTCGACCAGCCAGCGCGCGTAGGCGACGGCGGCCGTGTCGTTGGCGATGCTCTCCAGGTAGAGCCTGCGGATGCGCACGCCGCGCCCCAGCAGCCGGAGGTCCTCGGCCCGGTCCGCGGCCTCCTGCGGCTGCGGCGCCGGACCACCCGGCGAGAACGACATCATCTCCGACGTGCAGTTGTCCGCCAGGCTGTCGGCGAAGCTCTGCACCGCTTCCGGGCCCAGCACGCGCTGGTCCGGGAAATCGCCCTGGTCCACCTGCGCCTGCTCGTACTCGGCGAGCATGCTCGACACCAGCGCCCGACTGCGGGCGACGTCCTGCTGGTGGTAGGCCAGCACCGCTTCCTGCGCTTCCAGCAACCCGTGCAGCGCCGTGCCCGGGTCGACCAGGACGACCTCGTCCCGGTCGTGGTCCTGCCAGTCCGGTTTGACCAGGTTGAGCTGCACGAGTTCGTCCAGCGCGCGGTTCAGCCTGCCTGCCGACCACGTCAGCCAGAGCCCCAGCTCCGCGATGCCGACGTGCGGGTACTTGATCATGGTCTGGTACACGATTCCGGCATCGGTGCCGAGACCGAGGAACTGCATGTTCAACCTCCCCAGAGCGGCTGGAGCCAGCCGCCGGTCGAACGTGAGATCGGTTCACCACAGTGCGTCTATTCCCGGCAAAACCTCCGACATCTTCGTCAAATATTCATTCGCAATGCTGGCCGAAGAAAGAAAAGCACATGTCAAATACCGGAACGATAGGTCAGACGGGTGCAATGCCCCGTCGCCAGATTGAGCCGTTCGGAGTCTTTCGGATTCCCGAATCAGCACCCCCGTCGCCGGGAGAGCGGTGCTGACGTGGCTCGGCATCGCCTTCGGGCTGGCGTTCGCGACGGCGGTCGTCCCGTTCGGCAGCATCGAGCTGTTCCTCATCGGGCTCGTCACCCAGCGGCCGGACATCCCGTTCGCCGCCCTGGGCGCGGCGATCGCCGCTGGTCAGGTGCTGGGCAAGCTGGTCCACTACTACGCCGCGGTGGGCGCGCTGCGGCTGTCGTGGCGACCACCGCGCTGGTTGTCGCGCCGGCTGCCGCGCCGGGCGGCCCGCCCTGAGCGCGAACCGGGTCGGGTGGCCGCCCTGCTGAAGGCGGCGACCGAGCGCGCCCGCGAGGACCCGCGGTGGATGGCCGGGGTCTTCGGCCTCAGCTCGGTGGTCGGGCTTCCCCCGTTCGGGATGACGACCGTGCTCGCCGGCCTCACCCGGATGCGGGTGGAGCTGTTCCTCGCGGTCGGGCTGGCCGGGCGCTTCGTCCGGTACAGCTGCCTGGCCGCGGCGCCGGCCGTGTTCGGCGACGTGTTCTTCTGACCGGGAGCGGTGGTCGCCGCCGCCCGGGAGCCCAGTCCACAGTGGATGAACCCGACGGAGGGGACCGACCGTGAGCGACCACGTGGCCGTGCTGTTGTTGGACCTGGCGCTGATCCTGCTGCTGGCCCAGGGTTTCGGCGCGCTCGCCCGCAGGCTGGGGCAGCCGCCGGTGATCGGCGAGATCCTCTGCGGCATCCTGCTCGGGCCGACGCTGTTCTCGGGCGGGCTGTCCGCCGCGGTGATCCCGACCGACGTGCGCCCCCTGCTGTCGCCGCTGGCGAACGTCGGCGTCGCGCTGTTCATGTTCCTGGTGGGGCTGGAGCTGGACCGGTCCCTGCTCGCCACCGGGCGGCGGGTCATGACCGGGGTCGCGCTGAGCGCCACGCTCGTGCCGTTCGCGCTGGGCGCGGCGCTCGCCTGGTACTTGCTCGGGTCCTACGGGACCCGGCACGAACTCGGGTTCGTGCTCTTCCTCGGGGTGGCCATGGGCGCCACCGCGTTCCCCGTGCTGGCGCGCATCCTGGCCGACCGCGGCATCCAGCAGACCCCGCTCGGCACGCTCTCGCTGGGCATCGCCGCGATCGGCGACGTCGTGGTGTGGTCGGTCCTCACCGGGGTGGTCGTGCTCGTCGGCGGCACCGGCTCGGAGTGGCGGCTGCTCCTCGCCGTGCCGTACCTGGCGGTCCTGCTCCTCGTCGTGCGCCCGCTGCTGCGCCGGTTGGCCGCCCGCTGGACGGCGTCCGGCGCGGACACCCCGCGGCTCGTGGCGATCACCGTCGGCGTGCTCGCGTCCGGCGGCGCGACCGAGTGGCTCGGCCTGCACTTCGCGTTCGGCGCGTTCCTGTTCGGGTTCGTCTTCCCGAAGGACGCCGACAGCGGCCTGCGGGCCGACGTGGCGCGCCGGATCGGCACCATCACCTCGGTGCTGCTGCCGGTCTACTTCGTGACGGCCGGCCTCAAGGTCGACCTGTCCACGATCGGCGGGTCCGGCGTCGTCGACCTCCTCCTGGTGCTGCTCGTGGCGGTCGGCGGCAAGGCGGGCGCCGCCTACGTCTCGGCCCGCCTGCACCGGGTGCCGCCGCGCGACGCGGCGTCCCTCGCCGTGCTGCTCAACACCCGCGGCCTGACCGAGCTGGTCATCCTCACCGTCGGGCTGCAACTGGGCCTGCTGCACGAGGACCTGTACTCGCTGATGGTCGTCATGGCGCTGGTGACCACCGCGATGACCGCGCCGCTGCTGGCGCTGGTCGAGCGGGTGGGCCGACGCCGCTCCCCGACCACCCCCGACGCGGTGCCCGTCACCCGGTCAGGGGACTCCTGAGCGCGCTGTTCCCTGCGTCCGAGCCGGTGTCGCCACCCCTTGACGGCTGTGGTCGTGCAGCACCGGTGTGGTTGTCCGCCCGCCCGGGCGATTTCGCGCACGGGGACCGGTCGTAGCCGCCGCGACGTGGCCGCGGCTGCCGGTCGTCCACACCACGCCGGTCCGACCGACCGGAACGCGCACGGGCCGGCGCGCGTCCGACCGGTGGAGCTCGTCGGTCGGCGGTGGGGGTTCGGTGGGGATTCCGGTGGGACGTCGGGTGTTGCTCGCGTCGGCGGGCGCGTGCGTGGTCGTGCAGGTCGTCGCCGGCTTCCTGGTCGGCGGCGACGGGTGGTGGTGGGTCGGGGCGACCGGCTTCGTCGTCGGGGGGACCGGTTTCGCCCTCGTCTACCGGGCGCTCCGCGTGCGCGACGCGGTGCTGGGCGCGGCGCTGTTCCTCGGGCTGGGGCTGCCGGCGCTGACCGCGATCACCGGGCCGCCGCTGTGGTCGGCGTGGTTCGGCGAGCGGGACGCGTGCGTGGTGGTCGACCGCGTCGTGGCGCAGACGGCGCGCGACGACGACGAGGAGCGGTACGTGCTGTCCTGCGACGGGCGCGGTGTGGTGGACGCGCTGGGGCGCGGCGTCCGCCCGGCGGTGGTCGGCGACCGCGTGCCGCTGGTCTTCGACCGGCTCGGCGTGATGGCCCCCGTCCGGCCCGAGGACGTGTCGACGGCGGGCGCGTGGCTCGTCCCGCCCGCCGCGGCGGCGGTGGCCTGGTTCGTCGTGCTCACCGCGCGGCGGACGAGGGGGCCCGGGGCACCCTGGACGCGCCGGGCGTCGCGCTGGTCGTGACCCACCGGGTCGCGGACCCGGACGGGGCTGCCCGGTCCACGCCCCCGTCCGGGGGTGGGCTTCGCCGGGTCGCCCGTCCGCGCGCCGGGCAGCGGGTCGCCCGTCTGCGCGCCGGGCGGCGGGGCGTCCCTCTGCACGCCGGGCGGCGGGTCGTCCGCACGGTCGCCCGTCCGGTCGCCACCCGCGGCGGGCCGGGTGGGCGCCCGGCCCGCCGCGGGTGGTCAGACCGGCTGCGCGGTGACGTGCCGCAGGCTCGGCACGCAGGTGTCGAAGACGCCGGCCGGGACGCGCGCCAGCCGCTCCCCCACCCCGATCACGCGGAGGCCCGCGGCCCTGGCCGCCGACGCGCCGGTGACCGTGTCCTCCACGGCGACCGCGTCGCCGGGGCTCGCCTCCAGCCGGAGCAGGGCGGCGCGGTAGGGCTCCGGGTCCGGTTTGCCCGCGCTGACGTCGTCGGCGCTCACCACGACGTTCGGGTCCGGGATGCCCAGGGAGTCCAGGCGGCGGGTGACCACGTCCCGCGCGCCGGACGTGACGACCGCCGTCACCTCCCGGGGGATGCTGCGGTACAGCTCCAGGGCGCCGGGCATCGGCGTGGTCCGGGCGGCCAGCTCGTACTCGATGCGCTGGATCGCGCGGGCCTCGGCCTCGGCGTCGAGGTGCGGCGCGGCGATCCTGACGAACTCGACGTCGGTGAGCGAGCGGGAGGCGTCCGCCAGGCCGTCGAGGCCCACCCGCCTGCTCGCGGCCCAGTCGGTGACGGCGCGCTCGATGTGGTCGTGGGAGTCGGCGAGCACGCCGTCGAGGTCGAAGCAGACCGCGCTGCACCGGAACTCCAGCGCGCCCGCTCCCAGCAGGACGGTGGTGGTCGGCGCGGCCCTCATTCGACCGTCACGCTCTTCGCGAGGTTGCGGGGGCGGTCGACGTCGCGGTCGAGCAGGGTCGCGGCGTGGTGGGCGAACACCTGGAGCGCGACCCCCGTGACGACGTGGTCCAGCAGCGGGTGCGGGGACGGCAGCCGGGTGGTGGGCACGCCGAACTCGCCGTGCGAACCGTGGGCGAACACGACGACCTCACCGCCGCGCGCCCGGATCTGCTCGACGAGGTTCGCGTCCCGGCCCCCGCTGTCGCGGCCGGCGAGCACGACGGAGACGTGCCCGGGACCGACCAGGGCGAGCGGTCCGTGCTTCAGCTCCGACGCCTGGTACGCCTCGGCGTGGATGTAGGAGATCTCCTTGAGCTTCTGCGCCCCCTCCCGGGCGACCGGCCACGACGTCCCCCGGCCCAGGTAGTACATGCTCCGGCGGGTGTGCACGGCCTCCGCCACCTCGCGGATGCCCGCCGACCGGGTCGCGAGGAGGTCGGCGAGGACCGTCGGCAGCAGCGGCAGCGCGAGGTCCAGTTCGAGCAGCTCCTCCGACGGGGCGCGGGGGTCCGACCGGGCCAGCCACGAGGCGAGCGCCAGCCCGGCGAGCTGCACGTTGGTCACCACCTTGGTCGACGCCACGGACACCTCCGCGCCGGCGCGCAGGTGAACCGACGCGTCGCTGCGGCGGTCGAGGGTGGACCCCGGCACGTTCACGAACGACAGCGCCTGCACCGGGTGCTGCCGCAGGTACCGCTGGGCGTGCAGCGTGTCGAGCGTCTCGCCGGACTGGCTGATGAGCACGTGCAGGCAGTCCGGTTCGACGACCGGGTGGCGCTGGGTGAACTCCGCGGCCGGCTCGGCGGTCGCGGGGACGCGCGCCAGGTGCTCGACGAAGGACGCCGCGACCTGGCCCGCGTAGTAGGACGACCCGCACCCGAGGAAGCGGACCCGCCTGATCGACGAGCGGTCCAGGGAGGCGGCCCAGTCCGGCGACGGGTCCGCGCCGGCGGGCGTGAACAGCGCCCCGATCGCCGCGCGGGCGGTCCGCGGTTGCTCGTGGATCTCCTTGAGCAGGTGGTCGGGGTAGTCCCCCTTGCCGGTCCAGGCGAACTCGCCACCCAGCGGCTCCCACTCCCGGTCCTCCGGGACGGCGGTGGTGATGGTGAGGACCTCGCCGTCGAGGACCTGCGAGCAGCGCGTGCACCCGCCCGTCAGCGCCGCGCGGTCGGAGGCGACGTGGACCGAGCTGCCGTCGGTGCCGATCAGCAGCGGGCTGCCCTGGGAGGCCGCGACCAGCGTGCCGGGGCGGTTCGCCACGATGACCAGCACCGCGTAGTCGCCGTCGACGCGCGCGAGGGTCAGGCGGACGGCGTCCGCCGTGTCGGCGCCCTGGTCGCGGTGCCAGGCGATGAGGTGGGCGAGGACCTCGCTGTCGGTGTCCGAGGTGGTGGCGATCCCCCGGTCGTCGAGTTCCCGCCGCAGTTCCGCGACGTTGCGGACCGTTCCGTTGTGGACGATGGCGGTGGACGAGTCGTAGCTCAGGTGGGGGTGGGCGTTGCGGGTCGAGGGCGCGCCGTGGGTGGCCCACCGCGTGTGCGCGATCCCGGACCCGCCGGTGGCCTCGGGCGGGCACACCGCCCCCAGCGAGGTCACCGGTCCCGCGGCCTTGCGCACCCGGAACCCTCCCGGGGCGTGCACGGCCATCCCGGCGGAGTCGTACCCCCGGTACTCCAGTCTTTCGAGCGCCGTCATCAGCGTCCGCCCGACGTCTCGGGTGCCTGTCGTTCCTGCGATTCCGCACATGGGCTCATCCGTCCTCGTGGTCGGGGTGGAGCCCCGGCAGCGTCGAGCCGGGGTGGTGGATCGGGAAGTGCTCGGGCGCCCGGAACGCCTCCGCGGCCTGCGTGCCGCACTGGAGGCCGCGGAGCCTCGCCTGCCTAGTGGCGTAGTCGAGGTAGTCGGTGCCGTCCGTGCACCGCAGCCAGTCGTTCTGGCTGCGGTGCGCGCCGAGCATGGTGAGCTTGGTGTCGAGGGTGGCCGTGATGTCCACCCAGCGCTGCGGGTTCGCGCCGACGAGCGCCAGGGTGTCCATGTGGAACACGGCCGGGAGCGACCCGACGGCGGCGCTCGCCGTCCGGTGCAGCGGGGAGGCGGCCAGCTGGAGGCTGTTGAGCGCGATGGCCGCCGCCGCCCGGTGGTCGGGGTGGTAGTCGTGGGGGTCGGGGACGAGCAGGAGGTCGGGCCGGAACGCCCGGAGCACCTCGCTGAACGCGGTGCGCGTCCCCGGGCTGTCGAACAGGAACCCGTCGGGCTCGCCGAGCCGGAACGTACGGGCGCCGAGCACCTCCGCGGACCGCTCCGCCTCCGCCGCGCGCACCTCCGCGATCGACGCCTTGTCGCCGTCGGGCGCGCCGAGGTCGCCGTTCGTCAGCACGCAGATCCCGATGGCGTGGCCCCGGAGCCGGTAACGCGCCAGCGTGCCCGCGCAGAGGATCTCCACGTCGTCGGGGTGCGCCCCGACCGCCAGCACGTTCACGCCGCCTCCCCCGCGCCGACCAGCCCGCCGAGGAAGTCCAGCTCGGCGTGGAAGTGCGAGTCCGGCAGGAAGCGGTCGCGGGTCCGCTCCCTCGCGGAGTCGCCGGTGGCCCGGCTCGCGCGGGGGTCGGTGAGCAGCTCGACGACCGCCGCGCCGAACCGGTCGTCCGGGTCGGGCAGGGCGACCGCCCGCCCGTACCGGTCGTCGGGGATCTGGGTGGCGATGCCGCCGACCGCCGTGGCGACGACGGGCCTGGCCTTCCACATGGCCTCGGTCACGGTCAGGCCGAACCCCTCCGACCGGCTCTTCTGGACGACGACGGCGGCGTGCCGCTGGGCGGCGTTGACCACGCGGGCGTTCTCCGCCGCGTCCCCGGTCGGCAGGCAGCACAGCTGGACCCGGGACCGCACCGCCCCCGGCAGCCGCCGCCAGTGCTCGACGCACCGCCGGAAGTACCCGTCCGCCTCGGGGTCGTCCGCCACGCCGTCGACCTGAGGCCCGATGAGGGTCAGGTAGGCGTCCGTCGCGGGCGCCACCGCCCGGCCGAAGCTGTCCATGACCCCCGTCATGTCCTTCACCGGGTCCCACCGGGAGACCTGGGCGACCACGGGCACGTCCGGCGCGGGCGCGGGTCCCTCCCGGACGACCACGTGCCCCGCCACCCGGCCGGGCTCCCGCGCGCCGGGGCCGCCCAGCAGGCCCCACCGCGCCAGCAGCGGGCGCGCCTCGTCCGGCGGCGCGGCGTCGTTCTTCGCGGACGTCGGGTCGATGAACGGGGTGATCGCCGCGCCGGGCAGCCCGCCGCCGGCCGGGAGCACCACGTCGCGGAAGTGCTCCCGGGTCGTGATGAGCCCCCGTGCCGCGGCGAGGAAGGGCGCGAGGAACTCCCCGGAGCGGGCGGTGTGCTCGTTCGGGCGGTCGGCGCCGTTGTGCGCCCGCCACACCGGCACCGCGCCCAGCTCGGCGACCCGGTCGCACAGCCCCGCGGTCTGCGGGTCGTGCAGGACCACGACGTCACCGGGTCGCACGTGCCGCGCCAGGTGGGCCGCGGCGTCCCGGCTGGCCCGCCGGAAGCGGTCGGCCTGCGCCGCGCCGAGGGGGCCGCCGTCGCCCGGGACGCCGGAGACGCCGTTGTCGATCCGCTTGGTGGTGGTGAAGAAGTCGGTGCCCGCCTCGATGACGAGCCACCGGACGTCGATGCCCAGAGCGTGCCCGTAGCCCAGGAGCGGCCTGAGCATCTCGGCGACGCCACCGCCGTCCGCCGTGGAGTTGACGTGCCACACGGTGGGCATCGCGGCCCTCCAGCGGGCCGCCGCCGCGAGCAACCGGTCCCAGCGCTCGGTGGTGAGGCAGGCTCGGAGCCCGTCGAGCCGGTACCGGCCGACCGGTACCTCGCGCAGGTGCGCGGAACTCATCCCTTTCCTCCTTCCGGTTCTGCACCGCCCTTCGGGGCGGCGGTGGTGCGGTCGAGGTGGTGGGTGGCCAGCGCGATCGCCGCCGCGGCGGCCACCCCGATGACGCCGAGGGTGGTCGGGAGGCCCGCCGCCTCGGCCAGCACGCCGACGAGCGGCGGGCCCGCGAGGTAGGCGAGGTACCCGACCGCGCTCACGCAGGCGGTGGCGGTCGAGACCGAGTGCGGCATCCGCTCGGTCGCCGCGGTCATCGCCAGCGGGAAGACCGGGCCCAGGGCCGACCCGACGACCGCCACGGCGGTGAACGCGCCCACCGCGCTCGGTTGGACGAGGCCGATCACCAGCGCGGCCGCGGTCGTGCAGGCCGCCCCGCGCAGGACCGCCCGCCGGCCGAAGCGGGCCACGACGACGTCCCCGAGGGAGCGGGACGCGAACATGGCGACGCTGAACGCGACGACGGTCGCCGACCCCAGGTCCAGTCCGCCGCCGAAGTCCCGGGAGACGAGCAGGGCGGACCAGTCGGTGATCATGCCCTCCACGAGGAGGCCGCTGATCGCGACGGCGGCGACGGCGAGCGGGAGCGCCGCGATGCTGCGCAACATCGACGTGCCCGGTGTTCCCGACGTGCCCGGTGTTCCCGACGTGACCGGTGTTCCCGACGTGCCCGGCGGTGCGCCGCGTTCCGGCGCGCGGGGCGCGGTGCGCGGCAGGGCGGGTGCGGCGACGGCCAGCAGCGCCACCAGGACCGCGGCCACCGCCGAGAAGTGCAGCAGGACCCCCGCGTCCAGGTTCGTGGCGAGCGCGCCGCCGGCGGCTCCGAAGAGGACGCCGAGGCTGTAGCCACCGTGCAGCCGCGAGATGACCGGCGGCCGGTCCGGCGTCCGCTGCTGGAACTCGATCCCGGCGGTGTTCATCGCCACGTCCAGGCACCCG
Source organism: Saccharothrix sp. DSM 118769 (assembly GCF_052936295.1). Lineage (NCBI taxonomy): Bacteria > Bacillati > Actinomycetota > Actinomycetes > Pseudonocardiales > Pseudonocardiaceae > Saccharothrix > Saccharothrix sp. DSM 118769. The sequence continues at coordinate 3,580,836 of NZ_CP193627.1, read as the reverse complement.
CTGGCCGCGCCCAGGAGCACGAGGACGATCCCCAGGGACACCGCGTCCCAGGCGACCGCGATCAGCGGGAGCAGCCCGGCGAACGCCAGGCCCGAGACGACGCACAGCTCGCGCGCGCCGGTGCGGCGCAACAACCGGCTGGTGCCCAGCAGGGCGGGGACCGAGCCGGCGGCCACCCCGAACAGCGCCACGCCCAGCGCGGCGTCCGAGAGCCCCAGCAGCGACTTGACCTCGGGTATCCGCGGCGCCCAACTGGCCAGGACGGCACCGTTGAGGAAGAAGACGAGCCACAGCGCGGGGACGTGGGAGATCGGACGACGTGTTTCCACCATCGGTCAGCCTCACGGCCGCCCTGACGGGAATGTCGGACGGTCCCCGGACGGTCAGGAACCGCTGCGACCGGTCGAACGGTCGCCCCTACCTGTTCCCGATGACAGCACGTTCCGCGCAGCCGTGCAAGCCGAGTGGTCGCGCACCGGGTCGCCGGACCCGTGGACCGCATGTTTTCTTTTGCTCACCACAATCAATTCCCCCTCCCCTGGAAGAACATTCCCGGCGCGCCGGAAACCCGGCCCGCCTCGGTCAACCCGGCGATTCGAGCAGAACGCCCGTCAATCGTGTTCCCGACCGCCTCGCCACCGAAACCAGCCTCCCGGGAAGTGGACGCGGAGCCGCTCAGCCTTCACCTACCCACGGTGGAGCACGGGTCTCCGCACCGTTCGAGGGTGGTTCGACGTCGAACGCGGTCGAACGGGGAAATCCGCGCACCCCGTTCCACTTCCGCGCGGTCTGGAATACCCGGCGCGGCGGTGCATTGACCGTGAAAGCTCTTCACGACAAGTCACTCCCCTGCTACGGTCCGATTCCTGGGAACGTTCCCAGAATTCCGCCGTCGATCCTGATCCCCTATCAGGGAGCCGAAGATGCCACTGAAGTCATCATCAGGCACGAGCAGGAGAGTTCCACGTCGCGCACTCACCGCGGTGGCCGCGTTCGCGTTCGCGGCGGCGACGGCGCTGGGCACGGGCCCCGCTGCCGCGGAGGGCGTGGGCGCGGAGGGTGTGGGCGCGGAGGGTGTGGGCGCGGAGGGTGTGGGTGCCACCGGTGTGGGCGCCGCCGCGCGCGTCGACAACCCGTACGCCGGCGCGTCGGTGTACGTGAACCCCGACTGGGCCGCGAAGGCGCGCGCCGACGGCGGGTCCGCCATCGCCAACCAACCCACGTTCGTCTGGCTGGACCGGATCGCCGCCATCAACGGCGTGGGCGGCAGCCGCGGCCTGCGGTCGCACCTGGACAACGCGGTGTCCCAGGCGGCCGGGCGGACGATGGTCGTCCAGTTCGTCATCTACAACCTGCCCGGCCGCGACTGCGCGGCGCTGGCGTCCAACGGCGAGCTGGGCCCCGACGACCTCCCCCGCTACAAGACCGAGTACATCGACCCGATCGCCGCGATCATGGGCGACGCGAAGTACGCGAACCTCCGCATCGTGACGATCATCGAGATCGACTCGCTGCCCAACCTCGTGACGAACGTCGGCAGCCGGCCGACCGCGACGCCGCAGTGCGACCGGATGCTCCAGAACGGCAACTACGTCAACGGCGTCGGGTACGCGTTGGCGAAGCTCGGCGCGGTCGGCAACGTCTACAACTACATCGACGCCGCGCACCACGGCTGGATCGGGTGGGACGACAACTTCGGCGCCTCCGCGACGCTGTTCGCCCAGGCCGCCCGCGCGTCGGGCAGCACGGTGGACAACGTGACCGGGTTCATCTCCAACACGGCGAACTACGGCGTGCTGAAGGAGGACCACTACACCGTCGACGACGCGGTGAACGGGACGTCGGTGCGCCAGTCGAAGTGGGTCGACTGGAACCGGTACGTGGACGAGCTGTCGTTCGTCCAGGCGTTCCGCACCCGGCTGGTGAGCGCCGGGTTCCGGTCGGACATCGGCATGCTGGTCGACACGTCGCGCAACGGCTGGGGCGGCTCGCAGCGCCCGACCGCCAAGGGACCGACGACGAGCGTGGACGCCTATGTGGACGGTGGCCGGTACGACCGCCGCATCCACCTCGGCAACTGGTGCAACCAGTCCGGGGCGGGCATCGGCGAGCGGCCCCGGGCGAACCCAGCCCAGGGCGTCGACGCCTACGTGTGGGCCAAGCCGCCGGGTGAGTCCGACGGCGCGAGCCGGGAGATCCCGAACGACGAGGGCAAGGGCTTCGACCGGATGTGCGACCCGACGTACGGCGGCAACGCCCGCAACGGCAACAACCGGCCGGGCTCCCTCGCGGACGCCCCGCTGTCCGGGCACTGGTTCTCCGCGCAGTTCCGCCAGTTGCTGGCCAACGCCCACCCGAGGCTCTGACCCGCGCACCCGGTGGTCGGTCGCGGACCGGCCACCGGGCCACGGAGCAAGGCCGGGCCACGGAGCAAGGCCGGGCACGGCGCGAGCGCCGGGCCACGACGCGGCCACCGGGTCACGGTGCGGGCACCGACCCCGCCTGCCCCGACTTCCGGCCCGCCTGCCCCGTTCTCCGCGCCGCCTTGCCCGACTTGCGCCCCGCCTGGTCGGGCTTTCGCCCGGCCTGGTCCGGCTCCCGACCCGCCTGCGCCGCGAGGCTGCCGTCGACCCAGCACATCGCCAGCTCCAGCCGCGAGCGGCAGCCGCTGCGCTCGAACAGGCGGGCGAGGTAGTTCTCCACGCTCTTCTCGCTGCGCCCCAACGACGTGGCGATCTGGCGGTTCGTCGCCCCGGCGCTGACCAGGTCCAGCACCTGCACCTCCAGCGCGCTGAACGCCTCCCGCTCCGCGCGCCGGCGCGGCGGGGCGACACCGCGCGCCTTGGCGACCTGGGTGAGGAGCCGCCGGGCCTGCCGGGAGGCGAAGCGGTCGGCCAGGTCGCGCGCCTCGGCCAGCCACGCGCGGGGGTCGTCGGCGAGCCGCACCAGCAGCAGGTCGATCGTGAACAGCAGGGCCCGGTCGGGCCGGGCGGCCACGAGGGCGTGCGCGGCCAACGCGCTCCTCACGTCACCGCCGGCCATGGCCCGCGCCACCAGCACCCCGACCTCGGTGCCCCGGGAGCGCACCCGGTCGTGCAGGTCCGCCAGCTCGGCGGGCACCGCGTCCCGCCCGGCCCCGCCCTGCCGCCCCAGGCGCAGCAGCAGGCGCTCCAGGCCCACCAGGTGCCCGGCGGCGCGCAGGGCCCGGTAGTCCGCCCAGCCGCGCTCCGCCGCCTCGGCGGTGCGGCCGAGGTCGTGCCGGACCCCGCACCGCACCCAGGCGAGCACCGGGCCGAGCGCGGCGTCCGCCGGGATGCGGTCCAGCCAGGCGACGGCCCGCGGGAGGTCGCCGCGGGCCCGGCAGACCTCGGCGGCCACCGCGCAGGCCAGGTCGTGCTGCGGTGCGCGGTGCGCGGCGGTGGCCCGCGCCTCGATGCGGCGGGCCTTGGACAGGGCGGCGTCCCACTCGCCCGCGAGGTAGTCGTCCACCAGGTCGCGGTAGCCGCACCGGGGGCGGCGGTCCACCGGGTGGGTGCGGCTCTCGCCCAGCAGGATCGCGTAGGCCGCGCCCCAGTCCTCGAACGCCAGCGCGTCGCGCACCTGCTCGGGGTCCGCCGGCCCGCCACCCGCCCGCCGCAGCTCGGCCAGCGCGGTCTCGAACCCGTCCCGGTCGCCGAGCCCGGCCACCAGCACGTTGGCCTCGGCGCTGCCCGGCACGGGGCCGACCGCCGCCCAGGCGCCCGCCTCGGTGCGACCGCCCGCCGGGCCCGGACCCGCCAGGGCGGGGAACGCCCGCGCGCCCATCGCCATCATCCCGGCGGCCTCGGGCTCGCCGGCCGCCACCGTCTCGGCCGCCGGGTCGACCCACGCGTCCGCGCCGGTCCACCGGGCCTGGACCACGGCGAAGGCCCAGACCAGGCCCGCCTTGCGCACGGCGCGCGCGGGCAGCCGGTCGCGCCGGAGCATCACCCGGTTGCCCAGGTCGACCAGGCCGCGCACGTGGCCGCGCCGCATCATCAGCCGCATCGCGGTGCTCAGCAGCCCCGGCACCCGCCGGTCCTCGGGCGGCAGCGCGTCGAGCAGCGCCACCGCCGCCCTGATCGCCTGCCCCGGGTCCTCCTCGGCCCGCTCCACCGCCGCCAGCAGCAGCGGCGTCGCCACCTCGGCGGGCAGCGCGCCGCCCGCGGCGAGGGCGTGGCCGCGCACGGCCGGGTCGCCGCAGGCCGTGGCGAGACCGCCCCGGCGGACCGCCCCGGCGGCGATCGAGGCGTGCAGGGCGGGCAGGTCCCACCGGTCCGGTCCGGCGCGCAGCGACCTCGCCACGGCGGGCACGGCGCAGGTCACCCGGTCGTCCGGCCCGACGGAGAGGACGCCGTCCTCGACGAGCAGGTCCAGGGCGGTACCCAGGTCGTCGACGGGGCGGTCCAGGGCGGGGGCGAGCGAGAGCAGCTCGTCCACCAGCAGCCGGGTGGTCGCGGTGAGCCCGGCCACCAGGGCGGCGACCTCGACGACCCGGTCGCACTCGGCGGACGTCCCCTCGCGCTCCAGCGGCAGCCCCGCGGGCAGTTCGGTCGCGGGCAGGCACGCGTGGCCGTCCACCACCACGAGGCTGTCCCGGGGGTCCAGCGCGCCCAGCAGCGCCAGGACGTCGCCGGGGACGCCCGCGCGCGGGCCCAGCGCGGCCCGCACGGCGTCGACCAGGTCCTCCTCCGCGGCGACCTCCAGCGCCGCGCTGATCAGCTCGCGCACGGCGGCGCGGTCCAGGCCGGGCAGCTCGACCACCCGGTCGGCCGGCAGGGCGAGTTCCGCCGGCGGTTCCGGGTTTCGCCGGGTCGTCCGGCAGGCGAGCACCAGGGGAATTCCGGCCGTGCGCATTCCGCGGAGCAGCGTGCCGAACAGCGGGAATTGCCTCGGGGCAATCCGCTCGACATTGTCCAGCAGCACCGCCGACGGCCTGGACGCGGCCACCCGGGCGAGCACCGCGACCAGTGCGGCGACGAGGGCGAGCCCGGCGCGGGGGTCGTGCCGGGTGCGGTCGCGGGCCCGGCGCAGGGCGTCCACCCGGCCCACCAGGTCGGCCTCCGCCGTGCCGCGGGCGACCGCCCCGAGCACCGCGTCCGCCACTCCGACCAGGTCCAGGACGTCCGCCGACGCGGTCGCGCGCACGACGAGCACGCCGCGCGCGGCGGCCTCCCCGGCGACGACGTCGAGCAGCGCGGTCTTGCCCGCGCCCGGCGCGCCGCACAGCAGGACCGCCTCGGCCGGCGTTCCACCGGACCCGGCCACCACCTCCCGCAGGAGTCGCGACTGCTCGTCCCGGCCCACCAGCGCGCGTCTTCGGATTTCCGCCACCACCCCGTATTAACCTGCGGCGACGTGGACACCCGCAATTCAATGACTGCGGACCGTTTCCACCTGACCGCGACTCGCTCCCACTTTGTACCACGGGAGCCGCTGCCCTAAAGTCTCCACTCGGGCTGCGGGCCGTGCGGTGAATGAAATCGAAACAACGTGGACAAATTAGGAGGCCCAGCTGAGCGGGCAGGTTTTCACCGGTGCGGTGGACGCCGTGGTCGAGGCGCTGGGAGCGGAGGGCCACCGGCCGGTGGTGGTCACCGGTGACCGCGGGTCGGGGCGTACCTCGGTGCTCGCCGCCGTTGCCGACCGGGTGGGTGCCGAGGGGGCGGACGTGCGCACCACCACCTGCTTGCCCAGTGACCGTGGGAGCGCTTTCACAGTGGCGCGCCGGCTGCTCGGGTCGCTGACCGGCGGTCACGAGGCCGGTGGCGCGCCGGTGCCGCACCTGCCCCTCGCGCTGACCCGCGCGCTGCGCGAGCGCGGCCGGGTCGTGCTGCTCGTCGACGACGCCCAGCACGCCGACGACGAGTCGGCCCGGCTGCTGCGCGACCTGGTGGCCGGACCGGCGCGCGGCGACGTGCGCCTGGTGCTGTCGGAGCTGGTCCACCACCCGCGGCCCGCGCCGGCCGGGCAGGTCGACGTGCCGCTGGCCCCGATGGACCGCGACGGCGTGGCCCGCGCGCTGGTCCGGCTGCTGGGCGCCATCCCGGACGGCGCGCTGGTCGCCGAGGCGCACCGGCTGACGGCGGGCAACCCGGCCGCGCTGGTGGCGGTGGTCGAGCAGCTGCGGCGCACCGGCGGCATCCGGGTGCTCATCGGCCACGCGCACCTGCTGGAGGGCACGCCGCCGCCGGTGCTGCCCGACGACGACCGGTTCGTGCGCGCGCTGCGCGGGCTGGGCGCGACGCCGTGGCGGGTGGCCAAGGCGCTCGGCCTGCTGGGTTCGGACCACCGCTGCCCCTCGGACACGGTCGTCTCGGTGATCGAGTCCGCGGGCGTGGCCCCCGGGGCGGTCGCGGAGGCGCTGGACCTGCTGGTCGCCTCCGGTTTCGCGGAGCGCTCCGGCACCCCGGAGCGGCTCGGCTTCCGGGTGCCGCTGCTCGCGGCGGCGGTCGCGGCGCGCATGGGCCCCTACGAGCGGCGCGCGGTGTCGGCGGCCGCGGTGCGCCACCACTGGCGGCACGACCGGGCGGACGCCGCCTCGCCGCCCGACAAGCTGGCCTTCCTCGCCGACCGGATCGCGGACGGGGTGGCCCTGCTGGACCCGAAGCGCGCCGCGCGGGAGCTGCTGGACACGGGCCACGCGCTGCGCTTCACCCACATGGCCCGCGGCGCGCGCTGGATGCGGGTGGCCGCCACGCTGCTCGACGACCCGGTGGCCCAGGTGAAGGCGTTGACGGCGCACGCGTCGGCGGCCCTGCGCTCCGGCGACCACGCCACCGCGGCCCGCGAGAGCAGGGAGCTGCTGACGCGCTTCGCGAGCGCGATGGACCGCGGGCTGCGGCTCGACGTGGCCGGGCTGGAACTGCTCGCGCTGGCGGGCACCGGCGACCGCGCGGCGCTGGCCGCGGCGGCCGAGGAGCACCTGCGCCCCACCGCCGACGCCGCCCACCTCGCGCTCGGCGCGCACGCGCTGTGCCTGCTCGGCCGGTGGGACGAGGCGCGGCGGCTGCTGGAGGGGGTCCCGCCGGTGGCCCAGGAGTCAGCGGCAGAGGAGTCAGTGGCAGAAGAGTCGGCGGAGCGCTGGCTGGACAGCTCGGCGCGCTGGTCCACGGGGCTGGTCCACGGCGACCTGGCGGACCTGCGCGCGGCCGTGGCGCGGGACGGCGGGCGGACGCGCTACGACCTGACCGTGCACCAGTACGACTCGCTGCTCGGGGTGGGCGAGCTGACGGCGGCGCTGGACCTGCTGGCCCGGCGCGGGGTGGGCGTCGACCAGGTGCCGCGGCAGGACGTGTTCCTGGCCCGGTTCCTCGGGGGCGACTGGGAGCGGGGGCTGGGCACGGCGCGGTCGATGATGGCCAACACCCCGGCGTCGGCGCGGATGCCGGTCAGCGTGCTGGCCCACGCCGGCGCGTCGACGATGCTGCTGGCGCGCGGCTGGCCGACGCGGGCGGCGAGCGTGCTGGACGCGGCGCGGGCGACCGTCCCCGTGCCGCACCTGCTGGCCGCCGCGACCGCCGCGGTCCACGCGCTGCTGGGCGACGCGGACGCGGCGGAGGCCGTGCTGCGCGCCGGGCTCGCCGACGCGGGCGCGCACGGCTACGTGCTGGGCACCGGGGAGCTGTGGGCGGGGCTGGCGGAGTGCCGGGCCGCGGTGGGCGACGCCCGGGGCGCGGCGGACTGCGTGCGCGAGGTCGAACGGGTCGCCGGGTGCACGGGCGTCGCGGCGGCCCGGCTGCTGGCGCTGCGCACGGCGCTGCGGGTGGACCGGACCGCCGGCAGACCGGCCGAGGCGGTCGCGCTGGCGCGGGAGTCCGGCCAACCGTTCGAGCTGGCGCTGACGCTGCTGGCCGCCGCCGAACCGGGGCGGGCCGGGCGTGACCACCTCCTGGAGGCGTACGAGCTGTTCGGCGGGCTGGGGGCGGCCACGTGGCGCAACCGGACCCGCACGGCGATGCGCGAGGCCGGGGTGTCGGTGCCCGGCCGCAACGCCGCGGCCGCGGAGAACGAGCAACTGCTGGCCCGCCTGGTGACCGAGGGGCTGACCAACCGGCAGCTGGCCGCCGTGCTCCAGGTGAGCGAGGGCGGGATCGCGGGTCGGCTGACCCGGTTGTTCACGAAGGCGGGCGTGCGGTCGCGGGTGGAGCTGGCCACGGCGATGCGCGTCGAGGACTACCCGTGACAAGACCGTCCTCGTCGGGACCGCCCCTGATCCGGCCGGGGCACCGGTCCGCTCAGATCAGCCCGGCGCGGATGGCGTAGGACACGGCGTGCGTGCGGTTGCGCAGGTTCAGCCGCTTCATCAAGCCGTAGAAGATGTTCTTCACGGTCCGCTCCGAGTAGGACATCTCCTTGGAGATCTCCTCCAGCGTCATGCCCTCGGCCATCAGGCGGAGCATGTCGACCTCCCGGACCTGGAGCCCGGAGGGGGTCAGCCCGGCGGGCACCAGCACGTGCTCCTGGAGCCTGCGCAGGTGCTCCAGGAGCCCCGCCTGGAGGGAGTTGGGGAAGTCCGCCTGCCCCTGGTGCGCGACGTGGATCAGCCGCCGCAGCCGGGCGGGGGTGTAGTCGGCCCGCCACAGCACGCCCCGCACGCCGTGCTCGACGGCCGCGGAGTAGTCCAGGTACCAGTCGTGGCGGACGATCAGGCAGAACGCCGTGCGGGGCGTGCGCAGGTCCCGCATCATCTCCAGGGTCGTCATGTCGGCGTTGTCCACCGAGGCCACGACGACCCCGTCGACCGCCTCCCCGCCCTCGGGGGCCACCAGCTGGAACTCCACCGTCGAGTTGATCTCGTCGGCCAGGTGCGCCCGGGTGATCGGGTCCGCCGCGTGCACCGCCACGTTGATCGCGCTCATCCCCGCTCCGTCGATCGTCCTTCGCTCGTGCCGCAGGCACACTCTCCGTGTACTTCCACACACAGCTTGTCATGGCAAGGCCGCCGATCGGCACTTCGAACAGGGTTCGGCGTTAGTTCTAGGGAAACCTCCCGCGAATTGTCAGACTTCTGTACGGTACCTGATTTTTTGCAGCAAAAGACCAGGTGAGAGCACTATGAGGTAGTGACGGAAGCGAGCCCCGCACGGCCGGTTGGGCCGGTGGCCCCACGACGCGGTGCGGATCGCCGACCACCGTTCGCAGCAGGACCGCGTCGCATTCGGGTGATCCGGGCGCACGGCCGCTCCACCGGTCCGCGACTGCTCCGAACGGGCGTCGGTGCTACTTCACGAACTCCGGGCCGACCCTGGGCGGCCAGACGCCCGCCGACAGGAGGCCGAGCGAGTACGCGCGCGACACCAGCGCGGTCCGGTTGGGCACGTTGAGCCTGCGCAGCATCGTGCTCACGTGGTACTCGACGCCCTGCCGGCTCAGGTAGAGCGCCGAGGCCAGCCGCACCGACGAGACGCCGGCGGCCACGCCCTCCAGGATGCGGGCGTCCAGCTCGCTCAGCATCAGCCGGTCGTCCACCACGGGGCTCTCGTCGCGCTCCCCCCGTCCCGGCTGGACGACGACCAGCACGCGGGCGAGGTCGAACCCGGGGCGCACCGCGGTCGCGGTGAACACCACCGGCACCACCTGGTCGCCGAAGCACGTCGCCAGCACGTGCTCGGTCACGTTGGGCACCTTGTCCGCCACCAGCCGGTCGAGCTGGCGGCCCAGGTGCGAACGGGCGCTGCGGTGCACGAAGTGCAGGACCTCGCGACCGCGCAGGGTCGCGTTGCGCCAGCCGAACTCGCGGCTGAAGTCGGCGTTGACCTCCTGCACGACCAGGGCGCGGTCGAGCGTCACCATGCACAGGCCGGAGTGGTCGAAGAGGCATCTGAAGTCGTCCGCGCCGAACCTGGTGCTCGCCGACGTGGCCACCAGGTGGTCGGGTTCGTTCGAGATCGGGTATCCGAGTGACACGGCACAGCCTTCCGTGTTTTCTTTCGACGGGTCGCGCCCCGGGTGCTCCACCGGTGGACGCGCCGAGAACAGGACCGCCCCGGCGACCGCGACCGGGAACCGCGTCGATGCGGTCGGTCGCTCGTGCGCCGCCCTCGGGGAGCGTCGTCCTGTTCGTTATGCGGAGTCTTGCATAATGCGATGGTCAGCCGGGCGGCGAAGGTACCAACAGGAAGGCCGCCGGGGCGGGAACGGGCAACGGCGTCTCAACAGACGTGCCGCCGGTGACCGCCGACCCCCTCGTCGTCGACGTCCGACCACAGCGAGGGGTCGTAGGGCGTGTCCGGGACGTACACCACCTCGGCGTGGTGCGCCCGGCCCGCGGCGGGCAGGTCCGCCGCGTCGATCTCCAGCCGCTCGACCCCGTTGACGAGGCGGCGGATCACCACGTGGTCGCCGTGCCGCGCGCGCAGCGCCCGGATGCACCGGCGCACCTCGCCCAGGGCTCGGTGCAGCTCGTGGTTCTTCGGCACCGGCAGTTCTGCCCCTTCGGGCAGCGCGCCGTCCCGGGTCGTTCCCGCGTTCTCGATCGGGTTCGCGTCGTGGGTCGGGTTTGCGTTGTGGGTCGGGTTTGCGTTGTCGGTCAGGGACACGGTCGACCTCCCGGCTCGGTCACAACGGGATGTTGCGGTGGTGGCCGCGCCCGGCCGGGGCGGCGGACAGGATCTCCACGAGCCTGCGCCGGGTCCGGTCGGGGTCGACCACCTCGTCCACCACGCCCAGCTCCACGGCCTTGGCCACGCCGCCGACGGCCAGGTCGTGCTCCGCGGCCAGGACGGTGAGCAGCGCCTCGCGCTCGTGCTCCGGCGCGGCGGCGAGCTTCTTGCGGTGCAGGATCTCCACCGCGGCCCGCGCGCCCATGACGGCCACCTCGGCGTCCGGCCACGCCAGCACCGCGGTCGCGCCCAGCGAACGGGAGTTCATCGCGATGTACGCGCCGCCGTAGGACTTGCGCACCACCAGGGTCACCCTGGGCACGGTGGCCTCGGCGAAGGCGTGCAACAACTTCGCGCCGCGGCGGACGACCCCGCCCCACTCCTGCGCGATGCCCGGCAGGTAGCCGGGGACGTCGACCAGCACCACCAGCGGCACGCCCAGCGCGTCGCACGTGCGCACGAACCGCGACGCCTTCTCCGCCGACAGCGAGTCCAGGCAACCGCCCTTGCGCAGCGGGTTGTTGGCGACCACGCCGACCGCCCGCCCGCCGAGGCGGCCCAGGCCGATCACCACGTTGGGCGCCCACTTCGGTTGCAGCTCCACGAAACCGGCGCGCGGACCGCCGTCGAGCAGGGCGTCCACCAGCGGGTGCACGTCGTAGGCGCGCTTGGGCGACTCGGGCAGCCGGAAGCCGAGCGGCTCGTCCAGGCGCGGCGCGCCGATGTCGAAGCGGCCGGGGTTGGCGACCAGGTCCACGACCCTGCGGGCGTCCAGGAACGCCTGCGCCTCGCTGCCCGAGGTGATGTGCACGACGCCGGACTTGCGCCCGTGCGCCTCCGGGCCGCCCAGCCCGTCCATGTCGATCTGCTCGCCGGTCACCGACCGCACCACGTCCGGGCCGGTCACGAACACCCGGCCGCCGTCGGCCATGACGACCACGTCGGTCAGCGCCGGGCCGTAGGCCGCGCCGCCCGCCGCCGGGCCGAGCACGATCGACAGCTGGAGCACCTGCCCGGAGGCCCGGACCATCGCGCTGAACATCCGGCCGATGCCGTCCATGGCCGCCACGCCCTCGGCGAGCTTGGCCCCGCCGGAGTGCCACACCCCGATGACGGTGCAGCGCTCGCGCACCGCGAGGTCGATCGCGTCGACGATGTACGGGCACTCGTCGATGCCGATCGAGCCGCCCTTGCGGGTGGCGTCGGTGCAGTAGACGACGACGGGGGCACCCTCGATCGTGCCCCTCGCGACCACGATGTTCGCGTGCGCGGGCCGCTGGACGAGCACGGTGGAACCGGGGTCGAGCAACTGCTCCACCCGCCTGACCGGGTCGCGGTGGTCGACGTCGGCCGGTGCGACGACCGCGGGCGCGGGCGTCATTACCGCCAGGTCGGGAAGTGTCACCACCCACCTCCTTCGGATTCATGTGGGGAGCCACCAGTAAACCGCGCGGAAGTGCCGAGAATCCCTAGTCTTCGCGTCGGACCGCGCAGGAATTCCGGGCACCCGGAATTCACGTTTTTACCCTCCCCGTCCGGCCCACACCCCTGCGGCGCAGGGTGGAACCGGTTTCACCCGTGCGCTCCACCGGGAGGCAACCCGGCGTTCACCCGGGACGTCCGCACAGACCCGAGGCCCGCTCACACCATTCCGACGCACCGAAGAATGTGGGACGCACATCACAATAGGGTGAATGCAATTAGCAAACGCGTCGAGAGGCTGTCAAGGCACGCAAGTCCCCCGGACGCGCATCTAGTAGAAAGCGCCGGTTCCCCCCGGTTCCATTGCGGAGGCGGCGGCGCACGCGGAACTCTCACGGACGTCCCCGACGGCGATCGGCCGCCGGGCGGGTCGGGCGTGGCCCGGCAGGTGACGATCCGTCGAGTCGAGGTGGGGTCCATGCAATTCGGTGTGTTGGGTTCGCTGGAGGTCGTCGACCGCGGTGTCGCCGTCCCCGTGAAGGGCACGAAGCAGCGCGCGGTGCTGGCCTACCTGCTGCTGCACGCGAACCAGGTGGTGGCCACCAGCAGGTTGCTCAAGGCGCTGTGGCCGGACGAGGTGCCCTCGACGGCGCGCAAGATGGTGCAGAACGCCGTCTCCGGCCTGCGCAACGTGCTGGCGTCGCACGCCGACGGGGAGCGGTCCGCGCTGCTGCTGACCCACGCGCCCGGTTACGTCCTGCGGGTCCCGCCGGAGCAGATCGACCTGTGCCGCTTCGAGGGGCTGGCGCAGGCGGCGCGCGCGGGCCTCGCCGACGGCCGCACCGACCAGGCCGCGCAGGCGCTGCGCGAGGCCCTGCGGCTGTGGCGCGGGCCGGTGCTGGCCGACCTGGCGGAGGCCGGTGTCCGCTGGCCGGAGCTGACCAAGGTCCGCGACATGCGCGTGGGCGTCATGGAGGACTACTTCGACATCGAGCTGGAGCGCGCCCGGCACGCGGAGGTGCTGCCCGACCTGGAGCAGCTGTTCCTGGCCGAGCCGCACCGCGAGCGGCTGTGCCGCCAGCTGATGACCGCGCTCTACCGCGCCGGGCGGCACGTGGACGCCCTCCAGGTCTACCGCCGCACCCGCGCGGCGATGGCGGAGGACCTCGGCCTGGAGCCCGGCCGCGAGCTGCGCGAGCTGGAGCGGGCGATCCTGGAGCACGACGAGGAGGCGCTGAGCCCGGGGGCGCCCGCGCGGGTCGCCGACCGGGTGCGGGTCGCGCCCGTCCCCGTCGCGGAGCCCTCGGCGGGGGTCGTCCGGCCGGCCGCCGCGGCGGTGCCGGGCGTGGCGCCGGGCGCGGTGGCCGAGCGCAGGCTCGTCAGCGTCGTGGCGGTCGCCCTGCGGCAGGACGCGGACCGGGACCCCGAGGAGGTCGAGCAGTCGCTGGTGGAGATCGCCGGCGCGGTGCGCGACGAGGTCGAGCGCGCCGGCGGCGCGGTCATCGGCAGCACGGGTTCGGTGCTGCTGTCGGTCTTCGGCGTCCCCCGCACGCACGACGACGACGTGGTGCGGGCGACCCGCGCCGCGCTGGCGATCAGGGACCGGCTGCTGGGCGCGGTCGGGTCGGGGCCGGACTTCCGCCTGGCGGTGGCGACCGGCGAGGTGCTGGCGAAGTTCCCCGTCGCCGGCGGGGCGACCCCGACGATCGCGGGCACGGTGGTGGACACCTGCGCCCAGATGACGAACGCGGCCCGGCGCGGCACGGTGTGGGCCTGCGAGGTCACCCGGCAGGCCAGCGCCTCGCTCATCGCCTACGCCGAGCGGTCCGACGCGGCGGCGATGTGGCGGGCCGAGTCGGTGCGCGACACCCCCGTCCCGGCGCCGCAGCGGCACGTCCGCACCCCTTTCCTGGGCCGCGAGCTGGACCTGGACCTGCTGCACCGGATGCTGAACCAGGCCGAGCTGCACGCCCGCCCGCAACTGCTGACCCTGCTCGGCGAGGCGGGCATCGGCAAGTCCCGCCTGGTGCGCGAGTTCGTCGAGTCGCTGCCCGAGGGGGACGACGGGACCGGTCCGCTGGTGCACACCACCCGAGTGCCCGCGCTGTGCGACGACGTCGCGGTCCGCGTGCTGGCCGACGTCCTGCGCGGCTGCCTCGTCCGGCGCGACGGCGACCCGGCGGCGGCGGTGGACGAGCTGGTCGGCCCCGGCGAGCAGGCCGACTCCCTGGTCTCCCGGCTGGCGCCCCTGCTGGCGCCCTCCCCCGCCGGGATCGACCTGGAGGAGGCGTTCTACGCGCTGCGCGCCGTGCTGGAGGCGAAGGCGGCGCAGCGCCCCCTGGTCCTGGTGTTCGAGGACCTGCACCTCGCCGACGAGCGGCTGCTGGACCTCGTCGCACGGCTCTCCCGCGGTTTCGGCCCGGCGCCCCTGCTCGTGGTCGCCACCGCCCGGCCCGAGCTGCTCACCGCGCACCCCGGCTGGCACGGCACCGTGCGCAACGCGACCACGGTGACCCTGGAACCGCTGCCCGACACCGCGGTGGAGGCGCTGCTGGACTCGCTGCTGCCCGCCGGGCACGACGGCGTCCGGACCGAGCAGCTGCGGCGCTCGGTGCTGACCAAGGTCAGCGGCAACCCGCTGTTCGCCGTGGAGTACGCGACGGCGATCCGGGACGGCCGGCTCCAGGACGAGCTGCCGCCCGACCAGGTGCGCCGCGTGCTGGCCGCCCGGCTGACGGCGCTGTCGCCGGAGGAGAAGGCCGTGCTGAAGGACGCCGCGGTGCTCGGCGAGATGATCACCGCCGCGGGCATCGCCGCGGTCGGCGGCTACGGCGAGCACCAGGTCGACGCCGTCGCCCGCTGCCTGGAACGGCTCGAACGCGGCCAGCTCCTGCGCCGCGCCCCCTACCGCGACCCCGCCGAGGGACCGACCTACGAGTTCACCCAGATCCTCGTGCGGGACATCTCCTACCTGGAGCTGCCGCACACCCAGCGGGCGGCCAAGCACCGCAACGCGGCGTCCTGGATCGACGGCCTGAGCAGCGCGCGGGGCGGGCAGTGGGACGCGCACCACCCGCTGCGCAGGCACCACCACCGCCACGTGACCGCCGCCGTCGGCAGGCGCACCGCGCCCCGGTCGCTGGTCGCCGACTCGCCGAGCCGCGCCCTGGTGGGCGCCCGGGAGGGCGTCGCCTGAGCGACCCGCACGCCGGAGCGGCGCGGACCCGGTCGGGTCCGCGCCGCTCTCGTTCGCCGGGCCGCCCCCGTTCGCAGGGGGTTCAGCCGTGCGGGCGCTGCATCACGTCGGCGGTGTACTTCACCGCGGCGGCGGGGTGCCGCGAGGTGAACGGGCACTTCCAGTCCTCCTCGGTGAAGCGGCCGGAGAAGTGGCGGGACGGCATCGCGTACTCGTAGGTGGTGAAGCTGGGGTTCACCGAGCCGTTGTTGCCCTCCTCCCGCTTGCGGATGGCGTCCTGCATCGAGAAGAACTTCTCGCCCAGCATCATGAACTGCACCAGCGAGTTGAACGCGATCGCCGGGCGGGTGAAGCGCCTGCTGGCCCGGGACGAGCCGGGGTGCATCCCGACGATGAAGAACGCGTGCCCGGCCGTGTGGAAGCCGAAGTTCGGCTCGTTCGGGTCGGAGGTGGCGCCCTGGTCCAGGCCGTGCAGCGGCGCGTCGAGGTCGTGCATCAGCTGGAGGTGCTGCCACAGCAGCCGTTCGTACTCCAGCTCGTCGAGCACCTCGCCCGGCTCGTCGAAGGTCGCCACGAACGTGCGGAAGCTCCGGTCCGACAGGGTCGGCTTCAGGTCGCGCGCGTAGGGCACGAGGTCCTGGTGGTTGGCGCGGGCGGACTCGGGGTCGCCCAGCGCCCGGTAGTGGCCGTGCACGATCGACTGCTTCTTCAGCGCGGCGCGCGCGCCCAGGCAGCTGAACTCCTTGGTGGTGATGAACTCTTCCAGTTCCGCGCGGGGGTCTGTCACGGTGGTCACCGTTCTCGGCTCGTGGTGCTCGTCGTGGGAGTGGGTGGTCGGTCCGGCGACCACTCGGAGGTGGTGACGTCGACCGGGTGGGCGGGCGCCGCCACGGCGGCGGCGAACCCCGCCCCGACGGCCAGCTCGCGCACCGTCCACCCGGGACGGCCCGCGGCCTCGCCGCCGGTGAGCGTGAACGCCGGGCCCGGCAACCCGGCCAGTCCCCGGCCGTCGACCTTCAGGTACGCCTCCGTGCAGGCCCAGTGCCGGAAGAACGCGGGCAGCCGCTCGGCGGGCGGCAGCGCGGCCAGCGACGCCGCCCCGGCCGGGGCCAGCACGCGCTCGGCCAGGCCGGCGTGGTCGACGTCGCGGACCTGCTCGACGTCGACCCCGACGGGCATCCCGCGGGCGACCGCGACCAGCGCCAGCCCGCCGGAGTGCGACAGGCTGAACTCCAGCCCGCCGCGGTCCGGCAGCAGGCGCGGCCGGCCGCCGTCCCGGGTGAGGCGCAGCTCGCCGGGCGGCACCCCGGCGTACCCGGCGAGGACGTGCCGCAGGGCCGCGTGCGAGGCGGTGAACCGCCACCGCTCGTCCTCGACCGCGAACCCCCCGGCACGCCGCCGCTCGTCGGCGTCCAGCACGTCCAGGTCCAGCGCGCCCGCGTCCCGCGCCAGCTCGACGCGCCACACGTGCACGTCGCGCCGGGGCCTCAGGGCGCGCCCGGTGGTCATCCCGCCAGCCTGGCGCGGACGACCCCCAGCAGCTCGGGCGCCCTCTTGTCCAGGTAGAAGTGCCCGCCGGGGTAGGTGAACAGCGCCGAGTCGGCGGACAGCGCGCACCAGGCCGCCAGCTCGTCGTCCGACGCCCTCGGGTCGCCGTGCCCGCCGAACGCGGTCAGCGGCACCGGCAGCGGCGGGCCGGGCACGTGCCGGTAGGTCTCGTTCACCGTCAGGTCGGCCCGCAGCAGCGGCAGGAACATCGCCAGCAGCTCGGGCTCCCCCATCAGCACGTCGGGGAGCCCGCCCAGCGCGCGCAGCTCGGCGGTCAGCTCGGCCGCCGGCAGGTCCCGCAGCCGCTTGCGCGTGTCCGGCAGCTGGGGCGCGGCCCGGCCGGACACGAACAGGTGCCGGGGCAGCGGACCGCCGCGCTCGGCGATCCGCCGGGTGACCAGGTAGGCCACCAGCGCGCCCATGCTGTGCCCGAACAGGGCGTAGTCGCCGGTGAACTCCTCACCCAGCCCGGCCAGCACGTCGTCGACGAGCGCCTCCACGTCGTGGTGCGCCGCCTCCCGGCCGCGCTCGGCGCGGCCGGGCAGCTGGACCGGGCAGATCGCCAGGCCGTCGCCCGCCGAGGCGGACCAGCCCCGGTAGACGGCCGCGCCCGCGCCCGCGTGCGGGAAGCAGAACAGCCGCGTGCCGGCGCCGGACGCGCCGAACGGCAGCCAGCGCGCGGCGGTGGTCGCCGCGGTCACCCGGCGTTCACCTCCAGGTACGCGGGCATGGGCTGGATCTGGCTCAGGTCGGACTCCAGCACCAGGTGGTCGCCGTCCCGGGCGACCTCGGCGAAGCCCGCGAACGCGTAGGTCACGTACATGACCCGGTTCCGGCCGGTCTCCACGAAGTCGGCCCGCAGCACCGCGCCGTCGGCCTTGGCCAACCGCATGATGTGGTTGAGCAGCACCGTGCCCACGCCCCGCGACATCACCCGGCACGACATGAGCATCATGCGCAGGTGCCACGCGGGCCGCCCGCGCTCGACCAGGGCCAGGCCGATCTTGCCGTAGCCGCCGTACCGGTCGGTCAGCGAGGCGACCAGCAGCAGGTGGTCGGGCGACTGCCGCAGCTCGTCCAGCTCCTCGTAGGAGTAGGTGCGCCCGGTGGCGTTGAGCTGGTTGGTGCGCACGGTCAGCTCCTCCGCGCGCTGGAGGTCCTCCTCCTTGGCCTCCTCGATGGTGAACACCATGTCCAGCGTGGACAGGAACTCCTCGCTGGTGCCCGCGTAGTCCTGCTCGACCCGGTCGCGCACCTCGGCCGCGCGGTACAGCTCGCGGCGGATGCGGGACTCGTCGGTGACGAACTTGGGCCGGAACTCGTCCGACTCCAGCTCCTCGGCCAGCCGCGCGGTGTCCACGGTCTTCACCGCGGGCAGCGCGTGGGCGACCTCGGCCAGCTCGAACGGCTGGTCGTCGACGAACGCAATCGCGTCCAGCCCGATGTTGAGCGACTTGGCGATCCGCTCGACCGACTGCGACTTGGGGTTCCAGTTGATCTGCGGGTGCAGGAAGTAGTCGTCGAGCCCCTCGGCCCGCAGCCGCTCCATCGCCGCGTCGTGGTCGTTGCGGCTGGCCACCGAGTGCAGGACGCCCAGCTCGTCGAGGCGCTTGATCTCCGCCACGACCTCCGGGCGCACCCGCACCCGCCCGTCCTCCAGGAGGGTGCCGTCCCACAGCGTGTTGTCCAGGTCCCACACCACGCACTTGATCCGACCGCGCTTCGGCTTCGCCGGAGCGGCGGTGTCCGCCGTCGTCACCCCGTCACCTCTCGATACGCCTCGGCCGCGATGGTCAGCTCCTGGATCTGGGTGCTGCCCTCGATGACCTCCATGACCTTGCTGTCCCGGTACAGCCGACCCACCGGGTGGTCCTGCCCGAACCCGTTGGCGCCGTGCACCTGCACCGCGTCACCCGCCACCCGGACCGCCGAGGTGGAGGCGAAGTACTTGGCCACCCAGGTGGCCATGATCGTCGCCGGGTCGCCGGCGTCCTTGAGCGCGCCCGCCTTCTCGCACAGCAGCCGCGCCGCGTCGCGCGCGGTCACCATGCCGCTGACCATGGCGCGGATCTGCGGCAGGTCGCGCAGCGGGGAGCCGCCGGCGGTGCGCGTGGACGTGTAGCTCGCGCAGGCGTCCAGCGCGGCCCGGATGATGCCCACCGAGCCGCACGCGACGCTGTAGCGGCCCAGGTCCAGCGCGCTGGTCATGACCGTCGCGGTCGCCCAGCCGCGCGGGCCGAGCAGGGCGGAGCCGTCCAGCCGGACGCCGGTGAACTCCACGGTGGCCAGCATGCTCGCCGCCGTGCCCATCACGTGCCGGACCGGGGTGACGCGCACGCCCGGCCGGTCGGCCTCCACCAGGAAGGTGCTCATGCCCTCGCCGGTGCGGGCGAACACCATGAACAGGCCCGCGACCTGCCCGCCGGTGATCCAGGTCTTGCGACCGTCCAGCACCCAGCCGTCGCCGTCCGGCACCGCGGTGGTGCCCTCGGCGGTGGAGTCGCTGCCGCTGTGGTCGGGTTCGGTCAGGCAGAACGAGCCCAGGACCTCCCCCGCCGCGAGCGGCCCCAGCCACCGGGCGTGCTGCTCGTCGGTGCCCCAGCGGTGCACCGACGCGGACACCATGGTGTGCACGGTCAGCATGCTGCGCAGCGAGGAGCAGCCGCGCCCGACCTCCTCGTGCACGCGCCCCAGGGTGACCATGTCCATGCCCGAACCGCCGACCTCGACCGGCAGGAACGGCGCCCACAGGCCCAGTTCGCCGACCCGGCGCAGCACCTCGTCCGGCAGCCGCTCGGCCCGGTCGAACTCGTTGGCGCGCGGGGCGACCTCCTGGTCGACGAACCGCGCGACCTCGGCCAGGTCCGCCGCCCGCGACGGCGCGGTCACCGCCTCCACTGACACGTCGACCGCCCGGCTCAGTGCGCGGCAGCGGCGGTGCGCCGCTGCACGAGCTCGGTCATCCGCTCCACCGTGCGGAAGTTGTCCAGCATCAGCTCCTCGTTGGGGATGCGCGTGGCGAACGCCTTCTCGATGAACATGACCAGCTCCATCGCGAACAGGGAGTTCACGAAGCCGAGGGCGAAGATGTCCTGCTCGTCGGTGAAGCTCAGCCGGGGGAACTTCGCGGCGATGAAGGAGCGGATCTCGGTGCGGACGTCCTGCGACATGCTCTGGGCCTCTCTCGTGGTGATGTGGTGGGTGCGGCGCCGGTCAGCCCGCGCCGACGCCGTGGTAGGTGTGGAAGCCCTTGCCGGTCTTGCGGCCGTGCAGGCCCGCGTCGGTCATCTGCTTGAGCAGCGGGCAGGGGCGGTACTTGCTGTCGTTGAACTGCTCGTAGAGCACTTCGACGCTGTAGAGGATCGTGTCCACGCCGATCAGGTCGGCGGTCTCCAGCGGGCCCATCGGGTGGCCGAAGCAGCTGCGGAACACCTCGTCCACGGTCTCGGCGTCGGCGACGCCCTCGTGGACCAGGAACGCGGCCTCGTTGACGGTCAGCATCAGCACCCGGTTGGACACGAAGCCGGAGGCGTCCTTGACCGGGATGGGCTTCTTGCCGATGGACTCCAGCAGCGCGCGGACGGTGTCCTTGGTCTGCTCGCTGGTGTGGTAGCCGGGGATGAACTCGCAGGCCGGCTTCATCGGCACCGGGTTCATGAAGTGCACGCCCATGACCTTGTCCGGGCGCGAGGTCAGCGCGGCGACCTTGGTGATCGGGATGGCCGAGGTGTTGACCACGAACACGGTGTCGGCCTTGCACGCCGCGTCCAGCTGCGGGTACAGGGCGCTCTTGAGCTGCCAGCTCTCGGTGATGTTCTCGATGACCACCTCCGCCTCGGCCAGCAGCTCCAGCGACGTGCCGGTGGTGATCCGGGACAGCACCTCGGCCGCGTCGACCTCGGGGCGGCCGAGCATCCGGGCCATCCGGCACTCCAGCTCGATCCGCTCCAGCGCCCTGGTCAGGGCGTCCGGGTCGCGGTCCACCAGGACCGCCTGGTGCCCGTGCTGCGCGAGGTCCTGGGCGACGCCGGTGCCCATGACACCGGCGCCGACCACTCCGACGATGGTCATCGCTCCTCCTTGACTGCGTTGTTCGTGGGGACGGTGCTCGTGGGGACGGTGCTCGTGGGGACGGTGCTCGTGGGGCCGGGGGCGGCGCCGAGCACGCCGTCGACGCGGCCGTGCGCGCGCCGCACCGCTTCGACCACGTCGTCGGCCGGTCCGCCGAACTCGTCGGCGAACACGACGGTGGCGCCCAGCTCGGCGCCCAGGCGGACGGCGAGCGCGCGGCCGGCCGGGTCGGTGTCGCCCTCGACCAGGTAGACCGGTCGGCCGGCGAGCGGGTCGGCCTCGCGGGCGCCGAGCGCGACGTCGAGGGCCGGTCCGGCGGTGGGCTCGACCCAGTGCCGCTCGCGCTGGAAGGCGTAGCCCGGCAGGGTCGTCTTGCGCGGCGAGCGGCCCTCGTGGTGGGCGCGCCAGTCGACGTCCACGCCGGACAGCCACAGCCTGCCCAGCGCCTCGGCCAGCGCCTCGGTGTCCGGCCTCGGGTCGGCCTCGCCGGGCAGCGTGGGCACGAGGTGCGCCCAGGCGTCCTGCGGGAACCCGGGGTGGCCGCGGAACATGCCGCCCAGCGACTGGCCCGCGCCCAGCTCCACCAGCGCGGTGCCCGGGTGCTCGGCGGCGAGGTGGCCGATCATGGTGGCGAAGCGCACCGGCCGGCACATGTGCTCGGCCCAGTAGCCCGGGTCGGCCAGCTGCCTGGCGGTGATCGGCAGGCCGGTGACGTTGGACAGGTAGGGCACCTCGGGCTCGGCGGGCTTCAGGTTGGCCCGCGCCCAGGCGGTCAGCTCGGCGGCGACGGGGCGCAGCGCGCGGGAGTGGAAGGCGTGCGAGGTGCGCAGCGGCCGGACCGGGATGTCGCGGGTGGCCAGCTTCCCGGCCAGCTCGGCGATCCCGTCGGCCGGTCCGGACACCACGACCGCGCGCGGCCCGTTGACCGCGGCCACGTCGAGGCCGAACCCGGCGGGGTCGCCCGCGGTGCGGGTCAGCTCCTCGACCGACAGCGGCACCGCGGCCATCGCGCCCGCGGGCAGCGCCGAGATCAGCCGGGCCCGGGTGGCGACCAGCGCGGTCGCCTCCTCCAGGGTGAGGCTGCCCGCCAGCGCCGCCGCGGCGAACTCGCCGACGCTGTAGCCGGCCAGCACCGCCGGGCGGACGCCCCAGGTGCGCAGCAGCACGCCCAGCGCGTGGTCCACCGCGAAGACGCCCGGCTGGACGACGGTGGTGTCGGCGGGCCCGTCGTCGGTCGCCCGGCCCAACAGCCGGGCGAGGTCGCCGCCGCCCGCGGCCCGGGGGCCGACCAGGCGGGCGACCGGGTCGAAGCCCAGGTGCGCCCGGAACAGCTCGGCGCACTCGTCGAGCGCGTCCCGGAACACCGGCTCGGTGGCGTACAGGCCGGCCACCATGCCGTCGTACTGCTCGCCCACGCCGGTGAGCAGGAACCCGGCGCGGCGCGGGGCCACGTCGGCGGCGGCGAGCACCCGGGTCGGCGAGGACAGCGCGTCCGCCGCGTCGGCGGGGCCCGTCGCCACGGTCATCCGCCGGTGCTCGAACGCCTTGCGGCCGTACTGGAGCGTGTAGGCGACGTCGGCCAGGTCCGACCACCCGGCGGCGCTGTCGGCCAGGCGGCCGGTCGCGGCGTCGGCGGCGGCCGGCGTGCGGCCCGACCAGATCAGCAGCTGGTGCGGGCGCTCGACGCCCCGGTCCGGCGCCTCCTCCTCGGGTGCCTCCTCCAGCACCACGTGGGCGTCGGTGCCGCCGAAGCCGAACGCGCTGACGCCGGCCAGCCGGGGCCGCTCGCCGCGCGGCCAGTCGGTCAGCTCGTCGACCACCACCAGCTTGTCGCCGGAGCGGGCGAGCTGCGGGTTGGGCGCGGTGAAGTTCACCGCGGGCGGCAGCTGCTCGTGGTGCAGGGCGAGCGCGGCCTTGATGAGCCGGGCGATGCCGCCGGCCTGGTTGATGTGGCCCAGGTTGGCGTCCGTCGAGCCGAGCGTCACCCGCTCGACGCCGGGCACGTCGAAGACCTCCTGGAGCGCGCGGATCTCGGCGATGTCGCCGAACGACGTGCCCATCACGGACGCCTCGACGTGGTCGACCTCGTCCGGTTCCACGTCGGCGGCGGCCAGCGCCTCGGCGACCACGGCGGCCTGCCCCGGCACGCCCGGCAGGTCGAAGCCCTGGCGGCCCCGGCTGCCCTCGTGGTTGACCGCCCAGCCGCGGATGACCGCGTAGACCCGGTCGCCGTCGGCCACCGCGTCCTCCAGCCTGCGCAGCACGACGACGCCCAGGCCGTTGCCGGGGAGCTTGCCGTTGGCGCCGGCGTCGAGGACGCGGTTCACGCCGTCCGGGGCGAACAGGCTGCCCGGGCGGTAGAGGTAGCCGGGGTCCTGCGGGACGACGACCGACACCGCGCCCGCGACGACGAGGTCGGACTCGCCGGTGAGCAGGCTGCCGCACCCCTGGGCCACCGCGACCAGCGCGGTGGAGCTGCAGCTCTGCACGCTCATCGACGGGCCGGTCAGGTCCAGCGCGTAGGACAGGCGGGAGGCGAGCAGGTCCTTCTCGTTGAGCAGCAGCAGCCGGTCCGGCCCGTGGGCGAGCACGGTGGCCTCGTCCTGGAACAGGTTCGACAGCAGGTAGGCGGGCGGCGCGCTGCCGGCGAACACGCCCACCAGGCCCTCGACCCGGCCGGGGTCGACGCCGGCGTCCTCCAGCGCGTGCCACGCGCACTCCAGGAACAGGCGCTGCTGCGGGTCCAGCAGCTCGGCCTCGGCGGCGCGGTAGCCGAAGAAGTCGGCGTCGAACAGGTCGACGCCCTCCAGCAGGCCCGCCGCGGGGACGAACGCCGGGTCGTCCACCAGCGCCGGGGACACCCCGGCTGCGAGCAGCTCGTCGCGGCTCATCCGGGTGATGCCGTCGCGGCCGGCGCACAGCTCGGTCCAGAAGCGGGCGATGTCGGGCGCGCCCGGGAAGTTCCCGGCCATGCCGACGATCGCGATGTCGCCGCTGGTGTCGCGGCCCGCGGTGGCCGACTCTCGGGTGTCCGACTCTCGCGTGGTCGGCTCTGGGCTGGTCATCGGGTCCTCACCTTCCGGTCCGGCCCTGGCGCTTGCGCAGGCCGGCAGCGCGGGCGCGACGGCGTTCACCGCGCGCGGAAACGTCCTCGGCGTCGACGGTGGGTTCGGGCTCGGCCGCGTTCCCGGCGGCGCCCGTCCGGTCGAGCAGCGTCGCGAACTCGGCGATGGTCGGCTTCTCGAAGAGGGTGGCCGGGGCCAGCTCGACGCCGAACTCCTTGCCCACCCGGCCGATCACCACCATGCCGATCAGCGAGGTGCCGCCGAGGTCGAAGAACGGGTCGTTGACGCCGACGCGCTCCAGGCCCAGGCAGTCCTGCCACACCACGCCCACCCGCTCCTCGACCGGGGTGCGCGGGGCCACGTAGGGCACGCGCAGGTCCGGGCGCGGGTAGCGCTCGCCGGTGGACTCGGTCAGGCCGCCGCCGACCAGCGCGTCCGTCGTGCCCATCTGCGCCAGCGCGGCCAGCACGTCGGTGAGCTTGATCGGCGACACGGTGACCTGCGCCTGGTCCGAGGCGACGACGCGGGACAGCAGCCCGGTGCCCTCGTCGGTGGGGATGCCGAGCTCCTCGCGGAACTTCCGGGACTCCTCCTGCGCCTCGGCCGAACCGGCCAGGCCCGCCGTGGTCCACGGGTCGAGCTGCCAGGGGCCCCAGGCGACCGAGACGACCTTCTTCGCCACCCCGCCGGTGACGGCCTCCGCGACGGCGAACGAGTCGAGGAAGGCGTTGGCCGCGGAGTAGTCGGTCTCGCCGACGTCGACGGTCAGCGTGACCATGGACGAGTAGAGCACCAGCAGCTCCACCGGGTCGGCGCGCAGCGCGTCGGCCAGCGCCAGGGTGCCCGCCACCTTCGGGGCCAGCACCGCCGCCGCCTGCTCCTCGCTGCGGTTCTGCAGCAGGCCGCCGCCCGCGACGCCGGCCGCGTGCACGACGCCGTGCAGCTCGCCGTAGTGCTCGCGGACCCGGCGCACCAGCGGGCCGACCTGCTCGGGGTCGCTGACGTCGGCCTGGGCGACGAGCACCTCGGCGCCCAGCGCGCGCAGCTCGCGCACGGCCAGCAGCACGCCGCTGGTCCGGTCGTCCACGCCCTTCTCGGCGATCCACGCGTCCCAGGTGTCCTCCGGCGGCAGCGCGGTCCGGCCGGTGAGCGCCAGCCGCGCGCCGATCCCGGCCAGCCGCCGGGCGAGCGCGAGGCCGAGCGCGCCCAGGCCGCCCGTGATCAGGTAGACGCCGTTGGGGCGCCAGGCGTCGGCGTCGTCGACCTCGGGCAGCTCGACCTCGTCGAAGTCGCGCACCCAGCGGCGACCGCCGCGCCAGGCCACCACGCCGATGCCGTCGACGGTGCCGGCGGTGGAGGCGGCCAGGGCGTCCAGCTCGCGCAGCGCCTGGGCGGCCGGGTCGCCGCCCGAGCCGACGTCGTCGCCGAAGTCCGCGTACTGCGAGCGCACCAGCGGGTACTCGGCGGCGATGCTGTCGGTGACCGCGGCGATGGTCGCCGCGTGCGGGTCGCGGGCGTCGCCGCCGAGCACGTCGAACCCGCCGGCGGCCAGGGTGAGCAGCTCCACCCGGCGGTCGGCGCACTCCGCGCCGATGGCCTTGCCCAGCCTCATCAGGTCGAAGAAGCCGCGTTCCAGGGCGGTGTCGGCCAGGCCGTGGGCGTGCACGACGCGCAGCGGGGCGCCGGGCGTGCCGGCCAGCAGCGCGCGGTAGTCGTCCACGTCGGCGCGACCGGGCTCGGGGCGCACCACCCGGTGACCGGCGGCGGTGGCCAGCGCGGCGAACCGGTCGGCGAACCAGCCGTCGTCGGCGAGCAGCACCAGCGGTCCGGGCTCGGCGGGCGCCGGGCGGGTGCTGTCGCGGCGCCAGGTCGGCGCGTACGCCTTGAGGCCGTCGTAGACGAGCCGGTCGGCGGCCCGCTCGGGCGCGGCGGCCAGGTCGCCGAGGGACCGGTCCGCGCCGCGCGCGGCGGTCTGCGGCCAGTAGCGGGTGCGCTGGAAGCGGTACGCGGGCAGCGGGACGAACCGGCGGTCCTCCCCCGCGCCGCGCGCCCAGCCCACCGGCACGCCGTGCTCCCACAGCGCGCCGAGGGCGGCCAGCCAGCCGCGCCGGTCCGCGCCGGGCACGGGGTCCGGCAGCAGCGACACCACGGGGGTGCGGGCCAGGTACTCGCCCGCGGCCTCCGCGCCCGCCTCGCCCAGCCCGGCCTCGACCAGGACCTCGGCGTGCCGGCCCAGGGTGAGCAGGCCGTCGGCGAAGCGGTCGGTGTCGGCGGCCCAGTAGGCGGGGTCGCGCACCTCCGCCGCGGTGATCGGGGCCCCGGTGCGCGGGGACACGACGGTGATCAGGGCGTCGGTCGCGGTGGCGGGCACGGTGCCGTCCAGCGCGAGGGCCAGGCCGGCGCCGGTCGGGACCAGGCCGCCGACGACCGCGGCGACGCACTCGCCGACCCCGCGGCCGAGGACGGCGGCCGGGAGCAGGTCCCAGGCGGCCAGCAGCCGCGCCAGGGCGTACTCCACGGCGAACACCGCGGCCCGCTCGACGAGGGCCGGGTCGGCGCCGCCGCCCTCCCCGTAGAGCGCGTCGTGCAGGTCCACGCGGCCGTTGAGCAGGGCCGCGCACTCGTCGACCGCGGCGCGGAACGCCGGTTCGGTGCGGTACAGCTCACCCGTCGTCCCCCGCCACGCGCCCGGCGTGCCGGGGAGCAGCAGGGCGGAGCGCCGTTCGTCCTCCACCACCGAGCCGGTGATGCCGGCCCGCAGGGCGGCGACGGCGTCGGCGGTGTCGCGCACCAGCAGCGCCGACCGCACCGGCAGCGCGGTCCGCCCGGCCCTGGTGGTGTGGGCGACGTCGGCCAGGTCCAGCTCGGGGTGCGCCTCCAGGTGGTCGGCCAGCGCCTCGGCGTTCTCCCGCAGGGCGGCCTCGCCGTGCCCGGACACCGCCAGCAGCTGCCACGGCTCGCCCGGTCGCGGCGCCTCGGGTTCCGGCGCGCGCTCCAGGACGAAGTGGACGTTGGAGCCGGACCAGCCGAAGGAGCTGACGCCCGCGCGCAGCACGCCGTCCGCGTCGGCCGGGAAGGGCCGCGCGCCCGGCACCGGCCGCACCGGGCCGTCCGGCACGATCACCGAGTTGGGCTTCTCCATGTGCAGGTTGCCCGGCAGGGTGCCGTGCTCCAGCGCCAGCACGGTCTTGACCAGGCCGGCCATGCCCGCCGCGGCCAGGGTGTGGCCGACGTTGGTCTTGACCGCGCCCACGAACAGCGGTTCGGGGGCGGCGCGGTCGCCGAAGACC
Source organism: Saccharothrix sp. DSM 118769 (assembly GCF_052936295.1). NCBI lineage: Bacteria > Bacillati > Actinomycetota > Actinomycetes > Pseudonocardiales > Pseudonocardiaceae > Saccharothrix > Saccharothrix sp. DSM 118769. The sequence goes on along the minus strand of NZ_CP193627.1, from coordinate 3,553,622 downwards.
TCGCCCAGCGCGGTGATCTCGATGGCGTCGCCGAGCTGGGTGCCCGAGCCGTGCGCCTCGACGTAGCCGACCTCGTCCGGGGTCGCGCCCGCGTCGGCCAGGGCGGCGCGGATGACGGCGGTCTGCGCGGCCCGGTTGGGCGCGGTCAGGCCGTTGCTGCGGCCGTCCTGGTTGGTGGCGCTGCCGCGGATGATCGCGCGGGCGCGCCGGCCGGCGCCGACGTCCTCGGCGCGGCGCAGCACGACCACGCCGCCGCCCTCGCCCATGACGTAGCCGTCGGCGGACTCGTCGAAGGTCTTGGTGCGGCCGTCGGCGGCGAGCATGCTCATCTTGCTGTTCTGCACGAACAGGTCCGGGTTGATGATCGCCGAGCTGGCGCCGACGATCGCGATGTCGCACTCGCCGCGGCGCAGGCTCTGCACGGCCAGGTGCGCGGCGCTCAGCGCGGAGGAGCACGCCGTGTCCACGGTCAGGCAGGGCCCGTGCAGGTCGAGGTGGTGCGCGATGCGGCCCGCGGCGGCGGACAGCGAGCTGCCCAGGCCGAAGTACGGGTCGTCGGACGCCTCGATGCCGTCGGCCTCCAGCTGGCGCATCGAGTACTGGATGGTGTCGATCAGCCCGGCGAACACGCCGGTGCGGCTGCCGCGCAGCTCCTCGGCGGTCAGCGAGGCGTCCTCCAGCGCCTCCCACACCAGCTCCATGAGCAGCCGGAACGTGGGGTCGAGGCGGCGCGCCTCCTGCGGGGAGAGGCCGAAGAACCCGGCGTCCCAGCCCGCGATGTCGGTCACGAACGCGCCCTGCTGGGTGTACGCCTTGCCGGGCGCGGTGCGGTCCGGGTCGTAGAACTCGGCCGCGTCCCAGCGGTCCGCCGGGACCTCCCGGACGACGTCCCGGCCCTCCACGAGGTTGCGCCAGAACGCGTCGGGGTCGTCGCCGCCGCCGGGGAACCGGCAGGACATGCCGACCACGGCGATCTCCCGGCCCGGTTCGGCGACGACCCGCGCGGGGCCGTGCACGGCGACCTCCCCGCCCCGCGGCGCCAGTTCGGCCAGCAGGTGCGCGCCGAGGGCGGCCGGGCTCGGGTGGTCGAAGACCGCGGTCGGCGGCAGCGCCAGCCCGGTCTCGGTGTTGAGCCGGGTGCGCAGCTCGATCGCGGTGAGCGAGTCGAGGCCGAGCTTGGTGAACAGCTGCTTCGCGCCGATCGGCTCGTCGGTGCCGTCGCGGCCGAGCACGGCGGCGGTGTGCGTGAGGACGAGGTCGAGCAGCACGCGCTCGCGCTCGGCCGGGGGCATCCCGGCGAGCCGGGTCCGCCACGCGGCCGCGGCCTCGACGTCCTCCTCGGTCTCGCGGGCCTCGGCCTCGGCGATGGCGACGACCTCGGGCAGGTCGCCCAGCAGCGGGCTGGGCCGCAGCGCGCCGAACGGCGGGGCGAACTTCTCCCACACCAGGGAGGCGATGGTCAGCGCGGTCTCGTCGCGGTCGAGGGCGCGGCGCAGCGCGGCCACGCCGACCTCCGGCGCCATGGTGGGCACGCCCAGGTCGCTGAGCATCGCGTCGATCTGCTCGCCGACGCCCATGCCGACCTGGCCCCAGCGGCCCCAGGCGATCGAGGTGCCGGGCAGGCCGCGGGCGCGGCGCTGCTGGGCGACGGCCTCCAGGTAGGCGTTGGCCGCGCCGTAGGCGCTCTGCACGGCGTTGCCGATGGACGCGGCGATCGAGGAGAACAGCACGAAGGCGTCGAGGTCGAGGCCCTCGGTCAGCTCCTCCAGGTTGCGGGTGCCGGCGACCTTCGAGCGCAGCACGTCGGCGTAGCGGTCCCGGTCCATCGCGTCGATCAGCGCCAGGTCGAGCACGCCGGCGAGGTGGAACACGGCGCGCAGGTCGTCGCGCACGCCGTCCACGACGGTCCTGAGCGCCTCGCGGTCGGCGACGTCGCAGGCGGTGACGGTGACCCGGTCGCCCAGCTCCTCGCGCAGGGCGGCGGCGCCGGGGGCGTCCTCGCCGCTGCGGGAGACGAGCACGACGTGCGCGGCGCCCGCCTCGACGAGCCAGCGGGCCACGACGCCGCCGAGGCCGCCGGTGCCGCCGGTGACCAGGACCGTGCCGCGGGGCTTCCACGAGCGCTCCGGCTCGGTGGGCGCGGCGTGCACCAGGCGGCGGCCGAACGCGCCCGCCGCGCGCAGCGCGACCTGGTCCTCGCCGCGCGGACCGGTGAGCACGCCCGCGAGCAGCGCGCGGACCCGGTCGGACGGCTCGGCCGGCACGTCCACCAGACCGCCCCACAGCCGCGGGTGCTCCAGCGCCGCGGCGCGGCCGAAGCCCCACAGCGTCGCCTGGAGCGCGGAGGACGGCGCCTCGTGCGGCCCGGTGGCGACGGCCTGGCGGGTGAGCGTCCACAGCGGACCGCCGAACTCGCGGGCGGACAGCTCCTGGACCAGCGACAGGGTGGCCTCGGCGCCGAAGGACAGGCCGTCGGTCTCGGTCTCGTCCAGCGCGACCAGCGACAGCACGCCGTCGAACGGCGCGAGGCCGTCCAGCGCGGCGGTCACGGCGGCGCGGTCGGGCGCGTCGAGGACGACGCTGTCGACCTCGGCCCCCGCCAGCGCCGCGAGCGCGGCGGCGGACCAGTCGTCGGTGCGGGCCGGGGTCACCAGCAGCCAGCGGCCGGTGGCCGCGGTCGCGGCGGGCGTGAACGGCGCCCACCGCGCGTGGTAGCCCAGGTCGTCGACCTCGGAGTCCACCGCGCGGGCGCGCCGCCAGCGGGCCAGGGCGGGCAGCACGTCGCCCAGCGACCCGCCGTGGTCGGGCAGGTCCAGCTCGGCGGCCAGCTCGGCGACGTCGCCGCCCTCCACGACCTTCCAGAACCGGGCGTCCTCGCCGGTCGCGGTCGCGGCCGGGCCGCCGGGGTCGGACAGCCAGTAGCGCTTGCGCTGGAACGGGTAGGTCGGCAGCTCGACCACGCGGGCGCCGCTGCCGTCGAGGTAGGCGGTCCAGTCGACGGGCACGCCGTGGGCGTGCAGCGCGCCGAGCGCGGCGAGCAGGGTGCGCGGCTGGTCGCGGTCCTTGCGCTGGGCGGCGGCGAACACCGCGTCCTCCGGCAGGGTGGCGCGGCCCATCGCGGTCAGCACCGCGTCCGGGCCCAGCTCCAGGAACGCGGTCGCGCCCCGCTCGTGCAGGGTGCGCACGGCGTCGGCGAACCGCACGGTGCCGCGCACGTGCTCGACCCAGTAGCCGGGGTCGGTGAGCCGGTCGGCGAGCTGCCCGGTCAGCGTCGAGACCACCGGGATCGCCGGCTCGGCGTAGGTGACGCCCCGGGCGACCTCGGCGAAGTCGGCGAGCATCGGGTCGACCAGCGTGGAGTGGAAGGCGTGCGAGACCGTGAGCCGGGTGGTGCGGCGGTCGGCGAACCGACCGGCCACCGCGAGGACCGGGCCCTCCGCGCCGGAGAGCACGACGGCGCGCGGGCCGTTGACGGCGGCCAGGGACACGTCGTCGGTCAGGTGCGGGCGGACCTCGTCCTCGGTGGCCTCGACGGCGACCATCGCGCCGCCGGGCGGCAGCGCCTGCATCAGCCGGCCGCGGGCCAGGACCAGCGCCGCCGCGTCGGCCAGGGAGAACACCCCGGCCACGTGCGCGGCGGCGATCTCGCCGACCGAGTGGCCCGCGAGCAGGTCCGGCTTCACGCCCCACGAGGCGACGAGGCGGAACAGGGCCACCTCCAGCGCGAACAGCGCGGGCTGGGCGAACTCGGTGCGCTCCAGGCGTTCCGGGTCGTCCCCGAAGACGACCTCGCGGACGCCGGGCAGGTGCGCGAGCACCTCGTCGTAGGCGGCGGCGAAGGCCGGGAACGCGTCGTGCAGCTCGCGTCCCATGCCGACGCGCTGCGCGCCCTGACCGGTGAACAGCGCGGCCAGCCGACCGGCGGCGGCCGTGCCGGTGATCGCGCCCGGGTCGCCGTCGGCCACCGCGCGGAGGCCGGCGAGCAGCTCCTCGCGGTCCGCGCCGACGACGACGGCCCGGTGCTCCAGCGCGGCGCGGGTGGTGGCCAGCGACAGGGCGACGTCCACCGGCTCGCCGGCGGACCGGTCCGCGCCGGGCCGGTCCGAGCTGGGCCAGTCCGAGCTGGGCAGCAGCGACGCCGCCTGGGCGCGCACCGCCGCCGGGGTCGCGCCGGAGAGCACCCACGGCACGACGGCGGGCGGCACGACCTCGCGCGGGGCCTCCGGCTCGGCCGGGGCCTGCTCCAGGATGACGTGGGCGTTGGTGCCGCTGATGCCGAACGACGACACCGCGGACCGGCGCGGCCGGGCCACCCCGGGCCACTCGACCTGCTCGGCGAGCAGGGTGACCTCGCCCGCCGACCAGTCGACGTGCGGGGTGGGCTCGTCGAGGTGCAGGGTGCGCGGGACGACGCCGCGGTTCATCGCCTCGACCATCTTGATGATCCCGGCGACGCCGGCGGCGGCCTGGGTGTGGCCGATGTTGGACTTGACCGAGCCGAGCAGCAGGGGCGTCTCGCGGTCCTGGCCGTAGGTGGCCAGCAGCGCCTGCGCCTCGATCGGGTCGCCCAGGCGGGTGCCGGTGCCGTGCGCCTCGACCACGTCGACGTCCGAGGTGGACAGTCCGGCGTTGGCCAGCGCCGCGCGGATGACGCGCTGCTGCGACGGGCCGTTCGGGGCGGTGAGGCCGTTGGACGCGCCGTCCTGGTTGACGGCGGAGCCCTTCACCACCGCGAGCACGCGGTGGCCGTTGCGGCGCGCGTCGGACAGCCGTTCCAGCACCAGCACGCCGACGCCCTCGGCCCAGTTCGTGCCGTCGGCGGCGGCGGCGAACGGCTTGCAGCGGCCGTCGCGGGCCAGGCCGCGCTGCCGGGAGAACTCGACGAACATGTTCGGCGAGGGCATCACGTTCACGCCGCCCGCGAGGGCGAGCGTGCACTCGCCGGAGCGCAGCGCCTGCGCGGCCAGGTGCACCGCGACCAGCGACGAGGAGCAGGCCGTGTCCACGGAGACCGCCGGGCCCTCCAGTCCGAGCGAGTAGGACACGCGGCCGGAGACCACGCTCGCGAACGAGGCGGTGCCCAGGAAGCCCTCGACGTTCTCCGGGATCGCGGTGAGCCGGGAGATGTAGTCGTTGGACAGCGCGCCGGCGAACACGCCGGTCGGGGTGCCGCGCAGCGACCTCGGGTCGATGCCCGCGCGCTCCAGGGCCTCCCACGAGGTCTCCAGCACCTGCCGCTGCTGCGGGTCCATCGCCAGCGCCTCGCGCGGGCTGATGCCGAAGAAGTCCGCGTCGAAGTCGGCCGCGCCGGTCAGGAACGCGCCCTCGGAGGCGTAGGTCGTCCCCTTGTGGTCGGGGTCGGGGTGGAACAGGGTGGCGAGGTCCCAGTCGCGGTCGTCGGGGAACGGGCCCACGCCGTCGCGGCCCTCGGCGACCAGCTGCCACAGCTGCTCGGGCGAGCCGACGCCGCCGGGGTAGCGGCAGGCCATGCCGACGATGACGATCGGGTCGTCCGAGGTGGCCGCCGCGACGACCTGCGCCCGCACCACGTCCTCGCCGCCCAGCTCGGTGCGCAGGAGGTCGGTCAGCGCGGCGGGCGTCGGGTAGTCGAAGACGAGCGTCGCGGGCAGCCGCAGGCCGGTGGCCGCGCCGAGCCGGTTGCGCAGCTCGACGGCGGTCAGCGAGTCGAAGCCGATCTCGTTGAACGCGCGGTCCGCCTCGATCGCGGCCGAGTCGGCGCGGCCCAGCACCACGGCGACCTCGCGCCGGATGAGGTCCAGCAGCAGTTCGTCGCGCGCGGCGCGGTCGAGACCGGCCAGCCGGCGGTGCAGCTCGCCCGCCTGCCCGGTGGCGGCGGCCTTGGCCTTGGCCCGGCCGGACGCGCCGACCAGCTCGCGCACCAGCGGCGAGATCGGGGTGTCCGCGGCGATGCCGCGGACGGTGGCCCGGTCCAGCTTCAGCGCGAGCAGGACCGCCCGGTCCACGGTGAGGGCCCGGTCGAACATGGCCATGCCCTCGACGGGCGCGATCGGCGGGAAGCCGCTGCGCCGCATCCGCTCCTCGCCCTCGTCGCCGAGCTGCCCGCGCATCCCGCCGGACCACAGGCCCCAGGCCAGCGACTGGGCGGCGAGGCCCTCGGCGCGGCGGCGGGCGGCGAGGCCGTCCAGGAAGCCGTTGGCGGCGGCGTAGTTGGCCTGGCCCGCGTTGCCCAGCACGCCCGCGGCGGAGGAGAACAGCACGAACCAGCGCAGCGGCAGGTGCCGGGTCAGCTCGTGCAGGTGCCAGGCGGCGTCCACCTTGGGCGCGAACACGCGGGTCAGCCGCTCGGGGGTCATCGCGTCGAGCAGGCCGTCGTCCAGCACGCCCGCCGAGTGCACGACACCGGTCAGCGGGTGCTCGGCGGGGACGGCGTCGAGCAGGGCGGCCACGGCGGCGCGGTCGGCCGCGTCGCAGGCGGCGATCGTGACCTCCGCGCCCAGGCCGGTCAGCTCGGCGGCCAGCTCCGCCGCGCCCGGCGCGTCCGGGCCGCTGCGGCTGGTCAGCAGCAGGTGGCGGACGCCGTGCTCGACCACGAGGTGGCGGGCCAGCATCCCGCCGAGGCCGCCGGTGCCGCCGGTGACGAGCACCGTGCCGTCGTGCTCCGGGCCGCGCGGGACGGTCAGCACGAGCTTGCCGACGTGCTTGGCCTGGCTGATGAAGCGGAACGCCTCGGCGGCGCGGCGCACGTCCCAGGTGCGCACGGGCAGCGGGGTGAGCGCGCCGGAGTCGAACAGCTCGACGACCTCGGCCCACATCCGGGTGAACTGCTCCGGGCCGGCCTCGATCAGGTCGTACGGGCGGTAGTGCACGCCGGGGTGCCGCTCGGCGACCTCCGCCGGGTCGCGCTGGTCGACCTTGCCCATCTCCATGAACCGGCCGCCGCGCGGCAGCAGCCGCAGCGAGGCGTCCACGAAGTCGCCGGTCAGCGCGTTGAGCACGACGTCGACGCCGCGCCCGGCGGTGGCGGCCAGGAAGTGCGCCTCGAAGTCGAGGGTGCGGGAGTCGGCGATGTGGTCGTCGTCCAGGCCGTACCCGCGCAGGACGTCCTGCTTGCCGGTGCTCGCGGTGCTGTAGACCTCCGCGCCCAGGTGGCGGGCGATCTGCGCGGCGGCCATGCCCACGCCGCCCGCGCCCGCGTGGATCAGCACCGACTCGCCGGCCGCCAGGCCGGCGAGTTCCTTGAGGCCGAAGTAGGCGGTGAGGAAGACCAGCGGCACGGACGCGGCGGTCTCGAACGACCAGCCGTCCGGGACGCGGGTGACCATGGCGCGCTGGGCGGTGGCGACGGTGCCGATGCCGCCGACCGCGACGCCCATCACCGCGTCGCCGACGGCCAGGTCGCGCACGTCGTCGCCGACCTCGACCACGATGCCCGCGACCTCGTTGCCCAGCGGGCCGGGGTCGCCCTCGAACATGCCGAGCACGTTGAGCGCGTCGCGGAAGTTGAGGCCCGCGGCGGCGACGGCGACGCGGATGTCGCCGGGCGCCAGGGGCTCCAGGGCGCGCGGTTCCAGGCGCAGGTTGTCGATGCTGCCGCGCTCGGTCATGCCCAGCCGCCACTCGCCCTCGGCGGGCGGGACCAGCTCGTCGCGGCCGGGCACCGCGGCCAGGCGCAGCGCGGTGAACCCGCCGTCGCGCACGGCGAGCTGCGGTTCGCCGGTGGCCAGCGCGGCGGCCAGCACGTCGGGGTCGATCCCGCCGGACGCGGTGTCGACCAGCACGTACCGGCCGGGCTGCTCGGACTGGGCGGAGCGCACCAGGCCCCACACGGCGGCGGCGGCCGGGTCGACCACCTCGGCGTCGACCGCGTCACGGGTCAGCACGACCAGCGTGGTGTCGGCGAAGCGCTCCTCGGCGCTCCACCGCTGGAGCACGGCCAGCACGTCGCGGGTGGCGGCGTGGGCGGCGGCGACGGGGTCGCCGCCGGTGCTCACGGGCAGCACGACGACCGGCGGCACGTCCTCGGCCGGCGAGTCGTGCCGGAGGGAGTCGTAGTGCGCCCACTCGACCGGAGCGGCCCCGGGCGTGGGCACGGGCCGCCACTCCAGGCGGAACAGCGATTCCAGCCCGGTCGGCTCGGCCGCCCGGAAGTGCTCGGCGTCGACCTCGCGCAGCACCAGCGAGCCGACCGCGGCGACGGGCGCGCCGGTGCCGTCCGCCGCGCGCAGCGTGACCGCGCCGGACCTACCGGGCGTCAGCTCCAGGCGCAGCGCGGTGGCGCCGGTGGCGTACAGGGCGATGTCCTGCCACAGGAACGGCAGCTTGGCGCCGGCACCCTCGCCGGTCATCAGGCCGATGGCGTGCAGGCCCGCGTCGAGCAGCGCCGGGTGCAGCCCGAAGCGCTCCGCGTCCTTCTCCGCGTCGCCGCCGGTCGGCAGCGCGACCTCGGCGAACACCGAGTCGCCCCGCCGCCAGGCCGCGCGCAGGCCGCGGAACACCGGGCCGTACTCCAGGCCGTTGCGGGCGAAGACCTCGTAGACGTCGTCCAGCTCGACGGGGGCGGCGTCGCGGGGCGGCCACTCGGCCAGGTCGAAGCCGGCCGCCGGGGCGGACGGCGCGAGCGTGCCGGAGGCGTGCCGCGTCCACTCGCCGTCGGTGGCGCGGGAGTGCAGGGTGACGGCGCGGCGGCCGGAGTCGTCCGGCGCGGTCAGCACGACCTGGAGGTCCAGCGCGTCGGCCAGCAGCACCGGTTCGTGCAGGGTCAGTTCCTCCAGGTGCGCGCAGCCGGCGTCGTCGCCCGCGCGCAGGGCCAGTTCGACCAGGGCGGTGCCGGGCACCAGCACGGTGCCCGCGACGGCGTGGTCGAGCAGCCACGGGTGGGTGGTGCGCGAGACCCGGCCGGTGAACAGCAGCCCGGCGCCGTCGGCCAGGGTGACGGAGGCGCCCAGCAGCGGGTGGTCGGCGTCGACCAGGCCCAGCCCGGCCGGGTCGCCCGCCGCGCCGGTGCCGCGCAGCCAGAAGCTCTCCCGCTGGAAGGGGTAGGTCGGCAGGTCCACCGCGCGCGCCCCGGTGCCCGCGAAGTGGGTGGTCCAGTCGACGCGCTGGCCGCGGGCGTGCAGCTCGGCCAGGGCGGTCATCGCGGTAACCGGCTCGGGGCGGTCGCCGCGCAGCACCGGCAGGCTGAGCACGGCGTCGTCGGGCAGGGCGCGCGCGACCACGCCGGCCAGCACCGGGTCCGGGCCCAGCTCGACGAACCGGACGACGCCCTCGGCGCGCAGCCAGGCGACGCCGTCGGCGAAGCGGACCGGCTGCCGCACGTGCCGGGGCCAGTAGCCGGGGGTGGTGACCTCGTCCGGGCCGGCCAGCCGGCCGGTCACGTTGGACACCACGGGGATCTGCGGCGCGTGGTAGGTGACGCCGTCCGCGACCTCGGCGAACTCGGCGAGCATCCCGTCGATGCGCGCGGAGTGCGAGGCGTGCGTGATGCGCAGGTGCTTGGTCTTGCGGCCCCGGGCGGCGAACACGGCCGCCACCGCGAGGGTCGCCTCCTCGTCGCCGGAGAGCACGACCGAGTCCGGGCCGTTGATCGCGCCGATGCCGACGCCGTCGACCAGCTCGGCGCGGACCTCCTCCTCGGTGGCCTGCACGCTGACCATGGCCCCGCCCGCGGGCTGGGCCTCCATCAGCCGGCCGCGCGCGGCGACCATCCGGGCCGCGTCGGCGAGCGTCCACACGCCGGCCACGTGCGCGGCGGCCAGCTCGCCCGCCGAGTGGCCGACGACGAAGTCGGGGCGCACGCCCCAGGACTCCAGCAGCCGGAACAGCGCCACCTGCACCGCGAACATGGCGGGCTGGGCGTAGGTCATGCGGCTGAGCAGGTCCAGGTCGTCGCCGAACACGACCTCGGCCAGCGGCCGGTCCAGGTGCTCGTCGAGCGCGGCGGCGGCGGCGTCGAACGCCTCGGCGTAGGCGGGGAACGCGGCGTGCAGCTCGCGGCCCATGCCGACGCGCTGCGAGCCGATGCCGGAGAACAGGAACGCGGTGCGGCCGACCAGCGGCGCGCCCTCGACCACGCCCACCGCGGGCTCGCCGGCGGCCAGCGCGGTCAGGCCCGCCACCAGGTCCTCGCGGGTCGAGCCGACGACCGCGGCGCGGCGTTCGAGCGGCGTGCGGGTGCCGGCCAGCGACCAGGCGAGGTCCAGCGGGTCGGTGCCGGTGTCGGTGGCGACGGCGAGCAGGCGGTCGGCCTGGGCGCGCAGGCCCTCCTGGCTGCGGGCGGAGAGCACCCACGGCAGGACGGCGGGCGGCGTGCCGGTCTCGGCGGTCTCCTCGACCTCGGGTGCCTGTTCGAGGATGACGTGGGCGTTGGTGCCGCTCAGGCCGAAGGACGACACGGCCGCGCGGCGGGGGCGGCCCACCTCGGGCCACGGGCGCTGCTCGGCGAGCAGCTCGACCGCGCCCGCCGACCAGTCCACGTGCGGGGACGGCTCGTCCACGTGCAGCGTGCGCGGCAGGACGCCGTGCCGCATCGACTCGATCGCCTTGATGATCCCGGCGACGCCGGCGGCGGCCTGGGTGTGGCCGATGTTGGACTTGATCGAGCCCAGGTAGAGGGGCTCGGTGCGCTCCTGGCCGTAGGTGGCGAGCAGCGCCTGCGCCTCGATGGGGTCGCCGAGGGTGGTGCCGGTGCCGTGCGCCTCGACCACGTCGACGTCCGCCGTGGACAGACCGGCGTTCGCGAGGGCCGCGCGGATGACCCGCTGCTGCGACGGGCCGTTGGGGGCGGTGAGGCCGTTGGACGCGCCGTCCTGGTTGACGGCGGAGCCCTTCACCACCGCGAGCACGCGGTGGCCGTTGCGGCGCGCGTCGGACAGCTTCTCCAGGACCAGCACGCCGACGCCCTCGGACCAGCCGGTGCCGTCGGCCGCCGCGGCGAACGCCTTGCAGCGGCCGTCGGGGGCCATGCCGCGCTGCCGGGAGAACTCGACGAACGTCTCCGGCGTGGCCATCACGGTGACGCCCGCCGCCAGCGCCAGCGAGCACTCGCCGGAGCGCAGGGCGTGCGCCGCCAGGTGCACGGCGACCAGGGAGGAGGAGCACGCCGTGTCGATGGTGACCGCCGGGCCCTCCAGGCCCAGCGAGTAGGACAGCCGGCCGGACAGCACGCTGTTGGACGAGCCGGTGCCGAGGAAGCCCTCGACGTCCTCGGGCACCGAGCCCAGCCCGGACACGTACTCGGTGCGCATCGCGCCCGCGAACACGCCGGTGTCGCTGCCCTTCAACGAGGCCGCGTCCAGCCCGGCCCGTTCCACGGCCTCCCAGGCGACCTCCAGCAGCAGCCGCTGCTGGGGGTCCATGGCAAGTGCCTCGCGGGGGGAGATGCCGAAGAACCCCGCGTCGAACTCGTCCGCGTCGTGGAGGAAACCGCCCGCGTCGGCGTAGCTGGTGCCGCGGTGCTCCGGGTCCGGGTGGTAGAGCGACCCCAGGTCCCAGCCCCGGTTGGTCGGGAAGCCGGTGATGCCGTCGCCGTCCCGGACCACCAGCTCCCACAGCTCCTCCGGGGAGGTCACCCCACCGGGCAGCCGGCAGGCCATGCCGATGACGGCCAGCGGCTCGGACCCGCTCTCCTCGGCCTCGCGCAGCCTGCGCCGGGTGTCGCGGAGTTCGGTGGTCAGCCTCTTGAGGTAGTCCAGCGTCCGGTCGTCGGTGGTCATGCCGCGGTCCTCCTTGCGGTGGCGCCCGGTCCCGGGCGCCACCGCGAACGCAGAGTCAGAGTTCGTTGTCCAGCAGGGAGAACATGTCGTCCAAGGTGGCCGACTCGATGTCCGTGTTGCCGTCCGCACCGGCCCGGTCGCGGACCTTGTCCTGCCACAGGGAGACCAGCTGCCGCAGCCTCGCCTCCACGCGCGCCCCGTCGACGTCCACCGGGTCCAGCGCGCCCAGCGCGTCGGCCAGCCTGGTCAGCTCGGCCTCCACACCGGTCCCGCCGGGCGCCGCGGCGGGCGCCACCTCGGAGCGCAGGAACGCCGCCAGCGCGTCGGGGGTCGGGTGGTCGAAGATCAGCGTCGCGGGCAGCCGCAACCCCGTCTCCGCACCCAGCGCGTTGCGCAGCTCGACCGACGTCAGCGAGTCGAAGCCCAGCTCGGTGAACGCCCGGTCCGGCCCGATCGCGTCCACCCCGGCGTGGCCGAGCACGGCCGCCGCCTGGGAGCGGACCACGGTCAGCAGCGCCTGCTGCGCGTCGGCCTCGGACAGCCCGGCCAACCGCAGCCGCAGCTCGTCCGCCCGCGCCGCCGTGTCGGCCGAGGCCACCCGGCGACCGGTCGAGCGGACCAGGCCGCGGAACAGCGGCGGCACCGGCGCGGTCCGGGCGTGCGCCCGCAGCCCCGCCACGTCGAGCTTCACCGGCACCGTCGCCGGCGCGACCAGCGAGGTGGCCAGGTCGAACAGCGCCAGCCCCTCCGCCGGGTCGAGCGGTGCGATGCCGTCGCGGCCCATCCGGTCCGCGTCCGCCGCGCCGCCCATGCCGTCGGCCCAGAGGCCGTAGGCGAGCGAGGTGGCCGCCAGGCCCCGGGACCGGCGGTGCTCGGCGAGCGCGTCCAGGAACGTGTTCGCGGCGGCGTAGTTCGCCTGGCCCGGCGCGCCGAGCACGCCCGCGGCCGAGGAGAACAGCGCGAACAGCGCCAGGTCGCGGTCCGCGGTCAGCTCGTGCAGGTGCCAGGCCGCGTCGACCTTCGGCCGCAGCACGGTCGCCAGCCGCTCGGGGGTGAGCGAGGTGACCAGGCCGTCGTCGAGGACGCCCGCCGCGTGGACGACACCGGTCAGGTCCGGGACGTCCGCGAGCAGCGCCGCCAGCGCGTCCCGGTCGGCCGCGTCGCACGCCTCGACCCGGACCCGCGCGCCCAGCCCGGTCAGCTCGGCGGCCAGTTCCGCCGCGCCCGGCGCCTGCGCGCCGCGCCGGCTGGTGAGGACCAGTCCCCGCACGCCGTGCGCGGTGACCAGGTGCCGCGCGACCGCCGCGCCCAGGCCGCCGGTGCCGCCGGTGACCAGCACGGTGCCGTCCGGGTCCAGGGCGCGCGGCACGGTCAGCACGACCCCGTCCCCGCCGAGGTCGGCCAGCGCCCCGGGAGCCCGGCGCACGTCCCGGGCCGGGAGCGCGATCGGGGTGAGCACGTCGGTGTCGGACAAGGCGACCAGCTCCTCCCACGTCGTCGCGATCCGGTCCGCCCCGACCCCGGTCAGGTCCAGGGCCAGGAAGTTCACCTCCGGATACTGCCGGGCGGGATCGCCGCTGGGACGTACGTCGGCCTTCCCCCTTTCCACGAACCGCCCACCGCGCGGCAACAGCGCGGCCGACCCGTGGTCGGCGCCGTCGGCCGAACCGAGCACGACGTCCACGCCGGCGACCGGGAGGTCGGCGGTGGTGAGGACCCGCGCGCCCAGGTGGCGGGCGATCCGGGTGGCGGCGAGGCCGAGCCCGCGGTCCGCGTCGTGGACCAGCACCGACTCGCCGGCGGTGAGGCCGGCGAGGTCGTGCAGCGCGTGCCAGGCGGCGAGGTGCGTCAGCGGCGCGGACGCCGCCTCCTCCCAGGTCCACCCGTCCGGGACCGGCGCGAGGACCGCGCGGGCGGCCGCGGCGACCGGACCGGCGGCGTTCCCGAGCAGGCCCATCACCCGGTCACCCGGCCGCAGGTCGGTGACGTCGCCGCCGACCTCCAGCACGACGCCCGCGACGGAGCGGCCGAGCGGTCCGGCGGCGTCCACGCCCGCCGCGCGCACCGCGATCCGGACGCCGTCACCGGCCAGCGGGTCGTCGGCCCCGGCGAACGGCCGCAGCACGGGCCGTTCCGGCGAGTCGAGCCGCCACGCCCGCTCACCGGCGGGCGGGACCAGCTCCGCCGCGTTGTCGGCCCGCAGCAGGCGGCAGGCGCGCACGACGCCGTCGCGCACGGCGAGCTGCGGTTCCTCGCCGACGGCGGCCACGGCGCGGGCCACGTCGTCGGCCGCGGCGTCGAGCAGGGCCAGTCGGCCCGGGTTCTCCGCCTGGGCGCTGCGGACCAGGCCCCACACCGAGGCGGCGACCGGGTCGACCACGTCGCCCGGGTCCGCGGTCACCGCGCCGTGCGTGAGCACGACCAGGGTGCTGTCGGCGGTGCGGTCGTCGGCCAGCCACGCCTGGACGGCCGCGAGGGTGCGCTCCAGCACCTCCCGCACCGCCCCGGGCACGTCCAGGGCGGAACCCCCGACGCGCAGGACCACCACGGGCGGGACGGTGTCGCCGACCTCCTCGTGGTGCGCCCAGGCTACGGCGGCGTCCGGCACGGCCACCGGGAGCCAGTCGAGCCGGAACAGCGAGTCCCGGGTCCCCGGGTCCGCGCCGAGCTGGTCGGCGGAGACCTCGCGCAGCGTCAGGCCGCCGACCGAGAGCACCGGCGCGCCCGCCGCGTCGGCCAGCTCCAGCCGGACCGAGTCGGGACCGGTGCGGCCGACCCGGACGCGCAGCGCGGTCGCGCCCGCGGCGTGCAGCGAGACGTCCCGCCACCCGAAGGGCAGCCGGGTGACCGCCTCGTCGTCCGAGGGCAGCAGGCCGATGGAGTGCAGCGCGGCGTCGAGCAGCGCCGGGTGGACGCCGAAGCCCGCCGCGTCACCGTGCGCCGCCTCGGGCAGCGCGATCTCGGCGAGGACGTCGTCCCCGTGCCGCCAGGCGGCCCGCAGGCCCTGGAACACCGGGCCGTAGGTGAGCCCCGCGGCGGCCAGGCCGGGGTAGAGGTCCGTCACGTCGAGCGCCTCGGCGTCCGCCGGGGGCCAAGCCCCCGCCGCGACGGCCGGGTGGTCCTCCTCCGGGCCGAGCACGCCGGTCGCGTGCGCGGTCCACGGCTCGTCGCCGTCCTGCGGCCGGGAGTAGACGGAGACCTCGCGCCGTCCTTCCCCGTCGGCCGCGCCGACGACGACCTGGACGGCGAGCGCGCCCCGTTCCGGCAGCACCAGCGGTGCCTCCAGGTCGAGTTCGACCACCTTCGGGCACCCCAGCTCGTCACCGGCGCGCACCGCCAGCTCGACCAGGGCCGCGCCGGGGACCAGCACGGAGCCGAGCACGGCGTGGTCGACGAGCCACGGCTGGGCGGCGCGGGACAGCCTGCCGAAGCAGATCAGCCCGTCCCCGCCCGCGGTGGGCACGACCGCGCCCAGCAGCGGGTGGTCGGCCGCGGTCAGGCAGAGCCCGGCCGCGTCACCGGCCGCCGAACCGCCGTCGAGCCAGAAGCGCTCGCGCTGGAAGGCGTAGGTCGGCAGGGCGACGGTCGTGGCCCCGCTGTCCCCGAAGTACTTCTCCCAGTCGACGGTCACGCCGTGGGCGTGCAGCGTCGCCAGGGCGAGGACCACCGTGGTGGCCTCGTCGCGGTCCCTGCGCAGCGCCGGGACCGCCGTGCCGGACTCGACCATCCCGGACAGCACCGCGTCCGGGCCCAGCTCCAGGAACCGGGTCGCGCCGGCCTCGTCCAACGCCGTGACGGTGTCGGCGAACCGGACCGTGGCGCGGACGTGCTCGACCCAGTACTCCGGGTCGGTCCAGCGGTCGTTCACCGGGATCGACGGCTCCGAGAAGGTCAGTTCACGCACCACGGCGCGGAAGTCGTCGAGCATCGGCTCCATCAGGGCCGAGTGGAACGCGTGCGACACCGTCAGGCGCTTGACCCGGCGGCCCTGCTCGCCGAAGTGGTCGGCCGCCGCCAGGGTCGGACCCTCCACACCGGACAGCACGACCGCGTTCGGCCCGTTGACCGCGGCCAGCGACACCTCGTCGGACAGGTGCTCGCGCACCTCGTCCTCCGACGCCTGCACCGCCACCATCGCACCACCGGTAGGCAACGCCTGCATCAGACGACCACGGGCCTCCACCAGCGTCGCGGCGTCCTCCAACGACAACACACCGGCGACGTGCGCCGCCGCGATCTCACCGATCGAATGACCCGCCACGAAATCCGGGCGCACACCGAACGACTCCACCAACCGGAACAACGCCACTTCCAACGCGAAGATCGCCGGCTGCGCATTACCAGTCTGGTCCAAGTCCGCGGTGGAACGAACACCCGGCAGGTACCCGCACACCTCGTCATAGGCACGGGCGAAAGCCGGGAACGCCTCGTACAGGCCCTCCCCCATCCCCGCCCGCTGCGAACCCTGACCGGTGAACAGCACGGCGAGCTTGCCGGGGACCGCCCGGCCGGTCACGACGTTCGTCGCGGCCTGCCCGTCGGCCAGCGCGGCCAGCCCGGCGCGCAGGTCGGCCTGGTTGCCCAGCACGACCGCGCGCCGCTCGTGCGCGGTGCGGGTGGTGGCCAGCGACCAGGCGACGTCGACCGGGTTACCCAGGTCGGCGTCCAGCAGCCGGGCCGCCTGCGCCCGCAGGGCCTGCTCGGTCCGCCCGGACAGCAGGTGCGGCAGCAGCGCGGGTTCGCGGACCTCGCGCGGCGGCGCGGGGACCTCCACCGGCTGCTCCAGGATGACGTGCGCGTTGGTGCCGCTGATGCCGAACGACGACACCGCCGCGCGCCTCGGCCGGTCCGCGCCGGGCCAGGGCGTCGCCCCGGTGGCCAGCTCGACCGCGCCCGTGCCCCAGTCCACGTGCGGGGTGGGCTCGTCGACGTGCAGGCTGGCCGGGACGACCCCGTGCCGCATCGCCTCGACGACCTTGATGATCCCGGCGACGCCGGCGGCGGCCTGGGTGTGGCCGATGTTCGACTTGACCGAGCCGAGCAGCAGCGGCGTCTCGCGGTCCTGGCCGTAGGTGGCCAGCAGCGCCTGCGCCTCGATCGGGTCACCCAGCGAGGTGCCCGTGCCGTGCGCCTCGACCACGTCGACGTCCGAGGTGGACAGCCCGGCGTTGGCCAGCGCCTGCCGGATCACCCGCTGCTGCGACGGCCCGTTCGGGGCGGTGAGGCCGTTGGACGCGCCGTCCTGGTTGACCGCGCTGCCGCGCACCACCGCGAGCACCGGGTGCCCGTTGCGGCGCGCGTCGGAGAGCCGCTCCAGCAGCAGGAACCCGGCGCCCTCGGACCAGCCGGTGCCGTCGGCGGACGCGGCGAACGGCTTGCAGCGCCCGTCGCGGGCCAGGCCGCGCTGCCGGGAGAACTCGATGAACGGGTTCGGCGTGGACATCACCGTCGCACCGCCGGCCAGGGCGAGTTCGCACTCGCCCGAGCGCAGCGCCTGCGCCGCCAGGTGCAGGGCGACCAGCGACGACGAGCACGCCGTGTCCACCGACACCGCCGGGCCCTGGAGGCCGAAGGTGTAGGCGACCCGGCCGGACAGCACGCTGCTCGCGCTGCCGGTGCCGAGCAGGCCCTCCACGCCCTCGGGGGTGGTGGCCAGGCGGGACGCGTAGTCGTTGTACATCACGCCCGCGAACACGCCGGTGGTGCTGCCCTTGAGCGACGTCGGGTCCATCCCGGCGCGCTCGAACGCCTCCACCGCGGTCTCCAGCAGCAGCCGCTGTTGCGGGTCGACGGTGATCGCCTCGCGCGGCGAGATGCCGAAGAACTCGGCGTCGAAGTCGGCCGCGTCGTGCAGGAACCCGCCCTCGCGGGCGTAGCTCTTGCCGGTGCGGTCCGGGTCCGGGTCGTACAGCCCGTCGAGGTCCCAGCCGCGGTCGGTCGGGAACGGCGTGATGGCGTCCACGCCGTCGGAGACCAGCCGCCACAGGTCCTCGGGCGACCGCACGCCGCCGGGGAACCGGCAGCTCATGGCGATGATCGCGATCGGCTCGTCGGGTTCGGCCGACCGGGTGCGGGTGACCGCCGCCTCGGGGGCGGCGCCGACCAGCTCGGTGCGGACGTGCCCGGCCAGCAGCAGCGGCGTCGGGTGGTCGAAGACCAGCGTCGCGGGCAGCCGCAGCCCGGTGGTCTCGCCGAGCCGGTTGCGCAGCTCGACGGCGGTCAGCGAGTCGAAGCCCAGCTCGGTGAACGCCCGGTCGGGGTCGACCGCGCCGGCACCGCCGTGGCCCAGCACGGCCGCGACCTGCGTGCGCACCAGGCCGATCAGGTGCGCCTCCTGCTCCGCGGCGGACAGCCGGGACAGGGTGTCCAGCAGGCCGGACACCGCCCGGTCGTTGGCCGCGGCACGGCGCTTGGGCACCCGGACCAGGCCGTGCAGCGCGGACGGCAGCGGCGCGGTGCGGGCGCGGACCCGCAGGGCCGCCAGGTCGAGCTTCACCGGCACCGGCACGGCCGTCCCGCTCGCGAGGGCCGCGTCGAACAGCGCGAGGCCCTCCTCCTCGGACAGCGCGCCGAAGCCGTCGCGGGCCAGCCGCTCCGCCTCGGCCGCGCCGCCCATGCCGCCGGCCCACAGGCCGTAGGCCAGCGAGCGGGCGGGCAGGCCGTCGGCGACCCGCTGCTCGGCGAGCGCGTCGAGCAGGGCGTTGGCCGCCGCGTAGTTGCCCTGGCCGGGGCCGCCCAGCACGCCGGAGACCGACGACAGCAGGACGAACTGGCTCAGCGGCCGGTCGAGGGTCAGCTCGTGCAGCGCGACCGCCGCGTCCGCCTTGGGCCGCAGCACGGTGTCGAGCCGCTCGGGCGTCAGCGCGGTGACCACGCCGTCGTCCAGCACGCCCGCCGCGTGCACGACCCCGGTCAGCCCGGGGACCGCGTCCAGCAGCGCGGCCAGCGCGGCCCGGTCGGCGACGTCGCACGCCTCGACCCGGACGGACGCGCCCAGCCCCGCCAGCTCCTCGGCCAGCTCGGCCGCGCCGGGGGCGGCGAGGCCGCGACGGCTGGTCAGCACCAGCTCGCGCACGCCGTGCGCGGTCACCAGGTGCCGGGCCAGCGCCGCGCCGATGCCGCCGGTGCCGCCGGTGACGAGCACCGCGCCGTCGCCCCACCCGGTGTCGGCGTCGCCGCCGGTGCGGGCGCGGACCAGGCGGGGCGCCAGGGCCTCGCCGTCGTGGACGCGGACCTCGGGTTCGCCGGTGGCCAGCGCGGCGGCGACGTCGTCGCCCTCGACCGACACGAACCGGCCGGGGTGCTCGGACCCCGCGCTGCGGACCAGGCCGCGGACGGCCGCGCCGGACGGGGAGCCGTCGGTGCGCACGACCAGCCGGGCGTCGGCGAACCGCTCCTCGGCCAGGAACGCCTGGATGCCCGCCAGGGCGGCGCGCAGCGCGTCGCGCGGCTCGCCGGCCGGGACGTCCAGCACCAGCGCGGGCGGGACCTCGTCGCCGACCTCGTGCAGCGGGGCGGTGTCGACCGCCTCGGCGACGGCGGGCATGGGCACCCTGGTCAGCTCGTAGAGCGAGTCCCCGGTGCGCGGCTGCCCGGCCTCGACCCGGCGGACGACCACCGAGCCGATGCTCGCCACCGGCGCGCCGGAGTTGTCCGCCGCCAGCAGGGAGACCGAGTCGGTCCCGGTCGGCGTGATCCGGACGCGCAGGGCGGTCGCGCCGGCCGCGTGCAGGACGGCGGAGCCGAACACGAACGGCAGCCGCCCGCCCTCGCCGGGGGTGAGCCCGATGGCGTGCAGGGCGGCGTCCAGCAGCGCCGGGTGGACGCCGAAGCGACCGGCCCGGTCGTGCTCGTCCTCGGGCAGCGCGACCTCGGCGTAGACGTCGTCGCCGTCGCGCCAGGCGGCCTTGAGACCGCGGAACACCGGTCCGTAGGCCAGGCCGGCGGCGGCCAGGTCGTCGTACAGGTCGGTGACGTCGACCGCCTCGCCGGGCGGCGGCCAGGCCGCGAGGTCCGCGGTGGGAGCGGTGGCCGCGGGCGACAGGGTGCCGACGGCGTGCTCGGTCCACGGCTCGTGCGGGCTGCGCGAGTGCACCGACACGGGGCGCCGGCCGGCGTCGTCGGCCTGGCCGACGATCACCTGGACGTCCAGCGCGCCCGAACCGGGCAGCACCAGCGGCGCCTGGAGGGTCAGCTCCTCCACCGCGCCGCAGCCCGCCTCGTCACCGGCCCGGACGGCCAGCTCCAGCAGCGCGGTGCCCGGCACCAGGGTGGCGCCCAGCGCCTCGTGGTCGGCCAGCCACGGGTGGGTGCCCCGGGACAGCCTGCCGGTGAACAGCCAGCCGTCGCCGTCCGCGAGCGGCACGGCCGCGCCGAGCAGCGGGTGCTCGGCGGGCTCCAGGCCCGCGGCGGTGACGTCGGCGTCCGCGCCGACCGAGACCAGCCAGAACCGCTGGTGCCGGAACACCGAGGTCGGCAGGTCCACGACGCGGGCGCCGGAGCCGGCGAACACGGCCGACCAGTCGACCGGGACGCCGTGGACGTGGGCGGTGGCCAGCGCGGTCAGCGCGGTCACGGCCTCGTCGCGGTCCCGGCGCAGGAACGGGGTGAACAGGCCGTCGCCGCCGCCCATCGCGGACAGCACGCCGTCCGGGCCGACCTCCAGGAACCGGGTGACGCCCGCGCCGCGCAGCCAGGACAGGCCGTCGCCGAAGCGGACCGTGGCGCGGACGTGCTCGACCCAGTACTCCGGGTCGGCGAGCCGGTCGGCCGGCGCGCCGCTCACCGTGGACACCACGGGGATCGACGGCTCGCCGAACGACAGCCCGCGCACGACCTCGCGGAACTCGTCGAGCATCGGCTCCATCAGGGCCGAGTGGAACGCGTGCGACACGCTCAGGCGCTTGGTCTTGCGCCCGAGCCGCTCGAACTTCTTGGCCACCTTGAGCGTCGGCGAGGCCGCGCCGGAGAGCACGACCGCGTCGGGGCCGTTGACGGCGGCCAGCGACACCTTCGCCGACAGGTGCTCGCGCACCTCGTCCTCGCTCGCCTGCACGGCGACCATCGCGCCACCGGCGGGCAGCGCCTGCATCAGGCGACCGCGCGCCTCCACCAGGGTCGCGGCGTCCGCCAGCGACAGCACGCCGGACACGTGCGCCGCCGCGATCTCGCCGATCGAGTGGCCGGCCAGGAAGTCGGGGCGGACGCCCCACGACTCCACGAGCCGGAACAGCGCCACCTCCAGCGCGAAGATCGCCGGCTGCGCACTACCCGTCCGGTCCAGGTCCGCGGCGGAGCGGACACCGGGCAGGTACCCGCACACCTCGTCGTAGGCGCGGGCGAACACCGGGAAGGCCGCGTACAGGCCCTCCCCCATGCCGACCCGCTGCGAACCCTGACCGGTGAACAGCACCGCCGTCCGGCCGGTCGTCGCGCGACCGGTCACGACGCCCGCGCCGGTCTCCCCCGCCGCGAGCGCGGCCAGGCCGGCGCGCAGCTCGTCGGCGGTCGTCCCGAGCACGACGGCGCGGTGCTCCTGCGCGGTGCGGGAGGTGGCCAGCGACAGGCCGAGGTCCACGGGCTCGCCCTCGACGGCCAGCAGCCGGGACGCCTGCTCGCGCACGGCCTCCTCGGCGCGGGCCGACAGCACCCACGGCACGACCGCGGGCGGCACGACCTCGCGCGCCGGCTCCGGTTCGGCCGGCTGCTCCAGGATGACGTGCGCGTTGGTGCCGCTGATGCCGAACGACGACACCGCCGCGCGGCGCGGCCGGTCCACCTCGGGCCACGGCCGCGGCTCGGCCAGCAGGCTGACGTCGCCCGCCGACCAGTCCACGTGCGGGGACGGCTCGTCCAGGTGCAGGCTCCTGGGCAGCACGCCGTGGCGCATCGCCTGGACCACCTTGATGATCCCGGCGACGCCGGCGGCGGCCTGGGTGTGGCCGATGTTGGACTTGATCGAGCCCAGGTACAGCGGCTCGTCCTCGCGCTCGCGGCCGTAGGTGGTCAGCAGCGCCTGCGCCTCGATCGGGTCGCCGAGCGAGGTGCCGGTGCCGTGCGCCTCCACCAGGTCCACCCCGGACGACGGGATGCCCGCGCCGGCCAGCGCGGCGCGGATGACCCGCTGCTGCGACGGCCCGTTGGGGGCGGTGAGGCCGTTGGACGCGCCGTCCTGGTTGATCGCCGAGCCCTTCACGACGGCCAGCACGCGGTGGCCGTTGCGGCGCGCGTCGGACAGCCGCTCCAGCACCAGCACGCCGACGCCCTCGGACCAGCCGGTGCCGTCGGCGTCGGCGGAGAACGACTTGCAGCGGCCGTCCGCGGCCAGGCCGCGCTGCCGCGAGAAGCCGATGAACGTGTCGGGCGTGGCCATCACGGTCACGCCGCCGGCCAGCGCCAGCGAGCACTCACCGGTGCGCAGCGCCTGCGCGGCCAGGTGCAGGGCGACCAGCGACGACGAGCACGCCGTGTCCACCGACACCGCCGGGCCCTCCAGGCCCAGCGTGTAGGCGACCCGACCGGACAGCACGCTGCCCGAGGTGCCCGTGCCGAGGAAGCCCTCGACGCCGTCCGGCACCGATCCCAGCTTGGTGCCGTAGTCGTGGTACATCACGCCGGCGAACACGCCGGTCGGGCTGCCCTTGAGGGTGGTCGGGTCGATCCCGGCGCGTTCGACGGCCTCCCACGAGGTCTCCAGCAGCAGGCGCTGCTGCGGGTCCATCGCCAGCGCCTCGCGCGGGCTGATCCCGAAGAACTCGGGGTCGAAGTCGCCCGCGTCGTGCAGGAACCCGCCCTCGCGGGTGTAGGTCTTGCCGGGCTGGTCGGGGTCGGGGTGGTAGATGCCGTCCACGTCCCAGCCGCGGTCCTCCGGGAAGCGCGAGACGCCGTCGCGGCCCTGTGCGACCAGGTCCCACAGGTCCTCCGGCGACCGCACCCCGCCCGGGTAGCGGCAGGCCATGCCGACGATGACGACCGGGTCGCCGCTGACCGCCGCCGGGGCGTGCACGGGCGCGGCCGGACCGTCCTGCTCGTCGAGGAACTCCGACCGGATGAACTCGGCCAGCGCCAGCGGCGTCGGGTGGTCGAAGGTGAGCGTGGCGGGCAGGCGCAGCCCGGTGGCCGCGTCCACGCGGTTGCGGAACTCGACCGAGGTGAGCGAGTCGAAGCCCAGCTCGCCGAACGCCCGGTCGGCCTCCACCGCGTGCGGGCCCTCGTGGCCCAGCACGAGCGCGACCTCGGTGCGGATCAGCTCGACGAGCACCCGGAGCCGCTCGGGCTGCGGCAGGCCGCCGAGCCGCTGCCGCAGACCGGCTGCCTCACCGGCGTGCGCGGCGCGGCGCGGGCGCAGCTTGACCAGGCTGCGCAGCACGTGCGGGACGGCCCCGGTGGCGCGGGCGTCCTCGCGCAGCGCGGCCACGTCCAGCCGCAGCGCGACCGGGTTGGCGTCGTCGCCGAGCGCGACCAGGTCGAACAGCGCAAGACCGGCCTCGTCCGACAGGGCGCCGAACCCGGCCGGGCCGCCGGACCGGCCGCTGCCCATGCCGCTGCGCCACAGGCCGAAGGCGATGGAGGTGGCGACCAGGCCCCGGTCGCGCCGGTAGGTGGCCAGCCCGTCGAGGAAGCCGTTGGCCGCCGCGTAGTTGGCCTGGCCCGGTGCCCCGAGCGTGCCCGCGACCGACGAGAACAGGACGAACAGGTCCAGGCCGCTGGTCAGCTCGTGCAGGTTCCAGGCGGCCTCGGCCTTGGGCGCGAGGACGGCGGCGACGCGCTCGGGCGTCATCGTCTCCAGCACGCCGTCGTCGAGGACGCCCGCGGCGTGCACGACGCCGCTGAGCGGCTGGTCGGGCGCGACCAGGGCGAGCGCGGCCACCAGCTGCTCGCGGTCGGCGACGTCGCAGGCCGCGATCGTCACCTCCGCGCCCAGGTCGGTCAGCTCGCGCTCCAGGTCCGCCGCGCCGGGCGCGTCGCCGCCCCGGCGGCTGGTGAGCAGCAGGTGACGGACGCCGTGGCGCTCCACCAGGTGCCGGGCGACCAGCGCGCCGAGGCCGCCGGTGCCGCCGGTGACCAGGACGGTGCCCTCCAGGGCCCAGTCCGTGTCGCTCGTCGCCTGGGCGCGGACCAACCTCGGCACGCGCAGCTCGCCACCGACGAGCAGCACCTCCGGCTCGCCGGTGCCCACCGCGGTGGCCACGTCACCGGTGCCGTGCACCAGGACCAGGCGGTCGGGGTGCTCGGCCTGGGCGCTGCGGACGAGCCCGGCCACCGCGGTGTGCGCGGGGACGCCCGGCGCGGTCCGCACGACCAGGCGTGCCGCCCGGTCCTCGGCCAGCCAGGCGTGCAGCACGCCCAGGACGCGGTCGGTCACGTCGCGGACCTCGCCGTCGGGCACGGTGAAGACGACCGCGTCGGCGTCGCCGTCCTCCCCGTGCGGCAGCACGGTGACCGGCGCGCCCGCCGCGACGGGCACCCAGTCCACGGTGAACAGCGCGTCCCGCTCGACCTCGCTGATCGGGCGCAGCAGGCCCTCGCTGATCGCCCGCAGGGCGAGCGAGGCGACGGAGAGCACCGGGGTGCCCGTGCCGTCGGCGACCTGGAGCGACACCGTGCCGGGACCGGTGGGCGTGAGCCGGACGCGCAGCGCGGACGCGCCGGAGGCGTGCAGCGTCACCCCGGCCCACGAGAAGGGCAGGCCGGCCCGACCGCCGGAGAGGCCGATCGCGTGCAGCGCGGCGTCCAGCAGGGCCGGGTGCAGGCCGAAGCGGCTGACGTCGGTGCCCTCGGGCAGCGCGACCTCGGCGAAGGTCTCCTCACCCCGCCGCCAGGCCGCGCGCAGGCCGCGGAACGGCTCGCCGTAGTCGAGGCCCGCCTCGGCCAGCTCGACGTAGAAGCCGTCCAGGCCGAGCGGTTCGGCACCGGCCGGCGGCCACTCGGTCAGGTCGCCGGCCGGCTCCGCGTCGCCCGGCACCAGGGTGCTGGTGGCGTGCGCCGTCCACTCCTCGTCCGGGTCGGCGTCCTGGCGGCGGGAGTGCACCGCCACCGCGCGCCGCCCGCCCGCCTCCGGGGCCGAGACGGAGACCCGCAGCTGGACCGCGGCCTCCTCCAGCACCAGGGGCGTGTGGATGGTCAGCTCCTCGACGGTGCCGCAGCCGACCTCGTCGCCCGCGCGGACGACCAGCTCGGCGAAGGCGGTGCCGGGCAGCAGGACCGCGTCGGCGACCCGGTGCCCGGCCAGCCACGGCTGGGCGTCGAGCGACAGCCGTCCGGTCAACACCAGTCCGCCGCTGTCTGGCAGCGCGACGGCCGCGCCGAGCAGCGGGTGGTCCAGCGACCCGAGGCCGAGCCCGGCCGCGTCACCCGCCGTCTGCGCCTGGACCAACCAGAAGTGCCTGTGGTGGAAGGCGTAGGTGGGCAGGTCGACGGTCGTGGCGCCGCTGCCCTCGAAGTACTTCTCCCAGTCCACTGCCGCGCCGTGGGCGTGCAACGTCGCGAGAGCGGTGACCAGGGTGGTGGCCTCGTCGCGGTCCCTGCGCAGTGCGGGCACGGCGGTGCCGGGCTCGACCAGGGCGGACAGCACCGCGTCCGGACCCAGCTCCAGGAACCAGGTCGCACCCGATTCCTCCAACCCCGTCACGGTGTCGGCGAACCGGACCGTGGCACGGACGTGCTCGACCCAGTACTCCGGGTCGGTCCACCGGTCGTTCACCGCGATCGACGGCTCCGAGAAGGTCAGCTCGCGCACGACCTGGCGGAACTCGTCCAGCATCGGCTCCATCAACACCGAGTGGAACGCGTGCGACACCGTCAAACGCTTCGTCTTGCGCCCCAGCTCGGCGAACCGCGCCGCCACCGCCAGGGTGGACTCCTCCACACCCGACAGGACGACCGCGTTCGGCCCGTTGACCGCCGCCAACGACACCGCATCGGACAGGTGCTCGCGCACCTCCTCCTCCGACGCCTGCACCGCCACCATCGCACCACCGGCGGGCAACGCCTGCATCAAACGACCACGAGCCTCCACCAGCGTCGCGGCGTCCGCCAGCGACAACACACCCGCGACGTGCGCCGCCGCGATCTCACCGATCGAATGACCCGCCACGAAATCCGGGCGCACACCGAACGACTCCACCAACCGGAACAACGCCACTTCCAACGCGAAGATCGCCGGCTGCGCGTTACCAGTCTGATCCAGGTCCACCCCGGAACGAACACCCGGAAGATGGGCGCACACCTCGTCATAGGCACGGGCGAAAGCCGGGAACGCCTCGTACAGGCCCTCCCCCATCCCCGCCCGCTGCGAACCCTGACCGGTGAACAGCACGGCCAGCCGACCGGGACGTGCCCGACCGGTCACCGCGTTGTGCGCCCGGCCGGTCTCGGCGAACGCGGACAGCCCGGCGAGCAGGGCGTCCCGGTCGGAGCCGACGACCACGGCCCGCCGCTCGTGCGCGGCGCGGGTGGTCACCAGGGAGTGGCCGACGTCCACCGGGGACGCGTCGCCCACCGCCGCGCCCAGCCGCGCCGCCTGGGCGCGCAGGGCGTCGTCGTCCCGGGCCGAGAGCACCCACGGCACGACCGCGGGCGTGGTGCCCGCGACCGGTTCGGGGGCGGGCTCGGGGACGTGCTCCAGCACCACGTGCGCGTTGGTGCCGCTGAAGCCGAACGAGGACACGCCGGCGCGGCGCGGGCGGTCGGCGCCCGGCCACCCGGTGTCCTCGGTGAGCAGCCTGACCGCGCCCGCCTCCCAGTCGACCTGGCCGGACGGCGCGTCGACGTGCAGGGTGCGCGGGAGCACGCCCCGGCGCATGGCCTCCACCATCTTGATCACGCCGGCCACGCCGGCGGCGGCCTGGGTGTGCCCGATGTTGGACTTGATCGACCCCAGGTACAGGGGCTCGTCGCGCTCCTGGCCGTAGGTGGCCAGGATGGCCTGCGCCTCGATCGGGTCACCGAGCCTCGTGCCGGTGCCGTGCGCCTCCACCGCGTCCACGTCCGCCGGGGTCAGCCCGGCGTTGACCAGCGCCTGCTGGATGACGCGCTGCTGCGACGGGCCGTTGGGGGCGGTGAGGCCGCTGGACGCGCCGTCCTGGTTGACCGCCGAACCCCGGATCACCGCGAGCACGCGGTGGCCGTTGCGCTGCGCGTCGGACAGCCGCTCCAGCAGGAGCACGCCCACGCCCTCGCCCCAGCTGACGCCGTCCGCGCCGTCGGCGAACGCCTTGCAGCGGCCGTCGACCGCCATCGCGCGCTGCCGGCTGAAGTCGACGAACGGGTCCGGGTTGGCCATCACGGTGACGCCGCCCGCGAGGGCGAGCGTGCACTCGCCCGAGCGCAGTGCCTGTGCCGCGAGGTGCATGGCGACCAGCGACGACGAGCAGGCCGTGTCGACCAGGACGGCCGGGCCCTCGAAGCCGAAGGTGTAGGAGATGCGGCCGGCCATCATCGAGCCGGACGTGCCGGTGCCGAGCAGGCCCTCGACGTCCTCCGGGATGGCGGTCAGGCGCGAGGCGTACTCGTGGTAGATCGCGCCGGTGAAGACGCCGGTCGCGCTGCCGCGCAGCTCCTGCGGGCGCAGCCCGGCGCGTTCCAGCACCTCCCAGGACGTCTCCAGCAGCAGCCGCTGCTGCGGGTCCATCGCCAGCGCCTCGCGGGGCGAGATGCCGAAGAACTCGGCGTCGAACTCGCCCGCGTCGTGCAGGAACCCGCCGGTGCGGGCGTGCGAGACGCCGTTGCGGCCCGGCGTGGTGTCGAACAGCGAGGCCAGGTCCCAGCCGCGGTCGGTCGGGAACTCCGTGATGCCCTCGCCGCCCTCGGCGACCAGCCGCCACAGGTCCTCCGGCGAGCGGACGCCGCCGGGGAAGCGGCAGGCCATCGCCACGATCGCGATGGGTTCGTCGGTGGTGCCGGTGTGCGCCCGGACCTGCGGGCCGGCCGGTCCGCCGAGCCCGCCGAGCAGTTCGGTGCGCAGGTACCCGGCCAGGGCGACCGGGCTCGGGTGGTCGAAGATGACCGTGGCGGGCAGGCGCAGGCCGGTGGCCGCGCCGAGGCGGTTGCGCAGCTCGACGGCGGTCAGCGAGTCGAAGCCGAGGTCGAGGAAGCCGCGGGAGGGTTCGACGGTGCCCGCCGTGACGTGGCCGAGCACCAGCGCGACCTGGGTGCGCACCAGGTCCAGCAGTTCGCGGTCCTGCTCCGCCTCGGTCAGCGCGGCCAGCTTGCGGGCCAGCGAGGACCCCTGTTCGGCACCGGACTTGGCGGTCCGCCGGGCGGGTGTGCGCACGAGCGCGCCGAGCACCGACGGCAGCGGGGAGGTCCGGGCCGCCGCGCGCAGCACGGGCAGGTCGAGCTTGACCGGGACGGCGACCGGCGTGCCCGCCGCGAGGGCGGCGTCGAACAGGGCGAGGCCCTCCTCGACGGTCAGCGCGGGGGTGCCGCCGTTGCGCAGCCGGGCGAGGTCGGCCTCGCCGAGCGCGTCGCCCATGCCGGCGGCCCACAGGCCCCAGGCGAGGGACTGGCCGGGCAGGCCGCGGGCGCGGCGGTGCTCGGCGAGCGCGTCGAGGTAGGCGTTCGCGGCGGCGTAGTTGCCCTGGCCGGGCGCGCCCAGCACGCCCGCGGCCGAGGAGAAGGTGACGAACAGGGCCGGGTCCTGCGCCAGTTCGTGCAGGTGGTGGGCGGCATCGGCCTTGGGGCCGAGCACGCGGTCCACGCGGTCGGGGGTCAGCGAGTCGATCGTGCCGTCGTCGAGGACGCCGGCGGCGTGCACCACGCCGGTGATCTCCAGCCCGTCGAGCAGTGCGCCCACGGAGCCGCGGTCGGACACGTCGCACGCCACGACCTCGACCTGCGCGCCCAGCTCGACCAGTTCCCGCCGCAGCTCCTCCGCGCCGGGCGCGTCGAGACCGCGACGGCTGGTCAGCAGCAGCTTGCGCACCCCGTACCGCATGATCAGGTGCCGGGCGACCAACGCGCCCAGGCCACCCGTGCCGCCGGTCACCAGCACCCACTTGGCGGGGTCGAGCACCGGCGGCATGGTCAGCGCGACCTTGCCGATGTGCCGGGCCTGGCTGACGAACCGGAACGCCTCCCGCGCCTCGCGCACGTCCCACGCCCGCACCGGCAGCGGTTCCAGCACGCCGGCGTCGAACAGCTCGATCAACGCCTCCCACATCTCGGCGGTGCGCCGCGGCCCCGCCTCGATCAGGTCGAACGCCTGGTAGGCGACACCCGGCACGTCCTCGCGGACGTCGGTCTTGCCCATCTCCAGGAACCGACCACCCGGGGCCATCGTGCGCAGCGAGGCGTCCACGAACTCGCCCGCCAACGCGTTGAGCACCACGTCGATCCCCGCGAACCGGTCCGCGAACTCCAGGGTCCGCGACGACGCGATGTGCCCGTCGTCCAACCCCGCCGCACGCAACACGTGCCGCTTGCCCTCACTCGCCGTGCCGTAGACCTCCGCACCCAGGTGCCGGGCCAACTGCGTCGCCGCCATGCCCACACCACCGGCCGCCGAGTGGATCAGGACCGACTCGCCCGCCTTCACCCCGCCCAGGTCGCACAGGGCGTAGTACGCCGTCAGGAACACCAGCGGCACCGTCGCCGCCTGCTCGAACGACCAGCCCCCGGGCTTGCGGGTGATCATCGGCCGATCGGCCACCGCCACCGGTCCGGCACCGCCGGACACCAGGCCCATGACCTCGTCGCCCGGCGCGAGGTCGGTGACGGCGTCGCCCACCTCGGTGACGACACCGGCGAACTCGCTGCCGAGCAGCCCGGCCTCGCCGGGGTACATGCCGAGCGCGTTGAGCACGTCGCGGAAGTTCAGGCCCGCCGCCCGCACCGACACCCGCACCCCGTTCGGGCCCAGCGGCTCGTGCGCCACCGGCTCCAGGGTCAGGTGGTCGAGGGTGCCCTTGCCGGACAGGCCGAGCCGCCAGTCGCCGGCGGGCGGCACCAGGCGTTCGCCGGACTCGACCGGGACCAGGCGCGGGGCCAGCAGCTCCCCGCCGCGCACGGCCAGCTGCGGCTCACCGCTGGTGAGCACGGCGTCGGTGATCTCGTCGGCGTCCACGAGGGTGAACCGCTCGGGGTGCTCGGACTGGGCGCTGCGCACCAGGCCCCACACCGCCGCGAGGGCGGGGTCGACCGGGTCGCCCGCGCCGGTGGAGACCGCGCCGGCGGTCTGCACGACCAGCCGCGCGTCGGCGAACCGCTCGTCGGTGAGCCACTCCTGGAGCACGTCGAGCGTGTCGGCGACCGCGGCGTGGACGTCCGCGCCGGTCACCCGGTGCACCACGACCGGCGGGACGTCCTCGCCCACCTCGGTCCGGTCGCGCCAGGCGGGGGCCGTGCCGGACGCGGCGGGCACCGGCTGCCAGGCCAGTTCGTACAGGCCGTCCCGCCCGGGGGCGGTGCGGATCTGCTCGGCCGACACCGGCCGCACGACCAGCGAGCCGACCTCGGCGACCGGCGCGCCGGTGCCGTCGGCGACGCGCAGGGAGACGGCGTCGGTGCCGGCCGGGGACAGCTCGACCCGCAGCTCGGCCGCGCCGGAGGCGTGCAGGGCGACGTCGGTCCAGCTGAACGGCAGCCGGGCCTGGCCGCCGTCGTCGAGGGCCAGGGCGTGCAGGGCGGCGTCGAGCAGCGCCGGGTGCAGGCCGAACCGGCCCGCCTGGTCGCTCACCTGCTCGGGCAGCGCGACCTCGGCGTAGGTGGTGCCGTCGAGCTTCCAGGCGGCCCGCAGGCCCCGGAACGCGTCGCCGTAGTCCAGGCCCAGCGCGGTCAGCTCGGGGTACAGGCCGTCCAGCGCGACGGACCGCGCGCCGGGCGGCGGCCACTCGGCCAGGTCCCAGGGCGCGTCGGTGCGCGCGGCGGTCAGCGAGCCGGTGGCGTGCAGCGTCCACGGGTCGTCGGACGCCGCGCCGTGCGGGCGGGAGTGCAGGGTCAGCGGGCGGCGGCCGGAGTCGTCGGGCGCGCCGGCCCACAGCTGGACCTGCACGCCGCCGGTCTCGGGCAGCACCAGCGGGGTCTGGAGGGTCAGCTCCTCCACCGCGGTCAGGCCGGTCTCGTCGGCGGCGCGCACGGCCAGCTCGACCAGCGCGGTGCCGGGCACGACGACCGCGCCCATCACGACGTGGTCGGCCAGCCACGGGTGGGTGCGCGTGGAGAGGGTGCCGGTGAACAGGAAGCCGTCGGCGTCGGCGACCGAGACGGCCGCGCCGAGCAGCGGGTGGTCCAGCGAGCTGAGGCCCAGCCCGGCGGCGTCGCCGGCCTGGGCGGTCGCGGGCAGCCAGTAGCGGGCGCGCTGGAACGGGTAGGTGGGCAGGTCGACCCGGCGCGCGCCGGGGAAGAACGCCGCCCAGTCGACGCGGGCGCCGTGGGCGTGCAGGGCGGCGAGGCCGTCGAGCAGCGCGGGCACCTCGTCGCGGCCCTTGCGCAGGGCGGGCACGAACAGTCCCTCGGCGCAGTCCTGGCCCGCGGCGGACAGCACGCCGTCGGGGCCCAGCTCGAAGTAGCGCGTGACGCCCGCGTCGGCCAGGGTCGCGACGCCGTCGGCGAACCGGACGGCCTCGCGCACGTGCCGCACCCAGTACGCCGGGTCGCACACCTCCTCGGTGCGGGCGAGGCGGCCGGTGACGTTGGAGACCAGGGCGATCTTCGGGGTGTGGAAGGTCAGCCCGCGCACGACCTCGGCGAAGTCGGCGAGCATGTCGTCCATCAGCGCCGAGTGGAAGGCGTGCGAGACGGACAGGGCCTTGGTCTTGCGGCCGCGGGTGGCGAACGCGGCGGCCACCTCCGCGACGGGCCCGGCCTCGCCGGAGACGACGACGGAGGTGGGGCCGTTGACGGCGGCGACGTCCACGCCCGCGCGCAGCTCGGCGCGCACCTCGTCCTCGGTGGCCTGCACGGCGCACATCGCGCCGCCCTCGGGCAGCGCCTGCATGAGCCTGCCGCGCGCCTCGACCAGCGCGACGGCGTCGGCCAGGGACCACACGCCGGCGACGTGCGCGGCGGCGATCTCGCCCACGGAGTGGCCGATCAGGAAGTCGGGGCGCACGCCCCACGACTCGACCAGCCGGTACAGCGCGACCTCCAGCGCGAACAGCGCGGGCTGGGCGTTGCCGGTGCGGTTGAGCTCGTCGGCGTCGTCGACGTCGCGGATGCCGGGCAGCAGGTCGGCGACCGCGTCGTACGCCTCGGCGAAGACGGGGAACGCGGCGTGCAGCTCGCGGCCCATGCCGAGGCGCTGGGAGCCCTGGCCGGTGAACATGACGGCGAGCAGGCCGCCGGTGGCCTCGCCGGTGGTGACGCCGGGCGCGGGCACGTCGTCGGCCACGGCGCGCAGGCCGGCGCGCAGCGCGTCCGGGTCGGCCCCGGTGACCACGGCGCGGTGCTCGTGGGTGGCGCGGGTGGCGGCCAGCGACCAGCCGACGTCGGCCGGGTCGCCCGCGACCTCCAGCAGGGCTTCGGCCTGGGCGCGCAGGGCGTCCGCGGTGCGGCCGGAGAGCACCCACGGCACCAGCGCGGGCGCGGGGCCGCGGTCGGCGGGCGCGTCGGCGTCCGGCGCGGGTTCGGGCGCCTGCTCCAGCACGACGTGCGAGTTGGTGCCGCTGATGCCGAACGAGGACACGGCGGCGCGGCGGACGTGGTCGGCGGGCCACGGGCGGTTGCCGGTCAGCAGCTCGACGCTGCCGGAGGACCAGTCGGCCTGCGGGGTGGGCGCGTCGACGTGCAGGGTGGCGGGCAGCACGCCGTTGTTCAGGGCGAGCACCACCTTGATGACGCCCGCGACACCGGCGGCGGCCTGGGTGTGGCCGATGTTCGACTTGACCGAGCCCAGCAGCAGCGGGCGGTCCCGGTCGCGGCCCCGGCCGTAGGTGGCCTGGAGCGCCTGGACCTCGATGGGGTCGCCGAGGGTGGTGCCGGTGCCGTGCGCCTCGACCGCGTCGACGTCCGAGGTGGACAGCCGGGCGTCGGCCAGGGCGGCGCGGATGACGCGCTGCTGCGACGGGCCGTTGGGGGCGGTGAGGCCGTTGGACGCGCCGTCGGAGTTGACGGCGGTGCCGCGGACCACGGCCAGCACGCGGTGGCCGTTGCGCTGCGCGTCGGAGAGCCGCTCCAGCACGAGCACGCCCGCGCCCTCGCCCCACGCGGTGCCGTCCGAGGCGGCGGCGAACGCCTTGACCAGGCCGTCGCGGGCCAGGCCGCGCTGCCGGGAGAACTCGACGAAGGCGTCCGGGCCGGCCATGACGGTCGCGCCGCCGGACAGCGCCAGGTCGCACTCGCCCGCGCGCAGCGCGCGCACCGCCAGGTGCAGCGTCACCAGGGACGCCGAGCAGGCGGTGTCCACGGTGACCGACGGCCCCTCCAGGCCGAGCACGTAGGAGATGCGGCCGGACAGGACGCTGCCGGAGATGCCGGTGCCCAGGTAGCCCTCGACGCCCTCGACGCCCTTGGGCAGCTCGCGGCCGTAGTCCTGGCCGTTGGTGCCCGCGAAGACGGCGGTGCGGCTGCCCTTGAGCGAGGTCGGGTCGATGCCCGCGCGCTCCAGCGCCTCCCACGACGTCTCCAGCAGCAGGCGCTGCTGCGGGTCCATCGACACCGCCTCGCGCGGCGAGATGCCGAAGAACTCCGGGTCGAACGCGTCGGCGTCGTGCAGGAAGCCGCCGTGCCGGACGTAGCTGGTGCCCAGGTGGTCGGGGTCGGGGTCGAACAGGCCCTCGACGTCCCACCCCCGGTTGTCCGGGAAGCCGGTGATGCCGTGCCGCCCGCCGACCAGCAGGTCCCAGAACTGCTCGGGCGTGCGCACGCCGCCGGGGAACCGGCAGCCCAGGCCGACGATCGCGACCGGCTCGGCGTCCCGCGCCTCCACCTCGGCCAGGCGGCTGCGCGTGCGCTGCAGCTCACCCGTGACCCGGGTCAGGTAATCGCGGAGCTTGTCGTTCTCACCCACGGTGTCCCCACTCAATCGTCGTGGTCGTGTGCACCGGCTCAGGCGCCGAGCTGCTGGTCGATGAAGGCGAAGAGCTCGTCGTCGGACGAGGTGCCGAGGCCGTCCGGCGTGGTGCCGAACTTGGCGGCGAGCGCGCGCAGGCGCGCGGTGGCGGTGGCGAGGGCCTCGTCGGCGGGGTCGAGCCCGCCGAGCACCGCCTCGATGGCGTCGAGGTCGCGCAGCAGCGCGTCCCCGGTGGTGCCCGCGCCGGTGTCCGCGCCGGCGTCCCCGACCAGCTCCGCCCACAGGTGGTCCGCGAGGGCCTGCGGGGTCGGGTGGTCGAACACGAGCGTGGGCGGCACGGTCAGGCCGGTCAGCGCGTCCAGGCGGTTGCGCAGCTCGACCGCGGTCAGCGAGTCGAAGCCCAGTTCGGTGAACGCGCGGTCCGGGGTGATCGCGGCGGTGCCCTGGTGGCCCAGCACGGCGGCGACGACCTGGCGGACCAGGTCGAGCAGCAGGCGGCGCTGCTCGGGTTCGATCAGGCCGGCCAGCCGGTCGCGGACGTCGTCGCGGGGCGGTTCGGCGGGCGTCGCCGCCTGCGGGCGCGGGATCTCGTCCAGCAGCGGCGAGCGGCGGTGGCCGTCGAGGAAGACGGGCCAGTCGATGTCGGCCACGGTCACCGCGGTGTCGTCGGCGGCCAGCGCGCGGATCAGCGCGTCGGCCGCGGCGCGCGGGTCCATCGGCCGCAGACCGGCGCGGCGCAGGCCGCCGTCGACGGCCTCGGCCATGCCGCCGCCGGCCCACGGGCCCCAGGCGACGGCGGTGGCGGGCAGGCCGTCGGCGCGGCGCTGCTCGGCCAGGGCGTCGAGGTGGGCGTTGGCGGCGGCGTAGGCGGCCTGCCCGCCGTTGCCGAGGACGCCGGCGAGCGAGGAGAACAGCACGAAGGCGTCCAGTTCGCGGTCGGCGGTCAGCTCGTGCAGGTGGTGCGCGGTGGCGACCTTGGGCCGGGTGACGGCGGCGAACCGCTCGGGGGTCAGGTCGGCGATCAGCGCGTCGTCCAGGACCCCGGCGGTGTGCACGACGACCCGCAGGTCGTCCAGCCCGGCCACGACGGCGGCCAGCGCGTCGCGGTCGGTGGCGTCGCAGGCGCGGACGTCGACCCGCGCGCCGAGCGCGGTCAGCTCGTCCGCCAGCTCGGCCGCGCCGGGCGCGTCCGGGCCGCGCCGGGACAGCAGCACCAGGTGCCGGGAGCCGGCCTCGACCAGCCGCCGGGCCACCACGGCGCCGAGCGCGCCGGTGCCGCCGGTGATCAGCGCCGTGCCGGTGGTGGTCCACCCGGCGGTCGTGCCGCCGGTCTCCCACCCGCCGGCCGACCGGGTGCCCGTCCCCGCCTCGACGAACCGGCGGGCGTGCACGCCGGAGGGACGGATCGCCACCTCGTCCTCGGTGCCCGCGAGCACCTCCAGCAGTCGGGCGACCGACCGGTCGTCGGGGGTGTCGGGCAGGTCCACGCAGCCGCCCCAGGCGCGGGGCTGCTCGATGGCGGCCACCCGGCCGACGCCCCACACCTCCGCCCTGGCGGGCGAGGCGACCCGTTCCTGCGGGCCGACCGCGACCGCGCCCGTGGTGGCGCACCAGAGCCTCGTGCCCTCCCGCAGCAGGGCCGCCGCGGCGGCGCCGTCCTCGGGGAAGGCGAGCACGTCGCCCGCGCGGGCCTCGGTGACGACCCGGGTGCCCAGGGCCCGTGCGGCGGCCTCGGCCCAGGCGTCGCCGGGCCGGCCCACGACGCTCCACTCGCCCAGCGGGGCGGCGGTGGTGTGCGCGGACGCCCAGCGGACGTGGTAGCGCCAGTCGTCCGAGCGGTTGCGGGACCGGGCGGCCAGCCAGAACCGCTCCCGTTCGAACGGGTAGGTCGGCAGGTCGACCGCCGTCGCGCCGGAGCCCTCGAAGACGCGTCGCCAGTCGATCTCGACGCCGTGCGCGAACAGCGCGGCCTGGGCGAGGGCGGCGGCGGTGACCTCGTCGCGGTCCTTGCGCTGCACGGGCACGAACACCGCGCCCGGCGCGCACGCGGCCCCCAGCGCGGACAGCGCGCCGTCCGGGCCGATCTCGACGAACTTGCGGACGCCCTTGGCGTGCAGGGTCGCCACGCCGTCGGCGAACCGGACCGCCTCGCGGACGTGCCGCACCCAGTACTCGGGGTCGGTGACCTGCTCGGCGGTGGCGAGCGCGCCGGTGACGTTGGAGACCAGCGGGATGCGCGGCGCGGAGTAGCGGACGCCCCGGGCGACCTCGCGGAACGCGTCCAGCATCCCGTCGACGAGGTGCGAGTGGAAGGCGTGGCTGACCGGGAGCCGCTTCGTCCGGGCGAACGGGGCCGCGGCGGCGGTGACGGCGGCCTCGTCGCCGGACAGCACGACCGCCCTCGGGCCGTTGACCGCCGCGACGCCGACGCCGGGCCCGAGCACGACCTCGTCCTCGGTGGCCTCGACCGCGATCATCGCGCCGCCGGGCGGCAGCGCCTGCATCAGCTTGCCGCGGGCGGCCACGAGCCTCGCCGCGTCCTCCAGCGACCACACGCCGGCCAGGTGCGCGGCGGTCAGCTCGCCGATGGAGTGGCCCAGCAGGAAGTCGGGCACCACGCCCCAGGAGCGGACCAGTTCGGCCAGGGCGACCTCGAACGCGAACAGCGCGGGCTGCGTCACCGAGGTCTGGTGGACCGCCTCGGCCACCTTGCCGTGCAGCACGTCCAGCAGCGCGAACCCGGTGTGCCGGTCCAGGTGGTCGGCGACCTCGGCGAACTTCTCGGCGAACACGGGGTGGGCGGACAGCTCGTGGCCCATGCCGAGCCGCTGGGAGCCCTGCCCGGTGCACAGGAACGCGAGCTTGCCGGCGGTCCGCTCGCCGGTGACCACGCCCGGCGCGGGCTCGCCGGCCGCCAGCGCGGCCAGGTCGTCCGGGCCGAACACGACGGCGCGGTGCGGCAGCGCGGCGCGGCCGGTGGCGAGGGTGTGGGCGACGTCCACCGGGTCCAGGTCGGGCACGACCCGGGCGAGGCGCGCGGCCTGCCTGCGCACCGCCTGCTCGCTGCGGCCGGACAGCACCCACGGCACGCTGACGGGCGGCGTGCCGGGTTCGCGCGGCGGTTCCTCGGGGGCCTGCCGGATCACGACGTGGGCGTTGGTGCCGCTGATGCCGAACGAGGACACGGCGCCGGTGCGCGGGCGGTCGACGGCCGGCCACGGCCGGTGGTCGGTGAGCAGCGAGACCGCGCCGGAGGACCAGGCGACGTGCGGGGAGGGCTCGGTGACGTGCAGCGTGCGGGGCAGCTCGGCGCGGCGGACCGCCTCGACCACCTTGATGATCCCGGCGACGCCGGCGGCGGCCTGGGTGTGCCCGAGGTTGGACTTGACCGAGCCCAGCCACAGCGGCTCGGTCCGGCCCTGGCCGTAGGTGGCGAGCAGGGCGTCGGCCTCGATGGGGTCGCCGAGGGTGGTGCCGGTGCCGTGCGCCTCGACCACGTCGACGTCCGTCGTGGACAGTCCGGCGTTGGCCAGCGCCGCGCGGATGACGCGCTGCTGCGACGGGCCGTTGGGGGCGGTGAGGCCGTTGGACGCGCCGTCCTGGTTGACCGCCGAACCCTGCACGACGGCCAGCACGCGGTGGCCGTTGCGGCGGGCGTCGGAGAGCTTCTCCAGCAGCAGCACGCCCGCGCCCTCGGACCAGCCGGTGCCGTCGGCGTCGGCGGAGAACGACTTGCAGCGGCCGTCCGGGGACAGGCCGCGCTGGCGGGAGAACTCGACGAAGGTGTGCGGGATGGCCATCACGGTGACGCCGCCGGCCAGCGCCAGCGAGCAGTCGCCGGAGCGCAGGGCCTGCGCGGCGAGGTGGACGGCGACCAGCGAGGACGAGCACGCCGTGTCGATCGAGACGGCGGGACCCTCCAGCCCCAGGGCGTAGGCGACCCGGCCGGACAGCACGCTGCCCGCGCTGCCGATGCCGAGGAAGCCCTCGACGCCCTCGGGCGGCTCCGAGGCGCTGCTGCCGTAGTCGTGGTACATCACGCCGGCGAACACGCCGGTCGCGCTGCCCTTGAGCCCGGACGGGTCGATGCCAGCGCGTTCCACGGCCTCCCAGCTCACCTGGAGCATCAGCCGCTGCTGCGGGTCCATCGCGAGCGCCTCGCGCGGCGAGATCCCGAAGAACTCCGGGTCGAACTCGCCCGCGTCGTGGAGGAAACCGCCCTCGCGGGCGTAGGAGGTGCCCTCGTGGTCGGGGTCGGGGTGGAACAGCTCGTCGAGGTTCCAGCCGCGGTCGGTCGGGAAGCCGGACACCACGTCCGCGCCGGACGCGACGAGCTGCCAGAGCCCCTCGGGCGAGTCGACGCCACCGGGGAAGCGGCAGCCCATGCCGATGATCGCGACGGGCTCGCGGGCCGCCTCGACCAGTTCCCGGTTGCGGGCGAGAAGCCTGCTGTTCTCCTTGACCGACTCGCGCAGCGCGGCAACCAGTTCTTGCGATGACGACATGGGTTTCTCCGGACCGGGGGAAGGAGCCTCGGGGCTCGGACGTGACTTCATCCTGACCGGATCGGGGCCGGTCGCCGCAGGCCCTTCACCACCCACCGGTAACCGCGCACCCACTGGTCCGACAACACGGAAGGGGACCCCCGCCGGGTGCGCGGCGGGGGTCCCCTTCGGCTCACCGGTCCCTAGTCGCGGGCGGTGGACAGGGCGCGCGAGACGAGGTCGCTCACGTCCAGCGCGTCGATGTCGTCCTCGTCGACCGCGTCCCCGACGGGCGCGGTGACCGCGTCGTCGGGCAGCTCGGCGGCCAGCGCCAGCAGGGCGTCCAGGATGCCCAGCTCGCGGAACCGGTCCACCGTGGCGGTCGCCAGCGCGCGGCGCAGCCGGTCCTCGTCCGGCGCGGGCCGGTCGTCGGCGGGGAAGACCAGGCCCCGCAGGTGCGCCGCGAGCGCGGCCGGCGTCGGGTGGTCGAACACGACGGTCGCGCCCAGCTGGAGCCCGGCCGCGGCGGCCAGGCGGTTGCGCAG
The DNA here is from genome assembly GCF_052936295.1 of Saccharothrix sp. DSM 118769. Classification (NCBI taxonomy): domain Bacteria; kingdom Bacillati; phylum Actinomycetota; class Actinomycetes; order Pseudonocardiales; family Pseudonocardiaceae; genus Saccharothrix; species Saccharothrix sp. DSM 118769. The sequence goes on along the minus strand of NZ_CP193627.1, from coordinate 3,514,951 downwards.
CTCCACCGACGTCAGCGAGTCGAAGCCCAGCTCGGTGAACGCGCGGTCCGGTTCGATGTCCTCGGCCTCGCCGAAGCCGAGCACCTCGGCGGTGTGCTCGCGGACCAGGTCCACCACCGCCTCGGCGCGCTCGGCCGGGGACAGCGCGGCCAGCGCCGCGAACCCGCTCACCGGGGCGTCCTGGGCGGGACCCGCGGTCCGCCGGGCGGCGACCCGCACCAGACCGCTCAGCAGGTCGGGCAGCAGGCCCGCCGCGGCCTTCTCGCGCAGCCCGGCCAGGTTCAGCTTCACCGGCACCGACACCGGTCCGCCCGCCAGGTCGAACAGGGCGAGGCCCTCGTCGACCTCCAGCATCCCGAAGCCGTCGCGGCGCATCCGCTCCACCGAGGCCGGGTCCTGGCTGCCGCCCAGGCCGTGCTCCGGGTCCCACAGGCCGTAGGCGAGCGAGCGGGCGGGCAGCCCCTCGGCGTGCCGGGCGCGGGCCAGCGCGTCCACGTAGGCGTTGCCCGCCGCGTAGTTGCCCTGGCCGGGTCCGCCGACCACGCCGGACACCGAGGAGACGAGCACGAACTCGGTCAGCGGCAGGTGCCGCGTCAGCTCGTGCAGGTGGCGCGCGCCGTCGACCTTGGGCGCGAGCACCCGGTCGAGCCGCTCGGGGGTGAGCGCCGTGACGACGCCGTCGTCGAGCACCGCCGCCGCGTGCACCACGCCCGTCAGGTCGGGCACGCCGGCCAGCAGGGCGGCCACCGCGTCCCGGTCGGACACGTCGCAGGCGGCGGCCACGGCCTCCGCGCCCAGCTCCGCCAGGGAGGCCACCAGTTCGGCCGCGCCCGGCGCGTCCGGACCCCGGCGGCTGGTCAGCACCAGCTTGCGGACGCCGTGCTCGCGGACCAGGCGCTCGGCCATCAGCGCGCCCAACCCGGTGGTGCCGCCGGTGATCAGCACCGTGCCGGACGGCTCCCAGCGGGGCTTGTCCCCCGGCTCGGCGCGCACCAGCCTCGGCACCTCCACCGCGCCGCCGCGCAGGCTCACCCACTGCTCGCCCACCGCCAGCGCGCTGTCCACACCGGACACCCAGCCGTCGTGCGGTGCCCCGTCGAGCAGGGCGATCCGGCCGGGGTTCTCGCTCTGCGCGGAGCGGACCAGGCCGCCCACCGCGGCGTCCACGAGCCCGTCGCCGACCACCACGAGCAGCCGCGAACCGGCGAAGCGCTCCTCGGTGAGGAACCGGCGCAGCACGTCGAGCACGGTGTCGAGCACCGGCCGCAGCTCGCCCGCCACCGGCGGCAGCACCACGACCGGCGGCACGGCGTCGGCGACGTCCTCCCAGGCCAGCCACGTGGTGCGGGCGACCGCGGGCACCTCGACGGGGACGTGCTCGACCCGGTAGAGCGAGCGTTCCGCGCCACCGCTGAGCTGGTCGGCCGTCACCGGCCGCACCACCATCGAGCCGACCGACAGCACGGGCGCGCCGGCGGGGTCGGTGATCTCCACGGCGACCTCGCCGGGCCCGGTGAACGTGAGCCGGGCACGGGCCGCGGTGGCGCCCCGGGCGTGCAGGGTGACGTCGGTCCAGCCGAACGGCAGCGCGCCCGACTCCTCCCCCGCGCCGAGGAACATGCCGTGCAGGGCGGCGTCGAACAGCGCCGGGTGGATGCCGAACCGGGCGGCGGCGTCGTGCGCCTCCTCCGGCACCGAGATCTCCGCGAACAGCTCGTCACCGCGTCGCCAGGCGCGGCGCAGGCCCTGGAACAGCGGCCCGTAGGCGAAGCCCTTGCCGGCCAGGTCGTCGTAGAACGCGCTGACGTCGACCTCCTCCGCGTCGGCCGGCCAGTCGAACCGGGCGGGCGCGCCGGCGTCCTCGGCGAGCGAGCCGGACGCGTTGAGCTGCCACTCGTCGCCGGGCAGCCGCGAGTGCACCGACACGGTGCGGTCGCCGGACACGGCCACCTGCACCTCCACCGCGCCCGACGGGGGCACCACCAGCGGGGCGCGCAGGGTCAGCTCGGCCAGGCGGGCGCAGCCGACCTCGTCACCGGCGCGGACGGCCAGTTCGGCGAGGGCCGCGCCGGGCAGCAGCACGGTGTCCAGCACCGCGTGCTCGGCCAGCCACGGGTGGGTGGCCAGGGACAGCCTGCCGGTCAGCACGGTGCCGTCGCCCTCCGCCAGCGACAGCCCGGCGGCCAGCAGCGGGTGGTCCGGCGAGGTGAGGCCGGCGGCGGCGACGTCGGCCCCGCCGGTCGCCTCCAGCCAGAAGTGCTTGCGCTGGAACGGGTAGGTCGGCAGGTCGATCGCGCGCGCGCCCCGGAAGAACGCGGGCCAGTCCACCTCGACGCCGTGCACGTGCAGGGTGCCCAGGGCGGTGACCAGCGTGACGACCTCGTCGCGGTCCTTGCGCATCGCGGGCACCGCCGGGCCGGACTCCACCACCGTGGACAGCATCGCGTCCGGGCCCACCTCCAGGAAGCGGGTCACCCCGAGGTCGGCCAGCACCTCGGCCGCGGCGGCGAACCGCACCGGCTCGCGGACGTTGCGGACCCAGTACTCGGGGTCGGTCATGCCGTCGGCGACCAGGCCGGTCACCGTGGACACGATCGGGATGGCCGGTTCGCGGTAGGTGAGGGTCCGGGCGATCCGGCGGAACTCGTCGAGCATCGGCTCGACCAGCACCGAGTGGGACGCGTGCGAGATGGGCAGCAGCTTGACCTTGCGGCCCAGCGACCGGAAGTGGTCGGCCACCGCCGTCGTCGGCCCCTCGACGCCCGAGAGCACCACCGAGGACGTGCTGTTGACCACGGCCAGGGACACCTCGTCGGACAGGTGCCCGCGCACCTCGTCCTCGCTCGCCTGGACGGCGACCATCACGCCGCCGGGCGGCAGCCCCTCCATCAGGCGACCGCGCGCCTCGACCAGCGTGGCCGCGTCCGCCAGCGACAGCACGCCCGCGACGTGCGCGGCGGCGATCTCGCTGACGGAGTGGCCGGTGAGGAAGTCCGGGCGGACGCCGAACGACTCGACCAGCCGGAACAGCGCCACCTCCAGCGCGAAGATCGCGGGCTGGGCGTAGCCCATCCGGTTCATCGTCTCGGGGGTGTCGATGTCGCGGATGACCGGCAGGTGCTCGCAGACCTCGTCGAACGCGGCGGCGAACGCGGGGAACGCCGCGTGCAGCTGCGCCCCCATGCCGACCCGCTGCGTGCCCTGGCCGGGGAACAGCACCGCCAGCTTCCCGCTGGACGCGCGGCCCGTCACGCCGCGACCGGCGGCGACCGCCGCCAGCCCGGCGCGCAGCTCGTCGGCGGTGGAGCCGACGACGACGGCGCGCCGCTCGTGCGCGGTCCGGGTGGTGGCCAGCGAGTAGCCGACGTCGGCCGGGGAGGCCGAGTCGAGCAGGGACGCGAGCGCGGTGGCCTGGGCGCTCAGCGCGCCGTCGCTCTTGGCGGACAGCAGCAGCGGCACCGCGACCGGCGTGCCGGTCCCGGCGACCTCGGGCTGCTCGACCTGCTCCAGCACGACGTGCGCGTTGGTGCCGCTGATGCCGAACGAGGACACGCCGGCCCGGCGCGGCCGGTCCAGCTCGGGCCACGGGCGGGGTTCGCCGAGCAGCGACACCAGCCCGGAGTCCCAGTCGACCTCCGCCGACGGCTCGGTGACGTGCAGCGTGCGCGGCAGCACGCCGTTGCGCATGGCCATGACGACCTTGATCACGCCGGCGACGCCCGCGGCGGCCTGGGTGTGGCCGATGTTGGACTTGATCGAGCCCAGGTACAGCGGCTCCTCCCGGTCGCGGCCGTAGGTCGCCAGCAGCGCCTGCGCCTCGATCGGGTCGCCCAGCCGCGTGCCGGTGCCGTGCGCCTCGACCAGGTCCACGTCCTGCGTGGACAGGCCGGCGTTGGCCAGCGCCTGCCGGATGACGCGCTGCTGCGACGGGCCGTTGGGGGCGGTGAGGCCGTTGGACGCGCCGTCCTGGTTGACGGCGGAGCCCTTCACGACCGCGAGCACCGGGTGCCCGTTGCGGCGCGCGTCGGACAGCTTCTCCAGCACCAGCACGCCCGCGCCCTCGGACCAGCCGGTGCCGTCGGCGTCGGCGGAGAACGACTTGCAGCGGCCGTCCGCGGCCAGGCCGCGCTGCCGGGAGAAGTCCAGGAACGTCTCCGGCGTGGCCATCACCGTGACGCCGCCCGCGAGGGCGAGCGTGCACTCGCCCGAGCGCAGCGCCTGCGCCGCCAGGTGCAGGGCGACCAGCGACGACGAGCACGCCGTGTCCACCGACACCGCCGGGCCCTCCAGGCCCAGCGTGTAGGCGACCCGACCGGACAGCACGCTGCCCGAGGTGCCCGTGCCGAGGAACCCGGCCACGCTGTCCGGCACGGTGCCGAGCCTCGCGGCGTAGTCGTAGTACATGATCCCGGCGAACACGCCCGTGGCGCTGCCCTTCAGGGACGCGGGGTCGAGCCTGGCGCGTTCCAGCGCCTCCCACGACGTCTCCAGCAGCAGCCGCTGCTGCGGGTCCATCGCCAGCGCCTCGCGCGGCGAGATCCCGAAGAACTCGGGGTCGAACTCGCCCGCGTCGTGCAGGAACCCGCCCTCGCGGGTGTAGGTCCGGCCCGGCAGGCCCGGTTCGGGGTCGTAGATGCCGTCCACGTCCCAGCCGGGGCGCGTCGGGAACGGCGAGATCGCGTCGCCACCGGTGGCGACCAGGTCCCACAGGTCCTCCGGCGACCGCACCCCGCCCGGGTAGCGGCACGCCATCGCCACGATCGCGATGGGCTCGTCGGCGGCGGCGACCGCGCTCACGGCGGCGCGCACCGGTTCCGGCTCGCCCACCAGCTCCTCGCCGAGGAAGCGCGCCAACGCCTGCGGCGTGGGGTGGTCGAAGACGAGGGTGGTGGGCAGCCGCAGGCCGGTCACCTCGCCGAGCCGGTTGCGCAGCTCGACGGCGGTCAGCGAGTCGAAGCCCAGCTCGGTGAACGCCCGGTCCGGCTCGACGGTGTCCGCGCCGGCGCGGCCGAGGACGACCGCGACCTGCATGCGGACCAGGTCCACCAGCGCACGGGCGCGCTCGGCGTCCGGCAGCGCGGCCAACCGCTGCGCCAGGCCGGTGGTCCCGGCGGCCCGCGCGGTGCGCCGGGCGGGGGCGCGCACCAGGCCGCGCAGCAGCGCGGGCACGGCGGCGCTCCCGCGCACCGCGCCGAGGTCCAGGCCGACCGGGACGACGACCGCCGACCCGTCCGCGACGGCCGCGTCGAACAGCGCGAGCCCTTCCTCGGCGCTCAGCGCGCCGAAGCCGTCCCGGGCGGTGCGGTCGCGGTCGGCGGCGGTCAGCGCGCCGCCCATGCCCTCGGCCCACGGACCCCAGACCAGCGACTGGGCCGGTTCGCCCCCGGCACGGCGGTGCTCGGCCAGCGCGTCCAGGTAGGCGTTGGCCGCGGCGTAGTTGGCCTGGCCCGCCGAGCCGAACAGCCCGGCCACCGAGGAGAAGGTGATGAAGAACGACAGGCCCTCGGTCAGCTCGTGCAGGTGCCGTGCCGCGGTGGCCTTCGGGTGGAACACGCGCTCCACCCGCTCGGGGGTCAGCGCGGTCAGCACGCCGTCGTCCAGGACGCCCGCGGCGTGCACCACGCCGACGACCGGCCGTTCGGCGAGCGCGAGGGACGCGGCCAGGGCCTCGCGGTCGGCCACGTCGCACGCGGCCACCACGACGGATGCGCCGGCCTCGGTCAGCTCCGCGACCAGCTCCGCCGCGCCGGGTGCCTCCGCACCGCGCCTGCTGAGCAGCAGCAGCGACCGCGCGCCGTGCCGGGTCACGAGGTGGCGGGCCAGCAGCGCGCCGAGCCCGCCGGTGCCGCCGGTGACCACGACGGTGCCGTCGAGGTCGAGCGCGGACGCCTCACCGGCCACGGCCCGGACCAGGCGCGGCGCGAACAGCGCGCCGTCGCGGACGTGGACCTCCGGCTCGCCGGTCGACACCGCCGCCGGCACGTCCTCACGGTCACCGCGGACCAGGACGAACCGGTCCGGGTGCTCGGCCTGCGCGGCCCGCACCACGCCCTCGGCGGGTGCGTGCGCGAGCGACCCGGCGGTCACGACGACGAGCACGCCGTCGCCCCCCACCGCGTCCTGGAGCGCGTGGACGGTGGCGGTGGCCGCGTCGAGCGGGTCGGTCGCCGGCACCTCGAAGACCTCGTGCGCCACGTCGACCCGACCCGGCGCCACCCGCACCGGCTCGACGCGGAACAGGTGCTCGTGCCCGGTGGCGACCGGCGCACCCGGCGTGCGGACGCCCAGCGAACCGACCGTCAGCACCGGCTCGCCGGTGGCGTCGGCCAGGGCGAGCGCGATCCCGCCGTCACCCGCCGGGGACGCGTGGACGCGCAGTTCGGTGGCGCCGCGGGCGTGCAGGGTGACGTCGCTCCACGCGAACGGCACCGCACCGCGTTCGGCGGTCTCCGGGATCGCGGTGGCCTGGAGCGCGGCGTCGAGCAGGGCGGGGTGGATGCCGAACCGCTCGGCGTCGGCGGTGTCGGGCAGGGCCACCTCGGCGAAGACCTCGTCACCGCGCCGCCACACCGCGCGCAGGCCCTGGAACAGCGGCCCGTAGCGCAACCCGGCCTCGGCCAGCTTCTCGTAGGCGTCGTCGAGCGACAGCGGCTCGGCGTGCTCCGGCGGCCACGGCAGCGCGGTCGGCCGCGCGACGGGGTTGCCGAGGACACCGGTGGCGTGCGGGGTCCAGGGGTGGTCCGGCACGCGCGAGTGGATCGACACCGGGCGGCGACCGGCCTCGTCGGCCGCGCCGACGACGACCTGGACGTCGAGCACCGCGCCGTGGGTCAGCACCAGCGGCGCCTGGAGGACCAGCTCCTCCACGCCCGTGCAGCCCACCTCGTCGGCGGCGCGCACGGCCAGCTCGGCGAACGCGGTGCCGGGGACCAGCACGGCCCCCTGGACGACGTGGTCGGCGAGCCACGGGTGCGTGGCCAGGGACAGCCTGCCGGTGAGCAGCAGGCCGTCGTGGTCGGCGACCGAGACGGTCGCGCCGAGCAGCGGGTGGTCGGTCGCGGTGAGGCCCACGGAGGTGACGTCGGTGGCCTGCCCGTGGTCGAGCCAGAAGTGCTCGTGCTGGAAGGCGTAGGTGGGCAGGTCGACGACCGAAGCCCCGCTGCCCTCGAAGTACTTCTCCCAGTCCACTGCCGCGCCGTGGGCGTGCAACGTCGCGAGAGCGGTGACCAGGGTGGTGGCCTCGTCGCGGTCCCTGCGCAGCGCCGGCACCGCGGTGCCGGACTCGACCAGCGCGGACAGCACAGCGTCCGGACCCAACTCCAGGAACCAGGTCGCCCCCGACTCCTCCAACCCCGTCACGGTGTCGGCGAACCGGACCGTGGCACGGACGTGCTCGACCCAGTACTCCGGGTCGGTCCACCGGTCGTTCACCGCGATCGACGGCTCCGAGAAGGTCAGCTCGCGCACGACCTGGCGGAACTCGTCCAGCATCGGCTCCATCAACACCGAGTGGAACGCGTGCGACACCGTCAAACGCTTCGTCTTGCGCCCCAGCTCGGCGAACCGCGCCGCCACCGCCAGCGTCGGACCCTCCACACCCGACAGCACCACCGCGTTCGGCCCGTTGACCGCGGCCAGCGACACCGCATCGGACAGGTGCTCGCGCACCTCCTCCTCCGACGCCTGCACCGCCACCATCGCACCACCGGCGGGCAACGCCTGCATCAAACGACCACGAGCCTCCACCAGCGTCGCGGCGTCCGCCAGCGACAACACACCCGCGACGTGCGCCGCCGCGATCTCACCGATCGAATGACCCGCCACGAAATCCGGGCGCACACCGAACGACTCCACCAACCGGAACAACGCCACTTCCAACGCGAAGATCGCCGGCTGCGCGTTACCAGTCTGATCCAGGTCCACCCCGGAACGAACACCCGGAAGATGGGCGCACACCTCGTCATAAGCGCGAGCGAAGGCCGGGAACGCCTCGTACAGGCCCTCCCCCATGCCGACCCGCTGCGAACCCTGACCGGTGAACAGCAGGGCCAACTTGCCCTCAGCCGCACGCCCCACCACGCCCCGGCCCTCGGCCAAGGCGGTCAGGTTCTCCAGCAACGCCCCCCGGTCCGCGCCGACCACCACGGCCCGGTGCGGCAGCGCGGCACGGGCGGTGGCCAGCGAGTAACCGACATCCACCGGGTCAGCCAGGCCCGCCGCGCCCGCCGAGTCGGCAGAGCCAGCCAGGCCCGCCGAGTCGGCAGAGCCCGCAGGGCCGGCAGAACCGGTCGGGTCGAGGAACGCCACCAGCCGGGCGGCCTGCGCGGGCAGGGCTTCGGCGGTCGCCGCGCTCACCAACCACGGCACCGCCGCCAACGGCGTGCGCGCCGCGGGCTCCTCGACGGCGACCTCGGGCGCCTGCTCCAGGATCACGTGCGCGTTGGTGCCGCTGATGCCGAACGACGACACCGCCGACCGCCGCGGCCGGTCCAGCTCGGGCCACGGGAGAGGATTGTTCAACAATTCTACCGTGCCCGCCGACCAGTCGACCTCGGGCGAGGGCTCGTCGACGTGCAGGGTCGGCGGCAGCGTGCCGTGCCGCATGGCCTCGACCATCTTGATGATCCCGGCGACACCGGCGGCGGCCTGGGCGTGCCCGAAGTTGGACTTGATCGAGCCCAGCCGCAGCGGCTCGGTCCGGTCCTGGCCGTAGGTGGCGATCAGGGCCTCGGCCTCGATCGGGTCACCGAGCCGGGTGCCGGTGCCGTGCGCCTCCACCGCGTCCACGTCCGCCGTGGTCAGCTCCGCGTTGGCCAGGGCGGCGCGGATGACGCGCTGCTGCGACGGCCCGTTGGGCGCGGTCAGGCCGTTGGACGCGCCGTCGGAGTTCACCGCGGAACCCCGGATCACCGCGAGCACGCGGTGCCCGTTGCGCTGCGCGTCGGACAGCCGCTCCAGCAGCAGCATGCCCACGCCCTCGGCCCACGCGGTGCCGTCCGCGTCGGAGGAGAACGACTTGCAGCGGCCGTCCGGGGCCAGCCCGCGCTGGCGGGCGAAGTCGACGAAGATGCCCGGCGAGGCCATCAGGTTCACGCCGCCCGCCAGAGCGAGCGTGCACTCGCCCGAGCGCAGCCCCTGCACCGCCGAGTGCACCGCGACCAGCGACGACGAGCACGCCGTGTCGATCGACAGCGCCGGGCCCTCCAGGCCGAGCGTGTAGGCCAACCGCCCGGAGTGGACGCTGCACGTGGTGCCGGTGAGCAGGTAGCCGTCGACGGTGTCGCCGGGGTTGTGCAGCGGCGGCCCGTACTCCTGCGCGGAGACGCCGACGTAGACGCCGGTCTGGCTGCCCTTGAGCGAGGTCGGGTCGATGCCGGTGCGCTCCAGCGCCTCCCAGGTCACCTCCAGCAGCAGCCGCTGCTGGGGTTCCATCGCCAGCGCCTCGCGCGGCGAGATGCCGAAGAACTCGGCGTCGAACCCGCCCGCGCCGGGCAGGAACCCGCCGGTGCGCACGTAGGTGGTGCCGCGGTGGTCGGGGTCGTCGTCGAACAGGCCGCCGAGGTCCCAGCCCCGGTCGTCGGGGAACCCGCCGATGGCGTCGCGGCCGTTGACCACGAGGTCCCACAGCTGTTCGGGCGAGTCGGCGTCGCCGGGGAACCGGCAGGCCATGCCGACGATCGCGATGGGCTCGTGGCTCTCGGCCTTGACCTCGCGCAAGCGGCGGCGCGTCTCGTGGAGGTCGCCGGTCACTCGCTTGAGCAGGTCGAGGAGCTTGTCTTGGTCCACCATCACAACCTCGCGTAGGTGATGCAGTCGTAGGGCCTGTCGGGGCCTGTCGGGGAGGCCGGGCGTCGCCCGGGTCAGGAGATGCCGAGCTCGGTGGCGAGGAAGTCGACGAGTTCGTCCGCGGTGGCGGCTTCCAGCCGGTCGGCCGCCGCCTCCACCGCGTCCACCGCGGTCACCTGGTCGAGCAGCGCGCGCAGCCGGCCGGCGACCGCCGCCCGCCCGCCGTCGTCGCCGCCGTTCACCGCGGCCAGGCCGCGTTCCAGCCGGTCCAGCTCGGCCAGCACGGCGTCGGCCGGGCTGACCACCGGCGGCGCGAGCTCGGTCAGCACGTGCTCGGCCAGCGCGGCCACCGTCGGGTGGTCGAACACCGCGGTCGAGGACAGGCGCAGCCCGGTGGCGGCGTTGACCCGGTTGCGCAGCTCGACGGAGGTCAGCGAGTCGAAGCCGAGGTCCTTGAACGCCCGGCCCGCGTCGATCGCGGTGTCGCCGCCGTGCCCGAGGGCGGCGGCGGCGTGGTGCCGCACCAGGTCCCGCACCAGTTCGGTGCGCTCGTGGTCGGGCAGCGGGGCGAGCCGCTCGGTCAGCCCGACCTCGGCCGCCTCGCCGCGCGCCGCGCGGCGCGCGGGTGCCGCCACGAGGGACCGCAGCACGGCCGGGAGGGGCGCGGTGCGGGCGTGCTCGCGCAGCGCGACCCGGTCCAGCTCGACGGGCAGCACGGTGGGCAGGCCGCAGGCGAGGGCGGCGTCGAACAGGGCGAGGCCGTCCGCGGCGGTCAGCGGCGGCAGCCCCTCCCGGCTCATCCGGTCGACGTCGGCCTCGGCCAGCCCGCTGCCCATGCCCTCGCGCCACAGGCCCCAGGCGAGCGACTGGCCGGGCAGGCCGCGGGCGCGGCGGTGCTCGGCGAGCGCGTCGAGGAAGGCGTTCGCGGCGGCGTAGGAACCCTGGCCCGCCCCGCCGACGACGCCGGAGACCGACGAGTACAGCACGAACAGCGCCAGGTCGTGCCCCTCGGTCAGCTCGTGCAGGTGCCAGGCGGCGTCGGCCTTCGGGCGCAGCACGCCGGCCAGCCGCTCCGGGGTGAGGGAGTCCAGCACGCCGTCGTCCAGCACGCCGGCGGCGTGCACCACCCCGGTCAGGGCCACCCCGTCGAGCAGGGCGGCCACGGCGGCGCGGTCGGACACGTCGCACGCCGCCACCTCGACCTGGGCGCCCAGCTCGACCAGTTCCCGCCGCAGCTCGTCCGCGCCGGGCGCGTCGAGACCGCGGCGGCTGGTCAGCAGCAGCTTGCGCACCCCGTGGTTCACGATCAGGTGCCGGGCGACCAACGCGCCCAGGCCGCCCGTGCCGCCGGTCACCAGGACGGTCTTGTCCGGGTCGAGCGGCGCGGGGACGGTCAGCGCGACCTTGCCGATGTGCCGGGCCTGGCTGACGAACCGGAACGCCTCCCGCGCCTCGCGCACGTCCCACGCCCGCACCGGCAATGGTTCCAATGCTCCATTGTTGAACAATCCAACCAGTGCCTCCCACATCTCGGCGGTGCGCCGCGGCCCCGCCTCGATCAGGTCGAACGCCTGATAGGCGACACCCGGCACGTCCTCGCGGACGTCGGTCTTGCCCATCTCCAGGAACCGACCACCCGGGGCCATCGTGCGCAGCGAGGCGTCCACGAACTCGCCCGCCAACGCGTTGAGCACCACGTCGATCCCCGCGAACCGGTCCGCGAACTCCAGGGTCCGCGACGACGCGATGTGCCCGTCGTCCAACCCCGCCGCACGCAACACGTGCCGCTTGCCCTCACTCGCCGTGCCGTAGACCTCCGCACCCAGGTGCCGGGCCAACTGCGTCGCCGCCATGCCCACACCGCCGGCGGCGGAGTGGATCAGGATCGACTCGCCCGCCTTCAGCCCGCCCAGGTCGCACAGGGCGTAGTACGCCGTCAGGAACACCAGCGGCACCGTCGCCGCCTGCTCGAACGACCAGCCCCCGGGCTTGCGGGTGATCATCGGCCGATCGGCCACCGCCTCGGGGCCGATCGCGCCGTGCGCGACCCCCATGACCTCGTCGCCGGGCACGAGGTCCACGACCGCGTCACCGACCTCCGTGACGACGCCGGCCACCTCGCAGCCAAGCGGCCCCGCCTCACCGGGGTACATGCCGAGCGCGTTGAGCACGTCGCGGAAGTTCAGGCCCGCCGCCCGCACCGACACCCGCACCCCGTTCGGCCCCAGCGGCTCGTGCGCCACCGGGACGAGGGCGAGGTCGTCCACCGTGTCGCCGCCGGTCTTGTCCAGCCGCCAGTTCCCCGGCGGCGGCGGCAGCACCCGGTCGGCCGGGTGGGCGGCGCGCGGCACCAGCGGGACGCCGTCGCGCACGGCCACCTGCGGCTCACCGGTCGCCAGCGCCACCGGGACCGCGTCGGCGTCCCCGTCGACCAGGACGAAGCGGTCGGGGTGCTCGGACTGCGCCGAGCGGACCAGGCCCCACACCGCGGCCGCGGCCGGGTCGACCGGGTCGCCGTCCCCGGCGACCACGGCACCGCGGGTGCGCACCACCAGCGTGGTCGACTCGTCGCGGTCCTGGAGCGCGCGCAGCACGCGGGCGGTCACCTCGTGGGTGGCCGCGAGGACGTCGCCCGCCGGGGCGACCTCCAGCACGGTGTGCGGGGGCAGCGGCTCGTCCCGGGTCGCCGCCGGGGTCCAGCGGACCGCGAGCAGGCCGGGCGGCAGCGCGGTGGCGGGCCGGACGGCCTCGGGCGGGCGCACGACCAGCGCGTCCACCACGACCACCGGCGCGCCGGTCGGGTCCACCGCGAGCAGCGACACGGTGTCGCCGGAGCGGAACGACACGCGCAGCCGCAGGCTGGTCGCCCCGGTGGCGGAGAGCCGGACGCCGTTCCAGGAGAACGGCAGGCCGCCGCGCGACTCGTCGGTCTCGCGCAGGAACATCGCGTGCAGGGCGGCGTCGAGCAGGGCCGGGTGGATGCCGAAGCCGTCGGCCTCCCCCTCGGGCAGGGCGACCTCGGCGTACACGTCGTCGCCGTCCACCCAGGCGGCCCGCAGGCCCCGGAACGAGCCGGTGTAGTCGAAGCCGCCGGCGACCAGGTCGTCGTAGAAGCCCTCCAGCGGGTGGGCCCGCCCGGTGGGCGGCCAGGTGACCGGGGCGGCGTCGGCGGTGACCTCGCGGGCCAGGGTGCCGGTCGCGTGCCGGGTCCACGGGCCGTCGTCGCCGCGCGGGCGGGAGTGGACGGACACCGGGCGGCGGTCGTCTTCGTCCGGCGCGCCGACCACGACCTGCAGCTCCACCGGCCCGGACAGCACCAGCGGCGCGCCCAGGGTCAGCTCCTCGACGCACGGCGCGCCGGTCTCGCCGCCCGCGTGCAGGGCCAGTTCGAGGAACGCGGTGCCGGGCAGCAGGACGTCGCCGAGCACGGTGTGCCCGGCCAGCCACGGCTGGTCGGCGGTGGACAGGCTCGCGGTGAAGACGGTGTCCCCGCCGGCGACCGCGACCACCGCGCCGAGCAGCGGGTGCCCGGCGCCGCGGAGGCCGAGGCCGACCGCGTCCGCCGCCGGGCGCGCGGCGAGCCAGTGGTGCTCGCGCCGGAACGGGTAGGTGGGCAGGTCGACGCGCCGGCCGCCGGGGACCAGCGCGGTGAGGTCGACGTCCGCGCCGCGCACGTGGGCGGTGGCGACCGCGGTGAGCAGTTCGGGCACCTCGGGGCGGTCGCGGCGCAGCAGGGGCCTGGCGACCGCGCCCGTCCCGTCCCCGGCGGGCGCGTCCCCGACCAGGGCCGACAGCACGGCGTCCGGGCCGAGTTCGAGGTAGGTGCCCACGCCCGCGTCGGCCAGGGTGCGCGCGGCGTCGGCGAACCGGACGGTGGCCTCGACGTGCCGGACCCAGTAGTCCGGGTCGTCGTGGCCGCCGATCCGGCCGGTGACCGTGGAGACGATCGGCAGACGGGCCGGGTGGTGGTCCGCGAGCCGTGCGATGCGGCCGAACTCGGCCAGCGCGCCGCGCATCAGCGGCGAGTGGAACGCGTGGCTGACGGTGAGCCGCTTGGCCTTGCCGGTGAAGTCCGCCAGGACGCGGTCGAGGCTCGTCGCCGCGCCGGAGAGCACCACGGCGTCCGGGCCGTTGACGGCGGCGACGCCGAGGTCGTCGTACCCGGCGACCAGCGAGCGGGCGTGCTCCTCGGAGGTGCGCAGGGACACCATCGCGCCGCCGGGCGGCAGCGCCTGCATCAGCCGGCCGCGCGCGGTGACCAGCATCGCCGCGTCGGCCAGGTCGAGCACGCCGGCGACGTGCGCGGCGGCGAACTCGCCGATGGAGTGGCCGCAGAGGTAGTCGGGGCGCAGGCCCCAGTGCTCCAGCAGCCGGTACAGCGCGACCTCGACGGCGAACAGCGCGGGCTGGGCGTACTCGGTGCGGTCGAGCAGGGCGGCGTCGTCGCCGAGCACCACGTCCCGCAGCGGGGTCGCCAGTTGGAGGTCCACGTGCGCGCAGACCTCGTCGAAGGCGTCCGCGTAGGCGTCGAACGCGTCGTACAGCTCGACGCCCATGCCGAGGCGCTGGGCGCCCTGGCCGGTGAACAGGAACGCCACCGGCGCCGCCGAGGCGGTGCCGCGCACGACGCGGAAGTCGGCCAGCGCCGTCGCGAGCCCGGCGCGGTCGGCGGCCAGGGCGACCGCGCGCTCCGGGAGGGCGGCGCGGTGCCCGGCCAGGGTGAACGCCAGGTCGGCCGGGTCGGGGTCGGTGTCGAGGAAGTCGTGCAGCCGCTCGGCCTGCGCGAGCAGCGCGGGCTCGTCGGCGGCGGAGAAGGCGAACGGGATGAGCGGCGGGACGGGGACCGGCCCGGGGGCGTCGGCCTCAACCGGCTCGGGTTCCTCCACGATGACGTGGGCGTTGGTGCCGCTGATGCCGAACGACGACACCCCGGCGCGGCGGGGCGCGTCCCGGCGCGGCCAGGGCACGGGTTCGGTGAGCAGCTCGACCGCGCCGGCGGACCAGTCGACCGCGGTGGCGGGCTGCCCGACGTGCAGGGTGCGCGGCAGGCGGTCGTGCCGCATCGCCATGATCACCTTGATCACGCCGGCCGCGCCCGCGGCGGCCTGGGCGTGCCCGATGTTGGACTTGATCGAGCCCAGCCTGAGCGGTTCGGCGCGGTCGCGGCCGTAGGCGGCCAGGATCGCCTGCGCCTCGATCGGGTCACCCAGCCGGGTGCCGGTGCCGTGCGCCTCGACGGCGTCCACATCGGACGGCCGCAGGCCGGCGTCGGCCAGCGCGGCGCGGATGACCCGCTGCTGCGACGGGCCGTTCGGCGCGGTCAGGCCGTTGGACGCGCCGTCGGAGTTGATCGCCGAACCCCTGAGGACGGCCAGCACCGGGTGCCCGTTGCGCCGCGCGTCGGACAGCCGCTCCAGCACGAACACGCCCGCGCCCTCGGCCCAGGCGGTGCCGTCGGCGTCGTCGGAGAACGCCTTGCAGCGCCCGTCCGGGGCCAGGCCGCGCTGGCTGGAGAACGCGACGAACGCGCCCGGCGTGCCCAGCACCGCGACCCCGCCGGCCAGCGCCAGCGAGCAGTCACCGGAGCGCAGCGCGCGGGCCGCGAGGTGCAGGGCGACCAGGGAACCCGAGCAGGCGGTGTCCACGGTGAACACCGGGCCCTGGAGGCCGAGGGCGTAGGCGACGCGGCCGGAGATCACGCTCGGCGCGGTGCCGGTCAGCAGGTGGCCGTCCAGGCCCTCCGGCGCGTCGGCGAGCTTCGGGCCGTACTCCTGGGGCTCGGCGCCGAGGAACACGCCGGTCGTGCTGCCGCGCAGGCCGGTCGGGTCGATGCCCGCGCGCTCCAGCGCCTCCCACGAGGTCTCCAGCACCAGCCGCTGCTGCGGGTCCATGGTGAGCGCCTCGCGCGGGCTGATGCCGAAGAACCCGGCGTCGAACCAGGCCGCGTCGTGCAGGAACCCGCCCTCGCGCACGTAGGTCTTGCCGGGCGTGCCGGGCCGGGGGTCGTAGATGCCGTCGACGTCCCAGCCGCGGTCGCCCGGGAAGCCGGAGATGACGTCCAGGCCGCCGTCCACGACCTCCCACAGCCGTTCGGGCGAGTCGATGCCGCCGGGGAAGCGGCAGCCGACGCCGACCACGACCACCGGGTCGTCGGTCGCCGAACCCACCCGCTCGGGCGGCGGCGCGTCGTGCAGGCCGAGCAGCTCGGCGCGCAGGAACGACGCCAGCGCGTCCGGCGTCGGGTGGTCGTAGACCAGCGTCACCGGCAGCTCCAGGCCGGTCTCCGCGACCAGCAGCGCGTGCAGCCGCACCGCCAGCAGGGAGTCGAAGCCCAGCTCGGTGAAGTTCTGACCGGGCGCCACCGGGACGGCCGGGTCGTCCAGCACCGCCGCGGTGGCCCGGCGCACCGCGCCCAGCAGCGTCCGGTGCTGCTCGGACGGCGGCAGGCCGTCGAGCCGCCGCAGGTAATCCGCCTCGCTCATCCGCGCACTCCGCACACCTCAGACGTCCGTGGGCAGGCAACTCGTCGTCACGCTAGCCGGCGGCGCGGCCGGGTCGGTGCGGAACAGTTCCACCCCCGGGTAACCCGGCCGGAACGCCGGGAGGACGACTTCTCGCCCGGTGGGCGGCGGGTGGAGAAGACGCACGTGCCGGGCGGCGCGGGGCGGTTAGCGTCCGTGGTGCCGTCCCGAGAGGAACCCGGAAGCAGGGTGTGCACAGTGGACAACACCGCAGACGCCGTTCTGTTCCCGGGCATGGGTCCGTCCCGTGCCGGGGAACTGGGGCGGTTCCTGGTCATCGACCCGTACGCCCGGCCGCTGCTGGCCGCCGCCGACGACGCGCTCGGGTCGCCGCTGCTGGACGGGCTGCACGAGGCGGGCGACGAGTACGGCGAGCACACGCAGGTCGCCTTCGTGCTGGCGTCGCTGGCGCTGGCCGAGCGCGCGGAGGCCGAGCACGGGCTGCGGCCGGTGGTCTGCGGCGGGTCCAGCTTCGGCGAGCGCGCGGCGGTGGTCCGCTGCGGCGCGCTGCCGCTGGGCGAGCTGGTCCGGCTGGTCGCCGCCGCGGCCCGCGTCGAGCAGGACTACTTCACCGCCCACCACCGGGACCTGGTCACCCAGATCGTGGTGCGCACGCCGCCGGACGCGCTGGAGGCGGCGTTGCAGGGCATCGAGCACGACGTGTCGGGCCGCTTCGACACCGAGGTGCACCTGGTCACCCTGGCGGAGGACGACCTCGCCGGGTTCACCGGCCGGGTCCGCGCGGCGGGCGGCTACGCGCTGACGACCATGCGCCCGGCCGCGCACTCCCGGCTGCTGGGCGCGCTGCGGGACCGGATGGCCGAGGAGGTCTTCGCCGGGGTCGACTTCCGGGACCCGGTGCTGCCGCTGGTCTCCGCCCAGGACGGCGAGCTGGTCCGCACCGGCGCGGGCGTCGCCTCCGTGCTGCTGGAGTCGACGGTCAACGCCGTGCGGCTGCCCGCGCTGGTGGACCGGCTGGGCGGGCTCGGCGTGGGCCGCGTCCTCGTGTCCGGCCCCGACCACCTGCTGCACCGGCTGCCCTCCCTGGCCCGGGGTTTCACGCTGCTGCGCGCCGACGTGAAGGGGGCGCTCAAACCCGTGCTCCGGCCGCGACGCACCGCGGCGGTCGCCGCGTGACCGCCGTACCGGCGCGCACCGCCACGCTGTTCGCGGCGTGCCTGGCGCAGCTGATGATCTCGGTCGACATGACCGTGCTGCACCTGGCCGTGCCGGCGCTGACCGGGCAGCTGTCCGCCTCGCCCGAGGAGCTGCTGTGGATCGCGGACATCTACGGCTTCACCATGGGCGGGCTGCTGGTCACCATGGGCAACCTGGGTGACCGGTTCGGGCGGCGGCGCGTGCTGGTGTGGGGCATGTCCGCGTTCGCGGTGGGCTCGCTGCTGGCCGCGTACGCGCCGACCACCGAGCTGCTGATCGCCGCGCGGGCGCTGCTCGGCGTGGCGGGGGCGGCGGTGCTGCCGTCCACGACGTCGTTGCTGCGCGCGGTGTTCACCACGCCGCGGGCGCGCACGGCCGCGGTCGGGGCCAGCGCGGGCGTCGCGGCGGCCGGGTTCGCGGTGGGGCCGATCGTCGGCGGGGTGCTGCTGGACCACTTCTGGTGGGGGTCGGTGTTCCTGGCCAACCTCCCGGTCACCGCGCTGGTGCTGCTCGCCGCGCGGCACGTGCCGGAGTCGCGGACGTCGGTGCGGCTGCGGCTGGACCTGCTCAGCGTCCTGCTCTCGGTGGTCGGCGTGATCGCGGTGGTCTACGCCATCAAGAGCGCCTTCTACCTGGGCCTCGGCTCGGTGGACGTGCTGGGCGGGCTGCTGCTGGGCGTCGGCGCGCTCGGGCTGTTCGGGCGGCGGCAGCGGCGGCTGGAGGTGCCGCTGATCGACCTGGGCCTGTTCGCCAACCGGGGGTTCAGCGCCTCGGTCGGGTCGAACCTGATCTCGGTGTTCACCATGTCCGCGTTCGCGCTGATCATCAGCCAGTACTTCCAGCTGGTGCGCGAGTGGACGCCGCTGCGGTCCGGGCTGGCCTTCGTGCCCGGCGCGGTGGCCGCGATGTCGGCGGGCGTGCTGGCCACGAAGCTGATCAACCGCGTCGGGCGGGCGCGGTCGGTCGCGCTCGGGCTGGGGTTCGCCGCGGCCGGGTTCGCGGTGTTCGCGTTCGTCGAGCCGGGTTCGTCCTACGTGCTGGTGCTGGTCGCGCAGGTGGCCTTCGGCGCGGGTGCCGGGCTGACCCTGACCGTCACCGGCGACACCATCCTGGGCACCGTGCCGCGCAACCGGGCCGGTGCCGCCGCCGCGGTGTCCGCGACCGCGTACGAGCTGGGCGGGTCGCTGGGCATCGCCGTGATGGGCAGCATGATCGCCGGGGTGTACCGGGCGGAGTTCGTGCTGCCGCCCGGCGTGCCCGAACCGCTGGCCTCGCAGGTCAGCGAGTCGTTCAACGCCACGGCCGCGGCGGCGGCCGGGCTGCCCGAACCGGTCGCCCAGGCGGTGCGCGACGCCGCCGCGGCGGCGTTCGTCGGCGGCATCCGGGTCAGCATGGTCTTCAGCGCTGCGGTGATGGTCGTCCTGGCCCTGGTCGCCCTGGTCTCGCTGCGCACCGTGCCCAAGGTCATCGAGGACCCCGTGCACGAGGACGACGCCGCGGGCGTCTGAATTCCCGCGCCTTTTCGGGAACAGCTCCCGAGCTTCGTCCTGCGCTTGTCGCGTTCATTCTCAACAATTCCGCTCAGCGCCCCTGCCGAGGTACGACGAGATCACCGAGGTAACACGATATGGGCTCCAACGAGGAATACGAGGACGGGCACCCGAAGCCGATCACGGTGCTGTGCCCCGACTTCCCCTTCGCCTACGACGACTGGCTGAACCACCCGGCCGGGCTGGGCTCGGTCCCGGCGCACCGGCACGGCACCGAGGTGGCCGTCATCGGCGCCGGCATCGCGGGGGTCGTGACCGCCTACGAGCTGATGAAGCTCGGTCTGCGACCGGTCGTGTACGAGGCCGACCGGCTCGGCGGCCGGATGCGGACCGTCGGGTTCGAGGGCCACCCCGAACCGAGGGCCGAGCTGGGCGCGATGCGCTTCTCCCCCTCCGGCACGCTGTTCCACTACGTCGACAAGCTCGGCCTGCGGGCCAGGCCGTTCCCCAACCCGCTGTCCCCGGCGACCCCGCGCACCGTGGTCAACCTGCGCGGCGAGACCCACTGGGCGCGCACCGCCGAGGACCTGCCCCTGTCGCTGCGCCAGGTCTCCGACGCGTGGGCCAAGGCGCTGCACGAGAAGGCGGACCTGCCGGTCATGGCCGGCGCCATCGCGCGCCGGGACATCACCACCGTCAAGGCGCTGTGGAACCGCATGGTGCGCGAGATGGACAACCAGTCGTTCTACGGCTTCCTGGCCGCCACCGCCGCGTTCACCTCCTTCGAGCAGCGCGAGGTGTTCGGCCAGGTCGGCTTCGGCTGCGGCGGGTGGGACACCGACTTCACCAACTCGGTGCTCGACATCCTGCGGGTCATCTACACCGAGGCGGGCGACGAGCAGTACCTCATCGTCGGCGGCAGCCAGCAGGTCCCCGAGGGGTTGTGGGAGCACGCGCCCGAGGGCGCCGCGCACTGGCCCGCCGGCACGTCGCTGGCCTCGCTGCACGGCGGTCGGCCGCTGCCCGGCGCGACCCGGATCGGCCGCACCGACGGCGGCTACCGGGTCGAGGACGCGGCGGGCGACGTGCGCGAGTTCCCGGTCGCGGTGTTCACCGCGCAGAGCTGGAACCTGCTCTCCCGCATCAAGTGCGACACCGAGCTGCTGCCGCCGGAGCTGTGGATCGCGGTGGAGCGCACGCACTACATGGGCTCGTCGAAGCTGTTCGTCCTCACCGACCGCCCGTTCTGGCACGACCTCGACCCGGAGACCGGCCGCGAGGTCATGGGCATGACGCTGACCGACCGGATGCCGCGCGGGGTCTACCTGTTCGACGACGGCCCCGACCGGCCCGGCGTGATGTGCCTGTCCTACACCTGGAACGACGACTCGCTGAAGGTCGCCACGCTCAGCGCGGAGGAGCGGCTGGAGGTCGTGCTGGCGTCGCTGGGCCAGATCTACCCGGACGTGGACATCCGCTCCCACGTCATCGCGCCGCCGGTGGCCGTGACCTGGGAGACCGAGCCGCACTTCATGGGCGCGTTCAAGGCGTGCCTGCCCGGCCAGTACCGCTACCAGCGCGAGCTGTTCACCCACTTCATGCAGGGCGGGCTGGCCGAGGAGCACCGCGGCTTCTTCATGGCGGGCGACGACGTGTCGTGGCTGGCGGGCTTCGCGGAGAACGCGGTCGGCACGGCGCTGAACGCCGTGTGGGGCGTGGTCGACCACCTCGGCGGCGCCACCCACCCGGACAACCCCGGTCCGGGCGACCTGTTCGACGAGCTGGCCCCGATCCGCCTGTAGCCCCGGTCCCGCCGCGGCCGGCCCGCGCCCCGCTCAGTACAGCTCGGGGCGCAGGTCGGCCAGGTAGGTCGTCTCCGCGCGGGCGCGGTCGACGAGCGGCAGGTCCACGTCGGCCACGAGCAGGCCCTCGCCGGCACCGTCGTCCAGCGCGGCGACGACCGCCCCGTCCGGGCCGACCAGCCTGGTCCGCCCGCAGTACTCCAGCTCGCGCTCCCGGCCGGTCCAGTTGGTGTAGGCGATGAACAGCTGGCTCTCGAAGGCGCGGGCGGGCACCAGCACCTCGGCGACGAAGTGCCAGGGCGCCATCAGCGCGGTGGGCACCAGCAGCAGCCGGGTGCCGCGCACCGCGTGCGCCCGCACCAGCTCGGGGAACTCCACGTCGTAGCAGATGACCAGGCCGACGGTGACCCCGTCCAGCTCGGCCTGCACGACCCCGGTGTCCCCCGCGGTGAACACCGACCGGTCGATGTCCCCGAACAGGTGGGTCTTGCGGTAGCGGGCCAGCTCCGCGCCGTCCGCGCCGACCAGCCGCACCGCGTTGTAGACGTGCCCGCCCTCGGCCTCCGGCCACCCGTGCGCGATGGCGATGCCGACCTCGGCCGCGATCGCCGAGACCCCGGCGCACAGCGGCCCGTCCGCGGGTTCGGCGAGCCGCCGCAGCGCCCGCCTGCCCAGGTGGTAGCCGGACAGCGACATCTCCGGCGTGACGAGCAGGCGCGCCCCGGCCGCCGCCGCGCGCTCCGCCCGCTCGCGCAGCTCCGCCAGGACGGCGGTCGCGGCCCGCTCCGGGCGCGTGGGTGCCTGCCAACAGGCGATCCTCATGACGAATCCCTTTCCGCGCGGCGCGACGGACCGGACGTTATCAGCCGAACGCGGCCATTCGGACGGGAATTACCCGGAGGTGGCCGGCGCGTGGAACTGATCCGACGTCGGTCGCCGTTCCCGCCCATAACCTGGGAGTGCGCCACGAATGGCCGGACGTCGTTCGACCGGCGCACAG
Organism: Saccharothrix sp. DSM 118769; assembly: GCF_052936295.1. Taxonomy (NCBI): domain Bacteria; kingdom Bacillati; phylum Actinomycetota; class Actinomycetes; order Pseudonocardiales; family Pseudonocardiaceae; genus Saccharothrix; species Saccharothrix sp. DSM 118769. The sequence goes on along the minus strand of NZ_CP193627.1, from coordinate 3,493,194 downwards.
CCCGTCCGACGGGAAGGAGTGCGGCACTGATGTCCGCGAAAATGTTCGGCGCCGATTCGGTGATGACCTCGGCGGAGTTCGAGCAGCACGCGCTCCGGACGGCGGAGGCGTTGCGCGACCTCGGCGTCGGCCTCGGCGACCGCGTGCTGCTCAAGGCCGACAACTCGGTCACCTGGGTGTCGACGCTGTACGCGCTGATGCACGTGGGCGCCTCCGTCGTCCTGGTGGACCACCAGGAGAAGGCGGCCCAGACCCGGCAGGTGTGCGACCAGGCCCGCGTCCGGTTCGCGGTCGTCGACGACGACGCGCCCGTCGAGCGCGACGACGAGCGGGTCGTGCCCCTCTACTCGATCAGCACCGCGGCGGCCGGCCTGGTGCCGCGCGACCACGGGCTGGACTTCACCGCGTGGACCGAACTGCCCGACGGCCTCGTCATGTGGTCCTCGGGGTCGACCGGCGTGCCCAAGGGCGTGGTGAAGAACGGCGGCCGGTTCCTGGAGAACCTGCGGCGCAACGCCGCCCTGGTCGGGCACGAGCCCTCGGACGTCCTGCTGCCGCTGCTGCCGTTCAACCACCAGTACGGCCTGTCCATGGTGCTGATCTCGTACCTGGTCGGCTGCTCGCTGGTGGTCGCCCCGTACCGGCGGCTGGACCGCGCGCTGCGCATCGCCGGGGTCAGCGGCGCGACCGTCGTGGACGCCACCCCCTCCACGTACCGCAGCATCCTCAACATCGTGTCCCGGCGCCCCGAGGCGGCGGGCGACCTGCGCAAGGCGCGGATGCTGTGCAGCGGGGCCGCGCCGCTGGACCCGGGTCTCGTGCAGGCCGCGGAGACCACGTTCGGCCTGCCGCTGCTGGACAGCTACGGCAGCACCGAGATGGGCAACGTCGCGTTCGCCACGAACGACAACCCGGTCGGCGCGGGCCAGACCGTCGACGGCCTCAAGATCCGCATCACCGACGACGAGGGCACCGAGCTGGCCGCGGGCGAGCTGGGCGAGATCGAGGTGCTCGACCCGGACCTGATGGAGGGCTACCTCGGCCCGGACGGGCTGGTCGAGCCGGTGGAGCGCGGCTGGTACCGCACCAACGACTTCGGCTACCTCGACGCGCTGGGCAACCTGTTCATCGCGGGCCGCAAGACGGCCGTGCACCGCAACGGCCACACCCTGCACCCCGAGGTCATCGAGCACGAGCTGGCCGGGCACGGGTGCGTGACGAAGATCGTGGCGCTGCCCGACGACCGCCGGGGCTCGACGCTGGTGTTCTTCGTCGAGGACGAGCGGCAGCAGGACCAGGAGCACTGGCGCGAGCGGGTCTGCGCGGTGCTGCCGCCCTACCAGCAGCCCAACCGGGTCGTGGTGCTGGACCGCTTCCCGCTCAACCGCAACGGCAAGCCCGACCGCAAGCAGCTGGAGACCCTCGCCGCCCGCACCGCGTGAGACCGGGTCTTCACCCGGGCGGGTGAAGACCCGGTCGGTCCGCCCGGCGCGGCGGTGCCGGGCGGACCGCGTCACCGGGGCGCGCGGCGGCGCCGGACCTGGTTCAGACCTGGTTCAGACCTGGTTCGCGCCGCCGTCGACGTACAGGTTGGCGCCCACCACGTAGCTGCTGTCCGCGGACGCGAGGAAGGCCACCGCGGCGGCGACCTCCTCCGGGCGACCGATCCGGCCGACGACGACCTCGTCGCCGAGGTTCGCCTTGAAGGCGGCCGAGTTCTCCTCGCCGACGAGTTCGGTGATGCCGGAGGTGTCGATCGGTCCGGGCGAGACCGCGTTGACGCGGACACCCCGGCCGGTGAGCTCCTTGGCCCACGTCCGCGCGAAGGACCGGACGGCGGCCTTGGACGCCGCGTACGCGCCGAACGCCGGTGTGCCGCGGTCGGCGGCCGTGGAGGCGTTCAGGATCACCGAGGCGCCGTCGTTGAGGAACGGCAACGCCTTCCGCACGGTCAGGAACGTCCCCTTCACGTTGACCTCGAAGATGCGGTCGAAGTCCTCGTCGGTGGTCTGCTCCAGCGTCGCGAACGAGGCGGTGGCCGCGTTGGCGAACAGCACGTCCAGCCCCCGACCCCGCTCGCGCACCGCGTCGTAGAGCCGGTCCAGGTCGGCCGGGTCCGTGATGTCGCCCGGCACCGCGGTGACCCCGTGGCCGATGGAGTCGACCGCCTCCGCCAGCTCGGCTTCCCGCCGGCCGGTGATGAACACGTGCGCCCCCTCGGCCACGAGCCGTGCGGCGGTCGCGCGGCCGATCCCCCGCGTCCCGCCACCCGTGATGACGGCCGTCTTGCCTTCGAGCGTTCCCATGATGCGACCTCTTCGTATTTTTGTTCCGATCGGAACAGAACACGACCGTAGCACTTCAGTTCCGATCGGTACAGAAGGGGTATGATGGCGGGCGTGGACGCCACGAGCAGGGCACCGGTGGGCAGGCCGCGCGGGTTCGACACCGACGAGGCCCTGCACCGGGCCATGGTCGTCTTCTGGGAGCACGGCTACGACGGCGTCAGCCTCACCGACCTGACCCGCGCCATGGGCATCACCAAGACCAGCATGTACGCGGCCTTCGGCAACAAGGAGGACCTCTTCCGGAAGGCCCTGGAGCGCTACGCCGAAGGCCCCGGCTCCTACAGCGCCCGCGCGCTGCGGGAGCCCACCGCCCGGGAGGTGGCCGCCGCCTACCTCGCGGGCTCGGTCGAGTCCTCCACCCGGGACGGCTGCCCGGCCGGGTGCCTCGGCGTCCAGGGCTTCCTGGCCGCCGGGCACCTCGGGCAGAGCGCCGCCGACGCGCTCGCCGCGTGGCGCGACGACAACCGCGCCCACCTCCGCGACCGCTTCCGACGCGCCGTCGACGAGGGCGACCTGCCCGCCGGCACCGACCCGGACACCCTCGCCCGCTACCTCATGACCCTGGCGAACGGCATCGCGGTCCAGGCGGCCACGGGCGCCACCCGCGACGAACTCCACCGGGTCGCGGACGCCGCCCTCCGCAACTGGCCGCCCGCCTGAGCGCCCGTCCCGGGAGCGGCACCCCGACCACCGACACCTAGGCTGACCACATGATCCACTACACGGACGCCGAGAGCCGGGCCCTGCGGGAGGCCGTGTTCGGCGTGATGATCCTGGTGTCCCACGCCGACCCCGGCCCGGTGATCGAGGAGCGCTACGCGGGCCTGCGCGCCCTGAAGAACCTCTCGCCGGAGCTGCGCACCGTCCTGCACGCCTCCCGCGTGGACCTCTCGACGATCGCCGAGGCGGAGCTGGAGGGGCGGGTCCTGGCGGCGCTGCGCACGTCGGCGGAGGTCCTCGCCGCGAAGTCCCCCGCCGACGCCGCCTCGTTCCCGCGGGCCGTGGAGGCGATCTGCCACGAGGTGGCCGAGGCCGACGGCCAGGTGGCCGAGGTGGAGACCGCCGTGATCGAGAAGGTGCGGGCGGCCCTGGGCGGCTGACCCCGCCCGGGCGGACGACTTCCGCCGGGTGACGCAGGCGTGCCTGGCCGTGACCCGCTGCACCGGCATCACCGCCCCGGGGCATCCGCGAGCCGGGGCTCCAGCGGCCTGGTCATGACCGCCCGCCCCGACGGCAACGGCAACGCGTTCGGCCTACCGTCCAGCACGGCGGCAACCGGAACCGGCCGGCCCCCTCCACCCGGGTGGGGTGACCTCCCGCGTGGTCGGGGGCGTTCGTTGCCCGAACGCACCCGACCACGCGCCGTAAGATCGTCCTCACGTTGACGAACCGCCCGGAAGTGGGACGCTGGTGGGCGTGCACGGCGTCCCCGACCCCAGGTCCGCCCACCGCTTCCGCCTGCTCCTGGTCGAGGACGACCGCGAACTGCTGGAGCTGCTCTCCGACTCGCTGCGGGGCGAGGGATACGCCGTGGACGTGGCCGCGGACGGGCACCGCGGGCTGCACCTCGGGCTCACCCGCCCCTACGACGTGGTGGTCATCGACCGCGGCCTGCCCGCCCTCGACGGGCTCGACCTCCTGGTGCGGCTGCGGTCGAGGTCCGTGCGGGCCCGCGCGCTGGTGCTCAGCGCGCTGGGCACCGTGCACGACCGGATCGACGGGCTCGACGCGGGCGCCGACGACTACCTGGTGAAGCCGTTCGACCTGGACGAGCTGAGCGCGCGGCTGCGGGCGCTGTGCCGGCGGGGGCTGGAGCCGAACGACTCGCTGCGGATCGGCGCCGCGCGCCTCGACCTCGTGGAGCGGGAGGTGGTGCTGGCCGACGGCGACCGGGTGCCGCTGACGGCGCGGGAGTTCGCGCTGCTGCGGGTGCTCGCGGCGCGCCCGGACACCGTGCACACGCGGGCGGCGCTTCGGCGGACCGTCTTCCGGGACGCCCCCTCCCCCTCCATTGTGGACACGTACGTGCACTACCTGCGGGCCAAGGTCGGCCGTTCGGCGGTGCACACGGTGAAAGGGCTCGGCTACCGCTTGGGGGTGTTGTGAGCCGGTCGTGGGACGAGGCCGAACGCGCGGTCGTCCTGCGGGCGCGCCTGCGGGTCAGCGTGCTGGTGGCGCTGGCGATCACGGTGCTGGTCGCGTGCGTCGGCGGCATCGCCTACGCCGTCGTGGCGCACGCCCAGGACGCGCAGGTGCGGCGCGAGCTGCGGTACAGCGCCGAGCACACGACACCGCAGGCCCCGCCGGGCTGCACGTGGCTGTTCACCTCGGACGGCGGCGCGGTCGAGACCGGCCTGCCGCCCGTGCCGCCGGGCTTCCCGCTGCGCGACGACCTCGACGCGGTGCTGGCGTCGGGCGGCGTGGTGGAGCGCGCCGTCGAGCGCAACGGCACCGAGTACCTGGTGCTCACCCAGCCGGGCCGCGGGGGCGGCGCGGTGCAGGCGGTGTTCGACACCCGCTACCAGGTCGCCGACCGGCGGCACCTGCTGCTGGCGCTGGCGGTCGCGGAGCTGGGCGGCCTGCTCGCGGCGGCCCTCACGGGGCTGCTGGTGGGCAGGCGCGCGGTCGCGCCCCTGGCGGAGGCGCTGACCAGGCAGCGGCGGTTCGTCACCGACGCGAGCCACGAGCTGCGGACCCCGATCGCGCGGGCGTACACGCGGGCGCAGCTGCTCGCGCGCCGGGCCGCGGCGGCGGACCTGCCCGACGACCACCGCGACGGCCTGGACAAGCTCGTCGGCTCGATCCGCGGGCTCGGGGACGTGGTGGACGACCTGCTGCTGTCGGCGCTGCTGAGCGAGCAGTCCGCCGGCCCCGGCGGGCGGGCGGTCGACCTGGCCGCGCTGGCGGAGTCCGCGGTGGCGGCGGAGGGCGACCGGGCGGGCGAACGGCGGATCGCGCTGGCCGTCGAACGCCCCGCCGGGCCGCTGGTCGTGACCGGTGTCGAGACCGCGCTGCGGCGCGCGGTCGCCGAGCTGCTGGCGAACGCGGTGCGCCACACCCCGGCGGGCGGGCGGATCGACGTGCGCCTCGGGCGGGGCCGCGGCGGGTGCGTGGAGCTGACCGTGGCGGACACCGGCGAGGGGTTCGACCCGGTGGAGGCCGACCGGATCTTCGACCGGTTCCACCGCGGGCCGGGCGGGACGGGCGGGACGGAGCGGCGCTCCGGGCTGGGCCTCGCGCTGCTCCGCGAGGTGGTCACCGGCCACGGCGGCACGGTCGAGGCGTCCGGCGACCCCGGCCGGGGCGCCCGCTTCACGCTGCGCCTGCCGGCCGCGCGCGACACCCCGACCGACACCTCGATCGGCACCGGGCCCGACACCGCGCCCACCCCGGGCGCCGCGCCGGGGGTCAACGCCGGGAACCGGTGACCAGGTCGGCGGCGAGGCGGACGTCGGCGTCCAGCGGCCGGTCGGGGTCGACGGGCGGGATCGCGTCGGCGAGGGTGTCGAACAGCGCGGCGCAGGCGGGCGCGGTGGGCCGCCTGCCGCCCACGTGCACGGCCTGCCGCAGGCCGAGCGCGAGCGAGCCGCACAGCAGCCGGAGCAGCTCGGCGAGGTCCTGGGCGCGCAGCGCGGCCTGGGTGCCGAACGGCACCACGTCCTGGTTGTGCAGGTTGGTGGGCAGGCTCTGGGTGCTCGCGGGCACGGCGGCGCGGCGGATCTCGGCGACGAAGGCGGTGGTGGCGAGCTGCACGCCCTGCAACCCGTGCTGCTGCCCCGGTCCCGCGGCCAGCATCGGCGGCAGGCCGGTGTTGCGGACCGGGTCGACGAGCAGGTCGAGCTGGCGCTCCGCGAGGTTGCCCAGCGACGCGGTGACCATGGCCAGCACGTCGGCGGCGAACGCGGCCGGCTGGCCGAAGAAGTTGCCGCCGTGCGCGACGAGGTCGTCTTCCGGGAAGAACAGCGGGTTGTCGCTGACCCCGGCCAGGTCGGCGGCGACGACGCCGTCGACGTAGCGCAGCGCGTCCTCCGCCGCGCCGAGCAGCTGCGGGGAGCAGCGGATGCTGTAGGGCTCCTGGAGCGCGCGGTTGCCCGTCGGCGTGGTGCCGGCGAGGGTGGCGCGCATCCGGTCGGCGGCGGTGACCGCACCGGGGTGGCCGTACGCGGCGACCAGGCGCGGTTCGAGGAACGCCGGGTCGGCGCCCAGGACGTCCACCAGCAGGCAGGTGAGGTCCTGGAGCGCGAGGTGCGCGGCCCGGACGTCGGCGAGCGCGAGGGCGGTGGCCGCGGTGGTGACGGAGGTGCCGTTGACCAGCGCCAGCGCGTCGCGGCCGTCGAGGGTGAGCGGTGTGAGGCCGGTGCGGCGCAGGGCCTCGTCCGCGGGCAGCCGCTCGCCGTCGACGTAGGCGTGGCCCCGGCCGCGCAGGGCCTGGGTGGCGTAGGCGAGCGGGATGAGGTCGCCGCTCGCGCCGACCGACCCGTACCTCGGGATCGCCGGGGTGAACGTGGTCGCGAACATCGCGGCGAGGCCGTCGACGACGTGCGCGGACACCCCGGACACGCCCTGGGCGAGCGACCACGCCCGCACCAGCAGCGCGGCGCGGGCGGTGCCGGCCGGGAGGTCCGGCCCCTGCCCCGCGCCGAGGTGCGCCAGGGTGTTGTCGCACTGGTCGGCCTCGTCGGCGCGGCCGGCGAACCCGATGAGCGCGCCGAACCCGGTCTTGGCGCCGTAGACGGGCCGCTCGTCGTCGGCCAGCACCGTGCGCAGGAACTCGCGGCCCCGGTCGAGCCGCGCCCGCACGCCCGGGCCGACGAGCACCGGGAGCGGTGCCGCCGCGCGGCGGAGGTCGTCGGCGCTCAGCGGCGCGCCGAGGTCCACGGGGGTGCCGGTCGCGGTGCCGGTGGTGGTCGTCGTCACGCCACCGACCGTAGGCAGTCGATCTCAGCGTGTTCTGAGATCGCGTGGGTAGCTTCCCGGCACATGGCGCACGACCAGCTGATCACCGGAGCGGGACCGACCGGGTCGCGGCAGCGGTCCGCGGTGGCGGACGACGCGGAGGGCCCGGGGGGACACCGGGACGCCGGGCCGTTCCCGCGCGCGGTGCTCGACGCCCTGGCCGCCGGCGCGGACCGGCCGGTGTTCGAGCACGGCGACCGCGCGGTCACCGGCGGGGAGCTGCTCGACCTCGTCGCGCGGGTCGCGGCCGGGCTGCGGGCGCGGGACGTGGGCCCGGGTGACGGCGTCGCCCTCCTGCTCGGTGTCACCCCGGAGGCGTTCGCGGTGATCCTCGCCGCCCACGCGGTGGGCGCCAGGGTGGTGGGCGTGCGGCCGGGCCTGACCGACGAGCAGGTGCGCCACCTGCTCGGCCTGGACATCGCCGCCGCGGTCACCGACTCGGGTGCGAGGTACGCGCCGCGCACGCTCACCGTCGACGAGCTGTGCGCGGCCCGCGCCGACGACGGCCCGCTGCGGCTCGGCGGCCGGCCGGCGGACGTGGCCCGGCTGATCCACACCAGCGGCAGCACGGGGACGCCCAAGGCGTGCGCGCAGACCTACGCCGCGATGACGGCCGCGTGGACCGCGCGCCCGGCGGCGTGGCCGCCCGCGATCCGCGAGCTGGCGTCCCGGCTGGACCGCCACCTGGTGTTCGGGACGCTGTCGAGCCAGGTGATGTTCGAGTACGCGGTGCTGACCGTCACCGCCGGCGGCACGGTCGTCGTCGCCGACCGACCCGTGCTGCCCGACGCGATCACCCGCCACCGCGCCTCGTCGAGCGTGATCACCGTGCCGCGCCTGACCGGGCTGGTGGCGGCCCAGCGCCGCGCCCCGGCCGACCTGTCGACGGTGCGCGCCCTGATGGTGTCCGGGTCACCGCTGACCCCCGACCGCCACCGCGAGGCGCTGGACGTGCTGGGCCCGGTCGTGTTCCACGGCTACGGCCAGAGCGAGACCGGCACGATCGCGATGGCCACCCCGGACGACGAACCGGGTTCGGTGGGCACGCCCGCGGTGGAGGTCGAGGTGCGCGCCCCGGACGGCTCGGTCCTCCCGGCGGGGGTGGACGGCGAGCTGTTCGTGCGCGCCCCCGCGCAGGCCGGCGCCTACTGGGCGGACCCGGAGCAGTCGGCCGAGGTCTTCGTGGACGGCTGGGTCCGCACCCGCGACCTCGGCCGGCTGGACGCGCGGGGCCGGCTGCACCTGACCGGCCGGACCCGGGACGTGGTGATCGTCAACGCGAACCTGCACTACGCGGGCCCGATCGAACGGGTCGTCGCCGAGCACCCGGACGTGGCCGAGGCGTACGTGGTCGCCGTGCCCGACGAGGGCACCGGCGAGGCGGTGCACGCGTTCGTCGTGCCGACGGCGGGCCGGACGCCCGACCTGGACTCGCTGCGCGCCCTGGTCACCGCCCGCCTGGGCGCGGCGTGCGCCCCGGCGCGGCTGACCGTGATCGCCGAGCCGCCGGTGGCGCCGAGCGGCAAACCGGACAAGCGCCTGCTGCTGTCCTCCGGGAACCCCCCGGCGGGTCGGGAGCCGGCGGGTCAGGAATCGGCGGGTCAGGAATCGGCGGCGAGGGCCGCGGGCAGGTCCGGGTAGAGGTCGAGGACATGGTCCAGGCGCGCGGCGCGCAGGGCCCTCAGGGGGCTGCGCGCCGGGGCGACCACGCGCAGCGGGGTGTGCCGGCGCTCGCCGAGCTGGTGGTGCTCCACCAGCAGCGCCATGCCGATCGAGGCGCAGAAACCGACGTCGGTCAGGTCCACCACGACGGGCACGGCGGCGGTCGCGGCCTCGGCGAGGGCCGCGGTCGAGTGCTCGCGGAGCAGGGCGACGGTGGTGCTGTCCACCTCGCCGGACACGTGCACGACGACCGCGTCGTCGCGGCGCTCGCGGGACACCCGCAGCTGTTCGTGGTGGTGTTCTCCGTGGGTCACGACATCGCCTCCCTCACGAACCGCGCCGGGGACGGCCGGGCGGGTCCGGACGACCCGCCACCCGGGTGGTCTTCCCCGCACGGGCGAATCCCATGCACCCGGTCCCGGCCTCGCCCCCAACGGCTCACCGGCGCCGGCTCAGCCGACGGGGCGTTCCCCCGCGACCGCGCCGGACTCGGGGCCGGGGACCGGCCGCGCCCGGTCGCCCGCGGCGCCGGAGCCCGCGACCCAGTCCGCACCCAGCCTGGTGCGGCGGGGGTTGGCGACTTCCTGACCGGTGTGTGCTTCGTGCATAGGTCCTCCAAGTGACAACATCACGCACCCGAATTGGTACTCGGGAACGGCTCGTGGCAAACGATGAGGTGCGTCACCCCGCCCACCGGAGCACTGGTCGCGCCGGTGCCGGGTGATCCATTGTGCCTGACGCCACACGGTGACCGGCACCGGGGCACGACTCCGGCACCGCGCGGCTCAGCGCAGTTCCTGGATGCGGACCAGGTTGCCCGCAGGGTCGCGGAAGGCGCAGTCGCGGACGCCGCACGGCTGCTCGGTCGGCTCCCGCACGACCTCGGCGTCGCCGGCCCGCACCTTCTCGAACGTCTCGTCGAGGTCCGGCGTGGCCGGCAGGACGGACGTGCCGGGCTGCCCGACGGGGCCGACCGTGATCCACCGCACCCGGCCCCGCCCGACGTGATCGTGGTGGGGAGCCGGCCGGGGAGGGCCGCCGAGGTGCTGCGCCGGGCGTGAGGAGGAGCCTCGCACCCGCGCCGCTGCGGCCTCCCCGGCCGGCGCGGGAGCGGTCAGCCGAGCACCAGCCGGGGCCAGTGCGCGAACTCCGCCAGCAGCGCCCGGTCGTGGGTGGCCACGACCACGGCCGCCGCGGTGGTGGCCACCGCCCCGGTCAGCTCGTCGACGAGGGCGGGCGACAGGTGGTTGGTCGGCTCGTCGAAGATCACCAGGTCCGGGCGGGTCGCCAGGCACAGCGCCAGGTCCAGCCGCCGCTGCTGCCCGGACGACAGCCTGGCCACCGGGGTGCGCGCGGCCTCCGCGTCGAGCAGGCCGGAGGCGGTCGGCGAGCCGGGCGCGCCCTGCCGCTCGAACAGCTGGTGGGCGGTCAGCTCACCGGGCCGGTCCGGGACCTCCTGGGCGACCAGTTCGACCCGTGCGCCCGGCAGGTGCCGGACCGCGCCGCCGCCGGGCGGCAGCACCCCGGCGAGCACGGCCAGCAGCGTGGACTTGCCGGTGCCGTTACCGCCGGTGACGAGCAGCCGGTCGCCGCCGTCCAGGGTGAGGCTGACCGGCCGGTCGAGGCGACCGGGCACCGTCACCCCCTCCGCCCGGAGCAGCCCCGCGCCGGGACGGGTGCCCGACTCGGGCCAGCGCAGCGACAGCGGCGGCTCGGGCACGGTGACCCGGTGCGCGTCCAACGCCTCCCGCGCCCGGTTGAGCGCCTGCACGACGCCCGGCGCGCGGGACTGCCGCTGGTGCCTGCCGGTGCCCTTGTCCGGCCGCCACCCGGTGTCGAGGCGGGACCTGGCCCGGTCCAGCGCGCCGGCCAGGTCGTGCTGCTCGGCCTGCTGCTCCTCGTACTCCTGCACCCACCGCGCGCGGTCGCGGCGGCGGCCCTCCCGCCAGGCGGGGTAACCGCCCGCGTACCGGCGCGGTCGGCCGTCCTGGCTGGGGTCCAGGTCGAGGAACTCGCGGGCCACGTCGCCCAGCAGCGCGCGGTCGTGGCTGACGAGGGCCACCCCGCCCCGGTGGGCGCGCAGCCGGTCGGTGAGGAAGGCGAGGCCGTCGGCGTCGAGGTGGTTGCCGGGCTCGTCGAGCAGCAGGAGGTCGTGCGCCGCGCCGAGCAGGCAGGCCAGGCGCACGCGGTAGCGCTGCCCGACCGACAGGGTGCGCAGCTCGCGGTCCCGGTCGGCGCACGCGTTCAGCCCGGCCAGGGCCACGTCGAGGCGGCGCTCGGCGTCCCAGGCGTCCAGGCGGGTGGCCCGGTCCAGCGCGCGGCCGTACCGCTCGTCGGCGTCGTGGGCGCCCCGGGCGAGGTCGTCGGTGGCCGCGTCGAGCGCGCGCAGGGCGGCGCGGGCGGCGTGCAGGGCCTCGTCGGTCAGCGAGCCGACCGTCTCGCCGGGGCCGGCGTGCAGGACCTGCCGGGCGAGGCCGATCGTGCCCGCGCGGTGCACGGAGCCGCGGTCGGGGACGCGCAGCCCGGCGAGGACGTGCAGCAACGTGGTCTTGCCGCGCCCGTTCTCGCCGACGATCGCCAGGCGGGACCGGGCGGACACGGTGACGGAGACGTCGGTGAACAGCGCCCGACCGCCCAGGGTGACGGACACGGAGTCGGCGCGCAGGTGTGGTGAGGTGGACAAGCGAATGCTCCGCAGCTCTCGGTGGAGCCGGGCAGCACGCAGCGGCGCCGCCCGGCGAGTGGCCGGAACGGCGGGCAGGGAGGGGTCCTCGGTGCGCCGCCGTCAGCGGGCGGAGCGGGGCCTCATCGCCGCGCGCATGGCGGCGTAGCCGGAGCAGGAGCACATGGCGACCAGGCTAGTCCGCCCGCCGGACGGGCCCAACCGATTTACGGCCACCACGGCCCACCGGGCGCGAGGAGCGTGCGGCCGGTGTCGGCGGTGCGGGTGGCGGGCACCCGCCGGTCCTCGCGACCAGGGCGAGCACCATCGTGACGCCCCCGGGAGGCGTCCCGCACGACCGCGCGGGACGCCCCCGTGCCGGCTACACGAACCGCCAGAGGTGGTCGGCGGTGCCGTTGTCGTCCCACAGCACGACCTGCGCGCCGCGCGCCGTGGACGCGCCGGTCACGCCGAGCACCCGGCCGCCGTTGGCGCACTGGACGCGGAAGTACCCGTCGGCGCCGTAGCGCAACCGCCAGCGGTGGTCGGCGGTGCCGTTGTCCGCCCACTGGAGGACCCGCGCGCCGTTGGCGTTGGCCCCGTTCTCCACGCCCAGCACCTTGCCGCTGTGGGAGTTGCGCAGCCGGAAGTAACCGTCGGGGTCCAGCACGGCGGTCCACAGGTGGTCGGCCGTGCCGCTGTCGTCCCACTGCACGACCGCGCCGCCGTCGGCGGTGGACATGTCCTGCACGCCCAGCACCAGCCCGCTGGCGCGGTTCTGCACGCGGCGGGCGCCCGTGGGCACGAACCGCCACCGGTTGTCGGCGCTGCCGTTGTCCGGGTCCTGCACGGCCTGCGCGCCCTGCGCGGTGGAGCCGTTCAGGATGCCGAGCAGCTTGCCGCTGTTCGCGTTGCGCAGCCTGTGCGTGCCGTCGCCGTTGTCGACGACGGTCCAGCGGTGGTCGGCGGTGCCCGTGTCGGACCACTGGAGGACGCGGGCGTTGTCGGCGGTGGACATGTCCTGCACGCCGAGCACCTTGCCGCTGTTCGCGTTGCGCAGCCGGACGTAGGAGCCGTCGACGACCACCGACCAGTCGTGGTCGGCGGTGCCGGTGTCGCCCCACTGCACGGCCAGGCCGCCGTCGGCGGTGGACATGTCCTGCACGCCCAGCACGAGGCCGCTGGCCGCGTTGAACAGCCGGTAGCCGCTCCCGGTGCCACCACCGCCGCCGCCGGTGTTCCAGTAGACGGTGTAGTTGTGGCCGTGCGCGTCGTAGAACGGGCCGAGGTTCACGCTCGCACCGTCCGCCTGCGCGGTGAACGCGAGCGTCGAGGTGCCGGTGCGGGTGACGGACGCGGTGTTCAGCGACGGCAGCCGGGACAGCGCCGCGGCGCCGTAGTTGCCCGACAGCACGACCGGGCCGTACAGGAGCGCGACGACGTTCGGGTTGTCGTTGGCGGGCTGCACGACCACCCGCATCGGCAGCCGGACCGTCACCACGTCACCGGAGGTCCACGACCGGGTGAGGCTCGCGTAGCTGCCGGGCGTGGTGGCGATGCCCTGCGCGACGCCGTTGACGCTGATCGTCGCCCCGCTCGTCCACGCCGGGACGCGCACGCGCATCGTCCACGACCCGCCCGCGTTGCCGGTGACGGTCAGCGTCGTGGTGTCCGACACCGGGAAGGTCGTGCTCTGGGTGACCGTGATGCCGCGCTCCGACCAGTTCAGCACGGACGGCGTGAACAGGTTGACCGTGAGCGTGGTGCCGTCGCGGAAGTAGACCGAGTTCGCCAGCGCCGTGTTGACCTCCAGGGCGGTGCCCTGGCAGCACCAGAACGTGCCGTAGTCGGTGCTCCAGTTGCCGCCGCCCCACGCCGGGCCGGTGTTGCCGCGCCGGTGGCCGGGGTTGAGACCGGTGAAGTAGCAGATGTGCCCGTGCGGGTCGGCCGGGTTCTGCTGCCCGATCAGGTGGTTGAGCAGGGCGCGCTCGTAGAAGTCGAAGTAGGCCGACCGGTTCGGGTCGAGCAGCCACAGCTCGCGGGTCAGCTTGAGCATGTTGTAGGTGTTGCACGCCTCGGCCGTGTCGGTGTTGAGGTAGGCCGCGATGGCGTTGGGCGCGCGGAAGTGCTCGGCCTGGCTGTTGCCGCCGATGACGTAGGTGTGCGCGCCGACGGTGATGTTCCACGCGTTGGTGGCGATGTCGCGGTAGCGGGTGGTGCCGGTGGCCTTGTACTCGCGCGCCGCCCCGATCCACTTGGGCACCTGCGTGTTCGCGTGCAGGCCGTTGAGCCGGTCCTGGTTGGCAGCCAGCGGGTCGAACACGGCGGCGTGGTCGAACCGCTGCGCCGTCGCCAGCCACCGCGCGTCACCGGTCTGCTGGTAGAGGTCGGCGAGCACCGCGTTCATGCCGCCGAACTCGGTGCCCAGCACGCGCTGCATCTGGCTGTAGGACAGCCGGGCGGTGCGCCAGTCCACCCAGCCGGCGAACCGCAGCAGCACGTCGCGGGCCTGCGTGTTGCCGACGTACCGCCACACGTCGAGCAGGCCGGCCAGCGTCTTGTGCAGCGAGTAGTACGACACCGACTTCGGGCTGCCCGCCTCCATCGCGTCGAAGTCGGACTCGGGGAAGCCGGACAGGTAGCCGGCGGTGAACCCGGCCGCGGCGTTGTTCGCCTGGCACTTGGCCAGCTCCGCGACCACGAGGTTGGCCCGGTCGCGGCACGTGGTGTCGCCCAGCACCGCCCACGCCTGGGCCCACGCGCTGAGGAAGTGCCCCTGGCTGTGCGTGCGGAACGGGAAGTTCGGCGCCTCCCAGCCGCCGAGCGCCGCCGCGCCGTTGGTGGGGAGGCGGTGGTTGGCGCGGAAGTTGTAGAGCAGGCGGTTGACGTCGATGAACTTCAGGTAGGACAGCGTGCGGCTCTGGTTGTCCATCCAGCGGCCCGCGGTCAGGCGGACCTGGCCGAGGTCGAAGGCGGACGCCGACACGCCGATGTCGGCCCGGACCGGGGGGACGGTCGCCGCCCCCGCGGTTCCCGGGACCAGGCCGGGCGCGGTGGTCGCGACGGCGGCGACACCCGCGGCCTGCAACAAGCGGCGGCGGCTGAAGGATGAGGACGACATGGGGCTCCCGTGGTCTGCTGCGTCGGGAGACCGCGTCGAACGCGGGGTTCCAGCACGGTGATCGAGGGTGAGCCGCCGAGTCCCGCCGCCCGGGTTCGGCGTGGCACGTTCTCGCGCACTCGTCGCACAGCGTCCCCATCGTCATCGTCGACGTTCGGTGGAGCGGCCTCTGGTGCGCTCCAACCTAGCCACGGCCCGGACGGGCAGTCAACGCTGGGAGCACGGAAATTGTGAGCGCTAACTTTAGCACTTCGGCGCTGCTGGGCCGGCGAACGCCGTTCGAACTGCTCAGCGGTTGTGAACGTGCACAGCAAGGTGCGCAGAGCGTGGTCGTGCTCCGCCCGTGCTCGGGGCGGGTCCCGTCAGCCCTTGAGGCCGTAGAAGCGCACCGCCGAGTTCGGCGCCAGGCCGATCCGCCGGTACACGGGCGCGCCGGCCGCGGTCGCGTGCAGGGTGGCGCGGGTCAGCCCGGTGGCCCGGTGGCCCTCGTGCAGCGCCTTGCGCGTCACCGCCTCGCCGTACCCCTCGCGCTGGTGGTCCGGGTCGGTGGCGACGAGCGCGACGAACAGGCGCCCCTCCGCCTCGACGGCCGCGGCGCACGTCACCGGTACGCCCTCCTTCAGACCCAGGTAGGCGTGGACGCGGTCCTTCCACAACGCGGAGCCGAGCAGCCCGTCACGGCCGTCCTCCAGCGGGAAGCCGTAGGCGCGCGAGTTGAGGTCGGCGTAGTCGCGCAGCTGCTCGTCCGAGGTCACGCGCGCGAACGTCAGGTCGGGGTGCTCCGGCTCGGCGCCGAACACCAGGTCGCCCGCCATGCCGGTGCCGGCGAAGGCGAAGGCGAGACCGGCCCGGTCGGCCGCCGCGTCCAGCCCGGCGCGCGCGTCGTCGGTCAGGAGGTCCTCGAAGAGCCACAGGAAACCGGGGCGCCGCTTCGAGCGCATGACCTCCGCCGCCTCGGCCAGGCGGCGCGCCGCGAGTTCCGCGTCCGCGCCGACCTCGGTCAGCGTGGCGCAGTTCCAGAACGCGAACCGGCTGTCGGCCCAGCGGACGGCGATGCCGGGGAGGTCCCGCACGTCGGCGTCGGGATCGCGGTCGAGGACCATGCCGCGCCAGACCAGCGCGAGCTGCTCCACCGACTCGGTCGAGTCCGCGAGATCCGCCACCGGTGCCCCCTGTCGGTCGTCGAGGAGGCGCATCCTACCGAGCGGGTGATCACCAGCGCGCGACGGAGCGCGGGGAGAACGGCCGCCCCCGTCGCGGTGCGCGCCCGGCTCAGGCGGGGCCCTCCAGGCCCTCGCGGAACCCGGCGGCGGGTCGGGCCGGGCCGAAGTGCGGGCCGGTGCCCAGCTCCGCACCGGCCTCCCGCCACCAGTCCGCCTGCTCCGCCGTGCCGACGCCGTCGACGACGACGGTGACCCCGGCGTCGCGCAGCACGGGCACCACGGCGCGCGCGTAACCGGCGCCGTCCCTGTCCCGCAGGTCCACCAGGCGCGCGGCCACCCGGACCGAGCGGACGCCGAAGTCCTGCGCGGCGGCCAGGTCGTCCGGCCCCAGGCCGAAGTCCTCCAGCGCCGTCCGCACGCCCATCTCGGCCAGCACGCCGAGGTTGTCCGCCACCTCGGGCACCGCGACCACGCCCACCGGCACGCCGACCACCAGCCGGTCCGCCGGCAGGCCGGTGCCGTCCAGGACCCGCACCACCCGGGACACGAGGTCCGCGTCGGACGCCTGGTGCGCGGTCAGGGCGACGGTCAGCGGCGGCGCGGAGCCGTCGCGCCGCCCCCACCACCGGACCTGACCGGCGGCGGTGGCGAGCAGCCACTCGCCCAGCGGCAGGATGAGGCCCGTCCCCTCGGCGAGGCCCACGCACCGCTCGTGCGGGACGTGCCCTTCCGGCCGCGCCCAGTGCAGCACCGCTTCCGCACCCGCGACGACACCGTCGGCCAGCCGCGCCACCGGCCGGTACCGGACGTCGATCTCGCCCTGCTCCCAGGCGCCGGGCATGCCGACGGCCAGCGCGTGCGCGGACCGGTCGGCCATGTCCTGCTCCGGGTCGAACAGCGTCCACTGCCCGCGCCGCCCGCTCTTGGCCCGGCGCAGCGCCTGGTCGGCCGCGCGCAGCAGCTCGGTGTGGTCCTGGTCGCGCGACGAGCCGCGCGCCACGCCGATCGACGCGGACACCGCCAGGCCGTGCCCGTCGACGTACACGGGTTCGGCCAGCTCCCGGTTGACGGCGGCCACGGTGCTGGCGATGTCCGGGGTGCTCGCCGTGTTCTCCACGAGGACGCCGAACTCGTCGCCGTCGAACCGGGCGACCATCGCCTTCTCCAGCGCCAGCAGGGACTGCAACCGCTGCGCGACGTGCACCAGCAGCCGCTCGCCGGCGCGCCACCCGAGGCTGTCGCACACCATGCCGAACGCGTCCAGGTCGAGGTGCAGCAGCGTCACGCCGTGCACCGGGTCGGCGCGGCGCACCGCGCTCTCCAGGTGGCTGCTGAAGAACTGCCGGTTCGGCAGGCCGGTGAGCACGTCGTGCAGCGCCTGCCGGTTCAGCTCGCCCTGGAGCAGCGCCAGCTCGGTGCCGTCCTCGACGACCACCACGAAGTGGCCCGGACCGCCGTCGGCGTCGCGCAGCAGGGAGGCGGTCAGCGAGATCCGGGCGACGTCGCCGTTCCTGCGCAGCAACCGCTGCGACTGCCGGACGCGGTCCTGCCCGCCCTCCTCGACGGCCCGCATCGCGGCGCGCAGCATCCCGACCACCTCCGGGTGCACGAGGTCGAACAGGGTCAGGTCGGCCAGTTCGGCGGCGGTGCGGTCGAGGATGTCGCAGATCGCGCCGTTGGCGCGCACGATCCGCCCGTCCGGGGCGACGATCGCGATGCCGCTCGACGACGACGTGGCCACCTCGTCGAAGCGGGCCTGGCTCTCCCGCAGGTTCCACTTGGCGTCGCGCACGGCCTTGAGCAGCGACAGCTGCATCCGTTCCTGCTGCTCGAACACCGTGCGCCGGTTCGCCACCAGGAACCCGGTGGCCAGCGCGCCGATCGCGAGCGCGATCCGGTCCGCGCGGGCGGCGACCGGCTGGAACTCGGGCAGCGCCGGGAGCCCCTTGCCGAGAACCTCGGCGGTGCAGCGCAGCCCTTCCTCGCCGACGTACCCCAGGGCGACGACGCGTTCGCCGACCCGCTCGACCGCGGCGGCGTCGAACGGGTCGCGGGCCACGGCGGAGCACACGGCGTCGAGCTGGTCGCGCAGTTCCCGGTCCAGCTCCTCCGTGCTCAGCGGGATCACCTCGACGCCGCCGAGCAGGTACGCCCACTTGCGCGCGAGGAGTTCCCGCGCGCGTGCGCCGCCCGGGTCGACCGGCCGGGGTTCGTGGGCGGGGCCTGGCTGCGGCATCGGGTCCTGACCTGCTTCGTCGGGGTCGGTCGCGGTCGTCGGGGTAGGTCGCGGTCGTCGAGGTCCGTCGCGGTCGGTGGGGTCCGTCGAGGTCGGACGCGGGTGGGGCGGGGGTCAGCGCTTCCGGCCGACGCCGCCGTAGATCACCGTGTTCATCTCCGGGGTGTCGGAGACGTCGCCGCGCCGGGTGGGCCGCCACGCCGCGCACCCGACCAGGCCGGGCTCGACCACCTCGAAGTCGCCGAACAGCCGCAGCACCTGCTCGTGCGGGCGCTCGGTGAGCCGGTCGGCGCTGCGGCTCTCCTGGATCAGGTCCGTCACCTCCGCCAGGCGCCGGTCCTGGCCGTCCGCGGTGACGTGGGTGATCGCCAGGTGGCTGCCGGGGACCAGTGCGTCGCGGTACCGCCCCATCAGCTTCCACGGGTCGTCCTCGTCCGGCACCCAGTGCAGCATCATCAGCACCAGCAGGCCGATGGGCCGGTCGAAGTCGAGCGTCCCGCGGGTCTCCGGGTGGTGCAGGACCGAGTCGGGGTCGCGCATGTCGCCCTGCACGACGGTGGCGCGGTCGTTGTCCGCCAGCAGCAGCTCGCTGTGCGCCACCGCGATCGGGTCCTTGTCGACGTACACGACCCGGCACGACGGGTCCTCGGTCTGGGCGACCTCGTGCACGTTGGCCACGGTCGGGATACCGGAACCGATGTCGAGGAACTGCGTGATCCCCTGGCCCACCATGTACCGGATCACCCTGCCGAGGAATGCCCTGTTCACGCGCGCGGCGGAACGCGCGTCCGGCATGACGCGCTCGACGTGGGCGGCCAGTTCGCGGTCCACCGCGAAGTTGTGGGCGCCGCCGAGCAGGTAGTCGTAGGTGCGGGCCATGCTCGGCACGGAAACGTCGACGCCCTGCGGAATCCACTCGCGCTGGGTCACCGCGAACACCCCATTTCATCATCGAGTGCATCATCCTAGCCGCCGACCGGTGGCCCCCATTACCCCGTCGGAGTGGACGAGACCACCCGTTCAGGCGCTGTCCCCCTCACCTGAACGGCTTCTATCGTGGCGCATCCACTTGAATTCGGCGAGGAGCGGACATGCCTGTCCCGGTGGCCCCGGGCCGTCTCCCCCTGCTCGGCCACAGCTTATCGATGTTGCGTCGCCGCCATGAGTTCACCGCATCTTTGCGGAAAAGCGGCGACATCGTGCGGATTGACCTCGGAACGACGCCGGCCTATTTCGTGACAAGTCCTCGACTTGTTCACGAACTGCTGGTCTCGAAGGGTTCGTCGTTCCGGAAAGGCGCGTTGTACGACAAGTTCCGACCGATCTTCGGCAACGGCCTGGCCACGTCCGACGGTGCTTTCCACCGCCGCCAGCGCCGGATGGTGCGGCCCGCGTTCCACGGCGAGCGCCTCGTCCGCCACGCCGAGGTCATGGCCCGCGCGGCGGCCGACCTGACGGCGGCGTGGCGGCCCGGCCAGGTGCGCGCGGTCGAGGAGGACACCCAGGCGCTCGCCGTCACCGTGGTGGGCGAGGCGCTGTTCTCCACCGAGATGGGGCAGCGCGCGGTCGAGGAGGTGCGCCGGTCCATCTTCACCGTGCTCAAGCACGGCATGGTCCGCGCCGTCGCGCCCTCGTTCGTCGAGAAGCTGCCCCTGCGCGGCAACCGGGAGTTCGACGCCGCCACCGGGCGGCTGCGCTCGATCGTGCTCGACGTCGTGCGCGGGTGGCGGGAGGCGGGCACCGACCGCGGCGACCTGCTGTCGGTGCTGCTCCTGGCCCGGGACGCGGACAGCGGCGCGGGCATGTCCGACGAGCAGGTGCACGACGAGGTCATGACGCTGCTCGTCGGCGGCATCGAGACCACCGCGCTGGCGCTGGCCTGGACGTTCCACGAACTCGGCCGGCACCCGGAGGTCGAGCGCCGCGTCCACGCCGAGGTCGACGAGGTGCTGGGCGGGCGCGCACCCACCTTCGCCGACACCGGCCGGCTCACCTACCTCAACCGGGTCGTCAACGAGGTGCTGCGCCTGTACCCGGTCTGGTTCCTGATGCGGCGCACCCTCGTGCCGGTCGAGCTGGGCGGCGTGCGGCTGCCCGAGGGCGCCGAGGTGATCTACAGCCCGCACGCCCTGCACCACGACCCGGCGTCCTTCGAGGACCCGTACCGCTTCGACCCCGACCGCTGGTCGCCCGAGCGCGCCGCGACCGTCCCCAAGGGCGCGTTCGTCCCGTTCGGCGCGGGCTCGCGCCAGTGCGTCGGGAACCTGTTCGCCCGCGCCGAGATCCTCGTCACCGCCGCCACCGTCGCGGCCCGGTGGCGGCTGGTCCCCGTGCCGGGCAGGCCCGTGCGCGTCAAGTTCACGTCCGCCGCCTACCCCAGCGGGATGTTGATGACGGCGGTCCCCCGTGATCCGAGTTGGAGGTAGTCCCCCGTGGGTTGGTCGCGTTTCCGCCGGTTCGGCACCGTCCTGCTGCTCGTCGCCGGGGTCGGCCTCGCACCCGGCACGGCCGGCGCGGCGCAGACCACGTGCGAGGACGTGCGGGTGCCGGTGCGGATCGGCCTGCTGGCGCACTCGGTGCACGGCAGGCTGTGCGTACCGCCCGGCGCGACGACGGTGCAGGTCCTGGTGCCCGGCGGCACGTACACCGGCGCGTACTGGGACATCGGCTACGCCCCGGACAGCAGGTCGTACCGGCAGGCGGTGAACCGGGCCGGCATCGCCACCGTCGCCGTCGACCGGCTCGGCAGCGGGCGCAGTTCGAGGCCGCTGAGCGCGCTGGTCACCGTGTCGTCGCAGGCGAAGGCCGTGCACGAGGTCGTCCGGTCGCTGCGGCCGCGGTTCGACCGGGTGGTGCTCGTCGGTCACTCGATCGGCTCGGCGATCGCCACGACGGTGGCGGTCGCGTACCGCGACGTGGACGGCGTGGTGATCACCGGCCTCACCCACCGGATCAACCTGCCGGGCGCGGTGCCGGTCTTCACCACCCTGGTCCCGACCCTGCTGGACCCGAAGTTCGCCTGGCGCGGCCTGGAACCCGGCTACCTCACCACCACCGCCGGCAGCCGCTACTCGTCGTTCCACACGCCGGGCGCGGTGGACCCGGGCGCCATCGCCTTCGACGAGGCCACCAAGGACGTCGTCACGCCGACGGAGACCGTGGACACCGTCCTGGTCGGCAGCCTCGTCCCGCTGTCGAGGCTGATCACCGTGCCGGTCATGCTCGTGATGGGGAGCGGTGACGGCAACTTCTGCGGCCCGCCGCTCGGCGCGGACTGCTCGTCGGCCGAAGCGCTGCGCGCGTCGGAGGGGCGGTTCTACGCGCCCGAGGCGCGGCTGCGCACGCACGTCGTGCCCGGTTACGGCCACTCGCTCAACTTCTCCGCGAACGCCCCGGACTACCACCGGGCGGTCGTCGAGTGGACGAGGGCGATCGGCTGACCGCCCCGGTGGCCCCCGCACGCGCGGGGGCCACCGGGCCGTGCGGTCAGCGCCGTCCGGTCAGCGCCGCCGCTGCTTGGTGCCGCGCGCGGAGTCGGTGCAGACCTCGCCCACGTCGACCGTCTGGCCCCGGTCGACGAAGACGTCGGTCAGGCCGACCAGCCGCCCGTCGCGGTCGGTGCAGGTGAGGGTGTACGCCTCCTGCACGCCGTAGGTCGGGGGCACCGGGGAGGAGAACTCGACCTTGCCCGCGGCCCAGTCGTCCGGGTTGGCCGGGTCGACCTGGTCGTAGTTCACCAGGACCGCGGTGTACCGGCCGGCGGGCGGGTCGAGCAGGGTGGCGCGCTCGGAGTTCGTGCCGCCCTGCGCCGACTGCGTGACCACCTGGCCCGAGGCGTCGAGGACGAACAGGTCCCAGTCGGTGCGGGTGGACGTCCACGACACCGACACGTCGAACCGGCCGTTGTCCGCCGCGGGCAGCGCCTCGACGGTGAACGGGATGCTCTCGGCCACCGGGTTGCCGGGGAACGAGGTGTTCTCCGCGGGCACGCCGGGCGGGTTCGCCAGCGCGACCGCGGCCTGCGGCGGTGCCTGCGGGTCGCGGCCGTAGCGACCGGCCACGTACGGGCGCGTCGAGGGGTTGACCGACCAGGTGAACCGGCCGCCGGTGGACGCGTAGTTCGACTCGACGGTGTCGGTGACCTGGATCGGCGGCGCGGTGGTGCCGTCCGGCTGCCGCACCGGCGAGGTCGGCGTCCGGAACGTCTTGTGCACCTTCAGCCGGTGGCCGGCGGGCGCGCTGCCGACCAGCGTGGAGTGCGCGGCCGGGTCGGCGGCGTTGGCCAGCATCTCCAGGAACGCGCCCCGGTTGCCGCCCTTGCCCGCGCCCGCCGCGGGCGCCGCGCCGACGTACTCGGCGACGACCGCGTTCTCGAACGGCGGGTGGAAGCCGCCGGGATTGATCTCGAAGGTGAACCCGAAACCGCCGGTGGCCCAGTACGACCAGTCCTCGGTGGTGCCGCTCGTGTCGTACAGGCCCCACGACGGGATGCTGTCGTAGCCGTTGCGCGAGGCCATCCGGTCACCCAGCGCCTGGACGACCGGCTCCTCCAGCGGGGCGCGCACCGCGGCCACGCCCGGCGGGCGCAGCACCAGGTTGCCGTAGGTGTGCAGGGTGATCAGGTTGGTGACCGCCCGCGAGGAGACCAGCGCGCGGACGTTGCGGGTCTCCGGCTCGGAGAACGGCGCGGAACCGCGGAACGTCTCGCTGCTCCACGTGAGGCCCGCGCCCGCGCCGCCCCAGAAGCCGGCGTAGTTGCGGTTCGGGTCGGTGCCGCGCGCGGCACCGCCGGGGTTGGCCTTGCAGACGCCCGTGCGCAGCTGCGGCGGCGAGTCGTCCGCGCGGCAGTTCTTGCGCTTCATCTCGTAGTCGAACCGGGTGAAGTCGCCCTTCGGCTCGGCCTCGCGGGAGACGGAGAAGCCGTCCGCGTTGACGATCGGCACGACGACGTTGCGGGTCTTGACCACCTGCGAGCGGATCGCCTGGTCCCGGTGGTAGCCGTTGACCAGCTCGTGGGCCCACTCCATCGCGTGCTCGCCGGCCGGCCACTCGCGGGCGTGGTGCACGCCCATGAGCAGGTTGACGGGCTTGCCGTCGGCGGCGTTGTCCACGTCCTTGGCGATCTCGACGGCCACCACGTCACGGCCCTCGACGGTCGGCTCGGGCAGCGTGAACGCCCGCACCAGCCGGGGGTTGCCGCGGGCCAGCTCCTTCAGCTCGTACTCGTAGTCGTAGAGGTGCCGGTAGGAGGTGCGGCCGGAGGGCAGGCCCGACGCGCGGCCCCGGGAGGCGTACGCCCGGTCCTGCGCGGCGGCGTCGCGCGAGGTCCTGGACAGGTCGGGGTCCACCGTGGTGTGGGCCAGGCCGCTGGCGCGCAGGGTCTCGCGGTCCGCGTCCCCGGCGAGCACGACCTCGACGCCGGTGGCGTCGCCCTTCTCGGTGAGGTCCAGGTCGAGGCCGAGCAGGGTGTCCTTGTCCTCCTGGCGCGGCGTCTCCACGCGCACGACCTCGGCGCGTTCCGCGGCGGTCGGCGTGCCCTGCGGGGTGAGGGCGAGGAAGTCCACGCCCAGGGTGGCCGTCCGGGCCGGGCCGCCGTACCGGCACGCCTGCACGACGAGCTGCTGCCCGGCGGTCACGAAGCTCTCGGCCAGCTCGCGGCTGCGCAGCGCGGCGGACGCGGCCACGACCGCGCCGGTGGCCCGGTCGAACACGGCGAGGTCCCAGTCGCCCTCGCGGCCCGCGGCCGGCGTCAGGCGCGCCTGGACCAGGCCGACGACGTTCGAGGTGACCTCGCGCCGGTCCACCCCGGCCGTGCCGGGCGGCAGCAGGGCCGCGTGGCACGCCCTCGTCACCGCCTGGTCGGCCCGCACCTCCCTGTCCTGCGCCGACGCCGCGGGGACCGCGACACCGGCGAACGCGAGCCCGACCACGCCGACCGCGACGCCCGCTCGCACGACCGCCGCGGTGGATCTGTGCCTTGACCTCATAGTCGAACTCCGTTCGATCGTCCCACCAGGCGCTCGACGCTAGGGCACGGGAGGTGCGCCGGCCACGGCCGGAAGTAGGCGTCGGCGCCGCGCCGGTCCCGTTCGCGCTGACGAGCCGTTCACGCTTACGAGCGGCGTTCGTCTCTTTCTGCCCATTCGGGCACGGAAGAGGGCGCGGCCTTGCCACTATGGGTGCCGCTCATCGGCGACCACGCGCGTCGCCACGTCGGAAGCCCCCCGGAGGTCTTGTCGTGTCGGCCGAGTTCGACCAGCTCGTCGCCCAGTTCGAGCAGTTCCAGGCCAAGCTGCACCGGGTCGACCAGCAGGTGGCCGGCATCGGTGACATGCAGCGGGAACTGGCCGCGATGGAGGTGGTGGCCACGTCGCCGGACCGCGCGGTGACCGTGGTGGCGGGCCCGTCCGGGGCGATCAAGGACATCCGGCTGGCCGACCACGCGATGCGCCGCCCACCCCAGGCGCTGGCCGCCGCGCTGATGGCGACCCTGCGCCAGGCCGTCGCCGAGGCCGCGCGCCGTCAGGCGGGGATCGTGGAGAACGCGCTCGGCGACGACATGCACCTCACCGACCAGGTGCTGGAGACGCAGGCCGAGCTGTTCGGCGTGACGCCGCAGGAACTGCGCGCCATGACCGAGCAACCCCCCACCGGCCCGCCGCCGGTGGCTCCCCCGCCGCCCGGTCCCCCCGGTCCGCCGCCCGGCCCCCTCGGCCCGCCGCCCGGCCCGTCCGGCCCGCCCGTGGCCGGCCCCGGACCGCACCGGGTGCCGCCCGCACCGCCGACCCGCCCGACCCCGCCGCGCCGCCCCGCGCCGGTCGAGGAGCCGGACGACTTCTCGCAGCGCCGTTTCCTGCGGGACGACGACCGCTCCGCGCCGCCCCCGCCCCCCGCGCGCGACCAGGACGGCCGGTTCCTGAACCTCTACGACGACGAGGACCGGTGACGGTGCCCGATTTCAACGACCAGCGGAGGAGTGCACGGTGAGCGGCGGTTTCGACGTCAGCCCCCAGGAGCTGCGGACGTTCGCCGGCAAGCTCGACGGCCACCGCGCCACCGCCGGCGAGATCGCCGGCCTGGTGGCCAAGGCGGACGTGTCGAACAAGTCGTGGGGCGTCGTCGGCCTGTTCGTGAAGGACAGCTACACGGAGATGCTGAACGACCTGAATGACCTGTTCACCGCCATGCAGGAGGGCCTCCAGTCCGGTTCGGACAAGTTCACGGGCGCGGCGCAGGACTACGACGACCAGGAGGAGGCGGTCAAGCAGCTGCTGAACGGCCTCCAGGTCGAGCTGGACAACCAGTAGGGCGGGGACGAATCCACCATGGCGGAAGTGAAGACCACGGCCGGCGGCGTCGAGATCACCGTCGGCGAGAAGGACACCGGCCAGAAGATGGCGGAGGCCGCCCCCTTCTACGGCAACTACCTCAAGACCGCGGAGGCGCTGGGCAAGGCCCAGGAGAACGGCGGCGCGGAGGTGACCGGCCTGGCCTCCGAGGCGACCGGCCTGATCGGGTCGATCGGCACGTCAGCGCTCGGTATCGCGCTGGACCCGATCGGCTGGCTCGTCGGACAAGGGCTGAACTTCCTGATCAGCGTCGTGCAGCCGCTGGAGGACGCGATCCACTTCGTCAGCGGTGACGGTCCCGCGCTGGCCCAGGCGGCGGAGAACTTCGACGCCATCGCCAAGGGCGTGGCCGAGCTGCGCAAGAAGTTCGACGAGGACCTCCAGAACTCGGTGACCAGCTGGGGCGGGTCCGCTTCGGAGGCGGCCGGCACGAAGCTCGGCGAGTTCGCGAGCGGCATCGACGGCGTCGCCGGTCAGGCCGGCGAGCTGGCCCAGGTGCTCCAGATCTCCAGCATGATCATGACGATCGTCGAGGACTTCATCAAGGCGATCCTCACCGAGCTGATCACCTGGCTGGTCATGATCTGGATACCCGCGCTGGCGGCGGCCGTGCCCAGTTTCGGGGCCTCGACCGCCGCCGCGGGCGCGGCGACCGGCGTGCGGGTCGCCGCCACCGGCAGCCGGGTCGCCCGGATCGTGGCCAGGCTGAAGCAGTTCCTGACCAAGATCCTCGACTTCCTGCGGAACCTGAGCAAGCGGGTCGGGAACGTGAAGACCGCCTTCCAGCGCTCGATGGCCAACAAGCAGATCAGCCACGCCGTCGCGGTCGGCATGCGGGAGGGGAGGCTCCCGGGCAGCAACTCGCCGATGGTGAAGATCTGGGGCAAGGACGGCATGCTCGGCGAGCGGATGCAGGACGGGTTCGGCAAGTCCATGGTGGGTGCGGTCACCGACGCGGCGGCTTCACAGCTGGGGGTCGGCAGGGGCACCAACGCCGGGATCGACAAGCCGATCCGGAACTACGGTTCCGGCCAGAAGGCCGCCGACTACGACGACACGGGCACCGACCAGTCGAAGCAGCAGACCGAGGGGTACCTGGACATCTGATGGAATACGTCCTCGATCTCGCACCGCTCATCGCGATCATCCTCGGACTGCTCGGCCTCGTGTTCTGGTGGCGTTGGCGCAGCAACCGCAAGGAGCAGCGGGAGCACGCCGACGCACTGACCGCGCTCGCGACCACCCTCGGCGGGAGGGTGGTCGGTCCCGACGAAGCCCGCCCGTGGTCGGCCGAACTGCTGCCGCCGATGCAGTCGGACACCGAGGGCTTCATCGGTTGGTTGGGCACGGTCCGGCGGCCCCGCTTCGAAACGGCGCTGGACTTCCAGCGGGGTGGCTGGTCCGTGCGCGTGAGCGAGGCGTCGATGGAGAAGGCCACCTCGGACAGCTCCAACACGTTCTACGAGCACCGGGTCGAGGTGGCGACCTCGCTCCTGCCGGCGATGAAGATCTGCCGACGACTCCACGTCGGCTTCGGCGGCCGACCACTCAGCCCCGCCCAGGCCCAAGCCGCCGGACCGGCCGGCGAACCACCGGTTACGGTCGTGCGCGACCAACTGGACTGGTCGCAGGTCAGGCTGCCGGAACCGGCGAACCACGAGTTCACCGTGTTCTCCACGGACCCGGCCGCCGTGTCCCGCGCCTTCACACCCCAGGTAGCCGAATGGCTGGTCGACGAAGCCGGCCTCAGCCCTTTCGAGGGCCCCATGCCCATCCTGCTGACCTTCGAGGCCGGTTTCGCCTACGCCACGTCGGCCAAGCGCATCGACCCGGACACCATCACCGCCAAGGTCGACATGATCATCGGTCTGCTGGAACGGATGGGCGCGAAACCGGCCCACCCGCCCCAGCACTACGGCGACGACCGGTCGAAGTAACCGACCTGGGACACCTGATGGACTTCGCCGCACGCGTCACACTGCTCATCGCGATCCTTCTGATCCTGTTCGCCCTCATCTACTGGTGGGGTTGGCGTCGGAACCGCCGAAAGCAACGGGAGCACGCCGACGCACTGGCCGCACTCGCAACGACCCTCGGCGGAACGGTGGTCGGTCGGGACCGGGCTCGCGCCTGGACGACCGAACTCCGGCGGCCGATGGAGAGCGAGACCGGCGGCCTGATCAACCTGATGGGCACCGTGCGACGCGCCCGCTTCGAAACCGCACTCGACTTCCAACGAGGCGACTGGTCCGTACGCGTCAGCGAAGCATCCATCGAAAAACACGTGGTCACCGCCAGCAGCACCATCATCTACGAACACCGGATCGAGGTGGCGACCTCGCTCCTGCCGGCGATGAAGATCTGCCGACGACTCCACGTCGGCTTTGGCGGCCGACCGCTCACCCCCGCCCAAGCCCAGGCCGCCGGACCCGCCGGCGAACCACCGGCGACGGCCGTTCGCGACCAACTGGACTGGTTCCCGGTCAGGCTGCCGGAGCCGATGAACCACGAGTTCACCGTGTTCTCCACGGACCCGGCCGCCGTGTCCCGCGCCTTCACACCCCAGGTAGCCGAATGGCTGGTCGACGAAGCCGGCCCCGACCTGTTCCAGGGCCCCATGCCCACCTTGCTGACTTTCGAGTCGGGCTTCGCCTACGCCACGGAAGCGGAGCGGATCGACCCGGACACGATCATCGCCAAGGTCGACACGATCATCGGCCTGCTCGAACGACTGGGCGTAAAACCGGCCCACGCACCCCAGCACTACGGCGACGACCGGTCGAAGCAGCAGACCTAGGGACACCTGATGGACTTCGCCGCGCGCGTCACACTGCTCATCGCGACCCTCCTGGCCCTGTTCGCCCTCATCTACTGGTGGGGTTGGCGTCGGAACCGCCGAAAGCAACGGGAGCACGCCGACGCACTGGCCGCACTCGCAACGACCCTCGGCGGAACGGTGGTCGGTCGGGACCGGGCTCGCGCCTGGACGACCGAACTCCGGCGGCCGATGGAGAGCGAGACCGGCGGCCTGATCAACCTGATGGGCACCGTGCGACGCGCCCGCTTCGAAACCGCACTCGACTTCCAACGAGGCGACTGGTCCGTACGCGTCAGCGAAGCATCCATCGAAAAACACGTGGTCACCGCCAGCAGCACCATCATCTACGAACACCGGATCGAGGTGGCGACCTCGCTCCTGCCGGCGATGAAGATCTGCCGACGACTCCACGTCGGCTTTGGCGGCCGACCGCTCACCCCCGCCCAAGCCCAGGCCACCGGACCGGCCGGCGAAGCACCATCGACAGTCGCGCGTGACCAACTGGACTGGCTGCCGGTCAGGCTGCCGGAACCGGCGAACCACGAGTTCACCGTGTTCTCCACAGACCCGGCCGCCGCGTCCCGCGCCTTCACACCCGAAGTCGCCGAATGGCTGGTCGACGAAGCCGGCCTCAGCCCCTTCCAAGGTCCGATGCCCATCCTGCTGACCTTCGAAGCCGGCTTCGCCTACGCCACATCGGCCAAGCGCATCGACCCGGACACCATCACCGCCAAGGTCGACATGATCATCGGCCTCCTCGAACGACTGGGCGCGAAACCGGCACACCCGCCCGTCATGGCCTGAGGCCACCCGATCCGCCCGGAGGCCCGGCCCGACTCGTCCTGGCAGAGTCCTCACGGTGCCCTTGGACGACCTCCCACCCTGGCTGCCGGGCTGGTGCGCCGACCGGTTGGGGAACGAGCCGGTCGCTGTGCTGTTCGAGCTGCGGCAGATGTCGGCGGTGTTCGGGCTGCGGCTGGCAGGCGGGCACGAGGTCGTGGTGAAGGCGCGGGAGGACGGTGGTCGGGCCGCGTCGTGCGTCGCCGCGCAGGCGCGGTTGGCGGAACGGGGCTTCCCGTGCCCCCGGCCGCTCACACCGGCGGTGCGCGTGGGCGCGTTGGCCGTGCACGCCGAGGAGTTCCGGCCCGGCGGCGACCTGCTGCGCGGTGACTCGCCGGACGTCGCGGCCCGCTGCGCGGAGGTGTTCGCCCGGCTGGTGGGCGGGCTGGCCGACGTGACCGTCCCGCCGCCGCTGCCGAACCCGCGCTGGGTGCGGTGGGACCACACCGGGCCTGACCTGTGGCCCGCGATCCGCGAGCTGGACGAACGGGACCAGGACGCCGTGCCCGGGTACGTCGTCGACACCGCCGCCCGGGTCCGCGCGCGGTTGCGGGCCGCCGACCTGCCGTGCGTGCTGGGGCACGCCGACTTCGAGGCGCAGAACCTCCGCCGGCGCGGCGGTGAGGTGTGGGCCGTGCACGACTGGGACAGCCTGGCGTGGCAGCCGGAGGCGGCCCTGGTGGGCGCGGCGGCCGGGACGTTCGCCGGCGCCTCGCCGCCGACCCTGGCCCCGGTCGACAGCTCCGCCGCGTTCCTGGCCGCCTACCAGGACTTCCGCGGGCGCCGGTTCAGCGCCGAGGAGCAGGAGGTCGCGTGGGCGGCCGGTCTCTGGCTCGCCGCGCACAACGCCCGTTGGGAGGCCGTGCACCGCAACGCCCCGGTGTCCTGCGACGCCGTCCGCGCGCAGGCCGCCGAACGCCTCCGCCTGGCGAACGCCTGACCGACGATGCCGCCGTTGCGATCGAGGCGATGCCCTGGAACGTCGTGAACAGCACGATCCCGATCCGCTCCGGTGGGCCCGTCAACGTGGTGATCAACAATTTCGAACTCCAGTTCGGGACCGACCACCCGGCGCACTTCGCGCTCACCGGTGATCGCCACCGCCGCGCACCCCGACGCGGGACGTCGAGGTGGCGCGCCGGCTGTGGCAGGTCTCCGAGGACCTGACCGGGGTCACCTTCCCCGGTCCGCGCTCCTGACCGGCTGACCCGCGACGCGAGCCGGTCGTCGGTCACCGGTCGTTGGATCGGCGTTGGCGCGGCGTTGGCGACGATCACTTGACTCCCCGGGTCAGGCGTCCACCCCCGGAGACCCGTCCCGGCTCGACACCCAGCGCTCTGAGGAAGGTCCGGCTCCATGGCAACAGGCACCGCCGCGATGACTCCCGTGCACGCGCTCAAGAGGAGGGCGGCCCCGGGCGACGTCGACCAGCGGATCGAGGCGATCGGCAAGGCGGCGGAAGCCGAGCCGCAGTCCGTGGTGGGCATGCCCACCGGTGCCCAGGTCGCCGACGACCCGTTCGCGACCCTGCGGGGCGTCGCCGGCTGGGCGGTCGACTACGTGGCCTTCCTGCGGGAACCGGTCGACCAGTTGCAGGGCGACCCGCAGGGCGTGCGGGCCACGGCGGACGCGATCCGCGCCGCCGCCGAGCGGATGCGCGACCTGGCCGGCACCCAGCGCGAGACGCTGGCCAAGCCCCAGGGGTGGACCGGCAAGGCCGCGGACGCCTACCAGGGCAGCATGGACACCCTCGGCGAGGAGCTGGGTTCGGTGGCCGGCGCGGTCGCCGCGAAGGGCGTGGTCGTCGAGCACACCGGCGCGATGGTGCAGGCGCTGCGCGAGGCCCTGCTCTACAGCATCGGCCAGTACTCCGACTCGCTGGTGCCGGGCGCGATCACCGCCTACACCTTCGCCCCGGCCACCTTCGGCGCGTCCCTCGCGGTGTTCCTGGGTTCGGTGGTGACCAGCGCGAGCCAGCTCGGCGCGAGCATCGCGGCCAAGATGGACGACCTGAACGCGGCCCTGACCCGCCAGGTCGACCGCATCAAGCAGCTTGACGACATCGCCGACGAGGTCGGCCGGAACTGGGAGCGCTTCGCGGCCGCCGCGGGCGGGGAGACGGGCACGACGGTGGCCCGCACCGCGTCCGTGCGGTTGGCGAGCGCGGGCGAGGAACCCCAGGCCACCGCACAGGCCCTGCGGCCCGTGCAGGCCCAGCGGATGGTCGCGGTCGAGGAGTCCGAAGCACTGCGTCCCACGGCCTACACGGCGGCGGAACGCCCAGCGGAAGCCCAGCGCGTGGTCGCCGCCCAGCAGTACGAGGCACTGCGCCCCACCGCTTACACGGCGGCGGAACCGCTCCAGGCACGCCAGGCGGTGCAGGCAGAGCCGATGATGCAAGCCCGTCAGGCCGTCCAGGCCGTCCAGGCCGTCCAGGCCGTCCAGGCCGTCCAGGCCGTCCAGGCCGAGCCGATGATGCAGGCGCGCCAGGCCGTGCAAGCCGTCCAGGCGGAGCCGATGATGCGGGGCTACGCCGTGCAGGGCGAACAGCTCCAGGCGAGCCGAGTGGAAGCACCCGTCTACCGCGAGGCGCAGCCGATGATGCAGGCGACGCGCGTGGAGGCCGTGGAGGCCACCGTCCAGCACGAGGCGCAGCCGATGGTGCAGGCGACGCGCCCCGTCGAACCCGTCACCCACTACCGCGCCGCCGAGTACGTGGAGGCGCGTGAGGCGACGGTCCGCAGGGTCGCGGAGACCGAGTAGGCGAAGGCGGTCCTCGCGACCGCCCGGCCGAGAAGCTCCCCGCCCTTCCACTTCCCTGCGTTCCACGGAGGCAACGCCATGGTCACCGACCTGTCCCCCACCACGATCGTCACGCCCCCTCCCGGCCCTGGCGGCGAGTCGGGCTTCACGATGGAGCAGTCCGGCATGGACGCGCTCCAGCAGCAGGCCGACCAGCTGCGCACCGGGTATGAAGAGGTGTCGTCGAAGCTGTCCGGCCAGTCGCTGGCGGGCAACGCGTTCGGCACCGCCGGGGCGTTCGCCGTCGAGGCGTTCAACGCCTCCAACGGCAGGTCGATCGAGCTGACGGGCAGGGCCGCCTCGGCGCTGGGCCTCATCGGCGAGGGCCTGAGGGCCACCGCGCAGACCCAGCAGCAGGCCGACCACGCCGGCGGCGAGCAGTTCGCCAAGCTCGAACCCGCCCAGATCGCCGAGAAGCCGCAGGGCGCGCCCGCCGACAGCCCCGGCGGCACCGCGGCTCCCCAGGGCCCGCCGGTCACGCCGGTCCAGGACGTGCCCGGCGGTCCCGCCGGTTCCGGAGGAGGCGGCGGCGTCCCGACTCCCGAAGGCCCGCCGGTCTCGCCGACGGGTCAGGTCCCGGGCGCGGACGGCACCACGCACGCCTCGAAGTCCACCGGCCCGGAGGCCCAGACCGCGCAGGGCACCCTGCCCACGGGCCAGGGCGGCGGTGCGCCGACCGGCCAGGCGGCCACGCTCCCCACCGGTCAGATGCCCCCGACGCCGACGCCGACGATCCCGAACACGCCGGGCGCGCCCACCGCCGCAGCCCCGACGAAGCCGTCCGTCCCCGGCAACACACCCACCACCCCCGGCGGCAGCACGGCGGGAGAGGCCCGAACCGCCGCCACGCCCGCGCAGACCGCCACATCCCCCACTCCGGCACCGGTCCCCGCCTTCCCGGAAATCCCCGACCCGCCCGCCGTCCCCACCGGCAACGGCGGCAGCAACACCGGCGGCGGTGGCGGCGCGGCCCTGGCGGACGCCCTCAAGCCCACCCCCACGACCGGCGGCACCACCCCCTCGGCAGGCACCACACCGCCGCCGACGCCTCCCATCCCGGAGGTGCCGAAGGACTTGTTCACACAGCCCACGATCCCCGACCTCGCCACGGGCAACTCCGGCTCGGGCCCATTGGGCGGCAGCGCGACCTCACCGGCAGGCGGCATGACGCCACCGCCGACGCCTCCGATCCCCGAAGTCCCGAAGGAATTGTTCACACAGCCCACAATCCCCGACCTCGGCACCGGCGGCGGTTCGGCCTCGACTGGCGGCGGCTCGGGCTCGACCGGCGGCGGCTCCGGCCCGTTGGGCGGTAGTACGACCTCACCGGCAGGCGGCATGATGCCCCCTCCGACGCCTCCGATTCCGGAGGTGCCGAAGGACTTGTTCACACAACCCACGATCCCCGACCTCGGCAGCGGCAGCGGCTCGATCGGTGGCGGCTCCGCAGGTTCGGGCGGTGGTGGGACTTCGCCGGCCGGCGGCATGACGCCGCCTCCGACGCCGCCCATCCCCGTGGTGCCGAAGGACTTGTTCACACAGCCCACAATTCCCGACCTCGGCAGCGGCAGCGGCACCGGCAGCGGCTCGACCGGTGGCTCGGACAACCCTGGTCCCCGTCCGGGCGAGCAGTCGCCCGGGGAGCAGGGTGGGCGCGGCGACCGCGACCAGCACGACCGTGAGCACGGGGGTCGTGACCGCGAGGGACGTGACCAGGACGGTCGCGACCGTGAAGGCCGCGAGGGTCGTGAAGGCCGGGAGCGCGGCGACGGCGAGCACGAAGACGGCAGCGGCAGCGGCGCGGGTGGTGGCGGCGGCGCGGGTGGGCACGAGGGGCGGTCGGAGCGGGAGCTGCACGGGTTCCCCGTCACCTCGGTGGACGGCGAGCCCTGCCTCGACCTGCGCGACCTCCCTACCGAGGAGGGCGAGCGCTGGCAGGAGAAGATCCGCGACATCCTCGCCACCAGGGGCGAGGGGTCCTTCTTCTGGGCCGGCGACACCATCGACGCCCAGGGCCGGCGGCACTCGCTCATGGACCTCGCCGAGTTCATGACCAACCTGGACGTGCGCGACGAGCCCGGCCGGCCGGACCGGGAGGCGCGGGACACCTCGGACACCGTCGCGGCCAGCCCGGCCCGCAGCGCGAGCGGTGACGTGTACCTCGTGGTCGGCCCCAACCGCGCCGACGGCGGCCCGGTCGCGCTGGCGGACTTCCCGACGCTCCAGGCGAACCCCCGCGTCGAGCGGGTGTTCGCGATCGACGCCGTCACCGGGCGTGAGACCCAGGTTCACCCGAAGGTCGTCTGATCGAACAGCGCGCGGGAGGGGCTGCCCCTCCCGCGCCCCTCCCGCGCGCGTTCCGCCCCCGGCGGGAGCGGTGATCCCCGATACTCGGTCCGCCCGAGGAGCCGATCACCCGTCCGGGAGCGAGAACCATGCAACGCAGCCTCTTGTGGGCGGCAGCCGTCCTCACCGGCGCCACCGCGGTCCTGCTCGTCGTGCCGATCTGGTTCCTGAACGCGGACCAGTACCAGGCGCTGGCCACGGGCGTGCAGGCGCTGGGCGTGACCGTCGCGCTGGTCTTCGGCGCCGGTTCGCTCCTGTCCGACAACCACAACCGCAAGGTCGACCGGGCCCTGGGCCTGCACGCCGAGCTGACGGCGGGTGACGTCCAGACCGCCCGCGTCCGCCTGCTCGTCCACCTCCAGGGTGCCCGGGAGAACGGGAAGGTCCGGCCGGTCGCGCTCGCCCGCCTGCGCGCCGACGACGGGATCGCCACCTACGCCGACCCGGCGTCGGGCAGGCCGCTCCGGGACGCCAACGTGGTGCTGCGCTACTTCGAGCGCGTCAACGCGGCACGGGTCGCGGGCATCGCCGACCTCCCGTTCCTGCACGAGCTGATCGGCGTCCACGCCCTGTGGTGGGACCGGGCGATCGCGCGCGACGAGGGCGAACCCCTGCGCCGCGGCCTGGCGGAGCTGGCGACGTGGGTCGAGCACCACAGCCGCACCCGGGCGCGGGGCGCGCACTACCCGGAGGGCTGGGCGCGGTACCTCGGCCGCGACTTCGACGAGCGGGGCGAGGACCCCGCCGCGCTCCCCTGAGCGCGCCGGGCCGGGACCGCACGCGCCGAAGCGGTCAGGAATCGAGAAGCACGGGGCGGTGTGCGATATCTAGCGTCTTCGGCACGGGGGCGCGCCGGACGCGCCCCACCGATCCCGAGGAGTTCCCGATGAACGGCGACAAGCGCGTCCGCCGACTGCACCGCTGGGTGTCCATCGCCTTCACGGTGACCGTGATCGCCTGCTTCGCCGCGCTCGGTCAGGCGGGGTCCGCGCCCTGGGTGTTCTACCTCCCGCTGCCGCCGCTCCTCGTGCTGCTGCTCACCGGTCTCTACCTGTTCTCGTTGCCGTACGCGAGGAAGTGGCGCACGGGACGGCGTGCCGTGCGCGGCGAGTGACCCGCGGCGGGCGGACGCCTAGGATGGCACCGTGCCGAGGACCGACACGGGATCGCGGGTGATCGCCGCCCCGCCGGAGCGCGTGTACGCGGCGCTCGTCGACCGGGACGCGCTCGCGGCCTGGTTGCCGCCCACCGGGATGAGCGGCGGGTTCGACCGCTTCGACGCCCGCCCGGGCGGGTCGTACCGGTTGGTCCTGACCTACGCGGACGCGTCGGGCTCGCCCGGCAAGGCCACCGCCGACTCCGACGTCGTCGAAGCGCGGTTCGTGGACCTCGTCCCCGGGCGGCGCGTCGTGCAGGCGGTCGACTTCGTCTCCGACGACCCCGCCTTCGCCGGCACGATGACGATGACGTGGGAGGTCACCGCGGTCGGCACCGGCACGCGCGTGGACGTCCGCGCCGACGACGTCCCCGACGGCATCTCCGCCGAGGACCACGCCGCCGGGATCGCCTCCTCGTTGGCGAACCTCGCCGCGCACCTCGGGGCGGACGCCGAGGACCAGACCGGCGGCGATATACCAAAATAACAATTCCCCGATCGCGCCGACACCCTATAAATCACTCATTCGTGTGGATTTTTCCTTCCTTCAACACACCTGCCGGAAAGTGAACCGCTCGGTGGTACCGTTCCGCGCTCGAAGACCCCACCAGAACGGAATCGCGGTGCGTTGACGCGCACCTCGGCGCGAGGAGTACCCATGCTCGACGAAGTGATCGTGATCCTCACCGACACGATCGGCGTGCCCACCCGGGACATCGGCCCGGACACGACGCCGGACCAGGTCGACCTGGACTCGCTGGCCCTCGTCGAGCTGTCCGTGGCGCTGGAGGAGAAGCTGGGCGTCGCGATCACCGAGCGGGAGCTGAAGGAACTGCCCACCGTGGGCGCCATCGCCGAGCTCGTGGCGGACCGGAGCGGGCGGGCCTGAGACCCGCGCCGATCCCCTGACCAGGGCACCGGTGACACCACGTGAAGACGACTGAACTGTCCGACTACCCCGTCCGCGCCGGCCGCCTCCGGGAGTGGAGGCCGCACGTGCCGGACCTGCCGGCGGCGTCGGCGCTGGCCCACGACCCGACACCGCCGTCCTACAACCAGGAGCGACACCTGCGGGTGGTCACCGCTTTACGCGACCGCGACACCGGTTTCCCGACCTGGATCGGCATCGCGTTCGAAATAGCGCGACCGCTGGACGTCGAGGCGTTCCGCGGCGCGCTGCGGAAGTGGATCGGCCGGCACGAGACGCTGCGCAGCGGTTTCCTCGCGGCGGGCGGTGAATTCCACCGGTTCACCCTGGACCGCGACGCGGTGTCGGTCGTCGACACCGTGCTGGGCGACTTCACGGCGGGCGACGGCGTCGCGGACCGCCTCGCGGACCGGCTCACGCGCGCCACCGACGCGACCCGCTGGCCCAGCTACGTCGTGGAGACCGTCGAGCGGGCGGACTCGACCACGGTCATCGCGGCGCTCGACCACTCCAACGCGGACGGCTACTCGATCTTCGCGGTCATCCGGGAGCTGCACGACCTCTACGACGCGGCCGTGCACGGGCGGGCGGACGTGCCGGACGACACCGGCAGCTACGTGGACTTCAGCCGCGCGGAGCGGATCGCCGCGCACCGGGTCGACCGGGACCACCCGGCCGCGGTGCGGTGGGCGGCGTTCCTCGACGCCTGCGGCGGCGGGCTGCCGGCGCTGCCCCTCGACCTCGGCGTCGAGGACGGCGCGTGCGTGCCGCAGGGCCTGACGACCGAGCACCTGCTGGACGCGCCGGGCGCGGCGGCGTTCGAGGCGGCGTGCCGGGCCGGGCGCAGCAGCGTCCTCGCGGGCGTGCTCACCGCGGCGGCCATCGCGTTCGACCGGTTCCGGCCGCAGCCGGTCCACCGGTTCATCACACCGCTGCACACGCGGGCGACGCCGGAGTGGTCGACGTCCATGGGCTGGTACGTCGGCGCGGGCCCGGTGGAGATCCCGCTGCACGGCGCGGCCGACTTCCGCGACCTCCTCCCCCGTGCGCAGAGGTCCGCCAGGACCGCCAACCGCGTCGCCCAGACACCGCTGGTGAAGGTGCTCGAAGTCCTCGGCGTGCGGCTGCGCCACTCCCACGACATGTTCTCGTTCGTCTCGTTCCTGGACCTGCGCCACGTCCCGGGCGCCGAGCGGTGGACCGAGTGGAACGCCCGGACCCTGGTCGGGAGGTCCCACAACAGCAAGGCGAGCTTCTGGGTGAACCGCACCCGGGAGGACCTGCACGTCACGGCCCGCTACCCCGACACGGCGACCGCCCGCGAGAACGTGGGCCGCTTCCTCGACCGGCTCAAGCTCGTCGTGCGCTCGGTGGCGGAGACCGGCAACCACCCGTTGCGCTGAGCCCCGGCGGGACCGGGGCGCGGCAGGCGGTGGGGCGCGGCGGAGCGGCCGGCGGACGCGCGCGCACGGGAAGCGCCCGACCCGACGCCGGTGGTGCCGACGTCGGGCCGGGCGCTCGTGGGTCCCGGTCGTGAACTACCCGAAGTTCACGTCACTGCACCACATGTACGCCTGGTCGAGGTGCGAAGCCTGCCAGATCGTGAACACGACGTGGTGCCCCCGGTAGGAGCCGTTGGTCTGGACGTTGAACTTGATGTCCTTGGCCGGGGCGAACCTGCCGGTCGTCGTGACGAGGTCCAGGTTGCCCCAACCGAGGCTCTGGGTGGCCGGGTCGAAGCCCTGCTTGCTGACGTAGACCCGGAAGTAGTCCGCGCCGTGGCTGGCCTGGTCGTACAGGTGCATCTGGAAGCTGCTGCCGACGCTGGTGGTCCGCCACCTGCCGGGCGTGTTCAGGGCGTTGTTGCGCGAGAGGTTGTTGCTGCAGAGCTGCCCGTTGGGGGTCGCACCCTGGAAGTTGCCGCCGAGGCCGTCCCGCAGCGCGCTCATCCAGTTCCACATGGTGTCGGCGTTGGCCTGGAAAGCCTGGTAGCACATGGGGTCCTGCTGCTGCATCGCAGGGTTCGTGTGCTGACTGCCCCAGGCTTGCCAACACTGGTAGGCACGGGTGGCGGGGCCGACGATCGTGCCGTGCGCCGAGGCCGTCGGGGTCCAGACGAACATGCCGGCGATCATGGCGACGGCCAGCGCGATGGCGCCTCGTCGTCGGGCAGGGGACCCGGAGGTACTGCGCAGACGCATGGTTGAGCCTCCACTCTTCGGATGGTGGGCGGCGGTGATCAATCTGGGAGCGCTCCCAGAAGCAATCAGGAGCCTATACGTCACGCAGCGAAACTTCAACGAAACATTGAGTGATGGTTACGGCCTCTTTTCCACCGGTGTGAACGACCGCCGCCGACCCGGCCCCGACCTGCCCTTACGCGGCGGCGCCCCGCACCCGGCGGTGATCGGGACGTCGCCGCCCCGCCGGGTGACCTTCACCCGGGTGGCCGGTCGGCCACCCCCGTTCGACGACGGCGCGGGCTGCCGACGGCCGCCGGCCGGCCTGGGCCGTCGGACGAGGTAGTTGAGGAATCAACCAGCGTCGCGTGGCGTTCCACGGGCGTGAAGAAAATCGGTTTCCTGTCCTTCGGGCACTGGTCCGACAGCCCGCACTCGCGGGCGAGGTCGGCGGCGGACGTGCTGTCGCAGGCCATCGACCTGGCCGTGGCCGCGGAGGAGCTGGGCGCGGACGGCGCCTACTTCCGGGTGCACCACTTCGCCAGGCAGCTGGCCTCCCCGTTCCCGCTGCTGGCCGCGATCGGCGCCCGGACCGAGCGCATCGAGATCGGCACCGGCGTGATCGACATGCGCTACGAGAACCCGATGTACATGGCCGAGGACGCCGGCGCCGCCGACCTCATCTCCGGCGGCAGGCTCCAGCTCGGCCTCTCCCGGGGGTCGCCCGAGCAGGTGGTCGACGGCTGGCGCTACTTCGGCTACCAGCCGGGTGAGGGCGACACGGACGCCGACATGGCCCGCAAGCACACCGAGGTGCTGCTGACCGTGCTGAAGGGCGAGGGCTTCGCGCCGCCCAACCCGCGCCCGATGTTCCCCAACCCGCCCGGCCTGCTCCGCGTCGAACCGCACTCGCCCGGCCTGCGGGACCGGATCTGGTGGGGCGCGGGCTCCAACGCCACCGCCGCCTGGGCCGCCCGGCAGGGCATGCACCTGATGAGCTCGACGCTGAAGAACGACGAGGGCGGCGCGCCGTTCCACGTCCAGCAGGCCGAGCAGATCCGGGCGTTCCGCAAGGCGTGGGCGGAAGCCGGGTGGCAGCACCAGCCCCGCGTCTCCGTCTCGCGCAGCGTCTTCGCCCTCACCTCCGACCTCGACCGCGCCTACTTCGGCGACGACGGCGGGAGCACCGACAAGATCGGGTACATCGACGCCGGCACCAGGGCCGTCTTCGGCCGCAGCTACGCCGCCGAACCCGACGCCCTGGTCGAGCAGCTGGCCGAGGACGAGGCCATCGCCGAGGCCGACACGCTGCTGCTCACCGTGCCCAACCAGCTCGGCGTGGACTACAACGTGCACGTGCTCGACGACATCCTCACCCACGTCGCGCCCGCCCTCGGCTGGCGCTGACCCGCCGCGCGCCCGCGGGCGATCCGCGGTAGGCAGGTGGGGGTGCCGCACGGGAGGAGAGCGCGATGGCACGGGCAGTGGGCGTCACCGAGCGGGGCGGTCCGGAGGTGCTGGCCGTCGTCGACCGCGAGGTGCGGGAGCCGGGCGAGGGCGAGGTGCGGATCGCCGTGCGCGCCGCCGCCGTCAACCCGACCGACATCGGGGTGCGGGAGAGGGGCGTCGACGACGTGCCGCCCCCGTGGGTGCCCGGCATGGACGCGGCGGGGACGGTGGAGGCCGTCGGCCCCGGTGTCCGGCGGCTGCGGGTCGGCGACGAGGTGATGGCCGCCGTCACGCCCCGGCGCCCCGAGGGCGGGGCGCAGGCGGAGCTGCTGGTCGTGCCGGAGGCGTCCGCCGTGCCGGTCCCGGACGGCGCCTCCGCCGCCGAGGCGTCGACGCTGCCGATGAACGGGCTCACCGCCAGGCTCGGCCTGGAGCTGCTCGGCCTGCCCCCGGGCGGGGCGCTCGCGGTGACCGGCGGCGCGGGCCTGCTCGCCTCGTACGTGGTGCCGCTCGCCAAGCGGGCGGGCCTGGTGGTCGTCGCCGACGCCAAGCCCGAGGACCGGGAGCTGGTCCTCGGGTTCGGCGCCGACCACGTCGTGCCGCGCGGTGACGGGTTCGCCGACGCGGTGCGCGAGCGCTTCCCCGCCGGCGTGGACGGCGTGTACGACACCGCGCTGCTGCACGAGCGGGTGTTCGGCGCGGTCCGCGACGGCGGCGGCGTGGTCGTCGTGCGGGGCTGGCGGCCCGCGAGCACCGAGCGCGGCATCACCGTGCACCGGGTCGTGGTCGGCGAGGCGCTGGAGCGCACCGACTGGCTGGAGGAGCTGCGCGAGCTGGCCTCGGCGGGTGTGCTGCGGCTGCGCGTGGCGGGCGAGTACCCGCCCGAGCGGGCCGCCGAGGCGCACCGGGTGATGGACGCGGGCGGGCTGCGCGGACGGGTCGTGATCCGCTTCTGACCCCCGTCCGGGCGGACCCGGTCCGGTTCCCGCGCCGAGCGCCGCCGTGAACGCGGAGGGCACCCGGTTAACACATTTTTCACCCGATGTGACGTTATGGGTACACATGATCACCGTTAGTAGGTACTTGACCGCGTGCGCGGTGCCCCATACTCGCCTTCGGCACGGCGGCCCCCGTTACCCTGCCCGGCCGCCGACCCGTTGGGAGGTCCGTCGATGAAGGTGTGGACAGGTCTTGTCGCGGCGGCGCTGGTGCTCGTCGGGAGCAGCGCGGCGACCGCACGGCCGGACGACGCGCCGTACTACTGGCAGGTCCCGGGCGCGGCCGAGCGCACGTTGCAGGCGGCCGGGTTCGACGTCGAGCACGGCGTCGACGGCGGCGTGCAGGTGGTCGGCGACCAGCGCGTGGCCGACCGGCTGGTCGCCCTGGGCTACCGGCCGCGCAAGTTCGACGCGGTCTACAAGCCGGTGCCGGCCGGGCGGAGCGCGGACGTCGGCGTCCAGACGTTCTACGGCGGCTACCGGACCGCGGCCGAGCACGAGAAGCACCTGACCGACGTGGCGGCGGCCTACCCGGCGCTGACGCAGGTGCACGACATCGGCGACAGCTGGCGCAAGACGCGCGGCCAGGGCGGGCACGACATCAAGGCCATCTGCATCACCAGGAAGCAGGCCGGCGACTGCGCGCTGAACCCCGCCTCGGCCAAGCCGCGGTTCGCGCTGATCGCGCAGCTCCACGCGCGGGAGCTGGCCACGGGCGAGCTGGCGTGGCGGTGGATCGACCACGTCACCAAGGGGTACGGCACGGACGCCGAGGTGACGTCCATCCTGGACACCACGGAGCTGTGGGTGGTGCCGATCGTCAACCCGGACGGCGTGGACATCGTCGCGTCCGGCGGCAACCAGCCGCTGATGCAGCGCAAGAACGCCAACAACACCAGCGCGTCGTGCTCGGCGCCGAGCTACGGAGTGGACCTCAACCGCAACTCCACGTTCAAGTGGGGCGGGGCGGGCACGAGCCGGTGCGGCGAGACCTACCAGGGCACGGCGGCCGGGTCGGAGCCGGAGACCCGGGCGATCGAGGCGTGGTTCCGGCAGCTGTTCCCCGACCAGCGGGGCCCGGGCGACACCGAGCCGGCACCGGTGACGACCAAGGGCGTGATGATCACCGTCCACAGCTACGGCAACCTGATCATGCCGCCGTGGGGCTGGACGTGGAACGCCAACCCGAACGCGGCGCAGCTCTCGGCGCTGGGCAGGAAGATGGCGGCGTTCAACGGGTACACCGTGGTCGCCGAGGGTGACACGACGGGCACGACCGACGACTTCACCTACGGCACCCTGGGCATCGCGAGCTACACGTTCGAGATCGGCAGCGGCAGCGGCAGCTGCGGCGGGTTCTTCCCGCAGTACTCGTGCGTGGACAGCCTGTTCTGGCCGAGGAACAAGGGCGCGTTCCTGACGGCGGCGAAGGCGGCGAAGGCCCCCTACGCCGGCTGACCCCCGGCAACGGCCTCGCTCGCGTCGAGCGGGCCGCCCCGTTCACCCGGGGTGCGCGACGAGCCCGGCCGGTCCGCGCTGGACCGGCCGGGCTCGTCGGTGTCACCGGGTCAGACGAGGTCGAACCGGTCGAGCTCCATCACCTTGGTCCACGCCGCGACGAAGTCGGTCACGAACTTCTCGCGGGCGTCCTCGCTGGCGTAGACCTCGGAGAGGGCGCGCAGCTGGGAGTTGGAGCCGAAGACGAGGTCGACCGGGGTCGCCGTCCACTTCAGCTCGTCGGTGGCCGAGTCGCGGATCTCGTACACGTTCTCCTCGGACTCCGACGCCTTCCACCGGGTCCCCGGCGAGAGCAGGTTGGCGAAGAAGTCGTTGGTGAGCACGCCGGGCCGGTCGGTGAGCACGCCGTGCGCGCTGCCGCCGTGGTTGGCGCCGAGCGAGCGCAGGCCGCCGACCAGGACGGTCATCTCCGGCGCGGTCAGGTCGAGCAGGTAGGCGCGGTCGACGAGCAGCACCTCCGGCTGGCGCTTCTCACCGGAACGCAGGTAGTTGCGGAAACCGTCGGCCTGCGGCTCCAGGACCTTGAACGACTCGACGTCGGTCTGCTCCTGCGAGGCGTCGGTGCGCCCCGGGCGGAACGGCACGGTCACCTCGACGCCGGCGTCGCGCGCCGCCTTCTCGACGGCGGCCGAACCGGCCAGCACGATCAGGTCGGCCAGCGAGATCTTCGCGCCGCCCGCCGCGTTGAACTCCCGCTGGACGCCCTCCAGGGTCTCCAGGACGGCCTTGAGCTGCTCCGGCTGGTTGACCTCCCAGTTGCGCTGCGGCTCCAGGCGGATGCGGGCGCCGTTGGCGCCACCGCGCTTGTCGGTGGAGCGGAAGCTCGCGGCCGAGGCCCAGGCCGTGCTGACCAGCTGGGCGGTGGTGAGGCCGGAGTCGAGGACCTTCGCCTTGAGGGCGGCGACGTCGGCGTCGCCCACCAGCTCGTGGTCGACGGCCGGCACCGGGTCCTGCCACAGCTGGGGCTCGGCGACCCACGGGCCCAGGAAGCGGCTGACCGGACCCATGTCGCGGTGCAGCAGCTTGTACCACGCCTTGGCGAACGCCAGCGCGAAGTCGTCGGGGTTCTCCAGGAAGCGGCGGGAGATCTTCTCGTACGCCGGGTCCACGCGCAGCGACAGGTCGGTCGTGAGCATGGTCGGCTTGTGCTTCCTGGCCGGGTCGTAGGCGTCGGGGATGATCTCCTCGGCGTCCTTGGCGACCCACTGCTTGGCCCCGCCGGGGCTCGTGGTGAGCTCCCACTCGTAGCCGAAGAGGATCTCGAAGAAGCGGTTGCTCCACTGCGTCGGCTTGTCGGTCCACGTCACCTCGAGGCCGCTGGTGATCGTGTCCGCGCCCTTGCCGCTGCCGTGGGTGCTCAGCCAGCCCAGGCCCTGCGCCTCCAGCGGGGCGCCCTCGGGCTCCGCGCCCACGTGGCCGTCCGCGACGCCCGCGCCGTGCGTCTTGCCGAAGGTGTGGCCACCGGCGATGAGGGCGACGGTCTCCTCGTCG
This sequence comes from Saccharothrix sp. DSM 118769, assembly GCF_052936295.1. NCBI lineage: Bacteria > Bacillati > Actinomycetota > Actinomycetes > Pseudonocardiales > Pseudonocardiaceae > Saccharothrix > Saccharothrix sp. DSM 118769. The sequence continues at coordinate 3,449,171 of NZ_CP193627.1, read as the reverse complement.
TTCATCGCCATCCGGCCGAAGGTCTCGCGGATGAAGTGCGCCGCCGCCAGCGGGTCCGCGTTGCCGCGGGGGCCCTCGGGGTTGACGTAGATGAGGCCCATCTCGGTCGCGCCGACCTCGGGCGCCATCTCCGACTCGCTGACGTAGCGCTCGTCACCCAGCCAGGCGTCCTCGGGGCCCCAGAAGATCTCCTCCGGCTCCCAGACGTCCACGCGGCCGAAGCCGAAGCCGAAGGTCTTGAAGCCCATGGACTCCAGGGCGACGTTGCCGGCGAGCACGAGCAGGTCGGCCCAGGAGACCTTCTGGCCGTACTTCTGCTTGACCGGCCACAGCAGGCGGCGCGCCTTGTCCAGGTTGGCGTTGTCGGGCCAGCTGTTGAGCGGGGCGAACCGCTGGCCGCCGTCGCCCGCGCCACCGCGGCCGTCGTGGATGCGGTAGGTGCCCGCGGCGTGCCAGCTCATGCGGATCATCAGGCCGCCGTAGTGGCCGAAGTCGGCCGGCCACCAGTCCTGCGAGGTGGTGAGCACCTCGGTGATGTCGCGCTTGAGGGCCTCGACGTCGAGCTTGGCGAACTCCCGGGCGTAGTCGAACGCCTCGCCCAGGGGGTTGCTCTTCGTCGAGTGGGCGTGCAGCACCGACAGGTCGAGCTGGTTGGGCCACCAGTCGCGGTTGCCGCGGGGACGGCCACCCGTCTTCGGGGTCGGCGAGTCGATCGCGGGGTTCTCGCTCTCGCTGCCGTGCGAGGTCACCGAGTCGTGCGCGACCGGGCAGCCGACCGCGGCCTTCTGGTCCACGCCCTGCGCGCTCGACGGGGGCGTTCCCTTGGGGTCGCTCATCTACTTCCTTCCAACAGGCGGTTCATTTGGCGGTGTTCTCGGCCGAGCAGTCGGGGCAGGTGCCCCAGAAGACGACCTCCGCCTCGTCGATCGCGTAGCCGTTGTCGTTCGAGGCGGTGAGGCAGGGGCTGTGGCCGACGGCGCAGTCGACGTCCGAGATCGCGCCGCAGGAGCGGCACACGACGTGGTGGTGGTTGTCCCCCACCCGGGACTCGTAGCGGGCGATCGCGCCGGCGGGCTGGATGCGCCGCACCAGACCGGTGTCGGTCAGGGCGCGCAGCACGTCGTAGATCGCCTGGTGGGACACCGTCGGGTGGTCCACGCGCACCAGCGAGATCACCGTCTCGGTGTCGACGTGGGGGTGGTCGCGCAGCGCCGTGAGCACCGCCAACCGGGGACGGGTCACGCGCAACGAGACCGACCGCAGCTGGGCCTCGAAGTCGGACGTCACGGGGACAACCTTATGCGGTTATCTGGAATAATTCCAAATTACTTACGTCACACCGCAGCCCGGACCGCCCGACCCCGACCCGGGCACCGCCGCGAGCCGTACCCTCGTCCGACCGGTCGCGGCTCCCGAGGAGGTCGTGGATGCGCCTGCACCCGGGCGAGGTCCCGGCCGAGGGGTGGCGCGTCGAGCGACTGCCCGACGTCGCCTGGAACCACGCGTGCTTCGACTGGGGGGCACCTGCTGGTCGGGAACGTCCTGCGCCCCCTCCACCGCGGCGGGGCGGTGGAGTACCGCCCCGCCGCGTGGGTGGAGCACGGCAGGCCGGGGGCGATCCGCGTCCCGACCGGGGCGGACGTCGTGCGGGTCGAGGGCACCGGGGTGGTCCGCGAGGAGCTCGCCCCGTGGGTCGACGCCTCGATCCGGGTGCAGGGCGACCTGGACGAGCAGCACCGCCGCCTGGTGGCGCGCGACGGCGACTCCGACGCCCAGCGCCGGCACGTCGCCGCGTGGTCGGCCGAGGAACTGCCGTTCCTGCTCCGCGAACAGCCGTGGCGGAGGGCGACCGTCGTCGTGGCCGGCACGACCGCGCTCCGCCACGACCCGGCCACCGAGGTCGTCACCGCTCCCCCGGTGACCCCCTGAGGCCGTTCGCCGCCGGGGCGGGAGGTCCTTTCACGGGCCCAACTGGTCGCGCATCGCCTCTTCGTCCAGCAGGGCCCAGTGCTCGACGATCCGGCCGTCGCGGACTCGGACCATGTCCAGGCCGAGGACTTCGTAGCGCCGGCCGGAGTCCGCGTGGGCGCCCCGGACGGTGTACCGGTTGACGGAGGTGTCGCCGGAGACGACGTTCTGCTCGATCGTCACCGAGACGTCGCGGAACGCGCTGCCCGTGCTCGCCTGCTCCCACTTCCGCCGCCAGGCCTCGCGTCCCCGGTGATCGCCCCGGGTGCCTCCCCGGTGGTCGACGACCTCGGGGTCGATCAGCTCCAGCGCGTCTTCGAGCCGGCCCTCCAGGACCTGCGCGTAGCTCTCGACGCAGCGCCGGTGGACCTCCCCCGGTCCCGGGTGCGCGGTGCCTTCCGCTCCCTGCGGCATGCGGGACCTCCTCCGGTGGGACTGCACGAGGCCGCAAGTGGGGAACTCCCCGTTTGCGCTGGTCGGCTACCGTAACCGGGGAAGTCCCCGATTGGCAAGGAGGGTCATGCCACCGCAGAGCGCCGGACCCGCGCCGCGTTCGGGACCCCGGCGTCGGCGCGCGGACGCCCAGCGCAACTACGACCTGCTGGTGGCCGCGGCCAGGGACGTCTTCCACGACCGCGGTGTCGACGCCCCGCTCGACGACGTCGCCCGCCGGGCCGGCGTCGGCAACGCCACGATGTACCGGCACTTCCCGACGCGTCGCGAATTGATCATCGCCGTCTACTCCGGAGAAGTGGCCGAACTCCACGCCCGGAGCCGGTCCCTCCTGACCGAGGACCCTCCCGACGACGCCCTCTTCGACTGGCTCCGGGACTTCATCGCGCACGTGACGGCCAAGCGGGAACTGGCGCTGTCGATCACCGACGACCGCACCGGTCGGCACTCCGCGTTGTTCGACCGCTGGCACCACTCGATGCACGCAGCCGCGTCCGCACTGCTGACCCGGGCGCAGACCGCCGGTGCCGTCCGCGCCGACCTCACCGCGTCGGAACTCCTCGCCCTGGCCAACGGGATCGCCCTGACCACCACCGACGCCGACCGGGCGGAACGACTCGTCCTCCTGGTCAGGCAGGGCACGGACACTCCCCCGGCACCGGACGACAGCACCCGCTGAGAGCGGCGAGCACTCCCGGGGCCCGGAGCGGCGGACCCCCGACCGGGCGGGCCCGCTACCCGTGCCCCTCGGCGGCGCGTTGCCGCCGCAGGTGCTCCCGCTCCGGGTCACCGCCGGGTTCCTGGTCCAGCCCCTTGAGGATCGCGTCCACCTTCTCCCCCGGCAGGTGCGGGGCGAGCAGCGGCACGGCGGGGTCCACGACGGCCTCCACGACCACGGGCCGGTCGGCGTGGAACGCCTCGTGCCACGCCTTGCCGACCTGGTCGGGCGAGTCGACGCGGATGCCGCGCAGGCCGATCAGCTCGGCGTAGGCGGCGTAGGGGAAGTCCGGGACGCGCTGCGAGGTCGGGAAGCGCGGGTCGCCCTCCATCTCGCGCTGCTCCCAGGTGACCTCGTTGAGGTCGCGGTTGTGCAGCACCAGCACGACGAACCTCGGGTCGGCCCAGCCGCGCCACCGGTCGGCGACGGTGATCAGCTCCAGCAGGCCGTTCATCTGCATCGCGCCGTCGCCGACCAGCGCCACCACCGGCCGGTCCGGCGCGTGCAGCTTGGCCGCCAGGCCGTAGGGCAGGGCGCAGCCCATGGACGCCAGGTAGCTGGAGGTGTGCGCGGGCGCGCCGACCGGCAGGGCGAGGTGGCGGGCGAACCAGTAGGTGGCCGAGCCGACGTCCACGGCGACCTGCACGTCGAGCGGCAGGTGGCCGGACAGCTCGTGCACCACCAGCTCCGGGTTGAGCGGGTCGGCGGGGGTGCGGGCGCGTTCCCCGGCGATCCGCCGCCACCGGGACACCGACGTGAACACCCGCTGCTCCCACCCGCGGTCGGGTTTGCGGTGCAGCAGCGGCAGCAGGGCCCGCAGCGTCTCGCGCGCGTCGCCGACGAGCGCCGCCTCGACCGGGTACTTGCTGCCCACCACCCGCGCCTCGACGTCGACCTGCACGGCGCGGGCCTGCCCCGGCTCCGGGTAGAACTCGGTCCACGGGTCGTTGCTGCCCACGATCAGCAGCGTGTCGCAGCCCGACATCAGCTCCGCCGAGGCGGTGGTGCCCAGGTGGCCCATGACGCCGGTGTGCCACGGCGCGTCCTCCGGCACGACCGGTTTGCCCACCAGCGACGCCGTCGCCCCCGCGCCCAGCACCTCGACCACCTCGGCGACCTCGCGCCCCGTGCCGGCGGCACCGCGCCCGAGCAGCAGCGCGACCCGTTCGCCCGCGTTGAGCACGTCGGCGGCCCGGCGCAGGTCGTCCTCGCGCGGCAGCACGCGCGGGCGGGCGAGGACCGCCGAGGACGGCACGACGCCGTGGGTGTGCGGCAGCTCCTCCACGGCGTCGGCGCGCTGCACGTCGTGCGGCACGATCAGGCAGGTCGGCACGCGCTCGGAGATCGCGGTGCGCATCGCGTTGTCCAGGAGCACCGGCAGCTGCTCGGGGGCGGACACCGTCTGGAGGTACTGGCCGCAGACGTCCTTGAACAGCGAGTGCAGGTCCACCTCCTGGAGGTAGCCGGTGCCCAGCGCGGTCGTCACGACCTGCCCGACGAGCGCCACCACCGGCCGGCGGTCCAGCTTGGCGTCGTAGAGGCCGTTGAGCAGGTGGATCGCCCCCGGTCCCTGGGTGGACAGGCACACGCCCACCTCGCCGGTGTACTTGGCGTGGCCGGTGGCCATGAAGGCGGCCATCTCCTCGTGCCGCACGGGCACGAACTCCGGGTCCCCGCCGGCGCGGTGCAGGGCGGCGAGGATCGGGTCGATGCCGTCGCCCGCGTAGCCGAACACCCTGGGCACGCCCCAGGTCCGCAGTCGTCGGACGAGCGCGTCCGCGACGGTGCCGGCGCTCACGCGACGTCCAGGACGGTCTTGAGCCAGCCCTCTTCGCGGCGGTCGAACGTCTCGTACGCCTCGATCGCGTTCACCGGGGGTTCGTGCCGCGTGATGAACGCGGTGGGGTCCACGACGCCGCTGACCACGAGGTCGAGCAGCTCGGGCAGGTAGCGGCGGTGGTTGCAGTTGCCCATCCGCACGGTGAGGTTCTTGTTCATCGCCTCGCCCATCGGGAAGCCGTCGAAGCCGGGCGGGTAGACGCCGACGACCCCGATGGTACCCGCCTTGGCGACCGCCTGCACGGCCCACCTCAGGGCCAGGCTCGGCGCGTCGCCGGGCACCCACTGCTCGCCGGTCGGGTTCGCCTCGGGCGCGGCCTGCCGCCGTTCCCGCTCGAACCGGTCGACCATCCGCGCGGCCCCCTCGGCGGCGGGTCCGGTCTTCGGGCGCTGGGCGTCCACGCCGACGCACTCGATGACGCGGTCGACGCCGATGCCGCCGGTCAGCTCCTGGACCAGGGCGACGGGGTCCTCGCGGTTGAAGTCCACCGTCTCGGCGTTCTGCTCGCGGGCCTTGTCCAGGCGCGACCCGATGCCGTCGACGACGAACACCCGCCCGGCCCCCTGCCGCTTGGCCGAGGCGATGGCGAACTGCCCCACCACGCCCGCGCCGAGCACGAGCACGCTGTCGCCCTTCCCGACCTCGGCGAGCTTCGCGCCGAACCAGGCCGTGGGGAAGATGTCGGAGAGCAGGATCGCCTGGTCGTCGTCGACCGCGTCGGGGATGCGCACCAGGCTCGTCATGGCGAACGGCACGCGGGCGTACTCGGCCTGCAACCCGTCCACCGGCCCCGTCGACTCCGGCCCGCCGAAGAACGACGTGCCCGCGGTCGGTCCGTTCGGGTTCGCCGTGTCGCACTGCGCGTAGTACCCGGCCCGGCAGTACGAGCAGGTGCCGCACCCGATCGTGGAGGTCACCACCACGCGGTCGCCGGGGGTGAACCCGCGCACCGCCGGTCCGACCTCCTCCACCACGCCCACGGCCTCGTGCCCCAGGACGGTGCCCTCCACCATGCCGGGCATCGTGCCGCGCACGAGGTGCAGGTCGGTGCCGCAGATCGCGCTGCGCGTGATGCGCACGATCGCGTCACCCGGTTCCAGGACCTTCGGGTCGGGCACCTCGTCCAGCCGGATGTCCCCGGTCCCGTGCCACACCACTGCCTTCATGCCGTCTCCTCGCCGTCTCGTGGGACGGCTTCCCGGGAGGAGGGCGGTGAAACGCGGTCGACTGCGGGTGCCTCAGGAGGCCCTGGGGAGCGCGTCGGGGGTGACCTGGTCGTCGCGCCGGGCGTCGGCCGCCGAGCGGCGGAAGAGGTCGGCGACCCAGGCGGCCACCGCGCCGGCGCGCGGCACCGCCAGGCCGTCGAGGCGGCCCACGACGACGTCCTCGCCGCCGTCGGTCTCCACGACGGCCGACCAGCCGTGCCGCTCGTCCCACAGCAGCGCCACGTCGTGGCCGGGGTGCGAGCCCAACCGGCCGTCCAGCGCCAGGTAGATGCCGACCTGGTGCTCGTCCTGCACGCACCAGCAGTCGCCGCCCAGGCCCAGCGCCGAGGTGACCGACCTCGCGTACCGCCTCAGGGCGCGCGTCACGGTGTCGTCGAAGTCCAGCCCCATCGCGCCTCGCCATCGCCGCAGGTGTGCGCCGCCTGCTTGACGCCCACCGCGAGTACCCCCGGAAAACCGGTCGAACCTCCCCGGGGCGGTCGGGTTCGGCGGCGACCCCCACCGCGCGGTGGGGGTCGCCGGCGCACGGGGGCGCGTCAGGGGTGTGCCGCGACCGCGACGCCGCCGCGCCGGGCGGCCCCGGTGTAGCGGCCGGCCGGTCGGGGCAGGCCGTAGTGCTCGCGCAGCGTGCGGCCGGTGTACTCGGTGCGGAAGAGGCCGCGGGCGCGCAGGAGGGGCACCACGTGGTCGACGAAGTCCTCCAGGCCGGACGGCAGCAGGGGCGCCATGACGTTGAAGCCGTCCGCCGCGCCGGTGGTGAACCACAGCTCGACGTGGTCGGCCACCTGCTCGGGGGTGCCGACCACGACCTGGTGCCCCCGTCCGCCGCCGAGCCGGCCCAGCAGCTGGCGCAGGGTCAGCCGCTCCCGCTCGGCCAGGTCGCGGACCAGCTCGAACCGGCTCTTGGCCCCGTTGACGTGGCTGACCGGCGGGAACGGGGGCAGGCGCTGGTCGAGGGGGTGGTCGGTCAGGTCCACGCCGATCAGCTCGGTGAGCTGCCGCACCGCGCGGGTGGGGATGATCAGGGCGTCCAGCTCGTCGGCCAGCGCCCGCGCCTCCGCCTCGGTGCCGCCGAGCACCGGGACGATGCCGGGCAGCACCTTGACCTGGTCGGCGGACCGCCCGGCGGCCGTCACGCGGCGCTTGAGGTCGCCGTAGAACGCGGTCGCGTCGCCGTGGGTCTGGTGGGCGGTGAACACGGCCTCCGCCCACGCCGCCGCGAACGCCCTGCCGTCCTCGCTGGACCCGGCCTGCACCAGCAGCGGGCGGCCCTGCGGGCTGCGCACGGCGTTGAGCGGGCCGCGCACCGAGAAGAACCGCCCCCGGTGGTTGACCTCGTGCACCTTGGTCTCGTCGGCGAACACGCCGGACGCCTGGTCCCGGACGAGCGCGTCGTCCTCCCACGAGTCCCACAGGGCGGTGGTGACCTCCAGGAACTCGTCGGCGCGCCGGTAGCGCTCGGCGTGCTCGGTGTTGACGTCGCGGTTGAAGTTCTGCGCCGCCCGGTCGCCCGCGGTGGTCACCACGTTCCACCCGGCCCGGCCGCCGCTGATGTGGTCGAGCGAGGAGAACAGCCTGGCCAGGTTGTAGGGCTCGCTGAACCCGGTGGACGCGGTCGCGATCAGCCCGATGCGCTCGGTGACCTGGGCGAGCGCGGTGAGCAGCGTGATCGGCTCGAACCGGTTGGCGGCGGTGTGCCGGACGTCGCCCCAGACCTGCACGCCGTCGGCGAGGAACACCGAGTCGAACGCGCCGCGCTCCGCGGTGCGGGCCAGGTGCTGGAAGTGGGCCACGTCGTCGAGCGCGCCCGGGTCGGTGCGCGGGTGCCGCCAGGCCGCCTCGTGGTGGCCGACGCCCATGAGGAACGCGTTGAGGTGGAGCGTGCGTGCGGACAACTCAGACTCCCGGTCGGGTGGGGTTGCGGGTGTTCAGGGGGTCGGCGTAGAGCGCGTCGAGCTGCACGGCGCCCGCCGCCACGCCCAGCACGTCCTCGCCGAAGCTGCTGGCCAGCACGGCCGCGGTCGACGGGCACGCCCGCGACGTCGCGGCCACCTCGGCGCGCAGCGCGGCGGCGCACTCGGGCAGGTGGATCACGCCCAGCTCGGTGACCACGAGCACGTCCGGGTTGACGATGTCGAACAGCAGCGCGGCGGCGCGGCCGGCCAGCCTGGCGCGCTCGACCAGCAGCGCGGTGGCCGCCGCGCCACCGCGCACGGCGGCGGCGACCAGGTCGGCGATGGACGGCCGGTCGACCACGCCCGCGCGGTGCGCCCGCCGCGCCCAGGCGCGGTCGGACACGGTGGCCTCCAGGCAGCCCCGACGGCCGCACGGGCAGCGGATCGCCGGGTCGCCCAGGGCCAGGTGGGCGACGTCGCCGGCCGCCGAGCGGGCCCCGCGGTGGGCGGTGCCGCCGGTGACGATCGCCGCGTCCACCACGTTGCCGACGAAGAGGTGGACCAGGGACTCCCGGCGGCCGGCGGCCCCGAAGAGCTGCTCGGCCTGCGCCAGCGCCCGGGCGTGGCTGTCGACCAGCACCGGCAGCCCGGTGCGGGCGGTGAGCAGGTCGCGCACGGGGACGTCGCGCCAGCCGAGGGAGGCGTGCTCGACCAGCACGCCCCGCGCGGTGTCGACCCAGCCGCCCGCGGCGACGCCCAGGCCGAGCGGGACGTGCCCGGGCAGCCGTTCGGCGTGCAGCCGCACCAGGCGGTCGGCGGCGGCGGTCAGCACCCGCTCCGGGTCGTCCGGGTCGCGGTGCGGCACGCGCAGCCGGGCCCGGACCCGCCCGCGCAGGTCGAGCAGCGCGAGCGTGCAGTGGTCGTGCGCGACGTGCAGCCCGGCCACCACGTGCCGGCCGGTCTCGATGTCCACCGGGACGTGCGGGCGGCCGATGCCCCGGTCGCGCACCGGCCAGGTCACCTCGGTGAGCAGGCCCCGGTCGGCGAGCGCCGCGCAGGTGCGGGTCACCGCGGCGGGGCTGAGGCCGGTCAGCCGGGCGATGGTGCTGCGGGCGACGGGACCGTGCCGCAGCACCGCGCCCAGCAGCGTCGAGGCGGTCGGGCCGCGCCGGTGCCCGGTGGTGGCGGTGCTCACGAGGTCAGCGGCGGGCCGGACGGCGACAGCGCGGGCCCGATGGCCCTCGCCGCGCCCGGTGTGCGGCCGCGACCCCACCCGATGTCGCGGCGGTAGCTGCCGAGCAGGCCGGTCCGCCGCAGGTGCTCCTCGTCGTGCTCGGGCGACCCCGCGGGCAGCGGGTGCGTGTGCGGGGCGACGAACAGCGCGTCGGTCGGGCAGTTCGCCTCGCACTGGAAGCAGGTCTGGCAGTCCTGCTGCCTGCTGACCACCGGCACCCCGTCCGGTCCTCGGTCGAACACGTCGGTGGGGCAGACCACGACGCACTTGTCGCAGGCGACGCACCGCGCGGCGGACACGAGTTCGATCACACCGCCACCTCCTCCGGTCGGGCCCACACCCGGTCCAGGCCGCCGGAGGTGATCCGGTGCTGCTGGGCGGGGTCGAGGTCGGGGAAGTCGAGCCGCTTGGCCATGCCCCGGCTCTCGCCGCGGGCGAGCGCGGAGGTGTACATCCACCTCGCGTGCGCGACCATCGCCGCGGCCCGGCGGGCGCGCACCGCGTCGGCGCCCTCGGCGCGCAGGCCCGAGCGGATCGCGTCCCAGGTGCCGTCGAGCACCCCCAGCGCGGTCCGCAGCACGTCACCGCGCCGCAGGTAGTTCTTGTCGTACGGCAGCACCTCGGCCTGCACGGCGGCGACCACCTCGGCGGCGGACACGGACGTCGTCGTGCCGGTGGGGCGCAGTCCCGCGCCGCCCGCGGGGGTCGTGCGGCGGCGGGTGGCGGCGGGGCCGAGCGCGCGGGCGGACCGGGCGGCGGCGCGGCCGGCCCAGGAGCCGGAGGAGATCGCCCACGCCGCGTTGTGGCTGCCGCCGCCGGTGAACCCGCCGCAGATCAGCTCGCGGGTGGCCGCGTCGCCCGCCGCGTAGAGGCCGGGCACGGTGGTGGCGCAGCCGTCGTCGGCGATCCGGATGCCGCCGGTGCCGCGCACCGTGCCCTCGGCCAGCAGGGTGACCTCGAACGGCTGGGTGAACGGGTCGATGCCCAGCCGGTCGAAGGTGAGGAAGAAGTTGGGCTGCGCGAGCCGCATCGCGGCGCGGGCGGCCTCGTCGGCGCGGTCGAGCGTGCAGAACACCTTCTCGGACAACAGGGTCCGCGCGATCACCGACCTCCCCCGTTGGCTGCCCGCGCCGTCGAGCACCCGCCCGTCGGCGTGGTGGAACGTGGCGTAGTCGTAGAACGCGGTCTTGGTGACGGAGGTCTGCGCGGGGGCGATGCCGTAGGCGTTGGAGAACTCCATCCCGGACAGCTCCGCGCCCACCTCGGCGGCGAACAGGGCGCCGTCGCCGGTGTTGACGTCGCACCCGAGCGCCTTGCTCAGGAACGCGCAGCCGCCGGTGGCGAGGACCACCGCGCCCGAGCGGACCAGGAACGACCGGCCGGCCTGCCGCTGGTGGCCCCGCGCGGCGGCCACCGCGCCGTCGTCGGCGGTGAGCAGCTCGGTGACCGGGCTGTGGTCGAGGACGGTGACGCCCGCGCGGCGCACCCGGACCCGTTGGCGGCGCATGTACTCCGGCCCCTGGAGGCCGGTGCGCAGCTGCCGCCCGTCCGGGCCGACCGGGAACGGGTAGCGGCCGACCTCGGCCAGTTCGTTCACCCGTTCGTAGGTCTCGTCGAGCACCCTGGCCATCCAGCGCCGGTCGGCCAGGTAGCCGCCCAGCGCCTCGCGGCTCGCCATGGCCGCCTCGCGGGCCGCCGGCTCCGGCGGCACGTACCACACGCCGGTGCCGCCGGACGCGGTCGCGCCGCTGGTGCCGCAGTGGCCCTTGTCGGCCAGCACCACCGACGCACCCTCCTCGACGGCCTTCAACGCGGCCCAGGTGGCGGCCGGGCCGCCGCCCACGACCAGCACGTCGGTGGTCAGTTCGAGCGTCACGGGAGTCTCCTTCCGGGCAGGGGGCTCAGGCCCCGACGGGGACGCGCCAGGACGTGAACCTGCGTTCCAGGGCGACCAGGAGCTGGTTGAACACGACGCCGATGGCGGAGATCGTGATGATGCCCGCGTACATCTGGGGAATGGCGAAGTTGAACTGCGAGGCGTTGATCAGGTAGCCGAGGCCGGCCTTGGCGCCCACCATCTCGGCGGCCACCAGCACGAGGATCGACACCGCGCCCGCCAGCCGCACGCCGGTGAACACGGTCGGCACGGCGGCGGGCAGGATGACCTTCTGGAACAGCCGGAACCCCGACAGGTCGACGGACCTGGCCAGCCGCAGCAGGGTCGGGTCGACGCCGCGCACCGCGCTGATGGTGTTGAGCAGGACCGGCCAGGTGCAGGCGTAGAAGACGATGGCGATCTTCGACGTCTCGCCGATGCCGAGCAGCAGCACGAACACCGGCAGCAGCGCGAGCGCGGCGGTGTTGCGGAAGACCTCCAGCAGCGGCCCGAGCAGGTTCGCCACCGGTTTGTACCAGCCGATGACCAGGCCGAGCGGGACGGCGACCGCCACCGCGAGGCCGAAGCCGGACAGCGACCGGGCGAGGCTGGCGCGCGTGTTGTCCAGCAGCTGCCCGTTGAGGACGAGGTCCCACCACGCGCCGAGCACGGTGGAGAACGGCGGCAGGAAGGTGGCGTCCACCAGGCCGAGCCGGGGCGCGGCCTCCCAGGTCGCCAGCAGCAGCGCGATGGCCGCCACCTTGCCGGACGCCGTGAGCAGCGCCCGGGCGACCCTCCGCGCGGTCGGGACGCGCCGCGGTCGCCGGTCGGTCGCCGGGTCCCGCCCCGCCGCCGGTCGTGCCTCCAGGATCGCGGTCATCGCACCGCCACCTCCTTCTCCTGTTGCTGTGCCCGGGACACCTCGTCGTGCAGCAGGTCCCAGATCCGGTGCCGGTAGCGGGCGAACTCGACGCTGGAGCGCGGGTCGTCCTGCCCGGTGCGGTCGCCCAGGTCGATCGGGACGACCTCCTTGACGCGGCCGGGCCGCGAGGTCAGCACGGCGACCCGCCGGCCGAGGTACACGGCCTCGTCGATGGCGTGCGTGATGAACACGACGGTCTTGCCGGTGCGCCGCCAGATGCGCAGCAGCTCGTCCTGGAGCGACTCGCGGGTCTGCGCGTCGAGCGCGGCGAACGGCTCGTCCATCAGCAGCACGGTCGGGTCGTAGGCGAGGCTGCGGGCGATCGCGACCCGCTGCCGCATCCCGCCGGACAGCTGGTGCGGGTGCCGGTCCTCGAAACCGCCGAGCCCCACCAGGTCGAGGAACTCGCGGGCCCGCGCCGCGCGCTGCCGGCGCGGCACCCCGGCCGCCTCCAGGCCGAACTCGACGTTGCCCTGCGCGGTGCGCCACGGCAGCAGCGCGTACTGCTGGAAGACGACGCCGCGGTCGAGGCCGGGGCCGGTGATGGGCCGGCCGTCGAGCAGGACCTCGCCCTCGCTCGGCTCGGTCAGCCCGCCGAGCAGGTCGAGCAGGGTGGACTTGCCGCAGCCGCTGGGGCCGACGAGGACCAGGAACTCGCCGGGCCGCACGTCGAGGTCGATGTCCTGCACGGCGGTGAACGCGGTCCGCTGCCCGGTCGCCGGGTCCTTGACCGGGAACCGCTTGGTGACGCCGCGGAAGCTGATGCGGGCGCTCACGCGGCGAGCCCGTTGAACTCGTTGGTGTAGAGGGCGGAGAGCGTCACCTGGTCCTTGGTGATCTCACCGCGCTCGGCGAGCCAGTCGACCCAGATGGCCAGCTCCTCGTCCACGATCCGGCCGCCCTCGTGGGCGACGCCGGTGGACCGCCAGTACCCGAGGGCGGCCGGGTCCTCGTTGCGGCCGCGCCCGGTGAGGACGGCGACCTTGCGCGCCACCACCTCGTCGCGCGGCGTCGTGCGGCTCCACTCGATGGCGCGGGCCACGCCGGTGACGAAGGTGCGGACGGTCTCCGGGTTCTGCGCGATGAACTTCTCGGTGAACACGTACGTGCCCGCGGTGAACGCGCCGAGCAGGTCGAAGTCGGAGAACAGCTTGCGGAGGCCGCCCTTCTCCAGCGCCTTGTCGCGCAGGATGCCGCCGAGCACGCCGACGTCGAGCTGCCCCTGGCGCAGGGACTGCTCGATGTTCACCGGCGGCACCGCGATCGGCTCGACGCCCTTGGCCTCCTCCGGGGACACGCCGTTGCGCTTGAGGTAGATGCCGAGCATGGCCTCGTGGTGCGCGCCGAGGGTGTTCATGCCGACCTTCTTGCCGACCAGGTCGCGGGCCGTTGTGATCGGGCTGTCCTCGGGGACGTAGAAGCCGCTGTAGGCGGCCTCGTCCGCGCCGTAGTAGCCGATCACCGACCTGATGGGCGCGCCCGCGGCCTTGAGCTTGACCACCGCGCCGTTGAAGGCGCCGCCGAAGTCGACCTGGCCGGTGGCGGCGGACTGGATGTCCTGCGGGCCGCTGGTGGTGTTGCCGACCCACTCCAGCCGCACGTCGCCGAGGTAGCCGAGGTCGGCGGCCAGCTCGGGCAGCGACACGTCGCCGGCCCAGCCCTGGTAGCGGAGCACCTTCGTGCCGGCGCCGCCCGCGCCGTCGGCGGTGGAGCAGCCGACCGCGGCCGCCGTCAGGCCGAGGAAGGTGAGGCCGAGGAAGTTCCGTCGCGTGGTGGTCACGGCGAGTCCTTTGCTGGAAAAAATGGGCAGGCCGAAATATCGATGCCCGAGGGATCGGGCATGTCGGACCCGGAGGGAATGTGAGGACGGGTTCAGCGGGCTTGACTCACGGAGCGAGCGTCACACCCGTGTCCGCCCCGGTCAACGGCCTCGGACACCGTCCCACATCATGGGGCGGAGGTCTCGCGGGACTGGACAGCGAACACTTTCTTCCGCACTGCAAAAAAAGTCGCCGTCGAGTTCCGGGCCGTTCCCGGTGTCAATCGCGTCCGCGTGCTGGGAAGACTTATTTTCCGGCCGCGCACTGTTGTGCGGCCGGGCCGGCGCTGCCCAGGGTGGGACCGGAACCGCTTCCCCGCGAGAGGACGACCGACGATGACCGCACAGCTCTCCGGCACCACCACCGTTCACAAACTGGGCGCGGACGTCGGCGCGCGGGTCGACGGCGTCCGGCTCGGCGGCGACCTGCCCGAGCACGTCGTCGCCACCGTCCGGGAGGCCCTGCTGGCGAACAAGGTGGTGTTCTTCCGCGACCAGCACCACCTCGACGACGCGGGCCAGCTCGCGTTCGCCCGGCTGCTCGGCGAGCCGACCCTGGCGCACCCCACGGTCAGGGGTCGCGAGCACGCCAACGTGCTGCCGATCGACTCCGAGCAGGGCAAGGCCAACAGCTGGCACACCGACGTCACGTTCGTGGACCGGGTGCCGGCGATCAGCGTCCTGCGCGCCGTCGAGCTCCCGCCCTACGGCGGCAGCACGGTGTGGGCGAACACCGCACGCGCCTACGAGGACCTGCCGCCCGCGCTGAAGGCGTTGGCGGACCGGCTGTGGGCGGTGCACACCAACCTCCACGACTACGCCGGGCACGTCGACCCCGCCCGCGTCGGCGGGGTGGACGTCAAGGAGGAGACCTACCGCGAGGAGTTCCGGTCGCAGCGCCACGAGACCGAGCACCCGCTGGTCCGGGTGCACCCGGAGACCGGTGAGCGGGCGCTGCTGCTCGGCCACTTCGCCACGCGGATCGTCGGGTTGACCACCGCGGAGTCGCAGGCGGTGTTCCGGCTGCTCCAGGACCGGGTGACCCGGTTGGAGAACACGGTGCGCTGGCAGTGGGCGGACGGCGACGTGGCGGTCTGGGACAACCGGGCCACCCAGCACTACGGCGTCGCCGACTACGACGACGCGCGCCGGTGCCTGCACCGGATCACCCTGGCGGGTGACGTCCCGGTCAGCGTGGACGGCGTCGCGAGCACGACGCTGGTCGGCGACCCGACCCACTTCTCCGCGCTCTGACCACGTCACCGGCGCACCCGATGACCGACGAGCGCGACCCGCGCCACCGCGACCGGATGGTGGGAGCCCGCACGACGTCGTTGACAGCGCTCCGGCGACCCGGTCCGATGGGGTGGGCCTCGGGAAAGGGGGTGGCCGTGCCCGGTGCGCTCGCCGTGACGACCGATCGCCGGGACCTGACCCGGCGGCGGCACGTGGACTTCGCCCGCATCGCCGGGCAGGGCTGTCCGCGCTGATCGGGTTCCCGGTCCAGCCGCCCCCCTCCTTCCCACGACGGGAGTCTTCACCGTGTCCTCAGCAAGCAGCGCGGAAGCCGGCCACGAGCCGCTGAAGTTCGCCTACTGGGTGCCGAACGTCAGCGGCGGTCTCGTCACCAGCGACATCGAGCAGCGCACCGACTGGAGCTACGACTACAACCGCGAACTGGCGGTGCTCGCCGAGGACAACGGGTTCGAGTACGCCCTGTCCCAGGTGCGGTACATGGCCAGCTACGGCGCCGCCTACCAGCAGGAGTCCACGAGCTTCAGCCTCGCGCTGCTGCTCGCCACCCGGCGGCTCAAGGTGATCGCCGCCGTGCACCCCGGCCTGTGGCACCCCGCGGTGCTGGCCAAGCTGATCGCCACCGCCGACCACCTGTCGAACGGCCGCGCCGCCGTCAACGTGGTCAGCGGGTGGTTCAAGGGCGAGTTCACCGCCCTGGGCGAACCCTGGCTGGAGCACGACGAGCGCTACCGGCGCTCGGAGGAGTTCATCCGCGTGCTGCGCAAGAGCTGGACGGAGGACGACGCCCGCTTCGCGGGCGACTTCTACCGGTTGCGCGGCTACGACCTCAAGCCCAAGCCGCTCTCCGCGCCGGACCGGCCGCACCCGGAGATCTTCCAGGGCGGCAACTCCACCGCGGCGCGGGCGATGGCGGGCCGCGTCTCCGACTGGTACTTCAGCAACGGCAAGGACTTCGACGGGATCAGCGAGCAGATCGGCGAGGTGAACGCCACCGCGGCGCAGCACGGGCGCAGGGTCCGGTTCGGGCTCAACGCGTTCCTCATCGCCCGCGACACCGAGGCGGAGGCGCGCGACACGCTGCGCGAGATCGTGGCGAAGGCGAACGTCGAGGCCGTGCACGGCTTCCGCGACGCGGTCCGGCAGGCGGGCGGCTCCGCCCCGGACAAGAAGGGCATGTGGGCGGACTCGGGCTTCGAGGACCTCGTGCAGTACAACGACGGGTTCCGCAGCAAGCTCATCGGCACGCCGGAGCAGGTCGCCCACCGGATCGTCGAGTACAAGCGGCGGGGCGTGGACCTGCTGCTGCTCGGTTTCCTGCACTACCTGGAGGAGGTCGAGTACTTCGGCCGCCGCGTCCTGCCGATCGTGCGCGAGCTGGAGGCCGACCTGGCCACCGGCGCCGGCACCCCGGAACCCGTGGGAGTGGAACGATGACCGACACCGAGAACAGCACCGACTGGGCCGGGAAGCCGACCCCGACCACCTCCGAGGAGTGGGTCGCCCGCGCGGCCGAGGTCGCCGCGGTCCTGGCGTCCGACGCCGTCGAGCGCGACCGCGCGGGCAAGACCCCGCACGCGGAGGTCGCCCTGCTCAAGGCCGCCGGGCTGGTGACGCTGCTCGGCCCGGTCGAGCACGGCGGCGGCGGGCAGGGCTGGACCACCGCCTACCGGGTGATCCGCGAGGTGGCGAGCGGCGACGGCTCCATCGGCCAGCTCATCGGCTACCACTACCTGTGGGCGTGGGCCGCGCGGCTGGTCGGCACGCCCGAGCAGGTCGCGGCCGTGGAGGAGCGGGCGACGCGCGAGCGCTGGTTCTACGGCGGCGCGGTCAACCCGAGGGACAACGACCTCACCATCACCGAGGACGGCGACGAGCTGGTGTTCACCGGCCGCAAGTCGTTCTCCACCGGCGGCAAGGTCTCCGACGTCACCGTGCTGGAGGGCGTCCTCGCCGGGACGGACAAGCACGTCTTCGCGATCGTGCCGTCCGCGCAGGAGGGGATCGTCTTCAACGACGACTGGGACAACCTCGGCCAGCGGCTCACCGAGAGCGGCAGCGTCGAGATCCGGGGTGTGCGCGTCCCCTGGTCGGACGCCGCGGGGTACGTGGACAAGGAGTTCCGGCCGCGGGTCTACAACACGCTCAACGTGCCGCTGATCCAGTTGGTGTTCACCAACTTCTACCTCGGCATCGCCCGCGGCGCGCTGAGCACCGCGACCGCCTACACCCGGGAGAAGACCCGGCCGTGGCCCTACGGCGGGGACAACAAGGAGTCCGCCGCCGAGGAGTTCTACGTCCTCGACGCCTACGGCGACCTCCAGTCCAAGCTGTGGGCCGCCGAGGCCCTGGCCGAGCGCGCGGCGGCGGCGATCGAGCGGATCAACGCCCACGCCGACACCGTGTCGCCGGAGGAGCGCGGCGAGGCCGCGGTGCTCGTCGCGGCGGCCAAGCTGCGCGCCGTCGACGCCGGGTTGGAGATCGGCACGAGGGTGTTCGAGGTGACCGGCGCGCGGGCGAGCGCGAACTCGGTCGGCCTGGACATCTTCTGGCGCAACATCCGCACGCACAGCCTGCACGACCCGGTGGCGTACAAGCGGGTCGAGGTCGGGCGGTACGCGCTGCTCGGGGAAGTGCCCGAGCCCACCTGGTACACCTGACCGATCCCGGGGCCCGGCCCCCGTCACCACACTGGAGGACGCCGTGACCGGACTGGTCGAGGCACCCCGCGCGGCCGTCATCGGTGACGGGGCCGAGGCCCTGGAGGTCGCCGACCGGCTGGCCGCCCGGTTCGCCGAGGGGGCCGCGGAACGCGACGCCCGGCGGCTGCTGCCCGCCGGGGAGCTGGCCGAGCTGTCGGCGAGCGGCCTGCTCGGCATCACCGTGCCGCGCGAGCACGGCGGCGCGGACGTCGGCACCGCCGTCGTCACCGAGGTGTTCCGGCGGCTCGCGACCGCCGACCCGAACATCGCGCAGATCCCGCAGAGCCACGTCGTGTACGTCAACGCGCTGCGGCACCAGGGCACGCCCGCGCAGCGCGCGTTCTTCTTCACCGAGGTGCTGGCGGGCAAGCGGTTCGGCAACGCCCAGTCCGAGGCCGGCACCAAGCACGTGCAGGACCACCGCACGCGGCTGCTGCCCCACCCCGACGGCGGGTTCGTGCTCGACGGGCTCAAGCACTACGCGACGGGCGCGTTGTTCGCGCACTGGGTACCGGTGCTGGCGAAGGACGCGGAGGACCGGGCCGTGGTCGCGTACGTGCCGGCCGACGCGCCGGGACTGACCGTCGTCGACGACTGGGACGGCATGGGCCAGCGCACCACGGCCAGCGGGTCGGTGCGGCTCGACGGCGTGCGGGTGCCCGCCGACCGGGTCGTGCCGCACCACCTGACGTTCACCGGCCCCCAGCTGTACGGCGCGCAGGCGCAGGTCCTGCACGCCGCCATCGACGCGGGCATCGCGCGCGGCGCGCTGACCGAGGCGGTGGACTTCGTCCGCACGAAGAGCCGGCCGTGGTTCGAGAGCGGCGTCGACCGGGCCGACGAGGACGTGCTGACCGCGCAGCGGTTCGGCGAGCTGGAGATCTCCGTGCGCGCGGCGGAGGCGCTGCTGGCCGAGGCCGGGCGGGCGGTGGACGACGCGGCGGCGCACCTCGCCGGGACGGACCCCGCGGACCCGTCGCGGGAGGAGCGGGTCGCCGCCGCGTCCGTCGCGGTGGCCGTGGCGAAGGCGTTCGCCGACCGGTCGGCCGTCGAGGTGACCAGCGCCCTGTTCGAGGTGGCGGGCACCCGGTCCGCGCTGGACCCGCTCAACCTGCACCGCCACTGGCGCAACGCCCGCACCCACACCCTGCACGACCCGGTGCGCTGGAAGGTCCAGCACATCGGCCGGCACACGTTGACCGGGACGCCGCCGCCCCGGCACGGCCTGATCTGAACCGGAGGCCCGTCATGCCCTCGATCCTCGTCCTCTCCGGCAGCCCGTCCGCCACCTCGCGCACCGCGGCGCTGGCCGACCACGTCGCCGCCCGGTTGACCGCCGACGGCCACGCCGTCACCTCCGTCCGGGTGCGCGACCTGCCCGCGCGACCGCTCCAGCTCGGCGACCCCACCGACCCCGCCATCGCCGCCGTGGTGACGGCGATCGCCGAGGCGGACGGGGTGGTCGTGGCGTCACCGGTGTTCAAGGCCGCCTACAGCGGGCTGCTCAAGCTCCTGCTGGACCTGCTGCCGCAGTTCGCGCTGGCCGGGAAGGTCGTGCTGCCGGTCGTCACCGGCGGTTCCACCGCGCACGTGCTGGCGATCGACTACGCGCTGCGCCCGGTGCTGTCCGCGCTCGGCGCCCACCACGTGGTGCCCGGCTGGTTCGTGCTCGACCGGCACGTCGAGGCGCTGCCCGGCGAGGTCCGGCTGCACGCGGACGCCGCGGACCAGCTTCACCCGATCGTGGATACGTTCTCGTCCGCCGTGCGCGCCCGCCCGCTCGCGCCCGTCTCCTGACCCCGAGAGGTCGTCATGACCCTGACGTTCCACTGGTTCCTGCCGACGTACGGGGACAGCCGCTACCTCGTCGGCGGCGGCCACGGCACGGACATCACCGCGGCGGGCGGCGACCGCCCGGCCACCATCGCCTACCTGGCCCAGATCGCCCGCGCGGCCGAGCAGCTGGGCTTCGAGGGCGCGCTCACCCCCACCGGGGCGTGGTGCGAGGACGCCTGGCTGACCACGGCGATGGTGGCGCGCGAGTCGGAGCGCCTCAAGTTCCTGGTGGCGTTCCGGCCCGGCCTGGTCTCCCCCACGCTGGCCGCGCAGATGGCGGCCACGTTCCAGCGGCACTCCGGGGGCAGGCTGCTGCTCAACGTGGTGACCGGCGGCGAGGACCACGAGCAGCGCGCGTACGGCGACCACCTCGGCAAGGACGAGCGCTACGAGCGCACCGACGAGTTCCTGACGGTGACCCGGGCGCTGTGGCGCGGCGAGCGGGTCACCCTGGACGGCAAGCACGTGCGGGTCGTGGACGCCGCCCTGTCCCGGGTGCCCGACCCGGTGCCCGACGTGTACTTCGGCGGCTCCTCCCCCGCCGCGATCGACGTCGCCGCCCGCCAGGTCGACGTGTACCTGACGTGGGGCGAACCGCCCGCCCAGGTGGCCGAGAAGATCGCCCGGGTGCGGGCCGCCGCCACCCGGCCCCTGAGGTTCGGCATCCGGTTGCACGTGATCAGCCGCGACACGGCGCGGCAGGCGTGGGCGGAGGCGGAGCGCCTGCTGGCCGCCCTCGACCCGGACGTCATCGCCTCCGTCCAGGACGGCCTGGCGCGCAGCGCGTCCGTCGGCCAGCAGCGGATGCGTGACCTGCACGGCGGGCGCACCGACGGCCTGGAGGTGTCCCCCAACCTGTGGGCGGGCGTCGGCCTGGTGCGCGGCGGGGCGGGCACGGCGCTGGTGGGCAGCCACGTCGAGGTCGCCGAGCGGATCGAGGAGTACCACGCGCTCGGCATCGACGAGTTCGTGCTGTCCGGCCACCCGCACCTGGAGGAGGCGTACTGGTTCGGGGAGGGCGTGCTGCCCCTGCTGCGCGCCAAGGGCCTGTGGCACCACCCGAGCGCGCCGCCGGAGAGCGCCGAGCCCGCCGGCATCCCCTTCGCCGCCGGGGTGGCCCGGCGCTCCTGACGCCGTCCGCGGCGGCCGTTCCGCCACCACTCGTCCGGGTGACCCGTGCCGTGTCGACGCTCCTCGTCGCGGCCGGGTGGTTTGACCCCCGAGGTTCCCGGGGCACTCGATCGTCCCGGACGATCTCCACCGAGAGCAGGAGCGATCATGACGGCACCGGTGCGCGGCACCGACGTTTACTGGGCGGCGATGGACAGGGCGGCGGCCGACTTCGTCGCGGCGCTCCACGAAGGCGGCCGGGACGACGAGGAGCGGGTGCGCGCCGTGGGGGACGCGCACGGGCCCGATGGGCTGGTCGACCTGGTGGCGCTGCTGCTGGGGCACCTGCACCTGTCCTACCCGGGCCTGGCGCGCACCCCGGCGGGCGGGGTGGACCTGGCCGCCCTGGTCGACACCCGCGAGGACGCGATCACGGTGCTGCTCGCCTCGTCGGAGTGGGCCCGCGCCGACGGCGCGGCCGTGCCGGACGCCGGGCACATCACCCTCGCCGACCGGATGGCCGCGGCGGCGGAGCGGGTGTGCCCGGTGCTGCAGGCCGCCCTGGACGCCGCGGCCTGGGGCGACCGGTCGTTCACCAGGGTGCGCGGGGTGCTGGACGACCTCGACCGCGACCCGTACAGCATCACCAGGACCCTGGCGTTCGTGGCCGACGCCATCACGACGGCCGCCCGGCGCACGGCCGGGTGAACCGGGGGCGGGCGGGTGAACCGGGGGCGGGCGGGTGAACCGGGACGCGGGCGGGTGAACCGGGACGCGGGCGGGTGAACCGGGGCGCCGACCCGGTCAGCGCGGCGGTCCCAGGACCACGTTGCCGTACTTCTCGGCGGCCTCCAAGAGCAGCGCCCCGGGGATCTCGAAGTCGTCCGGGCGCGGGGTGGACAGGTCGCGGCCCGCGTGCCGGAACATGCCCTCGATGCCGCCGGGCGTGGTGATCAGCAGCAGGTCAGCGCGCTCCGAGGTGATCCGGTAGCCGTGCGGGACGCCGCGCGGGAGGAAGACGGCGCCGCCCTCCTCCAACTCCCTGGCCTCCTCCTCGCCCGACCACACCAGGGCGGTGCCCGCGATGAGCATGAAGACCTCGTCCTCGCGGGTGTGCACGTGGAAGGGCGGCGCGTCGCCGCGCGCCACGTCGAACCGGCCGAGGGTGAGCTGCCCCGCGGTCGCCTCGCTGTCGAGCAGGACGGAGAACGTGCTGCCGCCGATCCACTCCAGCTTCTGCTGCTGCTCGGGTCGGGCCAGGAACACGGCGGACATGGGGTTCCTCCTGCGCGTCGATTTATGTGGCTGACCACATAAAAGCATTAGGTGGTCGGCCACACAAGTTGTCGTGGCGCAGCTCTCCCCCCGCGGCACCCGATGGGGAAGGGGATGAGGGCCGACGCGCGGGAACGCGTACCGTCGCGGTATGACGGCGTCCACCCCGGCGCGCGCGGGCGAACCGGACCTCCTCGCGCGCCAGTACCCGGTGAGCTTCTCGATCTTCGCGCTGGCGCGGCAGCACCGCGGCCTCGCGAGCGCGCTGCTGGCCGACCTCGGCCTGTTCCCCGGCCAGGAGCTGATCCTGATGCAGCTGTGGGACAAGGGCGGCCGGTCGCAGAAGCAGCTGGTCGAGGCGCTGAAGCTGGACCACTCGACGATCGCCAAGTCGGTGCGGCGGCTGGAGAACGCGGGCCTGGTGACCCGTGCCGCCGACGAGGCGGACGCCAGGGTCAAGGTGGTCTCCCTGACCGCACGGGGCCGCGCCCTGGAGGAGCGCGTCAGGGACGTCTGGACGCAGCTGGAGGACACCTCGACCCGGGGCCTGACCGAGCAGGAGCGCGCCCGGTTCGTCGAGCTGGCCGCCAAGGTGGTCGGCCGGCTCGGCTGACGCCCGGTGGGCGCGGGACGACCGGTGACCGGTCCTTCACCGCGTCGCCCCCGGACCCCCGGTCGCGGCGGGCAGCACCACGACGGGCACGGTGGCGTGCCGGACGCAGTGCGCGGTGGTGCTGCCGAGCAGCGCCTGGCGGAACCGGCTGCCGCCGTGGGCGGCGACGACCAGCATCGCCGCGCCGAGGGACAGCGCCTCCAGCGCCGCGGCGGCCGGCCCGCGCACGCAGTGCCGCACGACCTCGGGGAACTCCGACCGGCCCTCGGCGGCCACGCGCACCGCCGCCTCGACCAGGGCCTCCGACCGGGCGCGGGCCTCCTGCTCGGCCACCATGGTCCAGTCGGCCAGCGGCTCGTAGGCGTAGGCGTGCACGACGTGCAGCGGCGCGCCGCGCTGGAGGGCCTCGTCGGCCGCCCACCTCAGGGCGTGCTCGCTGACAGGGCTCCCGTCGATGCCGACGACGATCGGGGCGGTGCTCATGGTTCCTCCTCGGGTCTCACCCCCCCAGCTTGGCGCGGAACGGCCGGCGGGGTCAGTGGCCGTCGTCCCGTCGTGTGCGGCGCAGGTGCCGCCGGAGCCGATCGCGGACCGCGGTTGACCGCGATGGGCGGCAGGGTGGGCCTCCCGACACGAGAGGACACCAGGATGGCAACCGCCCCGGACCGCTCCGGTCCGCTCCGACCCGCCGGGTCGAACACGCTGAGCCCGTTCGTCATCACCGACGACGCGCCGGGCCTGGTCCGGTTCTGCACCGAGGTGCTGGGCGCGACCGAGGTGCCCGAGGCCCGCACGCTCGACGGCGACGGGCTCGTCCTGCACGCCGAACTGCGGGTCGGCGACTCGGTGATCAACATCGTCGACCGCAAGCCCGACTGGCCGCACACGCCCGCGTTCACCCTGCTCTACGTCGACGACGCGGAGGAGACCGTGCGGCGCGCCACCGAGCGCGGCGCACGCCTGGTCACCCGGCCGACCGGGTTCTTCGGCGACACCCTCGCCCGCTTCCTCGACCCGTTCGGCAACCTGTGGTGGGTCTGGCAGCACCGCCCGGAAGCCGCGCCGTGGGGCTCGGGCGACGTGGTCGACGAGGGCGGGGACGAGGACTGGACGACGGCGGCCACACCGGAGCTGGAGTACGTCCACGCCAGCCTGCTGGAGGCCATGACCTCGCTGCACGACCCGCGCGCCGCGACGACCCGCTGACCGAGATCCCCTGACCGGGGTCCCTTGACCGGGGTCCCTCGACCGGGGCCCGCTGACCGGGGCGCGCCCGACCACCCGGGGGGAGGCCGGGCGCGCCCCACCGGCACCCCGGGGATCACCCGTTGAGGCCGGTCTCGGTGACGCCCCGGACCAGGTAGCGCTGCAGCAGGACGAACACCAGCACGATCGGCAGGACGGACACCGCCGCCGCCGCGAACAGCAGGGTGATCTTCGGGTTCTGGGCGGTGAGCAGGCTGGACAGGGCGACCTGCACGGTCCAGGTGGACGAGTCCTGGGCGATGACCAGCGGCCACAGGAACTGGTTCCAGCTGCCGATGAAGTCGATGACCGCGATGGCGGCGAGGAACCCCGTCGAGTTCGGGACGACCACGCGCCGGAACACGCCCCACCGGGACAGGCCGTCCAGTCGCCCGGCCTCCTCCAGCGCCGCCGGGAAGTCCAGGAAGTACTGGCGGAACAGGAAGACGTTCAGGGCGCTGAACAGGCCGGGCACCACCAGCCCGCGCAGGTCGGACAGCCACCCGAGGCTCGACACCACCACGAAGCCCGGCACGAACGTGACCGCGGTCGGCACCATCAGCGTCGCCACGACCACGCGCAGCACGGCGGGCGCGTGCCGGTACGGGACGCGCGCCAGCCCGTAGCCCGCGAGCGAGCACAGCAGCACCTGACCGGCGGTCTGGAGCACGGCCACCACCGTCGAGTTGAGCAGGCTGCGCGCGAACGGCACCTCGTCGTCGGAGAACACCGCCTCGGCGGTGGACCAGCCGGTGGCCACCCCGCCGTGGAACAGGCCCTCGCGGAGCAGCACGGCGAACGGCAGCAGGAACAGCACCGACGCGACCACGAGCGCCAGCCCCCGGGCGGCGGTGCCCACGCGCCCGGCCGGGGTGCGGTGGTGCCCGACGGGGCGCATCAGGCTGCCCTCCTCAGCACCCGGCCGGACAGCAGGGTCGCGAGCGCGATCACCAGGGCGAGGACGACCGCGCCCGCGCTCCCCCGCCCGAGGTCCTGCCCGCCGGAGCCGAGCGAGGTGTAGTAGAGGTAGACCAGCGGCGGACGCGCGAACGGCGGGTAGCCGCGGGAGTCGCCGAGGATGTTGTAGAACTCGTCGAACGCCTGGTAGGCGTTGATCAGGTTCAGGGTGAGCACGGCGGCCAGCGCGCCGCGCAGGCCGGGCAGCGTGACGTGCCGGAAGGTCTGCCACCGGGGTGAGGCGCCGTCGGTCCACGCCGCCTCGTACAGGTGGGTCGGGATGCGCTGGAGCGCGGCGATGAACAGGATCACGTAGAAGCCGAGCTGGAGCCACAGCCGGGCGGTGACGAGGACGACCCAGTACAGCGGCGGGTCGACCGTGCCGATCCACGCCTGCGGCTCGCCGCCGAACCAGCCGAGGACGGTGTTCGCCACGCCGCTGTCCACGCCGGAGAACAGCGACGTCTTCCACACCAGCGAGGCGACGACGTAGGAGCAGGCGAAGGGCAGGAAGAACACCGACCGGAAGAACGCCCGCGCGACGCGGACCTGGTTGACGAGCAGGGCGAGGACGAGCGCCGCCGCCACCGTGGTGGGGATGACGAACGCGGCGAACGCGGTGAACGTGCCGATGCTGTCGAGGAACGCCCGGTCGGTGAGGACGTCCGCGTAGTTGTCGAACCCGACGAACCGGGTCGGCGCCACCGTGTTGCGCGCGTCGAAGAAGCTGAGGTAGGTGCTCCACCCGATCGGCACGAGCGTGAAGACCAGCAGCCCCAGCGCGAACGGGCCGACGAACAGCCAGAACGCGAGCCCGGTGCGCCGACCGCTCACCGGTCCTGCCGGGCGATCTCGTCGCGCGCCACGTCGAGCGCCGCGCGCAGCTCGCCGGCCGGGTCGGCGCCCTCGCGCGCGATCCGGGACACCGCGTCCGACAGCGCGGTGTTGGCGCGCGCCGACCAGCGGGCGGGGCTCGCGATGCGGCCGCTGTCGGTGACGAACCCGACGACGTCCCGGCCCGGCCCGTCGCGCAGCGGCTCGGCCTGGGCGGCCAGGCTCTCCCGGGCGGGCAGGTGCGCGCCGAACGCGGTGGCGAACTCGGTCTGGTGGGCGGTCTGCTCGACCCACAGCCACTTGACGTACGCCTTGGCCGCGTCCACGTCGGCGCTGCGCGCGTTCACCATCGCGCTGAACGCGCCCACCGGCACCGACTCCGCGCCGTCGGCGTCCAGGCGCGGGAACGGCAGCACGCCGACGTCGTCGCCGTGCGCCTCGGTGATCTTCGGCAGGTTCCACAGGCCGGTCCACTGCATGGCGGCGAGCCCGTCGACGAACGCGCCGGGGTCGGCCCAGTCGGTCGGCGCGCCGAGCAGCAGGCCGCCGCCCTCGTGCAGCGCGCGGAGCTTGCCGAAGACGGCGGCGGCGCGCGGGTCGTCGAAGCCGGGCGCCTTGCCGTCCTCGGAGAGGAAGTCGAGACCGGCCGACCACAGCAGCGGCCCGGTGAGCACGCCGACGCCGCCGTCGTTGCCGGCGAACAGGCCGCGCACGCCGCCGGTGGTGAGCCGGCCGGCGGCGTCCACCAGTTCGTCGACGGTCCTCGGCGGGGTGACGCCCGCCCGCGCCAGCAGGCTGGGCCGGTAGTACAGGACCTGGGTGTCGATGGCCTGGGGGATGCCGTAGAGCTTCCCGTCGACCGTCTGCGACTCCAGCAGCGACTGCACGAAGTCGCCCCGGGCGTCGCCCAGCAGGTCGTCGAGGGGCACGACCTGCTGCTGCCGCACCCAGTCGACCTTGACCTGCGCCTCGAACACGTCGGGCACCGCGCTGTTCTGCAACGCGGTGACGATCTTGGAGTCGTAGTCGCCGGGGTTCCACTGCACCTCGACCCGCGCGTCCGGGTACTCGGCCGCGTACCGGCGGACCGCGTCCTGCACGCCGTCCTCGCCGTAGGCGTGGTACCAGTGCCGCAACGTCCCCTCGGCGGAACCCCCGCGCCCGGTGTTCGACCCGCACGCGGTCAGCCCCAGCAACCCGGCCACCACGAGGAACGACCGGCGATCCAGCTCGGCGCCCACTTCCCCACCTCCCCCGACTCGGAACCGGGGAAAATTATCGAACCGCGGTACCGCCCTGTCGACCACTCCCACCAGGAGGACGCCGTTGCGCTCCGGCGCGATCGCGTGACGGCGGGTGTCGCACGACCCGGGGGTCACGGCGCGGTGCGGAGCAGCCGGTCCTGGAGGCGGGCGTGGCGGAACTGGTGCACCGCCCCGGCCTGGCGCAGCACGCCCCGGCGGGTGGCGTCGTCGAGGAACGCGGGCAGCGAGCGCGGCAGGCGACCGGCCAGGGGCAGGCAGGTCCGCGCGAACAGCACCCACTGCCCCCACGCGGTCAGGGCCAGGCAGTAGCAGAGGCCGCAGCTCAGCCCGCTCAGCAGCACCATCCGCAGGACGGCCACCGGGCCGAAGAACAGCGGTTCGGACGCGCCGTCGGGGAGCCGGACGAGGGACCAGGCCCCGGCGGTGATCGCGACGCCGTAGACGACCCCGAACAGCAGGGACCTGCCGAGGACGTTCGCGCGGCCGGCGTTGCGCAGGTCGGTGGGGCCGGCCGCCGACGCGATCTCCAGCGGGGCCTCGAACACCGTGACGGCGACGAGCGCCAAGCCCGTGGCGACGGCGAACACGAGCCCCAGCACGACCGTGTTGACCACGTCGGTGCCCAGGCCGGTCCACGCGCCCGAGATGACGTGCCTCAGCAGGTTCAGCACCACACCGCCGGCGATCCCGAACGCGCCGCCGACCGCGGTGCCGACCAGGAGCCGCAGCCCGGTCCCCGACCGCGTCAGCCCGCCCCCCGCGTCGCGCGGCCGGGCGAGCCGCATCCGCGTGTGCGTCGGCCGCACGCCCTCGTCCCGGACCAGGACCAGGTGGGCGATCCCGACGCCGGTGCCGACCACCAGGCCGTTGACCAGCGCCTCCGCCAGGGCCGGGCCGATCGGCAGCGGGACGCCGGAGCCCGACAGCGCGAGGTAGCCGAGGAGGTTCAGCACCGCGTTCAGCAGCGCCACGCCCACGCCGCAGGCGGTCCCGACCACGAGCGCCCTGGCGGGTCGGCCCATGGCCGTGCCGATCCGCCACCAGGCCAGGTCGCGGGTGTCGCCGCACTGCCGGGCGAGGTGGTGGAGGCGGTGCCGCGCCTGGTCCGGGGTCCACCGGGTCGGGGCCCGGTAGACCGAGGGGACGAAGCCGTCGAGCAGGTGCTCCTCGATCGCCTCCTCGTCGGGGAAGCGGTCGCGGTCGAGGAGTTCGGCCGGGTCGCGGTCCGGGGCGTCGCTGTAGGCGGCACGGGCCAGGGTGACCATCAGCGGGGTGGTCAGCACCGACGCCAGGTCCGAGCCGGGATCGCGCCGCACCTCGGCCAGGACGGGCTCCCACGCGCCGGTCGCGGTGGCGCGCCGCAGGTACGCCGCCAGGTCGTCGGGCGTCAGGTCCGCCAGCACGACGCAGGCGGCGGCGGTCAGGACGTCCGTCGCGGCCACCGCGTCGGCGTACTCCTCGGGGCGGCTGGTCAGCAGCAGCGGCAGCGAGGTGCCGTTGAGCGCTTCCAGCGCGGCGCGGTGCAGGCCGTAGGAGATCTCGTCGAACCCGTCCAGCACGGGCAGCACGCGGTCGGTGTCGACGAGGCCGGCGGCGAGGGTGCGCCGGTCGGGTCCGCGCACGGCCAGGCCGGGGTGGTCGCGGACGAGCCGGGCGACGAGCCACTCGCGCAGCGGCGTGCCGGTGGGGTTCCACGAGCCGAGGCTGAAGACCACCGGCACCGGGTCGTCGGGCCCGCGCCGCGCGAGCAGGTCGAGCACGAACCGCAGCGCGAGCACGGTCTTCCCCGACCCGGCACCGCCCAGCACCACGAGCCGCCGCGACGCGGTGGCCCCGTGGGCGTCCGCGATCCCGCCCAGCCGGTCGGACAGGACGAGCGGTTCGGCCACCTCGCCGGGCGGGAGCCCGAGGACGTTCTCCCAGCAGTCGGCGGTGCCCTCGGGCGCGGTGTTCCAGTGGACCGGCAGCGGGAACGGGTCGTGCAGCCGCCGCTGCTCCTCCTCGCGCCGCCACTGCACCCCGACGGCCAGCGCCAACCGGTCGGCCGCCCGGGTGAGCACGTCCGGTTCGGGGGCGTGGAGCGTGACGTGCCCGGCCTGCACGACCGGGCCGTGCACGACCCCGCTGATCCGGTTGACCGTTCGGTCGTTGCGCGTCATGGCTCCCCCGCGACCCCCCGCGACACGCGCGACGGTCGCCGCGTCGAGCCGACCAGGGTAGCGAGCCCGGCGGGTCGCGGCGGGGCGACCGGAGGCGCGGCACGCAGGTCTCACCGGAAGGGGGGAACCCGCGCGGCCGGTGAGCGGTGATCGTTCGTCCACCCGACCACCCCGTCCCACCGGTTAAGATGTCCTGCTCGTCCCCCGCCGCGGCGGGCGGCCGCGGCGGTGTCGGGCCACGACCGGGCGACATCCGGCTGTGGTGCACCGCACCATTGCGGGATTGGCGAGGGGTGCGGACCGGGTAGTCAGCACCGGATGATCTCGGAAGTGAACGAGGAGGCGGGCTCGTGGCCGCACCGCAGCACCTGATCTGCACCACCGCGCTCGTCGACGGCACGACCGCCCGCGTGGTGGCGTCGGGTGATCTCACCTACGACAACGGCGACCTGCTGCGCGACGCGGTGGCCGACCTGCTCGCCGGCCACCGCCCGGCGCGCCTGCACGTGGACTGCGCGGCGCTGACGTTCTGCGACTCGTTCGGGCTGAGCGTGCTGCTCGACGCGCGCCGGACCGCCGAGGGGGCCGCGACGGCGCTGGTCCTGGACAACAGACCGGCCTGGCTGGACCGCCTGTTGCAGCGCACCGGCACGTACGACTACCTGGTGCCCGAGGACCTCGGGGAACGGCAGGCGGGCTGACCCGGCGGGCCGGTGGGCGGTCGTCGCCGCTCGCCGGAGGACCCGAGCGGCCCCGGCCGCCACCGGTCGTACCAGTCGGCGGCGGCGCGCAGCGGCACCGGCAGCGGGGCGAGGTCGGGGTACCAGGCGCGTTCCCACTCCAGCGACACCCAGCCCGACCAGCCGGCCAGCAGCCGCCCGCACTCCTCCAGCGGCACCGCGCCCTCACCCGGCGGCACCGGGGTCGGCGAGTCGGCGGCCACGTCCTTCACCTGGAAGTACCCCAGGTACTCCCCCAGTGCGCCGGAGGTGCGGGCCGGCGGCTCGCCCGCCCGCCACGGGTGCACCGCGTCCCACAGCACGGAAACCCGCTCCGGCTCGCCGAACGGCTCCACCAGCCGCACCGCCGCCTCGCCCGTCGCGTGCGAGTCGTGCGTCTCCACCAGCAACCGCACCCCGGCGGCGCGCAGGTCGGGCAGCACCGCGGCGATCCGCTCCACCGCCCGCCCGTCACCGCCACCGCCGTTGCCGCCGCCCGGGAACACCCGGACCGAGGGGGCACCCACCAGGACGGCCAGCTCCACCAACGCGCGCAGCTCGTCCACCACCGGTCCGTCCGGCCCCGGCCGGCACACCCGCGGGTACCCGGCGAGGCAGGCGATCTCCAGGCCGGCGTCGGCGACCTGCCCGCGCACCTCCGCCGCACGCGCGGGCGGCATCCCCGGGTGGACCTCCTCGTCCGGGTGCGCGCGGACCTCCAGCCCGTGGCACCCGTGCCCGACCGCCACCCGCGCCGTGTCCCGCACCGGCACACCGGGAGCCCCGAGCGTGCTCACCGCGAACCGCCACCCGCTCACCGAGGCGCCACCTCCAACCGCAGGGGCGCTGCGCGGCAGTGCCCATCACGCCCTGCGCCGACTGTAACCGGGTGGGCCCACACCCCCTCCGGACCGACACCGGCCGAGAGCCCGAATCCCGCTCGTCCCGGGCGGTGGCAGGACGAGCGGTGCCGTAGCGGGGCACGACGTCGCAGGCCACCGCCGAGGCACTGGTGACCCGCTGCGTCGACCCGCCGGGCCGACGATCCCCGGGAGGTCAGTCGCGCCGGCCGGTGGCCGACTCCCGGTCCAGCCGGTCCAGCTTGGCGCGGACGGCGTCCACCCGCCCGGCCGGGTCGACCCGGTCGAGCAGCCGCGCCGCGCGGTGCCAGGCGTCCCGGGCCGCGTCGAGGTCGCCGGCGTCCGCCTCCACGTCACCGAGGTGGTCGAGCGTGATCCCCTCCTCCGGGCGGTTGCCGGTCTCCCGGAACACCTCCGCCGCCCGCCGGTAGCAGTCGCGGGCCCGGTCGTGGTCGCGCAGCCGGTGGTGGGCGTGGCCGAGGCTGTCCAGCGTGTCGGCCGCGCCGTCCCGGTCGCCCAGGCCCAGCTGGATGTCCAGGGCCCCGCGGCAGTGCTCGACCGCCTCCCGGTGCCGTCCCAGGCGGCTGAGGCTCCAGCCGATGCTGTTGAGGGCCTTGGCCTGCCCGGCCGGGTGCCCGGCGGCCCGGTAGCCCTCCAGGGCGAGCCCGGCGTGCCGCAGCACCAACGGGTACCGGCCGAACCGGTCGTGGACCTCCGCGAGGTTGAGCTGGGTGTGCGCCGCGCCGACCCGGTCGTCCAGGTCCGCGTACCGCTCCAGCGCCAGCCGCAGCTGGGCCAGCGCCGCCTGCTCGCGGTCCAGCCTCAGGTGGGCGCGGGCCAGGCCGCGGTGGGCGGCGGCCTGGCCCGCGAGGTCACCGGCGCGCCGGGCGGCCCGCAGCGCGGCCTGCTCCGCGAACACCCAGTCGTGCCAGTACCCGGCGCGGTAAAGGTAGGTCGACAGCGTCCGGGCCAACCCGTGCACGTGCGCGTCGAAACCGGGGTCCCGCTGGGCGGTGACGGCCAGCAGCACCCGGTGCTCGGCGGTGAACCAGGCCAGCGCCCGCGCGGTGTCGGCGGGCTCCTCGGGGGCCGCGCCGACCGCCGGTGCGGGCGGTTCGGCCGGCACCCGGTGCGGGTCGAGCAGGTGGGCGGCCCGGTCCGCGGTGCGCAGGTAGTGGTCGAGCACCCGGTGCACGGCGGCCCGCCGGTCCTCGGCGCGGTCCTCCTCCCCGGTCAGCTCCCCGGCGTAGGCGCGGAGCAGGTCGTGGCGGGTGAACCGGCCGGGCAGGTGCTCGTTCAGCAGGTGCGCGTCGGCCAGGTCCCGCAGCAGCCGGCGCGCCTCGCGGACGTCCACCCCGGCCAGGCTCGCCGCGGCGGCGGTGCCGACGTCCGGTCCGGGGTGCAGGGCCAGCAGCCGGAACAGCCGGGCGGCGGCGGGCGGGAGACCGCGGTAGGACCAGGAGAACACCGTCCGCACGTCGACCGCCCGGTCACCGCCGGCGAACGCGTCGAGGCCCCGCGCCCCGGCCAGTTCGTCGGCCAGCGCGGCCAGCGGGAAGTCCGGGTGGGTCGCGGCCCGCGCGGCGACCACGGCGAGCACCAAGGGCAGCCCGGCGCAGGCGGTGGCGATCCGGTCCGCCGCGGCCGGCTCGGCCAGGACGCGGTGCGCGCCGACGCGGTCCGCGAGGACGGTGCGCGCCTCGGGCGGGGTCAACGGGTCCAGGCGCAGCGGGTGGGCGTCCTCCACCGCGATCAGGCCGGCCAGCCGGTCGCGGCTGGTCACCAGGGCCAGGCAGCCGGGCGAGCCGGGCAGCAGCGGCCGGACCTGCTCGGCGTCGCGCGCGTTGTCCAGCAGCACCAGCACCCGCTTGCCGGCGAGCAGGCTGCGGTACAGGCCGGTCTGCCCGTCGGGGGTCGTCGGGACCTCCGGCGGCGGCACCGCGAGGGCGTCCAGGAAACCGCGCACCGCCTCGGCCGGTGACAGGGGCGCGCCCGGGCCGTAGCCGCGCAGGTTGACGTAGAGGTGCCCGTCCGGGAACCGGTCCGCCGCCAGCCGGGCCCAGTGCACGGCGAGCGCGGTCTTGCCGATGCCCGCCGTCCCGCCGATCGCGCACACCGCGGCGGTGTCGGCGGCCTCGTCCGCGAGCCGGTCCAGCGCCGCCAGCTCGGCCTCCCGCCCGGCGAAGTGGCGCGGCGGCGCGGGCAGCTGCCTCGGCACGACGGCGGGGTGCCGGTCGACGTCGGCCCGCGCGGACGCCACCAGCCGCCCCGCCGCCCGCGCCCCGTCGACCGCGCGCAGCATCGCCAGGTGCCGGGCGGCCCACCGGTCCAGGTCGACCGCGTCCGGCGGCAGCGGCGCGCCGGAGCGCTCGGCGTGCGCGGCGCAGGCCGTCACGAACGCGGCGACGAACTCCCACTCCGGCAACGACCGGGCGTTGAGCTTGTCGCTGATCGTGGAGCGGGGCAGCGGGTGCGGCAGCCCGGCGGTCAGCGCCGCCAGCCGGTTGAGCGAGGGCTCGCCGGCCTCGCGGCGCAACCGCTTCAACCCGCCGACGAGCCGGGTGATCGCCGTGCGCCCGGCATCGGTCATCCCCCGCGCGCCTCCCCGTTCGGCCGGGCGGGCCGATCCCCGGACGGCCCGGACACGGGGCCCAACCTACCGCCGCACGCTGCGCCGACCAGCCGTCGTCTCACTTCGCCGTCCGGGTTCCGGCCGTCCGGGGCCGGTCGGCGGCACAGTCCTCACCGCGGACCGGCACAGGCGGGTCCCGATCGAACAGGAGGTACGACATGCGCCCGAGCAGACTGCTGCGGGGAGTCGCCCTGGTGGCCGGGCTGGTGGCCGCGCAGGCCGTCGTGCTGTCGGTGGCGCCGGCGCACGCGAGCGTGCCGGTCACGGCGGTGTCGGCGAACTCGGCGTCGAACTCCACGGCGACCAAGACCGTCACCGTCGACTGCCCGACCGGCACGTTCCTCTACGGCGCGGGCGGGGGCACCAACGGGGGGAGCGGCAACGTGGCGCTGACCGCGGTCGTGCCCGAGGGCGCACCGCCGTTCCGGGCCAGGGTGACGGCGACCGAGGTGACCGCCTTCGCCGGGAACTGGAACGCGTCGGCGTGGGCGAGCTGCGCGTCGTTCACCACGAACCTCCAGGTCGTCGTCACGGCGACCGCCTCGAACGCGGTGTCGCCCAAGGAGGCGCACGCCTCGTGCCCGAACGGCCTGGGGCTGTACGGCACCGGCTTCCGGGTCACCGGCGGCACGGCCGACGTGCTCGTCCACGACGTCATCCCGGGCACCTCCCTCGCCCCGAGGGGCAGCACCACCCGGGCCACCGCCCAGACCGGCACCGCGCCGACCTGGCGGCTGGAGTCGTTCGGCGTCTGCGCCAACCCGGCGCCCACCATGCAGGTCGTGCAGGCGCAGACGACGTTCACCTCGACCTCGTCCAAGGGGCTCAGCCAGACCTGCCCGGCGGGGACGGCGGCGCAGGGCGTGGGCGCGCAGGCGCTGGGTGAGAACCCCGGCACCGCGGTCGACGGCAGGATCGCGTTGACCACGATGGCGAACCTGTTCACCACGGCGGGCAGCGCGGGAGCCGCGGAGAACGGGGCGGTCGCCGGCAACTGGCGGCTCCAGGTGTACGTGATCTGCGCGAACTAAGGGGGCGGGAGGGGCGTTCCGGGTGCTGCCCGGGACGTCCCTCCCGGCGTGCCCGGCCGGCCCGGGGCACCGCCGGTTCCCCGGCCCCCGGTGGCCGGTTGCTAGCGTGACGCGGTGTCTGAGCGAGAGCACACCGGGCGAATCCTCGACGGCCGGTTCGAGCTGCTGGAGAGGCTGGGCAGCGGCGGGATGGGGACGGTCTGGCGCGCCCTCGACCTGGGGCTGCACCGCGAGGTGGCCATCAAGGAGGTCCGCCCGGCCGACGCCGACCAGGTCGAGGGCAACCCCGCGGTGGCGGCCCAGCTGCGGGAGCGCGTGCTGCGCGAGTCGCGCGCGCTGGCCCGGTTGCAGCACCCGAACGTCGTGTCGATCTACCAGATCATCGAGTCGACCGACTCGCCGTACCCGTGGATCGTCATGGAACTGGTCCGCGGCACGTCGTTGGACGCGCGGCTGGACGGCGGCGTGCTCACGCCGGGCGAGGCCGCGCGGGTCGGGCGGGACGTGCTGGCGGCGCTGCGCTCGGCCCACTCCGCGGGCGTGATGCACCGCGACGTCAAGCCGGGCAACGTGCTGCTGCGGACGGACGGCAGCGCCGTGCTCACCGACTTCGGCATCGCCGCCCTCCAGGGCTCGACCCAGCTCACCGCGACCGGTGACGTCATCGGGTCCCCGGAGTACATCGCCCCGGAGCGGCTGCGCGGCGACGAGACGCACACCGCGTCGGACCTCTGGTCGCTCGCGATGCTGCTGTACGTGGCCGTCGAGGGGCACCACCCGATGCGCCGGGCGAGCACGATGGCGACCCTCGCCGCGGTGATGACCGAGCCGGTCCCGCCGCCGCGGCGCGCGGGCGCCCTCGCGCCCGCCCTCACCGCAGCCCTCCGCAACGACCCGGCCGACCGGCCCACCGGGGAGGTGCTGGACCGGATGTTCGCCGTCGCCGAGCGCGACCCGGCCCCCTTCCCCGGTCCCCCCACCCCGCCGGGGTTCGCCGTCCCGGGGCCGCCGAGCGGTCCTCAGGCGCAGGCGCCGTACCCCCACTGGCCGTCCGGCCCGACGCCGGCGCAGGTCGGCGGGCCGCACCCACCCGGCCACCCGCGGTCCCACCCGACCCCGCTCCCCGCGACGGGCGGGCGGCGCGGGCGGGCGGGTGTCGTGGTGCTCTCGCTGGTCGGCGTGGCGCTGGTCGTCGCGACCACGCTGCTCGTGGTCCACCTGAAGGGCTCGGACTCCACCGCGAGCCCGTCGGGGACGCCGACCAGCAACCGGCTGAACGTCGGCCTGCCCGCCGCGCCGACCACCACGGCGGCCGTCGCGGCGACGGACGACCTGCTCACCCCCGCCGGCGCGCGCACGGCGGTCGGCGCGCTCACCGGGACCATGGGCGGCACCACGGTGTCCGAGCTGACCCTGTGGCCGGACCGCGCGACGGCGGTCGCCCCGACCGCGGCGGTCGCGCACGGCTTCGACAACTTCGAGTACGAGGACGGCGAGGCCACCCGGCAGGGCCCGGACGGCGTGGACGCCGACCGCGGCGTGCTCGACCTGAACGAGGTGAACTGGGACGCGATGCCCGCGCTGTTCGAGCGGGCGAACAAGGAACTCGGCGTCCCGCAGCCCACCATCCGGTACGTGATCGTGGACACCGACCTCATCGACAAGACCCCGTCGATGAGGGTGTACCTGATCGACGGCTACGGCGGCGCGTACCTCCAGGCGAACCTGAAGGGCGAGGTGCAGAAGGTCTACGCGCGCGACAAGTGACCCGGCGGGGCCGCCGGCACCAGCACGGTCACCTGGTCTCCGGGCACACCCCGGACCCCGTACCGCGCCGGGCGGGCCGCAGCGTGGGGGTCACCGCCACTCGGTGACGGTGACCTCGTCGCCGACGGCGATGCGGCCGGGGGTGAGCACGACCGCCTTCATGCCGAAGCTGACGCCGTCGGGTTCGCGGCGGTAGTCGGCCAGGGTGCGCAACGGCTCGGGGCCGACGCGCGCGCCCGTCGACTGGTCGACGAGGGTGACCGCGCAGCGGATGGCCGGCTCGCCGAAGCCGATCTCGGTGCCGCCGACCGCCATCCGACCCACCCGGTCCTCGGTGTGCGGCTCGGACCAGCCGCTGACCACGACGTTGGGCCGGAACCGGTCCATCGGGACGGGGACCGCGCCGCGCCGCGCGATCCGCTCGTTCAGGCCGTCCAGCGAGGAGGGCGAGAGGACCAGCAGCGCGGTCGGGTCGACCCCGTTCCGGGCCCGGCTCGCCCGGTCCGGTTCGCGCACCAGCCGGGCCTGCTCGCCGATCGCCCCGGACAGCCACTCCGCCGCGTCGTCGCCCTGGTCGACCCCGGCGCCGGGCCACTTCTCCACGTCCACCGGCCGGACCTCGCCGTCCGTCACCACGTCCAGCACCAGCTCGCCGGCGCCGGGCGCGCTCAGCTCCAGCTTCGCGCCGTCGTGCAGCACCCGGACCCGGACGGCGGCCAGCAGCGGGGCCTCGCCCTGCCAGATGATCCCCCCGTCCGGCTTGACCGGGGCGAAGAGCCGGTCGTGGACCAACCCGGTCCAGGTGACCTCGGTGCTCTCCACGACGACCCCGGCACACCCCTTGACCGGGTACGTCGTCAGCGCGGAAACGGTTGCCATGCGGCCAAAGTACCGGTCGCCGCCGGGGTGCCGGGCGGTGCGGTGGTCAGCGCCCCGCCGCGGCGACCGCCACCGCGCCCCTGGGCGGGCGGACGCTGTCGCGCGGCACGAGCGTCGGGCCCGAGGTTCGCCGGACCTCGCCGACCGGCCTCCCCTCGACCTGCGCCACCAGCATCTCCAGGGCGTCGCGGGCGACGGCGTCGAAGTCCGGCCTGACCGTGGTCAGCGGCGGGGTGAAGTACGCGGCCTCGGGCACGTCGTCGAAGCCCACGACGCTCACGTCGTCCGGCACCCGCCTGCCGCGCTCGCTCATGGCGCGCAGGATGCCCAGCGCCAGGTGGTCGTTCGCCGCGAAGACCGCGGTGACCTCGGGCATCCGGGCCAGCATCTGCCCCGCCCGGTACCCCGACGCGGCGCTCCAGTCGGCGGGCACGACCGGCGGCACCTCCAGGCCGGCCGCCTCCAGCGCCGACCGCCAGCCCTCGATCCGGCCCGCGCTGTCGAACCAGTCCGGCGGGCCGGACACGTGCCACACCGTGCGGTGGCCCGCCTCCAGCAGGTGGTTGGTCGCCGCGAACGCGCCCGCCACCTGGTCGACGGTCACCGTCGGGGTGGAGCGCTGCGAGTCGCCGTCGACCATCACCAGGGGCACCTCGGGCGGGACGGTGTCGACCGCGTCGCGCGCCCAGGTGGTCGGCGCGATGACGACGATGCCCGCCACCTGCCGGTCGCGGTGCCACTCCAGGGCGCTGGTGATCGACCGGCGGTCCAGCACGTCCGCCCGGTGCGTGGTCACCGCGAACCCGGCTTCCGCCGCCACCTGCTCGAACGCCGCCAGCAGCGAGGCGGGCCCGCACAGGACGGTGTTCTGGGCCACCACGCCGATCAGCTGCGAGCGGCCCGTTACCAGCGCGCGCGCCACCCGGTTCGGCCGGTAGCCCAGTTCCTCGATCGCCGCCTGGACCCGCAGGCGCGTCTGCTCCTGGACGTACGGGAAGCCGTTGAGCACCCGCGACACCGTCTGGTGCGAGACCCCGGCCAGTTGCGCGACGTCGGCCATCGCGGGCGCTCCGGACGTCCTGTTCACCACTACCGCCCCCGTGTCCGCCGCCGTGCCCGCTCACCGGAGGCCGAACAGCGAGGAACGCACCGCCGGTCCTCGCCGCCCGGGGAGCCCCCCGACCGCGGTCCGGGGACGCCACCGCGACGGACGGTGACCCCGGCACCGGGAGTCCGGCACCGAGGCTGATCAGCGGTGATCAGCACGTCAATGTAGCCACACCCCGTTTCACCGGTCAACGTCGGGGCCGGACCGCGCCCGCGGTCCGGCCCCGGCGTCCCCCGGTCAGGCCGGGACGCGGAGGGTCCACCTCTGGTTGTCCTGCCCCGTGCAGGTCCACAGGACGAGCTTGGTCCCGTTGGCGGTGCCGAGGTTGTACGGGTCCAGGCACAGGCCGGACCGGGCGTTGGTGATGGTGCCGTTGGCGTTGGCGTTCCACTGCTGGTTGGCGCCGCCGTGGCAGTCCCAGGTGATCACCCGGGTGCCCGGGGACGTGCCGCCGCCCTCGGCGTCGAGGCACTTGGTGCCCTGGACGACCAGTTGCTTCCCGGCGTCGTGCGTCCACACCTGGTTGGGCTGGGTGTGGCAGTCCCACAGCTGGAGCTGCGTGCCGTTGGCGGTCGACGAGCCCGGCAGGTCGAGGCAGCGGCCCGAGGCCGCACCCACGACCTGCCTGCCCTGCGCGGTGACGGGGTCGCCGATGCTCCCCGGGACGGCGCGCAGGGCGGCGTACCAGGTCGCGGCCATCTTGTCGTAGCCGGTGGCGGTGGGGTGCACGCCGTCGATCAGGTCGGCCGTCGTCAGCGCGGAGTGCATGTCCACCAGGCGCACGCGCTTGCCCGCGTTCACCTTGGCCTGCACGATGCCGGGCAGCGCGGCGTTGAAGGTGCGGGCGGCGGCCGCCTGCCCGGCGTTGGCCAGCGGGATGATCGTCGCGACGAGGACGTCCGCGTTCGGCGCGGTCGCGGTGATGCGGTCGACGAGCGCGGACAGTCGGGCGGGCGCGTTGGCGACGTCCCGGTTCTGGAGGATGTCGTTGGTGCCGATGTGCAGCAGCACCGTGCGCGGGGTGGTGTTGCGCAGCCAGGTCGCGACGTTCGCGTCGACCTGGTCGATGCGCCAGCCCGGGTGGCCCTGGTGGTCGTGGTCCCAGAGCGAGGCGGGGCCGTTGAACTGGGACCCGACGAAGTCCACCCGGTAACCGCCGGCCGCGAGCCGCTGCCACAGCCCGATCCGGTAGCCGCCGGGCACCTGCGTGCCCTCGGTGATCGAGTCGCCCAGCGGCATCACCCGCACGCCGCCGTTGGACTCGGCGGCGGCCGGGCCCGCGGGCAGCGCGGCGGGCAGCAGCGCGGCGGTGACCAGTGCCGCGGCGCACGCGGCGAGTCGTCGGAGGTGCGGTCGCATGGGTTCTCCCGGGGTCTGGCCGTCGTTCGGCGCGGTGTGCCGGCGGTGGGGCACGGTCACGCGCGCGTCCACTTCTGGTTGGCCTGCCCGTTGCACGTCCACAGCACCAGCGGGGAGCCGTTGGCCGTGGCCGCCTGGTTGACGTCGAGGCAGAGGCCGGAGCGGGTGTTGCGGAGGGAGCCGTCGGAACCGGCGGTCCACTTCTGGTTGTCCTGGCCGTTGCAGGTCCAGGTGATGACGCGGGTGCCGTTGGCGGTGCCCTGGTTGTACGCGTCGAGGCACTTGTCGCCGAACACGCGGACCTCGCCGCCCGCCCAGGTGGTCCACAGCTGGTTGGCGGCGGTGTGGCAGTCCCAGATCAGCACGGTCGAGCCGGCGGCGGTGGAGGCGTTGTCCACGTCCAGGCAGCGGCCCGAGCCGGTGCCGCGCAGGCGGGCGGTCGTGGCGGCGGTCGGCGTGCCGCCGGAGACCCGGAACGCGGCGACGCCGTGCGCCGGCACGCTCGCCGAGACCTGACCCGCGCTGCTCGACGTGCCGCCGGTCCACAGGTCCGTGAGGGTGAACGAGCCGCCGCTCAGGCCGACCTGCGCGGCCGTGGTGGTGACGGTGGCGGTGGCGCCGCCCCGGTTGACCAGGCCCACCGCGACCGAGCCGTCGGACAGCGCCTTGGCGAAGACCTCGGTGTTGCCGTCGTCGCGCACGCGCCGCCCGCCCGCGCCGAGCTGGTCCTGGTTCACCGCGATCAGCCGCGGGTTGCGCAGGACGGCGCTCACGTCGGCCGACATGGTGCGGATGTCGTTGCCCGCCATCAGCGGCGCGGCCATCAGCGCCCACAGCGCGAAGTGCGCGCGCGACTCGGTCAGGCTCAACCCGGGGCGGCCGACGACCAGCATGTCGGGGTCGTTCCAGTTGCCGGGGCCGGTCTGCGCGGCCAGCGGGGCGGTGACGTCCAGGACGTTGCCCACGCCCATCGGGTAGCTGTTGGTGTTGCCGTTCTGCCAGATGTCGAGCAGGTCCTCCGTGGTCCGCCACAGGTCGGCGACCTCGCCCCAGTCGTACTTGTCGCCGGTGATGGCGTGGAAGCTGTTGGGGTTGATGCTGTACACGATCGGGCGGCCGGTCGCCCGCAGGGCGTCGCGCATGATCGAGAACCGCGCCACCTGCTCGTCCCGCGTGCCGGCGCCCGAGCACCAGTCGTACTTGAGGTAGTCCACGCCCCACGAGGCGAACGACCGCGCGTCCTGCGCCTCGTGGCCCTTGCTGCCGGTCGAACCGGGGTGCGCGCCCGTGCCCTGGGCGCACGTCTTCTCGTTGGGCGCCTGGTAGATGCCGAACTTCAGCCCCTTCGAGTGGATGTAGTCGCCGAGCGCCTTCATCCCGCTGGGGAACTTCGTCGGGTGGTTGCGCAGGTTGCCCGCCGAGTCGCGCTGCGGGTCGAACCAGCAGTCGTCCACCACCACGTACTGGTAGCCGGCGTCCCTCATCCCGGAGGACACCATGGCGTCCGCGGCCTGCCGCACCTGCGCCTCGGTGATCCCGCAGCCGAAGCTGTTCCAGCTGTTCCACCCCATCGGCGGGGTCAGCGCCGGGCTGCCGGGAGCGGCCTGGGCGGCGGGCGCGGTGGTGGCGGGTGCGGCGGTGGCGGTCGCGAGCACCGCCAGCGCGGCGACCACGAGGTGGAGGGCTCTGCGGGGTCGGACGGGCATCGTTGCCCCTTTCGCGCGAGGTGAACGGGCCGCCGGCGCGGATCGGTCGCGAACCGGTGCGGGTGGTGCCCACGACAGCGGCCGACGAGGGCGGCGGCGGGCCCGGGGTGCGGCCGTCGTGATCGTCACGCCAATGTAACGAAGGGCCGGCAACACGGTCAAAGCTAAATATGTTTGCGCTCACTTTAGCTGGCCGGTCGAATTCACCGTCGAATGGCGTTCGACCTGACCACGCCACCCGCGGGTGCCGCCGGCCCGTCCCGCGACCGTCCCGGGACGGCAGGCACCCGCACCACCTCCCACCTGCACGAAAATTTTTCATTACGCCTTGACCGGCCGCCCGCCGTCGTCCACAGTCTGATGGGCACGACCCCGCACGCGGTGACGACCGCCGCACCCACCACCCCTCCATTTCGACCCGAGGGATTCAACACCACTGTTGTTAGCGTTCACAAATATGCTTCATCCCGGTCGGCCGGGTGCGGGTGTCCACCGATTCCCCTGCCACCGCGGGAACGAGACCCGCGGTGTTCTGATCCGTGAGGACACGTGATGAACCATTCGACACGAGCGGTCATTCGGCCGGCGACCACGCGCCGGCCGAGAACAACGGCGTTGCTGCTCGTCGCGGGACTCGTCGCCACCACGATGACGGTGGCGTTCGGCGGTCAGGCCCTGGCGGGCACGACGCTGGGCGCGGCGGCGGCGGAGAAGGGCCGGTACTTCGGCACCGCCGTGGCGGCGGGCAGGCTCGGCGACTCGACCTACGCCACGATCCTGAACCGGGAGTTCTCCAGCGTCACCGCCGAGAACGAGATGAAGATGGACGCGACCGAGCCCAACCAGGGCCAGTTCACGTTCACCAACGGCGACCGGATCGTCAACCACGCCCTCAGCCGCGGCATGAAGGTGCGCGGGCACACCCTGGCGTGGCACGCGCAGCAGCCCGGCTGGATGCAGCGCATGGAGGGCTCGGCGCTGCGCTCCGCGCTGGTCAACCACATCAACCGGGTCGCCACCTACTACCGGGGCAAGATCCACTCCTGGGACGTGGTGAACGAGGCGTTCGCCGACGGCGGCAGCGGCGGCCGGCGCGACTCCAACCTCCAGCGCACCGGCAACGACTGGATCGAGGTCGCCTTCCGCACCGCCCGCGCCGCCGACCCCGGCGCGAAGCTCTGCTACAACGACTACAACACCGACGGCATCAACGCGAAGTCCACCGGCATCTACAACATGGTCCGCGACTTCAAGGCGCGCGGCGTGCCCATCGACTGCGTCGGCCTCCAGTCGCACCTGACCAACTCGGCCCCCTCGGACTACCAGGCCAACATCCAGCGCTTCGCCGACCTCGGCGTCGACGTGCAGATCACCGAGCTGGACATCTCCGGGGCCAACCAGGCCGCCGCGTTCGGCACGGTCACCCGCGCGTGCCTGGCCGTCGCCCGCTGCACCGGCATCACCGTCTGGGGCATCCGCGACACCGACTCGTGGCGCACCGGCCAGAACCCGCTGCTGTTCGACGGTGCGGGCAACAAGAAGGCCGCCTACACCGCCGTCCTCGACGCCCTCAACGGCGGCTCGCCGCAGCCCGGGATCATCGACCCGACGGCCTGGTACGTGCTGGTGAACCGCAACAGCGGCAAGGCGCTCGACGTCTACAACCTCGCCACCAACGACGGCGCGCGCATCACCCAGTGGACCCGCAACGACGGCAACCAGCAGCAGTGGCAGTTCGTCGACTCCGGCGGCGGCTACTACCGGGTGAAGTCGCGGCACTCGGGCAAGGTGCTCGACGTCCACAACTTCTCCACCGCCGACGGCGCGT
Organism: Saccharothrix sp. DSM 118769; assembly: GCF_052936295.1. Lineage (NCBI taxonomy): Bacteria > Bacillati > Actinomycetota > Actinomycetes > Pseudonocardiales > Pseudonocardiaceae > Saccharothrix > Saccharothrix sp. DSM 118769. The sequence continues at coordinate 3,406,081 of NZ_CP193627.1, read as the reverse complement.
CGATCGTGCAGTGGGCCGACGGCAACGGCACCAACCAGCAGTTCCGCGCGGTCGACGCCGGCGGGTACGTCCGCCTGGTCAACCGCAACAGCGGCAAGGCGGTCGAGGTCCAGGGCGCGGCGACCGCCGACGGCGGCAACATCGTCCAGTACAGCGACTGGGGCGGCGCCAACCAGCAGTGGCAGCTCCTCCGCGTCGGCTGACGCGCGCCCACTCCCCGACCCCCGACGAAAGCGTGCGAACCATGTACGGGACAAGCCAACCCCCGCCACCGGCGCGGCGGTCAGCCGCGCGCGGGCCCCGGCCCGGACGACGCCGGTGGGCGGGAGCCGCCGCCGCGCTCGTCGTCCTCCTGGGAGGCATCACGGTGGCGCTCGGCACGACGAGGACGGCATCGGCCGCCACGGTGGACACGACCGCGTGGTACGTGCTGGTCAACCGCACCAGCGGCAAGGCGCTCGACGTCTACAACCTCGCCACCAACGACGGCGCCCGCATCACCCAGTGGACCCGCAACGACGGCAACCAGCAGCAGTGGCAGTTCGTCGACTCCGGCGGCGGCTACTACCGCCTCAAGTCACGCCACTCCGGCAAGGTCCTCGACGTCCACAACTTCTCCACCGCAGACGGCGGCAACATCGTCCAGTGGGCCGACGGCAACGGCACCAACCAGCAGTTCCGCCTCGCCGACTCCGACAACGGCCACGTCCGCCTCATCAACCGCAACAGCAACAAGGCCGTCGAAGTCCAGGGCGCCTCCACCGCCGACGGCGCCAACATCGTCCAGTACAGCGACTGGGGCGGCGCCAACCAGCAGTGGCAGCTCGTCCGCATCGGCGGCGGCGGCCCGACCACCACCACGACCACCACCCAGCAGCCACCCGGTCAGCTCACCAACCCGGTGGTGTGGCAGGACTTCGCCGACGTCGAGGTCATCCGGGTCGGGGACGCGTACTACATGACCGCGTCGACGATGCACTACTCCCCCGGCGCGCCGATCCTGCGCTCCTACGACCTGGTCAACTGGGAGTTCGCCGGGCACTCGGTGCCGTCCCTGGACTTCGGGTCGAAGTACGACCTGACCAACGGGCAGCGGGCCTACGTCAACGGCATCTGGGCGTCGACGCTCCAGTACCGGCCGAGCAACCGGACCTACTACTGGGCCGGCTGCATCGACTTCAACGACACCTACGTCTACACCGCGAGCAGCGTCGAGGGCCCGTGGAACCGGCACGCCCAGATCGACAACTGCTACTACGACGCGGGCATGCTCGTCGACGACAACGACACCATGTACGTCGCCTACGGCAACGGCACCATCAGCGTCGCCCAGCTGTCCGCGGACGGGCGCAGCCAGGTCCGCGCGCAGCAGGTGTTCCAGACCCCGTCGAACATCGGGACGCTGGAGGGCGCGCGCTTCTACAAGCGCAACGGCAGCTACTACATCTGGCTGACCCGACCGGCGAACGGCCAGTACGTGCTCAAGTCGGACAACGGGCCGTTCGGCCCGTACACCGTGCGGCAGGTGCTGCTCGACCTGCCCGGGCCGATCCCCGGCGGCGGCGTGCCCCACCAGGGCGGCCTGGTCCAGACGCAGACCGGGTCCTGGTACTACATGTCGTTCGTCGACGCCTACCCCGGCGGGCGCGTGCCGGCCCTCGCCCCGATCACCTGGACCGCGGACGGGTGGCCGACCCTCCAGACGGTCAACGGCAGGTGGGGCGTGAACTACCCCTCGCCGCTGCCGACCCGCCCGGTCAAACCCCTGACCGGGACCGACACCTTCACCGGCACCGCGCTCGGCCCGCAGTGGGAGTGGAACCACGACCCCGACACGTCCCGCTACTCGGTGGACAACGGGCTGAGGTTGCAGACGGCCACCGTCACCAACGACCTGTACGCGGCCCGCAACACCCTCACCCACCGCATCCAGGGACCGACCTCCACCGCCACGGTGGAACTGGACTACAGCACCATGCGCGACGGCGACCGCACCGGTCTGGCGATGCTGCGCCAGTCCTCGGCCTGGATCGGCGTCCGGCGCGACGGCGGCCAGACCCGCGTGGTCATGACCAACGGCCTGACCATGGACAGCAGTTGGCGCACCACCAGCACCGGCACCGAGGCCGCGAGCGCGGCCGTGAGCGGCGGCCGGATCTGGTTGCGCGTCAACGCCGACATCCAACCCGGCTCCACCCGCGTCGCCAGGTTCTCCTACAGCACCGACGGCGTCACCTTCACCCCGCTCGGCCCGGCGTTCACGCTGAACAACGCCTGGCAGTTCTTCATGGGCTACCGCTTCGGCATCTTCAACTTCGCCACCCAGTCCCTGGGCGGCGCGGTGACCGTCCGCAAGTTCGACCTGACCACCCCGTAGCGAACCACCACCGGCTCCCGGCCGGTGGTCCCGGCGGCACCACCAGGTCCGCCGGGGCCACCGACCGGGGGCCGCGGACCGCCGCCCCCGGTCAGGGCAGCACGCGGATGAGCGTCACGCCGTCGCGCAGCGGCAGCAGCACCTGCTCGAACGCCGGGTGCGCGGCCACCCGCGCGTTGAACTCGGCGATGGCCGCGCCCTGCGGCGACCGGTGCGCCGGGTCGAGGTAGGTCTCGCCCTGGTACAGGGTGTTGTCCACCACCACCAGGGCCCCGGGGACGAGCAGCCCGCGGCGGTGGGCCACGTCGAGGTAGTCCCAGTACTGGGTCTTGTCCGCGTCGACGAAGGCGAAGTCGAACGCCTCGCCCGCGTCGGCGAGCCGGTCCAGCGTCGCCAGGGCGGGCCCCTCCGCCAGCACCACGCGGTCGCACCCGGCGAACGCCTCGCGGGCGACGGCCGCCGCGCGCGGGTCGGCCTCGCAGGTGACCACCCGGCCGCCGGGCGGCAGCGCTTCGGCCATCGCCAGCGCCGAGTAGCCGGTGAACGTGCCGATCTCCAGCACCCGGCGGGCGCCGGTCACCGCGACCAGGAGCCTCAGCAGCTGCCCCTCGACGTGGCCGGACAGCATCTCCGGTTCCAGGGTCGCCACCGGGCCGCCGTGGTCGGTCCACGCGTGCCCGGTGGTCCGCCGGTTCAGCGCCGCGAGGCGGTCGGACTCGGGTGTGGTCATCGCCGACAGGTAGTCGTCCAGCCCCGAGGCCAGCGCCCGTGCGCGGTCCAGGCGCGCGGACGAGCGGTCGCGGTCGAGCGGGTCCAGCAGGTCCAGTTCGCGGGCCAGGATCGACAGCGGGGTCACCGGTCGCATCACGCCCACCTCGCGTCGCTCAGGTACATGCCCCGCCCGGCGCCGCCGTCGGGGAACCGTTCGCAGCGCGCCCGGTGCCGGTCCACCGCCTCGACCAGCAGCCCGTCCTCGACCTCGGCCAGGTAGTCGCACTTGCCCAGGCCGCCGCGCGGGGCCACCGCCCACAGCGCGGAGCCGCCGCGCTTGCGCCGCATCGTCTCCTGCGCGAACCTCATCAGCTCCAGGTCCTCGATCACCGGGTGGTGCACGGCCAGGCCGAGGTCGCGGCACACCGCCAGCAGCGCGTCGCGGGCGTCCTCGTCCAGCCAGCCCACCAGGGTGGCCAGCGTCGCGGTGAACGCCATCTCCACCGCGACGGCGTGGCCGTGCAGCAGCCCCGCGACCGGCTCGAACTTCGCGCTCCACGTGTGGCCGAAGGCGTGCGGGCGGTCCTGCCGCGTCTCGAACATGTTCGTCCCCTCGTGCCGCATGTACGCGTGCAGGGAGCGGAACAGGACCTCGTCGGCGACGGCCGCGAGCTCCGGGTCGTCGCCGGTGGCGGCGAACCGGGTGTCGAGCAGGGCGCGGCCGTGCTCCCGGAGCAGCTCGAACAGCGCCTCGTCGTCCACGGCGGCCATCTTCACGATCTCGGCCACGCCGTGCCGCAGGTGCTCGGGCGCCAGGGTGCGGAACAGGGACCGGTCCACCAGGGTGAGCACCGGCGGGTGGTAGGCGCCCAGGGCGTTCTTCATCAGGGTGCCGTTGACGCACGTGCGCGGGGACGGTCCGGCGTCGACCGCCGAGACGATGCTCGTGCCGACCATGACGTACGGGGTGCGCCGGTTGAGCAGGGCGCACGCCAGGCCGGCCGTGTCGGTGAGCACGCCGCCGCCGATGACCAGCACCGGTTCGCCGCGCGCGACGTCGTGCCCGTCGGTGCCCAGGAACGCCGCGATGCGGCACACGGTGTCGAGGGTCTTGTCCTCCTCCAGCGCCCGGCACACCATCGTCGCCAGGGGGATGTCGTGCGCGGCGAAGTACGCCCGCAGCGCGTCGCCGTGCAGGCGGTCGACGGTGGCGTCCACGACGGCGACGCACCGCCCCGCGGGTCGGTACACCTCGGCCAGGTCGGGCGTCGCGGCGTCGAACACGCCGTCCACCAGCCGCACCTCGCTGCGCAGGTCGAAGGTCGCGTCGACGGTGAACGAGCGCCCCCCGGGGTCGCACCGGATGTGCCCCGACCCGTCGTAGTGGGCGGAGGTGGCGTACTTGTCGGCGTCCCACGAGTCCGTCATCGAATGTCCTCTCGGTGTCACACGAGCTTCCCGGTGGCCCAGTTGACGCGCTCCCAGCGCTTGCGCGCGGCCAGCGCGCGCAGCACCAGCAGGGGCAGCTGCACGTGGTGCAGCACCAGGAACGGCAGGGGGTCGCGCCAGTCGAACACCGCGTCCTTGCCGCCCACGAGGTCGCGCAGCCACGGCCCGAGCCGCCGGTGCCGCAGCACCTCCCCCAGCCGGCCCAGCTCCGCGCCCAGCCAGTGCACCGGCCGCGCGCCGGGCCGGGGGCGGGTGACGCCCTCGTGGTCGGGGTCGAGGTAGGCCGCCGCCAGGTCCGGGCTGTCGTGGAAGGCCACCAGCGCCGAGTGGGGTCGCGGGTTGCACTCGATGGGGCGGGGCACGCCGTCCTCGTCGACGATGAAGTCGAACGACACCTGGCCGTCCAGCCGGTGCGCCGCCGCGAAGTCGCGCACCCACCGCCAGATCGCGGGCACCTCGACGTGGCGGTAGTTCAGCTGGAGCGGCGAGGACTCGGAGCAGGTGTAGGCGGTGACCCGGCCCGCGCGGCACGTCGTGTGCGCGCAGTACTCGCGGCCGGTGGCGCGCCGCTGCAGCACCCACGGCCGGTCCGGCCCGATCGGCAGCCCGTCCGGCGGGGCCGCCCGGTCGGACACCACGACCACGCGGTGGTCGGCCGCCATCGACGTCCACTCCGGCGGCTTGAGCACGTACTCGCGCCCCGCGAGCACGGCGTCGCGCACCTGCCGCACGTCGGTGATCCGCCGCGTCTCCAGGCACGGCAGCCCCGCGGCCCGCACGAGTTCGGCGAACCCCGCCTTGTCGTTGAGCAGGCGGTGCGTGCGGGGGTCGTTGGCCAGCACCGCGCAGTGCCCGGCCAGCACCGGCACGGCGTCGGAGGTGGGCTGCGCGAGGCCCGGTTCGTCGATGACCGGCACGACCGTGTCCACGCCCTCGGCCCGGATCACCGCGACGAGGTCGCGGACGTAGCCGGCGGGGTCCGCGCCGGGGTCGGCGACCAGGTGGAACGCGCAGGAGGCCCGGGAGAACCGCAGCGGGCCCCAGCGGTGCCGGGGGACCGACGCGGTCACCACGCGGTGGCCCGCCTCGTGGAACTTCCTGGCCAGCAGGAGGCTCTTGGTCATGTGCGTGGTGGTGATGAGCACCGTCGTGCGGTCCCGGCACGGCCGGCGCGGCGTCAGCAGGTGCGCCACCCCGCACACCAGGGCCGTCAGCGGGGCCGTGGCGACCAGCACGGCCAGCAGCGCGGCACCGCGCAGGAACGACGTCACCGAGCACCTCCCACTCCCGTGGTCCAGGGCTGCCCAGCGCGGTTCCCGACAACCGCCGCGCCGGTCGAATCACCTGGACGTGTCCCGGTCGTCGGCGCGTCGCGCCCGCCGGTGACCACCGGGGCCGGGGACCTCCCGGACGGGGTTCAGGCCGTCAGGGCGGCGACCAGCGCGGCGACGACGCCGTCCTCCTCGCGCCGGTGCAGCACCTCGGACCGGTAGACCAGGTCGAGCCCGGTCAGCGGCACGCCCACCAGGTCCGGCGTGATCGCCTCGGCGGGCAGCAGGGCCAGTCCCTCGCCGGCCGCGAGCAGCCGGCGCAGCACGTCGAGGTCCGCGCCCAGGCAGCGGACGGCGGTGCGCAGCGGCGGGAGGCCGGTGGTGGCGCACAGGTCGTCCAGGCTCCCCAGGGCCTCGGGCGCGTCGATCCAGCGCGCGTCGGCCAGCTCGGGCAGGGAGACGCCCGCCCGACCCGCGATCGGGTGGTCCCGGGCCACCGCGACCAGGGCCGGGGACTCGGTCGACGGCGTGGCGCTCAGGGAGCTGACGGCGGGCAGGCGCAGCGGGTCGGCCCGCACGGCCGGCGCCGCGACGACGCCCACGTCCAGGTCGCCCACGGCGACCGCCTCGGCCACCGCGACGGGCGGGAGGACGCGCAGGGTCAGGTCGCGCACGCCCGCGCGGCGCGCGTGGCGGGCCACGGCGGGCGCGACGGCGGACGCGGCGGGGGCGATGCCGACCTCCAGCCGCGACGTCGGCTGGGCGGCCACGCGGACCACGTCGGCGCGCGCGGCGTCCAGGCGCATCAGGATCGGGGCGGCGTGCTCCAGCAGCCGTTCGCCCGCTTCGGTGAGGACGACCGGGCGGCGGTGCAGCAGGGCCGTCCCCAGGTCCGACTCCAGGGCCACGACGTGCTGCGAGACCGCGGACTGCGTGTAGCCCAGCTCCCGCGCGGCGGCGGAGAACGACCTCAGCCGGGCGATCGTGCAGAACGTCCGCAGCAGCCGGGTGTCCACGGTCGATAAGCGTAGCTGATGTGGACATGGCCAATGATCGATTGACCTGCACTCGACCTCGCGCCGATGATGGCGGCGTGGACGACGGGCCGTGGATCGCGCGGGTGGCGCTGGTGGGCGAGCGCTCCGCCGCCGTGCGCGCGCACGGCCGCTACGCGACCCTGTTCGACGCGCTGTGGCGACGTGCCGGGATCGCCGTCGACGCCTACTGGACCCCCACCACCGACGTGTCCGGGCTGGCCGCCTTCGACGGCGTGTGGCTGGTGCCCGGCAGCCCCTACCTCAGCGAGGACGGCGCGCTGGCCGCCGTGCGCACCGCGCGCGAGCGCGACCTGCCGTTCCTGGCGACCTGCGGTGGCTTCCCGCACACCCTGCTGGAGTACGCGCGGTCGGTGTGCGGGCTGGTCGGCGCCGCGCACGCGGAGAACGCGCCGGACGCCCGCGACCACCTGATCGTGCCCTCCGCCAGGCCGCTGGCGGGGCACGAGCGCCGCATCCGGCTGCGCCCCGGGTCGCTGGCCGAACGGGTCCTCGGCGCGGGCACCACCACCGAGCGCCACCACAGCGGCCACGAGCTGGCCCCGGCCTACGCGCCCCTGCTGGAGGCCGGCGGGCTGCGGCTCACCGGCCACGACGACGACGGCGTGGCCCGCGTCGCCGAGCTGCCGGGGCACCGCTTCTTCCTCGCCACGGCGTTCCAGCCCGAGCTGACCGCCGACTCCGCCGCACCGCACCCGGTCGTGACCGCGTTCGCCGAAGCAGCCGTCGCGGCCGCCGCCTGATCCCCACCGTTCCCCGTCCCCCCGCTCCCCGAGGACGTCCCATGACGACCGCTCCGCGCGCGCAGCCCCCCAAGTGGCTGCCGTACTTCCTGGCCTGCTCGCTGATCTGGGGGTCGGGCTTCGCCCTGATCAAGATCGGTGTGGAGGCGGGCATCGAACCCGCCTGGGTGGCGTTCTGGCGCTGCTTCTTCGGCGCGGCCGTGCTGTGGCTGCTGGTGCTCGGGCGCAGGCTCGCCGTGCCGCGCAGCGCGAAGGTCTGGGGCCACGCGCTGGTGGTGGGCACCGTGCTCAACGCGCTGCCGTTCGCCCTGTTCGCCCTCGGGGAGCAGAACATCAGCTCGCTCCAGGCGGGCGTGTGGAACGCGATGATCCCGCTGTTCACCCTGCTGTGGGTGCTGGTCATGCTGCCGTCGGAGAAGCCGACCCCGCGCCGGCTGGCGGGTCTGGTCACCGGGTTCACCGGCGCGCTCGTCGTGCTCGGCGTGTGGGACGGCGTGGACGCCTCGATGCTCGCGGGCAGCATCGCCTGCCTGCTCGCGGTGGCCTCCTACGGCCTGGGCTACACCTACACCCGCAAGTACCTGTCCGACGTGGACTCGCCGGCGCTGACGCTGACCGCGATCCAGATCGGCCTGGCCGCGCTGGAACTGGCGCTGGTGGCCCCGTTCGCCTCGGGCTCGCCGAGCCTGCCGGGCTGGCCGGGCGCGGGGCCGATGATCGCGATGGTCGTGCTGGGCGCGATCGGCACCGGCATCGCCTACATGTGGAACCTGACGGTGATCCGCGCGGTCGGCTCGACCGTGGCGTCCACGGTGGCGTTCCTGACGCCGATGTGGGCGGCGCTGATCGGCGTGCTGTTCCTCAGCGAGGCGCTGCACTGGAACACGGTCCTCGGCGCGCTGCTCATCATCAGCGGCGTGCTGCTGACCCGGCCGCCCAAGCGGGAGCCGGTGGCCGAGCCGCCGCCGGTGGCCGAGGTGCCCCCGGTGGTCGGGGAAGCGCCCCCGGTGGGCACGACGACCGCCGGCGGCGCGGTCAAGGGCGAAGCAGCGGGGTGATCCGGCGCAGGCCCTCGGCGACGGTGGCCGGGTCGCGGGCGAAGCCCAGGCGGAACCCGCGATCGCTGCCGAGGGTCTCCCCCGGCATCAGCAGCACCCCGGCGTCGAGGGCGCGCCGGCACAGCGCCAGCGACGGCTCGCCGGAGGTGGGCGACGCCCAGGCGAACGGCGTGCCCTCCGGCAGGACCACGCGGACGAGGTCGGTGTGCCGGGCGGCCCACTCGGCCACCACCTCCAGGCCCGGCGCGACGGCGGCGTCGTAGGCCGCCGCGAACTCCTCGTGCCGGTCCAGCACCCCGGCCGCCAGCTCCTCGCACAGCACGGAGTTGGCGATGGAGGTGTAGTGCTTGTGCCGGGCGCACCCGGCCACCACGTCGGCCGGGCCGTGCAGCCACCCGATCCGCAGGCCCGGCAGCCCGTAGACCTTGGCCAGCCCGGACACCGACACCACGCGCGGGTGCCGGGTGGACGCCGAGCCCGCCAGGTGGATGCGGTACTCCTCGTCGAGCACGAGGTAGCCGTCGGTCTCCGCCAGCAGGTCGGCCAGGGCGGTGACCTGCTCGTCGGTCGCCACCCGGCCGCCCGGGTTGCCCGGCGAGTCCAGGTAGACCAGCCGCAGGTCCGGACCGGCGGCGGCGCGCACCGCGTCGAGGTCGACACCCATGTCGTCGGTGCGGGCCACGGTCTCCACCCGGCACCCCCGGTGCACGGGTACGTCCACCGACGGCAGCCACCCCGGCAGGAACGTCACCACCCGGTCGCCCGGCCGGAGCAGGGTGGTGAACAGCAGGTACAGCGCCTCCGCGGCGCCGTGGGTGACCAGCACGCGGTCCGGGTCGGCGGCCTCGCCGTAGCGCGCCGCGACGGCCTCGCGCAGCCTCGGCGTGCCGGTGTCGGAGCCGTAGCCCAGGGCCAGGGACGAGGGCACGGCGAGGTCCGAGAGGTCGCGCACCGGGACGTAGCTGTTGCCCAGGTCGATCTCGTAGCGGCCGGGGGTGTCCTCGAACGCCCACTGCCTCATCGGGTACAGCGCCGCGGTCACGCGACCCCCTCCAGCCTGCGCCTCAGGGCGGGCGACACGTCACCCGCGCACACCTGCTCGACCTCTCCGCACAGCCGCACCGCGCCGTCGTCGCCGATGGCGACCTCGACCACGCCGCCCGCCATCTCCACCCGCACCCGGCGGCCGGTCAGCCCGCGCGCGTGCGCGGCGGACGCGGCGGCGCACGCGCTCGCCCCGGAGGCCGGGGTGTAGCCCGCGCCGCGCTCGTAGACCTCGATCCGCAGCACGTCCGGCCCCGGCACCGTCGTGAACTGGACGTTGGTCCGGTCGGGGAAGCGCTCGTGCCCGGCGACGGCCTCGCCGAAGGCGTGGGCGACCCCGGCGTCCACCTCGTCGAGGAACAGCACCGCGTGCGGGTTGCCGTTGTCCACGACGCTGACGTCGAACCGCTCGCCCGCCGCGGTCAGGTGCCCCGGGGCGTCGACGCGGGCGGGGCCGAGGTCGACCTCGACGAGCCCGGCCGCCTCGTCGCGGACGTCCACGACGGACTCGCCGGCGGGCGTGAGCACGACGAACCGGTCCGCGCCGGGGTGCCGCCGCGCCAGGTGCAGGCCCACCATCCGGACGCCGTTGGCGCTGCGCGCGCACGCGCTGCCGTCGGCGTTCACCGCGTGCAGCGCGACGGGCCGGTCGGCGCGGACGGGTCCGTCCGGCAGGCGCAGCACCCCGTCCGCCCCGACGCCGAACCGCCGGTCGCACAGCAGCCTCACGGCGGCGGGCGCGACCGGCAGGTCGGTCTCGGCGGGGTCGATCAACAGGTAGTCGTTGCCCAGCGCCTGGTACTTGACGAAATCGGCCACCGGAGGGCTACATCGCGTCCGTGGTGAGGGCGGCCTGGTCGTGGTCGTCGCCGTACCACTTCTCCTTCCACCGCGAGAACGCCACGATGACGATGTCGCGGTGGCCGGGACCGCCGTCGGCGGAGGTGACGTCGGTGACGTCGTGCTGGAGCGCGCGGTCGTCGAGCAGGACGGCCTGGCCGGGCTCCAGCGTGCCGTCCCAGAACGGGGCGTCCGCGCCCGGCTCCCACAGCCGGGTCGTGCCGCCGCCGACGTTGTTGCGCCGCAGGACGGCGATCATGACGAACTCGTGGCCGTCGTGGTGCACGCCCTCGGGGGTCAGCGGCCCCACCCGCCCGCCCTCGGCGCGGGTGCGGTTCTGGTGGACGTTGATCTGCCAGTCCTCGCTCTTGTCGAGCTCGAAGCCGTCCATGCCCGCGCGGATCAGCGGGGTGAAGTCGACCTCGATCGGCAGGTACTTGCGCTTGATGCCGCCCGCGACCGGGTTGAACTTGGTGAACGTCGTGTAGTCGCGGTGCTCCAGCAGCTGGAACCGCCACCCCTCCACCTCGTCGTGGTGCAGCCGGTACTGGCTGAACCGCTTGAAGCGGGTGCCGTTGCCCATGTACTCGTCGACGGGGCAGCGGTCGTAGCTGTCCAGGATCTCCTGCGGGACCTCGGGCAGGTCCACGATCGCGAACCGCTTGTCGTTCAAGGGCATTCTCAGGTCCTTCCGTGCTCGACGACGGGTGGCCGGTCCACCGGATCTGCGGTGTGTGCCGGGGTCAGCTGTCCGCGGTGATCAGCTCGGAGACCTCGTCGAGCCGCTCGTCGAGGTAGCGGGCCGAGGAGTTCAGCCGCCAGAGGGTGCCGCGGGCGATGCCGCGCCGCATGTAGGCCGAGTCGGCGGACGGGAGGACGATGTTGTGGAACCAGCCCGCCGCGTGCTGCGAGTCGACGGTGATGTGCAGGCGGTGGTAGACGATGCCCACCTCGGGCAGCCCGAGCCTCTCCCACGCCCCGACGACCTGCACGAAGCGGTCCGGCACCAGCCACTCGGTCATGCCCAGGAAGCCGACGGCCTCGGGGTAGAACCGGCGGTAGCGGCACAGCAGCACGGCGAGGTTGCCCGACAGCAGCGCGGTCGCGGTGAGCGAGTCCTCCAGCTCCTGCTGGCTGATGTCGAAGACCTCGTAGAGCTGGTTGAACAGGGTGGTGTGGACCTCGGCGGGCTTGCCGTTGCCCATCTCGTCCCAGAAGTTGTTGGCGATCTCCATCTTCGCCGGGCCCGCGGTGCCCACCTGCATGAGCGCGAGCAGGTCGTCGAACCGCCCGTCGACCACGGATTCCTGGATGACGTATTTGCGCAAGTGCTCCGCCGTGGCGTGCCGGCGGATGAAATTCATGTAGTAGGGGTGCTTGAACACCCGGTGCCCGCGCGCACTCCGCTTGAGCCAGGACAGGTACTCCGCCGGCGTGGTCGGCGCCGCGTCGACAACCGCCCAGTCGACCGCGGAATCCTCCGCGGCGATGGTCGCGCGTTCCAGCGCGGTGAGGATTCCGTTGATCACCAGCGACCCCTCGGCGGTCGGCTGGTCGGGAATCTTCATGACGAGGTCGTAGATGCGCGCCAGCAGCAACTGCTGGAGGCGAAAAGCTCCCTGGTCGCCCGCTGCGGCGGCCGCGTTGAGCGCATCCACCTCGACGGAGACCCGGAGAGCTTCCTCCCCGACGATCTTGGCGTCGAGTTCTTCTGCGGACAACCGAAGCCATGATGATATTTCCTCGACGAGCGCTCCCCGATCACGCACCACCGGCTCCACCTTGCTCAGATTAGTCTGTCGACGACATGTTCCCGACTCAATCGACGCGAGTTCGACCGCACGGAAGAGTCAATTCCAAGCGATAGGTCCTGCGGCCAGCAACAATGATTACCCGAGGTCGGGACACCGAATATCCGCCATTCGGACGCAATGTCCGGTCAGCACGCGCGCCGGTCAACGGTGAACGTCACCGCTCGTCGGTGCCGGCTCGCGCACCGCCCACGACGTGCCGGTCGTCACCGGCGGACCGGCGGGGTGACGGGTGTTCCGCACCGATTCACCGGACCGCCGACCTGCGGCGACCAGGTTCCGGCGGCACCGGGGCGATCGGGGGCGTGCCGTCGCTTTCGCCGCGGGCGACCTTCGCCGGGGTCGGCGGACGACCTCCCCCGCCCCGCCGACCCTCCGCAGCCACGACCTTCGGGTCGCTTGTAATGCCGCGTGAAATAGCGATACTGCGCCGTGGGGCCGGGAAAGCGGTGGCGCGAACCCGTTGACATGTGGCGATCCAGCCACTCCTGCGGCCGGCGCGGCGTCCCTAGCATCGAGTCATGGACAACACCTCCACCGAGGACGGCACGGACCACCACCTCACCGGGCTCCGGCTACCGGACACGCTCCTGGCCCTCCAGGCGATGCGGTTCGCGCGCGACGAGTCCTCCGAGACCCTGTTCAACCACGTCATGCGTTCCTACCACTTCGGTGCCCTGCTGCTGGACCGCGCCGGCGTGCGCTACGACCGCGAACTGCTGTTCATCGGCAGCGTGCTGCACGACATCGGCCTCGTCGAGCGCTTCACGAGCCCGGCGGAGCGCTTCGAACTGGACGGCGCCGACGCCGCCCGCCGCTTCCTGCGGGAGCGGGGGATGCCCGACGACCGCGCCGAGGTGGTCTGGGACGCGATCGCGCTGCACACCAACCACTCCATCGCGGCGCGCAAGCGCCCGGAGATCGCCGCGGTGGCCGCCGGCGCCGGGGTGGACGTCGGCGGGAGCGGGCTGGAGTCGCTGGACCCCGACGACGTGGCCGAGGTGCTCGCCGCCCACCCGCGCACGGGGTTCAAGCGCGACACCGTCGACACGATCCTCGACCACTGCCGCCGCAAGCCCGCGGCGTACTTCATGCACCCCTTCGCCGAGGTGGGCCGCCGCCACCTCCCGGGCTTCGCGGTGCCCACCGTCGAGGACGTGGTGCTCGCGGCGCCGTTCGCCGACTGACGACCGGGCCCCGGCACCGGCGCGCGACCGGTAGCAGAACCCGCCGCCGCTGTCAGGGCTTCCCACTGTGCGGCACGGGGCGCGGCGCGGCCCCCGCGCGCGGCATCCTGACCGGCGTTGGTGTCGGCCGAGCCGGGAGGCGAACGATGACCGCCGAAGTGCAGCACCCCCTGAACGAGGTCGACGTCGAGTCGATCGGGAACCTCGTCGAGGCGATCCGGGCGGATGCGACCGCGGCGGCGACCACGTGGGCCGCGCGCGTGGCGTGGAAAGGCGGGTTCCGGTCGGAGGCGCGGGTGCGCGGGTTCGACCCCACGCCGTCGGACGAGCCGCCCGCGCTGGGTGGCACGGACACCGCGCCGAACCCCGTCGAACAGCTCCTGAGCGCGCTGGGCAACTGCCTCGCCGTCGGCTACGCGGCCAACGCGAGCGTCGCCGGGATCGAGGTCGACGGCCTGACCGTCGACCTCAGGGGCACCATCGACCTGCGGGTGTTCCTCGGTCTCGCCGAGGGGCACGCGGGGTTCGACACCATCACCGCCTCGGTCCGGATCGACACCACCGCCCCGCGCGAGGACGTCGAAGCGCTGCACGCGAAGGTGCTCAGGTCCTCCCCGGTGGGCCACACCCTCGGCAACGCCGTCCCGGTGACCGTCGAACTGCTCTGACCCGCGCCCGCTCACGGGACCGGGGATCGCCGCGGGCGACGATCCCCGGTCCGGCTACAGCTCCAGGCTCCACCGGTCGAGGTCGCCCGTGCCCGCCCAGACCACGTTGTGCACCCGCAGCTGCCAGGTGCCGTCGCGGGTCTCGCGGGACAGGTCGACGGTGAAGGCGCCGCCGGGGTCCGGCAGGGTGCTCACGACCTGGTGCTGGAGGCGGTAGGCCGTGCCGTCCGGGGCGACCAGGTCCAGGGTGATGACGGAGTTCTTCAGGTTCTTGAACCGCACCTCGACGCGGGAGGCGGACCGGGCGCCGCCGGCGCAGCCGGTGACGGTCATGGCCACGACCACCGGCGGCGTGCGGGTGATCGCCGGGACGTCGGTGTCGTCGACCCGCGCGGCGCACGGGGTCGGCGGTTCGGGCACCGGCGCGTAGGGGGCCGCGGCGTGGCGTGCCGCGTGCAGCAGCATGGGCAGCGTTTTCGGCCAGAAGAACCCGTCCTGGCACGAGTGGGCGGGGAAGAACCCGCCGCACGCCTGCTCGGGTGGCGAGCCCACCTCCCACACGAAGGAGGCGACGCCGAGGTCGTCGTAGACCCAGTCGTCGGTGGTGCCCGACGCGGAGTAGAGCACCTGGCCGGACTGCCCGTACCGCCAGTCGGGGCCCGCCAGCCCGGCCAGCTCCTGGGCGAGGTCCCGCAGCGCCGCGTCGTTGCCGGTGCGCCGGGCGACCGGGCCGCCGCTCCACGGGAACAGCACGTAGTTGCCGTAGCTGTGCAGGGACAGCACCAGGCCCGCGGTGTCGGTGGGCGCGGGCTGGGCGGGGTCGGCGGCGCGGCGGTCGCGGTACAGGGAGCGCCACAGCGCTTGCAGCGCCCGGGTCTCCGGTTCCGAGTCGGGCCCGGTGCCCCGGTAGTCCTGGTCGCACTGCCGCTCGGAGGCGTTCTGGAGGCCCCAGTTGGCGCCGGTGTTGCGGTTGAGGTCCACCCCGTGGTGGTCGTGGGACGCCGTGCCGCAGGTGACGCCCTGGTGGTCGGTGTCGTTGCCGTTCTTGCGGTGCGGGACCGGGGAACCGGCGCCCCGCGCGACGTTGTCCACGCCGTCGGGGTTGGCGACGGGCACGACCCAGAACTCGGTGGTGTCCAGCAGGCGGGCGACCTCCGGGTCGGTGCTGCCGACGAGGTGGTCGATCCAGCGCCAGGCGATCTCGCCGGTGGTCAGCTCGCGGGAGTGGAGCTGGCCCAAGACGAAGAAGCGGGGTTTGGGCGCGTCCGGGGAGAGGGCGCAGTCGCCGGGTTGCCTGCGGGTGACGCAGACGGCGCGCAGGTCGTGCCCGCCGCGGCCCCGGGTCTTCAGCCAGGAGTCGCCGTAGTCGACGACGGTGGCGAGGTCGGGGTGCTCGCGGGCGACCTGGTCCAGGTGCCGGTGGTGGGCGTCGACGGTGCGGTACCCGCCGTGGAACGTGTCGGCGGTGGCCGCGAACCGCTCGGGCTCGGGCAGCACCCGGTCGGCGGTGGCGGGGAACCCGGCCCGGCGGAGCGCGGCGCCGGTGGTCGAGTCGCCCAGCACGAAGAGGTCGTCGCCCTCGCGGTGCTCCACGACGTCGAAGCCGCCGGCGAACAGGGCCTGCTCGGTGCCGAGCGGGGCGCGCACCTGGTAGAGGTGGGCCCGGTCGTCCGGGGTCGTCATCGCCGGAGCGGTCGCCACGAGCGCGGCGACGGCGAACAGCGGGGCGAGCCGTGATCGGTGTCGTGTCATCGGGTCCTTCCCGGCAGGGTGACGGCGGCGGTCCCGACCACTCTGCTGGCGTTCACCGGCGCGGGAGCTGTCGATCACGACAGGAAGGCGAAGTCTGCCCGAAAGGACCGCGCGCCGGGCCGGCCCCCGGACCGCGCGGCGACGGCGCTACAGCGCGATCGGCCGGTACGCGAGCGCCTGCTCGACGATCTGCCCGGCGGTCACGTCGTCGTCCTCGGGGTAGAAGATGAGCTGGAGCACGTGCGGGTTCCCCGTGGCCGCGACCAACGCCGCCACGGCCACGTCGTCCTCCTCCTCGGCGACCTCCCCGCGCTGGAACCGCTCGACGAGGGCGATCAGGGCTCGGCGGTCGAGCGCGGTCATCGGTTCACCTTCCCGGGGCGGCAGGGGGCGGGTCATGGTAGCCCCGGGTGACGGCGTGGTCCGGTGGTCAGCCGCGGGGTCCGGGCAGCGGGGCGCGGGACAGGTCTGCGGCGCGGTGCCCTTCCGGTCCCACCTAGCCGGCTCGGTGTCGGCCACGCGGAAGCCGTTCTTCTTCCCGGCGGCGACGCGGGCGGTCCCGGTCGGCCGCACAGCGGCACCCCACGTGCCGGCCGGCCTCCCGCCACGACGCGCCGGCTGTCAGCCCCCGCTCCCCGATCGCCGCACCGCCGATCGGGCACGGTCCGCCGGCACCTCCGCCGGGGTGCGCCACCAGCGGCGCGACGCCAGGGCGGCCAGGGCGGCGCCGGTGGCGTTGACCAGCACGTCGTCCACGGACGAGACCCGGTCCAGCTCCAGCGCGTACTGCGCGACCTCGACCAGGACCGAGCAGCCCGCCCCGAGCGCCAGGACCCGGAGCGGGGAGGCCAGTGCCGCGAACCGCACGGGGGCGAAGAACCCGAGCGCCGCGAACACCAGCAGGTTGCCGACGATCCCGAGCGGCCCCATCGTGACCAGGTCGCGCAGCGGGACCAGGCTCACCCGGCCGGGGACGGCGCCGGCCCCCTCGCCCGGCATCATGGTCAACCAGACGAACGGCACCGTCCCGTAGACCAGGCCGACCTCGGCCAGCGACGTCCGCCACGCCGCCGTGTCGCCGCCCGCGCGCCTGCGGCGCACCAGGGTCGGCACCCAAGCCACCAGCACGGCGAGCGGCAGCCCGACCAGCGTCACGAGCACCACGCCGTTCTCCGTGTCGAGGCAGCCGCGCCACCGCCCGGCCGCGCACGCCGGGGCGGACATCGCGAGCGGCTTCCGCAGGGCGAACACCACGCCGGCCAGGCCGAGGACCGCCAGGACGACGAGCGCGGTCCGGCGCGCGCGGCGGGGCGGTGCTGACGGGGACGCGCTCCGGTTCATGCCCCCAGTGGAGCCGGGGAGCCGTTGCGGTGGCGTATGCGGTTCCGGATACGCCCGCGATACGCCCGCTGTGCGCGGCGGGGCGGGCGTGGGACGGGCGTGGGACGCCCCGGGCACTCCCCACGGTGCCCGAGGCGCCCCACCGCCGTGCCCCGCGGAGCGCCGTTCCCCCGCGGCTCCCCGCTGCCGGGCACCCGGACCGACCTCCCCCGGTCGGTCGCGGTCACCGGGAACGCTAGACCGCCGGGCCGGGCCGCCCCAGTATTGATCTGCACAGTGCGCCCGGCGTTCGGTCACCCACCGCTGCGCCGGCCGCCCGTGCCACCCCCGTCCGGGGCGGACGGGACCACCTACAGGGAGCTGCCCGGAGTGCCGAGCCTGCCCGCGCGGAAGAACACGAGCCACCACGCCGACGACCTGCGGCTGTTGTGCCGGGAGGCGACCGGTCCGGACGGCGTGCGGCGCGTGCTGGAGCTGCTCGCCCGCCGGTTGGCCGCGGAGGTCGTGCTCGCGGGGCCGGGCGGGGAGCAGGCCGCGGTCCCCCCGGACGCCGGGCGGCTGCTCCACGTCGTCGCCGAGGAGGTCGCCCGGGTGCGCGCCGGGCACGTCGACGCCGCCTCGGTGCACGCGGGCGGGCACGACGTGGCGGTGCTGCCGATGGGTCCTCCGCCCGCGCGGCCGGTGCTCGTCGTCGCGCGCCGGGGTCCGCTGAGCGCGGAGCACCGGCGCTTCCTCGCCGCCGCGGTGAACCCGCTGCGGCTGTGCTGGCGCGCGGCGGTCGCCGAGCAGCGCGCCGAGCGCCTCGACGCCGCCGACGCGGCGGTGCGCGAAGCGGTGCTGCACCTGCTCATGGTCGGGGACGTGTCCGGTGCCCGCCGGACCGCGGCGGTCCTCCGCCCGCCGCTGCCCGACCTCGCGCGGGTCTACGTCGTCGCGAACGCCCCGGACTCGCGCGTCCGGCTCTCCCCGCGGTGCCGGGACGCGTTCGGCGGGACCGCCTGGGTCGTGCCGTGCCCGGTCCACAGCGGGCACGTCATCGTGATCGCACCGGCCGGGTCCGACGGCGCGGGTGGGGAACCCCCGGACGCACCGCCGGACCGCCTGGTCCGGGAGCTGGTCGAGGCGGTGCCCGGAACGCGGGTGGGCGTCGGGCTGCCGGTGGCGCTGCGGGACGTCCCGGTCGGGTACAAGCAGGCGTTCCACGCGTTGTCGGTGGCCCGCCACCGGCCCGAGCGGTACGCCCGGTTCTCGGCCCGGGGCGAGCTGGGCGAGCTGCTGGGCCGCGCCGGGCACGCCTGGGCGGCGGGCACGCTGGCACCGCTGCTGGCGTACCGGCCCTCCCGCCCCCGGGACCCCGACGCCTTCGAGCTGCTGGCGACGCTGCTGTCGTGGCTGGAGTTCGGGCCCCGGGCGGCGTCGCAGCTGAAGGTCCACCGCAACACGCTGTCCTCGCGCCTGCACCGCATCGGCGCCGAGCTGGACCGCGACCTCACCGGGTTCGCGGTCCAGGCGGAGCTGCACCTGGCGGTGCAGCTGCTCGACGAGCGGCCCCATCCCGGCGCGGCGGACGAGGTGGTCGGGTTCGACGCGCTGTTCGACCGCCCGGAGGTCCGGCAGTGGGCCGAGGACCGGTTGTCCCCGCTGCTGGCGGCCGACCGGCGGACGCTGCTGACCACCGTGCGGACCTGGTTCCGGCACGACCTGCGGACGGCCCCCGCCGCCACCGAGCTGGGCATCTCCGCGCACGGCCTGCGCAAGCGCCTGATCCGGGTGGAGGAGCTCCTCGGCCGGTCGCTGCTGATCGGCCCGTCGGTCCGGTACGACCTCCACCACGCGCTCCGCGTGCACTCGGCGCCCGTGCCGGGGTGATCACCCGGGGACGTGCCGAGGGGCTTTTCGCGTCCACTGTGGACTGACGTGGCGGGCGCCACCCCGGGAACCGGAAGACGGGCGCGAACCGCCATAATCCCCCCATGACTGCTTCGTCCTTCAACCCACGCGACCTGCTCGCGGGGAGCCGTCTCGGCGTCCTCGCGACGATCAAGCAGGACGGGCTCCCCCAGCTGTCCCCCGTGATGCCCTTCTACGACCGGGACGCGGGCGTCGTCCACGTGTCGACGAGCGCCGGGACGGCCAAGGTCGCGAACCTGCGCCGGGACCCGCGCGCCGCGCTGGAGGTCACCAGCCCCGACGGCTGGTCGTGGGCGACCGCGGAGGGCACCGTGACCGTGACCGGTCCGGGGACCGACCCGAACGGCCCCGAGGTCCAGGCGCTGGTCGACTACTACCGCGCCGCCGCGGGCGACCACCCGAACTGGGACGAGTACCGGGCGGTCATGGTCGCCGAGCGCCGGGTCCTGATCACGCTCAAGGTCGACCGCGTCTACGGCGCGAAGGTCGGCTGACCCCGTTCGGCCGGCCCCGTTCGCGGGGTCCCGCGAACGGGGCCGGGGACGACCGGACGCGAGGTGCCGTGTTCACCGCGGACGGGCACGGCCCTTTTCCCGCACCCTTCCCGGCGCACTCCCGCACCCTTCCCGGCGCACTCCCGCACCCTTCCCGAGGCACTCCCGCACCCTTCCCGGGACCACCCGGACGCCTTTAGGCGCATGTGGCGAAGAAGGCGTTCAATCGAGTAATACCCGCCCCGCCGCCCGTTGCGGGTGATGCGCGGGACGAGGGCACGACCCCATTGTGACTGCGGCCACATACCGACGCGCCGCACGGGGTCCGCGCCCCTCTTCGCGGCCGATCGCACGATTGGTCGTCCTCCGACAGAACCGCTCGACCCGCGTGAGCGGACGCCTCGCGGAAAGGGGGCC
The DNA here is from genome assembly GCF_052936295.1 of Saccharothrix sp. DSM 118769. Taxonomy (NCBI): domain Bacteria; kingdom Bacillati; phylum Actinomycetota; class Actinomycetes; order Pseudonocardiales; family Pseudonocardiaceae; genus Saccharothrix; species Saccharothrix sp. DSM 118769. The sequence continues at coordinate 3,385,952 of NZ_CP193627.1, read as the reverse complement.
GGCGGTCGGTCGCCCTCGACCGCCGGCCCTTCCGGGCGTACGGCTCCCCCGCGACCGGGCGCACCCGCTCCCGCCCCTGCGCCGTCGCCCGACCAGACCACTGACCAGGCCGTCGAGCCCGGCGCCCACGGCCGCCGACCGGTTCCCGGACCGGCCCCGGGGGGGTTCCGTGACCCTTCCCACCTTCGGGACTTGGGCATTCCGAAGGATCAGGAGTGCCGTTCACATTCGCCCGCACCACACGCCGGCCGTCTCGGCAATCGCCCGATTGCCGAGACAACCCGATAAAAAGCAAGACGGGGGTCGGTTTTCAACCGCCACCAGGGGGTCAAGTTTCCGGGGCCGTTCACACCTTCGGGCCGTACGCGGGACGGCTTGGGCTGCTGCGTTCGCACCGTAGATGTGCGACGCTCACGTACAGGTGACAAGACGCTGCGGTGGGGGCGGGCTCGACGCCGTCCCCGTGGGACGCGACGGAATCTCTGGGGGAAAGAGAAAGTGACCTACTTCAAGATGCTGGGCCCTTTAGAGGTCGTGCACGGCGACGAGTTGGTCGACCTCGGCGGCACCCGACAGCGGGCCACCCTCGGGCTCCTGCTGCTCAACCGGAACCGCGTCGTGGCCAGCAGCCAGCTGGTGGACTCGCTCTGGCCCAAGGACAAGGTCCCGCTGTCGGCCAGGAAGATCGTGCAGAACTCGGTCTGGCGGCTGCGCCGGGCGCTGTCGGCCAACGGCGGCGGCTCCGCCGTGCTGCTCAGCCAGCCGCCCGGCTACATGCTGCGCGTCGAGCCCGAGCAGACCGACGTGCAGGACTTCCACCACAAGGTCGAGGCGGGGCGCGCCAGGTTCGCCGAGGGCGACCTGGCGGCGGCGTCCCTGCTGCTGCGGCAGGCGTTGGAGCTGTGGCGCGGACCCGCGCTGGCCGACCTGGTCGAGTCCGGCATCCACTGGCCCGAGCTGACCCCGGTGCAGAACGCCAGGCTCGACGCCCTGGAGGACTACTTCGAGGTCGAGCTCGCCAGGGGGCACCACCAGCAGGTCCTGTCGGAGCTCCAGCGCACGGTCGCCACCGAGCCGCTGCGCGAGCGCCTGTGCGGGCAGCTGATGCTGGCGCTGTACCGCAGCGGCAGGCAGACCGACGCCCTCAACGCCTACTACACCGTGCGCACCACCCTGGTGGAGAAGGTCGGCCTGGAGCCGAGCCCGGCGCTGCGCTCGCTGCAGCAGGCGATCCTCACCCACGACCCGGGGCTGATCCCGGTCGGGATGCAGCAGCAGATCAAGCAGAGGATGACCGGTCTCCCCCGCGACCCGGCCGACGAGCAGCCGAGGCCCGCCGACGTCCGCCCCGCGCCGCCGGCGCCGGCGCGAAGACCCGTCCCGGGGCCGGAACCGGACCGGCACGAGGACACCGGGCTCGTCCCGGCGCCCACCGTGCACGTGCTGCGCAGCATGGTGGCCGAGCGCAAGGACGTCAGCACGCTCATCGTGCGCTGCCAGGGCATGGGCAACACGGCGCTGGAGACGGCCGCGGTCGCGATCCGCACCGAGGTGGAGTCGCTGGGCGGCACCGTCGCGGCCTCCATCGGGTCGATCTGGTTGGCGTTGTTCGGCGTGCCCGACACCGCCGAGGACGACGCCGAGCGCGCCGTCCTCGCCGCGCTGACCATCCGCGACCGCCTCGGTTTCCCGGACGCCGCCTGCGACGAGCCGCCCATCGCCGTCCACGTCGCGGTGGCCACCGGCGAGGCGCTGGTGCGCTACCACCCCGACAACGACAGCGCGCCGTCGGTGAGCGGCGTCCTGCTCGACGAGTGCCACGGGCTGCTCTCGCAGACCCCGGTCGGCGAGATCCGGGTGTGCGAGAACACCAGGCGCGCCACCGAGTGCGCCGTCACCTACTTCAGGGCCGACTCGTCCTTCGGCTGGCAGGTCGGCGGGCTCCGGCAGGAGTACGTGGCGCTGCACGACATGCCGGTGGTCGACCGGGAGCACGACCTGGAGGTGCTGCGCGGGCTCCTGCACCGCACCCGGCACCTCGGGGCGCCGCACCTGGTGACCGTCCTCGGCGACCCCGGCGTCGGCAAGACCCGGTTCGCCCTGGAGTTCGAGCGCAGGGTCGCCGCCGCCGCCGAACCGGTGCGGGTGCTGGTCGGCCGCGCGCGGAGGTTCGTCGAGGACACCGTCACCGACGTGCTCAACGACCTGCTGTGCTCGTACTGCGGCGTGGACCCGGACGGCCCCGCCGAGTCGGTGCGGGCCGAGCTGGCCGGCGCGGTGGAGCGGCTCGTCCAGTCGGAGGACGAGCGGCGCAGGTTGTTGACCTGCCTCACCGGTCTGGTCGACCCGGCGCGGGACACCCCGGACGTGCCGGTCGCCGAGGTGCTGCGCGCGTGGCGGTACCTCCTCGGCCGGATCGCCCTGTGCGGCCCCGTCGTCGTGGTCGTCGAGGACCTGCACGTCGCGGACGACCACCTGGTCGACTTCGTCGAGGACCTGCCGAGGTCGCTCGCGGGCCTGCCGGTGCTGGTGGTCGTCACCGCGCGGCCGGAGCTGGTCAAGCGCCGCCCGGTGTGGGGTTCACGGCTGCGGCACGCGCTGGTGATGAACCTGGAACCCATCTCGGACAACGCGATCGACCGGCTGCTGGAGTTCCTGCGGTCCACGAGGGACAGCGGCGTCAGGGGTCCGGCCGGGAGCATGCTCGCCGACGTGGGCGACGACTCGGACGCGCGGCGCAGGCACGTGAGGCGGGTCCTGGCGTCCGGCTCGGCGTTCCTGCGCCGGGAGCGGCACGCGGGCGCCGGCGCCTGTGATCAGGCCACCGCCGCCCGCGTGGTGTACTGCGAGATCACCGAGATGCCCGCACCGGCAGCCGGCGGGGGCAGATGATCTGGTGGGGGTTCTCCCACTCCACGCCGAGGGCGGGGTCGACGCTGATCTTCGAGTAGCGGTCCAGCAGCATGTTCAGCGCGATCCTGCCCTCCAGCCGCGCCAGCGGCGCGCCGAGGCAGAAGTGGATGCCCTGGCCGAACACCAGGTGCCCACCGGTGTTGCGGTGGATGTCGAAGCGGTCGGGGTCGGGGAACTTGACGGCGTCGCGGTTGGCGGCGCCGATCCACGGCGTCACGAGCTGGCCCGCGGCGACCGGGTGCCCGCCGATCTCGGTGTCAGTGGTGGTGACCCGCACCAGGCGCGGGAACGGCGGGTACATGCGCAGCACCTCCTCCAGCGCGCCGGGCACCAGGTCCCGGTTCGCGCGGATCTCGGCCAGCGCCCCGGGGTTCTGGTCGAGGAGGATGACCGCGGTGCAGATCAACGACATCGTGGTGGCGTGCCCGGCGAACATGGTCAGGCCGGTGACGCCGATCATCTCGCCGTCGGTCAGCGGCTCGCCGTCGATGGTGGCGTTCGCCAGCCTGCTCATGACGTCGTCGCGCGGGTTCTCCCGGCGGTCGCGCACGTGCCGCAGGAAGTACTCGCCCATCTCGTGGAGCGCGGGCCCCACCTCGCTGTCGAGCAGGTCCGGGGGGACGGTGGCGGCGTCGAGCGCGCCGATCGCGTCGCCCCACACGCGGAACAGCGGCTCGTCCTCGATGGGCAGGCCGAGCACGTCGGCGATCACCGTGATCGGCAGCGGGAAGGCGAGCGCGTCGACGAGGTCGAACGAGTCCCGGTCGGCGACCTGGTCCAGCAGGCGGGCGGTGATCAGTTCGATGCGCTCGGAGAGGTTCGCGACGGCGCGGGGGGTGAAGACCTGGCTGATGACGGTGCGCAGTTTGCGGTGCCGGGGCGGGTCCGTGGTGACCAGGTTGCCCTCGTCGAATCGGTCGAGTTCCACGTGCGGCGCGTTGAAGAGCCGCGCCGTCTCCGAGGAGAACGTCTTGGTGTCCGCGAGGATCCTGGTGATGTCCGCATAACCGAACACCTCCACCCCGTGGTCGCCGCCGTGGGTGACCGGCCGTGAATCAAGCATTTCGCGGAACCACGAGAACAGCGACTCGACTGGTTCCATGGTGGTGCTGCCGATGGACGCGCTCATGGCCAGGAGCCTAGCTCCGGAATGCCTTGTCCGGGCACGCGTTTTCCTTTGTTGAGATTGTCGAGGTGAAATGGTGAACAGCGGTGACCGCGTATTCCGGTCACCGCTGTCCCGCAGACCCCGCGTAGACCGCCCTGAGACCCCCCGGAGAGCGGGTGGCCTCAGGGCGCGCGGAGGTCACCTCCCGCCGAGGCCGCGGTACACCCCCCGCTTCACCTTCGGCACGAAGATCCGCTCCTCGGCGCTGGCCGCCGCGGCGGCCGGGCCGGACAGGGTCGGCGAGCCCGCGACCTTGAGGCCGGACTCGATCGCGCCGTCCATGTAGCCGCTCCAGCCGTCGGCGATGTCGCCGCCCGCGAACTTGATCCGGCCGTGCGGCTGCTGGATCTTCTTGTGCAGCCTGATGAGCTGGTTCGGCTGGCGGTACGCGCCGACGCCCAGGGCGAACTCGTCCACGTGCCAGTCGGTCGCGGTGTAGCCGCGCATCGTGGCCTCGGGGATCACCCTCTGCACGGCCCGCTCCACGGCGCCCGCGTCGGTGACGTCGAAGGTGCTGTCGACGCTGAACGCGACCACCGGCTGGCCCTCGTTGAACCGGCCCATGAAGCAGATCGGGTAGCCCAGGCCCTCCGGCGCCTCCGCCACGAACCGGTCGGAGGGGTTGGACAGGTCGATCCACAGCTTCTTCTCGTGCGGCACGCCGATGCCCGCCTTCGACGCCTCGCGGTGGGCGGCGGGGAGTGCCGGGCTGAAGGAGATCGTGCGCCAGACGTTCACCGGCACGGCCAGGATCACCTCCGGCGCGGTGTAGACCTCGCCCGCGCGCGTGGTGACCCGGGCTTCCCGGGCGGTCTGCGTGATCGACTTGACCGGCGAGTTGAGCTTGAGGACCGGCTTGGACTCGGCGAGCATGGCGTTCAGCAGCGACACCGTGCCCAGCGCCGGGCGGTAGGTGTTGACGCCGTGGAAGCCCTCGAACGTGCCGCCGGCCAGCGCCCACCACTGCTGGATGTGGGTCAGCGCGCCGCGCTTGCTGGACCCGCCGTACAGCGAGGTCCAGCTGGTCACCAGGATCTCGTCCTCCGGCGCGAAGGCCAGCTGGTCGAGCCGGTCGCGCAGCGAGAGCCCGTCGTACTGGGCGACCAGGTCGGCCCGCTTGAGCGGCTCGTAGGGCGCCGGGAAGATCGTGGTCGACCCCTCGAAGAAGGAGTTGAACAGCTGCTCCTGCCGGACGAAGGCCACGGTCGGGTCGTACTCGCCGAACCCGCCGATGGTGGGCATGTACGCCCGGTCCACGCCGGAGTCGGCCATGATCGGCAGCTGGTAGCGGTTGAGCTCGCGCCAGATGTGGGGCTGCAACCGGTCGACCCAGGTGCCGCCGCGCTCGATCTGGTGGCCCTGCCAGGTGTCGGTCCAGGTGCGGCCGCCGACCCGGTTGCGCGCTTCGAGCAGCAGGACGCGCTTGCCCTTGGCGCGCAGCTCGCGCGCGGCGGTGACCCCGGCCAGCCCGGCGCCGACGATGATCACGTCGTAGTTCTGCCTCGGCCCCTTGTCCTGGTCGTCGGCGACGGCGACGGCGGTGGTCGCCGCACCCGCCGCGGCCACACCGGTGATCGCGAGACCACCCGCGACACCGGCCTTGATCAGACCGCGCCGCGACAGGTCCCGGTGCTCGGCTTGACCGGGCTCCACCTCGTTCGTCACTGTTCCTCGTTTCCTTCCGAGAACTGGTACCGGAAATGAGCGCATGGTCGGCCGCCGGCTGTGGACTCGGCGATGCCGCGTGTGCCATAGTTGGTGTAATCGACCGGATACAGGGCGTAGTGCGACCACGGTGTCGCCGATTGTCGAGCCGTGCGCCGACGCCGAACCGCGATGGGCGCGCGTTCTGCTTCGGCGTCCATCGTCGGCGGGTGTCGTCACCCTCGGTGACTCACCTGGAGCGGCCTCGGGTGACGCCGTCCTGCATTCGAGTGATTGCGGCCAACAGTAGCGGACAGAGCGCAATCAACGACCGGCCCGACTTGGCCGTAATCTAACCGTTACACGCATTGAACTGCACTTCGGATATCCGATGAAAGATTCGGTTATTCGATTGACGGCAGGCGGCCGACGACTACCGGCACGTTGCGCGCGACGTTCCCGGGCAGCGCCCGCGACACTTTTTCGACCAACGCCGAATAGCGGTTCACCGACCATTTCCCGTATCGCGCGGGAAATGGCGTTTCCGGTGAACCGCCGGGTGGGGCGCCGCCCCCTGCGGAGGCGGGACGTGCTCCCGCGGCGCGCCCGGGACCGGGCGCGCCGCGAGGGGGGATCAGGCCGAGGGCTTGCGGAACTGCTCGATCATCGCGGCGTAGCTGTTGTCCGCGTGGCCGGCGTCCATCGCGCGCTGGCCGAACACCTTGATGAGCTGGGGCAGGTCGGTGTTGACGCCCAGCGCCTTGCTCTCGTCGACCAGGTGCTCCATCGCCAGGATGTGCGTGGTGATGGTGGCGTCGTCGGCCGGGTACTCGCCGTCGTCGATCTGCTGGGCGTAGGCGTCGAGGAAGCCGAGCGTCATGACGGCGAGCGACTTGGCCAGCGGCAGGAAGGCGGTGGCCTTCACGCCGGCGGTGCCCAGCAGCGCGGCGCCGTGGAGGAAGCTGTTCTCGACGCTCCACATGACGCCGAGCAGCGAGACGTCGTAGAGGCTGGCGACACCCGGGTCCTCGTCGAGGTACAGGGTCGCCGCGGGGGCGATCGCCTTGAGGGTCTCCTCGTGCTCGTCGAACGCCGGCTTCGGGCCGGAGTACAGCATGATGGCCTCGTCGGTGCCGATCGCCGGCGGGATGGCCATGATCGCGCTGTCGACGTAGGCGCCGACCTTGCGGTCCACCGCCCACTTCGACGTGTCGCGGGCCTGCTGCGAGCTGGCACTGGTCATGTTGACCAGCGTGCGGCCCTCCAGCGAGTCCTCCAGCGGGTCGAGCAGCTGGTGCACGGCGTCGTAGTCCGAGACGCAGATGACGACCAGCGGGCTCGCCTCGACGGCGTCCTTCAGCGAGGGGGCCAGCACGGCGCCGTTGGAGACCAGTTCCTCGGCCTTGTTGGCCGAGCGGTTCCACACGGTGGTCGGGTGCCCGTTCTTGAGGAACGCGGCGGCCAATGCCTGACCCATCAGGCCCAGACCGACGACGGTGACCGGCGCTTGGGCGGCATTGGGGTTGGACATCACATTCACTCCTGTTCGGTCCGCGTCGGTTCAGGCGACGCGGCGCGGTGTTTGACGTACTCCAACGCTTTCATCAGTCCAGAGGGCCTGACCAGCGGCGGGACTGACCATCTTCGAACGATTCCTGCCGTACACTCGCGATCATGGGTCCGGGTGTGGTCGCGATGGCCGTGGTCAACAGCACCGACATGCAGGTCTGCGAGGTGTACGAGACCGCGATCGCGAACGCGGTCTTCGGGGACCCGCAGCACGACCTGGCCGATCCCTGGTACGACCTGAAGCTCTGCGCGGTGACGGCGGACCAGCCCGCGCCCCGCGGTTTCTCGTTGCGCACCGAGCACGGGCTCGACGACCTGGTCGTCGCCGACACCGTCCTCGTCCCCTCGGTCCCGGACGACGTGCTGCACGGCCGCGCCCCGCTGCCGCCGGAACTGCTGGAGGCGTTGCGCGAGGCGGCCCGCGCGGGCGCGCGCGTGGTGTCGCTGTGCACCGGCGCGTTCGCCCTCGCCGAGGCGGGGCTGCTCGACGGCCGCAGGGCCACCACGCACTGGATGCACACCTCCGACCTGGCCAAGCGCTACCCGGAGGTCCAGGTCGAGGACACCGTGATCTACGTCGACGACGGCGACGTCCTCACCAGCGCCGGCATGACCGCGGGCCTGGACCTGTGCCTGCACCTGGTCCGCCGCGACCTGGGCGCGTACGTGGCGGGCCAGCTGGCCCGCCGGATGGTCGTGGCCGGCCACCGCCCCGGCGGGCAGGCGCAGTTCGTCGACCTGTCCGTGCCCGAGGACGACGACGACACCCTGGCGATGGCGATGGACTGGGCCTCCGGCAACCTCGACCAGCCGCTCACCGTCGACGCGATGGCCAAGCGGGCGGGCATGAGCAACCGCACGTTCTTCCGCAGGTTCCAGGCGACCACCGGGCTCACCCCGCTGAAGTGGCTGCTCAACCAGCGCCTCTCCCGCGCGCAGAGCCTGCTGGAGACCACCGACCTGCCCATCGAGCGGGTCAGCGAGGCCAGCGGCCTGGGCACCGCGGCGAACCTGCGCAGGCACTTCACCACCCACGTCGGCGTCACGCCCACCGACTACCGGCACGCGCTCGGCATCGGCGCCCGCGCCCGCAGGGCCGCAGAGCGGGCGCCGACCCGCTGACGCGGTGGTCGGCGCCCGCGCTCCGTCAGGGCTTCGGGGGCACGGGCCAGGAGCTCTCCGACGGCCAGGGGCCGTTGCCCGCGTAGGCGTTGTCGATCAGGTACCGCCAGCCGCCGTCCTCGCCGCGCTTGAGCACGTCGACCGCGAGGCCGCTGAGCTTCTCCGGCTTGCCGTCCCTGGTGGTGTCCATCTCCCACTCGACCACCACCATGGCGGTGTCGCCGTTGACCAGCTGCTGGAGCACGGTCGCCTCGACGGTCGCGTTGCGGGTCTTGATGAAGTTGGCGACGTAGTCCCGGCGCGCCTGGCCGGCGACCGGCACGCCGGGCTCCCACAGACCCACGGCGTCGTCGAAGTACAAGGCGTTGACGGCCTCCACGTCGCCCGCGTTGAACGCCACGTTGAACATTTCCTGGTGCGTGTCGATGTCGGTGGCCAGGACGTGTTTTTCGGAGGCCATGGTGAATCCACTCCAATACTCGGGTTATCGGTGACCGGATGTGCTCGGCGCGGTGTCGGGCAACGCCGAGGTGAACGCTACCGCCCGTGGAACACAGGTCGGCCGCAGTCAGGTAATCGCCGCCGGCCCTCGCGTGCGACGGCGGCGATTACCCGGTTGACACCACGTCGAGAGTTCGGTTCCCGCCTTTTTCAGCCGGCGGACGCCGGGCCGGTGGGGGCGGGGAAGTAACCGCTGCGGACGAAGAAGTCCACGTACCTGCCGAACAGCGCCCGGTCGATGGGCGGGCACGTGATCCCGCTGCCCGCCAACGCCTTCTCCGTGTCCGAGACGTCCATCGGCGGGTAGGTCGGCCCCGCGCCCACCGAGTTGAGCCCCTCGAACGAGTCGAAGAGCGGGGTGACCGCGTTCTCCCGGTCGGCGGCGATGGTCGAGCGCCAGCTGTCCCAGTCGGTCTCCGGCAGGTCGTAGCCGAAGGCCCGCAGGTGGTCGACGAGGTTGCCGAACGACTGCGACTGCTCGTTGAACAGGTGGAAGGTGCCGTTCACGGAGGTGTCGCGGGTGGCCAGCGCGGTGATGGCGCCGCTGACGTAGTCCACCGGGACCAGGTGCACCCGGCCGGTCAGCCGGTCCGGGACCACACCGGCCTGGAGCAGGCCCTTGAGGCTGAGCCAGACGAAGTCCTTGGTCTGGCACGCGCCGCTGTCGCGGTCGCCGCACACCACGTCGACCCGGTAGACCGACACCGGGATGCCGCGCGAGCGGGCGATGTCGAGCACGCCCTCCGCCACCCACTTGCTCTGCAGGTAGCCGTTCCACAGCAGGTGCGCGGGACCGGTCGGGGCGGTGGTGCCCACCGGCTCGTTGTCCTCCGACGCGGCGAACACGCCCGTGGTCGACACGTAGTGCACCGGGACCGTGCGGTGGCGCGCGGCCAGCCGCAGCACCTCGACGGTGCCGGTCACGTTGGACGCCTTCAGGTCGGTGTACGGGCGGAGCCAGCTCACCGTCGCCCCGGCGTGGAAGACGACGTCGACCCGGCGGGCGAGGTCGTCGAACACCTCCTCGCCCAGGCCGAGCCGGGGGGAGGTGAGGTCGCCGACGTGGACGACGACCCTGGCCGGGTCGACCTCGCCCGCCACCTCGTACCACTCCAGGTTCTCCCGCAGCCTGCGCTCCGCGTCGGCCTGGTCGGCGCCGCGCACCAGGCAGTGCACGACCGCGTCGGTGCCGCGGACGAGGTCGCGCAGCAGGAACGCCCCGAGGAACCCGCTGGCCCCGGTCAGCAGGACCTCCCGGGGGTCGGTGGCGACGGTGACCACGGTGTCGGCGGCGACCACGTCGTCGGCGAGCACCACCTCGCCCGGGAAGTCCACGCCCGCGGCGGCGTCGCCCTCGCCGGTGACCGCGGCGCGCGCCGTGGTGCGGAGGAAGTCGGCCAGCGCGGCGGGCGTCGGGTGCTCGAACACCAGCGAGGCGGACAGCCGCACGCCGACGTGCGCGGTCAGCCGGTTGCGCAGCTCCACCGAGATCAGCGAGTCGAAGCCGAGTTCGGCGAACGGCTGGTCGTCGCGGATCGCGGAGGCGTCGGCGTGGCCCAGGACCGAGGCGACCTCGGCGCGGACCAGTTCGCCCACGATCTCCCGCTGCCGCTGCTCGGACTGCCCGGCCAGCCGCCGTTCCAGCGACTCGACCTCGGCCGCGCCCCGCGTGGCGCGGCGGGACGTGACCCTGGCCAGGGCGGTGAACAGCAGCGGCACGGCGGTGGGCCGGGCGGCCAGCGCGCGCACGTCCAGCGGCGTCACCACCGGGGCCGGGCGGCCGGCCCGCAGCGCGGCGTCGAACAGGCCGGGGCCGTCCTCGGGGGTGATGGGCAGCAGCCCGGTGCGGGCGATGCGCTTGAGGTCGGCCTCGCCGAGGTTGCCGCCCATGCCGCCCGCGTGCGACCACAGGCCCCACACCAGCGAGGTCGCCGCGAGCCCGGCGCCCGCCCGGTGCGCGGCCAGCGCGTCGAGGAAGGTGTTCGCCGCGGCGTAGGCGCCCTGGCCGGAACCGCCGATGACCCCGGCGACGGAGGAGAACAGCACGAACGCCGACAGGTCCGCGTCCCGGGTCAGCTCGTGCAGGTTCCACGCGGCGTGCACCTTGGGCCGCAGCACCCTCGCGACGTGGTCGGCGTCCAGGGAGTCGATCATGCCGTCGTCCAGGACGCCCGCCGTGTGCACGACGCCGGTGAGCGGGTGCGCGGCGGGGACGGAGGCCAGCACCGAGGCGAGCGCCTCCCGGTCGGCGGTGTCGCACGCGGTGATCGTCACCCGCGCGCCGAGCGCGGCCAGCTCGTCGGCCAGCTCCCCCGCGCCCGGCGCGGCCGGTCCGCTGCGGCTGACCAGGAGCAGGTCGGTGACGCCGTGGGCGCGCACGAGGTGCCTCGCGAACAGCGCGCCGAGCGCGCCGGTGCCGCCGGTGACCAGGACGGTGCCGCCCGGTCGCCACGGGGACGCCGCGCGGCCCGGTGCGAGCCGGGCGAGCCTGGGCGCGACCACCGAACCCGCGCGCACGGCCAGTTGCGCCTCGCCCGTGGCGATCGCGGCGGGCAGCGCCGACAGCGACGCCGGGTCGTCGTCGACGTCGACCAGCCGGAACCGGCCGGGCATCTCGGACTGGGCGGAGCGCAGCAGGCCCCACACCGGGGCCGCGGCCAGGTCGAGCGGGGTGTCGTCGGCGTCGATCGCGCGCCGGGTCAGCAGGACCAGCGGGACGTCGGCGGAGCGCTCGTCGTCGTTCCAGGCGCGCACCAGCTCCAGCGCCCGCAGGACGGCGGCCTGGGCCCGGTCGGCGACCGTGCCCGCCGCGTCGTCCTCGGTGGACATCATCGGCGCGACCAGGCCGGTGAACGTCCCGGCGGCGGACAGCGCCTCGTCGAGACCGGCGAACCGCAGCGGCCACGGCAGGCTGCCGCCGCCGGTCTCCAGCACGGCCAGCCCCGCCGGGCCGGGCAGCCCGGCCGGGATGACGGGGGTCCAGGCCACCCGGAACAGCGCGTCGCCGGGGCGGGCCAGCGCGGCGCCGACCTCGTCCTCGCTCGCGGGCCGGGTGACCACGCCCGCCGCGCGGGCCAGCGGGGCGCCCGACGCGTCGGCCAGCAGCACCGAGACCGCGCCGTCCTCGCCGGGGGTGAGCCGCACCCTGGCGGCGGTGGCGCCCACGGCGTGCACGGTCACCCCGCGCCACTCCGCGACGACGCCGGGGTGCCCGGTGAGCAGCGCGGCGGGGTGCAGCGCGGCGTCGAGCAGCGCGGGGTGCACGCTGAACCCGTCCGCCTCGGCGTCGGCGGGCAGCCGCACCTCCGCGAACACCTCGCCGTCGCGCCGCCACGCGGCGGTCAGGCCGGAGAAGGTGGGGCCGAGGGCGAACCCGGCGTCGGCCCGGTGCTGGAGCAGCAGGTCGACGTCCAGCGGCTCGGCGCCGGTCGGCGGCCACTCGCCCAGGTCCTCCGCGGCGTTCCAGCGGGGGCTGAGCACCCCGGTCGCCGCCAACGTCCACACGGGACGGTCCTCGTCCGCGCCGGTGTGCACGCCGATCCGCCGCCTGCCCTCGCCGTCCGGGGCGTCCACGGTGAGCTGCACGCGCAGCCCGGCCCGCTCCGGCAGCACCACCTGCTCGCGCACCACCAGCTCGTCGACGTGCGGGCAGCCGACCTCGTCCCCGGCCCGCACCGCCATCTCCAGCAGCACCGAGGACGGGACGAGCCGGACGCCGAACAGGCGGTGCTCCCCGAGCCACGGCGCGGCGGACGTCGACAGCGCGCCGGGGAGCAGCACCTCGTCCCGGCCGGCGACCTCGACGGGGGCCAGCAGCAGCGGGTGGTCCGACACCGGCCCGGTCGGGTCGTCGCCGCGCATCGCGGCGGGCTCCAGCCAGTAGCGCTGGCGCTGGAAGGCGTAGCTGGGCAGCGGGCCCGCCACCGCGCCGGACGGCGCCAGGTAGGCGTCCCAGTCGACCGCGACCCCCGCCGTCCACAGCCGGCTCACGCCGTCGAGCAGCTCCAGCGGCTCGTAGCTGCCGGTGCGGGTGCTCGCGACCGCCGTGACGCCGGCCGCGCCGTCGAGGCCGTCGCCGACCAGCGCGGTCAGCGCGGCCCCGGGGCCGACCTCCAGCGTCGCCGTGACGCCCTGCTCGGCGAGGCGGCGCACGGCGTCGAGGAAGCGCACCGGCCGGCGCACCTGGTCGATCCAGTACTCGGGCGAGCGCAGCACGTCCGCGTCCGCCACCTCGCCGGTGACCGTGGAGATGATCGGGGTGGTCGGCTCGGCGAAGGCGACCGCGCGCACGACCTCGCCGAACTCGGCGAGCATCGGCTCCATCAGGGGCGAGTGGAAGGCGTGGCTGACGGCGAGCCGCTTGGTCGAGCGGCCCCAGGAGGCCACGGTGGCAGCGATCCCGGTGACCACGTCCTCGTCGCCGGAGACGACCACCGCCGACGGCCCGTTGACCGCGGCGATGCCGACGCGGCTCTCGTAGCCCTCCAGCAGCGGCGCGACCTCGGCCGGGGTGGCCCGCAGCGCGACCATGACCCCGCCGGCCGGCAGCGCCTGCATCAGCCTGCCCCGCGCGGTGACCACGGCGGCGGCGTCGTCCAGCGACAGCACGCCGGCCAGGTGCGCGGCGGCCAGCTCGCCGATGGAGTGGCCGACCAGCACGTCCGGTCGCAGCCCCCACGAGGTCACCAGCCGCGCGGTGGCCACCTCGAAGGCGAACAGCGCCGGTTGGGCGTAGCGGGTCTCGCCGAGCCGGTCGCCCTCGGCGATCACCTGCCGCAGCGGGTGCTCCAGGTGCGGGTCGACGGCGGCGCACACCGCGTCGAACGCCTCGGCGAACGCCGGGAACGCCGCGCGCAGCTCCAGACCCATGCCGACGCGCTGCGACCCCTGGCCGGTGAACAGCAGCCCGAGGCCGCCCCGCCGCACGGCCACCACCGGGACGGTCTCCTCGTCCCTGGCCAGCGCGCGCAGCCCGGTCAGCAGGCCCTCGCGGTCGGTGCCGACCACGACCGCGCGGTGGTCCAGCGCGGCGCGGGTGGTGGCCAGCGACCGCGCGACCCGCTCGGCCGACAGCGCCGGGTTCCGCTCGACGAACGACAGCAGCCGCTGCGCCTGGGCCCTGGTCGCGCGCGGGGTCTTCGCCGACAGCGGCCACGGCACCACCGGCAGCGGCGTCTCCGGCCCGGTCTCCGCGACGACGTCCGGCGCCTGCTCGATGATCACGTGCGCGTTGGTGCCGCTGACCCCGAAGGACGACACGCCCGCCCGGCGCGGCCTGCCCGTCTCCGGCCACGGCCGCTGCTCGGTGAGCAGCTCGACACCGCCGCGGGACCAGTCGACCAGCGGGGTGGGCTCGTCGACGTGGATGGTCCTGGGCAGCACCCCGTGCCGGACCGCCTGCACCATCTTGATGACGCCGCCGATGCCGGACGCGGCGACCGCGTGGCCGATGTTGGACTTGAGCGAGCCCAGCCACAGCGGCCGGTCCGCGTCGTGCGCGGCGCCGTAGGTGGCCAGCAGCGCCTGCGCCTCGATCGGGTCGCCCAGCCTGGTGCCGGTGCCGTGCGCCTCGACCGCGTCGACGTCGGCGGCGCTCAGCCGGGCCTCGGCCAGCGCCCTGCGGATGACCCGCTCCTGCGACGGCCCGTTGGGGGCGGTGAGCCCGTTGGACGCGCCGTCCTGGTTGATCGCCGAACCGCGCAGCACCGCCAGCACCTGGTGCCCGTTGCGCTGCGCGTCGGACAGCCGCTCCAGCAGGACCAGGCCGACGCCCTCGGACCAGCTGGTGCCGTCGGCCGCCGCGGCGAACGACTTGCACCGGCCGTCGGCGGCGAGGCCGCGCTGGCGGGAGAAGTCCACGAACCCGCCGGGGGTCGCGCCGATCGTCACGCCGCCCGCCAGGGCCAGGGTCGACTCGCCGGAGCGCACGGACTGCGCGGCGATGTGCAGCGCGACCAGCGACGACGAGCACGCGGTGTCGACGGTGACCGCGGGTCCCTCGAAGCCGAACGAGTACGCGACCCGGCCGGACACCACGCTGGTGAGCTTCCCGGTGATCAGGTAGCCCTCCAGCTCGGCCGGTCCGCGCAGGCCGAGGTAGGTCTGCTCGACCGCGCCGACGAACACGCCGACGTCGTCGCCCTTGAGGCCGGTCGGGTCGATGCCCGCCGCCTCGAAGGTCTCCCACGCGGCCTCCAGCACCACCCGCTGCTGCGGGTCCATCGACACCGCCTCGCGCGGGGAGATCCCGAAGAACTCCGCGTCGAACTCGGTGGCGCCGTCGAGGAACCCGGCCTGGCGGGCGTAGGTCGTGCCGGGGGTCTCCGGGTCCTCGTCGAACAGCCGGTCCAGGTCCCAGCCCCGGTCGGTCGGGAAGTCGGAGACCGCGTCCTCGCCGTCGAGCACGAGCCGCCACAGGTCGTCGGCCGACGCGACCCCGCCGGGGTAGCGGCAGGCCATGCCCACGATCGCCACCGGCTCCTGCCGCCCGGACTCCAGCTCGGTGATGCGGTGCCGCGCCTTCTGGAGGTCCGCCGTCACCCATTTCAGGTACTCGGCGAGCTTCTTCTCATCCGCCATGGTCTTTCCCCAGCCTTTCGTCAGGACTTCTCAGCTGTCGGCTCGGCCGAGTTGGTTGTCGATGAACGCCAGCAGCTCCGCGGTGGACGCGTCCTCGATGGAGGCGTCCGGTGCGGTGGCGGTGGTCCCGGGGCCGTTCCGCGACTCCATCCAGCGGGAGAGGATCGTCTGGAGGCGCACGGTGATCGTGTCCCCGCTCCCGTCGTCCCCGCTCCCGTCGTCCCCGTCCGCGGAGAACAGCGCGTCCTCCAGCCTGTCCAGCTCCGCGAGCACCGGGGACGTGAGCGGTGCGGCGCTGTCCGGGGCGATCACGTCGAGCAGGTACGCGGTGAGCGCGGCGGGCGTCGGGTGGTCGAACACGATGGTGGCGGGCAGCCGCTCCCCCACCGCCGCGCTGAGCCGGTTGCGCAGCTCGACGGCGGTCAGCGAGTCGAAGCCCAGTTCCTGGAACGGCCGGTCGGGGTCGACGGCGCCCGCGTCGCGGAGGCCGAGCACCGCCGCCACCTGGCCGCCGACGAGCCCCAGGACGGCCGCCCGGTGCTTCTCGGCGGGCAGCCCGGCCAACAGCTCGGACAGGGGCACCCCGTCGCCCCCGGCCCGCCGGGCCTGCGCGGCGGGCGGGACGAGGCCGCGCAGCAGCGGGGCCACGTCGCCGCCGGAGCGCAGCACGTCCAGGTCGAACGGGGTCGCGGTCAGCGCGGCGTCGGGCAGGCCGAGCGCGGCGTCGAGCACGGCCAGCCCGTGCGCCACCCCGACCGGGACGAACCCGTCGCGGCGGAAGCGGGCCAGGTCGGCGTCGGTCACCCCGGCGCCGATGCCGCCGTCGACCTCCCACAGGCCCCAGCCCAGCGCGGTCGCCGGCAGGCCGCGGGACGCCCGGTGCCGGGCCAGGCCGTCCAGGAACGCGTTGGCCGCGGCGTAGTTCGCCTGCCCCGCGCCGCCGAACACGCCGAGGAGCGAGGAAAAGAGCACGAACGCGGACAGCTCCACGCCCTCGGTCAGCTCGTGCAGGTGCCACGCGCCGTCCACCTTGGACCGCAGCACGCGCTCCAGCTGCGCGGGCTCCAGCGCGGTCACCAGGTTGCTGTCCAGCACCCCGGCCGCGTGCACCACGGCGGTCAGCGGGTGCTCGGCCGGGATGTCGGCCAGCAGGGCGGCCAGCGCGTCGCGGTCGGCGACGTCGCACGCGACGACCTCCGCGGTCGCGCCGTGCCCGGCCAGCTCGCGGCGCAGCGGTTCGGCGGCCGCGGCGTCCGGGCCGGACCGGCTCACCAGCAGCAGCCGCCGCACGCCGTGCCCGGTCACCAGGTGGCGCGCCACCTCCGCGCCCAGCGCCCCGGTGCCGCCGGTGACCAGGACCGTGCCCGTGGTGGGCCAGGCGTCCCGGCCGTCGTCCGGCGCGTCACCGCCGACCCGGCCGAGCCTCGGCACCAGGAGCTCGCCGCCGCGCAGGGCGGCGGCGGGCTCGTCGGTGTCGAGCAGCGCGGCCAGCAGGGCGAGGTCGGGGGTGTCGGTGTCGGTGTCCACCAGGACGACCC
The DNA here is from genome assembly GCF_052936295.1 of Saccharothrix sp. DSM 118769. Lineage (NCBI taxonomy): Bacteria > Bacillati > Actinomycetota > Actinomycetes > Pseudonocardiales > Pseudonocardiaceae > Saccharothrix > Saccharothrix sp. DSM 118769. The sequence goes on along the minus strand of NZ_CP193627.1, from coordinate 3,368,918 downwards.
GGTCCCGGTTCTCCAGCTGCGCCGAGCGGACCAGGCCCCACAGCGCGGCGGCGGCCGGGTCGCAGGTGTCCGCGTCGGCGGCGACCACGGCGCCCCGGGTGAGCACCACCAGGCGGGTCTCGGCGAGCCGCTGGTCGGTCAGCCACGCGCGCAGCTCCGCCAGCACCCCCGACGCGGCCTCGTGCGTCCGCGCCGCGGCGTCGCCGCCGGTCCCCGCCCCGGCGCCGAGCAGCAGCACCTCGGCGGCCAGGCCGGACCCGGCGACGGCGGTGACGTCGTCGAACACCGGCAGGTCGGTCCGGGTGCCGCCGACGGCGGCCCAGGTGACCGGCGGCGCGCCGGGGGTCAGCGGCAGCGCGGTCCACCCCAGGCGGTGCAGCGACCGGACCGGACCGGGGCCGCCGACCAGGTCGGCGGGCGTCCGGGCGCGCCAGGTGACCGAGTCGACGGTGGCGACCAGGCCGCCGTCGGCGTCGGTCAGCACCACCGACGCGCCGTCCTCCCCGGTCGGGGTGACCAGCGCCCGCACCGCGGCGGCGCCGGTGGCGTGCAGCCGCACCCCGCGCCACGCCGAGGCCAGGTGGTCCCGGGTGACGCCCGCGAGCGCTAGGGCCTCGTGCAGCAGGGTCGGGTGCAGGCCGAACGCGCCCGCCTGCCGGGTGTGCTCGTCGGCGAGCCGCACCTCCACCGCGGCGGCGGTGTCGACGGGCCGTCCCGGGTCCGCCGCGGTGTCGGCGGCGAGCAGGCCGGCGGCCACCGCCACCCACTCGTCGTCGGCGGTCCTGGCGTGCACGGACACCGTGCGCGTGCCGTCCTCGTCCGCGCCGCCGACGCGGACCTGCACCGCCGCGGAGCCCGACTCGGGCACCGCCAGCTCGGCCGGCACCGCCAGCTCCACCACGACCGGGCAGCCGACCGCGCGACCGGCCCAGGCGGCGGCCTCCACCAGCGCGGACGCGGGCAGCACCACGGCGTCGGACACGGTGTGCCCGGCCAGCCACGGGTGCGCCGCCTGCGAGACCTCGCCGGCGAACAGCACCTCGTCGGTGTCGGCCAGCGGGACGGCCCCGCCCAGCAGCGGGTGGTCGCCCGGCCTCGGGCCGGACGTCGCCGGCACGCCGGCGCTCTCCAGCCAGTAGCGCTCGCGCTGGAACGGGTACGTGGGCAGGTCGACGACCCGCGCGCCGGTCCCGGCGAAGAACGCCGCCCAGTCCACCCGCACGCCCCTGGTGTGCAGCAGGCCGAGCGCCCCGACCAGGGTGCGCGGCTCGTCGTGGCCGTTGCGCATGGCCGGGAGCGCCACCGCGTGCTCCACCCCGGCGGCGGCCATCGCCGACAGCACCCCGTCCGGGCCCAGCTCCAGCATCGTGGTGACGCCCCTGGCCTCCAGCGTGCGCACGGAGTCCAGGAACCGCACGGGCAGGCGCACCTGGTCCACCCAGTAGTCGGGGGTGGTCCACCGGTCGCCGGTCTCGACCTCGCCGGTCACCGTCGACACGACCCGGGTGTTCGGGCGGTGGAAGGTCAGCCCCTCGGCGACGGCCCGGAACTCGTCGAGCATCGGGTCCATCCGGGGCGAGTGCGACGCGTGGCTGATGGCCAGCCGCTTGGTGCTGCGCCCGCGCTCCTTCCAGAGCGCGGCGACGGCCTCGGCGGCGTCGGCGTCACCGGAGACGACGACCGACTGCGGGCTGTTGATGGTGGCGATGACCGCCCTGCCGGACTCCGGCAGCGTCCCGGCGACCTCCTCCTCGGTGGCCTGGATCGCGATCATGGCGCCGCCCTCGGGCAGGCCGCGCATGAGCCGGCCGCGCGCGGTGACCAGCGTGGCCGCGTCCGGCAGGGACAGCACCCCGGCGACGTGCGCGGCGATCAGCTCGCCCGTGGAGTGGCCGACGACGAAGTCCGGGTGCACGCCCCACGCCGCGAGCTGGCGGAACAGCGCGACCCCCACGGTGAACAGCGCGGCGAGCGTGTAGTCGATCCGGTCCAGCTCGTCGCCGGTCCCGATGACCTCCCGCAGCGGCCGGGGCAGGCCCTTGTCCAGCTCGTCGGCCACCTCGTGGAAGGCGTCCCGGAACACCGGGTACGTCGCGCAGAGCTGCGCGGCCATGCCGACGCGCTGCGCGCCGCCGCCGGTGAACATGAACGCGGTCAGGCCGTCGGCGCGGAGCCCGCGCACCGCGTTGGGGCCGTCGGCGGCCAGCTCGGACAGGCCGCGCAGCAGCTCGTCGCGGTCGGCGGCCACGACCACGCCCCGGTGGGCGAGGGCGGACCGGGTGGTGGCCAGGGACAGGGCGACGTCGAGCCGGTCCACGTCGCCCTCGGCCAGCAGCTCGCCGATGCGGGCCGCGTGGGCGCGCAGGCCCGCGACGGAGCTGCCGGAGAGCAGCCACGGCACCACCGGCGGCTCGACCGCGGGCGCGGGGGCCGGCGTTCCGGCGTCGGCCGGGGCCGGCGGCGCCTGCTCGATGATCACGTGCGCGTTGGTGCCGCTGATGCCGAACGACGACACGCCCGCGCGGCGCGGCCGGTCCCCGCTGTCCCACGCCCGGGGCTCGGTCAGCAGCGCCAGCGCGCCCGTCGACCAGTCCACGTGCGGGGACGGCGTGCCGGCGTGCAGCGTGCGCGGCAGGGTGCCGTGCCGCATCGCCTCGACCACCTTGATGACGCCGCCGACGCCGGCCGCCGCCTGGGAGTGGCCGATGTTGGACTTGAGCGAGCCCAGCCACAGCGGGCGGTCCGCGTCGTGCGCGGCGCCGTAGGTGGCCAGCAGCGCCTGCGCCTCGATCGGGTCGCCCAGCGGGGTGCCGGTGCCGTGCGCCTCGACGACGTCGACGTCGGCCGGACCCAGGTCCGCGTTCGCCAGCGCCTGCCGGATCACGCGCTCCTGCGACGGCCCGTTGGGGGCGGTGAGCCCGTTGGACGCGCCGTCCTGGTTGATCGCCGAACCGCGCAGCACCGCCAGCACCTTGTGCCCGTTGCGCTGCGCGTCGGACAGCCGCTCCAGGAGCAGCAGGCCGACGCCCTCGCTCCACACCGTGCCGTCCGCCTCGGCGGAGAACGACTTGCACCGGCCGGAGGGGGACAGCCCGCGCTGCCGGCTGAACTCGACGAACGAGCCGGGGCCGGCCATCACCGTCACCCCGCCCGCGAGCACCAGGTCGGACTCGCCCGACCGCAGCGCCTGCCCGGCCAGGTGCAGGGCCACCAGCGACGACGAGCACGCCGTGTCGACGGTGACCGCGGGGCCTTCGAGCCCGTAGGTGTAGGCCAGGCGGCCGGAGATCACGCTGGAGGTGTTGCCCACCAGCAGGAAGCCCTCGAACTCGGGCGGCACGGACGACAGGTGCGCGGCGTAGTCGTCGTACATCGCGCCGACGAACACGCCGGTGTTGCTGCCGCGCAGGGTCGCCGGGTCGATCGCGGCGTTCTCGAAGGCGTTCCACGCCGTCTCCAGCAGCAACCGCTGCTGCGGGTCGGTCGCGGTGGCCTCGCGCGGGGAGATGCCGAAGAAGTCCCGGTCGAACAGGTCGGCCTCGTGCAGGAAGCCGCCCTCCCTGATGTAGGAGCTGCCGATCGCCTCCGGGTCCGGGTCGTAGAGCCGTTCGAGGTCCCAGCCGCGGTTGGTCGGGAACCCGCTGATGGCGTCGGTGCCCTCGGCGACGAGCCGCCACAGGTCCTCCGGCGAGCGGACCCCGCCGGGGTAGTGGCACGCCATGCCGATGATCGCGATCGGGTCGTCGTCGGCGACGGTGGCGCGGACCGCGGCGCCGGTCGCGCCGGTGCCGGCCAGCTGGGCGAGCAGGTACGCGGTCAGCGCCTCCGGGCTCGGGTGGTCGAACACGATGGTGGACGGCAGCCTCATGCCCGTCGCGGTGCCGAGCTGGTTGCGCAGCTCGACGACGGTCAGCGAGTCGAAGCCCTGGTCCTTGAACGCCCGGCCCGGCTCGACGGCCGCGCCGGAGGCGTGGCCCAGCGCCAGCGCCGCCGTGCCGCGCACCAGGTCCAGCACGGCCGGCGCCCGCTCGGCCTCGGGCAGCGCGGCGATCCGCGCGGCCCAGTCGTCCTGGACCGCCCGGCGCTCCACCCGCCGGGGCCGGACGAGGCCGTGCCACAGGCGCGGGCGCTCACCGCCGCCCGCCAGGTCCAGCACGGCGGGCACAACCAGGGGGTCGGCCAGGCCGAGCGCCTCGTCGAACATCGCCAGGCCCTGCGCCCGGGTCAGCGGGACCACGCCGGAACGGGTCCAGCGCTGCACGTCCGCGTCGGACAGGGTCGCGCCCATGCCCTCCGCGTCCGCGCCCCACAGGCCCCAGGCCAGCGAGGTCGCGGCCAGCCCGGCGGCGGCCCGGTGCGCGGCCAGCGCGTCGAGGTAGGTGTTCGCGGCGGCGTAGTTGCCCTGCCCGGCCGTGCCGGTGATGCCGGAGACCGACGAGAACAGGACGAACGCGGCCAGGTCGTCGTCGGCGGTCAGGGCGTGCAGGTTCCACGCGCCGTCGACCTTGGGCCGCAGCACGGTGGTGACCTGCTCGTCGGTCAGCGCCGTGATCGTCGCGTCGTCCAGGACGCCCGCGGTGTGCACGACGGCGGTCAGCGGGTGCTCGGCCGGGACCAGGGCCAGGGCGGTGGCGAGCGCGTCCCGGTCGGCGGCGTCGGCGGCGGCGACCCGGACCCGCGCGCCCCGCGCGGTCAGGTCGTCGACCAGCGCGGAGCAGCCGGGGCTGTCCTCGCCGCGCCTGCTGACCAGCAGCAGGTTCCGCACGCCGTGCTCGGCGACCAGGTGCCGGGCCACCAGGGCGCCCAGCCCGCCGGTGCCGCCGGTGATCAGGACGGTGCCGTCGCGGTCGATCGACCGGTCGGTCGGGGTGCCCGCGGTCCTGGCCAGGCGGGCGGCGTGCAGCCGGCCCGCGCGGAGGGCGACCTGCGGTTCCCCGCTCACCGCCGCCGCGAGGACGAGGGCGCCGTCCGGTCCTTCGGAGCCGTCGGAGTCGACCAGCACCAGGCGGCCGGGGTGCTCCGACTGCGCGGAGCGGACCAGGCCCCACACCGGCGCGTGCGCCAGGTCGTCGACCCGGTCGCCGGGCAGGGCGGCGACCGCGCCGCGGGTCACCAGCACCAGCGTGGCGTCGGCGAACCGCTGGTCGGCCAGCCAGTCCCGCACCAGCGCCAGCGCCGAGGCGGTGGCCTCGTGGGCGGCGGCCGGGGAGTCGCCGCCGCCGGTCAGCTCGGCGACGACGACGTCGGCGAGCGCGGTGTCGGCCAGCGTGGCGGCCAGGTCGGTCCGGGTCGGCGTCGCGGTGCCGGGCGTCGCGGTGCCGGGCGTCGCGATCGCGGGCCAGGTGACGCCGAACAGCGAGGTGCCCCTGCCCGCCTTGCCGATCACGGCGCGGGAGACCCCGCGCAGGGTCAGCGACTCGACGGTGACCACCGGCGCGCCGGTGGCGTCGGTCAGCTCCAGCCGGACGGCGTCCGGGCCGACCGGCGAGACCCGCACCCGGGCCGCGGTGGCGCCGGCGGTGTGCAGGGTGACGCCCTCCCAGGCGAACGGCAGCCGGATCTCGTCGCGGTCCCGCGCCGCGTCGGGCAGCAGCGGGTGCAGCGCCGCGTCGAACAGCGCGGGGTGCAGCCCGAACCGGTCGTCGTGGTCGGCGTCCGACAGCGCGACCTCGGCCAGGACGTCCGGCCCCGACCGCCACAGCGACCGCACCCCCTGGAACACCGGGCCGTAGTCGTAGCCGAGGGCGGCCAGCGCCGGGTAGGCGTCCTCGACCGGCTCGGCCACCGCGCCCGCGGGCGGCCACGCGCCCCCCGTCGCGGCGGGGTCGTCCCCGGCGGGCCCCAGCAGGCCCGCGGTGTGCTCGGTCCACGCGGCGGTCGGGTCGTCGCCGCCCGGTCGCGAGTGGACGGTGAACCGGCGGGAGCCGGCGTCGTCCGCGGCGGCCACCCTGACCTGGACCCGCACCGCCTCGCCCTCGGGCAGGGGCAGCGGGGCCCGCAGCGTCAGCTCCTCGACCCGCCCGGCGCCGGTGCGCTCGCCGGCGGCGAACGCCAGCTCCAGGAACGCGGTCGCGGGCAGCAGGACCACGCCCTCGACGACGTGGTCGGCCAGCCACGGGTGCGTCCTGGTCGACAGCACGCCGGTCAGCACGACGCTCCCGTCGTCGGCCACCTCGACCACGCCGCCGAGCAGCGGGTGCCCGGCCGGGTCGAGGCCGAGGCCGCGCGCGTCGGGGCGCGTGCCCGCGGTCAGCCAGAAGTGCTCGCGCTGGAACGCGTACGTCGGCAGGTCGACCGGGACGGCGTCCGGGAAGAACGGCGTGAGGTCGAGCTCGGGGCCGGCCGCGTGCACGCCCGCCAGCCCGGCGACGAAGGTGTCGACCTCCGGCTTGTCCGCGCGCGCCAGCGGCACGGCGGTCGCGGTGGCGTCGGCGGCCTCGACGGTCTCCCGCGCCAGCGCGGTCAGCACCGCGTCGGGGCCGATCTCGACGAGCACCGTCGCGCCCAGGCCGGTCGCCGTCAGCACGGCGTCGTGGAACCGCACCGCCGAGCGGATCTGGTCGACCCAGTAGTCGGCGGTCGTGATGCGCTCCGGGGCCACGACCTCGCCGGTGACGGTGGAGATGAGCGGGATGGCGGGGGCGCGGAACGCCACGCCCCCGGCGACCGCGCGGAACTCGTCGAGGATGCCGTCCATGTGCGGCGAGTGGAACGCGTGGCTGACCCGCAGCGCGCGCACCCGGTGGCCCTTGTCCTTCCACTCCCGGGCGACGCGGTGGGCGACCTCCGCGTCACCCGCGATCACCACCGCCCGCGGGCCGTTCACCGCGGCGACGTCGACCAGCCCGGCGTGCTCGGCGATCGAGGCGGCGACGGCGTCGGGCTCGGCCTCGATCGCGATCATCGCGCCGTCCGACCGCGCGGCCTGCATCAGCCTGCCCCGGGCGGCGACCAGCGTCGCGGCGTCCTCGACGGAGAGGACGCCGGCCACGTGCGCGGCGGCCAGCTCGCCGATCGAGTGCCCGGCCACCAGGTCCGGCACCACGCCGTGGTGGGCGGCCAGGCGGTACAGCGCCACCTCGACCGCGAACAGCGCGGGCTGGGTGCAGCCGGTCTGGTCGAGGTCCTCGCCGCTCCCGATCACCTCGCGCAGCGGGCGGTCCAGGTGCGGGTCGAGGTGCGCCACGACCTCGTCGAACGCCTCGGCGAACACCGGGAACGCGGCGTGCAGCTCCAGGCCCATGCCGACCCGCTGGGCGCCCTGGCCGGTGAACATCAGCAGGGTCTTGCCGGGCACCGCCGTGCCGCGCACCACGGTGGGTGCGGGCTCCCCGCCCGCGAGGGCGGCCAGTCCGTCGAGCCGCTCCTGCCCGGTCGAGCCGAGCACCACCGCGCGGTGGGCGAAGGGGGTGCGGGTGGTGGCCAGCGCGAGGCCGATGTCGGCCGGGTGCGCGTCCGGGTGGGCGAGCGCGAACTCGCGCAGCCGCGCGGCCTGGGCGCTCAGCGCCTCCGCGGTCGGCGCGGACAGCACCCACGGCGCGCGCGCCGCGTCACCACCGCCCGGCCGGACCTCCGCCGGCTCCACCTCGATGATGGCGTGGGCGTTGGTGCCGCTGATCCCGAAGGACGACACCGCCGCGCGGCGCGGTCCCCCGGTCTCCGGCCAGGCGCGGTTCTCGGTGACCACCGAGACCGCGCCCGACGACCAGTCCACGTGCGGGGTCGGCTCGTCGACGTGCAGGGTGGCCGGGACGACGCCGTGGCGCATCGCCTGCACCAGCTTGATCACCCCGCCGACGCCGGCCGCCGCCTGGGCGTGGCCGATGTTGGACTTGAGCGACCCGAGCAGCACCGGCTCGCGGTCGCCCCGGTCGGCGCCGTAGGTCGCCAGCAGCGCCGCCGCCTCGATCGGGTCGCCCAGGCTGGTGCCGGTGCCGTGCGCCTCGACCACGTCGACGTCGGCGCCGGTCAGCCCGGCGTCGGCGAGGGCCTGGCGGATCACCCGCCGCTGCGCCAGGCCGCTCGGCGCGGTCAGGCCGTTGGACGCGCCGTCCGAGTTGACCGCCGAGCCGCGCACCACGGCGAGCACCTGGTGCCCGTTGCGGCGGGCGTCGGACAGCCGCTCGACCACGAGCAGGCCCACGCCCTCGGCCCACGCGGTGCCGTCCGCGGCGGCGGCGAAGGACTTGCAGCGGCCGTCGGGGGCGAGGCCCTGCTGGCGGGAGAACTCCAGGAACATGCCCGGGGTCGACATCACCGCCACGCCGCCCGCGATCGCGAGCGACGTCTCGCCCCGGCGCAGCGACTGCACGGCCAGGTGCAGCGCCACCAGGGACGACGAGCAGGCGGTGTCCACCGTGATGGCGGGGCCGAGCAGGCCGAGCTGGTAGGCGATGCGGCCGGACATGACGCTGGCCGTGCCGCCGGTCAGCAGGTGCCCCTCCACGCTCGCGGGCGCGTCGTGCATCCGGGGGCCGTAGTCGAACGTCGTGGCGCCGATGAAGACCCCGGTGCGGGAGCCGCGCAGGTCGCGGGGGACGAGGCCGGCCCGCTCCAGCGCCTCCCACGCGGTCTCCAGCAGCAGCCGCTGCTGCGGGTCCATCGCCTGCGCCTCGCGCGGGGAGATGCCGAAGAACCCGGCGTCGAAGCGGCCCGCGTCGTGCAGGAAACCGCCCTCGCGCACGGAGCTCTTGCCGGACGCGGCGGGGTCGGGGTCGACCAGGTCCTCGGGCCAGCCCCGGTCGGTGGGGAACCCGGAGACGGCGTCGCCGTTGGCGGCGACCAGCCCCCACAGGTCCTCGGGCGAGGCGACCCCGCCGGGGTAGCGGCACGCCATGCCGACGATCGCGATCGGCTCGTCGTCCGACCCGGCGGCGGCGTACTCGTCGGCCTCGGCGTCCCCGCCGCCGAGCAGGGTGTCGAGGTGGGCGGCCAGCGCGGCCGGCGTGGGGTGGTCGAACAGGGTGCTCGACGGCAGGCCCAGCCCGGTGGCCTCCGCGAGGGCGTCGCTGAGCTCGGTGACCATCAGCGAGCTGAAGCCCAGGTCGCGGAACGGCAGGTCGACCTCGACCGCCTTGCCGGGGGCCAGGCCCAGGACGGCGGCGACGTGCGCGGTCACCAGGTCCGCGGCGCGGGGCGCCCCGCCGGCGGCGGGGGTGGTGACCGGGCGTGCGGCGGGTTCGCGGCGCGGCGCGGCGGGTGCGTCGTCGGGCGCGCCGCCGGCCGGGCCGTCGGTGACCCAGTGGTGCTCGCGCTGGAAGGCGTAGGTGGGCAGGTCGACCCGGCGCGCGCCCGTGCCCGCGAACACCGGGCCCCAGTCCAGCTCGACCCCGGACACGACCAGCCGGGACACGGCGGCCATCGCGGTGCGCGCCTCGGGCCGGTCCTTGCGCAGCACCGACTCCGCCCGCACCGCCGACCGGTCCACGACGCTGTCGGCGACCAGGGCCGAGCACACGCCGTCCGGGCCGAACTCGACGACCGTGCGCACGCCCGCCGCCTCCAGGGCGCGGGCAGCGTCGGCGAAGCGGACGGTCGCGCGGACCTGCTCCACCCAGTACTCCGGGGACACCAGCAGCTCGGCGGGGGCGACCCGGCCGGTCACCGCGGAGACCACCGCGATCCGGGGCGGGTGGAACTCCAGGCCGGACACGACCTCGCGGAAGGCGTCCAGCATCGCGTCCATGCGGTGGGAGTGGAAGGCGTGGCTCACCGGGAGCCGCTTGGTCTTGTGCCCGGCCTGCCGCAGCCGCGCGGCGGCCTGGAGCACGGCGTCCTCGTCACCGGAGAGCACGACCGCCTCGGGTCCGTTGACGGCGGCGACCGCGACGGTGTCGGACAGGTGCTCGGCGACCTGCCGCTCCGTCGCGCCCACGGCCACCATCGCGCCGCCCTCGGGCAGCGCCTGCATGAGGCGTCCGCGCGCGGTGACGAGCGCGGCGGCGTCGGGCAGGGACAGCACGCCCGCGACGTGCGCGGCGGCGATCTCGCCGACCGAGTGGCCCGCCACGAAGTCCGGGCGCAGGCCCCACGACTCGAACAGCCGGAACAGGGCCACCTCGACCGCGAACAGCGCGGGCTGGGTGTAGCCGGTCTGGTCGAGGTCCTCGCCGCTCTCGACCACCTCGCGCAGCGGGCGGTCCAGGTGCGGGTCGAGGTGCGCCACGACCTCGTCGAAAGACCGCGCGTAGACCGGTGAGGCGGCGTGCAGCTCCAGGCCCATGCCGACCCGCTGGGAGCCCTGGCCGGTGAACACGGCGGCGAGCGCGCCCGCCGACGCGACGCCGGTGACGAGCCCGGCGGCGGGGGTGCCCGCCGCGAGCGCGCGCAGGCCGGCGACCAGCTCCTCGCGGTCCGCGGCGACGACGGCGGCGCGGTGCGGGAACCGGGTGCGCGTGGTCAGGGAGGACCAGCCGAGGGACGCGACGTCGGCGTCGCCCGCCTCGGCGGCGGCGAGGAGCCGTTCGGCCTGCGCGCGGAGCGCCTGCGGGTCGCGGCCGGAGACGACCACCGGCAGCGGTGTCGCTTCACCGGCCTGTGCGGTCCTGTCGGGCCGGGCGGTCTCGTCGGGCCGGGCGGTCTCGTCGGGCTGTGCGGTGGGGGCCTCCGCGACGACGACGTGGCAGTTGGTGCCACCCATGCCGAAGGAGCTGACCCCCGCGACGAGCCTGCGGTCCGGGTGCGGCCAGGGCGAGCGGCTGGTGACGACGGAGATGTTCAGCTCGTCGAACGGGATGGCCGGGTTCGGCGTCTCGTGGTTGAGGCTCGCGGGCAGCTCCCGGTTGCCGATCGCCAGCACGGTCTTCACCAGGCCGGTGATGCCCGCCGCGGCCTCCAGGTGACCGATGTTGGTCTTCACCGAGCCGACGACCAGCGGGTCGCCGGACCGCTTGAGCGTGCCGATCGACGCACCCAGCGCCGCGGCCTCGATCGGGTCGCCCACCGGGGTACCGGTCCCGTGCAGCTCGACGTACTGCACGTCGTCGGGCGACACGCCCGCCCTCTGGTGCGCCGTCCGCACCACCTGTTCCTGCGCGAGCGCGCTCGGCACCGTCAGGCCGGAGGTCGCGCCGTCGTTGTTCACCGCGCTGCCCAGCAGCACGCCGTGCACCCGGTCGCCGTCGGCGAGGGCCGCGCGCAGCGGCTTGAGCACGACCACGGCGGCACCCTCGCCGCGCGCGTAGCCGTTGGCCCTGGCGTCGAAGGTGTGGCAGCGGCCGTCCGGGGACAGCCCGCCGAACCGCTCGGCGCCGAGCACGGTCTCGGCCAGGATGTTGAGGTTCACGCCGGCGGCCAGCGCCAGCGCGGAGTCGCCCGAGCGCAGGGACTCGCAGGCCAGGTGCACCGCGACCAGCGACGACGACTGGCTGGTGTCGACGGTGAGGCTCGCGCCGCGCAGGCCGAGGGCGTAGGAGATGCGGTTGGCGATGACGCCGCGGTGCACGCCCGCGTTGGTGTGCTGGGTGATCGCGGACGAGCCCTGGCGGTAGACCAGGGCCGCGTAGTCCTCGCGCGCGGTGCCGACGTAGACCGAGGTCGGGCTGCCCTCCAGGTCGGCGGCGACGATCCCGGCGTCCTCCAGCGCGGACCAGGCCAGCTCCAGCAGCAGGCGCTGCTGCGGGTCCATGACCCGCGCCTCACGGGGCGAGATGCCGAAGAAGGCGGCGTCGAAATCGGCTACCGAGTCCAGGAAGCCGCCCCGGCGCACCGGGTCGCCCGCGTCGGCGGAGATCTGTTCCCAGCGGTGCGCGGGCATGTCGGTCAGCGCGTCGCGCCCGGACCGCAGCAGCTCCCAGAACTCGGCGACGTCACGTGCCCCTGGTACCAGGCAGGACATCCCGACGACCGCGATCGCGTCCTCTTCTTGAGTGCCGTTGAAATGCTGACCAGTCGTCATGGAAATCGGCTGCCCTCCGCTTGCCGGAAACCGGACGGGTTTTTCCAACCCAAACCTCGCCGACCCTAACCACGGCACGACGGCCGGCGGCCCACTTTTGGTCTCCCGCCGGTAAGGGCACGATTGATCGGCCGGTTACCGGATTTTGCGCACACCATCCCGCAACCACCCGGTAAATTTCCGGCAAGAATCCTCCCCGTCGATCACCCCGAAGGTCATTACCAGGGCTAGACCAGATCAAGGCGGGCATTCACCGGGCGTTGGCTACGGTCCTCCCCGAGAACCTCACGTGGACAGGGGACGAAGAAGATGAACCCAGTGGTCGACAAGCCCGAGCTGGCCGAGCCGTACATGTTCGCCTGGTTGGCCTCCCTGGGGCTCGGTGTCGAATACACCAGGTCGAAGAAGGACTCCTTGTACTACCGCGACGCCGACGGCACCGAGATCGAGGTGCTCGACCTGGTCGGCGGCTACGGGTCGACCATTCTCGGGCACAACAACCCGGAGATCATCGAGTACGCGAAATCGCTGCTGGACGGCGACACCCCGATCCACGCGCAGTTCTCCCGCCACCCCTACGCGAACGACCTCGCGTGGCGGCTGAACACCATCCTGCACCGCGAGTTCGACACCGACGAGAACTACGCGGTGATCTTCGCCAACAGCGGGGCGGAGGCCAACGAGGTCGCCATCAAGCACGCCGAGATGGACCGCGTGGCCAAGATCGCCGAGGCGCTGGCCGAGGTCGAGGCCCACATCGAGGCCGCCACCGCGGCGGCGGCGTCCGGCGCGACCGTGGCCGCGTCCCCCCTGGCGGCGTCGGACCTCGACGGGCTCGTCACCGCCCTGCGCGCCGCCAACGCCGAGCGCGCCGCCGCGTCACCGGTCTACCTGGCGCCCGTGGGCTCCTTCCACGGCAAGCTCGCGGGCAGCATCCAGCTCACCCACAACCACAGCTACCGCACGCCGTTCAGCGCCATGGCCGCGCAGTGCCGGTTCGTGCCGCTCGACCGGCCCGACGTCATCGCGGAGGTGATCGCCGCCGAGAGCCGGACCCTGCTCGACCTCGCCGTCGACGGCGACGTCATCCGGGTCGTCGAGCGCCCGCTGCCGGTGATCAGCGCGTTCGTCACGGAGCCCATCCAGGGCGAGGCGGGCATCCGCGTCCTGGACGCCGACGCGCTCGCCCGCGTGCGCGAGCTGCTCGACGCCGCCGACATCCCGGTCGTCGTGGACGAGGTGCAGAGCGGCACGGGCCGCTCCGGCGCGTTCTTCGCCGCCTCGCACCTGGGGCTGCGCGGCGACTACATCACCCTGGCCAAGAGCCTGGGCGGCGGTGTCGCGAAGGCGGCGGTCACGCTGATCCGGTCGTCGCGCTACCGCAGCGACTTCGAGCTGGTGCACACCTCCACGTACGCCAAGGACAGCTTCTCCACCTTCATCGCGCTGCGCGTGGTGGAGATGCTGGAGGCCGACGGCGGCGCGGCGTACCGGCGGGCGGCCGAGCGGGGCGAGAAGCTGCTCGCCATGCTGCGCTCGCTGCGCGACGAGTTCGGCGACGTCGTCAAGGAGGTGCGCGGCAAGGGGCTGATGACGGGCCTGGAGTTCCACGACCTGTCCGGGTCGGAGTCCGACATCCTCGCCGAGCAGGCCAAGGGCGGCCTGATCGGCTACATGTTCTCCGGCTACCTCCTGCGCGAGCACAACATGCGCGTGTTCCCCACCGCCAGCGCCACCAGCACCCTGCGCTTCGAACCGTCCATCCACATCACCGACGAGGAGATCGACCGCACGGAGGCGGGCCTGCGCGCGCTGATCGCCCTGGTCCGCGCCGAGGACGGCAAGGCGCTCCTCGGCTGAGCCCTCGTCCCCGGCACCCCAGCTCCCCGGCACCCCGCGGCCGGTCGTGGCGCGGGGACCGGCCTGGCCGGTCCCCGCGTCGCGGTTCAGCCGCGCACGGTCCACTTCTGGTTCGCGCCGCCGTGGCAGGACCAGAGGTGGAGCGGCGTGCCGTTGGCGGTGCCGTTGCCGCTGGCGTCCAGGCACAGCCCGGACTGCACGCCGGTGATCGTGCCGTCGGCGTTGACGTTCCACTGCTGGTTCACGCCGCCGTGGCAGTCCCAGGTGATGGCCGCGGTGCCGTTCGCCGTGCCCTGGCCGTTGGCGTCCAGGCACTTGTTCCCGTACACCACGAGCTGCTTGCCGGCGGTGTGGGTCCACCGCTGGTGGGTGCCGCCCTGGCAGTCCCAGAGCCGGGCCTGGGTGCCGTTGGCGGTGCTCCCGTTGGCGATCTCCGCGCACCGGCCCGACTGCGTCCCCACGAGCATGGCGTTCTGCGGGCCGCCGGTGCCGCCGGCGGGACCGGCGTTGGCGATCACCGCCTGCGCGCCGGACGGCCAGTTGTCCCCGCTGACCGCGGTGTTGCCGTTGACGACGTTGCCGCGGTCGCCGTTGGTGACGTTGGTGCTGTTGTTGTTCGACCAGTTGCCGGTGACGGTCCAGTTGCCCATGTTCTCGCCGCCCCAGTAGTTGGCGGTGGCCCAGGTGCCGGTGGAGGCGAACACGTTGCCGGTCACCGAGTAGTGGCGGGAGCCCTCGTCGAAGTAGACGCCGAAGTAGCCGTTGGTCCGCCGGCAGTGGTTCCCGCTGATCGTCGCGCCCGGGTTCCAGGCGAGCGTGTAGATGCACCCGCCGTCGTTCATCTGCTGCATGACGTCGTGCACGTAGTTGTTGAGGAGCCGGTTGTTCGACGCCGTGGTGGGCGTCGTGTAGCGCGGCTGGTAGTTGTAGAGGCCGCGGTTGGCGTAGTGGTTGCTGCCGCCCGCGTCGTTGGCGCCCCAGCCGTAGCCGATCGACATGCCGGAGTAGGGCATGTTGTAGACCTCGTTGTGGGCCACGGTGGCGGTGCTGACGTAGGTGTTCAGGACCGACACGTTGCCGCGGTAGTCCACGCCGAGGTCGTGGATGCGGTTGTGGCTCACGGTGATGTTCCGGTTGACCATCCGCTGGTCCGCCGGGTGGTGCGCGTCGGCGCGCACGCCGCCGACCACGACGCCGCCGGCCGAGCTGCGGGCGATCTCGGACCGGGTCACGGTGACGTTGCTCGCGCCCAGCCCGACGCCGCTGGCGTGGGCGTTGGCGTCGTTGCCGATGCCGATGGCGGTCTGCCCCAGGTTGACGAACCGGGAGTCGCTGAACGTGATGTCGTGGGCGGCGGACACCTGCACGGCGGCGGGCACCTGGTTCCAGTGCGGTCGCGCGGCCTCGAACTGGGCGCAGCCGTTCTGGCACGAGGTGATCCGGTCGGCGGGCCAGTTCCAGTTGCCCGTCATGTACGCGCCGGTCTGCTGGTCGGCGTACCCCTGGTTGCTGCTGGGGCCGAGCCAGCTGGTGCCGGTGAACGTGATGCCGCTGAACGAGATGTGGTGCGCCGGGGCGTCGTAGGTGCCCCCGACGTCCACCAGGGACTGGAGCACCGGCAGCTCCACGGCCGCGGTGCCCATGCTCTGCCCGGCCAGGGGGATGTAGGACAGCGCGCCCGTCGCGGGGTTGAGGTACCACTCCCCCGGCGAGTCCAGGAACTCCTGGGCGTTGGCCAGGTAGAGGGGACCGGCCCGGTGCGGGGCGGAGAGCGTGTCGTACCCGAAGGTGTTGTTGTTCCACGCGGGTTGCTGCATCGTGAGGAAGTTGCCGCTGATGCTCTGCACGGGTGAGTACCGGTCGGTGAACGAGTTGACGCTCTCCACCTCGACCCGGTTCTGGTTCGCCAGGGTGTTCAGGTAGCCCAACGCGGTGCTGGAGAACCTCATGCCGGTGGCGGTGAAGGTGAAGTCGGCCCGGTTCACCTGCGTGCGGGCCCGCGTGGCGATCGCGCCGTCGACGTACAGCTGCCGGGTGTCGGTGCCGGTGGGGACGGTCGCCCGCCAGGTGTTGCGGCCGGCGTCGACGAGCGACCAGCCGGTGACGGCCCGGGCGCCGCTGATGACGGGGCGCGCGGACGGGGCCGCCTGCCACAGCACGCGGTAGCCGTTGGTGCCGGAGTCGGCCGCGGTCAGCCGCAGCGGCTCGGACAGCCGGTACACGCCGTCGGCGAGCTGCACGACGACGTCACCGGACATGGCGCCGGCCTGCGAGCGCACCGCGGCCTGGGCGGCGGGCAGCGAGCACGGCTGGGTGGCGGAGCACGCGGTGCCGGTGCCGGACGGGGACGCGTGGAGGGTCGTGGTGGCGCCGTGCGCGGGAGGGGCGAGGGTCACCACCACCGCCGCCAGCACCGCGGCGGCGGCACCGGCCGACGCCGACCTCCGCACCGCGGGGGACGAGGACGTGGACAAGGGGACCTCCTGGCGTTGGGGTGGTGTGCGGCGGCCGGGCGGGTCAGTCGGGGGGCGAGTCGGGCGGGTCGGGACAGGCGGGTCAGGACGGCAGCGGGTTCAGGTGGTCGGGCGGGACCGCGACGCCGGGGTGGACCGCGACACCGGGCGGGACCGCGACACCGGGCGGGGCCGCGACACGGGTCGGGACGCCGACGTCGGGCGGGACCGCGAGCAGGCGGTGACCGGCGCGTTCCGGCCGGGTGTGCGGCCCCTCGGACACGGGTCCGGTGAGCAGGCGGCGGGACGCGGCGACCGCCTCCTCGTCGACGCGGATGCCCAGCCCCGGGCTGTCGCCCAGCACGAACGCGCCGTCCTCGACGTGCAGGTCCACCGAGAGGCCCACCGGGGGCCGCAGGTCCTGCAACTCGCTGACCAGGTGGTTGGGCACCGACGTCGCGGCGTGCAGCAGCCCGACCGGGGTGGTGCCGATGGGGCTCACCGGCAGGTCGTGGGCGTGGGCGAGGGCCGAGACCCGCAGGAAGTGGGTGACGCCCCAGCCCGCCCCCGCCTGCACGACGTCGACCGCTCCCGCCGCGATCAGCGGGCGGTACTGCTCCAGCCCGGTGAGGTTCTCCCCGCTGGCGACCGACGCCCGGACGCCCCGGCCGACGACCGCGTGCCCCTCGACGTCCCACCGCCGGACGGGTTCCTCGACCCAGATCAGGTCGAGCGTCCGCTCCAGCTCGCCGACGTGGCGGACCGCCTGCTTGCGGTTCAGGGCCTCGTTGACGTCGAGCATCAGCCCCGGTCGCGCCCCGCGGCCGGCGGCGGTGAGCACGTCGCGGACCAGGATGAGGCGGTCGCGGTCCCGCTCGACGTCCAGGCCGCCCTTGATCTTCGCGACCCGGAGCCCGCGGTCGGCGTAGGTCTCGTACGCCGCCACGAGCTCGTCGTCGCCCAGCCCGATGTCCAGGCCCGAGGCGTAGGCCGGGACGCGGCGGTCGCGCCCGCCGAGCAGCCGCCACAGCGGTTCCCCGGCGACCTGCGCCTTGATGTCCCACAGCGCGGTGTCGACCGCGCCGATGGTGCCGAACACCGCGCCCGCGTGGCCCGCCTTGAACACCCGGCGCAGCATCCGGTCGTAGAGGGAGGTGACGCCCCGGGGGTCCTCGCCCTCGACGGCGGCGAAGACCGCCTCGATCTCCACGTGCGACCCGAGCCCGACGCCGCTGACGCCGACGTCGGTCTCCACGACGACGATCGGCACCCGGACGACGCCGTCGGCGTAGACGCCGTTGGCGTCGCCGACCGGCCGTCCCCAGTCCTGGACGGTCGTGAGGGCCCGGTAACCGGTGATGCGCATGTCAGCCCTTCGTGGCCCCGGCGGTGACGCCGTCGGCGATCCGGCGTTGCAGGAGCAGGTAGACGACGAGGACGGGTACCGCCGCGATCAGCACGCCGGAGGCGAAGACGGGGATGTCGTCCGAGTACTGGCCGCGCAGCGAGGTGACCCCGACCATGAGCGTGCGGTGCTCCGCCGACGGCATCACGACCAGGGAGATGAGGACGTCGTTCCAGCAGAACAGGGCGTTGAGGACACCGGCCGGGATGAGCGCCGGGACGCCCACCGGCAGCATGATCCGCCAGTAGGCGCCGAGCACCGAGCTGCCGTCGACCCGGGCCGCGTCCAGGATCTCCGCGGGCACCGCCGAGTAGTAGCTCGTCATCAGGAACACGGTGAACGGGAGGAACTGCGCCACGTACGCGAGGACGAGCCCCGGGTAGGTGTCGACGAGGCCGGTGTCGGCCAGGACCCGGGTGAGCGGGACCATGATCACCTGGAAGGGGATGAACAGCGCGGCGAGGCAGCCCAGGTGGATCGCCGACGAGCCGCGGAACCGCAGCCGGGCGAGCGCGAACCCGGCCATCGACCCGAACAGCAGCAGCAGCGCCACCGAGCAGGTGACCACGACCGCGGAGTTCAGGAAGTACCGGGAGGTGCCGACGCTCGTCCACGCCGTGGTGATGTTGTCCCACCGCGGCGCGGACGCCGGGGAGAACCGGTCGAGGACGTACTCGCGGCGCGTCTTCACCGCGACGTTGGCGGTGAACACCAACGGGTACACCGTCGCCAGCGCGAGCCCGGCCATCGGGACCGCGACGAGCCACCTGCCCACCCCGCGGCCGGCCATCAGCCCTCCCGGCCCGCGCGCCGCAGGACGCCGATCTGGGCCAGCCCCACCAGGAGCATGATCACGAACAGCGCCGTGGACGCCGCCGAGGCGAGCGCGGGCTGGTCGAACCGCCCCTGCTGGACCCAGATGTAGTACTCGGGCAGGTAGGTGGACCCCTCCGGGCCGCCGCCGGTCATCACGAACAGCAGGCCGAACATCGAGGTCAGCATGCCGATCATGGTGGTCACGAAGACGAACTGGATCGTGCGGGTCAGGCCGGGGACGATCACGTGCCGGATGGTCCGGGCGAGGGACGCGCCGTCCACCCGGGCCGCGTCCACCAGCGAGGGGTCGAGCGCGGCGAACCCGGCCAGGAAGACGACCAGGGCCATGCCGAACGTCGCCCACACGTGCACCCCGACGACGGCGAAGATCGCGACGTCCGGGTCGCCGAGCCAGTCCACCGGCCCGAGGCCGACCACCCCGAGGAGCCGGTTGACCGGCCCGTCGAAGCCGAGCAGCAGGGTGAAGATCGCGCCCACGACCACCGGGGACAGCACGGCCGGGAAGAAGTAGACGCCCCGGTAGACCCGGTGCCCCGGCACCTTGAGGTAGATGAACGTGGCGAGCAGCCCCGGGATCGCCACCGCCACCGGGAGCAGCAGCACGAGCAGCCCGACGTTGCCCAGCGCGGTGCGGAACAGCGGGTCGCCGAACAGGGTCGCGTAGTTGTCCAGGCCGACCGGCGTGCCGTTGCGGTCGCCGTCGCCGGTGAAGGAGAAGTTGACCCCGAGGGCCAGCGGCCACAGGCGCAGCGCGACGACGACCAGGACGGTCGGTGCCACCAGGACGAACGGGGCGAGGCGCTCGCTCCGGAGGTGCACGGGTCAGCCCGCCGCGTCGGAGGCGGCCAGCTGCTCCACCGCCTCGTCGACGGTGGTCGAGCCGCTGAGCAGCTGCTGCGAGAGGCGGCCCATCAGGTCGAGGGTCTTGCTGGACAGGGCGACGTGCAGGGCCGGTTTCCCGGTCTTGATCGCCGCGGCGATGGCGGTGGCGGCCGGTCCGCCGGCGGAGACGTCGACGGTGGTGTCGGAGACGATCGCGCCCGCGCCCGCGTGGAACGCGCCCAGCGCGGCGGGCGACGTCAGCGACCGCACCAGGTCCGCGGCCACGGCCGGGTCCCGGGTCCACTTCGCGACCCCGTAACCGATGCCGCCGTCGTAGGGCAGGTTCGGCGTCGCGCCGGGGTTCACCAGCGGGGCCGCCATGACGCCGATGTCGTCGGGGTCGAGGAACTCGGCGAAGTCCTTCCAGTGCCCGGTGTCCGACATCAGGCCGATCACGTGCGCGGCCTTGCCCGACTGGAAGAGGGCGAACGCGTCGTTGAACGTGGCGGTGGAGTTGACGCCGTCGTTGTTCAGCCCGGAGTCGTCGACCTGCCGCCACAGCTCGAAGAGCCGCTTCACGCCGGGCGAGGTCCAGTCCCGCTCCCCCGCGACCCAGGCGTCGTACTCGGCGGGCGCGAGGACCGCCGATCCCGTGGCGGACAGGAAGAACTGGATGCCGATGCCCTCCTTGTTGCCCACGCCGAAGCACGTGGCGCCCGTCCGGTCGGTGATGGTGCCGCAGTCCTCGACGAACTCGTCCCACGTCCGGGCGGGGGCGTCCCGGTCCAGGCCGGCCCGCTCGTACAGCGCCTTGTCGTAGTAGAGGGGGTGGCCCTGCAACGTCACCGGCGACGCGTAGGTCTTGCCGTCCCGCGTGAACGCCTCCCAGCCGGCCAGCCGCGACCGGTCGTCGGCGACGTGCTCGTCCAGCGGGACGAGCGAGTCGGCCCGGTCGCGGAGCTGACCGCCGCCGTTGAAGAGGACCACGTCGGGTCCCCGGCCGGCCTGGACCGCCGCCCCGAGCAGCGTGTAGTACTGGTCGAACGGCTGCGCCACGAACTCGACCTCGACGTCCGGGTGGCGCTTCGCGAAGTCGGTCCTCGCCGCCTCGACGTACTCGGCGACGTCGGCGTCCCCGGACTTCCAGTCCCAGACCACGAGCCGGTCGCCCGAACCGCCGGTCCGGGGGTCCGGCGCCGCGGCGCTGCCGCAGCCGGCGCTCAGCACCACACCCAGGACCAGGACGGCCGACCTCAGTGCGCGTTGCCTCATCGCTGCTCACTTCCGTCGCGCGGCCGCTCTGCCGCATCGTCGCCGCACCCACCGCCCGCGGCTGAACCACACCATACTGATGTGGACCACGACAGGGAACGATGAGTACGACTCATTCGACTGCGTTCGACAACTTTCTTCGAGTGGACAGAGCCGGATCGCCTGCCGGGCAAGAGAATCATCGAAGAAGCACGCTTGTTCTCTTGACTCCCGGGGAACCCAGGGACTGTCATGAGTAGCGGAGATCGCTGCCTGATGAGTCGTACCAATCCGCGAGGTCGACTCGGTCGCGCTCCACCCACCAGCAGCCGGGTCCGCCGACCCGCCCCGGGGAGCAGGAGGTCCACGTTGGGCGCACGACGGGTCACGTTGGCCGATGTGGCCAGGGTGGTCGGTGTCTCGCAGACCACCGTGTCCCTGGTGCTGTCGGGCCGGGGCCGGGACCTGCGGATCTCCGAGGAGATGCAGCGGCGGGTCCGCGAGGCGGCGGCGGAGATGGAGTACCGCCGCACCCGCGTCTCGGCGGGACGACGGGTGGCGGGCGCGCGGACCATCGCCTTCGTGTCCGACTCGGTCGCCAGCTCGCGGCTCGCCGGCGACATGATCGGGGGCGCGCTCGCCGCCGCCCGCCGGCGCGGCGTGACGCTGCTGTTCGGCGAGACCGAGGGCAACGCCGGGCTCGAACGCGCCCTGATCGAGACCATGCGGGACCACTGCGTCGACGGCATCGTCCTGGCCGCGGTGCACACCAGGGAGATCACCGTCCCGGCCGGGCTCGCCGCCGGTCCCGCCGTCCTGCTCAACGTGCTCCCCCGCGAACCGCTGCCGCTGCCCTCCGTCCTGCCCGACGAGGTCCGGGGCGGCCGGGCCGCCGCGCGCCTGCTCCTCGACGCGGGCCACCGCGAAGGCATCCACGTCATCGGCGCCGACCTCGCGGAGGACGACGCCGGCCCGGGGCGGACCGCGGCGGTCGCCCGGCTCACCGGTGTCCGCCGGGCGCTGGGCGAGGTGGGCGTCGAGGCGGTCAGCGGGCGCCCCTGCCGGTGGTGGCTGCCGGAGCACGGCTTCGACGCGACGCGCGCGCTGCTGGGCGAGGAGCGCCCCCGCGCGTTGATCTGCCTCGACGACCGGCTCGCGCTCGGCGCGTACCAGGCGCTCCAGGACGCCGGCCTCACCGTGCCCGGCGACGTCTCCGTCGTCTCCTTCGGCGACCACCCGATCGCCTCGTGGCTCCGCCCCGGCCTCACCACGGTCGCCCTGCCGCACCACGACCTCGGCGCGGTGGCCGTCGAGCTCCTCCTCGCCGAGGTCGAGCAGCGCGGCGCGGCCCGCCCGGACGGGAGCCGCACCCGCTACCTCCCCATGCCCGTGCGCGAACGCGGTTCGGTGGCACCGCCGCCCTGACCGCGGTCATCCCGCGAACGGCGCCGTCGCGCCGCGCAGGAACGCCAGCCCGTCCGCGGCGAGCGCGTCGGGCGAGTGGGCGAGCGGCCTCCAGACGGAGGCGGCCGTGGCGATCGCGGCGTTGTCCGGGGTGAACGACTCGATGCACAGCGGACCCCGGTAGCCGGCGTCGTCCAGCGCCTCCAGCAGCGCGGGCCAGTCCTGGTGGTCCCGCCCCGGCGTGCCGCGGTCGTTGGCGCACACCTGGACGTGCGCGATCCGCGCGCCCGCGGCCCGGACGGCCTCGGCGGGCGCGGACTCCTCGATGTTCATGTGGTAGGTGTCCAGCGCCAGCCCGCACCCCTCGTCGGGCAGCCCGTCCAGCGCCTCCAACGCCTGCTCGACCGTGTTGAGCAGGCTGGTCTCGTAGCGGTTCAGCGGTTCCACCGCGACGCGGACGCCCTTCGACGCCGCGTGCTCGACCACGGGGGCGAGGTTCTCGCGCAGCTGCGCGTAGACCGCCGGCCGGTTCCCGATCCGCCACGTGCGCCCCACGGAGCTGTACGCCGGACCGGCCACCGCGCCGCTGCCCACGATCGCCGCGACGTCCACGACGTGCCGCAGGTAGTCCTGGGTCCCGGCGACGGTGGTGGATTCGACCAGGTCCCGGCCGGGCGGCATGACGAGGCACACCGAGGCCCCCAGGTCCAGCTCCGCCAGCAGTGCCGCCGCCCGGTGCGGGTCCCAGTCGCCGGGGTGCTCCACCGGCAGCTCCACCACGTCGAAACCCCACTCGCGGATGCGCGGCGCGAGCCGCGCCAGCACCTCGTCGGTGAGCGGCGACGCCCAGACCCAGGTGCTGACGCCGATGTCCCACCGCGTCCCGGCGGACGAGGTGCGGCAGGTGATCAGCTCGTCCACGGCCCTACTTCCAGGGACCGGGGTAGCCCGGCATCGACTCGCAGCCGCACAGGGCGTAGTGCAGCGGTGGCACGTCCTGGTCGACGAAGTCCCGGACGTCGTCCCCGGTCACCTTCGGCTGGGGCAGCACCCACTCGGCGGGCACCGGCTTGCCCGCCAGGACCCGCAGCGCTGCGATGACCGGCGTGCGCCACTGGAACGTGGGGTAGGTGGGCGCGACCGCGGTCATCCCCTCGGCGACCCACGTCCGCAGGAAGTCCTGCTGGTCCTCGCCGACGAACGGCGGGATCGGCGCGCCCGCGTCCTGGAACGCCTCGACCGCGGCGACGGCGGTCGCGCCCGAGTCCATCCACACGCCGTCGATCCGGCCCTCGCGCCGGAGGTGGTCGTCGACGATGGTCTTGGTCCTGGCCGCGTCGCCGTCGGTGAACTCGACGCCGACGACGTCCAGGTCGCTGCCGGCGAAGATCTCGCTCGCCGCGGCCCAGCGCTGCTCCAGCACGTCCACGCCGGGCAGGATGCGCAGCGCCAGGACCTTGCCGCCCGGCGCCACCTCCTCCGCCAGGAACTCGGCGCCGTCGGCGCCGAACGCGAACCCGCCGATCGGGTGGATGAAGGTGACCGGGCAGTCGGAGTCGACGCCCCGGTCGAACACGATCACCGGCACACCGGTCCGGCACGCGGCCTCGACGGCGGGCGTCAGCGTGGCGGTGGTGTTCGGCGACACGACCAGCGCGTCGCACCCCTGGGAGGCGAACGACTGGATGTCGCTGACCTGCTTGTCGTCCTTGGCCTCCGCGTCGAGCACGGTGAACTCCGCGATCTCCGGGTGCAGCTTCACCTCCTCCCGCATGGTCGTGAGGCCGACCTGCCGCCAGGGGTTGTCGACCGAGGCGTTGGAGAAGCACAGGTGGTGGCCGCCACCGGGCTTGGCGTACCGGGCGGTGTCGACCATCTCCGGGTCGAGCATCGTCTCCCAAGGCCCGGGTTCGCCGACCTGGTCCGGGAAGGCGACCGGCTCGGCGGTGCGGAACCCGAGTTGTCGCTCGTACTCGGCCCGGTCGAAGAACTCCGACTCGACCGCGCCCCGACCGGTGGCGGCGGTGGCGCCCGGGTCCCCGGCCGGGAGGTCGCTCGAACAGCCGGCGGTGGCGAGGGTCGCCACGAGGGCGGTGGCGAACCACTTCCTGCGCATGGTGGTGCTCCTTGGTCCTTCGACGGCGTTCAAGGGTCGACCGGTTCGGCCCGGCGGGGCCGGGGTGCTCGGCGGGGCAGGAGCGCGCGGCGCACGTCCGCGCCGCGCGCGGCGTAGGCGACCGCCGCGATGATGATCAGGCCCTGCACGGCGGATTCGAGCGCGCCCGAGACGCCGAGCAGGTTCAGCAGCGTGAACAGGGCTTCCAGCGAGAGCGCCCCGGCGCAGGCGGCGACCACCGAGCCCCGGCCGCCGCCGAGCACGACGCCGCCGAGCACGACCGCGGTGATGGCCCGGAACTCCAGGCCCTCGCCGGCCTGGGCGGACACCCCGGCGAACCCGGCGAGCAGCACGGCGGCGACGGCGGCGAGCAGGCCCGACAGCGCGAACGCCAGCAGCCGCAGCCGGTCGACGCGGCCACCCGCCAGGCGGACGGCCGCGGCGTTGTCCCCCACGGCGACCAGGGTGCGCCCGGTGCCGCCGCGCATGAACAGCGCGGCGGCGACCGCCACCACCAGCAGCACGACCACCGACCACGGGACCCGTCCCAGGAGCGGCAGGTCGAACCCGCCCCGGCCGAAGACCCGGAACGACGGCGCCAGCGCGCCGCGCGGCGCGCCACCGGTCCACAGGAACACCGCGCCGTCGAGCACCAGCAGCATCCCGAGCGTCACGATGAACGACGGCACCAGCAGCTTCGTGGTGATCAGCCCGTTGAGCAGGCCGACGAGGAGGCCGAGGACGAGCAGCAGCGGGACCAGCCAGGGCGTGGTCGCGTCGTCCCCCGCGCCCAGCCGCGCGGCGACCACGACCCCCGCGGTGACCAGCGACCCCACGGACAGGTCGTAGCCGCCGGACACGACCACGAAGTACTGGCCGATCGCCAGGACCACCAGCGGCGCGGCGCTCTTGAGCAGCGCCAGGTAGCCGGCCGGCCCGGTGTGCGCGGGACCGGCGAAGGCCAGCGCCACCAGCAGGACGACGAGCACGACGAACACCGGGGCGGTCCCCTCGGCGAGGCGGGGGCGCCGCGTCACACCGACCTCCCGGGCAGCCGGCGGCGGGCGTACAGCGCCACGGCGGCGATGAGCACGACGCCCCGCACCACGTCCTTGAAGAACGGGTCGACGCCGAGGTCGTCGAACACGGTGTCGAGCGTCGCCAGGACGAGCACGCCGCCGATCGCGCCGACGACCCCGCCGCGACCGCCGGCCAGGGCGGTGCCGCCGAGCACGACGGCCGCGATGGACTCCAGGTCGTAGCCCGCGTCGGTGCCGACGTACGGCGCGCCCGACCCGAGCCTGGCGGCGAGGAACACACCGGCGAGGCCCGCCGCGAGCGAGCACAGCACGTGCGCGGTGACGATCGTCCGCCCGGTGCGGACACCGGACAGCCGGGCGGTGTCGACGTCACCGCCGACCGCGTACGAGTGGTAGCCGCCGCGGGTCCGCCTCAGGTACCACCACGCGCCCGCCGCGACGAGCAGCACCAGCAGCGCCGCCACCGGGACCGGCCCGACCCGGCCGTGGCCGAGGTGCTGGAACGAGCGCGGCACGCTGCCCGCCGGCCCGGTGTAGTTGTGCTCCAGGTACCCGCGCAGCACCAGGGCGACGCCGAGGGTGGCGATGAACGCGTTGGCCCCGAGGACCGTGATCACGAGCCCGTTGACGAGGCCGACGACGGCCGCGACGGCCAGCGCGAGCAGCACGCCGGGCACGACCATCGCGCCGCTGCCCGCCATGGTCTCGGCGGCCACCAGCGAGCACAGCCCGACCACGTGGGCGACCGAGAGGTCGAGCGAGCCGGTCACGACGACCACCGCCTGCCCGACCGCGACCAGGCCCAGGGCGGTGGCGCGGGTGAGGGTGTTGAGGACGCCGCCGTGGTCGAGCAGGACGCCGCCGTCGAGGGCCACGAGCACGCTGCCGACCACGAGCAGCGCGGCCAGCGCGGCGTACACCGCCGCGGTGGGGTTCAGGGCGGACCTCCCCGGTCGCGCGGCGCGCGCGGTCGGGCCGCGTCCCGGTACCGCGCTCACGCCGCCCCACCGGCCCCGAGCCCGGTGGCGAGCCTCATCACGGCCTCCTCCGACGCGCCCGCGGGCAGTTCGCCCGCCACGGCGCCCTCGTGCATCACCAGGACCCGGTCGCCCGCGCCGAGCAGCTCGGGCAGCTCCGACGAGATCATCAGGATGGCCATCCCGCTGCTCGCGAGGTCGCGCAGCAGCCGGTGGACGGCCTGCTTCGCGCCCACGTCGACACCGCGCGTCGGCTCGTCCACGACCAGCACCCGCGGCTCGACCGCGAGCCACTTGCCGAGCACGACCTTCTGCTGGTTGCCGCCCGACAGGTAGCGCACCTCCTGGTGGGGGCCGCGCGCGGTGACGGCGACCGCCTCCAGCAGCCGGGCGACGTCGGCCGACCGGCGGGCCGCCGCCCCGCTGAGCGCGGCCCGCCGCACGAGCAGGAGGTTGTCCCGCACCGACTGCCGCAGCGCCAGCCCCTCGCCCTTGCGGTCCTCGGTGACGTAGCCGATGCCGGCGCGGACGGCGGTGCGCGGCCGGTCGACGCGGACCGGCACGCCGTCCACCTCCACCGAGCCCGTGGTGAACGGCTCCACGCCGCAGATCGCCCGCGCCGTCGCGGACCTGCCGGACCCCTGCAACCCGGCCAGGCCGACGACCTCCCCGGCGCGGACCTCGAAGGTCAGGTCCCGCACCCGGTCGTTGCCCGCCGCGCGCAGCGCCAGCCGCACCTCACCCGTCCCGGTGCCGCGCGCCGGGTACAGGGCGTCGAGCGGGCGGCCGACCATCAGCCGCACGAGCTGGTCGGAGGTGGTGTCGGCGGTGGCCGAGGTCGCCACGAACGCGCCGTCCTTGAGCACCGTGACCCGCCGGCCGAGGTCGAACACCTCGCGCATCCGGTGGGTCACGTACAGGACCGCCATGCCCCGGTCGCACAGCCGCCGCACCAGCCGGTGCAGCAGGCCGACCTCGTGGCCGGCCAGCGCGGCGGTGGGTTCGTCCATGGCGAGCACCCGGGCGTCGGCGGACAGCGCCTTGACGATCTCCACCACCTGCCGCTGCGCGACGGGGAGCCGGGCGACGGGGGCCGCCGGGTCGACGGCCCCCGCGTCCAGCACGTCCAGCAGCCGCCGCGTCTCCCGCTCCATCGCCCGGTGGTCGACCCGGCCGCGCCGCACCGGTTCACGGCCCAGGAACACGTTCTCGGCGACCGAGCGGTGTTCGAGGAGCGCGAACTCCTGGTGGATGATCGAGATGCCCGCCGCGTGCGCGTCGCGCGGGGTGGCGAACGAGACCTCCTCCTCCCCCAGCACGATCCGCCCGGAGTCCGGTCGGTGGACGCCGGCCAGGACCTTCAGCAGCGTCGACTTGCCGGCGCCGTTCTCCCCGACCAGCGCGTGGACCTCGCCCGCCCGCAGGTCGAGGTCCACGCCGCGCAGCACGGGCACGCCGAGGAAGCTCTTGGTGATGCCCTCCAGCCGCACGTCCACGCGCAGCTCCCCTTCGCCTCCGGTGGGCACCCGGCCCACCCCGGTCGGAACGCGGTCAGAACTGGGAGATGAACCTCCACGCCTCGCCCTTGGTCCAGGTCCGGACGCCGCTCTCGGCGTAGGTGCCGTCGACCGGGCCGGGCATGTGGCCGTTGTCGAACGCGGCCCACTGGACGGGGTAGCCCGCCCGGCACGAGTACGTCGTGGTGACGTGGCTCATGCTGCCCTGCGCCGGTTCGCGCGGGCTCTGCGGCGCGCAGCCGTTGTTGGCGACGAACCTGTCCCGCAGCTGCCGGCCCGCGGAGATGTTGAGGACGTTGTCCGTGAGGCCGTGCAGGCCGAAGTACGCGATCGGCTGGCTGCCGCCGCTGCACCCGCTCAGCTGGGCCCCGGCGTAGACGACCACCGCCCGGAACACCGTCGCCCGGGCGCACGCGAGCGCGTAGCTCATGCCGCCGCCGTAGCTGAAGCCCATCGCGAAGCGCAGCTTCGGGTCGACGCAGAGGTCCGCCTCGATCCGCCTGATCATGTCATCGGTGAAGGTGACGTCCTCGCCGCCGGAGTTGGCCCAGCCGTTGCCGAGCCCCTGCGGCGCGACCAGGATCGCGCTGTTGTTCGACTGCTCCTGCATCCCGTAGTAGGACCACGAGGTCCCGCTCGTGCCGCCGGAGGAGACGTCGTTCATGGTGCCGCCCCGCCAGTGGAACCCGAAGACCAACCGGTACGGGCGGGTGTTGTCGTACCCGTCGGGCACGCGCAGGACGAAGCTGCGGCTCTTGCCGCCGCTCTGGATCGTGTGCGTGCCGCTGCGCAACGTCGGCGCCTTGCCGCAGCCGCTGCCGCCGGGGTCGCCGCCGCCGGTCACCTTGACCAGCTGCCACTGCTGGTTGCCGCCGCCGGTGTCGGCGTACTGGACGACGTTCGCGTTGTCCGCGGTGGAGGCCCCCTGGACCTCCACCGCCTTGCCGCTGTGCCGCGCGACCAGCCGCACGTGGCCGCCGTCCGAGTCGACCGGCCGGAACTGCTGGTTGGTGCCCCCGTGGTCGGTCCACTGCTGGATCGCGGCGCCGTCGGCGGTCGACGAGCCGGGCACGTCCAGGACCTTGCCGGAGTGCTTCGACCTGATCCGGTAGTAGCCGCTCCCGGAGTCCGCGAACTGCCACTGCTGGTTGGCCGCGTCGTGGCGCGTCCACTGCGTGATCCGCGCGCCGTCGGTGGTCACCGAGCCGGACAGGTCCAGCGCCTTGCCGCTGGTGCGGTTGACCAGGACGTACCACGCGCTCGTGTCGATCGTCGCGGCCGACGCCGGGGTCGCGCCGACCGCGGTGAGCGCGCCGGCCGCGAGGACCACCGCCGTCAGGGTGGCCGGCAGCGGTCGCCGCCGGCGGGTCGTCGGGGAGGCGGACGCCCCACCTGTGGTTGTCATCGTGCGCTCCTCCGGTTCGGGGCCCCGGTTCAGGGCAGGGTCCACCGCTGGTTGGTGCCGCCGTGGCAGCTCCAGACGATCAACTGGGTGCCGTCCGCCGACCCGCCGCCGTTGGCGTCCAGGCACCGGCCCGACTGCTGGTTCACCAGCGAACCGTTCGCGCCGGCCGCCCAGTTCTGGGCCGCGCCGCCGTTGCAGGTCCACAGGCGCACGACCGCGCCGTTGGCGCTGCCCGCCGCGTCCAGGCACTTGTCCAGCGCGCGCAACGTGGACCCGTTCACCGTCCAGCGCTGGTTCGCGCCGCCGTTGCACGTCCACAGCTGCACCCTCGCGCCGTCCGCCGTGCTGCCGCCGTTGACGTCCGCGCACTTGCCCGAGGAGCCCGTGATCGGCCCGGTGCGCGGGGTCGTCCCGCCCAGCTCCCTGATCCGGACGTTGCGGAACGACGCCTCGTCGTCGGGGCCGTGGTTCTGGAGGCCGATGTGCCCGGAGGCCAGGGACCGCGCCGGGTCGGTGTTGGTGAAGTCGTTGACCCGCACGCCGTTGAGGAACACCTGGAGGCGCTCGCCCTCGACCAGCAGCTCGAAGGTGTTCCACTCGCCGGGCGGGTTGAGCGCGGCGTCGCGCGCGGCCTGGTCGGCGGCCTTGAACCCGTAGACCGCGCCGGTGGTCCGGTCCTCGGCGTCGGAGGCGTCGATCTGCACCTCGTGGCCGTTGGCCAGCGCGGAGTTCGGGTCGGTGCCGGGCGGGAAGCCGATGACGACGCCGGAGTTGTCGTCGCCGGACACCCGCCAGTCCAGCTTGAGCGAGTACGAGCGGTACTCGCGCGCGCTGTTCCAGAGCATCCCCAGGCCGCCGAACGAGGTCAGCGTGTTGTCGGCGTTGGTGAAGCCGCCCGGCCCGGCCTGCGACCAGCCGGCGGTGGAACCGTTGTAGAGCGGGGTGTAGCCGTTCTCCGGTCGGCAGTCGGCCCTGGTCCGGTTGGCCGCGTACCGGATGCCCCCGAGGACCATCGCGCGGAACCCGGGCTCGGCGTAGCTGGACTGGCTGTGACCGCTGCCGGTGTAGAAGGAGCGCCCGCCCTGGACCGCCTTGCACCAGGTGTGCGGGTGGTCGGCCCCCATCGAGCCGCCGCTGTAGGTCGACTCGTCCAGGGTGGCCAGCACGCGGGCCGTGGACCGGACGCTGCCGCGGAAGTTGTACCACTCGTCGGTGCGGGTCCACGCCGGTGCGAGGTGCGCGGTGGCCGCGTGCGCCCGGTTCTCCACCCGGATCGTCGCCTGCTGCACCGCGGGGTGCGAGGTGAAGTAGGTGCCGACCAGCTCGCCGTAGAACGGCCAGTCGTACTCCGTGTCGGACGCCGAGTGGATGCCGACGTACCCGCCGCCGCCCCGGACGTAGGACTCGAACGCGGTCTGCTGGGTGGCGTTGAGCACGTCGCCGGTGGTGTTGAGGAACACCACGGCCTCGTACCGCGCCAGGTTGGCGGTGGTGAACTGGGCCGAGTCCTCGGTGGCGGTCACCGTGAAGCTGTTGGCCGCGCCCAGTTCCCGGACCAGCTGGGTGCCGGCCGGGATCGAGTCGTGGCGGAAGCCCGCGGTCTTGGAGAAGACCAGCACGTCGTACGGCGCGTCGGCCGCGGCGGCCGGCGGGGTGGAGCTGAGCGCGGCGACGGTCAGGGCCGCGGCGGCCACGCCGAGCGCGCGCCGGGCCAGCGGGCGTCTCGTCATCGGGTGTCTCGTCATCGGCTGTCCTCGCCGGTTCGTCGAGCGTGGGTCGGGTCGGTCAGGCTCCGGGTGCCCTGGCTCCGGGTGCTCGGGTCGGCGTCCGTCACGGCAGGGTCCACCGCTGGTTGGCGCCGCCGTGGCAGCTCCAGACGATCAACTGGGTGCCGTCCGCCGACCCGCCGCCGTTGGCGTCCAGGCACCGGCCCGACTGCTGGTTCACCAGCGAGCCGTTCGCACCGGCCGCCCAGTTCTGCGCCGCGCCGCCGTTGCAGGTCCACAACCGCACCAGGCTGCCGTCGGCCGTGCCGGCCGCGTCCAGGCACTTGTCCAGCGCGCGCAACGTCGTCCCGTTCACCGTCCAGCGCTGGTTCGCGCCGCCGTTGCACGTCCACAGCTGCACCTTCGCGCCGTCCGCCGTGCTGCCCGCGTTGACGTCCGCGCACTTGCCCGAGGAGCCCGTGACCGGCCCGGTCCGGGTGCCCGACGACGCGCCGAACGTGTAGGCGTCCACGTCGAACAAGGTGCCCGTGCCGCCCGCGAACGTCAGGTACAGCACGACCGTCCCCGTGGGCACGCCGGACAGCGCGGTGGACACCTCGGTGAAGGTCTCCCAACCGCCGGTCACCGGCACGGTCACCGTGCCCAGCACCGCTCCGGTGGGCGACCCGGTGCGCACGGAGATCGTGCCGCCCGCCCCGGCGGACGACACCCGGGCGGCGAACCTGGTCGTCCCGCCGAGCGCGTACGGCTCGAACGCGATCCAGTCCCCGTTCTGGATGTCGCCCACCGTGCGCCCGCCCTCGGCCGCCGCCTTGTCGTAGAGGCCGGTGCCGGACTGGGTCGAGTAGTGCTCGGCCTGGCGGTGCCGCAGCTGGAGCACGTGCTGCGTGTGGGTGGTCACCGGCGGCTGGCCGTTCGCACCGGAGTCGGTGTACTCGGCGTCGAACACCGCGAACAGGTTCGCCGCCGTGTCGTGCTCGCCGTCCACCGGGATCTGCAACGTGCCGGAGCAGCCGGTCCGCGAGGTGATCGGGTGCCCGTGGCTGTCGTGGCCGAGCACGTAGCTGACCTTCACCCTGGCGCAGTCGATCGTGCCGTCCTCCGGGTCCGAGGCCGTGACCGTGAACGGGACGCTGTCGCCGAAGCTGAACAGGGTGCCGTTGGCCGGTGTGTCGAGCCGGACCGTCGGCGCCGTGTTGCCCACCGAGATCGACACCGTGGCGGCCCCGGAGCGACCGCCGGGGTCGGTCACCGTGAGCGTCACCGCGTACTGGCCGTTGGCGGTGTAGGTGTGGGCGGGGTTGGCCGCGGTGGACCGGGTGCCGTCGCCGAAGTCCCACGAGTAGGACAGCGCGCCGCCCTCGGGGTCCGAGGAGCCGGCCGAGGAGAAGTTCACGGTCAGCGGCGCGCCGCCGGACGTGCGGTCGGCGGCGGCCCGCGCGGTCGGCGCGCGGTTGCCCGCCGGGTTGTACTCGATGCGGTAGAGCGCGGAGCTGGCGTCGCCGCTGCCCCAGCCGGTGCCGTAGTCCAGCACGTACAGGGCGCCGTCCGGGCCGAAGGTCGCGTCCATGACCTGCGTGCCGCGCCACGGGAATTCGCTGATCTGCCCGGCGGACCCGTCGGCGTTGACGTCGATGGTCTTGATCCAGCGGCGGCCGAACTCGGTGGCGAACACGTGCCCGTCCAGCGAGGCCGGGAACTTGACCGACGACGGGTTCGCCGCGTCGTACCGGTACACCGGCGCGCTCATCGGGGACTCCGAGCCGCAGCCGAACGCGGCGACCGAGCAGTTGTCGTACTTGATCCACGCCGCGCGGGCGGCCGGCAGGGTGCCCAGCCCGGTGTTGCGCGGGGAGTTGTTGACCGGGGCGGCGCAGTTGAACCGGTTCCCGGACGGCCCGGAGGGGAAGGTGTAGTCCACGTACGCCTCGGCGGTGGTGTTCGAGCCGACGCAGTAGGGCCAGCCGAAGTTGCCCGCCGAGGTGATCCGGTTGAACTCCACCAGGCCGGCCGGTCCGCGCGCGGAGGTGCTCGTGCCCGCGTCCGGCCCGTACTCGCCGAGGTGGATGGCGCCGGTGGGCTTGTCCACGTTGAAGCGGAACGGGTTGCGCAGGCCCATCGCGTAGATCTCCGGGCGGGTGTTGGCGGTGCCCTGTGCGAAGAGGTTGCCGGCCGGGATCGAGTACGACCCGTTGGCGTTCACCTTGATCCGGAGCACCTTGCCGCGCAGGTCGTTGGTGTTGCCGGCGCTGCGCTGGGCGTCGTAGGCGGGGTTGCGGTTGGTCCGCTCGTCGATGGGCGTGTAGCCGGCCGAGTCGAACGGGTTCGAGTCGTCGCCGGTGGACAGGTACAGGTTGCCCGCCGCGTCGAAGTCGATGTCACCGCCGACGTGGCAGCACATGCCCCGGTCGGTCGGCACGTCCAGCACGGTCACCTGGCTGGAGGTGTTCAGCGTGAAGTCGGCGTTGAGGGTGAATCGGGACAGCCGGTTGACCCCCTTCCACGCCGAGAAGTCCGTCCCGGTGGCCGGCGCGTCACCGGCGGGGGTGGACAGCGGCGGCGCGTAGAACAGGTAGACGTGCCGGTTGGAGGCGAAACCGGGGTCCACCCCGACGCCCTGGAGCCCTTCCTCGTCGTGCGTGTAGACCGGCACCGTGCCGACCACGGCGGTGACGCCGTCGGCCGTGGTGCGGCGCAGCGTCCCGTTGCGGGAGGTGTGCAGCACGGAGCGGTCCGGCAGCACGGCGAGCGTCATCGGCTCGCCCACCTCGGCGACCCCCCGGGCCAGTTCGACCTGCTGGAAGTCGGCCGGGTTGACCGCGTGCGCGGCGGCCGGCGCCGACGAGCCGACCACCGTCGCCACCACGCCGGCGGCCACGAGGAGGACGGCGGCCGACGCCGCCCTGACTCGGTGTCTCATGGCTGGCTCACACCCCTTGATGTCGTCTGGCGGGTTGGGCACGGTCGCGCGGCGGTCGTGCCGACAAGGCGCGGCGAAGTGGTCGCGGCCGAATTCCGCCGGGCGCGACGCGGTGCCGTGGTTCGACCCGGTGAAGAACCGGGGAGAATGGGAAAAGTGCTAAAAGCCGGGTGAACGGCGGACGTGAGCACGTCGATGTTTTCGCCGCACTGGGAAGTCTCCCTCGTCATCGTCGACGGGCGTGACCGGACCGTGCACCACGGGGGCCGGCACAACCGGGCCCCTCGGCACCGTAGCCAGCGGCAACACCACGAGTCAACGCTCAACGCTGCTAAAATTGTTAGCGCTAACTTGAGCACCGAATGGCCGAATGAGCGCTGATCCAACGGCTTCCGTACTCGACCTGGGGCGATTCCACGAGGTCACACGGCCGGATGTTGTTATCGCTCACAGAAAAGTGCCGGCGACGATTGACGGACGCGTCGAACGATGGCTACCTTGCCCGAAGGCTTCGGTTGAGCTGTGGGCGCCCCGCCTCCACGAGGGGCCGGCGACCCACCAGCCCGTCCGTCAACGATGACGATGGGACTTCCCGTGCGACGAACACCCCCGGCCCGCCGCGCACCGCGCGTCGAATCACCGCTCCCGATTCACCGGCGGGGACCACTGCCCTTTCCCGGAACGCGGTGACCGCGCGACGACGCCGCCGCGGCGAAACGCCCCCGTGACCAGCAGGTAGCGCGCAGAGGAGGTGACCATGCCCGGCCACGCCCGCACGTCCCGCCACGACTACGACGAGTCACGAGAGGATGTAAGCTGGTCGGGCGGTGTCGAGCCGCCACACTCTTCGGGTGACCCGTCACGAAGGAGCGGCGTTGACGGATGGCGCACTTGTCCCGGGGGCCGCGACCGGCGCGCCGGCCGGGCAGCAGGGCGCCACTCGGTCGAGCGAGCCGTACCGCCCCGGTTACGAGCTGGTGGCCGAGCAGATCCTCCAGCTCATCGCCGAGCTGGAGCTGCGGCCCGGCGACCGGATGCCGACCGAGAACGAGCTGGCCGCGCGGATGGGCACCAGCCGGACCGTGGTCCGGGAAGCGGTCAAGATCCTCTCCGCGATCGGGCGGGTGCGGGCGCACAAGGGGCGCGGTCTCTACGTGGCCGACGACGAGGGCATGCTCGGCTCCTCCCGCTGGGGCGGCTTCTTCCTGCCGACCAACCTCGACCACGTCTACATGCTCTTCGAGTTCCGCCGGGTCCAGGAGACCGCGGCCAGCAGGCTGGCCGCGATCCACGCGACCCCGGCGGAGCTGCGCGCCATCGGCGAGGCCGCCGAGACGTGCCGGCAGGGCCACCTGACCGACCAGGCCGCGCTGTTCGACCGGGGCGACGAGGACTTCCACCTCGCGGTCGCCGCCGCGTCGCACAACCAGTTCCTCGTCGCCGCGGTGCGCGAGGCCCGCCGCCTGCAGCACCAGTCGAGCACCATCGGCCTGCACGGCACCGTCGGCGGTCACGCGGCGGAGGCGGTCGAGGAGCACATCGCGATCTACCACGCGATCCGCGACGGCGACCCCGAGGCCGCCGCGCAGGCCGCCGCCCTCCACCTGGACAACACGCTCCAGGACTACCGCAGCGAGATCCAGCGCCGCCTCTTCGGCTGATCCCCCGGTGCCGGGCAGTTCCCCGGTGCCCGCGGCCGTGCCGCCGAACCCCCGCCCGGGTCGGCGACGGGTCCCGCGCGCCCCACGCCTGACACCCGCCACACCTGACACCCGCCGGGCTTGACGCCCGCCGGGGCCGACCGGCGACCCCGCCGGGCACCGACCTCCCGCACCCCCGCCGCCGCGCCATGCGACCAGTCGCTTCCCAGTGCCCCAGAGGAGTGGCCATGCGACACAGATCCACGCGCCTGTTCTCGATCCTGGGGTGCGCGCTGCTGATGATCGGGCTGACCTCGACGCCCGCTCCCGCGCACCCCGAGGGGTTCCACGTCCTGCTGTTCAGCAAGACCGCCGCCGGGGCCTACCGGCACGACTCGATCCCGGCCGGGATCACGATGTTCGAGCAGTTGGCCGCCCAGAACGAGTGGGAGCTGACCAGGAGCGAGGACTCGTCGGTGTTCAACGACGCCGCCCTCGCCACGTACGACGTGGTCGTCATGCTCCAGACCTCCGGCATGGTGTGGGACAACGACGCGCAGCGCTCCGCCGCGCAGAGGTACATGCGCGGCGGCGGGGGCTTCGTCGCGATCCACAACGCGACGGACATGAACGTCGAGCAGCAGTTCCCGTGGTGGGACCAGGTCCTCGGCGCCACCATGACGCAGCACTCGGCCACCGTGTCCGGCACCGCCAAGGTCGCCGACCGCAAGCACCCGTCCGGCACCGCGCTGCCGGACCGGTGGACGCGCACCGAGGAGTGGTACAACTTCACCCGCTCGGTCCGCGGCAACGCGCACGTGCTGGTCACCGCCGACGAGACGACCTACGACCCCGGCACGAGCCGGATGGGGTACGACCACCCGATCTCGTGGTGCCGCAACTTCGAGGGCGGCCGGCTGTGGGCCACCGCCATGGGGCACCAGGCGTCCAGCTACTCCGAGCCCCTGTTCCGCGAGCACGTCAAGGGCGGGGTGGAGTCGGCGGGCGGCAAGGTCCAGGCCGACTGCGGCCCCACCGCGTGGAGCAGCTTCGAGAAGGTGACGCTGGACGACAACACGGTGGGACCGGCGGCGCTCGACGTCGCCGGGGACGGCCGCGTGTTCTACGCGGAGTACGGCGGCCGGGTGAAGGTCTTCAAGCCGGACACCCGCACCACGGTCACCGCGGCGACCCTCAGCGTCTACACCGGCGGCGAGGACGGCCTGACCGGGCTCGCCCTCGATCCCAACTTCGCCACCACCAGGTGGGTCTACCTGATGTACTCGCCCGCCGGCGGCGGCGAGGACATCGCGCGGGTCTCCCGGTTCACCGTGAACGGCGACGCGCTGGACCTGTCCAGCGAGCGGGTGGTGCTCAAGGTCCCGTCGTCGCGCCAGGCCCCGGAACCGGGTCACACCGGCGGGTACCTCGCGTTCGGCCCGAGCGGCAACCTCTACATCGGCACCGGCGACGACGTCCAGCCGCACCGCTCCGACGGTTACGCGCCGATCGACGAGCGGCCGGGCTGGGCGAACAACGACGTGCAGGGCACCTCGGCCAACACCAACGACCTGCGCGGCAAGATCCTGCGCATCCACCCGGAGGCGAACGGGACCTACACCGTCCCGGCGGGCAACATGTTCGCTCCCGGCACGGCCAGGACGAAGCCCGAGATCTACGCGATGGGCTTCCGCAACCCGTTCCGGTTCTCGGTGCACCCGACGACGGGCGTGGTCTACGCGGCCGACTACGGCCCCGACGCGGCCAACGACAACGCGAACCGCGGCCCCGGCGGGACCGTGGAGTGGAACGTCATCACCTCGCCCGGCTTCTACGGCTGGCCGTACTGCATCGGCGACAACATCCCGTTCAACGACTACAACTTCGCCACCGGCCAGTCGGGCGCCAAGTTCAACTGCGACCGGCCGGTGAACAACTCGCCCAACAACACCGGGCTCACCGAGCTGCCCGCCGCGCGCAAGGCCGACGTCTGGTACGGCAACGGCGCGAACGGCAACAAGTTCCCGGAGATGGGCAGCCCGTCGGGCGGCGAGGCGCCCGGCGCGTTCCCGGTCTACCGGTACGACGCGAACAACCCCTCCCCCACCAAGTTCCCGGCCTACTTCGACCAGACGCCGTTCTTCGGCGAGTGGTCGCGCAACCGGATGTGGGAGTTCCGGGTCGGTCAGGACGGGAAGCTGTTGAAGATCAACGACTTCCTGCCGAACCTGCCCTTCAAGTCGCCGCTGGACATGAAGTTCGGCCCGGACGGGGCGATGTACCTGCTCGAATGGGGCTCCGGCTACGGTCGGGACAACCCCGACTCCGGGCTCTACCGCATCGACTACAAGAGCGGCGACCGCAGTCCGGTCGCGACCGCGACGGCGACGCCCACCTCCGGTTCCTCCCCCCTGGCGGTGCGGTTCTCCAGCGCCGGCTCCGGTGACCCCGAGGGCGGCCCGGTGACCTACCGGTGGGAGTTCGGCGACGGCGGCACGTCCACCGAGGCCAACCCCGCGCACACCTACACGGCCAGGGGGCAGTTCAACGCCAAGCTCACCGTCACCGACGCGGGCGGGAAGTCCGGCGTGACGAACGTGATCGTGACCTCGGGCAACACCGCGCCCACGGTCAACCTGAGCGTCCCCGACGGCGGTGTGTTCGGCTGGGGCGACACGATCCCGTACACCGTCACGGCCACCGACCCCGAGGACGGCACCGCCGACTGCGCCAGGGTGACCACCACCCCCGCGCTGGGCCACGACCAGCACGGGCACGACCTCGCCCCGATCCCCGGCTGCACGGGCACGTTCAAGGCCGAGACCGACAGCGCGCACGCCGAGCTGAACTCGTTCTGGGTGGCGGCGAGCAGGTACACCGACAACGGCGCGACCGGCGTGCCCGCGCTGGAGGGCAGCCGGAAGGTGCTGCTGCAACCCAAGCGCAAGCAGGTCGAGTACTTCACCGGCTCCTCCGGCGTGCGGGTCGTGGCGCAGTCCGGCGCGGAGTCGGGCGGCCGGGTCGGCGACATCGGCAACAACGACTGGGTCTCGTTCACCCCGTACAACCTCACCGGCGTCAACCAGGTGTCCGTGCGGCTGTCCTCACCGGGCGGTGGCGGGTCGATCGAGCTCCGGGCCGGTTCGCCGACGGGGGCGCTGGTCGCGACGGTCCCGGTCCCGAGCACCGGCGGCTGGGACAACTACGCGAGCACGCCCGCGGTGAACGTCACCAACCCCGGCGGCACCACGGAGCTGTTCCTGGTGTTCAAGACCGGCACGGGCACCACCTACGACGTCGACTCGATGACGTTCGTCGGGCCGGGGGTCGGCACGCCGGGCACCGGCGGCGGGACGGGCCGGGTCGTCGGCGTCGGCGGCAAGTGCGTCGACGTCAACGCCGCCGGCACCGCCGACGGCACCAAGGTCCAGCTGTGGACCTGCAACGACGGCGCCAACCAGCGGTGGACGCGCGCCGGGCAGACGCTCCAGGCCCTGGGCAAGTGCCTCACCGTCAACGGCGGCAGCACCGCGGACGGCGCGCTGGTGCAGCTGTGGAGCTGCAACGGCTCGGCGGCCCAGAACTGGTCGGCGCAGTCGGACGGCACGCTCCGCAACGGCACCAAGTGCCTGGACGCCAACGGCGGCAGCTCCGCCGACGGGACGCAGCTCATCACCTGGACCTGCAACGGCGGCACCAACCAGCGGTGGACGCTGCCCTGAGCGGGAGGGGCCGCGGCTCCGGCCCGCGCCGGAGCCGCGGCCCCACCAACCGGTCCACCCTCACCGCACGGCAAGGAGAGACGTCATGGGCAGGACCACGACGGTGGGGCGGGCACGGCCCGGGCAGCCACCGCGCCGGCCCGCCGGCCCGCGGTCGCCGTGGATCTCGGCCACCGCCCTGGTCACCGCGTTCGCGCTCGGGTTCGCCGTCGCCTTCGCGTCCGGCTCGTGGATGTCGGGACCGGACCCGACGCAGCGCCGGATCGCCGAGCTGGAACAGGCCGAGGCGCAGCGCGACGTCGAGCAGGTCGGCGCGGTGACCGAGCTGGCCAAGGGCGGCCGGGACCGCCTGGCACCGGTGCTGGCGGCGATGGCGGGGGCCGCTCCCCCGCCGGGCGGGGCGTCGCCGGTCGCGCCCACCGCCGAGGACGTGCGCGGCTGGCGCGACGTGGTGGCCGCGGAGGTGCGGCGGTACGAGGAGACGCCGTCCGCGGGCAACGGCGTGAACGTGGCCCGCACCGGGCTGCGGACCGCCGTCGAACAGCTCGCCGCCGCGGTCGACGGTTTCGCCGCCGCCGCCGGTGCCCCCCAGCCGCTGGCCGGCGAGCTGCTGGCGCTGGCCGGCGCGCAGCGCACGTTGGCGCTGCGGACCTGGTCGGTCGCCGCGCTCCAGCTGGACGTGATCAACG
The DNA here is from genome assembly GCF_052936295.1 of Saccharothrix sp. DSM 118769. Taxonomy (NCBI): domain Bacteria; kingdom Bacillati; phylum Actinomycetota; class Actinomycetes; order Pseudonocardiales; family Pseudonocardiaceae; genus Saccharothrix; species Saccharothrix sp. DSM 118769. The sequence goes on along the minus strand of NZ_CP193627.1, from coordinate 3,329,237 downwards.
TCGACGCGGGCAAGGGGCACGTGCACGTGTACCTGCCCTCCGCCCCGGGGTCCGGCACGATCCCGGCCGACACGGCCCCCGAGGGCACCGGGTGACCGCCGGACCTCCCCCGGACCACACCACGCAGAACGGGAGAAGACCCGTGTTCGAGAACAACCGTCCACACCGGCTCGGAACGCTGATGGCCGCCGCCGCGGTGTTCCTGGCCGGTACCGGCGTCGCGACCGCGGCACCCGCGCCGGCGACGCCCGACACCACCCCCACCACCGCGGCCGTCACCACCGCGGCCGTCACCACCGCCGCCGCGACCGCGGGCTGCGGCAAGGCGCCGACCCTGCGCAGCGGCACGCACACGATCCAGAGCGGTGGCAAGAGCCGCAGCTTCATCCTGAGCGTGCCCGACGACTACGACAACACCCGCCCGCACCGGTTGGTCTTCGGGTTCCACTGGTGGGGCGGCACGATGAACGACGTCGCCTCGGGCGGGAGCGACGGCGACGTCTACGCCCACTACGGGCTCCGCCGGCTGGCGAACAACACCGCGATCTTCGTCGCGCCCCAGGGCATCGGCAACGGCTGGGCCAACTCCGGCGGTGAGGACGTCACCTTCACCGACGACATGATCAGGCGCATCGAGGACGACCTCTGCGTCGACACCGCGCAGCGCTTCGCCCTCGGCTTCAGCTACGGCGGCGCCATGAGCTACGCGCTCGCGTGCGCCCGGGCGGCGGTGTTCCGGGCGGTGGCGGTCATCGGCGCCCCCCGCGAGCTGAGCGGGTGCGCCGGCGGCACGCAGCCGATCGCCTACATGGGCATCCACGGCATCTCGGACAACATCGGGTCGGGACGCGCGCTGCGGGACCGGTTCGTCCGGAACAACGGCTGCGCGGCGCAGAACCCGCCGGAACCGGCGGCGGGCAGCGCCACCCACACCACCACCGCCTACGCGGGGTGCCGGACCGGGTACCCGGTGGTCTGGGCCCCGTTCGACGGCGGTCACCAGCAGGGCCCGGTGGACGGGTGCGCGGGCTGCGAGAGCGGTGCCCGGAGCTGGGTCAAGACCGAGGTGTGGAAGTTCTTCACCGGCGAGCAGCCGCCGACCCCGACCACGTTCCGGCTGCGCGGCGAGGCCTCCGGCCGGTGCCTGGACGTCAGCGGCGCGAACCCCGCCAACGGCACCCAGGTGATCGTCTGGGACTGCGGCAACGGCGCCAACCAGCAGTTCACCCGCAACGGCAGGGCGCTCCAGGTGCTCGGCAAGTGCCTGGACGTGCCGGGCAACGCCGCCGCCGGCACGCGGGTGCGGATCTGGGACTGCTCCGGCGGCGCGAACCAGCAGTGGGACCTCGACGCCGGCGGCACGGTCCGCAACGCCCAGAGCGGGCTGTGCCTCGACGTCAACGGCGCCGCCACCGCCAACGGCTCCGCGGTGATCGCCTGGAACTGCCACACCGGCCCGAACCAGCGCTGGTCGCAGCTCCAGGGCGGCACGGCCGCCGGCTCACCGCACGACACCGCGCGCTAGGAGACCCGCCGTGCAGACCAGGACCCGCGCCCGCCTCGCCGCCGTCGCCGCCCTCACCACCGCGCTCGGCGCCTGCGGCGCCCCGGGTCCGGGGTCGGGGACCCCGGGCGCGCCGGTGGTCGGTGTCGACTACCCCCGGTCGGACACCGACTTCTGGAACTCCTACATCGAGTACAGCCCCGGGTTCGCGGAGGAACTGGGTCTCCGGCTCACGACGACCAACTCCCAGAACGACGTCGCCAAGCTCACCGCCAACGCCCAGGCGTTCATCAGCCAGGGCGTCGAGGGCGTCGCGATGGCCCCGCAGGACACCGCCGCCATCGCACCCGCGCTGGAGCAGCTGGCGGCGAAGGGCATCCCGGTGGTCACCGTGGACACCCGGCCCGACAGCGGCAGCGCGTACGTGGTGGTCCGGGCGGACAACCGCGCGTACGGCGAGAAGAGCTGCCGGTTCCTCGGCGCCAAGCTGGGGGGCCGGGGCAAGGTCGTCATGCTCCAGGGCGACCTCGCCTCGATCAACGGGCGCGACCGCACCGAGGCGTTCAACGACTGCATGGAGACCCACTACCCGGGCATCACCGTGCTCGGGGAGGCCACGAACTGGGACGGCGCGGTCGCCGCGCAGAAGCTCCAGACCGACCTCACCGCCCACCCCGACGTCAAGGGCGTCTACATGCAGTCGAGCTTCGCGCTCGCCGGCACCCTCCAGGTGCTCAGGCAGAAGGGCCTGCTGGTGGGGCCGGAGGACCCCCGGCACGTGCACGTGGTCTCCAACGACGGCATCCCCGAGGAGCTGATGAGCATCGCCGAGGGCCGGATCGACGCCACCGTCTCCCAACCGGCCGACCTCTACGCCAAGTACGCCCTGCACTACCTCAAGGCCGCGATCGACGGCGAGGTGCTCACCCCCGGCAGGACCGACCACGACAGCACGATCATCCAGGTCCGCGACGGCCTCCTGGAGGACCAGCTCCCCGCTCCCCTGGTGACCGCCGACGGCGGCACCTACGACGGCGTTCCCAGCCTCAGGAGCGACGACGGGTCCCTGTGGGGCAACGCGCGCGGCTGATCGGGAGGGCGGCACGACGATGGCCACGACTGCGCCCGTCGCCGAGGCGACGGGGTTGACGAAGCGGTTCGGCTCCACGGTGGCCCTGCACGGGGCCGCCATCAGCGTCGAGGAGGGGCGGACGCACGCCCTCGTCGGGCGCAACGGCGCGGGCAAGTCGACCCTGGTGTCGATCCTCACCGGGCTCCAGGCCCCGGACGAGGGCGAGGTGCGGTTCGGCGGCGAGCCCGCGCCCCGGCTCGCCGACCGCCACGCCTGGCGGCGGCGGGTGGCGTGCGTCTACCAGAAGTCCACGGTCATCCCGGAGCTGTCGGTCGCCGAGAACCTGTTCCTCAACCGGCACGACCGCGGCCCCGGCGGGCTGATCAGCTGGCGGGCGGTGCGCCGCGGGGCGAGGGAGCTGCTGGACACCTGGTCGGTCGACGTGGACGTGCGCGCCCCCGCCGGGGAGCTGGACGTCGAGCAGCGGCAGTTCGTGGAGATCGCCCGTGCCCTGTCGTTCGGGGCGCGGTTCATCGTCCTGGACGAACCGACCGCCCAGCTCGACGCCGCCGCCATCGCCCGGCTGTTCGCCCGGATCGGCGAGCTCCAGCGGCAGGGCGTCACCTTCCTGTTCATCAGCCACCACCTCCGGGAGGTCTACGAGATCTGCGACGTGGTGACGGTGTTCCGCGACGCCCGGCACGTCCTGACCGCCGCGGTCGACGAGCTGCCGCGCGCCGACCTGGTCGCCGCCATGACCGGCGAGGTCGGCGCGCGGGCCGGCGGTGTGCGCCGCAGCCCGCCGCCGGGGGCCGCCGACGTGCTCAGGGTGGACGGCGCGTCGCTGCCCGGTGCCTACCACGACGTGTCGTTCCGCGTCCGGGCCGGGGAGGTCGTCGGTCTCGCCGGCGCGGCGGGCAGCGGCCGCGTCGAGATCGCGGAGACCGTCGTCGGGCTGCGGGCCGCCGCGCGCGGCACCGTGGAGATCGCGGGCTCGCGGCCCCGGCCGGGCAGCGTGCCCGCCGCCCTGGCGGCCGGGGTCGGGTTCGTGCCGCGGGACCGGCACCACCAGGGCCTCGTGCCGGGGATGTCCATCGCGGACAACGTGACCCTGACCGTCCCGGAACGGCTCGGCCGCGCGGGGTTCATCGACGGTCGCCGCCGCGACGCCCTCGCCAGGTCCGTGATCGGGAGGCTGGCCATCAAGGCGCCGGGCCCCCGGCTGCCGGTCAGCGGTCTCTCCGGCGGCAACCAGCAGAAGGTCGTCATGGCCCGCGCGCTGGCCAACGACGCCGCGGTGCTGGTGCTGATCAACCCGACCGCCGGCGTCGACGTGCGGTCGAAGGAGTTCCTCCTCGGCAAGGTCGAGGAGGTCGCCGCGTCCGGCACCGGGGTGCTCGTCGCCTCCGACGAACTCGACGACCTGCGCCTGTGCGACCGGGTCCTGGTGGTGTTCCGGGGCGGGGTGGTCGCCGAGTTCGCCCGCGGCTGGCACGACCACCAGCTCGTGGCCGCGGTGGAGGGGGTGGACCTCGGTGCGTGAGACCCCGGTGCGCGAGACCACCGTGGGTGGGACCACGACCGGGGGTGGGCGGCGGATCGCCCTCGCCCGGCTGCGCGACCTGGCGCTCGTCCCCGCGATCGTCGTGATCGCGATCGTCGGCCACCTGGTCAGCCCGGTGTTCCTGCGGGCCGACAACCTCGTCAACATCCTCCAGACCATGTCCGAGATCGCCGTCCTCGTCCTGGCCCAGGCGCTGGTCCTGATCGTCAAGAAGATGGACCTCTCCCTGGAGTCCACCGTCGGCCTCGCGCCGGGGGTCGCCGCCTGGCTCACGGTGCCGGTCGGCGCGGGGCACGGGCTGGGCCTGGTGCCGGGCGGCTGGTCGGTGCCCATCACGCTGGCGGTCGGCGTGCTGGTCGGCGTCGTCAACGCGCTGTTCGTCATCCGGTTCGGGCTCAACGGGTTCATCGTGACGCTCGGCATGCTGATCGTGCTGCGCGGCGTCCTCACCGGCATCTCGGGCGGTCAGACGTTCTTCCGGCTCCCCGGGTCGATGCTCTACCTCGGCACGGCGCAGTGGCTCGGCGTGCCCGCCTCGGTGTGGGTGTGCCTGGTCCTGTTCGCCCTCGGCGTCGTGGTCCTCGGCTTCACCGGCTTCGGCCGCTCCCTGTACGCGATCGGCGGCAACGTCGACGCCGCCAGGGCCGCCGGCATCCGCACCGACCGGGTGCTGTGGGTCGTCCTCGTCACCGCCGGCCTGCTCGCCGCCCTCAGCGGCCTCCTGCTGTCCGGGCGGCTGGCCTCGGTCGCCTCAGGCCAGGGCAACGGCTACATCTTCACCGTGTTCGCCGCGGCCGTCATCGGCGGCGTCAGTCTCAACGGCGGCAAGGGCACCGTGTTCGGCGCCTTCACCGGCGTGCTGCTCCTCTTCGTGATCCAGAACGTGCTGACCCTCGGTGGCGTCCCCGCGCAGTGGACCGGCGCGCTCAACGGCGCGATCATCCTCGTCGCGCTGGCGCTGTCCCGCGTCACCGGGGGCAGGGCGCAGGAGTGAGCGGACCGCCGCACCGACGGGTCGGGTCGAGCGGCGGAGGTGCTCACCGGTCGCCGTGCCCGGGGAGGCGCCAGGTCTGGTTGAGCGGGCTGCCCTGACCGGTCGGGTTGCACGTCCACTGGTGGACCGGGGCGCCCGGCACGGTGGAGACGGCGCTGACGTCGACGCACTTCCCGCTGTGCCGGGCCACGAGCTGGTGGTCGTCGGGGTCGTTGCCGGCGTAGGAGACCCTCCGCAGGGCGAACTGCTGGTTGACGCCGCCGTTGCAGGACCACTGGATGACCGCGGCACCCTCCGCGGTGGACGCGCCGTTGACGTCCAGGCACTTGCCCGACTGCTGGTTGACGACCGCGTAGGTGCCGGCGAGCCCCGCCACCGGGCGGAAGTCCCACCGCTGCTCGTCACCGGAGCCGCACGGCGACTGCTGCTGGCGGGTGCCGTCGGCGGTGCTGCGGCCGGGGTTGGTCAGGCACTGCCGCGAGTGCTGCGCGACCGCGGTGGACCGGAAGGCGCCACCGGTGTCCGAGGGCGGCAGGACGGTGATGGTGAACGCGTCGTCCGCGTTGGTGTGCGGCAGGGTCACGGTGGTGGCGTTGCCGGACAGGGCCACGACCGAGTCCAGGACGGTGACGGGGCCTTGGACCGCGCCGCCGCCGTTGTGCGGGACGCGCTCGGCGAGCACCCGCACCCGGTTGTCGCGCACGACGCCCTCGGTGGTGTCGAGGCCCAGCAACCGGACCGCGATGTTCCCCGTCGTGCGGCCACCGCCGACCAGCACCTTGGCCTCGCCCGGCGCCTTCGTCGCGAACCCGTCGTAGGACGCGCTGGGCGTGACCGCGGCGATCCGCCCGGTCTGCGAGCCGTAGAAGCGGTAGACCCACCACTCGCCCTTGGGCTGGTGCCGACCGGCCGAGTCGCGGACGAGCAGGTTGCCGAGGTCGTTGTGCAGGTTGCCACCGCCCGCCCAGTTCGCGCGCAACCCGTCCACGCCGGCCCGTTCCAGCCGTGCGATGTACCAGGAGCCGTCACCGGGGTTCTGCTCCGACTGGGACCCGTACTCGTTGATCTGGTAGGGGCGCGGGTGCGGGATGCCGCGTGCGCCCAGGGTGGCATCGGCCGTCGCCGCGTTCGCCACCGGGTCGCCCGGCAGCGAGTGCCAGCTGATGATGTCGGGGACGACGCCGTTGGCCCGCGCGAAGTCGAGGTACTGGGTCCACCACCCCGACGTCGACGGGACGCACGCGCAGCTCGGGCCGACGATCAGGTGCGTCGGCAACGCGGCCCGGACGCGCTGGTGCGTGCGCCGCACGAGTTCGAAGTACTGCGACTGCGGTCGGTTCCAGAACAGCGGGATGTTGGGCTCGTTCCAGGTGTCCCACTGCACCGGCGCGCCCGTCGCCCGCACGTCGTCGATCAGGCGGGTGAGGAAGTTGTCGTAGTCGGTCCAGTCGCCGTTGTCGCCGGGGAACCGGGAGATCGGGTAGCCGTCCGCGCCCCACAGGTCGTGCGGCAGCAGGACGAACTCGCCGCCCAGCGACCGGGTGCGCAGCAACTGGGCGCGGGTCGCGTTCCACCGGCGCTCGTACTTGCCCGACACCCAGCCGCCCGGGGCGTCGAGCTGGGCGCCGCCGGCGCGCATGTACCGGAACCGCACGTCGCGGAAGAAGTCGTCCGCGGGTGCGGACGCGTTCTCCGTCATGCCGTAGATCCAGCCCGACGCCCGGTGGGTCGGCGCGCCGCCCGTCACGGCGAAGTCGACGGTTAAGGACTCGTCCCCCGCCTGCGCCGGTGGGCCCGGGACGACGACGGACGCGGCGACGGACACCGCGGCGGTGAGGAACGGGATGATCCCTCGGGAGCGGACGCGCCGCCTCCTGGTCGTGGTGCTCACGCCTGGCTCCTCGTGCGGGGAAGGGGCGGCGACCGGGGCAGGCCCGGCGTGGTGCGCCGGGGGCGGTTCGCCGTTGGACCGTGCCGAGCCCGACCGCAGTCGGACGGTGAGTCGAACCGGTTCGCTCACCAGTGAGCGTAGGCTCCGAGCCCCGGCGGAAGCAACGATACCGCCCGTCGAATTGATTCGACTCCCGCTGTACACGACCTTCTGGGGCATACCGGACCACCCTTGCGGTCGCCTCCGACGAGCGGTGGACATCGCCGGTTCCACCCTGCACACTAGGTGCTGCTCGAACCGGTTCGACAGTGCGGACCGGCGGAGGCCGGAACCCGATCACCAGGAGAAGCACAGTGAGCCGCTCCCCCTTCGCAGCCGGTGTGCTGGCCCTGACCGTGGTCGCCTCGGTGACCGCGTGCTCCTCGCCGGACGCCTCCACCCCCGGCGCGTCCGCGCCGTTCACCCTCTGGGACCCCTACCCGCAGCAGGGGCCCGACTCGGCCTGGGCCAAGGCCGTCGCGTCCTGCGGCGCGGCGTCTGGCGTCACGATCGAGCGCACCGGTCACGACACCACGGACCTGACCACCAAGGTGCTGCTGGCCGCGCAGCAGGACGTCCCGCCGACGGTGCTCGTCGTGGACAACCCCGTGGTGTCCACGCTCGCCGAGGGCGGGGTGCTGAGGACCGCGGAGGAGCTGGGCGCGGACATCTCCGGCGTCGAACCGAACCTGGTGGCCGCCGGGCAGCTGAACGGCCGGACCTACGGCGTCCCGATCGGCGCCAACACCTTGGCGCTGTACTACAACGAGGCGGTCCTGGCCGGGGCGGGCGTGGACGTGGCGTCGATCCGCGACTGGGCGTCGCTGACCGCGGCGCTGGACGAGGTCGTGCGGTCCGGCAAGAAGGGCATCACCTTCTCGGCGGTGGGCACCGAGGAGGGCACGTTCCAGTTCCTGCCCTGGTTCTGGGGCGCCGGGGCGGAGCTGACCGACCTGTCCTCGGCCGACGCCGCGGCCGCGCTCGACCTGTGGAAGGGCTGGCTCGACAAGGGCTACGCGCCCACCACGGTGGTCGGCAACACCCAGACCGCGAGCTGGCAGGAGTTCGAGACCGGGGAGTACGCCTTCGCCGAGAACGGCACCTGGCAGCTGTCGGGGGTCGCCGGGTCGGGGCTGGACATCGGCGTGCTGCCCATCCCGGGGCGGACCGGGGGCACCGCGCCCGCCCCGACCGGCGGCGAGTTCGTGACCGTCCCCGTGCAGGCCGACAGCTCCCGCGACGCGACCGCCCGCACCGTCGTGGACTGCCTGACCAGCGGGGAGAACGCCCTCGCCGTCGACACCGCCCTGTCCTACGTCTCGGCGCGCCCGGACGTGCAGGCCGAGCAGGTGGCCGCCGAGCCCGGCTTCTCCTCCTGGGTGCGGGCCGTGAAGGCCGCCCGGGGCCGCACCGCCGACGGCCTCGGCACGAAGTACCCCCGCATCTCCGAACCGCTGTGGAACGCCGTGCAGGCGGGGCTGACCGGCTCGCTGCCCGTGCGCGACGCCCTGTCCCGGGCGCAGTCGGCGGTGGGCTGACGCCGTGCGCGCCCCCGAACCGCCCGGCGCCCGGGACGCGGCGCAGGACCCGCCGGGCGGCGCGCCCCCCGCTCGACCGCCCCGCCGCCCGGAGCAGCTGACCGCGTGGGCGTTCCTCACCCCGCTCGTGCTGTACCTCGCGCTGTTCTACGCCTACCCGCTGCTGCGCAACGTGGACCTGAGCCTGCGGTCCTACACCGTCCGGTCGTTCGTCCGGGGCGGGGCGGCGTTCGCCGGCACGGCGAACTACGGGGAGGTGCTGGCGAACCCCGCGTTCGGGCGGGCGCTGGTCACCACGGTGCTGTTCACGGCCGCGTCGCTGGCCCTCCAGTACGGGATCGGGCTCGCCCTGGCGGTGTTCTTCCACCGGCACTTCCCGCTGTCGGCGACGTTGCGCGCCTTGTTCCTGGTGCCGTGGTTGCTGCCGCTGATCGTGTCCGCGTCGACCTGGGCGTGGATGCTCAACAGCGAGGCGGGCGTGGTCAACGCGCTGGTCGAGGCGCTGGGGTTCGGCCAGGTCGGCTGGCTGACCTCGCCGGGCTGGTCGCTGGTCTCGGTGACCGTCGCCAACACCTGGATCGGCGTCCCGTTCAACCTGGCGATCCTCTACAGCGGCTTGCAGGCGATACCGAAAGAGGTCCACGAGGCCGCGGCGCTCGACGGCGCCACCGGCCGGCAGCGGTTCCGGCACGTCACCTTCCCGCTGCTGCGCCCGGTCTCGTCGATCACGCTCCTGCTCGGGCTGGTCTACACGCTCAAGGCGTTCGACGTCGTGTGGATCATGACGAAGGGCGGTCCCAGCGGCTCCTCCACCACGCTGGCCACCTGGTCCTACCAGCTCGGGTTCGGCAGTCCGCTGCCGAGGTTCGGCCAGGGCGCGGCGGTGGGCACCGTGCTGATCCTGCTGACCCTCGTCGCCGCCGTCGCGCACCTCCGCGCACGCGACCGCCGGGAGGACCGATGAGGCGGACCCGCCTGTGGAAGACCGCGGTCGGCGTGGTCCTCACCGCGCTGATGCTGTTCCCGGTCTACTGGATGGTCAACGTCTCGCTCACGCCCGCCGAGCGGATGCGCCGGGACCCGCCGGACCTCCTGCCGCTGCACCCCACGTTCGAGGGCTACCGCCGCTTCCTCGCCGACCAGCTGCCCTACCTGGGCACCAGCCTGGCGATCGGCCTCGGCACCGCCGCGCTCACCCTGGCGGTCGCCGCGCCCGCCGCGTTCGCGCTGGCCACGCTCCGGCTGCGCGGGCGGGGAGCGCTCGAACTCGCCCTGGTGGTCGCGCAGATGATCCCCGGCGTCGTCATGGCCCTCGGATTGTACGGGACCTACGTCCAGCTCGGCATCGTCAACCAGGCGTGGGGGCTCGTCATCGCCGACTCGACCATCGCCGTGCCGTTCGCCGTGCTCGTCCTGACCGCGTTCATGTCCGGCATCCCCGAGGAGCTGACGCAGGCCGCCCGCGTCGACGGCGCGGGCACGCCGCGGGTGTTCTGGTCGATCGTCCTGCCGGTCAGCCGCAACGGCCTGGTCACCGCCGGGCTCTTCGCGTTCCTGTGGGCGTGGTCGGACTTCGTGTTCGCCTCCACCCTGGACGCCGGCGGCGCGCACCAGCCGGTGACCCTGGGCATCTACAAGTACATCGGCAACAACAACCAGGAGTGGAACGCCATCATGGCCACCGCGGTCGTGGCCTCGATCCCCGCGGCGGTCCTCCTCGTCCTCGCCCAGCGCTACGTCGCCGAGGGCGTCACCGCGGGCGCGGTCAAGGACTGAGATCCCGACGCACCGCCGGAAGGACCACCGTGTCGATGCCACCGCCGTTCCCGAGCAGCGCGATCCCGAGCAGCGAAGTCCCGGTCGGCGAGATCCCGGTCGGCGAGATCCCGGTCGGCGAGATCCCGGTCGGCGAGATCCCGGTCGGCGAGATCCCGGTCGGCGAGATCCCGGTCGGCGAGATCCCGTTCAGCTGCGCCGGGTCCTGGCTGGACGTCTCCCCGGTCGTGGCCGAGAGGCGCACCGCGCCCGACCTGCACCTCGTCTCCCACCACAACGGGATGCACGCCGTGCTCGCGTTCACGCCGCTGGTCGACGGGCGGCGCGCCGACACCGAGGTCACCGCCACGCCCGCGGTGCTGTCCTGGAGCGCCGGTCGGGGCGGGATCGACCTGGCGTTCGAGGACCCGGACACCCTCCGCGTGACCGGGTCGGGCCTGGAGCTGCGGCTCGGCGCCGCCCACGGGGTCCTGACCCCGTTCAGCGGCACCTACCTGTACCGGGACCCGGTGTCGGGGGGACACGTGTTCACCTCGTACGAGACCGGGATGCGCTACCGCGTCACCGCCCTCGCCGGGACGGTCCTCGCCGTCGGCGACCAGGCCCTGGGTGCCCACGAGCGCGGCGTGGTCATCGGCCCCGGCGCGGACGGGCGCTGGGAGGTCGCCGTCGAGACCTACCGCACGTCCCGCACCCCGTACCGGTCGGGACAGGACTTCCGGGCCGTCGTCCGCGCCCGGGAGGACGGGTTCCGGTCGTTCCTCGACGCCGTCGCGCCGTGGCGCGACGACACCACCCCGGCCGCCGAGGCCGCCGCCTACGTGCTGTGGTCGGCCACCGTCCGCCCGGCCGGGTTCGTCGGTCGTCCGGCGGTGCTGATGTCCAAGCACTGGATGGACAAGGTGTGGAGTTGGGACCACTGCTTCAACGCCCTCGCGCTGGCGCCCGGCGAGCCCGCCCTGGCGTGGCACCAGTTCCTGCTCCCGTTCGACCACCAGGACGACAGCGGGGCGTTGCCGGACTCGGTCACCCACTCGGAGGTCCTGCACAACTTCGTCAAACCCCCCGTCCACGGGTGGGCCTTCGCCCGGCTGCGCCGCGCCCTGCCCGCGCCGCTGGACCACGACCAGCTCACCGACGCCTACGCGGGGCTGTCGGCCTGGACCCGGTTCTGGCTCGACCACCGCCGGGTGCCCGGCCACGTCCTGCCCCACTATCAGCACGGCAACGACAGCGGCTGGGACAACGCGACCACGTTCGACGCCGCACGCCTGGTCGAGACCGGGGACCTGGCCGCCTTCCTCGTGCTGCAACTGCACCAGCTCGCCGGGCTGGCGGTCGAGCTCGGCCGCCGGCACGAGGCGGACGGGTGGGCCGCCCTCGCCGAGGAGATCCGCGCGGCGCTGTTCGACCGGCTGTGGGACGGCCACCGCTTCACCTCGCTCGACGCCGCCACCGGCGAGCGGCACCGCTCCGACAGCCTCCTGGACCTGATGCCGATCGTGCTCGGCGAGCACCTGCCCCCCGGCCACGCGCAACGGCTCACCGCGCTCCTGGAACGCCACCTCACCCGATCGGGGCTCGCGACCGAGCTGCCCGCCTCCGCGCGCTACGAGCCCGACGGCTACTGGCGCGGTCCGGCCTGGGCGCCGACCACCGTCCTCGTCGACGACGGGCTGCGCCGTGCCGGTTTCCCCGACCTGGCGGACGACGTCAGCCGGGCCTTCCGCGAGGTCTGCGAGAAGTCCGGCTTCGCGGAGAACTTCGACGCCCGCACGGGCGACGGGCTCCGGGACCGCGCCTACACCTGGACCGCCTCCGCCTACCTGCTGCTGGCCGCGGACGCCGTGCGCCGCCGCCGAGCCTCCCCGGACCCGTGGCGGTGAGGCCGTGCGCGAAGCCGCTACCGCAGGCGCGCGCCCGTGCTGGACCGCAGGGAGATCACCGGCTCCAGCAGCGCGTGCCGGGGTGTGGCGTCCGGGTCGGCGATCCGCTCGACCAGCAGTTCCACCGCCAACCGGGCCATCTCGCCGGCCGGCACGTCGGCCGCGGTCAGCGGCGGGTGGAAGTCCTCCGCCAGGCGGTTGGCGATGACGCCCGTGACGGAGAAGGCCCCCGGCACGTCCAGCCCGTGGCGGTGCAGCGCCCGTTGCAGGCCGGGCAGCGCCGCCTCGTTGATCGTCACCGCGGCGGTGACCTCCGGCCAGCGGGCGCGGATCTCCTCGAAGCACGCCAGGCCCGCCGCGGGCTCGTCGGCGCAGCACACGCCGTGGGCGGCCAGTCCCCGCTGCTCGGCGGCCTCGGCGAACCCTGCCGACGCGCGCAGGGCGGGGCCGTAGCCGGACGCCACCAGCTCGTCGGACCGGTTGATCAGCACCAGGTCCCGGTGGCCGAGGTCGGCCAGGTGGTGCACGCAGCGCCGGACCAGCGCCGCGTAGTCCACGTCCACCCACCACGACGCGCCCGGGCGCTCGACGTGGCCGATCGAGACGAAGGGCAGGGCGGCCCGCTCCAGCCGCTCCACCCGCGGGTCGTCCAGCAGGATCTCCATCAGGATGACGCCGTCGACCCGCCGACCGGTGACCACCCGTTCGAAGGACCGGTCGTGGTCCCCGCCGCTGGGCGAGAGCAGCACGTCGAGGTCCTGGGTGGCGGCGGCCTCGACCACGCCGGCCACGAAGTCGAGCTGCACGTCGGTCAGCCGCCGGCCGGCCGGGGGGATCACCAGGCCCAGCGTCCGCGTCCGCCCCTCGGCGAGCGCCCGCGCGCTGGCGTTGGGCCGGTAGCCCAGCTCGGCGATGACGTCGTTGATCCGCCGCGCGGTGGCCGTCGACACCGGCCGCTTCCCGCTGAGCGCGTAGGACACCGTGCTGCGCGACACTCCCGCCCGCTTGGCGATCTCCCCGATGTTCATGCGCACTCCGTTCAACCGGTTCGACGGGGTCCCGATGATACGGCTCCCCCGGTCGCCGAAGTCCCGGCAACGACCCGGAAGGGTGTCGGTTCACCGATTCGAACCGGTTCGGTTCTGCGGGCGGGTGACCGGTGCGGTCGGACCCGCCCGGCCGATTGTGCGGGCGACCGGCGACCCCGTACCGTCCGATGTGGTGGTCGCCGGTCGCACACCCCGAAGGGCGCGGCGGCGCGTCGAGCGGGGATGAGGAGCGAGCATGGCCCGGGTACTGGTCCTGACGGCCGACGCCGCCGAGGAGCTCGACTCGATGTACCCCGTGTTCCGCCTGCGCGAAGGGGGTCACGACGCGGTCGTGACCGCTCCCACCACGCGCGCGGTCAAGCTGGTGGTGCACGACTTCGAGCCGGGGTGCGACGCCTACACGGAGAAGCCGGGCCACCTGCTGCCGGTGGACCTGGCGTTCCGCGACGTCGACCCCGCGGAGTACGACGCGCTGGTGATCCCGGGCGGGCGGGCGCCGGAGTACATCCGGACGGACCCCGACGTGGCCCGGGTCGTCCGCCACTTCTTCGACCGCGACCTGCCCGTGGGCACGATCTGCCACGGACCGCAGGTGCCCGCCGCGCTCGGGCTCCTGCGGGGCCGCACCACCGCCGCCTTCCCGCCCCTGAGGTTCGACGTGGAGCAGGCCGGCGCGACGTTCGTGGACGCGCCCGACGTCGTCGACGGGGCGATGGTCTCCTGCCGCGGCTGGCCCGACCTGCCCCTCTGGTCGCGCGCGTTCATGCGCGTCCTGGAGAAGTCGCACGCCCCCACCTGACGGACCGCGCACGTGCCGCCGGGACCGGCCCCGCGGTCGCCGACCGCGACCGCGGGGCCGGTCCCGGCGTGCCGGTTCAGCCGCGCAGGCTCCACCGCTGGTTGGCCCCGCCGCCGCAGGACCACAGGATGATCCTGGTCCCGTTCGCGGTGCCGGCGCCGTTGGCGTCCAGGCACAGCCCGGACTGCACCCCCCTGACGGTGCCGTCGGCGTTGACGTCCCACTGCTGGTTCGCCTGCCCGTTGCAGTCCCAGACCACCACCGCGGTGCCGTTGGCGGTGCCCTGGTTGCTCGCGTCCAGGCACTTGGTCCCGGACAGCTGCAACTGCCTGCCCGAGGTGTGCGTGAAGCGCTGGTTGGCGCCGCCGTGGCAGTCCCACAGCTGGGCCTGGGTGCCGTTGGTCGCGGTCGTGCCGGGGACGTCGACGCACCGGCCGGACTGAACGCCGACGATCGCGACGCCCTGCCGGCCGCCGCCCTGTCGCCGGACGACCGACTTGGACTCGGGTGACCGGTTCCCCTGCGCGTCCACGACGTAGAGCCGGTAGTCGCCGGACGCGGTCGGCACGTCGACGGCCGTCGCGGTGCCGCCCGCCCTGGTCATCGTCGGGCCGACGGCGAAGGCGGTGGTGCCGGCGGGTGCCAGCCAGATCGACCTGGTCGCGTCGCCGGCGCCCCGGACGGGGATCGACGCGCTCCCGGCACCGACGAACGTGCCGGCCGGCAGGACGTGGTCCGGGTGGGCGAGCGTCGCCCTCGGGAGGACGTCCCGGTACGCGGCCTCCGGGCCGGAGTCCACCGCGATGCCGTGGGCGGGTGCCGGCCACACGTAGTCGGGGTAGACCAGGATGTCCTGGATGGTGCTGTTCGGCAGGGTCTTCTGGGAGACCTTGTTGATGGGCCCGTAGGTCTGCGTGATGCTCAGGTCGTGCTTGCGCCCGAAGTCGTCGGAGTTGATCAGCCACGTGACGTCCTTGTCCACGCTCAGGACGTTGTCGCGGAAGCCGATGTGGGCCGAGCCCTCGTCGGGGTGGAGCCCGTACCTGTGGCCGGCGGGGACGCCCTGCAGGTAGTTGTCGGTGATCGTGGTCCCCGGCTGGCTGCCCAGCGTGTAGATGGGCGCCGTGTCGCCGAGGCGCTGCACCGTGTCGATGACGTGGTTGTGGCTGACGGTGTTGTTCCGCGCCGTGGTGGTCGGCCGGTCGGGCGCGATCGAGCCCGCCGACCCGTCGAAGTTCCACCAGCCCCAGCCGAGCGTGATGCCCGACCACGGCGCCTTCTCGATCCGGTTGTGCCGCACCGAGAGCCCGTCGGCGAAGTACGCCGAAACGGGGCTGTGCCCGTTGAACAGCACGGCGCTGTCGTACAGGTGGTTGTTCTCGACCCGGATGTTCCTGGGCAGCCCTTCGACCCGGGCCGGGTACTTCTCGCCGTTGGTCGCCGTGTGGTCGCCGATGTAGACGTGCTGGGGGTGGCCGATGCTGATGGCGGACCCGGCGACGTCGTTGGTGCGGTTGCCGATGACCTGTGCGTCCTGCACGTCGTTGACCAGGGTGATCCCGTCGGCGCCGGTGTGCTGGACCCGGTTGCGCAGCAGGTGGACGCCGTCGGCGTTCTCGACCTGGACGGCGCCCGGCGCGACGTCGACGTTGCGGTAGTGGTAGACGTGGAAGTTGCCCTTGACGTACAGGGAGTTGCCGAGGTTGCCCTGCTGGGCCTGCTTGAACGCGGAACCGGCCACGGTGAACAGGTTCCAGTCGGAGTGCTGCACCGTGAGGCCGGAGAAGGTGATGTTCCGGACGTGGTCGGTGGTGGAGGTGCCGGCGACCCGGAGCACGGTGGGCACGTTGTTCGGCGCGTGGACCACCGCCGTCGCCATGTCCTCGGAGTCGGCCTTGTGGTAGTAGAGCGTCCTGCCCGCCCTGTCGAAGTAGAACTCGCCCGGCGAGTCGAGGAACTCGTAGGCGTTCATGAACTTGTGGCTCCCGCCGACCTGGTGGTTGCCGTTGAACGCGCCCTGGGCGATGGCCGCGCCCGGCTGGTGGAACAGCGCCACCCGGTTGGCGCCGTCACCGCTCGTGGTGACCTGGCGGACCCCCGCGACGGCCGTCGTCCAGGTGGTCGCCGTCTCGATCTCGACGTCGTCCGGGTTGCGGGAGATGGCGGGCAGGTCGGCCAGGCCGTACTTGGCGCCGTCGCACTGCGAGCCCGACTCCCGCGCCCAGGGCGCCTGCCCGGCGGTGACGGTGTACGTGCCGTAGCACCCCTGCGAGGTGATCGTCTTGGCGGCCATGAAGGCGCGCTTGTCGTTGACGTAGAGCGCCCGCAGCTTGGTGCCGCGGTCGAGCGGGGCCTTCCAGACGTTGCCGCTGTGCTGCGTCCACCCGGTCACCCGCACGCCGGCGCTCAGCACCGGTACCTCGTCCTGGTACGCGGCGTAGACGACCCGGTACCCGTTCGTGCCCGAGTCGGCCGGCGTGAACCCCACGGTGCCGCTCACCCGGTACTCGCCGCCGCGGAGGTGCACGGTGATGTCGCCGGACATGTTCCCGTTCACCGTGCGGACGACGTCCCGCGCGCGCTGCACGGTCCGGAACGGGGCCGTGATCGTCCCGGGTGCGGCGTCGTCGCCGTCGGGGGCGACGTAGTACGTCGCCTGGACGGCGGCCGAGGCCCGGGGGCCGTCCCCCGCGGCCGGCAGCAGCAGGGCGGACGCGAACACCGCGACCGCCACCAACGACCTCGCGACGGTACTGGCTGGTTCCACCTTGTTCTCCCTTGCGCTCGGTTCCGGTCGGGTGTGCGCGCCGGAGAAGGGTTCGGCGAGGTGGGTTCCGCGAGGTGGGTTCCGCGAGGTGGGTTCCGCTCGCCGGGCGGGCCGGGTCACCTCGGGCGGGATCACCCCCGGTGCGGGCTCAGCCGAAGGCCCACCGCTGGTTGGCGCCGCCGTTGCAGGTCCACAGCTGCACCTGCGCCCCGTTGGCCGTGGACGCCCCGGACACGTCCAGGCACAGACCGGACTGCGCGCCGGTGACCGTGCCGTCGGCGTTGGCGTTCCAGCGCTGGTTGGCCTGGCCGTTGCACGACCAGAGGACCGTCCTCGTGCCCGCGCTCGTCCCCTGGCCGTAGGCGTCGAGGCACAGCCGGCCGGAGCCCGCGCCCACGGCCAGCTCGCCCGCGGACGTCCGGGTCCAGGTCTGGCCCGTGCCGCCCCGGCAGTCCCAGGTGCGGGCTTGCGCCCCCGACGTCACGTTCGGCACGTCGAGGCACTTGCCCGCGCCCACCGCGCGCACCGGGCCACCCGGCGCGGTGCCGCCCCCGGTGGTGTACCCGGCCGCGACGACGTTGGCCTGCACGGCCTGCTCGGTCGCGTCGGACGGGTAGCCCGCGACCACGGCCCCCTCGTAGAAGGTCCCCGCGCTGAGGTTCGCGCCGCCGTCGGGTTTGCAGCAGTCGCCGCCGCTGCCCAGGATGATCGCGCCCTGCTTCCTCATCGGGCTGTACCCGGTGGGCAACGGCCCGTCCCACAGCGTGGTCAGGTCGCCGGCCTGCGCGTCGCCGCCCTTGAGCGCGAACCGCGTGGTCCCGTTGTTCTTCAGCACCGCCGTGACGAAGTCGCCGGTGAAGGCGCGCTGGTTCGGGTTCCACGACTGGCTGCCGCCGGGGAAGAGGCCCCATTCGAGGTCCGCCTGGACCCAGGGGCCGGTGCCGGAGCACCCGCCGAACCAGCACTGCGTGCTGAAGTTGATGGCGTCCATCGCCCCGGCCGCGTCGGCCTTCCTGGTCGTCTCGCTGTTGCCGTAGTCGAAGCAGCACCCGTTGTTGACGTGCTTGCCGCTGGTGACCATGTACATGCCTTCCGGCGCGGCCCCGGTCGGGACGCCCGTCAGGTGGCCGTCGCGCCAGTAGCTGTTGCCGGGGTTGATGTAGAGCGAGTACGCCTTGCCACCGCCGACCGCCAGCGACTCGGACGTCGCGAGCGCGGGCCTGCTCTGGGGCGACCCGGGGACCACCGACGACCCCTGGTACCACAGGTCGTTGCCCCGGCCGGACTGGTCGCGGACCACGGTGACGACGCAGGTGGTGCCGGCGCAGAACGAGTCCTGGGCCGCCGCGTCGGCGGTACCGCCCGCGGTCAGCACGCCGACGTCCCTCGTCGCGTTGTCCGACGAACGCCTGACCTGGTAGAGGTTCCCGCCGTACGAGCCGTAGAGCGCTCGCGTCGTGCTGTGCGCGGCCACGCAGGGCGTGCCGCCGGCGGCGTAGATGTCGCACGGTCCCGTGCCGGCCGCCGACGCGGTCACCGGCGCGGGCCACGTCGTCAACGCCGCGGGCAGCAGGGCGAGCGCCACCGCGGCACGCGCGCGCACCGCCCCCGACGAGCGCCACCAACGCTTCACGGCACCCGTTGAGGGGGCAGGCGAAGACTGCATCGTCACTCCTACGTCGATGTGGGAGGGCGGGGACGGGCGGCGGCGGTCGCACGCGGGCGGGCCGCGGGCGGGGCGGAGGGCTCGGCGGCGGGGTTCGACCCGCGTCGACCGCGACCGACGCTAGGCGCTAAAACACCGCTAAAGCAACGCTTCCGGCGTCCGTTCCTTGCTAGCCTGCCGCCGCACACCTGCGCCGCACGGGGGTCCGATGCCACCGACCGACACGATCCGGATCGACGCGCACCACCACCTCTGGCGGCTCCCGCCGGGCGGGCGGGCCCGCCCGGGGCCGAGCCCGCGCGGGCACGACTGGCTGAACGGCGCGGACCTCGCCCCGATCCGCCGCGACTTCACCCTCGACGACCTGTCGCCCGCCGCCTCGGCGTCGGGGATCGACCGGACGGTCCTCGTCCAGGTCGTCCCGGAGGTCGAGGAGACCGCGGACTTCCTGTCGCTGGCGGCCGACGAGGGCCGGGGGCTGGTGGCGGGCGTCGTCGGCTGGGTCGACCTCACCGACCCGGGCGTCGGTGACGTGCTCGCCGCACTGCGCGCGGGCCCCGGCGGCGAGCTGCTCGTCGGCGTGCGGCACCTGGTGCAGGGCGAGCCGGACCCCCGGTGGCTGGCCCGGCCCGACGTCCGGCGCGGGCTGCGCGCGGTCGCGGAGGCGGGGCTGGCCTACGACCTGCTCACCCTCGTCCACCAGCTGCCCGCGGCGATCGAGACCGTGCGCGCGCTGCCCGGGGCGACGTTCGTCCTGGACCACCTGTCGAAGCCCCCGATCGCCTCCGGCGACCTCGAACCGTGGGCGTCCCACCTCCGCGCGCTGGCCGCCGAGCCGAACGTCACCTGCAAGTTGTCGGGCATGGTCACCGAGGCCGACCGGACCGGGTGGAGCGCGGCGGACCTGCGCCCGTACGCCGACGTGGTGCTGGACGCGTTCGGCCCGTCGCGGGTGCTGTTCGGCTCCGACTGGCCGGTCTGCCTGCTCGCGGGCTCCTACCGGGAGGTCGTCGCGGCGGCCGAGGAGCTGACCGGGAAGCTGACCGCCGCCGAGCGCGGCGAGGTGTTCGGCGGCACGGCCGCGCGGGTCTACCGGCTGCCGGCGGAACGGCGGTGAGGACGCGCCGGGCACCGTCCTGATCGGAAACTCCGCGATTGGGCCGGTCGAGTGATTTGTCGTCACTCGACCGGCGCGGCCCCTCACCCGTCGTGCGTGCGCCCGGCAGCGGTCCTAGTTTCGTCCCAGCGATCATCGGCACGACCGGAACGAGGACCGTGCGCGACAACACCCGGCTCCCCGGCGCACCCGACCGCGCCCCGACCGGCGACCCGGCGGTGGCACGTGCCGTGCGGGCCCACTTCGACCGCTCGCCCCTGGGGTTCGCCGTCGTCGACGCCGAGGGCGTCGTGCTGGAGGCGAACGCGGCGCTGCGCGAGCTGACCGGCCGGCCGGCGGGCGCCCTGACCGGCACCCGCCTGGATTTGCTGTTCGCCACCGACACCGACCTGCGCGCGGACCACCTGCACACCGACGCCCGCGTGCTGCGGCCGGACGGCGACAGCACCACGGCGGTGCTCGACGTGGCGCCGCTGTCCGCCGGCCTGCGGACCGTGGTGGTCGTCGACACCGAGGAGACCGCGGCGCTGCGCACGGCCCTGATCCGGCAGAGCCTCAACGACGTCGTCACCGGCCTGCCCAACCGCGCCCAGTTCCTGCGGTGGCTGGACCGCTGCCCCGACGTGGTCGGCCTGGCGCACCTCGACGTCGACGGTTTCCACGTGGTCAACGAGGCGCTCGGCCACGACGCGGGCGACCGCCTGCTGAAGTCCCTGGCCGCCCGCCTGTCCCGGGTCTGCGCACCGCACGGCCGCGTCGCCCGCACCGGTCACGACGAGTTCACCGTCGTGGTCGAGAACCCGGTGAACGCCCTGGCGCTGATCGAGCTCGTCGAGGAGGTGGAGGTGGCGCTCGCCGAACCGCTCTACCTCGACGGCGTGGGCGTGGGCGTGACGGTCAGCGCAGGCATCAGCGTCCAGCGCACCCGCGGTCGCACCGCCGCGGACCTGATGCGCACCGCCGAGGTGGCGGCCCGCTGGAGCCGGGAGGACGGCCGCGCCCGCTGGACGCTGCACGACCCGCAGCGCGACGTCCTCGAACGCCGGCGCCTCACCCTGGCCTCGTCGGTCGCCGGCGCCCTGGAGGACGGCGAGATCGACACCCGCTTCACCCCGCTGCACTCGCTGGTGGACCGGCACGTGGTCGCCCTGGAGGCGTCCCTGCGCTGGGACCGGCCCGGGCACGGTCCGACCGACGTCCCCCCGGACCTCGCCGAGCCCACCGGCAACGCCGTCCGCCTGGGCCGCAAGGTCCTGGCCGACGCCTGCGCGCACGCGGGCCGGTGGCGGGCGGAGTTCGGCGACCGCACGCCCCCGGTGGTGGTGCACCTCACCGCCCACCAGTGCCGCGAACCCGAGCTGGTCGCGGTCGTGCGCCGCCACCTCGCCGACGCCGACCTGCCCGCCGACCGGTTGCGCCTGGTCGTCGAGGACGACGTGCTGGTGTCCCTGACCCCCGACCAGGTCGAGGAACTGGACATCCTGGCCTCCTCGGGCGTGTCGGTGCTGCGCGAGCAGCGGGGAGGCGGCCGGTTCGACGCCTTCGGCGACACCGGCGTGCCCATCAGCGGTCACGAGCTGGACGGCACGGTGGTCCGCGGCCTGGACGACACCGCCGAACCGCTCGTCCGCTCCGCCGTGGTCGGCATGCTGTCCTGGGCGGTGCGCAACCTCGACGGCGACCTGTACGCCCAGGACGTCCGCACCGAGGCCGAGGCCCGCGAACTGACCCGCCTGGGCATCACCGCGGCGCAGGGCCCCTACTTCGGTCCCCCGCTCACCCCCGACGCCGTGCGCGACCTCCTCCGCACGAGCAGCGTCACGACGAGCTCCCGGTGAGCCGCGGTCGTCGGTAACATCGACCGCGCGGTCTGGGGAGGCCGCACGGTCTGGGGGATCGCATGACGCACCACATCGCTCTGCTCCGCTATTCCCGGCAGCCGCTCGACGCCCCGTCGGCGGTCATGCGGGTCGACGGCGACCGCGAGGAGGTCTTCGACGTCGGACAGGGCTGGGTGCGCGCCGACCCGAGGTACCGCGAGTGGTTCCTGAGCGCGCGGATCTCCGAGGCCGAGGCGGAGCGCCTGGTGGTGGGCATCGGCCCACCGCCGCCCCTGGACGAGGAGCACGACCCGCGCAACACCGAGCGGCGCGCGCTGGCCATCGAGGGCTACGGCGACCCCTACCTCTACTTCGCGGTCGAGACCGAGGAGCACCCGTTCGACGACCCGCTCACCGTGGTGCAGGAGAACCTGGCCGGTGAGCGGGAGGTGCTGTCGTTCACCCGCGACCTCGCCTGGCGGCGGTGCCCGGTCGAGGGCAGGCTCGTCAGCATCACCAAGGAGGACGTCGAACGGTTCAAGGACGTCCAGGCGCGGCGCGTGTTCGGCGACGTCCGGGTCCGCCACTTCGCCGTGGTGAACCACGTGCGTCCCGACCTCGACGACCCTTACCTCCTCCTCCGGGAGTGGGTCGACGACGTCGACCAGTACGGCAGCCACTTCTGCGAGCGCTACGACGAGAACCGCGAATGGGTCCGCGCCGGTTACGGGGCCCGCCACGGCAGGGCCGTCACCGGGGAGGCGCTCGACCACCTGCTCACCTCCTGGACGCCGCACCCGGCAGGGGTCGAGAGCAGGCACTTCGCGTTCCTCGACGACACCGGCGAACCGTTGCGCGTCGCGCGCGTGACGGCTGACGAGCACGGTTGCACCACCGAGAAGTCGTTCGTGACCTACTGGCGCGAGCCGTCGTACGGGGAGAACTGCGTCCTGGAGGGCGCGGGCACGCGGGTGGACGTCGACGAGGCGAGGGCCGCGGAGTTCGTGGAGGTGCTGGAGCACCTCGACCGCGGCCCCGAGGACGGTCGGTTCCTGTACTGGGAGTGCCTGAAGCCGATGTTCCTCGGTCTCCGGCACACCACGGTGAAGCGGTTCGCGCGCACCTGGGGCGGCGACGACGGCCTGCTGCACGCGGAGTGGTTCTTCGAGCGCGAGGACCTGTGGTACCTGAGCCAGGAGCCCGGCGAGGTGCGGGAGATGGAGCACCGCCCGGTCGTCCCCGCGGAAACGGAGGAACTGCGGCGGTCGTCGCTCGACCGCCGCAGCCGGAACTGACCCCTGTCGGCCGGCGCGGGTCACGGCAGCCGGCCCGCCCACGGCGGGCGCCTTCCCCGCCGGGGCACCAGGCGTGCCAGGCGGTGCTGCTCGGCGGCGCGCTCGGCGTCCCGCCGGTGCTGGTCGACGATCATCCTGGCGGTGGTGTGGTGCACGTGCTCCCCCTTCGTCGCGGTGGTTCGGGGGCAACGGTGCGGGCCGGGTGTCCAGGTGGCGCCTAATCGCCGTTGAACCCGCTGCTCAAGTGCGGTATGAGGGGGTGTCATGGGGGTGGAGTTCCGCTTGTTCGGCGGTGTCGGGGCGTGGGTGGACGGCACGCGCCTGGACCTGGGGCACGCGCGGCAGCGCGGCGTGCTGGCCGCGCTGCTGGTCGACGTGAACCGGCCCGTACCGCCCGACCGGCTGGTCGAGCGGGTGTGGGGCGGTCGGCCGCCCCTGCGGGCCGGGGGCGTGCTGCGGACCTACCTGTCCCGGTTGCGCAAGGTGCTCGGCACCACCGCGGCGCTCTCCCACCGCGACGGCGGCTACGTGCTCGACGCCGACCCCGACGACGTCGACCTGCACCGCTTCCGGCGCCTGGTGGCGCGGGCGCGGGGGCTGGACGACGGGCCCGCGCTCCGGGCGCTCGACAGCGCGCTGGCGCTGTGCCGGTCCGACGTGCTCGCCGGGCTGGACACGCCGTGGGCCGACGAGGTGCGGTTGGCGCTGGGGGCCGAGCAGGCCGCCGCCGCGGCCCACCGGACCGACCTGGCCCTGCGGCTGGGGCAGCACGCCGACCTGCTGGCCGACCTGCGCGTGCGCGCCGCCGCGGACCCGCTGGACGAACGCCTGGCCGGGCAGCTCGTGCTGGCCCTGCACCGGGCCGGGCGGACCGCCGAGGCGTTGGGCCACTACCAGCGGACCCGGGAGGTGCTGGTCGAGCAGCTCGGCGTCGAGCCCGGCCCGGAGCTGAGGCGGCTGCACCACGACGTCCTCGACCCGGACACCGCACCGCCGGCCACGCCGACCGCGCGGGCACCCCGCCGACCGCCCGCGTCACCGCCGTTCTTCACCGGCCGCGACCGCGAACTGGCCGCCCTGGACCTGCTGCTCGGCCACGACGGCGGGCACACGCCGATCGCCGTGCTCACCGGCGGTGGCGGCGTGGGCAAGACCTGGCTGGCGCTGCGGTGGGCGCACCTGCGCCACGACCGGTTCCCGGACGGCCACCTGCACGTGGACCTCCGCGGGTTCGACCCGGTCGCCGACCCCCTCGCACCCGACGTCGTGGTGCGGGGCTTCCTCACCGCGCTCGGCGTCCGACCGGACGCGGTGCCCGCCGAACCGGACGCGCAGTCGGCCCTGTACCGCGAGCTGACCGCCGACCTGCGCTCGCTGGTCGTGCTGGACAACGCCCGCGACACCGCCCAGGTGACGCCGCTGCTGCCCGGCGGCACGTCGTGCGCGGTCGTGGTCACCAGCAGGCACCGGCTCACCGGCCTGGTCGCCACGCACGGCGCCACGCCCGTGCCGGTGGACGTGCTGGACGACGCGCAGGCCGCGCGGCTGCTGTCGCGGCACCTGGGACCGGACCGCGCGAGCGCCGAGCCGGAGGCCGCCGCCGGGCTCGTGCGGCACTGCGCGGGGCTGCCGCTGGCGCTGGGCATCCTCGCGGCGCGCGCCAAGTCCCAGCCGGACGTGCCGCTCGCGGCGCTCTGGCAGGAGGTGCGGGACGACTCGGCCAGGCTCGACGCGCTCGACACCGGGGAGCTGCCGACGAACCTGCGCGCCGCGTTCACCACCTCGGTCCGCGTCCTGAGCACCGGCGCGGCCGAGCTGTTCGGGCTGCTGGGCCTGGTGCCGAGCCCGGACCTCGGCGTCACCGGGGCGGCGGCCCTGGCCGGCGTCACGGTCGTGCGGGCGCGCCGGGCGTTGCGGGAGCTGGAGGAGGCGCACCTGGTGCACCAGCGGGTGCCCGGCCGCTACCGGATGCACGACCTGGTCCGCCTGCACGCCGGCGAGCTGCCCGGCGACGAGGGCGCCGCCGCGCTGGAGAGGCTGTTCGACCACTGCTGCTGCTTCGCGTCCGCGGCGGCGGACGTCTTCACCCCCGGCGAACCGCACCGCCGCCCGCCGCGCCCGCCCCTGGTCGGTCCCGAGGTCGACTTCCCGTCGCACCGGAACGCGATCCAGTGGCTCGCCGAGGAGCGGGCCACCCTCGTGGCCGCGGCGGTGCGCGGTGCGCCGCGGCACACCGCGCACCTGTCCAGGGCGCTGGCGCGCTACCTGGACGCCACCGCCCTGTTCCACGACGCGCTCGCCCTGCACACCGCCGCCGTCGCCGCGACCGGCGGCGAGGACGGCTTCGCGCTGTGCAACCTGGGGTCGGTTCTGTCGCGGCTGGGGCGGGCGGACGAGGCGTTCGGCCACTTCGAGCGGGGCCTGCGGCACGCCGAGGCCACCGGCGACCTCGCGCTGGAGAACTTCGCCTGCACGCTGCTCGGCATCGCCCGGGGCGACAGCGGGGCCGTGGAGGAGTCCGTCCGCCACCACGAGCGCGCGCTGCGCGCGGCACGGCGGGGCGGGTACCGCCACAGCGAGGGCATCGCCCTGCTCAACCTGGGCGCCGTGCACACCGAGCAGGGGGAGCACGGCCGGGCGCGCACCGAACTGGAGGAGGCGCTGGCCATCTCCCAGGAGGTGGCCGATCCCGGTCTGTGCACCGTGGTGCTGAGCGCTCTCGGCACCCTGCACGAACGCCTCGACGACCCCCGCCGGGCCCGCGAGTACCACCACCGCGCGCTGGAGCGCGTCGAGGGCGGAGTCCTGCGCACCATCAGGCTGGGCGTGCTCATCGAGGCCGCCGCCGCCCACCGCACCGACGACCCGGCCACGGCCCTGGAGCACTACCGCCGGGCGCTGGACCTGGCCGACCGCACCGGCTACCGGGCGGAGGAGGTCCGCGCCCACGAGGGACTGGCGGAAACCCTCACCGCCCTCGGCCGCGCGGACGAGGCCGAACGGCACGCCGAGCGGGCACGTGCCCTGCGCTCCGCACAACCCTGACCGCGGCGAAACCACTACGCGGTGTTAGCGCTAACGAGACCGCGTTACCCGTTCCGTGGTCTTGTCGGTGGCGGAAAGCGTGCGCTACCGTGCCCTGGGAACGCTCCCAGTCGTACTGACCCGGCATCTGGCGTCGAGCACCACCCCCTGCCCGCAAGGAGGCGGAGCATGGCTGTACTTGCGCACCAAGAGCCCGAGTCGTCCCCGCGCCGCTTGAGACCCGCCTCGCCCACTCGGTGACCGCCGGTCCGCACACCGGGGAACCCACCCGATCGGCCATTTCGGCACGCGTTGCCCGCGAGCGCCGCCACCTCGTGCCGGGCTGATTTTTGTTAGCGGTAACAACGCGAATGTCCTGTGCATTCCGCGAGAGGAGCACCATGCGAAAAGCCCCCGCGACCAGGGAGAGCACCGTGCCCCGCAGGCGACTCGGAGCGGTGTTCGCGGTGGTGCTGTCGGCTCTCGGCGTCGTGCTCCCGGCGCCCGCCGTCGGGTCGGCCGCCACCGTGGACACCACCGCCTCCTACGTGCTGGTCAACCGCAACAGCGGCAAGGCGCTCGACGTGTACGGGCGCGCCACGAACGACGGCGCCCGGATCTCGCAGTACGCCCGCAACGACGGGGCGTGGCAGCAGTGGCGGTTCGTCGACTCCGGCGGCGGCTACTACCGGCTGAGGTCGCGCCACAGCGGCAAGGTGCTGGACTTCCCGTCCACCGCGGACCGCACCGGCCTGGTGCAGAACGCCGACGCCGACCGCACCGGCCAGCAGTTCCGCCTCGCCGACTCCGACAACGGCCACGTGCGCCTGCTCAACCGGGCCAGCGGCAAGGCCGTCGACGTGCTCGGTTCCTCCACTTCGGACGGGGCGCGGGTCGTGCAGCAGCCCGACAGCGGCACCGCCGGTCAGCAGTGGCGGCTGGTCCGGCTCGGTGCCGACACCACGCCGCCGACCGCGCCGACCGACCCCCGCACCTCGAACCTGACCTGTGCCGGGGTGACGTTGTCGTGGTCCGCCTCCACCGACGACGTCGGGGTGGCGTTCTACGACGTCTACCACGACGGGCAGCTGATGACCTCGGTGCCGGGCACGGCGCTGTCCGCCGACCTGACCGTCGTGCCGGGGGCCACCTGGGGGCTGTACGTCAACGCGCGCGACGCGGCGGGCAACGTCTCGCAGGCCAGCGCCACGGTCACCATCACCGTGCCGCAGTGCCAGGCCGACACCGAACCGCCCTCCACCCCCACCGGCGTGACGGCGACCGCGTCGGGCACCACGGTCGTGGTGCGCTGGGCACCGGCGACCGACGACATCGGCGTCACCGGCTACGAGGTCCTGCGCGACGGCGCCCAGGTCGGTTCGACCACCGGCGCGACGGCGACCTCGTTCAGCGACAGCGGCCTGGCCGCGAACACCCGCTACGAGTACCGGGTGCGGGCGCGCGACGCGCAGGACAACCGCTCGGCGCCGAGCACGCCGGTCGCGGTCACCACGGGTGCCGCCTGCGCCACCGCGCTGTGCTCGATCACCAGGGTCACCACGGACACCGACCTGCCGTGGGGCCTGACCACCCTGCCCGACGGGCAGGTGCTCTACGGCCGCCGCGACGCCTTCGACCTCGTCCGCCTCGACCCCGCGACCGGCGCGAAGACCAGCATCGGGCGCGTGCCGGGCGTGGCGGGCACCGACGGCGAGGGCGGGGTGCTGGGCATCGCCGTGGCGGCCGACTTCGCGGCCGACCCGTGGGTGTACGTCATGCACACCAGCACGACCGACAACCGGGTGGTGCGCATCCGCTACACCGGGGGCGCGCTCACGGGCTCCCCGCAGGTGCTGCTCACCGGCATCCCGCGCAACAAGTACCACAACGGCGGCCGGCTGCGCTTCGGTCCGGACGGGACGCTCTACGTCGCCACCGGCGACGGCCAGAACGGCACGTGGGCCCAGGACCTCGACAACCTCGCCGGCAAGGTGCTGCGCATCAACCGCGACGGCACGGTCCCCGCGGACAACCCGTTCGGCACGCCGGTGTGGAGCTACGGCCACCGCAACCCCCAGGGCCTCGCCTTCGACTCGCGGGGCAGGCTGTGGGAGCAGGAGTTCGGCAACTCCGTCATGGACGAGACCAACCTGATCGTCCGGGGCGGCAACTACGGCTGGCCCGCCTGCGAGGGCACCACCGGCAGCTGCGGCGAACCCGGTTTCGTCGCGCCCGAGCGCACCTACCCCGTCGCCGAGGGCTCGTGCAGCGGGATCGCCGTGGTGCGCGACGCCCTGTACCTGGCCTGCCTGCGCGGCGCGCGGCTGTACCGGGCCGAGATCACCGACGAGGGCCTGACGGACGTCCAGCAGTACCTCAACGGCACCTACGGGCGGCTGCGCACGGTGGAGCCGTCCGCCGACGGCGGCTTGTGGCTGACCACCAGCACCCGGGGTGACAAGGACAGCGTCGCGAACAACAGCAACGAGAGCATCCTCAAGGTCGAGCTCGGGCGGTGAGCCGGTCGCGGGGCGGGCGACCGCCCCGCGACCCCCCGTTCGCGAAGGGAGCCACCGTGGACCACCGGAGGACACCGCGTCACCGCCGCACGTGGACGGTGGTGGCGGCGGCGGTCGTCGTCGCGGGCGTCGCGGCACCCGCGACACCTGCGGCACCCGCGACACCTGCGGCACCCGCGACACCTGCGACACCTGCGACATCCGCGACGCCCGGCGCGTCCGCCGTCGCCGTGCCGGCCCCGCCGTGCACGCCGGGGGCGACCTACGGTCCGCCGCTGCCGAGCCGGGCGGTGTCGGCCCAGCTCGTGCGGGGAGGGTTCGACTTCCTCGAAGGCCCCACGTGGGACCGGGCCACGGGCACCCTCCTGCTGTCGAACATGCGGCGGCCGACCGGCCCGCAGGGCGTGCAGCCGTCGGAGGTGCTCCGGCACACGCCACCGGCCGGCTTCGAGACGTTCATCGCCGACTCCGGCGGCAACGGCCTGGCGGTCACCCCCGACGGCGCGCGGCTGCTCGCCGCCACCCACGACAACCGCACCGTCTCCTCCTACGGCCTGGCCGACCGCGGCCGCACGACCGTCGCGACAGCCGACCACCTCGGGCGCGCGTTCAACTCCCCGAACGACCTGGCCATCGGCCGCGACGGCACCACCTACTTCACCGACCCGTCGTTCCAGCGCGGCAACCGCGCCGACGAGCAGGGCGGCCGGACCGGCGTCTTCCGCGTCCGCGACGGCGTGGTCGACCTCGTCGACGACACGTTGCCGCAGCCCAACGGCGTCGCCCTGTCGCCCGACGGCACGACGCTCTACGTCGGGGCCTTCGGCAGCGACTCGATCGTGCGGTACACCGTCTCCCCCGAAGGCGTCCCCGGCGACCGCACGACGTTCGCCGGCGTCCGGACGCCGGACGGTGCGACCGTGGACTGCGCGGGCAACGTGTACTGGGCGTCCCACGAGGAGGGGCGCGTCCACGTCTTCTCCCCGGCGGGCGAGCGGCTCGGCACCATCTCCGCCGGTCGCAGCACCACCAACGCGGCGTTCGGCGGACCGGACGGGCGGACCCTCTACATCACCTCGGGCGTCCCCGGTGGCGGGTTCGGCCTCTACCGGGTGGACCTCGGCGTGCCCGGGAACCCCTACTGAACCGGGCCGGTCGCGGGCCGCCGGTACGGCGGCCCGCGGCCGGGTCAGCGCAGGGACCGCTCCACCGCCTCGACCAGCTCCGGGGGCAGGGAGGGCCGGCCGGTGTCCAGCAGCCAGCGCTCCAGCGCCCGGCCGGGATCACCGAGGTGGGTCGTCGTCCCGGCCGCGGTGGACCGCACCGAGCCGTTCTGCACGACCACCTCGGACTCCCCGCCCCGCCCTCGGACGTGGACCAGGAAACCCCGGTACCCCAGGGGGTTGGCGAGCGCCGTCGGCGGTGCGGTGGGCAACGCGGCCACCTTCGCCGTGAAGGCGTCCGCGTCGGCGGGCGGCAGCGACCAGGTCGGGTTCGGCTTGCCGGAGAAGATGTCCAGTTCCACTTCCACCGCGCGGTCCCCTCCCGGTGTCGTGCTCGGCGCCACCCCGGGTGTGGGTGGCGCCGAGCCGCAGCTCGCGAGCACGAGCACCAGGAGGACCCAGGCCACGGCCATCGCTAGGCGACCAGCGCCGTGCTGTTGTTCTGGTAGAAGTACCCGCAGAAATCGGTGTAGTTGCCCCGGCAGCAGTTGTTCGGCGCGTACCCGCTGCCCTGGTACTGGTAGATGCTGTTGCCGCAGTCGTCGGTGTACTTCGCCGGTGTGCCACCGGGCTTGTGGCCCCACCACCAGTAGGGGGTGCCGGTGACCAGCCGGTAGAAGTGGTAGTCCACACCCGGCCAGATCACCATCACGATGGTCAGCGTGTTGGTCTGGCACCCGTCCAGCCAGCCGTCCGCGCGCAGCCCGTCGGTCACGCCGCCGCAGGTGATCGACGTCGCCGGGCGACCGCCGTAGCGCCCCGGCAGCGCGTAGCGCGAGTTCGCCAGGTGGTTGCTGGCGAAGCAGTAGCAGTTGTTCCTGGTGACGTAGGCGGGGTCGTTGAACAGGGCGGCGTTGGCGTTGAAGTAGTTCGACCCGCACGACCACCACGTCGCGCCCGCGGCCGAGATGTCACCGCCCTCACCCGCCGGCCCGTGCGGTCCCTCGCCGCTCAGCCGCGGCTGGTGCTCGTCGGTCGGCAGCGGGACCTGCCGCGGGTCCGCCGCCGCCCAGGACGACTCCAGCAGCACGACGCCCTGCCCGGCCACCTCGCGGAGTTCGTCGGTCACCGCGGTCTCGCGGCGTTCGGACGTGCCCAGCAGCCACTGGGCGATCGGTTCGTCCGCCGGCCTGCTGCCCACCCGGAACTCACCGGGCAGCGACCGGCCGGCGGCCAGCCTGGTCGAGCTCCACACGCCCGTGTCCGGTTTGACCAGTCGGACGAGCAGGCCGCGGTAGCCGAGGCTGAACTGCTCGTCCTCCGTGGCCGCCGGTGAGAGCTGGCCCGGATCGGCGGTGACCCGGTCGAGCAGCTCGCGCTCCTCGGCCTCCGAGAGCACCCACCGCGGGTTGGGCATACCCGAGAAAATGTCCAATTCGACTTCCAACATGACGGCACCTCCCCAGTGCCCCCTCAGGGATACTCCGACTGTGACCCAGATCACTAGGGTCTTTCGGCACGTACCGGGGCCGGGACCGGCTCCGCCACCACCGAACCCTTGTGCCCCAACAGGTCCATCGACGACCGATGGGTCCCGCGGCTGTCGGCGCGGCCACCGCCGACAGCCGCGTCAGTCGTGGTCCGGGCGACCGGTGAGGTGGTGGTCGGCGGCCTCGACCGCCTCGGCGAGCAGCCGCCGCACGTGCCCGCCGCGGGCGCGGTAGACGGCGCGGCGGCCGTCCCGCCGCACCGACACCAGGCCGGCGAGCTTGAGCTTGGCCAGGTGCTGCGACACGGCGGGCCGCGCGATGCCCACGGCCCCGGCCAGCGTGGTCACGTCGTACTCCTCACCGCACAGCAGCCACATCATCCGCAACCGGGTGCCGTCGGCCAGCATCCGGAACCCGTCCACGGCCGCTTCCACGTGGCCGTCGGCGGGCAGCCGTCGCCAGTCCGGCGTCGTGGCCCCATCGTCGCGTGCGCGCATGAGCACCAATGCTCCCACCGGCGCGGACGTCCGACCACAGCGGACCCGCCGTCCGCGGCATCACTGGTCGACGGGCTTGGAGCGCGGGTCGTCGAACCAGCTCCCGGTGAACGCCTTGAGGGCGTCCAGGTCGAACGCGTCGCAGGTGAGGGTCCCGTAGGCGTGCACGGCCTTGAGCAACTGGGTCTGCCCGGGTTCGGCCCCGGCGACGACGCGGTTGCCGTCCGGGCCGGTGACGTGGGCGCGCAGCGCGTCGAGGTCCCCGCCCGCCAGGCCGCTCGGGTAGTGCACGAGCACGTAGCCGTCGCCGAGGACGTGGGCGAAGTCGGGCTCGGGGTAGGTCTCGGTGGGCTCGTAGAAGTCCTTGGGCGGGTGGCCGCCGTCGCCGAGCCGGTAGGTCTCCTCGTTCGGGCCGGTGGTGCACGACCTCACCGCGTCGCGGTCGGCCAGGGCGGGCGGGGACGTGGCGACGAAGGGCAGCGCGACGGCGGTGACCAGTCCGGCGGCGGCCAGCAGGACCCCGGCGGCGCGGGGCGCGCCGGGCCAGGTGACGAAGCGGGCGAACACCCTGCCGAGCAGGACGAGGACCGCGATGGCGGCGAGCTGGCCGATCTCGATGCCGACGTTGAAGGCGACCACGCGGACGAGCAGGCCGTTCTCCGGCAGTCCGAGGTCCTGCAGGCGGGTGGACAGGCCCAGGCCGTGCACGAGGCCGAAGCCGAGGACGGCGAGGGTGAACCAGCGCCGGTGCTCCGGCCTGCCCAGGATCGCGACGACGCCGACGAACAGGACGCTGAGCGCGATGACGACGTCGACCGCGACGGCGTCGACCCGCCAGCCGGCCAGGGTGCCGACGACGAGGGTGGTGCTGTGGCCGAGCACGAACACGGAGACGAGGCCGGCGGCGCGGCGCAGCTCGCCGGCCAACAGCACCACGCCGGCGATGAACAGCAGGTGGTCCCAGCCGAGCAGCATGTGCTCGACGCCCAGCGGGACGAACTCCCAGGGGGTCTTGCCGGCGGCGGAGCCGATGCCGTGGGCGGAGGCGGTGCCGGGGAACCCGGCGAGTGCGGCGGTCAGGACGGCGAGCGCGGTCGCCGTGCGGCGTGGGGACACGGTGGTTCTCCTGGACAGCGTGGGGGACCCGCCCGGAGGGGCGGGGACGGGGGTTCGCGGTGTCAGGAGGGGGCGGGCGGTCCGCGCCGGGGCGTGGTGCGGCGCGGCGGGGCGGTGCGGACCGCGGCGCGGTCGTCGGCGACGAGGGCCACCCACAGCGGCCGGTGCGCGCGGAACGCCGAGGGGACCACCGGCCACCAGGCGGCGAGCGCGCGGGCGACCGCGAGCACGGCGGCGTCCGCGCGGGCCAGTACCAGCCCGGTGAGCAGCGCCGCGGCGGCGTGCCCGACGAGCATGCCCGCACCGGCCCCGTACCCGTGGTGGGTCAGCCCGGACAGCCAGGCGAACCCGAGGTGCAGCACGGCCTGCGAGAGCCCGAGCAGCAGCAGCGCGTCCACCGTGCCGCGACAACGCGTCACCAGCGGCCGTCCGGTGAACGCGAGGAGCGCGGTGAGCAGGACCGCGGTGCCGACGTCGGGCGGCTCACCGGCACCCGCGCCGTGCGCGACGCACGCCAGCACCGTCGAGGTCACCGCGAACGCCGTGCTCCGGGCCGCGGGCACGACGGCGCGCTGCGCGGGCCCGGAGGTGGTCACGGTCGCAGGGTAGAGCGGCGGCGCGGGCGCTGTCACCGAGGAGCGGGCAGCGGGGCGGCGGCGCGTTCGATGAGCATGTCGGTCATCGTGCGGATGTCGGATCTCTGCGTGACCAGCATCTGCGCGGCGAAGTTGCGCAGGATCCCCACCGACGCGCGCTGCTTCGCGTGCTCCATCATCGACATCCCGCCCTGGTGGTGGCGGGTCATCAGCTGCAGGTAGTAGACGTCGAACTCCACCCCCGCCAGGCCGCGCAACCTGGTCAGCTCCTCCGTGGTGGCCATGCCCGGCATCAAGGCCGCGCCGGACGGGGTGAACCCCGCCGTCGAGTCGTGGCCGTGCCCGCCTTCCACCATCCAGCCCATGTGACCGGTCGGCGAGGTCACCGGCTGCTGCCAGAACGCCAGCCAGCCCTGCATGCGGCCGATCTGCTCGATCTGCATCGTCTCCACGTCGAAGGCGAGCTGGAGCACCTCGGGATCGGCGGTGCGGTCGCGGGCGAGGGTGGACATGGTGACCGCCTGCTGGTGGTGCGCGGTCATGTCCTGGGAGAACCCCACGTCCACCGGACCGGGGCGGGGTTCCACCGGTGCCGGTGCCCGCAGCAACGTGCCGAGGAACACGCCGACCACCGCCACCGCCGGCACGCCCGTCGCGATGACGACCCACCGCTGCCGCGGTGCGCGGGGCGGCGGGGCGTCCCGGTCGAAGGCGATCCCGTCATCGCTGATCACGGTGGTCATACCGGGTGGGTCTCCATCGTCGGTGGGGGTGCGCGGCCGGAACGTGGTCAGTGTGGCCGGCGCAGGGGCGTTCCGGCGAATCGCGTTCGGACGCCGGCGCGGGTGCACGGGAGTGGCTGTTGCCAGTCGTGCGCTGTTGCAACGTAGTCGCGTGCGCACATGAGCACGTATGGTGTCACCGCACTCGCCCCAGGACGACGCCACCAGGAGGAGCGCAGCGATGCTCGCCGTGTTGTCGAACCGCACCTACCGGCGGTTGTTCACCGCCCAGGTCGTCGCCCTGACGGGCACCGGGTTGGCCACGGTCGCACTCGGCCTGCTCGCCTACGACCTGGCCGGACCGGACGCGGGCGCGGTGCTGGGCACGGCGTTCGCGATCAAGATGGTCGCCTACGTCGGCATCGGCCCCCTGGCGGCTGCCCTGGCCGCGCGGTTCCCCCGCAAGCGCCTGCTGGTCGGCCTCGACCTGGTGCGCGCGGCGGTCGCCGCCGTCCTGCCGTGGGTCGACCAGGTGTGGCAGGTCCACCTGCTGATCTTCCTGCTCCAGGCGGCCTCGGCGGCGTTCACGCCGACCTTCCAGGCCACCATCCCCGACGTCCTCACCGAGGAGCGCGACTACACGCGCGCGTTGAGCCTGTCGCGCCTGGCCTACGACCTGGAGAGCCTGCTCAGCCCGTTGCTGGCCGCCGCCGCGCTGCTCGTGATCGGCCACGACCAGCTGTTCGTCGGCACCGCGATCGGGTTCACCGCCTCCGCCCTGCTGGTGGTCGCGGCGGCACTGCCCGCCGCGCAGGGCAGCACCCCGACCGGCCGCCCGCTCGCCGCCACGACCCGGGGCGTCCGCGCCTACCTGCGCACACCGCGCCTGCGCGGGCTGCTCGCCGTGCACCTCGCCGTGGCCGCCGCCGGGTCGGTGGTCCTGGTCAACACCGTCACCTACGTCCGCGACCTGCTCGGCCGCGACGAGACGTCCGTCGCCGTCGCGCTCGCCGCCTACGGCTTCGGCTCCGCCACCGCGGCCCTCGCCCTGCCGCGCCTGCTGGACCGGTGCCGCGACCGCCCCGTCGTGCTGCGGGCGGCGGCCTCGCTCGCAGTCCTGCTCGTCGCCGCCGCCCCGGCGACCGCGTTCCCCGGCGACCTGCGCTGGCCGGCCCTGCTCGTGCTGTGGGCGGCGATCGGGGCCGCCGGGTCACTCGTGCTCACCCCGGGCGGACGCCTCCTGCGCCGCTCGGCGCACCGACCGGACCTGCCCGCCGTCTTCGCCGCCGACTTCGCCCTCTCCCACGCCTGTTGGCTGCTCTGCTACCCCCTCGCCGGTTGGCTGGCCACCACCACGTCCGCGGCCACGACCCTGTTGGTGCTCGGCGCGGTCGCCACCACCGCCACGGCGGCCGCGGTCCGGCTGTGGCCCACCGACGACCCCGAGGTCGTCGAGCACGACCACCACGACCTCGCCCCGGACCACGACCACCTCGACGGTGCCGTCCTCGTCCGGGGACGCCACCGCCACCGGCACGCCTACCGCATCGACGACCTGCACGCCCGCTGGCCCGCCTGACCCGCGCGGGACCGCACCCCGCCGGCCCGGCCGCGATACGATCCGGGCACGGCCCTGGAGGGTGCCGCCGGGTTCGCGGGCAGGACCGAGTCCACCTCCGCACCGGACCACGACCGCACCACGACGATCTCTTTCGACCCGAACGCGGACCACGGGGCGACGAAGGAGACGTCATGCCCGAACTCCCCGCGCGCCCGGACCCGGACCAGCTGCGCCACCGTGCCAAGGACCTGCTCAAGGCCGCCCGGCGCGGCGAACACGAGGCACTGGCCCGCCTACGCGCGGTCTCCGACCGGGTAGCGCTCTCCTCGGCGCAGCTCGCGATCGCCCACGAGCACGGGTTCACCGGCTGGACCGCCCTCAAGCGCGAGGTCGAGCGCCGCGCGGTCCTCGACAGCCGGGACCTCCGACGGCTGGCGCGGCTGCTGACCGAGCACCCCGACTCGGCCACCACCAGGATGCGGCGCTGGAGCGACCACACCGAGGGCGTGGACGTGCTCGGCTACGTGGCCATGCTGCGCTTCGACCACCGCAGGCTCGGCCTGCCCGACGAGCTGCCCGGCACCGGCGCCGTGGTCAGGGCGCTGATCGACGCCGGCGCCCCGGTGGACGGCCACCCGGGTGACAGGGAAACCCCGCTGATCACCGCCGCGAGCTACGGCGACGCCGAGGTCGCACGGGTCCTGGTCGAAGCCGGAGCCACCCTGGAAGCCACGTCCGCGCCCGACTCCGGCGGCGTGCCGAACGGCACCGCCCTGGCGCACGCGGCGGTCTTCGGCATGACCGAGGTCCTCGACGTCCTGGTGGCCGCCGGAGCACGGGTCGACACCCTGGAGATGGCCGCCGCAGCAGGCGACATCACCTCCTGGCCACTGGACCGCGCCTCCACGCAGAGCCGCCTGCGGGCACTGGTGTTCGCCGCCGACCACCAACGGCTGGACGTGGTGGACCGGCTGGTGGCCGCCGGCACCCCGCTGAACCAGGCCGACGCCGACTGGGGACGCCTCCCCCTGCACGTAGCCGCCCACAACGGCCGCCCCGCCGCCGTCCGCCACCTGCTCACCCACGGCGCAGACCCCGCCCTCCGCGACCCCCGCCACCACCGCACCCCCCTGCAGTGGTGCCGCGCCGCCGACCACCACCGCGACAGCCCGGCGCACGACGAGGTCGAAGCACTCCTCCAGCCACTCACCGAATAGCACCGCCCGGCAGTCGGGCCCCGTCCGGCCCGAACAGGAATTCCTGCGGAGGGAGCGTCGTGGAAGGCGGAGCGCGTTACGACGACGAGGACGGCGACGACCACGTCACCAACCACCTGGAACTGGGCTGCGGCAACGTCGTGCAGGCAGGGGTCGTGCACGGTGGTGTCCACTTCCACACCACAGCGGTGACGCCGCAGTCCCCGACCGCGCCGGCACCCGACCGGACAGCGGGCGATCACGACGTCCGCGCACCGATGTCCGGCGGGGAGTCCTCCGCTCCGCCTCGGCACGCGGTGTGCGGTCTCGCCCCGTGCGCCACCGCGAACGGCACACCGCTGGTGCCGAAGAGCCTGCCGCGCGACCTCGCCGACTTCACCGGTCGCGAACACGAACTCCGCCGGCTGTTCGCCGCCGTCGAACGAGCCGCGGGCGACGGGGCCACCGCCGTCGCCATCCACGCCATCGACGGCATGCCCGGCGTGGGCAAGACGACCCTGGGCGTCCACGCCGCCCACGTCCTCGCCCCGAAGTACCCCGACGGCACGCTGTTCCTCAACCTCTGGGGACACACACCGCGGCAGGAACCCCGCGATCCCCTCGACGCCCTGCACGCCCTGATGGTGGACATCGGCGTACGACCCGACGTCCTCGCCCGGCACAGCACCCTCGACGACCGCACCCGCCTGTGGCGCGGTCTGGTCGCGGATCGCCGGCTCCTGATCCTGCTCGACGATGCCGCCGACCACCACCAGGTCACCCCTCTGCTCCCCGGTACCAGGGGAAGCCTGGTTCTCATCACCAGCCGCAACCGCCTCCCGGAACTCGACGGCGTCCACCCCCTCACCCTCGACGTCCTCCCGCCCGCCGACGCCGCCCACATGCTGCTGCGCCTGGCCCTGCGAACACCCGATCCCGCCGAAGCCGAGCACGTGGCCCGGCTGGTCGAGCTGTGCGGACGGCTGCCGTTGGCGATCGCCATCACCGCGTCCCAGCTCCGCACCCACCCCACCTGGTCCGTCCGCCGGCTCGCGGACATCGTCGCCGCCCAACTCACCCAGGACACCGGGAAACTCGGCGAGCTCGACCACGGCGACCGTTCCGTCGAAGCCGCCTTCGACACCTCCTTCCACGACCTGCCGGCGGACCTGCGCTCGATGTTCGCGCTCCTCGGCGTCCACCACGGTCCCGAGATCGACGCCCCCGCCGCCGCGGCGCTCGTCGGGACCACACCCACGCGCGCCCGCCGCGCACTCGACGCCCTGCACCTCCGACACCTCGTCCAGGAGACCGCTCCCGGGCGCTACCGCCTGCACGACCTGCTCCGCGCCTACGCCCACACCCGTGCCACCCGCCTGGACCTCGGGCACCGAGGACAAGCCACCACCAGGGCCCTCGACTACTACCTGCACACCGCGCACACCGCCACCCGACTCCTGCCCGCACGCCGCACGCGCAGCACGCCGGTCACCCCCACCGCTCCGGCACACCCCACCGCGATCACGACCACGGACCACGCCGTCGACTGGCTGACCACCGAACTGCCCACCCTCGTCACCGCCGTCGAGCACACCCACACCACGCACCCCACCCACACCCTGTGCCTGTCCACCACCCTCTACCCGTACTTCCGCGCGGTCGGGCACTGGCACCACGCCTGCGCCATGCTGCGCACCGCCCACGCCACCGCCGCGCGAACCGGCGACCTGCGCGCCCGAGCCGCCGTGCTGAACGACCTCGGCTACGTGTACCGCAGACAGGGCGACCTGGACGCCGCGGCAGCCGCCCAGACGCACGCTCTCGAACTCCACACCCGAAACGGAGACCCGGTCGGGCAGGCCGCCACGCTCACCGACCTCGGCTACGTGCACCTGTTGCGGGGCGAGCTGGACGCGGCGGCCGACACTTCGAGGCGCGCGGTGGACCTGTACGCCCGCAGCGACGACCCGTCGGCCCACGCCAACGCGCTCAACAACCTCGGCCGGGTGCACCTGCTGCGGGAGGAGGCGGACGAGGCGGCCGACACCCTGATGCGGGCGCTCGACCTGTACCGCCGCAGCGAGGACCCGCTGTCGCAGGCCAACGCGTTGAACAACCTCGGTTACGTGCACCTGCTGCGAGGCGCATCGGCTCAGGCGGTGGACGCGCAAGCACGGGCATTGGACCTGCACACCCGCAGGGGCGATCTGCTGGGGCAGGCGAACGCGCACCTGGGCCTCGGCATCGCCCACCACCGACAACACGAACCCGGCCCTGCCCGTGCCCACCTCAGCCGTGCCCTGCACCTCTTCACGAGTGGCCAGGACGTCGACGGCCAAGCCGAAACCCACAACGCCCTCGGTGACCTCGCCCTCGACCACCCCGAAAGCGGAGCCGCCCGCACCCACTACACCACCGCACTCGACCTCGCCCGCACGTGCGGAACCAAACTCCACGAAGCCAACGCCCTCGTCGGCGAAGCCCGTTGCCTCCACCGCGCCGGTGACAGCCGGCACGCCATCACCCGCCTGCACGAAGCACTTGTCGTCCAACGCGCGGTGAACAGCCCGCACGCAGCCCGGACCACCCGCCTCCTCGCCGCCCTCGACCCCGAACGACCACGTGGACTTGCTTCGGCGCCACATCGGTGCGAAAGACCAACTCGCTCGTCCCCTCC
This sequence comes from Saccharothrix sp. DSM 118769, assembly GCF_052936295.1. Classification (NCBI taxonomy): domain Bacteria; kingdom Bacillati; phylum Actinomycetota; class Actinomycetes; order Pseudonocardiales; family Pseudonocardiaceae; genus Saccharothrix; species Saccharothrix sp. DSM 118769. Next base: position 3,289,899 of record NZ_CP193627.1, on the reverse strand, counting down.
CGGGTGCAGCCCGGGCTGTGCAGGCCGGTGATCGGGTCGCCGGTGTGCGCGGAAAGCGCGGTGGGCGCAGCCCAGGACGCAGCCGGCGCAGCCCCGGAACACCCGCTCCCCGTCAGGCGGGTTCGCCGGCGCGCACCTTCGCGCGGCCCGGCGTCCACCAGTTCAGGTCACCGAGCAGCGCCATCGTGGCCGGGACGAGGAGGCACCGGACCACGGTCGCGTCCACCGCGATCGCGACCGCCAGGCCGACGCCGAACATCTTGATCGTCGGGTCGTCGTTGGGCACGAACGCGAGGAAGACCCCCACCATGATCGCCGCCGCCGCGGTGATCACGCCGCCGGTGCCGACCAGGCCCTCGCGCACCGACCGCAGGTTGTCCCCGGTCAGGCGGAAACGGCGCCGGACTTCGCTGAGCAGGAACACCTCGTAGTCCATCGACAGGCCGAACAGCAGGGCGAACAGCACGAGCGGCACGAAGCTCGGGATGGGCACCGGGCCGGAGAGCCCGATCCACGTCGCGCCCCAGCCCCAAGTGAACACCGCCGTCAGGACGCCGTAGGCCGCACCGATCGACACCAGGTCCACCACCGCCGCCTTGAGGGCGAGCAGCGGCGCCCGGAAGGCGAGCAGCAGCACCACGACCGACAGCAGCAGCACGACCCCGATGACGAGCGGCAGCCTCTCGGTCACCCGGTCCGCGAGGTCCACCCGGGCGGCGACGTTGCCGCCGACGTGCACGCCCACGCCCGGCACGGACAGGTCGCGCAGGCGGTGGACCAGGTCCGCCGTCGCCGGGTCACCGCCAGGGGTCGAGGCGATCACCTGGACCGTGACGAGCCGCCCGTCCCCGGCCGGTGTCGCCGGCCCGACGGCGGCCACCCCCGGCTGGGCCCGCACCGCCGCCACGAGCGAGGACGACCGGGGGTCACCCGGATCGGCGACCGGTGTCGACAACCGGCCGAGCACCGTGATCGGCGTGCCCGCGCCCGGCCCGAACGCGGCCGACACGGCGTCGTTCGCCTGGCGGACGGCGGTCGACTCGGGCGACGACCCGGCGTCGAGCTGACCGAGCCGCAGGTCCACCGCCGGCAGGGCCAGCAGGACCAGCAGCACGAGCGCCACCCCACCCGCCGGCCAGGGCCGGCGCGTCACCCGGTCGGCCCCGCGAGCCCAGGTACCCCCGGAACCGGCGAGTCGGACCACCCGCTCGTGCAGCGCCCCGCCACGAGCGAGCCGCGCCCCGACGAACGAGGTCAGCGCGGGGAGCAGGGTCAGCGCGGCGAGCACGGCGAACGCCACCGCGACCCCGCACGTCCAGGCGAGCGTCTGCAGCAACGGCACGCCGGTCAGCCCCAGGCCCGCGAGCGCCACCGCGACCGTGACACCGGCGAAGGCCACCGCCGCACCGGCGTCACCGGCCGCGCGCTCGACGGCCTCCGGCACCGCGAGGCCCGACCGCGCCAGCGCGCGGAACCGGCTGAGCAGGAACAACGAGTAGTCGATACCGACGCCGAGGCCGATCATGAGCGCCAGGGTCGCCGCCTGGGCGGGCATCGGGGTCAGGTTCCCGGCGAGCCCCACCACCTCCAGCGTCGCGAGTACCGACAGCGCCGAGGTCAGCAGCGCCGGCAGCGCGCCGACGAGGCCGCCGAGCGCGAGGAACAGCACCAGGGCGGCCAGGGCCAGGCCGAAGTACTCGTCGCCGGTGCTGCCCGAACCGTCGACGGCCTGGGCGAACGCCCCGCCGGGCAGCACCCGCAGGCCGGCGTCGGCGGCGGGCCGGGCGGCGTCGGTGACGGCGAGCGCCACCGCCCTGGTCAGCTCCGCCCGCCGGACGTCCAACCCCACCGTGAACCAGCCCGTGCGCCCGTCCCCGGACAGCGACCCGGCCCGGACCGAGGGCGCTTCCACCGAGGTCACGTGCCCGACCGCGCGCAGCGAGGCCGCCGTCGCCGCCAGCACCCCGGCGCGGGCCTCGTCGTCCAACCGCCCGTTCGGGGCCACCAGGACCACGGTCCCGGCGGTGAGCGGGGCCGCCGACGACGCGGTCAGGTCCCGCACGAGCTGGGCGTCGGTGCCCGGCAGGCTCACGTCGTTGTCCGTGGGCGTGCCGATCAGCCTCGCGCCCGCCACCGAAGTCAGCACCAGCAGCACCCACGCGCCGACCACGACGAACCGGTGCCGGACGCAGGCCCGGCCCACCGCCGCGACGACGCGCGCCACCCGACCGTCGTGCGGCACGCCGTTCATCGGTCCCCCAGCGGCCCTCACCGCGACGGGAGGGCGTGTTCGGCGAATCCGGTGGGTCGCACCGGTGGCGGCCGAACCTAACAGACGCACCGGAACCGCTCCGGGACAACGGTGGAGACGGGCTCGACCCCTGCGGTTCACCGGATAAATCCACAGTGGACCGATCACCTGGAAGAACGTTCCACCACCGGCCATCGGGAGCTAAAAATGTTAGCGCTAACTTTAGCTGCGCGGACCATTCACACGTGAGGAAGCCAGCTCAGAACCCTGTTACAGCCGCACTTGGGAGCGTTCCCTTACGCCGGTTCGGCCTTTTGGACCAATCCGTCGACCAATTTCCGAACAGCTTCTTGTGAACGTGAACACAGACCTGTAACACTCCTGTTCGGCACGTTCGGGCAGACCTCCCACCGCGTCCGCCGCCGCGCGGGGCCCGAAGTCCGGACATGCCGGGTGCGAGGCCGATGTCGGCGTCGCGCCCGCCGGTCCACACCGCCGCGCGGTGCCCGGCAGTCCTGCCCGCCACCGCCCGGGAACCCGGGTGGACCCCGGAGAGTGTGGAAGATGGAACTGACACCGAGGTCAGTGTCACGAGCGGCGCTCGCGTCGACGGTCCCGACGGCCCCGCCCGGGACCACCGACCGGCAGTGGCGACCCCTGCGCGTCGGCTGACCCGTCCTCACCGCGCTTCCGTCCCCACAGCGCACCCGCCCCACAGCGCACCCGTCCCACAGCGCACCGTCCCCACCTCGACGAAGAGGAGTACGTCCATGGTCCGGTCAGGTCACCACCCACCCACCACCGTCCCACGCGTCCGCGGGCATCGCCTGGCCGGTGTCGTCGCCGTCGTCGCCGTGCTGCTCGGCGGGCTGCTGGCGGCGCTCGGCGCGACTCCCGCGTCGGCCGCCACGGTGGACACGACCGCGTGGTACGTGCTGGTCAACCGCACCAGCGGCAAGGCGCTCGACGTCTACAACCTCGCCACCAACGACGGCGCCCGCATCACCCAGTGGACCCGCAACGACGGCAACCAGCAGCAGTGGCAGTTCGTCGACTCCGGCGGCGGCTACTACCGCCTCAAGTCACGCCACTCCGGCAAGGTCCTCGACGTCCACAACTTCTCCACCGCAGACGGCGGCAACATCGTCCAGTGGGCCGACGGCAACGGCACCAACCAGCAGTTCCGCCTCGCCGACTCCGACAACGGCCACGTCCGCCTCATCAACCGCAACAGCAACAAGGCCGTCGAAGTCCAAGGCGCCTCCACCGCCGACGGCGCCAACATCGTCCAGTACAGCGACTGGGGCGGCGCCAACCAGCAGTGGCAACTCGTCCGCATCGGCGGCGGCGGCCCGACCACCACCACGACCACCAGCCAACCGGGCGGGTGCTCCCTGCCGTCGACGTACCGCTGGACCTCGACGGGCTCGCTGGCGAACCCGCGGTCGGGGTGGGTCTCGCTCAAGGACTTCACCTACGTGCCGTACAACGGCAAGCACCTGGTCTACGCCACGACCCACGACACCGGGACGTCCTGGGGGTCGATGAACTTCGGGCTCTTCAGCAACTGGTCCGACATGGCCTCGGCGCCCCAGCAGGCCATGAACATCAGCACCGTGGCGCCCACGCTGTTCTACTTCGCCCCGAGGAACATCTGGGTGCTCGCCTACCAGTGGGGCGGGACCGCGTTCAGCTACCGGACGTCGAGCGACCCCACCAACCCGAACGGGTGGTCGGCGCAGCAGGTGCTCTCCACGGCGAGCATCACCGGCTCCGGCACGGGCCCCATCGACCAGACGATCATCGGTGACGGCCAGAACATGTACCTGTTCTTCGCCGGTGACAACGGCAAGATCTACCGCCAGGTCATGCCGATCGGGAACTTCCCGAGCAGCTTCGGCTCGTCCTACACCACGATCATGAGCGACACGACCAACAACCTGTTCGAGGCGGTCGAGGTCTACAAGGTCCAGGGCCAGAACCAGTACCTGATGATCGTCGAGGCGATCGGGACCAACGGGCGCTACTTCCGCTCGTTCACGTCCAGCAGCCTCGGCGGTTCGTGGACGCCGCAGGCCGCCACCGAGGGCAACCCCTTCGCGGGCAAGGCCAACAGCGGTGCCACCTGGACCAACGACATCAGCCACGGTGACCTGGTCCGCGCCAACCCCGACCAGACCAAGACCATCGACCCCTGCAACCTCCAGCTGCTCTACCAGGGGCGCAGCCCCAGCTCCGGCGGCGACTACGGCAAGCTGCCCTACCGACCGGGCGTGCTGACGCTCCAGCGCTGACCACCCGGCACGGTTCGACCACGACGGGGCCGGCGCCCCACCCCTCAGCGGGTGGGGCGCCGGCCCTCGACGTGCCGGGTGCCCTCGACGTGCCGGGCGCCGGATCGGTCGTCCTCGTCAGCCCCGGTGGCGGTCCCGGTCGACGGCGCCCTCGGTGTCGATGCGCTCCTTGCGCACCTGGCCCGAGACGGTCCGCTGGTCGGTCACCTGCTCCTTGGCCAGGCGCACCCGCTCCACCGGCTCGGCCTGGGTGTCGACCACCGGCCGCTCCTCGTGCAGCGTCACCTCGTGCTCGGCCTCGCTGATGGCCGGGCCGGAGAACGCCTCGCCGCGGTTGGCGTCGGTGATCGGCTCCCGCTCGACGCGGACCTCCTCGCGCCGCACGGGCACCTCGACCTGCTCGGTCTCGGTGACCACGTACTTGCGCAGCCGCGCCCGGCCCGCCTCGTGCTGCTCGGTGCCCACCCGCAGGTGCTCCTCCGAGCGGGTCATCGCGTTGTCGGTGTCGCGGCCTGCGTGGCCCGCGTGCTCGGCGTGGCCCGCGTGCTCGGCGCGGTCACGGGTGGTCGACGCGGTGCCGCCGTAGCCGGCGCTGCCGGTGCTGTCGTTGCCGGTGCTGTCGTTGCCGGTGGCGTAGTGGCGGTACAGGCGCTGCACCTCGGTGGCGTCGAGGCCGCCGTCCGGGTCCACGCTGGGCGCGTCCTTGACCTGCTCCTTGGTGCAGGTGGTGCGCAGGTCGCCGTCCGGCCCCTCGCTCAGCCCCCGCACCGGCAGGAACGACTGGCGCAGGCCGAAGAGGCCCGTCCTGACCGACACCCAGGCGGGCTGGTCGTCGCCGTCGGTGGCCCAGACCTGCTCCACGCTGCCGATCTTGTCGCCGGACCGGTCGCGGACGTCGCGGCCGTACCAGTGGCTGATGCGCTCCATGGTCGAAGTCATGTGTGGTTCCGTCTTTCCTTCCCCCGCGCAGCCGCGTTCGCGGACCGCTGGTGCGGGTCGAGTGCAGTCGGTTGCTCGCAGCACCCGTGCCGGGGCACGGGTGGCCCTGGAGATGACGGGGAGGACCTGTCGCGGCCCTCAGACCCGTAACGCGACCGGCGACGGCCGGTCGCGTCGGCACGTTCCGCGCCCGGAGGGGTGGTGGCCCGCCGAGCGCCGGGCGGTCGGGACACCCCGCCCGGGGGCGGTGGCGTCGAACACCGGGAACAACACCGCGGATCACCTCCTCCTCGTTTGTCGAGCGCCTCTGGCGTGCTGGCCAACGGTTACCCGAGCACGAAGGATGAACACACCTTCGGGTGGAATTTCCGGGTATGACTTGCCGTGCCCGCACGACCGCGATCCGTCATCCCCTTTGAGCGCCCGGCGTCAGAGCAGCAACGGCGTGCTCGGCTCGACACCGCACAGCGCGCGGCCGTGGTGCTCGATGCCGGTGGTGGGGGTCATGATCGCGTGCGTGGCCAGCGCCTGGACGTCCCGGGCGATCCGCTGGATGGGCAGTGCCGTGGCGATGCCCGACGCGCCCGAGGTCAGGCGCAGCGTCTCGACCGCCTCGGTGCAGAGCCTCGTCGCGTAGGCCACCCGGCCCCACACCTCCGCCTTGTCCTCGACGCCGCACGGCACGCCCGCGGCGATGCGCTCGTCCAGCAGGGCAGCCGCCCGGTCGGCGAGCAGGCGGGCGGAGTCGATCTTCAGCCTGGTCTCGGCGACCTGGTGGTGGGTGATCGCGGCGTCGCGGTGGTGGGTGTGGCCCGTGTAGGCGATCGGGCCGCGGCGCGGGAGGCGCTCCAGGTACAGCTCGTACGCGGCCTCCGCCATCCCGAGGAACGCCGCGACGGCGCTGGTCAGCAGGTAGGTGAGCGCGGGGTGGCGGTGGACGGGCGAGTCCGGGTGGCGCTCGCCGCGGTGGTCCTGGTCGAGCAGCAGCGCCGTCGGCACCGCGTGCCGGTGCGGGACGAAGACGTCCTGCCCGGACACGGTGTTGCTGCCGGTCCCCTCCATGCCGCTGACGCGCCAGTCGTCCTCGATCACCAGGTCGCGCGCGGGGATGACGAAGTGCGTCGGGGCGCCGCCCTCGACCACGGCGGGCTGGAACAGGTAGGAGGCGTCCAGGCAGCCGCTGTTGAACGGCCAGCGGCCGGACACGGAGTAGCCGCCGTCGACCGGCACCGCCCGTCCGGGCAGGGCCAGGGTGGTGCAGTGGAACGCCAGGCGGTCCGCGAAGACCTCGTCCTGCACGTCGTCGGGGAGCTTCGCGAGCAGGAAGACGGAGTCCAGGTAGATGGCCGTGACCCAGGCGGTGGAACCGCAGCCCCGGGCGACCTCGGTGAGGGCCGCGAGCTTCGTGCGCACGTCGCACCCGACGCCGCCGAAGCGCCGGGGCAGGGCCACGTGGAAGATCCCCGTCTCGCGCAGCGCGTCGAGGTTCTCGCGGGGGACGCGGCGGTCGGCGGCGCAGCGCGCGGCGTTGGCCCGGAGCAGGGGGACGAGGTCGCGCACCCGGTCGACGAGATCGGGCATGGTGTCCTCCAGTGCTCGTGACCCGGACGTCCGTCCGGGGCCACTGTGCCACAGGAGATCATCGGGAACGGCCGTGCGCGGCGCACGGCACCCGAACGGTCCCGTCCACCACCCGTGCGGCGGTCACCGCCACCGGCCGGCGCGTCACCGGACGGTTGACTCCTCTGTGGACGGTCCGCGCGGCCCGGTGGTCGACCGGACCGCGCGGGGCGGTGGTCAGGGCATGCGGGCCGCGATGGCGGCGGCGAGGGGTTCGAGGCGGGCGCGCATGTCGGCCGGGGTCCAGTCCGCGGTGCCGTTGGTGAGCCCGCAGTCGACGCGGACCCGGTGGAACCCGCGCGTGAACTCCAGGGTGAAGGCGGAGGCGGCGACCCCGAAGACCGCGCCGTCGCCGACACCGGGGACGTCCACCGCGCCCGCGATGTCGCGGCGGTCCTCCGCCAGCGCCGCCCGCGCCGCCGCGGCGTCGGGGTGCTGGGTGACCGCGACCTTGGGCGACATGCCCCCGTCCAGGTAGGTGGTGCCCGCGGGTGCCGGCCGGTCGCGGTCGAGCTGGGCGGTGGTCCGCCTGCACGTGCTGGTGATCGACCCCACCAGCGCCGTGTTGTAGGTGCGGTCCACGTTGGTGGGGTCGACGACGTGGTCGACCGCGTCCTGGAAGTCCGCGCCGGTGAACACGGTGCAGGCGTCGGTCACGACCCGCCGGCCGCCTTCGCTCAGCTCGCCGAGGTCGGCGGGCGCGCTGGGCCCGGTGCCCACACCCTTGACGACGGCGTCGACCAGCCCGGTGAGCGTGGCGTCGGGGATGGGCGGCTTCTTGTTGCTCCACACGAGGTTCAGCCGGAAGCGCGTGTTGCGGACCTGGCCGAAGACCTCCGCGCCACCGTCCTCGTCCTTCACGACGGCGTTCCCGACGCCCGGCAGCGACCGGCCCTGCTGGAGGGGCTTCTCCTTCGCGGGCCCCTCCTCGGCGTACTGCTCCAACTCCAGCGACAGGCTGCGGAACACCGCCTTCTCGTGGTCGACCGGCCTGATGTCGCAGAGCGACCGCACCAGGAAGGGCCGCGGCGACGCCGGGTCGGCGGTGGGCAGGGGGTCGGCGAAGGACTCCTGCACCAGCAGGCCGTCGTCGCCGGTCGGCCCGATCCGGGCGGTCGTGCTCGACGGGTCGAGGAGGCCGCAGGCGTTGACGTACTCGAACCGGCCGATGCAGTAGTCGCCCGCGCACCCGGCGTCCCCGGCCGCCTCGCCGTTCCGGCCGCCGCCCGGGGAGCCGTTGCCCTGGGACCCGCCGCCCCGGGTCGACCAGACCACGACACCGGCGGCCAGGACCAGGAGCAGGACCAGCGCCAGGAGCACCCACACCACCCCGCTCCTGCGCCGCGGGGGCGGGGGCGGTCCGCCGTGCGCCGGTCCGCCGGGGTGGGCGGGCCAGGGCTGCGGTGCGGGCCAGGGCTGCGGTGCGTGACCGGGCTGCGGGCCCCCCGGTCCCCCGGGCCCCTGCGGGTACGGCGGTGGTGACGACATGCCCGGCACTGGATCACACCCGTTCTCCCAGGTGGACAGGTGCGGTTCCGCCGGTCCACGAACTCCGGCGACTTCGACGCCCCGGACCGCTCCCGGGTTCCACCGCGAAAAACCGGTGGCGGCCCACCGCGGCCGCTGCTACCTTCCCGACGCCGTGCTGGAGACCGAGGAGGTGGTACCCGTGAACATGTCGACGTGGGTGCTCCCCCCTGGGGTCACGGTCGGGCGGTAGGTCGTCCGGGAGCGCCGTTCACCGAGCACTCCCGAAGGGCACGACCATGCGTTTCACCTCCGAACAGCACCTCGACGACGGTGTCGTCGAGCGCGAGTTCACCCTCGGCGACATCCCCGGCGTCCTGTGGACGCCCCGGGCCGCGCCGGCACCGACCCCGTTGGTCCTGCTCGGCCACCCCGGCGGGCTGCGCAGGATGCACCCCCGCCTGGTGGCCCGCGCCCGGCACGCCGCGGCGGCGGGCTTCGCCTCGGCCACCATCGAGCTGCCCTGGGCCGGTGACCGGCCCCCTTCCGCCGACCTCGAACAGGCCCGCGCCGACCTGGTCCGGGCGCTGGAGGCCCGCGAGCCGGTCGGTGACGACGTGGTCGACCGGCTGGTCCTCCCGCTGGTCGACCGGGCGGTCCCGGAGTGGCGGGCGGCCCTGGACGCCCTCCTCGCGCTGCCCGGCATCGGCGGCCCGGTCGGGTACTCGGGAGGGGTGATCGCCATCGGCACCCGGCTGGCGGTGGTCGAGCCGCGCATCTCGGCCGCCGTGCTGTTCGCCGGGAGCTTCGTGCCCCGCGTGACGTTCGAGGAGGCCCGGCGGGTCACCGTCCCGCTGCTGGTCCTGCTCCAGTGGGACGACGAGGGGAACGACCGGCGGATGGCCCTGGACCTGTTCGACGCCTTCGGCTCGGCGGAGAAGACGCTGCACGCCAACACGGGCGGGCACACCGGCGTCCCGGCGTTCGAGGGGGACGACGCGAACCGGTTCTTCGCCCGGCACCTGAGGTGAGGCCGGAGCGGGCCCTGGCCGACAGTCCCTGACGTCGGGACTCCGCTGAACCCCGCGCGGGACGAGCACCCGTGCCGGCGCGGGGCAACGCCGGTCGCACCGCGTCGCGACGCGGTGCGACCGGGGTGGCCGGGCGGGGTCGCGCCTCGTTCCTCAGCGGGCGGCGGCGCGGTCCGCCTCCTGGCGCACGAGCGGGTTGGGGTGGTCGGTGAGCCCGGCGAGCGCGGTGCGCGATTCGGGCAGCCGGAGCGCGACCAGGGTGTCCAGGGCCGTCTCCAGCTCGTTCGACGTGGCCTCCCGCCACCGGCCGCGCAGCACCTCCACGAGGGCGGCGATCTCGGCTTCGAGGGCCTCCTCGTCGTGGTGGACGGTCACCCGCAGCTCGGCGGTGACCTCGGGCGCCCCGCTCAGCGCGAACGCCTCCCCGGGGCGCGCGGCGAGCGGCAGGGCCCGGCGGCAGCTCAGCACGAGCGTCCCGCTCGCGCCCGGCTCGACCAGCTCGCGGGCCCGTTCCAGCCGCGCGAACCGGTTGACCAGGAGGCGCAGCTCGTACGGCTCGCCCGGTCGGACGACGACCACGCCGGACGGGCCGCCCAGGGCCGGCGCCGTCGCCGGGTCGGGCAGCTCCACCCCGTCGAGGACGGCGCGCAGCCCCACGTGCGCCGGTCGGCCGCCGCCGCGGTCCGTCCCGGTCAGCAGGTGCAGGTCCGAGGTCAGGGCCTCGACCGACCAGACGACGACGCACGCCCCGCCGGCGGGCGGGTCGGGGGTGGCGACCCGGAACCCGGACCGGACCCGGGGGCCGTCCGGGGGCCGCTGCGCGCCGTGCTCCGGCATCCCCGTCACCGGAACCTGATGCGCCTGGTCGCGGTCCGCGCCGGCAGCACGTGGTCGTTGGCGGTCACGGTCACCACGCCGGTGAAGCCGACCGGCGGGGTGACCGTCGCGGTGTGGACGTTGCCCGCGACCGCGGGCGGGCCGACCACGGCCCCGTTGTCGGCGACGAAGTCGACCACGCGGCCCGCCGGGCTCGCGGTCACCGACACGGTGGCGACGCCGACGCCCGCCGCGACGGACCTCGGGGCCGTCATGCCGCGCAGCGCCACGGGCAGGACGCGCACGACGCCGTCCGCCCTGCGGTGGGGGAAGGCGGTGTCGGCGACGCGCAGCCGCACCCGGCCGGCGGTGGTGGTCGCGGTGAGCACGGCGGGTGAGCCGACCGGGTTGGCCGCGGCGCCGGCGGTGATCGCCGCGCTGCCGCCCCCGGACAGCACCGACCAGTCCACCTGACGGCCCGGGACGGTGGTGGCGACGGTGGCGTTGGTGGTCGAGACGCCGTCGGCGGCGACGGGCGCGGCGGTGACCCCGGACAGGACGACGAGCGGCGGTCCCGCGTACGGGTCGTTCATCGGCGGGGCCGCCGCGCCGGGGAAGAACTGCTCGGTGCGGAACACGTGACCGCCGCCGGACCTGAGCAGCGTGCGCCGGTGGGTGCCGGTGGCCGACGCGGTGGTGGCGAACGTGCCCGTCCACGACATCCAGAAGAACTGCTGGCGGTACAGGATCAGCCGGGGCGGGTGCGGCACGCCGGGGCCCTCGAACGCGTTGACGTCGATCGTGGTGGGCGTGGTGTTCTGATCGGTCCAGTTGTCGGCCGGCGCGGAGAACGCGAGCGACGGCGCGCCCGCGCCCGCCATCGGCGCGCCGAAGGCGAAGTCGTCCCGGACCTGGGTGATGATCTCGGCGATCGGCCGGCTGCCGGCCCCGGAGGGGTCGCTCGCGCCGAACAGCACGGTGTTCCAGCCGCCGTACTGCCCCGGCATCGCGGTGGTCTGCGCCCCGAACCCGCTGACCCTGGTGGGCACGCTGTTGATCGTCAGCGGCGCTTCGGTGAAGGTCCGGGTGGCGGTGTCGGTGACGCGGACGCGCTGGGTGCCCGTGCCGGCGCGGGGGTGGACGACCGTGCCGGCCACCGCGGCGCCCGGTCTGCCGGGCGTCGTCAACGCCACGGCGCGCCCGGCGGGCGCGGTCGTGACCGCCGCGGTGGCGGTGTTGCCGGTGACGCCGTCGCGGTTGGGGTCGGCCGTGGCGGCCGGCGGCACGGCGTTGCCGATGGCCGTGGCGAAGGAGGCGCCGAAGGCCGGCGCCGGGGTGAACGCGACGCCGGTGACCTCGACCAGCAGCACCGGCGTGGACACGACGGGCGCGGCCCCGCCGACCGAGCAGGTGACGGTGAAGTTCGCGCCGCCGATCGCCGCGCCCGCCACGGGCGCCGGTGTCCGCACCTGTGCCCGCTTGCCCGAGGGGTGGATCGTCACGCCGGGGGGCGCGCCCGCCAGCGCCCAGGTCAGCGGTGCCGACGAACCGGTCACGGTGGCCCGCACGCCCAGGTCGCGGCCCACGCCCACCTCGGCCGCCGCCGGGGTCACCGCGGTGACCGTCGGCGGGCCGACCCGCTGGAGGCCGACCCGCTGGAGGACCGCCCGCGCGACCGCCGCGTTCCCGGCGGCGCGTTGCAGGGCGAGCAGCGGCGGCAGGACGCGGTGGCGCGCCCCGCCGGTGCCGCGCTCGTCCCGGAGGCGGTTCTCGCGTTCCACCCGGTGTGGTGCCACCGGCACTCCCTCCGCAGCGCGCACCCGTCCACGACCGTGCCCGCCCGTCGTGGAGGCCGCAAGCCCATCATCGCCCCGCGCCCGCGGTCCGGACACGGCCGCCGGGGCGGGATGCGCCGCCCGTTCGGGCAGGCCCGCGGCCCGGACCCCCGGCACGGCGCCCGACCCCACCGACCGGAGCAGCAGGGTGAGCCGGATGAGGAAACCCGGTCACAGCCGGCGACGATTCGCGGTAGGAATACCGAGCCGTCCGCCGTGCGCCCCCGAGGAGACACCGTGCGCTTGTCGACCACCGCCGCGGCCGCGGCACTCGCGGTCCTCGCCGGGGTGGTGCCGGTGCCGGTGGCGCACGCCGCGGCCACCACGCTGCACGTGCGCGACACCGCGACGTGCACCGACGACGGCGACGGCAGCGCGACCACGCCGTTCTGCACGGTGCAGGCGGCGGCCGACGTGGTCGGCCCCGGCCAGGTCGTCGACATCACCGGCACGCACGACGAGAGCGTGACCATCACCCGGTCCGGGACCGCCGACGCGCCGATCGTGTTCACCGGCGGAACCGTGCGGCGCCCGGCGGGCGGCACCGCGCCGACGATCACCGTGCGCGGGGCGCACGACGTGGCGCTGCGCGGCACGACCGTCCAGGGCGCCACCGCCACCCACGCCGTCGTGGTCGACGACGCCGACCGGGTGACGCTCGACCGCGCCTCGCTGCGCCCGGACGCGGACCCCTACGGCGGCGCCGACTCGGTGCGCATCACCGGCGGGTCCACGGAGGTCACGGTCAGCCGCACGGACTTCGGCACGCGCGGGCGGGCCGTGCACGCCGCCGGCGGCTCCGGCGTCACGGTCACCGGGAACAGGATCACCTCGCTGGGCAACCACGGCGTGGTCGCCGAGGGCGTCGACGCCCTCGCCGTCACCAACAACGACTTCGACGAGTCGTGCCACCGCGCGGTCGTGGTCACCGGCGCGACCACCGGCTCCTCGATCCAGAACAACGTCGTCTCGGACGTGCTGTCCGCCTCGGTCAGCAGCTACTGCCCGCGAGGACCGGTGCACGCGATCGAGGTCGACGGCGCGGCGGCCCCCGGGGTCACGCTCGACTACAACACCGTGTTGCCGCACCTCAACGCGTACCGCTGGGCGGGGACCGCCCACCAGACCCCCACCGCCCTGCACGCCGCCACCGGGCAGGGCGCCCACGACCTGCAGGCGCGCACCGACGACAGCACCGCGGCCGTCGACTCCGGCAACGCCGCCGCGCCGGGCGTGCTCGACCAGGCCGTCAACGGCCCCCGGGTGGACAACCCGCAGGTGCCCGACACCGGGACGGGCCCCGTCCCCTACCTCGACCGCGGCGCGCGGGAGCAGCAGGACCAGATCGTCAGCGAGTCCCTCGCGACGTCCGCGTCGCAGGCGCCGGTCGGCGGCGTGGTCACCGTCGGCGGCACCCTCCGCTCCCTGTGGGGGGCGCCCTTCACCTGCGCGATCGACTTCGGGGACGGCACGACGACGACGGTGTCGCCGTGCTCGGCGACCCACGCCTACCGCGCGACCGGCACCTACACCGTCAAGGTGACCGCGACCAGCGAGTCCCTGCTGACCACCGACAGGTCCTGGCCGGTCAAGGTCGTGCCCGCGGGCGGGACGCTGAACCCCACCCTGGCCGCGACCACGCACGGTGGCATGACGGCCAGGTTCGCGGTGGACCCCGGCGGTGACCCGTGGAACATCACCCGCACCACGTTCGACTTCGGCGACGGCGACACCGCGGCCGTCCCCCACGGCGTGGCCCAGCACCGGTACGACAGCCCCGGCACCTACCGGGTCCGGGCCACCACCACCGACGCCGGCGGCGCCACCGCGACGACGACGACCAGCTTCACCACGCTCGGCTCGGGGTACGTCGAGCACGGACCGACCCGGTTCCTGGACACCAGGAGCGGGATCGGCGCCCCGGCCCGGAAGGTCGCGCCGTACAGCACCCTGCGGCTCGCGATCGGCGGCCGCCACGGGGTTCCGGCGGACGTGACGGCGGTGTCCGTGAACCTCACCGTCACCAACGCGACGGCCGACGGGCACCTCACCGCCCACCCCGCCGGGCAGGCCAGGCCCACCGCGTCCGCGGTGGACTTCCGGGCCGGCGGGACCGTGCCCGGCCTGGCGACCGTCGCCGTCGGCGGCGGCCACCTCGACCTGCACAACGCCAGTCCGGGCACCGTCGACCTGATCGCCGACGTCTCCGGCTACTTCACCAGGACCGCGGAGACCGACGGCTTCACCCCGGTCCACCCGAACCGGCTGCTCGACACGCGCACCGGTCACGGGATGCCGTTCCCCCGGTCCATCGCCGCCGGCGAGGCGTTCACCCAGCGGGTCGCCGGCCACTACACCGGCGGTGTCCCCCGCTACGCGGGCGCGGCACTGCTCAACATCACGGTGGTCAACCCGAGCGCACCGGGCCACCTGACGGCCTTCCCCAGCGGCACGGGCGCCCCGCAGACCTCCAACCTCAACTACGCGGCGGGCCAGGTCGTCACGAACGCGGCGATCGTGCCCATCAGCGCCGACGGGCACATCACCTTCTCCGCGAACGCGGCCGTGGACCTCGTCGTCGACGTGGTCGGCTACTTCGCCCCGGGCGGCGACAGCTTCCTCCTGCCCGTGTCACCGCTCCGCGCGGTCGACACCCGCACCGCCGTCGGCGGTCCCGCCGGCGCGCTGCCGGGCAGGTCGACCACCGAGTACACCCTCGGTCTCGGCGCCCCGCCGCTCGACTTCGGCCCCACCGCGGTGATGTTCAACGCGAAGGTCGTCAACCCCCGGCGCGAAGGCCACCTCACCGCCTACCACCCGCACCCGTTCGAGCTCCGGCCGAACGCCTCCACGCTGAACTTCGCCGCCGGTGCCGTGACCAACAACCTCGCCGTCACCGAGGACGTGACGGCGGCGTTCCACAACGGGAGCGACGGCGACCTCGACCTCGTGGTCGACGTGACCGGCTACTTCTACGAGAACTGACGGGAGCGGCGGCCGGCTCACGTTCGGCCGGGTGGCGGCGCGAACGGAGTGGAATTCCTCGGCGACCGCCGGAAAACAACGCGGGGCGCACAACTCCACGGTGCGTGGATACCCGCGGTAATCGGCATGGACGCCGCCTGCGTGGGCGATCCGTCGATGCCGGTCGTCGGGAACCGCGCGGAAACACTCTTCTGCCGATTGACGCGCACCACCGCCGAACAGGATGCTGAACGGGAATTCACCGGGAAATCATTATGAGATCACGAGGAATGGAGGCGGTCGTGACCGGGCGATTATCGCGATTGTTGTCGGTGGTCCTGCTCATCGGTTCCGGGCTCGTGGGCGGCGCCGGGATCGGGGGCGCGGAGGCCGTCCCGGTCCCCGTGGTGTTCGAGAACGCCGGGTCGGACGAGCGCTGCCTCGACGTCACCTCCTACGCCGGCGGCACCCCCGCGACGCTGTACGGCTGCTACGGCGGTGTCAGCCAGACCTGGGTGCGGGAGGACAACGGCACCATCAGCAACCTCGGGTCGGGGCGCGCCATGTGCCTGGACGTGAGCTCCTACGCCGACAACTCCCCCGTGCACCTGTACCCGTGCTACAACGCGGCCAGCCAGCAGTGGACCGTGACCGCGAGCAACAAGGTCCGCAACGTCGGCGGCGGTGGCGGCATCTGCCTGGACGTCCAGTCCTACGCCGACTACTCTCCCGCCCTGATCTTCCCGTGCCAGGTCACGCAGAGCCAGGTGTGGTCCCCGTGGTGACCCTTGAAGGGTGAACCCGCGGTACCGGTCGAGCACCCGGTGAGGTGACGCGAGGTGGTCGTACGGGGTGTGGCGACTCGCCGCGAGTTCCTCGCCTGGTTGGCCGGCGGCACGTTCGGCGCGGTCGGCGCGGTCGCGGGGGCCGTGCCCGCCGCCGCGGGCACCGGGATCACGGTGCTCACCGGCGCGACGCTGATCGACGGGACCGGCTCGCCGCCGGCACCGGACACCGTGCTGGTCCTGGCCGGCGAGGAGGTCATCGCCGTCGGCCGGCACCCCGCGCGGCCCCGGGGCGTGCGGGTGGTCGACCTCGGCGGCCGGTTCGTGATCCCGGGCTTGTGGGACGTGCACACGCACGGGGCGTGGCTGGTGGACACGTTCCTGCCGCTGCACGTCGCGAACGGGGTCACCGGCATCCGCGACATGGGTGGTCCCGGTGCGCGGTTCGCGATCCGGGACGCGGTGGACCGGGGTGAGCTGCTCGGCCCGCGGATGGTGCTGGCGAGCCACCTGGTCGACGGCCCCCTGTCCCCGTGGGCCGGTCTCGGCGACGGGGTGGTCGAGGTGCGCACCGAGGCGGAGGCCCGCGCGGCGGTGGTCGGGGCCGTGCGGCAGCGCGCCGACTTCGTCAAGGTCTACTCGCACCTGTTCCCCGGCCCGTACGCCGCCGCGGCGGCCGAGGCGGCGCGGCTCGGCATCGCCTTCGCCGGGCACGTGCCGATGCAGGTGTCGGCCCAGGACGCGGTCAGGCGCGGTCAGCACACCGTGGAGCACCTGTACACCATGGCGCTGTCCACGTCGTCGCGCAGGCACGAGCTGCTCGACCGGATGCGGACCGCGTTCGCCGGCGCCGAGGACGCCGGGTTGTGGGCCCGGACGTCGGCGGAGCTGGAGCACGAAGCGCTGGCCACGCACGACCCGGCGGTCGCCGCTTCGCTGTACCGGTCGATGCGGCGGGCGGGGACGTGGCAGTGCCCGACGCTGGGCGTGGAGCGGACGTTCCTCGAAGCGGCGGAGACCCTGGCCGACCCGAGGCTGCGGGACCTGCTGGAGCGCTACGTCCACCCGAGCACGCGGGCTCAGTGGTCGGCGCAGGTGACGGCCGTGCGCGACCGGCCGCCGGCCGAGACCGCCAGGGCACGCGCGGTGTTCGGGGCGAAGGTCCGGATGGTCGGCGAACTCGACCGGGCCGGTGTGGGCGTCGTGGCCGGCACGGACAGCTGGATACCGTTCAGGTTCCCGGGTTTCTCGCTGCACGACGAGCTGGCGCAGCTCGTCGCCGCGGGCTTGTCACCGATGCGCGCGCTCCAGTCGGCGACGCGGGACGCGGCGCGGTGCCTCGGCCGGCAGGACCGGTCGGGCACGGTCGCCCCGGGCAAGCCGGCCGACCTGGTGGTCCTGGACGCCGACCCGCTCGCCGACATCGGCAACGTGCGC
Organism: Saccharothrix sp. DSM 118769; assembly: GCF_052936295.1. Lineage (NCBI taxonomy): Bacteria > Bacillati > Actinomycetota > Actinomycetes > Pseudonocardiales > Pseudonocardiaceae > Saccharothrix > Saccharothrix sp. DSM 118769. The sequence continues at coordinate 3,272,460 of NZ_CP193627.1, read as the reverse complement.
CGGGTCCACTCCGTGGTGCACCGCGGCCGGTACATCACCCCGGCCGAACGGACCCGCCTGCTCGCCGACGCGGAAGCGGCCGCGCAGCACGACCCGCCGGAGCGGTCGGCCGTCCCGGCGACACCGCGGTGCTGCTCCTGAGCCCGGTCGGGGCGTTCCCGCACCCCGCCTCACCACCGGACGGGCTCACGCGGTGGGGTGCCCCGCCGCGATCACCGGCTCGTGGCGTCCGCCAGCACCAGCAGCAGCGACAGCCCCAGCTGGGCCGCGCCGATCGGCGCCCCGGCCAGGGCCGTCCAGTCCAGGCGGTACTCGCGGTCCCTGGCCACGGACAGCACCCCGCAGGTCACCGCCGCCGCGGCGACCACCGCGCCGCCCACCGGGAACAACCAGCTCAGCAGCGCCAGGCCCAGTGAGACCGGCCCCCACCAGGCAGCCATCCCCGGCCGATCGCCCGCAGGCAGGTAACGCACCCTGGCCCTCCCCCTCGCCGCCGCACCCGGTCCACGACCGATTGTGGCGCAGAAGCGGCCCCCACCGCGTGCCGGTCCGCTCCTCCGCGTCCCTCGGCGTCCCTCGGCGTCGCGACCGCCCGGCGGAGAACCCCTCGGGCCATCGCGCGGGCGGGTGTCACTTCTCGGCGTCGCGCAGCGCCGTGTCGACCGTTCCCGGCGAGCCCGCGACCACCGCGGCCAACTCGGCGCACCGCGCCTGGTCGCCCTTGCCCTCGCTGCACGGCATGAACTCGGTGAACGCGTCCATCGCCCGGTCCAGCTCGACCTCGACCGGCCGGTACCGGACCTGGTCGAGCTGTGCGGCCAGGACCACGTTCAGCTCGGCCCACGCGTTGAACACGCGGCTCAGGTAGAGGGCACACGATATGTCCCGGGACGCCGGCCCGGCGCAGTCCGCCGGGCCGGTCGACAGGTCGTGGATGCGCGGACCCCACTCGCCGACCAGACCCGCGGGCGCCTGCACCGTGACCGTCGCCGGGGCGGGCGACGCGGAGGTCGTGCTCGTGGTCGGCGTCGTGGTCGACGTCGTGGAGGAGGGGAAAGCGGGGGTGAAAGTCACGCTGCACCCGGTGAGCGGCAGCAGCAGAGCGGCGAGAACACGAACCGGAGTCCTCATGTGGGAGTCTCGTCGCCCGGACACCCGCCGTTACCGCGCCGCCGGGCTCAACCGGACGGCGTGACCCGCGACCACGCGCCGAACCACTGCTCCGCGCCGTACGCCTCGAACCGCTCCACCTCGGTGAACCCCGGCTTCGCCGCGAGGCGCACCGCGCGCTCGTTCGCGACCTGGGTGCAGACCACCCACCTGCTCACCGGGAAGCGCGTCGGCGAACCAGCCCAGCGCCGCCGAGCACGCCTCGACGGCGTACCCACGTCCCCAAGCCCGCGGCAGGAACAGGTAGCCGAGCCATGCCTCCCCCGCGTCCGGGGCGAGCGGGCCCGGGACGGCGCGGGTCGCGCCGGTCGAACGTGACCATGCCGATCATCGCCCCGTCGAGGTCGACGACGAAGAAACCGGGCGGGCGGCCAGGCGACGGGTCCCAGCTCGATCACGCCGGGCAACCTGTCGCACCCCCACCACCCCACCCGACCCCACCACCGCCGGCGGCCGACCGCCGGGAAGGGCCCACGAGGCGGACTCGGCGGCGTCAGTCCTTCAGGGGGTCGTGTCCCCAGTTCATCAGGGAGTAGCGCCACTTCGTGTGCTCGACGTCCCCGTTCGGGCGCTGCGCTAGGTGGCGGTGGACGTAGCCGACGACCTTGCGCATGTGCGCCTGGTCGTCGTCGGTCAGCTCGCCCTTCTTCTTCCGCAGCAGCTCGACGATGCGCCTGCCGGACTCGTGCCCGACCGACTCGCCGCCGTCGGACTGGCCGACCGACTTCGACTCGTCGGTGTCCAGCCACCGCTCCAGCTGGGTCGCCGTCATGTTCACGGCCTCGTCGAACTCGCCGCTCACGAGTCCTCCTCCAGCGCGCCCGGCTTGTGCACCGCGTCCTTGCCGCTCTTGTCGCTGCGCACGCGGTACTGCGGGTCGTCCTCCGACGCGCGGACCTTCCGGCCCGCTGCCTCGGTGTCCTCGGTGATCTTCTCGACCACCTCGCCGTGCACGGTCTGCCCGTGGCTGGACCAGGTGACCTCGTCACCCTTCTTGAAGTTCTCCTCGGCCATGACCGAAGTCTGTGCCGTCGCACCGCGCCGCGCACGACGGCCGCGCGCCGAACGCGCGCTCACCACGCCAGGTTCACCCGGCGGAGTGGTCGACGATCACCGCGGGTGGTCCGGCCGGCGACGTGTAAGCGGCACCGGAACGGGTAAGACCTCCCCCGACATCACCGGTGCGGTGAGGACGGAGGCGGTTCGTCAGTGGTGGCGGTGGAGTCGGTCGCGGTGGGTGACGTCCAGGTGGTCCGGGTCACCGGTGAGATCGACCTGGGTTCGAGGGACCTGGTGTGGTCGGAACTCCTGCTCTGGCTCGACAGCGCGGAATCCGGCCTCGTGGCGGACCTGACCGGCGTGACCTTCATGGCCGCGGCGGGCGTGCACCTGCTGGCGGAGGTGGCCGGGCACGCCGAGCGCCGCGGCGTCGGGTTCGCCCTGGTGGCCGAGCACAGCACCGTGCTGTCCCCGCTCCGCCTCACCAAGGTGGACTCCACGATCGCCATCCACCCCGACGTCGACCGCGCGGTCGCGGCGCTGCGGCACACCGTGACGTGGCAGGAGGCGGGTCGGCGGAACGGTTGACGGCGCGGGGCCCGGCGGGGCAGCGCCGGGCCCCGCGCTCGTCGTGGCCGCGTCGGGGCTACGCCTCGGTCAGCCGCCGGTGGAAGGCGGCGGTCGCCTCACCCTCGGTGTCGTACTCCTCGAACGGGTCGTACTCGCCTCGCTCGTACACACCGACCTGCCAGCGGTCACCGCGCTCGCGCAGGAAGTAGAAGTCCGTGGGCGGCACGGCGCCGAACTCGCGCACCCCCTCGACCTCGTACATCGCACGGGGGACGCCCGCGCGGTCCAGCGCCTCGACCAGCGCGACCCGGTCCACGACGGTCCCGGTCACCCGACGACGCCGAGGTAGCCGTTCGCGACCAGCCACGCGACGTTGCGGCGCTGCGGCGGGTCGACCGGTGACACGACCTTGTACTGCGTCCCGCCCCCCGGCTGCCCGAACCACTTCGCCGCGGTCCCGCTGAGCACCGGGAACTCCTTCAGGATCTTGTACCGGTAGTAGCCGTACGGCATCCAGGTGCCCTTCTCGTACTCGCAGGTGTTGAGGCTCTGCGGCGGCAGCGAGCGCTGCGCGAACGGCGTGCCCGTCGGGCTCAGGAACCTGCCGGACTGCCCGCCGAAGCGGTCCAGGAACTGGCCCGGCTGGAGCACCACGGTCGTCGGCGTGCCGGCGAAACCGTCGTTCGCCGGGTACTTCCAGCCCTTGTCGCCCCAGTACGTGTTGAGGAACGTCACCGGGTTCTGCGCGTCGCCGAACCGCTCGTACCCGTTCAGCAGCTTACCCACCACGTGGGACGGCGGGGGCAGGTCCTTCGGTCCGAACCGTTCATCGTTGAGGTAGAACGGCTCCTTGCACACCACCGGCGCGGCCGGTGCCGGCGGGGCGGCGTGCGCGGCCGGCGCGGCCACCAGGCCGAGGGCCGTGGAGAGCAGGACGAGGAACGAGATCAAGCGCTTTCCCGGGGTCATGACATTCCCTTCGCGGGTGGCCGTCACGGCAACGCGTCGCGTCGCCCGGTTCGTGCCTACCACAGGACGGACGCGCGGGAGATTCCGTTGGGAACAAAGCACTCGACAGTGGCACCCGTGCTCCACGGTGGTGCAAGTGGACGGCTGCGCTCCGGTCGACGTGCGGTGTCACCACGGCGCTGTACGGCCGCTGCGGCGGGATCAGCCGCAGCGGCGGAAGGCGCCCGGGGTGTGGCCGAACGAGCGGCGGAAGGCGTCGATGAAGGCGCTGGCCGACGACCAGCCGCAGCGGTGCGCCACCGCGGTCACGGGCACGTCGTCGGCCGGCATGCGCAGGGCGTGGTAGAGGCGCAACTGGGTTCGCCACTGCGGGAAGGTCATGCCGAGGTCGGCCGGGTCTGCGTGCAGCGCGGAGCGGAGCGCGCGGGGGTCGCGGGGTGTCGGGAGCTGGACGGCCCGGCGCGGCGAGGCGCGCAGCTGGTCGAGGAGCACGGCGCGCAGCCGGCGCCGTTCCGGGCCGTCCTCGGCCGGGTCGCGGGCGTGGGCGACGATCAGCTTTCGCAGCAGCGGGTTCACCGCGAGCACCGTCGGCTCGCGCAGCCCCAGCGGGTCGGTCCGCGCGGGCAGGCCGACGAGGCGCAGGTCGACCCGACCGCGCCGGCCGTCGCCGGGGTCGTGCTCGTCCCCGGACCGGCGCTCCTGCTGTTCACGGCCGCCTGCGCGATCGGCCTGTCCGTGCCGTTCTCGCCGCACATCACCCTCGGGCAGGACTACCTGCCCCGTCACCCCGGCACGGCGGGCGGGGTGACGCTCGGGCTCGCGGTGAGCGTCGGCGGCGTCGCCGGGCCGTTGATCGGCGGCCTGGCCGACGCGACCTCCCCCCAGGGCGCCCTGGCCCCGCTGGTCGCGCTGCCCGGTCCGGGGTGGTTCGCCGTCCGCCCGCTGCGCGAACCCGTCCGGCTGGAGCACGACGCCGGGGCGGGGCCGGCCTGACGCCGCACGGGGTCCCGGGCGGTCACCGGGGCCGCTTCACAGCTCCTCCATCTCGTCGTGCCACTCGGCGAACGGGTCGACGAACTCCAGCTCGTCGGCGAGTTCCAGCTCCTCGTCGGTCACCAGCGCCTCGTGCAGCGCCGCCGTGATCGCCTCCGGCGACGCGGAGGCCGTGATGACCACCAGCTCCTGCGACCGGTCGCCGAAGCGGGGGTCCCACACCGCCGAGGCGACCGCCCGGCGTTCGGCGGGCACGTCGGACCAGTCGTCGACGGCCGCGAGCCACGGGCCGAGGTTGCCGACGTTCAGGCCACCGCCGGCGGACTCCAGCCACAGCGCGACCTCGGGCTGGCTGGCGACCCAGACCCGGCCGCGGGTGCGCACGACGCCGTCGAGCAGGACGTCGATGGCCTGGTGCAGCCGCACGGGGTGGAACGGGCGGCGTTCGGTGAAGTGCACGACGGCCGCGCCGTGGGCCGGTTCCAGCGGCGGCTGCCCGTGCAGCAGCACGCCGAAGCCGTCGTCGAACCCGCCCCGGCGCGCGTCGGCCGGGATCGAGGCCAGCAGTCCGGCCACGTCGAGCACGCGCCGGTCGCGGCGCGGCGCGCGCGGGTTGAGCCGGTCCAGCACGGCGTCCAGCACCGGGTCGGCCCCGACGCCGGTCACCACCAGGGCGTCGGCGAACTCGGCCTGCCCCACGACGACCTGCGCCACGGTCCGCTCGTCACCCGCCGCGGCGGCCAGGCCGCGATCGGCCAGCGCGTCCTCACCCGTGGCGTCGGCCAGCCAGGTGGCCCGGTCCACCACGGTGAGCACCGCCTCCACGCGCACGTCCACCTCACGCAGGGCGAAGCACACGGCCTCCGGCTCCAGCGCCGGGTCCAGGTGGACCACGACCCGGCCGCCCAGCCGCTCCAGCAGCGGCAGCAGGTCCAGGCGCAGGGTGCAGGAGACGCAGCCGTGCGCGAGTTCCAGCACGGTCAGCTCACCGTCCACCCAGCGGCGCACCACGCCCTCGGCGAGGCCGCGCAGGTCGTGGCGCACCAGCACCGATCCCGGCAGGGCGCGCCACACCTCCTCGGCGACGTCGTGCTGCGCGAGTCCGGCCACCAGTACGACCTCTGTTCCCATGTGGGTTAGCCTAACGGAAACGATTGTCGTTTCAAGTTGGAGGTAGCGTGTCCTCACGGCACTGCCAGGTGACCGGGCGCAGGCCCGGTTTCGGCAAGCAGGTCTCGCACAGCAACCGGCGCACGTCCCGGCGCTGGCTGCCCAACACCCAGCGCCGCCGCTTCTGGCTGCCCTCGGAGAACCGGTACGTGGTGCTCACCCTGTCGACCAAGGGCATCAAGACCGTCGACCGGCGCGGCATCGAGTCCGTGGTCGCCGAGCTGCGCCGCCAGGGGGTGAAGGTCTGATGGCCAAGTCCACCGACGTCCGGCCGATCATCAAGCTGAGGTCCACCGCGGGCACCGGCTACACCTACGTCACCCGCAAGAACCGCCGCAACGACCCCGACCGGCTCGTGCTGCGCAAGTTCGACCCCGTCGTGCGCAGGCACGTCGACTTCAAGGAGGAGCGCTGATGGCCAAGAAGTCCAAGATCGCCAAGGACCGGCGGCGACGCGAGGTCGTCGCCCGCCACGCCGAGCGGCGCGCGGAGCTGAAGGAGGTCATCCGGCTCGACCCGGAGCGCCGCGACGAGGCGCAGCGGGCGTTGCGGAAGCTGCCGCGCGACGCCAGCCCCACGAGGCTGCGCAACCGCGACGCGGTGGACGGCCGCCCCCGCGCCTTCCACCGCGCGTTCGGCCTGTCCCGCATCCGGCTCCGCGAGATGGCGCACCGGGGCGAGCTGCCCGGCGTGACCAAGTCGAGCTGGTGAGCCGCGTGCCCAGGGTCGAACGCACCCCGAAGCGCCGGGTGAACCTGCTGCACAAGGAGGGCATCGCCGAGGTCGACTGGAAGGACGTGACGCTGCTCCGCAAGTTCGTCTCCGACCGCGGCAAGATCCGCTCCCGCCGCGTCACCGGCCTGACGCCGCAGCAACAGCGCCAGGTCGCCACCGCCATCAAGAACGCCCGTGAGATGGCCCTGCTCCCCTACCCCAGCCAGGGGCGGTGACGGACCGGGTGTGCCCCGCCGACCGGCGGGGCACACCCGCACCGACGCCGAACGCGGTGCGGGGCCCGGACGGGTTCGTCCGGGCCCCGCACCGCGTTCGGGTCAGCCGCCGTGGGTGCGCCTGCGCCGGGTGAGGACCAGCACGGCGGCGCCGGTCGCGGTCAGCAGGGCGGCGAGCAGCACGGCCGTGCCCACACCGCCGACGCCGGTGGAGGCCAGACCCGCCGGCCTGGGCGCGGACGCCGCCGGCGAGGTGGTCGGGACCGGCCCGGCGGTGGTCGTGCCGGCGGGCGTCGTGGTGGCCGGTGCCGTGGTGGTGGTGCCCGGGGGTGCGCAGGTCCCGCCCGCGGTGGGGTCGACGTCGCCGACGGCGATGGTGAAGACGTCGCTGTCGGTGGCCGTGCGGCCGTCGACGAGGGTGGCGGTGACCTCGACGGTGATCCGGTAGGTGCCCTCCGCGCCGAACGCCCAGTTGGCGTGCGCGTGCGTGCCGAGCGGGACCGTGGTGGTGTCGGGGAGGCCGTCACCGGAGTCGACCAGCACCACGGGGGCCACGCCGCTGAGGAACACGCCGAGGCGGCCGGGGCCGTCCACGGCGGTCACGCGGAGGTCGACACCGCCCGCGACCTGCTGCGGGCTGAGGGACTCGGTGTTCCAGCCGGCCCACACGACGCCGGGCACCTGGGTCTGCGGGATGAGCCAGACCGGTGCGCCGGGTGCGCCCAGGAACGAGTAGGCGGGGTCGGCGGGCACGGTGTTGCGCGCGGCGGGGACCAGGTGGAGCACGACGTCGGCCGGGTCGCGCCACACGGCGCGGTCGGGCCCCGCGGTGCCGTCCTTGACCCCGGTGGTGAGCCGGCCGTCGAGGAGGCGCGGGGCGATGAGGTCGACGTGGCCGTCGGCGAGGACCGCGCACGACGTGGGCGGGGCGGTGGTGGTCGTCGTGCCCGTCGTCGTGGTGGTGGTGCCGGTCGTGGTGGTCGTGGTCGTCGTGGTGGTAGTGGTGGTGGGGTCCGTGCCCGTGCCGGGTTTCACGGTGGCGGGGTCGACCGCGCCCACCGCGACGGCGTAGGTCGTGGTGTCGCGCAGCGGCGTGCCGTCCGGGGCGGTGGCCGTGACGGTGAAGGTGAGCCGGTAGACGCCCTGGGCGGTGAACGTCCAGTTCGCGTGGGCGTGGGTGCCGAGCACCAGCGGGTGCTGCTGCGGCAGCGGCAGGGCGGTGTCGAACACGCGCGGCAGCGGTTCGCCGACCGGGCCGCTCTGGAACACGGTGAGCGTGCCGGGCGCGGGGCTGCCGGGCAGGTCGCCGCCGATCGCGTCGAGGGTCCAGCGCACCGACCCCGGGTCGACCAGGTCGGCGGTCAGGGACTCGGTGTTCCACCCGGCCCAGACCACGTTCGGGTCCTGGATCTCGGGGATGAGCCACAGGTCGCTGCCCACGGGGCCGAGGAAGGCGTACTCGGGGATGTCGGGCACCTGGATGCGCGACTCCGGCTTGACGTGCGTGACGACCCGCTCGGGGTCGAGGACCGTCGGCGGGGTGGTGTTGCCGTCCTTGTAGCGGATGTCCAGCGCGCCGTCGACGACGACCGGGGCGAGCAGGTCCACGTGCCCCACGTCGACGACCGGCGCGGCCTCCTGGGCGGAGGCCGGGGCGAGGGACAGCGCGGCGAGCGCCGCGACCGCGAGGGCGGCGAACGCGGCTCTCGCGCGGGTCGGGGTGGTCACGGGTTCTCCTTGGCGGGGCGGCGGCGGGCGAGCACGAGCGCGGCGGCGCCCGTCGCGACGAGGACGAGCGCGAGGCCGGCGGTGGCGGGCAGGGCGGCGGGACCGGTGGAGGCCAGTCGGTTCGGCGTCCCGGTCCGCAGGTCGGTGCCGCCCGGCTGCTGCTGCCCAACCTGCCCGTTCTGCCCGGTCGGGACGCCGTCGCCGACGACGAAGGTGAGGGTCTCCGTGTCGCTCAGCGCGGTGCCGTCGGCACCGGTTGCCGTGACGGCGAAGGTCAGCCGGTAGCGGCCGGGTCCGGCGAACGCCCAGTTGGCGTGCGCGTGGGTGCCCAGCGGGACGGAGAGGGTGTCCGGCAGGCCGTCGGCGCTGTTGAAGATGATCTCCGGCGCGCCGAACGAGCCGGTGGTGAACAGGCCGAAGGCACCCGGTCCGTCGACCGCGGTCAGCGCCCACGTCACCGGGCCCGACACCTCGGCCGGGCGCAGCTCCTCGGTGTTCCAGCCCGTCCACAGCAGGTCCGCGCGCTGGGTCTGCGGCAGCAGGAAGACCTGTTCGCCGGCCCCGCCGAGGAAGGACAGCGCCGGTTGCGCCGGGAGTTCGGTGCGCGCGGCGGCCGTGACCCGGAACTCGACGTCCGCGGGTTCGCGCCAGGTCGTGACGCCGGTGGTGGTGCCGTCCTTGACCTGGGCGTGCAGGCCGTCCGGCAGCACGCGGAGCGCGACGGCGTCGACGTGGCCGCGGTCCGGGGTGACGCGGCCGGTGGCCGTGGGCGGCTGCTGCGCGGCGGCGGCGACCCGCGGCTGCGGCGGTGCGGCCTCGACCTGCGGCTGCGGCGGTGCGGCGGCGGGGGCCGGTGCCGGCGGGAGCGCCCTCGGCTCGACGGCGATCCCGGGCTCGGCGTCCGCGGCGACCGACAGCGCGTAGTCGCGCGTGGCGGTCAACGGGCTGCCGTCGAAGGTGTGCGCTGCGGCCTCGACGCGCAGCACGTGGTCGCCGGGCGGTGGCGCGTCGACCTCCACCGTCCCGCTGGAGGCGACCGGGACCGCCACCGGTTCGCCCTGCGGCGCGAGCGGTTCCGCGACCGGCTGCTCCACGGGCTCCACGACGGAGGTCCGCAGGCTCACGGTGTCGCCGAACACGGTGCCGGGTTCGATGGCGGTGGTGTCCCAGCGCAGGCGCACCCGCTCGGTCCCGGCGGGCACCGCGAGCGGGTCGGGCGGCGCGTCCAGCTCCAGCGAGCCGGTTTCGACGTCCAGCTCCAGCGAGCCGGTTTCGACGTCCAGCACCGCGTCCGCGACCCGCGTGTCGGGTACCGGTTCGGCGATCGCGGCGGGCGCGGTCATCAGCAGCGCGGTGGCCACGCCGAGCAGCGCGCCGGTCCGGGTGGGGGTCACGACTTCTCCTCGGCGAGCGCGGGCGCGGGCGCGGCGGGAACGGCGGTCCGGCGGGGCCTGGCGAGCAGGCCGTGGCGCGGCGCGAACAGCCAGCACAGCAGGAAGACCGCGGTGAGGGTGAGCACGATCAGGCCGCCGGCGGCCAGGTCGAACGCGTAGGACAGGTAGAGGCCGAGCACGCTGCCGCCCGCGCCGATCAGCGGGGCCAGCAGCATCATCGCGCCGAGGCGGTCGGTGAGCAGCCTCGCCGCCGCGGCGGGGGTCACGAGCAGGGCGAGGACCAGGATGTTGCCCACGGCTTGCAGCGAGATGACGATGGCCAGGGTCACCATCACGTGCAGCACCACGTCCAGCCAGAACACCGGCAGGCCGACCGCGCGGGCCTGCTCCCGGTCCAGGGTCGCGGCGGTGAACCGGCTGTTGAACAGCGCCGTGCACAGCAGCACCGCCGCGCCGATCACGGCGACCGACGCGACGTCGGAGTCGCTGATGCCCAGGATCGAGCCGAACAGGAACGACTCCAGCGAGCCGCCGTAGCCGGGCGCGGTGCTGAGGATGACGATGCCGAGGCCGAACGAGGCGGCGAAGAAGATCCCGATGACGGAGTCCTCCTTGAGCCTGCGGTTCTGCGCGAACACCGCGATCAGCAGCGCGGTGATCACGCCCGCGACCGCGCCGCCGAGCACCAGGTTGGTGCCGAGCACGAAGGCGACGGCGATGCCGGGGAAGACGGCGTGCGAGACGGCGTCGCCGATGAACGCCATGCCGCGCAGCACCACGTGGCTGCCGATCACGCCGCAGACCAGGCCCGACATCAGCGCCACCAGCAGCGCGCGGCGCCAGAAGTCGTACTCCCACGGCGCGGTCAGGAACTCCACGACCGTCACCCGGCCACCCCCAGTGCCTTGAGCAGCTGCTCGGCCCGGTCCAGGCCGAAGGTGCGCAGCCAGATGTCGGTGTCGGCCAGCGCGGCCGGCTCGCCGTCGGCGACGACCGTGCGGTTGAGCAGGCACAGCCGGTCGCACAGCGCGGTGGCGGCGACGAGGTCGTGCGTGGTCATGAGCACCGCCACCCCTTCGTCGCGCAGTCCGGTCAGCACCGCGCCCAGCAGCTCCTGGGTGGGTGCGTCGATGCCGGTGAACGGCTCGTCGAGCAGCAGCACCTCCGGCCGCAGGACCAGCGCGCGGGCGACCAGGACCCGTTGCCGCTGGCCGCCGGACAGCTCGCCGACCGGCCTGGTCCTCAGCCCCGCGAGGCCGACGCGGTCCAGGGCGTCGGCGACGGCCTCGCGGTCCCGCGCGGTGCGGCGGCGCAGCAGGCCGGTCAGGTGGGTGCGGCCGGTGGCGACCGCGCCCTCCACCGTGATCGGGAAGTCCCAGGCGAACTCGTGGCGCTGCGGCACGTAGCCGAGCGAGCCCTGCGCCTGGCGCGGCGTGCGGCCGGCGACGACGACCGTGCCGCGGTGCGCCGGCACCAGGCCGAGCGCGGTGCGCAGCAACGTCGTCTTGCCCGCGCCGTTGGGCCCGATCAGGCCGACCAGCTCGCCCCGGCGCAGCCGGAAGTCCACATCGGACAGCACCTCCCGGCCGCCCAGGTGCACGCTCACGCCGGTGATCTCCAGCACCTCGTCAGTCATCGGTCCCCCTCCTCGCGCGGCGGGACCGGGCGACGAGCGCCGCCGCCCCGACCACGAGCACGCCGCCCACCGCGATCCACGCCCACGGCGGGCCCTGGGCCGCGGTGCCCCCGGACGCGGCGGTGTCCGGTCCTGCCGTCCCCTGACCGGCGGTCGGGGTGCTCCGCGCCGTCGTGGCGAACGCCGCCGCCGGGTCGCCCGGTCCGACGTGCACGTTGAGCGTCGCGCGGTCGCCGAGGCCGCCGGCGGTGGCCATCTCCACGTCCAGCGAGTAGGCGCCCGGCGCGGTGAACACCCAGTTGCCGTGCACGTGGGTGCCGGCCTCGACGCCGGTCTCCTGCGGGTAGGGCCGGTCGCTGCCGAAGATCGCCTCCGGCGCGCCGAAGTTCCCGGTGAGGAAAAGCTCGAAGCGGCCGGGGCCCTCGACGCCGTGCAGGCGCCAGTCCACCTCGCGGCCGACGACCCCGGCGATGCTCGGGTCCTGGGTGTTCCAGCCGGGCCACACGACCCGCGGGTCCTGGACCTGCGGCAGCACCCAGACCTCGCCGCCGGGCGTGCCGAGGAACGCGTAGGCGGGGTCGTCGGGGACGGTGGTCCTCGCCGCGTCCGCCACCTGGAGCACCACGTCGGCGGGGTCCCGCCACACGGGGCCGTCGCCGGTGTCGTCGCGGAGCTGGAGGGTCCACTCGCCGTCGACCAGGCGCGGGCCGAGGTCGACGTGGCCGTCGGCGATGACCACCGGCGCGTCGGCGTGCGCGGCCGGGGGTGCGAGCAGGAGCAGCGCGGCGGCGGCGAGCAGGGCTCGGGTCAGGCGAGGCACCGGGCGACCTCCTCCGCGTTGTGCCGCATCATGTCCACGTAGTTGCGGGCGTCGTCGTCGAAGGCGTCGCCGTAGAGCAGGCAGACCTCGACGCCCTGGTCGCGGGCGACCTGGGTGAGCACCGAGCCGCGTTGGGCGAGGTTGGGTTCCATGAAGACCGCGGGCACCTTCAGGTTGCGGATGGTCTCGGTCAGCTTGCGCACGTCCTCGACGCTGGGTTCCTGCGCGGGGTTGGGCACCACGAACCCGGCCACGCTCATCTCGTAGGCGCCGGCGAAGTAGCCGAAGCCGTCGTGCGTGGTGACCAGGTGGCGGCGTTCGCGGGGCACGGCCGCCACGGTGTCGCGCACCCGCGCGTCGAGCTCGTCGAGCCGGGCGAGGTAGTCGCGGGTGTTGCGGTCGTAGTCGGCGGCGCCGTCCGGGTCGGCGGTGCGCAGCGTGTCGCGCATCAGCTCGGCGTAGGCGCGGGCGTTGCGCACGTCCTGCCACAGGTGCGGGTCGATCTCGCCGTGCACGTGCTTGCCCAGCACCGCCTGCGGCAGCTGGTGCACCGACGCGCCGGCCGTGCCGAGGAACGCGAACCGGGGGTCGTCGGGCACCGTGGCGATGGCCTTGTTCGGCACCTCGATGACCGCCTCGGCCGCGGGCACGACCTGCTGCGTGGTGCCGCCGGCGCGGTCGTTGAACGTGTACAGCTCGCCGGTGTCCAGGTCCACGGTCACGTCCGTGTGCCCCTCGTTCAGCACGGTCTTCGCGATGCCGGTCGGGTCGATGCCCACCGCGAAGGTGAACGTGCCCTCGCCCAGGGGCACCTCGTCGGCACCGTTGAGCAACGACGCGCGCATCGTCAGCCGGTAGGTGCCCGGTGCGGTGAACGCCCAGTTGAGGTGGGTGTGCGCGGCAGGAGGCAGCGTGGCGGAGTCCACGTCGGACAGTCCGTCGCCGGAGTCGAAGTACACCACCGGTTTGCCCAGCGACTCGGTCAGGTAGGCCACGAGCTTGCCCGGGCCCTCCACGGCGGTCGCGGTCAGCCGCACCTCGGAGGTGCGCGTGGCACCGCGCTGCCCGCCGTCGCCGCGCACGCGCAGCCCGAACCACAGCACGTCGAGCCCGACGTCCTCCACCAGCGGGATGACGTGCGCGCCGTAGGTCTCCGCCGCCTCGGCCAGCGAGACGTTCGGCGTCCCCTCGCGCGCGTTGGCGTCGATGGCCTTGATCAGCCGCTGTTCTTCGAGCAGCAGGTGGTTGGTGAACGTCACGTCCGCCGCGGCGACCTTCTTCGCGTCGGCCGGCGTCGGCTCGTAGGAGTGCGGGTCACCCCCGGGCGGCACCAGCGAGTCCACCCGGACCCGGTCTCCCCCGACGTTGCGCGCCAGGTCGGCCAGGATTTCCGTGGTCGCGACCACCGACAGGCCGTCGCCGGCACTTCGCCCCCCTGCCGAGGTGCACCCGGTCACGGCGAGCAGGGCCGCGCAGAAGGACGCGGCGGCCCGTGAGGGTGCACGCACTCGCATGTGTTCTCGAACCTCCAGACGCCCGTCACCCGACCGGTGGGGGCACCGCGAACTTAATACCAACGACAACCGTTTTCAATGGACCGTCCGGCCCTGATGGTAACGATTGCCATTAGCCACACTGGCCGTGTTCCCCGGCGGCCGTCGAACGCCGGCGCCCGCACCCCGGGATGGGGCCGTTCGGTCGTATTGACAACGATAATCGTGTGCAACACTCCGGGCACGGCCCCTCCCGGGCCGGAACACCCGCACGATTGGAGTGCCACGACCTTGCGCACGACTGCACGCATCGCCCTGCTCGCGGTGGCGGTGACCGGCCTGTCCGGCCTCGTCGCCGCTCCCGCGACGGCCACCCCGGTCGCCACCGTCGACTCGGGCCACGTCGACGTCTTCGGCGTCGCCTTCGAGGACGGCGCGTTCGACCTGCACGTCCACGACGAGACCAACGACGTCGAGCACGCGCCCTCCGAGGTCCTGCTGGTCGCCAAGTCGGCGGCGAAGACCACCGTGCCCGCCGACCCCGCCTACGCCTTCCTCGGCGCCCCCGGCGCACCGGTCTGGGTGCTGCCCGAGATCGAGGACCCGAACCTGATCTGGCCCGGCATCGCCACGGAGGAGGTGGAACCCGGCGTCTTCGTCGAGGGTTCCCTGCGCCTGAAGGTCACGCGCGCCTACGGCCCCGGCGACTTCAGCATCTTCACCACCGACGCCGTCGGCGCGCCGAACGTGCTGGTCGACAGCGGCAACGGCCTGCCCGACCGCATCGACCTCACGGCCGACAACCACGTGCACGCCAACTGGGCGTTCGAGGCGGCCGGCTACTACCGCGTCACCGTCCGCGCCGTCGGCACGCTGGCGGCGACCGGCGAGCACGTCGTGTCCACCCCCGCCACCTACACCTTCAAGGTGAACAAGTGATCGCCCGCCTCTCCGCCGCCGCGCTCGCCGCGGGGCTCGCCCTGCTCACCACGGGCACGGCCCACGCGTCCACCACCCTCTCCTCCGGCCACGTCGACGTGATCGACGTCGACTGGACCGGAACCGCGCTCACCCTCGACCTCGTCGACGCCACCGCGTCACCCGCCGTCGACCGCGACCCGTCGACCGTGACGCTCAACGCGGTCCCCGCGAGCAGGTCCACCGTGCCGTCCGGCAGCGCCTACTCCTTCCTCGGCGCGCCCGGGTCGACGTTCTGGGTCCTGCCGCAGAACCAGGTGAGCGGAATCCTCTGGCCGGGCCTCAACACCGCGGGCGTGCCCGCCGGCGCGCTGCTGAACAACTCGCTGACCGTGAAGCTCGTCTCGGTCACCGGTCCCGCCGACGTCAGCGTCTACACCACCGGCTTCGGCGGGTCGGTGAGCGTGTGGTTCGACAGCGGCAACGGCCTGCCCGACGCCCGCACCTTCGCGATCAACAGCCACGCCCACGCCAACTGGGCCTTCGAGGCGGCCGGCACCTACACCGCCGCCTTCGAGGTCACCGCCACCACGGCGGCCGGCACGGCGATCACCACCGGCCAGAAGACCTACACCTTCACCGTGCAGCCCTGACCCCTGCCGAGGTCCGACCAACCAGGTCCGCGGTGCCCACCGTCCGGTGGGCACCGCGGACCTGCGCGTTCGGCGACGGGACCGTGACGGGCCAACCACCCGGAGTGATAGTTGAAAAGGATTATCATATCAATTAGCGTGGTCGCACCAGGCTCCACCGAAAGGGAGAGATGCGGTCCCGCACAGCGAAGTCCCACCCACGCGCGCCCCTCGCCGCGAAGATCACGCGTGCCGCGACCGCCTTCCTGATCACGATGTCGGCCTCCGGCGCGACGGCGACGGCCGAGGAAGGGCCCGCGCCGACCCCACCGCAGCGGCAGCTGCTCGCGACCGGCCACGCCGACCTGGTGTCGGTGTTCCTCGAAGCGGGATCGCTGGTCGTGGCGGGACAGTCCGATGTGGACCGGACGGCCACCCGGTTCGACCCCGCGCGCACCACCGTGAACGTCACCGACGCCGCACTGCGGCCCGCTCCGGGCTCCGCGGCCCACGCCTTCCTCGGCGTCCCGGCCGGCGCGCCGGTCCACGTGCTCCCGCAGGCGTTCCGACCCGGGGTGCTGTGGGCGGGCTGGAACACCGGGTCCGTGCCGCGCGGCGCACTGGCCGGCGACGCGGTGGACATCACCCTGCGCGAGGTGCGCGGGCCCGGCCGGGTCGAGGTCTACCTCAGCGGTGTCGAGGGGCCCGAGCGGGTCTGGAGCTCCCACGACCCCGGCCTGCGGACGCTGCGCGCGGCGGTGCCGACGCACGCGCACGCCAACTGGGCGTTCACCGCGCCGGGCGTCTACGAACTGGAGTTCACCGCCTCCGCCACCACCTCGTCGGGCGAACCGCTGACCTCCGCCCCCGCGCGCTACGCCGTCGTGGTCGGCCCGCTCGCGACCGCGGCGACCACGACGGCGCTGGACGTGGCGGACACCGCCGGCGGGCTGCGGCTCACCGGCCGGGTGACCGGCGGACCCGCGCACCTGCACGGCGGCGTCCCGACCGGGTGGGTCGAGTTCCACGCCCACCACGCCACCCGCGACGAGGTCGTGGGCCACGCGGCGGTGGACGGCGGGCAGGCCGTGCTGGAGGTCCCCGACGCCACCGCCGTCGCCTACGGCGCGCGGTTCGTGCCGGCGGTCGCGGACCTGGTGGCGCCCTCGTGGTCGGCCGCGGTCGCCAACCCGCGGGCTCCGCCGGGCGCGGTCGTGGTCGGGGTGCGCGACCGCTACGTCGTCGGGGAGACCGTCACCGCCACCGCGCTGGTCACCCCGGCCCGCCCCGGTCACACCGTGTCGTGGTGGACCAGGCGGGGCGCGACCCCCACGCCGCGCGGAACCGGCGAGTCCCTGGGTCTCGTGGCCACCGCCGACCTCGACGGGGCCGAACTCGGTTTCGACCTGGTGGACGCCGGGGGCGACACCGCGACCTCCTCCCGCGCGGTCACCCTCCGCGTCGATCCCGCCGTCCCGCCGACCACTGCCCCGCCGACCACTGCGGTGCCCACCACCGCACCGGGCCCACCGACCGACACCCCGGCGCCCCCACCGCCCCCGACCGGTCCCGCGGCGTCGTGCGTCCGGACCGGGGTCACCCAGACCCCGGCGGCAGGCCCGGGCCACGACTTCCCCGTATCCGATCCGGTGTGGACAGTCCCGCTGAGCCGGTCCCCCGGTGTGCCGCGGTCCTCCTTCAGCGGCACCGCGGACGGCCGGGGGTGCGCGCCCGGCGCGCCCGGCGCGCCCGGCCTGGCGAGCACCGGCCTGGACGGCGAGCACCTGCTCGGCCTGGCCGTCGCCGCCGCCCTGCTGATCCCGCTCGGCCTGCTCCTGACCGGCCTGGCCACCGTGGCCGCGGCCCGCCGACGTTCCTGAACCACCCACGAGGAAGGAGTCCCTTCCCGTCCGACGTCCCCGGACGTCGTCCCCACCGCGCCGCGCCCTCCCGGGCCCGGCCAGAACCGAGGAAGAACCGTGAACGCAGTGCAAGACCGCAGGACCAAGAGCCGGGCGGGGCGGTACACCGCCACCCTGGCCTCGGTCACCGCCCTGGGGCTCGCCCTGGGCTCCCTGACCGGGACCGCCCACGCCGAAGCCGCCTACGCCGACAAGCAGGTCGTGTCCGAGGGCCACGTCGACGTGTTCTACGTCGACGTCGTGGACTCCGCCCACACGCTGGTGGCGCACACCGCCGCCGGCAACGTCGCTCCCGCCGACCTGGTGATCCAGGCCAAGCCGTCGGTGGCCGCGCGCACGGTCGGCGCGACCATCGCCGGACTGCCCGGCTGGAAGCCGCAGGGCGAGACCTACTACCTGCTGCCCCAGACGTCCCAGGCGGGTCAGGTGTTCGGCGGCTTCGGCCACAGCCCCGCCGTGGCCGAGGGCACGTCGGTGACCTACGCCCTCGACTCGGTGCAGGGCCCCGGCGCGTTCGCGCTGTGGCAGAACGGCGAGGACGGCCCGAACGTCTTCCTCGCCTCCGCCGGGGACGGGCCGAAGTCGTTCACCAGCACGGCCGACCACGAGCACGTCAACTGGGGCTTCACCGAGCAGGGCGAGTACAGGGTGACCGTGCGCGCCGCGGTGACCCCGCCCGGCGGCACCGCCGAGCAGCTCCAGCCCGTCGTCTACACGTTCTTCGTCGGCGAGGAGCTGCCGCAGGACCCCGGCACCGACCCCGGCACCCCGGCCACGCAGCTGTCCGTCACCGGCCTGGCCGCGCACTACCACGCGGGCGGCGTCGCAGCCCTGACCGCCGTGCAGACCCCGTCCACCGGCGAGGAGCACTACCACTGGTTCACCCGTGCCGCCGGTGAGGCGGAGTGGTCGGTCGTGCCGGGTGCCCTGAGCGGCAAGTACGGCTTCGTCGTCCGCACCGCCGACGACGGCCGCGAGGTCAAGGCCGTGCTCTACGACCACGACCACCGGGTGATCGCCGAGTCCGCGCCGGTCGTCGTCGACGTCGACGACCACGGCAACGACCCGGTCAACGGCCCGACCATCAGCACGACGCTGAGCGCGCAGGAGGGCGTGCTGGCGATCAGCGTCGCGCCGGAGAACCGGGAGGTGGACCTGGGCGCGCTCACGCTCACCCCGGCCGCCGACCGCTACGCCGCCGCCGGCGCGCTCAAGCCGATCACCGTCACCGACACCAGGGCGGACAACCCCGGCTGGAACGCCTCCGGCCGGGTGCGCGCCTTCACCACGGTCGACGGGCAGCAGCTCGGCGGCAAGTACCTGGGCTGGACGCCCACCGTGCTGTCCGCCTCGGCCGACCAGACCGTGACCGCCGGTCCGCGGGTCGACCCCGGCTTCACCGCCGGCAACGGCCTGTCCACCTGGTCGCAGTTGGGCTCCGCGGCGGCCGGCGCCGGCCGCGGCACCGCGCAGCTCGGCGCGGAGCTGGACCTGGAGGCCCCCGCCGACCTGGCGCCGGGCACCTACCGGGCCCTGCTCATCCTCACCGCCATCTGACCGACCAGCCACCTGACCGACCCCCGGTGCGGGTCCGCTCCCCGGAGCGGACCCGCACCACCCCTTCCCGCGCTGGAGCGCTCGTGAGAACCCCGTTGGCCGCGGCCCGCCGCGCCGGAGCCACCCTGATCGTCGCCGCCCTCCTCCCGATGCCCCACGCGGTGGCGCAACCCGTCGCCGGTGACGCCGACCGGCAGACGTGGTCGGTCGCGCCGGCGTCGGCGTCCGGACCCGACGGCCGGGCCCGGTTCGACTACGTCGTGGAACCGGGGATGCGGTACGACGACCACCTCGCGGTACGCAACCTCGGGGAGGGCGAGATCACGCTGGACCTCTACGCCGGGGACGCGGTCAACACCGGCACCGGCGGGTTCGACCTGCTCGCCCGCGACGAGGCGTCCGCCGTCGTCGGCGACTGGGTCACCGTCTCCGCGCCGCGGGTCGTCGTGCCCGCGCGGGGGACCGCGGTGGTGCCGTTCAGCGTCGCCGTCCCCGCCGACGCCGAGCCCGGTGACCACGTGGGCGGCCTCGTCGCCGCCCTGACCACCAGCGGCGGCGACACCCCGGTCGAGGTGGAGCGCCGGGTGGGCAGCAGGCTCTACGCCCGGGTGGCCGGGCCGATCGACGCCACCGTGCGGATCGACTCGGTGACCCCGTCCTACCGGGGCACGCCCAACCCGGCGGGGACCGGCGAGGTGGACGTCACCTACACGATCGTCAACGACGGCAACCTGCGCCTGTCGCTGCTGCCGTCGGTGCGCCTGAGCGGCCCGTTCGGCCTCGGGGAGCGCTCGACCACCGGCGAGGTGCTGCCGGAACTGCTGCCGGGCAACGCCGTGACGCTCACGCGGACCGTCACCGACGTGTGGCCCCTCGGCCCGCTCGACGTCCGGGTCACGGCCGAACCCGTCACCTCGGCGACCCAGTCCCTCGGCGGCGCCGTGCCCCCCGCGACCGCCGACGCCTCCGTGTGGGCCGTGCCCTGGACCGCCCTGGGCGCCCTGGCGTTGTTCCTGGGGATCGTCGTGGCGCTCCGGCGCGTCCGCCGGAAGATCCGGGCGCTGCGCGGCTGACCCCGCCCGGAGCGGACCCGACTCGCAGCCGGCCAAGCCCCGTCGTCACCGGGGCACACCGGACACGCCCGAGGTGCTTCACCCACTCGCCGCCGAACGCGGCGATCCCGTTACGCCGGGTAGTCCGGGAACTGCTCCGTTCAGGCGGCCGGAGGCAGCCGGGATGCGTCCCGATGCGGTGATCGTTAGCTTCGGCAGGGCCGGTGCCGAGGGGGCACCGGGCGCGCCGGGCTGCCGACAAGGCGCTCGGCCTTGCGAGGGGGACTTCTTCCATGAGACGCAGGATCCTGCGTGGGTTCGTGCTGCGCGCTTTCGGCGGCGCGACGGCGGTGGTGCTGGCCACGGGTCTGGTCAGCGGTGTGGGGCAGGCGGCACCGGAGGGGGCCGCGGAGCAGGGGGTGGAGGCCCCCGAGTCGTGGACGCCGGGGGGCGAGGTCGCGAGGACGCCGGTGGGCGGCGCGCCGCCGGACCGGCCGTGGCGCGGCGGTGAGGTCGGGGCGCAGACCATCGCCTGCACCACCTGGGACCGGCCCGGGGCGCTGCCGTCCTACCCGATGGAGCGGCACCGGATCAGCGACCGGCTGGAGCTGTCGGTCAACCTGTCCAACGGCAACGTGATGGTCGTCGCGCGCGACCTGACGTTGCCCGGCACCGGCCTGAACCTGTCGGTGGACCACGTCTACAACAGCCAGGGCTGGGGTTCGGACGACTTCGGCAACTGGCAGCTCAGCACCGGCAGCGGCGTGGGGTTGTGGCTGTGGAACGGCAGCGTCGAGCTGTTCGGCCCCAACGGCTACTGCGTCAGCTTCGACGAACGGCCCGACGGCGGCTACACCTCGCCGCCCGGCATCGACGCCACGTTGACCAAGGCCGCCGACGGCACGTTCACCGCGACCTTCCACGACTCGCAGGAGAAGTGGCGGTTCGACGCCGATGGCTGGTTCACCTCGCAGGAGGACCGCAACGGCAACACCAACACGATGCACTACGGGCCCGACGGCGACCTGGCGTCGATCACCGACTCGCAGGGCCGCGTCACCTCCTTCGCCTCGGACGACCAGGGCCGCGTCACCTCGATCACGGACCCGTCCGGGCTGTCGTTCGGCGGCTACACCTACGACGACGGCAAGCTGACCCGGTTCGCCGACCGCGACGGCAAGCAGGTCGCGCTGGAGTACGACGACGACGGCCTGCTGACCCGCCTCACCGACGCCCGCGGGGGCGTTTACGCGCTCGGCTGGAGCGACCGGCGGGTCGCGTCGCTGACCAAGCCTCTCGCCGGCGGGACGACGGCCACCACCACCTACGCCTACCGGGAGGTGGACGGGGACGAGACCACGGTCACCGACGCCAACGGCCACGCCGCGGTGCACGAGTTCGACGGCGAAGGCCGCCAGACCAGGGCCACCGACGCGCTCGGGCACGAGCAGTCGCAGACCTGGACGGCGAACAGCGACGTCAACACCGCCACCAACGCCCTGTCGCACTCCACGACGTACAACTACGACTCGCTCAACAACCTCATCGGCACCCAGTTGCCCACGGGGGCGCAAAGCGTCGTGGGCTACACCAGCTCGGCGCACCCGCACCTGCCCACCCAGGTCACCGACCCGTCGGGCAACCAGCACACCCGCGAGTACGACACCCGCGGCAACCTGACCAAGATCCGCTCCACCGGCCTGAACGCCGACATCGAGACCTACACGTACAACGCCCGCGGCCTGGTCACCACCCGCAAGGACGGCAAGGGCGCCACCACCACCTACACCTACGACACGGCCGGGAACCTGACCAAGGTCGCCCCGCCCGCGCCGATGGGCGCCACCACCTACACCCACGACTCGCTCTCCCGCGTCACCAGCGTCACCGACGGCAACGGCGTGCGCATCGACTACGGCTACGACAAGCTCGACCACGTCGTGTCGGTCAAGCACGGCTCCACCGTGCGCCAGGCCAACACCTACGACGCCAACGGCAACCTCACCTCCACCCAGGTCCCCGGCGTCACCAGGACCCTCGACCACGACGCCCGCAACCAGCTCACCAAGGTCACCCGCGGCACCGAGGTCGTCTCCTACACCTACGACAAGGCCGGCAACCTCAAGACCCTGACCACCCCGTCCGGCACCGCCACCTACGACTACGACGAGGCCGACCGGCTCTCCTCGCTGACCGACGCGCACGGCGGCACCACCACGTTCGAGCACGACGACAACGACCAGCGCACCAGGACCACCTTCCCCGGTGGGCAGGCGTGGCAGACCAACGAGTACGACACCTCCGGCCGGTTGAGGTACAGCTGGATCGGCAAGGCCGGCACGGTCGTCTTCCCGTTCCTCAGCTACACCTACGCCAAGGCGGACGGCACCGACACCGACAAGATCCAGACCAAGTACGTCTACACCCAGGGCACCGTCGCCTACACCTACGACGCGCTGGGCCGTCTGACCCAGGCGGGCACCGGCACCTACAGCCTGGACAACGCCACCAACCTGCTCTCCGGCGAGGGCCGCACGTACACCGTCAACGCCGCCGACCAGTACACCAAGATCAACGACGTGAACGCGGTGTTCGACGGCGCGGGCAACTACAAGTCCACCACCAACCCGGAGTCCAGCTTCACCTTCAGCCCCACCAACCAGCTGCTCACCGGCAACCTCGGCAGCACGAAGGTGCTCGACTTCGCCTACGACACCGGCGACCAGGCCCAGCCGCACACCATCACCGAGACCCCGACCGGCGGCAGCCAGGTCACCCACGTGTTCACCCGCACCGCGCTCGGGGTAACAGAGACCGTGGACAACGGGCAGCGCACCGGCTACACCCGCGACCCCGACGGCCTGCTGGTCACCCTCAGGACCCCCGCCGGCGCGCGCTACGGCGCGGTCACCGACCCGCAGGGCAGCGTCATGGCCCTGGTCGACGCCAACGGCGACGTGGCCGCCCGCTACGCCTACAGCCCCTACGGCGTGGTCACCGCCACCGGCACCGCCGCGAACGCCAACCCGTTCCGCTACCTCGGCGCCTACCAGCTCCAGCGCGGCCACCACCTGCTCGGCTACCGCGTCTACGACAGCGCCTACGCGCGCTTCCGCTCCCCCGACCCCACCGGCCAGGAACCCAACCCGTACAACTACGCCCAGGGCGACCCGATCAACAACAGCGACCCCACCGGGGCGTTGTCGTTCCTCGGGGTGAGCGGCGCGGCCAAGTTCGCCGGGAAGGCGCTCGGCGCGGTCGCGACGCCGATCGCGGCGGGCTGCTACATCTCCCGGGCCTGGGTCGACACGGACAACTCGTGGAGCGACGAGTTCACGGACCTGAACGCGTGCTTCAACCCGTTCTCGGACTACTTCCAGCAGTGAGGAGTCGGTATGACCCGTGAGAGGGACCCCGGACGGACGGCGGTCGCCGCACTCGGCTTCACGGCGCTGGCGCTGCTGCTGGTGAGCCTCGTGCTCAGCGGTGTCGCGGCCATGTCCGGCGCCGGCGGCCTGGGCACGTGGCGCAACGTCACCGGCGCCGTGGGCGGGGTCATGCTCATGATGTGGGGCGTCGCGTTCACGTTCGGCTCCCGCCGCGACAAGGCGGGCTGAACCGCGGCGGTGCGCGATGCGGGAGCGGGGCCCGACGCCGGACGCGTCGGGCCCCGCTTCACGTGGGCACCCGGCCGGTCTTCACCCTCGGTACAGGTAGTTACCATCTACGTAGATTCGATCTACGCCACCAGGCATGTCGGGCTGCGTGGGCAGACAGGCCGAGCTGCGACTACTGCGCAAGCGCCTCGATCGGGTGGCCCGCCGCTTTCCGCGTCCTGGGCGCGACGCTGCCGGACAGCCCGACTGTCGTGGTGCTCGACGAGCTGCCGTGGTTGGCCGAACAGGACGAGGTCTTCGACGGCGCGTTGCAGACCGCGTGGGACCGGCCGTGGTCGCGGCGGCCGGTGCTGCCGGGCAGCGACCTGCACGTGATGGAGCGCCTCACCGCCTGCGACCGCCCCTTCGCGTCCGACACCCGGTCGTGCACCCTCGTGGTCTCGCGGACCACGGAGGTCCGCGCCGCCCGGATCACGCCCAGGGGACGGTGGCCTGCAACACCGCCTCGCTCAGCGCGGCGGTGCGCAAGCGGGTGACCTCCTGGTACTCGGGGTCGGCGACCATGCGGCAGAACGCGTCCCGGTCGGGGTAGCGCACGACGACCACCGCGTCCCAGCTCTGCCCGTCCTCCGCGACCAGCACCGTGGACCCGGTGCCCGCGTACAGCACCTCGCCCCCGTGGCGCGGCAGGAACGTCCTGGTCAGCTGCTCCGCGTACGCCCGGTAGGACTCGACACCGCCCTCGGCGAAGCGCAGCAGGTTCAGCATCACCACCGGCCCGCCCGGGTCCTCGGCGAGCAGTCGTTTCAGGTCGGCACCGCGCGGGTCGACAGCCATCCGATCATCATGGCCCGGGGTGGCGCGGACCGCATCGGTGACTCCGCCGGTGCCCGGCCGGCCCGCCGTCGCGGGTGGGGCCACCACCCCGGTGAAGGCCAAAGCGTTATCCGGACGACCGGTCGCGTTCACCGAGCGGGCGTACCGATGGAGTCGGTACGCCGCGGGAACCGCTGGAGGACGTGTGGCCGACGAGCCGCTGTTAAGGATCAAACCGCCTCCACCGCGCCCCGCACTGGCCCCGGTGCTCGCCGTCGGCCTGGTCGGCCTGCTCCTGCTCGGGCTGGTCCCCGTCCTGGTCCGCACGGCGCCACCCGCGCAGGCCGTCACCGTCGTCCGGGGCAAGCTGGGGTCGAAGGTCGACTTCTTCCGCGATCCCGGGGTGCGGGAGATCCTCAAGCGCAGGAACTACGAGGTCGCCGTCGACAACTCCGGTTCGCGGGAGATCGCCACGCACGACGTCGACCGCTACGACTTCGTCTTCCCCTCGGGCCAGCCCGCGACCGACCTGATCCTGGCCGACCGGCAGGAGAACGACCAGTACGCCCAGGCGTACGTCCCGTTCGTCAGCCCGATCGTGCTCGCCACCTACCGCCCGTACGCGCGGGCCCTGCACGACGCGGGCATCGCCATCCCGATGGACGACCAGCGCCCCAACCCGCTCTACTACGAGTTGGACATCGGCAGGTTCGTCGAGCTGACCGAATCGGGCAAGCGCTGGAACGACATCGGCGTCCGCGCCCACGGCATCCAGAACAACAACCTGGTCCTCGCCCACACCTCCGACGTGTGCAAGTCCAACTCCGGCGGCACGTACCAGGGGCTGATCGCCTACGCGAAGAACGGCGGCCGGGCCGCGACGGCCGAGGAGGAGGCGGTCTCGCTCGGCGAGGCGCTGAAGCCGTTCTACCGCTCCCAGGGCGCCCCCACGGCCGACCGGGTCCCCTTCTACCTGTCGCCGGAGGGCAAGGGGATCGCGCCGATCGTGGTGATCTACGAGCACCAGTACCTGGCCCACCAGCTGCGGCGCCCGAACGGGCAGCCCGACGAGGACCGCGTCCTGCTCTACCCCGCCGACCACTTCGAGACCCAGCCGTCGTTCATCGCCCTCAACGAGACCGGGAAGAAGCTCGCCGAGCTGCTGCGCACCGATCCCGAGCTGCGCCGGCGAGCCGTCGAGCTGGGGTTCCGGGTGCTCGACGCGGAGCAGCGGACCACGAGCCCGGAACTGACCGGCATGCTCACCGGGCACGGGCTGGAGGCGCCGTCGTCCGACAACGACTACACGCGCGCGTACCTGCCGCCGCTGGAGGTCTTCGAGAAGCTCATCACCACGATCGGCGGATGTCCGTGACGCGGGCCGCGACGAAGGCGGCGGCCCTGCTCTGCGCCGTGCTCGTGCTGCTCACGGCGTGCACCGCCGACCCCGAACCGCCGCGCACCACCCTGACGGTGCTCGCCTCCTCCGAGCTGACGGACATGCGGCCCCTGCTGGACGAGCTGCGCCGCGACACCGGCGTCGAGCTCGTCGTGGAGCACCGGGGCACGATCGACGCGACCGACTCGCTCACCCCCGGCAGCTACCGGCACGACATCGCCTGGCTGTCCACGGACCGCTACTTCGACCTGAAGCTCAAGCAGCTCCAGTACGCCGGGGAACGACCGCTGAGCGCCAGGTTCATGTTCTCGCCGCTGGCGGTGGGGGTGAAACCGGCGGTCGCCGAGCTGCTGCGGACCTCGGCGGCGGACCAGCGGCTCTCCTGGGCGGACCTGGCCGACCGGTCCGCCACGGGGATGGTGCGCTTCGGGATGGCGGACCCGCGGCACGCGGGCAGCGGGCTCTCCGCGCTGATCGGTGTCGCGACGGCGGCGGCCGGCACCGGCGGGGCGCTGCGCGAGGAGGACGTCACCTGCGACCGGCTGCGCGGCTTCTTCGCCGGGCGCACCCTCGCCGGGGAGACCTCGCGGCAGCTCGCCGACAGCTACGCCGCCGACCAGGACGCCGCGGACGCGCTGATCAACTACGAGTCGGTGCTGCTGTCCCTCAACGCCGGCGGGCAGCTGCGCGAGCCGCTGGAGATCCTCTACCCGCGCGACGGCATCATCCTCGCCGACTACCCGATGCTGCTGCTCGACCCGGCCAAGCGGGACAGCTTCGACGCGGTCGTGACGTGGTTCCAGTCCGAGCGGGCGCAGCGCGGCATCATGGAGCGCACGCTGCGCCGCCCGCTGGACAACCGGGTGCCGCGCGACCCCCGGTTCCGCGACTTCGGCACGAACACCCTGTACTTCCCCGAGCGCAAGGAGACCGTCGACCGGCTCGCCGCCGCGTACGCCGACCCGCTGTCCAGGAACCCCTCGCAGGTGATCTTCGCGCTGGACTTCTCCACGTCGATGCGCGGGCAGCGGATAGCGGACCTGCGGTCCACGTTCGCAGGTTTCAGCGGTGCCGACCCGTCGGAGGCCGGCAAGTTCACCCGCTTCTACCGGGGCGAGAGGTTCACCGTCGTGCGCTTCGGCGGGCAGGTCCTCGACGAGCGGGACTTCGTGATCGAGGACCAGTCCGACCTCGACGCCATCCGCGACCACATCGCCACCGACCGCTTCGACGACGGGACCGGCGTGTGGTCGGCGCTGGAGGCGGCCTACGGGAAAGCCGCGGCCGTCACCGCCGCCGACCCCGGGCAGCCGGTCACGATCGTGCTGATGACCGACGGGGAGAACAACACCGGGATCGGGTTGGCGGACTTCCTGCGCAACCACGAGGCGCGGCACCCGGCGGCGAAGGCCGTGCACACCTACACCGTTCGCTTCGGCGAGGCCGACCCCGGTGAGCTGGACCGGGCGGCGAGGGCCACCGGGGGGCACATGGTCGACGCGAACGCGACATCGCTGTCCGAGGCGTTCAAGGAGATCCGTGGCTGCCGGTAGCGCGTTGTTCTGGGTCCTCGTCGTCGTGGGGACCGCCCTGGTCGTCGCCGCCGCGGTGCTGTACGCGCGCCGCAGGCGGGACCCCAGCGCGGCGCCCGGCCTCATCGGCAGCCACGAGGTGCTGATGTACCTCAACGAGGCGGTGGTCATGGACATCCTCCAGTACCGCGACGACGTCTCGGCGCTCAAGCGGCAGGTGGAGAAGTACACCCGGGACACCACGGAGGGCCGCGGCGAGGTGAAGACCCGCTGGCTCAACGTCACCGGCGGCCGGACCCGTGAAGGCGAGAGGGCCGAGTTCTTCGAGGTCGTGGAACAGCCGATCACCGCGATCCGCAAGGTCGTGCGGCACCTGGAGGCGGCCGACGCCATCGTCTACGCGGACTTCCACGACGGCGAGGTGCACGCGCACCACAGCCTGGTCGGCGACGCCCGCGGCGGGGCGGCCCTGAGCGACACCCGGATGTTCCTGTCCGTCGTCGGGGTGTTCGAGGTGTACGAGGAGAAGGACCAGCCCGACGCGGACTACCTCCGCCTGCGCGTGCCCTACCCCGGCGGTGAGGCTCACGCGCGCGTCAAGTTCCCGCGCAGCGGTCTGCGGAAGAACGACGTGCTGCCGCAGGGGAACACCTCGTTCGGGGGACGCGTGCTGGGCAAGGTGGAGAGCTGGGACGAGGAGGACCGGGTGCTGAAGATGTGGGCCCTGGCGATCTTCCGGTGACGCGCGCGGCCGGTGCCCGCGGGACCGGCGTGGTCGTCCCGGCGGTCGAGCGGGAGGACCCGGTCGCCGGGCGGGTCAGGGGCGCGGCAGCGGGAGGGGGCCGGCGACCAGGTCGGGGTGCCAGTTCTCCAGCAGGTCCGGTTTGCCGAACAGGTAGCCCTGGAGGTAGTCGCAGCCGGAGTCGCGCAGCCAGTGCGCCTGGGTCGGCGTCTCGACGCCCTCGGCGACCGTGCGCGCGCCCAGCACGGCGGCGAGGTCGATGATGCACCGCACCACGCCCTCGGTCCGGGCGTCCTCGCCGAGGCCGTCGGTGAACGACTTGTCGATCTTCACCAGGTCGAACGGGAAGCGCCGCAGGTAGTTCAGCGACGAGTAGCCGGTGCCGAAGTCGTCCAGCGCCACGCGCACGCCCAGCTCGCGCACGTCCATCAGCACCCGCATGGCGGTCTCGTCGGCCCACACCGCCTCGGTGACCTCGACGGTCAGCTCCCGCGGTTCCAGGCCGGTGGACGTCAGCAGCTCCCCGACCTGCCGCGAGAACGCGTCGCCGGCCAGCTGACCGGGCGAGACGTTGACCGCGACGCCCAGGGAGCGGCCGCGCCGCCGCCAGCGCACCGCGTCCGTGCACGCCGCGCGCAGCACGTGCGCGCCCAGCGGCACGATCAGGCCGGTCTCCTCGGCCAGGCCGATGAACCGGTCGGGCCCGAGCAGGCCGTGTCCCGGGCGCCGCCACCGCACCAGGGCCTCGGCGTGGACGGCGCGGCCCGCGGCCAGGTCGACGATGGGCTGGTAGTGCAGGACCAGTTCGTCGTTGTCCAGCGCGGCGCGCAGGTCGACCTTGTCGCGCTGGCGGGCGGCGACGTCCTCGCCCATCTCGCGCCGGAACGCCCGGACCCGTCCCCCGCCCTCGCGCTTGGCCACGTACATCGCCACGTCGGCGTCGCGCAGCAGGTCGTGCGCCGTGCGACCGGTGCCGTCGCGGCCGGCCACGGCCACCCCGACGCTGCCCCTGATCACGGTGCCCTCGCCCGGGCCGGCGGGGGTGGCCAGCGCGGTGAGCACGCGGTGGGCCAGGCCGACCTCGTCCCCGGGCGCCGTCAGCACGGCGAACTCGTCCCCGCCCAGGCGGGCCGCGACGTCGTGCTCGCCGAGCGCGGTGCGCAGGCGCCGTGCCGCCTCGACCAGCCGCCGGTCCCCCACCTGGTGGCCCTGGACGTCGTTGACCTCCTTGAACCGGTCCAGGTCGACCAGCAGGAGCGCGACGTCCCCGTCCTCCAGCGCGCGGTCGACCAGGTCGAGGAAGTAGCGGCGGCCGGTCAGGCCGGTCAGCTCGTCGTGCTCGCAGTGCTCGCGCAGCACGTCCTCCCGGCGCCGGCGCGCGGTGACGTCGACGACCGCGACCATCACCCGCCCCGGGCCGTCCTCGTCCGGGACGTCCACGGGGTGCAGGGTGAGCGCGGTCTCGGTGCCGGCGCGGTCGAGCCGCAGTTCGACCGGGTCGGGGGCGGGGCGGGCGCAGCCGCGGGCGCAGGCGGTGATCTCCGGGCCGTGCGGGCAGGGCACCGCGCCGGGGCCGTCCCACCCGAGCAGGTCGGCCGCGCGCTCGTTGAACAGCTCCGGCCGGCCCCCTCCGTCGAGCAGCACCAACCCGACCGGTCCGGCGCGCACCGCGGCCTCCGCGGCGCGGTGCGCCCTGTCCGCGCGGCGCCGCGCGCTCTCGGCCAGCCGGGCGGCGAGGGCCGTCTGGTGCAGGGCGGCCGACCCGATGGCCAGCCCCGCCAGCGGCATCAGCGCCGGGGCCAGGGTGTCCGGGCCCAGGTCGACCACCCGGCCGGCCAGGGCGGACGCGCCGAAGCCGAGGACGTAGCCGCACGCGGGGAGCAGGGCCTTGCCGGGGAAGCGGTGCTCGTCGTCGAGCAGCACCCGGCGGACGGTGACGCCGAACAGGAAACCCAGCACCGGCTGCGGGCTCGGCAGCACCAGCACGCCGGTCACCACGACGGCGGTCTCGACGAGGGCGCCCACCCACCCGTCCCGCCCCGGGCGGACCGCCCACCAGCACAGCAGCAGCGCCACGACCACGGCGGTGACGCCGGCGGCGGGCGTCGCACCCGCGAGCAGCAGCCGCGCCGCGAACACGACCCCGCCGGCCCAGGCGAAGACCGAGGTCCACCGGCGCACGCGGTGGAGAGCAACCCGTGCGTCCTCCGCGTCACCGGACGGCACGACAGTCGGAACGGCCACATCCCTCCCCGGATGAAGGCACGACAGCCGTGTCCGGGACCGGGGCCGGCCAGTGGTCCCGGGAGCTGTCGATCGACGGGCGAGCCTAGCGGAACGGCCGCGGGCGCGATCGGTGCAACCACCGGGACCCGCGTCCGCGTCACCGCCGCGGCCCCGGCACCGCTGTTCGCCGGGCACGGACTGCGCCCCACGCCCCAGTGCCCCTGCTCCCCGCGGCCGGGTCGCCTACGCCGAACCGGTCGAAGAACGGGCGATCCGCGACCGTTCCGGGTGGCGATCGGCCAAGATGGCACCGCCCGGCGGTGAGCGGGCCCCACAGCGGCACGACCCCGGAGGCCGTCACGACCAGCTCGTCCGATCGGCCGACACGCGTCGTCCTCGGGGCGTCGGGGCGACCCGACGCCCTCGACGCCGCGCTGTGGGCGACGTCGTACGCGAAACGACGCGGTCGCGACATCGCCGTGGCCCGGCCCGCCCCGCGCGCCGACGCCCCCGCCGGTCCGGCCCTCCGGGGCACCCCCGACGTCGCCGCACGCGCCCTGGTCGCCGAGTCCCGCACCGCCGACGTGGTCGTCCTGAGCGCGCGCACCGAGGCGGAGCGGTGGCTCGCGCTCGTCGTGGCCGCCTCGGCGCACTGCCCGGTCGTCGCCGTCCCGCCCGGCGCGGCGTGGCGCGACGACCTGCCCGTGCTGATCGGCACCGACGGCGACGGCGTGTCCCGGGCGACGCTGCTGTCCGGGTTCGCCCTGGCCGAGGCCCTGGGCACCGGCGTCCGCGTGGTCTGCTGCACCCGCGGTTCCTCCGCCGCCGGACCGCGGGCCGCCTCGACCGCGCACGCCGTGCTGACCACGATCGACCTGTACGCCGGGCGGCACCCGGACGTGCCGGTGGACGTGCGGGTCGCCGGGTCGCACCCGGTCACCGGCCTCGTCCGCCACGCGAGGCTGGCCTCGCTGCTGGTCGTCGGCTGCACCCCGACCACCGGGAACCCCACCAGCCGCGGTCTGCTCGACCACTGCTCCACCGCGCTCGTGCTCGTCGGCCCCCGTGCCGTCGTCCACGAGCGGCCGGCCTCGCCCGTCCACCCCCGCACGCCGTGAGCGGACCGCCCTTCCGGCCGTCCCGTGCCGAGCACCGGGCCGCGACCGGCCCGGCCGTCGCGCCCCCGGCGGGATGTCCGACACACCCCCGCGGCCGAACCCTGACGTCAGGGTAGGGTTGCCGGCGGCGAGGGCGGCCGGCCGCGGCCCCGTCCCGCACCAGGCCCACCCGGCACCAGGCCCACCCGGCACCGGGCCGTCCCGCGCGGGTGCCGATCCGGCCCCGCCGTCCCCACCGCGCACGCCCGCAGGGGCGTGCCCGAGCACGACAGGTAACCCCTCTTGCCCACTCCCGGTTCCGCCCCGTCCGCGTCCGGACGCCTGCGCGCCCTCGCCCCCGACTGGCTGCGCGACCCCGAGGTCTGGCGCACGGAGGTCCTGGCGGGTCTCGTCGTCGCGCTGGCGCTGATCCCCGAGGCGATCTCGTTCTCGATCATCGCCGGGGTCGATCCCGCGGTGGGCCTGTTCGCCTCGTTCACCATGGCCGTGGTGATCTCCGTGGTCGGCGGCCGACGGGCCATGATCTCCGCCGCCACCGGCGCGGTCGCGCTGGTCATCGCCCCGCTGAACAACGAGCACGGCCTGGGTCACCTCGTCGCCGCGGTCATCCTCGCGGGCGTGTTCCAGGTCGTGCTCGGCGCGCTCGGGGTGGCCAGGCTGATGCGCTTCGTCCCCCGCTCGGTGATGGTCGGTTTCGTCAACTCCCTGGCGATCCTGATCTTCCTGGCGCAGGTGCCGGAGGTGCGCGACGTCCCCTGGGCGGTCTACCCGCTGCTCCTCGGCGGCCTGGCGCTGATGGTGCTCTTCCCGAAGGTCACCACCGTCGTGCCCGCGCCGCTGGTCTCGATCGTGGCGCTCACGCTCATCACGGTCGGGGCGGGCATCGCCGTGCCGACCGTGGGCGACAAGGGCGCGCTGCCGTCGTCCCTGCCGGTGCCGGGCCTGCCGGACGTGCCGTTCACGCCGGGCACGCTCGCCACCATCGCCCCCTACGCCTTCGCGATGGCGCTGGTCGGGCTGATGGAGTCGCTGATGACCGCCAAGCTGGTCGACGACATCACCGACACCCCCTCGAACAAGACCCGCGAGTCCATCGGCCAGGGCGTCGCCAACATCGTCACCGGCTTCTTCGGCGGCATGGGCGGCTGCGCGATGATCGGCCAGACGATGATCAACGTGAAGGTCTCCGGCGCCCGCACCCGCCTGTCGACCTTCCTCGCCGGCGCGTTCCTCATGGTGCTGTGCGTCGTGTTCGGGCCGGTCGTCTCCGACATCCCGATGGCCGCGCTCGTCGCCGTCATGGTCATGGTGTCGTTCGCGACCTTCGACTGGCACTCCATCGCCCCCAAGACCCTGCGCCGGATGCCGCTCGGCGAGATCACCGTCATGGTCACGACGGTCGCCTGCGTGGTGACCACCCACAACCTCGCGGTCGGCGTCGTCGTCGGCTCCGTCACCGCCATGGTCATCTTCGCCAGGCGCGTCGCCCGCGTCGCCGAGGTCACCGCCGTCACCGACCCCGAGGGCACGACCGTGGTCTACCGGGTCACCGGCGAGCTGTTCTTCGCCTCCTCCGACGACCTCGTCGGCCGGTTCGACTACGCGGGCGACCCGGCCCGCGTGGTCATCGACCTCGGTGCGGCGCACGTCTGGGACGCCTCCTCGGTCGCCGCGCTCGACGCCGTCGAGGCGAAGTACGCCCAGCGCGGCAAGACCGTCGAGATCACCGGCCTCGACCCGCACAGCGCCCGCCTGCACGGCAAGCTCACCGGCGAACTCACCGCGGGCCGCTGACGGGGGTCGCCCGGTCCGCCGCGCGAGATCGCGCGTCATCGGCCACGCGTGACCGATGACCGGCACCGTTCCCGGTCGCCGCTACTCTTTCGGCCGCTTGCAGTCGATCACGCTCGGTATTCATCCTGTCACTGTCAGCTGACATCCGCCGGAGAGCAGGTGCACATGTCGAGACGTCCCGGGATGACCACGCGGACCCGGCTCAGGGCCTGGGCGGTGGCCGCCGCGTCCCTCGTCGCGCCGGGGTCCGCCACCGCGCCGCCCGCCACGGCTGCGGTCGCCGACCTGACCTGCACCATCAACGTGCAGCTCAGCTTCAGCCCGGCGCTGACCGCCGTGCAGACCACGGCGTCGGTGGTGGCCGTCGCCAGCCTGTCCAACTGCACCTCACCCAACGGCTCCCACCCGCAACTGGCCGGCGGCGTCGCCACCCCGGTCACCGGCACCGCGACCAGCCTCGGCGGCGTGCCGTGCAACCTGCTGCTCACCCTCACCGGCTCGGGGATCATCGAGTGGTCCCCCGGCGACGAGCAGACCACCTTCGACTTCACCGTCCGCACCAACGTGCTCGACGGCACCGTGCAGCTCACCACCTGGCAGACCGGCGGCACCCTGGCCGGCACCACCTCGCAGACGGTCGGAGCGGCCAACCCCAACCTCGACTGCCCGCTCAACGGCCTGTCCGGCCTGGCCGTGCCGGTCGCCCTGACGACCTTCCTCTGACCACGCCCCCGCACAGACCGCCCCCGCCGGCACCGCGGGGTCCGTCACCTCCTCCTGGACGTGATCATGCGCAGCGCCACCGGGACCGCGACGGCGACCACGACCAGCGGGGGCAGGTAGAGGACCCACCACTGCCCCGTCGCCTGTTCGAGGAAGGCCGCCAGCACCCCTGAGAGCAACGCGGCGATGAGGAAGCACGAGATCACCATGACGAGATTCTTCTTCGAGCGGTTCACGTGGCTCCGATGAACGAGGTCAGCGTCGATTTCGGCAGTAGCGCACCAGGTCGGCGATCCACTCGGCGAGGAACCCGCCGAGGAAGCAGCCGGTCAGGACCAGTACCCAGCCCGCTTCCTCGACGAGGGCGAACCCGATGACGACCGCGATGAGCATCAGCGCACCGACGATCGCGTAGTAGCGCGCGGAGTGGCGCGGCGGGGACCGGTCGGTCATCAGGACAACGTCGCACTCTGCCCGGGAGGTCCCGGCACGCCTTCGAGGGAGCCGGTCACCCCGATGGGGTGGCAGGTGCATCCGGTGCGCTGCCCGTTGTCCACGCTCTCTGTTACCCCGAGCGCGGCGCGGGTGAACACGCGGGTGACCTGACCGCCGCCGGTCGGGGTCTCGGTGACGGTGTGCGGCCGGGTCTGGTCACCGGTGTCGTTGGTGAGCAGTTGGTCGATGACCACGCCCGCGATGATCTTGGGCTGAATCTTGTCGGACACCACTGAACCTCCTTTGACCCCAGGGCGGTTTACATCCCTCAGCGGGCAGTGCTGGATACGGCTGTGCCTGGTCAACATCAGTGGAGCTACAATCTGTCACCATCCATACCGCTTCGGTAACCATGGAGGCCCACGTGTCCCAAGCCGACAACAAGGCCGGCGGTACGGACGCGTCGGCGGGCGTGGCACCTTCAGGCGGCGAGGACACGGGTGCAGCGGCCAGTCTGCTGGCCTCGGAGATCAAGCGTCGCCGGGTCGAGGCGGGGTTGAGCCAGCCGCAGCTGGCGAGAAGGATCGGCTATACGCGTCAGTACGTCTCCTACGCCGAGCGGGTACAGGCGAACCTGCCGTCGCTGGACATCGTGCGCGCCATCGACGCGGCGTTGGACGCGGGCGGGGCGCTCGTCGCGCTGCGCGGCAAGGCGAGAGAGGAGCAGGACCGCGTTCGTCGCGCGGCGGGGCGGCGCGGGCACGACGAGACCGGTGTCGGAGGTGACGTGGACCGACGTGAGTTCTTCGGGACCGCGGTGGGTGCCGCACTGGGTACGGCCGACGTCTTCCGGTCGCCGTCAGGCGGTGTCGGCGGTGGCGATGTCGATCGGTTGGTTGCGCGGACGGCGCGGTTGCGCCGGTTGGACAACTACCTCGGCGGCCGTGACACCTACCGTCTCTACGCCTCCGAGCTGGAGGGGACGATGTCGTTCGTCCGCCAGGCGCGGTGTACCGGGGCGACCCGCAAGCGCCTGGTCGGGGTGGTGGCCGAGCAGGCGCAGCTGACCGGCTGGGCGGCGTTCGACGCCGGCATGCACCCCGAAGCGGGGCGGCACTACCAGACGAGCCTGACCGCGGCACGTGAAGCCGAGGATCCGGCGCTGGCGGGCAATGCCCTGGCGTTCCTGGCCTACCAGGAGGTGACGGTGGCGCGGCCGAACGTCGGCCTGGCCGAGTCCTCCTGCGCGGTGGCGGGTGAGGCGGTGACGCCGCGGGTGGGGGCGCTGCTGTCCGAGCGCAGGGCCTGGACCTACGCGGTGGCGGGCGACGCGGCCAACGCGGACCGGTCGCTGGCCCTCGCGCGGGAGCAGTTGGCCCGCTCGGATGACCGGCCCGAGCCGGACTGGGTCTACTGGGTCGACCGGACCGAGATCGACATCATGGCGGGGCGGTGCTGGGCGGAGTTGCACCGGCCGTTGCGGGCCGTGCCGGTGTTGGAGTCGGCGTTGTCGCGGTTCGACGACACACAGGCGCGGGACAAGGCGCTGTACCTGACCTGGCTGGCCCACGCCCTGCTCGACGGGCACGAGATCGAACGCGCCGCCCTGGTCGTCACCGAGTCCTTCCGGTTGGCCGACGGTGTCGGCTCGGTGCGTCCACTGAGCCGCATCCGGCAGGTCGCGCACCGACTGGAACAGCACCGCTCTCTGCCGGCGGTGGCTCGGATGTTCGACGCGATCGGTGCCTAGGCTTGCGGGTCGAGCGTCCGCCTCAGCCAGTCGAAGTACTCGGGCGTGCCGTCGACCAGCGCCGTCGCGGTCACCTCGGGATTGCTCCAGGGATGCTCGGCGACCAGGTGGTCGCGCAGCCGGGCGAAGCGGTCGGCGGTGGTCTTGAACAGGACCTGCCACTCCTCGCCCTCACCGAGCTCGCCCAGGTGCCAGAACACCGACCCGACCGGGCCGATCACCTGCGCACCGGCGGCCAGACGCGCCCCGACCGCGGACTTCGCCAACCGGAAGGCGACTTCCCTGCTCTCGGCCGCGGTGGACACCTGCACGAACTCGGTCACGCCGGGCAGCATAACCCCGTGTGATCACCTCTCCCGGTAGGGCTGACGGTGTTGACGAGGACGCCGGACCGGTTACGGGTTCTTGAAGCCCGATGTCCGGGGTTACTGCGAACGGGTGGTGTCCGCGCATCGCCTGGACAAACCGGGGCCACGCGACGGCGTTGCGGGTGAACGGTGGACTACGGCGCGTGGGACGCGGTGGGTGACGGTGGGGTGAGGTGGTCGTGACCAGCATGAGCACGTGTCCGCGCACGAGTTGCGTGTGCCCGCGTGACGCTCAAGCCTGCCAGGCCCGGGAACGCTTGGACACGTGGTTCGCGGAGTTCCACCGAGCGCACCGCGTGAACTTCCTGAAGTACCTGGCGCTGCGCGGGTTGACCCGGCACGACGCCGAGGACGTCGTCAGTGACGCCTTCGTGGCCCTGTACCGGGTGCGAACGGCACTCCGGACCGCGCGATCACCGGAGGCGTTCGCGCTCAAGGTCCTGCGCGATTCGCTCGTCGACTTCCGGCGCAGGCGCAGGCGGCAGCCCGTGCCGGTGACGGAGCAGGTCGAGGGTTTGATCGCGCCCGACGACGTCGCCGGTCTCGTGGCGCGGCTGGACTTCCAGCAGATGCTCGGGAGGCTGACCCCGCGGCAGGCCGAGTGCCTGGAGCTGCACGTCCTGCTCGGGCAGGACGTCGAGGAGATCGGCCGGTACCTGGAGATCACCCCGTCCGCCGTGCACTCCCACCTGTCCGGGGCACGGCGACGGCTCGAGGACCGCGGCGACCGAAGGGAAGAGGAGGGGCGGTGAACATCGACGAGACCATGCGCCGCGTCGCGGCGGACCTGGACGCGCGCTACGCCGACTACGACCTGGACGCGGCGCAGGAGGACCTGGAGAACCGTCTTCTCGCCGCCGGAACGGCCGAAGAGGCTCCACGGCGGGCACCGGCGACCCCGGCTGCGGCCGCGACCCCGGCTGTGACCCCGGCCGCGACCCCGGCTGCGGCGAGGCTCGTGGCGGGAGCGGAACCGGACGGGCCGCGGATGCCGTACGCGGAGATGGCGGACCTCCTGGTCGCCGTCGCCGTCGACCTGACCGGGGACCCTTCCGCGGAGGTCGGGGGATGGGGTCCCAGGCTGCCCGTCGACGCGGTCGTGCACCCGCCGCCCCGGACGGAGGAGTGGCGCACGCGCGCGTCCTGCCGTGACGAGAGCGAGGAGGACATGTTCGTGCGCGGCGCCGAGCAGCGCAGGGCCAAGCTCGTCTGCATGGGGTGCCCGGTGCGGACCGAGTGCCTGGCGGAGGCCCTGGACAACCGGATCGAGTACGGGGTGTGGGGCGGGATGACCGAGCGGGAACGGCGGGCGCTGCTCCGCCGCAGGCCGGACGTCACGTCGTGGGGGGAACTGCTGCACAGCGCCCGACGCGACACCGGTCCCGACGACGCGGCGGCGGGGTGAGGACGATGCCCGCTCCCCCCGCCCGGCGCACGGAACCTCCGGCACCGCACGGCCTGCTCGGCTACGTGCTGTCCGACGACCACCGCACCCGCAACGCGTTGCTGCTGCTGCGCTGGACGCTCGGCGGCGCCGTGCTCGCGATCGCGGTCGTCGCCGCCGCGGTCGCGCTGCTCGCCATCCACACCCCTGGCGGGGCGTGGGTGTACGGCGGGGTGTCGGGGCTCGCCGCGGGTGGCGCGGCCTGGTACGGCCGACGTCGCGGTACCCGGCGTCGACGGTGAACCCGCGCTCCCGCCTCGTCCACCCGGAAGTCGCCCGTGAGGCCGGGTGCGGCCTGGACCGCGCCTGGTGGTCGCTGCGCAGCCTCGTGGCGTCGCGCCGGCTGGTCGAGCACGGCTTCGACCCGGACGCGCGGGGGTGCGGGTTCGACGTGCTCAGGGCCCGGGTACGGGAACCCCGGCGGCCGCGATCACCGTGCCGCGGGTGTCAGGAGCCGCTCGCCTCGCCGGGGCCGCCCAGGTGCCGGACGAAGAACCGGACCGAGCTGTCGATCTCGAAGGACGGGACCCGGAAGTGGCCGCCCGGGTTGGCGTGCAGGGTCTTCTCGGTGGAGCCGAGCGCGTCGAACAGCGTCAGGACGGAGTCCCGCGGGTTCCCCTCGTCGTCCCACTGCATCACGAACTCGACCGGGATCGTGATCCGCGCCGCGGTGTCGGTGAGCCGGTCGCTCCCGACGAGGCCGAGGACCGCGGCCGTGATCCGGGGTTCGGCCGCGACGAGGCGCACGCCCATCTCACCGCCCTGGGACAGGCCGTAGTACCCGACGGGCCGGCTGTCGCCGACGGAGTCCAGTTCCCGGAGCGCGTCCAGGGTGGTCCGCCAGTCGGGTACGAGTTCCGCCGCCACCGTGTCGTTGAGGGCGGGCCACGCCGGGCCGGGGGGCTCGCCCGCCGCCTCCCGTTCCCGGATGACCGCGACGAGCCGCCGGACCTCCGGGTGCGCGGGCCTGTCCCCGGCACCCGGCGCGTCGATGGCGGCGACCGCGAAGCCGCACGAGGTGACGTAGGGGAAGGCGCGGGAGACGACCTCCCACCCCTTCTTGTGCCCGCCGCCGCCGTGCCCGATCAGGACCAGCGGACGCGGCCCGGAGCCCTCGGCGGGCGTCCAGAGCACGCCGGGGACGTCGCCGATGGCGAAGAACTGTTCGCGAACGCCGTCGACGACGGTTTCCTGGGTGATGCGCATGGATCGTGGTCCTCACCCCGCCCGGCGGAGCCGGGTCGCCGGGGTTCGGGTCGGCCGCCGGACCACGTCGGTGCCGCTTCCCGACGGGGTCGCGGGCGGGGCCGCTCGTTCGCGTCGCACCTCGGTGGAGCCCGGTCGTCGGGGTACGGCGCCGCTGGCGGTGTCGGCCAGGTCGTGCACGATCTCCACGTGGTCCACGTCCGGCGGGGTGAACGCCTCAGCCGCCATGGCAGCCGCCGCCCGGGTCGCGGTGCCACGGCCCGTGGCGGCGGGGTGCAGCCAGTAGCCCGTGACCAGACCGCGGGGATCACCCGCCCGGTACGTCGAACGACTGCCGACGAGCCCGCTGCCCGTGGTGATCGCGTAGTCGTAGGCGTCGCCGCTCCGCCACTTCGGGTCGCAGCCGGCGAGGAACGCGCGGGTGGCGTCCGGGCTGTGGCGGGCGACCCACGGCATCCACGGCCCGAGGTGGTCGAGCGACTCCTCGACCATCCGGGACAACGCCTCGAAGTCACCGCCCGCCCGCCACCGCCGCAGGGCGAAGTCCCCGCGGTCGATGGTCTGCCGAGGGCGCGTCACGGCACCCATGGTCGCCCCGCGCGGGTGCGTGGCGCAATCGGGTATCCGCTGGACCGGCGGGCCTCCCACCGACCTTCGCCCCCGGTCCGCGACTGCGCGCCGGACGGGGAACGCTCCGCCGCCACGAACGGTGCGACCGGCTGCGCACGGACGGCCGGCTGCGCACGGGCGGCCGGCGTGCCGGGGTGGTCGGCAGCGGGCAGGATCACCGCGAGGGCACCGGCCGGGTGACCGGTGCGGTCGGGGGGCGACGGTGGAGCGAGCGGGCGGGGTGCGGCGGGAACCCCTGGTCGCCACGGCGGTGCTGTGGGCGTCGGGAGCGGTCTGGTACCTGGTGTCGGAGGCCGTCGCGGCGTCCGCCTTCCCGGGCTACAGCTACGCGCACGACTACATCAGCGACCTCGGCGCCGTGCGGGCGGACCCCCTCGACGAGCGGCTCGTCGACTCGCCGCTGGCGGAGGTCATGAACCTCGGTTTCCTGCACCAGGGCCTGTTCTTCCTGCTCGGCGCGGTGTTCGCGGCCCGGGCCCTGCCCGCCGGCCGGGGGCGTTCGGCCTTCGTCGCGCTTGCGGTCGCGCACGCGGTCGGCAACGGCCTGGTCGCCACCTTCCACAGCGGTCAGCAGGCGGCGGGCGCCGCCGCCGTCCTGCACCCGGTGGGCGCGGTGATGGCGATCCTCGGCGGCAACCTGGCGACCGTCGCCGCGGCCTTCCTGCTCCACCGCCGCGGCACGGCCCGCTCCGCCCGCAACGCCGGCTTCGCGTTCGGCGCCGTCGGCATCGCCTCGCTGCTCGGGCTCGGCGTCAACACCGCCTCCGGGGCGGCTGTGCTGTTCGACGACGCCACGTGGGAACGCGGTTCCGTCTACGCGATCACCGCCTGGCAGCTCGTCGCCGCGGCGGCCGTGGTCGCCACCAGGTGCGTCGACGGGCGAGCGGAGGCGTTGCGGCGGTGATGCCGACGGCCGGTCAGCCGGCGATCCTGCCGAACAGGTGCGTGGCGGGGGCGTCCCGGTCGTCGCCGTAGAAGAACTCCGCGAGGGCCCGGTGGAACTCGGCGCGGTCCAGTCCGCCCGAGCCGTCCGAGTCCAGCGCGGTGAAGACCGCGGCGCAGTCCTCGGGGGACACGTTGCCCGCGAGGCCGAAGATCTCGCCGAACTCCGCCTGGTCGACCCGGTCGTCCCCGTCGAGGTCGATCAGGTCGAAGTAGCAGTCGGCCACCGGCCCGACCTGCTGCGGGTACAGGGAGCGGTCGGCCAGCGCCAGCCGGAACCCCTCGGTCATCTCCCGCAGGTCGACCTTCCCGTCACCGTCGCGGTCCATCGGCTCGATCACACCGGCCCAGAACGCGTCCAGGCCCTCGGTCAGCCGGCGGGCGGTCGCCGCCCCCGGCGCGGCGCCGCGGGCCGCGATGTAGCGCTCGCCCATCAGGCGGACGTCCTCGCGGGTGATGACCCCGTCGCCGTCGACGTCCGCGCCCCTGAACCACTGGCGGTACTTGAGATCCCGAACTCCGGTCATGACCGCGCAACGTAGCCAGATCATGACGACGGTGTCCACGCGGCGCGACCGCCGAGCAGACCGGATCACCCGTTCGAGTGGTGGAATCACCCGGGTGGCACGAGGTGCGGTGGCGTGAAGGCGAGCACGTCGGGCAGGGGGCCGTCATGGGGCTCGACGTCGACCAGCGCGCTGTGGGCGCTCGGCCCCTGGGACAGGCGCGAGCACGGCCGGTCCGCGGTGAGGACGTTCGGGTTGCCGTGGCGGTCCAGCGTTCCGCTCGAACCCGGCTCGACCGGGTCCCACCACGCTCCCGTGGACAGCTGCACGACGCCCGGCATGACGTCGTCCGACAGGACCGCGCCCGCCAGGCAGCCGCCCCGGTCGTTGTGGACGCGCACGACCATGCCGTCCTCGATGCCGCGCGCCGCGGCGTCCGCCGGGTTGAGCGTCACCGGCTCGCGACCGCGGATCTTCGAGCCGAGGCTGTGGCCGCCGTTGTCGTACTGGCTGTGCAGGCGCGAGGCGGGCTGGTTGGAGATCAGGTGCAGCGGGAACCGGTCCGACAGGTCGGCGCGGAGCCACTCGACCGGTTCGAACCACGTCGGGTGCCCGGCGCAGTCGTCGTAGCCGAACGAGTCGATCTCCTCGGAGAAGATCTCGATCCGGCCGGACGGCGTCGACAGGGGGAAGCGCCGCGGGTCCGCGCGGAGGTCCTCGAAACTGCCGGGGAACGGGCCGGTCGGCGCCGGCAGCTCGGCGGTGGAGTTCCGCCAGAAGTCGTCGAAGGCCGGCAGGTCGGCCTCGTCGCCGAGGGTGGCCCTCGTCTGCTCGTAGAGGTGCCGGACCCACTCGATCTCCGAACGCGACTCCGTGAACTCCCGCTCGAACCCGAGCCGGGCGGCCAGGTCGGCGAAGATCCGGTGGTCGGTGCGCGACTCGCCCGCCGGCTCGCGGACCTTCGGCATCGCGACGAGGTGGGGGTCGGAGAACCCGGCGGCGAAGTCGTCGCGCTCCAGGGTGGTGGCGACGGGCAGGACGATGTCCGCGAACTTGGCCGTCGTGTTCCACCACGCCTCGTGGACCACCACCGTGTCGGGGGCCTGCCAGGCGCGGGTCAGCCGGTGGAGGTCCTGGTGGTGGTGGAACGGGTTGCCCCCGCACCAGTAGACCAGGCGGAGTTCGGGCAGCGTGAGGCGCCGGCCGTCGTAGTCGACGACCTCACCCGGGTGCAGCAGGGCGTCGGCGATCCTCGCGACCGGGATGAAGTCCGGGACCGGGTTGGGCACGCCCGGCACCCCCGCCACGAAAGCGCGGTCCCTGGCGACGCCGGTCGCGTCCATCGTCGCGTAGCCCGCGCCCCAGCCGCCCCCGGGCCGGCCCATCGAACCCGCCATGGCCGCCAGCACGACGGACATCCAGATCGGCTGTTCGCCGTGGTCCGCCCGCTGCACCGCGTAGTTGACCATGACGAGGGACCGGTGGGTGGTGAGGCGGCGGGCCAGGTCGGTGATCGCGTCACGGCCGATGCCCGTGATCCCCGCGGCCCACGCGGCGTCCTTCGGCACGCCGTCGACCTCGCCCGTCAAGTAGGCGGCGAAGCGGTCGAACCCGACGCAGCACCGGCGGAGGAAGTCCTCGTCGTGCCACCCGTTGACCAGCATCGTGTGCGCGATGCCGAGCATCGCGGCGGTGTCGGTGTTGGGGGTGACGGGCAGCCACTCGGCGTCGAGGAACCCGGCGGTGTCGCTGCGGATGGGGCTGATGTTCACGAACCGCACCCCGGCCTCTCGGCACCGGCGTTGCAGGTCCCGCGTCCGGTGCCTGGCCAACCCGCCGGGGTTGATCTGGCTGTTCTTGAGCGCCAGTCCCCCGAACGCCACCACCAGTTCGCAGTTCTCGGCTATCTCGTCCCACATCGGCATCCGGCTCTGGTAGCTCCACGGGTGGCCGCCGATCACGTGCGGCAGGATCACCTCCAGGGCCGCGGTGCTGTAGGTGTTGCGGGAGTCGGTGTACCCCCCGCCCAGCGCCAGGAACCGCTGGAGCTGCCCCTGCGCCTGGTGGAACCTGCCCGCGCTCGCCCAGCCGTAGGAGCCGCCGAACACCGCGCTGTCCCCGTGCTGCGAGCGGACCCGGCGCAGTTCGTCGCTCACCAGCGTGATCGCGTGGTCCCAGCTCACCTCCACGAAGGAGTCCGCGCCCCTGGCCGTGCCCCCGGCGCGCGGCTCGCCGTTCAACCAACCCCTGCGCACCGCGGGGCGCAGCACGCGAGCGGCGTCGTCGGCGGCCGTCACCATCCCGGGACCGATGGGCGAGGGCGCGGGGTCGTCGTGCCTCGGCTCG
This sequence comes from Saccharothrix sp. DSM 118769, assembly GCF_052936295.1. NCBI lineage: Bacteria > Bacillati > Actinomycetota > Actinomycetes > Pseudonocardiales > Pseudonocardiaceae > Saccharothrix > Saccharothrix sp. DSM 118769. The sequence goes on along the minus strand of NZ_CP193627.1, from coordinate 3,228,893 downwards.
ATCCGCACCAACCGGCCGGAGTCGACCACCGCGACGAAGCTGCCCCAGTGCGTCGCGACCGACATGCGTCGTTCCATCACGCATCAACCCCGCTTCTGAAGCGTCTCCCGCGACGCGGCCCGCGGCCGACGACGTGACACCCACGGTAACCCCGACCGGGGCGGCGCAGAAGACGACGTCGCGCCGGACCGGGGCGCGCCTCAACGCTGCCAGACGGTGCCCCTGCGTTCGCAGTCGATCAGGTTCTCCACCCGGACGGCGAGGTCAGCGCCCAGTTCGCGCCGCAGCAGGTGCAGGGCGACGGGCGCCCCGGCCCCGGAAGGGACCGCGCTGCGCCTCAGTATCGGCGAGCACGTGCCGGTCACCGAATGCCCACTGCCGCCACCGGACTAGGAGCTGTTTGAGGTTCGGATCATGTGGTTGGGGTCAGGGTCTTCAGCCACATGATCGCTCCTCGTAGATGTAGTCCGGCCTCATAGCTTTGTGGTGTCTTGTCGTAGCGGGTGGCCAGGCCGCGCCATGTCTTGATCTTCTGGAAGCAGCGTTCGACGGTGTTGCGCCGCCGGTAGCGCGCGGGATCGAACGAGACCGGCCGCCCTCCGGCCGAGCCCTTGTTCCTGTGGTTGGCCTGCTGGTCGGTCTTCTCCGGGATCACGGCGGTGATCCGGCGGCGGCGCAGGTAGGCCCGGTTGGCCCTGGAGGAGTACGCCTTGTCCGCGGCCACCGCGTCCGGGCGGGTGCGGGGCCGGCCGACCGGGCCGGGAACCCGGACCCGGTCCAGCACGGTCCGGAACCGCGGGCTGTCCGCGGCCTGGCCGGGTGTGAGCACGAACGCCAACGGCAGCCCGGCGGCGTCCACCGCGGCGTGGACCTTGCTGCTCAGCCCGCCCCGGGACCGGCCGAGCCCGGCCGCCGCAGCCCGCGCCTTGCGACGCCGCCCGCGGGCGGCACGGTCCCGACCGGCAGACATGCCCGCGCCGGCCGCCTCCGGCGCGGACCGCGACGCACTACCCGCAGCACGCTCTGTCGGGTGGGCAACGGAGCCCCTTTTTCCTCGGTCAGCGCCTGTTCCAGCGCGTCGAGGGTCTCCCCCGCGACCGCCAACCCCGCCGATTCGTGATGCGCCCGCACGATGGTGGAGTCCACGCTCACCAGTTCCAACCCGACCTGCCCACGGGAGGCGGCCTCGGCGATCAGCGCCTCCATCAACCTCTGGAACACCCCCGCCCCGGCCCAGGCGTTGAACCGGGAGTAGACGGTCGACCAGGGCCCGTACCGCTCGGGCACGTCACGCCAGCCCGACCCGGTGCGGAACCGCCACAGGATCCCGTCGAACCGATCCCGCACCCGACGCGGCAACGGCCCCGTAGCCGCCACCGGCACATGCGGCTCGATCAACGCCCACTCGGCATCGGTCAGATCAAAACGCGCCACACCCGTGTTCTACCAGCGCACCACAGGACCGGTAGATCCGAACCCCAAACAGCTCCTAGCTGGTGCGGCTCGACGAGTATCTGCGCGACGACGCCGACATCGCCCTGCGCGCCGCCCCCTCCGACCCGAACAAACCGCAGGAGGTCGTCCCCTGGCACGGTCTGTTCGTTCTGTCCGCCTGGAACGGCTCCCCTCACCGCCCTCGCACACTGATCGGCGGCACCACCGTCGTCGACTTCGGCAACTACGACTACGCGCCGAAGGGCGTGCCGACGGCACCGGTCACGCCCCGGCCGACCTCGTCCCCGGACAGCCGGCCGAGGTCGACGTCGTGCCGGAAGGGAGGGGTGCGGCGACTGACTGGTCATGTCGGTGGAGGAGGACTGACGAGCACGGCGGATCACGACAGTCGGCGAGCAGGAGATCTCCACCGCGGTCGTCCGGCCGAGCGAGGGCGCGCCGCCCCTTTGACCGACCGGTACCTCACGGACTCGATCCTTGAAATTCACCACACCCCGTTCGAATGCGACAAAACATCGAACCAGCAGGTTGCGATGACGCCACCGAGCGCACTTCAACGCAATCCACTCGCATTCATTGGAACTGCCCCCCGCTTCCCCGACCCATCCGCAGAGGATCGAAATCGATCGCCCCGACCAACGGATGAATGTACGCACACGAAGTGAACGAAGTATTCTTTCTGACAATGAAGCCGCAGTAGGGTCGCCGTCGACACCAGTTGATCGACGGCACAAGGACACGGCGACGCAGTTCGCAGGTCAGAGCCGCAAATACGAGCACTGCACGGGGAAGGTGCACAAGTCGGCCCAATCTTCCCGACCTCGACCGAGAACACCGCCACTCGACGGAGGGTTCCCGTCCGGATCGAAGTGGATCGAACCGGTCGGAAGAATGCCGACACGGACCTGGCACGGCGCAGCCGGATTCCAGGCCGAGTGAAATGCCGAGGCCAGTTGGGTGCATTCGTTGACACCCCGGTCGCGACATCGGCATGATGGCGACAGTCACGACGGCCCGTCCCACGCCGAGCGGGACCCGGGTCTGCGCATCGTTCTTCCGGAGCGGAAGGCTTCCACATTGATTGACGACCGACCGGTGGACCATGCGTTCTACGCGGCGCATCGCGAATTGTTCGACGCCATCATGCCGGAGACGCCGTGCCTGCTCCTCAGCTTGGACGTCGTCGCCGACCGCTACCGGGAACTGCGGGCGGGTCTGCCCGACGCCTCCGTCTACTACGCCGTGAAGGCCAACGCCGATCCGGAACTGCTGCGGCACCTGGTGGGACTCGGGTGCGGCTTCGACGTGGCCAGCGTCGGGGAGGTCGACGCCTGCCTGACCGCAGGCGCCGACCCGGCGTCGATCTCGTTCGGCAACACGGTGAAGAAAGAGTCGGCGATCCGCCACGCCCACGAGCGCGGCGTCCGCCTCTACTCGGTGGACTCCGCGGCGGAGCTGGAGAAGGTCGCGCGAGCCGCGCCCGGCGCCGAGGTCTGCTGCCGCTTCACCGTCCGCACGACCGGCGCGCAGTGGCCGATCAGCCGGAAGTTCGGCTGCACCGAGGAGGACACCGTCGAGCTGCTGCGCGACGCGGTGGCGCTGGGGTTGACGCCGCGCGGCACGACGTTCCACGTCGGGTCCCAGCAGCGCGAGCCGGACAGCTGGGCGACGGGTGTCGCCGCCGCTGCGCGCGTCTCCGCCAAATTGGCCACCGAGGGGATCGAGCTGGACCTGCTCAACCTCGGTGGTGGGCTACCGGTCCGCTACGAGGGCACCGTGCCGCCGCTGGAGACCTACTTCGCGGCGATCGACCGGGCCGTCTCCGAGTCCTTCGCGACCCGGCCGGCCCTGATCGTCGAACCGGGCCGGTACCTGCCCGGCGACGCCGGGATGATCCGCTCCGAGGTCGTGCTGGTCACCGAGCGGGAGGACGGCTTGCGCTGGGTCTACCTCGACGTGGGCCGGTACAACGGCCTGATCGAGACCGATGACGAGGCCATCGCCTTCCCCGTGGTCGCGGTCCGCGCCGACGGCCGGTTCGCCGACGAGAGGGCTCCCGTCGTGCTCGCGGGGCCGACCTGCGACAGCACCGACATCCTGTACGAGCGCACACCGGTGTGGCTCCCGGTCGACCTGAGGCCGGGCGACCACGTCGACATCCTCGCGACCGGCGCCTACACGACGCCGTACGCGTCCGTCGGTTTCAACGGCTTCCCACCACTGCCCACCCACTGCTTCGGCACCCGCGGCCGCTGAAACCCGGACCACGCCGAAACGCCCCCGGAAGGAGTCGCCGATGTCCGACGAGTACACCTGGGCGTTCGACGGGAAGCGCTACCGGATGCACCGCTTCCCGGAGGAGGTCGAGCGCGGCATCAAGAAGCTCAACCGCAGCGACAACTGGCACGCCGCGCTGGCGTGGCTGGAAGACGTCGCCTGGATGGTCTTCTGCGCTTGGCTGTGCCTCGGCGTCTCCTACTGGTTCTACCCCTTGGCGGTGCTCGTGATCGGCGCACGCCAGCGCGGGCTGTCGACCATCCTGCACGACTGCGCGCATGGCATCGGCGCCTCGAACCGCAAGGTGCAGATGTTCGTCGGCACGGTGCTCACGGCGTACCCGATCTTCCAGCAGCACTACGCGTACAAGATCTCGCACGTGTTCACGCACCACCCCAAGCTCGGCAATCCCGAGGGCGACCCGGACCTGAGGTTCTTCATCGAGCAGCGGGCCTACGAGATGTCCTCGCCACGCGCGTACGTGCTCCGCACGGTCGTCATGCCCTTGTTCGGGACACAGACGTGGGCCTACCTGAAGTACCTCGTGCGCAACCGGTACCGGCTGCTCAAGCAGGGCCACCTGCGGGCCGCCGACGTGCCGCGGACCCCGGTTCCCCGGCGCAAGCGGGTGCTCGACCGGGTCGGCTTCTGGGTTTTCTGGACCTCCGTCGTGTCGGTGTGCGCGACGCAGGGCTGGGGGTTCGAGCTGCTGTTGTTCTGGGTGGTCCCCTACCTCACCAGCTTCCAGATCCTGGGTTGGTACATCGAGCTGTCCGAGCACACACCGCTGGTGCGTGACTCCAACGTGGACCTCTACATGACCCGCAACCGCAAAAGCCGCACGTGGGAGAAGTTCCTCACCGGCATCCACAACGACAACTACCACCTCGAACACCACCTCGACCCGCGAACGCCGTTCTGGCGCCTGGCCGAGGCACGGCGGGTACGGCTGGCCGACCCGGACTACGCGGCGGTGGACCGGCAGTTGGGCGGCCTGTTCACCAGGGGACCCGAGGGGCAGCAGAGCGCGATCGGCGCCATCGTCGAGTCGATGACGCACGAGGCGGAGCAGCCGCATGTCGCTGCCTGAGCGGCCGGGTGCGGCCGGCAAGGTCTACCGGCGGGTGGAGTCGGGTGTCGTGCACGGCGGCGCCGAGCTGCGCATGGGCCTCACCGACCCGGTGGTGACGCCCATCTTCCAGACCGCGGCGTACGAGCTGCCCGACGTGGGCACGGCGGCGGACATCTTCGACCTGCGCGTGGACGGCCACGCTTACACGCGGTTGAACAACCCGACGTGCGACGTGCTGGAGGCCAGGATGGCCGCCGTGGACAACGCCCCGGCGGCCCTCGCCGTCTCCTCCGGTCAAGCTGCGATCACCCTGGCGTTGCTCAACATGTGCCAGGCGGGCGACAACCTGGTCAGCTCCAACGAGCTGTACGGCGGCACCTGGAACCTCCTGGCCAACACCTTCGCCAGGTTCGGCATCGAGACCCGGTTCGTGAGCCCGGACGAGCCCCGCAACTTCGCCGACGCCACCGACTCGCGGACCCGCTGCTACTTCGGCGAGACCCTGCCCAACCCGAAGCTGCGGCTGTTCCCGGTGGAGGAGGTGGCCGGCATCGCCGAGGAGGTCGGCCTGCCGCTGGTCCTGGACAACACCATGCTGCCGCTGGTGTGCCGCCCGCTCGAGCTCGGCGCGCACATCCTGGTGTACTCGGCGACGAAGTACATCGGCGGTCACGGCAGCGCGCTGGGCGGCCTGATCGTCGACTCCAACCGGTTCGACTGGGCACGGCACGCACGGCGGCACCCGCTGCTCACCGCGCCGGACCCCGCGCACGGCGACGTGGTGTGGACCGAGGCCGGCGCCGGCCTGGGCAGCTCGCTCGGGCGCAGCCCGTTCCTGCTCAAGGCCCGCGAGACGCTGCTGCGCGACCTCGGACCGTGTCTCAGCCCGTTCAACGCGTTCCTGCTCATCCAGGGCATCGAGACCCTGCCGCTGAGGATGCGGGCGCACGGCGAGAACGCCGAGGTGGTCGCGCGCTACCTCGTCGACCAGCCGTCGGTGGTGTCCGTGCGCCACCCCTGTCTCGGCGACGACGGGGAAGTGGCGCGGCTGCGGCGCTACACCGGCGGCAACGGTGGCCCGCTGGTGCAGTTCGAGCTGGCGGGCGGGCTGATCGCGGGCACGCGGTTCATCGAGGCGTTGCGGATGATCTCGCACGTGACCAACATCGGCGACGTGCGTTCGATGGCCACTCATCCGGCGTCCACGACGCACGCGCAGCTGCCCGCGAACGACCGGCTCGCCGCCGGCGTGTCACCCGGGTCGATCCGGTTGTCCATCGGCCTGGAGCACGTGGACGACCTCATCGCCGACCTCGCGGGCGCGCTGGCGGTGGCCGGGTGACGGACCGGCCGTTGGTCGCCCTCGCGGCAGCCTCGGAGAGGGTGGACGGCGTGCCGCACGTGGCGGTGCGCGAGGTGTACGTCCGGGCGTTGGAGCAGGTGTCCGGCTGCGCGGTCGTGGTCGTCGGCGGACCGGCACCGGCGCTGGCACACGTGGTGGACCGGTTCGACGGCGTGGTGTTCGGCGGGCACCAGAGCGACGTGCTGCCGCGCTGGTACGGCGGCGGACCCGAACGGGGGCGGGTGGACCCCCACCGGGACGAACTGGCGCTGAACCTCATCCCCGCCGCATTGCGGGCGGGGGTGCCGGTGCTCGGCGTATGCCGGGGCCTCCAGGAGCTGAACGTCGCGCTGGGCGGCACCCTGCGCGACGTCGACGGGCATGCCGAGGACCCCTTGCTGCCCAGGAACGACCAGTACCTGCCCGCGCACCCGGTGACGCTGGCCGCGGGCGGTGTGCTGCGCGGGATGCTCGACACACCGAGCGTCGACGTGAACTCACTTCACCACCAAGCTGTCGACCGGCTCGCCCCCGGCCTCCGGGTCGAAGCGGTCGCGCCGGACGGCGTGGTCGAGGCGGTCTCCACCGGCGGTCCGGCGTTCGGCCTGGCCGTGCAGTGGCACCCCGAGTGGTACGCGACGACGGACGACGTGTCGGTGGCGTTGTTCAGGGGGTTCGGTGCCGCCGCCGCGGCGCACGCGGCGCGGCGCGCGGTCGTCTAGCGGGGAAGCGGCTCCCGTACCCGGAGGTCGGCGACGGCGACGGCGAGGAACAGCGCTGTGACGACCGCCAGCGCGAGCATCAGGCCGTCCGGCGGCAGCAGGTTCATCGCGGCGCTGCCCACCGTCGGGCCGACGAGGCTGCCCAGCGCCCACAGCACGGTGGCGCCCGCGTTCGCGTCGATCAGGTCGTCCGCGGTGAAGTCCCGGCCGATGCGCACCAGCCCCAGCGTGTACACGCCGCCCGCCGCGCCGCCCAGCACCACCAGGGCGGGCCACACCGCGTGAGGCACGCCCAGCAGCAGCGGCATGCACAGCGCCGGCAGCAACACCGCCACGCCGCAGCCCACGTGGAGCAGTCGGCGGTCCACGCGGTCCGACCACCAGCCCAGCGGCACCTGGAGCAGGGCGTCCCCGGCGAAGACCGTGCCCACCATGAGCACGGCGATCGCCTCCGTGTGGCCGTAGGCCATGCCGTACAGCGGCAGCAGGGCCAGCACCGCGCTGTCGAAGAACGAGAACATCAGCACCGCCAGGGCGATCGTCGGCGCCGACCGCGCGAACACCACGATCCGGCTCGGGCTGCCCGCGCGGAACGAGTCGACCCCGCACGAACTGGCGGCCAGCAGGAGGACCCCCGGCACGTGGGTCAGCACGGCGACGAGCAGCGACCACTGCGCGGCCGAGCCGAACAGGGCCAGCAGACCGGGACCGGATACCTGGCACAGCGTGAAGACCGACGTGTAGACGGCGATCCAACGGCCGCGCGTGGCCTCCGCCGTGATGGCGTTGATCCAGGTCTCCCCCAGCACCAGCAGCAACCCGGCGAACACGCCCACGGCGAACCGGAGCACCAGCCACGCCGGGACGCTGTCGGTCACCGCGAGCAGCCCGGTGCTCACCCCTGACCCCGACATCCCCACGAGCAGCAGCGGCTTGACCCGCCACCGCCACGTCAGCGGTCCGAGGCAGAGCACCGCGGCGAGGATGCCCACCGCGGGCAGCGCCGCGGCCGTGCCGATCAACGCCGCCGACGCGCCGCCCGCGCTCAGCCGCAACGAGATCAGCGGGACGGTGAGGCCGGTGACCAGGCCGACCACGGCGACGGTGCAGATCGCGGCGACGGGTTCCCGGCGCCTGCTCAGCACGGGCCGCTCCGCGGTGCGACCAGGTGCAGGTAGATGTCGCGTTGCGGCAAGGTCGCGCCCGGCAGCCGGACACCGTCCACGTACAGGCAGGACGCGGCCGGGCCGCGTCCGCCGTACGGGAGGTGGCCCCGCTCGGTCAGGTGCAGGTCCGTGTCCCACAGGATCGAGTCCGCGTCGTGCAGGGGCGTGTCGAGCAGCGACTTCACGTACGGGCTGTCGCCGAACACCGAGATGTACATGGCGTTGGCCGCGTAATGCCGGTCCTCGAAGTACCGCGCGAGGTCGGCGTCCCCGTCGTAGGGCTGCAGGAAGAACACCGGGGCGAAGAACTCGTTGAAGTTGCCGCCCAGCGTCAGGTCCTTCTCGAACACGGCGGGCCTGATCAACCCGCTGACGGGGTTGACCTCGCCACCGTGGACCCAGTGGCGGCGGTCGTCGCGGAACCTCCGGACCATTTTCACGGCGTGGTCCGGATCGGTGTTCGGGCCCACCAGGTTGTCCGGGTCGGCGTAGGGCCCGATGCGGTGCTCGACTGCACGCAGCCGCGCCAGCAGGGTCTCGCGGAACTCCGCCAGGCGGTCGCGGTGGACCAGGAGGGCGTTCGGCCCGGCGCAGTCCTGTCCCTGGTTGTACAGCACGACCCGCAGTGCGCAGGTGACCGCGAGGTCCACGTCCGCGGTCTCGGTCACCACAAGCGGGTTGTGACCGGAACCGTTGAGGATGAACAGGGTTCGCCGCGGGAACGACTTGCGGACCTTGCCGGCGTTCTCCGGTGTGCCGGTGAACACCACCGCGTCCGTGCGGTGCGCCCGCTGCGCGACGAACTCCTCCTTGCCGTCGTACGACACGTGCAGCTCGGGGAAGTGCGTCGTGAGGTCCAGCACGTCGGCCAGCACCCGGTAGTGCGGGTGCATGACCGTCGGCGGGCGGAGCGCGGTGTCCTCGGCCATGAGGGACGGGACGACCCCGAAGCACACCGTGGCGTACAGCGGCTGGTTCAGCGGCAGGAACGTGGTCACCGCGCCCACCTTCGCGCGGAAGTAGTCGCGGTTGAGGTGCAGGTTGTCCAGCAGGTCGACGGACCGCTCGATCTCGTCGAGCGCCACGTTCGCGCACTGGTAGCCGGACAGGCCGCGCACGATCGCGGCGGTGCGTTCCCTCAGGAGCGCGGCGAACAGCCTGGCGCGCTCCCGCACTTCGACGAAGTCGATCGGGGTGAGCCCGCTGCTCACCGGCCGCTCGCGGGCCTGTGCGCCGCGGGACAGCACGTCCCGCACCAGTGCGAGCGAACGCTCGGCGCCGGCGATCGTCAACCACGTGGCCAGCTTCGGCCCGCGCGGCCTGCCGAGCAACACCGAGTACAGCGAGCGGTAGGAGGGGGCGTGGCCTCCGAGCGCGTCGCGCAGGAGCCGCCCGGGATCGGCGTGCGGTGCGGCGGCCAACGCGTCCGCCAGCCTGCGCAGCACCGCCGCCGTCTCGGCGTCGGGGACGACCGGCTCGGGCTCGGGACGGGTGCGCAGGTGGTAGCGCCACGCCCGCGCCACGAGTTCCGGAGCCGGACGGCGTGCCGAGGGGAACGTCCGCTCGACGAACGCCGTCGCGCCGTCCAGGTCCAGTGGCGCACAGGCCGCCAGGACCCGCACCAGCGTGCCGAACCCCGGTCCTCCGGGTGGCGTCGTCACACCGATCCTGCGCAGGCGCAACCGCGCCCCCGCACCACCGCGTTCGCCCTGCCGCACCTCGTGGCGCACCGCGTCGTTGATGCGCGGTACCGACGGGAGGTCGATCCGGCGGGGCCGGCGGGGCTTGCGGTACAGCAGCAGCCGCAGGGCGTCCGGCGTGAGGCAGTCGAGGGCCTCCGAGAGCGGGAACCCGTTGCCGACGCTCTTGGAGATCTTGCGGCCGCGCTCATCGACGAACAGGCCGTACTCGTAGAGGACCGGCGGTGTGCGGTGCAGCCGGTCGAAGATCTGCCGGAGGACGTGGGCCGAGCCCGCCAGGTCCTGCCCGTGCATCTCGTAGGCGATGTCGCCGCTGAGCGAGCGCAGCGCCCAGTCGGCCTTCCACTGGAACTTGCACCCGCCGCCGAGCGCGGACACGGTCACGCGCTCGCCGATCGGCTCGTCCGGGTAGTACTCGCGCGGTTCGAGACCATGGGCCACTCCCGGACGCTGTACCACCACGTCCTCCGGGATTTCGTAGGCGATGGTGCCCGCTTTCGCGTCGACGTCGACCACCCGGATGTGCTCGATGACCCGTCCCGTGAACGGCGATAATGGCATCACGAAACTGTAGGACTTCCGGCGCAAGGCCCCCACCGAACGCCCGATGAGCGTGTTGATTCCTTCGAAGTCGGCCAAGAAGGTGCGAACCGTCGAATCGTGCGCACCCCCGTGGTAGAGGTCGGAACTGCGCACCAGCTCGCAGTCGACCTCCACCAGGTCGAGCATCCGGCGCAACCTCCCGATCATGTTCTCGGCGAGGCTGCTCGCGTCGCCGAAGGGATCCGGAACACGGTGCAGCGGCAGCCCCACGTACTTGCCGAGCATACCCTGAGCTGGTAAATTATCCGGAATCCTGCGGAGCGCGTCCATGTCGTCGGCGACCACGACGATCCGCGTGGCACGGCCGGAGAACTCCTCGAACGATTGCCGGACAAAGGACGTCCTGACGACTTCGGCCACCGTTCCGACGTGCGGCAGACCGGACGGGCCGAAGCCCGCTCCGAAGACCACCGCCCCGGTTCGCCGATCCTTCGCGTCGAGCAACGCGGCAATTTTCCCCGCTTCATCCGCACACCAATCGTGCGCACTGGAACCCAGTCGCGATGACATGGAAATTTCCCCCCGATGGCGAATACAGGGACCAGTCAGGCTGCACATTCACAGCCCCGCCGATCACTATTTCGAACCTAGCGGCTCGGAGAAGATTAGGAACCGTCATTCGGACGCATGATCACTCAGGCGTCCGGATGCAGCCGCCGAGGAGCGACGCCGCGACGGCGGAACCCGACGGCGCGGTACGACCCACGGGCCTCGCGCCTGCCGACGACTTCAACCACGCCCGTCGAGCCCACGCGGAGCACGAGGGATGCCGGCGGGATGCGGGATGCGGGCACAGGCCGGCGGCGACATCGACCGACACGGCACCACGACCGACTACGCCACCACGCCCGAGCCCGTGGGGTGCCAGGACCCCGCCCTGACGGCTTCACCGGATTCCGCTCGTCCTCATCCAGGAGGCCGCAGGTCCGAAGGCCCGGGGCCGGCGCCCCCCTGCTGTTGCGGTGTCGGTTCACGTGCCAGGTCGGCGTTCAGTAAAGCGTCAGCGACCCCGAGGGGCCTCGACCGCACGACCACGATGCTGCCGAGAAAATCGGTCGCGGTGCCGGTCACAGCGGCGACGCCGGTAGCGCCCACGCCGGCCCCAGCCCTCGTTGCGGCCACCTCGACGATCGGCGGGAAGATCACCCGCACCGAGATGCCGACCCGGGCCACCGACTGGTACAACCACCGCAACGACCCGGACATGACCTGCAGCCAGACCACAGCGACGACAGGCTGCTGTCCTGCAAGATCCGCGGAACGGACGACTGGACGCGCTGCGAACCGCGGTCCACCAAGCGACAGGTGTTCGAAGACGTGCTGCCACCCGGTCGGGGCGTCTACTTCGGACACAAGCTCGACGGCTCGCTCCGGCACCACATCGACGACCCCCACGACGGCGACGGAGGCGACCTGCGCGGCACGAACGCCGTGGACGGCTCCGGCCGGACACAGGTCCTCCTGTCCGCCCAACCGGCCACCGTCACCCAACCCGAACTTCGACAAGCGAAGGTCGCCCACCGAACCCGGTCGATCGTGGAAGCGTCCCTTGGCCAACCAGCGGCACCACAGGGCATCCGGCAGACGCCTCCCCTGGGGAGAGCAGGTGACTTCGCCGAGCAGCGCATCAACGGTATCCCGGGCTGCGAGCCATCGGGTCGGTTCCACCGACCGTGGAACCGACCCGACGTGTCAGAACTTGTAGTACGGACCCGGCGGGCGGGGCGGCACCACCCGCTCAACGCGGCGGCGCCTGCGACGGCGGACGATCTCCGCGGCGATCAGACCGCAGACCACCAGGAAGGCGGCGAAGAGGACCCACAGGAGGACGGTGCCCGAACCGGACCCACCGGCGGGCTGGAACTTGCGAGGGCCGTACGCCTTGCGCAGTTCCTCCTTGGAAGCGGCCCGCGCCTTGTCGTTGACGACGACCACGACGCGGTCGACGTCCTCGGGATAGGTCTCCCAGACCAGGCGGAAGATCTTCTCGCCGTCGTCGGTCCCCCGGTCGGCGGCGTAGGCGGCGACGGCGAGCGTGTCGAAGCCGTTGGAGGTGTTGTGCTCGACGGAAACCCCGGTGTAACCCGCGTCCTGGACGCGGGACCTGAGGTTGGACAGCTCGGCGAGCGAAGTACACCCCACAGCCACCAGGACGCACAACAACACACCCCACAGGCGCGCACGGGCATCTGATTTCACAAGTCCCCCTTGGTGAAGGCACGCCGGATCGCACGGGGAGACCACAGGTCGTCCCGCCGGCGGGCTCGGTCGTCGACAAGGCCGGTTCGAGCGCCCGGACAGCGCCGAACCGGCTTCCGGCCTCTTCGGGCCCGGAAGCCGTACGGGATCAGGCCGAGGGCGTGACGCCGGCCCGGAAAAGGGTGCCCACGACTGGGCGGACACCACGAGCCGCTGCTACGACGGCCGGAACGGGTGTAGAGCGCATGACGGGTCCTCCGGTTCCCACTGCGAACCGAGGTCTCCCCGACCACCGAACACGGTGGCGCCGTGACCGGGTCGCCGCGGAGCGACCGGAATGACGATCACGAACTCAGTGGGTACTCCCCCCTGCCGGCAAAGCATGGCGCACCACCATCACCACGGTCAAAGTGACGCCGATTACCCGCAACCGCGGTAACCCCCACGCCTCCCGGTCATCCACACCCGGGCACAACCGTGTGGCGACGACCGGCCCGCCGGTGATTGGATCGCCGGCGGAAAACGTCCGCGCGGTGGAGGGGACCGGTGTGACGCATGGATGACGACCTGATCGAGCGGTTCGAACCGGCGAACGCGAGCGAGGCGGACCTCGTCGACCACTACCAGGTGGTCGTGGCCTGCCAGGAGTTCGACCGACCCGACGAGCCCCGGTTGACCTACGAGAACGTGATCGGCCGGTTGAGCACCCCGTTCCCCGGTCTGGGACCCGCCGTCCACTGGGTCGCACGGGACGGCGGCGGCGTGGTCGGCATCGCGAACGCCCACTTCCCGGACACGGAGAACACCCACCTGGCGGTCGCCGAGGTGCAGGTCCGACCGGAAGCCCGTCGACGCGGCATCGGCACCGCCCTGCTGACGGCTATCGCCTCGCTGTGCCGAGACAGGGGCCGCGAAACCATCGAGGGCTGGCAGGTCGAAGCCGGCAGCCCCGCGGAGCCCTGGGCCATCGGACTGGGTTTCCGCCCCGTCCGCTCGATCGTGATCCAGGCACTGGAACTCGCCCACGCCGACCGGACGCCGTGGAACGCCGAACCGGCCGCGGGGTACCGGGTCGAGCGGTGGCGGGGCAGCGCGCCGGAGCCACTGGTCGACTCCTACGCCACGGCCCGCGACGCCATCCACGACGCACCCCTGGAGGACAGCGAGTTCGGGAACCCGCGCTGGACACCGGCCGCGGTCCGGCAGCACGAGGCGGACCTGCGCGCGCAGGGAGTCGAGCACCGGGTGGTCGTCGCAGTGCACGAGAAGACCGGCGAGGTGGCGGGTTTCACCGAGATGGTCGTCCCACCCCACCGGAAGAACTGGGGCTACCAACTCGACACGGCCGTGCTCGCCGCGCACCGCGGACGCGGACTCGGCCTGGCGGTCAAGGCGGCGATGGCGAAGTGGGTGGTCGCCGACCACCCCGAGCTGGAGCGGTTCCAGACGTCCACGGGTCGTGAGAACACCCACATGATCCGGGTCAACCACCAGCTCGGCTTCGCCACCGTCCGAACGCTGGTCGCGATGAACCGCGACGTCACCGGCCTGCTCCCGGACGACTCGCCGACCGGATCGTGAGGCACGGGCGACCCGAGGCGCGTGCCGCCACCACCAGCCTCTCGGGTGATCTCATCGACGAGTTCAGATGCGCTGCTTGACCGGCAGCGACAACCTTCGAGCTGAGGTCGGCCCGTTCGCCGGACCGGCCGTTGTGGCAGGTCGCCCGCGAGCCGGGAATGAACCACGAAACTCCGCACAACCGTGTTCGCACCCCACGCGAAGCCCGCGTCGGCCGTCGCCAAGCTCTCGTCCTCGTGGCGTGAAATTCCGTGCCCGGCTGTTCATACACTTGGCGTAAGTCTACACTGAAGTAATCATAGAAATTTAACGAAGTCTGCCCCGGGACGGCGGGTCACGGCGCGAGTCCTGAACCCGGACCGCGTGCACCAGGACGTCGACGGACTCCGGTGGCGTGGCCGGTTCCGCTCCGAAGACGTCGCGCGCCCGGAGCGGAACCGTCGTGGTGGCCTACGTGTCGGGACGGGCGCGGCGGCGCACGCGGCGGTCTGCCCGGCACCCCGGGCAGGACGCGTGAGGGGCAGGCCGCTTCACACCGTCGTGTCGGCGCTCGCCCGGCGTCCGGCCGTCCGCGTCACCGTGCCGTGCAGGTCGGGGACAGCGAGCCGGCGCTGCCGGTGGCCTGGAACCCGAACTCGACCGACTGCCCCGCCGCGACGTTGCCGTTGTAGTCGACGTTGGTGAACGTCACCGTGCCGCTGCTGCCGGAGCGGTTGGAGCTCCACTGGCCGGTCACCGTCGCCCCGCCGGGCAGGGGCACCGAGACGGACCAGCCGTTCAACGCGGACGACCCGGCGGTGACCTTGACGTTCGCGACGAAACCGCCGTTCCAGCTGTTCAGGCCCACGGTCGCGGTGCAGCCGCCGGGGCCGGGGTCCTGCGACGTGGTGGTGGTAGTGGTGGTCGGACCGGTGGGCCCCGCGGCGTTGAGGGCGTTGAGGACGGAGGTGTAGGCGGCCTTCTTGTTCCCCGAGCCGTCGAACAGCAGCGGTGAGTCGCCCGGGTAGCGCCACGAGTCGGTGTCGCGGACGCCCCACACGGTGATGCCCGTGCAGCGCGCGACGGCCAGGCACGCCTGGGTGACCCGGCGGTAGTTGTCGGCCTGCTGGCTGCCGGAGCCGGCGATGTCCAGCTCGGTGATCTGCACGTCCACGCCGAGGTCGGCGAAGCGCTGGATCGTGGTCTGGTAGTCACCGGGGATGCTCGTGCCGAAGTGGGACTGCAGCCCGACGCAGTCGATCGGGACGCCGCGGGACTTGAAGTCCTGGACCATCCGGTACACGCCTTGGGTTTTGGCGGCGGCCCAGCTGTCGGTGTTGTAGTCGTTGTAGCAGAGCTTCGCGCCGGGGTCGGCGGCGCGGGCGGTGCGGAAGGCGACCTCGATCCAGTCGTTGCCGGTGCGCTGGAGGTTGGAGTCGCGCCGGCCGCCGCTGCCGCCGTCGGCGAACGCCTCGTTCACCACGTCCCACGCGTAGACCTTGCCCCGGTAGTAGGACGCGACCTTGGTGATGTGGTTGACCAGCGCGGAGCGCAGCGCCGAGCCCTCCATGCGCTGCATCCAGCCGGGCTGCTGGGCGTGCCAGGCCAGGGTGTGGCCGCGCACGCGCTTGCCCTGGTTGCGGGCGTGGTTGACGATCCGGTCGCCGTTGGCGTAGCTGAACTGGTTCTGGTTCGGCTCGGTGGCGTCCATCTTCATCTCGTTCTCGGCGGTGACCATGTCGAACTCCCGGTTGAGGATTCCGACGTAGGTCGAGTCGCCGAGCCGGCCGGCCGCGACGGCGGTGCCGAAGTAGCGGCCGCTCTGGGCCGCCGACGCGCCCAGCGTGCTCGCGGCGTTGGCCGAGGTGGCGGTCAGGACCGCGGTGCCGCCGGCTGCGGCGGCGACCAACGTCGTCACGAGCGCCACTCGTGACACCGACTTCGTTGTCAGTTTCATGTGTCCGGTGCTTTCTGCGCAGCACCCGCCTTCACGGGCGGGCGCGGTGGGTGGAACCGTCCGGATCGGGACGTTCGTCCGCTGTCGCGGTGGGCGGTCGGGGTCGCGCGCCGGGTCGTGCCGCGCTCGCGGTCGCGGGGTCCGCCGCCCGCAGGTCCGCTACCCGCCGGTCCGTCGATGCCAGTGTTACCGCAGGATGTTCACGTTCACAAGATATGACCGCCCGCATCGGTGTCGAATTACTCCCTATAGAGCAACCTGGAAACTTTAGCTATTTTTAGCTGCGACGGAGCCGACTGTCGAATCATTCGACTGCTTCCGTTTCGCCGCACAACATAAAGTTAGCGCTCACATTTATGCCCTTCACCGGAAGACCGCGGTTCCACGGGTCGCTCTGATGACCACCGGGACCGTCCACTCCTGGGACCTCGCCACCGCCGTGGACGGCCCCGACACCCGGTTCGTCGTCTTCACCGCCGGGTGCCCGCTGCGCTGCCTGTACTGCCACAACCCGGAGACCCGCTTCGAGCGGTACGGGCGGCGCGTCACCGTGGACGACCTGGTGGCCGAGATCGCGAAGTACCGCCGCTTCATCGAGGTGGCGGGCGGCGGCGTGACCATCAGCGGCGGCGAGCCGTTGCCGCAACCGGCGTTCACCGCGGAACTGCTGCACGCGGTGAAGGGCATGGGCCTGCACACCGCCCTGGACACCTCCGGTCTCCTGGGCGCGCGTGCGTCGGACGAGCTGCCGGCCGACACCGACCTGGTGCTGCTGGACATCAAGTCCTGGGACCCGACCACCTACCGGCACGTGACGGGTGGTGAGGTCGCGCCGACGCTGGAGTTCGCCCGGCGGTTGGCCGACCTGGGCAAGCCGATGTGGATCAGGTTCGTCCTGGTGCCCGACCTGACCGACGACCCGGCCGACGTCGAGGGCGTCGCGGCCTTCACCGCCACGCTCGGACCGGCCCTGGAACGCGTGGACGTGCTGCCGTTCCACAGGATGGGCGCGCCGAAGTACGCGGCCATCGGCCTGCCCTTCCTGCTCACCGACACCCCGGTACCGGACGCGGAGCTGGGCGAGCGGGTGCGCGGGCAGTTCACCGCGCACGGGCTGCGGGCGTGAACCGCCCCGCCGACCCCCATCACGGGACGTAGGAGGTCCGCGACCCCGGCACCCGGCCGGGGCCCGAACCCGTCGATGGGCGGGCACCCCCTGAACGGCCACTCCCGACCGTCATCCCCGAGGGCACCCCATCGGAGTGCCTCCGCGGCGGAAGTGCGCTCCTGGTCGGTCGACATTGCGGACCCGGCACGAGGGCAGCGTCCGCCGCCTGGTCATCAAGAACGACAAGGGCCACACCGTGATGGAGGTTCCGCTGACGGCGGGGGTCGTCGCGGCGGTCGCCGCTCCGGTCATCACGGCGGTCGCCGCGATCGCGGCCGTGGCGAGCGAGTGGTCGATCGAGGTGGACCGGCGCGAACCCGAGGTGGGGGGAACACGGGTCGGAGGTGGAGCACCACGAGCCGCCGACGGTGTAGGTGATCGGTCGAGCGGGGGGCGTGTCGGACGACGCGCCCCCCGCTCAACCGCGTGCCGGAACGCTCCGCAGGGCCTGGCGGACGCCGGCGGCGATCTCGACGTCCTCCCGGGCCCCGACGACCCAGGCGGAGGCGGTGGAGGCGTCCGAGGTGATGCGGGTGTCGCCGTGCGCGGCGGCGTTGCGGGCCGGGCTCGGGCGCAGGCCGAGGAACGCGAGCCCTTCGACGGCGCGGGTTCGCACGATCGGGTCGTGTTCGCCGATACCACCGGTGAAGACCAGCACGTCCAAGCCGCCCAGTGAGGCGGCCATCGCGGCGATGCCCTGCCGCAGGCGGTGGGTGAAGACGTCGAGCGCCAGGCCGGCGTCCGCGGAGCCGGTCGCGATGGCGGCGTGGACGTCGCGCAGGTCGGCGTGGCCGGAGAGGCCGAGCAGGCCCGAGCGGTGCGCGAGGCCGTCGGCGAGTTCGCCGGGGGTGAGGTGGTCGAGCAGGTGCAGCAGCACGCCGGGGTCGAGGTCGCCGCTGCGGGTGGCCATGGGCAGGCCGCCCAGCGGGGTGAAGCCCGTGGTGGTGTCGACCGCGCGACCGCCGCGGACGGCGGCCAGCGAACACCCCGCGCCCAGGTGACAGGTGACGACGCGGGCACCGGGCAGACCCGTCAGCTCGGTCGCGCGGCGGGACGCGTAGGCGTGCGACAGGCCGTGGAAGCCGTAGCGGCGCAGGTCCCAGCGGGCTCGCCACTCCCCCGGCAGCGGGTAGGTCGAGGCCGCCGGGGGCAGGCCGGCGTGGAAGGCGGTGTCGAAGCACGCGACGTGCGGCACGTCGGGCAGCAGCGCCCGGGCCGCGTCGATGCCGGCGAGGGCGCGGGGCTGGTGCAGCGGGGCGAGGTCGGTGAGCGCGGCGATCCCCCCGCGCACCTCGGACGTGACGACGACCGGCGCGGTGAAGCGGGTGCCGCCGTGGACGACGCGGTGCCCCACGGCGTGCACGGGCGGCAGGTCGGACCCCAGGTCGGGGGTGTTCCCGTCCCACCGCTCGACGTGGTGCTCGGCCAGGACCGCGTCGTCCCGGCCGAGCACGGTCAGCTTCAGGCTGGAGGAGCCCGCGTTGACCACCAGCACGTTCATCAGTACGGCCAGGTCCAGTCGCGGACCTCGGGCAGGTCCTCGCCGTGCTCGCGGATGTGGGTGTGGTGGCGGGCGCGCTGGTCGGTCATGCGCTGGCGCAGGCCGGCGGCCTTGACGCCGAGCCCGGGCACGCGGTCGAGGACGTCGACGACCAGCCGGTAGCGGTCGAGGTCGTTGAGCACGAGCATGTCGAACGGCGTGGTGGTGGTGCCCTCCTCCTTGTAGCCGCGCACGTGGATGTCGCGGTGGTTGGTGCGCCGGTAGGTCAGGCGGTGGATCAGCCACGGGTAGCCGTGGTAGGCGAAGATCACCGGCTTGTCGGGGGTGAACAGGGCGTCGAACTCGCGGTCGGGCATCCCGTGCGGGTGTTCGGTGTCGGGTTGCAGGCGCATGAGGTCGACCACGTTGACCACGCGCACCTTCAGCTCGGGCAGGTGCTCGCGCAGCACCGCGGCGGCGGCCATGACCTCCAGCGTCGGGGCGTCGCCGGCACAGGCCAGCACCACGTCCGGCTCGCCCGTGCCGTCGTCGGTGCCGGCCCACTCCCAGATGCCCGCGCCGCGCGCGCAGTGCAGCGCCGCTTCCTCCGGGCTGAGCCAGTCGGGCGTGAAGTTCTTGCCCGCCACGACGACGTTGACGTAGTCGCGGCTGCGCAGGCAGTGGTCCGCCACCGACAGCAGGGTGTTGGTGTCGGCGGGCAGGTAGACGCGGACGACCTCGGCCTTCTTGTTCATCACGTGGTCGATGAAGCCGGGGTCCTGGTGGGAGAAGCCGTTGTGGTCCTGCCGCCACACGTGCGACGAGAGCAGGTAGTTGAGCGAGGCCACCGGACGCCGCCAGTCGATGTGCCGGTGCGTCTTGAGCCACTTGGCGTGCTGGTTGAACATCGAGTCCACGATGTGGATGAACGCCTCGTAGCAGTTGAACACCCCGTGCCGCCCGGTGAGCAGGTAGCCCTCCAGGAACCCCTGGCACAGGTGCTCCGAGAGCACCTCCACCACGCGGCCGTCGGTCTCCAGATGCTCGTCGGTGGGCAGCTTCTCGGCCAGCCACTGCTTCGCGGTCACCTCGAACACCGCGTCGAGGCGGTTGGAGGCGGTCTCGTCGGGGCCGAACACGCGGAAGTTGCGCTCGGCGGCGTTGAGGGTCATCACGTCGCGCAGCATCCGGCCCAGCACCCGCATCGGTTCCGAGGCCGTGGTGCCGTGCTTGACGACCTCCACCGCGTGGGGCGCCGTGCCCGGCAGGCGCAGGTCGCGCAGCAGCAGGCCGCCGTTGGCGTGCGGGGTCGCGCCCATCCGCAGCTCGCCGCGCGGGGCGAGGGCGAGCAGTTCGGGCGTCGGGCGGCCGTCGGCGTCGAACAGCTCCTCCGGGCGGTAGGAGCGCAACCACGCCTCCAGCTGGGCCAGGTGGGCGGGGTTGTCCCGCACACCGGCCAGCGGGACCTGGTGGGAACGCCACGTGCCCTCCACCGGTACGCCGTCCACCTCGGCCGGACCGGTCCACCCCTTCGGGGTGCGCAGCACGATCACCGGCCAGCGGGGGCGCTCGGTGTTCCCGGCGCGGGCGGCGTCCTTGATGGCGTGGATCTCGTCGAACACCTCGTCGAAGACCCGGGCCATGCGCGGGTGCAGCACGGCCGGGTCGTCGCCCTCCACGTAGTGGGGGGTGTAGCCGTAGCCGCGCAGCAGGGAGTCCAGCTCCTCGTGCGGGATGCGGGCCAGCAGCGCCGGGTTGGCGATCTTGTAGCCGTTGAGGTGCAGGATCGGCAGCACCGCCCCGTCCCGGGCCGGGTTGAGGAACTTCGTGCCGTGCCAGCTCGCGGCCAGCGGACCGGTCTCGGCCTCGCCGTCGCCGACCACGCACGCCACCACCAGGTCCGGGTTGTCGAACGCCGCGCCGAAGGCGTGGGCGAGGGAGTAGCCCAGCTCGCCGCCCTCGTGGATCGACCCCGGCACCTCCGGCGCCACGTGGCTCGGCACGCCGCCGGGGAAGGAGAACTGGCGGAACAGCGCCCGCATCCCCTCCCCGTCGCGGGACACGCTCGGGTGCGTCTCGGTGTAGCTGCCCTCCAACCAGGTGTTGGCGAGCAGCGCCGGACCGCCGTGACCGGGACCGGTGACGAACAGGACGTCCTGCGACCGGGCGTTGATCACCCGGTTGAGGTGGGCGTAGAGGAAGTTCAGGCCGGGCGTGGTGCCCCAGTGGCCCAGCAGTCTCGGCTTGATGTGCGCGGGGGTCAGCGGCGTGGACAGCAGCGGGTTGTCCAGCAGGTAGATCTGCCCCGCCGAGAGGTAGTTCGCGGCGCGCCAGTAGGCGTCG
Organism: Saccharothrix sp. DSM 118769; assembly: GCF_052936295.1. NCBI lineage: Bacteria > Bacillati > Actinomycetota > Actinomycetes > Pseudonocardiales > Pseudonocardiaceae > Saccharothrix > Saccharothrix sp. DSM 118769. Next base: position 3,207,849 of record NZ_CP193627.1, on the reverse strand, counting down.
ACCAGCTCCAGGTCGGTGGTTCCGGGCTGCGGCATCGCGCTTCTCCTGAGTGGGTGTCGGGTGCTGGGACCGACACTGCCGTCGGGATCGATCCCGCCCCAGGGGCGGCGGTCCCCGCCCGGACAGGGCCCTTCGGCCCTGAGCCGGGTGAACGCGCCGGACGTCCCCGTGGATCGAGGACCTTCGCCCGCGTCGCCCGGCCGTTCCCGGCGAGAGGCTTGGGCCGAGGACGGAAGCAGAGGAGACGAGAGCCATGACAGCGTTCGCCCGCTCCGAGGGAACGGCAGGGGCCGAGGCCCGCACGGTCGCCACGACGGTGACGCGTGCCGACGCCGGGGCCGTCGCGCTCGCGGTCCTGCGGATCACGACCGGGTTCGTGTTCCTCTGGGCGTTCTTCGACAAGCTCTTCGGGTTCGGCTACGCCACCAAGGCGGCCAACGCCTGGATCAACGGCGGGTCGCCCACCAAGGGGTTCCTCGGCCGGGTCGCGGTCGGCCCGTTCGAGTCGGTGTTCCACGCCTGGGCCGGGGCCTGGTGGGCGGACTGGCTGTTCATGCTGGGCCTGCTCGCCATCGGCGTCGCCGTCGTCGCCGGCATCGGCCTGCGCCTCGCCGCCGTCGCGGGGACGGTGATGATGCTGCTCATGTGGGCGGCGGAGTGGCCGCTCGCGAAGTTCACCTCGGCCGGCGAACCGAGCACGTCGACCAACCCGATCGTCGACTACCACATCATCTACGCCGTCGCGCTGATCGCGGTCGCACTCACCGCCGCGGGCGCGACCTGGGGCCTGGGCCGCTGGTGGGCGACCCTGCCGGTGGTCCGCGACCACACCTGGTTGCGGTGACGCGTGGAGGGGCGGGCGGGCGCGGGCCCGCCCGCCCCGAGGCGTTCGGGCCGATCCGAGAACAGGAGGACGGGATCATGAGCGGAACGAAGAGGATCGTCGTCGGCGTGGACGCCTCGCCGGCGGGTGCGGCGGCCCTGGAGTGGGCCGTGCGGCACGCCGGGAGCGGCGGCACCGTGCTGGCGGTGTCGGCCTGCCGGATGCACCCCGAGGTCTGCGGGGGTGGGGACGCCTTCCACACCGCGCACCGGCGGGTGCTGCGCGAGGCCGTGGCGGGGCTGGGCCCGGTCCCCGGCGTGCGGGTCGAGGAGACCGTGGTGGACGGCGAGGCGGGCCCCGCGCTGGTGGGCTCGGCGGAGGACGCCGACCTGCTCGTGCTCGGCGGCCACGGGTACCGCCGGGGGGACGTGACCGTGGTCGGCTCGGTCATCACCTACTGCGTGCGCCACGCGCCGTGCCCGGTCGTCGTGGTGCCGACCGGAAGGGGCGGCGATGACGCCGGTGCTCGCCTGCACGCGGTTGCGCAGGAGTTCCGGTGACCTGCCGGCCGTGGACGACGTGTCGTTCGAGCCGGCGGCCGGGGAGACCTACGGCCTGCTCGGCCCGAACGGCGCGGGCAAGACGACGACGATCTCGATGGTGGTCGGCATCCTGGAGCCCGACGCCGGCGAGGTCGTCGTCGCCGGTCGACGTCTGACCACGCGGGACACGACGGGCAAGCGCCGCATCGGCTGCGTGCCGCAGGAGTTGGTGCTCTACCCCGATCTGACCGGCCGGGAGAACCTGCGGTTCTTCGCCCGCGTCCACGGCCTGTCCGGGCGGGCCGCGACGCGCCGGGTGGACCTCCTCCGCGTGGTCCGGCACGTCCGGCGTCGTCCGGCGCGGCGGTCGCTTACAGAGTCGGCCGGTCCTCGGTGGGGCGGGACCTCCGACCCTGCGAACGGGCCCGCCGCCGGTGCACCGTCGGTGGTGCACACGAACGTGGAGGTGAGGCGGGTGGACCGCGAGCAGCCCGACCGGGACACGAGCCGAGCGGCGGTGGCACTGGCGTGCCGTGCGCCCTCGGTGCACAACACGCAGCCGTGGCGGTGGCGCATCGGCGACCACAGCGTCCGCCTCCACGCGGCCCCGACCCGCGCGGTGCCCGCCACCGACCCCACCGTGCACCGGCTGCCCGACCCGGGCGAGCCGGAGCACCTGGCGGCCGTCGAGTTCGCCCGGCACGAGCCCACCGAGGGCGAGGTGGCGATGGCCGCCGCGATCCCCCGCCGCCGCACCGACCGGCGGCACTGCTCCTCGTGGGGCGTGCCGAGCGCGGTGTCGCTGCTGCTGGAGGAGCGGGCCGAGGCGGTGGACCTGCTCCAGGACCGGCTGCACCCACCAGTTGGCGGAGATGGACCGCTGAGGACGTGACCGGGACTTCGTGCCCTGGTGGGTGCCCTGGTGAGCGGTGACACTGGTGCGCGGGCCGGACGACCCGATGGGGCAGGAGGCCGAACCGTGTCGGTGGACGTGCAGCAACCGAGGGCGTACGACCTGGTGGACGACCACATCCGGGTGGCCGGGACGGCGGGGGGTGCGTTCGAGGCGAACTTCAACTACCGGGTCCACGAGGGCCACGACGAGGTGACCGGGTACTTCACGGCCGGTGACGGCGTCGGCGGCCACGGCCAGTTCCAGGTCACCGTCGACGTGTCCGGGGCGGCCTTCACCCTCGACCGGTTGTTCGTCGAGGTGTACCACGTCTCGCCGAAGGACGGCGCCGAGCTGGACAAGGTGGTGGTCCCCGTCCTGTTCGGCCCGAGGATCGTCCCCGGTTACCGGGTCTACCTGGAGCACGTGGTCCAGCCCGGGGAGACGCTGTGGGCGATCTCCACCACCTACTACGGTTCGGGCGGCCTCTACCACCGGCTGGTGGCGGCGAACCCGGCGACGATCACCGATCCGGACTCGATCAGCCCCGGTGACGTGATCCGCGTGCCCAAGGCCGGCTGAGGCCCTCGGGTCGGGGCGATCAGGTCAAGCCGGGAGCGGTCCTCTCCTCCCGTTCGGGCCTGCACCTCGACCCCGCCCGCCCGCGCCTTGCCGCACCGCGCCCGGGGCCGCTTCCGAGCCGTCGATCCCGCCCGCGACCGGTTCTCCCACCACGCACCTCCTGCCCCGACGGCAGGTCGGGTGAGGGGACCGTCACGAGGGGCGTTGGTCCCGCCGGGTGGTGACCCGGGGCTCTCCCCGCGCACCCCCGGGGACGGACGCTGAGGGGTGGAGACGGGAGGACGTCATGATCCTGGTCGGTGTGGACGGATCGGCCGCGAGCCGCGAGCCGCGCTGCGCTGGGCGCTGGAGCCGGCGGTGCGCACGGGTGAGCGGGTGGAGGCGACGACGGGGTGCTGCCGGGCGGGGTCGTCACGCGCTGTCTGCGGAACGCGACCTGCCCCGTGGTGGTCGTGCCCGCTCGGTGACCCGGACGACGTCGAGGCCCGTCCCGGGATCGCGGGACGGGCCTCGACGCGTCAGCGCCGCCGCCACCACTTGTCCGCCTCGACCACGGCGTAGGTGACCAGCGCCAGCGCGGCCACGAACACCCACGAGCCCCAGCCGATGGGCTCGGTGTGGAACAGCGCGTTCATGAACGGCGCGTAGGTGAACAGCAGCTGCAGCACGACGGTGACGGCGATGCCGGCGGGCAGCCACGGGTTGGCGCGCAGCCCGACGTGCGGGCGGAAGTTCTCCAGCGAGCGCGAGTTGAACAGGTAGGCGATCTGGGCCGCGACGAAGACGTTGACGGCGACCGTGCGCGCCTGCTCCACGGTGCCGTCGGCCAGGTGGAACGCGGCGAACGAGCCCGCCAGCAGCACCACCGACACCAGCAGGATGCGCTGGATCAGCACCCCGGTCAGCAGCGGCAGCGACGGCGGCAGCGGCGGGCGGCGCATCACGTCGGGCTCGCGCGGTTCGAACGCCAGCGTCAGGCCGAGCGCGACGGCGGTGGTCATGTTGATCCACAGGATCTGCACGGGCAGGATCGGCAGGGCGGTGCCGGCCAGGATGGCGGTGAGGATGACCAGGCCCTCCGCCATGTTGGTGGGCAGGGTCCAGATGATGAACTTGCGCAGGTTGTCGAAGACGGCGCGGCCTTCCTCGACGGCGGCGCGGATGGTGGCGAAGTTGTCGTCGGTGAGCACCATGTCGGCGGCCTGCTTGGCGACCTCGGTGCCGCCGCGCCCCATCGCGACGCCGATGTCGGCGCGGCGCACGGCGGGCGCGTCGTTGACGCCGTCCCCGGTCATCGCCACGACCTCGCCGCTCGCCTGGAGGTCCCGGACCAGCCTGAGCTTCTCCTCGGGCGAGACGCGGGCGTGCACGGCGTCCTCGGCGAGGTCGAAGTGCTCGGCGATGGCGCGGGCGGTGGCGAGGTGGTCGCCGGTGATCATGCGGACCTCGATGCCGGCGTCCCGGCAGGCGCGCACCGCCTCGATCGCCTCGGGGCGCGGCGGGTCGTGCATCGCCTGCAACCCCAGGAACTCCGCCCCGCGCAGCACGTCCTCGGTCAGCTCGACGTCCACGGGCACGCGGGTCCGGGCGAAGGCCAGCACGCGCAGGCCCTCCCCCGCCAGGCGCTCGGCGTCGGAGTGGTCGAGGCCGCCGGTGAACCCGGAGATCCGCTCGACCGCGCCCTTGAGGTAGACCACGCCGCCCTCGTGGCGGGTCGCCATGAACCGGCGCTGCGAGGTGAACGGCAGCTCGTCCACCCGCTCCGGGACGTCGGTGACGCCCGCCTTGCGGGCGACCACCACCAGCGCCGCCTCGGTCGGGTCGCCGACCGGGGTCCAGCGGCCGTCGCGCTCGACCACGTCGGCGTCGTTGCAGGCCAACCCGGCCAGCAGGACCTCGCGCACCGCGTCGGGCACGGGCGGGACGTCGCCGTCCGGTCCGTAGCCCACCCCGCCGACCCGCCACCACCGCCCACCCGCGACCACCTCGCGCACGGTCATGGCGTTGGCGGTGAGGGTGCCGGTCTTGTCGGTGCAGATCACCGTGGTGGAACCCAGGGTCTCCACGGCGGGCAGCCGGCGGATGATCGCGTTGCGCCGCGCCATCCGGGCCACGCCGATGGCCAGCGTCACGGTCACCGCGGCGGGCAGTCCTTCCGGGATCGCGCCGACGGCCAGGGCGACGGCGGCGGTGACCATGTCGGCGAACGGCTCGCCGCGCAGCACCCCGACCACCACGGCGACCACGGCCAGGCCGAGGATCACCCGGGTGAGCAGCCCGCTGAACCGGGCGAGCTTGCGGGTCAACGGGGTCCGCACCGTCTCGGTGGTGCCCACCAGCCGGTGCACGCGGCCGATCTCGGTGTCCCCGCCGGTGGACACGACCACGCCGCGCCCGCCGCCGCCGGTGACCAGCGTGCCGGAGTAGGCCATGTCCACGCGGTCGGCCAGCGCCGTGTCGTGCGGCACCGGCAGCGGGTCCTTGGCCACCGGCTGCGACTCCCCCGTCAACGCCGACTCGTCCACCCGCAGCTCGCGGACGCGCACCAGCCGCAGGTCGGCGGGCACCTGGTCGCCCTCCTCCAGGACCACCAGGTCGCCCGGTACGAGCCGGTCGGAGTCCACGCGCGCCGCCGTCCCGTCGCGCACGACGGTCGCGGTGGTGCGCACCATCGCCACCAGCGCGTCCAGCGCCTTCTCCGCCCGCGCCTCCTGGAGGTGGCCCACCGCGGCGTTGACCAGGACGACGGCCAGCACCACCGAGGCGTCCACGACCTCGCCGAGGGCGAACGTCAACGCCGCCGCGCCGAGCAGCACGTAGATCAACGGGTTGTGGAACTGCCCGAGCAGGCGCCGCGCCCAGCCCGGACCGCGCCGCTCGGGCAGGGTGTTCGGGCCGAGCGCCGCGAACCGCCGCTCCGCCACCGCACCGGCCAAGCCGGTGTCGGCGTCGGTCTCGGCGAGCAGCACGACCTCGTGCACCGGCAGGCCGTGCGGGGCCGCCTCGCGCTCAGCGGTCGCCGACGGCACGTCCCACCCCTCCGCGGGCCGACTCCGGGAAGTCCACGCCCACCACGCCGGCGATGGCGCCCGCGAGCACGGCGGCGACGTGCCGGTCGCGTTCGTCGTCCAGCTCGTCCACGATGGACACCCGGCCGTCGACGACGGCGACCTCCCACCGCTCCGGCCCGCCGTAGAGGCACAGCCGGTGGCGGACCTCCGCCTCCAGCACGCGGTCATCGCGGCTGACGGCGCGCAGCAGGTCGCGGCGGGTCAGGATGCCGACCAGCCGCGTGCCCTCGACCACGGCGACGCTGCGCACACCGTGCTCCAGCATCCGCCGCGCGACCTCGGCGACGTCCGCGCCCGGGGTGGTGCCCACCGGTGGCCCGGTCATCAGGTCGCGGACGGTGCGCGGGGGTCGGGGCCGGCGGTGCGGCGGTTCGCCGTGGACCAGGGTCCTGGGGTCGATCGGCAGCCGGTCGCGCAGGGCGTCGGCCTCGGTGAGCACGCCCAGCAGGTCACCGCGCCCGTCCACCACGGGCAGCGTGGTGAACCCGCGGGCGGCGAGCAGGGCGCCGGCGTCGCGCACCGACGTGTCCGGCGTGACGGCCACCACCTCGCGGGTCATCACGTCGCGGACCCTCATCGGGTCACCGCCGGGTCGTCGGCCGTGGCGGGCAGCACCACGACGGGGACGGTGGCGTGCCGCACGCAGTGGGCGCTGGTGCTGCCGAGCAGCACCTGGCGGAACCGGCTGCCGCCGTGGGCGGCGACGACCAGCATCGCCGCGTCGCGCGCCCGCACCTCCAGGGCGTCCGCCGCCGGGCCGCGCACGCTGTGCCGGACGACCTCGGGGAACTCCGCCCGGCCCACGGCCGCGGCGCGCAGCGCCTCCCCCACCAGCGCCTCCGACCGGGCGCGGGCGTCCTGCTCGGTCATCATGGTCCAGTCGACCAGCGGCTCGTAGGCGTAGGCGTGCACGACGTGCAGCGGGGCGTTGCGCTGGAGGGCCTCGTCGACGGCCCACCGCAGTGCGCGCTCGCCGGCGGGGGTCCCGTCGATGCCGACGACGATCGGGGACGTGGTCATGGCTCACACCTCGTTCAGGTCGATGGTGATCTCCGGCGGGTGCCGGAGCGTGTTGTGCACGGTGCAGTGCTGGAGGACCGCGAGCAGCGCGGTCTCGCGCCGCCGGGGGAAGCCGGGCGGCAGGGTGACCTCCAGCCGGACCTCGCCGACGCGGCGCTGGGGGTCGTCGGCCATCCGGTGGTGCGCGGTGACGGTGAGCCCTTCCCGGTGCAGGCCGTGGCGGTCGAGGAAGCGGCCCGCGTAGAAGGCGGTGCACGCCGCCATCGACGCCACCAGCAGCTCGACCGGACCGGGGCCGGCGTCGGCGCCGCCGTCGGCGGCGGGTTGGTCGGTGGTGATCACGTGGTCGCGCATCCGCACCACGTACTCCTCCCCCTTGGCGTAGGAGACGGACACGAGCGCGGTCTTCTCGCCGGTGGTCACGGGGTCCTCCTGGGGTCGTGCAGCCTGCGCAGGAACGGGTCCACCGGTTCGACCGGCGCCACGCGGACGCGCGCGTCCACCGCGAGCACGCCGTCGTCGGTGAGGGTCAGGGGGTTGAGGTCCAGCTCGGCGACCTCCGGCAGCAGTTCGGCCAGGTGCGAGACGCGGCGCAGCACCTCGCGCACGGCGGACTCGTCGTGGTCGTGGAACACCTTGGGCGCGGCGCGGAAGTCGTGCAGCAGGTCGTCCAGGTCGGCGTCCGACAGCGGGGCGAGGGCGGCGGCGCGGTCGTCGAGCAGGTCGGTGTCGACGCCGCCGAGACCGGTCACCACCAGCGGCCCGAACTGCGGGTCGGTGACGACGCCGACCAGCAGCTCACGGCCGCGCCGGGCCATGGGCTGGACGAACACGCCGGTCAGCCGGTCGCCGAACCGGTCGCGCAGCTCCTCGAAACCCCGGGCGACGGAGTCGGCGTCGAGGTCGAGCAGGACCCCGCCGCCCTCGCTCTTGTGCAGCAGGTCGTCGGCCACCGCCTTGAGCGCCACGGGCACGCCGAAGGAGCGCTGGGCGGCGACCGCCGACCCCGCGTCGCGCACCAGCGCGCCGCCGAGCACGGGCAGCCCGAACGCCGTGAGCAGCCGGACCACCCGGTCGGGCGACAGCCACCCCTCCCGCCCGGCCACGACCTCCCGGGCGGTGGCCAGGTCCACGTCGGGCGACCCGGTCGGCGCCGGTTCGGCTCGGCGCAGCCACCGGCCGCGCTCGGCCAAGGCGGCCAGCACGGCGGCGGCCCTGGCGGGGTCGGCGTAGACGGCGATGCCGTCCGGGGTCAGCGAGACGGGACCGGCCTGGTCCGCGCTGACCGCGAGCACGGGTGTGGCGGTGCGGTGCACGCCGCCCGCCGGGTCGCCCACGGCGGTCGGCACGGTGACCGCGATGACCGCGTCCACGGCCGGGTCGGCCGCGACGAGGTCCAGGCAGCGGCCGAACACGTGCTCGTCGACGGCGGCCGTGGTGTCGACCGGGTCGTGCGGGGCGGCGGTGGGGGGCAGCAGGGCCCGCAACGCCTCGACCGTGCCGGTCCCCAGCTCGGCGACGGTCAACCCGTGGCGGACGCACGCGTCGGCGGCCAGCACGCCGAGACCACCCGCGTTGGACAGCACGGCGACGCGGCGGCCGACGGGCAGCGGGGTGGCGTGCAGCGCGGCCAGCACCTCGACCAGCTCGCCGACGCCGTCCACCGCGGTCACGCCGGCCTGCCGGAACAGCGCGTCGCGGGTGACGGCCGGGGTCGCGGCGGCGGCGGTGTGCGAGGCGGCGGCGCGCTGCCCGGCCTCGCTGCTCGCGGCGCGCACGGCCAGCACCGGCTTGTGGCGCGCGACCCGGCGCGCCAGGCGGGAGAACTTGCGCGGGTTGCCGAACGACTCCGTGTACAGCGCCACCGCGCGGGTGCGCTCGTCGCGCTCCCACCACAGCAGCAGGTCGTTGCCGCTCACGTCGTACTTGTCGCCGGTAGACACAAGCTCGGTGGTGCCCAGGCCGAGCGCACGCAGCCGTTCGACCAGCGCGATGGCGACACCGCCGGACTGGGTGACCACGCCGATGTCGCCGGCGGTGGGGCGGCCGGCCAGGAAGGTGGCGTTGACCCGCACCTCGGGATCGGTGCCGGACACGCCGACGCAGTTGGGGCCGACCAGGCGCATCCCGTACCGGCGGACCACGTCGAGCAACCGGTCCCGGTCCACCCCCGAGGTGATCACGACCAGGGCCTTGACGCCGCGCCGGCCGCAGTCCGCGGCGACCCGCGGCACGGCCTCGGCGGGCACGCACACGACCGCCAGTTCCGGCGTGCGCGGGAGGTCGGCCACCGACCGGTGGCAGGCGACGCCCAGCACGCGGTCGGCGTGCGGGTTGACGGCGTACAGGGTTCCCCGGTAGCCGCCGAGGAGCAGGTTGCGCAGCACGGCGTTGCCGACCGAGGACCGCGTGCGGCCCGCGCCGACCACCACGACCGAGGACGGCTTGAGCACGGCGCGCAGGCTCGCCACGTCGGCGGCCAGCTCGCGGTCTGCGACCGCCTCCAGGTAGCGTTCGCCGGGCTCCAGGCCGAGGTCGATGCGCACCTCGCCGCACTCCGCCGTGGACACCCACGTCAGGCCGAGGTCGGCGAACACGCGCATCATCTTCGCGTTGGAGGTGAGCACGTCGGCGTGGAAGCGCCGCACACCGCGGGTGCGGGCCAGCGACACCAGGTGCTCCAGCATGAGCGTGCCGACGCCGTGGGACTGCCGCTCGTGGGCGACGACCAGGGCGACCTCGGCGGTGTCGGCGTCGAGCGGGACGTAGCTCGCCGCACCGACGAGCACGCCGGCGGCGAACGCGCCGAGCACGACGTGCCTCGGCTCGTCGGGCGAGGTGAGGCGGGCGACGAAGTCCTCCAGGTGCCGAGGTGAGGCACCGAAGAACCGCAGGTAGCGGTCATCCGCGGGCAGGCCGCGGTGCAGCGCGAGCAGGGCGTCGGCGTCGGCCCGACCCAGCTCGCGCAACTCCACCACGGACCCGTCCGCCAACAGCGCGCGGTCGACCAGGGGCGCGGTCACAGCAGCGGTCCGGGGGTGATGACGGGCTTGCGCCCGACCGGTTCGGCCGGCGCGGTGTGCTCGGCCGGCGCGGTGTGCTCGGCCGGCGCGGTGTGCTCGGCCGGCGCGGTGTGCTCGGGCTCGCGGATGACGACCACCGGGCAGTGCGCGTGGTGCACGCAGTGGGAGCTGACCGACCCCAGCAGCACGCCGCGGATCGGACCCGCGCCCCGGCTGCCGACCACGAGCAGCACCGCGTCCCGCGAGGCCCGGACCAGCACGTCGCGGGCGTCGCCCTCGGCGAGGAGCGCGCGGACGTGTCCGCCGAGCCCGTCGACGATCTCGTCCAACCGCGCCTGGCCGTCCTGGCGCAGCCGGTCGCGGTCCAGGTTGGCGGCCACGGCGGCGGACAGCGGCCCGATGACCATGCCGTGCTCCACGTGCCAGGCCAGGACGGCCTCGACCACCGCGCCGCGCAGCTCCGCCTCGTCGACAGCCCACCGCAGCGCGGTCAGGCTGGAGGGCGATCCGTCCACGCCCACCACGATCCTGTCGTCCATCACTCCTCCTCGGGTGCTCGCTCCTCAGCCTTCCGAGTGGCGACGTCCGAGGTCAGGTGCTGCGGTCCCCTCGGTGTCGGGACCTTGGGCCCTGATCCGGCGGACCGCCACCGCCGTCGTGCGCCGGGTGCGGGACGCGCGGTCAGTCGACCCGGACCGGTGCGACGACCGGCCTCAGGCCGACGCCCGTCACACCGGGGACGGTGTGCACGAGGGCGGTGACGACGCGGCGCTCGGCCTCGTCCTCGAACGGTCCCGCGACCACGGCCTTGCCGTTCTCCACCTCGACGCCCCACCGGCGGGTGCGGCTGTAGGCGGTCAGCAGCCGGTCGACGCGGGCGGCCAGGACGTCGTCGTCGGGGGTCAGCACGCGCAGCAGGTCGCCGCGGCTGACCACCCCGACCACGCACCCCAGCGCGTCGACCACGGGCAGGCAGCGCAGGCGGTGGCCCAGGATCGCGCTCGCCAGCTCGCTGGGCGAGGCGGTGAGGGGCGCGCTGACCACCGGCGACGTCATGACCTCGCCGACGGTCGCGCCGGTGCGGCCGAGGTTGGCGACCAGCAGGTCCGAGCCGGAGACGATGCCGGTCAACAGCCCGCCCGGCTCCACGACGGGGAGCGCGGAGAAGCCGTGGTCGACCAGCAGCGCGCTCGCGGCGCGCACGGTGGTGGTGGGCTCGACCGTGTACACGGGCCTCGTCATCACATCTGCTGCGTTCATACCGGCAACGGTCCGCCTGCCGGCGGTCGCGGAGCAGTGCGGATGGGCCCTTCGCAGCGGTGACACAGGTCCCTGCCCGGCCGGGGGGAACCGGGGGGACAGCGGGTCCGCGACCCGACGTGCCCGGTGCCCTGACCGGGGCACCGGGCACGTCGGGTCGCGGGGTTCCCGGCCCGACACCCTCAGCGCGCGGCCCCCACCGGCCGGACGACCGCCAGGGGGCACGGGGAGTGGTAGACCAGCGCCTGGCTGGTGGAGCCCAGCAGCATGCCGGTGAAGCCGCCCAGGCCGTGGCTGCCCACGACCAGCAGCTGCGCGTCGGCGGCGGCCTGGAGCAGGGCGCGCACGGGGCGGTCGCGGACGACGGCGCGGGTGACCCGCACGTCCGGGTACTTCTCCTGCCAGCCGGCCAGGCGTTCGGCGAGCAGGCGGAGCTCCTCGTCCTCGACCTGCGCCCAGTCGACGGTGAAGCGGGAGCCGTAGACGCTGTCGACGAGGAAGTCGGTCCAGGCGAGCACGGCGGTCAGCGGAGCACCGCGCACGGACGCCTGCTCGAAGGCGAACGCCACGGCCTGCTCGCTGATCTCGGAACCGTCCACGCCCACGACGACGGCGCCCTCGGTGGGCACCTGGTCCCGGATGACGACGACCGGGCACGCACCGTGCGCGGAGACCGCGACCGCGACCGATCCGACCAGCAGCCCGGAGAACCCGCCGAGCCCCTGGGAGCCGAGCACGACCAGTCGGGCGCGGCGGCTCTCCTCGACCAGCACGGCCGCCGGGCCGCCGAGCACGAGGGACTTCCCGACCTCGACCCCGGGAGCCGCCTCCAGGACGGTCCGTTCGGCCTCGGCGAGCCGTTCACGGCCCACCTCCTCGAACGCCGTCCGCACGTCGTGCGCGGTCAGCACGATCTCCGGGTAGCCGCGCACCGGCAGTTGGTAGGCGTGCACCAGCTTGACCGGCACGTGGTGCCGTGCCGCCTCGGCCGCCGCCCACCGCACGGCGGCCAGGGCCGAGGCCGACCCGTCCACGCCGACCACGATCGGTTCGCTCATCGCCGTTCCCCTCCACGTTCCGCTGTCGTCCTCTTCCCCTCCGAAAGCTAGCCAGGGGCCGCGCCGCGGAACGCGGTCGTCGGTCATCACCGACCCGGGCCCTGTGGCCGTGTCGCGCCCGCGGTCGTCGTGCCCACCGGTCGCCGGTGTGCGCGGGACGTCGCGCACCGGGCGGCAGGGTCTTTGGTCCCTGTACCGGACGGCCGGGGTCGGCGAACCTGGGTACCAGGCGGAAGAAGGGGCTCATCGGTGGCGCGCGTGTTCTTGGTGGACGACCACGAGGTCGTCCGGGTCGGGGTCCGGGAGTTGCTCAACGCCGACGACGACCTGGAGGTGGTGGGCGAGGCCGGTTCGGTGGCCGAGGCGCTGGCCCGGGTCCCGGTCAGCGGCGCGGACGTGGCCGTGCTCGACGTGCGGCTGCCGGACGGCAACGGCATCGAGCTGTGCCGCGAGCTGCGGTCCCGGCTGCCGGAGCTGAAGTGCCTGATGTTGACCTCGTTCACCGACGACGAGGCCCTGTTCGACGCGATCATGGCGGGTGCTTCGGGGTTCGTGCTCAAGCGCATCCTGGGCCACGACCTGCAGAACGCCGTGCGCACCGTGGCCGCGGGCGGGTCGCTGCTCGACGCCCGCTCCACGGCCTCCCTGCTCAACCGCATCCGCCGCGAGCGCGAGGAGGGCGATCCGGTCCGGTCGCTGACCGAGCAGGAGCGCATCGTGTTCGACTGCATCGGCGAGGGCCTGACCAACCGGCAGATCGCGGAGAAGATGTTCCTGGCCGAGAAGACGGTCAAGAACTACGTCTCCCACCTGCTGGCCAAGCTCGGCCTCGAACGCCGCACCCAGGCCGCCGTGCTCGCGACCAAGCTGCGCAGGCCCTCGCCGTCGAACGAGGAGTGACTACAGCGGGACCTGCCAGGTCAGGCGGGTCCCGCCGTCGGGTCCGGCGGTGGTGGCGCAGGTGCCGCCCAGGTCGAGGGCGCGTTGCTCCAGGTTGTGCAGACCGCTGCGGGCGACCTGCTCGGGCATGCCGACCCCGTCGTCGACGACGCTGATGGTCAGGTGGTCGCCGGCTTCGACGGTGAGCACGACCCCCTGGGCGTGGGCGTGGCGCACCACGTTGCTGACCGCCTCGCGCACCACGGCCTCGGCGTGCTCGCCGATGTGGTCGGGCACGGAGTTGTCCACGGTGCCGGTCATCCGGATCGTGGGGACGACCGGGGCGTCCTCGGTCAGCTCGGAGACCAGGTCGAGCAGCCGGCGGCGCAGGCCGGGGACGTCCTCGGCGGCCTGGAGGTCGAAGATCGAGGTGCGGATCTCCAGCACGGTCTCGTCCAGTTGCACCACGGCCTTGCGCACCCGCTCGCGCACGCGCGGGTCGCGGATCGAGCCCAGCGCCCCCTGCAGGCTCATGCCGGTGGCGAACAGCCGCTGGATGACGTGGTCGTGCAGGTCGCGCGCGATGCGGTCGCGGTCCTCCAGCAGGTCGACCAGCCGGCGCGCACGCTGGTTCTCGGCGAGCTCCAGCGCCACCGCCGCCTGGTCGGCGAACGACGCCAGCAGCGGCACCTGCTCCGCGCTGAACCGCACAGCGCCCTTGTCCCGCGCCACCAGCAGCACCCCGGTCACCGCCGAACCGGCGCGCAGCGGCACCGCCACACCCGGCCCCACGTCCACCGCGGTGTCGCCCAGCGCGCCCTCCAGGTCCTCGATCAGCATCGGCGTGCCCGAGTCGAGGACCTGCTCCACGAACGACCCGGTTCCGGTGAACGCCCCGCCGACCAGCCCTTCGACCCGCTCGCCCGCGCCGGCGGCCATGCGCAGCCGCCGGCTCGACCCGTCCTCGGCCAGCACGATCAGCGACATCGCCGCCTGCGACAGCTCCCTGGTGCGCCGGGTGATCAGCCGCAGCGCGTCCTCCGCCGACGCGCCGCCCAACAGCTCCGAGTTGACCTCCGCGGTGGCCTCCAGCCAGCGCTCCCGCATCCGTGACCGCTCGAACAGCCGCGCGTTCTCCACGGCCACGCCCGCCGCCGCGGCCAGCGCCGAGAGCACGACCTCGTCGTCGGCGGTGAAGTCCGCCCCGCCGACCTTCTCGGTCATGTAGAGGTTGCCGAAGACCTCCTCGCGCACCCGCACCGGCACGCCCAGGAAGCTGTGCATCGGCGGGTGGTTGGCCGGGAACCCCACGGACGCCGGGTGCTCGGCCAGGTCGTGCAACCGGATCGCCCGCGGGTCCTTGATCAGCAGCCCCAGGAGCCCCTTGCCCTGCGGCAGGTGTCCCATGTGCGACCGGGTCCCGGGATCGATCCCCACGTAGACGAACTCCGACAGGTCCTCCTGGGTGCCCAGCACGCCCAGCGCCCCGTAGCGGGCGCCCACCAGCTCGACCGCGGCCTGCACGATCCGCTGGAGGGTGGCGTCCAGCTCCAGGCTCGTGCCCACCGCGAGCACCGCGTCCAGCAGGCCCTGCATCTTGTCCCTGGTCGACCCGATCTCGGTCAGCCGCTCGCGCATCTCGTCGAGCAGCTCGTCCAGGCGCAGACCGGCCAGCAACCGGGGGTGCTCGTGTTCGTCCACGACTCAGAGCATCTCGCGATCCGTGCCGGAAGGGCTACCACCAAGGGTCTGACAACTCCTCCGATCGGGGACTTTCGACTGTGTGCTGGCCACTCCGTGAACCGGACAGTAGGAGTGTTGGTTCGATCGAGTGGCGTGCTTGGGGTGAAGGCGATGGACGGGTTGTTCGGGTTGGAGCCGTACGAGGTGGAGGACGTGCTGCGCACGGCGTCCCTGGCCCCGTCGGTGCACAACACCCAGCCGTGGCGGTTCCGGGTCGGCCCCGACCGCGTCGAACTGCACCCCGACCCCGGGCGCGCGCTGCCCGCCACCGATCCCGACGGGCGCGAACAGCGCCTGGCGTGCGGTGCGGCCCTGTTCAACCTGCGCCTGGGCCTGCGGGCGCGGGGCATCCGCCCGCTGGTCACCCTGCTGCCCGGCACCGAAGCGCCCGGCGCGCTGGCCGTGGTCCGCTGGGGCGGGCACCGCGACGCCGACACCGAGGTCCGCGAGCTGATCGCCGCGGTGCCCCGGCGGCGCACCAACCGCACGCCGTTCCGCGACGTCCCCGTGCCCACCGCCCACCGGTACGCCCTCGTGCGCGCCGCCGAACGTGAACGCGCCTGGCTGCACCTGGTCCTCGACCGGGGGGAACGCGCCCGCCTGCAAGCGCTGGTCGCGCGGGCCCACCGCGCCCAGTCCGAGGACCCGGCCGTGGGCGCCGAACTCGCCGCGTGGACCGGGCCCCGGGGGTCGGACGGCGTGCCACCGCGATCCGCCGGCGTGCGCCCCGCACCGCAGGACGAGTGGGCGCTGCGCGACTTCCGCGCCGCCGAACGCCCACCGGGCAAGGACTACGAGCCCGACCCGCTGGTCGCCGTGCTCTGCTCGTTCCACGAAGGCCCGCTGGGCGAGGTCCAGGCCGGCCAGGCGCTGCAACGGGTGCTGCTGACCGCGACGTCGCTGGGCCTGTCCGCGTCGTTCCTGTCCCAGGTGATCGAGGTCCGGCGGACCCACACCGAGCTGCGCCGGTCGCTGGGCGGCTCGGTCGTGCCGCAGACCCTGCTGCGGATCGGCTTCGGCGCGCACGTGCCGCCCAGCCCGCGCCGGGACGTCACCGACCTGCTGCTGGAACCGAACCCGTCCCGGTCCTGAACGGCAGGGACCTTGGTCCCGCCCCGGGCGGCACCCACGCCCCTACTCGCGGACGACCGCGCGGACGACCGTGAAGGCATGGCACGCAACGTGAACACCGCTCCGTCCCCGGTCGTCGTCCTGGACGACGGCTCCCCCCGGTGCGCGGAGGCGGTGCGGTGGGCGACCGCGCACGCCGCGCTGCTGGGCGCGCCGCTGGAGGAGCACCGCCCGACCGCCGACGAGCTGCACGACCTGATGCTCGTCAGCACCCGGGCCCAGGTCGTGGTGATCGGGTACCGCGGCGTCGACGGCACCCCGCTGGGACTGGGCCGCCTGGTCGTGCCGCTGACCCGGCACGCCGCGTGCGACGTCGTCGTGGTCCGCGGCACGCCCGAGGCGCTCGACGGCGGGCACCGCCGCGTCACCGCCCTGGTCACCGGCGACGAGCGGGACGACCTGGCCCTCGCCCGCGCCGCCGATCTCGCCGGACGGCGGGGCGCGGCGCTGCGCGTGCTGCACGCCGTCCCCCCGCTGCCGCTGCGCGCCGACCACCCGGAAGTGCCCGTGCGCCACGCCGACCACGTGCTGCGCGGCGTGCGGCACAGCTCGGTGACGGCCCGGATGCACCCGCACGAGGCGGTGGCCCGCTACGCCGACACCGACCTGCTCGTGCTGGCCGACCGCGGCCCGACCGCCCGCGCCGCGCTCTACCACGCCCGCTGCCCCGTGCTCGTCGCGCACCTCGTCCCGGCGGAGGCGCGACGCACCCCCCGGCTGGAGGCGGCCGACCCCCGGTGACGACCCCGCTCACCCCACCGACCGACCGGAGGCTCCCGACCATGACCCGCACCGCCACCACCGTCACCGAGCACGACATCGCCCACCTGCCCGAGGCCGCCCGGCGCTACCTGCGCTTCACCGGCGTCCCGGGCCGCCCCCGCGACACCGGCTTCGACCTGCGCGCCCACGGCTGGTTCCGCCGCAGGCCCACCGACCACTGGACCGCGTGCCGCGTCGAGCAGCGCAACACCACCGCCCCCCTGCGCCGCGACTTCCACCTGCACCTCAACTTCGGCCACGTGCTGCCGGTGCACGCCACCGACACCTACTCGGACGGGCACGGCCGCCTGCACGCCACCGCGCTCGGCGCGTTCACCCTCGCCCACGCCACCGGTCCCGAGGTGGACGCCGCCGAACTGGTCACCTACCTCGACGACGCGCTCCTGCTCGCCCCGTCCACGCTGCTCGACCTGCCCGTCACCTGGGCCGAGGTCGACGGGCACACCTTCGACGCCACCCTCACCGACCACGGCACCGAGGTCACCGCCCGCGTCACCACCGACCACCGGGGCGCACCCCGCGAGGTCACCACCGACGACCGCTGGGCCGACCTGCCCACCGGCCTCACCAGGACCAGGTGGTCCACCCCCGTGGACGGCTGGCTCCTCGTGGGCGACCGCGTGCGCCCCCGTCGCGCCCGCGCGACCTGGCACCTGCCCGACGGGCCCTTCACCTACGCCCAGTTCGACTTCACCGACGCCGACATCACCCGCCACCCGGCCGGCTGACCGGTTCCGCCTCCGGCCGCGGTCACCGCGTCCCCGCGAGGGATCGAACGAGGAGTGACGATGCCGAAGTACGTGTACGACTTCGCCGAGGGCAACCGGTCCATGGCGGACCTGCTCGGCGGCAAGGGCGCCAACCTCGCCGAGATGACCGTGATGGGCCTGCCCGTGCCTCCCGGGTTCACGATCACCACCGAAGCCTGCCGCTCCCACCTCACCACCGGCAGGGCGCCCGAAGGGCTCGCCGCGGAGGTGGAGGAGCACCTGCACACCCTCGAAAGGGCGATGGGCCGCAAGCTCGGGCAGGTCGACGAGCCGCTGCTGGTCTCGGTCCGCTCCGGTGCGCGGTTCTCGATGCCCGGCATGATGGACACCGTCCTCGACATCGGCCTGACCGACGACTCGGTGGCCGGCCTCGCCGCGTGGGCCGGCGACGAGCGGCTCGCCTGGGACTCCTACCGCCGACTGGTGCAGATGTTCGGCACCACGGTGCTGGGCGTCGACGCGGAGCACTTCGCCGCCGCGCTGCGCGACGCCAAGCGCGCCAAGGGCGTCACCGGCGACCTCGGTCTGGACGCCGCCGACCTGCGTGCGCTGACCGCGGCGTTCAAGGGGATCGTCCGCGAGCACGCGGGCCGGGAGTTCCCGCAGGACCCGCGCGAGCAGCTGGACATGGCGATCACGTCGGTCTTCGAGTCGTGGCGCACCGACCGGGCCCGGACCTACCGGCACGCCGAGCACATCCCGGAAGACCTCGGCACGGCGGTCAACGTGTGCGCGATGGTGTTCGGCAACCTGGGCGAGGACTCGGGCACCGGCGTCGCGTTCACCCGCGACCCGGCCACCGGCGCGCCCGGCGTCTACGGCGACTACCTCCCCGACGCCCAGGGCGAGGACGTCGTCGCCGGCATCCGCAACACCCTGCCGCTGCACCGGCTCGCAGACCTGCAACCCCGGGTCCACGAGGAGCTGATGGGCATCATGGCGACGTTGGAGGAGCACTACCGCGACCTGTGCGACATCGAGTTCACCGTCGAACGCCGCAGGCTGTGGATGCTGCAGACCCGGGTCGGCAAGCGCACCGCCGCCGCCGCGTTCCGCATCGCCGACGCGCTGCGCCAGGAGGGCGTGATCGACGACGACGAGGCGCTGCGGCGGGTGACCGGCGCCCAACTGACCCAGTTGATGTTCCCGCGCTTCGGCGACACCGACCGGGCACCGCTCGCCACCGGTGTCGCCGCGTCACCGGGCGCGGCGGTCGGCGAGGCGGTGTTCGACTCCGCGACCGCGGTCCACCGGGCGGACGAGGGCGCGGCGGTGGTCCTCGTGCGCCGCGAGACCAACCCCGACGACCTCGACGGGCTCATCCACGCCCGGGGGGGTGCTCACCAGCCGCGGCGGCAAGACCTCGCACGCCGCCGTCGTCGCGCGCGGCCTCGGCCGGACCTGCGTGTGCGGGGCCGAGTCGCTGGTCATCGACGCCGAGGCCCGCCGGTTCACCACCGCCGACGGCACGGTGGTCGCCGAGGGCGACGTGATCTCGGTCGACGGGACGGCCGGCGCGGTGTACCTCGGGGAACTGGCCGTGGTCCCGTCCCCGGTCGCCGACTACTTCGAGGGACGCCGCCCCGCCGGGGACGACGCGCTGCTGCGGGCCGTGGAGCGGATCACCACCCACGCCGACCGCCGGCACCGGCTGGAGGTGCGGGCCAACGCCGACACCCCCGAGGACGCCGCCCGCGCCCGCCGGCTCGGCGCCACCGGGATCGGGTTGTGCCGCACCGAGCACATGTTCCTCGGCGACCGCCGGGTGCTCGTCGAGCGGCTGATCCTGGCGGTCGGTGACGCCGCCCGAGCCGAGGCGCTCGCCGCGCTGCTCCCGTTGCAGCGCGACGACTTCACGCGCATCCTGCGGGAGATGGACGGCCTGCCGGTCACCATCAGGCTGCTCGACCCGCCGCTGCACGAGTTCCTGCCCGACCGCGTCGAGCTCACCGCACGCGTCGCCGTCGCCAAGGCGCTCGGCGAGACCGGCGCACCGGAGGAGCTGCTGCGCGCCGTCGACCGGCTGCACGAGCAGAACCCGATGCTCGGCACGCGCGGCGTGCGGCTGGGGCTGCTCATCCCGGAGCTGTACGACCTCCAGGTCCGCGCGATCGCGGAAGCCGCGGCGGCGCGCGTACGGGTGGGCGGGAACCCGGACGTGGAGATCATGATCCCCCTGGTCGGCGACGCGCGCGAACTGGAGGTCGTCGCGGCGCGTGCCCGGCGGACGGTCGCCGAGGTGGTCCGCGAATCCGGTGTCGACGTCCCGTACCGGATCGGCACGATGATCGAACTGCCGCGCGCCGCCGTCACCGCGGGCCGCGTCGCCAGGACCGCCGAGTTCTTCTCGTTCGGCACCAACGACCTGACGCAAACGGTGTGGGGCTTCTCCCGCGACGACGTCGAGGGCTCGTTCTTCCCCGTGTACCTGGACGAAGGCGTGTTCGAGGTGTCCCCGTTCGAGACGATCGACCGCGAGGGCGTCGGCCGGCTGATCGGGATCGCGGTGCGGGAAGGCCGGGCCGCCCGCCCGGACCTCGCGCTGGGCGTGTGCGGCGAGCACGGCGGAGACCCGGCCTCGATCCACTTCTTCCACCACGTCGGCCTCGACTACGTGTCCTGCTCACCGTTCCGGGTGCCCGTCGCCCGCCTCGAAGCGGGCCGCGCCGAGGTCGGTGAGGCCGACACGACCACCGACAACCGGTGAGGCGGTCGGACCGCACGACGGGCGCCACGAGAACCCGGCCCGCCCCGTCGCCGACGACGGCACACCGCCGCCCACACCGCGGTCGCGGGCGACCGCGCACCCGCTACCGCGAACCACCGATCGCGAAGAACCGTTCCGGTCCCGGTACCACCACGTGGAAGACGCTCGGCCCCGCTGTCGGCTCCCCGCTCGGGAGGCAGGGGGAAGAGCGGTCCCGGAAGGGTGTTCCGCGCGGTGCGCAGTGCGGCGGTGAGGTCGAAGCGCGCACACCGGTGCAGCACCGGGTGGGGGGCCGGGGCGGTGAACGGGGCCGGCTCGGGCGCGGTGCGTCGTCGTGCGAGGGCCGGTTCCAGGGGTTCGGTGACGGCGCCGGAGACGGGCCGGCGCGGTCTGCCGCTTCGCCGACGCCGACAGCGTCGCCCGAGGGGCGGCTGCCGTCGTGGCCCGCCGGCTCGCAGGCCCGCACCGGGACCAGGCCGGGCACGTCGGCCTGTCGTCGCCGGCGCGGGCGCACCCCGAGTCCGTGCGCGGCTTGCTGCAGCACCCGCGTCACCGACCCCTCCCCACCGGGCTCACGGTCCTGCTCGGCCTCGCCGCCGGTGGTGGCGTTGTCCAGCCCGCTCACCACTGCGGCCTCTTCCTCCACCAACTCGACATCCCGTGGCTGTTGACGCGGTGAGCACCTGTCGGGTGACACCGGCTCGCGGGTCAGGGCAGGTTCTTCTCCAGGGCGGTCACGTACGCTTTCACGAAGTGGTCCCGCATCCCGTCGCTCGCCGGCGCGAACGGGTCGGCGGCCATGCCCTTGCCGCGGTCGAGCAGGGTGGACACCGCGGGCGTGGAGTCGCGGACGCGGCCGGAGGAGTCGATGTAGCGCAGTGACCGGACGTGGTGGAACACCGGCTCGGGCGGGACCTGGGCGACGACGTCGTTGTTGTTGACCACCCGGAAGGTGCGTCCGGACAGGGCTTCGTCGTAGGCGTCGGCCAGGGCGCGGTCGCAGGTGCGGGGCTGGCCGAAGGTGTAGACGCCCTGGGCGGAGAGCCCGGGGTCCTCGAAGTGCAGCCAGGCGGCGGCCAGCATCGCCAGGGCCCCGCCGAGGCTGTGCCCGGTGAACCAGATCGTCTGCTCGTCGTCGCGCAGTTCCTCGACGGCCGCGAGCACGGACGGGAACGTCGCCCGCAGCGCCTCGGCGAAGCCGTAGTGGACCAGACCGGTGCGCGCCGGGCCGGGCCACGGCGGGGTGGTGGTGTCCGACAGCCAGTCGCGCAGCTGGACCGGCTCGGTGCCGCGGAACGCGGTGACGATCATCGTGGGACTGGCCATGGTGTACGCCTGGGTGTCGCTGAGCGCGAACGGCGGCGAGAACGTCGAGTGGTGGTGGCGGACCCGGTCGAAACCCCACTCGGCGGCGGTGGCCTCGATCCGTTCGCGGTCCTGGTAGGCCAGTTCGGCGGCCTTGGCCATGCAGTACGCCTGGCGGGCGTCGTACCCGGTGGCCTGGTGGTTCAGCGTCGGCGCAGACATCGTCCATCCTCACGAAGGGCAACACGTCGCCTGGCGGTCACGACCCGCCGGCGTTTCCTGCCTACCCGCGCCACCGCCAGCCCCACCACCGCACGCCCGGTCCTTCACCCCACCGAGGCGCCTTCTCACCCGTCCCCGCCGCTGTCCGCCACCCGCGGGTAGCGGACAGCGGCGGGGACGGGGCCGGGTCCGCATTCGGGGGGCGGGCCACCAGGCGGAATGGACGCCGTTCGACCGGAAAGCCCATTTCGGACAGCCGAATTCCGAAGTGGGCCGGGGCCGCCTGGGTGCACCCACGAGATGGACCGCGATGCCGATGTGCGGTTATCGCGTGATAGCGGAGGCAGCCGAACGAGTGAGGACGTTGTCGCAGGTAGGAGCTGGTCTGATAGGTTGCCCTGGCGTAATTTACGGCCAGCAGCGCCGATTCCGCTGCCGCACTTTTCACGCGCATTCCGACGTCTCGGGGAATTATTCTTCACGGGGGAGCCATGTCGGCACAGCAGGGAAGACCGCTCAGGTCCCGGGGGTTGTCGATGCGCGCCCTCGTGGTGCTCGTGCTGGCGGCGGCGTCCGTCGTGGCGGTCGGCGACGTCCGGCCGAGGCCCGTCCGGGCGCAGCCCGGCGCGGCGGCGGTGTGCGACGCGCCGGTGGTCAACAAGGTGGCGTGCGAGAACACCAAGGCCGGTGCGGCCGACTGGCAGGTGGGCTACCGCGACCCGTCCATCGTCGGGTTCACCGCGGACATCAGCGCGACCCCCGGCAGCCGGGTCGACTTCAAGGTGAAGACCACCGCGACGGCCTACCGCGTGGACGTCTACCGGCTCGGCTGGTACGGGGGCACGGGGGCCCGACTGGTCGGCTCGACCTCGCGCAGCGGCGGCCTGACCCAACCGGCGTGCCTGCGCGGCACGGACGGCAGCGCGCTCATCGACTGCGGCAACTGGGCGGTGTCGGCCACCTGGACCGTGCCGCTCGACGCGGTGTCGGGCATCTACTACGCGCGGCTGCGGCGCAACGACAACGGCGCGATGAACGAGGTCGTGTTCGTGGTGCGCGACGACACCGGTACGTCGAAAGTCCTGTTCCAGACCTCCGACTCGACGTGGGTGGCGTACAACCGCTACGGCGGCAACAGCCTGTACTTCGGCGACGGCCCCGGTCAGGGCGGGCAGGCGTACGAGGTCAGCTACAACCGGCCCTACACCGGCGGCGACGGCGAGGAGAACTTCATCTTCAACGCCGAGTACCCGATGCTGCGCTTCCTGGAGCGCAACGGCTACGACCTCAGCTACACCACCGACGTCGACTCGGCCCGCCGCGGGCACCTGATCAGGAACCACGAGGTGTTCATGGCCGTCGGCCACGACGAGTACTGGTCGGAGGAGCAGCGCGCCAACGTCGAGGCCGCCCGGGACGCGGGCGTGCACCTGGCGTTCCTCACCGGCAACGAGATCTTCTGGAAGACCCGGTGGGAGAGGTCCATCGACCCCTCGGGCACCGACTGGCGCACCCTGGCCTCCTACAAGGAGACCAAGGGCACGCAGAGCGACGGCCTGGCCGACTGGACCGGCACGTGGCGCGACCCGCGCTACAGCCCGCCCCAGGACGGCGGACGGCCCGAGAACGCGTTGCTGGGCACCATCTTCTCGGTCAACGGCCGCCGCGACGACCGCCTCCAGGTGCCCGCCGCGTACGGCAGGATGCGGCTGTGGCGGCACACCGACCTGCAGGGCATGGCCGCCGACAGCACCTACGCCTTCCGGCCCGGCACTCTCGGCTACGAGTGGAACACGGTGCCGGACAACGGTTTCCAGCCCGGCGGCGTGGCGAGGATGTCGTCGACGACCGTGGCGCTGGACGGCGCGTACCTCCTGAAGAACCACGGCGACCTCTACGTCTCGGGCACGGCGACCCACTCGGTCACCTACTACCGGCACCCCGGTGGGGCGCTGGTGTTCGGCGCGGGCACGGTGCAGTGGGCGTGGGGCGTGGACGACGAGCACGCCTACCTGACCACCACGCCGACGTCCGACGTGCGGATGCAGCAGGCCACCGTCAACTTCCTGGCCGACATGGGCGTGCAGCCCGCCACGCTCCTGCCCACCCTCAGGGCGGCCACCGCGAGCACCGACACCGCGCCACCCGTCGTGGCGCTCACCAGCGTGCCCGCCATCTCCACCGTCGGCGCCGCCCACACCTTCTCCGGCACGGTCGCCGACGCGGCCGGGCAGGTCGCCGGTGTCGAGGTCTCCACCGACGGCGGGCCCTGGCACCCGGCGGTGTGGCAGGCGGGGCGCGGCACGTGGAGCTACACCCACACCCCGGCGAGGTCGGGCCCGGGGAGCCTGCGCGTGCGCGCGGTGGACGACTCGCTCAACCTCTCCACACCCGTGACGGCCACGCCCACCAGGTCGGCGCGGACCTGCCCGTGCGGCATGTGGACCAACGCCGACCGGCCCGCGGAACTCGAACTCTCGGACGGTTCCGCGCTGGAGCTGGGCGTCAAGTGGCGCGCCGACCGGAGCGGCTACGTGCGCGGCGTGCGGTTCTACAAGAGCCCCGGCAACACCGGCAGGCACACCGGCAGCCTGTGGACCCCGGGCGGTCAGCGCCTGGCCACCGGCACGTTCGCCAACGAGACCGCGAGCGGCTGGCAGACCCTGCTGTTCGCGACCCCGGTGGCGGTCGCGGCGAACACCACCTACGTCGTGTCGTACCTGACCCCGACCGGCCGCTACTCCACCGACATCGAGTACTTCAGCCACTTCAGCCGCCAGCGGACCTACCTCGAACCGCTCACCGCGTTGCCGAGCAGCGTCGACGGCCCCAACGGCCTGTACCGCTACGGCGCCGGGTTCCCCGACCGGAGCGCGGAGGACGCCCACTACTGGGTGGACGTGGTGTGGGCCCCGACGGCGAGCGGCTGAGCCGCCCGGGCCGATCGCCCGCGACCCCGGCGGTCGGTCGCGGCACCCTGGTCGGGCTCGCCGTCCGACAACCCCGCGGTTCGTCGACGAACGTCGGGTGCGGGACACCGGCGGGTCAAGCGAGGACGTCCGCCACCGAGAGGGCCGTCTCCTGGGTGACGGCGTACCGCTCGGCCGACGAGAGCCGCCGGGACAGCGTCTCCCGGGTCTGCTGGAGCCAAGCCCGTTCCTGCGCGGGCACCGGCACGCCCAGCTCCTCCCGGATCGTGGTGGCCAGCCACAGCAGGCGGTACGCGTGCAGCGGCCGGTCGACGTGCGCCGCCGCCAGTGCCTCCAGCACGCTCGCCTGCCGCCACCGGTCGCCCACCTCCCAGTGCACCCGCAGCCCGGCCCGCAGCGCGGGCACCGCGTCCCCGCCCTCCCGCAACGAGACCAGGCCCAGGATGTTGTGCGCCCAGGCGATCCCCTCCCGGAAGTCCAGCTCGACGAAGTGGCTCAACGCCTGCCCCGCCAACACCCGCGCCCGCGTCAGGTCCCCCGAGTACAGCGACACCGCCGCCAGGTGCACCCGCGTGGACGACGCGTTCTCGGCGTCGCCCAACGCCCCGTAGTCGCGCAGCGCCTTCTCCAGCAGGGGTTCCGCGCCCGCGAGGTCACCGGCGAGCCACGAGGCGAACCCGCTCATCTGGACGACGTCCGCCCGCCCCGACTCGTCGTCCACCGATTCGTAGGTCGCCAGCGCCTCGGCGTACCAGCCCATGGAGGCGCGGTACTCACCGCGCTCGCACGCGATCGAGCCCAGCAGCCGCCGGCTCCGCGCCATCCCCTGCCGGTCCGCCAGCTCCCCGTGTGCGGACAGGGCACGGCGGGCGAAGTCGGCCGCCACACCGTAGGAACCCTCGAAGTAGGCCAGGAACGCCACCGACGACAACGCCCGGGCCCGCTCCACCGCCGGCGCGTCCGGGCACCGCTGGAGCGCTTCCGACAGCGAACTCCGCCCCTCCCGGTACCGCCCGCGCGACCGGCGGTACCGGGCCAGCGCCAGGGCCATCCGCAGCTCACCCGGCGTACCGGCGAGGTGCTCCGACGCCACCCGCAGGTTGTCGTCGTCGACCGTGAGGCGGTCCAGCCACGCGGCGGAACCCGGCCCGCGCGACCCCCGGTCGGCCTCGACCGCCAGGGCCAGGTAGTGCTCGGCGTGCCGGCGCCGGGTCTCCGCTTCCTCGGCGGCCTCCCCCGCCAGCCTTTCCCGGGCGTGGTGGCGGATCGTCGCCGGCAACCGGTAGCGCGCCCGACCCCGCCGCCGGTCCACCATCACCAGCGACTTGGCCACCAGGTCGGACAGCACGTCGACCGCGTACCCGGCCGTTTCCGGCCACACCGCCTCCACCGCCGCCCGGTCGAACCCGCCCGCGAACACCGCCAGCCTCCGGAACCGCGACCGGCCGGCCGGGTCGAGCAGGTCGTAGCTCCACGCCAACGCGTCGTCCAACGCCCGGTGGTGCGGCCGGTCCGGGTGCCGGTGCGCCCGCAGCAGCGCCGGGTCCCGGAGCCGGTCGGCGATCTCGCGGACGGTGAGCACCGCCGTCCGGGCCGCGGCCAGTTCCAGCGCCAGCGGCAGCCCGTCCAACCCGGAGCAGATGGCGGCCAGCGCGGGCGCGTCGGCGTCGGTCAGCTCCCGCACGGCGGGCAGCGCGGCCCGGTCCAGGAACAGCCGCACCGCGTCGAAGTCACGGACCTCGGCCAACGTCGCCGCGGCACGGGTCGGCACCGGCAGCGGCGCCACCGGCCACACCACCTCGCCGACCAGCGTCAGCGACTCCCGGCTGGTGGCGAGCACGCGCAGCCGCGGGCAGGACCGCAACAGCTCCTCGACCAGCCCGGCGCACGCGTCCACCAGGTGCTCGCAGTTGTCCAGCACCAGCAGCAGTTCCCGGTCGCGCAGCTGCCCCGCCAGCGCGGTCACGTCGGGATCGCCCCGCACGCCCAGCGCGTCGCAGACCGCCCGCGGCACCAGCCCCGGGTCGGACACCGCCGTGAGGTCGACGAACCCGTGGGCGACCGGGGCGGCGACCGCGATCGCCAACCGGGTCTTGCCGCAGCCGCCGACACCGGTGAGCGTCACCAGCCGGCGTTCGGCGACCAGGCCGGTCAGCTCGGCCACGTCCTTGTCCCGGCCGATCAGACCGGTCAACGGCGCGGGCACGGCCGCGGGCACGGGGTCGTGGCGCGTCCGCTCCCACGGTGCCCGCGGTTCCCGGCCCGCCAGGATCGCGGCTTCGAGCCGGCGCAACGCCGATCCCGGCTCCACCCCCAGTTCCGCCAGCAGGGCGGTCCGCGCCCGGTGGTACGCGGCCAGCGCGTCGGCCTGCCGCCCGCCCCGGTACAGGGCCAGCATCAGCAGCTCCCACAGCCGTTCCCGCAGCGGGTACCGCGCGACCAGCGGCTCCAGCTCGACGGCCACCCCGGCGTGCCCGCCCAACGCGAGTTCGGCACCGCACAGCTCCTCCACCGCGTACTGCCGGGCCTCCCGCAGCCGCGCCGCCTCGGCCCGCGCCCACTCGCCCACCGCGCAGTCCGCGAGCACGTCACCCCGCCACAGCTCCAACGCGGCGCGCAGCGCCCGGGCCGCCTCCTCCGGGGACGACGCCGTGCGGCCCGACCGGAGCAACGCGTCGAAGCGGTGCGCGTCGACGTGCTCGACGGGCACGTCGAGCAGGTAGCCCGGCGACCGGGTGCCGATCACCGCACCCAGCCCCGCGACGCCCAGCGCCCGGCGCAGGTGCGCGACGTGCGCGTTGAGCGTCTTGACCGCCGAACGAGGTGGCCGCTCGTCCCACAGCGCGTCGATCAGCGCCGAGCGGGACACCACGTGCCGGGCGCGCAGCGCCAGCAGGGCGAGCAGGGTCCGCTGCCGCGGTTTGCCCAGCGCCACCGGACCACCCGGCCCGGTGATCTCCACCGGGCCGAGCAGTCGGATGTCGAACGTGTCGGGGAACATGTCCGCGGGCGCCCCCTCCGGAGTCCTCGGGGGGAGGAGGCCGCAGGCCCGCGGCTGATACCGCCGATGCCGAACCCCTCAGCGGGTCCGCTCGCAGCCGACGAGCCGGCCGCCCTGCGAACCGGGGTCGCAGAGGTCGGACTCGGCGGTTCCGGACGGTCCGGTGCCGCCGTCCAGGAGGTCGAAGCCGGAACCGCCGTGCAGGCGATCGACCCCGCCGTAGCCGAACAGCAGGTCGTCGCCGCCACCGCCGAGGAGGTCGTTCGCCCCGCCGTTGCCGCCGAGGAAGTCCGCGGCCGGGCCGCCGGAGATGTTCTCCACGTCGGTGGTGATCGTGTCGCCCTCGCCGGGCTGCCCGTCGTCCTCGGCCTGGCCGTCGGCGTCGGCGTTCACGCCCACGAGGTGGTCGGCGTAGCTGACCGTGTCCACACCGGGGCCGCCGGCCATCACGTCGGCGCCCGTGCCGCCCAGCAGCAGGTCGTTCCCGGGCCCGCTGTCGAGGAAGTCGGCGCCGGGCCCGCCCTTGAGGGTGTCGTTGCCCGACCAGGTCCACAGCACGTCGTCGCCGCTACCGCTCGTCACCAGCACCGACATCGGGTCCCGCACCAGCAGCCGGTCGTCCAGGTCACCCAGGTCCAGCAGGGTCGAGGTCACCCCGGAGATGTCGCAGGTGACCATGTCCGGGAAGTCGTCGTCCAGACCGGACACGCACTCCGGCCCCGGGCGTCGAGCGGACCGATGTCGATGACGGCCATCTGGGTGGCGTTCAACCGCCAGGTCTCCACGTCGTTCGCGACCCCGTCGGACGCCCTGAACTCCAGGACCGAGCCGACCACCTGGAGCGACCCCGTCGCCGGGTCGCCTTCCTCGGCCGCCGCCGCTACCGCCGGTGCCGGTGCGACGCACAGCACGGCGACCACCGCCGCGTTCACCATCGCCGCGTTCACCATCGTGCGCATGAATCCTCCGTCTCGTCACGTGTGCGCTCTTGGTAGCCGGGGCCGGTTGCCGTCGGGTTGCCGAGGGCCCGCGAAGGCCCTCGGCAGCCGGACTCCTACTCGCAGGGGTGGTCGTTGAACGCGCTCGGGAAGGCGTGGATCCAGTCGCAGAAGTTGTTCGACCTGGCCGGGGTCACCCTGGTGGCCCAGTTGCCGTGGTAGGCGACGACCCCGATCACCCGCCGGTCGCCGCCGTTGTACTTGTAGGCCGGCGATCCGCTCTGGCCGCTCTGGACGTCGACGCTGGTCCTGATCTGCCTGGCCAGCACCAGTTGCGCCGTGCCGTCGCCGCCGTACTGGTAGTTGTCGCACTGGCCGTCGGCCGAGGGCGAGGCGGCGCACTGGTACGACCAGCCGGGGTAGCCGGCCGTCCAGTGGTCACCCGCGTGCCCGCTGGAACGCCACCCCAGCCAGCCGAGGTGCGCGGTGGAGTCGAGGTCCTGGAGCACGATCATCGCGTAGTCGTAGGCCGGGTCGGCCCAGTCGTACCACCCGCTCACGCTGAAGTACCAGTGGCTGTTCTTGAGGCCGTTCGGGAAGACGCCGATCCCGTCCTGGCCGGGCGCCACCTTGCGGTTGGGGTACCAGCCCGCGCCCGCGCCGCCGCCGCCCGGGTGGATGCAGTGACCGGCGGTGAGGAGGTGCCGCGGCCCGATCAGGGACCCCGAGCAGTTCGAGGTGCTCGCGCCGGGGGCCAGGATCGAGCCGATCGTCCGCCACGGGTAGCCCGTGGTCACCGGGCGCAGCACCCGGTTGTCGGCGCCGATGATCGTCCGGGTGCCGACCCCGCCCTCGGCGGTGCTCGTGGTCCCCGGCTTCGGTTCGCCCTCCGGGTCCTGGTCGGGTGGTGTCGGGTTGTGCGGGCGGACCTCCTGCGGGCCCGTCGGTGACAGCGCGGTCTGCCGGTAGAGCCGGCCGTCCGGGGAGATCGCGACGCCGAGCTCCCAGCTCGTCGGCCGGGTGGTGTCGAGCCGCTTGGCGTCGTCGTCGCTGAGCGCGGCGACCTTCGGCTGGGCGTTGGGATCGGTGTACTTGGCCAACCCGACGCAACGCCAGTCGCCGCGCCGGTCCAACTCGGTCGCCGGGCGGTCCGCGCACGGGTCCTCCGCCTCGGCCGCCGACGCCGTCACGACCGGTGCCAGTGCCGCGAGCAGCAGCACCCCGATCGACAGGGCCGGCAGGTGTTCCCTTCTCATCGTGTCCCACCTCTCTGGCCCGGTGGTCCGGGCCGCGGGACACAGCAGAGGACCGCGCGGTTGCCGCGGGGCTGGCGGAAGGTTGCCGTCGGCTTGCCGCGCCCGTGGCCGACCCGGCTCCGGACGACCGTGGGACGATCGAAGCCGAGCCGCCGGGGACCCCCTCGGCGACCGGACCGCCTGCGCCGTCGACGTCGGCCGACGGGCCAGGGAGGACGCGCACCCATGACCTCGGCACCGGAGCGGGCCGTCATCCTGATCACCGGCATCCAGGCGGCGGGGAAGTCGACCGTCGCGCAGCTGCTGGCCGAGCGCCTGCCGCGCTCGGTGCACCTGCGGGGTGACCTGTTCCGGCGGATGGTGGTCAACGGCCGGGCGGACATGACCCCCGAACCGTCCGAGGAGGCGGTGCGGCAACTGCGGCTGCGTTACCGGCTGACGGCGGCCACCGCCGACGCCTACTTCCGGGACGGGTTCACCGTCGTCGCCCAGGACGTCATCCTCGGCGACCACCTCGCCGACGTGGTCCGGTTGATCCGGCAGCGGCCGTTGCTGGTCGTGGTGCTCGCCCCCCGGGTCGAGGCCGTCGCCGCCCGGGAGGCGGGCCGGGCGAAGAACACCTACGACGAGTGGACCGTCGACCTGCTCGACCGCGGCCTGCGGAACGACACGCCGCGCCTCGGCCTCTGGCTCGACACCTCCGACCAGACCCCCGAGGAGACCGTGGACGAGATCCTCGACCGGGCGTGGACCGAGGCGCGCGTCCCGCCGCGCTGAGGAGCCCCGTGGAGCGGCACACCGACGAGGGCGGAGCCGGCCGAGTCGCACACCGGGGCGACTCGACCGGCTCCGCGGTTCCGGACCGGGCGACTGGGGGAACGCCGGTCCGGGGGTTCAGCCGGCGATGACGCCCTCCGCGCGGGGTTCGGCCGGCAGGCCGTGCGACCGGGCGGTGCGCAGGGCGCGGGCCCACCAGGTCAGTTCGTCGAGCATGCGCACCGCGGCCGTGTCGGCGGCGGCCCGCTCCAGCGGCTCGCCCTCCTCGTCGAAGCAGGCCCGACCGCCGTGGAAGCTGACCGTGTGCCGGACGGACACGGCGTACAGCTCCGCGAACACGAGCCGGAGCGCTTCGACGGCGCGCAGGCCGCCGGAGAGGCCGCCGTAGCTGACGAAGCCGACCGGTTTGCGGTGCCACTCCCGGTCGAGGCTGTCGATGGCGTGCTTGAGCAGCCCCGGGTAGCTGTGGTTGTACTCCGGCGTCACGACGACGAAGGCGTCCGAGCCGCCGACGACGCGTCGCCACTTCGGTCCCTGCGAGGGATCGGACCACAGCCGCGGGGTGATGACCTCGCCGAGGTCGACGCACGTCACGACGATCCCGTCGTGCTCGCGCGCCCGGCGCAGGAACCAGTCCGCCACGACCGGTCCGAAGCGACCGGTGCGCAGGCTACTGGTGAGAACGGTGAGCACCAGCGGGTCGTCGTCCACGGCGGTCCCCTTCACCTGAGCACCTCGATCCTGAGCCGGTCCCGCGCGACCGCCGCGTCGACGGTCCCGTGCGCGTCGACGAGCAGGCCGGCGTCGGCGAGGATGCGGCGGTCGGTGGAGTGCACGTCCAGCCGGTCCGGCCGGACCTGGGTCGCGCCGCCGCCGTTGTCGCCCACGAACCCCTCGGGCAGCAGGTGGGAGCCGGTGGCCAGGAAGGCGAACAGCAGCACGTGGTAGGCGCCGGGGTCGGGTGCCTCGGCGACGACCTCGTAGTTGCCGATCGGTTCGAGCAGGTGCGGCGCGACGCTGATGCCCGTCTCCTCGAAGACCTCCCGGGCGGCGGCGTCCCGGACGAACTCGCCGGGCTCGACGCCCCCGCCGGGCAGCATCCAGCGCCCCGCGAACGGTCCTCCCTTCTGCCTGACGAACGTCGTGGTGCCGTCGGGTCCGCGCACCACCACCACCGCCGCCGGGATGATCGACCCGTAGCGGGGGTCACCGCGCCAGTCGGCGGCGCGCAGCGGTGACGTCGCGGCGGCGCGCAGGGCGCCCGTCACGGTCAGAACTCCAGGAGCCGTTGGCGCAGCGTCCGCCCCGGCTCGTAGCGGTCGCGCGCCAGACCGCGTCGTTGCAGCGCGGGCACCAGTCCTTCGGTGACGTCGGCGATGTAGCGGCGGTTGAGGCGCAGCAGCGGCGTGGTGAGCATGAACCCGTCGCCGCCGACCTCGGCCATCACCTCGCCCATCCGCTCGGCCACGGTGTCGGGCGAGCCGATCAGCTCGACCGAGGACACCAGGCCGCCCGCGTTCTCCACGACGAGCTGCCTGAGCGTCTTGCCGCTGCCCCACTGCTGGAACTGGTCGAGGGTGCCCTTCTCGCCGTTGGTCTCCAGGCGCCGGGGCAGCGGCCGGTCCAGGTCGAACTCGGCGAAGTCGATCTGGGTCAGCGCGGACACCTGGACGAGGACGTCCTGGATGAACCCCGGCGCGTTCACCATCCGCTCGTGGCGTTCCCGGGCCTCCGCGTCGGTCTCGCCCAGGGTGGGGGTGACGCAGAACAGCACCTTGACGGAGTCCGGGTCCCGCCCCTGTTCCGCGGCTTTGGCCCGCACGTCGTCGCGGAACCGCTTCATCTCCTCGGGGCCGTTGGCGATGGCGATGACCGAGTCGGCGTTGCGGGCGGCGAACGCCCGTCCCCGCGGGGAGGCCCCGGCCTGCACGAACGCGGGGCGGTGCTGCGGTGAGGGCACGGTGTTGAGCGGGCCCCGGCTGGCGAAGTACTTGCCGCGGAAGTGGATCGGCCGCACCTTGTCCGGGTCGGCGAACACGCCGCGCTCGCGGTCGAGCACGACGGCGTCGGCGTCCCACGAGTCGAACAGCTGCCGCACCAGGTCCACGTACTCGTCGGCCATCTCGTAGCGCTGCTCGCGGGGCGGGAGTCCGTCCATGCCGAAGTTCTGCGCGGCCAGGTCCTCCGCGCTGGTGACGATGTTCCAGCCGAACCGGCCGCGCAGCAGGCTGTCCATCGTGGAGGACAGGCGCGCCGTCATGAACGGCGGGTAGGCCATGGTGGACAGGGTGGCGACGATGCCCAGCTCCGAGGTGGCCTTGCCCATGGCCGCCGCGAGCGGCACCGGGTCGTGCTTGGGCGCGATGGCGGCCTGGCGCAGCGCCGCCGCGGCGCTGCCGCCGTAGGTCTCGGGGACCATCAGCTTGTCCTCGATGATGACGTAGTCGAAGCAGGCCCGCTCCAGCGCCTGCGCCACGCCGATGTGGAACTCGCCGTCCCAGGGGTCACCGCCGTTGCCGAAGGGCCCCTGCCAGTCGTCGGTGGTGAAGTTCAGGATGAAGGCCAGGTGGAAAGGGGTTGGCATGCCGGTGGTGTCCTTCCGGTGCGGTCACGGGCGCGGTCACGGGCGCGGTCGGGCGTAGTCGCCCGCCCGTGCGGGCCGGGTCAGGCCGAACCCGCGGCGGACCTCGGTGGCGGCCCGCTCGGCGACGTGGTCGAACAGTCGCCGCCCGGCCTCCGCCGAGGCGGCCGAGGTGCGCGACAGCACGCCGCCGGTGCTCGCGACGGTGGTGTCGAGGGGGTGGGCGTAGACACCGGCGGGCGGCGGGTTCTCGTGGTCGGGTCGTTCCCGCCGCACCAGGTCCGGGCGCAGGTGCAGCACGAGGCTGGTCTCGGTGTGGCCGGCGTGCTCGGCGTGCCAGCCGGGGAAGTGCTCGTCCTGCTCGCGGGCCCACGCCTCGTCGACGAGGCTCCACCAGCTGAACGCCAGCACCTCGCGGTCGCGCAGCGCGCCGGCGACGCACGCCTCGTCCACGGCTTCCAGCAGCAGCGCCTCGTTCTCGAAGTGCCCGTTGAGCACGACCAGGCGGGCGAACGGCAGCGGCGCCAGCGAGCGGAGCACCGCCGCGAGGTAGCGGATCAGCTCGGCGCCGGTGGCGTAGAGGGTGCCGGGGAAGGCGAGCCCTCCCCCGCTCTGGGGCAGTGAGCGGGCGCCGATGTGGACGACGGGCAGGACGAAGCCGTCCAGCCGCGCGGCGAGGTCGTGGGCGAACGCCTCGGCCAGCAGCGAGTCGACGGCCAGCGGCAGGTGCGGGCCGTGCTGCTCGGTGCTGCCGATCGGCCACACCAGGGTCGCGCCGCGCACGGCGTCGTGGACCTCGGCGCTGGCCAGCTCCGCGTACGGACGCCCCCGGCGAGGGCTCACCGACCGACCTCCGCCGTCGCGCCCGGCAACGCCGCCACGTCGCGCACGATGCGGTCGAGCGTGCCGTACATGTCGGTGTGCAGCGCGGTGTAGACCTGCGCGGCGCACGCGCCGACGGCCAGGTAGTCCTGTACGTCCCGGGCGGACTGCACGCCGCCGATGCCCAGCACGGGTGCGGTGACGCCCCCGGCCCGCAGTGCCCAGATCGCCCCCAGGACCAGCGGTTTGATGCCGGGGCCGGAGTAGCCGAACACGCCGCCGAGTTCCAGGCCGCCGCCCGCCGCGACGGCGGCGGCGGGGATGGTGTCGCTGATGCTCAGCGCCGCCGCGCCGCCCTCCAGCGCGGCCAGTGCCCGGTCGCGCAGGCCCTCGCCCACGGCGAGCTTGACCGAGAACGGGATCGCCGTCGCGGCGCGCACGGCGGTCGCGTGCGCGAACACGCGTTCCGGGGTGTCCTCCAGGCCGTCCTCCTCGTTGAGGCAGGAGATGCCCAGTTCCAGCGCCCCGCACCCGGTGGTCGCCACGGCCGCGGCCAGCTCGCCCAGCTCGGCGGGCGAGTCGGCGTGCACGGAGGCGATGACGGGGAGGGCGTCGCCGGCGAAGTCGCGCAGGTGACCGAGCCATTCGTCCACCGGGCGCTTGGAGTAGGTGGTGCTGTTGAGCATCCCCGTGGGCAACCGCAGGATGCGCTCGTCCAGGTCGCGGGGCGGCGACGGGTGGATGGTCTTGGTCACGACCGCGCCCGCGCCGACGTCCAGGAGCTTGCGGATGTTGCGCGCCTGGTCGGTGAGCAGGCCGGAGCCGACGACCACGGGGGTGCGCAGGCGCAGGCCCAGGACGTCGACCTCGTGGTTGGTGTGCACGGTTCGCCTCTCCTCGGCTGTCGGTCAGGCGCGGGCGAAGACGACGCTGCTGCGCACGGCTTCGCGCTGCCGCTTCGTGGCGCGCAGGACGTGCTCGACGAGCAGGAACGGGGTGCGCGCGAACCGTTCGACGTCGAGCAGCTGCACGTCACCGACGCGGTGCAGCCCCTTGAGCAGGTGGCTGGCCGACTCGACGATCGGCTGGTGGGTGACCAGCACGATCGGCCTGCCCAGCGCGGTGGCCCAGCCCAGTTCGACGTGGGTGCCGTCGGTGCGCATCAGCAGGCCGTCCTCGGTCACCGGCAGGACGGGGACGAACGCGTCGCACTTGGACATCCAGCGCAGGTCGCGGGCGGCGACCTGCTCGGGCGTGTAGTGGGCGGTGCGGTCGCCGAAATGCTCGACGGTGTGCGCGGAGTAGATGTTCGCCCCGTAACCCCGGAGCGTTTCCATGACGAGTTCGAGCGTTTTCTCCAGGTCGGACGTGAACCCGTCCGGCGATAACGCGTGTTGAATCGGTCCCCCGACGAACAGGTCCAGTCCGCGCAGGACTTCGGAGCCATTACCGAATTCTTGTGACACGATCTACCCCTCGGTGCAGGTCGAACCGGTCGCATGAGTCGTGCGTTTAGTTTCGCACATTACTTTCGCCCTCAAAGTTGACCAGGCGCCCGACAAACCGGACATCCACCGTTGGGGTGAAAACAAACTCCGGCTACGAAACAAAAACCGGGCACGCCGATTTCCCGCCGCCACGGGGGGTGGCGGCGGGAGGGCGTGCGCCGGGGGTCAGGCGCGGACCGCGCGGTCGGGACCGGCGCGCAGCAGCGCGAACGTCAGCGCCGCCATGCCCAGCAGCAGCACCGCGCTGACGCCGAAGGCGAACCGGGCGCCCTGCCCGTACGCCTCCGCGGCGGAGGCGAGCAGGGCGGCGCCCTCGGGTCCGGGCAGGTCGGCGGCGGCCTGCTCCGCCGCGGCGACGGAGGAGCGGGCGGCGGTGGCCCGCTCGGGGTCGAGGGACGGCGGGACGGGCAGCGACAGCCGGTAGACCAGGGCGACCACGCTGCCCAGCGCCGCGATGCCGATTCCCGACGACAGCTCGAACGACGTCTCCTGGATCGCCGCCGCCTCGCCGGCGCGCTCGGGCCGCACCGCGCTCGTGATCGAGTCCGCGCCGGTGGTCATGATGATCCCGGCGCCGAACCCGGCGACCACCAGGACGGCGGCGAGGACCGCGTAGTGCTCCTCGACCGGGCCGAGGGCGAAGCCCGCCAGGCTGACGCCGAACACCGCCAGCGCCGCGCTCATCGCCGCGCGGTGCCCGAGCCGGGTCGCGATCCACGGCGCGGTGGTCGCCCCGACGGCGTTGGCGACGGCCAGCGGCACGATCGCGAGCCCCGCGGCCAGCGGGGTCAGGTGCCGCGACTCCTGCAACCACTGCATCAGCAGGAACAGCATCGCCACGTACGAGCCGAAGCACACGAACACCGCCGCCACCGCCACGCTGAACCGCCGGTCGCGGAACAGGGACAGGTCCAGCAGCGGGTGCGCGATGCGCCGCTGCCTGAGCACGAACCAGACCAGCACCGCCGTCCCGGCCAGGCCGCCGACCACGACCGCGGGGGTCACCCCGTCCGGCGCGGTGGCCTGCTTCAGGCCGTAGGCGAACCCGCCGAGGCCGATCACCGACAGCACCACGCTCAACGCGTCCCACCGCCGCGGCTCGGGGTTGTGCGACTCCGGGATGACCCACAGGCCCACGGCCAGCACCACCACGACCACCGGCACGTTGACCAGGAAGACCGAGCTCCAGTGGAAGTGCTCCACCAGCAGGCCGCCGACCAGCGGGCCGAGGGTGGTGCCCACGCTGTGCGAGGCGGTC
This sequence comes from Saccharothrix sp. DSM 118769, assembly GCF_052936295.1. Classification (NCBI taxonomy): domain Bacteria; kingdom Bacillati; phylum Actinomycetota; class Actinomycetes; order Pseudonocardiales; family Pseudonocardiaceae; genus Saccharothrix; species Saccharothrix sp. DSM 118769. Next base: position 3,170,967 of record NZ_CP193627.1, on the reverse strand, counting down.
CACAGGCCGATGGCGAAGGCGCGCTCCCGGTCGTCGGTGAACACGTTGCGGATGATCGCCACCGTCGCGGCGATGACCAGGGCGGTGCCCACGCCCAGCAGCGCCCGTGCCCCGATCAGCTGTTCCGTGGTCCGCGCGAAGGACGCGGTCAGCGACGCGGCGCCGAACAGCGCGAACCCGCTCAACGCGATCCGCTTGCGGCCCAGCCGGTCGGCCAGCGAACCGCACACGATCAGCAGCGCGGCCACGACCAGCGAGTACACGTCCACGATCCACAGCAGCGCCGGTCCGCTCGGGTCGAGTTCCCGGGCGACGTCCGGCACCGCCACGTGCAGCACGGTCAGGTCGAGGCCGGCCAGCAGCAGGCTCGTGCACAGGACGGCCAGGACGAGCCAGCGCCGTCCCTCTCGCGGGGGACTCACCGCGGAAGGACTGATCGAAGTCACCGCCCTGTTCTCACCGAAAACACGGCGGGGGTCAAGTGGTGAACCGGTTGTGCCTAGGTCACAACCGGTATACCCGCGCTGGTCGGGACCGGTGCGCCGAACCGGTGTGAAACGAATCTCATCCGAATTGAGAACGGCGGACGACAGCGGAAACCTACTCCGAACGTGGCCGTCGCTCACTCGAACCGAGGCACCTCTCATTACGGAGCGGCACGGCCGCGCACCCCGTGCGGCACGACGAACACCCGCGGACCGGAACGGCCGGGGTCGCGGCAATCACCGCGCTACACTCGGATCATGAGGCAGGTACGGGTGCGGGTCCGGGAGAAAATCGACGACGTGGCCGATTTCTGCAATGTCGAGGTCGCTTTCGCCGTCGTCGGCGGCAAGTGGAAGATGCTGATCGTCAAGTACCTCCTCCCCGGTCCGCTGCGCTTCGGCGAACTCCGCCGCGCCATGCCGTCGGTGACCCAGCGGATGCTCACCCGGCAACTCCGCGAACTGGAGGAGGACGGCCTCGTCCACCGCACCGTGCACGCCGAGGTGCCGCCGCGCACCGAGTACGGGTTGACCGAGTTGGGGCGTTCGCTGGAGCAGATCGTCGAGGGCCTCGACGAATGGGGTCGGCGTTACCGCGCCGAGGCCGGCGCCGCGGAACCGCAGGCGGCTCGCTGACACCGCCGTCGACGGCGGTCCGGCCGGAGTGGTGACTCGTCGTCATCCCGGGCATCCGGGAATTGCCGGTGTGGCGGCAGGGTGGCCACCCGATCGGGCGGCCCCGCCGGATTCGCGGGCCGGGATACTCGAGGTCGTGGACCCACCAGCGGTCGTCCGGTACCCGCCCGTCGCCGTGTTCAGGGACCCGCGCCCCGGCGGGACCGTCCCGAGGCTCGACCTCTCCGCACGCACGGGTGCGCGGCGGACGGCGGCGGTGCTGGCCGCGGTGCCCACGCACGCCGGTCCCGCTGAGCGCACCGCCGCCCTGAGAAGGGCTTCGGCGGTCGCGGACGGACTCGTGGCGGCGCTGTCCGCACGAGGCGCGGGCGTGGTCGGCGAGGACGTCCCGGCCGGGTCGACCAGCCAGTCGTTCTTCCGCGTGCGCGAGGTGGACCTGTCCGACCACCAGGCCGCCTGGCACGGCGCCGCCGTCGTGCAGCGCGGCCTGCGGGACCTGTGCGAGGCGCCGTTGTCGGGCGCCGACCTGGCGGTCGAGGTCGCGGGCATGGCGCAGGCCGTGCTCGACCTGACCGGAGCCGACGACCGTGCCGCTCCTCCCGACGAGCCGTTCCCCACCGCGCGAGCGGCCGACGGGATCTCGTTGGCGGAGCGGTGGACGGCCCGGTGGATCGTGGGCCACCAGGTGCACGTGCTGTTCAACGTCTGCGCGGCGGTCGCGGTGACCGACGCCGCGCACCACCTGCGCCGCGGCGCGGTCCGAGCCGCGCTGCGGCGGCTGGAGCACGCCACCACCTTCGTGCGCGGCTTTCCCGCGGCCATGACCCACGCCGCCACGATCCCGGTCGAGCACTACACCGCCGCGGTCCGGCCCGGCATGCGTCCGCCCGAGGTGGCGCGGCCGTTGAGCGGGCGGCAGCACCGCGGCTACCGGACCTTCCGCACGGCGGTGAAGGACCTGCTCACCGTGATCCCCGAACCCCACGCGCGGTTGGCCGCCCGCGACCCGGAACTCGCCGCCGCGCGGGACGCGCTGCTCGAGGCCGACCTGATCGACAGCGAACGGCACGTCACGCTCGCCTACTCGATGGTGCGCCTGCAACGCAGCATCGCCCAACTCCCCGACGGGCCGGACAACGCCGTGGCCGAACTGCGCCTGATGCGGCACCGGCGGGCGGCCCGGTACGCGCCGCTGATCCGCTTCGGCGACCACTACGTCGCCGACGCCGTGTCCGACCTGCGGCGCTGACCCCGGCCAGGCGCCGGAACCAGGAGTGAACGCCCATGTCCCGGCTCACCTCCCCCACCGACCTGGAACTGGCACCGTCCGACACCGCCGAGGTCGACCGGCTCGCCCGTGCCCTGTGCGCGGACGGGCGGGGCGGGGTGGACGCGCCGGAGTGGGTCGCCCGCTCCCGGGACGCCTGGGAGGAGGCCCCGCTGTCCCTGCGTCGCGGGCTGCGCCGGTTCCGGCGGCACTCGGGTCCACGCGGCGTGCTGGTCGTCCACGGGCTCCCGGTCGACGAGACCGCCCTGCCCGCCACCCCTTCCACCCCGAACTCGGTGCAGCGGGAGCCCACCGTCGGCGCGGCGGTGCTCACCATGGTGGCCTGCGGGCTCGGTGACCCCGTCGCGTACCTGGCGGAGAAGTCCGGGGCCCTCGTCCAGGACGTCGTCCCCGTTCCGGGCAGGGAGAGCTTCTCCGGCAACGCCGGGTCGGCGTTGCTGACCTTCCACAACGAGAACGCCTTCCACCCCCACGAGCCCGACCACGTGCTGCTGCTGTGCCTGCGCGCCGACCACGACCGCACAGCGGGCCTGCGCACGGCCTGCCTGCGCGAGGTGCTGCCGCTGCTGACCGGTGCCACCAGGGACGCGCTGTTCGCGCCCGAGTTCGTCCTGCGGCCACCGCCGTCCTTCGGCACCGACACCACCGCCCGGGCGCCACGACCACTGCTCTCGGGCGCGGTGGACGACCCGGACGTGCGCATGGCGCAGATCGCCACCACACCGGTCACCCCGCGGGCCGGAGCGGCCTTGGCCGAACTCGCCCGCGCCTTCGACACCGCCGCCCGCACCAGCCGCTTGGCACCCGGCGACCTGGCCGTCATCGACAACCGGGTCACCGTGCACGGCCGCACCCCCTTCCGCCCCCGCTACGACGGAGCCGACCGCTGGGTGCAACGCACCTTCGCCGTCACCGACCTCCGACGCTCCCGCGACCACCGCCCCGACGACGGCTACGTGCTCACCCGGTGACCGCCTTCCCCTCGCGCTCGCCGCTCGACCGGTGCGCCCCGTGAACGGACGCCCCGACCGCACGAGGTCGGGGTGCCGGGCGCACGCCACCCTCGGACACGAACGGGTCGAACCGGACGTATCGACGTCATACCCGGACGAACCCGGAGCGTCTTGACGCGATCTTTACGCGCGACAGCGCCGTTCTCACAAAACCTGAACCCGACAGGACGTTGACTCCTCGGCGTGCCGCGGACCGGGCGGCCCCGCGCCGGCCGGTCCGTCGCCGCGCACGCGGTGCGCGGTGACCGCATGCTGTACGCCACGAAGTGATCGCCACAGGAGACCCCGCATGTCCGACACACCGGAGTTCGCTGTCCCCGAACGGGTGGGCAGTCCGGTCCGACCGACCCCGCCCTCGTCCCGGTCGGGGCGGTGGTTGCTGGAGCACCGGGTGCAGCCGGTGGGGCCGGCCAATGCCGAGCAGCACGCCAAGCCCCACACCTGGTGGAAGGTCATGTGCCTGACCGGCGTGGACTACTTCTCCACGCTGTCCTACCTGCCCGGTATCGCCGCGCTGGCCGCCGGGGCGATCTCGCCGTTGGCGACGTTGCTGATCGTGGCGTTGACGCTGTTCGGGATGCTGCCGATGTACCGGCGGGTGGCACGCGAGTCGCCGCACGGGCAGGGGTCGGTGGCGATGCTGGAGGACCTGCTGCCGTTCTGGCGCGGCAAGTTGTTCGTGCTGGTGCTGCTCGGGTTCGTGGCCACGTCGTGGATCATCACGATCACGCTGTCCGCGGCCGACGCGTCGGTGCACGCGCTGGAGAACCCGCGGGTGCCGGAGTCGCTGCACGGCCACGAGGTGCTGGTCACGGTCGTGCTGCTGCTGGTCCTGGGCGGGGTGTTCCTGCTCGGCTTCAGCGAGGCCGTCGGGGTGGCCATCCCCCTGGTGGCGGTGTTCCTGCTGCTCAACGCGGTGGTCGTGGTGGCCGGCGTGCTGGAGGTGGTGGCGGAGCCGGTCGCGCTGGACCGGTGGCTGGACGCCCTGACCTCCGGCGGCGGCGGGCTGTTCGGTGTGATCGGACCGGCGATCCTGGCGTTCCCGTTGCTGGTGCTGGGCCTGTCCGGGTTCGAGACCGGGGTGAGCATGATGCCACTGGTGGCCGCCGACGGCCGCACGGAGGCCGAGCGGCTGGAGAGCCGCATCCGCAACACCCGCAAGCTGCTCACCACCGCCGCGGTGATCATGTCGGTGTACCTGATCGCGACCAGTTTCGTCACCACGGTGCTGGTACCCGTGGAGGAGTTCCAGCCCGGTGGGGAGGCCAACGGCCGCGCCCTGGCCTACCTGGCCCACGAACTGCTCGGCGAGTGGGTCGGCACGGCCTACGACATCAGCAGCATCCTCATCCTGTGGTTCGCGGGAGCCTCCGCCATGGCCGGGCTGATCAACATCGTGCCCCGCTACCTGCCCGCCTACGGCATGGCCCCGGAGTGGTCGCGCGCCGTGCGGCCGGTCGTGCTGGTCTACACCGCCGTCTGCGTCCTGCTCACCGTGGTCTTCCAGGCCGACGTCAACGCCCAGGCCGGCGCCTACGCCACCGGCATCCTGGCGATGATGGTCTCCGCCTCGGCCGCGGTGACCCTGTCCGCGGCCCGTGCCCGACGCGGGCGGGCGGCGATCGCCTTCACCGTGCTGACGCTGATCATGCTCTACGCCCTGGTGGAGAACGTGATCGAGAAGCCCGACGGCATCACGATCTCGTTCTTCTTCATCCTCGGCATCATCGCCGTCTCCCTGGTCTCCCGCATCAGCCGCACCACCGAGCTGCGCGTGGAGCACATCGAGTTCGACGGGGCGGCCCGCCGGTTCGTCACCGACTCCATCGCCCACGACGGCGAGCTGACCCTCATCGCCAACCGCCGCCAGGCCGGCGACGCCGCCGAGTACGCCGAGAAGGAGGCCGAGCAGCGCGGCGCCAACCCCGTGCCCGGCGCGGCCGACGTCCTGTTCCTGGAGATCGACGTCGTCGACCCCTCCGGCTTCAGCGACGTGCTCAAGATCAGGGGTGTCGAGGTCGACGGGCACCGGGTGCTGCGCGCCGAGAGCCCCGCCGCGCCCAACGCCATCGCCGCCATCCTGCTCGCGCTGCGCGACACCACCGGGGTGCGGCCCCACTGCCACTTCGCGTGGAGCGAGGGCAACCCCCTGGGCCACCTGTTCCGCTACCTCCTGCTGGGCCGGGGCGACACCGCCCCGGTGGTCCGCGAGATCATCCGCACCAACGAACCCGACCCGGCCCGCCGCCCCGGCATCCACGTCGGCGGCTGACAAGAAAGTGTTATTGACTAACTTCTGTTAGCGGATAACACTAAGCCCCATGGGCGTAGTGGTGGTCGGCGCGGGTCCCACCGGTCTGGCGGCGGCGTGCGCGCTGCGCCTGCACGGCGTGCGGGTGCGGGTGGTCGACGCGGCGCCCGCGCCGGCGACCACCTCGCGCGCCCTGGGGTTGCAGCCGCGCGGCAGCGAGGTGCTGGAGCGGCTCGGCGCGCTGGGCGACCTGCCCGAGCGGTCGATCGGCATCCACCGGGTCGTCGTCCACGTCGCTGGTCGCCGCTCGGGCGAACTGCGGGTCGGCCGCCCCACCGCGCTGGTCCGCCGCCCCGGTCTGCTCGTGTCCCAGGCCGAGGTCGAAGCCGGGCTGCGGGCACGCCTGGCGGGTCTGGGCGTCCGGGTGGAGTGGGGCACCGCGGTCGCCGACCTCGGCCAGGACGGGCGCGGGGTGGCGCTGTCCACCTCGACCGGCCCGGTGGCGGCGGACTGGGTGATCGGCTGCGACGGCGCGCACAGCGCGGTCCGCAAGGCCGCCGGCATCGGTTTCCCCGGTGTCCCGCTGGTCGAGGGCTTCGTGCTGGGCGACGTCCGGGCGGAGCTGCCGCTGTCGCGCGACTCGGTCGGGGTGTGGGTGCGCGGCGGGGAGGTGTTCGCGGCCTTCCCGCTGCCCGGCGGGGTGTGGCGGTTCATGGCGCCCGCCCCGGGCACCTCGGTGCAGGACGTCCCGGGGTTCCTGACCCGCGCCGCGCACCGGCACGTCGGCGCACGGGTCCGGCTCGACGGGGACTGGCCGTGGGTGTCGGTGTTCCGCATCCACCGCCGCCTGGCCGCGACCTACCGGCGCGGCCGGGTGCTGCTGGCCGGCGACGCCGCGCACATCCACAGCCCGTTCGGCGGCCAGGGCATGAACACCGGCCTGGGCGACGCCGAGAACCTGGCCTGGCGGCTCGCCCTGGTGGCCTCCGACCGTGCCGACGACCGACTGCTGAACGGCTACCAGGCCGAACGCCGCCCCGTCGCCGAGGAGGTGCTGAAGGCCACCAGCGGCCTCACCGGGCTCGTGCTGGGCGAGTCCCCGGCGGCGCGGCTGGTGCGCGACCGCGTGCTGTTCCGCCTGCTCGGCCTCGCACCGGTGGAGAAGGCCCTCTGGGAGCGGGCGTCGCAGTTGAAGACCGGCTACGCCCGCTCGCCGTTCGGCCGACGGCCCAGGGTCGGCGACCGGGTGCCGGGGTTCGCGGCGACCGACCGGTTCGGCTGGACCCTGGCCTCACCGCGCGACGACGGCTGCGCCGCGGTCGCGCGCGACGTGCTCGGCGACGTCCGGTGGGCACAGCGCGACGGCGACGCGCTGCTGGTGCGCCCGGACGGTCACCTGGCCTGGCGCGGCGAGCCGGAGCCGGCCGCGCTGCGCCGGGCGCTGGCGGTCATGCTTGACCGGTGACCACCGGCCAGAGCGGACCAGCGGGCGGGCTGCGCGAACAGCGCAAGGCGCGCACCCGCCGAACCATCCAGGAGCACGCGCTGCGGCTGTTCCTCGACCAGGGCTACGAGCAGACCACGGTCGAGCAGGTCGCCGCCGCCGCGGGCGTGTCGCACATGACCTTCTTCCGCTACTTCCCCACGAAGGAAGCGGTGGTGGAGGACGACGACCACGACCCGCTCATCGCCGGGCTGGTGCGCGCCCGCCCCGCCGGCGAGAGGCCCCTGGAGGCCCTGCGCGCGGCGCTGCGCACCGGGTTGGACGCGGTGCTCGAAAGCGACCTCGACGCCGTCTACGCCCGGACCCGGCTGATCGTCACCACCCCCGCCCTGCGCGCCGGCCAGTGGCGCAACAGCGCCACCACCGGCGAACTGCTCGCGGGCGCGCTCGCCGAACGCGAGGGGCGACCGGTCGACCTGGCGCTGCGCGTGATCGCCGCAGCCGCCACCGCGGCCCTCACCACCGCCCTCACCGCCTGGGTCGAGGGTCAGGGCGCCGACGACCTGCGGTCACTGGTCGACGAGGCGTTCGCGGCCCTGACCCCGGACCGGTAGGCGAGGCGGGCGAACGGGGACGGACCCGACCACCGCGCGAGCCGGTCGGCTCACCAGGCCCACGACGGGTCGCCGGCGGTGGTCGGTCATGAGGACCGCCTCGGCTCGCCCACGTCTGCTCCCGTGCCCCGGTCCGGGCGCTCCCGCGCGGCGGCGAGGACGGGACCGAGGGTGAACACCAGCGTCAGGCGTCGACCACGGCCACCGACGAGGACTTCGCCGGTGCGGAACTCCGGGGGGATGGAGTGGGCGACCGGGTGGGTGGTGACCGCGGTGACCTCGCGGCGGTGCGGGTCCGCGGGGAAGCGGATGCGGTGCCCCCGCCCGTCCCGGACCTCGACGTGCCCCCGGCGCCAACCGTGGCGGCGCAGGGCGCGTGCGCGGCGGCTCCACCTGGTCCACCCGATCAGCCCGGGGGGCAGCAGCACCACCGACACCACGAAGGCGCCGATGGTCAGGTAGGACGGCAGCAGGGGGTCGTTGGCCACTCCCGGGGCGGCGATGCGCTCCGGGTCCCGCCGGTCGTAGAACACGGTGATCGGGTCGCCCACGTCCAGCACCGGGCTGGTGTCGTCGAGGTTCATCCAGCGGGTCCGCTCCACCCCCTCGACGGCGAACCGCACTTCGACCGAACCGGCCGCGCCGCGGAAGCCCGATTCCGTGCCGACCACCACGCCCGGCGTGGTCCCGCCTGTCGCGAGCAGCTCGTCGGCCCGGCCGACCAGCAGGGTGGCGCCCACGACGAACCCGGTGAACAGCACCGCGCCCGACGACAGCACCACGAGCCCCCGGCGACGCAGGCGCCGCACCGCCTGCGTGGCCACCTCCTCCGGCACGGAGTGCCGGGCGGGGTGCTCCAGGTCGTCCCGGCCGCGCACGAGCACCGCGGTCCACCCCAACCGCCGCACGGTCCGGATCGTGGCCTCGAACAACTTCCCCCTCCCATCCCGCTCGCGCACAGCAGGGACGCACGTCGACACGCCGTCGAGCAGTCCTCCGCGGCCTGATCGACGAGCACGGCGTCACGAATCGAGGTAGGTGCCCCAGGTCGCCGCTCGGTCCGGGGCCGACATCACGACGGTCGCCCTGGCGTACGCGGTCTGCAGGAAGGGGTCGTCGGGGTCCAGTGAGCTGACCAGGAGGTAGTAACCGTCCTTCGGGTACAGGCAGTTGCCCCAGAAATAGTCTTCCGCGATCAGGTCGATGCTCGTGAGGTCGCTTTCCACCCCACCGAAGAAGGCGCCCCACGTGTAGGTGCCGGCGTTGATGGCGATGGCCCTGGCGGGCATGCACAACACCGGCATCGAGGGGTTCGGGTTCCAGGCGAGCGTGTGGGTGGCGTAGTGGGTCGCGCGCCCCTGCGCGTGTGCCACCTCCGGTGTGACCGCGGCGATCACCGTTCCGACCAGGAACGCCGCCGACACACTTCGCAGCCGACTACCCACCATGTCCCCCTCCAGCCCCGAAATGCCGCGCCCCGGTCCACCACGGCCCGCCCGATGGCGTTGGGGACACGCGGAACGGTCCTCGCCCAACCCCGTCGACAAGAGCCTGGCACCATCGCGGACCTGCTGACAATCCTGCGTTCGGGCGCCCCGCTCGTCCGCTCCGGGCCGAGCGCGCGCCGGGTCAGTCGTGGGGCGAGTCCGTGACGGCGAGGTAGACGTCGTCGAGGGTCGGTTCCGCCATGGTGATCCCGGCGATCGAGATCCGCTCGCGCTCCAGTGCGACGATGGCGGTGGCGAGGTCGGACGGCGTGGTGGCGGGCAGGACGACCGAGCCGTCGCCCGCGCGGGGGAACGGGGTGAACCCGGCTTCCGCCAGCAGCTCGACGGCGCGGTCGGTGTCGGCCTGCACGGTCAGGCGCAGGTGCGTCGACGCACCGCCGACCCGCGCCTTGAGGGCCGCGGGCGTGCCGGAGGCGGTCACCCGTCCTCGGGACAGCACCGAGATCCGCTGCGCGAGCCGGTCGGCCTCGGTGAGGTACTGCGTGGTCAGCAGGGCGGTCGTGCCGGAGGTGACCAGTTCCTCGATGATCTGCCACAGCCCCAGGCGCCCCGGCGGGTCGAGGCCGGTGGTCGGCTCGTCGAGGAACAGCACCTCCGGTCTGCCGACCAGGCTCGCGGCCAGGTCGATGCGGCGGCGCATACCGCCGGAGTAGGTCCGCACCGCCCGCTGGGCGGCGGCGGTGAGCCCGAACACGGCCAGCAGGTCGTCGGCGCGGGACCTGGCCTGCCGGGTGCTCGCGCCGAGCAGGCGCGCGAGCAGGACGAGGTTGTCCCGGCCGCACAGGTTGTCGTCGACCGAGGCGAACTGCCCGGTCAGGCCGATCCGGCCGCGCACCAGGTGCCCCTGGCCGCGCACGTCGAACCCGGCGACCGTCGCCTCCCCGGACGTGGGCACGACGAGCGTGGAGAGCACGTTGACCAGGGTGGTCTTGCCCGCCCCGTTGTGCCCGAGCAGGCCGTGCACGGTGCCGCGCTCGACGCTGATGTCGACCTCGGCGAGCGCGACGACCGCGCCGAAGGACACGCTGATCTTCCGCGCCTCGATCACGGGCTGGGTCATGGGCGCGGTCCCTTCCGGCCTCGGGGGCCGTCGCTCGGCGGAGCGGTCATCGCGTCACGGGCGCCGGAACGCGCGGGTCGCCACGTGCATGCCGACCACGGCGATCACGAGGCTCGTCAGGCACGCGGCGAGCAGCTCGGCGCCGATCGGCGTGTTCATCGTCAGGGCGCGCGCGGCGTTCACGGCGTAGGTCAGCGGGTTCACCACCGCGACCGCGCGCAACCAGTCCGGCAGCGCCTCGATGGGCACGTAGGCGCTGGAGGCGAACATCAGCGGGAACATGGCGAGGGAACCGGCCATCTGCATGGCGTCCGGGCTGCGCAGCACCGCGGCGAGGGCCAGGAAGATCCAGGTGAGCGCCCAGCTCACGTAGAGGGTGAGCACGACCGAGGCCACCGTGCCCAGCACCCCGCCCGAGGGGCGGAAGCCGAACAGCAGCGTGGCGGCCACGGTGAGCGTGGCCAACTGCACCGCGGTGCGGATCACGTCGGCCAGGCTGCGCGCCACCAGCACGGCCCGCGGTGCGACCGGCATCGCCCGCAGGCGCTTGAGCAACCCGTTGTCCATTTCGGACACCAGGCTGACCCCGGACTGCATGGCCGAGCCGATGCCGGTGGTGACGAGGATCGCGGGCATGAGGTAGTCGACGTAGGAGACGCCGGGCGGGAAGCTCGCGGTGTTGGCGATGCTGGAGAACACCTGGCTGAAGAGGGTGAGCATGATCAACGGCTGCGCGAGGCTGAAGAGGACCAGCTGCGGGTCGTTGACCAGGATCCGGAGCGTCCGGCCGCAGAGGACCGCGACCTGGACGTGGACCCGTGCTCCGGTCCAGCGCACCGGGGCCCCGGCCGCACCGGGGAAGGCGGACAGCACGGCGGTGCGGTCCTGCCGGGTGACTCCCGGGGGTCTCTGCATCCGTTGTGCCCCCCGTGCGAGTGTCCGTCGGCCGCGACAACAGGAAGGTAGTGACCCCGGGGAAACCGCGTCAACGGCGAGGCTTCAGCGCGGCGGTGTTTAACGTCGGCCTTAATGTGGTGCGGCCGCGGCACCGGTTCCGTGTCCGCCGAACGCGCGGGAAGGGCGTCATCTGGTGCATTTTTCCGGCCACCCACGTCGGATACGCTGAATTCACCTGTCCACAGTGGCCATTCGCCCGCACGCGAGGGATATCAGCATGGTGAGGTTCGTCCTGGTGCCCCTGCCCGCCCACGGGCACGCGGCTCCGATGCTCGCCCTGGCACAGGGTCTTCGCGCGGCGGGAGTCGCGGCCACGGTGGCGGTCAACGCGGAGTTCGCGGCGCCGTTCACCGCGGCGGGCGTCGAGGTGGCCCCCATCGACGCCGCCGTGCGCAGGCACATCCCGGACCGGACGACGGCGCGCCAGGTCACCAGGGAGATCGGCGAGATCCGCCGACTCCGGCAGAGCATGAAGCGCTCGGTCGACCAGGTGGCCCGCCTGCTGGCGCGCGAACCCGGCACCATCCTGGTCGCCGACATCGGCGCCCGCTGGGCGATCGAGGCCGCCGACCGGTCCGGGACGCCTTTCGCGGTGCTGTTCGCCAGCCACGCGTTCAACGAGGAGCTGTTCGTCTTCGAGGTGGGCAAGCGGATGGGTCGCCGCGCGGCCGGCGTCGCCCGCCGACTGCGCCTCGGTCCCCGCCTCATCCCGGCGATCCGGTCGGTGCCGCCCCGGGCCGAGGTCGGCCTGGTCAACTCCATCGCGGAGCTGCAACCGGAACCGCAGATGTTCCGCGAGGGCTACCGGATGGTCGGCCCGCTCCGCAAGACCGACGACCACCACGAACCCGTGGAACTGCCCTGGGAGCACGGGGAACGGCTGCTGTACGTCTCCACGGGGACCTTCTTCACCCGCGGGGAGGAGTTCTTCCGGAAGGTCGTCCGCGCCTTCGCCGACTCGTCGTGGAACGTCGTCCTGTCCACCGCGCACACCGACCCCGCCGCGCTGGGCGCCCTGCCGGGCAACGTGGTGGCGCACCGCTACGTCCCCCAGCTGTCGGTGCTCGACCGCAGCGCGGTGTTCATCACGCACGGCGGGATCAACTCGGTGTTCGAGTCGATCGCCGCGCGGGTGCCGATGGTCCTGGTGCCCCGGAGCCAGGAGCAGGCCACGAACGCGCGGGGGATCGCCGACGAGGGCGCGGGTGTCGCGATCGACGTCACCGACGACGCCGAGCGGATTCGCCAGGCGGTGGAACAGGTGCACACCGATCCCGCTTTCGCGGCCGGGGTGGCGGCGCTCGCCGAGCGGATCGAGCACCGCCGACTGGGTCCCGCGGCGGCCGTGGAGGCGTTGCTGGAGGTCGCCGCCCGGTTGGGCTTCGTCCACCAACCCCAGGGCTAACCCGGTTCCGTCGCGCGGGCAGCGGTCGGTCGGCCGCTGCCCGCGCGACGTCCGCCCCGGGTGAAGACCGCCGGGGCGGACGTCCTCCACCCGGGGCGGCTCAGCTCGACATCGCGACGAGGACGCGGCGGGGACCGGTGTACGGCCGGCGACCGTGCGCGGCGCGGACGTTGTCGACCAGCATGAAGTCGCCGGCGGTCCACTCGACGTCGACCGCGAGGGCGAGGCCCCGTTCCCGGACGTGGAGCACGTACTCGGCCGGGATGGGCTCGCCGTCGGCGAAGGTGACCGACTGCGGCAGCTCTTCCGGTGGCAGCAACTGCGCCAGTTCGGCGGCGACGTCGTCGCCGAGGGCGGCGGGGTGCCACTGGTCGGCCTGGTTGAACCACACCTCCTCCCCCGTCACCGGGTGCACGGTGGTGGCGGGTCGGACCTGGCTGACGCACAGCCCGCCGTCGTCCTGCCAGGACCAGTCCGCCCCCGTCGCGGCCAGGAACGAGTCGACGTCCGCGCGCTCCGCGGTCTCGAACGTGTCCTGCCAGCTCTTGCCGAGGCCGAGCCCGTCGTGGAGGTTCTGGGTGTAGCGGAGCCCGCGGCGGAAGGACTCGCGGACGTCCGGGTCGAGCGCCGCCAGCCACCCGGCGCAGTCCACCACGGGGGTCGCGCCGCCGGACTCCGGGGCGCGCGCGCAGTAGAACAGCAGCCGGCCGGGCCAGGCGTGGGCGTAGGACAGCTCGCTGTGCATCGAGATGGTGAACTCGGGCGGGTACTCGGTGGAGGTGTAGACGTTGCCGCCGACCTTGGTGCGCGGCGAGTTGCCGTGCACGTAGGCCAACCGGTCCGGCAGCAGGTGGTCCAGGACCGCGGTCAGCCCGGGTTCGGTGACGCCGAACCCGCGGAACACGAGGACGCCGTGCTCGGCGAGCAGGCGGTCGACGTGGTCGTGGTCGGACAGCAGGTCCTCGACCGGGCCGACGTCGCGGCCGGAAATCTCGTGGGGCTGCCACAGGTCGGTGGGCACGGTCGTCCTCCTCGTCGGTGGTCGCGCCGCGGGGACGGGTCCCCGCGGCGCGGTTCTGCGAAAAGCCGCGGTGCGGTCGTGCGCGTGCCCGGCGGGGCCGGTCAGGGCCACTCCGCGCGCAGCCGGTCCAGTTCGGTGTCGCTCAGCGCGGTGAGGGAGAACTCGGTCGGCACCGGGGCGTCCGCGGTCACCTCGGCCGTCAGCGCGGCCAGGGCCGCCGGCGACCGGTGCTCGAAGACGTCGCGCACCCCGAACCCGAGCCCCGCCGCCCTGGCCCTGGCCACCAGGCGCAGGGACAGGATGCTGTCGCCGCCGAGTTCGAAGAACCCGTCGTCGACCCCCACCCGGTCCGCGCCCAGGACCTCGACGAACAGGTCGCGGACCAACGCCTCGCGCGGGTTCGCGGGTTCCCTGCCGCCGGTGGGCGCGATCCGCCGGGGGGCGGGCAGGGCGCCGCGGTCGAGCTTGCCGCCGGGGGTCGTCGGCAGGGCGTCGAGCACCTCGATCGTGGCGGGCACGAGGTGGCCGGGCAGGTGCGCGGCGAGGTGCTCGCGCAGTGCGGCGGGGTCGGCGGGGCCGGTGGTGTAGGCGACCAGGCGGCCGTCGTGCAGCACCACCGCGCTCCCCGTGACACCGGGGTGCGCCAGCAGGGCGGCTTCGACCTCCCCCGGCTCGACCCGGTGGCCGCGCACCTTGAGCTGCGCGTCGGTCCTGCCGAGGAAGTCCAGCGTGCCGTCGGGCAGCCAGCGCGCGGCGTCGCCGGTGCGGTAGAGCCTGCTCCCGGGCGGGCCCGCCGGGTCGGCCACGAACCGCTCCGCGGTGAGGCCGGGCCGGTTCAGGTAGCCGCGGGCGACACCGGCGCCCGCCAGGTACAGCTCCCCGACGACACCGGGCGGCACCGGGCGCAGCAGGTGGTCGAGGACGTGGCACCGCGTGTTGGCGATCGGGCGGCCGATCGGCGGTGACGAGGCCGTGGCGGGGGTGACGGTCGCGGCCGTGGACCACACGGTCGTCTCGGTCGGGCCGTAGGCGTTCGTCACGCCCGCGGTGCGGGCGACCAGGTCGCGGGCGAGGTCGGCGGGCAGGGCCTCGCCACCGGAGACCACCCGGACGCCGCGCAGCCCGTCGGCCCGGTGGGCCACGACCGCGCGCCAGTGCGTCGGCGTCGCCTGCATGACCGTGACGCCGTGCCCGTCGATCAGCTCGTGCAGCGCGGCGGGGTCCCGGACGTCGTCCGCGGTCGCGAGCACCACGCGACCACCCGACGTCAACGGCCCGAACAGCTCCAGGACGGAGATGTCGAAGGCCGCGGTCGTCACCGCCAGCCAGCGGTCCCGGGGTGTCAGGCCCAGCCGCGCGCGCATGTCGGCCAGGAGGTTGGCCACGTTGCGCCGCGACACGACCACGCCCTTGGGCACGCCGGTCGACCCGGACGTGTGGATCACGTAGGCGGCCTGCCCGCCCGCGACGGCGGCGGGGGCGGGCGCGCCGCTGCCCGCTGCCGGGGGCTCCACCGAGGAGGTCCGGGTCAGCACCAGGGCCGGTCGGGCGTCCGCCGTCATGACCCGCACCCGCTCGGCGGGCAGGTCCGGGTCGAGCGGCACGTAGGCCGCGCCGACGTGCCACACCGCCAGCAGCGCCACCACCAGCTCCACCGAGCGGGGCAGCATCACCCCGACCAGCGATTCGGTTCCCACCCCCTCGGCGCGCAACCCGGCCGCCAGCCGCTCCACGCGCCCGAGCAGGTCGCCGTAGGTCACCTCCCCGTCCCGGGACACCAGCGCGACCGCCGCCGGGTCCTGGGCGGACACCGAGGTCAGGACGTCGACCGGCTCGCCGGGGACGGCGGTGTCGTTCCAGTCCGAGGTCACCTGCCGCAGCTCCGCCGGGTCGGCGACCTCGACGTCGCGGATCGGGATGTCGGGATCGGCGGCGACCTGGTCGAGCACGCGGAGGAACCGGTCCGCCAGCCGGGCGGCGGTGGTGTCGTCGAACCGGTCGCGGTCGTACTCGAAGGCCGCCCGCACCCCGTCGGGGAGTTCGGTGTAGGAGAGGGTGAGGTCCAGGCGCGCCGACCCGCCGGCCACCGGTTCCTCGGTGGCGGTCAGGCCGTCGAACGCCAGGGCGGCGGGCGCGGCGACGTTGGGGTTGAGCAGGACCTGGAACAGCGGGTGGCGGCCGGTGGCGCGGGGCGGGTCGAGGAGTTCGACGAGGCGTTCGAACGGCACGTCCCGGTGGTCGTGCGCGGCCAGGTCGGTCTCGCGCACCCTGTGCAGCAGCTCGCGGAACGCGGGCGTGCCGGAGGTGTCCGTCCGCAGCACGAGCGTGTTGAGGAACAGCCCGACGAGGTCGCTCACGGCGGGGTCGTCGCGACCGGCGACGGGGGTGCCGATGGGGATGTCCGTGCCCGCGCCGAGCCGGGTGAGCAGGGTTGCGAGGGCGGCCTGGACGACCATGAAGAACGTGGCGCCCTCGGCCCTGGCCAGCAGGGTGAGCGCGGTGTGCAGGGCGGGCTCGACGTCGAACGCCACCCGGCCGCCGCGGTGGGTGGGCGCGGCGGGGCGCGGTCGGTCGGCGGGCAGCGCCAGCTCGGCGGGCAGTCCGGCGAGCGCGGCCAGCCGGCGGTCGAGGTGCGGGTCCGGCGCACCCCCGTCGAAGGCGTCCCGCTGGTGCAGGACGTGGTCGGCGTAGGTGAGCGGCAGGGCGGGCCAGTCGGGTCGCGCGCCGGTCCGGACCGCGGTGTAGGCGGCGGACAGGTCGCGCAGCAGCGGCCCCGTCGACCACCCGTCCAGGGCGATGTGGTGCGCGACGAGGGACAGCACGTGCTCGTCGGGTCCGAGCCGGACGAGCGTCGCGCGCAGCGGGAGGTCGGTGGTGAGCCGGAAGTCGTGCGACGCCTCGGCGGTGAGCAGGTCCGGCAGTTCGGCTTCGGTGCGGTCGACGCGCCGGAGCACGCGGCCCGGCGGTGGCAGCAGGACCTGGTGGGGGCCGTCGAGGTCGTCCGCGACGAGGGTGCGCAGGGGTTCGTGCCGCTCGACGACGAGCGCGAGGGCGTCGTCGAGGGCGTCGGCGTCGAGGTCGCCGCGCAGCCGCAGGGCGACGGTGACGGTGTAGGCGGGCGTGCCGTCGAACTGGTTCAGGAACCACAGCCGGCGCTGCGCCGCCGACAGGGGCACGCGGGGCGGGCGCGGCCCGCGGACGGGGCCGGGGCGGGCGGGGGCGGCGCCGTCGAGCACCCGCGCCAGGCGGGCGGGCGTGGGCGAGTCGAACACCTCCCGGACGGCCAGTTCCGCGCCGAGCACCGACCGGACCACGCCGACCAGCCGGGTCACCAGCAACGAGTGCCCGCCCAGGTCGAAGAACCCGTCGTCCGGCCCGACCCGGTCGACGCCCAGGACGTCGGCGAACAGGCCGCACAGGATCTCCTCCCGCACGGAGGTCGCGGGCCGGCCATGGCCCGCCTCGACCGAGGGGCGGGGCAGGGCGCGGCGGTCCACCTTCCCGTTGGCGTTCAACGGGAGTTCGGCCAGCTCGACGAACACCGAGGGCACCATGTGCTCGGGCAGGGTGGACGCGGCGTGGGCGCGCAGGACCCGCGCGGGCACGCCGCCGGTGGTGTAGGCGACGAGCCTGCGGTCCCCCGGCCGGTCCTCGCGGGCGACCACGACGGCCGCGAGGACGCCGGGACGGGCGCGCAGGACCGCCTCCACCTCGCCGGGTTCGATCCGGAACCCGCGGACCTTGATCTGGTCGTCGGCCCTGCCCACGAACTCCAGCTCCCCCGAGCGCGACCACCGCACCCGGTCGCCCGTGCGGTAGACCCTGCTCCCGTGCTCGAAGGGGTTCGCGACGAACCGGGTCGCGGTCAGGCCGGGCATGCCCGCGTACCCGCGGGCGACCCCGGCGCCGCCGATGTACAGCTCCCCGGTCACGCCGGGGGGCGTCGGCCGGAGGAACTCGTCGAGCACGAAGCACCGCTCGTCGGTCAGCGGTCGCCCGATGGTCGGCGCGCCCCCGTCCACGACGGACGCCGTCGACCACACCGTGGTCTCCGTCGGCCCGTAGACGTTGAGGACCGACGAGGCGGCCGAGGCCAGTCCGGCGGCGAGGTCGGCGGGCAGGGCCTCGCCGCCGACGAGGACCCGGACCCCGGCGAGGACGCCCGGGTCGTGGTCGAGGACGGTCCGCCACAGGGCCGGGGTCGCCTGCACGACGGTGGTGCCCGACGCGGCGATCAACGCGGTCAGCGCCCGGGGGTCCCGGATGTCCTCGGCGCCGGCCAGCACCACGCGTGCGCCGGAGGTCAGCGGCCCGAACAGCTCCAGCACGGAGATGTCGAACCCGACGGTCGTCACCGCCAGCCAGCGGTCGGCGGGGGACAGGCCGGTCCGCGCGCGCATGTCGGCCAGCAGGGCGGCCACGTTGCCCCTGGTCACCAGCACGCCCTTGGGCCTGCCGGTCGACCCCGAGGTGTGGATCAGGTACGCCGCGTCGTGCGGCGACGCGGGCGGGATCGGGTCCGTGCCCGTGCCCGACGACCAGTCGGCGAACGTGCGCTCGGTGATGGCCGTCGACGGGTCGGCGTCGGCGAGCAGCAGCCGGGTCCGCTCCTCGGGCAGCCCGGGGTCCACGGGCAGGTAGGCGGCGCCCGCCCGCCACACGGCCAGCAGCGCCACCACGAGGTCGACCGAGCGGGGCAGCACCACCGGCACCACGGACCCGGCGGACACCCCGCGGGCGCGGAGGCCGCGCGCCAGCAGCTCGGCGCGGCGGGTCAGCTCGCCGTAGGTCAGCTCGTCCCCGCCGCGGGCGACGGCGACCGCGTCGGGGTCCTGCGCGGCGACCAGGTCCCACGCGTCGGCGGGCGCACCGGACGGCGAGGACGCGTTCCACTCCCCCACCACGCGGCGCGCCTCGGCCTCGTCCAGCAGGTCGAACCGGCCCACGCGCCCACCGGGGTCCGCGGCGGCCTGCTCCAGCACGCGCACGAACCACCCGGCCAGCGCCCGCGCGGTGTCGTCGTCGAACAGGTCGCGGGCGAACTCGACCACGCCGTGCAGCCCCGCGGGCCGCCGGTCGTCGTCGCGGTGCTCCGCGAGCGCCACCATCAGGTCGAACTTCGCGGTGCCCGGGTCCGCGTCCACCGGCGTGGCGGTGAGGCCGGGCAGGGCGGGGGCGGCGGAGTCCGGCTCGTGCCCGTGGACGGACAGCATCACCTGGAACAGCGGGTGCCGGGCGGCGGAGCGACGGGGGGCGAGCACCTCGACCAGCCGCTCGAACGGCACGTCGCGGTGGGCGTAGGCGGCCAGGTTGGCGGTGCGCACGCGGCGCAGGAGCTCGGTGAAGCGGGGGTTGCCCGAGGTGTCGGTGCGCAGCACCAGCGTGTTGATCAGCACGCCCACCAGGTCCTCGACGGCGGCGTGGGAGCGGGCGGTGACGGGCGTGCCGATGGGGACGTCCGGGCCCGCGCCGAGCCGGGTGAGCAGCACGGCCAGCGCCGCCTGCAGCACCATGAACACGGTCGTCCCCTCGGACCTGGCCAGGTCGACCAGGTCGGCGTGCAGCGCGGCGGGGATCGTCAGCTCGACCGTGCCGCCCCGGTGGGACGGCGTGGCCGACCGGGGTCGGTCGACGGGCAGCGCCAACTCGTCCGGCAGGTCGGCCAGGCGCTCGCGCCAGAACGCGAGCTGGCGCGCGGCGACGCTCCCCGGGTCGTCCTCGTCACCCAGCTCCCGCTGCTGCCACAGGGCGTAGTCGGCGTACTGGACGGTCAGCGGGTCCCACTCGGGGGCGCGGCCGGCGAGGCGCGCCGCGTAGGCGGTGGCGAGGTCGTTCCCGAGGGGGCGCAGGGAGCCGCCGTCGGCGGCGACGTGGTGCAGGAGCAGCAGCAGGACGTGCTCGTCCTGGTGGAGCCGCAGCAGCACCGGTCGCAGCGGCGGTTCGCGGCGCAGGTCGAACCCCTCGCGCACGGTCCGGTCGAGCCTGGGGCCGAGGTCGTCCTCCGCGACCGGTTCGGCCACGAGGTCCGGTCGGGTGGCGGGGAGCACGACCTGGTGCGGGCCGTCCGCGTCCTCGGGGAACACGGTCCGCAGCACCTCGTGCCGCTCGACGAGGTCGCCCAAGGCGGCTTCCAGGGCCGCGCGGTCCAGCCTGCCGGTGAGCCGCAGCGCCACCGGCAGCGCGTAGCCCGCGCCGCCGTCGTCGAAGCGGTTGAGGAACCACAGCCTGCGCTGGGCCGACGACAGGGGCAGCCGCGCGGGCCGGGTGACCGGGTGGACCGGCGCGGGGTCGCGCTCCTCGCCGACGAGGCGGGACGCGAGCGCGGCCGGGGTCGGCGACTCGAACATCGCCCGCACGGGGACCGGGGTGCCCAGTGCCGCGCGGACGCGGGCGGCGAGCCGGATCGCCAGCAGCGAGTGCCCGCCGCGGGCGAAGAAGTCGTCGTCGGGGCCGACCTCGGGCACGCCGAGCACGTCGGCGAACAGCTCGCGGACGATCCGCGTCCACGGCGTCTCCGCGACCTCCCGGGTCGGGGTCGCCCCGGAGGGGATCTCGACCTCCGCCAGCGCGCGGCGGTCGAGCTTGCCGTGCGGGGTGGTGGGCAGCGCGTCGAGGAGGCCGATGGCGGCCGGGACCATGTGCTCGGGCAGCGCCTCGGCCAGCCGCGACCGCAGCCGCGCGGGGTCCGGGGCCGCGCCGGGGGACGGCACGACGAACGCGACGAGCCGCCGGTCGGGGCCCTCGCCGGTCGCCACGACCGCCGCGCGGTCCACTCCCCCGCAGGCCAGCAGGGCGGCTTCGACCTCGCCGGGCTCGATCCGGAAGCCGCGCAGCTTGACCTGGTCGTCGGCGCGGCCGTGGTGCTCCAGCAGGCCGTCGCGGCGCCACCGGACGAGGTCGCCGGTGCGGTACAGGCGGGAGCCCGGCGGGCCGAACGGGTCGGCCACGAAGCGCTGCGCGGTCAGCTCGGGCCGGTCCAGGTAGCCCCTGGTGACCAGGTCGCCCGCGACGTGGAGTTCGCCCACGACGCCCACCGGGACCGGGCGCAGCCGGTCGTCGAGCACGTGGGCGCGGGTGTTCGGGAACGGCGTGCCGATCGGCACCGGCCCGTCGGGCAGGGGCGTGCCGGGGTGCACGGTGAAGTCGGTGCAGTTGACCGTGGTCTCGGTCGGCCCGTAGGCGTTGACCACGCGCGCGTGCGGGTTGCGCTCGCGCCACCGGGCGAGCGCGGCGCCGTGCAGGCCCTCCCCGCCGAGCACGAGGGTGCCGCGCGGTGACGCGTCGTCGGGCAGGCCGTCGAGGAGCGCGAGGTGGCTCGGGGTGAGCTTGGCGAAGTCCGGGCGGGGCAGGGTGGTCGCGGTGTCCTCGGCCAGGTCGGCCAGCACCACCGAACCGCCGGCGACCAGCGGGGTGTAGAGGCCGGTGACGGTCAGGTCGAACGACAGCCGGGAGGACACCAGCGCCGTGCCCGCGGCGTCCGGGTAGGCGGCGCGGGCGCGCCGCAGGTAGGCGCCCAGGGAGCGGTGCTCGACCACGACCCCCTTGGGGCGGCCGGTGGAGCCCGAGGTGTGGATGACGTAGGCGGCGCGCCGGGGGTGCGCCGGGACGCGCGGGTCCGCGTCGTTCCCGGCCGCGGTGTCCGGCCAGGTCGCGCCGGGCAGTTCCGGGCCGCCCAGCACGAGCGCGGGCCGGGTGTCGTCGAGCAGGGCGCGCACGCGCTCGGCGGGCAGGTCCGGGTCGACGGGCACGTACGCCCCGCCCGCCTTGAGCACGGCGAGCAGCGCGACGACCGTCTCGACGCGCCTGGTCGCCGACACCGCGACCAGGCGCTCGGGGCCCACGCCGAGCGCGATGAGGTGGTGGGCGAGCCGGTTGGCCGCGGCGTTGAGGGCGCCGTAGTCCAGCGCCGTCGAGGAGTCGCGCACGGCGGGTCGCCGGGGGTGCTCGGCGGCGCGGGCCTCGAACATCTCCACGACGTCCTCGTCACCGAGGTCGGCCGCGGTGTCGTTCCACGCCGCCGGCACCCGGGCGGCGTCGCCGAGCACGTCCAGGTCGCCGAGCCGGCGGTCCGGGTCGGCGACGGCGGCGGCCAGCACCCGCAGCAGCCCGTCGGCCAGGGCTTCGGCGGTGGCGCGGTCGAACAGGTCCGCCCGGTGTTCGAGCACCGCGCCCATCCCGCCGTCCGCGCGGTCGAAGAGCCGGAACAGCAGGTCGAACTTGGCGGTGTCCGGGGGCAGCGGTTCCAGGGCTGCGGTCAGGCCGGGCAACTCGACCGGCGCGGCGGCGGGGTCGGCGTTCTGCACGACCAGGCGGACCTGGAACAGCGGGTGCCTGCCCGGTGACCGGGTCGGGCTCAGCGCCGCCACCAGGCGCTCGAACGGGACGTCCTGGTGGTCGTAGGCGGTGAGGTCGGCGGCGCGCACGCGGTCCAGGAGCTCGGTGAAGGCCGGGTCGCCGGAGGTGTCGACGCGCAGCACGAGCGAGTTGAGGAAGAGGCCGACGAGGTCCGCCACCGCGGGATCGGTGCGCCCGGTGATCGGTGAGCCGATGACGATGTCGTGGCCCGCGCCGAAGCGGGTCAGGAGCGCCGCCAGCGCGGCGTGCACGACCATGAACGCGGTCGTGCCGCGGTCCCTGGCGAGCCGCGCGACACCGCGCCTCAGCTCCGGCGTGAGCCGGAACTCGACGGTGCCCGCCGCGCCGGGTTCGGCGGCGGCGCGCGGCCGGTCGAGCGGCAGCCGCAGCTCCTCGGGCGCGCCGGCGAGGGCGGCGCGCCAGTGGTCGAGCTGGAGGGCCATCGGGGAGCCCGGTTCGTCGTCCGCGCCGAGCGCCGCGAGCTGCCACAGCGCGTGGTCGGCGTACTGCACGGGCAGCGGCTCCCAGGCCGGGGCGCGATCGGCGAGGCGCGCCGCGTAGGCGGTGGCGAAGTCGCGCAGCAGGGGCGCCACGGACCACTCGTCGACGGCGATGTGGTGCAGGACGAGCAGGAGCAGGTGCTCGTCCCGCGCCACCCGGAACAGGGTGGCGCGCACCGGGAGGTCGGTGGCCAGGTCGAACGGGCGGGCCACCTCGGCGGCCACCGCGCCGTCGTCGTGCGCGGTGACGCCCACCGGGAAGGGCGCGGGGGGCAGCACGACCTGGTGCGGGCCCGTCGCGTCCTCGACCACCAGGGTCCGGAGGACCTCGTGCCTGGCCACGACGTCGCCGAGCGCGGCGGCGACCGCGGCGGCGACCAGCTCGCCGGTCAGGCGCAGCGGCACGGGCAGGTGGTACGCGACGCCCCCGTCGAGGCGCTGGAGGAACCACAGCCCGAGCTGCGCCGAGGACAGCGGGACGCGGTCGGGACGCGGCCCGGCCACCACGCCGGCGCGCGCCCGGCCGGCGGTGGAGAGCGCGCGGGCGAGTTCCGCCGGGGTCGGCGAGTCGAACACCTGGCGCACCGCCACCTCGACGCCCAGCGCGGCCCTCACCCGGCCGACCAGGCGCGTCACCAGGAGCGAGTGCCCGCCGAGGGCGAAGAAGCCGTCGTCGGGGTCGACGCGGTCGACGCCCAGCACGTCGGCGAACAACCCGCACAGGACCTCCTCGCGCTGCGACGAGGGCGCCCTCCCGGCGCGCGACCGGACCACCGGGGCGGGCAGCGCGCGGCGGTCCACCTTGCCGTTGGCGTTGAGGGGCAGCTCGTCGAGGACGACGAGGACCGACGGGACCATGTAGCCGGGCAGCACCTCGGCGACGCCGGCGGCGAGCGCGGCCCGGTCGACCGAGCCGACGACGTACCCGACGAGGCGGCTGTCGCCCGGCCGGACCTCCCGCACGGCGGCGACCGCGGCGACCACGCCGGGCTGGGTGCGCAGGGCGGCTTCGACCTCGCCGAGCTCGACCCGGAAACCGCGGACCTTGACCTGGTCGTCGGTTCGACCGACGAACTCCAGCCGGCCCTCCCTCGACCACCGCGCGCGGTCGCCCGTGCGGTACAGCCGCTCCCCCGTGCCGAACGGGTCCGCGACGAACCGCGACGCGGTCAGCCCCGCCGAGCCGACGTAGCCGCGACCGACGCCGGCGCCGCCGACGTACAGCTCGCCCACCACGCCCGGCGGCACCACGCGCAGCCCCTCGTCCAGCACGAAGCACCGCACGCCCGCCATCGGCGAGCCGATCGTCGGCGTCCCGCCGTCCACGACGGACGCCGTCGACCACACCGTCGTCTCGGTGGGCCCGTACACGTTCAGGACGGACGCGGCCGACGCGTGCAGGTCGCGCGCCAGCGGCGCGGGCAGGGCCTCGCCGCCGACGAGCACCCTCACGCCGCGCACCGCGTCCGGGGCGGCGTCGAGGAGGGCGCGCCACAGGCCGGGTGTCGCCTGGGCGACCGTGATCCCGCACCGGGTGGTCAACCGGTGCAGCGCGGACGGTTCGCGCACCTCGTCCGCCGTGGCGAGGACGACCCGGCCACCGGAGGTCAGCGGACCGAACAGCTCCAGCACCGAGATGTCGAACCCCACCGTCGTCACCGCCAACCACCGGTCCGACGACGACAAACCCAACCGCACCCGCATGTCACCCAACAGGTTCGCCACGTTCCCCCGCGACACCACCACACCCTTCGGCCGACCCGTCGACCCCGACGTGTACATCGCGTACGCGGCCTGGTCGGGCGACACGAGGCCCCCGGGGAGCGGGCCGCCGCCGTCCGCCAGGTCCGCCGCCACGTCCTCGGTGACGACCAGCGCGGGCCGGGCGTCCTGGAGGACCGCGGTCAGCCGCTGGGCGGGCCAGCCCCCGTCGAGCGGCAGGTACGCGGCGCCCGCCCGCCACACCGCCAGCAGCACCACGACCAGGTCCACCGACCGGGGCAGCAGCACGCCGACCAGGTCCTCGGGACCGACGCCCCGCGCCCCCAGGCCGGACGCCACCCGCTCCGCGCGGTCGACCAGCTCGCCGTAGGTCAGCCCGTCGTCGCCGCACACCACCGCGACCGCCGCCGGGTCCTGCGCGGCGACCAGGTCCCACACGTCGTCCGCGGTGGCGACCACGTCCGACCTGTTCCACTCCACGACGACCCGGTGCGCCTCGGCCGCCTCCAGCAGCTCGAAGCGGCCCAGCCGCCGACCGGGGTCGGCCACCGCCTGTGCCAGCACCCGCCCGAACCACGTCGCCAGTGACCGGGCCGTGGCCTCGTCGAACAGGTCGGCCCGGTACTCCAGGACCGCGTCGAGCCCTCCGCCCGGCAGCTCCCCGATCTCGAACGCGAGGTCGAACCGCGCGCTGCCGGTGCCGAGCGGCACACCGGAGACCTCGGCCCCGGGC
This sequence comes from Saccharothrix sp. DSM 118769, assembly GCF_052936295.1. Classification (NCBI taxonomy): domain Bacteria; kingdom Bacillati; phylum Actinomycetota; class Actinomycetes; order Pseudonocardiales; family Pseudonocardiaceae; genus Saccharothrix; species Saccharothrix sp. DSM 118769. The sequence goes on along the minus strand of NZ_CP193627.1, from coordinate 3,145,975 downwards.
CAGGGGGCGAGGGGCGGCGCGGCGGTGTGCGTCGACAGCAGGACCTGGAACAGCGGGTGCCTGCCGTGCGACCGGGTCGGGTTGAGCAGCTCCACCAGCCGCTCGAACGGCACGTCCTGCTCGTCGTGCGCGGCCAGGTCGCCGTCGCGGACCCGGCCGAGCAGGGTGGTGAAGGACGGGTCGCCCGCCGTGTCGGCGCGCAGCACGAGGGTGTCGAGGAACAGGCCGACCACGTCCGCCACCGCCGGGTCCGACCGGCCCGCGACGGGGGTGCCGATCGGGAGGTCCGTGCCCGCGCCCAAGCGGGTCAGCAGGACCGCGAGCGCGGTGTGCAGGACCATGAACACCGTGGCGTGGTGGGCGCGGGCGAGCGCGACGAGGCCCGCGTGCACGTCGGCGGGCACGGTGAACGCCACCGCGCCGCCGCGGTGGTCCGGGTCGGCCGGGCGCGGCCGGTCGACGGGCAGCGCCAGCTCCTCGGGCAGCCCGGCCAGGTACCGCAGCCTGCTCACGGCCTGGCGGGCGACCTCGCCGTCCTCGGCGTCGTCGCCGAGCACGTCCCGCCGCCACAGCGCGTAGTCCGCGTACTGGACGGGCAGCGGCGCCCAGTCCGGGGCGCTCCCGGTCCGGCGGGCCGCGTAGGCGGTGGTCAGGTCGCGCAGGAGGACGCCGATCGACCACTCGTCCACCGCCACGTGGTGCGCCACCAGCAGGAGGACGTGGTCGTCGTGGCCGACGTGCACGAGGTGGGCCCGGAACGGGGCCTCGGCGTCCAGCCTGATCGGGCGTTCGACCTCGGCCCGGAGCACCTCGTGGAGCCGGTCGTGCGTGGTGTCCCGCTCGGTCAGGCCGGGCGTCGAGCCCGGCGGGAGCACCCGCTGGTGGGGTCCTTCGGCGTCCTCCGGGAAGGTCGTGCGCAGCGCCTCGTGCCGGTCGGCGACGTCGACGAGCGCGGCGGCGAGGGCGTCCCGGTCGACCTCGCCGCGCAGCCGGAGGGCGGTGGGCGTGTGGTAGGTGGAGCCGTCGGGTTCGTAGGCGTTGAGGAACCACAGCCTGCGCTGGGCGGGCGAGAGCGGGATGCGCCCGGGTCGGGGGCGGGCGGTCAGCGGGGTGCGCGCCTCGTCGGCGCCGACGAGGGCGCGGGCGAGGCCGGCGGGGGTCGGCGCGTCGAACAGCGCGCGCACGGGCAGCTCCACGCCGAGGGCGACGCGCACCAGGCCCACGAGGCGCATCGCCAGCAGCGAGTGCCCGCCGAGGTCGAAGAAGCCGGTGTCGGGGCTGATCCGCTCGACGCCGAGCACCTCCTCGAACAGCCCGCACAGGACCTCCTCGCGCGGGGTCGCGGGCGCCCGCCCCGCGGTGCCGAGGAGGTCGGGCACGGGCAGCGCCAGGCGGTCCAGCTTGCCGGTGGGCGTCATCGGCAGCGCGTCGAGCACGACGACCGCCGACGGCACCATGTGCCCCGGCAGCCGCTCCGCGAGGTGCGCCCGCACGGCCGCGTGGTCGATCGGGCCCGCCGCGGTCGCGTAGGCGACGAGCCTCGGGTCGCCGGGGCGGTCCTCGCGGAGCACGACCGCGCACTGGAGCACCGACGGGTGCTCGCCGAGGACGGCCTCCACCTCGCCGGGTTCGACGCGGAACCCGCGCAGCTTCACCTGGTCGTCGGTCCGGCCGACGTACTCGATCAGCCCGGCGGCCGACCACCGGACGCGGTCGCCGGTGCGGTAGAGGCGCCCGCCGCCCGCCTCGAACGGGTTGGCCACGAACCGCTGCGCGGTCAGGCCGGGCCTGCCCAGGTAGTTCCGGGCCAGGCCCGCGCCGGCCACGTACAGCTCACCCGCGGTGCCCGGCGGCACCGGCCGCAGCCAGGGGTCGAGCACGTAGCAGCGGACGTTGTCGATCGGCGGGCCCAGCTCGGCCGGCCTGTCGGCGCGGACCTCGCCGATGGTCGTGTCGGCGGTGCACTCCGTCGGGCCGTAGAGGTTGTAGGCGCGCAGGCCGGGCACCGAGTTCAGGTCGGCGCGCAGCCCGGCGCCGATGGTCTCGCCGCCCAGGACCACCACGGACGGCCGGTGCCGTCCCTCGTCGAGCAGGCCCGCGGCCACGAGGTGCAGGCACTCGCTGGGGGTCAGGTCGATCACGTCCACCCGTTCCCGGACGACCTGCGCCGCGAAGGCCGCCGGGTCGAGCCGGGTCTCGTCGTCGACGAGGTGCATCTCGTGCCCGTGCGCGGCCATCCACAGGAAGATCCCCCAGGAGGCGTCGAACGAGAACGACGCCGTGTGGTCCATCCGCAGCCGCCGGCCGCCGACCGCCCGCACGGCGGGGTCGAGCACCTGCCCGCGGTGGTGGTGCAGGAGGTTGGTGAGGCTGCCGTGGGTCACCAGGGCGCCCTTGGGCCTGCCCGTCGACCCGGACGTGTAGAGGATGTAGGCGCCGTGGGCCGGGGTGGTCGCGCGCGGGGGGTCGGTGGCGGGCCGGCGCTCCAGTTCGGCGCGGACCTCCGGCGCGTCGAGGACGAGAACGCGGTCCGGGTGGACGGCGGCGGTCCGGTGCGCGACCGCGCCGGTGGCGACCACCAGCGCGGGGTCGGCGTCGGCCAGCATGAACGCGGTGCGCTCGGTCGGGTAGTCGGGGTCCACCGGCAGGTACACCGCGCCCGCCTTGTGCACCGCCAGCAGCGCCACCACGGAGTCGACCGACCGCGGGACCAGCACGGCGACCACGACCTCCGCTCCCGCGCCCCGCGCGAGGAGCGACCGGGCCAGCGCGTTGGCCCGCGCGTCCAGCTCGGCGTAGGTCAGCGACTCGTCCCGGTGCACCAGGGCCACCGCGTCGGGGGTGCGGCGGACCTGGGCGGCGAACAGGTCGGGGAGCACGTCGGCGGGGTGTTCGCGCGCCGTGTCGTTCCACGTCACCAGGACCTGCCGGCGCACGGCCGGGTCGAGGGTGTCCAGGTGGCCCACCGGGACGCCGGGGTTCGCCACGACCGCGCCCAGCACGCGCAGCAGGTGGGCGGAGACGTCCTCGGCCTCGGCCCGGTCGACGAGGTCGGGCCGGTGGTCGAGGAGGAACCGCAGGTCCGGGTCCGCCACGGCGACCAGGCCCAGCGGGTAGTGGGTGGCGTCGTAGCCGCGGGCGGCGGTGACGACCAGGTCCGCGAAGGTGCCGTCGGCGGCCGGGTCGGTGGGGTAGTTCTCGAACACGAACGAGGTGTCGAACAGCGTCGGCAGCCCGGTGACGGCCGTGACGTCGGCCGGACCCAGGTGCTGGTGCGGCAGCAGCGCGGCCTGCTCGACCTGCACCCTGGACAGCAGCGCGGCCACCGGCTCGCGCGGGTCCAGCCGCACCCGCACCGGCAGCGTGTTGACGAACAGCCCCACCATGTCCTCGACGCCGGCCAGCTCCGGCGGGCGGCCCGCGACCGTGGAGCCGAAGGCCACGTCCGGACGGCCGGTGCGCTCGGCGAGCACCAGCGCCCAGCAGACCTGGAGCACGGTGTTGGTCGTCAGCCCGTGGTCGCGGGCCAGGGCGGCCAGGCCGGCGGCCACCCCCGGCTCGGGGGTGAAGCCCAGCTGCCGGGGCGCGGCGGACGCGCGGGTGGCGTCCGGGTCGGCGACCAGCGTGGGCTCGTCGAAGCCGGCGAAGGCCCGTGCCCACGCCGCCTTCGCCGCCCCGGTGTCGCGGGAGGCCAGCCACCGCGAGTAGTCCCGGTGCGGGCGCACCGGGGGCAGGCCGCTCGCGTCGCCGCCCGAGCGGTAGAGCGCGACGAGGTCGCGCAGCAGCACCGGCATCGACCAGCCGTCGAGCACGATGTGGTGGTTGGTCAGCACGAACCTGTGGGCGCGCTCGCCGACGCGCAGCAGGGCGCAGCGCAGCAGCGGCGGCGCGCCGAGGTCGAACCGGTGCTCGCGATCGGCCAGGGCCTCCCGCTCCGCGGCGGCGGCGGGGTCGTCCTCGGCGCGCAGGTCCCGTTCCCGCCAGGGCAGGACCGCCGTGCGGGCCACCACCTGCGCCCAGTCGCCGGTGCGCCGGCGGCGGAAGGCGGTGCGCAGGGTCGCGTGCCGGTCGACCAGCGCCTGCGCCGCGGCCCGCAGCGCGCGTGCGTCGAGGTCGCCTTCGAGGTCGACGACCAGTTGGGCGACGTAGACGTCGGCGCCCGACGGCCCCTCGTAGGCGTGGTGGAACACCATGCCCTGCTGCACCGGCGTCAGCGGCAGGATGTCCTCGATGACCCGGCGGTCCTGGCTGGCTCGACTCACGCGCGCGTCCCCCACTCCGCTTCCAGTTCCTGTTCCCAGTCGTCGATCTCGTCCTGCGTCACGCCGGGCAGCACCACGTCGGACGGGGTGAGACCGCCCGCGTCCGGGTCCGCGACGTGGGCGACCAGGTCGCGCAGCGCCGCGAACCACAGCTCGGCCAGCTCGCGTACCTCGGCTTCGGCCAGCAGCTCGCGGCCCCACGTCCAGGCCGCGACGAGCCGGGGCCCGTCCGCGCCGTCGCGGGTGAGCGCGTTGAGCTCCACGGCGTGCGCCAGCGGCAGCTCCGGCGGCGCGCCGCCGCCCGCGCCGGCGACGTCGGGCACCATGCCCCAGTCCCCCGGTTCCTCCGCGAGCAGGCGTCCGAGGTAGTTGAAGCCCAGCTGCGGCGCGGCGGCGCCGGCCAGTCCCCCGCCCGGGTCGAGGTGGCGGAGCAGGCCGTAGCCCAGGCCGCGCCCCGGTACCGCCCGCAGCTGTTCCTTGACCTGCTTGAGCAGCCGTCCCGCGTCGCCGCCCACCGCGCCGGGTCCGGTGTCGAGGTGGAGCGCCACCGGGTGGACGGTGGTGAACCAGCCGACCGTGCGGGACAGGTCGACCCCCGGGTAGGTCTCGTCGTGCCGCCCGTGGCCCTCGACGTCGACGAGGACCTCGGTCGGCACGACGCCCCGGGCGCGGCGCCACTCGCGGACCGCGGCGGCGAAAGCGGTCAGCAGCACCTCGTCCACGCCGGCCCGGTACGCGGCGGGCACCGCGGTCAGCAGCGGCGAGGTGATCTCCGCGGGCAGGGTGAGCTGGAGGGTGCCGGCGGTGGCGTGGGTGTCGCGGGCGTCCGGCGCGCGGGTGCCGAGCAGGGGGTCCGGGCCGCGCACGACCCGTTGCCACCACGGGAGTTCGGCGGCGCGCGCCGGGCCGCGGGCGTCGTCGTCCAGCAGCCGCGCCCAGCGGCGCAGCGAGGTGGTCGTCGGGTCCAGTTCGAACGGCCGGCCGGCGCGGACCTGCTCGGCCGCGCGGGCCAGGTCGCCGAGGAGGATGCCCCAGGAGACGCCGTCCACGGCCAGGTGGTGGGCGACCAGGAGCACGGTGCCGGGGGCTGTCGGGCCCGCGTCGAACCAGAGCACCCCCAGGACCGGTCCGGTGGTGGGGTCGAGCGAGCGGCGGACGCGGTCGGCGTGGTCGCGCAGGAGGCGGTCCCGGTCCGCGGGGTCCATCCCCGCCACGTCCCACCGGTGCACCACGTCCTCGGCGGGCACCGCGCCGGGCGGGTGGACGCGGAGGCGCCAGGTGCCGCCCGGGTCCACGTCCACCCGCAGCCGCAACGCGTCGTGGTGGTCGAGGAGCGCGCCCACGGCGGCCACCAGTTCGCCCCGGCGCAGGCCGGCGGGGGCGCGCACGGCCATCGACTGGGTGAAGCCCGCGACGGGGCCGCCGCGCGCGGCCTGCCAGGCCACGATCGGCGTCAGCGGCACCTCGCCCACACCGGCGCCCGGTTCCTCCGCCGCGACCGCGGTCGCGGCGGAGACCGCGGCCAGCCGGGCCGGGGTGGGCTGCTCGAACACGTCGCGCACGGTCAGCACCAGCCCGGCGCGGCGGGCGCGGCTGACCAGCTGGATGGAGTGGATGCTGTCGCCGCCGAGCTCGAAGAACCCGTCCTCGGCCCCCACCGGTCGCGGCAGCCGCAGCACCTCGGCGAACAGCTCGCACAGCACGGCCTCGCGGTGGGTGCGCGGCGCACGCCCCGGTGTCGCGGTGACCTCGGGCTCCGGCAGCGCGGCGCGGTCCAGCTTCCCGTTGGCCGACAGGGGCAGCGCGTCGAGGACGACGAACGCCGACGGCACCAGGTAGTCGGGCAGCCGGTCCGCGAGGAACGCGCGGACCGGGTCGCGGTCGAGGGTCGCGCCCGGCGACGGCACGAGGTAGGCGACGAGCCTGCCCCGCCCCGACGCGTCCGCGCGCACCACGACCGCCGCGCGGCTCACGCCCGGGAACCCGCCGAGGACGGCCTCGACCTCACCGGGCTCCACCCGGAACCCGCGCAGCTTCACCTGGTCGTCGCCGCGCCGGACGTAGTGCAGCACCCCGTCCCGCAGGCGCACCAGGTCGCCGGTGCGGTACGCGCGCGAGCCGGGCGGTCCGCCGGGGTCGGCGACGAACCGCTCCGCGGTGAGACCGGGCAGACCCAGGTAGCCCCGGGCCAGTCCCGAGCCGGCGATGTGCAGCTCGCCGACCACACCGGGCGGCACGGGCCGCAGCCGGGCGTCGAGGACCTTCAGCACGACACCGTCGAGCGGGACGCCGATCGGCACCGCGGCCGGGTCCGGGTCGCCGGGTCGGACCGCGTGCGAGCTGGCGAAGGTGGTGGTCTCGGTGGGCCCGTAGCCGTCGACGACGGTCAGGGCGGGGAAGCGGGCGCGCACCCGCCGCACCGCTTCGGCGGGGACCACGTCGCCACCGGTCCACAGCTCGACCACCCCCGCGAGGCACTCCGGCTCCTCGTGGGCGACGAGCTGGAACACGGCGGCGGTGAGCCACAGGGCGGTCACCCGGTGCTCGGCGACGACCACCCGCAGCGTCGCGACGTCCAGCTCGCCGGGCGGTGCCACGACGACCTCGCCGCCCGACAGCAGCGGCACCCAGAGCTCGTACGTGGAGGCGTCGAAGGCCGGCGGCGAGTGCAACAGGACCCTGCGGTGCGCGTCGCCGCGCCAGCGGCTGTCGGCGGCCAGCTCCAGGACGGCGCGGTGGGTGACCGCGACGCCCTTGGGCACACCGGTCGACCCCGAGGTGTGCATCACGTAGGCCAGGGCGTCCGGTCCGGCGGTGAGGTCGACGTGGGCGGCCTCGCGGACGGGGTCGTCCGCGGCGACGGTGATGGCGGGCACGGTGATGGTGGGCAGCCCGAGCAGGTCCGCGACCCCCGCGTGGGCGGGGTCGACCACCACGGCCGCGGCGCCGGTCGACCTCGCCAGGGACCGCACCGCCGCGGGCGGCGCGCCCTCGTGCACGGGGGCGTAGGCGGCCCCCGCGGCCAGCACGCCGAGGAGGGCGACGACGGCCTCCGGCGAGCGGTCCGCGGCCAGCAGGACCCGGTCCTCCGCGCCGACGCCCGCGGCGCGCAGCGCGTGCGCCACGGCCGCGGCCCTCGCGGCCAGGTCGCCGTAGGTGAGCACCCGCGACCCGGCCCGCAGCGCGACCCGGTCCGGGTGGAGCCGGACCCGGGCGTGGAAGGCGGCCGGCAGCGAACGGGCCACCTCGGCGGCGGGGCGGTGCGCGCCCGCCCAGGCCGCGAGCAGCTCGCGGTCCTCGTCCGTGCGCAGGTCCAGGTCGGTGACGGGGCGGTCGGGGTCGGCGGTGGCGGCGGTGACCAGGCGGACCAGGCGCCCGGCCAGGGCGGTGGCGGTGGCCCGGTCGAACAGGTCCGTGGCGTAGCGCAGCACCCCGTCGTACCCGGCGGGCCGCCCGTCCTCGGCCGACCTGCGGGCGAGGGCGAACGCCAGGTCGAACACCGCGGTGCCGGCCCGCACGACCACCGGCGACGCCGTGAGGCCGGGTACCGCGCCGAACGCGTCCGCGGTGGCGTGGTGCTCGCCGTCCTCCTCCACGGTCAGCACCACCTGGCACAGCGGGTGGCGAGCGGTGGACCGCTGCGGTGCCAGCAGGTCCACCAGCCGCTCGAACGGCACGTCCTGGTGGTCGTACGCCTCCAGGTCGGTCGCGCGGACCCTGTCAAGCAGCGCCCCGAACCCCGGGTCGCCCGACAGGTCGGTGCGCAGGACCAGGGTGTTGGCGAAGAACCCCACCAGGTCCTCGACCGCCGCCTCCGACCGGCCGGCCACCGGGACGGCGATCGCGACGTCGGTGCCCGCGCCGTGGCGGGAGAGCAGCGCGGCGACGGCGGCGTGCACGACCATGAACACCGTCACGCCGCGGGCGCGGGCCAGGGCCTCGACGCGGGCGTGCACCCCGGGGTCGAGCGCGAACCCGACAGTGTCGGCCTCGGGTGACCGGACGGCGGCGCGGGGCCGGTCCAGCGGCAGGGCGGTCTCCTCCGGCAGACCCGCCAGCCGTGCCCGCCAGTGCTCGACCTGCGGGGCGAGCGGCGACGTCGGGTCGTCCTCCTCGCCCAGGAGGGCGGCCTCCCGCAGCGCGTGGTCGGCGTACTGCACGGGCAGCGCCCGCCACACCGGTGCGCCGCCGTCCCGCCGGGCGCGGTACGCCGTGACGAGGTCCCGGGAGAGCGGGCCGAGGGACCAGCCGTCGACGGCGATGTGGTGCAGCACGAGCAGCAGCACGTTGTCCACTTCGGACAGCCGGAGGAGCGTCGCCCGCAGCGGCAGGTCGCGCGCCAGGTCGAACGGGACGAGCGCCTCCCGGGTCAGGTCGTGGTCGAGCCGGTCGGGTGTGGTGCCGAGGACGGTCAGCCCGGGCGCGCCGGTCTCCGGGACGAGCTGGTGCGGCCCGTCCGCGTCCTCGGGGAAGGTCGTGCGCAGCACCTCGTGCCTGGCCGCGACGTCGGCCAGCGCGGCGCGCAGGGCGGGCAGGTCCAGGGCGCCGGTCAGGCGGACGGCGACCGGCACGTGGTAGCTCGCGGCGGACCCGCCGAACTGGTGCAGGAACCACATCCGCCGCTGGGCCGCGGACAGCGGGAGCCGCTCCGGGCGGGGGCCGGCGGCCAGGGCGGGTCGGGCCGCGCCCGCGCCGGCCAGGCGCGCGGTGAGCCCGGCGGGGGTGGGCGCGTCGAACAGGTCGCGCACCGACAGGTCGACGCCCAGGGTGGCGCGCACCCGGTTGACCAGCCGGGTCGCGAGGAGCGAGTGGCCGCCCAGCTCGAAGAAACCGCCGTGGGCCCCGACCTCGTCCAGGCCCAGCACCTCGGCGAACAGGCCGCACAGGATCTGCTCGCGCGGGTCCCGCGACCCGCGGTCGGCGGGCGCGGCGGTGCGGGCGGGCGCGGGCAGCGCGGCGCGGTCCAGCTTGCCGTTGGCGGTGAGCGGCAGCGCGTCGAGCACCACCACGGCGGAGGGCACCATGTGCTCGGGCAGCGCGGCGGCCAGGTGCGCCCGCAGGTCGGCCGGGCGCGGCGCGGGTCCGCGCGGCACCGCGTAGGCGACCAGTCGGGGGTCGCCCGGCCGGTCCTCCCGGACCACGGCCGCCGCCGCGGCCACGTCCGGGTGGGTGCCCAGCAGGGCGGCGACCTCGCCGGGCTCGACCCGGAAGCCCCGCAGCTGCACCTGGTCGTCGACGCGGCCGAGGTACTCCAGCTCGCCGTCGGCGGTCCAGCGGGCCAGGTCGCCGGTGCGGTACATGCGGGTGCCCGGCGACCCGTGCGGGTCCGCCACGAAGCGGTGGGCGGTGAGGTCCGGGCGACCGAGGTAGCCGCGGGCGATCCCGGCCCCGGTCACGTACAGCTCGCCCGCCGTCCCCGGCGGCACCGGTTCGAGGGCGGGGCCGAGCACGGCGGTCCCCAGGTGCGGCAGGGGGCGGCCGACGAGGCTGGCCGGCCCGGTGTCGGTCGGTGCGAGGTCCCGGGCGGTGACGTGCACGGTGGTCTCGGTGATCCCGTACATGTTGACCAGGCGGGCCGCCGTGCCGCGGGCCCGCCACCAGGTGGCGAGCCGGTCGAAGGCCAGTGCCTCGCCGCCGAAGACGACCAGCCTGACCGCGAGCCGGCCACCGGCCCCCGCTTCGGCCTCGGCCGCGACCTCGGCCGCGAACTGGTCGAAGGCGGACGGCGTCTGGCTCAGCACCGTCACGCCCTCCTCGGCGACGAGCCGCCGGAAGTCGCCGGGCGAGCGGCTCGTGCCGCGCGGCACGACGACGACCCTGCCGCCGGTGAGCAGCGCGCCCCAGATCTCCCAGACCGAGAAGTCGAACGCGGCGGAGTGGAACCAGGTCCACACGTCGGTGTCGGTGAGCCCGAGGTCGTCGGCGGTGGCGCGGAGCAGGCGGACCACGTTGGCGTGCGGCACGACGACGCCCTTGGGCGTTCCGGTCGAGCCGGAGGTGAAGATGACGTAGGCGGGGTGGTCGGGGTGGGGCCGCACCGGCTCCGCCTCCGCCCCTCCCGGCTCGTCGACCAGCAGTGACGGCAGGTCCCCCGGCAGCAGCGGGCGGGAGGCCGCGTCCGTGACCACCAGGAGCGGGTCGGCCAGGTCGAGCACGGCCGCCAGCCGGGCGGGCGGGTGGTCCAGGTCGAGCGGCAGGTAGGCCGCGCCCGCCTTGAGCACCGCGAGCAGCGCCACCACCAGGTCGGCCGACCGGGGCAGCGCCACCGCCACCACGGCCTCCGGACGGGCGCCGCGGGCGGCGAGCTGCCGGGCCAGCCGGTCGGAGCGGCGGTCCAGCTCGGCGTAGGACAGCCGCGCGGTGCCGTCGGTGACCGCGGTGGCGTCGCCGCGGCGGGCGGCGAGCCGGGCGAACAGCGCGGGCACCACGTCGGGTTCGGCGATCCGCGCGGGCGGGGCGAGCAGGGCGCGGCGCTCGGCCGAGGACAGCAGGTCCACGGTGCTGACGCGGCGGTGCGGATCGTCGGCGGCGCCCCGCAGCAGCAGGAGGAACCGGTCCACCAGCCGCCGTGCCGAGCCGGGGTCGAACAGGTCGTGGGCGAACTCCAGCTCGCCGTCGACCCCGCCGCCGGGCCGTTCGGCCAGGGTGAGCACCAGGTCGAACTTCGCCGAGTCCGACCGGACCGGTTCGGCCACCGCCGCGTGCCCGCCGAAGCGGGCGGGCGGGCCGACGTGCCCGGGGTCGTTGACGGTCAGCACCACCTGGCACAGGGGGTGGCGGGCGGTGGACCTCGGCGGGTTCAGCACCTCGACCAGCCGTTCGAAGGGCACGTCCTGGTGGGCGTAGGCGTCCAGGTCGGTCTCCCGCACGCGGGCCAGGAGGTCCGCGAACGTCGGTTCGCCGCCGGTGTCGACGCGCAGCACCAGGGTGTTGACGAAGAACCCGACGAGGTCTTCGACGGCGGGGTCCACGCGCCCGGCCACCGGGGTCCCGATGGGGACGTCCGTGCCCGCGCCGACCCTGGTGAGCAGGGCGGCCAGGGCGGCGTGCGCGACCATGAACAGCGTGGCGCCGTGGTCGCGGGCCAGCGCGCGCAGCGCCTCGTGGTCCGCGCGGTCCAGGGAGAACGGGACGGTACCGCCGCGGTGGGACGGGGAGGTGGGCCGGGGGCGGTCGGTCGGCAGCGCCGTCTCGGGCGGCAGCCCGGCCAGGACCGAGCGCCAGTGCGCGAGCTGGCTCGCGATCGGGCTGTCCCGGTCGTCCTCGTCCCCGAGGCCCTCCAGCTGCCACAGGGTGTGGTCGGCGTACTGCACCGGCAGCGGCGCCCAGTCGGGGGCCCGCCCGGCGAGGCGGGCGGTGTAGGCGGTGTCGAGGTCGCGCAGCAGGGGCCGCAGCGACCACCCGTCGGCGGCGGCGTGGTGGAGCACCAGCAGCAGGACGTGGCCGTCGCCGCCCGCGTCGACGAGGGCCGTGCGCAGCGGGAGGTCCGCGGCCAGGTCGAACGGCCGGGCCGCCAGGTCCGCGAGCAGGTCCCCCAGGTGGTCCGGGTCGCACGTCCGCACCGCGAGCTCCGGTCGGGCGTCGGCGAGCACCCTCTGGTGCGGGCCGTCGGCGTCGTGGGCGAGGACGGTGCGCAGCGCCTCGTGGCGGGCGGCCACGTCGGCGAGCGCGGCCTCCACGGCGGCGGCGTCGAGCGGCCCGGACAGCCGCAGCGCGGCGGACAGGTGGTAGGCGCCGCCCGCGTCGAGGCGGTCGAGGAACCACAGGCGCTGCTGCGCGGGCGAGGCGGGGACGCGGTCGGGGCGGGGTCGGCGGGTGAGCGGGGGCCGCGCGGCCGACGCGCCGGGCAGGAACGCCGCGAGCGCCGCCGGTGTCGACGCGTCGAACAGCTGCCGCACGCCCAGGTCGACCCCGAGCACGGTGCGCACCCGGCCGACCAGCCGGGTGGCGAGCAGCGAGTGGCCCCCCAGGGCGAAGAACCCGTCGTCCGGGCCGACCGCGGGCACCCCGAGCACCTCCGCGAACAGGTCGCGGAGGGCCGCCTCGCCGGGGGTGCGCGGCGCCCTGTCCACCGGGACGTGCTCGGCGGGGGCCGGCAGCGCGGCGGTGTCGAGCTTGCCGTTCGGCGTGACCGGGAACCCGGCCACGTCGACCACGGCCGCGGGCACGAGGTGCGCGGGCAGCGTCGCCGCCAGCGCGGCGCGCGGGTCCCCGACCGCGTCGGCGTCGCGCACGACGTACCCCACGAGCGAGGGCGCGCCGGTGCGGTCGGGCCGCACCACCACGACGGCCCGCCGCACACCGGGCAGCGCGGCGAGCGCGGCTTCGACCTCGGCGGGTTCCACCCGGGCGCCGCGGACCTTGACCTGGCGGTCGGCGCGGCCGAGGTAGCGCAGCGCGCCGTCGTGGTCGACCCGGACCACGTCGCCCGTGCGGTACATGCGGGCGCCGGGAGGTCCGTCCGGGCAGGCGACGAAGCGCTGCGCGGTCAGGTCCGGGCGGTGCGAGTAGCCGCGGGCCAGGCCCGCGCCCGACACGTACAGCTCGCCCGCGGTGCCGCGCGGCACCGGGCGCAGCCAGGCGTCGAGGACCCGCACGCCGACGCCGTCGACCGGTTCGCCCAGCGGCGGGACGACCGCGCCGCGCAGCGGCCCGCTCATGGTGGCGCACACGGTGGCCTCGGCGGGCCCGTACGCGTTGACCAGCACGTGGTCGGCGGACCACCGCTCGACCAGCGCCGCGGGGCACTCCTCCCCCGCGACCACCAGCACGACCCCGGCGGGCACCTCGTCCCCGGACACGGCGGCGAGCACCGAGGGGGTCAGCGTGACGTGGGTGACGGCGAACCCGGCCAGCGCGCGGGCCAGCGGCGCGCCGGGCGCCAGCCGGTCCCGGTCGAGGAACACCGCGGCGGCCCCGGTCGCCAGGGCGGTCCACAGCTCGGCCACCGCCGCGTCGAAACCGGGTGAGGCCACCTGGAGCACCCGCGACGACGGCCCGATCCCGAGCCGGTCGGCCTGCGCCAGCGCCAGGTTCGGGATGCCCCGGTGCGGGACCACCACGCCCTTGGGCGCGCCGGTGGACCCGGAGGTGAGGATGACGTAGGCCGCCGCGTCCGGCCGGACCTCCACGTCGGGGCCGCGGTCGCGGTGCCCCGCGCGCCCGGCGGCGTCGAGCAGCACGAGCCGGTCGGCCGGCAGCCCTGTCGCGAGCGCGGCGGTGCCGAGCACGAGTGCCGGCCGGGTGTCGGCGAGCACCTGGAGGACACGTGCGGTGGGGTGGTCGGGGTCGACGGGCAGGTAGGCGGCACCCGCTTTGAGGACCGCCAGCACCGCGACGGGGAACAGCTCGCCGCGCGGGAGGACGAGCGCGACGACGTCCTCCGCGCCCAGGCCCCGCCCCACCAGTTCCGCCGCGAGGTGGTTGGCGCGGCCGTCGAGGTCCGCGTAGGACAGGGTGCCGGAGTCGGAGAGCACCGCCGGGGCGTGCGGCGCGGCGGCCACCCGTGCCGCGAACAGGTCGAGCACGGTGCCGCCGGCGCGCGGTGGGGTCGACGCGGGGGGTGCCTGCGGGAGCACGAGCCCGGCCGGTCGGACGCGCTCGCGCCCGGCGATCGCGCGCAGGGTCCGCAGCAGCAGCCCGGCCACGGCGCGGGCCCGTTCGTCGTCGACGGCGTCCGGCCGGGCGTCGAGGCGGAACCCCAGCCGGGGGCCGGGCGTGACGGCGAGGCCCAGCGCGTGGTGCGTCGCGTCGTGCCCGCCGACCGCCTCGATGCGCAACCCGGCGGTCGCGGCCGGTCCCTCGGCGTCGACCGGGTAGTTCTCGAACACCACGGAGGTGTCGAACAGCTCCCCGAGGCCCGCGGCCCGCTGGATGCCGGCGGTGCCCAGGTGGTGGTGGTCCAGCAGCGCGGCCTGGTCGCGGTGCGCCTCGGCGAGCAGGTCGGCGGTGGGGGCGCCGGGGCGCAGCCGGAACCTCACCGGCACGGTCTCGATGAACAGGCCGATCATGTCCCGCGCGCCGGGCAGGTCGGCGGGCCGGCCGGACACGACGGCGCCGAACACGACGTCGGTCCTGCCGGTGAGCGCGCCGAGCACCAGCGCCCAGGCGAGCTGGACCGCGGTGCTGACGGTGACGCCCTCGGCGCGCGCGAGGTCGGTCAGCGCGGCGGTCGTCGGCGCGTCGAGCGCGAACCGCAGGGGGCGGGGCGGTTCGGCGGTGACCACGCCCGGCTCGCCGACGAGCGTCGGCCCGTCGAGGTCCGCGAGCGCGTCGCGCCACGCGGCGGCGGCGGCCTCGGCGTCCTGCTCGGCCCGCCACCGCAGGTAGGCCCGGTAGGGCGGCGCGAGGTCGGGTTCCCGCCCGGCGCAGGCGGCGAGCAGCGCCCGCACGACGAGCGCCGTGGACCAGCCGTCGAGCACGGCGTGGTGGGCGGTGAGCACGAGCCGGTGCCGGTCGACGCCCGTCCTGAGCAGGGCGCCGCGCACCAGCGGCGGGTCGGCCAGGTCGAACGGCGCGGTGCGCTCCTCCTCGGTCACCGCGTCCGCGGCGTTCGCGCGGTCGGGTTCGGGCGTGGCGGTCAGGTCGACCACCCGCCACCTCGCCCCGACCGCCGCGGGCACGGCCGCCACGGGCGTGGACAGGTCGGCGTGCCGCAGGCCCGCCCGCAGGTTGGGGTGCTGGTCGAGCAGGTGGGCGAGCGCGGCGCCCGGCCGCTCGGCGTCCAGCTCCCCCACCAGGTCCAGGTGGACCTGGGTCGTGTAGACGTCGGCGTCGGCGCCCACGGAGGCGCGGTGGAACAGCAGCCCCTCCTGCGTCGGGGTCAGGGGCAGCACGTCCTGCGCGTCGGCGAGCCGGTCGACGTCGGCCTGGGTCAGCCGGACCAGCGGCAGGTCGGACGGGGTGCGCCCGCCCGCGCCCGGCAGCCGCACCAGGGCGGCGAGGCCGTCGAGCACCGCGTGGAACAGCGCGGACAGCTCGGCGACGTCGGTGTCGGACACCAGCCGCGCGGCCCAGGTCCACGTGCTGTCCAGCTCGGGACCGCCCGGCCCGTCGAAGACCACCACGTCCAGGTCGATCTCGTGCGCGAGCGGCAGGTCCTCGTGCGCGCGTCCGCCGACGCCCGCCCACGCGGGCAGCACGTCCCAGTCCCGGCCGCCGTCTGCCGCCAGCCTGCCGAGGTAGTTCACGCCCAGCGGGGGTGTGCCCAGGGGGGCGAGCGCCGCCCGCCCCTCGTCGTCGAGGTGGCGCAGCACGCCGTGGCCGACGCCCCGGCCCGGCACCGCGCGCAGCTGCTCCTTGACGCGCTTGAGCGCGCGGTCGAGCGCCCGCCCGCCCGCGAGGTCGCCGGCGCGCACCGGTCCGGCGTCCAGCCGCACCGGGTGCAGCGAGGTCAGCCAGCCGACGGTGCGGTCCAGGTCGCCGTCCTGCCGGCCGTGGCCCTCCACGTCGACCAGCACCGGGTCGGGGGTGCCGCGCCAGAGCCGCACCGCGACGGCGAACGCGGTGAGCAGCACCTCGTCGACGCCCGCGTGGAAAGCGCGGGCGACGTCCCCCACCAGTGCGGTCGTGGTGGCGGTGGGCAGGCGGTCGCGCCGGCGACCCGCGGTGGCGTGCCGGTCCAGCGCGGGGTCGAGGCGTCGCGGGGGCGCGTCGCGGAGGACGTCGACCCAGTGGGCCAGTTCCGCGCGGTGGGCGGCGGCGCCGGCGTGCAGGTGCTCGGCCCACCGGCGCAGCGCCGTCCGGACCGGGGGCAGCGGTTCCCCCGGGCGGTCGACGGCGACGGCCAGGTCGGGCAGCAGGACGCGCCAGGACACCCCGTCCACGGCGTAGTGGTGGATCGCGAGCAGGAAGGCACCGGGTCGGGCGGGGCCGCGGTCGAAGTGGACCGCCGCGACCACGCGCCCCTCGGACGGGCTCAGCGCGCGCCTCGCCCGGTCCGCCTGCTCCTCGACCACGTCGGCGAACGCGGCGCCGGTCAGGGCGGAGGTGTCCACGGCGACCGGGTCGGGGACGGGCACGCCCGGCGGGCGCACGCGCAGCCCCTCGGGCCCGCCCGTGAGGCGCAGCGCCTCGTGGTGGTCGGCCAGGCGCCGCACCGCCTCGGCCAGGTCGGCGGTCCGGACCCCGGCGGGCGCCCGGACGACCAGGACCTGCGCGAACCCGTCCACCGGGCCGCCGAGCGCCGACAGCCAGCGTTGCATGGGGAACGGGGCCAGCGGGCCGGACGGGGCCGGGGCGGGGCGCGGTGCGGGCTCCGCGGACCTCGCCAGCGCCGCGAGCGCCTCGACGGTGCGCGCCTCGAAGATCTCGCGCGGGGTCAGCGCCAGCCCGGCGCCGCGGGCCAGGCCGACCAGTTGCAGGGACAGGATGCTGTCGCCGCCGAGCGCGAAGAAGCTGTCCTCGGCCGACACCCCCGGCACCCCGAGCACCTCGGAGAACAGGTCGGCGAGCGCCGCCTCGACCGGTGTGGCGGGCGGGCGGCCCGACCGACCGGTCACGACGGGCGCGGGGAGCGCGCGTCGGTCGAGCTTGCCGTTCGGGGTGGTGGGCAGCGCGTCGAGCAGCACCACCGCCGTGGGCGCGGCGTGCTCGGGCAGCCGCGCGGCGGCGTGCGCGACCAGGTCGGCGGGGTCGGGGGCGGCCCCCGGGTCCGGCACGACGTAGGCGACCAGGCGCGGGCTGCCCGGGTGGTCCTCGCGGACCACCACCGCGCAGGCCGCGACGCCGGGGTGCGCGGCGAACACCGCCTGGGCCTCGCCCGGCTCGACGCGGACGCCGCGGATCTTGACCTGGTCGTCCGCGCGCCCGAGGAAGTCCAGTTCCCCGTCCGGGCGCAGGCGGGCGATGTCGCCGGTGCGGTAGAGCCGGGACCCGGGCGGGCCCGCCGGGTCGGCGACGAACCGCTGCGCGGTGAGCGCGGCGCGGCCGTGGTACCCCGTGGCCAGGCAGGCACCCGCCAGGTACAGCTCACCGGGCGTCCCGACGGGCACGGGGCGCAGGGCGGCGTCGAGGACGCGCGCGGTGGTGTTCCGGATGGGGCGCCCGATCGGCACCGGCCCGGTGTCGGCCGGGTCGCAGGCGTGCGCGGTGACGTCCACCGCGGCCTCGGTCGGGCCGTAGAGGTTGTGCAGCGGCACGGGCAGCAGGGCGTACCACCGCGCGCGCAGGTCGGCGGTCAGCTCCTCGCCGCTGCACACGACCCGGCGCAGGCCGGTGCAGTGCCGCGCGCCGGGCACGTCGAGGAAGGCGCGCAGCATCGAGGGCACGAAGTGCGCGATCGTGATCCCCTCGGCGCGGATCAGCTCCGCCAGGTGCTCCGGGTCCCGGTGGCCGCCGGGCCGGGCCACGACGAGCAGTGCGCCCTGGACCAGTGGCCAGAAGAACTCCCAGACCGACACGTCGAAGCCCGCGGGCGTCTTCTGGAGGACCCGGTCGTCGGCCTCCAGCCGGTACTCGTCCTGCATCCACAGGAGCCGGTTGACGATGGCCGAGTGCGGGACGACCACGCCCTTCGGCCGGCCGGTCGACCCGGAGGTGTAGATCATGTAGGCCGGGTCGCCCGGCGCGGGGACGGGCAGGACCACGCCCGGCGCCGGTTCGCCGGCCGGTTCACCGCCGGTCGGTTCACCGCCGCCCGGTTCGCCGCCGGTCGGGTCGACCACCGGCACGGACACCGGCGGCAGGGCGACCGCCGGCGTCGTGACCACCACCGCCGGGCGGGCGTCGTCGAGCAGGAGCGCCACGCGCTCGGCCGGGAGTTCCGGGTCGACCGGCACGTAGGCGGCGCCGGCCTTGAGCACGCCGACGAGGGCGACCACGAGGTCCAGCCCGCGCGGCAGCGCCACGGCGACGAACCGGCCGGGCCCGCCACCCGCCGCGACCACCCGGGCCGCGACGGCCGAGGCGCGGTCGTGCAGCTCGCGGTAGGTCAGGGTGGTGCCGGCGGAGCGGACCGCGGGCGCGTCCGGCGTCCGGGCGCACCGGTCGTCCAGGAGCGCGGTGAGCGTCGTCGGCGGGAGCGGCGCGGTCGGGCCGTCCAGCGCGGCGAGGCGCCGCCTGTCGCCCGGGGCGAGGAGGTCGCCGCGGGCCAGCGGGCGGTCGGGCGCGGAGAGGACCAGGCGCAGCGCCCGCAGCAGCAGGGCGGCCAGGTCGCCGGCGCGCGCCGGCGGCACCAGGTCCGGGCGGTGGTCGAGGCGGAACGAGATCGTCGCGCCGGGCACCACGACCAGGGTCACCGGGTAGTGCGTGGCGTCGTGCCCGCCCACCCCGGTGATCGACAGGCCCGAGGCGGCGGCCAGGTCGTCGAGCGCCCCGCGGTCGTAGGGGTAGTTCTCGAACACGAGCACGGTGTCGAACAGGTCGCCGCCGGCCAGGCGCTGGAGGTCGGCCAGCCCGACGTGGGTGGCCGACGAGCGGTCCGCCTGCTGCCGCTGGAGGGTGGTGAGCAGGTCGGCCGCGGTGCGCGCCGGGTGCGCGTGGACGGGCACCGGGACGGTGTTCGCGAGCAGGCCCACGACGTCCGCGACGCCGGCCAGCTCCGGCGGCCGGCCCGCCACCGCAACGCCGAACGCCACGTCGACCCGGCCCAGCAGGTGCCCGAGCGCGAGCGCCCAGGCGCCCTGCACGACGGTGTTCACGGTGAACCCGCGGGCGCGGGCGAAGGCGACCACCTCGGCGGACCCGGCTTCGCCCAGGTCGAAGCGGACGGCGCGGGGCGGCTCGGTGGACCGGGCCCCGGGCGCCGCCAGCAGCGCGGGTTCGCCGGCGGCGGCCAGCACGGGCCGCCACGCGGCGAGCGCGGCGGCGTGGTCGCGGGTGCCCAGCCAGCGCAGGTGGTCGGCGTGGGTCCGGGCGGGCGGCAGCACGCGGCCCGCGTAGGCGGCGAGCAGGTCCCGCAGCAGGACCGACAGCGACCAGCCGTCCACGAGGAGGTGGTGCAGGGTGAGCAGCAGCCGGCACCGGTCGCCGTCGCCGCGCACCAGGGCGCAGCGGACCAGCGGTGCGGTGTCCGCCGCGAACCCGGTGGCGCGCTCCTGCTCGGCGACCCGGTCGAACCCGGCGGAGACGACCTCCCGCAGCGGTACCCGGACGTCGTCGCGGATCACCTGCACGGGCTCGGCGCGCCCGGCGTGGCGGAACTCCGCCCGCAGGGCCGGGTGCCGGCGCGCCAGCTCGTCCAGCGCGGAGCGCAGCCGGGCGGCGTCCACCGCGCCGTCGACGTCGACGTGGACCTGGATCGTGTAGACGTCGCCGCCCGCGCCCTCGTAGAGGTGGTGGAACAGCAACCCCTCCTGCAACGGCGTGAGGGGCAGGACGTCCTCCACGCCGGGTTCGGCCCGCAGTGCCGGGTCGTCGCGCCCGGCCGGCCCGGCGGCGGCCGGCGGCTCCCCGGTCCCGGCGGCGGTCGGCGGTTCCCCGGCCACGTCGGCGGCCACCGACGCCAGGTCGGCGACGGTCGCGCGGCTGAACACGTCCCGCTCGGACAGCACCAGCCCGCGCTTCCGGGCCGCGGCGACCAGGCGCATGGCCAGGACGCTGTCGCCGCCCAGGGCGAAGAACCCGTCGTCCACGCCCGCGTCCGGCACGCCCAGGACCTCCGCGACCAGGGCGAGCAGCAGTGCCTCGCGCGGCGTGGCGGGTGCGCGGCCGGGACCGGGGGCGGGGAGGTCCGGCGCGGGCAGGGCCCGCCGGTCCAGCTTGCCGTTCGGCGTGGTGGGCAGGGTGTCGAGCACGACGAACGCGGCGGGCACCGCGTGGCCGGGCAGCCGGGCGGCGGCGTGGGCCGCCAGGTCCGCGGGCTCGGCGGCGCCGGTGGTGTAGGCGACGAGCCGGGGCGTTCCGGGGACGTCCTCGCGGAGCACGACGGCCGCCGCGCCGACCGCCGGGTGCGCCCGCAGGACCGCCTCGACCTCGCCCGGCTCGATGCGGAACCCGCGCAGCTTCACCTGGTCGTCGATCCGGCCGAGGAAGGCCAGCTCGCCGGTCGGCAGCCACCGCACCCGGTCGCCCGTGCGGTACATCCGCCGCCCGGACCGGTCGAACGGGTCCGCGACGAACCTCGTCGACGTCAGCGCGCCGCGCGCCAGGTAGCCGCGGGTGACGCCGGCCCCGGCGATGTAGAGCTCACCGGGCACCCCGACCGGCACCGGGCGCAGCCGCTCGTCGAGCACGTGCACCCGGGTCCGCGCCAGCGGGCCGCCGATGGAGGGCAGGTCCCCGCCGCGCACGGGGGCGCTGGTGGACCACACGGTGGTCTCGGTGGGCCCGTACACGTTGAGCACCGACGCGGCGCGCGCGGCGAGCCCGTCCGCGACACCGGCGGGCAGCGCCTCGCCGCCCACGAGCACGCGCAGCCCGTCGACCGCGGCGGGCTCGCTCGCCAGCACCACGTCCCACAGGGTGGGCGTCGCCTGCGCGACCGTGACGCCGCGGCGCTCGACGAGGGCGCGCAGGGCCGCCGGGTCTCGGACGTCGCGCTCCTCCGCGAGGACGACCCGGCCGCCGGAGGTCAGCGGACCGAACAGCTCCAGCACCGAGATGTCGAACCCCACCGTCGTCACCGCCAACCACCGGTCCGACGACGACAAACCCAACCGCACCCGCATGTCACCCAACAGGTTCGCCACGTTCCCCCGCGACACCACCACACCCTTCGGCCGACCCGTCGACCCCGACGTGTAGATCACGTACGCGGCCTGGTCCGGCAGCACGGCCCGGTCCGGCGGCACGGCGCCACCCGGGGTCGGCGCGCCGGTCCCCCGGGACAGCTCCGCCATGACGCCCTCGGTGACCACGAGCGCGGGGGCGGCGTCGGAGTGCAGGAACGCCAGTCGTTCCGCGGGCAGCCCCGCGTCGAGCGGCAGGTAGGCGCCGCCGGCCCGCCAGACCGCGAGGAGCGCCACGACCAGGTCCACCGACCGGGGCAGCACCACCCCGACCACGGACTCGGCGCCCACGCCCCGGGCCCGCAGCCCGGACGCCACCCGCTCCACCCGCCCGAGCAGGTCCCCGTACGTGATCTCGGCCCCGCCGCACACCACGGCCACGGCGGCGGGGTCCTGCGCGAACACCGAGTCCAGGACGTCGGGCGGCGTGCCGGGGACGGCGGTGTCGTTCCACGTCACCCGCAGGAGGTGGGCCTCGTCGGCGTCGAGCAGGTCCAGCTCGCCGATCGGCCGGTCCGGGTGGGCGGCGCCCTGCTCCAGCACGCGCACCAGCCACCGCGCCAGGCGGCGGGCGGTCCCGTCGTCGAAGAGGTCGCGCGCGAACTCCAGGGTGAGCGCCAGCTCCCCGCCCCGGTCCACGAAGGTCGCGGTCAGGTCGAACTTGGCGGTGCCCGTGCCGACGGTGGCGGCCGAGGCGGACAGGCCGGGCAGCGCGTCGAAGGCGCGCAGCGCGGCGTCCTGCTCGACGTTGAGGGCGAGCACCACCTGGAACAGCGGGTGCCGGCCCAGCGACCGCTCGGGGGCGACCTCCTCCACGACGCGCTCGAACGGCACGTGCGCGTGGTCGTAGGCGTCGAGGTCCACGTCCCTGGCGCGGTCCACCAGCTCGGCGAACGAGGGGTCGCCCGAGGTGTCCAGGCGCAGCACCAGCATGTTCAGGAAGACCCCGACGACGTCGTCGACGGCGGGGTCCGGCCTGCCCTCCACGGGTGCCCCGACCGTGACGTCGTCGCCCGCGCCGGTCCGGCTCAGCAGCGCGGCCAGCGCCGCGTGCAGCACCATGAACAGCGTCGCGCCCCGGTCCGACGCGAGCGCGGCCAGCCGTCGCCGCAGCGGGGCGGGTACCGCGGCGGTGACCTCGCCACCGCGGTACGAGGCCACCGCCGGGCGGGCCCGGTCGGCGGGCAGCGCGAGTTCGGCGGGCAGGTCCGCGAGGCGGTCCCGCCACCACCCCGGCCCCCCGTCCGCGTCGGTCGCGGCCAGTTCGTGCTGCCAGAGCGCGTAGTCGGCGTACTGCACGGGCAGGGGCCGCCAGTCGGGCGCCCGCCCCTCGGTGGCGGCGGTGTAGGCGGCCACCAGCTCGTGGGTCAGCACGGTCAGCGACCGCTCGTCCCCCGCGATGTGGTGCAGGACCAGCAGGAGCACGTGCGCGCCGCCGGGCTCGGTCAGCAGCCAGGCGCGCAGCGGCAGGTCCGCGGCGAGGTCGAACGGGCGGCGGACCAGGTCCGCGGGGGCTTCGCCCGGTCCCGGGTCCGCCACGGCGAACCGGGGCTGCGCGAGCACCACCTGGTGCGGTCCCCCGGCGTCCTCCGCGATGACGGTGCGCAGCGCCTCGTGGCGGTCGAGCACCAGGCGCAGCGCGGTGCCCAGCGCGGCGCGGTCGAGGTCGCCGGTCAGCCGCACGGCCACCGGGACGTGGTAGGCGGCCCGGTCGGCGGTGAGGCGGTCGAGGACCCACAGCCTGCGCTGCGAGGAGGACAGCGGCACCCTCGTGCCCGGGGTGCGGGGCGTGATCGGCGGCCTGCCGGTGGCAGTGGGGGCGAGGCGGGCGGCCAGCGCGGCCACCGTCGGCGCGTCGAACACCTCCCGCAGGCCCAGCTCCGCCCCGAACACCGCGCGCACCCGGCCGACGAGCCGCAGCGCCAGCAGGGAGTGGCCGCCGGCGGCGAAGAAGTCGTCGTCGGCCGACACCGCGGGCACACCGAGCACCTCGCGGAACAGGCCGGCCAGCGCCTCCTCGCGCGGTGTGGCCGGCGCGCGGCCCGTGCCCGCGGCGCGCTCGGGCGCGGGCAGCGCGGCCCGGTCCACCTTCCCGTTGGGGGTGAGCGGGAACGCGTCGAGCACCACCAGCGCGCTGGGCACCAGGTAGTCCGGCAGGACCGCGGCGACGTGCGCGCGCACCTCCGCGGCGGACACCGGCGCGGTCGCGGTGAGGTAGCCGACCAGGCGCCGGTCGCCGGGCCGGTCCTCGCGGACCACCACGTGCGCCGCGCCCACGGCGGGGTGCCCGGCCAGCACGGCGGCCACCTCGCCCGGCTCGATGCGGAAGCCGCGCAGCTTGACCTGGTCGTCGGCGCGGCCGAGGAACTCCAGCACTCCCCCGTCGGTCCAGCGCACCAGGTCGCCGGTCCGGTACGCCCGGCTCCCGGCGGGGCCGTGCGGGTCGGGGACGAAGCGCTCGGCGGTGTACCCCGGTCGGCCCCGGTAGCCGCGCGCGAGGCCCTCCCCGGCGAGGTACAGCTCGCCGGGCGCGCCGGGCGGGACCAGTCCCAGTCGGGTGTCGAGGACGCGCACGCGCACGCCGTCGAGCGGCAGTCCGATCGGGACGGTGCCCGAAGGGCCGGAGAGGGGTGCGGCGGGGGGCACGGTGTGCTTCAGCGCGAACGTCGTGGCCTCGGTCGGACCGTAGCCGTTGACGACGGTCAGGTCCGGGCAGGCCGACAGGACGCGCCGGACCGCCCCCGCCGGGACCGCCTCGCCGCCCGCCCACACCTCGCGGGCGCCGGCGAACGCGGCCGGGTCCTGCTCGGCGATCAGCTGGAACAGGGCGCTGGTGAGGAACATCCCGGTCACCCGGTGCTCGGCGACGGCCCCGGCGAGACCGGCGGCCGTGAGCTGCCCCGGCGGGGCGAGCACGACCCGGCCGCCGTTGAGCAGCGGGACCCACAGCTCGTAGGTGGCCGCGTCGAAGGTGTGCGGGGAGTGCAGCAGGACGCGGTCGTGCGCGCCGCCGCGGAACGCGCCGTCGAGGGCCAGCGCGACCACGTCGGCGTGGGTGACGGCGACGCCCTTGGGCTCGCCGGTCGACCCGGAGGTGTGGATGACGTAGGCGAGCCGGTCGGGATGCCCGCCGGTGGGGCGGGGACCCGGGTCCCCGGCCTCCTCGCGCGGGTCGTCCGCGGCGACCACCGGCGCGTCGAGGCCCGCGGCCTCGGCCGCGGTGGCCGCGTCGGCGACCACCGCCACGACGTCCCGGGCGAGCCGCCGTTGGTACGCGGCCGGGCTGCCCGCGCGCAGCGGCAGGTACGCCGCGCCCGACTTGGCCACCGCGAGGGTCGCGACGACCAGGTGGGCCGACCGGTCGAGCAGCAGCGCCACCGAGCGCTCCGGGCCCGCGCCCGCGGCGCGCAACCGTGCGGCGAGGCGGTCGGAGGCGGCGTCGAGTTCGGCGTAGGTCAGCGACCCGCCGGACCAGGCGACCGCGGTCGCGTCCGGCAGGCGGCGGGCCACCGCGCGGAAGTGGTCCGGCAGGTCCGCGCGCCCGGCCGGGGCCGGTGCGCCGCTGCCGAGGTCGAGCAGGCGTTCCCGCTCGCCGGGGAGGAGCGGTTCCGCCCGGCCGACCGGGGCGTCGGGTGCCGCGAGCAGCGCGCGCAGGAACCCGAGGAAGCGGTCCAGGTGGGCGGCGGCCTCGGCGGGGCTGTGGAGCCGGTGGTTGGCGTCGAGCACGACCCGCACGCCGCCGGGCGCGCCGGGAGAGCCGAAGAAGGTGACGGCGACGTCCGCGACCGGCGGCGTGGACAGCTGCACCGGCCGGGCCTCGTGCCCGGCGAACCGGGGCGTCATGTCGAACGACAGGATGTTGACGAGCACCCGGGCCGGCGCGTCGCCGCCGCGCTCGCGGCGCAGGTCCTCGCCGCGGTGGCGCTGGTGCCGCGCGGCCGACGCGAGGGCCGCGGCGGTGCGGGTGACGACGTAGGCGAACGGGTCGGACGGGCGCACCGCCGTCCGCACCGGCAGCTCGTTGGCCAGCATGCCGGGCGTGTTCAGCGCGGTCCGGGTGAGCCTGCCGGTGAACGGCACGGCCAGGGAGACGTCGTGCGCGCCGGTGAGGCGGTGGACGTACGCGGCCACGGCGGCGGTGAGCACGGCGGACGTGCGGGCGCCGCACCGCGTCGCCACCTCCGCCAGCCGCGCCTCCTCCTCGGCGGAGAGCCGGGCGCGGTGGCGCACCGGGCTCGACGACGGCGCGGCGGTGCGACCGCCGAGACCGGTGGGCGCGGGTTCGCCCGCCAGGGCCGTCGCCCAGTACTCGCGGTCGCGCTCGGCGCGCGCCGACCGGCGGTAGGCGTCCTCCTCCTCCACGAGGGCGGCGGGCGGGTGGAACGACGCGGGCGGCGGCGACGCGTTCCCGACCAGCGCCGTGTAGACCTCCGCGAGCCTGCGCCAGTACAGGGCCTGCCCGAAGCCGTCGACGGCGATGTGGTGGCAGCGGAAGTAGTACAGGTGCCGGTCGGGGGCGAGGCGCAGCAGCGCGTGCGCGGCGACCGGCCCGCGCGCCAGGTCCACCACCCGGTCCAGGTCGGCCCGCATGTGCGCGACGGCGGCGGCTTCGTCGGCGGCGTGGACGACCGGGACGGGCACCGGTCCCGCGGGAACCTCCTCCTGCCACACCCCGTCGGCGTCGGCGACGAACCTGGCGCGCAGCGCCGGGCACTCGGCGACGGTCGCGGTGACCGCCCGCCGGAACAGCTCCGGGTCGACCGGGCCGTCGATGTCGAGGTAGAAGCCGATGGTGTAGGCCGTGTCGGCGGGCGCCAGCTGCTGGGCGGCCCACACCTCCGCCTGGGCCGCGGTCAGGGCGTGTCGAGCGGTCAGGGCGTGTCGAGACGTGCCGGTGCTGGGCATCCCGCTCCCGTCGCTCAGTCGGACGCGGGGCCGGACGCGGGGCCGAACAGCTCCCGCTCCAGCAGTGCGGCCAGTTCTTCGAGGGTGGGGTGCTCCCACAGCGCGTCGTCGGCGAGCACGACGCCCAGGTCGTCCTCGACCTCGGCGGCCAGGGCGATGGCGGTCACCGAGTCCAGGCCGTACTCCGCCAGCGGCACGGCCGGGTCGAGCCCGGCGGGCGGGACCTTCACGTGGGGTGACACGACGGCGGTGAGCCGGTCCAGCAGCTGCTCCGCCGAGATCGGGCCGGACGGCCGTCGGGCGCCGGTGGTCGTCATGCCCCCTCCCCGGAGTCCCCGCGGGCCAGGTACCGCTCCCGCATGAGCGAGCGCTGGATCTTGCCGCTGCTGGTGCGCGGGACGCCGCCGGGCGGCACCAGCACGATGTCCGAGGCGGACACGCCGAACTCCCGCGCGACCGTCGTCTTCATGGCGACGGCGAGCGCGGCCAGCCGTTCCGGGTCCGTCTCCCGGGCCTCGTGGGCGACGACCAGCTCGTCCGGTCCCGGCTCGCCCTCGGTGGTCCCGCCGGCCGGCACGCAGAAGGCCGCGCCCACGTTGCCCAGCTCGGGGTGGCGCGCCCGCAGCTCGTGCTCGATGTCCTGCGGGTAGAGGTTGCGGCCCCGCACGATCAGCACCTCCTTGAGCCGTCCGATGACGTACAGCTCGCCGTCGTGGTGCACGCCGAGGTCGCCGGTCCGCAGGAACTCGGTCGGGTCGTCCGGGCTGGTGGCGCGGAAGACGCGGGCGGTCTCCGCCTCGTTGAGCCAGTAGCCGCCCGCGACGCTGTCGCCGCGCAGCCAGATCTCGCCCACCCGGTTCGGCGGGAGCGGCGCGCCGGTGTCGGGGTCGACCACGCGCACCTCGGCCGCGGAGACCGGGGCGCCGCAGCTGACCACGGACCGCGCGGGCGCGCCGGGCCGGGCGGGGGTGAACTCGCCCCGGCCCAGGGCGACGTCGTCCACGCGCAGGACCTGCGGCGCGCGGTCGGCGGTCGCCGAGGTGAACACCGTCGACTCGGCCAGGCCGTAGAGCGGGACGAACGACCGCTCGCGGAAGCCGGCGGCGGCGAAGCGCTTGGCGAAGTCGGTCATGGTGGCCATGCGCACCGGTTCGGAGGCGTTGATCGCGTACTCCCAGCCGGACAGGTCCAGTTCGGCCACCCGCTCGGGGTCCACGCGGCGCACGCACAGGTCGTAGGCGAAGTTCGGCGCCGCCGAGCAGGTGATGCCGTAGCGGCCGATGGCGTCGAGCCAGGACCACGGGTCCCGGATGAACGCGGGCGGGGTCATCAGCACGTCCGCGGTCCCCGCCAGCAGGGCCGGGACGAGCTGCATGATCAGGCCCATGTCGTGGAACATCGGTATCCAGCCGCCGAAGCGCGGCGGGGTGCTCCAGCCCAGCGCGGCGCCGAACGCGTGCGCGTTCGCCAGCAGGTGGCCGTGGCGCACCACGACGCCCTTGGGCGAGCCGGTCGAGCCGGAGGTGTACTGGAGCAGCGCCAGGGAGTCCTGGTCGGTGCGCACCGGCCGCCAGTCCGCGGGGTCCGCGTACCCCCCGGCGTCCGTGACGGTGATGTCCACTTCGGACAGGTGCAGCTCGGCGACCCAGTCGCGCACCGCCCTCGCGCTCTCCGAGTCGGTCAGCGCGAGGCGGACCCCGGCGTCGGCCGCCACGGACCCGGCCCGGCGGCGCTGGACCTGCGAGCCCCCGGGCGGGGGGACGACCACCGCGGCGACGCCGGCGTAGAGGCAGCCGAGGAACGCCGCGACGAAGTGCCGGTTGACCGGGTACAGCAGCATCACCCGGTCGCCGGGCGCGCACCGCTCGCGCAGGTGGGCCGCGACGGTGGCGGCCCGCTGGTGCAGCTCTCCGTAAGTCCACGAGGCGGACGGCCCGTCGGGGCCGCTGCCCAGCACGTCCACCACGGCGAGGGCCCCGGGGTCGCGCTCGACGTGCCCGAGCACCACCTCCGCCACCCCCGTGCCTCCCCTGATCCACTCGCGCACCCGCGCACCGCCTTCCGCCCCGGACCCAGAGTGGCCGAGCTTAGGCGGGAAACGCGCCCGGAAAAGTGCCGGCGAAGACCTTTCAAGGAGGGCTTAACAAGCCAGGAAAACAGGGAACCCGCAGCTCAAGGTCAGTGCGGAAAATACCCGGCGCGCCATTCGCGCGGACGTTAAGCCGTCGCTGAAAATCCACCGGCGCGCTTGACCGCCCCAATGCCGCGACCAGACAGTGGCACCCATGTCCAGTCCACCGCAGGACTTGGCCCGGTTCGTCAGCCGGGACAGCAGGCCGGACCCGTACCCGGTGCTGCGCCGCCTGCGGGAAGCGGGCCCGTTCACCACCGACGACGGCGTCGTCCCCGTCAGCGGCTACCACGACTGCCGGACCCTGCTGCGCCACCCGGCGATGAGCAGCGAGCGCGAGCGCGCCCGCCAGTCGCCCACGCGCCGCGGTCCGCGCACGCGCAACTTCCTGCACCTGGACCCGCCGGACCACACCCGGTTGCGCGGGCTGGTCGCCAAGGCGTTCTCCCCCAAGGTGGTGCAGGCCCTGCGTCCGCGGATCAGGGAGCTGGCCCACGGCCTGCTCGACGAGGCCGCCGACCGCGGCACCTTCGACGTGGTGGCCGACTTCGCGCACCCGCTGCCGGTGCGGGTGATCTGCGAGCTGCTGGGCGTGCCCTACGCCGACCGCCGCGACTTCCTCCGGTGGTCGGCCCACCTGTCCGCCGCGCTGGAACCGCCGCTGCCCGGCCTGCGCACCCCCGAGGTCGGCGCGGAGGCGGCCCGGGCGCGGGCGGCGTTCGTCGCCTACTTCCGCGACCTGCTGCGCCGGCGCCGCGACGAGCCGGGCGACGACCTGGTGTCCGGCCTGCTGAGGGTCGAGCAGGAGAGCGACCGGCTCAGCGAGAGCGAGCTGCTGGCCACCTGCGTGATGCTGGTCAACGCGGGCCACGAGACGACCGTCAACCTCATCGCCAACGGTGTCCTGGCCCTGCTGCGCCACCCCGCGCAGCTGGCCGAGGTGCGCGACGACCCGGAGCTGGCGTGGGCCGCGGTGGAGGAGGTCCTGCGGCACGACGCGCCGGTGCAGCTGGTCACCCGGGTCGCGACCGCGCCGCTGTCGGTCGGCGGCGCCCCGGTCGAGACCGGCGACCTCGTGCTGGTGCTCCTCGCCGCGGCCAACCGGGACCCGGCGGCGTACCCCGACCCGGACCGGTTCGACCTCCGGCGGGACCGGTCCACGCCGTCCCTCGCGTTCGCCGGGGGCCCGCACTTCTGCCTGGGCGCGGGCCTGGCCCGGTTGGAGGCGGCGATCGCGTTCGAGCTGTTCGCGGACCGCGTCGTGGCCCCCCGGCAGGCCCGGGACACCGTGGAGTACAAGCCGAACGTCACCCTCCGCGGGCCGCGCGCGCTCGACGTGGAGTTCGACGCCATCCGCCCCGCGCGCCCCGAGCCGGGAGTGGGACGTGCGAGCCGAAGATCCGGCTGACGACATCGGGCGGCAGTTCGCCACCTGGGTCTCCGGCCCCGGTTTCACCTGCCTGGCCGCCAGGGCGGCGCTGCGCCGCGGCACCCTGACCCTGCGGGTGTACGGGGACCTGACGTCGGCGGCCGACGACGAGCGCCTGCACGCCGACCTGGTCGACTTCGCCGCGGGCATCCCGGACGAGCGGACGGCCCTGGCCGCGTTCTGCGCGGTGTTCCGCGCACCGGGGCGCGGCTCGGAGGAGGCGTTCGAGCGGGACCTGTGGGAGCGGCTGACCGCCCTGCGGCGGGTCGACGCGCGCGAGTTCGGCTGGGCGGGCGACGTGTCCTCCGACCCGGGGTCGCCGCACTTCGGCTTCAGCGTCGCCGAGCACCCGTTCTTCGTCGCGGGCCTGCACCCCGGCGCGTCCCGGGTCTCCCGCCGCTTCGCCTACCCGACCCTGGTGTTCAACTCGCACCGGCAGTTCCGCCGGCTCAGGCAGACCGGGGCGTACGCGGGGTTCCAGCGGCGCATCCGCGCGCTGGAGGTCGCGTTGCAGGGCGGGATCAACCCCATGCTGAGCGAGCACGGCACGGCCTCCGAGGCCGGGCAGTACTCGGGCCGGGTCGTCGGACCGGAGTGGCGCTGCCCGTTCCGGTCCGACGACTGAGCCGACGACCCGCCCGGGTCAGGCCGCGCCCCACACGTCGGGGAACAGCCGCTTGGCCGCGGCGCGCCACAGGTAGGCGGGGCCGTCGGAGCCGCCGGTGCCCCGCCGCCCGCCGAGGAAGCGCTCGGCGAGCCCGGCGTGCCTGGCCCGCCACACCACGAAGGCCTCGTCGAAGTCCAGCAGCGCCGCGCGGACCCGGGCGACGCCGGGGTCCGCGTGCCCGCGGTGCTTCACCAACCCCTCGTAGGCGTCGGCGACCGACTGCTCCGTCAGCCGTCGCCGCAACCGGTCGCGCTCGGCCTCGCTGAAGCCCTTGGTGGTCAGGGCCCGGGTGTCGCGCAGGCCGCAGGCGTACTCGATCTCGCGGAACTGCGCGGACTGGATGCCGCTGGCCGAGCCGAGCGCGGTGCGGATGCCCTCGAAGTCGGCGGGCGTGAGCGTGGTGAGCGCGTCGAACTGGGCCACCAGGACGCGCACCACCGAGGGCAGCCGCTCCAGCCAGCCGGCCGCCGCGTCCGCCTCGCCGTCGCGCAGGGCGCGCGCCGCGGCGTCGAGGTGCCGCAGCACCAGGGCGAACCACAGCTCGCACGCCTGGTGGGTCACCAGGAAGAACATCCGTTCCGGCGAGCCCTCGTGCACGTGGGCGGACGCCAGCAGCGGCTCCAGCCGGAGGATGTCGCCGTACACCTGGTCGGTTTGCGGTGCGTCGGGCATGTCTTCCCGTCCCCGTCCGTGTGGAGAGTCAGTTCAAGCGGGCCGAGACGGCGTCCTTGAGGACGAGCCGCCCGTCCGTGAAGCAGAGCCGGTGCACCGGGATGTCCGACTCGAAGAGGTCGCCGTCGCGCGTGCGGTAGTGCTCGCACCGGGAACCGGGGGGCGCGGGCGGGCCGGCCACCTCGGTCACGGCCACCTGGCGCGCGGGCAGGAGCCCCGCGACGTCCGCGCGCGCCTGCCCGAGCGCGAGGCCGTCGAAGGTCCCGGGGGCGAGGACCGTGTCGTCGGTGGTGTCGGCGAAGTAGGCCATCATCAGGCTGAGCAGCACCACGACGGCGGCCAGCGGCGGCACCACGGCCGCGGCCAGGCCGCGGCTCCGGCGAGCCGGGGCGTCGCCCGGCGGCGGCGCCTTCGGCAGGTCGCGCCCGGTGCGCGGGAACCGGGCGCGGACGACGAACCCGCCGTCCCGGGCGCCGGAGTCGAAGGCGCCGCCGAGCCCGGCGGTGTGCTCGGCGAGGGCGGCCAACCCGCTGCCGCTGCCGCGCACGCGGTCCGGTCGCCCCGCGGGCGGCGCACCGGTGTGGACGGTGACGTCCGTGCCGTCGACGGCGGTGCGCAGCCGCACCCGCACCCGGGCCCCCGGCGCGTGCTTGCCGGCGTTGGTGAGCGCTTCGCGCACCACCAGGCGCACGGCCTGCTCCACCGGTTCCGGCGGCTGCTCCGCGCCGTCCCGGCGCAGCTCGACCGCCATGCCCGCCCGGCGCGCGGCGTCGACCATGGTCGCCACGTCGTCGGGCACCGGCGCGCGGGCCGCCACGTCGTCGGTGCCGTCGTCGGTGCCGCCGTCCGCGCGCAGCACGCCGATCACGTCGTGCAGGCGCTCGACCGCGCCCTGCGCCACCTCGCGCAGTTCGCGCGCCAGCTCGCGCACCCGGTCGTCCCGGGTGCCCGCCACCTCCAGCAGGCCCACGCGCATGGCGAGCAGGCTCAGGTCGTGGCCGAGCTGGTCGTGCATGTCCTGGGCGATGCGCCACCGCTCGCGCAGCCGGGCGCGCTCGGCGACCTCGCGCTGCCTGCGCTCCAGGTCCACCGCCCGCTGCCAGCCCGCGGCGACCAGGTCGCCCTGCACGCGCCGGTGGCGGCCGATCAGCCAGGGGGTGATGGACAGCGTCAGCAGCGGCACGGTGCGCAGCGCGGTCCCGGCGTCGGGCAGGACGAGCAGCGTCGCGGTGCCCGCCACGACGATCCCGGCGAAGGTGTAGAGCGCCCGCCGCTCACGGGCGTCGTGCCTGCCGACCAGGTAGGACAGTGCGAACAGGGCGGGGAGGAACCAGGCGTCGAGCACGCTCAGCGCGGCGACCGCGCCCAGCGCCGCCGGCGGCAGCGCGCGGACCAGCACGACGGCGGCGGCCAGCGGCACCAGGGCGGCGACCCGCCACTCCCAGGGCAGCGCCACCGGCCCGATCGGCGAGCCGAGCAGCACCAAGGCCGACAGCAGCGCCCAGAGCACCGCGTCGGCGACCGCTGCCCGTCGATCCCGGTACCGCGCGGCGACTCCGATCACGGGCCCGACCCTACCGGCCCCCGGTCCGGGAACCGTGCACGCTGTGCGACCATGCAGCCGCACCGGGTCAGCGCGGGAAATCGGGGGGTGGCCGTGATCAGGGTGGTCCTGGCGGACGACGAGGCGAGCGTGCGCGCCACCGTGCGGGCGATCCTGGAGACGGACCCGGGTGTCGAGGTGCTGGCCGAGGCGGCCGACGGCCGCGCCGCGGTGGACCTCGTGCTGCGGCACCGGCCCGACGTGGTGCTGCTCGACGTGCGGATGCCCGAGCTGGACGGGTTGTCCGCCGCGGCGGAGATCCGCCGCAGCGCCCCGGCCACCGCGGTGGTCATCCTCACCACCTTCGGCGAGGACGACTACATCTCCCGCGCCCTCGGCGACGGCGCCAGCGGGTTCCTGCTCAAGGCGGGCGACCCGCGCGAGCTGCTGGCCGCGGTGCGGGCGGTCGCCGACGGCGCGGCGTTCCTGTCGCCCCGCGTGGCGCGGCGGGTGATCACCAGGCTCAGCGGTGACCGGCTCTCCAGGTCGGTCGTCGCCCGCAAGCTCACCGACCAGCTCACCGCCCGGGAGCGGGAGGTGCTGGCGCTGCTGGCCGCCGGCCGGTCCAACGCCGAGATCGCCAGGGCGCTGTCCCTGGTCGAGGGCACGGTGAAGACGCACGTGAGTTCCATCCTGAACCGGCTGGGGGTGCGCAACCGGGTGGAGGCGGCGATCCTGGGCTACGAGGCGCAGCTCGTCGACGGGGACCGCTGACGCGCGCATCACGACCCGTTCAGGAACCGGCGCAGCCTGCGCAGCCCCTCGGCCGTCGTGGCCTCGTCGCGCACCAGGTTGAACCGCAGCCACCGCCTGCCCTCGGCGGGGTCGGCGAAGAACACCGTGCCGGGCGCGACCAGCAGGCCCGCCTCGGCCGCGAGCTTCCCCGCCAGCTCGTCGGAGGCCCAGCCGAGCCCGTCGACGCCCGCGAGCAGGAACCAGCCCCCCTCGGGTTCGACCACCCGGAGGCCGAGTTCGGTCAGCCCGGCGACCAGCTGCGCCCGCCGCGCCGCGGATTCCCGGGTCCCGCACGGCTCGCCGACCGGTCCGGCGGTGGCGAGCGCCTGCTGCAGCGGTGTGGCGGCGCCCAGGGTCAGCCTGGCGTGGACGCCGCGCAGGGCGGTCGTCAGCCGCTCGCCCGCGACCGCGTACCCGAGCCGCCACCCCGGGACGGCGCGCACCTTGGAGAAGCTGCCGACCACGACGGCCCGCTCGTCCGGACCGGCCAGCCCCAGCGGTGAGACGTGCTCGCGGCCGTCGAACGCGTACCGGTGGTAGACCTCGTCCGTCACGCACACCAGGTCCCGTTCCTCGCACAGCCGCAGCACGCCCTCGACCTCGGCCCGGGTGAACGCGCGCCCCGTGGGGTTGTGCGGCGTGTTCAGCAGGATCGCCCGGGTGCGCTCGGTGCAGGCGGCGGCGAGCGCGTCCGGGTCGAGGGTCCAGCCGGGACCTGCGAGCGGCACCGACCGGACCACCGCGCCCGCCAGCACCACGGCCCCGGGGTGGTTCTCGAAGGCGGGGTCCGGCACCAGCACCTCGTCGCCGGCGTCGGTGACCGCCAGCAGCGCGGCCAGCACGCCCTCGGTCGCGCCGCAGGTGATGGTCACCTCGCGGTCCGGGTCGACCGGCACGCCGCGTTCGCGCGAGAGTTCGGCCGCGACCACCTCGCGCAGCGCGGGCAGGCCCGCCGGGTCGGTGTACTGGTGGGCGCCCGAGCGCAGCGCCTCGTGGGCCGCGTCCGACAGGTCGGGCGCGGGGCCGCCGGGCGGGATGCCGAGGGCCAGGTCGACCACGTCGGAGCCGGTGGCCATGGCGAGCAGGCCGGGCAGGATCGGGACGGGCAGTCCCGCCGCCCGCCTGGAGATCATGCCGGGTCCCCGGCGGTGACCTCGTAGAAGGCGAAGCGGAACTCCACGTTGGGCTGGGCGTACACGCGCTCGCAGCGCAGGCCGGCGGCGGCGATGACGTCCAGCCACGCCTGCCTGCCCTGCGGGAAGCCCTGCTTGGTGAGCACGTGCGCCAGGTAGTACTCGGCGTCGCCCGCGTTGATCTGGAGTTCGGGTTCGGCCAGCAGGAGCACGCGGCCGGGCTTGGCCGCCAGCAGGGACCGGTACCGCGACAGCAGCTCGACCACCGCGTCCTCGCCGTCGCGGAACTGCTCGTGCAGCGCGCCCACGGCCAGGTAGAAGTCGCAGTCGGCGGCGTCGGCGGGCCAGGTGTCGGGCCGGAAGGCGTCGCCGACGACGAACCGGACGCGACCGCCGAGGTCGGTCCCGGCGAGGCGGCGCTCGGCCAGCGCGATGGCGTCCTCGGCGATGTCCAGGCCGATGGCGCGGAACTCCGGGTCGGTCCGCGCCATGTGCAGGGCGAGGCCGCCGGTGCCGCAGCCGAGTTCGAGCACCGAGTGCGCGTCGCGGCGGGCCATCAGGTCGCCGAGCAGCCGGGCCAGGAAGCTGATCGTCATCGGCTCGCAGCGGCGGCCGAGGGCCTCGGTGTCGCGCTCGACGTCGGTGCCGTAGTCGACCGTGCCGTCCAGCAGCCCGCCGATCCGGGCCAGGACCGGGCCGTACGCCTCCACGTAGAAGCCGAGCAGGGACTCGCCGACCTGCGAGAGCAGCACCGCCCCGCGGCCGGTCAGCCTCCACCGGCCGCCGTCCTCGCACCCCGGGGCGGGTTCGGCGCCCACCCACCGGATACCGTCGGACTCGACGACGCCGCGGATCTCCAGGTAGCGCAGGACGTTGCGCACCAGGTGCGGCACCCCGCCGGCCGGCACCAGGTCGGCCAGCGCCGTCCAGTCCTCTTCGGACAGCCGCTGCGCGATCCCGGCCCGGCCCAGGCCGACCAGGGTCGAGGCGAGCACGTGCTGGGCCGCCAGGTCCGGGACGCCCTCGCCGACGACGGGCTTCCACACCGCCTGCACGGCCGGGTCCTCGACCAGCACAGCTTCCGGGATCGTCACGTGCGCCCCTCCAAGTCTCGGGTCGAGCGGTGGATCGGGTGGTTCACCGGCACGCGGCGCGGATGGCCGCGCCCGCCGCCCGGGTGTCGAGGTCGCCCCCGAGGTCCGGGGTGCAGCGCGCCGCCTCCACGGTCTCCCGGACCGCCTCGCGCAGCGAGCGGGCGGGCCCGTCGTGCCCGAGCCGGTCGAGCAGCAGCGCGGCGCTGAGCACCGCGCCCACCGGGTTGGCCAGCCCGGTGCCCGCGATGTCCGGGGCGCTGCCGTGCACCGGCTCGTACAGGCCGGCGCCGGTCTCGGGGTTGAGGTTGGCCGACGCGGCGCAGCCCAGTCCCCCGCCGACCTCGGCGGCGAGGTCGCTGAGGATGTCGCCGTAGGAGTTGTTGGTGACGATCACGTCGAACGAGTCGGGGTCGCTCACCAGCCGCATCGCCGCCACGTCCACGTACAGGTGGCGGGTCTCCAGGTCGGGCCGGGTCCGCCGCTCCCGGTCCCAGCAGCGCTGCCAGAGGCCGCCCCCGCTCTCCACGGCGTTGGCCTTGTCCACCATGCACACCGAGCGGGTGGCCGCCGACAGCGCGAACCTCAGCACCCGCGTGACGCCCGCGTGCGTGCTGACCTCGGTGTCGACCGCGACCTCGGCGTCGGTGCCGGGGCGCAGGGCGCCGCCGATGCCGGCGTAGAGGCCCTCGGTGTTCTCCCGCACGATGGCGCAGTCGATGCCCCGGCGGGCCGGGTCGCGCAGCGGGCTGAGCCTGTCGTGCAGCAGCCGCACCGGGCGGTAGTTGGCGTACAGGTCGAGTTCGAAGCGCATCCGCAGCAGGACCCCGCGCCCGTACGCCGGGTCGGGGACCGAGGGGTGGCCGATCGCGCCGAGCAGCACGCCGTCCGCCGCGCGCACCCGGTCGAAGTCGGCGTCGGTCATCGCGGTGCCGTGCTCGCGGTAGGTCCGGGCGTTGACCCCGTCGAGCACGTCGAAGTCGATCCCCAGCCCCAGCTCGTCGACGGCGGCGACCGCCTCGGCGACGACCTCCGGTCCGATGCCGTCGCCGGGGACGACCGCGACGGTCGTCATCGGACCCCTGCCGGGCGCGGCGCCAGCCAGTGGGGGCGTCCTCGCTCGTACGCGGCGATGGCGTCCTCCTGGGACAGCGTCAGGTCGATCTCGTCGAGGCCGTCGAGCAGCAGCCGCCGGGCGTGCGCGTCCACGTCGAACGACCACCGCCGCTCGCGCAGCCGGACCTCCAGCGCGACGAGGTCGACGGTGACCGGCAGCGTCGGGTCGGCCTCCACCGCCGAGCGCACCTCGGTGACCGCGTCGGTGGGCAGCCGGACGGTGAGCAGGCCGTTCTTGAGGGCGTTGCGCTCGAAGATGTCGCCGAACCCCTCGGCGACGACCACGGCGAAACCCCAGTCGCGCAACGCCCACACCGCGGGCTCGCGCGAGCTGCCGGTGCCGAAGTTGCGCTCGGCGACCAGGACGGTGGCCCCGGCGTAGCGGGGCTGGTTCAGGACGAAGTCCTCCTCCTGCCGCCACTGCGCGAACAGTCCGGGCGCGAACCCGGTCTTGGTCAGCCTGCGGCAGTGGTCGCTGGGGATGATCTGGTCGGTGTCGACGTCGCTGCGGGCCAGCGGGACGGCGGTGCCGGTGTGCTCGGTCAGCGGGAGCACGGTTCCTCCAGGTCGGCGGGGGCGGCCAGGCGGCCGAGCACGGCGGTGGCCGCCGCCGTGGCGGGCGACACCAGGTGCGTGCGCGCCCGCGGGCCCTGCCTGCCCTCGTAGTTGCGGTTGGACGTCGACGCGCACCGCCGCTCGCCGCTCACCCGGTCGGAGTTCATGCCCAGGCACATCGAGCACCCGGAGAACCGCCAGGAGGCGCCCGCGGCGGTGAACACCTCGTGCAGGCCCTCGACCTCCGCCTGCGCCCGCACCGCCATCGAGCCGGGCACCACCAGCATCTCGGTGCCGGGTGCGAGCCGGCGGCCCCGCAGGACGTCGGCCGCCGTGCGCAGGTCCTCGATCCTGCCGTTGGTGCAGGAGCCGAGGAACACCATGTCGATGGGGATGTCGCGCAGGGGCGTCCCGGGGCGCAGGTCCATGTAGCGCAGGGCGCGCCGGGCGCTGTCGCGCTCGGGTTCCGAGGTGAACGAGTCCGGGTCGGGCACCACCTCGGACAGCGGGACGGCCTGCCCCGGGTTGGTGCCCCAGGTGACGAACGGGGTCAGCCCGGAGACGTCCAGGCGGACGGTGCGGTCGAACACCGCGCCCTCGTCGGTGGTCTGCGCGCGCCAGTGCGCCAGCGCGTCCTCCCAGGCCGCCCCGGTCGGCGCGCGTTCGGTGCGCTCCAGGTAGGCGAAGGTCGTGTCGTCCGGGGCGATCATCCCGGCCCGCGCGCCCGCCTCGACGCTGAGGTTGCACATGGTCATGCGGGCTTCCATGGACAGCTCGCGCACCGGGTCGCCGCGGTACTCGATGACGTGCCCCGCCGCGTCGTTGGCGCCGACCTCGGCCAGCAGCGCCAGCATCATGTCCTTCGCGGTGACGCCGGCGGGTGCCCGCCCGGTGAACTCGACGGCCATCGTCCTCGGCCTGCGCAGCGCCAGCGTCTGGGTGGCCAGCACGTGTTCGAGGTCGGTGGTGCCGATGCCGAACGCGAGCGCGCCGAACGCGCCGTGCGTGGAGGTGTGGCTGTCGCCGCAGACCACGGTCATGCCGGGGTGCACCACCCCCAGCTCCGGGGCGATGACGTGCACCACGCCCTGGGCGCGGTCGCCGTGGCGGAAGAGCTCGATGCCGTGCTCGGCGCAGTTGCGGCGCAGGGTCTCCAGCTGTTCGACGCTGACCGGGTCGGTGATCAGCAGGGTGTGCGTGGGGACGTTGTGGTCCTCGACGGCCAGGGTCAGCCCCGGCGCGCGCACCCGGCGCCCCTCGGTCCGCAGCCCGTCGAACGCCTGCGAGGAACTGGCTTCGTGCACCAGGTGCAGGTCGATGTAGATCAGGTCGGCGCCGTCGCCCGCGGTGGTGACGACGTGGGCGTCCCAGACCTTCTGCGCCATCGTCCTCGGTGTCACGAGCGCGCCACCGCTTCCAGCTCGGCGGTCACCCGCGCGCGCAGCGCGTCGAGCTCGTCGCACTCGGCCCCGGCGCGGGCCGCGACCAGCTCCTGGTACAGCCGTTCGACCAGCTCGTCGTCGTCGGCCCGGCCGAGGTCGGCGAGGAGGTGGCGCACGATCGTGCGGCCGGAGTGCCTGCCGACCAGCAGCCGCCGCCGCCTGCCGAACCGGGCCGGGTCGACGAGTTCGTAGGTGGCCGGGTTCTGCAGGATGCCGTGCTGGTGGATGCCCGCCTGGGTGGCGAAGGCGTTGTCCCCGAAGACCGCCTTGTTCCTGGGCGTCTGGAGGCCGATGGTCTCCGCGAGCCGCAGGTACGAGTCGTAGAGGCGGTCGAGGGCGATGCCGGTGGAGAGGCCGAGGGCGTCGCCCTTGACCGCGAGCACCGCCGCCACCTCCTCCAGCGGGGTGTTGCCGGAGCGCTCGCCGATGCCCGCGAGGGTGGTCTGCACCTCGTCCGCGCCGGCGAGCACGGCCGCCAGGGCGTTGGCCAGCGACAGGCCGAGGTCGTCGTGGCAGTGCGTGGAGAGCGTGATGTCGGCGGGCAACCACCGGCGCGCCGCGGCGAAGAGCGACGCGTACTCGTCGGGCGTCGCCGACCCGGTCGTGTCCGCCATGCCGATGGTGGTGGCACCCGCCTCGACCGCGTCGCAGACCAGGGCCTTGACGAAGTCGCGGTCGGCGCGGCTGGCGTCCTCCACGCAGAACGCGATGTCGGTCGCCCCCAGCGACTTCGCGTACCCCACGGCGTCGCGGCCCTCGGCGCGCGCCTGCTCGCGGGTGATGCCGCGCTTGTGCTCCAGGTGCAGGTCGCTGCCGGTGCCGCAGACGGCGACCTGGTGGCGGGGGTGGATGCCCGCGGCGGACGCCGACGCGTCGATGTCCTGGCGCGAGCACCGGTTGAAGGTGGAGAACCGGGCGGTGGTCAGGGCGTCGGCGATCAGCCCGGCGGCCACGAAGTCCGCCGGGGACGACGCGGGGAACCCCACCTCGATCACGTCCGCGCCGAAAGCCTCGGACTCCAACGCGTACCGCAGCTTGTCCTCCGGCGACATCGCGTTGCCCGGCGCCTGCTCACCGTCGCGCAGAGTGGCGTCGAAGACCGCGATCCTCCTGTGCCGGCTTTCGTTGTTACCGCTCACTCGGCCCTCCGTCCCGACGGTTCGCCGAACCGCCAGCAGTGCTCGGTGTCTGCCCCCGCCGGTCTCATCCCAGCGCACCCCGCGACCGCGCACCACGCCTTTAAGGCACCCGCGAAACTCGCTGCCCGGCGGGCGTCGGCGCGGGGACCTGCGGGGGTGACGCGAAGTCCTCGCCCAGCAGCGCGATGCCGAGCGTGGTGATGCAGTGCACGACGGTGTTGCGGTGCCGGCGGGTGGTGATCAGCCGGGCCTCGCGCAGCACACCGGTGTGCTGGCTGACGCAGGCCGAGGAGATGCCGAGGAGCTGGGCCAGCTCGCCGGTCGTGCAGCCGGTCCTGGTCTCGCGCAGCAGGCGCGCCCTGGTGCGGCCGACGAGCGGCCCCAGGGACTCGCGCACGAGCGCGCGGGTGCCCCACAGGCCCGCGGCGGCGTCGGCGGTGGGCGTCGCGGAGAACGCGAGCGCCACCTGGCCGCCGGGGGACGGGGGGCGGACGAGCACGGCGGGTCTGCCGGTGAGGAACAGCGACGGCGCGAGCACGATGCCCGCACCCCCGAGGTGGATGTCCTCGTCGTCGTCGGAGGGCACCTCCAGCACCGGCGGGCACCAGCGGATCGCCGGGTGCAGCGTGGCGAGCAGGCTCGCCACGCCCCCCGAGAGGAGCGTGCGCCCGTGCGCGTCGCGCTCGCCCGCGAGGTAGGCACTGATGCCCGGCCAGTAGGGCTGGATCGCCCGCCGGTCGAGTTCGCGCACCACGGCGGGCAGCGCGTCGCGGGCCGCGCCGGTCCCGGCGGTGGCCGCGACGCCGCTCACCAGCCGCACCAGGTCGGCGGTGCGCGCCGCCCTCGCCGCGCCCTGCACGGCGTCGTGGTGCGCGCCCAGGTGCACGGCGAGCCGGTGGTGCCACGGCCCGAAGTGGGCGGCGGCTCCCCTGGCGATCATGCTCAACGCGAAGACGGCCTCGGCCTCGTGGCCGAGGGTGCTGACGACGTGGACCCTGGCCAGGTCCTCGGCGTTGAAGTGGATCCGCTGCACGTTACCTCCCCGATCCGGCACAGCGATGGGCGGTGGCGCCGCACGGCGCGTCACCGCGGGGGTTGCCGGGAGCGTCAGCCGGCGGGACGCACCCAGCGCAGGCCGTCCGCCGAGGGCACCAGGCCGCCCTGGAACAACGGCGTCTGCGGACCGCTGTCCTCCCCGAGTTCGGCCAGCGCCTGCAACTGGGCACCCTCCTGGAGGGACGCGCTCACGACCTTGGCGCGCAGCAGCGGGTTGGCGCCCTCGCCGCCGTCGACCGCGGCGGCGACCGCTTCGGCCAGGCCGCCGGCCGGGGCGCGGACCCCGCTGTCGCCGGAGGCGATCCCCCCGACCAGCTCGACGAACGCCTCACCCTCGGACGCCTGGGCCCCGGTGATCCGCTTGGCGTTCCAGAAGTAGGAGTCGCGCTCCTGGTGCAGGTCGTAGAAGGCCACCAGGAACTCGTGGAACAGCCCGAACTCGCGGCGGTAGCGGGCCTCGAACTCGCCGAACGCGACGTCCTCGGGCACCTCGTCCGCGAGCACGCTGTTGAGGGACCGGGCGGCGAGCAGGCCGCTGTAGGTCGCGAGGTGGACGCCGGAGGAGAACACCGGGTCGATGAAGCACGCCGCGTCACCGACCAGGGCCATGCCCGGTCGCCAG
Source organism: Saccharothrix sp. DSM 118769 (assembly GCF_052936295.1). NCBI lineage: Bacteria > Bacillati > Actinomycetota > Actinomycetes > Pseudonocardiales > Pseudonocardiaceae > Saccharothrix > Saccharothrix sp. DSM 118769. The sequence goes on along the minus strand of NZ_CP193627.1, from coordinate 3,104,750 downwards.
AACGCCTCCTTGTCGTAGGAGTAGTCCTTCCGCACGCGGACCAGGTCGTAGGGCGCCTCGGTGGCGCGCGGCGTCCCGGCGAGCATCTCCGCGACGGCCGGGCAGCGGTCGATGGCCGCCAGCCAGCCGCGCTCCGGGTCGGCCTGGACGTCGCCCGCGCGGTCCGCGGCGAGCACGACGCCGACGCTGGTCAGGTCGTCGCGCAGCGGGATGTACCAGATCCACCCCTCGTCGAAGGCGACGGAGAAGATGTTGCCGCTGTTGGGGGCGGGCAGCCGTCGCCCACCCGCGAAGTAGCCGAACACGGCGATGTTGCGGAAGTACGGCGAGTACTGCCGCGCGCCGCCCACCTCGCGGTGCAGCCTGCTGGTGTTCCCGGAGGCGTCGATCGTGTACCGCGCGCGCACCGCGACCTCGGTGCCGTCCTGGTCGGTGTACTCGACACCCGTCACCCGGTCGTCCTCGGTCAGCACGCGGCGGACGGCACACCCCTCGCGGACCTCGACGCCTTCCGCCGCGGCGTTGCGCAGCAGGATCTCGTCGAACCGCGCGCGCTCGACCTGGTAGGCGTAGGACGTGGGACCCGCCATGCGCGGGGAAAGGGCGAACGAGAAGTCCCACGGTTCGGGCGAAGCGCCCCACTTGAACGTGCCGCCGCGCTTGCGCGGGAAACCGGCGTTCGCCAGTTCGTCGGCGACGCCGAGGATGCGGCAGACGCCGTGCACGGTGGCGGGCAGCAGGGACTCCCCGATCTGGTACCGGGGGTGGTGGTCCCGTTCCAGGAGCAGCACCCGGTGGCCCTGCCTCGCGACCAGCGCCGCGGTCGTCGACCCGCCGGGCCCGCCGCCCACGACGACGACGTCGAAATCCTCTTCCCGGTCTCCGCCCGTCATGCTCCCTCAATTCCGGTGTCCGCAATCATGGGTATTCACCACATCGTCGCCTTGCCCCACGACCGGCCCGAATAGGGTTGACGATCACCGACCACAGGAATGTCGGTCGCCCCCACGCACCAGCCTCTCGGCCGGCACGAACCACGACCCGGCTTCCATTGACCGGGCTCATCTTGCAAGAGCTTCCGCGAAGGTGTCAACCACCCCGAAGTATCGGCCGTATGGCGTACCCGGGGTGGTTCGATCGGCACCCCACCTGCGAAGTCACCCCGAAAAGCCCGACATCCCGACAAGGCGGGAGTGGCGGGGAACGTCATTCACCGAGCGAATTGCCCGCACGCCGGAAGAGGTGCCCCGGGAATGCTCTCCGACCGCACCGACCTTACGCAGCCGAGACTCGGGGAAAGCGCGGACAGCCATCCCGCACCGAAGAACCGGCAGCCGGAGCCCGCCTTGCCGACGCGGTTCCCGATCACACCGGAATGCGGGAACCGGGAGGGTGCGGACACCACGCGTCGCGAAAAACGCGAAAGCACGTCGACGACCGCACTCGTGGTCCCGGCGGCCGACGAACCGCGGGATCACGACACCCCGGCGGCCGACCGCCACTACCGCGACGACTCATCGACCCCGGACCGGGTCACCACGCGCACGAGCCGCCCCTTTCACCACCGCGGTTCCGCACCGGGACGCGGTCGGCCCGCACCGGTATTCCGGGGCCCCGTTCCGTTTCGCGTTCTCCCACCGGCCACGCCGAACGCGGCAGTGCACCTCAAAGGGGAAAGGGAGACGACACCGGGAACCGGAAACGCGCTCACCCGGTGTTCGAGCACGGACGGGAGCGGATCACCGCACCTCGGACCCGATCGGCCGGGTCGAAGCGTCACCGACGGGCGCTCTCCGCCGCTCGGGCGGTGACTCAAAGGAACGATCAAGGCACCCCGGGTGACGGTCGATGCCCGTCCCCCGACCGCCACCGCACAGGCCGCCGTCGGGGTCAACCCCTGGAAGCAGGGTCGGCAATGCTCACGTTGAGTCGACCGCAGACCTCGTCGCGCTACCCCGATCGGGGTGCCAACCTGTCGCCCCGCCCCGTCGACACCACTGTCGAGCCATCTTCTGACCCGAATGGGCGATCTGACCGCGGGGTGCGGGACCGAATCCCGATGTCGCGGTCGTGACCGGCCCGGTGGACGACCGCCGTTCGCCACCACGTCCTCAGCAACCCCCGGACCCGCGGCCGTTCAAGCCGCGCCCCGGGCGTCCGGCCCGCACTTCCCGGGTCGAGCGACGCGGCGACGGGCCCGGCGACCGCAGCCGGAATTCCGAGCGGATTTCCCCGCGACGGTGACACGGCGGTGCCGCCGACGCTGAAGGCGGTGTTCGCCGGACGCCGGGTCCCGCACCCGATCTCCCCGCGGACGAACTGCGGCCGTCTTTCCGCCAAGACCGGGTTCCGACCCGGTCACCGGTACCGATTCGGACTTCCGACCATCCTGTGATCCGCTTCCGGGCACGACAGCGGAGAAGGCGGGTCCCCGGTTCACGTGGTGGTGGAGCACCCGCCCCGGATCATTCAGCTCGGCCGCGTGCCGACAGGGGCAACCACGTCTTCCTCCCCGGAGAACCGGAGAGGTCCGGACACGGATGACGACTCCGCGGAGCGGGCATGCCGATCGACCGGGGGCCGTCGTGGCGACCACCGGCCGATCGCGAACCGGCGTCCCTTACCGCCGGTCGACGCGCATTCCGGGGACGGGACCCCGGCGACCCACCCGTGAAATCGACCGCGAGAACGGGGAAACCCGGTCGGGAAGCGAATTCGGGCGCGATCCCCCGGTGCGCGGTGTTCTTCCGCCGCCGGTGCCCGGTTATGGGCACCGGCGGTCAGGTGCGGGCGTTCCGGCTCCCGGTCAGGCGTCGCGGCGCTTGAGCAGCACCCCGCCCGCGACTACGGCGGCGACCGCCCACGCCACGAGCACGACGACCGCGGTGCCCGGTCCGTACGGCTCCACGGCCCGGTCGATCAGGTACCCGCCGGCCGACAGCGGCAGGTACTGGCCCATGGTGTTGAGGATGGCGCTGTCCACGGCCTGGAACGCGGCGGGCAGGCCGAACACCGCCAGCAGGGCGATCGCGAAGGTGCCCGCGGTGCTGCGGATGATGAAGCCGAGCCCCATGCTGAACACGCCGAGCGAGGTCAGGTAGACGGTGACCGCGAGGACGTCGCGCACGACGTCGTCGACGCCGCCGCTGCGGTACGGGCCGAGCGCGATCCAGGCGATGCCGTCCCCGAGCAGGCCGAACACGATCCCGGCCGCCGCGCACACGACGGTGACGACCGTCGTCTTCGCCGTGATCACCCGGCCCCGCTTCGGCACCCACTGGAGGGTCGAGCGGATGCTGCCGGTCTGGTACTCCGAGCACACGGCGATGATCGCCAGCGCGATGATGGCGAACTGCACGAGCTGCAACCCGGAGACGCCCACGCTGCCCACCGGGACCGAGCCGGGCGGCTCGTTCTCGGCCTGGACCTGGAGCCGGGTGGCCAGCGCGATCACGGCGGTGAAGGCGGCCAGCAGGAGCGTCGAGGCGATCAGGGTCCACCACGTCGAGCGCAGCGTCCAGAACTTGCTCCACTCCGACGACACCGCGCCGGGGAACCCGCCGCCGCTCGGCGCGGGCAGTTCGGCGTTCGACGCCCTGCTCCGCGAGCGCTCCGCCGGGGGAGCGACGTTGTCCGCCATGTTCAGACCTGCGCTTCCGTGTTCGCGGCGCCCCTGGACGGCGCGCCGTACTCGACGCTGGCGCCGGTGATCTCCATGTACGCCTCCTCCAGCGAGGCTTCGACGACCCGCAGCTCGTGCAGCCGCACGCCGTGCTCGAAGGCGAGGTCGCCGATCTCGGCGACGGCGCTGCCCGCGACGGTGATGCTGTCGGCGGTCTCCGCGGTGACGGTGAACGAGTGGTGCAGCAACTGCTCGCGCAGCCGGCCGAAGTGGGCGGGATCGGGCACCCGCACCCGCACGGCGGTGGCGGAGCTGTTGCCGATGATCGACTCGATGGGCCCCTCGGCGATGAGCTTGCCCTTGCCGATGACGACCAGGTGGTCGGCGGTCAGCTGCATCTCGCTCATCAGGTGGCTGGACACGAAGACCGTCCGGCCCTCGCCGGCCAGCTCGCGCACCAGCTCGCGCACCCAGCGCACGCCGTCCGGGTCGAGGCCGTTGACCGGCTCGTCGAGGATGAGGATGTCGGGGTCGCCCAGCAGCGCGCCGGCGATGCCCAGCCGTTGCCCCATGCCGAGGGAGAACTCACCCGCCCGCTTGCGCGCCACCTTCTCCAGGCCGACGATCTCCAGCACCTCGTCGACCCGCGACAGCGGGATGCCGTTGCTGCGGGCCATCGCGATCAGGTGGCTGCGGGCCCGGCGGCCGGGGTGCAGCGACTTCGCGTCGAGCAGGGCGCCCACGCGCCGCAGCGGGTGGCTGAGCGCCGCGTAGGGCTTCCCGTCGATCAACGCCCGGCCCTCGGACGGGCTGTCGAGCCCGAGGATCATGCGCATGGTGGTGGACTTGCCGGAACCGTTGGGCCCCAGGAAGCCGGTGACCCGCCCCGGAGCGATCTCCAGGTCCAGGTCGTCTACCGCCACGGTGTCCCCGTAGCGCTTCGTCAGCCCGCTCAGCGTGATCAAGGAACCCCTCCGTCGATGATGTCGTGATCGAGGTTAGGGACTGCACGCGGCCGATCCATCGGTCGTAAGCAGCACTCGACCGGGACTTTCGACAGAGACCGTTCGGGTGATCGACAACGCCGACGACGCCGACGGCCCCGGCGGCGCGGTGCCGTCGGGGCCGTCTGTGCCGTCCGGGCCTCTGGGCCTCTGGGCCTCCGGGCGGGGTCGTTCAGTCGGCCGCCGTCTTCTCCATCGCCTCGACCAGGCTGCGCGGGCGCATGTCGGTCCAGGTGCGCTCGATGAAGTCCAGGCAGGACTGCCGGTCGGTTTCCTGGAGCGCCACCGACCACCCTGCCGGCACGTCGGCGAAGGTCGGCCACAGCGAGTACTGCCCCTCGTCGTTGACGAGCACGGCGTACCGGCCGTCGGGGTCCTCGAACGGGTTGGTCACCGCTGTCATCCCTCCCTGTCGGTCCCGGCCCTGGCGGCCAGGACACGGCTGATCTCGTCGACCGCCCGTTCGACGGTCATCAGGTCCTCGTGGCCGCCGGGCACGGGGTGCTCGGCGAGCCGCCCGCCCGTGAGGCCGCGCCACGCCCCCGCCGACCACCTCGGGTCGTCCCGCCGGGCGGTGTCCTCGGCGGTGAACACCACGACGTCGCCGTCGAACGGGTCGAGCCGCACGTCGCGGGTGAGCCTGCTGGTGTTGACGAACACCGCCGACGCGGACCGGGGGTCCCCGCCGGGCAGGTGCCCCATCGGGTGCCCGAGGTCGGCCAACCGGGCGGCGAGGTCCGCCGCGCCGCGGTCGTCGAGGGTCCGGGGGTCCACGCCCAGGTCACCGGCGAGCTGCGCGTACGCCTCGTCCTCCGACCACTCCCCCACCCCGCCCGGAGCGGGTGGGTAGGCGTCGACGAGGGCGAGCAGCTCGACCCGCTCCCCGGCGGCGCGCAGGGCGGTCGCGACGCGGTGGGCCAGCAGCCCGCCGGACGACCAGCCGAGCAGGCGGTACGGCCCGTCCGGGTGGGCGGAGCGGATCACCGCGACGTAGTCGGCCACCATCTCCTCGACGGTGGCGGCGGGGTCCTCGCCGAGGCGCAGCCCCCTGGCCTGCACGGCGTACACCGGGCCGGTCGACCGGCGGGCCAGCGGGCCGTAGCACCACCCGAGCCCCAGGCCCGGGTGCAGGCAGAACAGCGGCGTCCCGGTGCCCTCGGCGCGCAGCGGGAGCAGGACCTCCAGCGGGTCGGACGGGCCGCCCGCGCGCTCGGCGAGCGCCGCCGGTGTCGGCGCGACGAACAGGTCCCGGATGGACACCTCGCGCCCCAGCGCCTCCCGCACCCGGCCCACCAGGTCGGTGACCAGCAGCGAGTGGCCGCCCAGCTCGAAGAAGTCGTCGTGCACGCCGACGTCGGGCAGGTCGAGCGCGGCGGCGAAGCACGCGCACAGCGCCTCCTCCACCGGGGTGCGGCTGCGCCGGTCCGCCCGCGCCACGGGTGCGGGTTCGGGCAGCGCCGCCCGGTCGACCTTGCCGTTGGGGGTCAGCGGGAGGGCGTCCACGAGCACTACCCGGTCCGGGACCAGGTAGCGGGGCAGCGTGGCGAGCAGGTGGGCCCGCAGGGCGGGCGCCGTGGCGGTGGAGCCCGGCGCCGGCACCGCGTACGCGGCCAGCCGCCGGTCGGTGGGTGTGCGCTGCCACACCGCGACCGCCGCCTCGGCGACGTCCGGGTGCGCCGCCAGCGCGGCCTCGACCTCCGCCGGTTCGACCCGGAAGCCGCGGATCTTGACCTGCTCGTCCACCCGGCCGACGAACTCCAGCACCCCGTCGGGACGCCACCGGCCCAGGTCGCCGGTGCGGTACATCCGGGTCCCGGGCGCGCCGTGCGGGTCGGCGACGAACCGCTCGGCGGTGAGCGCACGCGCGCCGTGGTAGCCGCGGGCCAGCGCGGGTCCCGCGATGAACAGCTCGCCCGCGGCGCCCGGCGGCACCGGCCGCAGCGCCGGGTCGAGCACGTAGATCCGGGAGTTGCGGAACGGCCTGCCGATCGGCACCCGGCCGGTGTCGGCGGGGTCGCACCGCCACCAGGTGACGCCGATGGTGGCCTCCGTGGGGCCGTACCCGTTGACCATCAGCCGGTCCGCGGCCCAGCGGGCGACCAGCTCGGGCGGGCACACGTCACCGCTGACGGTGAGCGTGACCCCGGGCGCGAGGCCGCCGTCGGGCAACCCGGCCACCACCGCGGTCGGCAGCGCGACGTGCGTGACCCGGTGGCGTGCCGCGAACGCGGCCAGCGCGGCCCCGGTCGGGCGCTCGTCGGGCGCCAGCACGACCGCCGCGCCGCTGAGCAGGCCGCCGAAGACGTTCCAGAGCGAGGCGTCGAAGCTGGAGGACACCAGTTGCAGCAACCGGCTGCGCCCGGACACGCCGAAGTGCTCGGTCTGCTCCTTGACCAGGTCGACCACGCCGGCGCAGGTCAGCACCACGCCCTTGGGCCTGCCCGTGGAGCCCGACGTGTAGATGGTGTACGCCGCGTTGTCCACCCGCGGCGGCGCCGGCACGTCCGCGTCGGTCAGCGGCTCACCGGACCGCCCCGCCAGGTCAGAGACGACGGCGGGGTCGTCGAGCGCCACGACGGGCGCGTCGCCGTGCGCCCCGCGCCGGGCCCACCCGGTGGTGGTCAGCACGAGCACGGGGTCCGCGTCGGCGAGCATGAAGGCCACCCGGTCGGGCGGGTAGCCGGGGTCGACGGGCAGGTAGGTGGCCCCGGAGGCGAACACCGCGAGCAGCGCCACCACCCAGTCCGGGGAGTGCGGCAGGGCCACCGCGACGGGTCGTTCCGGTGCGGCGCCGCGCTCCACCAGCAGCCGGGTCAGCCGGTTGACGGCCTCGGACAGCTGTCGGTAGGTCAGCTCCACCTGGTCGCCGTCGTCGTGGACCAGGGCGACCCGGTCGGGCACGCGGGCGGCGGTGGCGGCGAACAGCGCGGGGACGGTGGCGGGCGAGGTGGTCGGGTCGACCGGGTTCCAGGTGTCGAGGACGAGGTCCGCCTCGCCGGGTTCGAGCAGGTCGACCTCGCCGACGCGCAGTCCGGGCGCGCGGGTGAGCCGGTCGAGCACCACCAGCAGGCGGCGGCCGAGCAGCTCGGCGGTGTCCTGCCGGAACAGGTCCGTGCGGTACTCCACGACGCCGTGCAGCGGCGGGTGCTGGACGCCGGTGCCCCGGTGCGGGGAGAAGCCGAACGCGAGGTCGAACTTGGCGACCCCGGTGTCCACCGGCACGGCCTCGGCGGAGAGCCCGTCGAGGAACTCGGCGCCCGCGTCGGGCCCGGTGGTGTTGTCGAGCGTGAGCAGCACCTGGAACAGCGGGTGCGCGGCGGTCGAGCGGGTCGGGTTGAGCAGCTCCACCAGCCGTTCGAAGGGCACGTCCTGGTTGTCGTAGGCCGCGAGGTCGACCGCGCGGACCCTGGCCAGCAGCTCGGCGAAGGTGGGGTCGCCCCGCAGGTCGGTGCGCAGCACGAGCGTGTTGGCGAAGAACCCGATCAGGTCGTCGAGGGCGTCGTCGGTGCGGCCGGCGATCGGCGTCCCGAACGGGATGTCCTCGCCCGCGCCCATCCGGCGGAGCACGACGGCCAGGGCGGCCTGGAGCACCATGAAGGTGGTCGCCCGGTGGTCGCGGGCCACGCCCGCGATCCGCGCGTGCAGCTCGGCGGGCACGGTGAAGCCGACCGCGTCGCCGCGCGGCGAGCCGATGGCGGGCCGCGCGTGGTCCAGCGGCAGGTCGAGGTGTTCGGGCAGGTCGCGCAGGGTCGTGCGCCAGTGGTCGAGCTGGCGGGCGAGGGGACTCGCGGGGTCGTGCGCGCCCTGGAGCAGGTCGTGCTGCCACTGCGCCCAGTCCGCGTACTGGACGGGCAACGGCGTCCGGTCCGGGGCCCGGCCCGCCCGCCTGGCCGCGTAGGCCCGGCCGAGGTCGGTCAGCAGCGGCCTGCGGGACCACCCGTCGGCCGCGGTGTGGTGCACCACGAGCAGCAGGACGTTGTCCGCCGGCCCGAGGGAGAACAGGCCGGTGCGCAGCGGGGGTTCGGCGGCCAGGTCGAAGGGGACGGCCGCGGCGGCGGCGAGGTCCTCGGCCAGCCGCTCGGCCGAGGTGGCGGTGACGGGCAGCGGCGGCACGGCCTCGTGTGGCGCCAGGACCACCTGCCGGGGTTCGCCGCCGTCGCCGACCAGGGTGGTGCGCAGCGACTCGTGCCGCTCGACCAGGTCCGCCAGCGCGGCGCGGAGCGCCGCGAGGTCCGGTTCACCGCGCAGGCGCAGGGCGACCGGGACGTTGTAGGTGGACGAGGGTCCTTCCATCCGGTCGAGGAACCACAGCCTGCGCTGCGTCGACGACAGCGGGACGGGCCGGTCGTGGCCCCGTGGCCGGATCGCCGGCCTGTTCCCGACCTCGGTGTCCAGTGCCGCCGCCAGGCCGGCGGGCGTGGGCGAGTCGAAGACGCTGCGGAGCTCGACCTCGACGCCGAGCACCGACCGGACCCGGCTGACCAGCCTGGTGGCGGACAGGGAGTGCCCGCCGAGGTCGAAGAAGTTGTCGTCCACGCCGACCGCGGGCAGGTTGAGCAGGTCGGCGAACAGCCCGCACAGGACCTCCTCGCGGGGTCCGCGGGGCGACCTGCCCGCCACCCGGACGTGCCGGTCGGGCCGGGTCTCCGCGAGGGCGCGGCGGTCGACCTTCCCGTTCGGGGTCAACGGGAACGCGTCGACGAGCTCGATCGTGTCGGGGATCGCGTAGTCCGGCAGCACGGCGGACAGCGCGTCCCGCAGCTCCCGCAGCACCGGTGTGGCGCCCGGGGCGGGCAGCACGTGGGCGACCAGGCGGACGCCACCGGTGTCCTGGACGGCGACCACCACGGCCGCGGCGACGCCGGGCCGCGCGGCCAGCGCGGCCTCGACCTCACCCGGCTCCACCCGGAAGCCCCGCACCTTGACCTGGTCGTCGGCCCGGCCGACCCAGGTCAGCTCGCCGTCGCCGGCCACCCGCACCACGTCCCCGGTGCGGTACATCCGCCCACCGGGCGGCCCGAACGGGTCGGCGACGAACCGCTCGGCGCTCAGCCCCGGTCGGCCCCGGTAGCCGCGCGCGAGCCCCGTGCCCGCGAGGTACAGGTGCCCGGTCCCGCCGGGCGGGACCGGGCGCAGCGCCGAGTCGAGCGTGTACGCGCGGGCGTGCGCCGCGGGCGTGCCGATCGGCACGACCTCGGGCACGGCCGTAGCGGCGCGCGCGGTGTAGGTCGTGGCGTACGACGTGGCCTCGGTGGGGCCGTAGGCGTTGGTGAGGACCAGGTCCGGGCACGCGTCGAGCACGGCCCGCACCGCCGGGCGCGCGACCTGCTCTCCGCCGACCCACAGCTGCCGCAGGGAGCGCGGCAGGGCCGGGCCCGCCTCGACCAGCACGGGCAGCATGGCCGCGGTCAGGCACGCGCCGGTGACGCGCTCGGACTCCAGGAGGCGCACCAGCGCGGCCGGGGACAGCTCGTCGGGCGGCGCGAACACGACGGTGCCGCCGGTGAGCAGGCAGGGCCACACCTCGTTGGTGGCGGCGTCGAAGGCGTGCGGCGACTGCGCCAGGACCCGTTCGCGGGCGCCGTCGACCCAGGAGTGGTCGCGTGCCAGGTCGACGACGGCGCGGTGGGTGACGGCCACGTTCTTCGGCCCGCCGGTCGAGCCGGAGGTCTGCATGAGGCAGGCGAGCTGGTCGGGCAGTGGACGCGCGGCCGGCTCGGGCAGCGACGCGCCGTCGTCGGGGCCCAGGACGGCGACGCCGAGCGCGTCCGCGCGGGCGGCGGAGGCGTCGTCGGAGAGGAGCAGGCGCACGCCGGCCCCGGCGAGCACGCGGCGGAGCCGGTCGTCGGGGTGGGCCTGGTGCAGCGGCAGGTAGGCGCCGCCCGCCTTGAGCACGGCGAGTTCGGCCACGACGACGTCCGGCCCGCGCCGCATGAGCAACGCCACCGGGTCCTCCGGCCCGACCCCCGCCGCGACCAGCCTGCGGGCCAGCCGGTCCGCCCGCGCGTCGAGTTCGGCGTAGGTCAGGTCGAGGCCGTCGGCGCGCAGTGCGACCGCGTCCGGCGTGGCGGCGGCGACCCGGGCGAACACCGCGGGCACGCTCGTGCCGGGCGCGCCCGCCGCGTCGGGGGCGGCCGCCTCGCGGTCGGTCACCTCGCGGTCGGCTGTCTCACGGCCGGCCACCTCGCGGTCGGCCAGGTCGAGGTCGCCGACCGGGCGTCCCGGGTCGTCGAGCATCCTCTCCAGGACCCGCGCCAGCCGCCTGGCCACGGAGTCCGCGGTGGCCTCGTCCACGACGTCGGGGCGGTGGTCGAGGCGCAGGAGCAGGCGTGGGCCGGGGACGGCGACGAGCCCGAGCGGGTAGTGGGTGCTGTCCTGCCCGCTGATCCCGAGGACCCGCGTCCCCGAGCCGCCGGGGACGACCGCGCCGCCGCCGTCGTGCGGGTAGTTCTCGAAGACGGTCATGGTGTCGAACAGCTCGCCCGCGCCGACGACCCGCTGCACCTCGGCGAGCCCGAGGTGCTCGTGCGGGATGAGCGCGCCGTGCTCCCGGTGCACGCGGTCAAGCAGCGCGCCCACCGGCTCGGCGGGGTCGAGGCGCACGCGCGCCGGCACCGAGTTGATGAACAGCCCGATCATCCGGTCCACGCCGGGCACCTCGGGCGGGCGCCCGGACACGGTCGTGCCGAACACGACGTCGTCGCGGTCCAGCAGGCCGCCCAGCACCACGGCCCACGCGGCCCGCACGACGGTGGCCGCGGTCAGCCCCCGCGCCCGCGCCACGTCGCGCAACGCCGCGGTCCGGTCCTCGTCGAGGGCGAACTCCACGCGCCGGGGGCGCACCGGGACCCGCGTCACGCCCGGCGCGGCGAGCAGCGTCGGGCGGGTCAGGTCCCCCAGCGCGGCCCGCCACGCCGCGCGCGCCGCCTCCTGGTCGCGCCCCGCCAACCAGCCCAGGTAGGCGCGGTACGGGGTGACCGGGGGCAGCGGGTGGCGGGGTCCGCGGGTGTAGAGGGTGAACAGCTCGTTGAGCAGCACGGGCACCGACCAGCCGTCGAGCAGCAGGTGGTGGTAGGTCAGCACCAGGCGCCACCGCGTCCCGGGCATGCGCACGACGAGGAGCCGCAGCAGGGGCGGGTCGGCCAGGTCGACGCCCTCGGACCGGTCCTCGTCCAGCAGGCGCTCCAGCGCGGCGCCCGCGTCCGGTTCGGCGCCGAGGTCGACCTCGCGCAACCGGCCCGCGGCCTCGGCGGGCACGACCTGGACCGGTCGGCTCAACCCCTCGTGCCGGATGCCGACGCGCAGCGTGCTGTGCCGGGCCAGCAGCGCGTCGAGCGCCGCGCGCAGCGCGTCCGTCGACAGCGGCCCCTCGCCCTCCAGCACGAGCTGCGACAGGTACACGTCCTCGGCCTCGGGGGCGTAGAGGTTGTGGAACAGGAGACCTTCCTGCAGCGGCGTCAGCGGCAGCACATCGGCAAGTCCGACCACGGTCACCGTGACGTCCTCCAGTCGCTCAGGACCCGGGGGCCGGACCACCACCGGTGCAGCGATGAAACAAGCGGGCACGTCGGGGGGTCAACGCTTCCCCCGGCGTTTAAGCTGCGGCTGAACGTCCGCCCCCGCACGCCGCCACCTGCCCGTTCGCCGGACGGCCCGGGTCTTTCGCGCTGTGCTTAAGCACCTGGCACGCGCTGTCGCACCGTTCCTAGTATCGGGACGACGACAGGGAAAGCGGTCCGCTGCGGCGTCCACGCGGGACGTCCGGCGCCTTCCGGCGCACGCCGCTCCCCGCGCGACGGACATGCGATGGAGCGCCCCATGCCAGACAGGATCGTCATCGTCGGCGGCGGCACCGCGGGGTGGATGACCGCCTCCTACCTCAAGGCCGCCTTCGACGATCGCGTGCAGGTCACGGTGGTCGAGTCCGACCGCATCGGCACCATCGGCGTCGGGGAGGCGACGTTCAGCGACATCCGGCACTTCTTCGCCTACCTGGGCCTGGAGGAGTCGGACTGGATGCCGGCGTGCAACGCCACCTACAAGCTCGCCGTGCGGTTCCAGGACTGGCGCGAGCCGGGCCACCACTTCTACCACCCGTTCGAGCAGTTGCGCTCGGTCGAGGGCTTCCCGCTCACCGACTGGTGGCTGCGCGGCGGACCGACGGACCGGTTCGACCGCGACTGCTTCCTCATGGCCAACCTGTGCGACGCCGAGCGCAGCCCGCGCCGCCCCGACGGCAGCCTGCTCGGCCGGGACCTGCCGGGCGACGTGGCGGAGTCGAACGTGCTCACGATGTCCGAGCACCAGGGCAAGACGCAGTTCCCCTACGCCTACCACTTCGAGGCCGCCAAGCTGGCCCAGTACCTCAGCGGGTACGCGGTCGACCGCGGCGTGCGCCACGTCGTCGACGACGTCGTCCACGTGGCGCTCGACTCCCGGGGCTGGGTCGACCACGTGGTGACGAAGGAGCACGGCGAGCTGCACGGCGACCTGTTCGTCGACTGCACCGGCTTCCGCGGGGTGCTGATCAACAAGGCGCTGGGCGAGCCGTTCCAGTCCTTCCAGGACACCCTGCCCAACGACAGCGCCGTCGCCCTCCAGGTGCCGCTGGACATGGAGACCCGCGGCATCCGGCCGTGCACCACGGCGACCGCGCGCGAGGCGGGCTGGATCTGGACGATCCCGCTGTTCGGCCGGATCGGCACGGGGTACGTCTACGCCAAGGACTACCTGTCGCCCGAGGAGGCCGAACGGGCGCTGCGCGAGTTCGTCGGCCCCGAGGCCGAGCACGTCGAGGCGAACCACATCAGGATGCGCATCGGCCGCAGCAGGCGGTCGTGGGTGAACAACTGCGTCGCGGTCGGGCTGTCGAGCGGGTTCGTCGAACCGCTGGAGTCCACCGGGATCTTCTTCATCCACCACGCCATCGAGCAGCTCGTCAAGTTCTTCCCCGGCGACGACTGGGACGTCGCGCTGCGCGACCTCTACAACGAAGCGGTCGGGCACGTCATGGACGGGGTGCGCGAGTTCCTGGTGCTGCACTACCGGGCCGCCGCGCGGAACGACACCCAGTACTGGCGCGACGCCAAGACGCGGGTGCTGCCGGACGGCATGGAGGAGCGCCTGGAGCGGTGGCGCACGCACCTGCCGGACTCGGAGACGATCTACCCCTACTACCACGGGTTGCCGCCGTACTCGTACGCGTGCGTCCTGCTCGGCATGGGCGGTCTGCCGCTGCGGCACTCCCCCGCCCTGGACCTCATCGACGACACGGCCGCGCGCAAGCAGTTCGAGCAGATCCGCGACCGCGCCGACGAACTCGTCCGCACGCTGCCGAACCAGTACGAGTACTTCGCCCAGTTCCGCTGAGGTCCGGTGCCACCGGGGCTTCGGTCCCGCAGGGGCTCGGTACCGCCGGGGCCCGGTACCGCCGGGGCCCGGTCGGTCCCGCCGGGAGCCGGAGACGGAGGTCGGATGACAGGGCCGGACGTGGGGCTGCGGGACATGATGTCCCGCTTCCCCACCGGTGTCGCCGTGATCACCGCCTTCGACCCGGACGGGACGCCGCGCGGCATGACGTGCTCCTCGCTGTGCAGCGCCACCCTCGACCCCCCGACGCTGCTCGTCTGCCTGCGGACCGGCAGCCCGACGGCGGCGGCGGTGTCGGGGAGCGGCCTGTTCGCGGTCAACCTCCTGCACTCGCGGGGTCGTGCCGCGGCGGAGCTGTTCGCCTCGGGCTCCCCCCGACGGTTCAGCCGGGTGCCCTGGGACCGCCCCGGGTCGGGGGCGGGCCCGCACCTGGTCGACCACGCGCACACGGTGGCCGACTGCGCCGTCTCGCGGACCATCCCGACCGGCGGGCACCTCATCGTCCTCGGGCGCCCGCTGGCCATCGTCCGGCGCTCCACCGCGCCCCCGCTGCTCTACGGCCTGCGGGACTACCACCCGTGGCCGCGGCTCGCGTCGGGGAGCGGCACCAGGAACGGTGACGGCGGGGGCACGTGACTCCCCGGCCGGCAGGCCCGCCGGGGTGGGCGGCGGGCCTACCGGGTCCTGCCCGGGTGCGGGTGGTTACGGCGTCACGGAGAGCAGGTGGGCCTTGAGGCCCTCGCCGACGCCGGGTTCGGGCGTACCGCTCCAGTCCTTGATCAGCACGGCGCCCGTGCTGCAACCCCAGGGGTTCCACGTCCACGCCAGGTAGCCGATGTGGTGGGCGTCGGCCCAGTCGACCAGCCGCTGCATGTAGTCGAAGCCGCAGTCGTCCTGGCCGAACTCGCCGAGCACGACCGGGACCTGCGCCGCGAGCGGGGCGATCTGGGTGTCCCAGCAGGCTTCGGTGACGCAGGCGTTGAAGCTGTAGGCGTGCCACGAGGCGGCGATGTTGCCAACCGGGTCGATCGGCTTGTGGGCGAGCCACTCGCGCATGTCGTTGGCCCACTCCAGGCCGCCCAGCATCAGCACGTTGGTCGCGCCGGTGGACCGCACCGCGTCGACCAGGTCCTGCATCCCGGCGACCTCGTAGGGGATGCCGGTGCAGGTGCCGCCGTCGCGCCAGCACTGCCAGCCCAGCGTCTTGTCCCAGTTCGCGGCCATCTCCGGGTACGGCTCGTTGAACAGGTCGAACACGACGGCGTCGTTGCCCTTGAAGGTGTTCGCGACGCCGGTCCAGAACTGCGGGGAGTACTTCGCGTCGGGCATCGGCTTCTGGCACACGGCGTGCTCGTCCTTGCAGTGCCAGTCCGGGCTGTCGGTGTAGGCGCCCCAGGTCCAGTGCAGGTCGAGGATCACGTTGATGCCGTTGGCCACCAGCAGGTCCACGTAGTCCTCGACGTGCTGCTGGTAGACCGCGCCGCCGGGCGAGCCGTGGACGCCCAGCCAGCACTCCTCGTTCAACGGCACCCGCACCGCGTGGATGTTCCAGGTCTTCATCGCGTCCACCGACGCCTGGTCCACCGGGCCGCCGTCCCACATGCCCTTGCCCTGCACGCAGGCGAACTCGCCGCTGGAGCGGTTCACGCCCAGCAGCCGGTACGGCGTGCCGTCCTCGGTGACCAGCTCGTTGCCGGACACCCGCAGTTCCGGCGCCGGCCCGTCGCCCGGCGGAGTGGTCGTGGTCGTGGTGGTCGTCGTGGTGGTGGTCGTCGGGTCGGTGCCGGTGCACGCGGCGCCGTTGACGGCGAAGTCCACGGGCTTGGCGTTGGTGCCGCTGTAGGCGAAGTTAGCCCCCGCGCTGACGCTGCGGCCCGCGGGGACGGTGCCGTTCCAGCTCGCGTTCGCGACGGTGACCTTGTTGCCCGACTGGGACCACGCACCGTTCCAGCCGTGCCGGAGGGTCTGGTCGCCGGTGTAGCCGTAGGTCAGCGTCCAGCCGTCGACGGCCGAGGAACCGAGGTTGGCGATGGTCACGGTGGCACCGAACCCGCTGCCCCAGTCGTGGGTGGTGTAGTCGACCCGGCACGCGAACGCCGGCGCCGCGCCCGCGCCACTCGCCCACGACCCGCCCTCCGCCGCCAGCAGGCCCGTGCCCGCGATGGACACCACGGCGCCCAACGCGGCCAGCGCGGTGCGGCGTTTTCTGGCTCTTCCCAACATCGGCACTCCTTTGTGCTGGTGATGTCCGGCCCCGCCGCGTCTCCCCGGAGGGGTTCGACGGGCCGGCAGGCCGGTGGTCGGACACGGTTCGCCTGGCCTGGGAGCGCTCCCAGAAAAGCTGCGGATGCGCCTCCTCCTCGTCGGTCACCACACGAGCCAAGACCACCCAGAGGGTTACTCAGGTAGCCGAAGTAAGTCAATACCCTGGGCGGAGGCCGCCAGGGCATACCGCAGCATCACCACTCACACGAGGCCATCCGCCCTGGTGACGACTTATTCAGGCAACTTGACAACAGCTCTACTGCCCCGTGCTCGGCACCCCGGCCGACGGCGAGTGGTCGGGCGCCTCGGCAGCGCCGGCGGGCACCGGGCGCGCCCCGTCCTCGGACCGGCCGCGGCCCGTGGTCAACTCGCTCTGCAGGACGAGGACCGCTCCGCCGATCGCCGCCGCGTCCGACCCGTTGACCGAGGGCACCACCCGCACCGGGTGCGCCCGCCGGGCGAACAGCCGGCGGTCCACCTGCTCCTGGATCACCGCCCGGTAGGTCGAGCCCGCCACCGTGAAGCTCTGCCCGGCCAGCACGATCGCGTCCAGGTCGAACAGGACCGCCAGGGTGACCGCGGCGTGACCGAGGTAGCGCGCCGACCGCTCGACGAGCTCACGGGCTTCGGGGTCACCGGTGTTCGCGGCGGCCGCGATCCGCGAGAACTCGGTCAGGAAGTCCTCGTTGGCCGGGTCGAGCGCCAGCCTTCGGGCGAGGGCCGGGATCGCCAACGCCTGCCGGACCACGGCCGACGGGCCGGCGTAGTTCTCCAGGCACCCGACGTTGCCGCACGGGCACTCGTCGCCGTGGACGTCGACCGAGACGTGGCCGATCTCCGCGGTGTTCGACGAGCTGCCCCGGTACACCTCGCCCGCGACCACCACCCCGCCGCCGATCCCGGTGGCCATGTAGATGCAGCCGTAGGTGCTGCGCGGGTCCACCGCACCCATCCAGTACTCGCCGATGGCCGCCGCCGCGGCGTCGTTGTCGAGCAGCACGGGCAGTTCCAGGTGCTCCGAGAGGCGCTGCGCGACGGGGTGGTCGCACCACTCGCCGGTGGGCTGCGGCGTCAGCAGCACACCCGCGCGCCGGTCCTGCGGGCCGTAGCTGACCAGCCCGACCCCGAGCACCTTCGCGCGGTCGACGCCCGCCGTCGTCAACAGGGC
Organism: Saccharothrix sp. DSM 118769; assembly: GCF_052936295.1. Lineage (NCBI taxonomy): Bacteria > Bacillati > Actinomycetota > Actinomycetes > Pseudonocardiales > Pseudonocardiaceae > Saccharothrix > Saccharothrix sp. DSM 118769. Next base: position 3,087,322 of record NZ_CP193627.1, on the reverse strand, counting down.
GTCCACCTGCGACGCCACCAGCGGCAGCGCCCGGTCCGGCGGCATCGACGCGACGCCGTGGAACGAGGTCCGCGCCACCGGCCGCCCGGCCAGGTCGACGACCACGATGACGCACGCGTTGCGCTCCAGCTGCACGCCCACGCCGTAGCGCGCCGGCGGGTTGAGCTGGACCAGCGTGCGCGGCTTGCCGCCCGTCGAGGCACCGCGCCCCACCTCGACCACCAGGCCGTCGCCCAGCAGCTCGCGCACGACCTCGGAGATCGTCGCCCCGGTGAGGCCGGTCGCCGTGGCGAGTTCCACCCGGCTGATCGTCCGCGCGGCCCTGATCACGTCCAGCACCAGGCCACGCGTCTTCGGCCGGCTCGCCCACAGCGGGCTCCTCGCCACGGAACCTCCTCCACCCGACGACGTCGCCAGGCTACTTCAGTCGCGGTTCACGGGACGGTGGCGACGGCGACCGGTGAGCTGCGCACCCGCGGCCCGTGTGGTGTCCCGCGAACGCGTGCTAGCGGTGGTACAGGTACGACCCCACCGCGGACCGGAGGTAGGCGGCGTCCGGCGGCGCCGGGTCGGCGACCCCCTTCGTGGCCTCGCCGAGGTGACGGCGGTCGTAGCGGCGGTCGTGGCGGAAGAAGCTCAGGAACGGCGACACGACGTCGTAGAACAGCCGTTGGACCGGGGACGGTGCGGCGGGCGGGGAGCCGAAGGTCAGGGTCATCCGGGGCAGGTGGTGCGCGATGGCCGCCAGCAGGTCGGTGTTGGCGGTCTCGTGCGGGCTGACCAGGTGGTAGGTGTCGACCAGGTTCGCCGGTGGTCGGGCCGCGACGGCGAGCATCATGCGCACCGCGTGCTCGACCGGCAGGCAGTTGATCGTCCCGTTCGCCCTGCCGGGCAGCGGGAGCGGCAGTGACGTGCTGCTCTCGGGGGTCGAGGACAGGTAGGTGTCGGCCGCCGTGAGCAGCGGGCTCGGTGCGACCGGGCCGTCGCCGAGGAACGGTGAGGCGATGCGGGCCAGGGTGGCGAAGGTGTGGCCCGGCGCGCCGGCGGGGATCGGCTGGTCGGTCAGCAGCAGGCTCGGCCGGTAGACGCTGACCGGCCGGTGGTGCCGTCGTGCCCAGGAGCGGACCAGCAGCTCGGCCTCGTACTTGGACGCCTCGTAGTAGTTCTCGAAGCCCGCCGAGTCGTCGAGCTCGTCCTCGAAGACCGTGCCGTCGCGACGCCCTCCCGCGACGTAGGCGGTGCTCACGTGGTGCACGCGGGGGCGCCGCGCGCCGGCTTCGGCGAGGTCGAGCACGGCCTGGGTGCCCACGACGTTCTGGGCGGTGAACGGGTCGCGGGGACCGGTCAGGGCGACCAGGGCGGCGCTGTGCCACACCGTGTCGAGGGAGTCGGCGAGCCTGCGGTACGCGGTCGGGTCGAGCCCGAGGCGCGGCTTGCCGACATCGCCTTCGACCACGGTCACCAGGTCGTCGGCCCGGGCGAGGAGGGCGGTGTCGGCACCTGCGGCGGCGAGTGCGCTCATCAGCCGGTCGCGGGAGGGGCGGCGTGCTTTCGGGCGCACCAGGGCGGTGATCGGTTCGTCGCCGTTGCCGAGGAGTTCGCGCAGCAGGTGGGAGCCGAGGAAGCCGGTGGCGCCGGTGATGCCGGTGGTCACGGTGTGTTCTCCCGTTCGATGCGGTAGCGCGTCCACTCGTCCGGCAGCCGGACGCCGGCGAGGGTGAGCTGGTTGAGGCGGGCCAGGTGCGCGGTGCCGCGCAGGAGGTGCCGGTTGACCTCGGCGACCCGGCGGTTCGACCACCGCTCCAGGTGGGAGCCGCGCACCCAGTCGTTGAAGGCGCCCATCGCCGGACCGCACCAGACCTGGTAGTCCGCCTCGCGGTCCGGGACCCCGGCGACCGCCCAGCGCGAGGACATCGCCAGGTACCAGCGGAACACCATCGCCATGGCGCGCTTGGGGTCGGTGGTGGCCCGGGTGACGGCCGCGGGGTCGGTGGTCATCTTGTGCTCCGCGGCCTGCCGCCAGACCTCGTCCAGGTCGTGCCGGAACACCCGCTCCAGCCGGTCCCGCTCCTGCGCCGGGAGGGCGTCGAGGCCGTCGTGGTGCTCGTAGAGCTGGTGCAGGCGCCGGGCGTGCACGGGGAACCGGCTGGCCGCCCGCAGGACCTGGACGGTGGTGCCCGCCTCGAAGGCCACGGGCGACGGCGCGGACTCGAAGTCGGTGATCCCGGCGGCGGCGAGCATCCGCCGCACCGCGTCGGAGGTGCCCGCCTCCACGCACGCCTGGTTGACCGAGCCCGTGACCACGTACGCCGCGCCGAGGGCGAACGCGGCCAGCGCGGCGTGCGGCGTGCCGATCCCGCCGGCGGCGCCGACGCGGACCGGCTCGGCGTAGCGGTGCTGCCGCTGAACCTGGTCGCGCAGCGCGACGATGGCGGGGAACAGCACGGCGAGCGGACGCCCGTCGGTGTGCCCGCCGGAGTCGGCCTCCACGGTGATGTCGTCGGCCAGGGGCAGGCGTTCGGCAAGCCGGGCCTCGTCGGCGGTGAGCCGGCCCTCGGCGACCAGCTCGTCCACCTGCGCGCGGTCGACCGGGCGCAGGAAGCGCAGGGCGATGTCGGGGTGCGCGACCTTGGCGACCAGGCGGTTGGCGGGGACGACCGCGCCGGAGCGGTCCTCGGTGATGCCGGACAGCCGGTAGTGCAGCACCTCCTTGCTGATCAGCATGTTGCCCGACACCTCCAGGCAGCGCACCCGGTGCCGGGTGAGGCAGCGGATCAGCTCGACCATGCCCCGCTCGTCGCGGCCGTCGTGGATGAAGTTCACGGCGAAGGGCAGGCCGGGGATCTCCCGGGTCAGCCGGGCCACCGCGGCGTCCACTTCGCGCAGGGGCACCGCGGCGGCCCCGTAGGAGGCGAGGAACCCCGCCCTCGCCATCGCGCCGACCAGTTCGACGGAGGCGATGCCGTGCGCCATGGACCCGGCCATGAGGGGGAACCGGGTGCCGTGGTGGCGGGCGAACCGGCTGTCGCCGAGGCGTTCCGGTGGCACGGCGGGCGCGCTGGCCAGCAGCGACAGCCCCGGTGTCGTCGGGTAGCGGGTGCTCGCGCCGATCCCGCGCCCGGTTTGGACGATGAAGCAGGGCCGGTCCACCGCCTCCACGACCCGCCGGACGCCCTCGGGGTCGTGGTGGACGGCGTCGTCCGCCACGACGGCGGTCACGCCGCACCGCCGTCGAGCGACCGCGCCTGGAGCGCGTGGTGGGCGTCGAGGGCGGAGGCGTGCGCGCGGGCCACGGTGTCGCGCAGCCGCCGCAGGTCGTCGGGCCGAGGGGGCTGCGGGAGCGCGGCGAGCAGTGGTTCGCCGTCGAACGAGAGCACGTCGTTCACCGCACGACCCCGGCCGCCGGGCGCCACGTCGAGGCGTAGGGCATCCGCAGCATCTTCAGCCCCGACACGCGGTGCAGGACGCGGCCGTCGGCGGCCGACGCGGTCACGTCGACCCGCACCTCCAGGCCGTCCTCCCCCGACGGCCGGACCTCGATGACGAACGGCTCGTCGGCGGGCAGCCGGTCGGACATCCGCCAGGTCCCGACGCCGACCGGCAGGCACACCGAGTCGTGCCGCCTGACGACGAACAGCCCCGCGGCCTGCACGAGCTGGTCGGCCAGCACCGTGCTGTGCAGGCGACCCGCGAACGCGCCCCCCGCCAGGTCGGTGTCGGGCACGGAGCACTCCAGGACCACCCCGGAGTCGTCCTCGGCCAGCACGCGGCGCAGCCCGCGCAGGGTGGGGCCGCAGAACAGCACGTCGAAGTACTCCGGGCGCGGTGTCGGCGGTGCGGCCAGCTCCTCGTGCCAGGCCCGGCCGCGCTCCTGGTCGCGCGCCACGCGCCTGCTCGTCGTGAAGGTCCCGGCGTACCGGGGGGTCCGGCGGTCGTCCGGGCCGGCGCTGGTGATGGTCACGCGCAGCGCTCCGCCTTCGGCGGGCAGCACCTCCGCGGTGAACGCGGACCGCTCGTCGCCGTCGAAGACCAGGCCCTTGTGCACGGCGAAGTCGCGGCACTCCACGACGTGCTCACCGGGCAGGAGGTGTTCGACCACGTTGGCGCACCAGCCCAGCGCGCCGGTCAGCGGCAGCACCGGGTACTCGTCGATGGTGTGGTCGCGCAGCACCGGCTCGGCGACGAGGTGGTCCAGCCGGCGCACGACCCGGCGTCCGGTGGGGGGCAGCGGCGCCGAGGGCGCGGGCAGCGCGATCGGCGTGGAGATCACGACCACCGGGGACGCCGTGCCGCGGTCGGCGAACACCTCCTCCACGAACCGGGCCGAGCCCGCCTCCGTGCTCATCACGCGGGTGCCGGCCATCTCCAGGCCGGCCCGCAGCGTCTCGGTGATCATGCCGCCGCGCCAGGGGCCCCAGTTGATCGCGACGACCCGGCACCGCGGGTGCGCCGCCTGCCAGTCGTGGGCGAACCGGTTGGCCGCGCCGTTGGCCACGGCGTAGTCGGCCTGCCCCGTGTTGCCGATCAGCCCCACGACCGACGCGAACAGCACCAGGTGCCGCAACCGCGACGGGTCCAGCGCGCCGAGCACGTTGTGCAGGCCCACGACCTTGGCGGTGAGAACCCGTTCCACGTCCGCGAGGTCCTTGCCGCGCAGGGGGCCGTCGTTGATCTCGGCCGCACCGTGGACCAGCGCGGTGACCCGGCCGGCGTGCGGCGCGAGCGCGGCGGTGACGGCGTCGCGATCGGTGACGTCGACCGCGACGTACTCCGCGGTGGCGCCGGTCCCCGCCAGCGCGGCGAGGGTGTCCTCGACCTCGCGCCGGGCCCGCACGGCGGCCACCCGCGCCTCGAACCCCGCGGGCGGCAGGGCCTTGCCCGTGCCCCGCAGGTGGTCCAGCAGGGCGGCGGGCAGGCCGTCGGCCGGGACCCCGGTCGCCCACGCGGGCTCGTCCTGCCGCCCGGTGCGGCCGAGCAGCACGAAGTGGCACGGCGCACGGCGGGCCAGCGCGAGCACGCACGACGAGGTGATGCCGCGCGCGCCGCCGGTCACCACGACCACGTCGTCCCGGTCGAGCGCCGGGTGCCGCGCCGGGGTCGACGGCAGCGGGACCAGCCGGGCGACCCGGCGGTCGACGCCGTCGCGGAAGACCTCGTTCACGTCGGTGGCCGCGTCGTCCAGCTCCCGCACCGCCGCCTGGGCCGCGCGTTCGGCGGGCAGCTCGGCCGACAGCACCACCGAGCGGCAGAACAGCTGCGGCGCCTCGTGCGCGAGGGTCTTGGCCAGTCCGCCGAGCGCCGAGGTGGGCACGCCGCCGCCCCGGCCGACCGCGAGGAACGCGGCGCGCGCGCCGGTCGCCGCGGTGGCGCACAGCGGGTCCATCAGGCGCTTGGCGGTCAGCAGGGCGTGCGCGTGGCGGCGCACCGCGTCGGGCGCGGCCTCGTCGGCGTCCGCGTCCGGCACGACCACGAGGTCCACGCGACCCGCCTCGGCGATCACCGCGTCGAGCGCCGCGGCGAGGGAGTCCTCGGTCCAGTCCTCGTGCGGCAGCGCGTGCACGCGCCACCCCCGGGCCGTCAGCTCGGCGGCCAGGGCCCGGCACAGGTCCCCGCCGTCGTCCACGAGCATCGCCCGGGGTTCGGGGTGGTAGGCGCTCTCGACGACGTCCATCGCGGGCAGCGGGACCAGCCGGACTTCGGAGCGCACCACGTCGGCGTCGTCGGCGTCCTCGCCGAAGAGCTGCCCCCGCAGGCCGACGAGGAGTTCGACGGTGTCGTTGAGCGTGCGGATCTCGACGAACTGCTGGATGCCCATGCCGTCGAGGCTGCGCACCGGGTACCGCTTCCACAGCTCGCTGAGGATTTCCGCGCGCTTGAGCGAGTCGATGCCCAGGTCGGCCTGGAGGTCGAGGTCCGGTTCGAGCATGTCGACGTGGTAGCCGGTCTTGTCCGCCACGACCCGGAGCAGGGTCTCCCTCAGCTCGTCCGGGTCGACGTCCTCGATCGACATCGGGCGAGGTGCCTCCGCCGGGGCGGGGGCGGGAGGTGCGGGGGCGGGCGGGGCGACCGGCGCCGGGCGCGGTGCTTCGAGGACGGGTGGCGCAATCGGCGCCGGGCTCGACACCGAGCTTGGCACCGGGCCGGACGCGGAGCCCGCCGAGCCCGCCGAGCCCGCCGAGCCCGCTGAGCCCGCTGAGCCCGCTGAGCCCAGGAGCGTGCTCAGCACCTCGTTCGCCCGGACGTGGGCCTCCCCCATCGCGATGCCGTGCCGCGCGACGGCCGCGACCCCCGCCGCCAGGTCGGGCCGTTCGACGTGCCGGACGAGCTGCTCGGCCACCTGCAACTGGCCGTCGAGGTAGCGCTGGTGCAGCGCGACGTGCTCCGCCGCGACGCGCGCCCAGTCGTCGTGGGCGGGTGCCGGGTCGGCGGTCGGGAGCGGAGCGAGGGCCGGGGCCGGGTTTGGGGCTGAGGCCAGGGCCAGGGCTGGGGCCGGGGCCGGGGCGTCCAGCAGGGCGTCCTGCGCCCGCCGCCGTTCCTCGGACAGGTACCAGGTGCCGCGCAGCACCACCGAGGCGGCCGACGGCGGCTTGGCGGGCACGGCTTTCGGCGCGTGCCTGTTGATGCCGCGCACCGGCAGCCCGAGCACCGCCAGCCTCAGTGCCGCCGACTTGAGCTGCACGTCGTCGCGGCCCGGCCCGCCGTCGGTGTGCTCGGCGACGACGTCGTCCGCGCCGAGGGTCCGCCGGACGAGGTGGGTGAGGACCTGTTTGGGCCCGAACTCGACGAAGACCCGGAACCCCTCCCGGTGGAGCTGCCGGACGCGGCCGGCGAAGTCGACGGGACGGCGGAGCTGTTCCACGAGCAGTCGCCGGTTGGCCCCGGTGTCGGCCCCGTACTCCGCGCCGGCGACGGTGCTGTGGACCGGCGTGGCCGGCGGGAGGAACTCCACCCGCGCCACGGCGTCGGCGAACACCGGCACGGCGTGGTCCACGTGCGGGGTGTGGAACGCGCACGCCACCGGCAGCCGCACCGCCACGACGCCCGCCGCGCCGCAGGCGCGGGCGAACCGCTCGACGGCGGCCGTCGCGCCGCCCACCACGACCTGGTCCGGTGCGTTGTGGTTGCAGATCAGCAGGTCGGGCTCGGCGCGGATCATCTCCTCGACGGTGGCGGCGGCGGCCGTCACGGCGACCATCGCGCCGGGGTCGGTGCCGGGGGTCCCGGCCGGCCGCATCGCCGCGCCCCGGGCACGGGCGAGCCGGTGGAAGTCGTCGTCGCCCAGCGAGCCCGCCGCCCACAGGGCGGTCAGCTCGCCGAAGCTGTGCCCGAGCAGGCCGTCGGGGCGCAGGCCGCAGTCGTGCAGGAACCGGTACTGCCCGGCGGACAGCGCGCCGATCGCCGGCTGGGCGTGCTCGGTGCGGCGCAGGACGGCCTCGGCGTCGTCCCGCCACGACGGCGGGAAGACCACGTCCGCCAGGCCCGGCGTGAACCGGTCCGCGGTCTCGAACGCCTGCCGCACCGCGGGCACGCCCAGGACCTGCCAGAGCCCCATGCCCGTGTACTGGCTGCCCTGGCCGGCGAACAGCGCGGCCACCTTGGGCCGGCCGGGCAGTGCGCGACGGCGGTAGTGCACCCCGCGCGGGTGGTCCCACTCCTGCTCGTCGGCGCGCGCGTCGAGCAGGTCGAGGGTCAGCGCCCGCAGTTCGTCGAGGTCACGGGCGTCGGCGGCGACGAACCCCACCCGCGCGTGGGTCCCGGGCACCGGCTCGGCGTCGTCCCACTCCGCGCCGCCGGCGACCTCGGCGCGGAGCAGCGCCGGGTCGGCGCACGCCCACAGGTGCGCGGTCGCGCCCCGGTGGCCGGTGGTCGGCGGTGCTTCGCCGTGCTCCTCCAGCACCACGTGGAAGTTCGTGCCGCCGAACCCGAACGCGGAGACGCCGGCCCGCCTCGGACCGCGGGCGTCCCGCACCCACGGCCGCGTGGTGGTGTTGAGGTAGCAGGGGGCGTCGTCGCGGGCGAGCGACTCGGTCGGGGTGTCGACGTTGATCGTGGGCGGCAGGACCCCGTGGTGCAGGGCCAGCGCGGCCTTGATCAGCCCGGCCGCGCCCGCCGCGCCCTTCAGGTGCCCGATCTGGGACTTCACCGTGCCCAGCGCCGCCCGGCGGGGTTCGGCGCCGGCCTCGGCGAGCACCGTGGCGAGCGCCTGCAGCTCCACCTCGTCGCCGACGGGGGTGCCGGTGCCGTGCGCCTCGAACAGGCCGACCGTGGCGGGCGAGCAGTCCGCGTCGGCGTAGGCGCGGCGCAGGGTGGTCGCCTGCCCGTCGTGCTTGGGGGCGTAGATGCTGGTGGCGCCGCCGTCGCTGGCCGAGCCGATGCCGCGGATGACCGCGTAGACCCGGTCGCCGTGGGCCACCGCGTCGTCGAGCCGCTTCAGCGCCAGCATCCCGACGCCCTCGCCGATCAGGGTCCCGTCGGCGCGGGCGTCGAACGGGCGGACCACCTCGCTGCGCGACAGGGCGGGCGTGCGGGAGAAGCTGACGAACGAGGTGATCGAGTTGTCTGCGTCGCAGCCACCGGTGACCATCAGGTCGGCCCGGTGCTCGACGAGTTCGGTGACGGCCACCCGCACGGCGGCCAGCGAGCTGGCGCACGCCGCGTCGACGGTGCAGTTCATCCCGCCCAGGTTCATCCGGTTGGCGACGCGGCCCGCGATGACGTTGCCGAGCATGCCGGGGAACGAGTCCTCCGACCACGGCAGGTAGAAGTCGCGGAACCGCTCGGCGACCTCGGCGCTGCGCTGCTCGTCCACCCCGGACCGCCGCAGCGCGGCCCGCAGGACCGGCAGGTGCAGGCGGGGCACCAGCATCTGCGCGATCGACGGCGCGCCCGAGTAGCCGAGCACGACGCCGGTGCGGGCCGGGTCGAACCAGTCGCGGTCGCAGCCCGCGTCGCGCAGGACGTCGCGGGCGACCAGCAGGCTGACCAGCTGCACGACCCCGGTGGACTCGATCGTCGCCGGGGGCATGCCGAACTCGACCGGGTCGAACCCCAGGCTCGGCAGGAACCCGCCGCGCCGGCAGTACGTCTTGTCCTCGGCGTCCGGGTCGGGGTCGTAGTGGTCGGCGCTGCGCCAGTGGGTGTCCGGCACCTCGGTGGTGCAGTCGACGCCCCGGGTGACGTTGGTCCAGAACTCCTGGACGTCGCGTGCGCCGGGGAAGACACCGGCCATCCCGACGATGGCGACGGGGTGGTCGGCGAGTGCGGCACGAACGTGGGTCATCGGTCTCTTCCGTGAGGTGGCGGGAGCGCCGGCAACGAGGCCAGCTCGCCCAGCGACTGGGTCCACAACTTGCACAGCACGTCGGGTCGGGGGAGGCCCGCGTCGGCGGCGACGTGCAGGGACACCCGGTCCCCGTAGGCGCCGAGCACCACCCCGAACGGCCGCCGGTGGGGCAGGAACCCGATCGGCGACGCCCCGGTGATCAGGGTGCCGCGGTGGCTGACCCGGTGGCCCGGTGACGCGACGTTGCTGGCGACCAGGTCGACGTGCCACCGCCGGTGGGTGCACCAGAACAGCGCCCTGACCACCAGGTCGGGCAGCACCTCGACGCCGGCGCGCATCACCTCGGCGCGCCGGCGCTGCGCCGCGGTGTTCACGCTGCCCGCGACCAGGGCGAGCCGGCGGCGCGGGTCCGGCTCGCCGCACGGCAGGGGCACCCGCAGGTTGACCACCTGGTTGCCGAGGCCGTCGTCGGCACCGGTCGCCCTGGTGTCGACCGGCACCAGGGCCCAGAGCGTGCGCGGCCCCGAGCGCCACGGCGTGTGCGGCCACTGCCGCAACGCGCCCGCGAGGGCGGCGAGGTAGACCTCGGTGCCGGTGACGCCGTGCTGCCGGGCGACGGAGTGCAGCCGGTCGACGCCGGTCTCCGCCCAGGCCAGCCGGCGGGTGCCGGTGAGCCCCCGGCTGGTGAGGGCGCGCCCGGCCGGCGGCGCGAACCCGCGCAGGTAGCGCGCCGTCCCGGCGACCACCTCCCGCCACGCGCGCAGCCGCGCCCCCCGCGGCGGCGTGGTCCCGGCGGGCACGGGCGCGGGCTGGTCGGGGCCGAGCAGCCGGGTGCCCAGCTCGACCATGCCCACGCCGTCGGCGAGGGCGTGGTGCACCCGGAACAGGACCGCCTCCCCGCCGGCGGGGTCGCGGAGGACGACGAGCTGCCACAGCGGCCGGTCGAGCGGGAGCCTGCCGGCCATGACCTCCTCGACGGCGTCGCGCACCCCGTCCGGCCCGTCCGACCCCACCTCGCGCACGTGGTGCCGGAGGTCGGGTTCGGCCGTGGCCCACCGCATCGGCAGCCACCGGCGCCGCGGCCGGTGCGGCACGAGGCGGAGGTCGGGCACGGCGTCGAGGCGGGCGGCGACCAGTGCCCGCCAGTCCTCGACCGACCGGCCGAGCGGTTCGGCGAAGCGCAGCAGGACACCGATCTCGGTGCCGTCCTTGCCCGCCGGCCGGTCGCAGTCCAGGTAGGCGTTGTCCAGCGGGCGCAGCGGGCGGTGCGCCGGCGCGCCCGTCACCGGCGGGCCGCCCGGGACGTCGTGCGGTGCAGCGCGATCCGGGCCAGCTCGGAGATCGACCCGCCCTTGGCCGCCTCCATGACCGACAGCTCGCACCCCAGCTGCTGCCGCACCGCGACGAGGAACTCCGCGCTCATCAGCGAGTCCACCCCCAGCCGGTCCAGCGGCACGGCCTCGTCGACCCGCTCCGGCGCGGTCTGCAGCACCGAGGCGAGCAGCTCGGTCATCGCCCGGCGGAGCAGCGCGTGCCCCTGCTCGGGTGTCGCGGAGGCCAGGGACCGGCGGAACTCCCGCGGGTCGCGGGCCGCCGCCGCACCGACCGCGGCGGGGAACAGGCCGGCCGTCCGGGGCGAGCCCAGACCGGGCAGGAGCCTCCCGGCCGGGTTGCGGCCGAGGCCGGCCAGCACCAGGACGTCGTCGTCGCCGGCGAGGACCTGCCCCAGGGCGGCGAGGGCCACCGCCGGCCGGACGGGCCGCAGCACCTCCGCCACGCTGTCCTGCAGACCGCTGCGCGCGACGTGGCCGACCTCGGAGATCGCTCCCCAGCCGATCGCCTGCCCCGGCAGGCCCCGGGCGCGCCGGGCGCGCGCCAGGGCCTCCAGGAAGAGGTTGCCCGCGACGTAGTTGGCCTGGCCGTGCAGGCCGATCGTCGCGGCGGCGGAGGAGAACAGCAGGAAGAAGTCCAGGTCGGTGCTCGCGGTCAGCGCGTCGAGCACGACCGCGCCCTGCGCCTTGGGTCGGAACGCGGTGCCGAAGCGCCGGTCGTCGGACTCGGTCAGCGGCGCGTCGTCCAGCACCATCGCGGCGTGCAGCACACCGCGCAGCGGGTGGCCGGAACCCGCCACCGCGGCGAGGACGCGCCGCATCGCGCTCTCGTCGGCGACGTCCGCGGCGTGGGCCGTGGCCGTCACGCCGGCGCGGGCGAGGTCCGCGAGCAGGCCGGGCGCCTCGGGGGTGTCGGCTCCCCTGCGGCCGACCAGCGCCAGGTGCCGGGCGCCCCGGGAGGCCAGCCAGCGCGCGGCGGCCGCGCCGAACCCGCCGAGCCCCCCGGTCACGAGGTAGGTGGCGGTCCCGTCCAGCCGCACCGCGGCGGGTGGTGGTTCGACGGGCACGTCACCGCCGTGGGAGACGACGACCTTGCCGATGTGCCGGGAGTGCCGCAGCAGCTCGAACGCCTCGGCCACCCTCGCCGCCGGGTACACCACGTGCGGCAGGGGGCGGTACGCGCCGGACGCGATGTGCTCCGCCACCGCCGTGAACAGGCCCGCCCGGACGGCGGGGTCGTCGGGTGCCATGGCGCTGAGGTCGACGCAGACCATGCTCGCGTTGCGGCGCAACGCCCGCAGCGGCACCCCCCGGTCCTCCACGACGTCCCGCTTGCCCAGCTCCACGAACCGGCCGTGCGGGCGCAGCAGCTCCAGGCCGCGCGTGAGCGCCTCGCCGGCCAGGGAGTTGAGCACCACGTCGACGCCGCGCCCCGCGGTGATCGCCATGACCTCGGCGGCGAAGGACAGGCCGCGGGAGTCCAGCACGTGCTCGACGCCGAGCGAGCGCAGGAAGGCGCGCTTGACCGGTGAGCCGGCCGTGGCGATCACCGTCGCGCCGCGGCGGCGCGCGCACTGCAGGGCGGCGAGGCCGACCCCGCCCGCGCCGCCGTGGACGAGGACCACCTCGCCGGGCGCCAGCCGGGCCAGGGTCACCAGGCCGTGCTCGACGGTCGCGGCGGCCACGGGCAGCGTGGCGGCGGCGGTGAACGGCACGTCCCCGGGCAGCGGGATCACGAACTCGACGGGCGTGACGACCTCGTCGGACAGCGCCCTCGCCGCGAGCGCGGCCACCCGGTCCCCCGGCCGGACGGAGGTCACCCCCGGGCCGACGGCGGTCACGACCCCGGCGCACTCCAGACCGGGCGCGCCGCCGTCGAAGGACTCCGCGCACGCCTGGGGCGGCAGCGCACCCGTCGCCAGCACCACGTCGCGGTAGTTCAGCGCGGACGCCCGCACCGAGACGGCCACCTCACCCGGGCCGGGTGCCGGGTTCGCCGCGGTGACCCAGGCCAGTTCGAACGACAGCCCCTCCTTCCGCAGGTCGAGCCGGTACGAGGTCCGCGCCCGGTCCGCGGGCGGCTTCGCCTCGACCACGCGCGGGACGAAGCGCCCGGCGCCGGTGAGCACGACCTCGTCCTCGTCGGACGGCGTGAGCAGTTCCCGGGCGAGCCGCCCGGCGTCGTCGGCGCCGCGGTGCAGGGACAGCCGCCGGGGGGTGAGGTCGGGGCGTTCGCCGGCCAGGGACCGGGCCACGCCCCAGGTGGCCGCGTCCGCGGGGTGGTCGGGCCGCTCCGGGGCGGGCAGCGCCCCGCTGGGCCGGGTGACCAGCCACAGCGACACCGTGCCCGCGCCGGCGCGGCGGTCGCACGCGGTGGCCAGGGCGCGCAGCACCGAGGCCCGCCGGGTGGTGTGGTGGGCCACGTCGGCGGTCGGGTGCTCGGCGAGCACCAGGACGACGTCCACCTCCGTGCCCGCGTCCCCGAGCAGCGACGCCCACCGGTCGGCGTCGGTGGTGGCGGTCGTGGTGCGGGTGTCGCCCGCCAGGTGGCGGGCGAGTCGCGCGACGAGGTCGGACTCGGTGTCGTCCTCGGCGGCGAGGACCCGGCGCACGCCCGGCCGCGCGGGGTGGAGCGGCGCGGGGTGCGGCGGCGCGGCCGGCGGGTGGGTGCGGGCGGCGCGGCTCGCGACGACGACCGCGCCCGCGCCGTGCACGGGTCCCCGCTCGGCGCCGACCTGGGCGACCTCGGTGAACCCGCACCCGTCGAGCACGGCGGGCCACTGCTCCCGGGACAGCAGCGGCGACCGGCCGCGCAGGTCGGTGTCGGTGTGGCGCCAGAACCCGTCGAGCACGCCGAAGGGCAGCGCCAGGTACTCCGGGGTGTGCGCCTCGTAGGCGACCAGCAGCCCCCGGTCGGTCAGCAGGTCGGCCACCGAGCGCAGCGACCGGCGCAGGTCGGCCGTCGCGTGCAGCACGTTGGAGGCGATCACGACGTCGAACGAGCCGGGGGCGAACCCCTGCGGCACCGGGTCGTGGTCGAGGTCGAGCACCTCGTAGCGGACGAAGTCGTGCTCCTGGAACCGCGTGCGCACGCGGGGGAAGAACCCGTGGCTCCGGTCGGTGAAGACGTAGTGGGCGCGTTCCGGCGGCAGCACGGGCAGCACGGCCGCGGTGGTGCCGCCGGTGCCGCCGCCGACCTCCAGCACCCGCAGCGGCCGGTCCGCCGGCCAGTCGGCGACCACCGCGCGCACCACCGCCCGGACGAGCTGGTTGAACACCCCGTAGACGGGCGCGACGTCGTAGTACTGCTCCAGGAACCGCGCGGCCTCGGTGAAGATCAGCTCGGTCGGGTCGACGTGCCCGCCGAGGACGTCCGCCAGCCGGCCGCCCACGTGCGAGCTGATCACCAGTTCGGGCAGGTGCCCGGGGTGCTCCGCCACCGCCGAGGCGAACTCCGCGTCCGGGTCGGCGTCGCCGGTCAACCGCCACCGCCGCCCGTCCACCCGGTGCGCCAGCCCGTTCTCCTCGGCGGCGGGCAGCAGCAGCTCGACCAGCCGGGTGTGCTTGGGCAGCATCCCCGCGGTCACCAGGTCGTCGGTGGTGAACGGCGCCCCGGTGGGCGTGAACTCCCCCAGCGCCGCGGCGGCGTAGTGGGCGGAGCACGTCACCAGGCGCGGCAGGAACCCGTCGTCCAGGCGTTCGAGCTCCCGGCGCGCCCACGTCACCCCGTCCGCCGCCGCGGCGAGCACGTCCCGCGCGCCCGGCAGCGGCGCGCGGGCCCCGTTCCCGAGCGGGGCGGCCCGCAGCACGGTGCGCAGCCGCTCCACCCGGTCGGTGCCGGTCGCGTCGAACCGGCGCAGCACCACGTCGTCCAGTTCCACCGCGACGACGCCGAACTCGTCGGTGAGGACCACGTCCCACCGGACGTGCGCGTGGTCCCGGTGGCGTGAGCGCACGTGCGCGAAGCCGGTGCGCGCCGGGGCTCGGTGGCGCCGGACGGCGCCGATGGCCGCGGGCAGGAAGGCGCTGCCCGGGGCGGTGTCGCCGAGCAGCGGCGCACCGGCTTGCAGCGCGCCGTCCAGCACGACGGGGTGCGCCTCGTAACCGGCGACGGCTTCCCCGCAGTGGTACCGCGCGACCACCTCGTCCGGTCCGACGCGCAGTTCCCGCAGGACCCGGAACCGCGGGCCGTAGTCCAGGCCCGCCTCGGCCGCGGACCGGTAGAGCCGCTCGACCGGCACGTCGACCGGTTCCGGCCGTCCGGCGCCGGGGTGGCGGGCCGGCGGGGGCGAGGCCCACAGGCGGCGGACCCGCCCGGTCGCGTGGACCCGCCACGCGTCGGTGCCGTCGGTGCGGCCGGCGATGCGCAGGCCGCCGTCCTCGGTCAGCGAGCACTGCAGGGTGGTGGTGACGTCCTCGTCCCAGGGCAGCACCAGCGCCTGGTCGATCCGCAGGTCGGTGACCTCCACGGCGTCCTCGTGGACCCGTGCGCCGGCGGCCAGCGCCATCTCGACGTACCCGGCGGCGGGCATCACCACGGCGCCGCCGACGCGGTGGTCGGCCAGCCACGGCACGCGCACCGGTTCGACCACGTCCTGCCAGGTGGGGGCGGCGACCGGCACCCGTTCCCCGAGCAGCGGGTGGTCGGTCCTCCCGGTGCCGCTGGAGCGCACCCACCGGTCGGTGTCCCCGTTCCAGTGCCGCTCCCGCTGCCACGGGTAGGCCGGCAGCCCCACCACGGTCCCGGGACGGGGGAAGTGGGCGTCCCGGTCGGCCGGCGCGCCGGCCGCGAGGAGCGCTTCGGTGGTGGCGCGGATCGCCGGTCCGCCGGGCGAGTCCCGGCGCAGGGTGGGCAGCACCAGCGCTTCGGGGGCGAGCCTGCGCAGGTAGGTGCGCAGCACGGGGTGCGGCCCGATCTCCACGAACGCGTCGACGCCGTCGTCCAGCAGGTGTCGCACGGCGGGGGCGAAGGCCACCGGTTCCCGGACGTTCCGCCACCAGTACCGCGCGTCCAGCTCGGGACCGGTGATCGGCCGGCCGGTCACCGAGGACACCACCGGCACCGCCGCGCGGTGCGCGACCAGGCCCGCGAGTCCGGCGCGGACCTCGTGCTCGACGGCGTCCATGACCGGGCTGTGGAAGGCGTAGTCCAGGTCGAGCTCCCGGAAGAACACGTCCCGCGCCGCCAGTTCGCGGCCCAGGTCCGCGAGCTGCCCGGCGTCACCGCTGATCGTCACGTCCCGGTCGCTGTTGACCCCGGCGAGCGACAACCCGGGCCGGCTCGTCAACAGCCGCACCGCCTCGGCCTCGGGCAGCCCGACGGCGGCCATGCGGCCCCGGCCCGCGGTGCGCCCCTGGGCGGCGCTGCGCACGGCCAGCACCCGGCACGCGGAGGCCAGGTCCAGCGCGCCCGCGACGTGGGCCGCGGCGATCTCCCCCACGCTGTGCCCGACGACGGCCGCCGGGACGATCCCGCGCGCCCGCAGTGCCGCCACGACACCGACCTGCACGGCGAACAACGCGGGCTGGGCGAACTCGGTGCGGCGCAGCCGGGAACGGCGGGGCCGGGCGCGCAGCTCGTCGAGCACCGACCACCGCTGGTGCTCCCGCAGCGCGGCGTCGACCTCCTCGACGGCCACCCGGAACGCGGGGTCGTCGAGGAGGTCGACGCCCATCCGCGCCCAGTGCGCGCCGTTGCCGGTGAAGGCGAAAGCGGTCCCGCCGGTGCTCTCCCGGACCGGTTCGGGTCGCTCCGCGAGGGCGCGCAGCCGGTCCGCGGCCTCGCGGGGGTCCCGCGCCAGGACCGCCGCGCGGTGCGGGCGCCGGCCGCGGCGGCGGGTGGTGGTGTGGCAGAGGTCGTAGAAGTCCCGCGGCGCGGTCCGGTCCGCCTGCTCGGCGAGCAGCGCCGCGGCTCGGGCCAGCGCCTCCGGCGAGTGCCCCGACACGACGATCGGCAGCGCGCGTCCCGCGTCGGGCGCGGGGTCGGCCGCAGGGTCGGGTCCGGTGGGGCCGGCGGTCAGGACGACGTGGGCGTTGGCACCGCCGAAGCCGAAGGAGTTCACGCCCACGACCGGCCGACCGGCGTGCTCCAGCGGGGTCCGCCGCGCGACCGGGGCGAGCCCCAGCCCGGCGAAGTCGATCGCCGGGTTGGGCCGCTCGCCGTGCAGCGACGCCGGGATCTCGCCGTGCCGCAGCACGAGCACCGCCTTCAGCAGCCCGGCCAGGCCGGACGCCGCCTCCAGGTGGCCGAGGTTGGTCTTGACCGACCCGATCGGCAGCGGGGTCCCCCGGCCGCGCCCCAGCGCGCCGCCCACCGCGGCGCACTCGGCCGGGTCGCCCGCCGGGGTCCCGGTGCCGTGCGCCTCGAAGTACGCCAGTTCACCCGGTTCGACGCCCGCCCGCCGGTACACCTCGCGCAGCAGGGCTTCCTGGGTCCGCGCACGGGGCGAGGAGAGACCGGCGGTGCGCCCGTCGCAGTTCACCCCGCTGCCCAGGACCACCGCGTGCACCCGGTCGCCGTCCCGCACCGCGTCCGACAGCCGCTTGAGCACCACCACCGCGCCGCCCTCGGCGCGCACGTACCCGTCCGCGTCGGCGGAGAAGGTCCGGCAGCGCCCGCTGGGCGAGAGCATCGACGCCTGGGCGAACCCGACGTGCGTGGCGGGGTTGAGCAGCAGGCTGATCCCGCCGACCAGCGCGAGTCCGCCCTCCCCCGCCGCCAGGCCCCGCACCGCCTGGTGCAGGGCCACGAGGGACGACGAGCAGGCGGTGTCGACCGCCAGGCTCGGGCCGCGCAGGTCGAAGAAGTGCGACAACCGGTTGGCCGCGATCGAGTTCGCGCCGCCCGCGTTG
Organism: Saccharothrix sp. DSM 118769; assembly: GCF_052936295.1. Taxonomy (NCBI): domain Bacteria; kingdom Bacillati; phylum Actinomycetota; class Actinomycetes; order Pseudonocardiales; family Pseudonocardiaceae; genus Saccharothrix; species Saccharothrix sp. DSM 118769. The sequence goes on along the minus strand of NZ_CP193627.1, from coordinate 3,069,856 downwards.
GTGTAGGCGTTGATGCCGCGCAGGTCGGTCTGCTGCAGGGTGCTGTAGCCGCTGTCGGAGATGCCGACCACGACCGCCGCGTCCGACCCCGCCACCGCGCGGGCGTCGATGCCCGCGTCGTCGAGGGCCTCGACCGCCATCTCCAGCAGCAGCCGCTGCTGCGGGTCGACCCGGGTCGCCTCCTTCGGGGACATGCCGAAGTAGTCCGCGTCGAACGCGGCGAGGTCCACGCCGGTGAGCACGCCCGCGGCGCGGGCGTAGCTCTTGCCCCGGCGCGGCCCCCGCTCGTCGATGAACCGGTCGACGTCGAAGCGGTCCGGCGGGATCTCGCCCACCAGGTCCCGCCCGGCCGACAGCGCCGCCCACAGCCCGTCGAGGTCCGTGATGCCGCCGGGCAGCCGGCAGGCGACGCCGACGACGGCGACGAGGTCGTGCTGCGTCAAGGAGGGCTCCGTGGCGATCGGTGCGAGGCCGTCGCACTCCGGTCGGGGCGACAAGATCTACCGACCGGGTTCGCCGCACCCAAACGTCGTCCACTCCTTCGGGTGATCATGTGATGATCTTTCACCCGATCCGGTGGCGCACGGGCTTCACCTCCCGGTGGCCCCCCTACGGTCGGCCTCCGCGACACCGTTCCCCCTGCGGAAGGCCCCCATGTCCGACGACCGCATGTCCGACGACCGCACCACGCCGTTGACCCCGGCACGAGGCCGGACGCGGTGGTCGCGGTTCACCGTCGTGCTCGCCACGAGCACCGGCCTCGCCGCGGGGCTGGTCACCGCCACCGCCACCGCGGCCGTCCCCACCGCCTTCGCCTTCTCCGGCGAGAACTTCAAGTTCTCCGCCAAGCGCGTGGAGGGCGACGGCTTCGCCCAGTTCGTCGGCGTCGGCGAGGACCAGGACGCGGTGGTGGTCACCAGCATCGGGTCCGCCCGGGTCGAGGACCTGTGCTTCTCCGCCCTGGTCCCGAGCCTCGTCGGGGAGGTGACGATCGTCGCCAGGGCGGGTGGCGACGAGGCGGTCGAGGCGAGCGACCTTGTGCTCAACCTCTCCGACATGCACTCCGACGCGACGCTCACCAACCTGGTGCTGGGAACGGACGCCGGGAAGGTCGACCGGGGCGCGCGCGGCGTCACCGGGAGGGACGGCGACTACGCCCACCAGGCGGACGCGATCGTCATCGACGACCTCAGGTCGAGGTCCGGCACCACGACCGCGGGCGTCTTCAAGCTCACCGGCCTGCACATCACCGCGGTGCCCGGACGCCAGGAGTGCTTCTGATGGTCGCGCGGTTCACCCGGTGGCGCGGCGAGCGCCCGTTCTGGGCGGGGCTGCTCGCGGTGCTCGCCGGGGTGGAGGTCCTGCTCGTCCCCGTCACCGGCTACCGGTTCCTGCTCGTCCAGGGCATCGGCGGGATCGGCTCGGTGCTCGTCGCCGCGGGCCTGGTGGGCGGCGGTGTCGCGCTGTGGCGGCGGCCCGCGCGCAGCGTCGCCATCGGTGTGGCGGTGATTGCCCTCGGGTTCGTCGCCTACGTCGTGGCGAACCTCGGCGGGTTCCTCGTCGGGACGGCGCTGGCCCTCGTCGCCGGTTCCCTCGCGACGGCGTGGCGCGCGGGCCGACCGGCGTGATCGGCCGCCTGTCCGCGGTGGTCCTCGTGCTCGGCGCCACCGCGGTGTGGCCCGTGCGGGAGAGCTGGCCCGCGGTGGGGTCGTCGGCGCCGGTCGACGTGGCGCACGGGTCCCTCCGCGCCCGCACCGCGGTCGCGCACGACGTCCGCTACGAACAGGGCTCCGAGGTCGTGCTGCGCATGGGATCGCTGGAACTGCTCGACGCCGAGCTGGTCCCGCGGCCGGGTGTGGTCATCCGCGTCGGGAACTCGCGCTTCTCCGGGACCGTGGTGCTGGAGGCGAGGTCCGTGTCGGGCAGGCTGTTCGGCCGGGTGCCGATCACCCTGGCCGCGAACGCTCTCCCGCTGTCGCTGCCCGCGCCGTCGGTCACGTTGACCGACGTCGTGGCCGAGGACGTGCGGCTCGACGCGTCGACCGCGACGGTGAGCCGCTTCGCCCTCGAACGGCAGCGCTAGCCGGAGGCGTGCCGCCGGCTCGTCCCGCGGAGTCCCGCGAAGTCCCGTGGGGTCACGCGAACGGGCGGCCCATCCACCAGTTGCCCGGGGCGTCCGGGTCGGTGCTGGACCAGAACTCCACGCACGCGCGGGTGAACTCCTCGGCGGTGAGGTGACCGTCGTCGTCGGTGTCGAGGTGCGCGAACGCCTCGGCCACCTCGGCCTCGGTCAAGCCGGGGAAGTGCCCCCGCAGGAACGCCGCGTACTCGACCGGGCTCACCCGGCCGTCGACATCGGTGTCGGCGATGGACAGGAACGCCTCGGCGAGCGCGCCGACGCCGGCCCGCGCGCCCTCCGGGTCGTCGGACAGCGACCCGGTGGAGCCGACGAACTGCTCGCGCGAGATGGCGACGCCCCCATCGGGGATGTGCGGCAGGTGCAGGTCGTGCCAGATCCGCAGGTAGGCGTCGACGATGCGCTGCTCCTGCGGGGAGCCGGGGGCGTGCCCGAGGGCTTCGGCGGTGCGGCGCCCCATCAGGACGTGGTCCTGTTCGGTCAGCAGCCCGTCGCCGTCCACGTCCAGGTGCGAGAAGCCGTGTTCGATCTTGGCCTTGAGCAGGTCGTTCACCGGCACTGGACGCTCCCCGCGTGATCGGTCGAGGCGGACGGCACACAGGATGCCGCCGTCCGGAGTCAGCGGACAAGGTCCGAAAGGGTGCCCGCGTTACCCGATGGGTTGACCCATCGGGGCCCTGTTCGGCGGGGTTGCCCCGCCGCAGCTCCACCTTTCACACTAATATTAACCCGAACGGGTCATTCAGTTGCTCCGAACGTCACGTCGGTGTCACCCGCAGCGATGCTGCCACTGAAGGTGGTGACACGCCACCGGGTGGAACGGCGCGTCGCCTCACGGCCTGCGAAGGGGCGGGCAGGTGAGGTGCGCGAGGGTGGGAGGAGCGGGATGGACTCCGATGAGCTGGCTCGCGTGGTGGCGCGGGTGGTGCGGCGTTGTCAACAGGCGGGGATGTCGCGGTTCGAGGCCGAGGACTGCGTGCACGACGCGGTGCTGACCCTGCTGACCCTGCTGGCCCGCGACCGGGCGGACGCGGGTAGGGACGGGACCGGGGGCGTGGAGTCGCTCGACCGGTGGTTGGGGGTGGTCGCCCGCCACAGGTCGGTCGACCGGGTCCGGCGGGCACAACGGGAGCAGGGCGCCCTCGCGCGGCTGCGGGCCGCCACCCCGCCCCCGGTGGACCCCGACGAGGTGGTCGTCGACCGGGCACTGGCCGCCTGGCTGGTCCAGGCGTTGGACGACCTGCCGCCCACCACGCGGCAGGTGTGCCGGTCGATCGCCGCCGGTGCCACCACCGGGCAGACCGCCGCCGAGTTGGGACTGACCACCCGTGCGGTGCAGTCCCACCTCACCCGGGCCCGTCGCCTGCTGCGCCACCTCGCCGCCGGGGCCACCGCCGCGGTGGCCGGCACCGTCCTGCGCTGGGTTCGCCAGAGCACCGCGGCGGCGGCGGCCACCGCACCCGTCGCCCTGACCGCCGTCGCGATCAGCGTCACCCCGCTGCCCCACCACGGCCCGGTAGCCGATCCACCGCCCGTCGCGGTCCACGCCCCGCCCGTCACGGTCCACGCCCCGCCCGGCACGACGACCGCACCGCCCGCGATACCCGGTCCCACGCCCACGGCCACCCCGCCCGGGGCGGCGGAGCAGTCCCGAACCAGCCCGCCGACCCGCGACCGGGCCACCGCGCCCGGCCCGGAACCCGAGACCACTCAGGACACTGCCGCGCCGCGCGCCCGGGAGAACACGACCCCGCAGCCCGGAACCACCCCACCCACCCCTTCCGCGCTCGCCGAGGCACGTTCCTCCACGCCGACCGACACCGCCGCACCCGTACCCACGTCCCCGGTCGGCCCACGGCCGCCGATCGGCGCACGGTCACCGATCGGCACCGACGTCCCGGACGCGCGATGGCCGGGCACACCCCGACAGGAGTCCCGAACGCCCGACGCACCCGCGGCGCCGCACCGGGACGGCATCGTCGCCCCTTCGCGGGAACCCGCAGTGGGCGGCGCCGGATCGACTACCCGGCACGAGACCGGACAGCGGAGGTGGTGAAAAACCCTTCCCCTTCGGCCGGTGCCGCCCGGAGGCGCAGCGCCGCTCCGACGTTCTGCGCGTGGGAGGAGGACTCGCGCAGGGCGACGTCGTCACCGCGGGAGGCGGCCGGACGACAGCACCGATGCCCGCGGCGGAACCGCCCGCGGGCATCTGGCACGACAGCACGACGTGATCGTGCCGGGGCGCAGCCGCGCCTACGTGTACATGGTCAACAGGTTCGTTTGCCCTTCGAAGACGCGGCCGGCGATGTAGAGGTTGCCCTGGGAGTCGAGCACCGCGATGGTTCTCTTCTGGTCACCGTGGTAGGTGGTGAAGATGACTTTGTCCCCCTGCTGATCGGTGGAGTGGTTGGTGTTGACCGAGAGCTCGATGCTCAACGGCGAACTGATGACCACGTCCTTCTCCGCAGGCGCGGATTGCGTCGGCGTGTTGAACTCCTTGTTCGGTTGCAGGCTGATCCGGCCGTGCGTGTCCCCTTCCGCCCAGTCCGTCGCTTCTCCGAGGTCGATGTCCGCCATCACGATGTCCTTCCGTTTCCGGGAAACCTTGTTCGGAACTCCGGAGCAGGTGACTTCCCACCCGCACGGCACGTGCCGGCGCCGTGGTCGCCGGTTCGACCACTCGCCTCTCCTCGCCCGCGGGCCCGGCCGGTCCGCCGTGAACGCCCCGAGCCACGAACCAGGTGTGACCAGCCTCAACCGCGAACCCACCCCTCCTGGCCCTCGACCGGGGATCGGGGCGAGATGTCACGGCGTTGCACCACGATCTCGCCGGACCACAATTATTTCGGCGTCGGCCGTCGACCGGCCGGAATGAACCGCCGGATGGCGGAGGACGCTGGGACCGATGGCGCAGCGCCTTCTGCGCGAATGCGAGATGACCACCCGAGTGCGTACGACATCGAGTGCGCCGACGTCAGACATTGGACACGCCTCTCGGACGACAACTCCGGAAGCCGCCGTGAACAGCGGCTTCGAGGTCGGGTGGGCTCCAGTGCATATCTACCGCAAAACCGCAGAGTGCCGCAACCCGTTCGCGATTACGTGATCGATCACCCCGTAAAACCGAGCAGGACTTCGCCGTCAACCGCGTCACCCGAGTCGTCCATCCCAGCGGGGACGGCGTCACTCGTATGCACTATTCGCCGGCCGGAGCACCGCCGTTCCCCTTGGTCGGTGGGAAGCTTCGAGTGCCGGCGCATCCGCGCCGCAGCGGCACCTGCGGCCGAGTGGCCGCGGAGCTGACGTCCGCCTGGCCACTGCCTGCCGCCGTACCCGCACCGCCGGCCCGACCCAGCCACCCTCGCACTCCACCTCAACACCGGGGTGTGAAACCCGGACGCGTCAAGCGTCGTCGTCGTTCGCACTCGTTTTGTTCATGTTCGTGAATGATCTGCGATTGGCCGGAAAGATGCACAGCGCGCAGTCTTGACCGCTCGCTCTCGGTGATGCGACCTGATGTCCGGTTGACGAATTGTCAATCCGCAAGCGTCGTACCTGCATGATCGAAACGGAACCGGCCGTTCATGAATGTGAATGTTGTTGCCAGTCCCGAAAAGTTGCGCAATGCTCTCTGGGAGCGTTCCCAGAGCCTGTGATCACCGCTGATCCCGCCAGTTGGCGGTGGGCACGCTGATGCGGAACCGATGTCCAGGAGTGCTGTTCGCAAGGAGGCGACGCATGAGTCTGCGCATGGGCGAGCGGGTGAGGAGTCGGACCACCGGTATTGCCGCGACCATGTCGGTGGCGGCTTTGACCGGGGGCCTGGTGATGGCGGTCGGCACGAATGCCAATGCGGCGGTCGGGTGCCGGGTGGACTACAGCGTGACCACTCAGTGGCAGGGTGGTTTCAGCGCCAACGTGACCGTGACCAACCTGGGTGACGCGCTGTCGGGGTGGACGCTGGAGTGGGCGTTCCCCGCGGGTCAGCAGGTCACGCAGCTGTGGGGCGGTGAATTCACCCAGTCCGGTGGTGCGGTGACGGTCCGCAATGCCGGCTACAACGGTTCGCTGGGCACGGGCGCCTCGGTCACGCCGGGCTTCAACGGATCGTGGACGAGCTCCAACCCGGCCCCGTCGTCGTTCACGCTCAACGGCGTGGTGTGCACCGGTTCACCCACCGGCACCAGCACCTCGACCTCGACCACCACCCGGACCACGACGACGACCACGACCACGACGTCGCAGCAGCCGGGTGGCGGTGACGGCAGCGGCCCGTGGCCCACCGACACCGGCAGCGTGCACCAGACGACCACGCGGAACGTGGGCACGTACTTCAACGGTGGGATGAAGAAGTACTACGGCATCGGCGACGGCGGTCAGGGCGAGAGCCAGGACCCGATGTTCGTGGTGGCCAACGGCGGCACGATCGAGAACCTGTTCATCGACGCGCCGGCCGGTGACGGCATCCACTGCGAGGGGTCCTGCACCATCCGCAACGTCTGGTGGAACGACGTGGGCGAGGACGCGGCGACGTTCAAGTCCTCCAGCTCCTCGGCGACCTACCTGGTCGACGGCGGCGGCGCGAAGTCGGCGTCGGACAAGGTGTTCCAGCACAACGGCGCGGGCACGGTGACGATCCGGAACTTCCAGGTGCACAACGCGGGCAAGCTGTACCGGGCGTGCGGCAACTGCTCGACGTCCTACCAGCGGCACGTGGTCATGGACGGCGTCACGGCGCGGTCGACCAAGGTGCTGGCGGGCATCAACACGAACTGGGGCGACACCGCCCGCTTCTCCCGCATCACCGTCTACGGCAGCGCGGTGATCTGCGAGAAGTACCAGGGCGTGCCGAAGGGCTCCGAGCCGAAGAAGATCGGCGAGGGCGCGGACGGCAGGAACTGCTTCTACTCGCCGTCCGACATCACCCAGCGGTAGTCGGCCCGCGGGGCGACCCGACAGCGGCATCGCTTCATCGATCGAAGGAGATCCGTGAAACGCATGACGATGCTCCGCGCGCGCTTCGCCGGAGCGGTCACCGCGGTGGTGGCGGTGGTGGGCGGCGGGGTGCCGGCGGCCACGGCCCCCGCACCCGCCGGCTTCGCGCTCAACAGCGCCACCTGCACCGGTGACACCACGACGACCGACACGACCGGCACCACGGGCGGTGGGGGGTGGCCGGCCACCCCCGACGGGTTCGCGGGCGCGGCGGGCACCACCGGCGGCGCGGGCGGCACCACGGTCACCGTCACCGACCAGGCGGGCCTGGAGCGCTACGCCGCGGCGGCCGAGCCGTACGTGATCCGGGTGGACCGGGCCATCACCATCACCCCGCTGGGCAGGGAGGTCCCGGTCGCCTCGAACAAGACCGTGGTGGGCGTCGGCACGCGCGGGGAGGTCGTGGGCGGCGGCTTCAGGCTCAACGCCGGCACGGGCAACGTCATCATCCGCAACCTGACCATCCGCGACACCCGCGTCGCCTCCGACGACCCGGACGACAAGGACTTCGACCACGACGGTGTCCAGATGGACACCGCCGACCGGATCTGGATCGACCACAACCGCATCGTGCGCATGAACGACGGCCTCGTCGACAGCCGCAAGGACACCACGAACCTCACCGTGTCGTGGAACGTCCTCGCCGAGGGCAACAAGTCCTTCGGCATCGGCTGGACCGACAACGTCACCGCCCGCACGACCATCCACCACAACTGGATCCACGACACCAACAGCCGCAACCCCAGCACCGACAACGTGGCCCACGCCCACCTCTACAACAACCACCTGCAGGACGTGCGCGGCTACGGCAACTACTCGCGCGGGAAAACCAGGATGGTGCTGGAGAACAGCTACTTCGACAACGTCCGCGACCCCTACTACAAGGACGCCACCGCCGAGCTGCGCCAGAGCGGCAGCATCGTGGTCGGCTCCACCGGCAAGCAGCAGACCGGGGGCGCCGCCTTCACCCCGTCGGACTTCTACCCCTACACCCTGGACGAGGCGGCCGACGTGCCCGCCCTCCTGCGCACCTGCGCGGGTCCCCAACCCGACATCGGCAACTGACACCCGTCGCGGTGACCGGACGCCCGGGACACGTTCCGCGTTCCTCCCCCTGCTCACAAGGAGTCGATGCATGAACCCACGCATGGTCAGGCGCACGACCCGGTCGGCCCGCTGGGGCACGGCCCTGGCCGCCGCCGCGTCCGCCGCAGCCGTGTCGGCGTTGATGGTGGCCGCCGGTGGCACGAGCGCCGGGGCCGCGGCGGGCTGTCGGGTGGACTACACCGTGACCAACCAGTGGCAGGGTGGTTTCGGCGCCACCGTGACGGTGACCAACCTGGGTGACGCGCTGTCGGGGTGGACGCTGGAGTGGGCGTTCCCCGCCGGTCAGCGGGTCACGCAGCTGTGGGGTGGCGAGTTCTCCCAGTCCGGCAGCGCGGTGGCGGTGCGCAACGCGCCCTGGAACGGCTCGCTGGGCACGGGCGCGTCGGTGACGCCGGGCTTCAACGGCTCGTGGACCGGCTCCAACCCCGTCCCGACCTCGTTCACGCTCAACGGCGTCGCCTGCACCGGCGTGCCCACCGACACCTCCACGTCGACCACGACGTCGACCACCACCAGCACGACGACGTCCACCAGCACAACGACCACCACGACCACGACCACCACGACGAACCCGCCCGCGGGCACGCTGTACGCGGCGCCCAACGGCCGCGACAGCGCGACCGGCGCCCAGGACGACCCCACCACGCTCACCTCCGCCATCACCCGCGTCGCCCAGGGCGGGACGATCTTCCTGCGTGGCGGGAACTACGCGTTCTCGCAGACCGTCACCATCCCGCAGGGCAACAACGGCACCTCCGGCGCCCTCAAGAAGCTCTACGCGCAGCCGGGCGAGACGCCGGTGCTGAACTTCTCGGCGCAGGCCGAGGACCCGGCCAACCGGGGCCTGGCCGTGAACGGCAACTACTGGCACGTGCGCGGGATCGTGGTCGAGCGCGCCGGTGACAACGGCATCTTCGTGGGCGGCAGCAACAACGTCTTCGAGCGCACGATCACGCGCTTCAACCGCGACACCGGTCTGCAACTGTCGCGGATGCTGTCCACCACGCCGAAGGACCAGTGGCCGGCCAACAACCTGATCCTCAGCGCCGAGTCGCACGACAACGCCGACTCGGACGGCGAGGACGCCGACGGCTTCGCCGCGAAGCTCACGTCCGGCCCCGGCAACGTCTTCCGCTACGCCGTGGCGCACAACAACATCGACGACGGCTGGGACCTCTACACCAAGACCGACACCGGTGCGATCGGCGCGGTGACGATCGAGGACTCGCTGGCGTACAAGAACGGCACGCTGAGCAACGGCGGCCAGGCGGGCAACGGCGACCGCAACGGCTACAAGCTCGGCGGCGAGGACATCGGCGTGAACCACGTCATCCGCCGCAACATCGCCTACGACAACGGCAAGCACGGCTTCACCTACAACCGCAACCTCGGCACCATGACGATCTCGAACAACCTCAGCATCGACAACGACGAGCGCAACTACACGTTCGACGGCGGGACGTCGGTGTTCCGCGACAACACCTCGTGCCGCAGCGGCAGCGGGGCGAACGACCGCGTCGTCGGCAACTCCGACGCGTCGAACCAGTTCTGGTCCGGGACGAACGGCTCCCGGTGCGCGTCCTACTCCGGCGCGTTGGGCTGGTCCTACGCCGCGGACGGCCGCCTCGCCGTCACCCTCGGCGGCAAGCCCGTGACGCCGTAGCCCCCGCTGCGAGCGGTGTCGCGGGACGGACCACCGGAGCCGGGCGGGTACGACGTCGTACCCGCCCGGTGCGCACGCGGGCTCGTCGAGCACGACGGTCCACCTACGGCGCAGGACGGTGGAGTCGTGAGATCGTGCGACTCGCGCAGGGTCCCCGGGCGGACCGCCGCTCGCGTCCACTGCCTTTGCACGGCGTCGGCCAGTGCGGCGATCGCCGACCACCCGGTTCCCGTCGTCGGTAGGGTCTCCCGGCACCACCGACCTCGACGTTGGGAGAACCGTGCCAGGGACGTCCCCGTTACCGCCGCTGTCCGGCGACGACGACAACGCACGCCGCCGCAGGCCGAGGGACGGCGCGCGAGGCGGGAAGCACCCCCTCGGCACGTTCACCACGCTGGCCCGGGTCCTGTGGGTGCTCTCGGCCATGGGGGTCGTCATCCGGTCGGGGGTGACCCTGTTCACGCCGACCTTGCAGTTCGCGTGCTTCTCCACCGTGAACAACGGCCCGTTCACCGTGCAGGACACCGAGGACGACTACCTCCAGGCCGGTGTGTTGGTCGACATCGACAGCCAGCGCTTCTGCTTCGAGCAGCTCTCCGGCGGGGCCAGGGGCCTCGTGCTGGCGGAGCAACTGCCGGGCGCGCTCGGCTACACCATCCTGTTCTTCCTGCTCAAAAGACTGCTCGACCACGCCACCGACCACGGCTTCCTCGTCGCGTCCACGGCCTCGCGGCTGCGCGTGTTCGGCCTGTACCTGCTGATCGCCCTGCCCGCGCTCGCCCTGGTGGAGTCCCTCGCCCGGCTGCTCCTGCTGCGTCGCGCCCTGACGGACACGGCCGTCGGCCGTTCCGGGTCCGACTGGTACAACGTCCTGGCCGACTGGCGGTACCCGTGGTGGACGGTGCTCGTCGGAGTCGGGGTGCTGGCCCTGTCGAAGCTGGTGCGGGACAGCGCGGCGACAAGGGAAGTTCCGAACACGATCGGGTGATTCTGGCGCCGTCACCCGGGCCTGTCCGGTCCACCCCGTCCGCAGAGCCGGGTCAGAAGCCGCCGCTGTCGTTGTCGTACGCATCGCGGATGCGCTGCTGGTGCAGTTCGTACTCGGTCCGGTAGTTCCAGCTGACCCGCAGCAGCGCCCGCCGGTCCGGGTCCAGCAGGCCGGTCGCCGGGTGCGGCGGCAACCCGGCGCAGTGCTCCCGGAACAGTTCCGGCGGGTCGGGGAAGGCGTGGTTGACGAGCCGGCTCAGCAGCGCGGTGAACAGCACCCCGAGCAGCAGGGTCAGGCCCAGCCCGCCGGCGATCCCGCCCGGCGGGCGGTGCCCGCCGGAGAACAGCAGCAGGGCCGCGTAGAAGAAGCCGAGCAGCCACGTGACGATCAGGGCGGCGGTCGCCGCGCGGTCCGGCACGGGACGCATCCACCTGGCGTGCCGGGCGTCCTGCTCCCGCAGGAACGTCTCGCACCGCTCGCGCAGCTCGGGGTCGCGGCGCAGTTCCGACAGGGCGACCGGCCGGCCGGCGCGGGCGACGGCGTCCAGCCACGCGGCCGGGACCGGGTGGGCGGGCGCGTGCCGCGGGTCCCGGCCGCGCTCCGTCACCGTCATCATGCCCTCGGCGTCGAGGGTGATCAGGTCGTCGAGCAGGAGGGTCGCGACGGCGTCGTCGTCGATCGCACTGGTGTGGGCCCACCGCACGGCGAGCGCGTGGAACGGGTCGATCTCCAGCCCGGGGAGCGCCGCGCGCACCTCACGCTCCGCCGGTTTCGGCCGCCGGCTCAGCACGGCCAACGCCGCGTACAGCACCGCCGCGACCGCCGTCACCACACCCGCCGGCACCAGGCTCGACACGCGTCGATGATCGCAGGCCGGCACTGCTCGCGGAATGGAGTTCCCGACAGTCCGGAGTCCTTGTTCCCCACCGCGGACCGGGGGCGGCGCGCCGGGACAGCGGTTTCGGCCATTCGGCCGGACTTCGCCGGCACGGCGACAGGCCCCGCTCGGCGAGCGGGGCCTGCACGACCGGGGACTCAGCCGACCGGCGGGGACATCGTGAACCAGTTGAAGCCCTCGACCAGCGGCTTGTTCTGGTCGGCGTACGCCGTGCCGGACAGCTCCCAGCGCTCGACCGAGCGGTACGTGCCGGGCTGCAGGCTCTCGTTGACCGGCGTCGTCTCGTCGTCCTTCACGGGCAGGTACTCGTAGACCGACCGGCGCGTCAGCGTCACGGCCAGCGTCTCGTAGGCGGACTGCGTGTCGAGGTAGCCCGCCTGGCCGTGGTCCGCCGCCTCGGCCGGGTCGGCCAGCCGCAGCTGCACGAAGTCACCGCCGAAGGAGCCCTTGGCCGACACCACCGTGACGAGGTGCCCGCCGTCGCGCTTCAGGCTGTTCTGCGGACCCGCGACGTAGCGCCCGTACCACATCTGCACCGGGCCCTGGTTGAGCTTCTTGGCCAGTTCACCGGCGAAGTCCGGGCCGGAGGTGGTGCCGATCCCGCCGGTCGCCGTCGACCACCCGACATCCCGGGCGGGCTTGGTGGCGATGTTCCACGCGGTGCGCAGGTTGGTCGAGTTGGTGCCGTCCTCGACGCTCCACTGGGAGTCCGTGGCGATCCGGCCGATCGAGTTGGTGACGATGCCGTAGTGGGCCGGGTCCTTGGGGTCGAGGTTGCGGACCTTGGTGGTGAGCCAGCCGACCGGTGCCTGCTTCTCGTGCCCCCAGTAGTGCAGCACGTTGTAGAGCGACGACGGACCGCAGTGGGTGCCGCCGTTGGCCGCGAAGCCGGCGCGGTACTGGTCGACGTCGCTGACGCCGCACTGCTTGACCTCGAAGTCGGGGCCGGTGACGTCGGTGAGCTTCACGCACGGCGACGGCGTGCCGATGATCGGGTCGGCGGCGGCGAGGCCGGGCAGGGCGACGGAGCTGACGGCGGCGGTGGCGATGGCGGCGATGACGACCTTGCGCAACATGGGGTTCCTGCCTCCTGTGGAGGGGGCCACCTCCCGTGGCCCCTTCGCTGTCGATAGGAGAAGCCTGACCTGCGCAAACACCGATGTCATGAGGGTCGCCCCCTCAACCTCGGGCGGGAAAAAGATGGGTGTATCAGGACTGCCCCCACCCGCCTCCTACCCAGACGGGCAACAGCCCGCCCGCCGGAGCGGGGTGGTCCGGCGTCCGCGCACCGGCGTGGTCCCGACCGCGGAGGACTACCGCGACACCCCACCCGCGGACGGCTCGGCGGCCAGGCGGAACAGGTCCCGCGTCGGGTGCACGTCGACCGGGATGCCCGCCCCGACCTCGATGGCCTGCTCCCCGTCGACGAGGTGGCTCGTGGTGAACGGCGGCCGGCCCGGCACGGTGACCAGCATCCGGACCCTGGTGCAGCGGTCGTCGTCGGGGACGTACCCGCTGATCCCGACCAGCGGGATCATGGGACCGGCACACGACCAGGAGCCCGAGCACGGTCCAGACCGGCTGCTCGAAGAAGCCCGTCGGACGGTTCACCGGGCCTTCGGCCGCCGGGTACACGCACCCTCCTCACAGGTACGACAGTGCTGTTGCATCGGGTAGTGGACCACGCCCCCGGCGATCACCCGCCTGGTCCACACCTGAGGGCCGCTGCCCATCCGCGACCTCGTCAACGCCGGCCGGGATCGCGTCCCACCGGACGGAATCCGACGCCGGGTAGGACGACATGAGGTGGTGGAGCGCGGAGTGTCGCGGGTTCGTCACCGCCGCGGAGGTGGCGCCGGTGTGCGGACGGCTCAGTCCAGCCCGGCGCGCTTCCGGTGGGCCGCGTAGTCGTCGGCGACCACGCGGTGCGCCCGTTCGACGATGTCCCGCAGCTCGGCCAGCCCGATCTCCACCGCCCGCAACCCGCCTTCGCGGTGCCGGGCGGTCAACCAGGTGCGGTCACCGAAGCGGAACAGGAACGAGTGGAACGGGAACGTGATCTCGCCCCACTCCAGGAACGACAGCCGCTTTTCCCACGACGCCAGGACCGGGTCGTGCTCGCTCTCGACGACCAGGCGCTCGTGCAGCGCCCGCGGGTCGGTGCCGAGGACCGCGGCGTGCGGCGCCAGGTCGGGCCAGTCGTCCAGCGCGCGCAGCGTCAACCCCACCCGGAGCAGGAAGTTCGGCACGTACACCTGGTCGTCCCGGAACGTGAGGTTCTCGCCGCCGACGTAGATCGTGACGGAGCGCAGCTGTGCGTGCTCGGCCTCCGCGGGCCCCACCAGGACCCCGAACCGTGCCCGATCACCGATCACCGAACCCCTCCGGGTGTTCCGGGAATGCGCACCGTACCGGCACTACGGGCCTGCCCTCAGCGCATTTTCCGCGGGGCGATCCACCCCGGTCGAGCCCACGCGGCGGTGGTGCGTCCGGGAGGACGGGCTCCCGGACGCACCGACGTGCTCAGGCCACGGCCGCGTCACAGGGTGCGACGCCGGCGGAGGCGGCGACGGCGGTCGGCTCCGTGACGGGCGGGCCCAGGGAAGCGGGCCGGTTGCCGTCGCAGGTGCCGGTCCGCAGGCTGTCGCCACGGAGGGTGGTGAACATCAGGTACTCGTCACCGACCTGCAGGTAGACCAGGCCGCACGCCGATGTCTCCCCGTAGGTCCCGACCACGACGACGTCGGGGACGTCGCCCTTGTAGACGTCGCCGACCTTGAAGGTGTAGCGCAGGTTGCTCGGCGACTCGTAGACCTTGCTGATCACGGAACCGGCGAACACGTGGGTGGCGCGTGCGTACCGCTGCGGCTCCCCGCCGGGCAGGCACTGGCAGGCACTGGCCGTGCCGACGACCACACCGGTCAGCAGACCGACGACCAAGGTCGACACACCGGCCACTCGGGTCAGAAAACGCAGGAACACCAAGAGAACCTCCAAAGCGGAGCAGGACCCTTTGTCGGCGGTGTGCCCCCACGGTAGCGGCCCGAGGGCTCTCCGGACCAGACGACCGCTCGCACGCGGGACGTCGGCGAACAGCGCAACGCGACTCCCGGTCGGGCCCCGGCGCGTTCGGCGTCGACGCGGGCGGTCAGGCCGGTGGCGACGGCGGTGCGGGGTGGAACGCCGACAGTCCGCAGCGCCGTCGACTGGCGCGGCACGACGACCGACCGTGCCGCTTCGACTGGCCTACCTGAGGACCACCGTCCTGCAACACCGACTGGGTGATACCCGTCCGCGGTTCTCCCCCGCCGATCGGGCGTTCCCCATCGCGCGCCACCACGTCGCCTGACCTGAACGGACGACGTTTCGGCAGGCACACCGTTCCCGCCGCGGACGACGGGCGGGCGCACCGCCTGATCGACGGCTCGACAGGGTCACGGCGCGGTCGCGGTCGCGGGACCGCCGCGCCCGTCGGGGACCTCCTCGGCGGGCGCGGACCGCTTGGCCAGTTCGAGCGCTTCGATGTACTTGGGCAGTTCGTGCAGCGTCCGCCGCAGGTGTCCCCCGGTGACCTGTTCCTCGAACGCCGCGTCGGCGACGACCCTGTCGAGCCCGGGGTGGAGCCGGCGGAGCTTGTCCAGGGGCACGTCCCGCAGGAGGTCGACCATGCGCAGGCGGTCGGCGACCACGTCGAGCGTGCGCTTCAGGCCCGCGATGATCCGGTCCGCCTCCGCCGGCTCCAGCACGAGCCTGCCGTCGGCGGCGAGCAGCAGGAACAGGTCGCCGCCGAACTCCTCGCGCGGGAAGGGCACCGCGCCCTCGTCACCCGGGGGCATCAGGTGGACGATCGGTGCGCGGACCGGGCGCGGCTCGGGCGTCCCCGGTCGGGTGGGGTGACGTCGGGCACCGCCGACACCGCGTCGGCTCGTTGCGTACGGATGACCACGTCTACCGCCTTCCGGATGGCCTGCACCAAGCTGACCACGCGGTCGGTCACGTGACACCGCGCCGGGGAGGGCGTCTGCCCACCCGGGCCGCCACCTTTGCCCACAAGTCCGGCCGGCACCCGGCGCCGGTCCGGCGCGGTGAGCGGTGCTACACGTCCCCCACTTCCACGTAGCGCCCGGAGAGGTGGTCCGCGGCACCGGTGGCGATGCGGACGAGGGCGGCGGTCGCGTCGGCGACCGGGGTGAACCCGCCGTCGTCGCGGGCGCGCAACGTGAAGTCGAGGATGCCGTCGGCCCACGGGTCGCCGACGTGCCCCCGGTCCAGGTGCGCCCTGGTCATGCCGGTGTCGAGCAGGCCGGGGTCGAAGGCCACGGCGGTGACGCCGGTGCCCCGCAGTTCGCCGTCGAGGTTCGCGGTGAGCGCGATCAACGCGGCCTTGGACACGGCGTAGGCGCTCGCGTGCGGCCAGCGGAGCCTGCCGGCCCGGCTGACGATGGTGACGACCCGGCCGCCGCCGCGGGCGGCCATGCCGGGGACGACGGCCCGGGTCGCGGTCTGCGCCCCCCTCAGGTTGACCTCGAAGGTGCGCCACCAGTCGTCGGGGTCGACCTCCCAGGTCGGTCCGATGGGGCCGGGCAGGGCGGCGTTGTTGACCAGCACGTCGGCGTCCCACGGGACGACGGCGGCGGTGAGGGTGTCCGGGTCGGTCACGTCCGCCCGCGCGCGCTCGACGGTCCCGGGCAGGTCGCGCGCCAGTTCGACGGTCTCGTCCAGCGCGCCCCGGTCCCTCCCCACGACCAGCACCGAGGCGCCCACCCCCGCCAGTGCCACGGCGAACTCGCGGCCGAGCCCGCGCCCCCCACCGGTCACCACCACCCTCACCGCCGGTGGCCGGACGGGTTTGCCGGTCGCCGAGCGCGGGATCGCCGTGACGCGTTCGATCCGGCGGACGCGCTTCTGCGGCGCGACCCGCGCGGCGACGTGCGCGGTGATCTCGCCCAGCGCGACCTTGCCGGTCACCACGACGTACGCCTTGGGCACCTCGCCCGCCACGGGGTCGTCCTCGCCCACCACCAGGGCGTCGGTGACGGCCGGGTGGCCCACGAGGACGTCCTCCAGCTCCGCGGGCGAGACCTGGTGCCCCTTGTACTTGATCAGCGACTTGAGGCGGCCGACGATCCGCAGGTGGCCCCCGGGGTCGAGCAGCGCCAGGTCGCCGGTGCGGAACCAGCCGTCGGCGTCGCGCAGGGGCGTGCCGTCGAGGTAGCCGGCGGCGATCTGCGGTCCTCGCAACCACAGCTCGCCGGGCACGGCGTCCCGACCGGTCGCCGGGTCGACGAACCGGGCTTCGGTGCCGGGCAGCACCACGCCGACGGTCCCGGCCGGCACCGGGTGGTCGTCGGGGGTGAAGGAGACGCACCCGGCCTCGGTCATGCCGAAGCCCTGCACGACCGGCAGGCCGTACCGCTGCGCGAAACCGGACGCGGCCGCGGCGGGCAGCGGCGCGCCGCCGGACACCACGAGCCGCAGGGAACGCGGCACGGCGGGGCCCGGGAGCGCGGCGAGCCCGGCGACGACGCTCGGCACCAGGTAGGCGATGGCGGTGCCGGTGCCGTCCAGCAGGGCCGCGAACGCGGCGGCGTCGAACCGGCCCGGACCGATGACCAGGGTGCCGCCTGCGCGCAGGGTCGCGTTCATCGCCATCTGCATGCCGTAGACGTGGCGCAGCGGGCCGCAGCACGCGACCACCTCGCCGTCGCCGATGCGGTGCACTCGTGCGATCTGCGCGAGCCCCGCGGTGAGGTTGCGGTGGGTGACCACGACCTTCTTCGGCAGGCCCTGCGTGCCGCTGGAGGACAGCAGCACCGCGGGCCGGTCGCCCCCCGTCACCGGTTCGGGCCGGGCGGTGCCGGGAGGGACCGTCTCGTCGGGGCGGAGGACGGGGAGGGGCGGCGCGGGCCACAGGGCCTCCTCCGCGACGACGGCGCGGGCACCGCACCGCGCCAGGTCTTCGCTCCACCGGTCCTGCTTGTCCCGGGGGTCCAGCGGCAGGACCACGCCGCCGGCGGCGAGCACGGCGTGGTGGGCGATGACGAACTCGGCGCTGTTCTCGGTGAGGACGGCGACCACGTCGTCCTCGGTGACGCCGATGTCGCGCAGCCGCGCGGCCAGGCCCGCCACCGCGGCGGTCAGCGCGGCGTAGGTCCACCGCCGCTCACCGCCGCGGGAGTGGTCGACGATCGCGACCCGCCCGTCGAGCGCGGGCCGGTGGGGCAGCACGTACTCGGCCACCCCCGCGGTGCCCGGGTCGGCGAACGGGGCGGGGTGCTCGGTGGTCATCGGAACGCTCCCTGTTCGTGCGGGCTCCCTGTCCGTGCGGTCAGGGCCGGACGAGCACCTTCGTCGCGGTGCGCGCGGCCATCGCCCCGTAGCCCGAGGCGACGTCGTCGAGCGTCACCACGTGGTCGAACACCGGGGAGGGGTCGATCCGGCCGGACAGCACGTCGTCCACCAGGCCGGGCAGGTAGGCGCGGGCCGGTGCGAGGCCGCCGGTGACGGTGATGTTGCGCAGGAAGCACGTCATCATGTCGACCCCGCCGTGCGGGCCGCCGACCAGGGCGACGGACCCGCCGTCCGCGCACACCGCCATCGCGGTGTCCAGCGCGGACTGCTCGCCCACGGCGTCGACCACCAGGTCGACGCCGACCCCGCCGGTGGCCTCCCGCAGCGCGGCGTGCGCCTCGTCCCCGCGCGCGGTGACGAAATCGGTCGCGCCGAACGACTTGCCGATCTCCAACCGGTTCGCGTGGCGGCCGAACAGGAAGATCCGCTCGGCGCCGGCGTGGCGGGCGGCGAGGACGGAGCACAGGCCGACAGCGCCGTCGCCGACCACGGCCACGGTCGCGCCGGCGGGCAGGCCGGCCGAGGCGACGGCGTGCGTGCCGGTGGACATGACGTCGGCCAGCGCGAGGATGCCGGGCAGGCGCTCGTCGGTGGGGTCGGTCGGGACCGGGACGAGGGTCGCGTCGGCGAACGGCACCCGCACGGCCTCGGCCTGCCCGCCGCCGGCGTCGACGCCGAACATCCCGCCCGAGCGGCACGAACTGGTCACCCCCCGGCTGCAGGGCGCGCAGGCGCCGTCGGAGAACTGGAACGGCGACACGACGAGGTCGCCCGGGCGCACGGTCCGCACGTCCGCGCCGGTGGCCTCGACCACGCCGACGAACTCGTGCCCGCAGCGCGGTCCGCGCACCGGGCCGGGGTGGCCCGCGAAACCGCGCAGGTCGGTGCCGCAGATGCCGGCGGCCAGGACGCGCACGACGGCGTCGGTGGGTCCTTCGACGGCGGCGTCCGGCACCGTCTCGGTGCGCAGTTCCCCCGGTGCGTGCAGGATGGCGGCTCTCACGGTCGGTCTCCTCGGCGCTTCAGGACTTCTTGCGGGCGATGGTCAGGCCGTCGGCGACGGTCAGCAACACGGAGTCGACGCGGTCGTCGGCCTTCACGTGGGCGTTGAAGGCGCGGATGGCCGCGGCGTTGCCGGTGGCGTCGGGCAGGGCGGCCTCGCCGGCGTAGAGGACGTTGTCCGCCAGGATGAGGCCGCCGGGGCGGACGCGCGGGACCAGCAGCTCCCAGTACTCGGTGTAGCCGGTCTTGTCGGCGTCGATGAACGCCAGGTCGACGAACGGCTCGTCGGGCAGGGCGCGCAGCGTGTCGGCGGCCGGTCCGAGTTCGACGCGGATGCGGTCGGCGACCCCCGCCGCCGCCCACGCCTCGCGGGCGAGCGCGGTCCACTCGTCGGACAGGTCGCACGTGATCACCCGGCCGCCGGGGGCGAGGCCGGAGGCGAGCGCGAGCGTCGAGTAGCCGGTGAACGTGCCGACCTCGACCACGGTGCGGGCGCCGACGGACTTGGTCAGCAGGGTCAGCAGCGCGCCCTGCTCGGGCGGGATCTGCATCTCGGCGACGCCGCCGAGGGCGTGGGTCCGCTCGACCAGGTCCTGCTGCGCGGGCGTCAGCGGGAGCACCTGTTCGCGGACGTAGGCGAGCACGTCCTCGTCGAGCCGTACGGATTTCACGGTGTCGGGGCTGCTCATGGCGCGACCTTCCTCCGGGGGTGGGCGACCAGCTGCTCCAGGTGTTCCGGCAGCCCGGCCTGGAGCCTGCTCACGTCGTCGTTGTCGTAGTGCGCGGTGTCGGGGCGCGCGGCCAGGTCCTCGACGACGAGGGCCACCCGGTCGGCGAGCTGGTCGTCGAACTCGGCGCGGCAGACCCCGGCGCGGGCGATGCCGAAGAAGTCGTCGAAGCGGTCGCGGTCGGCGTCGGTGACGCGGGTGGGGTCCATGCCGGACTCGCGCAGCAGGGACTTGCCGCGGGGCACCAGGCGCTTGGCGACGGTCATGTGCACGAGCCGGTTGGTCCTGAGCGCGCGCTTGACCCGGTCGCCCGCGACCGGCTTGAACCGGCCGAGCAGGTCGGAGACGTGCTCGTAGTCCCGTGCCCACGTGCCGCTGAACGCCGGGTGGCGGGCCTTCATCCGGGCCCGGATGACCGTCGCGTAGGTCTCGGGCGAGCAGCTGCCGGAGTAGAGCAGCAGCGCGGAGTAGGCGTCGTAGAGCCCCGCCACGGCGTCGCCCGCCTCCTCCGGCGCGTCGGGGCGCAGGGCGTCGGAGAGGCGGTCGCCGAGCAGCCGCCACACGCAGACGGCGACGTGGTGGCCGAGCACCCAGCGGTACCAGCCCAGCGAATCGGCGTCGGACAGGGCGTCGGGCAGCCGGAGCGCGGGGGGCCGCCGGCACGGGGGGACGCAGTCGGCGAGGGCGGCGTCGGGCGCCGGCAGGCGCAGGGCGGGCAGGTCCGTGGATTCGGCCGCCGGTCCGGGCGCGTCGACCACGGCGGTCATGACCGGTCCGCCGGGAACGCCGCGTCGTGGACCAGGGTCGGGACGTGCCGCTCGACGAAGCGGTCGAGGGCGTCGGCGGCGGCGCGGATGTCGGCGTCCAGCGGCCGGTCGCGCTCGATCGGCTCGACCACCTCGGCGAGCGCGGCGACCAGTTCGCCGCAGCGAGGGGCCGTAGTGCCCCCCGGGCGCAGGTGGGCGGCCTGGCGCAGGGCGACGCCGAGGCAGCCGTGCAGCAGGCGCAGCGACCGCGCCTGGTCCAGGGCGGTGAGCGCCGCCTGGGTGCCGAAGGGGACGACGTCCTGGTTGTGCAGGTTCGTGGGGATGCTCTGCATGCTCGCCGGGGTGCAGGCGCGGCGCATCGCGACGACCACCGACGTGGCCACGACCTGGAGCCCCTGCACGCCGTGCTGCTCGCCCGCGCGCGGCGAGAGCATCGCGGGCAGCCCTTCGTTGCGGTGCGGGTCGATGATCAGGTCGAGCTGGCGCTCGGCGAGGTTCCCGGTCTGGGTGGCGGTCATCGACAGCATGTCGGAGGCGAACGCCGAGGGCTGGCCGAAGAAGTTGCCGCCGTGCGCGACCAGGTCCTCCTCGGCGAAGAACAGCGGGTTGTCGCTCACGCCCGCCAGGTCGCGGCGCACGACCTGCTCGGCCCACTCCATCCCGGACCGGGCGGCACCGAGGAGCTGCGGCACGCACCGCACGCTGTAGGGCTCCTGCAACGCCCGCTTGCCGGTGGGCACGGTGCCGTCGAGCCAGTAGGACAGCCGCTCCCCCACCAGGACGGTCTCCGGGTGGCCGAAGGCGGCCAGCAGCGACGGCGACAGGAACGCGGGCGCCGCGCCGAGCAGGTCGGTGAGCAGGGCGCTCAGGGCGATGGCGACCTCGTGCGAACGGCGGGTCGACGCTACCGCGAGCCCTGCCGCCGCCGTCGTCACGGACGTGCCGTTGACCAGCGACAGGGCGTCCCGCCCGCTCAGGACCAGCGGCGTCAGCCCGGCCAGCGCCAGGGCCTCGGCGGCGGGCATCCGCACACCGTCCACGTAGGCGTGCCCGACGCCGCGCAGGCTCTGCACGACGTGCGCGAGCGGCACCAGGTCGCCGCTGGCGCCCACGGAGCCCAGCGTCGGCACCGCCGGGACGAACGACGTCGCCACCATGTCCCGCAGCGCCCGCACGGTCTCCGGCGAGACGCCGGACAGCCCCCGCGACAGCGACCAGATCCGCACCAGCACCGCCGCCCTGACCACGTCCGCCGGCAGGTCGGGCCCCTGTCCCGCGGTGAGGTGCTGGAGCACGTTGTCGCACTGGTCCGCGGCGTCCGCGCGGCCGTCGAACACCACCAGCGGCCCGAACCCGGTGGTCGCGCCGTAGACCGGGCGCCCCCCGTCCAGGCAGCGGTCGACGAACGCGCGCCCGTCCGCCAGGTCCTGTTCGGTCCCGTCCTCGACGGTGACGGCGACGGGCTGTGCCGCCATTTCCAGGGAAGCAGGGGTGAGAGGTTCACCAGAGCTCAGGGAGAAAAGCGCAGGAGCCAACACCATGAGGAGTCCCTCGCCTTGGCACCACCGATACCTTCGGCGGTAATCCGGTCGTTAAATCTTTTATCACTACAGGTGAACACGGGAGGACGAACGCCACAGGAATAGCAACCAGAACAACTTGCAGCGGAAATTAGCACGCGCTCCCCACCCCTAAAACAGGGTGCGGATCAAGAGTTTCCCGTTCGTTCACACGAGGTGCACGTTCGTTCACACGGCACCGTCCGAAGTGGCGTCGACGTCCCTCCTCCTGTTCGGCGGCAGGCGATCCGCTCCGGCCGGTGCCCGTTCGGGACGAAGTGGACACCCGGTCCCTGCCCGTTCGGGCACCGTCGCGACGTCGTTCGTTGACCGCCGCCGACGGGCGGGCCGAGGCTCCGGCCACCGGCGTCCCCCGGCAGGACGCCCTCACCCCGGGGGATCACCATGACCGGCACGCATTCACGACAGCCGGCGGATTTCATGGCCGCGGCGTTCGCCCGACTGGGCCTCATCACCCGGGACCCCACCGACCTGCACATGGGTCTCGTCTTCCGGATGACGGGTCCGCGTCCTTCTCTGGACCTGCTGCGCGCCCGCGTGGCGGCGCGTATCGAGCGGCTCTCGCCGCTGAGGCAACGCCTGGTCCACGGTGAGGATGTCCACGGTGGGGATGTCCACGGTGGGGATGTCTGCTGGGAGGACGACCCCGACTTCGACGTCGCCCACCACGTCCGCGAACTGCCCGCGCACGTGGGTGTGCTCCCGGCGCGAACCGTACTGGCGGACTCGTTCGCGCCGGAACGCCCGCCGTGGGGGTTGTGGACGGCGCCCGACGGACCGGACTCCTGGTCGCTGTACTACCTGACGCACCACGCGCGGCAGGACGCCGGCGCCGCCGTCCGCACGGTGACCGCCCTGCTGGGCGAGGAGGAACCCGCCGCCGTCCGCACGGCCGCCGTTCGGCGTTCCCGGCGACGCGGGTGGTCCGGGCTCCTCGCACTGGCGCCCGACCTGGCGAGGACCTACGCCCCGGCACCCACCGCCACCCCCGGCGAGCACGGCCCCGGCCGGGTGCTGGGACAGCGGGCGGTCCCCCTCTCCGCGCTCAAGGACATCGCGGGGCGGACCGGCGCCACGGTCAACCAGGTGCACCTGGCGGCGATGGCCGAGGCGTTGGACCGCTGGGCGCCCGGCGGATCGCCGCGGCAGATCGCCCTCCCGATGGAAACCCGGTCCGGCGAAGAAGACGACCGCTTCACCAACCGGATCGGGCTGATGCGCGTGGCGCTGCCGGGCGGCGACGTCGACCGGGTGCGCGGTGTCGTCGCCGCGGCCGGCCGCCGACGCCTGGAACGGCACCGGCGGGCCTGGCGCGACGTGGCCGACCACGCGTCCCACCGGGCCGCCGGCTGGGCGCAACTGCGGATCACCGACCCGTCGCGCGTCGCGGTGACCCTGTCGAACATCCGCGTGGCATCACCACTGGTCCTGCTCGGTGCTCCGGTGACGGACGTGACCGCGATCCCGTGGCTGCCTCCCGGCCACACCTGCTTCGGCCTGCTCGTCGGCTACGGCGACGTCGCCCGGCTCTCCGTCCTGGCCCCCGAGGGCGCACCCGACCCCGCCGAGCTGGTCGACCTGTGGCACGACGCGGTCGACGCCCTGCACCACAGGCACGTCGGCGCGCGCATCGCCACGACGGGGTGACCGAGAACCCTCCCGATCACTTCCCGGTCGGCGACGAGCAGGCGGTCCTCGACGCCCTCCGGGACGTGGTGGGGCCGTCCGGAACGTTGGTGATGCCCACGCAGTCGTGACAGTTGCGCGACCCGGCCTTCCTCGGCCAGGAGCCTGCCGAGTGGTGGCCCGACTCCTGCCGGTACGCGCTCTCGTCGACTTCGCCGCACCGTGGTTCAGCGCACACCGAACCCGCTGGACACCACCCGACCACCGATATCCGATACCGGTACGAAGCTGATGGACAAAGCACACCACGGCCTGCGAAGTCGCCGGTCACGAAGCGACTTCCTCGTGCGAGCCGGGAGGTCCGGGCGGCGAGCTTCACCACTGCGAAGATCACAGGTTTTTCGAGCGGGATGACCCTTTGCGCATCTGCGCCCTCTCTGCGCGCCCGCTTCCTGCGCAAGCCCGAGTGGTTCGCAACGGGCAGTCACCGCAGTCGCGGTACGAGGATTCCCGTGAACATGAGGTACTCGCTCCACGCCACGATCGTCGCTACCCTCCGATTCCCGGAGGGACAACACGGCACGCGGCCCTGGACGGGACCGAGCGGACCCGTGGCCTAGGGTGCCGCGAGTGGACGTCCCGCGAACCGCGCCGGCCCGAACGTCGGGCGCGTTACTGCCTGTCGACCGGTACACGGCCGCGTTGCCCCGCAAAAGGACGGCCTCCGGGATGCTGTTCCGCGACCCGGACGGACGTGTGCTGCTGGTGCAGCCCTCCTACAAGCCGAACTGGGAGATCCCCGGCGGTGCGGGCGAGTACGACGAATCGCCGTGGGCGACGGCGGCCCGTGAGACGGCGGAAGAACTGGGGTTGCGCACGCCGACCGGACGACTGCTCGTGGTCGACTGGCTGCTGCCCCAGGACGGGCGTCCCGAGGGGATCGTGTTCGTCTTCGACGGGGGCGTCCTGCGCCCGGCGGACGTGGCGGCGATCAAGCCAGGCGCTGACGAGATCCTGTCCGCCTCGTTCCACACCATGACCCAGGTGCGGCCGAAGGTGAAGCCGGTGCTGGCGGACAGAATTGTCGCCGCGCTGCGTGCGGTCGAGCAGGGAACGACACTGTTGTGTGAACACGGCTCACCGATCGGGTGAATCGGGCAGGTCCACTCCAGGCGTTTCAGGCGCTCAGCGGTGCCGGTGGTGTGGCGGTGGGTTCGACGACCGGGTCGTGTCCCGCTGCGACGAGGCGGTCGCCCGCGAACAGGTAGAGGCTGTCGTGGATGCCGTCGGCGTAGAGCAGTGCGGTGAGGTCGCGTTGCGCCTTGGCGATGACGGACTCGGCCCGGAACCCGTCGGCGCCCACGAGGACTGCGAAGCAGGCAGTGGCGTCGGGTGACCACGCCGAGATCATCCGCAACGTCCGCCGCATCAGGCGCGTCACACTCGCACGATTGGCCTCGGCCACCGGGTACTCGATCGCGACGCTCTCGCGCATGGGGACCGGTAAACGACCACTGGACGACATCCCCACATTGCGACGCCTGTCCGACGCCCTGGACTTCCCGCCGCGCTGGGTCGGCCTGGCCGACACCCGCTGCGAAGCGGACAACGCCTCCCTGCCACGCGCCCACTCCCTCGCTGGGGTCTCCACCAACCTGTCGCCCGACGAGGAGACTGACCCGATGCGCCGTCGCACGCTGCTCACCGGAGCAGCCGCATCCGCCGTGCTGGTCGGCACATCGACACCCGCGCAAGGCCGCCCGGTCGCCGACTCCGTCGCCGCGCTGGAAAACGCCCTGCTGGCGCCCTCGCCCGTCGCCACGACGCTGCCCGTCGACACCCTGGGCCTGTCGGTGCGGCACGCGCAGACCGTCTTCCAGAACGGCCCACTACGGTTCAGTGATCTCCAGCCTCCCCGATCTGTTGACCAGGGCGGTCGCGACCCGCGCCGAATCCACCGGCCGACAACTGGAACTCGTGAACGGCCATCTCGCTCAATTGTTCGAACTCGTGTCCGAACTGATGGTCAAGTACGGCCGCGGGTGGTCCGCGTGGACCGCCGCCGACCGCGCCGTCCAGGCAGCCGACAACAGCGGAGACCCCCTGCTGCAGGCCGGCTCTCGCCGCATGTGGGCGATCGTGCTCCGCCGCGAAGGCCACCTCGACGTCGCAGAACGACTGATCGTCGATACCGCCACGACCGTGCAACGCGACCTGCACCGCAGCGCGGAGCACCTGACCGTCTTCGGCGCCCTGCTGTCCACGGCCGGGTACACCGCAGCGGTCGAGGGCGATCGCTCGAAGGCGCACACGCTGCTCGACGAAGCGCAGGCCGCCGCCCGCCGCCTCGGCACCGAACACGAATACCGGGCACTGCCGTTCGGCCCGACCGCGGTCGCGCTCTACCAGATCAGCACCGCCCGGGTGCTCGGGGACTTCGGTCAAGCCATCGAACTGGCGCGCCGCGTCGCTCCGCACGCCATCCCCAACGCCGAACGCCGGGCTCGCTACTGGTCCGACGTCGCCCGCAGCTTCCACCAGTGGGACAAACCGGAGCACGCCTACAGGGCGCTGCTCGCGGCGGAAATCGCGTCACCGGACGAAGTGCGCCACCGTGCGCCGATCCAGGGCATCGTCGCCGACCTGCTCGACCGCAGGACACGACTGTCGCTGCCCGGCTTGAACGCCTTCGCCACGCGGGTCGGCGTCGACACCTGACCGATCAGTCGGAGGATCGAGATCTGGCCCGAGCCGGCGTCCTCGGTTTCTCATTCGGAATCGGACCCCGGCGGTTCGGCCCCTTTCCTCGCGCTGGGGAGGTTCTGCAGTTTCCCGTCCTTGAGTTCGTAGCCGGCTTGTCGCGCTTTGTCCCGGACCTCTTGGACGACCTGTCGGTCGAGTTCGTCCGGGTCGGTGGTCAGCCAGTGGGGGAGGTCCCACCGGTAGAGTTGGCCGTGGGTTCTGGTGGCGACCACTTTGAAGCCGCACGCCTTGCCGATGACGTCGTTGACGGCGTCGATCACCCAGCTGCAGGCCCCGCACGGCATCAGATTCCCACCCAGCAGGATCTGGGTGCGTTCCCCGTTCTCCTCGGCTGTCGGGTTCTTCGACTTCTTCTGCTGGGCGACTATCTCCCCCAGCAGGTTCATCTCGCCGTGCACTCGACTTTCCGTCTGCCTGGCGTTGTCGTCGTCGGTGGTGGACCTGCTGTTCCAGACGAGGCTGCGCTTCAGGGCCGCGGCCACGCTCTTCTTCCACTCCTCGGGGAGGTCCGCCGGTCGGTACGCCTCTTGCACGACCCTGCGCGTCTTGCTCGCGTCCCTCCTCTGGCTCTTCGTCCCCCTCAGGGGGGAGGTTCCCCGGACATGGGCGAGGTAGTCGGTTGCACCTTGTCTTTGGGCGGGCGTGATCGGCTGCTGTTCGTTTCCCGCGACGTGCAGTTCGTCACCCTCAAGTCGTACCGCGAGGTGCGGCGTTATGCCCTCGCCTCTTCCCATCCCCTTTTTGAGGACACGTCCGATGCGGTCGAGCGTCCGCAGCTGCGGGTCGCGCTTGGCGATCTCTTTCAGTTCGTCTTTCGACGGGTAGGTGCTCTTCCTGGCGTGCGCCGGGTTCGACGCTCCCTGAGCCCGGCCGACGCCGGTGTCGCCCGGGTTTCCCCCCAGGCCGAGCTGGTCGAAATCGATGTCCTCCAGGTCGAGGAAATCTTCGAGGTCGCCCTCCGCCACGGCTTCCGCGACAGTCCCTCCCGCCTCTTCGGCGGTCGACCCGGCCTGGCCCTGCTCCGCGCCGGTGTCCCCCTGCCGCGCCTGCGGAGATGGTTCGTTCGGGTCGTAGTCGGACCAGTCGGAGACGTGGAGGTCGTCGTCCTCCACCTCGGCTTCCGGGGACCCCTCCTTCCTCCGTTGGGATGCCGGCCCCGGCTGCTCGCCCTCCGCGGGCCTCTTCCCCGGCGCGCGTTGCACCTGGCCGTCGCCGGTGCCGGACGCCTGTGCGGTCGCGGGATCGGTCCGGGTCGCCCGGCCGCTCGGCGGCAGGGACAGCGCACCGGTCGCGACCGCGTCCGCTTCCCGCTCGAAGCGATCCGCGGGATCGGAGACCCGGAAGCCGTGGCCCGTCTCGGCGCCGGACACGGGCCCGACCCGTTGTTGCAGGACGTGCACCAGTTCGTGGGCCAGCGTGTGCCGGTCGGTTCCGCCCTCGCCGAGGACCACGTGGCTGCCCGCGGTGTAGGCCCGCGCGCCGATCTCCGTCGCCGACCGACGGGCCGCTTCGTCGGCGTGCACCCGCACGTCGGAGAAGTCCGAGCCGAGCCTGTCCTCCATCTCGGCGCGGATCGGCCCCGCCAGTGGACGTCCCGGGGAGGCCACCACGTCCGGCACCGTCGAACGTTGGACCGCGGCCTGCTCACCGAGCAGGCCGGCCACGGCGGTGTTGCCGGCCGTGCGCTGCAACGCCACCAGCGCTGTCGGCGAGAGCTGCGTCGACGGCCGGCTTCCCGGCCCGTCCGCACGGGTGTCCTCCGACAGGTGGACGGGCTGAGCGCCCGGCGCCTTCTCCGGGGCCGGGGATTCGTGAGCGTGCACGCTTGACCTCCGCGCGAAGGGGCGGATGCGGACGACTTCGGTCTAGACGCGTCCGGCCGGGCGGCGAAGGGCACGGGGGGAACACCACGGGCACCACCGATGCCCCTTCGCGCACGGGTGTCGCCCCAGTGCCGTGTCGTTCACGGGCGGTCGGTCGCGGCGGGGAGGAGTTCGTCGAACCACGGGGGGTCGGCGCCGGGGCGGGTGCAGGTGATGGCCGCGACGCGTTGGGCGTAGGTGAGGGCCTCGGTCAGTTCGGCGCGGGTCACGGTGGTCAGGGTGGCGCGGGTGAGCAGTTCGTCGCGGTCGAGCGCGGCCAGCAGGCCGGCCGTGAAGGCGTCGCCGGCGCCCACGGTGTCGGTGACGTCGACGGACGGGGCCGGCAGGTCGACGCACCCGGCGGGGCCGGAGGCGTGGACGCCGTCCGCGCCCCGGGTGACGACGACGAGGACGGGTCCCTGCTCGTGCCACTCGGCGACGACGTCGGCGGTCGGCCGGTCGGGGGCGATCCACGCCAGGTCGTCGGCGCTGACCTTGACGACGTCGGCCATGCCGAGCCAGCGCCGCAGCCGGGCGCGCACGGCGGTGTCGTCGTCGACGAGGGAGGGGCGGATGTTGGGGTCGAGGGTGACGACGCGGCGGGGGTGCTCGCGGGAGAGCAGGGTCTCGAACGCCGTGGCCATCGGTTCGACGGCGAGGGCGAAGGAGCCGCCCACGTGCAGTGCCGCGTCCGGTGGCAGGTCGGTCGGGAGGTCGCCCACCCGCCAGCCGCCGTCGGCGCAGCCGTCGACGTAGAAGGAGTAGTCGGCCGCGCCGTTCCGGTCGACGTCCACGACCGCGAGCGTGGTCGGGGCGGTCGACGCGGCGACGTGGCGCAGGTCGACGTTGGAGGTCTCCAGGTGGGCGCGCAGCAGTGCGCCGAGGTGGTCGTCGGCCAGGCGGGCCAGCAGGGCGGTCGGCGTGCCGAGCCTGCCGAGGCCGACGGCGGTGTTGGCGGGGCTGCCGCCGGGCAGCGGGCGGTAGCCGCCGGCGTGGTCCGGCACGAGGTCGATGAGGGCCTCGCCACCAACGATGATCATGTCTTTCCCCTTGTCGGAGCGGTGGTGGGCGCGACCGCGGCCCGTGGGTCCGGTGTGGCCCGCCGAGGCGGCAGCCCGACGTGATGGTAAATCGAATTACCACGGCGAACAAGGGTCATCTTGATGTAACAAAACGGTAAAGTTGCCTCGTTACCACCTTGTTTACCTGGAACGCCTGCCCGCAGCATCGGCGCTCACGATGTTTCGATTTATCACCTCACCGTCGAGGAGACGTCACATGGCACGTCATGCCACCAGGGGCCTGGTGCGTCGCGCCGGGTTCGTCCTGGCCGCCCTGATAGCGGCCACGTCGCTCGGTCCACCGCCGGCGACCGGCGCCGCCGCCGAACCCGGCACCCTGGCCAACCCCGGCTTCGAGTCGGGCAGCCTGACCGGGTGGACGGCACAGGGGCAGGCGTTCTCGAACGCCGTGTCCTCGGACCCCGGCTGGGGTTGGGGCTGCTGCTTCAACCAGCAGGGCAGCTACCACCTGTGGGGCTTCAAGAGCGGTGGCGACGCGGCCACCGGCACGCTCACCTCGGACCCGTTCACCCTGACCGGCACCGGCGTGGTCAGCGTCCTGATCAGCGGCGGCCGCAACGAGAACACCCTCTACGCGGCACTGACCACCGCCGACGGCACGGTCCTGCACAAGGCGACCGGCACGGACGACGAGGCGTACCGCAGGGTCACCTGGGACGTCCGCGACCGCCTCGGCCAGCAGCTGCGGATCAAGCTGGTCGACCAGGCCACCGGCGGTTGGGGGCACGTCAACCTCGACGACGTCCGCGTCGGTCTCGACCAGCCCGCGGGCGGCGGCGTCACCAACCCCGGCTTCGAGTCCGGGAACCTGTCCGGGTGGACGGCGCAGGGGCAGGCGTTCGCCACCGCCCTGACCACCGAGACGAGCTGGGGGTGGGGGTGCTGCTTCGGCCAGCAGGGCACCCACCACCTGTGGGGCTTCAAGAGCGGCGGTGACGCGGCCACCGGCACGCTCACCTCGGACCCGTTCACCCTGACCGGCACCGGCGTGGTCAGCGCGCTGGTCGGCGGCGGCCGGGACGAGGCCGCCCTGTACGCGGCGCTGACCACCGCCGACGGCACGGTGCTGCACAAGGCGACCGGAGCCGACGGCGAGGCGTACCGCAGGGTCACCTGGGACGTCCGCGACCGCCTCGGCCAGCAGCTGCGCGTCAAGCTGGTGGACCAGTCGACCGCGGGGTTCGGGCACCTGAACTTCGACGACCTCCGCATCGGGCTCGACCAGCCCGCCGGGGCCACCGCCGCCCACTGGGACTTCCGGGAGGGCTCCGGCGCCTCGACCGTCGAACGGGTCAGCGGCCAGGCCGACCCGATCAGCTACGTGTTCAACCAGGCCGTCTACAAGCCCGAGAGCGACCCGCTGTGGCAGCCCGCGAACGACGGCAAGGGCGTGCTGTCCGAGGCGCTGCTGTTCGACGGCTACTCGACCTGGGTCAGCCGCGCCGCCGGGTCGGTGCCGCTGGACCAGGACGCCCTGACCGTCGAGGCGTGGGTCGCGCCGCAGGGGTTCGAGTGGGGTGACGAGGGCAAGGTCTCCGCGATCGTCAACCAGCAGGAGCAGACCGCGAACCGGGGCTTCTCCCTCGGCGTGGGGCGGCACGGCACCTGGAAGCTCGGCATCGGCACGGGCGACGCCTGGCGCGAGGTCACCGCTCCCCCGTCCGCCGCGCTGCGCACCGACGCGTGGGCGCACCTGGTGGCCACGTTCGACCCGGCCCAGGGCCGGATGCGGCTCTACCTCAACGGCGCGCAGGTCGCCGAGACCGCGATCCCGACCGGTGCCGGGTTCCAGCAGGCCGGTGTGCCGCTGCTGATCGGCAAGCACAACCAGCCGGCCATCATCAACGGCACCTTCGCGGTGAACATGTTCAGCGGCCTCGTCGACGAGGTGAAGCTCCAGCGCCGGGCGCTGACCCCGGCCGAGGTCGCCGCCGACCACGCCACGGCCCTGGCCACCTTCGCCGGCGGGACCATCCCGGCCGCCGACATCGTGCAGGACCGCTCGCGCTACGACGGGGACGAGTACCGTCCGGGCTACCACTTCACCGCGCCGAACCACTGGATGAACGAGCCGCACTCGCCGATCTTCGCCAACGGCCAGTACCACCTGTTCTACCAGCACAACGTGCACGGCCCGTACTGGCACAACATCAGCTGGGGCCACGCGGTCAGCAAGGACCTCGTGCACTGGCGCGACCTTCCGGTCGCCCTGGCGCCCACCGCGGGCAGCGTCGCCCCGGACGGCGTGTGGTCGGGTGGCGCGACCCTCGACCGGAACGGCGACCCGGTGCTGTTCATCACCGCGGGCGACGACTCCAAGCGCCCCAACCAGGCCACCGGCATCGCCCGCCCGGTGAACCCGGACGACCCCGACCTGGTGGAGTGGCGGATGGAACCGCGCCTGGTCACCGAGCAGCGGGCCGACCTCGACGTCGGCGCCGGCCGCAAGGTCCGCTTCGGCGAGTTCCGCGACCCGTACGTGCGGCAGGAGGGCGACACCTGGTTCCAGCTCGTCGGGTCGGGCGTGCAGACCACCGGTGGCGGCGACGTCGGCGGCACCGCGCTGCTCTACACCTCCACCAACCTCACCGACTGGACCTACGCCGGTCCGCTCATGACCGGTGACGTCGGCGCCCACCCCAAGACCGGGCAGGTGTGGGAGCTGCCGGTGCTGCTGCCGCTCGGCAAGGACGCCGCGGGCAGGCAGAAGCACGCGTTCCTGGTCAACCCGGCGTTCACCAGCGCAAGCCCGCACAGCAGCAAGAACACCTTCTACTGGGTCGGCACCTGGGACGCGAACGCCCGCCGCTGGACGCCCGACACCACCACGCCGAAGCTGTTCGACTACGGCGAGCACTTCACCGGCCCCAGCGGCACGGTGGGCCCGGACGGCCGGTCCCTGCTGTTCAGCATCACCCAGGACCGGCGCACCGAGCAGGCGCACTTCGACGCCGGGTGGGCGCACAACGCCGGCCTGCCCGTCGAACTGGGCGTGCGCCCCGACGGGGACATGGCGATCAACCCGGTCCGCGAGGTGGCGGCCCTGCACGACGGCGCGCCGCTGCTGGAGGTGAAGACCCCCACGGGCATCGGGGCCGTCAACACCTCGTTGGCGGCGATCAAGGGCGACATGCTGCACGTCCGGCTGACCGTGAAACCGGGTACCGCGCAGCGCTTCGGCCTGGACGTGCTGCGCAGCCCCGGCGAGGAGGAGCGCACCCGGCTGTTCTACGACACCGGCAGCGGCCAGTTCGGCGTGGACCGCACCCGCGCGGGCAACAGGTCCAGCCTGGAGGCCGACCTCGGCGTGCACAGCGGACCGCTGGCGCTGGAGGGCGGCAAGGTCGCGCTCGACGTCTTCGTCGACCGGTCGTCGGTCGAGGCCTTCGCCAACTCGCACAGGTCGATCACGACGCGGGCGTACACGCACCGCGACGACTCCCTCGGGTTGGGGCTGTTCGGCGACGGGGCGGTGGTCGAGTCCATGACGGTCTGGCGCATGGGGACCATCACCGGGTGACGCACCCGTCCGGCACCGCGCGGCGCACCGCCGCGCGGTGCCGGACCCGTGCGCGGACCGTACTGTTGTCGCGACGCGGGGCCGCGGTGCCGGTGTGCCCGGTGCCGCGGTCTCCCGCGAGCGGACGAGGGGTGACGATGACGAGTGGACGACGGGTGACCATGGCCGATGTCGCCCGCAGCGCGGGGGTGTCGCCGACGACGGCGTCGTTCGTGCTGTCCGGGCGGGAGGGCGTGCGGATCTCCGAGGCCGCCCGCGCCCGGGTCCGGGAGGCGGCCGAGGCGCTGGGCTACCGCCCCAACGCGACGGCCCGCAGCCTGCGCACCAGGAGCACCAGGACCATCGGTTTCGTCTCCGACGGCATCACCACCACGCCGTTCGCCGGGGACGTGGTGCGGGGCGCGCTGGAGGCGGCGGCGGAGCGCGACCACTCGCTGATCATCACCGAGGCGAACGGGGTGGCGGCCTCGGAGTCCGCGGTGGTCAACGTGCTGCTCGACCGGCAGGCGGACGCGGTGATCCTGGCGACCATGTTCACCCGCTACGTCGTGCCGCCCAAGGAGCTGCACGGCCGCCGGGTCGTGCTGCTCAACTGCCTGGCGCCGGGGTTCGACGCGCCGTCGGTCGTGCCCGACGAGATCGAGGCGGGCCGGACGGCCGGCCGCGTGCTGCTCGACGCCGGCCACCGCTCGGGCATCTGGGCCGTGGGCGGCCACCAGGCCGTGCCCGCCACCCCGGAGGGCATCTTCGCGGGCAACGAGCGGATGCGCGGCCTCCAGGAGACCCTGCGCGCGGAGCGGGCGATGCTCGACGGGGTGGTGGAGTGCGGGTGGAACGCCGAGGACGGCTACCGCGAGGTCCGGGCCCTGCTCGCCGCCGGCGTGCCGCTGCGGGCGCTGGTGTGCTCGACCGACCGCGTGTCGTTCGGGGCGTACCAGGCGCTCGCCGAGGCGGGCCTGTCGATCCCGGGTGACGTGTCGGTCATCTCCTTCGACGACCAGGACATCTCCTCGTGGCTGCACCCCGCCCTGACGACGCTGGCGCTGCCGCACTACGAGATGGGGCGCCGCGCGGTGGAGCTGGTCCTCGACGAGGGGGCGGGGGTCTCCGGCGTGCACCGGGTGGCGATGCCCCTGCGGGAACGCGGATCGGTGGCCGCGCCGCGTCCCTGAGCGGCACGGCCCTGAACTGCACGACCTTGAGCAGTACGAGGGGCCCGGTCGGGACGCTGCGTCCCGACCGGGCCCCTCGGCGTGGTGGACGCGGTCAGCTCGCGCGGGTGTGCAGCTCGTCCTCGCCCGCGGCGGTCCGCCGCCCGCCGGCGGTCAGCTCCCAGACGTCGACCACGTGGTCCGGTGCGCCGGTGGTCCGCAGCCGCCACGGCGCGGGGCCGGTCGGGTAGCAGCGCAGCGTCAGTGCCTCGCCGCTGCCGAGGAACACCTCGACGATCGAGCCGTCCACGATCGCCCTGAAGTCCACCGAGCCGTCCGGTGCCCGCGACCCGCCCAGCGGGACCCGGTAGCGCCCCTTGAGCGCGCGCGGGTCCAGCGAGGCGTGGTCGCGGTCCACGACCAGCTCGCCGGCGACCGGGTCGACGACGAGGTCGAGGTGCTCGCCGGCCGCGGTCTCCAGGCGCACGCCGCACGGCGCGTCCGAGCGGGGGCGCAGCCGGGCGGTGAGGTCGAAGGCGGGGCCGACCTCGCCGAGGTCGTCGGCGCGGGACCAGCCGGTGGCGTGCGCGAGCTTGCGGCCTCGGTGGCCGAGGACCTCGGCGGCGGGCTGCTGGCGCACGCGCCCGTCCTCGGTGAGCGAGACCTCCCGGGGAACGCTGAGGACGCCGGCCCAGCCCGCCTCGCGGGTCCACTCCCGGTCGCGGGCCTCCCAGGACCAGCCCCACAGCAGCCAGCGGCCGTCGGGCGCGTGCAGCAGGGCGGGCGCGTAGAGGTCCGGGCCGTGGTCGAGGGGCTGGTGGCCGGTGGGGACGAACCGGTCGGCGTGCTCGCCGCCCACGTAGGCGCGCGTGCTGCGGGGGCCCGCCACCGCGTCCCACAGGCTCACGACGAGGACGCCGCGGTCGCCGAAGTCGGCGTACTGGGGGCACTCCCAGCCGGTCCAGCCCTCCACGCCCGGTCCGTCGGCGAAGAACGGCCCGAGGTAGTGCCAGTCGGCGAGGTCGGGTGACTCGTACAGCAGGGCCGCGCCGCGCTCGCCGGTGACGCTCGCGCCGACGAGCATCCGCCACCGGTCGCCGTGGCGCCAGACGTAGGGGTCGCGGTACATCGAGGTGCCCTCGGGCGGCACGGGGATCACCAGCCCGGGGTGCTTGCGCCAGGTGACGCCCCCGTCCTCGGACTCCGCGGTCGCGATCGGCTGCCACCAGCGGTCGGTGCGGTAGGCGGAGTAGAACGCCAGCATCCGGTCGCCGCGGGAGACGGCGTTGCCGGAGAAGCAGCCGTCGGCGTCGTCGCCGCCGGGCGTGGGCGCCAGCGCCACCGGCAGCTCCTCCCACGTGACGAGGTCCGCGCTGCGCTGGTGTCCCCAGTGGACGCCGGTGTGGTCGGGCCCGTGCGGGTTGTACTGGAAGAACACGTGGTAGTGGCCGTCGTGGAAGGTCAACCCGTTGGGGTCGTTGACCCAGTTCCGCGGCGGCCTGAGGTGGATCGCGGGCAGGTGGGTGTCGGGAGTCGACAACGGAGTCCTCGTGGTCGGAGCGGTCATCCCTTGACGCCGCTGGAGGCGATGCTGTCGATGAACGACCGCTGGAAGGCCAGGAACAGCGCGAGCACGGGGACGGTGATCATCGACGAGTACGCCATGACCTGTCCCCAGGAGACGTTGAGCTGGAAGAAGTACTGGATGCCGACCATGACCGGGCGCAGCTCCTCGTCCTGCACGACCATGAGCGGCCACAGGTAGGAGTTCCACGCGGGCAGGAAGGTCAGGATCGCCGCGGTCGCGACGGCCGGGCCGGACAGCGGCATGACGATCCGCCGGTAGATGCCGAACCAGCCCGCGCCGTCGATCAGCGCGGCCTCGTCGAGCTCCTTGGGGATGCTCTGGAAGTACTGGTGGAACAGGAAGATCGAGAACGCGTTCGCGACGAAGGGCAGAATTTGCACCCGGTAGGTGTCCAGCCACCCTTCGGTGAGGGTGAGGCCGAACCCGTTGACCTCCAGCCAGGGCAGCTCGTTCACCCACCAGACCATCGGCAGCGCGAAGGTCTCGAACGGCACGATCAGGGTGGCGATGATGACCGTGAGCAGGAGCTTGCGGCCGGGCCAGCGCATCCGGGACAGGGCGAAGGCCGCCAGGCTGTTGACGAGGATGCCCAGGACGATCGTGATCGCCGAGACGCCGAGGGAGTTGAGCAGGAACCGGATCGCGGGCACGCGGTCGAACACGGCGGTGTAGTTCTCCAGCGACAGGCTGCCGACCGGCAGGAACGCGCGGGGGCTGCCGAGGTCGCCGAAGATCTGCTGGTCCGGTTTGAACGACGAGACCAGCATGAACACCACGGGGAACGCGAAGAACAGCGCGAGCGCGACCCGCAGGGCGTGGACGGGCAGCCCGCGCAGCACCGCCCGGGGAGCGGGCCGGGGTGACCGGGTCGTCATGTCAGTCCTTCTCCCTGGTCAGGCGGCGCTGGACGAGCGAGACGACGAGCACCAGCACGAAGAACACCAGCGAGATCGCCGAGGCGTACGCGGTCTGCTGCTGCTGGTAGCCGCTGCGCACGGCCTGGTGGACCACCGTGGTGGTCGAGTCCAGCGGCCCGCCCTGGGTCATCACGTTGACCTGGGTGAACAGGCTGAACGCGGAGATGGTGATGGTGATCAGCACGAAGGTGCGGGTGGCCCGCAGTCCCGGCCAGGTCACGAACCGGAACCGCGTCCAGCGGCCCACGCCGTCGAGGGACGCGGCCTCGTAGAGGTCGGCGGGGATGGTCTGGAGACCGGACAACCAGATGACCATGTGGAAGCCCGCGCCCTGCCAGACGGACATGAACACGATCGCCGCCAGCGACGTCGAGGGGTCGTTGAGCCAGTCCGGACCTTGGACCAGGCCGAGGGTGACCGCGTCGATGACCCGGTTGAGGAGGCCGTCCTGCCGGTAGAGGAACGTCCACACGATCGACACCACCACCATGGAGGTGACCACCGGGATGAAGTAGACGGTGCGGAAGAAGTTCGTGCCCCGGAAGCGCCCGTTGACCAGCAGGGCCAGCCCGAGGGCGAGCCCCGCCTGCACGGGCACCACGACGGCCGCGAAGGTGAACGTGTTGAGCAGCGAGCGGAGGAAGACCGGGTCTTCCAGCAGCAGGGCGAAGTTGCGCAGGCCCACGAACCGGGCCGGGGTCGGCGAGATGAGGCGCGCGCTGGTGAAGGCCAGGGCGAAGGCCAGGCAGACCGGGACGACGAAGAAGACGAGCAGCAGCAGGACCGCGGGGCCGGCCATGCCGAGGGCGGTGAGGCCCTCCCTGCGGCGGGCGGCGCCGAGCGTGCTGCCGGGTGCGCGTCGCAGGCGCGCGCGGAGGGGAACAGCGGCGGTCACGGGATCTCCGGGCGGAACGGGCGCGCCCGGTGGAGACGGTCGGGTCTCCACCAGGCGGGCGGGGCGGGGCCGTCAGCCGGCGTAGAAGTCGTTCTGGGTGAGGTTGGCGTCGATCCGCTCGACCGCGTCGTCCAGGGCGGTCTTCGGGTCGGCGCCCGCGACGACGTCCTTGGCGGTCTTCTCGAACACCGAGGCGATGTAGGGGTAGGCGGGCGTCACGGGGCGCACCACCGCGAGGTCGCGGGCGGACCGGACGAGGGTCTCGTACCGGCCGCCGGGCTCGTAGCCGGGGATCTGCGCGGCGGCGGCGTCGGTGGCGGGGATGGTGCCGGTGGCCTTGGCGAAGTCCAGGAAGTACTTCGTCTTGCGGGTGAACTCCAGGAACGCGCGTGCGCCCTCCGGCTGCGCGCAGTTCGAGCTCATGGCCCACTGCCAGGACGCGCCGCCGATCTTCGGTCCCCGGCCGAAGTCCACGGGCGGCAGGATCAGCAGGTCGTCGCCCAGCTTCTCGACGTTCTTGGCCGCGTCCCAGCTGCCGTCCCACTCGATGGCGGACTTGCCGTTGAGGAAGTCGTCGTTGGGGCTGGAGCCGGACTTCTGGGCCATGTAGCCGTCGGTGACCAGGGAGCGGATCCACTTCGCCCAGTCGAGCGCCTCGGGACCGTTGAGCGCGCCCTGCGCGGTCTTGTAGGAGGAGCGGTCGACCAGGTCGCCGCCGAAGCTCTGCAGCTGCGGGGAGTAGGCGTAGGGCCACCACTCGCCGCTGCCGCCGGTGCCCATCTCCAGCGGGTGCTCGAACTTGCCGCCCGCCTTGAGGTCGGCCAGCGCCGAGGCGAACTCCGCGCGGGTCCAGGGCTGTTCGGGGGTGGGGATGCGGATGCCGTGCTCGTCGAGCACCGACCTGCGGGCGAACATCGTCAGCGCCACGTCGTAGAAGCCGAAGGCGTAGACCTCGTCCTGGTACTTGCCGACGGTGCTGGGCAGCTGGTCGTCCAGGGGGACCTCGCCGCCGGAGAGCTCCAGCGGGGCCAGGTAGCCGCCCCAGGCCCAGTTGGGCACGTTGGGGCCGTCCACGTCGAGGATGCAGGGCAGCTTCTTCGACGAGGAGGAGGCGACGACGGCGTCGTTGTAGGAGCCCTGGGGGAACGCCTCGATCTCGATCTCGTACGTCGTCTGGCTCGCGTTGAAGTCGTCGACCACCTTCTCGACGACGTCGTACTCGGCGGCGTTGCCCGCGTTGTGGGTCCACAGCTTCAGCACGCCGTCGCCGGCGCCCGATCCGCCGGTCCCGGTGCCGCAGCCGGTGAGGGCGGTCGCCGTGGTGACCGCCGCTAGACTCGCCGCGACGAGACGTCTGGTCCGCGCGTTCATGGTTCCTCCATCGTGCTGGGTCGGTTCTCGTCGGGCGGCCGGTGCAAGCGGTCGCCCAGTCGTGGTCGCTCCGTCGTCCCGGTGGTCAAGACCGGGGCGGCGGGGCGATCGAGTCCCTGCTCACCAGGGGGCAGTGCAGCACCTCCCGGAGGGCGGGGCCGGTGGTGCCGGGCGCGTCGATGAGGGCCTGCAGGAGCGCTATCGCCCGTGCCCCCATCCCGTAGTGCGGCAGGGCGACGGTGCTCAGGGCGGGGTGGAGGTTCTCGCTGATCAGCTCCTGGTTGTCGAAGCCGATCACGGACAGCTCCGCGGGGATCGCGAGGCCGAGTTCGCCGGCCGCGCGGTAGGCGCCCATCGCCATGCGGTCGTTGAAGCAGAACAGCGCCGTGGGTCTGTCCGCGGACGCGAGCAGGGCGCGGGCCGCGCGGTGGCCGCCGGGCGCGTCCGAGCGGTCGGCGACGACCAGCGCGGGGTCGAACCCGATGCCCCGCTCCGCCAGCGCGGCCCGGTACCCGGCGAGCCTGCCGCGCGAGGCGGGGATGTCGTCGGTGTTGGTGACGAACCCGATCCGGCGGTGGCCGTGCGCGAGGAGCTCCCGGGTGGCCGTCAGGCCGCCCTGCTCCTCGTCGGGCACGACCGAGGGCACCGAGGGGTCGTCGGAGCTCGCGTCCACCAGGATCGTCGGCACCGACCGGAGCTGGGGCGGCACCCGCACGACCCGGTGGTACATCGACGCGTAGAGGATGCCGTCGACGCCGTGCTGGACGAGCAGGGTGATCGCCTTGCGCTCCAGCTCCGGGTCGCCGCCGGTGTTGAGCATGAGCAGCAGCAGCCCCCGCTCGGTACCGGCGTCCTGGGCGCCCTGGATGATCTGCCCCGCGTGGGGCGTGGTGGCGATCTCGTCGCCGATGAAGCCCACCGTGTAGGTGCGGCTGGTCCGCAGTCCCCGCGCCAGGTTGTTGGGTCGGTACCCCAGCTCCCGGGCCACGCGGACCACGGTGGCCCGGGTCTCGGGGTTGATCCGCTTGCCCTCGACCTCGTTGAGGATGTGGGAGACCGTGGTCGCGGAGACACCGGCCGCCGCCGCCACGTCCTTGATCCCGATGCGCTTCACCGCAACCTGCCAAATCGTTTGGGCACTTGGTGCGGTGAAGGATTCATCAGGATGAAGCGGCTGTCAACGGCTTGTTGCGCACCTGTGTCCGACAGGGACGGCGCAGCCCGGTACCGCCGGTCGGGTTCAGGCCGGCGGTACCGGTCGGGCTCAGGCCGGCGGCGAACCGGGCAGCGCGGCGCGGCGCAGTGCGGGCAGGGACCTGACCAGCAGGTACCCGAGCACGCCGCCCAGGGTGTTCGCGAGGAGGTCGTTGACGTCGACGCTGCGACCGCTGCGCGCGAGGACGTAGACCAGCAGCTGGGCCACCTCGATCGACGCGCTGAACGCCAGCGACAGCGCCGCCACCCGTCCCGCGCTCGCGGCCCGCGCCGACACCAGCGGCAGGAGCACGCCGAACGGCACCAGCATCACCACGTTGAGCGCGAACGACGGCGCGTCCGCAGTCAGCAGCGGCACCGGGTTGACCTGCTCGTACCAGGCGGTCCGGTCGGCGTACGGGCCCGACTGCACGTCGATCGGGAACAGCGTGACGTGCGCGACCCCCGCGACGTACGCCGCGACCGCCGCCCGGACCACCAGCCGGCGCCCCGTCCACCCCGGACGGCCGCGCACCGCGCGC
The DNA here is from genome assembly GCF_052936295.1 of Saccharothrix sp. DSM 118769. NCBI lineage: Bacteria > Bacillati > Actinomycetota > Actinomycetes > Pseudonocardiales > Pseudonocardiaceae > Saccharothrix > Saccharothrix sp. DSM 118769. The sequence continues at coordinate 3,029,129 of NZ_CP193627.1, read as the reverse complement.
GTCACGAGCACCGCTCCCCACAGCGCGAGCGCGGGCACGAGCACGTACCACGACTCGATCCCCACACCCGCGTAACCGACGTCATCCCACACCTGCGGAACCTCCTGTCCGGACCTCGTGCCAGCGTGCGCCGGCCGCGCCGCGCGGACCTCCCTCCCCGGACGGGTCTTCCGGGTCCGCCTCCTCCTTTCGGCAGACCCCCTGCCGAGGGATACGGGGGCCGCGCCCGTTCCCTACGCTGGTCGGGTGCGGTCCTTCCCCCGAACAGCGGTCCTCCTGCCGGCCGTCGCGTGCGCGTTCGCCGTCCTCGGCCTGCTCGACCTGCGGCTGGGCGAGTTCAGCGGTCGGGGCCACGCGCGCCTGCCGTGGGCGGTCGCGATCGTCGTGGCGGCGATCGTCGTGGCGGCCCTGTGCGCCGGCCGGCCGGGTCCGCGCGGCCTGCCCGCGCTCGCGGCGGCGCAGGCCGCCGCCGCGACCGGCGCGTGGTGGGCGACCCGGCACGACCAGGCGGGGCTGCCCTTCACCCTGTCGGCGACCGCCGCACTGCTCGGCGTGCTCGGCGTGCTGGTGTGGCGCGGCGAACCCCGGTGGACGGCCGTCGCGGCGCCCGTCCTGGCGGTGTCCGTCCTGGTCCAGCCGCTGCGGGGCGACGTCGGGGACCTGCGGACGACGGTCGGCGTGCTCGTGCTGGCACTCGGGGTGGCGGTCGCCGCGGCGGCCGGTCTGGTGGCGCGGCTGACGACCGCCGCCCGGGCGCGGGAGCTGGAGCGCGCCCGCGCCGCGCAACGCGCCGAGTTCGCCCGCGACCTGCACGACCTCGTCGCCCACCACGTCGCCGGGATCGTGGTGCACGCGCAGGGCGCGGCGGCGGTCGCCGGCACCGACCCCGGCCTCGTGCTGCCCGCGCTGCGGGAGATCGAACGCGCCGGCACCGAGGCGGTGGACGCGATGCGCCGCGCGGTCGGCCTGCTGCGCGACACCGGTGCCGACGGGGCGCCCGGGGTCGCCGAGGTGCCGGCCCTGGTGGAGCGGTTCCGCCGCTCCTCGGGCCTGCCCGGCGCGCTCGACGTGCGCGGCCCGTTCGCCGACGTGCCGCCCGGCACCTCCGCCGCGGTCCACCGCGTGGTGATGGAGGCGCTGACCAACGCGCGCGAGCACGCGCGGGGCGCCACCGCCGTGGACGTGGCGGTCCGCCGCACGGCCGACCTCGTCGAGGTCCGCGTGACCGACGACGGCCGCCCCGCCGCCCACCCCACCACCCACCGGCCGGGCGGGTTCGGCCTGCGCGGCCTGCGCGAGCGCGTCACCGCGGCGGGCGGCACCCTGTCCGCCGGTCCGGGCCCGCACGGGGGCTGGGCGGTGGAGGCCCGCCTCCCGGTCGGGGAGGGGGCGTGACGACCACCGTCCTCATCGCCGACGACCAGGCGATGGTCCGCACCGGGTTCCGCATGATCCTGTCCGCCGAACCGGACATCGAGGTCGTGGGCGAGGCCGTCGACGGCGTGGAGGCCGTGGCCCTGGCGCGGGACCTCGCCCCGGACGTCGTGCTGATGGACATCCGGATGCCCCGCCTGGACGGCCTGGGGGCGCTGCGCCGGATCAGCGGCCCGAAGGTCGTCGTGGTCACCACCTTCGACGAGGACGCGCTCGTGCGCGAGGCGCTGCTGAACGGGGCGGCCGGGTTCGTGCTCAAGACCTCCGGCGCGGCGCTGCTGGTGGAGGCGATCCGCGCCGCCGCGTCCGGTGAGGCCCTGGTGAGCCCGGCGATCACCGTGCGCCTGCTCCGGGAGCCGGCGGGCCGGCGCCGCGAGCCCCGCGACGTGCCGCTGTCGCCCCGGGAGCTGGACGTGGTGCTGCTGGTGGCGCGCGGGCGCACGAACGCGGAGGTGGCGGACGCCCTGCACGTCACGGTCGGCACGGTCAAGACGCACCTGGCGGCGGTCCAGGCGAAGCTGGGCGCCCGCAACCGCGTGGAGATCGCCGCGTGGGCCTGGGAGGCGGGTCTCCTCGACGCCGGGAGGTGACCGGTGGGAGCCCTCTCACCGCGCGGCCGGCGCGGTGAGCCGGCGCAGCACCTCGTCCAGGACCGCGGCGCCGGTGGCGAAGTTGAGCCTGAGGTGGCGGTGGCCGTCCGCGCCGAACCCCGCTCCCCCGTCGAGCAGGACCCGCGTCCGGTCGAGGACCTCCGCGACCGGGTCGTCCCCGGTGACGCCGAGCAGCGCCGCCGGGAACCAGTGCAGGTAGCCGGCCTCGGGCGCGGGGCCGGTGGCCCCCAGGGCGGCGACGGTCCGGTGCCGGTTGCGGTCCAGGACGCGCAGCAGGCGGCGCTGCCACTCGTCGCCCTCGCGCCAGGCGGCCAGCGTGCCCACCACGCCGAGGGTGGAGACGACGCCGTAGAGGTCCGGGGGCTGGGCGTCGCGCAGGGCGAGCAGGCGTTCGGGGCCGTAGTGGGCGACCGTGCAGCGCAGCCCGGCGAGGTTGAACGCCTTGGTGGCCGAGGTGAGGGTGACCGTGCGCCGGGCGGTGTCCGGGTCCAGGGACGCGAACGGCACGTGCTCGTGCGGGGCGTGGGTCAGCTCGGCGTGGATCTCGTCGCTGAGGACGAGGAGGTCGTGGCGGCGGGCGATGGCCGCGATCGCGGCCAGTTCGTCGCGGGTGAGCACGCGCCCGGTCGGGTTGTGCGGGTTGACCAGCAGCAGCACCCGGCAGTCCCGGGCGGCGCGGTCGAGCCCGGCGAGGTCGGGCGCCCAGCCGTCGGGGGTGGACAGCCAGGGCGACTCCACGAGCCGCCGGCCCATCGTGGTGACGGAGGCCAGGAACGGCGGGTAGTTCGGGGTCTGCACCAGCACGCCGTCGCCCGGCGAGGTGGCGAGGTGGAGGGTCAGTTGCAGGCCCTGGATGAGGTCGGTGTGCTCGCGGACGTCGTCGGCGGCGACGAACCAGCCGTAGCGGTCCTCCATCCGCTCGGCGAAGGCGGCGCGCAGCGGGTTGCCGTGCGGCCAGTCGGGGTAGCCGAGCGCGCCGCGGCGCACCGCGTCGTCGAGCGCCGCCACCACGACCGGCGGGACGGGGAAGTCCATGTCGGCCACCCAGGCGGGCAGCACGTCGTCGGCGACGCGCCCCCACTTGACCCCGTAGCCGGAGCGCAGGTCCTCGACGCGGAGGTCGTCGAACAGCGGGTCGGTGGTCAGCGGGTCGGTGGTCACGACGCCTCCAGCAGGTCGCGGCTGATCTCCACCTGGCCGTGGTGCTGGGCCAGCTCCTCCAGCACGTGCAGCAGCACGCCGGCGCCGGTCAGCGGTCGGGTCGGCCCCTGGTAGCCGGGGCGCGGGGCGGTGGCGGGCACGGCGGTGAGGTCGACGCCGGACAGGTCGTCGCGGAGCCTGCCCCGCAGGGCGGTGATCCGGGCGCGCAGCCCATCGGGGTCGCCCGTCGCGCGGAACTCCGCGTCGCGGTCGCGGTCGGTGGGGCGGCCCGCGAGGAGGTGGCCGATCCAGTAGTCCACGACCTCGGCGCAGTGGTGCACGATCGCGTAAGGGCTGTTGGCGCCGGGCAGCGGTGGTGCGGAGTTGCCGCGGTCGGGGCCCAGCCGGTCCAGGCTCGCCAGCATGCCGTCGAAGGCGCGGTCGACGAAGTACAGGTACTCGTCGAGCGCCCACGGGCCGGGCGCGGGTGGTTCTTCGCGTGTCATCGGACCCTCCTCCGGGAGTCGTGACCGGTGACGGCGCGGGGCGCGCTCGTCGGCACGCCACCGCGCCGAGTCACCGTTCAGAAGGTGACACGATTCTGGACACAACTCCCGTCACCGTCAAGACGGTGACGGGAGTTCGGTTCGCGGGCCGGGCGGCGACACGCGCGGAATAGGATCACCGGGTGCCCCCGTACGACGTGAAGCGCGCGCTGAAGGAGTTCTACGCGCCGAAGAACAGGGCCTGGGCGCTGGTCGAGGTGCCCCCGCAGCAGTTCCTGGCGATCGACGGCGTCGGCGACCCGAACACCTCGCCGGACTACGCGCGGGCGGTCCAGGCGCTGTACTCCGTGGCCTACGCGGTGAAGTTCGCGAGCAAGCACGCCGGCCGCGACTTCGTCGTCGCCCCGCTGGAGGGGTTGTGGTGGGCACCCGACCCGGCGGTGTTCACCGCGCGCGCCAAGGAGTCCTGGCACTGGCGCATGATGATCAGCCAGCCGGACTGGGTGGACGACGATCTGGTCGGCGAGGCCGCGGAGCGCGCCCTGGCGAAGAAGGGGCTCCCCGCGATCGCCGAGGTGCGCCGGGAAACCCTGCACGAAGGCACCTGCGCGCAGGTCCTGCACATCGGCTCGTACGACGACGAGACCCCGTTGATGGCCGCCCTGCACGACGAGTACCTGCCGTCCCACGACCTGGTCCCGGCGGGCGAGCACCACGAGGTCTACGTCGGCGACCCGCGCCGGACCGACCCGGCGAGGCTGAGGACCGTGATCCGCCAGCCCGTGAAACGCCGACTCCGGTCTGCGCTCCAGGACGTTGCGGGCCACCTGCCCGCGCGCACTTGACGTCACTGTCAAGATGGTTACGTGCACGTTTTCGTGAGCGGTCGGGTGTCGTTGGACCTGGTCGGGACGCTGAAGTGGCGGCGCGACCGGCCGGAGGAGCTGCTGCCGGACGCCGCGAGCGTCGCCGACTGGGTGACGCTGGCCGGGCTGCTGAGCCGACCGCCGCGGGTGGACGAGGCGGACGTGGCCGAGGTCCGCGAGCTGCGCGAACTGGTCTACGCCGCGGTGCGCGTCGACGCGGACCGGCACGTGGCCGCGGGCGCGCTCCAGGCGTTCGCCGACGCGCCGCCGGTCCGGCCGGTGCTCGTCGACGGCCGGCTGGAGCGGCACGGCGACCTCGCGGCGGCGCTGTCCACCGTGGCCCGGGACGCGATCGAGCTGGTCGGGTCGCCTGCGGACCTGGAACGGGTGCGCGAGTGCGGCCGGCCCGAGTGCACGAGGCTGTTCGTGGACGACGCCCGGGGCAAGCCGCGCCGGTGGTGCGGCATGGCGGAGTGCGGGAACCGGATGAAGGCCGCCGACTACCGGCGCAGGCGACGCCTCGCCCAGGTCACGTCCTGACCCCCTCCGCGCGTTGTGGTCGACCCGGGCATCGGCGGCGGGCCCACGAACCGGCGGAACACCTCCTCGTGGCCGGTCCCTTCGGGGACGAGCGCGTACCCCACGAGGTCAGCCGGGCAAGGACGGCCGCACCCCGGTGAACCAAACCGTCCGGTGTGGACGAACATTGGATGCTCGCGTCCGCCGGGACCGTTCCGGGTTCGGCCGGCGGGTTCGCCCGGTCGGCGGGCTAGAGGCTGCCCCAGTCCTTCGACCGGGCCACCAGGTGGTCGTGCACCAGGGCCACGGGCGCGTCCGCCGCACCACCCACCCTCGTCGCGAGGTACAGCGTGTTGAGCGGCGGCACGGCGGCCGTGTGCACGGGTTCCACGGACCCCGCCGCGAGCGCCGGGTCGGCCAGGTAGCGCGGCAGCGCGGAGATGCCCGCGCCGGCCACCACGGCGGCCAGGACGGCGCGCAGGTCGGGCACGACCACGGCGACGGGGTTGGGCGGGCGGCGGCCGAACTCGCTGCGCCAGTACCGGCGGACGATGGGCAGCTCCTCGGCGTAGGCCACCAGCGGCAGGTGGGCCAGCGCCCGCACCGGGTCGACCGCGAGCAGTTCCCGGTCGACCGACCGCACCAGGGTGGGCGGGCCGACGAGCACGAACTCCTCGTCCGCGAACGGCGTCGCGGTCAGTGCCCGGTCCGTCGGTCGCACCGAGGACAGCACCAGATCCAGTCGGGCGTCGGCGAGGGCGGCGAGCAGGTCGCCGGCGAGCCCGGTGGTGATCCGCAGCCGCAGGCCGCGCGTGGTCAGCGGGGCCAGCGCGGGCAGCACGCGCGCGGTCATCAGCTCGGCGGGGCCGGCCAGGCGCACGGTCCCGGTGAGCGCCGCCCGGTCGTCCGCACCGGACACCGCGGAGCGCAGTGCGTCCACGTGCGGGCCGACCGCGCGGACCAGCTCGTCGGCCCGCGCGGTCGGCGTCACGCCCCGGGCGCCGCGGATGAACAGCGGTTCGCCCAGCTCCCGCTCCAGCCGCGCGAGCTGCCCGGTCACCGCCGGCTGGGTCAGGCCGCGCCGCCGGGCCGCGGCGGTCAGCGAACCGCCCCGGTAGATCTCCACGAACGTGGCCAGCAGGTCGAGGTCGGTCACCGCGTCAACTCCGGGCCATAAGGAACGTGATGGCTCGGTCCAGCTTAACCCGGGGAAAAGTGATGGAGTGGTGGTCGACGGTTCCACTGTGGAAGGGGTTTTCGATGAGCAGGGTCCTGGTCGTGGTCTCGGCGGCCGACGAGTTGGTGCTGGCCGACGGGTCGCGCCACGCCACCGGTTTCTGGGCCGAGGAGGTCGTGGAGTCGGTGCGGGTGCCGCGCGCGGCGGGCGCGCGGGTGGACATCGCCACGCCGGGCGGCGCGCGGCCCGCGGTGGACGCCGCCAGCCGCGCGGAGGAGTTCGACGCCTACCTGGCGTCGATCGACGACGAGTTGGCCGCGCCGCTGGTGCTGGCGGACGTGGACGTCGCCGACTACGACGCCGTGGTGCTGCCCGGCGGGCACGGCCCGATGGCCGACCTGGCGGTCGACCCGGTGCTCGGGCGGCTGCTGGTGTCGTTCGCCGACGCGGGCAAGGTCGTCGCCGCGCTGTGCCACGGCCCGGCGGGCCTGCTCTCGGCGGTGCGGGAGGACGGATCGTTCGCGTTCGCCGGGCGGCGGATGACCGCGTTCACCGACGAAGAGGAGCGCCAAGGCGGCCTGGCCGTGCCGTACTCGGTGGAGGCGCGGCTGCGCGAGCTGGGCGCGGTGCTGGAGACCGGTCCCGCGTGGTCGAGCACCGTCGTGGTGGACGGGAACCTGGTCACCGGCCAGAACCCGCAGTCCAGTGCGGACACCGCGCGGGCGGTCCTGGCCGCGCTGGCCTGAGGCCGGGGCCGGTCGGCCCTCGTCGAGCGCACGTGGGCCGGTGGAGCGAACTCCGGCGGCGAGCAGGTGGTGCGGAAGTCGGTCCACAACGGACACACGGTCTCGCCGGTCGGCACCGGTGATCAGCCGAGGCCGGCGAGCACCAGTCCCACGCCGAAGTCCAGCCGCTCGGCGAACGCGTCCGGTGCCAGGTGGTGGGCGGTGCGCAGCAGCGCGGGGTGCAGGTCCGGCGCCACCGCCCCGGCCAGGCGCACACCGTCCCCCCTGGCCGCCGCCTGCTCCTCCTGCACCAGCCCGAGGGTGAGGTAGGTGAGCGTCCACGCGGTCCACGCCGCCCGGTGGTCGTCGACACCGCCGGCGAGCAGGGCGGCGACCAGCGCCTCGGAGAAGCGCAGGGTGGCCGGTTCCGCCGCATAGGTCCCGGTCACCACGGCCGCGCCGTCGCGGTGGGCGAGCAGGGCGCGCCGCAACCGCCTGGACAGCTCGGCCGCCCGGTCCCGCCACGGCTCCGGCAGGCCGCCCAGGTCGATCCCGGCGAGGATCGCGTCGGCCATCAGCTCGCGCAGCCGGGCCTTCGTCTTCACGTGCCACAGCACGGTGTTCATCCGGACGTCCAGCCGTGCCGCGACGGCCCGCGTCGACACCGCCTCGAACCCGGACTCGTCGAGCACTTCGAGAGCCGCGCGCACCACCGCGGTCCGGTCCAACCGCGCGGGGCTCGGCCGTCCCGCTCGCGCCTCGATCACCGTCCCAGCCTACGCGGAGGCATCGGGTCCCCGGAGCACGCCGACAGCCGCGCGCAAGCCGCCTCGCCCGTGCGGGGCGGCGGACGGGGCGACCGCGCAGCACGCCCCACGGGCCCGCGCCGAAGGCGGACAACCCGGCGATCAGCACCGTGCCGGGCCCGACCACCACTCGGGCCGGGGCGGAGCCCCACGAGCCGGGGAGAACGGCGTCGGCGCCGCCAGGTGGTCCACCTCGGCACGACCCTCAACGGCCGATCGCGGCCAGGGCGGCGCGGACCGCGACCCGCAGGTCATCGGCGGGCCGGTCGGCCCACGCGACATGACCGTCGGGCCGCACCAGGGCGGCGCGCACACCCGCCCACTCGGCGCGGTCGCCCGCCGTCGCGCCGCCCAGCACGGTCAGACCGGGCCCGACGCCGTCCGGTGCGGCATCGGCGACCCCGGACAGCCCACCGGAGAGGTCCAGCAGCACGTACCGGTCCGGTCGCAGGGCGGTGAACAGGTCGCCCAGGGCCGGGGCGCGGCGGCCGACCAGCGGGTGGTGCCCCTCGCCCGCCGGGTAGGCGACGCCGAGCGCGGACAGCCGCTCGGCCAGGTCGCGCGACACCTCGGGGTGGGTGGCGATCAGCCCGCCGACCAGGTCGCGCAACGCGAGTCCCTCGGGGGTGAAGTCCGTCATCAACGCGGTCTGCGCCGCGGTGTGGGCGAGCAGGTCGGCGCCCACCGGGCGCCGCTCGGTCTCGTAGGTGCCCAGCAGCGCGTCCGGCGCCCAGCCGCGCAGCACCGCGACCAGCTTCCACCCCAGGTTCGCCGCGTCCTGCACGCCGACGTTGAGCCCCACGCCACCGGCGGGGAAGTGCTGGTGCGCCGCGTCGCCGGCGAGCAGCAGCCGCCCGGACCGGTACCGGTCGGCGAGGCGGGAGGCGTTGCCGAAGCGGGACAGCCACGACGGGTCGCGCATGCCGAAGTCGGTGCCCGCGACCACCGCCGTCTTGGCGCGCAGCTCCTCCAGCGACAGCTCGCCCGGCCAGTCGGTGCGCAGGTCCTCGGGCGTGATGCCCACGAGGCGGTGGCGGCCTTCGGGCAGCGGCACGACCATGACCGTGCCGTCGCCGGTCACGCGGGTGGCGGGTCCGGTCGGCGGCTCGTCCAGCACGACGTCGCCGAGCCGGCCCAGCACCCTCGACTGCGTGCCGGGGAAGCCGATGCCGGCCGCTTCGCGCACGGTGCTGCGCGTGCCGTCGCAGCCCACCGCGTAGCGCGCGCGGAGCACCCGCTCCCCCGCCGGTCCCTCGACGCGGACCTCCACCGCGTCGTCGCGCTGCTCGACCCCGGTCACCCGGTGGCCGCGCCGGACGTCGGCGCCCAGGTCGCGCGCGTGCTCCTCGAACAGCTGCTCGGTGCGCACCTGCGGCAGCGCCAGCGTGAACGGGAACGGCGTGTCCAGCGCGGAGAAGTCCAGGCGCTGCTCCAGCACGGCGAAGTGGCCGCCGGGGATGCGCCCGCCCTCGGCGAGGAACCGCTCGTGCAGCCCCCGGGAGGCCAGCAGCTCCAGGGTGCGCGGGTGCAGCGTCAGCGCCTTGGAACGCGGATCGGGCGCGTCCCGCGCCTCCAACACCACCACCGACACCCCGCCCGCCGCCAGTTCCCCGGCGAGCCACAACCCGACCGGCCCTCCCCCGACCACCACCACGTCGACCACCACAACACACTCCTTAGTCAGTGACCAATAACCAAGGACAGCAAACTAGGTCACTGACCAATAAGCAATCGGCGACGCCGAGACCCCGAACACACCCGGGACCACCGCGACCCCACCGCGACCAGCCTCGCCGAACGCACCGGCCCGACCGGACCAGCGGTGGTCACGCGAGGTTCCGCCCGCACGCACGGTCGTCGCGATCGGGGGCTGCCGTCAACGCCTCGTGCACGCCGGTGGCGGCTGACAACCCTGCCCCGGAGTGGTTTGCCCTTCGCCCTACGGGGGAAGCAGGAGGTGTCGTACGCCGAGAGGAGACCGTGCAGGTGAGGCAGCTCTTCCCGACCGCGGTGCGCCTCGCACCCCTGCTGACCGCGGCGCTGGTGGCGAGCGGGTGCGGTTCGGGCACCGAGGACCTGGTGCGGCGGGCGGCGGAGGACTTCACCTCCGCGGTCTCCGCCGGGGACTCGGCGCGGGCCTGCGACCTGCTCACCGGGCAGGCCCGCGACAGCACCGACTGCGCCGCCCTCGACGTCCCGGGCGGTCCGGTGGAGCAGGTCGAGGTGTGGGGCGACGCGGCCCGGGTACGCACTGCCGGGGACGTGCTGTTCCTGCGGGAGCTGGCGGTGGGCTGGCGGGTCTCGGGCGCGGGGTGCGAGCCGCGCGGGGAGCACCCGCACGAGTGCGAGGTGGGTGGGCCGTGACGCAACGCGGGATGTTCTACGCCTACCTGGTGGGCGTGCTGGCCCTGCTGGTGTGCTTCAGCGTGATCGGGCTGGTGGGGATGTGAAGCGGTTCCTGCGCGACAACGGCCTGGGGCTCGCCTTCGGCCTGCTGTTCCTGGCCTCGCTGGTCGGCCAGGCGTTCGCCGGCAACGCCGACCTCAACGAGCGCCGGCTGACCGACGGCGGCGACCCGATCGGCCTGTGGGCCTACGTCACCTCGTCGGACTTCGCGGTCGACGTCGCGGAGAACTGGCAGTCCGAGTACCTCCAGTTCGTCCTGTTCGTACTCGCCGGCGTGTGGCTGGTGCAGCGCGGCTCGACCGAGTCCAAACCGGCCGAACGGCTGGGCCGCGAGACCGACGAGCAGCAACTGGTGGGCGCGCACGTCAAGCCCGACTCCCCGCCGTGGGCCAAGGCGGGCGGGTGGCGCACCGGGCTGTACTCGAACTCGCTGGGCCTGGTGATGCTGGCGCTGTTCCTCGGTTCGTGGGGCACGCAGTCCATCGCCGGTCGCAGCGCCTACAACAACGAGCAGCTGGTGAACTTCCAGGACACCGTGACCTGGTGGGAGTACCTGGCCTCGCCGGACTTCTGGAACCGGTCGCTGCAGAACTGGCAGTCGGAGTTCCTGGCCATCGGCTCGATGGTCGTGTTCAGCGTCTACCTGCGCCAGCGCGGGTCCTCGCAGTCCAAGCCGGTGGGCAGCCCGCACACCGACACCGACGAGAACGGTTGACCGACGGCACCGGTGCGGCACCGGCACCGTCGATCAACCGTCGATCAGCCTTCGTCCCGGCTGCCGACCTGGGCGGCCACCAGGCCGCGCACCGCCTCCACGGCGTGGTCGACATCCGGGAGCACCGTGACCACCTCGTGCATCCCGGTGATGCTCAACGGGTTGAGCACGGCGCGGTGACCGGCGGCGACGGCGAGCACCACACCGCACCTGCCGGCGTGGTGAGCGGCTTCGGCCAGCAACGCCAGTCCGTCGGACGCCAGGAACACCACCCCGGTCAGGTCCAGCACGGCCATCGGCACGGCGGCTCCCAGCCACCTCAGCAGCGCGTCGCGCACACCGGGCGCCGTCGCCATGTCGATCTCACCCGCGACGCGCAGCACCGGCACGTCACCCCGCACACCGGCGGACACCGCCACGTTCACAGCCGATCCGTCCTGCCCCACCGGACAACCTCCCGGAGACCCGATCCAACGGCGACGGGCTGGCTGTTCAACCCCGGTGCGAGCGCACCGACCACGGCAACGACCGATCCCCGCCGGGGGATTCCCGGTGCCACCGCCACGTGACCGACCACACGGGGCGTCGGGAAACCTTCCGGTTCGCCGGGAACGAGACCGGCCCGGACCACTACCGGGTCCGTCGCTGCGACGCCCGGCACCGGTACACCACCCTGTCCGTGACCACGCTGCCGCCGCCGCCCACGTCGGGCCACCGCGATCGTCGCGGCCGTCCTCGTCCCGCACCGCACCAAGCCCCGCCGTCAACCACGATGACGAGCCTCAGCCGCCCGCCGCCGGGAGGGACAGGTGCTGGTGGACCATCTGCCAGTCGCCGTCGCGTCGTTGGAAAACGCGGGTGCCGCGGAACCGGACCTCGGCACCAGCCGCATCCGGCACCCCCGTCCTGTCCGCGAACGAGTGGTGCTCGTGCGCGACGGTCCAACGGCCCTCCACCTTGACCAGGCCGATGGTCAGCCGCAGTCGGCGCCCCGGGTCGCGATCGAAGTCCGAAGGCGTACCGCACCGCAGCAGGGCGACGGCGAACGCGACGTCCGTGCCTGCTGTGACGTCGAGCGACTCGATCTCGAACACCGCGCCGGACGCCTGCCACCGGAGGAAGCCCGGCCAGGTCTCGCGGTAGGCCTCGATGCCGCGCACGCCCTGCTCGGGCGGCGGGACGTCGAACATGACGATGTCCGGCGCGTGGTCGGCGAGCACGGTGGGAAGGTCGCCGCCGCTCGCGGTGGCGACGCCGACGCGTTCGAACAGCTGGTCGCACCGCACCAGGACGAGCTGAAGGCGCACTGCTACCGGATGCTCGGCTCGCTGCACGACACCGAGGACGCGCTGCAGGAATCGCTCGTACGAGCATGGCGCGGCGTCGGCAACCTCGACGACCGCGGCTTCGTCCGAGCGTGGCTCTACAAGATCGCCACCAACTGCTGCCTCACCGCGATCGAGCGACGCGGACGCCGCGCGCTGCCCGTCGACGTCGACCCCGGCGCACCCGCCACCGAGGTCAACTGGCTTGAGCCGTACCCCGACACCTCGCCCGAGGCGCACTACCTCGCCCGCGAGAGCGTCGAACTCGCGTTCGTCGCCGCACTGCAGCACCTGACCGCGATCCAGCGGGCAGTGCTGGTCCTGCGCGAAGTGCTCGGCTTCTCGGCGGCCCAGGTGGCCGACCAGCTGGGTACGTCCCCCGCGTCGGTGAACAGCGCCCTGCAGCGGGCCCGGAAGGTGATCGACTCGGCCACGCCGACCCAGCACACCGTGCTGCGCGACCTCGGCGACGAGGCGGTCGGCGCGCTCGTGACCCGCTGGAGCGACGCCTGGCACCTCGGCGACGTCGACGCGATCGTCGCGATGCTCGCCGACGACGCCCGTTACTCGATGCCACCGCTGCCCGAGTGGTACCGCGGCAGGGACGACATCCGCGCCTTCCTCCTGCGCGGCCCGCTGCGGTACCACTGGCGATTCCTGCCCACCACGGCAAACGGCCAGCTCGCCTTCGGCACCTACCTGTGGGACGAGGCCGCCGGGCAGTACCTGCCCGGCGGCCTCGACGTCCTCACGATCCGGGGTCGCCACATCACCGAGGTGACCTCCTTCCTCACCGCCGACCTCACCCGGTTCCGACTACCGGCGGGCATCCGCCCCTGAGGGGACGGTCCCGGGTACCCGCGTCGTGCGGGAGTTCCGCAGCAGCGGTGGTCGGGTGGCGTGGTGCTTGAACGGCGTGCACACCACCTCTTTCATCGTGCGGCAACTTCGGTTCCGCAGGACGTGGGTGGCCTTGGCCGGGTGGCCGGCGCGGTGGGGCGGCAGCGGAACTTGCGCAGGACGTACCAGGTGTTGAGTCGGGCGTTGACGCGCTCGCCCGGTCCGCGCAGCCGGGCGTGGGCGTGGTTGGCGTCCCGCCAGGCGAACACCGACTTCCCCACCGTCACCCGGGTACCGCGGCGCCGGACCTCGTACGCGCGTCGAAAAGCGACAGCGGGGCTCCGGCCGCGAGGGGCCACCGACGCCGGTGGTGACCGGATCGGCGCGGAACGTCGTCGCGGTCAGGCGTCGTCCCGGTCGTCCTCGGGCGTCCCGGAATCGTCGTCCCGCTGGTCGTCGGGTGATGACGAGTCCGGTTCGCCGAGCCCTTCCTCCTGTTCGGTGGCGGGCTTCGCCTCTCCGGCGCGCACGGCTTCTTCCTCGGGACCGGCTCCGGTGATGTCCTCCATGCAGGCCCGGTACCCGCCTGCCCGGCCGTGAAACGCGGACGCGACGCGAACCAGCGCGACCGGGGAGCCTCCCGGTGTGCACGGCGTGCGGACGACCCGCGACGGTGGCGGGCCGGGATGTCCGCCCGACCCGTCACCGGTCGGTGGCGGTGATCAGCGGTTGCGGCCGGAGAGCGCGTCGCGCAGGCGGTCGATCAGGCCCGTGCCCGGGTTGAGCAGCAGGTTGGCCGGTGGCTTGTCCGGGGCCGCCGGGTGGGGGCGGGTGGGCGCGACCTTCTTGGCCGCGATGACCTTGCGCCCCAGCTCCTGGAGGTCCTCGGCCGAGCAGCGGGCGGCGAGCTGGGGCAGCAGGTCCTCCTCCTCGTCCTTGATGTGGTGGCGGATCTCGCGGATCAGCTCAGTGAGCAGCCGGTCGAAGCGGGGGTCGGTGGGTTCCAGGCCCTCCAGCTCCTTCATCACCCGCTCGGCCTCGGCGTGCTCTTCGATCTCGTGGTCGGCCACCTCGTCACCGTTGGGCAGGACCTCGCGCGCGGCCGGGTACATGAACTGCTCCTCGGCCACCGAGTGCCGCACCAGTTCGGCGATCACGTGGTCGGCCAGGGCGCGCCGGTGCTCGGGCGTGCCCTGGCCGGACTCCAGTTCCCGGAACAGCCGCTCGACCTCGCGGTGGTCGGCGGTGATCACGCGGACCAGGTCGGTGTCGTGCTCCCGCTCGACAGTCACGAAAACCTCCAGGTGTCGGTTCACCGCCGCCTACCCACGTCGGATGAGGTCAACCACGTGCCACCCGATCGTGGGCACCGACACCCGTGCCGCCCGGCTCGTCGTCGCAAGCCGACGTGCCTCGCCACCGTCAGCTGATGGTGGCGAGCAGGTCGCGGCAGGCGGCTTCGCACGCCCGGCACGCCTCGGCGCAGACGCGGCAGTGCTCGTGCATCCCGGCGTGCGAGCCGCACTCGTCGCCGCAGGACCCGCACACCGTCGCGCACGCCTCCAACAGCGACCGGCTGGTGTTCGCGTCGTACCCGGTGTGCCGGGACAACACCCGGGCGGTCGTGCCGCAGATGTCCGCGCAGTCCAGGTTCGTGCGCAGGCACTTGGTCAACTCCGCCACCGAGCTCTCGCTCAGGCAGGCGTCCGCGCACGCCGTGCACGCCTCGGCGCACGCGATCAGCGCGTCGATCGCCGCGGCCAGCTTCGCCCGGTCCAGGTTGATCTCCGCCGGGTAGGTCTCCAGCATCGGCATCGTCGTGGTGGTCAAGCGGATCACTCCTCGTCCGGGTGGTGCGCTACCGGAGCCGGACGGGTCCGGCGTCGACAGGCACGCGGAATAGGTGGTACGGCTTCTGCCTGCGGTCCTGCCCGCCCTGGTACTTCGCCTGGCGGTGCAGCTGGTTGGCGGTGACGTAGAGGTACCCGTCGGCGACCGACATCGTGTCCGGCCACAGCAGGCGCGGGTCGTGGGCGACGGTCTCGAAGTCGCCGTCGGGCAGCCTGCGCAGCACGGCGTTGTGCTCGTAGTCGGTCAGGTAGAGCCGCCCGGCGTCGTCGGTCTCCAACCCGTCCGAGCCGCCCCCCTTGTCGCCCTCGTCGACCACCTGCTCCCCCACCTCGTCGTCGGGCAGCGACCGGTCCAGCAGGGCGTTGGTCGGCACGCTGTACCAACGGCGGGACGCCAACGGGCAGTAGAACAGCCGCGTGCCGTCCGCGCTGATGGCGATGCCGTCCGAGCCCATGGTGACCGGTTCCGGCTCACCGTCTGCGGGGCGTTCCAGCAGCGGGGCGCCCTCCACGACCGGGCGGAAGCCCTCCAGGGGTTCGGCCTTGGTGGAGGGGTGGTCGTGCAGCCTGCGCCACGACTCGCCGCTGTCCAGGTCGACCACGATGATCCCGTTGGGACCCGAGTCGGCCGAGTCGGTGATGTAGGCGACGCCGGCCTCACCGCGCCGCAGGTCGAACCGCACGTCGTTGAGGTAGGTCGTCTCCAGTGCCACGTCGGGCGGGAACGTGATGACCCGAGCGACGGTGTCGGTGGCCAGGTCGACGCACACCAGCTTCGGCCCGCCCGGCTTGGTCGGCCGGAACAGCGGGCTGCCGGTGTCGAGCACCCACAGCCGGTCGGCCGGGTCGACCACGATGCTCTGCACCGACACGAACGCGCCCTCGTCGTCGTCGCCCGAGGGCGAGTTCCACGCCTGGTCCGGGAACGGCACCTCGACGCCGTCGCGCAGCTCCACCACGGTCGCGGGGACCTCGTCGCCCCACTTCGGGAAGTTCACGAACACCCGACCGGTGTGCGAGACGCTCACCCCGGTGGGCATCGGCCCGGTGAACTCGTGCACCACTTCCAGGTCTCCCACCGGGCTGCTCCTCACCGGGCTGCTCCTCACCGGGCTGCTCCTCACCGGGCTGCTCCTCACTGGGCTGCTCCTCACTGGACGGGCGGGTACTGGGCCTGCTTGAGCAGCCGCGCCAGGTGCACGGCGTTGCTCGCCAGCTTCTTGTTGGTCGAGGCGACGGCGTCCGGGGTCTGCTCCAGCTCGATGTAGTCCTTGGGGTTCATCGCCTCGGAGTTCCAGTACGTCCCGCCGCTCGCGGGGACGGTGAAGCCGATGTCGTTGAGCGCCTGGAAGCAGTCGGCGATGATCTTGTGCGCGCCGTCCTCGTTGCCCACCACCGCCACCACGGCGACCTTGCCGTACATCGACGGGCGGCCCTCGTCGTCGGTCTCGGACAGCTCGGCGTCCAGCCGCTCCATCACCCGCTGGGCGACGCTGGAGGGGTGGCCCACCCACGTCGGGGTGGACAGCAGCAGGATGTCCGCGGCCAGGACGCGCTCGCGGATCGTCGGCCACTGGTCGCCACCGCCCATGTCGGTCTCCACCCCGGGGCGCACGTCGAAGTCCACGACGCGGAGCAGGTCGCCCTCGACACCGTGGGCGGCGAGTTCGTCCAGCACCTGTCGGGCGATCTTGTCGCTGCTCGACGGCTCGGGCGAGGGCTTGAGGGAACAGGTCAGCGCGAGCGCGGTCAACGCGGTAGGAGCCATGCCCAGGGCCTACCCGCTCATCGCCGTCTCAACCCGGCGCGGTGGCCGCGGCGCGGCGGACGAGGTCGGCGAAGACGGTCGGGTCGTCGTGCTCCACCACCGGGAACCCGGCGCCCTGCTCCCCCACCCAGTCCAGCTCGATGCCGGGGTTGTGCACGTCGTGGCCGTCGGCGAAGAACAGGTGCGGGCTGCCCTGCACGGCGTCGCGGTTGGCGCGGTAGTCGCGCATCATCGGCCCGCGCGCCCGGCCGTCGTCCAGCGCCTCGCCCAGCGCGTCGGCGTCCACGTGCTCGCAGCCGCGGGCGATGTCGACGATCTCGTGCCGCAGCGAGATGCAGCGGCTGTCGCGGAACAACGCCAGGCGCAGCGCCACGTCCAGTTCCTCGGCCGCCCGGGGCGACTGCTCCTTGGCCGCGTGCACGGCCTCGTTCGCCGGTGCCGTGGTCACCGGCCAGTCCGCCGGGTCGCCCTGCCAGTTCTTCCACCCCAGGTCGGGCTCCAGCGCGCCGACCACCGGGATCTCCGAGTCGAGGAACTTCTTCGGGATCGGGAAGGCGTTGACGTCCTCCAGCAGGAAGCACCGGTGGTCCAGGTGCACCCGATCGGTCAACCCCGCCTCGTCCCGGGCGCGCAGCAACCGCACGATCGCGACCGTCGACCACGCGCACGCGATGTCGGTGTAGACGACGATGGTCCCCGGTCGCACTTCCGGTCGTGGCATCTCCCCGCTCTCCTCTCACGCGTTCCCGGTGAGTACCCGGACCGGCCGCATGAACACGGCGGGTTTTCGCCGCGGCGGTGCGGGTAGGCAGTTCCGACCACCGACGACCGCGAGGAGGACACCGTGCCCCGGTACTCGGAGGAGGTCGCCGCACTGGCCGCGCCGCTGACCGACGCGGGCGACTTCGACGTGCTGCTCGACCGCGTCGGCGACGCGCGGGTGGTCATGATCGGCGAGGCCAGCCACGGCACCCACGAGTTCTACCGGTGGCGCGCGCTGCTCACGCGGCGGCTGATCGCCGAGAAGGGCTTCTCGTTCGTGGCGGTGGAGGGCGACTGGCCCGACTGCGACCGGGTGGACCGCGCCGTCCGCTGCCTGCCCGACGCGCCCGCCGACCCGCGCGGCGCCTTGGCCGCGTTCGAGCGGTGGCCGACGTGGATGTGGGCCAACGAGGAGGTCGCCGACTTCACCCGGTGGTTGCGGGCCCACAACGCGGTGCGGGATGTCCACGAACGAGTGGGCTTTCACGGTCTGGACGTGTACTCGCTGTGGGAATCGCTGCGCGAGATCCTCACCCACCTGCGCGAGCACGACCCCGTCGAGGTGCCTGCGGCCCTGGCTGCCTACCACTGCTTCGAGCCCTACGGCGAGAGCGCCCGAGACTACGCGATGGCCACCCGCCTGATCCCCACCAGCTGCGAGAACGAGGTGGTCGACCTGCTGGTGCGGCTGCGCGAACGGGCCGCCGCCAACGGGTCGGCGGGCGACGGCGGTGCGTTCGGGGCGTGGCAGAACGCCGAGGTCGTCGCCGGGGCAGAGCGCTACTACCGGGCCATGATCGGCGGCGGGCGCGAGTCGTGGAACGTCCGCGACCGGCACATGGACGACACCCTCGCCCGCCTGCTGACCCACTACGGTCCGGGCTCGAAAGCGGTCGTGTGGGCCCACAACACCCACGTCGGCGACGCCCGCGCCACCGCCATGGCCGCGCACGGCGAGATCAACATCGGTCAGCTCGCCCGCGAGCGGTACGGGGGCGACCGGGTGGTGCTGGTCGGGTTCGGCAGCCACCGCGGCACGGTCGTCGCCGGCGACTCGTGGGGCGCGCCGCTGCACGAGATGCCCGTGCCGGCGGCCCGCCCCGGCTCGCTGGAGGACGTGCTGCACGCCACCGCACCCGAGCAGGCCCTGTTCGTCCTCCCCCGCGAGGACCGACCCGACCTGCTCACCGCCGAACTCGGCCACCGCGCCATCGGCGTGGTCTACCACCCCGAACGCGACCACCGGGGCAACTACGTGCCCACCGTGCTCGGCGACCGCTACGACGCCTTCCTCTGGCTCGACCGGACCCGAGCCCTGCACCCGCTGCACACCCGCCGGGTCGACGCGCTCGAACCCGAGACCTACCCCAGCGGCACCTGACCCGGGGCACCCGTCGCGGAACCCGTCGCGGAGTGCACTGAAACGCGGTCCCGGTGCGCACCCCCGACCCCAACTACACACCGACTTACAGGAAACCCATCACTTTAGGCTCAATAATTGGCTGGTCCCCCTCGGACGGACGTCCCGCACGGCGCTACCTGTCCGAGTTCCTGATGCGGGCCGAGACCGTGACCAGAGGCTGGCACCGGCCGGTTGCAGGACGGAGGCTACCGGCCGAAGTGCGCGTAGGGGGCCCAGTCCAGCGGGCGGTGCGGGTGCACGGCGCGGAGTTCCCGGACCGCCTGGTGCAGGGCACGCGCGGTGGACCCGCGGGTCGTCCGGACCACGCCATCGACGACGACGCGGTCGTAGAGCCGCTCGGCGAGGTCCGCCGCGACCCGGTCCCCCACCGGCCATAGCGTGCCGACGACCTCGCGGAACCCGGCCAGTTGCAGGGCACCCGCCAGGTGCGTGAACTCATCGCGATGCCGGGCGGACGTCTCGGCCGTCGAGCACGAGGAGAGGTAGGCGATCTCCGCGCCGGTCAAGCGCAGGCGGGCGATCGCCTCGACGGTCAGGGGGTGCGTGCGGTGGTCGGCGAGCAGGAGCCTGCTCTCCTCGGGGCGCGCCGCGTCCGCGACACCGTGGCAGGCGAAGTGGGCGAAGCGGTGGTGCGAAAGCTGCGCGAGCACCTGGTCGCGGGTGGCATCGCTGTCCAGGACAGTGGCACCCGGCACCTTGGCGGCGATGCGGGCCACCTCCCGCCGTACGGCGGGCAGGGCGGCACCGGTCGCCTCCGGCGCGGCGACGACCAGGAGCGACCCGGTGGGCGCCTCGGGTGCGGTCCGCGACCGTGCCAACGCCCGGATGGTCGGCGTGTACGAGGTGACCGCGCGATCGAGCACCGAACGGCCGTTCCTCCGGTCGAGGCCGGCGGCGTGCAGGGGCAGCGCCCCGATGACGCCCACCGGGCACCACCACAGCCGGTCGACCGGCCCCAAGCGGTCCAGCACCGGTCCTGTGATGGCGGTCCAGGTCCAGGCCAGGACGTACCCGGCCAGACCCTGCGCCGCGTGCCACCCCTCCCGCAATGGCCCCGCCGCCAGCTCGTCGGCGTGGCGCAGCACCGCCAGTTGGCCGGTCACGGTCCGGAAGTCGGCGGCCGGCAGTTCCACCACGATCGGCTCGTCGCGCGTCACGATCAGGGCGAATCCGCCCCGCTCGTCGGCGGCCACGTAGACGATCGGCCCCTCGGTGGCCTCGGCCCGCAGCTCGTCGTACGTGGGCGGCTCCAGGAAGCGGGCGAACCCGGGCAGGGCGTGCACCTCGCGAAGTAATCGTCTCCAGTGGACAGTCCACAGCTGCCGGTTGCGCAGGGCCGCTGGCGGGGCTTCGCCGGGGTCATTCAGCGCCGCGCGCTCCAGCCGGAGCCGGATCACCTCATCGGCCAGGTCCGGCCGGACCGCGCGCAGCTCGTCCACACCGGATCGGCTGGTGATCGCGTCGGTCAGGAGGGTGCCTCGGATCTGCTCCAGCAGTTCCGCGGCTCGCTCGGGCCGTCCCGCTCGCGCCAGCACGGTGAGCACGGTGGCCGGGAAACCCGCCGTCGAGGTGACCAGGTGCAGTCGGTCGGCCTCGGTGAGCGCCTCGGGGGCGATCTCGGGGAGCAGTGCGGCGGCCTGCTCGACCTGGGTGACGGCGCGCTCGTCGTCCTTGAGGAGGGCCGAGGTGGACGCCGCCCGCCACCGCGCGCCGAAGGTGATGACCGGTGGCGCGGTGGCGACCTCCGCGGCGGCGGCGAAGTGCCGGTTCGCCTCGGTGAGCGAGGCCCGGTCGCCGTCCAACCCGTACTTGGCGAGCAGCACCCTGGCCAGGGTGTGCTCGGCCGCCGCCAAGTGGGCCTCCGAGTGGGACTCCGAGTGGGACTCCGTCGCGGGCAGCAGGTCGACCGCGCGCCGGGCGAACCCCGCCGCTTCGTCGAGCACGAGCAGGTCGGTGGCGGCCTCCTCGGTGTCCGACAGCGTGATGGCGAGCTGGTAGAGGAGGGAGGCCCGGGTGATCGGGGGTAGGAGGTCGCCCTCGGCGACGCCCGCGCGCATTACCTCGATGGCTTCCCGCTCGGCTTTGTGATCGCCGGTGGTCGCGTGCAGCTTCGCAAGCGCCCCGCCCAAGGTGCCCAGGTAGGCGGCCCGGACCGGGGATTCCGGAGGCACCGCCTCCAGTGCCGACCGGTGCAGTGCCACCGCCCGGTCGAGGAGGTCCGCGTCACCGGTCCGGTCGGCCAGGGCGCTCAGCGCGCCCGCCGCGCCCGACAGGAGCACGGGCGATGTCGCGTCGGTGCCGGACAGCGCCTCCGAGTACGCGTCGACCGCTCTCCGCAGAAGGGCCAGGTCGCCGATCCGGCGGTAACCGGTGTCGAGCACCTGTCCCAGGCCGCCCAGGGACCTCGACCGCGCCGGGCGGTGGCCGGGGGCCGCGTCGGCGGCCCGGTGCGCGAGGTCGATCGCCTCGATCAGCGCGTCCCGCTCGCCGGTGGTCGTGTGCACCACGTCGAGGGCGTGGGCCAACGCTTCGAGGTGCACGGCGGCTGCGGCGGAACCGGCGGTGACCCGCACCGCCTCGCGGAGCAGCCCCACCGCCTCGTCGAGCACCTCCGGGGCCCGGTCGTGCAGGTAGATGGACAGCAGGACGTCCGCGAGGGTGCCCAGCAGCACCGCCCGGTCGGGTCCGTTGGCGAGACCCGCGCGGGCGGCCTCCGCAGCGACCTCCCTGGCCTGCACCAGCACGTCGGTGTGCCCGGTGTGGATGAACCACGTCCGGAGGCAGTCGGCGAAGTTGGTCAGCCACCCGGCCCGGCCGGGGTGGTCCGGCCGGCTCGTGGCGCACACCTCCTGGAGCAGCGATCGCGCCCGGCGCAGCGCGGCACCGTCGCCGACCGACTTGTACCTGGCCAGCAGAGCCGTGCCCAGGACGGCAGCCGCGTCGTGCCGGTTCGGGTCGCCGGCGGGCAGCAGGGTCAGGGCGGTCCGGCCCGCCCGGATCGACTCGGCCAGCAGGTCGGCGGCACCGGAGTGCTCGAACGCGGTTCGGGCGATCGTGCAGAGGTTGGTGTGGGCCGCCCCGGCGATCGAGGCGTCCGAAGCCTGTTCCGCCGCCGCTTCCCGTGCCCGCGCGACGGCGTCGGTCAACAGGTCCTCGCCACCGCCGACGGCGAACCGCAGGTGGAGCGCGATGCCGAGCTGCATCGGTGCCAGGGCCGATTCAGGTTCGTCCTGGGGGCGCTCCGCCACGGCTTCGCGCAACAGGCCGATCGCTTCGTCCAGCAGTGGCACGTCGCCGCGCTCCCGGAAGGCCAACGTGAGGGCATGGCCGAGGTTGACTTGGTGCACCCACCGATCCGCTCCACCGGCCGCGGTCAGCCCCAGCCCACCGACCTCGATCGACTCCAGCAGCGCCGGCACGTCCCCGGTGCGCGAGTACCGACCCAGCAGCGCCGTCGCCAGGAGCAACAGCAGGTGCGGGCGCTCGTCGTCGGCCAGCGGCTCGCGGGACGCCAGCCGCGCGACCGCCACCGCCTCCCAATCCCGCGCGAGGTCGGCGAAGCGCTCGGCGGCCGTGGTCAGGAGGTTGACGAGCAGGACCATCGCCGCCCGCTGCTCGGGCGTGCCCGGGGGCAGGGCGTCCACCTCCCTCCACTGCGCCTCGACCAGCTGGTCGAACGTTTCCTCCGGCACGTCCTCCGAGTCCAGGGCGAACAGGACCTCCAGCAGGTGCCAATCGACCTCTTCGCCGTCCGCGACGGGTTCATCAGCCAACACCGCCGAATTCCTCCTCCAGGAGTTCCGAGCACGTCGATTTCACATCGGGTGATTGCCGATTTTTGCGGTCAGCATGATCGTCCAGTGGTGATTCAATAACACGAGCCGGAACACGCGGCCGCAATACTGCGGCGCCGATCCGGCGCGGCGGAACCAGGCGGGTCGACGAGGTGAGTGATGACGGTGACGGCGTTCCCGGAACTCGGCGCGGCGGTGGTGGTCGATGCCCTGGCGGTGTTGGCGGACCTGCCGGGGTGGCGGCTCGACGAGGCGCGGTGGACGGCCGTCGACGAAGCGGTGGTCGAGCTGTCGAGGGCCGTGCTCGAACGGGATCGCGACGCGTTCGGCGTGGCGGCGGCGGACCTGGAGCTGGCCGTTCCCCGCAGGATCACGCGCATCGGTGATGAACCGGTGGTACCGCCGCCTGCCCGGGTACTGGAGCTGGCCAACGAGTTGGTGCGGACCCTGGCCGGGGACACCGGCGATCGGTACCGCGCGGAGGAGCCGACTGGGGAGGACCAGCCGGGGGATCGGCGTGCCGGCTGAGCAGGAGTTGGTGGTCCACCTCTACGCGCCGGCGACCGAGGACGCCGAGGACGGGCTCCGTGCGATCTGGGCGCGCTGCCGTGCGCTGGGCGCGGTGCACCCCGTGCCGAACACCGGACTACCCGCCGCGCTACCGGGTTCCCTCCGGTCGTCCCGCCCGGACTGCGCGGTGGCGGCCGCGCGGGACGGCGCGGCGGACATCCAGGCCGTCCTGCGCCGCTCGCACGACGTACTCAACCTCTCGCTGGCGTTCACCGCGCCCGACAGCCCTACCGGCCGGCCGGGGTCCGGGTGGATCACGTTCGACCAGCGGTGCACCGACCTGGTGGGCGACGCGGCGGACCTGCTCGGCACGACCAGGGTGTTCCAGGCCAAGCACCCGACCGGCGCTGACGACGCCGTGCCGGCCGCATTGCCCGTCCACCTGCGCGACCGCTTCCGGTGGGCGACGCCCGAGGTCCGGGAAGGCGTCCTCACAGTGCTGGAGCCGGTCGACGACGTCGGCACCGACCGCGTCCTGGTGGTCCTGGCGCCGGCCGGGCACGACGCGGTGCTCAGCGCGTGGACGTGGAGCCGGGGCACCGCCGAGATGCCGCCGCTGGCCCGCTACCTGATGCACACCACGAGGTTGCGCCACTCGATCGGCGTACTGCACGCGGACACCCCCGCGCTCGACCGATTGCGGGCGCGGATCCACGACGAGGTGCACCGCGCCGACCTGGGGCGACCGGTTGCTGTCGCGCTCACCGCGTCGACGTCGGCGTTGCGCCGGCTGCGCCGGGCCGCGGAGATCGATCGGACGAACATGGCCGCGGTGTTCCCCCGGTCGCTGGCGGCCGACGACGGCTTGGCGGAGTGGGTCGACCGGCAACTGGACCACGCGCTCGAACGGCTCGACGAGGACAGGAGGCTGGTGGACGAGGTTCGAACGCTGCGCCCACCCGTGCCGGTGGCCGAGGTCCCCGGCGGGCGGGCGATCAGGATGGGCTTCATGCTCGACATGGTCGGGTACGGCGGCCGGGAGCCCGAGTGGCGAGCGGGGGTGCAGGGGCGGCTGGCGGCTCTGGCGAACTCGGTGCTCCACGACCTCGGCACCGCGCCGTCGGCCGTCGACCGTCAGGACACCGGCGACGGGCTGCTGGCGTTCCTCCCGGCAGGGTGCGACGTCCACCGCGCGTTGCCGCTGCTGCTCCGCCGCACCGCCGACCGGCTCGCCCACGACAACACCGGGGCGCAGGACCGGCTGCGGTTGCGGATGGCCGTCGTCATCGGTCCGGTCGGCCGTTCGGAGCTGGGGTTCAGCGGGGCCACCGCCACCGTCGCCGGCCGACTGCTGGACTGTGCACCGCTGCGCGAGCAGGTGCTCGCGCAGCCGGAGCGCGACCTGGCGGTCGTCCTGTCCCGGCACGTGCACGAGTTCGTGGTCGCCGAGGGCGTGCCCGGCCTGCCCCGGGAGCAGTTCAGTCCGGTGACGGTGCGGGTCAAGGAGCTGACCACCGAGGCGTGGCTGTGGACGGGGTGATCGCCGAGCCGCACGCTTCCCGTCCCCACCGCGGCGGCCGGCCTGCAACGACGTGCGACGACGAACCCGCCTGGAAAGCGAAACGCCGTAGCGGGTCCTATGCCGCTCGAACAGTCATCGCCAAACCGGTGATCACGCTTTCCGCTGACGGAGCCACACTATTGAGTCGAAAGTGATCGCTTGCCTGTAGGTCGATCAGCGTGGTCGAGGTCGGGGATGCGCACCGGTTGTCGCCTGCGGAGCGTGAGGTGCTGCGGTGGCGGCGTTGGAGGCCGGTCGAGTCGAGGGCTATCGGCAGGCCGCGGAGGTGTTCGGGGTCTCTGAATGGTCGACGGGGACCTGGTGGCCGGCCTACCGGCGAGACGGTCGCGACGACCTGGCGACCCGCAGAGGACGTCCCGACCCCACCGAATTGATCAATGCGGAGGATCGGGGCACGCTGTTCGCCGCGATGGCCGACTACACACCCGAGGGGTTGTTGACCGGCGGCCCGTTGTGGACCCGTCCGGCGGTGGTGGAGCTGATCCGCCTGGTCGTCGGGGTCGGCATGACCGAGCAGGGCGTGGGCCTGTGGCTGCGCCGCCACGGGTTCACCCCGCAACGCCCGGGCCGATGTGCCTACGAACAGCAGCCCGCCGCGGTGCGGGCCTGGCTGGACGAGGACTATCCGGCGGTCGAGGCACGCGCCAAGGCCGAGGGCGCGGCGATCGCGTGGGTCGACCAGTGCGGGCTGCGCTCCGATGCCCCACCGCCCGGCCGGTCCTGGGCGCCGGAGGGCCGCACGCCGGTCGTGTGGGCGACCGGGAAACGGCTGCGGGTCAACGTCATGTCCGCGGTCGCCTCACGCGGCGCGCTGTGGTTCACCGTGTTCACCGAACGCTTCACCGCGACCGTGTCCACCGCACTTCTCGACCGTGTGGCACGCCAAGCGGACTGAAGAGTGCACGTCATCGCCGACCGGCATCCGGTGCACCGCAGCAGAGCGGTCCGCGCCTGGCTGGAGACCAACGCCGACCGGATCGAGCTGCACCTGATGCCCGGCTACAGCCCCGAGTTGAACCCCGACGAGCTGCTCAACGCCGACCTCGAGCGCAACGTCAACGCCTCCCGCGCCCACAACGTCGACCGCCTCGCCCACGAGACCAGAGGTTTCCCGCACCGCCGCCAACGCCAACCGCACATCGTCCGCGGCTACTTCCGCGCCCCACACGTCCGCTACGCCATCATGTGGGCAACCGAACACTCCCGGCTCAACATCGGCGTACGGTCGTCGAACGCGCGTGACCTTGTCCAAGCAGCAGAGACCACTCGCGGTTCAACCGAAAAGAGCAGGAACCGCACCCGTCGGTGGCCGGACCCACACCTTTCCGTGCTTTTTCGACCTCCACGTGCACGCACAGCGACAGCAGTCGATACCGTCGAGTGATGCCCCGGACAATATCCAGGGCGCTACGGTCGAACGAATCCGAATTCTTTTCGCTCGATCGAGGGGATGTCACCGATGAGACCGAGTCGCGGTTCCGCACGCGCATTTTCGCCGATAGCGGTTCTTTCCCTGCTGATTTCCCTGCTGATTTCCTCGGTGGTCGCGCCGGGCCTGCCGGCGCAGGCGGCACCGGGATTGGTCGCCCCCCGCATCACCGAGGTGTACTCCCGGGACAACGCGGTCGACGTGGTGTTCCTGTCCGCGAACCAGGACCGGAACGCGACGGCGGAGTGGTCGATGACGGTCACCGCCGCGCCGGGCGGGAAGACCGCCGTGGTGAAGAACCGCGGCAAGACCTCGGCCCGCGTCACGGGGTTGACCAACGGCACGAAATACACCTTCACCGCCGTGGAAACCCTCGCCGGGACGTCCTCGCCAAAGTCCGCGCAGTCGGAACCCGCCGTGCCGCGCACGGCCCGCAGGCCGCTGCCGCCGACGATCGACTCGGTGTTCGGTCGCGACGGCAGCCTGGTGGTGCACTGGAACCCCGGCGCCGACCGCGGCGCGCCGATCACCGGCTACACGGTCACCGCGACCCCCTCGGGCAAGAAGGCCACCGTCGGCGGCGACGTCCGCACCGCCACCCTGACCGGCCTGGTCAACGGCAAGGCCCAGACCGTCACCGTGGCGGCCACCAACAAGATCGGCACCGGCAGGGCCGCGACCAAGGCCGACAACGTGCCACGAGCGCCCTACGCCCCGACCCGCCCCCGCTCCGTGTCCGCCACGCCCTCCGCCGACGGCACCCAGGGGTCGCTGGACGTCACCTGGCAGCCGCCGCGCGACGACGGCGGCGCGGCCGTCACCTCCTACACCGTCACGACCACCCCGGGCGGCAAGTCCGTCACGGTGGGCGCCTCGACGCACCGGGCCACCCTCACCGGCCTGGACCCGCAACAGGTCCACACCGTCGCGGTGACCGCAGCCAACGGCGTGGCCGACCGCCTCGCCGCCGCCGGCACCGCCCGGGCCAGACCCGGCTACAAGATCGCCGACAGGACCGTCAAGCTGACCGTCAACAGCATGGACGCCATCAGCCGGATCGCCCACGACCGCGTGGTGTTCAACCAGGCCACCCCCCAGGTGAAGAAACTGGTCAAGGGTCAGATCGTCGTCGCGGAGGCCCGACAGCCCCGCCCCCGCAAGGGCCTGCTGCGCGAGATCACCGAAGTGCGGACCAGCGGCGAGAAGGTCGTGCTCATCACGAAGAACGCGAAGCTCACCGACGCCGTCCACACCTCCTCCCTGCTCGCCGCGCCCAAGGCCGACTGGGTGAGCACCGCACAACCCCGCTCCCTGGTCCCCGGCGCCCGCGTCGACGTCTCCTCCATCGGGGGCAGGCTCGACATGAGCATCGCCTACAAGCCGCAGAGCTCCACCTCCGAGGACACCAAGGTGCAGGCCGAGGGCGAAGTCGGCTTCGAGGCCGCGCTGACCGGCGAGGTGACCGTCACCCCCGACTGGGCACTGGACGTGGACATGTCATGGTTCAGCCTCCAGAGCGCCTCGATCGCCGCGAAGGCCACCGTCCAGGCGTCGGTGGAGGGCCGCTTCGCCGCGATGTTCTCCGGCACCGCCGAGAGCAAGCCCCTGGTGGACATCCCGTTCGACTGCACGACGTTCTGGGTCGGTTGGTTCCCGCTGGTGCTGTGCCCGAAGTTCACGCTGCTGGCCAGGCTCACCGCCGAGGGGTCGCTGGAGTTCACCTTCACCGCTTCCTACGAGCAGACCATCGGCGGCAGCCTCACCTACAGCAAGGCAGAGGACCGCTGGACCCCGCACGACGACACCACGAAAGCCGTCAACACCTTCGAACCGAACCTGAAGGCGGCGGCCAAGATCACCGTCAGCCTGCCGGCCAACCTGACCATCCTGCTCTACGACATCGCCGGCCCCGGCCTCGAACTCACCCCGTCGCTGGTCTTCGACGCCGATTCCTCCCGAACACCCTGGGGCAAGGTCTCGCTCGTGGTGGACGTGAGCCTCACCTTCGAGGTGCCGCTGCTGGAGGTGCACGGAAGCAGTTCCATCTACAACAACGAGGACGACCCGGTAGACCTGTGGACGTCACCGGACAAGCTCACCACCGTCGACGTCGAGCCGACCACCCGACGGGTCAGAGCGGGTGAGGCGGTGCAGTTCACCGCCACCTCCGTCGGCTGCGCCAACACCCAACCCGTCACCTGGAGGCTGAGCGACGGCGCCCTCGGCACGATCGACCTCGCCACCGGCCTCTACACCGCACCCGCCACCGGCTCCACCCAGGACCGGGTGATCGCCACCCAGGCCGCCTCCGACACCTGCTCGGAAGCCACCGGGCAGGGCTACGCGCAGAGCGGCGTGGTCGCACCCGGCGCGCCGCAGAACCTGACCTTCGAGCGCAAGGACGGCACCGTCGTCCTGACGTGGTCGCCGCCCGCGGACGACGGGTACGAGACCGTCAGCTACGGCGTGGTCATGTGCACGTCCGTCGAGACCCACGACTCCTGCACCCTGCAGCCATCCGTGCAGGGCACCACCTACACGTTCGTGCCCGACTCCGACGTCACCCACATGCCGGTCCGGGCCGCGGTGATCGCCCACAACAGCGCGGGCGACGGTCCGCCGACCGACTACATCTCCCTGCTGTGACCACCCCTGCCGGTTGCGGGCCCGTCCCGCGACCGGCAGCTCGGCCCCGTCGCCGTTCGGCGGCGGGGCACCCCCGTTCGTCCGGGCGGCGGTCCGGCCGGGCCTCCCCCGCAGGTCAGGTCTGCACGAGGGTGCGCAGCGTCCGGCGGAGCTGATCCGTCGCGTTCGGACTGATCGCGGCCAGGAACGCGCTCTCGGCCTTCCCGTACGCCACCCGTGCCGCGTCGTAGGTCCGCATCCCCTCTTCGGTGAGCTCGACGACGTTCCTGCGCCGGTCCGCGGGGTCCGGGCGCCGCGTGACGACGCCCTTGCGCTCGAGCGCGTCCAGCAACGCCACCATCGTGGTGCGGTCGATGCCGAGGATCTGCGCCACCTGGAGCTGCGACGTCGGTTCCCGGTGGGCCAGGACCCGGAGCGCCCCGAAGTCCTTGCTGTCGATCCCCAACGGCTCCAGCGCAGCGTCCGTCAACGCCGTGAGCTTCAGGGTCGCGTGCTTGAGGAGGTACCCCAGGACCTCGTGCGGGTCGGCGGTGGCGCTCGGCTCGGTGGACACGGCCCCCATCTTAGGCCTAGTCTGATCGTCAGTAATCCTGACGATCAGTTCCACCACGAAAGGCGCGACCATGATCCTCGTCACCGGAGGGCTCGGCTTCATCGGCTCCCACACCGTCCGCGCCCTCACCGACGCCGGCGAGGAGTGCGTCCTGCTCCAGCGCCGCACCGCGCAGGTCCCCCCGCACATGGCCGACCTGCCCGTCCACGTCGTCCAGGCCGACGTCGCCGACCTCGACGCCCTGCTCGCCGTGGGCCGGCGGTACCCGATCACCGGGATCGTGCACCTCGCCGTCGCCCTGCCGTGGCCGGTGACCGACACCGACCCGGTCGAGGCCACGGCGGGGGCACTGGACGCGTTCCTCAACATCGTCCGCGCCGCGCGGACCTGGGGCGTGCGCCGTGTCGTGACCGCGAGCACCATCGGCGTCTACGGCTTCGCCTCCGAGGGCGCGCTGACCGAGGACGTGCCGATCCCCCTGGGGCACTCCCACGCCATCCCCACGTTCAAGAAGGTCACCGAACTCCTCGCCGGCCACCTCTCGGACGTGACCGACGTGGACATCGTCACCGCGCGCATCTCCGGCACCTGGGGTCCCGGCGGCCACCTGCCCGACCCGTTCTTCGCCGCCCCCTCCCTGGCCCACGCCGCGGCCCGGCGCGGCGAACCCGACCTGTCCGGGCTCATCGCACCGCCGCACGCCGACGACGCCCTCGACCTGCTCTACGTCAAGGACACCGGACGCGCGCTCGCGCTGCTGCAGCTCGCCGGGAAGCTGAACCACTCGACGTACAACGTCGCCTCCGGCCGCGCCACGAGCAACGCCGACGTCGTCACCGCGATCAACTCCACCGAACCCGACTTCCGGTGCGCACTCCCGCAGGCCGGGGACCACCCGGTGAGCTGGCTCGACATCACGCGCCTGCGCGAGGACACCGGGTTCGAGCCCCGCTACGACACCGCCGCGGCCGCCGCCGACTACATCGCCTGGTTGCGCGCGGGAAACCAGCGGTAACCCCTCGGACGCCCCCGGTAGCGCGGCGTCCTCGTCCTCGCCGGACTTCGCCCTACCGCGGTTCGGCGATGAGCCGCAGACCCCTGTCGCCCTTGCTCAGGGTCAGCGTCCGGGCGTCGAGCGCGTAGGCGACCTCGCCGTCGAGCACGGCCAGTGCCGCCGCTTCCAGCGCCATGACGTCCGGCTCGCACGCCTTGCGGGTCACCGGGCCGGGGGTGAAGGTGATCGTCCGGCCGGTGGTCCGGTACTCGGCCGCGGTGAGGTTGCACAGGCCCGTGATCGCCACCCCGGAGTCGGTGAAGACGAAGGTCGCGGTGACGCCGGCCGGGGCCGCGCCGGCGGTCGTGCCCTGGATCAGGGTGTCGACCCGCCACACCTCGCCGGCCAGGGTCAGTGCCCGTTCCCGGACCAGTCGCAGGTTGTCGTCCGGTGAGCCGACCACGAGGGTGTCGCCGTCCAGGCGCCACGCGGGGTTGCCGGTGAACAGGTCCACCAGGAACCGGTCCTGCGCGGTGCGCTCCGGGTCGCAGCCCATCTCGGTGATGCTCGGGTCCGTCACCGCCAGCCGGCCGCCACCGGTGTCGACGGGACCGGAGAGGGTGTTGCAGCCGCCGCTGACGACCAGGCGGCCGTCGTCGGTGAAGCGCACCCGCACGGTGGTGCCCGCGACCAGTGCGCGTGCCCGGCCCTGCTCGGTGCCGGTGGACGCGGTGAAGCTCAGGCCGCGCAGGTCGTCCCCGGTCGGTGCGCTGTCACCGGCGGGCGCCGCTTCCCGGCCGCAGGCCGCGGTGAGGAGCAGGACTGCCATCAGGAACGCGGTGTACCTCATGGTCCGAGGACGGGGCACGGGGCCTCCCGGGTTGCACCGGCGCCGGGTGCGCGATCGCACCCGGCGCCGGTGGGGGTCACGGCTGGGAGATCCAGTAGTTGATGAACGACATGACGTCCGGGCGGAAGCGGGTGCCGCTGTTCGTCGGGTTGGTGCCGGCCACGCCGTTGGTGTGGATGCCGGTCACGCACCAACCGCCGCACAGGCCGGGGCTGACGGAGTTGTAGTGGTACACCGGGGAGCCGCTCTGGCCGCCCGCCGTGTCGATCCAGTACCAGAGCTTGTTGGCCGTCTGCGAGTAGGTGGTGTCGCTGTCCCACCACATGGTCCCGAAGGGCTTGTCGCCCGGGTAGCCCTCGACGTAGAAGGTCTGGTTGACCAGGTTCTCGGCGGTGTTGTACCACCAGCCGAACCAGCCGGTGGAGTTGCCGATGTCGCAGGTCAGCTTGACCAGGCCGTAGTCGTGGTCGGACGGGTAGCCGTTGATCCAGGCGGACGTGGTCCACACGTCGTTGATGCCGCCGCTGCACGAGCCGAACGGCGCGTTGTTGCCGGTGCGGCCGGGCGTGACGGTGTAGGAGGTCACCCAGCTCCCGCCGTAGTGCACGCAGTGCCCGGCGGTGACCAGGACGTCGCGGCTGAGCATGAAGCCCGTGCAGCCGCCCTGGTTGGTGGACAGGTGCGCGATCGCGCCCCACGGGTAGGTCGTGGGCACACCTTCCTGCACCCGACCGTCGGCCCCGATCACCGAGTTGGTGCCGACGGAACCCGGCTCCTCCTTGGCGGTGTCCTCGGTCTTGAGGTTGTTCCCGGACCGGCCGGCGGTGGACCGCAGCGCGGCGGCCGCCGCGGCGGGCAGCGCCACGGTCTTGCCGGCGCCGTTGACCATCGTGACGCCCTCGGGCTTGGGCGCCGCGACGGCGGTGCTCAACGCCGACGGCACCAGGGCCGACACCGCGACGAGCGCCAGTGTCAGCGTGGCGATTCTCCGGGATCTGGCAGTGCGCATGATCTGCAAGTTCGTCCTTCCCCGATGGCGGCGGCGGTCGCCACTCACGCTGATGAGAGGTCGACCCCGGGTCGGGAAATACGCGAACGGCGAGAACCGGCCCCGCGACGTGGAAAGTTGCTCCGCTCAGCGGAACCCGCGCCGCCACCTGCCTACCGTGCCTGGTCGGATGATCCCTCGACCACGGCTCGACCCTGTCGGTGACCTTGGACGTCGTCGGCCGAAGTCCCGCCCAGCACCCTCACCGACCAGGCTCCGCTGATCGTGGCCCGCTTCGCCGAGGTCGAGCGCAGCGCGATCCCCAAGGCGCACGCCGACGCCGAATGGGTCGAACTGGACCCGCTGTTGCCCGATCCCGCGTGCCTCGGTGGTCGGGCTGGGCGGTGGATGATCACTGCAACCGGATGATCGTGGACGCGATCCCGTACGTGGTCGACAACGGCATCACGTGGCGGGTTGTCGCGAATATCCGGTACCGGTCGCAGCGGTCCGGCGCTTCACTGGTGCGCATGGACGACCTGCCCGAGGAGCTGCGCGAACGGCTGCTGCGGCTCAACGCCGACCTGATCGTCGATCTGCTCAGACCTGACGAGGCGATTTGGCTGGCCTGCGATCTGCTCGTCGCCGGTGTGGAGAGTCCCGCGTTGCTCGAACTGGCCGGTGAACCGCCCTCCCGCTTCACCCTCGCCGACGCGGTGCCACTTGTCCGACGGACGCTGGCCGAGCTCGGCGTCGAGCCCGTGGACACGTCTCGGGCTCCCTGGGTCGTCGCCCGTGACGTGTCCCGCCGGATGATCGCCGGAGGTCTGCTGCCCGAAGACGGTGCACGCTCGCTGTGGGGTTTGTGGTGGTCCTGCGACAACGCGAGGGAGATCGGCCTGATGCTCCAGCCGCTGGAAGCCTGGGACGAGACGCTGCCGCAGCACCGCGACGAGGAGGCGATCAGGGCTGAGATGCGGAAGCTCGCCGAGGGAATCGTTCGTGCCGCCAACGCGCGCCTTGCCGCTGGTGGCGTGGTCGAGCCGTGACCCGGCGGCGGGCTCCGAAAGCGTCACGGGGCTGGTGGTAAGGCCGGTTCTGATCGTTCCCGGCTCCGGAGAACGCTGTTCCGAACCGCGGTCAGCGAGACGCGTGAGCGGCCACGCCGAGGACCGCAGGAGTGCGAGAACTGCCGGTGGTCGGCACCGAGGCGCTCGGCCATCGGCCGCACCGACTTGCGCTTGCCGTCCGAAGAGCGACGAGGCCGGACCGCACCTGCGGGGGACGATCACGTGGCTGAGGACCTCGGCCCCAGCCACGTGATCCGAACCCCGAACAGCTCCTGGAACGCGCCCCGACGCGCTCATCCTCGACGAGCTGCCGGCCGACGCCCGACAGCCGAGGTCTTCCGGGCGGGGCGGGCGCTAGACGATGGTGTACCCGCCGTCGGCCAGCAGGAGCGCGCCCGTGACGTAACTGGACCGCGGCGAGGCGAGGAAGAGGATGACCTCGGCGATCTCCCTCGGCTCGCTCATGCGCCGCAGCGCCGTGGTGGTGGCGGCGTTGTCGTGGACGGCGTCCCCGAACAGGTTCATCACGGTCCCGGTCGTCACCCCGCCCGGCGCGACGGAGTTGACCCGCACGCCGCTCATGCCGAACTCGACGGCCCAGTTGCGGGTCAGGGACTCCAGGGCGGCTTTGGTCGCGCCGTAGGCGGCGGCGTTGTGGACCGGTGACACGGCGGCGATCGTCGAGACGTTGACGATCGCGCCCGCGCCCTTGGCGACCATGGCGGGCGCCAGCGCCGCGGTGAGGTGGAACGGCGCGAGGACGTTGACCGCGAGTAACTCCTCGAAGCCCTCGCGGGTCTGGTCGGCGGTCGACGCGAACGGGTAGATGCCCGCGTTGTTCACCAGCACGTCCACCTCGCCCGCCGCCGAGGCGAGCTCCCGCACGCCCTCCGCGGTGGCCAGGTCGGCCCGGACGAACCGCGCGGTCCCGCCGTCCGCCTTGATCTCGGCGACGACGTCCGCGCCGCGCGTGGCGTCCCGGCCGTGGACGATCACGCTCGCGCCCTCGCGGGCGAACAACTTCGCGGTCTCGTGGCCGATCCCGGCGGTGGCGCCGGTGACGAGCGCGACCTGGTTGCGCAGTTCCACGGGTGTACTCCCTCTCAGTTCGACAAAAGGCGCAGGAACGTACGCCGCGCCGAACCCCGTTCGCAAGCCCCGGCGACGAATCAGCGCGGCGCTACCCCTACGACATCGAAAACCTGGATGCGTGCTTGATCAGCCACACCGTGTGTTGTCGATTCTTGTTGAGTTATGTCCGGGCAGAGTGGTCCAGGGTCCTCAAAGGGCGGACCGCACCCGGCCGATCCCGCTGCTCGACGCCCCCTTGCCGCCCGGTCCCCCAGGGTTCCGGCCGGGACCTGGTCGCGGTGGACGGCACGGTCCGTGTCCGGCGGCACTCGTCTTCACCGCCCGGTCGTGGACGCCCTCACCCGCACGGTCGGTTTCCCCCGCTGTCGGCAGCGGGCGGGGCATCGGCTGCCTACCGTCGACCGTGTCGGCATCGGCGGCACGGGTACGGAGGCGGGGATGGTCGTCAAGTGGTTCGGCAGGGCATCGGCGGTCGTGGCGGCGGGGTTGCTGCTGACCGGTCTGCCGGGTGCCGGCCCCGCGGGGGCGGTGCAGCAGAACCGGGTGGTGTACTCGATCGAGTTCGCGGACCCGGGCGAGTCCGGGGACCCCGAGCCGTACGGGGCGGTGGTCCTGCGGTTGCCCGACCAGGACAGGTTGCTGTGGCGCCAGGGACGCACCGAGGACGTCCCGTCCGCGTGGCGCTACCCGGCGACCGGTTTCGCCACGCAGGAGGTGGCGTTCGACGAGGACGTCGTCGAGCAGGTGTGCGCCTACGTCAGCGAGCGCGACGAGGACTCCGACGACCACCTCGCCGGCGGCTGCCTGCCCTACCGCGGCCACCACGAGCCCTACGTGGTCGAAGGTGAGGACGGTCGCGTGACCGTCCACCTCTACGGCATCGGCTGACCGGACCCCGCACCGACCGGGCGAGGCGCCGGGACACCCCCACCGGATACGACGACCATCCACTTCCACCGGGAGAAGACAATGACCACTACCGCGTCCAAGGTGTTGTTGACCGGCCTGCTCCTCGCGGCCGCCGGTGTGCTGGCGCCGGGAGCCGCGACGGCCGCACCCGCGCCGAAGGACTTCGGCGACTGCATGGACATCGCCGTGGGCGAGCACGACGCCGACCCGTGGATCGCGCACGACGCCTGCACCGCCGCCGAACTGACCACCTGCTACCGCATCCTCCGCGACGCCTACGGCCGACAGCCCTGGGCGCTGGAAGCCTGCCAGGCCCGAACCGACTGACCGCCCGCGACGGTCAACGGGCAGCGATCCGGCCTCGCCCGTGCCGGGCGCGCCGCACCGACCGGTGATGCGCCCGGCACCGGCTACGTCCTCACCCTCGCTCGGCGTGCCCCTGGAGGCCACGGGCAGGCGCGATGACGCACTCGCCCACCTCGACCTCGCCCTGGACGTCCGCCGCGAGATCGAAGACCGCTGGGGTGAAGCGGAAACGCCGATCAAGCGCGGTGACGTCCTGGTCGGCGACGACCAGTCGGCGGCGCGCACCTCGTGGCCGGCCGCTCTTGCCGTCCTCGACGAGTTCGGCGGCCCGGGGGTGGACGACGTGCGCGGCCGCTTGAACTCGGTGCCCCCTCCGCGTTCGGCTCCGACCGGAGCGGAGGTCACGCCGGCGGCTTCGACGCCTTGAGCCCGTAGAGCAGCGGTATGCGGGGCTCGTCCTCGGGCAGCGCCCACCAGCCGCCGCTCGTGCGGACCATGTGGGGCCAGCGCGGCCACGGCAGCGTGTCGGTCTCGATCAGCGCGTCGATCCTCAGGCCGGCGCGCACGAGCGCGGTGACGACCTCCCCGATCGAGTGCATCCATTCGTAGGAGACCGTGTCCGAGCCCAACGCCGGGCCGTCGGTGTAGGTGTGCGTGGAATCGCTCATGGTGGCGCCACGCCCCTCCAGGTAGTCGTGGCGCAACAGCAGCTCGGGCCCCTCACCGGGGCCGGGTTCAGGACCGAGGGCGTTGAGCAGGGGGTGGAACTCGGCGATGTGGACGAAGCCACCGGGCTTGAGCAGCCCGACCAGCACCTCCGCCCAGCGCGCGAGGTCGGGCAGGTAGCACAGGGCCCCCTTGCCGGTGTACACGACGTCGAACCGCCCGGCACCCAGGTGGGCGACGGCGTCGTGGACGTCGGCGTGGACGTAGTCGATCCCGACCCCTTCCTCCGCCGCGATCCGCCGGGCCTCCTCGACCGAAGCCGCGGAGAAGTCGAGCCCCGTGACCCGCGCACCTCGTCGTGCCGGCGCGAGGGTCTCGATCCCGATGTGGCACTGGAGGTGGACCAGCTCCCGTCCGGCGAGGTCACCGAACGCGTCCCACTCGAACGGCGCGAACCAGCCCTGTGGGTCCCGCCGGCCGATCGCGTAGAACTCGCTCGCCGCGTGGACCGGTGTCCGCGCGTCCCAGTTCGCCCGGTTGGCGCGCACCATCCGGTCGACCTCAGCCCCGAAAGTCATGCCCGACACCTACCAGGACAACACGGCCGGCGGGTGGTGCAACGCAACTCGTCACCCGCACGGGGCACTCTCGCGTGGTGCGAACCCGAGTTGCCGAACCTCGTCGCGGTGACCCGGCGGCGCGACGAAGTGTTCGGGGGGACATGCGCCCCGCCACGTTGTGCACACCGACCGGCTTGGTGTGCACCTTGAGCTGTGCCCACGTCCACGCCTCGAACAGCTCGTCCAACGTGCCCGCCCCACCGGGCAACGCCAACACCGCGTCCGACAACCCCGTCATCATCGCCTTGCGTTCGTGCAGCCCCGCGACCACGTGCAGCTCGGTCAGCCCCTCGTGGGCGACCTCCCACCCGACCAACGCCTCCGAACCTGGGCGCACGCTCCCCGATCGAGTGATGGCGACACACCCGGTCAACCCGATTGGGTGACCAGGTGCGCCTCACCCTCGATACCGACCTCGACATCGACGACGCACTCGCCACCCTCTTTCCTCTCCGCCCAGGAAGAAGCCGAGACAGTGGCCGCGGAACTGAGCGGTACCCACGTACCGCCAGTTCATCAGCGGAACATCGGGCGTTCTCCTCGGGCGGCGAAGCCCGATGCCGCTACCTCGAGCAACGCCCAGCCGAGGAACACCAGGAAGACGACCGCGCAGGCCAGCCCGATGGGGTTGGTCCAGGCTCCCCACTCATCGCGGTTCCACGGCAACCCCAGCAACTCGAACAGCGGGATGGTCGGCGCCGGCAGATCGCCCGCTCCCACGAGCAGTGCGCCGGCGAGCACCATCGAACCGGACGCGGCCGCCAGCGGCACCCACACGTTCGCACCGAGCCGATGGCGCCGCCGCACCCCCAACGCCACGAGGCTGGGCAACAGCATGGCCACCGGCCCGATGATCGACAGGGCAAAGGCGACCGTCTCCCACCCGCCCCAGCTCAGTCGCAGGTAGACCGACAGCACCAGCGCCGCGACGTGCATCACCAGATTCCACCCGGGGGCCACACCGTCAGCGTGCGTCACCTCGCGATGGATCACATCGGTAGAACTACGTGTCCCCTCCGGGTCTGTTTTCGAGCTACTGGGGTCTATCTCGTGATCGGCTCTGGCGCACTTCCAGTGGTGACAGAGAGCAGCCGGTCGTTCGTGATCTTGTGATGGATGTCGATTTCCCTGCGGGGGGCGGCATTTCCGGACTGTCGGTTGGTCGTTGGATGGGCGGCGGAGGGCGGTGGTCGCGGTTCGCATCCGGGTTGCCGACGGCAGGGTGGTGAAGGCTTCCGCCCGTTCGGGCAGGTGGCGCACCGCTTCACCCGAGACGTCCTGTAGATCGACACCTGCCGACCAGTGCTGTTCGCACGAGCAAATAGCTCCGTGTCGTTTCGGCTGGTCCGGGCGTAGCTTCGGGCGGTGGCGAACGAATTGACCATCCCGCTCCTGCCCTGTCCCTCCATCGACGAGATCGCGTCGTTCTACGAGATGCTCGGCTTCGAGATCACCTATCGGCAGACGCGGCCGAACCCGCACGTCGCGGTACGACGGGAAGACATCAACCTGCACTTCTTCGGGATGGACGACTACGACCCGGCGCAGTCGTACAGCACGTGCCTGGTCATCGTGGAGGACACCAGCGAGCTGTTCGAGGCCTTCGCGGCGGGGATGCGGTCCGTGCACGGGAAGCTGCTCATCTCCGGCATCCCGCGCATGACCCGGCCGCGGCTGCGCAACGACCGGTACACCGGGTTCACCGTCGTCGACCCGGGCGGCAACTGGATCCGGGTCCACAAGGCCGCCAAGGAACCCGAGGCGCGGACCAAGCTCGCCAAGGCCATGGAGAACGCCGCGAGGCAGGCGGACGCGCACGGCGACGAACGCCAGGGGCTGAAGATCCTGGAAGGGGCGTTGAAGCGGGCGACCGGTGACGAACCGGAGTTCCAGGCGGTGCGGGAGTACCGCGACGAGCTCGTTGAACGGGTCAAGGGGTCCGAGACGCGTCCGGGCGCTTGAGCGCGGCCCTGACCGCGAACACCTGGAGATCGTCCGCGCCCTCGCACCTCCGCCGACACCGGCCTCGGAGCACCCCTTGATGCAGGGGAATCATGCGTTCTTGTGGACGGGAGCGCCGGCGAGTACGCGGAGCAGGGCTTTGATCACGTTCCCCGCCCGGACGGGCGCGGGTGCGCCGGGTGCGTCCACCGGGGTGCGGACGCGCAGCGCGCCGGGGAGCGTGCGGAACAGGAGGGGTGGGGGTAGGCGGAGTGCTTCGCCGTCCACCCCGACGTCGAGCAGTGGCCGGCCGGAGTGGATCTCGAACTGCGGCACCGTCCACTCGCGGTAGCCGTGGAACCTGCCGATCCGACCGGCGACCTCGGCGGCGATCAGGGTCGGCAGGTCCGACGCGCGGTCCACCGCGACGGTGACCACGCCGAGGACGCCGGCGTCCAGTCCCGTCCGGGTGCCGAAGCCGGTCAGGCTCTCGAAGCGGTACGCGCCGTTGGAGACGAGCACGACATCCGCTCGGTCCGCGACCGGGCCGTCGGGTCCGGTGAACCGGAGGTCGGGGCGTTCGGCTCCGGGGCCGAGCAGGTCGGGGAGCCGCTGCGCGGTGGTCGCCAGCTTGGCGTCGCGGTAGTCCTCGGACTGCACGACCGTCGCGTACGCACCGAGCGAGACGTTGTTCACGAACACGCGGTCGCCGAGCTGCGCCAAGTCGACCCGCCGCTCGACCGCGTCGCCGAACGCGCCCAGCGCGGCCGTGACGTCGTCGCGGTCGAGCCCGAGGTCGAGCGCGAAGTGGTTGCGCGTACCGGCCGGCACGCACGCGAACGCGACGTCGTGCCGGCGTGCCACGTCGGCGACCAGCGCCTGGGAGCCGTCGCCGCCCGCCATGCCGAGCACGTCGGCGCCGGCGGCCACCGCCTGTTCGGCGAGTGCGCGGAGGTCGTCGCCGGGGCGGAGCACGACCGGGGTGACGCCGATGTCCCGCGCCGCGTCCTCGATGCCGAACCGCGCTGCTCTTCCGCCGCCGGAGCGCGGGTTCACCAGCAGGACGCCGTGCCGGGCGGGGCGAACGGTGCGGCTGCGGGCCACCGGGGCCGGGTCGCGCCCGACTGCCACCCGTGCCGCGACGCTCGACGCGAGGACGAGTCCGAGCACGGCCGCGATCACCAGGAACGACCTGGTGCCGGGCAGCAGGGTAATCCCGGCCAGTGCCGCCAGGGCCGTCGCCGTCGCGAGCACCCGCGCGGGGCCGCGGCGCACCAGTGCCGACCACGCCGCGGTGACCGCCGCGAAGAGCAGGACCAGCGAGACCGGCAACGCGACCGGGTGGCGCACGAGTGCCGTCGCGACGACCGCGACGGCCCCGGCGAGGGCCGACAGCGCAGCCGCGGCCGCGGCTCTGCGGCCGGTCGAGG
The DNA here is from genome assembly GCF_052936295.1 of Saccharothrix sp. DSM 118769. NCBI lineage: Bacteria > Bacillati > Actinomycetota > Actinomycetes > Pseudonocardiales > Pseudonocardiaceae > Saccharothrix > Saccharothrix sp. DSM 118769. Next base: position 2,988,876 of record NZ_CP193627.1, on the reverse strand, counting down.
GTGGTGGCGGCCGTTCGGTGTCCTCGACGTCCATCGCGCGCTGCCTGTCCATGCCGACCACGGTTCCGGGTGGTCGCGGCGGTCGTCGTCACCCGGCTCGGATGACCTCGGGAGCCTCACCCGGGGCGGGGGATGCGGCACGGCTGTCCCCCGGGCGAGTCTCGGACGTCCACACCGAGCGTGGAGGCACGTCGATGAGCGAAGTCGGGGACGGTGGCGGTGGCGGTGGCGGTGGCGGTGGCGGGAAGGTGCCGCTGACCCGTCACGACCGCGCGCGCAGGGGAAGAGCCCTGCGGGGCAGGGTGCCCCGGGGCCGGCACGCCGAGTTCGATGCCGGTGCCGGTCGGGCCGACCCGTTGGAGTTGTTGCGGAGGCAGGACGGGGACCGCGTGGCGGAGCTGGTGCCGATCCGCTACGGGCGGATGGCCGCCTCGCCGTTCGCGTACTTCCGCGGCGCCGCGCTCCCGATGGCGAGCGACCTGGCGCGGACGGTGGACAGCGGCGTGACCGTGCAGTGCTGCGGGGACGCCCACCTGTCGAACTTCGGCCTGTTCGCCTCGCCGGAGCGACGACTCGTCTTCGACGTCAACGACTTCGACGAGACACTGCCCGGACCGTGGGAGTGGGACGTGAAGCGGCTCGCCACCAGCGTGGAGGTCGCGGGCCGGGGCAGCGGCTACGCACCCGGGACGCGTCGGAGGATCGTGGTCGCGACGGTGGCCGCCTACCGGCGCGCGATGCGCGAGTTCGCCGGTCGGACGTCGCTGCAGGTCTGGTACGCGCACCTGGACGTGGCCGAGATCCGGGGGCGGCTCGGCCCGAAGCGCCACCGGGCCGAGCGCGGGAACATCGGTCGCGCGATCGCCAAGGCGCGCTCCAGGGACCACCTCGGCACGCTCGACCGGTTCGCTGGCCTCGTGGACGGCGAGCCTCGGATCGTCCCGGAACCGCCGCTGGTCGTGCCCGCCGGCGACCTGCTGGGGGCCGGCGCGGACGTCGCCGGGGTCGAGGCGCGGGTGCGGGAGGTCCTCGGCGCCTACCGCGGCAGCCTGGCACCGGAGCGGCAGGTGTTGTTCGACCAGTACAGGTTCGTGGACCTCGCCCGCAAGGTCGTCGGCGTGGGCAGCGTGGGCACCCGCTCGTGGATGCTCCTCCTGCTCGGCGCCGACGCGCGCGACCCGCTGTTCCTCCAGGCCAAGGAAGCCGGGCCGTCGGTGCTGGAGGGGTTCACCCGGCCCAGCGAGTTCGACAACGCCGGCCAGCGGGTCGTCGTGGGGCAACGGCTCATCCAGTCGGTCAGCGACATCTTCCTCGGCTGGGTCCGGGTCGAGTCGGGCCTGGACCACCGCGTGCGGGACTTCCACGTGCGGCAGCTGTGGGACTGGAAGGGCTCGGCGGCGATCGAGACCCAGTCACCGGCGAGCCGGGAGGCCTACGGCGAGCTGTGCGGCTGGACGCTCGCGCGGGCGCACGCCCGCTCCGGTGACCGGATCGCGATCGCGGCCTACCTCGGCTCCGGGGACGTCTTCGACCACGCGGTCGCCGAGTTCGCCGACGCCTGCGCCGACCAGAACGAACGCGATCACGCCGCGCTGGTCGAGGCGATCGGGCGCGGTCGGGTCCGCGCGACGTCCGGGTAGCCGACGAGCGCATCTCATCACCCGCGGGCGAGGAGCGGACGGACGAGAGGGGCGATCGTGGGTGTCGCCCCACCCCCTCGTCGACAGGAGTTCGCCATGGACAGCACGGCAGCAGGTACCGGTACGCCGACCGGCGACCGCGGGACGGCGACCGGTCACCCCGGTGGTGCGGTCGGGACCGGAGCCGCGTGGGCGGGGTGGATCGCGTTCGCCGCCGTGATGACGGTCCTGGTGGGGGTGTTCAACACCATCTTCGGCCTGGTCGCGCTGTTCGCCGTCGAGCAGTACGCGGTGGGTCCGCACGGTCTGCTGGTGTTCAGCCTGACCACGTGGGGGTGGGTCCACCTCGTCGTCGGAGTGGCGTCCGTGGTCGCCGGCGTGTCGCTGACGGGCGGGGCGGTGTGGGCCCGGGGCGTCGTCGTCCTGCTCGTGTCGGTCAACGCCGTCGCGCAGGTGGTCTTCATGCCGGCGCACCCGTTGTGGTCGCTCGTCGCCGTCACCCTCGACGTCGTCGTCATCTGGGCGCTGGTCGTGCACGGGAACGCGGCGGCGAAGGCCTGACGGTCCGGGACCGGCCGAGTCCACCCCCTGCCGAGTCCACCCCGGCCTAGTCCACCCCCGGCCGAGTCCACCCCTGTCGCCCGACCGTCGCGAACCCCGTGGAGGCCACCGTGTCCGAGCCGGACGGGAGCGGCGGGGGGCTGCTCGGTCGGGGTTACCCGACGCTGATGCTCGTCGCGGCGCTGGTCGGGGTTCCGCTGTCCCTGCTCGTCTTCGGTTTCCTGGCGGCGGTGCACTGGCTGGAGCACGTCGTCTGGGAGACGCTCCCGGCGAGCCTGGGTTTCGAGGAACTCCCGGCGTGGTGGCCGATCGTCACCATCGGGTCGGCGGGAGTGCTCGTCGCGCTCGCGGTGAAGCACCTCCCCGGCGGGGGAGGCCACGTGCCGGCCAGGGGCTTCGACGCGAGCCCGACCACGCCCGGTCACGTTCCCGGCACCGTCCTCGCGGCGACCGCGGGGTGGGTGCTCGGCGCCGTGGTGGGGCCCGAGGCGGCGTTGTTCGCGATGGGCGGCGGTCTGGCGCTGCTCGCGGCGAGGGCGGCGAAGGTGCCCGGCGACGCGCGGACGACCGCCGTGGTCGCCGCCTCGGGATCGGCGGCCGCGGTCTCCGCCGCCTACGGCAACCCGCTCGTCGCCGTCGTCATGTACATCGAGGTCGTCGGCCTCGACCGGCGCCGGACGACGCTGCTCGTCCTCCCGTGCCTCGTGTCGAGCGGGGTGGGCGCGTTGGTGTTCACCGGGCTCGGCGGGTGGACCGGCCTGGAGGTCGCCGCGTTGGCCATCCCCCGCCTCGGACCCGCCCGGCTCGACGTCGCCGACGTGGTGTGGACCTTCCCCGTCGCGGCGGTCGTGGCGGCGGCGACGTGGAGCGCCTTCGCCGTCGGACGGAGGACGGCCCGCCTGGCGGCCCGCCGAACCGCGGTGGTCACGGTCGCGGCCGGCCTGCTCGCCGGGGCCGCCGCTGCCGCCTACGCCGTGATCACCGGCCGTTCGCCGGCGGAGGTCGCGCTGTCCGGGCAGGGCCTGCTCCCCGTGCTCGCCACCGAGCCCGGCCGGTGGTCGACGGGGGCGCTCGCGACGCTGCTGGTCTGCAAGTGCCTCGCCTACGCCGTGTGCCTGGGGGCGTTCCGCGGCGGCCCGGTGTTCCCCGCCGTCCTCATCGGCGCGGCCTTCGGCGTGCTGGCGAGCACCGTGCTGGCGAGCACCGCGGTGCCGGGCCTCGGGACGGTTCCCGGGCTGGCCGTCGGCATGGCGGCCGGCGCGGCGGTGACCCGCCTGCCCCTCACGAGCGTCGTGCTCGTCGTGCTCCTGCTGGGCGACGCCGCGGCCGGTCAGGTGCCGGTCGTGATCCTCGCGGCGGTGACCGCGGTGGTCGTCGGCGAACTGCTCTCGACCCTCCTCGGCCGTCGCACGGGGGAAGGACCCCGACGCGGGTAGACCGCACGGGTCGGCGGCGCTCGCCCGCCCCGGCGGACGGTGGCGGGTCGCGCGCGTCGCGGACGTTCAGATGAGACCTCGTTGGCGGGCCACGACCACGGCGTCGCGGCGCTGGCTCACCCCCAGCTTGCGGTATATGCCGCGCAGGTGGGTCTTGACGGTGTTGATGGACACGAACATCGAATCGGCGATCTCCTCGGCCGTGCGCATCGACGGCAGTTCCACCAGCAGCGCCCGTTCGCGGGTGGTCAGGCCCTCGGGTTGGCCGGTGGACGCGGTCGGGACGGTGGTCATCACCGCGGTGGCGAAGCGGTCCAGCCTGCCGAAGCGGCCGGCGCCGCGGGCCAGGAGGTCGCGGACCGGTTTGCCCGCGTTGTAGAACGGGCGCAGCGCGTGCAGGGGCTCGGCCGCGGCCAGGGCCTTGCGCAGGGCGTCGTGGGCGTGCTGGGTGTTGCCCTCGCGGGCCAGGACGGTCGACTCCAGGACCCAGGCGTCGACGAGGGTGCCGGGCGTGACCGCGTCGCAGTGCCCGCGCAGCAGCGGTTCCAGCAGTTTGCGGACCTGGGTCGTGCGCCCGCGGTGGGCCAGGAGCACGGCCTGGAGCAGGGTGTGCTCGGCGGAGGGGCCGAGCAGCGACTCGACGTACCCGGTCAGGTCCACCGCCCACTGCTCCTCCCCCACGCTCAGCGCCATCCGCTGCGCGGTGGGCGCGACCTCGGCGAGCACGTGCGGGGCGACGTGGTCGTCGGCGAAACCGCGCCACTGCTTCCACAGCGCGGAGACGACCGCGTGCGGGTCGTCCGCCCGGTCGAACGCGGTGATCGCGTGCACCGCGGCCACGGCCAGCTCCACCGTGCGGTCCGCCGTGTCCGGCAGGGCGCTCACGGCCCGGGCGGCCATGTCGCGGGCGGTGGCGTCGTCGAGGCACCTGTGGGCGTGGGCGGCGAGCACCGCGTAGACGACCGCGCACGCCGGGCGGTCCTGCCAGCCGTGCGCGGCGGCGACGTCGAACGCCAGGTCGGCGTGGTGCGCCATCGCCACCGCGTCGCCCCGGGCCGCCGCCAGGGTCGCCAGGGTCGCCAGGCACTCCAGGGCGGCGTGGTCGAACCCGCCGCGCTCGGCGGCGTCCAGGGTGTGCCGCAGGTCCTGTTCGGCCTCGTCGAGCCGGCCCGACCACAGGTGCGCGATGCCGCGTTCGCGGCGGGCCAGCACGTCCACCGCGGCGTCGCCGGTGCGGCCCGCCTGGGTCGAGGACAGGGTGTGCAGCGGTCCGGCCAGGTCGCCGTGGAAACGTGCCCGGTGCAGCCGTGCGGCGGCGTGCAGCGCCCGGTTGCGGTCCGACGTCAGCGCGCCGTCGCCGACGTGCCCGAGCAGCCAGTCCGCGGCGGCGAGGTCGCCCGCGTCGAGCGCGGCCACCGCGCCCACCAGCGCCACCAGGGGGCGCTCGGAGAGCGGCTCCGCCGCCGCGGTGAGCAGTTCGTGCAGTCGGGGACCGTTGCCGCACAGCACTTCCGCCAGCCCGTGCCGGCCGACGAGGTCCGCGGTCAGGTCGGGTCGCTCCCCGTGCACGGCGTGCTCCACCGCGACCAGCGGACGGCCGTGGTCGCGGTGCCACGTCGCCGCCGCCAGGTGCAGGCGGGGGCGGTCGCGCGGCCGGGTGCGGTCCAGCTCGGCGGAGAGGTGGTCGCGCAGCAGCGGGTGGAAGCGGAACCAGCCCTCGCCGGAGTCGGCGGCGGAGACGAGTGCGTGGGTGCGGCGCAGGTCCTGGAGCAGCCGGTTGGCGTCCGGTTCCTCGGCCACGGCCGCGGCGAGGTCCGCCGACACCTGCTCGCACACGCTGGTCGCCACGAGCAGCCGCCGCGCCCGCTCGCCGTGGGGGGTCAGCACCTCCTCGGTGAGGTAGTCGGCGACGGCGGGCAGCGCGCCGCTGAAGGCCGCCGGGTCCCCCGTCATCGCCGCCAGCCGGAGTCCCGCCGTCCAGCCCTCGGTGCGGCGCAGGGCGTGGTCGAGGTCGCGGGCGTCGAGTCTCAGGCCGTGGTGGGCGAACAGCTCGCCGGCCTCCTCCCGGGTGAACGCGAGGTCCCGCTCCCCGACCACCCGCAGCCTGCCCTCCAGGCGCAACCGGGACAGCCGCAGCGGCGGTGCGTAGCGTCCCGCCAGCACCAACCGCAGCGGTCCGGGTGTGTGCCGCACGAGCAGTTCCAGGCCCCGCAACGCGGTCCGGTCCTCCAGCAGCTGCACGTCGTCCACGACCAGGTGCACCGGTGAGGGCAGGTGCTCCAGCGCGGCGATGAGCAGGGCGGGGAAGTCCGGTTCGGCCGGCGGCGGCAGGTCGGGCAGCTCCCCCGGGCCGATCGCGTCCACCAGCGCCTCCCGCACCGCCGACCACAGGTAGGGGGAGGTGTTGTCGTGCGCGTCGAGGGTCACCCACGCCACGCGCGCGGTCCCGTGCCGTCGCGCCCACATGGCCAGCGCGGTGGTCTTGCCCGCGCCGGCCGGGCCGGTCACCACGGTGACCGGCGGCGCGGCGGTCGTCGTGGCGGTGTGCTGGTCGAGCAGGGCGGCGAGCCGGTGCCGGTGCACCATCGGCGCCTCGGCGAGGGGGACGCGCAGCTTCGGCGGTGCCACCGGGTGCCCGGTGTCCCGCTCGCGGCCGGCGTCCGCTGGGTCTTGCCGCTCCGACATTCTGTTTGCCTTCCTCGTCTACCGGCGGTCGCTCCGGTGTGCCCGGTCGTGGGGCCGCCCGGGAGCGGAGCGCCGGTGGATCGGGCGGCGGCGGTGCGGACGATCATCGGCGGTGCGGTCACGGGTGCTCCTCACCCCCGGTGGGTGACGTGAGTGGTTCTGGCACAGGTGGCCGTCCGGAATGGCGAACGGGCCCACGTGTCGCGCGCGATCGCCCGCACGGCGGCGTCCGAACGGGTCCCCCGCCGGCGGGGAGCACCGCGCGGCGGCGGGGAACGGGGATTTCCACCGCGAACCGCTGTGACCCGATTCACACGATCATGGCGGGCCGGTCGACCGGTGTGCCCCGGGCGGTCAGCGACGTGACGGCCAGGCGCAGGTCGGCGGCCGACCCGCGGGTCCGGTGCAGCAGCAGGGCCAGGTCCTCGGGGGACGGCGCCACGTGGTGCGCCCGCAGCAACTGCGCCGCCTCGTCCGCGGTGAACGCGAGGTCGGCCGCCCCGATCTCGCGCGACCTGCCGCGGGCGCGCAGCCACGGGCGCAGCGGCGGCGGCGTGCGCCCGACGAGGACCAGCCGCAGCGACGGGTGGCGCGCCAGCGTCGGCAGCAGCCGCGCCGCCGGTCGGCCGGCCAGCACGTCGGTGTTGTCCAGGGCCAGGCACAGCGGGGACACCGGTGCGGCGCTCCGCCGGGGGCGCGGCACCAACCGCGTCAACGGCGACCCGTCGACGGCGACCAGCACGTCGTGGACGGCCTCGCTCAGCGCCGCGGGCTCGCCGTGCCGCTCCGCGAGCGGGACCACGACGACCAGCGGGGCGGTCCGGTCGCCGCGGGCCGCGCGGTCGGTGCACCGCGCGGCCCAGCTCGACACCAGGGTGGTCTTGCCCGCCCCGGTCGGTGCGTGCACGAGCGCCACCGGGGCGGGACCGTCACCGTGGTCCACCACCCGGTCCAGGTCGGCGAACAGCCGTTCCCGCGCGAGCACACCGGTCAGGGACATGACCGGCCCGTCGCCGGGGTGGGCTGGTCCGCCAACGCGGCGGCCAGGCGCACCGCGGTGCGCGGCACGGCGGCGAACAGCACCACCGCCACCGCCACGACGCTCCCCGCGCCGCACGGCAGCCGGCCTTCGCGCCGCTGGACGACCAGCGGCACCAGCGCCACGAGGACGCACAACAGGGCGAGGCGGCGGCCTTTGTGCCCACGTGCCACGCGACACCTCCTGGGGAAGCCGGCGCGGTCGCGCCGGGACGGGCGTCAGTCGTCGGTGAAGACCTCGCGCAGCGCCTGTTCCTGCTCGGGCGAGAGGTTGGTGAACAGCAGCTCGGGCTGGTCGGAGTCGGCGAACGCGTCCTTCACCTTGTCCAGCACGGCGTCGGTGGTGAGCACGAACAGCGCCGACGTGCCCGGGGTGACCCGCTCGCGGATCTCGTGGACGAGGTCGTCGTCGATGCCGATGTCGGCCAGCCCGCCGCCCGCCGCGCCCGCGGCGGCGCCGATCGCCGCCCCGGCCAGGGGTGCCAGGAACAGCAGGCCGACGAGCATGCCCCAGAACGCGCCCGACAGCGCGCCCCGCCCGACGAGGTTGTGCAGCTGGCGCAGCTTGGGCTTCTTCCGGTTCTCCGGCCACGACACGACCGCCGCGTCGTGCACGGTGATCAGCCGGCCCTTGGCCAGTGACTCCAGGGTCCGCGAGGCCCGGTCGGCCCCGTCCGCGGAGTGGAACTTCCAGATGGTCAAAGTAGCCATGTCGCCTTCCGTTCTCTTGGGGTGCCGCCAGTTCAGCGGTGGCGGGTGGTCCGGCGCCTCACCCGGTGGAGGCGATTGGCGCGCCGGGCGCGGGCACGTCGGGCACGGACACATCGGGCGTGCGCGCGTCGGGCGCGGACGGGGAGAGCGCCGGGGCGAGCGCCAGTGCCGAGCCGGTCCGGGTGAGCACCTCGGCGACGGCGCGCAGCCGGGTGGTGATCCGGTCTCGGTGCCCGGTCAGGACGGCGACCCGCTGCCGCGCCTCGCGCACGACGTGCTCGGTCTCGGCGCGGGCCGCGGCCTCGTGCCGCGCCAGCGCCCGCAGCGCTTCGGCCCGCCGGACCGACATGGCCAGCTCGAAGTCCTCCGCGACCCGGTGGCGGGCGCGGGCCGCGCGGTCGTCGAGTTCCCGTCGCCGGCGTTCGGCCTCCCGGGTCAGCGCGGCGACCTCGGCGCGCGCCCGGTCCAGCAGCGTGCGGTGCTCGGTCTCGGCGTGCCGGCGGTGTGCCTCCAGCTGCTCGATCAGCGCCTCGTGCCGCCGGCGGCGGGACGCCTCGGCGCGGCGCTCGACCAGCCAGGCCCGTTCGGCCACCGCACGGGCGCGCGCGGCGATCTCGGCCGCCTCGTCCTGCGCCAGCCGCACGAGGTGCCACGCGCGTTCCTCCGCGCCGTCGAGGTCCAGCGGCGACCGGCAGACCCGGTCCAGCCGCGCGCGCAGCAGGCGGTTCTCGTGGCGCTGGGCCTCCAGCCGGGCGGTGAGCAGGTCCGCGCAGCGCAGCGCGGCGTCCCGGTCTGCGGTCAGCAGCCGGACGTCCGCCTCCGCCTCGTCCACGTACCGGTGCACCTGGTCACGGCGGTACCCGCGCCAGGACACGTCGAACCCGGTGCCCAGCGGCACCAGCTCGTCGTTCACGACCGCACCAGCGCGAGCGGGTAGCCGCACAGGGCGGCGATGCCGCCGGCGGGCGTGCCGGGCGCGCCGGGCCGCAGCACCCGCACCGGCACGTCGCCCAGGAGGGCGGCGCGCACGGCCACGTCGACCGCCGGTCCCGATCGCCGGGCCCACGGCGCGGAGCGCCTCCCGTCCAGCACGTGCCGCGCCGCGGTGCCGAACCAGGCGGTGGCCGGGTCCGCGGTCGTGCCCGCCACCAGCAGTTCCCGCACCCGGCCGCGCGCCAGGGCGTCGAGGGTCGCCTCGACCCCGGCCGCGGTGTGCCCGGGGATCGCGGACCGCTCGTCGAAGTCGGCCAGGCTCTGCGCCGCCCACAGCCGCGCCGTGGACCGCGCCACCTCCGCGAGCCGGGCGGGGCTCGTCTCCCGGACCCGGCGCACGGTGGCGGCCGGGGCGAGCTCCGCCCGCAGCGACTCGGCCAGCCGCTCCTCGCCGCGGACGACGACCAACCGGGCGGGGAAGCCGGCGAGGGTCGCCCGGCACGCGTCGAGCACGGCCCCGGGCCGGCACCACACGGACTCCCGCGCGCCGGTGCCCAGCCCGCCGGGCCTGGTGGTGACCTCGACACCGGCGCGCCGCGCGTCGACCACGACGCAGGGCGGCCGTTCCTGCGCCCACGCCAGGAGGGGCAGCACGTGGGCGGGCGCGCCGAACCGGACCGAGTCCGGGCCGCGCAGACCGGGGGTGGCGTACGACGCCGGCACGTGGCCGCCGTCGGCGAACACCACCGCGGGCGTCTCCGGCTCGTCGGAGGCGGCCACCAGGAAGTCCAGGGCGGTCGCCTCGTCCGCGCCGTCGGCCAGCAGCGCGTCGACCAGCGTCGCCGAGCGGTCGGACCAGCTCGTCCCGTTCGGACCACCGATGTGGACCGAGGCTATCGGGTGCAGCGGCCGGACCACGTCGATCACGCTGCGTGGGCCGAGCAGGACGGGTGTGCGCACGGGTTTCTCCTCGCTCCGCAAGGGATACGGGCCCGGTGGCGCCGGACCGCCGCGCGATGCCGCGGGCCGCGCCCCGACCGCTCCGCCCGCTACCGCGCGTCGACCGGCCGGCGCCACCGGCACGGGACGGGGACCGGGACCGAAGCCCCCCGACGATCCCCGTCCCGCGACACCAGCGTCACGGTGGGGTGCGCGCCGCGGCGACACCCGCCGCGGGTGATCGCCGGCGCGGCCCCACCCGCGGCGGGTGAGCCGGCGGGAACCGCCCCGGTGCGACCGTCGGTACCGGCCGGGCGCTCACCGCGGCCGGTGACGGACCAGTGGTGGACGGACGTGTGCCACCGCATCACCCGGAGGGGATGAACGTGCGACGGAAAAGGGGAATGGTGGCGCCGTTGGCGCTCGCGCAGTTCATCGCGAGCTTCGCCGCGACCACCATGACGGTGTCCATCAGCGCCATCGCGGAGGATTTTCACACTTCTGCGGCCGATGTCCAAGCGATGATCACGTTGTTCACGCTCACGATGGCGGCGCTGATGGTGCCCGGCAGCAAGCTGACCGACGTGTGGGGGCGCAAGAGGTGCTTCGTCGCGGGGTTGGCGGTGTACGGGGCGGGCGCGCTGCTGGCCGCCCTCGCGCCCGGACCGCTGCTGCTGCTGGTGGGCTACTCCGTGCTGGAGGGCGTGGGGTCGGCGCTGATGATCCCGCCCATCTACATCATGGTGACGGTGGCCTTCACCGAGGTGGCCGACCGGGCGCGGTCCTTCGCCGTCGTCAGCGCGGCGGGAGGGGTCGGCGCGGCCGCCGGGCCGCTGCTGGGCGGGTTGCTCACCAGCGCGTTCGGCTGGCGGGCGGCGTTCCTGCTCCAGGTCGCGGTGGTGGTGGCGATCCTGGTGGCCGCACGCCGGCTGCCCGACCCCGGCCCACCGCCCCGGTCGGGCCGGTTCGACGTGCCGGGCGCGGTGCTGTCCGCGGCGGCGATGTCCCTGGTGGTGCTGGGCGTGTTGCGCTCGGCCTGGGCGGTGGTGGGGCTCGGCGTCCTGGTGCTGGTGTGGTTCGGGTGGCACATCGGCCGCCGCGAGGACCCGCTGTGCCCGCCCGCGCTGTTCCGAGACCGCGGCACGGTCCTCGGGCTGGCCACGCAACTGGTGCAGTGGCTGGTGCTGCAGGGCGCGTTCATCGTCCTGTCGGTCTACGCCCAGCAGGTGCGCGGCCTGGACGCGGTGGGCAGCGGTCTGGTGCTCGCGCCCGCCACCGCCGGGGTGCTCGCCGCCGCGGCCGTCGCGGGACGGCTGGCGCGCAGGCACCCCCAGCGGTGGATCGTCCGCGCCGGGTTCGCGGTGACGGTGGTGGGCGTGGCGCTGCTGGTGTGGCCGGTGCGCCACGGCTCCGGGTTCCCCGCGTTCCTGCCCGGCCTGCTGCTGCTCGGCGCCGGCGTCGGCACGATGCTCACCGCGTCGGTGACGCTGGTGCAGTCGGCGTGGCCGGCGCCGGTCCAGGGCGCGGTGTCGGGGGTGTCGCGATCCGTGTCGAACCTCGGCTCCTCGCTGGGCACGGCGCTGGCCGGGTCGGCCGTCGCGTCGACCGCCGCCGGTGGCGGGCCGTTCGCCGCGGCCCTGGCCGTGCTCGGCGGGTTCGCGGTGCTCGGGCTCGGCGTCGCGGTCCTGCTGCCCCGCCGGCCCGGCCCACCGCGTCAGCCCGGACCGGCCCGCCCGTCCGGCCCACCCCGTCCGCCCGCGCCGTCGCCCTCGACCTGACGGCGGCGGGTCCGCACCGCGTGCACCACCAGCCGGGCCACGCCGCCGACGAGCAGCACGTCCCCGCACATCTGCGCCGTGACCACCACCCTCGCGGTGGTGGTCACGGGCGCGATGTCGCCGAACCCCACCGTGGCGAACACCGTGACCGCGAAGTAGACCGCGTCGACGCGGTCGAGCGGTTCGGTGAACGCCGCCCGGTCGGCGGCGGAGAGCAGGTGGTAGCAGCCGGCGAACACCAGCACGAACAGCCCGGCCACCAGCACCAGCGCCTGGACGCCCCGCCGCACCGGGTGGTCGGACCGGCCGATCCCGCGCACCTGCCAGGCGATCACCAGCGCGACGACCGCGACGCCCGCCGCCACCACCAGCCCGGTCACGGGTACCGGGCCCCCGCCCCGGCCGGCGCGGCCGGCGCGGCCGGCGCGTCCTCGCCGTCGCTGAGCACCGCCAGCACCGAGCAGCCCCGGGTGACGTGCCGCCGGCACCCCAGCACCGTGTCGTCGTCCAGTCCCGGGCGGGTCAGGCACGCGACGAGCAGCCCGACCGCCGCGCCCACCACGGCGCCCAGGACGGGCGCCGACAGCGGCAACCCGACGACGAGCCCCCAGAACGCGCCGCCGAGCACCGCGTCACCGACGACCCGCCCGGGTCGCCGCACCTCCGGTCGGGCGAGGTCCTCGGGCCACGACACGACCGCCGCGTCCCACAACGGCACCCGGCGGTCGTGCAGCAGGTGCAACGCGTCCTCCGCCCCGTCCGGCGAGGCGAACCACCACAGTGTCACCAGTGCCACGTCGACCCGCCCCCCGCGGCCAGCGCCCGGTCCAGGGTCACGGCGGCCTGCACCAGCGCCAGGTGCGTGAACGCCTGGGGGAAGTTGCCCAGCTGCGCCCCGTCCGGACCGAGCTCCTCCGCGTACAGGCCCACCTCGTTGGCGTGCGTCAACGCCTTCTCGAACACCAGCCGGGCCTTGCCCACGCGCCCCGCCCGGGCCAGTTCGGCCACGTGGTCGAAGGTGCACAGGGAGAACGTGCCCTCGTCCCCGTCCAGCCCGTCGGGCGAGGCGACCGGGTCGTAGCGCAGGACCTGGTCGTCCACCACCAGGTCGCGCTCCACCGCGTCGAGGGTGTCCAGCCACGCCGGGTCGCGCGGCGAGACGAACCCGACCCTGCCCAGGCGCAGCACGGAGGCGTCGAGCACGTCGGAGTCGTAGCGCTGCACGAACGCCCGCCGGCCCGGGTCCCAGCCCCTGCTCCACACCTGCTCGTGGATCGCGTCCCGCGCCGCGCGCCACCGCTCCGCGGGCGCGGGCAGGCCCTGCGCGTCCGCGATGCGCAGCCCCCGGTCGAAGGCCACCCAGCTCATCACGCGCCCGTAGGTGAAGTCGTGGCGCCCGCCGCGGGTCTCCCAGATGCCCTCGTCGGGCTGGTCCCAGTTGCGCTCCAGCCAGTCCAGGACGCCGGACAGCGCCAGCCAGCCGCGCCGGCCCACGCGCAGACCGTGCCCGTGCGCGCGGTGCAGGGCGTCGAACAGCTCGCCGTGGATGTCGAGCTGGAGCTGGCCGCCCGCGGCGTTGCCGACGCGCACCGGACCCGAACCGCGGTAGCCCGTCCAGTGGTCGAGGACCCGTTCGGGCACGTGCGGCGAGCCGTCCACCCGGTAGAGCACCTTCAACGGGCCGTCGCCCTCCTCGTACCGGTCGGCCAGCCACCGCGCGAACGCCCGCGCCTCGTCGGTGAAACCGAGGTCCAGCAGCGCCGACACCGCGAAGGAGGCGTCGCGGACCCACGTGTAGCGGTAGTCCCAGTTGCGCCCGCCGCCGATGCGCTCGGGCAGCGCGGCCGTGGGCGCGGCGACGATCGCGCCGGTCGGCGCGTAGGTCAGCAGCTTCAGCGTGATCGCCGACCGGTCCACGGCCTCGCGCCACCGGCCGCGGTAGGTCGAGCGGGACAGCCAGGTCTGCCAGAACCGGACCGCATCCGCCAACTCCCGCTCCACCTCCGCGACCCGCACCGCCCGGGGCGGCCCGCCGAGGTTGGTCTCCAGCACGATCCCGCGCACCTGCCCCTCGGACAACCGGAGCACCCCGCGCAGGTCCTGCTCGACGAGCCGCACGTCGGCCCGGGGCTCCCCCGGCTCCCGCACGACGTGCACGACCAGGGAGGTGTCGCGGGTCTCGAAGACGGCGCCGTCGTCGGTGAGGGTCGTCCGGTGCGCAGCGGTGCCGTAGTCGAACCGGGGCGCGACCTCCACCTCGAAGTCGACCTCGCCGCGCACGCAGCGGGCCACGCGCACCAGCCGCCGCCTGGTGGTGGCCGCGGTGCCGGCGGGCGGCATGAAGTCGACCACCTCCCCCACCCCGGTGCCGGTGGTGAAGCGGGTGATCAGCACCGCGGTGTCGGGGAAGTACAGCTGCCGGCCGAGCCGCCGGTCGCCGACCGGGCCGATGCGGCAGTGGCCGCCCCGCTCGCGGTCGAGCAGGGACGCGAACACGCTCGACGAGTCGAAGCGGGGGACGCACCACCAGTCCACGGTGCCGTCCGCGGCGACCAGCGCCGCCGTCTGGAGATCACCGATCAGTCCGTGCGCCGCGATCGGCGGGTGGTCGTGCTGCTCTGGGATCGACATGGGCACGACGCTGGTCGCCGCGCGCCGCCCCGGCACCGCACGTGCCGGGTGAGGTCGCGCGGCCCTTCGTCCGCCGGGGGTGAAGAACCGCCGGGCCGCCGGCTGTCACGGTGTCGGCCGACCGCGCGAAACGGAGGAGATATGGCCGGAAGTGGTGCGACAACAGGGGAACGGGCGGGGACGGGACCGCTGCCCCGAGGGCTCGTGGTGCTGCTCGGGTGCGCGTCGGCGGTGGTCGTGGTGGCCGGTCTGCGCGCCGCCGCGTGGCTGGTCACCCCCGCGCTGCTGGCGCTGGTGGTGGTGATCGCGGTGAGCCCGCTGCGGCGTGCGCTGCGCCGGCGCGGGGTGCCGCGGTGGGCGGAGACGACCGCGGTGGTGGCCACCGTGTACGGCGTGGTGGTCCTGTTCGCGGTGACCGTCGTGGCGTCCGGCGCGAAGCTGGGCGCGCTGCTGCCCGGCTACGTCGACCGGGGCCGGGAGCTGCTCGCGCGGGGTTCGGACCTGCTGGACCGGGCGGCGGGCGAGCCCGGGCAGCTGCGCTCGCTCGTCGAGTCGGTGGACACGACGCGGGTCCTGTCCTCGTTGGCCGCACTGCTGGGGGACCTCGCGGGGCTCGCCACCAACCTGGTGTTCCTGCTGGCGCTGCTGCTGTTCCTCAGCGTGGACGGGATGGACGCCCGGCTCGCCGAGCTGTCCGCCGACCGGCCGGGACTGGGCGCCTCGCTGCGCTCCTCCGCCCACCGCACCCGCCGCTACCTCGTCGTCACGACGGTGTTCGGCCTCGTGATCGCGGTGGTCGACACCGCGGCGCTGTGGGCGCTGGGCGTGCCGCTGGCGGTGCTGTGGGGCCTGCTGTCCTTCGTCACCAACTACATCCCCAACATCGGGTTCCTGCTCGGCCTAGCCCCACCGGCGGTGCTCGCGCTGCTGGAGCACGGCCCCCGGCGGGCGCTGCTGGTCTGCGCCGTCTACGCGCTGGTGAACTTCGTCGGGCAGTCGCTGGTGCAGCCCCGGTTCGCGGGCGGCGCGGTCGGGCTGTCCACCACCGCCGCGTTCGTGGCCCTGGTGTTCTGGGGCTGGGTGCTGGGTCCGCTCGGGATGCTGCTGGCCGTGCCGGCGACGCTGCTCGTCGGCGCCGTGCTGGTGGACGTGGACCCGCGCGCCGCCTGGGTCGCCGCGCTCGTCCGCGCCCGTTCGTCCGCGCCGGGTGAAGAAACGGCACCGTGAGGTCCCCAGAGTGGTCGGTGGAAGCGTGACCGCAACGACGAGAGGAACCGAGATGGCGCAGGAGACGAACCGCACCGCCCACACGTGGGTGGACGAGAGGCCCAGGACCAGCGCGTGGGTCGGCTGGATCGGGTTCGCGGCCATCATGATGGTCGTCATCGGGCTGTTCACCGTGATCGAGGGCGTGGTCGCCCTGTTCGACGACGAGTACTACGTGGTGGGGTCGGGCGAGGTCCTGCTGCTCGACCTCACCGGCTGGGGCTGGGTGCACCTGGTCGTCGGTGTGCTGATCGCCCTGGCCGGGACCGCGCTGCTGACCGGCGCGGCCTGGGCGCGGGTCGTCACCGTGGTGTTCGCGTCCGTCAACTCCCTGCTGCAACTGGGTTTCGTGTCCGTGCAGCCGGTGTGGTCGACCATCGTGATCGCGCTGTGCGTGGTCGTGGTGTGGGCGGTCGTCGTGCACGGCGACGAAGTGGGTGGTCGGCGGTGACCGGCGCGGAGCGGCGCCGGCTCGACGAGGCCGACGCGGGGGTCCCCTGGCGCCGCTGGGGCCCGTACCTGGCGGACCGGCAGTGGGGCACCGTGCGCGAGGCGCGGTTCGGTGACGACGTCTGGTCGTCGTTCACCCACGACCAGGCCACCAGCCGCGCCTACCGGTGGGGCGAGGACGGGTTGGCGGGCATCAGCGACGACCGGCAGCGGCTGTGCCTGGCGCTCGCGCTGTGGAACGGCGAGGACCCGATCCTCAAGGAGCGGCTGTTCGGCCTGACCAACGCCGAGGGCAACCACGGCGAGGACGTCAAGGAGTGCTACTTCCACCTGGACGCCACCCCCACCGGGTCCTACCTCAAGATGCTCTACAAGTACCCGCAACGGGAGTTCCCCTACGGCGACCTGGTGTCGGTCAACGCCTCGCGCGGCCGCGAGGACCCCGAGTACGAGCTGCTCGACACCGGGATCTTCGACGACGGCCGGTACTTCGACGTCGTCGTGGAGTACGCCAAGGCCGGTCCGGAGGACGTGCTGATGAAGGTCACCGCGCACAACCGGGGACCCGACCCGGCGCGCCTGCACGTGCTGCCCACCCTGTGGTTCCGGCACACCTGGTCGTGGGCGGGCGGGCAGGAGGAACCGGAGCTCGCCGCGGCCGGCGGCTCGGTGCGCGCGGAGGGCGCGGGCCTGGGCGTGCGGCGGCTGTCGGTGGACCCGCCGGCGTCCTTCCTGGTCACCGGGAACGAAACCGACGACGAGAAGGTGTTCGGCTCGCCCAACGACACGCCGTTCGTCAAGGACGGCATCCACCGCGCAGTCGTGCGGGGTGACATGTCCGCGGTCGACCCGCACGACGTCGGCACCAAGGCGGCGGCGGTGTGCGTGTTCGACATCCCGGCGGGCGGCAGCGCCGACGTGCGCGTCCGGCTCGCCGACCGCACCGCCGCCGACCCGTTCGCCGACTTCGACGCCGTGTTCGCCGCCCGCCGCGCCGAGGCCGACGAGTTCTACGCCGACGTGCTGGCGGGCGACCTCTCCGCCGACGAGCGCGCGGTGGCGCGGCAGGCGCTGGCCGGGATGCTGTGGTCCCAGCAGTACTACGCCTTCGACGTGGAGCGCTGGCTCACCGAGCGCGGCGCCGACCCGTTGGGACCACCGGCCTCACCCCACCACAACTGGCGGCACGTGGTCGCCGAGGACGTCATCTCCATGCCGGACGGCTGGGAGTACCCGTGGTTCGCCGCGTGGGACCTGGCCTTCCACGCGGTGGCGCTGGCCGTGGTGGACCCGGCGCTGGCCAAGCGCCAGCTGAACCTGCTGCTGGAGCGGCGGTTGCAGCACCCCAACGGGCAGGTCCCGGCCTACGAGTGGAACTTCGGCGACGCGAACCCGCCCCTGCACGCCTGGGCGGTGCTGTTCGTCCACGAGCACGAGAAGGCGGTGCGCGGCGAGGGCGACCGGGCGTTCCTCGCACGGGCGTTCCCCAAGCTGCTGCGCGACTTCCACTGGTGGCTCAACCGCAAGGACGCCGACGGGCGCAACGTCTTCCAGGGCGGTTTCCTGGGACTGGACAACATCGGCGTGTTCGACCGCAACGCACCACTGCCCACCGGCGGCCACATCGACCAGGCCGACGGCACCGCGTGGATGGCCCTGGCCTGCCAGAGCCTCATCCGGATCGCGCTGGAGCTGGCGGTCGACGACCCGTCCTACGCCGAGCAGGCGCAGGTGCTGCTGGAGAACTTCGCGTGGATCGCGGCGGCCAGCCGGCACGTCGGGTCGGACGGCGTCGGGCTGTGGGACGAGGAGGACGGTTTCTTCTACGACGTGCTGCGCCGCCCCGACGGCTCCTCCACCCCGATGAAGGTGCGCTCCGCCGTCGGCCTGGTGCCGCTGGCCGCGGCGACCGTCGTGGACGGCTCCGTGCGCGAGCGCTTCCCCGGTCTCGTGCGGGACGCGGAGGAGTTCCTGGACCGGCACCCGGCGGTGGCCGCGGCGATGTGGCGGCACGGCGAGCAGGTGCACGGCACCGGCCCCGTCCTGTTCGCCCTGTTCGACGAGGAGCGCCTGCGGCGAATCCTGACCCGGGTGCTGGACGAGGACGAGTTCCTCAGCCCGCACGGCATCCGCTCGCTGTCGAAGTGGCACCGCGACCACCCCTACGCGTTCACCGTCGACGGTCGGGAGCACCGGGTGTCCTACCTGCCCGCCGAGTCCGACAGCGGCATGTTCGGCGGCAACTCCAACTGGCGGGGACCGGTGTGGTTCCCGGTCAACGTGATGCTGGTGCGCGGGCTGCTGAACCTGCACCGGCACTTCGGCGACACCTTCCGCGTCGAGTGCCCGACCGGGTCCGACCGGTGGCTGACCCTGCACGAGGTGGCCGAGGAGATCTCCGACCGGCTCGTGCGGCTGTTCCTGCCCGGCGACGGCGGCAGGCCCGTCCACGGCGGCCACCGGCTGCGCGAGGACCCGCACTGGCGGGACCTGGTGCAGTTCCACGAGTACTTCGACGGCGACACCGGCGCCGGCCTGGGCGCGAGTCACCAGACCGGGTGGACCGGCACCGTCGCGTTGCTGCCGCTGCTGTTCCGCGGGACGGTGGCCCGATGACGCCGCCGACGCAGCTCGTGGTGCACGAGGTCAACACCGCCGTGTGGCTCACCGACCTCACCCGTGAGCTGGGGCGGCCGGTGACCCTGGGTGACGTGCCCGACGGGGCGTGGGACGCCGTGGCGCGGCCGGGCGTCGACGCGGTGTGGCTGATGGGCGTGTGGGAGCGCAGCGCCGCCGGGTTGGCGCTGGTGGACGCCGACACCCGCCGCTCGTTCCGGGAGGCGCTGCCGGACCTGCGGGTCGACGACGTGATCGGTTCGCCGTACTGCGTGCGCCGCTACGAGGTGGACGAGCGGTTCGGCGGGCGGTCCGGGCTCGCGCAGGCCCGCCGCCGACTGGCCCGCCGGGGCGTGCTGCTCGTGCTGGATTACGTCCCCAACCACGTCGCACCGGACCACCCGTGGACCACCGGCCGGCCGGAGCTGTTCGTGCGCGGCGACGACCACGACCTCGCCGACTCGCCGGACGCGTGGCTGGCGCTGGGCGGTCAGGTCGTGGCCAGGGGCCGGGACCCGTACTTCCCGCCGTGGCCGGACGTGGTGCAACTGGACGCCTTCTCCCCCGCGCTGCGCGACGCCACGGCGCGGACGCTGTCCGACATCGCCGAGCAGTGCGACGCGATCCGCTGCGACATGGCGATGCTGCCCACCAACGACGTCTTCACCCGCACGTGGGCGGGCCGCACCGGACCACCCCCGGCGCTCGACTTCTGGCCGGAGGTGCTCGCCGGGTTCCGCACCCGGCACCCGGACACGCTGATGATCGCCGAGGCGTACTGGGACATGGAGTGGGCGCTGCACCAGCAGGGCTTCGACCTCTGCTACGACAAGCGCCTCTACGACCGCGTCATGGACCTCGACGCGGCGGGCGTGCGGGACCACCTGCGCGCCGACCTCGCGTACCAGGCCCGCCTGCTGCGCTTCCTGGAGAACCACGACGAGCCGAGGGTGGCGTCGCGCCTGCCCCGCGAGGCCGTCCCCGCGGCGGCCGTGGCCCTGGCCACCCTGCCCGGCGCGACCCTGTGGCACGAGGGCCAGTTCGAGGGCAGGCGGACCCGTTCACCGGTGTTCCTCGACCGCGCCCCCGACGAGCCCCCGGACACGACCCTGGCCACGTGGCACCACCGCCTGCTGGCCGTCGCACCCGAGGTGCGGACCGGGACGTGGCGGCTGCTGGACGTGGCCGGCTGGCCCGACAACCGGACGTGCGAGAACCTGCTGGCCTGGTCCTGGACCGGGTCGGACGCGCGGCACCTGGTCGTGGTCAACCTCTCCCCCGTGCCGTCCCAGGGCCGTGTCGCCCTGCCGTGGGCGGACCTCCCGACCGGCCCCACCGGCTTCCGGGACCCGCTGCGCGACGACACCTTCCACCGCGACGGGGAGGAGGTGTCGACCCGGGGCCTGTACGTCGCGCTGCCACCCTGGCAGTACCACCTGCTGGCCGTCACCGGCTGATCCCGCGCGAGGTGTCGTCGCCGCCGTGAACGCCTCACGGCAGCGACGTGCCTCGCTCCGGTGGCCGCGCCGGGAACCCGCGTCCCCCGACGAGCCCGCAACGCCACGAACTCCCGAGCCCCCGAGAACCACCCGCCGGTGTGACGGTCGGCCCACGAACATTCCCGCATCGGGATTCCCGACCCGTGCAAGATCAAATTACGGCCATCCGAGTGAACCCCACGTCCGGTTATTTACCGACTCTCGATATCGCCGGTAACGTTCCCACTACTGCCCGAGACGGGGGACCGGCGGCACGTCGACCGGAAGTAGGGGCCTCATCGATTTCTCGCATCCAGCTCGGCTGTCGAGTTGCCGACATTTTTCACCACCTGTCCGCAATGCCGTGCCTCGCAGAACGTGAAACACATCCCCGCTTGACCGATTCACGAAGCGGCGAGATGTCCGAAATGACCATAAATCCCTGACGCGAGCGGGTCTCGCGAGTTTTCCCGCGCCACCACGACGGTCGTCGGTGCTCGTCGACGCTCGTCGCACGCATTCCATGGTAGGCAGTTCCGCAGATCGTGGGGCGACTGCGGACAGTAGGGCCGCCTGGAGTGAAACCACCAATGGGGGGCTTTTCCATGTCGACAGAAGAGTTGTTCGAGGACGCCGCGAACGGGCTCCCGACGCAGGGATCGGCAGCGGAAATCACCGCGGCCTGGAAGGAAGTCCTCGGTCCCGACGCCGAGGTGGACACGGGGTTCATCGCCAACGGCGGGGACTCGCTCAAGGCCGTGCTGCTCGCCGACCGGATTTTCCGGTTGACCGGCCAGGAGGTCGACTACCTGGAAGTCCTGGACGCCCCGGACGCCGCCACCCTCGCACGGGCCGTTCCCGATGGCCGCGGTTAACGGCCCGGCGAACCAGGACGGCCGCACGGGGTCCCGCGGGAACAGCCCGGGCGTGGACGGGGACACCGCGGTGCTGCCGCTCACCCCGAGCCAGTGCGACCTGTACGCGGCCGACCGGAGCGCCGAGGACCCCGCCACGTACAACTCCGCGCTGTTCCTGCGCGTCGACGGCGCCCTCGACCCGGACTCCCTGCGCGCCCGGCTGGACGAGGTGCTCGCCGCCCACCCGTTGCTGGGCGCGCGGGTGGCGGAACACCACGATCGACTGGTGTTCGCCCCGGCCCGCAGGCCCCCGAAGCTGTTCGTCGCCGACGCCCCGGTCGACCCGGACGGGCCACTCGCCCGAGCCCGCCTGCGCCGGGAGGCGCTGCGCCCGTTCGACCTCGACAACGGGCCCCTGCTGCGCGTCGTCCTGGTCAGGCACGGCTCCCGGACCGCACACCTGTGCCTGACGGTCCATCACCTGCTCGTGGACGAAACGTCCATGGCGGTGCTCGCCGAGTGGCTGCTCGGTGACGTGCCCGACGTCCCAGGCGAATCCTTCGCGCAGTGGTCCCGGGGAGAGCACGAACTGCCGCCCGAGCGGCTCGGACGGGCCGCCGACCTCGCCCGTGACCTCGCTCCCGGGGTGTCCGCCGCTCTGGAGTGGGCCCGCACCCCCGGTGCTCCTGCGGCCGGACCGGCCCCGGCCGGGTCTTCCGGCACGGTGCCCTTGCTGATCCCCGACGCGGTGTGGGACGCCGCGGGCGAACTGGCGACCGGACTCGGCCTCACCCGCCACTCCCTGGTGCTCGCCGCCGCCGGGTTGGTGCTGAGCCGCAACAGCGCGACCGCCCGACCCGTGCTCGGCACCACCGTCTCCCGCCGCGCCCCTCGCCACACGACCGCCATCGGCTACTTCAGCGCCACCGTGCCGGTGCCGCTGGACACCGGCGGCACCCGAACCGTGGCCGACTACCTGCGCCAGGCCCACAGGTCCGCCATGTCCGCCTACCGGAACGCCGACCTGCCGCTGTCGGCGGTGCTGCCCCCCGCCGACCGCGCCGGCCTGTCCCTGGTCGTCGTCCCCTGCCGGACGCTGCCCGACATCACCACGCCGGAACTGACGGCGCGCCCCCTGCCGGACCCCGGGTTCGGACCGGCCCAGTTCCCGATCGCCCTCTACCTCCGGCAAGACCTCGGCGGCGAGCAGCGCGGCCTGCTGCGCCACCGGCCGACCGAGGTGGACACCGCCGGGGCCACCGGCTTCTGCCGCCAACTGGAGGCCACGCTCACCGCCATGGTCGAGAACCCGAACGCCCCCCTCTCCACCGTCCCCGCGACCGACCGCGTCGTCACCGCCGGACCGCTGCTCGCGGACACCGCCGGGACCGACCTCGTCTCGCTCTTCGCCGAGCAGGTCACGCGGTTGTCCGGCCGCACCGCGGTCAGCTGCGGGGAGCAGCGGCTGAGCTACCTCGAACTCGACGAACGCGCCACCGCGCTCGCCCGGTCCCTGGCCGAGTCGGGTGTGCGCGCCGGTGACCGGGTGGGTGTCTGCCTGCACCACGGCACCGACCTGGTCGTCGCCCTCCTCGCGGTGCTCAAGGCCGGTGCCGCCTACGTGCCCCTCAGCCCCGACCACCCGCGCGAACGGCTGGCGTTCATCGTCGAGGACACCGGCATCACCACCGCCGTGACCGACCGCGACCCGGCACTGCTGCCGCCGCACGTGGAACTGCTCCCCGTCGACGCCACGCCCGCCGACCCCGGGACCCCGTTGCCCGGACCGGACCAGGAGCGGGTCGCCTACGTCATCCACACCTCCGGCTCCACCGGCACCCCCAAGGGGGTCCTGGTGCGGCACCGCAACGTCGTCGCGCTGCTGGCCGCCGCGGCCGGCCCGGACGGGTTCGGCTTCACCGAGCAGGACACCTGGTCCCTCTTCCACTCCTTCGCCTTCGACTTCTCCGTCTGGGAGGTGTGGGGGTGCCTGCTGACCGGTGGCCACCTGGTCGTCGTACCGCACTGGACGGCCCGCGACCCGGAGGCTTTCCACGCCCTGCTCGCCGCCGAACGCGTCACCGTGCTCAACCAGACCCCCTCCGCGTTCACGCAGCTCCTCACCGCGGACGCGACCGCACCGGACCCGCTCTCCGTCCGCCTGCTGATCTTCGGCGGTGAACCGCTCGACCCGCGGGTGCTGCTGCCCTGGATGGACCGCCACCCGGAGCGGACCTGCCGCGTGGTCAACATGTACGGCATCACCGAGACCACCGTGCACTGCACGTGGCGCGACCTGGTCCGGGCGGACGCCCTCGCCGGAACCCGATCGGTGGGACTCCCCCTGCCGGGGTGGCGGCTGTACGTCCTGGACGAGGAGAGGCGCCCGGTGGCCCCGGGGGTCCCCGGCGAGATCCACGTCGCGGGGAGCGGTGTCACCGCCGGCTACCTCAACCGGCCCGAACTCACCGCCGAGCGCTTCCTGCCCGGAAGCCTCGCCGGACTCCCGGAGGAGGTCCTCTACCGCTCCGGCGACCGCGGCCGGGTGCTGCCGAACGGAGAACTGGAACACCTGGGCCGACTCGACGACCAGGTCAAGATCCGCGGCCACCGCATCGAGCCCGGCGAGATCCGCGGCGCGCTCCTGGCCCACCCCGCCGTCACCGCGGCCGCGGCGGTCGTCCGCGACGCCCACGACGCGGCCACCGCGCGGATGGACGCCTACGTGGTCGGCCCCGGCACCGCTCCCGACCTCGCGGAGCTGCGCCGGTGGCTGGCCGCGAGCCTGCCCGCGCACATGCTGCCCGCGACCCTCACCGCGGTGCCGTCGCTGCCGCTGACCGTCAACGGGAAGCTGGACGCGACCCGACTGCCCCCACCCGCGCACGGTCACGACACCGACCCCCCGAGCGCGACCACCGACGCCGGCCCGGACGTGCCTCCCGAGGAGCCGGCAGACGCCGCGAGCCTGCTGGCCCAGGTGTGGCAGCAGCTCCTCGGCGTCCCCGTGCGACGCGACGACAACTTCTTCGAGCTGGGCGGGAACTCGCTGCTGGCGGTGCGCCTCAACGCGCTCCAGCGCTCCAACGGCTTCCGCGGTTCCCAGCTCAAGCACATATTCCGCAACCCGACCCCGCGCCGCCTCGCGGACGTCATCGGTCCGCCCTCCGACGGGCGCCCCCGTCAGGAGGAAGCGTGAGCGAGAACGGCCACGACGAGCACCCCGGTACGGTCGCGGAGGGGAGGGACGCCGTCGCCGTCGTCGGCATGTCCCTGCGAGTGCCCGGCAGCGCGGACCCCGGGACCTTCTGGGCGGCGATCGCCGACGGGGTCGTCTCCCTGCCGGCGGCCACCGCGCCCGGCGACCGACTGCGCGCGGGGCAGATCGACCGGTTCGACCGGTTCGACGCCGAGCTGTTCGGCATGCTGCCCTCCCAGGCCGCGGCCACCGACCCTCAGCACCGGGTCCTCACCGAAGTGGCCTGGCAGGCCCTGGAGGACGCCGGGATCGACCCCGAACGCACCCCGGGCCGCATCGGGGTGTTCGTCGGGTGCGGCAGCGAGACGTACTACCGCGACCACGTCCTCAAGGACGAGAAGATCCTGCGCGCGCTCGGCGCCGAACAGCTCGCCCTCGGGAACTCCCGCGACTTCCTCGCCACCGGCCTGGCCTACCGGCTCGGCCTGACCGGCCCCGCCATCACCGTGCAGACCGCCTGCTCCACCTCCCTGGTCGCGGTCCACCAGGCGATCCGCAGCCTGCTCACCTACGAGTGCGACATCGCGATAGCCGGCGGGGCCACGGTGCACCTCGACGCGGAGCAGGGCTACGCGTTCGCCGAGGGCGGCGTCACCTCGCCCGACGGCCGGTGCCGCGCGTTCACCGAGGACGCGGCGGGGACCGTGCCCTCCAGCGGAGCCGGCATCGTGGTGCTGCGCCGGGTCTCCGACCTGCCCGGCACCGGCGAGAGCGCCCGCGCGCACCTGCTGGGCAGTGCCGTCAACAACGACGGCGCCGCCCGCATGAGCCTCACCGCGCCGAGCCCGCAGGGCCAGGCCGACGTCCTGCGCGAGGCACTGGCCGTCGCCGGGCTGGAACCGCGCGACGTCGGCTACGTCGAGACCCACGGCACCGGCACGACCCTCGGCGACCAGGTCGAGCTCGCGGCACTGGCCGAGGTCTACGGGCAACGACCCGCCGGTTCCGTCCTCACGCTGGGGGCGGTGAAGCCGAGCATCGGCCACTGCGACTCGGCGGCCGGCGTCATCGGCCTGATCAAGGCGGTCCTCGCGGTCGAGGCGGGCGTCCTGCCGCCGACCCCGTCCCAACCCGGCGACGGCCCCGACGTGGAGCTGGGCTGCGCCTCCTTCGAACTGCCCCGCACCGCCCGGCCCTGGCCCGCCGACCGGCCCCGCACCGCGGGGGTCAGCTCGTTCGGGCTCGGCGGCACCAACTGCCACGTACTGCTGTCCGCGGCACCCCGGACCACCGGTCCGGTCGGGCACGACCCGGCGGGGCGGGGCGCGCACCACCTCGTCGTGCTGTCCGCAGCCACCCCCGAGGCCCTCCGGAACAAGGCTCGCGACCTGGCCGCGTGGCTCGACGGTGACGGCGCCGAACTCCCCCTGGGCGAGATCACCGGCACTCTGCGGCACCACCGCAAGGCGCTGCCCGAGCGGTGGGCGACCGTCCTGCCCGCCGACCCCGCCGAGGCCCGCGACCGCCTGGTGGCCGAACTGACCGCGGCGGCCGGCAACGGCGGACGCCGCGCCGTGACCGCTCCGTCGCTCGCCGCCGTGCTGCCCGGCCAGGGCGTCGACCTGGCCGGCGCGGGAGCGGGCCTCGCCGCCGGGGACGACCGGTTCGCCGCCGACCTGGCCGAACTCGCCGCCGAGGTGCGCCGGGCCGGCGGACCCGACCTGGCAGACGCCCGGACCTGGCCCGCCGACGACCCGCGCCTGGTCGACACCACCTTCGTCCAGCCCCTGTTGTTCGTCCTCGGACTGGCCGGCCTGCGCCAGGCCGAGCGGCACGGCCTCACCCCGGGGTTGCTGCTCGGCCACAGCGTCGGCGAGCTGACCGCGGCCGCCCACGCGGGTGTCTTCTCCACCGCCGACGCGGCAGCCGCCATCGTGCGCCGAGGACACCTGATGGCCACCGCGGAGCCCGGCGCGATGACCGCCGTGCGCGCCGGAGAGGACACCGCGGTACGGCTCGCGGCCGGCCTGGAGGTCGACGTGTGCGTGCTCAACGGGCTGGACAACACCGTCTGCGGCGGCCCCGAAGCCGATCTGGCCGCCTTCGAAGCGCGCTGCGGCGAGGCCGGGATCCGCACCAAGCGCCTGCCGATCGCCCACGCCGCCCATTCGCGCTCGATGGTCGGCCCCGCGGAGGAGTTCGAGGCGTTCGTCGCCTCCCTGTCCCTGTCGACGCCCGCGGTCCCCATCGTCTCCGGGCTCACCGGGTCGCTGCTCACCGCGGCCCAGGCGGTCGACCCGGCCTACTGGGGACGCCAGATGAGCAACCCGGTCCGCTTCACCGACGCGGTCACCACGCTGCTCGAAGCCCGCCCGGACACCGTCCTCGGCCTGCACCGGGCCCACGCGGCCACCGCGGAGATCCGCCGGGCGGCCCTGGCCGCGCAGCACGACATCCCCGTCGTCGACGCGTCGGACCGCCGCGGCTCGGACGAGACCGCCGAATGGCACGGCGCCTTGGCGGTGCTGTGGACAGCGGGTCACCCGCTGGCCGACCCGCCACGGCCCGCACGCGCCGTGGCGCTGCCGCCCTACCCCTTCGCCGACAACCGCCACTGGGTGGAGGCTCCGGCGCCCCAGGCCCCCGAGGTCCACCCCTCGGCCGTCGCGACCCCGACGGACCCGGTCCCCGTGGCCGACGGCGCCGACCCGTTCCCGGCCGCCGGTGCGGAGCGGTCCGGAGGAACGTCGACGGCCGACGCCGTCCGCGGCATCTGGCAGGAGGCGTTCGGCGTCACCGAACTGCGGCCGCAGGACAACTTCTTCGACCTCGGTGGCACCTCCTTGCACGCCGCCCACCTGGTCAGCGTCGTCAACGACGCCCTCGTGGTGGGGATCCGGCTCCAGGACCTCTACGAGAACTCCTCCCTCGCCGGGTTCACGGCCCGGACCGAAGAACTCGTCGCGGAACGCGACGACGAGGCCCTGTTGCGCCTGTTGGCGGAGATCGAGAACGAGAACGGGCAGGACCATGAGTGATCTCTCCGCGCGCCTCGACGCGCTGACCCCGGAACAGCGGCGCAGGCTGGGCGCGGGTCTGCGAACCCAGCGCGCCGAGCAGGCGCAGGCCCCGGTCGCACTGCCCGAACACCTGCGCCGCAGCCTCTACTTCTTCGCCAGCGCCGACCACGCCGACGCCAGTGCCTACTACGCCTTCGTCCTGGAAGCCGCCGCCGAGGCCGACGCGGCGGGCCAGCACGCCGTGTGGTTCCCGGAGCGGCACTTCGTCGACTTCGGCGGTTTCTCGCCCAACCCGGCGCTGCTGGCCGCCGCGGTCGCCACCCGCACCCGCACCATCCGCATCCACGCGGGCAGCGTGGCCGCCCCGCTGCACCACCCGGCCCGCATCGCCGAGGATTGGGCGGTCGTGGACGGTCTCTCCGGCGGTCGTGTCGGCCTCTCCTTCGGCAGCGGCTGGCACCCGGACGACTTCGCCCTCGCCCGGGACGACTACCGGGAACGGCGCGAGGTCACCGGCCGCACCATCGAGGACGTGCGCGCCCTGTGGCGCGGCGAGACCCTGCCGTACCCGTCCACCGCGGGCACCACGACCCAGGCGTCGACCCGCCCCCGGCCCGTCCAGGAGGAGCTGCCGGTGTGGCTCACCGCCACCGGCACACCCGGGACCTTCGTCACCGCCGCCCGGGCCGGCTACGGGGTGGCGACCGCGCTCCTGGGGCAGACGTTGCCCGCCCTGAGGGAGAACATCGCCCGCTACCGGCAGGAGTGGCGGGACGCCGGGCACACCGGCGAGGGCGACGTCGTGGTCATGACGCACGCGTACGTCAGCGACCGGCCGGACCTGGAGGACTTCCTCCGCCCGGCCATGCACGCCTACCTGCGGTCCTTCCGCAAGCAGACGGGGGAAAGCGACGAGTTCGTGCTCCTGGAGAACGCCTACCTGGACTTCCTGACCGGTCCCTCGCTGCTCGGCAGCCCGGCCAAGGCCCGCGCCGTCCTCGCCGAGCTGGCCGCGGCCGGCGCCGACGAGGTCGGCTGCCTGATCGACTTCGGGCTCCCGGCCGGCGACGTCCTGGAGTCGCTGCCCACCCTGTTCCACCTCGGTGCCGCGGCCGTGGGGAGGCCCGCGTGAACACCCCCGCCGACCAGCGGCTGACGGCCCGGCTCGCCCGGCTCACCCCCGCTCAGCGCGCGGCGCTCACCGATCGGCTCGCCACCAGCCACGGCCCGGTGCTGCGGCCCAGGCCGGGTCCGCGGGACCGGTTCCCGCTCGGCCTGGACCAGGAACGCCTGTGGGTCCTCGACCAGCTCGACCCGGGAACCACCACCTACACCCTCGGCTACGGGCTGCGCGTGCTCGGAGCCTTCGACCCGGACCTCTTCAGCCGCGCCGCGGACAGCCTGGTGAGCCGCCACGACCTGCTGCGCTCCGGGGCCGAGGCCGAGGACGGCCGCCCCTACCTGCGAGTGCACCCCGACCGGCGGGCGGACCTCAGCTACACCGACCTGACGGCCGCCGACACCACCGCCGCGCCCGCCGACGAGGTCGAGCGGCGCCGTCGGGAGTTCATCGCCGCACAGGTCCGCCGCCCGTTCGCCCTCGCCACCGACCCGGTGCTGCGCCTCGCGGTGGCCAAGGTCGCCGAGGGCGACCACCAGGTCGTGGAAACCATGCCGCACTCGTTCGTCGACCAGTGGTCGTACGTGCGCCTCAACGAAGAACTCCTGGAGCACTACCGGGCCCTCGCCGAGGGGCGCGCGCCTCGCCTCGCCGAGATGCCGGTGCAGTTCGGCGACTGGGCCCACTGGCAGCGCGAGTACTTCGCCGGTCCGCGGGGCGCCCGCCACCGGGACTTCTGGCGCACGTTCCTGGACGGCGTCCCCGAGCACCTCGCCCTGCCCTACGACCGCAGCCCCGACACCTCCGACCACGCAGGCGAGCACCACAGCTTCATCCTCGACGGGGCCGTCGCCGAATCCTTCTTCCGCCGCGCGCGGGAGGTCCGCACCACCCCGGCCACGGCGATGACCGCCGCGTACGCCGCGCTGTTGTACGAGCGCACCGGGCAGCGCGACCTGGTGATCGGCATCCCCACCGCCACCCGCGGCGAGCCGGGGGCGGCACCGCTGATCGGGTTCCTGCTGACCAGCATCCCGCTGCGGATCCGGCTGCCCGAGGACCCCACCCCGCTGGACGTGCTCGCGGCCACGGCCGCTGCCGCCGCCGCCGTGGCCGACCACCGCGAAGTGCCCTTCGGCGAGATCGTCGAGGCCACCGCCCCCGGCCGGTCCGCCACCCGGTACCCGCTGCTGCAGACCATGCTGGTGCAGTTGGACCTCGACGACTCGCGGTCCCTGGAGCTCCCCGGTGCCGAGGTGTACGCCAACGCCGTGCCCGAGGGCGTCTCCACCATGGACCTGACCACCGCCTGGTGGCGGGTGGGGGAGGTCGTCTACGGACGCATCGAGTACCGGACGGCGCTGTTCGACCACGCCACCGTCGCCGCCATGGCCGACCGCCTGCTCCAGCTCGTCGAGCAGTTCGCGGAACGCCCCGACGAGCCGCTGCGGCGGCCCGCTCCGCCGCCGCAGGCGCCACCGCCCCCCCTGCTCGGCCACGGTGCCGAAGCCGGCACGGTCGCCGGCGGACCCGTCGACGCGGCGATCCTGGACCGGGTCACCGCCGCGTGGGTCCACGTGCTCGGCGTCGAACGCGCCGACCCCGAAGCGGTGTTCTTCACCAGTGGCGGCACCTCGCTGCTCGCCGTCCGGCTCGCCCACCGGTTGCGCGGCGACGACCTCACCGTCACCCTCAAGGACGTCTTCACCCATCCGACCCCGGCCGGACTCGCCCGCGTCCTCGGCACGCGCCGCGATGCCCCGGCGGACCGCGCGCCGGTCCCACCGGCCGGGCCCCTCGGCCCCGAGCAGGAGATGCTCCTGAGCCGCGGGCTGTCCCGGGTGGAGGACCTCTCGCACAGCCACGTCCTCACCGCGGACCGCCACCTGGACCCGGAGCGCCTGCGCCGGGCGGCCCGGGAGGTGGTCCGCGCCCACCCGACGCTGACCACCACCGTGCGCCCCGACGGCGTCCTCGGCACCCGGCTCGTGCCCGGCGCGGACTGGCACTGGTCGGTGGAGCCCGCCGGCACCGACCCGGAGCGGGTGGTGGACGCCCAGCGGGCGGGCTTCGACCGCGTCACCGGGCCGCTGTTCGCCGTCAGCCTCCTGCCCGGAGCGCCCGACGAGGCGGACCGCGTCGTCCTCAGCGCGAACCACCTGGTCGTCGACGGCATGTCCTGGGACATCCTCATCGCCGACCTGGCCGCCGCCTACCGGGGCCGGCCGCTCGTGGCCGAACGCGCCGGGTACGCCGAACACGCCGCCGTCGTACGGGCACTGGACCCGGCGCCGCACGCCGGGTACTGGCGGGCCCAGCTGAGCGGCACCGGCCACTACCGCTGGCGCCTGGACGGCCCCAACACCTACGCCGGTGAGCGGTCGCTGGAGGTGTCGGTACCGCTGCCGCCCGGCGGCCACGGCACGCTGCGGGCCGCCGCGCTCACCTCCGTCGCCCGCGCGCTGCGGCGCTGGGCACCGCACGACCGGCCGTCGGTGTGGCTGATCGGCCTGGGCCGCGACCCGCTGGCCGCGCTGCCCGACTGGGACCCGGACCGGGCCGTCGGGTTCTACTCGGCCGCCCACCCCTTCCTGGTGCCGCTCACCGGCGGCCCGGCCCGGGACGACCTGCGGGCCACGGCCGCCGCGCTGCGCGGGGTACCCGATTCCGGCAAGACGTTCGGCATGCTGGCCTGCGCCGCCGACCCCGACCTGCGCGCGGAGTTCGCCGCACTGGAACGGCCCCGGGTGATCGTGAACCACCTGGGCGAGCTGGCCGCCCCCGTCGACGGTTCGCACGGCCCCTTCACCGCCTCGACGCAGACCGCCGCCCGCGGCAACGCCGAGGTGGAGCGCGACGTGGACGTGG
Organism: Saccharothrix sp. DSM 118769; assembly: GCF_052936295.1. Taxonomy (NCBI): domain Bacteria; kingdom Bacillati; phylum Actinomycetota; class Actinomycetes; order Pseudonocardiales; family Pseudonocardiaceae; genus Saccharothrix; species Saccharothrix sp. DSM 118769. The sequence continues at coordinate 2,957,650 of NZ_CP193627.1, read as the reverse complement.
ACGTGGCGGTCGGGGTGCACGACGGCCGCGCCGTGCTGCGCTGGCTGTACAACCCCGACGCCGTCGACCCGGTCGCGGTCCGCACGGCCGCCGAGGCGGCAGCCCGCGAGTTGCGCGGCTTGTTCGAGGCGGCGCAGCAGGACCGAGTCCCGGTCGACGTCCCCGGCACGACAGGGGTCACCGGGGAAACCATGGAACGTCTCTTCGCACGGCTCAGCCGAGAGCGCCGCGGACGACAGGGGGAACAGGCATGACCGAGAGCACCACGACGGCCCTCCGGCACCGCAGCCCGCTCGTGTTCCTGCTGATGGCCCAGTACCTGTCGGCCTTCGGCAACGCCATCACGATCGTGACGGTCCCCCTGTACGTCCTGCACACCACCGGCTCGGCCGTCACCACCGGTCTCGCCGGGTTCATCGGCGCCCTGCCGCTGATCTTCGCGGGCGCTGTCGGCGGCGTCCTGGTCGACCGGTTCGGCGGGCGCAGGCTGAGCGTGCTGTCCGACCTCTCCGCGGGCATCCTGGTGCTGCTCATACCGCTCCTGGACGCCACCGCGGGGCTGCCCATCCCGCTGCTGCTCGCCCTGCTGTTCGCCCGCACGATCGTGGCGACCCCTGCCACCGCCGCCCGGATGACGCTCCTCAAGCCCGTCATCCAAGGCGCCGGGGCCCGGCTGGAGAGCGTGAACTCCTGGTACCAGGCAGCCCCCCGGCTCGGTCTGGTGGCCGGAGCACCCCTGGCCGGCGTGCTGATCGCGGCGAGCGGCTCGGCCGTCGGCATGTACGTCGACGCCGCGACCTTCCTCGTCGCCGCCGCGCTGGTCGCCTTCGCGGTACCGGTCGCCGAGAACAAGAAGTCCCGGGACGACCTGGCGGCCGGGCCCGGCTTCTTCGGCCAGCTGCGCGAAGGCGTGGCGCTCGTCCGCACGATGCCGGTGATCGGCGCGATGACCGCCTTCGTCGTCGTCACCAACTTCCTCGACGACGCCTTCACCCCGCTGTTCCTGCCGGTCTACGCCCAGGACGTCCTGCACAACAGCGCGGCCATGGGGTGGTTCCTCGGCGCCGTCGGCGTCGGCGCCATCGTCGGCACCTTCCTGTACGGCCCGGCCAGCCGGAACATCCTGTCCAACCGCCGCTACACCCTGTTCGGTTGCTTCGCGGCGGTGGCCGTGCTGCGGCTGATGCTCTACTTCGAGCCCGGCGCCGTCGGGGTGACGGTGATCTGCTTCCTGGTCGGGGTGGCCGGCGGACCGCTCAACCCGATGCTCTCGACGGTCATGCTCGAACGCGTCCCCGAGGAACTGCGCGGCCGGGTCTTCGGCCTCACCGGTGCCATGGCCCTCACCTCCGCCCCGCTCGGTGTGCTGACCGCCGGCTGGCTGGTGGACCTGGCCGGGCTGCGCGTGCCGATGCTCTGCTTCGCCCTCGTCTACCTCGTCCTGATCGCCGTCAGCTGGCGGTGGCCCGGCCTGCGCGCCATGGACGAGCGGCCGGGCACCGGAGGGGACCGGGACGGGCCCGCCGCGCCGGAGCAGGACGCGCGGATCGCGCCCGACACGGACCCGGAGCCCACGGCGGGCAGGGGGGCGACGGTCCGATGACCGCAGCGCACCAGTCCGTCGGCGTCCTCGAAGGACGCACAGCGGTGATCACCGGCGCCGCGCGGGGCGCGGGGCGCGCCTGCGCGCTGGCCTTCGCGGCCCAGGGCGCGGACCTGGTCCTGCTCGACGTGGCCGCCCCGGTGCCCGGCGTCCCCTACCCGATGGGCACCGCGAGCCAGCTCGACCACACCGCCGACGCCTGCCGCCGCCACGGCGCCGACGTCCTCACCGCGGCCGTCGATGTCCGGGACCTCGATGCCCTGACCGAGCTGCGTGAGCGGACCCACGACCGGTTCGGCGCGCCGCACGTGCTCGTCAACAACGCGGGCATAGTGGCCCCCTCCGGCCGGCCGGTGCACGAGACGTCGGAGGCGGACTGGCAGCTGATGGTGGACGTCGACCTCGGCGGCGCCTGGCGCGCCACCAAGGTGTTCGCCCCCGCCATGGTGGAACGCCGCTCCGGGGCGATCGTCAACATCGCCTCCACCGCGGGCCTGGTGGGCTACCGCAACTTCGCCGGGTACGTCGCGGCCAAGCACGGACTGGTCGGCCTCACCAAGGCCAGTGCCCTCGACTACGCCTCGTACGGCGTGCGCGTCAACGCGGTGTGCCCCGGCAACATCCGGGACGAACCCGCCATGGAGGGGCGGATGCTCTCCGAGGTCGCCCGGGCGCTCGACGTCCCGCCGGCCGAGCACGAGGAACTGTTCACCGCCGACCAGCCGATGCACAGGCTGGTCGAGCCGGCCGACGTGGCGGCCGCCGCGCTCTGGCTCGCCTGCGACGCCTCCCAACGCGTCACCGGCACCACCCTGACCGTCGACGCGGGCTATTCGGCCCGGTGACGCCCGTGGACACCCCCTCAACGCCCCGTGCCGAACCGCGCGCCGCCTCGGCGACGGAACGCCAGTTCTGGTTCGCCGAGCGCATCGCCCCCGGCGCACCCGCCTGGAGGGTGCTCAGCACCGTGCGCGTCGAAGGCTCCCCGGACCCGACGGCACTCGCCGCGGCAGCGGCACGGGTGGTCACCCGCCACCCGGTGCTGCGGTCGGTCTTCACGCCCGAGGCGGGGGAACTGCGGTGCACGACCGTGCCGCCCGTCGAACCGCCGCTGCTGGAACTCCCCCCGGGCACCGACTTCGACGCCGCCGCCCACGAGCTGGCCCGGACCGGGCTCCTGGACCCCTCCACCGGACGCCACGTCGTCCTCGCGCTCGCCGAGGACGCGCAGGACGCCCCCGGCGCCACCCTGTACGTCCTCACGCACCACCTCGTGTACGACGGGCTGTCCCACGAGGTGTTCACCGCCGACCTCGCCCGGGCCTACGCCCGCGTCGTCGCCGGGGAACCCGAACCGCCGCCGCCCGCCCACCCGGCCCCGCGACCGCCGGACGCCGGACGCCGGGCCGAGCTCGCCGCCTACTGGCGGACGGCGCTCGACGGCGTGCCCGACCTGCCGGGGGACCGCGACGGCCCGACCCAGCGCGAGCTCGCCCGGGCCGAGCTGCACCGCCGTGCCGTCCGGTTCCCCGACGGGGCGGGCGCCGCGGCGCGCGAGACGGGCCGGCGCCTCGCCTGCCCCCCGTTCGCCGTGTTGCTCACTGCGTACGCCCAGGCCCTGCACGACCTGTGCGGGGCCGAGGACTTCTGCATCGGCACCCCGGTGTCCACCCGGACCCCGGACCTCGCGGACGTCATCGGCTGCCTGCTGACCACGTTGCCGGTGCGTGTGCGGCGGCCCGCCGGACCCGCCGCCTGCGAGCGCACCTGGAGGACCGTCACCGACGGTCTGCTCCACATGGACCTGCCGCAGGACGACCTGATCCGCGCGGTGCGCACCCGTCCGGGGCGCCGCATGCCGCTGTACCAGGCCCTGTTCGCGTACGAGAGCTGGCCGCGCCCCGTCCACGCCGCCGGAGGGGTCCGCATGCACACCGAACCCGTGGTGCCGCTCGGCGGGCAGGCCGAGGTCCTGTTCCAGCTGAACGAGCTGCCCGGCCACCGTCTCGGGGGAATGCTGCAAGCCCCGGCCGGCAGCCCCTGGGCAGGGCGGTTGGCAAGGCTGTCGGCCGCCGTCCGGCACCGGCTCGCCCTGCTGACCGGAGCGGAGGGGCGGCACACCGCCGCGGCCCCTCCCGGACCGTTCCGGCCCGCACCCGCGACAACGACCGAGGAGAGCGCCCGATGACGCGAGTGATGTGCCTGCCGTACGCCGGAGCGGGCGCGGGTGTCTACCGCCCTTGGAAGGCCCTGAGCACCGGCAGGGCGCGCGCCACACCCGTTCAGCTCCCGGGACGGGAGGAGGAGTTCTCCCGCCCCTGCTACGCCTCCTTCCACGAGTGCGTCACCGACCTCTCCCGCCGCGTCGCGGAAGCCGCCGCCGGGGAACCCTTCGCGATCTTCGGCCACAGCTTCGGCGGGCTGCTCGCCTTCGAGACCGCCCGCCACCTGTACGACACCGGGGGGCCGCTGCCCGAGCGGCTGATCGTCAGCGGCACGCGCAGCCCCCGCCACCGCGGTTACACCGGTCTCAGCACCGACGACGACGAGGCCGTCAGATCGCTGAAGCAGGACAGCCTGCGCGGCTTCGAGGCACTCGACCACCCCGAACTGCGCGCCCTGCTGCTGCCCGTGCTGCGCGCCGACGCACGGCTCCTGCAGCAGTACAGCGACTACCGGCCCGAGGTGCTCGACCCCCTGCCGATCCCCCTCACCGCGCTGCGCGGCGCATCCGACACGGTGGCCTCCGCGGAAGGGGTCGCCGACTGGAAGACCTTCACCACCGAGGACTACGTCGAAGTGGAGATGCCCGGCGGGCACCTCTACCTGCTGGACTCCATGCCGGAGCTGTGGCGCGTCATCGAGGAGCAGCTGTGACCCTGGCCGACCTCCCCCCGAACCTGCGCGGGGCGAAATACGGGCAGGCCGGCCTCACCCATGCGGGGCTGGGCGAGCTGCACCGCGAGGACCCCGAACTCGCGGGCCTCCTCGACGCGGAGGTCCGCCACCAGGACACCACCCTGGCGATGATCGCGTCCGCCAGCATCGCCGCGCCCTCCGTCCTCGCCGCGAGCGGGTCCGCGCTGTCGAACGTCACCGCCGAGGGCTACCCCGGCGCCCGCTACCACCCCGGCGCGGTCAACTTCGACGAGGTCGAACGGCTCGCCGTGCGGCGCGCCAAGGCCCTGTTCGGGGCGCGCTACGCCAACGTCCAGCCGCACTCGTGCTCCTCCGCCAACCTCGCCGTGCTGGCCGCCCTCGTGCCGCCCGGCGGCACCCTGCTCGGTCTCGACCTGGACGCCGGCGGCCACCTCACCCACGGCTCCCCCGCTTCGGTCACCGGACGGCACTACCGGGCCGTGCACTACGGCCTCGACGCGAGCGGCCGGATCGACTACCGCCGCGTCGCCGAACTCGCCGCCGAACACCGCCCCACCGTGCTGATCGCCGGTGCCAGCGCCTACTCCCGGACCCTCGACTTCGCCCGCTTCCGGGAGATCGCCGACTCGGTCGGCGCCTACCTCCTGGCCGACATCTCGCACATCTCGGGCCTGGTCGCCGCCAACGAGCACCCCAGCCCCGTCGACCACGCGCACATCACCACGACCAGCACCTACAAGCAACTCGGCGGACCGCGGGGCGGGCTCATCCTCAGCGGTCGCGACCACCGGGCCCCCGGTCCCGACGGGCGCACCCCGCTGGACCAGCTGATGCAGCGGGCCGTCTTCCCGCAGCACCAGGGCACCCCCGCCCCCGCGTCGATCGCCGCCAAGGCGCGCGCTTTCGCACTCGCCGCCGAGCCCCTGTTCGCCCGTACCGCGCGGCTCACCGTCTCCGGGGCCCGCGCGCTCGCCGCCGAACTGGCACGCCTGGGCCACGAGGTGCTCACCGGCGGGACCGACAACCACATGGCCCTGATCGACCTGCGCCACAGCCGGCTCACCGGTGTCGTCGCGGAACGGGCGCTGGAGGAGTGCGGGATCCTCGTCAACCGCAACCGCGTCCCGGGCGACGCCCGCCCCCCTCTGATCACCAGCGGCATCCGGCTGGGCTGCAACATCCTCGCCCAGCGCGGCATGGGGCCGGAGCACATGCGCGAGTGCGCGGAGCTGATGCACGCCGTCCTGACCGCGACCACCCCGCTGAGCGACACCGAGTACCGCATCGACCCCTACCGGCGCGTTCGCCTGCGCGAGCACGTCCGGGCGCTGTGCGCCCGCCACCCCCTGCCGCATTCGACCGCCCTGGCCGAAGCCCACAGCGCCCTCCGGACGGGAGCATTCCTGTGAGCCCCGACACCACCACAGTTCCGATGACCTGGCCGGCCGTGCTCATCCGCGCCGACCGACCGCGCCGCGCCGGCGCCGTCCCCCGTGCGACCGGTCTGGTCCGGGACACCCTGGCCGGTGTCGCGCAGGAGGACGGGGCGGCGGCCCACGAACGGCTCACGGCCTGCTTCGCGGCACTGCTGCACCGCCTCACCGGCCAGGACGCGATCGCCCTCGCCACTCCCGACGGCACCATCGGGTACACCGTCGACCCGGACTCCACCGCGGCGGACCTGGCGGCCCGCGGCACCCCCGTGTCGCCCGCCGCCGACCTCGGCACGCCGGTGGTGGCGGTCGCCCACCGCACCGGGTCGCAGGGCACCCCGCCGTTCGAGTGGCACCTCACCCTGAACCGGCAGGGCGACACCTGGACCGCCGAACTGCGCTACGACGAGCGGCTGTTCACGGCGGACACCGCCCGTCGCGTCCTGTCCCACCTGCGCACCCTCACAGCGGGCGCCGTCCGCGCCCCGCGCACACCGGTCTCCCGGCTGGCCCTGCTCACCGCCGAGGAGACGCACCGCGTCCTGACCGAGTGGAACGACACGGCGGCCGACCTGCCGCACGGCACCTGCCTGCACACGGCGTTCGAGGAGAGGACCGCGACCGGCCCCGGCGCACCCGCCGTCGTCGACGGTGCGCGCACCTGGACGTACGGGGAGGTCAACGCGGCCGCCAACCGGCTCGCACACCGGCTCCGGGAAGGGGGCGTGGGGCCCGACGTACGGGTCGGGCTGTGCCTGGAGCGCTCCGCCACCCTGCTCGCCGCCGTGCTGGGCGTCCTGAAGGCCGGTGGCGCCTACGTGCCCCTCGACCCGGACTACCCCGCCCAGCGGCTGAGCGCGATGCTGGACGGCACCTCCTGCGCGGCCGTGGTCACGGACCGGGTCCGGGCTGCCGCGCTGCCCGCCCCGCCACCCGGCACCGACCGACCGGTCGTCCTGGTCGAAGGGCTCCTCGACGGCACCGAGCCCGACCTCGCGGCGCGGCCGGGAACCGACCCCGGACGGATCGCGGGTCCCGACGACCTGTGCTACGTCATCCACACCTCCGGGTCGACGGGCCTGCCCAAACCCATCGCCCTGCGCCACCGCGGCGTGGTGAACAACCTGGCGGACCTCAACTCCCGGTTCGCCGTGGGCCCCTCGGACCGCGTCCTCGCCCTGTCCTCACCGAGCTTCGACATGTCGGTCTACGAATTCCTCGGGATCACCGCGGCCGGCGGCACCGTCGTGGTGCCCGAGGCGGACCGCGCCAAGGACGTGGCGCACTGGGCCCGCCTCTTCGCGCGGCACGACGTCACCGTCTGGAACTCCGCCCCGGCCCTGCTGGAACTGCTCGCGGAACACCTGGAGAACACCGGCGGCACGGCCCTGGGCCGGCTGCGGCTGGTCATGCTCGGGGGCGACTGGGTCCCGGTGTCCTTGCCCGAACGGGTGCGGGCGCTCGCCCCCGACGTCCGCTTCGCGGCCCTCGGCGGTGCCACCGAGGCGTCGATCCACTCCACGATCCACGAGGTCACGGAGACCGACCCGGCCTGGGTCAGCATCCCCTACGGCCGCCCCATGGCCAACCAGCGCGTGTACGTCCTGGACGACGCGTTGCAGCCGGTCCCGCCCGGGGTCGTCGGCGAACTCCACCTGGCCGGCGTCGGTCTGGCCCGCGGCTACCTGGAACGCCCCGACCTCACCGCCGAACGTTTCCTGGACTGGTCCTGCGGTGCCGTGCACGACCGCCTCTACCGGACCGGGGACCTCACCCGCTGGCGCCCGGACGGCGTCCTGGAACTCCTCGGCCGCAAGGACTTCCAGGTCAAGCTGCACGGCCTGCGCGTCGAACTGGGCGAGGTGGAAGCCGTGCTGCGCGCCCACCCCGACGTGAAGGACGCCGTCGTCACGTCCCGGGAGGAACCCCCCGGAACCCGGCGGCTGGTCGGCCACGTCGTCCCCCGCCCCGGTCGGACCCCGCGCCCCGCGGAACTGCGCGCACACCTGGCCGAGGTGCTGCCCTCCTTCATGGTTCCCGCGGCGGTCCTCCTCCTGGACGAGCTGCCCCTCAACCCCAACGGCAAGCTCGACCGCAAGGCCCTCGGCGCCCTCTCGGTGGCCCCCGACGCACCGGGGTCCGGAGCGGCGGCCTTCGAAGCCCCGGTCGGTGCCTGGGAAGAGCACATCGCCGCGGTCTGGCAGGACGTCCTGGACACCGGTCCGGTCGGCCGCGACACCGACTTCTTCGCGCTCGGCGGCGACTCCATGTCCGCGCTGCGCTGCCTGGCCCGCATCGACGACGGCCTGAGCTGGCCCGAGCTGTTCCGCCACCCGACGGTCCGCCGGCTCGCCGCCCACGTCGCCGCCACCGGACGCCCCCCGCTTCCCCGCTGAGCGCCCCCGAATCCCGCGCCCCCCGACTCCCGCGTCCCGCGTCATCCCGCCGAAAGGTGAACCGCGACTTCGCCGTTCTCCGCGACCTCGGCCGCACAACGCCGCGAGACCTCCCGGGGCGGGGAACCCGAGCAGATCGAGAAGGACTCCGAATGCAGAAACCCGCGACCCCGGGGCAGCTCCGCTTCTTCGTGCTCGACGTGCAGCAGCCCCGGCCCGCCATCGTGCACTCCTTGGCCGTTTCCGGAGCGGTGGACATCGACCGGCTGCTGACCGCCGTGCGCGCTGTGCTGCGCGCCCAGCCGGCCTTGCGGGTCTCCCTGCACGTGGAGCCCGAGGGCCTCGTTCAGCGCGTCCACCCGGTGCCCGAGGTCCCGCTCGCCGTGCACCCCCTGCCGGAGGACGAGCAGTCGGCGCACCGGGCCCTCGAACACCACGTGGCCAGGCTCGGCGCCCCCTTCGACCACTCCGGTGCACCGCTGTGCCGGATCACGGTCCTGCACCGCGCCGACCGGGCACACCTGCTCTTCGCCGTGCACCACGGTGTCTTCGACGACGGTTCCGCCCCCGCCCTGCTGTCCTCGCTGACGACCGCCCACGGGCTGGGGCCGGGCGAACTCGCCGACGCCGAGCCGCCCGAGGTCGTCCTGTCCGCCGAACGCCTCGACCTGCTGCGGCGGTTCTGGACGACCACGCTCGAAGAGGCACCGGAGGACTGCGCCCTGCCGCAGCTCACGCCCGGCGCGGACCGCACCCGCGCGTCGCTCACCACGCGGCTGCCCGACACCCTCGTGGACCGGATGTCCCGCCGCGCGGCGGAGACGGGGGCGAGCGCGTTCACCCAGGTGATGAGCGCCCTGGCCTGGGTCGCGGGGTGGTACGGGCGCACCGACGACATCGTCGTCGCCACGGTCAGCGGGGCCGAGCGGGACACCCGCGGCGTCTCGGTCGTCGGTTGTCTGCAGAACACCATCCCGATCCGCGTCGACCTGGCCGGCGCCACCACGGAAGACCTGCTCGACCGCACCCTGGAAGCTCTCTTCGACGCGGTCGAGCACGCTGACCTGCCGATCGAGGACATCCTCGCCGTGACCGGCGCACCGCGCCACCCCGACCGCAAGCCCTTCACCCAGCTGCTGTGCACCCAGGGCGAGCTGCACACCGAGACCGTCGACGCGGCGGGTCTGCGGTGGCGGGTGGAACCGCCCGAGTCCGACCAGGTCGAGTACGACTTGAGCGTCACCCTGCTGCACGCCCCCGACGGCGGGAAGCACCTGGTCGTCGCCCACCCCCGGCCGGCCCTCGACGCCCGCGTCGCGGAGCGCTTCCTGGACCACCTCGTCACGGCCCTCGACGCGCTGACCGCTCCGGAGGCCCGGCCGCTGACCGCGCACGACCTCCTCGGCGCGCGGGAACGCGCCGAACTCGCGGCGCTGACGGGTCCCCCGGTCGCCACCGCGACCGTGCCGGTGCACCACCTCGTCCGGGCCAGGGCGGAGTCCGACCCGGCGGCCGTCGCCGTCCGCAGCGGCACCGGACAACTGGACTACGCCGCCGTGACCGACCGCGTCCGAGCCCTGGCCGCCGCCCTCGTGGCGGCGGGCGTGCGCCCGGGGGACCGGGTCGGGATCCACCTGGACAGCTCACCGGACCTGGTCGTCGCGGTCCTGGCCACCTGGTGGGCGGGTGCCGCCTACGTGCCGCTGGACCCCGACCACCCCGCCGAACGGCTGCGCTACGTCCTGCGCGACGCCGAGCCCGCCGCGCTGATCGCCAGGGCCCCCCTGCTGCCCGGCCTGCGGACACTGGCCCCGGACTCCTCCTCACCGGCCCCGGCGAAGTGGCCGGACGTCGCCGCCGACGCCCCCGCGTACGTCATGTACACCTCCGGGTCCACCGGCCGCCCCAAGGGCGCCGTCGTCCGCCACGACAACCTGTGCGCCCTGTTCGCCGCCTTCGACGCCGAGTTCGCCGACGGCCCCGGCGTGGTCCTGGCAGGCACCAGTCCCTCCTTCGACATCAGTCTCGTCGAGCTGGTCTGGCCGCTGACCAACGGCCGCACGGTGCACGTGACCAGCCACCGCACGGTGCTCCAGGACGTACCGGACCCCGACGGCGCGTTCTACCAGTGCACCCCGTCCGCCGCCCGGCTGCACACCGCCTCCCCGCGGGGGCGCGCGTTCCTCGCCCGGCTCGGCGGCCTCCTGGTCGGGGGCGAGCCGCTCGCCGACGACCTCGCCGACGACCTCGCCGGTCTCGTCCCCGGTCCGGTCCTGAACGGCTACGGACCGACGGAGGCCACCGTGTACACCACGCTGTGGCGGGTCGTCCCCGGCGCACCGGTGCACATCGGCCTGCCGCTGCCGGGCGTGCGCTGCCACGTGGTGGACGCGGGCGGCCGTGACCTGCCACCGGGGTGCCCCGGCGACCTGCTGATCTCGGGCACCGGCGTGGGTGACGGCTACTGGCGGCGCCCGGACCTGACCGCCGAGCGCTTCCCCGCACTGCCCCGTGCCGGTGGCGTCACCGGCTACCACAGCGGCGACGTCGTGTCCTTCACCCCCGGCACCGGCCTCAAGTTCCTCCACCGGGCCGACGAACAGGTCAAGATCCTCGGGCAGCGCGTCGAAACCGGGGAGATCGAGACCACGTTGCGCCGGCGTCCCGGCGTCCGGGACGCCGCCGTCGCCCCGCTGCCGGACCACACCGGCGTCATCGCCTTCCTCGTGCGCGAGGACGACCCCGGAGCGGGCCCGTCGCCCCGCCCGCTGCCCGCCGCCGTCGCGGCGGAGCTGCGGCGCGGCACGGCGGACTGGCTCACCGGGGCCATGCTGCCCACCCAGTGGCACGGCGTGGCCGACCTGCCCCGCTCGCCCAACGGCAAGCTCGACCGGCGGGTCCTCGCCGGCTGGGCCGCCGCGAGTGCCGAGGTGGTGGACCCCGCCGCCCCCGCACTGCCCGGGACGGCCGCTGCCGCGGTCCTGCGGTCCTGGGAGCGGGTCCTGGGCGAACCGGTCACCGACACCGGGGCGACCTTCTTCGAACTCGGCGGCACGTCCTCGGGAATACTCCGGGTGTTGACCCTGCTGCGGTCCCGCTACCCCTCGCTGCACGCGGCGGACCTGTTCCGGTACACCAGGGTGCGGACGTTGGCCGGGTTCCTGGACGGCCTCGACGACGCTCGCCCCGACGGTGCCGGGGCTCCCGCCGGTGGAGGGCGGAACCCGGCACCGGCCGACGCACCGAACGGCTCGCAGCGCGGTGCGCGCCGCGCCCGGGCCCTGAGCGGCTGGGCGGGCCGGTCCCGCCGCTGACCACCCCGACGGCTCCCCGTGCCGCAGTCCCCGGGGCGCGCCCCCTCCCTCCTCCCGCACTCCCCTGGAGTCACGATGACGATCGCCGTGATGTGCCTGCCCTACGCCGGAGGTGGGGCCGGGGTCTTCCGGCCGTGGCAGAACCAGCCCGGCCTGCCGTTCCGGGTCGTTCCGGTCCAGCTGCCGGGACGGGACGAGTGGTTCGTCCGGGAACCCTGCACCACCATGGCGGCTGCCGCCCGCGTCTGCGCCGACCAGGTCCGGGAAGCGGCGGGAACCGGTCCGTTCGCCGTGTTCGGGCACAGCTTCGGCGCGCTGCTCGCGTACGAGACGACCCGGCTGCTCGCCGCCGACGGAGCGCGGCTGCCCGAGCGCCTGGTGGTCAGCGGGGCGGCGGCGCCCGACGTGGCCCGCCCCCGGATGGACGGCGCCCTGCTGGACGACGACGCGTTCGTCGCGCGACTGCGCGGGCTCGTGGGCTACGACCACGAAGCCTGGCACGAGCCGGAGCTGCGAGAACTGCTGCTCCCGGCGCTCCGCGCCGACCTGGAGGTCCAGGACGGCTACGCCCCTCCACCCGGCGGCCCGTTGACCGTGCCGGTGAGCGTCCTGCGCGGCACCGAGGACGAACTGGTGCCGTACGAGGACGCGGCTCGCTGGGCCGAGCACACCTCCGCCGAGACCACCGTGGTGGACGTGCCGGGCGGCCACATGTACTTCACCCAGGACTGGCCGCTGTTCTGGAAGACGCTCGGCGCGCTGGTGGAGGCCCCCGGGTGAAGGCCCGCGGCACGCGGGAGGGCCGGTGGGCTCCCGGTTCCGGGAGCCCACCGGCCCTTCGCCCCCGCGCCCGCGCCCGGATCAGTCCCGGGACGCGGCCAGCTGCCGCGCCAGCACCAAGCGGTCCAGCTTGCCGTTGTGGTTCATCGGCAGCTCGGTCCGGTGGGTGAACCGGAGCGGCACCATGTAGCGCGGCAGGCGTTCGGAGAGCGCCTGCCGCAGCTGCGCCACAGACCGGGTGGTTCCGGTGTACGCGGCCTCCAGCCGCGTCTGCCCGTCCTCGCCGCGCAGGGCCACGACCGCGACCTGACCGATACCGTCCTGCTCGCGCAGCACCGCCTCGACCTCACCGATCTCCACCCGCTGGCCCATGACCTTGACCTGCTGGTCGAGCCGCCCCAGGTGCACCAGGACCCCGTCGTCCAGCACCTGCACCAGGTCTCCGGTGCGGTACCAGTGCTCCTCGTCCGGGACGTACCGCCCGGCGGTCTCCACGGGACGCCCCGAGTCGTCCAGGAACCGTCCCCGGTTGTCGTCCTCGTCGAGGTACCCGGCGAACCGCTGCACGCCGCGCAGGCGCAACTCGCCCACGTCGGAGGGCCTGCCCCGATCGTCCACGACCTGGTGGTCGAGATGGGGGTAGACCAGGCCGATGGGCAGGGTGCCGTTGACCGTGCGCGGCCAGTCCTCCACCCGCTCCGGCAGCCGGTACTGCGTCGAGAGGATGGTCAGCTCGGTCGGCCCGTACACGTTCTCCACAACGCTCTGCGACGCGGCCCTGCGCCACGCCCTGGCCTGCTGCACCGTCAGCTGCTCGCCCCCGAACAGGCTCCAGCGCAACGAGGGCATCGAACCGGGGGCGAGACCTCCGGTCAGGTCCGCCATCGTGATCACGGACGGTACCGAGAACCAGTGCGTGATCCCCTCACGGGCCACGAACCGGGCCGGTTTGGGCAGTTCGCTCCGGGGCGGGACGACCAGGGTGGCGCCCGAGCCCCAGGCGCCGAACAGTTCGAGGACGGACGCGTCGAACGCGAGGCCGCTGTTCTGGGCCATCCGGCAGCCGGGCCCGAGCGCGTAGCGGTCGATGACGTACCGCAGGAAGGCGTCGATGCTGCGGTGCGCGACCGGTACGCCCTTGGGGGTGCCGGTGGACCCCGAGGTGAACAGCACGTACGCGGCATCCCCCGCGGGTGCTTCGACCCGGGGCGGTACTTCCCCCACCGCTTCGCCTCGGCGCAGCCGCGCCAGGAGGTCCGCGGACAGGCGGAGGACCGGTACGTCCGGGACCTCCGGCGCCGGGGTGTGGTCGACCAGGCGCAGGTCCAGACCGGAGGCCCGCGCGATGTGCGTCAGCCGTGCCGCGGGGAAGGACGAGTTGAGCGGGACCACGGCCGCGCCCAGGCGCAACGCCGCCAGGCACGCCGCGTAGGTCGACGTGCCCGGCGTCGTCGTCAGGCCCACCCGACGCGGAGCACGACCACCGCACGCGGTCAGGATCTCCTCGGCCAGCTCCACGGCCAGGCCGTCCAGTTCGCGATAGGTCAGCCGTTCCCCGCCGACCTCCAGGGCGACGAGCCCGCCGTGCTCCCGTGCCGACGCGGCGAACCAGTCGTACAGGTCGCGCGGCGCACCGGGTTCCTGTCCGGTCATCAGTCGCCCACCTCGGTCCGCCATGCGCGGAGTACTCCGCGCTCCTTCACCGGGTCGATCCCGAGCACGGCGTCGCCCTGCCGGTAGGGGGTCTCGGACGGGCCGCGCTCGCCCAACCACTCCCAGGTGTCCGCGACCGTCCGGGCCAGCGGGCGGCAGCGCAGCCCGGCGGCGACGGCCTTCGCCGGGGAAGCCGCCCAGGCACCCGCCATGGCGGGCTGCTCCGGCGCCCAGAACGGCATCTCGGTCCAGGGCCCCACGCCCTGGTCCACGAGGAAGTCCTCGGCGACCCACACCGGTCGTGCCCCGGCTCCGGTCACCCGCGCGCACAGGTCCAGCAGCTCACCGAAGGTCGTGGTGCCGTTGGGACCGGTGACCAGGTGCCGCCCGGCGGCGCCCCTCTCCAGCAGGTCGAGACCGAACGCCGCGACGTCCCGGGCGTCGATGAGCTGGACCGGCTGCTCGGCGCGGCCCGGCGCAACGACCTCACCGCCGCGAGCCATGCGCTCCAGCCACCACAGCAGCCGTCCGGGAGTCTCGCGGGGACCTGTGATCAGTCCGGGGTTGAGGACGCAGGTGTCACCTTCGAAGTACTTCTCGACAGCTCGCTCGCACCCTGCCTTGAGCACGTTGCCGGACACCTCGTCAACGGCAGCGTCCGGCGGGCAGGGGTGGCGCGCCGACTGCTCGTCGACGGGGCCGGCGGGCCAGTCGGCGTAGGCGTGGACGGACGACACGAACAGGTAAGCGCCCGCCCTGCCGCTGAGGGCTCGGGCCGACCGCCCGACGGTGCGGGGCTGGGAACCACTGGTGTCGATGACCGCGTCCCACGGTCCCGCGGCGGCGAGGACCTCCAGGTCGGCCGAATCCTCCCGGTCACCCCGAAGATTCTTCGCCCCCCGTATTTCGGGTCCGGATTTTCCTCGGTTGAACAAGGTCAAAGAATGTCCGCGATCGATTGCCTCCTGCGCGAAAGACCATCCGAGGAATATCGAGCCCCCAATGATGAGAATCTTCACCTCCTCATGATCGCATGACCACGAACCCCTGACAAGGACCCGGAATTCAGGTTGCCGCGCACAGCGGGCCGCAAACGAATGCAGATCTTGAAAGGCCGGCATTACCGCGGTCCGGGCTCGATGTCCGGTGCGGCGCGGGCGAAGAAAGCCCCGGCCGGCTCAAGCCGGTACCGGGTCCGCTTGGTCCGCCGATCGGAAGGTGGTGTCGACCGCCCGGATTGTCGGGGTGGCCTGGTAGACAGTGGGACATGTTCCGCGACTTCAACTTCAAGCTGCTGGTCATCGACAAGCTCATGTACCAGGACAAGGTGATCCAGCCCCGTTTCCGGATCGCCGACGTCCTCCACGCCAAGGGCGCCACCGGCGACCTGTGGAAGTACCTGCACCAACAGGACCTGCTGCACACCGTCCTCGAAGAAGCCCGCCAGTACTTCACCGATCTGGAGATCACCCCCGAGCAGCTGGCCACTGTGGACGAACTGACCACCGACGGCGGCTTGGAGATCTACCACCAGTGCTCGCCTTTCTGGGACGGGGAGGACGACCTCTTCGACGTCACCTCACTGGACGACCTCGACCTGCTGCCCAACCTCCGCGTGATCCACGGCGGCGACGAGGCCATGATGGCCGCCCCCGACGCCGAGGCCACCCTCAAGGCCCGCGGAATCGCCGTGGGCTGAGCACCCGCGTCCACCGCCACCGCTCAACGGCCCCCGCGCCCCCGCAGGAGAACTCCCCGAAGGCTTCCCTCCTCCCCCGACGGCAACGACGGGGCATCCTCGACGGGTACCACCATGCCGCGTGAACTGCACGGACGACAGGATCGACTACGTGACAGCCCGCAGTTCCGCGACGGCGCGCGTGGTGCTGTCGCGGAGTCGGGCGGCGAGCGCGTCGGGTCCCCATCGGGAGAGCCAGGCCGGCGCGGCCGGGAACGGGTCTATCTCGTGATCGGCTCTGGCGCACTTTCGGTGGTGACGGTGAGCAGCCGGTCGGGTCGTGATCTTGCGATGGGCGCCAATCCCTTTGTGGGGACGGCATTTCCGGACTGTCGGTTTCGGTCGTTGGGTGCGTGGCAGAGAGCGGTGGTCGCGGTCCGCATCCGGGTTGTCGCCGTGCCTTCCGGCGCCCCGGGCCTGCGATGACGAGGGCGTCGACAGCCCGAAAGCACCTTCCCGACAAGGGCATCGATCTCCACCGCAAGGTCACGGCCGCGACCGGCTACTCATCGTCAGCACCGGAAGTGCGCCAGGGCCGATCTTGAAACAGTCCCCGACCGGGTGGCGCACGAGTGCCGTCGCGACGACCGCGGCGGCTCCGGCGTCATGGACCTCGACCCGGCGGACGTGCGAGATCCTCCTGGCCTGGTCCCGGATCGGGCCGGATACGCGGCACCTGGTCGTGGTCAACCTCTCCCCGTGCCGTCCCGGGACCTGTACGTCGCGCTGCCACCCCCGGGGGTACCACCTGCTGGCCGTCACCGGCTGGTCCTGCGTGCTGATGTCGCGGCACGGCGCGAATTCCCGGACTTGTCGGTCGTCGAGCGCCGGCGCCGCGAACTTTCCGGGACGGCGACTTCGTGCCTGTCGACAACTCCACCCATATCGGTAGGAGGGCATGAGCGGTACAAGGGCTCAGCCTGACCCTGCCGGTGATCTCGGAACAGTCGGTGTGTCGCGGAGGGTGACCGGTTGGTCCCGGGTGCTTGACGGAGATCGAGGAGTTCACCGCGCGGAGGGCGCGAGCCGGTAATCCCGGTGGTACGGCGGCGATGGGGGTGCGTGCGGCCCTGGGGAAACCCGCCCGCGTCGCCGATCATGCGCACGACGGCCTGCTCGAACACCTCGGCCTCAACCATCCCGGCCTGCTGGACATTTTCCAGGTCCGGGCTCTGCGGCAGGCGCCGGCGCGGAACCACCACTGGGACGACACCACGGGCCGCCCGCGAATCGGGTCGACATCCTCGGTCAACCTGGCGCGGCCACAACGCGAAAACCGGATCACCGTCGTCGAACCACTCCGGGGAGCCCACCCATCGGCACCGCGGCGGACCTTCCCATTCGGCCGCCCCCGCGGGGTGGTGGACGAGACCCGCGTCCACGACTCGGGCGGAGGCTCGGGTGCGCGTCGGCAGTCCACCTCCGTCCAGCCCGAAACAGCCCGAAACAGGTCACGGACGGCGTGGCGGCGACCTCGTCCACCTCGCGTGGAATCCCCGCTGCCCCTCGATCCTGATCCGACCATCGGCCCCTCATCCCGGCACGGTGATAGCGGGCGGACAGGGCGCTGATCGCCGCGCACCCGACTGTGGTGTCGGAGAGTCCGTTGCGACGGACACCGACACCGGAGGTGGTCGTGGGCGAGGGCTTGGTGAAGGACGTCGGACGAGCTGGGCGTCGGATCGAGTTGCGCAGTGACACTTTCACCCTGCCGACAGCCGAGATGATGGCCGCGATGGCCGCAGCACCGCTCGGGGACGACGTTTACGGTGAGGACCCGACGGTGGTTGCGCTGGAGGCAGAGGCTGCCTCGGTCCTGGGGAAACCGGCCGGCTGCTACCTGCCGAGCGGGACCATGGCCAACCTGGCGAGCATCCTCGTGCACTGCCCGCGCGGTACGAAGGTGATCGTCGGTGAGCAGTCGGACATCTACGTCTACGAGGCGGGTGGCGCATCGGTCTGCGGCGGCGTGGTCTACCACCCGGTGCCCAACCTCCACGACGGCTCGCTCGACCCGGACGCCCTGGTTGCCGCGTTCCCCACCGATCCAGGGGACCCGCAGTTCGCCCTGCCCGCCCTGCTGTGCCTGGAAAACCCCCAGAACCACGCGGGCGGCAAGGTGCTGTCCCAGGCGTATCTCGCCGACACCGCCGCCTTCGCCCACGCACACGGCGTTCCGGTGCACGTCGACGGCGCCCGCATCTTCAACGCCGCCGCCGCGACCGGCGTCGATGCCGCCGACATCGCCGCGCACGCCGACAGCGTGCAGTTCTGCCTCTCCAAGGGTCTCGGCGCCCCGATCGGTTCCGTGGTGGTCGGTCCGGAGGCGTTCGTCGCCGGCGTCCGCAGGGTGCGCAAGATGCTCGGCGGCGGCATGCGCCAAGCTGGCGTGGTCGCGGCAGCGGGCCTCGTCGGCCTCCGCGATCGCGGACGGTTGGCCGAGGACCACGCCACCGCGCGTCGCCTGGCCGAGGGGTTGTCCGCGATCCCGGGCATCACCCTCGACGGCGACGCCGACATCAACATGGTCTTCTTCCGCGTCACCGCGCACGGGTGGGACAGCACAGCGCTCATCGGCGCCGCTCGCGAGCACGGGATCGACCTCGCTGAACTCGGTCCGGGACGCATCCGGGCCGTCACGCACCTGGGAGTCGATACGGCGGACGTCGACCACGCGGTCGACGTCGTCGCTTCGATCCTGCACGACTCGACCGCTCGATCCGAGCCTGCTGGGAGTCCGCATGTCCGCTACCGCGCCGACCTGGTCGGCTGACGTCCGATCCGACCTGTCTCCAGCCGAGTTCTACCGCGACTACGTCAACAAGCGCCCGGTTCTGATGAAGGGCGCGCTCGCGCACCTGCCGGCCACCCGCTCGTGGAGCCTGCCCTACTTCGCCGAGATCGCACCGGACCTGCCGGTCAGGCTCAAGGTCGGCCGGGTGGCCGATGGCAGGACCTCCTCGGTCAGGATGGCCGACTACTGCGCGTCCGTGCTGGAGTGGGAGGCACTGCCCGAGGAGGTGCGCGCGGAGCGGGAGCCGCCCGCCTACCTGCACGACGTGCCGCTGCTGGCGATGGTGCCGCGGTTGAGGGACGAACTGAAGCCGTTTCCCGCCGAGCTGCTGCCGTCCTTCTTCGCCAAGCAGTGGTGGGAGTTCCCCCAGTTCTTCGTCGGACCGTCCCGGGCGGTCACGCCGCTGCACTTCGACACCCTGCTCACCCACAACCTGTTCTTCCAGTTCCACGGCAGCAAGCGGTTCGTCATGGTGGCGCCCGAGGACCGGGACCGGGCGTACACCTACAACTGGCGGTGGTCCGGTGTGGACCCGGACGCCCCGGACTACGAGAAGAACCCCAGGTTCGAGGGAGTCCAGACCACGACGCGCGTGGTCGAGGCGGGCGACGTGCTCTACATGCCACCGGGCACCCTCCACAAGGTCACCTCGCTGAGCGCGTCGGTGTCGTTCAACATCGACTGGCACGACCCGGTGAGTGCCGTGCGCTCGGTGCTCGCGGTGAAGGACGGGATGCCGATCCAGAACCTGCGCTACAACCTGCTGTTCGCACTCGGGGTCTGCGGACGCATCCCGCTCAAGGTGCTGATGCCCGCGCTCAAGTCCTACTTCGTCTACATCTCCTGACCTGGAAGGCCGTGCGATGACCAACGACCAGGCCGTCTCGACCGAGGAAATCCGGCTCGCCGTCCTCGGCATCTACCGCGAGGTGCTCGGTTCGACCGCGTTCACCGCCCAGGACGACTTCTTCGACCACGGTGGCGACTCCGTCAAGGGCGTCGACGTGGTGCACGGGATACGCGACCTGCTCGGTGTGAAGCTGCCCGTCTCGACGCTGTTCATGCTGCGAACCGTGGACGAGATCACCGAGGAGATCACGAGCGTGCTCGTCGACCCGGCGGATCACGATGCGCCCCGTGGGTGACCCCACCGCCGCCACCCACGTTCGGATCGGCGACGATTGGGCACTGTGGCGCCCGTTCCTGCTCAGGGCGCCGGGCTTCCCGGCGTCCGGGGTGGCGGCCCTGGCCGCGCCCGACCTCGCCGCCGCCGCGGACCGCGCGACCACGCCCGTGGATCGGGCCGCCTACCGCGAGCGCTTCGCCGAGGCGATGTCGACGCTGACCCTCCGGTTGCAGGAGGTCACCGGGACAGCCGGGTTCCGCCGCGCCCTGGTGTGGCAGAACCACCGGGCGGCCGAGGGCGGGCTCGGGTCGTTCCTGCGGCGCGACCCGGTCGCCGATGGCCGGAACGCGCGCTACCGCCAGCAAGAGGAGCGGATGGCCAACTACTGGCAGCGCTACTGCGTCAAGAACGACACCATCGGCTTCTTCGGCCCGGTCGGCTGGGGTCGGTGCGACCCCTCGACGCCCACGTCGGCGGTGACGAACGGCCCGGCGCTGGTCGAGCGCTCCGAGATCTTCTTCGAGTCCTGGGCCGTCGATCGGCTCGCCGCCCTGATCGGCACCGATGAACGAGTCCGACGCTGGATGCCCCCTTATCGACGGGCGTTCGCCGAAGTCGGGGGAACCGAGGTCCGGTTGCCCGGTTTGCGGCCCCTCACCCTGTCCGCGTCGGATGCGGCGGTCCTCGCGCGGTGCGACGGAACCACCCCCGCCCACCGCATCGCCGGGGAGCTGGCCGGAACCGCGCCCGGCCTGGCCACCGAGGACGACGTCTACGCGATGCTGGACCGGCTCTGTCGCAAGAGGGTCCTCACCTGGCGCTTGGAGGTGCCCGCCGGGCTGAGGCCGGAGGTCGCGCTGCGGGCGCTCCTCGCCCGGATCGGGGACGGGACGCTGCGCGATGCCGTCGAGATCGGTCTTGACCGGCTGGAAGCCGCACGCGACACCGTGCGCGAGGCCCAGGACGACCCGGACAAGCTGGCGCTGGCGCTGGTCGGCCTGGACGAGGTCTTCCGGGAAGTGACCGGTAGCGAGCCGGGACGCAACCACGGCAAGATGTACGGCGGCCGGACCCTGGTCTTCCTCGACGCGCTGCGGGCTGCCACACCGGTCATGGGCCAGGACTTCCTGACGGCGCTCTCCCCCGTCGAACTCCTGCTCCGCAGCGTCCGCTGGTACACCCACCGGATCGGGCAGGCGCTCGCCGAGCGAATGCGCGACTTGGTCCACCAGTACACCGCCGAACACGGCTCCGCTCCCACGTTGGCGTGGCTGTGGAGCACCGCCATGCCATTGGTGCACGACGAAGGTCGAGTCCTCGCGGACGCGGTGGACGCGGAGTTCCGGCTCCGCTGGCGGACCGTCCTGGGTGAGCCCGCCGACACCCCCTCCCTGGCGTACCGCGGCGCGGACCTCGCCGGCCCGGTGGCCGAGGTGTTCGCGGCGCCCAAGGCGGGGTGGACGGCCGCGCGCTACTGCAGCCCGGACGTCATGGTGTCCGCCGCGGACGACGAGGCGTTCCGGCGTGGCGACTTCACGCTGGTCCTGGGCGAGTTCCACATCGCGGTCAACACCTTGCGCAACGCTGTCGGCGTCGCCTTCCACCCCGAGCGGGACGAACTGTTCGCCTGCCTGGACGCCGAGGACCCGAGGCCCCGGCTGCACCCCGTGCTGCCCAAGGAGTCCGGGCGTCTCTCGGCCCGCACCCGCCCGGCCCTGATCCGCGACCGGGACTTCCTGGTCGCGCTGTTCGACCAGACCGAGGACCCGGCGCGGCCGGGGCTGCTGCGTGCCGCCGACCTCGTCGTCGGCAGCGACGCCGACGGGGTCCACGTCACCGTGGAGGGACAACGGTTCGACGTCCTCGACGTGTTCGCCGAGATGCTCATGAACCTCGTCGGCGACCGCTTCGACATCTTCGGGGACGTCCCGCACACACCCCGCCTCACCGTCGACAGACTCGTCGTCACCCGCGAGTCGTGGGCGTTCCCGGCCACTGCGCTCGGGTTCGCCGCCGTCCGCGACGAGGCGGACCGCTACGCCCGGACCCGGCACTGGTGGCGCGACCACGGCCTGCCCCGGCACGTGTTCGCCAAGGTGCAGGGTCAGCAGAAACCGATCTACGTCGACTTCGACAGTCCGTTGCTCGTCAATGTCCTGTGCAGGGCCATCCGCAGCGCGGATCTCACCGGCGATCGGACCGTCCGCCTCACCGAGATGGCACCGGGGGCGGACCACCTGTGGCTGCGCGACGCTGCGGGGCGCCGGTACACCTCGGAGCTGCGGCTGGCCACGGTGGACCTCGGAGGTCACCCATGATCACCCGCGCCGCGCCCGTCGAGCCGGGCACCGCCCTCCCCACCCCCTTCCCGCACGTCCTGCCGCTGTCCGCACCCGATCCCGCCGCGCTCACGGCGTTGGCCGGCGAGTACGCGGACCTGCTGGACGCACACGGTCCCGAGACCGTGTGCCGTACCGCCGCGGAGCGCGCGCACCACCCGTGCCGCGGTGCGGTCGTCGGCCGTGACAGCGCCGAACTGGCCGCTGCGCTGCGTGCGCTCCCGACGACCGGCTCCGGCCCCCGTCCCGGTCCCCCCGACCGCGTGGTGTTCGTCTTCCCAGGTCAGGGAGCGCAGCGGGCCGGGATGGGCCGCGAACTCCTCGCAGCAGGACCGGTCGTGGCCGAGGCCCTCGACGAGTGCGACGCCGCCGTGGCACGGCACGCCGGGTGGTCGCTCCTGGACGCGGTGCGCGGGTCCGCGAACATCGAGGGGGAGGGCCGCGTCCAACCCGTGCTGTGGGCGCTGCAGGTCGCGCTCGCCGCGCTCTGGCGGCACTGGGGCGTGGCGCCCGACGCCGTGATCGGTCACAGCATGGGCGAGATCGCCGCCGCCGTCACCGCCGGGGCGCTCACCGTCGACCACGCGGCGGCCTTGGTGTGCGTCCGAGGCGAACTGCTGGAGTCCATGGCGGATTCCGGTGACATGTGGGCGGTGCAGGCGGATGAGCGGACCGCGCGGGCGGCCGTTGCGCCGTACGCGGACCGGGTGTTCGTCGCGGCGGTCAACAGCGACCACTTCGTCACCCTGTGCGGCGATCCGGCGGCGCTCGTGGAGGTCGTCGAGCCACTGCTCGCGCGCAAGGTCTTCTGCCGCAAGCTCAAGGCAGGTGCCGCCTCGCACTCGCCGAGGGTCGCCTCCGCCGTGCCCGAGCTGGTGTCCCGGTTGACGGCGCTGGAAGCCACCGACACCGACATCCCGATGTACTCGACCGTCCTGGCCCGCGTGGTGCGCGGGCCCGAACTCGGCGCCGCGTACTGGGCCGCGCACCTGTGCTCGCCGGTGTTGTTCGCCGCCGCCTGCCGCGCCGCCGCGGCCGACGCCCGCCGGCCCCTGTTCGTCGAACTGGGGCCGCAGGCCGCGCTGACAGCGTCCGTGGAGGACCTGCTCGTGGCCGACCACCGCGACGGCACGGTGCTGCCCTCGGCGCGGCGCGACGTGCCGGACGCGGTGTCGCTGGCCACCAGCGTCGGCTTGGCCCACGTCGCGGGGTACGACCCCGATTGGCGTCGGGTGGCCGGTACGCGCGAGAGCGGGAGCGGCCGATGACCGCGACTTCGGGGAGCGCGACCCCGCTCAGCGGCCGGGTCAGCGGGCACCCGGACGACGTGTGGCGCCGCGAGGTGCTGAACCCGCAGTTCCACCACGACGCCGACCACCTGCTGCGGCACCACCTGGTCGTGGAGAAGGTGCTGCTCACCGAGTACGTCCGCTTGGGCGTGCTGGACCGATCCGCCGCGGAACGAGTCGTAGCCGCGCTCGACGGCATCGCCGCCGAGGGGGTGACCGCCGACCCGGGTGGCAACCTCTCCGACCTGGCGCTCGCCGTGGAGCGGCGGGTCGCCGACCAGGTCGACGCCCCCGCCTGGCACGTCGACCGCAGTCGCAACGACCTGCAGGCCACCGTGGCGCTCATGGCCGGGCGAGACGGTGTGCTGGACGTGCTGGACGAGTTGTTGGCCTGCGCCGCCGCCGCGCTGCGCACCGCCGGTCGCCACCTGACCGACCCGTTCCCCGGCTTCACCCACCTGCAGGCGGCACAGGTGGTCACGCCCGCGTTCCACCTGTCCGCCGTCGTCTCGCACCTGCTGCACACGGCCCGGCGGCTGCTGGCCGTCCACGAGAGCATGGCCCGCTGCCCGCTGGGCGCGGGGGCCATGTCGGGGCAGGAACTGCCCTGGGATCGCGACCGGATGGCCGCGCTGCTCGGCTTCTCCGGGCCGGAACCGCACGCCCTGGTGAGCGTGGCGTCCCGGTCGTGGGTGCTGGAGGTCGCCGCCGAGTGCTCGACGTTCGCGGTCGGCGCCAGCAGGTTCGTCACCGACCTGATGGCGTGGTCCGGGAGCGAGTACCGGTTGGTCGAGCTGCCCGATGCCCTGGCCGGGATTTCCTCCGCCATGCCGCAGAAGAAGAACTACCCGGTGCTCGAACGCATCCGCGGCCGGGCCGCGCACCTGACGTCGTGGTACGTCGACGTCGCGCTCACCCAGCGCAACACGCCGTACAGCAACACCGTCGAGGTGTCCAAGGAGAGCACCGCCGGGCTGGTCGGGGCGCTCGGGACCGCAGGATCGCTGCTGCGCTTGTGGACGCACGTCCTCGACGAACTGGTGTTCCGCACCGAGCACGCCCGACGCCGATGCGCCGAGGAGTACCTCGGTGGGTTCTCCCTGGCCAACCGGTTGACCCTGGACGCGGGCGTGCCGTGGCGGGAGGCCCAGGTCCTGGCCGGCCGGTTCGTGTCCGTCGCCCACGCGGCCGGTCGTGACGGGGAGGCCGTCGCCGGTGACCTGCTCGGCACCATCGCCGAGGCGCACGGCCACCACCTGACCGACCCGGGGGGGCTGCTCGCAGACGCACTCGACCCGGCCGGCGAGCTGCTCCGCCGAGCCTCCGCGGGGGCGGCGCACCCGGACAGGACGGCCGAGTTGTTGGCCGCGCAGACCACTGAACGCGCCACGCTGGCCGACCAGGTCGCCGGACTGCGCCGGGCGCTGGAAGCGGTTGCGGGTGGCGTCGACCGCGCCTTGGGCGGGAGAGGTCGGCCGTGACCCGGCTGGGCGACCCGGTGTCCCGCAGGATCGGCACCGGCGAACGCAGCGGCACCGCCTCGGCGTTCGGCACGTTCGGCGAGCTGTTGCAGGGTGCCCTGCCCGACGGCTCCGACTTCCTCGTGACCATGCCCATCGCGCGGTGGAGCACCGCGTCCTTCCACCACGATCCGGGCGCCCACGACGTCGTCGTCCGGCCGCGGCACAAGTCCAAAGCCCTGACCCTGGTCAGGACGATGCTGGTCCGGTCGGGTCGAGGTGGCGGAGGGCTGCTGCTGCTCGACGGCAACCTGCCCGAGGGCAAGGGCCTGGCCAGCTCGTCGGCCGACCTGGTGGCCACCGCACGCGCCACCGGGTTGGCGCTGGGGGACGTGCCCACGCCGGAGGCCATCGAGGACCTGATGCGCGACATCGAGCCTTCCGACGGCGTCATGTACCCGGGCGTGGTGGCCTTCCACCACCGCGAGGTGCGGCTGCGCGCGATGCTCGGGCACCTGCCGCCGATGGTCGTGGTCGGTGTCGATGAAGGCGGGGAAGTCGAAACAGTCGGTTTCAACCGGCAGCCCAAGCACTTCACCGCGGCCTCGATGCGAACCTACGAGCGCCTGCTCGCCACCGTGACAGGCGCAGTCGCCGCAGGCGACGTCGGTCTCATCGGTGAGGTGGCGACCCGCAGCGCCCTGATGAACCAGCGGCTGTGCCGCAAGCGATTCCTCGACGAGATGATCGAGGTGTGCCGGGCGGTCGGTGGGCTGGGGGTCGTCGCCGCCCACAGCGGAACCGCGCTCGGAGTGCTGCTCGCTGCCGACGACCCCTCCTACCCGGATCGGTTGGACCGAACGCGGCGCGCCTGCGCCGCCCTGTCGGATTCGGTGTGGGTCGACCGCTGCCTGCCCGACGACGGCGTCCCGGGAGAGCCGGGCTACCAGCCCCGGGCCGCACACCCGTTCCCGGCGTCCCTGTAACCCGCGAGAAGAGGAACCAAGCCGTGGTCAACGACGATCGACACAGGTCGGCAGGCGTGGTGCGGTCGGTCTGGCGCGATTGCCTCGACACCGACGTCACCGACGGGGACGACTTCTTCGACCTCGGTGGTGATTCCGCCACCGCGCTGGCGATCTGCGCCCGCATCGAGGCCGAACTGGGGGTGCGGCCCGAGTTGCGCGCCCTGTTCGACCACCCGGGGTTCGCCGACTTCGCCCACCGCGTCGACCTGCTGGCCCGGGAGGCGACCCGGTGACCGGCTCGCCGTGGCTGCGCCGGCTGGGCCGCACCGAACCCGACGCCCAGCCGGGGGTGGTGTTCTTCCCACCAGCCGGAGCGAGCGCATCGGCGGGCTGGGCCCTGGCGACCGGCCTCGCCGGGACCCGTGCCGTGCTCGGCGTCCAGTACCCCGGCCGTGGTCCCAGGCTGCGCGAACCACACGCCCGGTCGGTGCGCGCGATGGCCACCGCCACCGCTGCCGCGCTGGCCCCCGACGCCCACGCGGTCGTCCTGTTCGGGCACAGCTTCGGCGCGCTGCTCGCGTACGAGGTCGCCCGCACCCTGGAGGGCATGGCACTCCCGGTCGCCGGGCTGGTCGTCTGCGGCGGTTCCGCCCCGGGCAGGGGTGACCTGCCCACCCACCCCGAGGACCTGTCCGACACCGCGCTGCTGGCTTTCCTCGGCTCACGCGGCGGAACCCGGCCCGACCTGCTGGCCGACGACGACCTGATGCGGCTCACCCTCCCCGCTCTGCGCGCCGACCTGGCCGCGGGCGGGACCTACGTGGACACCCACGCGGAACGCACGCGCACACCCGTGGTCGCGATCGGCGGAGCAGCCGATCCCGTGGTCCCGGCGGCCCGCTTGGCGTCGTGGGAAGCCGTCACCGATACCTGGTGGGGGACGGAGGTGGTCGACGGTGACCACTTCTCGTTCCTCACCGACGCCGCCGCGCTCGCCGCCGTGCTCGACCGCCACTGGCCCACCCGCGAAGGGGGCGAGCACGAGCCTCGCGGTCCCTCGGCCACGACGCCGGAGGCCCGCCGCCCCGTGCAGACCACCCGTTTCCCGAGAGGTGAATGATGAACGATCGAGTGCCGCTCTCCCTCCAGTCCCGGCTACCGGTGTCCTTCGCCGACGAGCGGTTCCTCATGTTCGTGCTGGACGGGATGGCCCAACAGATCGAACGAACGCGGGACGACGTCGTCCGGCTCACCTTGGGCAAGGTGGAGGAACCCCCGGCCGCGCCGATCGTCGACGCCATGCTGGAAGCCGCAGCCGACCACGCGAAGAGTTCCCTGGTGTTCCCCGGTGGCCTGCCGCAGCTGCGCGAACGGCTGGCCGTGGAGTACGAGAAGCGGCACAACGTGACCCTGGACCCGGAGCGGTTCGTGGTCAGCGTCGGTACCAGCATGGCGTTCCGCAACCTGAACCAGCTCCTCGCCGGGCCCGGCGACGAAGTCCTGGTGCCGATGCCGTACTACCCGCTCTACACCTTCACCGCCCGCTTGGCGGGTGCCACCGTGCGGTACTACCGCATCGACCCGCACACCTTGCGGATCGATCTCGATTCGTTGGCCGGAGCGATCACCGACCGCACCCGGATCGTCGTGGTGAACTCGCCCGGCAACCCGCTGGGCAACGTCGTCAGCCGGGAGGAGTTCGCGGCCGTCGACCGCATCGTCGACGGCGGTGCGGTGATCATCAGCGACGAGATCTACAACAACTGCCACTTCGACGACGTCCCGTTCTCCGCGGTCGAACTGACCGGGACCCGTTCACCGATCGTGGTCACCAACGCCTTCTCCAAGGGCCACCGCATGTACGCCCGGCGGGTCGGGTACGCCTTGGTCCCGCAGGAGTTGGTCGAGCCGCTGACCGTCGTGCAGCACCACACGCTGCTGACCACGGACCCGGTACCCCAGTTCGGTGCGATCGCCGCACTGGACCACCAGGACGGCCTGGCGGAGATCGTCGGTCGTTACCGCAGGCGCCGCGACTACACCGTGCGCGCGTTCGCCCCGGTGCCCGGAGTCACCGCGATCCGCTCGCGCGGCGGCTTCTACCTGACCCTGGACTGCGCCGAGCACATGGAGGAGCACCGGATCCCCGACTCGCTGACCCTGGCCGTCGACATCCTGCGCGAAACCGCCGTCGCGACCGTGCCCGGCGCGGACTTCGGACTGCCCACGACACTGCGGCTGTCCTACACGTCGGCCCGGTACGAGGACGGCATCGACCGCATGGTCCGCTACTTCACCACCCGGTGATGGCCCGGATGACGCCCGCTGTCGCGGACCGGGTCGCGGTGCCCAGGAACCAACACGTGCTGTGGCTGGCCGACCAGCTCACCCCGGCGAGCGCGGTCTACCTGAGCACGACGTTCCTGCGCCTGACCGGCCCGTTGGACCTCGAAGCGCTCCGGCTCGCCCTCACCGGGATCGTCACCAGGCACGAGGTCCTGCGCACCTCGATCACCGAAGACGGCGGCGCCCTCGTCGGACTGCGCAGGCGGTTGGAGGAGTTCCGGTTCATCGTCGCCGACACCTCCCCCGACGACCTCGACGACACCCTGCGGGCCGTGGCGGCGGCGCCGCTCGACCTCGCCGCGGAACCGCCGATGCGGACACGCGTGCTGAGGCTCGGACCGGAGGAGCACGTGCTCTGCGTGACAGTCCACCACGTGGCGATCGACCGGGCATCCCTGGGCGTGCTCTACCTGGAGCTGGAAGCCCTCTACAACCGGTTGGTGGACGACGGTCCCGGAGGGGTGCCGCTGCAGCCGGTCCGCCAGTTCCGGGACGTCGCCGCCGAGGCCACCGCGGCGGTTCGTCCGGCCGCGGTGGAGCGGTACTCGGCGGCGCTGACGGGTCGGGCGCCGTTCGAGTTGCCCCCGGATCACCCGAGACCCCCGACGCGGGGCGGCCACGGCAGGCGCAGCACCGCGTTCCCCGTCGCCGGGGAAACCGTGGCCCGTCTGCGCGAGGTGGGCCGGACGCACGCCGCGACCCTGTTCATGGTCCTGCTCGCGGGTGCGCACGCCGTCCTCTACCGCTACAGCGGTCGAACCGACGTGACCACCGGCAGTTCGTCGTCCACCCGCCCGGGGGCAGGCGGCCCTCCGGTCATCGGTCCGTTCCTCAACATGGTGGCGGTCGCGGGGGACGTCTCGGGCAACCCGGCGTTCGGCGAGCTGGTCGACCGCGTCCGAGCCACGGCGCTGGACGCCTACGAGGCACGGACGGTCCCGTTCGACACCGTCGTGACCGAGACGGGGGTGGTGCGGGACCCGTCCCGCACTCCGCTGTTCCAGGTCCTGGTCGACCACACCACCCCGCTGGTGCCGCCCCGGCTGCACGGCTTGACCGTGGCCGAGGTGCCGACCCCGGGCAGCGGCGCCAAGTACGACCTGTCGCTGGACTTCCACCGGACCAAGGGCGGGCTCGACCTGTACGTGGAGTGGGACACCGCCTTGTACGAGGTGGACACGGTGACCCGGTTCGCCGAGCACCTGGTCCGCTTCCTCTCGGCCGTCGCCGCCGACCCGACGCTGCGGGTGGACGACGTGCCCATGCTGGACCGCCCGGACCTGGTCCTCCTACGCACAGCGGCCGACGGCGGCGCCTCCGGGCGGGCCCCGGACGTGCTGCACCGGCTGATCACCGAGCAGGTGCGGCGGACGCCGTCGGCGGAGGCCGTGGTCGACGGCGACACCCGGCTCACCTACGTCGAACTGGACGCCAGGGCCGAGGCCATCGCACGCGGCCTGGTCGCTCGCGGTGTCGGGCCGGACGTGCCGGTGGGCGTTCTCGTGGAGAGGTCCGCCGACCTGGTGGCCGTGCTGCTGGGCGTGCTGAAGGCGGGCGGCGCGTACGTGCCCCTGGAACCCGACACGCCCGCACCGCGGCTCGCTCGCCTGCTGTCCACCGCCGGAGCCCGGATCTGCATCGTCGCGGGCGGCGCGGAACCGGCCACCGACGGCCCGGATCGCGTGGACGTCGCCACGCTGGTCGAAGCGGGGCTCGCCGGGCCCGCGCTGCCCGAGGTGCGACCGGACCACCTGTGCGCCGTCTACTTCACCTCGGGGTCCACCGGCGAACCGAAGGCCGTCGGGTGCACCCACGCCGGGTGGGTCGGCCAGATGGTCGACCTCCAGCTGCGCTACCTGCTCGCTCCCGGCGATGCGGTGCTCCTCAAAACCCCGCTGACCTTCGACGACGTGGCCCGCGAGGTCTTCTGGCCGCTCATGCACGGGGCGCGAACCGTTGTGCTGCCGCCCGGCCTGCACCGCGACCCGCGCGCCCTGCTGGCGGCCGTCGCCGACCACGGCGTCGTGTGGCTGCAGTTCGTCCCGGGGATGCTGGCGCTGTTCTTGGAGGAGATCCGTCCCGAGCACAGGTCCGAGCTCGGCGCGCTGCGGAACCTGGTGTCCGACGGCGACCGGCTGCCGCCCTCGGCCGTCCGCCTCTTCCACGAGCGGTTCGCGGGTCTGGACTGCTCGCTCAACAACCACTGGGGCACCACGGAGGTGTCGATCGACTCCACCCACCACGTGTGCGTCCCGGCCGACGCCGATGGCGACGAGGCCGTCGCGCTCGGCCGTCCCATGGAGGACCAGGCGGTGTACGTGCTCGACGATTCACTGCGGCCGGTGCCGCCCGGCGCGTTCGGTGAGCTGTGCATCGGCGGGATCGGTCTCGCCCGGGGCTACCTGGGACAGCCCGGTCGCACCGCCCGCGTGTTCGTGCCCGATCCGTGGTCGCCCGGGCGCCGGATGTACCGGACCGGGGACTTCGGCAGGGTGGGGACCGATGGCGTGCTTCGCTACCGGGGGCGCGACGACCACCAGGTGAAGCTGCGCGGGGTGCGGATCGAGCTCGGTGAGGTCGAGGCCGCGGTGCGGGCGTTCCCCGGGGTGGCGGACGCCGCCGCCGCCGTCTGGGAGCCGATGCCGGGTGAACGCCGCCTGGTCGCGTACGCGGCCGTGGGGGCCGCCGAACCCACCAACGCGGTGCAGGCGGCGCTGCGCGAGTTCACCGCCGAGCGGCTCGCGCCCGCCGCCGTGCCCGCGGTGTTCGTGCTGCTGCCGGACCTGCCCAGGACACCGTCCGGGAAAACCGACCGTCGGTCGTTGCCACCGCCCGACCCGGACGATGCGGACGACCGGCCGCACGTCCCACCCAGCGGGGACGCGGAGGTGGCCGTGGCACGGATCTGGGCCGAGGTGCTCGGGGTGCGCGAACTCGGCGCCCACGACGACTTCTTCGCGTCAGGTGGGCACTCGCTGCTGGTGACCAGGGCGGTCAACCGGATGCGCGACGCGTTCGCCGCCGACATCCCCATCCGGCTGATCTTCGAGCACCCCACGGTCCGCGCGGTGGCAGCCCGCGTGGAGGACCTGATCGTGGCCGAAGTCGCGGGGCTGACCGAAGCCGAGATCGCCGCCCTCGTAGCGGCCGACCCGGACCACACGAGCCGCTGAGGGAGACACAGCGATGACCGAGCCCACCGAACGGCAGTACCTCGTCGTGGTCAACGACGAGGAGCAGTACTCGATCTGGCCGCGGGAGCGGCCCCTGCCAGCCGGGTGGTCGGCCGAGGGCACCCGGGGCCCGGAGGAGGACTGCATCGAGCACATCGAGCGGGTGTGGGTCGACATGCGGCCCCGCAGCCTGCGCGACTGACACGGACCGGGAGCCACAGATGACCGACACCGACCGCGCGACGCAGCTCGCCCAGGCCAAACGGGACCTCGTACTGCGCCGCCTGCGCGGCGCGGGCGGCCGGGCCGAGGTGGTCCGCATCCCGCCCCGTCCGCCCGGCCCCGCGCCGCTGTCCCCGGTGCAGCACGCCATGTGGGTCGCCCACCAGTTCTCAGCCGCCACCGGGCTGTACAACGTACCGAGGGTCCTGCGGATCCGGCGCCCCCTGGACGTGAGCGCACTCCGTCGGGCGCTGGACACCCTGGTGACCAGGCACGACATCCTGCGCACCACCTACCCGGACCCGGCCGGGGCCACCCAGGTGGTGGCCGACACCGTGGAGGTCCCGTGGCGCTTCGTCGACTTGGGCGACGTCGCGGAGCCGCTGCGCTGGACCGAGGCCGTTCGCGTCGCCGAGGCCGAGTTCGCCACGCCGTTCGACCTGCGACGTGGACCGGTCCTGCGCGCCCTGCTGGCCACCCTCGCGCCGGACGACCACGTCCTGGTCCTGACCACGCACCACATCGCCACCGACGACTGGTCGAGCGCCCTGCTCCTGCGCGAGCTGGACGTCGCCTACCGCACGCTGCTCGACGGGGACGCACCCGAAGCGGCCTCCCGCCCCGTGCGGTACGCCGACTTCGCGCAGTGGCAGCGTGACCGGCTCTCCGCCGGGTTGGCCGACCGGCAGCTCGCGCACTGGCGGACCGCGCTCGCGAACACCCCGGAGGTGCTGGAACTACCCACCGACCGCCCCCGCCCCGGCGAGCCGTCCCACCGGGGTGACACGGTTAGGCAGTCCCTCCCCGCCGACCTGGCCGACGCCGTGCGCGCTGTGGCGGCGACCAGCGGAACGACCGTCTACACGGTGCTCCTCGCCTGTTTCGCCGCCGTGTTGCGGCACTGCTCGGGCCAGGAGCGGTTCGCGGTGGGGTCCCTGCTCTCCGGTCGCGGTGACACCGCCACCGAATCGATCGTCGGCCTGTTCGCCACACCGGTCGCGCTGCCGGTGGACCTGACCGGCGAACCGGTGTTCACCGAGGCGCTGCGCCGGGCGAAGGACGCCGTCCTCGCCGCCTTCGACCACCACGACGTGACCGTCGAGCAGGTGGCGGCCGAACGGGGACGCGGCCCGCTGTACCAGGTCGTCTACCAGTGCCTGGAAGCCGCCGAACGCCCGGCGGAGGTACCCGGCCTCGGGGCCTCGGTCGTCCAGCTCACCGAGCGCACGGCCAAGGTCGACCTGGCACTCACGGCGGTCAACGGCACCGACGGGATCGACCTGGCGCTGAACTTCGCCACCGACCTGTTCGACACCGGCACCGCGCGGCGCCTGCTGCGGTACGTGGGCAACGTCGTCGCCCACGTGGCGGAACACCCCGGGGAACCCGTCACCGCCGCCGCCGTGATGGGACCCGCCGACCTCGCGCTGGTCACCGGGAACTGGGCCCGCAACACGGCCGACCACCCGGACGACGGTTCGTACCCCCTCGACCGGACGGTCGTGGACCTCCTCCGCGCGCAGGTCGCGGCCAGCCCGACCGCGACCGCCGTCGTGGCCGCAGGGCACACCCTGACCTACGCCGAGCTGGACCGGCACACCGACGCCTTCGCGGCCGGGCTGCGGGCCGCGTCGGTCCGCCGGGGCGACGTGGTCGGGGTGGGCCTGCCCAGGAGCGCCAACCTGGTGGTGGCCATCCTCGGCGTGCTCAAGGCGGGCGCGGCGTACGTCCCGCTCGATCCCGGCTACCCGGCGGCTCGGCTCGCGTTCCTCGCCGAGGACGCCGGTGCCCGGGTCGTGGTCACCGACGACGGAGCGGACCACCCAGCCCTCGGGATCGCGCGCGTCCTGGAGTTCTCCGGTGTAGCTAGGGACGGAGCCCTCCCACCGAGCCCACCGCGCCCGACCGACCTCGCGTACGTGATCCACACGTCCGGATCCACCGGGCGGCCAAAAGGCATCGACATCACCCACACCGGGCTGACCAACTTCTTGCTCGGCGCACGCGACCACCTGCGTTCCGGCCCCACCGACCGGTGGTTGCTGGCCACGTCGCCGAACTCCGACCCGTCCACCGTGGAGCTGTTCCTGCCCCTGATCACAGGGGGCACGGTCGTGGTGTCACCGGACTCCGGCCACGCCGACGGCGCCGTACGCGCGCGGGCGATCCGGGAACACGGCGTCACCCACGTCCAGGCCACCCCGGCCGGGTGGCGGTTGCTGCTCGCGGCAGGCTTCGACGGGCCGCTGAAGATGGCGGTCACCGTGGGCGAAGCGATGCCGCCGCCGATGGCGGCCCGGATCGCGGACTTCTCCGGACGGCTGGTCAACGCCTACGGCCCCACCGAGATCACGGTCTTCGCCACCTATGCCGACCTGACCGGGCACACACCGACCACGCTCATCGGCACCCCCACCGCCAACACCCGGGTCCACCTGCTCGGCGACACCCTCGACCCGGTTCCTCCCGGCGCCCTCGGCGAGCTGTACGTCGCGGGCCACGGTGTCGCGCGCGGTTACCACGGCCGCCCGGGCTTGACCGCCCGCACCTTCGTACCCGACCCCTACGGGCCGCCCGGCGCCCGGATGTACCGGACCGGCGATCGCGCCCGCTTCCGCTCCGACGGTGCCCTCGACCTGCGGGGCCGCATCGACAGCCAGGTCAAGGTGCGCGGCCACCGCGTCGAGCCGGGCGAGCTGGAGGTCGCGCTGCTGGCCCACCCCCGAGTCCGGGAAGCCTCCGTCACCACGTTCGGCGGCCCCGATGGGGCGCTGCGGCTCGCCGCGCACGTGGTGCCCGTCGACAGGGGCGATCGGCTGGAACCGGAGCTGCGTCGCCACCTGGCCGACCGCCTGCCGCCTTTCCTCGTGCCGAGCAGGATCGTGCTCCTCGACCGGATGCCGTTGACCCCCAATGGCAAGACCGACCGCCGTGCCCTCGCCGCGGCACTCGCCGCCGACCCCGCGGCCGCCGTTGACCCGGTGCCGACGGTCCCGGGCACCGACGCCGAGCAGGTGCTCGCACGGGTGTGGGCGTCAGTGCTGGGTCGGGCCGCGGTCTCGCCCGCGGACAACTTCTTCGACATCGGCGGCGACTCCCTGATGGCCATCCTGGTCGTCTCGGGTGCCGCGAAGGCAGGTCTGCGGGTCACCCCGACCCAGGTCCTCACCCGCACGACCTTGGCCGAGCTGGCCGCCGTCGCCGAACCGCTCACCCCGAGCGCCGTCGCCGATACCGTCCCGGCCGAGGAGAGCCACCCGTTGTCGCCCCTGCAAGCGGGCATGCTGGCCACCGCCCTGTTCGAGCCGGGCAGCACGGACTACGTCGTCCAGTTCGCGTACACGCTGGACGAGCCCGCCGAACCGGATCTGGTGCGCCGCGCCTGGCAGCACGTGGTCGACCGGCACGCCGCCTTGCGCACGACCTTCGCGTGGCGGGACCGCCCGGAGCCGGTGCAGGTCGTGCGGACCGCGGTCCAGGCGGCGTTCCGCGACCTCGACTGGCGGGACAGCGCCGCCGACGACGTCGCCGCCCGCCTCACCCGGCACCTCACCGAGGAGCGTGCCCGCGGCGTGGACCTGGTGCGGCGACCCCCGTTCCGGCTCGACCTGGTGCACCTCGCCCACGACGCCCTGCTCATCCTGCACGGGCACCACTCCCTGCTCGACGGGTGGAGCGTGCGCCTGGTGGTGAACGAACTGGTGACGACCCTGCGCGTGCTGCGCGCCGCCGGAGTGCTGCCGCAGCTGCCCGAACCGGTCGCGTTCCCCGACTACGTCCACCGGTTGCGCGAGCTGGCCGGCTCCGAGGACACGTACTGGCGCGACCTGCTCGCCGACGTCACCACCCCCACCCGGCTCGCCGTGCTCTCCGACCGGGGCGGTGACCACGACGTCGCCTTCCTGACCGGCGAGGTGACGCCCGCGGTCACCGACCGCCTGGTCGAGCTGGCGCGGCGGGAGCGGATCACCTTCGGCTCCGTCGTGCACGCCGCGTGGGGTCTGCTGGTCAGCCGCCACTGCGGGAGCGGTGACGTCGTCTTCGGGTCGACGACGACGGGGCGGTCCGGCGACCTGCCCGGCATCGACCGGGTCGTCGGCCTGCTCATCAACACCGTGCCGGTGCGGGTCCGGGTCGACGCCCGGACCCCGGTCGCCGCCTGGCTGCGCACGACCCACGACCAGGTCACCCGGTCATGGGACCACGACCACCACTCGCTGACGCGGATCCAGCGGGAGAGCGGGCTGCCACCAGGTACCGCCCTGTTCGACACCGTCCTCATGGTGGAGGGCCACCACACCGATCCGGCGACCGGCGCCGTGCCCGCGGGGTCCTGGGAGAAGACCGAGTACCCGGTGGTCATGAACGTGGGCCGGCGGGAGGGGCTGCGGTTCCGCCTCGACTACCACACCGACCGGCTTGCCCCGGACGCCGCCCGCAGGCTCGCCGCCCACTTCAGCGCCCTCCTCACCGAACTGGCCGAGCACGCCGGCCGGTCCGGCTCCCTGCTCTCCGACCTCGCCCCACTGCCCGATGAAGAGTGGGACGCGGTGGTCCGCCAGGTCAACGACACCGACACCCCCTTCCCGAACGACCTCTGCCTGCACCAACTCTTCGAGCGGGCCGCCGACCGCGCTCCGACGGCCGTGGCCGTGCGTGACGAGGGCACGGCCACGACCTACGCCGAGCTGGAGGCGCGGGCGAACCGGCTCGCGCACCGCCTGCGGGAACTCGGCGTGCGTCCGGAGACGCTGGTGGGGATCATGCTGGAGCGCGGCGTGGACGCGGTCGTGGCCGTACTGGGCGTGCTCAAGGCGGGCGGCGCGTACGTACCGCTGGACCCGGACTACCCGCGCGAGCGCTTGGAGCACATGCTCGCCGACAGCGGCGCGCGGGTGGTGCTCACCGAGTCCGCTCTCGCCGACCTGCTGCCCGGGGACAGCGGACGGGTGCTGTGCTTGGACGACCGCGCCGAGCGGGCCGCGATCAACGCGCAGCCGGCACACCGGCCGCCCCGGACGACGGTTCCGGAGGCGTTGTCGTACGTGATCTACACCTCCGGGTCCACCGGCAGGCCGAAGGGCACGCTGATCCGTCACCGGGGCATCGTCAACTACGTGTGGTGGATGGCGACCACGTTCCCCCTGGACCCCGGTGACAAGGTCCTGCAACTCGCCGGGTTGAGCTTCGACATCTCCGTCTACGAGATGTTCTGGCCGTTCAGCCGGGGCGCGACCGTCGTGCTCGCCAAGGCCGACGGCTACCGCGACCCCGGCTACATCGTGGACGTGGTGGTCGAGGAGGGCATCACCGCCGCCCACCTGGTGCCGTCCATCCTGCGCATGGTGATGCCTGCGGTGACACGGCCGTTGCCGCTGCGGTGGCTGTTCGCCAGTGCCGAGGCGCTCACCACCGATCTGGTGGCCGAGACCGCCCGCCGGTGTCCCGGCACGGCCCTGATCAACCTCTACGGCGCC
Source organism: Saccharothrix sp. DSM 118769 (assembly GCF_052936295.1). Classification (NCBI taxonomy): domain Bacteria; kingdom Bacillati; phylum Actinomycetota; class Actinomycetes; order Pseudonocardiales; family Pseudonocardiaceae; genus Saccharothrix; species Saccharothrix sp. DSM 118769. Next base: position 2,920,659 of record NZ_CP193627.1, on the reverse strand, counting down.
ACCGAGGTGTCGGTGGACTCCACCGCCTGGTTCGCCGACCCGGACGCACCCGCGGTGTCGGTCGGCAGGCCCATCGCCAACACCGCCGTCCACGTCCTGGACGCCGACGGCGCGCCGGTGCCCATCGGCGTACCCGGTGAGGCCTGTCTGGCGGGTGCGAGCGTCGGGCGCGGCTACCACCGGCGCCCCGGTCTCACCGCCCGGCGGTTCGTGCCCGACCCCTTCGGACCGCCGGGCGGCAGGCTGTACCGCACCGGGGACCTCGTCCGCCGGACGCCCGACGGCGGGCTGGAGTTCTTGGGCAGGCTCGACCACCAGGTCAAGGTGCGCGGCTTCCGGGTGGAGCTCGGCGAGGTCGAGGCGGCCTTGGACACCCACCCCCGGGTGACCCAGGCCGTCGTCGTCTCCCTGGATGAACCCGGCGGCGGGAAGCGGCTCGCCGCGTACGTCCACGCGGCGTCGGGCGCCCCTCCCACCACGTCGGAACTGCGGGCACACCTGCGCGTGCTGCTACCGGACCACATGATCCCCTCGGTGTTCGTGCCCGTGGCGCGAATCCCGTTGAACCCCAACGGGAAGGTCGACCGCGCCGCACTGCCGGTACCCGACGGGGAACGACCTGACCTCCAGACCGGTTTCACCGCCCCGAGAACCGCGGCCGAACACGCGCTCGCGGAGGTGTGGTCCGAGGTGCTCGGGGTGGCCGGGATCGGTGTGCACGACAACTTCTTCGACCTCGGCGGCGATTCGATCCTGGCCATCCAGGCCGCGGTCGGTGCCCGCCGGGTCGGACTGTCGGTGACACCCCGCATGGTGGCGGCCACCCCGACGATCGCCGAGCTGGCCGCGGAGACGCCGGGAGGTGGCGGGGTCGACGCCGAGCAGGGCGTGGTCACCGGGGACGCGCCGTTGACACCGATCTTGCACTGGTTCACCGGGCTCGGTGTCCCGTTGGACCACTACAACCAGGCCGTCCGCCTGCGCTGGGAGGGCCCGGTGGCCCTCGACCCGCTGCGATCCGCCCTCGCCGCGCTGACCGTCCACCACGACGCCCTGCGACTGCGACTGGCCCGTTCGACCGACTGGCACCTCACGGTCGCAGCACCTCGGGAAGGCACTGCGCTGACCGTGCTCGACATCGGCGGGCTGGGCACCGCCGCAGCCGCCGCCGCGGTCGAGCACGCGGCTTCCGAGATGCACCGAGGGCTCGACGTGCGCACCGGTCCGCTGCTGCGGGCGTTGGCGGTCGTCGGCGGGGACGGCGCCGACGAGGTGATCGTCACCGTCCACCACCTGGCCGTGGACTCCGTGTCGTGGGGCGTCCTGCTCGACGACTTGGGCACGGCCTACGACCAGGGCCTCCGGGGCGAGCCCGTGCTCCTTCCCGCGAAGACCACCTCGTTCCGCGCGTGGGCGCGGCGGTTGGCGGAGTGGGCCGGGTCCTCGGACTTCGCCGACGAGGCGGCGTACTGGCGACTGCCGGAACCGGACCTCCCGGGGGGAACACCGGCGCCCCGGCGGACCGCGACCACGCTCACCCGCGCCCTCGACCACGAGGGCACCGCGGCCCTCCTGCGGTCCGCCGGGAACGGGCACCGGGTCGAGGACCTGCTGCTCGCCTCGCTCGCGCAGACCATGGCCGATCACTCCGGCACCCGGGACGTCCGGGTGGACGTGGAGGGCCACGGCCGCGAACCGCTCTTCGACGACGTCGACCTCAGCCGCACCGTCGGCTGGTTCACCACGATCCACCCGCTGACCGCGCGCGTGCCCGACGACCCGGGTGCGGCACTCGCCACAGTGCGGGAACACCTGGCCTCCACTCCGCACCGCGGGATCGGCCACGGCCTTGCCCGCTACCCGGGCGGTCCGCGCCCGACCCCGGCACCGTGCCTGTTCAACTACCACGGCCAGGTGCGGACCTCATCCCGATCAGGCCACTTCGTGCGGGTCGGCGAGGTCCCCGGCGTGCTGGTGGACCCGGACGGCGTCATGCCCCACCGGTTCGAGGTCGACGTCGCCGTCGTGGACGGCGCGTTCCGGGTGAACTGGACCCACTCCACCGCCGACGCCGCCGAAGCGGCACACCTGGCCGACACCTTCGTCGCCGCGGTGCAGCGCCTGGTGGAGCACCGGAGGCGGGCTTCGACCGCGGACACCCCGTCACCGCCGCAGCGCCGATTCCTCGAACGGCTGTCCCCGTGGCTACCCGCCACCGGGTTGGCGCTGGCCAGGCACCGCGTCCCCGGGGTGAGCCTGGCGCTGGTCGACGGCAGCGAGGTCGTGGCCGCGTGGGGCGAAGGGATCGCCGCGTCCGCCACGGGTGCCCGGGTCCACCCGGGCACCGTGTTCCAGGCGGGCTCCGTCAGCAAGCACGTGGCCGCCATCGTCACCACCCGACTGGCCGCCGAGGGCGTGCTGGACCTGGATGAGGACGTGGCACTCCTGCTGCGCGGCACGCGGCTCCCACCGGTCGACCCGGCCCGCCCGGTCACCCTGCGCGCCTTGCTGTCGCACACGGCAGGCCTGACCCAGGACGCCTTCGACGGGGAGTGGGCCGTGGAGCCGGGCGGCCCCGACCTGACGGTCTCGGACCTCCTGACCGGCCGGGGCGTCTCGACCGCCTCCGCCGGCCAGGAATTCCCGACCGGCGACCGGTTCCGCTACTCGGGCACCCACTACCTGATCGTCGAGCAGGTCCTCACCGACGTCACCGGCGCCCCTTTCCGGGACTTGGCCCGCGAGCTGGTGTTCGATCCCCTCGACATGCGCGACAGCGGTTACGGCGAAACCTTCCTGGCCACCCGTCCCGACTCCGTAGCCGACGGCCACACCACGACCGGCGACCCGATCCCCGGCCGCAGGAGGAGGTACCCCGCAGCAGCGGGCGGCCTGTGGTCGACCGCAGGCGACCTCGCCAAGATCGTCGCCGAACTCCACCGCGCCGTCGACGGCGACGGCCACGTCCTCGACCGCGCCGGCGCGCTCGACCTGATCACCCCGCTCCCCGGCACCACCTACGGGCTGGGCACGGTGGCCCGCTCCTCCGACGGCACCCGCTGGTACGGCCACTCCGGCGAGACCGCGGGTTACCGCGCTCACACCGCGGCGGGTCTGGAGACGGGCGCGGGCCTGGTGGTGATGACCAACGGTGAGTCCGGCAACGAGTTCCTGACCGACCTCCTGATCCACGTCGACCTCGGGCTCCGTGTCTGGATCGACCACTCGGACCGGTGAACCGGCGGACCGGGCCTGCCGCACCGAAGCGGCAGGACCGGTCCGCCGGTTGCACGGATCGTCCCCCCGTGTGGTCGTGCCGAGCCCTCGCTCGGCGGACCGGCGCACCGCGCCCAGCCGGCACCGGGTCCCGTGCCCGGGTCCCTCCGGCGCGTCCCGACCCGGTGCGGGTTCGTGGCCGACGCGTCAGTGGGACTTCGCCGGGTGTCGTCGGGGGTGTTGGACCGCTGTGGTCCGGACAGGTCGTCCGCAGGTGGGGCATCGGCCGGTCCAGACCTCGAACAGGTGTCGGAGGTGGCACCGGACGCCGGGGGCCGGCCGTAGTCGGTGGGCTCAGCCGCGCCGGCGGGCCGTTCGGCCGACCCGACAAACCCCCGTTAACCGGTGCGCACCTGGATCAGCCCCAATGCCTTCCGCACAGCCGCTCGGACCTCGGACGCGTTCGGGGCGACGGCGATGACGTGTCCCAGGCGTTCATGGGCGTTGCGGGCCGGGACCACCGGCCTTCCCGGCTCCGCCGTCACGGTCACCCGCACCACGCCGGGCAGGGCACCGGCTTCGGCCGCGCCCACCACCGCTGTGACGGTTCCGGGCGCGGCTGCCGTGACGAAGCCGATGGCCGCGAACCGCGTCGGGTCGCGCAGCTGCTCCACCGGGAGGCCGACGGCGGCGCGGATCTGCTGCTCCAGCAGGTCCGCGCCGCCCGCCAGCCGGACCAGTTCGGGGATCATGCCGCCCGCGAGGCGCGCGTTGACCTCGATCACGGCCACCCGGTCGGGCAGAACCCGGACCTCGGTGTGCGCCGGGCCGTGCCGCAGGCCCAGCACCGCCAGGGCGCGGGTCACCTCGGACACCACGCGCCGTGCGGTGCCCGGGGGGAGCACCGCGGGGAAGCAGTGGCCGGTCTCCACGAAGTACGGGCTGCCACCGACCTGCTTGGCGGTGATCCCGACGATCCCGGTGCGACCATCGACCGCGAACGTCTCGACGCTGTACTCCGGGGCGTCCAGGTACTCCTCGACCAGCGCGGTACCCGAGGTCCGTTGGCCCCGCGCGTTCACCCGACGTGCCAGCACCCGGCCGAGGTGCGCCCGGACCTCCGACACCGACCCGCAGAGGAGCACATCCTGTGAACCGGACTCGTCCACCGGCTTCACCACGGACGGCAACCCCGTCACGGCGACCGCGGCGGCGGCCTCCGACGGGTCGCGCACCACGGCGAAGCGGGGTTGACCGACGCCGGCCGCTGCCAACGCCGTCCGGGTACGGGCCTTGTCGCGGCAACGGGTCACCGCGTCCGGCGGGTTGCCGCGCAGTCCCAAGCGGGTGACCAGACCGGCGACGGCCGGCAGGAAGTACTCGCTGGTCGTGGTGACCCCCGCGACCTCGCCCAGCGCGGCGACCGTCCAGGCCAGGGCGTCCGGCGAGTTCGTGTCGCACAGGACCACATCGGCCGGTGCGCCACCCAGGCCGGCGTACCGCTGCGGTGCGCCGGTCAACAACACCGGCCGGAGGCCCATCCGGTGGGCGGTGCCGAGCGCGAGCATCCCGGACCCCGTGGTGTTGGATTCGACGAAGATCAGGCGAGCTCGCACGCGGCCTCCTCCGCGGGCCGTGACAGGTAGCTGCGCGACCACGCCGCCACCGGCTCGCCGTACCTCACCGTGTCGGGCTCCGCGCGGTCCGGCCGCCGGCCCAGGTCGTGCTCCTCCCAGTGCGCGTCGCTGTAGACCGTGTCGACGTACCGGTCGCCCCGGTCCGCGAAAATGCCGACGACCCTGGTGCCCGGGCGGGACCGGCGCGCCACGTGCGTCATGACCCGGTACACCGACCCGGAGGTGTTGCCCGCGAACAACTGCTGTTCACGGGCCAGCAGCCGGGTCGCGGCGAACGCCTCGCGGTCGTTGAGCCAGTGCACCTCGTCCACCACCGACTGGTCGAGGTTGGCGGGCACCATGCTGTTGCCCAGGCCGCTCTGCAACCGCCCGGGCGTGTCCGGTTGTCCGAACAGGACGCTGCCGACGCTGTCCACGCCGACCACCCACAGCTCCGGCAGGTGCCGGCGCAGCGCTCGCGAGGTTCCGCACAGCGACCCGCCGCTGCCCACCGAGCCGACCAGGACGTCCACGCGATCCAGCTCGGCCAGCAATTCGTCGGCCAGGCCGGCGTAGGCCGCCGGGTTGTCCGGGTTGCTGTACTGCATGGGCCAGAACGCACCGCCGAGTTCTCGGCGCAACTGCTCCAGCCGTTCCAGCCGGGCGCTCTGCCAGCCGTGCGCCGACATCGAGGACACCACGTCCACCGCGCAGCCCAGGGCGGTGAGCTTGGCCAGGGTGACCGGGTCGGTGCGCGGGTCCGTCACGATGTGCACCGGGTGCCCCAGTGCCCTGCCGACCAGCGCGACACCCAGCGCCATCGTCCCCGACGAGCTTTCGATGATCGGGTCACCCGGTCGGAGTTCGCCGCTCCGGCGGGCGCGCAGGATGATCTGCCGCGCCACCCGGTCCTTCATCGCGAACGCGTTCTGCATCTCCAACTTCGCGTACATCTCCACTCGCACGGCGCCGGTGTCGGCCAACCGCACGAGCGGAGTGTTCCCAATGGCCTCGATGACAGTCTCGTACCGCATTCCGTTCCTCTCCACACGCGCTTCTGCGGGCAGGCAGCGATCCGCCACAATCGTCGTCCACAGGTCCATCAGTGTTTCTTTTCACGACGTACACCCGAATTCGCCGGATCACCACCCGGCTGTGTGCTAGTACTGGCCCATGACGAACAACGACTCAGCTGCGGGGAAACCCCTCCGGCCGTCGACCGCCCTTGGCGGGAATTTCTGGCGGTTGTGGGCCTCCGCCGGATTGTCGAACATCGCCGACGGCGTGGTGAAGGTCGGTTTTCCGCTGATCGCCGTGGCCTACACGAGGTCTCCGGTGCTGATCGCGGGCATGACGGTGGCCTTCTACCTCCCGTGGCTGCTGTTCGCGCTGCCGTCCGGGATGCTCGTGGACCGGTTGGACCGACGCCGGGCGATGGTCGCGGCCAACACCGCCCGGGCCTGCCTGCTCGCCGCGCTCGCCGTGACGGCCGTGACCGGCGTCGGGTCGGTCTGGCTGCTCTACGGCGTCGCGTTCGCGACCGGGGCCGCCGAGACCGTCCACGACCTGTCGGCGCAGTCCATCGTCCCCCGGGTCGTGGCCAAGGACCACCTCCCCCGGGCCAACGGGCGGCTGTACGCGGTGGAGTTGTCGGCCAACGAGTTCGTGGGCCCACCGCTGGCCGGGCTCCTCGTGGCCGCGGGCGCGGTCGCTGCCTTCGCCGCACCCGCGGCAATGTGGCTGTCCTCGGTCGGGGTGCTGCTGCTGGTGCGCGGCGCGTTCCGGCCCGAGCGCGAGACCGGGCAGCGCACGTCGATGCGCGCCGACATCGCCGAAGGGCTGCGGTTCCTGTGGCGGCAGAAGGTGCTGCGGACGTTCACGGCGATGGTCGCCGTGTTCAACTTCGCCACCACGGCCACGTCCGCGGTGTTCGTCCTCTACGCGGTCGGCGAGGCGTCCGCGATGCGCCTGCCGGAGGTGGTGTTCGGCCTGCTGCTGGCCACGACGGCGGCAGGCAGCGTGGCCGGGTCCCTCGCCGCGCCCGGGCTCGTGGCACTGCTGGGTCGCACCCGAGCCCTGGTGGTGTCGTTCGCCACCGGCACGCTGCTGGTCGGCGCCCCGGCGCTGACGACGGAGCCGCTGCTGGTGGGCATCGGCTTCTTCCTCGGCGGCGCCGGCATCATCACGTCGAACATCATCATGGTGTCGTTCAGGCAGCGCGTGGTGCCGGACCGCCTGCTCGGTCGGGTCGGCAGCGCGCACCGCTTCATCGCCTACGGCACCCAACCGCTCGGCGCGGCCGCCGGCGGTCTGCTCGGCCAGCTCATCGGCCTGCGCGCGGTGTTCGCCGTGATGGCCCTGCTCGCCCTCAGCGTCCTCATCGGCATGATCGTCGTCAACAACGACGCCCTGGACTCCGCGGAACGACGGGCCGACCAGGGCTGACCGTCGTCCCGGGGCACGAGACGACCTCCCGCGCCCCGGGACGACGGCCATCAACGGCGCGCCCGGCGCCTCGGCGGTGCCCCCGACACCCACACGGTGGCGGGCTTCGTGAGCCTGGGCTGCCACTCCGGGGTGCCGATCGCCGCGCCCTCGACGTCGAGCACCCCCAACCGCTTCAGCCGGTTCGCCGCCGTGCTCCTGGCCGTGCTGGTTTTCACGCCCACCAGCCAGTCCCGCCAGACGGACCACTTCTCGTGGTCCAACGGGTGACCGCCGTAGTCGCCGATGTGCAGGATCGCGTCGCGGATCTCCTCACTGCGCTGAGCGCCCTCCAACGCCGGGTCGGCGAAGTAGTAGACGTCCCACGCCATCCGGCGCCGCCCGCCCACCGACGAGTGCAGCAGGTTCGAGTGGAAGGCGATCACGTCACCGGGCTCGGTGTCGATGCCGTACGCCGGCACCGGCCAGTCGTCGAGGTCGGCCGGGAACCCCTGCCTGCACGGGTCCTGGCGCAGGTAGTCGGCGAACTCCGGGCCCGCCGCCGCCCGGTGCGACCCGGGGAGCACCTGCATCTGGCCCGAGTCCGGCGTGCACGGCTCCAGGTACGCCATGAACTTCACGCCCTGCACCTCGGACGTCATGTCGGCGTGCCAGCGGGCGTTGGCCCGGAAGCAGGTCACCTCGCCGTTGGTCGGCACCGTCGCGCGGCCCATCAGGTACTGCGACGCCTGCCAGAACCTCGGGTCGTCGGCGACCAGGCCCGCCGCGAACGGAGTCCTGTCCGACATCGTCGGCACGTCGAACGCGGGCGCGTCGGCCACTGCGAGATCATCGTTGGACGCCTCGCCGCCGTACGCGTCGTCGACCGCGGCCTCAGCTTCGACGCGCAGCCGCTCGGCTTCCTCGGGGGACAGCAGTCCGCGCAGGACGACGAACCCGAACGTACGAAAATGGGAAACGGTCACATGGCTCAACACAGGATTTCAACCGCCTATCTTGGGTGCCGGAAGCCCGCGCAGGAGCAGAACACGCCCGACTCCGGCGCGCCACCTCTCCCGTTGTCGGTCGGTCTGACGGTCCCCACAGTGTGACCCGATCGCCCATCAGGCCGCTGTCCGCACGCTATTCCGGTCCCCGAATAGTCCGAGAATAGGTGCCGGTCTTATTCTCGGGGAAACCGCGAAGCCTGCCCGTGCCAGGCACGGGACGGCGATCCGTGAATTCCGAGATCGAGGAGCGGCAAATGGACCCGCTTACCCGGGCGGTACTGGACGATGCTGGTCCGGACGACCTGGCGGCAGCCCCGGTACCCGCCGACTACCTGGCCGCGCACCTGCGCGAGTCCGACGCGGGGATCTTCGTCGACGCGCCTGACCGCGATGTGCGGCGCACCGTGCGAGTCGGTCGGGTACCGATGCCCGAACTGGCGCCGGACGAGGTGCTCGTGGCCGTCATGGCCGCTTCAATCAACTACAACACCGTGTGGCAGTCGACCTTCAGCCCGGTGTCCCCCTTCGACATGATGCGGAAGCTGGCCCGGGGCGGCGGGTACCTGGCCAGGCACGATCGGCCCTACCAGGTGGTGGGGTCGGACGCGGCGGGCGTCGTCGTGCGGATCGGCGACGGGGTCCGCCGCTGGCGCGTGGGCGACCACGTCGCGGTCAGCCCGGTGTACGTCGACGACCAGGACCCCGCGACGCACGCCGACGCCATGCTGAGCGAGCACAGGGCCTGGGGCTACGAAACGAACTTCGGCGGACTCGCCCACTACGCGGTCGTGCGCGCCACGCAACTGGTCCCGAAACCGGCGCACCTGACGTGGGAGGAGACCGCGTCGATCCTGTTGTGCGGCGGTACCGCCTACCGGATGCTGGTGAGCGACCGCGGAGCGCGCATCAAGCAGGGCGACGTCGTGCTGATCTGGGGTGCGGCCGGTGGGCTCGGAGCGCACGCCGTGCAGTTGGTGAACAACGCCGGAGCCATCCCCGTCGGGGTGGTCGGCTCCGACGACAAGGCTGCCCTGCTGCGACGCCTGGGCTGCGAACACGTGGTCAACCGCGCTGAGATCGGCCTGGGCCACGCCGCCACCGCCGAGGACACGGTCAGGGCGGGCAAGCGCTTGGGGAAGGCGGTGCGCGCACTGGTGGGAGAGGACCCGCACGTGGTGTTCGACCACGTCGGCCGGGCCACCTTCGGCATCTCCGTGCTGGTGGCCCGACGCGGCGGCACGATCGTCACCTGCGGCTCCACCACCGGCTACGAGCACGTGTTCGACAACCGCTACCTGTGGATGAACCTCAAACGCATCATCGGCAGCCACGGCTCGAACCTCGCCGAGGCCGACGAGGTGATGCGGCTCTACCGGCTGGGCATGCTCGCCCCGGTGGTGTCGGCCGTCTACCCCCTCGACCAGGTGGCCGAGGCCGCTCGACTGGTGCAGGTCAACGGGCACACCGGCAAGGTCGCGGTGCTCGCCCTGGCGCCGCGCGCGGGGCTCGGTGTGACCGACCCGGTGACCCGGCACCGCCTCGGCGAGGAGTGGCTCAACCCGCTGCGCCCGGCGCGGGCGGAGGTGGCGGTGTGAGCACCGGCATCCTCGGCACCGGTTCGTACCTGCCCGACAACGAGATCGGCAACGACGGCATCGCCGCGGCCGCGGGGACCACCCCCGACTGGATCATCCGCAAGACCCACATCCGGACCCGTCGCTACGCGCTGCCGCACCAGGCCACCTCCGATCTGGCCGCCGGCGCTCTGCGGGCAGCGCTCGAGCAGTCCGGCGTCCTGCCGGAGGAGCTGGACTACCTCGTCGTCGCGACGTCCACGGGCGACTCCCCGCAGCCACCCACGTCCTACCGGGTGCAGTCGGCGGTCGGGACGTGGCGGGCGGCCTGCTTCGACATGAACGTGGTGTGCAGCGGGTTCGTCTTCGCCCTCGCCGTCGCCCGGGCGCTGGTGGCGGCCAAGCCCGGTGCCCGCGCGGCCGTGGTCGCCGCCGACCTGTACTCCCGCTCCCTCAACACCGGCGACCGGCGCACCGCTGTGCTGTTCGGCGACGGCGCCGGCGCCGTCGTGGTCGGCGAGGTGCCCGACGACACCGGGTTCCTCGGGTTCGACCTGCGCAGCCGTGGTGACGCCGCCGGCCTCATCCGCGTTCCCGCGGGCGGCAGCAGACTGCCCACGAGCCACGACACCGTCGACTCCGGCGCGCACCTCGTGCACATGGAGGGACGCAGCGTCAAGGAGTTCGTCCTCGCCACCGTGCCCGACACCATCCGCGATCTGCTCAAGGAGCACGACACCGACTGGGCCGACGTCGCCCACCTCGTCCCGCACCAGCCCAACGGCCCCATGCTGGACGACCTCGTGGCGCTGCTGCCACTGCCGAACGCCGAGGTGCACCGCACCCTGGAGCGCTACGGCAACACCGGCAGCGCCGCTACGCCGATCACACTCGACGCCGCGCACCGGTCCGGCGCCATCACCCCCGGCGACCTGGTGCTGCTGTCCGCGTTCGGCGGCGGCATGGCCACGGCGTCCTGCCTGCTGCGCTGGGCCGGCCCGTGCTGACCGGGGAAGTGCGGCGCGTCGGCGTCGTCGGCTGCGGCACCATGGGCGCCGGGATCGCCGGTCTGTGCGCGGAGTCGGGGTTGGAAGTGGTGGTCGTCGTGACGAACCCAGCATCGGCGGCGCGCGGCCGGAAACGAGTCGAGGCCGGTCTCGACCGGCGGGTCGCCAAGGGCCAGCTCGACGCCGGGGACGCGGCAGCCGTCGCGGCCCGCATCGACGTCGGCCACGACTACGCGGCCCTCGCGGACTGCCACTTCGTGGTCGAAGCGGTGCAGGAGAGCGAGATCGAGAAGCTGGCCGTTCTCAAGCAGGTGTCCGCGGCGGTCGGGTCGACGGACGCGGTGGTGGCGTCCACCACCTCGTCGATCCCGATCGTGCGGCTGGCCCGGGGCCTGGAGCACCCCGAGCGGTTCATCGGGGTGCACTTCTTCAACCCCGTCCCCTCCATGCCACTGGTCGAGCTGACCGCCTGCCTGCTCACCGACGACCGGACCAGGCTCCGCACCGAATCGTTCGTCACCGACGTGCTCCGCAAGCGGGTCATCTGGTCCCGGGACCGGGCGGGGTTCGTCGTCAACGCCCTGCTCGTGCCCTACCTGCTCGCGGCTGTCCGGATGGTCGAGTCCGGCGCGGCGGACGCGGAGACCGTCGACGCGGGTATGGAGCTGGGCTGCGCCCACCCGATGGGTCCTCTGCGGCTCATCGACCTGATCGGCCTCGACGTCGTCGCGGCCGTCGGGTGCGCGCTCTACGACGAGTTCAAGGAACCGCTCTACGCCCCGCCGCCGCTGCTGTCGCGAATGGTCGACGCGGGACGACTGGGCAGGAAGGCCGGTCACGGCTTTTACCGGTACGGGTGACACGAGGCTTTCCCGCACCCGGTGGGCACCGCCCGCCCACCGGGTGCGACAGCCGATACCCCGGGACGACCGCCGCGCGTGACCGCACCCATCCCCTCCTGCCGCTGCCTGCCCCGAGCGTGGCGGCGGACGTCGCTCGACGCCACGCCGCCCGCCGATCGGCAGGCGCCACGTCGGCGCGCGTGTGCCGCGACGGTGCGGCCCGCCTGCTCCCGACAGCAGCGGACCGGGTTGTCCACGTGTGGCTCCGGAACAGCGGGCCCGGAGCACGTTCGTCCCCGCACCGGCTCGACGCCGGGCTCAGGCGGTCCAGCGCAGGGCCGAGTCGTCAGTGAGGATCTGCGCGGCCACACGGCGCAACTCCGCGCTCGGCTCGAGGCCGAACTCGTCCACCAGTTCACGACGACCCCGGTGGAAGACCTCCAGGGCCTCCGCCTGCCTGCCGGAGCGGTAGAGCGCCAGCATGAGCTGAACCCGGCTGCGCTCCCGCAGCGGGTGATCGATGACCCGCTCCATCAGTTCGCCGACGAGCCGACGGTGCAACCCCAACCGCAATTCCCAGTCGGCGCAACGTTCCCACGCGTCCAACCGCTCCTCGTTCAACCTGGTGGCCCTGGTGGCCAAGGCGGGGGTGGGCACATCGTCCAGAGCGGCCCCGCGCCACAGCCGCAGGGCCCGCCGTTGGACCGCTACCGCCTCGTCGAGCAGGTTGCTCTCGGCCAGGTGGCCCGCCTGCACCGTCAAGTCCACGAACAGCCGGACGTCGACCTGATCCGGAGAAACCGTGATCGCGTATCCGCCCGGCTCGCTGACCAGGAGGTGCGCCGCGTCCGCCCCCGCCAGGAGGCGCCGCAGCCTGGACACGCAGATGTGGATCTGGGCGCGCGCGGTGGCGGGCGGCGACTCCCCCCACAGCACGTCGATCAACCGCTCGCTGCTGACCAGCCGGTTCGCGTCCAGCACCAGCGCCGCCAGCAGCGTCCGCTGCCGCAGCGCGGGGACCTGCACCACCTTCCCGGCGTGGACCACCCTGGTCGCCCCCAACACCTCGAACCGAACGGTGCCGGTGCTCGCACCGCCGGTGCGCCGCCCCGGCATCGCGGAGCCCGCCCTGGTCGCCCCCATGCTTCCTGCCCTCCTGCGAAATCGCCGGCACTCGCCCGTCCACATCGTGAACTCGCCCCCTACCGCACCGGTACCCGGCTCCTACCTGTGGCCCTGCGCTCGCACGGACGGTGCCGTCCAGGGCCGCGGCCACCGTTCCTGTCGTCGGTCTTCTGGCGGGTGCGGAACTCGTCGGACCGCCGGCGATCGGGCGAACTCCTGCCCGGCTCCCCGCGGATCGCGTAGCCGGAGCTGATGCGGCGCACCTGTGCGCTTCGCGAATCCTGAGTAGGGTGCGGTGCCGGAGACCTTGTCGATCGGAGGCCCGTTCATGAGCCGAGCGCGCGCCGCCGCCGAGTGGATCACGGGGACCCTGCCTCGACTGCTGGAGCGGCACGAGGTGCCCGGTGCCCAGGTGGCGGTGCTGGCGGACGGCCAGGTCGGAGGTGCCGCCGCCGGTGTGCTGGACACCGCGACGGGCGCACCGGTCACGGACGACGCGCTGTTCCGGATCGGCTCGATCACCAAGGTGTGGACGGCGACCTTGGTGCAGCAACTCGTCAACGAAGGTCTGCTCGACCTGGACCGGCCGGTGCGTGACCACCTGGTCGACTTCCGGCTCGCCGATCGGTCCGCCGGCGAGACCGTGACGGCCAGGCAGCTGCTCAGCCACACCGCGGGTTTCGAAGGAGACCTGTTCGCCGACACCGGCACCGGTGACGACGCCATCGAGAAGTACGTGGCCGGTCTCGCCGACGCACGTCAGGTGTTCCCACCCGGCGAGCGGTTCTCGTACTGCAACAGCGGTTACGTGGTGCTCGGTCGCCTGGTCGAGACGTTGCGGGACGAGCCGTTCAACGCGGTGCTGCGCGAGCGCCTGATCGATCCGCTCGGACTGGCCAACGTCGCGACCTCACCCGACGAGGCGATCCTCCGACGTCCCGCCGCAGGACACGTCCGCTCCGCGTCGAACGGCACGGTCAAGCCGGTCCGGGAGCTGTCGATGGGGGCTTCCACCGCCCCGGCGGGCGCACTGCTCGCGATGAACGCGCGTGACCTGCTCGGCCTCGTTCGGATGCACCTGGAACACGCCGATCTCGACGCGATGCGGGAGCCCCAGGTCGCGGTCCCCGACCTGGGGCTGATCAGCGGCCACTGGGCGCTGGGCTGGGCACTGCCCGATTACGGGGGGCCACTCGTGCTCGGCCACACCGGCTGGACGGCCGGGCAGCGCTCGTTCCTGCGCGTGGTGCCCGACGCGGGTGTGGCGGTGGCGATGCTGACCAACGGTGGGGACGTGTACCCGGTGTTCACCGAGGTGTTCGGTCACCTGCTCGGCGAACTGGGCGGGGTGGTTCAACCCGACTTGCCCGTCCCACCGGAAGTTCCGCAGCCCGTCGACGCCGGCCGGGTCACGGGAACGTACCGGTCGCCCGTTGCCGACAACGTGGTGCACGTCGACGCGGACGGACGCGCCTGGCTGCGCATCTCGCCCCACACCGCGCCCGCCGATCCGGACACCTTCGCGGCGGACGCGCGCGAAGTGGTCGCGCTGGATCGGGACAGGTTGATCACGGTGGCTCGCGAGGAGGGGGCGCACTCCGTGATAGGTCTCGTCGACGACGTCGAGAACGGCCTTGTCGAGTACCTGCACACCAGTCGTGTGATCCCCCGAGTGCGCGAGTGAGCAAGCCGGCCGACACGGCGCGTCGTGGGCGGGCGTCGATCACCTCACGCCGAGGTCCGACTCCAGCTCCGCGAGGTCACGGTTGACGGCGATCATGATCCGGACCGTGGTGCAACCCAACTGGTGGTTGACCCGGATCATGTGCTCGTTGCCGGCGCCGGTGGTCGTGTAGATCCGGTCCAGGTCCGGGCGATCGGCCAGCAGCCAGCGGATGAGGTGCGCCTTGATGCACCGACCCAGCCCGTGCCCCCGGTGCGGCGCCGACACCGCGGTGTCACGCTGGAAGCCCCAGAACGGCCGGTGGGGGTGCAGTTCGAGTTCGGTCAGCCCGGCGACTTCACCGGTGTCCTCGTGCACGGCGACGACCGCCCGCAGCTCGATGTTGTTCTGCCGCAGCTCAGCCTCACGCGCCCGAACTCGATCGGGGGTCCACTCGGGCTCCTGGTAGCCCAGTTCACCCGACGGCGCGTCGTGCATGGCATTGCGAGCGGCGGCGAAGGACGCGATGAGATCCGCGGGCACGACGCCCTCCCAGCGCTGCAGGCGATAACCGGCGGGAGCATCGTCCTGCCACAGGGCTCTGTCGGTTCCGGGGATCACCAGCACCTGCGTCAGCACGGTGTGCACAGGTCGGAAGTTCAGCTCGCGGGCCCACCGCTCACCGTCACTGCCCTTGGTGATCTGCCAGGTCTCGACCACGCGGCGACCACGGGCGCGCAGCTCCGGGACGACGGCCTTCAGGATCGCGGTGCCGATCCCCCTGCGCCGCACCCGTGGGTGGACGACGACCTCCGTCAGCCCGATGTGGCTGCTCTCCTCTTCCAGGAAGTAGACGATCGCGAGTCCCACGACCTCGTCATCCAGGCGCGCGACCCAGTAGACCACCGGCCCGAATCCGACGAAAGGGTTCTCCAAGCGGCCCACGACATCCGCGTACGTCAACCGAGGCTCATCAGGGCGGTCGGTGTCCGACCTCGCCAGCATCACCTCGTAGTACCCGCGGAGATCGCTCTCGGTGGCGCGCGCGGGGTCGAATCGCTCGACTTCAAGACCTGCTGTCACGGGTTCCCTTCCTTGGTCGCGGCGCTGGGCTGCTCGGCGCGCCGCTCGGACGTCACGGACGCGGTGCTGATGACCAGCACCGCGATCATGACCATGCCGAAGCTCGGCAGGCTCATGAAGAACATGATCCCCAGGTGGAGCCCGCACCCGAGCACCAGGGCGACCAACCGGTGCTTTCGCCGCCCCAGGGTCAACAGCGCCAGCACCACCTGGACGCCGACCACCGACCACGAGAGGAGGGCGACGAGCCAGTAGGAGTCCATCACCGGCGAGAGGAGGTCGCGAACCGGCGCCGGGAACCCGTACTGGGGGTGGTTCGCCACGATGGACAACGCGGCGCCGTGCCGCCACAGGGGGTCCATCAGCTTGGCGGTCACCGCGCCGAGGTAGATCAGGCAGAGCTGCCCGCGCAGACCGAGGTGAGCGGCGAACGCGCTGCCCCGCCACGACGGTGCGAGGGGGCGGAGCGGGCGCTGCCAGTGCGATGCCCGGTCGTCACCCAAGCACATCGGGATGAGCAGCATCGTGGCGACCTGCGCGATCGCGTCCCCTCCGTTGGCCATCTCCATCGCCGCCGCGAGGCTGAACGAGACGTACCAGTGCGGCACGCAGGTCCATCGCGGGCTCAGCCCGACCAGGACGAGCACCAGCACCGCGACTGCGATGGCCCGGCTGACCAGGAGACCGGACTCGGTCGGCCCCGTCAGGCACCACAGCGAGGCCGCACGCACACCTGTGCACCGCATGCCGTCCGGCAACTCCGCAGTGCGGATGAACAGCTCTGAATTCGAGCTGAAGAGGATCGTGAGCAGGCCGGCGGTGGCCAACAGGCTGCGGCCGACCGCGAGGGGCGTCCCCCGCAGCTCTGCTTGCTCGATCGCGCGGGCCAGTCGTCCCGCCACCCTGCTCACGTCCGGCACCGGAGGTCCACGAACGCGATGCGGAACACCTGCCTGGGCTGCTCCGGAAGTCGACGGGCGACCAGCGCCGACGGGCGTTCCACCGCGATGGCGAGCTGCCCGCACAACACCGGGCTCTCAGCTCGGTTTTCCCCCCGGTAAGGTTCTACGCCGTTCCGCATGCGGCCGCAATCAACGGCCTCCGATTCGTCACACGGCAACCAGTATTCGTCCGGTATCCGGCGCGCGACCGCGCGCAGCTCCGCCGACTCCGCATATCCGGCTCGACTGAGTCCCCAGGACCACGTGTCCCATTGCCGTCGTTCGGTCAACTCGCCCAGCCGCGGGCTACCGGGGACAACCCGGTAGCCCACGAGCAGGTCCCTGTCAAGATCCACGAAGAACGTCCAACGCTGCGGCCAGACCTCAAGATAGCCGGTGAGCCGATCACGCAGCCCGGCGACGTCCAACGCGGCGAGCCAGGTGATCACGAGGCTGGTCACCAGCACCGTCGCCGTCAACGCGAATCCGTGCACCCCGCGCGCGGCATCCCCCTGGAGCTGAACTACCCGTCTCACCAGCGGCACCTTCGCGGCTCACGTGCCTTGACTGCACACTTCCTGACCGGTGCCCCCGTTCACCACGCTGTTGTCCGCGTACGGCTTGTCACCCACTTCGGCCGACGAACCACCTGCTGTCACCACCACGACGAACACGGCGGCGGACAGCGCGAACCCGAGCGAAAACGCCTTCTTCACAACAAATCCCCCATGGGCAAAGTCATCGACGTAGTGCCGCAGGTCCAACTGCGTTGGCGGACCTCGACCTCCGCCACTGTGGCATCATGGACTACCGGACCGCTATCGAGTCCCTACTCGCTGTGCCCGCTTGTCTCGATCGATCGAGTCAGACCAGGGGGTGTCGTCACATTGGAGTTTCGGGTCCTGGGACCTTTGGAAGTCCGCTCCGGCGGAGAAATGGTCCACATCGGCGGAGCACGGCAACAGCGGCTCCTCGCGCTACTGCTGCTGGCCGGCAACCGGGTCGTTCCAGTCGAGCGCCTCGTCGACGAGCTGTGGAGCAGTCCTCCCCAGTCCGCCCGCCAGCAGATCCACAACGCCGTCGCAGGCCTTCGGCGCGCATTGGTAGAGCACTCCCCGGACGTGCACATCCGGTGGACCGAGGCCGGCTACCGGCTCGAAGCCCTGGAGGTGTCGATCGACGTCGACCGGTTCCTGGTTCTCCTCGACGAGGCCAGGCGTGCCGAGGCCCAGGAGCGGTTGGCCGAGGCGGTGGCCGCGCTGCGCGCCGCGCTCGGCATCTGGCGGGGAGACGCGCTGGCCGGGCTCGGCGGCACGACGATCGAGAGCGCGGCCGCCGGGCTGCACGAGCAACGGCTCAGCGCGGTCGAGAGCATGATGTCCCTCCGCCTGCGGACCGGCGAGACCGGTTCAGTGGTCGGCGAGCTCCGACAGCTCGTCACCGAGCACCCGCTGCGTGATTCGCTGCGCATCAGCCTGATGCAGGCCCTCCACCGCAGCGGACGACAGGCTGACGCGCTGGCCGTGTACGACGACGGCAGGAGGATGCTGGCCGACGACCTCGGGCTCGACCCGAGTCCGGAACTGCGACAGGTACACGCCACTGTGCTGCGCGGCACGCCGGCGCCTGTACCCGCGGCCGCGGCCGTGCCGACCGAATCCGACGAGGACCCATCTCGGCAGCGGACCGTCCGGTCCTACTTGCCCCACGACATCAGCGACTTCTCCGGCCGGTCGGCGGAACTCCTGCACCTGCGCGACGCCACGCAGGCCACGTCGCCGACCGCGATCACCATCTCCGCGGTCGACGGCATGGGCGGGGTCGGCAAGACGACACTGGCAGTCCACCTGGCACACCAGGTCGCGGGTGACTACCCCGAGGGCCACTACTTCATCGACCTGCGCGGTTTCACGGCCGGGATGAACCCCGTGTCCCCGGAGCAGGCACTGGACATGTTACTGGGCGACAGCGGGGTGCCCCCCGAACTCATACCATCCACAATAGACAGCCGAAGTGCGCTCTGGCGCTCGCGGATGGCCGGTCAGCGAATATTGTTGATCATAGACAACGCCGTCAACGCCGCACACGTGCGGCCGCTGTTACCCGGAGCGGCGGGCGCGCTCGTGGTGGTCACCAGCCGCAGGAAGCTCACGGCGCTCGAAGGCGCGCTGCCCATCTCCCTCGACGTGCTGCCGCACGAAGACGCGATCACCCTCTTCGAGAAGATCGCCGGCGCGGGGCGCGTGGCGGCGGAACGCGATGCCGTCGCCACTGCCGTCGAGTTGTGCGGCAGGTTGCCGCTGGCCATCCGGATCGCCGCCGCACGCCTGCGGGATCGCACGGGGTGGACCGTCGCGGAGCTGGTGAACCGACTGCGGAACCACGCACAGCGCGTCAGGTTCCTCGAAATCGACGACCGCGGCGTCATGGCGGCGCTCAGGGTGTCGTACCGCTACCTGTCGCCGCCGCAACAACGGTTGTTCCGGCTGCTCAGCCTCCACCCGGGCGGTGACTTCGACGCCTACAGCGCCGCCGCCCTCGCGGGCCTGCCGTTGGACGAGGTCGAGCAGCACCTCGACTCGTTGTTCGACGACAACCTGCTCAAGCAGAGCATCGCCGGGCGCTTCTACTTCCACGACTTGATCCGCGACTGCGCCCGTCAGCTGCTTTCCGACCAGGACGACGGCACTGAGCAGCACGCCGCCCTCGGTCGGCTCCTCGACTACTACCTGCACGCGGCGCACGTGTGGTGTCGTCACCACCACAACGCCATCCACCGCGAGGCACCCAAGGTGGAACACGTGCCCGATCAGCTCCCAGCGGTGTCCACCGCCCAGGAGGCGGTCGAACTCCTCGGCGTGGAGTACTCCAACCTCGTCGCGGTCGCCCGGTTCGCCGCGGACAACGACTGGCACCGGCACGCATGGCAGCTGGTGTGCGCTCTGCAACCCATGCTCAAGCTGCACAACTACGGTGAGCCGTCGTACGACTTGTTCGAGGGTGGAGCACGAGCGGCCCGGGAATCCGGTGACGCGCACGGCGAGTCGGCCTGCCTGCAGGGACTGGCGGCCGTCTGCCGCGATCACCGGTCCATTGCCGAAGCCCGGGAACACATCGAGCGGGCTCTCAAGTTGAGCAGGCAGATCGGCGCCTCCGAGGGCGAGACCGCGCAGCTGATCGACCTCGGCAACCTCTTCCTGCACGAAGACCGGCTCCAGGAAGCCAGGGACATCTTCCTCCAAGCCGAGCCCCTGACCGCACGGGCCCCGAACGCGTTCCTGAGCCTCGCGGTGGCGAACAACCTGGGCGTCATCTGCCGGGATCTGGGGGACTTCGACCAGGCGCTGCACCACCTGCGGCGGGCCGAGGCGCTGCTCACCGCCGAGGACGCGCGGTCGGCGCAGTTCATCTCGTGGTGCATCGGGTCGGTCCTCCACGCCATGGGGGCCCACGAAGAGGCTCGGCGGGAGTTCACGCGCGGTTTGCGGATGAGCAGGACATCCGGGAGTTCCCACGGTGAAGCGTTCGCGCTGCAGGGTCTCTGCGGTGTGAACCGATCGCTGGGCAACCTCACCGAGTCGCTCGACCAGGGGAGGCGAGCGCTGACCACCGCCCGGCGGTTCGAACTGCGGGTCGTCGAGTGCGAGGTGATGAACTGCCTCGGTGAGACCACCTTCGCCATGGGGGACCTCGACCGTGCCAAGCGGACGTTCGAGCTGGCGATGGAGGCCGCCGACCGGTTCGGCATCGCCCGCTACCGAGCACGTGCGCTGGAGGGCCTGGCCCACGTCGCGTTCACCCGTGGTCGGCTGCCGGAGGCCCGGCGGTACTGGAAGCAGGTGATGAGCACCTACCCGGACGGCATGGTCGACGTCGAGTACGCACACCGTCACCTGGCGGCTCTCGACGACAAGGCGGTTGTCTGCTTCCGTTGCGAGGGAGCGAGCCGGCCACCTGCCGATCCCCGGAACTGACCGGCGGCACGGCGTCGGACCGGTTCGACGCCGTGCCGGTGTCACACCTCCCCGCGGCACACGTGCCTCGCCCATCCCGGCTGGTGCCACCAGTGCTCGGGACCTGCATCGGCGTGGCGGTGCTGAAGCACAGGTCAGACACCGTGGCCGACTATCGGCAATTCTCGGCAGGTACAGGGCATCAGGGTGCACGATTCGCCGATCGGAAGGTGGTGTCGACCGCCCGGATTGTCGGGGTGGCCTGGTAGACAGTGGGACATGTTCCGCGACTTCAACTTCAAGCTGCTGGTCATCGACAAGCTCATGTACCAGGACAAGGTGATCCAGCCCCGTTTCCGGATCGCCGACGTCCTCCACGCCAAGGGCGCCACCGGCGACCTGTGGAAGTACCTGCACCAACAGGACCTGCTGCACACCGTCCTCGAAGAAGCCCGCCAGTACTTCACCGACCTGGAGATCACCCCCGAGCAGCTGGCCACCGTGGACGAACTCACCACCGACGGCGGCTTGGAGATCCACCACCAGTGCTCGCCTTTCTGGGACGGGGAGGACGACCTCTTCGACGTCACCTCACTGGACGACCTCGACCTGCTGCCCAACCTCCGCGTGATCCACGGCGGCGACGAGGCCATGATGGCCGCCCCCGACGCCGAGACCACCCTCAAAGCCCGCGGAATCGCCGTGGGCTGAACACCCGCGTCCACCGCCACCGCTCAACAGCCCCCGCGCCCCCCGCAGGAGAACTCCCCGAAGGCTTCCCTCCTCCCCCGACGGCAACGACGGGGCATCCTCGACGGGTACCGCCCCCGCCTGGCACACCGCCGCACCCGACGCCATCACCACCTACGCCATCACCCTCACCGGCCTCTGGCACCGCCGCACCCGACTACGCCCCACCCCCACCGGCCACCACCTCACCACCGCAGCGACCACCTGGCTCCACCACCGACTCGCCCCACCCTCCCCGACCGGGTGATCGCCAAGGGGCGTAAAGAAACCAGGGCACGAAGGTGTCGTCGTGGTACTGGATCGGGGCGCCGTCGCTGTACTCGCCGACCGCCGGCCGGTCCATTCCGCTGCTGGGTGCGTTGTGGTGTCGGGCAGGGACGGGGTAGTGCTCCGCCGCCTCCCGCGCCCCACCCGCCGCCGATCATCGCTTGCCGCCCGACCCCGCCGGCCACCACGACCCGCCCGGGCCCCGGGCGACGCGGGCAGCGGGGACGCGGTGGCGGGGCCACCCGAAGCTCGATCGGTCACGACTTCGACCGGATCCCGCTGCCTCCGCCGCTTCGCTGGGCCGATCGGATGAACGTCTGCGTACTGGGCGGCGTTCGCACGTCTACCGGGTGAAGGGCCGGTAGCACCACACGCCGCCGCAGTCCTTCGAGGAGGTCACCGAAGAACGCTCCGCTGTCGTTGCCCGTCCCCTCCGGACGAGTGCGGCACCCTTCCGAACGAGGAGAGAACATGCGTTGGTGGAGAAGTCCACGAGCCGCCGCCGCTGCCGTTGTCACGGCGGTATCGGTCCTGTTGTCCGTGACCCTGGCGGCCCCTTCGGCGGTGGCCGCCCAGGGTTGCGCCACCTTCCCGTCGTTCTGCGCGTGGGACCAGTCCTTCATGCAGGGCAACGTCCGCAACGTGACGAACCCGGCCCCGGAGATCTGCTACGACCTCAACGGGCCGCGGCGGTCGTTCGTGAACGACACCGGGTACACGGCCGTCGTCTTCGAGGACTCGACGTGCGGCCTGTTGTCGGTGTCCGCCGTGATCATCCCGCGCGGGTACATGAACGAGATCCTCCCGATCCAGAGCGTCCTCTTCCTTCCCGTCTGACCCGACCGCCCCGGGTGACCGGGGCACGTCGACCGTCCGCTCGACATCGATGCAAGACCGATCAAGGAGGTTGTGATGTCCGTTCACACGTCCCTTCCCGCGGTGGCCACCGCCGAGGAGCAGAGCGCGGTGGAGGCCCTGATGGTGGAGCCCGAAGCCGGTGTCAGCGACGCGCCGCGCTACGTCGAGATCCCGCAGGCGCTGGCGCTGCTCAAGCTCAAGCTCTCGCCGCCGCTGCCCAAGGACTCGAAGCGCTAGAAGGGCTCCTGCCCTGAACCGCCAGGGCGGGCCCGGAGCCGAGCAGAAGGGTTGTTGGTACCGGTGAACAGTGGACGATTGCACGTGTCGCTGATGGACGCGGCGGCGGAGGTCGCCGACCGCGTCCTGAACTCCGTGGACGGCGATGGGGAAATCGGGCTCGCCGACTACGTGAACACCGGTGCGGACGCGACGATCGCCCTGGGGGCGGTCCGGCTGATCGGTGCGGACGTCTTCGCTCCGCACCTGCTGCTGGGCCGCCCCGTGCACCGCGACGACGTGGCGGTCGTAGCGCGCTCCTTCGTGGTCTTCCCCCCGGCCCGGCGGACCACCACCCGGCAACAGCGGGTTGCGGCGTGGCGGGACTGGGCGGCGGGTCGACTGGTGGCCCGCGCCGGCGAGGCATCGCCCGCGGGATCGGACGTCGCCCCGACGCCGGAGACGGCCGCGGCGCTGCTCGACGGCGCGAAGACCTGGCAGGAGTGGTCGGCGAACGCGGCGCAGCTGTCCCCGCTGGCGTTGCCGGGCGTGGGCGGCCCGATCACGGCGGCGGTGCTCGAAGGGACACGCCCGCTCGCGCAGGGGGTCACCCGGGCGGTGCTGCGCCGGGACTTCGTCACCGCGGCGCGGTTGCTCCGGTGGGTGGCGTTGTCGAGCAGCAACGGCCTGAGACAGCCACTGGACGCGGCCCTGCTCGTCGAGCGCATCCGGTTGTACGGCGGCACCGGGTCGCGGCTGTCGCTCGACCTGGCCATCTCCCGCCGACTGCTCCGATCGGAACCGGCATGACGACCCCGCTGATCCCGATCGCCCACAACGTCGCCCACCGCGCCCTGACGTACCTGCACGACCACCAGGGCGCCGACATCTTCCCGGACGACATCCCGGTCGAGCCGGACGACCCCGACACCGTCTACAAACCCGTCTCCGAGATCGGCATGGCCGCGGCCCTGGTGCTGCGCGAGGGGGTTGGCGGCACCGCACAGCTGCGCGCCGCCCGCGAGTTGATCGACTCCACGTGGCGGCAGCTGCGCGAGGGCGACCTGCTCTACGAACGCCAGCTGCGCAACTGCCTGCTCACCGACCCGATCGAGGTGTACTGCCACTTCACCTGCGGCGGCCACCGCCACCAGGCACTCGAACGACTGGCGGCGCACAACGCCGCGGTGCGCTCGACGCCCGAGGTGTACCCCAACCGCCGGCTCGCGGTGGCCAACGCCTACCGGACGTGCGGCATGTCCACCGACGACGATTGGGGCGCCCTGCTGCGGGCGACCTGGTTGGGGGCGACACCGCCCCCCTGGGCCATCGACTGGGACACCGCGTACAGCGTGACCCACACCGTTTTCCACGTGACCGACTGGGGCGCCAGGCCCGACGACCTGCCGCCCGACATCGTCGACTACCTCGCCACCTGGCTGCCCGTGTGGACGGACGTGTGGGCCGAGGTCGGGGACTGGGACCTCGTCGCCGAGCTGCTGATCGTGGACGCCTGCCTGCCCGAGCCGCGGTTCGACCTCGACGTGTGGACGCGGTTCGCCGCCGTGCAGCACGACGACGGCCTCGTGCCGCGCGACGGCGAGCCCGTCGACGACGACCGGGTCCGGCGCTTCTGGGACCACCACCACGCCACGGTCGTCGCGGTGGTCGCCGGCACACTGGCCGTGTCCCGGCTGCTGGGCGCCGGCCGATGCCGGTGACCGGCACGTCCGACCTGGACGAGCTCGTGCGCCCGCTGCTCTCGGCGGCGCCCGGCGCGACCGGCGCCGCGGTCGCGGCCCTGCACGGCGACCGGAGAACCCTGCTGGTGGCCGGCCACACCGCTCGGGACCGGACGCAGCCGATCACCCCGGACACCCGGTTCGAAATAGGATCGGTCACGAAGACGTTCACCGCGTTGCTGCTGGCCGAGATGGTGCGGCGCGGTGAGGTCCGCTACGACGACCCCGTCGACGACCACCTCCCGCCAGGCTGGCGACTGCGGCGTCCGGCCCCCGTCACGTTGGAGCACCTCGCCACCCACACCTCCGGCCTGCCGCTGGTACCGCTCACGACGATGCCCAGGGTGCTGCGGACCTGGTTCGCCAACCCCTACCGGGACCTGGGGCCGGCACAAATCCGAACCGGGCTGGCCCGTGCGCGGTTGCGATCGGCACCGGGTTCCCGGTTCCACTACTCCAACCTCGGCGTCGGGCTGCTCGGGTGGTCGCTGGCCGAAGCCGCCGACCTCCCGTTCGAACGCCTGCTCACCGACCGGGTCCTGCACCCCCTGGGGTTGACCGGCACCGGCAGCACCCCGACCCCCCAGGCCGTCGGGCACCGGCGCGGCAGGCCACTGCCACCGTGGCACATCCCCGGGTTGCCCGCCGCCGGAGCACTTCGCTCCACCCCGCGCGACATGCTCGACTACCTCGCCGCACACCTCACCCCCCGCGCCACACCACTGGCCTCGGCACTCGCCGACGTCACCCGCCGCCGAATCCCCTTGGCGGACAACGGTCACCTCTGCCTCGCGTGGTTCCAGCGGACGAAGCCGGACCACGACCTGCTGTTCCACTCGGGCGGAACCTGCGGGTTCACCGCCTTCACCGGGTTCAGCCCGCAAACGGGCACCGCCCTGGTGAGCCTGACCAACGCCGGTGCGACCCTGCGCGGCACGTTCATCCAACGCTCCTACGACACGCTGCGGACCCTCGCGGCGCTCAAGCCCGTACCGTGAGCGACGAGACGTGGCCGTGCTCACCGATCCGCTCCCACCCCATCACCACCTGAGGTGACCAGCGGCCGGTCCGGTTGACCACCGGCCGGTCGCGGTGGTCCTGCCCCACGTGACAAGTCGCCTCAGAGATCCCTGAAACCCGGTCGCTAGCGTGGACCGAAGCGTGTTCACACCAGTTTCGGGAGGGATTCGGTGAGAGTGGTGTTCCGGATCGTCAGATCGGTGCTCGTCCTGGCCTCGGTGCTCCTGCTGTCCCTGGTCGGCGCGTCCGTCGTCGCGTCGGCGCAGGCGGCATCGCAGACCCGGACGTGGCAGCTGGAGCAGTTCGACAGGACCAGCCGGATGTGCGTTCAGCAGGGTCCCGACGGGAGGACCCACGCCTCCTACTTCATCTTCGTGGTGAGCGGGGAGTGGACCACCGACCTCCAGTACGGGATGCGCGACCTGCCTCCCGGCTGGACCGCCACCGAGCACCACCTCCCACCGGGCTCCAACTTCCACGACCCCGACGGCTCGATCGACGTCAACGGGTTCGTCGGCGTGCAAGGGCCCGCGTCAGTGCCACTGGCGACCTACCACGCGCACATCCGGGTGTCGGACGGGACCGTGACCGAAACCCTCCCGACCGACATCGTCGTCACCACCGAGTCCTGGGTGGACTGCATGAACCGGAGGTGAGTCCCCGGCACTGGGCGCCGACAGCACTGGCTCGGCGTACCGGGGTCCGGCCGGCAGCCCCGGCCATGACTGCCTCATTCCTCCAGGTAGAGGGCCTGGCCGGGGCACAGGTGCACCGCTTCGCGGGCCTTCTCGACCAGCTCGCCCTCCGGCGTCTCGTTCAGCACGATGATCGTGCCGTCGTCCTCGCCCTGGTCGAACAGCTCGGGCTCGGTGAGCACGCACTGCCCGGCACCGACGCACCTGCCGGTGTCCGCGATGATCCTCATGACCTCTCCTCCCGAGGTGGGGGTGGTGGTTCGTCCGCTACCAGGTCACCGGGAGCCGGTACAGGCCGTAGATGTTCGCGTCGTCCTTGAACGGCAGCTCGTCCACGTCCACCGCCGGCTCCAGCGTGGGGACGCGGCGGAACAGCGTGTCGAACACGATCTGCAGCTCCATCCGGGCCAGGTTCTGCCCCAGGCACTGGTGCGGCCCGAAGCCGAACGCGACGTGGTGGCGCGCGCCACGCGCGATGTCGAGTTCGTCCGGGTTCTCGAACGCCCTCGGGTCCCGGTTGGCCGAGTAGCCGAGCGCCAGCACTCCTTCGCCGGCACGGATCAGCTGCCCGCCGACCTCCGCGTCCTCGACGCACAGCCGAGCCGTCGCCACGTCGACGATCGTGAAGTACCGCAGCATCTCCTCGACCGCGTCGAGCGTCCTGACCGGGTCGGCCTTGATCATCGCGAGCTGCTCCGGGTTCCGCAGGAACGCCACGGTCGACAGCGAGATCATGTTCGCCGTCGTCTCGTGGCCGGCCACGAGCAGCAGGAAGCCCATGTTGGCCAGCGACGCCCGCCGGTAGGTGCCGTCCGCGCGCAGCTTGACGATCTGCCGCCCGAGCAGGTCGTCCGGCGGGTCCTCCTCCTTCTCCGCGATCAGGTCGACCATGTAGTCCTGGACGGCTTGCACGGCCGCCCACCGCTCCTCGGGCGGCGTCGACTGCCTGATCACCTTCACCGTGTGCTCCTGGAAGAACTCGTGGTCGGCGTAGGGCACGCCCAGCACCTCGCAGATCACCAGCGACGGGACCGGCAGCGACAGCGCGTCCACCAGGTCAGCGGGTCGCGGCCCGGCCAGCAGCGCGTCGATCCGCTCGTCGACGATCTCCTGGATTCGCGGCCGCAGCGCCTCCAGCCGGCGCACCGTGAACTCGCCGAGCACGGCCCTGCGCGCCGGCCCGTGCTCGGGCGCGTCCATCGCGATCAGCATGCGCTCCTCGTCCGGCCGCCGGGACGCCGCCTCGCCCTCGACCAGCGCCGGGAAGTCCGGGTGCTGCCGGTCGGCGCTGAACCGCCGGTCGTTCAACACGGTTCGCACGTCCTCGTGGCGGCTGACCACCCAGGCCCACCCGCCGTCGGGCAGGCGAACCCGCGAGACCGGCTCCTCCTCGCGGATCTCCTCGTACGCCGGCGGTGGGGTGAACGGGCACGTACGGGCCATGGGGAACTCGTGCTTCCCGGCGGTGGTCATGACTTTCCTTTCCACGACGTCACGGACAGGCAGAAGAGGTCGGTCACCGGCTGTTCTCACGGGCGAAGTGCGGTTCCGCCGCCTCCAGTCGCGGTACCGGGATGCCCAGCCGCCGTGCTTCGGCCAGGGTGTCCCGGCAGACCTCACGCGGTTCCTCGGCGTCGGGGTCGGAGTGCGCCGCGAGGCTCACGCGCGCGAGCGCGACATGCGCGGTCAGCCAGGCGAGCGCTGGAGCCGTCAGCCAGGTGGGCGCCCGGAACAGCAGCACACCGCCCCGGTGGCGTCGCAGGTCGACGCCGCGCGCCTCGACGAGTGACAACAGCTCGCGGCCGGCCAGCAGCGCCTCGCGGAAGTCGCGCGTCGACCCGACCAACCCGGACAGGGAACCCAGCCGCAGGCCCTGCGAGAACATGCCGGCGTCCGACGCGAAGTGGACCCACAGCCAGCCGCGGAAGTCGGGCCGCTCCTTGAGCCGGAGCCCGGCCTCGCGGAACACCCGGCGCACGGCCAGTTCCCGCTCGGTCGGGGGCCGGCCGAGGGTGCCGAAGACCACCGACGGCAGCAGCGCCCCGTGGAGCACGCCGTCCGCGCCGAAGCCTCCACCGGCCTGGGGAAAGCCCCAGGCGACCCGGTCGGCGGGGAGGTCGCCGATCGCGGCCTGCGGCTCGGCCCAGACGTTGCCGAAGACCAGCACCGTGGCCCGGCCGACCCGCGGGGCCAGGAAGCCCGTCGCCCCCGCGAGGCGGTGGTGCGGCACGCTGAGCACGATCAGGTCGAAGTCGTGGTCCGGCTCCAGCGCCTCGCGGTAGCGCACCGGCCACTTCCCGACGACGCGCCGAGCGCGACCCCGGCGCCGCGTGTCGATCAGGTCGAGGTCCACCCCGTCCCCGTACGTCGCCGCGCGGCCCGGCCGGACGTAGAACTCGACGTCGTGCCCCGCCTGTTCCAGGACCCAGCCGTAGACGGTGGCGATCACGCCACGGCCGAACATCAGGATCTTCACGATGCACCTCGTGGGGTACGATTGATCTGGAGATCATCTCCACTTTCAACATATGGAGATAATCTCCACTTGTCAACGCGAGGAAGCGCATGACCGCCGACAAGCCGCTGCGGGCCGACGCCCGGCGCAACCGCGACGCCCTGATCGCCAAGGCACGGGAGGTCTTCGACGCCGGGGAGTTCTTCGACCTGCGCTTCGACGACTTCGCCCGCCTCGCCGGGGTGGGCACCGGCACGCTGTACCGCCACTTCCCCACCCGCGAGGCACTGGCCGAGGCGGTCTACCACGGGGAGGTCGCGGCGCTGTGCTCCCGCGCCCGCCGACTCCAGGCCACCCTGCCCGCGATGGAGGCCCTGGAGGCGTTCCTGCACGGCATGGTCGACCACATAGACGCCCACAAGGGCCTGGCCCGGACGCTGGCCACGCTCATGGCCGACCGCTCAGGCGCCCTGACCGAGGGCGGTCGGGCGCTGGAACAGGCCGTCGCCGACCTGGTGGCCGCCGCGGTGCGGAGCGGCGCCCTGCGCGACGACGTGGACGCGGGTGCCGTGGTGGTCGCACTGCACGGCATCAGCGCGGCTCATGATCGCCCCGACTGGCGGACTCAGGCCGACGGTCTCGTCACCCTCGTGCTGGACGGGCTGCGCCGCCCGCACTGACCGAGGCGACGACCCGGAGGTCACTCACCGCGCCCACGCGATCCACAGCGGTCGCGGGGAAGGCGTGACGATCACGGCCGGGCCGGCCGCCGGGCCGGGAACACCGGACCCGGCCCGTCCTAAGGTAGCCCGCAGGAGGTTCCCGTGACAGAGCAATGCAGCCCGGCCACGAGGACGAGCAGGGCGATCCGCGACGGGATCAGCACGCCCGTCCTCGCCCACGACCCGTGCTCCGGCGGCTGACGTGGACCACTCCGCGATGTCCCCCACCGAGGTCTGGGAGACCGTCGACTTCTGGGCCGGCATCCCCTGGCCGGTGTCCCGCGCCGACGCCCAGCGGAGGGCGGTCGACCGCCTCGGCTGGGTGATCGAGGTCGAGGACGGGCTGGGGTACCTGGTCAACCCGGCCTTCACCCCACCGGGGGTGTCGATGTCCGGCATCGACACCGTGTCGTCCGTGCGCTTCCGGATCACGGACGTGGTCGCGGAGGAGACACCGGCGACGAGGGCCTTCCTCGGCGACCTCTTCACGCTGGCGGTGCGCGAAGGGGCGGCCCGGCTGGGACGCCCGTCCCTCAGGCGCGACCGCGGGTGCACCGACGCGACCTGGGAGGTGGAGACCGCCCAGGTCACCATCACGCTGTTGTCGAGGTCCGTGGCGGTCCGGTTCCTCACCCCGGAAGGCAGGTGACCGGGGTGTCCGACTGGGAGGCGTTCGGCGGCGGTCTCACCGAGGCGCTGCGGGAGGTGTCCGACCGGGTCTTCCTGGTCGTCTTCTCCCGGGCCGACCCGCGGGTGTTCGTGCAGTTCGCCGGCGGCGAGCACGAGCTGCACTGCGAGGCGGCGGGGGCGCCATCCGCGGGGTACAGCCGCATGGCCGAGGCCGGGTGGACACCGCCGACCGGCATCGACCCGCCGAACTGGACCTGCTCTTCGCCACTGCCCGCGTTGACGGCGGAGTACGCCGCGATGGCGGCGCGCTGCGTGGTGGCGTTGCGCGACGTCCACGGGCTTCCGGGTCCCGACGGGCTGGCGTACAAGGCGTGGCGCGACGCGGAATGGCCGTCCGGCACGACTCCGTCCGCCGAACGCGACCCGGGCGAAAACCCGCTGGTCCTGCCGTGGCTGGACATCCCGTCCGCGCACTAGAGGTTCCTTGACCGGCTCCAACTCGGGAACGGGCATCAACGCCGCTTTTTGCGGTCCAACGGCGATCAGGGCCTGGTTGACTGCCCTCATGGACAGCGTTGCACGTGGTGCACCCGACCTCGCGCGCAACGAGCTGTCCGGGAACGTGCACGGGATGGTGCTCCAGGCCAGGAATGTCCACCTGCAGGCTCCCGTTGTGACGGCACTGGTCGGGCTGCCGCCGATCGACGCGGCGTTCACCGGCCGAGCGGTCGATCTCGCGTTGATTGCCGAGGCTTTGCACTCCACCCGCCCGGTCGTGGTGTCCACCCTCATGGGCCTGGCGGGCGTCGGCAAGACCGCGCTGGCGGTCAAGGCGGCGCACGACGCCATCGAGGCGGGCAGGTTTCCCGGAGGTGTGCTGTTCGTCGACTTGCAGGGCTACTCGCCCGCCTCGCGAGTCGAGCCCCGAACGGCTCTGTCGATCTTCCTGCACGCACTGGGCGTGCCGGTCGGACAGGTACCGGCGGAACAGGCGGCCCGCGAGGCGCTTTACCGCACCAGACTGGCCGAACACGCCGCGCCGATGCTGATCTTGTTGGACAACGCCTCATCGGTGGAGCAGGTCGTACCGCTGCTGCCCCCTGTCGCCACGCACCGGGTACTGGTGACGAGCAGGCACACGCTGGGCGGCTTGCAGGGCTCACGGAAGATCCCGCTCGACGTGCTGACCGAGGCCGACTCGGTGGCGATGCTGGACAACGTCCTGCGGGCCGCCGATCCGACCGACCGGAGGGTCGCGGATGACGTCGACACGGCGGGAGAGATCGCCACGCTGTGCGGACGACTGCCGTTGGCGTTGGGCATCATCGCCGCACTGCTGTCCGACGACCCGCAACTGCCGCTCACCGAGATGACCGGGTCGTTGCGCGAGGCGACGACAAGGCTCAACGAGCTGACCTACCACGACGATCTCGCCGTGCGCGCGGCGTTCGACCTGTCCTACGCCCGCCTCGGGGCCGCCGAAGCGCGCCTGTTCCGGCTCTCGTCGCTCAATCCCGGCAGGCAGGTCAGCACCGAGGCGGCTGCCGCACTGGCGGACCTGCCGTCACGCGAGACCGGGAAGCTGCTCAACGGGCTGCGCCGCGCCCACGTGATCGAACCGGGTGAACCGCGCGGCTGGTTCCGGTTCCACGACCTGCTGCGGCTGTACGCCGCGGATCGGGTGACGACAGACGAATCCGACGACAACAGGCAGACCGCGATCCTGCGCCTGATCGACTTCTACGTGAACGCGACCGAGCTCACCCAACGGCAACGCCCGTCGATCCGGACCCGCCACCAAGCCCACGCGTGGTTGGAGGTAGAGCGGACCAACCTCGTCGGCGCCATCGCACTCGCCCACCGGGAGGGCCACTACGACCAGGTGTTGCGGCTTGCGTTCGCGATGGGCACCTTCCTGTTCTACCGCCGCCGCCACGGAGAGGACGGGCTCGCCTCCTACGAACTGGCCCTCGACGCCGCCGCACGGCTGGACGACTCCTCCAGCCGTGCGAAGGCGCTCCGAGGCCTCGGCCGGATCCACCGCGAGATGAAGCACCACACCGCCGCGCGAGAGCGGTTCGACGCCGCCGCGGCCCTCAGCCAGGACCTCGGCGACCACCGCGGCCGGGCACGGGCGTTGCACAACCTGGGATCGCTCGCCCGACGCGAGAACGACTTCCACTCCGCGTGGAAGCACTACCACCAGGCACGAGCGGCGTACCGCGCAGCGGGTGACCGTGCGGGCGAGGCCCAGATCCACTTCAGCATGGGCATACTGGCGCGCAGCCAAGGGAAAACCGAAAAAGCGAACTCCTGTTACCAGGTCACCATCGAGATCTGCCGACAGATCGATCTGCACGACCTGGAGGGGCGGGCACACCGACGGCTCGGCCTGATGGCCGAGGACTTCGGCGACCTGCCCACCGCACGCGCCCATCTACAGCAGGCCTACGCCGCGTACACGGCAGGCGGAGAGCACCGTCGAGCCGAAAACGTTCTGCACCGATTGGAAGACATCCACTTGCCCTGACGCACAGCCTTCGAATTCACGGTACAACGGACGCACTTCCCGAGGTGCCGCGTGAGCACCGGTTGGTGACACCTGTGCGGGACCGCGGTGAACGGCGTGGTGCGCATCGGTCTCGGGACACCTGTCCGCGCGATGGGCACTTCAGTTCGACCAGGCCACCGCCCGATCCTGATGGACGTCCTGCCCCAGTCCGTGGAGGTGGTGTTCGTCCGAGTTCTGCGCACACACATCGATCAGGCCGGTCGACCTACCGTCCGGCTGAGGAACGGAGAGGTGCTTCACGACCACCGAGGCATCGCGCCCGGTGGGGAGCGCGGGTGCGCTCCCCACCGACCCCCCTGCCCGGCTTTCACGCCGGGGGTCTACCTCGGGTTCAACCGCAGCCGCCGCTGGGCATCCACCGGTGCGAGCGGATCTGGTACGTGCCGGACAGGTTGCCGCCGTGCTCCGGTCTGGTGCACCCCGCGCGGTCGCTGTTGTTCGACTTCTTGTAGTAGACGACGCCGATCCCGCCGCCGTTGGCCGTCGACTTCATGTTCATGACCGAGCGGGCGTTCAGCACCGCCGCCCACGAACAGGTGACGCTCCCGCTCGTCCAGTTGGGGTCGTCGACGCTCCACATGCAGCGCGCGCCCACCCCGTTGTACTCGGGCCAGAAGCAGACGTTGTTCCAGTCGCACTCCCACGACGACAACTCCTCGCCGGTCCGGTCGTCCCACGCCGCCACCGCACCGGGTTGTTCCGGCGTGGACACCGCGATCGCCGGTGCCGCCGCGAAGACCAGCGCGAGGACGACGATCAGGGCGTGGAGAAGTGCTCGTGCGCCTTTTCGGGTGTATGTCATGTCCACAGCCTGGTGAACGGCGCCTCGGCGTGCACCAACCTTCGCCGTAAGTCGAAAAACGCTGGTCAGGTACCTGTCGCCGTTGACATCAGCGCTCTACCGAGTGGGCTGATGACGTGCAGCGACCGGTTGGCGTCCCGCCGGGTGGTGACGAGGCCCGCGTCCCGCAGGACGGTGGTGTGCTGACTTACCGCCGCCGGGGACAGGCCGAGCCGACGGGCCAGCTCGCCCGTCGTGTGCATGTCGGCCAACGTGACGAGGACCCGGCCGCGGGTGTGCCCGAGCAGCGCGCCGAGTCGCCTGTCCGCGGGCATGGCGGCGAACGGGCCGTTCGCCGAGGTCATGGTGAGGTCGTGGTCGACCGGGTAGACCAGCACCGGCACGGGGATCGACTTGTCGATCAGCGTCACGGGGTTGTTCCAGCAGAAGTAACTCGGGATCAGCAGCACACCGCGGCCTTCGAGGGGGACGTCCCAGTCGACCGGGTACTCGGCCTCCAGCACGGGGGAGTTCCACCGGAGCGCGGGCCGGAGGCTGTCGAGCACCCCCTCGACACCACCGTCGAGGAACGCGCGGGCGCGCAGCGCGCGGTCCGCGTCGGTGTGCGCCCGCACCACGTCCCAGAAGGGCTCGATGACCCGGTCGTGGTACGAGCGCAACGAGCTCGCCACGTCGTCGAGCACCGCGGGTCTGCCCAGTGCCAGGTCCGCCATCCAACCGGGCAGCCGGCGTTGCCGCGCCAGGAACTCGACCTCGCGCAGCAGCCGGGCGCGCGGTGTCCGCAGCACGGCGTCCAGGCCGTGCTCGAACCCGTCCACCGACTCGACCGGTGTGATGAAGTCGGGGAAGTCCCCACGTCGCGGCACGAGTTGCCTCAGCAAGGGCTCCCCCGTCCGCTTCCGCGGCGTGGCGAGGGCGGGCAGCGCCTGCCCCCGCCACGCCCGGTAGGCCAGGCCCCCGGTTGTCGTGCGCAGCTTGTGGACGCTCATCACCAGCTCCCACATCGGGTCCGGTGCGGGCGCGACCCTCGTCCTGGCCAGGTCCTCGGCCGTGAAGTGCACGCGCAGTACGCCCCGCATGGCCCGCCTCCGCTCACTGGCTCCAGGTGAGGTGCTGCTGGTGGTTCCCGCTCACGCAATCCCACTGCTGGAGCTGGACGCCGTCGGCCTTCGACGAGCGCGGGAGGTCGAGGCACTTGCCCTCGGCGCTCCTGGGACGCAGCTCGTAGTGGTCGATGTCGCCGTCGTGCACGAGGGTCCCCTTCCACGACGTGGCGTTGGAGCACTGCTCCAGCACGACGGCCGCGCCGTTGTCCGTGCTGTGCCCTTGTACGTCCAGGCACATCCCGGTACCGCTGTTGCGGATCTTCGCGAAGCCGCTTCCGTCGCCGTCCCACTCGAAGGACCAGCGCTGGTTGTCGGTGTCGGGATCGCCCGGACGCGCGCAAGCCCATTGCTGGACCTTGTTGGAGGACCGGGCGAGCCCCTTGTGGTTGTCGACGCACTTCCCGGTCGGCTCGAACGTGATCCGGTACGGCTTGGCGGGGGGTTGGACCGGCGGCGCGCTGGGGCGCAGGGTCGCCCGACCGGGCGGACCGGGCGTCGTGGTCGCGGCACCGGTCCGCGGCACCGGCAGTCCACGCGCCATCGCCTTGTTGAAGGCACTCGCCACTGCGTTGATCCGCAACTGGCCGGAGACGGGGTTGTTGGTGTCGGTCAACACGGCCATCTGGTAGTCGTAGTTCCCGCCTCCCGCTCCCCCGTAGATCGCCCCGACGGCGTTGGTGTGGTAGGCGGTCGCGATATCGGACGCCTTCTTCGGCACCCACGGAAGAGGACTGACGGGCCGCCCGCCGAGTTTGTCGTAGCCGATCTTGTTCGCGGTCGTGGCCCCCGCCGGCGCCGCGTTGTGGGTACCCCACCCGTACTTCGTCGCCGCTTCGACCAGCAACTCGAGGACGTGCGTCCTGCGGTTCCTGCCGAGGAACTCCTCGTTCGGCGAGGTCAGGAACTTGAACAGCGCCACCTGGTCGCGCGCGGTGGTCAACGTCGTGCCGAATTCGTTCTCGCCATCGGGCACGGTGCCGCGGAGCCCGATCCTGTCGATGACCTCGCCCAGGTACGGGACCCGGTGCTCGTCGTCGTGGTGGACGATCCTCCACAGTTCGGCGGCGGCACCGGTGGAAGCGTTGCCGTACGGGCCGCCACCAGCCGTGCTGGTGATCATCGTCCGCATCTTCGCAGCCGTGTCCGGGTCGACCGGGCGAAGTTCCTCCTGGGCCTTCCACTCCAGTGCGACCGCGATGAGGACCTTGACGATGCTGGCGGTTTTGAACTGCCTGTCGGCGTTGTAGTAGCACGTGGTCCCGGATGACCGGTCGTGGAAGCCGATCGCGAGCCGCGAGCGCGACAGGACCGGCACCGGCGAGTACAGGTCGCTGCCGGCGACGGCCAAGGTCATGGTTTTCTCGAGTGATTCTTCGACTGCGGGGCCGCTGTCCGAACTGCACTGCCCCGATGGAGGGATTCCGACTTGCGGCACCCGGGCGTGTGAAGGTGTCGCAAGCGC
Organism: Saccharothrix sp. DSM 118769; assembly: GCF_052936295.1. Classification (NCBI taxonomy): domain Bacteria; kingdom Bacillati; phylum Actinomycetota; class Actinomycetes; order Pseudonocardiales; family Pseudonocardiaceae; genus Saccharothrix; species Saccharothrix sp. DSM 118769. The sequence goes on along the minus strand of NZ_CP193627.1, from coordinate 2,884,908 downwards.
TCCCAACAGGGCCGCGGCGGTTGCCGGGACGGCGATCCGCGCACGTAATCGGTGGTTGATCATCAATTCCCCCTGGAACGGCATCTGCGGATGAACGTTCTCCCTTGGGCATCAACACGTAGCGCGTGCTCACCCGGTTCGACAGGGGGTGGGTCCGGTCCGGGCGCGAGCCTCGTCAGGCGGCGACGGCCCGGCCCACCGGGAAGCGCACGCCGGTGAGGTCTTCCGAGATGGTCCAGAGGCGTTGCTGCGCGGTCAGGTCGTAGGACGCGGGGCTGGAGGTGACCGGCGTCGGGTAGCCGCGTCCCCCGGCCAACCCGTCGGGGCCGTAGTACTGCCCGCCGAGGACGGAGGGGTCGGTGGCGGCCCGCAGGGTGGGCAGCGCGCCCGCCGACGCGGGTTGGCCGACCACGGGGGCGAGCCAGGTGATGAGCCTGCGGGTGACCGCCGGGGCGTTGCGGGCCAGGTCGGTGCCGGAGATGCCGGGGTGCGCGGCCACGGCGGTGGTGGTGCCGTGCGCGGCGAGCCTGCGTTGCAGCTCGTAGCTGAACATCAGGTTGGCGAGCTTCGACTGGCCGTATGCGGCGACCCGGCTGTAGGAGCGCTCCCACTGCAGGTCGTCGAAGTGGATGGCCGCGCGGATGCGGTGGCCGGTGCTGCTGACCGTGACCACCCTGGAGCCGGGCACGGGCAGCAGCAGGTCGAGCAGCAGCCCGGTGAGCGCGAAGTGGCCCAGGTGGTTGGTGCCGAACTGCACCTCGAAGCCGTCGCGGGTGGTCTGCTTCGGGGTGTACATCACGCCCGCGTTGTTGATCAGCAGGTCGATCCGCGGGTGGGTGGCGCGCAGGCCGGCCGCGGCGGCGCGCACCGAGTCCAGCGAGGTCAGGTCCAGTTCCCGCACGGAGACGTCGCCGTCGATCCGGGCGGCGGCCCGCTCGCCCTTCTCCGGGTCGCGCACGGCCAGCACGACCGAGGCCCCGCGTTCGGCGAGCCGCCGGGCGGTCTCGAAGCCCAGTCCGGTGTTGGCGCCGGTGACCACGGCCACCCGGCCCTGCTGGGACGGGATCTGCTGCTCGGTCCACTTCATCCGGACTCCTAATGTACCGTCGGTAACTTACCGTTCGGACGGTAATGTACCGCCGGTACACTGTCAAGGGACCGCCGGTACCGCAGCTAGGCTCGGCCCCATGACGTTCCAGCGGGCGCGCAGCGAGGAGCAGCGGGAGATCCGGCGCCGGGCGATCCTGGAGACGACCTCGGCGATGCTCGACGAGATGCCGGTGGCGCAGGTGACCCTCAACGAGCTGAGCCGACGGGTCGGCCTGGCCAAGACGGCGGTGCTGCGCTACTTCGAGTCCCGCGAGGCCGTGCTGCTCGACCTGATGGACCACCGCACGACGACCTGGCTGGCCGGGCTGGAGCGGGAACTGGCCCGCGGTGTCGACCCGGCCCGGTCCGCGCTGGAACGGGCGGAGCAGGCCGCCGACGTGCTCAGCCGCTCGCTCGCCGCCCAGACGGTGCTCTGCGACCTCTTCGGCGCGCAGGGCGGGGTCCTGGAGCACAACGTCTCGGTCGAGGTGGTCCGCCGGCACAAGCGGGCCTCACTGGCCAACCTCGCGGCGATGACCGACCTCGTCCGGCGGCACCTGCCCGAGGTCGGCGACCGCGCGGAGCTGTTCTGCCTGAACACCCTGATCACGGCCGGCGCGCTGTCCTCCTACACCTCGCCGCCGCCGAGCCTGCTCGCCGTCTACGAGTCCGAGCCGGCGCTCGCGGTGCACCACGTCGACCTGCGGACCGCCCTGCGGACCGCGATCACCACGTCGCTGGTGGGCCTGCTGCCGCGCCCCTGACCCCGGAGCACGGCAACACCCGCGTCGCCGAGGAACACCCAACGGGCGCGGTCGCGCCGCTTCACCGGCAGCCGGCAGCCGGTCGGAGTCGTGCCGCTCGAAAAGTCATCGTCGCAGGTCACCGGTCGCAACAGGCCGCGCACGGACTTGCCTGCCCAAGCGATCGGCATGGTCGTACCGCGGAACGGCCGGCGAGCGGTGCCGTGAACGAGGTCGTGGTCGACGCAGTCGCCCCGAGGTGTCCGGTCAGCAGGTGGGGGCGGAGGGGGAGCCGGCGCGGCGTTCGAGCATGACGGTGTCGCGCCACACGCCGTGGTGCCGGGCGATGCGTTCGCGGACGCCGACGGTGCGGAAGCCGGAGGCGTGGTGCAGGGCGATGCTGGCCCGGTTCTCGGGGAAGATCGCGGTCTGCAGCGTCCACAGGCCGCCCTCGTCTGCGGCGGTGACCTGCTTGTGCAGCAACGACTTGCCCACGCCCCGGCCGCGCACGCCGTCGCCGACGTAGACGGAGGTCTCGGCGACGCCGGAGTAGCACTCGCGGGTCGAGACGGGGGTGGCGGCGGCCCAGCCCGCCACCCGGCCGTCGACCTCGGCGACCCAGCGGTGCCCGGGCAGCCACTTGGCCTCCAGCGTGCGGCGGCTGGGGGTCTCGGTCTCGAAGGTGGCGTTGCGGGTGGCGATGCCCTCGCCGTAGATGCGGCGCACGTCGGCCCAGTCGTCGTCGGTCATGGCGCGCACGGTGACGTCGGCGGGCAGGTCGGCCGGGCAGCACGGGCGGGTGACGATGGTGCCCATGACCGCGTCGGCGGCGTGCGGCAGGCCGGTGCAGCAGGCCGGGTTGACCGAGACCAGGGTGGCGGTGCCCTCCTTGCGCAGCCGCACGAACCCGACGTCGGCGAGCTTGCGCAGGTGGTGCGAGCAGGTGGACTGGCTGATGCCCAGCGCCTCGGTCAACGCGCCCACGGTGATCTCGCCGGGCCGCGTGGCGACGGTGTGCAGCAGCCGCACCCTGGTCGGGTCCGCCAGGCAGGCGAACCACTCGGCGTAGGTGGTCGCGTCCTGGAGGTCCAACCCCGCCGCGGGCGCAGTCATCGTCATGCTCCGCAGTCTATCGACCGGAACCGATGGTTGCATCTATCGACTTCGCTCGATACATTCATCTCGTTCGATCGATGAAAACCGATGAAAGAGGTGGGCCGTGAGTGAGCTTCCGGTGGTCGTGGTGGGTGGCGGACCGGTCGGGTTGGCGACGGCGGCCCACCTGCTGGAGCGCGGCGAGCGACCGTTGGTGCTGGAGGCGGGCGCACAGGCCGGCGCGGCGGTGGCCCGGTGGAACCACGTGCGGCTGTTCTCGCGGTGGTCCGAACTCGTCGACCCGGCCGCACGGCGTCTCCTGGACGGCGCGGGCTGGACGGCACCGAAGGGCGAGGAGTACCCCACCGGGGCCGAGTGGGTGTCGGAGTACCTGGTGCCGCTGGCCGGGGCGTTGGGCGGGCACGTGCGGTTCGGCGCCCGCGTCGTCGGGGTGGCCCGTCGCGGCCGGGACCGCGTGGTGGACGCCGGGCGGGACGTCGAGCCGCTGACCGTGCACGTGGAGACCGCCGACGGCGAGGAGCGCATCACCGCCCGCGCGGTCGTGGACGCCTCCGGCACGTGGGGCTCCCCCAACCCGCTGGGCGGCGACGGCCTGCCCGCCGTCGGCGAACGCGCGGCGGCCGACCGGATCACCTACCGCGTCCCGGACGTGGCCGCCGAGGTCGGGCGGTACGCGGGCAGGCGGGTCGCGGTCGCGGGCAGCGGCCACTCGGCGCTCACCGCGCTGGTCGCGCTGGCGGGACTGGCCGAGGAGCACCCCGGCACGCACGTCACGTGGCTGCTGCGCCGCGGCGCGGTCGGCAACGCCTTCGGTGGCGGTGAGGCCGACCAGCTCCCCGCGCGCGGCGCGCTCGGGCTCCAGGCGCGGGAGGCGGTCCGCGCCGGGCACGTCGAGGTCGTGACCGGCTTCCGCACCGCGGCCGTGGAACGCGACGGCGACCGCCTGGCACTGGTCTCGCAGGACGGGCACCGGGTGGAGGCGGTGGACGAGGTCGTGGCGCTGACCGGGTTCCGCCCCGACCACTCGTGGCTGTCCGAGGTCCGGCTCGACCTCGACCCCGTGCTCCAGGCCCCGACGAAGCTCGCCCCGCTGATCGACCCGAACGCGCACTCCTGCGGCACCGTCTACCCGCACGGCGCGGACGAGCTGCGCCACCCCGAGCCGGGCGTCTACCTGGTCGGCATGAAGAGCTACGGCCGCGCGCCGACCTTCCTCGCCCTCACCGGCTACGAGCAGGTCCGCAGCGTCGTCGCCGAGATCGCCGGGGACCACGAGAGCGCGCGCAAGGTCGAACTGGTGCTGCCCAAGACCGGCGTGTGCGGCGGCTCGGGCGTCTTCGACGTGGCCGAGCCGGAGGTGTCCGGGGGTTGCTGCGGCGCACCCGCGGTCGCCGAGCTGACGCCGGCCGCGCCGGGTGCGCGGTCCTGAGGTCCGGCAGCCCGGCGCGATCGAGGGGGCGCCGGGCTGCGCCGCGTCCTGGTGGTGCTGTGCCTGACCCGGGTCACCGGCTGGGGCGTCCTCCACTACGCCTTCCCCGTGCTCGCGCCGTCCATCAGCGCGAGCACGGGCTGTCCGCGGTGACCGCCGGGTTCTCGCTCGGCCTGCTCGTCCCGGCCGCCGTCGGGGTGCCCCTGGGCCGGGTGCCGGACCGGCGCGGGCCCCGCCTCGTCATGACGGCCGGGTCCGCGGTCGCGGTGGCCGCCCCACGAGCAGCACGCCGGCCGGATCGACCACGCGCCGGACGTCGCGGCGGGCGCGTCGTGGAAGTCCGTGCCGCACCGAGCGCGACACAGGTGCGGATCGGCGGTGCTCGTCCTGGCGCTCCTCCGTGACGAAGGGTAGGTGGACCTGGCTGCCGCTCGGCGGTCGTGCCCGTCACCGGCCGCCGGTGGAGCGGAGGAAGCACTCCAGCAACGCCAGTCCCTGCCGGGTGCTGATCTCCGGTGCGAACCCCAGCTCGTCCTTGGCGGCGGTGATGTCGAACCAGTGCGAGGTCGCCAGTTCGGCGGCCAGGAAACGGGTCAGGGGTGGTCCCGACCGGCTGCCCGCGAGCTTCCAGAGCAGTTCCATGATCCCGCCCACCGCGTAGGCCGGGCGCGGGGGCAGGCGGCGGAAGGTGACGGGGAGGCCCGCCGCCCCGACCAGCCCTTCGACCATGGCGCGCAGCGCCACCGGCTCGCCCTGGCTGAGGAAGTACGCCTTCCCGGTCGTCGCGGTCGACGTGGTCAGCCGGCGCAACGCGAGCAGGTGCGCCTCGGCGGCGTTGTCCACGTAGAGGGTGTCGACCTCGTTGTCGCCGTCGCCGATCAACGGCAGCGGTCGGCGGGCGGCGCGCAGGAGGCGCGGCAGGAAGTGCGGGTCACCCGGCCCCCAGATCAGGTGGGGCCGCAGGACGGTGGTGGCCAGCCGGGGTCCCGTGGCGGCCATGACCACCTTCTCCGCCAGCGCCTTGGACCACGGGTACGCGGCCAGGTGCTTCGCGGGGTACGGGGTCGCCTCGTCGGCGCCGGTCAGGTCGGAGCCGCCGAAGACCACGCTGGCGCTGGAGGTGTGCACGAGGACGCCGACGCCGCGGTCGTGACAGGCCTGCACGACGTGCCGCGTCCCGAGGACGTTGACGTCGTGGAACTCCCGTCGAGGGCCCCAGGCGCTCGCCTTCGCCCCGGCGTGGACCACGGCCTGGCAGTCCTCCGCGGCGGCCGACACGGCCGTCGGGTCGCGCAGGTCCCCGCGGTGCTGCTCGACGCCCCACTCGGCCAGTTCGCCGTCGTGGCCGCGCCCGAAGCTGCGCACCGAGTGCCCGTCGAGGAGCAGTCGGCGGCAGATCGCCCGGCCGAGGAACCCGCCGCCGCCGGTGACCAGGGTCCTCATCGCCGCACCGCCCCGCGCACCCGCCGGCGCGCCCACCGCGCCAGCCGGTCCCGGTCGATCTTGGCGTTGTGCCTGATGTCGACGGGGAGGCCGGGGTGGACCAGCACCTCGCGCACCACGTCGCCGCCGCACACCTCGGTCAGCCTCCGGCGCAGGGCGGTCACCACCGCCTTCCCGTCGCCACCCGCCGGGGTGTCGTCGAGTTCCACGCACAGGACGGGGACACCGGCGTCGACCAGGGCGGTGCGGCGCACGCCGGGCACGGCGTCGCAGGCGGGCTCCACGTGTTCGGTGTCGAGGTGCCCCGGTCCCGTCGGCACGCGGTGGGCCTTGCGCCCGGCGAACCACAGCCGTCCCTCCGCGTCCACCCGGCCCAGGTCGCCGGTCCGGTGGACGACCTCGTCACCGTCGCGGACCTTGGCGGCGGCGTTCCCGTCCGGTCTGCCGAAGTAGGCGTGGCTCACGCTGGGACCGGACACGGTGATCTCGCCGATCTCCCCGGGCTCGACGGTCAGGGAGGGCGACCAGCGGGGAACCGGTCCGGCACCGGGCCGGACGATGCGCACCGACAGGTGCGGCAGCGGTCTGCCCAGGCACGTCCCCGCCCCGTTCTCCCTGGCCTGCCTGGTGCCGACCAGGTCGTGCCGGTCGGCGGCGCTGATCGGCAGGCACTCCGTGGCCCCGTAGACGCTGCGGATGCGGGCCTCCCCGGGCACGCAGCGGTCGAGCAGGTCGACCAACCGGGCGGGGATCGGCGCGCCGAACGACGCGACGCAGGTGATGGTGTCCAGCACGACGCGGTGCCGCGCGCAGTGGCGGGCCAGGACCGACAGCAGCGCGGGCGAGCCGAGCAGCACCGAGGCCCGCGTCTCCGCGATGGTGGCGGCCAGCCGGTGCGGGTCCACCTCCGCGGGCTTGCGGAAGTCCATGTCCGGGACCACGACGGTGGCGCCGAGCACCGGCCCGTACAGCGCGAAGGGGGCGAAGCCGGTCACCAGCACGGTCCCGGGCGTCACCCCGAGCGCGTGGCCCGCGTGCGCCACCTGGGAGGCCAGTTGGCGCTGGGTGTACTGCACGGCTTTGGGCGACCCGGTCGAGCCCGAGGTGAAGGCGAGGAGCGCCAGGCCGTCGAGGTCCGGCGCGACCGGCTCCGGCGCGTCGCCGGTGGCCGTGCGGGCGAAGTCGTCCCGCAGGGTGATGCGCGTCGTGTGGCGTCCCCAGCCGAGCAGGCGCCGGGCCGCGTGCGCGACCGCGCCCCCGAGGAACGCCTCCGGCGCGACGTCGTCGAAGCAGCGCTTGAGCCGGCGCAGCGGCAGGCCGGGGTCGAGGAGCACCGGGACGGCCTCCAGCGCGGTGAGGGCGTAGACCGAGCCGATGAGGGTCAGCGGGTCGCGCACCAGCACCGCCGTCCTGGTGCCGCGGCCGATGCCCGCCGCGGCGAACGCGGCGGACGCCCGTCGGTGGAGTTCGCGGAGTTCGGCGAACGTGGTCCGCGGTCGTGCTGCGCGCGGCGAGCGGCAGATCACCGCGTCCTGGTCGGGGTGGACGCCGACCCGGGCGAGGAAGGCCGCGGAGAGGGTGTCGGCCACGCCGAGGTCGGGCACCGGGCCGGGGGTCGGGTCGGGGATCGGTTCGGGGGTCACCACTTCAGCACCATCAGCCCCGCGCTCACACCGCTGGCGACGCCCATCAGGACGACCAGGTCACCGCGGCGCAGCCGGCCGGCCTGCTCGGCCAGGTGCAGCTGGAGCGGGAGGGTGGCGGCGCCGACGTTGCCGTAGCGCGACACCGTGGGGATCACCTTGTCGGTGGAGAGGCCGAGCGCCGCGCACACCTGGCCGGCGAACTCCACCGAGGGCTGGTGCACGCACACCAGGGCCACGTCGGCCGGGCTCAGGTCGAGTTCCTTCCACAGCTCCAGCACCTCACCCGCCATCCTGGCGTCGAACCCGAGCATCAGGTCGCGCGACCGGACGACGCCCTCCCCCACGACGTCGTGGCCCATGCTCTGCTGGACGTAGACGTTCGGCAGCGTGGCGGCGCGCCAGGCCGTCGAGTTCGCCGAGAACCCGGAGGCGATGATGCCCGGTGTGGTCGAGGCTTCCAGCAGCACGGCGGTTCCCAGGTCGGCGATCGAGTACGACGCCAGCGCGTCGAGCAGTTCCGCCCGGTCGCGGATGGTGCGCCTGGTGTGCCGCGAGAGCGTCTCGCCGCAGGCCACCAGCACCCGGCGGCAGCGCGGGTCGGTGCGGATGAGGGCGTCGGCGACCTGGAGGGCGTTGAGCACGCTGTTGCACGCGTTCTTCAGGTCGAACACCGGGCACCTGGCGCCGATCCTGTCGGCGACGACGTGCGCGGTCGCCGGCTCCTCCACGTCCTCGGAGACCGCGGCGAACAGCAGCAGGTCCAGTTCCCCGGCCTCCCAGCCGGCCGCGTCCAGCGCCTTCACCGCCGCCGCGGCCGCCAGGTCGGACGGGTAGCACGACGGCGGGGCGACCACCCGGCTGTGCAGGCCGTACATCTGCGTGAAGGTGCGCGGCGGAACGGTCACCCCGGGGGCCGCCCGGCGTATCGCCGCGATCAGTTCCGCCTCGGTCTCGACGTGCGGTGGAACTTCCACGGCGACGGCACGTACGCGCGCGTAATCGCGTGACATCTATTTCCCTCCCGGTCGTGGGGATCGGTGCGAGCCGTGGTCGGACGAGCGGACGAACCGCAGGATCGCGGGGATCAACTCCTCCCCGGCGTCCTCCAGCACGTAGTGACCGGCTTTCGGGTACAGGTGGACCTCCGCGCCGGGGAAGCGCCGCAACCACTCCTGGAGGATGCGGTCGTCGAACACCGGGTCGCGGGCGCCCCAACCGATGAACAGGGGCAGGCCGGCGGTGGGGTCCTCGTCGGGGCCGAACAATTCCCAGGCGGGGTCGGCCGGTGACAGCGGGATGTCCTGGACGAACCGGACCACCGCCCGGCGGTGCCGGCGGTGCGCGTAGGGCGCGACGTACGCCTCGCGCGCCGCGCGGCCCAGCCCGCGGGTCGTGCCCAGCCGCACCGCCGCCAGGGCGAAGGCGTTGGTGCGGTCGACGAACCGGGCGGCCGGGGGCACGTCCCGGATCAGCCGCAGGAACCACGGCAGGCGGTAGCCCGGCGGCCAGAGGAAGGCGACCGTGTTGAGCGCGACGACGCGCGTGACGAGCCCGGGGTGCCGCCGCGCCCAGGCCAGGCCGATCGGTCCGCCCCAGTCGTGCGCCACCAGGGTCCACCCGTGCCGCGGCGCTCCCCGGGCCTCGACCAGGTGCTCCACCAGCCTGTCCAGGTCCGCCACGCGGCGGGCGGCGCTGTAGGGGTAGGCGGACTCGGCGGGGCGATCGGACCACCCCATGCCGATGTGGTCGGGCACGACGCACCGGTGGTCGTCGCGCAGCGCGGTGACCAGGTGCCGCCAGTGGTAGCTCCACGACGGGTTGCCGTGCAGCATCAGCACCGGCGAGCCCTTCCCCTCGTCCAGGTAGTGCTGCCCGATGCCCTCGTTGTCGAACCAGCGGGAGGTGAACGGGTAGTCCGGGAGCGGTCGGTCCGGCGAGGGGGCGACGCCCCCGGACGTCGCCCCCGCTTCTTCGCGCACTGGTTTTCTGAGCACCCGGCTTCCCATCTTCGACACCGTCTTCGACATTGGTGATTCATCGGGATTGCGCTCGGCGGCCTTTCCCGTTCGAATGTGACCCGGCCGGGACTTCGCGCACAAGCCGGCTCACCCGTTCACCCGGAATGGTCACCCGGTCGGCGATGTACTTCCGGACACCGTCCGACCGGACCAGATGAGGGAAAAGCGGCGGTGATCACTGATTTGTTCGCCCGACCGGCCGAACGGCGCGGGCTTGTGGGACGCCGACCGCGTGGGGTGTAATGGGCGAAGAATTCGGTCAGGCCGTCTTCGCCGACCGGCGCCGCGAAACCGGCGATCGCACACCACTCAACCCGTTCCGGAAGGGGCCCCGCCATGTCCGTTGATCCCGGCACCGTGCCGAGTGAATTCATCAAGCTGCTCTCGGAGATCGCCGAGATCCCCGAGGAGGAGATCAACGTGGAATCGGCGCTCAAGACCGACCTGGAGGTCGACAGCCTGGGGGTGGTCGAGCTGCTGACGGCCGCCGAGACGCAGTGGGGGATCAAGATCCCGGACGAGGAGGCCGTGGAGCTCACCACGGTCGGCGGGATCATCGAGTACATCCAGCGGAAGCTCTGAGGGACCGGCACCCGGCCACCCACCACGCAGCCGACCGGCGAGGAGCCCCCGCATGCCAGTGACAACCCCCACCGTCGTCGTCACCGGGGTGGGCGCCACCACGCCCCTGGGCGGGGACGCCCGGACGACGTGGGCGAGCCTGCTCTCCGGGGCCTGCGGCGTCCGCGGGCTCGACCTCCCACCCGAGTGGGCCGACCGGTTGCCGGTGCGCATCGGGGCGCCCGTCGCCGTCGACCCCGCCGAGACCCTGTCGCCCAAGCGGGTGCGGCACACCGACCGGGCGAGCCGGCTGGCGCTGGTGGCCTCGGCGGAGGCGTGGTCCGACGCCGGGTTCACCGGTGCGGCGGGCGGCCCGGACTGCCCGCTGGACCCGCTGGAGGTGGGGGCCGTCGTCAGCAGCGGCATGGGCGGGGTGGTCTCGGCGCTGGAGCAGTACGAGGCGCTGTGCGACCGCGGACCCGACGGCGTGTCCCCGTACTGCATACCCATGATGATGCCGAACGCCCCCAGCGCGGAGGTGGGACTGCTGATCGGGGCGCGAGCGGGCGTGCACGCCCCGGTCAGCGCGTGCGCCGCGGGCGCGGAAGCGGTCGCGTACGGCGCGCAGATGATCCGCTCCGGACGGGCGAAGGTGGTCGTGGTCGGCGGGACGGACGCCATGCTCCACCCCCTCGCGCTGGCCGCGTTCGCGCGGATGAACGCCTTGTCGCGCCGCAACGACGACCCGCGGCGCGCCTCGCAGCCCTTCGACACCCGACGTGACGGCTTCGTCCTCGGCGAGGGCGCGGGCGTGCTCGTGCTGGAGGAGGCCGGACACGCCAGGAGCCGGGCCGCGCGCGTGTACTGCGAGCTGGCCGGTTACGGCCTGGCCGCGGACTCCCACCACATCGCCCAACCCGACCCCGCGGGCGCCGGCGTGGCGCGGGCCATCACCGCGGCCCTGCGCGACGCCGGCACCTCGGCGGACGAGGTGGACCACGTCAACGCCCACGCCACCTCCACCCCCCAGGGGGACCTCGCCGAAGCCGGTGCGATCCGCCTGGCGCTGGGCCGCCACGCCGACCGGCCCTGCGTCTCGGGCACGAAGTCCTCCACCGGGCACCTCATCGGGGGCGCCGGCGGCGTGGAGTCGGTGCTGACGGTGTTCGCGGTGCACCACCGCGTCGCCCCGCCCACCGCGAACCTGACCGACCTCGACACCGCCATCGGCCTCGACGTCGTCGGACCCGAACCCCGTCCCCTGCCCGCGGGTCCCGTCACCGCGCTGAACAACGCGATGGGCTTCGGCGGCCACGACGTCTCGCTGCTGTTCCGGTCGAGCTGAGGCCCCGCGGTGGCCCGGCGGTTGGCGATGCTCTTCCCCGGGATGGGCGCCTACCACCCCGGGGTCCTGACCGGGCTCCGGCACCTCCCGGAGGTGCTGGAGGTCGTCGAGGCCGTGGACCGGGCCGACCGCGGCCGGCACCGGGTTCCCGACCTGCTCCTCGACCCCGCGGCCCCGGACGCGGCCCACCTGCTGGCCCTCGACCGCACCGCCCTGCACCTGGCCATCTACACCGCCTCCGTGGCCGCGTCCGCGGTGCTGCTGCGACGTTTCCGGGTCCGCCCCCACGTCCTCGTGGGGCACAGCGCCGGGGAGGTCGCCGCGCTCGTCGCGGCCGGCGGCACCGGGGTCGGCGACGGTGCCCGGGTCATCCTGGCCAGGGACGCCGCGTTCGCCGGGAACCCGCTGCCGCCGAGCGGGATGATCGCCCTGACGCTCCCCGCCGACGAGGTGCCGGCGCTCCTGGCGGAGGTGCACCTGCCCTCGCTCCAACTCGCCTGCGACAACGCGCCGACCCAGTCCGTGGTGTCCGGTGTGGACGCCGAACTGGCCGTGCTGGCCGCGTTCGCGGGCTCCAGGGGGGTGCGCGCCACGCGGTTGCCGGCCGCGTCCATGTTCCACAACCGGATGCTCGCCGACGTCGAGCGGTCCTTCCGGGTCGGGATCTCGGAACTCCCCGCCGGACCGCCGGACGTCCCGGTCTTCTCCCCGTTGCTGGGGCGCCCCTACCGGGGTGCCCGGGAACTGCGGGAGGCGCCGACGCACCACATCACCCGACCGGTGGACTTCCGGCGGACCCTGGAGCGCCTGCGCGCGCTCGGGGTCGGGACCTTCCTCGAAACCGGCCCCCGGAGCATCCTCACCGCGTTCGCCAGGGCGACCCTGCCCGACGTGCGCGCCGTGTCCGCGCTTCCCCGGAAGGTGACGGCGGAGTGCCTCGCGGACACCGTCGCGGCGGTCAGCGGACCGCCAGCTCCGCACCCGGGATCGTCACCTCCCCGCCGCGCACCAGGGCGTTGACCGCGGTCACGTCGGTGAGCACGACGGACGTCGGCACCAGCGGCGGCGGGGTGTCGGGGGTGAAGTCGACCGGGACCGACAACAACCCCAGCAGGCTCACCCGCCCGGTGATCCGCAGGACGAACAGCTCGATGTCCCCGGCGGCCGTCGACAGCCCGCCGTGCGGGACCGCGAGGACCACCCGGCGGCCGTTGCCGAGGTCGCCGACCTGCACCGGGTCCGTCACCCGGATGACGGCCGCGGTGAACCGCATGGCCCTGGCGGGCCGGCCGTCGACCTGGACGTGGTCGACGCCGTGGTAGGCCAGCCCGGACAGCTCCACGGCACCGGCCAGCAGCGTCCAACCGGCGGCCGGTGGGACGTCCCGCGCCTGGAGCGGCGCCGCGCCGGCGGCGAACGCCAGCAGGCTGACGACCGCCGCGGCGCGGCGCGCCCTGCGGGGCGGGCGCGGTTCGTCGGTCCAGGCCAGGGCGAGCGCCGCGCCGACCACCCCGAGCAGCGTGCCGATCAGGAACCCGCCGAGGTTGGTCGCGGCCAGGGCGACGAGCGACAGCAGCATGGCGGTCACCCCGGCGGCGAACCGGAACCGCGGGCGCAGCCACAACGACGCGCCGCAGATCCCGAGCAGCGTGCCGATCAGCAGCGCCGAGACGCCCCCGACCGTCGTGACCGAGACCAGCACGTCCCCCACCCGGAGGGTGGCGTAGGGCGGGATCACGATCACCAGTCCCGAGAGCACGAGGAACGCGCCCGCGGCGAACGGCCGGCCGCGGCGCCAGTCCCGGAAGTCGCGTCGGGCCCGGTCCGCCCGCCTCCGCACCGAACCCATCAGGTCCTCCTCGCCGCACGGGCGGTCAGTGGCACTCGGCCGGATCGGTGTGCAGGGTCAGCCGGGTGTCCTTCAGGCGCAGCGTGTACGCGGTGGCGCTCCACGCCGTCAGCCGCGGCGCGGCGATGGAGACCTCGTCGGCCTGCTGGGCGAACCCGCCGGGCAGGCCGACCAGCTCGGGCGGTCCTTTCGAGACCTGGCCGGCGTCCACCCCGATCTGCGGGTTCACCAGGGTGAGGTCACCGCTGAGCCCTTCCACGCCGAGCACGATGTCGGTCGCGGACATGCCCTCCGCGCCGGTGGAGTCGATCCGCAGGGTCACGTCCCCCACCGCCGGGAGGGAGCGCAGCGTCACCGACTGGCAGAAGTTGTCCATCACCACGGTGCGGAAGGCGCTGGTGGCCACCGGGTGAGCCGCGTCGGCCCCGCTGTCCACCCCGCCGAACTGGACGAACCCCTTTCCCGCCAACCTGTCCGCCGACACCTTGAAGCTCGTCCCGGACACGGCGAACGACGCCGCCAGCGCCCCTTGGGACAGTCCGAGCAGCACGACGGCCGCGGCGGCCGACCCGGCGGTCAGCACTCCCGCGAACACGGCTCGGCGAGTCCTCCCGCGTACTCCGCATCTCGACATGCCCGGTCCCCTCTCGGTGGGTGCGGCACCTCAGCCCACCCCGCCGTCGAGGGGCGGGCAAGCGCGTTGCCCGATGTTCACAGCCCCGTCCGCAGACGCGCCTGGAGTGGGCGCGGCGCGGGAACCCCGCCGACCAGCGACCTCCGGGGTGGTGACCGCGGCACCCGCGCCCGACGGGACCGAACGGCCGGAACCCGAATCCCCGGGGCGAGCGACCCATGGCCCGCGGGTCCGCGCGGGGCCCAGACTGCCGAGGAGGACGCCGCGACGACGACCCCGCGCGGCGGCGACCAGCTCGGTGGGAGCGGACATGCGACTGAACGGGAAGCCGGACGGTGTCCTCGACCGGATCGACGCGCTGCCGCCCGGGGTCTGGCAGCGGTGCGCGGAGTGCCGGTGCCTGGTGCACCGCGGCACGTGGGAGCGGTCGCACGGCACCTGCCCCGCCTGCGGGGCGACCCGGCGGCTGAGCGCGCGGGAGCGGATCGACCAGCTCACCGACCCGGGCACCTTCACCGAGCTCCTCGCCGGCCTGCGGTCCGCCGACCCCCTCGCCTTCACCGACTCGATCCCCTACCGGGACCGGTTGCGCGCGGCCCCCACCCGGACCACCGCCTCCGAGGCCGCGGTGCTCGGCACCGCGGACGTCGGCGGTCGCCCCGTCGTGCTGCTGGTGATGGACTTCGACTTCCTCGGCGGGAGCATGGGCGTGGTCGTCGGCGAGAAGGTGGTCACCGCGGCCGACCTCGCCACCGCCCGCGGCGTGCCGCTCGTGGCGGTGTCCTGCTCGGGTGGCGCGCGCATGCAGGAGGGCATGTACTCCCTGCTCCAGATGGTCCGCGCGTGCGACGCGGTCCGGCGGCTCAACGAGCGGGGCGTGCCCTACGTCAGCGTGTTGACCGATCCGGTGTACGGCGGTGTCGCCGCGTCCTTCGCCGCGCTCGGCGACGTCATCCTCGCCGAGGCCGGCTGCCGGTCGGGGTTCGCCGGTCCCCGGGTGATCGCGCAGGCCCTGGGCGAACGGCTGCCGGCCGACTTCCAGACCGCGCGTTTCCTGCGCGACAAGGGCCACGTCGACCTGGTCGTGGAGCGCTCCGCGTTGCCCGAGACGCTCGACCGGGTGCTCTCCTGCCTGGCGGGCCGCCCGGCGCCCGGCTCGTGCCCGCTCCCGGACCTGCCGGGGCCACCGGACCCGCCGGGGACCACCGACCCGGCGGACGGGGGCCGGCCCGCACCGGGTACCGCGTGGGAGGCCGTCCGGGTGGCGCGCGACCCCGGCCGGCCCACCGTCCTCGACCACGTGGCCGGTGCCTTCGACGACTTCGTGGAGCTGCACGGCGACCGCCAGGTCGAGGACGACCCCGCGCTCGTCTGCGGCGTCGCCCGGTGGGGCGGGGTCGGGTTGGTGGTGCTGGGGCACGCGAAGGAGCACGACCCGGCACGCGCACGCGCCCGCAACCACGGGATGCCCCACCCGGCGGGCTTCCGCAAGGCGACGCGCCTGATGCGCTTGGCGGGGCGACTGGGCCTGCCCGTGGTCACCTTCGTGGACACCCCCGGCGCCTACGCGGGCCGCCGCGCGGAGGAGGGCAACCAGAGCGGGGCCATCGCCGAGGCGCTGCTGGTCGCCTCCGGCCTGCCGGTCCCGCTGGTCACGGTGGTCATCGGCGAGGGCGGCAGCGGCGGCGCGCTGGCGCTGGCCGCCGGGGACGTCCTGCTGGCCATGCGGAACACCTACTTCTCGGTCATCAGCCCCGAGGGCTGCGCCGCGATCCTGCACGGGGACGCGGGCCGCGCGCCCGAGGCGGCCGAAGCCCTGCGGCTGCGCGCCGCGGAGCTGCACGAGGCCGGCCTGGTCGACGAACTGGTCCCCGAACCCGACGGCGGCGCGCACGCGGACCCGGTGACCGCGGTGCGGCTGGTCCGGGCCGCGCTGCACCGGCACCTGGTGGCGCTCGGCGCCCTGCCCACCGCCGAGCTGCTGAGCCGACGCGACAACCGACTGCGGGTCCGGGGAGCCTCCGCGGACGCGCTCCGAACAGACGAGTGAGGCGGTACCACGTGTCGATGCCCGTACCACCCGTTCCCCTCCCGCAACGAGACCACGGCCCCTCCCCCTCGACCAACGGCACCTCGTCCGGCGGCTCGGCGAGCAACGGCTCGGCGGCGGGAGTCGCGCTGGACGTCGTGCGCCAACTGCTGGCGGCCGTGCACCGGCACCCGGCGAGGCGGCTGCTGGTGCGCACGGCCGACTTCGAGGTGGAGATCGAGCACGCCGGCCCGACCGGCGTCCCGGCCCGGCCCGTCGAGGCCGGCGGCGAACCGGACGGCGGCGAACCGGACGGGAACGCGAACCCGGCCCTGGTCGACGTCCCGGCCCCCGCCGTGGGCGTGGTCCGGTTCGGCACCGGGGCGAGCGGTTCACCGGGACCGGAGGTGGGCGCGGTCGTGGGCGCCGAGGACGAGGTGGCGCAGGTCGAGGCGATGAAGATGACCACACCGGTCCTCGCGGGTCGCGCGGGCACGATCCGCGAGGTCTGCGTCCACGACGGCGACGTGGTCGGGTTCGGGGAACCGCTGCTGCGGCTGGAGCCGGCCCGCCAGGACGGGGGAACGCCCGATGGCGCCCGTTGACACCGTGTTCATCCCCAACCGCGGCGAGATCGCGCTGCGCGTCGTGCGCGCGTGCCGTGACTTGGGCATCCGCGCGGTCGTCGGGTACTCGACCGCGGACGCGGACGGCCTGGCGGTGCGGTTGGCCGACGACAGCTTCTGCCTCGGTCCGCCCGAGGCCGCGCACAGCTACCTGAGCGTCCCGGCCGTGCTGTACGGCTGCGCCAGGACCGGCGCGGACGCGGTGCACCCCGGTTACGGCTTCCTCTCCGAGGACCCGCTGCTGGCACGCGGGTGCGCGGAGACCGGGCTGACGTTCGTCGGGCCCTCGGCGGAGCACCTCGCGCTGTTCGGCGACAAGATCGCGACCCGGGCGGCGATGGCCGGGGCCGGTCTGCCGGTGCTGCCCGGCTCGCCCGGCGCGCTGCGCGGGGTGAACGACGCGCTCGACCAGGCGCGGCGGCTGGGCTACCCGACCGTGCTCAAGGCCGCGGCGGGCGGCGGCGGCAGCGGTGTGCACCCGGTGCACTCGCCGCAGGAGCTGGCGGAGGTGTTCCCGCGCGCGACGCGCACCGCGCGCCGGCTGGCCACCGACGCGCGCCTGTACCTGGAGGACTACGCGCCCTCCGCCCGGCACGTCGAGGTCCAGGTGCTCGCCGACCACCACGGCGGTCTGGTGCACCTCGGCGACCGCTGCTG
This sequence comes from Saccharothrix sp. DSM 118769, assembly GCF_052936295.1. Lineage (NCBI taxonomy): Bacteria > Bacillati > Actinomycetota > Actinomycetes > Pseudonocardiales > Pseudonocardiaceae > Saccharothrix > Saccharothrix sp. DSM 118769. Next base: position 2,867,723 of record NZ_CP193627.1, on the reverse strand, counting down.
CTCGGTGCAGCGGCGCTACCAGAAATTGCTGGAGGAGGCGCCGACGCCGGGCCTGTCGCCCGGGTTGCGGGAACGGCTGCACGAGGCCGCCCTCCGGGGCGCGCGGGCGGTCGGCCTGACCAGCGTGGCCACGTTCGAGTTCCTGGTCACCGGGCCCGACGAGTTCTTCTTCATCGAGGTCAACCCGCGGTTGCAGGTGGAGCACCCGGTGACGGAGGCCGTGACCGGTGTCGACGTGGTGGAGTGGATGCTGCGCGTCGCGGCGGGCGAGCGGTTGGGGTTCGACCAGTCCGACGTGTCGGTGCGCGGTCACGCCGCGGAGGCGCGGATCAACGCCGAGGACCCGGCGGCGGGCTGGCGGCCGTCGGCGAGCCGGATCACCGGCCTGGTCCTGCCGGGCGGCCCCGGCGTCCGGGTCGACTCCCACGTCCACACCGGTCACCGGGTGCCGCCGTTCTACGACTCGCTGCTGGCCAAGGTCGTCGTCAGCGGTCGGGACCGGGCCGAGTGCCTGCGCCGGCTGGCCCGCGCCCTGGCCGAGTTCGAGTGCACGGGGGTCCTGACGAACACCGACGCCCACCTCAGGGTGCTGCGCGACCCCACCTTCCGGTCCGGCGAGTACGGCCTGGAACTGGGCGGCATCCTGACCGGGGCGGGGACCGGGGGCGGGTAGGCCGGCGCGCGCCGGGTGTCCGATCAGGACATCGGCCGCCCCCGTCGCCTCAGGACATCGGCCGCGCCCGTCGCCCGGATGCCGGGGGCGACGGCCTCCGCCTGGCGGCGCGGCGGCACTCGTCCGGGTCCACGAGGCGTTCGTGCAGCGCGGTGACCGCCGCCTCGGTCCTGCTGCCGGCGTCGAGTTTGAGCAGCACGGCGTGCACGTAGTTCTTGGCCGTCTTCTCGGAGATGCCCAGGCCCTCAGCGATCCCCCGGTTGGAGGCACCGGCCGCGATCAGCGTCAACACCCGCTTCTCCTGCCCGGTCAGCCGGCGCTCGCGCCCGTCCTCGCCCGTCGCGCGGCCCTCCCCCGCGGCGAGCGCCGCACGGCCCCCTTCCGCGGCGACCGCCGCACGGCCGTCCTCCGCCTGCGACAACACGCGGGCAACGTGCGTCAACGCCTGCTGAACGCAGTGCAGCGCGTGCCGGACCACTTCGAGCGGGTGCTCGCCGAGCCCGTCCGGCGGCGCGGGCGGAAGTCGTCGCGCGTGAAACGGGACCACAGCAACTCCTCTGCGTCGAGCGGAGAACGACACACCCGGTTTCACCGGAACCGGGCGGACATCCGTCCATTCCAAACAAAAGACGTGATCCGGTACACCGCCGACAGGGTTGCCCGCTCCCACCGACGAGCGACAGACCCGTGACGCGCTGTGCGAAGGACCACCGGAGCCATGGGCCATGGGCACTAGGACGAGGAAACCATGTCACCGCACCCTCGGCCGCGCGAGACTGAACGGGGCGGCGGAGCACGCCGCCCGCGACCCGGGGACAGCGGAAGACCAGTACCCCCGACCCCATCGAGGATTCCACCTTTTCCGAGCGGGAGGATTCACCATGACCACCAGGAGCGCGGGCAGGAGAACACGCAGGCGCGGTGGCATCGTCGGCTACCTGGGCACCGTCGTCGACGCCACCAAGGACTACGTCGACGAAGTGCTCGACCGCGGCGAGGACATCGACCACGACCTGCGCGACACGGCGCGCAGGGTGATCGGCGAGCACGACGAGGGCGCTCCCGACGCCGCCGAGGACATCGCGGACCTGAGGGCGAAGCTGGAGGACCTGGCCCGGGAGGTCGGCAGGCTCGGAGGTGGGCGGTCCTCGCAGGGCAAGGAGAAGGCCGCTTCGTGATCGGTCGGCACCGATCGCGCACGACCTCCCGGCACGGCGCATGACCGGGCCCGCGGGCGGGCGGCGGCGGACTCGGCGGGTGCTGCGGCGCGAGCCGGACGGCAGCCTCACCGACGTCGACGGGCGCGTCGTCGCACTCGGAGAACTGCTGGACGACCTGAGAGCGGGGTTGTGCTTCCGCGCGCACCGCCGCACCACGGGGCAGAACTGCACGGTGGAGGTGCTCGTCGAAGTGCTGGCGCTCCCGTTGACCAGGTACCGCACCACCGGGATCGGCTCGCCGGCACCGGGCCCGATACCGGACCCGCCGACGCGGCGGCCCGGCGACGAGCGGTCCGCTCCGCCGCCCGCGGGCGGTCCCGACCGTGCCTGACTCGCGACTCCGGTTGATCACCACGACGCTGGGGCGGTTGTTGGCGCACGAGGCCGCCGCCTCCGCCGGAGGGGACGCCCGACTGCGCCGCGACCGGCGCGCCCGAGCCGTTCGCGAGGCGTTCGAGCGGCTCGGCCCGCTCTACATCAAGGTGGGCCAGGTCCTGTCCACCCGACCGGATTTCGTCTCCCCCGAAACCCTGCGGGAACTGGGCAAGTTGCACGACCAGGTCCCCGCGTCGCCCTTCTCCGACTTCGTCCCGGTGCTGGAGGACGAGCTGGGCCGCTCCTGGCGGCGCCACTTCCGCCACGTCGACACCGAACACCCGCTCGGTTCGGCCTCCCTCGCCCAGGTCTACCGGGTCACGCTGGCCGACGGGCGCCCCGGGGCGCTGAAGGTCCAGCGCCCCGGCGTCCGCGCGGTGGTCGAGACCGACATGGCGTTGTTGCACACGGCGTCGAGAGCGCTGATCGCGGCGAAGACGAGGTTCAACGCCGTGGTGGACGTGCGGGCCGTCCTCGACCTGATCTTCGACGCGGTGACCGGCGAGCTCGACTTCACCGCCGAGGCGAGGAACATGGACGTCGGGCGGGCGCAGGCCAGGGGCTTCGACCGCATCACCGTGCCGGACGTGCTGATGGCGACGCGACGCGTGCTGGTGCAGGGCATGGCGCCCGGGCGCTCCATCCGCGACGTGCCGCACAGCGCCGTCCCGGCCGACGAGCGCCTGGCGATCGCGCACGACCTGCTCGCCTACACGTACCGCAGCTACTTCCTGGGCCGCTTCTTCCACGCCGATCCGCACCCCGGCAACGTGTTCGTCCACCCGGAGCTGGGCGCGTCCCTCATCGACTGGGGCATGGTGTGCCGGCTCGACCGCACCATGAGCCTGAAGCTGGCCCTCACCCTCATCACCATCGCGGAGAACGACGGGGACGGCGCCGCGCGGGCGTGGGTGGAGATGGGCACGCTGACGCAGTGGGCCGACATCGGCGGTTTCACCGACGACGTGGCGCGGCTGGTGCCGAAGGCGGCGACCGCCTCGTTGGAGGAGTTGAACTTCGGCCTCACCCTGACCACCGTGCTGGGGCACTCGACCAGGCGGGGCATCAAGATCAACCCGGTGGTCCCGGTGCTGGGCAAGGCGTTCGCCAACATGGAGGGCTCGATCCGCTGCCTGGCGCCCGAGCTGTCCGCCGCCGAGGTGCTGCGCGCCGAACTGGCCGACATCATGGTGGAACTGGCGTGCGAGACGCTGTCCGAAACCCGCCTGGCACGCGGCGTGGTCGAGACGCTGCTGACGGTCGACGGCAGCTACACCCAGGCCCGCGGCATCCTGCGGGACCTGTCGAACCGGGAGTTGCAGATCCCGGTGGACTGGCGGAAGCCCCACGCGGACAACGCGACACCGGCCAAGGTCCTCTACGGGGCGCTCGCCGGGGTGGGCGGGGTGGCGCTGTGGCGGGCCCTGCGGCAAGGCGGTGCACGGTGATGGACCGACGCCCACCCCGCCGGCGCCGCGGCGGGCTCGACGTTCAGGCTTTCCGCATCAACCTGATGACCGCCTGGGTGCGGTCGCTGACGTTCAACTTGTAGAAGATCGAGTGCAGGTGGTTCTTCACGGTGCGCTCGGAGATCTCCAGCCTCCGCGCGATCCGGCGGTTCGACAACCCCTCGACCAGCAGTGCCGCCACGTGCCGCTCCCGATCGGTGAAGCTCCACCCGTCGCAGAAAGCCGATGCGGTCGGCGTGTCCACCGGGGAGACCCGGGAGCTGATGCCCTCCACCCGCGCGAGCAGGATCTGGGCTATTCCCTGGTGAATTCTCGCCAATCGGAGGAGATTCGCCAGGTCGGACCCCACCGCAACATCGTCACCACTGGCGGACGGGCACACTTTACGCTCCTCAGCGGTGTTCACCACAGGCGTTCCGCAGTTTTCACGGAACGGCTCACGACTTCGACCCAATGTAGCAAATCGATAACCCTCCGCGACAGCGCCATTCAGGCTGTGGGATTGGCGCACGACCAGCACAATCACCCACTTCGACGCCCGGGGGTGACTCTCGGTGAGAATTTGTAGGGCGATCCAGCGACTCTGACACGATAGTGGGGAATCGAGCGTTCCATCGTGCGAAGAAGAGAACGGCTCAGGCTTCAGGACCCGGTCGGGGAGCGCGCTGTCCCGGCCCCCGGCCCCGCTGAGTGCGAGAACCCGGTTCGGGCAGCCGAGCGGGAGGCTCTGACGGAGCACCGTGCCGGAGTCGTCGCCCCGAGGCCGTGGGCGGCGAACGGCGTCGGCGCTGGTGGAGTCGGACGAGCCCATCACCGAGAGGCGATTTTTGCGGTCCGGCTCTGCTCAGGCCATACCGGCGCTCGTCCGGCAAGGTACGAAACCGACTCGATGGAGTGATTCACGGAGAACCATTCGGCAACGGGCGGTCCCGCTTGTCTGCCGCCAGGGTGATCCGGTGCCGCGTACACGGATGAAGACTGTCGGGGTAGTCGATGGGCGAAACGCTTCCGACTACATTCGAAGCAGAAAACGAATTCGGGGCAATCGGGGTGCCGGCGGACGCGGGCGGCCACCCCGGACAGCGCGGGGGGTGGCCGGGTGGATCTGACGATGGGCGTCGAGGAGGAGTTCGTCCTGACCGACGCGACGAGCAGGCAGGTGGTCCGCCGTGCGGAGACCGTGCTGCGCCGGGCGGGCGACGAGGTGGTGCCGGGCGGCGGCGTGGTGGAGCCCGAGATGGACCAGGCGCAGGTCGAGAGCGCCAGCCGGGTGTGCACGGACCTGGTGTCCCTGCGGGCGGAACTGCTGCGGTTGCGGCGCGGGATGGCCCGTGCCGCGCAGGAGCAGGGCTGTCGCCTGGTGGCCAGCGGCACCGCGGTGCTCGGTCGGGCCGGGCCACCGCCGATCCTGGACAAGCCGCGCTACCACCGCATCGCGGAGCGCTACGGGCCGCTGGTGGAGCAGCAGTGCACCTGCGCCTGCCACGTGCACGTCGGGGTGCCCGACCGCGAAGAGGCCGTGCAGGTGGTCAACCACCTGCGGCCGTGGTTGCCGGCGTTGTTGGCGTTCTCGGCGAACTCCCCGTACTGGGAGGGGCGCGACACCGGCTACCACAGCTGGCGCACCCCGCTGTGGGGGCGGTGGCCCGCGGCCGGTCCGCCGCCCCACCTGTCCTCGGCCCGGGAGTACGAGGAGCTGGTCGCCGCGCTGCTCGACACCGGCGTGATCCTCGACGGGGCGATGCTCTACTGGTACGCCCGGCCGTCGCGGCACCTGCCCACGGTCGAGGTGCGCATCGCCGACGTGGCGCAAACGGTGGACGAGGCCGTGGCGATGGCGGGCCTGGTGCGCGCCCTGGTGGCGACCTCGCTGACCGACGTGCGGGCCGGGCGCCCCGCGCCGCGCGTCGACGACCACGTGCTGCGGGCCGCCTGCTGGCGAGTCGCCCGCTACGGGCCGGACGAGCACCTGGTCGCCGGACTGCTCGACCACGTCCGGCCCGCGCTGGAGGACTTCGACGGGGCCGAGGTGGTGCTCGACGCGGTGCGCGCGGTCGAGCGCGACGGCACCGGAGCGGACAGGCAGCGCTCCGCCTACCGCAGGCGCGGTCGGCTGGAGGACGTGGTGGACCTGGTGGCCGCGCGGACCGTGGCCGGGTGAGCGAGGAGGGAGACGATGGTGGAACGCGAACTGCCGCTGGGCCGGTTGCTCGTCCCGGACCGGATGTTCTTCACCGGCGGGACCGGGGTGCACGAACGGGAGTTGCAGGCGCACGACCTGATGTACGTGGACGCGGGCCTGGGGCGGGTCAACCGCGTGCAGGTCTCCAGCCGGGTACCGCCGGGGTGTGAACGGGTGTCGCGCGAGGACGGGCTCCGGCTGCTGCACGAGGGGCAGGTCCTGTTCGCCATCCAGGCCCTGGCCGAGACCGGCGAACCCGGCCGCCGCATCGCCACGGCCGTGGGCGTGGCCGTGCCCACCGGCGGGGGCGTCGGCTGCGTGGCCGAGGTGCACGAGCAGGACTCGGTGGACAAGACCGCCGGACAGGCCGGGCGCAAGGCCGTGGAGATGGCGCTGACCGCGATGGCCGTCGAACTCGGTGTCGACGGCTACGACGCCGAGGCCGAGTACCGCTCCCGGCGTGACCTCTACCGCGTCGGCGACACGGAGGTGCGCACCGACGCGGTCACCACCGCGGCGGTCGGCGACCCGGCCGGCCGCATCACCAAGATCGTCTCCGCGCTCGTCTTCCTGCTCTGAGGAGGACCATGTCACCCACCGGACTGACCATCGTCGCCGACCGCTGCTGGGACGGCACGAGCGACCGCCCCGCGGGCCCCACCACGGTCACCGTGACCGACGGCGTGATCGCGTCGGTGGTCCCCGCGGCCGGGCTCCCGCCCGACGTGCCCGCCGTCCGGCTGGGTGCGCGGACCCTGCTGCCCGGCCTGATCGACTGCCACGTGCACCTGGTGGACGAGGAGCACGACGGCGGCCTCGCGGCCTACCAGGCCCTGAACGCCCTGCCCGCCGTGAAGGCGGTGCTGGCGGCGGGGTTCACCACCGTGCGCGACCTGGGCTGCGCGCACGACCCGATCAACGTCGCACTGCGGCAGGCCGTGGAGGACGGCCTGGTCGAGGGACCTCGCCTGGTCGTCGCGCCCAACATCATCTCGGTGCCGGGCGGGCACGGGGACAAGATGCCCGCCCTGAGCCACCGCTACGGCACGGACGTGGGCACGCTCGCCTCCGGACCCGCCCGACTGCGCGCTCTGGTGCACGACCAGGCGCGAGTGGGTGCCGACTGGATCAAGTTCACCGCCAGCGGTGGGTTCAGCTCCCCCGCCGACGCCCCCGACCACGTCGCGTTCACCGTCGAGGAGATGGCCGCGATCGTCGCCGCGGCCCGCGACCACGGCCTGCACTGCGCCGCCCACGCGCTCAACGACGAGGCCGTGCGCCGCGCCCTGGCGGCCGGGGTGCGCAGCATCGAGCACGCCAACCTCGCATCCGCGCGGACCCTGGCGCGCATCGCCGACCACGACGCCTACCTGTGCCCGACCCTGCACGCCCAGCGCCACTTCATCGACAACCTCGACGACGACGACTTCTGGGCCGACCGCAGTCCCCTGACTCGGGCGAAGTACCGCGCCCACGCCCGGCGCGTCCGCGAGTCGACGGCGCTGCTGGCCGACAGCCCGGTCCGCATCGCCTTCGGCACCGACGCCGGCATGTTCCCGCACGGCGAGGCGTGGCGGGAGTTCCTGGACCTGACCGAGGCCGGCCTGTCGCCCGCGCGGGTGCTGCGGGCCGCCACCTCGGTGGCCGCCGAACTGCTGGAGCGCCCCGACCTGGGACGCATCGCACCCGGTGCCGCCGCGGACCTCGTCGCCGTGGCCGGTGACCCGTTCAGCGACATCGCCGCCATGGGCCGGGTGGAGTTCGTCGTGCGCGGCGGCGTCGTCGCGGTCGACCGCACCGGCGACCCGGTCGGCTCCACCCGCTGAGCGCCCCGCGCACCCACGCCCCGCACACCTGCCCGAACCCGCAGGAGGTGACCGTGACCGAACCCCCACCCACCGACCTCCAGGTCGACTTCCCCTTCGACCACACCGTCCACGTCGCCGGCGACCGGCGCGTCGGCGTGCTGCCCGACCTGCGCGCAGCGGTGGCGGCCCGTGACCTCCCCGCGGTCCGCCGGCGGTGGCGGCGACCGGTGGACCGCTACGAGCAGTGGACCTTCCACCGCTTCCTGCGCGACCCCGTGCGAGACCCCGCTGCCTGCTCCGCGCGACGGGATCTTCCAACGGATGCCCGCCGGGCCCGCGTTGCAAGGTGCACGCCGTCCACCCCGCACCGTTCTGGCGCTCGGCCGGGCGGTCCGGGGCGAGCTGCGCCGGCACACCCCCGCGGCCCGGCTCGGCGCCGTGCTCGACCACCTCGCCGTCCGGTGGGGCCGCTGCCACGACCGACCACCGACCGAGCAGCCGAACGTCTCCGGACTACGGGTTGTGAGCCCCGGACAGCCCCGCCGGAACGGGATCACCGGACCTCCGGTCCCCCGGCTGCGCGTTCAGCGAGACGCGGAACTCCCGCGGTGACATCCCGACGACGCGCCGGAAAGCGGTGCTGAAAGCACTTTCGGACTGGTACCCGATGGCCCCCGCTATGGCAGTGAGGGAGTCCCCCGTGCGCAGTGCGGCGCGCGCCAGCTGCATGCGCCACTCGATGAGGTAGTCCAAGGGAGGTCTGCCCACCCTGTCCCTGAAGTTCGCGGCGAAGGCCGACCTCGACATCATCGCGATCCTGGCGAGCTCGTCGAGCGTCCAGCGGTGGCGCGGTTCGGCGTGCACGGCGCGCAACGCCGCCCCGATCCCGTCGTCGGCGACCGACGCGAGCCATCCCAGGGGCTCGTGGGACGACCCGGCGTGCGACCTGAGCATGTGCACCAGGAGGATCTGGGCCAGGTGCTCCAGGACGAGGGACCGCCCCGGCTCGTGCGTCTCGATCTCGTGGACGAGCAGTGCCGCGATGTTCCAGAGCGGTCTCCCGCCGGCGTCGTCCGCTGTGACGAGCACAGCCGGGGGAAGCGACGAGAACAGGGTCGACGCGTCGGAATCCCGGAACTCGAAGTCGACGCTGCACGCGTACGTGACGGACCCCTGGGAGGTCTCGGGCCCGCGCCCGGAAACCCCCTCGCGGAGCGACCCGTCCGAGCCGCGGACCCGGGCCTCCTCGATCGAGCTGCCGAGGCCGTACGGGGGCGGGTTCCCGAGGAGGTAGAAATCGCCGGTGCTCAGGAAAAGGGGTTCCAGCCCGTCGATGCACAGCCAGCACTCGCCTTCCACCACCACGCCGAGCTTGATGTGCGGGAAGGGGGAGAACCAGGCTCCCCACGGCGCCGTCGCGCGGAGCGGGACGGGAGCGACGGCCCGGGGCCGCGCCAGTGCCAGGGCGTCCCGGAAAGGGTCGTGCGCATCCAGGGAAACCTCTGTGCTGGACGATCGGTAAAGAGTGCTGGACTCCACGTTATGGATTGTACGCCCGGTACTGGGAACGATGGGCGTCGGCGGCAGGAGCTGCCCGGTATGAGGAACCTGCGCATACCGGATCGACGCGAGGAGCGAGAAGACGCATGCGATACCGATTTCTCGGAAGATCGGGCCTGCGGGTATCGGAACTGTCGCTGGGGACGGGCAATTTCGGCATGGGCTGGGGGCACGGGGCGCACGCACCCGAGGCCCGGGCCATGTACGACGCCTACCGGGAAGCGGGAGGGAACTTCATCGACACCGCTTCCAACTACCAGTCGGGGGACGCCGAGGAGTACCTCTCGGACATCATCTCCTCCGATCGCGAGGACGTGGTCCTGGCGACGAAGTACACCATGGGCACGTCGGCGAGCAGCGGCCTCCAGATGACCGGGAACAGCCGAAAAGCGATGGTCCAGTCCCTGGAGCAGAGCCTGCGCCGACTGGGCACCGACCGGGTGGACGTGTTCTGGGCCCACGTGGCCGACACGTCCACGCCCATCGAGGAAATAGTGCGGGCCTTCGACGACCTGACGCGCGCCGGCAAGGTCCTGTACGCCGGTCTCTCCAGTTTCCCCGCGTGGCGCGTGGCAACGGGGGTCACCCTGGCGCAGCAGCGGGGGTGGGCCCCTCTCGTGGCGATCCAGGTCGAGTACAGCCTCGTCGAGCGCGGCGCCGACCGGGAGCTGGTGCCGATGGCGGACGCCTTCGGCTTGGGCGTCCTCGGGTTCTCACCCCTCGGCGGTGGCCTCCTGACGGGCAAGTACCGGCGGGGCGCGACAGGTCGTGCGCAGAGCTCGATCAGCCGGTTCCTCCACCGGGAGGACGACCCCGCCAAGGCGAGCGTCCTGGACGCCGTCGAGAGCGTCGCCCGGGACCTCGACACCACCCCGGAGCAGGTGGCGATCAGGTGGTCGATGTCGAAGGGGGTGATCCCCGTCATCGGACCGAGGAGCGTGGACCAGCTCACGTCCAACCTCGCCGCCGCCGAGCTGGACGTCCCGAAGCGTCAACTCGAACGGCTGGACGAGGTGAGCGCGCCTCGGTTGGGGTATCCCCACGGCCTGTGGCCGGAGCACGAACGGGTGGAGAAGAGCCGGTTCACCCAGCCGTGACGACCGCGCACGCGGCCCCTGGAACAGGCCTGCACACGTCGCGGCAACCGGCTGAGTCCCACATCACTTCCACGGCGAAGTGCTCACACAGGTGTGAAATCGGTGCGAGTTGGGCAACCCGGTGCTTGTAGCGATCACGCCGCGCCGGGAAGACGGCGCGGCACGAGGACAAGGAAGCACCGTGGGCATCCTGGGTTGGATCGTTCTGGGTCTCATCGCCGGCGCCATCGCCAAGGCCATCATGCCCGGCAAGGACCCGGGCGGCATCGTCATCACCATGCTGCTCGGCATCGTCGGCGCCATCCTCGGCGGTTTCATCGGCCGCGCGATCTTCGGCTCCGACATCGGCAGCTTCTTCGACCTGAGCACCTGGCTGCTGGCCATCCTCGGCTCGCTGATCGTGCTCGGCATCTACCACGTCGTCACCAAGCGGGGCCACCGCGCCCACCGCTGACGCGACACCACCACGAACTCGGGCCCGCCGGTCGTCGACCGGCGGGCCCGAGTTCGTGGTCAGCGTGGACGGAGTTCGTCGGCAGGCACGGGGTTCACGCGTGCGGGACTCCTACTTCGTGGCGCACAGGGCCTTGTCGAAGAAGGCGAGGACTTCGTACTGCTGGACTTCGTCGTTCGTCCCGGCGACGGTGACCGCCCGGCCGTCGGGGGTGATCGCGGCGCGGGTCTGGAAACCGTCGGCGTCGCCGCCGTGGCCGTACGCGGTGACCCCGCAGCTGAGCTTCATCTCGATGACGCCCAGGCCGTAGCGCCAGCCGGCGGGGAAACCGGGCGCGTCCACCACCTGACGCATCTCCGCCAGCCGACCGGGCGTGATCAGCCGGCCGTCCTGCAGGGCGACCAGGAACTTGTTCACGTCGCTCGGGGTGGCGATCATCTGCCCCGCGGCACTGGCGATCGACGGGTCGAACCGGGTGATGTCGATCAGGTCACCGGCGATCGGCTTGCCCGCGTCGTCCCTGGGCAGCAGGTAACCCCGGGGGTGCGGGGCACGGATGTCGCGGTCGCCCGGACCCGGGTAGTACGTCTCCTTCAGCCCGATCCGGTTGACGATCTTGTCCGTGACCACCTCGGCGAAGGGGCGTCCCGCCACTTTCTGCGCCACCAGACCCAGCAGCATGTAGCCGACGTTGCTGTACGCCCACACCCTGTCCTGTCCCGGGGCGAACGCCGGTGCTTGCGTCAACGCCGCGTCCAGCACCTCCCGGGTCTCGAAGTACCGGTCCTTGACCGGCAGGATGCCGTTGGACATGAAGGGAATCCCGGTGGGCATCCCACCGGTGTGGTTCAGCAGCTGCCTGATCGTGATCGTCCGGCCGTCGATCGCCGCACCGTCGCCGCTGCCCCGCACCACGCCCGGCAGGAACTCCTCCACCGTGTCGTCCAGCGCGAGCTTGCCCTCGTCGGCCAACTGCAGGACCGCCACGGCGGTGAACATCTTCGTGATGCTGGCGATCCGCACGTAACCGTCCGACGGCACCTCGGACCTCGTCCGGATGTCACCCACCCCGGCGGTGTAGTTCTTCACGCGCCCGTTCCGGTCCCGCACCGACATCAGCAGCGCGGGCAGTGACCCGTCGCCGACCAGTTCCTCCATGCCCGCCTGCAACGCCTTGTCGTGGGCCGGTTTCGACCTGTCGCCCGACGCGCCCGCCGACGCCACCTCCGTCAGCGTGAGCCCGGCGACCGCCACGGCCGCCATCGCCGCGGCGACCGCGCCACGACGCCGACGCGCGGGACCCGACCGGGTTGTGACCGGGCGTCTGAGATCATTCGACAAGGGACACTCTCCAATTGGATGCTTCGCACCGACGCGTTCAGTGTCGTCACCGCCCGGACGGCGCACGACCCCCCGTGCTGGACACCTCCGGTACAGCCAGCACCACCTCCGGGTGGGACGACGCGAGGGCCCGGCCCTCCGTCCGGCGTCAGCTCGCGCACAGCGCGGCGTCGACGAGCGCGCCGTGGTCCGCGGCGACGGACTCGTCCTCCACCGACCCGTTGAGCGAGGTGACCACGACGGTCGCCGCGCGACCGTCGTCGGTGGCCGCGCTGACGGTCGAGTAGCCGGGGATGTCACCGCCGTGGCCCCACGCGACCCCTCCGCAGCTCAACGGCATGCTGAACACGCCGAGCCCGTACCCCGGACCGGCCTCCGACTCCGGGTCCGTCGGGATGGTGGTGCGCAACTGCGCCAGCTGGGCCGGTTCGAGCAGCTCACCGCCGAGCAGCGCGCGCAGGAAGGTGTTGAGGTCGCCCGGCGTGGAGACCAGGTGGCCCGCCGCCCACCCCCAGCCCGGGTCCATCCGCGTGAAGTCGACCAGCTCGCCGGTCGCCGGGTCACGCTGGTACCCCCTGGGGTGCCGGCCGCGGACGTCCTGCTCGCCGACCGCGGGCGCGTACGTGTCGCGCAGACCGATCCGCTGGACGACCCGGGTGGTGACCAACTCGTCGAACGGGCGGCCGGTGACCCGCTGGGCGATCAGGCCGGCCAGGAGGTAGTTCGTGTTGCTGTAGGACCAACCGCCGCCGGCGGCACGCCCGTCCTCCCTGGCGTTCGCCAGGTCGAGCAGTTCGCGGGGGTCGAGGTAGACGTGCCGGTAGGCCAGGAAGTCGGCCGCGGACCGGAACATCGAGCCGGTGTGGTCGGGCAGGCCGCTGTCGTGCTGGAGCAGCTGGCGGACCGTGATCCTGCCGGCGTCCACGCCCTTGCCCCGCACCAGGCCCGGCAGGTACGTCTCGATCGACGCGTCGAGCTCCACCCGGCCCTCCCCGACGAGCTGCAGCACGACGACGGAGGTGAACATCTTGCTCGCGCTGCCGATCCGCACCCTGCCGTTCGTCGGCACCCGGCCGCCGGTCCCCAGGTCACCCACCCCGGCCGTGTAGTGCTGGGTCCGGCCGCGCCGGTCCCGGACGGCGGCCAGCGCCCCGGGGTGCCGGTCGGCACCGACGAGTCCGTCCAGGCCCTGCTGGACCGCGTCGTGGCGGGGCTCGGACCGGGCCGTCGGGATCGGGCCGACGAACGCGAGGCCGCTCGCCGCGACCACCACCGCCGCCGTCATGGTGACCACGCGGCGACAGCGCGAGGAAGGGAGTCGATCCTGCCGGGAAGAGGACGTGGACAACGTGGACAACTCCTGGGGCTCAGCGGGTGCCGGTCCTGCGATGACCGACCGGCTCCAGGCTGCCCACCCGCACCCCGGTGGACAATCCAGCCTGCTGGACGACCGGGGTGGTGATGGCACCCCGGCCCGTCGTGCCGAGGGGCGGGCCGTGACGGGCAGCTCGATCCGCGGGCACCGCGGGTTGTGCTGATCGGTAAGGTTCGGCCGGGGGGTGGCATGGCACAGGTGCGGAAGCGCCTGCGGGCGTCGTCGGACGCCGTCGCGCGCCTGGTCGGGGGTCTCGGCACGGCGCTGCTCGCGCTGTCCGTTCTCGTCCGGCTCGGCGTGGTCGCGCTGCTCGGCTGCGTCGGTGTCGGCGTCGTCCTGCTGCCCGCCGCCCTGCGCGCGCTGCGGACGACCGCGGACCGGGAACGGGCCCGGCTCGGTGTCCTCGACGCCGGCCCGGTGCCGCGCCGGGTGGGCGCCGCGCTGCGCGACGCGACCGTGCGGCGTGAGCTGGCCTGGCTGCCGCTGCACGCCACCGCCGGCCTGGCCGCCGGGTTCGCCGGGATCGCGATGCCGGTCACGGCGCTGCAGAACACGACGTACCCGCTCTGGTACCACCTGCTGCCGCCCGACGACAACACCCCCAGCCCCATCCCCTGGGCCGTCACCGACCTCGGCGACGCACTGGCCGTGGCGCTGACCGGCGTGCTCTGCGCCGCCTTCATCACCGGGCTCGGACCGGCGCTGGTCCGGGTGCAGGAGTGGCCGGGACGGCGCCTGCTGGCACCTCCCGCGGGCACCGACCTCTCACTGCGCGTCGCGGAGCTGACCGCCACCCGTGCCGCCGCCCTCGACGCGCACGCCGCCGAGCTGCGCCGCATCGAGCGGTCGCTGCACGACGGCACGCAGAACCGGCTGGTCGCGGTGACCGTGCTGCTCGGTGCCGCGCGACGAGCCCTGGACCGGGACCCGACCGCGGCCGGTGCCGTGCTGGACCGGGCGCAGGACGCCGCCGAACAGGCGCTCGCCGAGCTGCGCGCGGTGGTCCGCGGCATCCTGCCCCCGGTGCTGGCCGACCGCGGGCTCGCCGGTGCCCTGGCCGGGCTCGCGGGCAGCTGCGGCGTGCCGTGCGAGGTGGTGGTGGACGTGCCGGGCCGGTGCGCCGCCTCGGTCGAGGCCACCGCGTACTTCGTGGTGGCCGAGGCCCTCTCCAACGTGGCCAAGCACAGCGGTGCCGCGAGCGCCGTGGTGACGGTGGGCCGGGAGGGTGACCGGCTGCTGCTGCGGGTCCGCGACGACGGCCGGGGCGGCGCGGACGAGCGCGGCGGGTCGGGCCTGTCCGGCATCCGCCGGCGGGTCGAGGCGCACGACGGGGAACTCGCCCTGGACAGCCCGCCCGGGGGGCCGACGACGATGGAAGTGGAGCTGCCGTGCGGATCGTGATCGCGGAGGACGACCCGCTGCTGCGCGAAGGGCTGGCGCTGCTGCTGCGCGCCGAGTCGCTCGACGTCGTGGCCACCACCGACACCCCCGGGTCGTTCCTGGCCGCGGTGGCCGAGCACGAACCGGACGTCGCCATCGTCGACGTGCGGATGCCGCCCACCCACACCGACGAGGGGATCGTGGCGGCCGTCGAGGCCCGGCGCCGCCGGCCGGGCCTCGCGGTGCTCGTGCTCTCGGCGTACGTGGAGCAGGCGTTCGCCACCGAGCTGCTGGCCTCGGGCACCGGCCGGCTCGGCTACCTGCTGAAGGAACGGGTGGGGCGGGTCGAGGAGTTCCTCGGCGCGCTGCACCGGGTGGCGGCCGGCGGCACCGCCGTGGACCCCGAGGTGGTGGGCCAACTGCTGGCCCGGAACCCGCACACCACCGCGCTGGGCCGGTTGAGCCCGCGCGAACGGGACGTGCTCGCGCTCATGGCCGAAGGGCTCGGCAACACCGCCATCGCCGAACGGCTCGTCATCACCGAAGGAGGGGTGCACAAGCACATCCGCAGCATCTTCGCCAAGCTGGACCTGCCACCCGACGACCGGGCCGACCGGCGCGTCACCGCCGTCCTGCGCTACCTCAAGGGCACCGGACCGAACTGACGCCGCCGCACCACCGGGTCGGTCCGCTGGCCCGTGGCCGGAACGGGCCGTCGAGGACGCTCGGCAGCCAGGCGCCTCGTTCGTCTGTGGACGGGTACCTCCCCCGAGGCCGACTTCTACGACCGCGGGACGGCGTGATCAGAGCTGCCCCGGCGGCGGTCAGGCGTGTCTTCGAGCGAGCCGCCCGCACCTCGTCCGGCGGGTGCAGCCTCTTGGAAGGCGGTCCAGAGGAGGTTGAGGGGGAGGTCGGACTCGTAGTCGTGGGCGAGCAGGCCGGCCGAGGGCACCAGCGGCGACACACTGCTCCCCGCCGAACTCCCGCACCTGCTCCGCCGCATCATCGACGGTCGCCTCCCCGAGATGCCGCTCGTGCTCACCTCCTGAAAATCCGCCGATACCGGCTCTGCCCGTCGTCGAGCCACGATCGGGACAGGAATTCCACCGCAGCCCGACACCCAGGGCCTCCTGGTCGAATCGCTGCCACGACCGGTCGCCGACCGGGCAGTCGGCAGGTATCGGACCGTCCCGACGCCCATTCGTCGCGAAATGCCATGATGGGCCGATGGGGCATGATCACCAGTCGCACGCCGGAACCTCGAACTCGGTCACGGACTCGTCCGGATCGATCATCCAAGCGCGCGACGTGTACGGCGGCATCCACCTCGGGCGATTCAGACCGAAGCCGGTTTCGTTATGCGCGACCCTGGCCACCGTACTACTGATAACCCTGTGCTGTTTCTCGTTCTTCCGCCCGACTTCCATCCGAGTTCTGTCCCCGGTGCACGGCGCATCCGTGAACCGGTGCGTGCCGGTCATCGTCGAGGGCAGGACAGGGCTCGGCCGCGGTCTCGTCGTCGGCGTGTACGCGCCCGCACAAGACGTCGTCTACCTCTCCCGCGTACTCGACGGCAACACCACCGACAGTCCGCTCGCCGTCGGCAGCCAGGACGACCGCCCTGGTACCGCCTACGACATCGTCGTGTTGAGCGCCCCCACAGCCTTCCTGGACGAACTGCGCCAAGCTGCCGCTCCCAGGGCGTTCACCGCACACGCGCTCGCCGAACAGGACGCGACACGGGAAACCAAGATCAATGTAGTGCGCAAAGGCCCCGGCCCCGTCCGCTGCTGACGAGGCCGTACCGCCGGCGGTCGCCCACCGGTACCGGCAAGCCCTCGTCCCGTACCCAGCTCAGCGAATTCTGAGATCCGGCCGCTAGCGTCGACCGAAGCGTTTCCACGCCAGTCCGGGAAGGATTCGGTGAGAGTGGTGTTCCGGATCGCCAGATCGGTACTCGCCCTCGTCTCGGTGCTCCTGCTGTCCCTGGTCGGCTCGTCGGTCGCCGCGTCGGCACAGGCAGTCTCGCAAACCCGCACGTGGCGCCTGAAGGACTGCCGACATCGTCGTCACCACCGCACCCTGGGTCGACTGCATGCGAGCACGGCCGTGAAACCCGGACACCGGGC
This sequence comes from Saccharothrix sp. DSM 118769, assembly GCF_052936295.1. NCBI lineage: Bacteria > Bacillati > Actinomycetota > Actinomycetes > Pseudonocardiales > Pseudonocardiaceae > Saccharothrix > Saccharothrix sp. DSM 118769. The sequence continues at coordinate 2,850,660 of NZ_CP193627.1, read as the reverse complement.
CGTCTCACACGTGGTGTAGTCGGGTGTCGACGGCGGCGATGCGGATCGCGGGCCGGAAGGCCGGCAACACCCACGCGAAACTCTTCCGCGATATCGACGAAGGCCATTGCGCGGAACTTCCCGACATCGCCGGTGCCGTGCGGTTCGGAGTGCGGCTGGTTGGCGGTGTCGCGCGGAGCGTGGCCGACGCGATGGTTGTCGAGCGGGGCCCTCGACCCCGCAGACCGGGCGGCCGTACCGGCGCTGGAGCCCGTGCCCGGCGCGGACCCGGTACCGCGGCGGCCCCGTAGTCCGTCCGGGTTGTTCGACGGGCTGCCAGGACAACGCACCAGCAGTTCGGCGTCGTTCGCCGCCTGGACGACCCGGCAGCGCGGCACTCGCCCGCTGTCCCGGCGGGTGCGACGTCGCCCCCACCGGCAAGCGCCCGCTGGACCGGGCGCGGGAGGAGTTGTCGTGGAAGAGAAAAGGGATTTGTCGAGGCGCACGTTCCTCGGGATGAGCGCGCTGGGCGCGCTCGGTCTCGCGGGTTGCGGAGGCGGCCCCGCCGTGCCGCAGCTCGACGTCCAGGTGCCCCAGGCGCTGCTCGACCAGGCCGCCGCGCTGCGCGGCGGGTCCGTGGGGATGCTCTCGCAGAAGCTCTACTCGGAGGCCGCCAACCAGGCGCTGGACAGGTCGTTGCAGGCGTTCGCGCAGGCCACCGGCACCACGATCGGCAACGACCTGGTCTCCGGTGACGCCGGCGACATGGTCGCGAAGATGGACACCGAGGTGAAGGCGGGCACCAGCCGCGACCTGGCCTTCATGAGCGATCGGCGGTTCGTCGGCCAGCTCCACAACCTCGGCGCCCTCACCGACGTCACCGACGTGGTCGAGGAGATGCGCGCGCTCTACGGAGAGCCCGCGACGGAGGCGGCCAACTTCTGCGTGTTCGGCGGGCGCTGGTACGCGATCCCCTACCACTTCATCGCGACCGCGATGTACCTGCGCAAGGACTGGTACGAGGAGAAGGGCCTCCCGCTCAAGCCCCACTACACGTGGGAAGAGCTGCGCGACAACGCGTTGGAGGTCTCCGACCCGGCGAAGCGGCGCTTCGGCTGGGGCCTCACGGTGAACCGCTCCGGCGACGCCAACGGTTTCATCGTGAACGTCATCAACTGCTACGGCGGTGCCATCGCGGACAACACCGGCACGAAGGTGGTGTTCGACTCGCCGGAGACCGTCGCCGCCGTCACGTTCATCGGCGACACCTACACGAACCCGAAGTACGCGCCGATGCTGCCACCCGGTGTCGGGAGCTGGACCGATTCGAGCAACAACGAGAACTGGCTGGCCCAGGTCCTGGGGCTCACGCTCAACCAGTTCAGCGTCTACGCCGACTCGAAGACGAAGAACAACCCGGTCTACGCCAACACGCACCCGTTCAACGGCGCCACCGGACCGGCGATCGACCGGCCGCTCGCGTACGGCGAGTCCAACTCGTTCGTGGTGTTCAAGGGGGCGAAGAACCCCGACCTCGCCAAGCTGGTGGCGAAGTTCATGGCCGGCGGGAGCGCGCTGCTCGGTGTCGCGAAGGGGGCGCCGTGCCTGGTCAACCCCGCGTGGGACCGGGTGTGGGACTCCGACCCGTACTACACCAGCGGTGACCCGGCCTTCCCCGCGCTGCGGGAGCAGACCCGCGCGCCGCTCCCGCTGACCACCGGTACCGGCTACGCCTTCCCCCAGGCCCCGAGCCCCGGCGAGCAAGCCGCCACCGCCGCCTACCTGCTGACCGACATGATGCAGTCGGTCATCCAGGGCACCCCGCCGGCCGACGCCGTCGCCTCGACCCACGCCCGGATCGTGCAGGTCTTCGAGCAGCAGGGCTACGGGCAGTGACCGTCCTGCGTCCACCACCGGCCCGTCCGGCGCCGGGGGCGTCGTCCTCGCTCACCCCGTCGCAGCGGTTGCTCGGGCGCGACTGGCGCCTCGCCGCGGTGTTCATCGGGCCGACGCTGGTGCTGGTCGCAGGCCTGATCCTGGTCCCGATCGCCAGCTCGGTCCTCACCAGCACCACGGAGCGCCACGGCGCGGGGACGGTCTTCGTCGGGCTGGACAACTACACCGCGCTCGTCGACGACGCCGTGTTCCACAAGGGCGTGCTCAACTCGTTCGTCTTCACCGCGTACGCCGAGGTCTTCAAGGTGACCCTCGGCCTCATCGCGGCGTTGATGCTGCACCACATGCGACGCGGCCGGGCGATCGTCGCCGGGGTGATCCTGCTGCCGTGGGTGGTGCCGACGGTCGTCACGGCCTTCACCTGGCGGTCGTTGTTCGACCCGATCTTCGGCAGCGTCAACGTCCTGCTCACCGATTCCGGGATCGGGCCCGCCCTCGCCGCGATCGGGCTCGTCGACTCCTGGCCCGCCGAGTGGCTGTCCGACCCCGCGCTCGCGATGCCGGCGATCATCCTGGTCAACGTCTGGAAGGGCGTCCCGTTCTTCACGGTGACGTTCCTCGCCGGGCTCAAGGCCATCGACGGCGGTCTCTACGAGGCGGCCGTCGTGGACGGTGCCACACCGTGGCAGCGCTTCAAGCACATCACGCTGCCGGGGCTGCGCCACATCATGGTCGTGACGGTGTTGCTGTCGTCGATCTGGACGTTCAACAACTTCGACCTGATCTGGCTGATGACCCAGGGCGGACCGGGGGACGCCACCGCCCCGTACGTGATGGTGGCCTACTCGAAGGCGATCCAGCAGCTGCAACTGGGCGCGGGCGCGGCGGTCACGCTGGTGATGCTGCCGATCGTCGCCGTGCTCGTGGTGATCCTCGTGCGGCTGATGCGGCGCGGCGACCTGCCGGGCACGGGCGACGTGAGGCGCAGGCGGCTGAGCCCCGCCCAGCGCAGGGCGGTGCCGTGGGTGGTCGTCGTGGTCTCGGTGCTCGTGCTGGTGCGAGCGTCGCCGCACATCGCGTGGAAGGCCGCGCTCGTGCTGGGCGTGTTCGTGCTGCTCGCGGCCGCTGTCGGACGGGTCGTCTCCGCGCTCGCCGCCCGGGGCGACCGACTGGCCGCGCGCCTGGTCGGCGGCACCGGCTCGGGGATCGCGCTCGTGGGCCTGCTGGGCTTCGTGCTCGCCCCGCTCTACTGGATGACGGTCACGGCGTTCAAGTCCGACACCCAGATCGTCGCGCGCACCGACGACCTCTGGCCGACCCCGTGGAGCACCGAGCAGTTCACCAACCTGTTCGCGGGCAGGGCGTTCGGCACCTGGTACGTCAACACGATCCTGGTGTCGGTGGCGTCCACCGCGATCGCCCTGGTCTGCGCGGCGCTGGCCGGCTACGCGTTGGCACGGTTGAGGTTCCGCGGTTCGGAGAGCTTCACGGTGACGATCCTGCTCACCTACGTGATGCCGGGCGCGCTGCTGTTCATCCCGCTGTACCAGATGATGAGCGGGATCGGGCTGAACGACTCGTTGTGGTCGCTCGTGCTCGCCTACCCCACGTTCACCCTGCCGTTCGCGACGTGGCTGCTCGTCGGCTACTTCAGGTCGATCCCGGCCGACCTGGAGGAAGCCGCACTGGTCGACGGCTGCACGCGGTTCGGCGCGTTCGTCCGGATCGTGCTGCCGCTGGCCAAACCGGGCCTGCTCGCGGTCGCGCTGTTCACGCTCACCAACGCGTGGAACGAGTTCCTGTTCGCCTTCGTATTCATCACCAGGGACGACTACAAGACGCTGCCCGTCGGCATGCAGTCGATGATCTTCGGCGACGTCGTGCCGCAGGGACAGCTGGCGGCGGCCTCGCTGCTGATCAGCATCCCGGTCGCGGTCATGTACGGGTTGGGGCAGCGGTTCCTGACCGAGGGCCTCACCGGGGGGGCCGTGAAGGGATGAACTCGCGCGACGGGACCCGGTGGTCGCGGAGGGGTCACACCGCGACCTTCGCCAGGCCGGTGATCCCGGGGGCGCGGGAGACGACCACGAAGACGCCCGTGGCGTCGGCTCCGGCGGTGTCGAGGCCCGTGCACCCGAGTGGGCGACGGGCACCGGTGGTAGGCGAGAGGGCGGTGAGGCACGTCTGCGCGCCCGGGCGGTCCTTGAACACCGCCGAGTCGCCGACCCAGGCCACGAACGCGCCGATGCCGGTGAGGGAGGTGTTCACGGCGCCGGTGGCGGTGTCGACGACCGCCGGGCCGCAGCGCGGCGAGACGTTGTCCAGGCACGCCCAGCCGACGAAGTGGCCGCCGGTCCGGGAGAGGACCGACGCGGCCACCATCTCGGAACTGCCGACGCTCACCGGCACCTCGAAGGTCTTGAGCACCGCGCCGCTCGCCACGTCGGCCAGGGAGACCCGGCTGCCCGGCCGGCCGTTCTCGTAGCGGTACAGCAGGGCCGTCCGGCCGTCGACCGCGAGGCGTACGCCCGAGGTGCCCGGCGCGTCGACCGGCTTGGAGCCGCCGGTGGCGCGGTCCCACACCCGCAGGCCCGTCGTGGCGTAGTAGTCGTCCTCCTCGTGCTCGACGATCGACAGGTACCGGGAGTCGGCGCTCCACGGCTCGGTCGCTCCCGGTGTCGAGGACGCGAGCAGGCGACAACTCGACCCGGTGCCGCAGGGCAGGATCGTGGTGGTCCCGGACGAGGGGTTCCACGTGCGCACGACGCCCGGCCCACTCCCACCGCGTTTGCTGTCGCTGAACGCCAAGAGGTTGCCGTCGGGCGACCACACCGGGTTTTCGCTCTCCGTGTCGGAGTCACCGGCGCCGATCACCCCCTCGATCCGCCGCTCCTGGCTGTCCCACAGGAAGATGTCGTACGAGTCGTAATAACCGTCCGGGTTCGCGGGCGCACCCGAGATCAGGTAGTCCACGGCCGAGAAGGCCAGGTAGCGGCTGTCGGGCGACCACGCCAGGTTCGACGACCAGCTACCGTGCCCGGTGCCGGAGCTGCCCAGACCGTGCGTGAGGGCGATCGTGGTCTCGAGCACGGTGTCGTGCACGACGAGCGCCTGCGGTATCCCGACCGCGGCGGCGAGGTAGCGGCCGTCCGGGCTCGGTCGCACCTGCGAGACGTGGTGGAACGGTCCTGCCGTGCCGTCCTCCGCTCCGACGACCACGCCGAAGGCGCGCACCTCCCCCGGGGTGGGGGCGGGCGGCTCGTCGACGCGCAGCCGCACCCGCAGGGTCATGGCCTGTCCCAGGCAGGTGGCGTCCACCGTGACGTCGAAGGTCCCGGTCCTGGTCGGGACACCGGACACGGCGAGGACGCCTTGCGCGGCACCGCCCACGAGGGCCAACCCCGGCGGCAGGCCGGTGGCGCGGTAGCTCAGCGCGCGGTCGTAGCAGTCGCCGATGTCGAGGTACTGGGTGTAGGCCATGCGCGTGCGGGCGGTCTGCCACGTGGCGGGGGTGAGGCCGACCGGTCCGGAGACGGTGAACCGCACGGTGGCCGTGGCGGTGGCGCCGCGCTGGTCGGCGACCCGGACCGCCGCGCTCACGGTGCCGGTGGTGGTCGGCGTCCCGCTCAGCACGCCACCGGTCGACAGGCCCAGGCCGGCCGGCAGGTTCGTGGCGCTCCAGCTGTAGGGAGGGGAACCGCCGGCGGCGAGGAGTTGCGCGTTCGCGGGTCGGCCGACCTCGAACGCCCTCGGCCCGGTGGTGGCGACGGTGAGCGGTTGGCTGCCGTCCGGGCAGCGGTGGTATAGCGTCCACGAGCCGAGGGTGAGCGTGAAGGGGGTGTACTGGTACTGCTTGATCCACAGGTTCAGCCGCAGGTCGAACGCCGCCGCGATGCCCACCGACAGGTCGACGCAGCCCCGGTGGTCGATCGAGGCGGTGAACTTCGGCCCGAGCGTCAGTCCGATGCCGGCCAGGTCCAGGAGCTTGACCGAGACGTCCGCGCCCATCAGCAGCGACGCCGACAGCTGCGGTCCGACGGAGACCTGCTCGGTGGTGCGGGACGCGGCGTTGTAGGAGCGGATGGTCAGGTCCGGGTTCGTGGAGAACCCGATCATGCGGTGGAAGCGCTCGGTGACGCTGACCTTCCCGGCCACCGTCGCCTCGAACTCCAGCGCCGGGGCGAGGTCCACGGTCACCGGGACCGGTGTCGGCAGCGCCCACACCAGGCGGTGGGTGGCGCGGAAGGCGGCGGAGAGGCGGCAGCTCACCTTGCCGTGCACGTCGGCGGAGAACTGGACCACCGGTTCGGTCTGCACGGTGAACCGCACGTAGGGGGCGACCAGGAAGCCGACGCGCTGCTCGAAGTGCACCCGCGTGTTCTCGAACCGGACCAGGGCCGCCGACACGCTCACGCCGGTGCTCACGTTGCACTCGAACGCGCCGGCGCCGAACTCGACGACCGAGCGGTCGATGCTCGTCTCGCCCTGCACGACGTCGTTGGTCCGCGCCTCGGCGGGGCGCGTCGCGCCGACCGGTGTCGGGACCAGCGCGGCCGGGCCGTCGTAGCCGACCTGGAGGTCCTGGAAGAGCTGGTCGAGCGCCACGGGCGAGACGGTGAGGCGGGTCGTGCCGTCGGGCAGGCGGGTGGCGGTCCCGACCCTGCCCGCCAGGCCCTGCGGGTAGGCGGCGCCACCGCCCTTGAGGACCACGCCGCCGCCCTGGGCGGGAGCGGGGACGCCGGCGGCCACGGTGACCACGTAGCCGGTGTCGGGACCGCCTTCGACGGCGGTGGCGCTCGCCGGGTCCAGCAGGACGGTGCCCGGCGCCGGCGTGGTCGTCAGGCGCTGGGTCGTCGGCGGGGCCGGGTCGAGGTCCGCGGTGAACCAGCCGGCGACGTCGGCGAGGAGGTGCGTGCCGGACTGCGTGTAGAGGCTGATCGCGTTGCCGCCGCCCAGCGGGCTGGTGACCAGGTTCGGCCGGATCTGCCCGGGGAACTCCAGGTTCAGGCTGGAGGTGGCGGGGCGGGCGCTGCCCGCGGGGAAGGCGGACACGAACCCCGCGTCGGTGGCGTCGACGCCGGTCACGTTCGCCACGACGGCCGCGGCACCGGACGCCGGGATCGGTGTGCCCGCGGCCGTGACCGTGGCGGTGGGCCCCGGTTTGCCGCCCCGGTAGCCGACCTGCGGGCCGTTGGGGCGGGTGTCGAGGACCCGCGTCGGGGTCGTCGGCACGAACAGGCCGCTGGTCCTGGTGGGCGCGCGGGACGTGGTGAACCAGCCGACCACGTCGGTGACGAGGTCGGTCGACTCCTGGAGGTAGAGGTCGACCGTGCCGTCCGGCGACACCGGTGTCCACACCGCGTTCGCGGTGATCTGCCCGGCGCGGGTGATGTTGAGGTTGGAGGCGGCGGCGGGCCGGGGCTGCCCGCCGGGGAGGACGGCGACGAAACCCGGAGCGGTCGTGCCGACCGCGGTCACGTTCAGCACGACGCCGGCGACCCCCTCGGCGGGCACGCCACCGCGCCCGGTGACCTGGAGGCGGACCGTCGAACCGGACGCCGGTTTGCCGCCGGTGTACCCGGTCTGCGGGCCGTGGGGGCGGGTGTCGAGCAGGCGGGCCGGCGTCAGGGGCGCGAGCCGCCCGGCGTTCGCGGACACCTCGGGGGTGAAGTAGCCGGCGACGTCGGCCACGAGGTGCGTCGCCGCGTAGGTGAACAGGGCGACGCGGCCGGAGGCGGGCACGGGCACGACGACGAGGTTGGGCACGGTCTGGCCCGGCTGCTCGACGTTGAGGCTGGACGCCACGGGACGCGGTTGACCGGCGGGGTGGACGGTGATGTGCCCGGCCGCCTCCGCCTCGGTGGCCGTGACGTTGAGGACGACGGCCGACACGCCGCTCGCGGGCACCCCGCCCCGACCGGTGACCTGGAGCGGGGTGGAGCCGCCGGCGGCCGGTTTCGGTCCCGCGTAACCGGTCTGCGCCGGCCCGGGTCTCGTGTCGAGCAGCCGCGCGGGCGGCACGGGCACGTAGCTGGAGGTGCCCTTCGGCACGACGACCACCCGCCCGCCGGGCCCGGCGTCGGCGGCGCGGAACACCGCGTCGCCGCCGTAGTCGACCGTGACCGCGTGCGCGCCGGTCGGCAACGTCGACGAGGACGTGCTCGCCCTGCCCGCCACCAGGCCGACAGGTTCCCCCGGGGGCTGACCGTCCACCGAGAACCGCACCGTGCCGGTGGGCGTACCGGCACCGGCGGACACCGGGGCGGCGGACACCGAGGCGGTGAACACGACCTCGTCACCGATCGCCACCGGTGACGCCGACACCTCGACCGACACGACCACATCGGACACGGGCGCGGTGACCGCCGCCGGCGCGGTGGCACCGACGAGCAGCGGCACGACGAGGACCGCGACCAACCCGAGGCAGGCCGGTCGCACTCCCCCCACTCGCAGGAGCCCCACAGCGCACCTCGTTCTCCGCCACCCGGTTGGCTACCCGCTTCTCGCGACGGGTGCCGCGATCGTTACCGCGGGCCGATCGAGTGACGCGGCCGTGACCGTCGGCCCGCCTGTGCCAGCCTGGTGCGGTGAACCGCTACCGCACGCCCCGTCCCCGAGGTCCGGTGACACCGAGGTCCACCGCCCGGATCGCCCGGGTGGGCCGCCTGCACCGCTCGACCGGACGTCGGAAGCGGTCGTCACGCGGGGACCGGTCCTGGAACTGGACGGCGGTGGCGTCGGTGCTGGCCGCGGTGGCGGCGGTGGGCGGCGTGGTGTTCACCGGCCTGTCGCTGCAGGCCACCCGCGCGCAGATCGCGGTGGCCGAACAGGGGCAGCTCACCGACCGGTTCACCAAGGCCGTCGACCAGCTCGACCGCGCGGGCGTCGAGCACCTCCAGGCCCGGCTGGGCGCGCTCTACGCCCTGGAGCGCCTGGCCCGCGACTCACCCCGCGACCAGCCCACCGTCATCGAGGTCGTGTCCGCGTTCGTCCGCGGCACCGCGCCGCCCAGGCGGTGGACCTACACGGACGGCTTCAGCGCCTGCCCGAGCCCGGAACTGCCGCTCGCGATCGACGTGCAGGCGGCACTGGACGTGCTGGTGCGCCGAGACACCGCCCACGACCAGGAGACCAGGGCGGACCTGACGGGCGTCTGCCTGGCGCGCGCGGACCTGGCCGGAGCGGACTTCAGGGGAGCCGACTTCACCGGCACGAGCCTCGATCGCGCGGACCTCACCGACGCGGACCTCCGCGGGGCGAACCTGTCCCAGACGATCCTCGACAACGCCGACCTGATCGACGCGGACCTCACCGGCGCGGACCTGCGCAACGCGACCGTGTGGGACCTGGACCTGAGCGGGGCCACCCTCTCCGGCGCGAAGCTGTTCGGCGTCGACCTCCACCGCGTGCGGCACGACAGCCGAACCGTCGTGGACGGCGTGCTCGTCGACGAACGGACCCAGAACACCTGGTGGCGCTGACCTTCGCCGGCCGACAACCCCCGTACAGCCCCGCGCGGACCGCCCTCCGCGCGCGAACCCGTCACCAGGGCACGATCCCGTCGTCGTCGAACAGGCCGCCGGTCGGCCCGTCGTCGGGCAGCGTGGCGAGCCGGATGGCGGTCCTGGCGCCCTCCTCGGCCGTGCGGGTGCCGCGGAAGCCGTTGAGGCCCGTCGCGACGTAACCGGGGCAGGCTCCGTTGATCTTGATGTTGGTGCCGCGCAGTTCCTTGGCGTACTGGATCGTGACCGCGTTGAGGAACGTCTTCGACGGCGAGTACGCCCCGCTCACCTCGCCGAGGTCGACGTCCGGCGCGGTCTGCAGGGCCAGGGAGGCGACGTGGCTGGAGTGGTTGACGATCCGCGGGTGCTCGGACCGGCGCAGGAGCGGCAGCATCGCGTTGGTGACCCGGACGACGCCGATCACGTTGGTCTCCACCACCTCCCGCAGGTTCCCCGGCGTGACGGTCGAGGGCGCGTCCGGCCACGCCACGGCGACGGCGGCGTTGTTGACCAGCACGTCGAGCCGCCCGGCGCGTTCCTCGACCGACGCCGCGGCGGCCGCGACGCTCGCGTCGTCGGTCACGTCGAGGAGCACGCCGAACGCGTCGACGCCGGCCGCGCGCAACTTCGCCACGGCTTCCTCCCCCCGCTGTTCGTCGCGGGCCCCGACGCCGACGCTCCAGCCCAACGCGCCGAGCCCGGCCGCGATCTCGTACCCGATCCCCTTGTTCGCGCCGGTAACCAGCGCGATCGTCGTTTCGCTCATGCCTCGATCGTGACCGCGCACCACCGGGGAACCAACACCTCCGGAGTCGCACAGCGATACCCGGCGGGTATCGGTCAACCGGTAGCCTGGACCCGGTGGAAACGCGGGAGCTGCGCTACTTCGTCGCGGTCGCCGAGGAACTGCACTTCGGCCGGGCCGCCCAACGCCTGGGCATCGCCCAACCCCCGCTGTCCCGGGCGATCGCCCGACTCGAACAGCGCCTCGGGGTCGCGCTGCTGGAGCGCACCAGCCGCAGCGTCGGGCTGACCGAAGCCGGATCGGTGCTGCTGGCCGAGGGCCGCCGGGTCCTCGGCTCCCTGGCCGCCGCCGAGCGGCGCACCCGGACCGCCGCGACGAGCCGTCCCCCGCTCGTCCTGGCCACCAAGACCGGTTCCTCCGGCGACCTCCTGGCGAAACTGCTCGACGCCTACGCCACCGAACCGGACGCCGTCACCGTCGACCTGCTGCTCTGCGAGTCCCAACCCCAACGACCGCTGCACGACGGCCGGGCCGACGTGGCGCTGCTGCACCACCCCTTCGACCCCACCGCCGGGCTCGACACCGAGATCCTGGCCACCGAGGGGCAGGTCGCGATCCTGCCCACCTGGCACCCGCTCGCCGGCGAGTCCCACGTCAGGACCGCGGACGTCGGCTCACTGCCGGAACTGCCCATGGCCCGGTGGCCCGGCCCCGACGGCGCCTACCCCGAGGGCCCCGGCATCGAGGTGCACAACCAGGTGCAGCTCTTCCAGTTGATCGCCCTGGGCCGCGGCACCGCGGTCATGCCCGGGTCCACCTGCACCACCCTGCCCGAGGGCCTGGCCGCCGTACCGGTCGTGGACGCCCCGCCCGTGACGACCGTCATCGCCTGGCCCCCGCACAGCCGCTCCCTCGCCCTCGCCGTCCTGGTCCAGGTCGCCACCCGCCTGTGACCCCTCGCCACCGGCGTCCAGGTGTCCCCCGAGCAGGTGGTGGGCGGACCGTGCGCCGGCCCGCCCACCACGACGCGCATCAGGCGATCCGCGAACGCCCCCACTCCCACACGCGGGTCCCCGAGTCCCACCACGACAGCGGCCACACCAGGGCCGTGCCGGTCGACCGCGCGACGAACGCCGCGGTGCGGGCGTTGGAGTAGTCGTAGAGCAGGGTGGCGTCGACCACGCCGTCACCGGTGTGGTCGCCGAGGACCAGCTTGGTGCGCCCGGCCTCCCAGACGCCGTTGCCGGAGTCCCACCACTGCGCCGGCCAGGTGAACGCCGTACCGGTCGACCGCCCCACGAACGCCGTGGTGCGGGCGTTGCCGTAGTCGTACAACAGCACCAGGTCGTCCTTGCCGTCACCGGTCACGTCACCGACCACCGGCCGGGTGCGCCCCGCCTCCCACACGCCGTTGCCCGAATCCCACCACAAGGACGGCCACTCGAACCCCGTGCCGGTCGCCCGCGCCACGAACGCCGCGGTCCGCGCGTTGCCGTAGTCGTAGAGCATCACCAGGTCGGCCTTGCCGTCACCGGTCACGTCGCCCGCGGTGAGCTTCACCCGCGGCGCCTCCCACACCCCGTTGCCCGAGTCCCACCACGAGGACGGCCACTCGAACCCCGCACCGGTCGACCGCGCCACGAACGCCGCGGTCCGCGCGTTGCCGTAGTCGTACAGCAGCACCAGGTCGTCCTTGCCGTCACCGGTCACGTCACCGACCACCGGTCGGGTGCGGCCCGCTTCCCAGACGCCGTTGCCGGAGTCCCACCACTGCACCGGCCACTCGAAGGCCGTGCCGGTCGACCGCGCGACGAACGCCGCGGTACGGGCGTTGCCGTAGTCGTACAACAGGATGAGGTCGGCCTTGCCGTCACCGGTCACGTCGCCGACCGACAACTTGGTGCGCCCCGCCTCCCACACGCCGTTGCCCGAGTCCCACCAGTAGGCGGGCCACTCGAACCCCGCACCGGTCGACCGCGCCACGAACGCCGCGGTCCGCGCGTTGCCGTAGTCGTAGAGCATCACCAGGTCGTCCTTGCCGTCACCGGTGAAGTCGGCCCGGACCTGGGTGTCACCGCCTGCGACCGGGGTGCTGTCGACGATGTTGCGGTAGCGCAGCGGGCGGAAGCCGTCGGACACGTAGCTCGACCGCGACCGCTTCACGTGCTGCGCCACCTCGCCCCAGGTCCGCTCCTGGTACACCCACATCTCGGTGCGCCCGGCGTCGACCCACTTGTCGAACAGGGCGATGTGCCCCTCGCTCAGCAGGGCGTCACCCGGCTTCAGCTCGTCGTAACCGCCGAGGAAGGTCTTGCCGGACCACGCGGCGAAGTCGCCGGTGTTGAGGTCCCACCCGTCGGTCTTCTTCGGCAGGTGCCAGGCCATCGACACGTACCCGGAGCAGTCCGGGCGGTAGGCGTGGCCGTCACCGTCGCCGAACTCGTCGTCCTGGTCCTGGCTGTAGGGCACCCGCAGGTCCACCCACCGCTGGGCGCGTGCGAGGACCTCGGACCTGCTGATCTGCGGCCCGAGGCCGGGCAGGGCCAGGGTGGACGGCGGCGCGCCGCCCTGGTCCCGGCCCGGCGGGTCGGCGTGGGCGGACACCGCCCCGCCGACCGCGGTGGTCGCGGTCAGCAGAAGTGCGGTGAACGCCGTGGTCATCTTGCGCATGAAGTGCACGGTTCTCCCCCCGTCGTGGCTTCTCCCCTGTACGGCCGGCACCCTCGGGCATGGGCATTCACGGGGCCTTGCGAAATCCTTAATGCCGCTGCACGGGAGTGGTGCGGCCCAGGGGGCGCGATGGAGGTCAGGCTGCTGGGTTCGGTCGGCGTGTGGGAGCGCGACCGGGAGGTGGAGGCCGTGCAGCCGCGCCAGCGGGCCGTGCTGGCCGCGCTGGCGGTGGAGGCGGGCCGACCGGTCGGCGTGGAGACCCTGCTGCACCGGGTGTGGGGCGAGGACCCGCCCGACCGCGCCCGCGGCGCGCTGTACGTGCACATCAACCGCCTGCGGCGGACGCTGGGCCCGACGGTCGCGCTGCCGCGCCGGTCCGGCGGCTACGTGCTCGACGTCGCCCCGGACGACGTCGACGCGCTGCGGTTCCGGACGCTGCTCAAGCGCGCGGAGGGCACCGAGCTGCCGGCCGCCGAGCGCGTCGAGCTGTTCGACCGGGCGCTGCGCCTGTGGCGGGGCACGCCGCTGGCGGACGTGGTCGGGGACTGGGCGACCCGGACGCGCGAGACGTGGCAGCGCCTCTACGTCGACGCGCTGGTCGGCTGGGCCGACGCGCAGGTCGAGGCGGGTTCCCCCGAGGTGGTGGTCGGCCCGTTGGTGGACCTGGTCGAGCGGCACCCGCTGATGGAGCAGCCGGTGGGCGTGCTGATGCGGGCGCTGGCGCGGAGCGGCCGGTCGGCCGAGGCGCTGGACCAGTACGCGCGGGCGCGCACCCGCATCGCCGAGGAGCTGGGCGTCGAACCCGGCCCCGGGCTGCGCCGCCTGCACGAGGCGGTGCTGCGCGACGAACTGGACCGGACGCCGCCGCGGCCGGTCCCGGTGGCGCCGGTGTTCCAACTACCGCCCGACCTGCCCGACTACACCGGCGGTGAGGAGGTGCTGGCCGAGGCCGGGGCCCGGTTGCGGCACCGGTCCCCGCTGGTCGTGGTCTCCGGCCCGGCCGGGGTCGGCAAGACCGCGTTCACCGTGCGCCTGGCCAACCTGGTCCGCGCCGACTACCCCGACGGCGCGCTGTTCCTCGGTCTGGGCGGGGCGTTCGGCACGCCGATGTCGCCGGCCGAGGTGCTGAACCGGGCGCTGCGGGCGCTCGACCCGTCCGGGCAGCCGCCCGAGGCGGGGTTCGACGCCGACCTCGCCCGCTACCGGGCCGTCACGCACGACAAGCGGACGCTGGTCGTGCTCGACGACGCCGCCGGCGCCGAACAGGTGCGGCCCCTGCTGCCCAGCGGACCGGGCTGCGCGCTGCTCGTCTCGACGCGCGCCTGGCTGACCGCGCTGCCCGGGGCGGGACGGGTCGAACTGCGGTCGATGGACGACCGGGACGCGCACCGGTTGCTGGAACGCGTGGTGGGCCGCGACCGGCTGCGCGCGGAACCGGTCGCGGCGGCCCGGCTGGTGTCGCTGTGCGCGGGCCTGCCGCTGGCGCTGCGGATCGTCGGCGCCCGGCTGGCCGCCCGCCCGCACTGGCCGGTGGCGAAGCTGGTGTCCCGGATGGCCGACCGCAGCCGGCGCCTGGACGAGCTGGCGGTGGACGACCTGCGCGTGCGGACCGGCATAGACGTCGGCTACCAGGGCCTGTCCGGGGAGGCCCGCCGCGCGTTGCGGGCCATCGGCGCGGTGGACGTCGGCGAGCTGGCGCCGTGGCTGCTCTCCGCCGCGCTGGGGACCGACGCCACCACCACCGACGACCTGGTTGAGCACCTGGTCGACGCCCGACTGGTCGAGGCGGCGGCGGGCGACGGGGTCAACACCCGCTACCGGGTCCACGACCTCGTGCGCCTCTACGCCGCCGAACGCGCGCACGCCGAGGAGCGGCCCGACGAGGCCGTCGCGATGCTCGACCGCGTGCTGGCCGCCGCGGTGCACCTGGTGCGCGGGCACGACACGCGCCGCGCGTACCTGGTGCGCCACGTGCGCGACGACCCGCTGCCCGAGCCGCCCGCCTGCCGGGGTGTCGCCGTCGACCTCGCGGCCGAGGAGCCGACGCTGGTGGTGCTGGTGGAGACGGCGGCGCGGCGCGGCCTGGTGCGGCGGGCGGCGGCGCTGGCCGACGCACTGGTGTTCGCCTCGTTCGCCAAGACCAACGACTTCGCGGGCTGGGAACGCGTGCGGGACGCGGTGGCCGCCGCGGCGACGGCCGCGGGCGAGCGGGGCGTGCTGGCCGGCACGTACTACGGGCAGGGCCAGCTGCGCTACGCGCAGGACCGGTTCGCCGAGTCGGCAGAGCTGTTCGGGCGGGCCCGGGCGCTGTTCCTCGAACTGGGCGACGCCGTGGGCGCGGCCTCGGCCGCGGTGGGCCTGGCCACCGTGCACCGGGAGCTGGGCGACCACGCCCGGTCCATCCCGCTGCTGTCGGAGCACCTGGTCGAGTTCGACCGCCTGGGCCTCGACGAGGGCAGCGCCAACGCCCACTACGGGCTCGGCTACGCCTACCGCGAGCGCGGCCTGGACGCACCGGCCCTGGCGCACCTGCGCACGGCGGTCGAGCGGTACCGCGCCCTCGGGCACCGCTCGGGTGAGGCGGTCTCGGTACGGGGCATCGGCCTGGTCCACCGGGCGCGCGGCGAACTGGACGAGGCGGGGCGGTGGAGCGAGCGGGCGCACCGGTTGGCGTTGGCGTCCGGTGAGCAGTTGCTGTCCTCGTACACCGTGCAGGCGCTGGCGAAGGTCTGGATCCGCTCCGGGCAGCCGGAGCGGGCGCTGGAACCGCTGCTGCACGCCCGGCGGGTCTGCGCCGAGCACGGTGACCGGTTGGGTGCCGCGCTGGTGCAACGCACGATCGGCGAGCTGCACCTGGTCGCCGGGCGCCTGCCGGAGGCGCTGCGGGAGCTGGGTGGCGCGCTGGCGGCGTGGACCGAGATGGAGCACCGCTTGTGGCAGGCCCGCACCCGACGCGACCTGGGGGCGGTCCACTCGTGCGCGGGCGACCCCGCCACCGCGGCGGTGCACTGGCGGGCGGCGGAGGAGGTCTTCCTGGACCTGGGCACGCGAGAGGCGCAGGAGGTCGACGAGTGGGCGCGGCGCTGGCCACCGGGCGCACACGGCGGCGGACCGCTGCGGAGGTGAGGACCGGATCGTCACCGTCGGCCGGAGGTCTTCCCGGTCACGCCGGGCACCCTGCTCGCCCGGTGGCGCAGCACACCGCGGTCGCGAACCGGCTGCACCGCACCACCTGGCAACCGGTGTGGGCGACCGACACGTTCCACTTCCGGCAAGGGCACGTCCACGACGAGATCGCCGTCCGGAGCTGCGACGCGAGACCTGGCCCCTCTGCGCGGCTGCGGAAACGCTCGACGTGCTGGGACACCCGCACATCGCACTCGGGCAGTACGCCCGGGCCCGCGACGCGTGGACCGAGGCCGCCGAGCTGTAACACCGTCCTCAACCACGTCGAGGACGACGAGGCTCCGCCCGGGAACCGCGGCCGGTGCTGCTTCCTCGCCGCCGTGGCGAAGGCGCACGCGCACGGCGTGCCCGTCGAGCAGGGCGCGTCGTTCGACGAGCACGCCCCGGGCCACCGCCGACCACCCGACGTGACCGGCGGTGGCCCGGGGTCGGTCCCCCGGGCCACCGAAGCGCCGGGCCACCGGGAAGGCGTGGAACGACCCCGTCCGGGGTACGGCAGGGGGGTGACCGAACGAGAACCGCTGGACCTGGGCACCACCGAGCTGTCCGCCGAGGAGGAGGCCCGCCTCCGGCGCGAGCACGACCTGGACCGCCCCGAGGTCTTCGACCGGCGCAACGGCGTCGACGAGCGGACGCGGACGCGCGCCAACCTGCTGCCGGAGGAGCTGGAGACCGGCAGCGCCGACCCCGAGGCGCAGGCACGCGAGGTGCTGCGCGACTCGGACCTGCGCACCGAGGTCCCGGAGTCCGCGCCGGACACGATGGCCGAGCGGCGCGAATCCGGGGCCTGAGCCCCACCGGGAACGGCCCGGTGGCACCTGCGGCCTGCTCCGCTCCCGTGTCCTCGCCCGCTCGAACCCGGGAGCGGGCGATTAGACTGCGGGGGTGGGAGTACCGGCTTGCGCGCGGGACGGTGGCCTCGTGGCCGCCGCGTCTCCCGCGACCATGCGGATCGGCGAACTGGCCCGGTTGACCGGGGTCAGCGCCCGGTCGCTGCGGTACTACGAGCAGCAGGGCCTGCTGCACAGCACACGTTCGAGTGGTGGTCAGCGGTACTACACCGCGGCGGAGATCGCGCGGGTCGAGGTGATCCGGCGGCTGTTCGACGCGGGGCTGGGGAGCAGGGTGATCGCCCGGCTGCTGCCCTGCGTGGACAGCGACGACTCCGGCATCGCCGAAGACGCCTTCGGCACGATGGTCGGGGAACGCGACCGCCTGACCGCCGACATCACCCGGCTCGCCGAGGCACGGGACGCCCTCGATGCGCTGATCGAGGTGAACACCCGGTACCGGCTCGGCGCGGACCGGGGTGGTCCCGGTCGCGCCGAGGAGGACGCCGAGGAGGGTCTTCACCGCGCGTCGTGAGGGCACCGCGTCGTGAGGTCAGAGCCTCATGTCGATGACGAGCTTGCCCGCCGCGTGGCGGGACTCGACGAGGGCCAGCGCCTCCCCCGCCCGCGCGAGCGGGTAGGTCGCCGTGACGTTCGGGTCGAGCCGCCCGGCGACCATCAGCGCGGCGACGCGCTCCAGGCCGCCGCGGTCGAGGCGGCGGCGGACGGGCACGCCGCCGAGTTCGGTCACCGACACGTCCCCGACCGAGACGAGCGCGTCCGGCTTCGCCGCCAGCGGGGCGACGGCGCGCAACGAGTCACCCCCGACCGTGTCGACCACGGCGTCGAAGCCGTCCGGGGCCAGCTCCCGCAGCCGGGCCACGACGTCGCCGGCGGTGTAGTCGACGAAAGCGGCCCCGGTGGCCGTCGCGCTGTCCCGCTTGGCCGCGCTGCCCGTGCCGGTCACGACCAGGCCGCGGTCCCGCGCGATCTGGGCGACGGCCAGGCCGACGCCGCCGCCGATCCCGTTCACCAGCAGCGACGCCCCGGCGGGCAGGTCGAGCTGGTCGAGGACGTCGAGCGCGGTGGTGCCGGCGACGGGGATGGTCGCCGCCCAGGTCTCCGGCAGCGCGTCGGGGATGCGGGCCGTGGACCCGGCGAGCAGCAGGGTCGTCCCCGCGTACGTGCCGGCACCGGTCAGGGCGAACCCGGTGACCCGGTCGCCGACGGCCAGGCCGGACACCTCGTCACCCACTGCCAGGACCGTGCCGGCGGCCTCGATGCCGAGGACCTGCGGGAAGGGGAGGTGGCCGTTCATCTCGCGGAGGTGGCCGGAACGGAGGTGGTGGTCGATCGGGTTGACCCCCGCGGCCGCGACGCGGACGAGGACCTCGGCGGGACCGGGCGACGGGTCGGGCCGGTCGAAGAACTCCTGTACGTCGGCGGGACCGAAGGTCCGGTACCCCAGGGCTGTGCTCATCACGGCTTCCTCTCTCGACGTCCTCGTTCGGCGATCGGCGATCGGCGTTCGGTGATCGGCGATCGGCCCGAGGACGTCACGAAGCTAAGCCGTGACACCGGTGTCAGGTTCCAGTCCGTGTGACGCGGGGAACACCCGGAGCTTTCCACCGGGGGCCTGCCCCTCCATCCTCCGATCGGAGGATGGAGGGGGTCTACCGCGTCCGCGGTGATCCCCGCCCGCGTGGTCGATCCGGCGCGTCCCCGCGGGCGGCAGGCTCCTCCGCATGGCGATCATCGAGGTACACGACCTCGTCAAGCGCTACGGCGACCACACCGCGGTGGACGGGGTCGGCTTCGCCGTCGAGCAGGGCGAGATCTTCGGCATCCTGGGTCCCAACGGGGCCGGCAAGACCACGACCGTCGAGTGCGTCGAGGGGTTGCGCACCCCGGACGGCGGGACGATCCGCGTCTGCGGCCTCGACCCGCGACGCGACACCGGCGAGCTGCGGCAACTGCTCGGCGCACAGCTCCAGGCGAGCGAACTGCCCGACAAGCTCAAGGTCCGCGAGGCGCTGGAGCTCTACAGCTCCTTCTACCGCCGGCCGGCCGACTGGCGGGAGCTGGTCGAGGTCCTGCGCCTGACCGACAAGCTCGACGCGCAGTTCCGGCGGCTGTCCGGCGGGCAGAAGCAGCGGCTGTCGATCGCGCTCGCCCTGATCGGCGGCCCGCGGGTGGCGGTGCTCGACGAGCTGACCACCGGCCTGGACCCGCAGGCCCGCCGCGACGCGTGGGACCTCATCGCGGGCGTCCGCGACCGCGGCGTGACGATCCTGCTCGTCACGCACTTCATGGAGGAGGCGGAACGGCTCTGCGACCGGCTGGCCGTGATCGACTCCGGTCGGGTCGTCGCCCTCGACTCCCCGGCCGGGCTGGTCTCGCGGATCGGTGACCGGCAGCGCCTCCGCTTCCGGCCGTCCGCGCCGCTGGACCACGCCGTGCTGACGGCGCTGCCCGAGGTCGCCTCCGTCGAGCAGGCCGGCGACCGGCTGATCGTGACCGGCACGGGCGACCTGCTGCTCGCGGTGACCGCCGTGCTCGCCCGCCACCGGATCACCGCGGCCGAGCTGCGGGTCGAGCAGACCTCGCTGGACGACGCGTTCGTCGCGCTGACCGGCCGCCCCGCCACCCCCTGAGGAGACCACCGTGCCCGCCCTGTCCCGACTCACCGCCACCGAGACCAAGCTGTTCTTCCGCGAGCCGGTGCTCGTGTTCTTCACGCTCGCCTTCCCGCCGCTCCTGCTGGTGGTCTTCGGCGCCATCCCCGCGATGCGCGAACCCTCCGACGACGCGGTCGGCCTGCGGGCGATCGACCTGTACGTGCCGATCACCGTCGCGCTGGGCCTGGCCCTGTTCGCGCTCAACTCCCTGCCCCAGCTGTTCGCCACCTACCGGGAGAAGGGCGTGCTGCGGCGGATGCGGACCACCCCGGTCGAGCCGAGGGCCATGCTCGGCGCGCAACTGCTGATGGCCCTGGCCCTGTCCGCGGCGACCGCGCTGGTCGTGCTCGCCATCGGCCGGCTGGCGTTCGGCGTGGGCCTGCCCCGGAACCCGCCCGCCTACCTGGTGGGCTACCTGCCCACGGCGCTGGCGATGTTCACGATCGGCCTGCTCATCGCGTCCCTGGCGTCGACCGGCAAGAGTGCCGGCGCGGTCGGGACGCTGGTGTTCTTCCCGCTCGTGTTCTTCGCCGGCCTCTGGTTGCCGCGCGAGAGCATGCCGGACGTCCTGCGCTCGATCAGCGATTTCACCCCGCTGGGCGCGGGCGTGCAATCATTGCAGGACGCCACGGTCGGGCACTGGCCGCAGCCGCTGCACCTGGCCGTGGTGCTGGGGTGGGCGGTCGTGGCCGGGATTCCGGCCGCGCGGTACTTCCGCTGGGAGTAGGTCGTGGGCGTCGAGGCGGAGTTGCGCGAGGAGTTCGACCGCTGGGAGCGCAAGGAGACCGCGGTCCTGAAGGTGCTCCCGTACCCGCTGCTCGCGATCAGCGTCCTGTTCACCCTGGTGCAGCCGCTCTGGGGCGCACCCGTGCACCTCCCCGCGGCGCTCGGCCTCTCCGCCGTGCTCACCGCGTGGGTGCTGTGGTTCCACACGCTCCACCCGGAGTCGCACCGCGACCACCCGCTGATGGGCCTGTACTACGCGGTGCTCGTCGGGTTGACCGCCTGCCTGGTGCTGCTCACGCCCTGGTTCGGCTTCTTCGCCTTCATCGGCTACGTGCACGCCTTCCAGTACCTGAAGGGCCGGTGGCGGTACGTCGGCGTGGTCGTCACGTCCGCGGTCACGGCGGTCTCCTACGTGGGCGGGGCGGACAACATCACCGCCGAGGGGTGGTGGAAGTGGCCCGCCATCAGCGTGATCACCACGGTGATCGCCACGACGGCCTTCCACGCCGACGTGATGTCCGACCGGCGCAACCACCGGCAGAAGCGGGCGCTGGTCGAGCTGCACAGGGCCAACGCCGAGCTGGAGACCGCGCTGGCGGAGAACGCGGGCCTGCACGCCCAACTGCTCGTGCAGGCCCGCGAGGCCGGCGTGCTCGACGAGCGGCAGCGGATGGCGCGGGAGATCCACGACACCCTCGCCCAGGGCCTCGCCGGCATCCTCACCCAGCTCCAGGCCGCCGAGCAGGCGTCGGACGAGCCGGCGACGTCGCGCCGGCACGTGGCGAACGCAGTGGAGCTGGCCCGCGAGAGCCTCGCCGAGGCCCGCCGGACGGTGCACGCGGTGGGACCGTCCGCACTGGCGGAGTCCCGCCTGCCGGAGGCGATCGGCGACGTGACCAGGCGCTGGTCGGAGGTGAACCGCGTCGACGCGGTGCTGACCACCACCGGCGACGCCCGGCCGATGCACACCGACGTCGAGGTGGCGCTGCTGCGGACCGCGCAGGAGGCGCTCGCCAACGTCGCCAAGCACGCGCGAGCCGGTCGGGTCGCGCTCACCCTGTCGTACATGGAGGACCTGGTGACGCTCGACGTGCTGGACGACGGGGTGGGTTTCGCACCCGACGCCCAGCGCGCCGGCGGTTCCCCGGACGGGGGCTTCGGGCTCGCCGGCATGCGGCAGCGGGTGCAGCGCCTCGCGGGGCGGCTGGACGTCGAGTCCGAGCCGGGCGGGGGCACCGCGATCACGGTGACGGTGCCCGCGATCCCCGCCGGGAGCGGCAGGTGATCTCGCTGCTGATCGTCGACGACCACCCCGTGGTGCGGGACGGGCTGCGGGGCATGTTCGGCGCCGACCCGCGCTTCAAGGTGCTCGGCGAGGCCGGTGACGGCGCGGAGGCGGTCTCGGCCGGGGAACGGCTGTGTCCAGACGTGATCCTCATGGACCTGCGGATGCCCGGCACCGACGGGGTCACCGCCATCAGGGAGCTGGCGAAGCGCGGCGTGCCGTCACGGGTGCTGGTGCTCACCACGTACGACACGGACAGCCACGTGCTGGCGGCCGTCGAAGCCGGCGCCACCGGCTACCTGCTCAAGGACGCGCCGAGGGAGGAACTGGTCCGCGCGGTGGAGGCCGCGGCGCGGGGGCAGGCGGTGCTCTCCCCCACCGTCGCGACCCGGCTCGTGGGACAGGTGCGCAGACCCGCCCCGGCGCCGCTGTCGCAGCGCGAGCTGGAGGTGCTGGAGCTGATCGCCGGCGGCTCGACGAACCGCGAGGCGGCGAAGCGGCTCCACATCAGCGAGACGACGGTCAAGACGCACCTGCTGCACGTGTACGCGAAGCTGGGCGTCAACGACCGGGCAGCCGCCGTGGCCACCGCCTTCTCCCGCGGCTACCTGGGACCGAAGGACTGACCACCGCTCCGCTCGCGGGAGTTCAGCGGTGGCCGGTTTCCCGGACCGAAACCCCGACCTGCGTGAACGACGTTCTCGGCGAGCACAAAGTCCGAACGAATCCCCCTCGACACAATACGAATGCCGAGCAATGCTCATTCCCCGTCGCCCCGAAAACGATTCCTCCCCCACTTCCCGCACTTATGCGGACAGGTAGCATGGAAATCGCCGACAAAGGGAAATGCGCGCCTCGGTCACCTTTCGGACGTGATGGCGCGCGCCTCGTCGATGCGATCACCGAAGCGGAGGATTGATCACATGGCAGGCGTGTTCGTCAACTACCGGGCCAAGGACAACCCGGTCGCCGCCGCCGCGATCGCCCAGGTGCTGAGCGACAACTTCGGCAAGGAATCGGTCTTCCGCGACTGCGTCTCGATGGACCCGGGCGAGCCCTACCCGCAGGCCATCCGCAACGCCCTGTACTCGGCCGACGTCCTGGTCGCCGTCGTCGGCCCGAACTGGATGGTGCGGGACCCGTCCACCGGGAAACCGCGCATCGAGTCCGAGGACGACTGGGTCAGGATGGAGATCGCCCACGCGCTGAGCCACGGCATCCCCGTCGTCCCGGTGCTGCTGCTCGACACCCCGGAGAACGCCACCACCCCGCGCCACCACGAACTGCCCGCCGACATCAAGCGGTTCGCCAGCATCCAGGCCGCGCGCTTCAGCCAGCGGCGGTTCGGCAAGGACGTGGCCGACCTGGTGGAGCGCCTGGTCGAACTGGTGCCCACCCTCGCGGTACCGCGGCTGTTCGTGCAGCCCGTGCCCGCGCCGGGCGCCGACGTGGCGCCCAGCGTGCTGTTGCGGGCGGAGCACGGCGTGGTGCCGTTCTCCGGTCGGCAGCGGGAACTCACGGACCTGACGGCGTGGGCCAACGACCCGGCCACCAGCGCCGTGCGCCTCCTCGTGGGGCGTCCCGGTTCGGGGCGGCGTCGGCTGGCGCTGGAGCTGTGCGACAGGCTGCGGCGCACCGGGTGGTTCGCCGGTGTGCTCGACGGGCAGGCGCCCGCGGCCCAGATCCGCCGCGCCGGCTCGGTCGACAGGCCCCTCCTGGTCGTCGTCCCGGACGGCGAGCTGCGGTCCGAGCAGTTGGCGGTGCTGGCGGAAGCGCTCGTCGACCGCTCGTCGGCGCGCGGCGCCCCGAGCAGGTTGCTGGTGCTCGCACGGTCGACCGGTGGCTGGCTGACCCCGTTGCGGGAACACGCCGACGACCGGGTCGCCGCGTTGTTCGGCGACGCCGACCGCGTCGGCCCGGTGGCGCTCGACGGTGTTCCGGTCGGCGCGACGCCCGAGGCGGCGGTGGCGGCGTTCGCGGACGCGCTCGGCCTGCCGGTGGCACCGCCTCCCACGAGCCGGGCGGAGACGGTGCTGGAACTCCACGCGCTCGCCCTGGGAGCGGTTCTCGGGTCGGCCGGTCACGAGGACCCGCCGGCCCGGGTGCTCGACCACGACCGCAGCCGGTGGCGCTCGGCGACCGACGACCGCGGTGCGCCGGGGACCGCGCGGACCGCGCTCGCGGTGATCGGGACGCTCGCCACGTTGTGCGCCCCGGCCTCGCGGGACCGGGCGGAGGCGCTGATCGCCAGGCTTCCCGACGTCCTCGGGGAGGACCCCGCGGCCGTGCGCGAGTACGTCGAACTCTGGTCGCGGCTGTACCCGGGACCGCACCCGGTGAACGCGCTGAGCCCCGACCTGCTCGGCGAACGCCTCGTCGCGGACACCCTGACCGCGCAGCCCCTGCTCGTGACGACCCTCGTCGCCGCGTTCCCGGACGAGTGGCTCACCTCGACGTTGACCGTGCTCGGCCGGGCGCTCACGCGGCACCGCGACCTGGTGCCCGTCGTCCAAGCCCTGTTCCGCGCGGCACCTCACCGGATCGAGCCGCTGATCTTCGACGTGGTCACCAGGTTGGAACACCCCGAGCCGCTGGCGAGGGCGGTCGCCCACGAGATGGGGAACGTCGACCGGCAAATGCCGGACGCCTTGTCGCTGCTCATGAAGCTCGTCGGCGGTGACCAGGCGCGCGACCCGTTGCGCGGCGCCCTCGTCGACGCGGCGCTCAAGGCGAACCAGGAGTTCATGGACCAGCTCAGGGAACACAACGGCACCACCGTGCCACCACGCCTCGCGCGCGTCCTCGACGCCCTGAACACCACGGTGCGCGACTTCCTCGTGGGCGGCGTCGACCCCGGGTCGGGGCGCATGCCGATCAAACCGGACGGGAAGCCGATCCTGCCGCCCGGCGCGTTCACCCTCCTCCGGGACCTGTTCCTCAAGCAGCCCAAGGACGACAAGAAGGACGGCTGACCCCGGTGCCGCCGAAGCACCGTGCGCACGGGGACGGCCCCGTCGGAGAAGCCCGAACCGCTTGGAGCGCGTCGTGAACAAGCACGAGAAGTTGGCGTGGTCGGTGGTGCGGCCACTGGAGCAGTACCTCATCCGGAAGAAGCAGGTGGGGAGCGGGGTCTACGACGTCCAGCTGGAGGTCCTGCTCGGCCGGGTCGACGTGCAGGTGGTGTCCGACCCCTTCGCCGCGGAAGCCTTCGAGCGGTTCAAGGTGTCGCCGGCCGACCCGCTCGTGACGCAGACCCTGTACCTCCAGCTGGTCCGGCACCTTCGCGACGACCCGGAGTTCGGCAGCCGGCTCCGCGAAGCGCTGCGCGGTGCTCCGGCCGGCACCCGCAGACCCCGCACGCGCCGCACCAGGTGGTTGGTGCTGTGGACCGCGGGCGTGGCGGTGCTGCTGCTGACCGGGTTCCTCTGGGGGCGCTCGACGAGCCCGCGGTGGCCAGGCGAGGCAGAAGCCCCGCCCACTGCCGAGACCTCCGCCCGGCCCGCCGGCACGCCCCCGGTGCCGTCCGGGACGACGAGCACCGCGGTTCCCGCGCCGACCGGTAAGCACAACAACGGCACGACCCCGGTGCTCCTCGAGACGCTGCCGAACCACTCCTGGCAGTTCGGGCACGGTGAGCGGGACGTCCGGGGCACGACCTACCCGTCATCGGTGTGGGCCGAGCTGCCCACCTGCGGGGAGGTGTCCGTCGAACAGCAGTTCCAGGTGACGGGCTTCCGGCGGTTGGAGGTCCCGGTCGTGGGGGCCGACTCCGCCACCGCCCGGGCATCCGTCAAGTTCGAAGTCCTGGGCGACGACAACAGGCGCTTGGAGGAGGTGGTGGTCGTCGAGGGTGGAGCGAGTGAGGTGGTCGTCGAGCTGCCGTACGACACTTCCACCATCACGTTGCGCAACTCGTTGGTGAACAACGACGTGCCGGACTGCGAACCGGTGCACGCGGTGTGGGGCTCTCCTCGGGTGCTCCCGGCAGGACGGTGACCGGTCCCAGGACGGTGACCGGTTCGGAGCCGACGTGCGGTCAGAGGCGCCTGGCCGACCGCCACGCGGTCGAGTAGAAGCCGCCGTCGTCCAGGAGGGAGGTGCCGCCGACGTCGCCCAGCGTGGGGCCGTTGATCCGTTCCCTGCTGGAGACGAAGCGGTGGTGGCCGCCGTCGTCGAGGCCCAGGTAGATGCCGACGTGGTCCAGGGTTTCCGGGTCGTCCTCCACCTCGAAGAACACCAGGTCGCCCGGTTGGAGCCTGCTGTAGTCGGTGGCGCGGCGGTGGTCGTCGGCCACGACCTGCACGCCCGGACCGAATTGCGAGATGGCATAGGCACGCCGGGGGATGCCCGGACCGGGCGTGTTGGTGGACAGCAGCGGCATTCCCAGGCGGTAGCCGAACACCAGGCGCACGTAGCCCGAGCAGTCCACGGCGCCGTAGCGGTCGCGCTCGGGCTGCGCGCTGCCGCCGTTGGCGAAGTCCCAGGGCACGCCCAGGTAGTCGTAGAAGTCCGACTGCTCCTGCCGACCTGCGCCGGACGCCTTGACCGGGCCGAACGAGGCGTCGCCCCGGAAGCGCACGCCGTTGGCGTCGGTCTCGTCGGGCATGTCGATCAGGTACTCGGTGGCGGTGGCGAGCACGTCGGGGCCGGTGTCCTCGCGCGCCCGCGCGAACCACTCGGTGAACCACGCCTCGTCCTCGGCGCCGGCGCGCCACGGCTGCGGCAGGAGCCGCACCCACGAGGAGGTGGTGACGGCGGCAGCGGTCGCCTTGGGTTCGCGGAACGACCGGGGCGGGCCGGTGAGCAGGGCGGTGCGGGCGTCGTCGGTGAGCACCGCCACGCTGCCGCCCGCACGGTCGCGCACGACCGTGCGGGCGGGGGCGTCGAGCCGTTCGTAGACCAGCTGGTCGGTGGGCGCGTCCGCCGCGACCGGGTCGTCGGTGCGTCCGCCGTCCGGGGCGCCGCCGGCGGGCGCGTCCGGCCACCAGGCGATCACGGCGACGACCAGGGCGGCGACCGCCAGCACCGCGACCCCGACCAACGTCACGCGCACAGGTCGCCGCTCCACCCGCATCCCCCTCCGCACCGACCGCTTCAGACCGTGGGCACCAGCCCGATGAGCACACCGCTCGCCAGCACGCCGTACCCGGCTGCGCTGACGGTACTGGTCGCGATCGCGGTGACCAGCGGCGGTTGCCGGACGAGCTGGTAGGCGATCAGGCCGGGCACCACGAACCCCAGCGTCTGGTGGGCGAACAGCAGCGGGAAGTCGTTCTGGATGAGCATGAACAGCGTCGTCTGGAGCAGCACGCCGGTGAGCACGACGGCGGCGAAGAGCCGCTTGCCGTAGAGGATGACCACGCGCTGCAACAGCTTCACCGCGCCGAAGGTGACACCGCTCATGACCACCACGAGCAGCGCGCGCCGGTAGTCCTCCACGAGGGTCAGCGCCAGCCAGCCGGGGGTGATCATGCCGCCGGGCGAGAGGTTGGTGGTGAGGTAGCACGCCAGGGAGAACACCAGGCCGATGGCCAGGCCGAGGGTGGCCACCTCCGGCAGGAGGAGGGATCCGTTGGTCACGACTGCTCCCTGGTCCGGGGGGTGGGGCGGTGGTCGGGGTGCCGCGGCGCGTCGCGGTCGGGGGTCTCGTGCCGCACGGGCTCGAAGAGGTTCCCGCGCGCGCCCTCGTCGGGCGGTGGGCGGTGGGGCGCGCCGGCCGGCGGGGTCGGGCGGGACGTCACGCTCTCGAAGCGCTCGGTCGCGGGAGCGGGGGCGGGGGCGGGGGCGGGGGCCGAGGGTCGGCGCGGCCGGTCCGGTGCCGGCGCGCGGCGGGGGTCGTCGGGCACCCGGCCCCGGGCGCGGTCAGCCGCGGGGTCCGCCGCCGGGTCGATGAACCGCGTCTCGGCCGACGCGGCGCGGCGCGGCCGGTCCGCGGGCACCCGGTGCTCGGTCGCACGGGGACGCGCCGGGGGTTCCTGTCCCGCCGGTCGGGACGGCCGTGCGGCGTCACCCGTCCCGCGCGGCGGGACGGGGTGCGGTGGCCTCCCCGGTGCCGGCCGCGCCCCGCCGGCCCCGGCCGGGACGGGTCGCGGCGGGACGGGGCCGGGTTGAACGGAGCCGGGCGGGACGGGCCGGGGCGGGACCGGGCGGGCGGTGCGAACGGACGGGGTGTCGGCGACCGGCGCGGGTCGGGCCGCCGGTCGCGCGACGGGTTCGCCCCCCGCGTCCGGCACCTCGTCCGCCGGCGGTTCCTCCAGGTGCTCGACCGCTTCCAGGAACACCTCGCCCTGGCCGTGGATGTTGCCGATGGCCACGAGTGACGCGGTCGACTCGATCTCGGCCAGGACGGCGTCCAGCAGCTCCTGCGGGCTCCGCGCCCCGCCGAGGTCGGTCACCCGGTCGCGCCACTGCTCGTCCACAGTGGACAGCGCGCTGCGGGTCGGTTCGCCGATGAGCACGACCCGGTCGGGGTCGATGCGCGCCACCAGGGCGCCCATCTGCTGGTTGCGCTCCACGCGGTCCGGCCGGCAGTTGATGACCACGTGCAGGGGGCGGCTGATGGAACCCTGCTCCAGCAACCGCTCGATGTTCATCAGGGTGGACTCGGGGTCGTTGGCGGCGAAGACGTTGGCCAGCTTGATCCGCTTGTCGCCCGCGACGCGGGTGTGCACGGACAGCACGCCCGGGTCCGGTGGGGCCGACCACATGCCCGTCAGCGCCGAGCGCCGGTTCACGCCCAGCAGCTCGGCGACCTTGAGCGCGATGGCGACGTTCTCCTTGAAGGTGACCCAGGTGAAGCCCGCCATGTCCTCGTCGGTGACCGACTCCGGGTCGACCGCGATCAGCTCGCAGTCCCGCCTGGCCGCCTCCTTCTCCAGGATGTGCAGCCGGTCCACCTCGGCCGTCACGCACACCCCGCCGACGGGCATGGAGCGGCTCAACGAGCGGGCGACGTCGTCGAGGGTGGGGCCCATCTCGGCGAGGTGGTCCTCGCGGACGTTGCACAGCACGCCGATGGTGGAGCGGATCAGCTTGCTCTGGTTGATCTCCTGGAGGTCGGGCATGACCGCCATGCACTCGATCACCAGCGCGTCGGACCGGTAGGCGGCGGCGCGGCGCACGATGCCGATCTGCTCGACGACGTTGGCGATGCCCCACTTGCGGTAGACGGGTTCCTCGCTGCCGTCGGGGTGGATGAAGCGGGCGGCCGTGCCGGTGGTCTTGGCCGTGGTGACCAGTCCCCCGCCGCGCAGCGCGCCCGCGCACAGGCGGGTGATGGAGCTCTTGCCGCGGATGCCGTTGACCAGGACCCGGTGCTCGATGCTGTTCAGCTCGGCGAGGTGCTTGCGCTGCTCGGCCACGCCCGCGATGAACATGCCGCCCGTGAGGAGGACGAAGACGACGTAGAGGTAGGTCACGCCGAGCCCTTCCCGACCCGGTCGCGGGGCGTGCGGGAGGCCGCGCGCACATCGGCGCGGGCATCAGTGCGGGCGTCGGCACGGGCATCAGTGCGGGCATCAGTGCGGACGTCGGCGCGCCGGGCGGGCCGGCGGGGCGGCGGGGTGTGCGCCGCGGGCTTCTCCACCGGCTTGAGGAACTGGGTGGGGTCGGTGGCCGCGCCCTTCGGCCGGCGCACCTCGCCGAGGCGGTCGGGGCCCTGGGTCACCGCCTGCCGGCAGATCTCCAGGCACGAGGCGATGGTGCCGACCTCGTCGTGCCGCTGGGGGTAGATGACCGACTTGAGGTCGCCGCGCACGAGGGCGTCCGCGGCGCGGGAGACCCGGCGCAGCGGGCCGAGCACGGAGAACAGCAGCCAGCCGTAGCCGAACAGCGCGATGAGCGCGGCGATCAGCGCGACCAGCTTCGCGTGGCGGCGGACGTCGTTGACGGGCAGGGCGAGTTCGGCGCCGGGCTTCTCCGACACCACGGTCCAGCCGAGCCGGCCGACCTCGCCGCCGAGCACGGCGGCGGCGGAGACGACACCGGGGCCGTCCTCGCCGGGCTGGACGTCGCCGACCGGGCCGCCGCGCTGGGCGCGGGTGGCGCCGTCCCGCAGCGCCGGGTCGGTGACCTGCTCGAACGCGATGAAACCGTCCGTGGCGCTGATGGTGCGGAAGTCGCCGTCGACCAGGCGGGCGTGGCCGGGCACGTGGCCCAGCAGGGTGCCGAGGTGCTCCAGGTCGAACTCGCCGATCAGCGTGGAGCCGCCCTCCAGCGGGACCTCGGCGAAGATCACCGGCACGCGGCCCGCCTGGTTCTGCTGGCGCAGGCCCGCCCCGGTCGCCGGGGGTTCGCCGATGCGCAGCGGCGGGCGCCCGACGGGCTCGCCGGACCGCCCGGAGCGGTCCACGAGGTAGAGGCTGCGGTAGCGGGTCTGGTCGGCCATCACCTGCTCCAGCGCCGCCCGCAGCGCTTCCGGGGTGCCCGCGCCGGCGGCGACGGCGGAGAGGTCGGCCAGGCCGTCGTTCATGCTGCGGCGCAGGGCGTCGGTGGCCTTGGCCGTCTGGGCGCGCAGGCCGGCGACGACGCCGGCGGGGATGTCCACCTCGGCGGGCCGGAAGGCCACGAGCATGCCCGCGGACCAGGCGAAGACCGAGAGGGCCAGCACGCCCGCGGTGGCGCGGGCGGTGACGCGGCGCCCGGTGACCGGCCGGCCGTCGCCGCTCCCGCCGGTCAGGCGGTCCAGGCACAGCTCGGCCGCGGCGACGACGCGGGCCACCTCGGCGGTCCGGGCGGGACGGACGGCGGTGTCCAGGTTCCCGGAGGCGAGGGAGAGCAGGTCGGCGCGCACGGCGAGGACGGGTCCGGTGAGCACGCGGCGCACGACCACGAACCCGACGACGGCCAGCAGCGCCAGGAGCACGGCGGGGACGATCCCCGAGGTGCCCGGCGAGCCGCTGTGCAGCGGGCCGTCGGCGACCGCGACCACGGCCAGGTCGAGGCTCTCGGGGCTGCTCGACGGGGCGACCCGCACGTGGGCGTAGGTCCGCCGGCCGCGCTCGCCCGGCGCGCCGAGCAGCACGCCGGCGCCGGCGGTGGACGCCTCGGCGGCCTCGGTGACGAGGCGTTCGACGTCCGGGGTGCGGCCCTGCGCCAGCGGGCCCGTCGCGGCGACGACCCGGCCGGCGAGGGTGGTGATCAGGAAGGACTGGCCGAGGGTGTCGTCGGCGTCCGGTTCCGGCAGCCGCACGGCCGTCGTCGCGGTGAGCAGCCGCCCGCCGGGCAGTTCGGCGGTGACGAGGAGGACGGGTTCACCGCCGGGGGCGACCGCGGAGGTCACCACCGCGCCCTCGACCGCCGCCGGGACCGACTGGACCGGGACCTGTTCGCCGCGTGCGGCCAGCAGCGAGCGGCCGGGGTCGGCGAGCACCGCCGCGCCGCGCCACCTGCGGTTGCGCAGCAGCGCGTCCAGCACCTGGTCGGCTCCGCCGGCGGCGTTGACGGACGCGGTCCGCAGCTCGGCCAGGCCCTGGTTCGCCGCCGCCCCGATGGAGCGGGCCGCGCCGAGCGCGATCTCCTGCTGGGAGTCGAGGAACGCGGCCGGCACCTCGTCGTCGCCGCTCGTGCTCAGCAGCACGCCGGTGGTCGCGGCCAGCGCCAGGAGCAGGACGAGAAGCAGCGCGGGAAGTGAGCGGACAGTCGCGGGAAACGCCGTTTCCGGTAATTGCTCCTGAAGGCGACGCACCCGGACGTCACCGACGGTAACTTTTTTGTGGCGCACGAAAAATTCTCCGACCCATCACCCGTAAGGAGAAGGGCGCGCCCCCGATCGCGCTACCCCCGTTGATACAGCCCGTAGATTGTGCACCACGGAAGTCGTCAACACCTAGTCCGATGGAGTTCAACGGTGCGTCGAACGAGCAAAACCGGTTACCATAGGTGAGCAATATTCTATTACCGCGTCGCTTCCCGTTTTTTCTCGCCGTGATCAGCATCTCGCTCGCCGGCTGTTACGCGAACGGCATTTCCGACGATGCGCCGCCGACGGTCGACCCGGGCGCGGGGATCGCCGAACGGGTCACCGCCTTCGCCGGCGCACCGCGCGAGGACGCGCCCTACCGACCGCCGGCGCCCGAGCAGCGGCGGGCGTTCGCCGAGGCGCTCGCGGACCTCGGCGCCACCCCGTCCGGCGCGGACGACGCCCTGCGGTCCCTCGGGTTCGCCGTGGCGCGCGCCGTGGACGAGGGCACCGGCCGCCCCTACGCCCTCGCGACCACCGGGTCCGACACCGAGCGCGGGTGGGGCCTGTACGTGGTGGACCTGTCCCGGCCGGTGCGCGTCGCCGTGCAGGTCCCCCACCCCGCCAACGACCTGCGCACCGCGGAGATCGGCCTGGACCTGTTCCGCCGCGTGCCCGGCGCCGTGCTCTCCGTCGCGGGCACGCACCGCCGCGCGGCGAACGGGGCGGGCGACGCGGCGCACCGCGCGGACACGATGTTCCACGCCGCGGCCGAGCGGCACTCGCGCGACCGCGTGCCGCAGGTGCAGCTGCACGGCTTCGACGACGCCAGCCTCCCGGGGGCGGACCTCGTGCTCTCCCCCGGCGCGGCGCGGGAGGACCCCCTGCTGGAGGAGGTCGCCGACGCCCTGGACGAACGGCTGCGCGTGTGCCGGGCGTGGGCGCGCGACTGCGGCGACCTGGAGGGCACCCGCAACCGGCAGGGCGTCACCGCCGCGGAGCACGACGCGTTCTTCGCGCACGTCGAGGTCAACCGCACCACCCGGGACTCCCCCGACCGCTGGGAACCCGTCGTCCGCGCCCTCGGGCGGGCCCTGGACCGCTGACACCCCCGACTCCCCGACTCCCCGACTCCTCGACTCCTCGACTCCTCGACACCCGAGCGTTTTCTCGTTACCACGAAAGGGTTATCTGCTGTGGGCATCATCGGCACGTTGAGACACCGGTGGCCGTGGGTCGCCATCCCCCTCGTCTTGGCCGTGGCCGCGGGAGCCGTGGTCCACGCGGTCAGCGACACCGACTGCGACGGCTGCCTCCGCCCCGCGGGCGGCAGCAGCATCGCCGTGCGGCTCAAGGTCCTCGACGAGTCCGGCGAACCGCTGGAGGGGGCCACCGTCACCGTGCACTCACCGCTGGGCACCCCGGTCGCGCTGACCTCCGACGACGACGGCGTGGTCGAGGCACCCGAGCTGCCCGGACCCGCCACGGCCGTCGTGACCGCGGACGGCCACCTGGCCGAACCCGTCCCGCTGGGCTGGTCGGACTCCGGCAAGGAGGTCGACGTGACGCTGTTCTCCCGTAGTGGCGGCAGGTTCGCCGTCCACTCGGCGGGCGACGTGATGTTCGGCAGGCGCTACGCAACACCGGCCCAGGAGGAGTCCAGCGGGCGCGCGGAGCCGCTGATCCCCGCCGACGACGCCGCGGCCGGCGCGGAGGACGTGGTGTCCGCCATCGCGCCCGCCTTCGCCGCCGCCGACTTCCGCACCGCCAACGTGGAGACGGTCATCAGCGACAAGCCCGCGGGTGCCGCCTACCCGGGCAAGCGCTACATCCTCCAGTCCGCCGGCCCCACCGTGGCGGGCCTGCGCGCGTTGTCCACGGACCTCGCGGTGCTGGCCAACAACCACTCCCGCGACCTGCTCGACGCCGGCGTGGCCGACACGCGCGCCGCCCTGTCCGGCGCGGGCATCGCCACCGTGGGCGCCGGTGCCGACGCCACCGAGGCCACCGAGCCGCACCGGCGCGAGGTCGCCGGCACGGGCGTCTCCGTGCTGGCCTACACCAGCGTGGACGGTTCGTTCGTCAACGAGAGCTTCCCCGCCGCGAGCGCGCGACGACCCGACGACGTCGCGGAGTCGGACCGGTGGCAGTACGACACCAGGACGTGGGGCTACCCGGCCGCGGGCGTGCCGTCCGCGCCGCGCCGCGTCCGCGAGGCGTGGGAGCGGTTCAGCGCGGCCGAGGAACGCGCGTCCGACGAGCAGGTGGCCGGCATGTGGGCGTCGCTGGCGGCCGTCTACCCCGAGGTGCAGGACTGGGTGGCGCGACGCGGCCACGGCGGGGCGGCCCGGTGGGACGCCGAGGCGTCGACCGAGCGGATCAAGCAGGCCGCGGCGACGTCCCCGCTGGTGATGGTCCAGGTGCACGCCGGTTTCCAGTTCCAGGAAGCGGCGTCGGACAACATGCGCGACATCGCCCGCAAGGCGATCGACGCGGGCGCGGACGTCGTGGTCGCCCACCACCCGCACGTGCTCCAGGGGGTCGAGTGGTACAGGGGCAAGCTGATCGCCTACAGCCTCGGCAACTTCGTGTTCGAGCAGAACTTCCTGGCCACCTTCGCCAGCGCGTTCCTGCGCACCGTGTGGGAGGGCGACACCCTGCTGGAGGCCAGGCTCTTCCCGCTCGAACTGGTGGACTACAAGCCCGTGCCGGTCACCGACTCCGCCGCCGAACGCGTCCTCGCCCGCGTGTGGGAGCGCAGCACGCTGCCGCTGGAGTCCTACCGCGACGACACCGGCGCCGTCCGCACCCGCCCGAACGGGGGCGGCACACCGGCGCAACTGGTCCTGGAGCGGCACACCGGCCGCCTGGTCACCGGTGCCCCCGCCCGCCGCGCCCAGGAGCAGGACGTGGCGCCCGGCGCGGTGGTGGACCTCCCCGTGACGGCGTCGGAGCTCGTCAAACCGACCGGCGGCGACGCCATGGACATCGGGCGCGACCTCTACGGCTGGGGCCACTTCGAGGACGAGACCGCCGACGCAGCCGTCAGCGAAGCCGTGCACTGGAGCGTGAACAGCAAGCGCGAGGGCACCCGCCCGGGTGACGCCGCGCAGGGCCTGCGCGCCCTGCGCCTGGAGGTGCGCGACGGCGACTCGGTGCAGAGCAGGCCGATCGCCCGCATCCCCCTGCCCCGCCACCGGGCCTACGAGGACAAGGGCGGCAAGGCCGTCCCCACCGACCCCGAACCGTCCTACTCCCTGGTCACCGAGGTCCGCCGCTCCTCCACCGCGACCGCGGAGGTCCGCTTCGACATCTACCACTTCGACGACAGCAACCCCGCCGAGGACCCCACCTCGGAGGTCGTGGCGACCCTCACCAGGCCGGTGGACGTCCCCGCGGACGGCCGGTGGCACCGGGTGGTCGTCGACCTGACCGTGCCCGAGCTGGACAGCGGACCGTCGACGGGCAACATGGTGATGCCGTACCTGAAGGTGACCGGCTCCTCCGCCCAGCCCGCGTGGGTGGACGTGGACGAGCTGCGCTTCGTCGAGTGGCGTGACGCCCGGGGCGTGGCGAGCGCCCACGGTGCCTTCACCCTCGCCCGCAACCGCGGCACGAGCGCGACGACGCTGCCCTACGAGGTCCTGTCCCCCGGCACCCCCTGAGCCGACCGGCGGCACGCCCGGGCCCCGGTTTTCGGCACCGCACCGGCGTCACCCGTTCCCGGCGTGCACCGGGCGCCGGTCACCCCCGCGGCGACACGGGGGTGACCGGCGCCGGCCGGATCAGGGCAGCCGGACGGACTGGCCGTGCCGGAACGTGTCGCGCGGGTCCCACCGGCGCTTGACGTCCTGCAACCGGGCGTAGTTCTCCTTGTAGTACAGGAAGTGCCACGGCACGCCGGAGGTGTTGAACCGTGGGTCCCCGAGGTCGACGTCCGGGTAGTTCACGTAGCACCCGTCGGTCACGTCGTCGGGCACCGGCACACCGCCGGTGCCCGCGTACACGGCCGCGTAGGAGTCCCTGGCCCAGCCCGTGTTCTCGTCGTCGTCGGCCGGGTCGCCCCAGAACACCTGCCACTGCAGCTTGAACGCCGAGTCGCGGTGCACGGAGGCCGTGGCGCCGGGGGCGACCGAGTTGATGCGCCCCCCGTAGGACGTCAGCTGCACCGCGGCGGTGGGGTTGGCGTAGTCCTCCCGCGCCAGGTGGTCGAACAGCGCCCGGAGTTGGTCGTCCGGGAAGGTCCCCCGCATGAACGCCGACTTGTACTCGGCGCGCAGGGTCGGGTCGTTCAACGTGCTGTTCGTCGTCCCGATCATCCGGATCGCCTGCAACCAGGGTTGTCTCCGGGCCTGCGCGAACTGCGGCATCGCCGGCAGGTCGCCCAGCGGCGCGACCAGGGCGCTCGGCGTGGCGGTCACGCCGCTGCCCACCCGGTCCACGTAGTCCGACAGCATCCGCTCGGCCCCCGGCGCCGACGCGTCCACCAGCGCGAGCATCCCCAGTCGCCCCGCCGACCGGTGCGTGAGGACGAGCTGGCTGATCAGGGCGCGGGCGGGGTTGTCCGGGGCCTTGTTCTCCACGTGCCAGTCGGCGTAGTTGCGGGTCAGGCGGTCGAACTGGGTGCGGCTCAGGTCGTCCCACGACCAGCTGAGCGCGCTGACCAGCAACTCGGCCGGCGGCCGGGGCAGCAGCCGGCTCGGGTCGTGACCGGTCGCGCCCGGGGTGCGGAACCAGTAGCGCGTGACCACGCCGAAGTTGCCGCCCCCGCCACCGGTGTGCGCCCACCACAGGTCGCGGTTCGGGTCGTCCCGGTCCCGCGTGGCGATCACCGCGCGGGCACGGCCCCGGGCATCGACCACGACGACCTCCACCGCGTACAGGTGGTCGACGACGAGACCGTGCTGCCGGCACAGCGGTCCCCATGCTCCCCCGCTCACGTGGCCGCCCATGGCCACCGAGTAGCAGAACCCGGCGGGTACGACGACCCCCCACTCCGAGTAGGTCGTCTGGTACGTCCTGAGGATCGTGGCGCCGGCCTGGACGGCGACAGCGCGCCGGTGCGGGTCGAAGCACACGTCGTCCATCCGCGACATGTCGAGCACGACCTGGACCTCGGGGTTGAAGATGAAGTCCTCGTAGCAGTGCCCGCTCGACCGCACGGCGATGCGCTTGCCCCGGTCGACCGCGTCCTGCACGACGGCGACGACCTCCTCGGTCGAGCCGACGACGTGCACGGACTCCGGTGTGCCGACGTAGCGCTGGTTGAGCCCGCTGACCAGGTACGCGTACCTGGGGTCCTCCCTGGTCACCGCGGTCGTCCGAGCGGTCCCCCCTCGTCCGGCCACCACCGGCGACTCCCCCGCCGGTGACGCCGTTCCCTGCGGTAATGCCGTTCCTCGCGATACCACTGTTCCCCCTTGGTGCTGATACCGCTGTTACTCGCGAAGGCTCGGGATGAGCTCGCGGGCAACGCGCTCGAACTCGTTCCGGTGGTCCTCACCGGGCCAGTCGAGCACGAAGTCGGTGATGCCCAACCGACCGAACCGGTCGAAGACCTCCTCGTAACCGTGTCTCCCCCACTTCGGGTCCCACGGTCCGAAGATGGTGTACGAGCGCCTGATCAGCGCCGGGTCGCGACCGGCGTCGGCGGCGATGCGGTCGATGGTGCGGGTCTGCGCGGCGGTGGCGCGCAGGACCTCCTCGGCGGTCGCGCCGGGCGGGCCGTGGGTGTTCCAGACGTCGGCCAGTTCCGCGGCGACCCGCAGCACGGTGGGCGACTGCCCGCCGAGGGTGATCGGCGGTCGCGGTGACTGCACCGGGCCCGGCGCGGTCGCGACGTCCTTCACCCACAACTTGGAACCGGAGTGGCTGTAGGTCGGACCGGTCGCGCGGAGCAGCCCGTCCACGATCGTCACGTAGTCCGCGAAGCGGACCATCCGCTCCCTCGGAGACCAGGGTCGCTCCCCGACGCTGTAGTGGTCCCAGTCGAACAGGCCCGCGCCGATGCCCAGCTCCAGACGCCCCCCGGACAGGTGGTCGATCGCGACCGCCTGCCTCGCCAGGTGCGCCGGCGGGCGCAGGACCTGATTGGCGACGAGCGTGCCGATCCGGACCCGCCGGGTGCTCACCGCGGCGGCGGCGAGCACCGCCCAGCTGTCGTGCCAGGTGTTGCGCCGGTCCCGGAGGTCACCGCTGTGGTCCGGGACGAAGACCTGGTCGAACCCGAGGTCCTCCAACCACCGGAACCTCTCGACCAGCGTGTCGAACGGCTGGTCGGGGTAGAGCATCACACCGAACTTCCCGGACATCCCCATCCTTCGTCAGCTCAAGAACTCGGGCGACGGCCGCGGATCGGGTACCGGCGCCCACCCGTGTGCCTGTTCCCGGTACCTCCACCGGGGGCCGGTCTCAACGATGTCGCGCAACGCGTCGAGGAACCGGTCGACGTGCTCGGTCGTGGTGCCGATCCCGATGCTGGCCCGCAGCGCCCGGCCGGGGTTCCCGCCGCTCGTGTCGCGCACCATGGCCCGCACCGCCTGGTGGGCGCAGAAAGCACCGTCGCGGACGCCGATGCCGTGCTCGGCGGCCAGCGCGGCGGCCACCAGCCGGGGGTCCGCCGGCGCGTCGACGCTGAACGACACCACACCCAGGCGCGGGTGGTCACCGTCCCACATCCGGAGTTGGCGCACGCCGGGGATCTCGGCGATGCCCTGCCGCAGCCTGATCGCGAGTTGCTGCTCGTGCGCGGTGATCGCGCTCCAACCGACGGTCGACACCGTGTCGCAGGCGACCGCGAGCGCGTGGGCGCCCACCACGTTGGGGGTGCCGCCCTCGTGCCGGTGCGGCAGCCCCGACCAGGTGACGCTCTCCACGCCCCCTTCCTCCGCCACCAGCGCGGTGGCGCCGCCGCCGAGCAGGTACGGCTCGGCGGCGGCCAGCCAGTCGCGGCTGCCGACCAGCACGCCGGCGCCGAACGGCGCGTACAGCTTGTGCCCGGACAGGGCGACCCAGTCCAGGCCCCAACCGGTGGCGTCGATCGGTCCGTGCGCGGCCAACTGGGCGGCGTCGAGGACGGTGCGGGCGCCGTGCGAGCGCGCCACCTCGACCAACCGCGCCACCGGCCACACCTCGCCGGTCACGTTCGACGCCCCGGTGATCACCACGAGCTTGGGTCCGCGCGGCGCGGCGGCCAGCGCCTCCTCCAGGCGCGAGACCGCGTCCACCGCCCCGGTGGGCATCCCCAGGCGGCACACTCGCGCGCGCCGCCACGGGAGCAGGGCGGCGTGGTGATCGGTCGAGAACCTGAAGACCGTCGTGCCCCCCGGTAGGGCGTGCCCGAGCAGGTTGAGCGCGTCGGTGGTGTTGCGCGTGAACAGCACGGTGGCGTCCGGCCGGGCGCCGACGAACCCGCGGACCGACGCGCGCGCCCGTTCGTAGACCCGCGTGGAGACCTGCGAGGTGAACCCCGCCCCGCGGTGCACGCTGCTGTACCAGGGCAGCAGTCGTTCCACCGCGAGGCGCACGTCCACCAGGCACGGCGTGCTGGCGGCGTAGTCGAGGTTCGCGTACGGCACGCTAGCCCCGGTGACCAGCGGCACGCGCAGGTCCGCGCCGACGACGCCCGGCAGGGTGCCGGCCAGGACCGGGGTGGCTTTCACCGCGCTGTCCACCCGCCGTCCATGACCAGCACGGACCCGGTGAAGAAGGCGGCCTCGTCCGCGGCGAGGTAGGCCACCGCCGAGGCGGCTTCCTCCGCGGTGGCGATGCGCCCCAGCGGGTGCATGGAGCGGAACAGGCCCGCCATCTCCTCGTCACCGCCCACCGACCCGCGGTACATCGGCGTGTCCACCGAGGCGAGCGCGAGCGCGTTGACCCGGATGTTGCGCGGCGCGTACTCCAGGGCCGCCGCCTTGGTCAGGCCGATGACCCCGTGCTTGCCCGCCACGTAGGGGCTCACGCCCATGCCGAGGCCGACCAGGCCCAGTTGGGAGGCGTTGTTGACGATCGTCCCGCCCCCTCGTTCGAGCATCGCCGGGATCTCGTGCCGCATCGAGAGGAACGTGCTGGTCAGCACGGTGGCGATGGTCGCGCTCCAGGTGTCGGGCGTCTGATCGGCGACCATGCCCGGGGTACCGAGCGAACCTGCGTTGTTGAACGCGATGTCCAAGCCGCCGAAGTGCTCCCGAGCCGCGTGCACCGCGCGCGCCAGGTCGTCGTCCACCTGCACGTCGGCGCGCACCGCGACCGCGGCACCACCGGCCTCCTCGATCTCCTTCGCCACTCGGTCGAGCTCGTCGGTCCGCCGGGCCGCGAGCACGACACGGGCGCCCTGCGCCGCCAGCACCTTGGCCGCGGCTTCCCCGATGCCCGAACTCGCGCCGGTGACCAGCGCCACCTTGCCGTGCAGTCGTCCCGTCGTCACCGGTTCCGCCCTCGATGGGTGCGCTCGACCGGTACCCCGATCAGCGATCCGTACTCCGCCCAGGAACCGTCGTAGTTCCTGACGTCCGGGCGTCCCAGCAGTTCACGCAGCACGAACCAGCTGTGCGCCGATCGCGCGCCCACCCAGCAGTAGGTGATCGTGCCCCTCGCGGGCTCCAGGTCGGCGTAGAGCCGTTCGAGCTCCTCCCGCCCCTTGAACGTCTCGTCGTCGTTCACGACCGCGTCCCACGGGATGTTCAGCGCGCCGGGCACGTGCCCGGCGCGCTGGGCCACCTCGTGGGGGTTGTTGCCGGGCGCGAACGCCTCGCCCGCGAACCCCGGTGCGAAGATCGCACCGGCGTACTCCTGGGGCGTGCGCACGTCGAGGATGTTCCCGGTGCCGATCGCGGCCAGCACGTCGTCGCGCGTGGCCCGGACCGACGGGTCGGGGACGCGCACCCGGTACTCGGTGGCCGGTCGCCCGGTGACCTCGGGGGACAGCGGGCGGTCCTCCGACTCCCACTTGCGGCGACCGCCGTCGAGCAGCCGCACCGACCGGTGCCCGTGCAGGGTGAAGTACCAGTAGGCGAGCGCGGCCAGCAGGCCGGCCGACGCCGAGCAGAGGACGACGGTGTCGTCCTCGCCGATGCCCTTGGCGGACATCAGCCCGGCGAACTCGTCCGGACCGACGACACCCAGTCGCACGTCGTCCTGGAACTCGTCCCACCCGATCCACACCGCGCCGGGCAGGTGCCCCTTCCGGTATTCGGTGTCCTCGTTGCCGGTTTCGACGAACACCACCCCGGGCGTGTCCAGGTTGCGCTCCGCCCAGTCGCCGTCCACCAGTGCCGTTTCACCGGTCATCGATCCTCCCAAGTGTCGTCATGCCGCGGGGACTTGCGAATCTCCGGCGCGCACGTCGGTGCGGTCGCGGTACCAGGCGAAGCAGCTCACGAGGATGCCCAGGCCGGTGACGGCGGCGGCGACGAGGTACACCTCGCGCAGCCCGACCCCGACGATGACGCGGCCGCCCAGCCACCCGGCGAAGGCGGCCGCGAGCTGGTAGGCGGACGCGTTCACGGCGATGGCCAGCGTCGGCGCCGTGCTGGCGGTCCGCAGGACCCGCGCCTGCATGCCGGGGACCACCGAGAAGCCCAGTGCCCCGACCACGAACACCATGATCCCGACGAACACGGTGCTGGAGCCGACCACCCACATCAGCACCAGCGCCCCCGCGAGCAGCGCGAGCAGCCCCACCTGGGACGGCATGAGCGCCCGGTCCGACAGCCAACCGCCCAGCAGGTTGCCGACCGTGGCGCCCACGCCGTACACCAGCAGCAGACCGGCGACCGTGCCCGCGGAGAAGCCCGCGACGTCGGTGACCAGCGGGGCGAAGTAGGTGAACACCATCAGCAAGCCGGCGTTGCCGATCGCCGTCACCAGGATCGCCAGTTGCACGTCCCTCCTGCGGAAGACCTTGAGCTCCGCCACGGCCGACGTGCCCGTGTTCGCGACCGCCGGCACCAGCTTCAGCACCATCAGCAGACCGACCGCGCAGATCACCCCGATGAGGATGAACGTGGCCCGCCAGCCGAAGTTGTTGCCCACGAACGTCCCCATCGGCGCGCCCAGGATCATCGCGATGTTCATGCCGAAGACCAGCTTGGACACCGTGGAACCCTGCTTTTCCGGCGGCACCGTCGAGGTCGCGATGACGATGGCGTTGGCGAAGAACGTGGACGTCACCAGCGCGGTCACCACCCGGGCGGGGAAGAGCACCTCGTAGGCCGGCGCGAACGCCGACGCGACGTTGCCGGCGACCGCCACCAGCAGCAGGATCAGGATGAGCGGTTTGCGCGGGAAGCGGGTGGTCATCGCGGTCAGCACCGGACCACCGATGATCATGCCGATGGCGTACGCGGTGACCAGCAGACCGGCCGCGGGGATGGAGACGCCCAGGTCGGTGGCGACGTCCGGCAGGATGCCGGCGAT
This sequence comes from Saccharothrix sp. DSM 118769, assembly GCF_052936295.1. Taxonomy (NCBI): domain Bacteria; kingdom Bacillati; phylum Actinomycetota; class Actinomycetes; order Pseudonocardiales; family Pseudonocardiaceae; genus Saccharothrix; species Saccharothrix sp. DSM 118769. The sequence continues at coordinate 2,809,068 of NZ_CP193627.1, read as the reverse complement.
GACGAACTCGCCGGTGGTGATGCCGAAGACGCACACCATCAAGGCGATGAGTCTGAGACGCATGTTGTTCCTCGTTGAGCTGGGTGCTGTTTCTACGGGGTGGGGGCGGGCCCGGCGTAGCCGTAGCCGTACTCGCCACCGAGTTCGATGAGCCGGTCCAGGTCGGGACCGGCTTCCGGACCGAGGTCCTCGGTCGGTAGCGTGAGCGCCTTGGCGCGAGGGATCTCCGCGGCCAGGAACCGGTCGAACTGCGGGCGTTCACCCGGTGTGGGGGTCGAGTGGATCGTCAGGAACCTGATGTCCGGTGACACCGCGACGAACCCGTGCGGAACCGCCTTGGGGATGATCATCGTCGTGCCCGCCTCGGCGATGAGCTCACGGCCGCCGGACACCATCCGCAGCCGGCCGTCCAGCACGATGAACACCTCGTCCTCGATCGTGTGGTAGTGCAGCGGCGTGGTGTAGCCGCGCTTTCCCGTGTGCTGCACGACGGTGAAGCTGTCCCTGGTCACCTCACCGGGTACGAGGACCTGGGCGAGCCCGCCGAGGAGCCACACCGCCGTCTGGTCCGCCTCGGGGATCAGCACGCCCCGTGCGTCGATGTCGATTCCCAGGTTCGTCATCGGGCTCCTTCGAGGAAGTCTGCGAGGAAGGACCTCACGCCGTCGGGACCGTTCAGGGTCCGCCACATGGCGACGGGGTCGTGGAACATGTTCACGAAGGCGTCCGCGATCCGCTTGTCCTCGGCCGCCTTCCCCAACAGCTCCACGACGTGCGGAGGCGGCGGGGCCAGGAACGCGTTGCTCCACTCGACCACGTGCCGCGCGTGCTCCCAGAGCCGCTCGGCGGCCCTCCCGCAGAACTCCTCGTCCAGGCGCCCGGACGCGCCGGCGATCAGCCCGGCGAGCGCGAAGGCCGAGTGGGAGCCGAGGTTGGCCCCCTGCGCGGTCAAGGGGTCATTGGTGATCCACGCGTCGCCGATGGCGATCGCGCACCTGCCGCCGTCCAACCGCGTCCACTGCCGGCGCACGACCGGGGTGACGCCGCCCTGTGCCACCTCGCCCGGGCCGATGAGCCCGAAGTCGCCCACGTCGACGCGGTCGCGGAGGTCCGGCGCGAACTCGGCCACCAGGGCGAGCACATCGCGGTGGAACGTCGCCGGGTCGCCATCGGCGTCGACGTGGCTGACGGCTTCGAGCGGACCACCCGGCACGGCCTCGAAGGCGAGCACGTCGGCGCGGCCCCGGGGCGACAGGAAGGGGATGCGGAAGATCTCGCCGATCCCCGGCAGGAAGTACAGGTCCAAGGAGTGCGGTACGTCCTCGCGGATGCCGTGGTACAGACCGCTGCACAGGATGCGCTGCGGCTCCCGGTACGGGCTGCGCGCGTCGTCGCGGGGAAACAGCTCGCGCACGGAGCGGTCGCCGTTCGCCACCACCACCAGGTCGTGCCGCCGCGCGACGTCGTCGACCCGGCTCGGCCCGAACCGCACGTCGCCGCCTCGCTCGACGAAGACCTCCAGCAGGTGGGGCAGGTAGACCCGGAAGTCCACCACGCTGGACGGCGGGTCCAGGTCGGCCAGGAACCGCTGGGGCGGTCCGTCGACGCCGATGGCGACCGACCAGGCGCGCACCTGCGCGTCCGCCGACCGCCAGGCCACCGTGCCGAGCTGCTCCTCCCGCCGCTGGGTGGGACCGAACCTCGCCGGGAAGTTGCGCGGGCGACCCGAGGCCAGTTCTGTCGCGGACTGCGCGGAGTACACCGTCGCCGGCAGGCCCAACTGCTGCAGCCGCAGTGCGAGCTGCAGGCCGGAGATGCCGGAGCCGACGATGCCGATGCCGGTCACGCCGTCACGCTCCCGGCAGGCGCTCCCGCGCGCAGCTCGGCGCTGAGCCAGGCCAGCGACTCGACGGTGAACCGCGCGGCTTCCGGTGACGCCAGCGCGGACACCGGGATCAGCACCGGGTGCCTCATACCGGCGTCGACCAGGTCGCCGATCCGGTCCAGGACGGTCTGCCTGCTGCCGACGAGGGCCTGCGCGGCCACCACGTCGTCGGGCACCGCCGCCAGCGCACGCGTCACCTCCTCGCGGGTGAGCCGGTGGGGCAGCAGTTCCTTGAGGCCCCGGTACCCCTCGCCGAACGGGTGGACCGCGCCGTGCTCCCGCCACGCCGCCGCGCTCGCGTGCAGCGCGGTGAAGCGGATGGCGTCGGCGCGCAGCAGTTCGCGCGCCTCCGCGTCGGTGTCGGCCACGACGATCGGCACGCCACCGGCGGCGACGATCGCGTCGGGGTCCCGGCCGGCCTCCGCGGCAGCCGTTCGCACCACGGCCAGTCGCCGCGCGTACTCGGCGGCCGGCACCAGCTCCGACGGCACCCACCCGTCCGCGTACCGGCCGGTGAGGGTGAGCATCCGCGAGCGGTTCGCGCCCACCCAGATCTCGGGTGCGCGCCCCTCGGGCGCCCGGAGCCCCATGAGGGCCTTGTCCAGAGAGAAGAACCTCCCGCTGAAGTCGTGCGGCCCGGGGCCGCCGAAGAGCAGCCGCAGCACCTGCAGCGCTTCCTCGACCCGGTCGACCTGGCGGTCGTGGGCCACGCCGTACGGCTGGAGGTTCTCCAGCGCGCCGGCGCCGATGCCGAGCACCGGGGGCCGCTCGGTCAGCTGCGCCAGGGTCAGCGCGGTCTGGGCGAGCACCGCGGGGTGCCGCCGGTTCGGGTCGGTGACGCCGATGACCAACTGCACCGGTCCGGCCTGCGGGGCGAAGTTGCCGAGGACCGTGGCGAAGTCCAGGCACTGGTCCGGTGTGGGCAGCACGGTCGCCAGGTAGCTGAAGTCCGCGTCCCACGCCTGCGTCGGGAAGACGTTGATCAGGTGGTCGAAGACCAGGAAGGCGTCCATGCCGGCGGCGCGCGCCAGGGCGAGCAGGTCACGGCCGCCGTCGATCGGGCCGACCGCGTCCCAGGCCAGTCCCACCTTCACCCTCATGCCCCACCCCCGGTGGAACGCGCCGCGGTGATGAACCGCTCGGTGTCCTCAGGTCGCTCGATGCTGTGCCACATCCGGTCCGGGCGGTCGAGGTTGGCGATGAACGCGTCCGCGACGCGCTGGTCCTCGGCCGCGGCGGTCAACAGGGACAGCACCTGCGGCGGGGGTTGTCCGAGGAAGGTGTTCGTCCAGTCGACCACGGGGCGCGCCTCGGACCACAACCGCTCCGAGAGCTGTCGGCAGAACTCCCCGTCATGGGGGCCGGTGTGCTCCGACAGCGCGTCGGCCACCTGGAACGCCTGCCGGGAGCCGAGGTTGGCCCCCTGCGCGGTGAGCGGGTCGTTGGTGATCCAGGCATCCCCGATCGCCAGGGCGAACCGCCCGTCGGCCAGTTCCGCCCAGCCCCGCCGGACCGTCGGCACGACCGCCCCCTGGAGCACGTCGTCGGGTCGGACGAGTTGGAACTCCCGCTCGTCCACGCGTTCCCTCAACGAGGGCGCGTGTTCGGTGATCAGGCCCAGGACCTGTTTGGCCACGAGGTGGGGATCACCCCGGTGGTCGCCGCGGGTCACCGCCTCGAACGGACCGCCGGGCACGCCCTCCACCAGCACCGCGTGCACCCGGCCGCCGAACGAGTGGTAGGTCGGCGCGTGGATCTCGCCCACCCCGGCGATCATGTCCATGGTCATCCCGGGAGGGTCCGGCGGGCGGATGCCGTGGAACAGCCCGCCCAGCAACGCCCTCGGCGCCTCGCGGTACGGCGAGCGCGCCTCGTCGCGCGGGAAGACGTCGGCCAACTCGCCCCGCCCGGCCGCGACGACCAGCAGGTCGTGCCGCTCCGCCAGCCGGGCGAGCTGCGCCCGGTCGGCCGGTCGGTGCCGCACCACCGTCCCGCCGCGGGCGTTCAGCTCCTCCAGCAGCGACGCCAGGTACATCCGGAAGTCGACCGAACTGGCCGGGCTCGGCAGCCGCCCCCGGAAGGACAGCCCCTCCCCGCCCTCCAGGCGCATGTGCATCCAGCTGTTGTCGAACTCGCCCGACAGCCACCGGGTGACGCCGAGCTCGCGCTCCCGCTCCCTGGTCGAGGCGAAGCGGGTCACCAGGTTGACCAGGGGGCCGCTCCGGATCTCCTCCGGGTCGCCGGGCGTGTACAGCGTGCAGTCGATCCCGCGCTGGTGCAGCCGCAGCGCCAGGTGCAGGCCCGAGATGCCTGCACCGACGATGCCGATCCCCGCCCCCATCAAATGACCTCGACCCGCTGCAGGTGGCGCGTGGTGGGGCCGGTGAAGGCGTTGCGCCCGTGGACCAGGGAGAAGTTGTCCGCGATCAGGATGTCACCGGCCTGCCACGGGTGGTCGTAGCAGTACTCGCGCCGGTGCAGCCGCTCGGCCATCGACCGCAGGAAGGTGTCGACCTGTCCCTGCTCGACGCCGTCCACCGTGACGTGCACCGGGTTCTTGTAGACCGCCGGGTCCAGCGGCTCGGCGAACCTGAGGACCGGGACACCGGTCGCCGGGTGCTGCGAGATCAGCCGCTCGGTCACCTGACCGCCGTAGTGCGCCAGCTTCTCCGTCTCGTAGGTGACGCTGATCCGCGACCACTGCTCGCGGGTCTCGGCCTCCGCGTCCCGGTACACCGCCGTGGTGTCGCAGAAGACCGTCTCGCCACCGGCTTCCTCGGCGGCGTCCAGGCACTGGAAGAAGAACCAGCGCGGGTCGGCCTCGACGAAGGCCCCGTCCCAGTGGAACGGCACGTCACCGCTGGCGAACAGGTAGTTCTTCGGGTCCTCCTGCACGACCAGGTCGACCACCTCGCCGGGCTCCCACTTGAGCACCTCGCCCCACTGGCGGCAGTAGTCGGCGAACTCCTGCTTCGCCATCAGGTCGAACCCGCGCAGCACCAGGACGCGGGACTCGATGGTCCAGGTGGCGAGCGTCTCCACCGGGATGTCGGCGACCCGCGCCCCACCGGGGGCCTGGACGATGCGGCCGAACGGGCGCAGCGGGGTGTGGATCAGCGTCTCTGCCGGTGATGTCATGTCGGAGCCCGCCCTTTCAGGAGTTGATGGTCAGGTGAGGGGCGACGAAGTGGCTGGGGCGGCCGTCCCGCCAGATGACCGAGGCGTCGACCTCCTCGGCTTCCCAGCGCTTGACCAGCGACAGGTTCGTGCCGTCGTCGAGCACCACGCCGTGCCACGGGGTCAACCACTGGTCGCGCGCCCGCATGAGGTTGATCCCGAACTTCTCCGAGTGCGGCGCCTGCGGGTGGATGGACAACCTCATGGCGTCCGGGAACTTCTCCGAGACGACCCTGCTCCACGCGTTGCTCCGGCGGATGGTCTGGTAGGCGCTGTCCTTCGACTCGGCGCGCAGCTTGGTCTTCGAGACCACGTCCTCCCTCATGCCCAGCGCGTCCTCGAACATGAAGCGGTGGATGCCGTTGAACAGCGAGCGCGTGGCGTCGTCCTCGCGGATCTTCCCCTTCAGCTGCGCGAGCGTGTCGGAGTAGTCGCGTTCGAGCACCGCCCGCAGCTTCGGGTAGCCCGCGTCGCCGAAGGCGTCGTCCAGGCCGAAGAGGTCGAGCGACGTCCAGCTCTCCCGCCTGATCATCTCTTCGAGGGCTTTGCGGTACGCCGTCACCGTGCCGTCGTCGACACCGATCACATCGCTGAAGACGTGCCCGTCCGAACAGATGGTGATGTGCGCTCCGGGCGCGTAGAAGTGGCGGACGTAATCGCAGAGCGACTGGAGGAAGTCCAGTGCGGCGTGCTCACCGAGGTCCGGCAGCGCGCCGAGCACCTTCTTCCGGTTCGGCGACTTGGCGGGGAAGGCCGGGATGACGAAGCGGATCGCCTTGTGGTGCTTCACGAACTTTTCAATCTTGGCCTGGAACGCCTCGAAGCAGGCAACGCAGCCCGAGTCGTCGAAGGATTGCTTCTTGTCCAACTGCACCGACGTGTCGACGCGCCGGTAACGGTAGAGGGTTTCCAATACTTTTCGCGACACTTCCGCTGGAGCTAAAGCATCAGTCGAGTTAGTACTCAACTTCTCCTCCTGGTGAAGTTGCGCCCCCACGCAGCCGGGACGGCAGACATTGGAAACCACCCCAGTTCTGAGATCAGTCTGCCAGCGACAGAACCGCGAGTGCAACCGGAGATCGATTAGTATCTGCGGTACACTGATAATTCAGGGATTATGGATCGGGGGAGGCGTATTCATGACCAACGGCGACGAGCCGACGGCCCAGCATCTGAGGCAACTGCTGGTGCTCGCCGAAGAGCTCCACTTCGGACGTGCGGCCAACCGGCTCTACCTGTCGCAACCGGCGCTCAGCCAGCGGGTGCGCGCACTGGAGTTGAAACTAGGGGTGCAACTGTTCGACCGGACGAGCAGACGGGTCGAACTGACCGCACAGGGGCAGGCACTGCTGCCGCTCGCCCGACGGGTGGTCGACTCCGTGGACGACCTGCTCAGGGCGGCGGAACGCGCTTCGAACGACACCCCCGTGCTGCGGTTGGGGGTGTGCGAGAGCTTCGCCGCGCTCGACGCCACCAGGGGGGTGATCTCGATGCTCTCGACCGACCACCCGGAACTGGGCCCGGAGGTCCGGGTGGTCGACTCCTTCACCGAGCAGTTGGCCGAACTGCGCAAAGGCGAGATCGACGCGGCGTTCGTCCACCTTCCCGTGCCGGACGACCTGGGCGCACAGCCCTTGGTGACCGAGCCGCGGGTGGCGTGCATCGCCGCCCACGACCCGCTCGCCGAGCGCGACGTGATCCGCCTGTCGGACCTGGCCGATCACCCGGTGCTCGGCCTCAACCCGGAGGGCTTCCCGGAGGGGCGCCGGTTCTGGGCGGTGGACCCCCGGCCGGACGGGACCCGGGTCCGCCACGCCACGCACAAGGTCACGGGATTCGAGTCGCTTTTGTCCACAGTGGCGCTCGGCGGCGCGATCGCGTTCGTCCCGGTCACCGCGGCGCGGCTCTACGTGCGACCGGATGTCCGCTACCTGCAAGTCGCGGACCTGCCGGAGTGCGAGTTCGGCGTGATCTGGCAAGTAGCGGAAAAGGACAAACCGCACATCGAGGTCCTGCGGTCGGTGTGCCACCGGTTCACCTCCGCGCACGAAACCACGATGCCCTCCCTCACCTCCGCCTGAGGGATTCGGAACACCTCCTCGGGATTACCACCGACCGCGAATAACAACCCTTCCCGGCCGGTCCGGCGCGAAATCCAATCCATATTGAGTGGAATATCCGACAAAGCGTCGGACATCCGCTCGCGACGCGTGACCCGCGACCGGCCGACCAGCCCGTCACGCTTCGGCAAGCCGAAGCTCTCTCGCTTGCCGGAGCTGGCGGGCCGGCCATTGTTGACCACTCCGCGAGATCCCGTGCCGATTTTTCCACTGCGGGAAACTTCCCGGCGTGCCGAAATTCCTGCACAACAGCGGCTCACGGTCCGCGCGAGGAAATCGCGGCACGGACCAGGTGGCCCCGCGGGCCGCACGGGAATTCGACGCCACCGGGCGGACGAGAACGCGGTTCTCCACCGGCAACCGGCAGGCCCGCCACGGGACCGCGGACAGGTCCCCGTTCGCCGTTCCGCCCGGGGCGGCGGATCGTCGACTCAGCGTTGGCGCGGGAGGGCACCGGGACCAATCGTCCGCGAGGGCGGCGTTTCCCGCCCTCGCGGACGCTGTGGCGCTGGGCCGTCTGCCGCATCCTGGTGGTGTGATCCATCGAGGGGACGACAGGCTCGACCGCACCGGGCAACACCCCGGGCAGCGTGCGCGACCGTTGACGCCCCACGCTGCGGTGGGCTTGCACCAGGCGATCGGCAACGCGGCGTTCTCCCGCGTGGTCGCCGTGCAGCGCGTCGTCGACTCGGGGCTCGTCCAGGCGAGGACCCTCGCGGACCTCAAGCACATCGGCGCCGACGTGCCGGGGTTCTTCTCCATGTCGCAGAAGACCAAGAAGGAGAAGTTCGGCAACAACAAGAGGGAGTGGGCGGAGAAGCTGGCGGCCCACCAGGCCGCGCTGCAAGCCTGCCTGGTCGAGATGCTGAGCTCGGACGAGGTCTTCGCGGTCGGGCCGACCCCGGACAGCCTCAAGAACAAGGTCAGGGAGTACCAGCTCTACCGGCAGCAGGAGGAGCGGAGGACCAGCGCGGCCGGCACCCCGCCGAGGGAAGGTGAACTCTCCCCGGAGGTGGCCGGGCTGTACCACCTCCTGCGGACGAGCAACCGGGTGTTCCCGCTGGACGAGCTGGACCGCAAGGCCCGCAAGGCCGATGCCCCCGGCACCGGCTTCCTCTTCGAGCTCCGCCTCGCCGCCGCCGAGATCAAGCGCAACGAGCGCTCCCTGGTGCAGGTCGAGAAGCTCGGTCGAGTTCTCCTCACCGATCACCTGAAAGGCTCCCCGACCCGTTACGAGAAGCACCGCGACGGCCCGGTCGGCGCAGACCTCGTCTTCTGGCGACCCCGGGAAGAGGAGGACACCGGCGAGAAGGGGGCCGACCACGGGACCAGGGAGTACGACGGCGAGTTCGTGCAGGCCAAGTCCTTCAAGTTCAGCAACTTGGCGCACAACGTCGAAACCGCCACCAACCAGCTGGCGGGTCTCAACGCCTCCGGGCAGGGCAGAGTGGCGAAGGACCGCGAGATCTCCCTGCTCGGCAGCGGTCACCGGGGTGTCATCGCGCTGGAGATCTGGGACGGCATCGCCGACGAGCGGAGGTTGGCCGGCCAGGCGACGAAGGCGCTCAGTAGCGCCTTCGTTCACCTGGTACGAGCCGTCGACGGGCGGGACGGGCAGGTCTACGAGTACCGCAAGTGAGCCCGAGGCCACGTCGCGGCACCGGGGTCCACCGAGCGACGGACCCCGGTGACCGACGGGGTGACGCGGCTCAGGCGCGCGGGAGGGTGAAGATCAGACCTTGGCTGAAGGTCGACCGGATGCCCTGCACGTCCACGGTGACGACCTTCGCCCGGTGCTGCCTGTCGGGGGTCAGCCCGGTCAGCGTGACCTGCTCCTCGGTGACGAGGCCGGTGTTCCCGCCGTCCAGGTGCACCTCGTAGCCCCGGGTGGGGTTCCACCAGGAGTAGCCCTCCCAGGACAGCGTCACGGACGTCGGGGTCGTCGAGACCACCTGCAACCAGCTCGGGCGCGGGGGCCGCTCGAAGTGGGCCCCCTGCGACAGCACGGTGCCCAGCAGGTCGTCCTGCGCCGGGTCGTGCGAGCAGGACGCGGTGACCGTGCCGAGGGACGTGCCGTCGGCGCGCTCGGGGCGCAGGGTCAACGTCAGGTCGTCCACGCGCAGCTCGTAGGAGCCCGGCGTGCCCAGCCGCTGCACCGGGAAGGCGCCCGCGGCCCGCACCGCGGTCCTCTCGGTGGTCGTCAACCACGTGGGCGCGAGGGTGAACGCGGCCCGGGTGGTCCGCGTCCCGTCCGGGCCGACGATCCTCGCGTCGAGCGTCGCGGTGCTGTCGCCGTCCAGGCGAATCCCCTCGGCGAAGGACAGGGCCGGGCGCAGCTCGCGCAGGTCCAGGTCCACGTCGATGTGGGCGTAGTCGTGGCTGGCAACGGTGTTCAGGCCGGCCCCTTCGTCCGGCAGACCGCCGACGACCCACACGGTCAGCTCGACGCTCGGCCCGGGAGAGGTGGTGCAGGCATAACTCATCCGCACCGCGGTCGTCTGCGCCGACGCCGTACCCGCGGCCCCCGCCAGCGCCCCGGCGGCCACCACTGTCGAGACCAGGGACAACGCGGTGACGCGGAAGGCATTCCATTTCTTGCGCAACTTTGCGTCCTCTCCGTGTTCACTCGCCCACGGACAGTGTTCCGCAATTCCACGCGGGCGCGTGTAGACCATTCAGTCCCAGTGAGGTGGAACCGGGGTTGAGCCGTTCGACGCGTTCGCGCTGCTGCGCCCGGCGCGAGGTCGCGGGAAAATTACCGCGAATTCCTGTTCGACCGGAATGCCCTCGCCGGACCATTGGTCTTCGCACACTTCGTCCCCGAATCGCACGAAGCGCATCCGGCGACCGATGATCACCGCCGAAAAGCGGAATCGGATGACGGCACATCGTCCGGTCGAGTGGACCTGTACGACCGAACGAGCGACGGGTACGCGAAATGCGCGGAACCCGCCCACACCGGTCGGTAGAACCGAATCTCGTCGACGCAGTGCACGGTCCACTCCCGGGGGTTGAGATGGCGATACACGTTCGCGCGGTGCGGTACCCGCCACGACAAGGGGTCTGACGATGTAGCCGCACATTCCCGGACTCGGGGTCTCTGCTGATCGATCCGGAACAGGAAGGTCACGGGTGTGAGTGGGTACGGAGTCGAGATCGGTCAACTGCGGGCTGCGTCGAAAGCGGCGGCTTCAGCCGCGGACCAGGCCAGGGAGGTGCGCCCGGGCACCGACTTGGGCGCGATCGCGACGGCGATGCCGGGCGGGGAGTCGGCGAAGGGCGCGCCGGCCCTGGCCTCGGCGTTCGACGAACGCGCGGCGGGGTGGGCGGGCGAGATCGACCGGTGGAGCGAGTCGGTCCTGTCGTCCTCGAAGACCTACGCGGAGAACGAGGACGCCGCCGAAAGAGCTTTCGGGGGATGACCGCCGGCTACGACGACGTCCGCAAGTGGGACGCTGAGGCGCTCGACGCGTCGGCCACCAACCTGGGCGGCAGGCGGGACAGGCTCGTCGGGTTGCAGGACGAACTCGACGGCGCGAGGAAATTGCCCGACTGGCACGGCTCCGCCGGCGAACTCGCGCGCGGTTCGCTGGGGAGCACGCGGGACAAGGCCGAGATCATGATCGCGGAGCTGTCCGCGGTCAAACGCGCACTGCAGAGCGCGTCCGACGACGTTTCCTCTTTGCAGTCCCGGGTTTCCAACAACGATGCCCTTGCCGACGCCTACGGGTTCCACATCTCCCCCGACGGCACGATCGTGGACAACAGGCCCGTCGACAACAGCCCACCGGGATCGTCGCACGAGGCCGACGAACGCATCGCGGCCCAGCAGCACCGCGAGAACATCAAGAGGCAACTGGAACAGGAGACCAAGGCGATACTGGCCACGGCGAACAGCATCGACGCCACCCTCGCGCGCGTGCTGCGACTCGCGCAGGACGGCAAGATCAGCGACGACGGCGCGACCACCCTGGCTGCCGCCGGGCAATCGGGTGAGATCGACGCCCAGGTCGTCAGGATGGAGCAGTCGCTCCGGGACGCCGGGCTGCTGACCGGGCCACCCGCGTCCGGCCACTACCGGCAGTGGCTCGAGAACGCCGTGCGCCGCGGCGTACCGATCGACACGATCGAGAAGATCGCCGCCGAACACCACATCACGCCGGAGGACTTCAAGGTCCTCGACGGGATGGAGGAGATCCGGGAGGACGAGGACGGCGACGGGACGTCCAAGTCGTACTTCATGATGCCGACCGACATCAGCGGCGACGACGCCGCCAAGGCGGTGCGGATGACCTACGTCATGAACGCGGGCACCGACTACGGCACCGAAGGGGAGAAAACCGACTTCCCGCAGACCCCCTACGGCTCGGGAGAGCTCAACCGCATCATCGAGCGGCAACGGGCGAACGACTGGAGCTACGACGAAGACGTGGCGTTCGTGCACGGCAACGGCGGACGGCTGGTGACCACCCCGAACGGCATGATGATGGGCCTGGGCGGGAACCTGGTCCAGGACCAGTTCAGCCAGCAGGGCGGAACGGCCTGGGGCGACACGTTCATGCTGAACATCGACGACCCGGAGGACGCCGCGCAGCAGCTCCGGGAGGTGGCCGGGTCGGGCCACGTGTGGTACGACGGCGAGGGCGGACCTCAGCGGGGCGATCTCGACCTGGACCGACTGCTCCACCACGAGGAGCGCCACTCGCAGCAGTGGGCGCGGGAGGGCTACACGGGCTTCCTCGCCTCCTACGTGTGGGAGCAGGTCACAGGCGGCAACGAGACCGAGGAAGACGCGGGGCTTTCCGATGGCGGGTATCGCTGACCGGCGGCGCGTCGCCTGCGCCGTCCTCCTCGCGATGTCGGTGACCGCTGCGTGCGGGACCAAGGCCCCGTTCGAACCGTCGCTGCCCACGGCGACCGGGTTCCGCGTCGACGGCGACGTCCTGAAGCTGTGGACCGGAACCCCCTGCAACGGCGTCACCGGCGTGACGGTGACCTTCGACTCGGGCACCACCAGGAGCGCGGAGCAGGCGTGGTCCGCACCCCCGCCGGGGGTGCTGTTGGAGCGCATGGACCTGCTGAGGACCTCCGGGGAACCACCTCCGGACACCGCTGAACCGCTTCGGGTGCGGAAAACCCTGGTCGAGGGTTACGACTGGACCAAGTCGGACTCGATCAACTTTTCCGTCGACGGCCCGAGCGCGTACGGCGCCAGGGTCGACGTCGGACGGGTGCTGGACGAGTCGGCCCGGCACCCGTCCGACAGCTACCTCTTCGGCGGGCGCGGCTGGATGGACGCGGCGGACGTGGAGCGGGAGAACCAGAAGTCGTTCCTGACCGTCTGCACCCCCGACTCCGGCTGATGAAGAGGTCGGACCGAACCACCTGCGGAGCCGAACATGGACGCACCGGACGGCACCACACGCAAGAGCGCTCTGCGAACAGCGCTGAGGCGCATCGTCCTCGCCGTGTTCAGCTGCGCGGTGGCCCTGATCGCCCTGCTCATCGGCGTGGGGCTGCTCAGCGTGACCGGGTTGTCCACCGACCCGCACGGTTACGGGGTGTTCGCAGCGATCCTGTTCGCGGCGCTGCTCACCCCGATCACCCTGGTGCTGTGGCTGCTGTACCGGTTCCTGCGACGAGACGGCAGGTAGCCGGCGGTACGACGCCCGAACCCGCGGCCTGGCGGGGAGATCCCGGCGTCGCGGCACCCGGACGCACCCCACGGCGACCTGGTCGACCTCCCTCCGCCCACTGGCCGAAGCTCTGCCGGCCTGCGACGCGGGCAGCTCCGCGCGGTTCCTGATCCGCGACCGGGACGAGAAGTGCCCGACACCGTTCGACACCGTCCTCGTCGGTGTCCGGTTACCGCGGACAGGCACGGTCGTAAAGCTGGGCCGACCGGGTGCTGCAGGAGTTGCACGTCCTCGTCGAGCACCACCCGACCGACGAACTCCTGCTCCTCGGCGTCCGCGCCCTGTTCGAACCCGGGCGCCACATCGCCATTCCTGCCTGGGCCGACCGCCTCACCACCCTGATGCGCCAGGTCTACGGCGCCGAACCGTCCGCGGACGCACTCGCCCACGCCCGCCGCACGACCGCCACGACCCGCCGTCCCCCACCACCCGCGCCCCACAGCCGACCGACCCGAGTCCACCGGCCGTCGAGCCGTGGCCGACGTCGTCCACGGCTGTCCCGAGGTCGCGGTTCAGGGCCGCACCGCCACCCCCGTGCCGACGGGCCCCGGCGCGGGGCCGACGGCACGAAGGGCACCGCGAGTCCGCGCCACGACCGACCGGTCCCGGGAATCGACCCGGTCGCACTCGGCCCGCTGTCGCACTCGGCCCGCTGTCGTACCGGCTGCGGGCGAGGCCGGAACCGGCCCTCGCGCGGGTCGCCTGGACCGGCGACCTGGCCTGGGAAAACGGGGTTCCACCACGCGCAACAGTGGATCAACGTCCCCGGTCGTGCGCGGCGATTGACTCGTTCGGCCCACCCGGGCACCGGTAGTAGCGATCAGGGGTGCCGCAAAGGACGAGGTTAGGCCTGTGGGCGTAAAAAACTGCTCCACAGTTCGACAACGCGTCACGATCCACGCGTCGACGCATCCTTCATAGGTAGGGGATGCCGTCGAACCACTGCCACGACAGGCACGTCGAGGTCGGCAGGCATCTCGCCACCCCCCGGAAGGAGCACCACGTGGAATCACGTCCCCGCCACCTCGCGCCGCGACGCGACGCGCGTGCCGCCCCCGACGAGGAGACGGACACCCCCGCGACGCATGACGGCGTTCGACAACCGGTTCTCGTCGAATTCCTGCACGAGGTCCTCGGCACCTGGGGGACCACCACCCGCGCGATCGTGCTCCTGGTGACGGTCGCGGCCCTGGTCGTGGGTGCCCTGGTCGTGTTGCCCCTGTCGATCGACCTCGGCCCGGTGCGACTACGCCCCTGACCGGGGCCCGGCCGGCGGGGACCTCGTGGTGGGTCGGGACCGCCGCCGGCGCGCGTCAACGCGTTGACCAGTCCGGCGACGACCAGGAGCACGCCGGCGGTGTGGGGCACGACCCGGTGGACGGTCACGCGGAACCTTTCAGGCGGGCGGCCGTCACACCGGGCGGCTCACGCGGACCGGGGGTGGGCGCTGATCCGGGCGGTCACCCGGCCACCGGTGCCGGAACCCACTTCGGGATCGGGTCGTAGGCGTGGACGTCGTGGGCGGGGACGACGTGCACGCGGTCGGCCAGTGCGATGACGCGCAGGAGGGCGTCCCGCACCCGCTCGGGCTGGACGTCCGCCAGCACCCGGAGCACCTTCGGGCGCTCGGCTCGCAGGGTCACGCCCTCCGACTGCCACGTCAGGTCGCCGATGAAGGCGAAGCGGCGCTCGTCGGGGAGGGTGACGAACACGATGACGGACCCGTCGGTGTGGCCACCGGCCTCCACGATGACGACCGAGCCGTCGCCGTGGACGTCGTGGCTGCCGGGGAAACCGAGGTACGGGGGTCCGTCGAAGGTGTAGTGGTGGATTTCGCGCCCGCTCGCGATGTCGCGGAAGACCGTCGCGTCCTTGGCGCGGTCGACGTAGCGCTGTTCCGCCGGGTTCATCCAGATCGGCACGTCGAGTTCGTCCAGACCGCTGACGTGGTCCCAGTGGGCGTGGGTGATGACGACGCCCCGCAACCGTCGCAGGTCGTAGTTCCCCAGCTGCTCCCGGACCGTCGCGCCGAGTTCGTGCGGGGTGCGGCGGTAGGCCGGCATGGCGGCGATGTGCGCCTCCACGTTCGCGCCGAACCCGGCGTCGACGAGGAGGTCGCCCGAAGGGTGCTGGATCAGCACGGCGGTCGCGGCGAACTCGCGCAGGTCGGAGAACGAGCCGCCGCGGTAGGCCAGGGCGGCGCGGTTCTGGTAGGTGCCGGTCGGCAGTTGGTGGAGCGCCATGCCCTCCGGGGGCGACGCCTCCGGCAGCGGGCCCGTCCACGGGGCCGGTGCGGGCAGGGGCGCGGGCCGGAACGACCGGACGGCGAGGAACGAGGCGGCGAGGACTGCGAGCGCCACGCCGATCAGGGCGTAGGTCATGGGGTGCCGTGCCTTTCCGGGGTGCGGAAGAAGTGGTGGATCTCCTCGGCCGCCACCGACGTGCGCGCTTGGCCCACGTACAGGGACAGCAGAACGGTGAGGACTTCGAGGCCGGGCCGCCCGCGCCGAGGATGGCCTCCTCGGCGAACCGGCTGCCGACGCGGTCCTCGAACACGCCCGGCAGCTCGCTCGTGCCGACGCCGAAGGTCTCGGCGCAGACCGCTGTGCCGCGGGCGGTTCGGTCGTGCGGGGTTTCCCCGTCGTGGCTCACCCTTCGATTGGACCCCGCCCGCGGGTCGGGCGGCCAACACCCGATCCGGCGGAGCCATACCGTCGGGGTATGGTTCGGGAGTGGTGGACCTGCGCGTTCTCGGCTACTTCGTCGCGGTGGCGGAGGAGCTGAACGTCGGTCGGGCGGCGGCCCGGTTGCACATGTCCCAGCCGCCTTTGAGCAGGGCGGTCCAGCGGCTCGAACGTGATCTCGGCGCGGAGCTGTTCACGCGTTCCGTTCGCGGGATGACCTTGACCGAGGCGGGGCACGCGCTGCTGCCGGAGGCACGGGAGGTGCTCGCCCGGGTCGGGGCGCTGCCGTCCCTGGTGTCGCGGGCGGCCGATGCGCGCACCATCACCATCGGGACGCTGGCCGACAGCGTGGACCGCGCGGGCCGTGACCTGATCGACCTGTTCCGCGCCCGTCACCCGGGTGTGGAGATCCGCATCGTGGAGGGCGACCTCACCGATCCCACCGTGGGGGTCGCCCTCGGCAAGGTCGACGTGGCGCTCACCCGCGGCCCGTTCCAGGCCCCCGGGGTGGTGATCGCCGAGATCCGCCGTGATCCCGTCGGGGTCGTCGTCCGCACGACCGACCCGCTGGCGTCCCTCGACCGGGTCCACGTGGACGACTTGCGGGACCGGCGCTGGTTCCGCCTCCCCGACACCGCCGACCCGCACTGGCGGGACTACTGGGCCGGCGGTCGAACCCCGGCGAACGACGCCGACACCACCGTGCGGACCGTCCGCGAGTGCATCCAGGCGGTTCTCTGGTCGAACGCGATCGGTCTGGCCCCCCTCACGATCAGCGAGGCCCCCGGCATCACCGTCGTCCCGGTGGACGGTGTCGCCCCCAGCCCGCTCGTCATCGCCTGGCGCCGCCGCGATCGAAGCGCACTGGTCCACGGTTTCGTGGACATCACCAGAACCGTCGCGCGGCGCACGCGGGAGAACCGCGGTTGACCCTGGTCTGAGCGCACCTCGGTGTCGGCCACCGGGGCCCCGGCACGGCGACCGGTCCGGCGCGGGCCGCTACCAGGTAGCCGGCCGCGCCCGCGGCGGTGCCGAAGATCGCCGGCGACCCCGGCGCGCTCACCCACCTCGTGGAGCACCACGTGGTGCGGGTACAGGCCCGGGACTCGTCCGGCTGAACCCCGGTACGGGTCACCGGCGGACCCAACGCCCGTGGGCGCGCGGGTCGACGTTGCCGCCGCAGATGACGGTGACGACGTGGCGGTCGCGGAAGCGGTCGCGGTCCTCCAGCACGGCGGCGACACCGAGCGCGGCCGAGGGCTCGACGACCAGACCGGCGTGCTCCCAGAGCAACCGGATGCCCGCGATGATCGACGACTCCCGGACGAGGACCGCGTCGTCGGCCACGACGAGGAGGTCGTCCAGGACCTCGGGAACGGGGTACCGCCCGGCGACGCCGTCGGCGATGGTGTCGGTCGGCCCGGTGGTCACGACGCGGCGCTCGTGCCAGGAGCGGGTCATCGCCGGCGCGCCCGCGGGCTGCACGCAGATCACCTCGACGCCGGGGGCCAGGCTCTTGAGCACGTAGCCGATCCCGGTGGCCATCGCACCGCCGCCCAGGGCGATCAGGACGGTGTCGAACCCGGGCCGCGCGTCCACCAGTTCCAGCCCGATCGTCGCGGCGCCCTCGCAGGTCTCGACGTCCAGGCTGTCCTCCAGCAGCCGGACGCCGCGCTCCCGCGCGATGCCCGCCGCCCGCTCGCGGGCCGTTTCGATGTCGCCGTCCACCAGTTCCAGCTCCGCCCCCAGCGCACGGATGCGGTCCAGCTTGGCGACGGACGCGTGCCGCGATGCCACGACCGTCACGTCGAGACCACGCCGCCGACCCGACCAGGCGAGCGCCTGACCGAGGTTCCCGGCGCTGGCGCACACCACGGCGGCCCGTCCCTGCTCGCCCAGCAGGCTCGTCACCAACTCGGTCGCCCGCCCCTTGAAGCTGCGGACGGGGTTCGCCGTCTCCACCTTGACGCTCACCGCGCAGCCGAGACGGCGTCCCAGCGCCTCGCACGGGTCCAGGGGGGTGTCCAGGAAGACCGGGTCGACCACCCGGCGGGCCGCGTGGACCCGGTCGAGGTCGAGCCGCGTCCTGAGCACGCCGGGACGATACACACCGACGACGCCGGTCGAGCGGGCCGAGGTGCGGGAACGGCGCGACCCGGCGGGGTTCCCCACTGCCCGGGCACGGCGTCGCGCGTCGTCCCCCGGCCACGTGCGACGCGTGGACGCCCCGGGATGAAGGCGGCGACGACCAGGGCGAGCAGCGCCGCCGCGCCGGCCAGCAGGACGGTGGTGAACGCGGCGGGGTCCGGGACCGCGCGCCCGCTCACCGTCGTGGTGCCGGCGGCGAGGAGCAGTCCGGTCACGGCACCGGCGGCGGACGTGCCCAACGACCGGCAGAGGTTGTTCAGGCCGTTGGCCGCCGCGGTCTGACCGGCGGGGACCGCGTCCATGACGAGCGAGGGCATCGCCCCGTGGGCGAGCCCGGTGCCGGCCCCGACGAGGGCGGTGCGGACGAGCAACTGCCAGAGCCGGGCGTGCCACAGCGCCGCGAAGCCGTAGCTGCACGCGAGGACCAGGGCACCGGCCACGAGCGCCACCTTCGGCCCGAAGCGGGTGGTCATCCTGGCCGACACCGGTGACGTGGCGATCATGCACACCCCGCCCGGCGCCTGCAGGAGGCCGGCGACGAGCATCGACTCGCCGAACCCGTACCCCGCCGTCGCGGGCACCTGCAGGAGCTGGGTGAACACCAGCGAGTTCGTCAGCACGGCGAAGCCGAAGGCCACCGAGGCGGTGTTGGTGAGCAGGACCTGCGGCCGGCGGCTCACCCGCAGGTCGATCAACGGTTGCGGGGTGCGCAGCTCCCACGCGCCGAACAGGACCAGCAGCGCGGCAGCGCCCGCGAACGACCCGAGGGTGAGGCCGCTCGTCCACCCCCATCCACCGCCGCGGGAGACGGCGAGGAGGAGGCAGACCAGCGCTCCCGAGAGCAGCAACGCCCCCAGCGGGTCGAACCGGCCGTCCCGCGGCCGCGACGCGCGGGGCACGACGAGCAGGACGAGGACACCCACCGCGGCGGCCGGCCCGCCCGCGGTCCAGAACAGGACCCGCCAGTCGGTGCACTGCGCGAGCAACGCCGACAGCGGGATGCCCGGTGACGCCCCGACGCCGAGCGACGTGCCCATCACCGACGTCGCGGAGGCCAGCCGGCGCGCCGGCAGGTGGTCGCGGAGCAGGCTGATGCCCAGGGACACCACACCGGCGGCGGTGCCCTCCAGGGCGCGACCGGTGACGAACCAGCCCAGCGAGGTGCTGAGCGCCGTCACCGCGGAACCCGTGACCAGCAAGGAGAGGCAGCACAGCAGGACGCGTCGCTTGCCCTGCACGTCGGCGAGCCGGCCTGCGATCGGGATGGACACCGCCCCCGCGACCAACGTGGCCGTCACGGCCCACGAGGCTTCGCCGGGGGTCGTGCGCAGCAGCGCCGGCAGGTGCGGGGGCAAGGGGATGACGAAGGTCTGCTGCAACGACACCGTGGTCCCCGCGAGGGCCGGCACGGCGATGAGCGCCCTCGGTGGCGTTGTCACGGGTTCTTCGGGAGCAACCGCTTGGTGCTGCGCCGGCGACGAACGCACTCGGCACGGCCGTCCACGACCGCGAGCGCGCACCACGCGTCGCGGAGGCACGATCGCGGGCGTGGCGCCCGGTGCTACGCCCTGGCCTGCCGGACGCCCCGCCGCCACACTTCCCTGATCGACAGGGAGTCGCCGATGTTCCTCGTCGGGTCACCGTCGACCAGCAGCAGGTCCGCACGAGCCCCCTGGACGATGCGGCCCCGGTCGGACAGGCCGAACCGGCGCGCCGGCACGGAGGTCGCCGCACGCAGCGCCGCGACGGGGCTGAGACCTGCTTTCACCAGCAGTTGCATCTCGTGGTGGACGCTCGCGCCGTGCGCCATCCCGCCCAGTTCCGGCCACGCCACGGACACGTCGGTGCCCACCAGGAGGTCCACCCCGGCGGCGTGCAACGCCCCGACCGTCGCGAGGACCGCGTCGAAGTCGCCCTCCGGGTACCTGTCGAGACTGCCGTTGAGGGTGTCGCGCCACTCGGGGCTCAGCCTGGGCCCCACCCGTTCGTCGGCCGCGAGTTCGGCGCCGGTCCGGCCCATGATCGAGGCGTTGAGGCACAGGCACGGCGTGATGAACACCCCGGAACGCACGATGCCCTCGACGAGTTCGGGCGTGTGCGGGCGGTCGATGAACAGGTGGGCGAGACCGCTCATGCCCGCCGCGATGGCCTGCTCGGTCGCCGCGACGGTCAACGTGTGCGCGACGGCCAACTTGCCGAGCCGCCGCGCCTCCAGCACCGCGGCCCTGATCGTCTCGTCGCTCATCACCGGCAGGTTCGGCGCACCCAGGACGTGCCCGTCCTCGATCATGATCTTGATGAAGTCCGAGCCGCCCCCGACCCGCAGGCGAACGGCGGCGACGGCCTGTTCGGGGGTCGTGACCTCGGACTCGGCGGGGTTGGGCCCGGACCCGCCCTCGGGCGGCCCCTCCCCCGCACCCTCGGCCCCGGGCGGCGGGCCGTCGGGCACCAGCTCGCTGGGGTGACCCCCCGGCGCGGTCAGGCCGAACCCCGCGGACCGGACGTCGGCCAGGTCGTCGCGGTCCGCGATGGACTCCCGCCCTTTCGCGTCGAACCCGCCCTGCATCTCCAGCTCGGTGGTGACACCGAATAGCAGCGCGTTGCGCAGGCCGTCCTCGGAGGTGTGCACGTGCGCGTCGATCAGCCCGGGCAGCAACGTGGCGCCGAGGGCGTCGACGACCCGGGCGTTCGACGGCGCATCCCCGGTGATGCCGACCACGGACCCGCCCTCGATCAGGACGGTGTGCTGGTCGAGCACCCGCTCGCCGTCGAAGACCCGTGCGTTGGTGATGGCGGTCAGCCCGGAGGACGGTTGCTCCGGACCGCCGGTGGAGCACGCGGTGACCAGGGCCGACGACCCGGCCGCCACCGCGGCGGCACCGACCGACCCCAGCAGGGCACGACGAGTGACAGGACACATCGGGGCATCTCCGTTCAGGATGAGCGACGATCAGACATATGCATGTTGCTTACATGTGCAACTTACACACATTTGCTCGTACGGTGTGCCCTTCCTGAGAGAACCCTCAGCCAACGGCCCCGGCGCACCGGGGCGCACTCACCCCTTGATCGCCTCGGCCGCCGAGTCGACGTACTTGATGATCAACCGCGCGAGCTCCCGGCGCTCGGCCTCGGGCCAGTCACGGGTGATGTGCTCGAACGCCTGGCGCTGCTGCGAGCGGAAGCGGTCCCGAAGGCCGAGCCCCGTCTCGGTGAGCTGGAGCACCGCCCGGCGGCCGTCCACCTGCGAGGGCAGGCGCAGGACGTAACCGTGGGAGATGCAGTCGGCGACCATCCTGCTGGCCACGGAGGGGTCGACGCCCAGGACGTCCGCCACGTCCCCGACGCCGATCTCCCCCTCGGCCTCGTCGATGACGTTCAGCACCAGGTTCCGGTTCAGGTCCTTGCGCTCGACCGGCGGATCGACGGCCACCTGCGTCGTACGCCTGCGCAGCCGTGCGAACGCGGGACCGATCAAGTCCAACAGGTCGGCATCCGCAGCGTCTCGGGACTGGTCGTCGTTCGTCACGTGCCGACTCTAGAACATCGTGGACAAAACACACATGCTCGACGTCACGCATACAACCGCGCGTGGTGAGGTTGTCCCAAGCCGCAGCCGTCGACCACGGAGTCGTGCGGAAGCGGCTCACGACCCCTCGGCGCGACCCCGCCTCGGCACGCCCAGGGCGAGGACCGCGGCGAAGGCACCGCACAGCACCACCTGGTAGCCGAACGAGATCGGCACGCTGGACGCGAGGTGGAGCGCGCCCGCGAAGCCGGCCGCCCACCACCCCGCCAGCGCGCCCAGCGCGAAGCCGTGCCAGAGCAGGAACACGGCGCAGAAGACCAAGACCGCCACACCCGGGGCGGCCCGGCGCCGCACCCGGCGCACCATCGGCACGAGCGCGGCCAGGTTGACCGGCAGGCTCAACACGACCAGCACACCCAGGGCGGCCTGGTCGAACCTGGTGACCCCACCGGGCGGACCGCCGAACAGCAGCAGGGCGGACGCCGCCTGGACACCGGTCGCGACGACCGCGAGCAGGCTCGCCCACCAGCCTCGGGACTTCTCCATCCGACTCCACTCCGCTGCTCACGCGACGACGACCGGGTCAACGGCGCGCCCGTCGTGGCGGACGACAGCGCCCACCACCGCGGACAATCATGCCCGGCCGGCAGCAGCGGACCTCGACCTGCCCGAACGGGCCGTGCTCACCACGCCGCGTGAACTCGCACCGCCTGCAGGACAACCGCGTCGTCACCTCGGCGAACGACAGCAGGGCGTTCACCAAACCCGTCCACACAGGTGAGGAGCGCGATCAGGACAAGGGCTCGGGATGACCGCGGGGAGCTCGTGTTCCGCAAACGGCGCCCGCCTGTGCGTACTCGCGGTCTCAGGCCGGCGGTTGTCGGTCGAGCAGCCCGGCGGGGTCGGTGCTGTAGGCGACCATCCAGCTGGGGTCGATGCGGTACCAGACGTTCTCGTCCCAGAACGGGTCGTCGCCGTCGCCGTCGTAGTGGTTGACGAGGTGGTCGCGGACGGCCGGCCAGGTCGGGTCGCCGCTCGTCCCCTCGGGGTTGAGCGGGACGGCGTGTCCGTGCGTGAAGATGCCGAGCTGCTCGCCGCACAGGAAGGTCGCGCTGATGCCGGGCCGTGCCGCGAGATGACGGGCTTTGGCGGCCTGGCGGTGGGTGCCGAAGATCCAGCGGCCGTGCAGGAAGTGCCCGTCGACGCCGCTGATGCGCGGCTCGCCGCGCCGGGTGACCGTGGCGACGGCCAGGGTGCACATGCCGCGGCAGACCCGGACGACCTGCTCGGCATTCAAGGTGCTGTCACCTGGCCGGATGATGGATTTGAGGTGGCTGCCGGAGCCGGCCAGGGACGTGTCGAGCAGGACCTGGAGGCTGCGGATCTCGTCAGGGGTTTCGAACACCCGGCCAGTCAACCAACTCCCACCGACAGTGTCGGCTCGGTGCAGTCGCCGACCGGGCGTGGGCGAGTCGGTAGGAGGTGGGTGCCGGTCCCGAGGATGTCGCCGGCGAAGGCGAGTCGGCACCGTCAGGCGCGAAGTCACGACCGACTGCTCATCATCAATGGGCAACGCCCCGATACGCCGCCGACCAGTCCTCGGCGGCTTGACCAACGAGTACGAACCACAGCAGCGTGAAGCGCAGTTCAGATGGCATGGCCGACTTCTGGAACCCCACAGGATCCGCAACTGCCGACGCGCACTCCTCGACCGCACCCTCATCCGGAACCAGCGATACCTGCTCCACGCCCCATGCGAGTACGAGAAGTTCTGCAACACCCACAGGCCGCATCAAGGCATCATCGTCCCCGACCGCTACAACCGCTGCCACAGCCGGCCGCCGGTCAAACAGCCGTCACCCCCTTGACGTTCGCCGACGACAACGACCGGGGGACGCCTCAACGAATATCGTCATGCTGCCTGACCAGCGTGGATGAGGTTTCGACAGGCACAGCCCTCTGGCTCGCCCTCCGGGCGGTGACGATTGATACCCTTCACCTCGACATGCGCCGCATGTCAAGGTGAAGGGTTCAGCAGATGAAGATCCGCAGCGCGGACGGCCAGGAATACCACTTAAACGACTACCACTTCATCCACCGCTACCGGTTCGTGAAGAAGGTTGGCACCTCGGTCGGCACGCACGTCGTCCTGCTGGAAGATTTTCGGCAGTGGAACGAACTGGCCACAGCCGCCGCCGCGGCGCCGCGGGCGTTGTTCAAGTGTGGCGGGTACGCGTGGGAGAAGCGCAACGGCGAGATCTTCCCGACCTCGCAGGGCCAGGCGGTCGACCTCACCGGCGAGGAGATCAACGCCCTGGCCGCCGTGATCCTGAGGGACGTCGACCCGTCGTCCACGCTCAAGCGCACCGAGTTCACCACCGCGCTGCGGAAACTGCGCAGGCTCGCGAGCATCCCGGTCACGCAGGAGCTGGACATCCAGTTGCCGCAGGTACTGCCTCCAGGCGTCGGGTACGACCGGCGCACCTGGAATTCGCCGGTGCGGGACCGCTACATCTGGGGAGCGGACGGCAGCGTCGAATACCCCCACATCCACTGCTTCCTCGAAGACGGCTACATCACCTCGGCTCAGGCGACGGTGTCCCCGGCCCCGGGCTCGCAGCACAAACGCGGGTTCAAGTTCCAGAGCGACCTCACTGTGATCCGCAAGGGCTCGTCGGCGGACGATCAGAACGTTCTGGACGAACTCGAACGGGTGCTGAGAGCGGTCGTGACCGGTGAAGCGCTGCCGACGACCGCAACCGGGAAGAAGGACAAGCCGGCACTGGACCTGCCGAAGGTGAAGGCGGAGGTCTACGACGCTGCGTTCGTTGACTACGCGGCCACCAACGACGTCCCGGTGGGCTGGGTGCACGCCGCCGCGACCGCTTGTGACATCAAGCCCGAGGAGATCGCCGGTTACCCCCTGGAGTTGCTGGTGGAGATGGCGTCGCAGGAAGGCGTGGTGCAGACCGAGTACGCCCAGAACAAGGAAACGGCCCCTGAGGAGCGCAAGTAGCCCTTCGGCACGACCGGTTCCGAACGCCGCGGGCGGTCCGGGAGCGCACCACGGCAGCCCAACCGCAGGTCACGAACTCTGGAACCCCACAGGGCGACACGGCGGCCGGACGCGACCAGATCGAGGACCTCGCGCCGGAACCCGGGTGGGTACCGCTTGCGCATCGCGGGCGGTCCTCCGGGCTGCCGAGACGAGTGATCACCCAGTAACCGACTCCGTACGACCAGAGGAGGATCAGTGACCTGCGGTTGCCCTTCGTGTTCAGGACACAGCAGGTCCTGAGCACGACGCGGACACCATCGCCCTGATCTGCGTGTCGACCTCGCGCAGCCGCTGCCCGGATCGCGCGTTGCCCACCGCCACCACCTCGGCGAGGATCGACAGGGCGGTCTCGGCGAGTGACGCCCCGCCGAGGTCGAGGCCCGCCGGGCCGCTCAGGCGGTTCAGACCGGGGGTGCCGGCCAATCGTCGCAGCCGCTGGGCATGGGTGGTCCGACTGCCCAGCGCGGCGACGTGCCCCGCTCCGCTCTCCAGCGCCGCGCGGATGGCGCGGTCGTCGATGCGGGGGTCGTGCGTCAAGGTGACGACGGCGTCCTCGGCCCGGAGCCGGTTGCCGACGATCCACTCGTCCGGCCACGCGCGAACGACCTCGCAGGTGGCGGGAAACGCTCCGGACGTCACGTGTTCGGGGCGCGGGTCCAGGACGACCACTCTGCGGTGCAGGGGTTCCGCCATCCTCGCCGTGGTTGCGGCGAGGTCGGTGGCGCCGACCAGGACGAGCGTGCTGCGCGGCCTCAACTCCTCCACGAACGCGGACCCGCCATCACCGGACGGCGGCCACGCGGCGGTGGTCGCCACCGACCACGAGTACGGCGGTTCGAGCTCGATGCGCACCGCCAGCAGCCGGTCATCCGCCAGTGCGGAGGTGATCGCGGCCCGCACCGGGGCGTCGGGGGCGCGGGTGAGCAGCACCCGGAGCTGACCCGCGCACGCCGGGGTTTCCTCCCACGGCATCAGGTGCGCGGTCGGGGAGACCGTCGCCACCCGGGGCGCGGCGCCGTCGAGCACGGCGCGCGCCGCGTCGAGGACGATGCCCTCGACGCAACCGCCCGATACCGAGCCGCGCCACGTGCCGTCCTCGGCGATCGCCATCGTGGCGCCCAGGGGCCGGGCACCCGTGCCGTCGCGACCCACCAGGCGGGCCAGTACGACCTCCTGACCCGCGTCGTACTTGACCTGTGCGAACGGCCAAACCTCCCGCAGCACGGCTGTCAGTCCTCGATGACGCGGTCGAGCCGGATCGGCAGCTCCCGGTGGCGTTTGCCGGTGGCGTGCCAGACGGCGTTCGCGATGGCCGCGGCGACGGCCACCGTGCCGATCTCGCCCGGCCCCTTCATCCCGAGCGGGTCGTCGGGCTCGTGGTCCTCGACGAAGTCGGCGTCGATGAACGGCACGTCCGCGTTCGCCGCGAAGTGGTAGCCGGCGAAGTCCGCGTTCACCTGCCTGCCGCTGACCTCGTCGCGCACGACCTCCTCCTGCAGCGCGATGGACAGGCCCATGACCATGCCGCCGGTGAGCTGGCTGCGGACCATCAGCGGGTTCACCACGCGCCCGACCGCGAACCGCCCGACCAGCCTGCGCACCCGCACCTCTCCGGTGGCGGGGTCGACGGCCACCTCGGCGAACACGGCGCTGTAGGAGTGCCGTTCACGGTGCGGCCGCGACATGATCTCCTCGGTGGTGTCGGAAGTGACGGACACCGGCAGCGCGGGCCCCGGCTCGAGCTGCTCGAGCAGCTCCCTCGCCGCCGCGACGATCGCCCAGCCCCACGAGGTCGTGCCCAGCGATCCACCGGCCTGCCACGCCGGGCCGATGGCACTGTCGCCGATCCTCAGCCGGATCCTGTCCCAGCCGACGCGGAGCGCGTCGGCGGCGATCGCCTGCAACGCCGTGCGCGCGCCCGTGCCGATGTCGATCGCCGCGATGGCCACGGTGAACGTGCCGTCCTGCTCGGCGGTGATCGTCGCCGACGACGGGAAGGCGGTGGTGAGGAACGACGTGCCGGCCATGCCGGTACCGATCAGCAGGTGGCCTTCCCCACGACGGCGCGGCCGGTGGTCCCGGCCGGTCCACCCGAACCGGCGCGCGCCCTCGGACAGGCAGAGCTGGAAGTTCCGGCTGGTGAACGGCAGGCCGGACACCGGCCCGACCTCCGGTTCGTTGCGTCGCCGCAGTTCCAGCGGGTCCATGTCCAGCCGCTCCGCCAGCTCGTCCATCGCGGACTCCAGCGCGAAGGACCCCGGCGCGGTCCCGGGCGCGCGCACCGAGGCGACCGGCAGGATGTTCAGCGGCACCACGTTGAGCCTGGTGCGGATCGCGTTGGCGGCGTAGAGGGTCTTGGCGATCTCCACGCAGTTCTCGATGAACTCGGACCTGCCGGAGATCTCGAAGGCGGCCTCGTGGCCGATCGCCCGCAGCCTGCCGTCGCGGTCGGCGCCCAGCCGCACGCGCTGGTCGGTGCGCGGGCGCGCGGACGTCGCCAGGAACACCTCCTCCCTCGTCAAGGTGACGCGCACCGGGCGGTGGAAGAGCATGGTGGCCATTGTCGCGAGGATCAGTTGCGGACCGAGCCCTGTCTTCGACCCGAAGCCGCCGCCGACCTGCTCGGCCTGGACGCGAACGTCGGACAGCGGCTTGCCGAACAGCGTCGCGAGCTGCGCCGCGATGCCGTACGGCGCCTGGTTCGAGTCGATCGCGCGCAGCACAGCGCCTTCCAGCCAGGCCGTCGCCACGTGCGGTTCCATCGCACAGGCGTGCTGGGCGGGCGTGGTGTAGCTCTCGTCCACCACCACCGCGGACGCGGCCAGCTCGGCGTCCAGATCGCCCTTGTCCGCGTCCGGGCCGAACGCGGGCAGTGCGGGCCGCGCCGCCGGGTGACCCGCGGAGAACGCGATGTCGTGCGGCTCTTCCGCGTAGGACACGCGCAGCCGCTCGGCCCCGGCACGGGCCTGCTCGTGGGTCTCCGCCACGACGAGCGCGACCGGCCAGCCACCGTGGGTGATCCGGTCGTCCTGCAGCAGCTGCAACTGGCCGTCCGGACCGAAGAAGGGCGAGCCGGCCCTCGGGTCGACCCGCGGCGCGTTGCGGTGGTCGATCACACCGATCACACCGGGTGACGCGAGTGTCGCGCTGATGTCGACGGCTGCGACACGACCGCCGGCGATCGTCGCGGTGACAACCGCGCCGTGAGCGAGCCGGTCGATCGGGATGTCGCCGGCGTAGCGCGCCTTGCCGCTCACCTTGTCGCGGCCTTCGACCCTGGTGCGCGGCGTGCCGATCGCGGGCGCGGACGACTCGGAAATCTCGGCACCCGTGCTGTCGAGCACCTGGTGGTGTGGGTTCACCTTGTCGCTCCCATCCGGTCAGTGGAGGATCTCGGTCAGTACGGACTGGATGAGGTTGCGTGCCAGCCTGAGCTTGTACTCGTTGTGCGGCAGCGGTTCTGCCGCACCGAGCTCCGCCTCGGCCGCGGCGCGGAACCGCTCGGGGGTGGCCGGTCCACCGTGCAGTTCCTCCTCGGCGATCCTCGCTCGCCACGGGTGCGAGGCGACGCCGCCCAGCGCGATGCGCACCTCGCGCACCTGGCCCGAGCGCACGACGAGATCGGCGGCGACGGACAGGGTGGCGAAGGCGTAGGACGAGCGTTCGCGGACCTTGCGGTACCGCGACCGTTCTCCCGCGGCGACGCCGGGAAGCGTCACGGAGGTGATCAGGGCGCCGTCGGGGAGCGTCGTCTCCAGGTGCGGCGTGTCGCCGACCGGGCGGTAGAACCGCGAGAGCGGGATCTCCCCTTCGCCGTCCAGCGTCTCGTGGTGCACGACCGCGTCGAACAGCATCATCGCCACCGCCATGTCCGACGGGCTCGTGGCGACGCAGGCCGGTGACGCGCCGAGGACGGCGTGGTTGTGGTGCACGCCGGCCAGTGCGGCGCAGCCACTGCCGGGCACCCGCTTGTTGCACGCCGACGACAGGTCGGCGAAATACGCACACCTGGTGCGCTGCAACAGGTTTCCCGCTACCGTCGCCATGTTGCGCAGCTGCCCGGACGCGCCGGCCAGCACCGCCTGGGACAGTGCCGGGTAGCGGCGCCGGATCTCGGGATGAGCGGCGACGTCGCTGTTCGTCGTCGTCGCACCGATCACCAGGTCACCGTTGCGGGCCTCGTGGACCCCCGCGAGCGGCAGGGCGCGCACGTCGACCAGGCGATCGGGTACCTCGACACCGCGCTTCATCAGGTCGACGAGGTTCGTGCCGCCCGCCAGGAACCGGGTGTTCCCCTGTCCCACCGCGGAGGCCAGCGCATCGTGGACCGTGGTCGCGCGGCTGTAGGCGAACTCCTTCACCTGTTCACCTCTTCACGTTCGGCGGCCTCGAGAACGGCGCGCACGATCGACGGGTAAGCGCCGCAGCGGCACAGGTTCCCGCTCATCCGCTCGCGCACCTCATCGGCGTCGAGGGGGCGGTGCGGCTGGTCAGGTGAGAGGTCGGGGGTAACGGCGCTCGGCCATCCCGCCGCGTGCTCGGCCAGCACCCCGACGGCCGAGCACAGTTGCCCGGGAGTGCAGAACCCGCACTGGAGCCCGTCGAGCCGCACGAACGCCTCCTGGACCGGCCGCAGCTCGTCGTTCACGGCGAGCCCTTCGACCGTGGTGACCTCAGCCCCCTCCGCGGCGACCGCGAGCGTCAGGCACGACACCACGCGCCTGCCGTTCACCAGCACCGTGCACGCACCGCACTGGCCGAAGTCACACCCCTTCTTCGGACCGGTGTGCCGCGTGTCCTCCCGCAACGCGTCAAGCAGCGTTCGGCGGTTGTCCACGGTGAACCGGTGCGTGGTTCCGTTGACGTGCAGCGATATCTCACTTCGAGCGTCGTTCGCCATCGCGCTCTTCCCTTCTTCTGGCCCGATCAGGACAACAGGCGAGGCCCGAGAGGAGCCTGATGTCCGCGAACTCTCGCCCGGGACACGCTGGATCCGGCCGCGCCGAGATCGCCGCGGCTGCGGCACCCGTTCGACCCGACGAGCAGCAGCGCGGCGTCGTAGACCAAGAGGACGTCCGGAGGCGCACCGGCCCCTCATCACCTCACGCGCCCGTCGTTGCCTGCCGGTCACCAGCCGGCCGCGGACCGTCTTCAGGTGCCTCTGCCCGGGGAGGCTATAGCGAGTCCCCCGCGGCAGGGTCCGTCAGCGGAGGACTCGGGCAGGATCGAGCAAGAAGTCGCGAGTTCTGGTCAACCGTCGCGAGAAGTGCCGGATGTGCCGGTTCGGACGTTCGCGCCCAGGCGGACCGCGTCCCGGCGCGGCGGGTCCCCGAACTGCCGGCGGTACTCGCGGCTGAACTGGGCAGGGCTCTCGTAGCCGACCTGACGGCTGATCCCGGCGATGTCGCCGGGATTCGCGGCGAGCAGCAGCCTGGCCTGCTGCAGGCGGATCTGCTTCTGGTACTGGATGGGGCTCATCGAGGTGACGGCCTGGAAGTTGCGGTGGAACGCGGAGACGCTCATGCCCGCCCTCTGCGCCACCTCCTCGACGCGGAAGGTCAGCGCGTGGTTGTCGCGGATCCACTGGACGGCCCTGGCGATGTGGCTGAGATTGCTGTCGGGCAGGCCGAACTGCCGCAGGACGTTGCGCTGCTCACCGGTGAGCAGCCGCCAGATGATCTCCCGCTTGATCATGGGCGCGAGCACGGGGATGTCCCGGGGCTGGTCGAGCAGCCGCAGAAGACGGACGACGGCATCGAGCAGCTCGGCGGAGGCGGTGCTGACCGCCAGCCCGGCCGGCGCACCGGCCGGGGGTCCCGGCAGTTCCCCGGCGTCCGCGGCCAGCAGCACCTCGGCGACGGCGGACGGCCGCAGGTCCAGGCCGAAGCCGAGCGCGGGCTCCCCCGGGCTGGCTCGGATGAACTGCGCGGTCACCGGTAGGTCGACCGAGGCGATGACGTAGTCCCCGGCGCGGTACTCGTACAGGCGGTTGCCCAGCGCGAACCGCTTGGTGCCCTGGGCGACGAGGGCCAGCACCTTGCCGTAGGTGGTCGGCGTTGGCGGGCTGGGCCGATCGGCGCGGAAGATGCGCACGGCATCGATGTCCGTGCTCAGATCGGGGCGAGCATGCCGGGTCAGCAAGGCACGCAACTCGTCGAGGGGCATGGTCGTCATTGAAGCAGCACACAGCCCCATGAACCCGGGGAGCGACAGGGGCGGGGTTCAGCGGAGACGGGCTGAACCCCGCAGGACCATCACGACCGGGATCTTCCCCACCGTGGGCTTTCCGGTCGACGAGGCAGCCGGCCTGCGGTCCCCGGGCGGGACTTCACCCCGGATGTTGGACACGGGGTTATGCGGCGGGGGGCAACGTAACCGGTGTCGAAGTGAGGCTGTTCTCGTGGTCGATCGGGGATGTCCGGCCGAGGTGGGAGTGGCGGCGTCGGGTGTTGCAGCGGTGCGCCCAGCCGAACACCGCCAGGCGTGCTTCCCTTGCGCTGTCCCAATTCCGGGCACCTTGGAGGGTTTCGCGTTCGAAGGAGGCGTTGAGGCTTTCGGCGGCGGCGTTGTCAGTTGAGCTGCCCACCGCGCCCGTGGACCGGGTCACCCCGGCGGCGCGGCAGGCGTCGGCGGAGGATTTGGCTCCGTACTGGGTGGATTCAACCGGGGAGAGGCGTTCCGCCAGTATCGGCCCCGCCGACCGCAACGCGTCCAGACCACCCTCACGCCAGGACCGGCGCCACTTCTCCACCTGCCGCACACCCACCCGCGGCTCCGCGGCGCACGAATTCAACCTTCGCAATGCCGATGAGAGGGCGGGTGGGCGGCTGTCCGAGTCGTAGACCGGTTCCCGGCCGAGAACTCCGTCATGTTCCCCCTGCGGTCGGCCCGCCGGCCCGCACGAACCGGGTGCCCCATTCGAGCAGGTGCGCGGTGAACTCAGGTGGCCCGAGCACCTCGAAGTCTGCGCCGACGTTGCCCAGCGCCTGTGTCGGCCAGTCCAGACTGGCCGAGATCATGGTGAGGTGGCAGCGGTCCTCCCCCGCGGGCTCGACCGTCCCCCACTGGCCGACCACCTGCCGTACTCGCGCCTCGGGTGCGTGGACCAGGACCCGGACCGTGTGGGCAGCGGGAGCGCCGACGCTGGTGTGCACGAAGGCCGCCGCGTCCTCTGCCGGCAGCTTGCGCGGCAGGAACCGTGCCCCGGTCGGGTAGGGGTCGGTCAGCCGGTCCAGGCGGAAGCTGCGCCAGTCGTGCCGGGTCAGGTCGTAGGCGACCAGGTACCAGTGTCCGCCCTGCGCGACCAGCCGGTGCGGCTCGACATCGCGTTCGGTCGGCGCGGCACCTCGTGCCGCGTAACCGAACCGGAGACGTTCCTCGTCCCGGCATGCCCGGGCGACTGCGGTGAGGATGCCGGCCGCGACGATTGGTCCGGCCGAGGCCGGCGAGACGGTCATGGCGCGCAACGCGTCCACTCGTGCGCGCAGCCCGGGTGGCAGGACCTGCACGACCTTGGTGAGCGCCCTGACTGCGGCTTCCCCGATGCCGCCGATCCCGCTCTGCGCGGCATCGCCCATGCCGACCGCGAGCGCGACCGCCTCCTCGTCGTCCAGTACCAGCGGCGGCAGGACGGCGCCCGGCGCCAGCTGGTACCCGCCGTCGGTGCCCCGGGAGGCTTGGACGGGGTACCCCAGGTCGCGCAGCCGGTCGATGTCGCGGCGCAGGGTGCGCTCGGAAACGTCGAGCCGGTCGGCCAGTTCAGGTCCTGCCCAGTGCCGGTGGGTCTGCAAGAGCGACAGCAATCGCAGGGCGCGGGAGCTGGTGTTCGCCATGGCTTCCAGCTTGCCAGGACTTCAGGACAAGAAGTGACCGGAAGCCCGTCTAGCGTTCTTCCCGAAAGCCGAATCGACCGATGGGGAGAACGATGATCACCCGCGAGATCCAGTTGACCAGCCACGTCACCGGCGTTCCCGGCCTGGAGCACTTCACCGTCGCCGAGGCGGACATCGACGGCGAGGTGCTGGTGCGCACGGAGCAGGTGGGGCTGGCCGCCACCTACCTGGAGCTGATGCGCGCCGACTGCCACCTCCCCGTGCCGGCGTGGCAGCCGGGTCAGCGGGTGGGCGTGGCCGCGATCGGCACCGTCGTCCGCTCAGCCGGCGACGAGCTCCAAGTGGGCGACCTGGTCCAGTCGATGACGGGCTGGAGCGAGTACTCCGTCGGTCCCGCCCGGTCCTACGTCAAACTCGACCGCGACGCGTTCCCCAATCCCGGCTTCCACCTCGGTCAGGGCCCGACCGCCTTCTACGGCATGGCCGACATCGCGGAGGTGGGCACGGGAGATGTCGTGTTCGTGTCCGGCGCGGCGGGCGGTGTCGGTTCGCTGGCCGGCCAGATCGCCAAGCAGCTCGGCGCCGCGCGGGTGATCGGCAGCGCGGGCACCGCGGCGAAGGTCGACTACCTGGTCAACGACCTGGGCTTCGACGCCGCGTTCGACTACCACGACGATCCCGCCGCGCGGCTGGAGGAACTGGCACCCGAGGGCATCAGCGTGTTCTTCGACGTCGTCGGCGGCGCGCAGTACGACGCCGCGCTCCAGGCGGCACGGCCGGGCGCGCGGTTCGCGCTGTGCGGCTCGCTGTCCAGCCAGCTCGGCGACGCCGCCGAGCGGTTCCCGCAACCGGACCGCACCGAAGCGGGAGCCAGGGGCGTCGTGCTGTCGCCGTTCTCCTGCCACCACACGCCAGAGCAGGTCTCGGCCTGGCAGAAGCACTTCAGCGCCTGGCTGGACCAGGGACGATTCGTTTACCCGCAGACTGTGGTCGAGGGCTCGATCACCGACGTGCCACAGGCGTTCCTGGCCTTGCTCCAGGGCGCCTACCGCGGCAACGTCTCGGTGCGTTTGGCGTGAGCACGCCGGGCTCACCACCCTGCTGGGGGATCAGCGAGTCGTGCGATCGACCCTGTTGCGCAGCACTCAGCACCTCACCCGGGCCGACGACTTCGGGTCTGCTGCACGGATTGGTGACATCTGAGTTGGCTTGCCGTGATGGTGAGCTGGGAGGATGTCGCTGTGCCCAAGCCCTGCCCCCGGGAGTTCCGCGACGATGTCGTGCGGGTCGCCCGTGACCGTGAGCCCGGCGTGACCGTCGAACGGATCGCCAAGGACTTCGGGGTCCACCCGATGACCCGGGAAAAGGCTCTACCCGCTCGTGAACGAGCTCGCCGCCGACGGGACCCCCGTCTCGGTGACGTGCCGGGTACTCGACATCGCTCGACAGCCGTACTACCGATGGCGTGCCCGGCCGGTCACCGGGACAGAACGGGTCGACCATGCCCGCCCGGTACTTCGGGACCCGCTGGATGCGCTCCGGTGTGGCCGCGCGGGCGTAGCGCTTGACCGTGTTCATCGCCAATCCCAGGCGGCGCGAGCAGTCCGGCAGCCCGACCCCGGCCTCGCGCAGGGCATGGATCTGCCGCCGCCGATCGAGGGTGGTCTCGGCGAGCTTTCCCCGGCGCAGTCCCGTGGCCGAGGCCCGGCACGCGCTGTGGGCCGCGACCTCCCTGCCCGCGGCGTCGCACAGGCCGTGCCACAGATACCACCGGTCGGCGACCTGGACCGCGTGCGGCAGCGCGTCGCGCACGGCCTGCGCGTAGGCGGTGGAGCCGTCCCGGCACACCACCTCGACCCCCGGACGCGCCCGCAACCACCCGGCCACCACACCGGCGCCGCGTCCGGGCGGCACGTCGATCCAGGCACCGGTCTCGGCGTCGATCACCACGGTGACGTAGTCGTGACACCGACGCAGGGCGAAATCATCGATCCCCAATACCCGAGGCACCGCGCACCTGCTCATCGAGCCGGACGGTGCGTCGCCGGTACCGCCCGATCAGGCCCGGTACCTGCTCCCGGAACGTCCGACGCACGTACCCGGTGACAGGGCAACGCATCCGACGTATCCGCAACCTCACCAGCACCCGACGGCCATCGACCGGCACATTCGCGGGAATCCGCTCGCGGAGGGCATGAACCCGGGATGTCGGCGTCCCGCACGAAGGACACGGCACCTCATCGCCCCTGGTCGACGTCCGCACCACGATCACATCGCCGACGTCCTCGACATCCTCGACCGACAGCGCCGAAAGCCCTGAGAGCACCGCACCGACCAGCATCACCGCTTGAGCCATGAACGATCATGACAACCCTCGACGCCCGCCACGGCCCGGGCCCACCGCGTCACCACCGGAGGAAGTGTGCCAGAGCCGATCTCGCAACAGTCCCGATCTCACCGGTTCAGCAGGCCTGCCACGCGGGCGCGGACCTCCGGCAGGTGGGGGTGGAAGGCGTTGCCGGGGCACTCGGTGGCCAGCCAGTCGCGGTGGCCGGAGATGGTGTCCACGGTCGCCGTGGCACCGTTGACCGGGTTGACGTAGTCGGTCCGCCCCAGCGGGTCCAGGCCGCAGGCCATCGACAGCAGCGCCAGCACCTTGACCAAGGCGTCACCAGCGGCCCGGGTCGGCTCGCCGGAAGTGAAGTCGCCGAGCAGGCACACGCCGACGTTGCCCGCGTTGAACCCGCCGACGTGGGCGGCGTTGGACATCTGCGGCACGCCGTTCGGCAGGTCGGGACCGAACACCGGAACACCGTCGACACCCGAGTGCCGCCCTTCGTACACCCGACCGGCCGGGTCGATCAGCAGGTGGTAGCCGATGTCGCCGAACTCCTGGGTGATGGTGTGGTCGTGGTAGATCGCCCGCACGTCGGCGGCCGGGTCCGGGCCGACCTGGAGCGCCGTGTGGTGCACGGTCAACGTCTGCACCGGGAAGTAGGCGAGCGGGTAGCGCTCGGAGCCGTCCTCGGCGAAGCGCAGCGACTCGTTCGCGCCCCACGCGGCTCGCGACAGGTAGGTCCCGTGGAACCGCCGGCCGCGCAGCGACGTCCCCGCGGACCAAGGCGCCAGTCGGCCCAGGGCACGCCCCGCGACGGTGTTGAGCTCCGAGACCGATCCGGCCTCGGTCATGTCGAGTTCGTACTCCAGCGCACCCTCCGGAACGCGGACGAACGCGGTCCTCGACGCCTCGCTGCGGCCGCTGGGGCAGCTCGCGATCGAGCGCCACTCCCCCCACCCCGACGCGGTGCGCACCCGGAACCTGCTGTTCGCCGAACTGACGCTCAGGTGGGTGGGTGCCACCCCGCCGGTGGCGGCGCGGTGGCGGCCCGCGGCGAGCGACCTCGTGCGGTCGAGGGTTTCCGGCAGGACCTTCCCCGGCTGCGCGGTCGCGATCGCCGGTCCTGCCGCCAGGGTCACCGCCGCCGCGCCGAGCGCTCCTTTGAACACCGAACGGCGTGAGATCGAAGTCATGTCGTTCCTCCACTGCTTCCCGTTGTGCGGGGGCAATCCGGTCCCGCCGCTGGTCCGTCCTCGGTGGACGGACCGACTCCTGGATTACACGGCCGCACGTCCTCCGATCAACGCCGATCGCCCGGGACCGCCGGAACGCGGCCCCTTCGGGCACCGAACACGACTCCGGAACACGCGGAAACCACCGGGAAACGACGGTGCCGCTACGGCACGACGCATCCCGCCGGGATGTCGCACCCGTCCGCACCGCGTTCGGTCCGCGGTTATGCCGCGGAAACGTCCTCGTCCCTAACGTTCGCACGGTCGGTGATCGAGTGACCACGAGAGGTGTTGACGTTGGGACGACGAAGTTCGATGCAGGTGGTGGCAGCCGCGGTGGTGGCGGTCGGGGCGGTCGGGGCGGTCGTCACGCCCGTCACCGCGGCGGCGGAAGGGGACACCCGGACAGCGGGGGTCGGCCACCAGCACGTGCGGTGGCAGGCGTGCGACCTGGCGCCACCCCCCTACTACACGCAGGAGCAGTGGGACGCGCTGTTCACGGGGATCGACTGCGGCGAGATCACCGTGCCGGTGGACTACCGCAGTCCCCGCGGCGGAACGATGGAGATCACGGTGACGCGCCGCAAGGCGTCGAAGCCCGCCGAGCGCCGGGGGGTGCTGCTGCTCAACCCCGGCGGGCCCGGCCAGGAGGGCGTGACGATGCCCAAGACGTTCGAGGACCAGGCGATCGCGGACGTCTACGACCTGATCGGCTTCTCGCCGCGGGGTGTCGTGTACTCCGGCGAATTGTCGTGCGACACGCCGACCGCCGTCACGGAGGACAGCCGCCCGCCGGACGAGCTGTTCGCCGCCATCACCGAGGACGCCCGCAGGCTGGAGCAGGGGTGCGCGGCGGCCGGCGGGGAGGTGCGCGAGCACATCAGCACGGCGAACACCGCCCGGGACATGGACGTGCTGCGGGCGGCACTGGGCGAGCGGAAGATCAGCTACCTGGGGTTCTCCTACGGCACCTACCTCGGGGCGGTCTACGGCAGCCTGTTCCCGCACCGGCTGGACCGCAGCGTGCTGGACTCCTCGATGCACCCCGACTGGCTCTACTACGAGGCGACCAAGCAGCAGGCCGTCGGCGCGACCCGCAACGTCGAGGCGTTGGCGGCCTGGGCCGCCGAGCGTGACGGGACCTTCGGGCTCGGGAAGACCCCGGAGGAGGTCCTGCGGCGGTTCGACGCCCTGCGCGGTCGACTCCAGGAGAACCCGGTCCACCTGCCGGACGACCCGCCGGGTATCGAGCCCATCGACGGCACCGTCTTCGACATCATCATCGGCACCAGCGCCACCTACCGCCCGCTGTGGACCGAGATGGCGGAGCTGGTGCGGCTGCTCGATTCGCTGGCCGACGGCGCGCCCGTGACACCGGAGGCCGCCGAGGCGCTGGCGCTGCTGGTCGATCACTCGGAGACCGTCCTGCGACCGGGGAGCTACCAGGCGGTCACCTGCGAGGCCGACTGGCCGACCGACCTGAACGTCTACTACGAGCAGATGCGGATCTTCCGCGAGAAGTACCCGTACACGGCGGGCGCGATGGCCGCGGCTCCGAGCAACTGCACGTTCCGGTCGTTCACTCCGCCGGAGAA
Organism: Saccharothrix sp. DSM 118769; assembly: GCF_052936295.1. Lineage (NCBI taxonomy): Bacteria > Bacillati > Actinomycetota > Actinomycetes > Pseudonocardiales > Pseudonocardiaceae > Saccharothrix > Saccharothrix sp. DSM 118769. The sequence goes on along the minus strand of NZ_CP193627.1, from coordinate 2,771,774 downwards.
GCTGGTCGACCTCAAGCGCCGCGGTTACCCGCGCGGCCTCGTCGTGCAGGCCGAGGCGGATCCGATCACGCCGTACGAGGGCGGGGTGGCGATGGCCGCGGAGCTGGACGACCGCCTGGTCACCGTGACCGACGAAGGCGGTCACGGCCTGTACAGCCGCAACGCGTGCGTGACGGCGCTGGTCGATGCCTACCTCGTCCGCGGCACCGTGCCGGCGAGGGGAACGACGTGCGCCGGCCGCCCCAGGCCCGACGTCCCGGCCGACGGCGACGCCACCGCCGCGGCCCCGCGCGCCCCGGCCGCCGACCCCCTGGCGGACCGCATCCGCACGGTGCTCGACGCGTACGGGCCACTGCGGCCCTGACGGACGCCGCCCGCTCCGCGGACCGCCCCGGGGAGCGGGCGGCGTCGGCTCGCGGCGTCGGCTCCGGCAGCGGAAACGCGGTGGAAACACCCCACTGCCTATCCTGGACCGATGCGCGTGTTGCTGGCCGAGGACGAGGTGGAGTTGGCAGGCCTGGTGGCGATGGGTCTGCGCAAGCACGGGTTGGTGGTGGACGTGGTGCACGACGGGTTGGCCGCCGACGAACGGCTGACCTACCACGACTACGACGTCCTCGTGCTCGACCGCGACCTGCCGGGCAGGCACGGCGACGAGGTGTGCGCCGCCCTGGTCGCGCGGGGCGGGCGCACGAAGGTCCTGATGCTCACCGCCGCCGGTTCGCTGGAGGACCGGGTGGACGGTCTGCAACTGGGCGCGGACGACTACCTGGTCAAGCCCTTCGAGTACCCGGAACTGGTGGCGCGGGTCCACGCGCTGTGCCGACGCAGCCAACCTGCGCTGCCGCCGGTCCTGGAACGCAGGGGCGTGCGGCTCGACGTCGCCGACCGGACCGTCACCCGCGACGGCCGCCCCGTGGACCTCTCGCCCAAGGAGTTCACCGTGCTGGCCGTGCTGCTGCGCGCGCAGGGAGCCGTGCTCAGCCCGGAGCGGCTGCTCGAACTCGCCTGGGACGAGCACGCCGACCCGTTCACCAACGCGGTGCGCGTGGCGATGTCCAAGCTGCGCGCCAAGCTGGGCGACCCACCGGTGATCGAGACCGTGCCCGGCGCCGGCTACCGCCTCTGAGGGACGACGACGTGCGGATCACCATCCGGGTCAAGCTCACCCTGCTCTACGGCGGCCTCATCCTGGTCAGCGGCGCCCTGCTGCTCACCGCCGTGTACCTGGTCATGGACCAGCAGCTCGAACCGCAGCTGGCACAAGCGGTCCGGGGCACCCCCGCCGCACCGGTCGAGGGTATCCAGGTCTACTCGCGCGACAGCGACCAGGTCGTCGAGGTCGCCAGCACGACCGCCCTCGACACGCTGTTCGTCGTGTCGGCCCTGTGCCTGCTCGGCATCGCCGCGCTGTCGCTGCTGGGCGGCTGGTGGCTGTCCGGCCGCGTGCTCCGCCCGCTGCACACCATCACCGCCACCGCCCGGCGGCTCTCGGCCGGCACCCTGCACGAACGGCTCTCCCTCGGCGGACCGCGCGACGAGCTGATCGAGCTCGCCGACACCATCGACAGGATGCTCGACCGCCTCGAATCCGCTTTCCGGAGCCAGCGCCGCTTCGTCGCCCACGCCTCCCACGAGCTGCGCACCCCGCTCGCGCTGCAACGCGCGGCGCTCCAGATCGGCCTCGACGACAACCCGGACCCCGACGTGGTCAGGACCCGGGACCACCTGCTGACCACCAACCGCCGCATCGAGCGCATCATCGACGGCCTGCTGCTCCTGGCACGCAGCGACCGCGGCCTGGAGCACCGGGAACCGGTGGACCTGCGCGAGGTCGTCACCGAGGTCGTCGACCAGCACCGCGACCTCGCCGCGGAACACCGGGTCGAACTCGACGTCGAGGCGACGGACGCCGCCGTATTGGGCGACCGCGTCCTGCTCGTCCAGCTCACCGCCAACCTGGTGGCCAACGCCATCCGCCACAACGCGCCCGGCGGCACCGCGTGGGTGCGCACCGACGACCACGGCCGACTCAGCGTGGCCAACACCGGCCGCCACCTCCCCGAGGACCAGCTCCCCCGGCTGTTCGAACCGTTCCACACCACCGGCACCGGCGCCGGTCTCGGCCTGTCCATCGTGGACTCGATCGCGCGGGCGCACGACGGCGTGGTCACCGCCACTTCCCGCCCCGGCGGTGGCCTGCGGATCGAGGTCGTGCTACCGACCGGCTCGTGACCGGGGAGCGACGGGGTGCGCCCCGTCGGGGATCGGGAGGATGTCGCGCAGTGAGGTGAGGACCGTCTTGTCCGGGTCTACCTGCGCCGCGACCGGGGTCGCGGCGACCGGTGCGAGCGGCGGCAGGTCGGAGTCCGCGTAGTCGACGTCCACGTCGACCGACACCTCGTCGCCGCCGATCTCGCGGGTGATCCACGGGCCGGACTCGACGAGCTGCTTGAGCGTCTTGACGTGCAGGCCGTTGATCCGCTCCAGGTACCACTCGTCGGCGGGCATCGACCCCATCCGGCCGGTCAGCCGCGCCTTGATGTCCTTGACGCGCCCGAACAGCACCCCGGTCAGCGCGGCCCGGTCGAACGGGCCCTCCAGGCCGTCGCGCAACCGGTCCTCGATCAGCCTCGGCATCCCGTCGTCGTCGGGCATGACCATCGTGGTCCACGCCCGCGACTTCTCCCGGTACTGGAGCTGCTGCATCAGGCCCTCGTGCGCGGAGAAGTCCGACGACCGGAACTGGCGGCCCTGCCACTTCGAACGCAGCGTGCCCGCCAGCGACAGGGCGCTCTTGACGCCGGTGTTCAGGCCGCGACCGGGCCAGAAGTGCAGCGAGTTCGCCGCGTCGCCGATCAGGAACCCGAACGTCCCCGGACCGAGCTGCGCGGTGAAGCGGGCGTTCTGCGTCATGGACAGGTTGAACATGGTGATGCCCAGGATGTCGCGCGGCGCGGCCCCGAACAGGCGCGCGCCGTCGAGGATGCGCGGCCACAGGAACGACAGGCGGTCCACCGAGGGCTTGAAGATCGCCCGGTGCCGGTCGCACACGAACCGGTCCCCGCGCGGCAGCATCATGCAGCGGTACGTGCGGATGCAGTCCACCGGCGCGTTCTCGCCGATCGCGACGATCTCCGAGGCTTCCTCGGCGGTCAGCCGCATGTTGATGAACCCGCCGCCGAGCGAGTTGAACAGGTACCGGTTCTGCCCCACGGTCAGCGGCACGGTGTGCTCGTCGGGGAAGTTGCCCTTCACCCGGATGCCCAGCACCGTCTCCACCAGCTGTTCGCCGTCGACCGAGTAGAAGTTGCGGTCCGGCGTGCCGAAGTGGTCCTTGAGCGCGGCGCGGGTGGGCGAGTTCGCGCCGTCCGCGACGACCAGGATGTGCGTGTCGCCGAACGTCTTGGGCACCTCGTAGCGGCCCGGCACCAGCTCGATGCCGTACAGGTCCTGCGCCATCTCCAGCAGGGCGTCCTCGACCCAGCGGATCTTGATGTTGCGCGGCCGGCCCTTGCCCTCCGGGGAGTCCGGGCCCAGCGGCCACATCTCGGCGAACCGGCCGTCCACGAACAGGCGCTTCCGCACCTGGTGCGGCAGGGTCGACCACACGTTGCTCTGGAGCGTGACGACCTGCTCGCGCCGGAAGTTGCCCTCGGCCTGGCCCAGCCACACGACCTTGTTGCCCTGGCGCTTCCACCGCCGGTCGTGGATGCGGATCACGACCTGGTCGCCCATCATCGCCCGCAGCGTGCAGGCGAAGGACAGCCCGACCGGGCCGCCGCCCACCACGTCCACCCGGAGCGGCTCGCGCCCGCTGGGCAGCGGGTCGAGCTTCTTGAACAGACCGGTCGCCCAGTCGGCGGCCGGCGCGGCCTGCCGCCCATCGACCTGCCCGGACAAGCGGACCACCTCGGTCGTGTCGGCGACGACGCCGCGGTTTGCTCCGGTCATGGGTGGACGGCCTCCGTGTCGGTGGTGGAACGCACGCGCGGCGTCATCATGGCGCGCGTCGCGAACGGCACTTCGGCAATCCCCCGCAAGAGTGCCTGAACGGGAACGCCGACTTCCCGTGCCGACCTCGGGGCGGGCTTCCGCGGTGGTCGGTGACCGCATCGGATCGACGAGTCGCGTTCCCCGTCGGACGGCTCCCGGCGCGATCACGTCGCAGCGGTGCCCGCGGGACCGTCGAGCTCGCCCCGCGAGCGGCCTCCGGATGTCTCAGGTGGGGTCTGCCCGTTCGGGACCCGCCCGTTCGGGGTCTGTTCGGGTCGCACGGGCCGCTTGGCCGTTTCGAGCGCTTCGGTGTACCCGGGCAGTTCGTGCGGCGTCCGCCGCAGGTGTCCCCCGGTGACCTGTTCCTCGAACACCGCGTCCGCGGCGAGACGCAGGAACAACTCACCGGCGAAGGCGCCGGGAGCGGCTCACGTGGACCGGTGCCCGTCGTGACACCTCACACGCCGCTGCGGCGGTCACGTGGGTGATCGCGTGGAGCACCGCCCTCGCCGAGGGCAGCACCCCGCGGTCCAGTTCGGGCGAAACGACCCAGGCGCCCGCGTCGTCGGGCCGCGGCAGCACCAGTCGTGCCGAAGCCCGCAACTGGGCGACCCCCAGCGGCATGTCGGACCGAACGAGCACCAGGTCGTCGGCATCGCACAGGAACGCCACGCGCCCGTGGCCGGTGCGCAGGGCCGGGCCGCCGGTCCCGATCGACCTCAACCGCCCGAGAACCCGGGGCGCGAGGTGAGCGGGTACTTCGAACGCGGTGAGCCCCGCGGTGAGGGACAGCTGCACATCCCCGTCCACGACCTCGACCGGCCAGCCCAGGCGGGTGCGGTACCAGACGGCGCACTGCGTCTTCCGGGGCGGGGCCGAGTCCGCCACCGTCGACGCCGTACCGGCACGCTGTGGGTGAAGGACCACGTCTACCGCCTTCCGGGTTTCCTGCGCCAAGCACACCACGCGATCGGTGGCGTGATGCGGTGGCGGGCCGGGCGTTTGCCCACCCGTCCCGCCACCTTTGCCCACAAGTCCGGCCGACGACGCACCCGACCGTCCCTCCGGTACCGCCCCGTGGCGGTCGCCGCTGCACCGCCGGCCCGTCCACGTGGCACCCGGACCGGAGTGCCGCCTGCCGTCTTCCGCCCTGTTCGGCGGCAGGTGGTCCGTTGTGGATGGTGCCCGTCCGGCACGACGGTCGACCAGGTGCACTCGGCGGCGGCCGAGGCGGTCCGCGGGCGGGCTTCCTCCCGGGTGGTGCCGTCCTCGGACACGCCGGGTTCGGCCGCGACGTGCCCGGCGATCTCCACCCGGGAGCCGGCGAACGTGCCGTCCACGCCGTGCCACCAGAGGTCGGACCGGTCGGACCTCATGCCGTTGGTGGGCCGTGGTCCGCACTCCTGCCCGCCGACCTGCCGTCGTCCTCGTCCCCTGCGGACGCACGCGACGGAGTGAGGTACGTCGCACCGCGTGCGCCCGTACCGGCACCGCGAGCAGCACTTCCGCCGCGGTCCCGGGAGGACCGGGCGCCCGCGGCGGAAACCGCCTGGAAACACCCCCCTCGGTAGACCTGCTCCCGACGGACCTGCGAACCGAGGAGGAACGACGTGGGTACACGCCTGGGAGCACTGGTGCTGCTGTTCGCCGCGCTGGTGGTCGGCTGCGGCGACACGACCGGGAGCGGCGGCGGGAACGCCGCGACCGACGAGAAGACCAAGGCGTTGAAGTACGCGCAGTGCATGCGCGACAACGGCGTCGACATGCCCGACCCGACGTTCGGGGAGGACGGGTCCGTCCGGGGCGGCGTGACGGCCCTGGGCAAGGACGACGACCCGACCGCGTTCACCAAGGCCCAGAAGGCGTGCGAGGAGTTCCGGTCCTCCACCCACTTCGACCCGAACGACCCGAAGGTCATGGAGGAACGGCTGGAGTTCGCGCGGTGCATGCGCGAGCACGGCGTGGACGTGCCCGACCCCCAGGCCGGGAAGGGCATGGCGATCGACGAGGGCGGCGTGGACGACAAGACGCTCCAGGACGCCCTGACCGCGTGCGGCAAGGCCGGTTCCGTTCCCGCCGCACCCGCGGAAGGCGGCCGGTGAAGCGGCTCCCGGTGGTGGTCGCGGCGGCGGTGCTGGTCGCCGGCGCGGGTGGGGTGGCCGCGGTCGCGGTCACCGGGCAGGAGCGGGTCGCGGAGGTCGTGCCGGACCCGCCCGGCGGGACGGCCACCGCGGACCGGGGGGACCTGGTGCAGCAGGAGCAGGTCGGCGGCACGCTCGGCTACGCGGGCTCGTACCAGGTGACCGCGCGGGCCGGCGGGGTGTTCACCTGGCTGCCCGCGCCGGGCTCGGTCGTGCGGCACGACGAGCGGGTGTTCGCGGTGGACGACCGGCCCGTCCCGCTGTGGCGCGGCGACAAGCCGCTGTGGCGGCGAGTCGAGGCCGGTGTGGGCAAGGGGTCGGACGTGACCCTGGTCGAGCAGAACCTCAAGGACCTGGGCCTGTTCCCCGGCACGCCCGACGACGCGTTCACCTGGACCACGGCGGCGGCGCTGCGCGAGTGGCAGCGGGTGAAGGGCCTGGAGCGCACCGGCGCGCTCGACGTGGGCGACGTGGTGGTGCTGCCCGGCGAGATCCGGGTCACCGAGGTGACCTCGGTGCTCGGCGCGGGCGCGGGTGGACCGGTGCTGCGGGCCAGCGGCACCGGGCGGCTGGTGACGGTGGAGATGCCGGTCGCCAAGCAGGCCATCGCCCGCCAGGGCGCGGAGGTGGAGGTCCGGTTGCCCGGGGGCGTCCGGACGAAGGGCGCGGTCGCCTCGGTGGGGACGGTCGCGAGGAACCGCGACGACGGCACGGCGGTGATCGACGTGCTGGTCACCCTGGTCGACCCGGCGACGGCGGGCGGTCTGGACGGCGCTCCGGCCACCGTGCACTTCACCACCGAACGGCGCGAAGGCGTGATCACCGTCCCGGTCAACGCGCTGCTGGCGCTGCCCGGCGGCGGCTACGGCGTCGAGGTCGTGCGGCCGGGCGGGGTGGACCTCACCCCGGTGGAGCTGGGCCTGTTCGGCAACGGGCGGGTCGAGGTCACCGGCGTGGCCGAGGGCGCGGAGGTCAGGGTGGCCACGTCGTGACCCCGCCGGTGATCGAACTGGACCGGGTCAGCCGGACCTACCCCGGGCGCGTGCACGCGCTGCGGGGCGTGTCGCTGAGCGTGCACGCGGGTGAGCTGCTGGCGGTGGTCGGCCCGTCGGGATCGGGCAAGTCCACGATGCTCCAGCTCATGGGCACCCTCGACCGGCCGACCGAGGGCGTGGTGCGGCTGCTCGGCCACGACGTGGCGCAGCTGGACGACCGGCAGCTCGCGGCCGTGCGGGCGAAGCGGATCGGGTTCGTGTTCCAGCAGTTCCTGCTGACCGCGCACCTCACCGCGGCCCAGAACGTCGCCACCGGCCTGCTCTACCACGGCGTGGGCCACTCCGAGCAGATGCGGCGGTCGACCGAGGCGCTGGAACGGGTCGGTCTCGGCCACCGCGTCGCGCACCGGCCCTCGCAGCTCTCCGGCGGCGAGAAGCAACGGGTCGCCATCGCCCGCGCGCTGGTCTCCGGCCCGGCGGTCGTGCTGGCCGACGAGCCGACCGGCGCGCTGGACTCGGCCACCGGCGCGGGCGTGCTCGACCTGCTCCGGCAGCTCAACGACGAGGGCACCACGATCGTCGTGATCACCCACGACCTCGGCATCGCGGCCTCGCTGCCGCGCCGGGTCGAGCTGCTCGACGGCCGGGTCCGCCACGACAGCGCGTTGACGTCGTGGTGAGCGCCCCGCTCCCCCACCCGGCCCGCGTCCGGTTCCTCCAGCTGATCCGGGTCGGCCTGGTGGGCGTGGCCGGCCGACCGGGCAGGGCCGCGCTGTCGGCGCTGGGCATCGCGATCGGCGTGGCCGCGTTGGTGGCCCTGCTCGGCATCGGCGCGGCCGGGCAGGCGGAACTGGCCGCGAAGCTCGACGCGCTGGGCACGAACCTGCTCCGCGTGAGCGCGGGCAAGACGTTCACCGGCGAGACGAGCCGGTTGCCCCGCGAGGTCGTCGCGATGGTCGCCAGGGTGCCCGGCGTGCACCGGGCCGGCGGCACGGGCGAGGTGCGCGGCGCCACCGTGCACCGCACCGACCTGACCGACCCGCGGTCCACCGGCGCCGTCCAGGTGCTCGCGGCGCACCCGGACCTGCCGGACGTGGTGGGCGCGCGGGTGCGCACCGGCACGTGGCTCAACACCGCCACCGGCCGGTACCCGAGCGTGGTCCTGGGCTCGGCCGCGGCCGAGCACCTGGGCGTGGACGCGCCCGGCACGCAGGTGTGGCTGGGTGGCCGCTGGTTCACCGTCCTCGGCGTGCTGGCCCCGGTGGAGCTGGCGGCCGAACTGGACCGGGCCGCCCTGATCGGCTGGGAGGCCGCCGAAGCGCTGCTCGGCTTCGACGGCCACCCCACCACCGTCTACGAGCGCTCCGACGACGACGCCGTGCGGCGGATCGCCGAACTGCTGCCGGGCACGGTCAACCCGCAGAACCCGAACGAGGTCGAGGTCAGCCGCCCGTCCGACGCGCTCCAGGCGAAGATGGCCGCGCAGACCACCTTCGCCACCGCCTACCTGGGGCTCGGCGCGGTCGCGCTGGTGGTCGGCGGCATCGGCGTGGCCAACACGATGGTGGTGTCCGTGGTCGAGCGCCGAGCCGAGATCGGCCTCCGCCGGGCCCTGGGCGCGGGCAGGAGGCAGATCAGGACCCAGTTCCTCACCGAGGCGGTGCTGCTGTCCCTCCTCGGCGGCCTCACCGGCGTCCTGCTCGGCCTGGCGACCGCCGCCGGGTGGGCCCTGCACAGCGGCTGGCCGATCACCGTCCCGGCGGTGGCGGTGGCGGTGGGCGTCGGCTCGTCGGTCCTGATCGGCTCCGTCGCCGGCTGGTTCCCCGCCGCCCGTGCCGCCCGGCTGTCGCCCACCGAGGCGCTGAACGCCGCCTGACGCGACCACCCGGGTGGGCACCGCGTGCCCGGCGACCGCGATCGAGCGATCGAGCGGTCGCCGGGCACGTCCACGTGGTCGTCGCGGCTCCACCAGGCCGACCGGGGCCGGTGCGGGACACCGGTGCGGACGGCGCTCGGCCGTGCTCCTCGGTGACGAGGGGTCCTACCGGTCCGCCCGCGGTGGCACGGGGCTCTTGGCCCTTTCGAGCGCCTTGATGTACTTGGGCAGCTCCTCCACCGTCCGCCTCAGGCGCCCGCCGGTGACCTGTTCCAGGAACACCGCGTCCACGACGGCGCGCTCGACCTCCGGGTGCGCGCGGCGGAGGCCGTCCAGTGACGTGCCGTGCAGCAGGTCGACCACGCGCAGGCGGTCGGCGACCACGTCGAGCGTGTGCTTCAACCCGGCGATGACCCTGTCGGCCTCGGCCGGCTCCAGCACGAGCCGGCCGTCCTCGGCGAGGCGCAGGAACAGGTCACCTGCGAACTCCACGTCCCGGACGTCCACCGGGCCCCCTTCACCCGACGCCATCAGGCGGGCAGGCGGCGTGCGAGCGGCAGGTGCCCCGCAGGTGCCGGGGACCGGTGCGACGTCCCGCGCGGGGCTGCGGCGCGCGGACTCGCGCGGCCCAGCCGCCGTGTGGTCGTCAGCGCGCGCCGGACCTTCGACGACACGTCCGGCCGGGATCGGCACCGCGCGGCGGCAGGTCCCGTCGAGGACGTCACGAGGTCGTGCGCGGCCGGCACGGGCTCGGTGCGCCGGGTGTGGAACGCCATGGTCCATCTCCGTCCTTGGTGTCTCCGCCGAGCTGACCACGTGGTGCGCTTCCGGTGATCACCGCCGCACGGGCACCTGCCCGTCCGGACCACGCGATCCTCTTCCGCGCGTCCACTCGACGCCGCGCGTTCCGCCCGCGCGCCGACCGCCGGGCTCAGCCGGTGCACGGGCTCGGGGCCCCGCGCAGCGTGTCGAGGCGTTCGACACCACCGGACCGGAAGCCGGCGGCCTGCTGCACGACGTCGGCCGGCGAGAGGACGGCGTCCTGGGCGTAGTAGGTCCAGTCGACCTGCTGCACGTACGTGCTGCGGCCGCCCCGGTGCCCGGCGAGGTCCACGAACCACGAGTTGTAGTGCAGCGCCATGTCCTGCCGGGGGAGCACGGAGTGCCCCTCCTGGTCGACGGTGTGGTCCGCGACCAGGACGCCGTCGAGGTGGTAGCGCACGTGACCGCCTCCCGCCTGCACCACCAGCGTGTGCCAGCCGGCCGCGCTGCCGGGGACGGAGTCCACGGCCTGCTTGGCGTCGTACGGGTCGGCCCTCAGCGTGTAGAAGCTCGCGTGGCTGCGCAGCGGCTCGTTGCCGCCCCAGGCGCCGTTGGGCGTGTACTCGGTGAAGCTGAGTTGGCTGTAGAGGGGGTCGTAGTCCCCCTTCGCGGGCGAGAGGGCCAGGTACGCCTGCATGATGTGATCACCGTCCTCGCCGTCGACCGGCGCGTCGGCGAACCGGACACGGGTTGCGTAGGTCCCCTCTCGGAACCGCCGCTCGCCCTGGAACAGCTCGGCCTGGCTGGTGCCGGCCGCAGTACCGTCGGTGGAGGCGCTGAGCTGCGCGACCTGCTCCCCGTCCACGACCGGGAACGTGATGTTGTCCGCGGACCACGCCGCGCCCTGGGGACCGGGGCCACCGGCGTCGCCGCGCGCCGTCCACCCGGCCTCGCCCAGCCGTCCGTCCCGGCTGGAGGAGTAGCGGAAGTCGTCGAAGAACCGGCCGCAGGGCACGGGTGCGGGGACGGGCTGCCCCGGTGCCCGGGCGACGGGCGGTTCCTGGGCCGGGGCGGTCGACGACGCCGAACCGGACGGTGGCGGGGAGCTCGGCAGCGAGGCCGCGCCGGGCGCCGTCCTGGTGGTGACGGCCGTGGACGAGCCGGTGGAGGCCGCACCGGTGCCCCGGTCGCCGGTGCCCAGTGCGATCACGGCGGCGGCGACCGCCACCACCACGACCACGACCGGCAGGATCAGCGGGAACCGCGACAGCGGGACCCGGGGGAGGGAGAACCGGGCCGGCGAGAACCGCGGGAGCGGGCGTCCGGGCGGCTTGGCCGGCGACGGCGAGGCTCCTGACCGCCGCCTCCCCAGCAGGGGGAAGCGGGGCGGCGACAGCTTCGTCACCCGCCTCCGCAACCTCCAGAACCACTTGGGCGGCAGCACCATGTCCCTGTCCCTCCTCGTGCGGGCCGGTCTGGACGACGGTCACCGGGTGACGTGGACCAGGGCAATGCGCGAGTCGTGGTTGTGACCGCCGGTCGAGGAGGAACGTCCCCTTCGGGCACGCGGACCACCCGCACCCGCCCGGGGACCGCCACCTCCGGCTCGGGTCCGGTGTGTCGCCCGGGTGGACATCGGCCCCGGTGGGCAGCAGAACGCGACCCGACCGGTGCGCCCGGTTGGGCGTCGAGGCAGCGTCGGGTGCCCGTTCAGGCCGGCGCGGCGCTTCCCGTGCGCTCCGGTGGTCGCGCCTTGCCCACACTGTCGTCCGGAACCAACCCGTACGACCTTCGAGGAGTGTCATGCGCATTGCCCGTGGTGTTCGAAACGTCCTCGCGTCGGCCGCTGTCGCCGCGGTGGCCGCCGGCAGCGTCATCGCCGGCGCCGGCACCGCCTCCGCCGTCGGCTACAGCTTCACCCTGTGCAACTACGGCAGCGACTACCACTCCTACGCCTACTTCCCGGCGCGCGACATCTACAGCACGGTCGCCTGGGGCAACCAGTGCATCGTCACCACGCACTCCGGCGGCGAGGTGGTGGGCATCGTGATCAGCTCCAACAACCCCGAGGACTCGGCCCGGAGCACGCCGTACTACACCACGGACGTCTCCAACGACGTCTTCCACACCTACGGCAGCTACTGGAGCCCGGCCGTCAAGGCCCACGCCCACCGGTAGCCGGGGGCTTCGTCCCGAGGTGCCGCGCACCCGGTGCCGAGCGGAGTGCTGGTGCCGCGCGCCCACGCGGCACCAGCACCACGACGAGGTCCTCCGGCGGGGTCCGGTGCAAGCGGGGAGCGCGCGCCCGACGGGACCGGTGTCACACCGGCGACAGGCGCGACACCGGGATGCGGACCCGCACTTCGAGGCCGCCGTCCGGACGGGCGCGGGCGCTCACCTCGCCGTCGTGGGCCCGGGTGATGGACGTGAGGATCGCCAGGCCCAACCCCAGACCGCCGTCGGAGGACTCGCTGCGGCGCGGCCCTCTCCGGAAGGGCTCGAACAGCGAAGGCAGCACGTCGGCGTCGATGACCGGCCCGGTGTTCACCACCACCAGGCCCTCGTGGTCGAGGCGCACGGCGAGGGAGCCGCCGTCCACGTTGTGGCGGACGGCATTGGTGACCAGGTTGGTCACGAGTTGGGCGAGCAGCACGCGGTCGCCCAGGACCACGACCGGCTCGGTGACGACCTCCACGCTGATCGAGCGGGCGGCGGCGGTCGCGGTGTGCTGCTCCACGACCGAGGACACCACCTCGTGCAGCGGGACGGGAACGCGGTCGGCCAGTCCCTGATCGCTGCGGGCCAGCACCAGCAGGCTGTCGATGAGCTGCTCGGTACGGCGGTTGGCGTCCAGCATCTGCTCGCGGACCCGTGCCAGGCGCCGTTCGTCGGGATCGCGCAGGCCGATCTGGATGGCGGCGCGCTGGATCGCGAGCGGGGTGCGCAGTTCGTGGGAAACGTCGGCGATGAACCGGCGCTGGCTGTCGAACGACCGCTCCAGCCGGTCGAGCATCACGTCGAACGTGGCCGCCAGTTCGGTCAGCTCGTCGGGCGGGCCGTCGAGGGCGATGCGTTCGTGCAGGTTCTCCGAGGACAGCTGCCGGGCGGTGGCCGTGATGTGGTGGAGCGGCCTGAGCATCCGCCCGGCCAGCCACCAGCCGACGACCACCGACAGCACCGTCACCACGAGCAAGCCGAGCGCCGAGTACAGCAGCAGCGCCCCCAGTGCGGCGTTCGTGCTGGTCACCACCAGGCCGTCGGTGGCCTGCGCCACCCGGGGTTCCTCACCGGACAGGGTGGGCAGCGGAGCCACGGCGGGGGTGGACAGCGCTGCCTCGATCCTGTCGCCGACCGTGCGGGCCATCAGCAGGTAGACAGCGGCGAGGAGGACCGCGCCGGACACCAGCAGCACCGCCGCGTGGAGCAGGGTCATCTTCACCCTCACGGTGAGCCGCGGGGACACGAACCCGGCCATCACGGGATGCGGTAGCCGGCGCCGGGTACGGTCTCGATCACCGCGGGCTCACCGAGCTTGGCGCGCAGCTTCGACATCGTCACCTTCACCGCGTTGGTCATCGGGTCGGCGAACTCGTCCCACGCCCGTTCCAGCAGCTGCTCGGCGCTGACCGCCGCGCCACGCGCCCGCAGCAGCACCTCCAGTACGGCGAACTCCTTGGGGCGCAGCTCGACCCGGCGGCCGTCGCGGGTCACGACGCGCCGCGCCGGGTCCAGCTCCAGACCCCGCGCCACCAGCACCGGCGGCAGCGCCGGCTCGGCGCGCCGGGCGAGTGCCCGCAGCCGGGCGACCAGCTCCGCGTACTCGAACGGCTTGCCCAGGTAGTCGTCCGCGCCGAGGTCGAGGCCCGCCACCCGGTCCTCCAGGGTGCCGGCCGCGGTCAGCATCAACACCTTGGTGCGGGCGCCCGAGGCGATCAGCTCGCGGCAGATGTCGTCGCCGTGCATCCCGGGCAGGTCCCGGTCGAGCACCACCACGTCGTAGTCGTGCACGGCCAGCCGCTCGTGCGCGGACAGCCCGCCGTAGGCGACGTCGACCGCCATCCCCTCGGCGCGCAGCCCATCGGCCACCAGGTCCGCGAGGACCCGTTCGTCCTCCGCCACCAACACCCTCATGTCCGCCTCCGCTCGCGCTCGGACCAGAGCATGCCCCGTCCCGGGTTTCCCCGCCATAAGGCCGGCCGGGACGCCACCGGGAAACCAGCCTGAAACACCCCCCTCGGTAGACCTGACCACTGATGGGTCCACACATGAGGAGAACGACGTGAAAAGGCTCTCAGGAGCACTGGCCCTGCTGGTCGCCGCAGTGGTGGCCGGGTGCGGCGATGCCGGCGGCGGGGAGCGCTCCTCCTTGTCCGAGGACGAGAAGAACAAGGCGTTGAAGTACTCGCAGTGCATGCGCGACAACGGTGTGGACATGTCGGACCCGCAGTTCGGAGAGGACGGTTCGATCCGCATCGGCACGCCGGCCATCGGCCCGGAGGACGACCCCGCCACCCACGCGACAGCCCGCAGGGCGTGCGAGGAGCACCGGCCCGAGGCCCGCTTCGACCCGTCCGACCCGAAGGCGGGCGAGGAACGCCTCGCGTTCGCCAGGTGCATGCGGGAGAACGGGGTGGACGTTCCCGACCCGGATGCCGGAGGACGCGTCCCGGTGGACGAGGCGGGAGTGGACGACAAGACGCTCCAGGACGCCTTGTCCGAGTGCGGGCCGTCCGGCGGGATCCCCGCCGCACCCCCGGCGGGCGGTAGGTGACCCCGCGTCCCGCGGTGATCGCCGCGGCGGTGCCGGCCGTCCCACCGGCGTGAGGCGCATCGGCGGAAGGCCCGGACGGACCGCGGACAGCGGAGCGGGAAACGATTTCCAGTCGAAGCGGTGCTGCCGCCCCGCCTCGACGGCCGGCCGCGGCACGTCGCGGCCGGGTGAACCCAGAAAGGCGGATCAGATGAAGAAACGAGTGCTCCCGTTCGTCCTGGCGCTCGGGGCGGTGGTGCCGCTCGCCCCGATCGCCCACGGCGGGGAGCCGGGTCGAGGGCTCGACCGGTTCTACGAGCAGCAGGCGGTGTGGCAGGACTGCAACAACGTCTTCCCCCAGGCGTCCGCCGTCGACACCGGGGGCGATGCCGCGGATCCCGTCCCGGACCCGCCCCTCGTCCCGGCGTACACGGAATGCGCGAAGATCCTGGTGCCGAAGGACTACCGGCGACCGCAGGACGGAACGCTGGACATCGCGGTCAGCAGGCGCCGGGCCAAGGACTCGTCCGAGCGGCAGGGCTCGCTGCTGCTCAACCCCGGGGGTCCCGGCCAGGACGGCATCTACATGCCCGGCGACCTGCGTGACCAGGTGCTCGTCAAGCACTTCGACCTGGTCGGTTTCTCGCCGCGGGGCAGCGGGCTCTCCACCCGCCTGTGGTGCGACCTGCCGACCACGTGGACGGCGTCGACCAGGCCGACCGACGAGCAGATCGCCGTCATCGCCGAAGAAGCGCGCCACGACGAGCAGCGGTGCCGGGAAGCCGGTGGCGACCTGCGCAAGTACATCAGCACGGCGAACACCGCCCGGGACATGGACGTCATCCGCGCCGTCATCGGCGAAAGGAAGATCAACTACCTGGGGATCTCCTACGGCACCTACCTGGGCGCGGTCTACGGGAGCCTGTTCCCGGGTCGCCTGAACCGCAGCGTGCTCGACTCGGCGATGCACCCCGACTGGCTCTACTACGAGGCCACCAAGCAGCAGGCCGTCGCGTCGCGGCAGAACTTCGACGCCTGGGCCGCGTGGGTCGCGCAGCGCAACGACACCTACGGCCTCGGCCGCACCGCCGCCGAGGTGGAGTCGTCCACCGATGCCCTCGGAGCGCGCCTGGCCGAGGAGCCGGTGCCGTGGGTGGGCGGTCCGGGGCAGTTCCCGGTCGTGGACCGCAACGTCCTGGACCAGGTCCTCGGCAGCAACACCACGGTCCGGCCGAACTGGCACGTCACCACGATGATGGTCCTGGAGTTCCGCAAGGCGTCGGAGTCCGGTGCGCTGTCGGACGACGCCGCCGCCGCCCTGGGGATCGTGCTCGACCGGCAGGACACCGTCCGGGTCAACGGCAGCTACCAGGCCATCACCTGCGAGGTCGACTGGCCGACCGACCTGAACGTGTACTACCGCACCATGCGCTTCTACCGCGAGCACTACCCCTACGGGCCGGGTGCCATGGCCGCCGCGCCCAGCGTCTGCGCGTTCCGCAGCTTCACCCCGCTGGAGAAGGCGGTGCCCCTCAGGCGTGCTGGCTACCCCACGGGACTGGTCGTGCAGGCCGACTTCGACCTGAAGACCCAGTACGAGGGCGGTCCGGCGATGGCCCACAGGCTCCGCGACCGCCTGCTGACCGTCACCGACCAGGGCGGCCACGGGATGTACGGCCGCAACGCCTGCGTCACGCAGCGGGTCGACGACTACCTGATCAAGGGCACCCTGCCGGCACCGGGGGCCACCTGCGCCGGCGCGCCGCGCCCGGACGTCCCCGTGGACGGCGGGGTGGGCACGGTGCCGTCCGGGTCACTGGAGGCCCAGGCGAGGGCGTTGACGGGGCACCGCGGTTGACGACCGTCCCGGTGGTGCGGTCGAGTGCCGCACCACCGGGACCGCGATCGGGAACGTCGTCCGCTGACGGGTTCCTGCTGATCCGCACACCGCGGCGGTGGTTCGTGCAAGGAGCCGCGGGCCTTCGGGCAGTCGCCGCGCACGCGGCTTGTCGGCCGGGAACGGCTCCATGAGGCTGGCCGTACCGGGCCGGACCATGCGCCCCTGCTGCGGACCACGACGACCGGCCCCGGGTCACCATCGACGAATCGAGGAGAAACGGTGTCGTGCAGGCATGTCGCATCCCTTGTCGGCCTCGTGGCCGTCGGCGCGCTCGCCCTGGCCGCCTGTGGCTCGGGGGCGGCGGGCACCGACGGCGCGCGCCGGCAGGAGGGCGCGGACGGCAGCGGCGTCTCGCTGCTGCCGGGGACCGCCCGCTCCAACCGGGCCGACTTGCGAACCGGTGATCTCGCACCGGACTCCGCGCCTCGGGACCTCAAGGAACGCTGGGTCCAGCTGCGCGTGACACGGGCGGCTGAGCTGGACCCGGTGGTGGTGGACGGGGCCGGTATGACGTTGTACCGCTTCGACGGGGACACCGCGAGTCCGCCGGGGTCGACCTGCGGCGGTGGCTGCTCCGCCACGTGGCCGCCGGTCACCGTCGGCGCGGGCGGCAGCGTGTTCTTCACGGGTGTCCCCCGGACGGAGGTCGGTGTGGTCGAGCGCGAGGACGGCCGGTCGCAGGTAACCGTGGACGGCCGGCCGGTCTACCGGTACGCGGGTGATCGCGACCCGGGAGACGCGGTGGGCCACGGGGTCGACGGCATGTGGTCGGCCGTGGCGCCGGACGGGCGGAAGGCGGTTCCCGGTGACCGGCCACCCACCGGCACCACCTTCGTCCCCCTCGGCGAGGCGACCGGTCGGGTGATAACCCTGTTCTCCGGCAAGGACTTCGACGATTCCGGCGGCAAGTCCTCCACCGCGATCGCCGGGCCGGGGTGCAAGGACGTGCGCGGCACGTTCCTGTCCGCGGTGCCCGCAGGTCGGGTGAGGCTGTGGTCGGAACCCGGCTGCCGCGGGACGAGCGAGGTGACGGTGGGCGATGTGCGCGACCTGGCGGCCATCGGCTTCCCCGAGGGGCCCCGGTCCGTTGCGCTGGGCTGATGTGAGGACCGCGACGCTGGTGGCGGCCTTGGTGCTGGCCGGGTGCACGACTCGGGGCCCGGTGTCCGGGGCGGAGGCCCTCGACCCGACGACGGTGGCGGGCATGCCCGTCACCACCGGGGACAGCGGTGTCAAACCCGGCGCCCCCGCGCCCGAACGGCAACCGGAGGACACCGACGGCCAACGGACCGACCTGCTCGCCGCGTCGGCGGTCGCGGACGTCGAGCGGTTCTGGCGGCAGCGGTACCCGAGCGTCTTCGGCGGGGAGTTCACCCCGGTGCGGCGGCTGGTGTCCTACGACTCGCGGAACACGGCCGCTCGGCCGTGCGGGACGGGTACCGCCGGCTCGGCACACGCCTCCTACTGCCCGGAGAACGACCTCGTCGCGTGGGACAGGGGCGAGCTGTCGCGCTCGCCCGACGACATCCCGGTGATCGCGGCACTGGCTCACGCGATCGGGCAAGCCGTGCAGTCCCGGGCGGGCACCCGCGGGCGGGTGCCGCCTGCCGTGGAGGTCCAGCGGGCCGACTGCTACACCGGCGACTACTTCCGCTGGGTCGCCGAGGGCCGCTCGGATCGGTTCCGGGTATCGACGGGCCCCGGCCTCAACCAGGTCCTGACCACGTTGCTCGCCACCCGGGGCGCCGCGGGCGCCGACTCCGGCACCGGCAGGGCGCGCAGTACGGCGTTCGGCCGGGTCGCCGCTTTCCGGCTCGGGTTCACCGAGGGGTCCGGCCGCTGCGCCGCCGTCGACGCCGAGCAGGCCGAGGACCTCGGCACGCGCGAACTCCTCGGCCCGGACCGCGTGGACCCGGACTCCGGGCCGGACGACTCGGACGTAGGCGACCCGCGGGTGCTCGCCGACCTGCGGGCCAGCCTGGTGGCGGCGTTCCCCGGCGTGGCCGTGGGGTTCGACCGGGGATGCCGGGGGACCTCGCCCTCCGCGGCCTGTGCCGGCGCCGTCGGCATCGACGCGGGGGCGCTGGTGGAGGTGGGGCGGCTCGGCGACTTCGCCGCGTTGGGCGCGGTGGCGTCGCGGTACGCGGTGGTGGTGCAGGAGTCCCTGGGACTACCGGTCACGGGACTGGTGGCAGGGCAGCGGACCGCCTGCATGACCGGCTGGTGGGCGTCCTCGATCGCGAGGGGGCGCAGTGCGGGGCTGGAACTGTCACCGGGTGATGTGGACGAGGTGATGCGCGAACTGCTGGGTCGGAGCAGCCTGATCGCCGGTGATGCACGTGGCTCGGTGATCCCGGCCGGGTTCGCCCGGGTGGCAGCGTTCCGAACGGGCTTCCTGTCCGGCTCGGCCGACGCCTGCACCACCCGGTTCCCGGCGGGATGACCCTCCTCCGGGACGATCGGGCCGGCAGGGGTGCGCGGTCGGGCACGGTCCGGCCGACGGCGTCGCGCCGGGGAGCGGCGGTGACCTACCTTCTCGCCGTGGCCTCCCTGCGTGAACCGGCCCGCGAGGCGGCGGAGGACCGGGTCGTCTCGCTGGTCAACCTGGAACGTTCACGGCGCGGGCTGCCCCGGCTGGTCGCGGACGAGAGGTTGCGGCGCTCCGCGCGCCGGCACAGCGGTGACATGGCCCGCCGGCGGGTGCTCGCCCACCAGCTCGCCGGGGAACCGGACCCGTTCGAGCGAATGCTGTCCGAGGGCTACGAGGAGCCCGGCGGTGAGAACGTCGCCTTCGGCCAGGAATCCGCGGTCCAGGTGGTGGCGGCCTGGATGCGCAGCCGGCACCACCGCGCCAACATCCTCTTCCCCGACTTCGCCCGGATCGGCGTGGGGCTGGTGCTCGACGCCGCGGGCCACTGGTGGACGCAGAACTTCGGTTTCGACCCCGGCGGAAGCCGACCCCGGTCCTGACGACCCGGTGGTCTCCCCACGGGGGTCCCGGTCGCCACCGGACGCCGTCGACCGGCTCATCCCGGGGTGCGACCGGCCGAGGTGGACAGGCGGATCTCGGCGCCGCGTTCGCGGGCCATCGCGCACGCGGTCTCCCGTCCCCGTTCGCTCGGCACTCCCAGCACCGACAACCGCACCCGACGCAGCACGGACGGTTCAAGGCGGTCGAGCAGGTCGAGCAGCACGGTCCACACCCCGTCCGGCAGCACCGAACCGGGATCACCGACGGCGACGGTCACCACTGCCGGGTCGACCGGCGCACCGACCGGCACCGGCTGGTGCGGCCGACCGGCCGCGCGCAGCCACAGACCGCTGCGCATCACCCCCAGCACCCAGTGCTCGGTCACCCGGAACACGCCGGGGGCGTGCTCCACCAGTCCGGGGTGCGGCGCGCGCCACCTCCAGGGGAGGGCCGGCACTTCGCCGGGCAGGCAGCGGATCTCCCGCAGGTAGGGCATCCAGGTGGGCCTGTCGTCCTGGTCGCGCAGCACGAAGTCGAGGCAGCCCTCGCGCACGAGCGGCGCGCCGTCGACCACGGTGACGCCGACACCCAGGACCTCGGCGACCCGCCGCCCCGTGGTCACCACGTCCCGACCGTCCCCGCTCACCAGGCGGGCCGTCGCGCACAGGTCCGACGGCAACGTCGACAGGTAGGCCGCCACGTCCTCGGCGCACACCGGCGGCCCGTCCGGTACACCGACCACGACGGTCAGGTGGTGAGGCTCCGGCGCGGCCGCGTACCACTCGGAGGGGGGGAACGCCCCCTGCGGGCGCAGCACGATCCCCAGCGGGAGGTGCTCGACGACCACGCCCCCGGGGACCTCCTGCCAGGCCCCGATCGAGCCTTCCTGCCACCCCGGCGCCGGGTGGCGGGGTCCTGCCCACTGCTCGGGCTCGCCAGGGGCGCACCGCACCCACCGGCCGGGAACGCCCTCACCCCCGTCGCAGGCGAACAGGGTCTCCCCCGCGACCAGGACCGGACCGGCGGGAACGAGGAGCGTCACCCCTGTCCGCTCCGCGAGGCGGCGCCACACGGCCACGTCGACCGCCGCCAAGCCCTCCGGTGCCAGCACCCTGACTTCCCCCGGCTCCTGCCTCGCCGCCAGCACCTCGGCCAGCCGGTCGACCACGGCGGCGAGCGACACGTCCCCGAGGCCGACCACGACGGACGCGGGGCCGGGCGGCAGGTCCCGGGCGAAATCGCGCACCGACGGGTCCTCGTGCCGGGCGGACCGGATCACGACCACCGCACCGACCCGTTCGGCGACGACTTCGGGCTCCACCGCCGACAGCGCGCACCGCAGCAGGTCGGCCAACAGCTCACCCGGACCGCGCCTCGGGCCGGCTCCGATCACGCCGCGTCCCCGCGGGTGGCGCCCGGCGCGGAGTGGCCGACAACTGCTCGTAACCGGCAGGCGTCCGCTGGCCGCACGGCAGTTCTGGGCATCTGTTCTCCTGGACGGACAGCCGGCTCCACCGCTCGACGACGTGGAACCGGTACTTTGCGGATCGAGGTCGAACCTAGATCAAGAGCACGGTGCGACGAGCGTCCGCGACAGAGCGTGCCCATCAGTCGTGCCAGGTCTGCCCCTACATGCCGGGCACTCGTCGGGCGAAGGCGGCGTCGTGGCGCCTGGCACGGGCGTGCAGGCGGACAGCGGCGGTTCGCCGCTCCTGTTCGTACCAGGCGAGCGCAGCGGTGACATCGGAGCCGGAGGCCAGCGCCACGGCGAGCACGCGGGCGTCCACGACCGCCTCCGTCGGCCCTCGGCCCGTGCTGGGGCACAACGCGTGGGCGGCATCGCCGAGGAGGGTCGCGTTGTGCGTGCTCCACCGGGGCAGCGGGTCGGATTCCGTTCCGGCGTACCTGTGCACGTGCGGCGAGGCCCGGAAGGTTTCCGTCAGGTCCAGCGAGTCGAGGCCCAGGTCGCCGAAGTCGCGTTGGACGCCGACGGCGCTGACGCGCTGGTGCCAGCCCGAACCGCCCACGTGCTCACCCGCCTCGAACTTTCGCCGTGCGATCCACGCGACGAGTGCGCGCCCCGCACCGGCGGGGGCGATCGGGAACAGCGTGACGCCGCGGTGGCGGTCCCCCAGGACGACGAGCGAGTCCCCGGTCGGGAGGTTCTCGACCACGGCCGTCCCGTGCCAGGTGACCACGCCGTTGGAACCGGGGCGGCACGCCCCCGGCGCGACAGCCCGCCGCACGACCGACCCGACGCCGTCCGCGCCGATCACCAGGTCGGCGCAGGCCACCTCGGTGACACCGCGGTCCGTGTGCGACAGGGCCACTTCGGCGGGCCCGTCCAGCCGGGATGCGCACGCGACCACCTCGGCGGACGTGGTGAGCGCGTCCGGCCCCAGCCGGGCACGCACCGCGTCGGCGAGGACGCTGACCAAGTGCTCGCGCCGCACCGAGAGCTGCGGCCACGGGAAGCCCGCCGAGCGGCCGAGCGGCTCCTGCCGGACCAGCTCGCCGGATGGGCTGTAGTGCTTGACGCTGCCGGGTGTCACCGCACCGGTCACGACCTGGTCGAACAGGTCGAGTTCGATCAGCTCGCGGACCGCGGCGGGGCGCAGGACGAGCCCCGCGCCGGTGCTCCCGGTTCGATCCCCCGCTTCTACCACGCGGACATCGGTGATCCCTGCGGCGTGCAGGCTGATCGCGGCGGCGAGCCCACCGACGCCACCGCCCGCGACGAGGACTTTCACGGAGTGGCGCTCCTCTCGCGGCGACTGTCTTGGCGGTGTTGTCCGACCACGCGAGCGGCTGCACCCACATGCCGGTGGTGACGTGCTCGGGACGCGCGCCGAGCCTGCGCGGCACCTCGCCCCAGCGCACCCCGTCAGTAGGGCGTGACGCTGTGGGAACCGAAGTCGGGCCCGGTCTGGACGAGCGTCTTGTGGGGGGACGGGAGCATGGTGATCACCGGCGAGTACAGCAGGATCTCGCTGTTCTCGCGGAAGAAGGTGAGGTAGAGGTGCTCACCGTGCTCGGCGGGGAATTCGAAGCACCCCCCGAACCGCACGGTCGGGCTGATGTAGTAGGGGTCGAGGAACGTGACCTGCACTGAGTAGTCGCCGTCGTTGCACACCATGAACATGGTGCTCTCCTCGGCGTTGGCCGTGCCGGTCGGACCGACCACGCCGGCGAGGCTCAACACGAGAGCCACCGCGATCGAGGCGACGCGCCTGGACAAAGACATCTTCAGTTCACTCCTTGAGCCGGTGACGCGAGGCGCAGCGGGAACCCGTTCCAGCTCTCGATCAGCGTGTTCCGGTACAGCGCCTCGGCGTGCTCCTGTCGGTGGGCGTGAAGCCGTGCACCGACCACCTTCACGACTGCTGCGGCGAACCTTCAACCCGTCCGGGTGCTCGTTGCACGTTGGGTTGTGCGCGCCTGCCCGAACGAGACGAGCCACGCGTGACCACACTCCTGTGTGGACCGCAGACGCGCAGGGCCGCCCACCGGGGTGCGGGCGACCCTGCTTGCCGTCGGGA
This sequence comes from Saccharothrix sp. DSM 118769, assembly GCF_052936295.1. Lineage (NCBI taxonomy): Bacteria > Bacillati > Actinomycetota > Actinomycetes > Pseudonocardiales > Pseudonocardiaceae > Saccharothrix > Saccharothrix sp. DSM 118769. The sequence continues at coordinate 2,748,844 of NZ_CP193627.1, read as the reverse complement.
CGGACCACCGTCAGTAGGGCAGCTTGCCGTAGACGGCGTAGGAGGCGTCGGCCCAGGTCTGGACCAGCGTGCGGCCGGAGGGGTAGGTGCGGTCGAGGGTGCTGGAGAACCGGTAGCCGGTCCACGTTTCGTAGGACACGTAGAACGGCTCGTCGGTGACCGCGGCGATCTCCACGCACTCACCGGGCGCCACCGCGTAGGTCGACATGTCGCCGCGCCACGGGAACACCGCGGCCGCCGAGTAGCCGGAACCGTAGTTGCACAGCTTGAACGCGGTCGACGCCGCGTTCGCAGTGCCGGTCACACCCACCATCGAGAGGAGACTGAGCACCACCCCGGCGGCGAGGGCCACGGCGGTCGACTTGATTCGCTTCGAGAACGTCATGTGCGGCGGACTCCTTGGTCGAGAACAACTCCGGGTCGAGAACAACTCCGGACGGAACAACGCAGACTTTTTCCCACCCGGCCCGGGGCGACAAGGAACAAACCCGGTAGGTGCGCCTTGTGCCGCACCCGGTTGCCCGAAAGGCACCGTCTTCGACACCCGCGGAGCGGGGGGCCGGTCGGTCCGGCGGCGCGGCCCCGGTACGCCGATGCCCGGTGGCGATCCGGAACACGGGTCGCCACCGGGCATTTCGGACACCTGGTCACACCTCGACGGCGAGGGGGTGGTTCACCGCGGTCGGCTTCAGGCGTCGGACCGAATGAACGCACCCCGCCCGGAGGAGTACAACGCGACGTCGGACGGGCTGCCTCCTCGGGCAGGTCGCCGTGCCCCGCCGCGCCGTCCGGGGGTGTGCCGGGCCACTGAACCGGTCTCCTCGTTTTGTCGAGTTCACCGCGGGTGCCAAAGTCGATATCTCCCGTTAATGCTTCCACCCCGGCCGACCATTAAGCTCCGAGATTCCCCTGCACCGAACCGTCGTCCGCCGTCGAGCCCCCTGGACGAATCATGCCTGCTGTCGAACGGCTGTCCGCAGAATTCCTCGGCCCGGTGCGCGCGCTCCTCGGCGGGACCGAGGTCGACCTGGGAGCCGCCCGCCGCCGAGCCGTCTTCACCGTCCTCGCCCTGCGCGCCGACCAACCGGTGGCCCTGGACGACCTGGTCGCCGACGTGTGGGGCGACCGGCCACCGGCCAACGCCGAGGCGTCCGTCTACACCTACGTCTCGGGCCTGCGGAAGCTCCTGGAACCGCACCGGTCCGCCCGCTCGGCACCCGAGGTCCTCGTCTCCACGGGGGCCGGCTACGCACTGCGCCTGGGGCCTGAGGCGACGGACGTGGCGCGGTTCGAGGCGCACCGCGGGCGGGCCGACTCGCTGGCCGCCGGCGCGGCGGTGAAGGAACTGGACGAGGCGCTGTCCCTGTGGCGCGGTGAGGCGCTGTCCGGTGTGCCCGGTCCGTTCGCCCAGGCCCAGCGCGCCCGGCTCTCCGAGTTGCGGCTGGTGACCGCGGAACGGCGCGCCGAGCTGGCGCTGGGGCTGGGCAGGCACACCGAGGTCGTGACCGCGCTGACACCGCTGGTCGTCGAGCACCCGCTGCGGGAAGGGCTGCAAGCGCTGTTGATGACCGCCCTGCACGCCGCGGGCCGGCACGCCGAGGCGCTGGAGGTGTTCCGGAACACCCGCAGGGTGCTCGCGGACCAGTTGGGCATCGAACCCGGCGCCGAACTGCTCGAGGTGTACCAGCGGCTGTTGCACGGGATCATCGCGCCGGCCGCCCCGCTGCGCGCCACCATCCCGGTGCGCAAGCCGCCGTCGCCGCCGAACGTGGCCGGTCGGCAGCGCGAGCTGGCGGTGCTGCGCGGCGCGCTGGCCGACCTCGGCGAAGGGCGCGGCGGCAGCGTGTGGGTCGAGGGCGAGCCCGGGATCGGCAAGTCGGCCCTGGTGGCCGCGCTGCTCGCCGAGGCGGTCGGGCAGGACCGGCCGATCGCCTGGGCCGAGGGCGACGAGCTGGGTGCGCGGTTCCCGCTGCGCCTGCTGCTGGACTGCCTGGAGGTGACCACGACGTCGACCGACCCGCGTCGCGCGGCGGTGGCCGAGGCGTTGCTGGAGAGCGGTGTCGCTGATCCGGAACTGGAGGCGGTCGGCAGGTTGGTCGACCTGGTGACCGAGCTGTGCCGGAGCGGCCCACTGGTCCTCGCCGTGGACGACCTCCAGTGGGCCGACGAGTGCAGCGCGTTGGTGTGGGACCGGCTCGTCCGGTCGACCCGCCGGCTGCCGCTGCTGCTGGTCGCCACGTACCGCCCCGTGCACTGCCGGGATGACCTGGACCGGCTCCGGGAGGCCGTGCGCGGATCGGGCGGCCAGGTCCTGCGGCTCGCCCCGCTGCCGCAGGAGGCGGTGGTCGAACTCGTCACCCGCCACCTGGCGGCGACGCCGTCGGAGGGCCTGCTCGCCCTGGTCGACCAGGCCGGCGGCAACCCGTCGTACGTGATCGGGGCCGTGGACAACCTGCTGGGGCGCGATGCGATCCGGGTGCGCTCGGGCGTCGCCGAGGTGGCGGTGGAGGAGGACGACGCGACGTGGCGGGCGGGTGCGGTGCCCGCCGACCGGTTGGACTTCCTGTCCGCCGACGCGATCGAGGTGCTGCGCGCGGGATCGCTGTTCGGCGTGGAGTTCGCCATCGGTGACGTCGCGGTCTTGGTGGACCGACCGGTGTCCGAGCTGGTCGCCCCGGTCGAGGAGGCGATGTCGGCGGGCGTGCTGGTCGAAGCGGGCCCGGAGTTCGCCTTCCGGCACCCGCTGGTGCGGGACAGCCTGTACGGGGGCATGCTGCACCCGGTGCGCGCCGCACTGCACCGGCAGGCCGCCCAGGCGCTGGACTCCGCGGGCGCCCCGGCGTTGCAGGTCGCCCGCCACCTGGCCTCCGCCACCATGGACGCCTGGAGCGCGGCATGGGTGGCCGACAACGTCCGCGAGATCATGCTGGTGGACCAGGAGCTGACCGTCGCGCTGGTCGACGCGGCGGCCGATCGGCCGTCCTTGAGCGAGGCGCAACGCGACCGGCTGACCTCGTGGACGGCGTGGTTGAAGTTCTGGCAGGGCAAGCGGCCGGAGAGCGAGGCCAAGGCCGTGCTCGCCCGGACCAAGGACGCCCACCTGGCCGCGGAGATGCGCTGCGTGCTGGCGATGCTCTACCTCGGTGAGGGCCGGGTCGAAGCCGCGGCCGGCACGCTGCGGGTCGCCGTGGAGAACGAGGCGACACCCGAGCCGTGCCGGACGCGCCAGCAAGCGCTGCTGGCGGACGTCCACCGGTCCGGGTTCGCCGACCTGGAGACCGCCGAGCGGCACGCGCACGACGCCATCAGCCGGGCCGAGCAGTCGGCCGACGGGTTCGCGATGAGCCACTCGCTGCGCGTGCTGTGGCAGATCAGCACGGCCCGGCGCGACCACGTGGAGGCGCTGGCCCAGGTCGACCTGGCGCTGACCATGATCGGCGACCCGCAGGACGTGCACGAGCTGCGGCCGGTGCTGCTGGAGAACCGGGCGTTCACGCTCCAGCAGCTGGACCGGCTGGACGAGGCCGCGCAGGCGCTGCGGAGCGCGCGCGCCAGGGCGCGCAGGGGCCCCAGCGCGACGTTCCTGCGCGTGTACACCGCGGTGCACGAGTTCTGGACGGGCCGCTGGGACGAGGCCCTGACCGGCCTCGGCCACGCGGCGGACGTGGTCGGCCACCTCGGTGCGCAGGGGCACGGCCCGGCTCTGCTGGTGCCGGGCATCGCGGCACTGGTCGAGGCACGCCGGGACCGGCTCGACGAGGCGCGGGCCCACCTGGCCGCGGTGCCGGACCAGCCGGTGGTGCTCGTCGCGGACCAGGAGCACGCGGACTTCCTGCTGGCCGCGCGGGCGTACGTCGCCGAGTGCGGGGGCGCGGACGTGGCGGAGGTGTTCGCGCACCTGGAGCCGCTGCTGTGCGACCGGCCGGGGCACCTGACGCTGCGGCACCAGTGGATGCCCAACGCCGTGCGGTCGGCCGTCTCGGCCGGTGCGCGGGAGCTCGCCGAACTCGCCTACCGGGTGTGCGCGACCGAGGCGGCGCGGGAACGGGTGCCCGCGCGGGCGTTCGCGGCCGAGGCGCGCTGCCGGGGGTTGCTGCGCGGCGACCCCGAGCCGCTGCGGACCGCGGTGACCCGGTACCGGCTGGCCGGGCGTCCGGTGGAGCTGGCCGAGGCGCTGGAGGACTTGGCGGTGGTGCTCGTCGGTGTCGGTGAACGCGCCGACGCCGAGGCCGCCTGTCGGGAGGCGGTGGCGGGCTACCGGGCGCTCGGAGCGGTGCTCGACGCACGCCGGGCGGAGGAGAGGCTGGTCAGGGCGTTGACCGGGTGATCCGACCCGGGCGTGGGCGGTGTTCGCGCCGCCCACGCCGCACGCGGGCGCGGCTCACCGGATCAGATGAGGCCGGAGCGGACGGCGTACGCCACCGCGTGCGGCCTGTTGCGCAGGTTGAAGCGGGTGGTCACGCCGTGGATGACGTTCTTCACGGTGCGCTCCGAGTAGGACAGCCTCACCGCGATCTCCGCGGTGTCCAAGCCCTCCGCCATCATCCGCATCACCTGCTCCTCGCGCGGCGTGAGCCGGTTGCGCGGCGTACCGCCGTCCGCCTCCAGCAACTGGCACTGCAACCGCTCCAGGTCCTTGAGCAGCACGCCGATCAGGTTGGGTGGCATGAGCCCGTCACCGGCCGCCGCGGTCATCACGCTGTGGATCAGGCGTTCGCTGGTGGCCGCGGCCTTGGGCAGGACGGCCACCACGCGGCACTCCAGCGCCGTCGGCAGCTCCGACTCCTCCAGGTCGGCCACGACCAGCACGACCGGCGTGCCGATCTCGGCCGCCGCCCGCCGCATCCCGGCGACCACCTCCGCGGTCAACCGGTCCACGGCGACCACGGCCACCTCCGCGAGGTGGCGCTGCTCACCGGGCAGCAGCACCACCTGCGGGTGTGCCTCGAGGTGGCCGACCAGCCCCGCCAAGCTCAACGGGTCCGCCGCCTGAACAGCCACTTTGACCTTGCGCACTGCTGCCTCCGAATGACTCCTGTTGTCCTGGGGAGAGTCTGCGCGATGGTCACCACATGCCGTCTGAAGCCGATCTACACGCGTTCTCCAGAGTCCTCACGAAGATGAAGAACGGTCCTGACCAGCAGGAACCTCCGGAATTTCCACCTCGGTGACGACCGGACCCCTGTCGGCGGTGCCCGCGACGTCGTCCGCGGTGCCCACGGTGTCGTCCACCGCGGTGCCCGCGACGTCGTCCGCAGCCGCACTCGCCGGCGGCACGTCCCAGGGCACCACCTCCAGGGTGCGGCCGTCGCGGAACTTCTCGTAGGCCGCGGCGACGTCCTCCTCCGTCATGACGTGGGTGCGCCGCATGAAGTCGCCCAGCAGGCGCGCCGAGGCGGGACCACCGGGGTTGAACAGCACGTCCACCCCGTCGGCCAACATGACCACCAGGTCCGACAGGTCGATCCGCTGCCACTCGGGGGAGAACACCCGGCGCCGGTTCACCTCGGAGGTCGCGATCACCACGCACGGCACGTCATCCGGGGAGCGCATGACCAACGGGCGCTCGTCACCGTTCATCGCGACGTCGAACAGCGAGTCGCGCAGCAGCAACTGGAGCTGTTCCGCTTCGGCCTCGCCCTTCATCAACAGGCGGAGCACCGCGTCCAGCGGGTCGGTCGGCGAATCGGGGTCGGACGGCACGTACGACGGGTTCGCCCGGAAACGTCCCACTTGTCCCTCGGGCTCGACCGGCCACAACCCCACCACCGCCTCCAGGGGCGGCGCCTCGTCCTCGCTCTCCGGCTGCCAGGTCGGGTCCATCAACAGGAACCAGTTCTCGGTGTCCGCGTCTGCGGCGACCATCCCACTCCTCCTTCGTCGCGGCGCGCCGGGATTCGGCGGCCGATCGTTCCCCGGTTCCACCCCCGGAACCCGCAGGGCCAGTTCAGCGGATCGTCGAGCGCTCCGGTCCGCAGCGCCCACCCAGCGGGCCCCATCGGGCACCCGAGTCTTCCCCAGTGGCCAGGGGACGGGCATTCGACGGGGGCCGCGGCACGGTCGGCTCATCCCCTGTCGAAGAACACCACAGAATCGGCCGAAGGACTCGGCGCCGTTCCCGCCGGCCAGACCCGGGTCGCACCCGACCGGAACATCTCCACCTCACCTGGGACGGTCTCCACCAACACCGACCGGTTGTCGAGCCTCCCCCAGTGCCTCATGCTCACCGCATCCGCGGTCGAGCAGCTGAAAAAGGTGAGCTTCGTACCGGGAGGAGCGAACCCCATGGCGAACAACAGGACCAAGAGGGAATGTCCGTCAACCCACTCGGTTTGCCCGGTCTTGAGCCGAACGCCAAGCCCTTTTCCGCTGCGGGGTGCCATCACGTAACGCCGACGGGGATCCGCAGGAAGTGGGAGGTTCCGGGCGGCGCCGTTGCGCACGGCTTCCCGAAGCGTCTCCGCCTCGCTGCCGGTCATGAAACTCACGCCGACCGCACGGCCGTCGTTGTCGGCGAGAGTTTCGTACACTACGACGTCCGGCCGGATATCCGGCAACCTCACCGCCGACGTCCGCACCGCGTTCCTCGTAGACAGCCCTTCGACGAAGTTCCCCGCACGGCGGAAGGAAAGCAGTCCTGTGGCCCCTTCCTCGTACACGGCTCCGGTCGGCGCCCACACGAGCACGGGGGTCCCCTCCGCATCCTCGAGCGCCTGGCGCACCTCGGTGTTCAACGAGGGAACGCCCTGCTTCGACACGAGGCCGGCGAAGCAGCTCAGAAGTACCACCGGGGTTCCTGCGGGCGATACCTGCACCTTCCTGGCTAGGACGATCTTCGCGATCCGGTCGCCTTTCACCAAGACCTGATCACCCAGCAAGTACGGGACGTCGGTCCGAACCCGGAAACCCATCTGGGTTCCGGTTCCGTGCGCCTGGACCTCCCAGGGCGGCGGCACTGACCCCGCCCACGGCACCCTGAACCTCCGATCGGACACAGCCACGCCTTCGGCCGGGGTGTCGTGGACGGTGAAGTAGTCGCTGGGGTACGCGGTCCTGGCAATCCCCCTGGCCGCCATCGCCACCAGGTCGTACTCGAAGAACGGCAGGAACTGCCTGACCACCCTGCCGGTGCCCGCCTCGGTCGTCAGGTATTCCGCGTACTCCGGGTCCTCGGGCGGTTTCCGCGTGATGAGGCGATCGGCGCCGGGGAGCACCAAGCGGCCGCCGTCACCGAAGTTCAACGACCCGGTCGAGTAGTGCACCGAGCGGTGGTAGCCGCCTCTCGGCAGTTCCCGCGCGAAACCATCCCCGTCGACCACCTCGCCGTTGAGCGCAACCAGCAGGAACGGCTTCACCGGTTTCGTACCCGCCGCCGAGCGCACATCGGGGTCGTTGTAGGTGACCGCGCCCAGGTCCGCTCCGGAGTACACCACCGGCACGTTGGCCGCGTTCAAGCCGACGTACCCGTGCGGCCCCCGCGTCACGAAGATCATTAGCGGCGTCGAGGCGCCGCCCCACGGCGGCTCTTCCTCCGAGCCGTCCGATACGAGCAGTCGCCGCAGGCTTTCCGGCGTCACCCCGGCAGCCCACTCGGACAACTGCCGCAGCAGCTCGTCGTCCCCCGGTGAACGCATGAGGAAGCCGATCACCCGATTGTCCGCGCCGCGCACCGCGATCTTGCTCAGGTCGCCCGCGCGCCACACCGACACCAGTTCGAACCGGGCTTCCACCGGTCGAATCGCACCGTCGGCCACTCGTGCCCTGCCTCCGGAGAGGGCGTACACATCGCGGAAGTCACCCGTCTCCCGCAATGCGCCGGCGAAGTCGAACTCGAACCCGCCGAAGCCCACACGCAGATCCGCGTGGTCACCCATCAGCACCAGCGGACCCGACCGGCTCCCCAGGAGGGCGGCGAGACGCAGGTCACCCAGCCACATGCGCCCGAACTCCGCACCGCTCAGCTCCACACCGCCGCCATCTACCGGGTACACCGTCATGTGGCGCTGGGCGGAAGGCAGAACTACGAACAACGCCGCATCGCCCCACGGGCCCGCCACCGGAACACCGCTCAACAAGGCCGTGACGAGTTGGTTCTGCGCCACCAGGCCGGGACCGGGGTCGGGAAACACCACCACTGAACCATCGTCCGACACCACGTGCACCACATCGCCCATCGACAACGGCACTCCCGGCCGGTAGGCGCGGCCAGACGGGATGAGTACACCGAACCCCTCCATGTAGTTGACCGGCCCGGTGTACTCGAAGGAGGGGCGCGGCCCGATCAGGCGGATCAACTCGGTCAGCAGCCTCTGACCCGAGTCGTCCGCTTGCTCGCTGAACATGGTCACCACGAGAGGACGTCGTACCGCTCCGTCCGCGAAGCGCCGGAAGAACTCGTGCTCCGCGACGTGGTGGGCCGCCTTTTCGGGTGTCACGGCGAACAGGCGAGTGCCCACCAAGAGCAGGACTTCCCCATTCCGCGCGTTCAGGTGCAACATGAAAGGCCTGGCACGGTTCCCGTCCGCAGCAGCAGCCCAGGGAGCCGGGGAAACCGAAATACTCCCCGAGCCCGTCGGCGACGCCACGACGCGCAGCGAGTGGTCGGTGGCCACTCGGACGCTGTCCGAAAGTTCAAAACTCAGATCCCGATCGACGGGGAACTGCATGCCGTACTCCCGGTTGTGCCCGTCGTGGAGAGGCTCCCAGAAGATGTCCTCGGTCCGCGGCGGCACAAGGGAAATCAGTTCACCACGGTGGAGGTCAACCCGTCCGTGCTCGTCCACCACCACCGGTCGATCGGTGACCATGGCGTACCGGTGCAGACCGGCGCGGTGCAGCGCGACGGCGAACTCCCGCGCCGCGACCACGTGATCGCCCGTTCCCCGCCGGTCCACGACCAGCACGACCTGCATTCCGGGGGTTCCGAGCGGGTGTCCGGGTGACGCCGCCACCTCGGCCGCCAACCGGGCCCCGTCCACCCGGTTCCCGCGCACCGTGAACGCCCCGTCCTCGAACGTCACGTACACGCACACCCGTGGGGACGACGTCCACATCGGCAGCAGACCGTCATGGACGTTCCGCCACCGGACGGCATCCTCCGGACCACTGGGGAACACGATCCCCCCGGCCACAGCCGCATTCGCGCCGAAGGCGAGCGGGGCCATCCCGCCGAAGAGCAGCACGGACCCCTCCGACAGCGGCGGCACCTCCTCCGCAGACCAGATCCGTACATCACCCGACCGGTTCAGTTCGACCCTGCCCGGAAGAGTGCGCACGGAATTGCGGGGGAGGTGCCTCTGCCCCCAGAGGCGCAACTCACCAGCTTGATCATCGGTGATGTCGCAGCTCAGGAAGACCAACGGCGCGCCGTTCTCGACCACGTCGAGGGACGCCAGCAGCCGCGTGAACGAAGCAGGTCCCATCAAGGCCGTGCCGCCCGACTTCAGCGGTACGCGGAAGCCCTCCGCGTCGTGGTGGACCGCCACGAAGAAGTCGGGCGCAGCCGCACCCCCGGAAAACCCGCGGCCTGCGCCCCGGTCAAATGCCTGTCGGGCGATCACGCCCTCCTCGGCGGCCAGGAAACCGATCCCCACCCCGTTTCCCTCGTGGTCCTTCAGGTCGACGAACACCACGTCCCCCGGCCTGGTCCCCGGCGGTGGTGCGGCGTCCGGCAACGGATCGGCCGGTCGGGATGGGCTGCTGGCCCAGTGGGCCCCGGCGACGGTGAAACCTGTGCCGTTCCTCACGGTCATGATCCCGGTCAGCGGGTCCTTCACCACATCGCCCCGGGCTCCCCATGCTGGAACAGCCAGACGGTGGGCGATCACGTTGAGCACGCTGTGACCATTCGTTTCGCTTCGCATTGCGCTCGCGGACGAACCGAAGATGATGGAGAAATCTTCACCGGACGACGCGACCGAGCGGTAATCGACATCAATGTTGATGAGATTGGCCAGCGAATCCCCCTTCAGCTCCACCAGATCGCCCGGAACGTGCGGATAACGAGTGCGAACAGTGGCCAAGACGTGACCGGTGCCTCCCTGACCGTCGACGAACCATCTCCTCCCGGATGACCGCATCCAGAGCGAATCGAATGTCACGACAGACTCGGAGGAGCCCTCCCGGCCATCGGGGACAGAATCCACCACGACGTAGTGTTCGACCCCCGAACGAGCCGCGTTCAATTGCGCACTGGCAAACTCCGCCGCATCACCCGGACGACTGGTGACGATCTGCCCGTACACGTTGCCATCACGATGGTTGACATGCGCATAAGTCATGATCTTATCGACGTACACGGACAGCCGGGCATTACTGACCGTCCACCTGTCCCGACCACGGGTCGGACGCCCTTGCAGCAGCCAATCCGGGGAGTCGACTCGCGAGAACAATCGACGCATATAACCACCGCGACGCAAAGGTTCCATGAAAGCGGGGTTCAGGGTGAAACGAGCGGGCCCCACGAACAGGAGTGGCGACCGCATGGCAGCGTCAGCCATTGCGCGCAAGTCCCGGTCACCGCTCAACACCGTGGCGACATCGACCCTGTGGACTCTCTTCTGCTCGCCGTCCCGACCGATCACGTCGAAGTTCACCTGCCCGACCAGCAGGGGCGACAGGAAAACGGTGATGGGCGGGTTGTCGAGCCGCTGCTCGTCGTCTCTGATTCCGCCCGCTTCCCGGATCGATGCCTGCAGCGAGCGGGGGGTGGCCCCGGCGACCCAGTCCCGCACCTGCTGGGCGTACTCGTCGTCACCTGGTGAGCGCATGAGCAGGGCACGGATCGTTCCCGCGGCGTTGACCAGCGCCTCGGTCCGGAGGTCACCTGCCCGCCACACCGATACCAGCACCGACATCCAGTCGAACCCTGTCGGCGTTTCGACCAGGCGGCCGGGGTCGACCACGTAGACGTTCCGGAAATCACCACGCGTCCGCAAGGCGCCGGCGAAATCGAACCCGAACCCGCCGAAATCGATCAGGTCCGCCGCCTTCGCACCCACGATGACCACCGGTCGACCAGGTGACGACATCTTTTCCCGGAAAACCTCCGACTGGAACATCAGATCGACGAAGTCCGCCCCGCCGAACTCGCCGCCCCGCCCTTCGAGCGAGTAGGCGAAACCATATCGCTCCGCCGTCGGGATGCTCAGGATGATCGGCTTTTCCCCATTCCTGAGCGGCCTCTCCGCGACAGCGCCCAGCACGGTCGCCATCCGCTGTCGATGAGCTTCATCGGCACTCGGCGTGGAAAAGGTGAAGATATCACCGGTGTCCGACGCGTGATGATCGACGTGCGCCAGGTCCAGGAACACGCTGCGGTGGAACTCCGCACCCTCCGGGATGTCCGCCACCACGCGGCCCGGGCGGACGTCGACATCACCCGCGAACCAGTACATGTCCCACGGGCCACCGGTCAGGCGCACGACCTCGTCCAACAAGCGATCCACCAGACCGCGGTCCGCGTCCCCGGACAACACCCACACCAACGGGCCGCGCACCGCCGCACCCGACACCGCCTCGAACTCAGGCCGCGACACCACCAGCCCGGACATCTCCTCGGCCGAGACCCTCGTCGCCCCCTCCGGCCCTCGGACGAGGAAACTCCCGCCCTCCACCGAGGCGAACACCACAAAAGGCTTGGACCGCCCGTCGTCCAACGACGCAGCCCACGGTGCCACCGTCGCCGACACCGAACCGTCGACCGCCACCGAACCCACATAACGCAACGTGTGGACAGTCGCCGATCCCGCCATGCCCGCGATCAAACCGGCCAAGGTCGGATCGACCACGAAGTTCAAGCCGAACCCACGACCAAAACCGTCCACCAACATCGGACCCTGCACATCGACGACACCGGGGGCGACCAGCTCAGCCACATCGTCGAACACGCCCGGGTCGTGCCGACCACTTGAGGCGGCCAGGTCGCTCAAGTCGATCCCGGGTTCCGTCGATCCCGACGAGCCGCGGTGATCGCGTCCGGCCGAAGCGGCGTTCGACCTCGGGGCAACCGCGATGGGCTCGTCGTCGAAGAACATCGAGTCGTGCGCCGGTGACGCCTCCTGGGAGGCCATGTCCGGAGGGGCGTCGGCGAGCACCAGCGCGTCGGCGGGCCGCAGTGGAGACCAGGCGGGCTCCAGCACGCGGAAGCCGCCTGAGGCCGTCAACTCCGCCTCGCCCGGGAACGGTACGAACCCGCCACGGCGGCCGAGACCCCGCACCGTCGCGCGCAGCGGAGCGCCATCCGCGATCGAACAGCTCAGCAACACCAACCTCGCATCCGGAGCGATTCCCCTCCTCACGGCGAATTTGAGGAAATCGGCATCGCTCAACACCACCTCACCACCCGTTTTCACGGGCAGGCGGAAGCCGTCCTCGTCGTGGTCCGCTACCACGACGAAGAAATTGGCGGCGCCGTCCAAGTTCGGAATCCGCGACGCGACACCGGCGCTGAACGCAGGTTTCACCACGGCAGCCGCAGGGCCTGCCAGATAGCCGACACCGATCAGTGCGCCCTGCTCGTCCGTCAATTCCACGGACTCCGCTTCCGTCAAATACTGCTTGCCCCCAAGCATGAAGGCAGCGCTTCTCCCCAGCGTCCACACCCCGGTCAGCGGATCGACGCTTCTCTCTCCCCGGACAATCCAGACCGGCACTTTCTTTCTGTCCGACAGGCGGACGTGCGGGTTTCTACCCGTGCCGGTTCTCCCATCCCAGGACGCGTCGAAGACGATCGGCCCCCTCTTGTCCGACGGGCCGGTCCCCCGATAGTGCTCATTTTGAAAGAAGAGCCCGGACAGGCCTCCTGCGTTAATTTCGACCCTGTCACCGAAGATGTGCGGTCGGCGAGTTCGATAAACTGCCGACACGGAGTCGGCGTCCATCCGCACGGTCACTTGCCACGGTTGGCGCAACGACCCCTTCCAGGGAAGTTCGACCTGCCGCTCCCGGCGGGTGGGAACACCCCGCTCGTCCGGCACGAAGTCCACTTCCACGTAGTGGTCCACCTGGAACCTGAGGGCGTTCGACTGCGCACTGGCGCGCACCGGAACGTCCTCCAACCGGTCGGGGATGATCTGCCCGTGCGCCTTCCCCGTGCCGGGGTCGATGTGCGGGTAGGTCACGATCATGCGCGAGTGGTAACTGCCCTCCGAGGTCGTGACCGACCAGTCGTCCAGACCGCTGAAGCCGAGCAAGCCGCCTGGCAACAGGTGGGCGGGTTCGTTCCGCGAGATGATCGGTCGCGCATAACCCCCGGCACGGATCTCTTTGACGAAGGACTCGTAGTGGACGAACCCGACGGCGGTGTCCAGGAGCAGCAGTGGCGACCGGGGATTCGAATCCGCGATTTCGCGCAAACGGAGATCGCCGCTCAACGCGGCGGCGACCTCCTCCCCGGACGCCTGGAAGTGATCGCCGTTCCGGAGAACGGCGCTGAAGCGGTTCTTGTCCGCGTCCTTCTTCGGCAGGATGACGACTACGGGTGCGGTGTCGCCCGACCACGGCGCGTCGACCTGTGCGCTGTCCACCATCCGAACCCACGATCGCAACGACCCAGGAGTTACCCGGGCGGCCCACTGCTCGACCTGCCGCACGTGCTCGTCGTCATCGGACGAGCGCAGCAGCAGGCCGATGGCCTCGCCGTCGGCGCCGACCAGCACCGTGGTCTGAAGATCGCCGGCCCGCGTCACCGACGCCAGCACCGGCCTGTGCTGCGGCGACCACCGCACGCCGGCCGGACCGCCGACCAGGTCGGCGAGGTCCGCCACGAAAACATCGCGGAAATCGTTTCGCTCGCGCAGCACACCGGCGAAGTCGAACCCGAACCCGCCGAAATCGAGGCGGGAGCGCATCCCGTCCCCCACGACCACCACGGGCCTGTCCAAGTCCCTCAACCCGGCCTGGAAACCGCCCGCCCCGAGGAGCAACTTCGCGAGATCGGCGCCGTCCACCTCCACCCCCGAGCCGTCGAACCCGTGGATCACGCCACGCCCGCCCACCGTCGGGACGACGACGACCACCGGCCGCGAGCGCAGCCACGAGTCGGTCAACCCGGCACCGCCCACGAGGAGTCCGATGAGCCGCTCGTGCTCGGCGCTCAACCCGAACCGGGGGAAGACGAAGGCGTCACCCGCGTCGGAGACCATGTGGAGCACTTCCCCCAGTGCTTCGGGAGACCGGCGCCGGAAGAACCCACCCGCCGGGATGTCCAACAACGCGTGCCCCGGGCGGACGCCGATGTCACCCGCGAACCAGTACATGTCCCACAGGCCGTCGCTCGACGTGACGACCGCGTCGAGCAACCGGACCACGGTCGCCTCGTCCGCGTCACCGGACAACGCCCACACCAGCGGGGGGCGCACCGCCGCGTTCGCCAGAGCGGCGAACTCAGGCCGGGCCACCACGACGTCGGCCGCCTCCTCCGGTGTGAGCCACGCTCCCCCGACCGAGAAGATCCCGCCTTCGGTCGAGAGGTACAGCACGAACGGCCGAGGCCCCTCGCCGTCCAGCGAAGCGGCCCACGGCGCCAACACCGTCGACACCGAACCGTCGCCCGCCACCGAACCCAGGTAGCGGAACGTGTGATCGGTCGACGACAACGCCGACTCCTCCACCAGCGCGGCCAGCGCCGGATCAGCTACCAGCCTCAGCCCGAAGCCACGACCGAACCCGTCCCCCAGGCCCACGACGGGCGCGGCGCCCTCCACACCCCAGGCGCGGAAGCCGTCCAGATCCGCGAGCAGGTCGCCGTAGTCCATGACGGCGCCGTAGTCCATGACGTCGTCGTAGTCCATGACGTCGTCGTAGTCCATGACGTCGTCGTAGTCCATGACGTCGTCGTAGTCCATGACGTCGTCGTAGTCCATGACGTCGTCGTCCGGCTCCGCACCGGCCGACAGGACGACCAGGTCGCGGTCGTCGACGTCGACGTCGATCGGGTCGAGTCCGGTCGGCAACGCCGTGGTGGTCATCTCGATCCGGCCCTCGTACCCGAGTGCGCGGAGCGTCCCGGCGAACTCGCTCGCCACCGGGAGGTGGTCCGCGTCGTCCGACCGGACGACCACCAGCACGACGGGTGTCCGCAGGTCCGCCGCGAGCACGCCGGTCGACCGACTGACCGCCGAGGCCACGTCGGCTCCGGTGAACGGGCTCCCGAGAACGTTGAACCTGCCCTGTCGGGTCGACGCGTACACGTGAACGGGATTCGGTCCGGACACGCGCGGCGTCATGCGCGAGTGCATCTGATTCCATCCCGCCGCGACGGCGAACCCGGGGTAGAAGGCGATACCGCCGGCCGAAGCGGCGTTCGGCCCGAGGTCGATCCCGAGCGGCTCCCCGCCCAGGAACACCGAGTCATACACCGGCGGTGTCTCAGAATCCTCCGACCAGAACCTCAGGGTGCCCGCGCGCGACAACTCGATCTTCTGCGAGAAAGTCACGACCATTCCTTGGTGGCCGTAACCACGCATTGCTTCTTCGAGTCTGCGGGGTTCGGACAACAGGCACGCGACGAACATCACCGATGTTTGCGGAGTCGTGACGAGCGTCGTGACCAGACGAGCGATGCCCGCCTCGTCCAGCCACTGCCCGCCTCCCCCGGTTCGATCGGGGACATGGAACCCGCGCGCGTCGTGGTGTACCGCGACGAAGTACTTCGCGTCGCGCCGGGCCGCGTTCACGAGGTGTCCTGCGACCCCGGCCTCGAAGGAATCGCGCACGATTCCCGCATCCGGCCCGGAGAGGAACCCGACACCGATTGCGTCACCAGCCGGTCCCACCAGGGTGACGAAGTCCGGTTCGGCCAACGGCGTGCCCGGTCGGGCGCTCACCGGGGAAGGGGTGGGCGTCAGCCTCGAAGGCCGCTCCACGTGCACGTCGAAACCGTCGGGCCGACCCAGGACCAGCCGGACGTCGAGGTGCGGGGCGTCGCGGTTCAGCAGGTCGAGCACGACCTTCACCCCCGAGGGGTGGCCGCCCACCCTGACCACCAGATCGAGAGGTCCGCGTCGTGCACGTACGTTGACCTCCCTCACCAGGTCGGACAACCGTGCACGCACCATCGCGCCCTGCTGCGCCGACATCTCCGCGGCCCCGGGGGCGTAGGTGATGCTGATCTCGGCCTCGCGCAAAGCTCGTGGTTCCGGCAACGCGATGCCCAGGTCCTTGGCGATGCCGTACGCCAGCAGCAGCGCCGACCGCTCGTCACCTTGGCGTTCGATCTCGGCCATGACGACCACGAGCACCCGGAACATCAACAGGTCCGTCGGCTGACGCCCTTGTTCGTGGGCGGAACGCACGATCTGCTCATCGACGGCGGAAGAGACCGCGCGGTAATCGACGACAGAGCGCAGCAGGTTGGTGCCCGATTCCAGAAGCGCATTCGCCTGGGCGGGGGAAATCCTGCCCAGCCGGGGAAAGTCGCGCAGGGCACGGTGGTTGAGCGATTCCAGGGTCCAGCGGCCCGAGCGGTCCGGCGCAGCAGGCGAAGGCAGTTCGTTCACCTCGTGCCGCCCGTGTTCTTCCGCGGAGGCGAAGCCCAGTTCGTTCGCCAGCCTGCGGGCGAGCGCGACCGCGCCGGCATAGCCACCGGTACCCACGAACTGGTCGGCCACCAGGTACCCCACGTCGGCACGCAGGGCGGACCTGCCGGCCAAACGGTGGTCGCTGACGAGATCCACGATCCACTCGGCCTGTTGTTGTGCCGTTCTCCAGCCTTCGTCCTGAGCTACCGCCGACCTCATCCGGTTACGAGCGACAGCTGCTTCGCGGTGGACCTGCTCCTCGGTCCACCCCGTGCGCGTCGGATCGGTCCCCGTGGGCAGTTCGCTCACCACGTTCGCGTTCGCCCCGGTGCCAGTGCCGGTGTTCCAGGCCGCCAACTCGTGCCGCTCCGGCGCGCCTTCCAGCTCACCTCGCACACCCGACGTGAAGGCGGTGTTCGCGTACCCGGCCTGCATCTCGGCGGGCAACTCGGCGCCGTAACCGCCCTCAGCACGGGGAGGTGCCTGGAGCGGCGCTTGGCGGATACCCAACCCACGACGCAACTGGGCGATCTGGCGATGCCACCAACGTTCCCGTTGCCGCCCCCCTGACGGGTAGTCGATCTGCGGCACGACCTCGAGGTGCGGCGAGCTGCCCCCTCCCGGGGACGGGGAGTTGGCGTTCCCGGACGACCCCCACGTCGGCGGCTGCCCTGCTTCAGGCGCGTCGCCGAACGGCGAGCCGACCACTTGGAGGGAATCGCCGAACGGCGGGATCACGAGTTGTGGCGCGTTCCCCAACGACGTGCTGACCACCTGGGGCATTCCCCAGAGCGTTGGACTCGCAACCTCCGGCAAGTCTTCGGACCGCTGCCGCAGCGGCGAGATCGAA
The DNA here is from genome assembly GCF_052936295.1 of Saccharothrix sp. DSM 118769. Lineage (NCBI taxonomy): Bacteria > Bacillati > Actinomycetota > Actinomycetes > Pseudonocardiales > Pseudonocardiaceae > Saccharothrix > Saccharothrix sp. DSM 118769. The sequence goes on along the minus strand of NZ_CP193627.1, from coordinate 2,731,474 downwards.
CGTCTTCCAGGATGACGCACCGCATTCCTGCGACGCACTTCACCCGACGGAGCCGGGGAGGTCGACACCGTGAGGACGGGGAGAGCTTCATACCGCGAATCGGTCGGGCTCGGCACTCTCCCGAATTGGGTGGAGACCGGGGTATCGCCCATGTTGTCCGCGATGTTCACCCGTGCCGGGTTGAAGTAGACCTCCGGGAACGGGCCGTCGCCGTCGTGCAGCGCGGCAGCGAACGCCGTCGAGGTGCGGAGGAGGTCGGTCGCCCGCGTCGGGTTGTCCACGACGAGCACCACGGGTGCGCCTGGCCCCGCGTCGCGGTACGCGGCGGTTCCGACCAATGCCGCAGCCAGCCTCGACGGTTCGACCCATGTGCCGTCGAGCTGGAAGCTACCGCCGGCGACGTGCACGAACACGACGATCTTTCCGGCCAACGCGGCGACGCCCGCCCACCGGCCGGACAACGCCCCCCACACGAGGGCGTCGTCGTTGCCCGCCACGAACATGACGACCTGATGGGAATCAGGCGACACCACCAGATCGGGCACCCCGGACGGCGCCCCGTCCTGGGCGCGCTCCCGGGAGCCGGGTGGACGGCGCACTACCGCGCCTCGGCGCTGCAACCCGCCGGACGCCGGCGCGTGCGGTGCCGGCAGGTCGTCCGCGTCCTGCTCCAACCGGGTGGCGCCCAGTTGGAGCCTGGTGTTCTCGACCCGCCAGAGGTGCCGGGGTTTGAGGACGGCCGAGGAGTCGAGCACCGCCTCTCCCATCAGCCCTTCGTCCGAGACGACCGCGCCGCGACCCTCGCGGCGTTGGAAGACGGGTTTCACGTCGTCGTGCTCGACGTACTCGTCGCGCAGGCCGAGGAAGTGGCCGATCTCGTGGGCGGCGAGCTGCGGGGTGATGTCGACCGGCCAGGTCGTCTGGTCGGCCCGCTCACCGGCCGGGACGACCCCGATGCGGCCGTGCGCCGGGGTCGTCCCGTCGGTGAAGAGGACCGTGACGTGGAACTGCTCCCCACCGGGCAGGCGGTTGCCCCGGCCGAACAGCTCGGCGACGCCCTCTTCCACGCGACGACGCACCTCCTCGACCTGGGTCGGGCTCGCGTGGACCCGCGTTCGGTCCTGCGCGTCCGCCGGGTCCAGGTGCAGCTTCACCGTGAAGTCGCGGACCGGCACACCGCCTACGTCGACGGCGGTGGTCTCGTAGGCGATGCGCGCGCTGCCCGCGCGCAGCTCGATGCCGCGGGGGGTGAGCGTCGACGAGTCGAGGACGTAGGGGTCCTCGCCTCGTACCTGCTCGGCGGCGTCGGCGTGGGCGACCGCGGTGCGGACGGACTCCGTCGGCACCGGGGCGACGGAGGTGAACCAGTCGGCGTCGGATTCCCGGCTGTGCCTCCAGCCCTCGTCGTCCAGGATCAACCGGGCCCGCTCCAGCGCCCGGTCCCGGCCGAGGCGCTCCGGGGTCAGCGGGCTCCTCGCGACGCGGTCCCCGCCACCGGCCTGCTCCACAGCTGCCGGACCGAGGTCCCGCGAGGTCGTGTCGAGCCGGCGCAGCGACCAGTCCACGCGCACGTCCACCCGTCCGGTCGCCGCGGCGGGACCGAAGCCCACCTCGACCTCCCCGGCGGCCTCGGCTCGGCGGTTCGCGCGAACGCTCAGGACGTGCCCCACCAAGCGGGCCACGACACGGTCACCGGACACGTGGACCACCGGCGCCCGGTACCGGCCGGAACGGGTTCGGGCGGCTTCCGCCAAGCGGTCTGCGAGGGCGTTCACCTCCCTCAACTGCTCCCGCTCCAGCACGCCACCGGGCTCGTGGGTCAGTGACAGTTCCGGTCCGGGCGTCCGCTCGGAGACGTCGGTCAGCGGGGCGAGGGACGCCACACCGAGGTCGTGGGCGATCTCCCTGGCCACCCGCAGGGCTTCCAGGCGGGCACTGCCCTCCTCGCGCGGCTCGGACGGGAGGTCCCCGGTCTCCCGGTCGGGACCCGTTTCCGCGCTGTGCAGGCCGATCGTGGCCGCGACGACGTCGACGACGGTGGCGAGCAGGTCCGGTTCGAGCACGGCCGGGTCCAGGACGCTCGCCAGGACGTCCTGCGCCTGCCGGTACACGCGGTCGCGGAACTCGGTGGACGTGCCGCCCAGCGCCTCGTCCACGTTGTCCGCGAGGGAGCGCAGTCGCTCCGCCGTCCACTCCCCGGATGCGGGGACCGGCGACGGGCTCGTGCCGGAGGACGCCCGATCGGCGTCCGCCGGGACCGGTTGTGCGGTCCGCGGCCCGTCGTCCTGCGCCCGGGGGTTCGGGTCGACCGAGCTGGTCACGCGGGGCAGGAGGCTGCCGACTGTCGCGGTGTCGAAGTGGGGCAGGGGCACGACGGGGGGTAGCTCGTCATCGGGGTGCAGCACTTCCCTGTAATGCCCGGGGTCGTCCACCCCGCGCCACCCGTTGCTCCACATGGCGGTGGCGGCGTCGGCGGCGAAGAAGGTCGTCCGGGTCCCGCTGTCCTGCTCCCACTTCTGCCGCAACCGGTAGGCATGGCTGAACGATTCGTTCGTGCGGCGGTCGATGGAGCAGTGCGTCAGCAGGAAGGGGCCTTCCGGCGCGGGTCGCGCGGTCTGGAAGACCGACGCGCCGCGGAACAGCACCGCCGCCCCCTCGCCGGGCACCTGCAAGGTGTCACCGCCTCGGTGGGGATGGCCGGTGCGCAGTCGGACGACGAAGCCGTCGGGAGTGCCGTGCCCCAGGAATCGCCAGGAGAGGGTGTCCCACGGGTTCTGGAGCGCCCGGAGCGCAGAGCCTCCGTCACCGGTTCTCGCGATCTGGAAGTAGTGGCCCCCTCGCCTCGCGGTCTCCGCTCGACTGGTGACGGTGAACTTGTAGGCGTCCGAGTCGTCGGCCGGGTACATCTGTCCCTCGACGACACCGGTCACCGGGTGGACGATCGGGATGACCTGCACGTCGTCAGCGCCGGGCGGGACCGGGGCCATGCGGTGGAAACCCACACCGCCGACGCCCAGCCGCCCGTTCGCGAGGAAGTTCAGCGGGCCGTCGGACTGGTAGAACTCGCGCGAGTAGCCCCCTCTGGCCATGCCGGTCGCGAAGTCCCGCAGGCCGACCGTCGAGCCGTCCAACGCCGACAGCACCACCGGACGGGTGGGATCGCTTCCTGCGGCGGCCCGCAACCGCGGGTCGTCGGCGAGGAAGTCCGAGAGCCGCGTGCCCGAGACCGGGTCGAGGACGAGCCCGTCGACGCGCTCGGTGTGGAAGCCGTCCGCGTTCCGGTGGCCGAGGACGACGACGGGCAACCGGCCCGGCAGCCACGGGGTGAGGCTGGAGCGGCCGTCCGCCCAGGACACTTCCCGCAGGGATTGCGGGGTGACCTGCGAAGCCCATGCCGAAAGCTGTTCGAACAGCGCCTCGTCACCCGTCTTGCGCAGCAGGAACATGAAGGGTTGACCATTGGCGGAGGTGAGGGGGGTGATCCGGACGTCTCCCGCGCGCAGGTCCGAGACCGGGACGAACTCCGCACCCGGTTCCAGGTGGACGCCGTGGCGGCCGACCCACGATCGTGCCGTGGACGTGTAGACCGGCCGGAAGTCGTGCTGCCGGTGCCTCGCGCTCGCCACGTCGTAGCCGAACGCGCCGGTGCCCACCCTCCTGGAACCCGGTCCGATGAGCACCAGGGGCCGGTCGGGATCGGTGGCGAGCAGCGCGCGCGCCTCGGGAACGTGGTCGAGGTAGGCCGCGACCTCGTGCCCGTTGAGTTCCAGGACCCCGCCGCCGCTCTCCCGCACCAGGGCGTGTCCTTCGCCGCCTGCCGGGACCACCAGGTAGATCGGCCGCAGACCGCGCCACGGCCCGTCGACCTCGACCACGCCGGTGTTGACCGCCACGGCGAACTCGGTCATCGGCGCGATGTCGGCCCGGTTGGTCGGGAACCCGATGACGTCCCCGTGCACCACGTGGTCGACGTCGCCCGGGTTCAGGGGCGGCCCGGTGCGGAAGCCGCCCCCGCCCCTCAGGACGGGAAAGCCGAAGTGGGCGCTGTCGAACGTGAAGGGACCGGAGTACTCGAACGTCCGGCGCACACCTTCCGACCGGCGCAGCGAGGACAGGAAGCGCTGGTTCAGGCCGTAGTCGCCCAGGGGGTCGTCGGTGAAGACCACCAGCGGCCTGCGCACAGCTCCATCCCACTGCCGGATCTGCGCGGCGGCGGCGAGCACGAGCGGCGAGAGCGGGTCGGGGTCGAAGCGGGCCTTCCAGCCGCTGTTGATCAGGGCGGTGTACCTGCCCCGACGGCTGTGCATGACCACCTGGAGCGGCAGCGCCCTGTCGTCGTCCGTGCTGTCGGCCCACGGCGCGTCCCTCCACCGCACCTGCCCGGTGCGGGGGTCCGCACCGGCGGTCACGCGATGACCTTGCACGTTGGTGTGACGCGCGTAGTGGTCGACGTGGCGGGTTTGTTCGAGGTCCCCCGGGAAACCGACGAGGAACACCCGGTTCTCCGCGTCCCGCAGCACCAGCGGCGCGATGTCTCCCGGTCCCACCCCGGACACCACCTCGTACTCCGCACCGGTGAGACCGGCCTCGGAGTTGGTGATCACCAGACGTGCCGGACCACCGCCGCGCAGTTCCTCGGCGAACGCCCGCGCCTCGACGTGGTGCGCCTCGGAGTCGTGCACCCGGCCGGTGCCCCCCGGCAAGGGGGACGTCTGCGCGTCGGGGCTCCGGTCGACCACCAGGAGCACCGGCACCCGGGGATCGATCCGTTGGAACGCGGGCCGGGCGCGCAGCGACCGGGCCAGTGCCGCCCCGTCGACCCTTCCACCACCCGTGACGAACGCGCCGTCCGGCGTGCCTCGCACGTAGACGTAGTAGGGCGGCACGGACGTGCCCGGCACCGGCAGGGTGCCGTAGTGCGCTTGCCAGAGCCCTGTATCGGTTCCCGTTCCGGGGAAGGCGGTGCCACCGGCCGAGGTGGGGCCGGGGTTGAAATCGGTCGGGGCCGGGGCGCGCCGGGGTGCCCTGGGCGCGGGAACGGACGGGCGCCACTGCGCCGGCGGACCGCCAGGCGTGGTGCCCGGTCGGACGTCGGGGACGCCCAGGGCGCGGTCGCCGTCGTGGGCGGGTGGCCGGTAGAGCGGCAGCCGGTCCGCCAGGTGGGTGGCCGGTGCCGGGAAGCCGACGCCGACCGGCTCGTCCTCGGCACCGGTCAGGCTGACGGCAGGCGTGTCGACCGCCGTCACGGGGCGGGCGTTGTACCCGTCGATCGCGCGGTCCACCGCCGCCTTGGCCGACCACCACGTGCGCTGCTCGTGCCGAGCCGCCTCCCGGGCCCGCCGCAGTTCGTCCTTCGCCGCGTCGATCCGGGCGCGCAGGTCCTCGATGCGGTGCACGGCGGCCTCGTGCGCCTCCCTCGCGCGGGACCACTCGTGCCTGGACCGCTCGGCCGCGTCCTCGGCCTCGCGCGCGGTCCGCTCGGCGCCGATCGACACCGACTCGGCCGACGCCTCGGCTTCCCGGGCGGCGTCGAGGAACCCGCGGGCGTCCGCGAGCACCTGCGCCGCCGCACCGACCTCCTGCTCCGACGCGTGCGCCGCGTTCTCGGCGTCCCGCAGCCGGTCCTGGGCGGCGGTCAGGCGGGTTTCCCGTCGGCGGAGCTCTTCGCGCGCCTCTTCCGCGTCCTGCTCCTGCTGGTGCCGGTCCGCGAGCAGCGGGACGCGCACGGCCTCGTCCTGCTGCTCGGCCAGTGCTCGCTCGACGTCCGACACCCCTTGCTCGACGTCGGTCACCCGGGTGCGCTGCTCGTCGACCCGCTGCCGCGCGTCGGCGAGGGCCTGCCGGGCCTGCGGCAGGTCCCGGCGGGCATCGGTCAACGCGTCCTGCCGACTGGTCCAGGTCCGCAGGGCGACGGCGTAGGCGGTACGTCGGCGCGCCAGCTCGGCGTGGGCCTCGGCGTGGTGCTCCCGCCGGGCGGCGAGGTCGTCCGCGGACGACGACACCGCCGCCACGTCGGCCACGTGCTCCAGTTCGGCCGCGGCCAGCGTGCGCTCGCCCGCCTCGACGTCCTGCTTCGTCCGGTCTTCTTCGAGGATCAGGTCCTGGGCGCGGTGCCGGACCCGGTCCGCGGCCTGCTCGGCGGTCCGCCACGACGCGGCGGCGGCGCGCAGGACGTCCTGGGCCTCCGCCAGGGGACCGCCCACCGGCTTGCCCAGGAGCGCCTCGGCCTCCTGGACGGGCATGACCAGCTCCGCGCCGCCCGGGACGGCCACGTCCTCGACAGCCGTGCGACCGCCGCCGAGGTCCGCGACGACCCGGTACTCCACGTCGAAGCCGACCAGGGCGCTGCGGCCCAGCTTGATCATGTCGGACTGCCTGTGGTCGCCCACCTCGCCGGCGGACACGCCCAGGGCCTCGACGACCCCGCGGACGTCCACCCCGTTGCCCAGCACGTGCAGCGACTGCTGGGGGTCGAGGCCGCCGTCGGCGTTGCGCTCCACCTGGTAGTAGTTGCCGAAGCCGATGCCGACGGAGGTCTCGCCCGACTCCAGGCGGACGACGGTGTTCCCGGTGGTCTCCGCTCCGCTGCTGATGTCGACGTCGTACATGCCGTCGACCAGGCTGCCCAGCCGCGGCTCGCGCAACTTGGCGTACACCTTCACGCTCGCGTCGTCGGACGGCCCCACCGACGCCTCGTGCAGGCCGGGCACCTCCCACTCCCCGCCCCGGCTCAGCACCGGGAGGGCGGCCTGCAACTGCTCCTTGCCCAGCCCGGACAGCAGCGCGTTGAGCGGTGCGGTGCCCTTCCCCGTCAGCCCCGGCAGGAGCGTCGCGCGCACGTCGGCGGGTGCCGCGTCCGGATCACCCGGTCCGGCGACCGCCGCTGCGCGCAACGCGTCGATCGCGGCTTTCCTGAGGTCGTCCACACCGACCACGCCGGCCACCGACGCCTTGGGCGGTGCGGCGACCGCGTCCGACCGCCACTCCTCGAGGCGATCGGGTGCGGCCTCGGACGGGTTCCCGGTGCCGGCACGGTGCTCCGGGCGGTCCGCGGCGTGTGCCCGGAGGAGGCCGGCGGGTCCGCGCAGCAGCAGTTCCACCCGCTCGCTCGTCGCGCTCGCGACGCCCTTGCCGCCCTTCTCCACCACCAGTTCGAACCGGAGGGGCACCGTGCGACGGGCCATCGGGCCTTTCATGCCGCGCAGGTGCATCACCGTGTCGGTGGTGGTCCGGTAAGCGCTCTCGACGGAACCGCCACCGAGACCCGCGGTGGGCAGGACCCCCAGCGAGTTGGCCGGCCCGCCCCGTTCGGGGTCGAAGGCGTGGGCGGCGGGCGTGCGCAGCACCACGTTCCAGCTCGATCCCCTGCTGGTTCCCTTGACGGTGCTGCGCACGCCCATGACGAGGTGCTCGATGCCCACGCCGTCGTTGACGACGTCGACCAACTCGGGCTCGCCGACGAGCCGCGCCCTCAACGTCACCTGGTAGACGTCCTTGCCCACCAGTCGGCCGGGGCGGTGCAGCAGCAGCTGCACACCACCGTCGAGCGCACCGTCGACCAGCGCTTTCACGCTGGTCGGCGAGGAGAAGTCGACCAGGCGCTGGAGGTTGTTCATCAGGTCGTCCAGGACCGAGTCGGGGATGACGGGGGACTTCAGGAAGCCGGCGGTCTTCCTGTTGGTCTCCTCCACCAGGTTCCGCACGACGTCGACCAAGTCGGTCTGCCCGCCTGGTTCGAGCACGTCGAACCCCAGCGCACCCGGCCTGCCGGGTGCCAGCAGCGGGGACGGCCCGAGCGTGCCCCCCTCCGGCTCGCCGGAGGGATCGGTGTCGCGGTGCGGGTGGACGACGGGTTCCGGTTCCGGGTCCGGCAGCAGCCCCATCTCGACCGCGGTCTGCTCGGTGACGCGCACGAACACGCCCCCCGGTACGCGCAGGTACTCGCCCGCGCGGCCCAGCACCCCCCGGGAGAACGTGTTCACGTTCCGGCTCTCCGCCACCAGGGTGAACTCGGCGTCCGCTTGGACCAGGACGGTGCGCGCGTCGCCGGGGGTGAGCCGGTTGCGGTCGACCACGCCGACCAGCCGCGTGGCGCTGAACCGCGATCGCAGCCACGGCACGACCCTGACCAGCAGGTTGGCTCCGCCCAGCCCCTTGGGTGACGAGTTGTTGGGACGTGCGGTGCCCCCGACGGCGAGGACGAAGTCCAGTGCCCTGGTGATGACCTGGAGGCTGCCGGCGTAGGAGCCGCCGGTCACCGAGTTCTCCGACGCGGTGCTGTCGGACACGGACACCAGGCGCGGGTTGCTCAGCCCGACCGAGACACCGAGGGCGCCGATCCGGTCCTTGACCCTGCGGCCGTAGTGCAACTGGTTGTGCACCAGGGCCCGCTCTGCCATGCGGTGCAGGTTGGCCTTGACGTTCGACGGGCTGAGCAGCAGGTCGAGCTGCCGGCGCGCATCGGTGCCGCGCACGGTCAGCGAGGCGTCACCGCCGGCGGCTTGGTCGAGCAGCCGCCGGGCGGTGTCCTGGAGCTCGCGGTTGTGCGCCACGGCCTCGACGTGCAGCCAGTCGAAGGACGCCGGGGGCGGCGAGGCCGGGTTGAGCATCGAGGCGATGGTCGTGGTCGCTCCCAGCGGCCCTCCCTCGGGGGTGCCCGGTGCGAACGCCGCCGGGTCGACCGGGGTCGTGGCCCCGTCCTCCAGCCACAGGTGCAGGGGACCGTCGATCGGCGCCAGGTCCGACACACCGCCGGTGGCGGCGCCGCTCCCCGCCGGGTGCTCGGCGCGGGGCGGCGCGGTCCGGGCGACGAGCCGGGGTTCGGGCGCTTGGTGGCCGGGCAGGCCGAAGGTGACACCGCGCACCCACGAACGCGGACGGCTGAACGAGGTGACGGTGATGTGGAAGGCGGCGTCGTGGCGGAACACCTGCGCGACCGGGTGGCCGATGTTCAGCGAGGTGCTCTCCACGACCGGTCCGGCCCCGGTCCGCACCCCCTTGGTGCGGTGCAGCCTCGCGGCGGCCTGGAAGGTGGAGGTGACGCTGGCCGCCGACCGCCGCAGGAGGCCGAACCGCCCCTCCAACCCGACGCTCCCGGACTTGGTCGTGGACGTCGACGTGCCCAGCTTCGGACCGGCCGCCGTGTAGTGGCGGACGTGGTGCGCCGCTGCCTCGCCCAGGTGCTCCCCGGAGCCCAGGGCGATCGTGACGACGACGCTGACGTAGTCGGTCGAGAACAGGCCCCGCCGCTTGAGCTGGACCGCCACACCGGGTCCCTGGAGCTCTTCGATGCTCGCCCGCAACGCCGTGGGTGACAGCCTGGCGGTCAGCTCGCGCAGGTTGTTCAGCTGTTCGGCCAAGTCGACGAACCTCCGCCCGCTCTTGAGCGGGTGCACGCCCTCCTGGTTCCAGGTGGGCAGGAAGTGCTCGAAGTCCGGCAACGCGCGCAGCGCCTCCTCGACCTGCGGCTGCACCCGGCTCGCCAGGGCGAACTCGCCGACGAGGGCGCTGCCCGAGGCCAGGCCGTGCGCGATGTGCGGCAGTTCGAAGCGGGTGCCGGCAGTGCCCGGTGTGGTGGGCGACGGGGTGGTGCCCGCGGGCACGGGCAGGCCGCGGGCCGCGGCCTCGCCCAGCGGGATGCGCAGGTAGGTCGTCACCGGGACGACCAGGTCGTCGCCCGTCGGGGGCCGCACCAGGACCTCGGCCCCGACCTCGTAGAGCCCGATGTCCTCGGTGACCTCGACGCCGTTGCGGGTGGTGGCCGAAGTGCCGGCCGACGAGCTGTCGACCGTGCGCGCCGAGTACCCGGTGACAAGGCCCGCTTGGGCGACGACCGGCACGGGCACACCCAGCCCGCCCCCCGCCGTCACGCGGAGGGCGACGCCCGAGTCGATGCCCGCGGCGGTTCTGCTGTCGTGCGTCACCTGGCCGCGGCTGCGCAGCCGTCCCCCGCTGTGGGTCCCGACCAACTCGACGTCGGACAACCTCACCCGCATCCGCACCGCGTCCGAGTGGGCGCCGTGCGGACTGGTCAGCTCCGGGGAGGTGACCCAGCCGCCGAGCATGGTGATGAGGTTGTCGCGGATGGTCGTGTGGTTGAGGAAGTCGTGCAGCGCGGTGCGGCCGTCGGCGCCCGGTTTGGTGATCGACGGGTGGAGCCTGCTCGCGACGTCGTCGAAGACGCGGTCGAGGTCGTACCCGGTGACCGCTTCCGGGAAGGGGTGCTCGACCTTCTCCCCCCACTCCGGGTCTGCCGGCACCACCGGTCCGCTGCGGGCGACGGAGTCGACGAACGTGCTCAGGTCGTCCGGCACTCCGAGGAGCACGTCGACCGGCTCGCCACCGGTGGTGGTGCTGTCCACCACGTCCCGGCCGACGACGGCCCCGGTCGCGTCCTTGAGCGTGATGGTGTAGACCACCGGGACCACCGCGTCGGTCAACGACCCGGACCGCAGGTAGTGCTGGTCCTGCACGCCCGCCGCAGCGGTGGTGTAGACGTGCGGGTGGGCGCGGGGGACCCGCACCGCCACGGTTCCGTAGGCGCCCGCGCCCTGGCTCACCATCACGGCCACCGTGAGGTCCGCGGCGGTGCCCTCGGCGGTGACGCTCGTCGAGGTCAGGTCGTTCTGGAAGCGCGTGTCCGAGTTCAGCGGCGCGGAGGGGACGGTGAGCGCCCGGGACTCGTCGTCGGGTCGTTCGAGGACCGCCTTGACGTGCGCCTCGTACCAGGACTTCCCCACCTGGACCGGGAACGTGCGGCCGGTGCCCATCAGGGACTCGAACCGGGTGGTGATGGCGCGTTCCACCCGGTCGGTGCCCGTGACGGGCCCGGTGGCGGGCAGCAGGTTCCCGAGGGCCGCGATGACGTGCGCGACCCCGCGCGCCTCGACGGCCGCGACGGCGCCCAGCGCCTCACCGCGCTGGAAGTAGTCCGGCATGTTCCGCGAGGTGAAGACGACCGGCGCGGTGTCCGGCGTGCCGGTCGGATCGGGCGCGGAGCCGGCAGCGGGAGCCGACATGGTGATCGCCGCGCCGGCGGTGCCGGTGCGGCGGCGCTCGAACAAGGTCTCGACCGGCCGCTGCTGCTCCCCCGGGCCGAGCGCTTCACCGTAGCGCCCGCCGTCGTGCACTGCCCGTGCGCCGTCGGACACGGACCGGGAGACATCTCCGTCCGCCGCGTACACCGTGGCCGGGCCTCCTCGCAGGTCCTCCAACCTGCGCCGCAGGCGGTAGGCCGTGGTGGTGGCCACCTTGCTGCCCGGGTCGACGCCGTTGACGCGGCAGTGGCTGAGCACGATCGGCCGGCTCGGGTCGACGCCGGCGCTCTGGAAGACGGCGCTGCCGTGGATGGCGTCCGCGGCGGAGTCCCCGTCCAGGCGGACGACGTCACCCGGGACGTCCGGGTCGTTGGTGGCCATCCGGAAGTGCAGGGCGTCGGTGCTGCCGTGACCGTCGACGAACCAGGGCAGTGTGCCGTGCCAGGGGGAGCGGACCGCGGCCGTGGTGCGCGCGCTGGCGGTCTCCCCCCGGAAGTAGTGGTCTCGACCGGTTTCCGCCTCGCGGACGCCCACGACGGCCAGGATCGCCGCGTCGAAGTCCTTGGCGGGGAAGAACTGCCCGTAGACCTCGCCCGTCGCGGGGTGCACGTGCGGGTGGCCGATCAGCTGATCGGGGCGGGGTGGGATCGGCTTCACGTGGCGGAACCCGGTTTCACCGACGGTGATCCCGCCGTCCGGGTCGAACCGCAGGCTGTCGACCGGTGAGAAGAAGCGACGGGAGTAGCCGCCTTCCGCCATGCCTTCGGCCAGCTCGCGCAAGCCGGTCGTCGGCCCGTCGAGCGTGCCGAACAAGATCGGCACGTAGGGGTTGTGCCCCGCCGCCGCGCGCAGGTCCCGGTTCTCGCGGAGCACCTGCGCCAGGACCTCCGGGCCCACCGCGAGTTCCGCGCCGTCGCGGCGCAGCACCTGGTGGAGGTCGCCCCCGCTCCGGGTGACCACGATCCCGACCGGCATCGCCTCCGGCACCCACAGCCGGGGCCACGTGCCACCGTCGACCCGGTTGACGCGGAGCAGGGCGGTCCGGCTGGTGTTGGCCGCCCACTCCTCCAACCGGCGGAACTCCACCTCGTCACCGGGTGCGCGCACCACGAGCAGGGTCATGCTGCCGTCGGCCGCGGCCAGCCGGCTCGTCCGGACGTCGTCGCCGCGCAGGCGGGAGACCTTCGTGAACGGGGTGTCCGGGTGCCGGACCGTCCCGTCCGGTTCGGGCCAGGAGCCTCCGGCGGTCGCGTAGACGTCCCTGAAGTCGTTCTCGGCGTGCAGTGCCCCGGCGAAGTCGAAACCGAACCCTCCGACGTCGACCCGCTGCGCGCCGTGGTCGCCGACCAGCACGACCGGGCGTTCTTTCCCGGTCCCGACCGCGCGGCGGAACCGGGGGTCGCGCAGGAGGTACTCCGCCAGTGCGCGACCGTCGACCTTCAGGCGGGCACCGTCCGCCGTGGCCACGGTGGCGCTCCCCGGCCCACCGTCCACCACCACGAACAGGGGAGGCTCGGACCACGCCCCGGCAGGGGCGCCCCCTCGGCCCACCGCGTCCGCGAACGCGTTGACGGCCGCGGCGGCGCGCTCGTCGGTCGGGAAGCCGAACACGTCGCCGTGGCCGGTCAGTTCGAGGTCGCCCGGTTCCAGGCCGGGACCCTGCCGGTACCGGGCGCCCTCGGCCAGGACGGGGAGCCCGAACCCGCTCCTGGCGAACGTCACCGGTCCGGAGTGCTCGAAGGTCGCGCGCGGCCCGGTGAGGTCGCGCAGCTCCGCCAGCAGCCGGCGGTTCGCGTCACCGCCACCGATCGGGTCGTCGGTCAGGAGCGCCAACGGGGGGCGAATCGTTCCACCGGTCATCCGTTGGAAGGGCTCGTGCCGCACGAGCAACCGGGCGAGCTGCTCCGGAGTGGGGCGCGACCGCCAGCCGGTGGTCGTGCGGAGGGTGAACCGCCGGTCCTGGCCCTGGAGCGCCAGGTGGACCGGCTGCGTCCCGCCCGACCTGACGCTGCGGGACCACAACGCGGCTTCCTGCCTCTTGCCGTCCCGGTGGTCCGGTCGACCGGAGTCCCGCGTGGCGACGACCCCGTGCGTGTGCGCACTGGCGTTGCGCGCGACCTCCCTCCACGCCGCCGCCCGCTGGTCGTCGCTCGCGAAGGCCATGCCGTACTCACGACCGTGCACGTCGACCAACGGCTGCCAGACCAGTTCGGCCGGGTCCGGGTCGGACACGAGTTCGTACGAGGCCGCGGTCCGGTCGTGCCCTGTCCTGGTGAGCACCGCGGGGTGGGGGCCCGCGTCCCGCAACGCCTCGGCGAACGCCCTGGCCTCGGTGAGGTGGGCTTCCCCCGGCCTGTCGGTGATCAGGAGCACCCGCGCTTCGGGACCGACGTCCCGGAACCACTCGGCCTCACGCGTTCGAGCGGCCAGCGCAGCACCGCCGATCCGCTCGCCGGCGACGAGGAACCCGCCGTCGTGAGTGGTGCGGGCGAAGACGTAGTAGGCCCGTGAGGACTTCGGCAGGTCGACCAAGCCGTGGTCGTGCCACCAGGGGGAGACGTCCTCGGGGGACGAGCGGAACACCAGGCCGGCTGTCGCGTTGCCCTGCGGGGGCAGGTCGACGGCCCCGGGAGGCGCTTGTCGGCGGTCGAGCGCGTCGGAGGACCGGGCGCTCCGCTCCGACGTCAGCACCCGGGTCTCGACCATCCGGAGCTCGTGCGCCGGGACCCCGCCCCGGAGGTCACGACCGGCGGAGATGCCGAGGAGGGAGCCGACGGAGGCGGCCAGCGCCGACGCGTCGGCGTCGACGGGCCAGCCGAGCCCGCTGGGTTCCGCGCCGGACGGGAGGACGTCGATCGAGCCGTGGGCGTCGTCCGCGCGGTCGGTGAACTCGACGGTGACGTGGAAGCGCTCACCGCCGGGCAACCGGTTGCCCTGGTTGTACAGCTTCGCGACACCTCGGCGCACGCGGTCGCGCATCCGGGCGTTCCCCGGGAGGTGCAACCTCACGGTGAGGTCGAGCACGGGATCACCGTCGACGTCGAACCGCCGGACGTCGTGGTCGATCAGGCCGCCCCCGTCCACCGAGTCGCGGCTCCGGACCCGGCCGCTGGGCGGCGTGGTGTTCCGGACCTGCGCGATACGGCGGTCGAGTTCGACCCCCGACGTGGTGGTCGTCGTGCCGGGCCGTGGACCCGGGTCACCCGGCACGTCATTCGCCAGGTCGTTCGCCAGGTCGTTCGCGATCCGGCGCGCCAGGGCCGCGCTGCCCACCGGGTCCTCGCTGTCCGCCAACTCCGCCGCGACCAACGTCACCACGTCATCACGCACGTCATCCGCCACCAAGCCCGCGACCACCACCCCCCGCGCGCGCCCCACCACCTCCGCACGAGCCGCCGGCGGCAAAGAATCCACAGCAGACCGGGCCACCCGGGCATCAGCCCGCACCAACGCCACCGTCCACGCCACCGAACCACCACCGACCTCCACGCCGGCAGGCACGACACCCGGACGACCACCGTCGGGCCCGGGTTCGCCACTGCCGTGGACCCGCGCACTGGTCGGCGGTCCTGACGGGTCCTTCCCCGGTACCGGCAGTGCCTTGCCGACCAGGTCGGGGAAGGTGATCGGGTGATCGACCACCGGCAGGTCCGACGGGGTGCCCAACGCATGGCCGGTCGGTCCGGTCGGGGGGGCGTAGAAAGGCAGTCGGGGGACCGACAGCCTGCTCTCCGCGGCCTCGTCGCGTCCCCCCGAGGAGGAGTTCGCGCGGGCCAGGTCGCCCAGGATGCGCCGGACGCGGGCACCACCGGCGGCGGGGTCCCCTCCCCTGACGAGGTCGACCGCGACGATCGACACCAGGTCGTCGTAGAGCTCGTCGTCGGTCACCCCTTCCACGTCCACGATCGCCCGCGCCTGCTCCACCGCGCCCGGACCACGGCCCTCGAGGATTTCGTCGGCCGCGCGCGCCCCGTCCCGCAACGACGCACGGGTCCACGGCGCCGCAGCGGCGTCGGTGGTGGAGGCGGCCGAGCGCTCGTCAGGGGCGAGCCGGTCGTCGACAGCGGACGGCGACGAGAGCGGTCCGCCCATCAGCAGGGTGGCCGGCTCCGCCGGGCTCAGGTCCTGTTGCCGTGCCTCGTCCAGGACGTGCTCCGGGTCGAACAGGTCCTCGGGCTCGCGGCCGCCGAACTGACCGCCGTACGACGACAGGTCCACCGGCGGCGCGTCGACCTCCGGGTGGGTGCCCACCCGGCCGGTGGTCTGGGAGGACTGCCCGGGCGCGACACCGGTTCCCTCGCGGGATGCCGGACTCGTCGGGCCCGGCTGTTGGGGGTTCTGGGCGGTGGGCGGTTGGAGTGAGGTCGATTGGAGGGGTGCAGGTGCCGGTGCCGGTGCGAGCGGCGCGGGCGCGGGCGCGGACGGCGCGGGCGGTGCGCTGCCCGGCGAGGTGGCGCCTGAGGTGGTGGATCCGGGTCCTTCCGAGTGGGAGGACTCCCAGCCGGCCAGGATGCGGGTCGTTTCCGGTGAGGACACGGGCAACGGCTGCGGCTGCGGCTGCTGGCCCGTCACCTCCGCGTACCTGCGGAGCGGACCGGGGTCCTCGTCGGTCGGTTGCTGCTCGGTCCGCGGTGTGTCGTCGGCACCGTGCAGGGGAGCGGGTCCCGGTGGGTTCTGCCCCTCGGGATCGGGCGCGTGGTGCTCGGGCGCCGGACCACCGTGCTGAGGGCTGTTCGGGCCGGACGGGTCGGGTGACGTGACCGCTCCGGTGGACGGGGCACCGCCCGGAGGCGTGGTGCCGGAGCTGGACGAGTTGTGCAGGGCGACACCACCCGCGGCCAGACCGCCCGCGGTCAACCCCGCGGCGGCGCCGATCCCGATGCCGGTGCCGATGGCGCGGCCAAGACCGCCGGAACCCCCTTCCCCCTGGCCACCGCCGCCCCCTTCGGCCGGTGCGGCCCCCTCCTCGCCCGCCGGCGCCGGCGGGGCGGTGGTGTCCTCCGTGCCCGGTGGCACCTGGTCCGCCACCTCGTCCCCGGCCACGCCGACCGGAACCGGGACCTCCTCGGTGGTGCCGTCCTCGGGGACGTCCTCGGGAGCGCCGTCCTCGGGCACGTCCTCGCCCACCACCCCGCCGTCGACCGACGCCTCCGGCTCGGCACCACCGGTATCGCCCAAAGCCTCGATGTCGTCCAGACCGGTCAGGTCCGCCCCCTCGACATCCTCCAAATCCTCACCGAACGCCTGATCCACCGCGCTCTGCACGACCCCGCTGAAGAACCCGCCGACAACACCTGCCCACACATCCCCCATGTCCTGGCCCATCGCACCGGCCATACCCGCGCCGACAACACCTTCCGCACCCCCCTCCGCCAACCCGTCGAACCACGGCGTCTTCGAGAACTCGGGCGTGAACCGACCACCCAGCTGCTTCGAACCACCGATCAACCCGCCCGCCGCACCGCCACCCACGAACGACAACATCGACGACTGGTCGTCCCAAGCCTGGCGATTCCCCTCCCCGAACTGCACCACCTGCACCAGGGCGTCCTGCAGGACCTCCTCCACACCCTCCTGCGCCGCCTCCACCAACAACCGGTTCGCCCAGTGCAGGTTCGCCAACCGCATCGCGACCCGCAGCCGACCCGCCGCCACGATCTGCGGCACCAACGACGCCGTGAACGGGCTCGCCATCGCCCACACGATCGCCGACGTGAAGAACGACACCTCCACCAACAACCCGTACTCGGCCTGCTCCACCTGCAGGGCCGCCTGCTCCAACATCCCCGCCGGCTTCTCGACCACACCCGCCAACGACGCCGCGGCCCCGGCCAACCGCCCCACGCGACCCTTGAAGGCCGCCGCCACCCCCTCCCCGACAGCCTCCTCCACCGAACCCGACAACCCCCCGAACCGCTCCCCCCACCCCGTCAGCCCACGCCCCGCCGCCCGCCACGCCCCCGCCAACGCACGACACGCGCCCACCGACAACTCCGGCGGGATCTGCCCCACGAACAACACCGACAACACCGTCTCGAAATCACCGGTACCCGATTCGAAAGACACCAACAACTCCAAGCAGGCAGGAAGCGGAAAGATGATCGTCGGGCGAAGCGGGGACCGGCAGTGCTCCTCCGACCGCGGAGCTCTTGACGGGGGCCGTTCAGCCCGGGCTAAGCGACGGGAGGCACTTCGCCCGTGATGCCCTGGCTGATCTTGATGTTGTTCTCCTCGGTCACCTCTTGGGCCTTGGCGAGCCCGCGGAGGCCGATCCCGATGGTTCCGACGGCTTTCCGGAGTTCTTCGAGGACGGTGAAGAACTCGGTGTTCACCTTGTTCAGCCCCGACCAGATGATCCGGTAGCCCTGGTCCTTCAGGGCGTCGGCCTCACTGCCCTTGATCGGCTTGTGGGTGAGGACCGGGTGCTGGGCGAGGTGGAACTGGCCGAGGCTCTCCCCGGCGTTGTCGTACCTGTCGGCGATCACCCGCAGCTTGCGGCTGTCGCCCCTCAACTCCCCGTCGGCGCCGGAGTACCCGTTGCCGGGATCGGGACTGGTGGACGGCCGGTCCGGGCCTGCGTTCCCGCCGCCGTTCTTCTGGGGGCGCGGTGTCGTCATGGTCGTCTCCTCAGTTCGGTGGGCCGGACAAGAGGTCGTTCAGCGACCGGTTCGGCCCGAGTTCGGGTATCTCGAACATCGCCGGGTCGAGTTCGCCGGCGACCACCGCCTTCGCGTCGAACCCCGGCGGCATGTGGGGCGCCATCAGGTCGGCGGCTTCGTCCGCCGCCTTGCGCTGCGCGGCGGCGATGGTGTCGACCAGGGCGGCGGCCAGTTCCGCCGGGGCCATCCGCTTGTACGCGGCAGTGGGAAACTTGATCTCTTCGACGCCACCGCCGTGCCCGGCGGTGACGGACACCGACCTGCGGGGCGCGGTGGCGGTGGCGCGGATGTCCTTGAGCCTGCTCTGGACGTCCAGCAAGGCCTGCTGCTGCTCCCGGTACTCCGCGAGCAGTCGGCCGAGCTGCTCGGTGTGCGCGTCGGACATGGTGACCTCCTTGATCCGAATGTGCAGCGGCGCACGGCACCCCGACAACGCCAACCGGTCCGGAAGACCCGTTGGCGCACGGCCTCGTGCACGATCAGCCCACCGCGGCGAGACCGCCGGACACGGGGGAACGCAGGTCCGCCGCGGTGAGGGTGCGGGAGGCGGCGGTGGCGGCGAGGTGCTCGGCGAGTCGGTGCGCGCCGTGCGCGGTGCGGTCCGCCGATCCCTCGATGCGGGCGCGAAGTGCGACCACGGCGTCGTCGGGCACCTCGTGACCGCGACGCGACAGGTGGCGGACGGTCATCCGCAGCAGGTCGTCCACCGAGGGCTCGGCGAACTCCCACGCCTCGGCGAAGCAGCCGGCCAGGGACTGGTCCAGGCCGATCAGCTCGCGTACGGCGTGCCGCTCCCCCACGAGCAGCACGACGACGGTGTCCGCGTCGCGGCGGACGGCGTGCACCAGTGCCTCCGCGGTCTCCGCGCGGCGCTCGGCCGAGTCGGTCGGCCACCCCGCGTCCGCGTCGAGCACGAGGACGCCGCCCGCCGCGTCCTCGAACGCCCGCCCGACCAGGCTGGCCGCCTGCCCCGGCCAGCGCGGGCACAGATCGGTGCCGACGCGCACGCGGACGACGTGCCCGGCGCCGACGAGGTCCAGCTCGGCCAGCGCCTGCGCGTAGAGGCGGGCGACTTCGCTGCGGCCCGTGCCGCGCGGGCCGGTCAGCACCGCGCTGCCCTGGCGCGCGACGGGCCTGCGCCGCTGCTTGAGGCCGCACAGCCGCAGAGCTGTGCGGCCCAGGCTCTCGCGCACGTCGTCCAGGCCGTACAGCTCGGACAGCCTCCCCCACGCCCGGCTCGCGGCGAGGGCGGCGACGGGGTCGGTGTTCACGTCGGGGGCGTCCGAGGACGGCACGGCCTGGCCCAGCGCGCCGAGCTCGGGTGCCAGGTCGGCGGCGGTGAGGCGGTTGAAGTCGGAGTCCTTGGCGGGCGGCTCGTTCGCCAGGCGCGACGCCTGGTTGTTGACCATCGCCTCGAACAGCTTGCGGGCCACGCGCCCGTTGCCGAACGTGTCGTTCTTCGGGACGCGGTCGAAGTAGTCGTGCAGCGCTCCCACGGCGTCGTCGGACAGCTCGTAGTAGTGCTTGCGGCACAGGTTGACCGTGATGGTGACGAGTTCCTCGACGCTGTAGTTGGGGAACTCGATGGTCCGGGTGAAGCGGGAAGCCAGACCGGGGTTGGACGCGAGGAACTTCTCCATCAGCTCGGAGTAGCCCGCGACGATGACCACGATCTCGTCGCGGTGGTCCTCCATCATCTTCATCAGCGTGTCGATGGCCTCCTGACCGAAGTCCGGCCCGTTCCCGCCGGACTGGCTGCTCAGCGTGTACGCCTCGTCGATGAACAGCACGCCCCCCATCGCCTTGTTCACCACCTCGGCGGTCTTGATGGCGGTGGCGCCGATGTACTGGGCGACCAGGTCCGCCCGCGCGACCTCGACCATGTGGCCCTTGGCGAGGATGCCCAGTTCGGCGAGCACCGAGCCGTACAGCCGCGCCACGGTCGTCTTGCCGGTCCCGGGCGGTCCGGCGAAGACGAGGTGCCTGCTCATCGGCGGCATCGGCAGACCGAGTTTCTGGCGGCGCTGGCTCATCTTGATGAGGTTGATCAGGCCGATGACCTCCTGCTTGACGCCGTGCAGGCCGATCAGGCCGTCGAGGTCGGCCAACGGGCCGTCCAGCGCGACCGCGCCGGTCCCACCGCCCTCGGCGCCCGGGGACGGGAGGCCGGGCAGCCCCGTCGACCCGGACCGCGTGGGCGCGGCGCCGACCCCGGCCGCGAGCCGGCGCTCGTCGGTGACCAGGTCGGTGACGGTGAGCCGGTCGTGGTCGACGCGCTTGTGCACGGGCGCGCCGCCGGCCCCGGTGACCGTGCAGCCGACGACGGCGGCTTCCTCGTGGGTGTCCAGCAGGACGCCGTCGCCGGCACTGCCCGTCACCTCGCTCTCCCGGAGTTCGACGCGTCCGCCGCTGTGCACGTGGACGCCGTGGCGACGGGCGTCGCGGACCCTGCACCGGGTGGCGCGCAGCGCGCCGCCCGCGACCTCCAGGCCGTCGCCGGCCGCGGCGACGACCTCGCTGTCCTGGACGACCGCCTCGCCGCCGGCGGCGACGCACAGGCCCCCGCCGCGCAGCAGCGTGGACGCGAAGGTGCCGCGGGCACCGCCGGAGAGCGTGACGAGGTGTTCGGCGCGGCCCGCGAGCCTCAGGTCGGTGACCTCCGCGCTGACCGCTTCGGCGAGGTCGAGCCCGACACCGTCGCCCGCGGTGATCTCGGCGTCGGCGAGCACGAGCGTGGACCGCCCCTTGAGGACGACCACGGGGCCGGTCGCCGGTTCGACCCGCAGGCCCCGCACCTCGGCGCGGGCGTCGGCGCGCAGCAGCACCGCGCCGTGCGTCGACCCCCCGACCCACAGCTTGGTGAACCTGGGACGGGCCTCGCCGTCCACGACGACGCCCATCGGGCTGTCGTCGACGCGGCAGTCCTCGAAGTGCGGTGCCGCGGAGCCGGTGACCTGGACGGCGTTGCGACCGGCCCCGGTGAACCCGCAGCCGCGCAGCACGGGCTTGGTGTCGCCCGCGAGGTGGACGGCCTGCGCTCCCGCGCCGCTGAACCCGGAGTCGACCACGCTCACCCTGCCGCGACTGGTCAGGTAGAGGTCGAGGCTGCCGCTGCCGGTGACGACCAGGTTGCGGATCTCGGCGTCGGCGTCCCCCTCGACGACCACCGCGGGCTTGCTCGTACCGGTGACCTCGCAGTCCTCGACGGTCACCCGGGCGTTGCCGTTGACGCAGATGCCGTTGCCGCCCGCGCGCAGGACCTGGACGCGGCGCAGCACCAACGCGCCCTGTTCCGTCACGACGACGCCGGAGGAGGCGGCATCGGCGATCTCGACGTCCTCGGCGCTGCTCTGGTCCGGTGAGGTGACCACCAGCCCCGCGCCCCCGGTCGCGGTGAGCGCGCAGCCGCGCAGCGAGACCCTGCCCCGCGCCCGGGCCAGCACCGCCGCCCACGACGCGCTGGACACGCGGCAGCCGTCCAGGGCGACTTCACCGCGCCGGGCGTCCAACGTGGCCACGTCAGTGGCTTCCCCGGTGATGACCAGACCGGTCAGCCGCACGGCCTCCGCGTCGACGACCACGGTGCTGCCCGTGGTCGCGCGCACCTCGACCGTGCCGGGCCCTTCCTCCGCGGTGAGGGTCACCACGCGGGTGAGCACCAGGTTCTCGTCGTACCGGCCGGGCAGCACGCTGATCATCGCGCCGTCCCGGGCGTGGGTCAGCGCCGCGCCGATCGTGGGGTAGGCGTCGGGGCGGTTGCGGTCCACCACGAGCAACTGTCGGTTCATTCGCCTGTCACCTCTCCGCTCGGGCGAGGCGGACCAGGCCCGGCAACGTCCGGAACCGGGGGATCGCGCCCTCGGGGGTGCGCGCGTCCCGCTTGGCCGTCGCCCACTTGTCCGCGCTGGTGCGCAACGCGGTCGTGGCCAGCTCGTCGAGGGACACGCGGTTGCGGTCCACCCGACCTTCGGCGTCGATCTCCCCCGCCGCGAGTTCGCGCAGGAGCACCCGTCCCCGGGTGTCGGCGGTCGGTTCGCTCAGGCCGAGCACCTTGAAGCTGGTGCCGGGCACGAACAGCACCCGGTCGCCCACTCCGCCCACCTCGGGCTCCAGCAGCTTGGTGCGACGACCGGTCATGGACCAGAGCAGGACGTCCACGTCGCCCTCCTGCCGGGCGCACGGCGCGGTCAGCGCGTTGAGGAAGCCCCACTCCGTGACCAACTTGCGCCCCCGGTACAGCTCCCACTCCTGCCCGGTGAGGGAGGTGCTGTAGACGGCGATGCCCCGGTGCGAGGGCAGTCGGCTCAACCCGGAGACCGCGCAGCGCGCGAACGGGACGTGCGGGCCGACGGCGGTGCCGCGCAGGGCGGCGTCGAGGCCGTCGCCGTCCGCCGACAGGTAGAGGCGGACCGCGACCGCGTCGGTGAGCAGGTCGGCGGAGCGCCCGCCGGCCCCCTGGAAGCTGGGGTGCTCGGACAGGACGCGCGCCACCGAGTTCGCCACCGAGGCGAACTGCTGGTTGAGCGTCTTGCGCAACCAGGTCCGCTCCTCCTCGAGACCGCGCCTGGGCACCACGGCCGCCGCCGCGGCCGCGGGCACGGACTGCGGGCGCGTGACCGGGTCGGCGGGCCGCGGGCCGGGTGCCGCGTCGTCCGGGGTGGCGGGCGGCGTGGGGGTCCGCTGCCCGCCCGGAGGCCCGGGTTCGGGGGCGCTGCCCGGTGGGGCGTCGGCAGGCGGAACGGGAACGCGTCCGGCCACGGGGACGTCCGGGGGTGGGACGGGTCCGTCGACGGGGACCGTGACCGGCGGCACGACGGAGGGCTCGTCCACCGGGGGCGCGCCGACCGGGGGCGCGGCGGCGAGCACCGGGCCACCCGGGAGAGCGGGTCCCGCCGGGGGGAGGACCGGTCCGGCCGGCGGTGCGGTCGGCCGGGCAACACCGGTCGGGAGGGGTGCCGGGGTGGCCGTGACCGGTCCTCCCGCCGGCACCGGCGGGGTGATCGGGACGACGGACCCGATCGGCGCCGGGGGTGCCCCGGCGGTCAGGCGCCGGCGGATGCTCGACTGCTGTCGCGCCTCCGGGTCGGGGTCGCTCACCGGGTCGACCACGCCGACCGCTTCCGCGACGTCCACGACCGCCGCCTCCACCGGTCGCGCCACGAACCCGGTGGCGGCCTCGGCGGGCGCGGCCGCGGTGACGGCGGCCGGGCGTGCGGGCTCCGCCTCCAGTCCGGCCATCGCACGCCCGACGACGGGAGCGGTGGTCTGCGCCGTCGCGGGCACCAGGTCGCTCATCCACCGGGTGCTCGGGTCGAGCCGGGCGACCAGGTCCTCCGCGAGGGACCTCATCCGGGCCGCCACGGCCGCGTCCGTCGCCTCGAAGAGCATCAGGTGCCGTTCCGGGTTCAACGGGGTCGTGCGCACCGACTCGGCGTGCGGCGGCTCGACCGGCGGGCGGACCCACAGCCCGGCCTGCACGACCTCGACGACCGCGTCCGGCGCGTACCAGTAGGTCGCCGGGCCCACCTCGGTCACCCCCGCGACCGGCGGTCGGTGGCTGAGCAGCCGAGGAGCCGGCGTGGCGCCGTCGGACCGCGGGGTGTAGACCAGTTCGCGCGCGGTGCTGCGCCACCCCGGCGCGCCACCGGCGCGGATGGTGTAGATGTCCGGGTCGGCCACCGAGTCGACCGGTTGCCCGGTGTACCAGACCAAACGCTCGCCGACGAAGTTCGTCAGCGCCTGCGCGGGATCGCCACCGTCGGCGTCGGACAACTGGCCGTAGCGCAGCAGGCGGGTGTTGCGCCGCAGCGATTCCGGCAGGCCCTTCCAGAACCTGGCCACGTCGTCGAACGAGATGGGAGGCGCGTCGGGGCAGCCGAGGACGAGCGTCATCACGTCCGGCTGGCACGGCAGGGTTTCCTGCAACCGCGACCGGTGCACGCGCAACCGGCCGTCGTCGGTCGCCGGCCTGATCCAGATCCCGCCGCTGAAGGGCTCGGCGATACCGGTCGCGCTCGTCGCCACGGCCTCGGCCGGTACCTCCGGCTCCCACGTCGGCTTGGGGAACCGCTTGGACTCCCAGCGCGGCGGCTTGCCCGGTTGGAACCTGATCCAACCGCTGCGCTGGCCGGCGTCGACGAACAGCGCGCCGGCGACACCGGGCAGCACCGCTCCGTCGGGCGCGATGATCGGTCGGTTGAGGCGTTCGGCCAGCCACTGCCCGGCCAGCGCGGTGGTCTCCCGGGACCGGCCGCCGATGACGATGCGCACCCCGCGACGCGGCCGGGGCATCAGGTCGGCGACCGACTCCCAGGCCGAGAACGGACTGCCGGTGGGCAGGTCGACCACGACGAGGTCGTGGTGCGGGTCGACCGCCACCACGAGGGCGAGGTTGCGCGCTTCGGCGGTCAACTGGTCGCGCGGGTGGACCACCAGCGCGTTGCCGATCACGCGGCTGGTCATCTCCACGCCGCCGCGGCGTTCGGTCACCTGGCTCATGTCAACTGCCTCCCTTCTCCACCACGCCCACGGCGTTGCGCGCGAGCACTGGCCCTTCGGGCACCGCGTCGAGCACCGCGGCGTCGACCGGTACCGGTGTCACGCCGCCGAAACCCAGTGCGGTCACCGAGTCGTCGTCCGGCACCGGGTACTTCACCCCCTGATCGGTGATCAGGAAGCGGTCCGGCTTGCGCCCCTCGGCCACCGGCACGGCCGCGGCGAGGACACCCGACGCCGGCTTGAGCCTCGTCGCGGCGGTGGAGCCGGTGGCGTGGTCGGGGCGGTGCTCCGGGTCCGCGGTCACCAGCGAACTGGACACCCCCGTGCCGACGGGCTGCTGCCGCAGGCACACGGCGCGCTCGGGACCGTCGCGGTCGACGAGCGGCTTGGTGGTCACCAGGTCGGGCAGCCGCGAGGTGAGCGAGGTGTCCGCCGAACGCGGTGCACCGGCGAGCGCCGCGGTGTCGAGGCGGGTGGCGTTGCGCCCGTGCTTGGCCTGGAGCAGGGCGTATTCCGTGCGCGACAGCGGAGCGAGCCCGTCGACGCGCAGCACGAAGGGCTGGACGCCCGCGGCCGTGTCCTGTTCGAACAGGTCCCCGACGCGGCGCGGTGCGGCTCCGACGCGCGGTCCGACCTCGCCGTCGTCGGGGATCACCGCGGCACCGAGCTCCGGCCCGTCGGGCAGCGCGTCGAGCCACGCCTCGGGTGCGGTGACCGGCGGCCCGGCGCCCAGACCGAGGGCGACCGGCGCGGTGTCGTCCGCCAACCCGTGCTTGCGACCGGCCCACACCGCGTACTGGCGGCCGTCCGGGGCGGCGACCCACAGGTGGCGGTCGTCGCCGACGGTCGCCGTCTGCGCGCCGGGCACGAGGTCCAGGCCCATGCCGCCCCCTTGCGCGGCCAGGCACAGCAGCCACGGACCGGTGACGAGCGCGCCCTTGTCGGGAACCGCCTCGGGTGCGCCGACGATGCCGACCTCGGGCCCGCGGTCCAAGTCCGCCAGGGAGGCGCGCTTGATGGTCTCGACGTGCGCGCCGGCACCGGTCATCAGCAACGCCGAGGCCTGGTTGAGCACGGGCACGAGCAGGCCGTTGCGGTGGACGTAGGTGGCGCCGGTCTCCTCCTCCACCAGGATCGCGTCGGGCTGCTTCCACGCCTGTGACCCGCCTGGCTTGATCAGCCCGTAGACGCCGAAGCCGACGGCGATCAACAGCGCCAGCACGGTACCCATCACGAGGCCGAACAGCGCCCGCTGCGCGGGAGGCTCGCCCTGGCTGGTGTCCCCGAGCAGCAGTGCCGAACTCATCCGGCCGACCATGGTCTGGTAGGCGTGCAGGTGGTCGCGTTGGGTCTGCACGGGTCACCCGGCCAATCCGCGGGCCCAGGCGTACACGGCCAGGACCTGGAGCAGCATCGGCAGCATCGCGATGGCCGCGCAGAGTTCCAGCACGTTGGCGAGGTGCCCCCACACGGGCAGCGCCCGGCGCTGGAGCGGGCGCAGGGCGGCGGTCACGAGCAGCACCGCCACGCCGAGCAGTCCGACCAGGCCGACGGTCCGCCACACCGGGTCGAGGAGCACGCCCAGCACGAGCAGTTGCGCCACGACCCCCGCCGCGCCCGCCAAGGACAGTGCGGTCCGCTGCACGACGTTGCGGAACTCGCGGGCGCGCAGCAGCACCAGCGTGGTCAGCAGACCGAGCGTGACGTGCTCGACCCAACCGGCACCGGCCAGCAGACCGGGCACGACGAGCGCGAACACCAGTGCCGCGCCCACCGCCAGCATGGTCAGGTACTGGTCGGCCTGCCGGGTGCGGGCCACGAGGTCGGCGGCGGGCTCGGGTTCGACGTCGATCTGGAGCTCCTCCGCGGTGCGCGGGAGCTGGGGTCCGCGCAGCCGGGCGGTGCGGGTCGCGAGCTTGGGCGCGAACAGGGTGAGCAGGAAGAACGCGGAGCCGACCACGGCGGCGGTCTGCGTGCCGGTCAGGCCCAGCCCCAGGTGCAGCCACCCGGCCAGCACGGCGCCCAGTCCGGCGGCGACGACGATCCCGAACGGGACCACGGGCAGGTCGCGCACGACGAGCCGTTGCAGCACCAGTGGCAGCACCGCGCCCGCCACCGCCGCGACCGCGCCGACGAGCACGCCGACCGGCGTGAACGCGCCGTCGACCTGCAGCCCGACGAGGCCGCTCAACCACGCGGAGCCGCACCCCGCGAGCCCGGTGATGCCGGCGAGCGCCCGGTCGCCGCTGGTGCGCGCCACCACGAGCGCCGCGGTGATCAGGACCAGGGCCAGCACCGCGGCGGTGGCGGCGAGCGCCGTCGTGTCCGACGCGGTGACCAGGACGCCACCCGCGGTGGCCAGCACACCCGCGGTCAAGCCGAGGAACAGCCGCCGGTTGGCCGCGTCGCTCCACCTGTCGCCTTGGCGGCTGATCGCCGTGGCCATGCCCTCGGCCACGTCGTCGAAGTCCAGTTCCGGCAGCGGGTCCTGCGCGGGCACGAGGTGGAACCGGTCGCCGTCGAGCCAGTCCAGGGTCTCGGGGGTGCCGTCCGGGTCGAGCGGGCCCTCCCCCAGCCGCTGGAGCACCCACGAGCCGTAGTCGACGGCGCGCTCCTCCTCGGGCACGACGTGGTCCACGAGCATGGGGATCAGGTCGGTGAGGGTGGTCGCCACCGGCACGGCCAGATCGGCCTTGCCGCCGGGACCCACGACGGTGACGCGGCACAGGCCGGCGGCGGTCACGGCCGGTCACCGGCGAGCTGCGGCACGGGCGCGAAGGCGGTCTGCACGAGCTTCACGCCGCGTCGGGTGACGAGCTGGGCGCGACCCGGCGGCAGGGTGCGCGGGGCGGCCTCGCCGAGGAACTTGCCCTCTTCCTTGGGGTAGGAGAACAACAGCGCTGGGGTGCCCAGCTCCCAGAGCCGGCGCAGGACGGGGTCCATCATCCCTCTCATGGCGTTGGCGCTGCTTCGCGCGACGATCAGGTGGAAGCCGATGTGCACGCCTTGGGCGAGCATCGGCAGCAGGGCGTCCAGCGGCGTGCCGATGCCGGAGCTCATCAGCTCGTAGTCGTCGATGACGACGAACAGCTGGGGACCGTCCCACCAGTCGCGGCGGCGCAGCCGCTCGGAGGAGATGTCCGCGCCCGGGATGCGCTTGTGCAGCGACACGGCGGCCTTGTTCGACAGGTCGGCCAGCGCCTCGGTGCCGACCGCGTGCCCGATGAGGTAGTCGTCGGGCACCACGCCGTCCAGGTCCCGCCGGGAGTCGCCGAGCACGATCTTGGCCTGCTCGGGGCCGTAGCCCCGCACGACCGAGTGCAGCACCAGCCGCAGGGCGTTGGTCTTGCCCGTTTCCGCGTCACCCAGGGCGATCAGGTGCGGCACGGTGGAGAAGTCGTGCCACACCGGGGCCAGGCGCTGCTCGTCCTGGCCCAGGCAGATCCGCAGGTCGCCTTCGGGGCGGGGCAGGTCGGCCGCGGGCAGTTTGGTGGGCAGCAGCCGCACACCGGGCGCGCTGCGGCCGGGCCAGAAGGTCCGGACCTCTTCGGTGATCGCCTTGGTGACGTCGGCCAGGTCCTCGGTGGCGGAGCTGCCGTCCAGCCGGGGAAGGGCGGCCAGGAAGTGGTAGCCGGAGCTGGTGAGGCCGCGACCGGGCTGGTTGGGCACGGTGGCGGCCTTGCGGCCCTGCACCTCGGATTCCATCGCGTCGCCCAGGCGCAGCTCGAAACGGGTGCCCAGCACGTCGCGCAGCCACGGGCGGATCTCCGACCAGCGGCTGGAGGACACCACCAGGTGAATGCCGAACGACAGGCCGCGCGCGGCGATCTCGGTGAGGCTGCCCTCCAGGTCGCCGTAGTCCTGACGCAGCGTGAACCAGCCGTCGACGATGAGGAACACGTCGCCGTACGGGTCGTCGACCTCGCCGGCGCGGCGGGCCTTGCGGTAGGCGTTCATGGACTCGTAGCCGCGTTCGGCGAACACCGCCTCGCGGCGCTCCATCACCTGGATGATCTCCTGCACGGTGCGGTTGACCCGGTCCCGCTCCATGCGGGTGGCGATCGAGCCGACGTGCGGCAGACCGCTGATGGACATCAGACCGCCGCCGCCGAAGTCCAGGCCGTAGAACTGGATCTCCTCCGGCGTGTGGGTGACCGAGAGCGCCAGCACCAGCGTGCGCAGCAGCGTCGACTTGCCGGTCTGCGGCGCGCCGACCACCCCCACGTGCCCGTCCGAGCCGGACAGGTCCGCGCCGAGCAGCTCCCGGACCTGCTCGTAGGGCCGGTCGACCACGCCGACCGGGATGCGCAGGTGCCCGCGCACGGCGTGGTCGAGCACGCTCATGCCCAGGTCGGGGTCCGGCAGCACGCTGGGCAGCAGGGTGTCCAGGCTGGGCGACTGGGCCAGCGGCGGCAGCCACACCTGGCGGGCGGCCGGGCCGGCGCCCGCCAGTCGGTCGATGAGCACCTCGGCCAGGCTCGGCGCGTCCTCGGCGGGGGCTGCCTTCTTCTTCTCCGCCTCCACCTCGGCGGGGTCCGGGGCGACGGGCAGGTGCGGTTCGGGGTGGGCGTGGGTGTGGAACGGGACGACCTGGTCGAGCGCGACCACCTGGGCGTCGGCCCCCGCGCCCGCGGGCGCGGCGACGGCGGTGGGCCCGGAGACGTAGGCGCCCTTGAAGCGGACCAGCGTGGTCGTGTCGATCTTGAGGTAGCCGTTGCCGGGCGCGGAGGGCAGTTCGTAGGCGTCGCCCACGCCGATGACGCTGCGCGACTCCATGGAGGAGAACGTGCGCAGCGCGATGCGGTAGGACAGGTGGCCCTCGACCCGGTGGATGCGTCCCTCGTCCAGGCGCTGCGAGGCCAGCAGCAGGTGCACGCCGAGGCTTCGCCCGAGTCGTCCGATGGAGACGAACAGCTCCATGAACTCCGGTTTGCTGCCCAGCAGTTCGCTGAACTCGTCCACCACGACAACCAGCGTGGGCAGCGGCGCGAGCGGGCTGCCCGCGAGGCGGGCCTTCTCGTACTCGAACAGCGAGGCGTGGCCGCTCTCGCGCAGCAGCTCCTGGCGGCGGATCATCTCGCCGTTGAGCGAGTCCTGCATGCGGTCGACCAGCGGCAGTTCGTCGGCCAGGTTGGTGATCATGGCCGAGGTGTGCGGCAGGCGGTCCATGCCCAGGAACGTCGCACCGCCCTTGAAGTCGACCAGCACGAGGTTGAGCACCTCGGAGGAGTGCGTGGCCACCAGGCCGCAGACCAGGGTCCGCAGCAGCTCGGACTTCCCCGAGCCGGTCGCGCCGATCAGCATGCCGTGCGGCCCCATGCCGCCCTGCGCGGACTCCTTGAGGTCCAGCTCGACGACCTCGCCGTCCTCGGTGACGCCGATGGGCACCTGCAAGCGGGCGCGCTGCGGCGTCTTGAACCGCCACTGCGCCGCCACCTCGTAGGTGTGGGGGTCGCGGATGCCGAGCAGGGTGGTGAGCTCGAAGTCCTCCTCGAACGGACGCTCGACCACGTCCACGGTGCCGCTGGTGCGCTTGGGCGCGAGCAGCCTGGCCAGCGCCTCGGCACGCGGCAGGCTCAACCGGTCGGGCACGGCCGAGCCGGTGGCGTCGCCGGCGGGGTACTCGACCTTGTCGTCCTTGCAGGTCAACCGCAACACCTTGGCGCCACCGGGCAGGGTGCCGGTGACGTCGAGCAGAACGGTGTTGCGCAGGCCGCCGCCGAACAGCGGCGAGGACGGCGGGAGGTGCGCCAGGTGCGCGACGACCACGACGAACGGCTCGGTGACGCTGGGGAAGGCCGACCTGTCGTGCTCGCCACGCCCGGTGACCTCCGGGCCGAGCACGGCCATCAGCTCGTCGTGGTCGCAGGCCAGCACGGGCAACGGGCCGGTGGCGTCGTGCGCGGTGGGGTGGTTGTTGTGCGGCAACCACTTCACCCAGTCCCAGCTCGGTCGGGTGGCCTCGCCGGTGAGCACCGCGACCCTCAGCTCGTCGGGTGCGTGGAAGGTGGCGAGCTGACCGATGACCGCCCGGACGAGGTCGACCGCCGGCTCCGGGTCGCCCGCGAACTCGACGCTGGTGAAGCTGCGCAGCCCCACCGAGATCGGGATGCCGCCCACCGTGCGGTAGGTCTCGCTGAACCGGCGCAGCGAGATCGCCGACAGCGGTTCCAGGTCCTCGATCGGCTTGGTCGACGGCGGGGTGAACTCCATCGCCGCGTGCTGCGTGCCCAAACCGATGCGCACGCGGGCGAAGTCGTCGTGGCTGCCCCGCCGTTCCCACAGGCGCGGCCCTCGGGCGATGGCCCACAGCCACGACGGGTCGGGGTTGTTCCAGGCGATGGCGGCGCGCTGCTCATCGGCGGTCTTGCGCGCCCGGACGCGGAGCTGGCCGATGTACCGCAGGTAGTCGCGGCGCTCGGAGTTGAGCTTGCGCTTGCGCTCGGCCCCGGCGCGGCCCAGTTGGCTCAGGCCCATGGTGACCATCGCGATGCCCATCGCGCCGCCCATGATGTAGATGAGCGGCGACGCACCCGCACCGGTGCCGCCGGAGGAGAACACCAGGACCATGGCGATGGGACCGATGGCCATCGGGATGAACATCAACACCGAGCTGAAGTCCCGCGCGGCGGGCTCCGGCATGACCGGTGGCTCCTGGAGCTCCTCCTCGCCCTCGGGCAGGGCGGGAGCCGCGGTGCGGGAGCGGCGCTTGACGGTGGTGGTGCTCATTCGATGACCCCGGTGGTGCGGGGCGCGGGGGCGCCCCAGGCCAGCCCGTCCTGCTTGAGCAGGTCGGCGACGGTGCGCTCCTGCTCCCCGTCCTCCTGCGACTCGGCGTCGTCGTCCTCGGGCACGTCGTCCTCTTCACCGGAGAACGGCATGTCGTCCGGGGGCTCGTAGGCGCGCGGCAGGTGGTCGGCGGCGCTGACGCGGGTCGGCTGGGGAGTGGTGTGGACGGTGGTGCTGGAGGTGTGCCGCCAGGGCGCGCTGTCGCGCAACGCGTAGTCGGGCGTGAACCCCTCGTCGTCCCCGTCGGTTCCACGCCGGTTCGCGCCGGCCCACGACAGGCCGACACCGCCACCACTCCAGGCGCCGGTGTTCCAGGCGCTGGTGTTCCAGGCGCTGGTGTCCTCGTCGTCGTCCACCGTGACCACGGGCACGACGTCGTCCTCGGGGGGGAGGACCGGCGCACCGGCCGTGGTCGCGGAACGGTCCTCGCGGCGTTCGCCGGGCCCGGCCCCGCTGCCCGTGGCACCGGGCAGCGGGGCGGCGCCAGGTCCGGTCCCGGACGCGGCGGGGCGTCCCTCGGGACCGGTCCGGCCGGACGAGGTCGGCGGGACCGCACCGGCCTGAGGAGCGGCGGGCGGGAGGACAGGCGCAACGACAGCGGGCGCAACGACAGCGGGCGGAACGACAGCGGGCGCCTCCGGAGCCGCCCACTCCTCCGGGGAGGCCGACCGCGCCAACGCCGGGTTCTCGGGTAGCCCCGTACCGGGGAGGTCATCGCCTTCCCACGGCTTCCGGTCTTCGCCGATCAGTCCCGACGCGTCGGAACGATCCGGGGCACCCGAGTTCGGGGACGACGACGGCGGCACCACCGGCGGCATCACCGGCGGTGCACCACCCTGCAGAACCTGCTGCTGGTCCTCGGGCACGGCCCAGTCCTCCGGTGCGACCTTCGGCACCTCCACGGCGACGAGCGGATCGCCCACGTCCGGCAGGTCCGCCCCTCGCCACGGTTCGGCGTCGCCGCCGATCAACCCCGACGCGTCGGAACGATCCGGGGCACCCGAGTTCGGGGACGACCCCGGCGGCATCATCGGCGGCATCATCGGCGGCATCCCGCCCGAGCCGGTGAGCCCGTTGCCCGCCGGGGCGGCCCAGTTCTCCGGTGTCTGCGGGGGGAGGTCCGCAGACCCCTGCGGATCGTCGAGCCCGGACAGGTCCGCACCCTTCCACGGTTCGACGTCGCCGCCGATCAACCCCGACGCGTCGGAACGATCCGGGGCACCCGAGTTCGGGGACGACCCCGGCGGCATCATCGGCGGCATCCCGCCCAGGCCCCGGTCGTCCTGCGAACTCCCCAGGCCCTGCGGTCCGTCGGTGGCCCAGTTCGGCGGCTGCACCGTCCCGGGGGCGGGCGTCTCCAGGCCCGGCGGGGTCAGGTCGCCCACACCGGACGGCGGCGGCACGTCGAGGCTGCCGCCTCCCTGCTGGCCACCGGGCCGGAACGGCGTGGGCTGCGGAACGCCGCCCCCGCCGGGGAACGGGGTGAACTGGGGCAGGGGGATGTTGGTCTGGTTCCCCGGGGGGAGGAGGTCGCCGGAACCGGGCGTGTCCAGGCCGGGCAGATCACCGAAACCCTGCGGTCCGTCGAGGTCGAGCCCGCTCCCCTGCGGGCGCAGCTCGTCCAGGTCCGGGTTCGACAGGTCGGGGCCGCCCAGGTCGAGGCCGGACGAGGTGGGACCGCCCAGGTCGAGGCCGGACGGGATGGGACCACCCAGGTTCGGGTCGGGCAGGTCCACGCCGCTCAGGTCCAAGGGCGGCGGGTTCGAACCGTCCGGGCTCGGGTTCAGCTGGTCGGGGCCGTCCAGGTCGACGTTCGACAGCTCCGGCACGTCCAGGTCGACGTTCCCGGGCGGGTCGAAGTCCGGCAACGGGGGTGGGGTGAAGTCCGGGATCTTGATTTCGATGTCGTCGATCTTCGGGAGGTCCGGCGCGTCCCTCTTGAGATCGTCCGGTTTCGGGTTCTGCGGCTTCGGCAGGTCCAGCGGCCTGTTCGGAGCCCTGACCGGCTGCGGCTCGAGCTTGTACTGGACCTGTTCGTAGTGCCCGGCCAGCGTCTTGAGCACCCGGCGCATGTCGTTGTTCATCATCTCGACGACTTGCTTGTTCCAGTTCACCCAGGTGTTGCCGTTGGGCATCTGGTACTCGATCTTGTACCAGCTGTCTTCGCCGTCGCCGGTTGCGTAGCTCTCGTTGTACGCCTTGCCGATCCTGCGGATCTCGCTCGCGTAGTGCTGGTCGATCTGCCAGATGGTCCTGCGCGCCCAGTTGAGGTATTCCCCCGCGTTGTACAACTGGGTCGGGGCGGAGAACGCGCCGGTGGGGCCGCCCGCGATCTGCTCGGCGACGCGGTGGAAGCTTTCCACGAACGGCTTCATCATGGCGCGGAAGGCGTCGGCCGCAGGCCCCTTCCAGGCCGGCTCCTGACCGGAGAGGTCACTGGTGAGGTCGTTGACCTGGTCGGTGATGATGTTGCCGACCAGGGTGACGACCTCCTGGACGAAGCGCAGGTCCCGGGCGGCCTCCCACAACGATTCCGGGCTGGACACGGAGGCGGCCCGTTCGACGACCTCCTGCTTCCCGCGATCGTTCTTGCCGACCGCGGCATTGCCCGTGACCACGGCACGGATCTGTTTCCAGTTCATCGTGTCGTAATCAGCCTTGCTGGTGCCCTCGCCGTTGCCGGACGCGAACACCTGCCCCTTGCTGTCGGTGGTAACACCCTTTTGGTCAGCCATCGCCGTATGCCCTCAACTCGCCCGAACCGACCGGTCAACCCGCCTGTTGCGTTCCGCGCACTACTTCTTCACGTCGGTCTTCTCGTTCTTCACATCCGTCCCGTTGTTGTCCGGTACGAGGTTGAGCGGGTTGCCCGACGGGAGGAGGACATTTTCCTGGAGGCCGGTGGTCGAACTGATGTAGTTCACCGCCTCACGGATGTGCTCACCCAACTTCGTCGAGGTCAGACTGTTCAACTCTTCGGCGTTCTGGTAGTCACGGGCCAGCTTCTCCACGCTCTGCGCAGTCACTTCGAGCGCCTCGACAGCTTTCTGGAGGAACTCGATCAGCGGCTGCACGAGCCCTGACGAGGTGGGGCCGCCCGCGCTGCCGGGACCGCTGCCCCGGAACTTGAGGAGCATCTGGTAGGCGTCGTAGAAGGCGCCGGGAGCGATGTCCACCTTCTTCAGCCGCGCCAACGGCTCCGCCAACATGTCCTTCACCGTCCGCAGGTGGGACGCGAACGTCTTGAGGGCCTGCGTGCTCACCCCCAGGTTCCCACCGCCTTGGCTGTCCCTGCGGTTGGGCGGCGGTATCTTTGCGCGCAGGTCGGCGATTTCCTTCTGGTTCAACCAGTTCGCGGGGTATTCGTCGACCCCGGTCATGGTGGGGTCGAGGCCGTGTTCGTTCTTCTTCGGGTCCTTGTCGGAGCCGAACCCGTTGGCCTTCGGAACCCTGCTCCAGTCGATCCTTGCCACGTTTCGCGCCTTTCAGCTGACTGTTGTCGACCGGTGGACCGCGCCGAGCGGGGGGACCACCCGGCGCGGTCGAGCGGTCACCTGACGTCGAAACCGCCGAAGGCGTTCACGCCGGTGTGCTCGACGCGGAGGTAGCCCTGGGTGATCTGCTCCAGCGCGACCTCGGCCGTGTGCAGGCTGTGCGGCATCCGCCTCGCGGCGGCGTCCCACTTGGCCTTCGCGACGGAGTACTGGTCCTTGGACGGACCGTCCCACTCCTGCAACGTGGAGAGGACCTGCTGGTGCATGTTCTCCAGCTCGGTGCGCAGGCGCATGGTGACGTCGGCCATCACGTCGCGCGCCTGGTCCGCCTGCCGGGGGTCGAAGGTGTAGTTCGTCATGCTGCTGCTCCTAACGGGAGGGCGAAGGGGCCGGTCTCAGATGCCCAGGCCTGCGGTCTGGCTGGCGCCCATGGGCATCGAGGCGGCGATCTGCGTGTTGCCGTCCTCACCGCGGGTGGTGACGACCGACTGGTTGTGCACCAGGTTGATCATCTCGCCCAGCGAGGTGATGATGACCTTGCAGTCGTCGAACCAGGCGGTCATCGAGCCGCGGTAGGCGAGGAAGGCCTCACCGCTCCAGCTCGCGCGCATGAGGTTGAGGACGTCGTCGACGCTCTGCACACCCTGCTGGGCGACGGCCTGGGTGTTCTCGAAGTAGCCGGCAGCGCGCAGCATGCCCGGCGTAGTGGTGGAGATGGGTGCATTCACGGTGTTCCCCTTGAGACGTCATGTGGTCCACGCGCCGACTGGCGCTCGATGCACGATTCAGTCTTGACAGCCCGCCGTCACAGGTGCAGTGCCCGACGATCAGCGGTGCCCCAAAATCCGAGGCCGGGTGCCCGGACAGGCGAGCCGCCCGGGTGACCCGGGCGTCCCGGGCACCCCGGCGGATCGGGTGCGAGGATCGGATCGTCCGTTGAACCGAACGTCCTCCTCGTACGTGCGGTTGTCGCACGAGGACGGTGCCGATCGGAGGAACTGTGACGGAGACCAGGACCTCCACGCTGCGGGTCGAGGTGTTGGGTCCGCTGCGCGCGTGGTTGGGTGAGCGCGAACTGCCGCTGGGGTCGAACCGGCAGCAGGCCGTGCTGGCGGTGCTGGCGGCGCACCCCAACCGGCTGGTGCCGCAGCGCACCCTGATCGCCGGTGTGTGGGGCAGCGAAGCCCCGGCGAGCGCGTCGGGCAACCTGCACACCTACCTGTCGGGGTTGCGGCGCGTGTTCGGCCCCGGACGGGACCTGTTGGTGTCCGGAGCGGCCGGCTACTCGCTGCGGCTGGACAGCGCGGCGCTCGACAGCGCGGTGTTCGAACGGGTCCGGCTGGAGGCGGAGGAGCGGTACGCGGCGGGTGACCGACGAGGCGCGGTGACCCTGCTGGACGAGGGTTTGGGACTGTGGTCCGGCGACGTCTGCGCCGGGCTGCGCAGCCCGTTCATCGAGCAGGCCCGCCGCCGGCTCGGTGCGCTGCGGTTGGACGCGGTGCGGTTGCGCGCCCGTGCCCGGCTGGAGCTGGGTGAGCACGCCGGTCTGGTCGCCGAGCTGTCGGAGCTGGTCAGGCAGCACCCGCTGGAGGAGTCGGTGCACGAGCTGCTGATGCTCGCGCTGCACCACAGCGGGCGCCGCGCCGAGGCGCTGGACGCCTTCCGCGCCGCGCGGTCCGTCCTCTCTCGGGAAGGGCTGGAACCCAGCCGAACGCTGAACGACCTGCACCAGCTCGTCCTGGAGGGAACGACGAAGCAGGAGGAGCAGCACCGGGTGACCGTGGTGCGAGTCACGCCACCGGCTCCGGTTCCCGTTCCGACGGGCGAGCTGTCCGGGCGGACCGCCGAGCTGACGGCGTTGACCGGCGCGCTGGAGGACGTGCTCGCGGGCCGCGGGCGGGCGGTCTGGGTCGAGGGCGAGGCGGGTATCGGCAAGACCGCCCTCCTGAACGCGGCGCTGGCGGGCACGGACCGGCCGTGCCACCTGGTGTGGGCGGCAGGCGACGAGATGAGCAGTCGCTTCCCCCTCCAGGTGGTGCTGGAAGCGCTGGACGCGGCTTCCTCTTCGGGCGGTGGGCAGTGGGCCGAGCTGGCCGCGCAGCTGCACGACCCGGCGGTGCGGCGCGGCTGGAACCGCGCCGCGCAGGTGGACCGGTTGCTCACGTTCGTGGCCGAGCTGTGCGGCACCGCGCCGCTGGTCCTGGTGGTGGACGACCTGCACTGGGCCGACGACGCCACCCTCCTGTTCTGGGACCGGTTGGTGGGCGCCGTCGAGGGCCTTCCGCTGCTGCTGGTCTGCGCGACCCGACCGGCCGGCGTCCGTGACCGGCTGAGCAGGCTGCGGCGCAACGTGGTCACCGGGGACGGTCTGCTGCTGTCCCTCGCGCCGCTGGCGTCGACGGACGTCGAGCGCCTGGTCGGCGCGGTGGTGGGGGCGACGCACGGTCCCGGGCTGCGGTCACTGGCGTCGATCGCCGCCGGGAACCCCGCGTACGCGGTGGAGATCGCGGAGCTGATGGCGCGCGACGGCCGCATCAGGGTGGTCGACGGGGCGGCCGAGCTGGACGAGACCGTGCCGGGCGACTCCCTCCACCGGGTGCGCGGCGAGGTGCAGAACGTGCTGGCGGACCTGTCGGAGGGCACTCGGGAGGTGCTGAGGTCGGCGGCGCTGCTCGGCATGCGCTTCGACGTCGCGGGTCTGGCGGCGGTCAGCGGGCGTTCCCCGATGCACCTGCTGAGGGCGTTGGACGAGGCGGTGGCGGCCCGACTGGTGGTGGAAGCGGGCGGTGGCTTGGCCTTCCGTCACCCGTTCGTCCGCTGGGTGCTGCACAACCGGGTGCCGCAGGCACTGCGCGTGGCCCTGCACCGGCAGGCCGCCGAGGCCCTGGCCGCAGCGGGGGCTCCCGTCGGGCAGGTCGCGGAGCACCTGGAGTTCTCCCCGGTGGACGCCTGGGTGGCGCGCTGGGTGGTCGCGCACCGGGAAGAACTGGCCGAGCACGTGCCGCAGGCCGCGACGGGGTTGCTGCGCACGGTCCTGGACACCGGACTGGTGGACGGCCCTGACCGGACCGCCTTGGTCATGGTGCTGTTGCGGACGTTGTTCCGGTTGGAGCGCGATGTCGAGGCGGTCGCCGGCGAGGCGCTCGCCGGGGTCGTCGCCCCCGAGGACGCCGCCGAGGCGCGGCACCTGCTCGCGCGGGCCCGTCGGCGGTGCGGTGACACCGGTGGTGCGATCGCCGCCCTGCAGAGCGCGGTGCGGATGCCGGGCGTGCCGGACGCCTGGCGCACCCGGCACCAGGCGATGATCGCCACGTTGCGGCGCGGCGACCTGGCGGACCTGGACGAGGTCGACGTGGTGGCGCGGCGCGTGCACACCGAAGCGGTCGCGGCCGGTGAGGTGCGCACCGCGGCCTACGCGTTGCAGAACAGGTGGTTCGTCGCCTCGGTCCGCCGCGCCCACGGCGAGGCGCTGCGCCACGTGGACGCCGCGCTGGCGCTGCTCGGTGACGAGCGCCCCGTGGCCGAGGCCCGGTGCGACCTGTCGGACAACCGGGCGTTCACGCTCCAGAACCTCGATCGGCTGGACGACGCCGAAGCCGCGCTGGTGGACGCACGGCGGTTGATCGCCCGGCACGGGCTGCCGCCCGGGATGCAGGTCCCGCTGGCCGTGCAGCACTACTGGACGGGCAACTGGGAGGACGCACTCGTCGAGATGGGCGGGGTGGACCCCGGCTCGCCCGGCCTGACGTTCTACGGCATCCGGGAGAGCGGACCCGGCAGGACGCTGCTGCACGGGTTGTCGGCGCTCATCGCGGTCCGCCGGGACGAGCGGGCGAACGCGCTGGTGCACCTGGACGCGGCCGCTTCACCTGTCGTCCTGACCGGCTCCGAACGGGAGAACGGCGATTTCCTGCTGGTGGCCACCGCTCTGGCAGCCGAGCGGCGGGGGGCGTTGGACGAGGCGGTGCGCCTGCTCTCCCCGTTGCTGCGCCCGGACGAGGCGCCGGTGCTGCTGCGCCACCAGTGGCTGCCGCTGCTGGTGCGGCTGGCGCTGGACGCCGGCAGGCAGCCCGTGGCTCGCCGGGCGTTGGCCGTGTGCGAGGAGGAGGCCGCCCGAGAGGTCGCACCGGGTCGGGCCGTCGCGGCTGCGGCGCGCTGCCGTGCGCTGGTGGCGAACGATCCGGCGGCGCTGCTGGCGGTGGCCGGGCACTACGAGTCGGTCGGTCGAGTGGTCGAAGCGGTCGAGACGCTCGAGGACGCCGCGGTCGCCTACGCCGCCGAGGGGGAGCGGCGGACCGCCGAAGACGTGTACGAACGGGTCGCCGCGGGGTACGGCGGGTTGGGCGCCCGCTGGGACCTGCTCCGCTCGCGCCGACGAGTGCACTCGGCATGACGCGGGGCACGCGGTGAGGCGTCCGGCGCTCACCTCGGCCGCCGTGCGCCGGACGTCCCGGAAGCGCGCCCACCCGCCGGTGCGGCGCGACCGCCATGTCCAGGGCGACGGCCACGTCCAGGGCGACCGCCGCCTCCTCCGCGCGACCGGCGCGCCCCGGCAGGACGGCGTGGTCCTCCCCCGCCTGCGCCGGCTCGAACGGCCCACCGACCGCGCCCGGTCGATCAGGCCGCGTCGGGCACCCCGTTGGGCGGTTCGGCGAAGGCCATCGGTTCGGCCGGCAGGTCCGGCAGGACGTACCAGCACTCACCCGTGCCGGACGAGGCCAGTGCCGCCTCGAACGCGGTGACGACGTCGGACACGTCCAGGACCTCCATGTCGAGGTCGCGGATGACGTCCTTGAACCCGTCGATGATCGTGGTGTCGGCGAACCCCGGGTTCAACGCGTTGATCCGGATGCCGTCGGACGCGACCAACGGCGCGTAGGACCGCACGTAGTGGGTGACGGCGGCCTTGGTCGCGCCGTAAACGGGCTCGAACGGCACCGGCACCAGGCCCGCCAGGCTCGCCATCACCAGGACGCTCCCACCGCCGCGTGCCCGCAGCGCGGGCAGCACGGCCTCGATCCCGTAGACCACGCCGTCGAGGTTGGTGGCGACGACCCGTCGGTAGCTCTCGGCGCTGAACCCCTCGCCCGTGGTCACCACACCGGCGTTGAGGACCGCGATGTCCAACCCGCCGAACTCGGTCGTCGCCGCGCCTACCGCGGCCTCGTTGTCCCCAGGGGCGCGCACGTCGCACTCGACGAACACACCGCCGATGTCATCGGCGACCTGCTTGCCGCGCACCGCGTCCACGTCGGCCACGACCACCTTCGCGCCGCCGTTGGCCAACCGCCACGCGATGGCCGCTCCCAGACCGTTGCCCCCACCGGTGACCAGGGCCACCTTGCCGAGGTACTCGTTCCCGCCCATAACGTCCTCCCTCGCCGGCACCCGCTGCAGCGGAATCCTCGGCAGGACCGGGACGGCAGGACAACGATCACCCACCCGGTGTTGCCCGTTCGCGCACCACGGGCGCCCGGACGGGCAACGCGCCCAGCGCCGTGACAACCTCGGGCCCGGTGGCGGGCGACCCCGTCGTCACCCGCTCCACGCCGCCCCGCTCGGCGTGGAGAGTTCGTGGAGGTCGTCGATCGATGCTGCTGCCATGCAGCAGCGATCGCGACACCCCGGGGTGGAACGGGTACGGGTGGCCGTCCACGCCTTCGACGCCCTCACCCGCGGTGGGCTGACCAGGTCGTTGGACGGGCGTGACGACCTGGTGGTCGCACCGGACCGGAGCACCGCCCAGGCCGTCGTCCTGGCGGTGGACCGCATGGACCGCAAGGCCGTGGACTTCCTGAAGACGGCCGGGGAATCGGGTCCTCCGGTGGTGCTGATCACGGATCTCCTGGAGGAGCAGGACCTGATGTTCGTCCTGGAGCACCGAGTGGTGGCGGTGCTGCCCCGCTCCGCGGCGACCGGCGACCGCTTGGCGCACGGGGTGATCGCCGCGGCCCGGGGCGGGGGCGTGCTGCCGCCGGCGCTGCTGGGCGGGGTGCTCCGGCACGTGGAGCGGATGCGGCGCGAGCTGGCCGAGCACGGGTCGCCCACCCAGCTCAACACCCGGGAGCTGGAGGTGCTGCGGCTGGTGGCGGACGGCTGGAGCACGGTCGAGATCGCCGACAGGATCGCCGTGTCGGAGCGCACCGTGAAGAACGCCGTGACCTCGCTGACGACCAAGCTCAACCTCAGGAACCGGTCACACGCCGTGGCCTACGCCGTGCGCGCCGGGATCATCTGACCACGCGGCGCGCTCGTCGGGCAGTTCCGCGAGCGCGACGCGCGCCTCGTCCGCCCGAGCGCTGCCCACCTGCTCGAACAACTCCTGCGCGGCGAGCAGGCAGGTGCGCGCCCGGTCGTGCCGGAGCGCGGCGGAGTGGACGCGCCCGAGTCCGAGCAGGGCCTCTCCCCGGGCGTGGCGGTTGGCCGTGTCGCGCGCCAGTCCGAGCGATCGTTCGTAACAGGCGATCGCCTCCTCGTGGTCACCGATTTCGGCGTGCAGTTTGCCGAGGGCGCGGAAGCTCCGCATCTGACCGTCCACATCACCCCGGTCCAGGCGGTCCGCCAGGACCCGCCGTTGGTGCTCCATGGCCTCGGTGTAGCGACCGAGGGCCCTGCACGCCTCACCGAGCATCACCAACGCGATTTCGAGGCGTTGGGGGGCGGCCGCGAACTCCGGGTCGTCGATCACGCTCTTCAGCATCTCCACCGCCTCGGCCGGACGGTTCAGCTCTACCAGCGACATGGCGGCAGAGGTGGACGCGTAGTGCAGCACGGGCTTGTACTCGGGCGATTCACGCCCTTTGTCGATGATCAGCCTGCAGGCGTCGAGAGCTTCCCGGTACCGCCCCTGGTGCTGGTAAGCGCCGTTCAGGTTGTACCGGCAGACGATCTCGGCGAACACGTCCCCCAGTCGCTGACACGCTTCGACCGCGACCGTCAGGACCTCCTCCCACTGCCGGCCGTGACCGCGCTGGTAGCAGAAGTGGGCGAAGAAGTGCGCGGTCAACCAGGCGTGGCGGTCGAAACCGGCCGCCGCGGCCGCACTCACCACCGCCGTGGTGGTGTCGAGTTCCTCCTCGCTCCACCGGTACGCCTCGGCAGCGGTCTCGAACGACGGTGTCGTCACCTCCGGCGAGGGCGGCGGCACGACGGCGAACTGGTACCGGTGCGGAGCGACCAGGGCGTCGACCGCGGAGGTGCCGTGGAGGTGCCAGTCGAACAAGCGGTGCCGCGCCGCGTCGCGGGCTTCGGCCGGCTCGGCGGCGAAGAGCTCGCCGGCGTAGAGGCGCACCAGGTCGTGGAACTGGTAGCGGCCACCGGGCCGGCGTTCCAGCAGGTGGCAGTCGACCAGCACGCGCAGCACGCGTTCCGCTTCGGGCGGCGGCGCGCCCACCAGCGCGGCGGCGGCCGGCCCTGCGAAGTCGGGCCCGACCGAGCCGCCGAGCAGGCGGAAGCAGCGGGCGGTCACCGGGTCCAGCGCCCGGTAGGACCAGGACAGGACGGTGCGCGTCGCCGCCGCCTCGTCGTCGACCGCCAACAGGTCCAGGCGCTCCTCCAGGACGGCCAGTTCGTCCACCACGTCGGTCAGGGAGCGGGCCGTCCTCGTGGCGACGCGCTCGGCGGCGATGCGCACGGTCAGCGGCAGCAGGCCGCAGGCGCGCACCAGGGCCCGGGCGGCGTCGCACTCGGCCTCGACCCGCTCGGTGCCGATCGCCGCGCCCAGCAGGTCGAGCGACTCGTCCTCGGTGAGTTCACCGACGTGCACGGCCGCCGCACCGTCACGTGCGATCAAGCCGGCGAGGTAGCGGCGGCTGGTGACGACGGTGAAGCAGCCGTTCCCGCCGGGTACCAGCGGGCGCACCTGGCGGGTCGAGGCGGCGTTGTCGAGCACGAGCAGCAGCCGCTTGTCGGCGGTGAGGTCGCGGAAGGCCGCCACCCTCCCGTCGTGCTGCGCCGGGACCCGGTCGTGGGGCGTGCCCAGGGCGCGCAGCAGCACGCCGAGGGCGTCGGTGGCCGTCATCGGTTCCCGCTCCGGCCCGAACCCGCGCAGGTCGAGGAACAGGACGCCGTCGGGGAAGCGGCTCGCGACCCCGGTGCCGAAGTGCACGGCGAGGCCGGTCTTGCCGGCACCGCCCGCGCCGTGGAGCAGGACCAGGCGCGGCGCGGTCCCGGCCGCGTCGAGCACCTCGCGCATCCGCGCCAACTGCCCACCGCGCCCCACGAACGACGGCACGCCCGGTGGCAGCTGCGCGGGCACGGTCCGGGGGGTGACGGGCTCGTCGGTCGCCCGCGCCCTCGCCACGAGGTCGACCAGGGCTTCGCGGTGGGGGTGGTCCACCAGGACCGGCAGCAACGCCTCGGCCACGTCCTCGGTACGACCGAGGGCGAGCGCGGCACGGGCCCAGCCCTCCAGGATGTCGAGGCGGCGCTCGACGAGGGCTGCCCGCCGGGCCTCGGCGAACGGACCGGGCACGCCGGCCAGCGGTTCAGCGGTCCAGTGGGCGAGCGCCTCCTCGAACGCCCGTGCGGCCAGGTCGGGGCGTCCGCCGGCGAGCAGGTCGTCCGCGGCACGTGCCGCGGCCCCCACGCGGTGGACGTCCACCGCGTCGCGCGGCAGGTCGAGCCGGTAGCCGCCGTCGACCAGGGTCAACGCGCCGGGCGGGTCCAGCACCGCGCGCAGCGCGGAGACGTAGGTCTGCACGTTGCCCGCGGCGCTGCGCGGCGGGGCGGCACCCCAGACCAGCGCGATCACCTCGTCGCGGGAGACGACCTCGCCCACGTGCAGCGCGAGCACGGCGAGCACTGCTCGTCGCAACGGCGGTCCGGCGTTGACCGGCCGGTCCCGGACGTGCACCGCCACCGGTCCGAGCAGGGTGATCCGCGTCGTCACGACCGGTGCACCTCCCGCCACAGCCCGCGGGCCACGGCGCGGACGGCAGCGGGGACGACGTGCGTCCCGGAACCGTCCACGCGCACCAGCGACGCCGCGACGAGTTCACCCGCCGCGCTCGCGCCGGGGGGCCGGTCGTGCTCGACCAGGGCCCGCAGGGCGGCGGCGGCACCGTCGGACAGCCCCGCGAACAGGCGTGCCCACCGCTCCCGCACCCCCGGTTCACCGTCGACGGACAGCAGGTCGAGCCGGGCCTCCTCATCCGCCAGGTCCCGAGCGAGGCGGCGCAGGTCGTCGGCCGTCGGGTGGTCGGCACCGCGACCGAGCAGGGCACGGGCCGCCCGCAGCGCCGCGGGCAGCCGACCGCACAGCTCGACGACCGCGA
Organism: Saccharothrix sp. DSM 118769; assembly: GCF_052936295.1. Taxonomy (NCBI): domain Bacteria; kingdom Bacillati; phylum Actinomycetota; class Actinomycetes; order Pseudonocardiales; family Pseudonocardiaceae; genus Saccharothrix; species Saccharothrix sp. DSM 118769. Next base: position 2,687,723 of record NZ_CP193627.1, on the reverse strand, counting down.
GGGCCGGCCCGTCGGGTGCGCGCTCACCGGTGAGCAGTTCGACCGCTGCCGACGGGTCGAGTCCACCCAACCGCACCCCGGCCACACCGGGCGGCACCGGCCCGGTGACGAGCACCGTCCCGGCGTCGGCGCGCACCCGCACCAGCTCGCGCACCTGCTCGGCGCTCGACGCGTTGTCCAGCAGCACGAGCACCCGACGACCGGTGAGCGCGGCGTGGAGCCGCCCGAACTTGTCCTCCAGCCGACCGGGCAGGTCCTCATCGGGCACGCCCAGGCACCGCAGGAGGTGGTCGAGGGCCTGCGCGGTCGTCCACGGCGCGCGGTCCGCGTCGTCACCGCGCAGGTCGGCGTAGAGCCGACCGTCGGGGTGGCGCGGGGCGACCCGGTGGGCGAATTCCAGGGCGAGGGTGCTCGCGCCGCTGCCCGGCACCCCGCCGACCACGACCACCGCACCGGGCTCGGCGGTCGGCGCGCGCAGTCGGGCGAGCTCGTCCGCGCGCCCGACGAACCCCCAGGGCCGGTGGGGCAGGTGGGACGGCGCGGGCCGGGCCGGCCGCGCGCCGGTGTCCAGCAGGGTGCGGTACAACCGGTCCGCATCGGGCCCCGGTGCGACACCGAGGTCGTCGCGGAGCCTGCGCCGCAGCGCGGTCAGCTCGTCCAGCGCCTCCGCGGTCCGGCCGGACCGGCCCAGCGCGGAGGCGAGCAGCACGACGACCTCCTCGTCGAAGGGCGTCTCCCGCACCAGGGCGGTGCACTCGACCACCGCCTCCCGGTCCCGACCGGAAGCGGCGAGGGCTTGGGCGCGCAACCGGCGCGCGGACCCCCACAGGGCGACCAGCCGGGCGCGCTCGGACTCGGCGCGGGGCCCCGCCACACCCGCCAGCGGGGTGCCGCCCCACAGCGCGGACGCCTCGGCCAGCGACTCCAGGCAGCCGTCCGCATCCCCACGCGCCCACTGGTCGCGCGACCGGGCGACGAGCCGTTCGAACACCGCGGCGTCGACGTTGTCCTCCGGCAGGCGGAGGCGGTACCCGCCCTGGTGCTGGAGCAGCGCGGTCGAGCCGTCGGCGCCCAGCAGGTCCCGCAAGGCCGACACGTAGGTGTAGAGGTTGCCGAGCGCGCTGCTCGGCGCGTCGGCCCCCCAGACCGCGCGGACCAGTTCCTCGACGGGCACCGACCGGCCGACGCGCAGCGCGAGCACCGCGAGCACGGCGCGTTGCCGCGGGCGGCTCACCTCGACGGCCGCGCCACCCCGGACGACGCGCACCGCTCCCAGCAGCCGGACGGCGGGCTCGGTGGGGACCACGTGGCCATCCTGACACGACCGCACCGGTTCCTATGATGGTGGAGTGTCATCGGTCCTGATCGGACTGCTCGGACCGCCGGTGCTGCGCGTCGGCGGGCGTGACGTGTCCCTCGGACCGCCTCGGCAGCGCGCCGTGCTGGGTTTCCTCGCCCTCCACGCGGGCAGGGCGGTCTCCCGGGACGACCTCGTGGACGCGGTGTGGGGGCAGGACGCCCCGGCATCGGTGGTCGGCAACCTGCACACGCACGTATCGGCGCTGCGCAGAACCCTGAGGGCGGTCACCGGTGGCAGCGGACCGCTCGTCACGCTCGGGACGGGCTACCTGCTCGACGTGGCCGACGACGCGGTGGACGCCCTGCGGTTCGAGCACCTGCTGAGGTCCGCGGACCACGCGTGGCGCGGCGGGGACCCGACCGGTGCTCACGCACGGTGGCGGCAGGCGCTCTCGCTGTGGCGGGGGACGCCGCTGACCGGACTGGCCGCGCCCTACGCCGAGGGCGAGCGCACACGGCTCACCCGTGCCCTGGTCAGCGGGGCCGGGGCGTTCGCCGAGGCGCTGCTGGCCTCCGGGGCGGCCGAGGACGCGCTCGCCGTCGTCGGGCCCGTCGGCGACGAGCACCCCTCGGACCAGCGGCTCGCGGCGGTGCGCGTGCGGGCGCTGGCGGCGGCCGGTCGGCATGCCCAGGCGGCGGTGCTCTTCGAGCGCACCCGCGACCTGCTCGGGTCGGAACTCGGCCTCGACCCCTCCCCCGACCTGCTGCGGACCCACGAGGCGGTGGCCCTCTCCCGCCCCCCGTCGCGGACGCGGCTGCCCGCCGAGCCGGCGGGTTTCACCGGACGCACGCGCGATGCGGCCGCGGTGGAGGACTGGTGGGCCTCGGCGAACGGCGAGCGACTGGCGGTCTGCGCGGTCGACGGACCGCCGGGCGCGGGCAAGACCGCGCTGGCGCTGCACGTCGCCCACCGGCTCGGTGACCGGTTCCGCGACGGCGCCCACCTCCTGGACCTGAGCGGGCGAAGCGATCCGGGCGCGGCGGTGACGTCCCTGCTCGACGTGTTCGGGGGAGCCCCCGACCCGGTGCCGCCCGACCTGGACGAACTCGCCGGCGCGTACCGCAGCAGGCTGGCGACCCGGCAGGTGCTGCTCGTGCTGGACGGCGCCCGCAGCGCGGAGCAGGTGCGGCCGCTCCTGGCCGGTGGGCCGGGTTCGCTGGTGGTGGTGACCAGCCGGTTCCGCCTGGGAGGTCTGTCCGCGCGCGACGGCGCGCTGGGGCTGTCCTTGGGCGGTCTCGACGTCGAGGCCGCCGCCGCGCTGCTCGGCCGCGCACCGGCCGACGCGGCCGAGTTGACCCGGCTGTGCGCGGGCAACCCGCTGGCCTTGCGGCTGGCCGCCACTCGGGACCACGAAGGGCTCGTGACGGCGCTGGGTGACGACGCGACGCGCCTGCGCGTCCTCGACGGGGAGGACGGCGGGCCGTTGACCACGGCGTTCACCCGGATCGCGGACGACCTGGACGCCGACCCCGCCGAACTCCTCGCGCTGTTGGGCGCTCAACCGTGCCGCGCCCTCACGGCCGCGGCGGCGGGCGCGCTGACCGGGTGGCCGGTGCCCCGGGCCCGCCGGGCACTCGACGCGTTGGCGGTCGCGCACCTCGCGGACTGGGAGCCCGGCGGCGGTTACGGCCAGCACGCCCTGGCGCGTTCGCTGTCGGTCCTCCGGTCGCGGTCCGCACTGACCGCGACCGACCGCGACGCCGCCGAACGGCGCCTGATCGAGTGGTACGCCGAGGCGACGCGCCGAGTGCCGGACGCCACGGCCCTCCCGGCACGCGAGCACGACAACCTCGCGTTGCTCTCCGCCCGTGCCGAAGCGCGCGGCGACCACGCGACCGCCCGTGCGCTGCTGGACCGCCTCGCCCGTTCGACCGAGGTGGATCAGGCGACGGGGGGCGAGATCACCCCATTGTCCGCCATCACCCAGGCGACGTCGCCGCCCGCATCGGACGGCTCGACCTCCTGAGCGGCCGGCCGGAGCTTCCCGGAACGGCGGACGACGGGTTGAGCCGCGACGTGCGCGGGAGTGAGGGTGCGGCCACCGATGCGCTGCCAGGTCGTCTCGTGCCGTTCGCCGGCCACCTTCGACAGGTCGGGAGTGGGTGTCGTCATCGTTTCCGCCTTCGGGTTCGTCCAGTCCCCCTCGGAAAGGTTCCGGTCAAGCTGACCACGCCTTCCGGGGTTCGAGGAGCCCTCACGCCCATCCGTGCCCACCCGGGCCACGCCCCTTGCCCCCTCGGTCGCCGGGAAGCCCGCGCGATGACACCTGATCGCCGTGTCCACGACACGAACGGCACCCGGCGACCGGGAGGCCACCACGACCGGCGTTCCCGGTGGCGTGATCCGTCCACTGCGGACGCCCGCCTCGTCGCGGGCTGCTGGCGCGACCGGCAGCCCGCGACGGTCTACTGCTGGTACGGCAGGTCTTCCAGCACGTTGCCGGCGGAGTCGAACGCCACCACGTGCTCCGTGACCGGTCCCCGCTCACGCGGCGCGGTGAGGGCGGGATCGGCGATCACCAGCGTGCCACCGGCGATCACGGCCGGCAGGTCGGGTGCGTTCTCGCGGCGCAGGACCACCGAGGCGACGTTCCCGTCGACCAGGCCGATCAGCGCCACGCGCCGGCTGCGGTCATCGACGAACCCGTGGTACACCCTGGTCAGGGCGACCGCTCGGCCGACGACGGCGAAGTCGCGCACCGGCCCGTGCTTGGGGCCGAAGTCGTCGATCCGGGGAGGCCGGCCGGTCAGGTGGGACAGCAGCAGGTCGCCGTAGCGGCCCAACTGGACCGACTCCCCGTCGTCGAGGACGGCGTGCGCACCGGGTTCCCAGCACCCCGGGTCCACGATCGGGCGCAGGTCGACCTGTTCCAGGGCGAGTTCCAGGCGACGCCCTGCCGGGGACCCGCGGTCGGCTGCCGGGGCGGGGCGGTCGACCACGACCGCGGCACGGGCGGGCACGTCGACGGACGTGCCTTCGCCGTCGACGCGCAGCACGACGCCCGCGTCGTCGACGGCGAAGGCGTTGGGCACGACGAAGATCCCGTCGGCCAGGATCGCGTGTTCCCGAGCGTACCGACCGGCTGGCCATTCCACCGACGCAGAGGTGGTCCCGGGCGGCACGACCCCGGCAAGCGTTCCGGCGGCGGTGCGGAAGGTCAACGCGGGCGCTTCGGCGGTCACCGGCGACGACAGCGTCGTGGTCGTGGGTGTCAACTCGGCGAACACCGGCCCCGTCGGGGTGGAGAAGACGACCACGCGGACCCCAGCGTGCTGCCCGGTCAGCACCGGACGCCACGTGCGCGTGGGCGGATGGGCGGCGGTCGCCGCCCGCACGCACCGGGCCACGTCGTCGTCCGCCGCCCAGTCGCGGTGCACGCGGTAGCGGTTGTCTGTGGTCAGGACCCCGCGGTCAGGCTCGGCGGCCAGGTCGTCCAGGTGACGGCGCAGCCGCGGCCAGCTGGGAAAACCGTGGTGGCGGGCGAGGACGAACTGGGCCGAAGCCAGCGTGAAGCCCTCGACGAGCGTGTCCGGGGCGTGCTCGGCTACGAGGGCGAGCGCATGCGGTTCGCCGGCGCGGACCTGGCGCAGCAAACCCTTGGCGCGCTTGCGCACCTGCTCGACGTCGGGCCGGACGGGCAAGGGGATGACAGGCATTCCAGCCTCCAGGCACCTGCGGTCCGCTGCTCAGGGCACGAGAGGAGGTTGGCTTCGAGGTGGTGCACTGCGAAAGCCTGGGATGGGCTCAGCCCTTACCGCGGACCCGGAGGCGCTCCCTGCGCCGAGTCCACTTTACACTGCGCCGGCCGGAAAGTCATCGTTGCACGTCGTAGGCATGGAAGAAGCTCCCGGTGCTCTTATTGAATCGAAAGTGATCGGTTGCCCGCATGTTGACGTGCGTGGTCGAGGTCGAGGGTGCGCACCGGTTGTCGCCTGCGGAGCAGGAGGTGTTGCGCCTGCGGGTGGTGGCGGCGCTGGAGTCCGGGCAGGTGGAGGGTTACCGGCGGGCGGCGGAGGTGTTCGAGGTCTCGGTGCGGTCGGTGGGCACCTGGTGGCGCGCCTACCAGCGTGACGGTCGGGACGGCCTGGCGGTGCGACCGGGGCGACGGCCCGGACCGGCCGAGCTGATCAGTCCCGAGGACCGGGGCACGCTGTTCGCAGCGATGGCCGACTACACCCCGGAGGAGTTGCTGATCGGCGGCCCGTTGTGGACCCGCCCGGCGGTGGTCGAGCTGATCCGGCTGGTCGTCGGCGTGGACATGACCGAGCAGGGCGTCGGCTTGTGACTGCGCCGCCACGGGTTCACCCCGCAACGCCCGACCCGACGTGCCTACGAACAGCAGCCCGCCGCGGTGCTCGCGTGGCTGGACGAGGAGTATCCGGCGATCGAGGACCGGGCGAAGGCCGAGGGCGCGGCGATCACGTGGGTCGACCAGTGCGGGCCGCGCTCCGACGCCGCGCCACCCGGCCGGCCCTGGGCGCCGAAGGGTAGGACGCCGATCGTGCGGGTGACCGGGAAACGCCTGCGGTCAACGTCATGTCCGCGGGCGCCTCACGCGGCGCGTTGTGGTTCACCGTGTTCACCGACCGTTTCACCGCACCGGTGTTCACCGGCTTCCTCGACCGGATCGAACTGCACCTGATGCCCCGCTACAGCCTCGAACTGAACTCCGGCGAACTGCTCAACGCCGACCTCAAGCGCAATGCCAACGCTGTAGCTGCCGAAAACTCCATCCATGCAGGTCGAAGCCGTGCGTAGCTGAGGCATCGAAGGGCTCCCAGGTGTGGCCACAGGTCCGCACCGCCCTCGGCTGACGCGGCATGATGACCGGCCATGCTGCTCCGACTGGCCTACCTGGGCATGACCAACGCCTTCGCGCTGCTGCGCCTGCTGCCCTTGAGCGACCGGGACAAGGACGTGGAGATCCTGGCGCTGCGTCACCAGATCACCATCCTGGAACGGCAACTCGGTGACACCCGTCCGAGGTTCTCCCCCTGCGACCGGGCATTCCTCGCGACCGTGCTGCACCGACTCCCCGTCGCCACGCTTCGGCGACTCCGACTGCCGGCGCGCCCGGAGACGATCCTGCGGTGGCACCGGGACCTCATCGCCCGACGCCACGCGGTCAGATCCTGTCCCCAGGATCCCGGCCGACCACGGACCATCCGCTCAATACGCCTGCTGGTGCTGCGCTTGGCACGCGAGAATCCGACCTGGGGCTACCGGCGCATCCACGGCGAACTGCTCGTGCTCGGCAAGGTCGCAGCCTCCACCGTCTGGCAAATCCTCCAGGACGCCGGGATCGATCCGGCTCCCGAGCGCACCTCGACGACCTGGTCGACCTTCCTCCGCTCACAAGCCGACGCTCTACTGGCCTGCGACTTCTTCGAGACCCGCACCGTGAACGGCGCCCGCGTGTACGTGCTCGCGGTGATCGAGCACGCCAACCGCCGGATCAGAGTCCTCGGCGCCACCGCGCACCCGACCGCCTCCTGGGTCACCCAGGCCGCCACGAACCTCGTCATGGACCTCGGAGACGCAGGCCGACACGTGCGCTTCCTGATCCGAGACCGCGACGGCAAGTACCCGTCCTGTTCGACAACATCCTCGCCGACGCGGACATCCAGGTCGTCCTCACCGGTGTTCGGATACCGCGGATGAACGCGATCATGAAACGCTGGATCCGGACCTGCCGACAGGAGCTACTCGACCGCACACTGATCTGGAACCAACGGCACCTATTCCGTAGCCTGCGCGAGTACGAGGACTTCTACAACACCCACCGGCCCCACCAAGGCATCGACAACGCCCGACCACTACAACCACTGCCACAACCAGCCACCAATCAAGCAGCCGCCACCCAACTCGACATCCGTCGACGGCAAAGACTGGGCGGCATCCTCAACGAGTACCACCACGCCGCCTGACCTGCACGGACGACATTTTCGGCAAGCACAGGGTTCCACCGACGCTCAAACTTCCGCCGCCGCGTCTGGCTGCCCGCCCTGCGCGGCGACACCAACCGGCCGCGCATCGACCCCGACATGCACTTCCACGACCTGCGCCACACCCACAAGACCTGGCTCATCGAGGACGGTGTTCCCGAGGTGCTGCAGCACAAGAGGATCGGTCACAAGTTCCGCGGCGTCATGGGCGTCTACTCCCACGTCACCGAACCGATGGTCGAGGCGATGCTCGCCGGACTGCAGCGGCGCTGGGAGCGGACGGGGAGCGAGAACCCCTGACCACCTTCGCAAATACGGAGGTGGTCAAGATCTTTTGCTCCCCAGTTGCTCCCCGCAACGATCAACGGCCCGCAGACGAAGATCGTCTACGAGCCGTTGACCAGGTAAAACACACTGTGGGCGATACTGGGATCGAACCAGTGACCTCTTCGGTGTGAACGAAGCGCTCTCCCGCTGAGCTAAACGCCCTTGTTCTGTTGTCCTGCCCCGCTCTCGCGGTGTGTCGATAGCTTACAACATCATCCCCGGGAACCAAAAATCGGGCTCTCCAACCAGGCCCAGTCGAGGCCGAACCAGCCGCCTACCAGGGAGAACGCCCCGAGCAGCCAGCAGGTCACCGCGACCACCAGGCCGGTCGCCGCGAGGACGAGGGCCTTCACGACGAGGTTCTGCCGCTTCAGCCACTCGACCCAGGCGTCGTAGTACCGCTTGGCGAACTTCAGGACCCGCCCCGCCCACTCGAACTCGGTGGCCAGGATCGCGAGGCCCGCGAACACGACGAGCCAGCCCGGCCCGGGGTACGGGATCATCAGGATGCCGGCGACCAGCACCAACCCGCCTACGACGCCCACGCCGATGCGGTAGCCCATGTTCAGCGCGGGGTTGCTGCGGAACCGGTGGCGGCGTCCCGCTTCCTCGGGGGCGTTCTCGCGCTGCTCCGTGGTCATGCGCACATCATCGCCCATGACACCGCTCACGCGGAGCCGACTTGACCGGATGCGAGCACACCGCTCGGCGCCTGGGGCATCGAGCGCCCCTGCTCCAGCGAGAGCGCGAAGACGAGGTGCTTGTGCGCGTCCGGCGACCAGGTGAGCACCTGGGCGTCCGAGGCGTCGGCGCCGACGTCGAACGTGGCCAGCGCCACGGGGTCCTGCGTGCTCGCGCCCCACACCACGTAGACCTGGTGGGCCGCGTCGTTGGACGTCAGGCGCACGGGCACGACGGCCGCCGAGTCCTCGGTCGACACCAGCACCGCCACCTCCTCGCCGGACGCGGAACGCAGCACGGCCCGGTTCGCCGCCGGGTTCGCCGCGAGGTCCAGCACCCGCTCCAGCCGCTCGGCGCGCGCGTCCTGCGCGGCCACCTGGTCGCCGAGCTGGTTGATCCGCACGCCGGCGACGCCGATCCCGGCCACCGCGACGACGACGGCCGCGGCCACCAGTGCCCTGCGGCCCCAGCCGCCGGCACGACGGCGTCGCGGCTCCAGCGGGATCGGTGCGGCGAGAGGGGCGGGCTCAGGGGCGGGCTCGGGGGCGGGTCGGCGCACGTGTTCCTGGGGCGTCTCGTCGACGGCCGCCATGAGCCGGGCGCGCAGCCGGTCCGGCGGGTCGTACTGGCGGACGGAGGACCCCAGCGCGGCGGTCACCTCCTCGGTGGCGCGGACGGTCTGCCGGCAGCGCTCGCACGTGGGCAGGTGGGCGTACAGCTGTGCTTCCTCGTCCGGTTCGAGCGCGTGCACCGCGAACCCGACCGCGAGCTCCTCCTGAGGGCACCAGTCGTCCCTCTGCTCCCCGGTCACCGGTGTGCTCCCGTCGTCCGACCCGGCGCTTCGCCGCCGGTCTCCCCTGTCCACACCGCTTGCAACGTCGTCCGCAGCCTCCTGATGGCCGCGAAGGTGCGGGACTTCACCGTGCCCAGGGGGATGCCGGTGAGCGCCGCGACCTCTATCTGCGTGTACCCGCCGAGGTAGGCCAGGGCGATGACCTGCCGCTGGTCCTCGGGCAGGCGCTTCAGCGCCTCCCGCACCTCGGCGCCCACGACGCCGGTCAACGCGTCGTGGTCGGCCCCGTCGGTGGGCGGGACGTTGCGCTCGGACACCTCGTCGGTGAGCGGCACGTTCCGCTTGCGCTGGGTGTTCTCGCGGCGCACGGCGTCCACCGCCCGGTGGTGCACGACGGTCATCAGCCAGGTGCCGAAGCCGCCTCGTGCGCGGTCGTAGCCGGCCGGGTTGCGCCACAGGGCCAGGAACGCCTCCTGCACCACGTCCTCGGCGAGGCCGGGGTCCACGCAGATGCGCCTGGCCAGTGAGTACGCTGGTTTCGCGTAACGGTCGTAGAGCTCACCGAAGGCCGTGCGGTCCCCCGTGGACACCCGCTCGACGAGTTCCGCGTCGGGAGGTCGTCGTTCGGGCCCGCGGCGTGGTGCCGGGGCGGGTGCGTCAGCCACCAGAGAGGTCCTCACGTCCAACATTCGCGCAACAGCCGGTACCGGGTTCAGGTTAAACCCAGCAAGATGGGGCCTGCGGGATCAGACCGGACACGGAACGCATCGAGGTGGTCGCCCAGTGGAGCGATGTAGACCCGAACGGGTGATAAACGTCCGGGAGTCGAGCGTTCCTCGCCACATATACGTCACAAGTAGAGAGCTCGGTCGTTCCATTGGCCGGGAAGGGAGAAGAGGGTAACGACGATGCGCAATGATCACGTGACACTCCGTTCGACAGCGGTGTTCGACCTGCTGGCGCCGAGGACCCCCGCTGTTCCGGTGCAGGTTGAGCTTCGCTACGACACGAAGGACCCGTACGCGGTGGTCGCCGCGTTCCGAACGGGTCGGGCCGGTTGGGTGGAATGGGTGTATGCCCGGGACCTGCTCGCCGACGGCCTCATCGCCGACGCGGGGGACGGCGACGTCCGCATCCGCCCGGCCGCCGACGACCCCGAGGTCGTGGTGATCGAACTGAGCTCCCCGTCCGGCCACGCCATGTTCGAGGCGTCCGCGCAGGAGCTGGCCGACTTCCTCGACCGCACCTACGACGTGGTCGTGCCCGGCAACGAGCACCTGTGGGTCGACGTGGACGAGGCCCTGACCCACCTGATCTCGACCGATCTGACGTAAAAGTGCAGGTAGCAGCCCTGCCGGGGGCCTAGGCACCCCCCGATTTGATTCTGCGGCGGGGCATGTAATAAAGTTCCTCTCGCACCGGGGAAGACCGGAACGACAAGCCCCAAAAGGGCCAAGTTCCAAGAAATCTTCCGGAGCATGCGGATGTAGCGCAGTTGGTAGCGCATCACCTTGCCAAGGTGAGGGTCGCGAGTTCGAGTCTCGTCATCCGCTCGGCAGAGGGCCCCTTGGGCTCAGGCCAGACTCCTGGGTGCTAGCATTCGGGAAAACCTGGCGGAGTGGCCGAGTGGCTTAGGCAAGGGCCTGCAAAGCCCTGTACACGGGTTCGATTCCCGTCTCCGCCTCGGACGATTAGCTCAGCGGGAGAGCACTACCTTGACACGGTAGGGGTCACAGGTTCAATCCCTGTATCGTCCACCAGAGATATACGCAGGTCAGACAGCCGCTTGGTGATCTTCACCAGGCGGCTGTTCTGCGTTGGTGGGAGCAGAACGGGAGCAGATGGTCCTGGTGTGATCATCTTCACCGTGCGTGGTCACCACTCCCCCGCCGTGTGTGGCAGCCGTTCCTGCTTCCGCGCCGGACCGCTCCCGGCGGGCTTGGAGTTCGTCCAGCACCCCGTTGGCCATGACGTGTGTCACATACGAGTAGATGCCCCGCACCTCTCGATACCGGTGCCCCAGCCGCTTGTGCTGGACGACTTCCGGCACGCCGTCTTCGATCAGCCACGTCTTGTATGTGACGTAGGCCATGCCACTTACTGGCCTTCGTCTTGGGCGGGCCGAGCACCAATCGGCCGTCGAGGGGACTTGACCCTGGATGTTGGACACCGGACACCCTTGGATCGTGACGATCCGGGTGGGCACACGGGGCCCACTGCGGTGCCAGGGCCGCCGACGCCTGCCGCGCCGCCGGGGTGACCCGGTCCATGGGCGCGGTGGGGCAGCTCCGCGGACAACGCCGCCGAGAGCCTCAACGCCTCCTTCACACGCCAGACGCTCCAAGGCGCCCGGAGTTGGGGCAGTACGAGGGAAGCACGACCGGCGGTGTTCGGCTGGGCGCATCGGTACATCACCCGAGGCCGTCACTCGCACCTCGGCCGGACATCCCCGATCGACTACAAGAACAGCCTGCTACCGACACGCCGCATAACCCCGTGTCCGGCATCCGGGGTGAGGTCCCCCGCAGCCGTGCGCAGCACCGGGGCGGGGCCGGGCGACACCCTCAACGCACGGTGGGGCGGAGCCGGTCCAGCGCCTTGTAGATCAACGCCAGGACCAGTGCCAGCACGAGCACGAACAAGGTGTTGCGCAGAGCCGTGCCGAAACCCAGCCGGGTGACGTCCAGGAACGGGTAGGGGTACCAACCGGTGATCGCGCCGTGGGCGAAGGTGTACGCGATCCACAGCACCGGCCAGGCGAACGCCCAGCCGACCGTCGACCGGTCGACCCGCGGGCGCGGTCCGAACAGCAGCCAGCCGAGCACCGCCATCCACGGCGAGACGTAGTGGAAGCCGATGGTCGCCCACCGGGCCGCGCCTTCCAGGTGCACGATCGGCGCGAGCACGAGGTCGAACACCAGGCCGGTGATCGTGATGCCGAGCAGCGCGTCCAGCCGGGCCACCCGCCAGCCCCTGCCGTCACGGGCCGGGTTCGCCGCGAGGGTGAGTGCCACGGCCAGCACGATGACGTTGCTCTGGATGGTGAAGTAGCTGAACAACCGCACCAGCCGCGTCCCGACACCCGCCACCGCGCCGATGTCGCCCGAGTTGGCGTCCGCGCCTCCGGTGAACAGCAGGACCAACTGGATGACCAGGGACGCGGCGATGACGGCCGCCAGCACCGCGTGCCACGTCCTGGAACCGGTGTGCCACCCGGTGGACCGCGCTGGTTCGGTGCTCGTGCTCATCGCCCCATCATCAGTCCGGTCGACCGGTCCTGCCAGGCGAGCACCCACCTCGGCGAACCTCCGCACACCCCGTGCCGCTCGAACAGCCATCGTCGCCGGTGGAGCAAGGCGGTCACGGTGTCGGGAGCGCGTCCGGGTGATCATGTCCTTGCTGTGCGAAGTGGTCCGGAAGCACGAGAGCGCAGTCCTTCGTCGGCAGCTCACGGGTCCGGTCCGGTCCGCTACGAGCCCGCGGACCGGCTGTGGTTCGCCGCCCGTCCGGACTGGTGAATCGTCGCCGGTGACGGGACGTCTCCCGGGCACGCCGGGCACCTGTGGGGTGCCAGGACTCTGCGCACGAGCGTTGAACTGCGGCGGTACTTGTCACGGCCAGGGGGATGCCGGTGGCGTCGGTGATCAGGTGGTGCGATACATCTCGAGTGCGGCTTCGGGTGTTCGGGGCAGGTCTCCGTACCGTCGCGGTGACCCGGGTCGGTCAGCTTGCCGTCCTGGCCGGGCGGTGATGGCGAGCCGAACGTCTGTGCGCGGTCGCCCGTTCGGTCCTGTCGGGGATCGTCCGGGCGGGATCATCCTGGGTGCCTGGCACGTGCTCGGGCCCACACGGGGTACCGGTGCCGCCCGGATGGAGAGCGATGATGATCAATTCGTTGCGCACCGCCGCGGCCACGCTGATGACGGCCGTCTCCGCTCTCGCGCTGACCGTGCCGGGGCCGGCCGCGGCGGCGACGGCCGGGGTGCTGGACGTGACCTGCACCCCACCCAGCAGCGAGACCGTCACCTACACCCCGCCGCTGACCATGGCACCGCAAGCCGTCACCATCAACTCCTCGACGCAGTACGGGCCCTGCGTGTCGCTGAGCAACCCGGCCGTCACCTCGGGCTCGCGTGCCCGCACCTCCAACGACCCGGAACAGACCTGCCTGGACCTGCTGGACACCGGGTCCTCCACCTTCACCATCGCCTGGAACACCGGCCAGACCTCGATCGTCTCGGCCAACCGCACCGCCACCGTCGCGGGTGCCGCCCTGGTGGTCACCCAAACCGGAACGGTCACCTCCGGCCTGTTCACCGGCAGCACCGTCGTCCAGGTGAACACCGGTCCAAGCGTCGACGTGCTGCTGTGCACCGCCGGGCTGGGCACCGTCTCCGGCATCTACTCCCTGGTCACCCTGGAGATCACCTCGCTCTGAGTCGCCATCCCAGGGGCGGCCTCGTCACCGGTCCCGCGGTCGGCACCGAATCCGCGAGATCGCCGAAGATGACACGAGGTCTCACCGTCCGGACCTGGGTCGTGTTCCAGATGTGGCGTAGCCGGATGTCGGTGGCGTCGGTCGCTACACCACTCACCGGAGACCTCGCCACGTTCCGGCCACCGACACGCCGCCGCTCACCTCACCTTCGGAACACGCGCTAGTCCCACACGACGACCTGGCCGGTGACGGTCGCGTGGTCCACGGTGAGCACGTCGATCCGGAAGACCCTGCCCTCCGGCGTGCTCCCGCACACCGTGCCGCCGGCGGCCAGGTTCTCGGCGTCCCGCGTCCCCCGCGCGGTGATCTCGGTGGCGCACTCGGCTCGGCCGGGCGCGCCACCGCCGAACCACTCCGCCAACCAGTAGTTCTCGTCCCCGTGCAGGCGGCCGGGGGTGAGTGTCCAGACGTTGCGGCCGTCGACGCGCTTGGGCTGCGGCAGGTCGAGGTCGAAGCTGCCGAACTCCAGCTCGCCGCTGAAGCGGACGGTGCCCGCGGGCGGAGGAGCGGCGCCCGGCGCGAACGCCGTCGTGGTGGTGGTCGTCGCGGCGGTCGTGGTCGTGGCCACGGCGATCACGCTGCCGGACGCGCGGGTCGCGGGGACGAGGGGCATCGGCCGGCCGGCGCCCACCGGCGGCACGACCGGCACGTGGGTGACCGCCCCGGCGGTTTCCGTCGCGGACGCCGTGGCGGCGACGGCCTGGGGCGGCGCGGACCGCGCGGGCTCGTCGGGCACCGTCAGCTCGACCAGCACCGTGGCGGAGGCGCCCATGGTGGTCGCCACCGCGACGGCGAGGAGCAGCAGGCGCCTGCGCCACCGCGGCCCGGCGGGCGGGTGCAGGTGGACGTCGCCGCTGATGGACCCGGCCTGGATGGACGTGCCGACGTCGCCCCCGACCTCGTTCCTCGCCGGCTGGTCGGACTGCTTCAAGACTGGCCCCTGCCCGCGGTTCGGAAGACTGATACCGGACAGATCGACGGTTCACCCGGATGTGTTACGGGCACGCATGAGCTTCGGTGGGTGATGCTTTTCGTTGCGGGCCAACGTTTCCAGGTCGAACGGCCTGCTCGCGCGAGGGGGTGGGCCCGCTACGACCGCTCCTCCGTCCCGGGAGGTCACCGCAGTGCGGTGAAGAACGCCCGGATGTCGTCCACCACGATCTCCGGGACCTCGAGCGCGGCGAAGTGGCCGCCCTTCTCGAAACGGCTCCAGTGGACGATGTTGGGGTTGTCCCGTTCCGCGAACACCTTGATGGTCTGGAAGTCGTCGGCGAACACGGCCACGCCGGTCGGGGCGGCGTTCCGCGGGGCGGGCTCGTCGGCGGGGGCGGCCGCGTTGTCGAAGTAGGACCGGGCCATGCCCGCGGCGGCGTTCGCGAACCAGTTGACGGACACCTCGGTGAGAATGGTTTCCAGCGGCACGAGGGACGTGCCGTTGCCGAAGGAGTTGAACAGCTCGCTGTAGGCGAGCATCCCGATCGGCGAGTCGCTGAGCCCGGCCGCGACCGTCTGCGGCCTGCTGGCGTTCATGGTGTTGTAGCCGCCGACCTTCTGGAACCACCGCATGTGCTCCAGACCGGCGTGGTCCCGCGGTTCGAGCTGTTCGAACTCCGCGGGGTCGCCCGACGGGAAGGAGAACAGCTGCAGCACGTGCAGCCCCAGGAAGCCCTCCGGGGCGAGGACGCCGAGTTCGCGGGCGACCATCGCGCCGTGGTCGGAGCCGTGGACGCCGTAGCGCCGGTAACCGAGCCTGCGCATGAGGGTGTCGTAGGCGCGGGCCACGCGGGCGGTGGTCCAGCCCGGTTCGGTGACCGGGTTGGAGAAGCCGAAGCCGGGTGCGTCCGGCACGACGACGTGGAACGCGTCCTCGGCGCGCCCGCCGTGGGCGACGGGGTCGGTGAGCCTGCCGATCATGTCGAGGTAGTCGACCGACGAACCGGGGTAGGTGTGGGCGAGCAGCAGCGGCGTCGCGCCCTCGTGCGGCGACTCGACGTGGATGAAGTGGATCGGCTGATCGTCGATCTCGGTGACGAAGTGCGCGTGGGCGTTGATGCGCTCCTCGGCGGCGCGCCAGTCGAACGCGCGCCACGCCGTCACGGCCCTGCGCAGGTAGTGGTTGGGGGTGCCGTGCTCCCAGGTGTCGCCCGGCGCCGGCTGCGGCAGGCGGGTGCGGTCGAGGCGACCGGTCAGGTCGTCCAGCTCGGTCTGCGTGACCTCGATGCGGGAGGGGCGGATCTGCGTGTTCGTCATGACGCAGACGGTAGAGTGCCTATAGGAAAGCTTCGTTCCTATATGACGGAGGGTGTCGCAGTGACCGCGGACACATCGGCGCGCCTCCTCGCGCTCCTGGCGCTGTTCCAGTCGCGCCCGTCGTGGAGCGGCACCGAACTCGCCGACCGGCTGGGCGTCACGACCCGCACCATCCGCAACGACGTGGAGCGCCTCCGCGCGCTCGACTACCCCGTCGAGGCCACCCGCGGCGCGACGGGCGGCTACCGGCTCGGAGCGGGCGGCAAGCTCCCCCCGCTGCTCCTGGACGACGAGGAGGCGGTGGCCGTGGCGATCGGGTTGCGCGCCGGCCGGGGCATCGCCGGGCTGGAGACCTCCAGCGCCCGCGCGCTGGCCAAGCTCGAACAGGTCCTGCCGCCACGCCTGCGGCCGACGGTGGAGGCGCTGGCCTCGGTCGTCGACCACGCGCCGGAGAACACCGACACCGACTCCCCGGACCCCGAGGTCGACCCCGCCGTGCTGCGCACCATCGCGACCGCGATCCACGACGTCGAGTGGTTCCGCTTCGACTACCGCGACACCTCGCTGCTCGTCGAGCCCTACCGCCTGCTCGCCTGGAAGCGACGCTGGTACCTCGTGGCCCGCGACCCGTCCGGCGGGGAGTGGGACGTCTACCGGGCGGACTGGATCACGCCGCGCACGCGCACCCACCGCCGGTTCGCCCCCACCGCCCTCCCCGACGAGGACTACACGAGCTTCACCATGCGCCGTGTCGCGTTCAGCGGCTGGCAGGTGCACGCACGCCTGCGGGTCGACGCGCCGGCCCAGGCCGTCCTCGACCGCATCCACCCCGGCGTCGGCGTGGTCGAGACGGTCACCGACACCACCTCGGTCCTCGTCACCGGCGCCGACTCGCTGGACACGGTCGCCGCCTACATCGGCATGCTGGGCATGGACTTCACCGTCGAGTCGCCCGGCGAGCTGAGGCCACTGCTGCGCACCCTCGCGGAGCGCTACGCCCGCGCCTGACCACCGGGACCACCCCGGCCGCTCCACAACGAGCCCGGGTCGGCCGTCCCCAACCGGCCCGACGAGCCCACTGGAGTCGCGCCGTGGCGACCGGCAACCTGCTCGCGTGGCTCCTCGACTCCGACCCGGCGCTGCGCCGGCAGGTCGAACGCGACCTCGCGGGCGAACCGCCCGGGGTCTGGGAGGCGACCCGCGCTCGGGTCGCGACCGAGGGCTTCGGCGCGCGACTGCTCGCGCTCCAGGACGCCGACGGCCGGTGGGCCGGCGGTGCGTTCTTCCCCGCGGGCTTCGAGTTCGACGCGGTGGAGACCGAGGGGCAGCCCTGGACGGCGACGACGTGGTCGCTGAACTCGCTGCGCGAGTGGGGCCTGGACGCCGCGGTCCTGCGCGGGCGTCGCACGGCCGAACTGCTCGCCGAGCACTGCCGCTGGGAGTACGACGACCTGCCGTACTGGGGCGGTGAGGTCGACTGCTGCATCAACGCCTGGACGGTCGGCAACGGCCTGTGGCTCGGCGCCGACGTCACCGGCGTCGTCGACTGGTTCGTCGAGCACCGACTGCCCGACGGCGGGTGGAACTGCGCGTGGGTCGAGGGCTCCACGCGGTCGTCGTTCCACTCGACGCTCAACTCCCTCACCGGCCTGCTCGCCCACGATGCCGCGACCGGGGGCACGGGATCGACGCGCGCCGCCCGGCGCTCGGGTGAGGAGTACCTGCTGCGGCGCGGGCTGTTCCGCCGGCTGTCGACGGGCGAACCGGTGGCGCCGTGGGTGGACCGCTTCGCCTACCCGTTCCGCTGGTACTACAGCGTGCTCAACGCGGCCGACCACTTCCGCCGGGCCGCCCTCCTCGACGGCACACCGCCGGACCCGCGCATGGCCGACGCGATCGAATCGGTCCGGGCCGCCCGGCAGCCGGACGGCACGTGGCTCCAGGCCCGCCGGCACCCCGGGCGGGTGTGGTTCGAGGTCGACGTCCCGGCCGGCGAGCCGTCGAAGTGGCTGACCCTGATCGGGACGCGGGTGCTCGACTGGTGGGACTCCGGGACGCGCTCGGGCTGATACCGCGGCGGACCGGCCGGCGGTGTGCCGCCGGGATGTCGGGCGGGTGAGGGCACGCCCGCGTCGCGCACCGCCCGGACGACCGACGGGGCAGGTTCCGGCCGGGGCCGCATGATCACCGAAGGGTGGTTATATTGGTCTTGATAATCATTGTCGGACGATGCACCACCGAGGTCCCCATGTCCGCGTCACCCGATTCGACCACCGACGTCGTCCCGCCGCCCCCGTCCGGGTGCCGCCCGACCGAGGCTGTGACGTCCTGAGCGCGCGGGGGATGCGCGAGAGGAACGGGCACGTCCTCGACCGGGGCGCCGGGGCGCGGATGACGCCGCAGCGCCAGGCGGTGCTGCGCGTGCTGGCCGACCTGCCCGGCCCCTCCACGGCGAACGCGATCCACCACCTGCTGCGGTCCGGGGGCGGTCGGGTCGGGTTGACCACCCTCTACCGGCACCTCGCGTCGCTGGTGGACGCGGGCGTCCTCGGCATCACGCAGGACCGGGAGGGGCGTCACCTGTTCCACCTGAGGACCGACGCCCACGACCACTACCTCACGTGCGTGCGGTGCGGGCGCACGGTGGGCGTGGACACGGCGCCCGTCACGCGGTGGGCGGCGAAGACGGCGGCGGCGCACGGGTTCGCGGACGTCCGGGTGGCGGTCGAGCTGGCCGGTCTGTGCACGCGCTGCCCGCTCGACGGGAACACCGGGGTGGTCGCGCCACCGGGGTGACGGAGGCCGGTGATCGGGTGGCCGGGCTTCGTCGAAGGGCTCGCGCGGCGCACCGCGGACGTGGTGACCTGAACCGTTCCGCCGCGGGAGGCCGACGTGACCGCCGACACCGCCGCACGCCGCCGGTCGCAACTGCCGCGGCGGGTGCGCCGGTCCGGGCTGCGGCGGGTGCACCGGCCGCCGGCGGGGTGCGGCGCGGTGCGCGCCCTGGAGGTCAGCTCGGGCGCGCGCCGACGCCGACCAGCGCGCGGGCGCGGAGCACCGCCGTTCCTCCCGCCACGTCCAGGTAGCGGGCCTTGACGGCCGACACGCCGTCGGCGTCCAGGCCCGCGAGCACCGCGCGGACGGCCGAGCCGGTCACGAACGTCCACGCCGGCTCCGGTGTGACGGGGACGTCGCGCTCCGCGGCGTGGCCGACGACGTCCACCAGTCCCCTGTCCCGCAACCAGTCGGCGAGCTCGTCGCCGGTGTCCAGGCGCGCCGCCTGACCCGCTGCGGGGGGTCGGACGGGCGGTGCGCCCGTGTGCTCGGCGAACGCCCGGATCAACGGGCCGACCACGTCGTCCACGCTGCCCTGCCGCCACGTGCTCACGGCCAGCGTGCCGCCCGGTCGCAGCAGGCCGACGAGGTGGTCCACCGCCGTGTCCGTGTCCGGCAGGAAGAACACGCCGAAGCCGCTCTGCACCCGGTCGTAGGGCAGGCGGTCCGCGGGCTCCCACCCGGCCGCGTCCGCGCGGTGGAACCGCAGTTGCGGCACGTCCCGCGCGCGCCGGGCGCCTTGGTCGAGCAGCGCGCCGGAGAGGTCCACCGCGTCCACGACGCCTCCCACGCCGACGGCCCGCGCCGCCGGGATCGCGGACGAGCCCGAACCGCAGCAGATGTCGAGCACCCGTTCGCCGGGCAGCGGCCGGGCGTGCTCCACGGCTTCGGCACCGATCGGGTCCCACAGCAGCGGTGCCCACTCGGCGAACTCGGCGCTGCCCTCGTCGAACGCGTCCACCATCGAGGACCCCACCGCACCCCGTCCTTCGCTCGTCGACAGATGTTCCACGTAACGACAATCATTTTCGTGTAGGTTCGCCCTGACTCCGCCACGCGCCGCGGCGGAGAGGAGGGGGAACCGGGTGCTGATCGCTGGATCGCTGCCCGCCGACCCCGCCGACGTCGTGCCCGCCGCGGACCGGCACCGGTGGATCGCCGGGCACTGGGTGCGCGCGCTGGCGGCCGAGGGGTGGGCCGAGGTGGACGGGAACGGCCTGCTGCGCTCGGTGCGGTCACCGCGCCGCGCGGAACTCGCGGCGGCGCGCGAGGCGATCACGGGTTCGGTGGCGGGCCTGGGTCATCCCCGCGCGCTGGCGACGTACGTCCTGGACCCCCTGCGCGACCCGGCCGACAGCAGGGACGCCGGGTCGCCCTGGTCGTCAACGACATGAGCGAGGTCAACATCGACGCCTCGCTCGCGTCGGGCAGGGGTGGCGAGCGCCTGGTGGAGCTGACCAACGGCTGCATCTGCTGCACCCTGCGCGAAGACCTGCTCGACAGCGTCGGCGCGCTCGCCCGCGAGGGGCGCTTCGACGCCATCCTCATCGAGTCCACCGGCATCTCCGAGCCGATGCCCGTCGCGGCCACGTTCGAGTGGACCTTCGAGGACGGCACCAGCCTGTCCGACCACGCCCGCCTGGACACCATGGTCACCGTGGTCGACGCCTCGACCTTCCTGGTGGAGCTCGAACGCGGCGACCGGCTCGACGAGCGCGACCTCGCCGCCGCGGAGGGTGACGAGCGCGGCATCTCCGACCTGCTGGTCGACCAGGTCGAGTTCGCCGACGTGCTGGTGCTCAACAAGACCGACCTCGCCACGCCCGACCGGCTCGCCACGGTGGAGGGACTGCTGCGCGAGCTCAACCCGAACGCCCGCCTGGTCCGCTCCCACCGCGGCGTGGTCGACCTGGCCGACGTGCTCGACACCGGCCGCTACGACCCCGTCACGGCCGCCACGTCACCCGGCTGGGCCGAGGAACTGGCCGGGTCGCACACCCCGGAGACCGAGGAGTACGGCATCCGCTCGGTCACCTACCGCGCCGACCGCCCCTTCCACCCCGCCCGGCTCGCCGCCGCGCTGGAGGACTGGCACGGCGTGGTGCGCAGCAAGGGCTTCTGCCACATCGCCGGCCGCCCGCACACCCTCGCCGTGTGGTCCCAGGCCGGGCCGAACCTCACCATCGAGCCGGGCGAGCTGCTCGACGGCCACACCGCGCGGCAGGAACTGGTGTTCATCGGCGTCCACCTCGACCGCGACGAACCCCGCCGCCGACTCGACCCCGCCCTGCTCACCGACGACGAACTGGCCGGCGGCCCGGCCGCGTGGCGGCGCTTCGACGACCCGCTGCCCGCGTGGGACGACCTCGACGCGCACGACCACGACCACCACTTCCCCCTTCCGCGGCACACCGCGCAGCTCTGACCGGCGGTACCGCGATCGCGGGTCAGTGCTCGTCGTAGTGCTCACCGTGGACGGCGTGGCGGTGGCCGTCGTGCAGGTAGTCGACGTGGTCGCGGTGCGGGACCGCCACGTGGCCGCACCCCTCGCCGTGCGCGTGGCCGTGGTCGTCGTGGGCGCCGTGGTCGGCCGGCTCGCACTCGTCGAAGTGCCCGTCGTGCCCCCGGTGGAGGTGGCCGTCGTGCACGTAGTCGACGTGGTCCTCGTGCGGCAGGGCCACGTGGCCGCAGCCCTCGCCGTGCACGTGCTCGTGGCCGGTGTGCTCAAGGTGCGCGGTGGTCATGGAGAACCGCCTTTTTCGGTATCGCCGGAGCTTCGCCAGCACCCGGACGCCTCCGCGCCCGTGACCGAGCGCAACAACACATTAGGCCATGCGCATGTATGTCGCATGGCCCGCGTTCACCCGGATGCACGTATCACCTCTCGACCGATCGCCGTTGTCCCGACCGGGTCGGAAGAGCACGTCCCGGTCGTCACGCCAGGGGCGTGTGCGCCGACTTCGGTGCCGTGGCACGGGCGAGGCTGTCGCGAACGGCCTCGGGGTGCCGGGTGCGCCCGCGGCGCGGCGGTGTGGGCGGTGGGCGCGGTGTGGGCGGTGGGTGCGGGGAACAGGAAGGCCCCGACGAAGTCCGGGGACGGGGGTACACCAGCAGCACCCGATCCCCGGGACCAACCCCCACCGCGGCAGGGCGCGTGCCAGCGCGTCGCCTGACCCGCCAGGTCCGCGACGGTGAGCCGCCGGCGGTCCACGCTGCACCTCGCACGGGGACCACCCACCGGTGGCGATGAAGGAAATCGAAGGTCGGTCGCGAAAGGTGCGGACCACCGCCGTGGTCCGACCTGACCGCCCCTGTCCGACAAGGCGACGCAAACAGCCGCTCTCGCCCGACAGGAATACCCCGCCGCGATATCAGCGTCCGCACCGGAACGCACTTTCTTGCGCGTGCGGCTGTTCACGACCCCTGGGTGACGACCACTCCTCCGACATTATCGGTGGCGCCGCCTCCGGCGTTATCGGTGATGCCGCCTCCGGCACCACCGATCCGCACCACGTCATTCTCGTCGACGCACCAGCGCACTGCCGCGCGGTCAGTTGGGGGCGTCTCCGGTGTAGCGGAAGATGCCGCCGCCGGAGTTCACGCCCCAGACGGTGCCGTCGGCGCCCGCGCCGATGTCGGACAGGGTGCCGGGGATGCCCACCCACGGGTTCTCGTCGTCGTTGGTGTAGCGGTAGACCTGGCCGCCGGAGTTCACCCCCCACACGCTGGTCCGGGAGCCGGCGTCGATCCGGCTCAGGCCGCCGGGGACGCCGATCCAGTGGTCGGCCGTCCAGGTGTAGCGGTAGATCTGGCCGGACGAGTTGACCCCCCAGACCGTGCCGTCCGCCGCGGCGCCGATGTCGACGAGGCCACCGGGAATGCGGTCCCACGGGTCGGCGTCGTCGCCGGTGTAGCGGAAGATCCCGCCGATCGAGTCGACGCCCCACACGTTGGTCCGCGAGCCCACCGAGATGCGCGCCAGCTTGCCGGGGACGTTGAGCCACTCGTTGGCGTCGGTGTCCCCGGTGTAGCGGTAGATGCTGCCGCCGGAGTTCACGCCCCAGACGGTGCCGTCGGCGCCCGCGCCGATGTCCGCCAGCCCACCCGGGATGCCGGTCCACGGGTTGTTGTCGTGGTTGGTGTAGTGGTAGACCTGACTGCCGCTGTTGACGCCCCACACGACGGTCCGCGAGCCGACCGCTATCGCCGAAAGCCCACCCGAAACGTTCTTCCACTGAGCCACTGATGGCGCCTTCCACACGTCGTTCGAACCCTCGCGAAAACAGGGGTGACAACACCTGGATCGCGAGCACGATTGCCTACCGGACGGCCTCTTCCGCCTTATTGTCGGCCACTTCGAACGTATCAGCCCCGGAGTTCCCGAAGAGCGGGCTCGGTCGCTGTCACCCCAATGGGGACCGAAGATCACCTTCGTGCCGCAGGTGCCCGCCGGACGACGTGTCTGGGTGTTGTCCGAAGGCGGACGTGGGCTGTCCGGGTGAACCGCGGCACTGCTTTTCGGAATGCCTCCGGTCGGGCGGAGCGGTCGGTGCCGGCGGTGGGGCCGCTGTGCGCGATGCGGCCCTGCCGGCCGGTCCCTGGCAGCCCGGTTCGAAGTCGCGGTGGTCGTCGGGGTCGACCAGCGCGGCGAGCTTGTTCCCCGGCTTCAGGGCGGGGTCGTACCTGGTGTCGTGCTCGATCACGAATTCGGGCACGTCCGGGCCCCTGATGAGGAGCCGGACGCGGACGGTGGCGTCCTCGCTGATCGGTTCCACGGTCAGGACCGCGGCGGTCGCGGGCAGCCCCACCTCGTCCAGGCGCAGCAGCCGCCGCTTGGCGCGCGCGACACCTCGCCACACGGCGATGCCCAGCGGCAGCAGCAGCGCGGTGAGCACGATGCCGACGGTGCCGCCGTCGTCGGTCGCGTGGACGATCGGTCCGGTGACCATCAACGCCGCGGCGAAGAGGTGCGGGAACACGTTGTTGCCCCGGTTGGCCCCGCGTACTTCGACGAACCCGCTCTCCGCCATTCCGGCACCATAAGCGGGTCACGGGGTGCCTTGGGCGGGTTGGCGCGGGTGCGGCCGGACGGCGGACGGCGCACCCCCGCTCGTCGCGCACGACCCGCGGAAGCGGCCCGGCCGGTGACCGGCTGTGGCGAACCGCACCGCCCGGCGGGGTCCACCGCCGGGGATCGGCGGGTCTACGGTCGGGCCATGAGTGCCGAGCAGGACGTGCGCGCATGGCTGCGCCAGCACGGGGCCGAGGCCGTCGACCACCCGGGTGGCACGCTCTACACCCACCTGTGCCGCGTCCACGACCGCCTCGGCGGCCTGGGGTTGGGCGTCGACGTGCGGTTGGCCGGCTTGGCGCACGCGGTGTACGGCACGGACGGTTTCGACGTCGCGCTGCTCGACCCCGCCGACCGCACCACGCTGCGGGACCTCGTCGGCGAGACGGCGGAGGGGTTGGTCCACCTGTACGGCGCGTGCGACCGCGACCTCACCTGGCCGCGGCTGGCCGACACCGGTGAGGTCCACAACCGCTTCACGGGCGGCAGCGAGCGCCTGGACGTCGACCGGCTGCGCCCGTTCGTCGACCTGAGCATCGTCAACGAGCTGGACGTGGTCGAGCAGGACCCGGCGGTGGCGCAGAAGTACGGCGACCGCTTCCGGTCGCTGTTCGCCTCCTGGGCGCGGATCGCCTCCGCCCGGGTCACGGCCGAGGCCGAGCGGGTCCTGGACTTCGGCACCGCGACCGCGGGGTAGGTGCCCCGGACCGCCGGTGGACGGGTGGGCCGGCGCGGGTCGCTACAGTCCGATCATGGCCGTGCTGGAGATCTCCGACCTGGTGGTGGACTGGGACGCGCGGACGGGTGAACGCGTCCCGGTCCGCCGCGCGGAGGTGGTCGCCCGGCTGCACGCGGCCGGGGACCGGCGGGCCGCGCGGATCGTGCGGCGGATGCCCGTGACGGGCGAGTTCCTGGACCCCGTCGCGGTGGACCGGCTCCTGGTCCGCGTGCACACCGAGCTGCAGCGGCTCAACGAGGAGCTGCACATGGCGCGGCGGTTCGCCGAGCTGCTGGTGCCGGTGCTCGCCGCCGTCCGGGCGACCGGGAGCCGCTTGCGGGTGGTGGACGTCGGGTGCGGCCTGGGGTTCGTGGTGCGGAGCCTGGCCGCTTCCGGGGTGCTGGGGGCGGACGTCGAGCTGGTGGGCGTGGACTTCAACCACGCCCTCGTGGCCGAGGCGACCCGGCTGGCCGAGGACGAGGGGCTCCCGTGCACCTTCCTCCGCGCGGACGCGTTCGCGCTGCCCGGCGGGGCCGCCGTCTACCTGTCGAGCGGGGTGCTGCACCACTTCGCGGCCGACCGGCTGCCCGGGTTCTTCCGCGCGCAGGACCGCGCGGGCGCGTTGGCGTTCGTCCACTACGACATCGCCGCGACCCCGCTGGCCCCGTCGGGGGCCTGGCTGTACCACCGCGCCAGGATGCGGGAGCCGCTGGGCCGCCACGACGGCGTCGCGTCCGCGCGGCGCGCCCACGGTGACGCGGTGCTGCTCTCCGCCGCCGCGGCCGCGGACGGGATGGACGCGTTCCTGTTCGAGCCGTTCAGGCACACCAACCCGTTCTGCGCGGCGATGAGACCGGTCGTCGGCCTGCGACCGGCGCTGGTGGACGACTTCCGCCGGGCCCTGGGGCGCCGCGCCCGGCGGCTGGTCGCGAACTGATGGCCGCGGTGGTCCCGCTCGTGCTCGGAGTGCTCGCGCTGGTCGACGCGGGTTTCGCGGGTTTCCGCGCCGCGACCGGCCGCAACGGCCGGATCGACAAGCGCTCCTACTACCTGTCGGCGGCGCGGCGGGGGCTCGTGGTGGGGGCGACCGCCCTCGGGCTCGTGGCACTGCCGGTCGCGGCGACCCTGGTCGTCTCGGCGGACCCCGGTGCCCGCTACGACGAACTGGTCCGGGCGGGCACGCGCATGCTCCGGGTCCTGGTGCCGTTCGCGGTGCTCGTGGTGGCCTCGCTGCTGGGGTACTGGCTGCTGCCGATGCGCGAGAGCACGTTCATGATGCTGATCGGCCTCGGTCCGTTCACCCTGGTGCGGCCAGCGGTCGTGCTCGGCGCCGTGGCGTGGGTGGTGGCGGGGTCGGCCGACCCGCTCGCCTGGGCGGTCGCGATCACGGCCGCGACCGGCGTGCTGGCCGTCGAACCGCTCGTCCACCGCCGTTGGTACCGGTCCCCGGCCTGACCCCCGCGGGTGGCATCTTGCTGCCGGTTCCCGACCGTGCCGCCGCGCGCGGCGGACAGTGTCCGGCACGGGTTACGAATTCGTGGACATGGAGCCGACCTCGACCTCGGACGCGGTGTCGGCGCCGGCGACTGCCGCGGAGGGCTTCCGGAACGCGTGGGCGAGCGCTCAGGGGCAACTCGCCGGCGCGGAGGGGCAGCTCGGCGGCGGGCCGATGGGACAGGCGTTCACGGGCGTGTACGGGCCGGGCGCGCCGGGCACCGTCCAGCAGGTCGTGCTGAGCGTCGCCTCGCTGCACACTCCGCGACGGCGGGCGCGAGCAGCGTCGAGGCCTACCTCGCCGGGGACCGGGCCGGCGGCGCCGCGTTCGAGGGGCTGGGGCAGCCGTGGCCCAGGCACCGCCGACGGGCGAGCTGTGGGCGAAGGTCCGGGCCCGCGACCCCGACCTGTGGCCGGTCGACAGCGAGGAGGCCGCCCTCGGGCTCGCGACCGCGCTGACCGGTCTCGCCGACTCCGTGCGCGGCACCCACGAGGCGACCACCGGGTCCGCCGGCGCGATATCGGCCGCCTGGACCGACGACGTGGGCGCGGACCTCACCGACCGGCTCGCCCGGACCGGCGCCGGGATGGCCGATCTCACCGACCGGGTGCGGCAGCGGGCGGCGGGCGGCGGGCGTACGCCACCGAACTGGCCGGCGCCAAGACCGACATCCGCACGACGGTCGAGGCGAACGAACCGGCGTACGTCGCGCTGGGCGGGCTGGCCGCCCCGCCGTCCCACGAGGAGCTGCTCGCGAGGTACCAGGTCCGCGACGGCCCGGACGGCGTGGTGACCCGCTTCGGCAAGGTCTTCACCGCGGAGGAGTGGGGGTGTACTTCAACGACCTGTGGCCGTGGGAGTTCGCCCAGGCGTACCAGGCGTACGAGGCTGCCGACAGCGGCGCGAAGGAGGAGAACGTCTTCCGGGGCGTCGGCAGGCCGGGCGAGCTGGACAACCACCGGGACGCGTTCCGGCACGCGTTCTGGAACGCCCAGCTGACCTCCTCGCTCGGCGAGGAGCGGGCCGCGCAGCTCACCACCCCCCACGAGGGAGTCCCGGACCCCGGACCGGCCGACCAGCTCCGCGAGGCGATGGACCTGCACAACCGGCTCGTGCAGCAGGCGGTGCGCGACGGCCGGCTCGTGGTGATCGACGACAACGACCGGCTGGTGCCGAGCGACTACGACTTCCGGCCGTGACGGCGGGACCGGGCGGTTCTCGTCGGTGGGGTGTCGTACGGTCCGGTCATGTACTTCGTGTACCGGTCGCACTGCGAAGGGCCACTGGGCAAGGTGGTGCGGCGGTTGCCGGACGAGACGGTGCTCGCCTGGTTCCGGCGGGGGTGGGGGTGCGCGGACCCGGAGGGGTGGGTCCGGGACGAGTTGGGCGCGGACGTCCACGACCTGGACTCGGTCTTCCGCGCGGCGCGAGAACTGGGTCTGCCGCGGCCCGAGGACGACGCGGAGCTGCGGGTGCTGTTGCACGAGCACCTCTACGTCGAGGGTGACGACGACATCCGCCTCGACGAGCACGGCCTGCGGGTGCGGACCGACGACGACGAGGTGGAGCTGGCCTGCTTCTTCTTCCACGACGACGTCGTGGAAGCCGCTCCGGACCGCCTGGCCTACCTGCTGCACGAGGAGTGGCCGCTGCCGGACCGCGCCGACCGGTCGGGGCCGTTCGACCCCGGCGTTCCGACGACGCCCACCGGCCCGCCCGGCGGGGGTGGTGCCACCACGTACGCGGTGTTCCTCACCTTCTACGACGGCGAGAGCATGGCCCGCTCCCGACCGCCGGCCTTCCCCGGCGTCGCACTGCCCGAACTCGCCCGCCACCTGCGCGCGGCGGATGTCGCCGGTGCGCCGTGGCCGCCCGAGCTGATGGTGCTGCGCGCGCTCATCGCGCCCGACGAGGACACCCTCGGTCCCGCCCTCGACCGCTGCAACCGCTGGCCGGGCTTCAACTCCGTCGCCGAACCCGAGCCCTGGCCCGGCCTGCCGGACGAGCACCCCGCCGCCCACCTGATCGCCGTGGAGCTGGTCGAGGCGGCCGAGTACGTCCGCGGCCGGCGGCCCCAGGACTCCCTGCTGCGGGTCGGGGACCACCTCGTCCAGCTCGCCGTGCACTGCGACGAAGCGTTCGGGTACCAGCAGTGGTACCTGTTCGACACGGCCTGGGCGGCTGCCCACCCCGACCTGGCCCGGTCGCTGCTGCGGTACGCCGAGCACTGGGACCCCCTCGCCGGGTGAGCCGCTCGTCGACGAACGTCGTCGGTGTCGACACGGGCGCGTGCTCGCTCGCGGACGCACGTCGGCGCGCGGACGCCTCGGTCCGCCGTCCGTGCGGGGTGAAATCGTTGGGCGCGGGGACGGTGCTCCGGAAGACTGCCGTCACAGGACTCCGGTGGCGCGGGCGTGGGGAACCACTCGTGGCAGGACGACGAACGGGACCGGGTGGCCGCGATCCTCGCCGACATCCCCTACCGGGCGTGCGACGGGGCACGACGAGGAACCGCATCCCCTCCTGCTGGACGGGAGCCGGATGAGCGAGGCCGACGAGGCGTGGGTCCCGGTGCTCACGCCGGACGGTCCCGGGGTGCTGGTGTGGTCCAACTCCGACTGAGGGCCCACGCCGGCCTGGCCTAGGGTGGCGTCCATGATCACCGATGAAGAACGCGCCGCCCGCTCGCAGCGCGCCCGCGACGCCGCTGTCGCCGCCGCGACGGCACTGGGGTTGGACGCGTCCGGGGCGGAGGTCGTGTACGACGTCTTCTCCGTGGTGGTGGACCTCGCGCCGTCACCGGTCGTCGCCCGCGTGCCGGTGGTGACCCCGCGCGGCACGGGCTCGGCGGGGTTCCAGCGCACGGAGCTGGCCGTGTCGAGGTGGATGGCGTCGCGCGGCGAGCCGACCGTCGTGCCGAGTGGACTCGTGCCGGCGGAGCCCGTCGAGCACGACGGGTTCGCGATGACCTTCTGGGAGAAGGTCGAGGGCGTGCTCCCCAACGACTACGACGCGGTGAGGCGCATGCCCGCCGTCGCCCGCCTGCACTCGGTCCTGGCCGAGTACCCGGGCGAGACCGGCTTCTTCCCGGGCATGCAGGGGTACGTCGACCTCGCCTTCGACGACCTGGAGGGCCGCGAGGACCTGCTGCCCGCCGCCGACCTGGCCCGCGCCCGCGCCGAGTGGGCCGTCCTCTCCCCCGCCATCTCGTCACCCGCCGCTTTCGCGCGGATGTTCCCCGGTGTCCCCGTCCAGGTGGTCCACGGAGACGCCCCGTTCTACAACCTGATCGAGACCGCCGACACCGTGCTGTACTCCGACTACGAGCACGTCGGCGTCGCCCCGGTCGAGTGGGACCTCGCGCACACCGGCGAGGAGGCGATCGCCGCCTACGACGCCGCCGCGGCCGACCTCGGCCTGCGCACGGTCGACACCGGCGTGCTGCGCGCCATGGAGCGCTTGCGCGACCTCCAGGTGGTCGCCTGCGTGGCGATGGTCCCGCAGCTCCCGCTGCTGGTCGACGGGTTGTCGTCGTCGCTGGAGACGTGGCGGGCCACCGAACCCTGGCAGGACGGGGCAGCGTCCTCGAAGTAGGACGGGGCCTTCCCCCGCGGGCGGAAAGCGCGCGACGGGCGCCGCGTCGTTCGGAATACTGCGGTGGTGAGTGATCCCATGGCGTTCACCGACGCGGAGAACTGGACCGGTGGCTTCTACGAACTGTCGCTGGAGGTCGGCGACCACGACGACGAACGCCTCCAGCGCGCGCTGACCGCGTTGTGGCGGGCGGCGGGCGTCACCGGCTGCTGCGCCGACAGGGACCGGGAACCGGCCGACCAGGACGAGGTGCCCGTCACCGTGGCGGCCCTCGACGAGTTCGGCCACCTGCTCGGCGTCGTGCGGTCACCGCTGGGCGGCTCGGTCTGCGGCGGCTTCTCGACCCGCGTCGAGGACGCCGAGGACTGGCTGACGTTGTACCTCCCGCTCAGCGCGCTGGCCCGGTTGGACCGGCGCATCGGCGGCTTCCCGTTCGGGCCGGACAGCGGACCGCAGTCGCTAGCCTGGCGGACCTCGCTGGACACGTGGCTGGTCGGGGTGGCGAACGAGGTGTTCCGCCACGTCGACTTCCGGCTCGGCCTGGTCGGCTTCGAGGTCGACAACACCACCGCGGCCGAACTCGGCGGAACGCTGCCCGAACAGCGCTGGAGCGGGTACCTGCTGCCCGCCGGCGGACGGCTGGAGTACACGCCGGCGAACCACTAGCGCGCCGTCGTCCCCACCGGTCGAACGTGGAGATGATCGGACCGGTTCGCCGCGGTCGGGTGCGGCAGGGGTGCGTTCGGCCAGGGTTGGTACCGGAAGGAGGCACTCGTGATCTCGGCACTCAACCGGCTCGTCACCCTCGTCGAGGAACAGCTGGACCAGGGGATCGACGTCGACGGGGTGGCCAGGGCGTTCGGCACGACCGGGTACCACCTGCGCCGGATGTTCTCGTCACTGGCGGGCATGCCGCTGTCGGAGTACGTGCGCCGGCGCCGCATGACAGTCGCCTCGGCCGACGTCGTCCGGCGCGAGCACGACCTGCTGGGCATCGCCGTCCGGTACGGGTACGGCTCGACCGAGGCGTTCGGACGCGCGTTCCGCGCGGTCCACGGCGCCAACCCCGGTGACGTCCGCCGAGACGGAGGCCCCCTTCGCGCACAACCACAACTCAGGTTCCGCCTGACCGTCGAAGGGAGCACCCCCATGGACACCCGCGTCGTCGACCGCCCCGCGTTCCGGCTCGTCGGGCACGCCACCCGCGTGCCGCTCGTCCACCACGGCGTCAACCCGCACATCCAGCGGCACATCACCGCACTGCCGCCCGAGGAGCACCTCCGGCTCAAGTCCCTCGGCGACACCGAACCGACGGGCCTGCTCCAGGTCAGCGACGACGTCGACCCCGACGCCACCGAGGGCAGCGAGCTGACCTACCTGCACGGGGTCGCCGTCACGCCGGGCACCCCGGTCCCCGACGACCTCCACCGCATCGAGGTGCCCGCGGGCAGGTGGGCGGTCTTCCGCACCGCCGGACCGTACCCGCAGGCGTTGCAGGCGACCTGGGCCGCGACCGCGACCGAGTGGTTCCCCTCGAACCCCTGGCGGCTGCGGCCGGGCCCGTCGATCGTGACCGTCCTCGACCGCGCCGACGACTTCAGCACCGCGACCTGCGAGCTGTGGCTGCCCGTCGAACCGGCCTGACCGCACCGCGGACCCGGCACCGGCCCGTCCTGCCGCCACCCGGCGGGGACGGGTCGGTGCCGGGACCCGAACGCCCGCGTCGGCGCCGGGACCCGAACCACCGCGTCGGCGCACCCGCTCCGCGGCACGACAGGGCGTCCGGTGCGGTCGGGCGGGATGATGCACCCGTGGACGTCCACCAGATCCATCAGGCTTTCGACGACATCTTCGACCACGCGCTGCTCTTCCACGGCTTCGCCGACCACATGCGCGACTACGACGTCTTCGTCCAGGTGTCCGCCGATCCCCGGACGGGAATCCCGCCGGCCCACCTGCGCTACCGCTTCAAGCACTGCGTCCGCGCGACGACGACCACGACGCTGCCCCCGCAACTCTGGAGCCGGTCGCTGGACGACCGGCTGCTCGACATCGAACAGGACGGCGGGCCCGAGGGGTACGTCTGGGGCGTCCGGTGGCAGGTCCTCTACCCCGGGGCCAAGCTGCTGCCCGGCACCGCGGAGACCGGGGCGTGGTCCGACCGGCTGGGCCTCCCCTTCCACGAGGCGGTGATCGAGGCCAACGCCCACACCCTGTCCCTCGTCTTCTCCGACCTGGTGGTCGACCGCGTCGAGCCGGGCCACTCGCCCTTCACCGTGGTGGAGGACGACACCCCGGCGACATAGGCACGAGACGGTACGTTCGCGGCCGACGGACACCCGTGCGCACGCCGGGAGCGGCATGTGCGGGTGTTTCGGCAGGGGGAGCCTGTGGGGTTCCTGGTCGCCGTCGTCCGCTAGTCGCGGACGGACTTGTAGCGCAGGAGGACCGCGCCCGTCGCGAAGGTGCGGCTCTCCACCAGTTCCAGCCGCGACCACCTCTCCAACGCCGGGAAGAACGGTGTGCCGCCGCCGATCACGACCGGCATGACCACCACGTGGAACTCGTCCACGAGACCGGCTTGGACCAGGGGCGCGGCGAGCGTGGCACCGCCCACCTCCATCAGGCCGTCGGTCTCGGCCTTGAGCTTCCTGGCGGTCTCGACCACGTCACCCCGTTCCAGCCTGGAGTTCCACTCGACCGAGTCCAAGGTCTGCGAGAACACCACTTTCGGCATCGCGACCCACAGCCGCGCGTACTCGGCCTCCACCGGGGACACGTCGGGTGCCTGGCCGGCGGTCGGCCAGTGGGCCGACATCAGCTCGTAGAGCTTGCGCCCGTACAGCGACAGCGCGATCTCGCCGGTCCGGTCGTTCCAGTACCGGTGCAGCTCCTCGTCCGGCGTGCCCCAGCCGAGGTCGCCGTTCGCGTCGACGGTGTAGCCGTCCACCGAGATGTTCATGCCGTAGGTCAGCGTTCCCATAGCGGTACAGACTGCCGGAGCGCGCGGAACCCACCGCGCCGCCACGCCGACTCGACACCCGCACCCCGGGCGGTGGGCCGGGATCGCCGGTGAACCACCGGCTGCGGCCGTGGATCACCGTAGGATTCGGACCGAGGTTCAAGTGCGTGGACTGGGGGGCGCGGTGAGCGGTGTCAGGGTGTTGGTGGCGGGGGCGAGCATCGCGGGGCCCGCGCTGGCCCACTGGTTGCGTCGGCGGGGTGCCGAGGTGACCGTGGTGGAGCGGGCACCCGGGTTGCGCCCCGGTGGGCAGGCGGTGGACGCGCGCGGGGTGGCCAAGGAGGTCATCGAGCGCATGGGGCTGGACGCGGCGGTGCGCGCGGCGTGCACCGACACCGCCGGCGCGTACACCGTGGACGCGGACGGGAAGGTGCTGGAGACCTTCCGCGCCGACGACGACGGTGGCGACGGGGCCATCGCGGACATCGAGATCCTGCGCGGGGACCTGTCCCGGTTGCTCTACGACGACACCCGCGACGGCGTCGAGTACGTCTTCGGCGACCGGATCACCGAACTCGCCCAGGACGCGGACGGGGTCGACGTGGTCTTCGCGGGCGGGGACCGGCGGCGCTTCGACCTGGTGATCGGGGCAGACGGGCTGCACTCTTCGCTGCGGGCGACGGTCTTCGGGCCGCCTGAGCGGTTCCTGCGCCACCTCGGGCACGTGCTGGCCTTCTACACCGTGCCCAACGAGTTCGGGCTGGACCGCTGGGTGTTCGAGCACCAGGACCGGGAGTCCGGGCGCTCCGCCCTCCTGCGGCCCGTCGGGGACCCCACCCGGGCGATGGCGGTGTTCTGCTTCGCCTCGGCCGACTTCGACGTCGACCACCGTGACGTCGCGGCGCAGAAGCGCCTGCTGCGTGAGCGGATGGCCGGTCTGGGTTGGTTGACCCAGGACGTCCTCGCGCACCTGGACGACACCCCGGACTTCTACCTCGACCAGCTCGCCCAGGTGGTCATGGACCGCTGGTCGAGCGGACGGGTGGGGCTGCTCGGGGACGCGGCGTTCAGCTCGTCGCCGTTGTCCGGGCAGGGCACCGGGCTCGCCCTGGTCGGCGCCTACCTGCTGGCCGGTGAGCTGGCCGCCGCCGGGTGGGACCCCGACGCCGGGTTCGCCCGCTACGAGGCGCGGATGCGTTCGTTCGTCGAGGCGAACCAGGAGATCGGCCGGCTCAACGCCCGCAGCCGCGACGTCCCCGGACCGGACGCCGGACCGAGCCCCGATTTCACCGGCGAGTGGTTCACCGAGCTGATCGGGCGCGCGATCAACGGCGTCGAACTGCCCGACTACGCCGGGGTGCCCGACTCCGGGGCCACGGCCGGGGCACCGGTCACCTCCTCGGTCACGTCGTAGGCCACCGCCCGGGACCGGCGGACCGGTGTCGGTCCTGTGGTCGGTCGGTGCGGTGGGCGTCGGCGGCGTGCTGGACCTTGGCGACGTAGGTCGTCCACCACTCCGCGTCGCCGACGTCGGCGCGGTCCTTGCCCGCGCCGCCGTCGATCACCTCCCGCACGATGTCGGCGTGCCCCGCGTGCTGGGCGGTCTCGGCGACCACTCGGACGAGCAGTGACCCGAAGGTCGTCCGGCGTTTCTCCTCGGACCACCACGCGACCTCGGCGGGTGCGTCGAGCGGGAGTTCCGCGAGTGATCGGTCGGAGTGCCGCCGGACTTCCTCGTACAGGCCGATGATGTACTCGCGGCTCTGGTCGGCCGTCGCCCACATGTCCGCGTTGTCCCACACCGAGTCGTCCTCGACCCAGGGCAGCCGCACGGGCGCGGGTCTGCCCACCGACTCGCACAGGTAGCCCGCCTCGACGCCGGTCACGTGCTTGACCAGGCCGAGCAGGTTCGTGCCGGTCGGCGTGACCGGCCGGCGGATGTCGTACTCGTCCAGGCCGTCGAGCGACCTCAGCAGGTTGTCGCGGGCCTCTTGCAGGTAGCGGTGCAGGTCGACGGCCAGACCGGTGAGCGGCATGCGACCCACGCTAGCGGCGACCACCGACAAGGCGACGAGGCAGCGCACATCGGCGGGACGGGGTCAGCTCGGGTCCGGGCGGGCGTCGTAGGCGGCGCGGGCGGCGTCGATGTGGGCCAGGTGCGCGACGCTCCACTCCAGGAGGGGGGCGGTGGCCTCGCGGAGGGTGCGGCCCATCGGGGTCAGTTCGTAGCTGACGTGGGGCGGCATGACGTTGTGGACGGTGCGCGTCAGGATGCCGTCGCGTTCCAGGCTCCGCAGCGTGACGGTGAGCATGCGCTGACTGATCCCGTCGACGTCCCGCTTCAGCTCGGTGAAGCGGCGCGGCCCGTGCCTGAGGGTGCGCACGACCAGGAGCGACCACTTGTCGCCGACGATGTCGAGCACGACGCGGGTCCGGCACTCGTCGCCCGACCGCGGTTCGTCACCTGTCGTGGTCACGGTTACCTCCAGGGAACCGGGGCACCGGAATGTGCCTTATTGCCGGAAAACACGTCGGACGGCCACCATGATCGTGGTTCCCGAACGGTACCGGGTCACCAATGGTAACCAGCCTTCCCGCACCCCCGAACCGGAGGATCAC
Source organism: Saccharothrix sp. DSM 118769 (assembly GCF_052936295.1). NCBI lineage: Bacteria > Bacillati > Actinomycetota > Actinomycetes > Pseudonocardiales > Pseudonocardiaceae > Saccharothrix > Saccharothrix sp. DSM 118769. The sequence continues at coordinate 2,652,575 of NZ_CP193627.1, read as the reverse complement.
CACCACCATGTCGACATTCCTGTTGGTGCACGGCGCCTGGCACGACGGTCGGTGCTGGGAGCGCGTGGCGCCGCTGCTGGAGTCGGCCGGGCACCGGGTGCTCGCGCCGTCGCTGACCGGCTTCGGCGACAAGGCACACCTGCTCGGCCCCGAGGTGGGGCTCGACACGCACGTCGCCGACGTCGTCGCGCTGGTCCTCGACGAGGACCTCTCCGACGTCGTCCTGGTGGGGCACAGCTACGCGGGGCTGGTCGTCTCCTCCGCCGCCAACGAGGTCCCGGACCGGATCGCGCACCTGGTCTACCTCGACGCGATGGTCCCCGAGCACGGTGAGACCGCGGTCGACGTCCAGCCCATGACGCAGGGCCTCATCGACCTGGCCGCCCGGTCCGGCGACGACTGGCGCATCCCGCCGCTGCCCGAGCTGCCGCCGCCGCACGGCCTGTTCGGGGTCACCGACCCGGCGGACGTGGCCTGGCTGCGCGGGACGCTCTCGGACCAGCCCGTGCTCTGCCTCCGGCAACCGGTCCGGTTGGACAACCCGGCCGCGGCGGCGATCCCGCGCACGCACGTCCACTGCGTCGGCGCGGTGCCCGAGGGCATCACCCGGCGGCCCGTCCCGGCCGTGCAGCCCAACGGTTCCCCGGCGCGGGTGCGGGAGCTGCGGACCGGCCACGACTGCATGATCACCGTGCCGGACCGGCTCAGCGCACTGCTGCTCGAACTCGCCGACTGATCCCGGCGCTCCCGGGCCGGCGCTCCCGGGCCGGTACTCCGGGGCCGGCGGTCCGGGGTCAGCGGTCCGGCAGGGCGAGCATCGCCGCGGCGACCTCGTCGGCCGCGGCGGCGGGGAGGGCCGTGGCCATGCCGTCGAGGACGAGCAGCCGCGCGTCGGGGATCAGGGCGGCGAGCACCTCGCCGTTGCCGACCGGGAAGAACAGGTCCGCGCGGCCGTGCACGACGAGCGTCGGCACGGTCAGGTCGCCGAGCCGCTCGCGCCACCGGGGCGTGCAGTCGAGCCGGGCGAACACCATGCCGAGCTGGTTCGCCGCGTGCACCGGAGGGGCGCTCGACGGTGTGCGGTCCCAGATCCGCGCGGCGGTCGCGCGCGCCTGCTCCGGGTCGTCGCCGAGCAGCGCGGCCCGGGCGGCGGCGTGCGCGGCGACCGCCTCCCGGTCGCCCCACTCGGGCCTCGGATCGTGGTGCCGCCGGCCAGCAGCACGAGCGGGTCGCTGTCGCGGCCGAAGGTCTTCATATGGAGGTCGACGCCGTTGGCGCGCAACGAGGACATGCGCCACCGTAGCGAGGACCGCCGCTGCCAGGGCCGCCGCAACAAGGGTCGCCGCGGCAAGGGACGCGGCCCTGCCCGCCGTCACGGCGCGGGCCACTCCGGTTCCACGCCCCTGGCGAAGGGGTCGCGCTCGTACCGGTGGCCGCGGGTGTCCGTGCTGTCGTCGCCGGGGTCCGCGTCAGGGGACGCCGGCGACGACAGGGTCCCAGATCACAGTGGGCGGACCTTCCGGGCCGATCACCCGACAGTTAGGTTAGGCCAGGCTAAACACACTTCGGGATGCCGAACCGGGTCCCGTCGCCGATGAGGCGCTCCGTGTGCGGCACCGGCACCGGTGCCTTGCCTCGATGAAAGGGGTTTGTCCCGTGCGCTCACGCCGCCTGCGGGTCGGGGCCGTCGCGTCCGTCGCCGTGCTGCTCCTCGGAGCCTGCTCGTCCACCGGCGGGAACGACGGCGGTGACGCCCCCGCCCCGTCCGCCGCCGGGGACTCGTTCCCGGTCACGGTCGAGCACGCGCTCGGGTCGACCACCATCCCCGAGAAGCCCGAGCGGATCGCCACCGTCGCCTGGGCCAACCACGAGGTGCCGCTCGCGCTGGGCATCGTGCCGGTCGGGATGGCCAAGGCCAACTTCGGCGACGACGACACCGACGGCCTGCTGCCGTGGGTGTCCGAGAAGCTCAAGGAGCTCAACGCCCCCACGCCGGTGCTGTTCGACGAGACCGACGGCATCGACTTCGAGGCGGTGGCCGACACCAAGCCCGACGTCATCCTCGCCCCGTACTCCGGCCTCACGCAGGAGGACTACACCACGCTGAGCGCGATCGCCCCCGTGGTCGCCTACCCGAAGACGGCGTGGGCCACCCCGTGGCGCGACAGCATCAAGCTGAGCAGCAAGGCCATCGGCCGGTCCGCCGACGGCGACGAGCTCATCTCCGACATCGAGAAGCAGATCGACGACGTCAAGGCGAAGTACCCGCAGCTCAAGGGCAAGTCGACGATGTTCATGACGCACTTCGACACCACCGACCTGAGCCAGATCGGCTTCTACACCACGCACGACACCCGCGCGATGTTCTTCGAGGACCTCGGCCTGACCGTGCCCGGCAGCATCGCCCAGGCGTCCGCGGCCACCGACAAGTTCTCGCTGCGGCAGAGCACCGAGCAGATCGACGCGTTCGACGACGTGGACATCGTCGTCGGGTACGGCGACGAGGAGGTGGGCCGCGCCCTGGCCGCCAACCCGCTGCTGTCCAAGATGCGCGCGGTGGCCAACGGCTCGGTCGTGATGCTGTCCGGCTCCGGCCCGGCGGGCACCGCGGCCAACCCGACGCCCATGTCGGTGTCGTGGGTGCTCGACGAGTACGCGAGCCGGCTCGCCGCCGCCGCCGACAAGGTCAAGTGACCACGACGACCGACCGGACGACCCCGGGTGCCGCCACCGCGCGGCACCCGGGGCGCGTTCGGGTCTCCTGGCTGCTGCTGGTCGTCGCCGCCCTCCTCGCGGCCGCGGTCGCCTCGGTGGTCCTCGGCGCGCGCGACGTCTCCGCGTCCGACGTCCTCGCGGGCGTGCGCGGCCTGGACGACACCCTCCCCCGGGCCGCCGTCGCGCAGCGCGTCCCCCGCACCCTGCTCGCCGCGCTCGTCGGCGCGGCGCTCGGCCTGGCCGGGGCGGTCATGCAGGGCGTCACCCGCAACCCGCTGGCCGACCCCGGCATCCTCGGCGTGAACACGGGTGCCTCGCTGGCCGTCGTGACCGGCATGGTCTCGTTCGGGCTGTCCGACGCCACCTCCCACGTCTGGGTCGCCATCCTCGGCGCGGGTGCGGCCGCGGTGTTCGTCTACGCCGTCGGCTCCCTCGGTCGCGGCGGGCCCACCCCGCTCAAGCTCGCCCTCGCCGGCGCGGTCACCTCGGCCGCCCTGGTCTCGCTGATCAGCGCGGTCGTGCTGGCGCGCGCCGACATCGCGGCCACCTTCCGGTCCTGGCAGGTCGGCGGCGTCGGCGGCGCCTCGTTCGACCGGATCACGCAGGTGCTGCCGTTCCTCGTCGTCGGCGCGGTCGTGTGCGCGCTCTCCGCGCGCGGCCTCAACTCCCTGGCGCTCGGCGACGACCTGGCCGCCGGCCTCGGCGAACGGGTCGCGCTCATCCGCCTCGGCGCCTCGTTCGGCGCGGTCGTGCTGTGCGGCGCGGCGACCGCGGCGGCGGGCCCCATCGGGTTCGTCGGCCTGGTCGTGCCGCACCTGTGCAGGCTGCTGATCGGCGTCGACCACCGCTGGCTGCTGCCCTTCTCCGCCCTGGGCGGCGCGGTGCTGCTCACCTTCGCCGACGTCGTCGGCCGCGTCGTGACCCGCCCGGAGGAGATCGACGTCGGCATCATCACCGCGCTCGTCGGGGCGCCGTTCTTCATCTGGATCGTCCGCCGGCAGAAGGTCCGCGCGCTGTGAACGCCACACCCACCCCCACCGCCACTCCCCCGGCCGCCGTCCCCTCGACCGTCGACCTCGTGGTCCGGACGAGGACCCGCCAGGCCCGTCGCCGCCGCGTCGTGGTCGCGGTGCTCGCCACGCTCGTCCTGGTGGCCATGGCGGTGTCGCTCATGGTCGGCCAGCGGTTCTACCCGCCCGGCGACGTGCTCGCCGTCGTCCTCGGGGAGCAGGTGCCGGGCGCCTCGTTCACGGTCGGCCGCCTGCGGCTGCCGCGCACGGTGCTGGCCGCGCTCGTCGGGCTCGCCTTCGGCCTCGGCGGCGTGACCTTCCAGACCATGCTGCGCAACCCGCTGGCCAGCCCGGACGTCATCGGCGTCAGCGCGGGCGCCAGCGCCGCCGCCGCGTTCGCGATCGTCACGCTCTCGCTGTCCGGGGCCGCCGTCGAGGTGGCCGCCATCGTCGCGGGGCTCGGCGTCGCGCTGCTCATCTACCTGCTGTCCTACCGGGACGGGGTCGCGGGCACCCGGCTGATCCTGATCGGCATCGGCATCGCCGCGGTGCTCGACAGCGCGATCAACTGGGTGCTCAGCGGCGCCGGCCAGTGGGACCTCCAGCAGGCGCTGCGCTGGCTCACCGGCAGCCTCAACGGCGCCGCGTGGTCCGACGTCGTGCCGGTCCTGTGCGCCGTGCTCGTCCTCGGCCCGCTGCTGCTCGCCCAGACCCGCCGGCTCGCCGCCATGCAGCTCGGCGACGACGCCGCCTCCGCGCTCGGCGTGCGCCTGGACGTCACCCGGGTCGTCGTGATCGTCTGCGCGGTCGGGCTGGTCTCGTTCGCCACGGCGGCCACCGGGCCGATCGCCTTCGTCGCGTTCCTGTCCGGGCCGATCGCCGCCAGGCTGGTCGGGCCGAGCGGGTCGCTGATGCTCCCGGCGGCCCTGGTCGGCGCGCTGCTGGTGCTCGTGGGCGACTTCAGCGGCCAGTTCCTGCTGGGCGCGCGGTACCCCGTCGGCGTCGTCACCGGCGTGCTCGGGGCGCCGTACCTGATCTACCTCATCATCCGCACCAACCGCGCCGGAGGCTCGCTGTGACCGCCACCCACACCCTCGCGGTGGAGGAGCTGACCATCGGCTACGGCGACCGCGCGGTCATCACGTCGCTGGACCTCGTGGTGCCGCCCGGCGAGATCACGGTGATCGTCGGCGCGAACGCGTGCGGCAAGTCGACGCTGCTGCGCTCGATGTCCCGGCTGCTCGCGCCGAAGTCGGGCCGGGTGCTGCTCGACGGCAAGCTCGTCCACCGCACGCCCGCCAAGGAACTCGCCCGCACCATGGGCCTGCTCCCCCAGTCGCCGCTGGCCCCCGAGGGCATCACGGTCGCCGAGCTGGTCGGCCGCGGCCGGCACCCGCACCAGGGCATCCTGTCGCGCTGGAGCAAGGAGGACGACGCGGCCGTGGCGGCGGCCCTGGACGCGACCTCGACGGCGGCCCTGGCCGACCGCGCCGTCGACGAGCTGTCCGGCGGTCAGCGCCAGCGCGTCTGGATCGCGATGGTGCTCGCCCAGCAGACCGACCTGCTGCTGCTGGACGAGCCCACCACGTTCCTGGACGTGAGCCACCAGATCGAGGTCCTCGACCTGCTGACCGACCTCAACCGGCAGCGCGGCACGACCATCGTCATGGTGCTGCACGACCTCAACCTGGCGGCGCGCTACGCGGACCACCTGATCGCCCTCGCCGACGGCGGCCTGCACGCGGCGGGCACCGCCGAGGAGGTCCTCACGGTGGACGGCGTGCGCGCCACCTTCGGGCTGGACTGCCGCATCATCGTCGACCCGGTCTCCGGCAAGCCGCTCATGCTGCCGATGGGCAAGCACCACACCCTCACCGACTGAGCCGGCTGGGCCAACGGGTCCGGCGGGCAGGAGTCGGGACGAGCGCTCCGGCGAGATGCCGCGGACACCGTTCCCGCGGCGCACCGGGTTCGATCGCCGGCTCGGCCGGTGCGCGTCACGGGGCTCGCCGACCGGTGATGTCCGCGTACTCGGCCGAAGGGCGTCGCGGCAACAGCGGACGCGGGTCGAACCGACGCAGCAGACGACGGCCGGCGTTCAGCCCGACCTGGTCGCGGACGCGGACGCTGAGCAACGCGGCGGCGGCGGCCATCTCGTCGCTGACCTGGTCCGGACCGAACGCGGCGCGGTCGACCAGTTCGGCCAGCGACCACAGGGCGGGTCGGTGGTGGTCGGCTACCGCGCCTACGACCTGGCCCGTGGTCTGGTGTTCGTGGACGTCCGCGCCGCCGGCCCTCAACACGGCCACCGACTCCCGCCACGCCGCCACGACCCTGCTGCGGGCACTGCCCCGCCTCGACGCCCGACGCATCCTGACGGCGTTGGCCACGGGGAGCGACAGCAGGAGGAGGAGCACCACCGTCGCACCGAGCAGCACCAGCAGCGGTCCCGCCTGCGACGAGTCGTCCGGTACTACCCCCGGGTCGTCGGCCGATGACGTGTCCGGGTCCGGCGCCGGTTGCGGCTGGTGGGGCGGGGGCAACCCGGAATCCACTTCGCCAGGCGACTCGTCCGGCTCCGCGGGAGGTTGCTTCCCGTCCACGTCCTGCCGCGGAGTCGGGTCGACCGGCAGCCACCCCGCCCGTTCAAACCTGACCTCCGCCCAGGCGTGGACGTCCCGTCCGCTGATCCGCAGCCGGTCACCGTCCCACTGCGGTGTGAAGCCGAGCACGACGCGCGCGTCCCAGCCGAGTTCGCGGCACAGCACGGCGAAAGCGGACGCGTACTGCTCACTCGTCCCCTGGTGACCGCGCAACAACGCGTACACCTGGTGGAGCCCGTTGCCCCCCGGTGCCTCGTCGGAACCGTCGTGCTGGAACGGGAAGTTCTTCAAGGTTTCCGCGAGCCCGAGGAGCCGGTCCAGGTCGGTGGTATGACTGGTGGTGATCTTGTCGAGGAACGCCAGCACCTCGGGCGAGAGCGCAGGCCCTGACCGTCCGGGGCCTCTCGCGGGCCGGTCGGCGCGCAGGACCTCCGGTGGCACGACGGGTTCGCCCGCGGTGATCCGGTATTGGCTCGGTGTCCGCTCACCGGCCGGCACGGCGAGGTCGCCGGTGCCCTCGTCGAAACCCAGGCCGGACACGCTGACGCTGGTGGGCCAGCCGGGCCGGGGAAGCCAGCCGATGCTGTCCGGTGTGGCGACGCGCAGGTCCAGGGTCACCTCCCGGCGCGAAGCGGTTGCCCCGGTCGGCGCGGGCAGCTGGTGCGCGGCACGCCGGTAGTCGGCGTCCGGTGACCAGGCCCTGCCGTCGAAGTCCGTCAGCGTGACCATGCCGATGCGGTCGACGGGACCGGACGCCGTGCCGGTGACCTCCAGCAGCAGGCGGCCTTCGCGCAACGCGAGGAACTGCGCCATGGGGTTGGTCCCCTCCCTGGCCCGCACGGGTGCCGACACCAGGTCCTGCGCACTCGCCGGGGGCCGGGACGGCTGCGGCCCCCACTGGACGAACGCCAAGCCCGCGGCCACGGCCGCCAGCACCACGACCGCGCCCTTGACCGGGCGGGCACGCGTGACGACAGCAGGACCCACCAGTGCCGGCAGGGTGCTCAAGCCGACGAACACCGGCACGTACCAAGCGGGCGGGGCACCGGCTCCGGCGCTCAGCGACAGTCCGGCCCCCAGGCACACCAGGGCCGGGACCACCGGCAGCAGGGCGCCGGTCGGGCGCGTCGCCAGGTTCACGGCCACCACCGACGCGAGACCCGCGACCAGGGCGACCGCGGCGAGTTGCGGCGCTGCGGCCTCCATCGGCAGCACGCCGGTGAGCAGGCGGAAGGGTCCGGACAGCACGTCGCCACCGGGACGGGTGACAGCGGCCACCGCGACGAGGACCCAGAGCACGCCGAGCACCGAGGCGAGGCTTCCGCCGGGACGTCGCAGCACCTGCGACGACACCAGCTCCCACACCGCCGCGACGACGACGGGGATCGTCACCGCCGACAGAACGGCGAGTCCGGCCCCCGCGTCGAACACCGGGCGGAACGACCACGCGGCCAGTGCGCTCAGGGCCGCGGCCGACACCACCCGACCGACCAGCGCGGCGGTCGTCATCGGCCCACCCCGTTCAGCACCAGGTGGTTCCACGCGGTGACGACTTCCCCCGCCGTGCGCCCCCCGAGCACCGACATCCCGCGCCGCCCGTGGGGAAGCACCTCACCGCGGTGCTGCGGCACGACCCGCAACACCACGATCGGCGCGAACCGCCTGCGGCGCTCGGCGAGCGCGATGGTCGCCAACTCGTCCTCGACGCCGGTGACCACCACCAGCGCTCCTCCCGACTGCGCCCGGTCGACCTCCACCAGCAACCTGAGCGGATCGTCGTCCGGGCTCAGGTCGGCCACGGCCAGTCGGTCGAGCATCGACATCGCCTCGGAGGACGTCGAACCGTCGAGGTCCTCGCTCACCACGCGCAGGCCGATCGTCCGTCCCGTGTCGGCGGCGGCTTGCACCACCGAGGCCGCGACCTCGACCGCGTGCTCGAACGCAGCCGCGTCGAACACCCCCGCACGGGTGTCGAGGACCACCGTCGCAGTGGGTTCCATCGTGTCCACGGAGTCGCGCACGACCAGCCGACCGGTCCTCGCGGTCGACCGCCAGTGGATGCGGCGGGGGTCGTCACCGGGTGCGTAGTCGCGCAGGGACGCGAACGCGGTCGCCCCCGCCTTGGAGGCTTCGGCACGTCCCTCGTAGTCCGGCACGGTCCCGACCGGCACCTGCCTGGCGGGGTGCACGCGCGGGTGGACCCACAGCACGTCCGTACCGCCCTGCGGCTGCGTGCGGTGGAACAGGCCCAGCGGGTCGCGCCGCCCCACCAGCAGCGGTCCGACCACCAGGCGACCGCGTCGACCGGTGGGCAGCGAATAGGGCACGGCCCTGCGACCGCCCGGGCGCACCGGACCGACCGCGATCTCCACGGGGTGACCGCCCACCCGGTCCACGACGAGCAGGTCCGGCACGGTCATCCGTCCCGGGTTGCGGACGACCAGCCGGCCCAGCGCGGGCTGGTCGACCGACACGCGCCGCGACAGGACTTCCCGCTCCAGGCGCGCGGCGGGGCGCACGACCACCGTGGCGCCCGAGAGCACCAGCAGCGCACCTCCCGCCGCCGCCAACGACACGAGCGTCGTGAAGCCGAGCGACACGCCCACGACCAGCAGGACGCACGAGCCGAGCAGCACCCACCACCCCACGGCGGTGAACGGGGAACGACGCCTCACGCGGGCACCACCGGGTTGGGCGCGGGCACGGCGGCGAGCACGTCGTGCAGCACGCTCGCCGCCGTGGCACCGCGGACCTGCGCCTGCGCGGTCAGCGCCAACCGGTGCGCCACCACGGGGAGCGCCACCGCCCGCACGTCGTCCGGCACGACGAACGAGCGCCCGACGCCGAGCGCGTACGCCTGGGCGGCCCGCAGCAACCCGATGCTGCCGCGCGAGCTCAGGCCGAGGCGGAGGGCTTGGTGCTCGCGGGTAGCGAGGGCGATCAGCGCGATGTAGCGGGCGATTTCGGGCGCGGTGTGGACAGAGGCCGCCGCCGCGCGCATCCGGGCAACCTCGTCGAGCGAGGTGACCGGTCGCGCCGCCGGGGGCGGTGACCCGGCACGGCCGATCAGCAGTGCCGTCTCCACGTCGAGGTCGGGGTGACCGAGCGAGATGCGCATCAGGAAGCGGTCCAACTGCGCCTCCGGCAGCTGGTAGGTGCCCTCCAGGTCGATGGGGTTCTGCGTCGCCACGACCAGGAACGGGCTGGGCACGGGGTGCCCGACGCCGTCCACCGTCACCTGCCCCTCCTCCATCACCTCCAGCAGCGCGGACTGCGTCTTGGGGCTGGCGCGGTTGATCTCGTCGGCGAGCACCACGTTGGCGAACACCGGTCCCGGCCGGTACTTGAACTCCTGTTCGCGTTGGTCCCAAACCGACACGCCGGTGATGTCGCCGGGCAGCAGGTCCGGGGTGAACTGGATGCGCTGCCAGCTGCCGGAGGTGGCCGTGGCGAGCGCCTTGGCCAGGGACGTCTTGCCGGTGCCGGGCACGTCCTCGATCAGCAGGTGACCACCGCCGAAGACGCACGCCAGCGCCAGGCGCACCGCCGCCGCCTTGCCCTTGATCACCCGCTCGACCTCGGTGAGGACCGCGTCGTGCACGGAGCGGAACCTGGTGGCCGCGTCGTCGGAGCGCAGGGGGGTGTGAGTCGTCAACTTGTGTTCCTCGTCGTGGGTGTCAGTTGGGGCAGGCGGACTTCGGTGCGGGATCGGGCGCCGGTTCGGTCACGCCGAGCGCCACGACGAAGTAGCACCCGGTGGACAGCGGTGCGGGGTCCAGGTAGGTGGTGGTGCTGCTGGGTACCTCCGCGCGCAGCACACCGCCCTGCATGACCACGAAGCGGTCCAGGCCGGGCAGTTCGGCGGCGTCGGTGGACCACGTGATCGTCGTCCCGCCGTCGGGGGCGGGACCGAGCGTGACCGGGAGTCGGTAGACCAGGGACCCCGCTTGGCCGGAGGGAGGCCCGGTGGGGGTCGAGGTCGTCGGGGGCGCTTCCCCTACCGGGTCGTCGGGTATCGACGACCACGCGAGGAGTCCGCCGGTCACGGAACCCGCCAGGACCACCGCCGCGAGGGCGACGAGCAGTGTGCGGCGTTCGAACCGCGGCGCGGGGGGCTCGACAGGTGGTTCCGGTGAGGGAGGACGGGCGCTCGTCATCGTCGCCACCGAACTCGCTTCGACGAGCGGCCCGAAGTGCGGGGTGCCGATCAGGGGTGCCGGCGCCAGGACATCACCACCCGGTGTTCCTCCGCCGCTCGACGCGAACGGCTCCGGTGGGGTGAGCGCGAGGTCGCGCACGAGGTCGTGCAGGACCTCGGACGCCTCCGCCGCCGTCGGGCGTTCCCGAGGCGCCTTGGCGAGGCAGGCGGCCAGGAACCGCCACGCGTCGTCCGACAGCCCGGACGGACGGGTGGGCCGCTCGTGCCGGTGGCGGTGCAGCACCTCGTCGCTGGTACCGGTGAACAGGCGTCGGCCGGCCAACACCTCGTAGACCGTCACGCCCAGCGCGTACACGTCGGCCTCGAGCGTGGGTTCGGCCGAGTGCACGAGTTCCGGGGCGAGGTAGGCCGGCGTCCCGAGCACCTGGCCCACCCGCGTGAGGTCCGCGTCGCCGAGCACCTTGACGAGCCCGAAGTCGGTGAGCAGGGCGGTGCGGCGGTCACCGGTCGCGCGCACCAGGATGTTGGCCGGCTTCACGTCGCGGTGCACGATCCGCTGGGCGTGCAGGTGGGCGAGCCCCGAGGCCACCTCCGCCAGCAGCCGCACGCCCTCAGCGCGGTCGATCTTCCCCGCGTCGAGCAGTTCCCGCAGGTCCTGCCCCGGCACGAAGTCCATGACGATCGCCGCCCGACCGCGGTCGATCACGATGTCGAGCACCTTCACCAGGTGCGGGTGGGTCAACCCGCACAGCGTCGCGTGCTCGCGCACCAGGCGGGTGCGGCTGGTCGCGTCGGTAGCGGACTCCGGGTTCAGCACCTTGACCGCGACCTCGCGCCCGTCGCTGATGCGGCGGGCGCGCCACACGTGGCCGGCGCTGCCCGAGCCCAGCACGGACAGCAGCGCGTAGTCGGTGCCCATCGCCTGCTCGGACCTGGTCAGGGCTCCCGGTTGCGCGGCGGGTGCGGTCCGGTCCGGGTCCCCGACGCGGGACAGTTCCTCCTGGAGCGCGTCGGCGAAGGACGCCAGGGACTGCGGCCGGTCACCGGGGTCACGGGCGAGCGCCCGGAGCAGGAGGTCGGCCAGTCGCGGCGGAAGACCGGCCGTGCTCGGCCGCGGCGACGTCTCGTTGAGCAGGTGGAGGAGGCGCTCGTAGCGCGTACCGGTCACCGGTGGCCGGCCGGCGAGCAGCGTCCACACCGTCGAGGCGAACGCGTACAACTCGGCCCGGGGCGTCCAGTCACCGCCGTTGAGCACCTCCGGCGGCTCGTGCCCGCTGCCCTCGCTCCCGGAGGAGTCGATCTCGGCCAGGACCGGGAGCAGCGGGGTGCCCAGCAGGACTCGACCGCTGGGCTGCCGGAGCAGGGCAGCCGGGCTCAAGCCGAGGTGGAGGACCTCCTTGCGGTGCAGTGCGACCAGTCCGGGAGCGGTGCCGAGCACGATCTGGCGTACCTCGTCGGCGGGGAGCGGTCCCCGCCGGGCGGCCTCGTCGGTGAGCGGGGTCCCGGTGGAGTCGGTGACGAAGAACGGTCGCGCGTCCCGGTCCTGGCCGTGGTCGACCAGCGGCACGATCAGCGGGCTGTTGAGCTCCCCGAGCACCGACGACAGCACGGCGGCCTCCGTCCGAAACCTGCGCACCGCGCTCCGGTCGAGCGGTTCGACGACCACGTGGACGGTGACCTCGGTGTCGTCGGACTCGCGCCGGGCGTGTGCGACCGCGCACGGGCCGATCTCCACCGGCTCGGTCACCACCCGGTAGCCCGGTAGTTCTCCGACGGTTGCCACGCTCGAACCTCCACTGCTGGTGATGATCAGGTCGTGCTTCCCGGCCGGACCGCGGTGACGATCGAGTCGGTGCGGTCGGGGTCTGCCGCGCGCCTGCGGGACGGGCGGCCGAGTTCGGTGAACAGGCGTCGGCGCACCGCCAGCCGTTCAGCGGGGTCCTCCACCGCGGGCCGGTCACCGGGGAGGAGCACCGGGGCGAGCGCGAGGGCGAGTCGAGTGGCGTGCTCGGGGGTGAGGCCGTCGAGCAGGAGGTCGTCGACGGGGTGGGTGCCGGGGCGCCGCAGCCTGCCCCGCCTGCCTGCCGGGTCGGTCGCGACCACGGTCGCCGGGCACTCGACCGGCAGCGCCTCCCCCGGCTCGGCGAGGCACAGGGAGTGCACACCGACCGGTGGACCGTCGGTCAGGACCTCGGTGAGGCCGGGGAGCCCTCGCAACCTCCGGACGCCGTCGACCACCACGAGCACGCTCTGCCCCCCGGCTCTGAGGGAACCGTGCCGCCGCGCGACCCGCTGGTGCACGACCCCGCGCAGTTCGGCGAGCCTGGACCGCGCCTGTTCCGCGTCGGTGGCGACCAGCCGTGCGCAGTCGAAGTCGGCGGAAGGCGGGCGGGTGTGCGGCAGCCAACCGGCCCACTCCCAGGCCGCACCGCCGTCCTGGCCGGTGATCACCGCGATCACCAGGTCCTCGGGTGCCTGGAGCACCGCGGCCTGCGCGACCAGAGCGCGTGCCACCGCCAGCAGCGCGCCGCGCGGGGCGCTCACGCCGAGGGCGCCGACCTCCCCCAGGCGCACGGACTCGGGCACCGGCTCCGTGCACGGCGGTGAATGGACGCCTGCCTGCCGGCCGGCCGGTCTGTCGCACAACCCGAGGCGCAGTCGGAGGAAGTCGTCGTCAGCGGGCCGACGTTCCCACAGCCGGGCGGACGGCGCGCACGCGAGGGCGACGACGCGGGTCGGGTCGGGATCGCGGTCGCGAAGCGACCGGGCGCGTTCCGCTCCGACCGGGGTCGCCCCCGCCGCGTCCTGGTCGCCAGCCGTCGCCCCCGCCGCTCTGGTTGGCCGGAGGAACACGCGCACGCCCGAGCCCGGCACGTCCTCCACGACGGCGTCCTCCGACACCGCGTCGCGCAGGCCGATCACGGTCTCCCCGACGCCCGCCACGTCACCCGCGACCATGGTCGCGGCCCCTTCGAGCAGCCACCCCCGCCAACGGACGCCGTTGCGCGACCCGGCGTCCTCCAAACGGGTGTGGTGGCCGTCGGCCGCGATCACGACCCGCGCGTGCCGCCTGCTCACCTCCGCGTCGGCCAGCACCAGGTCGGCGTCCGGGGAGCGACCGATGGTCAGCGTGCCCGACGGGTAGAGGGTGGTGCTCGGTCCGCCGTGGAGGCCGCCCACGACGGCGATCTCCCGGATACCGCCACCCACGGCCGAGGTCCCGACGACCGGGGTGGGCCGGTCGATGCCGAGGAGGACGCCGTGGGCGATGCCCGCCTCCACCAGCGGCAACCACATCGGCAGCGGCACCGGTCCGAGGTGGAGTGCTTCGCGGGAGCCGAGCGCCGCAGCGAGGTCCGCCACGCGGTGCGCCTCCCCCGCGGTCACCACCACGGCTCGCCAACCCCCGTCACGTCCGACGCACAACAACTCGACTTCCACCTGGCCACCGCTCCCGGATCCGCGCACGTTGTCGGGTCGGACGCTAGGCACTGCCGCGCTGCAGCGGGATCGGGAGCGCTTCCCATGGACATCACTTGCCGATCAGGTGGAGATCGGCTTCACCGATCAGGTGCTGGGTGAGCACGTGCTCGGCCAGTTTCAGCAGGGCGTTGTTCCCCGTCATCCCCGGTACCCCGGCCTTCGTCAACCGGGTGCGCAGGTATTCGATCTTCCGCAACAACGTGGTGCGCGGCCACCCCAACCGCTTCGCGGCGGCCTCGTAGGTGCGCGGATAGGGATCGTACGCTTCGCCTTTTTGCAGATAACCGGCGAAGAGCGCCACCAACGCCTGCTTCTCCTCGAAGGTGAGCATTACTCCATCACCGGTGATGGTGGCCGACTCGTTCGAGGATTCCCGCACGAATGCGGGCTCCGGCGCGGGGGCGTCGATCTCGATCACGTGCGGTTTCGGACCCGCTCCCTGCACGAGCACACGCGTCGGTCCTTGCAGGAAGTGGCGCTTCCCCGGCGCGAGAACGGTGCGCAGCCTGGAGTCGTCCACGATCACCAGGTTGTGGCTCGTACTGCGGTTCAGCACGAACCAACTGCCGTTTTCCCAGGTCACAGCGCCTGCCTGGCGGGAGATCACCGCGTCGGCCGGGTCGAGGCACACCGTGCACGCCTTGGACCTGCCGAACACGAACTCCCTGTCCGGGCGGACTTCGCACACGGTCGCCCCGACACGCGCCACCAATGATCCACTCACCGACACGCCACCCCTCGCGTTGGGAAGCACTTCCCGTACCCCCGGTGCAGTGGCTTTTGTACCCTCCACGGACAACCATGCCAAATCCGATGCGAACACTACGCCGATCGTCGTACTGGAGACGTGAATTGAACGAGTCCCGATCGGGCCGGAGAAGCAAATCACGCATACTCTCAGTAGCATGCGTTCTGCTCGTCGGGCTGTTCGTCGCGTCCGTCGGCGCCGGCTACAGCATGACGAAAGAAGAATTGAGCAACGCTCAGGCGGTGGTCCAACGCGGCGACGCGCCGGTGCTGCTGAACACCGAGACCGAACGCGTGGAGGCCGAGGCGAGGGCGCTGGCCACCGGGGAGCAGGAACTGGAGCTGGTCACCCTCGCCGACGGCCGGGTCGCGTCGGTCAACCGCACCACCAAGCAGGTCATGCTGCTCGGCTCGGACTTCGGCGACCAGGGTGGGCTGAACCCCAGCTTCGCCGCCCCGCCGCAGCGCGGTGAAGTGCCCGTGGTGGTGCCCTCGCCCATGGCGACCTTCGTGCTGTACCCCGACCTAGATGTCGTCGAGCAGATCGGGGACGGCAACACCACGAAATCCCCGGTGCGGGTACCCGGCGCCACGGGAACCGCGGTCGGCGACAGCGGGGGCGGCCTGTGGGTGCTGACCGACAAGCACGAGGTCGTGCACGTCGTCGGCGACCGGGCCGAACAGCCCGTCACAGCGCCCACGCCCATCCTGCACCTGACCCTGGCCGAGGGGCGTCCCATCGGCATCACGGAAGCGGGCGAGGCCCTGGACGTGGCCGCCAAGCCGACGAAGGCCATCAACCGGGAACCCGTGCCCGCCGGGCAGCACGTCCTCGTGCCCTCGGCCAAGGGCGCCGGCAGGTACCTCGTGGTGCTGGACCGCAAGGGCAAGCTCGTCAGCGTCGACCCGCGCACGGGGCAACGACGCGAGTTCGACGACTTGCCCACCGGGAGTCGGCACGACCTGGGTGCGCCGGTGGTGCTTGACGACGTGGTCTACGTGCCGGACTACGCGAATCACGAGTTGCTCCCCCGCGACCTGCGTGGTGGCGACTCGCCGGCCCCGGCACCCCTGGCCGTGCCGGGCAAGTCGCCGCGGTTCACCGTCGACGTGCAGGAGCGCCGGGTCGTGGCCAACGACCCGAACGACCGGGGCACGCTCGCGATCGCCCCGGACGGCCGACCCGTGACCATCGACAAGGGTCCGGGACCGGGCGTGGAAACCGACACCGAGGGCATCGGCGGAATCCCCGCGCCTTCGTCCGGGGTGAAGCCCACCACCTCGTCCACCCCGAGCGCGCCTCCTTCGTCGCCCACGAACGCCCCACCGCCGGCGCGCCCGACGTCACAGGCCACCCCGACCGGCGCGCCGGCGACACCGCCGGCCGCCCTGGTCCCCGTACCCGTCATCCCACCGGGCACTCCGCAGGGCGAGGCGTGCGAACTGGTCCGGGAGAGCGGACTCCTCTGCCAGGTCGTGGACGTCGGCGTCGGCGGCGAGACGGGCACGGTGCGCGACACCGCTCCGGGAGGCGGTGAACGCGTCACGCAAGGATCTCCCGTCACCGTCTACGTCTACGGGGACAGCACGCGGGTGCCGAGGGTCGTCGGTCGTCGTGCGGCGGACGCCTGCACGACGGTCAACGCCGTGTTCGCCCCGGACGGGGGCGATGTCTGCGACGAGCAGCCCATGCCCTCCCCCGGTGCGAAGTGGGCCGAACTGGACGTCGTGGCCGAGCAGTCACCGCGCGACGGCGAGTTCGCGGCCCGGGGAACGAGGGTCGGCGTGCGGTACTGGGACTCCGTGGCGATGCCCGACCTGGTGACCGTCGCCCAGGACGGCGCGGCGGCCTGCAACGCGATCATCGCGGACACGGCGGGTCAGGTGACGTGCCAGGTCACGCAGGGCCCCGAAGGGCCGGCGCCGGGCACGGTGCAGTCCTCGTCACCGGCGGCGGGCCAACCGGTTCGCGCGGGCGGCGCGGTGGTCCTGACGGTCGCGAGCCAACCCGCCCCACCCACCCCTGCGCCGGACGTGCTGGGCCTGCCCCTCGCACAGGCGTGCGCTGCGGTGGTTGCGGCGGGTTTCGCGTGCATCGAGCAGGCGGACGCTTTCGCTCGCCAACACCAAACCGCCATAACCCAGGACCCACCGGCCGGCACCCTGCAGAAGGGCGGCTCGATCGCCGTCCACTACTCACCGTACGAAGCCAAAAAGCTCCAGGTCCTGGCGAACAGCAATGGGGTGCACATCGTTCGCTTCGAGGGTGAGGCGGAAAATGGTTACAGTTTCCACAGCGATCTGGGTTGGGCCTATCCCAATGGGGCGATCCCCGATGGCGGTGCCGCCGGTCAACTGCACGACCACATGTGCAGTCGTGGAGCGAGCAACTGCGGGGGCGCGTCGCCGAACCACTACTTCAGCCGAAACGCTCAGCCCAAGACCGGTTGGGAGCACCTGCGCGTAGTGGGCCTGGTAATCAATGCTCCGGGAGGCCAGTGCACCACGCAGGGCCAACACCCGATCTCCCGCTACCTGTACAAGCGGAACGGCGAACTCCTCTACACCGTAGGCACCTCAGGCGGTGCGGGCTGGACCTATGAAGAAGTCCTGGGCTGCGTCTGGACCTCGTAGTCCATTGGGGACCGCTTCCCATACCGGGGAGCGGTCCCCTCTCCCACACTTGAAGCATGCCGAACAGACCACCGAAACGACGTGTCAACCTGCCGCTCCTCGCACTCAGCCTGCTGTGCCTGGCCCTGCCGTTCACAGCGGTGTCCTGCGAATCCTCGGTGGGTGACATCGAAGTCGAGTACTCGGGGTGGGACTTGGCCTTCGGCGGTGAGCCGTCGATCGAGGTGTCCGGCAAGACCGACGACTCGCTGGCGGAGAAGTCGAACAACCTGCCCGCCCAGCCACTCGTGATCATCGCGCTGGTGGTGCTCTTCGCCGGTCTCGTCCTGCTGTCGACGTCGAAGGCGCTCGCCACCGTGGGCATCGTGGTCGGGGCGACCGCTTCGCTGTTCCTGATCTCCGCGCAGGTGTCGGTGCAAGGTCTGCTGGTACGGGAGATCAGCGAATCCGAGGAGATCGGCTCGGCCGCGGCGGGCGATCTGGTGGAAACGCGGAGCGGGTTCTGGCTGGCGCTGGTCCTCCTCACCGCACTGACCGCCTACAACATCGCGACCCTGGTCCGCGCACGCGGCGGTTCCACCGCACCAGGGGCTCCTCCCTTCCAGTGATGAACCGCGCTCGCTCGTGAGCGCCACATCTCCCTTTCCCCCACCGAGATCGACCAGTGAAGGATCACCATGTCCGCGAGACGACCCACACCCGAGCAGGAGGCGGCCGTCGCGGCGTTCGCCGCCGGTGACCACGTGGTGTTGCAGGCAGGTGCCGGCAGCGGGAAGACCACCACGCTGGCCGCGATGGCGTCGAGCACCCGCCGGTGGGGCCGCTACCTCGCCTTCAACCGCTCGATCGCGGACGAGGCGCAACGCAGGTTCCCCCAGCACGTCAAGGCGAACACGGCGCACAGCCTCGCGTACGCCGCCGTCGGCAAGCACTACGCCAAGCGCTTGGACATGCCCCGCATGTCCAGCGTGAAGCTCGCCGCCCTGTTCGGCATCAGGACCGCGGTGCGGATCGGGCCACGGGAAGTCACACCCGCCGCGCTGTGCTCCATCGCGGTGGAAACGGTCACCCGCTACTGCTACTCCGCCGACCGGCAGATCGGGCACAGGCACGTGCCGTGGGTGCGCGGGATCGGTGAGCAGCACCTGTACGACCAGCTGGCAGACCTCGTGCTGCCGCACGCCCGCCGGATGTGGGCGGACTTGCAGAACCCCGAAGCGGGGAAGGTGAAGTTCAAGCCCGACCACTACCTGAAGATGTGGGCGCTGACCGATCCGGAGATCCGCGGGAACTTCCTCCTGCTGGACGAGGCCCAGGACACGAACCCCGTGGTGGAACAGGTGTTCAACGACCAGCGCGAGCGCGCCCAGTTGGTGATGGTGGGCGACTCCGCGCAGGCGATCTACGGCTGGCGCGGCGCCCGTGACGTGATGACCGCGTTCAAGGGCACGCAGCTCACGCTGTCCCACTCGTTCCGCTTCGGCGCGGCCATCGCGGCGGAGGCGAACCGGTGGCTAGCGCTCGCGAACGCCCCGCTCCGGCTGACCGGCTCTCCCGCGGTGGAGAGCAGCCTGGGTCCCGTGGCGGAACCGGACGCGATCCTGTGCCGCACCAACGGCGGGGCGATGGCCGAGGTCCTCTCTCTGCTCGGTTCCGGCAAGCGGGTCGCCCTGACCGGTGGCGGCAAGGCCCTCTCGGACCTCGCCACGGCCGCCAAGCACCTGAAGGAGGGCAAACGCGCCGGGCATCCCGAACTGCTGCTGTTCTCCACGTGGGGAGAGGTCCAGGAGTACGCGGCCCACGACCCGGACGGGCGCGACCTGCAACCGCTCGTCGACGTGATCGACGAGCACGGTGTCGACGTCGTGCTGAGCACCGTCGACCGGTTGTCGGACGAGGAGGGCGCCGACGTCACGGTGTCCACCGTGCACAAGGCCAAGGGGCGGGAGTGGTCCGCGGTCCGCATCGCCCGGGACTTCGTCGAACCGGAGGACCGGGAGAACGTCGGCCCCGATGGGCAGCCGCTCCCCGGTGAGATCAGCCTCGCCGAAGCGAGGCTGGCCTACGTCGCGGTCACCCGGGCGCAGCACCGGCTCGACCTCGGCGGGCTGTCCTGGATCAACCAGCACCCCGACGGCAAGCCCGGCGAGCCGTAGTGCGACGTCGCCCTCCGGGCACCTGATATCTGTACGAGTCCGCCCGACCCGTTGGAATCGACCTCCACCGGTGGCAACGCTCCGGCGGCACGGGAACCGGTCGGCAGAAGTCGGTGAAGGCGGTGGCCGGCACGCGGCGAGCAGGTGGTCGACCACCAGCGGGTCGACGGGGGTGCGTCAGGCCACGCGCCTTGTGCCGCAGCAGGATCTGGACGCCGAGCAGCCGCTCCAGCTCGCCGATCGCCACCGCCACCGACACCGCCGACTGCGACGTGTGCAGCCGTTGGCGGTGTCGGTCATCATGCCGGTGTCGACGACCACGCGTCGATCACTGTGGTCAGTCGGTCAGTGATAGTCGGTCAGGCCCGGCCCACCAGCTCACCGCGGCCGAACAGGCCGTCGTCGGCCGCGCCGCGCTCGAAGTCCAGCAGGAAGCGCTTGCGGTCCAGGCCGCCGCCGTAGCCGGTCAGACCGCCGGTCGAGCCGACCACGCGGTGGCACGGCACGATGACGCCGACGGGGTTCTTGCCGTTGGCGAGCCCCACCGCCCGCGACGCGCTCGGCCGCCCCAGGAGCGCGGCCAGCTCGCCGTAGGAGACGGTCTCGCCGTACGGGATCGTGCGCAGCGCCGTCCACACGGTGCGCTGGAACTCGGTGCCGGCCAGGTTCAGCGGGAGGTCGAAGTCCGTGCGCCTGCCCGCGAAGTACTCGTCGAGCTGCCGGACCACGTCGTCGAACGGCGAGGCGTCGACCTCGCCGAACGACTCCTGCGGCGGGCGGTGCCGCTGTTCGACCATGTACAGGCCGGACAGGGCCCCGTCCGTCGCCACCAGGGTCAGCTCGCCGACCGGGCTGTCCACGGTCGTGTGCACGCGGTGCCCGGGAGCGGGTGGTGCCATCGTCGTACTCTCCTCATGCCGTCGGCATCTTGTTCACGGGGTGGTCGAGCATCGCCCACAGGTGCTGGACGGCGTAGGCGCGCCACGGTCGCCACGCCGCGGCGCGGGCGGTGAGCGCCGCCGGGGAGTCGGGCAGCCCGGCCTGGCGGGCGGCGACCTTGACGCCGAGGTCGGTGGGCAGGAACGCGTCCGGGTCGCCCAGGCCGCGCATGGCGATCATCTCCACGGTCCAGGGGCCGAACCCGGGCAGCGCGGCGAGCTTCGCCCGCGCCTGCTGCCAGTCGCTGCCCGCGCCCAGGTCCAGCTCGCCGCCGGCCAGGGCGGCGACGAGCGAGACCAGCGTGCGGCGGCGCGAGCGGGGCATCGCCAGCGACTCCGGGTCGAGGGTCGCCAGCTGCTCGGCGGTGGGGAACAGGTGGGTGAGGTTGCCGCCCGGGTCGCGCACCGGTTCGCCGTGCGCGACGACCAGCCGGTGCGCGAGCGTCCGCGCCGAGGCGGTGGACACCTGCTGGCCCAGCACCGCCCGGACGGCGAACTCCTCGGCGTCGACCGTGCGGGGCACGCGCCGACCGGGGTTCTTGGCCACCAGCGGCGCGAGCACCGGGTCCTCGGACAGCAGCTCGTCGACGGCCACCGGGTCGGCGTCGAGGTCGAGCAGGCGGCGGCACCGGCTGATCGCGGTGGACAGGTCGCGCAGGTCCGACAGCGCGAACCGGCACGCGACGTGCGCGGGGGTGGGGGTGATCGACACGGTGCCGGGGCCGTTGGGCAGCCGCAGCGTGCGCCGGTACGCGCCCTCGTGCCACTCCTCCACGCCCGGCACGCCGGTCGCCACCAGGTGCCCGAACAGGTTGTCCGGGCAGAGCGTCGAGCGGAACGGCAGCCGCACGGTCAGCGTGGTCGCGGGCGGGTCGCCCGAGCCGACCTCGGCCGGGACCGCGCGCTTGCGGCGCACGGCGGACTGCCGCAGCTCGGTCGGGGTGAGCGCGAACACCTCGCGCACGGTGTCGTTGAACGAGCGGGTGCTGGAGAACCCGGCCGCGGGCGCGACGTCGGTCATCGGCAGGGTGGTGGTCTCGATGAGCAGCCGGGCGGTCTGCGCGCGCTGCGCGCGGGCGATGGCCAGCGGTCCCGCGCCCAGCTCGGCGCGCAGCTGCCGCTCGACCTGGCGCACGCTGTAGCCGAGCCGGCGGGCCAGGCCGGGCACGCCCTCGGCGTCCACCACCCCGTCCGCGATCAACCGCATGGCGCGGGCCACCACGTCGGCGCGCTCGTTCCACTGCGGCGACCCCGGGCTCGCGTCCGGGCGGCACCGCTTGCACGCGCGGAACCCGGCCTGCTGGGCGGACGCCGCGCTCGGGTGGAACTCCATGTTCTCGACCTTCGGCGGCACCACCGGGCAGCTGGGCCGGCAGTAGATCCGCGTGGTCAGCACCGCCGTGAAGAACCACCCGTCGAACCGGGCGTCCTTGGACTGGACCGCGCGCACGCAGCGCTCCACGTCGATGTGCACGGGTCCATCCTGGCGGATGCCCACCGGTCCGGCCGGCAGGAAAACGACACCAAGCCCACGGGCGGGGGTGGTGGCGCGTTCCTGCCGGCCGGACCCACCGACCGCTGGTGGACTGGGGTCATGACGACCTCCGGGGGCGGGAACGCACAGGCAGGGTGGCCGAGCCGACCGCTGCGCAACCGCGTGACCCCGGCGGGCGACCTGGTCGCCACGCCCCACCGGGGCACCAAGTACGGCAACCGCGGCGTGCTGCACGACGAACGGCTCGTCGTGCGCAGGCGCCACCAGGTGCGGCGCTGGCTGGTCTGCGAGGTGGACTTCCGGGGCAGGCGGCGCCCCGTGCTGCGGCCGGGGCGGTACACCGAGCTGTTCTTCCTGGACGAGGCGGTCGCCCTGGCCGCCGGGCACCGGCCGTGCGCCGAGTGCCGCAACCGCGCGTACCGGCTGTTCCAACGGCTGTGGCCGCACCGGGCCCCGGGCGGGGCGGTACCCGGGGCCGACGCCATCGACGCCGTGCTGCACGACGAGCGCGCGCTCGTGGACGGGAACCGGCTGCTGCGGCCCCGCCCGGCGCGGGAGCTGCCCGACGGGGTGTTCACCCGGCTCGACGACGCGTTCTGGCTCCTCCACGACGACGTGCTGCACCGCTGGTCGCACGCGGGCTACCGGGAGCGCAGACCCGTGCCGCGCGGTGACCTGCCGGTGCTCACGCCGCCCTCGACGGTGGCCGCCCTCGCCGCGGGCTACCGGCCGGACCTGCACCCGTCGGCGGTCGGCCGGTGACCGGGGACCGGGGACCGCCGGCCGGTGTACGACGTGCTGACGTGCGCACCGGGGCGGACTTCGCCATCACGGTCCGGCACGACCCCGGCGTGCTGGACGACTGCGGCACGGTGGTGGTGCCGGCCGCGCACCGGGCGTCGCCGGAGGAGTTCCGCGGGCGGTTCCCGCCGGTAGCCGCCGCGACCCGTCCCGAAGCGACGCGGCGGCGCCACCCGCAGGGACGGGAAGAGTTAACTTTCAGGGTGGGGCGGACTCAGTACGTTCTTCCCGGTGCGAATCCTCTTCTCGAGCCTCGGCTCCTACGGACACGCCTACCCCCTCCTGCCGCTCGCCATCGCCGCGCGAGAGGTGGGCCACGACGTCACGTTCGTGACCACGGCCCCGTTCGCGCGCGCGGTGACCGCGCACGGCATCGAGCACGTCACCGGCGGCATGGACATGCTCGCGGCGTTCGAGCTGGCCGGCGCGGGTCCCGCGGCCCGGAAGTCGCCCGATTTCCGACCCGAGCGGGTCTCGGAGGTGTTCGGGTCGATCCTGCCGCGCCGCTGCGCCGCGGACCTGGCGCCGATCATCGTCGACCGCAAGCCCGACCTGGTCGTGCACGAGATCGCCAACCCCGGCGCCGGGCTGGCCGCGAAGGCCGCGGGCGTGCCCGCGGTGTGCCACTCGTTCGGCCGGATGTGGCGGCCCACGGGACCCCCCGAGGCCCTGCGCGGGAACCTGGCCGAGGTCGCCGCGGACCTCGGCGTCGACCTGCCCGACGGCGACCTCATGCCGCTCGGCAACCCCTACCTCGACATCTGCCCGCCGTCGGTGCAGGACCCCGCGTTCCCCGTCTCGCCGACCGAGGTCGTCCCGCTGCGACCGGTGCCGTTCTCCGAGCCCGGCGAGCTGCCGTCGTGGGTGCGCGAGCACCGGGAGCCGCTGGTCTACCTGACGCTGGGCACGGCGTTCGGCACCGCGGACGTGCTGCGCACCGCCATCGCCGGGCTGGCCGTGCTGGGCACCCGGGTGGTCGTGTCCACCGGCCGGAGCGTCGAGGTGGGCGCGCTGGGCGACGTGCCGGACAACGTGCTCGTGCGGCCCTGGCTGCCGCAGGCCGACCTCCTGCCGCACGTGGACCTCGTGGTGCACCACGGCGGCGCCGGGGCCACGCTGGGCACGTTCGGCACGGGCGTGCCGCACCTGGTCCTGCCGCAGGGCGCCGACCAGTTCAGCAACGCCGACGCGGTCACCGCCGCCGGTCTCGGCGACCAGGTGCTCGCCGCGGACCTGACCGCCGAGGTGATCACGGCCAAGGCTCGCCGCCTGCTGACCGACGAGGCCGTGCGCGCCGCGGTGGCGGCGATGGCCGAGGAGGTGGCCGCCATGCCGTCCCCGCACGACGTGGCCCGCGCCCTCCCCGAGTACGCCTGACCCCGCCCGCCGCGCGGACGCCGCCGATCCGGTGTCGGGGGTTGCACCACCGGGGTGAACGAGCGCCGACGATCGGGTGGCCGGGCTTCACCCCCGCCACCGCGGCGGCGCACCGTGGAGGTGATGACCCGGACCGTCTCGCCACGGGAGGCCGACATGACCACGGAGACCACGACCTCGTCACAGCCGCACGCCGGCGGCTGCACCTGTTGCAGCGGGTGCACCGGCCCCGGCTGCGGCTGTTGCTCGGGCTGCTAGCGGGGTGCCGCGCGCCGGCGGTCCGGGTGGACCGCCGGCGTCACCACTGTGGACCGGCGACGCGGCCACGGTGAGTGGTCCTTTGTGGACTACCCATGCGGCTCTCGGGTGACGGCGGTCGGTCACGTGCCGCTGAACGAGTCCCTCCTGTCACACGAGCGGGTGAAAGTTGTGGCCTTGGACCGAGGCCGTGGGCAAGGGTGGACCCGTGGGGACGTCGATCGAGGCACCGGCGGAACGGCACGCCCGGGTCGCCCACGCACTGGCGCGCAGCAAGGCCGCGGCCCGGAACGCCGCGCAGGCCCGTGAGCGCAGCAGGTTCTGGGCGGGTGTCAGCGCCGACTTCCGGCGGCGCAGCCGCGCCGCCGGCCTGCACGCCGACGGCGCCTGGTACCGCGGGCAGCGCACGATCCACCGGATGGAGGACGTGCTGGTGCGGAAGAACGCCGTGGTCCACCGGCTGGAGGACGACGTGCTGCGCACGTTGACCCTCCCGCCGCAGCGGCACAGCGGTGCCCTGCTGTGCTGGTTCCGGCGGCGCGCCAGGCCGTACCCGGCACCCGTGTCCGTCCCGGCACAGGAACCGGCACCTGCGCCGGTACCGGTACCGGTACCGGCGCAGGTACAGGAACCACCGCCGCCGGTCCCGGCACCGGCGCTGCACGGGCACGGCGGGCGACCGGCGCGCTGCCCCCGCTGACCGCCACCGGCGGACCGGCGGAGCGGTGGAGCGGGGCGCGCCGCCGCGCTACAGCGTGATCGTCCGGCGGACGGGCAGGTCCCGGGACGAGGTGCCCGCCGACAGGGTGTAGAGCCCCGGCGTCAGGACCCAGGCGTCGGTGGCGGGGTTCCACACCGACAGCGCCCGCTCGGGTACCGCGATGGCGACCCGCGTCCGCTGGCCCGGCGTGAGGTGGACCTTGCGGAAGCCGACGAGCCGGCGCACCTCGGCCTTGGCGGAGGGGGGCAGGGCCGCGTAGAGCTGGACGGTCTGCCAGCCGGCGCGGGTGCCGGTGTTGGTCAGGGTCACGCCGGTGGTCAGCGTGCCGCCGCCGTAGGACGCCGTCAGGTCGCCCAGGGTGAACGTGGTGTAGGACAGGCCGTGGCCGAACGGGAACAGCGGTTCCTGTCCCGCCTTGTCGTAGTGGCGGTAGCCGACGTGGACGCCCTCGTCGAAGCGCACCACCTTGTCCACGCCGGGGTAGGTGGCCGGGGTGGTCGCCGGTCCCTGCGCCTCGGACGCGGGGAAGGTGACCGGCAGGCGGCCGGCGGGGTCGGCGTCGCCGAAGAGCACGGCGGCCAGGGCGGTGCCCGTGCCGCGCCCGCCGTACCAGGTCTGCACGACGGCGCGCACCGAGCCCAGCCACGGCATCGCGACCGGGCCGTCGGTGTTGAGCACCACCACCGTGTCGGGGTTGGCCGCGGCCACGGCGGCGATCAGCGCGTCCTGGTCGCCGGGCAGGGACAGGGTGTCGTGGTCCATGTCCTCGCCGGCGACGCGGTTGACCACGACGACGGCCGCGTCCGCGCCCCGGGCCGCGGTGACGGCGGCGGGGATGAGCGAGGTCGGCTGCCAGCCGAGCGCGAGGGCGCTCTGGCCGGGTTCGGCGGTGGCGTTGGTGTACTCGACGGTGACGTCGACCCGGCGTCCGGCGGTGAGCTGGGCGGTGCCCTGGAGGGGGTAGTCGAACGGGCCGAGGAAGAAGCGGCGCATGTGCCGGGTGCCGGAGACGACCGTCCTGCCGTCGATCACCAGCTCGGCGGTGCCGGAGGTGAGCAGGGAGAAGCGGTGCAGGCCGGTGGTGGTGGGGGTCAGGGTGCCGGTCCACCGGGCGGACCACACCGCCGGCAGGCCGGTGACGGGCGCTTGGTCGAAGTCGAGGGTCGGTGCGGTCAGCGTGGCGACCGGCGTGCCGGTGGGGGTGGCCCCGGCGTAGAAGGTGCCGGTCAGGCCGCCCGGGAGGGCGGCGGCGGGCACGACGGGCAGCGGCACGTCACCCAGGGTGCCGGGCGAGGTGGTGACGGTGACGGCGCTCCCGGCGCGGGCGCGGATGGCCTGGAGCGGGGTGGTCCACGTGCCGGGGTCGACGTAGGTGGAGCCGGACACGCCGGTGATGACGCCGGTGTCGGCGACGCCGATGACGGCCAGGGACCTCACCGCCCGCGCCAGCGGCAGCACCCCCCGGTTGGCCAGCAGCACCGTGGAGTGCACGGCGAGGTCGTGGGCCAGCGCCTGGTGGGCGGGCGTGGTGACGACCGGCGCGGGAGCCGGTAGCGGGGTGTCGAACAGGCCGGCGGCGACCATGGCGGACAGGATGCGGCGCGCGGCGTCGTCGATGCGCGCCGCGGGGACGCCGCGGGCCAGCTCGTCGGCGGTGACCCGGACGCCGCCGGGGCCGAGCCCGGCGAGGTCCATGCCGGCCCTGGCGGCGGCGACCTGGTCGTCGCCTGCCCAGAAGTCCGGCACGGTGTAGCCCTGCAAGCCGATGAGGCGCTTGAGGTCGTCGAACAGCACCGGGTCCTGGGTGGCGTAGGTGCCGTTGACCTTCGGGTAGGCGATCATGACCGAGGTGAGCGGGACGGCTTCGACCGCGGCCCGGAACGGGGCGTAGTAGACCTCGTGCAGGGCGCGTTCGGAGACCTTGACGTCCACGGCGAACCGGTCGAGCTCCTGGGTGTAGGCGGCGAAGTGCTTGAGGGTGGCGAGCACCCCGCCCCGGTGCAGGGCGGTCGTCGCGGCGGCGGCCAGCGCGCCGGCCAGGGTCGGGTCCTCGCCGAAGCCCTCGGACTGGCGGCCGAAGTGCCGGCTGCGGGTGATGTCGGCGGTGGGCGCGAGCAGGTTGTTGAAGCCCTTGCCCCGGCCCTCGGCGGCGACGGCCGAGGCCATCCGGCCGACGAGGGCGGGGTCGAAGGTGGCGGCCTGGGCCAGCGGGACGGGGAACGCGGTGACGCCGGTCTCGCCGCGCAGGCCGGCGGAGGCGTCGGCCATGCTCAGCGCCGGGATGCCGAGCCCGGCCAGGGCGGCGAAGTCGCAGCGGACCAGGGCGATCTTCTGGGCCTGGCCCATGCGGGCCAACAGCTGCTCGACCCGGGGGTCGGCCGCGGCGGCGCGGTGACCGTGCCCGGCGGGCGCGGTGGTGGACGTGCCGGTGGCGGCGGTGGACGTGCCGGGGGTGGACGTGACGGCGGTGGCGAGGGCGGTCAGGGCGGTGGCTGAGATGAAGCTTCGACGGTCCATGTCAACCTTTCAGGGGAGGGTGACCTACTTGGCGGCGTAGACCTCGTCCAGGGCGGCGAGGACGTCGTCGACGGAGACGTCGCCGGAGAACAGCTTCTGGACCTGGGTGAAGTGCTCCTGCTGGACCTTGGGCGTGGGCCAGTACTGGTCCATGAACGCCACGGTCGTGCCGTTGCGCAGGTGCTGGTCGAGCAGGGTCAGCGCGGGGTCGGCCTTGAACGAGGCGTTGGGGATCGCCGGCAGGGTGCCGCCCTTCTCGTTGTAGAGGTTCTGCCCCTTCTCCGAGCCGAGGAAGTCGACGAACTCCTTCGCCAGGTCGGCCTTGGCGCTCTTCGCGTTGACGCCGTAGGCGGCGGAGACGGCGCCGGGCATGCGGGTCTTGGCGGGGTCGTCGCCGGCGGGCAGCGGGAACATGCGGATGTCGGCGTCGCCGGCTTCCGCGCGCACCGACGACAGGCTGCTCGCGACCTGCACCACGCCGACCGCCCTGCCCTGGGCGACGTCCTTGATCGAGGTCTCGTAGCTGGTGCCCAGCGGCTTGTCGCTGAAGCAGCCGCGCTCGTCCATCTCCAGGTACTTCTCCAGCGCGGTCTTCCAGCCGGAGCCGGCGAACTTCTCCTCGCCCGCCGCCATGTCCTGCCCGAACTCGGGGTTGTCGGCGTAGGCGGTGGTGGCGACGAGGGCGTAGGTGACGAGCTGGGTGACCCACGGCGTCTGGATGCCCAGCGCCAGCAGCACCTTGCCGTTGTCGCGGGCCTTGCCGCACAGCGCGAGCAGCTCGTCCCAGGTCGTCGGCTCCCGACCGCCGATGGCGGTCATGGCCTCCTGGGTGTAGACGACGCCGATGCCGCTGTAGTTGGCGGGCACGACGTAGGTCCTGCCGTCGACCTGGGTGACCGGCTTGGACGCCGCGGGCACGGACGCGGCGAACGGCCGGTCGCTGAGGTCGGCGAGGTAGCCGGCGGGCTGGAGGACCCGGAGCGCGCCGGGGTTGCCGTTGCCGGGCCAGACGGTGAACACGTCCGGGCCGGTGCCCGAGGACAGCTGGGTGCGCAGGGTGCTCTGCAACTGGTCGGTGTCGGCGTAGGTCACGGTGACCTCGGTGCCGGGGTTCTCCCGCTCGAACGCCTCCACGACGGCGTCGACCGAGGCGCGGTCGGTGGCGTTGGCGGCGACCTTGAGGGCGTTGCCGCCGGAGCCGGACGAGCCGGAGCCGCAGGCGGACAGCAGCAGGGCGGTGACGGCGACCGCGAGGGCGCGTCGGGAAGAGGACATCGTTGTGCTCCGGGTGTGGTGTGGTGTGGGGGTGCGGGTCAGCCCTTCAGGCCGCCGGCGAACCCCTGGATGACGCGCTTCTGCATGGCGAAGTAGACGAGCAGCACCGGCGCGGTGCCGATGACGAGCCCGGCGAAGACCAACGGCCACCGGGACACGTACTGGCCGACGAACCCGAACAGGGCGACCGGCACGGTCTGCCGCTCGGTGCCGCTGAGGTACAGCAGCGGGGTGAGGAAGTCGTTCCACACGAAGATGGCGTTGAGGATGACGACGGTGCCGGTGACGGGTCGCATCAGCGGCAGCACGACGGAGAAGAACGCCCGCAGCGGGCCCGCGCCGTCGATCAGCGCGGCCTCCTCGTAGGCGGGGTCCAGGGCGCGCAGGAAACCGGTGTAGAGGAAGACCGAGAACGGCACCTGGAGGCCGGTGTAGAACACGACCAGGGCGAGCGGTTCGCCGAGCAGGCCGAGGTCGCGCATGGTCTGGTACAGCGGGATCAGGGCGAGCTGGAACGGCAGCAGCAGGCCGAGCATGAACAGCAGGAACGCCGCCCTGGACCACGCCCGCGTGCTGCGGGCGAGGGGGTGGGCCGCCATCGCCGAGAGCAGCACCACGAGGACCACGCTGCACACCGTGATCAGGGTGCTGGTCAGCAGGGCGGTGCCCAGGTCCGCCTGCCGCCAGGCGTCGCCGTAGTTGGCCAGGGTGGGCGACGACAGCGCGATCGGCGAGGACTGGTCGCCGGGCCGGCGCAGCGAGAGCGACAGCAGCACGTAGACGGGGAAGGCGAACACCAGCGCGGTGGCGACCATGACGGCCTCCAACCCCGCGGTGCGCCAGGTGTAGCGGTTCACGCCGCGCCCCCCTGCCTGCTCAGGCCCCGGTACTGCACCGCGCTGATCACCGCGACCAGGACGGTGAGCACGAGCGCGATGGCGATGCTGTAGGCGAAGTCGTTGAACTGGAACGCCTGCCGGTAGATGACCGTGGACAGGGTGTCGGTCGCGCCGCCCGGCCCGCCCTGGGTCATCACCCACACCTGGTCGAACAGCTTCAGGCCGCCGATGACCGACAGCATGAGGTTGATGGTCGTGGCGGGCGCGAGCATGGGCCTGGTGACGTGCCAGAACCGGCTGACCGCGCCGGCGCCGTCCAGCGACGCCGCCTCGTTGACCTCCTGCGGGATGGACTGCAGCCCGGCCAGGAAGATCACCATGGAGTAGCCGGCGAACTGCCAGATCACCACGGCGACCACCGACCACAGCGCCAGGTCGGTGTCGCCCAGCCAGTCCTGCTGCCAGGAGCCCAGCCCGACGGCGCCGAGCAGGGCGTTGATCGCCCCTTCCGGCGCGTACAGGTACTTCCACAGGTACGCGGTGACCACCGGGGTGATCACGGCCGGGGCGAAGAAGAACACCCGCAGCACGGTGCGGCTCTTGATGCGCGCGTTGACGCCCAGCGCCAGCAGCAGGCCGATCGCGTTCTGCACCACCGTGATGGCCGACGCCGCGAGGAGCGTGGTGAGCAGCGCCGAGCGCGCCGTCCCGTCCTCCAGCAGGGCGCGGAAGTTGTCGAGGCCGACGAACTCCGGCGCCGGGCTGATGCCGTCCCAGTCGGTGAAGGCGTACCCGGCGCCCTGCGCGCTGGGCACCAGCACGGCGAAGGCGAAGAACGCCAGGCCGGGCGCGAGGAACCACCAGGGGGCCGACCGGGAGCGCCGGCGCGGTCTGAGCGCTGTTGCCATGACGGGAGTTCCGTTCTCGCCCCGGGACACCGGGGGTGGGGATTGAAACGTTTTACAGGAGTGGCCGAACCGTAGGTGACACCGCGCACGTCGGTCAAGGGGTGCTTCCCAAACGATGACTTGAAGCGTTACACATAGCAGCGGAACATCCGGTTCGACGTCCCGGGAGACGCCACGTGCACCAGCAGAACCACGACGCCCCCGCGCGGGTGACCGCGCCGACCGCGGAGCACCACCGCGAGGCCCTGGGCATCGGCGAACCGGCACCGCGCCTGTCGTGGACGGTGGACGACCCGGCCGGCGGGTGGGCGCAGGCCGCCTACGAGGTGGAGGTGTCCCGGGTCGGGGCGCCCGGCACCGGCGCGGGAGGAGCGGTCAGCCGCCACCGGGTCGAGTCGGGCGAGTCGCGCCTGGTGCCGTGGCCGGCCGAACCGCTGGGGTCGCGGGACCGGCGGGTGGTGCGGGTGCGCGCCCGGGGCCGCGACGGGCGGGTGACGCCGTGGAGCGCGCCCTCGGCGGTGGAGGCGGGCCTGCTGCGCCCGGGGGACTGGACCGCGCGCGTGGTCTCCCCCGCCGTCGAAGCCGACCGGCCGCCGCTGCTGCGCGCGGAGTTCACCGTGGGCGGACCGGTGGCGCACGCCCGCGCCTACACCACCGCGCACGGCGTGCACGAGCTGCGCCTCAACGGCGCGCCGGTGGGCGACGACGTGCTGGCGCCGGGGTGGACCAGCTACCGCGAACGGTTGCGCTACCGCACCCACGACATCACCGGGCTGCTGCGCCCCGGCCGCAACGCGGTCGGCGTGGCGCTGGCGGACGGCTGGTACCGGGGCAGGCTGGGCTTCAACGGCGGCACGCGCGCCGTCTACGGCGACCGCGTCGGCGCGCTGGCGCAGCTGGAGATCACGTACGCCGACGGCACGCGGCAGGTCGTGGGCACCGACGGCTCGTGGCGCGCGGGCACGGGCGGGCTGGTGTCCGCCGGCCTGTACGAGGGCGAGCACTTCGACGCCCGCCTGGAACCGGTGGGCTGGGACGCGCCGGGGTTCGACGACTCGGCGTGGGGACCGGTGGAGGCGGTCGAGCGCGACCCGGCCACGCTGGTGGCCCCGACCGGGCCGCCGGTGCGGCGCACGCGGCTGCTGGCCCCGGTGTCCGTCACGCCCAAGGGCGACGGCCGGTTCCTGCTGGACTTCGGGCAGAACCTGGTGGGGCGGCTGCGCGTCCGGGTCACCGGCGGGGCCGGGCGGGAGATCACCCTGCGGCACGCCGAGGTGCTGGAGGACGGCGAGCTGTGCGTGCGCCCGCTGCGCGGCGCGGTGTCGGTCGACCGGTACGCGCCGCGCGGCGACGGCGCGGAGGAGTGGGAACCGCGGTTCACCTTCCACGGCTTCCGCTACGCGGAGGTCTCCGGCTGGCCCGGTGACCTGGTCCCGGCGGACGTGACGGCGGTGGTGTGCCACACCGACATGCGCCGCACCGGCTGGTTCGCCTGCTCCGACCCGGCGCTGGAGCGGCTGCACGAGAACGTGGTGTGGAGCATGAGGGGCAACTTCCTCGACATCCCCACCGACTGCCCGCAGCGCGACGAGCGCCTGGGCTGGACCGGTGACATCCAGGTCTTCGCGCCCACCGCCGCGTTCCTGCACGACTGCGCCGGCCTGCTCACCTCGTGGCTGGCCGACCTGGCCGCCGACCAGCTCCCGGACGGCACGGTGCCGTTCTTCGTCCCCGCGATCCCCACCCTGCCCGAGGGCGAGTGGTACCCGGCCTGGCCGGGCGCGGTGTGGGGCGACGCCGCCGTGCTCACCCCGTGGGTGCTGCACGAGCGGTTCGGCGACCGCGGCGTGCTGCGCGCCGCGTACCCGGCCGCCCGCGCCTGGGTGGACCTGGTGGCGTCGCTGCTGGACGAGGACGGCGTGTGGCGCCGGGGCCGCCAGCTGGGCGACTGGCTGGACCCGGCCGCGCCGCCGGAGGACCCGTGGGCCGCGCGCACCGACCCGCACCTGGTGGCCACGGCGTACGCGGCGCTGTCCGCGCGGACCCTCGCCGACACCGCGCGCGTGCTGGGCGAGACCGCCGACGAGACCCGCTACCGGGCGCTGCACGACCGGGTGCGGGCCGGGTTCGCCCGCGCCTACCTGCGGCCCGACGCGCCCGGCACGCCCACCGGCCTCGCGCTCGCGCTGCGCTTCGACCTCGTGCCCGACGACCGGCGCGACCGGGTGGGCCGGCGGTTGGCCGAGCTGGTCCGCGCCGACGGCCACCGCGTCGGCACCGGCTTCGCGGGCACCCCGGTGGTCCTCGACGCGCTGGCCGGCTCCGGTCACCTCGACGACGCCTACCTGCTGCTGCTCCAGCGCGAGTGCCCCTCCTGGCTGTACGCGGTCGGCCTGGGCGCGACGACGGTCTGGGAGCGCTGGGACTCGATGCTGCCCGACGGCACGGTCAACCCCGGCGAGATGACCTCGTTCAACCACTACGCCCTGGGCTCGGTGGCCGACTGGCTGCACCGCACCGTCGCGGGCCTGTCCCCCGCCGCGCCCGGCTACCGCCGCATCCGCGTCGCGCCCCGTCCCGGCGGGGGCCTGACCGCCGCCTCCGCCGAGCACGACACCCCGTACGGCCGGGCGCGGGTGTCGTGGCGGCGGGAGGGGGCGGAGCTGACCGTGGAGGTCGTCGTCCCGGCGAACACCACGGCCGTCCTCGACCTCGACGGCCGGGAGCCGCTGCACGTCGGGCCCGGCGCGCACCGCGTCACCGCGCCGTGCCGGCCCGCTCACGAGGACCCCGGCCCGGGTACGATCCCGGTTCGCACAACCGCGGTGGAGGTCTGACGGTGTCGACGGTGGGCATCAAGCAGGTGGCCGCGACCGCCGGGGTCTCCACGGCCACCGTCTCCAACGTCCTCAACCGCCCCGACCGGGTCGCCCCGGTCACCCGCGCCCGGGTCCTGGCGGTCATCGAGCAGCTGGGCTACCTGCCCAACGCCGCCGCCCGCACCATGGTCAGCGGGCGCACCAAGGCCGTGGGGCTGGTCGTGTTCGACGTGCGCAACCCGTTCCTCACGGACGTGGCGCGCGGCTGCGAGGACACCATGCTGGAGTTCGACAACGCCGTCATGCTGTGCAACAGCGACGTCTCCCCGGACAAGGAGCGCCGCTACCTCGACCTGATCACCGAGCAGCGGATGCAGGGCGTGCTGATCAACCCGGTGGACCCCACCCCGGCCTGGGTCGCCGGGCTGCGCGAGCGCGGGCTGCGCGTGGTGCTGCTGGACAACGTCGCCGACCTGCCCGACGTGTGCTGCGTCGCCGTCGACGACGTGGCGGGCGCCGAGCAGGCCGTCACCCACCTGCTCGGGCGGGGCCACCGGGACGTCGCCTTCGTCACCGGGCCGATGACCATGCGGCAGTCCGTCGACCGCCGGGCGGGCTCCCTGCGCGCGCTGGAGCGGGCCGGCCGGTCCCCCGACGACCTGCGCACCGTCGAGGTGCGCGCGTTCACCGTCGAGCAGGGCCGCCGCGCCGCGGAGCGGCTGCTGGCCGGGACCGACCGCCCCACCGCGGTGTTCTGCGCCAACGACCTGCTCGCCCTGGGCGTCATGCAGGTCGCCCTGCGCGGCGGCCTGACCGTCCCCGACGACCTCGCCCTGGTCGGCTACGACGACATAGACGCCGCCGAGACCGCCGCCGTGCCGCTGACCTCCGTCCACGTGGACGGCTACGAGCTGGGCCAGGCCGCCGCGCGGCTGCTCGCCGACGAGATCGACCTGGGCCCCGAGCACGTGCACCGGCGCCGGGTGTTCGAGCCGAAGCTGGTGGAGCGCGCGTCGTCGTAACGCGGTCACGGCCTCGTCCGCGGGCGGCGGCGGGCGGGCGGCAGGGGCGTCGCCGCCGTCCCCGCCACGACCGTGCCGGCCAGCGCGCCGATGCCCTCGACGGTGAGGGTGACGACGTTGCCGGGCCGCAGCGGCGGCCGGTCCGACCCCCGGCCCCACAGCTCGGCCAGGCAGCCGCCGTTGCCGCAGGTCCCGGAGCCCAGCACGTCGCCGGGCCGCACGAGGGTGCCGCGCGAGGCGTAGGCGGTCATCTCCTCGAACGTCCAGCTCATGTTGGACAGCAGGTCGGAGCCGACGACCTCGCCGTCGACCTCGGCGGTCAGCGCGAGCCGGAGCAGGCCGTCGGTGTCGCGGAACGGCTCCAGCTCGTCGGGGGTGACCAGCCACGGGCCGAGCGTGGTGGCGGTGTCCTTGCCCTTGCACGGCCCCAGGCCCACCGCCATCTCGGCGTGCTGGAGGTCGCGGGCGGACCAGTCGTTGAGGATCGTGTAGCCGGCGATGTGGTCGCGCGCCGCCTCGGGGGTGAGGTCGCGGCCCTCGCGGCCGACGACGGCGGCGACCTCCAGCTCGAAGTCGAACCGGGCGCACCCCGGCGGGACGGGCACGTCGTCGTGCGGGCCGAGGACGGCGTGCGGGTTGGTGAAGTAGAACGTCGGCGCGGCGTACCACCGCTCCGGCACGCCCGCGCCCGCCCGCATACCCTCCACGTGCTCCTCGAACGCGACGAAGTCGCGCACCGAGGGCGGTCGGAGCGGCGCGAGCAGCCGCACCGCCGAGACGTGCGGTCCGGGCGGCCCCTCCAGGGCGGCGGCCCCGACGGCGGGCAGCTCGCCCAGGACGTCGACCAGGGACGCCGCGTCGAGCGGGTGCAGCAGGTCGGCGTCGTCGAGCACGCCGACCTGCTCGCGCCCCTCGTGCCGGTAGGTCGCGAACCTCATGCCGTCACACCGGCGGGGCGACGAAGCAGCCGCGGTCGGGGTCGTTGAACGACTCCTTGGCGACCAGCTCGTTCATCGGGTTGGCGGTGCCCCACTGGTCGCTGACCTCGGGGCGGGACAGGTCGTACACCTGGGGGTGCCAGCTGTCCTCGTCGAGCTGCTCCAGCTCGGTGGTGTACTCGACGGTGTTGCCGTGCGGGTCGAAGAAGTAGGAGAACGTGTTGTCGCCCGCCAGGTGCCTGCCGGGTCCCCAGATCTTGCGCACGCCCGCGCGCAGCAGCCGCCCGGTGCCGCGCATGTACTCGTCCACGCCGCGCAGCTCGAAGGAGATGTGGTGCAGCGAGGTGTGCGGGCCCTTGGCGACGGCGAGGCTGTGGTGCTGCGGGTTGATCCGCATGAAGTGCATCAGCTCGCCCACGTGCGGGGAGCTGAGGGTGTCCGACAGCGCGAACGACAGGTGCCGCTCGTACCAGGCGCGGGTGGCGCCGAGGTCGGGCGAGTTGAGCACCACGTGCGAGAGCCGGACCGGGATGGACTCCTTCTCCTCGACGCGGCGGTGCCGGCGGACCTCCACGTCGGCGGAGACCTCGACCGTGCGGCCGTCGACGTCGAAGAACCGGAAGCCGTAGCCGCCGCCGAGCGTGCCGAGCCGGTCGGGCGTGCTGATGAGCCGCACGTCGGCGGCGATGAGCCGCTCGGCGAGCGCGTCCACGTCGGCGGGGGTGGCCGCGCCGAACGCGATGAGGTCGAGGCGCTTCTCCTCGGCCTTGCGCAGGCGCACCACGTACTGCTCGGGCGAGCCCTCGGCGGCCAGGAAGCTCAGGCCCGAGTCGTTCGCGACCTCGGTCAGGCCCCACACGCCGGCGTAGAACTCGCGCTGCTTGTCGTAGTCGGGCACGGCGAGGTCGACGTGCCGCAGGTGGGTGAGCAATCGCCTGGTCACCGGGTCTCCTCCAGGTTGATCAGGGCGGCGGCGTTGCCGCCTCGGACGGCGTGGAAGTCGGGTTCGGGCAGGTCGGCGGCGCGCAGGGCGGCCACCGGGTCGTCGGCGCCCATGTCGAACGGGAAGTCGGAGCCGAGCAGCACCCGGTCCGCGCCGGCGACGCGGACCAGCTCGCGCAGCACGCCCCCGTCGTGGACCAGCGAGTCGAACCACAGGCGCCGCAGGTAGTGGCTCGGCGGGTGGGCGCAGCCGTGCGCGTCGGGGCGCACCCGCCAGGCGTGGTCGGCGCGGCCCAGGTGGGTGGGCAGGTAGCCGCCGCCGTGCGCGGCGACGACCCTGAGGCCGGGGTGGCGGTCCAGCACGCCGGAGAACACCAGGTGCGACAGCGCCACCGCGTTCTCGACGGGCTGGCCGACGCTGTTGGACAGGTACCAGCGGTCCAACCGCTCGTCGAGCGTGCAGCCGAAGGGGTGCAGGAACACCACCGCGCCGGTCTCGGCGGCCAGCTCCCAGAACGGCTCGTAGGCCGGGTCGGACAGCTCGCGGCCCGGGGCGTGGCTGCCGATCTGCACGCCCGCCAGCCCCTCGCCCAGCGCGTGGTCGAGCGCCCGCACGGCCAGGTCGGGGTGTTGCAACGGCACCAGGCCCAGGCCGCGCAGCCGGTCGGGGGCGTGCGCGCAGTGCTTCGCGGTGGCGGTGTTGGCCGTCTCGTACACCGCGCGGGCGACCTCGCGGTCGGCCCAGTAGTGGTAGTGCGAGGGCGACGGGCTGACCAGCTGCACGTCCACGCCGGCGATGTCCATCGCGGCCAGCCGGTGCACCACGTCGGTCAGCAGCCGCAGCCGGTCGCGGACCATCGCGCCGCTGACCGCCAGCGCGTCCGGCCCGTTGCGGCGGGCGTCCAGCTCGCGGGCCCCGGCGCGGCCGGGCGCGTCGGCGACGAGCAGGTCCACCTCGGGGAGCAGGACGTGCGCGTGCACGTCCACGGTCGGCGCGGACGCAGGCGCGGTCACGGCGGGTGCTGCGGGCGTTGCGGGTGCTGCGGGCGTTGCGGGCGCGGTGGGCGTTGCGGGCGCGGTCACGGCTTCGCCGCCAGGACACCCGCGGTGCGGCCCATCAGGCCGGGCACGTCGGCGTCGCGCACCCCGTCGAGCAGCCACCGACCGAGCTGCACCGAGGCGTCCACGACCGTGCGCACGCGCGGGTACCGGCGGTCGCGGTAGGCGGTGAGCACGGCGTCGTCCCAGGTGTCGTGCGCGGACAGCAGCTCGGTCAGGACGAGCGCGTCCTCCAGCGACATGGCCGCGCCCTGGGCCAGCGTGGGCGGGCAGGCGTGCGCGGCGTCGCCGACCAGCACGACCCGTCCCCGGTGCCACGGCCCGTCGACGAGCAGCCGGTCGAACCACGTGTAGTTGACCACCGCCGGGTCGGTCAGCGCGGCCCGGATCTCCGGCCACGGTCCGCCGTAGCCCTCGGCCAGCCGGCGCATCTCCTCGGCGTGGGCGCCCGGGGCGACGGCGTCGCGGTCGCGGTTGCGCTCGACGAGGTAGGCGTAGGCGGTGTCCGGCCCGGTCGGGCAGCAGCCGGCGATGAAGCACGACCCGCCGTAGATCATCCGCGTGTGCTCCAGGCCGGTCGGGCGCGGCACGGGGGCGCGCCAGATGGCCATGCCGGTCGGCACGGGCACCTCCTCGACGCCGATCAGCCGGCGCGTGGCCGAGTTGAGGCCGTCCGCGCCGACGACCAGGTCGTAGCGCCCGGTCGTGCCGTCGGAGAAGGCGACGTCCCCGCTGCCGGGGTCGAGCGCGGTGGCGGTGACGCCCAGCCGCACCGACGCGCCCGAGGCGCGCACGGCGTCGATCAGGATGCGCTGGAGCACCGGCCGCCGCATCCCCACGGTGGCGGGCAGGTCGTCGCCGCCGAGGCGACCGCCGCGCTGCACGGCGAGCACCGCGCCGTCCGGGGCGAGGAGGCCGAGCTCGTCGAACGGGAACCCCTCGCGCAGCACGGCGTCGAGCACGCCGACCTCGCGCAGGACGCGCAGGGCGTTGCCCTGGACGGTGATGCCGGAGCCGGCCGTGGCGTTCCAGTCCTCTTCGGACTCCACGAGGTCCACCGCGTGCCCGGCGCGGCGCAGCAGGACGGTCAGGGCGTTGCCGGCGGTGCCACCGCCGAGGACGAGCACGGTGCGGGTCATGGCGACTCCTCGCTACTTGACGGCGACGGGGTTGACCGGTGAGCCGACGGCCCCGGTGATGGGCAGCGGCGCGGCGGTCAGCCAGAACTCGTGCACGCCGTCGGCGGCGCAGTCCTCGGCCAGCGCCTCCAGGTCCCACATCTCGCCCACCAGCAGCCCGATGTGCGGGATGACGACCTGGTGCAGCGGTTGGAAGGCGTGGTCGAACTCGTTGGGCCGCACCTCGAAGCCCCACGTGTCGGTGGCGACCGCGGCGATCTCGGTGCGGTGCAGCCACGACGCGGTGGTGAACGACAGGCCGGGCGCGGGCCCGCCCGCGTAGTCGCCCCACCCGTCGCGCTTGGCGCGGGCCAGCCGCCCGGTGCGCACGCACACGATGTCGCCCCGGCCGACCCGCACGCCGTGGGCGCGGGCGGTCTCGGTGAGGTGGTGCTCGGTGATGGCGAAGCCGTCGGGCAGTTCGCCACCACCGACGACCCGGCCGACGTCGAGCAGCACGGCGCGGCCGGCGACGTGCGCGGCCATGTGCTCGATGCCGGTGACCTGGTCCCCGGCGGAGGTGACGGTGGTGGCCGCGTCACGCCCGTTCCACGCCCGGCCGTGGTCGAAGATGTGCCCGAGGCCGTCCCACTGCGTCGAGCACTGCAGCGGCATGGAGATCACGTCGTCCGCGCCGCCGATGCCGTGCGGGAAGCCCTGGAGGCCCGCCGCCGCGTCGGTGCCGGTGTCGAGCATGGTGTGCACCGGGTTGGTGCGCCGCCGCCACCCCTTCTGCGGACCGTCCATGTCGAAGCGCAGCGACAGCGAGAAGCTCGCGCCCCGCCGGACGAGGGCCGCGCCCTCGCGGCGCTTGTCCTCGGTGAGGAAGTTGAGCGTGCCGAGCACGTCGTCCTCGCCCCACCGGCCCCAGTTGGAGCAGGTCCTGGCGGCCTCCGCGACCGCGCCCTCCGGGTCGTCGCGGTTCACGCGCCCCCCTCGGCGACGCACCGGGTGCGCTGGACGCCCAGGCCGGTGATGGTCGACTCCATCACGTCGCCGTCGCGCAGCAGCCGGCCGTGGTGGATGCCGTTGCCCGCGGGCGAGCCGGTCAGCACGAGGTCGCCGGGCAGCAGCCGGGCGGTCTGCGAGGCGTAGGACACGACCCGCGCGACGTCGAAGATCATGTCCTCGGTGGACTCGTCCTGCATGGTCTCGCCGTTGAGCTTCAACGTCAGCCGCAGGTCCGACGGGTCGGGCACGAACTCCGCGGGCACCAGGTACGGGCCCACCGGGGTGAAGCCCGGCGCGTTCTTCGACCGGAACCAGTCGGTGCCGATCTCGCGCATGTCGGTGCGGAACACGTGGTCGCGGGCGGTGAGGTCGTTGGCGATGGTGTAGCCCGCGACGTGCTCCAGCGCCCGGTCCGGGGACACCCGGTGCGCGGGCCTGCCGATGACCGCGGCCAGTTCCAGCTCCCAGTCCGGCTGCGCGCACCACGACGGCAGCACCACGTCGTCGTACGGGCCGGTGATCGCCGAGGGCAGCCCGGTGAACACGTACGGCTGGTCCTCGCGCGCCCGCCGGTCCATGATCGCGGCGGCCCGCTCCCGCGCCTGCTCCTCGGTCTCGGCCGAGCCCTCCGGGCGGTGGGCGACGACGAGGTCGATGACGTGCTGCCGGTAGTTCGCGCCGGACTGGACCACCTGGCGCGGTTCGACCGGGGCGTGCACCCGCAGCCCGCCGAGCGGTCGCCACTCGCGGTGGCCGTCGCGGGCCAGGCCGTGCAGCGCGGGCAGGGCCTCGTCCCACCGGTCGAGCAGGGCGCGGGCGGACGCGGGTCGCCACGGCAGCGCCCGTTCCAGGTCCAGCACCCGTTCCCCGACGACCAGGCCGGGGAACGGCGGCGCCCCGTCGTCGGAGAAGGTGCCGAGCGCGAACCGGACGGGTTGCGTGGGTGTTGCCATCAGGTGTCCTCCCGTGTCGTGAGGACTACTGTGACGCGGGTCAAAGGATC
This sequence comes from Saccharothrix sp. DSM 118769, assembly GCF_052936295.1. Classification (NCBI taxonomy): domain Bacteria; kingdom Bacillati; phylum Actinomycetota; class Actinomycetes; order Pseudonocardiales; family Pseudonocardiaceae; genus Saccharothrix; species Saccharothrix sp. DSM 118769. The sequence goes on along the minus strand of NZ_CP193627.1, from coordinate 2,612,027 downwards.
GCGGAAATGAATGTTCGTGATGCACCGCATCCACGCGGTGGATGCCTGGAGGCGCGGTGAACCTGTCGAACCTCGACCTCAACCTCGTGGTGGCCCTGCGGGCGCTGCTGGAGGAGCGCAACGTCACCAGGGCCGGGCAGCGGATCGGCCTGACCCAGCCCGCGATGAGCGCCGCCCTGGCCCGCCTGCGCCGCCACTTCGACGACCCGCTGCTGTCGCGCACCGGCTCCCACTACGACCTGACCCCGCTGGGCGCGGTGCTGCGCGACCGGGCCGCCGCCGCGTGCGAGGTGCTGGAGCGCGTGTTCAGCAGCCAGGCCACCTTCGACCCGACCACCGAGAGCCGCGAGTTCACCATCCTGACCTCGGACTACGGCGCGAGCGTGTTCGGCGTGGCCCTGGCCCGGGTGCTGCACGCGGAGGCACCCGGTGTCCACCTGACCTTCCGCCAGACCTCCCCGACCCTGCTGGACAACGTGGGGACCCTGCTGAGCACGGTGGACGGGCTCCTCATGCCCCACGGCGTCCTGGACGACTTCCCCTCCGTCGGCCTCTTCACCGACACGTGGGTCTGCCTGGTCGCGGACGACAACCCCGAGGTCGGCGACGAGCTGACCCTCGACGACCTCGCCCGCCTGCCCTGGGCCGTCTACCAGCGCGCCTACGACGCGCCCGTGACCCGCCAGCTGAGCATGCTGGGCATCAGCCCCCGCGTGGACGTCTCCGTCCCCTCGTTCCACCTGCTGCCGCCGCTCGTCGCCGGCACCCGGCGGGTGGCCCTGGTGCAGCAGCGCCTGGTCGAGCACTTCCCCGCGCCCGGCGTGCGCGTGCTGCCGTGCCCCTTCCCCGCCGTGCCGCTCCAGGAGGCGCTGTGGTGGCACCCGGTGCACGCGCAGGACGCCGGGCACCTCTGGCTGCGGGAGACCGCCGAACGGGTCGGCAGGGTGATCGACGCCGCCTGAGGCGAGCGCCGCCCGTGAGCAGGGCTGCCCGGCGTCAGGGCCGCCCGGGGCCAAGGGCAGCCCGGGGTCAGGGGCAGCCCGGGGTCAGGGGCAGCCCGGGGTCAGGGGCAGCCCGGGGTCAGGGGCCGCGCCGGATCGTCACCAGCGCGATGTCGTCGGTGGCGGGCCGGTCGCCGATCAGGGTGGCCATGATCCGGGCGCACGCCGTCTCCGGCGCCACCGGGGAGACGACCTGCCGGAGCAGCTCCAACCGGTCGTCGAGGTCCTGGTCGCGGCGCTCCACGAGGCCGTCGGTGTACAGCGCGACCAGCGCGCCGGGCGGCAGGTCGACGCCGGCGCCCCGGCGGCCCGCGACGCCCAGGTGGTAGCCGATGGGCGGGCCGAGCGGGGCGTCGACGAAGGCGGGGTCCCGGCCGGGCACGGCGAGCACGGGCGGCAGGTGGCCGGCCAGGGCCAGCTCCGCGCGCGAGGTCGCCACGTCGATCACCGCGTAGGCGACCGTGGCCATGGTGTGGGCCTCGAAGTGGCTGGCCTTGCGGTCGAGCTTGCCGAGCACCTCCGCCGGGTCGTCGAACTCCAGCGCGTAGGCGCGCAACGCGCTGCGCAGCCGTCCCATGACGATCGCGGCGGGCAGGCCGTTGCCCACCACGTCACCGATGACCAGGCCGATGCGCCCGCCGGGGAGGCCGAACACGTCGTACCAGTCGCCGCCGACGCCGCTGTCCGCGCCCGGGACGTAGCGGGCGGCCACCTCCCAGCCCGCCGTGACGGGCAGGCGCCCCGGCAGGAGGCTGTCCTGGAGCATGGCGGCGGCCCGCTCGGACCGCGACCGGTGCACGTGCGCGGCCGTCGCCAGCCGGTCGGCCACCAGCCGCAGCAGCTCGACCTCCTCGTCGGTGAACCGGCGTGGCGTGGTGCTGCCGACGTGCAGCACCCCGGTCAGCTCGCCCTGGGCCACCATCGGCACGCCCAGCAGGACCGCCAGGCCGCGCTCCCACAGCAGGGGGTTGATCACCGTCGACTCGTCGACGCGCTCGATCTGCACGGGTTCGCGCAACCGCGCCACCCGACCGGCGAACCCGGAGCCCACCGGCACCCGGGTGCCCTGGAAGACCTCCTCCTCCAGGCCGGACGTCGCCCGGGCCACCAGCTGCTCACCGGCGGCGTCGGCCAGCAGGACGGTGACGGTGTCCACCGCGAGCAGTTCGCGGACCTGCCGCAGCAGCACCTCGAAGAGCTTGTCCAGGTCCAGTTCCCGCAGCGTGCTGTCGGTCACCGCCTCCAGTACCCGCAGCCTGGTCCGCGCACGTCGCGCACCGCTCATCCGCCATCCCCGTCCGAACCCCGACCTGTCACGCGGAGTGAGAGGCCCGATTACCCACGGGTGCCACACAGCCGACGTCGAGCACACCAGCCTACCCCGACGGGGTGCGCGCCGTGGCCGCCGTGCTCCCCGGTGCGCACGAGTCGGAGCCGCGGCGCCCCGTCGGGGAGCGCCGCCCGACCGGACGGGGACGTGCGGGCGACCCGGCGACCCGGGGCCCCGATCGGGTGGCCCGACCGGGTGATCCGCCCACCGGCGGTACCCCGTCCGGCCGGACGCCGGCCGGCGTGCGCACCGGTTGAGACGCCCGCGCCGACCTGGCCGCGATGACTTCGTTCGTGGTGTTGACCAGCGCTCCGGCACCTCGGCAGACTTGCGCGGTGCTCGGTCGGGATCACCCGGGAGAGTGGACCTCCGCCACGGTCCCACCGGGTTCCCGACGTCGTGCGGGACCGGCCGTCGAACGGCCTTGGCGGGACCTCTGGAGGAGAGCCTCTCGTGGGTAGCTCATTGCGTTGCACGGTCATCGTCCCGACCTACAACCGGAGGCGGTTGCTCGAACTCACGCTCGACTCGCTCGCCGCGCAGGACCTCTCCCGCGACCGGTTCGAGGTGCTGGTGGTCGACGACGGCTCCGACGACGGCACCGAGGCGGCGGTGCGCGCTTTCGAGGACCGGTTGGACCTGCGGTACTTCTACCAGCCCGACGAGGGGTACCGGGTCGCCGCGGCGCGCAACACCGGCATCCGGCACGCGAGCGGCGAGGTCTGCGTCTTCGTCGACTCCGGGGTGCTGCTGCACTCGACGAGCCTGGCCGCGCACGCCGCCGCCCACGCCGCCGCCCGGGAACCGTTGGCGCTGAACGGGTACGTGTACTGCTTCAACCTCGACAACGAGGACGCGGAACTCATCCGGAAGGTCGTCGACGTCGACGACGTGGACGCGTCCATCGAGTCGATGGCGCGGACGGGGTCGTGGCCGGACGTGCGCGAACCGTTCTACGCCCGCTACTCCGACGACTTCGGCCACCTCCCGGCCCCGTGGTTGATGTACTGGACCTGCCACGCGTCGGCGCTGACGGAGCAGGTGCGCTCGATCGGCATGTACGACGAGGCGCTCCGGCAGTGGGGCGGTGAGGACCTCGACCTCGCCTACCGGCTGCACCGCGACGGCGCCCGGTTCGGCGTGCTCCGGGAGGCCGAGTCCATCCACTACCCGCACGACAAGAACCACGAGGACAACAGCAGGGCCGCCCTGGAGAACTACCGCTACATCGCGGAGAAGTACCGGACGCCGATCACCCGGCTGCTGGTCGAGGTGCCCGCGATCCGCTTCTCCGCGTTCAACGACGTCGTCGAGGAGCGCGGGCTCCCCCGCTGCGCCGACTACACGCGGGACGGGGTCGTCGGGTAGATGGCCGGCACCGGGACCCCCGCCTGGGTCGGCACCGCGCGGGAGCAGTTCGCCGCCCGGCGGGAGATCGCCCGGCTCCTGCCCCGCGCCGGCGGCCGGCCGGTCGCCGTCCTGGTCGTGCTCGAACTGCTGCTCGGGTGCCTCCCGGTCCTGTTCACCGCGGCGACCGCGGTGCTGCTCGGCCGGGTCCCGGCGGCCGTCGGCGCGGGCCTGGGCTCCGGCGCGTGGGACTCGCTGGTCGCGGTGTTCGGCGTCGCGGCCGGCGCGTTCGTCGCCCGGCAGCTGATCGCCCCCGCGGAGCGGGCCGTGGGCGAGCTGGTGACGCGCCGGGTCGACGGCCGGGTGTTCGACGAGCTGATGGCCGCGTCGCTGCGCAGCCCCGGCCTCGGCCCGCTGGAGGACCAGGAGGCGCTCGACGCGCTCCGGTCCGCCGCGCGGGAGGTGGAGTTCGGCGTGCAGAGCCCCGGCCGGGCGGCCACCGGCCTGCTCGCGCTGGTCGCCCGGTACACCGAGCTGACCGGCTACGTGGTCGCGGTGGGCGTGGTGTTCTCGTGGGCCGCGGCGGCGGCGCTGGCGGTCACCGTCGCGCTGTTCCGCCACGGCCAGCGCGGCGGGCTGCGCCGGTACGCGAGGACCCGGTCCCTGCTCGCCGCCGACCAGCGCGAGACCGACTACCTGCGCGAGCTCGCGGGCGGGGCCGCCGGCGGCAAGGAGATCCGGGTCTTCGGCCTGCTCGGCTGGCTGCGGCAACGCCTGCGGGACACCCACCTCCGCTTCCTCGACCCCCTCTGGGCCGAGCGCCGCGCCGTCTACCTGTGGCCGTTCGCGCGGTTCTCGGTCGTGGGCCTCGCGGTCGCCGGCGCGGTGTTCGCGGCGCTCGGCGCGACGGCGCGCGAGATGACGCTCACCGGGTTCGTGCTCGTCGCGACGGCGACCCTGGGCGTGCTGCGGCTGGCCGAGCACTACCCGGAGGCGGACCTGCCGACCGCGATCGGCATGAGGGCGCACGACGCGGTGCGGCGGTTCACCGGGCACGTCGACGCCCACGAGGAGCGGGCCGGCGGGCAACGGGCCAACGGGGAACGGGCCGCCGGAGCCCCGGCCAACGGGGAACGGGCCGGCGGGGGACGCGTCCGGGCCGCGCGGCGGTCGGTGCCCGAGCCGGTCGGCGCCATCCGGTTCGAGCGGGTGGGCTTCCACTACCCCGGCCAACGGCGGATGATCTTCGACGGGCTGGACCTGACCATCCCCGTCGGTCGCTGCACGGCCGTCGTGGGCGTGAACGGCGCGGGCAAGACCACCCTGGTCAAGCTGCTCGCCAGGCTCTACGAGCCGACCTCGGGCCGGATCACGCTCGACGGCGTCGACATCCGCGAGTTCCCGGTCGACGAGTGGCGCGCCCGGCTCGGCGTGATCTTCCAGGACTTCGTGCGGTACGAGGCGTCCGTGGCGGACAACGTCGCGCTCGGCGCGGTCGGCCACCTGGGCGACCGGGCCGCGATCCGCGAGGTCGTCGACTCGGTCGGCCTCGGGGAGGCCGTGGCCCGCCTCCCCCTCGGGCTGGACACGCCGCTGGCGCGGCACCTCACCGGCGGGACGGAGCTGTCCGGCGGCCAGTGGCAGCGCGTCGCGCTGGCGAGGGCGTTGTTCGCGCTGCGCCACGGTTCCCGGGTCGTCGTCCTGGACGAACCTACGGCGAGCCTGGACGTGCGCGCGGAGACCGGTTTCTTCGAGGAGTTCGCCGACCTCGCCGCCGGCGCGACCACCCTGCTGATCTCCCACCGGTTCTCGACCGTGCGGCACGCCGACCTCATCGTCGTCCTCGAACGCGGCCGGGTCACCGAGCAGGGCGGCCACGCGGACCTGCTCGCCCGCGACGGGCGCTACGCGGAGCTGTTCCGGTTGCAGGCGGACCGGTTCGTCGGCCGGGTCGGCGGGGTGGCCGGGTGAGGGTCCTGGTGGCCGGCGCGTGGACCGTGATCGCCACGGCGTGGCGGTTGAACCCCCGCAAGACGGCGCTGGCGGTGGTCCTGATGACGGCCGGCGCGGTCGCCGCCCCGCTGCTGGCGGGGGCGCTCGGGTGGATGACCCGCGAGGTCGTCGCGGGCGCGACGGGGCGGGCGGTGCTCGCCGGCGTGGTCGTCGCCGTGCTGGCGGTGATGGCGCTGGCCCTCGCGCACTTCGCCCACCTCGCCTACTACGAGCTGGCCGAGCTGGCCGAGCTGGACTTCGACGAGCGCGTGATCGAGGTGTCCAACGGCTCCGCCGGCATCGAGCACCACGAGCGGGCCGAGCACGCCGACACGTGGACCGTGCTGCGGCAGGAGGGCAGGCAGTTCCGCACCGGCCTCGAAGCGCTGCTCAACGGCGTCGGCCTGGTCCTCGCGGTGGCGCTCACCGCCGTCCTGCTGGCCGTGCAGAACCCGTGGCTGCTGCTGCTCCCCGTCGCCGCCGTGCCGCCCCTGCTCGCCGGCCGCGCGGCCGAGCGGGTGCTCGACCGGGCCAGGACGGCGACCGCCGAGCCGACCAGGACCGCGCTCAACCTGTTCCACCTGGCCACCTCCGCCCGCCTGGCCGGGGAGCTGCGGGTGTCCCGGGTCCAGGACGAGCTGCGCGCCCGGCACGACCGGCTGTGGGACGAGGCGACGCGCGGCCTGTGGCGCGCGCACCTGACCGCCACGTGGGTGCGGGCCGCCGGGCAGGTCGTCTTCGCGCTCGCCTACGTCGCGGGCGTGCTGCTCGTGGTGCGCGACGCGGTGGCCGGGCGGCGCGGTGTCGGCGACGTGGTGCTGGTGGTCGTGCTCGCCGCCCAGGTCAACCAGCAGGTCTCCACCGCCGTCGCGCTGCTCCAGGACCTCCAGCGGATGGCGGGCGCGTACCGGCGCCTCACCGAGGTCACCGCGCTGGTGACCGGGCCCGACCCGGCTCCTCCGCGCCACTCTCCGCCGCACCGGCTGCGCGACGGGATCGAGCTGTCCGGGGTGGCGTTCACCTACCCGGGCACCGACGCGCCCGTGCTGCGCGAGGTGGACCTCCACCTGCCGGCCGGCGCCACCGTCGCGATCGTCGGCGAGAACGGGGCGGGCAAGTCGACGCTGGTGAAGCTGCTGTGCGGGTTCTACCGGCCGTCGGCGGGACGGGTCCTGGTCGACGGGGCGGACCTGCACGGCATGTCGGTCGACGAGTGGCGCACGCGGGTCGCGGCCGGGTTCCAGGACTTCGTCCGGTACGAGTTCGCGGCCCAACTGGTGGTGGGCCTCGGCGACCTGCCCAGGGCGTCGTCGGAACCGGCCGTCCGCACGGCGCTGGAGCGCGCCGACGCCACCGGCGTGCTGGACGACCTGCCCGACGGCCTGCGCACCCACCTCGGCAAGAGCTACGCCGACGGCGCCGAGCTGTCCGGTGGCCAGTGGCAGAAGCTGGCGCTCGGCCGGGCCATGATGCGGGACGCCCCGCTGCTCCTCGTGCTCGACGAGCCGACGTCGGCGCTGGACCCCGAGGCGGAGCACGTCCTGTTCGAGCGGTACGCCGACCACGCGAGGCGGGTCGCCGCCCGGACCGGCGGGATCACCGTCTTCGTGTCCCACCGGTTCTCCACGGTGCGCACGGCCGACCTGATCGTCGTGGTGGAGGACGGCCGGGTGGTGGAGACCGGCGACCACGCCGCGCTCACCGCCGCGGCGGGCCCCTACGCGGAGCTGTTCGCGCTCCAGGCGAAGGCGTACGGCTGACACCCCGCGCCCCCGGGCCCGGACGGGGTGTCAGCCGGTCTGCCGGCGCACCACCTCGGCGATCCAGACCGGCGCGAACGGCGAGGTGCAGTTCGGCGGCGTCGGGTAGTCCTTGAGCACCTCCAGGCGCTCGCCGATGTCGACGGCGCGGGCGCGGTGCTCGGCGTGCTCGATGCCGATCTGCGCCAGGCAGTGGTTCATCGCCCACTGGAGGCGGTCGGGGGCGTCGCGCATCTCCGCCTCGATGACGTCGAGCAGCCCGGGCAGGTCGAGGCCCTGGGGCTTCCTGGCCACGCGTTCGGTGGTCAGCGCCCACCCGGCGCTCGCGACCACCGGGTCCGGGTCGGCGGACCAGGCCAGGCGCAGCTCCTCGGCGTGCGGGCTCTTCTTCACCACGTAGTTCACGAGCCAGTCGTGCACCTTGGGCGTGCGGGCCTCGCGCAGCATCGCGTCCAGCCGGTCGCGGTCGAACGCCTTCGGGCGGCAGACCAGGATCGCCAGCAGCCGCGCCGCGCCGTCACCCGTCGCCCACAGCCGGAGCGCGAGTTCCTGCTGCGTCTTGAGCCGCTTCGCGAGGGCGCGCAGCTTGCCGAGGTTCACCCCGTGGTCGTCGCCGTGCTTCTCGTTCACCTCGCGGGCCCGGGGGTCCTCCAGGGCGGCCAGCTCGGCCATCACCTCGGTCACCGTCGTCCCGGCCGCCGTCGTCCCGGCCGCCGTCGTTCCCGCCGCCGTCGTCCCCGCCGCCGTCGTCCCCGCCGCCTCGGCCACCCCGACCCCCACCCTCGTCGACATCCGGCCACGAGGAAACCACACGGGGAGCCGGGCGTGTCCCCCGGCCGCGACGAGGTGCCCGCGTCGGCGGTGCGGAGGTCCGGCCGCCGGGTCCGACCGCTCGCCGAGCGGCGCCCCGCCCGCCCGCCGCCGTGGGGCGGGCGGACGGGGCGTGGTGCCGGGTCAGGACGCGGTGCAGGTGAGGACCGGGGTGCCGGCGGTGCCCGAGGCGACGAAGCCGAAGGTGCCGGAGGCGCCCGGGGCGAGCGAGCCGTTGTAGGCCGCGTTGCGGGCGCTGACCGAGGTCCCGCTCGTGGTCGCGGTGGCGCCCCAGATCGAGTTGATCCGCTCGCCGGCGGCGAAGGACCAGTTCACCGTCCAGCCGGTGACGGCGGTGGACCCGGCGGTCACCCGCACCTCGGCCTGGTAGCCGCCGGACCACTGGGAGGTGGTGCGGAAGGTGGCCGAGCAGGTCCGGGCCGGGACGTCGGTGGGCGTCGTCGTCGTGCTGGTCGGCGTGGTGGTCGTAGTAGTGGTCGTGGTGGTCGTCGTGGTGGTGGTGGGTTGACCGCCGCCGGTGAAGTTGACGTCGCTGCAGAAGTAGTAGGACTGGTCGAGGTGACTGGCCTGCCAGACCGTGAACAGGACGTGGTGGCCGGTGCGGCCGGGGGCGTCGACCTCGACGGGCGTCCTGCTGCCCGTGGGGATCTTCCCGGTCTGGCCGACGAGTTCCAGGTCGCTCCAGCGCGGCTTCTGCGTCTTCGGGTCGAAGCCCTGCTTGGTGGCGTAGACGCGGATGTAGTCGGCGCCGTGGGAGGACTGGTCGTTGAGGTTGAGGGTGAACCGCGAGGGGCGGTCCACCGCCTTCCAGTCGCCGGGCTCGTCGAAGGCGGCGTAGCGACCGCCCCAGGTCAGGCCGCCGCTGCACAGCTGCCCGTCCGGGAGGGCGGCCTGGTGGTCGCCCGCCACGTTCTCGCGGAACAGGCCGTTCCAGTTGTACATCGCCGACGGGTCGGCCTGCCAGGCCCGGTAGCACTGGGGGTCCTCGGCGGCCGTCTGCGGCGTGGGGCCGTTGGGCCAGCGCAGGTAGCAGCCGTAGTGGCGCGCGGGCGGGTCGCTGACGGCGCCGTGGGCGGAGGCGGTGCCCGCGCCGAAGGTGACCAGCAGGGTGGTCAGCAGCGCCAGGCAGGCGCCGACCGCCGCCGCCACCCGCCAGGCGGAGTCGGGTCGGGAGGGGACCCTCACGGTCAAGGAGCCCCGGAACTCGCTGGGAGCGCTCCCGGAAGAGTGCAGCATGTGAACCGCCAAATCTTCGTTGATCGACGACGTGGACGTGCGTGGTCCCGGCCCGTGGGCCGGGACCCCTTCACTGTTCTGGGAGCGCTCCCAGAACAGTGAGTGTCGGGATCAACGGGTACCGCCGGCATCCGCCATTCGAGTGGACGTTGCGCAAACCGGCCGACCGGCCCGGTTCGCGCCGGGCAACGGGGGGCACGGCGGCCCCCGTTCGCCCCAGTGCGCGGTCCGCGCCACCGCGGACGCCCCGAGCACCGCGGTCCGCGCCGGGACCGGACTCGCGGTTCGGCGTCGAAGAAATGCACCGGCCCGTGGCGGGCAATTCGACGGGAAAGCGATCCGGGGACACCGGAAAATACCGCTCACCTCATTCCGGACGTCGGGTCGACCACCGCGGTGGTCGACCCGACGGGGCGTTCAGCGGCGGGCGAGGGTGATGACGGAAAGGGTGCCCGAACCGGAATTGGTGACCAGGACGTAGCGGTGACCGGGACCGGGTGCGGACCAGTGCGCGTCCAGGCCCACGGCGACCTCGCCGAGCACCTCGTTAGTGCGGGTGTCGAAGGTGACGACGGTGCCGGTGTCGTCGGGGCCGGTGCCGGCGTTGACCACGTACGCGATCCGCCCGCCCGCGGCCAGGGTGATGCCGCGCGGCTTGCTGCCCACGGTGATGGTGGCGGTGACCTCCCGGGTGCGGACGTCGACGACCGAGACGGTGCCGGCGATGGTGTTGCTGATGTAGGCGGTGCGGTTGTCGGGGGTGATGAGCACGCCGCGCGGTTCGTCGCCGACCGGGATGGTGGCGACGGCGGTGTAGGTGGCGGTGTCGACGACCGAGACGGTGTCGGCGTCGGAGTTGGCCACCCAGGCGTACCGGCCCCCGGCGGTGAACTGCACGCCGCGCGGCGCGTCGCCCACCGGGATGGTGCGGGTGACGGCCTGGGTGCGGGTGTCGATCACGGTCACCGCGTCGGAACCGGTGCTGCTGACGTAGACCTCGCGGCCGTCCGGCCTGAGCGCGGCCAGGCGGGGCGCGTCGCCGACCGGGATGGTCTTCACCACGGCCCGGCGGGCGGTGTCGATCACCGACACGGTGTCGGCGTCGCGGTTGGAGACGTAGGCGTACCGGCCGGGCCGGTCGAAGGCGATGCCGTAGGGGAAGTCGCCCACCGGGATGGTGGCGACCTCGGCCCGGCGGACGGGGTCGACCACCGACACGGTGTCGGAGCCGCCGTTGGCGACGTAGGCCAGCCGTTGGTCGGGGGTGAACACGACCGTCCGGGAGTTGGCCCCGATCGGGATCGTGCCGAGTTCGACCGGTCGCCCGGTCGCGGCGCCGGCCGCGGCGGTGGCCGGCGTCGCGAGGAGCAGGGTCGCGGGCAGCAGGGTCGTGGCGAGCAGGAGCAGACGGCGCAACGGGATCGTCCCCTCTAGGCGGTGGTGGATCGGGTGCGCAGCCGGTGCCGGGCCGCCGCGTACAGGCCCGCACCGATGACCAGCGCGACCGGCAGCACGTAGTCGCCGTCGCGCTCGACGAACTGGAACCACTCCTGGCCCACCAGGGGCCGGAGCAGTTCGGTGACCAGCTTCCAGCCCAGCACGAACCACAGCAGCGGCGCCGCCGGGCGGACCAGCACGGCGAGGCCGAGCAGGATCTCGAACGCGCCGAACCACACCATCAGGTTCGCCGAGTCGACGGTGGCGCGCTCGACGCCGAAGAAGGCGAAGTACTTGTAGAAGTACGCCTTGTTCTCGAACAGGGCGAACCCGCCGTGCCCGATCAGCAGCAGCGCCAACCCGCCCCGGGCGGCCCAGTGCGCCCCGACCAGGGCGCGGTCGGTGACGTGCTCGGGCAGGGTGCCCGGGGTGAACCAGCGGCGCAGGGACCACCCGCCGCCGCCGACCAGGACCAGCAGGGCCAGGGGCATGCCGTAGTTGCCGCCGCGCTCCAGGAACTCCCACCAGCCCTCGCCCACCGCGGGCCGGAGCAGGGCGGTGAACACGCCCCACACCGTGGCGTGCAGCAGCACGACGCGCAGCGGGAAGAACAGCACGAGCAGCCCGACGGTGATGTCGATCGCGCCCGTGACGTACATCAGCCAGCCGACGGCGACGTCGGGGGAGATGCCGAACAGGTCGTAGTAGGGCAGCCAGGCCCGTGATCGGCTCAACCCGGCCCAGCCGTGGCCGAGGTACTCCACGGCGACGCCGACGCGCAGCAGCCAGTACAGCTTGGTCAGGACGGACGACTGCGCCCACCGCTGCGACAGCGCGGCGCCGGTCGTGCCGATCGCTTCTCTCGTGGTCACGGATTCCCCCAATTCCCGAGGGCGGAACTGTTCGACCGAATTGAAAGTACGCACCCGGGCCGGATTCGGAATCGACAGGAGGACGTAACTCGAACTGCTCCGGATGACCCGTCGGAAAAAGAACTAAATTGATTTTCCACATGCGGGTGCGCTGCGTTTTCCGGGGGAAATCGCAGTGGGCGCGCGGGGCCGTGCGCCACCGCCGCGTCGGCCGCTCGCCGACCCGGGGTGGGACTGGGGGGTGGCTTCGGGTGCCTCCCGTGTTCCATGGTGTGGACGGTCTTGCTGGCAGCTAAGCACCTCAACGAGGATTGCCTCAATGGAACTCGACACAAATCTTCGGACTCGGGCGGCGGTGCACCACGCCCTGTCCGACCCCGTGCGGCTCGGCATCGTCGACCTGCTCGCGGTCGGCGACCGGTCGCCGGGCGAACTGGGCGACCGGTTCGGCCTCACGTCCAACCTGCTCGCCCACCACCTCAAGGTGCTGCGCGAGGTGGGCCTGGTAGAGCGCACGAAGTCCCACGCGGACGGCCGGCGCGCCTACGTGCGGCTCACCCCCGAACCGCTCACCGGCCTGCACACGACGCCGAGCGTGACCGCGCCGCGCGTGGTGTTCGTCTGCACCCGCAACGGCGCGCGCTCCCCCCTGGCCGCCGCCCTGTGGAGCACCCGCAGCACCATCCCGGTCACCTCCGCCGGCACCCACCCGGGCCGGGGGATCAACCCGCGCGCCGCGGCCACCGCCGAGCGGCACGGCCTGGTGCTGGAACGGCGGACCACCGCCCACGTGCGCGACGTCGTGGAGCCCGACGACCTGGTGGTCGCCGTGTGCGACGGCGCGTTCGAGGAGATGGGCCCCGCCGACCGGCACGTCCACTGGTCGGTCCCCGACCCCGGCCCGGTGGACACCGACGAGTTCTTCGAGGACGTCCTCGCCCGGCTCGCCCACCGCGTCGACCGCTTCGCGGCGATCGCGCACACCCCCTGACCCCGGGAGGACCGCCGTGCCCGACTGCCCCTACTGCGACCCCGCCGGACCCGACCCCCGCGGCCGGGTGCACGACGACGAGCACTGGCTGGTCGCCCACGGCCCGGCCGACACCGCGATGACCGGCGCCCTGCGCGTCACCTCCCGGCGGCACTTCACCGACTTCGCCGAGATGACCCCCGCCGAGTCGGGGTCCTTCGGCCCGCTGCTGACCCGCCTCGACACGGCCCTGCGCGCGGTCACCGACGCCGAACGCGTCCACGTGGTCTCCACCCGCGACCGCGTCCCGCACTTCCACGCCTGGCTCTACCCCCGCCCGGCGAGCCACCCGCTGCGCGGCACCGCCTTCCTCGACGCGCCGCAGCGGACCACCCCGGAGGAGGCCGAGCGCACCGCCGCCGCCCTCCGCGAGCACCTCGCGGTCCGGTCCCCCGGTACCTGACCGGGCGGACGAGCTGATCGGCCGCGTGCGCCGCGAACGCCGCACCCGCCGGGTCGCCGCGGCCGTGGTCGCGCTGGGCGTCGGCGTGCCCCTCGCCGTGCGGCCGGGACCCGTTCCCCGGCAGGCGACCGAGGTGACCGGCCCGACGTCCTCGACCACCCGGCCATGCCCGGCGGCACGGTGGTCGGCCGGACCACCGCCCCGGTGCGGGGCACCACCGCCGAGGTCCTCCGGACGACGGACGGGGACGGGGTCGAGGTGGTCCGGCGGGGGGCACCGGCGAGTGGGTCGTGGTGCGGTCGCGCACCCTGCCCGAGGCCGAGGACGTCGCCTGCGCCCAGCGGCTGCCGCCCACCCCCCGGCCCATCCCCGCGCCGCTGGGGTTCGCCCGGGTGCCGGCGGGGACGCGCGTCGTCACCTCGATCCCCGGACCGGGGGACGAGTTCGTCACGTTCGCCGCTCCGGAGACCGGCGGCCCCGCCCGCCGGGTCGGCGTCAGCCGGGTCGCCACCGGGGTCGGCGAGCTGGGCACCCCGGTCCCGGTCGGCGACCGCACGGGCCGGCTCGTCGGGACCCCGGGGCACGAGGACCCTGCGGGTGCCGCTGCCCGGGCACGGCAGCCCCAGCGTCACGGTGCCCGACGCCGCCGGCCTCAGCCAGGAGGAGCTGACCGGGTTCGCCCCGGGGTCACCGACCCGTGAGGCCGGCGGCCCCCGGGATCGCGGCCCGCGCCGGACGCCGCGGCGCTACTCCCGGGCCGCGGCCTGCGGGCGGGCCACCTCGACGGCGACCTTCCCGCCGACGCGCAGCGCCATCGTCCTGGTGGGCTCCGCGGTGAAACCGGCCGCGGCGACGCGCCGGGACACGGCGTCGCCGACGTTGTCCCGCAGCTGCTCGCGCACCCGGGCGCGCTGACCGCGGCCGTGCCCGCGTCCCGGTCCGTGCCCGTGCCCCCGCCCGTGCTCGTCGAGCGTGGCGTCGGCCAGGACCAGCACGCCGTCCGGGCGCAGCACCCGGCGCACCTCGGCGAGCAGGGCGTCCTTCGAGGCGGTGTCGAGGTGGTGCAGCATCAGGCTGGAGAAGACGCGGTCGAACGAGCCGTCCGGGTGGGGCAGCTCCTGGGCGAACCCCCGGTCCAGCCGCACGGCGAGGCCGGCGCGGCGGATCTTGCGCCCGGCGCGGGCCAGCGCCTTCGGGTCGGGGTCCAGCCCGACGAGTTCGACGCGGGGGTGCCGCTCGCCGATCGAGCGCAGCAGGTTGCCCGTGCCGCAGCCGACGTCGAGCACCCGGTGCCCGTCGCGCAGCCCGGCGAGCGTGATCATCGCCTGGTGCACCGGGCGCAGCCCGAAGACGTGGTGCACCACGTCGTAGAGCGGCAGCAGGTAGTGCTTGCCCAGGCCGGGGACGTAGTCCCGCTCGGCGGGCGGCTGGGACGTTCTTTCGGTCATGCCCCCATCGTGACCGCCGGGATCACCCGAAATCTGTACCGATCTGCGGTTCCGGTGGGACGATCCGACGGTGCGGACCGTGCGGACCTCACCGGGCGGGGACCGCCCGGCGACCTACTCGATGCTGCCCGCGCCCGGCGAGCTGCCGGTGACCACGTGGCGGCTGGAGCACGACTGGCGGTCCGGCGACGGGCCGTTCGAGGAGCACGCCCACGACTTCCCCGGCCTGGCCTACTTCGAGACCACCGGCGGGCGGCTGCCCACCGGCCGGCGGACGTGGTCGATCGAGGCGGGCGACCTGTTCGTGATCGCGCCCGGCGACGTGGTGGGCCGCCTCCACACCGCCGACCTGGCCGGCAGCCGGGGCTGGGGCGTGTTCTTCACCGCCGACGCGCTCGGCCCGGACGTGCCCGGCGCGCACCTGGCGTGGCGCACCCACCCGCTGCTGTTCCCGTTCGTGCGCGGCGGGGCGGTCGGCGCGCTGCGCCTGCGGGTGCCCGAGCCGGACCGGGCCGAGTGGGCCGGGCGCGTCCGGGCCCTGCACGACGAGCTGGCGCAGCGCCGGGACGGCTACCGCGAGGCCGTGGCCGCCCACCTGGTGCTGCTGCTGGTCGGGGTCTCCCGGCTGGCCGCCGACGTGGTGGGCGACCTGCGCGAGAACAGCGAACCGCTGCTGGCCCGCGTGTTCGAGGTCATCGAGCGGCGCTACCCGCACCCGCTGTCGCTGCGCGACGTGGCCGCCGCGGTCAACATCTCCCCCGGCCACCTGACCACGACCGTGCGGCGGCGTTCCGGCCGCACCGTGCAGGAGTGGATCACCGAGCGGCGCATGGTGCAGGCACGGCGGCTGCTGGCCACGACCCGGCTCACGATCAGCGAGGTCGGCAGGCAGGTGGGCTTCCCCGACGCCGGCTACTTCGCCCGGACCTTCGGCAGGGTGCACGGGATGAGCCCGGTGCGGTGGCGGCGGGCCGGCGCCGACCCCGCGGCCGGCGGGCACGACCGGGGAACCGGCGCGTGACGGTGAGGGCCCGACGCGCGGTGTGCGCGTCGGGCCCCTCGGCGATGGAAAACCCCTTGCCCGCCCTCGTCGTCCGGGATCAGCGCGTGGTGGTGCGGTGCTCGGCGTGCGCGGTCACCTGTGAGGTGTCCTGGGCTGCGTTGTGGTCCGGGGAGTCGAACCCCGAGCGCTGCCCCCCGCGCTATCAGGGAGCCGGATGACCGCCGGCCCTCGGTGTGCGCTCGCCCCCCCCCCCCGGGCGACTACCCGCTCCCGTCGCCTCCCGTTCAGTCCAGCAGGTCCACCTGCCAGTTCGCCTGCTGGACGTCGTTGTCGACCTCGCGGAGCTCCCGGGCCGGCCGGTCGGCCTCCGCGCGCAGCCCCGCCACCGGCAGGGCGGAGAGGTGCAGCAGCTCGGAGCGGAGCCGGCGGGCCATGCCGGGTTGGTTGCGGCCGGTGGCCGCGTCCGCCGCGCCGGTGACGAGCCCGTGGCGCAGGCGCAGCGCGTCGCGGCGGGCCAGGGCGTCGGTGATCGTCCCGTCGCGCAGCGTCGGCGCGTGCGGCGAGCGCCTCACCCAGCTTCATCCCCCACCCCCTGTCGATCGGTGGAGCGTGGCACGGCCGGTGACGGCGGGGCACACCGTTTTCCGGCCGCCGGGAACGCGCGACGGGGCCCGGGGCGTCGATCGCCCCGGGCCCCGTCGACAGGTCGGATCAGCCCTTGAAGGCGTCCTTGACCTTCTCGCCCGCCTGCTTCAGGTTGCCCTTCGCCTGGTCGCCCTTGCCCTCGGCCTCCAGGTCCTGGTCGTCGGTGGCGTCGCCGAGCGCTTCCTTGCCCTTGCCCTTGAGCTCGTCGACCTTCGCGTCGATCTTGTCGTCAGCACCCATGGCCACGGCATACCCGCGCACCCGGAGGCGAAACCCGCTCACGACCACCGGCTCACCGCAGGTGCCGGATGCGGGGCCAGAGGTCGGCCCACGGCTCCACGAGCCCCTCGCACAGCCACACCCGGCCGCCGCGCTCCTTGTTGTCGACGCCCTGCTCGTTGTCCGTCGCGGCGACCTCGCGGAGCGCGCGGCAGGCGTCGGGTGCCCACTCGGGCGGGCCGGGCCGGTTCCCCGGCCGGACGAGCAGCGCCGAGGTCGCGGTGTCCGGCGGGTGGCCCCAGTCGCCGTAGCCCCGGTAGCCGCTGTGCACCGCCGGCAGGCCCAGGTCGCGGCCGTAGCGCTCCAGGGCCGCGGCCTCGCCGAAGTTCTCGGTCACCACCGCGGTGCGCTCGCGGTCGGGCAGCGCCCGGTGGACCCCGGCGACGGTCCGGGCCAGCTCGGGCCAGCCGAACTGCTCGGCGGTGAGCCCGTTCAGCTCGGTGACGGGGATGGCCGACAGCCGGTCCACCGGCACCACCGGGAGCGCGAGCGGCACGATGAACGCGGCCGACGCGACGCCCGCCACGCCCACCACGACCTTGCGCGCACCGAGCCCCTTCTTGCCGGCGCCGTTCTTGTCGGCCCCACCCTTGTCGGCCCCGTTCTTGTCGGCCCCGCGCCGCAGCCAGCCGTCGACCGCGAGACCACCCGCGGCGAGCAGGGCCGGGTAGGCCCCGAACAGGTACATCGGCGACCCGGCGGCGGCGACGAACACCACGACCAGCAGCAGCCACGCCACGCCCAGGAACCGGAACGGCCGGGCGTCGGGCGAGCGCAGCAGCCGCACCAGGCCCGCGACCCACAGCGGCACGAGCAGCGGACCGACGTAGAGCAGCTGCGCGGGCAGGAACGCCAGCCGCACGCCGTTGCCGCCGTTCTCGCTGATGACGCCCGCCATCTCCAGCTGCGGCCACCCGTGCTCGAACTGCCACAGCAGGTTCGGCGACCACACCAGCAGCGCCAGCAGCGCCCCGGCGGGCAGCCACGGCCCGCGCAGCACCGCGCGCGGCCCGACCAGCGCCAACCCGACCACCATGCCGGCCGCCACCACCGCGACCTGGTACTTGTTCAGCAGGCCCACCCCGAGCACCGCGCCGGCGACGAGCAGCAGCCGCCGGTCACCGGTCCGCACCACGCGCACGGCCAGCCAGGCGAGCGCGGCGGACAGGCAGATGTCGATCGTGGTGGTGTGCAGCATGTGGCCGGGCACCAGCACCGGCCCGGACACGGCGGCGGCGAGGACCGCGAGGATCTGCGCCCGCGCGCCGCCGCCCATCTCCCGGGCGGTCAGCCCGACGAACAGCACCGTCGCCCCGGCGGCCAGCGCGGCCGGCGCCCGCAGCGCCACCAGGGAGTCCGGCGCGACCGAGTCCGCCAGCCGGGCCAGGAACGGCGTCAGCGGCGGCTGGTCCGGGTAGCCCCAGGCGAGGTGCCGCCCGGCGGCGAGGAAGTACAGCTCGTCACCGTGGTAGCCGTAGCCGCCGGCGAGGGCGACCAGCACCGCCGCCACCGCGACCGACACCCACACCACCCCGTGCGACAACCGCGTGCGCGGCACGTCCACGCCCGAGAACAACGCCATCACCGATCCCCCAAGATCTCAGCAGGACTCGAAAACTAGGCCGCCGCGAGGACTCGCACGATGGGGCGCGCACCAGGAACGGGGGTGGGGCCACCACCCCCGTCCGACGTACGATCGCGCGGTGACGAGCACAGCCGCCGCCGCCCACCTGCGCGACCTCGTGCGGTTGCGCCGCGTCCGCGACCGGATCGACCGGGAGTACGCGCAGCCGCTGAACGTCGAGGCGCTGGCCCGCGGCGCGAACATGTCGGCCGGGCACCTGAGCCGGGAGTTCCGGCGCGCCTACGGCGAGTCGCCGTACAGCTACCTGATGACGCGGCGCGTCGAGCGGGCGATGGCGCTGCTGCGCCGCGGCGACCTCGGCGTCACCGAGGTGTGCTTCGCGGTCGGCTGCTCCTCGCTGGGCACGTTCAGCACCCGCTTCACCGAACTGGTCGGCATGTCGCCCAGCGCCTACCGGCGCGAGGCGGCGCGGGCCACCGCCGGGATGCCCTCCTGCGTCGCCAAGCAGGTCACCAGACCGGTCAGGAATCGAGAAGCGCCGGCCACCGCGCCGGAACTAGCGTGATCGACATGGACATCACCATCCACGAGACCTTCCTCCCGCAGGACGACCCGGCCGCCGCCCTGGCCTTCTACCGCGACGCCCTCGGCTTCGAGGTCCGCAACGACGTCGGCTACAACGGGATGCACTGGATCACCGTCGGCCCGGTGGGCCAGCCCGGCACGTCCATCGTGCTGCACCCGCCGGCCGCCGACCCCGGCGTCACCGAGGACGAGCGCCGCACCATCACCGAGATGATGGCCAAGGGCACCTACGCCGCCGTCAACCTGGCCGCGACGGACCTCGACGCCGCCTTCGAGCGGGTCCGGGCCGGCGGGGGCGAGGTCGTCCAGGAGCCGACCGAGCAGCCGTACGGCGTGCGCGACTGCGCCTTCCGCGACCCGGCGGGCAACCTCGTCCGCATCAAGGAACTCCGCTGAGAACCGCCCGACCCGAGGAGACGCGATGAGCACGGCCACCAGGGCGGCGGACACGCGGCGGGGCACCCCGCACGCCGCCGACAGCCACGACCTGATCCGCGTGCACGGCGCGCGCGTGAACAACCTCAAGGACGTCAGCGTCGAGATCCCGAAGCGCCGCCTGACGGTGTTCACCGGCGTCTCCGGCTCGGGCAAGAGCTCCCTGGTGTTCAGCACGATCGCCGCGGAGTCCCAGCGGATGATCAACGAGACCTACAGCGCCTTCGTGCAGGGGTTCATGCCGACCCTGGCCCGACCGGACGTGGACGTGCTCGACGGGCTGACGACCGCGATCATCGTGGACCAGCAGCGGCTGGGCGCGGACCCGCGCTCCACGGTCGGCACCGTCACCGACGCGAACGCGATGCTGCGCATCCTGTTCAGCCGGCTCGGGCAGCCGCACATCGGCTCGCCGCAGGCGTTCTCCTTCAACGTCGCCTCGATCAGCGGCGCGGGCGCGGTGACCGTGGAGCGCGGCGGGCAGAAGACGAAGGAGCGGCGCAGCTTCAGCGTCACCGGCGGCATGTGCCCGCGCTGCGAGGGCCGGGGCTCGGTGTCCGACATCGACCTCAGCCAGCTCTACGACGACTCCAAGTCGATCGCCGAGGGCGCGTTCACCATCCCCGGCTGGAAGTCCGACAACTTCTGGACGGTCCGCGTCTACGCCGAGTCCGGTTTCCTGGACCCGCACAAGCCGATCCGGGAGTTCACGAAGAAGGAGATGCGGGACTTCCTGCACCGGGAGCCGACCAAGGTGAAGGTCGAGGGCGTCAACCTCACCTACGAGGGGTTGATCCCGAAGATCCAGAAGTCGTTCCTGGCCAAGGACAAGGAGGCGATGCAGCCGCACGTCCGGGCGTTCGTGGACCGCGCGGTCACCTTCGCCACCTGCCCCGGGTGCGACGGCACCCGGCTCACCGAGGGCGCGAGGTCGTCCAAGGTCGCCGGGATCAGCATCGCCGACGCCTGCGCGATGCAGATCAGCGACCTGGCCGAGTGGGTCCGCGGGCTGGACGAGCCGTCGGTGGCGCCGCTGCTCACCACGCTGGGCCGCACGCTGGACTCGTTCGCCGAGATCGGCCTGGGCTACCTCTCGCTCGACCGCCCGTCGGGGACGCTGTCGGGCGGCGAGGCGCAGCGGGTCAAGATGGTCCGCCACCTCGGCTCCTCGCTCACCGACGTCACCTACGTGTTCGACGAGCCCACCGTCGGCCTGCACCCGCACGACATCCGGCGGATGAACGACCTGCTGCTGCGGTTGCGGGACAAGGGGAACACGGTGCTCGTCGTGGAGCACAAGCCGGAGACGATCGCGATCGCCGACCACGTCGTGGACCTCGGCCCCGGCGCGGGCACGGCGGGCGGCGAGGTCTGCTACGAGGGCACCGTCGAGGGGCTGCGGTCGAGCGGCACCACCACCGGCCGCCACTTCGACGACCGGGCCTCCCTCAAGCAGGGGGTGCGCACGCCCACCGGGAAGCTGGAGGTCCGCGGCGCGTCCGCGCACAACCTGCGGGACGTGGACGTCGACGTGCCGCTCGGCGTGCTCGTCGTCGTCACCGGTGTCGCGGGCTCCGGCAAGAGCTCGCTGGTGCACGGCTCGATCCCGGCCGGCGCGGGCGTGGTGTCGGTCGACCAGGGCGCGATCCGCGGGTCGCGGCGGAGCAACCCGGCGACGTACACGGGGCTGCTCGACCCGATCCGCAAGGCGTTCGCCAAGGCCAACGGCGTGAAGCCGGCGCTGTTCAGCGCCAACTCCGAGGGCGCGTGCCCGGCCTGCAACGGGGCCGGTGTCGTCTACACCGACCTGGGGATGATGGCCGGTGTCGCCACCACCTGCGAGGAGTGCGGGGGCAAGCGGTTCGACGCCTCCGTGCTGGAGCACCGCCTCGGCGGGCGCGACATCAGCGAGGTGCTCGCGATGTCGGTGACCGAGGCCGCCGGGTTCTTCGGCGACGGGGAGGCCCGCACGCCGGCCGCGCACGCCGTCCTCACCCGCCTGGTCGACGTCGGCCTCGGCTACCTCAGCCTCGGCCAGCCGCTGACCACGCTGTCCGGCGGCGAGCGGCAGCGGCTCAAGCTGGCCACCCACATGGGCGAGAAGGGCGGCGTCTACGTCCTCGACGAGCCGACCGCCGGCCTGCACCTGGCCGACGTCGAGCAGCTGCTGGGCCTGCTCGACCGGCTGGTCGACTCCGGCAAGTCGGTCATCGTGGTCGAGCACCACCAGGCGGTCATGGCGCACGCCGACTGGATCATCGACCTCGGTCCGGGCGCGGGCCACGACGGCGGCCGGGTCGTCTTCGAGGGCACGCCCGCGGACCTCGTCGCCGCCCGCTCCACCCTCACCGGCGAGCACCTCGCGGCCTACGTGGGCGCCTGAACGGGCGCGGGGCCGCCGGTGACCCGATCAGGTCACCGGCGGCCCCGCGCGTTCGCGACGGCTGCCGCCCGGTCGTCCGGGAGTGCTACCGCTGGGTGATGTCGGAGGGCGAGTACAGGCAGTTCACGCCGTCCGCCCCGGAGCCGATCTTGGTGGGCTCGCTGCCCTTGGGCACGCCCTTGTACTTGTCGCAGATCGACGTGGTGCCGTAGACGGTGATCCGGCTGAAGCGCGCGGTGTCGCCCCAGTTGGTGTTGATCCCGGCGAGCACCTTGGTGGAGCGCGCGGTGATGCCGTCCATCACCACGTGCCGCTGGTAGGAGGTGGCGCAGTTGCCGCACGCCCGGTACAGCTTGCCCGAGTTGTGCACCTGGAAGTTGCGGATGGTCAGGGTGCCCGCGCCGTTGTGCTGGAACACCTTGTCCGTGCCGGACTTCGCGCCGCCGCCGTCGACCAGGTAGCGGGCCGAGGAGCTGGGCGACTTGAACGTGGCCGCGTCCTCGCCCACGTCGTTCCACCACACGTTGCGGATCGTGCAGGACCCCTCGCAGTGGATGCCGTCGCCGGCCGGGGCGTCGATGATCACGTTCTGGATGGTGCCGCCGTCGGCCACGGTGAACATCGGGTCCTGGCCCTCGCCCTGACCGCCGTCGCCGATGCCGTAGTAGCGCTTCAGGCCGCCGTCGAAGAACGTTCCCGCGTTCTTCGTCGTCGTCTGGTGCACGCTGCCCGTGTCGCTCGGCCACGGGCCGCTGCCGTCACCGCCGCCCGGCTGCTGCGACGTCGTGGTCGTCGGACCCGTCGTCGTGGTGGTCGTGCTGGTCGTCGTGCCGGTGCTGGTGGTGGTGCTGGTCGGGCCACCGCTCGTCGGGTTGAACACCCACTGCTTGGACGCCGCGCTGTCGCAGGAGTTGGTCTGCACCAGGGCGCCGGAGGCGGTGGAGTTGTCCTTGAGGTTCATGCACTTGCCGCCGTTGGTGTCGACCACGCGGTAGTTGCTGCCGCTCTGGGTCAACGACCAGGTCTGGCCCGCGCCGCCGGTGCACGCCGCCTGCTCGATCACCTTGCCCGCCGACGTCGACGCGTCCCGCACGCCGACGCACAGCCCGCTGGCGGCCGAGGTGATCCGGTAGCCGCCGCTGACCGCCGTCAGCGTCCACCGCTGGCTCGTGCCGCCGGTGCACGCCGCCTGCTGGAGTTGCACGCCCGCGGCCGCGCTCGCGCCGGGCACGTCGAGGCAGTGCCCGCTCGCCGCGTTGTTCACCGCGTAGGTCCCCGCGCCGACCGCCGCCTGGGCGGGTGCGGCGCTCGGCCACGCGACGAGGGCCGCGGCCAACGCCGCGGCGCCCGCGGCGGCCACCAGGCTCAGGCGCCACTGGGTGCCGCCCGGCCGCACAACCCGCGTCGTCGAAGGTTGATCCGGTGTTCTCATCACAACTCCGCTTCTGACTTCCCCGGTCGCCAGCACCCGGTTTTCCGGTGGGTGCCGACTGACCCCGTTCACGCACGACAAAGAAAGGCGACCACCCGGCAGGGCGTCGCCACAACATGATTACCGCTGTGCGAAGAAGGTGTGAACCACCCTCACGACGGATGTTAGACGGCGGGAAAGGACCAGGTCAATAACGGTTCCCGCGACTAACCGGCAGCGGGCGTCGAATTCTGTCGAACGGTGAGGTCAGCACGTTCCCGTTGTTCGCCGACCCGGCTCCCGATCAATGTGCCGATCATATTCGTGAACAGAATCAGCGGTCCCCGATCACACTCGTGAACAAATCCGTCACCCGACGATCCGCGCCCGGTCGTCGTCGCCGTCGGACAGGAACCGCGCGAGTTCCCGCCCCTCCTCGACCACGGCGGCGCGGTCGGTCCGGGAGAGGCGGCGCAGCGGCGTGACGACCACCGCCCCGGCCTCGGTGGTCCACGTCGCCGCGACCCGGCCGTCGACCAGGACCGCGCGTTCGCCGGCGACGGACAGGCCGCGGTGGGCGTCGTCGACGATCCGGCCGCGGTCGTGGTAGCCGAGGATCGCGTTGTCGAACGCGGGCAGGAAGCGCACGGGCGCGGGCGTGCCGGGGTCGGGGCGCGGGGCGTCGGGGAGGTCCAGCAGCTCCCGGCCGCGTTCGTCGCGGAAGGACACCAGCTCGCCGCGCACCGCCGCCACGGCGGCGGGCAACCCGGTCAGGCCGCTCCAGGCGCGCAGGTCGGCGGTCGCGGCCGGGCCGAACGCGGCCAGGTAGCGCCGCACCAGCTCCTGGCCGACCGGATCGGCCGGGTCGGGGGCCGGCGGGTCGACCTCCCGGCCCAGCCACCCGGGCAGCAGGGCGTTGCGCACCCCCGCCTTCGTGCGCCACAGCCCGCGCGGCGGGAGCTGCGCCACCGGCAGGAGCGCCGCGACCAGCAGCTCCCCCAGCGCCCGCGGCGGCGGGGTCGGCCACCGGTCGGACAGCGCCCGCACCAGCTCGGCCATCGTGCGCGGCTCGCCGTCGGCCATCACGGCACGCCCCGCCGCCGCCAGCTCGTCGAGGTCGATCCCGGCCAGCTCGCGGCGGTAGGTCGCGAGCACCCGCCCGCGCAGCATCGCGTCGTGGCGGGCCCGCCAGGCCAGGGCGTCCTCGGCGGTGACGAGGTGGACGGTGCGGCGCATCAGGTGGGTGCGCACCACCCGCCGCCCGGTCAGCAGGTCCGACAGCCCAGCCGGGGTGAACCCGCGCAGCCTCGACCACAGCCCGGTGAACGGTTCCTGCGGTTCCTGCGCCTGCATCCCGCACAGGTGCGCGACGGCGTCGAGGACCGGCACGTCGGCGCGGTCGAGCAGCAGTTGCCGGGCGAGCGTCGCGCGGTTGAGCGCCCGGGTGTCCAGGACGGTCGGCACGGTGGGGTCCCTCCGGGTGGGTGCGGGGCCGGGCGGGGTGCGGGGCCGGGCGGTCGGCCCGGCCCCGGCGGTCAGGACGAGGTCCGGCCGTCGAGCGACTCGCGCAGGACGTCCGCGTGCCCGGCGTGCTGGGCGGTCTCGGCGATGAGGTGCGCCAGCACCCGGCGCACGCTGCGCACCGCCCCCGGCTCGTGCCACGGGGCCTCGGGCAGCGGGTGCGTCGCCGACAGGTCGGGCACCGCGGCGACGACCTCCTCGGTGCGGGCGGCGACCCGCTCGTAGCGCTCGACGATCCCGGCCAGGGTCTCACCGGGCAGCACCCGGAAGTCCTGCCGGTGGTCGATCGCCCACTGCGGGAACTCGCGCGCGGTGCCCGCCGCGAGGTCGGCCCAGGTGACGCCCTCGGGCAGGTCGTAGCGCATCGCCGACGGCCCCTCGACGACGAAGCGCGCCCACGCCTCCTCCATGGCGGCGACGTGCTTGACGAGCCCGCCCAGGCACAGCTCGCTGACGGTGGGGCGCACGCCGGCCTGCTCGTCGTCGAGCCCGCTGGTCGTCTGGACCAGGGCGGCCCGCGCGGCGGCGAGCGCGGAGAGCAGGTCGGCCCGCTCGGCGTCGAGGACGGGAGCGGCGGGAGCGGTGGTGGGAGTGGTGGTGGTGCTGGTGGTCACGGTGGTCGGGTCCTTCGGGTCGTCGTTGTCCGGCACACGACGACCATCGCAGGGGAAGCGGTCAGCTACCGGCCTCTTCTCGTGGCACGATCGAGGTCGTGCGGACAACCTCGGCGCGGCTGCTGGCGCTGCTCTCGCTGCTCCAGGTGCGCCGGGACTGGCCGGGCGCGCTGCTCGCCGAACGGCTGGACGTCAGCCCGCGCACCGTGCGCCGCGACGTCGACCGCCTGCGCGGGCTGGGCTACCCCGTGCTGGCCACCAAGGGCCCGGAGGGCGGGTACCGGCTCGGCGCGGGCGCGGACCTGCCGCCGCTGCTGTTCGACGACGAGCAGGCCGTCGCCCTCACCGTCGCGCTGCGGATCGCGACCACCGCCGGCGCCGGCATCGAGGAGGCCGCGGCACGCGCGCTGACCACCGTCCGGCAGGTCCTGCCCGCGCGGCTGCGCCACCGCGTCGACACCCTCCGGGTCACCACCGCCGAGCGGGCGGCCCCGGCGGTCGACAGCGGCGTGCTCGCGGCGGTCGGCACGGCCGCGCACGCCCGCGAGGTGCTGCGCTTCGACTACGGCACGGGAGCGGACGGGGCTCCGCCGCGCCGGGTGCAGCCGCACCACCTCGTCACCCGCAACGGGCGCTGGTACCTCGTCGCCTGGGACCTCGACCGCGACGACTGGCGCACCTTCCGCGTGGACCGGATCAGCCCGCGCACCCCCACCGGTCCCCGCTTCACCCCGCGCGAGCTGCCCGGCGGGGACGTGGCCGCCTTCGTGGCCGACCGGTTCCGGGGAGCCACCGGCACCGGTGACTGGCCGTGCGTCGGCGAGGTGGTGCTGGACCGGCCCGCCGGGGAGGTGTCCCGCCACGCGGGCGACGGCCTGGTCGAGGCCCTCGGCCCGGACCGCTGCCGGCTCGTGCTGGGCTCGTGGTCGTGGACCGCCCTGGCGGCCTCCGTCGGCCGGTTCGACGCCGACGTCGAGGTCGTCGGCCCGGCCGAGCTGCGGGACGCCTTCGCCCGCCTGGCCCGCCGCTTCGCGGACGCCGCCCGCCCCGCCGGGTGATCCCCCACCGCCGGCGCGGGCCGGCGGTGGGGGTAGCCGACCGGTCCGGCGGGCGGACCAGCTCGGCGAGCGGGTCAGTTCGGCGAGTGGATCTGGTCCGCGGCGTTGGCGGCGTAGTCCCGCGTGGCGCCCCGGACGAACATCTGCACCGGGGCGTGGTTGCCCGAGAAGTGCTGCCGGATCGACCCGGTGAACGGCGTGGTGGACGCGTTGCGCCCGTACACGTCGGTGTGGACGGTGGCGGGTCCGCTGTTGCGCACGGTGAACCCGCCCGGCCGGAACTCGCGCAGCGTGCCCTTGAACGGCGAGCGCGGGTCGTCCCACGCCACCCGCTGCCCGGTCTGCTGGGTGGTCCGGCGGACCTGGTCGCAGTAGTCGCCGCGGATGCCGTCGTAGCACAGGTCCACCTGGCGGGCGAGCCTGTTCGGCGCGGCGGTGTCGTAGTAGCGGCTCGGGTTGAGCACGTAGAACAGCGGCGTGATCGAGAAGGACAGCTGCGAGGTGCTGACCGACACGTCGGAGAACCAGAACTCGTGGAGGTCGTTCGTGTCGAACGGCACCTCCTTGCCCTGGATGACCTCGTAGTGCGTCTTGCCCTCCCGGATCGCCTGGACGCAGTCCGCGGCGGTGATGAGCCGACCCAACGAGCGGGTGTCGGACGGCGAGTCCGCGGGCACGGCCGGGCCGACCGAGGTGAAGCGGCCGGTGAAGTTCGGCCCCGGGCAGTCGGTGGCGCTGAAGCCGCCGGGCCGTCCACTCGGGATCAACGCGGTGAACCGGGCCTCGCTGACCTGGCCGTTGTCGTTGTGCGAGCAGCGGTTGTGGTAGATCAGCTCGTGGGCGTTGTTGGTGAACGCGTCCGTCGAGTGGGTGCCCTGGTGGAACTTCAGCAGGACGTCGCACACGGCGATGGTGGCGCCCTGCGGCGGGAAGAAGCTGGTGCCGTTGTCGCCCTGGACGACGTTGGAGTTGTTCACCGCGAGGACCTTGTGCCCCACGTGGTCCTCGTGCCGGTGCGCGCCGCCGGGGTTGGCGGTCATCATCACCTCGCTGGTGTAGCCGAAGGGCGCCCACTTCGAGGTGGCGAACAGGTCCGAGGTGCGCGGGTCGTCACCGTGCTCGTGCCCGAACGCGCAGCCGCTCGGGTCGCGCGGCGGGTGCCACGTCGGGTAGACCTTGCCGTCCGGCCCGTACGCCCAGTACCGCGCGTGCACCTCGCGGGAGCACTCGGCGGCGCGCGGGGCGTAGCCCGTCCCGGACGCCACCAGGTCGTAGGCCATGCTCGTCGGGGCGGTCGCCGGCGGCAGCGCCCTGCCCCAGTCCGGGTTGTCGGCCGGCGGGTTGCCGGTCGGCGGGGTCGACGTCGAGGTGGACGTCGGCGTGGACGTGGAGGTCTGCGTGGACGTCGAGGTGGGTGTGGACGTCGAGGTGGGCGCGCCGGTGCAGGCGGTGCCGTTGAGGCTGAAACCGCCCGGCGCGGGGTTGCTCCCGCTCCACGAACCGTTGAACCCGAACGTCGCGGTGGCGCCGGTCGCGAGGCCGCCGTTGTGCGAGGCGTTGCGGGCGCTGACGTCGGCGCCGCTCTGCGACGCCGTCGCGTTCCACGCCTGGGTGACCCGCTGGCCGGCGGCGAAGCTCCAGGTGAGCGTCCAGGAGCTGATCGGGTCGCCCAGGTTGGTGACGTTCACGTTCGCGGTGAAGCCGCCCTGCCACTGCGACGCGACCGCGTAGGTGACGGAGCAGCCCGCCGCGGCGGCGGCCTGTGCCGCGACCGCCCCGCCGCCTCCGGCGACGAGCGCCGCGACCGCCACCGCGACCGCTGATCGGGACCTGTGTCGGTGGATGTGCATTCAGCCCTCCAAGGGTGCGACCTACAGGGGTGGCGGCTGAAGAACGTGTTCCTGTCGACGTGCGCCTCGACCGGCGGGGAGTGCGGGAGGTGCGCCACCGGTGGTCGTGCCCGGGTGTGCGGGACCGGCGGGACCACCCACGCGCATGGCTCCTCCTCGTCGAGGCCGGCGGGTGCGAACAGTGTTCGACCGGCCGCGACGGGGTGTCAACGGTTCTCGCAACCTTGCGAAGGCGCCCGTCCCACTACGGGTCCCGGCGGGTCAGGCCCGCCAACCGCGCACCACGTGGCGGCGCAGCTTGCCCGATCCGGTGCGCGGCAGGGACGGCACGAACCGGATCTCGCGCGGCACCTTGTAGGCGGTCAGGTCGCGGCGGGCCAGGGCGACGAGGTCGGCGGCCAGCTCGTCGTCGCCGGCCGGGCCGTCGGCCCGCACCACGTAGGCGCGCAGCCGCGCCGGGCCGCCGTCGGCCGCCACCGCGCACACCGCCGCCTCCCGCACCTGCGGGTGGCCGGCCAGCAGGTGCTCGACCTCCAGGGGGTGCAGCTTGATCCCGCCCACGTTCTCGACGTCGTCCAGCCGGCCGGTGACGCGCACGAACCCGTCGACGTCGACCGACGCCGTGTCGCCGGTGGCGTACCAGTCCCGGGTGCGGCGCGGCGAACCGTCCTCGGCGACGCCGAGCGTCACCGTCGGCCCGCGCACCTGCAACCGGCCCACGACGTCCGGCCCGACCGGCGCGCCCGAGTCGTCCACCACGCGCACCTCGAACGGCGGCAGCGCGCGCCCGACCGTGCCCACCCGCCGCGCGGCGAACGTGTTGTGGGTGAACGCCTGCCCGACCTCGGTGGTGCCGATGCCGTTGAGCAGCCGGTCCCCGAGGACCGCCATGAGCCGCTCCTCCAGCGCCGCCGACAGCACCTCGCCACCGGTGGCGGCGAGGCGGAGGCCCGCCAGCCGCTCGGCGCCGGGGTGCGCGACGAGCTTGCCGTAGAAGGTGGGCACGGCGAACAGCGCGGTGACGTTGTACTCGTCCACGATGGACAGCACGTCCCCCGCGCTCGGGGGCGACGGGTTGAGCACCACGTGGCTGCCGCTCAGGAGGGGGAACAGCAGCGAGTTGCTCAGGCCGTACGCGAAGTACGCCTTGGACACCGAGTGGACGACGTCGTCCGGGCCCAGCCCCAGCGCCGGCACGGCGAACGACCGGTGGTGCACGACCGGGTCGCCGTGCAGCTGCGGGCACAGCCGGGGCACGCCGGTCGTGCCCGAGGTGAACGTCGCGTACACCTGGTCGTCGTCGGCGCGCGGCACGGCCGGGACCGGTTCCGCGCCGCCGAGCCCGGCGAAGGTGGTCACCGGGCACCCGGTCACCGGCGGGTCGTCGCCCGGCCGCCGCACGACCAGCGCGGGGCGCGCGGAGCCGAGCACCCGGCGCAGCTCGTCGCGGTGCAGGCGGGGGTTCACCGGCACGGCCACCGCGCCGGCGTGCGCGGCGCCCAGGAAGGCGAGCACGAGGTCCGGCCCGTCGTCGAGCACGAGCACGACCCGGTCACCGGGCCGCACGCCCGCGCCGACCAGCGCGCCGGCCACGCGGGCGGCCCCGTCGTGCACCTCGGCGTGCGTGAGCACCCCGCCGTCGACCTCGTAGGCCGGTCGGTCCAGCCAGCCGCCGGCGGCGGCCCCGGCGCGCAGCACCTCGACCAGGTTCACCGGCCCGTTCCCCCCGCCGCGCTCCCGGCGAGGAGGCCGGCGACCTCCGCGCGCCACGCCCGCACCACGTCGAACAGCCCGCCGACCGCGTCCAGGCCGGTCGCCGGGGCCGGTCCGCCGCGCAGCGCGCCGACGAAGTCGAGGTACGCGCCGCTGACCGGGGAGGCGACGAGGTCGGCGGTCCGCTCACCGCCCTCGCCCGTGACGGACACGCGGAACCGGGGGTCGCCCAGGCCGACCTCGACCGTCCCGGCGACCCCGCCGGCCACCGCCTCGGCGCGCACCCGGTCACGGGTCGCGGACACCGTCCGCAGGTCGGTGACCGGCGCGCCGAGCACCCGTCCGACCGCGTCCAGCACGTCCGGCCCGAGGTCGGCGACGACGTCGTGACCGGTGGTCGCGGGCTGGTCCAGGCGCACCGCGAAACCGCGCGCCCACCCGCCGGCGACCGC
This sequence comes from Saccharothrix sp. DSM 118769, assembly GCF_052936295.1. Lineage (NCBI taxonomy): Bacteria > Bacillati > Actinomycetota > Actinomycetes > Pseudonocardiales > Pseudonocardiaceae > Saccharothrix > Saccharothrix sp. DSM 118769. Next base: position 2,581,806 of record NZ_CP193627.1, on the reverse strand, counting down.
CTCGCGCAGCGCGGCCAGCTCCGGGTGGTGCGCCCACGGCAGGTCGACCGAGCACCGGCCGGGCGCCTCCCGCGCGGCCTCGGCCAGGCGTCGCGGGTCGTCCACGGCCTGCTTGCCCAGCAGCACGTGCAGGCCCCGGCGCAGCGCGGACAGCACCGCGTCGGTGTCCGGCGCGCGCACCACGACGCCCTCCGCCGGCACCGTCCCCACCAGCAGCGCCGCGTCGCGCAACGCCCAGGTGGCCGCGTGCGCGCGTGCGGCGGGCAGCAGCGCGCGCGGGTCCGGGTCGGCCACGCCGACGACCCGCACGCCGGGCACCCCGCCCACGTCCGGCGCGCCGGCCGCGCCGACCAGCACGACCCGCACATCGGCGGGTTCCGCGGTGGCCAGGGCGGAGTCGCTGGCGAAGAAGCTGAGGTCGGTGGAAGCCCCCGCGGGGTCGGTGAGCGCGGTCACCACCGGCCGGTCGAGGTCCGAGTAGTCCTTCCGCACCGGCACCCACGCCAGGTCCTCGGCCGTGTGCGCCGGCCCGGCGGCGAAGACCTCGGCCCAGCGGGCGCGGAGCACGCGCGTGTGCCGCTTCCAGATCGGCAGCTTGTCGTGGCCCACGTGGTTGAACGTGGTGCCCTCGAAGTGCCGCACCGAGACGGACCCGACGTAGCGCAGGCGCTCGCCGGCAGCGCGCAGCCGGCAGCACAGGTCGACGTCCTCGCACAGCGAGACCGGGTCGAACGACTCGTCGAAGCCGCCGACCCGCCGGAACGAGCTGTGCCGGACCATCAGCGCGGCGGTGGGCGCCCACACCTGGTCGCGGTGCGCGCGGTGCTCGTCGCCGAGGGGTCGGCCGCGCCCGACCGCGCCGATGCGGCCGTCGACCGTGACCCCGCCGCCCGCGCACTGCACCAGCGGCACGTCACCGGGGTAGAGCAGCAGCGGCGACACCGCGCCCAGCCCGGGGTCGGCGGCCAGCTCGGCGGCGAGCGCCTCGACCACGCGCGGGTCGTCCACGAGCACGTCGTTGTCGAGGAACAGCAGGAACTCGCCGCGCGCCGCCGCCGCGCCCACGTTGCGGCGCTCGCTGCCGCCCCGGTCGTCCTCGTGGCGCAGCACCACCAGGGGACGCGGGTGGTCGAGGGACGCCAGGTGCTCCGCGGTGCCGTCGCGCGAGCCGTTGTCCACGACGACGACCTCGAAGTCACCGGACGCGCGGGCGAGGGACGCCAGCGCCCTGCGGGTGTGCTCCAGGCGGTTCCTGACCAGCATGACGACCGAGACCAAGCCCGGTACCGGGGTCGGGTTCACGCTGCGCCCTCCACGGGGGACGGGTCCGGCCGTTGGTGATCGGGGCCACCGGACCCGGGTGCGGTGGTGGCACCGACCCGTCGGTCGTCCGCTCCACTATGGTGGTGTCGACGACGCTGGATCAGCGGGGGCCGGGCGGAAATCGTGCCGAGCGTAGGGACGATCCACCACGCGCGCCAGCCCGTGGATCGGACTTCCGAAGGGGAACCGTGGACGACGTCGCCGGCACCGCCCGTTCCGCGTACGGGTCCTCCCCCCGCGACGACCCCGGTGCTCCTGCCGCGACCGCTCGGACGGCGTTGTTCTGCCACGCGGCCGGGTTCACCGGTCTGGTGTGGCGGTCGGCCGTCGACAAGCTCCGGACACCGTTGCGGGTCGCCGCCCCGGACCTCCGCGGGCACGGTTCCGCGCCGCCCCTGGCGGAGGACGCGGACTGGACCGCGTTCGCCGAGGACGTGCTCGCCGAGGCCGCCGCGCTGGGCCCCGGACCGCTGATCGGCGTGGGCCACTCGCTGGGCGGCACGGCCCTGCTGCTGGCGGAGGCCCGCTCACCCGGCACGTTCGACCTGCTGGTCTGCTTCGAACCGGTGCTCGCGACCCACCACGACCCGGCGTTCGCCGAGGCGGCGGCCCGGCGGCGCGCGGTGTTCCCGTCCCGCGCCGACGCGCTCGCCCGCTACTCCGCCCGGCCGCCGCTGTCCCGGCTCGCGCCCGAGGTCCTCGCCGACTACGTCGCCTCCGGCCTGGCCGACGAGCCGGACGGCCGGGTCGGGCTGCGCTGCGCGCCGAGGGTGGAGGCGCAGCTGTTCCGCACGGCGGTCACCTGCCCGTGGCGGGAGGCGCTGCCCCGGGTGGGCTGCCCCACGTTCCTCCTGCGCGGCGCGGAGTCGGCCGTGGTGACCGCGGACTCGCTCGCGGCGGCCTGCGCGACCCTGCCCGACGGGACGTTCCGCGAGGTGCCGGGCCTGGACCACCTCGGGCCGCTCGTGCGCCCCGGCGCGTTCGCGGAGGTGCTCGACGGGGTCCTCGCGGAGTCCGGCGCGACCGGGAACCGCCCGCGCGTCACGTAGCTTGGAGGGGTGAGCACCGCACCGTCGACCGTCGTCCTGGGTGACCGGTTCGCCCGCGAACTGCCGGAGCTGGCGCTCCCGTGGCGCGCGGACGAGGTCACCGCGCCCCGCCTGCTCGTGCTCAACGAGCCGTTGGCCGCCGAGGTCGGGCTGGACCCGGCGTGGCTGCGCGGCCCCGAGGGGGTGCGCCTGCTGGTGGGCAACCACGTCCCCGAGGGTGCCGCCCCGGTGGCGCAGGCGTACGCCGGGCACCAGTTCGGGCACTACTCGCCGCGGCTGGGCGACGGCCGGGCCCTGCTGCTCGGCGAACTGGCCCACACCGACGGCCACCCGCGCGACCTGCACCTCAAGGGCTCCGGCCGCACGCCGTTCTCGCGCGGCGGCGACGGGCTGGCGGCGGTCGGGCCGATGCTGCGCGAGTACGTCGTCAGCGAGGCGATGCACGCGCTGGGCATCCCCACGACCCGCTCCCTGGCCGTGGTGGCGACGGGGCGTCCGGTGCGGCGCGAGACGGCGCTGCCCGGCGCGGTGCTCGCCCGGGTGGCGGGCAGCCACCTGCGGGTCGGCACCTTCCAGTACGCGCGGGCGACGGACGACGTGGACCTGCTGCGCCGGCTGGCCGACCACGCCATCGCCCGGCACCACCCCGACGCCGCGCACGCGGAGAACCCGTACCTGGCGCTGTTCGGGGCCGTCGTGGCCGCGCAGGCGTCGCTGGTGGCGCGGTGGATGCTCGTGGGCTTCGTGCACGGGGTGATGAACACCGACAACACGACCATCTCCGGCGAGACCATCGACTACGGGCCGTGCGCGTTCCTGGAGGCGTTCGACCCGGCCACCTCCTTCAGCTCCATCGACCACGCCGGGCGCTACGCCTACGGCAACCAGCCGGTCGTGGCCGAGTGGAACCTCGCGCGGCTCGCCGAGGCGCTGCTCCCGCTGTTCGCCGATGACCAGGACGACGCGATCGCGCGGGCGGTCGAGGCGCTCGGCGCGTTCCGCGGGCGGTACGGGGACGCCTGGTCGGCCGGGATGCGCGCCAAGCTCGGCGTGACCGGTGACGCGGCGGCGCTGGTGGACGACCTGCTCGTGCTGCTGCGCGACAACCACGTGGACCACACGTCGTTCTACCGCCTCCTGGGCGACGCCGCGCGCGGTGACGCGGAACCCGTGCGCGGCCTGTTCCTCGACCTGGCGGGCGTCGACGCCTGGCTCGGCCGGTGGCGGGCGCTGTCCCCGGACGCCGACGCGATGCGCCGGGTCAACCCCGTCTACGTCCCGCGCAACCACCTGGTCGAGGAGGCCCTGGGCGCGGCGGAGCAGGACGACCTCGGCCCGCTCGACCGCCTGCTCGCCGCGGTGACCGCCCCGTTCGACGAACGCCCCGGCCTGGACCGCTACGCGTCCCCGGCCCCCCGCGACTTCGCCGCCGCCTACCAGACCTACTGCGGCACCTGACCCGCGACCGGTTCCACGGCCGACTTCCCCGCGGGGAGGCGCGGGGCGTCAGGCGCCGACCGCGACGGGGGTGCGCACGCCCACCGGCACGTCGCCGCGCAGCGTGATCCGGTGCATGACCCGGCGCTGGTCGCCGTAGTCGTCCACCGCGTAGTGGGCCGTGCTGCGGTTGTCCCACACGACCACGTCGCCCTCGCTCCAGCGGTGCCGGACGGTGAACTCGGGGCGGCCCACGGCGGCGAAGAAGACGTCCAGCAGGGCCCGGCTCTCGATCTCCGTGAGGCCGACCAGCCGCGTGGTGAAGCCCGGGTTCACGAACAGGCTGCGCCGCCCCGACTCCGGGTGCACCCGCACCACCGGGTGCTCGACCGGCTCCAGCGAGCGGACGCGCTGCCCCTCCCACGTGTTGCCCTCGCCGCCCAGCCGCTCGTGCAGGTACTCCTCGAAGTCCTTGCGGCCGTCGTGCAGCGCGGTCAGGCCGTCGGCGATCTCGCGCAGCGGCCGGGACAGCGACAGGTAGGCCGCCTCCAGGTCCGTCCAGCACGTGTCCCCGCCGGTCGGCGGCAGCGACACGGCCCGCAGCACGGACCCCAGCGGCGGGCGGCCCATGAAGGTGACGTCGGTGTGCCACACGGGGGCCTTGCCGCCGTCGCCCGCGTCCAGCACGTAGATCTCCGGGTGGTCGGCGTCCAGGCCCGGCACGACGGGGTGCGCCGGGGTCGGCTCGCCCAGCGCGGCGGCGAACGCCCGGTGCGCGGTCGGGGTCAGCGACTGGCCCGGGAACACCAGCACCTTGTGCTCGACCAGGGCGGCGCGCAGCGGGGCGCCGGCCTCGGGCGTGCCCACGTCGTTGAGGTCGACGCCGGTCACCCGGGCGCCCAGGGTCGGGGTCAGCGGTTCGAAGTGCGTCACGGGATCTCCTCGCGGGTCAGGCCGCGACCGCGCGGACCGCGCCGGCGACCTCGCCGCGCAGGCCGGCGAACTCCGCCGACCCCCGCAGCTCGTCGGCCGGCACGCCGGAGCGCGGCAGCGGAACGGGCAGGTCCAGCGCCACCCGACCGGGTCGGTCGGACAGCACGACGACGCGGGTGGCCAGGTACACGGCCTCGTCCACGCTGTGCGTCACGAACACCACGCCCCGCCCGCCGTCGGTCAGCGGGCGGACGTCCTCCTGGAGCCGTTCGCGGGTCAGCGCGTCGAGCGCGGCGAACGGCTCGTCCATCAGCAGCAGCCGGGGCCGGGCGGCCAGCGCCCGCGCGATGGCCACGCGCTGCTGCTGGCCGCCGGAGACCTCCCACGTGCGGCGCGGTCCCAGCTCGGCCAGGCCGACCTGCCCGAGCAGCTCGCGGGTCCGCCGGGCCCGATCGGCGCGCGGCACGCCCGCCCAGCGCAGGGCGGTGCCGATGTTGCCGCCCACGGTCTGCCACGGGAACAGCCGGGGCTGCTGGAACACGGTGCCGACGTCGCGGCCGGGCACGGGCGTCGCGCCGAGCACGCGCACGGTGCCCGTGGTGGGCCGCTCGAAGCCGCTGACCAGCCGCAGCAGCGTGCTCTTGCCCGACCCGGACGGCCCGACGACGACCAGGAACTCGCCCGGGTCGACGCGCAGGTCCAGCGGCCCGAGGGCGGGCACGTCGCCGCGCCCGGCCCGGTACCGGTGCTCGACGCCGACCAGCTCGACCAGCGACTCGACCGCGCTCCCCGCGCTCCCCGCCCGCTCGGTCCTCTCCGCGCTCTCCGCGCTCTCCGCGCTCCCGGTCCTCTCCGCGCTTTCCGCCCGCTCAGCCACGGGGAGCCCGCAGGGCCGCCTGGAACACCGACAGGTCGGGCACGGTGTCGATCTTCTTCTGCCCGTGCAGGAACTCGGCGGCGGCGCGCAGCTGCGCGGCGAGCTGCCCCGGCGCCTCGGGCGTGCCGAAGTACTCGGGCGCGCGCTGCTCGGCGTGGTCGAGGTAGATGTTCTGCTTGAGCTGGGACAGCGCGTCGTCCACGCCCGCGCCGATCTGCCGGGCCACGGCCTCCGCGACGACCCCCGGATCGGACTTGATCTTCTTCAGCGCGTCGTCGGTGGCGGCGAGCCACTGGTCGACCACGTCGCCGTTCCGCTCGACGAACTCCTTGCGCGCCACGGTGAACGTGAGCGTCGGCTTGCCCGCTGCGGCGAGCTTCGCGCTGTCGGTGAGCGTCACGCCGTCCTGCTGGAGCACGCCGAGCACCGGCGTCCACACGTACGCGCCGTCGATGTCGCCGCGCTGCCAGGCGGCCTGGATGTTCTGCGGCTCCAGGTCCACCAGGGTCACCGACGCCGGGTCGACGCCCGCCTGCTGGAACGCCGCCAGCAGGCTGTAGTGCGCGGTCGAGCTGAACGGCGCGGCGACCTTGCGCCCGGCCAGGCCGGCGATGTCGGTGACGCCGCTGTCCTTGCGCACCACCAGGGCCTCGCTGTCGCCGATCACGTTGAGCAGCTCGATCACCTGGTAGGGGATGCTCAGCGGCGGGCACAGGCCGGCCGCGGCGGGGCTGCTCCCGATGACGGCGAGGTCGATCGCGCCGCCGAGGAACGCGGTGTTGATGCTCGCGCCGGAGTCGAACGACGTCCAGGTGATCCGGTGGTCCGGCAGCGCCTTCTCCAGCGTGCCCTGGTCCTTCACCAGCAGCGTGCTGTCGGCGAAGTTCTGGTAGGCGACGCGGACCTCGCGACCGCCGCCCGAGCCGGACGACGACGAGCCGCCCACCCCGCACGCCGCCAGCACCGGCGCGGCGGCGAGCAGGGACAGGACCGATCTGCGGGTGACGGGCACGGTTGCACTCCCGGTGTCGGCGCTCACGCCCGCCCGCGCCACGGCGAGACGGCGCGTTGCAGCGCGAGGATGGCGGTGTCGATGAGCAGCCCGGTCACGCCGATCACGACGAGCCCGAGCAGGACGACCGCGGTCTGGTTGTAGCGCTGGGCGTTGAGGACCATGCCCCCGATGCCGTCCGCGCCGTTCACGGTCTCGGCGGCCACGACCGAGCTGTAGGCGATGCCCACGGCCAGCCGGACGCCGGTGATGATCTCCGGCGCGGACGCGGGCAGCACCACGGTGGCGACCACGTTCAGCCGGTTCGCGCCCAGCGCGTGGGCGGCCTCCACGTACTGCCGGTTCACCCCGGTGACGGCCGCCGCGGTCGCCACCGCGACCGGCGGGAACGCGGCGACCACCAGCAGGTAGACCTTGGGTTCCTCGTCGATGCCGAACCAGATGACCAGCAGGCTGAGGTAGGCCAGCGGCGGCAGCGCGCGCAGGAACGTCACGAACGGCTCGGCCACCGCGCGGACCAGCGGGACGAGGCCCATGAGCAGGCCGAGCCCGATGCCGATCAGCACGCCGTAGAGCACGCCGTAGCCGACGCGGCGCAGGCTCACGCCCAGCCGTTCGACCACAGTGGACCCCGCGTACCCGCCCTGGCCGTTGTCGGCGTCGGACGCGGTGAGCAGCTGGTCCCACACCTGGCCGGGCCCCGGCAGCACGGCGGGCGGCCAGAACTCGGCGAGGACCAGCAGCTGCCACACCGCGAGCAGCGCGAGCACCGCCCCCACCCGCACCGCGACCGAGTGCGTGGCGGACAGCGCGGTAGCGCGTTGTTCCTTCTGCGCCATGGGAAACTCCGTGCGGTGGCGGGAAAAGCGGTCGGCGGCGAATGTACAGAAGTACACAGCGGTCGATCCGCTTTCCCGCTCTGTGGACGCGCCCGGTGGAACCGTTGCGGAGGAGGGCACCCAGTGGGACGAACACGCCGATTCGATCCCGGCAGGCGGGAACGCATAGTCCGCGCGGCGGTCGCCGTGATAGCGGAGTCGGGGCTGTCCGCGCTGACGCACCGGGCCGCGGCGGCGAAGGCCGACGTGCCGCTGGGCTCGACCACGTACCACTTCGCGGACCTGGAGGAGCTGCTGGAGGCGGCGGTCCGGCTGGTGGCGCGGCGCAACGTGGCGAGAGCACGTCGGTGGGCCGACTCCCTTCCACCGCAAGCGGATCTGTGCGCCGAGCTGTCGGACTTCCTGGTGCTGCTGGCGACCAGGCACCGGCGCACGGGCGTGCTGGCCTACGAGCTGTACGGCGCCGCCCTGCGCCGCCCCGGCCTGCGCGCCGCCAGCACGGCGTGGGACGACATGCTGACCGAGGTGTTCGCCCGCCACGTGCCGGAGCAGACCGCCCGAGCGCTCACCGCGCTCTTCGACGGCCTGCTCCACCAGGCACTCGTCTCCCCCGCCCGCCCGACGCGCACCGACTTCGAACCGGCGCTGCGCCTCCTGCTGGGCGGCTGACGGCCGCACTGACCGGCGACGGGTGAACGACCCGATTTCTGCGGTCCCGCTCACCGGCGGACTGGGGAGGATGGTGCGATGCGAGTCTTCGTGTCGTCGACCTTCCGCGACCTCCGGGCGTGCCGCGCGGTCGTGCACTCCACCCTGCGCAGCCTGCGGCTCGACGACGTCACGATGGAGCACTTCGTGGCCGAGCACGACCGCCCACTCGACGTGTGCCTGCGCAAGGTCCGGGAGTGCGACCTCTACGTGGGCGTCTTCGCCTGGCGCTACGGCTACGTGCCCGACGGCGGGGACCGGTCGATCACCGAGCTGGAGTACCGCGCCGCCGTCGAGGCGGGGAAGCCGTGCCTGGTCTTCCTGCTGCACGACGACGCGCCGTGGCCCCGGTCCAGCGTCGACCGCGGGGCCGAGGCGGATGCGATCGAGGCGCTCCGGGAGGAGCTGGCGGTGCGGCACACGGCGCGGTACTTCACCACGTCCGCGGAACTCGGCATCGCGGTGGCCACCGCCCTGCACCACCACCTCACCACCACCGACGACCCCGCGAAGCGGCTGGACCACATCAGCCCCGAGGCGGTGACCGCCTACTACCAGCGGTTGCAGAAGGAGTACGGCCGACTCGACCTGGACGCGCTGACCCCGCCCGAGCGCGAGGAGTACCTCCAGATCCTGCTGGAGTCGGTCTTCGTCGAGCAGTACGTCCGCGAGGACCGGCCTCCGACGAAGCTGCCGCCCGAAATCCTCCAGCGGCTCCGGACCGAGGGGGAGAGCGACGAGTCGGACCTGCCCGAGGGCATCGACCTGAACGACCTGCTGGCAGCTCAGGAGACGTACCGCGCCAAACCGCAGCGCCCCGTGCTGGAGGTGGTGTCCGGCTCCGATCGGCACGTCGTCGTGCTCGGCGACCCGGGCGCGGGCAAGTCGACGCTCGCCCGGTTCGTGGCGCTCGGCCTGGCCGGTGTCGACCGACGCCTCGCTCCACTGGCCGGCCACCTGCCGTTGTTGATCGAGCTGAGGCAGTACGCCGCGGCGCGTGAAGCCGGAGGGTGCCGCACCCTCCTCGACTTCATCGACGAACTCGCGAACGCCCAGAGCCTCGGCGTGGCCAAGCAGCACCTGGAGCCCTACCTGCAAGCCGGAGGACAGGCCGTGGTGGTCTTCGACGGCTTGGACGAGATCTTCGACCCCGGGCGCCGGGACGAGACCACGAAGGAGATCGCCGGTTTCGCCGGGCTCTACCCCGGTGTCCGGGCACTCGTGACGTCACGCGTCGTCGGTTACTCGCCCCGCCGGTTCACCGACGCCGGTTTCGCCCACCACACGTTGCAGGACCTCGACCACCGCCAGATCGCCGAGTTCCTGACGAGTTGGTACGCGCTGGCCCTGCACGACCGCCCAACGGAGGCGGCACAGCGGCGTGACAGGCTGCTGGAGGCCGTCCGGGACTCGCGCTCCATCGGCGAACTGGCCGGCAACCCCCTGCTGCTCACCATCCTGGCCATCATCGGCAAGCACCAGGTCCTGCCCCGGGAACGCTGGGAGGTCTACAACCACGCGGCCCGCGTGCTGGTCCAGCACTGGGACGTGAACCGGCGGCTGCGCGAGAAGCGCGTCGCCATCGACTACATCGACGAGGACGACAAGCGCGAACTGCTGCGCCGCCTGGCGTGGCGGATGCAGACGAAGGCCGACGGCACGACCGGCAACTACGTCCACCGCAGCGACCTGCAGCAGCTCTTCGAGAAGTACTTGATCGACAAGTACGGACGTGACCTGGCCGAGGCGAAGATCGCGGCGACCGTCATCATCGACCAGTTCCAGCACCGCAACTTCATCCTGAGCCGCTTCGGTCCCAACCTGTACAGCTTCGTGCACCGGACGTTCCTGGAGTTCTTCTGCGCCGACGAGGTGGTGCGGCGCTTCCAGCGCGAGCAGTCGATATCGCTGGACCAGGTCGTCGAGCTGTACGTGGAGCACCGGGCCGACGCGACGTGGCGCGAGGTGCTCCGTCTGATCGCCTCGGTGCTCGCCGACCGCCACGTGGAGCGGATCAGTTCGCGCCTCCTGGACGTCGACCTGCCCTGGCCGGTGGAGGAGTTCGTCGTCCCACCGCACGGTGTAGCCGTCGCCGTCCAGTGCCTGGGTGAGCGGAAGTCGATGAGAGGGCTTGCGAGCGTCGCGCAGCGGGCACTCGTCAAGGTGGTGCTGTTGCTGGAGCACTGCGTCGGAGTCGATGACTCCCGGGCAACCGACCTCATCAGGAAAGACCTGCTGCCGACGATCACATCGGTCGGCTCGGCCTGGCCCGCCCGGGAGGAGGTCGTCGACTGGTACCTGCGCCGTGGTCGGTGGATCATCTGGGCTCCGGTGACCGAACTGGCCGCGACCCTGCTCACGGTCTTGTTCAACGATCGCGTGGACGTCCTGCTGCTCCCGGCACACCTGGCCGGGAACAACGACCGACGTGCCTCGTCCGCCCTGTTCTCGGTGTCCGACGCGATGGAACTCGGCCCGACGACTCCCGGATCACCGGACGGGTCCGCGCGCGAGAAGAGCATGAAGGTGCTGGAACCGCTGACGAGGCGCTCGAACGCCGGGGGGAGGTACTGGGCCATTCGTGCGCTGGACCTCTTCCACCCCGGCGGACCGGAAGTCCGGGAACTGCTCCTGGACCGGCTTCGCCACGACAACAACAGCGACGTCGTCCACCTCGCCGCCACGTGCCTGCTGCGGCACACCCCAGGTGATCCGGAGGTCCGGGAAGCCCTGGTCCACCGCATTCCACAGGGCTTGTCGGTATCGATGATCCGCGTAATCCTGTTGCTCGTCACCGAGAACGACCTGAACCACCCCGGCCTCCGTCCGGTCCTCGCGGTGCGCGCGGTCGTGGAGTGCGGTGAGCTGTTCGGCGACAGCGACGTCAACGCGGTGGTCCGGTGCGTCGCCGACGAGCCGCAGCACCGCAGTGCTGCCGTCACCACTCTTCGGGCCATAGCCGAAAGTTCGTATCTTCACACTGACCGGTACAACGCGCTCGTGGTCTTGGACCACGTCGGACCTGACGACCCCGACATCCTCCAGGTCCTGTGGGACCGACTTCAGCGTGACCACGACGACGACGTGTTCCGCCTGGTTGCCACCTGTCTGCTGCGCCGCGTTCCGAACGACGTCGACGTCCTGGAGACGATGATCCGGCGAGTCGAGGACGCCTTGTCCTCGATGATGGGCCAGGCGGCTCGCCACGTCGCGGCAGCACACAACCTGGAGCATCCGCGACTCGAACTGGCCATCTTCCTCAGCGACGTCCTGGACGCCGGTTCGTCCGGCGACACCGGTCTGTTCGACGACACCGCCGCTGTCGCCGCCCTTCAGCGCCTCTCCGGTGAACTGCCCGACCAGGACGCCGTCGTCGCGGTCCTCGGCGACATCGCCACGGGCTCGACCGGTTACGAGGCGCGGCACAACGCGCTGATCACCCTCCAGCACCTCGCCCCGGAAGACCCGGTGGTGCGCGAACTGCTGTGGGACCGGTTGCGCCACGACAACGACGACGACGTGTTCCGCTTGGCCGCCACCTGTCTCCTGCGCCACGACCCGGACAACCCCGACATCCCGGGTGCCATGGCCCGTCGAGTGGAGCGGTCCCCTTCGCCGGCGTTCGCCCGCGCCGCTCGACTCGTCATCGAAGAGCACGAGCTGACCGGCCACCCACGACTTGCCACCGTCGCGGCCGAGCGCGCTCGGCCCGATTCCGATGTGCTTGCGAAGATCGCGCACAACGACATCCGGATCGGTGACCTGCCGGAGTTGGAGGAGTACGGCCCGCGGGACATCCCGCTGTCCTTGACGCAGTGGCTTCCGGGGCCGCGCCGACCGGGCCGCTGAACGCGATCCCGGTCGACGCGGTGTCCCGTCACCCGACCCGAACGGGCTTGCCGACGCTCGGCACCCCGTTCGCGTCGAGGGCGAACAGCAGGTATGACCCCGGCAGCGCGATCCCCGGGTCGGCGGGCACGGTCACGCGGTACGAGTTCGGGCCGACCAGCTGCGGCACCAGGGGGACTCGGCGCTGGTCGTTGTCCACGGAGTGGGTCACCGAGCTGGTGCGCATCAGCGCGAACCCGGTCACCGGGCGGTCGGTGCCCACGACGGCGGGGGCGCCGTGCAGGACCCTCGTCGGGCTCGTGGTGATCGACGGGCGCACGCGCGGCGAGCCGTCCGGGTTCAGCAGGTACGGCGGGGTCAGGACCTGGCCGTCCGGGTGGTTGGTCGCGCACCCGCCGCACAGGCCGCCGCCGCCCGAGAACACCCGGCCGTCCGGGAGCAGGTTGGCGACGCTGTGGTACGTCCTGGGCACGGCCATCGGGGCCAGGCGGGTGAACGCGCCGGTGGTCGGGTCCCACAGCTCGGGCACCAGGGTGGCCGTGTGGTCGCTGAACGGCACGGGCCGGCTCTGGCCGCCGATGACGACCACCTGGCCGTTGGGCAGGACCACGCTGTTGGCGAACGCGCGGGCGTGGGCCATGTCCGGCACGCGGGTCACCACCGGGGTGCCGGAGGTGATGTCGATCCTGTGCGCGCGGGTGGTGGCGTCGGCGTCCTGGTAGGCGGTGGCGCCGCCGACGGTCAGGATCTTGCCCACGTCGTACATGACCGCGTTGCCGTTCATGGCGTCGGCGCTGTCGCCGCGCACCCCCGCGTCGGTCACCGAGCCCGCGCCGGTCGTGCTGATCCAGTTCATCCGCCTGCTCGGGCCGGCGTGGAACACCCGGCCGCCGCCGACGGCGAACAGCCACGTGTGGTTGTCGGCCCGGTAGACGCCCTGCGGGTCGGCGGTCAGGAACGGCGCCGGCCGCACCCCGGACAGCGTGCGCCAGGCGTTGGTCGCGGGCGAGTACACCTCGGCGGTCTTGTTGCCCTCGCCGCCGCTCCACGAGCCGCCCACGGTGAACGCCTCGCCGGTCGACAGGGTGGTCTGCCCCTGGTAGCCGCGCGGGATCGCCATGTCGGCCGCGTCCACCCACGTGTCGGCGACGGGGTCGTAGATGCTGGTCTCGCCCGCGTCGCTGCCGCCGGTCACCAGCACCCGCCCGTCGGGCAGCACGGACGTGCCGGGGCAGAACATGTCGTGCCCGGTGTTGTCGACCCGGCGCTGGGTCACCTGCCCCGTGGCCAGGTCGAGGATCGCGGTCTGCGTGTAGCCGTTGGCGCCGCCGAAGTTGTCGGCCGCGTACGCGGACCAGGTGAGCAGCTTGTTGTTGGGCAGCAGCGCGGAGGCGACGGGCACGATCGGGAACCCGGTCAGCGGCCCCCACGCGCCCACCGCGCTCGGGTCGGGCGGCGTCGTCGGGCCCAGCAGGTCGATCTCGGCCGCCGAGGTCCACGGCCCGCGCCCGCCGGCCTCGGTCAACGCCGTCAGCCGCACGTACCGGGTCTCCACCGGCGCGCCGAAGTCCGCCCGGTGCACGCCCGCCGCGTCCGGCCACGTGCCCTCGGCGACCGGGGTGCTCCACGTGGTGCCGTCCGCGCTGACCTGCACCCGGTACCGGCCGATGCGCCCGTTGGTCTCGTCCGCGGGCCGGGTGCGCACCGAGATGCCGGTGACGGTCCGCGCCTGCCGGGTGTCCAGGGTGATCCAGTGCGGCAGCGGGGCCTCCGGGGCCGTCCACTTCGAGTGCCACAGGGTGTTCCCGACGCCGTCGAGCACGTTGGCCGCCCGCCCGTCCTCGCCGGTGGCCTCCTCGTCGGAGGCGGTGGCCACCCAGCCGAACCGGTCCAGCGGGCCGATCGGGCCGGACGGCGCGGCCGGGCCGTAGGCGTGGAACTCCGCGGCGGTGGCCCACGGCCCGCGCCCGCCCGCCTCGGAGGTCACCGTCACCCGCACGTGGCGGGCGCGCGGGTTGCCGGTGAGCACGGCGGTCTTGGGCGTGCCGTCGTCGTCCCACGTGCCGGTGGCGACGGGCGCGCCCCACGTCGTGCCGTCCGCGCTCACCGCCACCGAGTACGCGCCGACCCGACCGTCCGCCGAGTCCGCGCGCGGCGTCACGACGATCGCCGACACCTCCTGCTCGCGGCTCAGGTCGACGGTGACGGTGTGCGGCGGCGCGGTGGTCCCGCCGGTGCGCCAGTGGGTGCCGGTGTCGCCGTCCAGCAGCGCGGCGGCGGTGTGCGCGGGGTCCTGGGTGGACGCGGACGCCGTCCAGCCGACCCGGGACAGCGGCGACCGCGCGCCGGGCGGCGGGCCGAGCAGGTCGATCTCGGCCACCGAGGTCCACGGGCCGCGCGCGCCCGCCTCGGTGAGGGCGGTCAGCCGCACGTAGCGGGTGGTGACCGGCCGGGTGAACAGGGCGTGCCGCACCTCGCCGCCGTCCGGCCAGGCGCCCGAGGAGACGGTGTCGGCGAACGCCGTGCCGTCGTCGGACACCGACACCCGGTACTCGCCGACGCGACCGTTGACGCCGCTGGGCCTCGGCCGGTACAGCAGGCCGCTCACCGCGGTGGCCCGCCCCAGGTCCAGCGTGATCCAGTGCGGCAGCGGGGTCGGCGACGAGTAGCGGCTGTGCCACATCGTGGCCGGGTCGCCGTCGACCGCGTTCGACGCCGGGTCGGTGGCCTGCTGGTCGCTCGCGGTCGCGGTCCACCCGGTGCGCGGGAGCCGGACGGCGGGCGCGGGCGCGCCGGGGTCGCCCAGCAGGCCGATCTCCGCGGCGCTGGCCCACTGCCCCCGGCCGCCCGCCTCGGTGATCGCGGTCAGCCGCACGTACCGGGTGGGCGCGACGGCGAAGCTGAACGTCTTGGCGGACGCGTCGTCGGCGGCGGTGCCGGTGGCGACCGGTGCGCCCCAGGTCGTGCCGTCGGTGCTCAGGTGGATCTCGTAGCGGCCGATCGTGCCGTTCCCGCCGCCGGGGCGCGGGGTGTAGACGAGGCCGGACAGGCGCTGGGTCTGCCGCGTGTCGACGGTGATCGACTGCGGCAGCGGGGTCGGCGTGGTCCACGGGCTGTGCCAGATCGTCGACGGGTCGCCGTCGAGCGCGTTGGCGGCCCGGCCGTCCTCGCCGGCGACCTCCTCGCCGCTCGCGGTGGCCACCCAGCCGGTGCGCGGGACCGCGGTCGCGGCGGGCACCATCGCGGCGGCCGTGGCCACGACGTGCCGGTGGTGCTCCGCGTGCTCCTCGTGCTCCGCCGTCAGGGGCGGGAACAGTTGGGGCACCACGAGCACCCCCGCCGCCACCAGCACGGACAACCGTCTCGAACCGCTGCCTTCCGACACCCGTCCCCCTCCCCGCGCACAGCCCCCCGCCGTGTGCCTATCCGGTCGCGGGAAGGAGGGGGGCCATTACCGGTTCGGGGGAAAACCGGCCCGACGGCGGTGTCGGGTGCGTCGAACGCCGTCGCGCGGTTCGACCGGTCGCGCCGGTGACCGCCGAACTCGGGGTGTCAGCCGGAGGTGCGCAACCGGGCCTGCTGGGACTCGAACAGCTCGGCGACGTCCGGCAGGGAGTCGGCGGCGGGCCAGCCGGCCGGGTCCCAGGCGGACGAGCGGCGCAGCGCCTGGCCGCAGTGCAGGAACAGCTCCTCGACCTCCAGGACCACGGCCAGGGCGGGCGCGGGGTCGCCGAAGCGGTGCGCGAACGGGGCGTCGCGGACCGGGGTCGCGCGGCCGTTGACGCGCAGGACGTCGCCCCGGCCGGGGACGATGAACAGCATCCCGGCGCGCGGGTGCTGGAGGAGGTTGCGCAGGCTGTCCGCGCGGCGGTTGCCCGGCCGGTCCGGGAACGCGATGGTGCGCTCGTCGAGCACCAGGACGGTGCCGGGCGGGTCGCCGCGCGGGGACACGTCGACGCTGCCGTCGGCGGCGGTGGTGGCCAGCAGGTAGAACGTCGAGGCTTCGAGGAAGCGCCTCGACTGCGCGTCCACCACGTCGATCGCCTTGTCCCGCATGACCGGGTGCGGGTGCTCGACCAGCTCCCGCAGCTCGGCCTCGTCGCGGACCGGGGTGCCGAGGTCGGTGCCGTTCCAGGCGGGACGGGGCGTGCTCATCAGGGTCTCCGAACGCGTGGTCGGGGTAAGGCCACCCTCACCCAATCACGCGTTCGGAGCAACGGCGCCGCGTCGGGGCGCAGATCACAGTGCCCGACGCGGCGGGGACCGGGTCGGTGGCCGCACACCGACCCGGTCGGACGGGACCCGCGTCAGCGCACGTCCAGGTAGTCCTTGAACTGCACGGTCACCGCGTGCGCGTCCGAGGGCCAGGCCGGCACCGCGATCGTGCGCGACCGGCCTCCCGTGCCGCGCGCGACCTGGGTGACGCGGACGCTGCCCGAGGCGGGCAGGTAGGCGTCGATCGCGGTGAGGAACGGCAGGCCGCCGAACGGGGGCAGCACGACCCCGGGCGTCGAGGTCAGGTCGCACCCGTCGTCGAACGCGAACGCCGCGAGGACCTGGCGCAGGCGCGGCGCGACGGCGGGGGCGAGGACGTCGACCCCGTTGAGCTCCAGGCGGTCGGTGTCCGCCGGCTGCTGGTCGGCCCACCACTCGCGCTGGCGGACGACGGTGAGCGCGGTGTGCGCGGGGCACCGGTCGACCTGGTCGCCGATCCCGCCGGGGCGGGAGACCTGCAACCGCAGGAAGCGGTCGGAGCGCTCGAACGGCTCGACGTAGAAGTGGTGGACGAGTTCGCCGTCGCGGACCAGCTCGAACTCGTGGTGCCTGGCCCCGTGCACGCGCAGCGGGCCGAACGAGCCGTCGGCGGCGGTGCGCACGGCGTGGCGCGGGACGCCCCGGCGGGCGCCGGTCGCCGGGTCCAGCTCCCAGACGGTCAGCAGGCCCGCCGCGCCGTCGTTCTGCGGGAAGAACGTGGCGCGGCCGGCGACCGAGACCGCCGTCGGGAGCTGCGGCAGCACGAGCGTCGTGGCGGCGGGCCGACCGCGCAGGAAGCGGTGCACGTGGGCGAACCCGTCGGCGGACGTGGTGGTCTCGGTGTGCCCCAACGTGGTCAGGTACACGTTGGTCGCGCCGCCGATGGACCCGGTGGGTTGCAGGCTGCCCCACAGCGCCAGGGTCGGCACGCCGCCGGGCGGCGCGGCGGCCGAGCGCCCGTCGACGTTGACGTACCGGCGCACGCCCGAGGCGCGTGCCGGGTCGGCCAGGTAGGCGTGCAGGACGGTCGTGCCGCGCGAGTGCGCGACGACGTCCACGGTGGACGAACCGGTGCGCGCCCGGACGTCGGCGAGGAAGGTCTCCAGCCCGGCGACGGCGTGGTCGTTGGTGGGGATGCCCGTGTCGTACTCGAAGGCGTGCAGCAGCCGGTCCGGGTAGCCGTTGGAGGAGAACCGCTTGGCGTTGGACTGCCACTGCTGCGCCGAACCCTGCTGGCCGTGCACGAACACCACCGGGGTGAGCGGGTCGGCCTGGGCCGGCGCCGCGGGCGCGGTCAGCGCCAGGGCCAGCGCGATCAGCAGCGCCCTCACCGCGACCACCCGGCCAGGGCGTCGCGCAGGTTCTGCTTCGCGTCGGCGGGCAGCAGGTGACCGGCGCGGACGGCGTCGGCGTCGGCGGCCACCACCCGCCGCACGTAGCCCGCGTGGTCGGGGTAGAGCCGGTCCAGGGTGGCCCGGTCGAACGGGACGTGCGTGCCGAACAGCCGGCAGAACGTCTCGCCGGAGTTGTCGCCGGTGTTCAGCGCGGTCGGCGCGACGACCTGGGACAGCCGGACGCCACCGAGCGCCAGGCCGAGCGCGTCGCGCTTCTTGGTGACGCCGTCCGCCTCGAACTCCAGCGGCCGGGCCGCGGGCGGCGGCGTGCCGTGCTCCGCCCAGCGCCGCAGGTGCTCGTAGGCCGCCGCGGTGACGTGGTGGACCGGGACCCGGCTGAACGGCGGCCGGTCGCAGGCGTACGAGGGCGCACCGCCGAGGTCGCGCTCGGAGATCGGCTCGCGGTAGACCTGCCCCTGGTGCCCGGAGTGCGCGCCGCCCGCCACCTCCCAGCGGCGGAACAGGTCGGTGTCGGCGGGCCGGCGCGCACTGGGCACGTCGGTCTCGGACAGCACCTGGAAGACGGGTTCCGCGCCGACCCGGGTGGGCGCCGGGCCGACGACGAACGCGTAGCCGTCGAACACCGGCCGCTGCCGGGGCAGGACGCGGTCGTAGAGCACCGCCATCCGCCCCGCGGACTGCGACGCGCCGACGGCCAGCAGCGTCCGGGCGCGCAGGGGGCCGAGCAGCCGGTCCCCGGCGACGGCGCGACCGGCCTGGGTGAAGACGTCGTAGGACAGCTCGTCGGCGGTGAACCGGCCGCCGCCGGTCACGTCCAGGTCGCCGTAGCGGGCCGGGCTCCACCCGCGCAGCTGGTCCACGCCGACGCGCTGCGCCGACACGCCGACCCAGGCGTGACCGGCCCGCAGCACCGACTCGGCGTGCCACAGCGCGTCCAGGTCGTACCCGGCGGTGACGTTCTGCCACTCGACCAGCGCGGTGCCGCTGAAGTGCCGGGCGTGCGCGGGCCGCCGCACGACGACGCGGGTCGTGTACGGCACGCCGGTGGCGACCCGCGTGCCGTCGACCGCGTAGCCGTCCGCGACGCCGGAGAGGTGGAACTCCTGCTCGACGTACCCGGCGGCGGCGAGGTCGGCGGGCGTGGAGAAGAACGGGTAGGTGTCCTCGACCCGCTCGGCGAGCCGGTCGCCCGGCACCGCCCCGGGCAGGGGGCCGACGAGGCTCGGCGGCCGGTCCGGTGGTGCGGCCACCGCCTGGGCGGCCGGGAGCAGCGCCCCGAGGGCGATCACGAGCGGGACGAGGCCGCGCGGCGAGAACCGCATACCGACTCCCTCGACTGTGGGGGATGGTCGTGCCCGAACGTAACCGGGCCGTCACAGGACCCACCAGCGCCCGCGGCGATCGTGAGACGGCGGTCTCAGCACCCGCCGCCCGGCGTTCCCGGCACCCGGCGGTCAGCGCGGCAGCAGCACGCTGCGGGCCGCCCGTTCGGTCAGGTCCGGGTCCAGCGGCCGGCCGCCGAGCAGCTCGGCGTAGAGCGCGGACTCCACGATGCGCACGTACAGGAACGCGACCTGGTCGAGCCCGGCCGGGCGCCAGTCCCCCGGCACCTCCAGCAGGATCTCCCGCTGCGCCGACACCGCCCGCCGGTGCACCGCGCCGGTGCCGGTGAACAGCACGCGCGCGGCCGTCTCCGGCTCGTCGCGCAGGAAGTCCCGGAACGGCCCCGCCACCCGCAGCCGGTCCACGAAGTGCCGGGTGACCTCCAGGACGCCCTCCACGCCGGAGGTGCGCCGCCGTCGCCTGGCCCGGTCGAGGACCCTCTCGCCGAGCCGCCACAGCACGTCGCCGAGCAGCCCGTCACGGCTGTGCACGACGCGGTAGAGCGTCGCCCGGCTGATGGCGAGGCTCCTCGCCACCCCGTCCATGTCGACCTCGCCGTGCCGCAGGAAGAACTCGCAGGCGCCGTGCACGACCTGCTCCCCGCTCACCACGCGCCGCGCGTCGTCCGCCACCGCCAACCCGTTCCCGCCGGACCGCGCGCCCGGCCGCTCGCCCCGTGGCCGCCACGCCCGCGACCGCCTCCCGACCACCTCGCATCATGGCCGTCCCGCACCCGGTTGACCACGCCGTTCGGCCTCCAGCACAGTGGGCGCGTGCAGTGGGCGCTGAGCATCCTGGCCGTCGTGGCGTACGCGACGCTGCCGCTGGGCGGCTCGGGCGAGTACCGGACGTACCTCGTGCCCACCCTGGTCCTCGGCCTGGTCTACGTCGTGCTGGCCACCGCCGGGTTCCACCGGGTGCGCGGCGGTGGCCGGGCGCTCGCGGTCGCCTACACCGCCGTCCAGCTGCCGCTGGGCTTCCTGGTGTTCGCGCTGTCCGGCGCGACGATCGGGGGCATCCTGCTGCTGGTGGTGCTGGTCTCGCAGAGCAGGCTGCTGCTGCCGCTGCCCGCCGCCGTCGCGGTGGTGGTGGCGGTGCCGCTGGTGCACGCGCCGATGGAGTGGCGGGACGGGCTGCGCGAAGGGCTCGGCACGTTCGCCGCGTGCGCGTTCGCCCTCGTCATCACCGAGCTGCTGCTGCGCGAGCAGCGGTCCAGGGCGGAGCTGGCGGCGGCGCACGAGCGGTTGCGCGGGTACGCGGCGCAGGCCGAGCAGCTGGCGACCACCCAGGAGCGCAACCGGGTGGCGCGCGACATCCACGACGGCCTGGGCCACCACCTGACCGTGGTGCAGATGCTGCTCCAGGCGGCGCGCGCGGTGATCGGCACCGCCGACCCGGACCGCCTGGACGCGATGCTGGAGAAGGCCCAGGACCAGTCGCGGGCGGCGCTGGCGGAGGTGCGCCGGTCCGTCGCCGCGCTGCGCGAACCCCGGTCCGCGCCGCTGGTGGACGCGCTGCGGTCGCTGGCGGACGCGACCCGCGAGGCGGGCGTGCCGACCGGGCTGGAGGTGCGCGGCACGGCGCGCGAGGTGCGCGTCGAGGTCGAGGAGTCGCTGTTCCGGGCCGCCCAGGAGGGTCTGACCAACGTCCGCAAGCACGCCGGCGCGACGGCCGCGACCGTCGTGCTCGACTACGGGCGCGGCGACCTGGTCCGGCTGGAGGTGCGCGACGACGGGCGCGGCGGTGACCCGGACGGCCCCGGGTTCGGCCTGGTCGGGGTGCGCGAGCGGGTGGCGGACCTGGGCGGGCGGGTGTCCGTCGACTCGGCCGCCGGGCGCGGCCTGACGCTGACCGTGGAGGTGCCGGGGTGAGCGACCGGGTGACCGGCGGGGACCGGTCCGGCCCCGTCCGCGTGCTGATCGCCGACGACCAGGCCCTGTTCCGCGAGGCCCTGGCGACGCTGCTGGAGGTCCAGCCGGGCATCGAGGTGGTCGGCGAGGCCGGTGACGGCGAGCAGGCCGTGCGGCGGTGCGCCGAGCTGCGCCCGGACGTGGTGCTGATGGACCTGCGGATGCCCGTGCTGGACGGGATCGCGGCCACCGACCGGCTGCGGGTCGAGCAGCCCGGCGTGCGGGTGCTGGCGCTGACCACGTTCGACGACGACGCGGACGTGTTCGCGGCGCTGCGCGCGGGCGCGGTCGGCTACCTGCTCAAGGACGTCTCGTCGGCCCGGCTGGTGGAGGCGCTGGTCGCGGCCCGGCGCGGCGAGTCCGCGCTGCACCCGTCGGTCGCGACCAAGCTGGTGGCCCGGATCGCCCGGCTGCCGGAGGAGGACGCCCCGCCGCGCGCGTCGCCGCTGTCGCGCCGCGAGCTGGAGGTGGTGCGGCTGCTCGCCGCCGGCCGCAGCAACCGCGAGATCGCCGGGACCCTGTTCCTGGCCGAGGGCACGGTGAAGAACCTCGTCACCGGCGTGCTGGCCAAGCTCCGGGTGCGCGACCGCACCCAGGCGGCGCTGCGGGCGCGCGACCTCGGCCTGCTCTGAACCCGGCCCGCCCTGAACCCGCCCCGGCCCGGCCTGCCCCGGCCGGGGTCACGTGACCCCGCGCATGACCTTCGGCACCTGACCGCGCGCTCCTCCGCGACGACCATTCCCCCATGACGAACCGCGGTGCAGGGGCAGACCGGGAGACCGCCGGGGGAGCGCAGCGTTCGAGGGGTGCGCTGCGCTTCACCCGGCACCTGCTGGAGATGGTGGCGGCCATGCTGGTGGGCATGGTCGTGCTGGGGCCGGTCTGGTCGTTCGCCTGGCCGGGCCTGGAGGAGGTGCCCACCGCGCACGTGCTGGTGATGGCCACGGACATGTCGGTCGGGATGGCGGTGTGGATGCGCGTGCGGCGGCACGCGTGGCCCGGCGTGGTCGGGATGTGCGCCGCGATGTACGCGCCGTTCCTGGTCCTGCTGCCGTTCCACTGGGCCGGCGCGCTGTCCGGGGCGGCCCTGATGACGGCGGGGCACGCGCTGATGGTCCCGGCGATGGTGGCGGCGATGCTGCGCCGCCGCCACGAGTACACCTGCTAGCGCCTTGGTAGGGTCGCGCCGGCGAGGGCACGGCGGCGCGAGGAGGGGGACCCGGCGACGGTGCGGACCCCGGAGTTCCGGCGCGCGGTGGCCGCGGCCACGTCGGTCGCGGCGTCGGTCGGCTTGGCGGTGGACGACACCACCGTCCTCCAGGACTCCGACAAGCTCACCCTGCGGCTGCTGCCGTGCGACGTCGTGGCCCGGGTCGCGCCCGAGGCGGAGCAGGTCGCGCGGACCGAGGTCGAGCTCGCCCGGCGGCTCGCCGCCTCGGGGAGCCCGGTGGCCGCGCTCGCCGACCCCGGCGTCCACGAGCACGACGGGTTCGTGGTCACGCTGTGGACCTATTACGGGCCCGCGACGCCGTCCCCGGTCCCGCCGGCCGACTACGCCGACGCGCTCGGGCGGCTGCACGCCGGCCTGCGCGCGCTCGACCTCCCCGTCCCGCACTTCACGGACCGGGTCGAGCAGGCCCGGCGGCTCGTGGCGGACCGCGACCGCACCCCGGGCCTGGCCGGCGCGGACCGGGACCTGCTCGCCGGCGCGCTGCGGGACCCGCGCCGGGCGAGCGGCGGGGCCGAGCAACTGCTGCACGGCGAGCCGCACCCCGACAACGTGCTCGCCGCGGCGCGCGGACCGCTGTTCGTGGACTTCGAGACGTGCTGCCGCGGGCCGGTCGAGTTCGACCTCGCCCACGCGCCCGAGGAGGTCGGCGAGCACTACCCGGGCGTCGACCGGGACCTGCTGCGCGAGTACCGGCGCCTGGTGCTCGCGATGGTCACGACGTGGCGCTGGGACCGGCACGACCGGTTCCCGGACGGGCGGCGGCTGGGCGTCGAGTGGCTCGGCCGGCTCCGGGCGGGGCTCGGCCCCGAACGCTAGCCGCGCACCGCGCGGTGGAACGCGAGCGCGACGCCGACCGGTCGCCCGCCGTCGAGGAGGAGGTCGAGCGTGCCGACCAGGACGGCGTCGTTGAGCCAGGCGTGCGGACCGGCCGGTGCCTCGACGCGCGGGGTGGTGAGGCCGCGCGGCACGCCGCCGTCGACGCTGATCGTGCCGCTGTTGGTGACGGTCAGGACCGTGCCGTCCTCGGTGCGCACCAGGTACTTCGCGGTCACGGTGGGCACGCCGTCGGCGCGGACCAGGCTCCAGTCCGCGCCGATCGGCAGGACCTCGCCGGTGATCAGCGGACCGTCGGCGCTGCCGCCGGTGATGGGGATGACGCGCCGCCGGCCGCCGGGGACGGGTCCGGCGTCGATCGGCTCGCCGACCAGCACCCGCAGGCGGGCGACGAGCTCCAGGGCGGGGTGCGTCACCGGGTTCCCCCCAGGCCGAGCAGGCGGACGGCGTTGTCCTTGAGCACCAGCGGGCGGACCTCGGGCTTGACGTCCAGCTCGGCGAAGTCGGCGCGCCACCGGTCCGGCGTGATGACCGGGTAGTCGGACCCGAACAGCACCTTGTGCCTGAGCAGCCCGTTGACCGCGCGCACCAGCTGCGGCGGGAAGTACTTCGGCGACCAGCCGGACAGGTCGATGTGGACGTTGGCCTTGTGCGTCGCGATGGAGATGGCGGCGTCCTGCCACGGCACCGAGGGGTGCGCGAGCACGACGGTCAGCTCCGGGAAGTCGGCGGCCACGTCGTCGAGCAGCATCGGGTCGCTGTAGCGCAGCTTGACGCCGCGCCCGCCGGGCAGTCCCGCGCCGATGCCGGTCTGCCCGGTGTGGAACAGCGCGGGCACGCCGGCCTCGGTGATCGCCTCGTACAGCGGGTAGAAGGCGCGGTCGTTCGGCTCGAACGCCTGGAGGCTCGGGTGGAACTTGAAGCCGCGCACGCCGTGGTCGCGGACCAGCGACCGGGTGCGCCGCACCGCGCCGGCGTCGTGCGGGTCGACCGAACCGAACGGGATCAGCACGTCGGCGTGCGCGGCGGCGGCGTCGGCGATCTCCTCGCTGGACAGCGCCGGGTGGCCGAGCGCGGTGCCGGCGTCGACGGTGAAGACGACGGCGGCGGTGCGGCGCGCGCGGTAGTGCGCCGCGATGGCCTCCACGGTGGGCGTGCGGTCCTGGTCGGCCTTGAAGTACTTCGCGGAGGCGTCGAGGAGTTCGCGGTCGAGCGCGAAGCACCCGTGCGCGTCCTGCTCCACGTGCACGTGGAAGTCGACCGCGTCGAGCCCCTCGACGTCCATCCCGGCGGCGTCCATCCCGGCGACGTCCATCCCGGCGGCACCCACCCCGGCGTCGTCCGTCCCGGCACCCGTCCCGGTGTTCACGGCCGCCACCCCTCGAACGCGTCCAACGAGGTCGGGTCGGCCAGCACGTCGCGGCCGGCGACGTCGTCCACCGCCGCGCCGCGCAGGATCTTCTTCACCGGCAGCTCCAGTTTCTTGCCCGTGCGGTTGCGGGGCACCGCGGGCACGGCGGTGATCCGGTCGGGCACGTGCCGGGGCGACAGCGCCGAGCGCAGCGCCCCGACGACCCGGGCGCGCAGCGCGTCGTCCAGCTCCGCGCCGGCCGCGAGTTGCAGGAACAGCAGCAGCTCCCCGCTGCCGCCCGACTGGTCCTCCAGGTGCACGACGAGGCTGTCCTCCACCTCCGGCAGCTCCTCGACCACCGCGTAGAACTCGGCGGTGCCGAGCCGGACGCCGCCGCGGTTGAGGGTGGCGTCGCTGCGCCCGGTGATGACGCAGCCGCCCCCGTCGCGGAAGCGCACCCAGTCGCCGTGCCGCCACACGCCGGGGTAGGCGTCGAAGTACGCGCGGTGGTAGCGGGACGCGGGGTCGGTCGGCTCGGCGTCGCCCCAGAACGCCACCGGCATGCTCGGCGCGGGTTCGGTGACGACCAGTTCGCCCAGTTCGCCGACGACCGGTCCGCCGTGCACGTCGAACGCGGCGCAGGCCATGCCCAGCGCGGGACCGGAGATCTCCCCCGCCCACACCGGCTGCCACGCGCTGCCCTGCACCAGGGCGGTGCAGACGTCGGTGCCGCCGCTGCCGTTGTTGAGCAGCACGCGGTCGCCGAACTGGCCGCGCACCCAGTGGTAGCCCTCGGCGGGCAGCGGGCTGCCCGCCACGCCGATCTGCCGCAGCCGCCGCAGCCCCAGCTCCCCCGGCCGCAGGCCCTTCGCCCGGCACGCCATCAGCCAGCCCGGCGAGGCGCCCAGGGTGGTCACGCCGGTCTCGTCGGCCAGCCGCCACTGCCACCCGGGGTCGGGGTGCACGGGGTTGCCGTCGACCAGCACCACCGACGCGCCGACCAGCAGGCAGGACACGGAGAGGTTCCACATCATCCACGCGGTGGTGGAGAACCACTGGATGCGGTCGCCGGGGCCGAGGTCCCAGGACAGGGCGTGGTTCTTGGTGTGCTCGACGGTGATGCCGCCGTGGCCGTGCACGATCGCCTTGGGCTTGCCGGTGGTGCCGGAGGAGAACAGCACGTAGAGCGGGTGGTCGAACGGGACGGGCTCGAAGTCGAGGGGGCCGGGCCGGGCGAGCAGCTCGTCCCAGCCGACCGCGTCGGGCAGCGAGCCGCCGCCGTAGGGGATCTCCACGACGTGCCGCAGGCCCGGTAAGCCGGCGCGGAGCTCGGCCACGGTGTCCCGGCGGTCCACGTGCCGGTCGCCGTGGACGTACCCCGGCACGGCGAGCAGCACGGCCGGCTCGACCTGCGCGAACCGGTCCACGAGGCTGCGCGCCCCGAACTCCGGCGCGCAGGACGCCCACACCGCGCCGAGGCTCGCGGTGGCCAGGAAGGCGACGAGCGTCTCGGGCGCGTTGGGCGCGAAGGCGACCACGCGGTCACCCCGGCCGACGCCCAGCCGCACGAGGCCGGCGCGGGCGCGGGCCACCTGGTCGCGCAGCTCCGCCCAGGTCAGCTCGACCGGCGGCCGGGTCTGGGAGTGCGCGACGACGGCCACCTCGTCGCCGAGGGGGTGGCGCAGGGCGTGCCACGCGTAGTTCAGCTCCGCGCCGGGGAACCACTCCGCGCCGGGCATCTCCCGGCGGCCCAGCACGGCGCGCGGCGGCGTGGTGAACGTGATGCCGAAGTGCTCCACGACGGCGGACCAGAAGCCGTCGAGGTCCGTGACGGACCAGCGGTGCAGCTCGGTGTAGTCGGCGAAGCGCAGTCCGCGCTCCCGCTCCACCCAGGCGGCGAAGCGGCCGATGCGGGTGGTCTCGCGGACGTCCGGGGGCGGCGTCCACAGCAGCTCGGGGGTCATGACGGGTCCACCTTCGGTCCGCGTCCGGTCAGGAACTCGGTCATCCGCCGCTGGGCCTCGTCGCTGCTGGAGGCGACCGCGGCCATCAGCGCCTCCAGCAGGTAGCCCTGGTCCGGCGCGGCCTCGGCGATCCGGGGCAGGGCCTGGAGCACGGCGAACGTGGTGATCGGCGAGGTCTTGGCGATCGTCGCGGCCAGCCCGAGCGCGTGCGCCAGGCCCTCCCCCTCGCCCACGAGGTACTGGGACAGGCCCAGGGCGTGCCCCTCGGCGGCGTCCAGGACGCGGCCGGTGAGCATCAGGTCCGCCATCCGCGCCACGCCGATCAGCCGGGGCAGGCGCACCGCCGCGCCGCCGCCGGTGAACAGGCCCCGCTGCCCCTCGGGCAGGGCGTAGAACGCGGAGGGCTCGGCGACCCGGACGTGCGCGGCGCAGGCCAGTTCGAGGCCGCCGCCGATGACGGCCCCGCGCAGCACCGCCACCACCGGCACGGTGCCCCGCTCGACCCGCTCGAACGCCCGGTGCCACGCGCGGGAGTGCGCCACGCCGGCGAACGCGTCGACGCCGGTGAGGCCGCCCAGGTCGAGCCCGGCGGAGAAGTGGTCGCCCTCGGCGTCGAGCACGACCGCGCGGACGCCCGCGGGCGGGTCGGCGAAGAACTCGCCGAGCCCGCGCACGGTGGCGTCGTCGAGCGCGTTGCGCTTGGCCGCGCGCGCCAGGCGCAGCACGGCGACCTCGCCGCGGTCCTCCACCTGCAACGTGGGTGGGAGCGTCATGCGGCCGACGGTAACAGGAAACCTGTCATCATGGAGGATGTGCCGGTGGAACCCTCGCTGCTCTACGCCGTGAAGCAGGTGGAGCTCGCGGTGCGGGCCAACCTCGACGAGGTGCTGCGCCCGCACGGCCTCACCACGTCCACCTACACCGCGCTGACCGTGCTGGAGCGCCGCGAGGGCATGACCACCGCCGACCTGGCCCGCAACAGCTTCGTCACGCCGCAGGCCATGGCCGACATCATCACCGCGCTGGAGAGCCGGGGCCTGATCAGCCGCCGCCCCGACCCGGACCACGGGCGCAGGCGGCTGATCGACCTGACCGCGCCGGGCCGGGCCGCGCTGGCCGAGGTCGCGCCCGCCGTCGCCGCGCTGGAGGAGCGCATGGTGGCGGGCCTGGACGAACCCGCCCGGCGGACCCTGCGCGACTCGCTCAACTCGTGCCGGGCGGCCCTGCGGGGGTGATCCCCGCGACTTTCCGCCGCGCGGCGTGCAGCGGATCGGCCGGCCCGACCGTTGAGGGGTGTGATCACGAGACGAGTCGCTGGACGGGAGCGTGCCCGTGGAGTTCGGTGAGTACGTGGCCGGACGACGTCCGGCGCTGATGCGGTTCGCCACGGTGCTGACCTGTGAGCCCTGGCTGGCCGAGGACCTGGTGAGCGACGTGCTCGCCAGGGCGTTCGAGCGCTGGGACCGGATCTCGCGGACGGACCAGCCGCACGCCTACGTGCGGCGGATGGTCGTCAACGAGTACCTGTCCTGGCGACGGAGGTTGGGCCGCGCCGCCCCCCGGGCCGACGTCGAGCCCGAGGCGCGGCCGGTGGGCGACGGCGCCGACGAGCGCGCCGAGCGGGACGCGATGATCCGGCGCCTCGCGGGCCTGCCCCGCAAGCAGCGCGCGGCCGTCGTGCTGCGCTACTACGCCGACCTGCCCGACGCGGACATCGCCGCGGAGCTGGGCTGCCGGGTGTCGACGGTGCGCAGCCAGATCTCCCGGGCGCTCGCCACCCTGCGCATCGACCTGACCGCCGACCACCCCGCCCACGCCACCTACCAGGAGACGAGATGAGCGACCTGCGCGTCCTGCGCGACGCGTTCGGCGAGCTGGAGCGGCGGGCGGACGCCGTGACCGCCGAACGCCCCTTCGAACGCCCCCGACCCGCGAGGTCGGGCACCGCGCCCCGGTTGGTGCTGGCCGCCGTCGCGGTCGTCGCGGTCGCCGGCGCGGCGGCCGGGATCTCCCTGCTCGTGCCGGAGCAGCCCGCCGGCACGCAGGTCGCGGGACCGCCGACCACGTCGCCGACCTCGTCCGCGCCCGCCACGTCCGCGCCGCCGACGCCGCCGGACACGCCGGCCGCGCTGGCCGAGCGGTTCCGGGCCGTCCTGGGCGACTCGGCGACGTTCACCGTGACCGACGGCGGGCCCGGCCTGGTGGTGATCGACCTCCCCGCCATCCCCGCCCCCGGGTCGTCCGACGCCGGCACCCCCGCCTCCGGGACGCCCGCCTCCGGGGTGCCGAGTTCCGGGGTGCCCGCCTCCGGGACCCCCAGCTCCGGGACCCCCAGCTCCGGGGTGCCCAGTTCCGGGACCCCCAGCTCCGGGACGTCGTCCACGCCCGCGTCACCGGGGAAGCAGGTGGGCGCGTCGATCCGCGGCACGCTGACCGCGGCCGGTGTCAGCGGCGGGTACGACCTGGTCGTGTACCCCACCAACCGCGGCGTGGCCTCGTGCGACGGCATCCCGGGGTCCGACTGCGTCCGCCGCGACCTGCCCGACGGCTCCTCGCTGATCACCCAGCGGGTCGCGCTGGACGTGCACCCCGGGGGGGTGACCCACGTGGCCGCCCTCTCGCGCGCCGACGGCCTCCAGGTCGTCTTCCACGTCAGCAACGTGGAGGACCCCAAGGGCCGCGGCGCGCTGCTCGCCGCCGCTCCCCCGCTGACGCTCGACCGGATGACGGAGATCATCACCTCCGACCTCTGGTGACGTCCCCGGCGGTGGCGGCCCGGGTGGTGGCGGTCCGGGTGGGCCGCCACCGCCGGTCGCGGGTCAGTCGCAGACGGCCCCGCGCGACGCCGAGCCGACCAGCTTCGCGTACTTCGCCAGCACACCGCGCGGGTAGCGGGGCGGGGGCGGGGTCCAGTCCTGCCGGCGGACGGCCAGCTCGGCCTCGTCCACGTGCAGGTCCAGGGTGCCCTCGGCGACGTTCAGGGTGATCCGGTCGCCGTCGCGGACCAGCGCGATCGGGCCGCCGTCGGTGGCCTCCGGGGCGACGTGGCCGACGCACAGGCCGGTCGTGCCGCCGGAGAACCGGCCGTCGGTGAGCAGCAGGACGTCCTTGCCCAGCCCCGCGCCCTTGATCGCCGCGGTGATGGCGAGCATCTCGCGCATCCCCGGACCGCCCTTGGGGCCCTCGTAGCGGATGACCACGACGTCGCCCGCGGCGATCGTGCCGTCCTCCAGGGCGTCCATCGCGGGGCGCTCCCGGTCGAAGACCCGCGCGGTGCCGGTGAACACGTCCGAGTCGAACCCGGCGGACTTCACCACCGCGCCCTCCGGCGCGAGCGACCCGTGCAGGACCGTGATGCCGCCGGTGCGGTGGATCGGGGACGACAGGGCGCGCAGCACGGTGCCGTCGAGGCCCGGCGGGTCCAGCTCGGCGAGGTTCTCGGCGACCGTGCGCCCGGTGACGGTCAGGCAGTCGCCGTGCAGCAGGCCCGCGTCCAGCAGCGCCTTCATCACCACGGGCACGCCGCCGATGCGGTCCACGTCGGTCATCACGTGCCGCCCGAACGGCTTGACGTCGGCCAGGTGCGGCACCTTCGCGCCGATCCGGGTGAAGTCCGCCAGCGACAGCTCCACCTCGGCCTCGTGCGCGATGGCCAGCAGGTGCAGGACCGCGTTGGTGGAGCCGCCGAACGCCATCACCACGGCGATGGCGTTCTCGAACGCCTCGCGCGTCATGACGTCGCGGGCGGTGATCCCCCGGCGCAGCATCCCGACGACGGCCTGGCCGGAGCGCCGGGCGAACCCGTCGCGCCGCCGGTCGGTCGCGGGCGGGGCGGCGCTGCCGGGCAGGGACATGCCCAGCGCCTCGGCCGCGCTCGCCATCGTGTTCGCCGTGTACATGCCGCCGCACGCGCCCTCGCCGGGGCAGATGGCGCGTTCGATCCGGTCGACGTCCTCGCGGCTCATCAGTCCCCGCGAGCACGCGCCGACCGCCTCGAACGCGTCGATGATCGTCACCTCGCGGTCGGTGCCGTCCGACAGCGTCACCCGGCCGGGCAGGATCGAGCCCGCGTAGAGGAACACGCTCGCCAGGTCGAGCCGGGCGGCGGCCATCAGCATCCCGGGCAGCGACTTGTCGCAGCCGGCCAGCAGCACCGTGCCGTCCAGCCGCTCGGCCTGCACGACCGTCTCCACGCTGTCCGCGATGACCTCCCGCGACACCAGGGAGAAGTGCATCCCCTCGTGGCCCATGGAGATGCCGTCGGACACCGAGATCGTGCCGAACTCCAGCGGGTAGCCGCCCGCCGCGTGCACGCCGTCCTTGCTCGCCTTCGCCAGCCGGTCGAGCGGCAGGTTGCACGGGGTGATCTCGTTCCACGACGAGGCGACGCCGATCTGGGGCTTGCCCCAGTCCTCGTCGCCCATGCCGACGGCCCGGAGCATCCCCCGGGCGGCGGTGCGCTCCAGGCCGTCGGTGACGTCGCGGCTGCGGGGCTTGATGTCCGGCGTCTGCTCCGGGGTCCGGGTCTCCGGGGTCTGGGTCATGGGTCGGAACCTAGTCCCCCCGGACGGCCCCCGCACCGGCCGCGGGTCGTTCGTAGACGACCTCCAGGCCGTCCTCCTCGTCCCACTGCTCGCCGACCTCGACGAACCCGTACTGGGACGCGAGCCGGTAGGACGGCTCGTTGTCCGGGCTGATGGTCACCCGGACGGTGCGCACCAGCGGTTCGTCGGCGGCCCGCCGCAGCAGGGCTTCGAGGGCGGCGCGCGCGTAGCCGCGGCGGCGGTGCTCCGGCGCGACGGCGTAGCCGATCTCCACCATCCCCGCCGAGTCGGGCGGGCCGTGGTACCCGGCCCGCCCGACGGGGATGCGCAGCTCCTCGTCCCAGATCACGCCGGTGGTCCAGTCGGCGGAGGTCGGGTCGTCCTCGGCCTGGGCCAGGCGCATCCGCCACACGCCCCGCCACTCCTCGCCCGCGAAGGGCGGCGTCAGCGGCACGGGGCTCAGCGCGTTGGCCGCCTCCAGGTCGCCGTCCACGAGGGCGCGGAACACCGGCCCGCTCAGGTGCACGATCCGCACGTCAGCCACCGGACCAGCCTGGCACACCGCGCGCGGTGATCGCCCGACAGCGCCCGGTACCGGGTCGGTGGTACCGGGTCGGTGGTACCGGATCGGCGGTGTCGGATCGGCGGTGTCGGGTCAGCGGTACAGCCGGACGTCCGCGACGCTCCACCAGCTGCCGGACGCGGCGGTCGCGGTGACGCGCAGGTACCGGGCCCGGGTGGTCGGCACGTCCGCGGTCGTCAGCTGCCCGACGCCGGTCCCGGTGGCCAGGGTGCGCCACCTCGTGCCGTCGTCGCTGACCGACAGCTCGTAGCCGCGCGCGTAGTCGCCGAGGTTGCCGCCGCTGTCGATCGCCACCCGGCGGAACCTCTCCCGCTCCCCCAGGTCCACCTGGAGGTACTGGCCCGGGACCTGCGCGGCGCCGGTGCTCCAGCGGGTCGAGGCGTCGTCGTCCACCGCGAGGCGGGCGTCCGCGCCGGTCGACGCGGTGGCGGTGGCGCCGTCCAGCGGCACGGGGTCGTACCGGCCCGTGAGCGCGGGGCTGCGCGGCCAGGTGAAGGTCGCCAGCGCGCCGCCGGGCAGGGTGTGCTCGAACGTGCGGTCGCCGACGTTGACCGCGAACGTGCGCGGGTCGTCGTTCTGGTTGTGCACGACCAGGGCGGTGGAGCCGTCGGGGTTGCGGAAGGCCACGTCCATGACCTGCCCGTTCCAGCCGGTGGTGCCGAACGACGTGCTCGCGACGCGCTTCGCGCCGGGCTTCACGAACTTCGACAGGTGGCCGATCGTGTAGTACTCGGCGTCGGTGGTGACGCTGCCGTCCGGCTGGACCGTGACCAGGCCGGTGCAGGTGGCGCAGCCGCCGTTGTGCGGGCCGCCCGTGCTGTCCAGGGCGATGTTCCAGTTGACCGCGCTGCGCGCCCAGTTGCGGGTGGTGCCGAGCACGACGTTGCGGGCGTGCCAGGTGAGCGTGTCGCGGAAGACCTTGGCGGGCGGGTCGGTCTCGCCCTTCGAGCCGGAGCACTCGGTGAACCAGATGCCCTTGTCCGGGAACGCGTCGTGCAGCGCGGTCTGGGCGCTCGGGTCACCGTAGTAGCAGTGGTACGCGGTGCCGGCGACCCAGCGCGCGGCCCGGCTGCCCAGCACCTGGTACGGGTAGTCGGTCTCCGGGTCGGAGCCGGGTGGGGTGGTCGCGGCGTCGTTCGGATGGGTGGCCCAGTTGTGGTCGTAGGCCAGGATCTTCGTGCGCGGGCTGGCGAGCCTGAGCTTGGGCCCCAGCGCCTCGATCACCTCGAGCTGCTGCGCGACGGGCATGTCCGTGCCGGGGTAGGCGTCGGGCGTGCGGTTCTGCGGCTCGTTCTGCACGGACAGGAAGTCGATCGGCACGCCGGCCGCGGTGTACGCCTGGACGAACTTCACCAGGTACCGGGCGTAGGCGTCGTAGACGCGCGGGTCGTCCTTGAGCCGGCCGCCGACGAGCGAGTCGGTGGTCTTCATCCACGCGGGCGGGCTCCACGGGGTCGCCATGACCTTGAGCGCCGGGTTGAGGCGCTTGGCCTCGCGCAGCAGCGGCAGGACCACCGCCCGGTCGCGGTCGACGCTGAAGCGGCGCAGCCCGAAGTCCGTCTCGCCGGGCGGCACGTCGTCGTAGGTGTAGTGCTCGGCCTCGGCGGTGAAGTCCGAGGAGCCGACCGGCTGGCGCAGGAAGCTCACGCCGATGCCGTGCACCGGGTCGAACAGCTTGCGCATCGTCCCGGCCCGCACGTCGGGCGCGAGGCCGTGCAGCACGGCGGCGGACGAGTCGGTGATGGACGCGCCGAAGCCGTCCACGGCCTGGTACGTCCGGTCCGGGTCGACCACGATCGTCGGGTGGGTGGACGGCGTCGTGCCGAACGGGACGCGCGGGCGTTCGGCGAGCAGCTCGGCGCGGTCCGGCGTGGTCACCCACACCCGCGCCGCCACCCCGCGCTCACCGCCCTCCCGGTCCGCCTGCCCTGCCCGGTCCGCCCCGGCCGCCCGATCCGCCACGCCGGCCACGCCCGCCTGGCCGGACTGCGCCCCGGTCGCGGTCGCGGTCCCGGTCGCGGCCCCGGACGCCGCTCCGGTCGCGGTCGGCGTGATCGCCAGCGCAATCGTCAGCGCGACCGCCGCGACCCCGCGCACGGTTGTTCCCATAGCCACCCACCTCGGTGTGTAACACGTGATCAATCAGGGTGAAACACGTTGTTCCGGGATGGAACACGGTTGCCCGGTTCGACGTCAAGAGGCAGGTCACGCGTAGGGTGAGGGCGTGGAGACCGACCGGCGGCGCACCAGGGTCCGCGACATCGCCGCGGAGACCGGCGTCTCGATCGCCACGGTGTCCCGCGTGCTCAACGACCACGCCAACGTGTCGCCGCGGACCCGTGAGCTGGTGCTCCGGGCCGTCGAGCGCCGCAAGTCCCGCGAGGTCGGCCCGCGCACGGTCGCCGTGCGGTGCCCGTACGAGCTGACCGACTACTTCGGCCTGATCGTGTCGGCCGTCGCCGAGGCGCTGCGCCTGCACGGCTGCCGCGTGCTGCTCGACGCGGGCGAGGCGTCCCAGCACGACGCCGTGCTGCCCGGCCTGCCGGATGAACCGGGCGTGGGCGCGGCCGTCCTGGTCCTGCCGCCCGAGGACGGCGACGAGCTGGTGGCGCTGGCGCGGACGGGTTTCCCGTTCGTCGTGGTCGACCCCCGCACGCCCCCGCCGCCGGACGTCGCCGCCGTGTCGGCCGCGCACTTCTCCGGCGCCCGCGCCCTGGCCGCCCACCTGGTCGACCTCGGGCACCGGGACATCGGCGTCATCGCCGGCCCGGAGGAGTGGCTGGCGGGCGACGCGCGCACGGCGGGCCACCACGCCGCGCTCGCCAGGGTCGGCGTGCTGCCCGCCCCGCACCGCGTCCACCACGTGGAGCCGACCGCCGCGGAGGGCCTGCGCGCGGCGGGCGAGCTGCTCGACGGCCCCACCCGGCCGACCGCGATCGTCTGCTTCAACGACAAGCTGGCCGTGGGCGCCCTGCACGCAGCCCTGGACCGCGGGCTGCGGGTGCCGGAGGACCTGTCGGTCGCCGGTTTCGACGACATCGACCTCAGCCGCGCCACCCGCCCCGCCCTGACCACGGTCCGCCAGCCGCTGCGCGAGATGGGGCGCATCGCGGTGACCCAGCTCATGCGGGTCCTGGACGGCCAGCGTCCCGAGGCGCTGCACCTGGAGCTGTCGACCACCCTGGTGGTCCGCGACTCGACCGGCCCGGCGCCGGGCCGCTAGAAGGCGTACCGGACGCGCAGGTAGGGGGCGTGCTCGGCCACCACGGCGAGGAAGTCGTCCAGCAGGCGGCGCTTGAGGCCCGCGCGGTAGCGGACGTTGACGCCGCCGCCCTCGCTGCGCTTGGCCTCCTGGAGGTCGGGCCGCCACAGCAGCTCCTCGGCCTTCGGGTGCCAGCCCAGGTTGACCTCGTGCAGCGCCCGGTTGTGCGTGAGCATGATGACCTCGGCCGCCAGGCGGTCGCGGGTGGCCGGGCTGGTCGCGTCGCCCAGGGACACCAGCAGCTCGCGCCAGTCCTCCAGCCAGCCGTCGTGGACGACGACCGGGCTGAGGTTGACGTGCACCTCGTACCCGGCGGCGGCGAAGTCGTCCAGGGCGGCCAGCCGCTCGGCCACCGGGCTGGTGCGGATGTCGAGCAGCTTCGCGGTGCGCTCGGGCATGAGCGAGAACCGCACCCGGGTCCGCCCGCGCGGGTCCCAGGTGAGCAGGTCGCGGTTGACGTGCTTGGTGGCGAAGGACGCCTTGGCGGTCGGCAGGTCGCGGAACAGCTCGACCAGGTCGCGCACGTTGTCGCTGACCAGCGCGTCGACGGAGCAGTCCGAGTTCTCGCCGATGTCGTAGACCCACGCCGCGTCGTCGACCTGGTCCGGCGTGGTCATCGGCCCCTGCCGCCGCACGTGCCGGGCCAGGTAGCCGGTGATCTGCTCGATGTTGGCGAACACCGTGATCGGGTTGGAGTAGCCCTTGCGGCGGGGCACGTAGCAGTAGGCGCAGGCCATCGCGCAGCCGTTGGCGGTGGAGGGGGCGATGAAGTGCGCCGACCGGCCGTTGGGCCGCGCCGACAGGGACTTC
The DNA here is from genome assembly GCF_052936295.1 of Saccharothrix sp. DSM 118769. NCBI lineage: Bacteria > Bacillati > Actinomycetota > Actinomycetes > Pseudonocardiales > Pseudonocardiaceae > Saccharothrix > Saccharothrix sp. DSM 118769. The sequence continues at coordinate 2,546,298 of NZ_CP193627.1, read as the reverse complement.
TTCACGCCCAGGACCAGCGCCTCCCGCTTGATCCGCACCCACCGGCGCACGTTGGCCTCGTCACCGTGCAGCTCGGGGATCTGCCAGTGGCTCGCCACCTCGACCCGTTCCGCGTCCGGGAAGCGCTCCAGCACGGCCCGGCCGCGCGGCAGTTCGGCGGCGGCGGGCTCGACGTAGATGCGGGTGGGCCGCAGGAGCGGGAGGGTCTCGGCGTTCACCCCTCCAGTGTCCGGACGGGACCGACAAAACGCCGGACGAGCGCCCGCCCGGTCCACGTGCGTCGTCAGCGCGTGGGTGGGGTCCGCCGAGCACGTGAAGGCGTTCAGCCCAGGTGGACGATGTCGGGTGACGTCTGCCACCAGAACGCCCAGCCGCCGACCTTCGTCGCCTGGACGTCGGTCTGCCACCCGTTGGCGACCTCGTCCGTGACGTCACCGGGATCGACGACGGCCTCCGGCACCTCGCGCGGGCTCGGGTGCTGGACCACCTCGCACGGCACGAGCACGCACGGCCGCGGGGCGAACGCCGAGTCCGCCGGGCCGGGACGGCGAGCACGTCGACCGCGGTTCGCCGGCGGGCCACAGGAACGGGCCGCCGACGTGGCTGTCGCGCACCCCGGGCGCACCGGGCCGCGGTGGAGCGGGGTGGTGACGCGGGCCACCTCCCCGATGCCGGGGACGGCGCGCCCCGCGACCGTCGGCGGGGGTGTGCCGGTGAACCTCATGGCGCACAAGGAATCCGGGCCCACTGACAGCTCCGGTCCGAAGCGGACGGACGACGCCCCCGTCCGTTCCCGGTCACCGGCGCGGACCCCGTCGACCGCGGTCCGGGCGCGACGGCGCGCGGCCCGCCGGCCCCGCGGGCTCGGGCCGGCGGAACCACCGCACGCACCGCCCGGGGGCGATCCGCGGCTCGGGGACCGACGCGTGCGGGACCGGCGCGTGCGGGACCGGCGCGTGCGGGACCGCTTCGCCGGTGGTCGGGTGGTTCGGGTGGGCGTCCTGTGACCTCATGGCGGCAACGTATCGGCGACCACCGACAATCCCGATCTACGTCAACGTCCAACCAACTACCACGCCATGCTGTCAAGCATTGCCAAGGGCGGCGGGTTCGCGCTTGACTGGCCGCGTTGTCGTCCGGACGTCGAACTGGGGTGGGCATGGGGTCGTTCACGACGGGGCCGTTGAAGGTCGTGCTGACGATGGCGCTCGCGGTGGGGCTGGCGTCCCCCGCGAACGCCGCCCAGCAGGTCGGACAGGCAGGACAGGACGAACGGGGCGCACGGGTCGCGGCGGCGTCGGTCGACATGGAGGCCGTGCTGAAGGCCGCGCAGATCGACCCGAGGCGGGCGGACTCGGCGATCACGCCGGGCGCCGGGGCCGGCGTGCTGCTGGTCGAACGGGCGCTGGTCGCGAAGGGGCTGCTGGCCCCGACGTACGCCGACGGGCACTTCGGCACCAGGACGGTCGACGCCTACGCGGCCTACCAGCGGTCGCTCGGCTACACCGGGATCGACGCCTCCGGGTTCCCCGGCCCCACCTCGTTGCGCCTGCTCGGCGAGGTCGGGCCGACCTACACCGTGACGCGGTCGGTGTCCGCCGGGTCCCGGGTGACCTACCGGGGCGCCACGATGAACACGCGCACGAAGGCCATGCTGGTCGAGGCGGAACGGCTGCTCGGCCGCGCGCTCGGCATCACGCAGGGCTCGTACAACCCGGGCGGCGTGGGCGGGTCGGCCGGCACGCACGACGGCGGCGGCGCGCTCGACATCTCGGTGTCCGGCATGACCGCGACCACCCGCACGGCGGTGGCGAGGGCGTTGCGGCAGGTCGGTTTCGCGGCGTGGGTCCGCACCCCGGAGCAGGGCGACTGGGGTTATCACGTCCACGCCATCGCGATCAGCGACCCGGACCTGTCGAGCGGCGCGCAGCACCAGGCCGGCGACTACTACCTGGGCCTCAACGGCCTGGCCAACCGCGGCGCGGACGACGGCCCGGCCGTCCCCAAGGTGACGTGGGAGGAGTACCGGCGCGCCCTGTGAGGCCCCCTCGCACGACGCCTACCATGGGTCCCATGGTGGCCACCGCATGAGCAACGTCGAGGCCGACCCCGCCGCGCTGGTGTGCACCACCACGTCCGGCGGGGTCGAGGTGCTCCCGGCCCGGGAGGTCCCCCTGGGCGGCCCGCGCGCGATGACCGTGCGCCGCACGCTGCCCCAGCGGTCCCGGACCATGATCGGCGCGTGGTGCTTCGCCGACCACTACGGGCCCGACGACGTGTCGGTCAGCGGCGGCATGGACGTCGCGCCGCACCCGCACACCGGCCTCCAGACGGCGAGCTGGCTGTTCAGCGGCGAGATCGAGCACCGCGACAGCCTCGGCGTGCACGCGCTGGTGCGGCCGGGCGAGCTGAACCTGATGACGGCGGGCCGCGGCATCTGCCACTCCGAGGTGTCGACGCCGACGACGACCGTCCTGCACGGCGTCCAGCTGTGGGTGGCGCTGCCCGACGCGGACCGCGACGCGCCGCGCGACTTCCAGCACCACGTGCCCGAGCCGGTCGCGGTGGCCGGCGCCGTGGCGCGGGTGTTCCTCGGCACGCTGCTCGGCCGCACGTCCCCCGTGCGCACGTTCACCCCGCTGCTGGGCGCGGAACTCGTCCTGGAGCCGGGCGCGCGGCTGGAGCTCGACGTCGACCCGGGGCACGAGCACGGCGTGCTGGTCGACCTGGGCGCGGTGGAGGTGGCGGGCGCGGCGGTCGCGCGCGGCGACCTGGGCTACGTCGGCCCCGGTCCGCGCTCGCTGGTCGTGGCCAACCCGGGCGACGCCCCGGCCCGCGTCGTCCTGCTGGGCGGCGAGCCGTTCGGCGAGGAGCTGGTGATGTGGTGGAACTTCGTGGGCCGCACCCACGACGAGGTGGTCGCGTACCGCGAGGAGTGGCAGCGGGGCACCGAGCGGTTCGGCGAGGTCGTCGGCTACCCGGGCGACCGCCTGCCCGCGCCGCCGATGCCGACGGGCCGCCTCCGCCCCCGCGCCAACCCCCGCTAGCGCCCGCCCGCGCCCGGTCGAGGTCCAGGGCGCACGGGCGGCACGAGCCCCGCCGTGCCGCTGCCGGGCGGCCCGTCCTCCGTCGACGACCACCGCTCGACCTGCGCGGCGACCGGCCCGGGCAGGGCGGCGAGCCAGGACAACCCCGGTTCCCGCCGGTACGACGCCCGCAACCGCTCGGGCGCCTCCACCCGCGTCAGCCGCGCGGGGCGTACATGATCACGGCCACGCCGACCAGGCAGATCGCCGCGCCCAGGTAGTCCCAGCGATCCGGCCGGAACCGGTCCACCGCCACCGCCCAGGCGAGCGAACCGGCCACGAACACCCCGCCGTACGCGGCCAGGATGCGCCCGAAGTGCGCGTCGGGCTGGAGGGTCGCCACGAACCCGTACAGGCCGAGCGACACCACCCCCGCGCCGATCCACAACAACCCCCGGTGCTCGCGGACCCCCTGCCACACCAGCCAGGCCCCACCGATCTCCGCCAGCGCGGCCAGTGCGAACAGCGCCAACGAGCGAACCACCGACATGGCGACGACCCTACTGGCCGACCCGCGGGGACACCGGTGCCGGCACCTCAGTGGTGGGTCGCCAGGGCGCGGCCGATGAAGTGGGCGCTCAGGGTCGCGAAGATGTACGCCTGGAGCACCTGGATCAGGGCCTCCAGGCCGGTGAGCGCGATCGCCGGCGCGAACCCGAGCAGTGACAGCGGCTTCAGCAGCGGTGGGGCTTCGAGGAGCAGGTACTCGCCGCCCAGGGTGAACACCATCAGCAGCAGGTGGCCCGCGAACATCGCGGCGAACACCCGGATCGCCAGGTTCACGGGGTCGAAGAAGAACTTCAGGATCACCTCGGTGGGGATGAGCAGGCCCCACAGGACGGGTTTCGGCACGTCCGGGATGATGAACTGGTTGCGCAGGTACCCGCGCAGGCCGTGCCGCCGGATGCCGACGACGTGGTAGAGCGGGAACACCAGCAGCGCCAGGGCCGCCGGGAACCCGATGTGCGCCATGGTCGGGAACTGCACGAACGGCACGATGCCGAAGATGTTGTTCACCAGCACGAAGGTGAACAACGACAGGATGAACGGCACGAACGGTCGGAAGTCGGCCGCGCCGATCTGCTCGCGGGCGATCGTGTCGCGGCCCAGGTCGTACACCGACTCGGCGGCGAACTGGAGCCTGCTCGGCACGAGCTTGAGGTTCCGGGTCGCGACGAGGAAGAACGCCGCGATCACCACCACCGACAGCACGAGCACGACCATCGGTTTGGTGACCCACCCGATGATCGGCGGCGGGAACAGGTCCGCACCGCCCGGTGGAATGAACGTGTCGTCGGCCATGGGCGCCCCCCGTCCAAGGTCTTGGCCCGACCGTAGCGGAGCGGGGGGCGTCGGCGGAAAGCCTTATGCCGAAAGCGGAACGACACGCCGCCCGGTGCGCCCTCAGCCGGCCGGCTTGTCCAGTTCCCGGCGAACAGCGGCCATCAGCTGCGACTTGATCCTCTCCGGGCCGTACCAGGTGCCGTCCAGGTCGGCGGCGGAGACGGGCACGACCTGGTCGAGCAGGATCCAGTAGTCGCCCCAGAAGGTCCTCGCCTCGACGTGCCGGGTGCCGCGCCGCGGCCTGCTCCCGCTGAGCGGAGCGATGAGGAGGCCGTCGGCGTTCTCGCGAACGATCACGACCTTGGTGTTCTTGTGCTTCCGGACGGATCCGACGATCGCTGAAGACATCGGTGCGTGCTCCACGTGGTGGGACCGGAGGGGACGGCACCAGCCTCTCCGACACCCGCCCACCGGCGAAGGCCGCATCGGCGACCGGCCCACCACAGTCGCCGAGCGGCGACGCCCGGCGTTCAGGACCGCAGGGCCGCGCGCACCCCGCGCGCGATCTCCAGGTCCTCCCGGGCCGTGACCACGAGGGTCCGGGCGGACGCCGAGGGTGCCGTCAGCTCCTCGTCACCGCCCACCGGACCACCGCCCACCGGACCACCGCCCACCGACGCGTTGCGGTCCGCGTCGACCACCACGCCGAGGAACGCCAGCCGCGAGGCCGCGCGCCACCGCACCGTCGCCGAGTTCTCGCCCACCCCGCCGGTGAAGACCAGGGCGTCCAGGCCGCCCAGGGACGCGGTCATCGCCGCCACCCCCGCCACCAGCCGGTGCACGTAGACGTCCAGGGCGAGCGCCGCGTCCGGGTCGCCCGAGGCCGCGGCGGCGTCGATCTCGCGCAGGTCGCCGGTACCGGCGAGGGCGGTGAGGCCGGAGCGCTCCTCCAGCGCGCTGGCGACCTCGTGCGGCGACAGCCCCTCGTGCTCCTCCAGCCACAGCACCAGCCCGGGGTCCACGGTGCCCGACCGGGTGGCCATGACCAGGCCCTCCAGCGGGGTGAAGCCCATCGTGGTGTCGACGCCGCGCCCGTCGGCGACGGCGGCCAGGGACGCGCCCGCGCCCAGGTGGCACGTCACCACGCGCAGCCCCGGCCCGAACCGCTCGGCGACCCGGCGGGCGCTGTGGGCGTGCGACAGGCCGTGGAAGCCGTAGCGGCGGATCGCGTACCGCTCGCGCCACTCGCGGGGCACGGCGTAGGTCGACGCGGCGGCGGGGAGGCCGGCGTGGAACGCCGTGTCGAAGCACGCCACGGCGGGCACGTCGGGGTGCAGCTCCCCCACCGCGTCCAGGGCCGCCAGCGACTTCGGCTGGTGCAGGGGCGCGAGGGCGGTCAGCTCCCCCAGCTCCGCGCGCACGCCGCCGTCCACCACGACCGGCCCGGTGAACCGCGTGCCGCCGTGCACGACGCGGTGACCGACGGCGTCCGGCGCCGGCCAGCCCGCCAGCGCGGCAGCCAGCCGGGACGCGTCCGGCGGCACGTCCGCGGTCCGCTCGACCTCGTCACCGGGGCCGAGCAGCCGCAGCTTCAGGCTCGACGAGCCCGCGTTGACGACCAGGACCCGCACGTCAGCCCCACGTCCAGCCGGCGATGGCCGGGTCGTCCTCACCGTGCTCGCGGGTGTGCTCGCGGGCGGCCAGCCGGGCGTCGGCCATGCGCTGCCGCAGCACCGCCGCCCCGCCGCCCAGCGCCGGCACGCGGTCGATCACGTCCATCACCAGGTGGAAGCGGTCGAGGTCGTTGAGCATCACCATGTCGAACGGCGTGGTGGTGGTGCCCTCCTCCTTGAACCCCCGCACGTGCAGGTTGCGGTGGTTGGTGCGGCGGTAGGTGAGCCGGTGGATGAGCGCCGGGTAGCCGTGGAACGCGAAGACCACCGGCTTGTCGACGGTGAACAGGGCGTCGAACGCGCGGTCGGACAGGCCGTGCGGGTGCTCGGTGTCGGGTTGCAGCCGCATGAGGTCGACCACGTTGACCACGCGCACCTTCAGCTCCGGCAGGTGCTCGCGCAGCAGCTTGGCCGCGGCCAGCGCCTCCAGGGTCGGGATGTCGCCCGCGCAGGCCAGCACGACGTCCGGTTCGCCGTCGGTGGTGCCCGCCCAGTCCCAGATGCCCAGGCCGCGGGCGCAGTGCGCGACGGCCTCGTCCATGCTCAGGTAGGTCAGCGCGGGCTGCTTCCCGGCGACGACCACGTTCACGTAGTGCCTGCTGCGCAGGCAGTGGTCGGCCACCGACAGCAGCGTGTTGGTGTCCGGCGGCAGGTAGACGCGGACGATCTCGGCCTTCTTGTTCACCACGTGGTCGAGGAAACCCGGGTCCTGGTGCGAGAAGCCGTTGTGGTCCTGCCGCCACACGTGCGAGGACAGCAGGTAGTTGAGCGAGGCGATCGGCGCGCGCCACGGGATGCCGCGGGTGGTCTTGAGCCACTTGGCGTGCTGGTTGAGCATCGAGTCGACGATGTGGATGAACGCCTCGTAGCTGGTGAACAGGCCGTGCCGGCCGGTCAGCAGGTAGCCCTCCAGCCAGCCCTGGCACAGGTGCTCGGACAGCACCTCGAACACCCGGCCGTCCGGGGCGAGGTGCTCGTCGCCGGGTTCGGTGGCCGCGTTCCACGACCGGTCGGTGACGTCGAACAGCGCCTGCAACCGGTTGGACGCCACCTCGTCCGGGCCCATGACGAGGAAGTTCGTCGGGTTGCGGCGGGTGACCTCGCGGAGGAACTCCCCCAGCACCTTCGTCGCCTCGCTGCTGCCGACGCCGGGCCGGTCGACGGCGACGGCGTGGTCGCGGAAGTCGGGCATCCGCAGGTCGCGCAGCAGCCGGCCGCCGTTGGTGTGCGGGTTGGCGCTCATCCGCCGGTCGCCGACGGGCGCGAGCGCGCGCAGCTCGGGCACCAGCCGGCCGTTCTCGTCGAACAGCTCCTCGGGCCGGTAGGAGCGCATCCACTCCTCCAGCCGCGCCCGGTGGTCGGCGTTCTCGCGGGTGCCCGACAGCGGCACCTGGTGCGCGTGGAACGTGCCCTCGACGCGCACGCCGTCCACCTCGCGCGGCCCCGTCCAACCCTTGGGGGTGCGCAGCACGATCATCGGCCACGCGGGGCGCGTGCGGCTCTCCTTGCACTCGGCGATCCGGTCGAGCACGGTGTCCAGGGTGGCGGCGAGCTGCTCGTGCACGGCCTTCGGCTCGTCGCCCACGACGAAGTGCGGCTCGTGCCCGTACCCGCGCAGCAGCGAGGTCAGCTCGTCGTCCGGGATGCGCGCCAGCACGGTCGGGTTGGCGATCTTGTAGCCGTTGAGGTGCAGCACGGGCAGCACGACGCCGTCGCGCCGGGGGTCGAGGAACTTGTTCGAGTGCCAGCTCGCGGCCAGCGGGCCGGTCTCCGCCTCGCCGTCGCCGACCACGCACACCGCGAGCAGGTCCGGGTTGTCGAACACCGCGCCGTAGGCGTGCAGCAGCGCGTAGCCCAGCTCGCCGCCCTCGTGGATCGACCCGGGCGTCTCGGGCGCCACGTGGCTCGGGATGCCGCCCGGGAACGAGAACTGGCGGAACAGCGCGCGCAGGCCGTCCACGTCCTCGCCGACGTGCGAGTACACCTCGCTGTAGGTGCCCTCCAGGTAGGCGTTGGCGACGAGGCCGGGCCCGCCGTGCCCCGGACCGGTGACGTGGAGCGCGTTGAGGTCGCGCTGCCTGATCACCCGGTTCACGTGCGCGTAGACGAGGTTCAGGCCGGGCGTGGTGCCCCAGTGGCCGAGCAGCCTCGGCTTGACGTGCTCGGGGCGCAGCGGTTCGCGCAGCAGCGGGTTGTCGAGCAGGTAGATCTGCCCGACGGACAGGTAGTTGGCCGCACGCCAGTAGGCGTCCAGCAGGGTGAGGTCGTCATCCTCGGACGGCATGCGCCCGACGCTAGCCGCGATCACCCCGGCCCGAAACTCGAACGGCGGGAGCCTGCTCGCGGCCGGGGGCGGCCGGCCGCCGGCTCGGTGCGCCGGGAGTGCCGGACCAGCCTGAGCAGGGGCGGGTCGATCGGCTCGGTGGTCGCCCCGTCCTCACCCCGACGCGGGAGCCCGACCCCCGGGCCGGGAGTCGCGACTCCCGGGAGCCGGGCTCCCGGCTCAGGAGGCGGCGGACAGCGCTTCGTCGAGCGTGTCGTGCAGGTCCAGCACGTGCGCCAGGCCGACCGAGGTCAGGGTGCGGCGGATCAGGCGGGGCACGACCACGCGCAGCGCGCCGCCGCCCCGGCGGGTCGCCTCGTGCGCCCGGAGCAGCACGTCGATGCCGACCGACGCGAAGAAGTCGACGTCGCTGAGGTCCAGCACCACGGTGCCGTCGCCGTCGCCCACGGCGGCCGTCACGGGGTCACGCAACAGGTGCACGGTGGCGATGTCGAGCTGTCCTCGCGCGGACAGCACGACGGTGCCGCCGTCGGCGTCGCGCCGGGTCGTGGTCTCGAACGCTTCGGGAGGCATCGGTGTCCGTTCGTCACTTCGGGGCAGGGGTCGACCGCGAGTGCGCTGTGGGCTCAACGGCACCGCCGGACACCAGAAGATCACACCCCGCGCCTCGCGCGCGAACCCCCTCCCGACCTCGGCCGGACGGCGATCGGTGCCCGGTCGCGCGCCCGGCTAGCCTGGGTGCCCCCACCCCGAGGAGCGACGCATGGCGCGAGCGAGCGGACCGGAGCCCGGCGACCTGCCCGGCCTGGTCGGCGACCTGCCCGTCGTGGTGTGGGAGGGCGACCGCGCGACCAGGCGGCTCACGTTCGCCTCCCGCTACGCCGACGTGCTGCTGGGCGGCGTGCCGGACGACTGGGACGCGGTGGTGCACGCCGACGACCGGGCGTGGGTGCACCGCGAGCGCTGGTCGCGCGAGGAGGACTTCGAGCTGGTCTACCGGGTGGTCGCGGCCGACGGCCGGGTGCGGTGGGTGCAGGACCGGGTGCACGTCGGCGAACGGCTGCTGCGCGGCGCGCTGCTCGACGTCACCGAGGTCCGGCTGCGGGAGGAGCGCGAGCGCTTCCTCGGCGAGCTGGACCGCGAGCTGCAGCGGCTGGACGACGCCGAGGTCGTGATGACCGCCGCGACCCGGCTGCTGGGCGAGCACCTGGGCGTGAACCGGTGCGCCTATGCCGAGGCCGAGGCCGACGAGGACCACTTCGTGATGAGCGGCGACTACGCGAACGGCCTGCCGCCGCTGCCGGGCCGGTTCGCGATGTCGGCGTTCGGCGCGGGCGCGCTGCGCGCGATGCGGGCGGGCGAGCCGTGGGTGGTGCACGACAGCGCCGCCGACCCGCGCCTGGAGGACCTGGACGCCTACCTGGTCACCGGCATCCGGGCGGTGATCTGCCTGCCGCTGCTGCGCGGCGGCCGGTTCGTCGCGGCGATGGCCGTGCACCAGGCGACGCCGCGCCGGTGGACCGGCGCCGAGGTGGAGCTGGTGTCGGTGGTGGTGAACCGCTGCTGGGAGTCGGTGCAGCGCACGCACGCCGACCGGGCCGTCCGGGCGGGCGAGGAGCGCTACCGGCAGCTCGTGGAACGCGCCACCGACGCCATCTGGACCGTCGACCGCGACCTGCGGTTCGTCGACGTCAACCCGGCCGCCTGCGCGCTGCTCGGCCACGACCGCGCGGCCCTGGTGGGCACGCCGCTGACCGACCTGGTGGAGGAGGGGGCCGCGCGCCGGCTCGCCGCGCTCGTCGGCTCGACCGCGCCCGCCGTCACCGACGTGTGGGAGCTGCGGCGCGCGGACGGCACCACCGTGCCGGTCGAGCTGAGCGTCCAGGGCACGCCGCACGGCGTGCAGGCCATCGGCCGCGACGTCACCGAGCGGCGGCGCGCCGAGGCCGAGCGGGAGCTGCTGCTCCAGCGCGAGCGCGAGATCGCCGAGACCCTCCAGCGCAGCCTGCTGCCGCCCGAGCTGCCGGAGCTGGCCCGGGTCGCGGTGTCGGCCCGCTACCTGCCCGCGGCGGCGCACGGCCAGATCGGCGGCGACTGGTACGAGGTGCTGCCGGTCGGCGACACGGTCGTCGCGGTGTCCGTGGGCGACGTCGTCGGCAAGGGGCCGACGGCGGCGGCCGTGATGGGGCAGCTGCGCAGCGCCCTCGCCGGCTACCTGCTCGACCGCCACTCCCCCGCCGCGGCCCTGGACCGGCTGGACGCGTTCGCCCGCCGCACGCCCGGCGCGGTCGGCAGCACGTGCGCGTGCGTGACGGTCGACTGGAGCACCGGGCAGCTGTGCTGGGCCTCGGCCGGGCACCCGCCCGTGCTGGTGGTCCTGCCGGACGGCGCGGCGTTCGTCAGCGGCGTCGCGGGGGCCGTGCTGGGCGCCGACGACGGGATGCCGTACCGCGACCACGCCGTGCAGCTGCCGGTGGGCGCGTCCGCCGTGCTCTACACCGACGGCCTGGTGGAACGGCGGTCCGACGTGCTCGACGCGGGGCTGGAGCGGTTGGCCGAGGTGGCCTGGAAGGCGCACGCCGCGCCGCCCGGCGAGCTGGCGGACGAGGTGGTGGGCGCGCTGCTGGCCGACGGGCAGGACGACGACGTGGCGCTGGTCGTGCTGCGCCGCACGCCGGAACCGCTGCGCAGGCGCGGCGTGCCCGCCGTGCCCGAGGCGCTGGGCGGGATGCGCCGCGAAGTCCGCGAGTGGGCGGCGCTGGCCGGCCTCCCGCTGGACGCGCTGTGCGACCTCCAGCTCACGCTGGGCGAGGCCGCCGCGAACGCGGTCGACCACGCCTACCCCGAGGGGCCGGGTGACTTCGACTACGAGCTGGAGCGCACGGCGGCGGGCGACGTGCGCGTGGTGGTGCGCGACCGGGGCCGCTGGCGGCCGGCGCCGGCCGACAAGGGCAACCGCGGCCGGGGCATCGACATCATCCGCGAGCTGGGCGCCGACGTGGTCTTCGACCGCGGCGAGGGCGGGACGGTCGTCGACTTCCGCGTGCCGCTCGTCCCGGCACCGGTCGGCGAGCCGCCGGCCCGCGGACCCGCCGACGAGGCCGCCCCGCCCCACGACGACGGGGCGCACGTGGTGCGGCTGACCGGTGACCTCGACGCCACCGGGGCCGACGCGGTCCGGGCCGACCTGATGGCGCGGGTGGGCACGCGGCCGGTGGACCTCGACCTGACCGACGTGGACTACCTCAGCAGCTCGGGTGTCGCGCTGCTGCTCACGGCCGCGCTCGCGGCCCGCCGCGCGGGCCTGCCGATGACGTGGACGCTGCGCGCCGGGTCCGCGCCCGCCCGGATCGTGGCGCTGTCCGGCCTCGCGACCACGCCCGGGCTCACGATCCGCTCGACGTGAGCCCCCGGCCCGGCTCCAGGTGGTCGCGGCGGAACGCGAACAGCGCGATGTCGTCCTTCTTGTCCCGCCCGAACTCGTCGAGCAGGCGGTCGCACAGCTCGTCCATGTCGTCGTCGTGCGACACGGCGGCCCGCAGGCTCTCCATGCCCTCGTCGAGGTCCGCGCCGGAGTGCTCGACCAGGCCGTCCGTGGTGAGCAGCACCATCGAGCCCACCGGCAGGGCGAACCGGGTCGCCGGGGGCCGGTTCAGGCCGATGCCCAGCAGCGGGCCGCGCACGTCCAGGTAGCGGGCGCCGTCGGCGTCGGCGATCAGCGGCGGGATGTGCCCGCCGTTGGCCACCAGCACCGTCTCCTCGGCCGGGTCGACCAGCATCAGGCACATCGTGGTGAGCCCCCGCACGCCGTGGAACTTCTCGATCATGGCGTCGATGCGCCGCAGGATCACCACCGGGTCGGTCTCGTCCACCGCGTAGGCGCGCAGGGCGTGCCGCACCTCGCCCATGACGATCGCCGCCGCCAGCGAGTGCCCGGTGACGTCGCCGATCGCGATCAGCAGCTGGTCGCCCAGCTCGGTGACTTCGTAGAAGTCGCCGCCGATCTCGGCGTGCGCGGACGCGGGCTCGTAGCGGGCGGTCATCGGCAGGCAGGGCAGCGTCGGCAGCCGGCGCGGCAGCAGGCTGTTCTGGAGCGTGAGGGCCAGCGTGTGCTCCTCGGCGTAGGCGCGCAGGCCCTCCGCGGCGAGGGCGGTCGTCTGCGCCAGCTGGAGCAGCAGGTTGCGGTCCTCGTCGGTGGCGACCGCCTCGGGCGGCACGGCCACCCGGATCGGGGCGCTGCGCGGGTTGCCGCGCGCCACCACGACCGCCGCCGGCACGCCCGGCGCCCACGGCGGGTCGAGCACGCTGGCGGTGTTCCCGGGCAGGCCGTCGAGCAGCGACGTCGGCTCGCTGCGCACCGGGGTGCCCGTGCGGCCGACCAGCAGCGGGCCGCCCGGCGGTGCGAGGAGCACGGTCGCGGGCGAGCCGCACACCGACGCCGCGCCCTCCGCGGCGGCCTCGGCCAGGGCGTGGAACGTGGTGGCCGAGTTGATGCGCAGCGTGGCGGAGGTGAGCTTGGCGAGCCGGTCGGCCAGCCGCTCGGCCAGCGCGCGGGCCCGGTAGTAGCGCAGCGCCGCCTCGACGGTGGCCAGCAGCTCGCGCGGCTCGATCGGCTCGGTCAGGTAGGCGTCCGCGCCCCGGTTGAGGCCGGTGATGCGGTCCTCGGTCTCCCGGAACGCCGCCGAGACGTGCACCACGGGCACGGCGGCGGTGCGCGGGTCGCTCTTGATCCGCTCCGCGACGTCGTAGCCGCTCATGTCGGGCAGGTCCACGTCGAGCAGCACGAGGTCGAACTCGTGCTCGGCGAGCATGGTCAGCGCCTCGCCGCCGGTGACGGCCTCGGACACGTCGTGCCCGCCGCGGCGCAGCCAGCTCACCCGCACGTAGCGGCTGGCCACGGTGTCGTCCACGACGAGGATGCGCGCCTCCGCGGTGGTGGGGGTGGTCATCCGTTCTCCCTGGTGCGGGCCGCGGTGCGGGCGCTGCGGACCGAGTCGCGCACCGTGCCGGGGGCGATCGCGGCGATCGGCATGACGGCGGCGCCGAGGGTCGCGGCGGTGCGCTCCAGGCCGCTGTCCACGTCGTGGCTCACCACCAGCACCGGCACCGACCGCGACTCGTCCGCCGCGCGCAGCACGGACAGGATCTCCGTGCCGCTGACCTGCGGCACGTCCGCGGCCAGCACGACCAGGTCCGGGCGGTCGCGGCGGGCGGCCTCCAGCGCCTCGCGGCCGTCGACGACCTGCACCACGGTCCGGGCCAGCCCGTCCAGGGCGGCCACCAGGCGGGCGCGCACGGCGTCGTCGGGCACGACGACCAGCGCGAGCGCGGCCGTCGAGTCGTCGGTCTCCTGGAGCGGCAGGGTCACGGTCACCTCGGTGCCCTCGCCGGGCGTGCTGCGCAGCACGAGGTCGCCGCCGAGGAGGACGGCGAGCCGCCGCGCGTAGGGCAGGCCGAGGCCGGTGCCGCCCGCGCCGATCTGGAGCCGGCCCGGCACCTGGTAGAAGTCCTCGAACACGCGGGCCTGCTCGTCGGGCGGGATGCCGATGCCGGTGTCGGTGACGACGAACCGCAGCAGCGGGCCCTCGACCCGCACGTCGAGCCGCACGCTGCCGCGCTCGGTGAACTTCAGCGCGTTGGACAGCAGGTTGCGCAGGACCCGCAGCAGCATCACCTCGTCGGTGACCGGGGTCGGCAGGTCCGGCCGGTGCGCCACGACCAGCTCCACGTCCGCGCTGCGCGCCAGCGCGTCGACCGTGCCGTGCAGCCGGGCCAGCAGCAGCGGCAGGTCGACCGGCGCGAACCGGGGCCGAAGGCTGCCCGACTCGGCCTTGGCGGTGTCCAGCAGCTCGTTGATCAGCGCCAGCAGGATCGAGCCCGCGTCGTTGATCAGCTCCACCTGGTGGCGCTGCTCGGCGGTCAGCGGGTCGCCGTTCGGGTCGGCGAGCAGGCGGGCCAGGCCCACCACGGAGTTCACCGGGGACCGCAGCTCGTGGCTGATGTTGGACCAGAACCGGGTGCGCGCCTCGCCGGCCTCGCGCAGCTGGGTGGTCTTCTCCTCCAGCTCGGCGTAGAGCGCGACGACGCCCTGGTTGGTCTGCTCCAGCTCGTCGGACAGCTCCTTGTGCAGGGCGATGATGCCCTGGTTGGTCTCCTCCAGCTCGTCGTTGAGGCGCAGCAGCTCGCGCTGCTTGGCCTCCAGGTCCTCCAGCGTCTGCACGAGGTCCTGGTTCTGCGCCCGCAGCTCGTCCACCGAGTCGGACGGGTTCGCGGCGGTGGACGCGCGGCGGCGCAGCCGGGCCACCTCGTCGGCCGTCGGCGGCACCTGGCTGGCGGGGAGCGCCTTGGTCACGACGACCGCGCCGCCGTCGACCGCGACCTCGTCCATCAGCCTGCGCGCGGTCGCCCAGCCGGGTCCGGAGGTGTCGGTGGTGTAGACGCGGATCAGCAGGGCGGGCGACGGGTCGCGGCGCAGCAGGAACGCCACCGTGGTCGGCCCCGGAAGGCGGACCAGCTCGCGGCCGAGGTCGCTCAGCGTGGTGGCGACCCGGATCTGGTTCTGCCCGTCCAGGCCGACGACGGTCGCCGCGTCCCGGCCGTGCTGGCGCAGCGGGAAGACGTCGGCCTCCCGCTGCACCGTCACGTGCAGCAGCACCAGCGGCGCGGTCACCGCGCCACCGCCACGAGCACCCCCGCGTCGTCGCGGCGCACGCCCGCGTCGCGCACCAGCCTGGCCGCGATCACCGGGGGCGCCTGCTCGGCGAGGTCCTCGTCGGGCGACCAGCGCTCGGTCAGGCCGTCGGAGTGCAGCACGACCAGCGCGCCCGGCGGCAGGTCGTAGTCGAACGCGCGGATGGTCCGCGCCTGGAACCCGGCGACCCCCGGCACGGACACCATGCCGCGCTTGCGGCCGTCCGCGACCACCGAGGCGCCGATGTTGCCGACCCCGGCGAAGCGGACCCGGCGGGTGACCAGGTCGAGGTCGGCGACCGCCACCGCGCCGCCGCGGGTGCCGCGCAGGGCCTGGTGCAGGCGGGCCACGACCTCCTCCGGCGGGAGGCCCGGCAGGTCGCAGAACACCCGCACCGCCTCCCGCGACGCCGAGGCCGCCAGCGGGCCGTGCCCGGAGCCGTCGCACACCAGCAGGGTGAGCCGGCCCGGCGACCGGCGCACGGCGTGGGCGTCGCCGCACACGTCCTCGCCGGCGATCGGCCTGGTCAGCCCGGCGGTCATGCCGTCGTCGAGGTCGGAGTCACCGCGGTGCGCCTGGAACCGGGCGGCCAGCACGGTGCCCCGGCCGGGGGTCGAGGACAGCTCGAACCCGTCCGCCGCCCTGGCCACCGCGCCCAGGCCGAGCCCGAGGGTGCCGGTGGTCGACTTGCCGTCGGACATGGCCCACCGGACGTCGGGGATGCCGGGCCCCCGGTCGATCGCCAGCACCTCGACCGCGGCCCGCTGCTCGCCGCGCACCGAGCGCAGCACCACCTGGCCCTCGACGGCGTGCTTGACCAGGTTGGTGCCGATCTCGGTGACCGCCAGCCCGATCTCGGCGACCCGCGAACCGGGGAACGCGAGCCGCTCGGCGAGGCCGGTCGCGGCGCGGCGCACCCGGCCGACCTCGGCCGCCTCGTCGACCCGCAGCCAGGCGACGTCCTCGGTCACGGGCAGGCAGGTGCTCACCTCTTCCACTTCACCACCGTCACCGTGGTGCCCCGACCGACCTCGGTGTCCAGGTCGAAGTCGTCCACCAGGCGCCGCGAGCCGCTCAGGCCGAGGCCCATGCCCTTGCCGCTGCTCCAGCCGTCGGCCAGGGCCAGCGCGATGTCCGGGATGCCCGGACCCTCGTCCTGGAACGAGGCCCGCACGCCCTGCCTCCGGCCGTCCCCGACCACCTCGACGTGAGCCGTGCCGCCGCCGCCGTAGATCAACGTGTTGCGGGCCAGCTCGCTGGTCGCGGTCACCAGCTTGGTCTGGTCCACGAGCGAGAGCTTGACGCGCTGGGCGTACACGCGCACCAGCTGCCGGACCCGCACCACGTCGTCGTCGCCGGCGATGGGGAGGACCTCGTGCTCACCGCCGGCGGCGGTCACAGGGCCCCTCGTCGCCGTTCGCCCAGCTCGCGGAGGATCTTCATGCCGCGCTCCAGGTTGAGGGCGGTGCGCACACCGCCCAGGGTCAGGCCCAGCTCGACCAGCGTGATCGCGACCGCGGGCCGCATGCCGACCACGACGGTGTCGGCGTCGAACAGCTTCGACAGCGAGGCGATCGTGGCGAACATCCGGCCGATGAACGAGTCGACGATCTCCACCGCGGAGATGTCGATCACCACGCCGTGCGCGCCGCTGCTGGAGATCCGCTCCGCCAGGTCCTCCTGGAGCGCGAGCACGCTCTGGTCCTGGAGGTCGATCTGGATGGACACCAGCAGGATGCCCTCGATCTGGAGGATCGGCACCCGCTCCATCAACGCCCCACCCGCACGATGTCGGCACCCTCCTTGCGCAGGGCGTGCCGCAGCGCGTCGGCCAGCGAAGCCTTGGTGGTGATGTCGCCGAACTCGATGCCCAGCTCCACGATCGTCTGGGCGATCTGCGGCCGGATGCCCGAAATGGTGCACTCGGCGCCCATCAGGCGGGCCGCGACGACGGTCTTGAGCAGGTGCTGGGCGACCTGGGTGTCCACCGCGAGCACACCGGTGATGTCGATGATGGCCTGCTCGGAACCGGTCTCGACCAGGGTCTCCAGCAGCTTCTCCATCACGACCTGGGTGCGCGCCGAGTCCAGCGTGCCCACCAGCGGCACGGCCAGCACGCCCTCCCAGAGCTTGACCACCGGCGTGGTCAGCTCCAGCAGCTGCTCCGACTGCTCCTTGATGATCTCCTCGCGGGCGCGGGCGTAGGTCTCGAACGTGACCAGGCCCAGCGCGTCCACCAGCTCGGAGAACCTCAGGATCTGCTTGAACAGCTCCGGGTCCTCGTCGGCCTCGGTGAACTCGAACACCACGCGCTTGAGCGCGAAGATGCTCGCCGCGGTCTCCGACGGCGTGTAGCCGGTGCGGGCCCGGCCGCGGGACGTCTCCTCCAGCACGGACCGCAGCTCCGCGTACCGCCCGGAGGCCAGGTCGCGCCCGTCGCCGTCCGCCACGGGCAGCAGCGCGCCCAGGAGGTCGCGGAAGTCGCGCTCCAGCTCGGCGGCGGTCGCCCGACCGCGCACGGTCGACGCCACGGCCGCGACCCACCGCTCCACCAGGAGCTCCGCGTTGTCGCGCAGCAACCCGGTCAGGCGGTGTTCGTGCCCAGCTTCCCCAACCACTCGTGCCTCCTCGTGAACCTGCTCCCTTCGAGACAGTAGACCGCTCGCCCCGGTCGTTCAGAACGCGACTCTCCCGGCGGCGCGCGGATCAGTCGTGCGTAGACCCGGCGGTGGGTCGTTCGGCCTATGGTGACCGGCTGTGGACCCGGTGGTGCCCCGGTACGGGGCCGGCTCGTTGGCGGACGTGGTGCCCTCCCTGCTGGCCGGCCTGGGCGTGCCCGGCGCGGTGGACGTGCTGGGCCTGGCCGGCCCGCCGCGGGTGTGCGTGCTGCTGGTCGACGGGCTCGGCTGGGAGCTGCTGCGCGAGCACGAGGCCGACGCGCCGTTCCTCGCGTCCCTGCCCGGACCGCCGATCACGGCCGGTTTCCCCGCGACCACGGCCACCGGCCTCGCCTCGCTGGGCACGGGGCTGCCGGCCGGCGAGCACGGGTTCGTGGGGTACTCGTTCGAGGCGGGCGGCGAGGTGCTCAACGCGCTGCGCTGGAGCCGCTGCGGGGTGCCCGACCACGTCGACCTGCGGTCCTCGCTGGTGCCGGAGGAGGTGCAGCCCCGGACGACGGTGTTCGAGCGGGCCGCGGCGGCCGGGGTGGCGGTGCACCAGGTGCTGCCGCGCGACCAGCGGGGCAGCGGGCTGTCGCGCGCGGTGCTGCGCGGCGGGTCGTTCGACGGCGTGCTCGGGTTCGGCGACCTCGTGGCGCGGGTGTCGGCGGCGCTGTGGTCGGCCGACCGGGTGCTCTGCTACGCCTACCACGGGAACCTGGACGCGCTGGGCCACGTGTACGGGCCGGGCAGCGCGCCCTGGCGGTGGCAGCTGCGGTTCGTGGACCAGGTGGCCGCGGGCATCGCGGACGGCCTGCCGCCCGGCGGCGCGCTGGTGGTGACCGCCGACCACGGCATGGTGCCCGTCACGGACCCGGTGGACCTGGACGAGGTGGCCGCCCTGCGCGAGGGGGTGCGGGCGTTCGGCGGCGAGGCCAGGGTGCGGCACGTCTACACGGCGTCGGCGGGGGCGGTGCGGTCGCGCTGGGAGTCCGTGCTCGGCGACCGGGCGTGGGTCGTGACGAGGGACGAGGCGGTGGCCGCGGGCTGGTTCGGGCCCCGGGTGGACGACCGGGTGCTGCCGCGCGTCGGCGACCTGGTGGTGGCCGCGCGGGGGTCGCTCGGCCTGGTGCGGACCCGGGCGGAACCGGTGGTGAGCGGGTTCACCGGGCAGCACGGCTCGCTGACGGCGGCCGAGCAGCACGTCCCGCTGCTGGTGGCGTCCGGCGGCGGCTGAGCGTTCTCGCATAGCATCGCTTGTCGGCCGCGGGGCCGGGACGGAGGCGGTGGGTGGAGAGCGCGGTGGACACGTCGGTCCCCGGGGTCGTGCAGGCCCGGTGGGGCGTCCGGCCGGAGCCCGCCATCGCCCGGTACGCCGAGCCCGGCTGGCAGCTCTCGCCCCTGCCGGTCGACCGCCGGTGCCCCCGCTGCGGCGGCGAGCTGCACGGCCTGTACCGCGCCCACCCCGACCGGGGGCGGCAGCAGTTGCAGGCGGCGGTGGCGTGCCCCGCGTGCCCCGCGACGTTCACGCTGCGCGAGCTGAAGCTGGCGCAGAAGTCGGTGCTGGGCGAGCTGCGGCCGGAGGCCGTGACGCGCCGCCTGGCGGAGGACGCGCAGCTCGAAGCCCTGGCCCGCACCACCCGGCGGCCCGAGCCCCGGCCGGCCGCCGAACCGGGACCGCCGGCACCCCGACGGCCGGCGGCGGTCCCGGCCGCGGTCCCGGCGGCCGAGGACGGGCCCCCGGACGACGCCGAGCTGCCGAACGTGGACTTCGCCGCCCTGGCCAGGGCGGAGGCCGCGGGCGCGGTCGACCCGGAACCTCCGGGCGAGGCGGAACCCGAGGGCGAGGCGGACCGCGAGGCCGCCGGGGCGGGACCGGCGGTCGCTCCCGGGACGGGCGGGGCGGAGCCCGGCGCGGACCCGGTCCGCCCCGCCCGGCGCGTGTCGACCGTCGCCATGGCGGCCCGCATCCGGTCCATCCTCAGCGGCTCGGACGTGGCGCCCACCGCCCGCTCCGGCGAGGTCCCCGTGCTGCCGACGACGGCGGCCGAGGTCCGGCGGCCGGTGTGGTGGGTCAAGACGGTCGACCCGGCGATGGAGGTGCCCCGCGTGCCGCCCGGCGTGGACACCCGCGTCGTGCTGCCCGACCGGCCCGAGTTCGCCGGCCTGCGCGCCCGCCTGGCCGACGCCGGCGTGCCGTTCCGCGCGGTCGGGCACTGGCTGGAGCAGGAGGACGTGACGACCGGGTCGGCGTCCGCGTGGCTGTCCGAGGTCGGCGGCGTGGTGCCGGAGCGGTGCGAACCGGTGACCGGCGAGGCGGCGCGGGCCGCGCGGCTGGCCTTCGAGGTGCTGTGGGACCTGCACGAACCGGCGGGCGAGGTGCCCGACCCGGTGCCGGCGGACAGCCTGGTGCCCGCCGAGTGGACGAAGTTCCTGCCGTTCCCGGTGCTCAACCCCGCCCAGACGCAGGCCGCGCCCCACTTGGTGGACAGCGACTCCCACCTGCTGATCGCCGCGCCGACCGGGGCGGGCAAGACGGCGATGGGCATGCTCGCCGCGCTCAAGGCCATCCTGGAGGAGGGCCGCAAGGCCGCCTGGCTCGTGCCGCAGCGCTCGCTGACCGACGAGCTGGACCGCGAGCTGGAGACGTGGCGGGCGCAGGGCCTGCGGGTCGAGCGCCTGTCCGGCGAGTACGCGGTGGACGTGGAGGCGGTCAAGGCCGCCGACCTGTGGGTGGCGACGACGGAGAAGTTCGAGGCGATCTGCCGGGCCGGGTCGCTCCAGGCGGCGCTCGGCGAGGTCGGCTGCCTGGTCGTGGACGAGATCCACCTGCTGGGCAGCCCGGGGCGCGGGGCGCTGCTGGAGGCGCTGCTGGCCCGGGTGCGCGGCGCGGACTCGCCGGTCCGCATCGTGGGCCTGTCGGCGACCGTGTCCAACGCGGCCGAGGTCGCCGAGTGGCTCGAAGCGGAGCTGGTGGCCACCACCTGGCGGCCGTCCCGGGTGACGTGGCAGCTGCCGACCATCCCCGCCGCGTCCGGGTTCGCCGCGAACAACCGGCTGCGCGAGCAGGTCGTGCTCGACCTGACGCACCGGCACACCGCCGAGGGCGGCAGCGTGCTGGTGTTCTGCGGCTCCAAGCGCAACGTCCGCTCGACCGCCATGGCCATCGCCGCCGACCGGGGCGCGCCCGTGCACACCGTGGCCGCCGACGACGTCGACGGCCTCACGGCGGTGTGCGCGCAGGTCGGCGTGCGGATGCACTACTCGGACCACGAGCACAAGCACGCGGCCGAGCGGGCGTTCCGGGCGCGCGAGGCGGACGTGCTGGTGGCGACCTCGACGGTGGCGGCGGGCGTGAACCTGCCCGCGCGGGCGGTCGTGGTGCGGGACGTGTCGATCGGCGGCGAGCCGATGGACACCTCGACGGTGCTCCAGATGTTCGGCCGGGCCGGGCGGATCGGCGCCGGGGAGACCGAGGGCTGGTCGTACCTGGTGGTGGACGAGACGCAGCGCGCCGACTGGCAGACCAGGCTGGTGGCCGGGTACTCGGTGTACTCGCGCATCCGCGAGTCGCTGCCCGACCACGTGCTGGCCGAGGTGCTCCAGGGCCGCATCCAGACCGCGGACGACGCGCGGGCGTGGTGGGTGGAGACGCTGGCGCACGCGCAGGGCGACGACGACGACGAACCGGTGCGGGAGGCCGTCCGCTTCCTGGTCGACGAGGGGCACCTGACCTCGGACGACGGCCGGTTGGCGATCACCGAGCTGGGCCGGCTGACCGCGCGGATGATGGTGTCCACGCACACCGGGCACCGGCTGCGCCGCACGCTGGGCCTGCTGCCCGTGCCGCGCGACGCGGACTCGGCCGAGCTGGCGCTGAGCCTGGTGCTGTCGGTGGCGGTGCGGGACCTGGCGGGCATCCCGGTGCCGGAGCCGGTGCGCCCGGCCGTGGCGACGGTGATCAAGGCGGGCGGCCGGACGTCGCAGATCACCAACACCACGTCGGTCAAGGGCCTGGGCTCGCAGACCACCACCGCGCCCGGCGACCTGGCGTGGGCGGGCCTGCTGCTGGTGTCCCGCTCACCGCACCTGTTCGACGCCTCCCGCCCCGCGCGCCGGGTCGCGGGCGGCATCCCGCTGGTGTCGCTGCACGCGGTGTTCGAGCAGGCACCGAGGTTCCTGGCGTGGCTCGCCGCGCAGGGCGTGCTGGGCACCGTGCACCCGTGGATCGCGATCGTCGCGGCGGACCTGGACCACCGCGTCCGCTGGCGGTCGCTGGCCCCGGCGCGCGGCGCGGGCCGCCTGCTGTGGATGTGCGAGGAGATGGCGACCAGGCCGCACCTGCGCGAGGTCGTCCCCGACCTGTTCCGCACGGCGGTGGCGCGCGGCGTGCGCTCGCCGGACTGGCCGCCCGGCCGCTCCCCCGCGGGCTGCGTCCTGGACCACGCGGGCTACACCGCGCTGCTGCGCGAGCGCACCACGACCTACGCCCTGGCCGCGCACGCCACCGGGGCGACGGTGACCGGGGGCACGGGCGGCACGGCCATCGCCTGGCGCGGTCGCTCCTGCACCCCGCCCACGACGTCCGCCTCGACCCTCGCCTACCCGGACTCCGACGACGACACCCCGGACACGGGCGTGGCCGTCTTCACCCGCCGGGGCGACCACCGGGCGACCGGCTGGTTGGCCGCGTACAGCGCGATCACCCCGCCGGAGGACACCCCGGAACCCCCGCGCGCCCGCCGCACCCGGGGCCTCGGCAAGCTCTGACCCACCCACCACTGCTGCGATTGGCCGTCGTTGTTACACGTTTTCCTCAGCTACAGCCGCAGGCAGCGGTCGTACGCCCGCGAGCTGGCCCGCCACCTCGACGAGCAGGGCGTGCCCGTGTGGATGGACGACGAGATCCTCACGGGCGAACGCTGGGAGCACGTGATCCGCACGAGGATCGACACGTGCGCGGCGGTCGTCGTGGTGATGAGCCCCGACGCGGAGGCGTCCGCGTGGGTGACCCGCGAACTCGCGCGGGCGGAGAGCCGGGGCAAGCCGGTGTTCCCGGTGCTGCACGACGGCGAGGTGTTCTTCCGGCTGGCCGACGTCCACTACGAGGACGTGCGCGGCGGCCGGTTGCCGGGCGAGCGGTTCACCGCCGCCCTGCGGGCGCTGACGAACGCCCCGCCGCCGACGCCGGCGGTCCCCATCCCGCCGGCCCCCATCCCGCCGACCCCGACCCCGGCGGCCCCGATCCTGGCGCCTCCGCCGGCCGGGAAGCCCGGCGCGCGGCTGCGCCGCCTCGTGCCGGCCCTCGTCGCGGCGGCGGTCCTGGTGCCGGTCGGCATCAGCGCGGCGGACTGGCTGACCCCCGACGACACCGGCGCGGCCCCGTCAGGGGGGTCGACCACGTCCACGACCTCGACCACCGCGGCGAGCACCGCGACGTCAACCACCACGGCCCCGCCCACCACGACGTCGACACCGACCACCGGGGCCACGACCACGTCGCAGCGCCGCCACACCGTCCGGGTCTACAACAACACCACGATCGCCGACCTGAACGCCGCGGTGGTGGACGACGTGCGCGAACTCGGGTGGACGGTGACCGAGAGCGGGAACTACTCACAGGGCTTGATCCCCACGAGCACGGTGTACTTCCACCCCGACCTGGACGAGGAGGCCGAGGCCCGTGCCCTGGCCGCGGCGCTCGGGATGCGGGCCGAGCCGGGGTTCGAGGGCATCCGGTCCGCCCCGGCGGGTCTGATCGTCATCATCGCGCGGGACTACCGCGCCCCGGCGTGAGACCGGGGCGCGGTCAGCCGGCGTCGATCGCCCGACCCAGCACCGGCGCGAGGCTGCGGCTGAACTCCGAGTTCATGTGGTCGGCGTCGTAGTACACGGCCAGCCCGCCCACCGCGGCGTAGCACCGGTCGGCGTCGCAGAAGTGCTCGGTGAGGTCGACCAGCGACACGTCCGGGTTGGGGCTGGTGCGCGCCACCTCGGCCAGCGGGTCCGGCGGCTGGGCCGTGGTCCGGTCGACGGCGCACGCGGTCGGGTCGCCCTGGTTGAGCACCACGCAGTTCGGGTCGCGCACCTCGCCGTTGAGCGGCGGGTCGCCGAGGACGACCACCCGCGCGCCCACCTCGGTGAAGCGCTCCCACCGGGGCTCCAGGCCGTCGCGGTACTGCTCGACCTCCGACCGGCCGGTGCCGTCGTCCACCTTCTCGCGCCGCGAGAAGAACGAGGTGAGCACGACGTCCGGGGCGTCCCCGACGATCGTCCGGGTGGTGCGCTCGTTCCAGTCGGCGCACGACGCCGCGCGGTCCGGGGTGACGGGGCCCTGGTAGTCCTTGAACCGCACCTGCGCGAACGGGCAGCCGCCGACGTAGACGTACTTGAGCACCCAGCCCCGCTCACGGGCCAGGTCGGCGACGGGCGGCTGCCAGTGCTGGGCGTGCGAGTCGCCGACCAGCCACACCACCTGCGGCGACTCGGCGCCGTCGCTGAAGTCGCAGACCACCACGTCGTCCTGCGGCACCCGGTGGCGCTCGGCGGCGACGCAGTCGGACGGCTTCTTCCAGTACTCGTTGGCCGGGCCCATGAGGACGTTGCGCGCCGGGCCCAGCGGGTCGCGGCACCCGTTCTCGGGCAGCAGGGCCGAGCCGCCGACGCACGGCCCGACCACCGGGGTGGCGGCGACGTCCCGCTCGGCCTGGGCGACGTGCCGGTCGTAGGTCCAGTTCAGCCCGTAGGCCGCCGCGGACACCACGAGCATCCCCGCGACCATCCCGGTGAACGACAGGCCCGTGCTCCGGGTGATCCGGATACCCCGGTCCTCCACCAGCAGCTTGGTCAGCCAGGACAGCAGCACCGCCACCGCGAGCACGCCCAGCAGGTGGAGCGTCCCGGGCTTGTCGCCGGCGAGGACGCCGCTCAGCGCGAAGGGCGCGATCATGATCAGCGGCCAGTGCCACAGGTACAGCGAGTAGCTGATGCCGCCGAGGAACTGCACGGGCGCGGACGCCGTGACGGGCCGGTGCCAGCGGCTGCCCTCGGAGGCGATGACCAGCACCGTGCCGACGGTCGGGACCAGCGCGAGGTAGCCGGGGAACTGCGTGTCGTGGTCGAAGGCGAACGCCGACCACGCGATGAGGGCCAGACCGGCGAACGACGCCGCCTCCACCACCCGCGCGGGCAGCCGGACGGCGGTGAGCGCCACGAGGGCGCCCAGCCCGAACTCCCAGACGCGGACCGGGGTGACGAAGTACGCCTGGTTCGGCTCGACCTGCGTGTAGTAGACGCTGAAGGCGAGCGAGGCGGCGCTGACGGCCGCGACGCCGACGACCTGCGCCGTCCGCCGCCGGATCGCGAACAGCAGCACCATCAGCAGCGGCCACACGAGGTAGAACTGCTCCTCGACCGACAGCGACCAGTAGTGCTGCACGAGGCTCGCCGCGGCGCTGGACGCCGAGTAGTCCACCGACTTGGCCGCGAGCAGCCAGTTCTCCCAGTAGGTGGCGGACGCGAACGCCTCGGTGGCGGTCGCCTTCCAGCGCGGGTAGGGCAGCAGGAGGTACGCGGCGACCAGGCTCACACCGAGCACGAGGAACGCGGCGGGCAGCAGGCGGCGCACGCGGCGGGCGTAGAAGCGGCCGAGCCGGACGCGGCCGGTGGTGTCGATCTCGCGCGCGAGGTGCGAGCTGATCAGGAAGCCGGAGATCACGAAGAAGACGTCGACGCCGACGTACCCGCCGGTGAGGCTGTGCGGCCAGAGGTGGTTGACGACCACGGCGGACACGGCGATCGCGCGCAGCGCCTGGATGTCGGCGCGGAACTTGCGCCCGTCCCCGGCGGGGGCGGCGGTGGCGCGTTGTTCGACGACAGCACTCACGGCAATCCCCCCATCGTGGTCGCTCGACCGGCGGGACAGTACCGGATGCGAACGACACCGCCGGGAGACGCCTCTCCCGGCGGGAGTCGCGGATCACGGTGCCGGGCGGGCTCCCGCACGCCGATCGGCGGTCCTCCCGGTGAGGGGTGTCACAACCGGGGCCGCTGCCTCGTCACTGTCGGTGTGGACCGGGACGAGGCGGGGGACGTGGGCATGACCGATCGGGAACGACTGCTCGACGAGCTGCGGCCGAGGGCGTTCGCGATCGCCTACCGGATGCTCGGCAGCTCCTCCGAGGCCGAGGACGTGGTGCAGGAGGCGCTGCTGCGGGTGCACCAGGCGCTGGAGGCGGGCGAGCGCATCGAGTCGCCGCGCGCGTTCACCACCACGGTGACCACCAGGTTGGCGATCAACGAGCTGCGCTCCGCCCGCGCCCGCCGCGAGCGCTACGTCGGCGAGTGGCTGCCGGAGCCGATCATCACCGACGGCCGCGACGACCCGGCCCGGCGCGCCGAGACGTCCGACTCGCTGTCGCTGGCGGTGCTGGTGCTGCTGGAGAGCCTCTCGCCGGAGCAGCGGGCCGTGCTGCTGCTGCACGACGTGTTCGCCTACGGCTACCCGGAGATCGCGGGGATCGTCGGCAAGAGCGAGGACAACGTGCGCCAGCTCGCCACCCGCGCCCGGCGGCACGTCCGGGAGCGCCGACCCCGCTTCCGCACGACGCGCGAGCAGCGCGACGAGCTGGCCCGGCGGTTCTTCGCGGCCGTCGAGCGGGGCGACCTGGCCGGGCTCGAAGCGCTGCTCGCCCACGACGTGGAGCTGACCGGCGACGGCGGCGGCAAGGCGCCGGCCCTGGCGCGGGTGCTGCGCGGGCGCTCCCGCGTGGCGAACACGCTGATCAGGGGCCTGCGGGTGATCGACCGCATCCCCGGCGCGACACTGCGCCCGGTGGAGGTCAACGGCGAGCCGGGGGCGCTGCTCCTCGACGCGGGGCAGCGGCTGATCGGCGTGCTCGCGCTCGACATCGCGGGTGAGCACGTCATCGGCGTCAGCTCGGTCGTCAACCCCGACAAGCTGGCGCACCTCGGGCCGGTGGCCGACGCCGCCGCGCTGCTGCGGTCCCTCGGGGAACCGCAGGCCGGCCGCTGACGTCCGACGAACAGGCAGGGGTCAGGTGGACGGGCAGGCGCGCAGCTCAGGCCCGACCTGAGCCGGGAATCGCTCGGCGTCGGGCCCGCCTTCCCGGGCGTCGCCCCGAACCCGCTCCTGAGCGGTGACGCGCGGAAGCGCAACGCGGAACTGCGCACGGGGGCGCTCGCGCTCGGCGTTCTCGTCGACTGGCGGGAGGTCAACAGCGGCGGCAGTCCACGCGTGGTCCTGGTGTTCGACGTGGAGACCGCCGACGGCATCTCGTTCCGCGGTGTCGCGGACGAAGACCTCACGATCACCGAGCTCACCCGACTCGCCCCGGGGCAGACGTCGCCCGTGCGCTACCGGCCGGCCGTCATGGACCACTACGTCTCCCTCGCCCGGGACGCGGACCCCGCCCACGTGCGGCGGCTCTCCGACGAGATCGCGCGCCGCAAGCGGACCTGACCCGCGCGGTCGATGGTCGAGCAGATCATCCACCGCTGTCGGCGCGGGACCGCGTGGCGTGGTCTTCCCGGGTCGTCCGGGCCGCGGCCCACGCGGCGCCAGGACCGTTCCGACCTCGACCACCACCGGGCTACACCGCACGCCGGCGGCGGCCGTAGTCGCCGGGGGTCGTGCCGCGCCAGCGCCGGAACGCGTGGATGAAGCTCGCCGACTCGGCGTAGCCCAGCTCCCGCGCGATCCGCTCGACGGACAGCGCCGTGGTGGTCAGCAGCACGTCGGCGCGCGCGGCGCGGGCCTCGTCGAGCAGCTCGTGGAAGCTCGTGCCCGACGCGGCGAGCCTGCGGCGCAGGGTGCGCGGGCTGACCGCCAGCTCCTCGGCGACCTCGGTGAGGGACGCGGCCGACCGCTCCAGCCTGGCCCGCACGGTGCGCGCGGTGCCGTCCCGGTCGCGGCGGCGGCCGGCCAGGTCGCGGCACTGCGCCTGGCACACCGCGCCTGCCTCCGGGCTCGCCAGCGGCAGGGCCCGGCCGAGGAAGGCGGCGTCGAACGACGAGCCGGTGCGGTCCGCGCCGAACACCGGCCGCACGCCGAAGTCGTGGCCCGAGGTGTCGGCGGGCTCCGGGAAGCGGAAGTCCACGCCCAGCACGGGGACGCCGCCGGGCAGCAGCTCGTCGATCACGGCGTGGATCGCGGCGAGGTCGCGCTCGGCGAGGAACCGGGCGACGTCGGCGGGCAGCGACCCGTCGTCCAGGGTGATCACCACCCGGTCGCCCTCCACCGCCGCCGTCGGGTCGGTGAACGCGAAGCTCAGGTCGAGGTAGCGCAGCGCGGTGTCGACGGCGTCGCGCACGGTCGCGCAGCTGAGGAACGCGAACCCGAGCACGCCGAACGTCGTGGCCCGGTAGCGGCGGCCGACCTCGGCGCCGCTGTCCGGCAGCACGGCCGCGAGGTTGCGCACCACCCGCAGCTCCTGGCGCGCCTCGACCTCGGCGCCCGGTTCGGCCAGGTGCGCGGCGGTCAGGCCGCTGCCCGCGAGCAGCCGGTCCGGGGGCACGCCGCGGTCCGCGCCGAAGCGCACCAGCAGGGCCGCGCTCGCGACGCCGCGCCGGAAGTCCCACGGTTGCGCCATGGCCACGATTGTCAACTACGCGGCCCGTGATGTCCTGGTGCGTTCGGGGGGTCCTCCCTAGCGTCGGACGGCATGAGGGTGGTCGTCGTCGGGGCCGGGTTCAGCGGGATCGGGGTGGCGCTCGCGCTGCGGCGCGCGGGCGTCGGCGACGTCGTCGTGCTGGAGCGCGCCGACGACGTGGGCGGGGTGTGGCGGGACAACACCTACCCGGGGGCCGCGTGCGACGTGCCGTCGTCGCTGTACTCGTTCTCCTTCGCGCGGCAGCGGTGGTGGCCGCGCAGGTACGCCGGGCAGCCGGACCTCCTGGCGCACCTGCGGCGGCTGGCAGGACCGGTGCGCCACCTCGTCCGGACCGGCTGCGAGGTGGTCGGCGCGGCGCACGGCCCCGGCGGGTGGCGGGTGCGGCTGGCGGACGGCTCGGTCGTCGAGGCCGACGCGCTGATCAGCGCGGTGGGCCAGCTCTCGCGGCCGGCGCTGCCCGACCTGCCCGGCCGGTTCGGCGGGGTCGCGTTCCACAGCGCGCGCTGGCGGCACGACGTGGACCTGACCGGGCGGCGGGTCGCGGTCATCGGCACGGGCGCGAGCGCGGTGCAGTTCGTGCCGCACCTGCGGCGGGTCGCGGCGCACGTCGCGGTGTTCCAGCGGACCGCGCCGCACGTGCTGCCGAAACCGGACGCGGTGAAGCGCCGGGCCGGGCCGCTGGGCGGGCGCGCGGGGCGGCTCGGCACCTGGCTGGCGGGCGAGGCGCTGACGTTCGCGCTGACCCGCGGCCCGTGGACGCGGTCGGTGGTGGCGGCGGCGACCGCGCTGCACCGGTTCTGGCGGGTGCGCGACCCCGCGCTGCGGCGGAAGCTCGCGCCGGACGCGCCGGCGGGCTGCCGGCGGCTGCTGTTCTCCAACGACTGGTACCCGGCGCTGGCCTCGCCGAACGTGGACGTGGTGACCGAGCGCGTCACCGGGCTCGCCGAACGCGGCGTGCGCACCGCGGACGGCGTCGTGCACGAGGCGGACGTGCTGGTCTACGGCACGGGGTTCGCCGCGACGGACTTCCTGGCCCCGGTGGAGGTCCGGGGCCGGGACGGGCGGCTGCTGTCCGACGAGTGGGCGGGCGGCGCGCGGGCGCACCTGGGCATCACCGTGCCCGGCTTCCCGCACCTGTACCTGCTCTACGGGCCGAACACGAACCTGGGCGGCAACTCGGTGCTCACCATGGTCGAGGCGCAGATCCGGTACGTGGTGCGGGTGCTGCGGCACTTCGGCGCGCGGCCGGTGGAGGTGCGGCGCGAGGTGGCGGAGGCGTTCGACGCGGAGGTGCAGCGGCGGTTGCGGCACAGCGTGTGGAGCCTGTGCCGCAGCTGGTACCGCGACGGCGAGCGGGTGACGACGAACTGGCCGGGCCAGGTCGCCGAGTACCGGTCGCGCACCGCGCGGGCGGACCTGGACGACCTGCGACCGGTGGAGGGGTGAGCGTGGACCGCGGGGGGTTCGACCACGACGTGCTGGTGATCGGCTCGGGGTTCGGCGGCGCCACGACCGCGCTGCGGCTGACCGAGAAGGGCTACCGGGTGGGCGTGCTGGAGGCCGGGCGGCGGTTCGCCGACGAGGACTTCGCGCGCACCTCGTGGCGGCTGCGCCGGTACCTGTTCGCGCCGTGGCTGCGCTGCTTCGGCGTCCAGCGGGTCGACCTGCTGCGCGACGTGCTGGTGCTCAGCGGCGCGGGCGTCGGCGGCGGGTCCCTGGTGTACGCCAACACGCTGTGGGAGCCGCCGGAGGCGTTCTACCGCGACCGGCAGTGGGCGCACGTCACCGACTGGCGGGCCGAGCTGGCGCCGCACTACGACCAGGCGTCGCGGATGCTCGGCGTGGTGCCGAACCCGCGCACGTCGGCCGCCGACCGCGTGCTGCGGGACGTGGCCCGGGACATGGGCGTCGGCGGCACGTACCGGACCTCGCACGTGGGCGTCCACTTCGGACCGCCGGGCGACCCGTCGTTCGGCGGGCTCGGGCCGGTGCGGTCGCCGTGCACGCACTGCGGCCAGTGCATGGTCGGCTGCCGGGTGGGCGCGAAGAACACCCTGGTGAAGAACTACCTGCACCTGGCCGAACGGGCGGGCGCGGTCGTGCACCCGCTGACCACGGTGGTGGACGTGCGGCCGTGCGGCGACGGGTACGAGGTGACGGCGCGGCGCACCGGCTCGTGGCGGCGCCGGCGGTTCACCGCGCGGCAGGTGGTGTTCGCGGCGGCGTCGCTGGGCACCCAGCGGCTGCTGCACCGGCTGCGGCGCGGCAGCCTGCCCGGCGTCTCACCGCGCCTGGGGTCGTTGTGCCGCACCAACTCCGAGGCCGTGCTGGGCGTTCGGGTGCGGTCGGCGGAGGTGGACCACTCGGTCGGCGTGGCGATCACCTCGTCGTTCCACCCCGACCCGGACACGCACGTCGAACCGGTCCGCTACGGGCGCGGCAGCAACCTGATGGGGCTGCTGATGACCGTGCTCGTGGACGGCGGCCCGCGGCGGCTGCGGCGGGGCCTCGCCGAGCTGGCGCGCGGGTGGCGCGACCAGGGGTGGCTGCACGACCCGCGCCGGTGGTCCGAGCGCACGATCGCGCTGCTCGTGATGCAGGGCCTGGACAACTCGCTGACCACGGTGGAGCGGCGCGGGCCGTTCGGGCGGCGGGTGACGACCCGGCAGGGCGAGGGCGAGCCCAACCCGACGTGGGTGCCGGTCGGGCACGAGGTCGCGCGGCGGGTCGCGGACCGGGCAGGCGGGGTGGCGCGCGGCTCGTGGGCGGACCTCGCGGACGTGCCGCTGACGGGTCACCTGATCGGCGGGTGCGTGATCGGCGACGCGCCGTCCACCGGCGTGGTCGACCCCTACCACCGGCTGTACGGTCATCCCGGGCTGCACGTGGTGGACGGCTCGACGATCCCGGCGAACCTCGGCGTGAACCCGGCGCTGACCATCACCGCGCTCGCCGAGCGGGCGATGTCGCTGTGGCCCAACAACGGCGACCGCGACCCGCGGCCCCCGGTCGGCGACGGGTACGAGCGGCTGGCGCCCGTGCCGCCGAGGTCGCCCGTCGTGCCGCCCGACGCGCCCGGCGCGCTGCGCTGGGCCCACCGGAAGTGAGGACCTGACGTGGTGGACTACCCCCCGGAGCCGTGGCTGCTGCACGGCCGGGCGTGCGTGACGACGTGGCTGGTGCCCGCCCCGGCGCTGCCGGACCTCCCCGTGCCGCCGCTGGTGGTGGGCGGGCGCGCGGTGGTCGGCACGGCGTTCGTCGAGTACACCCCGCCGGGTATGGCGTACCGGGAGCTGCTGGCGGCCGTGGTGGTGCGCCGCCCCGGCGTGTCGATCACGCACATCTGGGTCGACAGCGAGGCGTCCCGCGCGGGCGGCCGGGAGCTGTGGGGCATCCCGAAGGAGATGGCCGAGTTCCCGGCCCGGTCGAGGGCGCGGACCGCCGACGGCCCGATCGCCTCGGTGACCTGCTCCCCCGCCGGTGTCGGCCTGCGCCTGCCCGCCGCCGCGACGGCGTGGCAGTTCCTGGACGGCGCGGTGGCCCGGACCCCGCTGCGCGCCGCGGCCCGCGTCACCCCGGCGCGGGCCGCGTGGGACATCGCCCCGGACGGGCCGCTGGGCTGGTTGGCGCCGCACCGGGCCGTGGCGAGCGTCGTGGTGAGCGGGCTGCGGCTGCGCTTCGGGCCGCGGCGGCGGTAGCCCCGTCAGTTGCTCCAGGTGTAGCCGTTCGTGCCGACACCCGCGTCGGCGTCGGCGAGCACGGTGGAGTTGCTCCAGGTGAAGCCGTCGGTGGCGGACGGGCCGAGGGCGAGCGTGCCGAGCGCGAGGGCGAGGACGGGCAGCAACCGCGCGATGCGGGTCATGGCGTTCCTTCCGGTGCGGCGGGCGGGAAACGTCCAGTGTGCCGGCGGACGGGCATGATCGGCGGGTTCCGGGTCACCCCAGCCCGCTTCCCCCAGCCCGCTTCCCCCGGCCCGCCTCCCTCAGCCCACCTCCCGCAGCGCTGCCGCGCTCGCCCGCACGATCGCCACCTGCGCCGCCGCGCGGGAGGTCGTCGGCGTGCCGTCGCCCGGCTGGTCGCCGTAGTCGCCGAAGTGGGCGTGCACCGCGCCCGGCACCACCTCGTACCGCGTGCCGGGCGGCAGCAGCGACCGCGACGCCTCGACGTCGGCCGGGGTGGTGAAGCCGTCGCGCTCGCCCGAGACCGACCACGCGGCGAGGCCGGTCCGCGCCGACAGGTCGTCCACCGGGTACGACGCCCACAGCAGCAGGCCGCGCACCCGGTCGTCCGACAGCGCGTACCGGGCCGCCGCGACGCCGCCCAGCGAGTGACCGCCCACGGCCCACGCGGGCACGTCCGGGTGGGCGTCGAGCACGTCCCGCGCCGCGTCGACCGACAGCAGCGGCACGTCCAGCAGCGGTTTCACGACCACGACGAGGGTCCCGTCGCGCGCCAGCGGTGCCAGCAGCGGCAGGTAGGCGCGGTGGTCGACGCGCGCGCCGGGCCAGAAGACGAGTCCCGCGCGCGGCGTCCCCGGCGGCACGAGGGCGACCGACGTGGTGCCGTCCACCACGTCCGCCGGCACCCGTCCGGCCGGGAACGGGTGCAGGTACGCCAACGGCGCCACCAGCAGCACGGCCAGCGGGACGCTCACCCACGCCCGCCGCCGCGCCCGCGCGACCAGCGGCGCGCCCGCCACCGCCACCGCGCAGGCGAGGACCAGGTAGGCGGGGTGCGCGGCCGACACCGCCGACCAGCGCGACGCCACCAGCCACACCGGCACCGCCAGGCAGGCGAGCACGGGCAGGTACCGGATCGCGGGCAGGTACCGGATCACCGGCGGACCGCGCGCGCCAGCCGCAGCGGCGCCCAGACGAGCAGCGCCAGCACCGCCACCAGCAGGTACTCGATCGCGGGGATGCGCACCACCTCGTCGACCCGGTCGAACCCGCGCCACGAGTAGACCCCGAGGACCGCCACGAGGACCACGCCGCCGATCCACCACCGGGCCGCCGCGCTCAGCCCGACGCCGTGCGCCTGGGTGATCACGAAGATGCCGACGAAGCCGAACAGGAACATCGGCCAGATGCCGTCCGGCCCGGAGTTCATCACGGCCACCAGCGTGCCGTGCAGGGCGACCATGACCTCCAGCCCGAGCGTCCACCACCTGTTGGTGTGGGCCGCGGTGAACATCAGGCTGCTCTGGAACAGCAGCAGGAACATGTAGAAGAACCCGATCAGGTGGCCGCTGGTGCTCTCCATCGGGTGGTACCAGAACGTGTAGACGGCGGCCCAGCTGAACAGGTAGCCGTGGTAGCGCCGCACGAACGCCACGACGTCGGCCGCGATCGGCGCCGGCCGCCCGAAGAACAGGCCGCGCCTGCGGTTCTCCATCAGCAGCACGGCCACGAGCAGCAGCACGACCGAGCCCTGCGAGCTGAAGATCGACACGTCCTGCGCGGTGCCGTCGTAGAACACCTGCGTCTGCACGGCGTGCAGGCCGATGAACCCGGCGTTGGCGGCGAGCGCGACGACGTTCACCGGGTGCAGGCCGGCGGTGTACCGGCGCACGCGGGTCTGCGCGTAGTAGATGAGGCCCCACGACACGACCTGGTGCGCGGCGTACCCGACCCACGCCGACGCGCGGGTCCACCACGTCGGGTCGGGCAGCTGCCAGTAGTACCAGGAGGCGCCCTGGTCGGGCAGCAGCTCGACCCCGTGCAGCCGTTGCCCGAGCAGCCACACCACCCCGGTCAGCACCGCGCTCGCGGCCACCCCGACCACCGGCAGGCGGTTCCGTCCCCGCACGTCGTTCAGCACGCTGAGCATCATGCCAAACGTTCAGCTTGCTGAACAATCGGCCACCGACCCCCGCTCTGCGAAGATGGCGCAATGGGCCGAGGGGACGAGCGGGAGGTGGCGCACCAGCCTGACCGGGTGCGCGCCGACGTCGACTCCTGGCCGACCGGCCGCCTGCTGTCGGTGGCCGCGCGGGTCGTGGAGAGCCGGTTCGACGAGGTGCTGGCCGGGCTCGACCTGACCCACGCGGGCCTGATCGCCCTGCACCACCTCGCCGACGGCCCGATGGCGCAGCGCGAGCTGGCGGGCCTGTGCCGGGTCACCGACCAGACCATGAGCCGCACCATCGAGCGCCTGGACCGCTCCGGCCACGTGGCCCGCGCCGCCGACGCCCGCGACCGCCGCCGCGTGCTGGTCGAGATCACCCCCACCGGCCGCGAGGTCCTGACCGCAGCCCGCCGCGAGGAGCAGGAGTCCGAGTCGCTGCTGGGCGCGGTGGACGACTACGACCACTTCCGCCGCCAGCTGATCACCCTGATCGCCGCAGCGGCCCGCCCCCGCTGACCCGCGCCGGGCTCAGCCCGGTTCGCAGGTCGCGAACCGCTCCAGCCCCTCGGGCCGGTCGCCCACCCGGTCGATGGCGATGGCGATCCGGTCCAGCGCCGCCGCCCGCTTGCTCGCCAACGGCCCCAGGATCGCGTTCCGCACGAAGTCCGGACCGCCCTGGCCGCGCGTGCCGACCAGCCGCTCGGTGGCCTCCGCGACCTGCTCGTCGAGGTTCGCCAGCTCCTTCGCCACCTCGGCCCGAGCCGCCTCGGGCACCTCGACCAGGGCCACGACCGGTGACGGGCACTCGATCACCCGCTCCGGGTCCGAGCCGGACGCGGCCAGCGCCGCGACCGCCGTGACGACCATCGCCGCCACGCCGACCGAGCCGACCACGACCGCCCGTCTCCTGCCCGGCTGAGCGTCCTTGTGCCTCATGAGCCACCTTCCTGTCGTCGTGACGCGAGTGCACCCGCACGGCGGTGGTGACCCGTCCTCGACCGGGGTTACGGGCGCCAGCGGGTGCGGTGTTCACCGACCCGCCCGACATTGCGCCGTACGCGCCACGACAGAGGGGTTCCGCTACGCCGTCCGGACGAACCGGTCCAGCCCGTCGAGCAGGCGGGCCACGTCGTCGTCGGTCGAGTACGGCGCCAGGCCGACGCGCAGCCCGCCGACGTCGCCCAGGCCGAGCCACCGGGACGTCTCGATCGCGTAGAACGACCCGGCGGGCGCGTTGACGCCCAGCCCGGCCAGGAACCGGTACGCGTCGGCGGCGGGCCGGTCGGCGAACGTGACGAGCAGGGTGGGCGTGCGGTGCCCGGCGCGCGAGCGCACGGTCACGCCCGGCAGCGCGGCCAGGCCCTCCTCCGCGACGGCGCGCAGCCGGTCCTCGTGCGCCTCGACGGCCGCGAACGACCGCGCGATCCGCGTGCGGCGGTCCCCACCGGACGGCACCAGCCCGGCGATCACGTCGACCGCCGCCGTGCAGCCGACCAGCAGCTCGTAGGGCAGCGTGCCCAGCTCGAACCGCTCGGGCACGGAGTCCGACGACGGCAGCAGCTTGTCCGGCCGCAGCCCCGACAGCAGTTCCGGGTCCGCCGCCAGCACGCCGACGTGCGGCCCGAAGAACTTGTACGGCGAGCAGGTGAAGAAGTCCGCGCCGATGTCGACGACGTCGACGAACGCGTGCGCGGCCAGGTGCACACCGTCCACGGCGAACAGCGCGCCGCCGTCGTGCGCCAGCGCGCCGATCGCCTTGAGGTCCGGCCGGGTGCCGATCAGGTTGGACGCGCCGGTCACCGCGACCAGCCGGGTGCGCGGCGACAGCACGGCGGCGACGTCGTCGGGGGTCAACTCGCCGGTGCGCGGGTCGAACGCGGCGAACCGGGCGTGCGCGCCGACCGCCTCGGCCGCCTGCACCCACGGCCGCACGTTGGCGTCGTGGTCCAGGCGCGTCACCACCACCTCGTCGCCCGGTCCCCAGCCCTTGGCGAGGGTGCGGGCGAGGTCGTAGGTCAGCTGGGTCGTCGAGCGCCCGAAGACGACGCCCCGGGGCGTCGCGCCCAGCAGGTCGGCCAGCGCCCGCCGGGCGTCGAGCACGACGGCGTCGGCCGCCCGCTCGGCGTCGGTGACCACGCCGCGGTTGGCCAGCGGCGAGGTCAGGAAGGCGTGCACCGCGTCGGCCACGGCGGCGGGCACCTGGGAGCCGCCGGGGCCGTCGAAGTGGGCGGTCCCGGCGGCGAGCGAGGGGAACTGGGCGCGCACGGCGTCGACGTCGTAGGTCATGCCGCCCACTCTGCCCCGCGCCTCCCGCTATTGACAGGGCTCACATTCGCGCACAACCATGGAAGCGCTCTCACGAATCGGTCTGGACCAGTTCACACACCGGTCCGCGCCGGTTCGCGGGGGCGGAGACCGCCCCACCGCCCTGAAACCGGTCGGGCGTCTGCCGACAGCACCCTGCACGAGGAGTCAACGATGCGCACTCGAACGAAGTGGTTGAGCGCGCTCGCCGCACTGGCGGCGACCGCGTCGGCGGCTATCGCGATCACACCGGCACAGGCGATCGGCCCCGACCTGCTGCCGCTGACCGTCACCAACAACAGCGGCCGGTCCGAGGCGGTGCACCTGTACGTCCTGGGCACCGACATCCGCAGCGGGCGGCTCGGGTACGTCAACCAGGCGGGCGGGTTCACCCCCTGGTCGCCGGGCGGGAACCCGCCCACGCCGGCCCCCGACGTGTCCATCGCGGGCCCCGGGCTCGGCGGCAGCACGACGTTGCGCGTGCCGCGCTTCATCTCCGGCCGCGTCTACATGTCGTTCGGCGAGAAGCTGAAGTTCTTCCTGACGCCCGACGGCCTGGTGCAGCCCGCGCCGTGGGCGTCCGGCGACCCCAACAGCGGCATCCTGTTCGACTGGAGCGAGTTCACCTACAACGACGCCGGCCTGTGGCTGAACAGCTCCCAGGTGGACATGTTCGCCGTGCCGCACGCGGTGTCGGTGACGGGCGCGAGCGGCGTCACCAAGAAGACCGGTGAGCTGAAGCCCGGCGGGCGGGACGCCATCATCAACGGCATCCGCAACCAGGCCGGCTGGGCGGGGTCGATCATGTCCCGTTCGGACGGCACGGTGCTGCGCGTGCTCGCGCCGGGCAAGGCCGCCGACGTCGGCCAGTTCGACCGCAACTACCTGGACTCGTACATCACCCAGGCGTGGAACGCGTACACGACCAAGACGCTGACCGTGCAGCCGTTCGGCGACCGGCCGGACGTGAAGTACTTCGGCCGCACCTCCGGCACCACGATGAACTTCACCAACCCCGCCGGTCAGCAGGTGGCGTCGTTCGCGAAGCCCTCGACGTCGAACGTGTGGGGCTGCGACGGGGCGCTGGGCGCGCCCAACGACCAGGTGGTCGGCCCGATCGCGCGCACCCTGTGCGCCGCGCTGCACCGCTCCACCCTCGGTCGGATCGACGTCCAGCCCGGCGGCGGCCCGGCCGACTTCTACCAGGGCGCGATCACCAACCACTACTCCCGGTTGGTGCACGCGAACATGGTGGACGGCAAGGCGTACGGCTTCGCGTTCGACGACGTGCAGGCGCAGGAGTCCCTGGTGCACGACGGCGACCCGCGCTCGGCCGGGATCGCGCTGACCCCGTTCACCGGCGGCGGCGTCACTCCCCCGCCCGCCGGCAGCAGCATCGTCAGCAACTGGCACGGCAAGTGCGTCGACGTGCCGAACGGCAACTTCGCCGACGGCCAGCGCCTGGTCGTGCGGGACTGCACGGGTGGCACGAGCCAGAAGTTCGAGTTCGTCGGCGGCACGTTGCGCTCGCAGAACAACAAGTGCGTGGACGTGGCGTGGGGTTCGACGGCCAACGGCGCGGCCGTGCAGCTCGCGACCTGCTCCGGCAACCCGGCCCAGCAGTTCGTCCTGTCCGCCGCGGGCGACCTGGTGAACCCGCAGGCGAACAAGTGCGTGGACATCGCGGAGTGGAACCCGAACAACGACGCGGTCCTGCACACCTGGGACTGCGTCGGCGGCGCGAACCAGAAGTGGCGCCGCGCCTGACGCACGACGACCGACCGACGCCGGGGTGCCTCGCGCACCCCGGCGTCTTCGCGTCGTGACGCCGTCGCGTCCGGCGTCCGGGCGTCGCGGCGTGCCCGTCCACCGGGTGATCAACACCCGGCCGGGGGATGCTCGATCGTGGGGGGCACCGGCTCCCTACCCTGCGCGCCATGGCGGAGAAACCCGACACGGCGGTCGCGCTCACGCACCGGGCCATCGCACTGCGCACCGACGACCCGGAGGGCGCGCGGGCACTGCTCGGCGCGGCGCTGGCGACGGACGCCGAGTACGAACCGGCGTGGCGCTGGCTCGCCGAGCTCGCCACCGACGACGGCGAACGCCTCTTCTGCCTCGACCGGGCGTTCGCGCTCAAGCCCGACCCCGGCACGGACCGGGCTCGGCGGGCGCTGCGCGGCGCGGCGGCCACCGCGCCGCACGAGGTGCACGACGTCGTCGAGCCGCCCCGCCCCGCCGACCCCGAACACCGCCGCTCCCGGACCGCGTGGGTGGCGGCGGGCGCGGTGGTCGCCGTGCTGCTGACCGCGGTCGGCGTGTGGACGGCCACCGGAACCACGGCGAACGACCCGGTGCGCGTCGCCCTCGTCGTCGGCCTCACCGGGGGCGACCCGGCGGCCGCGGCGGACGTCGAACGCGGCGTGCGCCTGCACCTGGACTCGGTCAACGACGCGGGCGGCGTGGCCGGCCACCCGGTCGAGCTGACCGTCCACGACGACGCCGACCGGCCCGAGCGGGCGCGGGAGATCGCCGAGGGGATCGTGCGCGAGGGCCGCGTGCACTACGTCGTCGGGCACGGCGTGAGCGAGACCGCGCTGGCCGCCTCGCCGGTGTACCGCGCGGCGGGCGTCCCGGCCATCACGCCGACCGCCAGTTCCAGCCGCGTCACCGACGAGAGCGACTGGTACTTCCGCAGCACCTACGGCGACCGCACGCAGGGCGACTTCCTCGCCGGGTACGCCGCCGAGGTGCTCGGCGCGCGGGAGGTCGCGGTCGTGCACGACGAGGACGAGAGCGGCCGGTCCGCGAACGCCGCGTTCGCCGACTCGTTCGGCCGGTTCGGCTCGGTCACCTCCCACCCGCTCGACGACGTGGACGCGGTCGTGGCCGCGGTGGCCGCGCGGGACCGGCCGGTCGTGCTGGCCACCGGTCCGGCCAACGGCGCGGAGGTCGTGAAGCGGTTGCGCGCCGGCGGTTTCGAGGCCCCGGTCCTGGGCACCGCCGGACTGGGCACGAAGGCGTTCCACGACTCGCTCGGCGGCGCGACCCGCAACCTCTACCTGGGCACGCCGCTGGCGCACGACGCGCTGCCCGGCCCCGCGCTGGCGTGGGCGGAGGACTTCGAGCAGCGGTACGGGCAGCGGCCGGGGTGGCACGCGGCCACCGGCAGGCAGGCGTTCAACGTGGGCCTGCACGCGATGACCGCCGGCGGCGCGGACTTCCGGCCCGAGCACGTCACCGAGGACCGCAAGCGGTTGCGCGACGCGCTCGCGTCGTTGAAGGACCGGCGCAACGCGTTCCCGGCGCTGCTCGGACCGCTGTACTTCACCGGGAGCGGTTCGGCGCAGATGTCCGTGTCGTTCGTGACGAGCGACGGCACGCGCCTGGTGTCCGCGCCCGTGCAGCTCACGATCTACGAGCCGCCGTCGGCGGACGCGCTGCGCGCCGGGCTGGCGGCCGGGTCGGTCATCGCGGTCGGCGACCGGTACCTGGCGCGGCGGCAGGTGGTGGCCACCGGCATCAACCTCAACGAGGTCCGCGACCTCGACACCCGGGACGGCACCTACTTCGTCGACTTCTTCCTGTGGCTCAAGTACACCGGCGAGCACGCCGCGTCGGACGTGCAGTTCGTCAACTCCGTCAAGCCGGACCTGGGGCTCGGGAAGCCGTTGCGCGACGCCACCGGGCCGGACGGGGCCACCTACCGGCTCTACCGGGTGGCCGACCGGTTCAAGAACGGCTTCGAGTTCCGCAGCTTCCCGTTCGACCGGCAGCAGCTCAGGGTCGTGCTCCAGAACCGCACGCAGACCGCCGACCAGGTGGTGTACGTGACCGACAAGGAGATCCTCGACCAGCCGGCGGAGCACCACCTGCGCAGCGGCGCGGACGCGGACGCCACCATCAACCAGGTGCCGAACTGGGTGGCGCTGTCGGCGCGGTTCTTCCAGCGCACGGTCGGCAGCAGCGACGCCCTCGGCGACGCGTCGGCGGGCGCCGGGGCCAACGGCATCTACTACAGCCAGTACGCGGGGGAGGTCGTGATCGCCCGCGACACCCTGCCGTTCCTGGTGAAGAACCTGCTGCCGCTCGTGCTGCTGGTGTGCGTGACGTACCTGTCGCTGT
This sequence comes from Saccharothrix sp. DSM 118769, assembly GCF_052936295.1. Lineage (NCBI taxonomy): Bacteria > Bacillati > Actinomycetota > Actinomycetes > Pseudonocardiales > Pseudonocardiaceae > Saccharothrix > Saccharothrix sp. DSM 118769. Next base: position 2,505,716 of record NZ_CP193627.1, on the reverse strand, counting down.
ACTTCAAGGCGTCCGACGGCGCGGCGCCGGTGTCGATGGGCGTCACCGCGATCCTGAGCACCGCCGTGCTGCTGAACAACGTCACGTCCCAGCTGCCGTCGGTCAGCTACACGGTGGCGCTGGAGTGGGGCTACTACGCGTTCATCCTGCTGGCGGCCGGGTGCGTGCTGGTGGCCATGCTGCGCAAGCGCCTGGCCACCCTGAAGCGCGACGACGACGAGCGCCGCCTCACCCGTGCCGCGAGGATCGGCTACCCCACCTACCTCCTGGCCACCGTCCTCGCCTACACCCTCCTCTACGCCTGACCCCGCGAGAGTCCAACCCCCAGGCCCCGAGAGTCCAACCCCCAGGTCGCGAGAGTCGTACCTCCAGGACCCCTGAGTTCTACGTCCGGAACGTAGAACTCAGGAGTCCTGAGCGTTGGACTCTCGAGGCCCGAGCGTTGGACTCTCGCGGTCAGGCGGACTTGTGGAGGGGGACCTCGGGGAAGTCGAGCGGGACGGAGAGGGCGACGTTGACGTAGTTGGTGAAGAGGTTGAGCGCGACGTGCGCCACCAGCTCCACCACCTCCTCGTCGTCGAAACCGGCCTCGCGCAATGCCTCCACGTCGGCGTCGGTCACCTGCGCGCGGTCCTCCACCAGCTTGGCCGCGAAGGTGAGCGCGGCGGCGGCGCGCGGGTCGTGCGAGTGGCCCGCCTGGGCCTGCCCCATGTCCTCGGCGGACACACCCGCCTTGCGCCCCAGGGCGGTGTGGGCGGCCAGGCAGTACTCGCAACTGTTGCGGTCGGCGACGAGCACCGCGACCTGCTCGCCGAGCTTCGCCCCCAGCCGCCCGCCGCCGAGGGCCCCGAAGCCGGCCCACATCATCTTCAGCGCGGCGGGCGAGTTCGCGACGGCCTTGAACATGGCCGGCGTGGCGCCGAACGCGGCGGTGATCTCGTCCAGCAGGGGCTTGGCCTCGCCGGTGGCCGCCTGGGCGTCGATCAGTTCGACTCGGGACATCAGGTGGTGCTCCTGTCATGCGTCGGAAGAACCGTTAGTACTACTATCAATAACGCTAGTAGTACTATCAATGTCACAGGTCCACGTCAAGAGATCGCTAGGAGTGCGAACAGTGGATGTGAGCTTCGACGCGATCAGCGAGCCGGTCCCCAACCGGGTCACCAGCGGGCTCGCCAAGATCGGCGCGGTGCTCCAGAGCCGGGCGTGGAAGGGTGCCGGCCCCGCCGGGGTGACCCCGACGCAGGCGCGGGCACTGGAGCTGCTGCGCGGGCGACCGGCGAGCCTGGGCGGCCTCGCGGCCCTCCTCGGCGTCTCGACCGCGACCGCGAGCACCGCCGTGGGCACCCTGGTCACCAAGGGGCTCGTGGTGAAGGAACCCGGGCCGGACAAGCGGTCCGTGACGCTGCGCCTCACCGGGGCGGGCGAGGCGGTGGCGGACCGCGCGAGCGCGTGGCCCGACTTCCTGAGCCGGGCCGTCGACACCTTCGGCGACGCCGAGCAGGCCGACCTGCTGCTCCTGCTGGTCAAGCTGATCCGCACGTTGCAGCTCAACGGCGACATCCCGCCGCAGCGCACCTGCGTGACCTGCCGCTACTTCCGGCCGCGCGTCCACGAGGGCACCGAGAACCCCCACCACTGCGCCTACCTGGACGCGCCGTTCGGCGACCGGCACCTGCGCCTGGACTGCCCCGAGCAGGCCGACGCCGCGCCCGAGGAGCAGCAACGCGCCTGGGAGCGCTTCGTGGGCGCCTGACCCGGCTGCCCGGGGCCCAGCTGTCCGGGACCTAGCTGTCCGGGGTCCAGCGACCGGGGCTCAGCTGTCCGGGGCGTCGTCCTCCGGGGCGGTCCGGGCCAGCGAGGCCAGCACGTCGAGTGCCTGCACGAGGGTGTCCCGGTCGGTCGAGGCGAGGGCCAGCCGGACGGCGTTCGGGGCGTGCCCGGGCACCACGGCGAACGCGGCGGCCGGGGTGACGGCGATGCCGCGCCGGCTCGCGGCGGCCGTGAAGGTCTCGGCGCGCCAGCGGTCCGGCAGGCGCCACCAGCAGTGGAACGCGCCGGGGTCACCGCGCACGTCGAACCCGGCCAGGTGGGCGCGGGCCAGGGCCTGCCGCTCACGGGCCAGGGCGCGCTTGCGCTCCACGACGGTGTGCACGGTACCGTCGGCGAGCCAGCGGCCGGCGGCGGCGAGCGCGAAGCGGCCCGCCGCCCACCCGCCGGACCGCGCGGTGGCCGCCACCCGGTCCACCAGCTCCGCGGGCGGTACGACGAACCCCAGGGTCAGGCCCGGGGCGAGGCGCTTGGACAGGCTGTCCACGACGGTGGTGCGCTCCGGCGCGAGCGGCGGCACGTCGGGGCCGAGGAACGCGTAGACGGCGTCCTCCACCACCTGCGCGTCCAGCTCGCGCACGACGGACGCCAGCTCGGCGCGCCGCTCGGGCGGCGCGGTCGTGCCGAGCGGGTTGTGCAGGACCGGCTGGAGGTAGAGCGCCCGCACGCCGGCGGCCCGCAGCGCGCCCGGCACGACACCCGCCTCGTCCACGGCCAGCGGCACGAGCGTGATGCCCAGGCGGGTCGCGAGCGCCTTCACCACGGGGTAGGTGACGGCCTCCACGCCGAGCCGCCCGCCCACCGGCACCAGCGCGGCGAGGGCGGCGGCGAGGGCCTGGCGGCCGTTGCCGGTGAACAGCACCCGCCGCGGGTCCGGCGCCCACCCGCCGCGGGCGAGCAGGGCGGCGGTCGCGGCCCGGACCGCGGGCGTGCCGGTGACGCCGGCCGGGGTCATCGCCCCGGCCAGGTCGTCGTCGACGAGCCCGCGCAGGGCGGGCGCCAGCAGCTCGGCCTGGTCGGGCAGCAGGCAGAAGTTGAACTCCAGGTCGACGCGCGCGCCGCCGGGTTCGGCGAGCGCCGGTTCGGCCGGGCGGGTGCGGACGAACGTGCCGCGCCCGACCTCGCCCGTGGTCAGGCCGCGCCGGGCCAGCTCGCCGTAGGCGCGGGCCGCGGTGGACGCGGCGATGCCGTGCCGCCGGGCGAGGCGGCGCTGCGGCGGCAGCCGGTCACCCGGCTTGAGCCTGCCCGCCGCGATGTCGGCGGCGATCCGGTCGGCGATCACCCGGTGGTCCACGCGCACCCCGATTGCACCGAGAGCATTGTCGTCATTGCACCGAGATGGTGCCGCTTCCTAGGCTCGTCGTCAAAGGGGGTGCGCATGAGGAACGCGTACGACGACGAGGGTGACGGCCCGCCGCTGCTGCTGGTGCACGGGCACCCGTTCGACCGGTCGATGTGGCGACCGCAGTTCGAGCACTTCCGCTCCCGGTACCGGGTGGTCGTCCCCGACCTGCGCGGGTACGGCGACGCGCCGGCGGCGACCGGCACCACGCCGCTGAGCGCGTTCGCGGCCGACCTGGTCGCGCTGCTCGACGACCTCGGCATCGACCGGGCCGTGGTGTGCGGGCTGTCGATGGGCGGTCAGATCACCATGGAACTGCACCGGTCGCACCCGGAGCGCGTCCGGGCGCTGGTGCTCGCCGACACCACCCCGGAGCCGGACGACCCCGCCGCCGCGCGGGCCCGGCACGAGGCGGCGGACCGCGTCGAGCGCGAGGGCATCGGCCCCTACGCCGACGAGCTGATGCGGCGGATGATCTCCCCGCGCACGGTGGCCGAACGGCCCGACGTGGCCGACCACGTGCGGCGGATGATGCACGGCGCGCCGCCGTCCGGTGCCGCCGCGGCCCTGCGCGGCCGGGCCGCCCGCCCCGACTACGCGCCCTCGCTGGCCGCGGCCCGGGTGCCCGCCCTGGTCGTCGTCGGCGAGGAGGACGAGTACACGCCGGTCGCCACGGCCCGGCGGCTGCACGAGACCCTCCCCGGCTCGGCGTTCGCCGTGGTGCCGGGCGCCGGGCACCTGCCGAACCTGGAACGGCCGGCGCTGTTCGACGAGGTCGTCGGGCGGTTCCTGGACGAGCTGCCGGACCGCTAGGGGGTGGCCCGGATGGCGTCGATCGGCACCGCGCCACCGGGCCCCACCGGCTGCTCGACCTGCCGGTCCACCCGCTGGTCGGCGCCCGGCCCCTCGACCCGGTCGGCCGCCACCCACGCCCCGCCGACCGCGCACGCCACGGCGGCGGTGGCGATCAGCAGCTTGGTCCGGCCCTTCGGCACGACCGGGAGCACCTCGGTGCGCGCCTCGTCGTCGCGCGGCGGGGGCACCGGCGCGGGCCGGGGCCGCCTGCGCAGCCGCGCCGCGCACTGGGCCGCGGTCGGCCGGCGCTCCGGCGACGTCGACGTCATCGCGGTGAGCAGGCGGTGCAGCTCCGGGGGCAGGGCGGGCGGCACGGCGGGCGGGCGGCGCAGCCTCGCGACCGCCGCCTCCACCCGGCTGCCCTGGTACTCGCGCCGGCCGGTCAGGCACTCCAGCAGCACCAGCCCGAGCGCGTAGACGTCCGCCGCCGGTCCCACCGCCTCGCCGCGCACCTGCTCGGGGGCCAGGTAGGCGGCGGTGCCGATGACCTGGCCGTGGTTCGTGAGCTGCGGCGACCAGGCCGACCTGGCCAGGCCGAAGTCGGCGAGGTGGGGCGCGCCGGACGCGTCGAGCAGGATGTTCGACGGCTTGACGTCCCTGTGCACGACGCCCTGCTCGTGCACGTGCGCCAGCGCGTCGGCCAGCCGCAGGCCCAGCCGCCGGACCTGCGGCAGCGGCAGCGGGCCCCCGGCCAGCCGGTCGCGCAGCGTCGGGCCCTCGACCAGCTGGAGCACCACGAACGAGGTGCGCCCGCAGCGACCGACGTCGTAGACCGACACCAGGCCGGGGTGCGACAGCGCGGCCATCGTCCGCACCTCGTGGTCGAACCGGGTGCTCGCGACCGCGCCGGCGGCGTCGTCGGGGGCGTCGAACAGCTTCACCGCCACGTGGCGGCGCAGCAGCAGGTCCCACCCGCGGTGCACCTCGGCCATGCCGCCGGAGCCGAGCTTGCCCACCAACCGGTAACGGCCGGCGAGCACCCGGTCCTGGGTGGTCAGCGACACGGCTCAGCCCTTCCCGTCGTGGTGCGATCGGCACCGGGTTCCCGGTATCCCGGGGGGCAAACCGGGACGGGGCCGCGGACCGCGCGCCGGTACCCGACCGTGACCACGAAGGGCCCGGCGGTCACCGGGCGCCGGCACAGCGCTCCTGCCCCGGGCAGCTGCGCAGCACCCTGACCAGCGGCGGGGCGGTGACCACGGCGGGTGCCCGGTCGGCGCCGCCCGGCCAGCGCAGCGAGATCGCCATCGAGGAGGCGTTGTTGCCGTAGGACTCCTCGACCAGCGTGCGGTCGCTGTTGACCACGTTGACGACGTCGTAGGTGCCCGACGGCACGCCGGTCAGGTCGAGCCACTGGAAGTCGACGGTGTGCTTGTAGTCGTCGCCGAAGCCCACCGAGATGCCCTCGGCGACCTCCAGCGCCTCCGGGGCGTGGTGGCCGCAGCGGTTCAGCCTCAGGTAGGCGGCGAGCCTGCCCTCCGGCGACGCCCGGTCGACCGGGCGGCGGGCCAGCTCGTCGTCGAGCTCGTAGCGGTCGCCGAGGCAGAAGCCGGTCTTGCGGTCGAGCACGACGGCGTCGCCGGCCGGCGTGCGGAGCTGGAAGTGCTCGAAGCCGAGCAGGTGCCAGTGCGTGTGCGCCGGCGCGGGCTCGTAGTACAGGGTCGCGGGCACGTCGTGCTGCGCCTCGGCGTACGAGCCGGGGATCGAACCGTCCACAGCGGACTGGAACGCCTGCCGCGCGGTCATCGTCGGTTGCGCCGCACTACCGCGGTTGCCGTAGATCAGCAACGGGCCGTCACCCACGTTGTCCGCCGATGTGGTGAACCTGAGCCGCACGGCGCGGCCCGGTTCGCCGAGTCCGAGGCACCTCCCGTTCGGGGCGTCGGGGTCGGCGACCACGCACACGTCCCAGTCGGCGCACCACGCCGGGTTGCCGGCGAACCCGCCGGCGCAGCCGATGGGCGCCTGTCTCAGGTCCGGCAGCAGGACCGAGTCGACGGCCTGCGCGTCCGACGGCCCGACGGCAGCCGCCACCAGCACCGCGGTGGCGGCCAGGGCCGCATACCTGCGCACGTTCTTCTCCCGGGTTGTCGGTCGGGCACGAGTGGTCCACGCGAAACCTAATGAGGTACCCGACCGGAAACCGAACCACACCCGGGAAGTTCACTCGATCGACTGAGGCACAAGGAAAAGCGGCCACCGGGACCCTAACCTTCTCCGCGTTCGCGCGCCGGGTGCGCGCGAGGACGTCCGCGAACCGGAGGTGGGTCAGATCGACGCAGGAGCTCTCGGCACGGTGACGATGGTGTGCGGCACGAGGCCGGAGCTGATCAAGCTGGCCCCGTTGATCCGCCTGATCGGCACCCGCGCCACCGTCGTCTACACCGGCCAGCACTACGACGCCTCGATGTACCACCGCATCCGGCGCGACATCGGCAGCCCCGGCCGGTTCCACGAGCTGGCGGTCGGCGGCGCGCGGCGCGGCACGCAGCTCGGCTCGGCCGTGGCCGCGGTGGACGAACTGCTGGCCGAGCACCCGACCGCGGCGGTGATCGTGCAGGGCGACACGACGTCCGCGCTCGCCGGCGCGCTGGCGGCCAACGCCAACGACGTGCCGCTGGTGCACGTCGAGGCGGGGTTGCGCAGCTACGACCGGGCGATGCCCGAGGAGCACAACCGGGTGGCGATCGACCACCTCGCCGACCTGTGCTGCGCGCCGACCGAGCTGAACCGCGCCAACCTGCTGCACGAGGGCGTGCCGGACGAGCGCATCGCGATCACCGGCAACACCGTGGTGGAGGCGCTGGCGACCGCGCTGCCCGGCCACGACGAGGAGGCCGTGGTGCTGGCCTCGCACGAGCTGCGGCAGGACGGGTACGTGCTGGCCACGATCCACCGGCCGGAGAACGTGGACGACCCGGCGAACCTGGAGTCGATCCTGCGCGAGCTGGCGCGCCTGCCGCTGCCGGTGGTCCTGCCGCTGCACCCGCGCACGGCCAAGCGCGTGGCGGGCTTCGGCCTGACCGGCCTGCTGGCGAACCTGAGGGTGGTGGAACCGCAGGCGTACCCGGCGTTCCTGGCGCTGGCGCGCTGCGCCGCCGTCGTCGTCTCCGACTCGGGCGGCATCCAGGAGGAGGTCAGCGTCCTCAAGCGGCCGGTGGTCGTGGTGCGCCGCAGCACCGAGCGCCCCGAGATCGAGGGCACGTTCGGCACGCTCGTGCCGCCGGGGCAGCGGGTGCGCACCGAGGTGCTGCGCTGGCTGGACGACGTGCCGGGCCACCGGGAGCGGCTGGGGCGCATCCCGTCGCCGTACGGCAGCGGCTCGCCGTCGGCCGTGATCGCCGACGCGCTGCGGCGACTGGTCCGCGGCGAGCCGCCCCTGCTCACCCCGGAACGGGTTGTGGTGCCCCCGCCAGCGTCCCGACCGCTGAGTTCGCCAGGCCCACGCTCGAGTTCCAGCTCGTGACGTCCGGGTAGGCGTGGGCGGTGGTCGCCAGCACCAGCGGGGTGCCGGCGACCACCATCGGCGGCCGGCGCGCCAGGTAGCCCAGCGGGTGCACCGGTTCCACGTACGGGGCCTTGAACACGCGCACGTCGTCCACGTCCGCCCGGTTGAGGTCGGGGTGCAGGCCGAGCAGCTGCGAGGTCCAGCGCGAGGCGATCGAGGCGTCGTCCTCGCGGAACAGCGCCGAGCCCCGGTCGGTGTAGTGCATGGCGTACACCAGGTGCCGGCCGCCGTACGGCTCGACGCCCGCGAGCGGCGTCATCTCGACCACGCCGTCGAACTCCGTGCCGGAGGCGACCACCGGCGTCCAGTAGTGCCCGGACAGCGGTCGCTTGAGGAAGAACAGCGCGTTCACCACGCCCTGGTAGGGCAGGTCGAGGTCGGGCAGGCGCGCGGCCAGGTCGTCGTCGGCGAGCTGCCGCAGCAGCGGCAGGGGCAGCGTGGACACCGCGCGGTCGGCGGTCACCACGTCGTCGGGCAGCTCCAGCCGCACGCCGTCGGCCGTGCCGATCCGCCGCACGGGGGCGTTGAGCCGCACCTCGCCGCCGCCGGCCTCGATCGACGCCCTCAGCGCCTCGATGACCGACCGGTAGCCGCCGTCGGGGTACCCGCGCACCGACACGGCACCCTCGCGCCCCAGCCGCTGCCACAGGTACAGCGCGGGCACGTCGCCGAAGCGCGCGCCGAACTTCGCGCCGAACAGGGGCGCGAGCAGCAGCTCCCACACCCGGTCGCCGTACAGGCCGCGCAACCAGTCCTCGGTGCGCGTGGTGTCCAGCTCCCTGCCCTCGCCGAGCCGGCGCAGCAGCAGCGACACGACGCCGAACCGCACCCGGTCGCGCAGCCCCAACGGGGTGAACCTGAGCAGGTCCAGGGCGTTGTTGAACGGGTAGCCGCGCCCGTTGACGACCATGCCCATCCGGGTGCGCCGCCACCTGACGGAGTCGCGCAGGCCGAGTTCGCCGAGCAGGCCGAGCAGGTGGTCGTCGGACGGCATCACGCAGTGGTAGAAGCGCTCCACCCACCGGTCGCGCCACGGGAAGAACGTGCCGAGGCCGCCGAGCTGGTCGCCGCCCTCCAGCAGGGTGACCCGCGCGCCGGAGCGCACCAGGCGGTGCGCGGTGGCCAGGCCGCAGATGCCGCCGCCGACCACGGCGACGTGCCGCCCGCCCAGGCCCGGTGCCGCGGGGCGGGGCGCCCCCGGGGCCGGCGCCGCCATCACAGCGCCCGGTGCGGCGCGGGCGAGAGCCGGTCGCGGACCAGCAGCTTCGCGTACTGGCCGACCGTCCGCGCGATCCGGATCTTGCTCGGGCTGCCCTTGCGGTCGTAGCGCAGCACCAGCGGCACCTCGGTGACGACCGGCCGGCAGTGGCGCAGCTTCATCAGCAGCTCGACCATGCAGGCGAAGCCGCGCTCCTCGATCAGCCGCTCGCCCCAGTGGTCGGAGGCGCGCGCGAGCAGGCTCACCCGGTAGGCGCGGAACCCGCTGGTGAAGTCGCGGACGCCGTCGACCCGCAGCACCCGGCGGAACAGCACCGCCGCGCCGCGCGAGAGCAGCCGGCGCGCGGCGGGCGCGGTCGCGTCGTCGCCGCCCGCGACGAACCGGGAGCAGATCACGACGTCCGCGCCGGCCGCGACCTCGCGCTCCAGCAGCCGGATCAGGTCCGGGTCGTGCGTGTCGTCGGCGTCCATCACGACCACCACGTCGGAGTCGTCGGCCTCGGCGAGCACGGCGCGCAGGCCGGACTGGACGGCCTGGCCGAGGCCGAGGTTGACCTCGTGGCGGACGAGCCGGACGTCGAGCCCCGGCACACCGGCCTCGGCGATCTCGGCGGTGGCGTCGGACGAGCCGTCGTCGACGACCCACGCGGTGAGTCGTCCGGTGCGGGCGACGTCCGCGAGCCGGGTCAGCAGCGGCGGGAGCGAGGCCGCCTCGTTGTAGGCGGGCAGCACCACGTGGGCCCGGGCGCGCTCGGCGGACGAGGCTGGTCCGCCCCGTTCCCGCACGGCTCGCGCGCCACCTTCGTCGACGGTCAAGAGGCCCCATTTCACTGGATCGCGGATGTCGGGCCAGAATTATTCGCCTGGGCACCCCGGCGGGATTCATCCACCCCGCTCCCCGCGGGTGCGCAGCAGGATGAATCAGACCGGATATACCGCCCAGACGATCACCGATAAGGGGAACAGCATTGACCGGAAGAGTGAAATAACCCGAGCAGTCGGCACTGGATATGCACCGAGTGAGATGAATTCCCCGTTCGGATGTTCTCGATCGGGTGACAGGTATCGACTTCATGGTGGAGAGGACGTCGTCCTGATGTGGTGTGGCGTGGACGGGACGCCCTCGGGGCCCCGCAAGGGCGGTCCGAGGTGAACGGGGTGGGCTCGGCGACCACCTCGCCGCCGGTGTCGCGGTGGCGGCACTCGAAGCCCCGCGAGGCGTGGTGGCGCGACGCGCTGCGGCGGGTCAACGCGGTGGCCGTGCTGCTGGTCGCGGTGGACGTGGCGGCGGTGGCGCTGGTGTGCGCCCGGCACGCGCCGCCGGGGTGGCGGGCGACCGCGCTGGTGGCGGTGGCGCTGCTCGGCGCGCGCGGGGCGTGCAGGCTCTACCGGCGGCGGCTGTGGCTGTCCTGGTTCCACGACCTGCCGCGCTCGGTGGGGGCGACGGCACTGGCGTTCGCCCTGGTCACGTGCGTCGACCTGGTCGCGGGCACGCCGCCGGCCGACACCCGGGCCGCGCAGTGGTCGGTGCTCGCGTTCGCCGCCGCGAGCGAACCGGCCCGGCTCGCCGTGTTCGCCTTCGGCCGCTGGGCCCGCCGCCGGTTCCACCGGTGCGACCGCACGATCGTGGTGGGCGCGGGCAAGGTCGGCGTCGACCTGGTCGGCTCGATGCTGGCGCACCCCGAGTTCGGCCTGCGCCCGGTCGGGTTCATCGACCCCGAACCCGTGCTCGACCCGGCCGCGCTGCCCGTGGACCTGCTCGACGAGGACCTCGCCGACGCGATCACCCGGCTCGGCGTGGGCACCGTGGTCCTCGCGTTCTCCCGGACCCGCGAGTCGTCCGTGGTCGACTCCGCCATCACCGCCCACCGGCTCGGCTGCACCACGCTCGTCGTGCCCCGGATGTTCGAGCTGTACCAGGACGGGCCCGACATCGAGCGGCTGCGCAGCTACCCCCTGATGCGGCTGGGCACCGCGCCGACCAGCCGGCCCACCTGGTGGGTCAAGCGCGCGATGGACGTGCTGCTGGCGGCGGTGGCGCTGGTCGTGCTGTCGCCGGTCATCGCGGCGTGCGCGCTCGCCGTGCTGCTGGAGAGCGGGCGGCCGGTGATCTTCCGCCAGGTCCGGGTCGGCATGGATGATCACCCATTCGTGCTTTACAAACTGCGCAGCGTGAGAATGAACGGCAGTGACGATTCACAAGTCACCTGGTCGGTTGTCGGAGATCGCCGGGTCGGACCAGTCGGACGATTCCTGCGCAGCAGTTCCCTGGACGAACTACCGCAGTTGTGGAACATCATCCGGGGCGACATGTCCATCGTCGGACCGCGCCCCGAGAGGCCGGGTTTCGTGCGCGAGTTCTCCGCGATCCACGAGTTGTACTGGGCCCGACACCGGGTGCCCACCGGGTTGACCGGATTGGCGCAGGTGCACGGGCTGAGGGGTGACACCTCGATCGTCGACCGGTCGCGCTACGACAACTACTACATAGCGAACTGGTCGTTGTGGCTCGACGTCAAGATCCTGTTGCAGACGGTGGGTGAGTTGTTGTGCCGAAGGGACCGCTGACCCCGCGCCCGCGCCGGGCGCTCGGCCTGCTGTGCGCCGCGCTCCTGCTGCTCGCCCCGGCGGGGTGCACGTTCGGGTCGGCCACGGGCCAGCCCGGCACGAGGGGCGACGTGCCCGGTGACGCGCTGGCGCCGCCGCCCAAGCCCCTGGCGCCGTGCGCCTGGTGGTACGGCATCGGCGAGCCGCCGTCCTCCATGGAGATCAAGTTCGCCGCGCTGCACTACGACCTCGTGGTGCTCAACGCGACCGAGACGGTCGCCCTGCGCCGGCTGAAGAAGCTGAACCCGAAGGTGAAGGTGCTGGTCTACAAGGACTTCTCCAGCACCCGCAACTACCCGGGCGCGGTGATCGGCGACGTCGACGCGCCGCTGCTGCCCAGCGGGCTCGGGTACATGAAGACCCAGCGCGAGCACCCGCAGTGGTTCGCGGTGGACACGGAGGGCCAACGCATCGAGTGGAAGGGCTACCCGAAGCACTGGCAGATGACCGTGTGGGACCCGGCCTACCAGAAGGCGTGGACCGACGCCGTCACCGCCGAGGTGGTGCGCGAGGGCTGGGACGGCGTGCTGGCGGACAACGACTTCGCCTCGCTGAGGTACTACTCGACGGCCCTGCTGAAGGACACCACGACCGCCGTCGAGACCGACCGGACGATCCGCGAGGGCCTCGACGTGTTCCTGACGACGGCGGGCGAGTCGCTGCGCAAGGCCGGGAAGATGCTCATCCCCAACGTGTCCGAGTCGCACCTGACGGCGGGCCGGTGGTCGGCGCACTCCCGGTACGACGGGGCGATGGAGGAGAACTTCGGGCTGCGCGACACCGGCACCGGCGAGCTGCTCACGTTCAAGGGCAACGAGTTCAAGGAGCTGCGCGCCCAGGCCGCGCTCGGCGAGTCGTGGTTGCTGCTGGTCACCCACGTGAAGGGCGCGCGCGAGGAGCGGGTCGGCTACGCCACGGCGGCGCTGCTCGCGAGCCCGCACACGTGCTGGAACGGCGCGTCCACCGCGGACTACCGGCACCCGGACTGGTCGCCCTACCAGGAGACCCCGCTGGGCGAGGCGGTGGAGACGGCGAACCGCCTGCTCAACGGCGCGTGGGACCGCCGGTTCTCGGGCGGGTACGTGGCGGTCAACCCGACGGCGGCGCCGGCGGAGGTCAACCCGCCGGAGGGCTACCTGAACGTCGACACGGACCGGCCGGTGCCGAGCACGCTGGAGCTGGGGCCGGGCGACGCCGTGGTGCTGGTCAAGCCGCCGGCCGACGACACGTCCGCGCCGGCCACGACCCCCACTCCGACCACGTTCACCCCGACCGCCACACCCCCGGCGGCCACCCCCGACCCGACCACGCCGGACCCGACCGCCACCGAGCCGACCGCACCCGACCCCACCGACCCCGACCCCACCGCTGTCGACCCCACCGACCCCGGCACCGCGCCCGGCCCGACCACCGCGCCCGCCGGACCGACGACACCGCCACCGGGCGCGACACCCCCGCCCACGTAGCGCCCGACCGATCCCCCCGACCGGTCGGGTCACCGCACCGAGCCGACCGGTCGGGGTGGTGCGGTGCGCTCAGGGGCGGCGGCCGGTCAGGGACCAGTACAGGTCCAGGTGGCGGCGGGCGCAGGCGTGCGGCGTGAACCGCTCCCCCGCGCGTTGCGCCAGCAGGCGGCCGGTGCGGGCCGGGTCCGGGTCGGCGAACAGCGCGCGCAGGCGGGCGGCCAGGTCGGCGACGTCCCCCGCCACCGCCAGGTGGCCCGCCCCGCCGAGCATGTCGGCGACCCCGCCCGTGTCGGTCGCCACCACCGGCTTGCCCGCCGCCATCGCCTCGGCCACCACCAGGGGCTGCTGCTCCATCGTCGACGGCAGCACCAGGGCGTCGTGGTGGCGCAGCAGGTCCGGCACGTCCGGCCGGAAGCCCAGGAACTCCACCCGGCCGCCCAGCGCCCGCGCCGACCGCTCGGCCACCCCGCGCTGCGGGCCGTCGCCGACGACGGTCAGCGTGGCGTCCCCCGGCATCACACCGGGCAGCGCGAGCGCCTCCAGCAACGCGGTCAGGCCCTTGCGCTCCACCAGCAACCCGACGAACACCAGCCGCCGCACGGGACCCGCCGGGGGGTGCACGCGCGCCGGCTCCACGCAGTTGTCGATGTGCGCCAACCGCGTCCCCGGCACGCGCAGCCGCGAGTTCAGGAACCGCCCCATGGCCCGCGCGGGCACGACGGTCCGGTGCACGGTCCGCGCGACGACCGCGTCGGCCGCCAGCACGGTCCGCGTGTACGCCGACGGCGCGACCGCCCGCGGCACGCCCCGGAACCACTCCTCGCCCACGTCGTCGGGCACGCCGTGGTAGGTCTGCACCACCCGGTGCCGCAGCCGCAGCCCGGCACCGACCAGCCCGGCCCGCCGGTCCTGGGCGTGCACCACGTCGGGCCGCCACGCCGCCACCGCCGCCCGCGCCCGCCGCCCGGCGAGCAGGTCGCCCTTCGCCGCGACCTCGACCGGTTCGTGGTGCCCGCCCAGCACCTCCGCGCCGCGCCGGGGCACGGGCCCGAAGACCCGCACGTCCGCCTCGCCGGAGTCGAGCAGCGCCCTGGCGAGCCGCACGGTCACGTCGACCGGCCCGCCGCTGTCCTGCGTGAGCAGGTACGCGATCCGCAACGGCCTCACCGGCCACCTCCCGACACGACCTTCTCCACCACCATCGCCACCTGCTCCGCCGCCTGCCGCCGGTCGAACAGCAGCTCGACCCGCCGCCGGCCCCGCCGCCCCTCCCGGTACGCGAGGGCGGGGTCGGTCAACCGGCGGGCGACCGCGTCGGCCAGCGCGGGCACGTCACCGGCGGGCAGCACCGCGCCCGCGTCGCCGACGCCCTGCCGCACCCCGCCCACGTCGAACGCCACCACGGGCCGCGCGCACGCCATCGCCTCCAGCGGCACGAGCGCCATCCCCTCGGCCCGCGACGGCACCACGACGACGTCGGCCGCCGCGTAGAAGTCGGCCACCTCGTCGTCGTGCCCCCACCACCGCACGGACGGGTCGCCGCACGCGGACCGCCACCGCTCCCCCATCGGACCGTCGCCCACGAGCACCAGCCGCGCACGGGGCACGGCCGCGCGCACCGCGGGCCACGCCGCGAGCAGCAGGTCCTGCCCCTTGAGCGGCGCGAGCCTGCCGACGCACACCGCGGTGGGCGCGTCGACCAGCCCGAGCCGCCGCCGCGCCGCCGCCCGGTCGTCCGGCCGCAACCGGTCGACGTCGACGCCGTTGCACACCACCTCGGCCGGGCCGCCGACCCCCGCGGCCCGGCCGACGGCCAGCTCGTCGTCGCTCACGCACACGAGCTGGTGCGTCCAGCGCGCCGCCCACCGCTCCCAGGCCAGCGACAGCCGCCCCACCACGCCGGTGGCGGTCTGGAACGACCACAGGTGCGGCTGGAACAGCGTCGGCCGACGCCCCCGCAGCACGAGCCGCCCGACCAGCCCGGCCTTGGAGCTGTGCAGGTGCACGACGTCGGGCCCCAGGCGGCGCAGCACCGCCCGCAGCCGCAGCCACTCGCCGGGCACGGACGGCCCGGGGTGGCGGCCCGCGCGCCACTCGTGCACCTCGACCCCGGCGGCGCGGGCGCGGTCGGCGAGCGGCCCCGGCGGGCACACCACCGCGACCGCCCAGCCCGAGCGCCGCTGCGCCACCGCCAGCTCCAGCACGACCCCGGCCACGCCCGCCGTCACGGGCTGGCTCACGTGCACGACCCTCACCGGCGCAGCACCTCCCTGTTCGCGGCCACCACGACCGCACCGCACACCACCACCAGCACCACCCCTTCGACGAGCGCGCCGGGCACCGACCCGGGCGGTCCGAACACGTCCCCCGCGGCGTGCGCGACGAGCGCGCAGCACCCGAACGCGGCCAGCACCCCGGCCGCGCCGCGCAGCACCGACCGGGTCGGCGGGGCCAGCCCGCGCCGGGCCAGGGCGCGCCACGTCACCGGCACCAGCGCCCACGCGGCCCCGGCCTGCACGGCGGCCACCGCGACCACCCCGTACCGGGTGGCCACCGCGAGGCCGGCGACGAGCACGACGAGGTGCGCCACCTCCAGCGCCAGGTAGCGGCGGGCGTGGCCGGCGGCCTTGAGCACCTGGTACCAGACGTGCAGCAGGCTGATCCCCAGGCCGTACAGGCACAGCAGGGCCAGCGGGACGGCCGCGCCCGCCCAGCGCTCGCCGAACACCACGACCCGGTCGGCGAGCACGGCGGTCACCGCGTACAGCCCGCCGGTGAGCAGGAGCACGGCGAGCGTGAACCGACCGACCACCCCGGACAGCCCGCGCCCCTCGCGCAGGTACCGCGCGCACAGCGGCAGCACGACGCCGCCGAGCACCACGGCGACCAGGACGTAGGGCACCCAGGCGATCCGGTACGCCAGCGAGTACACGCCGACCGCCTCGGCGCCCAGCACGCGGGCGACGGCCAGGTAGTCCAGGTTGATCAGCAGCACCGCCACCAGCGCGCCGGGTCCGACGACCGCGATCCACGCCAGTGCCTCCCGCGCGGCGGCGGCGTCCCACACCGGTCGCACCCGCACGCCGACGACCACGCCCAGCACGGGTTGCGCCACCGCCGTGCACAGCAGGCCGACCACGAGCGAGCACGGGCCGTTGCCGGACGCGGCGAGCACGATCGTGACGGCCGCGCCGAGCACGGCGGAGCCCGCGTCGGGCAGCAGCCGGCGGCGGAAGTCGAGGTCGCGGTGCAGCAGGCCCATCTGCACGCCCGCCACCGCCGAGAACGGCAGGCTCGGCGCGGCCAGGCGCACCAGCGGCGCGACCGGCGCGTCCAGCGCGAGGGCGATCGCGTCGGCCGCGAGCACCAGGCCCGCGGCGAGCACCAGGCCGGTGCCCGCGCTGAGCACGAGCAGCGTGCCCGCCACCCGCCGCGGGTCGCGCCCGGTGCGGCTGACCACGTCGTAGACGCCCATGGACTGCACGACCTGGCCGATGTTCACCAGCGCCACCGCGAGCGCCACCAGCCCGAGCCCCTCGGAGGTGAGGAACGCGGCGAGCACCAGCGTCACGGCCATCTGGCTGCCCTTGCCGACCAGGTTGACCAGGAACAGCCACAGCGAGCCGCGCACGGCGACGTGCCCGGTCACGTCCGCGCGGACCTCAGCGCGACCGCCACCAGCAGCGCCCAGGCCACGACCAGCGCCACGCCGTCCGCGGTCACGTCGACGCGCGCGCCGAACAGGTCGCGGACCGCCGTGCCGACGAAGTGCAGGTGCGCGAACGGCACCGCGACGGCGAGCAGCGCGAGCCCGAGCCGCCCGTCCCGCCCCCCGCCGTCCTGCTTCCGGCCGCGCCACCACACCGCGGCGACCGCCGCCGCGGCCGGCACGGCGATCAGCACGTCACCGGGCTGGTGCACCGCGCAGACCACCACGGCCAGGCAGGTGAGCAGGTCCGCGACCTCGGCCGACCCCGCGCGGTCGAGCCGCCGCACCAGCACCGCGCTCACCGCGAGCACGCCGACCAGCGCCAGGCCCTCCGCGCCCGGCGGCAGCCAGCCGGTCACCCGGTGGAGCACCGCGGCCACGTCGACGCGCTGGGCGGTCATCGAGTCCACCGCGCCGTACGAGGTGGCGCTCGCGTGGGCCAGGTTCGCCGCGAGGGCGTCCACGAAGGACGCGACGCCCTGGCGCAGGACCAGCGGCACCAGCACCACCAGCGACGCCACCGCCGCGACGGCCGTGCCGGTCACCGCCACCCGTCGCGAGCCGCGCGCGA
The DNA here is from genome assembly GCF_052936295.1 of Saccharothrix sp. DSM 118769. Classification (NCBI taxonomy): domain Bacteria; kingdom Bacillati; phylum Actinomycetota; class Actinomycetes; order Pseudonocardiales; family Pseudonocardiaceae; genus Saccharothrix; species Saccharothrix sp. DSM 118769. The sequence continues at coordinate 2,488,610 of NZ_CP193627.1, read as the reverse complement.
ACAGCAGCAGCGCCAGCGGCAGGCCGAACTGGGGCTTGAGCCACGCCAGGGCCAGCGCCACCGCCGCCCAGCGCGGGTGCCGGTCGCGGGCCAGCAGCGCGCCCGCCGCGCCGACCGCGATCAGCGGGTTCACCTGGCCCACGTACAGCTGCGCCTTGCCGACCTGGCTGAGCAGCAGCAGGGCCGCGACGACGGCGGTGCCCAGCGCGAGCGGCACGTGCGGGCGCAGCCGGCCCGCCGCGAGGACGGCCAGCACCAGCAGCAGCACCAGGGACGCCAGCGCGAACGCCACCGCGCCCACCCGGTAGCCGGGCAGCGCGAACGGGGCGTGCAGCAGCAGGTGGTAGGGCTGGTAGAGGTTGAAGTTCTGCCGCACCGGCCAGTGCGCGAACATCACCGCCGGGTGGTACGGGTTGCCGCCGTCGAGGAACTCGCGGACCGGGAAGTAGAGCGCGTCGCGGAAGTCCTGCATCCGCTCCTCGGGCAGGTTCGCCCGGGTCGGCACCGGCACCCGCCACGCGGGCAGCAGCGCCCGCCACGCCGCCGCCGCGCCGACGAGCGCGACGGCGGCCACGACGAGCCGGGTCCGCCGCGCGGGCGCCACCGTCGTCACGACAGCACCACCGCGACGACCGCGGCGGACGCGGGCAGCGAGCCGACCACGGCCGCCAGCTCCTCCTGCCGCCCGTCCTTCGGCGCGACCGCGACGACCGCGTCCCCGTCCGCGGGCTCGGCGGTCTTGTCGGGCAGCGCGGCGGCCAGCTCCTCGGCGCGCCCGGTCAGCCCCGGCACGACCGGCACGACGCGCGCGGGCCGGGCGGATGCGTCGCACAGCACGGTCAGCCGCTCGACCAGGTCGGGGTCGTCGTCGTCCAGGACGGTCACCGGGTGCCGCGCGCCGCCGGCGACCAGCGCGGCCCGCACCCGGTCGCGGGGCCGCGTGCGGCGCAGGTGCCCGGCGGCCCACGTGCCGAGGCCCGCGACCACGGCGGCGGCCAGGGCGAGGCCGAACGCCAGCGGCCGGTCCGGCGCGACGCGGGTGGTCTCCGGCCGGTCGAGCAGCCGCAGCCGCGCGGCCGGGGCGAGCAGGTCGGCGTCCACCACGGCCCGCGCGATCTGCGCGGCGGCCTGCGCGGCCTGCTCGGCGGTCGGCGCGCGCACGGACAGCCGGGCCAGGCCCGAGGCGGGCACCAGCTCGACCGACACGCGGCCGGCCAGCTCACCGGCCGTCGTGCCCAGGGTCTCGGCGGGGGCGCGCAGCACGGACGGGCTGCGCGCCAGCTCCACCAGCGCGGGCAGCGACAGCGCCACCACCTCGCCGAACCCGGCGGTGCCCGGTTCGGCGGCCACGGGGCCCGCGAGCAGCCCGACGCGGCTCTCGTGCTCCTCGCCGCGCACCTCGACGGCGAGCACCACGACGACGGCGACCAGCAGCGCCGCCGCGAGGCTCGTGACCAGCTGCCGCCTCACGTGCGCCCGCCCGTGACCGCGGTGCGCAGCAGCTCGTCGTAGGACCGCATGAGCAGGACCGGGTCGTGCGCCTTCCGCACGGACACGCGCCCCGCCTCGCCCAGCGCGGACCGGGCCCGCTCGTCGAACAGCAGCGAGCGCAACGCCTCCGCGGTGGCGCCCGGGTCGCGGCGCGGCACGACGACACCGCCGCCGCCGGCCAGCGCCTGGCGCACGCCGTCCACGTCGGTCGCGACCACCGGGCGGCCCGCCTCCAGCGACTCCAGCACCGCGACCGGCATCCCCTCCCAGTCGCTGGTGAGGACGGTCAGGTCGGCGGCGGCCAGCAGGTCGGGCACGTCGCAGCGGTTGCCCAGGAACACCACCCGGTCGGCGACGCCCAGGTCGGCGGCGAGCTTCTCCAGGTCGTCGCGCAGCGGGCCGTCGCCGGCCAACCACAGCACGGCGTCGCCGCCCAGCTCCGCCCACGCCTCCAGCAGCACGTCGTGCCGCTTCTGCGGGGCCAGCCGGGCCGGGCACAGCGCGACCGGCACGTCGGGGCCGACGCCGTGCACGGCGCGGACCGCGTTCCGGTCGACCCGCTCGCGCTGCGGGAACACCGCGTTCGGGATGACGACCGGGTCGGCGACGCCGGCGGCGCGCAGCCGTTCGGCGGTGGCGTCGGCGACCGCGACGACCGTGCGCGAGGTGCGGCGCAGTATGCGGGCCGCGCCCCCGTAGTCGGCCTCGGCGACGCCGTGGAACACGGTCAGCAGCGGCACCCGGCGAGGCAGCACGGCGAGCCGGGCGACGAGGCTGGCCGACACGTTGTGCGCCAGCACCACCTCGGGCCGGAAGCTGCGGACCGCGGCCTTGGCGGCCGTGGTGGCGCGCAGCACGCCGGTCGCCTTCCGCTGCGCCACCGGCACGGTGAACGTGGGCACGCCGAGCGCGCGCAACGCCTCCGCCCGGTGCCCGCCGCCGCTGGCGACGGCGGACTGCCAGCCGAACTGCCCGCCCGCGCGGGCCATCCCGGCGACCAGGGCTTCGGCGCCCCCGGTCCCCATCTCACTGATCACGTGGAGCACACGCAACGTCGCTCGTTCTCCTCAGACGCAGGTCGGCCGCGGCGACGACCGCCACCAGCGACCACAACGGCAGGTAGTACTGCTGGGACAGGAAGGTCGAGGCGACCACGACCGCGATCAGGGACGCCTGGACGGCGACGACCGGCAGCGGGTCGGCGGTGGTGCGCAGGACGCGTTCGGCGGTCACCGCGGTCAGCACGAGGAGGGCCGCGAACAGCGCGAAGCCGGGCAGCCCCAGCTCGGCGGCGACCTCCAGGTACATGTTGTGCGCGACCGGGGACTGCTCGTCGACCTCGGCGTTGTGCGAGGCCGCCGGGTAGCCGGCGCGGAACCCGCCGGGACCGACGCCGAGGCCGGGGTGCTCGGCGAGCATCCGCGCCGCGGCCTGCCAGCGCAGCTCGCGGGTGTCGACGTTGGTGCCGGCGATGTGGGTCTTCTCGCCGAGCGCCCGGTCCAGCTCGGGCCCGAAGAACAGCGCCGCGACCGCGCCGAGCGCGACCAGCGCCCCCACCGCGCCCGCGAGTGCCCTGAGCGGCAGGGCGCGCCGGGCGAGCAGCCACGCGACGGCGGCGGTGAGCGCCAGCCCCCCGCCGCGCGAGAACGTGGCCGCCGCACCGGCCGCGAGGGTGGTGGCGGCGACGGCGAGCACGGCGGTGCGCCCCCGCCCGGACCAGGCGGACCCGGCGAGCACGGCGGTGCGCCCCCGCCCGGGCCAGGCGGGGCGGCGGGACGTCCTCGCGCGCAGCGCGACCAGCAGCGGCAGGGCGGCGACCAGGAAGTAGGCCAGGTCGTTCGGGTCCTCCAGCGGCCCGGTGGCGCGGGTCTCGCCGAGCGCCAGGGTGCTGTGCAGCGCGCCCGCCGCCGCGACCACCGCGCCGCCCACCGCCGCCGCGAGCAGCGACCTGATCGGCAGCTCCCGCGCGGCCACGTCCATCAGCACGACCGTGACCAGCAGGAACGGCAGCCAGCGGAGGGCGTACTCCATCGTGTAGGCGCCCCCGGCGTGCAGCGCCGAGGAGGCGAGCAGGACCACCGCGAGCAGCCCGAGCAGGGCGTGCGCCGGGTGCGGTTCGGGCGCCCGGCGCTCCCTCACCCGCGTCACCGCCCACGTCACCACGAGCAGCGCGGGCGCCACCTTGGCCAGCTGGCCGTGCACCTGGAGCAGGTAGCCCTCCAGCGGCGCGGCGAAGACCGTCGCGCACGCGGACAGCCGCAGCGGGGAGGTCATCCGGAGCGCACCAGCAGGTCCGCGTCGCGGTCGCGCAGGCCGGGGGCGAGGCGGCGCACGTGCTCGCCGGTGCCCACGACGTCGAAGTGCGCCCGCAGCGCGCCGAGCACCCACCCCAGGAACACGACCTTCCGCGCGCCGGGCACCGCCATGCCGGGGAAGAACCCCATGCCCGGCGCCTCGGCCGCGCCCAGCACGTCCGTGGGGTGCAGCAGCAGCGACGGCTGCACGCCGCGCGCCCGGCACAGCCGCAGCGCGGTCCGGAAGTAGCCCCGGGCCAGGCGGGGCGAGACCTGGTGCAGCTGGAGCAGGTAGGAGCCGTGGATGGGCACGCGCAGCAGCGGCATCGTGGTCACCGGCAGCTCGACCAGGCCGGTGCCGACGCGCCAGCGGTAGGCGGTGTTGGGCGCGCGGACCCGGCCGAAGCCGCCGAACAGGTCCTCCGCGCCGCCGTCCGGCGCGGTGCGGTTGTGGTAGGCGCGGGCCAGCGGTCCGACCCAGGTGGGCAGGGTGCTGGCGTCGTAGCGGTAGCCGCGTTCGGCGAGCAGGGCGAGCAGGGTCGGGGTGACGCTGTAGCCGGGGCCGCGGAACCCGGTGGGGCGCGGCGCGCCGGCGGCGGTGATCGCGTCCTCGGTGCGGACCAGCTCGGCCTCCAGCTCGGCGCGGGAGTAGCGGTGCAGCCACGGCTCGTGCCCGTACGAGTGGTTGGCGACCTCGTGGCCCGCCGCGGCGATGTCGGCCACGGCGCGCGCGCCGTCCTCGCGCTCGGCGTCCGCGCCGACCACGAACACGGTGGTGGTCAGGCCGTGCTCGCCGAACACCTCCAGCAGGCGGGGCACGGCGGTGGGCAGGAAGCTCGGGCGGGCCTCCCACGCCGGGTCGCCGTGCGTCTTGAGGTACGCCCAGAGGTTGTCCAGGTCGAGGGAGACGCTGGCGGTGCTCATGCCGCCGCCCGGGCGGGTGCGCGGGCGACCCGGCCGGCCGAGCCGAGCGCGAGGACGCCGCCGACGACGAGCGCGACGCCCACCGCGACCCACCACTCGCGGCCGGGCGTGACGCGGTCGCCGAGCGCGGCGACGCCGACGACCGAGGTGATCACGACGGTGGTGGCGTCCATGGTGGCCGCGGTGGGGGTCGCCGGGCCGCGCCGCAGGCCGAGGGCCAGGTAGGACTGCCCGACCAGGGCGGCGAACGCGGTCAGCCACGCCAGCGGGTGCAGCGGGAGGTCGGTCGCGGGTTCGTCGGCGATCGTGCGGCTGGTGATGGCCACGACGGCGAACGCGAGGCCGGCCAGCGCGGCGAGCGGCACGACGCCCGTCACCCACCGCTGCACCAGGACCAGCGCGAGGAGGGGCAGGCCGAACAGGACCAGGCCGGGTCCGGTCGGCACGTCGTGCGCGGTCGACGGGGTGGCGGCGGCGACCAGCAGCACGAGCCCGGCGGCCATCACGACGAGCACGGCGACCTCGACGGGCCGCACGCGCCAGCCGAGCGCGAGGACGCCGAAGGCGGTGGCCAGCCCGACGGCGCAGGACGCCCCGGCCTGCACGAGGTACAGCGGCAGGTCGGCGCGGGCGAGGAACGCGAGCGCGAACCCGGCCACCTGGCCCGCGAAGCCGAGCAGGTAGAGCCGGTCGCGCAGGAGCCGGGCGAGCAGGCCGAGGCCGTTCGCGGTGTCGTCGGCGCGTCGGGAGGCGACGGACTGGGCGACGATGCCCAGCGCGTACATCACCGCGGACGCGGCGAGTGGGAGGTATCCGGTCACGAGCCTCTTCCCTGCACGGCGCGGGCGTGATCCCGACGACGGTGGGGCAGCGTAGAACCCGACGACCCGCGTCTCGTTCGAGCGATGGGGCGTTACCTGATCGAGGGATAACCCTGACTACGCAACGAGACCAACGGACCGTGTTGCCGAACCAGCAACTTTTGTTGTCACTCTTCCGAGGGGTCTCACACCATGGCGGTATGACCACTGCGGAACAGAACGCGGAACAGAACTGGGACGACCTCTACCGGGTGCGCGCGCAGGAGCGCGGACGGGTGTGGTCGGGCAAGCCGAACGAGCTGCTGGTGCGCGAGGTCGCCCACCTCGACCCCGGCACGGCGCTGGACCTCGGCTGCGGCGAGGGCGGCGACGCGCTGTGGCTCGCCGCGCAGGGCTGGCGGGTGACGGCGGTCGACGTGTCGGGCGTCGCGCTGGCCCGCGCCGAGGCGGCGGCGGTCGAGGCGGGCGTGGCGGACCGGGTCGAGTGGCGGCGGCACGACCTGTCGCGCACGTTCCCCGAGGGCGAGTTCGACCTGGTGTCGGCGCAGTTCCTGCACTCGGAGTGGGCGGCCGAGGGCGAGCGCGACAGCATCCTGGCGCGCGCGGCCGAAGCCGTCGCGCCGGGCGGCGTGCTGCTCGTCGTCGGGCACGCGGGCTGGCCGTCGTTCGTCACCGAACCGCCGATCGACCACCGCTTCGCGACGAACGCGGAGGTCCTGGCCCACCTGGACCTGGGCGACGACTGGGTGGTGGAGGTGGACGAGAGCGTGGAGCAGGAGGTCACGCACGGGGACCGGCACGGCACGCGCGCCGACCACGTGCTGCGGGTGCGCCGCCGGCCGGCCGCCGACCGCGGCTAGGCGCCGAGGCGCTCGACCAGGGAGGTGAGGGCGTCGCCCAGGGGCAGGTCCACGCGCGTCGTCGCGTGGGCGTCGCCCCTGGTCTCGCCCCGGTTGACGATGAGCACCGGCTTGCCGGCGCCCGCCGCGTGCCGGACGAACCGCAGACCGGACATGACGGTCAGCGACGACCCCAGCACGAGCAGGGCGTCGGCGGCGTCCACCAGCCGGTAGCACTCGTCGACGCGGGCGCGGGGCACGTTCTCGCCGAAGAACACCACGTCCGGCTTGAGCACGCCCCCGCAGTCCGCGCAGTCGACCAGCCGGAACCCGCGCACGTCGTCGTCCGCGAGGTCCACGTCGCCGTCGGGGTTGATCCCGGTCGCGGTGCCGCCGAAGTCCGGGTTGGCCGCGCGCAGCCGGCGGTCCAGCTCCTCGCGCGGGCTCGTGCGGCGGCACGACAGGCAGACGACCCGGTCGAGGCTGCCGTGCAGCTCCACCACGCCGGGCGTGCCGGCGGCCTGGTGCAGGCCGTCGACGTTCTGCGTGATGACGCCGGCCAGGTGCCCGCTGCCCACCAGGCGCGCCACGGCCCGGTGGCCGGCGTTGGGCGCGGCGCGGGCGATGGTGCGCCACCCGAGGTGGCTGCGGGCCCAGTACCGGCGCCTGCCCCCGACGCCGCCGGTGAACTCGTCGTAGGTCATCGGGGTGTGCTTGCGCAGGCTGCCCGCCGCGCCCCGGTAGTCGGGGATGCCGGACTCCGTCGACAGGCCCGCGCCGCTGAGCACCAGCGCGTTGCCCCGGCCGACGACCCGCACGACCTCGTCCAGGCTCGTGGTGCGCGGCAGCGGCGAGCCGGTGGACGTCCAGCTCAGGGTGGGCCGCGTCCTCATGCACCCCAGGTTACGTGGCCGGCCCGGGTTTCCCCGGCCGGCGACCTCGGTGCCGCCCTCCCGCCGCACCGGCCTAGAGCCGGAAGTCCGCGCGCACCAGGGCCGAGTCGAACGCGCGGTTGCCGGACTGGACGGGCATGGTGTCGCCGGGGCGCGGCCCGACCAGGGCGGCGGCCTCGGCGGGCAGGCCGGTCCGGTGGTCGACGAGGGTGACGTCGAGGGGCGCGCCCGGGTCGAGGTCGCAGGTGATGTCGCGCGGCACGGGCCCGTACAGCTCCAGGACCCGGGCGTCCAGGTCGAAGCCGCCGGTGCGGCAGCCGGTCACCGGGAGGGTGACCTGGGTGCGCCACGCCGACGGGGTCGGGGTGACCCGGAACGCGACGGTGCGCCGGTCCCCCGCCACGTCGGCGGTCAGGACGGCGGTCGGCGCGGGCAGGCCCAGGTCGGGGGCGTCGGCGCGCATCAGCTCGGTGGTGAGCGCCGGGTGCTCGTCGGTCAGCACGACCCGCTCCGGGTCGTCGCCGAGCACCCTCGACGTCCACTCGTCGGGTCGCGGGTCCGCGGACAGCCACGACGCGCCGCCCGGCGCCTGGAGGTAGATCAGCGAGTTCGGGCGCTGGTCGGCCTCGGTGAAGTCCACCCGCACCGCGCCCACCGCCACCAGGGCCAGCGCGAGCAGCGCGGTCACCGGCGCGGCGGGGCGGGGCAGGTCGGCCAGCAGCGGCAGCAGCAGGACGCCCGCCAGCAGCGCGAACGCCACGCCGGCGGCGGCCAGCGGCATGCCCAGGGCGACCAGGAGGGTGCCCACCAGCGGCGGGTGGACCGCGGCGGCGGCCAGCGGCGGCAGCACGCGCAGGCGGGGCAGCCGCAGCGCGGCCAGGCCGAGCAGCAGCGGCCACTGGAACAGGAAGCTCGCCCCCGGCACGAGCAGGGCGGACGCGACCAGCAGCACGGCCGTCAGGACCAGCGCGCCGGCCAGCAGCTCGTCCCGCGCGCAGCGCCGCAGCAGGCGCACGGCCACGAGCAGCACGGCCAGGCCGAGCAGCAGGAACCCGGCGACGAACCAGCCCCGCTCGGGCGGCTCGGACAGCGCGAGGAAGCCCAGCTCGGGCCGCGCGGCGGCGACCAGGGCCCACACCCCGAACGCCGCGCCGCCCGCGACGAGCACCGCGCCGGCCGACCCGCCGGCCGCGAGCAGCACCCGCCGCCACGCCCACCGTCCCCTGTGGACGAACAGGGTCGCGGCGAGGCCCAGCGCGGTCAGCAGCGCGAGCACCACCGCGAACCACACCGGGTAGTGCACCAGCACGCGGGAGAACAGGTCGAAGTAGACCGCCGGCGAACCGTCCACGGCCCGCAGGTCGCGCTCCCCCAGCACCCGCGCCAGGCCGAGCATCGTCTCGCCGTGGTGCTGGAGGCTGCCCCGGTCCAACCGCCCCAGGTCGTCGTGAGGCGAGTGGTAGTCGTGCACGTGCTCGATGAACGCGCTGTTCAGCCCGCGCGCACCCGCGTCGAGGAACACCGAGAAGTCGCTGTAGTTCGGCATCAGCCGGTACACCTCGTAGGCCAGCGAGTTCGCGATCGGCCGGCTCGACGCCCCGGCGAACGCCTCCACCAGCGGCCCGTTGCCGGGGCCCGTCTCGAACATCCACACCGGCCCGCCGCTGCCCCGCGCCTCCCAGTTGAGCACCGCGCCGTACTCCCCGACGCCGTGGCGCCGCACGAACGCCTCCGCGCCGAGCGTCCCCGCCTCCTCGCCGTCGGTGAACAGGAACACCACGTCGTTGCGCACCCCGGCGAACGACAGGGCGCGCAGGGTCTCCAGCATCGCCGCGACCGCCGCGCCGTCGTCGGCCGCGCCCGGACCGGTCGGCACCGAGTCGTGGTGCGCGACCAGCAGCAGCGCCTTGCCGCCGCTCAGCGCCGGGTCGGAGCCGCGCAGCCGGGCCACCACGTTGTGCGCGGTCGCCACCCGCCGCACGTCCCGCCACGGGTGGACCACCTCGTCGGACTCCTCGGTCACCTCGGCGCCCAGCTCGCGGGCCGTGCGCACGAGGTGCTCGCGGACGCGTTCGTTGTCCGCCGAACCGATCGGGTGGGGCCGCTGCGCGATCTCCCGCAGGTGCTCCTCGGCGCGGCCCGCGGCGAACGCGGCGGCGGGCGCGTCGGCCACCGGGGCGGGCGGGCGGAACGCCAGCACGGCCAGCGCGGCCACCGCGGCGAGCAGCGCGAGCAGCACCGGCGACCAGCGGGAACGGTCCTCCTCGATCATCCGGTGACCTTAAGCCGGCCGTCGTCCACAAAGCACGGGGGAACGTTCGCGGAACCGCATCCGGACGCTTCCGGCGAACCGGACCACCGCGTAACGTCAGCCGGTGGTCCGCTGACGGAGGAGGTCCGATGAACACCCCCCGGGACGGCGTCCTGTCGGAAGACCCGTTCGCGTCCGCGCTGCGCGCCGCGATCACCGCCCGCGGCCTGGGCCTGGACCGCATCCAGGAGCGGCTGAGGCACCGCGGCACCACGATCAGCGTGGCCGCGCTGAGCTACTGGCAGTCGGGTCGCCGCAGGCCGGAGCGCAGCGGCTCGCTGGTGGCGGTGCGGCACCTGGAGGAGGTGCTGGACGTGCCGCCGGGGTCGCTGACCGCGCTGCTCGGCGCGCCCCGGGCGCGCGGGCGGACCAAGCGGCCGTTCCACGGCCCGTCGCTGGAGGAGATGTGGCCGGAGAGGGCCCGGCTGGGGCCGCTGCTCTCGCGCGTCGACACCGACACCGACGAGGCGCTGACCCGCATCTCGCTGCACGTGCAGGTGGAGGTCGCGGCGGACCGGGGGCTGCGCACCGTGCGCACCCGCCAGGTGCTGCGCGCCAACCGCGACGGCGTGGACCGCTGGCTGACCGTGCAGGACACGACCCAGAACGGCCCGGCGCCGACGATCGTGCCGCTGCGGTCGTGCCGGCTGGGCAAGGTCGCGCGCGACGAGCGGACCGGGGTGGTCGCGGCGGAGCTGCTGTTCGACGGACCGCTGGCGCGCGGCGAGACGATCGTGGTCGAGCACGCCACGGAGATGGCCGGCCCGCCGTACCCGCGCGGCGACGACACGTACTGCCGCAAGTTCCGCGCGCCGATCCACGACTACGTGGTGGAGGTGCGGTTCGACCGGGCCGAGCTGCCCGTGTCGTGCCACCACTACACGACGACCCCCGACCACCCCGACCCCGACCACCACCGGCGGATGCCGGTCACGCCGGACGGCTACACGCACGCCGTGGCGCTCGGCTTCGGCCCCGGCACCTTCTGCGTGGGCTGGCGGTGGCCCGAGGGATGATCGGGTGGTGATCACCGGGCACACCGCCCGACCGCCCTCGGTCGACGACGCCGAGGCGCTGTTCGCGCTGGTCCAGGCGTACACGCGGGCCGTCGTCGGGTTCGCCGACAGCTCGCTCGACGACGTCCGCGACGAGCTGGCCGAACCCGGTTTCGTGCCCGGGCGGGACGCGCGGGTGGTGTTCGACGCGGGCGGGGCGCTCGTCGGCTACGGCATCGCCGACGCCCGCGGCGGCGGGCACGTGGACGCGCGGCGGGCCGTGCACGCGGTGTGGAACGCCTCGTTCGCCGGGCAGTCCGGGTTCGAGCCGAAGCCCTGCGACGAGTGGCGGACCGGGCCGGCGCGGAAGTCGATCTTCTCCTGGGACGACCTGTGGCTCGCCGAGCCGGTCGGGTTCCCGGAGTGCACGGACCAGTTCCTCGACCAGGGCTGCGGGTACGTGGGCCACCTGGGCGTGCCAGGGCCCGCACGGGGGCGCGGCGTGGGCCGGTACCTGCTGCGGCACGCGTTCCACCGCGACGCGGCGGCCGGTCGGGCGGGCACGCTCCTGCACGTGGACTCGGCCAACCCGACGCCCGCGCTCGGCCTGTACGGGTCCGGTCGGCATGCGCCCGGTGCTGGTGCTCGACGCGTGGCGGGCGCTGCTGCCCACCTCCTAGGAGGCGGGCGTCAGGGGGTGGCCGGGCCTTGGCGGGCCGCGCTCACCCCTGGCTGTCGATCATCCACTGGCCGTCGACCTGCACCAGCGTGTAGACGTGGTTCTCCTGCTCCTGACCGCCGCCGGGCCGGGTGTAGGTGATGGTCGCGGACACCGTGTTCGGGCCGGTCGCCTGCACGTTGCTCGCCTCGACCTCGGTGAAGTCGTTCCAGAAGTCCTCGTAGGAGGCGTAGGACAGGCCCCGGCTGGCCTTGAAGTTGTCGGTCAAGCGGGCGAAGAGGCCCTGGAGGTTGCCCGGGAGCTGGCCGTAGTAGTCGCTGATCGCCTGGTCGGGGCTGGCGGGGGTGGGCGGCGGCGCGTCGGACGTGGTGGTCGTCGCCTCGGCCTCGGTCGTGGTCGTGGTGGTGGTCGCCGTGGGTTCCCGCTGGTCGCCGGTGGTGCCCTGGGGCTGCTGCGCGGGCGGCTCCCCGGCCGGCGCGGTGGAGGAGGCGGCGGGGTCCGGCTGCGCGCCCGGCGACTCCTCGCCGTTCCGGTTGAACAGCCAGACGAGCAGCCCGGCCAGGGCCACGACCAGCACCACGGCGGCGAGCCCGAGCAGGGCCTTGCGGTTGCCGGCCTTGTCCTCGTCGCGGGGCTCGGGCCGGGCCTGCCGCGGGGGCGGGGGCGGCGGCGACTGGGGGCGGATCGGCGGGGCGGCCTGCGAAACCGGTTTCGCGGTGGTGGCGACCGGGGCGGCGGCCGGGGCCGGGGGCTGGGCGGCGGGCTCGGGCGGCGTCGGTTCCGGGTCCGGCAGGCTCGTCATGATCGCGGTCGCCGCCGGGGCCTTCTTCGTCGGCGCCGGGGTCGGCTCGCCGTCGAACCGCACCTCCTGGAGCATCCGCACGGCCTCGTCCATGGTCGGCCGGGTCGCCGGGTCCGAGTCGAGCAGGCGCATCAGCACGGGGGCCAGCGGGCCGGCGTTCGACGGCGGGGCGAACCGGCCGTCGGCGACCCGGTGCAGCAGGGCGATGGTGTTGCCGTCCAGGCCGAACGGCGGTTCGCCCTCCACCGCGGCGTACAGGGTCGCGCCGAGCGCGAACACGTCGGCGGGGAACTCGCCCTTGCCGCCGCGGGCCACCTCCGGCGACAGGTAGGCGGGCGTGCCGACGAGCATCCCGGACGCCGTCACGGTCACCTCGTCCGCCGCGCGCGAGGTGCCGAAGTCGGTGACCTTGACCGTGCCGAACTCGGTGACCAGCACGTTGCCGGGCTTGACGTCCCGGTGCACGACGCCGGCGGCGTGCGCGGCCGCCAGGCCGGACGCGAGCTGCCCGCCGATCCGCGCCACCTCCTCGGCCGGGAGCCTGCCGCGCTCGGACATCACGGTGGCCAGGCTGCGCGACGGCAGGTACTCCATGACCAGCCACGGGTGGCCGTCGTGCTCGACGACGTCGTAGAGCGCGATCACGTTGGCGTGCTGGAGGCGGGCCGCGATCCGGCCCTCGCGCACGGCGCGGTCCACCGACTCCTGGTCGAAACCGGTGCGGGCCAGCAGTTCCTTGACCGCCACGACGCGGCGCAGCCGGACGTCCTCCGCCCGCCACACCACGCCCATCCCACCCGAGCCGATCCGCTCGGTCAGCTTGTACCGACCTGCGATCGTGCGGTCCTCCACCGGTGCTCCCAACGTCGCGCGCACGTCAGCGCCGGGGGTACCCGATCAGGTGTCCCCTCGAACGTGTGTCTCAGTCGTAACACTTCCAGTAGGGGTTTGTCCGCTCACCACGCGGGAGGGGACCGCACTGATCAACACGTCGTCCGCTGGGCGCCCGACCGGCGCGTCCACACCGGAGCCGGCGGGCGCCGGGCGCGGCGGCCCGCCCCCGTCGATCACCCCTCCGCCACCCACACCGGGGCGTCGGAACCCCACCGCGTCGGACCGCGCCCCCAGGCGACCGGCGCGCCGTCGTAGCTCACCGGGCACACGGCGTGCCGCAGCGGGCCGTACGGCGACGGGGTGGTGGTCAGCCACCGCTCCGGGTCGTGGGCACCCGCGGGCGCCGGCGTCGCGCGGACCCCGTGCAGCAGCCAGGACGCCGTGCCCGCCAGCGACAGCCGCACGTGCCGCCCGCCGGGTTCGGCCAGGCCCCGCAGCACGGCGGCGGCCAGCAGGTAGCCCGTGCCGTGGTCCAGCGCCTGCGCGGGCAGCACGCCCGGCACGCCGTCCCGGCCCTCGACGGCGGCGATGCCGGTGGCGGCCTGCACGAGGCTGTCGAACCCGCGCCGCCGCCCCCACTCCCCCTCGTACCCCCAGGCCGACAGCTGGGCGACGACCAGGTCCGGCCGCCGGGCGAGCAGCGCGCCGGGCGCCAGGCCGTGCCGGTCCAGGGCGCCGGGGCGGTAGCCGGTGACCACGACGTCCGCCCGGTCCAGGAGGTCGTCGAACGACCGCCGGTCGCGCGGGTCGTCGAGGTCCAGGAGGGTCGAGCGCTTGCCCGGCCCGGTGTCCGCGTGCACGTCCTCGTCCTCGGGCAGCCCCGGGCTGTCCACCCGCAGCACGTCCGCGCCCAGGAACGCGAGCACGCGGGTGGCCACCGGGCCCGCGATGACCCTGGTCAGGTCGAGGACGCGCACGCCGGTCGCGGGCAGGTCGGCGGGCGGCAGGGCGCGGCGGTCGGCGGTCGTGCGGCGGACCTCGACGAGCGGGAGCCGGGCCGGGTCGGGGTCGGCGCGCACCGCGACGGCCAGCCCGCCGGCCGCGTGCACCCGCTCCTGGACCTCCGCCGCCGCGCGCCCGGCCAGTTCCCGGGCCAGCGCGTCGCGGTCGGCCGGCACGCCCAGGGCGCGCAGCAGCCGGTCGCGGTGGTGCGGGTAGTTGGCGTGCGTGCGCACCCAGCCGTCGGCGGTGCGCCAGAACCCCGACAGGGGCGCGAACGACGCGCCGACCCGCCCGTCGACCCGCAGGTGCCGCTCGCTGGTGAACGCCGTCGCCACCGCGCCCTCGTCCACCACCACCGGCGGCACGGGCGCGTCGTCGCGCAGCGCCTTCAACCGGGCCGCCGCCAGGGAGCAGGCGCCCACCGAGGCGCGGGCCAGGTCCCGCACCGGCAGTCGCGCGGGCAGCACGTCACCCGCCCCGAGGTAGGTCACCCGGTCCCGCCCCGGGTCGCCGCCGAGGGCCGTCCACACCGCCGCCGTGGTGTCGTCCACGACATCATCCTGCCCGGTGTGGAACGGGGATTGTCGTACCCCCGTCGTAGTGTCCACCACGACTCGATCAAGCAGGGGGTGTGACGTGCGCAGGTGGGAACTCGTCGAGGCGGGCTCGGCCAAGTTCTGGGAGGTCGGCCGCGAGGGGGCGGCGGTGACCGTCCGGTACGGGCGGTTGGGGACCGGGGGCCAGGTGAAGGAGAAGTCCTTCGGCTCCGAGGAGGCCGCCGAGGCGCACGTCGCGAAGTCGGTGCGGGAGAAGGAGAAGAAGGGCTACCGCGCGATCACCGCCGACGGGCCGTCCGGCGACGGCAGCGAAAGCAGCGGCGGCGGCGGCGACAACGGCGGCGGCGGCGGCGAACTGCCGGACGAGGACACCTTCGTCCCGCCGTCGTCGTGGTGGTCGGGCGTGCACCCCCGGCGCGACGGCCTGGTGCGGCGGCCGGCGGTCCCGGCCCCCGGGGCGGTGTCCACCGTGCGCGCCGCGCTGGCCGCGCTGCCGCCCAAGTCGCGGGCGGCGCTGGAGAACCGCGACAGCGAGCGGGAACCGGCCGACGCCGCGCTCGCCCACCTGGCCGGCGAGGCGACACCGCTGGGCGCGGGCGTGCTCGCCCGGCTGCTGATCTCCGAGGGCATCCCGCTCAAGCCCGTCGTCGGGGCGCTCGCCGACGCGTGGGTGGTCGAGCACGGCCTGCCCTTCGCGGCGCGCGCCGCGGTCGAGCTGAGCCGGGTGAAGCTGCACTGGTTGAGCGTGGGCGGTCGGGAGACGCCCCGCGCGCTCCAGTTCGAGCTGCCGCACGGCAGGTACCACGACCTCCTGCCCGGCGGTGCGGTCGGCGCGCGGGTGCGCGAGCTGATCGCCGCGGCCGAGCGGGTCGAGGACGTGGAGCAGGCGCTGGAGGGCTACCTGGCCGACCCGGTGGGCCGCTTCGCCGTCGCCTACCTCGTGCCGCACCGGCGCGACTGGGTCGAGGACGTCTGCCGGCACGTCCTCACCCGCGGCCACTCGGACGACTGGACGCGCCTGGTGCACGCGGTCGGCACCGCCGAGCAGCTGGGGCACGTCGTGGCGCGGGACTGGGCGCCCTGGCACTTCGCCAAGTCCTCGACGCTGCACACGGTGCTCGACGGCGTCGGTCCCGCCGCCGCGCCCGCGCTGGCCTCCCTGCTCGACCGCGCCTCGTCGTCCGACCAGCGCAAGCTGCTGCTGAACGCGCTGGTGCGGCTGCCCGCGGACGAGGCGTTCGGGCTGCTGCTGGCCCGGTTGTCGGCGAAGGGCGTGCAGCCCGCCGTGCAGGAGATGGCGCGGCGCTTCCCGGTGCGCGCCCTGCGGTTGCTCGCCGCGGCACCCGGGCCGGCCGCCCGCCTGCTGCTCAAGGCCCACCTCCAGCGCCACCCCGACCTGCCCGGGCGGGTCGAACTGCCGCCCGCCGCCCGCGCCGTCGTGGAGGAGCTGCGCGCCGCCTCGGCCGCCCGGCTCGACGACGCGGTCGACGGCCTGCCCGAGCTGCTCGTCCGTCCACCGTGGACGGTCAAGCGCACGCCGGTGGAGCCGGTCGTGGTCACCGGGCTCACCGCGCCGCGGTACCGCGCCGTCGAGTGGGCGCCGGGCGAGCGGGGGACGTGGTCCGCCCTCGCCGCGCCCGCCGACCTCCGGGAGCCCCAGGGCGGCTGGTCGGCGGCGGCGCGGGAGTTCGCGGGCGGCAGGCTGCGCTGGCACCTGCAGACCGGGTTCTTCCTGAAGGCGCCGGAGGACCTGGTCGCGCCGCTGGTGTCCTCGTGGCGCCCGCCGGAGTCCTGGCAGGACGACCGGGTCGCCCGGGCGCTGGTGCTGCGCTTCGGGGCCGAGGCCATCGACCCCGCGCTGCACCTCGCCTCCCACCACCCGGCGACCGCGGGTCCCCTGATCGGACCGCTCGTCTCGCCCGAGGTGGCCGAGCGGGTCGCGGACTGGGCGTCCCGGCTGAAGTCCGCTCGGGCGGGCGCGGTGGCGTGGGTGCGGCGGCACCCCGGGCACGCCGCCCGGTTCCTGCTGCCCGCCGCGGTGGGCCCGGCGGGTCCGGTCCGGCGGGCCGCCGAGGCCGTGCTGCGGCTCGTGCCCGACCACGCCCGGGAGGCGGCCCGCGAGCACGGGCCCGAGGTGGAGCGGGCGGTCGAGCGGGTGCTGGAGCTGGACCCGACGACCGCGCTGCCCGCGAAGATGCCGGTGGTCGGCGACTGGGCGGACCCGGCGCTGCTGCCGCAGGTGGTGGTGCGCGGTACCCGCCGGGCGCTGCCCGCGGAGTCCGCGAGGCACGTGCTGACCATGCTGGCGCTGTCCACACCGGACGCCCCGTACCCCGGTGTGGAGGTGGTGCGCGAGCTGTGCGAGCCGGCGTCGCTGGCCTCGTTCGGCCGCGAGCTGTTCCGGCTGTGGCAGTCCGCCGGGGCGCCGTCGAAGGACTCGTGGGTGATGAACGCCCAGGGCCTGCTCGGCGACGACGACACCGTGCGCCTGCTGACGCCGCTGATCCGGGCGTGGCCGGGCGAGGCGCAGCACCAGCGGGCGGTGGCGGGCCTCGACGTGCTGGCCGCGATCGGCACCGACCTGGCGCTGGTGTCGTTGAACGGCATCGCGCAGAAGGCGAAGTTCAAGGGCCTCAAGCAGCGGGCGCAGGAGAAGATCGCGGCCGTGGCCGCCGCGCTCGACCTGACCGCCGATCAGCTGGCCGACCGGCTCGTGCCGGACTTCGGCCTGGACGACGCGGCGACCCTGGTCGTCGACTACGGGCCGCGCCGGTTCACCGTCGGGTTCGACGAGCAGCTCAAGCCGTACGTGCTGGACGAGGGCGGCAAGCGGCGCAAGGACCTGCCCAAGCCGGGCGCGAAGGACGACCCGGAGCGGGCCGCCGCCGAGCACCGGCGGTTCGGCGCGCTGAAGAAGGACGTGCGCGGGATCGCCGCCGACCAGATCGCCCGGCTGGAGCTGGCGATGGCGGTGGGCCGCCGGTGGAGCGCCGAGGAGTTCCGCACCCTGCTCGTGGGCCACCCGCTGCTGTGGCACGTCGTGCGGCGGCTGGTGTGGGTGACCGACGGCGGCGCGGCGTTCCGGGTGGCCGAGGACCGCAGCTTCGCCGACGTCTCCGACGACGTGTTCGAGCTGCCCGACGACGCGCGGGTCGGCGTGGCGCACCCGCTGCACCTGGGCGACGGGACGGCCGCGTGGGCGGAGGTGTTCGCCGACTACGAGATCCTCCAGCCGTTCCCGCAGCTGGGCCGCCCGGTGCACGCGCTGACCGGGGCCGAGCTGCGCGCGAGCAGGCTGGAGCGCTTCGAGGGGTCCGTCGTGCCGGTGGGCCGCCTGCTGGGCCTGACCAAGCGCGGGTGGGAGCGCGGGCAGCCGCAGGACGCCGGCGTCGAGTGCTGGATCACCCGCCCGCTCGCCGACGGCGGCGCGGTCGTGGTGAACCTGGACCCCGGCATCGCGGTCGGCATCCCGCACGAGTTCCCGGAGCAGCAGCTCACCGACATCTGGGTGGCCGACGCGGCCGGCCCCGACTGGCGCCCGCGCGGCGGCCGG
This sequence comes from Saccharothrix sp. DSM 118769, assembly GCF_052936295.1. Lineage (NCBI taxonomy): Bacteria > Bacillati > Actinomycetota > Actinomycetes > Pseudonocardiales > Pseudonocardiaceae > Saccharothrix > Saccharothrix sp. DSM 118769. The sequence continues at coordinate 2,470,615 of NZ_CP193627.1, read as the reverse complement.
ACGTTCGGCGAGCTGGACCCGGTGACGGCGTCCGAGGTGCTGGCCGAGTTCACCGCCCTGACGAGCTGACGCACCACCGGGAGACGACCATGACCGACCCACAGCTCCAGCGCCCGCCCGCCGAGGTGCGGTTCGCCGACGAGTTGGCCCGGCTGCGCGAGGACGACGCGGCCCCGCGCCCGCCCGGGTGGGCGCTGAGCATGGCCGCGGCGCGGCGGTTCGTCGTCGGCGACGAGCGCGCCGGCATCAGCCGGAAGTTCGTCGGCGACCCGTCGCTGATCGACCGGTCGCTGGTCACGCTGGCCACCAGCCGGGGCCTGATGCTGGTCGGCGAGCCGGGCACGGCGAAGTCGCTGCTGTCGGAGCTGATCGCGGCGGCGGTGAGCGGCGAGTCGACGCTGACCATCCAGGGCGGCGCGGCGACCACCGAGGACCAGGTCAAGTACTCGTGGAACTACGCGCTGCTGGTGTCCGAGGGGCCGTCGACGCGGTCCCTGGTGCCCGCGCCGATGCTGCGCGGCATGGCCGAGGGCAAGGTGGTGCGGTTCGAGGAGATCACCCGCTGCCCGCTGGAGGTGCAGGACAGCCTGCTGTCGCTGCTGTCCGAGCGGGTCGTCGCCGTCCCCGAGCTGCCCGGCCCGGACGGCATGGTGTTCGCCCGCGACGGGTTCACCGTGATCGCCACCGCCAACACCAGGGACCGGGGCGTCAACGAGATGAGCGCCGCGCTCAAGCGGCGGTTCAACTTCGAGACGGTGTTCCCGATCGCCGACTTCCGCACCGAGCTGGAGCTGGTCGAGCAGGAGGCGACGAGGCTGCTGGAGCGCTCCGGGGTCGGCGTGCCGCCGCGCCGCGACGTGCTGGAGGTGCTGGTGCGCACGTTCCGCGACCTGCGCGGCGCGGGACAGCAGGCGGACCGGCTGTCCACGGTGATGAGCACGGCCGAGGCGGTGTCGGTGGCGCACGCGGTCGGCCTGCGCGGCTGGTACCTGCGCGGCGAGGCCGGAACGCCCGCCGACGTGGTGGAGTGCCTGGCCGGGACCGCGGCCAAGGACAACGCGGACGACCTGGCCCGGCTGCGCCGCTACCTGGAGCAGCAGGTGCCGCGCCGCACGGGTGAGCAGTGGCAGGCCCTGCACCGGGCCCGTCACCTGCTGCCGGGCTGATGGGCGCGGTCTTCGTCGGCGTCCGGCACCACAGCCCGGCGTGCGCGCGGCTGGTGGCGTCGACGATCCGGGAGCTGCGGCCCGCGCACGTGCTCGTCGAGGGCCCGGCGGACGTGAACGACCGGCTCGACGAGCTGCTGCTCGGCCACGAGCTGCCGATCGCGATCTTCACCTACCTCGCCGACGGCGACCGGTCGCACGCGTCGTGGACACCGTTCTGCGACTACTCGCCGGAGTGGCTGGCGCTGACCACGGGCCGGGAGGTGGGCGCGCGGGTGTCGTTCATCGACCTGCCGGCGTGGCACCCGGCGTTCGCGGGGCGGGGCAACCGGTACGCCGACGCCGAGCTGCGGTACGCGGAGGTCGTCGACCGGCTGTGCCGGGAGTTCGCCGTGGACAACGTGGACGCGCTGTGGGACCACCTGGTCGAGGTCGCCGACCCCGAGGGGCTCGCGGAGCGGCTGACGGCCTACTTCGACCTGGTGCGCGGCGACGCGGGGGCGGAGCACGACGACGCGGAGCGCGAGGAGCACATGGCGGCCTGGGTGCGCGCGGCGGTGGCGGACGCCGGCGACCGGCCGGTGGTCGTGGTGACCGGCGGGTTCCACACGCCGGCGCTGCGCGCGCTGGCGGCTTCGGGCGGCACCGCGTGGCCCGGGGTGCCCGCTCCCCCGCCGGGTGCGCGCGGGGCGAGCTACCTGGTGCCGTACTCGCACCGGCGGCTGGACGCGTTCACCGGCTACCAGTCGGGGATGCCGTCGCCGGAGTACTACCACCGGCTGTGGACCGACGGCGCGGCGGGCGCGGCGACGGCGCTGGTCGAGTCGGTGGTGGCCCGGCTGCGGGCACGGCGGCAGCCGGTGTCGACGGCCGACCTGATCGCGGCCCGCGCGCAGGCCGAGGGCCTGGCCCGGTTGCGCGGCCACGAGCACCCCTCGCGGGTGGACGTGCTGGACGGCCTGGTGAGCGCGCTGGTCTCGGAGGACCTGGCGCAGCCGCCGCCGTGGTCGGTGCGCGGGCCGCTGGCGGTGGGCACCCACCCGGCGGTGGTGGAGGTGGTGGCCGCGCTGAGCGGCGACCGGGTCGGCCGCCTGCACCCGGCGACCCCGGCCCCGCCGCTGGTGGGCGACGTGGCGGCGGAGCTGACCCGGCTCGGCCTGGACGGGGCGGGCCGGGTCGACCTGGACCTCGCCGACCCGCGCGACCTGGACCGCAGCCGCACCCTGCACCGGCTGCGGGTGCTCGGCGTCCCCGGTTTCCACCGCCGGTCCGGCCCGTCCGGCGGCGCCGACCCGGTGGCCGCGGAGCGCTGGTACCTCGCGCCGGTCGACACCCGGGTGTCCGCCCTGGTCGAGGCCGCCGCGCACGGCGCGACGCTCGCGGAGGCCGCGGCCGCCGCGCTGCACGGCCGGGTGCCGCACGCGGGCGTCGCCGCGCTGGCCGGGGTGCTGTTCGACGCGGCCCTGTGCGGTGTGGGCACCCTCGCCGAGGCGGTGACCGACACCCTGACCCGCGAGGTGGCCGGGGCCGCCGACCTGGGGCCGTTGGGCGTGGTGCTGACCGACGTGCTGGGCCTGTGGCGGCACGACCGGCTGCTGGGCACGGCCGGCAGCCCCGTGCTGGGCGGCGTCCTGGACGCGGCGGTCGGCCGGGTGCTGTGGCTGGCGGAGGGCCTGCGCGGCGGCCCGGCCCCCGCCGACCCGGCCAGGCTGCGGGCGCTGGTGGGGGCGCGCGACGCCCTGGTGCACGCGGCCGGCGCGCTGGAGGTGGACCGGGCGCGGGCGGTGGCGGTGATGCGGCGGGTGGCCGCGACCGCCGGCGCGCCGCCGGACCTGCGCGGTGCGGCGTTCGGCTTCGCCTGGTCGCTGGGCGGCGCGCCGCCCGGTCACGTGGAGGTGGTGCGCGGCGTGGCGGCGCCCTCGACGCTGGGCGACTGGCTCGCGGGCCTGTTCGCCGTCGCGCGCGAGGAGGTGGTCGGCGACGAGGCCGTGGTCGGCGCGCTGGACGAGGTGGTCGGCGAACTGCCCGAAGAGGACTTCCTGGTCGCGCTCCCGGCGCTGCGCCAGGCGTTCGCGCACTTCCCGCCGGCCGAGCGGGAGTCGATCGCCGAGGTGCTGCCGGCCCGGCGCGGCGGAGCGGGGTCGGCGCGGGCGCTGGTGCGCGCGCAGGTCGACCCGCTGCTGGTCGCCGAGGCCCGCGCGCTGGAGGCGAAGGTGGACGCGGTGCTCGGGCGGGAGGGGTTGGCGTGAGCGACCTGGAGCGGTGGCGGTTGATCCTCGGCGGGGCCGCGACGCGGTCGACCGGCGAGCTGTCCGGCGACGCCGCGCGGCGGGACGCGGCGCTGGAGTGGCTCTACGGGCGCGACCCCGACCTGGCCGGGCGCGGCGTGCGCACCGGCGGCACCGGGGACTCGGTGCTCACCACCGTCGACTGGCTGGACGACGTGCACCGCCTGTTCCCCCGGGAGACCGTGGAGCGGCTGGAGCGCGACGCGGTCGAGCGGTACGACATCACCGAGGTGGTGACCGACCCGGCCGTGCTGGAGCGGATCGAGCCGAACGCGGCGCTGCTGCGCGCGGTGCTGCGGACCAAGCACCTGATGAACCCCGAGGTGCTGGCGATGGCGCGGCGCATCGTGGAGGCGGTGGTGCGCGACCTGCTGCGCAGGCTGGCCCACGAGGTGCGGCAGTCGTTCACCGGCGCCCGGTCGCGGCGGCCGAGCAACCACAGGCTGGCGCGCAACTTCGACTTCCGCGGCACGGTCCGCGCGAACCTCGCCCACTACCAACCGGAGGAGGGGCGGCTGCTGATCGAGCGGCCCCGGTTCACCTCGCGCACCCGGCGGCACGTCGACCGGTGGCAGCTGGTCCTGGTCGTGGACCAGTCCGGGTCGATGGCCGGGTCGGTGATCCACTCGGCGGTGACCGCGGCGTGCCTGTGGGGCCTGCCGGGGCTGAAGACGCACCTGGTCGCGTTCGACACGAACGTCGTCGACCTGACCTCCGACGTGACCGACCCGGTCGAGCTGCTGATGAAGGTGCAGCTGGGCGGCGGCACGGACATCGCCCGCGCGGTCGAGTACGCCGCCGGCCTGGTGGAGAACCCGCGGCGGGCGATCGTCGCGGTGGTCACCGACTTCTTCGAGGGCGGCGACGCGCAGCGCCTGGTGCGGACCGTGCGCGGCCTCGTGGAGCAGGGCACCCGGGTGCTGGGCCTGGCCGCGCTGGACGAGGACGCGAACCCGGTCTACGACCGGGACCTGGCGCAGCGGCTGGCGAACGTGGGCGCGCACGTCGGCGCGATGACGCCGGGTCAGCTGGCGGAGTTCGTCGCGGAGAGGATGGGCTGATGCGCGCCGACCTGCTCGCGCTGACCCCGGACGCGCTGGCCGCGCTGGCCAACCGCGGCCTGGTGAAGCGGGCGACCAAGGAACTGGACGCGGGCGCCGGACCGGTGCTGGGGCCCGACGGCGGCACCGTCACGGGCCGGTTCGCCGACGGCGTGGTGGTCGCGCTCCCACCCGGTGCCGGCCTCGACCGGGCGACGTGCACGTGCGGCGCGGCGGGCGTGTGCCGGCACCGGGTCGCGGTCGTGCTGGCCTACCAGCGCGAGCACGGCGGGGCGGCGTTCACCCCGTGGTCGCCCGGCGCGATCACCGACGACCGGCTGCGCGACCTGCTCGGCGAGCGGGTGCTGACCGCGGCCCGCCGCGCGCACCGCGCCGGGCTGCCCGTGCGGCTGACCCGGCCCACGGCGGCCGACCCGGTGGCGACGGCCGAGCTGCCGTCGTGCACGGTGCGGTTCCTGGTGCCCGGCGAGCTGGGGTACGTGCACACGGACGCGGCGGCGGCGACCCGCGACCAGTGGGCGGTGCTCGCGGTGTGGGCGTTCCGCGAGGCCGACGAGCGCGGGCTGACCGACGACGTGGTGCGGTTCGACGTGGGCGGCTCGGCCACGCCCACCGACGACCTGGACGCGGTGCGGGGCCTGGCCGACGCGCTGCTGCTCGACGGCGCGGCCGGCGCGGACCCGGTGTTCGGGGCCGCGCTGGAGCGGGCGCGGGCGGGCCTGGTGGCGGCCCGCCTGCACTGGCCGGCGCTGGCGGTGGACGAGCTGGCGGGCGCGCTGCGGGCGTACCGGGACCGCAGCGCGCACCACGACCCGGCGCACGTGGCCGAGCTGCTCACCGAGCTGTACGCCCGTGCCCGCGCGACCGGGCCGCGGTCGCAGGTGCTCGGCACGGAGGAGGCGGCCGAGACGCCGTTGCGGCGCGTCCGGCTGACCGCGCTGGGCTGCCGGGTGCGGGCCACCGCCGAGGACCGCACGGCCGAGGTGTTCTTCGCCGACGGCGGCACGGTCCTGGTGCTGCGGCACCGCTGGCCGGTGGGCGAGGACGAGCACCCGACGGGTCACGACCTGGCCGGGCGGCGGCTCAGCGGCGCGGCGCTGGCCGACCTGGCCGCGTCGACCGTGGTGTCGGAGTCCGCGACCCGCGGCGCGGGCAGGGTGGTGCGGGTGGGCGCGCGGGCTTCGAGCACGTCGATCACGCCCCTCGGCGGCTCCTGGGAGTCGCTGCCGGACGGGCTGGTGGTGCGCGACTTCGCCGCCGCCGGCCGCGAGCTGGACGCCCTGCCGCCCCGCGTGGTGCGCCCCCGGGTGGCCGCCGAGCTGGTCCGGGTGGTGCGGGTGGCCGAGGTGGAGCGGGTCGCCTACCACCCCGGCGCGCAACGCCTGGACGCCGTCGTCGGCGACGGTTCGGGCGCCACTGCCACGATCTCCGCCGCCCACCGCGCCCACTGCCCGGCCGCGCTCGACGCCCTGGCCGCGGCCCTGCCGGCCGCGACGCACGTCAGCGGCGAGCTGCGGCGCTCCCGGGGCGGCCTGGTGGTGGACCCGATCGCGGTGCTCACCCCGACCGGGCTGGTCGTCCCCGACCTGGCGACCGGCGCCACGCCCCTGCTCCCCGGCGACGCGCCCGCGCCCGACCCCCTGACGGCGGCGGTGGACTCGGCGCTGGGCCTGTGCGCCGAAGCCGCCCACCGCGGCCTGCGCCACCTGCCGCCCACCCTGCGCGACCGGTCCCTCGCCGCCGCCGACGCCCTGCGGCGACTGGGCCTGCGCACCGCCGCCGACCTGCTGGCCGCGTTCGCCGACGACCCGACACCGCCCACCTGGCACCGCGCCCACCTGCGCCTGCTGACGACCGCCGAGCGCCGCTGACGCCCCTGAGATCGAGTGGCCCCCGTGGCCGGGCGGGGTCGGCGGCCAGGCGGGGTCAGCGCGCGCGTTCCCAGAGCGGGAGGCGGAAGGTCGCGTAGGTGAACTTGCCGGTGATCCGCCCGTCCGCGTCGAAGTGGAAGACGTCCAGGCCGTGCCACTGCACGCGACCGCCGTGGCGGAGGCGGGCGAACCACCGCAGCGGCGGCAGCGCGCGCCGACCGCGCTCACCGGTCAGGTCGAGCCGGCACGCCCACCGGATCGTCGCCCGGCGGCGGGTCTCGTCGATCACCCGGTCGTACACGTCGAAGGTCATCGCGCCGTAGCGGCCGGCGAACTGCGGCGCGAACTCCGCCCGGATCGCCGCGGAGCCGCGCAGCTCGGGGCCGTGGCCGGGCAGGTAGCGGGCGTCCTCGGCGAAGAAGGACATGACCCGGTCGAGGTCGGGTCCGGGGTCGTTGAAGGCGGCCACGAACGAGTCGATGGTCTGGCCGAGGTCGGTGCCGGTGGTCATGGGCCTGCCGTTCGGAGCGGGGAGGGAGCCGTGCGGTCGAGTGGGGACTTTATAAGAACACCGTATCCTTAACAAGGGAACAGTGTTCCGCTAACTGTCGGGCTATGGTGGCGGCCGCCATGGAAGCGTCGTTCCAGCGGGCCAGGCGCCCGGAGCAGAAGACCCAGCGGCGCGAGGCGATCCTCGCCGCCGCCGACCGGCTCGCGCGCGACGCGGGCGTGGCCCGGGTCAGCCTGGGCGACGTCGCCTCGGCGGTCGGGCTGGCCAAGTCCAACGTCCTGCGCTACTTCGGCACGCGCGAGGAGATCTACCTGGAGCTGACCAGGCGGGAGGGCTCTGACTGGGCGACCGCCGCGGGCGAGGCGCTGCACGGGGCGAGCGGCTTCACCGGGGTGGCGACCGCGCTCGCCGACGCGTACGCCGACCGGCCGCTGTACTGCGACCTCACCACCCACACCGAGACGATGCTGGAGCACAACGTCTCGGTGGAGGTCCTGCGGGTCCACAAGCTGTGGGCCATCGACACCTACTTCACCGTCGGCCGGCGGATCGCCGCCGCCTGCCCGCAGCTGACCGACACCGACGGCGCCTCCCTGGTCATGGCCGCCGGCGCGTTCGTCGCGAAGCTGTTCCCGCTGACCCGTCCCCCGGAGGCGCTGCGGGAGCTGTACGACCGCGAACCCGAGATCGCACGGGTGTTCCCGCCGTTCCGGCCCACGCTCCGGCGCATGATCGCCGCCACCGCCGCCGGGCTGCCGACGACCCGGTGACCACGCGACGACCCACACGGCGACCACGCGGCGACGGTCGCACCGGCCCGGAACCGGCCACTAAGGTCGATCACGTGGACTACCCGTTCCCGCGCCACCCGGGTTTCGACCCGCCCGCGCCGTTCGCCGAGCTGCGCGACCGCGACCCGGCGTGCCCGGTCTCGCTGCGCCACGGCCAGCAGGCGCACCTGGTGACGAGGTACGCCGACGTGCGCGCCGTGCTGCGGGACCACGAGCGGTTCGGGTCGGACCCGAGCACGCCGGGGTTCCCGCAGCTGCGGCCGGTGGTGGACCGGAAGGCCGCGCCCGGCAGCTTCCTGGTCACCGACCCGCCCGAGCACACCCGGTACCGGCGGATGCTGACCGGCGAGTTCACCGTGCACCGCATGGAAGCCCTCTCACCGCACGTCGGGCGCATCACCCGCGAACGCCTGGACGCCCTGCGCGCGGGCCCCCGCCCGGCCGACCTGGTGACCGGCTTCGCCCTGCCCGTCCCGTCGGACGTGATCTGCCTGCTGCTCGGCGTTCCGGTGGCGGACCAGGAGTTCTTCTCCACCCGCAGCCGGGCGCACCTGAACCGGGCGCTGGACGCCGCGCAGGTGCAGGCGGCGCTCGACGAGCTGCACGCCTACCTCGCCGACCTGATCCGCGAGCGCCGCGCCGAACCGCGCGACGACCTGGTGAGCCGCCTCGTCGCCGACCCGTCGCTGACCGACGAGGAGGCCGTCGGCATGACGGTCCTGCTGCTCGTCGGCGGGCACGAGACCACCGCGAACTCGATCGCCCTGTCCGTCCTCGCGCTGCTGCGCGACCGGACCCGGTGGGACGCGCTGGTCGCCGACCCGGACCTGGTGGACCACGCGGTCGAGGAGCTGCTGCGCTACCTGAGCCCGGTGCACCAGGGCGTGGTGCGCGCCGTCCGCGCGGACGCCGAGGTCGGCGGCCGGCGGCTCGGCCCGGGCGACGGCGTGATCGCCTCGCTGTTCGCGGCGAACCGCGACCCGGCCGCGTTCCCCGACCCGGACCGCGTCGACCTGGGCCGGGAACGGGCGAAAACGCACCTGGCGTTCGGCACCGGCGCGCACCAGTGCATCGGCCACCTCCTGGCGCGGCTGGAGATGCGGGTCGCGCTGCGCGCCCTCGTCACCACCCTGCCCACCCTGCGCCTGGCCGTGCCGTTCGAGGACGTCGAGTGGAAGTTCGACGCGCCGATCTACGGCCTGCGCGCCCTGCCCGTCACCTGGTGAGCTCGCGGTACTCGACCCAGTCGAAGTCGGCGAACGCCGTGCTGTCGCGGCCGTTGGCGGTCGCGTACAGGGCCAGGTGCACGCCGGTGAAGCCGCCCGTCACCGGGGTGCTCAGCGGGCGGCCGTCGATCGGGGTGCCGAGGTCGCGCCAGTCGTCCGCTCCGGTGGCGTAGCGCGCCTGGTGGTCCTGCCCGCGCGCGTGGAAGCCCAGGCGCAGCAGCGGTCCGGTGACGGGGACCGACGCGATCAGCTCGTCGACGCCCTTCAACCGCCGCACGAGCCGCAGCTCGTCGCCGTCCCGGGTGAGCCGCAGGTGGTTGTCGTGGTTCTGGAGCACGACCAGGCCCGCCGACTCGTGCGCGGCGCGCGGGGTGAACTCCAGGGCGCACTCGAACGCGAAGTCGCGGTGCCGCTGGGGACGGCACACGAGGCTGGGCGTGGCGAGGTCGGTCACCGCCTCGGGCCGCAGCGCCAACCGCAGGTGGCCGGGGCGCTCGAACGACCAGAACGGCTCGTCGGGCGTGCGCAGCACGAACCAGGACGGGTCGAGGGGGCCGGTGTCGAAGTCGTCGCGCGCGGGGACGGCCGGCCACGGGTGCGGGTCGAGGGCGGGCGCCTCGACGGTCTCCTCCACGAGGTCGAGGACCGGCCACCCGTCCACCCAGCGCACGGGGGCGAGGAACGTCTCGCGGCCGAGGTTGTAGAAGTAGCCGCCGTAGGGGCGCATGGCGAGCAGCACGGCCCACCAGTCGCCGGCGGGCGTGGTGACGAGGTCGGCGTGGCCGGTGCCGGTGATCGGGTGGTCGCGGCCGAACTCCCGGTGGGTCAGCACGGGGTTGCGCGGGTTCCCCTCGTACGGGCCGGTGATCGACGTGGACCGGGCGGCCACCACGGCGTGGTCGACGTCGGTGCCGCCCTCGGCGCACACCAGCACGTAGTGACCGTCCACCTTGTAGAGGTGCGGCCCCTCCGCCCACACCGCGTCCGGCGTGGAGCCGCCCCAGATCACCGTCTCCGGGCCGAGTTCGCCGTCCCGCAGCTCGCGCAGCCACACCTCGGTCTGCCCGCGCCGACCCGCCGCGACCTCGCGGCAGCCGTGCAGCCACACCCGGCCGTCGTCGTCGAAGAACAGCGAGGGGTCGAAGCCGTCCACGTCGAGCCACACCGGTTCGGACCACGGTCCGGCCGGGTCGGTGGCGGTGACCAGGAAGTTGCCGCTCGGGCCGTTGCCCTCGACGAGCGTGCAGACGACGTGGAAGACGCCGCCGTGGTGGCGGATGGTCGGCGCGTAGAGGCCCTTGGAGGGGCCGATGCCGTGCAGCGGGAGCTGGGACGGGCGGTCGAGGACGTGGCCGAGGAGCCGCCACGACACCAGGTCGCGGCTGTGGTGCACCGGCAGGCCCGGGAAGTAGGCGAAGGTCGAGGTGACCAGGTAGTAGTCGTCGCCGACGCGGCAGATCGACGGGTCCGGGTGGCAGCCGGGCAGGATCGGGTTGGGGTGGCGCACCGACGGGACTCCCGAAATTTTCGCGGCAACAGCGATCATTTCGACCCTAGGTGCGCCCGCGGACCCGGTCAAGGACGCCCGGCCCCCGGGATGCTGGGACGATGACGGCCACCAGGCACGACCGCCACCGACGGCTCTCGGCGCTGCTCGCGGCGCGGGACGACACCGACCTCGCCACGCTCCTGCGCGAAGGGGGAACGGAGGTGGGCGTCGGCGGCGGCACGGCGGTGCTCGACGTCGACGGCACCCCGGTGTTCGCCAAGCGCGTCCCGCTGACCGAGCGGGAACTCGCCCACCCGCGTTCGACGGCGAACCTGTTCGACCTGCCGGTGTCCTGCCAGTACGGCGTCGTCAGCCCGGGGTTCACCGCCTGGCGCGAGCTGGCCGCGAACCGGGTGGTCACCGACGCCGTCCTCGCCGGCGCGACGGGGTCGTTCCCGCTGCTGCACCACTGGCGGGTGCTGCCGGGGCGCCCGCCCGTCGCGGCCGAGCACGCCGACGTGGGGGCGGTCGTCGCCGCGCTGGGCGGCAGCCCGGCCGTGCGCGCCCGCCTGGAGGCGCTGGCCGCCGCGCCGGCGAGCCTCGTGCTGTTCTTCGAGCACGTCCCGCACCCGGTGTCCGCCCTGCTGGACGAGGACCCGGCGGGGCGGGCCGAGGACGTCGAGCGGCAGCTGCTGCGGATCGCGGCCTTCCTGCGCGACCGGCGGCTGCTGCACATGGACGCGCACCTCGGCAACATGCGCACCGACGGCGAGCGGATCTTCCTCACCGACTTCGGCCTGGCCACCTCGCCCGACTTCGACCTGTCGGCCGCCGAACGCGACTTCGTCCGCCGCCACGCCGACCACGACACCGACTACGTCGCCGCGCGGCTGGTCAACTGGCTGGTGACCGCGGTGTGCGGTGTGGCGGCGGAGCGCGTCCCCACCGCCCGCAACGAGTACGTGCTCCGCTGCGCGACCGAGGGCGTCCCGGCCGACGTGCCACCGCACGTGGCCGCGATCCTGACCCGGCACGCCCCCGTCGCCGCGCGGGTGAACGCCTTCTACTGGCGGTTGTTCGACGGCGACGTGCACGCGGAGTACCCCGGCACCGCGCGGTGAGCCGCCGGCCGCGCCCGCCGGACCGGGCGGCGGTCCGGCGGGCGGCGGGGGGCTCAGCTCTCCGTGCTGAACGCGGCGTCGAACGAGGTCGCCGGCGGGTCGAACAGGTGCTTGCGGATGAAGCCCACCGCTTCCTCCGCGCCCCTCAGGCGGTCCATGCCGGCGTCCTCCCACTCCACCGAGATCGGACCGGTGTAGCCGATGGCGTTCAGCGCGCGGAACGACTCCTCCCACGGCACGTCGCCGTGGCCGGTCGAGACGAAGTCCCAGCCGCGGCGCGGGTCGGCCCACGCCAGGTGCGAGGACAGGCGGCCGTTGCGGCCGTCGAAGCGCTTCTTCGTGTCCTTGCAGTCGACGTGGTAGATCCGGTCGGCGAAGTCGAGGATGAAGCCGACCGGGTCGAGGTCCTGCCACACGAAGTGCGACGGGTCCCAGTTCAGGCCGAACGCGGGCCGGTTGCCGACCGCCTCCAGGGCCTTCTTCGTCGTCCAGTAGTCGTAGGCGATCTCGGACGGGTGCACCTCGTGCGCGAACCGGACGCCGACCTCGTCGAACACGTCGAGGACCGGGTTCCAGCGCGCGGCGAAGTCCTGGTAGCCCTCGTCGATCACGGACTGCGGCACGGGCGGGAACATCGCCACGTACTTCCACGTCTTCGACCCGGTGAAGCCGACCACCGTGTCGACGCCGAGGAGGGCCGCCGCGCGCGCGGTGTCGGCCATCTCCGCCGCCGCGCGCTGGCGCACGCCCTCGGGCTCGCCGTCGCCCCAGACGCGGGCGGGCAGGATGGCCTGGTGCCGGAAGTCGATCGGGTCGTCGCACACGGCCTGGCCGACGAGGTGGTTGGAGATCGTCCAGACCTCCAGCCCGTACTTCTTGAGCACCTCGCGCTTCGCGGGCACGTACCCGTCGTCGACGAGCGCCTTGTCCACCTCGAAGTGGTCGCCGGAGCAGGCGATCTCCAGCCCGTCATAGCCCCAGCCGGCGGCGAGCCGGCACACCTCCTCGAACGGCAGGTCGGCCCACTGGCCGGTGAACAGCGTGACCGGACGGCTCATCGGGTGTCTCCAATCGTGGTCCACGCGGACTCGTGCCCGGCACTGTCCTCCACCGCCGCCAGCACGCGCTGCACCCGCAGGCCGTCGGCGAAGCTGGGCGCGGGGTCGACGCCGCCGCCGATGGCGGTCAGGAAGTCGGCCACCTCGTGGGTGAACGTGTGCTCGTAGCCCAGCAGGTGCCCCGGCGGCCACCACGCCGCCACGTACGGGTGGTCGGCCTCGGTGACCAGGACGCGGCGGAACCCGGAGTCCGGGCCCTCCTCGGCCGAGAACACCGACAGCTCGTTCATCGACTCGAAGTCGAACGCCAGGCTGCCGCGCGAACCGTTGACCTCCAGCCGCATGGCGTTCTTGCGGCCCAGCGCGAACCGGGTCGCCTCGAACGTGCCGAGCGCGCCGGAGCCGAAGCGGGCCAGGAAGATCGCCGCGTCGTCCACGGTGACCTCGTCGCGCCCGCCCGCGCCGTCCGGGCGTTCCCGCACGAACGTCTCGGTCGTCGCGCTGACCCCGGTGATCAGGTCGCCGGTGACGAACTGCGCGGCGTCCACGATGTGCGCCCCGAGGTCGCCCAGCGCGCCCGAACCGGCCTTCTCCTTGCGCAGCCGCCACGTCATCGGCGACTCGGGGTCGGACAGCCAGTCCTGGAGGTACACCGCGCGCACGTGCCGCACGTCGCCGATGCGGCCCTCGGCGACCAGCCTGCGGGCCAGCGCGAGCGCCGGCACCCGCCGGTAGTTGAACGCCACCATCGAGCGAACGCCGCGGGTCGCGGCCTCCTCGGCGGCGGCGGCCATCTCCTCGGCCTCGGCCACCGAGTTGGCGAGCGGCTTCTCGCACAGCACGTGCTTGCCCGCCGCCAGCGCGGCGAGCGCGATCTCGGCGTGCGTGTCGCCCGGCGTGCAGACGTCCACCAGCTGCACGTCGTCCCGGGCGACCAGCGCGCGCCAGTCGGTCTCCGCGGCGGCCCAGCCGTACTTGTCGGCCGCCTCCTTGGTGCGCACCGCGTCACGTCCACCGAGGGCGGCGAGCCGGGGCGTGAGCGGCACGTCGAAGAACCGGTGGACGCTTCGCCAGGCGTGCGAGTGCACCGCGCCCATGAACGCGTGGCCGACCATGCCCACGCCGATCTCTTCCGTCATCAGCAGCCTTTCGAGCGAGCGGTGGTGTCCGACGTCAGGAGTCGAAGCCGACGTCCAGGTACTGGTCGACGTTCTCCTTGGTCACGACGGCGGAGTAGGTCGTGATCGAGGCGGGGATGTCGTGCTCGGCCAGGTCCCCGATGCCCTTGGTCTGCCCGAGCAGGCGGGCCAGCGCGATGCCGGAGGACGCCATCGACGGGCTGTAGAGCACGGTGGCCTTCATGACGCCGCTGTCGGCCTTGATCAGGTCCATCATGTTCCGCGAACCCGCGCCGCCGACCATGATGAACTCGGTGCGGCTCGCGCTGTCGATGGCGGCCAGCACGCCGATGCCCTGGTCGTCGTCGTGGTTCCAGAGCGCGTCGAGCTTGCTCGCCGACTGGAGCAGGTTCGCGGTCTGCTGCTCGCCGGACTCGGAGGTGAACGACGCCGAGACGCGCGGGCCGACCTTGAAGCCGGCGCGGGCCAGGGCGTCGCTGAAGCCCTTGCTGCGCTCCTGGGTCAGCGGCAGCGAGTCGATGCCCGCGACCTCGCCGATGACCGGGTTCGACACGTTCTTGGCCTTCAGCTGCGAGGCGATGAACTCGCCCGCGTTGACGCCCATGCGGTAGTTGTCGCCGCCGATCCACGTCCGGTAGGCGAGCGGGGTGTCGAAGACGCGGTCGAGGTTGATGACGGGGATGCCCGCGTCCATCGCCTGGCGGCCGGCCTCGGTGAGCGCCTTGCCGTCGAACGGCAGGATCACCAGCACATCGACCTTGTCGTTGATCAGCGTCTCGACCTGGCTGATCTGCTGGTTGACGTCGTTGGTGCCCTCGGTGGCCTTGAAGGTCACGTCGGAGAACCGGTCGGCCTGCGCCTTCGCGTTCTTCGTCATGGCCGCCATCCAGCCGTGGTCGGCGGCGGGCGCGGAGAAGCCGATGGTGACCTGCTTGCCGGGCTGGCTGTTCTCGCCCGAACTGCCCGCGACGGCGTTCGGCGCGGTGGTGCCGGTCTCGTTGGAGGTGCAGCCGGCCAGCAGCGCGGCGGTGCCGACTGCGGTGGTGCCCCACAGGAAGCGGCGGCGGTCGAGTGAAGGCATGGCGGTACTCCCGGGCGTCGTTGAACGGGTGGGGTCTCGGGGTCGTTCTCGGGCGGTGCGGTCTCGGGGAAGGTCCTCGGGGGTGGTCCTCGGGGGTGGTCCTCGGGGGCCGGTCCGGCGATCAGGTGGCGTGCGCGCGGCGGCGGGCGCTGGTGGTGCGCTGGAGGAGCACCGCGGCGATGATGATCACGCCCTTGGCGATGTTCTGGATGTCGGTGTCCAGGTTGTTCTGGGTGAAGATGTTGCCCACCACGGTGAAGATGAGGACGCCGATCAGCGTGCCGATCAGCGAGCCCCGGCCGCCGGTGAGCAGCGTGCCGCCGATGACGACCGCGGCGATGGCGTCCAGCTCGTAGAACATGCCGTTGGTGGACGCGCCGGACGTGGTGCGGGCGACGACCATCAGGGCGGCGATGCCGCAGCACAGGCCCGCGATGCCGTAGACCAGCGCGGTGTGCCGCTTGACGTCGATGCCGGCCAGGCGGGCGGCCTCGGCGTTGCCGCCCACGGCGAACGTGCGGCGGCCGAACGTGGTGCGGTTGAGCACCACCCAGCCGATCGCGAACACCGCGGCCAGCAGCCAGATCAGCACCGGGACGCCCAGGATCGCGCCCCGGAAGAAGGTGCTGAACCCGGTCTCGGTGATCACCTGCGTGCGGCGGCCGGAGAGCCGCTCGGCCAGGCCCTTCGCCGAGGCGTACATGGCGAGGGTGGCGATGAACGGCACGATCTTGCCGTAGGAGATGAGCACGCCGTTGACCAGGCCGCAGCCCAGGCCGACGAGCAGCGCGCACAGCACCATCACCACCGGGCCGTAGGACTGCGTGGCCACGGTCGTCATCCACACGCTCGACAGCGCCACGATCGACCCGACGGACAGGTCGATGCCGCCGCTGATGATCACGAACGTCATGCCGACGCTCACCACGCCGATCGCGGCGGCCAGCCGCAGCATGGTGGAGATGTTGGCCTCGGTGAGGAACGCGTCGGGCCGGGTGGCGTAGCCGACGATGCACAGCACCACCAGCACGCCCAGCAGGCCGGTGAGCCGCAGGTCCAGCGACCGCCGGCGCTTCGGCGGGTCCTGGGGCGGGGCGGATTTCGGGTCGAGGACCCGCACTTCGGTCACAGGACCTCCTCGGTCGCGGCACCCTCGACGAGGGCCCCATCGGTCAGCACGGAGCCGGCCATCACGATGTCGAGCACGGCGGACTCGGTCAGCTCGGCGGCGGGGCGGTCGGCGACGACCTCGCCGTCGCGCAGCACGAGCACCCGGTCGGCGAGGCCCAGCACCTCGGCGACCTCGCTGGAGACGAGCACCACGGCCACCCCGGACGCGGCCAGCTCGTGGATCACCCGGTACAGCTCGGCGCGCGCGCCCACGTCCACGCCGCGGGTCGGCTCGTCGAGCAGCAGCACGCGGCAGCCGCGCACGAGCCAGCGCGCCACCACCGCCTTCTGCTGGTTGCCGCCGGAGAACTCGGCGACCAGCCGCCGGGGGTCGGCGGGCCGCAGGTCGAGGCGCTCCAGGGTGGCGCGGGAGTCGCGCAGCTCCCGGGCCCGGTCGACGAACCCGGCCCGGCTGTAGGCGGGCAGGCTCGACAGCGTCACGTTGTGCGCCACCGACAGGTCCAGCAGCAGGGCCTGGGCCTTGCGCTCCTCCGGGGCCAGGCCGATGCCCGCCTTGACGGCGGCGGGCACGCTGCCCGTGCGGACGGGCGTCCCGTCGACCCGCACCGTGCCCGCGTCGGGCTTGCGCGCGCCGAACACGGTCTCCAGGATCTCGCTGCGCCCCGCGCCCACCAGGCCGGCGATGCCCAGCACCTCGCCCGCGTGCACGCGGAACGTGACGTCGTGGAACTCGCCCGCCCGGCTGAGCCCCTCCACGACCAGCACCTCGCGGCTCGTGTCCACGGTGGACGCGTCGCGGTGCGGGAAGACCGTCTCGACCTTGCGGCCGGACATCAGGTCGACCAGCTCGGCGGTGGGCGTGGCGGCGGGCAGGTTCGCGGCGACCGTGCGGCCGTCCTTGAGGACGGTCACGCGGTTGCCGATGCGGCGGATCTCCTCCAGCCGGTGCGAGATGTAGAGGACTGCGACGCCGTCGCGGGTCAGCTCGGCGACGATGCGGAACAGGTTGTCCACCTCGTCGGCGGCCAGCGCGGCGGTCGGCTCGTCCATCACGATGAGCCGCGCGTCGTGCGCCAGGGCGCGGGCCATGGACACCAGCTGCTGCCCGGCGGCCGACAGCAGGCCCACCTCGCGGTCCGGGTCGATCTCGGGGTGGCCGAGGCGGGCCATCAGGGCGGCGGCGGCCTTCTTCGCCGCGCCGGTGCGGTTGAACCCGAACCGGCGGGGCTCGTGGCCGAGGAAGACGTTCTCCGCCACCGAGATCCCCGGCACCAGGTCCAGCTCCTGGTACATGGTGGCCACGCCCAGGCGCAGCGCGGCCACCGGCGACGGCAGCGACGCGGGCCGCCCGCGCCAGGTGATCTCGCCCTCGTCGGGCTGGTGGGCGCCGGCGAGGACCTTGATCAGGGTGGACTTGCCCGCGCCGTTCTGGCCGAGCAGGCAGTGCACCTCGCCCTCGGCGACCTCCAGGTCCACGCCGTCCAGGGCCCGCACACCGGGGAAGCTCTTGCCGATGCCCGTCATCCTGAGCAGGGTCATGCCGGGGTTCCTTCCTTCACGGGCGTGGCGGCTCTCGCCGGCACGGCGGGCTTCGCGGGCGCCTTCACCGGCACGACGGTCGGGTCGTCCAGCACGCGGCGCAGCGCGGCCAGGGCGGCGCCCCGCCCGCCGGCGGTGAACCCGAGGGTGGAGGCGGTGATCGCGGTGCCCTCCTGCTGCTGCGGCGCCACCAGCCAGTCCTGGAGCGCGGCGAAGTAGCCGCCCAGCACGACGCGCGTCGGGTTGAGCAGGCTCGTGACGATCGACAGCCCGGTGGCGAGGGCGGCGGCCGTGCGGTGCAGGGCGTCGAGGGTGCGCGGTTCGCCGCGCTCGGCCCGGCCGCGCAGGATCGTCATGCGCTCGCCCGGCGCGAGGTGCGGGTTGTGCACCTGGTCGTGGCGGGGCGCGGCGGCGTGCAGGAACGCGTCCAGGCCGACCTGCGTCTCCCAGCAGCCGCGCCTGCCGCAGGCGCACGGCGCGCCGAGCGGGTCGAGCACCATGTGCCCGACGTCGCCCGCGCGGTTCGCCGCGCCGCGCAGCAGCCGACCGCCCGCGATGACGCCCGCCTGCACGTCCCGGCCGCCGCCGAGGTAGACCAGGTCGTCCACCGGGTCGGCGTCGTGCTCGGCGCCCGCCGCGAGGTTGGCCTCGGTGTCGACGGCCAGCCGGCTCAGCGGCAGGCCGGTGCGGGCGGCGAGCCCGTCGGCGACGGCCACGCCGCGCCAGCGCAGCCGCGTCGCCGTGGCGGTGCCGGTCGCGGTGTCGACCCGGCCCGGGACGGCCACCGCGACGCCCGCCCACCCGGCGCCGGCGACGTCGCGCAGGGCGGTGCGGGTCAGGTCGGCGAGCCGGTCGAGCACGTGCTCGGGCGACGAGGTGTCGCAGGTCGTCCGGTGGCGCAGGTGGACCTCGCCGGTCAGGTCGGTGACGGTCGCGCCGAGCTGCCCCGGGTGGACGTCGAGCCCGATGCCGCACACCGCGCCGGGGCGCAGCTGCACGAGCTGCCCGGGGCGGCCCTGGGTGGTCGTGGTGCCGGCGGTCTCGGTGAGGCCGCGCTGCCCCAGCTCGGTCAGCAGCGGGGACACGGTCGCCTTGGAAAGACCCGATCTCGCCGCGAGCTGGGCGCGGGACAGCGGCCCGCAGGCCCGGAGCGTGCGCAGGAGGAGGGCGAGGTTCGCCTCGCGCCTTGCCTCAGACTGCGCGTGCATCGGGTCTCCGACTTCGTGGGGGAGGTCGATCGAAGGAGGTGGTCCAGCTCACGTTCCGGCGCGAGTTGCGGCGAATCCTGACAGCGAACCGGGCATGCTGACAAGAACTTCCGACCACTTTTGTCGATTCGTTGCAAAAGTCGGTACGGAACCAACAGAAGAGGCACGCGGCAGCACGCACCGTTACATGGGAGCGCTCTCGCACCGTTCGCGCATGTCGAGGCAGTCCGTCGTCACGAGGCGGACGACAGACATCGGATCTCTGGGGGGGATCAGCCCGCCGGGGAGAAGGCGCGGTCCGTGGCCGACCAGGCGGCGCCGGTCACGCCGGCCAGCTCACCCAGCTCGGACAGCACGATCGGCAGGTTGCCGGTCGCCAGGGGCAGCGAGCGGCGGTAGACGGCGCTGCGGACCTCCGCGAGCAGCGAGTGGCCCAGGCGCGACACGCCGCCGCCGATGACCACCATGCCGGGGTTGAGGAAGCTGACCAGGGACGCGACCACGTGGCCGAGGCGGCGCCCGCCCTCGCGGACCAGGTTCGCCGCCGCGAAGTCACCGGCCGAGGCGGCGGCGCCCACGTCCTCGGCGGTCAGCGCGCCCTTGTCGTGCAGGGCGCCCGCCAGCGCCACCGACCGGCCGCTGCGCGCCAGCGTCGTGGCGTCCCGGGCCAGCGCCGCGCCGCCGAAGTACGCCTCCAGGCACCCGACCTCGCCGCACGCGCACGCCGGCCCGAAGTCGTCGAGCCTGATGTGCCCGATGTCGCCCGCCGTCCCGGCCACGCCCCGGTACACCTTGCCGCCCAGCACGATGCCGCAGCCGATGCCGGTGCCGACCTTGACGAAGATGAGGTCCTCCAGCGACCGGGCCACGCCCGCGTGCCGCTCGCCCAGGGCCATCGCGTTGACGTCGTTGTCCACCGTCACCGGGCAGCCCCAGCGGCCGGCCAGCTCGTCGCGCACCGGGTAGCGGTCCCAGCCGGGCATGATCGGCGGCGCGACCGGCATGCCGTCGCGGAAGCTCACCGGTCCCGGCAGGCCGATGCCCGCGCCGATGAGGGTGCCGGCCGCCTTGGCGTAGACGACGTCGGCCAGCTCCGCGACGCGGCTGAGCACCTGGGCCGGGCCGCCGCGCACGTCGCACTCCTCGCTGCGGCTCTCCAGCACCTCGCACCGGCCGTCGGTCACCGCGACCGTCACCGACGTCGCGCCCACGTCCACGCCCAGCACGCGCAGGTCGTCGGCCAGGTGCACGAGCGTCGAGCGCCGCCCGCCCCGGCTCGCCGCCGGACCGCCGATCTGCACCAGCCCGACGTCCACCAGGCGCGCCAGCTCGGCGGTCAGCTTGGCCCGGGGCAGCTCCAGCCGCTCCCCCAGCGCCACGCGCGACATCGCGCCCTCGTCGCGGAGCAGCCCGAGCAGCTCCGACTGCCTGCCCGAGACCACCCGCGGCTGCTGGCCGCTGCCCGTCGCGCTCACGGCACCAATCTACGGCGGACGGCGGGCGGGGCGACAATTCCGCTCGCCCGCGGCACGACGGGTCGACTACGGTCCGGCCCGTGCTCCCACCACTGGCGGACCTGCTGCCGGCGGGTTCGGTCGTCACGGCGGTCGTGCCGCGCACCGGCGGGCGGTCCGGCGCGGTGCACGAGGTGCGCCTCCTCGGCGCCGAGCCCTTGATCGTCAAGCGCTACGACGAGCGGTGGCGCTGGAAGCAGGCCAAGGAGGCGCACGTGTACCGGCTGCTGGCCGAGCACGGCGTCGGTCCGGTACCGCGGGTGGTGCGCGTGGACGCCGAGCGGGCGGTGACCGTGCTGACGATGCTGCCCGGCAAGCCGCTGTCCGAGGCCGGTCTCGCGCCCGGCGCGGCGGAGGGGGCGTACCGGCGGGTGGGGCGGCTGCTCGCCGCCGTGCACCGGATCGCGCTGCCCGCGTACGGCTACCTCACCACCCGGATCGTCGACCCGGTGCCCGACAACACCTCCTGCATGCGGCGGCGGTTCGCCGAGAAGCTGGCCGAGTTCGCGGCACTGGGCGGCCCGGCCGGCCTGCACGACGCGGTACGCCGCAGAGTCGCCTCGCGGGAAGGGCTGTTCGCCTCGTGCGCCGGGGCGGTGCTGTGCCACGGCGACCTGCACGAGGGCAACGTCCTGGTCGACGACGGGGGCGTCGTCACCGGGGTGGTCGACGTCGAGAACGCGATCGCCGCGGACCCCCTGCTCGACGTGGCGAAGACGCTCCAGTACGACCTGGACCGGTCACCGACGAAGCGGGCCGCCCTGCTGGAGGGGTACGGGCCGCTCCCGGCCGACGGGGAGGCCCGGGTCGAGCTGTACCGGCTCTACCACGCGCTCGAACTGTGGGACTGGTTCGCCTCCACCGGCGAGACCGGGCCGCTGGCGTCGATCGCCGACGACATCGGGGACCTGGCCGCCCCCGGCTGACCCGGCCACGCCCGGAACACGGCCTAGCGGTCACCGTCCGGGCACCACGCGGCCCGCCGCACGTCCACGTCCTTGCGCTCGGCGTACCGCCCGCACGAGGCGACCACCACGGGCGGCGCGCCGCCGGCCACGCGGAGCACCGCCAGGAACTTGTCCGCGGGCACCTGGCCGCCGCCGAAGTCGAGCACGCCGCTCTCGCCCGACAGCGCCCGGTCGCCGCCGATGTCGCCGATCTCCTTCCACACGTGCCCCGGCGACACCGGGATCGGGCCGAGCTGCGTCATCGCGTGCGCGAACAGGTAGAGGGCGTCGTAGGTGAGCGCCGCGTGGCCGTCCAGCGACGGGTTCGAGTCGCCCGCGCACTCCTCCTCGAACACCCTGCGCAGCGTCTGCTGCATGGCGGTCGCGGCGACGCAGCCCGGCGACCCGATCGCGAACGACACGTAGTCGTAGGGGATCTCGGGGTGCTGGTTGCGCAACGTCGCGTCGGCGGCGTACCGGGCGACGTCGTCGCCCGCCAGCAGCACCGGCGGCCGGTCCTTGCAGCCCGCGCTCACCCCGTCCATCAACCGGCCGAAGTCCACCGGGCGGCCCGCGAAGAACACCACCTCGTCCTCGGCCACCCCGCACAGCTGCTGCCCGAGCCGCCGGGCGTCCGGGCCCTGGTTGCCGTCCGCGGTCCGGTACGGCTCCTCCCGGACCCGGTCGCCCTGCTCGCCGAACCGGCGCACCAGGTCCCCGCGCAGGTTGGCCGCGTAGGAGTCGTCCTCGTCGTTGGAGTGCACGACGACCACGCCCCGCTTGTCCGGGTAGGCGTCGCGCACGTACCGCGCGATGATCCGCGCCTGCCGGTCGTTGTTCGGCGACACCTGGAAGTACATCCGGGACGCGGTGGGCATCTCGTCGTCGGACAGGGTGGCCGCGACCACCGGCAGGCCGACCTCGCCGAGCGCGGTGACCGTCTCCCGGGTCGTCCTGCGGCTCAGCGCCAGGCCGAGCACGCCGACGATGCTCTTGTCGCGCTCCAGCATCGACCGCAGCGTCCCGGCGAGCGCGGGACCGTGCTGCATGGACGCGCCCGCGTTGCCCAGCAGCACGCGCACCAGCGGCTCGTCGGGGCCGGTGCGCTCCAGCAGCTGCGCCTGCCGCGCCGCCACGCCCATCAGCCGGGCCGTGTTGCTGGCCAGGGCGTCGCGGGCGGTGCTCATCGCGGAGACGTACACGACGGTCGCGTACGGCCTCCCCGGGGCGCGCCGGTGCTCCTCCGCGACCTTGGCGTTCTGCTCCACGAGCCGCCGCTGCGCCTTGTCGAAGCGCGCCTTGTCGGTGTCGTCGCCCGGCCCGAACAGCGGCAGCAGGCCGGTGGTGACGCCCACGCAGTCGTCGCCGATCCGCTCCAGGGTGTGCGCGTCGGGGTTGTCCCGCTCCAGGCCGCAGTGCTGGTGCCGCCACCGGTCGTCCGCCTCGACGATCCCGCTCACCTGCCGGTAGCCGACCGCGCCCACGGAGGCGAGCAGCAGCACGACGACCACCGCGAGCACCGACGTGCGCGACCACACCGGGGCCGGGCGCACGGACAGCGTGGCCGTCGGCGGCACGTCGCCCGGCACGATCGGCACCGGCGGCACCCGCAGGGGCAGGAACCAGGCCGTGGGCCGGCGGGCGCGGCTGTCGGTGGCGAGCTTGCGCGCCCACGTCTCGTAGGCGTGGCTCGCCTGGCCGACCGGGGTCGGCTCGCGCTCGGCGGCGTTCTCCGCGTCCGGCGGCACCTTCTCGCTGCCGCTGATGATGACGAGCGGGTCGAACGCGCCGGTGTCGTTGCGGACGTCGTTGATGAGCTTGAGCAGGGCGTAGCCGCCGTTGTCGCGGCGGATGCCGTCGAGCAGCACCACCGGGTACACCGTGCGGCGGGCCGAGCGGATGCGCCACAGCGACCGCCGGTAGGCGCGGCGCACGTCCTCCAGGAACGCGTTGACGAGCAGCTTGGCCAGCTGCCCGGTGTCCTCGCGCGGTTCGGCGCTGCGGCCGGGCACCAGGCCGGAGGTGAGGCGCTCGGCGAACCCGATGAACGTGCCCGGGTCGTGCGGCGCGAGGTAGGGCTGGCGCAGCAGCCACCGGTACTCGCTGCCCGGCACGACGCCGCGCAGCTTCGCCCGGAACAGGAACGACGGCACGAGCCGCAGCACGAGGCGCACCCACCAGGGCGCGGTCTCGGTGGCGCTGTCCAGCACGTCGCGCGGCATCAGGTCGTCACCGCTGCGCCGCCGCAGGTCGCGTTCGCGCAGCCGGGTGAGCAGGGTGGCCGCCGACTCCGGGTCCGCGCCGTCCACGCGCTGGTTCATCAGCCAGTAGACGAGTTCGAAGCGGCGGAACTCGTGGCGGCCGTAGCGGCCGTTGACGCCGGAGGACAGCTCGCGCGCCACGGACACCAGCACGGAGCCCACGGCCTCCAGGGTCCTGGCCTCGGACCGGTCGACGGGCGGCTCGCCGCCGGGCGCCGCGTCGGGGAACCGGTGCAGCGCGTGCGGCACCCGGCCGGGGTGCGCGCCGCGCAGGTGGGCGCGCAGGGCGCCCAGCAGGCCGGCCGACCCGGGGTCGCGGACCAGGCACACCAGCGGGATGCCCCGGTCGCCGCCCGCCCGCGCGCCCGCCCGGCGGCCGGGCAGCTCCCCGAACCGGGGGCGCTCGGTGAGGTCCTGCAACAGCTTCACCAGCTCGTCCACGACCTCGACGGACGACGATCGCTCCTCTGCCCCCTGAACGGTCACCGCGCTCCTCGCCCCCGCGCCCCTCCCGGTCCGGCACCGGGGGTTCGACTGTAGGGGGACCGGGGGTGGCGGGCCCCCGGTTCGCGCGGTGCACGCCCACGTCACCGCACTAATGCGGTCGTGCGGGGGCGGCACCCGGCATGATCGGGAAGGTGTCGGGCGTCACACGCAACCCCCGAACGGGGCAGGACGTCTTCGACTGTGCCCCCCGCTCGTCACACTCCCGGTGGTCTTCCACCTTTAACACCACCCCTTCAGGACACCGTGTGGCCGTCAATGCGACACACGGTAATGAAGGCTGCCGGAAAACGTGATGAGCGTCACCCAGGGGGTCCTTCATCTTGCCCACGCAAATCACCAGCGGTTACGTTTCCGGCCGCAGATCACGGTTCCATCACCGAACGGACACGGCGCGGGTCCCCCGAACCGCTCGTGACCACCTGGTTCCCCCGCCGGGTCCGGTGACGGGATTCCCCGACGCAGGAGGCTGCACCGTTGGCTCGGCACGCTCGACCGAAGAACGCCCCCGGGCGTCCCATGTTCCAGGTACCCCCGCCGCCCCCCGGCTACCAGGGCGCGCACCGCGCTGAGGCGGAGCGGGTCATCCCGAAGCGCCTCGCCGGCGTCGCGGTGGCCGTGGGCATCGTCTCCGGCGCCGGAGCGGCGGCCCACGCGGTCACCACCGGCACGTTCGACCCCGTCGCGGGCGGCGCGGACCTGGGCGGCGTCCCCGACCAGGCGCAGCAGCTCACGTACACCGGCAAGGCCGCCACCGTCCACGCGATCGACCTCGGCTCGGAGACCGCCCGGATCGTCCGCCAGGACTACCTGACCGCGCTGAACACGTTCAACCGGGCCAGCGGCGTCGCGCAGGACGGCTGGGCCGCCCGCCAGGCCGCCGAGGAGCAGGCCCGCAAGGACGCGATCGAGGCCGCCAAGCCGCCGAAGCAGCGCCAGGTCGAGGGCTGGATCAAGGAGGCCATCGGCATCCTCGCCGCCAACGGCACCGCGATCGACGAGAGCAGCCTCGACGAGATCTACACGATCATCATCAAGGAGTCGAACGGCAACCCCAACGCCGTCAACACCTGGGACTCCAACGCGATGCGCGGCACGCCGTCCAAGGGCCTGATGCAGTGCATCGACCCCACGTTCCAGAGCTACAAGCTCGCGGGCCACGACGACATCTACGACCCGGTCGCCAACATCATCGCGGGCGTCCGCTACACCTACGACCGCTACGGCGGCTTCCACAACCACCCGGGCCTGGTCTCCATCGCCTCGGGCAACGGCTACCTGGGCTACTGAGGACCGGAACCCGGCCCGGCCGGGACGCCTCCGGGCTCACCCGAGCCTGAAGTCGGCGACGCGGATCGCCGACGGGGTCGTACCGCTGGAGCGCTGCTGGTACTGCACCGACAGCACGCCGTCCGCGGCGAGCCGGGAGACGTCCACGTTCACCTCGCCGAACGCGTTCATCGACGGCCGGTCGAACACCAGGGTCCAGTCGGTCCAGCCACTGGCCCGGCTCGCCGACACGATCCGGCCGCGCGGCATCACCAGGTAGGCGTTGTCGGCCCGGTCGAACACGAGCTTCGTGCGCTGGGTGCTGCCCGGCGCCACGGGGACCTCCCGCTTGACCCACGCCCCGCTCGCGCGGGTGAGGTGGAAGGTGCGGCCGTACTGGGCGCGCTGCCGGGCGTAGTCCGACACGCACCGGGTGAACCGGCCGGGCACGTAGCTGATCACCACGTGCGGCGCGCCGGTCGAGTCGGCGGCCTGCCCCTCCTGGTTCATCAGGCCGTGGTCCGGGTCGAGCGGGTCGGCCACCAGGCCGGGCGAGCTGACGGACACGCGGGTGCCGCCGGTGGTGCCGACGACCGTGCCGGCCGCGTTGCGCCACGTCCGGCCCCGGTCGTCGCTGTAGGCGTAGCCCGTGTCGTGGTTGGTCAGGCCGCCGGGGCTGCACAGCACCCCGGCGTTGCCCTCGCGCCAGGTGAACGCCGCGTGCAGCCGGCCGCGCCGGTCGTAGGTCAGGCCGTGCAGGTACGCGTTGCGGGTCGTGGACACCACGCCGTTCGGGCCGGTGTAGCTCCCGGTCGCGGACGTCCACGCGCCGAGCTTCCGCCACTCGCCGCCGGTGTACTCGGCCAGCTCGCCCACGCCGTCGCCCGAGCGACCCGTGCGGTAGCCGAACTGGAGCGCGCCCTCCGGCGTGACCACGAACTGCGGGTAGGTCATGGCGCCGAGCTCCTGGGTGCCGAGCGTGCGCCGCACCGCGCCGAACACCGACGCCGACCAGCGGTGCTCGGCCGGCCGCGTGACCAGGCCGGTGACCGAGCGGGTGTAGAACAGCCGCGTGTCGTGGGTGTCCATGGCGACGTGCAGCGTGCCGTCCTGGGGCGAGACGCCCAGCGAGATCACGTTGTGCGAGTCGTTCGTCGTCAGCTGGTGCGGCAGCACGGCCGTCTCCCACGCGCCGCCGAGCGCGCGCCGGGCGACGACGGCGTGCCGGCTGGAGGTGTACCAGGCGGCGTACTGGTGGCCCGCGTGCGTGACCAGCGCGTCCTGGAACGCGTTGTTGTTGACCAGGCCGTCGTAGGACACGAAGTACAGCGCCGAGGCGTCGAGCAGGGTGTCGGACAGCAGGGTCACGCCGGGCGCCGCGTGCGCCGCGGGCGCGTGGACGAAGGAGGTGGTCAGCGCCAGCGCCGCCGCGAGGGCCGCCGCGCGCGTCACGCGCGTCACGCGACCACCCCGTCCACCTGGATCGTCTGCACGGCGCCGGCGGCGAACGCCAGCCGCACCCGCTTGCCCGTCACGGCCACGTCGCGACGCCGGGCGTACCGGTCGCCGGGGCCGGAGGTGAGCGTGGACCAGCGGGTGGCGGTGCCGTCGGGCACGGTCGCCAGCCGGCTCAGGTCGAACGTCAGGGTCTGCGCGGCCCCGGTGTTGGCGGCCACGATCACCAGCCGCCGCGCGGCGGCGTCGTGGGCGGCCACCGCCAGCTCGCTGCCCGTCTCCAGGACCCGCATCCCCGGCCGGACGTGCCGGGTGAACTGGGCCAGCACGTAGTACTTGGTCTCCACCGCGCCCGCGCGCAGCGTGCTCCCGTCGTACTTGATCGCGCCCCACCCGGCGGTGGGGTCCATGACCTGCCAGTAGCACCACGCGGTCGGCTTGAGCCAGCGGAAGTCGAGCAGCAGGCAGCGGGCCGTCTGGAGGCCGGTGCCGTCGCCGTCTCCGTGCTCGGAGTTCCACAGCGCCTTGCCCGACGCGCGCACGTCGTCGCCCAGCAGGTCGCGCCGCCCGCCCGTGCCCTGGTAGCCGTGCACGTTCACCTGGCGCACCAACGCCTTGGTGGCGCCGTCGAAGCCGTTCCACGTCGTGCGGGCGAGGTCGTAGCCGGTCTCGTCGGACGCGGAGATCCCCGTCCCGGTCAGGCCCTGCCGGTCCAGCTCGGTGCGCAGGTGGGCCAGCACGCCGCGCTGGGTGGCGGCGCCGATGTGGCAGCCCTCCTGGGTGCCGTTGGCGTGCCAGTAGGCGGAGGACGGCTCGTTGAACGGGTCCACGGTGCGGAAGTCCACGCCCCACTGGTCGCGGGCCCGGCGCGCGGTGACGGCGAGGTGGTGGGCGTGCTGGCGGTGGTTCCACGGCTGGAGGTTGTCGTCGGCGGCGTTCGCCGCGCCGGACGGGTTGTGGTTGAGGCACATCCACCACATCGGCGAGTTCGCGAACAGCTCGCTCACCGCACCGCGCCGGGTGGCCTTGACGAGTGCCGCGCGCTGCTTGGCGTCCGCGGCCCAGTTCCACGCCGAGGAGTTCGGGTCCTCGTCGGTCCAGTCCTGCCAGAAGCCCTCGACCTGCTTGAAGCGCGGGATGTTCGGCGAGGCGACCATGCGCTCGGAGCCGACCGCGTTCCAGCTCGACGCGCCGAGGTTGTAGCGGGCGATGGTCAGGCCGAGGCCGGGCAGCGACGCGCCGTCGTAGGTGACGTCCCCGGTGGTGAAGAACAGGTCGGCGAAGTCGTCCCGGTCGCCGAACGCGGTGGCCCACCAGGCGAGCGAGGTGCCCCAGCCCTCCCACGTGCCCTGGCCGGTCGGGGTGACGCCGATGGTGGCGTCGGCGTGCGCGGTCCCGGTGAGCCCGGTCCCGGCGAGCCCCGCCCCGGTGACCCCGACCCCCGCGACGGCGGCTCCCGCCGCGCCGAGCAGCGCCCTGCGAGTGACGACCACTGCGACCTCCTCGTCGCCGATCCCCTGCTGGAGAGGTGTGGACCCACTCCAGACCGTGGCACACTCGAAGGTCAACGAAACGAACAGGAACGATCAAAGTCGATCGGAACCGACACATGCGGTTGGCGGCGCAACGGCATGAACTGATCCTGGCGGCGGTCCGCGAGCACGGCGTGGTCCGGCTCGCGGACCTGGTGGAGCAACTGGGCGTGACGGCGGTGACGGTGCGCCGGGACGTGACGGCGCTGGCCGACCGGGGCCTGGTGGCCCGCGTGCACGGCGGCATCACGACGCCCCGCCACGGCGAGCAGCCGCCGCGGCCGGTGCCCGTCGCGCACGTCCTGGTCGGCATGGTCGCGCCGTCGGCGGAGTACTACTGGCCCGCCGTCATCCAGGGCGCGCAGGCCGCCGTGACCGCCGCCGGGGGACGGCTCGCGCTGCGCGCGTCGCGCTACGACGCGGCCGAGGACCGGCGGCAGGTGGCGGCACTGCTGGACCGGGGCGTGCAGGCGCTGCTGGTCGCGCCGAGCACCGGCGGGCCGGCCGGGCTCGACCTGCTGCGCCGGCTGGGCGGGCTGAGCGTGCCGGTGGTGCTGGTCGAACGCGTGCCGCCGCCCGAGCTGCCCACCATCGGCCTGGACGCCGCCGTCACCGACCACGCGCTGGGCGCGGGCCTGGCCGTGCGGCACCTGGCCGCGCTCGGGCACCGGGCGGTCGGCCTGGTGGTGTCGCGGCCGAGCCCGCACCACGACGCGATCCGCGCCGGCTGGCGGTCGGCGGTGACCGCGCTGGACCTGTCCCCCGACGTGCCGGCGCTCGACGTGCCGACGTACGGGTCGGCGCAGTGGGCGGCGGTGTGCGACGACGTGCTGGACCGGTGCGCCCGCTCGGGCGTGCGGGCGCTGCTGGTGCACGCCGACCGCGAGGCCATCGGGCTGGTGGACCGGGCCCGCGACCGCGGCCTGGACGTGCCGGGCGGGCTGGCCGTGGTGTCCTACGACGACGAGGTGGCCGCCGCGTCCGACCCGCCGTTGACCGCCGTCCGGCCGCAGAAGCACCGGCTGGGCGCGCTGGCGGCGCAGTTGGCGCTCGCCAGGGTGGCCGACCCGCTGGACCGGCCGGTGCACCGGGTGTCGCTGTGGCCGAGCCTGGTGGTGCGGGAGTCGTGCGGCGCGGGCCTCCGGCGGGTTCCGCAATAATTTCGTTCAGCTTGCTGAACAAATCGTTGTGCTCACGCCCCCGCCCCGCCACGATGGGGTGAACGACGAGGCGAGGGGGGCACCGTGGCCCGGTACCGGTTGCACGTCAACGGCGAACCGCGGGAGGTGGACGTCCCCGCGGACACGCCGCTGCTGTGGGTGCTGCGCGAGCAGCTGGGCGTGCTCGGCCCGAAGTACGGGTGCGGCGTCGGCGCGTGCGGCGCGTGCACCTCCCTGCTCGACGGCCGGGCGGCGCGGCCGTGCGTGACACCGGTCGACGAGGCGCGGGGCAAGCGGATCACCACCGTCGAGGGGCTGTCCGAGGACGGCGACCACCCGGTGCAGCGGGCCTGGCTGGAGCTGGACGTCGCGCAGTGCGGCTACTGCCAGCCGGGGCAGATCATGTCGACCGTGGCGCTGCTGTCCCGCGACCCCGACCCGGACGACGCCGCGATCGACGAGGCGTTGCGCGACAACGTGTGCCGCTGCGGCACCTACTCGCGCATCCGCGCGGCCGTGAAGCTGGCGGCCCGGATCGAGCGGAGTGGGCGATGATCACCCGGCGGGCGTTCCTGGGCGGCGTGCTCGTGGTGTCCGCGCCGGTCTCCCTGGTGGGGACGACGAGCACGGCGGCAGCGGGCACGGCTGCGGCGGAGACGGCTGCGGCGGGCACGGACTTCACCCCCAACGTGTTCGTGCGGCTGGACCAGCGCGGCCGGATCACCGCGACCGTCCCGAAACCCGACTCCGGTCAGGGCGTGCGCACGCTGGTCGCGCTGCTGGTGGCCGAGGAGCTGGCCGTGGGCCCCGACGACGTCCGGGTCGAGCAGGCCCCCGGCGACACCGCCCGCTACGGCCCGCAGTTCGTCGGCAACTCGTTCTCCGCCCGCTCGCTGCACGAGCCGATGCGCACCGCCGCCGCCACCTCGCGGTGCCTGCTGGTGGCCGCCGCCGCGCGGCGCTGGGGCGTGCCGGTCGCCGAGTGCTCGGCGCGCGACGGCGTGGTCCGCCACCGGCGGCGGTCGCTGCGGTACGCGGAGCTGGTGGCGGACGCGGCGGCGCTCGACCCGGCCACCGTGCCGGTGGTGCTGACGCCGCGGGAGGAGTGGCGCGTGCTCGGCCGGACGCGCTCGGGTCGCGTGGACGCGAAGGACGTCGTCACCGGCCGGGCCCGGTACGGCATCGACACCCGGCCGCCGGGGACGCTGGTCGCCGTCGTGCTGCGCCCGCCGTGGATCGGCGCGCTGGTCGACACCGTGGACGACGCCGCCGCGCGCGCCCTGCCCGGCGTGGTCGCGGTGACGCCGCTGGACCCCGCGACGTCCGGCCAGGGCGGGGTGGCGGTGATCGCGCGGACCACGCCGGAGGCGCTCAAGGGCCGTGACGCGCTGCGCGTGACGTGGCGCGGCGGCACGCCCGCCGCCGACAGCCGGGTGTGGCTCGACGAGCTGACCGCGGCGCTGCCCCCGGCGCCCGCCGCGCCCGGACCCGTGGCCTACGAGGCGACCTACCGGCTGCCGCTGCTCGCGCACGCGCCCATGGAACCGATGAACGCCACCGCGCACGTGACCGCCGACGGCATCTCGGTGTGGGCGCCGGTCCAGGACCCGGGCGGCCTGCGCACGCAGCTGGCCCGCCAGTTCGGCCTGGACGCGGCGGCCGTGCGGGTCGGGACGGCGCTCGCCGGCGGCGCGTTCGGGCGGCGCAGCGAACCGGACCCGGTGCTGGAGGCCATCGCGTGCTCGCGGGTGGCCGGGGCACCGGTGAGCGTGCTGTGGACCCGCGAGGACGACGTGCGGCACGACTCGTACCGGCCCATGTCGGTGCACCGGCTGGCCGCCGTCGTCGACGCGGACGGCGTGCCGACGTGGCGCTCGCACGGCATGTCGACCTGGGGCCTGACCGTGCTGCCGTTCTTCACGCCGGAGCTGATCGAGCAGAGCGGCAACCGGTTCCCGTACTCGGTGCCGGGGCAGGTGGACGTGGTCTCGCGGACCGCGCCGCTGCGCACCGGCTTCTGGCGGGCCGTGTACGCCGGGCACTTCCAGTACGTCGAGGAGGTGTTCCTCGACGCCCTCGGGCGGCGCGCCGGCCTGGACCAGGTGGAGCTGCGCCGCCGCCTGCTGCCCGCCGACTCGCGGCTGCGGCGGGCGCTGGACGCGGCGGTCGCGCGGGCCGGCGCGGTACCGGCGGGCCTGACCCGCGGCGTGGCGTGCCACGACGACTACGGCTCGGTGATCGCGGTCGTCGCGGACGCCGAGGGCGACCGGGTCCGCCGCGTGACGGCCGCGGTCGACGTGGGGCCGGTGCTGCACCCGTCGGGCGTGCGGGCGCAGGTGGAGGGCGGGGTGCTGGACGCCGTGTCCACCGTGTTCGGCGCGCAGGTCACCGTGCGGGACGGCCGGGTCGCGCAGACCTCGTTCCGCGACTACGCGTGGGCGCGCATCGACCGGGCGCCGGAGGTCGACGTCGTGCTCGTGCCGTCGGACGCGCCCGTCGGCGGTCTGGGCGAGCTGGCGTTCCCGGCCGCCGCGGCGGCCGTCGCCGTCGCGTCCGGGCGCACGGTCACCGGGATGCCGGTCACCGCCGAGGTCGGCTGAACGGTCACCGCCGAGGTCGGCGGCACAGGAGGCGCGGCGTGCTGGAGCTGCTCGACGAAAGGTCACGCGCCCGGCCCCGCACCTCCGGAGTCGGGGCGGGAACCGCGCCGGGACGGCGGTTCCCGGCCACCGGTCGCGGTGCGGCCCCCCGCGCGCGTCAGTAGCGGCAGAGGGCCAGGAAGTCCTTCTCGAAGTCGGGGAACTCCGCGCGCACGGCCGTGAGCACGTCCTCGGCCGTGCGCTCCCGGCCCGGCGCGAACTCCTCCGCCACCGCGCGCAGCGCCGCGTCGGGTTCGGACCCGCCCGCGCCGTGCTCGACCGCCTCCACCGGCCCCACGCCGTCGGCGAGCAGCCACAGGAAGTCGCCGAGGTCCTTGGCCACCACGCCGACCGCGCCCTCGGAACCGAAGAACACCACCGGCTGCTCCTCCAGCGGCGCGCCCGGCCGCACCAGCCACAGCGCCGCGAGACCGCCCGTGCCGTCCTGGGCGAACACCCGGTACGGCTCGCCGTCCAGCTCCGCGTTCCCCGTCCAGGACCGGACCCAGCCCGTCGTCTCGTCGGCGGGCATGAAGTCCTGGTACGGCTCGTAGTCGACCCCGTCGTCGTAGTCGAAGTCGTGGCCCGCGAGGGCGTGCAGCGCGGGCGGGAAGGCGCGGTCACCGGACATGGCGCGCACGCTACCGTGGCGGTCCGACACCGGAGGGGGAGACACGGTGACCTGGACCGACGCCACGTGGGGCGTGTGGGGTGACCACGACAGGGTGCTGGCGCAGCTGGCGGCGGGCGCGGACCCGAACTCGGCGCACGGCACCAGCCCGCTGCACGCCGCCGCGCAACGGGGTTCGCGCGAGGTGGTCGCCGAACTGGCGTCCCGCGTGGACGACGTGGACGCGCCGCACGAGGGCCGCACCGCGCTGTGGCTCGCGGTGTACGAGGACCGCGCCGACAACGCGGAGGCCCTGCTGGCGGCGGGCGCCGACCCGTGGCTGCCGATGATGGCCGGGTGGTCGCCGGGCAGGCTCGGCCTCGCCGGTCCGCTCGCCCCGCTGTTCGCGGGCGGCCCCGGCGCGCTGTCGCCCGAGGAGGAGGCGCAGGCGGCGGAGGCCGCGCGCCTGAGGGCCGCGTTCGCCGACCAGGAGCGGGGCGGCGAGGGGGCGAGCGTCCTGGCCGTGGCGGGCGTGGACGCGGCGGGGGCCGCGCGCCGGCTGGGCGCCGTGCCCACCGAGGTCGACGACCCGGAGGACCCGGAGTGGGAGGACGACGTCGTGGGCGTGACGGACGTGCCGGGCGGGTGCGTGCTGCTCCAGCCGTGGGGGTACGCGGTGCAGGTGCCGGGCCTGGTGCGGGCGGTCGCCGCCGGGACCGACGCCTACGGCGTCTACGCCAACCCCAAGAGCGGCAACCAGGGCATCGCGGTGCGCGGCGGCGAGGTCGTCGGTTCGGACCTGCACCCGGGCGGCGAGCCGTTCGAGCGGGACCCGGCCGACCAGGTGCTGCTGTCCTACCTGCACCGGTACGACGCGGACGCCTTCGCGTGCGGTTACGCGGGGGTGCGCCCGACCGACGCGCGCCCGGTCACCGGCCCGCCGGACGCGTGGCTGCGCCTGCCGCGACGGGACTGGCGGAGCTGACCCCCAGGTCCGCCAGCACGGCGCGGGCCGCGCGGCGGCCGGACACCAGCGCGCCCTGGATCGAGCCGGTGTCGCGGTGGTCGCCGCACACGTACCGGCGGGGCGCCAGGCGGACCGGCTTGCGCAGCGGGTGCGGCGCGGGCGCGGCGGGCAGGGCGTGCGGCACGTCGTACCGCGCGAGCACCTCCCACCCGCCGACGGGCGTGCCGTAGAGCACGCCGAGGTGCGCCCGGACCTCCGCCTCGGTCGCGTCGGTCAGCACGGACGCCTGCACGAGCGGCGCGTCCGGCGAGTAGGCGCGCGAGACCTCGGACAGCACGGCGGTGTTGACGACCGGGCCGCCCGGGTCGCCGTCCACGACCAGCGTGGGGTCGCGCAGCGGCGAGGCGGGCGGCCGGAAGTACCACGTCGTCACGCCGTGCCAGTCCGGCGCGCCCAGGCCGGGCCACAGCCGGTCGGCGGTGGTGCCGTCGGTGGCGAGGACGACGTGGTCGGCGGCGAGCCGCTCCCCGCCGGCCAGCTCCACGCCGTCCGGCCGCACCGCCACCACCGGCGCGCCGAGCCGCACGTCGAGGCCGCGCGCCAGCAGCCGGGGCAGCTCGCCCATGCCGAGCGCGGGCAGCGCCGCGCCGCCGCGCGCGAAGCTGCGCCACACCAGGTGGAAGAACCGCGAGGACGTGGTCAGCCGGTCCTCCAGGAACACGCCCGCCAGGAACGGCCGCAGCACGGTGTCCACGGCGTCGTCGGACAGCCACCGGCGCAGCTCCTCGCGGGTGGTGCGGTCGGGCGCGGACGTGATCGCGCCCGCCGGGCCGGCCAGGTCCCGCAGCGAGATCCCGGCCAGCGCGACCAGGTCGCGCAGGCCGAGCACGTGCTGCCCCAGCGCGCCGCGGATCGCGTGCAGCCCGTCGCGCGGGTCGGCCAGCAGGGCGCGCCGGCCGCCGCGGTGGACGAACGCGCCGGGCCGGAAGTGGCGCAGGTCCAGCGCGTCGAGGTCGACATCGGCCAGCGCGGGGTAGGCGGGCAGCAGGATCTGGAAGCCGCGGTCGAACCGCACCCCGTCCACGACGTCGGTGCGCACCCGGCCGCCGACGTCGTCGGCCGCGTCGAGCACCACCACCCCGACCCCGGCGGCGGACAGCACCCGTGCCGCGTTCAGCCCGGCCAACCCCGCCCCGACGACCACCGCTTCGACCACGGTTCGACGCTAGTGCGGCGCACCGGCCCCCGCACGACGGGTGGTCAGCCCGGGTGCCTGCCGAGCAGGTCCGCCGCGTGCACCGCCTCCAGCGACAGCGTCTTGTACCCGACCTCGCCGAACAGCACGGTCACCCGGTCGGTCTCGCTGTGCACCACCGTGCCCTCGCCCCACTCGGCGTGGTGCACGCGGGACTGGGCCGGGTACTCGGGGTTGAGCGACACCCCGGTGCCCGCGTCGCCGCTCCGGCAGGTGTCGCAGTTGCCGCAGGCCCGTTCCAGCACCTCGCCGAAGTACCCGAGCAGGTGCTGCCGCCGGCACGCCCTGGTCTCGGCGTACGCCCGCAGCACCTCGATGCGGGACTTGTCGAGCCGCTGGAGCCGCTCCGCCTCCGCCGCGGCCAGGTCGGCGGCGCGCGCCGGGTCCTCGACGAGCCGGAACCGGCCCTTCGCGGCGGTGACCGCGCCGGTGGTCTCCAGCAGGTTCACCCAGGAGGTGACCCGCTGCCGCGACGTCCCCGACTCGCGGGCGAGTTCGGTGACGCGCAGCCCGGGGTGCTCCCCGATGAACGCGGCCAGCCGGGCGAGGCCGTCGCGGTCGACGCGCCGGGACTGGAGGAACCGCTGGAGCCCCAGGTCCTGCGGCCGGTAGAACAGCACGGCCCGCGCCGGGTCGCCGTCGCGGCCCGCCCGCCCGATCTCCTGGTAGTAGGCGTCGAGCGAGCCGGGCGCGGAGGCGTGCGCGACGAACCGCACGTCCGGCTTGTCGATGCCCATGCCGAACGCGGAGGTCGCCGCCACCACGTCGACCCGGCCGGTCATGAACGCGTCCTGCACTCGGTCGCGGTCGGCGGCCTTCATGCCCGCGTGGAACGGCTCGGCCCGCACGCCCTTGGCGGACAGCTCCTCCGCGTACCGGGCGGCGTCCTTGCGGGTCGCCACGTACACCAGGCCGGGCCCCGGCTCCTCGACCACCCAGTCGCGCACCGCGCGCCGCTTCTCGTCGTCGGAGTGGTGCAGCCGCACGTCGAGCGACAGGTTCGGCCGGTCGAAGCCGAGCGTCACCACGGCCGGGTCGCGCATGGCGAGGTGCTCGACGACGTCCTCGCGCACGGCGGGCCCGGCGGTGGCGGTGAGGGCGAGCACGGGCGGGCGGCCGAGGCGTTCGGCGGCGGAGGCCAGGCGCAGGTAGTCGGGCCGGAAGTCGTGGCCCCACGCGGACACGCAGTGCGCCTCGTCCACGACGAGCAGCGCGGGCCGACCGAGGCGCTCCACCACCTCGGGGTTGGCCAGCTGCTCCGGCGACACGAACAGGTACCGGGCCCCGCCGGACGCCACGGCGTCCCACGCGGCGGCGTTGTCCACTTCGGACTGTCCCGAGTTGACCAGCACCGCGGGCGGCGCGCCGCTGTCGCGCAGCGCGGCGACCTGGTCGCGCTGGAGGGCGATCAGCGGCGACACGACGACCACCAGGCCGTCCAGCAGCACGCCCGGCACCTGGTAGACGGCGGACTTCCCGGCCCCGGTGGGCAGCACCACGACCACGTCGCGCCCGGCCATGACGTGCGTCATCGCGTCCAGCTGCTCGTCGCGCAACGACGACCAGCCGAACACCTCGGACGCGGTCTCCCGCAACCGCGCGCGGTCACCCACGGGCCAGCCCCTCCCAGAAGCGCGCCAGCACCGCCGCACCGGCGAGCAGCACGTCCACCCGGGCGCGTTCGTCGGCGGAGTGCCAGCGGTCCTCGGGCAGCCCGGTGCCGAAGAACACCAGGGGCGCGCCCAGCCGCTCGGCGATCCGGTGCGCCGGGCCGCCGCCCGCGTTGCCCATGACCCCGACCGGCCGCCCGAACTCCTCGCCCACGGCGTCCACCAGCACGCGCAGGGCGGGCAGGTCGTCGGGCGTGCGGTACGGCTCCTGCGCCGTGTCCCCGCTGAGCGCCACCTCGTGCTCGTAGGGCGGGGCCACCGTGTCGGCGAGCCACCGCTCCAGCAGTTTCCCGATCTCCTCGGTGCTCTGGTCGGCGACCGTGCGGATGCTCAGGTCGGCGCTCGCGACGGTCGGGATCGTGGCGCGCGGCGGGCCGTCGACGTCCCCGGCGCGCAGCGACAGCACCTCCAGCGTCGGCCGCGCCCACAGGGACTCCGGCGCGCTGTAGCCGGGTTCGGCGACAATGGCGCGGGTCCCGGTGCGCTCCACCCAGTCGTCCTCGTCGAACGGCAGGTCGGCGTAGGCGGCCCTGGTCGCCGCGGCCGGTTCGCGCACCCGGTCGTGGAAGCCGGGCAGCGCGACCCGGCCCTCGTCGTCGTGCAGCAGCGCGAGGACGCGGCACAGCTCGTGCACGGGGTTGGGCGAGGTGCCGGAGACCGCGCCGCTGTGCACGTCGCGCGCCGGGCCGCGGACCTCCAGGTGCGCCAACGTCGTCCCGAGCACGCTGGTGCACACGGCCGGGTGGTCGGCGTGCAGCAGCAGGGTGTCGGTGTACACGACCAGGTCGGCGGCCAGGCGCGGGTCGCCCAGCAGGTCGGGCAGGTGCGCGGAGCCGGTCTCCTCCTCGCCCTCGACGAGGACGACGAGGTTCACCGCGGGCGCCTCCCGGTCGCGCAGGTGCGCCCGCAGGCCCCACAGGTGGCTCAGCACCTGGCCCTTCGCGTCGGACGCGCCCCGGGCGTGCACGGCGCCGTCGCGCACGACGGGGTCGAACGGCGGCGTCTCCCAGGGCGCGTCACCGGGCGGGCGCACGTCGTGGTGGCTGTAGACCAGCACGGTCGGCGCGCCGGGTGCGGCGCACCAGCGGGCGAACACCGCGTCCGCCGGCCACAGCTCGACCTCGGGGAAGCCGACCGACCGCAGCGCGTCGGCCAGCCAGTGGGCGGAGCGGCGCACGTCGTCGGCGTGCTCGGGCACGCCCGCGACGGACGGCACCCGGCACCACGCGACCAGCTCGTCCACGAACCGGTCGCGGTGGGCGTCGAGGAAACCCCGGACCTCGTTCACCGGCGCACCCGTGCCTTCCCGATCGCCACCCCGACCGCGACCAGCACCGCGCCCAGCACGAGGAAGCCCAGGTCGTAGGCCAGCTCGTGCGGACCGTGCCGGACGTGGTGCACGCCCAGCACGAGGTGGTCGACGACGCCCTCCACGAGGTTGAACACGCCCCAGCCGGCCAGCACCCCGCCCCACAGCACGCGGGCGGGCCGCGGCCCCGAGCGGTTGAGCAGCGCCACGCCGGCCAGCACGAGCAGCAGGCACAGCAGGTGGAACAGGCCGTCGCCGATCATGTTCGCGTGCGGGTCGTCCGGGTACCAGCCGGACAGCATGTGGTGCCAGCCCAGGAGCTGGTGGATCACGATCCCGTCGATGAAGCCGCCGATGCCCAGCCCCAGCACCAGCGACGCCCGGTCCACCCTCGTCATGGGGCCGGGTTAGCCCGCGACGGACGGGTCAAACGCGGGCGGAACCCACCAGGGCGGTCACGGCAGGGTGCCACTGGCGGCCGGCGGGGCCGGCGTGCGCCTGCCGCACGTGCCGCCGTGCCGCCGCTCGGCCAGGTCGGTGATCGCGGCGGACGCGGCCGGCGGGGCGGTGGTGGTCGGCGGCGTCCTGCTCCCCCGGCGTCCTGCTCACGCGGCGACCGGGTCGTGCCAGGATCAGGACATGAGCACCACTCTCGTCTTCGTGCCCGGCTCCAACAGCAACTCCTTCTCCTACGCGCCGCTGCTGCGCGAGCTGGCCCTGCTCGGCGTGCGCGCCCTCGCCGTGGACCTGCCGGGGCACGGGTACGCGGCCACCGTCCCCGCCGC
Organism: Saccharothrix sp. DSM 118769; assembly: GCF_052936295.1. Lineage (NCBI taxonomy): Bacteria > Bacillati > Actinomycetota > Actinomycetes > Pseudonocardiales > Pseudonocardiaceae > Saccharothrix > Saccharothrix sp. DSM 118769. Next base: position 2,432,058 of record NZ_CP193627.1, on the reverse strand, counting down.
CTACCAGGCGCAGGACCCGGAGGGCCTGGCCACCGCGCCCACCGGCCTGGCCGGGGTGTCGCACGAGGACAACGTGGCGCACGTGGTCGAGGTGGTGCGGCGGGCCGCCGGGCACGGGCCGGTGGTGCTGGTCGGCCACAGCCGGGGCGGGTTCACCGTCACGTCGGTGGCGAACCGGGTGCCGGAGCTGCTGTCCCGGGTCGTCTACGTGTCGGCGTGGTGCTGCGTGGACCTCTCCCCCGCCGAGTACGCGGCACAGCCCGAGTACGCGTCGAGCGCGCTGCACGACACCGCGGGCGTGCTGGCGGCCGCCCCGGCGGCGCTGGGCGCGCTGCGGCTGAACTGGCGCACGTCCGACCCGGCGCTGCTGGCCGCGCTCACCACCGCGCTGCACGCCGACGGCACGGAGTCGGAGGTGCTGGTCAGCCTCGGGCTGCTCGAACCGGACGAGGGCCTGGACGTCGGCGCCGACCGGGTGGACGCGGCGACCTGGGGCCGGGTGCCGCACACCTACGTGCGCCTGGCCCGTGACCGCTCGATCCCGGTGGCGTTGCAGGACCGGTTCGTCCGCGAGGCCGACGCGCTGACCCCGGGCAACCCGTTCGACGTGCGCACGCTCGACAGCAGCCACGTGGGCTTCCTGATCCACCCGGAGGAGGCCGCCGGCCTGTTCGCCGACCTGGCCTGATCCCGGGAATCCCGGTTTGTCAGTTTCTTGCGCGTCGCTGCTCACTTCTTGCATCCTGAGGTCGTCCCTCCAACGAAGGAGTGCGCGGTGTCCCTGTCACGCAGGACGTTCCTCGGGTCGGCCCTCGCCGCCTCGACCATCGGTGCCGCCTCGGCCACCTCCCCCGCCCTCGCGGCCAGTCCGCCCGGTGACGTCGTCGGCAAGGTCACCGTCGGCTACCAGGGGTGGTTCGCCGCCAAGGGCGACGGCTCGCCGCTGGACGGCTGGTGGCACTGGAGCGACGACTGGGGGCAGCCGCCGTCGCCGTCGAACCACGCGCTGACGGCGTGGCCGGACATGACCGACTACGAGCGCGAGTACACCACCGCGTTCGGGACGCTCGGCGACGGCAGCCCGGCGACGGTGTTCTCCAACCACGACTACCAGGCGGTGGACGTGCACTTCCGCTGGATGCGCGAGTACGGCTGCGACACCGCCGCGCTCCAGCGGTTCAACCCGACCGGCGGCGAGGGGCCGATCCGCGACGCGGTCACCGCGCACGTCCGGCGCGCGGCCGAGGCGCACGGCGTGAAGTTCTACATCATGTACGACGTCACCGACTGGGCGAACATGCAGTCGGAGATCAAGGCCGACTGGCTGGGCAAGATGAAGGCGCACACCTCGTCCCCGGTGTACGCCCGGCAGAACGGCAAGCCGGTGGTGTGCGTCTGGGGCTTCGGCTTCAACGACCCGGGCCGCCCGTTCACCCCGCAGCAGTGCCAGGACGTGGTCGACTGGTTCAAGGGCCAGGGCGTCTACCTGATCGGCGGCGTGCCGACGCACTGGCGGCGCGAGGTCGAGGACTCCCGGCCGGGGTTCGCGAACGTGTACCGCAGCTTCCACATGCTCTCGCCGTGGATGGTGGGCCGGATCGGGAACGTCGCGGACGCGGACCACTTCCACGCCAACGTCAACGGCCCCGACCAGGCCGAGTGCACCCGCCTCGGCATCGACTACCAGCCGTGCGTGCTGCCCGGCGACCTGTCGCGGCGGCACCGGGCGCACGGCGACTTCATGTGGCGGCAGTTCTACAACGCGGTCCGCTTGGGCGTGCAGGGCGTCTACATCTCGATGTTCGACGAGTACAACGAGGCCAACCAGATCGCCAAGACACCGGAGACGCAGGCGGGCATCCCGGTCGGCTCCGGCTTCCTGGCCCTGGACGAGGACGGCACGCGCTGCTCGTCGGACTACTACCTGCGGCTCACCGGCGACGGCGGGAGGATGCTCAAGGGCCTCATCCCGCTGACCGCCGTGCGGCCGACGAAACCGGTGCCCGACACCGGCCCGCCCCCCGTCGACCGCGACCTCGCGGCCGGGCGGCCGACCGCGCAGAGCAGCCAGACCCAGGGCTACGGCAGCCACCTCTCGGTGGACGGCGACCCGCACACCTACTGGGAGAGCGCCAACAACGCGTTCCCGCAGTGGGTGCAGGTGGACCTGGGCTCGACGGCCTCGCCGAAGCGGATCGGGCTGGGCCTGCCGCCGAACCCGGCGTGGGGCGGGCGCACGCAGACCGTCGCGGTGGAGGTCAGCGCGAACGGGTCGACCTTCACCACGCTCGTGGGCGCGACCGGGTACGCGTTCGACCCGGCGACCGGGAACGCGGTGACGGTCGCGCTGCCGGCGGGCGCGCAGGCGAGGTACGTGCGGCTGCGGTTCACCGGCAACACCGGGTGGCCGGCGGGTCAGCTGTCCCGGTTCCAGGTGTTCGGTTGAGCGGTGCTCCCGGACGCTGTGGGAGCGCTCCCGGGGTAGGCTCCGCCGCATGGTGAGCGTGTTCGTGACGGGGTCGTCGGACGGTATCGGGCAGGAGACGGCGGCGACGCTCGTGGCCCTCGGGCACCGGGTGGTGCTGCACGCGCGGAACGACGAGCGGGCCGAGCAGGCGATGGCCGCCGTCCCCGGCGCCGACGGCGTCCTCGTCGGCGACCTCGCGTCGCTGGCCGGGACCCGCGCCCTGGCGACCGCCGCCGCCGCCCCCTTCGACGTGGTCGTCCACAACGCGGGGCTCGGCGGTGGCCTGCCGTCCAGGGTCGTCACCGAGGACGGCCTCGAACTGCTGTTCCAGGTCAACGTGCTGGCGCCGTACCTGCTGACGGCCCTGATGCCCAGGCCGGGGCGGCTGGTCTACCTGACGTCCGGCCTGGAGGCCCAGGGCGTCGCCGACCTGACCGACCTCCAGCACGAGCGCGGCCCGTGGGACGGGATGCAGGCGTACTCGGACTCGAAGCTGCTCGACGTGGTGCTGGCGTTCGCGGTGGCCCGGCGCTGGCCGGACGTGCCGAGCAACGCGGTCGACCCGGGCTGGATCAAGACCAAGCTGGGCGGTCCGGGCGCGACCGACGAGCTGCCCAGGGGGGCGGAGACCCAGGTGTGGCTCGCGACCACCGACGCGCCGGTGACCGGGCGCTACCTCAAGTGGCGCGAGGAGCTGCGCGCCAACCCGGCCGCCTACGACGAGGCGGTCCAGGACGGCCTGCTCGCGGCGTGCGCGGAGCTGACCGGCGTCACCCTGCCCTGAGGCGGCACCGACCCCGGGGCGCACCGGTCGACCCGCACCGGTCGACCCGCGCCGGGGACGCGCCGGCCGAGCGCGTCACCGCCCCGGCAGGACCGGTGCCCCCGCGCGGTCGGGGCGGTCGGCGGGCGTGCCGACCAGGTCGCGACCGAGGTCGCCGCGCAGCGTGGCCACCGCGTCCAGCACGTAGTTCTGCCGCACCCGCCACGGCCCGGTGTGCCCCTGGCGCGGAAACGCGTGGACGGCCCGCTGCACGTACCCCGACGCGAGGTCCAGCAGCGGTCGCCGCTCCAGCGCGCGCCCGGGCGTCGGGACCACCGCCGCGTAGCCGTTCCGGTCCATGAACCGGAGCACGCGGCACACCAGGCGCGAGGTGAGGTCGGCCCGCAGCGTCCACGACGCGTTGGTGTAGCCGACGCACACGGCGAAGTTCGGCAGGTTCGTGACCATCGCGCCGCGCCACAGGAACTGGTCGGGCAGCGGGACCGCGCGGCCGTCCACCGACGGCTCGATCCCGCCGAACGCGAGCAGCCGCAGGCCGGTCGCGGTCACCACGACGTCGGCCTCCAGCACCCGCCCGGACCTCAGCCGCACGCCCTCGGGCACGAAGGTGTCGACGTGGTCCGTCACGACCGACGCGCGGCCCGCCGTGACGGCGGTGAACAGGTCGGCGTCGGGGATCGCGCACAGGCGCTGGTCCCACGGGTCGTACGTGGGCGTGAAGTGCTCGCGCACCGCCTCGGCGTCGCCGAGGACCTTCGTGGACAGTCCGGTGAGCACCTTGCGCGCGACCTTCGGGAAGCGGCGGCAGAACTGGTAGAACGCCAGGCCGAACGTGATGTTCTTGGCCCGCACCACCCGGTGCGCCACGCCCGCGGGCAGCAGCGCGCGCACCTTGTCGGCGATCTTGTCGCTGCCCGGCACGGGGCTGATCCAGGTGGGCGAGCGCTGGAGCATGGTGACGTGCGCGGCGGTCCGGGCCATCGACGGCACCAGCGTCACCGCCGTCGCGCCGCTGCCGATCACCACGACCCGCTTGCCCGCGTGGTCGAGGTCCCCGGGCCAGAACTGGGGGTGCACCACCCGCCCGGTGTAGTCCTCGACGCCGGGGAACACCGGGTCGTGGCCCCGGTCGTAGTCGTAGTAGCCCGCGCACGCGTAGAGGAAGCCGCACGTCATCGTGCTCTCGACGACCTCGCCGTCCGGCCCGCGCCGGCGCAGGGTCAGCGTCCACCGGTCGGTCGCGGTGGAGAAGTCCGCCGCCACCACCTTCGTGCCGTAGCGGACCAGGCGGTCGATGCCGTGCTCGGCGGCCGTCTCCCGCACGTAGCGCAGGATCGACGGGCCGTCCGCGATCGACTTCGCCTCGCGCCACGGCCGGAACGGATAGCCGAGCGTGAACATGTCCGAGTCCGACCGGACGCCCGGGTAGCGGAAGAGGTCCCAGGTGCCGCCCATGGCGTCGCGCGCCTCGACGACCGCGACGGACTTGTCCGGGCACTCCGTGCGCAGCCGGTAGGCCGCGCCGACGCCGGACAGTCCGGCGCCGACGATCACGACGTCGAGGTGCTCGGGAGCGGTCATGGTCCCAGTGTGCTGGAGGCCGTACCCGCCGACTTGACCGGGGGCGACAAGTATTTGACCCTGGACGACATGTCGGTGATCCGCTCCGCGGGCCTGCGCGGCTTCCGCGCGACCGTGGCCGAGCTGGGCGGCCGGGCCGAGGACTACGCCCGCGCGGCCGGGTTGCCGACGGCCGCGCTGGACGTGGACGACCTGCTGGTGTCCGACCGCGTGGTGGCCGACGTGCTGGAGGTTGCGGCGGCCGAGCTGCGGTGCCCCGACCTGGGGCTGCGGGTGGCCGCCCGGCAGGACTTCGGCATGCTCGGCCCGCTCGCGCTGGCCATCCGCCACTCCCCCACCGTCGCCGACGCGCTGGAGTGCACCTCGCGCTACCTGTTCGTGCACGCGAGGTCGCTGAGCCTCGCGCTGGTGGACGACCCGTACGGCGCGCCGGACCTGGTCGCGCTGCGCTACGGCCTGCCGCCGGGCCTGCCGGTGTCCGTGCAGGCGACCGACCTGGGCCTGGGCTTCCTGCACCGCTCGATCCGGTACCTGCTGGGCGACCGCTACCGCCTGCGCGGCGTGGAGCTGCCCTACCCGCCGGTCGCACCCCTGGCCGCGTACGAGGAGTTCTTCGGCGCGACCGTCCACACCGGACGGGAGGCGCCGATGCTCCGGATGCCCCGGGCGCTGACCCGCGAACCCCTGGCGGGCGGCGACGAGCGCGTGTGGCGCCTGGCGCTGGCGTTCCTCGCCGAGCAGGCGCCGGGCGACCACGGCACGGCGTCGAGGGTGCGCGGCGTGCTGACCCGGTCGCTGGGCACGGTCCCGCCGGAGATCACCGCCGTGGCCCGCCTGCTGGCCCTGCACCCGCGCACCCTGCAACGCCGCCTGGCCGCCGAGGGCACCACGTTCCACCGGGTGCTCGACGAGGTGCGCCGGGACGCCGCCAAGCGCTACCTGACCACGACCGACGTCCCCCTGGGCCAGGTGGCGGCCATGCTGGGCCTGTCGGAGCAGTCGGCCCTGACCCGCTGCTGCCGCCGCTGGTTCGGCGCCACCCCCACCGCCGTCCGCCGCGGCGGGTGACCTGCCGCGGCGTCCTCGTGTCGCGCCGGGTCAAGTTCCTGTCGCGCCCGGTCAAGTCAGGCCCTTCCCCCACCCGGCAGACTGGACGCCCAGACCCGTTCGAGGAGGCCGCATGTCCAAGCTCCCCCGGTTCGCGTTCCGCGGTGGCACGGCCGTCGTCACCGGCGCGGCGAGCGGCATGGGCGAGCAGGTGGCGTACGGCCTCGCCCGGCGCGGCTGCCACCTGGTGCTGCTCGACCGGGACGCGGAAAGGCTGGGGGCCGTGGCGTCCCGCATCACCGGCGTCGACGTCGACACCCTCGTGGTCGACCTGGCGGACGTCGACGCGCTCGACGGCGTCGCCGCGAAGGTCGTCGCCGACCACCCGCGGATCACGCTGCTGGTCAACAACGCGGGCGTCGCGCTCGGCGGCACGTTCGACCAGGTCTCCGCCGAGGAGTTCGACTGGGTGCTGGCCGTCAACCTGCGGGCCCCGGTGGCGCTGACCCGGCTGCTGCTGCCGACCCTGCTGGCCTCGCCGGGCAGCCACGTCGTCAACGTCTCCAGCCTGTTCGGCCTCATCGGCCCGCCCGGCCAGACCGCCTACTCCACCAGCAAGTTCGCCCTGCGCGGGTTCAGCGAGTCGCTCCGCCACGAGCTGGCCGACCGGGGCGTCGGCGTGACCTGCGTGCACCCCGGCGGCATCCGGACGCGGATCGCCGAGACCGCGCGCGTCGCCGCCGCCGCGAGCGAGGCCGACGCCGAGGCGGGCAAGGAGGGGTTCGCCAAGCTCCTCACCTACCCGGCGGACAAGGCCGCCGAGCAGATCCTGGCGGGCGTCGAGAAGCGCCGGGGCCGCGTGCTCATCGCCTGGACGGCGGTCGTCCCCGACCTGCTGGCCAGGCTGTTCCCCACCTCGTACATGGCCGTGATGAACCGCCTGAGCCCGTCCACGGCCCGCAACGCCCAGCGCCGCGCCACCCCCGCCGAACGGTAGCGCCACCACGGGTCCGCCCACCCCGGCGCGGTCACGGTGAACAGCACGTACCCGCAGCTCAACGCCCGGCGGCCGGGGTGGGCCGCGACCCACGCGTCCACCACGTCCGCCGGGAACTCGATCCGCAGCACCGCCTCCAACTCGGCGGCGTCGCGGCACCGCCACGAGGACATCACCGCGGTCCGCTCGGCGCCCCGCACCTGCCACCACGCGTCCGTCGTCTCCGCCGCGCCCTGCGCCGACGACCACGGCGACGCCCCGGGCAACCCGGCGAACTCCCCCTCGCGCCAGTCGTTGTCGATCACCACCAGCCGCCCGCCCGGCCGCAGCACCCGCAGCACCTCCCGCAACCCGCCCGAGCAGTCGGGCGGGAAGAAGTACGCGAACCGCGCGTGCACCACGTCCACGCTCGCGTCGGCCAACGGGATGTGCTCCGCCGACCCGGCCGGCACCGCCCCCGCCGGCACCCCCTCCCGCACCCGGGCCCGCGCCAGCAGGCCGGGGTCCGGCTCGACCCCGACCACCCGCCCCGCGTCGGCGTACCGCGGCAACCAGAACCCGGTGCCGCAGCCCAGGTCGAGCAGCGTGCACCCGGCCAGTCGGCCCGCTCGCGCAACGCGGCCCACAGCACCCCGTCGGGGTCGATCGCCTCGTTCTCGCGTTCTTACACGTCCGGGTGGTCGGCGATGTTGGGCGCGCGGTGGAAGTCGGGGAACACCGGGCACACGGTGGACCGCGCACCGGCGGGACCCGTCCCAGGTGAACGCGCCACCGCCTCGGGTGGGTGGATTCACAGGTCCTCTCAGGAACACCGGTGAGCTGGGGGTTGCCACGCCACCTGGACTAGGCCATCCGGGGTATTGCCCGAAGGGCGCGTATTCGACGCCCGCCGGCTGGTACATGTGTAGTACGAGGCGGCCACAGGGGGTGCGCCCGCCTCGCCCCCGGCTGCGGCCGGGCATCTCATGATCCGGGGGGATCAATGAAAAAGCACGGCACCGACAGCTTCTTCGTCGTCGGCGAGGGAGTGCTGGAGTTCGACCGCGGCGGCGAGGCGCGGACGCGCCGACCGAGCACGGTCGAGGAGCTGCGCCGGTTCCGGTTCTCGCGACTGGGCCCGACCGGGACGCAGCTGGACGAGGGGACCAGGACGGCCCTGGCCCAGGCGATGACGGACGCGGCGGCGGTCCAGCGGGACTCGGCGAACCCGCCGATCCCGGCGGGCTTCACCTACCTGGGCCAGTTCGTCGACCACGACCTGACCATGGACCGCAGCGAGTCGCAGCTCGGCGAGGACGTGAACCTCGACGAGCTGGTGCAGGGCCGTTCACCGGCGCTGGACCTCGACTCGCTCTACGGCCGCGGCCCGGAGGACCGCACCGACCGTGCCTTCTACGCCGCAGACCGGGTGAAGCTGAAGGTCGGCACGACCTCGCCCGCGGCGGCGAGCGGGCCGCTCAGCCAGGCGATGGAGGGCTTCGACCTGCCGCGGTTGGGCCAGACCGGCCTGACCGAGGAGGACCGCAGGCGCCCGTTGATCCCGGACGAGCGCAACGACGAGAACCTGGCCGTCGCCCAGACGCACCTGGCGTTCATCAGGTTCCACAACCGGGTCGTCGACGAGCTGGCGCTGCGCGGCCTGACCGGGCGGCGGCTGTTCGAGGCGGCGCGCGAGCAGGTGGTGCGGCACTACCAGTGGGTGCTGCGCCACGACTTCCTGCCGCGCGTGGTGGACCCGGCGATCGTGGACGACGTGTTCACCAACGGCAGGCGCTTCTTCGAGGCGCCCCGCCGGGGGCGACCGCCGGTGGGCCTGCACCCGACGATGCCGCTGGAGTTCTCGGTGGCCGCGTACCGGTTGGGGCACAGCATGATCCGGGCCTCGTACGAGTGGAACCGGGTGTTCAACACGCCGAACGGGATCGCGGGGACGCTGTTCCTGCTGTTCGTGTTCAGCGGGACGTCCGGCAACTTCGACCCGGGCTCGGCGCTGCCGGACCTGGACGACCCGAACCACGAGAGCGTCGACGCGCTGCCCACCAACTGGATCGCCGACTTCCGCCGGCTGTACGACTTCGCCGAGGCCGACCGGCCGGACCTCGCGCCGCCCGTCGACGGCGGCAACGTGACCAAGCGGCTCGACTCGCTGCTGGTGGACCCGCTCAGGCAGTTGCCGGCGGGCACCTTCGACGGGCGCGGCACGGTGGTCACGGAGATCCAGCGCAACCTCGCCTTCCGCAACCTGACCCGGGCGAACATGGTCCGGCTCGCGAGCGGGCAGCAGATGGCGGAGTTCCTGGAGGTGGAACCGCTGACGGCCGAGCAGGTCCTGGTCGGCGACGGCGGCGCGAGCCTGGAGTCGCTGACCGACGAGCAGAAGGCCGCGGTGACCGCCGCGACCCCGCTGTGGTTCTACGTCCTGCGCGAGGCCGAGTTCACCGGCGGCCGGCTCGGGGCGGTCGGCGGCCGGATCGTCGCGGAGGTGTTCCACCGAGCGATGGAGGGCAGCCGGACGTCCATCGTGCGCGAGCCGTCGTGGCGGCCCACGCTCGGTCCGGACCGGCGGACGTTCCGGATGGTCGACCTGCTCCTCTTCGCGTTCGAGGGCAAGGCCGACCTGCTCAACCCGCTGGGCGACTGACCGTGCCGGCCCGCTTGGGGGAGCGGACCGGGGTGGGCGGGAAGCTCGACCGCTGGGCGGCGCCCGCGCTGCGGGTGTCGATCGCCGTCGTGTTCGTCTGGTTCGGAGTGCTCAAGGTGACCGGTGACTCGCCGGTCGCGGAGCTGGTCGGGGCCGCCGTGCCGTGGGTGGACCGGGGTGTCCTGGTGCCCGCGCTGGGGTGGTTCGAGGTCGTGCTGGGTGTGGCGTTGCTGCTCGGGCGGCTGCCGCGGCTGACGCTGGTCGTCGTGGCGGTCCACCTGGCGGGGACCTTCGTGGTCTTCGTCCGGGCGCCGGCCCTCGTGGTGATCGGGGGCAACCCGCTGCTGCTGACCGCGAACGGCGAGTTCGTGCTGAAGAACGTGGTGCTCATCTGCGCCGCCCTGGTGCTGCTCGGGAGGGCGTCGGGGCGCGGGGAGGGCTGACCGCGCGCCCCGGTCCCCGGTCCTCCCGGGGACCGGGGACCGGGCCCGTCACCCGCCGGTGTGGCGGGCCCACTCGCGGTGGAAGCCGCGGACGTGCCGGGTCACCCTGGTCGCCGCCAGTTCCGGGTCCCCGGAGCGCACGGCGCGCAGGATGGCCCGGTGCTCGCGGCGCAGGCGGACGGCCGTGCGCGACCAGTCGGGCAGTTCCCGCACGGCGTCGAGCACGGCCTGCTGGATCGCGTCGCGCAGGCCGGCCATCACGGCGGTGTTGACCGCGTTGCCCGCGGCGGCGGTGAGGGCCACGTGGAAGTCGGCGTCGAGCCGGTGGAACGCGTCGGCGTCCAGGTCGGGGTCGTCCATGCGGTCCAGCAGGGCGGCGGCGCGGAGCAGGTCGGGGTGGTCCGGGTTGGCGGCGGCGGAGCGCACCGAGTGGCTCTCGATCATGACCCGGGTGTCCACCAGGTCGCCCATCGGCAGCCGCCGGGTCGCCAGGTGCAGGCGCAGGGCCGCGCCGAGGCCGCCCGCCGGGTCGGCGATGACGGTGGTGCCCGCGTCCGGTCCCGAGCCGACGCCGCTGCGCACCACGCCCAGGGCCTGCAGCACGCGGATCGCCTCGCGCACGGTGGCGCGGCTGACGCCCAGCTCCTCGGCGAGCCTGCGTTCGGCGGGCAGCTGCTCCCCCACGCCGAGCCTGCCCGCGGTCAGCTCCGACTCCACGTGCCGCAGCACCGCGCCGTATCCGGACACCTCGCGCCTCCTGTGGCCTGACCACAGCCCTGGTGTGGTCTGACCACAGAGTCTAAGCTCACCGGCGTGAGAGTCGCGCTGTTCGTCACGTGCCTGGTCGACGGGCTGTTCCCGGACGTCGGCAAGGCCACCGTCCGGCTGCTGGAACGGCTCGGCCACGAGGTGGTCGTCCCGCCGGCGCAGACGTGCTGCGGCCAGATGCACGTCAACACCGGCTACCCGGGCCAGGCGCTGCCGGTCATCCGCAACCACGTCAGGGCGTTCGAGGACGCCGAGGTGGTCGTCACGCCGTCCGGCTCGTGCGCGGGCTCGATCCGCCACCAGCACGCCGACGTGGCCCGCGGGCAGGGCGACCGGGGGTTGGCCGAGGCGGCGGAGGCGACCGCGGGGCGCACGTACGAGCTGTCGGAGTTCCTGGTCGACGTGCTCGGCCTCACCGACGTGGGCGCGTACTTCCCGCACCGCGTCACCTACCACCCCACGTGCCACTCGCTGCGCGTGCTCGAGGTCGGTGACCGGCCGCTGCGGCTGCTGCGCGCCGTGGAGGGCATCGACCTGGTCGAGCTGCCCTCCGCCGAGACGTGCTGCGGGTTCGGCGGCACGTTCGCGGTGAAGAACGCCGACACGTCCACCGCCATGCTCGCGGACAAGATGAGCAACGTCATCGGCACGCGGGCGGGCGTGCTCACGGCGGGCGACGCGTCGTGCCTGATGCACATCGGCGGCGGCCTGAGCAGGCTGCGCAGCGGCGTCCGCCCCCTGCACCTGGCGCAGGTCCTGGAGCACACGCGATGACCTTCCTCGGCATGCCCGCCGGCCGCGGCAACCTGAGCGGCGCCCCGTTCCCGGGTGCGGCGCGCACCGCGTTGGGCGACGCCCAGCTGCGCCGCAACCTGGCCAAGGCGACCACCACGATCCGGGCCAAGCGCGCGGGCGTCGTGGCCGAGCTGCCCGACTGGGCGGAGCTGCGCGCGGCCGGCGCGGCGATCAAGGACGACGTGCTGGCCAACCTCGACGAGTACCTGGTCCGGTTCGAGGAGGCGCTGACCGCGCGCGGCACGACCGTGCACTGGGCGCGCGACGCCGACGAGGCCAACCGGATCGTCACCGACCTGGTCCTCGCCACCGGCACGAGCGAGGTGATCAAGGTCAAGTCGATGGCCACCGCCGAGATCGGCCTCAACGAGGCGCTGGAGGCGGTCGGCGTGCACGCCGTGGAGACCGACCTGGCCGAGCTGATCGTGCAGCTCGGGAACGACCGGCCGAGCCACATCCTGGTGCCCGCCATCCACCTCGGCCGGGCCGAGATCCGGGAGGTGTTCCGGCAGCACATGCCCGGCGTCGACCCGGACCTCACCGCCGACCCGCGCGCGCTCGCCGAGGCCGCCCGCGAGCACCTGCGGCGGAAGTTCCTCACCGTCGACGTGGCGATCTCGGGCGCGAACTTCGGCATCGCCGACACCGGCTCGCTGGTCGTGGTCGAGTCCGAGGGCAACGGCCGGATGTGCCTCACGCTGCCGCGCACGCTGATCAGCGTGGTCGGCATCGAGAAGATGCTGCCGTCATGGCGCGACCTGGAGGTGTTCCTCCAGCTGCTGCCCCGCTCGTCCACCGGCGAGCGGATGAACCCCTACACGTCCGTGTGGACCGGCCCCACCGAGGGCCAGACCAGCCACGTCGTGCTGGTCGACAACGGCCGCACCGCCACCCTCGCCGACCCGGACGGGCGAGCCGCGCTGCGCTGCATCCGCTGCTCGGCGTGCCTGAACTCGTGCCCGGTCTACGAGCGCACCGGCGGCCACGCGTACGGCTCGACCTACCCGGGTCCGATCGGCGCGGTGCTGTCGCCGCAGCTCACGGGCGTGCTGGAGAACCCGACGCTGCCGTTCGCGTCCTCGCTGTGCGGGGTCTGCTACGACGTGTGCCCGGTCGCGATCGACATCCCGTCGATGCTGGTGCACCTGCGCGGCCGGGTGACCGCGGCCAAGCGCGCCACGCCCGAGTCGACCGCCATGCGCGCCCTGTCCTGGGTCATGTCCGACGCGCGCCGCTGGCGCAGGTTCACCCGGTTGGGCAAGTTCGGCCGGTTGGCGAGCAGGCACGTGCCGCTGCCCGGCTGGTCGGTGGCCCGGGACGTGCCGCAGCCGCCGCAGGAGACGTTCCGCGACTGGTGGGAGAACCGATGAGCGCCCGTGACGAGGTCCTCGCCCGCGTGCGCCGGGCCAAGGGCCCCGGTCAGGCCCCTCCGGTCCCGCGCGACTACCGCGCGGCCGGCACCCGGGTCGCCGACCTGGACCTGTTCGCCGAACGCCTGCGCGACTACCGGGCGCAGGTCCGCGTGGTGCCCGCCGACCGGGTCGCCGAGGCCGTCGCCGAGGCCCTGCGCGACCGGGGCGCGCGGACCGTCGTCGCCGCGCCGGGCGTCCCCCCGGAGTGGGCGCCCGGGGCGACCCGGACCCCCGTGGGCGTCGACGAGCTCGACCGCGCCGACGCCGTGGTCACCGGCTGCCGGGTGGCCGTCGCCGAGACCGGCACGATCGTGCTCGACCACGACGCGCCCGACCAGGGGCCGCGCGCGCTGACCCTGGTGCCCGACTACCACCTGGTGGTGGTGCGGGAGGAGCAGGTCGTGGCCGGTGTCCCGGACGCCGTGGCCCGGCTGGCGGGCGTGCGCACGCAGACCTGGATCAGCGGCCCGTCCGCGACCAGCGACATCGAGCTGGAACGCGTCGAGGGCGTGCACGGGCCGCGCACCCTGGAGGTCGTGATCGCCTCCCACATCATGGGCGGAACTGACCAGAACGGCGTTGTTCGGTAGCATCGCCGTGCCGGCCGAGAGGCGCTGCAACGGGCGAGGGCCCGCCACGCTCGGCCACCTGACCACCACAAGGGCGCCTCCCCACGACGGGAGGCTGCGCGTGTCGGAAAACGCCCTGCGTGAACTGCTCGACCAGCGCGTCGCCGTGTTGGACGGCGCGTGGGGGACGATGCTGCAAGCCGCGGGCCTCAGCCCGGCCGACTACCGCGGCGACCTGCTCACCGACCACTCGCACGACGTCACCGGCGACCCGGACCTGCTCAACCTGACCCGACCGGACGTCATCCTCGACGTGCACCGCCAGTACCTGGCGGCGGGCGCGGACATCACCACCACCAACACGTTCACCGCGACGTCCATCGCCCAGGCCGACTACGGCCTGGAAGGGCTCGTGCGCGAGATGAACGTGCGCGGCGCGCAGCTCGCCCGCCAGGCCGCCGACGAGGTGGGCGGCCGGTTCGTGGCCGGCTCGGTCGGCCCGCTCAACGTGACGCTGTCGCTGTCGCCGCGGGTGGAGGACCCGGCGTACCGGACGGTGACGTTCGACCGGGTGCAGGCCGCGTACGAGGAGCAGATCAGCGCGCTCGCCGAGGGCGGCGTGGACCTGCTGCTCATCGAGACGATCTTCGACACGCTCAACGCCAAGGCCGCCGTCGCCGCCGCGCGCGAGGTCGCGCCGCACCTGCCGCTGTGGATCTCGGTCACCATCGTCGACCTGAGCGGCCGCACGCTGTCCGGCCAGACCGTCGAGGCGTTCTGGAACTCCATCGCCCACGCCGAGCCGCTCGTGGTGGGCGTGAACTGCTCGCTCGGCGCGGCCGAGATGCGGCCCCACGTGCAGGACCTGGCGCGCCTCGCGAACACCTACACCGCCAGCCACCCCAACGCGGGCCTGCCCAACGCGTTCGGCGGCTACGACCAGACGCCCGAGGAGACCGCCGAGCTGCTGCGCGGGTTCGCCGAGGAGGGCGTGGTCAACGTCGTCGGCGGCTGCTGCGGCACCACGCCCGCGCACATCGCGAAGGTGGCGGCGGCGGTCCGGGGCATGGAGCCGCGCACCCTCGCCCGGGTGCCCGACCGCACCCGGTTCAGCGGCCTGGAGCCGTTCGAGATCGGCCCGGACACCGGGTTCGTCATGATCGGCGAGCGCACCAACGTGACCGGCTCGGCGAAGTTCCGCCGGCTGATCGAGGGCGAGGACTTCCAGGGCGCGGTGGACGTGGCGCTGGACCAGGTGCGCGGCGGCGCGAACCTGCTCGACGTCAACATGGACGCCGACCTGCTCGACAGCGAGCGGGCGATGACCACGTTCCTCAACCTGATCGCCACCGAGCCCGAGATCGCCCGCGTGCCGATCATGGTGGACAGCTCGCGCTGGACCGTGCTCGAAGCGGGCCTGAAGTGCGTGCAGGGCAAGGGCGTCGTCAACTCCATCAGCCTCAAGGAGGGCGAGGAGGAGTTCCTGGCCCACGCCCGGCGCGTGCGCGACTTCGGCGCGGGCGTCGTGGTGATGGCGTTCGACGAGAAGGGCCAGGCCGACACCACCGAGCGCAAGGTCCAGATCTGCGGGCGCGCCTACGACCTGCTGGTGAACGAGGTCGGCTTCCCCGCCGAGGACATCATCTTCGACCCGAACGTGCTGGCCGTCGCCACCGGCATCGCCGAGCACAACGGGTACGCCAAGGCGTTCCTCGACGCCATCCCGCTGATCAAGGAGCGCTGCCCGGGCGTCCGGATCAGCGGCGGCATCTCGAACCTGTCGTTCTCGTTCCGCGGCAACGACACCGTGCGCGAGGCCATGCACTCGGCGTTCCTCTACCACGGCGTGCGGCAAGGCCTGGACATGGGCATCGTCAACGCGGGCCAGCTCGCCGTCTACCAGGACATCCCCGCCGACCTGCTGGAACTGGTGGAGGACGTGCTGTTCGACCGCCGCGAGGACGCCACCGACCGGCTGGTGGCGTTCGCCGAGACGGTGGCCGCCAAGGGCAAGAGGCGGGTCGTCGACCTGGCGTGGCGCGAGGGCACCGTGGCGCAGCGGCTGGAGCACGCGCTGGTGCACGGCATCGTCGACCACGTCGTCGAGGACACCGAGGAGGCCCGGCTCCAGGCGAAGCGCCCCCTCGACGTCATCGAGGGCCCGCTGATGGACGGCATGAAGGTCGTCGGTGACCTGTTCGGCTCGGGCAAGATGTTCCTGCCGCAGGTGGTGAAGTCGGCGCGCGTGATGAAGCGGGCCGTGGCGCACCTGGAACCGTTCATGGACGCCGAGAAGGAGCTGTCCGGCAGCACGCGCGGCAACGGCAAGGTCGTGCTGGCCACCGTGAAGGGCGACGTGCACGACATCGGCAAGAACATCGTCGGCGTCGTGCTGGGCTGCAACAACTACGACGTGGTCGACCTGGGCGTGATGGTGCCCGCGGCGAAGATCCTGGACACCGCGGTCGCCGAGGGCGCGGACGTGGTCGGCCTGTCCGGCCTGATCACGCCGTCGCTGGACGAGATGGTGTCGGTGGCGACCGAGATGCAGCGGCGCGGCCTGAAGCTGCCGCTGCTCATCGGCGGCGCGACGACGTCCCGGCAGCACACCGCGGTGCGCATCGCGCCCGCCTACGACCAGCCCACGCTGCACGTGCTGGACGCGTCGCGGGTGGCCGGCGTGGTGTCCGCGC
Organism: Saccharothrix sp. DSM 118769; assembly: GCF_052936295.1. Classification (NCBI taxonomy): domain Bacteria; kingdom Bacillati; phylum Actinomycetota; class Actinomycetes; order Pseudonocardiales; family Pseudonocardiaceae; genus Saccharothrix; species Saccharothrix sp. DSM 118769. The sequence goes on along the minus strand of NZ_CP193627.1, from coordinate 2,415,861 downwards.
TGCTGGACCGCGACCGGGCCGAGGAGCTGGCCGAGGCGACGGCGGTCGACCAGCAGCGGCTGCGCGAGGAGCACGAGAACCGGCTGAGCGTGCCGCTGCTGCCCCTCGCGGAGGCGCGCGCGAACCCCGAGGTCGTGTCGTTCGACGACCTGCCCGTGCCCGCGTTCACCGGCGTAAAGGTCGTCTCGCCGCCGCTGGCCGAGCTGCGGGCGATGATCGACTGGACGTTCTTCTTCCTGGCCTGGGAGCTGAAGGGCAAGTACCCGCGCATCCTGCAGACCAACCCGGCCGCGCAGGAGCTGTTCGACGACGCGAACGCGATGCTCGACGAGATCGTCGCGGACGGTTCGCTGACGCCGCGGGGCGTGTACGGCTTCTTCCCCGCGCACAGCGAGGGCGACGACATCGTGGCGGGCACGTGCCGGTTCCCGATGCTGCGCCAGCAGACGCAGAAGCCGACCGGGCGGCCGAACCGCTGCCTGGCCGACTACGTGGCGCCGGCCGGGGACCACATGGGTGGTTTCGCGGTGGCGATCCACGGCGCCGAGGAGCTGTCCGCGCGGTACGAGGCCGAGCAGGACGACTACCGGTCGATCATGGTGAAGGCGCTGGCCGACCGGCTGGCCGAGGCGTTCGCCGAGCACGTCCACCTCCAGGTGAGGCGGGACTGGTTCGAGCCCGACGCCGAGCCGGCGCTGGAGGACCTGCACGCCGAGCGGTTCCGCGGCATCCGGCCCGCGCTGGGGTACCCGGCGAGCCCGGACCACAGCGAGAAGGGCGACCTGTTCGCGCTGCTGGGGGCGGAGGAGGTCGGCATGGCGCTGACCGACTCGTTCGCCATGACGCCGGCGGCGAGCGTGAGCGGCCTGATCTTCGCGCACCCGGCGTCGCGGTACTTCACGGTGGGCCGGATCGGGTTGGACCAGGTCGAGGACTACGCGGCGCGGCGGTGCGTGCCGGTGGCGGAGGTCGAGCGCTGGCTCCGGCCGAACCTGGCCTACGAGCCGGAGGTCTGAGCGAGGAGCGGGGCGAGGTGGGAGGTCGGGGACACGATCGGGTGATCATCGAGGCGAACATGTACGGAAACGCCGTTACGCCACTCGGTGAGACATGAGGAACCCAGCCGCACGCCGGCCGACCCCACCAGCCGCCCGCCAGCTGACCCGCCCCAGCCGGCCCGACCCACCGGCCGCCCCCGGCAGACCCGACCCCGCCGCTCCGGCCCTCGCTGCCCCGCCCCCGCACACGCCCCCGCCCCCGCACACGCGCCGGACTCCCGCGCCGGCACACGCGCCGCCGCCCCCTCGCGCTCCGGCCCGCCCCGCTCCCCTGCCCGCCACACCTCGCGCCCCATCCCGCTCCGCACCCCGCGCCACGCCGCGCCCGCCACACCCGGCCCTGCGCCCACGCCGCGCCCGTCCTCACGCCGCGCGCGGCGGCCAACCACCATGCTGGCCGCCAACCACCAGCCACGAACCGCCGGTCGCGCGTTGGGCGCGCGCCGGCCACCGCCGTCCCCATCGACGCGACGACGCCCCCACCAGGGCGAACCCGGGTGGGGGCGTCGGTTAATGTCACACGATCAGGTGGTTACACCGACACGGGTTCGCGTTCGTCCGCCGGACGCCCCGCCCGCTTGGCCGCACGCCGCTCCTTGCGGCCCTCGACCATCGAGTACAGCGTCGGCACGAGCACCAGCGTCAGCAGCGTGGACGAGATCAGCCCGCCGATCACCACGATCGCCAGCGGCTTGCCGATGAACGCTCCCTCGCCCGTGATGCCCAGCGCCATCGGCAGCAGGGCGAAGATCGTCGCCGCCGCGGTCATCAGGATGGGCCGCAACCGCCGCCGACCGCCCTCGACCACGGCCTCGCGCACCGGCATCCCCTCCCGCCGGTACTGGTTGACCAGGTCGATCAGCACGATCGCGTTCGTCACCACGATCCCGACGAGCATCAGCATGCCGATCAGGGCGGGCAGCCCCAGCGGCGTGCCGGTGAGCAGCAGCAGGCCGATGGCGCCGGTCGCCGCGAACGGGATCGACACCAGCAGGATGAGCGGCTGCACGAGGCTGCGGAACGTCGCCACCATGATCAGGAACACGATCGCGATGGCCGCGAGCATCGCGAGCCCCAGGTCGGCGAACGTCTCCGCCTGGTCCGCGCTCACGCCGCCGATCGAGTACGCCGCGCCGGCCGCCAGGTCGAGCCCGTCGAGCCGCGACGTCAGGTCCGCGGTGACCGCGCCCAGGTCCGAGCCGGTCGCCTTGGCCGACACGGTGGTGCTGCGCGCGCCGTCGGTGCGGCGGACCTGGACCGGGCCGTCCACGACCTCCACGGCCGCGACCTGGCCGAGCGTCACGCCGCCGGGCAGCGGCAGGGCGCGCAGCGCGGCCACGTCGCCGGGCGCGGTGCCGGTGCGCAGCACGACCTGCTGCGGCGCGCCGTCGATCGGCAGCTGGGTGACCGGCACGCCGCGCAGCGCCTGCGCCGCGAACTGGCCGACGGCCTGGCTGCTCAGCCCGCGCGCCGACGCGGCCGCCCGGTCCACGGTGACCTGCACGCGGGGCGCGCTCACGCCGAGGTCGTTGGTGACCTCGCCGACGCCGGGCACGCCGGTCACGGCCTGCTGCACCTGGTCGGCCGCCGCGCGCAGCGACGCCTCGTCGGGCGCGGTGACCAGCACGTCGATGCTGTCCGAGCCGAACCCGGACGCCGCCGCGCCGAACGCCACCTCACCGGTGCCCTCGACGCCGCGCAGCCGCTCGGTGAGCCGCTCCTGCAACGCCTCCAGGTCGGTGCCCTCGCGCACGGTGGCGCGCAGCGAGGTGTCGCCGCTGCCGCCGAACCCGAACGCGGCCAGGCGGTTGTCCGTGCCGATGGTGACCTGGTAGGTCTCGATCTCGTCGGTCTCGGCGAACACGGCCTCGACCTTGCGGGCGGCTTCGTCGCGGGTGGCGAGGCCGGTGCCGGGCGGCAGCTTCTGCGAGCCCTGGAGCGCGGTGCCGCCGGACTGGTCGATGAAGTTGGTCTCCAGGGACCCGGCGAGGCCGAGCGTGCCGCCGAAGATGAACAGCGCGACGAGCAGCGTCGCCCAGCGGCGGGTGGTGGCGAACCGCAGCACGGGCACGTAGGCGCGTTGCAGCGGGCTGCGCTTCTCCTTCTCCAGCACGGCCTGGAGCTCGCGCTCGGCGGCCTCCGGGTCGGTCGGCGCGGCCGGGCGCTTGAGGAACCAGAACGCGAGCACCGGCACGATCGTGAGCGACACGAGCAGGGACGCCAGCAGCGCGACGGTGACCGTGATGGAGAACGGCCCGAACAGCTCGCCCGCGATGCCGCCGACGAACGCGATCGGCAGGAACACGGCGACGGTGGTCAGCGTGGACGCGGTCACCGCGCCCGCCACCTCGCGCACGCCGTCGAGCACGGCGCGCTGCTTGTCCTCGCCGTACCCGAGGTGCCGCTTGATGTTCTCCAGCACCACGATCGAGTCGTCCACCACCCGGCCGACCGCGATGGTGAGCGCGCCGAGGGTGAGCAGGTTGAGCGACAGGTCGCCGGTGTAGAGGGCGATGAGCGCGACCACGACGGACAGCGGGATGGACACCGCGGTCACCAGCGTGGAGCGCAGGGACATCAGGAACAGCAGGATGACGAGCACGGCGAACAGCAGGCCGAGCAGGCCCTCGGTGGTCAGGCCGCTGATGGCCTTCTCGACCTCGGGTCCCTGGTCGAACGCGACGGTCAGCGTGGAGCCGGCGGCCTCGCCGAGTTCGCCGAGCCGGTCGCGCACGGCGTTGGAGATCTCGACGGCGTTGCCGTCGGCGGTCATGGTGACGCTGATGCCGAGCGTGTCCTGCCCGTCGGTGCGGTTGAGCACGCTCGCGGGCTGGGGGGCGGACTCGACGGTGGCGACGTCGCCGAGGCGCACCGGCCCGACGGGCAGGGCGCGCAGGTCGTCGACGGTGCCGACGGGGCTGCCGACCTGCACGGTCAGCGTCTTGTCGGCGTCGGGCACGGTGCCGGCGGGCACGACGGCGCCCGCCGCGGTGAGGGCGGCGGTCAGCGCCTGCGGGTCGACGCGGGCCGCGGCGAGGCGGGCGTAGTCGACGGTGACGGTGACGGCGCGCTCGCGCTCGCCGCTGACGGTCGCCTCGCGGACGCCCGCGAGCGCCTCCAGCTCGGGCACGACCTCGGCGCGCAGCCGGGCGGCGGTGGCGATGTCGTCGTCACCGGAGGTCGCGGCGAGCGCGATCACCGGGATGTCGTCGGTGCCGCCCTGCGCCACGGTCGGCTCGACGCCCTCGGGCAGGCGCGGCTGGAGCCGGTTCACGGCCTGCTGCACCTGCGACACGGCGGCGTCCAGGTCGGTGCCGTAGACGAACATGACCTGGACGGTCGTGGAGCTCTCGGAGGAGCGGGCGAGGACCTGCTCGACGCCGTCGACGCCGCGCACGGCGGACTGGATCGGCTCGGCGACCTGGCTGTCCACGAGGTCCGGCGACGCGCCGGGGTACTGGGCGATGACCACCGCGGCGGGCAGCTCGATGGACGGGAACAGCTGCTGCTTGATGGAGGGCAGCGTCAGCACGCCGAAGCCGAGGACGACGAGGCTGAGCAGCCCGACGAGACCTCGGTTGGCCAGGCTCAGGCGAGCCAGCACGGACATCTTCAGGCATCTCCTTGGTGGGCGGGCCGGTTCGGCGCGACGGCGCGCGGGCCCGCGGGCGGATGGGCGAACGCTCGCACACCCCACCTGAGAACGGGCTCAGACATGGGTTGGTTGCCGCGACCCCGTCCAGTGTCGTGACCTGCGGTTACGCCCGCACCGGAACGGTTCGCGCGGACAGGTGATCTTCCTCACCGAAGAGTGAGGCCGGGGGACCCCTCCCCCGGCCTCCGCGTCCACGACGGCGTGCCCTGCCGGGACACCCGAAGGTTGTGGTGCCACCGCGGACGGCTGACGGGCACCGCACCGTGGCCGCCGCCGATCAATTACCCCACACCGGCCGCGGCGGGTTCAGCTCACCCCCTGCGGGAGTCCGCACCGGTGCGGTCGGTGCGCCTGAGCCACAGCAGGCCGAGCACGGGCAGGACGAGCGGCACGAACCCGTACCCCGCGCCGAAGTGCGACCACACCGTGGCGTCGGGGAAGGCGGCCGGGAACACCAGGCTCGCCGCGCCGACCAGCACGACCCCGGCCAGCTCCGCGGCGCACGCGAGGTAGGCGACCCGGCGCGGCGCGACCCCGGCGAGCGCCAGCGCGGCCACGACGTACACGACGGCCGCGAGCGCCGACAGCAGGTAGGCCAGCGGCGCCTGGTCGAACCGGGTGGCCAGCTGCACGCCGGAGCGCGCCGCGGCGGCGATGGCGAAGACCCCGTACACCGCGATCAGCATCCGCCCCGGCCCGGACCGGGTGGTCTCCGCGAGGGACCCCATCAGGCGCCCCACACCTGGTTGGCGCGCAGGACCATCGCGGGCACGCTGAACAGCGCGACGGCCAGCACGCCCGCGCCCCACCGCGAGCGCTCGGCGAGCGACCAGAACGCCCCGAGCGGCAGGATGAGGACCGCGGTGAGCAGGTAGCCGATGAACGTGGGCGTGTCGATCTCCCGGTCCAGGCCGATCGCCCGCACCACGCCGGCGACGAACTGCACGAGCAGGCCGGCCTCCAGCAGCACCACGACCCCGGCGAGCCCGAGGGTGGCCTTGGTGGCGAGCGTGATGGGCTTGTCGGCGACGACGAGCACGAGCGACCACGTGCCCGCGACGAGGCCGAGGACCGTGAGGGCGGTGGAGAGGGCTTGGATCATCCGGACTTCCCGTGAGCACGACGACTACCGCGCAACGTACTCCGCGTCACGACAGGGCCTGCTTGAAGCCCTCGTGCGAGGCGGTGAACCCGAGCCGCTCGTAGAAGCGGTGGGCGTCGGCGCGGGACTTGTCGGAGGTCAGCTGCACCACCGAGCAGCCCCGGTCGCGGGCCTCCGCCACGGCCCACCGCACCAGCAGCTCGCCCAGCCCCCGCCGGCGCGCGGCGGAGGCGACGCGGACGCCCTCGACCTGGGCCCGCGTCGCGGCCCGCCGGGACAGGCCGCGCAGCACGGTGAGCTGGAGCGTGCCGACCACCTGGCCGTCGTCCTCGGCCACCACCAGCACCTCGTGCGCGGCGGCGTCGAGCAGGGCGAACGCGTCGAGGTAGGGGGTGAGGTCGGCGGGGTCCTCGCGCCGGGCGCCCAGCGGGTCGTCGGCGAGCAGGGCGACGATCGACGGGACGTCCTCGGCGGTGGCGCGGCGGATGATCGCGGTCATCCGCCCATCACACCGCACCGCCGTCACGGGCCGGTGGTGACCCGGGCGAACTCGGCGTCCGCCACCGCGGCGGCGACCCGGGCCACGACCTCGTCGAACACCGGGTCGCGGTAGTAGTCGCTGTGCCCGCGCATGGGCGAGGCCACCACGTCCGGGTCCGGGTCGAGGAACTCGGGGTCGCGCAGCCGCACGTCGTTGCCGCACTTCACGCCCCACAGCTTGGGCCCGGCGCGCAGCGGCTCGTCGTCGCCCTCGGGCCACACCTGCACGGGGCCGCCGAGCGGGTCGGTGAGCCGGTGCACGTTCCACCACCGGTCGCCCAGCTCCTCGTGCAGGCTCGCCAGCCGGGCGTGGCCCAGGTACTGCGGGAACAGCCGCGAGTACGCCCACTGGAGCTGCGAGCCGTAGGTGACCAGGCCGACCCGGTCCAGGGCGCGGCGCGCGTCGGCCTGCCGGACGTAGCGCTCGCCGTCGGCCGGGTCGGGCCGCTCGGCCTCGCGGCGCAGCAGGGACAGCGCGGCGAAGCACACGACGCTGCCCTGGCTGTGCCCGGACAGCACGACCGCGGCCACGTCGTGGTGCACGGCCAGCCGCACGGCGCGGGAGGTCAGCTCGATCGTGGCGCGCCCGCCGTAGGGCGGCGGGCAGGTGGGGTGCGCCGAGCGCGGCCAGAACGCCACCAGGTCCCACACGACGCCGACGACGGTGCGCATCCGGCCGCTCTGCCACGTCCGCACGCCCAGCAGCAGCAGGAGCAGCACCAGGCCGGACACGACGAGGCTGCCCAGCACGCCCAGCTCCTCGGCGGGGCGGGTGGTCAGCCAGGCGGCCAGGCCGGGCGGCGGCGCGGCGCGCCAGTCGGGGTGCGCGAGCCGGGCGAGCGCGATCCCGCCCGCCACCACCACGAGCACGCCGCCGAGCACGGCGGGCGCGCCCAGCAGCCAGTGGTACCGGTACTTCGCCGCCGCGACCCGCCTGCCGAGGGCCACCTTGCCCAGGCCCGGCCGGTCCGGGCGGCCCGGGTAGTCGAGCAGCACGCTCTCCCGCACCGCCGCGCCCACCGGGTGCCGCACCCACGACACCAGGCCGATCGCGTACAGCACCCCGGCCGCGGTGACCGCCGTCCAGGACGCCCGGTCCGGGGCGGGCGCCCAGCGCAGCACCACGCCCGTCGCCGCCGCCAGCGACCCGGCGGCCAGCAGCAGGGCGGTGGACGCCTGCCGCACCACCGCCGCCGCCACCGGCGGCACGACCAGCGCGAACGCGATGGCCAGCGCGCCCCACAGGCCCGCGCCGACCAGGTGGCTGGTGCTGAGCACCGGACCGGGCCGCCCGGCGGGCGCGGGGTCGCCGACCCAGTCCACGACCCGGTAGGCGAGCCCGCCGCTGAACCCGACCGCGAGCGTCGTCGCGACCGCCGCGACGACCACCGCGCCGTAGCCGTGCCACAGGGGCCGGAACCGGGCGTCCACCGCCATCAGGGCGCGGCCGTGCGCGCCGTGCCGCAGCCGCGCGCACGCCCCGAGCAGCACGACCAGCAGCAGCATCGCGAGCGCCGCCAGCACGTTCGTGACCGCCTCGAACCCGGCGAGCGGGACCACCGCGCCGGTCTCGCCGGTCGGCTGCCGCCACAGGAACCCGGTCGCCAGGCCGGCCGCGAGCAGCAGGTACGCCACCGACGCCCACTTCAGCGCCCGCGAGTTCACCGCCCGCCGGTCCGGGGACAGCGCCACGCAGCCCACCGCCCACGCCAGCACGCCGCCGCCGAGCCCGGTCACCGACCACGACAGCGCGCCGTCGGGCAGGGCGGTGCGCAGCGCGCCCGCGTACAGCACGCCCACGACGGCGCACGCGGCGGCGACGTGCGCGTCCCGCAGCACGGGCGTGCGCGGCGAGGTGTGCCAGAACGCGTAGTCGCCCAGGCTGCCCGCGCGCGTCTCCCACCGGTGGTGCGTGCCGCGCGGCTCGTAGAGGAACGTCTGCCGGCCGAACCACCACAGCACGCCGATCACCAGCACCGGCGGGACCATGCCGACCAGCAGCATCGCCCCGAACGGCCAGCCGTCGAAGAAGCCCAGCCACGGGTTGGCCGCCCGGCACGCCGCCGCCGCGGCGCACTGCCGCACCAGCAGCTCCAGCGACACGTACGCGGTGGTCGTGACGAACATGCAGGTCAGGACGAGGCCGAGGAGCCGCAGGACGGCCTCGGCGAACCGGCCGGGGCCCAGCAGCGCGTACCGGGCGAGGTTGAGGATCGCGAACGGCACGAGCAGCAGCCACAGCGCGCGGCTCGCCCCGCCGGAGGTGAACCGGCCCCAGTGGAACGCCTCGACCACCCGTTCCCGCACCGGGTCCTCGCCCGGCAGGGTGCACGCGGGTTTCGCGGCGCGCAGGAAGCGGGCCACGTCGTCACCGGCCACGGCCGTGGGGAACGGGTCGCCCAGCACGTGCTCCGGAGGGGTGCCGGACACGCCGTGCACCCTCAGCTCGACCACATCCTCAGCACGCACGCGATCACCTTCCGCTACCGGTTGGTGCCTGATGCCTACCGGATCGCCCGCCCCGGGGAGGCCGTTTCGGGGATCGGGGCACCCGGCCGGGGCAACGCGCCACCTCGACGGGCATCCTGGGTGACGCGCCCGGCCGCCGATCGCGGTCGGTCCCGACCCCCGACCCGAAAGGCTGCCCACGGTGACCAAACCCGCCCGCCGCGACCCGAGCAAGCTCGTCGACGCCTCCGGTTTCCGGCGGTTCGTCCAGCACGGCTGGGGCCCGGCCGACCGCGCCGCCCGGGTCGCGCCCGGTGCCGCCGAGGCCGCCGCCGCGCACCGCGCCCGGCTCAGCGCCGCACTGCCGGGGGCCCGCGTCGCGGTCGCCGCCGGGTGGGCCCCGGTGCGGTCCAACGACACCGACTTCGGCTTCCGGCCCGACAGCGACTTCTCCTGGCTGACCGGCTGCTCCGCCGAGGGCGCCGTGCTGGTCATGAGCCCGGTGGCCGGTGGCCACGACGCGGAGCTGTTCCTGCGCCCGCCGGCCGGTCCCGAGGAGCCGGACTTCTTCGCCAACGCCCGCGACGGCGAGCTGTGGATCGGCCCGGTGCCGGGCCTCGCCGAGTGGTCCGAGGCCCTCGGGGTGCGCTGCCGCCCGCTGCACGAGCTGCCGTCGGCGCTGCGCGGCAGGCTGCCCGCCGTGCACGCGACCGCGGGCGTCGACCCGCTGCTGGACGCGCTCGCGGGCGCCGACCACACCGCCGGGCTGCGCACCACGCTGGCCGAGCTGCGCCGGATCAAGGACGACTGGGAGGTCGGCCAGCTCCAGGCGGCCGTGGACGCCACGGTGCTGGGTTTCGCCGACGTCGCCGCCGAGCTCCAGACCGCGGTGAAGGGCGGCGGCGAGCGCTGGTTGCAGGGCACGTTCGACCGGCGCGCCCGCACCGCGGGCAACGGTCCCGGCTACGCCTCGATCGTGGCCGCCGGGCCGCACGCGCCGGTGCTGCACTGGGTGCGCAACGACGGCCCCGTGCCCGAGGACGCCGTGCTGCTGCTCGACGCGGGCGTGGAGCTGGACACCCTCTACACCGCCGACATCACCCGCACCCTGCCGGTGTCCGGGGCGTACAGCCCGGCGCAGCGGCAGGTGCACGAGCTGATCGAGCGGGCGTCCGCGGCGGCGCTGGCGGTGGTGCGGCCGGGCGCGGAGTACCGGGCGTTCCACCGCGAGGCCATGCGGGTGCTCGCGGAGGGCCTGCACGACTGGGGCCTGCTGCCGGTGTCGGTGGACGAGGCGCTCGACCCGGACGGCCAGCACCACCGCCGCTACATCGCGTGCGGCGTCGGCCACTTCCTCGGCCTGGACGTGCACGACTGCGCCAACTCGCGCGCCGAGGCGTACCACGACGGCGACCTGGAGGTCGGCATGGCGCTGGCCGTGGAGCCGGGCCTGTACTTCCACCCGAACGACGAGACCGTGCCGCCGGAGCTGCGCGGCATCGGCGTGCGGCTGGAGGAGAACGTCGTGGTGACCGGCGACGGCCACCGGCTGCTGTCGGCGGCGCTGCCGTCGGGCGCGGACGCCCTGGAGGCGTGGGTGGCCGCCGCCGGGCGGTGACACCGGGTCGGCCCGCCCGCGCACCGGCGGGCGGGCCGGCGCTCACCGCTGCCCGCGCAACCTCACCCGGGTGATCGCGTGGTGCTCCACGCCCAGCACCTCGATGCCCCAGCCCGACACGGTGACCCGGTCGCCGGGCCGCTCCGGGATGCGCCCGAGCAGCACGAGCACCAGGCCGGCGATCGTGGCGTAGTCGCCCTCCGGCGCGTCGGGCAGCTCGACGCCCAGGTCGACCAGGTCGTGCACGGGGAACGTGCCGGGCAGCACCATCGACCCGTCCGCGCCGTTGCGCACGGCCATCAGGTCGCGGTCGGTCTCGTCGAGGATCTCGCCGACGATCTCCTCCAGCAGGTCCTCCAGCGTGACGATGCCGTCGACCGCGCCGTGCTCGTCCACGACCAGCGCCATCTGCTCGCGCTCGGCCTTGAAGCGGCGCAGCGCGTCGGCGACCTTCACCGAGTCGGGGAACACCAGCGGCTGCCGGGCCACGTCGACCAGCGCCGCGCCCTCGTCGAGCAGGTCGCGCAGGTGCACCAGGCCCACCACGTCGTCCAGGTGCCCGCCGCGCGCGACGGGTGCCCGCGAGTGCCCCGAGGAGGCCAGCTCGGCCCGCGCGGTGGGCACGTCCCACGCGGCGTCCAGGGTGACCACCGCCCGGCGCGGCACGAGCACCTCGCGCAGCCGCCGGTCGTTGATCTCCAGCGCGCCGGTGATGATCATCCGCTGCTCGGCGTTCAGGCCGCGCTGCGCCGACACCAGCTCGCGCAGCTCCTCCGACGACATCTGCTCGGACTCGGCGTCGGGCTTGCCGCCGAACAGGCGCACGACGACGTCCGTGGACGTGCTCAGCGCCCACACCACCGGCCGCGAGACCGTCGACAGCAGGTCCAGCGGCCGGGCCACGAGCAGCGCCCAGCGCAGGGCGTACTGCATGGCCAGCCGCTTGGGCGCCAGCTCGCCGAACACCAGGGTGAGGAACGTCAGCACGATCGTGACCAGGGCGATGGCCACCGCGTTCGCCGCGTCGCCGAGGAACGACAGCAGCGGCGTGATCGGCCGGGCCAGCGACACCGCCGCGGTCGCCGAGGCGAGGAACCCGGCGAGGGTGATGCCGATCTGGATGGTCGCGAGGAACCGGTTGGGGTCGCGGGCCAGCCGCACCAGCGTGCGCCCCGACCTGCCGCCCTCGCGCTCCAGCGCCCGCAGCTGTCCCTCGCGCAACGAGATCAGCGCCATCTCCGAGCCGGAGAACAGCGCGTTGAGCAGCACCAGGACCGCGACCAGCGCGATCGTGAATCCGTACCCGTCCACATCCCCTCCGTACCCCGGGCGACCAGGGGCGCAACGCTACCGGCGCGTTGCTCTTTCCGAGTGGCGCGACGGCCCGACCGGCCCCGACCGGCCCCGTCCTGGGCTACAACCATGACGGGGAGGTCACATGGGGTCGGACGCGCTCCACCGGTGCTTCGTGGTCGTGGACGTCGAGGGGTACGGGGACCCGGCGCGCACGTCACCGCACCGCACCGCCGCGCGCGAGGGCATGTACCGGGTGCTGATGACGGCCTTCGCCGAGTGCGGCCTGCCGTGGGACGACAAGTCGGTCGACGACGCGGGCGACGCCGTGCTCGTGCTGCTGCCCGGTGAGGTGCCCAAGAGCCACCTGGTCGAGCAGCTGCCGGAACGCGTGGCCGCGAACCTGCGCCGGCACAACCACGTCCACTCGCACGAGGCGCACCTGCGGATGCGGATGGCCGTGCACGCGGGCGAGGTCCACTACGACGACCGGGGCCGCACCAGCGCGGAGATGATCTTCACCTACCGCATCGTGGACGCGCCGTCCGCCAAGCGGGCGCTGGCGGGCTCGACGGCCACGCTGGCGCTGGTGGTGTCCGACCACTTCTACCGCTCCGTCGTCCGGCACGAGCCGGCCGCCCGACCGGGTGACTTCGCCCAGGTGGGGGTCGCCGTCAAGGAGGTGGACGCGCTCGTCTGGCTGCGCCTGGTCGACGGCCACCCGCTCGACGCCGGCGCCACCGGCCCCTCCCGCGCCCGCCCCGCCGCCCCGACCGGGCGTCCCCTCGTCCCCGACCGGCTCAGCGCCGCGGAGATGGGCCGGATCGTGGACGTCCTGCTGGGCACGCCGGGGTTCCGGACCCCGGCGGAACGCGACCTGCTGATGTCGTTCCTGCCGTTCGCGGGCGCGATCAACCGCCACCCGGCGAACCGGACCGACGTGATGAGCATCGTGCTGACCAGCCAGGACTACCCGAACGGGGTGGAGCGGCTGGTCGAGTGCGCGCGCATGTTCGCCGAGGGCTCCACGGCGATGGCCGAGCTGGAGACGCTCGTGGCGGACCACCGGCCGGGCCTGGACCGCCCCCTGGGCTAGCCCGGCCCGGGAACAGCCGGGCCCGGGGCGCGGGGTCAGACGGGTGCGGCGTGGCGGCCGGTGGCCAGGGAGCGGCCGGTGGTGGACAGTTCGGCGGCCACCCGGTCGACGGCGGCGGCGAACTCCGGGTCGTCGCAGTTCCAGTCGGCGAGCCGGGACAGCAGCCAGCGGCGCCAGGAGGCGACCAGCTCGGCGAACACGGCGGTGCCGCCGGCGGTGAAGCGGTACTGGTCGGCGGTCTCGACCAGGTAGCCGCGGGTCTGGAGCTGGCGGGCCACCGGTTCGAAGACGCCCGGCGGGACCTTCGTGTCGGCGGCGAGCCGGTCGAGGGTGGCGGCCCCGTGCTCGACGCTCTGCCGGAACACCCGGACCATCAGCCACGCCTGGGCGTGCGTGAGGGGCACGCCCGAGGCGGCGAGGACGTCCGGGGTGGGGTCGCGGCGCTCGCGGCTGACCACGAGGGCGACGAGCTTGTCCAGCTCGTGCCCGGAGTCCCACGTGCGGGGCTCGGCGAAGTTGTCGCCCACGGCGGTCGCGGAGGCCCGCGCGGTGTCGCGCAGGGGCACCTCGCGCAGGAACAGCGCGACCAGGAACGCGACGGCGGCGACCGGCGCGGCGGACAGGAACACGGTGTGCAGGGTGTCGCTGTACGCCTGGACGATCGGCGCCTTCAGCTCCGGCGGCAGGGCGTGCAGGGCCTTCACGTCGGACGCGGCGCGCGGGTCGACGCCGGGCGGGATCGCGGCGGCCAGGTTGTCCGGCAGGTTCGAGGCGTAGACCGTGCCGAAGACCGCCACGCCGAACGAGCTGCCCAGGGTGCGCAGGAAGCTCACGCCGGACGTGGCCACGCCCAGGTCCTCGTAGTTGGTGGTGCTCTGCACCACGACCATCGTGACGGGCATGCACATGCCCACGCCCAGGCCGAGCACGAGCATGAACACCGACGCCTGCCAGAACGGCGTCGACGGCCGCAGCTGGGCCAGCAGCAGCATGCCGCCGACCATCATGACGCTGCCGAACAGCGGGAACACCCGGTAGCGCCCGGTCTTGGAGATGACCGTGCCGGTGGTGACGGAGGCGAACAGCAGGCCCGCGACCAGCGGCAGCATCTCCAGGCCGGACTGCGTGGCGGACACGCCGTGCACGTACTGGAGGTAGGTGGGCAGGAACGTGACGCCGCCGAGCATCGCGAACCCGACGACGAAGCTGAGCACCACGCACACGGTGAACGTGCGGTCGCGGAAGAGCCGGATGGGCAGCACGGGTTCGGCGGCGCGGTTCTCCACCAGCACGAACGCCACCAGCGCGACGACCGAGCCGACGACCATCCACAGGATCGTCGGCGACGACCACGGGTACTCCACGCCGCCCCAGCTGGTGACGAGCGTGAGGCCGGTGGCGGCGAGGCCGATGAGCAGGATGCCGAGGTAGTCGATGCGCGGCCTGGTCGCCGCGCGCACCCCCGGCAGCGCGAACGCGCCCACCGCGAGCACCACGACGCCGAGCGGCAGGTTGACGTAGAACGCCCACCGCCACGACAGGTGGTCCACGAACAGGCCGCCGAGCAGCGGGCCGACCACGGTGGCCACGCCGAACACCGCGCCGATGAACCCCTGGTACTTGCCGCGCTCGGACAGCGGCACGACGTCCGCGATCACCGCCGCCGAGGTGACCATCAGCCCGCCCGCGCCGAGGCCCTGCACGGCGCGGGCCAGGATCAGCCACGTCATCGAGTCGGCCCAGCCGCACAGGAACGAGCCGGCCATGAACAGCACGACGCTCGCCAGGAACGCCCGCTTGCGGCCGAACAGGTCGCCGAACTTGCCGATCAGCGCCGTCATGATCGTCTCGGCGAGCAGGTAGGAGGTGACCACCCAGGACAGGTGGCCGCCGCCGCCGAGGTCGCCGACGATCGTCGGCAGCGCCGTCGCCACGATCGTCTGGTCGAGCGCGGCGAGCAACATCCCCAGCATGATCACCGCGACGACGGCGTTGCGCGCGCCGCGCCCGACCTCGACCCGTTCGGCCACTGTGGACACCTCCGCGGTGGACGATAGGACGATCGACGTCCCTTCGCCGCCGCAGACACCGTCGGGTGAACCCCGGGCGCGGGGTCACTCCACGGTGACGCTCTTGGCGAGGTTGCGCGGGCGGTCGACGTCGCGGCCCAGCGAGCGCGCCAGGTGGTAGGCGAAGAGCTGGAGCGGCACCGAGAGGGTGATGGGGGTCAGGGCGTCGTGCGCGCGGGGCACCCGGATCACGTCGGTGGCCAGGCCCGGCGGCAGGTCGGCGTCGGTGACCGCGATGACGGGGCCGCCGCGCGCCTTGATCTCCTCGATCGTGGCGGTGTTCTTGGCCAGCAGCTCGTCGTCGGGCACCAGCACGACGGTCGGCATGGACGGGTTGATCAGCGCCAGCGGCCCGTGCTTCAGCTCGGACGCCTGGTACGCCTCGGCGTGCACGTAGGAGATCTCCTTGAGCTTCTGCGCGCCCTCGCGGGCCACCGGCCAGCCGCGCACGCGGCCGACGAAGAACATGTGCTCGGCCCCCGCGTACTTGCGCGCCACCTCGGCGATCCGGTCCTCCTCGGCGAGGACTTGCGCGATCGTGTGCGGCAGTTCGCCCAACCCGGTGACGACCCGGCGTCCCTCGGTGATGGACAGGTCGCGCACGCGGCCGAGGTCGAGGGCGAGCATCGCCAGCGCGACGGCCATGGTGGTGAACGACTTGGTGGCCGCCACCGACACCTCGGGCCCGGCGTGCAGGAAGATCCCGTGCCCGCACTCGCGGGCGATGGTGCTGCCGACCGCGTTGACCACGCCGATGACGTGGCCGCCCTTGCGCTTGAGCTCCTGCACGGCGGCCAGCGTGTCCAGCGTCTCGCCCGACTGGCTGATGGCGACGTAGAGGGTGTCGGGGTCCACGACCGGGTTGCGGTAGCGGAACTCGGAGGCGGGCTCGGCGTCGGCGGGGATGCGCGCCAGCTCCTCGACCAGCTGCGCGCCGACCTGCCCCGCGTAGTACGCCGACCCGCAGCCGAGCAGCTTGACCCGGCGGATGCGCTGGTAGTCCTGCGGGGTGAGGCCCACGCCGTCCAGGCGGGCCGAGGAGAACCGGTGGTCCAGCCGGCCGCGCAGGCAGCGGTCCACCGCGTCGGGCTGCTCCCGCATCTCCTTGTACATGAAGTCCGGGTGCTCGCCCAGCTCGTACTCGGCGGTCGGCACGTCGATCGCGGTGGGCGTGCGGGTGGTGGTGGCGCGGGCGTCCATGGTGGACGTCCGGTAGCCGTCGGCGGTGACGGTGGCGATCTCGTCGTCGTCGAGGTAGATGACCTGCTGGGTGAAGCGGACCAGGGCGGTGACGTCCGAGGCGATCAGCATCTCCTGCTCGCCGACGCCGAGGACGACGGGGCTGCCGCGCCGGGCGGCGACCAGCTCGCCGGGCCGGTCGGCGTCCATCACGATCACCCCGTACGTGCCCTCGACCTGCGCCAGCGCCTCGCGCACGGCGTCTTCGAGGGTCGCGGCGGAGCTGCGCGCGACCAGGTGGGCGAGCACCTCGCTGTCGGTGTCCGAGGCGAGGTCCACGCCCTCGGCGCGCAAGCGGTTGCGCAGCTGGTCGGAGTTCTCGAACACGCCGTTGTGCACGATCGCCACGCGCCGCCCGGCGTCCACGTGCGGGTGGGCGTTGCGGTCGTTGGGCTCACCGTGCGTGGCCCAGCGGGTGTGCGCGATGCCCGACGGCCCGCCGGTGCCCGCGGGCACGGCCCGGCGCAGGTCGCCCACGCGGCCGGCGGTCTTGACGACCTGGAGCTCCTCCCCCGCGACCGCGATGCCCGCCGAGTCGTACCCCCGGTACTCCAACCGGTGCAGCCCTTCCAGCAGCACCGGCACCGCGTCCCGCGACCCCACGTACCCGACGATCCCGCACATCGCTGTCGACCCCTCTAGCCGTAGACGATCCGGCGGAGCTGGCGCTCGGACAGCGGCGGCGCGGCCACCGGCCGCACGTCCAGCTCCTCGCGCAACAACGCCCAGATCCTCGCGTTGGCCACCCCGTCCCGGCGGAGTTCGGCGTGCCTGCGCAGCACGTACTCCTCCGCCGTCTCCACGAAGTAGCCCATGACGTCGGACACGACCCGTCGCGCGAGCGCGGCGGGCAGCCCGGTCGTGCGGACCACGTGCCGCAGCAGTTCGGCGGGCACCTCGTCCTCCACGGCGTCCAGCATGGCGACAGCCAACCACCGCGCCAAACCCCGTGCCCGATTTCGGGCACGAGGTTCCGGGTGCGCGGGAGAGGGGTCCGCCCGGCGGGTCAGGCGTGCGCCGGCACCCGCCGCCGCAGCATCGTCGCCCCCAGGGCGACCCAGGCGACCAGCACGCCGCCGGTCATGGTCAGCGCCATCGCCAGGCCGTCGTTGCCCAGCAGGCCGACGACCGGCGCGATCAGCGCGCCGATGCCGAACTGCGCGGCGCCCAGCAGCGCGGCGGCGGTGCCGGCCGCCTCGCCGTGGCGGGACAGCGCCAGCGCGGGCGCGTTGGGCAGGACGAGGCCCACCCCGGCGAGCAGGAGCAGCAGCGGCACGAGGAAGCCGATCAGCCCGCCGAACCCGGATGCCGTGGCCGCGATGAGCACCACGCCGAAGACCAGCGCGCCCGCCAGCGCGCCGAACACGATCCGGCGCTCCGACCAGCGGTTGAGCAGCACCACGTTCGCCTGCGACGCCCCGATCAGCGCCACCGCGCCGATCGCGAACACCAGGCCGAACTCCTGCTGGTCCAGCCCGTAGGTGTCCTGGAGCACGAACGAGGAACCCGAGACGTACGAGAACAGGGCCGACATGCCGAGCGCGGCGACCAGGACCAGCACGACGAACTGCCGGTCGGCCAGCAGCTCACCGTAGGTCCGCAGCACCGGCCGGAACGAGCTCGTCCGGCGCCTCTCCGGCGGCAGCGTCTCCTTCAGCAGGAAGATCGCGACCAGCATCGACGCCACGCCGAGCGCCGCGAGCACGGCGAACACGCCGCGCCACGAGCCGGTCAGCAGCACGGCCGCGCCGACCGACGGCGCGAGGATGGGCGCGGCGCCCATCACGAGCATCAGCCGGGACATGATCGTCGCGGCGGCGCGACCGGTGAACAGGTCGCGCACCACGGCCATGGCGACCACCATGGCGGCGGCCGCGCCGACCCCCTGCAGGGTGCGCAGCAGGCCGAGGACGACGACGTTCGGCGCGATCAGGCACAGGGCGGACGCGACGACGTGCACGGCCGTGCCGGCGATCAGCGGCAGCCGCCGGCCGAAGGAGTCGGAGAGCGGGCCGATGACCAGCTGCCCCAGGCCGAGGCCGACGAGCGTGCCGGTGAGCGTCAGCTGCACCGCGGACTCGGACGCGCCGAGGTCGGCGCCCAGCTCCGGCAGCGCGGGCAGGTACATGTCGATCGTGAAGGGACCGAGGGCGATGAGCGCGCCCAGGACGAGGATGACCCGGACCCGGGCGGCCCCGGTCGGCGGTCCGGCCACCTGCCCCGGGGCGTCCGGCGTGGATGGACTGCGCAGAGTGGCCTCTTCCATAACCGGTGCGAACACCCCCCGGTGCCGGCCTTGTTCCGGTCGGCCGACTTCCGTGATCCTCGACACGGGTCCGCGCCGCCGCCCGCCGGGGGTCCCGGGCACCGCCGGTCGTGCGGCCCGGTCACCAGCGGATGTCCTCCAGCGCGTCCAGCGGCGCCCGCCGGTCGAGGGACTCGGGGGCCGTGAAGGTGTCGGCGGCGGTCAGCGCGGCCGGGAACGCGAGGCCGCACCGCCGCTCCACCTCGCCCACCGCCACCTGGAACACGCGGAACTCGTCGAGCTCCAGCGACTCCAGCCGGTCGAGGTTCTGGGTCAGCACGAACGCCCGCGCCCGGAGCACCCCGCCGGCGGCGAACGCGATGACCTTCCAGTACTCGCGGGGCAGGGCGACGCCGCGGAACACCCGGTCGTCGTCCTGGAACACCGGGCCGCCGTAGACGCTGACGCGGAGGTCGTCGACGTCCGCGTCGGCCAGCACGGCGTCCTCCAGCCGCCCCCACAGCCCCTGCCTCATGCTCTGGTTGAAGTCGTCCACCTGCGGCGTGATGTTGGTGAAGAAGAACGAGTCTACGTTGGCCCGCTCCGCGCCCGGCCCCCACAGCAGGTCGGCGCGGCGCGCGAGGTGACCGCGGTCGAGCCGGTTGCCCCGGTACAGCTCGTCGCCGACCTGGTGCTCGGCCGGGACGCGCGGGTCGAGCACGAACGGGATGCCGGCGCGGTCGACCGACCGCAGGTCGCCGCCGTCGACGTTCCACGCCACCCAGCGGGCGAAGCGCCGCGACTTCGACTGGGCCAGCGAGAAGTGGGTGTAGTGCAGGACGGGTGAGCCGTCCAGCTCGACGGCGTCCGCGCGCGCCCCCTCGTCCAGGACGGGCAGGCCGACGGGCTGCCCGAGGAAGTGCTCGTCGAAGCCGGTCCGCACGGCGGGCCTCTTCGGCGGCGTGAGCGAGATGCCCAGCTTCTCGAACACCGACTGCGGCAGGCACGCCAGCGCGTGCTCGTCCGCGCTGGCGCCCGCCTCGCCCGCGAAGTGCAGGCCGGCCATGGTCCTGCCGACCCGGCCGTTGGACGACTTGAACAGCCACACCGCGCCGGAGTCGCCGCCCTTGCTGATCTCGCCGTCGGGCGCGGGCCGCTTCGGGTCGGGGCCGATCTCGAAGCCGCCGATGTCGCGCGGGCCGACCCCCGGGCCGTAGTCGATCTTGACCAGCACGTCGACGCGCCGGACCACGCCGTGCGTCACGCCGGTCGTGCGCCCGCTCTTGACGACCTTGTCGCCCAGCTCCGGCTCGCCCAGCTTCTCCACGACCACGCCGAGGCCGGTGACCTCCGCGGTGAACCGCCGGTCCTCGATCGTGGCGACGGCGCAGTCGCCGGCCGCGCCCAGGTGCGAGCGGACGAGCCTGCCGAGCCGGTTGCGGTCGGTGCGGTTGTCGTCGTGCACGCCCGGCTGGACCACGTCGTCGCCCAGCGCGCCGGTCGGTCCGTGCAGGACGTGCCAGTTGCTCAGCACGTACGGCGTGCCGTCCACCCGGTCGTGCACGACGCAGCCGAAGGTGCCCGCGGACACCCGCACGTGGCCCAGGCTGACGCCCGGCGCGACCGGGTCGACGCGGGTCTTGCGGACGTCGGCCGCGGCCTCCTCGACCACGCGGAAGTCGGCCCGGTAGTCGCGCTGGAGCACGTCGGTGGGCACGGTGACGCCGTCGACGACGACCGAGTCGGGCAGCGGCGCGGTGCCCAGCGCCGCCAGCGCCTCGGGATCGGCCTTCTGCCGGACGGTGAACTGCACGGCGACCTCGTCGGTGACGCGCCCGCCGGCGACCTTGTGGCCGATGCCGATGGACGACACGTTCGGGTCGCGCAGGAAGTCGGCGCCCCTGGTGCGCACGAACTGCCGCAACGACTCCCGCGAACCGCTCTTCTCCTTGGCCACGATCGCATCCCCCTGGTGTGCGCGCGTCGGTGGCCTTGCTGTCGACGTCCCCCGATCCGGTGTTAGCGCCACCCCGTTCCGTTCACCCGTTCGCCCTAATGTCGGCGACCGAACGCAGGACGCCTCACACCGACGACTGAAAGATCGATCCCCGGTGGCGTACCGCTGAACTCTGATCGGACCTGTCGGTGATCGCCGTCGCGTGCTGTTGTTCAAGGACCCCGACGTCGGCACCGGGCCGACTCCCCGCACGCTGGAGGAACCGTGAGGATCAGGCACGCGGCGGTGGCCGCGTCACTCTTGGCCGGACTGGTCGCGGCGCCCGCGCACGCCGCGCCCGAGGGGGTCGTGCTCGACAGCGGGCACCCCGCGGCCGTCGCGGGCAGCTACGTCGTGGTGCTCAAGGACCGGGCCGACCTGGCCGCCGCGCGCACCGCGATCAAGGGCGTCACGCACACCTACACCTCGGCCCTGGCCGGGTTCGCCGTGCGCACCGGCGCCGCCGCGGCCCGCCGGCTCGCCGCCGACCCGCGCGTGGCGTACGTGGCGCAGGACCTGGTCGTGGGCCTGCCCGAGGGCGACACCGCGACCCCCGCCGCCCCGCCGGGACCGTCGGCGCGGGTGCTCGGCCTCCAGCCGTCGCCGCCGTCCTGGGGCCTGGACCGGGTCGACCAGCGCTCCCTGCCGCTGGACTCGAAGTACTTCCACCCGAACGCGGCGGGCGGCGTGCGCGCCTACGTCGTCGGCACCGGCATCCGCTACACGCACCAGGAGTTCGAGGGCCGCGCCGTCCCGGGCTACGACCCGGTCGGCGGCGTCACCCCGCCCGGCAACGACTGCAACGGCCACGGCACGCACATGGCGGGCACCGTCGGCGGCGAGACCACCGGCGTGGCCAAGGACGTGACGCTGGTGTCCGTGCGGGTGCTCAACTGCCAGGGCTCCGGCACCTACTCGCAGATCATCGCGGGCGTCGACTGGCTGACCCAGGACGCGGCGGCGAGCGGGCAGCGGGCGGTCGCGCTCATGACGCTCGGCGGCGGCACGAACCTGCCGCTGAACAACGCCATCACCAACTCCATCAACGCGAACGTGCACTACTCGGTGGTGTCCGGCGCGTCGAACGCCGACGCCTGCAACTACTCCCCCGGCTCGGTGCCGCTCGCGACCACCGTCGGCGCGACCGACGCCAACGACGCCAAAGCCGGCTTTTCCAATTACGGCCCGTGCATCGACGTGTGGGCGCCGGGCGTGAACATCACCTCGGCGTGGGGCACCACCGACACCGCCTACTCGACGATCAGCGGCTCCACCGCCTCCGCGCACGCGGCGGGCGTGGCGGCGCTGTGGCGGAAGCGGTTCCCGGCCGACTCGGCCGTCCAGGTGGCGGCGGCGCTGACCGCCAACGCCACGCCGGGCGTGGTCGTCAACCCCGGCGCGGGCTCGCCGAACCTGCTGCTGTTCTCGGCGATGATCCCGGTGTGACCGCCGCCCGCGACCGCGGCGTCACCCGATGCCGCGGTCGCGGGCGTACACGGCGGCCTGCGTGCGGTCGCGCAGGCCGAGCCGGGTGAGGATGCGCGAGACGTGGTTCTTCACCGTGCCCTCGCCCAGGTGCAGGCGGCGGGCGATCTCGCGGTTAGTGGAGCCGGCGGCGACGAGCCGCAGCACCTCCACCTCGCGGTCGGTGAGGCCGTGCGGCGCGACCCCGCCGGGCGTGACCGGCGTCAACGCGCTCGCCAGGCGCGCCGCCGCGGCCGGGTCCACCTGCACGACCCCGGAGTGCGCGAGCCGCACGGCCGCCGCCAGCTCCGCGGCGGGCCGGTCCTTGAGCAGGTAGCCGCTCGCCCCGGCGCGCAGCGCCCGCACCACGTACTCCTCGTCGTCGAACGTGGTCAGCAGGACCACCTTCGCCGCCAGCCCCCGGTCGCGCAGGGCGGTGAGCGCGTCGATGCCGTCCAGCCCCGGCATCCGGATGTCCATCAGCACCACGTCCGGGTGCTGCTCGGCGACGAGGTCGACGGCCGCCCGGCCGTCACCGGCCGTGCCGACGACGTCGATGCCGGGTTGGAGGCCGAGCAGGGCCGCGATGCCCTCCCGGACGAGCTGCTGGTCGTCCACCACGACGACGCGCACGGTCACGCCGCCCTCCTCGGCACCACGACGGTGAGCCGGGTCCCGGCCGCGCCGCGCACGTCGACCGAACCGCCCACCTGCGCCACCCGTTCCCGCAGGCCGCGCAGCCCGAACCCCTCGTCGCCCCCGGCGCCGGGGCCGCCGTCCGCGACGACCAGCTCCGCGGCCTCCGCCCCGCAGTGGACCGTCACCACGACGTCGCGGCCCGCCGCGTGCCGCAGGGCGTTGGTGACGCCCTCCTGCGCGGCGCGGTAGAGCGCGAGCAGGGTCGTGGTCGCGTAGCGGCTCTCGTCCCCCGTGCAGTCGACCACCACGTCCAGGCCGCGGGCGAGCCGTTGCAGCGACTCGGCCAACCGGAAGGGCTCCCGCAGCGCCCGCACCGAGAGCCGCACGTCCTCCAGCGCCCGCTTCGCCGACTCCCGGGCGTCCGAGACGGCCCGGTCGGCCGAGGCGGGGTCGACGCCCCGGAACGCCTCGGCCCGCTCCAGCAGCACCGCCACCGCCGTCAGGTGGTGCCCCACCCCGTCGTGCAGGTCCCGCGCCACCCGCACCCTCTCGGCCGCCGCCGACAGCTCCGCCATGGCCACCGCCAGCACCACCCCGATGCCGAACATCAGCAGGTCCGACACGTGCTCCGCGGACCGCTCCCAGCCGGGCGCGGTCACCTGGAACGCCACCACCATCACCGCCGCGCACCCGACGCCCACCACCACCGAACCCCTGCGGCCGAACGCGAAGTACGCCCCGAACGGCAGCAGCACGAACAGCACCCGCGCCATCCCCGACCCGTCGGCCCACGTCACCAGCACGACCAGCGCGGCCTGCGCCGCCAGCACCGCCCACGCCGGCAGGCGGCGCGCGGACCCGACCGCCACCAGCGCCGCCAGCCCGAGCGCGAACGGCACCCACCGGGTCACCCCGAACCCGGCCACCCCGGCGTACCCGCCGGCCACCAGCACGACCCCGCACAGCAGGGGCGACAACCACGACACAGGGCGCACGACAGCAGGCTACGGCCCGGCGCGCCCTCGCCGGGCGGTCGCGGAGCGGTGGGCCGGCGGACCGGGGACCGGCACGTGCCGATCGGCACCCCCGGGCCGGCCGGTCGGCACTGACCGCGCGCCCGGTGGCGTCCCTAGCGTCCACGACATGGACTTCTTGGCGCGGTTCGGCGCGGTGTGCGGGGTGGTGGCCGGGGTGCTCATCGGGGTGCCCGGGGCGGTGGAGGGGGTGACCGGGGAGACGGCGGCGACGAGCCTGCTGATCGGGCTGTCGCCGGCGCTCGCGGTGCCACTGCTGACCGCGCTGCACCTGGCGCAGCCCCGCACGCGGCTCGGGGACGCGGGCTACGCGGTGAACCTCGTCGGGCTCGGGCTGTTCGGGGCGGCGGCGTACTCGCTGAACGTCGTGCTGTTCTTCCTCGACGTGCCGCCCGCCGCGCCGACCAGGGCCGTGCTGACCGCGAGCGCGCTGGTGTTCGCGGTGGGCTCGGCGCTGTTCGGGGCGGCGATGATCAGGGCGCGGGTCCACCCGCCGGTGCCGTCGTGGGCCTACGCGGTCGGGCTGCCGGTGTTCACGTTCGCCACGCGGTTGCCGGACTCGCCGCTGACGAGCGCGCTGCACGTGGTGGCCGGCGGCGCGCTGGCGTGGCTCGCGGTCTCGGTCCACCCGGCGGTCGCGAGGACGACCGCCCCCGCGTAGGGCGGTCGTGCCCGTGGACCCGCGCGGCGGTCGCCACCGCCGCGCGGGTCCACCCGGACTACGGCGACCAGGGCGCGTCGACGGCCCAGGTGGTGTCCGCGTCGTAGGACGACGGGGCGTCGTAGGGGTGCGCGCCGCCGTCGACCGCGACCCACACCTCCGCCGAGTGGTGCCGCACGGACGCGCCCAGCTCGTTGAGCGACCGGAGCTTCACGCCGCCGGTGCCGGGCTGGGCGCAGAACGTCGCGTCGCGCCGGTACAGGTCGGTGTCCTCGCTCGGCGAGATCCGCACCCGGAACGCCTGGTGGCGCAGGTGGTGGCCGGGCACGTTGCGCGACTCGAACGAGTAGCACGACGGCTCGGCCAGGCCGCGCCGCACGACGAACGTCGCGTCGCCCTTGAGCAGCGCGGCGCTGCCCGCGCCCACCACGTCGGTGCGCGCGACGCCGTCCTGGTGCCGCAGGTACCGGTCGGTGAACCCGGCCGTGGTGACGCGGAACGAGCGCGCCCGGTCGAGCGGCAGGTCCGCGCCGCTGCGCCACAGCGGGACCGTCGCGGCCCACGTGGTGTCCGCCGCGAAGCCCTCGGCGGTGTCCCACGGGTTCGGGCCGCCGGGGCGCGCCACGTGCACGGCCTCGTCGCGGTGCCGGAGGAAGTGGCCGGGCAGGTTGCGCGACTCCAGCGCCGTGCCGCCCGAGCCGGGGCGCGCGCAGAACGTCGCGTCGCCCGCGAACCCCGCCGTGCCGTCGGCGGCGTCCGAGCGCACGCGGAACCCGGAGTGCCGCAGGTAGCGGCCGGGGAAGTTGCGCGACTCGAACGACAGGCACGCCGCGTCGGCCAGGCCCGGCCGGGCCCAGAACGTCGCGTCCAGGCGACCGGTGTCGTCGCCGACGACGTCGGTGCGGGCCAGGCCGTCGCGGTGCCGCAGGTGGCGGTCGGTGTGGCCGGGTGTGGTGACCCGCAGGGAGATCGCCTCGCCGCGCCCGACCTCGGTGCCGTCGGCGACGGCCAGCACGCGCCGGTTGACCTCGCGCACCCGCGCCTCGGTCACCTTCAGCACCTGCCGGTCGTAGGTGTAGAACCCGTTGACCTCGTTCTCCACGTCGTAGGGCTCGGTGTAGACCGACGCGGACAGGCCGCGGGTGTGCACGAACCGGCCGACCTCCTTGGTGATCTCCACGTACCGGGTGGTCAGCGACGTCTCGTCGGGGAACAGGTCGCCGTAGGCGAAGCCCGCGCCCGGCTGCCACTCGTGGCCGGCGACCCGCCGCCCCAGGCCGCCGTACTCGCCGAGGACGGCGATCCGGTTCGCGTCGGGCTGCCGGGTGGCCGCGGACACCTGGTAGGCGTGGTCGTCGACGACGTCGCCGTTGCCCGGGTCGGGGTCGGACACGCAGCAGTTGGAGCCGGAGTTGTGGTTGATCAACCGGGTGTTGTCGACCGACCGGACGAGGTCCACGATGCGGCCGGCGTCGTACTCGCCCCAGCCCTCGTTGAACGGCACCCACTGCACGATCGAGGTGATGCCCTTGAGCTGGTCGAGGACCCGGCGCAGCTCGGACTCGAAGTGGGCGCGCCCGTTCGGCACCTCGTCCACCGCGTCGAGCGACGGCATGTCCTGCCAGACCATCAGGCCGAGCCGGTCGGCGTGGTAGAACCAGCGGGCCGGCTCCACCTTGATGTGCTTGCGCACCATGTTGAAGCCCAGCGCCTTCTGCCGCTCCAGGTCGAAGCGCAGGGCGGCGTCGGTGGGCGCGGTGTAGATGCCGTCGGGCCAGTAGCCCTGGTCGAGCGTGCCGAGCTGGAACACGAACTTCCCGTTGAGCAGCGGCCTCGTCACGCCGCCGACCACCGCCTTGCCGAGCGAGCGCATGCCGAAGTAGCCGGTGACGACGTCGGTCCCGAGGGTGACCCGCAGGTCGTAGAGGAACGGGTCGTCGGGCGACCACAGCCGGGCGTCCGGGACGGGGACGCGCAGGTGCGCGCCGGTCGTGCCGCTCGCCGTGCCGACGACCCGGCCGCCGGTGAGCACCTCGGCGCGCACCTGCTTCCCGGCCGTGCCCCGCACGACGAGGTCGAGGACGCCCGCGGGCACGTCCGGGGTCGTGTCCAGGCGGGTGACGTGGTCGGCCGCGACCGGTTCCAGCCACACCGTCTGCCAGATGCCGGACGCCGCGGTGTAGAAGATGCCGCTCGGGTCGCGGCGCTGCTTGCCGATCGGGTACGAGCTGCCGTCCACCGTGGACCGCACGCCGACGACGACCTCGTTGGCGCCGGCGCGCAGGGCGTCGGTGACGTCGAACGAGAACGCGTCGAAGCCGCCGGTGTGCGTGCCGACGCGGGTGCCGTTGACCCAGACGCGGGTCTCCCAGGTGACCGCGCCGAAGTTCAGCTTCACCCGGCGACCGCCCCAGCCGGCCGGGGTGGTGAACGTGCGGCGGTAGTACATGTGGTCCTCGTGCCGCTTGATCCCCGAGAGCGCGGACTCGACCGGGTAGGGCACGAGCACGCCCTCGGGGAGCGTCCGGCCGATCGGCGGCGCGTCGAGGTCGGGGGCGCCGGCGAACTCCCAGACGCCGTTGAGGTTGAGCCAGTCGGTTCGCACGAGCTGCGGGCGCGGGTACTCCGGCAGGGCGTTGGTCGGGGACACCTGGCCGGTCCACGGCGTGGTCAGCGGGGCGGGTTTCGGCTGCCAGACGGCGGCGGAGGCGGCCGTCGGCACGGCGAGCACGAGGGTGCTCAGGACGAGGAGCCCGGTCAGCCCGGACAGCAGCTTGCGCATGGTCGCTCCACGGTCGGCAGGGGGCTGGTGACGTGGGTCACCCCGTTCTTACCTCGTTGATACAACGTTGTAAAGCGGTCGGGGGGCCGGCTACCATTCCGGTCGTTCCCGAGACCACGACGGAGGCGGAGGCACCGCTTGGCCACGCTCAAGGACGTCGCCGCGCTGGCCGGCGTGTCGGTGAAGACCGCGTCGAACGTGGTCAACGGCCACGCGTTCGTGAAACCGGAGAACCGCCGCCGGGTGGAGCAGGCGCTGGAGGCCACCGGCTACCGGCCCAACCTCGGCGCCCGCAACCTGCGCCGGGGCCGCACCGGTTCCCTGGCCCTCGTGGTGCCCGAGCTGGTCGTGCCGTACTTCGCGGAGCTGGCCGGGCTCGTGCTCGGGGCGGCGCGGGAGCGGGAGTGGAACGTCCTGATCGAGCAGACCCTGGGCACCCGCGAGGGCGAGCGGGACACGCTGGCCTCGCTCGGCCCGCACATGATCGACGGCGCGATCGTCAGCCCCGAGGCGCTGGAGGCGCGCGACTTCGACGAGCTGGCCCCCGGCATCCCGGTCGTGATGCTCGGCGAGCACCTCGTGGACCTGCCGATCGACCACGTGGGCATCGACAACGTGGCGGCCGCGCGCACCGCCGTGGCGCACCTGGTCGGCCTGGGGCGGACCAGGATCGCCGCGATCGGCGCGCACCCGCACCGCGGCACGGCGGCGCAGCGCCTGGAGGGCTACCGGCTGGCGCTGGCCGACGCGGGCCTGCCCGTGCGCGACGACCTGGTCGCGACCGCGCTGAACTACCACCGCCGCGACGGCGCGGAGGCGATGGCGCGGCTGCTGTCCGCGCCCGAACCGCCGGACGCGGTGTTCTGCTTCAACGACCTGCTCGCCACCGGCGCGGTGCGCGCGGCGGCCGAGCGCGGGGTGCGCGTGCCGCACGACGTGGCCGTCGCCGGTTTCGACAACACCGAGGAGGGCGCGTACAGCCTGCCGTCCCTCACCACCATCGCGCCGGACAAGGCGGCCGTGGCGCGGGCCGCGGTGGACCTGCTGCACCGGCGCGTCGAGGACCCGCGACGACCGCCGGAGCACGTCCGGACGCCGTTCTCGTTGCGGGTGAGGGAGAGCACCGGTGGTGCGTGAGGGCGTGTTCGAGGCTCCCGGTCGGATCAACCTGATCGGCGAGCACACGGACTACAACGACGGGTTCGTGCTGCCGATCGCGCTGCCGCAGACGGCTCGGGTGATCGCGGCCCGGCGGGACGACGGCGTGCTGCGGGTCGCGTCGAAGCAGGCGGGCGGCACGACCGAGGTGCGGGTCGTGGACCTCGTGCCGGGCGCGGTGACCGGCTGGGCGGCGTACGCGGCGGGCGTGGTGTGGGCGCTGCGGGACGCCGGTCACCCGATCGGCGGGTTCGGGCTGCTCGTGGACGGGTCCGTGCCGCTGGGCGCCGGGCTGTCGTCGTCGGCGGCGCTGGAGAGCGCGGTGGCGCTGGCCGTGACCGAGCTGTCCGGGGTGTCGCTGGACCGCCGCGAGCTGGCGCGCATCGCGCAGCGCGCGGAGAACGAGTTCGTCGGCGTGCCGTGCGGGGTCATGGACCAGTCGGCGTCGCTGCTGGCCCGGGAGGGGCACGCGCTGCTGCTGGACACCAGGTCGATGAGGACCGAGCACATCCCGTTCGACCTGTTCGGCCACGGCCTGTCGCTGCTGGTCGTGGACACGAAGGCGCCGCACCGCCTGGTCGACGGCGAGTACGCGGCGCGGCGGCGCGACTGCCACCGGGCCGCCGCGCTGCTGGGCGTGCCCGCGCTGCGCGACCTGCGCGACGCCGACCACGACCTGCCCGACACCCTGGCCCGGCGGGTGCGGCACGTGGTGGGCGAGAACCACCGCGTGCTGGAGGTCGCCGACCTGCTGCGAAGCGACCGCGTGCGCGACGTCGGGCCGCTGCTCACCGCGTCGCACGAGTCGTTGCGCGACGACTACCAGGTCACCGTGCCCGAGCTGGACACGGCGGTCGACGTGCTGCTGGCCGAGGGCGCGCTGGGCGCGCGCATGACCGGCGGCGGCTTCGGCGGCTGCGTGATCGCGCTGGTCGAGGAACCCGCCGTGGCCGCCTGCGAGGCCGCCGTGCGCAAGGCGTTCGCCGCCGCCGGCTTCGCCACCCCCGAGACCTGGACCGCCACCGCCTCCCCCGGCGCCCGCCGCACCGCATGACCCATCCCCCACGAACGCAGAACTCGCGCGTCCTGAACGCATGACTCACCCGCCACAAACGCATGACTCGCCAGTCGCGAACGCAGAACTCAGGGGTCCCGAACGTCGGACTCGCGGGGCCGGAACGTACGACTCTCGCGCGAGTCATGCGTTCACGACCCGTGAGTCCAACGCTCAAGACCTGTGAGTCCAACGCTCAGGGACCCTGAGTTCTGCATTGGGGACGTGTGAGTGGGGGTCAGCGGGTTAGTACCAGGGCTTGGGGGCGGCTTGTTCGGTGCGGGTGCGCAGCCACTTGACCCGGGTGGTGGTCTCGTCCTGGCAGGTGCGCACCGCGCCGCCTGCCGCTCGCACAGGTGGCTCCTCGGTCACGTGCTCGTCCACCCGCGACGGCCACGTCCCGCCGGCCCCGTAGGGGGTGCGTGGTCCCCACGGGTGCTCTTCGGCTTCCCGTCTTGCCATGCCGTACGGCCTACCCGTCTACACCCGTACTACACGTGCCGCTCACCTTCCCGGTGTACGCAGGGGTGCGCAGCGATCTTCCCGGCCCTGCACCGAAGGAGAGCCGATGTCCCCGTTGTCCCGCCGAACGCTCATCGCCGGCGGCATAGCCGGCGCGGGGGTGGGCGTCCTGTCGCCCGCCACCGCGAACGCGCTGGCCTACCCGTTCACCCTCGGCGTCGCCTCGGGCGAGCCGGTCGCGGACGGTTTCGTGATCTGGACGCGCCTCGCGCCGAGCCCGCTCAACGCGGACGGCCTGGGCGGCATGACGAGCGCCACCGTGACCGTGGAGTGGCAGGTCTCCACCGACCGGCGGTTCACGCAGGTGGTGCGCACCGGCTCGGTCGGCGCGACCCAGGCGTGGGCGCACAGCGTGCACGTGGAGGTCGACGGCCTCCAGCCCGGCCGCGAGTACTTCTACCGCTTCCGCGCCGCCGGGCACATCTCGCCGGTGGGCCGCGGCGTCACCGCACCCGCGGTCGGCACCAGCCCGGAGCTGACCATGCTGTTCGCCTCGTGCTCGCACTACGAGGAGGGCTACTTCACCGCCTACCGGCGCATGGCGGAGGAGAACCCGGACCTGGTGCTGCACCTGGGCGACTACATCTACGAGGGCGCGGCGACCACCACGAAGGTGCGCCGGTTCTCGCCGGCGGCGGAGATCGACGGGCTCGCCGACTACCGGGTCAGGCACGCGCAGTACAAGACGGACGTGGACCTCCAGGCCGCGCACGCCGCCGCGCCGTGGCTGGTCGTGTGGGACGACCACGAGGTGGAGAACAACTACGCCGAGCTGGTGCGCAACGACTCCTCCCCGGCGGGCGACTTCACGGCGCGGCGCGCGGCGGCGTACAAGGCGTACTACGAGCACATGCCGCTGCGGTCCGCGCAGCGGCCGGTCGCGGAGGACATGCAGCTGTACCGGCGGGTCCGCTGGGGCGGCCTGGCCACGTTCCACCTGCTCGACACCCGCCAGCACCGCGACGACCAGGCGTGCGGCGACGGCACGAAGGTGTGCCCGGAGGCCGACGCGCCGACGCGCACGCTGACCGGCGCGGCGCAGGAGGCGTGGCTGCTGGACGGGATGCGCCAGAAGCTCGGCACCTGGGACTTCCTGGGGCAGCAGGTGTTCTTCGCGCAGAAGCTCGCCTCCGCGGACGGCGCGAGGTCGATGGACTCGTGGGACGGCTACACCGCCAACCGCGGCCGGCTCCAGCGGGGCTGGGACGCGGCGGGCCTGCGCAACACCGTCGTGCTGACCGGCGACGTGCACCGGTCGTGGGCGGCGAACCTGATGAACGACTACACCGCGCAGGACCGGGTCGTCGGCACCGAGCTGGTGACGACCTCGATCACCTCCGGCGGCGACGGCAACGCCGCCGACAACGGCCTGTCGAGCCTGAACCCGCACGTGAAGTTCTACAAGAACCTGCGCGGCTACGTCCGCACGCGCACCTCCGCGACGCGGGTGGACGTCGACTTCCGCTTCCTGGACCGGGTCACCACGCGCGACTACCCGGTCCGCACGCTCCAGAGCTACGTGATCGAGGCGGGCAACCCCGGATTGCAGGCACCCTGATGAAGACGACCCCGACGAAGACGACGACGAAGCTGGCCGTCCCCGCCCTCGTGTGCGGGCTGGTCCTCGCCGGCGCGGGCACCGCGTCCGCCGCGGCCACGTGGAGCGCCGCCAACAGCACCGCCACCGGGGACCAGGACAACGCCGCCGTGTCCGCCGTCCGCAACGGCTGGACGGCCGTGGTGTGGGAGGACGACCGCGACGACGCCACCCCGACCGACCCGCTGCACAGCGACGTGTGGGTGCGGCTGTTCAAGGACGGCGAGTCGCGCTACGAGAAGAAGCTGTCCGCCGGCGGCAGCGGCGACTGGCGGCACGTGCAGCCGGACGTGGCCCTGCACGACGACGGCAGCGCGGTCGTGGTGTGGGCGGAGGACGCGGACGGCAACGGCTACTACAACATCCAGGTGCGGGCCCTGTCGAACACCGGCGCGGTGTCGGGTTCGGCGATCGCCAACGCGGACCCCGCGGGCCAGCAGAGCGTGCCCGCGGTGGGCGCCGACCCGGACGGCGCCGGGTTCGCGGTGGCCTGGGAGGACGAGCAGACCTCCGCGAACGCCACCGTGCGGGTGGCCGGGTTCGCGTCGATCTCCGCCAAGTCCTACGAGGTGCAGGCGCACGCGACGGGCGGCACGCACCAGCGGCCGGACGTGGCGGTGGGCGCGGCGGGCAACGCGGTCGTCGCGTGGGCCGAGGACGGCGACGGCGACGGGGCGTTCGACGTCGCGCGCAAGGTGCTCACCCCGACCGGCGGGGTGAAGGTCGCGCAGGCGGCGGCCAACGCCTCCACGGGCGGGCAGCAGCGCCGCCCGGTCGTGGCGGCGAACTTCAACGGCGACTTCGCGGTGGCCTGGGAGACCGACCACACGGGCACGGCCGGGGTGGGCGTCCGCTCGTTCACCGCGGCGGGCGCGGCGCGGACGGCGGCGGACACCGTGCTGCCGGGCGCGGACCCGCAGATCGGCGTCGACGACCAGCTCGACGTCGCGGTCACCTGGGCGCAGGCGCAGGACGTGGTGACGCAGGGCCTCAACCCGGACGGCACGGTCGAGGGCCGCCTGCCGCGCCAGGCGACGGTCTCCACCGCCACCGGCCGCCAGGACGAGCCGGCGCTGGGCGTCGACGCGTGGGGCCGGATCACGGTCGCCTACACCGACGACAACGACGGCAACGGCTTCGACCAGGTCTACCTGGGCGTCGGGCTGGTCAACAGCACGTGGTGAGGCGGGCGCGCCCCGCCCGGGCGGGGCGCGTCACCGCCGGAACTCCGCCACCAGCCGCTTGGGCGCGCGGCACAGCCACGCCTCGGTGAGCAGTTCGCCCAGTTCGCCCTCCGGGATGTCGTCGAGCCGGACGAGCACGGCGGCGTAGCCGTCGAAGTGCGGGGTGGTGAAGTAGACCGCCGGGTCGTCCGCGACCAGCGCTTGCTTCACCCCCTCGTCCGCGACGCTCACGCCGAGGACCGGGCCGGACGGCGCGGCGTCGCCCAGGGTCTCGCGGTCCTTGCCGCGCAGCGGCCGTTCCCAGGCGAACGCCTTGTCCCGCACGCGCCACGCGGGCAGACCTTCGTAACTCGGTCGCTCCGCCGTCTCCGGCAGCGCCAGGGCCAGCCGTCGCACGTCGTCCCAGGTAGCCATGGGCGTAGACGATAGACCCCGGCAACCGTTGGCGAGGCCAATGCACTCCCCCGCGGACCGGCGAGCCGCCCGGCACCGGTCGCCACTACGGCGACCCGCACGACCCGGACCGCGAGCGCGGGGCTTTCAGAGGACCAGCGAGACCCCGGTCGCGGTGACCACCACGGCGACCGCCGCGTCCAGCACCCGCCACGCCGAAGGACGCGTGAACGTGCCCGACAGCCGGCGCGCGCCGAACCCGAGGGCGCTGAACCACAGCGCGCTGGCCGCCATCGCCCCCGCGCCGAACCACCACCGGTCACCGCCGAACGCGGTCGACGCGGTGCCCAGCAGCAGCACGGTGTCCAGGTACACGTGCGGGTTGAGCCAGGTCAGCGCCAGGCACGTGACGACCGCCGCCGACGCCGCGCCGCCGAGCCGCAGCGCCGCCGGCCGCAGCACCCGGCGCGCGGCCAGCACGCCGTAGCCCACCAGGAACGCCGCGCCGACCCAGCGGACCACCTCCAGCGCGGTCGGCCACGCCGAGAGCGCCGCGCCGACCCCGCCGACGCCCAGGGCGATGAGCAGGGCGTCCGACCCCGCGCAGATGGCGACGATCACCGGCACCCGTTGCCGCAGCACGCCCTGCCGCAGCACGAGGGCGTTCTGGGCGCCGATCACCACGATGAGGGACAGTCCGGTGCCGAGCCCGGCGAGCAGCGCGTACATCACACCGGGAACGGTAGGAACCGCACGGCATTAAGACCAGCTACAGTTCCTCAAGTACCGTAAGCAGTCGTGATGCTGGACCCGGAATGCGTGCGCACCCTGCTGGCCGTCGTCGACGAGGGCACGTTCGACGCCGCCGCCAGAGCGCTGCACGTCACGCCCTCCGCCGTGAGCCAGCGCATCAAGCAGCTGGAGCAGCGCACCGGCCGCGTGCTGGTGGTGCGCGCCAAACCCGTCCGCCTCACCGAGTCCGGCGCGGTCATCGCCCGCTACGGCCGCCAGCAGGCCCTCCTCGACCGCGACGCGCACACCGCGCTCGGCCTCGCCGCGGACCCCACCCCGATCGCCGTCGCGGTCAACGCCGACTCGCTGTCCACCTGGTTCCGCCGCGTGGTCAAGGAACTCGCCGGCGACGACGGCCTGGTGCTGACCGTGCGCCGCGAGGACCAGGACCACACCGCCGACCTGCTGCGCCAGGGCCTCGTCGTCGCCGCCGTGACCTCCTCGCCGCGACCCGTGCAGGGCTGCCGCGCCCGGCCGCTCGGCAGCATCCGCTACCACGCCGTCGCCTCCCGGCGGTTCGCCCGGCGGCTCGACGCCGGCACGCCGCTGCACGAGGCGCCGGTGATCGTGTTCGACGAGAAGGACGACCTCCAGGACGCGTTCTGCCGCACCGAGACCGGCCACCCCGCCTCGTCCCACCGCCACCACCTGCCCGACGGGCACGTGTTCGAGGACGCCGTCGTGTCCGGCGCGGGCTGGGCCCTGCTCACCGAGCACCAGGTCGCGCGGCACCGCGGCCTCGTGCACCTCGCCCCCGGCCGGCCGGTCGACGTGCCCCTGCACTGGCAGCAGTGGAAGCTCGACTCACCGCCCCTGGCCCGCGTCGCCGACGCCGTCCTGCGCGCCGCGGCGGCCGAGCTGCACTGACCCGGTGGACGGGACGGCGAGCGTGGTGGGGTGGCCGAAGGTCGCCATCGTCGCCGGCGGCGGCGCGTACCGGGTCTCCGCGGCCGGCCACCCCGCGGCGAGCACGTAGAGCGGGACGCTCCCCGTGCCGTCCACCCCGCAGCGCTCCGCCACCTCGACGTCGTGGAACGCCCCCGTCTGCGCCGGACCCAGGCCGAGCGCGGTGGCGGTCAGCGCGAAGGTCTGCCCCAGGTGCCCCGCGTCGAGCAGCGACACGCGGTAACAACGCGGGTGGTGGTACTTGTACGACATCCGCTCGACGACCGCGACCAGGACGACCAGGAACGCCGCCCCCGCCACCCAGTCCTGGTCCGTGCACAGGTGCGCCGCCTCCTGGGGCGAGAACCCCGGCGAGCGCAGCTCCAGCGAGTGCTCGCGGGCGTTGTAGTGGTACAGGCCCGGATCGACGCCCTCCACGTTCAGCGCGCCGACGTAGGCGTCGATCTCCTGCCGCGAACCGCCGGAGGGGCTCGTGCGGCGGAACAGCGCGCCACGACCGCAGTCGATGAAGTCGACCGGGCCGAACACGGTCGACAGCAGCGTCGCGAGGACGTCCCGCGGAACCGGGTCACCGGTGAAGTCGCGGTGCGTGCGACGCCCGTAGAGCACCTGGTCGAACGGGGCGCGCAGGTCACCGGGACGACGCGGCAGCAGCACCCGCTCGGCGTCCGGGTAGCCGGTGAACATCGCGGGCAGCGGCTCGTCCGCGCCCCGCACCTCCTGCTCCTCCTCCGGGTCGTCCTCGGACAGCAGCGTGCCGTAGTGGAAGAACGACGCCTCGGGCATCCAGTGCTCCCACACCCGCGCGACGCGGTCGTCCAGCGCGGCACCGGGGCTGTCCTCGGCCAGCAGCAACCCCGTCCGGGACATGCCCTCCACCGCCTCGTCGACCGTGTCGCGGCTGAGGTGACCGAGCAGTTCGGCGGCCTTGGCGGGTTCGGTCCAGTCGTCGAAGGCGGACAGCACCTCCGCCGCCACCGGGTGCAACGCGACCGGCGTGCCGCCCGGGTAGGGGTGGACGACGAACGAACCCCCGTGCCAGTAGCACATGACGCAGGTAGCTCGGCGGAAACGCACGGGACGGCCCCCTCGGGCGACGCGAACGGGACAACGCGGGACGGACAACGCAGGACGGGCGACACGGGACGGGCGACACGGACAGGGCGACACGGGCAGGGGCCACGACCTCGGCTCGGGGTCGTGGCCCCCCACACCCGCGGCTCATCGACCGTTGTAAGACCAGTACCAGTACCTGTTGCGACACCGGTCCTTGCGGACCACCGGCTCCGCCTTCATCGAAACAGTGCGCATCCTCTACACCTCCCCGCCCGTCGGGCGGCGACCGGGGGTTCGATCCCGACCACCGCTTCTTCCCTTGCGGGAGAACGGTTTCCCCGTCGCGGCGGCGGTGAACGGCGATCCGCGACGACAACCCGTTCCAGCAACGACTTTCGGCGGTGGTGCGGCACTCGTCACGGCTTCCAGGCCTTGCACCCGGCTGCCGTACACCAGGACGGGTGAGATCGCTCGACACGACTACTTTCTGTAAACACTGAAGTAATCAATACGGATGATTTCCCGGCCCATCGTGTCCGTTGAGCAGCGCCGGGCCAACCGCGTTCGCCCGCGCAGCGGTTCCGCCACCGGCGCGCCACGCGGGACAATCCGGTGCCGACAACGTTGTCAGCGCTTCCTCTCCCTGTCGGAGGAACCCATGCGTCTCCGCTCCGCGGCGGTCGCCGCCCTCACCCTGGCCGCACTCGCCGTCCCGATCACCGGCACGGGCGCGGCCCTCGCCGTCACCGATCCCGCCCAGCACGTCAACCCGTTCGTCGGCACCCGCCCCGGCGGTCCCGACTTCGGGCACGGCGGCGGCGCGGGCAACACCTTCCCCGGCGCCGTCGCGCCGTTCGGCATGCTCCAGTGGAGCCCCGACACGGTGACCCACCAGCACGGCGGCTACCACTACGACGACAACCGCATCCGCGGCTTCAGCCTCACCCACCTGTCCGGTCCCGGGTGCAGCGACTTCGGCACCGTCCCGTTCATGCCGTCGCTCGGCACGAGCCCCGTCGCGCACTCCACCTTCTCGCACGCCGACGAGCAGGCGTCGCCCGGCTACTACTCGGTGCGGTTCGGCAACGGCATCCGCACCGAGCTGACCTCGAACCCGCGCTCCGGCGTCGCCCGCTTCACCTACCCCGCCGGGCAGCGGGCCTCGCTCACCGTCGACGCCGGCCGCGCGTTCAACGCCGCCTCGGGCTCGATCACCGTCGGCGCGGACACCCTGTCGGGCTACACCGACAGCGGCGGGTTCTGCGGCACGGGCAACCGGTACCGGCTGCACTTCCACGTCGCCTTCGACCGGCCCTTCGCGACCGCCGCCACCGTGCTGGACGGCTGGGTGCGCGACGACCCCCACGTCGAGGGCGGCAGCACCGGCGGTGCGCCCGTCGCGCCCAAGACCGCGCAGAGCCAGGGCGTGCCCGCGCCGAGCGCGACGGCCGAGGACGTGCGCCCGCTCGCGGCGGCGGCGTTCGTGTCGTTCGACGCCACCACCGTGACCGCCCGCGTCGGCATCTCGTTCGTCAGCCTCGACGGCGCGAAGGCGAACCTGGCCGCCGAGACCGGCACGAGCTCGTTCGACGCGGTCCGCGCCGCCGCCCGCGACGCCTGGAACGGGTGGCTCGGCCGGATCGACGTCACCGGCGGCACGACCACGCAGCTGCGCACCCTCTACACCTCGCTCTACCACTCGCTGCTGCACCCCAACGTGTTCAGCGACGTGGACGGCCGGTACACCGGCTTCGACCGGCAGGTGCACACCACCTCGCGGACGCAGTACGCGAACTTCTCCGGCTGGGACGTCTACCGCTCGCAGGTGGCGCTCGTCGCGCTCCTCGCACCACAGGTGGCCGCCGACATCGCCCAGTCGGCCGTCAACCAGGCCGCGCAGGGCGGCTACTTCGACCGGTGGACGGTCGCCAACGGCGGCACGGGCGTGATGAACGGCGACCCGATGGCGATCGTCGTGTCCACCGCGCACGCGTTCGGCGGCACCGGGTTCGACACCGCGGACGCCCTGCGGCGCATGGTCGCCGGGGCGCACGACGTCCGCCAGCGCCCGGGGTGGTTGCAGTTCGACCAGTACGGGTACGTGCCGACCGGGCTGCCCGACGTGTGGGGTTCGGCGGCGACGACCCTGGAGTACACCAGCGCCGACTTCGCGATCTCCCAGTTCGCCGCCCGCCTCGGCGACGCGGCCACCGCGGAGACCTTCCTGCGCCGCGCGCAGCACTGGCGCAACCTGTTCGAGTCGGGCGCGAAGTACCTCAAGCCGCGCAACGCCGACCTGGGCTGGCCCGCGTTCAACCCCGTGCAGGAGAACGAGTACGTCGAGGGCAACGCCGCGCAGTACACGTGGATGGTGCCGTACAACCACCGCGGCCTGTTCGACGCGATGGGCGGTGACGCGGCCGTCGTGTCCAGGTTGGACACCTTCTTCACCGAGCTGAACGCCGGGCCGGAGAAGCCCTACGCCTACCTGGGCAACGAGCCGACGCTCAACACGCCGTGGGCCTACGCCTACGCGGGCGCGCCGCACCGGACGCAGGACGTGGTGCGCCGCGCGCTGACGTCGATCTTCACCCCGGTCCCGGAGGGGCTGGTCGGCAACGACGACCTCGGCGAGATGTCGTCGTGGGCGGTGTGGGCCGCGCTCGGCCTGTACCCGCAGGCACCCGGCCGGGCGGAGCTGGTGGTGGCGAGCCCGCAGTTCCCGACGACCGTCGTCAAGCGGGGCAACGGCGCGACGATCACCATCACCGCGCCGCAGGCGTCCGACGTGGACAAGTACGTGCAGTCGCTGCGCGTGGACGGGGTCGCGTCCACCCGGCCGTGGCTGCCCGCGTCGTTCGTGGCGCGGGGCGGCGCGCTCGACTTCACGCTGGGCGCGACGGCGTCGGGCTGGGGTTCGGCGCCGGCCGACGCGCCGCCGTCGTTCGACGTGGGCCCGGAGCGGGCGCGCTCGGGCGCGGTCGTCGGCCTGGCCGCGAAGTGCCTCGACGCGGAGCCCGCGGGTCCGACCGACGGCGCGCCCGTGCGGCTGTGGGACTGCAACGGGTCGGCCGCGCAGCAGTGGACCCTGGCGCCCGACGGCACGGTCCGCGCCCTGGGCCGCTGCCTGGACGTGAGCGGCAGCTCGCGGGCGGACGGCGCGAAGGTGCAGCTGTGGACGTGCAACGGGACGGGTGCGCAGCAGTGGTGGCCGAAGGGCGGGGCGCTGGTCAGCCCGGCGTCCGGCAAGTGCCTGGACGTGCCGAACAGCAGCACGGTCAACGGCGTCCAGCTCCAGCTCCACACCTGCAACGCCACGGCGGCCCAGCGGTGGAGGGTGCCCTAGGGGGTAATAGGCCGGTCGTCACGGCTCTCCCAACACGTGACGACCGGCCGCAGCAACCGCGAGGCGCCTACTTCACTCCGCCCGCGGTCAGGCCCGCGATGATCCTGCGCTGGAACAGCAGGACCACGACGACCAGCGGCACGGTGACGACCACGCCGGCCGCCATCTGGGTGCCGAATGGCTGGTCGAACCCGTACGCGCCGGTGAACCGGGAGATGGCCACCGTCGCCGTCTGCATCGACTTGTCGTTGACCATGGACAGGGCGATGATGAACTCGTTCCACGCCGCGATGAACGTGATGATCGCGGTGGTGAACACGCCCGGCGCGGCTAGCGGCAGGATCACCTTGCGGAACGCCTGGCCGCGCGTGCAGCCGTCGATCATCGCCGCCTGCTCCAGCTCCTCGGGCATCTGCCGGAAGAACGCGGTCAGGTTCCACACCGCGAGCGGCAGCGCGAAGGACAGGCTGGGCACGATCATCGCCTGGTAGGTGTTGATCCAGCCGATGTCGGTGAACAGCGCCAGCAGCGGCACCAGCAGCGAGATGCCGGGGAACATGGACGTGGCGATGATCAGCGCCGCGACCGCGTTCTTGAACCGGAAGCGCAGGCGCGCCAGCGCGTACGACGCCGAGACGCCGATGACCAGCGTCAGCACGGTCGTCGTGCCGGCCACCACGAGGCTGTTGAGCAGCGACCGCCCGAACCCGACGCCCGGCGCGAACACGGCCGTGAGGTTGTCCAGCGAGAACGGCGCCGGCAGCACCGTCAGCTCGAACTGGTCGGCGGGGCGCCGGAACGCCGACACCGCCATCCAGTAGAACGGCGCCAGGCAGTAGAGCAGGATCACGCCCAGCCCGGCGTACTTCACCCCGGCCCTCATCTGCGCGCCCTCTCCCGAGCGGCCCCGATGACGTCGGCCCCGAGGAGCCGGACGAACACCAGGGCGGTGACCGCCACGTACAGGAACAGCACCGTCGCGTAGGCCGCCGCCGGGCCGAACCTGAGGTTCGACGCCTCCTCGAAGGCCACCATGGACAGCGTCTCCACCGACTCCTTGCGCTGGCCGATGAGCACGAACGGCAGGTCGAACATGCGCAGCGCGTCGAGCACCCGGAACAGCACGGCCACCAGCAGCGCGGGTTTCACCAGCGGCAGCGTGATGCCCCAGAACTGGCGCCACGGCGACGCGCCGTCCACCCGGGCCGCCTCGTACACGTCGTTCGGGATGATCTGGAGGCCGGCGAGGACCAGCAGGCCCACGAACGGCGCGGTCTTCCACACGTCGGCGAGGACGACCGCGAACTTCGCCTGCCACCCCTCGGTGGTCCACAGGACCTGCTGCCCGATGACGGCGTTGGCCACGCCGTCGGCCTGGAAGATCCACTTCCAGAGCAGCGCGGACACCGCGGTCGGCACGGCCCACGGCACCAGGATGCTCGCCCGCACGACGCCGCGGAAGCGGATCGCGTGGTGCATCACGAGCGCCATGCCGACGCCGATGAGCACCTCCAGCGCCACCGTGACGACGGTGAACACGGTGGTGTTGGTGAACGCGTTCCAGAACCGGTC
This sequence comes from Saccharothrix sp. DSM 118769, assembly GCF_052936295.1. Taxonomy (NCBI): domain Bacteria; kingdom Bacillati; phylum Actinomycetota; class Actinomycetes; order Pseudonocardiales; family Pseudonocardiaceae; genus Saccharothrix; species Saccharothrix sp. DSM 118769. Next base: position 2,375,342 of record NZ_CP193627.1, on the reverse strand, counting down.
CGCCGCCTCGCCGGCGAAGAGGGACAGGTAGTTGTCGAGGCCGACGAACCGCGTGCCCTCCACGACGAAGCCGCTCTCGTCGAGGGAGGAGCCCTCCTGGAACACCGACTCGCGCAGCGCCGCCACCAGGGGGTACCCGACCACGAGGCCGAGCACCACGAACGTCGGGGACAGCAGCGCCGCGGCGAGTCGCCCCGCGCCCGAGGTGGCACCCCGGGCGCGGCGGGCGACCGCCGTCACTTGATGAGCTCCTGCAACTTCGCCTGGAGGTCCTTCAGGGCCTGGTCACTGGTCTTCGTGCCGGTCAGGGCGGCGTAGGCGGCCTCCTGGATCGCCGTGGTCACGTCGCCGTACTTGACCGCCTGCGGGCGGGGCTTCGCGGACAGGATCGACGCCTTGAGGGTCGGCAGGTACGGGAACTCGGCGATGAGCTCCTTGTCGTCGTACAGGCTCGCCAGGGTCGGCGCCTGCGAGGTGGCGAGCAGGTTGGAGCGCTGCGACGCCTCGCCGGTGAAGAACTTGATGAAGTCGAGCGCGGTGGCCTGGTTCTTGCCGAACGCGGAGATCGCCAGGTTGTGGCCGCCCAGGGTGGAGCTGCCGGGGCCGTTCAGGCCGGGCAGCGGGGCGACGTCGAACTTGTCCGCGACCTGCGAGGAGCCGTCGGTCTTGCTCGCCAGGTTCCACTGGTAGGGCCACTGGCGGTGGAACAGCAGCTCGCCCGCCTGGAACGCGCGGCGGCCCTCCTCCTCCTTGTAGGTGATGGCCTTCTGCGGGATGACGCCCTGCTGGAAGGCGGTCACCAGCGCGTCGAGGCCCGCCTTGGCCTCCGGCGAGTCGACGACCGGCTTGCCGTCGGGGTCCACGACGTCGCCGCCCGCGGAGTGCACGGCCTCGTCGAAGTTGACCGTCAGGCCCTCGTACTTCTCGAACTGGCCCGCGTAGCAGCCGATGGCGGGCTGGCTCGCCCGGACCGCCTGGCAGGTGGAGATCAGCTCGGCCCACGTCTTGGGCGGCTGCGCGCCGGCGGCGGCGAGCAGGTCCTTGCGGTAGTACAGCAGGCCGCCGTCGGAGTAGGCCGGCACGGCGTAGAGCTTGTCGCGGTACTTCGCGGTGTCGACGGCCGGTTCGAGGAACCCGCCCAGCTCGAACTGGTCGGTCGGCAGCTCGACGACCCAGCGGTTGGCCGCGAACTCGGCGGTCCACACCACGTCCAGGTTGAGGATCGTGTACGCGTCGGACTTGACCTGCGCGTTCTGCACCATCTGCTGGCGCTGCGCGTCGGCCGACTCCGGCAGCTCGACGATCCGGACCTTCTGGTCGGCGTGCTCGGTGTTCCACTGGTCGACGAGCTTCTGCATGTTGCCGGACGTGTCCTTGCCGGTGGCGAACGTGATCTCGCCCCGGCCCTGGAGCGCACCGGCGGGCTGCTCGCCCCCTTCCCCGCCGCTTCCGCAGGAAGCGAGGAGAACTGCTGCTCCCAGCGCTGCCACGCCCCTGCTCACGGGGTGTCGCAACGCCGTTGTCCGAACGCCCATCACGCTGACTCCCATCGATCCACGTCCTGCTCTCCCAAGCGGATCGGGGCGCTGCCGCGACTGACCACCTCGCCGGTCAACAGGACTCCCCGATCGCCGTTCGCACTGTCGAGCAGGTCCACCGCGGTGCGGGCGGACCTCTCGACGGGTTGCCGCGCAGAGATGGGTCCGCCGTCCACAACGGACGCCGGCGGCGAGTCGTCGAAACCCGTCACCGCGATGTCCGTGCCCGGCCGCGGCCCCTGGCGGCGCACTTCACGCAGCACACCTACCGCAAGTGGATCACCCACGCGATCACCGCGTCCGGTGCGACTTCGGGTTCCAGAAGGGCCCGCGTCGCCCGACCGCCCGCCTCGACGCCGGCCGCCTCTGCGGACGCGAGCCGGTCCGGCGGCAGGCCGAGCGGCTCGACAGCCCGGGCGGACCCGTTCGCGGGTGGACGGGTCGACCCGCCGCGGCACGTCGGGAACGTTCGGGACGGTCGGCCGGGACACGCCGGTGCGCAGGGCGACCTGGCGGGTCGTCACGGGGACGCCTGGGCGAGCCATGGCCTGGTCCTTCCCGCTTCGCCACTGTGGTCACGGAGTGCGCACGACCGGTCACCCGGACGGCGGTTTGACCGTTCGAAAGTGGCGCACACTGTGGCCCGCGCCACAGCGCTGCGTCAAGAAGTCGGATACCGACGTGACCGGACCGCAACGGAGGGGTGACGCCCGCGTATCACATGGCCGGCTGTCGACACCGGGTGCCGGACCGCTCCGGCGTCAGACGCGGACGACCTCGACGCCGCGCTCGGCGAAGCGGCGCACGTCGTCCTCGGTGGCGCCGGTGTCGGTCACCAGCACGTGCACCAGCCCGATGGGGCAGATCTCGGCGAACGCCCGCGCGCCGATCTTCGACGAGTCGGCCACCACGACCACGTGCTGCGCGCGGTCGGCGAGCATCCGGTTGACCTCGGCCTCGCCCTCGTGGTCGGCGTACGCGCCCGCGTCGGCGTCGATCGCGTCCACGCCGAGGAACACCACGTCCAGGTTCAGCCCGCCCAGGATCTTGCCCGCCAGGGGGCTCATCAGCTCGTAGGACTGGGGCCGGGCCACCCCGCCGGTCACCACCAGCTTCACCTGCGGCCGCACGGCCAGTTCGCCGGCGATGTTCAGCGCGTTGGTGACCACGGTGAGCACGCCGTCGCCCTCGACGTCGGCGTTCGCCACCAGTGCCCGCGCCACCTCGGTGGTGGTCGTGCCGCCGTTCATGCCGACCACCGCGCCGCGGCCCACCCGTTCGGCGGCGGCCTTCCCGATCCGCTGCTTCTCCCCCGCGCGGCGCACGGTCTTGTACCGCTGCGGGAGGTCGTAGGCGACCTCCGAATGGGCGACCGCGCCGCCCCGGGTCCGGGTGAGCAGCCGCTGCCCCGCCAGGTGGTCCAGGTCGCGGCGGATGGTCGCCCCGGAGACGTCCAGCTCGGCCGCGATCTCGTCGACCTCGACCCTGCCCCGCTCGGCCAGCAGCTCCAGCAGTGCGTTCAGCCGCTCGTACCGGTTCACGCGGCCACCTCCAGCCCCAGGGTCCATGCAGATTACTGATGGGTCGGGGTGAACGGAACGGTTCGGCGGGCACCGGCCGGGACGCCCGCGCGACCCGGTTCGCCCAGGTCGTCCCGGTGGTCCCGGCCGGTGGCCGTCAGCAGACGCTCTGCGTGCTGTTGACCAGCGTGTTGTTGCGGAACGTCGTGTTCGTCCCGCACGGGCTCTCGCGGATGGCGGAGTTCGTCACCCGCAGGTTCTGCACGACGACGTCGCGCGTCACCGGGAACTCGGTGCGCGCCGCGAGCCGGATGTCGCCGGGGCCGGTGACCGTGCCGCCCTGCGCGGCGAGGTTCACGTTGTAGCAGTTCTCGATGAGGATCGCGTTGCCGCCGGTGTTGGCGATGTCGATCCGGTCGATCTGGAGCCCGCCGCTCTCCGAGACGCAGAAGATGCCCCGGCCGCCGCCGCGGGCGATGACCTGGCCGACCCGGACGTTGATCGGGTAGCCGTCGCCGATCCGGCCGTTGCGGTTGGCGGTGCGGAACGCGGCGTAGCCGGTGCCCGAGCCCGCGTTGTCGGCGTCGACCGTGCCGACGGTGGCGTTGATCGTGTCGTTGAGCAGCAGGCCCGACTCGCCGACGCCGCGCGCCACGACGGTGCCGATGGTGAGCCCGTCGAGCCCGTAGGTCTCCACGGCGTGCGAGCCGGCGCCCTGGACGTAGGCGTGGTCCAGGCGGATGTTGCGGCTGCGCTGGCTCGTGTCGCCGCGGTTGTCGATGCGGATGCCGAGACCGCTCGACAGGCGCATGGTCACGGTGCCGATGGCGACGTTCACGACGTTGCGCATGAAGATGCCGTACAGCGGCGTGCCGGTGACGGTGAGGTTCTGGATCTCGATGTTGTTCACGCCCCGCGCGTAGACCGGGGCGTAGTCGCCGGACCCGGAGCCGGAGACGTTGATGGTGCCGCAGACGTCGAGCGTGGTGTAGCTGCGCATCGAGTACCGCTCGCCCGCCGGGATGGTGCCGGAACCCCGGACGACGATGCGCTCCTTGGACGTGCGGTTGGCGGTGAGGCTGTCGTTGGCGGCCTGCATCGCGGCGCGCAGGCTGCTGCCGGTGTAGACGGTCCGGCTGCCGTTGCGCGCGGTCCAGCTGCTGCCGGAGCCGGTCACCTCCGCGTTGAACGACCCGTCGCCGCAGGCGGCCTGGGCCTGCGGCGAGCCGACCGTCAGGAGCGCCGCGGTCAACGCTGACACGGCGAGTAGTGATCTCATGGAGCGATCTCCTTGGTAAGCGCTTTCCTGAGGTGGCGGCGGATCTCCCCGCGGTCCGGGTGCAGGAGAACCTGGGAACGCTCCCAGGCGGTCACCCAGTCAAGCGAAGGAGCACGACCGCGTCAAGCCCGCGCCGCGCGGGCGCCCACCTCGGCGTCCGCGCGTCTCACTTGGTGATGATGTAGGCGATGCCGCCCGACCCGCCGGCCACCGTGCCGTCCGCGAGGTGTCGTCGGGTGCGCAGCCAGGTGTTCTCGAACTGGCGGCGGTCGTAGACCCGGCGCACGGCCGCGTTCGTCGGGGACGCGGGGTCGTTGGCGATCACGTCGCCCTCCTCGGTGAACCCGACGACGACCATGATGTGCCCCGCCGTGCCGTAGCCCGCGCCGTCCAGCTCGTCCTCGCGGAACGACTGGGAGGTGACCACCGGGACGCCCCGGGCGATCCAGGACTCCAGTTCGGGCAGCGACCGCAGGCGGGTGACGTGCGCCTTGAGCCCGAAGCTCGCCGCGTACGCGGTGTTGAACGGCCAGTTGCCCGCGCCGCCGTAGTCCTGGTCGTAGGTGTGCCGGGCCGCGTGGTCGACGACGCGGTCCGCGTGCCCGGGGTCCACCCAGGACAGCTCGTCCTCGGTCGGCCCCCGCCCGTGGTGCTCCACGACCATCGTGGTCGACGTCGGGCTGCACCACGCCTCGCCGCCGCCGTCGTACTCCGGGTAGTGCCCCTCGTGCACGTTCTGCGAGTACCGGGGCACGGGCAGCTCGACCCCCCGCGCCACGCCCGGCGCGCTCGCGGGCACCTCGAAGCGGTCGGGCACGGCCGAGGCCATCGCGCCCGCCATCCGCAGCAGCGGGGTCGCCGTCGTCCCGGCGGCCCGGTACAGCGTCACGCGCAGCCGGTAGGCCCGCAGCGGCTGCTTCGCCACGAACGTGTCGACGTCGACGTAGCCGTGCTCGTCGTCCTGGCCCGGCACGGACGTCCGCCGCACGTCGGCGTCGCCGAGCGCCCACCGGCCCATCACGTACCAGCCCGTCCCCCCGCCCGTCCCGTCCCGTCCCAGCTCCACCTGGAGCCACGTGCCGGCGGGCGTGTCGGCGTTCCAGGAGGCGACCGCCTGGGTGGCGTCGAACCCGGTGACCCGGCGAGGCGAGGTCCACCGGGCGTACTCGTACGGCCGGCCTCCGTGCTCCAGCACGCCGACCGGCCGGCGCACCACCAGGCCGCCGCGCGCGAACGCGGTGCCCTCGTGCGTGCCCGCGAGGAGCTGCGCCGACCGCCACTCGCGGTAGTCGACGCGAGCGCCCCCGGCCACCGCGACGGGCGTCGCGGTGAGACCGAGGGCGAGGGCGGCCAGCAGGACCCTGATGACGGACGTGGTCATGTGGGCGATTGTCGCGCCGGCACTACATCAAGTAATCATCCGACCAGGTGGTCATGCGCGGCGCTTCGTCCACACGTCGTAGGCGACCGCCGCGAGCAGCACCAGGCCCTTGACCAGCATCACCTGTTCGCTGGGCGACCCGATGAGCGACATGCCGTTGTTGATCACGCCCATGATGAGGCCGCCGGTGATCGCGCCGACCACCTTGCCCACGCCGCCCTGCACGGCCGCGCCGCCGATGAACGCCGCCGCGATCGCGTCCAGCTCGAACGACGCGCCCGCCGTCGGACCGGCCTGGTTGAGCCGGCCCGCGAAGATGATGCCCGCCAGCGCCGCCAGCACGCCCATGTTCACGAAGATCCAGAACGTGACCTGCTTGACCTTCACGCCGGACAGCGTCGCCGCCTGGAGGTTGCCGCCGATGGCGTAGACGTGCCGGCCGAACACCGACCGGTCCGCCATCACCGAGTAGCCCATGACCAGCACGGCCAGCAGCACGAGCACCCACGGCAGGTTGCGGAACCGGGCCAGCTGCACCACCACGGCCAGCACGACCACCGCCGCCAGCACGATCTTCAGCACGAACACCGGGAACGGGTCCACGACCTGCCCGTAGCCCAGCCGCGCCTTGCGCCGCCGCCACTGGGTGAACGCGAACCCGGCCACCACGGCCACGCCGACCAGCAGGCTCACCAGGTCCGCGCCGCCCAGCGGGCCGAGGCCCACGTTGCCCAGGTAGCCGGAGGTGAAGCCGTTGGCCAGGGTGCGGATCTCGTCCGGGAACGGCCCGATGCCCTGGTTGCCCAGCACGGTCAGGGTCAGCGCCCGGAACACCAGCATGCCCGCCAGCGTCACGATGAACGCCGGGATGCCGAAGAACGCCACCCAGTAGCCCTGGGCCGCGCCGATCACCGCCCCCGCCGCCAGCGTGATGAGCACGGCGAGCCACCACGGCACGCCCATCTTCACGGTCAGCACCGCGCAGATCGCGCCCGTCAGCGCCACCACCGACCCGGCCGACAGGTCGATGTGCCCGCCGATGATCACCAGGATCATGCCGATCGCCAGGATCAGCACGTAGGAGTTCTGGACGATGATGTTCGAGATGTTCTGCGGCTGGAGCAGCGCGCCGTCGGTCAGCACCGTGAACAGCACCACGATGAACGCGAACGCCACGTAGATGCCGGACTGCCGGATGTTGATCGTGAACCGGCGCTGCGGCCCGGCCGGCGCCTTCACCGCCTCGGGGGCGGTCTTGGTGGTCATGAGGTCTGTCCCTGGGTCATGTGGTGCATCAGGCGTTCCTGGGTGGCTTCGGCGCGGGTCAGCTCACCGGTGATCCGGCCCTCGGACAGGGCGTACACCCGGTCGCACAGGCCGAGCAGCTCCGGCAGCTCGGAGGAGATGACCAGCACCGCGCGACCCTCGGCGGCCAGTTCGTTGACGATGGAGTAGATCTCGTACTTGGCGCCCACGTCGATGCCGCGCGTGGGCTCGTCGAGGATCAGCACGTCCGGGTCGGTGTACATCCACTTGGCCAGCACGACCTTCTGCTGGTTGCCGCCGGAGAGCGTGCCGACCGTCGTGCCGACGCCCGGGGCGCGGATGCCCATGGACTTCCGGAAGCGCTCGGCGACCGAGAACTCCTCGTTCTCGTTCACCCACCCGCGCGTGGCCAGCTTGCCGAGCCCGGCCGCGGACACGTTGCGCTTGATGTCCTCGATGAGGTTGAGGCCGTAGCGCTTGCGGTCCTCGCTGACGTAGGCCAGGCCGTGCCGGATCGCCTTGCGGACGGTGCGCGTGTCGATCTCGCGGCCCTCCTTGAGGACCCGCCCGGACACGCCCACGCCGTACGTGCGGCCGAACACGCTCATCGCCAGCTCGGTGCGGCCCGCGCCCATCAACCCGGCCAGGCCCACGATCTCCCCGCGCCGCAGCACGAGGTTCGCGCGGTCCACGACCACCCGGTCGGGCTGCGACGGGCTGTGCACGGTCCAGTCCTCGATCCGCAGCACCTCCTCGCCCACCTGCGGCGTGCGCGGCGGGAAGCGGTGCTCCAGGTCGCGGCCGACCATGCCGGAGATGATCCGCTCCTCGGTCACCTCCGCCGCGGGCAGCGTCTCGATCGTGCGGCCGTCGCGCAGGATCGTGACGCTGTCCGCGATGCGCTTCACCTCGTTGAGCTTGTGCGAGATGATCACCGAGGTGACGCCCTGCTCGCGCAGGCCGTCGAGCAGGTCGAGCAGGTGCGCGGAGTCGTCGTCGTTCAGCGCCGCGGTCGGCTCGTCCAGGATCAGCAGCCTGACGTCCTTGGCCAGCGCCTTGGCGATCTCCACGAGCTGCTGCTTGCCCACGCCCAGCTCGTCCACCGGCGTCGTCGGGTTCTCCCGCAGGCCCACGCGGGCGAGCAGCTCGCCCGCCGCGTGGTTGGTGCGGTTCCAGTCGATGAACCCGCGCGTCGCCCGCTCGTTGCCGAGGAACAGGTTCTCCGCGATGGACAGCTGGCCGCACAGCGCCAGCTCCTGGTGGATGATCACGATGCCGCGCCGCTCGCTGTCGCGGACGCCGGCGAACGAGCACGGCTCGCCCTCGAAGGCGATCTCCCCCTCGTAGGAGCCGTGCGGGTGCACGCCGGAGAGCACCTTCATCAGCGTCGACTTGCCGGCGCCGTTCTCACCGCAGATCGCGTGGATCTCACCGCGCCGCACGGCGAGCGAGACGTCGCGCAGCGCGGTGACCCCGGCGAACCGCTTGGTGATGCCGCGCATCACCAGGATGTCGTCGGACATGATCCGGTCTACCTCAACTGGTCTTCGGTGTAGTAGCCGGTGTCGACCAGGACCTGCTTGTAGTTGTTCTTGTCGACGATGATCGAGTCGAGCAGGAACGACGGGACGACCTTCACGCCGTTGTCGTAGTCCTTCTCGTTGTTGACCTGCGGCTTGCCGCCCTTGAGCACGGCGTCGGCCATCTCCACGGTGGCCTTGGCCAGCTCGCGGGTGTCCTTCTGGATGGTCGAGTACTGCTCGTTCGCGACGATCGACTTCACCGAGGCGACCTCGGCGTCCTGGCCGGTCACGACCGGGTACGCGGTGCCGCCGGTGCCGTAGCCGCTGCTCTTGAGCGCGGACAGGATGCCGATCGACAGGCCGTCGTACGGGGAGAGCACGCCCTGCACCTGGGCGCCGCCCTGGTAGGTGGAGGTCAGCAGGTCCTCCATGCGGCGCTGCGCGGTCGCCGGGTCCCAGCGCAGGATCGACACGGTCTTGAAGTCCGTCTGACCGCTCTTGACGACCAGCGTGCCCTTGTCGATGTGCGGCTGGAGCACGGACATCGCGCCGTTGAAGAAGAACGTGGCGTTGTTGTCGTCCGGGGAACCGGCGAACAGCTCGATGTTCAGCGGGCCGGTCGCGGTGCCGGGGGTGCCGTCGGCGTTGAGCACCTTCAGGCCGGTGAGCAGCGACGTGGCCTGCTGCACGCCCACCTTGTAGTTGTCGAACGTCGCGTAGTAGTCGACGCTGTCGGTGTTGCGCAGCAGCCGGTCGTAGGCGATGACCGGGATCTTCGCGTCCTCGGCCTGTTCGAGCTGGGAGGTGATCGCGGTCCCGTCGATCGAGGCCACGATGAGCAGCTTGGCGCCCTTCGTGATCTGGTTCTCGACCTGGTTGGCCTGCGTCGGGATGTCGTTCTCGGCGTACTGGAGGTCGACCTTGTAGCCCTTGGCCTCCAGCGCCTTCTTGATGTTGTCGCCGTCGTGGATCCAGCGCTCGGACGACCGGGTCGGCATGGTCACCCCGACCAGCGCGCCCTCGGTGGAGCCGCTCTGCTGGTCGACGGTCTTCTCCGCCGAACCGCAGGCGGACAGCACGAGGGCGGCCGCGGCGATGGCGGCGTACCGCGGAAACTTCATCGTTTCTCTCTCCCTTGATGGTGCCCGGTGTGGGCTAGTGCAGACCCTGCGCCAGGCGGAAGTACGCCTGGTTCCAGCGCAGGCGGTCGGCGAACGACGCGGTGGTCGTGTCCCGGTCGATGACGACCAGCTCGGTGTGCACCATCTGCGCGAAGTCGCGCAGCGTCTCGGCGCCGACGGCCTGCGTCATCACGGTGTGGTGCGGGCCGCCCGCGGTGAGCCAGGACTCGGCGGAGGTGGACAGCGACGGCGCGGGCTTCCACACCGCGCGGGCCACCGGCAGGTTCGGCAACGGCTCGTCCGGCGGGACGACCTCGACCTCGTTGGCGACCAGCCGGAACCGGTCGCCCAGGTCGGCGAGACCCACGACGACGGCGTCACCCGGGTTCGCGTCGAACACCAGGCGCACCGGGTCCTCCCGGCCGCCGATGCCCAGCGGGTGGATCTCGCACGACGGCCGGTCGGCGGCGATCGTCGGGCACACCTCCAGCATGTGCGCGCCGAGGATCTTCGGCTCGCCGGGGCCGAAGTGGTAGGTGTAGTCCTCCATGAACGACGTGCCGCGGCCCGTGCCCGCGCCCATCGCCTTGACCGCGGCCAGCAGCGCCGAGGTCTTCCAGTCGCCCTCGCCGCCGAAGCCGTAGCCGTCGGCCATCAGCCGCTGCACGGCCAGGCCGGGCAGCTGCCGCAGGCCGCCGAGGTCCTCGAAGTTCGTGGTGAACGCGCCGAACCCGCCGTCGGTGAGGAAGCGGCGCAGGCCGGCCTCGACGCGGGCCGCGTAGCGCAGCGAGTCGTGCCGCTCCCCGCCCTTCGCCAGCCCCGGCGCGAGCCGGTAGGCGTCGGCGTAGTCGGCGACCAGCAGGTCGACCTCGTCGTCCGCCACCGCGTCCACGACCTCGACCAGGTCGTTGACGCCGTAGGTGTTGACGCTGACGCCGAACCGCAGCTCGGCCTCCACCTTGTCGCCCTCGGTCACCGCGACGCCGCGCATGTTGTCGCCGAACCGGGCCAACTTCAACCCGTTCAGGTGACTGCGGCCGGCTGCGGCCCGTACCCAGCCGTCGATCCGCTCGGCCAGCACCGGGTCGGACGCGTGGCCCGCGACCGTCTTGCGCGGCACGCCCAACCTGGTCTGGATGAACCCGAACTCGCGGTCGCCGTGGGCGGCCTGGTTGAGGTTCATGAAGTCCATGTCGATGCTCGACCAGGGCAGCGCCTGGTTGAGCTGCGTGTGCAGGTGCAGCAGCGGCTTGCGCAGCACGTCCAGGCCCGTGATCCACATCTTCGCGGGCGAGAACGTGTGCATCCACGCGATGACGCCGATGCACGCCGGGTCCGAGTTCGCCGCGAGCATCACGTCGCGGATGGCCCCGGTGTCGGTCAGCACCGGCTGCCACACCACCTCGGCGGAGAGCTTCCCCGACTCGGTGAGCATGCGCTGGATCTGCTGCGACTGCTGGGCGACCTGGTCGAGCGTGTCCGGTCCGTAGAGGTGCTGGCTCCCGGTGAGGAACCAGACCTGCGGCTTCGCAGCAGAGGACATGCGGGGCTCCCCTCGTGGGCTCATTGCCCGTAGACGTTCTGGTAGCGCGCGTACAGGCTGTCGACGTGGTGCTGCTCGATCGGCTCGGGCGTCCCGAGCTGGTGTGCGAAGTGGACGGTACGCGCGACGTCCTCCAGCATCACCGCCGCCTTCACCGCGGAGCGGGCGTCCTTGCCGATGGTGAACGGGCCGTGGCCCTTCATCAGCACCGCCTTGGACCGGCTCGCGCGCAGCGTCTCCACGATGCCGCGGCCGATCGAGTCGTCGCCGATGAGCGCGAACGGCCCCACCGGGACGTCCCCGCCGAACTCGTCCGCGATCATCGTGAGCACGCAGGGGATGGGCTCGCCCCGCGCCGCCCACGCCGTCGCGTACGGGGAGTGCGTGTGCACCACGCCGTTCACCTCGGGCATGTGCCGGTACACGTAGGCGTGCGCGGCGGTGTCCGAGGACGGGGCGTAGTCGCCCTCCACGAGGTTCCCGTGCAGGTCGGTCACGACCATCGCCGCGGGAGTCAGCTCGTCGTAGGACACGCCCGACGGCTTGATCACCATCAGGTCCTGCCCCGGCACCCGCGCGGACACGTTGCCCGCGGTCCAGATGACCAGCCCGTAGCGGGTCAGCTCGCGGTGCAGGTCGGCGACCGTGCGCCGGAGGTCCTCCACTGCGGTCATCTACTTCCCCTCCTTGACCGCGCGGCGCAGCGCCTTGAGCCGGTGCATGACCTCGTTCGCGCCGCGCCCGAAGTGGTCGTGCAGCTCCTGGTACTCGACGAACAGCCGCTCGTACGCCTCGACGTTCTCCGGGATCGGCCGGAACACCCCGCGCCGCACCGAGCCCATGGCCCGCGCGGCGGCGTGGATGTCCTCGTGCGCCTTCGCGGCGACCGCCGCGTGCAGCGCCGACCCGAGCGCCGGGCCCTGCTCCGAACCGATCACCGACAGCGGCATGTCCAGCACGTCGGCGTAGATCTGCATCAGCAGCCGGTTCTTCACCAGGCCGCCCGCGATCACCAGCTCGGTGACCGGGATGCCCGCGTCGGTGTAGGAGTCGACGATCACCCGGGTGCCGTAGGCGGTGGCCTCCAGCAGCGCCCGGTAGGTGTCCTCGGCGCGGGTGGCCAGCGTCTGGCCGACGACCAGGCCGGACAGCTCGTGGTCCACCAGCACCGACCGGTTGCCGCTGTGCCAGTCCAGCGCGATCAGGCCGTGCTCGCCGATGGCCTGCCCGGCGGCCAGCTCGGTCAGCAGCTCGTGCACCGAGACACCGCGCTCGCGCGCCTGCTCGTGGTAGGCGGGCGGCACGTTGTGCTCGACGAACCAGGCGAAGATGTCGCCCACGCCGCTCTGCCCCGACTCGTAGCCCCACAGGCCCGGTACGATGCCGCCCGGCACGACCCCGCACATGCCGGGCACCTCGCGCAGCTCCGCGCCGTTCATCACGTGGCACGTCGAGGTGCCCATGATCGCGACCATCTGCCCCGGCTCGACCGCCTGCGCGGCGGGGGCGGTGACGTGCGCGTCGACGTTGCCGACCGCCACCGCGATGCCCGGCATGAGCCCGGTCCAGGCGGCGGCCTCCTCGGTCAGCCCGCCCGCCCGGTCGCCCAGCTGGCCCAGCGGGTGGTCCAGCTTGTCGGCCACGAAGTCCGCGAAGTCCGGGTTCAGCGCCGCCAGGAACTCCCGCGAGGGGTACCCGTCCTGGTAGATGCCCTTGTAACCGGCCGTGCACGCGTTGCGCACGTACTGGCCGCACAGCTGCCAGACGATCCAGTCCGCGGCCTCGACCCAGTGGTCGACCGCCGCGTAGACGTCGGGCGCCTCCTCCAGCAGCTGGAGGCCCTTGGCGAACTCCCACTCCGAGGAGATCAACCCGCCGTAACGGGGCAGCCACGCCTCGCCGCGCTCCTCGGCCAGGGCGTTGATCCGGTCGGCCTGCCCCTGGGCGGCGTGGTGCTTCCACAGCTTGACGTAGGCGTGCGGGGTGCCCGCGAACTCCGGCAGCTCGTTGAGCGGCGTGCCGTCCGACCTGACCGGCACCATCGTGCAGGCGGTGAAGTCGGTGCCGATGCCGACCACGTCCGCCGGGTCCACCCCCGCGTCGGCCAGCGCCGCCGGGACGGCGTGCCTGAGCACGTCCACGTAGTCCTGGGGCACCTGGAGGGCCCACTCCGGGGGCAGGGGGGTGCCGTCGGGCAGCGCCCGGTCCAGCACGCCGTGCCGGTAGTCGTGCACGCCGGTGCCCAACTCGGCCCCGTCGCGCACCCGCACCACCACCGCGCGACCGGACAACGTGCCGAAGTCGACACCCACCACCAACGGTTCGCTCGCCATGGACAGTGAGTGTTATCGCTAACATTCATCACGTCAAGACCTGCCCGCAACGTGCTCTTAACGACTTGGTGAGCGTGCACAAAAGCGGACACGCGCCCCGGCCACCCGACACCAGCCTAGGCCCCACCGAACCCCACGCGGAACCCAAGCCCACTCCCACCCCCGCGAGCCACACCCCCACCCCCGCGAGTCATGCGCTCACACCCCGCGAGTCATGCGCTCACACCCCGAGAGTCCAACACCCGGGCCCCGAGAGTCGTACCTCCAGGTCCCGAGAGTCGTACGTCCAGGACCGGTGAGTTCTTCGTTCGGGACCCCCGGACCACGAACCCGGGCAGCACGGAACCCGCGTCCGGCACGCGCCGGACGCGGGACGTCCTCGATCCGTCAGCGGGGCGGTGCCACGCTGTCCCGGGTGACCAGCCGCGGCGCGATCGTGCGCTGCGAGGCCCCCACCTCGCCGTCACCCACCTGCGCCAGCAGCAGCCCCAGCGTCTCCCGCGCCACCGCGTCGAAGTCCGGCCTGATCGTGGTCAGCGGCGGGATGAAGTACGCGGCCTCGGGCACGTCGTCGAACCCCACGACGCTCACGTCGCGCGGCACGTTCCGCCCGCGCTCGCTCATCGCGCGCAGGATGCCCAGCGCCAGGTGGTCGTTCGCCGCGAAGATCGCGGTGACCTCGGGCATCCGGGCCAGCATCTGCCCCGCCCGGTACCCCGACGCCGCGCTCCAGTCGGCCGGCACGACCGGCGGCACCTCCAGGCCGGCCGCCTCCAGCGCCGACCGCCAACCCCTTATGCGGCCGGCGCTGTCGAACCAGTCCGGCGGCCCCGAGACGTGCCACACCGTGCGGTGGCCCGCCTCCAGCAGGTGGGTGGTCGCCTCGAACGCGCCCGCCGCCTGGTCGACGGTCACCAGCGGCGTCGAGCGCTCCGGGTCGCCGTCCACGGTGACCAGCGGGATGCCCGCGGAGACGTCGCCGACCGCGTCGTTGGCCGACGCGGTCGGCGCGATCACCACTATCCCCGCCACCCGCTGGTCGCGGTGCCGTTCCACGGCGTCGGAGATGGAGTTGCGGTCCAGCACGTTGACGCGGCCCACGCTCACCGCGAACCCGGCCTCGGCCGCCGCCTGCTCGAACGCGGCGAGCAGCGACGCCGGCCCGTAGAGGGTCGAGTTCTGCGCCACCACACCGATGAGCTGCGACCGCCCGGTGACCAGCGCGCGGGCCGCCTTGTTGGGCCGGTAGCCCAGCTCGGCGATGGCCGCGCGCACCCGCAGCCGCGTCTGCTCCCGGACGTTCGGGTGGCCGTTGAGCACCCGCGACACCGTCTGGTGCGAGACCCCGGCGAGCTTGGCGACGTCCGTCATCGCGGGATCGCGCGCGGTCCTGTGCTCCACTGCTGCCCCATCTCCACTCATGACTGCACCTTCGATGTTAGCGATAACACCTGTTGTCCACCACGAAGGTGCTCCCGGCACCATTGTCCACCAGAGACCGTCCCCGGGCGGTCAGGACGCGCGTCCGCCCAGGCGGAATGTCGCCCGCTCCCGCGACCGCCGGTCGTTGCCCGGCCGGGTCAGCACCAACCGCCCCACCCCGTCGTGCGCCACGTGGAGCGCCGGGTCCGCGGCCCACCGCAGCGACACGCCGTCCTCGTCCACCAGCCCCGGCACCCGTTCGAACGACGCCGCGCGCCCGTAGTCGTCGGTGTCCTCGTACGGGTCGATGCGCAGCGTGCCGCCGTCGACCACCCGCACGTAGCGGTCGGGGAAGTTCACCGACCGCACGGCGGTCGTGCCCGCCCCCAGGAACCCGTCGACGAAGCGGAACTGCGAGTCGGCCAGCTCGCGCACGCCGCCGTCGACGCGCAGCCGGTAGTCCTGGTGCCGCACGACGAGCCGGGGCGCGTCCGCCGGCGACAGGCGCACCACCGGCCCGCCCACGCCGACCGGGACGCCGAAGCTCGGCGTGCCGTCGTCGTTCCAGTGGACCTCCTGCACGCGGGTGTGCCGGTTCGGGTCGAACAGCGGGTCGCCGGTGATGTCCCGGTAGTCGCGCGCGTGGTAGACCAGCACGTCCCGGTCGCCCACCGCGGTGAAGGAGTTGTGCCCGGGGCCGTACTGCCGCGTCGCCTCGTTGGTCGTGAAGACCGGGTTCGGCGACTTGGTCCAGGACCGCGCGTCGAGCAGGTTCGCGTTCTCGTCGGCGGTGAGCAGGCCCATGCAGTAGCGCGCGTCGGTGGCGCTGGCCGAGAAGGTGACGAACACCCGGCCGTTGCGGACGAGCACCGCCGGGCCCTCGTTCACCTTGAAGCCCTGCACCTCCCACGGCAGCGTGGGCACCGCGACGCGCACGGGCGCGCTCTTGAGCGCCAGGGGTGAGGCCATCTCGGCGATGTAGAGGTTGCTGTTGGTCGCGATGCCCGGCTCGCTCTGCGCCCACAGGAAGTACCGCTTGCCGCGGTGCTCGAACGTGGTCGCGTCGAGGGTGAAGGTGTCCCAGGCCGTGGCCACCTGCCCCTTGAGCACCCAGCCGCCCTCGCGCGGGTCGGCCTTGTCCGACTCCAGCACGTAGGTGCGGATGCGGAACGGCTGGTCGGAGTCGCCCGCGGCGAAGTAGACGTACCACCTGCCGTCGATCCGGTGCAGCTCCGGCGCCCAGATGTAGCCACCCATCGGGCCGGACGCGGGCCGCCGCCAGATCGTGCGCTCGCGGGCCGTGCTCAGACCGTCCAGTGTGGACGCCCCCCGGACCACGACCCGGTCGTACTCGGGCACCGAGCCGGTCAGGTAGTACATGCCGTCCACCGGCCTGGTGACGAAGGGGTCCGCGCGCTGCTCCACCAGGGGGTTGCGGGTGGTCAGGGCGGTTTCGCGCGCCGGGGCGCGGTCCTCCTGCCGTTCCGCGGAGGCGGCGGCCGCCGAGGCCGGCAGGGTGCCGGCCACGGCCAGCGCGCCACCGGCGCGGAACAGGGACCTGCGGTCGAGGCTCACGTGGGCTCCTCTCGGGTGGGGACCCGGTCGGTCACTCGATGTGGTGATCGTTCTTGCGAAGAGATGACCATCGAACACGCGTTCGATACCGTGGACGTCATGAAGATCTTGAACCTGTCGTCGTCATCGTCGCTTGTCCTTGACCCGCAAGAAGGTCACCGAGTTCGGGGGGAAGGTGTGCGTGAACCCGGAGGACACCCGCACCTGCGTTGTGCGCGCCTTCACGGGCTGCGTGAACTCCGTGTTCACGTCGTCCGGCCGACCTTCCAGCACCGTCGCCTCGGCACTGGGCAGGACCCAGGTCCCGGGTGCGAAGTCGATCTTCGTACGGGCGGCGGTCGCCTGCGCGTTGACCACCTTGACGATCAGGTCGCCGGTCTTCAGGTCGCGGGTGACCACCTGCCGGAAGGGTTCCGGTGCCTGGTTCGCCCCGTCGGTGAACTCGGCCCACAGCCGCCCGTCGATGAACAGCTTCACGGTGCGGTCGCGCACCTCGACCCGCAGGTCGTAGGTGCGGCCGGTCTCGATCGTCGTGCCGTCCGAGTGGAAGACGCGCGAGGAGTTGCCGCCGTCCACGGCGGACCGGGTGTTGTTCCAGCCGCCGAGGTTCCACCAGAAGGGGTTGCCGCTGCCGTTGACCGCGAAGGGGATCAGGAAGCCCTCGCTGCCCGCGCGCTTGGTGGCCTTGACGCTGAACGTGAAGTTGTTCCAGGCGGGGTCGCCCGCGGTGACCAACGGGTTCGTGACGCCGGTGTCGGCCTGCACGTAGGCGCCGTCCACGACGCCCCAGTCGCCGGTGCCGTTGCCGGTCCACCGGCTCGCGTCCCCGGAGAAGTCGTCCGAGAACAGCACGCGGCCGTCCGCGGCGGTGACCCGCACGTCGTCGTAGGCGACCGAGGTGGCCCAGGAGGAGAGGCCGACGGCGCCGGTGATCGGCTCGGGGCTCCAGGGCGTGCCGGAGGCCGTGCTCCCGACCACGTGGTCGCCCACGTTGTTCATGAACAGCTTCTGCACCTCGTAGGAGGTCGATCCCCAGGAGGCGTGGTTGTTGAACCAGATCATGTCCGGCCGCCACTGCACGTAGTCCTCGTTGGACAGCAGCGGTGCGTAGGAGGCGAGCTTGACCACGTCGGCGTTGCGCTCCAGGCCCGTCATGAAGGCGGCCTCGGCGAGCGCGTTGGAGAACCTGTTGTCCTGGGAGGCGTACTCGCCGAGGAAGACCTTCGGGCCGTTGCGGTCGTAGGAGTCGTAGCGGTTGTTGTTCTCCAGGAACCAACCCGGGCTGTTGTAGTAGTGCTCGTCGACCATCTCGACGCCGTCCTCGCGGTTGAGCTGCCAGAGCCGGTCGAACGTGGCGCCGGTGTCGTCGGGGCCGGAGTTGCTCACCACGATGATGTCGGGGTACCTGGCCTCGATCGCCGTGCGGAACCGCGTGAACCGCGCGAAGAACTCGTCGGGCAGGTTCTCCTCGTTGCCCACGCCGATGTGCGTGAGCCCGAAGGGCGCCGGGTGCCCCATCTCGGCGCGCTTGCGGCCCCAGGTCGAGTCGGCCGGGCCGTTGGCGAACTCGATCAGGTCGAGCGCGTCCTGGACGTGCCGCTGGAGCAGCGCCGGGTCGTCGGTGGCGCGGTTCTGGCCGCACCCGGTGACGAGGGCGGGCACCACGGGCAGCGGCATGGCGCCGATGTCCTCGGAGAACTGGAAGTACTCGTAGTAGCCCAGGCCGTAGGTCTGGTTGTAGCCCCAGAAGTTGGCGTTGGTCGCGCGCTGCTCGACCGGGCCGATGGTGTCCTTCCACTGGTAGGAGCGCTTGCGCTCGTAGCCGGTGGAGGCGTCGTAGCCGTAGTGGCTACCGGTGTTGACCAGGCAGCCGCCGGGGAAGCGGACGAAGCCGGGCTTGAGCGCGGCGATCTTCTCGGCGAGGTCCTTGCGCAGGCCGTGGCCCTTGTAGGTGTCCTGCGGCATGAGCGAGACCATGTCCAGCCGCAGGGTGCCCGCTCCCCCGCCGGTGACGAGCAGCCGGCCGGTGGTGGACGACTCGCGGGCGCGGAAGGCGCCGGTGTACTTGGTCCAGCCGTCGCCGCGCACCTGGATCGCCAGGCCTGGTGCGAGTTCCCGGCCGGCGGGGTCGGTGAGCCCGACGTTGAGCGGTGTGCCCGACGCCTGGTCCGTGCGGGCCCAGACGGAGAAGTCGTACCTCTTGTCCCGCTCGACGTTGACGCCCGAGTTGTAGCCGGAGTTGATGACGCCGGCGGGCAGGCCGAGCTTGAGGTAGCGCCGGTTGCGCTCGTTGAGCCGCCCGTCGTCGTCCACGACGTCCAGCGCGCCGCCGGTGGGCGCCCACCCGGTGAAGGGGGTGTAGCCGGCGTTGTCGGCGGTGTCGTACTCGAACGACCGGTTCTGCACCAGCTCGGCGTAGAGCCCGCCGTCGGCGGCCCGGTTGATGTCCTCGAAGAAGACGCCGTACAGGGTGTCGTCGATCGAGGCGCCCTTGGCCTGCGGGTCGATGCTGATCGTGTAGTCGGCCTGGGCCGCCGCCGGGGCCGCTGCCTGGGCGGCGAACCCGGGCAGCGCGTAGCCGCCCGCCGCCGAGGCCGGGCTGAGCGCCGGTACCGCGAGGCCGACCACCAGCACGGCGGGCAGCAGTGTCAGACGAGATCTCACAACCCAATCCCTTCATGGGGACCTGTCACGTCACGCGCGCCCGGCCCTCGGGCGCCGCACCTGGCTCGGTCGCCGTCACCCGGGACGGCGTGGTCGATCGCTCGCGCGCACGCTCCGCCCGGCCGGGCATCGGGGCCCGGCCGGTGTCGGGGCTCGGCCGGTGTCGGGGCTCGGCCGGGCGGGACGACCGGGCGGGTCGCCCACCGGCGGGGGGCTACCGGTCGGCGCGCCCACCCGGTCGTCGGTTCACGGGTAGGCGGCCCGCACGCGGTCCATCTCGGCCTTCGTGACCGGGAGGACGGTGCCGTGCCGGGGGCGGCTGGGCAGTTGGTAGTCGGTCGACGGGCTCCACCGCCCGGAGGCGAGGTCGGTGGTCTCGAAGGGCACGTAGCCGCGTCCGCCGAACTCGTCGATGAACAGGTACCACTTGTCCTCGGTGTTCGACTTGAACACCGTGGGGCCTTCGCCCTGGCGGATCGAGCCCTTGCCGATGCAGTCGGCCACGAAGTCGTAGGAGGTGTCGCGCAGGTCGGCGGACTTCTCCGCCAGGACGAACTTGCTGCACGGCGTGGAGGAGGTGTTGTTCCGCTCGTCCTTGGTGAACCGGTAGTACTCCGCGCCGTGCTTGATGACGGTCGAGTCGATCACCGAGTAGCCCGGGTCGACCCAGACCTGCGGCTCGGTGAAGGTCCGGAAGTCACGGGTGGTCGCGTACAGCATCTTGTTGTAGGTGTCGCCCGTGTGCCCCGGGTCCTCCTCGGCGTAGAGCTTCGACGCCCAGAAGACGACGTACGCGCCGATGCTGTCGTCGTAGTACGCCTCGGGTGCCCACGTGTTGCCCGCGGTCTCCGGAGAGACCTGGACGTGGCGCTGCTGCGACCAGGTCACGAGGTCCGTGGACTCCCACACCTCGATGTGGCGGCTGCCCTTGCGCTGCACGAGGTCCCAGTTGCCGTTCCCGTGCATCTTCAGGTCGGTGGCGATCAGGAAGAACCTGTCGCCCTCCGGTGACCGGATGATGAACGGGTCGCGGACGCCCTTGTCGCCGAGAGAGGAGGTGAGCACCGGGTTGCCGCCGTTGAGCTCGTCCCACTTCAGGGCGTCGTCGCCCCGGCTGGCGGCGAAGTAGACCTGCTCGCCGGTCGCGGTGCCCTCGCCGGTGAAGTAGCCGAAGAGGTAACCCTCGTAGTCCTGGTGCCGCGGCAGCGGGGTGACGGTGAGGTCGAAGCGGCGCTTGGCCTGCTTGTGGCCGCTCGTGACGGTCGCGGTGAGCGTGACGTGCTCGGCGCGTTCGCCGTGGGCGGGGCGGGTGACCTCGCCGGTCTCGGTGACGACCTTCTTCTTCGTCGACTTCCACGACACCTCGGTGCCGTGCAGGCCGGTCGTCGGCAGGGTGAGGTTGCCGCGGACGTCCGAGGCGTTCCAGACGGTCAGCGCGGCGGCGGCCTCGTCGACCTTCTGGCGGTCGGTCGGCTCGGGGCGGACGGTGACCGTGAAGGTGCGGGTCTGGCCGAGCGCGGACGCGGTGAGGGTGACGGTCGCCGGGGGTCGTCCTGCGGCGGGGCGGGTGACGACGCCGTCGGCGGTCACGTGGCGGGCGTCGTCGGTCCGCCAGGTGATGGTCGAGCCGTAGGGGCCGGTGGTCGGCAGGGCGAGGTCCTCGGTGACGGCGGACAGGTCGCCGAGGTCGAGGGCGGCCAGGTCGCGGCGGGCCTTCTCCTCGTCGGGCACGAAGCCGAGCTCGTGGACCTCGGCGGCGGTGAGCGCGCGGTCGTAGAGGCGGAAGTCGCGGATGGCGCCCTTGAGGTGGCGGTCGCCGCTGTAGAGCGAGCGGCCGAGGTGGTTGGCGGTCGTGGTGCCGTCGCCGATGGCGGCGGGGGTGGTGGTGACGTCGGTCCTGCGGCCGACCTCGGCGCCGTCCTCGTAGAGCACGGCGGTGCCGCCGGCCTGGGTGTAGGTGAGCGTCTTCCACACGCCCCTGGCGAGGTCGCGCCCGGCGGTGGTCGTCTGCTCCGTGGACCAGTTGCCGGTGGCGATGGAGGTGCGGTAGGCGTTGCCGGTGGTGAAGAGGTAGCCGTTGCCGGTGGTGCCCGAGGAGTTGCCGAGGCCCCAGATGAAGTACGGGGTGGACTGGTCTGCGTCGATCCGGACCTGGATCGAGACAGAGATGTCGGTCAGGCCGCGCATCAAGTTGTCGGGCAGGTCGACGTGTCCGTCGACGCCGCCGAGCCGGAGACCGTCCGCGCCCGACGGCGTGGCGTCGCCGACGATGGAGGCGGTGCGCCCGCCGCCGGTGGCGTCGGTCGCGACGGTGCCGGAGGTCTCGGTGAGCGGGTAGTGCACGGCGAGACCGGCGGCGAGACCGTCAGCGAGGCCGGCGGCTGCGGCAGTGGCGGCGGTAGCGGTAGCGGCGGTGGGTGCGCCCAGGGCCGCGAGGAGCAGCGCGACCAGTGCTATGGCGGGGAACGCGGCGCGGTGTCGGCGCGGGGCGGCCGGGACTGCCGGGCCGGGGAGGGCTGCGCGGACGGCGGAATCGGTACAGGTAGCCGGATTGGCGGCATCGGCCGGATCGGCGGCCGCGGTGGGGAGGTCGGCGCGCCGGGCCTGTCCGGACGGGCCGGTGGGGGCCGCGGTGGGCGATACCGCAACAACGGACGGTTGGGGGTGGAGACTTGCGGGACGCAGGGGAAGCATGGGGGCGTCGCTCTCGTCTTGCGCGCGGCACGGGGTCGCGTGGTGGACAGGACGTCCGAGCGTGGCGTGCGCTGAGTCACAAAAGTGAGCGCTAACATACGACCGCTCTGACGAACATGTCAAGCGTGCAAAGTTGTTGTTTCCAGGGGGTTGACGTCCCGATTGTGAACGCTCACTCTTGTGGCCCAGGTGACCGCGGTCACGCGGTTCGCCGCCCGCCAGTGCCAGTGCCTCGGGCCCACACGGAGGAAGACCAGTGCTGAAGAAGATCGCGACCGCCGCCAGCGCGGTCCTGTTGGCCGCGTTGACCGCCTGCGGTTCCGGTGGTTCCGGGGCCGCGGGGTCGTCGGGCGCCGACGACGGCAAGATCACGATGGGTTTCGCACAGGTGGGCGCGGAGAGCGGGTGGCGCACCGCCAACACCAAGTCCGTGCAGGAGGAGGCCACCGCGGCCGGGGTCGACCTGAAGTTCTCCGACGCGCAGCAGAAGCAGGAGAACCAGATCAAGGCGATCCGGTCCTACATCCAGCAGAAGGTGGACGTCATCGCCTTCAGCCCGGTGGTGGAGACCGGCTGGGACACCGTCCTGCTGGAGGCCAAGCGGGCGAACATCCCGGTCATCCTGACCGACCGGGCGATCGACTCGGACGACACCTCGCTCTACAAGACCTTCCTCGGCTCGGACTTCGTCGAGGAGGGCAAGAAGGCCGGCGAGTGGCTGAAGGAGAACGCCGCGGGCGCGAAGAACGTCGTGGAGCTCCAGGGCACGACGGGCGCGGCGCCGGCCATCGACCGCAAGCAGGGCTTCGAAGAGGCCATCGCGGGCACGGACCTGAAGATCGTGGCCACGCAGACCGGTGACTTCACCCGCTCCGGCGGCAAGCAGGTCATGGAGGCGTTCCTGAAGTCGGTGCCGCAGATCGACGTGGTCTACGCGCACAACGACGACATGGGCCTGGGCGCGATCGAGGCGATCAAGGCCGCGGGCAAGGTGCCGGGCAAGGACATCAAGATCATCACCGTGGACGCGGTGAAGGACGGCATGACCGCGCTGGCCGCCGGTGAGATCAACTTCATCGTCGAGTGCAACCCGCTGCTGGGCAAGCAGCTGATGGAGCTGGCGAAGAAGGTCGTCGCGGGCGAGGAGGTGCCGCCTCGCGTGGTGACCGAGGAGACCACCTTCACCACCGAGCAGGCGAAGACGGCGCTCCCCGAGCGCAAGTACTGATCCGCGGGCGACGAGCCGCGGGTACCGATCACAGACCGCGGTCCCCCGCCACCCCCGGGTGTGGTGGCGGGGGACCGCACCCAGCGTGTGAGGGGAGTTGTCCGGTGACCGAGCCGGTCGTCGACATGCGGGGCATCTCGGTGGAGTTCCCCGGTGTGAAGGCACTGCAAGAGGTGGACTTCCGGCTGTTCCCCGGCGAGGTCCACGCCCTGATGGGCGAGAACGGGGCGGGCAAGTCCACGCTCATCAAGGCGCTGACGGGCGTGCACCCGCTCGCCGCGGGCGAGGTCCGCTACGCGGGGGAACCGGTGTCGTTCGGCGGTCCCGCGCAGGCGCAGGCGGCCGGGATCAGCACGGTCTACCAAGAGGTGAACCTGTGCCCGAACCTGACCGTGGCGGAGAACATCCTGCTCGGGCGCGAGCCCCGGAAGTTCGGCCGGATCGACGGCAGGGCCATGCGCCGGCGGGCGGCTGAGCTGCTCGCGCGCATCGGACTGCGCATCGACCCCGGTTCGGTGCTGGAGAGCCACCCGATCGCCGTGCAGCAGCTCGTGGCCATCACGCGCGCGGTGGCCGTGGACGCCCGGGTCCTGGTGCTGGACGAGCCGACGTCCAGCCTGGACGCCGACGAGGTGGCGGAGCTGTTCCGGATCATCCGGGTGCTGCGCGACGAGGGTGTCGCGGTGCTGTTCGTGACGCACTTCCTGGATCAGGTGTACGAGATCTCCGACCGGATGACGGTGCTGCGCAACGGCCGGCTGGTCGGCGAGCACATGACGGCCTCGTTCAGCCGGATCGACCTGGTGTCGGCGATGCTGGGCCGTGAGATGGGCGTGCTGGAGGAGATCGAGCACCGGTCCGGCAACACGCCCGGCGAGCCGCTGCTGAAGGCCGAGGGCCTGGGGCGCAAGGGGTCGGTCGCGCCGTTCGACCTGGAGGTGCGGGCGGGCGAGGTGGTCGGCCTGGCGGGGCTGCTCGGCTCGGGCCGCACGGAGGTGGCGCGGCTGCTGTTCGGCGCGGACAAGGCCGACTCGGGCCGGGTGCTGGTGGACGGGAAGCCGCTGCGGCTGACCGGGCCGCGCGCGGCGATCGGGGCGGGCATCGCGTTCTCCTCGGAGGACCGCAAGGCCGAGGGCGTGGTGGCGGACCTGACGATCCGGGACAACCTGGTGCTGGCGCTCCAGGCGGCCCGCGGCTGGGCCCGGCCGGTGCCGCGCAAGCAGGCCGACGAACTGGTGGCGAAGTACGTGGAGGTGCTGGACATCCGTCCGGCGAACGCGGACGCGGTCGTGGGCACGCTGTCCGGCGGCAACCAGCAGAAGGTGCTGCTGGCCCGGTGGCTGGTGACCGAGCCCCGGCTGCTGATCCTGGACGAACCGACCCGCGGCATCGACGTGGGCGCGAAGGCTCAAATCCAGAAGGTGGTGGCGGACCTCGCGGCCGGCGGCATGGCGGTCGTGTTCATCTCCGCCGAGTTGGAGGAGGTGGTCCGCATCTCGGACCGGGTGGTCGTGATGCGCGACCGGAAGATGGTGGCCGAACTGGGCGGCGACGCGGGGGTGGACGACGTGATGGAGCTGATCGCGGGCCACGTCGACGGGTCCGCCGGCGCCGAGGTCGTCGTGACGCCGATCGACAAGGCGGTGGCCTCGTGAAGAACCGACTGCTCTGGCCGGTGCTGGCGCTGGTGGCGCTGCTGCTGCTGAACGTGGTGGTGACGCCGTCGTTCTTCGCGCTGCGCGTCCAGGACGGCGCGCTGTTCGGCAGCCTGGTGGACATCCTGCGCAACGGCGCGCCGACGCTGCTGATCGCGCTGGGCATGACGCTGGTGATCGCGACCCGCGGCATCGACCTGTCGGTGGGCGCGGTGGCGGCGATCGCGGGCGCGGTGACGTGCACGCACATCGCGTCCGGCGGCAACGTGTGGGTCGGCATGGGGCTGGCGCTGGTGCTGTGCGGGGTGCTGGGCCTGTGGAACGGGTTCCTGGTGTCGGTGCTGGGCATCCAGCCGATCATCGCGACGCTGGTGCTGATGACGGCGGGTCGCGGTATCGCGATGCTGGTCACCGAGGGCCAGATCATCACCGTGAACAGCGACACCTACCGGCAGGTGGGCGCGGGGTTCCTGGTGCTGCCGATCGCGATCCTGATCAGCCTCGCGGCGCTGGGCCTGACCGCGCTGGCGACCCGCAAGACGGCGCTGGGGATGCTGATCGAGTCGGTCGGCGTGAACCCGGAGGCCAGCAGGTTGGCGGGTGTCCGGGCGCGCACGATCATCTGGACGGTGTACGTGTTCGCGGCGCTGTGCGCGGGCGTCGCCGGGTTGATGATCAGCTCGAACGTGAGCGCGGCGGACGCCAACAACGCCGGTCTGTGGATCGAGATGGACGCGATCCTGGCCGTCGTCATCGGCGGCACGTCGCTGGCCGGCGGCCGGTTCTCGCTGACCGGCACGCTGCTGGGCGCGCTGATCATCCAGACGTTGACCACCACCGTGTACACGATGAACATCGCGCCGGAGATCACGCTGGTGTTCAAGGCGGTCGTGGTGATCGCGGTGTGCCTGCTCCAGGCACCGATCCGGGTTCAGGCGAGGCGAGGGGTGGCTCTGCGATGACGGCGACGACCGCACCGCCGCAGGCGGGTGGACCGACCACCGGTGCGAAGCGCAAGCCCGGGAAGGTGCCCTCGCGGTTCCTGCCGGTGATCGCCACGTTCGTGGTGTTCGTGGCGACGTTCGGCGTCGGCTCGGTGCGCTACGAGGGGTTCGCGTCGGGGCAGGTGGTGGCGAACCTGTTCATCGACAACGCGTTCCTGATCGTGCTCGCGGTGGGCATGACGTTCGTGATCCTGACCGGCGGCATCGACCTGTCGGTGGGTTCGGTGGTGGCGCTGTCCACGATGATCGCGGCGGCGATGCTGCGCTCGGGCTGGCCGGCGTGGCTGACCGCGCTGACCGTGCTGGCGGTGGGGTCGCTGCTGGGCCTGGCGATGGGGTGGGTGATCCACCGGTTCGGCGTGCAGCCGTTCATCGTGACGCTGGCGGGCATGTTCCTGGCGCGCGGCCTGTGCTTCGTGATCAGCGTGGAGTCGGTGTCGATCAAGGACGCGACGTTCCGCGACCTGGCGACCGGGACGATCGAGCTGCCCGGCGGCGTGACCATCACCTACCCGGTGGTCATCTCGCTGCTGGTGGTGCTGGCCGCGGTGTACGTGCTGCACCTGACGCGGTTCGGCCGCACGGTGTACGCGGTGGGCGGCAGCGAGTCGTCGGCGCGGCTGATGGGCCTGGCCACGACGCGGGTGAAGATCGGCGTGTACGTGGTCAGCGGGTTCTGCTCGGCGCTGGCCGGGTTGCTGTTCAGCCTCTACATGCTCTCCGGCTACGGCCTGCACGCGGTGGGCATGGAGCTGGACGCCATCGCGGCGGTCGTGGTGGGCGGCAGCCTGCTGTCGGGCGGTGTCGGGTTCGTGGTCGGCTCGGTGGTGGGCGTGCTGGTGCTGGGCACGATCCAGACGTTGATCTCGTTCGAGGGCACGCTGTCCTCGTGGTGGACGAAGATCGTGATCGGCGCGCTGCTGCTGGCCTTCATCGCGCTCCAGCGGGTGATCGTGCGCCGCACCTAGCGGCCGGTCCCCCGCCGGGAAGGACGACGGCGCCGCACCCTCGCGGAAGGGGTGCGGCGCCGTTGCCGTGCCGGGGTCACGGCAGGGACAGCAGGAGCGGCAGGGCGTTGACCGCGCCGTGGACGACGAGCAGCGGCCACATCACCCGGTACCGGCTCCACAGGTAGCCGAGGAACAGCCCCGTCACGCCCTGGTTGACGAAGGCGGAGGCCAGGTCGCGGGCGAGGTCGCCGGTGCCCTGGATGCCGATGTGCCAGGCCGCCCAGACCAGGGACGCGAGCACGACGGCGGGCCAGGGGCCGAGCAGGTGCTCCCAGCGGGTTTGCAGCCAGCGCCGGTAGAAGACCTCTTCGAGCAGGGCGTTGACGACGAAGACCACGACGATCACCGCGACCAGTTCGACCGCGTCCCGGGTGAACGGCTCCCGCGCCGGCACGGCGAGCGGCGTGGCGTGGCCCAGCACGAGCCACGCCGCCACCGGCGCCGCCGGGGCGAGTCGGCGCCACCCCTCCCCCGCGGCGGTCGGGACCGGCAGCGGCCTCCCCCGGCGCGACACCCGGAACAGCACCAGCGGCACCACCACCAGCAGGGTCGTCTTCAGCAGCGTGTGCGCCGGTTCCCCGGCGGTGACCAGCCGCAGCGACACGGCGAAGGCGAGCGCCGCCGCCAGGAGCGCGACCGCCTCCACGCGGAGCGTGCGGTCCGTCGACGCCACCCCCGTCGACGACACCGCCGGCGGCACGCCCCGCGCCGGCGCATCCCGCAGCGGGCCGGCCGGGGGCACCAGCCGCACGAGGGCGATGCCGACCAGCGCCGGCACCCACCGGTGCCACATCGGCACGGTGTCGTGGTGGTCGGCGGAGTACCTGATCCCGGCGTGGCCCGTGACCAGCAGCCAGGTCGCCGAGGCGACGATCACCGCCACCCCGGCGAGCAGCACGCCCGATCTTTTATCCAGCACACTTGTACGATAACCAAGACCATACGGTTGTGCTATAAAAATCGGGTGCCGAAGCTCGTGGACCACGACCAGCGCCGCGCGGAACTCGCCCGCGTGGTGTGGGCGGTCATCGGCCGGCACGGGATCGAGGGCGCCACCGTCCGGCGGGTCGCCGAGGAGGCCGGCGTGTCGGTCGGCGGGCTGCGCCACTACTTCGACAACCAGCAGGGCCTGCTGCTGTTCGCCGCGCGGGAGGTCGCGTCGAGCGCCGGCGCCCGGCTGGCCGAGCACCTGCGCGCGGACGCGCCCGACGTGGAGCGGGCCCGCCTGCTGCTGGAGGAGCTGCTGCCCCTGGACGCGGATCGCCGGGTCGAGGTCGACGTGTGGTTGGCGTGCCTGACCCGGGCGCGGGTCGACGACTCGCTGGACGAGCTGCGCCGCGCCGCCTGGGCCGGTGAGCGCCACGTCTGCCGCCTCGCGGTCGCCTGGTGCCGGGGCGCGACACCCCCGGCGGCGGTGGGCGAGCCCCTCGCGGACACCGCGTTGGAGCAGCGGGCCGCACGCCTGCACGTCTTCCTCGACGGCCTGACGCTGCAGGCCGCCACCTTCCCGCGCGAGCTCCCGCCCGCCGAGGTCGGCGACCTGCTCCGGGCCGAACTGGCCACGATCGCCTCCGGGCCGCCCCGGTCCGGGTGACCCCACCCGTGCGGGTCAGGGCCCCGCGTCGCCCCAGCCGGTGAGCAGGGCGGCGGCCTCGCGGGTGCGCGGGTGGTCCTCGCCCTGCACCCGCGTCATCTCGACCAGCACGGCGCGCAGCTCGGCGACCGCCTCCCCCCGCAGCCCGGCGCGGTGCAGCAGGTCCGCCCGCTGCTGCCGGATGCGCAGCACGCGGGGGTGGTCCGGGCCGAACACCTCCTCGACGACGCGGCGCAGGCCGGCCAGCTCACCGGCCGCACCCGGGTCGCCGCCCACCCCGCGCCAGAAGGCCGTGTTGGCCCGGTAGGTGAGGGTGGTCGGGTGCTGCTCGCCCAGGGCGCGCTCGGCGTCGGCCGCGCCGGCGTCGAACTCGCTGATGGCGGTGCCCAGGTCGCCCGCGAGGGCGCGCCAGTAGGCGAGGTTGTGGCGGGCGATGAACGTGTCGTGCGCCCCGCGGCCCGCGACGGCGTCGAGCCCGTCGACGGCTTCCCGGTAGATCTCCACCGCGGCCGGGGCGTCGCCGGTCTCGCCGACCCACCGGCCGAGGCCGACCAGGGCGCGCAGCGTCTGCCGGTGCCGGGCGCCCAGTCCGGTCCGCAGCACGGCCACCAGCGCGGTCGCCGCCTCCCGGGCCCCGTCGAGGTCGCCGGCCAGGCCCAGGCACAGCGCCCGGTTGTCCTCGGACTCGACGACGAGCGGGTGCGCGGCGGGCAGCCCGCCCTCGGCGAGCAGGGCGTCGAACTCGGCCAGCGCGGCCCTGCTCCGGCCGGTCTCCATGAGGAACCGGGCGCGGTGCGAGCGGGCCCACAGGGTGTCGAGGTGGGTGGGGCCGAGTTCGCGTTCGGCCAGCGCGCGCACCTCGGCCAGCCCGGCGAGCGCGGTGGCGGTGTCGCCGAGGTCGCCGGTGCACCTGGCCACCTCGGTGCGCAGGACGACGACGTCGCGCGGTTCGGCGGCGCGGGTCAGCAGCTCGGCGGCCACGTCGCGGGCGGCGGCGGGCCGTCCGGTGCTCGCGAGGTAGCGGGCGAGGCGGAGCAGCACGGGGTGCATGCCGCCGTCCCACAGGTGCTCCCCCGCGACGGCGCGCAGCACCTCGGCGTTGCGGTGCAGGGCCGCCGCGGTGTCCGGGTCGGGGTCGGACCACTCGCGCTCCAGCGCGTCGGCCGCCGCGGTGGCGACCGCCGCCAGGTCCGGCACGAGGTCGCGCGCGGCCCGCTGCACGAGCGCGTGCGCCTCCACCCGGCCGACGTGGGTGACGAGGTTGAGCCGGTGCAGGGCGCGCAGCGCCAGCAGGTTGCGCCCGCCGTCGAGCAGCACGGCCTCGGGGATGCCGTCGGGCGAGAGGACGGCGACGAGCCCGAGCACGTCGAGCGCGTTGGCCGCCAGGGTGGACGCCCGTTCCACGGCCAGCCGCACGGTGCCCGCGACGGTGCCGTCGTGCTCGTCGGCGGGCGATGAGGGCGGGAACAGGTCGGCCACCCGCTGCCGCCGGTCGGCGAGCAGGTCCAGGTAGGCGCGCACGCCCGTGCCCGTGTCGATGAGGAACGCGGCGGCCTGGGACAGGGCCAGCGGGAAGCGGCCGAGGGCGTCGGCGAGGGCGGCCAGGTCGCCGGGGCGGTGGCGCGGGTCGACCGACAGCCGCGCGGACAGGTAGGCGGCGGCCTCGTCGGGGTCGAACATGCCCACCGGCACGACCCGCACGTCCGGCCGCAGCAGCGCGGCGTCGCGCCGCCGGGTGGTGACGACGCTGCGCCCGGCGTCGCCCGCGGGCCACAGCCCGGCCAGTTCGGCGAGGTCGTCCACGTCGTCGAGCACGACGAGCCACGACGTGCCGGTGGTGCGCGCCCAGTCCAGGAACAGGTCGGCCTGCGCCTCGTCGTCGGCACCCGCCTCGGCGCCGATCAGGGCGCGCCACGCGCGGGCGTACCCGGTGAGCACGGACTGCCTGGTCCGCGCGCCCACCCAGACCAGCACGTCGGCGTGCGCCCGGTGGAACGCGGCGGTGGCCAGCTGCGACTTGCCGACGCCGCCGGGGCCGGTCAGCAGCACCTGCCGGACGTCCTCGGCGCGCAGCGCGTCGTCGACGGCCCGCGCCAGCGCCGACCGGTCGCGCAGCGCCGCCGCGTCGGTGGGCGGACGGCCGACCACGACCCTGGTGGCGCGGCCGGTGACGCGGTCGTCCTGCCCGCTGACCGCCGGTCCCCGGTCGCGCGGTCCTCGCCCCGGCGGCACCTGATCCGGCGGTCCTTGTTCCGGCGGTCCTTGTTCCGGCGGCGCTTGATCCCCCGGCACCTGCCCGCGCGGCCGGCGCTCCTGCCGGGCGGCGCGCCACAGCTCGCGCAGCGCCTCCACCCCGGTCACCCCGCCGGTCGCCATCGCGACGGCGAGCACGGCGTCGAAGTCGCGCGGCACGGCCTGGCCGCCGACCCACTCCCCCAGCCGCCGGGCGTTGACCGGCACCCGCCGCCCCGAGGGCAGCAGGACCGCGCTCGCGCGTCGCGCCACCGCCTCGTCGGACCGGTCGGGCACGCGGTCGCGCAGCGTCGCCAGCGCCCGCGCGAACACCGTCTTCGGGTCGCTCACCCGCCACCTCCCCAAGGTGATCGAGTCTAGATCCCCGGTGCGGCCCGGAACGGGGTTCGAGGCGGCGGTGCGGCGGTCCGGCGGGGACCGCCCCGTCATGTTTCTGATGTGTTGACTTTCACACAGCCCGTCTGTAACTCTTCGAACGCACTACGCAAAAAATCGACAACTAGACGGAACTTCGTGACAAGTCCCGGTCTTGCCTGCTCGGAACTTCCCCTGCACAGCCCGACGAGAAGGGCCAGCACGACGATGTCATCGACGACACGTGCTCGTTCACGCCTAGCCGCCTCCCTGCTCGCACTGTCCCTCACCGCGTTGACCCTGGTCTCCCCCGCCGCCCAGGGCGCGCCCGCCGCCGCGCTGGTGGACGACGACAACGCGAACACCTACTGGCAGACCGACTCCCTGCCGCGGTCCGTCGGCCTCGACCTCGGCGCGCCCACCCGGATCGACCGCGTGACGCTGTCCCTGCCCGGGCACTGGGGCGAGCGGGACCAGACCTTCAGCATCCGGACCAGCCTCGACGGCAAGGCCCTGTCCACCCTGGTGCCGTCCGGGACGCACACCTTCACGCCTGACGAGGGCAACGAGGTCTCGTTCGACGTCGACCCGACGCTGGTCCGCTTCGTGCAGGTCGAGGTGACCGCGAACAGCGCGGACGAGGGCGCGCAGCTGGCCGAGGTCGACGTCCGCCGGGTCGACGCGCAGGCCCGGCTGGCCGCGACCTTCACCGCGAGCAGCCAGGCCGACGTCTATCAGGCGCCCAACGCCGGCGACGGGAACCAGGCCACCTACTGGGAGAGCGCGAACAACGCCTTCCCGCAGTGGCTGCGCGCGGACCTCGGCGCGGCGGTGAAGGTCGACCGGGTGGTGCTCAAGACCCCGCTCGGCGGCTGGGGCGCGCGCACGCAGACGCTCGCCGTGCAGACCAGCGCCGACGGCACGGCGTTCAGCGACCTCGTGCGCTCGGCGCAGTACACCTTCCAGCCTGCCGCGGACAACACCGTGACGATCGACTTCACCGCGACCACCACGCGGTACCTGCGGCTGCTGATCACCGGCAACACCGGCTGGCCCGCCGGGCAGGTCGCCGAGTTCGAGCTGCACGGCCCGACCGGCGGCGACACCCAGGCCCCCACCGCGCCGACGGGCCTCGCGTACACGACGCCGCAGTCCGGCCAGGTCAGGCTCACCTGGAACGCGGCCACCGACAACGTCGGCGTCACCGGCTACGACGTGTACGCGAACGGGCAGCTGCGCACCGCCGTCGCGGGCACCGTCCTCGCCCACACCGACACCCAGCCCGACGGCGTCGCCGTCACCTACCACGTCGTGGCCAGGGACGCGGCGGGCAACCAGTCGCCGCAGAGCGCGAGCGTCACCCGCCCCGGCAACCCCGGCCCGCCCGGCACGAACCTCGCCAAGGGCAGGCCCACCACGGCGAGCTCGCACGCGTTCACCTTCGTCGCGGCCAACGCCGTGGACGACGACGTGAACACCTACTGGGAGGCCGCGGCCCACCCGGGCACGCTCACCACGCAGCTCGGCTCCAACGCCGACGTCGGCTCGGTCACGCTCAAGCTGAACCCGTCCTCGGCGTGGGGCGCCCGCACGCAGAACGTGCAGGTGCTGGGCCGCGAGCAGAGCGCGACCGGCTTCACGAGCCTGGTGGCGGCGCGCGACTACCGGTTCGACCCGGCGTCGGGCAACCAGGTCACCATCCCGCTGACCGCCCGCGTCGCGGACGTGCAGCTGCGCATCACCTCCAACACGGGCGCGCCCGGCGGCCAGGTCGCCGAGTTCCAGGTGTTCGGCACGGCCGCGCCCAACCCGGACCTGACCGTGAGCGGCACGTCGTTCACCCCGGCGAGCCCGGTGGAGACGAGCGCGATCACGCTGTCCGCGACCGTGCGGAACGCGGGCACGGCGGCGTCCGCGGCCACCGACGTCACGTTCTTCCTCGGCGCCGACGCGGTCGGCACCGCCCAGGTGGGCGCGCTCGCGGCGGGCGCGTCGGCCGCGGTCTCGGCGAACGTCGGCCCGCGCGGCTCCGGCTCCTACCAGTACACGGCGAAGGTCGACGAGACGAAGAAGGTCGTCGAGCAGGACGAGGCGAACAACGCCCGCCTGCACCCGTCGGCCCTGGTCGTCACGCCGGTGCCCAGCTCGGACCTGGTCGCGTCGGTCGGCTGGTCGCCCACCAACCCGGCCAACGGCCAGGCCACGGCGTTCACCGCGGTCCTGCGCAACGACGGCGGCATCGCCACGGCGGGCGGCGCGCACGGCGTCACGCTGACCGTGCTCAACGCCTCCGGCGGCACCGCGCAGACCCTGACCGGCGGCTACACCGGCGTGCTCCAGCCGGGCCAGTCCGCGCAGGTCGCCCTGGGCTCGTGGACCGCCGCGAACGGCAACTACACCGTCCGCACCCAGGTCGCGGTGGACGCCAACGAGATCGCGGCCCGGCAGGGCAACAACCGCACCGAGCAGCCGCTGTTCGTCGGCCGGGGCGCGAACGTGCCGTGGCAGCACGTCGAGGCCGAGGACGGCACCGCGGCGGGCGGCGCGACCAGGATCGGCCCGAACCGGATCATCGGCGACCTCGCCGGCGAGGCGTCCGGCCGCCGCGCGGTCACGCTCACCGCGACCGGCCAGTCCGTCGAGTTCACCACCACCGCGCCGACCAACACCCTGGTCACCCGGTTCTCCATCCCGGACGCGCCCGGTGGCGGCGGCATCGCCTCGACGATCAACGTCTACGTCAACGGCACCTTCCACAAGGCGCTCGACCTGCACTCGCGCCACACCTGGCTGTACGGCAACGAGGCGAGCCCGGGCAACTCGCCGGGCGCGGGCGGTCCGCGGCACATCTACGACGAGGCGAGCACGGTGCTCGACGGGACGTTCCCGGCGGGCACGAGGATCAAGCTCCAGAAGGACGCGGCGAACGGCACGAACTACGCCATCGACTTCGTGAACTTCGAGAACGCGGTGGCCAGGGGGAACCCGGACCCGGCGCGGTTCATCACGCCGACCGGCTTCGGCCACCAGGACGTGCAGAACGCGCTCGACCGGTTCCGCACGGACACCAGCGGCACCCTCCTCGGCGTGTACCTGCCGGCGGGCACGTACACCACGTCGCAGAAGTTCCAGGTGTACGGCAAGCCGGTCCAGGTGGTCGGCGCGGGCCCGTGGTTCACCAGGTTCGTCGTGCCGACGACGCAGGAGAACACCGACGCGGGCTTCCGCGCCGAGTCCTCCGTCAACGGCTCGGTGTTCCGCGACTTCGCGTTCTTCGGCAACTACACGTCCCGCATCGACGGCCCCGGCAAGGTGTTCGACTTCGCGAACGTCTCCCGGATCACCATCGACAACATCTGGGCCGAGCACGTGGTGTGCCTCTACTGGGGAGCGAACACCGACTTCATGACCATCAAGAACTCCCGCATCCGCAACACGTTCGCCGACGGCGTGAACATGACCAACGGCAGCACGGACAACCTCGTGCAGAACATCGAGGCGCGCTCGACCGGTGACGACAGCTTCGCGCTGTTCTCGGCGATCGACGCGGGCGGCGCGGACGAGAAGAACAACGTGTACGAGAACCTCAGCTCGCTCACCACGTGGCGCGCGGCGGGCCTGGCCGTCTACGGCGGCTTCCTCAACACGTTCCGCAACATCTACGTCGCCGACACGCTGACCTACTCGGGTGTCACGATCAGCTCGCTGGACTTCGGCTACCCCATGAACGGCTTCGGCCCCGAGCCGACGACGTTCAGCGGGATCACCCTGGTCCGCACGGGCGGTCACTTCTGGGGCGCGCAGACGTTCCCGGGCATCTGGATGTTCTCGGCCTCCAAGCCGTTCCGGGGCATCCGGGTCAACGACGTCGACATCATCGACCCGACGTACTCGGGCATCATGTTCCAGACCAAGTACACCGGGACGACGCCGGAGAACCCGATCCAGGACACCGTGCTGACCAACGTCTCGATCTCCGGGGCGCGGCTGAGCGGTGACGAGTTCCAGGCGAAGTCCGGCATGGGCCTGTGGGCGAACGAGATGCCGGAGCAGAACCAGGGTCCGGCTGTCGGCTCGGTGACCTTCAACAACCTCAGGTTCAGCGACAACGCGGAGAACATCCGCAACCGCACGAGCACGTTCACGATCACCGTCAACCCGTAGGCGGTGGTGCGGCGACCCCGTCCCCGGTGGCGATCGAGCCCTGGGGGCGGGGTCGCGTCACGCGTGCGGTCCCACCCGGGCCGGGGCGGGGCCAGCGAGCCAATCGTCTTGGAGAGCGCTCTCGGATCACTGTTGACGCGGTCTGGACCAAATGCGAAGCTCTCTCGCGAGAGCGCTCTCACCACCTCTCCTCCCTGCTCAAGGAGCTGTCGTGAGATTGATCGCGCAATGTGGCGCGGCGGCGTTGGCCGTCGCGTTCGCAGTCGTGCCCGCCACCGCGCAGGCGGCGCCCGCCCCGTCCGACGACCTGCACGTCGCGCTGGAGCGGGACCTCGGCTGGACGCCCGCCGACGCCGCCGTGCACCAGGCCGCCGAGACGGCCTCCGTGCCGGTCGAGAAGGCGCTGAGGGCGCGCCTGGGCGACCGGTTCGGCGGGGCCTGGTACGACGGCGGCCTCAAGGTCGGCGTGGTCTCCCCCGCCGACGCCGACGCCGTGCGCGCGGCCGGCGCCACGCCCGTCACCGTGGCGAGGACCGAGAAGTCCCTGGTAGACGCCAAGACCGCGCTGGACCGCTCGGCCGCGCCGGCCGACGTGCACTCCTGGTATGTCGACCCGGCGACCAACGCGGTCGTGGTGAACGCCCGCTCCACCGGGGCGGCCCGCGCGTTCGCCGCGAAGGCCGGCGTCACCGCCCGCGCGGAGGTCACCGAGGCCCCGCGCCCGGTGTACGACATCCGGGGCGGCGACCAGTACGTCATCAACGGCAACACGCTGTGCTCCGTCGGTTTCTCCGTCGACAACGGCGGGTTCGTCACGGCCGGGCACTGCGGCGGCACCGGCAGCCCGACGCTCGGCTTCAACAACGCCGCCCAGGGCACCTTCGCCGGCTCCTCGTTCCCGGACAACGACTACGCCTGGGTGCGCACCAACGGCAACTGGGCGCCCACCCCGTACGTGAACAACCACTCCGGCGGCAGCGTCGGCGTCACCGGGTCGCAGGAGGCGGGCGTCGGCGCGTCCGTGTGCCGCTCCGGCCGCACGACGGGCTGGCGCTGCGGCACGGTCCAGGCCAAGAACGTCACGGTCAACTACTCCGGTCAACTGGTCCACGGCCTGACCTCCACCACCGCGTGCGCGCAGCCCGGCGACTCCGGCGGCTCGTACCTGGCGGGCACCCACGCCCAGGGCGTCGCCTCGGGCGCGGCCGGCACCTGCGCGAACGGCGGCACGTCGCTGTTCCAGCCGGTCAACGAGATCCTGAACGCCTACGGGCTCCGGCTCACCACGACCGGTGGCGGCGGCACGAGCCGGATCGTCGGCTACCAGGACAAGTGCGTCGACGTGCCGAACTCGAACGCCGTCGACGGCCGGCGGCTCCAGGTGTGGGACTGCAACGGCACCAACGCGCAGAACTGGACGTTCCCCGGCGACGGCACCGTCCGCGCCTTCGGCAAGTGCATGGACGTGGCCTGGGGCTCGCGCGACAACGGCGCGGCCATCCAGCTCGCCACCTGCTCCGGCAACCCGGCGCAGCAGTTCGTCCTGAGCGCGGCGGGCGACCTGGTCAACCCGCAGGCGAACAAGTGCGTCGACATCACGTCGTGGGGCGGCTCCGGCACCCCGCTCCAGCAGTGGGAGTGCACGGGCGGCGCGAACCAGAAGTGGCGTCGCGCCTGACCTGAGGGAGCGGCGTTGCACGGAGCGAAAGCTCGCGCAACGCCGCTCCACAGTAAACACTGAATACACGGTTGTGTTACAGCATTCCTTCTAACGTGGAATTCCCCCACTGCGTTCGTCACGCAATGATCAGCAATCATGGAGCCGGATACACCGATAGCGGAAGCCGCACCGGGCGAAAGCAGCCCTGTGGTCGGCACACGTCTGGTAAGCCTCTACCGCCTGCTGGAGGTTGACGACCTCCGCTCGTGCATCGCGCTCAAGGCCCTCGAGCCCGGAAGCCGTTTCGAGGCACGCGAAGTCATGGTCGGGGACCGAAACGGACTGCTCGTGTCCGGTATATCCGACGACGAACCGGTCGAGTGGACGTCGATGGTGCGGAGCCTCACCTCCGTCGACCTGCCCTACACGCGCCGCGTGGCGTCCGCAGCCCTCTTCATCGACATCGGCCCGGACGTCTTCGCCGTCACCTTCAACCACGGGTGGCGCCTGCTCCGCGACAGCAGGGTCGACCGCGAGTTCGGCGTCGACCTCGCCGTTCGCCTGCTCGACCAGGACGAGGTGCGGCAGGTGACCCGGTGGGCCCTGAGCTCCAAGTCGCGTGTCGACCGCAACGTCGTGCCCGGTGGGCAAGGTCTGTGGACGTTCGGACTGAGGGAACACGCCGAACTGGTCCGCGGGCTCGCCGGGTTCGCCCGCGAGGACGTGGAGATCCGGCTCACCCACATGACCCCGACGAAACGACGCCGTTCTCCCCGCCTCCGCCTGGACTGCGCAGACGGGGTGAAGTTGCGGTTGAGCGTCGACGGCGACCGACTGGTGTCCGATCTCGCCGAGATAAGTCGTGTGCTGCGAGGGTGCGATGTCGCCGAAGGTCTCGAACCGTTGCAGTGGGTGCGCCGGGTGCCACCCGGTGACCTGAAGGAGGAACTCGACCTCGCCGTCGCCACCAGGCTCGCCTCCTCCTCGGAGGAGGGTGGCGAACTGGGGATCTCCTACCCCGCGAGGTACCTCGAGGGACCGGACGTGGTGCGCTATACCGGCATGCTCAACGGTGTTCCTCTCGACACCGATGACCTCACCCTCGACCACCTGGCCGGCGCGCTGCGCGACCTGCCCGTCGAGCGCCGGTTGCAGGCGGTGCGGTCCGGGCGCATCGTCGGGTACGACGAGCAGGGCCAGGCCGCGAGCGACGAGCTGCCCGTCACCCAGTGGATCGCCGCGGAGGTGACGCGGGGCACCGATCGCCACGTGCTGCTGGACGGCGAGTGGTTCACCTTGGGTGAGGAGTACGTCGCTCACGTGGACCGCGTCGTGCGGCAGGCGTTCGGCACCGATCCGCCGTGGCGACTCCCCCGGTGGTCGGAGGCACCCCTGAACGACAGGGGAAAGGTCGATGAAGGCGCGTACAACGCCTATGTGCCGACAGCTGACCCGCGGTTCCTCTGCCTGGACAAGAAGCTGGTGACGACGCGCGCTCACCGCCGGGGCTTCGAGGCGTGCGACCTGCTCGGACCGGATGACGCTCTGGTGCACGTCAAGCAGACGAGTTCGGCGACCGGTTCGAGTCCGCTGAGCCACCTGTTCGCGCAGGGCCTGGTGGCCGCCGAGAGCTTCACCGAACCGGCCACCTGGCGGAAGTTCCGGGAGGTCGTTGCGGAGCAGGACCCCGAGCGCGCTTCACGCATGGGCGATCGGCCCGGGAGCCTCGTGTTCGCCATCCACCGCTCCGACAAGCCGCTCAGCCCCGACACGCTGTTCACCTTCGCCCGGTCCACGCTGGTGTCGGCCTTCCTGACGCTGACGACCTACGGCATACCCGTGCAGGTCGTCGTCATCGGGAGTTAGGCGGGCCCCTTCGGCGCGGACCGGGAGCGGCGGCGCGGGTACCCCGGTCGCGGCACCGACGGGGGCGGCCCCCGGGACGAGGAGTCCGGGGGCCGCCGTCACGCGCGGGGACGTCAGATCTTGCCCGTGCCCGCGCCGCTCTGCACGACCGACTTCACGCTGCTCGCGCTGTCGAGGGTGTAGGAGTAGGGGATCGACTTGACGCTGCCGCCCTGGTCGCCCGAACCCGAGTTCACGAAGTGGTTGTTCCGCGCCACGAGGTTCGCCGGGTCGGAGCTGCCCTCGCCGCGGTGGAACGGGTCCTCGGTGTTCTCGAAGTAGTTGCCCTCGACGAGGACACCCGCCTCCTCCGTGGAGGCCACGCCGTACGACGTCACGCCGCCGTAGTAGTTGTTGTAGACGTGCACCGGGTTGCCGAAGCGCACGCGCGGGTGGCGCTGGCCGGTGCCGTCGAACCAGTTGTGGTGGTAGCTGACGCGCAGCTTGCCCCGGTCCTCGCCACCGTTGTCGTCGCTGTGGCCCAGCAGCATGCTCTTGTCGTGGCCGCTGATCTTGTTCCACGACACGGTCACGCAGTCGGACGCGCGCTTGACGTCGATCGCGCCGTCGTAGCCGTTGCGCAGGCTGTTGTGGTCGATCCACACCCGCGTCGAGTACTGCACGTTGATCGCGTCGTCCTTCCAGTCCCTGAAGTTCAGGTTCCGGATGATGACGTTGTTGGCCTCGGACACGTTGAGGCCGTGGCCCGCGATCGTGGCGCCCGAGCCGACGCCGATGATCGTCTTGTTGGACGCCACCTTCGTCATGCTGGACAGCGTGATGGTGCCGGAGACGCGGATGATCGACGTGGTCGACGCCTTCGCGGCGTTGACGAAGGCGGTCGTGTTGTTCACGTCCACCGTGGTGCCACCGCTACCACCCGAGGTGCCACCGCACTGGGTGGCCCAGCCCTCCAGGT
The DNA here is from genome assembly GCF_052936295.1 of Saccharothrix sp. DSM 118769. Classification (NCBI taxonomy): domain Bacteria; kingdom Bacillati; phylum Actinomycetota; class Actinomycetes; order Pseudonocardiales; family Pseudonocardiaceae; genus Saccharothrix; species Saccharothrix sp. DSM 118769. Next base: position 2,335,737 of record NZ_CP193627.1, on the reverse strand, counting down.
TGAACGAGGCCGCGTTGGCCGACGGCGCCACCATGAGCGCGGTGGACGCGAGTGCCGCGGCCGCGAGCAGCGCACGGGAAGTCTTGCGTGACATGCGGTTTCCTCCATACGACTGTGGATGGAAAAGGGAACCGGCGGCGGTTCTTTCCGTGGCGGCGGGCCGAGGACCTACACCGGACTCACCACCTCTCCAGCGTGTGCGAACGGATGTGCTCGACGTCGAACTCGTCCCCCAGGCCGGGCGCGGTGGACAGGTGGACGAAGCCCTCGTCGTCGAGCGGGTCGGCGATCGCGAGCCGGTGCGGCGGCACGCGGTCGAAGTCGTGGTGCGGGTGCAGCAGGCCGCGCTCGTACCAGCGGCCGGTGCCGGTGCCGCCGAGCACGGCCAGCGACGCGGAGCCGTCGCCGTGGATCTCGCAGTCCATGTTGAACGACTCGGCGAGGTGCGCGGCCTTCACGGTCGGCGAGATGCCGCCCACGTCGGTGGGCCCGGCGCGCAGGATGTCACACGCCCCGGACGTGATCCACTCGGCGCGGCTGTGGTGCTTGCCCCAGGCCACCTCGGGCCCGATGACCGGCACGGACAGCTGTTCGGCCAGCCACCGGTAGGAGCTGATGGACGCCTCCTCCATCGGCTCCTCGTACCAGTAGAAGTCGAGGTCCTCCAGCGCCCGCCCCAGTTCCAGCGCGTCGGTGCGCGAGTACCAGTGGTTGGCGTCGAGCATCAGGGCCACGGCGGGCCCCACGGCCTCGCGCACGGCCTCGCACGCGGCGATGTCGGCCCGCACGTTGGGCGCGCCGGGCACCGGCGGCATCCAGGTGTGCAGCTTGATCGCCCGGTAGCCGCGCGCGACGAGGTCCTTGGCGAACGCGGCGTAGTCGCCGGGCGTGGACAGCCCGCCGGGGATCTCGTCGCCGCACATGGTGCTGGCGTAGGCCGGGACGCGGGACCGGGCGCCGCCGAGCAGCTTCCACACCGGCAGGTCGGCGAGCCTGCCGACCAGGTCCCACAGGGCGGTGTCGACGTAGCCGAGGGCGCGGTCGGTGAACCGGCCGTGCGAGCCGCGCTGCTTGCGCGCCATCGCCGTCCACAGCCGCTCCCGGTCCCACGGGTCGGCGCCCAGCAGCACCGGCTTCACGATCGAGTCGAGCACGGCGGGCCGCAACTGGTCGGGGTGCACCTGCACGCGGCCGACCGCGCCGTCGGAGTCGGTGATCTCCAGCAGCGCCTCGCGGACCTCGTGCTCGGCGCTCGGGTGCCGGTGCCCGTGCGGGTCCACCGCGGTGAACGCGGTGGTCGTGAACACCGACACCTCGACGCGCTCGATCATTTGCGGTCCTCCCACTCCTTCTGCGCCTCGGTGAGCTTCGTCGCCACGTCGTCCAGGAACTGCTGGGCGCTGAGCTCGCCGAGGAGCACCTTCTGGTACTGGGGCTCGCTGTCGGTCTTGGTGATCGAGGAGTACTGCGGCAGGTAGACCGGCGCGGGCACGAGGATGGTGGCCGGGTCCTCCAGGACGCCGAGCGCCATCTTCACGTGGGCGGCCTTGTCGATCCACGCCTCGCCGCGCACGTCGGTGTTGGCCGGGATCTGGCCGACCTTCTCGTTCCAGTAGCTGTTGGACTCGGCGGAGGTGAGGAACTCGGCGAACTTCCACGCCGCGTCCTGGTTCTCGCTGTTCTTGAACACCGCGAAGCCGTCGGTCGGGTTGGGCACGACGGTCCGCTTGCCGCTGGGGCCGACCGGCAGCGGGATCGCGGCGACCTTGTCGCCGAGCGCCTTCGTCACGTCGCTGTAGGAGCCGAGGTTGTGGTGCATCATGGCGACCGAGCCGCCGGTGAACTGGGCGATCATCTGGGTGAAGCTGTTGTTGACGTCGGCCTCGGGCGTGGCCTTCTTGTAGAGCTTGGCGATCTTGTCGACCAGCTCGGCGTTGCCCTCGTCGCCCAGCGTGCTCTTGCCGTCCTTGAAGAAGTTGTCCACGCCGGAGTACGCGTACGCCTCGGTGATCAGCTGGAACACCGAGCCCGCGCCACCGCGGATGGTGTAGCCGTACTTGTTGGCGGCGGCGTCGGTGAGCTTCTCGGCGGCGGCGAGGAACTCGTCCCAGGTCTTCGGCGGCTCGACGCCGGCGTCCTCGAACCAGTCGGTGCGGTACCAGATGATGTCCATGTTGGCCGACGACGGGACGACGTAGAGCTTGCCGTCGGGCGCGGTCTGGCGGACGGTCTCCACCAGGGAGGGCAGCAGCTTGTCCTTCAGCGGACCGTTGTTGATGCGGTCGTCGAGGGGCGCGAGCGCCTCCTGGCCGACCAGGTGAGCGAGGTACGAGGTGGTCACGCCGCCCACGTCGGGCGTCTCGCCGCCCGCGATGGCGGTGTCGTACTTCTGCTGCACCGACGCGCTGGGGATGCCGACGTACTCGACCTTGATGGTCGGGTTCGCGGACTCGAAGCGGCTGATCAGCTCCTTGTAGATCGGCTCGCGGGCGGGACCGCCGTTGTTGTCCCAGAAGGTGAGGGTGACGTTCCCGTCGCTCCCCGCACCTCCCCCGGACGAGCAGGCGGACAGCGCCAGCGCGGCGGCGGCCACGGCGACCAGCAGTTTTCTCATGATGCTCCCTATCCCTTCACAGCCCCGGCGCTGAGCCCCTGCACCAGGAACCGCTGCACGACGGCGAAAACCAGGACCACCGGCACGGCCGCGACCACGCCACCGGCGGCGAGCGCTCCGAAATCGGTGTTGAACTCACCCAACGTGTAGCTCAGGCCGACCGGCAGGGTGAACTTGTCCTGCCTCGTCGCGAACATGAGCGCGAACAGGAAGTTGTTCCACGCGCCGATGAACGCGAACGACCCGACCGCCACCAGGGCGGGCTTGAGCTGCGGCAGGACGACGGCGAAGAACGCGCGCAGGCGCGAGCAGCCGTCCACCATCGCGGCCTCTTCCAGCTCCACGGAGATGTTGCGGATGAACCCGCTCATCAGGATCAGCGACAGCGGCAGCTGGAACGCCACCTCGGCGATGACCAGGCCGGTGATGCTGTTGAGCAGGCCCGCGCTCTTGAAGATCACGAACAGCGGGATCAGCATCATCGCGCCGGGGATGAACTGGCTGCACAGCATCGCCAGCAGGAACACCCGCTGGCCGCGGAACTTGAACCGGGCCAGCGCGTACCCGCCCATCACCGACAGGATCGTCACGAACACCAGCACGCCGAGGCCCATGACCACGCTGTTGTAGAAGAACACGCCGAACCCGATGTCGTTCCACACCGTGTCGAAGTGCTCGAACGAGATCGGCCACGGCACGAGCTGCGTCGAGCCGGCCGGGCGCACCGCGAACACCAGCATCCAGTAGAACGGGATGATCGTGAACAGCAGGTACAGCACCAGCGGCACGTGGATCATCCACGGCTTGCCCGGCTCCTCGGCCACCGCGCGCCGGCGGCGGCGCCCGGTCGGCGGCTTCGGGTGCGTGGTGTCGACGACCTCGCGCACCAGGGTGTCGGTCTTGCCCAACGTCTCGGTCATGCCCGGCTCCCGAACTTCGACACCCGCAGGTACACGATCGAGAAGAACAGCAGGATCAGGAACCCGGCCACGGTGAGCGCCGAGCCGTACCCGAAGTTGTGCGAGTCGACGGCCTGCCGCGCCACGTACAGCGGCAGGGTCGTGGTCTGGTTCGCGGGCCCGCCGCCGGTCAGCGTGTAGATGAGGTCCACGTTGTTGAACTCCCACACCGCCCGGAGCAGGGTGGACAGGATGATCGCGTCCTTGAGGTGCGGCAGGGTGACGCTGGTGAAGCGCCGCCACCGGCTCGCGCCGTCCACCGACGCCGCCTCGTAGAGGTCCTTGGGGATGCTCTGGAGGTCGGCGAGCAGCAGGATCGCGAAGAACGGCACGCCGCGCCACAGCTCGGTCACCACGAGGGCGTCGAACACCGTGTCGGGGTTGCCGAGCACGGAGGTGCCCGGCGACCCGATGCCCCACTCGGAGAGCACCTGGAAGATGCCGGTGGACGGGTTGAGCAGCAGGATCCAGATGCCGGTGGTCAGCACGCCGGACACCGCCCAGGGCGAGAACACCAGCGCCCGGGCGATGCCGCGCCCGATGAACGTCTCGTTCACGATCAGGGCGAGGACCAGGCCCAGCAGGAGCTGGAGCCCGACCTCGACGACCACCCACTTGGCGCTGAACGCGAGGCTCTGCCAGAACAGCGGGTCGTCGAACAGCATCTGCCTGAAGTTGTCCAGCCCCGCGAAGCCGTTCTTCCACGGCTGCGTGACGTTGTACCGCTGGAGGCTGTAGTAGACGACGCTCCCGATCGGGTAGACCAGGAAGATCCCCATCAGCACCAGCGTCGGTGCGATCAGCGCGTAGGGCGCCCACGTGCGAGTCCTCATGCGGGGTCCCAGTCGCCGAGGTACGCGCGGACGGTGTGCTGCGCGGCCTGCTCGGCCGTGAGCTGCGGGCGGTCGGGGCCGGTGGCCGCGCCGGCGCCCCGGTTGCGGTACTCGGCGAACCGGGCGTCGCGCCAGGGGAAGCCGGACATGTCGGTCCACGGCGCGGCCTTCACCGCGGCGGGCAGCTCGGTGTCGCGGATGACGACCGAGGCGATGGCGTCCGGGTCGCCGCCGGGGTGCCACGGCCGGCCCAGGTAGTAGGTGCCCGCCGGGGCGTCGCTGGTGATGCGGGAGTTGACGACGAGGAACCCGTGCGGGTTGTCGCGCCGGGTGCTGGCCGCGGTGACGTACCCGTTGGGGTCGCCGCCCCGGTCCAGCGCGGTGATCGTCATCTGGTCGAACACGGCGGTCGCGCGGCCGAACAGGAAGTCGACGTCGCCGACGACCTCGCCGCCCCGGTAGTACTGGCGGGCCCGCGTGCTCGCGTTGCGGGTGTCGGCGTACAGGGTGTCCTGGTGGCCGAGGAACCGGACGCGGTCGTAGTACTGCCGGTCGCCGGTGGCCTTGACCGCGACGGCCTGGGTGGCGGTGATCCCGGGGTGCGCGGCCCGGTCGAACGAGTTGCTGAACGTGAGGTCGCGGGCGGTGAACCCGTCGGCCTCGATGGTCGCGGTGGCCGAACCGGTCGTGCCGTACGTGGTGCCGTCGGCCTTCCTCGTGCCGCTGGCGTTGTCGTAGTCGATGACGACGTCGCGGGCGGTGCCGGTGGAGCCCTTGAGCAGCAGGTCGGGCTTGGTCGCCGGGACCCGGACCACCTCGCGGTACACGCCCTTGCCGAGGGTGATGGTGGTGCCGGGCGGCGCGGCGTCGATCGCGGCCTGCACGGTGTCGAAGTCGGTGCCCTTGGCCACGTGGTACCGCTCGCGCTGGAGGGCGCCCGCCTTGAGGTTCTTGACCCGGGAGGCCGGTTCGAGGCCGCGGTTCAGCGTCGGCGTCCAGCCGGCGTCGCCGCCGAGCTGCGCGGTCGGGTTGGCCGCGTTGAACGCGTCGAGCACGTCCACCGGGCGTCCGTCGACCAGCGTGCCCACCTCGGTGATGGCGGTGCCGCCCCAGTTGCGGATGAGCGTCTCGACCGAGCCGCCGTTGCCGAGTTTGACGTAGTTGTTCTCCACGTGGAGGGCCGACCGCACGCCCACGCCCCAGCCGTAGGCGAACGACGGGCCGGGCTCGTAGAGGTTGTTGTAGACGTGCACCTGGCCGAAGCGCACCCGCGGGAGGCGTTCCTCGACGTTGCGGAACACGTTGTGGTGCACGGTGACGCGCAGCTTGCCCGGGTCGGTGGTCGAGGTGTTCGACGAACCGATGAGCATCGTCTTGCCGTGGTCCTCGAACAGGTTGTACGACGCGGTGACCAGGTCGGTGCCGTTGGTCATGTCGAGCGAGCCGTCGTGCTGCTGGAACGGGCGGCCGAAGTAGGACGGCAGGGAGCTGTCCGGGTACGGCTGGTCGGTGAACGTGTTGTGGTCGACCCACACGTTGGTGGCCCGCTGGAGGGACACCGCGTCGTAGGCGGAGTTCCAGTTGCCCTCCGCGCCGTCGGTCGGGTCCCACTGCGGGAAGCAGTCGCGGGTGTCGCGGAAGGTGAGGTTGCGGATGATCACGTTCTGCACGCCGTGCACGCGCAGGTTGGCGCCGGTGAGGCCCGCGCCGCGTCCGTCGCCGACGATCGTGGTGTCGCTCCCCACCGGGATGCCGATCGCCGCCTGCTGCCGCTGCGCGGACGCGGCACGGGCCTCCTCCAGCGGGCCGCTGGGTTCGCGCTCACGCCCCCAGACGGCCGGGTCGTATTCGGCCAGGTAGCCCGCGAGGGTGTAGCCGTTCGCCGCGTATTCGCTGCAATCGGCCCTCAGGTCGATCACGCCGCGCACTTTGATGAGGCGCGGCGCGGGAGCGGCGAGAGCGGCGCGCAATTCCGCTTCGGTGCGCACGGTGTGCACCGTCGTCGCCTGGGAACCACCGGTCGTCCCGGGGCCGCTCGACGCCCAGCCGTCACCTGCTTGCAGAACTTGTCTGCCCAGGTCAGGGCTTGCGTACGCCGGTGCTGTCACGATCACGCCCAAGGCGCAGGAAAGCACGAGCGCGGTACTGAGGGTTCGCATGGCGAGGAGCCTTTCCCCGGCAAGATCATTCATATGTGTGAACGCTATCCAGAAGTGCGAACAGAGTATTACGTCGATGTTCGCCACGCGTCAACGACGTGATTCGTTTCGACGGTCATTCGAACGACGATGTCGAACGGCCGTCGAATTCGAATCGAATTCGACGGCCGCGTGGTGGGGTCGGCGGGTCAGGGCTCCATCGGGAACTCGGCGATCCGCCCGGCCAGCTCCCGGGCGTCGGGGTCGCGGCGGTAGCTCTCGGCGAGCCGGCCGACGGGCCGCAGCCGGTCGACCACCCGCGCCGAGTCGACCTCGACCGCGAGCGCGAGCGCCCGGTCGCCGACGGCGGCGGCGTGGTCGAAGTCGTTGTCCAGCAGGTGGTTGCCGGTGAGGGCGATGAGGCCGAACGTCCGGCTCCGGGTCATCTCCTCCGGGTAGCCGACGACCGCCGCGGTGAGGTCCCGGATCGCCGGCGCGGAGTGCGCCGGGTCGACCGTGCGCGCCAGCTCCGAGTGCACCATGCCGCTCAGCGCGGACAGGTCCGTCTCGTCGAAGAACCTCGCCCACGCGGCGGCGGCCTCCGGCGTGCTCGCGGCGAACGCGTCGTGCGCCCGCCGCAGCCGCCGCAGCGCCCGCTCGCCGTCGCCCAGGGCCGCGAACGCCCACGCCTGGTTCGCGAACAGCATCGCCACCGCGTGGTCGGACCCGGCCCGCCGCGCCGCCGCCACGCCCTGCTCGAAGCAGCTCAACGCGGCGGCGGCCGCGCCGCGGTGCAGCCTCAGCCGGCCCATCCGGTAGTGCACGTTCGCCACCAGGTCCTGGTTGCCCGCCCGCGCGGCCAGCTCCGCGGCGCGCCGCCAGTGCCGCAGCGCCGTCGCGTCGAGCCCGGTGTCGAAGCACGTCCACGCGGCCAGGTTGTGCAGGTCGGCCAGCGCCACCAGCAGCCTGCGGCGCACCGCGTCGGTGGCGTCCGCGCGCAGCATCGCGCCGCTCCGCGCCGCCGCCCCGACCACCGCGTCCCGGCAGGCGCCGCCGCCCCGCTCGTAGTCCACGGCGCGCAACCGGCCGGTCTCCTCCTCCAGCGCCACGACGTCGGGGACGCCGATCCGGGCAGGGACGTGTCGTCGATCCGCCATGGCACACCTCGCAGGCGTCGCGGGTCCGGGACGGCGCCTCGGCGCCGCGCACCCGGGATACCCGTTCGGGGGGCGACCGGTACCACCCGGAACGGACCACGCGCGGTACCACCCGGATGCCGGACGAGCCCGCCCCGGTTCCCGCCGTGCGCACCGGTTCGCGCGCCGGCCGTGCGCCCCGCCCGCGCACTGGCCCCTTGCGCGGGCCCGTCCGCGCACGAGACTGGACGCGTGACGCCGACGACCCCCGCCGAGCACGCGGCGGCCCGGTGCTAGGCGGCGTCACGGCGGCGGTGGAGCGGCTGGTCGCCCGGTGGGCCGCCGGCGACGCGGCGGGCGCCGCCCGGCTGTTCACGCCCGACGTGCGCTGGTGGACCGCGCCGGTGCCGGGCGCGCCCTGGCCCGCACGAGTGCGGTCCACGCGCGAGGTCGAGGCGTTCTTCCTGGGGTTCCTCGGCGCGTTCGACCTGACCGGCATCACCACGCGCGCGCTCGTCGCCAACGGCGTGGACGCCGTGCTGACCGGGCAGCTGCACGCGCGCCTGCACGTGAGCGACCAATCCCGGTCGTTCGACTTCGCGCTGTCCCTCTCCGTGCGACACGACCTGATCAGCGAATTCCGCCTCTACGCGGACACGCTGGCGCTCGCCTCGGCGCTCGACGGGGCCGATGTTCCCCCGGTATCACCGAAATGGCCGCACCGATCGGTGCCAGGATGACGACCGCGCCCCCCGAGCCCAGCCGAGGAAAGGTGTCGCCGTGCCGGATGAACCGCAGCCGATCAGCAAGCTCATCCCGCAACTGCGGCGCGGGCGCGGGCTGACGCAGCACGACCTCGCGGCGCGGCTGCACGCCGCGTCGGGCAACGCGAGCGTCACCCGCGAGGAGGTGTCCCGGTGGGAGCGCGGCAAGCGCATCCCCGGTCCGTACTGGCGGGCGTGGCTCGGCCGGGTGCTCGACACCCCCGCGCGCGACCTCGAACGCGCCGCGGCGGTCGCCCGGTGGACGCGCAGACGCGGGTGACGACGCGCGAGGCGCTGGTCGCCGCGGCGACCGAGGTGTTCGAGCGCGAGGGTTACGTGCGGGCCACCGTGGACGAGGTGTGCGAGCGCGCCGGCGTCACGAAAGGCGCGCTGTACGGGCACTTCGGCTCCAAGAAGGCGCTCGCCGTGGCGGTGCTCGACGCGCGGGCGGCGGAGTGGGCCCGCACGCGCGGGCGGTTGCAGCGCCTGCACCGCAGCCCGTTGCAGGTGCTGGTGGACCTGGGGTACGCGGCGCAGCGCGGCCAGGAGGTCGAGCGGCGGCTGATGTTCCAGTCACCCGTCTGCGAGGACGTCGCGGAGCGCCGGGTCGGCCAGTGGACCTCGGCGGTGCACGACCTGCTGCGCGGCGCGGCGGCGCTGGGCGAGCTGCGCGACGACGTGAACCTGCCCGCGTGCGCGGAGGGCATCGTCGCCGAGCTGGTCGGCGTGCACCTGATGTCGAGGGCCGTCGACGGGCTGGACGCGGCCACCACCGGCGTGGTCCGGCTGTGGCGCTCGTGGCTGCCGGCCCTGGCGCGGCCCGAGGTGTGCGCCGTGCTGCGGATGACCCCGCCTCGTTGACCGGAACGTAGCAATTGTTTACGGTGGGTAACCGACCTTCGGAGAAGGCGAGGACCCACGTGAGCGACCGCGCGCAGGGAAGCCGCACCAGGGCCGCGCTGGTCGCCGCGGGCATCGAGCTGTTCGACCGCGACGGGTACGACGCGACGTCGCTGGACGCCGTGTGCCGCCGGGTGTCGGTCACCAAGGGCGCGCTGTACCGGCACTACCCGTCGAAGCAGGCGCTCGCGGTGGCCGTGGTCGAGGAGTACTTCCGCCGGTGGCACGAGGTGCGCGAGGCGATCGAGCGGCGCGGCACGGGACCGCTGGCCACGCTGGTGGAGCTGACCGACGGGATGAACGGGCTCGCGCGGACCGACCGGGTGGTGCGCGTCGGCGTGCGGCTGCTGTTCACCGGCGAGCTGTTCGACCTGCTGGCGGGCGTGCACGTGGCGTGCCTCGCGGCCGTCGTGCGCGACCTGCTGGGCCGGGCGGAGCGGGCGGGCGAGCTGGTGCCGGGGCTGGACCTGCGCGACGAGGCGGACGGCATCACCTCCGCGGTGATCGGCACGCAGGCGCTCGCCGCGGTCGCCACCGGGCGGGCCGGCCGGCCCGGCGCGCTGTGGCGGCACCGGCTGGCCCGGCTGGCCACCCCGTCGGCCGCCCCCTCCCCCGTGCCGTCCGTCGACCGGGCGGGGTAGGCCGGGCCGGGGCCGGCGGCTCAGCCCACGAGGGCCGGGTACTGGACCGAGACGTCCTGCGACAGGGCGGCCTTCACGTGCCGCGACACGTCGTCCGCCAGCACCTCGAAGGCGTCGGCCTCGATGCCTTCGAGGGCCGCCGCGGCGACGTCGCGCGGGTCGCTCTTGGGCGCGTCGACGGAGGCGGTCATGTCGGTGTCGACGTAGCCCACGTGCAGGCCGGTGACCCGGATGCCGCGCGGCAGCAGGTCGAGGCGCAGCGAGTTGGTCTGGGACCACAGCGCGGCCTTGGAGGCGCTGTACGCGCCGCTGAGCGCGGCCCAGGACAGGGCGGAGGCGACGTTGAGCAGGTGGCCGCCGCCGTTGCGCTCGATGATCGGCACGAAGGCGCGGGCCGTGTTCAGCGGGCCGTAGAAGTTGGTCTCGAACTCGCGGCGGACGTCCTCCAGCGGCGAGTCCAGGAAGGACGCGCCGAGCGCCACGCCCGCGTTGTTGACCAGGATCGTGACGTCGCCCGCGAGCGCGGCGGCGGCGGCCACCGAGTCGGGGTCGGTCACCTCCAGGGCGAGCGGCACGGCGTCGGGGTGGGTGACCGAGCGCGGGTCGCGGGCGGTGGCGTAGACCTTCGCCGCGCCCCGCTCGTACAGGCCCTCGACCAGGGCCTTGCCGATGCCCCGGCTGCCGCCGGTGACGAGGGCGATCGCTCCGCTGATGGTGGTCATGACATCCTCCGCGTGATGGAAACCGATCGGTTTCCACCGACTGTAGACCGATCGGTTTCCTCCTGGCAAACCGCCAGGTAGCCTGGGGTCGTGACCTCTCCACGCGACCGCCTGCTCGACGCGGCGGGCGAGCTGTTCTACCGGGAGGGCGTCGGCGTGGGCGTCGACGCGCTGTGCAGGGCGGCGGGCGTCTCCAAGCGCTCGATGTACCAGCTGTTCGCGAACAAGGACGAGCTGATCGCGGCCAGCCTCGACCGCCGCGCGCCCGGCTACGAGGCGCTGCTGCTCCCGCCCCCCGGCGGCACCCCGCGCGACCGCGTCCTGCACGTGTTCCGCCGGCAGGACGAGCTGAGCGGCCAACCGACCTACCACGGCTGCCCGATGGTCGCGACGGCCGCGGAGCTGAAGGACGCCGCCCACCCGGCGAACACCGTGGCCCGCCGCCACAAGCGCGCCCTGACGGACTTCTTCGCCGCCGAGCTGCGCGCCGCCGGCGTCGCCGACCCCGAGGCCCTGGCCGCGCAGCTGACGCTGGTCTTCGACGGCGCGTCCGCGCACGCCGTGCTCCGCGCCGCGCCCCTGGCCGGCCTGGGCACCCGGACCGCCGAGGCGCTCCTGGACGCGGCCGGCGCGTGACCGCGGGCCCCCGACCGGGAGCCCCCACCGGTCTCAGGCCGGGCGCTCGGCCCGCCAGCGCGCCACGACGACCTCCACGTCGAACGGCACGAGGTTGAGCGGCGGCCCGGACATCGGCTTGCGGATCGCGTCCTCGATCCTCGCGTTGATCGCGGCCACGACCCGGCGCACCTCGGCCTCCGACGACGCCCGCCGGGCGGCCTCCCGCGCGGCCTCCGCCTCCCTGCGCAGCAGCAGGGTCGGCGGCAGCGCCGTGCCCTCCTCGCGCCGCAGCTTCTCCTTGACCCACCACAGCTCGTCGTGCGGCCGGTCCAACCCGCTCAACGGCTTGCCCGCGCCCGGCAGGGCGTCGAACTCGCCCCGCTCCTGCGCCTCGCGGATCTGCCGCTCGACCCACGTCTCGAACCCGACCCCGGCGGGTTTGCGCTCCGTCACCACGATCACCCCCTTCCAGGTTACGCGGGGCACGGGCGGTCACGGCGCCGGTTCGGCCGCCTCGGCCGGCGGGTAGCGCTGCTCCGGCGGGCTCGTGGTTCGGGCCGGGCGCGGCCGACGCCTTGGCCGCGGTCTCCAGCGCGCGCTCGGGCGTGGTGTCGACGAGCCGGTAGCCCGCCGGCAGCTCCTCGGACTCCGGGAACGGGCCGTCGGTGACGACGGGCGCGCCGGAGCCGGTGGACACGACGGTCTTGGCCGGCTCGGGCCCGGACAGCCCCTGGGCGTCGACCAGCTCGCCGTTCTCGCCGTCACACGACGTCGAGGCGCACGCCCACCCGCCGGTCGGCCTGGAGGTCCGTCGCGGTGAACACCACCTCGGTCCGGTCGGCGGGCGACCGCGTGGACTCCAGGACGAAACCCGACTCGCCCCGGTCGAAGCCCAGGGCGTCGTAGAACACGTCGACCCCGCGTGGGAGGCGCAGGGCGAGCGAGACGTGGGGCACGCTGCCGGCGAAGCGGTAGGCGAACGCGTCCGGCTCGCCGAACCTCATCAGCGGGGCGCACTTGCCCGGCCAGAACAGGGCCACCACGACCCGCAGCTCGCTGCCCGCCGGGATCGGCTCCTGGAAGTGCACGGCGAGGTCGAACCGGCCGTCCTCCCGCCACGAGGTGGACACCGCGAACCGGGCGCCGGGCCGCTCGTCGACCAGCACGCCGCGCACGACGGCCTTCACCAGCGACCGCTGCGCCTCGGGTTGGTCCCAGCCCGCCTGGAACCGCAGGCGCAGCACGCGCACCCCGTCCGCGGACGGCGTGGCGGTCACGGTCACCGCCACCTCGGCGTCGCCGTTGGCGGCGAGCGTCGCCCGCTCCTCCCAGGCCACGATGTGCACGTGCGGTTGCAGCTCGTCGTGGATGACGTCGGCGTAGTGGGCCAGCAGCGTGCGGTGCCGCTCCAGGACGCCGGAGTTCACCCGGTACGCCACCAGGGCCAGGCCGGCGGCCACCAGCGGGACGACGGCGACCGACACGCGGGTGGCGGTGGACCAGGGTGCGAGCGCCAGGGCCGCGTTGAGCACGAGCAGCGCCACCAGCCCGACCACGGGGCCGCGCACCGGACCGCCGGGCACGTGGGCGAGGAACCAGCGGTAGCACGACCTGAGCAAGCGCATCCACACCCACCGAGACACCCGAGGACGATCCCGGGGAACACCGCCGGGCCTGCGCACGGAACCGTACTCCAACGCCGGCACCGCCCTGCGGGAGCGGGCGCGACGCGGACCACCACGTCGGGCGGGGCACGTCGGGGGCGGGTGCCCGCGGTCGCGCGACCGCGGGCACCCGTCCTCGTCAGGACGCGGAGCAGACCGGGGTGGGGGCCCAGCCCGTCGCGTCGCCGCTGCCGTTGAACCCGACCTTGGCCGTGCCCGCGGGCTGGAGCGCGCCGTTCCAGGACGCGTTGCCCACCGTCACGGTGGTGCCGCTCTGGCCGAACGCGCCGTTCCAGCCCTGCGTGACGGTCATGCCGGGCCTGACCTCGAACCGCACCGACCAGCCGCGGGTCGCGGTCGTGCCGGCGTTGCGCACGGTGACCTCCGCCGAGAAGCCGCCCGGCCACTGGTTGGCGACCCGGACCTCGGCGGCGCACCCGCCCACCGGCGGGGTGGTCGTCGTCGTCGTGGTGGTGGTCGTCGTGGTCGTGGTGGTGGACGTCGTGGTGGACGTGGGCGTGGTGCCGTTCAACGCGGCCACCACGGCCGGCAGCCACCGGTCGGCGATCTTCCGGTCGCCCGAGGCGTTCGGGTGCACGCCGTCGTAGGTGTCGGTGCCGGTGGAGAAGCCGGTCCACTGGTCGACGACGGTGACCGGCGAGACCGCGGTGGACTTGGCCGCCGCCCAGGCCGGGATGGCCGCGTTCAGGTCGGCCACCCGCTGCGGGCACTCGGCGCAGGCGCTCGCCGCCATCGGGATGATCTTGGCGACGAGGACCTTCATCGACGGGTTGTCCGCCCGCATCTGGTCCACGAGCTTGCCGTAGGCGGCCAGGATCGTCGCCGCGGGCCGGGCGCTCCACACGTCGTTGGTGCCGAAGTGCATGAGCACCACGTCCGGGTTCGACGCGGCCAGCCAGCCGACCAGCTGGTTCTGCTCGGCGACCGCGGTGACGAGCGCCCCGCCGTGGCCCTCGTGCTGGCCGTCGTAGGCGAACCCGCAGCCGTCCGGGTTGAGCGTGCCCACGAAGTCGACGTCGGTGTGCCCGGCGGCCCGCAGGTCGCGGTCGAGCAGGGCCCGCCAGCAGCCCGGCGACCCGGTGATGGAGTCGCCGAGCGCCATGATCCGCGTCGGGGCGGCGGCCTGCACGGCCGCCTGCCCGGGTGCGGCCACCAGGACGCCGACGAGCGCGGCGAGCGCCGCGAACAGCGCCGCCAGGGCGGTGTTCCTCGATGACATCGCCGCCCCCTAGGCGGTGGCGCAGGTCGCGCCGTTGAGCGCGAACGACGTGGGCGCGGAGTTGGTCCCGGTCCACGAGCCGATGAAGCCGAAGCTCACCGAGCCGCCCGCGGGGATCGCCGGGTTGTACGCCGCGTTCGCGGCGCTGACCGCGCTGCCGGACTGGGTCGTGGTGGCGCCCCAGGACTGGGTGACGGTCTGGCCGTTGGCCCACGTCCAGCGCAGCGTCCAGCCGTTGACCGCGGCGGTGCCGGTGTTGGCGACCTTCACGTCGCCCTGGAAGCCGCCCTGCCACTGGCCGGTGACCTTGTAGGTGACCGCGCAGGTCCCGACCGGGTCGCCGCCGCCGGTCCGCGTGGTGACGGTGACGGTGCCGGAGCGGGTCGAGCGGTTGCCCGCCGCGTCCCGCGCGTACACGGCGAAGGTGTACGCGGTGCCCGCCGACAGGCCGCCGACGGTGGTGGAGGTGGTCGCGGAGCTGCCCGCGGCGGTCTCGGTGGAGCCGCTGACGCGGACCACGTCGTAGCCGGTGACGCCGACGTCGTCGGTGGCGGCCGACCAGGTCAGGGTCGCCGAGGTGGACGTGACGCCGGAGGCGGCGGGGGTGCCGGGCGCGCTCGGCGGGGTGGTGTCGGTCGGGTCGCCGCCGCCGCCGTAGACGCTGGCCTCCTTCGAGGTGGCCTTGATGCCGTTGGCGCCGTTGAAGATCCGCTGGCCCCACGACGTCAGCTGCGCGGCGTTGAAGTCGGTGACCATGTCGAGGTACTCGACGCCGCCGCCGTTGCCGCTCCACGACCAGCCCAGGTAGCCCAGCTTGAGCGACTGGGTGGTGGCGAAGATGGTGTCCTCGTCGGGGTTGCCGTCGGAGTGGTCGTGGCCGAACTCGCCCACGACGATCGGCAGCTTCGCGGTCACGAAGCGGTTGAGGTAGTCGTTGACCTCCGCGGCCGTGTCGAACACGCCGTACATGTGGATGGAGAACACGGTGTTCTTCAGCGTGTCGGCGGCGAAGACGGACGCGGCGTTGTCGCGCATGGTGAACGCCCAGTCCTGGCCCCAGTTCGGCGCGTCCACCATGATCGTGTGGGTCAGGCCGCCGTTGCGCAGGGCCTGGATCGCGCCCTTGGTGTCGTTGGTCCAGTTCTGGTAGCCGGTGTTGCCGTGCGGCTCGTTGCCGATGTTGACGATGACGTACTTCTCCTGGCCGACCAGGGCGCTCTTGACGCTCAGCCAGTACTCGGCGGCGCGGGCGAGCGTGACGGCGCCGCTCTGCTCGCCGTAGCCGGTGGTGTCGTGCACCTCCAGCACGCAGATCAGCTTGTTGGCCTTGCACTGGGAGATGACGTTGGCGACGTCGGCGGTGTCGTTCTTCGTCCACCGGTCGCCGGAGCTGAGCACGACGCGGACGGTGTTGGACCCGAGGGCCTTGATGTCCTTCAACGCCTGCGTGGTCGTGCTCGTGTACCAGGTGTGCGCGTGGTTGACGCCGCGCATGACGAAGTCGTTGCCGTTGGCGTCGAGGAGACGCCCGTTGCTCACGGTGAAGCCGGTGGCCGCCTGTGCGGGCGGCCCCACCGTCAACAGGGAGAGGACCAGGGCGGCGACGGCTGCGCCGACCAGGGCGAATCGCTTGCGCATGGGATGTACCTCGCGTGGTTGTCGACACTGACAGAAGCGAGCGCGGGGGCAGCGCACCCGCCCGCGGGCGGACTCCCACACCAAAGCAATTAACCGCTTAAGAGTCAACCATGGGTTTCGCAAGTCTTCGCTGGTCAGAGGCACTTCAGCGCACGACCCACCGTCACGTCTGGGAACGCTCCCAGACGCGGACCGCCAGTGTCCTACGAAGAACCCCGTCCCGTCGAGACCCCCGTCTCGACGGGTCGGCCCCCCCGGTCAGGCGCCGGGCGCGCGGCCGGTGCTGGAGCGCGGGACCAGTTCGGGGTCGGAGGTCTTGACCTGCTCGGTCGGGGCGCCGCCGACGACGTCGAGCAGCAGGCGCACGGCGGCGGCCCCGCGTTCGGCGATCGGCCGGCGGACGGCGGACAGCGCGGGCCGCACCAGCCGGCACAGGGCCGAGTCGTCCCACGCCACCAGGGACAGCTGGTCGGGCACGGTGAGGTCCAGCTCGTGGGCGACGCCGAGCGCGGACACCGCCATCACGTCGTTGTCGAACACCAGCGCGGTCGGCGGCGCGCCACCGGTCAGCACGCGCCGCGTCACGCGGGCGGCGGCCTCGTCGGAGTAGTCCGCGTGCACGACCCGGGCCTCGTCGAGGCCGAGCCGCGCCGCGGCCTCGGTGAACGCCCGCGACCGGGTCTGGGTGTGCACGAACCTCGTCGGCCCCGCCACCCGCGTGATCCGCCGGTGCCCGAGCGCCACGAGGTACTCCAGCACCTCGACCACGGCGACCTCGTCGTCGGTCCACACGCACGGCAGGTCCGGCACGACCGGTTCGCCCAGCACGACGGCGGGCAGGTGCAGCTCGCGCACCAGCTCCACCCGCGGGTCGTCCTCCACCAGGTCGACCAGCAGCACGCCGTCCACCCGCCGCTCGCCCCACCAGCGCCGGTAGGCGGCCAGCTCGGCGGCGGAGTTGTCGGTGACCTGGAGCAGCAGCGACGTCGGCCCGCCCGCGAGCGCGCCCTGGATGCCGGAGATGAGCTGCATGAAGTACGGCTCGACGCCGATCACCCGGGCGGGCCGGTCCACGACCAGGCCGATGGCGTTGGCGCGGCCGTCGGACAGCGAGCGCGCGGCGCTGCTGGGCACCCAGCCGAGGCGGTCGGCGATGTCCATGATCCGGCGCCGCGTGGGCTCGGAGACGCCCGGCCGGTTGTTGAGCGCGTAGGACACCGCGCCGGTGGACACGCCCGCGGCCTTGGCGATGTCCGAGATGGTCGGACGCTTGGCTCGCACCCGCGCCTCCTCACTGCACGTGATCATCAAGTCTAGCCGCGGCGCGGCACGCCTTGCCCGGTAGGGTGATTAAGCGCTTAACGGATCATCTGGAAAGGGGACCACCGTGCCCTGGTTCGACCTCTCCGAGCGGGAACTGGCGCAGTACCGGACCTCCACCGCGGAACCCGACAACCTGGACCTGTGGTGGAAGTCCCGGCTGGAGGAGGCGCGCGCCGCCGCCCGGCCGCCGGTGCTCTCCCCGTACGCGGCGGACGCCTACGGCCCGCTGCCCGTGTGGGACGTGGAGTTCTCGGGCTACGGCGGCGACCGGGTGCGCGGCTGGTACATCCGCCCCGCCGGGACGGGCGACGAGCCGCTGCCGACGGTGGTGTGCTTCATCGGCTACGGCGGCGGGCGCGGCCTGCCCTCGGAGCACGCGCTGCTGCCCGCCGCCGGGTACGCGGTGTTCGTGATGGACACCCGCGGCCAGGGCGGGCGGTGGACGCTCGGCGCGACCGCCGACTCCGGGTTCGCGGGCCCCGAGCACCCCGGCGTGATGACCCGCGGCATCGCCTCGCCCGAGACGTACTACGTGACGCGCCTGATGGTCGACGCGGCGCGGGCGGTCGAGGTGGCGGCGGGGCTGGACGGCGTGGACCCGGCGCGGCTCGCGGTGTCCGGCGGCAGCCAGGGCGGCGGCCTGGCGCTGGCCGCGGCGGCGCTGGGCGGCGAGGCGGTCAAGGTGTGCCAGGCGGACGTGCCGTTCCTGTGCGACTTCCAGCGGGCCATCACGATCACCGGCGCCGAGCCGTACGCGGAGATCTCGAAGTTCCTGGCCCAGCACGTGGACCTGATCCCGCAGGCGCTCGACACCCTGCGCTACGTGGACGGCGCGCTGCTGTCCCGCCGCATCACGGCGACCTGCCTGCTGAGCGTGGGCCTGATGGACGAGACGTGCCCACCGTCCACCGTGTACGCGGCCTACAACGAGATCACCGCGCCGAAGGAGATGGCGGTGTTCCCGTTCAGCGGTCACACCACCCCGAGGGTGCACGACGAGCGCAAGCTGCGGCACCTGCGCGCGCACCTCTGAGGTTCGGTGGGCGAGTCGTGGGAGGGCCACCGCCATAGCCCTCCCACGACCCAGCCCGGTCAGTGGACCCGGTTGATCACCGGGGACCCCGGGTTGCTCGGCCCGGGGCCTCGAACGTCCACGACCAGCTCACGGCGCCGACACCGCGACCGGCGTGACGAGCACCCGGTCGTGGCCGACGTACCGGTTCCCGCCCGTCACCCGCACGGTGCCCTCCCAGCGGACGTCGGTGCTGGAGCAGCCGACGAGCAGGGTCAGGTCGCCGGTCTCCACGACGCGGCGACCGTCGCGGCCGGTGAACGAGGTGCGGTCGGCGTGCAGCCGGAACGACACCCGCCGCTCCTCCCCCGCGTCCAGCTCGACCCGGGCGAACCCGACCAGCTCGCGCACGGGCCGCGTCACCGAGGCGACCGGGTCGTGCAGGTACAGCTGCACGACCTCCGCGCCGGGCCGGTCACCGGTGTTGCGCACCAGGCACGACACCTCGACCTCGCCGTCGCTGGGCAGCTCGTCGGCCGACTCGAAGCCGGTCAGCTCGAACGAGGTGTAGGACAGCCCGTGCCCGAACGGGTAGAGCGGCGTGGGGTCGACCGAGCTGACCCCGCCCGCCGCGCCCAGCTTCGGGTGCAGGTAGGTGGTCGGCTGCGCGCCGGAGCCGCGCGGGACCTGGACGGGCAGCTTGCCCGACGGGTTGACCCGCCCGCTCAGCACGCCCGCGACGGCGCCCGCGCCCTCCTCGCCGGGGAAGAACGCCTGCACGACGGCGGCCGGTTCGTAGCCGCCCAGCGCGTAGGGGCGGCCGGCGAGCATGACCAGCACGACGGGCTTGCCGGCGGCCAGCAGCGCGTCCAGCAGCTCGCCCTGCACGCCGGGCAGGGACAGGTCGTCCGCGTCGCAGCCCTCGCCGGACGTGCCGCGCCCGAACAGGCCCGCGCGGTCGCCGAGCACGGCCAGCACCACGTCCGCGCCGCGCGCGACCTCGACCGCCTCCGCGATGCCGGACCGGTCGTCGCCGGACACCTCGCAGCCGCGCGCGGTGGTCACGGTGGCGTCCGGGAACTCCGCCCGCACGGCCTCCAGCATGGTGCGCATCTCCACGCCCAGCGGCACGTCCGGGTGCTGCACGCCCACGTGGTTGGGGAACGCGTAGCAGCCCATGAGCGCGAGCAGGTCGTCCGCGCACGGCCCCACGACAGCGATTTCGGACGCGCGCAGCGGCAGCACGCCGGCCGCGTTGTCCAGCAGCACCACGGACCGCTCGGCCATCGTGCGGGCCAGGTCGCGCAGCGCGGGCGGGTCCAGGTCGACCGGTTCGCCGCGCTTCACGGCGGGCGACTCGGGGTCCCAGCCCTCGTCCAGCAGGCCCAGCTCGCACTTCTGGGTGAGCACGCGGGTCACCGCGAGGTCCACGTGCGCCTCGTCCACGACGCCGGAGCGCACCAGCTCGGCCAGCGGCTCGCCGTAGCAGCGCACGCTGGGCAGCTCCACGTCCACGCCCGCGGTGAGCGCGAGCGCGGCGGCCTCGCCCGGCGACCCCGCGACGCCGTGCGCGGTCTCCAGGAAGGACACGCCGAAGTAGTCGGCGACGACGACGCCGTCGAAGCCCCAGCGCCCGCGCAGCAGGTCGGTCAGCAGGGTCGGGTCCGCGGCCGGCGGCACGCCGTCGACCTCGGCGTAGGAGTGCATGACGGACCGGGCGCCGCCCAGCCGCAGGGCCATCTCGAACGGCGGCAGCACGACGTCGGCGAACTCGCGCGGCCCCATGCGCACGGGGGCGTGGTTGCGCCCGCCGACGGAGGCCGAGTAGCCCGCGAAGTGCTTGAGGGTGGCCACGATCCCGCTGGACTCCAGGCCGCGGGTGTAGGCCGCGCCGACGAGGCCGACGAGGTAGGGGTCCTCGCCGATGGTCTCCTCGGTGCGCCCCCACCGCGGGTCGCGGGTCACGTCGAGCACCGGGGCCAGGCCCTGGTGGACGCCGACGTCGCGCATCACGAGGCCGACCTCGCGGGCCATCCGCTCGACCGACTCGGGGTCGAACGAGGCGCCCCACGACAGGGGGACGGGGAACACCGTCGCCTGCCAGGCGGTGAACCCGGCCAGGCACTCCTCGTGCGCCACGGCGGGGATGCCGAACCTGGTGTTGGCGACGAGCTTGCGCTGGGTCTCGGCGAGCACCCGGGCTCCCACCAGGGGGTCGACCGGGCCGGTGCCGAACACGCGGGTCAGCTGGCCGAGGCCGGGCTTGGTCAGCTCGTCCCACGGCGGCAGCGGCTCGGCGAACTCGTGCTGCGCGGGCGCGACCTCCTCCCCCTCCGAGATCCCGACCCACACACCGACCAGCTGGGCCAGCTTCTCCTCCAGGGTCAGCTCGGCCAGCAGTGCGGCGACGCGCTCCGCGGTCGGCCTTCCGGGATCGGCCCAGGGGTTCAGCACGGCGGCTCCTTCGTTGACGATCGGACGACGAGTTCGGTGGCCAGCTCGACGCGCTCGGTCTCCACCGGGCGCCCCGCGATGAGGTCGGCGAGCATGCGCCCCGCGTGGCGACCCATCTCCGTGAGCGGCTGGCGCACGGTCGTGAGAGCGGGCGAGGACCACACCGCCACCGGTAAGTCGTCGAAGCCGACCACGCTCAGGTCGTGCGGGACGGAGAGCCCCGCGACGCGGGCCGCCTCGATCACGCCGAGCGCCTGTTCGTCGTTGCCCGCGAAGATCGCGGTGGGCCGGTCGGGCATCGCGAGCAGCTCAGCCGCGCGCCGGAAACCGCCCTCGTGCTTGAAGTCGCCGTGCCGGACGAGCTCCGGGTCGAAGGCGATGCCCGCCCGGTCGAGCGCGGCGCGGTAGCCGTCGACGCGCGCGCGGCTGCACAGCATCCCGGCGGGTCCGCCGATGACGCCGACCCGGCGGTGGCCGAGGCGCAGCAGGTGTTCGGTGGCGGACAGGCCGCCCGCCCAGTTGGTGGCGCCGACGCTGGGCACGTTCGGCTGGGGGAGGTCGACGGGGTCGATCACGACGACCGGGATGCGCGAGTTGGCGAGCACGCGGCGGTCGGCGGCGGTCAGCTGCGAGGTGACCAGCAGCGCGCCGGCGCGGCGGGCCTCCACCAGCGACGCGGCCCACGAGGTGTGCCGGCGCGGTTTGTCCGTGGAGGACACCACGACGTGCAGCCCGGTGTCGACGACACCGCGGATGATCTCCACCGCCCAGGGGCTGTCCAGGGCGGTGAACACGAGGTCGACCAGCATGTGCCCGGAGGCGCGCCGGGACCCGACCGGCACGTAGTCGTACTCGGCGAGCAACTGCCGCACGCGCGCCCTGGTCTCGGCGCCGACGTCGTCCTTCCCGTTCAGGACCTTGGACACCGTCGGGAGCGACACCCCCGCTGCTGCGGCAATCGTGGCCAACGTGGCTCGACGCATGCGGCCGATAGTATCGAAACTCGATCGAAACACAAGACCGAGCCTCTGAAGTGCAGAAATGTCGTCTCAACAGGCCAGCGCGTGATGCTTGACACGGGTCCTGCACCCGTCTAGGTTCTCCGCAAGTCGTGGATGTTTCGAAATGTTTCGATGCCACGAACAATTCCGCAGCGTGGCAGAAGGGTGGCGGTCGCATGTCCCGCCGTTCATGGATGCGTCCCCTCATCTCGATGGGGCTCGTCGCCGTGGCAGCAGTGAGCACCGCGTGTGGGTCGTCCGGTCCGGCCGACCCCGCGAACGGGCTCAAGGTGTGGGCGCTGGAGGACCCGGTGCTCAACAAGATCGAGCAGAAGTCGATCGACTCGTTCAAGGCCGGCGGTGGCAACGCCTCGCTGGAGACGTTCGGCAACGACCCGTACAAGCAGCGGCTGCGCGTCGCGATCGGGTCGCCGCAGGCCCCGGACCTGTTCTTCAACTGGGGCGGCGGCAACCTCAAGGAGTACGTCGACGCGGGCAAGGTCGCCGACCTGACCGCGGTGCTGGACGAGAACGCGGCGGTCCGGGACAAGTTCATCCCGAGCGTGCTCGACGGCGCGAAGCTGGACGGCAAGGTCTACGGCGTGCCGATGCGCGGCATGCAGCCGGTGATGCTGTTCTACAACAAGGACGTCTTCACCGCGGCCGGCGCGCAGCCGCCGACCACGTGGGACGAGCTGCTGACCCTGGTCGACACGTTCAAGGCGCAGGGCATCACCCCGATCGCGCTGGCCGGTTCGCAGGCGTGGACCGAGCTGATGTGGGCCGAGTACGTGCTCGACCGCGTCGCCGGCCCCGAGGTGTTCAAGAACATCCGGGACAACGGCCCCGCGGGCTGGAAGGACCCGGCCGTCGTCGAGTCCCTGACCAAGCTCAAGGACCTGATCGACCGGGGCGCGTTCGGCTCGAACTTCGCGTCCGTCGGCTACGACGCGGGCGGCGCCTCGACGATCCTGGCGCAGGGCAAGGCCGCGATGCACCTCATGGGCTCGTGGGAGTACACCAACCAGCTCGACCAGAGCCCGGACTTCGTCAAGCAGAACAAGCTGGGCTGGGTGGCCTTCCCGTCCGTCACGGGCGGCAAGGGCGACGCGGCGAACCTCGTCGGCAACGTGAGCAACTTCTACTCCGCCACGTCGGACTCGAAGAACCTCGACGCGGCCAAGAAGTTCGTCACCACCACGCTGACCGAGGACTCCTACATCCAGGCGCTCGTCGAGGCCGGTGACGTGCCGCCGGTCGTGGGCGCGGAGGAGGCGCTGAAGAAGTCGCCGAACCCGGACTACGCGACGTTCATCTACGAGCTGGTGCTGGACTCGAAGAACTTCCAGCTGTCCTGGGACCAGGACCTGCCCGCGGACGACGCCACGTTCATGCTGACCCAGCTCCAGGAGTTCTTCCTCGGCAAGGTCTCGCCGCAGCAGTTCGTCGACGCGGTGGCCGCGCGCTGATGTCGTCCCAGCGGCCTTCGGGCTGGTACGCCGTTCCCGCGTTCGCGTTCTTCGCCTTGTTCGCGGCGCTGCCCATGGTCATCGTGGTGTACCTGAGCTTCACCGCGTGGGACGGCCTGGGCACGCCCGCGCTCAACGGGGTCGACAACTGGACCCGGTTGGTCGAGGACGGTGAAGCCCACGCCTCCGTGGGGCGGACCGTGCTGCTGATGGTCGTCTCCTGGCTCGTCCAGACCCCGATCGCACTGCTGGTCGGGGTCTGGGCGGCCGGGAAGCAGCGGTCGCGCGCGGTGCTGAGCTCGATCTTCTTCCTGCCCCTCCTGCTGTCCACCGCGGCCATCGCGCTGCTGTGGCAGGTGCTGCTCGACCCGAACTTCGGCGCGTTCGTCGGCGGGCCGCAGTTCCTCGGCGACACGGACATCGCGATCTACACGGTGGTGTTCGTGATCTCCTGGCAGTACATCCCGTTCCACACCCTGCTCTACCAGGGCGCGGCGCGGGCGGTGCCGCCGACGCTGTACGAGGCGGCGACGATCGACGGGGCGAGCCGGTTCGGCCAGTTCCTGCACATCACGCTGCCGCAGCTGCGGTACACGATCGTCACGTCGTCGGTGCTGATGATGGTCGGCTCGCTGACCACGTTCGACACCGTGCTGATCCTGACCAACGGCGGGCCGGGCACCGCGACCCGCATCCTGCCGCTGCACATGTACATCACCGGGTTCGCCGGGTTCGAGATGGGCTACGCGAGCGCCATCGCGGTCGTGCTGGTCGTGCTCGGCACGGCGCTGTCGGTGGCGGTCATGCGCTGGAGCGGTTTCCGCTCGATGAGCAGTCAGCAGGAGGGTTCGTGAAGTCCCGCCCCAACTGGCCCGCCGGGTTGTTCGCCCTGGTGTGGTTGGCGATCGTCCTCGGTCCGCTGCTGTACCTGGTCACGGTGTCGCTGCGCACGCGCAGCGAGTACCTCGGCAAGAGCGCGTGGTCGGTGCCGGACGCGCTGACCCTCGACAACTACGTCACCGTGCTCACCGGCGGGTTCGGCCAGTACCTGCTGAACAACGTGGTCGTGACGGCGGCGACGGTGGCGATCGTCGTGTGCATCGCGGTGCCGTGCGCCTACGCGGTGGCCCGCAGCGCGAGCGGTTTCGTGCAGCGGGGCTTCACCCTGCTGCTGATCGGCCTGGCGATCCCGGCGCAGGCCACGATCATCCCGATCTACCTGCTGATCACCAGGATGAACCTGTACGACACGCTGCTGGCGATCATCCTGCCGACGGCGGCGTTCGCGCTGCCGGTGGCGACGCTCGTGCTGACCAACAGCCTGCGGGACGTCCCGCGCGAGCTGTACGAGGCGCAGGCGATCGACGGTGCCGGGCCGTTCCGGGTGCTCGTGTCGCTGGTCCTGCCGCTGGCGCGGCCCGCGATCATGACCGTGGTGGTCTACACGGCGCTCAACGCGTGGAACGGGTTCCTGTTCCCGCTGGTGCTCACGCAGTCCGAGTCGACGCGCGTGCTGACGCTGGGCCTGTGGGACTTCCGCGGGCAGTTCGGCACGAACGTGCCGGCGCTGCTGGCGGCGGTGACGCTGTCGGTGCTGCCGATCTTCGCGGTCTACCTGATGGGCCGGAGGTTCCTGCTCAGCGGTCTGACGGCCGGTTTCGGCAAGTAGCACGCCGCGATCCAGGGGCGTGGCCGCTACTCTCCCAGCGGCCACGCCCCACCTTGCGTGACCAGCGGGTTAACAATCCCGACACTTTCGATTCACTATTCGACATTTTCGACCCCGCAGGCGCGTCAACGTGAGCCACACCGCTCGTGGAGCCCTCATGTTGCGTGGTCCCGGCGGTATACCCCTGTCGTAGACTGCCTGCATGCCGACCAAAGCCGACCCGTCATCTCCGGATGGCACCGCCTCGGGCAAGATCACCATCGCGGACATCGCGGCGGAGGCCGGGGTTTCGGTACCGACAGTTTCGAAGGTGATGAACGGCCGGGCGGACGTCGCCCCGCACACCCGGGAACGGGTCGAGGCCATCATCCGCCGGCACGGCTACCAGCGCCGCTCGGACGAGCGGTCGCGCAGGTCCAACCTCGTGGAGCTGATGTTCCACGAACTGGAGAGCGCCTGGGCGCTGGAGATCATCCGCGGCGCCGAGCAGGTCGCCGCCGAACAGGGTCTCGCGCTCGTGCTCTCCGAGTCGCAGGGGCGCCTCACCCCCGGCCACGGCTGGCTGGAGGGCGTGATCGCCCGCAAGCCGCTCGCCGTGATCTCGGTGTTCTCCGACCTGACCTCGCAGCAGCTCGCCAAGCTGCGCGCCCGCGACATCCCCGTGGTGGTGGTCGACCCGATCGGCGAGCCGCAGCTGGAAACGCCGTCCATAGGGGCCACCAACTGGAACGGCGGCCTGACCGCCACCCGCCACCTGATCGAGCTGGGGCACCGCCGGATCGCCATGATCGGCGGCCCCGAGCGCGTGCTGTGCAGCCGGGCCCGGGTCGACGGCTACCGGGCGGCGCTGGAGACCGCGGGACTCGCGGTCGACCCGGAACTGGTGCGCTACGGCGACTTCCACGTCGAGTCCGGGCGCGCGCAGTTCGCGCCGCTGCTGGACCTGCCGAACCCGCCCACCGCGGTGTTCGCGGGCTCCGACCTCCAGGCCCTCGGCGTGTACGAGGCCGCGCGGGCCGCGGGGCTGCGCGTGCCCGAGGACCTGAGCGTCGTCGGGTTCGACGACCTCCCGGTGGCGCAGTGGGTGGGCCCGCCGCTGACCACTGTCCGGCAGCCGCTGCAGGACATGGCCGCGGCGGGCACCCGTCTCGCCATCACGCTGGCACGTGGTGAAGAGCCCGAACACCGCCGAATCGAGCTTGCCACCACGCTGGTGGTGCGTCAGAGCACCGCCCCGCCACGCTGACGAGCCGCCTCTAGTGGTGGTGCCCCTCGGGCTGCGAGTACACGCACCCCGGCGCCTCGGCGGGCACCGTGTGCCCCACCTCGTCGTCGGGACCCACCGGTGTGCAGCGCAGGGTGTGCAGCCCCAGCAGCTCCAGGCCGAGCGTGCCGCTGAGCGCGAAGCCGTTGCCGAACCCGAAGTCCGGGTCGTCGGAGACCTCGCCGCTCGCCAGCGCCCCCTGCCAGGCCCGCTGGAAGTCCGCCAGCTTCTCGCGCTGGAAGACCACCAGGCCGAGCCGCTCGTACGGGCCCGCCGCGCAGGTCGCCCACTCCGCCACGTACGGCGCGTAGAGCTTCGCCCGCAGCGGGCCGACGAACTCGGCGAACTCCTCCGCCGTGCGCGCCACCGGGTCACCGCACTGCCCGGTCTTCTCCCGCACCCACTCGGCCACCTGCGAGGGCGTGGCCAGGGGCGGGCCCAGGGCGTTGGACCCGAGGGTGGTGGTGGGGCCGGCCGCCGAGGAGCAGGCGACCGACCCCACCAGGAGCGCGACCAGGGCCGCGCACCGGGCGAACATCACGCCGTGGCGCACGTGGCGCCGCTGAGGGTGAACGCGGTCGGGTTGGCGGGCGTCCCCTGCGACGTCCCGTTGAACCCGAAGCTCACCGTCTGGCCCGGCTGGATGTTCTGGTTCCAGCTGCTCCCCTTGGCGGTGGCCCGACCGGCCGCCACCGCCACGTCCGCCGACCACGCCTGGCCGATGGCCTGGCCCGCCGGGAGGTCCCACGCCAGCTGCCAGGCGTTGACCGCGCTCGTGCCGGTGTTCTTCACCGACACGTTCGCGGTGAAGCCGCCGGACCAGCTGCTCGGCACGCTGTAGGTCACCGAGCACGCGCCGGGCTCGCCGCTGCCACCGCCGGTCGTGGTGACCGGGACCAGCGCCGAGGGCGCGGAGGTGTTGCCCGCCGCGTCCCGCGCCACCACGTAGAACTGGTAGGCGGTGCTCGGGGTGAGGCCGGTGACCGAGGCGCTGGTGCCGGTCGAGGTGGCGACCTGCACGTCGGTCGCGCCCGCCTCCCGGAACACCTGGTAGGAGCTGACGCCGACGTTGTCGGTCGACGCGCTCCAGCTCAGCTGCACCGCGTTCGACGACGCGGACGCGGTGGGCGTGCCGGGGGCGCCGGGCGCCTGGGTGTCACCGCCGCTGCCGCCGCCGGTGAAGACCACGTCGGAGCAGCTGTAGAACGCCTCGGGGCTGTCGCTGCGCTGCCAGATCGAGTAGATGACGTGGCGGCCGGACTTGTTCGGCAGCGTGCCGCTCCACGCGTACTCGCCGCTGCCCAGCGGCGGGTTCGTGATGCTGTCGAACGGCGCGGGCTCCAGGTCCGACCACTTCAGCGGCTGCGTCGGGTCGAAGCCGTCCTTGGTGACGTACTGGTCCCACGTACCGGGGTGCGGCGCCCACGCGTTGTACTTGAACGTGATCCGCGAGCCCGCCGTCAGCGTCGTCGTGGGCCAGTCGGAGCGCGCGAGGTTGTAGGCGTCGTACTTGGTGGTCGGGCCGCACAGGTCGCCGTCGGCGATGATGTCGCGGTGCCGGCCGCCGGCCTGGCTGATCAGGTTGCCGTACCAGTCCCACAGCGGCTGCTTGCCACCGATCTGGACGGCCGCGGCGCAGGCCGGGTTGGTGGGGTTCAGGTCGCCACCACCGCCGAGCCTGCCGTCCTCGTAGCACGCGTAGGTCCGGCTTGCGGGGAAGGTCATCGAGCCGTGCGCCAACGCGGTGCCGGACTGGACGAACACGCTGGTGAACCCGACCACGCCGAGCGCGGCCACGGCCAACGCCCCAAAGCGCTTGAGTCGCAAGGTGTCTCCTTCAGATCGACGGTGATCTGGTGGGCGCGGACTGGGAGCGCTCCCAGAAATACGATCGCACCCCCCGTGACCGCCCGTCAACGACCCGTTTCATTTGGTGCTGATCGGGTAACGCTCGACCATGCGGATCGCGGTGGTCGGTCAGGTAGCCCGTGACCTGGTGCTCGTCGTGCCCGAGGTGCCCCCGGCGGGAGGGTCGGCGACGGTGTCGGAACGCCGCGAAGTGCTCGGCGGCAAGGGTGCCAACATCGCCCGGAACGCCGTCGGGTTGGGCTCGACGGCCGTGCTCGTCGGCGTCGTGGGGGACGATCGCGAGGGCGACCTCCTGGTGGAGCGGCTCGCGGCGGACGGCGTAGCGACGGGTCAGGTCGTGCGGCGGTCCGCCACCCGCACGGCCCTCATGGTCGACGTCGTGCACGACGGCGAGTACCGGTACCTGGAGGACGTGCCCGACGCGTGCCTGCTCACGCCGGCGGACGTCGAGGCCGCGTCGGCCGTGCTGGCCGGGGCCGACGCCGTGGTCGTGCAGCTGCAACAACCACCGGGCGCCTGCCTCGCCGCCGCCCGCGCCGCCCGGGGGCTCGTCGTGCTCGACGGCGCCCCCGGCGGGCTGGTCGACGAACTGCTCGCGGAGGCCGACGTCCTGCGCGCCGACCACCGGGAGGCCGGCCTCCTGGCGGACCGGGGGATCGCCTCGGTGGACGACGCCCTCGCCGCCGGGCGCGCCCTCCTGGGCCGCGGCCCCTCGGTGGTCGCCCTGGAGGTGCCGGGCGAGGCGAACGTGCTGGTGTGGCGCGAGGGCGACGCCGTGGTCCCGCTCACCGACGAGGAGGTCGTCGACACCACCGGCGGCGGTGACGCCTTCGTGGCCGCGCTGACCGTCGCCCTGGTGCGCGGCGACACCCCGGAGGAGGCCGGCCGCCTGGCCACCCGCGCCTCCGGCCGTGCCGTCACCCACCCCGGCGGCCGGACGGACCTGTCCGGCCTCACCTGACGGTGTGACCACACCACTGCGGCGGGACCCCTGATGGACGAATGGGGTCGCGTTCCGTAACCTGACCGCGACCTGCCCGTGGGTAACCCGTTCGGGGCACGACCGGCTTCAGGAGGATGCGCGACCGTGGCGTCGAACCCCGCTCAGCGCACCGTCCGCGCGGCACTGGCGGTCACCGCCGTCACCGCGCTGGTCGGCGCGCTGCCGCTCCCCCCGGCCGTGGCCGACCCCGCGTCGGACGCCCTGAAGAGGTACAACGACCTCGCCCACGAGGCCGAGGCGCTGAACGAGGAGCACCTGCGGGCGCAGGACGAGCTGTCCACCGCCCAGGGCGCGCTCGACCAGGCCAACCGCGACCTCACCGCCGCGCAGCAGGCCCAGGAGTCGCTGCGCGGCCAGGTGGACCTGCTCACCGAGGCGTCGTTCGAGGGCGCCCGGTTCACCCAGCTGTCGGCGCTGCTGGTCAGCGACTCGCAGCAGGACTTCCTCAACCGCATGTCCGCGCTCGGCGTGCTGGCCGGCGACAACGCCGAGGCCCTCCAGGGCCTCGGCGCCGCGGTGGACGGGGCGAACGACGCGGCCCGCCGCGCGGTCGAGGCCACCGACACCGCCAACCAGGCGATCGCCGAGATCGACCAGCGCAAGGCGGCGCTCGACGGCCAGATCGACGAGGCCCGCGAGGCGTACCGGGCGCTCAGCCCGGCGCAGCGGGCCGCGCTGAACGACGCGGGCGACATGAGCCGCAT
The DNA here is from genome assembly GCF_052936295.1 of Saccharothrix sp. DSM 118769. Classification (NCBI taxonomy): domain Bacteria; kingdom Bacillati; phylum Actinomycetota; class Actinomycetes; order Pseudonocardiales; family Pseudonocardiaceae; genus Saccharothrix; species Saccharothrix sp. DSM 118769. Next base: position 2,306,102 of record NZ_CP193627.1, on the reverse strand, counting down.
CGACGTGCCCTCGGGCACCGCCGGCCAGGCGCTGGCCTTCGCGCTCGGCGAGCGCGGCAAGCCGTACGTCTTCGGCTCGAACGGCCCGAACACGTGGGACTGCTCCAGCCTGATGCAGGCGGCCTACCGCTCGGTGGGCGTCGCGATCCCGCGCACCACCTACGGCCAGGCCACGATCGGCCGGTCGGTGGCGCGCAACGACGTCCGGGCCGGCGACCTGGTCATCTACTACCCGGGCCAGACGCACGTGGCCATGGCGATCGACGGGCTGCGCGCCGTGCACGCCTCCACCGAGGGCGTGCCGGTGAAGATCCAGGACATCGAGTCCATCGGGCCGATCAGCGTCATCCGCCGCGTGGTGGGCTGACCCGCCCACCAGCGGCTCAGCCGCTCCACCCGATCAGCGGCTCAGCCGCTCCACCCGATCAGCGGCTCAGCCGCTCTGCTCCATCACCAGGATCGCCCCGTTCGGCTCGCCCGCGTTGGAGCGCAACGAGCTGCACACCACGCGCACGACCACCTCGCGTCCCTTGCGGTTCACCGCGTCGACCTTCAGCTCGGTGATGAACGACGCGTCCGTCAGCGCCTGCCGCACGACCGGCCGCAGCTCCGCCACGGGCAGCCCGATGTCGAGGTTGAGCAGGTGCTCGCCCCGCGCCTCGTCCTGCCGCACGCCCCACAGCTCCTCGGCGCCCCGGTTCCAGGCGATGACCCGCATCTCGGGGTCGAGCACGATCACGCCGGCCCGCAGCGACGTGAGGATCGACTCCAGGAACTCGTTGACCTGGTCCAGCTCCTGCGTGCGGTCCCGGAGCACGTCGTTGATCGTCTGGAGCTCGTCGTTGGTCGACTGGAGCTCCTCGTTCATCGTCTCCAGCTCCTCGTTCGTGGACTGGAGCTCCTCGTTCGTGGTCTCCAGCTCCTCCACCGTGGACTGGAGCTCCTCGTTCGTGGTCTCCAGCTCCTCGTTCGTGGACTGGAGTTCCTCGTAGGCCGATTCGAGCTGCTGGTTGGCGTACTCCAGGTCGTCGAGCAGCCGGCGGGCCGTGGTCACGTCGTGGAACACGATCGAGATGCCGATGACCACGTTCTCGGGCCCGAGCAGCGGGGTGAGCTGCACCTCGAACCACACCGGTTCGCTGCCGGGGCGGTGCCAGGAGACCTCTTTGACCCGCAGTGGCCGCCGGTCGGCGCGGGTCTGCTCCACGTGGGCGCGCAGCTCCACCGGCCGGTAGGACAGGTCGAGGTCGCGCAGCGGCCGGCCGATGTCGTTGGCGGAGAGCCCGAACAACGTCTCGGCCTGCCGGTTCGCCAGGGCCAGCACCTCCTCGCCGGCGATCACCACCTGCGCGACGGGGCTCTCCAGGAAGGCGTGCTCGCGCAACTGGTCCAGCCCTCCCACGTCGATGCGGCGGTCCTGGACGAACGCGTGGGCGAGGAAGGGCGCCACGCCCGACGCCACGCCGTTGGTCCTGCGGAAGATCCGCCGCTTCAGCTCGACCGGGTCGAACAGCCGGCCGTGGCTGAGCAGCATCTCGGCCTTGCCCAGGAACAGCACGCCGCGCGGCGTCAGCGCGAAGTGGAACCGGCCGAGGATCTTCGCCTGGGTCTCCTGGTTGAAGTACATCAGGGTGTTGCGGCACACCAGCAGGTCTATCCGCGAGATGGGGGCGTCCTGCACGAGGTCGTTGCGGCCGAAGATCACCGCGCGGCGCAGGTCCTTGCGGAACGCGTAACGGCCGTTGTGCGCCTCGAAGTACCTGGCCACCAGCTCCGGCGGCACGCGCTGGAGCTCGCGCTCGCCGTAGACGGCCTGCCGGGCCTGGGCGAGCGCCTCGTCGTCCACGTCGGTGGCGTAGATCTTCACCCGGTGCCGGAACTGCTCGGGGCCGAGCGCCTCGGACAGCAGCATGGCGAGGGTGTACGCCTCCTCGCCCGACGCGCAGCCCGCGCTCCACACCCGGACCGGGTCGTCCGGGCCGCGTTCGGCGAGCAGCGCCGGCAGCACCTCGTCGCGCAGGTAGTCCCACGCCTCGGGGTCGCGGAAGAAGCTGGTGACGTTGATCAGGATGGTGTTGAACAGGGCGTTGAACTCGTCGGCGTTGACCTGGAGGTGGTCGATGTAGTCGCTGTGGTTCTCGATGCCGACCTGCGTCATCCGGTGGTGGACGCGGCGCATGAGGCTGGTGCGCTTGTAGCCCGTGAAGTCGAAACCGCGCGACTCCTTCAGGTACCGCAGCACTGCTTCGAAGTCCTCGTCCGGCACCGTCAGTTCGCTCACCCCGGGAACGCTACTAGCCGGGGCGGGCCCCTCCCCGCCAGGCATCAGCCCAGCACCGCCCACACCACCTTCCCGCCCGACGGCCACGGGGCACACCCCCACACCCGGCTGAGGCTGTCCACGATCGCCAGGCCGACACCGCCCGGCGGGGTCGCGCCGGGGTCCGGCTTCGACACCGGTTCGGCGCTGTCGTCGCGCACCGCGACGGAGAGCCGGCCACCGCGGTACTCCAACCGCACCACGGGGGCAGAGGCCGCGTGCCGCACCGCGTTCTCCACGAGTTCGGTGACCACGACCACGGCGCTGTCGACCAGGGCGCCGAGCCGCCAGCGCTCGCACGCCTCGCGGACGAACTGCCTGGCGACGAGCGCGCCGACGATCGTGTCCGGCAGCTGGATCTCGTCGCGCCGGCGCTCGGGCGGCTCGTCCAGGGAGGCCAGCGCGGCGGCCAGGAGCGTGAACGCGGGCACCAGGCGGCCCGCCGCGGAGCTCGCCAGGAACTGCCGGTACCCCGTCGACTCCCCGACCAGAACCACCGGCACGCCCGGCCACTCCGCCAGCCGCAGCCAGACCGTGGCGAAGATCGACATGAACGCGGGGGTGGCGCACCGGAACCCGTCGTCGAGGCGCACGACGACCCCGGTCGGCCCCTCCGCCGCGCACTTGAGCAGATCGTCGCGGAACGCCCGGTAGGACGTCAGGTCCAGCAGCCCGGAGGGGCGGACCACGGTGGCACCGTCGATCCGCGTGACCTCCAGCGCCACGGCGCTCAAGGTCCGGACTCCGCGGTGGACTCCCGCGTGTACGCGCCGGAGAGCAGGTGGCCGCGCAGCACGTCGGCGGCGCTCGCGGCCTCCTCCTCGGCGCGCTGGTAGCGCCGGACCATCAGCTCCGCGCCGCGCCTCAGGGCGTCCTGGCGCATGCGCCCGGCGAGGCCGGCCTTCTCCTCCAGGGTGCGCAGCGCCGTCCACAGAGCTTTCTCCAGGGTGACGCCCTGCGCGTCCAGCAGCGCCTCGGCGGTCCAGGCGTGGCCCACCTGGCACCGGAACCGCTTGGGCACGGCGTCCAGCTCCACGAGGTTGCCCTGGCAGTCCGGGCAGCTGAAGTTGGAGGGGTGTCCCATCGAGATCACCTCCGCGGCGTGTGCGCCCACACCCGAGGCGATGTCGGTTTCGCGCTGCGCCAGGTCTGCGGTCTCCGCGCCCTGCCGGACCTCGTGCCCGACGCACCCCCGCAGCAGCTCGCCCATCTTCGCCGTCGACAGCACGTGGTCGACGGCGACGTGGCGGAGGACGCTGTTGGGCATCCCGCCGAACAGCGCCTCCTCCGGGTCCTGGACGATCACCAGGCCACCGCGGTTGGCGATGCTGACCATGCCCCCGGTGCCGTCGTCCAGGGTGCCGGACAGCACGACGCCGATCGTGCCCGCGCCGTGCGAGGCGGCGGCGGAGCGGAACAGGGCGTCCACGGAGGGCCGGTGGCCGTTCTCGGTGGGGCCGTGCGAGAGGTGGATCACCCCGTCGATCACGATCAGGTGGTGGTCGGGCGGGGCGACGTGCACCCGGCCCCGGCGCAGGCGCATGCCGTCGGAGGCCGTGACCGCGGACAGCGGGCCGCTCCGGTTCAGGATGCCCGCCAAGGCGCTCGTGCCGCCCGCCGGCAGGTGCAGCACGACGGCCACGGCGGCGTCCAGGTCCGCGGGCAGTCCCGCGGTGAAAGAGCGCAGCGCTTCGACCCCACCCGCTGAAGCGCCGACGACGATCAGGTCGCGCGTTGGCATCTGCTCACCTCGATCGGTGGATACCCCGCCATCCGCGAGCGTACTCGCTGTTGTTTTCGTTTCAGAAGCGGTGCACGCGGGTACGATGATCGAATGGGTGGCCCCGTGGACCCGGTGGAGCAGTGGAGCCCCGGCGCGGTGGCCCGGATGCTGGGCGTCTCCCCCACGACCCTCCGCACCTGGGACCGCCGCTACGGCCTCGGCCCCTCTTCGCGCGAGGAGGGCAGGCACCGCCGGTACAGCGGCGAGGACGTGTCCCGGCTGCGCAGGATGCTCGAACTCACCGGTCAGGGCATGGCCCCGGCCGCGGCCGCGGCCTCCGCGCTGGGCACCGCGCCGCCCGAACGCCCCCGCGCCGGGGGCGGGCCCCGGGCCCTCGCCGTCGACTCGGCGGAGGGGCGGGGGTTCGCGAGGGCCGCGGCCCGCCTGGACGCGCCGCTGATGAGCACCCTGGCCGCGGAACTCGTGGACCGGCACGGGGTGGTGGCCGCGTGGGAGACGGTGCTGGTGCCCTTCCTCGTCGCCCTCGGCGAGCGGGTCGTCCACCAGGGGCGGGGCGTCGAGGTCGAGCACCTGGCGACCGCCGGGATCGCGGGCGTGCTGCACGCGGCGCGGGCGGTGCCGGTGCGCGGTCGCCTGCCCGCCCTGCTGGCGTGTGCCCCGGACGAGCAGCACAGCCTGCCGCTGGACGCGCTGGCCGCGGCGCTGGCCGAACGCGACGTGGCCTCCCGCAACCTGGGCGCGCGGGTCCCCGCCGAGGCGCTGCTCGACGCGGCGGCCCTGCTGTCACCCGGCTCCGTGGTCCTGTGGGCCCACGACCGCGCGTACGCCGACGCCGCCCCGGTGGCCGAACTGCTCTCCCGCGGGCACGCGGTGCTGCTCGGCGGACCGGGCTGGGGCGAGGTCCCGGCGGGCGCGCGGCGGGTGGGGTCGTTGAGCGAGGCGGTCGCCGCGGTCCTCGAACTGAACCGGCTGTGAGCCGGGGGGCGGTGCCCTCCTCGCTCAACCGGTGGTCGTACCCGCCTTGCCCGCCCCGACCGCCTTCGCCCGGCCGTTCCTGCCCGCACCGGTCTTGCCCGCGCCGGTCTTGCTCGCACCGGTCTTGCCCGCACCGCCGGTCCTGCGGGCCGCCGCTGCTCCGGACACCTTGGCCACGCGAGGGGTCCACCGCGTGTACCCGGCCCGCTCGGCCTCCACGGCGGAGCGGAACACCACGTCCCCCCTCATGCGCTTGAAGTACGGCGACTCGGCGGTGTGGAAGATCATCGACTTGGCACTGCCCTTGACCGGGTACTCCTCCGCCACCTCGGCGGCCTCCGCCACCTCGGCTTCCACCTCCACGGTCACCACCTCAGCGGCGACCGCTTCGGCGACCACCACCTCGGCGGGTTCCGCTTCAGCAGCTTCCACTTCACCGACGTCCACCTCATCGACGTCCACGGTCCGCGCAGCCGGCAACGCCGCCCGCACGGGCCGGACAGGTCGGTCGACCACCGCCCCGACCTGCGCGCGCAGGCCCCGGATGACGGCGCGCAACGGCAGCCAGGTGAGCGCGGCACCCGCGAGGAACGCGAACGTGCACAGGACGAACGTCTGGGTGAACAACCACACCACGTACCACTCCTACTTGCTTGTCCAAGCCTGCTGATGCCGACCTGCTGACGGCCGCCCGCTCGCGCCCGGTGGTACTCCTTCCCGCGCCTAACGGGGGTTGGCGTGCCGCACGAGGACGTCGACCTGGCGTGCCGCGGGTTCCACGCCCTCGGGCACCGGGTCGACGGACAGCGACAGCACGATCCGGTCGGGCCGCACGCCCTGGGCGACGAAGAGGTCGCGCACCATCACGGCGCGGGTGGCGGCCAGTCCGGCGGCCTCGGGGTGTTCGGCCGAGGCGTGGCCGACGAGCGTGACCGCGGTGCGGGGCGCGACGAGCAGCAGCCGTCCGACGCGGTCGACGAGCACCGGTCCGTGCCCCTGCCACGCGGCGGTCCCCGGTTCGAACCGGAACCCGCCGTTGCCCTGCACCATGCTGGTGATCGAGCGCTGGAACGCGGTGACGTCCAGCGCCTCGCCCCCGGGTGCCTCGACCACGACGTCCGACGTGCCCCACCGCGCCGCGGACTCCCGCACCCGGCCGGCCGCGGCCTCGTCGTGCACGACCCCCGTCACCTCGGCGCGGTCCCGTTCGAACACCGCCGTGAGGTCCCCGCTCCCCGCCGCGGCCGAGAGCACGTCCACCACCGGACCGTGCTCGACGGGCACCTGGTCACCGTTGGGGGTGACCAGGTCCGTCACCCGGACGGAGGTGATCTTGGCACGGATCGCGTTCACCAGGGCGAGCCGCTCACCGTCGTCCGCGGCCCCGCCGCTCAGGACGACCTCGTCGCCGCGCAGCAGGACGACGAGCCGCCCCGCGGCGGGTGCGACCCCCTCACCGCTCCCGACCTGCCGCGCGCGGGCGTAAACCCCTGACGCGGCAAGGAGAGCGGGCACCACGAGGGCGCCGACGAGCCAAACTCGCCAAGGTGGGGATGTCAGCACCGGGCGTTACTACCGGAAGTGCGGGCGAGGATTCCACCAGCCAAACCCGTATCCGCACGACCTGCTGAAGCAATTCACCTGTCCAGGTGACTCCAACCGCCCAAGCCCCACCAAGATCACCCACCCGCGCCCCCGCCCACCCGCCACGCCAAGCAACCACCACCACGGCGAGCAGCGGAGTGCGGGGGCGGAGGCGAGCGGCGGCAGGGGCGGAGGGCGCGGGCCGCGGCAGCAGGGCTTGCCGCAACGGGCGCGGCAGGCAGGCGGCGGCAGCGGGGCTTGCGGCGGCAGGCAGCGCGGGATCGCGGCGGCAGGCGGCAGGCGGCAGGCGGCACAGGGTCGCGGCGATGGCGCACGGAGTCGCGGCGGCATGGGACGAGTGCGCGGCGATGGCAGCGGGGACGGGCGTGGGCCGTCGCGGGTATGTGCCGGCGCGGGGCTGGCGGATGCGATGGGCGGTGGCGGGCGGGTCGGCGACGTGGGCGGGTGTAGGTGCCGGCTGGGCGGGTGGGCGCTGGCTGGCGGGGCGGTGGGTGGTGGCCGGGTGGGGCTTGGGGATGGGTGGAACTTGGGGGGTGGTGGGACGGGGTGGTGGATGGCAGGGGTCGTGGTCTCGGGGGTCCGCTTCTCTCAACCGAGTGGCGAGGGGCCGATTTCGTACATGTTCGGCCCGATGATCACCCGATCGTGTCCGCCACCGGCAAACCACCGTCCATCACCGCAGGTCAGGCGGCTTTGGGCAGACTACCCTGCCGGCACCCGCACCTGCTGCACACCGGGTGGGCGGGGATGTGGATGTCCGCCAGCAGCTTGCGCGAGTCCTCGAAGGTGGGGGCTTTCTGGCCCGGCACCAGGAGGCTGTCCAGCACCTCCTGCCTGCGCCTCGCCAGCTCCCGCGACCGCTCCACCGGGTCCTTCAGCCGGGCGCGGACGCGTTCTCGGGACTGCTCGCGGGCCAGGGTGCCCGCGGCGCTGAGCTGGCGGGCCGGCCTGGGCTGGGTGAGGCGCGCGTTGCGGCGGTTGATGCGCCACCACGCGCCCAGGGTCATGCCCGCCACCGGGGGGCGCGCTCGTCGCGCGCCCCCCTGCCACCACGAGCGCAGGCGCGCACGGAGGAAGTCGTGCGCCACCTGGTCGCGGCTCCTCGGGCTGCCCTGCCTCGTGCCGTCCGGCCTGCGGTCGACCGCCGCGAGCAGGGCATCGACGCTCCACCCCTCGTGGAACCACGGCTCGACGACGCCGCGCAGTGCCGCGCGGTTCGCGTCGGGCCAGGCCGCACGCAGGCAGAACGCCTCGACCGCCGTGTCGATCTCGGCGTCGGTTTCGGGGATGACACGGCCGGGCCACTGACGGGGATCGAGTCGAACACGCATCGCATGGCTCCCTTCGAACGCGTACCGAACATCCGTTCGAGATAGTGCCACTGACCACCGACAATTTTCGAGTACTAAGACTTGACTTATATAAGCCCAGACTGAAAACTACTGGTCGTGCACGCGTTCGACGTTCTGGGCGACCCGGTCCGCCGCCGCATCCTCGAACTGCTCGCGGACGGCGAGCGGACGTCGGGTGCGGTCACGGAGGTGGTCCGCCGCGAGTTCGGCATCTCGCAACCGGCGGTCTCCCAGCACCTGCGGGTGCTGCGCGAGAACGGCTTCGCCAGCGTCCGCGCGGAGGGCACCCGGCGGCTCTACGCGGTGGACGGCCAGGGCCTGCGCGAGGTGGACGAGTGGCTGGACGGGTTCCGCCGGTTCTGGAGCGGGCACCTCGACGCCCTGGCCACCGAGCTCGCGCGCGGCAAGCGGGAAAGACGACTACAGCAGCAGGAGGACGAACAGTGATCGAATTCGCCGAGCACCTCAAGGCGATCCACCGCGAACTGGGCAAGGAGGACGGCCAGGTCGTCGGCGTGCGCCTGAGCAGGACCTACGACGCGACGGCGGCCGACGTGTGGGACGCGATCACCGACCCGGCCCGCCTGCGGCGGTGGTTCCTGCCGGTGAGCGGCGACCTGCGGGAGGGCGGCGACTTCCGGTTGGAGGGCAACGCGAGCGGCGACATCCTCGCCTGCGAGCCGCCGAAGCGGCTGCGGGTGACGTTCGGCGGCGAGACGTCGATCGTCGAGGTCCGCCTGACGCCCGGGAGCGGCGGGGAGCGGACGACGCTGGAGCTGGAGCACTCCGTCCCGCCGGAGATGGCGGCCGGCGGCGCGGGGGCGCTGTACGTCGGCCCGGGCTGGGACGGCAGCCTGCTGGCCCTCGGGCTCCACTTCGCGGGCGGGGCCGAGGGGGCGGTCGACCCGGTCGCGGCGGTGAACCTGCCCGAGACGCAGTGGTTCAACCTGTCGTCGATCGAGCTGTGGACGGCGATCGTGGAGGAGACGGGGACGTCGTCGGCCGAGGACCTGGCGGCGGCGGTGGGGGTGTCGAAGGCCCAGTTCGCGCCGGACATCGACCCGGACGGCAACCTCGACGGCAACCCCAACGGCTGATCGGGGCGGCGGCGGGGACCGTCAGCCGGGGGGACCGTCAGCCGAGGGGACCGTCAGCCGGGGACGGTGGTGGCGGTGCGCCGGAACTCGCTCGGGTTGACGCCCCGGACCCGCTTGAACGCCGCGCTGAAGCCGAACGGGTCGGAGTGGCCGACGGCGCGGGCGACGTCGGCCGCGGTCGGCGAGCGCGGCGGCCGTCCACGGGCGGCCGGTTCGGCGTGCAGCAGGCGCAGGGCGTCGCCGACCACCGGGTCGCGCTGGGCGGCCCACCAGGCCGGGGGTTCGCCGCCGGGCCGGTCGAACCACTCGCGCAGCGCGCAGACCGGCATCCAGTCCGGCAGCCGGTCGAGCACCACCTGCCGGCCCGGCGCGTCGACGGCGACCTCGGCGGCGAGGTGGTCCAGGACGGGGTCGGCCCCGCCGCCCACGCGCAGCACGACGGGCAGCGCGTCCAGCAGCGGGCGGCCGATCCCGCCGCGCACCGGGTAGGCGCCGACGACCAGGGTCGTCGCGTCGCGGGCGCCGTCGCCGGGGTCGTGCCGGCCGAGCCGGTGGCGGGTCCCGCCCTGCTCGGGCGTCGCGCAGTGCTCGCCGCACGCGACCGGTTCGGCGCGGGTGCCGACCTCGTCGACGAAGGCGAACGTCGCGGGTCCGCGCACGAGGAGGGTCTCGCGGGCGCGCAGCGGCTCGGGCGGGGTGAGGGTCGTGCTGCCGAACAGGGAGCCGTGGGCCCGCACCTCGCGGATCAGGTCGCTGAACGCGTCCACCCCGCCCAGGTTGGACGATCACACAGGTGATCCGGCTTTTCACCCGTGGGATCGTCCGGCGCGGTCGTGTTCACTGGTCCCATGACCGACAGCACCGTCCTCATCCTCGACGCGACCGGCGGGACCCGCCGGCGGGTCCTCACCCACCCGTGCGACACGGCGGCGGGGGTGTGGGACCGGTGAGCGCCGACACCGGTTCGCTGACCGCTCAGGACCTGGAGTTCCTGCGACGCCCGCTGCACGGGTTCCTGACCGTGGCCGCGGGACCGCTGCCGCCGCAGCCCCGGCCGGTGTGGTTCGAGGCCACCGACGAGGGCGAGGTCCAGCTGTTCACGCTCCCGGACTCGCTCAAGGTGCGCCGCCTGCGCCGCGACCCCCGCGCCTCGCTCGTCGTGGCCGCCCCGGTGGGCGAGCGCGAGCGCTGGCTGTCGGTCGCCGGCCGCGTCTCGGTGGAGCACGACGGCGCGCGCGACCTATGCGCCCGCCTGGGCGCGCGCTACTGGGACCTCGCCGACCCGGACCGCGCCGCCGCCCTGGACGCGATGCTGGACGAGACCTGGGTCCGGCTCGTGCTCCACCCGGACACCGTGCGCCGCTACCTGAACTGACGCCGCGACGCCCGTTCGGTGGCACCGCCGGGGGACGCCCCGCCGGGCGGGTTTCGGGCGCGGGTCCGGCGGAAATCCACTCCCCCATGACCGACACCCTGTGGGAAGAGTTCCACCGCGTGGTGAACATGACCTCGCACGAGCTGGAGGACTGGCTGCGCACCCGGTCCGCCGACGAGCGGTCCGAGGAGCTGCCGGACCAGGCGGGCACGCCCACCGGCCAGGACGTGCTGCGGGTGCTGCGCAAGCGCCGCACCGACCTGACCACCGAGGACGTGAAGGTGATGCGCCGGGTCGTGGACCGGGTGCACGAGCAGCGGCGCGACGACCTGGAGCCCACGGCGGGCGAGGCGCACTGGCGGCACCGGCTCATGTCGATCGGCCACGACCCGCTCAAGCCCGCCTGACCCGAGCCCGCCCAGCTCGGGCCCGCCCAGCTCGGGCCCGCCCAGCTCGGGCCCGCCCAGCTCGGGCCCGCCCAGCTCGGGCCCGCCCAGCTCGGGCCCGCCCGGCCGCGGGCGCGCTCACGGCGACGGGACCCCCTCCGCGTCCCCCAGCCGCACGCCCGCCTCCGGGACCAGCCCGAACTGGACGACCTGGCGGCGGGCGAGCACGTCGGTGAGCCAGTCGACGGCCGTGCGCAGCCGGTTCCCGGGCATGGCCAGCAGGTGGTAGCCCTTGGCCACGGCCTTGGCGGGCAGCCCGGTGAGCGGCACGTGCAGCGGGTCGGCGACGGCCTGCCCGCCGCCCAGGTCGACGACGAAGCCGAGGTCCCGGTGCCGGTACCGGCCGACGTCGCCGTGCCCGAGGGACGCGGCGACGTTGCGGCCGGCGAGCTTGCCCTGGCGCTGGGCGTGCTGGGCGGTCATCGGGGTGGGCGCGCCGCCGTTGAACGCGTCGGGCACGGACGCCACGTCGCCGGCGGCGAACACGTGCGGGTGGCCCGGCACGGCGAGGGTGGGGTCGACCACGACGCGCCCCTTCTCGGTGGCGACGGACACGGCCTCGACCAGCGGGTCGGGGCGCACGCCGACGCACCACACGACGGTGCGCGTGGGGATCTCGGTGCCGTCGGTGAGCCGGGCGCAGGTGTCGGTGACGGCCTCGACGCTGGTCTTGAGCCGCACGTCGACGCCCCGGGAGCGCAGCACGCGGGCGGCGGGACCGGACAGCCGCTCGTCGAGACCGGGCAGCACGCGCGGCGCCAGGTCGAGGAGCACCCACCGGACGTCGGCCTCGGAGAGCCCTCGACGGCCGCGCAGGGCGGCGCGCGTGAGCTGCACGCCCTGGGCGACCAGCTCGGTGCCGGTGTAGCCGGCGCCGACGACGACGAACGTGGCGCGCGCGGCGCGTTCGGCCGGGTCGTCGGCCTGCTCGGCCAGCTCGACCTGGCGCAGCACGTGGTCGCGCAGGAACACGGCCTCGGCGACGGACTTGAACCCGAACGCGTGCTCGGCGACGCCGGGGACGGACATCAGCCGGGTGACGGACCCGGAGGTGAGCACGACGCGGTCCCACTCCTCGACCCGCGTGCGACCTTCGACGTCCACGACGGTGCAGGTGCGCTCGACGAGGTCGACGCCGGTGGCGCGCCCCTGCACGAGGCGGGTGCGCGGCAGCTTGGGCCGCAGCGGCACGGCGACGCGGCGCGGGTCGAGGGTGCCGCCCGCGACCTCGGGCAGCAGCGGCACGTAGAGCATGTAGTCGGTGGGGTTGACGGCGACCAGGTCGGCGGCGTCGGCCGGCAGGGCGCGCTCCAGCGCGCGCAGGCAGTGGTAGCCCGCGAAGCCCGTCCCGACCACCAGCACCCGCGGCTTGCCCATGCCCGTTCCCTCCGGCGCAGTCGTGAACGATCAGGAGGACGGGTACCCAGGACCGGAAGGGGGTAGACACGGAACATGCCCCTCGGACTGCCGGAACCGATCACCGCGTGCCTCTTCGACCTCGACGGCGTGCTCACGAGCACGGCCGTGCTGCACCGGCGCGCGTGGAAGCGCACCTTCGACGACCTGCTGCGCCTGCGCGGCGAACCGCTGTTCACCGAGCAGGACTACGCCCGGTACGTGGACGGGCGACCGCGCTACGACGGCGTGCGCGAGTTCCTCGCCTCGCGCGGCATCACGCTGCCGGAGGGCGCGCCGGACGACCCGCCGGACGCGGCCACCGTGCACGGCGTGGGCAACCTCAAGAACGACCTGCTGGAGGCGATCATCCGGCACGAGGGGGTGACGCCGTACCCGGGCACGGTGCGCTACCTGGAGGCGGTGCGGGCGGCGGGCCTCGACATCGGGGTGGTGACGTCGTCGGCGAACGCCGAGAAGGTCCTGGACGCGGCGAACCTGAACGGGTTCGTGCAGGCCAGGGTGGACGGCGTGGTGATCGCCCGCGACGGGTTGAAGGGCAAGCCGGCGCCGGACTCGTTCCTGGTGGGCGCGCGGCTGCTGGGCGTGGAGCCGACGCGCGCGGCGGTGTTCGAGGACGCGCTGGCGGGCGTGCAGGCGGGTCGCGCGGGCGGCTTCGGGCACGTGGTGGGCGTGGACCGGGCGGGGCAGCGGGACGAGCTGCTGCGGCACGGCGCGGACGTGGTGGTCGACGACCTGGCGGAGCTGCTGTGAACGGCTGGGAGGTCCACCCGTGGCGGTTGCGCTGGAACGGGCTGGCGGTGGACCAGCTGCGGCGGACCGAGTCGATCTTCGCGCTGTCCAACGGGCACATCGGGATGCGCGGCACGCTGGACGAGGGCGAGCCGCGCGGCCTGCCCGGCACCTACCTGAACGGGTTCTACGAGGAGCACGCCCTGCCGTACGGGGAGTCGGGCTACGGCTACCCGGAGGCCGGGCAGACGGTCGTGAACGTCACCGACGGCAAGGTGATCCGGCTGCTGGTGGAGGACGAGCCGCTGGACATGCGGTACGGCCGCGCGCACCGGCACCGGCGGGAGCTGGACTTCCGCACCGGCACGATGCGCCGGCACACCGAGTGGGAGTCGCCGACCGGCAAGCGGATCACGGTGCGCACCGAGCGGCTGGTGTCGCTGACGCAGCGCGCGGTCGCGGCGATCCTGTACGAGGTCGAGGCGAACGAGAAGGTGCAGCTGGTCGTGCAGTCGGACCTGCTGGCCAACGAGCCGGTGGAGCACGACAGCGACGACCCGCGGGTGGCGGCGGCGCTGGAGGACCCGCTGGTGGCGGAGTTCGCGCACGCCGACGGCTACCGGGCGGTGCTGGCCCACCACGCGCGCAACTCGCAGCTGCGGATGGCGGCGGGGATGGACCACGAGCTGGAGACCGACGACGGGGTGCGCACGGAGATCCGCGCCGACGGCGACCTGGCGCGGTTCACGGCCGCGGTGGACCTGCCGGCGGGCGGGAAGCTCCGGCTGGTGAAGTACCTGGGGTACGGCTGGTCGGCGCAGCGCTCGGTGCCGGCGCTGCGCGCGCAGGTGGAGGCGGCGATCGCGGGCGCGCGGCAGACCGGGTGGGAGGGCCTGCTGGCCGAGCAGCGGCGGTTCCTGGACGACTTCTGGGCGGCGGCCGACATCGAGGTCGAGGGCGACGACGAGCTCCAGCAGGCGCTGCGGTTCTCGCTGTTCCACATCATGCAGGCGGCGGTGCGCGGTGAGACGCGGGCGATCCCGGGCAAGGGCCTGACCGGGCCGGGCTACGACGGGCACGCGTTCTGGGACACCGAGATGTTCGTGCTGCCGGTGCTGGTGCACACGGTGCCGGAGGCGGCGCGGGACGCGCTGCGGTGGCGGCACTCGACGCTGGACAAGGCCCGGGAGCGGGCGGCGGTGCTGGGGCAGGCGGGGGCGGCGTTCCCGTGGCGGTCGATCAACGGCGCGGAGTGCTCGGCGTACTGGCCGGCGGGCACGGCCGCGTTCCACGTGTCCGGGGACGTGGCGCACGCGGTGGCGCAGTACGCGCACGCCACGGGCGACCGGGAGTTCGAGCGGGAGGCGGGCGCGGAGATCCTGGTGGAGACGGCCCGGCTGTGGGTGTCGCTGGGGCACCACGACCAGCACGGCGGGTTCCGCATCGACGGCGTGACGGGGCCGGACGAGTACTCGGCGGTGGTGGACAACAACGTCTACACGAACCTGATCGCGCAGGAGAACCTGATGGAGGCCGCGGCGGCGGTCGAGCGGAACCCGGAGGTGGCCGACCGGCTGGGCGTGACGCCGCAGGAGGTCGCGGCGTGGCGCAAGGCGGCGGACGGGATGCTGGTGCCGTTCGACAACCTGCTGGGGGTGCACGAGCAGTCGGAGGGGTTCACCTCGCACGCCGCGTGGGACTTCGAGGGCACCGACCCGGACGAGTACCCGCTGCTGCTCAACCGGCCGTACTTCGACCTGTACCGCAAGCAGGTGGTGAAGCAGGCGGACCTGGTGCTGGCGATGCACGTGCGCGGCGACGCGTTCACGCCGGTGCAGAAGGCCCGCAACTTCGCCTACTACGAGGCGAGGACGGTGCGCGACTCGTCGTTGTCGGCGAGCACGCAGGCGGTGCTGGCGGCGGAGATCGGCGCGTTGCAGCTGGCCTACGACTACCTGGCCGAGGCGGCGTTCACCGACCTGCACGACCTGCACCACAACGTCCACAACGGACTGCACATGGCGTCGCTGGCGGGCGCGTGGATCGGCCTGGTCGCCGGGTTCGGCGGGATGCGGCACCACGACGACGGGCTGTCGTTCGCGCCGAGGCTGCCACCGGGCCTGGACCGGATGTCGTTCCGGTTGGCGTTCCGCGGCACGCGGCTGTCGGTGGAGGTGGGGCCGGGCGAGGTGACCTACCGCGTCGTCGACGGCGACGCGCTGCGCATCACGCACCACGGGGAGCCGGTGCTGGTCGAGCCGGACGGCCCGGTCACCCGGTCCACACCGGACGCGCCGGAGCCGCCGGAGATCCGCCAGCCCGCCAACCGCGAACCCGTGCGGCGGGTGCCGCCGGGCCGGAAGAACGGCCAGGGCTGAGCCGGTCGTCCCGGTGTCGCACATGACTTCTTCCCCGCTGAGCCTTCGTCCCGTTCCGGGGGTCCCCCGGAACGGGACGCGGGTGCGGAACGGGAGGGGTGGCGGAAACCGACGAGTCCACACAGGTCGGTGGTCCCCCGGGCGGCGGCGGGGCGATCAAGCGCTTCGGGACGCCGCAGCGCGGGCCTGTCCCGCGCCGGGCCGGGTGGTTCCGGCGGGCGATGACCACGGGTGCCCGCGCGAGGTCGTCGGGTGGGCGCGGTGGACGGGGCGTGCGGCGGACCGGGACGGGCGCGGAGCGCGCCACGTGGCGGTACTCGCTGGTGAACCGGGGCGGTGCCCCGTCGAGGGGGATGAGGCGCCCGGCCGGACTCCTGGGGGGTGGAGCCCGGCCGGGACTTGTCAGGCGGCCTGGGGGGGCGGTGGCCGCCTACGCCCTCATCGTGTGCCGGGGTACCCCCGTTACGCGCCGGCAAACCACCGGTGCGGACGCGCGGGCGGCGTTCCGGGTGGGCGCGGGCGGGCGGGTGAAGATCCGGACCGTCCACACCGGCCGGGAACCGTGGTGGTGCGGCCTCCGGGCGGTCGTCGGAGCCGGTCGCCGGAGTGGTGCGGCAGGCCGTGCGCGATCTCCGCAGTAGTGCGGGTCCTGCACGGAGGAACGTAACCCACAGGAGTGAGAGGGGCAGCGCCGGGACCGCCGGCCGGTCAGGATTCCGTGGCGTGAGCTCAACACCGATCTACGACGAGTTGGCGGCCACCTACCTCGCCGACCTCACACCCGCGCCGAGAGAGGCCACCGCGACCACCCCGACCACCGCCGCCGCCGGCCCCGCGGCCGGCCCGGCCGGCCGCACGCCCGGCACGAGGTCTGGACCACCGATCTTGACACCGCCTCACGCGGCGGAGTAGGACGGCTCCAGGCCGTAGACCAGGGCGCCTACCCCGAAGGGTGGAGCGGATGCGTGGACGAGCACTGCTCGCGGTAGCGGCGTTGCTCGCCGTGGCGGCATGCACGGCGGAAGACCCTCAGACCCCCGAACAGGTGACGCTCACCTGGTGGGACTACCTCAACCACTCCCCCACGGCCGACGAGGCCGTCGACCACCTCCTCGCCCGCTACCAGCAGGAACACCCCGACGTCCGGGTCCGGCGCACCTCGCTGTCACCCGACGAGTTCGAAGCCAAGCTGGTCGAGGCCACCACGGCGGGCACGTTCCCGGACGTCGCCGCCGTCGACACCGCCGACGTGCCGCGCCTGGCCGAGCAGGACGCCCTGGCCGACCTCACGCCCCGTTTCGACGCCTGGGCGCTCGGGGAGCGCTTCCTCGACCCGGTGAAGGAGGGCGCCACCCACGACGGCCGGCTCTACGGCGTCCCCCTGCGCAGCACCACCACCGCGCTGATCCACAACCGGGCGCTGTTCTCCGCCGCGGGCGTGGCCGTGCCGCCGGTGACCTGGGAGGAGCTGCGCGTGGCCGCACGGGCGCTCACCGCCGAGGGGCGGTCCGGCCTGTGCTTCCCCGGCGAGGGCGACGACCTGACCACCACGTTCCTGCCGTTCCTGTGGCAGGCGGGCGGCGACGTCGCGTCCGTCGGCGACCCGGCGGGCGTCAGCGCCCTCACCTACGTCGACCAGCTCGTCAACGCCGACCGCAGCGCGCCCGCCGAGGCGCTGTCCTGGGACCGGGCCGAAGCCGCGCGGCAGTTCGCGCTGGGCCGCTGCGGGATGCTCATCGGCGGGCCGGAGGCGGTCCCCGAGCTGAACCAGGCGGGCCTGGACTGGGCGGTGTCGCCGCTGCCCGGCGGCGAGGCGGGCACGGCCGCGCCCCTGGGCGGCGAGGTGTGGGTCGTCGGGCGCGGCAGCAGGCACGCCGACCGGGCGTGGGAGCTGCTGACGTGGCTCGCCGAGAACCGGGACAACGCCACCGAGTTCGGCGGCGGCCTCGGCGCGCTGCCCAACCGCACCGACACCCGCGACGACCTGGCCTGGCAATGGGACCCGAACGTGCCGGGCTTCGCCGAGCAGCTGGCGACCGTGCGCACGCGCACCGCCTACGGCCCGGGCTACCCGGAGATCTCGGCGGCCATCAGCGCCATGGCCGCCCAGGTGCTGACCCGGGAGCGCGACCCCGCCGGCGCGAGCGCGGACGCCGCCGCGAAGATCCGCCCGCTGCTGCGCTGACCGACCCGGCTGTTGCGCCACCAGGGGGAATCGCACGCAGCACCACGGGGTTAACCGACCACCCCCGGGGATGGGCCGAACGGGCGAGGGGTAACCCGCCGTCATGCGGAACGAGGCGCCGGTGGGCGGCAAGAGGGGCACGGGCAGGGCGGCGGCCAAGCCGTTCAGCCGGGCCCAGGCACTCGCGTTCGTCGTCGGGTCGCTCCAGGTGGTGCTCGCCTGCGTGCCGTTCCTGCCGATGAGCCAGGGCACCAACCACGCCCTGTACGTGTGCACGGGCGTGGTGGGCGTCCTGGCGGCGTGGCAGCACGCCCACGCCCGCTGCTACGGCGTGGGGCTGGTGCTGCTCTACGGTCAGCTGTTCATCAGCGACGCCGCGGAGACCGGGCCGTTCGGGCTGCCCACCCTGGAGACCCTGGCGTACGGCCGCGCCGCCCTGGCGGGGTTGGTGATCGCGCTGATCCCGGCGTTCAAGCGGCGCCGGTAGTCGCCCGCGGTCATCGTCCCGTCGGGGTGGAACCGCAGCTTGTCGTCCGGGCTGCGCGCGATCGACTCGAACATCGCCCGGTCGGAGCGGGTCGTGGGCTCCCAGTACATGTGCGCGCCGTGCGTGACGCCCATGTCGAGCGACATCATCGTCATCACGGCCCGGTCGTAGCGGCGGCGGTTGAGCGGCAGGCCGCCGGAGGCGCGGATGTCGAACACGTCGTGGTCGCCGGTCAGCGGGCGCAGCACGCCCCGGTGGTCGTAGCCGTGCACGACGCCGTCGCGCACCAGGTACTCGCCGCGCCGCTCGAACTCGGCCATCTTCTCGCGCAGGGCGTCGAACTCGACGCGCCGCTGGTCGAAGCGGCGCAGCAGCCGGTCGGTGGGGTCCGGCGGCGGTGAGGCGGGGCGGAAGTAGCCGACCAGGCCGCGGTGGCGCGGCGACGCGCCGAGGCGCACGTCCAGGTCGTCGATGGTCTTGGCCTTGACGGCCTCGGGTTTGGGCAGCGCGCCGCGGCGCAACCACGCCACCGCGTGCGGGTTGGTGCCCCGCACGTCGATGACCAGGTCCTGCTCCGCGGCGACCTGCTGGAACTTGCGGGCGTTCTCCACGGGCATGCCGAAAACCGGCTCCACGGAGGCGAGGGGGAAGAGGTGATCAGTGCGCACGGCTATTAAGGTCCGCCCGAAATGGGCGTGCACCAGGCCGCCCTCTTCGGTTAGCTCGTCGCGTGACCCCTGATTCACTGGTGGGACTGCTGGCGGACACCGGCCGGTTGCGCGTGGCGGCGGCCCTCGTGCTGGGCGCGCGCACGGGCGGCGAGGTGGTCGCGGCGACCGGGCTGGACGCCCGCCGCGTGGAGAACTGCCTGCGCAGGCTGCGGACGGCCGGTTTGGTGGTGACCGACGGTTCCGGCCTGCGGTTGCGCGAGGAGCTGTTCAAGGAGGCCACCCTGGTCGAGCAGGCGAACCGGGTCCCGGAGGACCCGTTCGTGCGAGGAGGGCGGCTGGTGGGGCTCCCCGCGCAGCGCGGACGCAGGCGGGCGGTGCTCGAACAGGTGAGCGCCGCGTTCGAGCCGGGTAGACGTTACCCCGAACGCGACGTGGTGGAGGTGCTCAGGCGCTGGTGCGACGGCGGCGAGGTCGACCACGTGACCGTGCGCCGGTACCTGGTGGACGAAGGGCTGCTGAGCCGGGCCGACGGCGTGTACTGGCGTTCCGGCGGCCCGGTCGAGGTGTGATCCCCGGGGCCCCGGGGGTGGTCCCCGGGGCCCGCCCCACGCGTCAGCCGAACGTGTCGGGGTCCGGGCCGGTGCGCTCGCCGCGGTCCAGGGTGGAGATCCGGTCCAGGTCGTCACCGTCCAGTTCGAAGTCGAACACGGCGAAGTTCTCCGCGATGCGGCTCGGCGTGACCGACTTGGGGATGACGACGTTGCCGAGCTGCACGTGCCACCGCAGGACCACCTGCGCGGGCGTCTTCCCGTGCTTCCCGGCGATGTCGGCGACCACCCGCTCGTCCAGCAGCTGCCCGCCCTTGGCGAGCGGGCTCCACGCCTCGGTGACGATGCCGTGCTCCGCGTGGAAGGCGCGCAGCTCGGCCTGCTGGAGGTAGGGGTGCAGCTCCACCTGGTTCACCGAGGGCACCTGGCCGGTGGCCTCGACCACGCGCTCCAGGTGCGCGGGCTGGAAGTTGGACACGCCGATCGCGCGGACGCGGCCGTCGGCGAGCAGCTTGCCCAGCGCGCGCCAGCTGTCGACGTAGCGGTCCTGCGCGGGCGCGGGCCAGTGGACCAGGTACAGGTCCAGCCGCTCCAGGCCCAGCTTGCCCATGCTCACGTCGAACGCGCGCAGCGCCTCGTCGTAGCCCTGCTCGGAGTTCCACAGCTTGGTGGTGACGAACAGCTCGTCGCGGGCGATCCCCGAGTCGGCCAGCGCGCGGCCCACGGGCTCCTCGTTGCCGTAGACCGCCGCGGTGTCGACGCTGCGGTAGCCGACCCGCAGCGCCTCGGTGACCGCGTCGTGGGTGTCCTGAGTGGACACCTGGAAGACGCCGAAGCCGAGCTGCGGCATACCGACGCCGTTGTTCAGGGTGATGGTCCTCATGGACCACCATGATGCCCGTTGTCAACGGCTCCCACGCACCGGACGGCGTTGACCCGCGTCACCCCGCACTGGTCCGATCACCCCGTGAGGGCATCCCCTGATGTGACGGACGTCGAGGTGACGGTCGTCCTGCGCCTGTCCGCGCCCGCGACCGGGGCGGCGGACGCGGCGGGACGGCTGGCGGAGGCGATCCGGTCCGCGTTCGACGCCGTGTTCGACGGCGCGACCGGCCCGGCGCGACCCGACGCCACGGTGGTGGTGGACCTGCCGGTGAAGCGGGTCGAGCCGCGGCTGCGCGTCCTGGCCGACTCGCGGCGCGTGCTGGTCCGCGGCGCGCAGGTGGAGCTGACCAGGCTGGAGTTCGACCTGCTGCACCACCTGTGCGCGCACCCGAGGCAGGTGCACCGGCGCACGGCGCTCATGGCGCGCGTGTGGGGCACGACGAGCTTCGCGGACACCCGCACGGTGGACGTGCACGTGCGGCGCATCCGGCGCAAGCTCGGCGACGTCGCCTCGGTGATCACGACCGTGCGCGGCGTCGGCTACCGCGTGGACGACGTGGGCGACGTCGTGGTGGAGCGCGACGCCCTGGCGGGCTGACCCCGCCGCGGCCCCCGGTCACGCGGAGCGGCCATGCGGAGCGGCCATGCGGGGCGGCCGTGCGGGGCGGTGACGCGGAGCGGTCACGCACCGCGTCCACCTGCGCCGTCGCCGACACCGGCGGGTGTCACCCGCGAACCCGGTGGTTACACCGGCTCCTGCCGGGTAGGCCAACCGCATGGCATTCGAACGCGCGGTGGTGACGGGCGGGGCCGGGTTCCTCGGGTCGCACGTGTGCGAGGCGCTGCTCAAGCGCGGCACGCGTGTCGTCTGCGTGGACGACTTCTCGACCGGTTCCCCGGACAACCTGCCCGACGACGCGCGGCTGGGTGTCGTGGCGATGGACGTGACCCGGCCGCTGGACCTGCTCGGCGACGTCGACCTGGTCCTGCACCTGGCGTGCCCGGCGTCGCCCGCGGACTACCTGCGCGACCCCGTCGGCACGCTCAAGACCGGCGGCTTCGGCACGCTGCACGCCCTCGAACTGGCGCGGCGCAAGGACGCGCGGATCGTGATCGCCTCCACCAGCGAGGTCTACGGCGACCCGCTGGAGCACCCGCAGCGCGAGACGTACTGGGGCAACGTCAACCCGATCGGCCCGCGCAGCACCTACGACGAGGCCAAGCGCTTCGGTGAGGCGCTGACCAGCGCGTTCCGCCGCCAGCACGACATCGACGCGGGCATCGTGCGGATCTTCAACACCTACGGGTCGCGGATGCGCCCGGACGACGGCCGGATGGTGCCGACGTTCTTCCGGCAGGCCCTGGCGGGCGAGCCGCTGACCGTGCACGGCGACGGCACCCAGACCCGGTCGCTGTGCCACGTGGACGACCTGGTGCGCGGCCTGCTCTCGATGGCCGACAGCGACCACGCGGGACCGGTCAACCTGGGCAACCCGGAGGAGGTCACCGTGCTGGAGGTGGCGCGCCGGGTCGTCGAGATCACCGGCAGCGACTCCGGGGTGCGGCACGTCGAGCCGATGGTCGACGACCCGCGCCGCCGCCGCCCGGACATCTCGCTGGCCCGCGACCTGCTCGGCTGGCAGCCCGAGATCCCGCTGGACGAGGGTTTGCGGCGGTCGTTCGACCGGCACCTCGTCGGGTAGCGACCCACCCCACCACGACTCCGGACAGCAACGAAAGGGGAACGCCGTGCGCGTGCTCGGCATCAACGCGGTCTTCCACGACCCCGCCGCGGCCCTCGTGGTCGACGGGGAGGTGGTCGCCGCAGCGGAGGAGGAGCGGTTCTCGCGGCGCAAGCACGGCAAGCGCCCGGTGCCGTTCTCCGCGTGGGAGCAGCCCGAACAAGCGGCCCGGTGGTGCCTGGAACGCGCGGGGCTCACCCCCGCCGACCTGGACGCGGTCGCCTACTCCTACGACCCGGACCTGGTGGAGCCCAGCGACGTGCCCTGGGAGGACCTGCGCACCGAGTACGCCCGGCGCGCGCCGCGCTTCCTGGCCACCGCGCTGCCCGGCCTCGACCCGGCGATCGTGCGGTTCGTGCCGCACCACGTGGCGCACGCCGCGTCGGCGGCGCTGGCCGCGCCGTTCGCGGGCGACTGCGCGGTGCTGGTCAACGACGGCCGCGGCGAGTGCCGCTCGCACCTGGCGGGCAGCTACCGGGGGCACCGGCTGGAGACGCTGGCCGCGCAGCACCTGCCGCACTCGCTGGGCCTGTTCTACGAGGACCTGACCGAGCACCTGGGCTTCCTGCGCTCCAGCGACGAGTACAAGGTGATGGCGCTGGCCTCCTACGCGAAGCCGGTGCACCTGGACCTGCTGCGCGAGCACGTGTACGCGACCGACGACGGCGGGTTCGCCGTGATGCCGCTGAACTGGTCGACGCTGGCCAAGAAGCGCGAGCCGCACGAGGAGATGACGCGCGAGCACGCCGAGCTGGCGGCGAGCGTGCAGGTGCGGGTCGAGGAGGTGCTGCTGGACCAGGTGCGCTGGCTGCACGAGCGCACCGGGCAGAAGCGGCTGGCGATGGCGGGCGGCGTGGCGCTGAACTGCGTGGCCAACACCCGGATCTTCGCCGAGGGGCCGTTCGACGAGGTGTGGGTGCAGCCCGCCGCCGGCGACTCGGGCACGGCGCTGGGCGCCGCCCTGTCGGTCGTGGCGGACTCCGGCGAGCCGGCCGCCCCGATGCCGGGCGCGGACCTGGGCCGCTCGTGGACCGACGACGAGATCCGCGAGTACCTCGACAACGCCAAGATCGGGTACGAGGAGCCGGAGGACGTGGCGGTCGCCGTCGCCGAGGCGCTGGCCGACGACCAGGTGGTCGCCTGGTTCCAGGGCCGCAGCGAGTACGGGCCGCGCGCGCTGGGCCGCCGCTCGCTGCTCGCGCACCCCGGGCGGGCGGAGAACCTGGCCCGGCTCAACGAGGTCAAGGGGCGCGAGCAGTTCCGGCCGATCGCGCCGATGGTGCTCGCCGACCGGGCGCGGGAGCTGTTCTCGCGCGGGCCGTTCCCCAGCCCGTACATGCTGTTCGTGCACGACGTGGCGGAGGGGTGGAAGGACCGCATCCCGGCCGTCGTGCACGTGGACGGCACGGCGCGCGTGCAGACCGTGGACCCGGCGACCGAGCCGCTGATGGCGCGCGTGCTCACCGAGTTCGACCGGCTCACCGGCGTGCCGGTGGTGGTGAACACCAGCCTGAACACGGCGGGGCGGCCCATGGTCGACGACCCGCGCGACGCGCTGGAGTGCTTCGGCTCCGCGCCGGTCGACCTGCTGGCCATCGGACCGTTCGTGGTGCGGCGATGAGCGTCGACTACGCGGTCGTCATCCCGACGATGGGCCGGGAGAGCCTGACCCGGGTGCTCGACGCGCTGGAGCACGGCTCCGGCCCGCCGCCGCGCGAGGTGATCGTGGTGGACGACCGGCCCGAACCCGGCCCGCTGCCGCCCACGCACGGCGCGCGGCTGCTGCGCACCGGCGGGCGCGGCCCGGCCGCCGCGCGCAACGCCGGGTGGCGCGCGGCGTGCTGCGAGTGGGTGGCGTTCCTGGACGACGACGTGCTGCCGCCGCGCGACTGGAAGGCGCGCCTGGTCGCCGACCTGGAGGACCTGGGGCTCGACGTCGGCGCGTCGCAGGCGCGGATCACCGTGCCGCTGCCGGAGGACCGCAGGCCCACCGACTGGGAGCGCGGCACCGCCGGGCTGGCCGACGCCCGCTGGATCACCGCGGACATGGCCTACCGGCGGGCGGCGCTCACCCACGCGGGCGGCTTCGACGAGCGGTTCCCGCGCGCCTACCGGGAGGACGCCGAACTGGCGCTGCGCGTGCAGCGGCACGGCTACCGCATCGTCACCGGCGAGCGGGTGACCGTGCACCCGGTGCGCGGGTCGGACTTCCTCGCCAGCCTGCGCCAGCAGCGCGGCAACGCCGACGACGCCCTGATGCGGCGGCTGCTCGGCCCCGGCTGGCGGGAGGCGATCGGCGGCGCCCCCGGGTTGCTGCGCCGGCACGCGGTCACCACCGGGGCCGGTGTGCTGGCCGTCGCGTGCGGGCTGCTCGGGTGGCGCGGGGCGGCCCTCGCGCTGGGCGGCGCGTGGGCGGGGCTCACCGCGAAGTTCGCCGTCGAGCGCATCGCGCCCGGACCGCGCACCGCCGACGAGGTGGCCCGGATGGTGGTGACCAGCGCGGCCATCCCGCCCGCGGCCTGCCTGCACCGGCTGCGCGGCGAGCTGCGCCACCGCGGCGCCGAGCCCGTGCGGCCGGACGCGCTCGCGACGGCGCCCCGACCCCGGGCGGTGTCGCGATGAGGATCCTCGTGCTGCGCGCCCTCGGCCTCGGCGACCTGCTGACGGCCGTGCCGGCGCTGCGCGGGCTGCGGCGGGCGCACCCGGACGCGGAGATCACGCTGGCCGCGCCGGGCTGGCTGGCCGACGCGGTGGCGCGGATCGACGCGGTCGACGTGCTGCTGCCCACCGAGGGGCTCGTGCCGATCGAGTACGAGTCGCCCGACCTGGCGGTGAACCTGCACGGGCGCGGACCGGAGAGCACCGAGCTGCTGCGCGCCACCCGGCCGCAGCGGCTCATCACGCACGGCGCGCACGTGCCGTGGGCCGAGCGGCAGCACGAGGTGGTGCGGTGGTGCCGGCTGCTCGCGCAGTTCGGCATCGCGTGCGACCCCGCCGACCTGCACCTGCCGCCGCGCCCGCGCACCGGCGCGATCGTCGTGCACCCCGGCGCGTCGCACGGGTCGCGCCGGTGGCCCGCCGCCCGGTACGCGGCCGTCGTGCGGGAGCTGGGGCCGAACGTCGTCGTCACCGGGAGCCCGTCCGAGGCGGCCCTGGTGCGGGCGGTCGGGCGGGGCCGGACCCGGGTCGGCGACCTCGGCGGCCTGCTGGACCTCGTGGCGGGCGCGCGGCTCGTGGTGTGCGGCGACACGGGCGTGGCGCACGTCGCCACCGCCTACCGCACCCCGTCGGTCGTGCTGTTCGGGCCCGTGCCGCCCGCCCTGTGGGGGCCCCGGTCGGGTCCGCACCACGTGCTGTGGCACGGCACGACCGGCGACACGTTCGCCGACCGGCCCGACCCCGGGCTGCTGAAGATCGGTGTGGGAGACGTGCTGGCGGCGGCACGCGCACTGCTGGGAGGTGGACCGTGGCCAGGATCGGAGTCGTCGGCGCCGGCTATGTCGGGCTGACCACGGCGGCGTGCTTCGCGCGGCTCGGGCACACCGTGGTGTGCGCCGACGTCGACGAGGCGAAGGTGTCCGCGCTGTCGCGGGCGGAGGTGGGCGCGCACGAGCCCCGGTTGGCCGAGCTGGTCGCCGACGGGCTGGCGTCGGGGCGGCTGCGGTTCGTGCTCGGCAACCGGCCCGCGCTGTCCGGTGTGGACTTCGTGTTCGTGTGCGTGCCGACGCCCACCGGGCCGGACGGCGAGGCGGACCTGTCGTTCGTGCACGCGGTGCTGGAGGAGGCGCGGGAGGAGGTCGGGCCGGACTGCGTGATCGTGATCAAGTCGACCGTGCCGGCGGGGACCACCGAGCGGGTGGCGGCGGTCGTCGACCAGCCCGTGGTGTCCAACCCGGAGTTCCTGCGCGAGGGGCACGCCGTCGACGACTTCCTGCGCCCGCAACGGGTCGTGGTCGGCGCGCCGGGACCGCGCGACGGCGGCGCGCGCGACGCGGCGGTGCGGGTGGCCGAGCTGTACGAGGGGACGGGCGCGCCCGCGATCGTCACCGACAGCGCGAGCGCCGAGATGGTGAAGTACGCCAGCAACTGCTTCCTGGCGATGCGCTTGTCCTACGTGAACAGCCTGGCCGAGCTGTGCGAGCGGGTCGGCGCGGACATCTCCGACGTCACCGAGGGCATGTCGCTCGACGACCGGATCGGGTCGGCGTTCCTCGAACCCGGTCCGGGGTGGGGCGGGTCGTGCTTCCCCAAGGACACCAGCGCGCTGCTGTCCACGGCGGACGCGGTGGGTGTCGACTTCTCCCTGCTGCGCGCCACCATCGGCACCAACCGCCGGCAGGCGGAGCGCGTCGTCGGGCTGGTCCGCGACGCGGTGGGGCCGTTGCGCGGTGCGCGGCTGGCGCTGCTGGGGTTGACGTTCAAGGCCGGGACCGACGACCTGCGGGACTCCCCCGCCCTGGCCGTGGCGGAGCTGCTGGCCGCCGAGGGCGCCGTGCTGACCGGTTTCGACCCGTGCGTGGCGCGGGACTGCGGCCCGGTGCGGGTGACCGGTTCCGCCGAGGCCGCCGCCGAGGCCGCGGACGGGGTCGTGGTGCTGACCGAGTGGCCGGAGTTCGCCGAGCTGGACTGGTCCGACCTGGCCGCCGCGATGCCCGGCCGGGTCATCGTGGACACCCGCAACCTGCTGCCGGCGGACAAGGTGGCGGAGGCCGGGTTCCGCCTGGTCACCCTGGGGCGGCAGGCCGCCTGAGCGACCGGTGGCGCGGTGCCGGGCGGCGCCGCGCCACCGGGCGTCCCGGGTCAGGTCCTGGGGTCCCAGCGGAAGAGGCGGGTCGAGGCCGCGTGGGCGGCGGCGGTCCAGAGGACCAGGGAGACGAGGGCGAGGACGACCTGGCCGGTCGGGCCTCCCCAGGCGGCGCGGACCAGGAGGCCGACGGCCCCGCCCGGCACGAAGGCGACCCAGTCGTCCACCTCGCCCGCCGTGGCGACCACGCTGCCGAACACCAGGGCGACGAAGTAGGGGCCCGTGGTGATCTGGGCCATCTCCGCCGTGGACGTCACGCCGCTGGTCAGCACGGCGACCGCGCACGACATCGCCGCGCCGCCGACGACCGCGAGCAGGAACAGGCCGGGCCGCTCGGGCCACGGCGCGCCCGCCGCGAAGCTGACGCCCAGCAGCAGGGCGGTCTGCGCCACGGCCAGCAGGACGACCGGCAGCAGGAGGCCGGCGAGCACGACGGCGTCCGACGCGGCGCTGGTGCGCAGCCGCTTGAGGTACAGGTCCTGGCGGCGGGCGGTCAGGGCCGTGGTCGCCGTGAGGTAGACGGTGAACCCGAGGGTGAACAGGAGCTGGAACGCGATGGCCGCCGCCCAGCCGCCGTCACCGGGCTTCACCAGGGCGAAGTAGGCGCCACCGGCCAGGGGCAGCAGGAACGCCAGGGTGGCGGCGGTGCGGTTGCGCAGCAGGAGCTTCAGCTCCGCGGTGCCCAGGGCGGTGACCATGCCCAGGGGTGAGGTCGTGGTGGTCACGCGGCGGCTCCTGCGGTCGTGCGGGCGGCGTGGAAGACGTCTTCGAGGGACGCGTGGTGGGCGCGGACGCGGCCCAGGCGGAGGCCGGCCGACGAGGCCCACGCGAGCAGCGAGGCCAGGTCGTCCTGGAGTTCGGCGGTGCGCACCTCGACGCGGCCGTGCGGCCGGTGCAGCACGTCGCCGGTCAGCATGGGCAGGGCGCTCACGTCGAGCCCCTCGGGCATGTCGAACGCGATGCGCGCGGGGTGCGCGGCCAGCACCTCCTCGACCGTGCCGGACACCGCGACCACGCCCTCGTGCATGATCGCCAGCCGGTGGGCGAGGGTCTCGGCCTCCTCCAGGTAGTGCGTGGTCAGCACGACGGTCGTGCCGTCGGCGAGCAGTTCGCGCACCACGTCCCACGTGCGCTTGCGCGACTCGGGGTCCAGGCCGGTGGTGGGCTCGTCCAGGAACAGCAGCTCGGGCCGGCCGAGGACGGCGAGGGCCAGGTCGAGCCTGCGGCGCTCGCCGCCGGAGAGCTGCTTGACCCGCACGTCGCGCCGGTGGCCCAGGTCGAGCCGCTCCAGCACGTCGCGCACCGCGCGGCGACCGCTGACGCCGCCCCACAGGGCGACCAGCTCCGCCGGGGTCAGGTCGGCCGGGAAGCCGCTGTCCTGGAGCATGATCCCGGTGCGGGGCCGCAGCGCCGCGCGGTCGCGCACCGGGTCGCCGCCCAGCACCCGCACGGTGCCTGCCGAGGGCGCCCGCAGCCCCTCCAGCACCTCCATGGTCGTGGTCTTGCCCGCGCCGTTCGTCCCCAGGAGCGCGAACAGCTCGCCCCCGGCGACCTCGAAGTCGACCCCCCGGACGGCTTCGAAGGCGCCGTAGCGGCACCTCAGGCCGATCACCTCGATCACCGTGTCCCTCATGGTGACCATGCTCGGCGGCCCCCCGCGCGCCCGGTAGTGCCGCGGCGCACCGGTGCTCGTGACAGATGTCAGCAGACAGCCGTGCGCCCCGGCTCGTACATTCGCCCCGTGACCGGTCTGCGCCGCTTGCGGCACTACACGTGGTGGACGGTGGTGACGGGCGGCGTGGTCGTCGCCGTCGGCACCGGGCTCGACCTCGTGGTCAACGGCTACGGGCCGGTGAGGTCCGCGCTGCTGGCGCTGGCCGTGGTGGTCGTGGTGGTGCAGCACACCCGCTACCTGCACCAGGCGATGGGCGGTCTGGGCCGGGGCGAGGGGCGGCTGTGGGAGCACGCGGCGACGTTCGCGGTGGCGCTGGCCGCGTGGTCGGTGATGGCGAACGAGGGCGGGTTCCTGGTGGGCTGGGCGATGCTGCCCGGCCTGGTGATCGCGCACGTCGCGGCGACGCTCCCGGCCCGGGCGCGGTGGCCGGTCGTGGTCCTCGCCGGCGCCCTGACGGTGGCCGCGGGCGCGGTGTTCGGCGGCGCCGAGCGCGGCGCGGCGGTGGTGCTGGCCGTCATCATGATCGTCACGCTGGTGGCCGCCGACCTGGCGCAGCTGTGGATCTGGGACCTCGCGCAGCAGCTGGAGCGGGCCCGCAGCACGGCCGAGGCGCTGGCGGTGGCCGAGGAGCGGCTGCGGTTCGCCGCCGACCTGCACGACATCCAGGGCCACCACCTCCAGGCCATCGCGCTCAAGGGCGAGCTGGCGCAGCGGCTGATCGGCCGCGACGACGGGTTGGCGCGGCAGCACGCGGGCGAGGTGGCCGAGCTGGCGCGCACGGCGCTGCGCGAGACGCGCGACGTGGTGCAGGGCTACCGGCGGGCCAGCCTCGGGCTGGAGATCGCGAACGCGGTGGGCGTGCTGCGCGCGGCGGGCATCGAGACGGCCGTGACCGGGGACGCGGTCGACGTGCCGCCGCCGTTGCAGCCGCTGTTCGGCGCGCTGGTGCGGGAGGGCACGACGAACGTGCTGCGGCACAGCCGGGCGCGGCGCTGCGACGTGGTGATCACCGTGGTGGACGGCCGAGCGTGCGTGCGGCTGCGCAACGACGGGGTCGGCCCGGAGGAGGCGGGGTCCGGGGGCACGGGTCCGGGCGGGCAGGGCTCCGGGCTCGCGGGCCTGCGGGAGCGGTTCGCCGCGGTCGGCGGGCGGGTCGGCACCGACCGCGCGGGCGACGGGTTCGAGCTGGTCGGCACGGCGGCGGTGGGCCGGTGATCCGGGTGGTGCTGGCCGACGACGAGGACCTGATCCGGGGCGCGCTCGTGGCGCTGCTGGAGCTGGAGGACGACATCTCGGTCGTGGCGCAGGTCAGCGACGGCGAGGCGGCGGTGGCCGCGGTGCGCGAGCACCGGCCGGACATCGCGGTGTTCGACCTGGAGATGCCGCGCCGGGACGGGGTGCTCGCCGCCGAGGCGGTGCGGTCGCTGGACGGGGTGGCGGTGGTGATCGTGACCCGGCACGCCCGGCCCGGCGTGCTGCGGCGGGCGCTGAGCGCGGGCGTGCGCGGGTTCGTGCCGAAGACCACGCCCGCCGCGCAGCTCGCGTCGATCCTGCGGGACGTGCACGCGGGCCGCCGGTACGTGGACTCGGAGATCGCCGCCGCCGCGCTGACCGAGGGCACGTGCCCGCTGACCGCGCGCGAGCTGGACGTGCTGCGGCACGCCCTGGGCGGCGGCACGGTCGCGGCCATCGCCGCGGAGGCGCACCTGGCGGCCGGGACGGTGCGCAACTACCTGTCGTCGGCGATGACGAAGCTCGGCGTGAGCACCCGCTACGAGGCGGCGCGGCTGGCCTGGGACGAGGGCTGGATCTGACCGCGCGGGCCCGGTCCCGGGCCGGGTCCCGGTCTCGGGCCGGGTCCCGGGCCCGGTCTCAGGCCAGGTCGACCGGGCGCACCCGCAGCTTGGCGGCGATGCGGGCCAGCGCCTGCTGGTCGGCGGCGGTGAGCGGGTCGAGGACGAACCGCCGCACCGAGCGCACGTGCTCGGGCGCGGCGGCCACGACCACCTCGTAGCCGGCGTCGGTGAGGGCGGCGAGGGTGTACCGGCCGTCGTCGGGGTCGGGCGAGCGCTCCACCCAGCCCCGCTGCTCGAACCGCTTGACCACGTTGGACAGCCGCGACAGGGAGCCGTTGGCCAGGTAGGCCAGTTCGCTCATGCGCAGCCGCCGCCGCGGGGCCTCGGAGATGTGGCTGAGGGTCAGGTACTCGAAGAGGGTCAGCCCGGCCGCGCGGTGCAGCGGCGCCTCCAGCCGTCCCGGCAGCAGCAGGACCAGCGAGACCAGCCCGGTCCACGCCTCCTTCTCGGCCGCGTCCAGCCACAGCTGCTCGTCCGGGGCGTCCCCGCCGGGCTCCGGGGTTGCGGTGGTGGCCATGGCGGCACGATACCGAGCGGCCATGACTTCACGCGTGAAGCGAAAGCGTGCTACGTTTACTTCACACGTGAAGTCAACCGAGAGGACCCCCATGAGCGGGCCGACGTTCTTCGCCACCCCCGGCTACGGCGACACCCAGCTGGCGCGGATGCACTACCACCAGGCCGTCCGGATCGGTGACCGGGTCGAGACCTCCGGCCAGGCCGGCTGCGACGACGACCTGGTCTTCCCCGAGGCCCTGGCCGACGAGATCGCCCTCGCCTTCGACAACGTCGAGCGGACCCTCGCCGAGGCGGGGGCCACCTGGCGCGACGTCGTGGCCGTGGACTCGTACCACGTCCCCGCCTCCCCCGACTCCATCGGCGAGGACCACAACCGCGTCATGGTGGAGCAGTTCCGCGCGCGCACGGGCGACCGCGCGCCCATCTGGACCCAGCTCGGCGTGGCCGCCCTCGGCCTCCCGGGGATGCGCGTCGAGATCCGCGTCACCGCCGTCGTCGGGCACGGCGACTGACGGGACCCCGGGGCTGACGGGACTCCGGGGGCTGACGGGACTCCGGGGGCTGACGGGACTCCGGAGGCTGACGGGACCCCAGGGGCGTTAGCCCCTCGGCCGGGCCGGCTCGACGTGGACGACCTTCACCGCGGTCATCTCGTCGAGCAGCTCGGGCCCGTAGCCGAAACCGCTGCCCGAGGCCCGGCGCGGCTGCGCGGCGCCGCCGGGCGCGCCGCCGAACACCGCGTTGACCTTCACCGTGCCCACGGGCAGCGCCCGCCACGCCCGCTGCGCGTTGGCCATCGACCCGGTCAGCACGGTCGCGGCCAGGCCGTGCTCGTCCACGCACGCCTCGGCCAGGCCCTGCTCGAACGACGGCACCACGCGCACCGGGACCACCGGCCCGAACGTCTCCTCCCGCATCACCCGCATGTCCGGCGTGCAGCGGGCCAGCACGGTCGCCGGGTAGAACGCGCCCTCGCCGTCGGGCACCTCGCCGCCCACCAGCGGCTCCGCGCCGTCGGCGAGGGCCTCGACGACGTGCGCGTGCACGTGCTCGCGGTGCACGCGGTCAACCAAGGGCTGCGGGTCGGCGTTCCACCGGCGCGCCTCCTCGCACAGCGCCGCCAGGAACTCGTCCGCGACGTCCCGGTGCACGAACACGCGCTCCACGGACGTGCACAGCTGGCCCGCGTTGGTGAACCCGCCGAGCGCCGCCTGCCCCGCCGCCCACACCGGGTCCACGTCCGCGTCCACGAGCAGCGGGTCGTTGCCGCCGTTCTCCAGCAGCGCCTTCGCACCGGTCCGGGCGCACGCGGCGGCGATGGACCGGCCGGTCGCGGTGCCGCCGACGTGCGCGACGACGTCGACGTGCGGCGAGGCGGCCAGCGCGGCGCCCACGT
The DNA here is from genome assembly GCF_052936295.1 of Saccharothrix sp. DSM 118769. Taxonomy (NCBI): domain Bacteria; kingdom Bacillati; phylum Actinomycetota; class Actinomycetes; order Pseudonocardiales; family Pseudonocardiaceae; genus Saccharothrix; species Saccharothrix sp. DSM 118769. The sequence continues at coordinate 2,273,894 of NZ_CP193627.1, read as the reverse complement.
CGCCCGCGCCGGTGAGGCCCTGGAGCACGCCCGGCGGGAAGTGCTCCACCATCAGCTCCGCGAGCAGCGCGCCGGTGTGCGGGCAGCGCTCGCTGGGCTTGTGCACGACGGCGTTGCCGGTCACCAGGGCCGCGCCGAGCAGGCCGCACGCCACCGCGACCGGGTCGTTCCACGGCGTCAACGCCACCACCACGCCGCGCGGCTCGGGCACCATCAGGTCGGTGGCGTCGGCCGAGCCCAGCAGCGACCGTCCACGGTGGACCGGGCCCAGCTCGGCGTACTGCTCCAGGGTGGACGCGCCGGCCAGCACGCCCTCGCGCGCGGAGGCGAGCGGCCGGCCGGTCTCGGCCCGCACGGCGGCGGCCAGGTCGTCGGCGGCGTCGCGGACCGCGCGGGCTGCGGCCCGGAGCGCGGCGCCCCGCTCGGCGGCGGGCGTGGCGGCCCACCCGGGCTGCGCGGCGCGGGCGGTCAGGACGGCACCGGCCGCGTCCTCCTGCGTGGCGGTGAGCGGGCGGCCGACCAACCGGCCGTCGAGCGGGCTGTGGACGTCGAGGGTCGGCACGCGCATGTCCGTCATGCGGGCTGGGTACCCGTGCGGCGCAGGGGAAACCACGTGCGAGGAGGAGCCATGCCCGGACGCCAGGAGCTGCCCAGCACCGTCGCCCGCTCGTCGAAGAAGGCGCAGCGGACCTGGATCAAGGCGCACGACTCGGCGGTGGAGACCTACGGCGAGGGCGAGCGCTCCCACCGCACCGCGTTCTCCGCGCTCAAGCACTCCTTCGAGAAGGTCGGCGACCACTGGGAACCGAAGGACGAGAAGGGCCCGTCGGACAAGCAGGCCGCCCGCAGCACCCCGAAGCGGGGGAAGACCGCGGGCGGCGTGGACGCCAACGCCGGCAAGGCCCACCTCTACGACCTGGCCAAGGAGCTGGGCGTGCCGGGCCGCTCGACCATGACGAAGCAGGAGCTGGTCGAGGCGCTCCGGAAGGCCAACGACCGCAAGACGGCGAAGGCCCGCTCCTAGGCGGCGCGTCGGGTGGCCCGTCCCGGGGACGGGCCACCCGCCCGCCTAGGGCTCGCGCCACCCGTGGTCGCCGAGCAGCGGGCTGGCCTGCGGGCCCATCAGCGTCATGCCGCCGTCGACCACGAACGACGCCCCGGTCACGTAGCCGGCCGCCGGGGTGGCCAGGAAGGCCACCACCGCCGCGACCTCGGCCGCGTGGCCGGGGCGGCCCAGCGGCACACCGGGCCGCGACTGCTCACGCGGGTCCACGTCCTCCTGGCCGGTCATCGGCGTGGAGATCTCGCCCGGCGCCACCGAGTTCACCGTGATGGCGTGCTCGGACAGCTCCAGCGCCAGCACCTTCGTCAGCGCGCCCAGGCCGGCCTTCGCCGCGCAGTACGGCGCCGCGCCCACCCGCGGCTGGTGCTCGTGCACCGACGTGATGTTGATGATCCGGCCGCCGTTGCCCGCGGCGATCATGCGCCGGGCGGCGCGCTGGGCGCACAGGAACGCGGCGTCGAGGTCGACGGCCAGCACCGAGCGCCACGTGGCGAGGTCCATGTCCAGTGCCTTCTGCGCGCTGCCGGTCCCCGCGCAGTTCACCAGCACGTCGACGCCGCCCAGCTCGTCGGCGAGTTCGTCCACGACGTCGGCGGCGGCGGGCAGGTCGGCCAGGTCGACCTGTCGCACGGCCGCCCGCGCGCCGCGGTCGCGCACCTGCGCCGCCGTGTCCTCGGCGCCCTCGGCGTCCTGGTGGAACGTGATGCCGACGTCCACGCCGCCGCCCGCGAGGGCCACCGCGATCGCCTTGCCGATGCCGGAGTCGGCGCCGGTCACCACCGCTCGCAGCGGCGTGCCGGCGCGGTCCTGGGGAAGAGGTGCCTCCATGGCCGCGCGGGTACCCCCGTCCGTGTTTGCCACACGCCGCCGGGGGAACGCCTCGGGGGACCGCAGCGGGCCGAGAGGAGCACCGATGAAGGCCGTCACCTGGCACGGCAAGCGGGACGTGCGCGTGGACACCGTGCCCGACCCGGAGCTGAAGGAGCCCACCGACGTGGTCGTGCGGATCACCTCGACCGGGTTGTGCGGGTCAGACCTGCACCTGTACGAGGTGATGGGTCCCTTCCTGGACGTGGGCGACATCCTGGGGCACGAGCCGATGGGCGTGGTCGAGCAGGTGGGCCCGGAGGTCACCGCGGTCAAGCCCGGCGACCGGGTGGTGATCCCGTTCAACGTCTCCTGCGGCACGTGCTTCATGTGCTCGCAGGGGTTGCAGTCGCAGTGCGAGACGACGCAGGTGCGCGAGCAGGGGTCGGGCGCGGCGCTGTTCGGCTACACCAAGCTGTACGGGCAGGTGCCGGGCGGGCAGGCCGAGTACCTGCGGGTGCCGTTCGGCAACACGCTGCCGATCAAGGTGCCGGACGGCCCGCCGGACGACCGGTTCGTGTTCCTGTCCGACGTGCTGCCCACCGCGTGGCAGGCCGTCGAGTACGCGGACGCCCGCGACTCCCTGGTCGTGCTCGGCCTCGGGCCGATCGGCGACATGGCCACCCGCATCGCCCAGCACCGGGGCGTCGGCACCGTCATCGGCGTCGACCTGGTGCCCGAGCGGATGGAGCGGGCCCGCAAGCACGGCGTGACCGTGCTGAACGTGCGCGACAGCAACCTGGTCGACCACATCCGCGAGCTGACCGACGGGCGCGGCCCGGAGGCCGTGGTCGACGCGGTGGGCATGGAGGCGCACGGCGCGCCGGTCGCGAAGCTCGCCCACCAGGCGGTGGGGCTGCTGCCGGACGCCATCGCGGCGAAGTTCATGACGACCGCGGGCGTCGACCGGCTGCACGCGCTGCGGCTGGCCATCGACATCGTGCGGCGCGGCGGCACGATCTCGTTGTCCGGCGTGTACGGCGGCATGGCCGACCCGATGCCGATGCTGACGCTGTTCGACAAGCAGGTGCAGCTGCGCATGGGCCAGGCGAACGTGTGGCGCTGGGTGCCGGAGATCCTGCCGCTGCTGACCGACGACGACCCGCTGGGCGTGGACACCTTCGCCACGCACCACATGGCGCTGGACGAGGCGCCGCACGCGTACGAGATCTTCCAGAAGAAGCAGGACAACGCGATCAAGGTGCTCCTGAGGCCGTGACGCGGGGGTCGGCCGTGATCCGCGCGGTGCGCGCGCCGGCGGCGGTGCTCGCGGTGGCCGGGCTCGCGGTGGCCGGGTGCGGTTCGGGCAGCGAGGACCCGGTGGGGCGGGCCGTGGGCGAGTTCACGTCCGCGGTCGCCTCCGGCGACACCTCGCGCGCCTGCGGGCTGCTGACCGAACGGGCGCGCGAGGGGGTCGACCGCGCCGCGCTGGACCTCCCCGGCGGGGAGGTGCGCGAGGTGGAGGTGCGGGGCGACGCGGCCCGCGTGCGCGTCGGCGACGACGTGCTGTTCCTGCGCGAGTTGGCGGTGGGCCGGCGCGTGTCCGGGGCCGGCTGCCAGGCCCGCGGCGTCTACCTGCGCCAGCGGGGCTCGTCCCAGTCGAAGCCGGTGGGCAGCCCGCACACCGACACCGACGAATCGGGCCGCCCCCGCCGTCACCCGCTCCCCGTCGTCACCACTTCCCCGCTGTCACTCCCCGCGGTCCTCGTCGTCCTCGGGCTCGTCGTCCTCCGCCCCGGCCGAGTCGCGGTTGCGCTCCCGGATCGGGAGGAAGAACCACAGGCTGCCGAAGAGGAGCGCCGCGACGACGCCGAGCAGGATCGCCCACGGGCTGCCGATGATGACCTCGCCGAGCAGCAGCACGGTGCCGGTCATGGCGACCGCGAGGTTGGCCATGCCCCAGATGGCGAACCGGTTCGCGACCTCGATGACGTCCTCGCGCCTGCCTCGGCGGAAGAGGATGCGGTGCCAGGCGGCGGGGGCCGTGAGCAGCGCCACCGACAGGGCCGCGAACAGGATCGTGATCAGGTGCGTCACCCGGATGTAGGTGTCCGCGGACGCGTAGCGGTCGGTGAACGCGATGGACAGCAGGAAACCGAACAGGATCTGCACGCCTGCCTGCGCCACCCGCAGCTCCTGCAACAGCTCGTTCAGGTTGCGGGCAAGTCTTCGCTGGTGGGACTCTTCTGCCTGGCTCACGGCCACCACATACCCGTCGTCCGACACGGTTAACCCCGCATGGCGTGGCGGTGAACGGGGAACACCGGTCGGAAGTGGTCCGGCGTGGCGGGCAGCGGTTCGCCCGGCGGCGGTCCGCCCGGCAGCGGTCCACCCGGCGTCGTCGGCCGCAGCCGCGCGGGCTCCAGGACGCCCGCCGGGCCGGGACCGCCGATCGCGAGGGCCCGCGCGGTCACGATGCCCGCCGAGTCGAACGCGAACAGCCGGTGCGGCGGCTCCGACCCGTAGCGGGACCGGAACCGCCGCGGCAGGTCGATCGCCCGGCCGGTGCCCGGCCCGGGGCTACGGCCACGAACCCTCCTCCGCGTGGGCGACGACGAGTTCGCGCACCTCGCAGCCCTCGGGCTGGCGCAGGGCGAACACGATGGCGTCGGCCACCCGCTCGGGCGGGTTGAGCTTGCTGTCGTCCGGCGGCCGGTACTGCTCCTCGCGGTCGTCGAAGAACCTCGTGCGCATCCCACCGGGGATCACCAGCGTCACGCCGACGCGGCCGGCGGTCTCGGCGGCGAGCGCGCGGGTGAAGCCGACGACGCCGAACTTCGACGCGCAGTAGGCGGTGGCGTCGCTGACGGCCTTGATGCCGAGCGTGGACGCGATGGTCACCACCCGGCCGCCGTCGCCGAGCAGCGGCAGCGCCGCCCGCACCACGGCCGCGGTGCCGAGCAGGTTGACCATCACCACCCGCTCCCAGTCGGTCGCGGACACCTCGTCGAGCCTGCCGCACGCGTCGGTCCCGGCCGCCGTCACCACGGCCCGCAGGCCGCCGTTGCGCTCGGCGATGGCCTTCACGGCCCGTTCCGCCGCCCGGGTGTCCGACAGGTCGACCGACTCGAAGTCGGCGACCTCGGGCGACGACGGCGCGGCCTTGTCCAGCACGAGCGGCGTGCCGCCCAGCTCGTGGACCGCGTGCACGACGGCCGCGCCCAACCCGGACGCGCCGCCCGTCACCAGCACCTGACCCAGCATCAGCCCCTCCTCGACAGCATCTCGGTGGTGGACCGACCCCGGTGGTAGGGCACGACGACCGTGCGGCCGCCCCACCCGCGCACGAGGTCGGCTTCCGGCAGCGAGTCCTCGGTGTAGTCGCCGCCCTTGACCCAGACGTCCGGCCGGAGGTCGGCCAGCAGCCGCTCCGGCGTGTCGTCCTCGAACACCAGCACGTCGTCCACGCAGTCCAGCGCGCGCAGCACCTCGACCCGGTCCTGCTCGCGGGTGACCGGCCGGTCGGGGCCCTTGAGGCGGCGCACCGACGAGTCGGAGTTGAGGCACACGACCAGGCAGTCGCCCAGCGACCGGGCGGCGCGCAGCGTGCGCACGTGGCCCGCGTGCAGCAGGTCGAAGCAGCCGCCGGTGGCGACCACGACCCCGCCCCGGGCGCGCACCGCCTCGGCGACCGACACCCCGTCGGCCGGCGCCCCATCGGCAGGCACCCCTGAGGCAGGCGCCCCTGAGGCGAGCACCCCGGGGGGTCGCGAGCCGCCGACGCGCGCCGCGGGGATGCCGGCGGGTCCCGTCGAGGTCCCGGTCGCCCGCGCGGCGCGCTCGGCGAACCCGGCCGCGCCGCCGCGCGCCAGGAAGTCCGCCGACGCGGTGACCGCGCGCGCCACCGCCTCGTCCAGCGGCACGCCCGCCAGCAGCCCCGCCGCGGCGGTCACCGCGAACCGGTCCCCCGCGCCGCACGGGTCGGTCACCGCGACCCGGGGCGCGGGCACCGCGACCGGCGTGCCGCCGCCGTGCAGCAGGGCCCCGTCCGCGCCGCGCGTGACCACGACCGCCCTGGCCCGCCACCGCTCGCGCAGCGCCGCCGCGGCGTCCTCGGCGTCGGCGCACCCGCTGAACGCCCTGGCCTCGGCCTCGTTCGGCGTGACGAGCCGAGCGCCGGGCACCGGGGCCGGACCGCGCGGGTGCGGGTCCCACACCGCGGGGACGTCGGCCAGCGCGGCGCGCAGCCGCTCGTCGCGGACCAGACCGCGCCCGTAGTCGGAGACCAGCACGAGGTCGGCGGACCGCACCGCGTCCAGCATCTCGTCGGTGACCCGGTGCTCGCCGGGGCCGCCGCCCCGGTCGACGCGGGCGATCGAGTGCCCGTCGCAGCGCAGCCTCGTCTTCACCGGGGTGGCCGCGGTCGTCGGGCCGAGCACCGAGGGCACGCCGGCCAGCGCGTCGCGCAACCGGTGCCCGTCGGCGTCGTCGGCGACCGCGGCGACCAGCACCACGTCGAGCCCGTCACCGACCGCCAGGGCCGCCGCCAGGCCCGCCCCGCCGGGGCGCACGTGCTCGGCGGACACGTCCAGCACGGGCGCGGGCGCGTCCGGGCACAGCCGCTCCGCCGTGCCGACGACGTCCACGTCGAGCAGGCAGTCCCCGACGACGACCAGCCTCACGACGCGCTCCGCAGACCGGCGGGCAGCGCCGCCTCGAACGCCGCGCACAGCGCGTGCACGGCGACCAGCTGCGCCTCCTGCACGTTCGCGGGCTCGCCGGGCAGCGCCAGCACCTCGTCCACGGCGTCGGCCAGCGGGTTCGGCGCGGGGCCCGTCATCGCCCACACGTGGGCGCCCGCCTCGCGGGCCGCCGACACGGCCTCCAGCAGGTTCCGGCTGCGCCCGCTCGTGGACAGCAGCACCACCACGTCGTCGGGCCGGGCGTGCGCGGTGACCTGGCGGGCGAACACCTGGTCGTAGCCGTAGTCGTTGCCGATCGCGGTGACGCTGGAGGACTCCGCGCACAGCGCGATGGCGGAGAACGGCTTCCGGTCGTCCCGGAAGCGGCCGACCAGCTCGGCGGTCAGGTGCTGCGCCTCGGCCGCCGAGCCGCCGTTGCCCGCGGCGAGCAGCCGCCCGCCGTCGCCGAGCCGGCGCGCCAGGAGGCCGCCCCAGCGGGTCAGCCTCGGCGCCTGGGCGCGCAGCGCGGCCAGCGATCTCGCCAGCCCGTCCAGGTGCGTTTCCACGCTCATCGGGTTCCTCCCACGGCGACGGCGCGGCCCGCGGTGGTCCGACCCGTGGTCCGACCCGCGGTGGTCCGGTTCGCGGTCGCCCGCTCGTAGACGCGTTCGGTGTCCTCGGCGATCCGGTGCCAGGCGTACCGGGCGGCGACGCGGTCCGAGCCCGCGATGCCGAACGCCTCGCGGCGCGCCCGGTCGGCCAGCAGCGAGCGCAGCGCGCGGGCCAGCGCGAGCGGCTCCCTCGGCGGCACCAGCACGCCCGTCACGTTGTGCACGACGGTGTCGGTCAGGCCGCCCACCGCGCTGGCCACGACCGGCACGCCGCAGGCCATGGCCTCCAGCGGCACGATGCCGAACGGCTCGTACCAGGGCACGCACGCCACCACGTCGGCCGAGCGCAGCAGCGCGGGCATGTCGTCCCGCGACACCCGGCCGACCAGCCGCAGCCGGTCGCGCACGCCCATCCGGTCGGCGTGGTCGAGCAGCCGGCGCGCCTCGGGGTCGGAGGCGACGTCCGCCGGGCCGCCCGCCACGACCAGCTCGGCGTCGGGCAGCGAGCGCAGCGCGGTGATCAGGTCGGCGAAGCCCTTGCGCGGCACGAGCCGGCCGACCGACACGACCCGGTGCAGCCGGCCGCGCGCGGCGGCGGGCCCCTCCGGGTGGAAGCGCACCGGGTCCACGCCGCACGGGATGACCGCCACCTTCGACCGCTGCACGCCCATGCGGACCAGCTCGGCCACCTCGTCCTCGCAGGTCGCGGCGATGAGGTCGGCCTCGCGGCCGATCATCCGCTCGATGCCGATGCGCTGCGCCGGGCTGGTGTCGTCGGAGCCCTGGTGGCGGCGCTTGACCGTGCCCAGGGCGTGGTAGGTCTGCACGACCGGCACGTCCGCCCGGCGCGCGGCCGGCACCGACGCCAGGCCGGACATCCAGAAGTGGGCGTGCACGACGTCGGGGCGCCGCTCGGTCCAGCACCGCTCCAGGAACCGGGCGAACTCGCCCATGTGCGGCAGCAGCTCGTCCTTCGGCACGGCGCGCGCCGGTCCCGCCGGCACGTGCACCACCTCGTAGCCCTGCTCGGTGCGCACCCGCTCGGGCTGCCCCCGGTCGTCGCGGCGGGTGTAGACCTCCACGTCGTGCCCGAGCGCCACCAACTCGGCCGACAGCGCGGCGACGTGCACGTTCTGCCCGCCCGCGTCGACACCGCCCAGGGCGGCCAGGGGGTTGGCGTGCTCCGACACCATCGCGATCCTCATCCGCTCACTCCTGTCAGCAACCGGTCCCAGGCCCCCAGGAAGGCGTCCAGTCCGTAGTGGGCCAGGGCGAACTCCCTGGCCTGCTTGCCCCGCTGCACGGCCAGCGCGGGGTCCGCGACCAGCTCCCGCAGGCCGCGCACCAGCTCCTCCACGTCGGTGGACACCACGCCCGCTTCGGGCGGCACGGCACGCACCACCTCCGTGCAGGCCAGCGCCACCACGGGCATCCCCAGGTGCATGGCCTCGATCAGCGACAGGCCCAGCGAGGTCCACCGCACGGGGTGCACGTAGGCGCGGCGGCGGGCCAGCTCGCGGTGCAGCGAGTCCAGGTCGTGGTCGCCGCGGCCCATCCCGCCGAGCTGCTCGGTGCCCATGCCGTACACGTCGAGCGGCGCGGCCTCGGCGAAGCGCGGCAGCAGGTCGGTGCCCACCACGCGCCCGCGCCGCACCGGCTCGTTCACCACGACGGCCGCGCGGGCCAGGTCGCCGGTGTAGCGGTGGCCGGGGTCGACGACGCCGTGCTCGATCACCACCGTGCGGGTGTCGCCGCAGTCCCACATGAGGTCGTTGAAGTGCGTGACCTGCACGATCGTGCCCGGCCAGTCCTTCAGCGGGTGCGGCTGGTTGGGGTGCTTGGGCGTGTTGTGCTCCAGGTACACGACGGGGACGCCGGTGGGCACCCAGCCGATCTCCTCGGGCCGTTGCAGCACGGCCACGTCGGCCTCCGCGTCGGCGACGTCGACCTCCCGCGCGGCGGGCCAGTCCCGGCCCGCGAGGCCGATGCCCCGCGGCGGGGCGGCTATCAGGTACTCGTGCCCGCCCCGGACGAACGCGTTCGTCCAGGACCCGTGCACGTGCCACAGCAGGATCTTCACGTCCGCACCCCCACCAGTTCGGAGACGGCGGCGACGACCCGGTCGGGCGTCACCGTGTTCAGGCACGGGTGCCCGGCGACCGGGCACTCGCGAGCGCGTGAGCCCCGGCACGGGGCGTGCTGGTCGCCCAGCAGGACGCGCCGGCCGTGCGGCGCCCAGCGGACGGCGGGCACGACCGGCGCGAACAGCGACACCACCGGCGTGCCGACGGCGGCGGCCAGGTGCGCCGGGCCGGTGTTGCCGACCACGACGGCGTCCGCCCCGGCCAGCACCCCGGCGAGCTGCGCGAACGTCGTGCGACCGCCGAGGTCGACGCCGTGGTCGCCGGCGACGTGCCTGGTCAGCTCGGTCTCCTTGGGCCCGCCCGTGACCAGCACCCGGTGCCCGGCGGCGGCGAGGGCGGCGACCGCCCCGGCGCACCGGTCCGGCGACCAGGCGCGGGCGGGCACGGACGCGCCGGGGTGCACCACCACGTACGGGCCGACCTGGTCGGTCTCCGGCGGGGGCTTCACGGCGAGCCGGCCGTCGTCGCCCGGCGGCAGCTCGAAGCCGGCGGCGCGGGCGACCTCCAGCGCGCGTTCGGCCTCCGGGACGTCCGGGTCGTCGCGCAGCCTGACATCCACCAGGGAGCCGGGGTAGTCGATCGACCGGGCGACGACCTTCGGCACGCCGGCGAGCTTGAGCAGCAGCGCGAGCGGCAGCGGGCTCTGGTGGAACGAGGTGAGGACCAGCGCCACGTCGGCGCGGACGCCCTTGAGCAGCGCCACCACACCCTCCACGTCCGGTGTGCGCACCTCGGGCGCGGGCGCGGCGATCCACGGGCAGTCCCAGCGCACGACCCGGTCGACGCCCGGCAGCAGCTCGGCGGCCTGCGCGCCCGCGTGCCCGCACAGCAGCACGACCTCGCCCGCGTGCGCGGCGGCCCGGACGGCCGGCCCCGCGAGCAGCACGTCGCCGTCGCTGTCGAGCCTGGCCACGATCGTCCTCATAGGACCATCGCCAGGGCGCTGCGCAGGTCGGGCGCCGTGTGCGGCGCGCGGTCGACCTCGTCGGCCAGGGTCACGGGGGTGGGCACCATGATCGGCGTGACGCCGGCCGCCAGCGCGGCCTTCACGTCCGCCTCGATGTCGCCGATGAAGTAGGTGCGCTCCGGGCGCGCCCCCAGCGCCTCGCACGCCCTGATCAGCATGCCCGGCAACGGTTTGCGGCACGAGCACCCGTCCTCCGGGGCGTGCGGGCACAGCTGCCACGTGCCGAACCGGCCCAGCAGCACCTCGACGCGCGCGTTGACGGCGGCCACCTGCTCCTCGGTGATGAGGCCGCGCCCGACACCGGACTGGTTGCTCACCACGCCCGTGCGCACGCCGTGCGCCCTGAGCAGGCACAGCACCTCGCGGGCACCGGGCATCGGCTCGACCTTCGCGGGGTCGCCGTTGTAGGGCACGTCCTTGATGAGCGTGCCGTCGCGGTCGAACAGAACCGCGTCGGGGTACTGGTCCACAGAGGAGAGTTAGCCGGCGAGGAGCGAACCAAACGCGTGACGGTGAAGCGCTACTCACAGTCACCCCTACGGGAGCGGCCATGTGTGAGAAGCCCGCGCGGGGGTAACCAGTGCTCGAACTCGTTTCACCTACGAGAGGGTGCAAGCACAGTGACGACGATCGAGAAGTCCGTGGACGTCGAGGTCCCGGTCACGACCGCCTACAACCAGTGGACGCAGTTCGAGTCGTTCCCGCGGTTCATGGAGGGTGTCGAGAGCATCACCCAGGTGACGCCCACCCGCACCCACTGGGTGACCAAGATCGGTGGTGTCACCCGTGAGTTCGACGCGGAGATCACCGAGCAGCACCCGGACGAGCGGGTCGCGTGGCACACCGTGGACGGCCCGCCGCAGGGCGGCGTGGTGACCTTCCACCGCATCGACGACCGGCACACCCGGGTCCACGTGCAGATGGAGTACGACCCCCAGACGCTGGTCGAGAAGGCCGGCTCCGCGCTGGGCGTGGTGGAGCACCGCGTGACCGGCGACCTGGGCCGCTTCAAGGAGTTCATCGAGGGCCGCGGCTCCGAGACCGGTGCGTGGCGAGGTGACGTCGCGCGCCCGCCGCAGGCCGGGGAGACGCGCCACGACCTCCCCGACGGCGGCCGCCCCGGCGACCCGCTGCGATGAGCGGCAGAGCGGTCCCGCCGCAGCGGAGGGGCGGGTCTTCTCCCCCGATCCCGTCGCCGAGGCCACCGCTCGAAGTGCGCTGACCGACGTTCGAGGCCCCGCGGACACCACGTCCGCGGGGCTTCGTCGCGTCTGCACGTTCCCGCTCTGCACGTTCCCGCTTCGGGGCGTACACGCCGAGGGCCCGCGAACCGTGAACGTCGTAGGGCCCGCGAACCGTGAGTGGTCCGCGGGCCCTACGACGTCACACGATCAGCTATCCGATGTCACGCGATCAGTTGTCAGACAACCGGGTGAACAGCGACCGGACCGACTGACGCAGTGCCGACGCTGCGTCACCGAGCAGCGAGGGCGGCGCCTGCGCGTCGCCGGTAGCCGGGGTCCCGACCGGCTCGATGCCGTGGTCGAGCAGCTCGCGCAGCACCTCCAGCACGACCTCCGGGTGCCCGAGCGGCACTGGGGCGGCGAAGGTCTGCACCGAGCTGATGAAGCCCTCGTGCCGCTTCACCAGCTCCCCCACGTCCGCGCCGGCCGCCGCGCCCGCCACGAGGTGCACCGGCACGTCGCGGCCCTCGAACTCGCGCAGCACCTCGTCCACCTCGCCCTCGGCGGACGCGGGCAGCCTGCACCACATCACCTGGAGGTACTCGGTCAACGGCCGCCACGTGGCGGGCAGGTCGCCGTGGATGCCCACGCCGGACGGGTCGAGCACCACCACGGCCGGGGCGTCGGCGGGACCCGCCCACACCACGGACGGGCCTTCGGTCCTGGTTTCCTCCATGGGTCTACACCTCCACCACGGCGGGTTCCACGCAGTACACGGTGTATGCCTGCCGGAGGATGGGTTGTGCCACGTTCCGCACGCGCACGCCGCCCGGCGTCATCCCGTGCTCGGTGCCGAAGTGCGCGTGCCCGTGCACGGCGAGGTCCGTGCCGGTGGCGTCGATCGCCTCGCCCAGCAGGTACGAGCCGAGGAACGGGTAGATCTCCGGCGGCTCGCCGCGCAGCGTGTCGGGCACCGGCGCGAAGTGCGTCAGCGCGACCTTGACGTCCGTGTCGAGGCTGCCCAGCGCGGACCGCAGCGAGTCGGCGATGCCGCTCGTGTGGTTGATGAACGCCTTCATCTCGGGTTCGCCGAACGCGCTGCCGCACTTGCCGGCGAACCCGCCGCCGAAGCCCTTGACCCCGGCGACGCCGAGCGAGTGGCCGTCCACCTGGAACGTCGCCGTCTCGCCCTCCAGCACGTGCAGGCCCGCGTCGCGCAGCACCTGCGTGATCTCGACGGGCTTGTCGCCGTGGTAGTCGTGGTTGCCGAGCACCGCGACCACGGGCACGGGCAGGCCGCCGAACTCGTCGGCCACCACCCGCGCCTCCTCGACGGTGCCGTGCCGGGTCAGGTCACCGGCCAGCAGCAGCACGTCGGCGCAGTCGCCCAGCTGCTCCAGCGCGGGCCTCATCCGCCCGCGCGCGTCCTCGCCCAGGTGCACGTCACCCACGGCGGCGATGCGGATCATCGCAGCTCCTCCCGGCCGGCCGGCGCGTCGACCGACACGACCTTCACGTCGTCGAGCACGGTCAACCCCGGGGCGACGTCGTGGATCACCGCCTCCAGGGCCTGGCGGCGGTCCGCGCTGGCCACCGTCCCGGACAGCATCACGTTGTCGCCGCGCACGGTGACCCGCACGCCCTGCTCCGTCGTGCGCGGGTCCTCGGCCAGCGCCCGGCGCAACCGGGCGGACAGGTACTGCTCGGGCTCTGCGGTCATCACGCGCTCCCGGTCAACGTCGTCGTGTGCAGCAGGTCGAGGCGTTCGACGAGCACCAGGAACGCCTCGGCGTACGGCGAGTGCTTCGTCGCCGACTGGACCTTCTGCCAGTCGATCTGCTCGCGCAGGGCCCGGGCGAACGGCAGCAGCTCGCTGAAGTCGCACCGGTGCCCGTCGAGCACGAGCAGCTTGCTGATCATCACCTCGGTCGCGGGCATCACCGGCAGCGACACGGAGCCCACGGCCAGGTCCTCCGCCCGGGACAGGGTCTCGTCGGTGACCGGGATCTCGTTCGGGCGGAACAGCAGGTCCACCAACGAGTCACCGTCGTACACCTTGAGCAACCAGTCCTCGGGCGGCGTGGCCGCGCGCATCCCCTCCGCCACCAGCGCGCTCACGGCCGGCTTGGCGTCCTCCTCGCGCACCAGGATGTCCACGTCGTGCTCCGTCGCGGGCCCTCCCCTCGCGTACACGGCGCACCCGCCCGTCAGGGCGAACGGGATGCCCTGTGCGCGCAGGGCCTTGGCCACCTTGGTCAACGTCCGCAGCAACTCGTCTTGGACACCGCTCATGCGGGTGGACTACCCCTCGTGGTGGTGGTTCACACGGGTGGCGCGGGGTAGTCCGGGCGGTATGACCGGCACACCGCACGACCCCGACACCTCGCGCACCCCGGGCGGCGCGCCGCCGCCCCACCCCGAGCCCGATCGCACGCCCGGCCTGGAGCCCGGCGGCGGTGTGCCCCCGGGCGAGACGCCGCCCGACGCCGGCCAGACGTCCGGCCTGTCCCACCCGCAGCCGATGCCGTCGCGGCGCGGGCCGGTCATCACCCTGGTGCTGGTGGTCGTCCTGACCGCCCTGGTCCTGGCCTTCATCGTGGCCGAGATCATGGGCTGGTCAAAAACCTTCTAACCCCCGAGAGTCCAACGCCCAGGCCCCGAGAGTCCAACGCTCAAGACCCGAGAGTCCAACGCTCAAGACCCGAGAGTCCAACGCCCAGGCCCCCTGAGTTCTACGTTCAGGACCGTCCGGGCACGCGGCTCGTGGGCCTGAGTGCAGAACTCAGGGGGCCTGGAGGTTGGACTCTCGGGTCTTGAGGGTTGGACTCTCGGGGTCTGGGGGTTGGACTCTCGCGGGGGTCAGGGGCGGAGGGGTGGGCTGGCGGGGAGGCCGTCTTTGCGGGCCAGGCCGGTCAGGAGTTGGCGGAGGGCGTCGCGGGCGTCGTGGCGGGGTTGCCAGCCGAGGACCTCGCGGGCGCGGGTGGCGTCCAGGACGGGGGCGTTGAGGGCCAGGTCGACCCAGCCGTGGGAGGTGGGTTGCAGGCGGAGGTTCCAGGTCACCTTGGCGGCGGTGCGCAGGGCGGCCGGCGGGATCGGCACGTGCCGCGCGCCCAGGACGCCGGCCAGCACCTCCGGGGTGATCACCGGGTCGCAGACGACGTTGAACGCGCCGGGGTGGCGACCCAGCAGGACCCTGGTCACGGCGTCGGCCACGTCGTCGGCGTGCGCGAACTGGAGCACCATCCCGCGCGGCAGCGGCAGGACGGGCGTCCTGAGGCGGAACAGGGCGTGCGGCACGAGGAGGCCGAGGAAGTAGCGCTTGATCTCGGCGGCGGCCTCGGGCTGGAGGACCAGGCCGGGGCGGACCCGGCTCACGGTGAGCGCCGGGTGCTCCAGCTCGACCTGGTCGAGGAGGTGCTCCACGGCGGCCTTGTGGCGGCTGTAGTAGGAGGTGGGCACGCCGTCCGTCGGCCAGCTCTCGTCGACCGCGCGGTCCTTGGCGGCCGGTGAGTAGGCGCCGACCGACGACATGTGCACGAGGTGCGGCACGCCCGCCCCGGCGGCGGCGGTGAACACCCGGTCGCTGCCCGCGACGTTCGCCCGGTACAGGGCGCGCTCGTCGTGGCCGGGCTGGATGCGCCAGGCGAGGTGCACGACGGCGTCCGCGCCGCGCAGCACCTCGGTCAGCGGCACCTCCGCGCCCTCGCGGCTGAGGTCGAGCGGGGTCCACGCGACCCCGCGGTAGGCGTCCTCGTCACGGGGCGGGCGGCGGGAGACGCCGTGCACCGAGATGTCCGTTTCGCCCGCGAGCGCGCGGAGCAGGGCGGTGCCCAGATTGCCGGTGGCGCCGGTCACGACGATCCTCATGGGCGGCGAGTACCCGCACGGGCGGGGCGCGACACGGGAGGCCGGGTGTTCGAGGCGGCGGGGTGGGGTCTGCTGGCGGGGTCGGCGCTGCTGCTCGGCGCGCTCGTGGGGTACCTGGTGCGGGTGCCGCGGGGCGTGGTGGCGGCGGTGATGGGGTTCGGCAGCGGCGTGCTGATGTCGGCCGTGTCGTTCGAGCTGATCGACGAGGCGCACCGACAGGGCGGTCTGCTGCCGACGGCGGCGGGGGCCGCGCTGGGCGCGGTGACCTACACCGGGGCGAACGTGCTGCTGGCCCGGCGCGGCGCGCGGCACCGCAAGCGGTCGGGCGACCAGCAGCCGTCGGAGTCGGAGCGGTCGGGCTCGGGCACGGCCATCGCGGTGGGCGCGCTGCTCGACGGCATCCCCGAGTCGGTGGTGATCGGGGTGAGCCTGCTGGCGGGCGGCGGGGTGAGCGCGGTGACCGTGGCCGCGGTGTTCGTCTCCAACGTGCCGGAGGGCCTGTCCTCGGCGGCGGGTATGCGCCGGGCGGGCCGGTCACGCCGGTACGTCTTCGGCCTGTGGACCGGGATCGCCCTGGTCAGCGGCCTGGCGTCGATGCTGGGGCACGGCCTGCCGGCGGACGCGCCGGCGGCGTGGTTGGCCGGGATCACCGCGTTCGCCGGCGGCGCCATCCTGTCGATGGTGGCGGACACGATGATCCCGGAGGCGTTCGAGGACGCCCACCTGCTGATCGGCCTGGTGACCGTGGCGGGGTTCCTGAGCGCGTTCGCCCTGTCCCACGCCTGAGCGGGTCACCGGGCCAGGGGCGGTCGGGCGCGACGGCGCTCGTCGGGGGCGCTTCCGCACCTGCGGGACAGGTGCGGAAGTGCCCCCGACGAGGAACCGGAGGACCTCAGCGGTCCACGGTGAGCTCCCGCGCGGACGCGTAGCGCTCGCGCACGTGCGGGGTCGGGTCGGCCTCCACGGCGGTGGCCGCGAGGTCCGTCCACACCGGGGCCCCGGCCGCGCCGCTCGCCGCCCACGCCGCCTGGCGGGCCGCGCCGTCGGCGACGTACTCGCTCGGCGACGGCACGACGACCGGGCACCCGAACACGGCCGCCGCCACCCGCTGCACGGCGACCGACCGCGCCCCGCCGCCGATGAGCAGCACCCGTTCGACGGGGGTGCCCAGCGCCACGAGGGCGTCGACGGCGTCGGCGAGGCTGCACACGAGGCCCTCGACCGCGGCCCTGGCCAGGTGGGCCGGGGTCATGGTGTCGAGCCGCAGGCCGTGCAGCGCGCCGGTGGAGTCGGGCTTGTTCGGCGTCCGCTCCCCCTCCAGGTAGGGGACGAACGCGAGGCCGTCCGCCCCGGCGGGCGCGGACAGCGCGAGCGCGGACAGCTCGTCCAGGCCCACGCCGAGCACCCGGGCCGTCGCGTCGAGCACCCGCGAGGCGTTGAGCGTGCACACCAGCGGCAGGTGGCCGCCCTCGGCGTCGGCGAACCCGTTGACCGTGCCGGTGCCGTCGACGATCGGCGTGGACGACCGCGCGAACGCGGTGCCGGACGTGCCGATGGACACCACCACGTCACCGGGCCGGGCCTGCACGCCGAGGGCCGCCGCCGCGTTGTCGCCCGCGCCCGCGCCGAACCGGCCGGCGGTCAGCTCGGCCGGGCCCAGCACGCGCGGCACCGAGACCACGCGCCCGAGACCCAGTTCCAGCAGGTCCAGACGGTAGTCCTCAGTGGACGGTGACCAGTAGCCGGTGCCGCTGGCGTCGCTGCGGTCCGTGGTCAGCGCGTCCAGCGAGGACTGCCCCGAGAGCTTCCACGTCAGCCAGTCGTGCGGCAGGCAGACCGCCGCCACGCGGGCGGCGGCCGCCGGCTCGTTCGACGCGAGCCAGCGCAGCTTGGTGACGGTCAGCGAGGCCACCGGCACGCTGCCGACGGCCTTCGCCCACTCGGCCGGGCCGCCCAGCTCGGCGGTCAGGTCGACCGCCGCGCCCGCGGACCGGGTGTCGTTCCACAGCAGCGCCGGGCGGACGACCTCGCCGGCCGCGTCGAGCACGACCATGCCGTGCTGCTGCGCGGCGACCGACACCGCCTCGACGTCGTCGAGGCCGCCCGCCTGCGCGATGGCCGCCTGGAGCGCGTCCCACCACGCGTGCGGGTGCACTTCGGTGCCCGCCGGGTGCGCCGCCCGCCCCTCGCGCACGAGGGCGCCGGTGTCGGCGTCCCGCACCACCACCTTGCACGACTGGGTGGACGAGTCGACGCCCGCGACGAGCGCCATCAGCGCGCGCCCAGCAGGTGTTCGAGCGCGAGCTGGCTGAGCTTCACGAAGCCGAACCCGCGCTGGGCGGCGGCCTCCGGGTCGACGTCGTCGGCCTTGATGAAGTCGGCGACCGACTCGCCCTCGGCGAGGGTCGGCTCGGCCAGCTCGTAGACGCCGCTGTACTTGAGCGCCTCCTGCACCTCGGGGTCGGCGCGGAACGCCGCGGCCCGCTCGCGCAGGATCTTGTAGGTGCGCATGTTGGCGGCGGCCGAGTCCCACACGCCGTCGAGGTCCTCGGTGCGCAGCGGCTTGTAGTCGAAGTGCCGCGGGCCCTCGTAGCCGCCGGTCTCCAGCAGGTCGACGAGGAAGAACGCGGACAGCAGGTCGCCGTGCCCGAACACGAAGTCCTGGTCGTAGCGCGGGCCCTTCTGTCCGTTGAGGTCGATGTGGAACAGCTTGCCCTGCCACAGCGCCTGCGCGATGCCGTGGACGAAGTTCAGGCCCGCCATCTGCTCGTGGCCGACCTCGGGGTTCACGCCGAACAGCTCGTGGTGCTCGAGCTCGTTGATGAACGCGATGGCGTGGCCGATGGTGGGCAGCAGGATGTCGCCGCGGGGCTCGTTGGGCTTGGGCTCCAGGGCGAACTTGAGCCCGTAGCCCTGCTCCTCGGAGTAGGCGGCGATGGTGTCGAGCGCCTCGCGGTAGCGGTCGAGGGCGGCGCGCACGTCCTTGCCCGCGTCGACCTCGGAGCCCTCGCGGCCACCCCACAGCACGATGGTCTCCGCGCCGAGCTCGTGGGCGAGCTCCAGGTTGCGCAGCACCTTGCGCAGCGCGAACCGGCGGACGTTGCGGTCGTTGCTGGTGAAGCCGCCGTCCTTGAACACCGGGTGGGTGAACAGGTCGGTGGTCACCATCGGCACGACCAGGCCGGTCTCGTCCAGGGCCGCCCGGAACGCGGAGACGCGCTTGTCGCGCTCGGCCGCGTCGGCGCCGAACGGGACCAGGTCGTTGTCGTGGAACGTGATGCCCCACGCGCCCAGCTCCGCGAGCTTGCGCACGGCCACCGGCGCGTCGAGCACGGGGCGGCTCGCGAGGCCGAAGGGGTCACGCCCCTGCCAGCCGACCGTCCAGAGACCGAAGCTGAACTTGTCCGACACGAGGACACCTCCAAATAAGTTTGATGCCTAAACTTAACCCACTTCCCGGCTAGTATCCAGTGGTGTCCAGACCGCCAGTGCCCAGACCGCAGCCGGCGAGCCAGCACACCGTGCGCCGGCACAACTCCGCCCTGGTGCTCGACGCCATCGCGGACGCGCCCGGCTCCTCCCGCGCCGCCGTGGCCGCGCGCACCGGCCTGACCAAGGCCACCGTGTCGAGCCTCGTCGACCGGATGATCGGCGCGGACCTGGTGGCCGAGGGCGAGGCGCAGGCCAGGACCGGACCCGGCCGGCGCGGCACCGCCCTGCACCTGTCCCCCACCGGGCCGCACGGCCTGGGCGTCGAGATCGGCGTCGACTACCTCGCCACCTGCCTGGTCGACCTCACCGGCCGGGTGCGCGCCCGCTGGCTGCGGGCCAGCGACAACCGCGACTCCTCCCCCGCCCGGGTGCTGGCCAAGGTCGCCAGCGCGGTGCGCACCGCGCTGGCGGAGGACGTGCCGGTCGGCGGCGTCGGCGTGGCCGTGCCCGGCCTGGTCGAGGTGGCGGGCGGCACGCTGCGCGTCGCGCCGAACCTGGGCTGGCGCGAGGTGGACGTGCGCGGCGAGCTGACCAGGCGGGTCGCCCTGGACGTGCCGGTGCTCGTGGCCAACGAGGCGAACCTGGCCGCGCTCGCCGAGCTGTGGCACGGCGACGTGGCGAACGACTTCGTGCACATCTCCGGCGAGATCGGCATCGGCGCGGGCATCGTGGTCGGCGGCGGGCTGTTCGAGGGCGTGTCCGGGTTCGGCGGCGAGCTGGGGCACCTGTCGGTCGACCCGCGCGGCCCCGAGTGCGGGTGCGGCTCGCGCGGCTGCCTGGAGCGCCTGGCCGGGCAGGACCCGGTCCTGCGCGCGGCGGGCGTCGCGGGCGTGGAGGAGCTGCTGGCGGCGCTCGCCGCGGGCGACCGGGCGGCGACCTCGGCCGTGCGGACCGCGGCGAAGTGGCTGGGCGTGGCGCTCGCGGGCACGGTGAACCTGCTCGACCTGCCGACCGTCGTGCTCGGCGGCACCTACGCGCGGCTGGAGCCGTGGCTGCGCGAGCCGCTGCGCGCCGAGCTGGACCGGCGGGTGGTCAGCGCCGAGTGGTCCCCGGTGCGGGTGGTCGCGTCGTCGCTGGGCGCGGAGGCGGCGGTGCGGGGCGCGGCGGGCAGCGCGGTGCGGGCGATCCTGGCCGACCCGGACCCCTACGTCACGGCCGTGCTGGCGTGAGCGCCGCGAGCAGCGCCCGGTAGGTCCCCTCCACGTCGCCCTCCACCGGCTCGACCACGACGGGCCGGCGGGCGGCGACCACCTCCACCAGCCGGTCGTGGTACCGCGCGAGCACCTCCGGGTCCTCGCGGACGGTGCCGCGCGCGGCGAACCGGCGCAGGGCGTCGTCCTTCGCGACGAACAGCACGACCTCGTGGAACGACGCGCCCACCTCGCCCGCCAGCGCCTCCAGCCGCTCCAGGAACTCCACCCGCCCCAGGAACTGCGGCACCACCACGTCGCGCCCGGAGCGCAGGTGGGTGCGGGCGGCGGCGACCGCGATGTCCCGGGCCGGCGGGCCGGCCTCGGCGGGGTCGCCGCTGATCAGGTCCCGGACCACGTCCACGTCCAGCGCCAGGGCGCCCGGCCGGTCGGCGGTCCAGCGGCGGGCGAGGGTGGACTTGCCGCACCCCGGCGGCCCGTTGAGCACGACCAGGCGGGGCGCGGCGGGGGTGGTCACGACCCGAGGGTAACCGCCGGGATCGGGGTGGCCACCCACTTCCGTCACACCGTGAACACGGGCCGACACGGAGCAGCACCGGGGGGCGGTGCGTTCACCCGGATGCACGCTCCGAAGCGGACCCACCGCCCCGGCGGTTCTGGGAGCCTGGACCGCGCCCCGGACGCCGCCGAGGATCGGGGATACTGGTCAGGGGGTGACCCGTGCCGCGTGGAGAGCGACCGCTGGACGCCGGTGACAGCCCGCTGCTCGCGTTCGCCGCGGACCTGCGCGCGCTGCGCGACCGCGCCGGTGGCCTGAGCTACCGGCAGCTGGGCGCACGCGCCCACTACTCCGCGACGACGCTGTCCGACGCGGCGGGCGGGCGCAAGCTGCCCACCCTCGCCGTGACGCTGGCCTACGTGCGGGCCTGCGACGGCGACGCCGCCGCGTGGGAGGAGCGCTGGCGGCGGGTCGCCGCCGACGTGCTGCCCACCGCCGAGCCCGGCCCCGACGAGGGCCACCCGCCCTACGCGGGGCTCGCCGCCTACGGCACCGAGGACGCCGAGTGGTTCTTCGGCCGCGACCTCGTGCTCGACGACCTGGAGAAGCGCCTCACGCGGCGCCGCTTCGTGGCGGTGTTCGGCGCGTCCGGCGCGGGCAAGTCGTCGCTGCTGCGCGCCGGCCTCGTGCCCCGCTTCACCGGTCGCGCGGCGGTCGTCACGCCCGGCCAGTCCGGCGTGCGGGCGGACGGGCTGGACCTCGACGTCGACCTGCTGATCGTGGACCAGTTCGAGGAGGTGTTCACGCTCTGCCAGGACGCCGCGCAGCGCACCGCGTTCATCGACGCCCTGCTCACCGCCGACTGCACGGTGGTGCTGGGCGTGCGCGCCGACTTCTACGGGCACTGCGCGCAGCACCCGGAGCTGGTGGAGGCGGTGACCGACGGGCAGCTGCTGCTCGGGCCGATGGGCCCGGAGGAGCTGCGCCAGGTGATCATGCAGCCCGCCGTGAAGGCGTCGTGCACGGTGGAGACCGCCCTGGTGTCGCGGCTCGTCGCGGACGCCACCGGGCAGGCGGGCGTGCTGCCGCTGATGTCGCACGCCCTGCTGGAGACGTGGCGGCGGCGGCGCGGCACGACGTTGACCCTGGCGGGCTACGAGGCGGCGGGCGGCGTGCAGCACGCCCTCGCGCAGACCGCCGAGCGCACGTTCACCTCGCTGGACAAGCCCCGGCGCGCGCTCGCCCGGCAGGTCTTCCTGCGGCTCACCGCCCTGGGCGACGGCACCGAGGACACCAAGCGGCGGCTGCCGCGCGCCGAGCTGGACCCCGGCCCGGACGTGGACCTGGTCCTCGACCGCCTCGCGCACGCCCGGCTGCTGACCCTCGACCGGGACGGCGTGGAGATCGCGCACGAGGCGCTGATCCGCTCGTGGCCGAGGCTGCGCGGCTGGCTCGCCGAGGACCGCGACGGCCTGCGCACCATGCGGCAGCTCACCGAGGCCGCCGCCACCTGGGCCTCCCTGGACCGCGACCCGGACGCGCTGTACCGGGGCACGCGGCTGGACACGGCGGTCGAGTGGACGCAGCGCGACGGCGTGTGCACCAGCACCCAGGAACGGGCCTTCCTCGCCGCCGGCCTGGCCGCCCGCGACCGGGAGCGGCTGCTCGCGCAGCGCCGCACGCGCAGGCTGCGGCAGCTCGTGGCGCTGCTGGCCGTGCTGCTGCTGTGCTCGGGCACGGCGGTGTTCTTCGCGATCCGGGCGCAGGACGAGGCCAACGAGGGGTGGCGCTCCTCGGCCGCCTGGTCGGTCTCCAACCAGTCGCAGGCGCTGCGCAGCAGCAAGCCGGGCCTGGCCGACCAGCTCGCCCTCACCGCGTACCACCTCAACCCGACCGCGGCGCTGCGCAACGGCGTGCTGGGCGCCAACGCGGCGAGCGCGCCCGACGTGGTCACCCGCTCGGCGTTCCCGTCCGGCCAGGGCCTCGACCCCGACGGCACGCCGCGGCCGAACGCCCGGGTGCCCGTCCCGGCCGAGGGGAAGTACCGCAGGCTGGCCGCCCGGATGGGGCCGACGGCCGTGGTCACCTCGGTGGTCGTGGACAGCGGCGCGCGGGCGTACGCCACCACCCTGGAGGACCAGGTGGCGCAGGTCTGGGACATCACCGACGCGATCAACCCGGAGGTCCTGCACACCTTCGGCTCCCCGGTGGCGCGCATCGCGTTCGACCCGGTGGGGGCGGACCGGCTGATCACCGCGTCCCCGCTGGCCGAGGTGGCGCTGTGGGAGTGGGTGCCGTCGGCCCCGCCGGGGCAGCGGGCGCGGCAGAAGTCGCGCCTGACGAAGCACGACCGACCGCTGAACGGCCTGGGCTTCAGCCAGGACGGCGGCGTCGCGATCACCTACGACGACGCGGGCGTCATCCGGCTCTACGACCTGGCCGACCCCGCGCAGCCGCAGCGGGTCGTCGAGCTGCGCACCGCCCAGGACGTCACCGCCGTGGCGATGTCCCGGGACCGCGGGACGCTGGCCGCCGGCCTGGCGAACGGGGTGCTCCGGGTCTGGGACATCACCAGTCCGGGCGACCCCCGGAGCCGGCTGTCGCAGAAGGTGCACCCGGACGCGGTCCGCGCGCTGGCCTTCCGCACCGAGGGGCCGCCGGCGCTGGTGACGGTCGGCGAGTACGACCGGGTGACGCTGTGGGACGTGGCCGACTCGGCGGTGCCGCGGGAGCTGGCGTCGATCAGCGGGCGGACCGCCGGCGTCAACGGCGTGTCGTTCGGCGACACCCCCTCGAAGGTGGTCACGTCGAACGACGACGGGACGACCCGGTCGTGGGAGTTCGACTTCACCGTCGCCGTCGCCGCCATCTGCGGGCGGGTGGAGGCGCACGTCTCGCGCGAGGAGTGGTCGCAGTACGTCGAGGCGGTCAGCGGCGCGCTGGACTACCGCCGACCGTGTGAGTGACCGTGCGGGCGGGGGGTGGCGGGCCGATAATCCGGGCGTGACCACCCCACGCGACGACCGCGCAGAGGCACTGCCCACGACCCCGATCCCGGTCGACCCCGCGGTGCCCGCGCCGAGGGACACCCGCGACGCCGTCGTCCGACCGCCGGCCGGCC
The DNA here is from genome assembly GCF_052936295.1 of Saccharothrix sp. DSM 118769. Classification (NCBI taxonomy): domain Bacteria; kingdom Bacillati; phylum Actinomycetota; class Actinomycetes; order Pseudonocardiales; family Pseudonocardiaceae; genus Saccharothrix; species Saccharothrix sp. DSM 118769. The sequence continues at coordinate 2,250,306 of NZ_CP193627.1, read as the reverse complement.
CGCCCGGGGCACCGGGCACGACCACCGGGGGCACGACCACCCGGGACACGACCCCGCCCGGCACGACCACGCCCCCGTCCGGCACGACCACGCCGGGGAAGATCCGGCCGACCAGGATCAGCGGCACGTGGGTGGCGGTGCTGGCGTCGCTCGTCGTGCTGGTCTTCCTGCTGGTGTTCATCCTCCAGAACCCCGCCCAGTCCACGATCCACTTCCTGGGGGCGTCGGGGACGCTGCCGCTGGGCGTGGCCCTGCTGTTCGGCGCGCTCGCCGGGGCGGTGCTGGTGGGCCTGGTCGGCGCAGCCCGGATCATGCAGCTGCGCCGCCAGGCCAAACGAGGGCTCCGCTAACCGGAGGAACGGGTCCTGCCGCTCGGGGTGGACCCGGTGGGGGTGACGCCGCTGCCCTGCCAGCTCGCCTGGAACCCGAATCCCACCGGGCCACCCGTGGCGGTGGTCCCGTCGCGGCCCTCGTCGCCCGTGGTCACGACGGCGCCGCCCGGCCACCGCCGGGGGTCCGCGCCCGCCCCGCGGGGCGGTGACCCCGGGGGTCCGCGGCGGCCTCGGCCGTCGGTGGTGCGTGTCGGGCTGCCATCGTGCTGCGCTCCTTCGCGCGGGGGTTGGGGGAGGCGGTGGGCGAGAGGAACCGCCTCCCCCTGGCTACCGGTCTCTGGGAGCGCTCCCAGAGCAGTGGGGAGGACGTTAGCCAGGCCGAACGGTGGTCAGCAAGTGGTAACAGCTGGGCCATCCGAGTGATGTTCCGCCCGGTGGGACGATGACCGGTCGATCACCGGGCGGATGCCGCCGAACGCGCGCGGGACCGGCCGGCGAACGACGTCGCCGACCGGTCCCGCGGGGTCCTCACGCGCTGGCGCGCTGCACGATCGAGGTGGGCAGGAGCAGGAAGGGCGGCAGGTTCTCCTCCCCCGCCAGCTCCGCCATGAGCCGCCACGTCATCGTCCGGCCCAGCTGCTCCACGTCCTGGCGGATCGTGGTCAGCGCGGGCACGGCGGTGGCGGCGATCATCAGGTCGTCGAACCCGACCACGGCCACGTCCTCGGGAACCCTCTTCCCGTGGGCGTGCAGGGTCTGGAGCGCGCCCAGCGCCATGATGTCGGCCCCGACGAACACCGCGTCGAGCGACGGGTCCCGCTTGAGCAGATCGGCCATGGCGACCGCGCCGCTCTCCGGGGTGAAGTCCCCGTAGGCGACCAGGTCGGTCTCCATCCGGGCCTGGCTCAGGCCGCGCTTCCAGCCCGACAGGCGGTCCATGCCCACCGCCATGTCCCGGGTGCCCGCGATCGTGGCGATGCGCTTGCGCCCCAGGGAGACCAGGTAGCGGGCCGCTTCCATGGCCCCGTTGAAGTTGTCCGAGTCGACGTAGGGCACCCCGCCCGCGCCGAGGGGCCTGCCGCCGACGACGGTCGGCAGGCCCGCGTCGGCGAGCGTGCGGGGCAGCGGGTCCTGGCCGTGCAGGCTGAGCACCAGCACGCCGTCCACGTGGCCACCGCAGAGGTAGTTCACCAGGTCCTGCTCGTCGCCTTCCTTGCTCATCATCAGGACGAGCTGGACGCGCTTGCCGGCCAGTTCCGCGTGCACACCGCGGAGCACGCCCGCGAAGAACGGGTCGGCGAGCACCCTGCTGCCCTGTTCCGAGACGACCACGGCGATGCAGTTCGCGCGGCTGCCCGCGAGGGTCCGGGCCGCCTGGTTCGGGCTGTACCCGAGCTTGCCGATGGCCAGGTGGACGGCCTCGCGCGCCTTCGAGCTCACGTACGGCTCGCCGTTGATCACCCGGGAGACGGTCGACTTGGACACCCCGGCGGCGCGAGCGACCTCCTCCAGCCGGGTGTTGGGTCGTCGCGCCTTGGGTGGGTCAACGGCATCCGTCACGGAGCGACCGTCGCCGCGAGAGCGTTGCCGCGGGCAACCTGCGAGTACCACATGGCGCTCATCTTAGGCGTCCGCACCTGGGTCTCGTAGTCGACATGCACGATCCCGAACCGCTTGGCGTACCCCTCGGCCCACTCGAAGTTGTCCATCAGCGACCACGCGAAGTAGCCGCGCAGGTCCACACCCGCCTGGATGGCCGCGTGCGCCGCCCGGAGGTGGCCGTCGATGTAGTCGCGGCGCTCGTGGTCGTTGATCGACCCGTCGTCCTCGATCGAGTCCTGGTACGCGGCACCGTTCTCGGTCACGTACAGCGGGATGCTCGGGTAGTCCTCGTGCACCCGCTTGAGCACCTTGAACAGGCCGTCGGGCTCGACCTCCCAGTCCATGTCGGTGCGCGGCAGTCCCCGGCTGGGGAACGTGACGTGCTCCGCGCCGACCCAGGGTGACCCGGTCGGGCGACGGCCGTTGGTCTGGACCGGTGCCGCCGGCTCCTCCGCCGGGGTGCCGCTGACGAAGTGCTCGGCGTAGTAGTTCACGCCCAGCTGGTCCAGCGGCGCGGAGATGATCTCCAGGTCGTTCTCGCGGATGTGCTTCGAGAAGCCGTACGGCTCCAGGTCCGCCACGATGTCCGCCGGGTACTCGCCCTTGAACAGCGGGTCGAGGAAGATCCGGTTCTGGAGGCCGTCGAGGCGGCGGGCGGCGTCGAGGTCGGCGTCGTCGTCCGGGTCCGCCGGGATGATCGGGTACATGTTGAGCGTGATGCCGACCTTGGCGTTCGGCGCCTGCTCGCGGATGGCCGCGGTGGCCAGGCCGTGCGCCAGCAGCAGGTGGTGCACGGCGGCCACGGCGGCCTCCGGCTCCTGGCGGCCCGGCGCGTGCACGCCGGCGGCGTAGCTGAGCAGCGACGAGCACCACGGCTCGTTGAGCGTGGTCCAGTTGACCACCCGGTCGCCGAGGGCGCCGACGACCGACTCGGCGTACTCCGCGAAGCGGTACGCGGTGTCGCGGTTGGCCCAGCCGCCCGCGTCCTCCAGGGTCTGCGGCAGGTCCCAGTGGTACAGGGTCAGCCAGGGCGCGATGCCCGCTTCGAGCAGCTTGTCCACCAGGCGCGAGTAGAAGTCCAGGCCGGCCTGGTTGACGGGGCCGGCGTCGGGCCGCACCCGCGGCCACGCCGTGGAGAAGCGGTACGCCTGGAGGCCGAGGTCGACCATCAGCTGGACGTCCTCGTCCACGCGGTTGTAGTGGTCGGCGGCGGGATCACCGGTGTCGCCGCCGACGACCGCACCGGGCGTCTTGCAGAACGTGTCCCAGATGGACGCGGTGCGACCGTCCGCGGTGGTCGCGCCTTCGATCTGGAACGCCGCGGTCGCGGCGCCCCACACGAATCCCTCGGGAAAGGAAATCGACTCCACAGCTACCCCTTCACAGCACCCTGCATGATCCCGGCGACGATCTGCCGACCGAGTACGAGGAACACGATCAAGACCGGGACCGTGGCCATGGTGGTCCCGGCGAGCACGAGCGAGTTGTCGACGTAGTAGCCGCTCTGGAGCTTCTCCAGGGCGACCTGCATCGTCGGGTTCTCCGCGTTGAGCACGATCAGCGGCCAGAGGAAGTCGTTCCACGACGTCATGAACGTGAAGACGCCGAGCATGGCCGCCGCCGGGCGGACGGCGGGAAGGCACACGTGCCAGAACGTGCGGATCATGCTGCACCCGTCCATGCGGGCCGCCTCGATCAGCTCGTCGGGCACGGCGTCGGCGATGTACTGGCGCATCCAGAACACGCCGAACGCGGTCACCAGGTTGGGGACGATGACCGCGCCGAGGGTGCCGGACCAGCCGAACTCCGCCATCGCCATGTACAGCGGGATGATGCCGAGCTGCGTGGGCACCGCGAGGGTGGCCACCACGAAGACCATCAGCGGTCCCCGGCCCTTGAAGCGCAGCTTGGCGAACGCGAAGCCGGCCAGGGTGGAGAGGACGACCACCGACAGGGTCACCGTGCCGGACACCAGGACGCTGTTGCCCAGGGCCTTCCAGAACGGGATCGAGTCGAGCACCCGGCTCGCGTTCGAGAAGAACTGGCCGCCGGGCAGCAGGCTCGGCGTCGCGGTGAACTCCGCGTCGTCGTGGCTGGCGACCAGGAACGACCAGTAGAACGGGAACGCCGAGCCGAGGATGAACGCGATCAGGATGCCGTAGACGGTGAAGCTCGGTCGCTGCTCGGCGAGGTTCACCACCTTCTTGAACCGTCGCGGCTTGACCGCGTCGCGGCGGTCGAGGACGGTGGTCATCACGCCTCCCCACTGGACGCGAGCCGGCGGGTGAGCAGGAAGTTGATGCCCGCGATCGCGATGATGACGACGAACAGGACCCAGGCCATCGCGGAGGCGTAACCGAGGTCGAAGCTCTGGAAACCGGACTGGTACATGTAGAGCACGACCGTCTGGTACTGGTTGGTCGCACCGCCGTTGCTGCTGCCCGCGGGGGCGAACAGCTTGGGCTCGGTGAAGATCTGGAGACCGCCGATGGTCGAGGTGACGACCACGAAGATCAGCGTCGGGCGCAGCAGCGGCAGCGTGATGCTGAAGAACTGGCGCACCTTGCTCGCGCCGTCCACCCAGGCCGCCTCGTACACGTCGCGCGGGATCGCCTGCATGGCGGCCAGCACGATGAGGGCGTTGTAGCCGGTCCAGCGCCAGTTCACCATCGTGGCGATGGCCGCGTGGCTCCACCAGCGCTCGGACTGCCAGTCGATGCGGTCGATGCCGAACAGCTCCAGCGTGTCGTTGACCAGGCCGTACTGCGGGCCGAACAGGTCGCCGAAGATGATCGTCAGGGCCACGAGGCTGGCCACGTAGGGCAGCAGCACGCCCATCCGCCACGCGGTCCGCGCGCGCAGCGCGGTGTTGAGCAGCACGGCCAGCATCACGGCGATGATCAGCTGGGGCACGGTGGACATCGCGAAGATGCTCAGCGTGTTGACCATCGCGTTCCAGAACTGCGAGTCCGCGAGCAGCGTCGTGTAGTTCTCGACCCCCACGAACGGCTGTTCGTCGGCACCCAGTTCCCACTTGAACAGCGACACGTAGGCCGTGTACAGGAGCGGGAAGAGGCCGACGACGGCGAAGAGGACGAAGAACGGGGCGATGTAGAGGTACGGGGAGACCTTCACGTCCAGGTTGGTGAGCCGGTGGCGCAGGCTCAGCTTCCCGGGCGGGGTGTCATCGTTGTCGGCACGCCGCGGCGGGCGGGGCTCGGCGCCCCGCCCGCGCGTGACCGTGAGTTCGGTCGTCATTACTTGGCAGCCTTCTTGGCTCCCTCGACAGCCTGCTTCCACCCGTCCTCGGCGGAGGCGCCCTGCTCCACGGCCTGGAGGGCCGGCGCGATCACGTTGTCCTGGATCTCACCGTCCTGCGGGCCCTTGTACTGGGCGCCGGCGACCTTGTTGGCCTGCTCGGAGAACAGCAGGCCGACCTTCTCGCCGCCGAAGTAGTCGCTGGTCTTGTTCAGCAGCTCGGGCGAGATCAGGGCCTGGGTCTGGCTCGGGAACGTGCCCTTGGCGACGAACGCCTTGATCTGCTGCTCGGGCGCGGTCAGCCACGCGGCGAGCTTGACGGCCTCGGCCTTGCTCTTGCCCTGCTTGGGGATGGTCAGGTACGAGCCGCCCCAGTTGCCGCCGCCGCCGGGGAAGGCGGCCGTGACGGCCCACTTGCCCTTGTGGTCCGGACCGGCGTTGCCCTCGATGACGCCCAGCATCCAGGACGGGCAGGTCTTCGTGGCGAACGCGGACTCCTTGAAGCCGGTCTGCCACTCCTTGCTCCACGCGACGAGCTTCGCCGACTGGCCGCGCGACACCGCGCCGGTGACCTGCTCCCAGATCTTCTTGTCGTCGTTGGTCTCGATCGCGAGCTTGTCGTCGCGGTCGAAGTAGCCCGTCTTGGCCTGGTTGTGCATCGGGTTGAAGATCTGGGCGGCCGAGTCGAACCACGGCTTGCCGGTCTTCTGCACGTAGGTGTCGCCGGCCTGGAAGTACGAGTCCCAGGTCGCGAACAGGGACTTGACGCCCTCGGGGTCGGACGGCAGGCCGGCCGCGTCCAGCATGTCCTTGCGGTAGCACATGGCCAGCGGGCCGATGTCGGTGCCGTAGCCGATGAGCTTGCCGTCCTTGGTGGTGACGGCGTCGACCTTCCACTGCAGCCAGCGGTCGTCGCGGACCTCGGCCGGGCCGATCTCCTTCAGGTTCTCGAACTGGCCGGACTTGGCCATGACCTGGCTGAGGTAGCCCTCCTCCACGGCCTCGATGTCGGCGAGACCGGAACCCGCGCCCAGCTTGGTGAACAGGTTCTGGTGGTGCGGCGCGCCCTGGCCGGTCTTGCGGTGGGTGATCTTGACGTTCGGGTTGGCGGCCTCGTACTCCTTGAAGAGGTCCTCGTAGCCGAACTCGTTGAACGTGGCGACGGTCAGCTCCGTCTTGCCGTCCGCGGTGGTGCCGGACCCGCCCGACCCGCAGGCCGTGGCAGCTGCGGCGAGCACTGCGGTGCAGGCGAGGACCTTGGCCAAGCCCGCTCTGCGGTAGCGCACGAGAACTCCTCAGGTGATCGGCGGTGAACGTTCTGGGAGCGCTCCCAGGTTTCGAGGAGTGTGGTTCGCGCCACGAAGTCGTGTCAAGCTCTCGTGTCCGCGCTGTTACACACTTTGCGACATTTGCGCGGCTGGACCGATTCTGGTAGCGGTGCGCACTGTGGTCCGTTCGGGCACAGTGCGTCGACCATACGGGTACACAGCGTTCACCTGACGGCACCGGCGTGTCTCGACCGGCCGATCCGCGAATTGACGCACCCCTACAAGGGAAAAGCGGCGCGCACTCCCCGCCGGGGAATGCGCGCCGCTTTTCCGGCTCACCGGGTCCGGCTAGTCGCCGCCCTCCAGTTCGCCCTCCGTTTCCAGGTAAACGGCTTGCAGGGCGTCGAGGGTCGCCCGCTCGGGGTGTTCCCACAGGCCGCGCTCGGCCGCTTCGAGCAGGCGTTCCGAGATCCCGTGCAGCGCCCACGGGTTCGACTTCTCCAGGAACTCCCGGTTTTCCGGGTCGAGCACGTAGCTGGCCGCCAGTTGTTCGTACATCCAGTCCGCGACCACCCCCGTGGTGGCGTCGTAGCCGAACAGGTAATCGACCGTGGCGGCCAATTCGAACGCACCCTTGTAACCGTGCTTGCGCATTGCCGCGAGCCAGCGGGGGTTGACCACGCGCGCCCGGAAGATCCGGTGGGTCTCCTCGTGCAGCGTCCTGGTCCGCACCGCCTCGGGCCGGGTGCTGTCGCCGACGTACGCCTTGGGGGCCGTGCCGGTGAGCGCGCGGACCGTCGCGACCATGCCGCCGTGGTACTGGAAGTAGTCGTCGGAGTCGGCGATGTCGTGCTCGCGGGTGTCGATGTTCTTCGCGGCCACGGCGATGCGCTTGTAGGCGCTCTCCATGTCCTTGCGCGCCTCCACGCCCTCCAGCTCGCGGCCGTAGGCGTACCCGCCCCACACCGCGTAGACCTCGGCCAGGTCCGCGTCGTCGCGCCAGTTCCGGCTGTCGATGAGCGGCAGCAGGCCCGCCCCGTACGCGCCGGGCTTGCTGCCGAAGATGCGCATCGTGGCGCGGCGCGGGTCCTGGTGCTCGGCCAGGTCCGCCCGGGCGTGGGCGCGGACGAAGTTGTCCCCGTCCGGCTCGTCCAGGTCGGCCACCAGCCGCACGGCGTCGTCCAGCAGGGTGACCACGTGCGGGAAGGCGTCGCGGAAGAACCCGCTGATGCGGACCGTCACGTCGATGCGCGGGCGGCCCAGCTCGGCCAGGGGGATCGCCTCCAGGCCGGTGACGCGGCGGGACTGGTCGTCCCACACCGGGCGGACACCCATCAGGGCGAGCACCTCGGCGATGTCGTCACCCGCCGTGCGCATCGCGCTCGTGCCCCACACGGACAGCCCGACCGACGGCGGCCACTCCCCCGTGTCGGCGCGGTAGCGCTCCAGCAGCGAGTCCGCCATGGCCTGCCCGGTCTCCCACGCCAGCCGCGACGGCACCGCCTTGGGGTCGACGGAGTAGAAGTTGCGGCCCGTCGGCAGGACGTTGACCAGGCCGCGCAGCGGCGACCCGCTCGGACCGGCGGGCACGTAGCCGCCGGCCAGGGCGTGCAGCACGTGGGTCATCTCGTCGGTGGTGCGGGCCAGCCGGGGCACGACCTCGTGCGCGGCGAACTCCAGCACGCGCGCCACGTCCTCCACGTCGGTGAGGGTCCGGGCGGCGGCCGGGTCCCAGCCCGCCTCCTCCATGCCCAGCACCAGCGCCCGCGCCTCGGCCTCCACCCGGTCGGTGCTCGTGCGCGTGGTGTCGGCCAGCCCCAGCGCCTCGCGCAGGCCGGGCAGCGCCGCGACCCGACCGGCCCACATCTGCCGGGCCTGGAGGATCGCCAGCACCAGGTTGACCCGGGCCTCGCCGGTCGGGGCCTGCCCGAGCACGTGCAGGCCGTCGCGGATCTGCACGTCCTTGACCTCGCACAGCCAGCCGTCGACGTGCAGGATCAGGTCGTCGAAGCCCTCGTCGGCCGGGCGCTCGGCGACGCCCAGGTCGTGGTCGAGCTTCGCGGCCTGGATGAGGGTCCAGATCTGCGCGCGGATCGCGGGCAGCTTCGCCGGGTCCATCGCGGCGATCGTGCCGTGCTCGTCGAGCAGCTGCTCCAACCTGGCGATGTCGCCGTAGCTGTCGGCGCGGGTCATCGGCGGCACGAGGTGGTCGACCAGGGTGGCGTGCGCGCGGCGCTTGGCCTGGGTGCCCTCGCCCGGGTCGTTGACCAGGAACGGGTAGACCAGCGGCAGGTCGCCGAGCGCGGCGTCCGGGCCGCAGCCCGCGGACATGCCGACGGTCTTGCCGGGCAGCCACTCCAGGTTGCCGTGCTTGCCGACGTGCACGACGGCGTCCGCCCGGAACTCGGACTCCAGCCAGCGGTAGGCGGCCAGGTAGTGGTGGCTGGGCGGCAGGTCCGGGTCGTGGTAGATCGCGATGGGGTTCTCGCCGAACCCGCGCGGCGGCTGGACCATCACCACGACGTTGCCGGAGCGCAGGGCGGCCAGCACGACCTCGCCGTCGGGGTCCTTCGAGCGGTCCACGAACAGCGTGCCGGGCGCCTGCCCCCAGTGCGCCTCCATGCCCGCGCGGGCGTCCTCGGGCAGGGTGGCGTACCACTCGCGGTAGCGGGCGGCGGGCAGCCGCACCGGGTTGCCCTGGACCTGCTCCTCGGTCAACCAGTCCGCGTCCTGCCCGCCGGCCGCGATGAGGGCGTGGATGAGCGCGTCGCCGTCGAGGTCGTCCACGCCGGGCAGCTCGTCGCCGATGTCGTACCCGGCCGCGCGCAGCTCCTGGAGCAGCCGCACGACGCTCGCCGGGGTGTCGAGGCCGACGGCGTTGCCGATGCGGGAGTGCTTGGTGGGGTAGGCCGACAGCATGATCGCGATCCGCTTGTCGGCGTTGGGGACGTGCCGCAGCTTCCCGTGCCGCACGGCGATGCCCGCGACGCGCGCGGCCCGCTCCTCGTCGGCCACGTACACGGTCAGGCCGTCCTCGTCGACCTCCTTGAAGGAGAACGGGACGGTGATGATCCGGCCGTCGAACTCGGGGATCGCCACCTGCGTGGCGGTGTCCAGCGGGGAGAGGCCGTCGTCGTTGTCGTCCCACTGCGCGCGGCTGGAGGTGAGGCAGAGCCCCTGGAGGATCGGCACGTCCAGCGCGGCGAGCGCGCCCACGTCCCACGCGTCGTCGTCACCGCCGGCGGACGCGGCGGCGGGCTTCGTGCCGCCCGCGGCGAGGACGGTGACCACGAGCGCGTCCGCCTTGCCCAGCTCGGCGAGCAGCCCCGGTTCGGCGGCGCGCAGCGAGGCGCAGAAGATCGGCAGCGGCCGGCCGCCCTTCGCCTCGACCGCGTCGCACAGGGCGTGCACGAACGCGGTGTTCCCGGCGACGTGGTGGGCCCGGTAGTACAGGACCGCGACGGTCGGGCCGTCGTTCGCGGGCCCCGCGGGCTCCGGCCGCTCCAGGACGCCCCAGTTCGGCGCGGGCGCGGGCGGCTCGAAGCCGTGGCCGGTGAGCAGGACCGTGTCGGACAGGAAGCGGTGCAGCTCGGCGAGGTTCGCCGGGCCGCCGTGCGCCAGGTACGCGTGGGCCTCGGCGCACACGCCGCCGGGCACCGTGGACAGCTCCATCAGCGGCGCGTCGGGGTTCTGCTCGCCGCCGAGCACGACGACGGGGCGCGGGCCCGCGAGGAGGTGGTCGAGCCCTTCCTCCCACATCCGGCGACCGCCGAGGATGCGCACGACCACCAGGTCGACCCCCTCGACCAGCGCCGGGAGGTCGGCCGCGGCGGTGCGGGAGGGGTTGGCCAGGCGGTAGTCCGCGCCGCTCGCGCGGGCGGACAGCAGGTCCGTGTCGGAGGTCGACAGCAGCAGGATCACGTGCGGGCTCCATCCCTCGGGGGTCCTCGCCCCAGGTCGTGGGGGACGGCTGGGCGGAGTTCCTGACTCCCGGGCGCTCACCCGGTCACAGTGGCGGGACCGCGCCGGATTCGCACCGGCTTCCTCCTGTTGCTTCGCCGTTCGGGGCCACCCTAACCCGGCGGTTAGCATCCATCCCATGTCCTCCGATCGGGAACGCCCGGACGCCTGCCCCGGGGCCGTCGACGTGCACGTCGCGGCCGACGGCGGGCTGGCGCGCGTGCGGGTGCCCGGCGGGACGCTGGACGCCCGGCGGTTCGACGTGGTGCGCGCGGCGGCGCTGGAGCTGGGCGACGGGTTCCTGGAGCTGACGTCGCGGGCGAACGTGCAGATCAGGGGCCTGGCGCCGGGGGCGGAGCACGAGCTGGGGGCGCGCCTGCGGGAAGCCGGCCTGCTGCCCTCGGCGACCCACGAGCGGATGCGCAACATCGTCGCCGCGCCGCTGGAGGACAACCAGGACCTGGTGGACGCGCTCGACGCCGCGCTGCTGGCCGAACCGTCGCTGGCCGACCTGCCGGGCCGGTTCCTGGTCACGGTGGGTCACGCGGTGAGCGGGCTTTCGGGTGACATCGGCCTGGTCGGTGACGCGTTGTTCCTGGCGGGGCGTGATTCCGGGCTTCGGGTGACCGATCCGGTGGGCGCCGTGGTGCGCGCGGCTCGGCTGTTCGGGGAACTGCGCGGGACCGCCTGGCGGCTGTCCGAAGTGGACGGCGGTGTGCGGAAGATCACGGAGGCGCTGGGCGTCCCGGTGGCCGACCGCCTCGACCCCGCTGTGATCCCCGCGACACCGGGTCCGGTCGGGGACGTCGTGGTCGCGGGCGTCCCGCTGGGCCGGCTCGACGCCCGCCTGCTGGCCGGCACGCCGGTGCGGCTGACGCCGTGGCGCGGCCTGGTCCTCCCGGCCGGCAGCGACGCGGGCGGCCTGTTCACCTCCCCCGACTCGCCGTGGCACGGGGTGAGCGCGTGCACCGGCCGGCCGGGGTGCGCGAAGTCGTTGGCCGACGTGCGCGCGGACGTCGCGCGCTGGATCGGCACCCCGCACGCGGGGCGCGTGCACTGGTCCGGCTGCGCGCGCAGGTGCGGGCGGCCGGCCGGTGGCGCGGTGGAGTTCGTCGCGACCGGCGACGGGTACGAGGAGATCAGGTGACCGAGCAGGACTACGTCAAGGACGGGCCGGAGATCTACCGCCGCTCGTTCGCCACCATCCGCGCCGAGGCGGACCTGACCCGGTTCCCCGACGACGTCGCGCGCGTCGTGGTGCGGATGATCCACGCCTGCGGCATGGTCGACCTGGTCGACGACGTCGCGTTCTCGCCGCACGTGGTGCGCGACGCCCGCGAGGCGCTGCTGGCGGGCGCGCCGGTCCTGTGCGACGCGCAGATGGTCGCGGCGGGCGTGACGCGCAAGCGCCTGCCCGCGGGCAACGAGGTGCTGTGCACGCTGAACGACCCGCGCGTGCCGGAGCTGGCCGACGAGCTGGGCAACACCCGCAGCGCCGCCGCCCTGGAGCTGTGGGGCGACCGGCTGGACGGCGCGGTGGTCGCCATCGGCAACGCGCCGACCGCGCTGTTCCACCTGCTCGACCTGATCGCCGCGGGCGCGCCGAAACCGGCCGCCGTGCTGGGCGTGCCGGTCGGGTTCATCGGGGCGGCCGAGTCGAAGGACGCGCTGGTGGCCAACGACCTCGGCCTGGAGCACCTGGTCGTGCGCGGGCGGCGCGGCGGCAGCGCCATGACGGCCGCGGCGGTCAACGCGATCGCGAGCGAGGACGAATGACGGGCAGGCTGTACGGCGTCGGCGTGGGTCCGGGCGACCCGGAGCTGGTGACGGTGAAGGCGGCGCGGCTCATCCGCGAGGCCGACGTGGTGGTGTTCCACAGCGCGCGGCACGGGCGCAGCGTGGCGCGGCGGATCGCCGAGCCCTACCTGCGGGAGGGCCAGGTCGAGGAGCAGCTCGTCTACCCGGTGACCACCGAGGACTCCGACGACTACCAGGGCGAGATCGACGGGTTCTACGAGGAGTGCGCGGAACGGCTCGCGAAGCACCTCGACGCGGGGCTCGACGTGGTCGTGCTGGCGGCGGGCGACCCGTTCTTCTACGGCTCGTACATGCACCTGCACAAGCGCCTGGCGCACCGGTACCCGGCCGAGGTGGTGCCGGGCGTGACGTCGGTGAGCGCGGGCGCGGCGGTGATCGGCCGGCCGCTGGTGGAGCGGGACGAGGTGCTGACCGTGCTGCCGGGCACGCTGCCCACCGACGCGCTGGTCGAGCACCTGTCGGGCGGCGACCCGGTGGCGATCATGAAGCTGGGGCGGACCTTCCCGCACGTGCGGGCGGCGCTGGAGAAGGCCGGTCGGCTCGACGAGGCGTGGTACGTGGAGCGGGCCACCACCGGCGGCCAGCGCACCGCGCCGCTGTCCGAAGTGGACCCGGACACGGTGCCGTACTTCTCGTTGGCGCTGCTGCCCTCCGGGGACCGGCGGCGGGCGTCGGTCTCGGCGTCGGGCGTCGGCGAGGTGGTCGTGGTGGGCCTCGGCCCGGCCGGGCCGGAGTGGCTGACGCCGGAGGCGCGCCGGGCGCTGGTGGGGGCGGACGACCTGGTCGGCTACGTGACGTACCTGAACCGGGTGAACGCCTCGCCGCGGCAGCGCGTGCACGCCTCGGACAACAAGGTGGAGTCCGAGCGGGCGGCGTTCGCGCTGGACCTCGCCAAGCGGGGCCGGCGGGTCGCCGTGGTGTCCTCGGGCGACCCCGGCGTGTTCGCGATGGCCAGCGCGGTGCTGGAGGTCGCGGCGGAGGAGCAGTTCGCGGACGTGCCGGTGCGCGTGCTGCCGGGGCTGACCGCGGCGCACGCGGTGGCCAGCCGGGTGGGCGCGCCGCTGGGGCACGACTACTGCGTGGTGTCGCTGTCGGACCGGCTCAAGCCGTGGGAGGTGATCGCCGGCCGGCTGGAGGCCGCGGCGGCGGCGGACCTCGTGCTGGCGATCTACAACCCGGCCTCGCGCAGCCGCACGTGGCAGGTGGAGGCGGCGCGGGACCTGCTGCTGCGCCACCGCTCGCCGGACACCCCGGTGGTGGTGGGCCGCGACGTCGGCGGACCGGAGGAGGACGTGCGGGTGCTGCGGCTGGCCGACCTCGACCCGTCCACCGTGGACATGCGGTGCCTGCTGCTGGTCGGGTCGACGCAGACGACGCTCACCCACCGCGGCACGGTGTTCACCCCGCGCCGCTACCCCGGGTGAGGACGCCACCGCGGGCGAGCCAGTCGAGCGCCTCGGCGACGGTGGCCACGTGCGGCGCGTCCGGCGCGGGCGGGCGGCGCACCACGACGACCGGCAGGCCCAGGTGAGCGGCGGCCTCCAGCTTGGCCGCCGTCATCGGCCCGCCGCTGTCCTTGGTGACGAGCACGTCCACGCCGTGCGCGCGCATCAGCGCCAGCTCGTCGTCCACCGCGTACGGACCGCGGTCGAGCAGGACGGTGACGCCGGGGACCGGCGGGTCGGGCGGGTCGACGGTGCGCGCCACGCCGCCGCGGAAGTGCGCCAGCTCCTGCCGCCCGGTGGTGATGAACGGCGTGCGGCCGGCGACGCGCTCGGCGGCCTCGGCGACGCTGCCCACGTACTCCCAGCCGGGGCGCGGCGGCCAGCCGGGGCGGCGCAGCACGAGGAACGGCGTGCCGGTGGCCGTCGTCGCGGCGAGGGCGTTGGCCGTGATGCGGTCGGCGAACGGGTGGGTGGCGTCCACGACGGCGTCGACGCGCTCGGCGCGCAGGTGGGCGACCAGCCCGTCGACGCCGCCGAACCCGCCGATCCGCACCTCGCCCTCGGGCAGCTTCGGGTCGCGCACCCGGCCGGCGAGCGAGGAGATCACCCTCGTGCCGGTGAGGGCGGCGGCGAGCGCGCGGGACTCCCCCGTGCCCCCCAGCACCAGCACCGTTCCCATCGTTGTTGCATCCTGTCGTCGTGAGCACCCTGCGCTACGGATGGACGACCGGCGCCTGCGCCACGGCCGCGACGACCGCGGCCTACACGGCGCTGCTCACCGGCGAGTTCCCCGACCCGGTGGGGGTCGTGCTGCCCAAGGGTCGCACGCCGACGTTCGCGCTGGCCCGCGAGTCCCTGTCCGGCGGCACGGCGACCGCGTCGGTGGTGAAGGACGCGGGCGACGACCCGGACGTGACGCACGGCGCGCTGATCTCGTCGACGGTGCGCCCCGGCCCGCCCGGCGGCGGCGTCGTGTTCCGCGCGGGGCCGGGCGTCGGCACGGTCACCAAGCCGGGGCTGCCGCTGGCGGTCGGCGAGCCCGCGATCAACCCCGTGCCGAGGCGGTTGATGACCGAGCACGTGGCGCGGGTGGCGGCGGAGCACGGCGGCACCGGGGACGTGGTCGTGGAGATCTCCGTCGAGCACGGCGAGGAGCTGGCGCGCAGGACGTGGAACCCGCGGCTGGGCATCCTGGGCGGCCTGTCGATCCTGGGCACGACGGGCGTCGTGGTGCCGTACTCGTGCTCGGCGTGGATCGACAGCATCCGGCGCGGCGTGGACGTGGCCCGCGCGGCGGGGCGCGAGCACGTGGCCGGGTGCACCGGCAGCACGTCGGAGCGGGTCGCCGCCGAGGTGCACGGCCTGCCCGAGGACGCGCTGCTGGACATGGGCGACTTCGCCGGCGCGGTGCTGAAGTACCTGCGCCGCCACCCGGTGCCCAGGCTGACGGTGGCGGGCGGCATCGGCAAGCTGTCGAAGCTGGCGCACGGCCACCTGGACCTGCACTCGGGCCGCTCCCAGGTGGACCTGGGCTTCGTGGCCTCTCTGGTGGGCGACCCGGCCCTGGCCGCCGCCGTCCGGGGCGCCAACACGGCGCTGGGCGCCCTGCACCTGGCCCAGGCCGCCGGGGTGCCGCTGGGCGACCTGGTGGCGGTGCGCGCGAAGGCGACGGCGGACGAGGTGCTGCGCGGCGCCCCGGTGGAGGTGGACGTGATCGTGATCGACCGGGCGGGCACGGTGGTGGGCCGCGCCTAACCGCCCTCAGGCCCGGCCCGCCCGGCCCGCTGTCACGCCCGGCCCGCTGTCACGCCCGGCCCGCTGTCACGCGCGGCCCGCCCGACCCCTCGTCACCGTCCGGCACCGGGTGGTCGAGTACAGGTGGCTGTCCGGGAACCCCTCGGCGGCCAGGACGCGGCCCACCACGATCACCGCCGTCCGCCTGATCCCGGCCGCCTCGACCCGCGCGGCGATGTCGGCCAGGGTGCCGCGCAGCACCTCCTCGTCCTCGCGGCTCGCCCGCGCCACCACGGCGACCGGGCAGTCCGGGCCGTAGTTCGGCAGCAGGTCGGCGACGACCTCGGTGATCCGCTGCACGGCCAGGTGCAGCACGAGGGTCGCCCCGGACGCGCCCAGCGTCGCCAGGTCCTCCCCCGGCGGCATGGGGGTGGCGCGGGCGGCCGTGCGGGTGAGCACGACGGTCTGGCCCACGCCCGGCACGGTCAGCTCGCGCTTGAGCGACGCGGCGGCGGCGGCGAACGCGGGGACGCCCGGCGTGACGTCGTAGGGGATGCCGAGGGCGTCCAGCCTGCGCATCTGCTCGGCCACCGCGCTGAACACGGACGGGTCGCCGGAGTGCAGGCGGGCCACGTCGTGCCCGGCGGCGTGGGCGTCGGACAGCTCGCGCAGGATCTGGTCGAGGTCGAGGTCCGCGGTGTCGACCAGCCGCGCGCCGGGCGGGCAGTGCCCCAGCACCTCGACGGGCACGAGCGCGCCCGCGTACAGGCACACCGGGGACTCGGCGAGGAGCCGGGCGGCGCGCAGGGTGAGCAGGTCGGCCGCGCCGGGGCCGGCGCCGATGAAGTGGACGGTCACGCGTTCTCCTCGGTCACGGGCTTGGTCACGGGTTTGGTCACGGGCTTGGTCACGGCCCACGTGGTCACGGGCAGCTGGGGGCGCCAGCCGGTGAAGCCGCCGATCGGGGCGGCCCGGCTCACCTCGACCCGGGTCAGCTCGCCGCCCAGCCGGGCGTGCCACGCGGTGAGCACGGCCTCCGACTCCAGGGTGACGGCGTTGGCGACGAGCCTGCCGCCGGGCCGCAGCGCCGACCAGCAGCGCTCGACGACACCGGGCGCGGTGAGGCCGCCGCCGACGAACACCGCGTCCGGGGCGTCCAGGCCCTCCAGGGCGGCGGGCGACGGGCCGACCACGACGCGGATGCCGGGCACGCCGAGGGCGGTGGCGTTGCGGGTGACGCGCTCGGCGCGCCCGGGGTGCTTCTCGACCGCGACGGCCCGGCACGACGGGTGCGTGCGGCACCACTCGACGGCGATGCTGCCCGCGCCCGCGCCGACGTCCCACAGCAGCTCGCCGGGGCGGGGCGCGAGCAGCGCCAGGGACACCGCGCGCACCTCGCGCTTGGTGAGCTGCCCGTCGTGCTCGAACGCGTCGTCGGGGCGGCCGGGGACCAGGGACGCGCCGTCCGCGCCGCACTCGACGGCGAGGACGTGCAGCGGGCCGGCGGCGGCCGGGTCGTGGTGCACGCGCTCGTCCGGTCCGCCGAGGTTCTCCAGGACGGTGAGGCGGGCGCGCGGGGCGAGCCCGGCGACCTCGACCGGCGAGGCGCCCAGCACGAGGACGCGCCGCCCGGGGTGCAGGTGCGGGACGACGAGCGCGGCGGGCTTGCCGACCAGGCTGACCACGGCCACGTCGTCGAGCGCCCAGCCGAGCCGGGCGCAGGCCAGCGACACCGACGACGGGTGCGGCACGACCCGCACCCGGTCCGCGCCGAGCAGCCGCACGAGCGTGGTGCCGATGCCGTGGAACATCGGGTCGCCGCTGGCCAGCACGCCGATTCGGCGGCCGGCGTACCGGTCGAGCAGGTCGGGCAGGGCGGGCAGCAGCGGTGACGGCCACGGGACGCGGTCGAACGCGCCGGGCACGAGGTCGAGCTGGCGGGTGCTGCCCATCAGCACGTCGCAGGAGGCGAGGGCGTGCCGCGAGGCGTGGGGCAGGCCGTCCCAGCCGTCCGCGCCGATGCCGACGACCGTGACGGCGGTGGGCGCGCTCACACCGTGCCCAGGACGCGGGTGACGGCGATCTCGATCACCACGCGCTCGGGGTTGGGGCGGGGCGTGCGGTAGCGGGCGGCGTAGCGCCGCTCGGCGTCCGCGACGGACGCGGGGTCGCGCCGGACCACCGCGCGCCCCTCCAGGGTGGACCAGCGGCGACCGTCCACTTGGCACACCGCGACGGGTGCCCCCGCCTCGCCCGCGGCGAGGAGCTGCCGCACCTTGTGCGACCCGCCGGAGGTGATCACGCGCGCGGTGGCGGTGTCGACGTCCAGGGTGACGCCCACGGGCACGACGTGCGGCGTGCCGTCCTTCCGGATCGTGGTGAGGGTGCACAGGTGGCGCTCGGCCCAGAACGCGCGGAACTCGTCGCTGCTGCTCGACAACATGGGTGCATCATGCGGCACGGCCGCGCCGGGGTGGAAAACGCGCCGCGCACGCCGACGTCAGCCCCGGGTCTCGTTGAGGTAGTTGTAGATGGTGTACCGGGTGACGCCGAGCACGCCCGCCAGGTAGTCGACGGAGTCCCTGATCAGGAACAGCCCCGCCTCGTCGAGGACGCGCACGACCTGCGACTTGTGGGACTTCTTCATCAGCTCGACCGGCACGCCGACTGCGGCGACGGCCCGTTCCACCAGCAGGCGCTGGAGCGTGTCGACGTCACCCGGGAACGCCTCGACCGGCCGCGCGGCGGGCCCGGCGCCGGTCCGCGAGCCGGGGTCGCTGTTGACGCACAGGCAGCCGATCGCCTCGCCGTGCTCGTCGCGCAGGAAGACGGTGGAGGAGCGCAGCACCCGGCCGTCGGGCGCGTAGGTCTCGTAACCGGCGAGGTCCTGGGTGGTGCCCCGGCGGACGAGGCCGAGCAGCAGGTCGGTCATGGGACCGCCGACCGAGCGGCCGGTCAGGTCGCCCGCGATGGCGATGATCGAGTTGGGCAGTGCGCCGAGGTCGTGCAGCACGACCTCGGTGCCCGCGCCCAACGCCTCGGCCAGGCTGTTCACCGTGGGGACGAGCGCCTTGAGCACCTCCGCCGCCGGGACGGCGGAGGTGACGGCAGGTGCGGCAGGCCCGGCGGCAGCAGGGGCGGCAGGGGCGGCGGATGCGGCGGTCGCGGACATGGCGGCGGAGTGCGCGGCGATGACGGACGCGGTGACGGCGGACGCGGCAACAGCGGGCCCGGCAACGGCCGATGCGGTGGTGGCAAACGCGGCGGCTGCGGCAGAGGCGGCAGCGGACTCGGTGGCCGACTCGGCGGCAGAGGCGGCGGCGGACTCGGTGGCCGGCTTGGCGGCGGACGCGGCAGTGGGCTCGGGGGCCAGCTTGGTGGCGACGGGCGTGGGTGCCCGGTGGGCGCGGGCGGTGAGGGCCTTGAGGGCGTCGGCGAACCGCGCGACCGTCGCCGGGGTGGTCGAGACGTGCGGCGACAGGCGGACGTGCTCCGGCCGCACGGTCGCCGTCACCCCCGCCTCGGCCAGGGCCGCGCCCACCACCGACGACGGCCGGTCGGGCAGCGTGAACGCGGTGATGCCCGCCCGCCGGTCGGTCGCGGACACCACGGTGCCGCCTGCGGATCGGACGATCTCCATGAGATTGTCGGATTGTTCAACAATCCTGTTGTTGATTCGTGGAACACCGGCCAGCTCGACCAGCTCCAAGGCCGTGGCCAGGGCGCCTGCGGCGACGGGGCTGAGGTTGGTGATGGACCACCCCGCGGCGTGCCGGGCCACCGGGTGGACGGCGTCGTCGAACAACCCGGCGTCCTCGGCGCCGGTCCACCCGGACAGCACCGGGTCGAGGCGGTGCAGGGCCCGGTCGGACAGCGTCATGAACCCGGTGGACCACCCGGCCCGCAGCCACTTCTGGCCACCCACGACCAGGACGTCGGCCACCTCCCACGGCTCGTCGACCACGCCGAAGCCCTGGATGCCGTCGACCACCAGCACCCGGTCGCCGACGACCTCGCGCAACGCGGCCAGGTCGGCCCGGTAACCGGTCCGGAAGTCCACGGCGCTCACCGACACCACCGTCACCGACGGCGTCAACGCCTCCCGCACCGCCTCGGGCGTCACCGGCCCGCCCGGCAGCCACCGCACCGCCGCCCGCCCGGACCGCACCCACGGGTAGGTGTTGGCCGGGAACTCCCCCGCCGACACCAGCACCTCCCCGGTGGCGCCCAGCGCCACCTGGAACAGGCCGGTGCTCGTGTTCGGCAGCAGCGCCACGTGGTCGGTGTCGCCCCGGCACAGCCGCGCCACGGCCGCCTTCGCCCGCAGCTCCTGCCGCATCAGTTCATCCACGGTGGACGGACCGGCGGCGGCGGACGCCTCCAGCAGCCGGGTGGAGGCGTCCACGACCGCGTGCGACGGCGGCCCGAAGCGGGCGAAGTCCAGGTAGCCCTCCGGCTCGTGGAACTGGACGAGGTACGACGACGGGATGCGCATGTCCACCTAGAGCACCTTCGCGAGGAACTGCTTCGTGCGTTGCTGCCGGGGGTCGTCCAGCACCTGACCGGGCGGGCCGGTCTCGACCACCGCGCCGTCGACCATGAACACCACGGAGTCGGCCACCTGGCGGGCGAACCCGATCTCGTGCGTGACCACGATCATCGTCATGCCGTCGCGGGCCAGGTCGACCATCACGTCCAGCACCTCGCCCACCAGCTCGGGGTCGAGCGCGGACGTCGGCTCGTCGAACAGCATCAGCCGGGGCCGCATCGCCAGCGCCCGCGCGATGGCCACCCGCTGCTGCTGGCCGCCGGACAGCTGGTGCGGGTAGGCGTCGGCCTTGTCGGCCAGCCCGACGCGCGCCAGCAGCGCCCGCCCCTCGTCGACGGCGTCGCGCCGGGGCCTGCGCAGCACCCGCACCGGCCCCTCGACGACGTTCTCCAGCGCCGTGCGGTGCGGGAACAGGTTGAACCGCTGGAACACCATGCCGATGCCGCGCCGCTGGCGGGCCACCTCGCGCTCGCGCAGCTCGTGCAGCTTCCCGCCGCGCGAGGCGAACCCGACGGCCTGGCCGTCCACCCAGATCCGGCCCGCGTCGATGGTCTCCAGGTGGTTGACGCACCGCAGGAACGTGGACTTGCCCGCCCCGGACGGCCCGAGCAGGCACACCACCTGCCCGGCCTCCACGGTGAGGTCGACGCCGCGCAGCACCTCGGTCCCGCCGAACGACTTCCGCACGCCCACGGCGCGTACCAGGCTCATCGGGCGACCCCCTTGCCGTAGTGGCGCTCCAGGTAGTGCTGCCCGACGCTCGCCACGCTCACCACCACCATGTACCAGGCCGCCGCCGCGAGCAGCGTCTCCATGATCTGGAGGTTGCGCGAGGCGATGTTGTTGGCCGCGTGGACCAGCTCCAGGAAGCCGATGACGGACGCCATGGACGTGCCCTTGAGCATGTTGATGAAGTTGTTGCCGGTGGGCGGGATGATCACCCGCATGGCCTGCGGCAGCACGACGCGGCGCAGCGCCACGGCGGGTGTCATGCCGATGGCCTTGGCCGCCTCGACCTGCCCGTGGTCGACGCTGTTCAGGCCGGCCCGCACGATCTCGGCCATGTAGGCGCTCTCGTTGAGCCCGAGGCCCAGCAGAGCCGCGACGAACGCCGTGACCAGCACGTTCGTCTTCTCCTCCCAGATGCCGAAGAACGAGATGTCCTCGAACACCAGGGCCAGGTTGAACCACAGCAGGATCTGGAGCAGCACGGGCAGGCCGCGGAACAGCCACACGTACCCGGCGGCGAACCAGCGGGCGACGGGGTTGGCCGAGCGGCGCATCAGGGCGATGACGACGCCGAGCACGATCGCCCCGGCCTGCGCCGCGAGCGCCAGCACGACCGTGTTGACCAGGCCGCGCAGCATGATGTCGTGGGTGAAGAACCCGGGCACGGCCGCGTAGTCGATCCTCGCGTCGGCCAGCGCCCAGCCCAGCAGGCCGAGCAGCACCAGGATCACCGCGCCGCCGACCCACCGCCACCAGTGGCGCAGCGGGACGACGACCAGCTCGTCGTCGGTCGGGGCCGGGGTCACTCCGGGCTCACCGGCCATTGACGGTCACCTCGTCGACCGCGCCCTGCTCGACGTCCCAGGCGGCGAGGAGCTTGCCGTAGGTGCCGTCGTCGACGAGCGCCTGGAGGGCCTTCCGGATCGCGGCCGTCAGCTCGGGGGTGGCCTTGTTCACGCCGATGCCGTACGGGCCGCCGTTGATCGGGGCCAGGTCGACGACCTCGAAGAACTCGCCGTCACCGGCGGTCTTGGCGACGTAGACGGCGGTCGGCAGGTCGTTGAGGATCGCGGCGACGCGCCCGGTGCGCAGCTGGTTCTGGTTCTGCGTGTCGCTGTCCGTGGAGGTCACCTGGATCGGGTCGCCGGACAGGCAGGGGTACTCCTTGGCGTAGGTCTCCTGGCTGGAGCCGAGGTTGACCGCGACCGCCTTGCCGCACAGGTCGTCCGGGCCCTTGACGCCCTGCGGGTTGCCCTTCTGGACCATGATCGTGATGCCCGAGGTGAAGTAGTCGACGAAGTCGATCGCCTGCTGCCGCTCGGCGGTGTCGTTCATCGCGGCCATCGTCACGTCGATGCGCCCCGCCTGGAGGCTCGTGATGAGCGAGCTGAACGCCATGTCCTGGTGCTCGACGGTCAGGCCGAGCTTGGCGCCGATCGCCTTGGCCAGGTCGACCTCGGAGCCGACCGCGGTCTTGCCGTCGGCCGCGTAGAAGTTGTTCGGCGGGTTCTGCACGTTCGACCCGACGCGCAGCTTGCCGGCCTGCCGGACGGCCTCCGGGAGGGTCGCGGCGAGCGCCTCGTCCTTGGTGACGGCCCGCACCACCGCGGCGGTGTCGGGCAGGTCGTCGGCCGGTCCGGCGGGCGGCTCCTCGGTGGGGGCACCGCACGCGACCAGCGCGAACAGGGACAGGGCGAGGGCTGCGGTCCTGCGCACGGGACACCTCCTGCGATCGGGTGACCGAAAGCTACAACGTTCTGTTGAAGAGGTCCACAGTTTGTTGAAAGGAATGTCCGGCGTGTCCCGGTCGTTGGAGCGGGTACAAGGGGGCCGACCCCTGAGTCCACTTTGAGGAGGACCTATGGCCACCGTGGAGCTGACCGCGGAGAACTTCGACGAGGTTGTCGGCGGCTCCGAGATGGTCCTGGTCGACTTCTGGGCCGGGTGGTGCGGCCCGTGCCGCCAGTTCGCCCCGACCTACGAGAAGTCCAGCGAGAAGCACGACGACATCGTGTTCGGCAAGGTCGACACCGAGGCGCAGCAGCAGCTCGCCGCGGCGTTCGAGATCCGCTCGATCCCGACGCTGATGATCGTGCGCGACGGCGTGGTGCTCTACGCCCAGCCGGGGGCGCTGCCCGAGTCGGCGCTGGAGGACCTGATCGACCAGGCCCGCAAGGTCGACATGGAGGACGTGCGCAAGCAGGTCGCCGAGCAGAAGGCGGGCCAGCAGGGCTGAGGCTCCTGCCACGACGTGGAGGGGGCGGGACCCGTTCGGGTCCCGCCCCCTCCGTCGTACCGGTCGCCCCGTCGCCGCGGCGACGGTCGCCCACCGCGGTCAGTCGTCCATCGCGCGGGTGTCGCGCGGCGGGGCCACCGGGTCCTCGCCCGACGACTCCCCCGACTCCATCCGCCGCCCGCGCTCCAGCTCGGCGTCCAGCTCGGCCCCGAGCAGCAGCGCGATGTTCGAGATCCACAGCCACACCAGGAAGATGATCACACCGGCGAGCGAGCCGTAGGTCTTGTTGTACGAGCTGAAGTTCGCCACGTAGAACGCGAAGCCCAGCGAGGCCGCCACCCACACCAGCACGGTGACCAGGCCGCCCGGGGTGATCCACAGGAAGCTCGGCTGCCGCACGTTCGGCGAGGCCCAGAACAGCAGCCCGATCGCGGCGCTGGCCAGCAGGAACAGCACGGGCCACTTGGCCACGTCCCAGACCGTCACGAACTGCTCGCCCAGGCCCAGCAGGTCGCCCAGCCACCGCGCGACGCCGCCGGTCAGCGTGACGCCCAGCGCGGTCAGCGCCAGCAGCACCACCACGCCGACGGTCAGGCCCAGCCGCAGCGGGACGACCTTCCAGAACGGCCGGCCCTCCTCGACGTCGTAGATCGAGTTCGCCGCGCGCATGAACGCGCCCACGTACCCCGAGGCCGACCACAGCGCGGTCACCAGACCGACGATCGCCAGCGGGCCGGTGGCCTTCGACTGCTGGAGGTTCTCGATGCCCCCCGCGATGAAGTCCTTGGCCTCGCCGGGCCCCAGCATGTCCAGGCTGTCCACGATGGACTGCGTGGCCTGCGGTCCGAGCAGGCCGAGCAGCGTCACCAGCAGCAGGATGCCGGGGAAGAGCGACAGCACCGCGTAGTAGGTGAGCGCCGCCGCCCAGTCGGTGAGGTTGTCGTCGTTGAACTCCTTCACCGTGCGCTTGAGGACGCCCCACCACGAGCTCTTGGGCAGTCTGGTGGGTGCGTCGGGTGCTCGCGTCGCCATGAGCGCCGGGGTTCCCCCCAATCCCGTGCGTACACCACGCGTGTTCTGGGTAGTCGGGGGTCGACTGAGAGAGGAGACGGCCATGGACCACGTCGCCACCGACCGGGAACCGTCCACCGCCGAACTGGTGAGCAGGCTCTCCGAGCAGGTGAGCAGGCTGGCGCGGGACGAGATCCGGCTGGCCGCGGCCGAGATGCGCGAGAAGGGCAAGCGCGTCGGCACGGGAGCCGGTCTGCTCGGGGGCGCCGGTGTGCTGGCCTGGTTCGGGCTGGGCACGGTGATCGCGGCGTTCGTGCTGCTGCTGGCCACCGCGCTGCCCGCGTGGGCCTCGGCGTTCATCGTCGCGGCCGTCGTGCTCCTGGTCGCGGGCGTGCTCGCGCTGGTCGGCCGCAAGCAGATCGAGAAGGGCACCCCACCGGTGCCGGAAGAGGCCATCGCGGGCGTGAAGCAGGACATCGCCACCGTGAGCGAGAGGGCGCACCGATGAGCGGCAAGGACGTTCCCGAGAACCCGGACGAGCTGCGCGCGGACGTCGAGCAGACGCGGCGCGAGCTCGGCGAGACCGTGGAAGCGCTGGCGCACAAGGCGGACGTGCCCGGGCGGGTCAAGGAGAAGGCGCACGAGAAGGTGGAGAAGGTGAAGGAGAGCGCGACGCGCGCCAACCAGGCCGTCACGGCGGCGGCGGGCAAGGCCACCGCCAAGGTCGGCCACGTGACCGACAAGGTCGGCGAGAAGGCGGCGGCGGCCGGGGCGGCCGCGGGCGCCGCGGCGGCCAAGGCCGGCGAGAAGGCCGGGTCGGCGGGCGCCCAGACGGGTGTCGCCGCGGGCCAGGTCGGCGAGAAGGCGAGCGCCGTCGCGCAGCAGGTGACCGAGAAGGCGACGGCGGTGGCCGGCCAGGTGTCGGAGAAGGCCACCGCGGTGGCCGGGCAGGTGTCCGAGAAGGCGGGCGTGGCCGCGGACAAGGCGGCGGCCGTGGCGAGCCAGGTCGGCACGAGGGCGAGCGCGGTGGCGGACCAGGTCGGCACCAAGGCCGCGCAGGCGGTCGAGCAGCTGCCCCCGCCCGTGCAGCAGCGCGTCGACCGGGGCGTGCGGCAGGCCCGCAAGCACCCGGCGGCGGTCGCGGCCGGCGCGGCGGCGGTCGTGCTGCTGCTGTGGAAGCTGGTCAGGAGGGGGCGGTGAACGTGAACAAGCTCCTCTACCGCCCGCTGGGCATGCTGTTCGGCGTGCTCGGCGGCCTCGCGGCCAGCGCCGTGTTCGGCCAGGTGTGGAAGCTCGCCACCGGCACGAAGGAAGCCCCCACCCCGACCCAGAAGGACCGGGGGTGGGGCGAGGTGCTGCTGGCCGCGACCATCCAGGGCGCGATCTTCGGCCTGGTCAAGGCCGCGATCGACCGGGGTGGCGCGACCGGCTACGACAAGCTCACCGGCGAGTGGCCCGGTGACGCGAACAAGTACGACGGCGACTGACGCCGATCCGTCCGGACCCCGGAGGGGACGGGCCGCCCTACTCGGGCTGCTCGTCCCCTCCTTCCGCGCGGCGGCGCTCGTCGTCGCGCTCGCGCCGCTCGTCCTCGTCCAGGAACTGCTCGGCGTCCACGTCGAGGTCGGGCGGTTCCGGCGTGTTGGGCGGCTTGGGCGGGTCGGGGGTGAGGGGCCTGTCCTCGGGTTCGGTCATGTGCAGGGAGTTACCCCGACGACCGCTTCTTGAACACCCCGGAGGGGTCGGAACCCGGGGTTCAGAACCTGGGCGGGCGCTTCTCCAGGAACGCGGCCACGCCCTCGGCGTACTCGGGGCTGTGCACGGCCTCGTCGTAGAGCGCGCGCACCGCGTCGTCCTCCTCGTGCTGCCCCTCGGTGATGCGGTGCACGATCTGCTTCGCGCCCCGCACGCTGACCTGGGCGCGGGCCGCGATCGTGGTGGACAGCCCCTTGACCCGCACGTCCAGCTCGTCCGGCGCGTGCACCTCGTTGACCAGGCCGATGCGCAGCGCGGTCGCCGCGTCCAGGATCTCGCCGCCGAACAGGATCTGCTTGGCCCACGCCGGCCCCACCACGTCGACGAGCTGCTTCGTGGACGCGAAGGCGTAGACGATGCCCAGCTTGGCGGGCGTGATGCCGAAGCGCGCGTCCGCCGCCGCGACCCGCAGGTCGCAGGCCAGCGCCACCTCGCAGCCGCCGCCGATGCAGAACCCGGTGATCGCGGCGATGGTCGGCTTGCCGAGCGTCGTGATGGCCCGCGCGCCCGCGTGCACGGCCTCGCTGTACCGGGCGGCCCCCTCGGCGCCGCTGCGCAGCGTGCCGAACTCGCTGATGTCGGCCCCGGCCGAGAAGTGCTCGCCGCCGCGCACGACCAGCACGCGCACCGCGTCGTCGTCGCGCACCCGCGCCATCAGGTCGGGCAGCGCGGACCACATCCCGTAGCTCAGCGCGTTGCGCTTGGCGGGCCGGTCGATGGTCAGCGTCGCGATCGGCCCGTCGGTCTCCAGCCTGAACGTCATCACCGCAGGGTAAGGGCCGCCCGGCGGTCACCGGGGGTGAAGGCCGTCACGTGAGCGACCAGAACGCGATCCCGCCGACGATCGCGCCCATCACCGAGCCCACCACGACCTGCGGCACGGTGTGGTGCCCCAGCGCCACCCGCGACCACGCCACCAGCGCCACGAAGGGCGAGGCCAGCAGCACCCACGGGCCGTAGGTGATCGCCAGCACGACGACCGCGCCCCCCGCCACGGCCGCGTGGAAGGAGACCTTCCAGCCGCGCGTGCCGCCGACCGGCAGGGCGAACGTGACGAGCAGGCACAGCAGCAGGCTGAGGAACATCGCCACCGACAGCCCCAGCACGGTGGGCGGCGCGCCGCCGAGCACCAGCGCGGTGATGCCGAGCGCCAGGGACGCGACGCAGGTCAGCAGCGGGACGAGCCGGCCCTCGCGGTTGGTGACGTGGTGGCCGTTCCAGTGACCCCGCCGCGCGCCGCGCACGACGACCGCCATGGGGATGACCGACCCGGTCAGGCCGACCACCGCGCCCCACAGCAGGGTCTCCGGCACGCTCCTGGTGGCCTGCCAGGCCACCAGGAGCGGCACGCCGATGACGATGACCCACGGGGCCAGCGCCTCCGTGGCCAGTCGGGCCAGGGGCGGTGCGGGCGCGCGTGCGGTCATGATCGGGATGGTAGCGGCGCGGGGCCGTTCCTACCGGTAGGCGTTGCGGGTGTACGTCGTGCTGAACTCGCCCTTGTTGCCGAAGTACACCGAAACGAGGTAGGCCGGATCGGTCGCGAGCAGGCCGCGCTGGAGGTCCGAGCCGTCGTTCTGGTCGTCCCAGCCCCACGCGGAGTTGGCCGCGTTGTCCTTGCCGTTGTCGCCGCGGAACGTGCCCCAGCTCGCGAACGTCGCCGTGCCGGACCGCTGCGCCCACAGGCCGCCGGCGGCGAAGGTGTCCACGAGCCGGTAGCCGACCGATCGGTCGTTGCCGCCCGAGGGCACCTCGCCGGTCGCGGACGGCACGTAGACCACGCCGTCGCCGCCGGGGAACTCCGCGCCGTTCCACGCGTAGAGGCCGTGGCCCTTGGCCTCCTGGCGGGTGGTGAACCGGGTGCCCTGCATGCGCAGGGTGCCGTCGACGGTCTCCCTGCCCGAGGTGAAGGTGCTGCCGGGTGCCACGTAGGAGTGGAAGTCGCTGTGCGCCACCGTCACGACGGCCTCCAGCTTCCCGTAGGTCGAGCCGTCCTTGCGGACGGTCGCCAGCAGGCCCTCCATGTCGTTCTCGTGGGTGAGCAGCGCGAACGGGTCGGGCACGTCGTCCCAGTCGCGCGGGTGGTAGAAGGAGTAGACCAGGAACCAGTGGGTCGAGGTCTCCGCCACCGAGTAGTAGGCGGCGCCGGTGAGGCGGGCGAGCGAGTCGTCCTGGCCCTCCCAGTTGTTCAGGGTGTTCCAGTCGCCGTCGTAGTCCACAGTGGACAGGTAGTCGGCGTCGTAGTCGGACGAGTCGGTGTCCTGGTGGTGCACCGGGGCCCAGTACTGGGCCAGGTCGGCGTCGCTCACCGCGTGCGCCGGGGTCGTGAGGAACACCGGGAGCGCGAGCGCCGCGGCCAGGGCGGCGGCGAACTTGCGTGCAGGGGTCATGCTCCACCTCCGTCAGGGGTCTGCCCGCTCGGAGCCAACGGGCCGAGCGGAACCCTCCGGTGAAGGAGTCGCCAACACAAGGGGTGATTCAGGTGATCGTTTCCCGGATCACCTCTGCCACGATCGGAGAACCCTCTGGAGCGCCTCGACCTCCACCTGATCGGCGGTTGCGCCCAGCCTCGCCCGCACCGCCGGGGCCAGTTCGGCGGCGTGCGCGGCCATGGCGGTGAGCACCTCGTCCAGCGGGGGCGCGAGGCGCCACGTGGCGCGGCGGCGGTGCACGGCCAGGCCGAGGCGCGGGCCGGTGAGGCGCCGGGCGAGCGGTTCGACGGCGCGTTCGTCGCCGAGCAGGGCGAGGGCCGCGAGGGCGGCGTCGGCGGCGGGCAGGTAGACGTCGCGGGCGGCCAGGGCGAGGTCGTCGGCGAACGAGTCGAGGTCGGCGGTCGGCGGGGTGGCGGACGGGGCGCGGACCGAGGCGAGCAGCAGCGCGGCGACCCGGCGGTTGTCCGGCTCGTCGTCGGCCAGCCGGTCGGCGACCAGCGGCAGCAGGTCCGGGTCCGGCCGGCCCCCGAGCAGGTCGCCGGACGCCCACAGCGCGCCCCGCCGCACCTCGGCGTGCGGGTGCGCCAGCCAGGCGGTGACCAGGCGGCGGTCGGGGACCTCCCGGTGCAGCCACCACACCGGGTTGGGCGCGGCCCACCAGGTCTCCTCCCACACCTCCGGCACGGGGTCCAGCAGCGGCGCGGTGTCGACCTCGTCGCCCAGCCGGCGCAGGCCCACCACGGCGGCGACCCGCACCGCCCGGTCCCCGTCGCGCAGCAGGCCGGTGAACCAGTCGCGGGCGCCCGGGTCGTCGTGCAGCCCCGCGGCGACGACGAGGCCGAGCCGGGCGACCCGGTCCGGTTCGCCGTCGAACCGGTCGGCCAGCGCCCGCCACACGCCGCGGGCCTGCGCCAACGGGTACGTGACGCCCCGGCGCACCTCGACGTCCGGGTCGGCGAGCAGCGCGGTCAGCCTCGGCACGGCGCGTTCCCACGCCCCCGGCCACGCCGGGTCGACGGCGGCGGCCGTGCGCCCCGCGTGCCCCAGGTCGCCGACCACCTCCACCACCGCGGGCCGCACCGTGACCGCCGGGTCCTCGGCCAGGTCGAGCAGCGCCGGCAGCGCGGCGGGCGCGGCCGAGTACACCCGCGTGCCGCCGCAGTGCACGACGTGGTCCAGCTCCCGCACCGCCGCCGCGGCGCGGTCGGGGTCGCGGGCCTCGACGAGCAGGCCGGGCACGTCGGTGGCCGGGCCGTAGGCGTGTTCCAACCGGTCCCACACGCTGGGCAGCCTAGGCCGCGCGGGGGCGTGGGTCAGCGCTGTTTCCCCCGCACGGCGGATCGGGCGCCGACGCGGTCAGGCCGCGGGGAACATCCGGGCCATGCCGGGCGGCGGGGTGAACCGCCGCCACCGGCCCGCGCGCTGGGCCAACCGGTCGGCCACCACCCACAGCACGGTCGCGTTGTAGCCGTACCCGAGGTGGCTGGACGCGACCGCCACGTTCTCCGCCCGCGGCCCTTCCGGCGACACGCACGCCCGCCACGCCACGATCCCGTCGGACCTGGAGTACACCGATGTCGACGGCACCGGGAACGGCGGCCGGGTGTGCTCCGGCGGCGGCATCCCCGCGCCCGCCACGTAGAACCGGGACAGCAGCCGGTAGACCGGGTTGACCCGGGTCTGGCGCAGGTCGGTCATCGCGTACGGGCTGCCGAGCGTGATGACCTGGCGGACCGTGCCGGGGTGCTCGCGGGCCAGCTCGCGGGCGAAGATGCCGCCCAGCGACCAGCCGACGACGCTGACCTTCCCGCGACCGCGCGCGGCCAGCTCGCGCAGCAGGGTCCGCATCCCCTCGACGGCCTGGACCGACGGGCCGATGTTGAGGCCCAGGCCCCAGCCGTGCACGTCGTAGCCGAGGTTGGCGAGGAACCTGCGCAGTGTCGCCGTCGCGCCGTCGTTGGCGCCGAGGCCGGGGAGGACGAGCACGGTGTGCCCGTCCCCGCTGGGCGCGGCGCGCAGGAGCGAGCGGGCGACGGCGAACTGGCCGATGTCGACGGCGGCCCTGGTGGGCTCGGTGAGGTACCACAGCAGCGCGGGAACGGTGGGCTCCGGCACAGCGGGTTCCGGCACGGCGGGTTCCAGGACGGCGGGTTCCGGCGCGATGGGTTCCGGGACGGCGGGCACGACCTCGCCCAGCCGCCCCGACGGGACCTCCGGCGGTGCTGACATGGCCCCTCCCCCGCTCCGCGTCGAGCGCACACCCCAGGTGACCATGGTGTTTCACCGGCGTGAAATCCGCCAGTACCGACGAGTCTCGATTCGGCCTACCGCGCCACCGGCCCCGCGCCCACCGCGCCCACCGCGCTCACCGCGCTCACCGCGAGAACAGGTCCAGCAGCCGTCGGGCGATCACCTCGGGGATCTCCAGCTGCGGCACGTGCCCGACCCCCTCGAAGACCTCGAACCCCCAGGCGGGGTTCCGCCGGGCCACCGCCTCCGCCGACTTGAGCGGGACGAGGCGGTCGCGGTCGCCGTGCGCCAGGTAGACGGGCGCCTTGACCCGGCTCATCGCCGTGTAGTAGCGGCGGCTCGTCGCGCCGGTCCACACCACCGACCGCGCGGCGGCGAGGAACGCCTCGTCCAGGCCCGGCACCTCCTCGCGCTGCTGCACGAGGTCCATGGACGCCAGGACCACCTCCTCGGGCACCAGCTTCGGGTCGGCGCACACGAGCTTCAGCACCCGCTTGACCTGGCGGCGCGGCGACACCCCCCGCCGCGACCGCTCCAGGAACCACTGCCCGACCCCCGGCACCGCGTACATCGCGAACGCGGCGGCCACCTGCGGGTCGAGGCGGGCGCCCAGCGGCAGCGGCACGGCCGGGTCCAGCAGGGCCAGGTGCGTCACGCCCGCCGGGCGGCGCGCGGCGTGCAGGATGGAGATCATCCCGCCCATGGAGTTGCCGACCAGCGCCGCGGGTTCGCCGACCACGTCGGTCAGGAACCGGTCGAGCAGGCGGGCGTTCGACGGCACGGTGGTGGAGCGGCCCTCGGGGTGGGTGAGGCCGAACCCGGCGAGGTCGACGGCCAGCACGCGGTGGCGCTCGACCAGGTGGGGTGCGAGCAGGCACCAGTTGAGGTGCGACCCGCCCAGGCCGTGCACGAGGACGACGGGCGGACCGTCGCCGCCGAAGTCGACGTAGTGCACCGGCCCGTCCAGGTCGGTGTAGCGGCTCGTCCCGCCCCAGTGGTCGAGTGTCGTCATGCCCGCGAGTATGACCGACCGCTCAGTACGCCCGAGCGGGGTGGTTCCGCCGCGGGCCCCGGTCAGCGGGTCAGGTGCGCCCGCACGTCGTCCGCGCGGGGATCGCCGATCGACTCGTACAGCTCGACGGCGAGCCGCCGGTGGGTCGCCGCCTCGTCCTCCCGACCGCGTCGGCTCAGCGCGGCACCGAGCAACTGGTGCGACACCGCCCGGCCGCCCCGGTAGTCGACCTCGGTCAGGACGGTCATGGCGTTCTCGACGTGGTCGACGGCGCGGTCCACGTCCCCGAGCGCCAGGTAGACCTCGCCCACGGTGTTCAACGCGTTGCCGACGTTGCGCTGGTCGCCCTGCTCGCGCCTGATCTCCAGCGCCCGCAACGACTCCTCCAGCGCGAGCCGGGTCTCACCGGTCTCCAGGTGCGCGTGGGACAAACCGCTGAGCGCCGTCGCCTCGCCCCAGGCGTCCCCGTCCTCCAGGTGCATGGCCAGGGCCCGCTGGAACATCCCGATGGCCTCGGCGTGCCGCCCCAGCCCGTTGAGGGTCGCGCCGGTGTCGCGCAGCGCCCACGCCTCGCCCCAGCGGATGCCGACCCGCTGCCAGCAGAGCAGCGCCCGTTCCAGCTCGGCGAGCACGGGCTCCGACTGCCGCAGCTCGCGGCGCGCGATGCCCACGCTGGTGAGCAGCCACGCCTCGGCCGCCACGTCGCCGGCGGCACGCGCCGACGCGATGCCGATGTCGTGCGTCGTCACCCAGTCGACGAGCGGTTTCCGGGTGAGGAGCAGGCCGAACATCAGCACCGGGAGCCGCCACGCCAGGTCGTGCTGACCGGTCGCGGACGCCTGCGCGACCGCCGCCATCAGGTTGGGCTGCTCCGCGTCGCACCACTGGAGCGCGGCCCGGCGGTCCGCGAAGGCCGGGACGGCGGCGGTCGTCGCGGGCAGCTCGACCGGGATGGTCGTGTAGTAGGGCATGATCACGCGGACGGCCGCCCGCAGGGAGTGCGCGTACCAGACCAGCAGGCGCCGGGTCGCCGCCCGGCGGTCGGCCTCCGGTTCACGGGTCTCGACGCGCTCCACCGCGTGGAGCCTGAGCAGGTCGTGGAACTGGTAGCGGCGCCCGGGCTTCTCGGTGAGCATGTGGACCGAGGTCAGTTCGGCCAGCAACCGCCTGGCGCGCCCCTCGGTGAGGTCGAGCAGGGCCGCCGCGGCGGAGAGGCCGATGTCCTGCCCCGGCATCAGCCCGAGCAGCCGGAAGGCCCGCGCGGCATCGGGGGACAGCGCGTCGTACGACCACGAGAAGACCACGCGCACCGCCGCGCTCTCGTCGTCGCCCGACGTGAGGACGTCCAACCGCTCGCGCACCTCGGCCAGCTCCTCGACCAGGTCCTCGACCGAGGTGTGCGCGCTCGACGCGAGCCGTTCGGCCGCGATGCGCAGCGCGAGCGGGAGGTAGCCGCAGTAGGCGGCCAGCAGGTCGGCCGCGGCCGGCTCCGCGTCGACGCGCTCGTCCCCGACGACCTGGCGCAGCAGTTCGAGCGCCCGCTCCGGTGGCAGCACGTCCAACGGCATCCGGTGCGCTCCGTTCCCCGCGGCGAGCCCGACCAAGTGGTTACGACTGGTGATCACCACCCTACAGGTCGCCGTTCCCGGCAACAGCGGTCTCACCTGCTCGCAACTCGACGCGTTGTCGAGCAGGATGAGCATCTTCCGGTTGTGCAGCAACGTCCGGTAAAGAGCGGCACGCGCGTCGACGTCCGCCGGTATCAGCTCGTTCGGCGTGCCCAGCGCGCGCAGCACGCGGTCCAACCCGTCGGCGGCGGTGACCGCGCGTTCCCGGTGGTAACCGCGCAGGTCGAGGAACACGTCCCCGTCGACGAACCGGTCGCGCACCCGGTGCGCCCAGTGCGTGACCAGCGACGTCTTCCCGACACCGCCGATGCCCGCGACCACCTCCACGGGGGACGCCTCGGAGTCCGGCACGTCGAGCCACGAGTGGAGGCGCGCCAGGTGGTTCTCGCGGTCGGTGAAGTGCGGGACGTCGGGCGGCAACTGCCTCGGCACGGGCATGGCCCACCCCGGGTCGTGGAAGTGCACGCCGCCGTGCACGTCACGCGCTTGGAGCACGTTGTGCGCCACGCCTTGGACGTCGTTGCGTAAATCGCCGCCGTCGACCACGAGGACCTCTGTGAACTCGGATGAACACCGCGTGAACCGCAGAAGGTAGTGGAGCGGCGGGCGGACCGACCAGGACGAATTCCGTTGACCCGATCGGCGGGCGGCCATCGGCAGTAATCACCCGGTCAAGTGAAATGGACGCGTTTTCGCGCTTGTGGCGGGCGACCACCTCGGGCGATCCCCGACCCCGCGGCACGGGGTGTCCCCAGCACGGCACAATGGCTCGCTGTGACCACACCCATCAACCAGAGGATCGCCGACGAGCTGGGCGTGCGGGCCGGGCAGGTCAGCGCGGCCGTCGACCTGCTCGACGGCGGCTCCACCGTGCCGTTCATCGCCCGCTACCGGAAGGAGGCGACCGGCGCGCTGGACGACGCCCAGTTGCGCACCCTGGAAGAGCGGTTGGGCTACCTCCGCGAGCTGGAGGAGCGCCGGACGGCCGTGCTGGAGTCGATCCGGTCGCAGGGCAAGCTGGACGACGCCCTGGAGGCGTCGATCCTGGCCGCGGACTCCAAGGCCCGCCTGGAGGACCTCTACCTCCCCTACAAGCCCAAGCGGCGGACGAAGGCGCAGATCGCGCGCGAGCAGGGGCTCGAACCGCTGGCCGACGCGCTGCTGGACGACCCGTCGCTGGACCCGCAGGTGGTGGCGAAGGAGTACGTGACCGAGGAGGTCGCGGACGTCGCGGCGGCGCTCCAGGGCGCCCGCTCCATCCTGGTCGAGCGGTTCGGCGAGGACGGCGACCTGATCGGCGAGCTGCGCGAGCGGATGTGGACGCAGGGCCGGGTGGCGTCGAAGGTCCGCGAGGGCAAGGAGGAGGACGGCGCGAAGTTCTCCGATTACTTCGACTTCTCCGAGCCGTTCGCCAAGCTCCCCTCGCACCGCATCCTCGCCCTGCTGCGCGGGGAGAAGGAGGAGGTCCTCGACCTGGTCCTGGACCCGGGCGACGAGGACGAGCCCACCGGCTACGAGGCGCGCATCGCGTCCCGCTTCGGCGTGGACGACCGGGGTCGCCCGGCGGACAGGTGGCTGTCCGACACGGTCCGCTGGGCCTGGCGCACCCGCATCCTCGTGCACCTGGGCATCGACCTGCGCGCCCGGCTGCGGGCGTTCGCCGAGGACGAGGCCGTGCGCGTCTTCGCCTCGAACCTGCGCGACCTGCTGCTCGCGGCGCCCGCCGGCACCCGCGCCACGATGGGCCTGGACCCGGGTTTCCGCACCGGCGTGAAGGTCGCCGTGGTCGACGCGACGGGCAAGGTCGTCGCCACCGACACGATCTACCCGCACGTGCCCGCGAACCGCTGGGACGAGTCGGTCGCCAAGCTCGCCGTGCTCGCGAAGAAGCACGACGTGGAGCTGATCGCGATCGGCAACGGCACCGCCTCGCGCGAGACGGACAAGCTGGCGGGCGACCTGCTCAAGCTGCACCCGGACCTCAAGCTCACCAAGGTGGTGGTGTCGGAGGCGGGCGC
This sequence comes from Saccharothrix sp. DSM 118769, assembly GCF_052936295.1. Classification (NCBI taxonomy): domain Bacteria; kingdom Bacillati; phylum Actinomycetota; class Actinomycetes; order Pseudonocardiales; family Pseudonocardiaceae; genus Saccharothrix; species Saccharothrix sp. DSM 118769. Next base: position 2,215,269 of record NZ_CP193627.1, on the reverse strand, counting down.
GTCGGTGTACTCGGCGTCGGCGTTCGCCTCGGCCGAGCTGCCCGGCCTGGACGTGTCGCTGCGCGGCGCGGTGTCCATCGCGCGCCGGTTGCAGGACCCGCTCGCCGAGCTGGTGAAGATCGACCCGAAGTCGATCGGCGTGGGCCAGTACCAGCACGACCTGTCGGAGTCGAAGCTGTCGCGCTCGCTCGACGCGGTGGTCGAGGACTGCGTGAACGCGGTCGGCGTGGACCTGAACACCGCGTCGGTGCCGCTGCTGACCCGGGTCTCGGGCATCACGGCGGGCCTGGCGGAGAACATCGTGCTGCACCGCGACTCGAACGGCCCGTTCCGCTCGCGCCGGTCGTTGAAGGACGTGGCGCGGCTCGGGCCGAAGGCGTTCGAGCAGTGCGCGGGCTTCCTGCGCATCCCCAACGGCGACGACCCGCTCGACGGGTCCGCCGTGCACCCCGAGGCGTACCCGGTGGTGCGGCGCATCCAGCAGCGGGCCGGCACGGAGCAGCTGATCGGCAACACGGCGGTGCTGAAGTCGTTGCGGCCGCAGGAGTTCGTGGACGACAAGTTCGGCCTGCCGACCGTCACGGACATCCTGCGCGAGCTGGAGAAGCCGGGTCGCGACCCGCGCCCGGCGTTCAAGACCGCGACGTTCGCCGACGGCGTGGAGAAGATCGCCGACCTCAAGCCCGGCATGGTGCTGGAGGGCGTGGTGACGAACGTGGCCGCGTTCGGCGCGTTCGTCGACATCGGCGTGCACCAGGACGGCCTGGTGCACATCTCGGCGCTGTCCGACACCTACGTCAAGGACCCGCGAGACGTGGTGAAGTCCGGTGACGTGGTGCGGGTGAAGGTGCTGGAGGTCGACATCCCGCGCAAGCGGATCGGGCTGACGCTGCGGTTGCAGGACGAGCCGGGCCGCAAGCAGCCGCGCGACCAGCAGCAGGACGGTCGACGCGGTGGCGGCGGCGGGCAGCGCGGTGGTCAGCGCGGTGGCGGTCAGCGCGCCGGCGGCGGCGGCGGTGGCGGCGGTCGGCAGCAGGAGCGCCCGCCGGCCAACGGCGCGATGGCCGAAGCGCTGCGGCGCGCGGGGCTTGGCGGCGGCCGGTAGGGGTACCCGCGCGGCATGGGGGTCGTCGTCACCGGGACCGGCGGCGGGGCGGGCACCGCCCCGCGCCGCGCGCCCCGGGACGACGACCCTGCCGGCGGTGGGTCCGGTGCGACGCCCGTCCCCCGCCGCCTCAGCGTCCACTGTGGACGCGACGCGACCGCGCGGCCCGGTGGGCACGGCGGCGCGCGGTGGCGCAGACTGGGCCGTGGACGGCCGGGCGGACGGGGAGGGTTGCGTTGAGCGACGTCGTGGACGCGGTGGTCGTGGGAGCAGGGCCCAACGGGCTGGTGGCGGCGAACCTGCTGGCGGACGCCGGCTGGGACGTCCTCGTCCTGGAGGCGGCCGACGAGCCCGGCGGGGCGGTGCGCACGGCGGAGCTGGTGGAACCGGGGTTCAAGCACGACCTGTTCAGCGCGTTCTACCCGCTGGGCGTGGCGTCGCCGGTGATCGCCGGGCTGGACCTGGCGCGGCACGGGCTGGCGTGGCGGCACGCGCCCGAGGTGCTGGCGCACGTGCTGCCGGACGACCGGGCCGTGGTGCTGTCGCGGGACCCGGAGCGCACGGCCGCGTCGGTCGAGTCGTTCGGCGCGGGCGACGGTGACGCGTGGTTGGCCGAGTTCGCCGACTGGCAGCGGGTGCGCGACGGGATGCTGGAGGCGCTGATGCGGCCGTTCCCGCCGGTGAGGGCGGGCGCGGGGCTGCTCGGCGCGCTGGGCGCGGGCGGGGCGCTGCGGTTGGCGCGGTCGTTCGTGCAGTCCGTGCGGGCGTTCGGCGACGACCGGTTCGCGGGCGAGGGCGCGCCGCTGCTGTTCGCGGGCAACGCGATGCACACCGACCTCGGCCCGGACCAGGCGGGCGGCGCGGCGTTCGGGTGGCTGCTGTCGATGCTGGGCCAGGAGTACGGCTACCCGGTGCCCGAGGGCGGGGCGGGCGCGTTGACGCGGGCGCTGGTGCGGCGGCTCGGCGCGGTCGTGCAGTGCTCGCGGCCGGTGGCGCAGGTGGTCGTGGCGGGCGGTCGCGCGCTGGGCGTGCGCGACGCCGAGGGCGGGTTCGTGCGGGCGCGGCGGGCGGTGCTGGCGGACGTGCCGGCGCCCACCCTGTACCTGGACATGGTGGGGCCGGAGCACCTGCCGCCGCGGCTGGTCACCGACCTGGAGCGGTTCGAGTGGGACGACGCGACGGTCAAGGTGGACTGGGCGCTGGACGGGCCGATCCCGTGGACCGCGCCGGGGGCGCGCGGCGCGGGGACCGTGCACCTGGGGGGCGACCTCAACGGGTTGGCGGCGAGCAGCACGGAGATCGCGTGCGGGAGGCTGCCGCGCACCCCGTTCGTGATCATGGGGCAGATGACGACGAGCGACCCGACCCGGTCGCCGGAGGGCACCGAGACCGCGTGGGCCTACACGCACGTGCCACGCGGCGAGCAGTGGTCGGCGGACCGCGTGCGGCGGCGGGCGGACCGGGTGGAGCAGCTGGTCGAGCAGCACGCGCCGGGGTTCCGCGACCTGGTGCGCGGCCGGTTCGTCCAGGGGCCGGGCGAGCTGGAGGACCGGAACCGGGCGCTGGTCGGCGGGTCGATCAACTCGGGGACGGCGGGCATCCACCAGCAGCTGGTGTTCCGGCCGGTGCCGGGGCTGGGCCGGGCGGACACGCCGGTCGACCGGCTGTACCTGGCGGGCGGGTCGGCGCACCCCGGTGGCGGTGTGCACGGCGCGCCGGGCGCGAACGCGGCGCGTGCGGCGCTGGCGCGCAACGGCCTGGCCGGGGACGCCTACAAGCTGCTGATCCGCGGCCTGCACCGCGCCGTGTACTGACCTCCCGCGCGGTGCCGACCCGCGCGGACGCCGGGCACCCGCGGGTGCCCGGCGTCGGGGGTCGTTCAGCCCTGCTGGCGGGTCGCGAGGTCTGCGAGCCGGCGCAGCGTCTCGTGGTTGCGGGGCTTGAGGAACAGCGCCTGCGCGGCCTCCGGGAGCAGGGCCGTCGGTCCCTTGACGGCCTCCTCGGACATCACCACCTCGGTGCCGCCCGGCACCTCGGCCAGCTCGAACCGCACCCGCGCCGCGCCGATGGGCCACAGCCGGGCCTCCAGCTCCAGCAGCCGCCCCGGCTCGTGCGCCACCACCGTCGTCACGTCCTTCACCGCGACCGGCCACGCGCCCACGCTGTGGTGGATGCGCGTGCCGATCGCGGGCCAGCCGTCGTCGACCTCGCGGATGTGGGCGGCCCCCACGACCCAGCCCGCGTAGGACCAGCCGTCCGCGAGCACCGCGAACACCCGGTCGACAGTCGTCGGCACCACCGCGCGCACCTCGATCACACCCGCCGGGTATCCCCGGAGCGGGCTGCGGAAACTAGCGGGCGCGGGTGCCCTTGAGCGCGACCAGCTCCGACTCGAACAGGTCGGCCACCACGGCCAGGCCGCCGGGGGTGGCCGGGTCGGGCCTGGCCACGTAGGACCGGGTGGCCGAGGGGCGGCCGGCGAGGGAGAAGCGCAGCGGGCCGGTGAGGCCGCGGGTGTCCACGGCGTTGGTGTCGGCGAACGCCCGCAGCACGCCGTCGCGGGTCAGGTCGCGCTCGGCGCACGCCTTCTCCAGGACGGCGGCGAACGCGACGCCGATGACGTAGCCGTGGTCGACCGAGCCGGTGGGCTCGACGCCGGGGAACTCCTCGGCGAACGCCCGGGCGACGTCGCGCGGTCCGGGCGCGTCGGCGGCGAAGGGGGCGATCGGCGAGACGACCCGGAGGCGTTCGACGACGGCCGCGGCGGCCGGGGAGTCGAGGATCAGCGGGTCGTAGCCCACGGCGTTGACCAGGAAGGGGACGTCCCAGCCGAGGCGCTCGGCGGTGGCCACGGCGGTCGCGGTCTGCTGCGGCGAGGTGCTGAGGAACACCGCCTTCGCGCCCGCGGCGCGCAGTTCGGCGACCTGGGCGGACACGTCGGCCGTCTCGGGCACGGACTTCGCGACCAGCCGCATGTCCCACCGCTCGGTGGCGAACCGGCTGCCCTCCAGCGCGTTGAGCCCGTAGTCGCCGTCGACGTGCAGGTGCCCGACGGTGTCGCCCGCGCCGATCGCGCCGGACCGCTTGAGGTGGTCGAGGCCGTTGATCACGTCGAGGTCGTAGGTGGTGCCGACGACGACCATGTGCGGGTTGCCGAGCAGGCTCGCCGACCAGGACGCGGGCGCGACCAGGGCGCGGGTCTGCATCAGGTCCGGCTCGATGGCCTCGGTCATCGGGGCCCCGGTGACGTCGACGAACCCGAGCACGCGGGGTTCCAGCTCGAAGTAGCCCTCCAGGGCGCGGGCGACGTCGTAGCCGTGGTCCTCCTGGACCAGCTCGACCTTGCGCCCGCAGATGCCGCCGCGCTCGTTCAGCTCGCCGAAGAACAGCTCGTAGCCCTTGATCCGGAGCGACGAGGTCGCCGAGAAGGGACCGGTCAGGTCGGTGAGGACGCCGAGCGAGATGGTCGTGCCGGTGACGCCCGGCCCGGCCTCGACCTGTCCGTCGTCCCCGCCGGAGCAGCTCGTGACGGCCAGGGCGACCGCGGCCGTCATGACGATCAGGTTGCGCACCAGTGAACTCCCGCCTCCGGTTACCGAGCGGTAGGAGTATTGGCGGGCGTGGTCCGGATCGCCTAATCCTGTGACATACCGCACGGTCGGTATGTCACAGGGAATCGTCGGCGCATCACTCGAACGGCGCACTACCGCGGAACACCCGGAAGGCGAGTGACACCGACGGTAAATGATCGGGTCCCGATGCAAAAGGGGATCACCGGCGGACGGTGCGGCTGCGGCGACGCCCTGTCGCCGCATGAACAGGGCGTCGCGCCCCCGCTCGCGCGGGACCGCACCGACTACGGGATCACCCGGGCGCGGTCGCGGGGAGGTCCCCCGCGACCGCGGCGGTCCTACAGGTACGAGCGCTGGCCCCACGGCATCGCGGCGGCCAACTGGGCGCGCCTGCCGATGTCCAGCTTGCGGTAGATGCGCGTGATGTGGAGCTCCACGGCCCGGGTGGACACCGAGAAGTGCTCGGCGATCTGCCGGTTCGTCATGCCCTCCAACATCATCAGGGCGATCCGGTGCTCGTGCGGCGTCAGCGGCTCGCGCGAGCGCGAGTCGGCGGTCTGACCGTCGCGCGGCCGGACGATGCCCGGCACGCGCTCGCCCTCCGGCAGCCCCAGCAGGACGTGCCAGTGACGGATGCGCACCTCGGCGATCGACTGCGAGCGCACGTACGGGTCGCCCCGCACGAGGTCGCGCGCGGCGGCGTCGTCGGGCACCTGCACGATCAGCAGCACGCCGGAACCGTCGGCCCACGGCCCGGTGCCCACGAGAACGCCCTGCTCGGCGAGCGGGCGCCAGTATTCGCGGTGCGCGAGATGAATGGATCTCCGCACCTGTCGCGCATCGCGAAAAGTCAACTCAACGGCGAAGGCCACTGGACTGATCCCCATTTCATTCAGCGGCACCAATATTCGCCACATACTCAACTGTGGGCTTTAATGAGTGTCAAGTGAGACGGGTCACACCCCTGATACGGGAACCCGATGGCACCTATAGCCGCTTTTCGAACCAGTGCTCCGCACAGCGGTCGTCGTTGAACGGCGCAACCTCGGCGCAACCGCGACGCGCGTGCAGCGCGCGGGCTTCGCCCAGGTCAGCGCGCGTGTCGAGGCGGACGGACGTCGCGCCGGACGAGACGGCCCCCTCCTCCGCGGCGGTCGGCGGCGCCGCTCCCCCGCCGGTGCCCCGGGCTCCCAGGCGGACGCACGACCGCTTCAGCTCCGCCGTTCCGGGGTTGACAAGCCGGAAGCCGACGCACCCCTCCGCCACCGACCCCCGCCCGGCGAGGAAAAACCCGACCAAGTCGTCGTCGGGTCCTCGGCGATCGCCGGGTCCACCTCCTCCGACCTGGCCGGACGGCCGTGGTAGCGGGCGGTGACGTCCGCCGGGTACTCCCGGACGAGGGCCACCGCGGCCGGGCCGTCCACCGGCGCGAGCTGAACGGTCCATGAAGTCACCGACAGGTTTTCACCTTCGTTGGTCCATTCGGACACCTGGTTTTCCGCATTCCGGACGCGTGTAAAGTCCCGGCCCGTGGCAGCGCAACAGGTCCGCCTGGAGCGGGACGCGGTCGACCTCGCCGTGCTCACCGTCGACGCCCCTCCCCTGAACCTCTACACCGACGGGTTGCAGGACCTCCTGGAGGCCGCCGTCGAGGACCTGGAGGCGCGACCGGCGCGGGCGCTGCTGATCCGGGCCGAGGGCCGGGTCGTCAGCGGTGGCGTCGACGTGAACCTGTTCGCGGCGCAGAAGTCCCGGGCGCAGGCCAAGGCGCTGTTCGACGCCATGCTGGACCTGCCGGAGCGCATCGCCGCCCTGCCGTTCCCGACCGTGTTCGCCGCGCACGGCCTGTGCCTCACGTGGGCGTTCGAGGTGGCCGTGGCGTGCGACATCCTGCTGGCCGCCGAACGGGCCAGGTTCGGGCTCGTGGAGAAGGTCGTCGGCCTCACCCCCACCATGGGCGGCACGCAGCGGCTGGCCGCGCGGGCGGGCGTGGGCCGGGCCAAGGAGCTGGTGATGACCGGCGACACCTACGACGCGGCCACCCTGGAGCGGTGGGGCGTGGTCAACCGGGTGCTGCCCGACGAGGGCTTCGACGATGCCGCGCTGGAGTTCACCCACGCCCTCGCCACCGGCCCCACGAGGGCGCACGCCGCCACCAAGCGGGTGCTGGCGCACTACGAGAGCGGCGGCGTGGCCGAGGCCAACGAGCACATCACGTCCATCGCGGCCGAGCTGTTCGACACCGAGGACCTGCGCGGCGCGGTGCGGTCGTTCCTCGCGGACGGGCCCGGCAAGGCGACGTTCACCGGTCGCTGATCCGCCGGAACTCCATCCAGCGCTCGTTCTGCCGCTGCCAGACGTCCTGGTACCGGCGGTACATCTCGTCGACCCGCTCCGGGTCCACCTCGGCGGGCGGCGTCGCGGCCAGGTAGTGCGCCAGGTCGTCGCGCAGCCGGTTGAACCGGGCCTGCGACTCCTCCATCAGCACCCACAGCGACCGCCACGCGAAGAACGGCTCCAGCGCGGCGAACACCGTCGTCAGCGCCACCAGCGAGAACGCCAGGCCGGTCCAGAAGTCCAGGTCCTGCCAGCCCAGGATGATCGTCGCGGTGGCCGACATCCCCAGCAGGGACACCTTGAGCGCCACCGAGCGGCGGCGGAAGCCCTCCTTGCGGGTGCGGCCGAAGGAGCGCGCGCCGTCGACCCGCTCCAGCAGGTCCAGGGCCAGCTCGTGCGGCGTCAGGCCGGACCTCGCGGCGGGGCGCGCGCCCGGGTCGGCGGGCGTCGGCTGTGCGGGCTGGGTCCCTGCCGGCTGGGCGGGCCGGGTCCCTGCCGGCTGGGGCTGCGCGGGCTGGGGCTGGGCGGGCTGGGGCTGGGCGGGCGTGGGCTGCTCCACGTTCGGCATCCTAGGGATCACCGGGGGTCGTAGGCGGCCGATCCGTACCACGCCAGCGCCGAGCGCAGCTCCACCACGTCCCGGTCGCGGCGCTTGCGGTAGCGCTCGTGGGAGATCGGGTAGACCCGCAGGCCGCCCTTGTGCTTGGTGAAGCTGCCCCGGCCCAGCGTCGCCGGTTTCTGCGCCGCGCCGACCAGCCACACCACCAGCCACGGCCGGGCGTGGTGGGCCTCCACCTTGACCCGGGCGATGGCGTACCAGGGCAGGCGCCGGGTCTCCGCGCCGTTGGACAGCGTGATGCCGTCCGGGCCGACGTCGAGGACCAGCGCGGCGCGGGCCACGTTGACCAGCAGCCGGATCGCGGCCAGCGAGAACAGCACGAACGCGGCGAACGCGGCGACCCGCACCCCGACCGCCCGGCCGGTCTCCGCGCCCGCCTGCGCGTCGGCGACGGCCAGGGCGAGGAGCGCCGCCAGCAGGTTCACCCCGCCCCAGGTCGTGCCGACCAGGCGGGAGGTGCGGAACCGCGAGCCGGTCGGCCGCACGTCGGCCGGGACGTGCTTGACGGGCGACTTCCCGGCCGGGACGGGCGCGGGCACCACCGGCGCGACCCTGGTGACGGGCTTGTTCGCGGGCGGCACCGGCAGGGGCGGGGGCGCGGCGGGCGGCGCGTCGTCCACCAGGACGCGCGTGGGCGGCTTCGCGGGCAGCATGCTCAGCTCGGTGTGCCGCTTCTCCACCACGCTGCGGATGCGCGAGGGCAGCCACGACGGTTCGGTCGACGGCGGCCCGATCAGCTCCAGCAGCCGCGCGGGCGTCGGCCGCGCCGCCGGGTCGCGCGCCAGGCACGGCGTGATCAGCGGCACCAGCGACAGCGGCACCCGCGACAGGTCCGGGTCCTGGTGCACGACCCGGTACACCAGCGCGGACGTCGCGCCCTCGCCGAACGGCCCGCCGCCGGTCGCCGCGTGCACGAGCACCGAGCCGAGGGCGAACACGTCGCTCTGCGCGGTGATCTCCTTGCCCACGACCTGCTCCGGCGACAGGTAGCCGGGCGTGCCGAACACGATGCCCGCCTCGGTCAGCGCGGAGTGCTCCAGCGCGCGGGCGATGCCGAAGTCGATGACGCGCGGACCGTCGTCGGCCAGCAGCACGTTGGACGGCTTGAGGTCGCGGTGCACGAGGCCCGCGCCGTGGATCGCGACCAGCGCCTCGGCCAGGCCGCCCGCGAGCCGCCGCACGGCGCGCTCCGGCAGCGGGCCGTGGTCCTCCACGGCCTGCTGGAGGCTCAGGCCCGGGATGTACTCGGTGGCCATCCAGGGGCGCTCGGCGTCCGGGTCGGCGTCCACCACGGTCGCGGTCCAGAAACCGCCGACCGCGCGGGCCATCTCGACCTCGCGGCGGAAGCGCTCGCGGAACTGGGGGTTGTCGGCGAGCTCGGCGCGGGCGACCTTGACCGCGATCGGCCGGCCGCCGCGCGAACGCGCCAGGTACACGGAGCCCATCGCGCCGCGACCGAGCGCGGCGAGCAGCGCGTAGTCGCCGATCCGCGACGGGGCGTTCGGGGGCAGGGGCTGCACGACACCCACATTAGATGTGCCGGCGTCGCCGTTCAGCCGCACGGGCCGGTTCGATATCCCCGCCACACCGGCGCAACCCGGTCGCACCCCGCCATTCGGGGGGCCTCACCTGCGGCGTTGCTCCGCCAGCGAGACCAGTTCGGCCGCGCGCGACCGCCACGAGAAGCCCAGCACGGATTCCCGGAGCGCCCCGGCCGGGAGCGGTCCGCCGTCGGCGAGCGTGCGGCGCACGGCCTCGACGAACTCCGCGTGCGACCGGGCGGCGCGCACCCGGTCGGCGTAACCGGCCAGCTCGGCGAAGTCCGTGCTGACCACCGGCAGGCCCAGGGCCAGGTACTCCTTGAGCTTGATCGGGTTGGAGTGCTTGATCCAGTTGTTGTCCTGCCAGGGCATGACCGCCACGTCGAACGCCGACCCGTAGGCCGGGATGAGGTCGTAGGGGCGGAACCCGAGCCAGTGGACGTTGGGGTGCTTGTCGAAGCGCTCCATCGGGTGCGTCGCGTCGCCGATGAGCACCAGCGACGCCCCCGGCAGCTCGGCGGCGAGGCGTTCGAGGAGGTCGAAGTCGACCACGAAGTCGTCGAGCGCCCCGAAGAACCCGATCCGCGGCCCCGGCACGGCCCGCACGTCGTCCGGCCACTCGGGCTCCGACCGCGCGGTGAAGTGGTCGACGTCCACGCCGTGGTCGAGGAAGTGGGCCCGGTCGCCGGTGCGCGGCGCCTCCTCGGCCATCAGGGCGTGGCTGACGTACACGACGTGGTCGGCGTGCTCCAGCAGCCGGTGCTCCAGCGCCTCGATCGCGCCGCGGTCCGCCTCGGGGAAGTCGGAGTGCCGGTCGGAGCGGTTGAACACGAGGCTGCGGCGGCGCATCGGCGCGACCACGTCCCACGCGGTCGGGATGGTCACCATGATCACCGGCGTGCGCAGGCGCAGGAACGCGGCCACCAGCCGCACCTGGGCGCGCACCAGCACGGCGTTGACCCGGCGCAGGAACGGCGAGCCGTAGAACGGCAGCGGCAGCGGTGACATCACGTAGAAGTTCGGCAGCGGCCGGCGCACGAACTTCGCCACGCTGCGCAGCTTGCGCAGGACGCGGCGGGTCACGTGCGTGCTGTTGCCGCGCGTGGGCATCCTCATGCCGATGCTGTTGACCACCAGCACCCGGCGGCCCTCCGCGACCGACCGCATCAGCTGGAAGTCCGAGTGCGCCCGGTTGTGGTACCACCAGTCCTGCGCGGAGAAGCAGATCCAACCGGGCCGCTCGTCCTCGCCCCCCGTGCTCGCGCCGGGTCGGGCCGGCCACCGCCGCCAGCGCAGCAGGTCCCGGACGGCCGTGCGGTGCTTGGCGTGCCGGGGCGCCCGCAGCAGCTCGTTGACCAGCACCGCGCCCCACATGGCGAGCGCGGCGAGGCGACCCCGGCGCTCGCGGACCATGCGCACCCGGTTCGTGGTGGCCATCGACCACAGCACCGGCGACGTGGACTGCTCGCCGCCCAGGTGCACGGCCCGCGCGCGGGGCTCGTAGCGCACGGCGTACCCCCGTTCGCCGGCGCGCAGCATGTACTCGGTCTCCTCGGAGTACAGGAAGTACCGCTCCTCCAGCACGCCGGTCGCCTCGCGGGCCTCGCGGGAGATCAGCCACGCGGCGCCGGTCGCCCAGTCCGCCGACCCGGCCGCCGCGTACGCGCGGGGGTCGACGACCAGCTCGCCGAGCGCGGCGTGCCGCCCGGCGCGGGTGCCGCCGAGGAACGCCTCGCCGAGCGCGCGCACCGGGTTCGGGGTGCGGCGCAGCGACGACTGCGGTTCCCCGTCGCGGCCCACCAGGCGGGGCACCGCGACACCCGTGCCGGGCAGCGCGAGGGCGGCGCGCAGGAACGCGACCGCCTCCGGGTCCAGGCGCACGTCGGGGTTGAGCACCAGCACGTCGCAGTCGGGCGCGGCGGCGAACCCGGCGTTCACGCCCGCCGCGAACCCGTCGTTGGTGTCGCGGGCGACGACCTGGGCGTGCGGGGCGACCCGGCGCACGACGTCGAGCGTGTCGTCGGCGGAGGCGTTGTCCACCACGACGACCCGGCTGTCCGGGATGGACCCCAGAGCGGTGGCGACAGAGGTGAGGCACTCCTCCACCACGTCGGCGCTGTGGTAGGTCACGACGACCACGGCAAGCGGCACTTCTACTCCCCCGTGCGGCGGAAACGGGTGCGCAGCGCGCCCCCGAGGAGGCGGAACGCGAACGGGAGGTCGTCGCGCAGGTAGCGCTTGGCGAGCCGGCGCGGTTCGAGGGCGAGGCGGTGCACCCACTCCGCACCGACCTTCTGCACCACGCCGGGGGCGCGCGCGAACTCGCCCGCGGCCATCGGGATGCCCGCGCCGCAGCCGAGGAACCAGGCGTGCGGCAGCTCGGCGCGCAAGACCTTGATCAGGTTCTCCTGCTTGGGGAAGCCCAGGCCGACCATCACCAGGTCCGGTTTGGCCTCCACGACCTTCGCGACGGCCTCGGCGGTCAGCGCCGCGTCCCGGTCGAACCCGAAGGGCGGCGAGTCCGTGCCCGCGACGCGCAACCCGGGGAACCTGCCGGTCAGCACCTCGGCGGCCTTCTCCGGGACGCCGGGGTTGCCGCCCAGCAGGTAGACCGAGCGGCCCTCGCGCGCGGCGGCCCCGGCGAGGGTGAACACCAGCGACGAGCCGGTGACGCGTTCGGGCACGGGCACCCCGGCGAGGCGGCCGGCCCACACCACGGGCATCCCGTCCGCGACGACGACCTCGGACTCGGCGATCAGCGCGGCCAGCTCGGGCCTGCGCGTCGCGGCGCGCACGATGTCCACGTTGGCCGTGACGATCGCGCCGCCCGCGGACCCGCGCCACGCCTCGACCACGTGGTCGGCGAGACCGGATTCGCTGACGGCCCACACGTCGACGGCGCCCACGCGGACGCGGGCCTGCGAGATGTCCGGCATACCCGCGTCATCGGCCGCGGCGGGGACGCCGTTACCGTTGCCGCCGCGGCTGGGCCGATCGCGGTAACGGTCACCGCACGTGACCGATATCGGGGACATGTACGTTGCGTCCAGCCGACCCCCCGAGCGCGCCAGGGGCAAGGTGCCCGGCACGGTGGTGGCCCTCGGGGCGGTGAGCCTGCTGACCGACGTGTCGGCCGAGATGGTCACCGCGTTCATGCCGGTCTACCTGCTGTTCACGCTCAACATGAGCTACGCGCAGTTCGGCGTGCTGGACGGTCTCTACACGGGCGCCACGGCCGTGCTGCGGCTCGTCGGCGGGCTCGTGTCCGACCGCACGCACCGGCACAAGGCGGTGGCCGCGGCCGGTTACGGGCTGTCCGCGGTGACGAAGCTCATCTTCCCGCTCGTCGGCGCGTCCGCGTTCGGCATCGGCGCGACGATGGCCGCCGACCGCGCGGGCAAAGGGCTGCGCACCGCGCCCCGTGACGCGCTGATCTCCCTGGCCACCCCGCCCGACCGGCTCGGCGCGGCGTTCGGCCTGCACCGCAGCATGGACACGGTCGGCGCGCTGCTCGGGCCGCTGGTGACGTTCCTGCTGCTGTACCAGCTGGGCACGGTCGCCGGCCCGGTGTTCGTGGTCAGCGGCTGCTTCGCCGCGATCGGGCTGATCGTGCTGGTGGCGTTCGTGCGGGAGAACCCGCGCCCCGCGGTGACCGGTCCGCGCCCGTCCGTGCGGGCGGGCCTGGCCCTGCTGCGGCAGGCCGGGTACCGGAAGGTGGCCGTCGCGTCGGCCGTGCTGGGGCTGGCGACGCTGTCCGACGCGTTCGTGTTCATCCTCGTGCAGCAGGCGACCGGCGCGCCGCTGCACCTGCTCCCCCTGCTGCCGCTGGGCACGGCGCTGGTGTTCCTGCTGGCCGCCGCGCCCGTGGGCCGGCTGGCCGACCGCGTGGGCCGGTGGCCGGTGTTCCTCGGCGGGCACGTGGCGCTGCTGGCCGTCTACGTGCTGCTGCTCGTCCCCGGCACCGGCTACTCCGGGGTGGCCGCGGCCCTGCTGTGCCACGGCCTGTTCTACGCGGCGACGGACGGCGTGCTGTCCGCGCGGGTGGCCGCCCTGGTCCCGGAGTCGCTGCGCGCCTCGGGCCTCTCGGTGGTCCAGACGGGCCAGGCCCTCGCCCGCCTGGTGTCCTCGGTGGCGTTCGGCTTCCTGCTCCAGTACGCCGCCTTCGGCACCGCCGTCCACACCGCGATCGCCGCGCTCCTGCTGTCCGTGGCCGCCGCCTGCTACCTGACCACCACAGCCACCCCCTGACCCCGCGAGAGTCCAACGCTCAGGCCCCGAGAGTCCAACGCCGGGGCCTCGAGAGTCCAACGCCCAGGACCCCTGAGTTCTACGTCCGGAACGTAGAACTCAGGGGTCCTGGAGGTACGACTCTCGGGGCCTGGGCGTTGGACTCTCGGGGCCTGGAGGTTGGACTCTCGGGGGTTAGAGGAGGGTGGTGTGGCCGTGGGTGCGGGACGGGCCGTGGGTGGTGTCGCCCGCGTGGCTCGCCGTGTAGCCGCTCAGGAGGGTGCCCAGGCCGACCAGGAGGGGGACGTTCGCGTCGCACGTCGCGGTGCCCTGGGCGTTCGTCGTCGCGGTGCACAGGGGGTGGCCCTTGATCGTGCGGAACGCGACGGTCCTGCCCACCACCGGCTTGCCGGTGTGCGACTCGGTGAGGGTGGCGTCCAGACCGCGCAGGGTGAAGCCGAGCAGGCGCAGCTGGAGGTGGGCGTGGCCGCCGGCCAGGGACGTCGGCGCGGGCGGCACGGCGTGGACCGCGATGCCGACCGGGTTCAGGCCCACCGCCACGGTGTTGGTGACCGTCAAGGTCGCGGTGTCCAGCACGGACACCGTGCCGCCGCCGAAGTTCGTCACGTAGGCGCGCCCGCCGTCCGGGGTGAGCGCCACGGCGATCGGCCGGTCGCCCACCGGCACGGTGGCGACCGGCGCCATCGCGGCGACGTCCAGCACGGACACGCTGTGGCCCTCGCTGTTGGTCACGTACGCCCGCGCGCCGTCCGGCGAGATCGCCACGCCGTGCGGGATGAAGCTCACCGGGATCGTCCCCAGCACCGCGTTCGACGCGGTGCCCACGACGGCCACGTTGTTCGAGAACTTGTTGACCACCAGCAGCTTCGCGCCGTCCGGCGTGACCGCCACGGCGGTCGGCGTGTTGCCGGTGGCGATGTCCGCGACCTCGGTGTTGGTCGCGGTGTCCACCACGGACACCGTGCCGGCGCCGACCACGTCGTGCGCCACGTACAGCCGCGACCCGTCCGGGGTGATCGCCACGCCGTCCGCGTTCGCGCCCACCGGGATCGTCTCGGTCGTGGTCAGCGTCGCCGCGTCCACCACGGACACGGTGCCCGCCGAGTAGTTCGACACGTACACGTGGCCGCCGTCCGGCGACACCACGACACCGGCCGGGCCGTCGCCGACCGGCACCGCCGCGTCCACCGTGTTCGTCGGCGTGTCGATGACCGTCAGCGTGTCGTCGCGGACGTTGGTCACGTACCCCCGCGCGCCGTCGAACGCGACGCCGACTCCGTAGGGCGACCCGCTGGTGCCGTCACCGAGGGTGCTGGTGACGGTGTCGGTGGCGGTGTCCAGCACGGACACCCCGCCGCCGTTGTTGGCCACGTAGCCGAGCACGCGGGCCGGGGCGGCCGAGGCCGTCGCGGAGGGCACCAGCAGCAGCGCGGCGACCAGCGCGGACGCGCCGGTCGCCGCCACCACGCGGGTGTGGGAAGAGGGTCTGGTCAGCACTGCCGGCCTCCGAGCGTCGACGGGCCCCGACACTGCCCTGATCGCTGCGCGCGGTTGAGCCGTTAGCCGGTCAGAACCGGTACACGTGGACCGAGTACGGTCCGAAGTCGTCGACGATCCGCCCGTCCACGATGGGCACGGTCCGGTCCTCGCCCTCCACGGTCGCCGTGCCGGAGGCCACCGGCACGATCAACTGCACCTTCGCCGCGCGGCTCTTCGGGTTGTCCTTGTTCCCGTCGGTCTGCGCCAGCACCCACCGCTGGTCACCGACCTGCTTGTGCAGGACCGCCACCGGGATGCCGTTGTCGCTCCTGGCCGTGACGCCGGGCAGGTTGGGCGCGTTGAGCACCGGCGCGAGCGACTTGAGCCGGGCGTTGACGGCCGCCGCGCGGGCGGTGATCTCGGGCCGGGTCAGGATGCTGGAGTACTCGCCCTTGCCCTCGGTGTAGAAGCTGTGCGCGAAGTAGTTGAGGCCGGTCGCGCCGTGCAGGACGGTGTTCCAGACCGCCGACTCCATCTGATCGGCGTCGATGATCTCGCCGTGCGTGTGCGGGTGGCCGGTCTCGACGAACCCGTACAGCGGCTTGTCCGGCCCGCACCACTTGCGCATGGTGTCGATGACCTCGCCGTAGGCGTACGCGCCGACGGTGTGGTTGCGGTCCGGGTGCGTCCACGCGTAGTAGTCGGCCGAGGCGATGTCGGCGGCCGAGCAGTACTTGCGCATGTCGGCCTCGTACGACTCCTCGACGTAGCCGTAGCCGATCTCACCGGTGGGCGTGCCCATCCACGGGCTGAAGTTGATGTACGTGGGCCGCGTCGGGTCCTTCGCGCGCACGGCGTCGGCGGCCTTGAGGATCGCCGAGGGCTGCATGTCCGGGTTGAACACGTCGCCGTAGACCTTGTTCATGTCCGGTTCGTCGGACACCAGGTAGCCGACGTAGTTGCGCGCGTGCGCGGTGTCGGCGAGCACGGCGTCCGCCCGCGTCGGGTCCACGTAGACCCGCCAGTCGGTCTCGTAGAGGCCCTCCTGGCGCAGCCACCACCACTCGTCCTCCCACAGCCCGATGCCGAAGTCGACGCCGATCCGCGGGTAGGCGCGGCCGAGCTTCTCGTCGTTCTCCACGCCGGAGGGGTCCTGCATCCAGACGTTGATCGGGAAGACGTTCGGGTCGGCGGTGGGGTTGGGGCCGTTGGCCCACTGCTTGTAGTAGTCGACGGAGGGGACGACGACGGGCGGGGGCGCGGTCGGGTCGGGCGGGACCTGGGCCCGCGCGGTGCACCCGGCGGCGAGCAGCAGGAGGACCGCCAGGGCGGCACGGGGTCTGGCCATGATCGTCACGGTCCTCTTCAACTCGGGGTCCGGGTCCGGCCGCGCGCGGCCAGCACCTGCTTGGCCTTCTCGAAACCGCCGGGGCCGAGGAGCCGCTGCGCGGCCGTCTTGGCCACGAATCTGGCCCCGTCGCGCGCCACCCGCAAGGGATGTCCCACGAACCGGTCACGCGCCACCACCCGACCGGCGGGTTCCGGAACGTCGTCGAGCGCCGCGCCGAACAGCGCCCGGTGCGGCGCCGGGGACACGAGCCTTCCTCGCGTCCGGTTGCTCACGTTGCCGCCGTGCACGACCTGGAGCCAGCCGGGCGCACCGCCCAGCGACACCACCTCGGCGTGCCGGTGCAGCCGGTTGTGCCAGTCCGCCCAGCAGGTCACCGGGTCGGCCCAGCTCTCCCGCACCGAGGCGAACGCGTTGTCCGGGTCGTGGTGCGAGAACAGCCCGCCCGGGCTCTTGACCAGGCCGTTCGCCAGGTAGAGCGCGGTGCGGCGGCCGGTGCTCGGCACCGCCCGGAGCCGCGCCACGAAGTCCGCGGCCAGGCCGTCGTCGTTGTCGAGGTTCGTGGTGATCAGCTCGTCGCCCCT
The DNA here is from genome assembly GCF_052936295.1 of Saccharothrix sp. DSM 118769. Classification (NCBI taxonomy): domain Bacteria; kingdom Bacillati; phylum Actinomycetota; class Actinomycetes; order Pseudonocardiales; family Pseudonocardiaceae; genus Saccharothrix; species Saccharothrix sp. DSM 118769. The sequence continues at coordinate 2,198,436 of NZ_CP193627.1, read as the reverse complement.
GGTCGGGAACAGCTTGGCCACGTCCTCCAGCAGCTCCTCGCGGCTGACCTGCGTGCGGAACACCGGGGTGTAGGCGTCGCCGTGCGCGGCGATCCGGTCCTTGAGCCACCCGGGGCTCTCCGGGTCGAAGTAGATGAGCCACCGGAAGTCCGGGCACGTCTGCGCCGCCACCGAGGGCAGGCAGTACCGCTCGAACAGCCCGACGCGCTTGGTCAGCCAGCCCTCCTGCGCCCGCACGACGCTCTCGGCGCCCACGGACGGCAGGTTGAAGCGCGTCAGAACGACGTGGTCCATCGAGAACCCCTTCCCGTATGTCCCGTACATCGGGAATCGGGGTCGGGCGTTAACGATCCGCGACCGATCACGATGTGTAGGTCGTGACTGATCCCTCGACACGACCGACGGTCGACGTCGTCGTCCCCTGCTACAACTACGCGAGGTTCCTCCGGGCCTGCGTCCGGAGCGTCCTCGACCAACCCGGTGTCGACGTCCGGGTGCTGATCATCGACGACACGTCGAGCGACGACACGCCCGAGGTGGTGGCGGAGCTGACGCGGGACCCGCGGGTCGAGGGCCGCAGGCACGAGGTCAACAAGGGGCACATCGCCACCTACAACGAGGGCCTGCTGGAGTGGGCCAAGGCCGACTACACCGTGCTGCTGTCCGCGGACGACCTGCTGGCCCCCGGCGCGCTCGCCCGCGCGGCGGCGGTGTTCGAGGCCAACCCGGCCGTCGGCATGGTGTACGGCCGGGTCGTCTACTACAGCGACCACGACGACCTGCCGTCGGTGGTCTCGCCGCCGGCGGGCACGACCGTGTGGTCCGGTGTGGACTGGATCGAGGCGCGCTGCCGGACCGGCCAGAACGTGCTGTCCTCGCCCGAGGCGGTCGTGCGCACGTCCGTGCAGCAGCGCGTCGGCGGCTACCGGTCCGACCTGCCGCACGCCGGTGACCTGGAGATGTGGATGCGCATCGCGGCCGTCTCCGACATCGGCTACGTGCGGGGCGCGCCCGCCGCCTACTACCGGGTGCACCAGCAGTCGATGATGCGCACGCAGTTCTCCTCGCTGTTCGCCGACCTGGAGCAGCGGCGGGCCGTGTTCGACCTGTTCTTCCGCGAGCACCCGGACCTGCCCCCGCGGCTGAGGTCGCTGGCGGACCGGTCCATCGCCAAGGACGCCCTGTGGCGGGCCGTCCGCGCCTACGACCGCGACCGGTTGGCGGACATCCCGGTGGACGAGCTGGTCGAGTTCGCCCGGCGCGTCTACCCCGACACCCCGCGGCTGGGCGAGTACCGGGCGTTGCGGCGCAGGCGGGCCCTCGGGCCGAAGGTGTGCAGCCGCACGCAGCTGTTCGTCGGCAGCCACCTGGTCAAGCGGGGACGGGGCCTGGTGTCCAAGCAGGTCTGGAAGTGGCGCGGGCAGTGACCGCCGGCCTGGAGCGGAAGGTCACCTCGGCGATCCGCTGGAGCGCGGTCAACAGCCTGGTGCAGCGGTTGGGCCAGGTGGGCGTCGGCGTCCTCGTCGCCCGGCTGGTGGCGCCCGAGCAGTTCGGCGTGTTCGCCGTCGCGCTCGTGGTGATGAACATCGTGATGAGCATCAGCGAGATGGGCGTCAGCGTCGCGCTGGTGCGCACCGAGCGGCCGGTCGAGGAGCTGGCGCCCACGGTGACCACGCTGTCCATCGCCTCCGGCGCGCTGCTGTGCCTGCTGTGCGTGCTCGGCGCGCCGTGGTTCGCGGGCGCCATGGGCACCCCGCAGGCCACCGGCGTGATCCAGCTCATGTCGTTGTCGCTGGTGGTGGCGGGTGTGTCGGCGGTGCCCGGCGCGCTGCTCCAGCGCGAGTTCCGGCAGAACCACAAGTTCGTCGCCGACACGTCGGCGTTCGTCGTGGGCACCTCCGTGACGGTGGTGCTCGCCCTGCTCGGGTTCGGCGCGTGGAGCCTCGCCTGGGCGCGGATCGCCACCAACCTGGTGTCGACCGGCGTCATGTTCGCCTACACCGAGCGCTGGTACCGGCCCGGGTTCGACCCGCGGCAGGCGCGGGAGCTGCTGTCGTTCGGCCTGCCGCTGGCCGGGGCGAGCCTGCTGGTGTTCGGCGTGCTCAACGTCGACCAGATCGTGGTCGGCAGCGTGCTCGGCACCGTGCAGCTCGGCTACTACCTGCTCGCGTTCAACCTGGCGAACTGGCCGGTCGCGGCGTTCTCGCAGCCGGTGCGCAGCGTGTCCCTGGCGGCGTTCTCGCAGGTCAGGGACGACCCGGCGTTGTTCGCGCGGACGTTCGCGCGCGCCCTGCGGCTGCTCGCGCTGGCCACCGTGCCCGCGTGCGTGCTGCTGGCCGTGCTGGCCGACCCGCTGGTGCGGGTCGTCTACGGCGAGCGGTGGGCGCCCGCGGCCCAGGCGCTGGCGATGCTGGTGGCGCTCGGCGCGCTGCGCGTGGCGCTGGAGCTGGGCTACGACTACCTGGCCAGCGCGGGCCGGTCGCGCGCCATCTTCGTCATCCACCTCGTCTGGCTCGTGGCGCTGGTGCCGCTGCTCGTGCTGGGCGCCCACGTCGACGGCATCCGCGGCGTGGCGGTGGCGCAGAGCGTGGTCGTGCTCGTGGTCGTGGTGCCCGCCTACCTGGTGGCGTTCCGGCCCTACGGGCTGCGCGCGGGCGTGCTCGGCGCGGCGGTCGCGCGCCCCCTGCTCGGCGGCCTCGTGATGGTCGCGGTCGCGCTCGGCGTGGAGCGCCTGGTCGAGGCACCCCTGTGGCGGCTCCTGGTGAGCGGTGCGCTCGCGTCGCTGGCCTACGCCGCCGTCGTCTTCCCCCTGCGCCACGAGGTGCTGGGGCTGCTGAAGAGGAGCAACGCGTGAGGGTCGTCCGGCAGTTGCAGCGACGAGCGCACCAGGTCTCGCACATCGTGCGCGACGGGGGCGTGCGTCAGCTCGGTGCTCGTGCCCTGGTGCGCGCGGCGCGGCGGTTCGGCGCGGACAGCGAGGTGTTCCCGGTGCGCCTGGAGGACGTGCGGGCGGCGGACATCTCCGCGCGCCGGCCCGTCGAGGTGCCGCCCGTGCCCGCCGACGGGGCGTTGACGGTCAACTGGGTGAGCACGCCGCCGTCGCCGGGGTCCGGCGGGCACACGACGATGTTCCGGCTGGTCGAGCACCTCCAGTCGCTCGGCCACACCAACCGGCTGTACCTGTACGACGTCTACGGCAGCCGCGCCGCGGACCACGAGCGGGTCATCCGGTCGGCGTTCCCCGGGTTCCGCGGCACGGTGCACGACGTCACCGGGGGCATGGCCGACGCGCACGCCGTGTTCGCCACCGCGTGGATGACGGCCTACCCGGTGTTCAACGACCCGTGCGCCGGGAAGCGGTTCTACCTGGTGCAGGACTACGAGCCGTGGTTCTTCCCGGTCGGCGGCCTGTCCGCGCTGGCCGACAACACCTACCGGATGGGCTTCCACGGGTTCACCGCGGGCCGCTACCTGGCGGACAAGCTGCGGACCGAGGTGGGGATGCCCGCCGACTTCTTCGACTTCGGCTGCGACGCCGACCGCTACCACCTGCGCGAGGGCGTCCGCCGGGACGGCGTGGTGTTCTACGCGCGGCGGCTGGCGCCCCGGCGGGCGATCGAGGTCGGGTTGCTGGCGCTGGAGGTCTTCGCGGAGCGGCACCCCGACGTGAAGATCCACACCTACGGGGAGAAGATCGGCTCGCTCGGCCCGAACCACGTCGACCACGGCCTCGTCTCGCCGGACGCGTTGAACGACATCTACAACCGGTGCTACGCCGGTCTCACGCTGTCGATGACGAACGTGTCGCTGGTGCCGCACGAGATGCTGGCGGCGGGCTGCGTGCCGGTCGTGAACGACGCCGCGCACAACCGCGTGGTGCTGGACAACGACCACGTCCGCTACGCCCCCGCGACCCCGCACGACCTGGCGCGCGCGCTGTCCGACGTGGTCGGCCTGCCCGACTTCGCCTCGGTGGCCCGCACCGCCTCCGCCAGCGTGTCGAGCCGCTCGTGGGACGCGGCGGGGCACGAGCTGGAGAAGGTCCTGCGCCGCGAGCTGCTGGTGTGACCGGCGGTTCAGGCCGGGGACGGCGAGGTGGCGTCCGGCACGAGGACCTCGGCGGGCGCCGCGCCGTCGGCGGCCACCAGGTGGACGGCGGCCCGCTGCGCGTCCTTCGGCACGGCGGCGAACGCCAGGCGGTCGGCGCCCAGCCAGGTGGCCTGGTCGTCGACGCCCGCGGTGCCGGGGAGGCGCACCTCGGTGCCGGTGGCGAGGTCCAGGACGGCGAGGTCCCAGGGGCCCAGGCGGCCGATGCGCTTCTTGTAGGCGACCTTGGTGCCGTCCGGGGACAGCGACGGGCACTCGGCGTCGCGGCGCAGCGACCGCACGCGGCGGTCCACCAGGTCGCCCCGCACCAGCCAGGTCAGGCCGCCGGACGCGAGGGTCGCGTAGAACGTCCGGTCGTCCGCGCCCACCGTCAGGCCCCAGTAGTTGACGTCCTGCGCCGAGTGCGGCTGTCCCTCGACCTCCGCCGCGAAGCCCTCCAGGGACTCCACGACCTCGCCGCTGCGCACGTCGAAGAACCCGGTGCGGGTGGAGAAGCCGCCCGGCACCGAGTACGAGTCGCCCGTCACGAACGACGTCCACGACACGACCTGACCGGACGCGGACACCTTGGCGCGGCTCGGGATGCCGGGCAGCGGCACGGTCCGCAGCACGACCCCGTCCCGGCTGATCTCCGCCGCGTAGGTGGGGCCGGGGCCGGCGAGCGCGAGGCACACCTCCGTGCCGCCCGCGCGGTAGAACCGCTGGCACGTCAGGTCGGTCGCCGACCGCGCCGCCGGGTCGGCCAGGCTGAGCTGCTCGACCCGCGACCGGCCGTCGGCCAGCTCCACGTACAGCAGGTCGGGGCTGCGGGCGCCCTCCGCGGCGGCCACCGGCCGGTCCTCGCGGGCCACCGCCGTCAGGTAGACCGCACCGGCCACGACGACCAGTACGATGGCGGTCACGGCGAGCACGGTGCGGCGCGGGGCCAAATCATCACCACCTGTAACGGAAAGCCGCGAGTCGGCCGATTTCAGGGTAACAACACCTTGCGCACCTCTACGCGGGGTAAATGCGGATCGGGGAGCGGATGGACTTCTGGGGCGCGCTGCGTGTGCTGCGGCGGCGGTGGTACATCGCCCTGCCGTCGGCGCTCCTGGCCGTGGGCCTCGCGGCGGGTGTGTTCGTGTCGATCCCGACCCGCTACGAGTCCACCGGTGTGATGGTGTTCACCTCGCCGTCGGCGGGGGGCACGTTCAACCAGAACGTCTCGCCCGAGGAAGCGGTGAAGATCAACCCGCTGCTGGCGTTCGACGGCAGCCTCTCGACCACGTCGCAGATCATCGCGCAGATCCTGGCCGACCCGAAGACGCGCGAGGGGCTCGGCATCACCGCGAGCTCGACGGCGAACTTCACCGCCGCCGGCGGCGGGGTCAACGGCCCGTTCATGTTCGTGGTGACCGACGCCGAGTCGCCGGACGAGGCGGAGAAGCTCGTCACCACGGTGCTGGACTTCGCGCACAAGGAGCTGGCGGACCAGCAGCGCAAGCTCAACGCGCCGGAGTCGACGTTCATCACCTCGCAGGTGATCGTGAACCCGACCACCGCGGAGGCGCAGATCGGCGGCAAGGTCCGGTACGCGGGCGCGGCGTTCGTGCTGCTGATGCTGTTCACGCTGGCGGCCACGTTCGCCTCGGACAGCGTCATGGGCAAGCTCAAGCGCCGCCGCGAGGCGGCCGGGGGCGGTGGCGGGGCCGACGACGGGCCGGACGACGGACCCGACGAGGGACCGGACGACGGGCCGGACGGCGGACCGGGGACGCCCGCCGCGGCGCCCACCACGCCCGCCACGCCGTCGGACTTCCGCCCGGACAACCCGCGGCCGCACGAGGAAGTCCCGCAGAACGGCCCCAGGCCGCCGCTGAACGGCCCGCCGCGCCGTCCCGAGCAGGCGCACGCCCCGCACCTCCCCCCGGCGCAGGGGACCGCACCGCGCCCGCCCGTGCGCAGGCCCCCCACGGCCAGCGAGCAGACGGTCAAGGTGCAGGCGCCCGTCCAGGCCCCCGGGCAGGTGCACGGGCAGGCCCTCGCGCCGCCGCCCGCGAAGCCCCAGCCGCCCGTGAAGCCCCAGCCGACGGCGAGCGAGCGGACCGTGAAGATCTCCGCCGTGGGCGTCCCGGACGGTGCGAAGCCGCCGAACGGCGTGGCACCGCCGAACGGCGGCACCGCGTGGCCCACGCGCGAAGACTCACCGTGAGATGACCGCCCTCACCCGCGTGCGCCAACGCGCGGACGGCGCCACGCTCGTCTGCCTCTACCTGCTCGCCCTGCTGGTGGTGCCGGCGCGGCTGGTGCTGTCGTTCGTGCCGATGACCCTGCCGCCCGCCCTGGTGGTGGCGCTGCTGCTGGGCGTGCTGTGGCTGTCCGCGCAGATGGTCGACACCCTCGGCATGGGCAAGGGCCGCAACGCCCTGCGCACCGCCGTCGCGGTCTACCTGGCCATGCACCTGGCCACCTACGCGGTCGCCACGCGCCGCTGGATGCCCACCGACGAGCTGACCGTCGCCGACAGCAGCATGGTGCGGATCGTGGCGACCATCAGCGTGGCCATCTTCGCCTGCGACGCCATCCGCACCCGCGAGCGCCTGGACCGGGTGCTCAAGCTGGTGCTGGCCTGCTCCGGCATGATCGCGTTCGTGGGGCTCGTGCAGTTCGGCGCGGGCGTCGACCTCGCGTCCTACGTGGGCCTGCCCGGCCTGCGGGTGCAGGAGAACGCGTACTCGGCGATGGAGAGCCGGTCGATCTTCCGCCGGCCCACCGGCACCACCAACCACCCCATCGAGTTCGGCCTGGTGTGCGCGATGGCGGTGCCGCTGGGCGTGCACTACGTGTTCCACGCGCGCGACCAAGGCGAGCCGCAGCTGCGCTGGTGGTTCTGCCTGGCGCTGGTGGGCCTGGGCGCGCTGACCGCCCTGTCGCGCACCGCGATCCTGGGCATGGCGGTGTCGGGCATCGTGCTGGTGGCCACGCTGCCGCGCGAGCGCAAGATGACCGTGGCCGTGCTGGGGCTGGGCTTCTTCCTCGGCGCGAGCCTCGTCGTGCCCGGCCTGTTCGGCACGCTGCGCGGCATGTTCGCCAACATCGAGGACGACCCGAGCGTGAAGGCCCGCACCGCGGACTACGAGGCGGCGGCCGACCAGATCGACCTGCACCCGCTGCTGGGGCGCGGCTTCGGCACGTTCCTGCCGACGAAGTACACGATCCTGGACAACCAGTTCCTGCTGACCATCATCGAGAACGGCTACCTGGGGCTGTTCGCGCTGATCGGCATGTTCCTGGCGGCCTGCTACGCGGCGGTCCGCACCCGGTACCTGACCCGGGACGACGGCCTGCGCGGCCTGGCGAGCTGCCTGCTGGCGGCGGTGCTGGTGGGCGGGATCGCGTCGGTGACGTTCGACCTGCTGAGCTTCGGCGTGGCGACCGGCATGGTGTTCACCATGATCGGCCTGTCCGGCGCGGCCCTGCGCATCGCCCAGGCGGAGCGGGCGGGCGACCGCCCGGAGGGCCCGTTCCTCGACACCTGAGCACCGTCACCCGGGCACGTCCGCCCGAGGGGTGCCCCCGCCGACCCGCGTCCGCGCGGACGCGGGTCGGCGGGGGCGGCCGGCGCCTTCTGCTTGATCGTCAGCAGCAGCCAGGTGCCGAACGGCACCTGGCTCTTCTCACCCTCGTCGTCCTCGAAGACGACCTTGCCGGTGACCTTGCCCACGGGTTCTCCTCTGTCGGCGGACACCCGTACACCCGCGAACGGCCGCCGGCGTTGCACCGGCGGCGCGTCGCGGCTCAGGCCCGGGTGAGGCCCTTGTCGTCCTCGGCGTAGCGGTCGCCGCAGTCGGGGCACGTCAGCGACGCGTCCAGGCGCTGCCCGCAGGCGCACACCCAGCCCTTGTGGCGGGCCGGGTTGCCGGCGACGAACGCGTGCGCCGGCACGTCCTTCGTCACCACGGACCCGGCCGCCGCGAAGGCGTGCTCGCCGATCTCGACGCCGCACACCACGACGGTGCCCGCGCCGAGCGTCGCGCCCCGCCGCACCAGCGTGGTCAGCAGCTCGTCGCCGCCCCGCTTGATCGCCGCGCGCGGGCGCAGGTCGTTGGTGAACAGCACGTTGGGGCCGAGGAACACCTCGTCCTCGCACGTCACGCCGTCGTACACGAGGGTGCCGTTCTTCACCGTCACCCGGTCGCCCAGCACGGCGCGGCCCTCCACGAAGGCACCGTCGCAGATGTTGCAGTCGCGGCCGACGCGGGCGCCCGGCAGCACGTGCGCGAACGCCCACACGCGCGTGCCGTCGCCCACCTCGTCGCTCTCGCACAACCCCTTGGGGTGGACGAAGACGTTCACCGCACGGCCTCCGCCAGCGCCTCGACGACCCGCTCCTGCTGGGCGGGCGTGATCTCCGGGAACAGCGGCAGCGACAGGATCTCCCCCGCCGCGGCCTCGGCCACCGGGAAGTCGCCGGGCGCGTGGCCCAGGTTCTCGAACGCGCCGGTCAGGTGGACCGGGGTCGGGTAGTGGATGCCCGCGCCGACGCCCGCCGCGTGCAGGGCCTTGAGCACCCGGTCGCGCTCGGCGACGCGCACCACGTACAGGTGCCACACGGGCAGGTTGCCGTCCAGCACGACGGGCGTGGTCACGCCGTCCACGCCGGCCAGCAGCCCGGTGTACCGGTCGGCGGCGGCGCGGCGGGCCGCGTTCCAGCCCTCCAGGCGGCGCAGCTTCGCGGACAGCACCACGGCCTGGAGCGTGTCGAGGCGGCTGTTGAAGCCGAGCACGGTGTGCTCGTACTTGCGCGGCGACCCATGCTGGCTGAGCAGCCGCACGGCTTCGGCCAACGACGCGGACGAGGTGAGCACGGCCCCGCCGTCGCCGTAGGCGCCGAGGTTCTTGCCGGGGTAGAAGCTGGTCGCGGCGAGGTCGCCGAGACCGCCCACGGGCACGTCGTGCCGCCGCGCGCCCTGCGCCTGCGCCGCGTCCTCGACGATCGGCACGCCGAACGCCCTCAGCTCCTCCACCGGGGCGGCCTGGCCGTACAGGTGCACCGGCAGCAGCGCCTTGGTGCGCGGCGACAGCGCGTCGGCCACCAGCGAGGTGTCGAGGAGCCCGGTGTCGGCCGCGCAGTCCACGAGCACCGGCGTGGCACCGGTCCGGGCGACCGCCTCGGCGGTGGCGATGAACGTGTTGGCGGGCACGACGCACTCGTCGCCGGGACCCACGTCCAGGGCGCGCAGCGCCAGTTCCAGGGCGTCGGTGCCGTTGCCGACGCCGACGCAGTGGGCGACGCCCTGGTAGGCGGCGAACTCCGCCTCGAAGGCGGCGACCTGCCGCCCCCCGATGAACGCGGTGGTCCTGAGGACCTCCGCCCAGCCCTCGGCGACCTCGTCGGCCACCTGCTCGTGCTGGGCACCCAGGTCGACCAGCGGGATGTCGATCACGAACCGTTCCCCTCTCGCAGCCTCCGGGCGGGGTTCCCCGCCCAGACCTCACCCGCGGGCACGTCCGTGAGCACCACCGAGCCCATGCCCACCACCGCGCCCGCGCCGATCGACACGCCCTCCCGGACCGCCGAGCCCTGTCCGAGGTAGGCGCCCTCACCCACGCGCACCGACCCGCCGAGCGACGCGCGGCCGGCGAACGTGACGCCGTCGCCCACCTCGTCGTCGTGCGTGACCAGCACGTGCGGCATGGCGACGACGTGCGCCCCCAGGCGCAGCGGTGTCGTCACCACCGCTCCGGCGAGCAGGACCGTCCCCGGTCCCACCACCGCGCCGGCGGCCACCGAGGCCGCCGGGTGCACCACGGACGCGTACCGGTCCTCCGGCAGGCCGAGCCGGGCCACCACGCCCAGCCGGCCGCGGGGCCGGTGCGCGTTCGCCACGCACACCAGCACCGCCGCGTCGGTCATCTCGTGCACCAGGTCCGACCCGCCGATGACCGGCAGGCCGTCCAGGTCCGCGCCGCGCCGCGCCGGGTCGTCGTCCAGCGCGCCGACGGGTCGCCACCGCTCCGGGAGGAGGCGGACGGCCGCGAGGACCTCGCGGGCCAGTCCGCCGCCGCCCACCAGCAGCAGGGGTCGTGGTGTCGTGCTCATCCGGTGGTGAACACGACGTCGACCCAGTAGTTGCCGCCCGAGTAGGACTGCTCCGGGAAGCCCGTGCCCGCCTTGAAGAGCCCGTTCGGCGCGCCCTCGACGGAGGCCGGGGCGCTCAGCGGCGGCGCGGTCACCGAGTTGCCCATGAAGTACCCGGTGTCGACCGAGTAGTGGCCGTTCGGGGCGGTGTAGGAGGCCACGTAGCTCGTCCCCGCGTTGACCAGGACCGGTTGGCTGAACACGAGGGTCTGCCAGCCGGTCGCCGTCTCGTTCTGGAACGTGCCGGTCGCCATCACCTGGCCGGTCGCCGACCACAGCGTGCCGGTGTGCGTGCCGGTGTTGCCCGCGCCCTTGAAGAACTTCACGCCGGTGACCGTCCCGTTCGCCGAGGGCACGAACCGCACGCCCAGCTCGAAGGGGTCGCCCTCGTCGGCCGACTGGACCGTCGGCACGGTGGCCGCGCTGAACAGCGAGCACGGGCAGGCGCCCGCGGTCGTCGTGGTGAACGACCAGGTGGTCGGCGCGGCCATCAGGTTGCCGTAGACGTCCGCGATCCGCAGGCTCGCCGTGTACGTCGTCCCGCCGCCCAGGGGCGCGGCCGGCGTCCACGTCACCTGCTGCTGGCTCGCCGACAGGGTCAGCGCGCCCGCGAGCTTCGCGCCGCCGGCGTCGACCAGGGTGAACTGGGCCGAGCCGAGGTCGACCGGTTCGTCGAACGCCGCGGTCAGCGGCGAGGTCCGGGACACCCCGGTGGCGTTCGCCAGCGGCGTGCGCTCGGTGACCACCGGCGGCGTGTTGTCGGTGTTGGGCAGGTAGACGACGTCGACCCAGTAGTTGCCGCCGCCGTAGGAGTTCGTCGGGTGGCCGGTGCCGGAGCGGTAGACGCCGTTGCCGCCGTCGCCCGCGGCCGGCGCGCTCAGCGGCCCGGAGGCCACCGAGTAGCCGCTGAAGTACCCGGCGTCCACCGAGTACCGGCCGGCGGTCGTGGTGTACGAGGCGGTGTAGGTGACGCCCGTCTGCACGTAGACCGGTGCGGCGAAGACCAGCGTCTGCCAGCCGGTCGCCGTCTCGTTCTGGAACGCGCCGGTCGCCATCACCTGACCGGTCGGGGACCACAGGGTGCCGGTGTGGGTGCCGGTGTTGCCCGCGCCCTTGTAGAACTTCACGCCGGTGATCTGGCCACCCGCGGTCGGGGTGAACCGGACGCCCAGCTCGAAGGTGCCGCTGTCGGCCGCCGCCGGGACGGTCGGCACGGTGGCGGGGCTGAACAGCGAGCACGGGCAGATCACCGTCGGGGACGTGGTGAACGACCACGTCACCGGCTCCGGCAGCGGGTTGCCGTTGGCGTCGGCGATCAGCACGCTCGCCGTGTAGCGGGTGTTCGCGACCAGCTTCGCCGACGGCGTCCAGGTGACGGTCCTCTGGTCGCCGGACAGCGACAGCGAGCCGGTGAGCTTCGCGCCGCGCGGGTCGGCCAGGAAGATCTGCGCGGACGCCGGGTCGAGGGCCTCGGTGAACGTCGCGGTGAGCGGGGCGGTCGCGGCCACGCCGGTGGCGTCCACGCCCGGCGACCGGGCGGTCATGGTCGGCGGGGTGGTGTCGCCGTTGAGGCCGTTGCGGTAGACGACGTCGACCCAGTAGTTCGTCGCGTTGTAGGTCGACTCGGGGAACCCGCCGCCCGCGCCGTAGCGGTAGACGCCGTTGGGGCCGTCCACGCCGTCGGCCAGGGCCCGCAGGCCCGCGTAGCTCGCGCCCACGCCGGCGAACCCGCCGGGCGTGACCGAGTAGCGGCCGTTGGGCGCGTAGTACGACACGATGTAGGTGGTGTTCGCCTGCACCTGGACCGGCGAGGCGAACGTCAGCTTCTGCCAGCCGGCGGCGGTCTCGTCCTGGAACGTGCCGGTGGCCATGATCAGGCCGGTGGACGACCACAGGGTGCCGGTGTGCGTGCCGCTGTTGCCCGCGCCCTTGAAGAAGCGGATGCCCAGCACCTCGCCCTTGCCGTTGAAGCGGACCTTGGTGCCCACCTCGATCGGGGTGGTGTCGTCGGCGGTGTACGTGGCGGGCCGGGCGAAGTCGTCCCAGACCGTGCACGGGCAGGTGGCCGGCCGGGTCGCGCCGGTGGTGAACGTCCAGGTCGTCTGCACGGTCTGGTTGCCCGCCGCGTCCTTGACGCGCAGGGCCGCGGTGTAGGAGGTGTTCGGGGTCAGCGGCGCGCTCGGCGTGAACGCGACCGTCTTGTCCCCGTTGGACAGCGCGGTCGAGCCGGACACCGCGCCGCTCGGGCCGGTGACCGTGAACTGCGCGGACCCGGGTGCGATGACCTCGTCGTAGGTGCCGGAGACGGCCGGCGTGAGCGACACCGTGCCCTCGCCGCTGAGCGGGTTGTTCGACACCAGCAGCGGCGCGCGCAGGTCGGGGCCGGGGTCCGGCGCCCACACGACGTCGACCCAGTAGTTGCTGCCCCAGTGCGACTGCGTCGGGAAGCCCGTCGAGCCGAACCGGAACAGGCCGTTGACGCCGTCCACGCCGTTCTTGAGGCCGGTCATCGGCTCCAGGTGGCGCTCCTGCTGGAAGAAGTACTCCAGGTCGTAGGAGTAGTGCCCCTTGGGCGCGAAGTACGACACGACGTAGGTGGTACCGCCGGTGACCGCGACGGGTTGCGCGAACACCAGGGTCTGCCAGCCGGTCACCGTCTCGTCCTGGAACGTGCCGGTCGCCATCACCTGACCGGTGGAGGACCACAGCGTGCCGGTGTGCGTGCCGGTGTTGCCGGGCCCCTTGTAGAACTTCACGCCGCGCACGTAGCCGTCGCTGTTGGCGCGCCACTTCACGCCCAGCTCCAGCGGCGACGGGTCGCCGCTGTCCGCGGTGTCGGGCACGTCGTTGTTCGTGAACAGGCCGCACGGGCAGGTGCGGGCGGTGACGCCCGGGGTGGCGACGACGGGGGTGGACAGGTTGAGCGAGTCGTCGACCGCGCGGACCCGCAGGCTCGCGGGACCGGACTTCCCCGGCGTGTAGGTGTAGCTCCACGAGGTCTGCCCGGCCTGCCACACCGCCGGGTGCCAGCGGGTGCCGCCGTCGGTGGACACCTCGACGCCCGCGACCCGGCCGGCGGCGTCGGCCACCGTGCCGGCGAACGCGTAGGGGGTGCCGACCGACGACACCGGCGGGACGGAGGTGAACGCCACCGTCGGCGCGGCGGCGTCACCGGTGGCGGTCGCCTGCACCAGGCCCGGCTGGAGGGTGGTCGCCTGCACGCCCATGTCGGCCAGGAAGTTGACCGTGGCCTGCTTCATCCGGATGTCGGAGGTCGGCGTGTTGGTGAGGAACGCGTGCTCGTCGTCCACGCCCCACGCCCACTGCACCGTGCCCGCGCCGAACACGAGGGCGCCGCTGGGGTGCTTGTAGTAGGTGATGGCGTGGGTCTTGGTGTCCGGCGTGTAGAGGTCGCCGTGGTTCTGGAGCACGTACGGGCCGTCGTCCATGGTGACCGTGGTGCGCGAGAGCTGCGCCACGCCCGGCGGCTGGAAGCCGTTGTCCTCCACCGAGTTCCACTCGTAGCCGAGGGTGCCCGGCTGGAAGGTGTAGGTGGAGCCGGCGCTCATGTTCTGCAGCGACGTGTGCCGCCACAGCCGCATCTTGCCGTACGCGGCGGGCACCTGGAGGGAGTCCTCGCGGCGGCCGTTGACGGTGAAGATGTTGCCCAGCAGGGCGTTCTCCGGCCGTCCGCCGTCCTGCGCCGGGCTGTAGCGCGGGTCGCGCCAGGTGCCGGTCCAGTCGGCCAGGTTGTCGTTCTGGGTGCCCTTGGTCTCCTTGTAGCAGGCGATCGTGCGCCAGTCGGTCCGGGAGTCGTCGATGGACTTCTCCCACCGGTGCTTCCAGAAGATCTCGTTGCCGGTCAGGAACGCCATGTGCACGCCGGCGTCACGGGCGGCCTCGACGTTGGCGCGCTGCTCGTTGGACCAGTACTCGTCGTGGCCGACGGCCATGAACACCTTGTGGTTCTTGATCAGGTGCCCGCGGCGGGCCGAGTCGGCGTCGGTGGTGTAGCTGACGTCGTACCCGTTGGCCTCCATGAAGCGCAGCATCGGGTACTCGGCGTTGAAGATGAAGTTGTCGTCGCCGTCGCCGCCGGTGTACGGGCGGTTGTAGCTGACCTTGTACGCCTGGCCGCCCTGGCCGGGGCCGTCGCCGAAGTAGAGGCTGTTGCCGCCGTAGCGGTTGTAGGCCACCCAGGTGGAGTCCGAGGTCTGGAACAGGACCTTGGAGGTGCTGGAGTCGTCGCGCACGACGAAGACGATCTCGTTCTCCGCGCCGCTGCCGTCGTCGCGGACGGCCCGCGCGTAGTAGAGGCCGGAGACGGCGTTCGTCGGCACGTTCCAGTGCGCCGACACCTCCCAGTTGCCGCAGTCGATGAGCGCGCTGCCGTCCGTGCCGCGCTTGCACAGCGGCTGGTTCGTCAGCCTGTCGGGGTCGACCCGCTGCTTGAAGCGCGCGCCGACGCCGCCGTAGTAGCCGAGGCGGTAGATGTCGAGGTGGTAGTTCGTGCCGGCGGTCAGCATCTTGAAGTCGACCCGGCCACCGGGGTTGACGCTGATGTCCGTGGTGAAGCCCAGGATCGCCTCGTCGCGGTAGCCGACCTGCCAGTCCGGGGTGCCCGTCAGGGTGTTCTCGCACGCCACCTTGTTGACCACGGGCGCGTCGCACGGCGCGGCGACGGCCTCGGGTGCGCGCAGCACCGAGACGACGACCACCGTCGAGGCCACGAGGGCGGTCACCACCAGTAGTCGCAGCAGGTGCACCGCAAGCGCGGGTCTCGCCCGCGTCGCATCGGCGGTCATGGGAGTTCACCTTTCGGACAAAGCGGCCTGTTCACTGGGCGTGACCGCGTCGGCACTGCCCCGACCAGCGGAGCGCTGTTGCTCCGATCGTCGTGCGAGTCCTGTTACGCGTTACACCACAGGGGAAGCGGACTCACCGCCGAGAACCGGCCCACCTCGGTGGGCGGTCACGGGCAGTAGCCGCTATGCGACACGCCCCGGCGGCGGGCGGTGATGGGCGCCCGCCGCCGGGGGTGTCGTGTGGGTGGTCGTCGACCTTGCTAGTGCGACACCAGGGGCAGGGCCAGCGCCGCGCGCAGCTCCTCGACCACGGTGTCCTGCTCCGCGGCCGTCATGTCGTGGTAGAGCGGGAGGATCAGCGACCGACCGGTGAACGCCTCCGTCACCGGCAGGTCGACGTGCGGGTGGCCCGCGTACGCGGGTTCCAGGTGGGCGGCCATGATCCCCCGGCGCGCCGACACCCCCCGCGCGGCGAGCCTGGCCAGGACCTCGTTGCGGCCCGGCGCCGCCCCCTCGGGCAGCATCACCCAGAACGACTGGTAGTTGGTGGTCCCGTGCGCGGGGTCGCGCACGGCGCGCAGGTCCGGGCCGTCCTGGCCGAACGCCTCGGCGAGCAGCTCGTGGTAGCGCGCCGCCAGCTCGCGCCGGCGCCGCACGATCGCGTCCAGCTTGCCCAGCTGCACCAGGCCGACGGCGGCCTGGATGTCCGTCATGCGGTAGTTGAACGCGGTCTCCAGGTAGCTCTCGACCACCGCCCCGCCACCGGAGTGCCGCTCCGCCGCGCTCACGCTCATGCCGTGCTCGCGCAGCCGCCTGCCCCGGACCGCCCACTCCTCGCGGTTCGTGGTGAGCATCCCGCCCTCGCCGGTGGTGATCAGCTTGCGCGGGTGGAACGACCAGGCGGCCATCGCCGCGTCCGCGCCGACCGGCACGCCGCGGTAGGTGGACCCGGCCGCGCAGGCCGCGTCCTCGACCACGGTGACGCCCTTCGGGTCGCAGAGCGCGCGCAGCGCCTCCACGTCCGCGGGCACGCCGCCCTGGTGGACCAGGATGACGGCCTTGGTGCGGCCGGTGAGCACCTGCCCGACGGTGGCCGCCGACAGGTTCCCGGTCTCCGCGTCCACGTCGGCGAACACCGGCGTGGCACCGCAGTAGCGGACCGCGTTGGCGGTCGCGATGAACGACAGCGACGGCACGACGACCTCGTCGCCGGGGCCGACGTCGAGCAGGTGCAGCGCCACGTGCAGCGCGGTCGTGCACGACGACACCGCGACCGCGTGCAGCGCGGCGACCCGGCGGGCGAACGCGTCCTCGAACGCGGCCACCTTGGGCCCCTGCGCGACCCAGCCGGAGAGCACGGCCGCCGCGGCGGCGTCCGCCTCCTCCTGGCCGAGCCAGGGCTTCATGACCGGGATCATCGCACCGCCTCGGCGGCGCCGTCGCCCAGGCCGACCCACCAGGCGACCAGCTCGCGCAGGCCGTCCACCAGGCCGATCTCCGGCTTCCAGCCCAGGTCGCGGGCGGCGGCGGAGATGTCGGCCAGGCGGCGCGTGACGCCGTTGACCGCGCGCTCCGGACCGTGCTCCAGCGGCAGGTCGGAGTCCATCGCGGACAGCAGCGCCAGCGCCAGCTCCCTGAGGCTGGTCTCCTGGGCGCTCGCGATGTTGTAGACGGCGTCGGTGACCGGCGCCTTCGCGGCCAGCACGTTGGCGCGCGCGATGTCGTGCACGTGGACGAAGTCCATGGTCTGCGCGCCGTCGCCGAAGATCAGCGGCGACTCGCCCTCGGCGATGCGCTCCATCCAGCGGATCAGCACCTCGGTGTACTTGCCGTGGGCGTCCATCCGCGGGCCGTAGACGTTGAAGTAGCGCAGCGCCACGTAGTCCAGGTCGTACATCGCCTTGAAGCTGCGCAGCATGCCCTCGTTGAAGGCCTTGGCCGCGCCGTAGAACGTGTCGTTGTTGTACGGGTGGTGCCGCTCGGTGGTCGGGAACTCCTCGGCCAGGCCGTAGACCGACGCGGACGAGGAGGCGATCACCTTCTTCACGTTCGCCGCGGCGGCGGCCTCGACCACCGTGAACGTGCCGTCGACCAGGGCCTCCAGCGCGAGCCGGGGTTCCTCGGCGCACTGCGTGATGCGGATGGCGGCCAGGTGGAACACCAGGTCGACGCCCTGCGTGAGGCGGCCGACCAGGTCGCGGTCGTTGATGTCGCCGTCGACGACGGTGAGCCGGTCCCCCGCGGCGGCGGTGGCGTCGGCCAGGTTCTCCCGACGGCCGCGCACGAAGTTGTCCAGCACGACCACCTCGGCGGCCCCGGCGGCGAGCAACTGGTCGACCACCGCGGAGCCGATGGTGCCCGCCCCTCCGGTGACGAGGGCCCGCTGCCCGCTGATCGGCTGAGCCGCTTCCGACATGATGCCTGTTCCTTCCGGTGCTTCTTCAGACGGCCGCGAGGCCGGTGGTCCGGCCGACGGTGACGAACTCCCCGCCGGCGGCGAGGCTGGCGGAGGCCGCTTCGAGGATGGCGAGGACCCGCAGGCCCGACCAGCCGTCGGTGAGCGGTGCGCGCTTCTCCGTGATGGACGCCGCGAACTCGGCCATGACGCCGCGCAGCGCCTCCTTCTCCGGCAGCGCGGGCGCGACGGTGTCGCCCCGGCGGTAGGAGATGATCGCCTGGTGGCGGTCCTCGTCGCTCTCGATGCGGTCCGCGCCCCGGTCGTGCACGGAGAGGCGCTGCACGGCGTTGAGGTCGTCCCACACGACGGTGCGGCGGGAACCGCCGACGATCATGGTGCGGATCTTGGTCGGCGACAGCCAGTTCACGTGCACGTGGGCCAGCACGCCGTCGGACAGCTCCAGCGTGAGGTGGCCGACGCACGCGCGGCCCGCGCCGATCGGGTCCGATCCGTGCGCCGACACGCGGGTGACGCGCACGTCGTCGGGCAGGATCGCGTCGAAGATCGACAGGTCGTGCGGCGCGAGGTCCCAGAACACGTCCACGTCGGGCTGCACGAGCCCGAGGTTGATGCGCACCGAGTCCAGGTACTGCACGGTGCCCAGCTCGCCGGAGCGCACCAGGTGCCGCAGGTGCTGCACGGTCGGCGTGTAGACGAACGTGTGGTCGAGCATCAGGGTCAGGCCCCGCTCCTCGGCCTCGCGGACCAGCTCCAGGCCCTCGGCGTAGCCCGCCGCCAGCGGCTTCTCCACCAGCACGTGCTTCCCGGCGCGCAGCGCGGCCAGGGCGACGGGCAGGTGGGTCGCGGCCGGGGTGGCGATGGCCACCGCGTCGACCGCCGGGTCGGCCAGCACGTCGTCGAGCGAACCCGACACGCGGACGGTCGAGTAGTCGCCCAGCACGCGGCGGGCCCGCTCGGTGTCCAGGTCGCACAGGTAGCGCAGCTTCAGCCCCGGGGTGGCCTGGGCGTTGCGCACCAGGTTCGGTCCCCAGTAGCCGGCGCCGATGACGGCGATGCCGATCGGCTGGTCCATCTCGTTCCCCATTCTCTCGGCCACCACTTCAGTAGGCCCCCTGCCCACCGAAGACGGCGCGGAAGGTCTTCCACAGGATCAGCGCGTCCAGGGCGAGCGACCAGTCCTCGACGTAGCGCAGGTCGAGCCGCACGGACTCCTCCCACGACAGGTCGCTGCGGCCGGAGACCTGCCACAGGCCGGTCAGGCCCGGCTTGACCAGCAGCCGGCGACGCATGTCGGGGCCGTACTTCGCGCTCTCCTCCGGCAGCGGCGGCCGGGGGCCGACCAGCGACATGGCGCCGGTGAGCACGTTGAGCAGCTGCGGCAGCTCGTCCATCGAGTACCGCCGCAGGACGCGGCCGACCGCGGTGACGCGGGGGTCGCGCTTCATCTTGAACAGCACGCCCGCGCCCTCGTTGACCGCCTGGAGCTTGGCGCGCAGGGCGTCGGCGTTGGTGACCATGGTGCGGAACTTCAGGATCGTGAAGTGCGCGCCGTCCTTGCCGACGCGGCGCTGCTTGTAGAGCACCGGGCCGCGGGTGTCGACCATGATCGCCACGGCGACCGCCAGCAGCACCGGCGCGAGCAGGCTCAGCAGGAGGAACGCGCCGATCTTGTCCACGGTCGCCTTGACCATGCGGCGCACGCCGGTGAACGACGGCTCGGAGACGCGCAGCAGCGGCATCCCCAGCACGCCGGTGACGTGCAGGCGCGGTCCGGCGAAGTCCATCAGGGCGGGCGCGACGACCATCTCGGTGCCGGTGCCCTCCAGGTCCCAGGCGAGCTGCTGGAGCCGGCGCGGCGTCCAGTAGGCGTCCGGGGTGACGGCGACGACGCGGTAGCCGCCGCGGCGGACCTGCTCGGCCAGCTCGGCGAACCGGCCGACGACGGGCGTGCCCTCCAGCTCGACGCCGATCTCGGCGCGGCCGTCCACGGTGCACACCGCGTCCACGCGCCAGCCCAGGTGCGGGGCGCGGCGGGTGCGCGAGATGAGGTCCTTGACGGTGTCGACGTTGCCGGCGGCCAGCACCGGCAGCAGGCAGCGGCCCTCGCCGCGGGCCCGGTGCAGGGGGCGGCGCAGCGCGTAGCGGACCGGGAACACGACCAGCGCGACGGCCGGTCCCACGACGAACACCCACAGGCGGGCGCCGGGCAGCCCGGCCGCCAGCGCGCCCAGGCCCAGCGCGACGACGGAGCCGAACAGGCCCCGGCCGAGGCGGCGGAACTCCTCCGCGCCCTGGCCCAGCACCGTGGTGTTCCACACCCGGTTGAGGAACAGCGACCCGATGACCACCACGACCGTGACCGCCTCGAGGGCGAGCAGCGGCAGCGGGCCGAAGGAGGCGTGGTAGTGGGACAGCACGGCGCCCGCCAGGGCGACGACCAGCAGGGTGCACAGGACGTCTGCGGCGATGACGCCGTAGCGGTAGGCGGGTTCCCAGCTGTCGACGGTGGGGTGGGTCGTGCGGTTGGTGGTGGTGCCGACCCGCGCGACCGGTCTGCGTCGCGTGGGCTGGACCTGCTCGCTCATCGTGGTACTCCCCCGGTTGAGCCGGTTCGGACGTGCACGTTCGCAGGGCATCCCCGACGGACCCGCGTGTGGTGTACGGCAAATGGCGCTCGGCGATTTTTCGCCTCGGCAAACCGTGATTCGTCTTGGCACCGACGTGCGTTACACACACGGCGAACGTGGGCCGGTCGGACATTCCCCGGTGCGGCACACGGCGCACACCCAGGAGCATCACGAGGTGACTTCGGGTTACCGGCGTCCGGGCCGGAAAGGCTTGCCGGAAACCGGTAGCGTGCCCGTACACAGTGGTCGGAGACCTCGCCGGGTACGAGCGGACCCCACTATCGCCGCACGGCCGCGTTCTGTTACAGGGGGTTTCCGGTCGTCGCCGACGTCGTCCGGGAATGAGTCCGGAAAGGGTCTTCCGCCCCTTCTCCGAGACCGCATCGTGGCGGGCCGCGATCACCCATTCACAGACCGGCAGCAGCTATTCGGCGCAACGGCGTCGCCACTTCCGGTGATGGCCGCCGGGCAATTCCCACCCGGCCGGCCGATCAAGGGTGACGGACACCACTGGGCGACACCACCGGGGGCGGTCCGCGACGGGCGGGGGTGAGCGCCGGTTCACCTCGGTCCGCGCCCCACCCCACCCCGGTGGCGCGGGGCCGCGGGAGTGCGGCGGGGTGCGGCTACGCGTTCGTCACCAGGCGGACCTTCTCGTCGCCGACGGCCACCACGTCACCGTCGCCCAACTGGGCCCCGCGCCGGTTCTCCACCCGGCCGTTGACCGTCACCTGCCCGGACTCCACCAGGTCACGGGCGTGCGCGCCGTTGTCCGCCAGGTCCGCCAGCTTGAGGAACTGGCCCAACCTGATCATGTCGTCGGAGATCCCGACCTCGCGGATGCGCATCGTCCTATCATCCTCTCGGCCGCACGTGCGCCCGCACGTGCACCGGTTAACGAGGATTGCACGGACTCGAAACACGATCGACACGCGCCGCGCGCGCAGGCGGCTACGGTTCCCGCAATGTGAGCACAGCCAGCTCGGACCCGGAGTTTACCGGTGGCGGGGAGCGCAAGCGCCGCCGGTCCCTGCGCGGCGAGGTAGGCACCACCGGTGCCCGGTTCGGCTCGTCGGCGCTGCGGCGCAGCCTGGAGGAACCGGACGTCGACGTGCCCAAGCAGCCCCGCCGGCGGCGGTCGCTGCGCGGTGAGGTCGGGGCCACCGGTGCCCGGTTCGGCTCGGCGGCGCTGCGGCGCTCCCTGGACGAGGAGCAGGACCGGTCGGAGGGGACCGCGCCGGCCGGGAAGCCGGCCGGGGAACCGTCCGACGAGCCGTTCGGGGGTTCGTTCGACGAGCCGTTCGACGACTCCACGCGGCCGTCGATCCCGGTGGCGCGCGGCGGACCCGCCCCGACGCCGGAGCCGGAACCGGTCGAGGAGTTCTCCGGCCCGCTGGTGCGCCCCTACGCGTGGACGGGCGGGCGCACCGCGTCCGACTACGACCTGAGGCTGGAGACGCTCGTCTCGCTGGAGGAGAACGGCATCGCCGTCGCCATGCGCGAGTCGACCACCGAGCAGCGGTCCATCGTGGAGATGTGCGCGCGGTACCCGCGTTCGGTGGCCGAGGTGTCGGCGCTGCTCAGCGTGCCGCTGGGCGTGGTGCGGGTGCTGCTCGGCGACCTGATCGCGCTGGGCGTGGTGGCGGTGCACGACAACGCGTCCGCGCCCGGCGGTCCGGACCTGACCCTGCTGGAACGCGTGCTAGCCGGTCTTCGCCACCTCTGAGCGCAGCTGCCCGAACACCTCGGCCAGGTCGCTCAGGCGGTAGTGCGCGTTCAGCCCGCTCGGGTTGGGCAGCACCCACAGCCGCGACGGCCCGACCAGCTCGTCCTGGGGGCCGACCCCGGCCTTCTTGCGGTCGAACGCGGTCCGGTAGGCCGTGACGCCCACCACCGCCACCACCTCCGGCGCGTACCGCTCGGCCAGCGCCGTCAACGCCACCCCGCCGGCCCGCAGCTCCTCGCGCGACAGCTCGTCGGCCTTCGCCGTGGGCCGGTCGACCAGGTTGGTGATGCCCAGGCCGTGCTCCAGCAGCTCGAACTGCTCGGAGGGCGTGAACAGGCGCGGCGTGAAGCCCGACAGGTGCAGCGCCGGCCAGAACCGGTTGCCCGGCCGCGCGAAGTGCTGCCCCTTGGCACCCGACATCAGGCCCGGGTTGATGCCGCAGAACAGCACGTCCAACCCCGGCCCGACGACGTCCGGAAGCGGCTTGGTCACCCGGCGACCACCACCGGGACGCCGTCCACGACGAGCCGCCAGTCGGTGCGGGAGAACTCGGCCGGGTCGATCTCGCCGCGCTCCTGCACCCACTCGATCAGCAGCTGCCTGATCTCCAGCTGCCGGTTGTGCAGCACGGGCGCGGTGGCGACGTGCGGGAAGTTGCCGCCGCCGGACTGCCGGTAGTTGTTCACCGCGACCGCGAACGCCTGGTCGGCCGCGACGGGCGTGCCGCCGTAGCTCAGACCGGTGACCCGCTGCCCGACCGGCTTCGCGAGGTCGACGTCGTAGGTCAACGGCGCGTCGAGGCCCGCCGCCACGTCGTACAGGTAGTCGGGGGTGTTGTCGGCGTTGGTCACCGCGTCGGGCGCGTGCGGGCCGGGACCGTTCAGCGGCTTGAAGTAGCTCACCGAGCGCTCCAGGTAGTCCTTGAGCTGCGCACCGGTGAGTCGTACCCCGAACAGGGTGTTGTCGAACGCGTAGAGGCCGGCCACGTCGCGCACCGACACGTCGCCCGCCGGGATCGCCGCCGCCCGGTTGAACGGCGAGGCCAGCGACAGCACCGGCAGCGCCTCGGTCAGCGACGCCTTCAGCGCCTCGCCCTGCACGCGGTTGACGAAGTCCAGCGCGGCGGTGTCCTCGTAGCGCGCGGTGGCGGCGGACATCGCGGACCGCGAGGTGCCGATCTTCGAGTTCACGTACGCGACGACCCGGTCGTGGTCGGCGCGCAGCTTGCGGGTGATGACCGCGTCCTCGGGGACCGTGGCGGTGTCGAGCACCTGGGAGCGCGAGGCGGTCAGCGCCCACCCGCCGCGCGCCGTCCACTCCAGGTCGAACTCCATCAGGCTCAACCGCTTGCCCCAGAACAGGGGCTCGGTGAGCAGCACCGGGCGGCCGGTGACCTTGTTCGTGACGAAGCGCTGGGCGATCTCGGTGTGCGCGTGGCCGACCAGGATCGCGTCGATGCCCGGCACCTCCTCGGCGACCAGCGCCGAGCAGTTCTCCGGGAACGGCACCAGGTCGCCCAGCGAGGACGACAGGTCCGCGCCCGAGTGGGCGGCGACCACGACCAGGTCCGCGCCCGCCCGCTTGACCTTCGGCACCCACTCGCGGGCCTGCTCCAGCACGCCGGGGAAGGTCATCCGCCCCTCGACGTGGGCCTTGTCCCAGATCGCGATGCCCGGGTTGGTGAGGCCGAGGACGCCGACCCGCAGCGGGGCCGCGCCCGTGCGCCACACCGTCTTCACCACGTACGGGCGGAACGCGGGGCGGCCGGTGGCGGCGTCCAGCGCGTTGGCCGCGAGCAGCGGGAAGTCCAGCTGCTTCTCGAAGGCGCGCAGCAGGGGGATGCCGTAGTTGAACTCGTGGTTGCCGAGCGCGGCGGCGTCGTAGCCCAGCTCGTTCATGGCCGTGGCCATCGGGTGGACCTTGCGGCGGCCGATCGTCTCGACCTTCGCGTAGTAGTAGGCCAGCGGCGTGCCCTGGATGGTGTCGCCCGCGTCGACCAGCAGGGTGCGGTGCGCGCCGCGCTCGCCGCGCACCGCCTTGACCAGCGTGGACAGCTTCGCCAGGCCGATGTCGTTGTGGGCGCTGTCGTCGAACTCGCGGTTGGCGAAGTAGTCCCAGTTGAACACGTTGCCGTGCAGGTCGGTGGTGCCGAGGACGGTGAGCGTGAACCGGCGACCGCCGGTCCGCCCGTCCGGGGCGGCCTGCGCCGTCCCGGCGTGGAACCCGGCGGCAGCGAGGACGCCCGCGGCGGTGCCCGCGAGCACGGCACGGCGGGGCAGGGGGGACCCGGTCATGGGGTGACCGTAGCCATTGACCGTTGACGCGGTGGCGCGCTCACGCCTTGCCGGTCGCGTTGCCGGTCGGGCCGGGTCGGTCGTCGGGGGCCTCGCCGGTCAACCGCTGGGTCGGCTCGCCGGGCGCCGGGTCGCCTGGGGTGGGGTCGCCGGGAGTCGGGTCGGGCAGTTGCCCGGTAGGCGGGTCCACCCGCTCGGTCGGCGGGTCGACCCGCTCGGTCGGCGCGTCGGCGGGCAGCACCCGCGTCGGAGTGGCACCGGCGGCACCTGCGGCACCGGCCGCACCCGCGGTTCCCGCGGCACCGGCGGTCGGCGGCGTGGGGGTCCGGTCGCCCTCACCGCCCTTGCGGCGGCCCGCGGCGATGGCGACGCCCAGGCCGACCAGGATCACGGCCAGGGCGATCCACACCCACACCGGGACGCCGCCGCCCTCCCCACCCTCCCCCGCCGGGGTGGCGGCGCCGGTCGTGGCGGTCGGCGCGCCGGTCGTCCCGTCCGTCGTCGCGTCCACCGTCCCGTCCGTCGTGGGCGTGACC
Source organism: Saccharothrix sp. DSM 118769 (assembly GCF_052936295.1). Classification (NCBI taxonomy): domain Bacteria; kingdom Bacillati; phylum Actinomycetota; class Actinomycetes; order Pseudonocardiales; family Pseudonocardiaceae; genus Saccharothrix; species Saccharothrix sp. DSM 118769. The sequence continues at coordinate 2,173,798 of NZ_CP193627.1, read as the reverse complement.
TGGCCGGTGGTCGAGGCGGCCGGGGCGGTGGTGGTCCCCGCCGGGGCCGGGGGCGGGGTCGTGCCGGGCACGCCCGGCGTGCCCGTGGCGGCCGGCGGCTGGGCGGGGGCCGGGAGGGTGAAGGCGAACGTCCCGTCCACGAAGTCGCCGTCCAGCGACTGCACCATCCAGGTCACCGAGTACTGCCCGGCGGGCGCGCCGGAGTCCTTCATCGGGATGGTCAGCGTCGCACCCTGCGCCGCCACCTCGCCCAACGGCCACGCGCTGCCGTCAGGGCCGGTGACGGTGATGGTGGCGCTCTCGGCGGGCACCGGTTCGGTGAACGTCAGCGTGAGCCGCGTGGGCCGCTGGGCCGGTGCGGAACCGTTCGCCGGGTCGCTGGACACCAGGTCGGTGTGCGCCCACGCCTGGGGCGCGACGCCGAGCAGGGCCAGGGTCGCCAGCAGCGCCGAGAGCGCCAATCGCGTCATAGCCGTAGTTTCTACCGCGTCGGCGGGGTGTCCTGCCCGTCAGCCGGCGGTTGGTCCTGGCCCGGCTGCTGCCGGCCCTGCCGACCGTCGGCGCGCACCGCGTCGCCCGCCAGGACCGCGTCGGCCGTGGAGCCCGTCGCCACCACGGTGACGGCGTCGCCGGCCGCGATGTCGTCCAGGTCGCCCCGACCGCCGTTGACCTGCGTGTCGTCGTCGACCTGGTAGGTCTTGACGAACCCGTCGTCGCTCTCGACCGTGATGGACGAGTCGGTCACCCCGGTGACCTCGCCGTTCTGGAACTCGCCGTGCTGGGCGTCGCCGAACGGGCCGCCCATGATCGTGAAGCCGGGACCGCCGCGCATCCCGTACGCGCCGCGCGGGCCGCCCATGCCCTGCTGGGCGGCCTCGGAGTTGCTCGCGGCGTAGATGACCCCGCCGCCGGCGGCGGCGATGCCCACGGCGATGGCGACCGCGACGAGCGTCCTGCGGCCGTTCCAGCTCGGTCCGGGAGCGGCGGCCCCCGGCGGCGGCTCGTCACCCCAGGTCGGGTTCTCGGTTTCGGTAGTCATGACGGCCACCGTCCCGGGCGAGCCTGTGCGGGGGCTGTGCGGCCCTTGGGCGGTGCCTGTGCGTCACCCGCCCGTGCCCCTCCCGCACGCCGTCGACCGGCGAGGACGGTTCACAGGTGGTACACAGGGTCGCCACAGGAGCGGCTCAAGCGCCCGCACGATGATGTGGAGCATGCGCGCGGTGACCTCCCCCGAGATCCGGCGGCCGGACGGGAGCCCGGTGCGGGTCCTCGTGGTGGACGACGAGTCCACCCTGGCCGAACTCATGTCCATGGCCCTGCGGATGGAGAAGTGGGAGGTGCGCACCGCGCTGGACGGCACGTCCGCCGTGCGCGTCGCGCGCGGGTTCCGGCCGGACGTGGTCGTGCTGGACGTGATGCTGCCCGACTTCGACGGCCTGGAGGTGCTGCGCCGCCTGCGCACGGACTTCCCGGCCCTGCCGGTGCTGTTCCTGACCGCGAAGGACGCGGTGGAGGACCGGATCGCCGGGCTCACGGCGGGCGGCGACGACTACGTCACCAAGCCGTTCAGCCTGGAGGAGGTCGTGCTGCGGCTGCGCGCCCTGCTGCGCCGCACCGGCGTCACCGGGGCGACCGCGGGCTCCGAGCTGGTCGTCGGCGACCTGGTGCTGGACGAGGACACCCGCGAGGTGCGCCGCGGCGGCACGTCGGTCGACCTGACCGCCACCGAGTTCGAGCTGCTGCGGTTCCTGATGCGCAACCCGAGGCGGGTGCTGTCCAAGGCGCAGATCCTGGACCGGGTGTGGAGCTACGACTTCGGCGGCCAGGCCAACATCGTCGAGCTGTACATCTCGTACCTGCGCAAGAAGATCGACGCGGGCCGCACGCCGATGATCCACACGATGCGGGGTGCGGGGTATGTCCTCAAGCCTGCGCCCTAGGACGTGGTCGCTGCGCACGCGGCTCGTCGTCGGGCAGTTGGCCCTGCTCGCCGTGGTGTGCGCGACCGTCGGCGTGGTCAGCGGGTTCGCGTTGCGCGACTTCCTGGTCGACAAGCTCGACGAGCAGCTGTTCGGCACCGCCGACCGGGCGATCCGGGCGCAGCTCGCGCCGCCGGGCAACCGCCGGCCCGACGACCCGCTGGAGGGGCCGGGGTTCGGCGTCGGGACCATCGTGATCATCAAGGACACCGGCAGCACCTTCCGGGGCAGCCTGGTCGCCCCCTCCGGCGAGACCGTGGCGCTGGTGGACGAGCAGGTCGCCGCCGTCGAGTCGGTGCCCGCGGGTTCGCCGCCGCGGACCGTGTCGCTGGGCGACGCCGGGGACTTCCGGGTCGTCACCGTCGCCCTGCCCTCGGGCCGGACCGTCTACACCGGTCTGCCGATGGACGACGTGGAGGGCACCGTGCTGCGCCTGGGGCTCATCCTCGGCGGGGTGTCGCTGGCCGGGTTGCTGGCGGCGAGCCTGGCCGGGACGTTCGTGGTGCGGCGCGCGCTCAGACCGCTGGACCGGGTGGCCGACACCGCGACGCGCGTCGCCGGGCTGCCGCTGCACCAGGGCGAGGTGGCGCTGGCGGAGCGCGTGCCCGAGGCGGACACCAACGCGGACACCGAGGTCGGCAAGGTCGGCCTGGCGCTGAACAAGCTGCTCGGCCACGTCGGGAGCGCGCTGGAGTCGCGGCACGCCAGCGAGACGCGCGTGCGGCAGTTCGTCGCGGACGCCGGGCACGAGCTGCGCACGCCGTTGGCGGCGATCCGCGGATACGCGGAGCTGACCCGCCGCACGAAGGACACCGTGCCGCCGGAGATCGGGCACGCCATGCGCCGCGTGGAGTCCGAGGCGGTGCGGATGACGTCGCTGGTGGAGGACCTGCTGCTGCTGGCGCGCCTGGACGCGGGCCGGCCGCTCGCGCGGGACCCGGTCGACCTGTCGCGGATCGTGGTGGACTCGGTGAGCGACGCGCGGATCGCCGGGCCGGAGCACGAGTGGCGGTTGCAGCTGCCGCCCGAGGCGTTGGTGGTGACGGGTGACGGGCACAAGCTGCACCAGGTGCTGGCGAACCTGCTGTCCAACGCGCGCACGCACACGCCGCCGGGCACCACCGTCGTGACGCGACTGTCCACTGTGGGCGAGCACGTCGAGGTTGCGGTGACCGACGACGGCCCCGGCGTGCCGTACGACCTCCAGCCGGAGGTCTTCGAGCGCTTCACCCGGGGCGACACGTCGCGCTCCCGTGCGGCGGGCAGCACCGGCCTGGGCCTGTCCATCGTGGCCGCCGTGGTCGCCGCCCACGGCGGCGCGGTCCGCGTCGACAGCCGCCCCGGCCGCACCACCTTCACCGCCCGCCTCCCCCGCTAACCCCCGAGAGTCCAACCCCCAGGTCCCGAGAGTCCAACGCTCAGGTCCCGAGAGTCCAACCCTCAGGACCCCTGAGTTCTTCATTCGGGCATACCGACCGGTCGGCTCGAACGAAGAACTCACCGGGCCTGAGCGTTGGACTCTCGGGGTCTGAGCGTTGGACTCTCGGGGTCTGAGCGTTGGACTCTCGGGGTCTGAGCGTTGGACTCTCGGGGTCTGAGCGTTGGACTCTCGCGGCACAGGTGGTTCACAGGGTGGGGACAGGGGTGGCTCAGGTGGCGGGCCCAGGGTGTGGGCATGCGAGCGCGACTACCCCTTTTGCTGTTGCTGGCCGGGACGGCGGTGCTGTACCTGTGGCGCCTGGGCGACTCCGGCTGGGCGAACGCCTACTACTCCGCCGCCGCGCAGGCCGGGGCGGCGAGCTGGGAGGCGTGGTTCTTCGGCGCCACCGACCCGGCCGGCTCGATCACGGTGGACAAGACGCCCGCCGCCACCTGGGTGATGGGGCTGTCGGCACGGCTGTTCGGCGTCAACGCCTGGAGCGTCCTCGTCCCGCAGGCGCTGATGGGCGTGGCGAGCGTGGCCCTCCTGCACGCCACCGTCCGGCGCACGGCGGGCGAGGCGGCCGGGCTGGTCGCGGGCGCGGTGCTGGCGTTGACGCCGGTGGCGGTGCTGATGTTCCGCTTCAACAACCCCGACGCGCTGCTGGTGCTGCTGCTCGTGGCGGGCGCCTACTGCACGGTTCGCGCCACCGAACGGGCCCGGGTCGGGTGGCTGGTGCTCGCGGGTGTCGCGGTCGGGTCCGGGTTCCTGGCGAAGATGCTCCAGGCGTTCCTGGTGCTGCCCGCGTTCGGCCTGGTGTACCTGGTGTTCGCGCCCGCGCCGGTGCTGCGCAGGGCGTGGCACCTGGCCGCCGCGCTCGGCGCGCTGGTCGTCGCGGGCGGCTGGTGGGTGCTGGCCGTCGAGCTGGTACCCGCGTCGGCACGCCCCTACGTCGGCGGGTCGCAGCGGAACAGCGTGCTGGAGCTGGCGCTGGGCTACAACGGCCTGGGCCGGCTGACCGGTGACGAGGTGGGCAGCGTCGGCGGCGGTGGCGGCTGGGGCTCCACCGGCTGGAGCCGGTTGCTGGGCGCGGAGATGGGCGGTCAGATCGCGTGGCTGCTGCCGACCGCGCTGGTGCTGCTGGTCGCCGGGTGGTGGGCCGGCCGGCGACCGGAACGGGTCGGGCTCGCCCTGTGGGGCGGGTGGCTCGTGGTCACCGCCGCCGTGTTCAGCTTCATGAACGGCATCATCCACGCCTACTACACGGTGGCCCTGGCCCCCGCGATCGGTGCGGTCACCGGCACCGGCGCGGTGGCGCTGTGGCGCAGGCGGCACGAGCCGCCGGCGGCGGCGGCGCTGTCCGGCGCGCTCGCGGTGACGGCGCTCCAGTGCTACCTGCTGCTGCTCGACTGGTCGGCGACGTTCGCCGCGGTGGTGCTGGTGCTCGGCCTGCTGGCGGCCGTCGGCCTGTTCCTGGCCGCGGTCGTGCCGGTCGCCGTGCTGGCACCGGTCGCGCTGGTGGCCGCGCTGCTCGGGCCGGGCGCGTACTCGGTGGCGACCGCGGCGACCCCGCACTCCGGCGCGATCCCCGCCGCGGGACCCGCGCGGGGAGGCCAGGCGGGCGGGGTGGTGCTGTTCGACGGCGGGCGCGGCACGTCGAGGGGCGGCGCGGGCGGCCTGCTGAACGCGGCGGAACCCGGCGAGGCGCTGGCGGCGCTGCTGCGGGACGGCGGCGAGGGCTTCACGTGGGCGGCGGCGGCCGTCGGGTCGAACGCGGCGGCCGGGTACCAGCTGGGCAGCGGCGTGCCGGTGATGGCGGTCGGCGGGTTCAACGGCACCGACCCCTCCCCCACGCCGGAGGGCTTCCGGCGGCTGGTCGAGGAGCGGCGGGTGCGCTACTTCCTCGGCGGCGCCGGCATGCCCGCGGAGAGCGGCAGCGACGCGTCGCGGCGCATCGCCGAGTGGGTCGAGGACACGTTCGAGGTCACCGAGGTGGACGGCGTGGCCGTCCACGACCTCACCGCGCCGGTCCTCACAGGCGGGGCACAGGCATGACACACGGAGCGCCCAGCCACGCGCACGACGGTGGCGCCATGACCTTCGCGACGCCCACGGCGACCACGGTGCTCGACGTGGTGGTCCCCGTCCACAACGAGGAGCGCGACCTCGCGCCGTGCGTGCGCAAGCTGCACGCGGACCTCACCGAGAGCTTCCCGTACACCTTCCGGATCACCATCGCGGACAACGCGAGCACGGACGGCACGAAGGACGTCGCCGACGGGCTGGCCCGCGACCTGCCCGGGGTCACCGCCGTGCACCTGGCCGAGAAGGGCCGGGGCCGCGCGCTCAAGGCGGTGTGGTCGGCGTCGGACGCCGCCGTGCTGGCGTACATGGACGTGGACCTGTCCACGGACCTCGCCGCGCTCGCGCCGCTCACCGCGTCGCTGATCTCCGGCCACTCGGACCTCGCCATCGGCAGCCGCCTGGCGCGCGGCGCGCGGGTCGTGCGCGGGCCGAAGCGCGAGTTCGTCTCCCGCTGCTACAACCTGCTCCTGCGCGGCGCGCTCGCCACCCGGTTCAGCGACGCGCAGTGCGGCTTCAAGGCCATCCGCGCGGACGTGGCCCACCGGCTGCTGCCGCACGTGGAAGACACCGGCTGGTTCTTCGACACCGAACTGCTGGTGCTCGCCGAACGGGCGGGCGCACGCATCCACGAGGTGCCGGTGGACTGGGTGGACGACCCCGACAGCCGGGTGGACATCGTCTCCACCGCGGTCGCCGACCTCAGGGGCGTCGCCCGGGTGGCCCGCGGCCTCGTCACCGGCCGCATCCCGATCGGCGAGCTGAGCGCGCAGCTGGGGAGGCGACCGCTGGAGCCGCACGCGCCGGGCGTGCCCGCCGGGCTGGTGCGGCAGCTCGTGCGGTTCGCCGCCGTCGGCGCGGTCAGCACGCTGGCCTACCTGCTGCTGTTCGTGCTGCTGCGCGGCGGGCTGGGCGCGCAGGGCGCGAACCTGGTGGCCCTGCTCGTCACGGCCGTCGCCAACACCGCCGCCAACCGCCGGTTCACGTTCGGCGTGCGCGGCGGGCGCGGCGCGGGCAGGCACCAGTTCGAGGGGCTCGTCGTCTTCGGCCTGTGCCTGGCGCTGACCAGCGGCGCGCTCGCCGTGCTGCACCTGTTCGCCGCGCCCGGCGGTGCGGCCGACCTGGTCGCGGTCGTCGGGGCCAACCTGCTCGCCACCGCGCTGCGGTTCCTGCTGCTGCGCAACTGGGTGTTCCGCGCGCGGCGCGGTGCCGCCGCGCCCGTCCGGACCGCACCCGACCAGACCCTGGAGACCACCCGATGACCGCCACCCTGCCCGCCCCCGCGCCGGCGCCCGCCGTGCCCGCGCCGGAGCGCGGCTGGACCACGCCCGCGCTGGTCGTGCTGCTCGTCGGCACGGCGGCGCTCTACCTGTGGGACCTCACCGACAGCGGGTGGGGCAACAGCTACTACGCCGCCGCGACCCAGGCCGGCGCGCAGAGCTGGACGGCCCTGCTGTTCGGCGGGCTCGACGCCGGCGGCGTGATCACGGTGGACAAGCCGCCCGCCGCGCTGTGGGTCAGCGGCGTGTTCGCGCGGCTGTTCGGCTTCTCCAGCTGGACGGTCCTCGCGCCGCAGGCGGTCGAGGGCGTGCTGGCGGTGTGGCTGCTGCACGCCACCGTGAAGCGCACCAGCGGCCCGGTGGCCGGGCTGCTCGCGGGCGCGGCGCTCGCCGTCACACCGGTGGCCGTGCTGGTGTTCCGCTTCAACCTGCCCGACGCGCTGCTGGTGCTGTTGATGGTGGCGGGCGCGTACTGCACGGTGCGGGCGCTGGAGAGGGCGTCGGGCCGGTGGCTCGCGCTGGCGGGCGTCGCGGTCGGCTTCGCGTTCCTGGCGAAGATGGGGCAGGCGTTCCTGGTGCTGCCCGCGTTCGCGGTCGCCTACCTGCTGGCCGCGCCGACGTCGTTGGCCAGGCGGTTCCTGCACCTGATCGGCGCGGGCGCCGCGGTCGCGGTGTCGGCGGGGTGGTTCGTCCTGCTGGTCGGGTTGTGGCCGACCGACGCGCGCCCGTACATCGGCGGCTCCGCCGACGACTCGCTGTGGGAGCTGGCCGTGGGCTACAACGGCCTGGGCCGCATCTTCGGCGGTGCCGGCGGCGGGGCCGTGGGCGGTGGCACGGGCGACGGCAGCCTCGGGTTCGGCGGCGGCACCGGCGTCGACCGGCTGTTCGGCGCGAGCATGGGCGCGGAGGTCTCGTGGCTGCTGCCCGCCGCGCTCGTCGGCCTGGTCGCCGGGCTGTGGTTCACCCGCCGCGCGCCGCGCACCGACCGCACCCGCGCCGCGCTCGTCCTGTGGGGCCTGTGGGTGCTGGTCAACGGTGTCGTGTTCAGCTTCATGAGCGGCATCACGCACCCGTACTACACGGTGGCCGCCGCGCCGGGCGTCGCCGCGCTCGTGGCCATCACCGGCCGCGAGCTGTGGCGGGGCCGCGCGCACCTGCCCGTGCGCGTGTCGCTCGCGGTGGTGGTCGCCGCCTGCGGCTTCTGGGGCTTCGCGCTGCTCGACCGCTTCCCGGACTGGCTGCCCGCCCTGCGCTGGGTGGTGGGTGCGCTGACCGTGGCCGTCGCCACCGCGATCGTCGTGGGCGCGCGCCGGGTGGCCGCGCTCGCCGTCGTCACCTCGCTGCTCGGCGCGGCGTCGTTCGGCGTCGCCACGGCCGCCACGCCGCACTCCGGCTCGATCCCGATGTCCGGTCCCGCCGGGTACGCGGGCGAGGGCGGCGCGGGCGCGGAGAGGGGGGACGACAACTCCGAGCTGGCCGAGCTGCTCAAGGCCACCACCGGCACGTGGGCCGCCGCCACGCTGAGCGCGCAGGGCGCGGCGAGCCTGTCCCTGGCCTCCGGCAAGGCCGTCATCGGCATCGGCGGCTGGAGCGGCGGCGACCCCGCGCCGACGCTGGAGGAGTTCCGGCGGTACGTCGCGGAGGGCCGGGTCGGCTACTTCGTCGCCGAGGGCCGCGGCGGCGGCGTGGGCGGGGGCGGCGGCGACATCCCGACGTGGGTCGCGGACAACTACGAGCCGACCACCGTCGGCGGCGCGACCGTCTACCGGTTGAGCTGACCCCCGGCGGTCAGGGGCGGTGGCGGCGCACCGGGGGGTGCCGCCACCGCCACGGGCGGCGGAACGCTACCGGAACGCCGGGTACAGCGGCAGTTCGGTGACCGTCGACCCGTAGCGGGAGACCAGCGCCGCGACCACCTCGTCGGCGTGCGCGGCGACGTGCTTGACGCCCATCGCGAGCGCGTCGGCCCGCAGCCGCACCCACCGCGCGGTCAGCACGGTGCTGCGCGGCGGCGAGTCCAGCGGCCGGTGCCCGGACGGCAGCGCCGAGTCGAGGCCCGGCAGGCCGCGCCACGTGCCCAGCCACACCCACAGCAGCTGCGCCTCCAGCAGCCGGGGCAGGAACACCGCGTCGTCGTCCAGGTCGGGCCACACCGAGGACACCTCGGCCCGCCACGCCGCGACCATCGCCTCGGACATGCCGGCGGGCAGCCCGTAGGCGCACCAGCACGACGGGAACGGCACCCGCAGGCACGCCGCGTCGAACACGATGTCGCGCACGCAGCCGCCCTCGAAGTCGAGGAACCGCACGCCCCTGCTGGTCACCAGGTGGTTGTCCGGGCACGAGGTGGACGGGCTGAACGCCCGCCGGCGGGACGTGGTGAACCCGCGCACCGCGTCCTGCGCGAACCCGCGCACGGACTCGGGCGTGTCGACGCCCAGCGACGAGGACAGCAGGTCGGGCAGGCCGCCGAGGGCCGTGTGCACGTCCACCACGATCGGGTCGGCGCAGCACTGGCTGCCCTGGCGGCGCATCAGCGCGTCGAAGTCGGCGTCGCGCCCCGCGGTGGTGGCGTGCAGCCGGCCCATCGCGTGCGCCCACGACAGCAGGCCGCGCTCGGCGGCCCGCGCGTCCGGGCCGAGCAGCTTCTCCGCCAGGCGCGGCGCCTTGCCCAGGTCCTCCAGCACGACGAGCCGCTTGGCGTTGTCCTGCGCGACCAGCTCGGGCGTCAACCGCTCCTCGGACGGCAGGGCGGTGAGCAGCTTGTGGCTCACGACCTCGTGCGCGAACGGGTCGCGGTCGGCCACCGGCTGCGGGTAGCGCTTGACGACGAGCGTGCGGGGCAGCGAGAACGGCGTCTGCGCCACGCGGACGCGGGCCACCACGGACCGGCCGGCTCCCCCGAGGTCCTCGGGATCGGCCAGCCGGACCGGTGCTCCGAACCTCCCGCTCAGGACCGACTCCGCCGCCGCCACCGCGTCGTCCAGCTCGGAAGGGGCAGCGTCGTCGATGTCCTGCGGGCCGGCGGTGATGTCCACGCTCATTGCCTCCGACCCTACTCCCGGTGGTGCCCGGGCTGACAGGACCCGTCCGGGCGCCGCGCCGGCGGTGCGCGCCGACCGCCGGGCTCAACGGTATGTCGAAATGGTGGCCGAGTCAGCCCTTCGCGAGCGGTCTGCCCAGGTCACGAACCTGCCCTCGGCGGTGCCGCACGACCAGGACCAGCGCCGCGGCCACGACGACGCCCACCAGGTTCACCGCCAACTGGGCAACCGAACGGAGGCATATGTCCCACTGGCCGAGAACCGCGGCGACCGCGGCGTACCCGGCGGCGGGCACCGTGGTGACCGAGATGAACACCCCGACGAGCGCCGCCGACTTGGACGACGTCATCGACAGCATGCCCGCCGCGCCCGCCAGCAGCGCGACGATCAGCGAGAACGGGCCGACCTCGAACACGAAGTCGACCTGGTGCCCGGACAGCGCCAGGTCCCGGTCGAACAGGTCGGTGTACGACCCGAGCCAGGTGGCGAACGCGGTGACGAGCATGGCCAGCGGGAAGCCGACGACCAGCGCCAGCGAGGCGCGCTTCACCAGGTCCCGGCGCCGCAGCACCAGGCCGACGGCGATGGCGGCGAGCGGGCCGAACTCGGGACCCACGACCATCGCGCCGACCAGGGTGACCGGCGAGTCGGTGACCACGGCGACCGCCGTGAGCAGGCACGCGATCGTCAGGAACGCCTGGAACGTGCCGTTGAGCTTGGACTCCTCGCCGGTGCGGGCCAGCAGCTCCTCCCACACCACGGCGTCCGCGCCGTCGCCCGGCACGGACTCCTCGGCCCGGTCGGCCGCGTCGGACAGCGCCGTGTCGATCTGCTCCAGCGTCACGCCGCCGTCGCGGTCCAGGCCCAGCGCGCACAGGGAGGCCACCACCTCGTCGGTGGCCTCCCGGGCGACGTCGGCCTCGACCACGTCGCCCTCGGGCAGCACGGCCGCGCCCTTCAGCAGCACGACGTGCGTGACGCCGGGGTGCCGCTTGAGGAGGTCGAGCACCTGTTCGGTCTGCCCGACCGGGCTGAGCGCCCGTAAGTGCAGCACGTCCGGCTACGCGTTCTTCTCGGGCTTGTCGGCGGTCTTCTCGGCGCTGTTCTTCTCGGCGTTCTTCTCGGAGCTGTTCTTCTCGGCGGGCTTGGCGTCCACGCCCGCCTCCTTGCGCTGCTGGGGCGTGATCGGCGCGGGCGCGGCGGTCAGCGGGTCGTAGCCGCCGCCGCTCTTGGGGAACGCGATGACCTCGCGGATCGAGTCGTAGCCGCCGAGCAGCATGGCGATCCGGTCCCAGCCGAACGCGATGCCGCCGTGCGGCGGGGCGCCGTACTTGAACGCGTCGAGCAGGAAGCCGAACTTCTCCTGCGCCTCGTCCGGGGTGATGCCCATGACCTGGAACGCCCGCTGCTGCACGTCGGCGCGGTGGATGCGGATGGACCCGCCGCCGATCTCGTTGCCGTTGCAGACGATGTCGTAGGCGTAGGCCAGCGCGTTGCCCGGGTCCTCCTCGAAGCGGTCGACCCACTCCGGGGTGGGCGAGGTGAACGCGTGGTGCAGCGCGGTCCACTTGCCGCTGCCGACCGCGACGTCGTCGCCGATCTTGTCCACGGCCTCGAACATCGGGAAGTCCACGACCCACGCGAAGGACCAGGAGCCCTCCTCGATCAGGCCGACCCGGTGCGCGATCTCCACGCGGGCCGCGCCGAGCAGGGCGCGCGCCGTGTCCGGGTCGCCCGCGCCGAAGAACACGCAGTCGCCGGGGTTCGCGCCCACGGCCTTGGCCAGGCCGTCGCGCTCGGCGTCCGAGAGGTTCTTCGCGACCGGGCCGCCGAGCGTGCCGTCCTCGTTGACCAGCACGTACGCCAGGCCGCGCGAGCCGCGCTGCTTGGCCCACTCCTGCCACGCGTCGAGCGTGCGGCGGGGCTGGGAGGCGCCGCCGGGCATGACGACCGCGCCCACGTAGGCGGCCTGGAACACCCGGAACGGGGTGTCCTTGAAGTACTCGGTCAGCTCGGTCAGCTCCAGGCCGAAGCGCAGGTCCGGCTTGTCGGTGCCGTACTTGGCCATCGCCTCGGCGTAGGAGATGCGGCGGAACGGCTGGGCGATCTCGTGCCCGGCCAGCTCCTTCCACAGCGCGGAGACGATCTTCTCGCCGAGGGCGATCACGTCGTCCTGCTCGACGAAGCTCATCTCGATGTCGAGCTGGGTGAACTCCGGCTGCCGGTCGGCGCGGAAGTCCTCGTCCCGGTAGCAGCGGGCGATCTGGTAGTACCGCTCCAGGCCGCCGACCATCAGCAGCTGCTTGAACAGCTGCGGGGACTGCGGCAGCGCGTACCAGGAGCCGGGGCGCAGGCGCGCGGGCACCAGGAAGTCGCGGGCGCCCTCGGGCGTGGAGCGGGTCAGGGTCGGGGTCTCGACCTCGACGAACTTCTCCGCGTGCAGCACGTCGCGGGCGATCCGGTTGGCCTCGCTGCGCAGCCGCATCGCCTTGGCCGGGCCGCTGCGGCGCAGGTCCAGGTAGCGGTGGCGGAGGCGGGCCTCCTCGCCGACCTCCAGGTGGTCGTCGAGCTGGAACGGCAGCGGCGCGGCCTCGTTCAGCACCTCCAGCGAGGAGGCGTAGACCTCGACGTCGCCGGTGGGCAGGTCGGCGTTCTCGCTGCCCTCGGGGCGGCGGGACACCTCGCCGACGACCTTGACGACGAACTCGGAGCGCAGCCGGTGGGCGCGCTCCGCCATCTCGCCCTCGCGGAAGACGACCTGGGCCACGCCGGAGGCGTCCCGGAGGTCGATGAAGATCACGCCACCGTGATCGCGCCTGCGGGCCACCCACCCGGTCAGGGTGACGGACTGCCCGGCGTGCTCGGCGCGGAGCGTCCCGGCCTCGTGCGTGCGCATCACGGGTACTGCTCTCCTCGGGGTAGCTCGACCAACGACTGGTCGTCAAGGCTAGCCAACGGCCCCGCGGCCGGTGCCACCAGGTTTCCCGAGGGTCCCGCGGCGGGTGCCGCCGGGTTTCCCGACGTCGTGCCGGCGTCGGGCCCCGGACGGCGGGGGCCACCCCGGTGAGCCGGGGCGGCCCCTGCCGTCCTGTCCCCCCCATGCGGCGGTCCCCCCCGGTCCGCCGTGGTGACCAGTCTGGACCGCGGGTGCTGAACGAATGTTGAAGAAATCTTCAATCCGCAGGTGGGAGGGGGTTTCGGCCGGTACCGCGCCGGCCGTCACGACGGCGGCGGCGACCCCCGGGGACGGCGCAGGGCCGCCTCCCGCGCGGGGAGGCGGCCCTGGTCGGGTGCTGCTGCGGTCAGGCGCTGGGCGCCAGGTAGAGCAGGCGGTTCGGGGAACCGGTGCCCGGGCTGGTCACGACGCCCGTGGTGGCCTGGGCGACCAGGTAGCTGGCGACCTGGGCCGGGGTGGCCGAGCGGTTGCCCTGGAGGTAGCGAGCCGCGGCGCCCGCGACGTGCGGGGTGGCCATCGACGTGCCGGAGATGGTGTTGGTGGCGGTGTTGCCGGTGTACCACGCCGAGGTGATCGACGAGCCCGGCGCGAAGATGTCCACGACCGAGCCGTAGTTCGAGTAGCTGGCGCGGGCGTCGGTGTTGGTGGTCGCGCCGACGGTGATGGCGGCGGCCACGCGGGCCGGGGAGAAGGACGACGCGTTGGCGTTGCTGTTGCCCGCCGCGACGGCGTAGGTGACGCCCGCCGCGATCGAACGGCTCACGGCCGCGTCGATCGTGGAGGAGACGCCGCCGCCGAGCGACATGTTCGCGACGGCCGGCTTGACGTGGTTGTTGGTCACCCAGTCGATGCCCTCGACCACGTCGGCGGTGGTGCCGGAGCCCTGGTTGTTGAGCACCCGGACGGCGTAGACCGTCGCGCCCTTGGCCACGCCGTAGGTGGTGCCGGCGATGGTGCCCGCGACGTGCGTGCCGTGGCCGTTGCCGTCCTGGGCGACGCTGTCGTTCTCCACCGCGTCGTAGCCGTTGCGGGCCCGACCGCCGAAGTCGTTGTGCGAGATGCGCACGCCGGTGTCGATGACGTAGGCGTTCACGCCCGAACCGGTCGAGGTGTAGTTGTAGGTGGTGCTCAGCGGCCGGTTGCGCTGGTCGATGCGGTCCAGGCCCCACGGCGCGTTGCTCTGCGTCGCCTGCGTGGTGAAGACCTGGTCCTGCTCGACGTACTCGACGGCCGGGTTGGCCGCGAGGCGCTTGGCGGCCTTCTCCGGGAGGGAGACGGTGAAGCCGTTGAGCGACTTGCTGAAGACCGTGTCGACCTGGCCGCCGTACTGCTTCGCCAGGCTGTCCGCGGACGCCGCCGAACCGTCCTTCAGCTTCACGATGAAGTGGTTCTGCACCTTGACGGCGGCGTCCGCCGCACGGATCTCGCCCTCCGCGGCCTGGGCCGGGGAGGCCAACAGGGAGGTCGCGGTGACGGCGAGCGCCGTCGCCCCGACGCCGGCCAGGAACCGGGCCTGTCGTGACTGTCGCATGCGTTGTCCGTTCTTCGGTGGTGGCTCGGCACCGCCCCGGTTCTTGCAGGGACCAGGGACGATGACGTTGGGCCACCTCGCCCTCGCTGACGGTCACAAACGTAAGCAACGGAACCGTTAACCCGGAAGTGTGAACAATTGACGGTTTCGCAGGAGCGTCAAGAAGACGTTCGACCTGCGTTTTCCCAGAGTTCGAAAGCCCCTTGCGCCCGGTCGGCGCTACCGTCCGGGGCCATGCGCCTGGAACCGGTGACCGAGCAGAACTACCCGGTCGTGATCGACCTGGAGGTGCACGAGGACCAGCGCGCCTTCGTCGCGACCAACCTGCGGTCGATCGCCGACGCGTGGGTGCACCGCCCGGGGCTGGAGCCGCTGGCGCTCCGCGACGGCGACGACCTGGTCGGCTTCACCCTGCTCGAACGCGAGGGGGCCGACGTGCTGCACGTCGTCCGGTTCATGGTCGACCGCCGCGCCCAGGGCCGCGGCCTCGGCCGCAGGGGGCTGGCCGCGATCGCCGACCTGGCGCGCGCCGAGGGCCGCACCCGGCTGAGGCTGGGCGTGGTGCCCGGCAACGCGGTCGCGGTCGGCCTCTACCGGGCGTTCGGCTTCACCGAGACCGGCGAGGTGGACGGGGGTGAGGTCGTGATGGCCCACGACCTCGCCCCCGCCGACCTGCCCGGCTAGCGCGCCGGCGACCAGTGCAGGAGTCGACCGCCCCACGGCAGCGGGGTCGCCTCGCGCACGATCTCCGCGTGCACCTGGGCCGGGGTCGCGGTCGGCGCGCCCTGCGCGTACCGCGCGGCGACGCCGGTGACGAAGCCGGTCGCCATCGACGTGCCGCTCAGCGTGTTCGTGGCGGTGTCGCCGGTGTGCCACGCCGAGGTGATGCCGATGCCCGGCGCGTACAGGTCGACGCCGGTCCCGTAGTTGGAGAACGACGCCCGCGCGTCGGCCTGGGTCGTCGCGCCCGAGGTGAGGGCCTCGGTGACCCGGGCCGGCGAGACGCCGGCGACGCTGCCGTTGCTGCCGCCCGCGGTGACCGAGGCGGTGATGCCGGCCGCGATCATCCGGCGCACCGCGTCGTCCAGGGCGGTGGACGCCGCCCCGCCGAGGCTGAAGTTCGCCACGGCGGGGCGCACCGCGTTCCGGGTCACCCAGTCCACGCCGGCGACGACCCCGGACGTGCTGCCGCTGCCGCTGGCGTTCAGGACCCGGACGCCGCACACCCGGACGCCCTTGGCCACGCCGTACGTGCTGCCGGCGATGACGCCCGCGACGTGCGTGCCGTGGCCGTTGTCGTCCTGGGCGACGAAGTCGTTGTCGACGGCGTCGTAGCCGTGGACCGCCCGACCGGCGAACTCGCGGTGCGTGGTGCGGATGCCGGTGTCGATCACGTAGGCGGTGACGCCCGCGCCGACCGTGGTCCAGCTGTAGGTGCCGCTCAGCGGCAGGGACCGCTGGTCGATGCGGTCCAGGCCCCACGGGGCGTTGGTCTGGGTCGCGTTGGCGTGCACGACCTGGTCCTGCTCGACGTACTCCACGGCCGGGTCGCCGGCCAGCAGGCGGGCCTGCCGCGGGGTGAGCGAGGCGGTGAAGCCGCCGAACGCGTCGAGCGTGCGCGTGACGCGGCCGCCGAGGCGGGACGCGACGTCGGCGCGGCCCTCCTCGACCTTCACGATGTAGCTGCCGGGCACGGCGGACGGCGACCCGGCGTGCAGGACGGCGCCCTCGGCCCGGGCGGACGGGGCGAGGACGGCGGCGGCCAGGGCGGCGGCCAGCGCGGTGCCGGCCAGGGCGGTGCCGGTGCGGCCGGGGCGGGTGCGGGTGGGGCGGGTGCGGGTGGGGCGCGGTAAGGGTGTGCGCATGGCTCTTCCTCTGCAGGGGGAAGGGGGACCGGCGCGGATCGCGTGCCGGGTGGTCGAGTGTGCCGAACGCGGGCCCGTCGCGGGACCGCCGCGGGGCCGGCGGTTCGGGCCCGCCCGCGCGGGGGTCCACGTGGTGGACGGCCGGGTGGTTCACCGCGTGATTGAGAAGCCATTCAACGCTGTGGAGAAAATATCGCCGATGTTGTCGCCGAAAGGCGAAGCGACGGCGTTCGACGGTGTTGCGCAGAACTTCTTCTCCGCAACGACGCGGTCTTCCGGAGTCGCTTCCGGGAGGCCGAACCGGTCGAACCGGACTTCCGAACCGTTTCCGAACGCCCTGACCAGCGGTGACGGCGCATTCTGCGCAACCCGGGCCGGAACGCGCGTGGACCCGCCGGCGGTCCGGTCCGCCGGCCGCCGGGGCGGCCCGTTGCCGCACCCGGTGTGCTCCACATCACCCCACGTCCCCAGGGCTGTGCGCGCCCGGGGCGGCCGGACGCGACCAGACGTCCCAGTGCGGTGCGACGATCGCGCGACCAGGACCTTCACACCACTGCTGTTAATGAGAATTCAAACATTCCACGGCCGACCGGATTTCGCCGTCCGATTCGGTTAAATTCACACCGGAAAACCCGATCGGCTGTACCGCACCGGTGATTTCCCGCGCTAACGTCGCTCGCCTTGTCCATGGGAGAACGGAGCGAAGATGCCTACGCCAGTCGTCGGACAGGAATCGCGGGTACGCGATCCCCGGCGGATCGACACGGGAACGGACCCCTTCGCGGACGCATTGCGCGCGGCGATCCGGGCGAAAGGGCTCAGCCTGGAACGCATCCAGCACAAGCTGCGGGGCCGCGGCGTGGCGGTCAGCATCGCCGCGCTGAGCTACTGGCAGTCGGGGAGGCGACGGCCGGAGCGACCGGACTCGCTCGCCGCGGTCGGGCACCTGGAGGAGATCCTGGAGGTCGGCGAGGGCGGCCTGAGCACCCTGCTCGGTCCACCGCGCCCGCGGGGCAAGGCACGACCGCGGACCCGGACGGCGGGTCCCGACGGGTGGGTCGGCGACCACGACCACGCCTCGATCGCCGAGCTGCTCGCCGACGTCGACACCAGCACCGACCAGGACCTGACCCGGCTCAGCCTGCGCGACCAGGTGGAGCTGGCGCTGGACGGCAGCACCCGCCGGGTGCGGTCGCGGCAGGTGCTGCGCGCCGAGCGCGCGGGCGTGGACCGGGTGCTGCTCGGCTACGACACCCGGCTGCCCGGCGATCCGCTGCCGGTGATCGGCACGCTGCGCTCGTGCCGGCTGGGCCGGGTGTCCGCCGACCCGCGCAACGGCCTGATGGTCGCCGAGCTGCTGTTCGACCGCCCGCTCCGCCGGGGTGAGCGGACCGCCGTGGAGTACGAGCTGATCCACGTCGCACCGCACCACCCGACGTACGACAACACGCACTCCCGCCGGTTCCGCCTGCCGGTGCGGGAGTACGTCCTGGAGGTCCGCTACGACTCGCGCTGCCGACCCGCGCGCTGTGAACAATTCACGACCGGTTTGACCGGTGGAGAACCAACCGACGTGCGCGAGACCCCGGTGGACACCTGGGGCTACGCGTACGCGGTCGCCCTCGACTTCGGCCCGGGCGTCGTCGGCCTGCGCTGGGAATGGGCCTGAGCTAATAGGAGCGCGGCAACCCGAGGGTGTGCTGCGCCACGAAGTTCAGGATCATTTCCCGGCTGACCGGGGCGATCCGGGACAGCCTGGACGCGGCGAGCAGGGCGCCCAGTCCGTACTCGGACGACAGCCCGTTGCCGCCGTGGACCTGGATGGCCTGGTCCACCGCCCCCGCCACCGCCTCACCCGCCGCGTACTTGGCCATGTTGGCCGCTTCGCCCGCAGCCCGGTCCTCCCCGGCGTCGTAGAGGGCCGCGGCCTTCTGGGTCATCACCCTCGCCAGCTCGACCTGGATCGCGCACTGCGCCAACGGGTGCGCGACGCCCTGGTGCGCGCCGATCGGCACGTCCCAGACGGTCCTGGTGCGGGCGTACTCGCTCGCCTGGTCGAGTGCGCGGCGGGCCATGCCGGTGGCGAACGACGCCGCCATGATCCGCTCGGGGTTCAGGCCGGCGAACAGCTGCGCCAACCCCGCGTCCTCGGTGCCCACCAGGGCGTCGAGGGGCAGCCGGACGTCGTCGAAGAAGCACGTGAACTGCTTCTCCGGCGACACCACCTCCATCGGGATGTGCCGGTACGAGAAGCCGGGCGCGTCCGTCGGCACGATCACCAGCGACGGCAGGAGGCGGTTGCCGGTGGCGTCGACGTGGCGCGCCACGACCAGGACGTGGCCCACCTCGTCCACGCCGGAGATGTAGTACTTGCCGCCGCTGAGGACCCACCCGTCGCCGTCGCGGCGGACGGCGGTGGTGAGCCGGTGCGAGTTGGAGCCCGCGTCCGGCTCGGTGATGGCGAACGCCATCTTGGTGGTGCCGTCGGCGAACCCGGGCAGCCACCTCCGCTTCTGCTCCGCGGTGCCGAAGCGGGCGATGACCGTGGCGCAGATGGCCGGCGAGACGACGGTCAGCAGCAGCGGGCACCCGGCGGCGGCCAGCTCCTCGCAGACCGCGGCCAGGTCGCCGATGCCGCCGCCACCGCCGCCGTACTCCTCGGGCACGGCCACGCCGAGGTAACCGAGCCTGCCCGCCTCGGCCCACAGCTCGTCGGTCTTCTCCCCCGCCCGCGCCTTGGCGGTGAAGTACCCGTGGCCGTACTTGCCCGCCATGTCCGCGACGGCCCTGCGCAGCGCCCGCCGCTCGTCGCTCTCGGTGAAGTTGATCGTCACGACCCCGCCCCTCCGCCCGTCCCCGCGAGCGGGGCCTCGCCCACGACGACGAGCACGTCGCCCGCGTCGACCTGCCGACCCACCTCGACCAGCACCTCCGCGACCGTGCCGCCGGTGGTGGCGAGCACCCGGTGCTCCATCTTCATGGCCTCCAGCACGAGCAGCTCCGCCCCGGCCGCGACCTCCTGCCCCGCCCCGACCGCCACCCGGACGACCGTGCCCGGCATGGGCGCGACGGTCGCGCCCTCGGCCACCGCCGCCTCGGGCTCGGGGAAGCGCGGGCGCAGCCGCAGCGACACCGCGCCCACCTCGACCCGGTCGCCGTGGACCGCGACGCGGTGCGCGGTGCGCACGCCGGCGCGCTCGAACACCACCTCGTCCGGCGACGCCGACACCACGGCCAGGTCCAGGCTCGTCGTCACGCCCGCGCGGGTGTGCCGGTAGTCGACCTCGACGACCTCGTCGCCGTGCTCGAACACCGCCCGCTGCGGCTGGGAGACGAGGTTGCGCCAGCCCAGCGGGACCCCCACCGGCAGCGCCGCGCGCCTCCGCTCGGCCAGCGCCAGGGCCGCGGCCAGGGCGGCGGGGCGCACGTCGACCGCCGGCGGCTCGGTGAGGCGGTGCTCGTCGAGGAACCCGGTGTGCGTGGCCCCGGCCTCGAACGCCGGGTGCCGCAGCACCCGCACCAGCAGGTCGCGGTTGGTGACCAGCCCGTGCAGCTCGGCCCGCTCCAGCGCGGCGGCCAGCTTGCGGACCGCGGCGTACCGGGTCGGCGCCCACGCGACGACCTTGGCCAGCATCGGGTCGTAGTGCACGCCGACCTCGCTGCCGTCCTCCACGCCGCTGTCCACCCGCACCCCGGCGGGCACGGCGAAGCGGTGCAGCACGCCGCTCGCGGGCCGCCAGTCGTGCGCCGGGTCCTCGGCGTACAGGCGGGCCTCGATCGCGTGGCCGGCCGGCGCGGGCGGCTCGGCGGGCAGCCGGGCGCCCTCGGCGATCGCGAGCTGCCAGGCCACCAGGTCGAGGCCGAACACCTCCTCGGTGACCGGGTGCTCGACCTGGAGGCGGGTGTTGACCTCCAGGAAGTGGAACGCGCCGTCGTCGGCGCAGAGGAACTCGACGGTGCCCGCGCCCACGTACCCGATGGCCTCGGCGGCCCGGGTGGCCGCGTCGAACAGCCGCGCGCGGAGCCCGGGGGTGACCGCGGGGCCCGGCGTCTCCTCGACGATCTTCTGGTGCCGCCGCTGCACGGAGCACTCGCGCTCGCCCAGCGCCCACACGGTGCCGTGCGCGTCGGCGAGCACCTGCACCTCGACGTGCCGCGCGCGTTCCAGCAGGGGTTCGCAGAACACCGTGCCGTCGCCGAACGCGGACTCGGCCTCGCGCCGCGCGGCGGCCACCGCCGCGGCCAGCCCGTCGCGCGACCGCACCACGCGCATCCCGCGCCCGCCGCCGCCGGCGGACGCCTTGACCAGGAGCGGGAACTCCTCCGCCGACGCCGGGTCCAGCTCGGGCAGCACCGGCACGCCCGCCGCCGCCATCCTCTTCTTGGCGGCGACCTTCGAGGCCATCGCCTCGATCACCGCCGGGTCGGGCCCGACCCAGGTGAGGCCGGCGGCCAGCACGGCGCGGGCGAACGCCGCGTCCTCGGACAGGAACCCGTAGCCGGGGTGCACCGCGTCCGCGCCGGACGCGAGCGCGGCGGCGACCAGCAGGTCGGCCCGCAGGTAGGTCTCGGCGGGCGACGCGCCGGGCAGGCGGACGGCGGCGTCGGCCTCGCGCACGTGGGGCGCGGGGGCGTCCGGGTCGGAGAACACCGCCACCGGCGACACGCCCAGCTCGCGGCACGTCCGGATCACCCGGCGGGCGATCTCGCCCCGGTTGGCGACCAGCAGCTTGCGGATCATCGCGTCCTCACATCCGGAAGACGCCGTAGCCCTCGGCGCCCCTGATCGGTCCACAGTGGATCGCCGACAGGCACAGGCCGAGCACCGTGCGCGTGTCGCGCGGGTCGATCACGCCGTCGTCGTAGAGCCGGCCGGACAGGAAGGCGGCCAGGGACTGCTGCTCGATCTGCCCCTCCACCACCTGCCGCATCGCCGCGTCGTCCTCCTCGTCGTACTCCTGGCCCCGGGCCGCCGCCGACTGCCTCGCCACGATCGACAGCACGCCCGCGAGCTGCGCCGGCCCCATCACCGCCGACTTGGCGCTGGGCCAGGTGAACAGGAACCTGGGGTCGTAGGCCCGGCCGCACATGCCGTAGTTGCCCGCGCCGTAGGACGCGCCCATGACGACGGTCAGGTGCGGCACGCGGCTGTTCGACACGGCGTTGATCATCATCGCGCCGTGCTTGATGATGCCGCCCTGCTCGTAGCGCGCGCCGACCATGTAGCCGGTGGTGTTCTGGAGGAACAGCAGCGGCGTGTCGGCGCTGTTGGCGAGCTGGATGAACTGCGCGGCCTTCTGCGCCTCCTCGCTGAACAGCACGCCCCGCGCGTTGGCCAGCACCCCGACCGGATAGCCGTGCAGGTCGGCCCAGCCGGTGACGAGGCTGGTCCCGTAGTCGGGCTTGAACTCGTCGAACCGGGAGCCGTCCACGAGCCGGGCGATCACCTCGCGCGGGTCGAACGGCACGCGCAGGTCCGTCGGCACGAGGCCGAGCAGCTCCTCCTCGTCGAACAGCGGCGGCTCGGCCGGCTTGGGCGCGGGGCCCTGCTTGCGCCGGTTCAACCGGGCCACCACGCGCCGGGTCAGCCGGATCGCGTCGACCTCGTCGGCGGCCACGAAGTCCGCGAGCCCGGACGTGGTGCCGTGCATCCGCGCGCCGCCCAGCGACTCGTCGTCGGACTCCTCGCCGGTCGCCATCCGCACCAGCGGCGGCCCGCCGAGGAACACCTTGGAGCGGCCGTCCACCATGATCACGTAGTCGGACGTGCCCGGCACGTACGCGCCGCCCGCCGTCGCGTTGCCGAACACCGCGCTGATCGTCGGGATGCCCGCCGCCGACAGCCGGGTCAGGTCGCGGAACGCCCGGCCGCCGGGGATGAAGATCTCGCTCTGGCTCGGCAGGTCGGCGCCGCCGGACTCGACCAGCCCGATCAGCGGCAGCCGGTTCTGCAGCGCGATGTCGTTGGCGCGGAACGTCTTGCGCAGCGTCCACGGGTTGCTCGCGCCGCCGCGCACCGTCGGGTCGTTGGCCACGACCACGCACTCGACGCCCTCGACCACGCCGATGCCGGTCACCACGCTCGCGCCGACCGGGTAGTCGGTGCCCCAGGCGGCCAGCGGCGACAGCTCCAGGAACGGGCTGTCCGGGTCGACCAGCAGCTCGACCCGCTCGCGCGCCGACAGCTTGCCGCGCCGGCGGTGCCGCTCGGTGTACTTCGGCCCGCCGCCCGCGAGGGCCTTGGCCTGCTCGGCGTCCAGCTCGGCCAGCTTGGCCAGCAACGCCTCCCTGTTCTCGGCGTAGCCCGGCGACCGGGTGTCCACCGCCGTGCGCAGCGTCGTCATGCCGTGTACCCCAATCGCCTGGCCGCCAGCTCGGTCATCACCTCGGTCGCGCCGCCCCCGATGCCCAGGACGCGCGCGTCCCGGTAGTGCCGCTCCACCTCCGCGTCGCGGAGGTAGCCGGCGCCGCCGTGCAGCTGCACGGCCGCGTCCACCACGAACGAGCAAGCCTCGACGGCGGCGTTCTTCGCGAAGCACACCTGCGCCACGACCTCCTCGCCGCGCGCCGCCCGCACCGCCACCTCGCGCACGTAGGTGCGGGCGAGGTCGGTCCGCTGCGCCATCTCCACCAGCCGGTGCGCGACGACCTGGCGCGTGATCAGGGGCCGGCCGAACGCCTCGCGCCGCCGCACGTGGGCGACGGTGAGGTCGAGGGCGCGCTGCGCCGTCGCGTACGCCTGCACGGCCAGCGAGATCCGCTCCGCCTGGAACTGCCGCATGAGCAGCGCGAAGCCGCCGTTCTCCGGCCCGACCAGGTTGGCGGCGGGCACGCGGGCGTCCGCGAAGGACAGGTCGGCGGTGTCGGAGCAGTGCCAACCCATCTTCTCCAGCCGCCGGTCCACGCCGAACCCGGGCGTGCCGCGCTCCACCACCAGCAGGCTGATGCCCTCGTGGCCCGGTCCCCCGGTGCGCACCGCCGCGGTCACGAAGTCCGCCCGCGTGCCGGAGGTGGTGAACGCCTTCGCCCCGTTGACGACGAAGTGGTCGCCGTCGCGGCGCGCGGTGGTGCGCAGCGCGGCCACGTCCGACCCGCCGCCGGGCTCGGTGATCGCCAGCGACCCGATCAGCTCGCCCGCCAGGGCCGGTCGCGCGAACCGGTCGATCAGCGCCGGGTCGCCCGCGTCCACGATGTGCGGCACCGCGATGCCGTGCGTGAGCAGCCCGGCGACCAGGCCGGACGAGCCGCCCGCCTGGATCAGCTCCTCGGTGACCACGACGGTGTCGAGCAGGTCGCCCGCGCCGCCGACGGACTCGGGGAAGCCGACGCCCAGCAACCCGATCGCCGCCGCCGCGCGGTGCAGCGACCGGGGCAGCTCGCCCGCGCGCTCCCACCCGTCGAGGTGCGGCACGACCTCCTTCTCGGTGAACCGCCGCACGGTCGCGCGCAGGTCGCGCCGCTCGGGCGTGCCGAACAGGTCACCAGTGCTCACAGCAGCTCCTCGGGGACGTCGACGTGCCGGGAGCGCAGCCACTCGCCCAGCGCCTTGGCCTGCGGGTCGAACCGGGTGGAGGAGGCGACGCCGTCGCCGAGCAGGCCGCGCAGCACGAAGTTCAGCGCCCGCAGGTTCGGCAGCTCGTGGCGGACGACCTCGTCCGCCTCGGGCAGCAGCTCCTTGAGCCGGGCCACCGTCAGCTCGGCGCGCAGCCACTCGTACCGCGCGTCGGTGCGCGCCCACACGCCGAGGTTGGCGTCGCCGCCCTTGTCGCCCGAGCGGGCGCCGACGACGGCGCCGAGCGGGACCCTCCTGGTGCGTCCGCTCATACCGCGACCACCTCCCCGCCGGGCAGCACGACCCGGTGCGCGACGGCGTCGCGCGGCACGTACGCGGCCCGGTACACGCCGAACGGCGTGCCGTCGCCGGGCGGCGCGGTGACGTGGAAGCCCGGGTAGGACGCCAGCGCCAGCTCCACGGCCGCCCGGGAGAACGCCTTGGCGCGCCCGGGGTCCGCCGTCTTGACCGTGGCGTGCAGCAGCGCGCTCGCGGTCTCCTCGGTGTCGGCGTCGGCGCGATCGGTGCGCGCCAGCACCCACGTGAGGTCGTCCGCGCCGAGCGCGGCCTCCAGCTGCCGCCGCACGAGGGCGGCCTTGGCCTCCACGTCCAGCCCGGTCAGCACGAACGTGGTGGAGTTGCGGAACCCGCCGAGGGTGTTGAGGCAGACCTTCAGCTCGTCCGGCGGCGGCGACCCGCGCACCCCCGAGATCCGCACCCCGCGCTCGTGCGGGTCGAGCCGGATCGTGTCGAAGTGGCTGACCACGTCCGGGCCCGGGTAGGCCGGGTCGCCGATCTCGTAGAGCAGCTGGGCGGTGACCGTGTCGGCGGTGACCGCGCCGCCCGTGCCGTCGTGCTTGGTGATCAGCGCGGACCCGTCGGCCTCGACCTCGGCGATCGGGAACCCGGGCCGCTCGGCGTCGATCTCGGTGAAGAACGGGTAGTTGCCGCCGGTGGCCTGCGCGCCGCACTCCAGCACGTGCCCGGCGACGGTGGCCCCGGCCAGCCGGTCCCAGTCCCCGCGGCCCCAGCCGAAGTGCGCGGCGGCCGGCCCCACGACCAGCGAGGCGTCCGTGACGCGGCCGGTGACCACGACGTCCGCGCCCGCCTTCAGGGCTTCGGCGATGCCCCACGCGCCGAGGTAGGCGTTGGCGGTCAGCGCGTCGGGGAAGTGGGCGCGCACGTCGTCGCCGGTCACGCAGGCGACCTTCGCGCCCGTGCCGAGCGCGTCGACCGCCTCGGCCAGCCCCTCGGGGTTGAGCCCGCCCGCGTTGGACACGATCTTCACGCCGCGTTCCAGCGCCTCGGCGAGGTTGTCCTCCAGCTGGCGCAGGAACGTGCGGGCGTAGCCCAGGCGGGGGTCCTTCGCGCGGTCGCGGCCGAGGATGAGCATGGTCAGCTCGGCCAGGTAGTCGCCGGTCAGCACGTCGAGGTGACCGCCGTGCAGCATCTCGCGCACGGCGGAGAACCGGTCGCCGTAGAAGCCGGACGCGTTGCCGATGCGGATCACCGCCGCTCCCGCCCCGCGCCGGGGGGACCGGCGAACGCCTGCGCGATCGGCAGCCACGCGCTCGCCACCGGTCCGGACGCGGTGACGGCGAGGTCGTCGCGGTGCCGGCGCTGCGTGGCGAGCAGGCAGAAGTCCAGGGCGGGGCCGGTGATCCGGTCGGCGGCCCCCTCGGGGCCCCACGCCCACAGCTCGCCGTCCGGGGCGGTCAGCTCGACCCGCACCGGGTCGCCCGGCACGGGCAGCCCGTTGACCAGGAACGCGTAGCCGAACGCGCGCACCGCGATGTGCGCGACGTGCTTGAGCCGCCGGGTGGGTTCGCGGACCACGCCGAGCGCGTCGGCCACGTCCTGGCCGTGCGCCCACGTCTCCATCAGCCGGGCGGTGGCCATGGACGTCGGGCTCATGGGCGGCCCGAACCACGGCACCCGGCCGCCCTCGGGGACGGCGAGCAGCGCGGCGGCCAGCTCCTCCCGGCTCGCGCGCCACCCGTCGAGCGTCACGGGTTCCCGCGCGCCCTCGTCGACCATGTCGGGCGTGGCCGTCGCCAGCGCTCCGGCGAACGCGGCCGGGTCGCGCGCGGCGAGCGCGGCGATCCGGTCCGTCCAGCTCAGGTGGGCGACCTGGTGGGCGATCGTCCAGCCGGCGGCGGGCGTGGGCAGCGACCAGTCGGCGTCCGCGACCAGGTCGTCCAGCACCCCGCTCTCGGCGCGCAGGTCGTCCAGGACGTGCTCGATCACGGCGTCTCCTCCCGCAGGGTCTCCTCCAGCAGCCGCGCCCAGTGCCGGACGACCCGCCGGCGCCGGTTCCCGTCGTCGGTGAGCTGGTTCGCGAGCGCCAGGCCGCGGACCAGGTCCAGGGTGATCTGCACGGCCTCGCGCACGCCGGGCCTGGTCTCGTCGGCGCCGAGCAGCTCGACGGCCAGCCGGTGGGTCTCGCGCCCGATGCGGACCTCCAGCGGCACGACCACCGTCTTCAGGGCGGCGTCGGTGCGGGCGGCGACCCACAGTTCGAGGGCGGCGGTGAACAGGTCGCTCGCGTAGAAGTCGGCGATCAGCTCGACCACCGCGGTGACGCCGCCGTGCGCGGTGCGGGCGCGTTCCTTGAGGTGCAGGACGCTCTCCGCGCCCAGGTGCTCGACCGCGGCGGCGACCAGCTCGCCGCGGGTGCGGAAGTGGTGCAGCTGGGCGCCGCGGGAGACGCCCGCGCGCTCGGCCACGACCGTCGTCGTCGTGCCCGACCAGCCCAGCTCGACGAGGCACCCGACCGTCGCCTCCATGAGCTTGCGCCGGGTCTCGCGGCTGCGGTCGGCCTGCCGCTGCCTGGTCTCGGTGGCCATGCGGGCGAGTGTTCCGCCCCACTAACAAACAGTCAAGACTGATTGTTAGTGGGGCGGTTCGTCGGCGGGGCGGTCGCCCCGGGCTACCAGCCGCCCTGGGCCATCGTCTGGAACAACCACCTCCCGTCGACCTTCACCAGCAGGTCGCCGTACCGCACGACCTGCGCGTGCCCGTCCGCGGTGATGGTCGCGTCGGTGATCACGAACACCAGGTCGGCGGTGAGGAAGTGCGGCGTCCGCACCGACTCCATCCCCACGTCCCCGTCGCCCAGCGACGCGGCCATGTCGGCCAGGAACCGCGCCCGGTCCCACGACCGCGCCGACCCGTCGGTCACCGCGTTGACGGGGAACAACGCCTTGTCCGCCATCGCCTCGACGTCCTTGGCCACCGCCAGGGCGTCCCACTCCGCGAACCACGCCAGCACCCCGGCCACGTCCTCGTCGGTCGGCGTGAAACCCGCTCCACTGCCCGGTACCCCAGTCATGCCGTACAGCGTACCGTACAAAATACGGTGAGAGCATGGCCGCATGGTCACTTCACGGCGGGACGTGCTGCGGTGGGCGGGGACGGGCGCGATCGGGGCGGCGGTGGGCGGGCACGGCGGGCCACCGCCCCGGTGGGCGCGATTACGGGCGCGGCTGTCCGGTGACCTGCTGCTGCCCGGCGACCCCGGCTACGACACCGCGCGGCTGCCGTTCAACAGCCTGTACGACCACCACCGGCCCGCCGCGATCGCCCGCTGCGCGCACCCCGACGACGTGCGGCACTGCCTGGACGAGGCCCGGCGGTCCGGCGTGGCGGTGGCCGCGCGCGGCGGCGGGCACGGCTACGACGCCCACTCCACCCCCGACCGGGGGCTCGTGGTGGACCTCGCGCCGCTGTCCGGTGTCGAGGTGCGCCCGGGCGGCACGGCCGTTGTCGGCGCGGGCGCCCGCCTCCGCGACGTCTACGCGGCGCTGAGCGCGACCGGCCGCTGCCTCCCGCTGGGCAACTGCCCGTCGGTCGGCATCGCGGGGCTCACCCTCGGCGGCGGCCTGGGCTGGCTCGACCGCGCCCACGGCCTGACCTGCGACCGGCTGAGGTCGGCCCGGGTCGTCACCACCGACGGCCGCCTGCTGACCGCCTCGGCCGAGCGCGAACCCGACCTGTTCTGGGCGCTGCGCGGCGGTGGCGGCGGGAGCTTCGGCGTCGTCACGTCGTTCGAGTTCGCCACCGCGCCCGCGCCGCCCCTGCTGACCGTGTTCCGGGTGCGCTTCCCGGCCGGGTCGGCGGCCGACGTGCTCGGCGCGTGGCAGCCGTGGAGCACGGCCGTGCCGGAGGAGCTGTCGAGCACCTGCGTCGTGCTGCCGGACGGCTCGGTCGACCTCACCGGCTGCCGGATCGGCCCGGCGACCGCGCTGCGGGCCGAGGTGGGCCGCCTGCTCGACGCGGTCGGCACCCGCCCGCCGCTGGAGGACGCCGAGGTGGACCTCCCCACCGCGGTCGGGATCATGACCGGCGGCCACCCCGCCCGCAACGCGTTCCGGGCCTCCTCGCGCCTCGCCGACGGGCCGTGGACCGACCCGGCCGCCGTCGCGGGCACCCTGGAGGGCAAGCGCAGCGCGCTGCTCGTCGTCGCCGCGCTGGGCGGCGCGGTGGACCGGGTCGGCCCGCGCGGCACCGCCTACCCGCACCGGGGCTCGCCCACCTCGGTCGAGGTGTTCGGCGCGGTCGCCGACCGGCCCGCCGACGAGGTCACCCGCGAGGTGGACGACGTGCAACGCGCGCTCGCGCCGCTCGTCGGCACCGGCACGTACGCCAACTACCTCGACCCGCTCCAGGAGGACTGGCCGAGCACCGCGTACCGGCACAACCTGCCGCGCCTGCGCCGGGTCGCCCGCCGCTACGACCCCGACGACGTGCTGGGGTCGCCGCTGTCGGCCTGACCGGCGTCCACCCGACGTCCAACGGCCGTCCCACCGCGGTGGGCGACCTCGTCCCGGTCCACACCCGGTACCCGCCGCACCGGCGGGTCACCGACACCGACGGACCCCGGGGAGAACCCGTGCGTCGACCACCGACCGGACCGGGCTCCCCCGCCCCCCGGCCGTGAAGCCCCGCTCGTGCTGTCCCCGCTGCCGGCAGTGAGCGCCTACGACCCGCGCGGCGCCTGCGGTCCGCCCGGGACGGTGGTGGACTCCGGCGCCGTCGAACTCACCCGGCCCGATCCCGGTCGGGCGGGCAGTTGTGGCTCACCAGGCCGTTGGCCACGAAGTCCCCGGTGCCGGTGGTGACGTCGTACAGCGCCCGCGTCACGCCGAGCGCCTCCACGGCCACCACCGGCAGCCGGGGCGTCACGGGCACCGCCACGCCCTCCACGGCGTTGCGGTGCGGCACGGCCGGTTCCACCAGGTGCAGGAACCGCAGCCGCTCGGCCAGCCCGCCGACGACGCGCACGCCGCGCACCTCGACCACGTGCGGCACCGCCAGCCGGGTCAGCGCGAGCACCGCCGCCTCGAACACCGCGCTGTCCGAACTGGACATCACCAGCTCGCCGCCGGTCGAGCTGCCCCGCGAGTCGAACAGCCCGGCCAGGAAACCCTTCGACCACTCGTCACCGGGCGTCGTCGGCCACTCGACCAGGTCGCGGTCGCGCGGCACGGAACCGGCCGCGAAGTCGCGGGCGCGCGCCAGCACGGCGGGGTCGCCGGGCAGGCCGCCGCGCACCACGCCCCACAGGTAGCCCTCGCGGTACTCCCGCACGTGCGCGGGCGGGGCGGCGAACCGGCCCGTGCCGACCAGGCGGGCGCCCTTCACCAGGAACGGCCGCTCGTCGAGGTCGTCGCCCTGGCCGGGCGTGACGTGCTTCCAGCCCTCGTCGGTGAGGAACCGGTGGTCACCGCCCGCCACGACCTGCGTGCCGTCGCCCAGCGTCACGCGGTACGCGGGTTCGGCGGTCTTCCCGTGGGCGCGCACCCGCGTGACGACGAACCGGCCGTCCCGCGTGCCGAACACCTCCTCGCCCACCGACACGTCGGCGATGGGCCTGGTCCGGCCGTCGGCCAGCAGCACGGGCGTGTCCCCCGCCAGGCAGCGGGTGCGAGCATGTCCGCGGGACCCCGGTAGGGCCCGCCGCCGGTCCGCCACGTCCCGCTGCCCGTCCCGTCGCATACGCTCATTCGAACACGTGTTCGAATCATGGTCAAACGGAGTCGCCTTGTCCCCGCTGGACGTCGTCCTGTGGCCCTTCACCACCCCGGCGGTCACCGTCGGGGGCGTCAGCACGAGCTGGGGCGAGGTGGCGGGCTTCGTCACCGGCGCGCTGTGCGTCTGGCTGGTGGCCCGCCAGAACCCGTTGAACTGGCCGATCGGCATCCTCAACAACCTCGCCTTCCTGGTGCTGTTCGCGACCAGCGGCCTGTACGCGGACTCCGGTCTCCAGCTCGTCTACGTCACGCTCGCCCTGTACGGCTGGTGGGCCTGGTTGCGCGGCGGTGCGGAGCGCACCGCCCTGCCCGTCAGCCGGACCACCCGCGCCCAGTGGTGGTGGCTCGCGGCCGCCGGCGTGGCGGCCACCCTGGTGCTGGTGTGGGTCCTGAGCTCGTTCACCACCTCCAACGTCCCGTGGGCCGATTCGGTGACGACCGCCCTCTCGCTGCTCGCCACCTGGGGCCAGACCCGCAAGAAGGTCGAGTGCTGGTGGCTGTGGATCGCCGCGGACGTCGTCTACGTCCCGTTGTACGCCTACAAGGACCTGTGGCTGACCGCGGTGCTCTACGTCGGCTTCCTGGCCCTGTGCGTGCTCGGCCTGCGCAACTGGACGAAGGCGGTGCGCGCCGACGAGGCCGCCACCGCCCGGACCGCGGTGTGAGCGGGCCGGGGACGAGCGGGTCCGGGGTGAGCGAGTTCGACCACGCGCTGGTGCTGGGCAAGTTCTACCCGCCGCACGCCGGGCACCACCACCTCGTCCGCACCGCCGCCGCCCGCAGCGCGCGCACGACGGTGACGGTGCTGGCGTCGCACGCGGAGTCGATCCCGGTCGCCGACCGGGTGGCGTGGCTGCGCGCGGAGCACGCCGGGACGCCCGGCCTCGTGGTCCTCGGCGACGTCGACGACCACGAGATGGACTTCGACAGCGACGCCGTGTGGGAGCTGCACATGGGCGTGGCGCGCGCCGTGCTCGCGCGGCGCGCGATCCTGGACGGCGACCCGGCGTCGGCCGCCGTGGACGCGGTGTTCTCCAGCGAGCGCTACGGCGACGAGATGGCCAAGCGGCTCGGCGCCCGGCACGTGCCGGTCGACCCGGACCGGGTCGCGCACCCGGTGTCCGGCACCGCGATCCGGGCAGACCCGCGGGCGCACTGGGCGCACCTGGCGCCCGCCACCCGGGCGGGGCTGTGCGCCCGGATCGTGGTGCTCGGTGCCGAGAGCACCGGCACGACCACGCTGTCGCGACAACTCGCGGCGCACCTCGGCGCACCCTGGGTACCCGAGTACGGCCGCGCCCACACCGAGCACAAGCTGACCGCCGCGCGGGCGTTCGACCCGGACGCCCCGCTCGACCGTCTGGTGTGGACGGTCGGCGACTTCCAGGACGTGGCGCGCCGGCAGGAGGAGCTGATCCGCGCCGCCTCCACCGGACCGGTCGTGGTGTGCGACAACGACGCGTGGGCGGCGACCGCGTGGGGCCACCGCTACCTCGGCGCTCCGCGCGACGACATCGCGCCGGACGCCCGCCGCCCCGCCCTCTACCTGCTGACCGACCACGAGGACGTGCCGTTCGAGCAGGACGGGTGGCGGGACGGCGAGCACCTGCGCGCCTGGATGACCGGGCTGTTCCGGGAGGGCCTGGCCGCGCGCGGCGTGCCGTGGCGGCTGGTCACCGGGTCGCCGGAGCAGCGGCTGCGGCAGGCCCTGGACGCCTGCGAGGAGGCGGTCGCCCAGCACTTCCGCTTCACCGACCCGTTGGGTTAGCGGTCGGCGCGCCGGGCTGTCCGGTCGGCGGGCGCCACCGGGCGATCGGGCAGTATGTGCGCCGTGCAAGCCAAGGACCTGATCGCCGCGCACGGCCACGGCCACGGGCGACCCACCGGCCCCGCGTCCCACCAGGTGCGGCGGTTGCTGCTGGTCCTGCTGCTGCCGCTGGTGCTGGCGACGGTCGTGGGCGCGTTCGTGCTCTACCCGTTCGGGCACGACCAGCGCACCGGCGCGGAGGTCGGCATCACCCAGGTGCCGGTGCTCGGCGACGTGACGGCCGTGGTGGCCGGCGGGTGCGGCCCGGAGGTGGGCCAGGCCGGGGCGACCGGGTGCGTGCTGGTGACCGTGCGGATGACCGACGGCGCGGCGGCCGGGCGGGACGTGCGGGTGCCGGTGCCCGACCAGCCGACGACGCCGGACTTCTCGGTGGGCGACGCGGTCGTGCTGTCCTTCGGCGGCGGCGACCCGAACAGCAGCGCGTCCTACCAGCTCGTCGACTTCCAGCGCGGCACGCCGCTGCTGCTGCTGGCCGTGCTGTTCCTGGCGGCCGTGCTGCTGCTCGGGCGGTGGCACGGGCTGGCCGCGCTGGGCGCGCTGGCGCTGAGCTTCGTGGTGCTGGTGGTGTTCGTGCTGCCCGCGATCCTGGCCGGCGAGAACCCGCTGACGGTGGCCGTGGTCGGCGCGGGGCTGATCATGTTCGTGGTGCTGTACCTGACGCACGGGGTGTCCGCGCGCACGTCCACCGCCGTGCTCGGGACGCTGGTGAGCCTCGCCCTGATCTGCCTGCTGGGCGTCGCGTTCTCCGCGTTCGGCAAGCTCACCGGCATCGACCAGGAGACCGGCAACCTGGTCGCGGTGCTGGGGCACGGCATCGACACCCGCGGGCTGCTGCTGGCCGGGACGGTCATCGGCGCGCTGGGCGTGCTGGACGACGTGACCGTGACGCAGACCAGCGCGGTGTGGGAGCTGCGCCGGGCCAACCCGTCGCTGGGGTTCCGCGACCTGTACGCGGCGGGGTCCCGGATCGGCCGCGACCACCTGTCGTCCGTGGTGAACACCCTGGTCATGGCGTACGCGGGCGCGGCGCTGCCGCTGCTGCTGGCGTTCTCCCTGTCGGGCCGCACGCTGGGCGAGATCCTGACCGCGCAGGAGGTGGCGCAGGAGGTCGTGCGGACCCTGGTGGGCAGCATCGGCCTGGTGGCGGCCGTCCCGATCACCACCGCCCTGGCCGCGTGGGTGGCGGGCCGCGAGGACGCGCCCGCCACCGCCGGGGCGGCCGGGCCCGACGACGACCCGGAGGACGACCGGGAAGAGGACGGCCCGGAGGACGACGTGCCCACCGGGACCGCCGCCTGGAGCGCGCGGGTGACGGGCGACCTGCGCACCGGCTACGACCCCGCGAAGGGCCCCTGGCGACGGCCTCCCCGGACGGCCGCTAGCGAGCGAGCAGCACCACCAGCAGCGCGACCGCGGCGGGCACGGACTGCACGAACAGGATTCGACGACTGACCGTCGCCGCGCCGTACAGCCCGGCCACGACGACGCACGCCAGGAAGAACACGGCGAACGCGAAGCCGACCGACCCGCCGGCCACGACGCCGACCAGCAGGCCCGCGGCGAGGAAGCCGTTGTAGAGGCCCTGGTTGGCCGCCAGCGCCTTGGACTCGGCGGCGAACTCCGCCGTGGTCCCGAACGCCGCGCGACCGCGCGGGGTGTTCCACAGGAACATCTCCAGCACGAGGATGTAGAGGTGGACGGCCGCGACGAGCGCGGTCAGGACATCAGCGGCGATCTGCACGTGCATCACCCTAATGCCGGAGCGACGACTAAGTTGTCGGGTGTGGGACGACTGCGCAAGACCGACGAGACCATCACGAGGGAGGTGGACTCGGGCATCGCGGAACTCGTCCCCGACCAGGACGTGCCGCGGGCGTGGGTGCTGCGCCTGAACGGCACCCCGCAGTCGCACGTCGACCTGGACGACCCGACGCACCTGGAGTTCGAGTACCTGCGGCGGCTCGGCCACGTCGCCGACCTGGTGGCCCCGGACGGCGACCCGATCCGCGCCCTGCACCTCGGCGGCGGCGCGCTCACCCTCCCCCGCTACGTCGCCACCACCCGCCCGCGCTCCACCCAGCAGGTCGTGGAGATCGACGCGGCGCTGGTCGAGCTGGTGCGCGGCGTGCTCCCGCTGGACCGCAACTGGCGCATCCGCGTCCGCACCGGCGACGCGCGGGCCGTGCTGGTCAGGGCGCCCGAGGACACGTTCGACCTGGTCGTCACCGACGTCTTCGCGGGCGCGCGCACCCCGGCGCACCTCACGTCGGTGGAGTTCGTGCACCAGGTGTCCCGGACGCTGCGCGCGGGCGGCGTCTACGCGGCCAACATCGGCGACGGCGGCCCGCTCACCTTCGCCCGCGCCCAGGCGGCCACCGTGCGCGCCGTGTTCCCCCACGTGTGCGTCCTGGCCGAACCCACCGTCTTCCGCGGCCGGCGCTTCGGCAACTTCGTCCTGGTCGCCTCGCACACCGAGCTGCCGATCGCCGCCCTGACCCGCCGCACGGCCGGCGACCCGTTCCCCGGCCGGGTCGAGCACGACGCCTCGCTGACCCGTTTCATCGGCGGCGTGCCGCCCACGACGGACGCGACGGCCACCCTCTCCCCCGCACCGCCCAAGGGCACCTGGGGCCTGCCGGACGACTGACCGGCTCCCGCCGCCCGACCGCCCGACCGCTCCCGCGCGGCACGACGGACGACAGCCGTGCCCGCCGGTTCGCCCCGACCGCCACCGGCCACCCCGCCCGCCGGCGACCGCCCTTGCCGCGGACGGCCGCTGGCGTGCGGGCTAGTCCAGCGTCGACACGAACCGGGAGATGGCCTTCGGGTTCAGCTTCTGCGCCAGCTTGCCCGTCGGGGCCGTCGCGGCCAGCTGGTAGAGCGGCCGGTCGGCGGTGGCCAGGCCGCGGGCCTCGGCGCGGAGCTGGGCGACCAGCAGCTCGGAGAAGAGGAGCCCCGGCGGGTCGCCGCGGCCCGCGAGGACGTCCGCCAGCGTGCGCAGCGGCAGGATGCCCTGCTCGCGGGCGCCGGTGCCCGAGTAGACGGCGAGCGCCAGGTTGACCGCCTTGCGCCCCCCTCGCACGAGCAGGCCCACGGTGCGGGCCCCACGCACGTCGGTCACCAGCAGGTCGAGCTGCTCGGCGGTGTGCAGGTCCACCGAGCGGGTGCCGAACGCCCGCACGGACAGGACCTTGCCCTCCAGCCGCACGCGCCGCCGGGCCTCGGAGACGGCCAGCAGCGCGAAGGGCACGAAGAAGATCGCCGCCGTGACCAGGCCGGCGGTGCGGCCGGCGAGCAGCCCCAGCAACCCGCCGAAGGCGGCGGCGACGACGAGCGCGCTGACGACGACCGTCACGGCGCGCTTGCGCACCTGCTCCGGCTCCAGCAGGTCGAGGGGGATGCTCTCGCTCACCGGCCCAACGCCTCCAGCACCGACGTCACCGCGTCCGCCAGCGGCACGGACCGCTGGTCGCCCGTCGCCAGCTCCTTGAGCTGCACGACCCCGGCCTCGATGTCGCGTTCGCCGAGCACGAGCGCGAACCGCGCGCCCGAGCGGTCGGCGCCCTTCATCGCACCCTTGAGCCCCTTGCCGCCGTAGGCGAGGTCGTAGCGCACGCCCGCACCGCGCAGCGGCGCCGCCAGGGCGACCAGGCGGGACTTCGCCGCCTCGCCCAGCGGCACGCCGTACACCTCGCAGCGCGCCGGGTCGCCGGGCACGACGCCCTCGGCCTGGCAGGCCAGCAGCGCCCGGTCCACGCCCAGCCCGAAGCCGACGCCGGACAGCGGCTGGCCGCCGAGCTGCTCCATCAGGCCGTCGTAGCGCCCGCCGCCGCCGATGCCGGACTGCGCGCCCAGCCCGTCGTGCACGAACTCGAACGTCGTCTTCGTGTAGTAGTCGAGGCCGCGCACCATCCGCGGGTTCTCCACGAACTTCACGCCCAGGTCGCCGAGGTACCCCTTGACGGCCTCGTAGTGGGCCAGCGACTCGGCGGACAGGTTGTCCACCATCAGCGGCGCGTCGGCGACCAGCTCGCGCACCTCGGGCCGCTTGTCGTCGAGCACCCGCAGCGGGTTGATCTCGGCGCGGCGGCGGGTCTCGTCGTCCAGCGGCAGCCCCGCCAGGAACGCCTGGAGCTTCTCCCGGTACCGGGGTCGGCACGTCGAGTCGCCCAGCGAGGTCAGCTCCAGCCGGAACCCGGTCAGCCCGAGCGACCGGAACCCGGCGTCGGCGACCGCGATGACCTCGGCGTCCAGCGCCGGGTCGTCCACGCCCACGGCCTCGACGCCGACCTGGTGGAACTGCCGGTAGCGGCCCGCCTGGGGCTGCTCGGCGCGGAAGAACTGGCCCGCGTAGGCGAGCTTCACGGGCAGCTGCCCGCGGTCCAGGCCGTGCTCGATGACGGCGCGCATGACGCCCGCCGTGCCCTCGGGCCGCAGCGTGATGGACCGGCCGCCGCGGTCGGTGAAGGTGTACATCTCCTTGCTGACCACGTCGGTGGACTCGCCGACGCCGCGCGCGAACAGCGCGGTGTCCTCGAAGACGGGCAGCTCGACGTAGCCGTAGCCGGCGCGGCGCGCGGAGTCCACCAGCGCCTCGCGGACCGCCAGGAACGACGCGGAGGTCGGCGGGAAGTAGTCGGGCACGCCCTTGGGCGCGGAGAAGGGCGGTGCGGAAGAGGTCGGTGCGGAAGAGGTCGTCACGGTGTTCCCTACAGTCCTCGCTGCGGTGCGGCCGGCGCGTCGGGGGAACCCAGCTCCAGCAGGAACGGGTTGCTCGCGCGCTCGCGGCCGATGGTCGTCGTGGGCCCGTGGCCGGGCAGCACCACCGTGTCGTCGGCCAGCGTCAGCACCTTCGTGCGCAGCGACGCCAGCATCTCGCGGTGGTCCCCGCCCGGCAGGTCGGTGCGCCCGATGGAGCCGGCGAAGAGGGTGTCGCCGGACAGCACGAGCCGTCCGCCCTCCTCGGTGCCGGCGCGGAACATCACCGACCCGCCGGTATGGCCCGGTGTGTGGTCGACGGTCAGCTTCAGGCCGGCCAGGTCCAGCTCGGCGCCGTCGGCCAGCTCGCGCACCTCGCGCGGCTCGCGCATCTCCAGGTTGCCCCCGAAGAACGCCCGCGACTCGGCGCTGATGCCCTTGAGCGGGTCCGACAGCAGCTCGCGGTCCCGGGGGTGCACCCAGGCGGGCACGTCGTTGCCGTCGCAGACGGGCGCGACGGAGAACGAGTGGTCGAAGTGGCCGTGCGTCAGCAGCACGGCGACGGGCGACAGCCGGTGCTCGCGCAGCGCCTCGGCGACCGGCTCCTCCGCGTCCTGGCCGGGGTCGACCACCACGCACGGCCCGCCCGCACCCGTGGCCAGCAGGAAGCAGTTGGCCTGGAGGGCGCCGGTGGGGAACCCGATCACGAGCACGGGAGCACCTCTCGACGGCAACGGATCGACAACGGATCACTGCGGACCCCGCCACCAGCCTATCCGCCACACGCCGGCTATATACGTGCCCCCTAGACTGCTCACCGATCGTCGCCGTCGACGCAGAGACCAGGGAGGGTGCGAGGTGCCGACCAACGTGCAGCGCCGCGAGCAGGCCAAGCGGAAGCTGGAACGCCAGCTCGTCCGCCGGGCGGAGCGCGCGAAGCGGCGCCGGGTGTTCGCCGTCGTGGGGACCGTGGTCGCGGTCGTCGTCGTCGCGGGCGGTGTGTACTTCCTCGCCACGGCCGACTTCGGCGGCGGCGGTGGCGACGACGCGGCGGCCAGCTCCAGCGCGCCCGCACCCATCACCATCCCGACCGAGGTCAAGGCCCTGCCGACCCGCCCGACGCCCCTCGCGGACCCCGCGAGCTGCGAGTACCGGCCGTCGACGGAGCCCGCCTCGAAGGAGGGCACGAAGGCGCCCGAGGGCGGCGGCATCGCCGCGTCCGGCACCGTGCAGGCCACCGTCAAGGCCAACATCGGCGAGCTGAAGCTCACCCTGGACCGGGCGCTCGCGCCCTGCGCGGTGAACAGCTTCGTCAACCTGGTCAAGCAGGGCTACTACGACGGCAGCACGTGCCACCGCATCGGCACCGAGGGCCTCCAGATGCTCCAGTGCGGCGACCCGACGGGCACCGGCTCCGGCGGCCCCGGCTACGCGTTCGACAACGAGACGTGGCCCGAGCTGACCTACGGCCGCGGCTACCTGGCCATGGCGAACGCCGGCACGGACGAGGCGACGCAGAAGGGCACGAACGGCAGCCAGTTCTTCATCGTCTACGGCGACGCGCAGCTCTCGCCCGACTACTCGGTCTTCGGCAGCATCGACGAGGCGGGCCTGAAGCTGATCGATGAGGTCGCCCGCGCGGGCCACGACGGGTCGTTCGACCCGGCGCCCGGTGGCGGCAAGCCGAACAAGGAAGTGAAGTTCGAGACGGTCAGCGTCGCCTGACCCGACCGGACCCGGCGGACGCCGGACGCGCAGGGGCCCCGCACCCGGGAGAGGGGTGCGGGGCCCCTGCGTCTTCCCCGTCGGCCTGTGGGGACCGACGGGGCGGATGGTCCCACCACGCGATGACGTTTCACTGACGCGACCCGCCGGCACACCTGCCGGAGGTTGATCTCCGACGAGCGGGGAATTCGTGTCCCGCCGGCGGGAAAACGCCCGCCGAGCGAGCGCGAAGCACATTCCGGACCAACCGAGATTCGCTCGCATTCATCGGCTTTCCGCTGGTCAAAAGCCCACAGCACCAGTCACTCTGCGTACTGCCCGGGGCGCACCCAATCAGCGGATACTCGCCCGACTGCCCGGACGATTGACTCCCGTTGCCCAAGGAAAGAATTCATGGGTTTATTTTCCAGGGAGGAAAGTTGACGTTCGCGAAATCGTTCGCCGTACGGTCGGCGGTCGTGATTTCCGCGCTGTTCGCGATGTTCTCGGGCGTACAGGCCGCGCAGGCCCAACCGGCCGTCGCCGCCCCCGCCGACGACGTGAGCGCGCAGGTGATCTGCGGGCTGCACGACGAGTTCTGGGGCTGGTACTGGGGCAACTGCACCAACCAGCCGATCATCATCCGCTGGCACCTCTACAACAACCCGTGGTCGTACAAGTGCACCGCGCCGCACAGCGACACCTGGCTCGGTGACCCCGGCACGCCCACCGTCGAGGTGCTCCAGGGGCCCTGCATCCCCTGACCCGCGACCCCACGACCCGGGCCCGGCGCCTCTCACGCGCCGGGCCCGGTGCTCGTGGGTGCGTCAGGAGG
The DNA here is from genome assembly GCF_052936295.1 of Saccharothrix sp. DSM 118769. Classification (NCBI taxonomy): domain Bacteria; kingdom Bacillati; phylum Actinomycetota; class Actinomycetes; order Pseudonocardiales; family Pseudonocardiaceae; genus Saccharothrix; species Saccharothrix sp. DSM 118769. The sequence continues at coordinate 2,134,992 of NZ_CP193627.1, read as the reverse complement.
CGGACGTGACCCGGTAGACGTCGTAGACGCCCTCCACCGAGCGGACCGCCTTCAGCACGTGGCCGAGGTGCTTCGGGTCGCCCATCTCGAACGAGAACCGCGACACCGCGACCCGGTCGCGGGACGTGGTCACCGACGCGGACAGGATGTTGACCTTCTCGTCGGCCAGCACCTTCGTCACGTCGGACAGCAGGCGGTGCCGGTCCAGCGCCTCGACCTGGATGGCCACCAGGAACACCGAGGACGACGACGGCGCCCACTCCACGTCCAGCAGCCGTTCCGGCGTCTGGAGCAGCTCGTCCGCGTTGGTGCAGTCGGTCCGGTGCACGGACACGCCGCCACCCCGGGTGACGAAGCCCAGGATGTCGTCGCCGGGCACGGGCGTGCAGCAGCGGGCCAGCTTGACCCACACGTCGGACGCGTCCTTGACGATGACGCCGGCGTCGCCGGTGACCCGGCGGCGGGCGACGGTGGACGGGGTGGAGCGGTCGGCCAGCTCCTCCTCGGCGTGGTCGACGCCGCCCAGCTGGGCGACGAGCCGCTGCACGACGTGCCGGGCGGAGGTGTGGCCCTCGCCGACCGCCGCGTACAGCGCGGACACGTCCGGGTAGTGCAGCTCCTTCGACAGGGCGCCCATGGAGTCGGCGGAGACGAGTCGCTGGAGGGGCAGCCCGACGCGGCGGACCTCCTTGGCGATGGCGTCCTTGCCGACCTCGATGGCCTCTTCCTTGCGCTCCTTCGCGAACCACTGCTTGATCTTCGCCTTGGCGCGCGGGGAGGCCGCGAAGGACAGCCAGTCGCGGGACGGGCCCGCCCCCTCGGCCTTCGAGGTGAAGATCTCGATGACCTCGCCGTTCTCCAACTTGCGTTCGAGGGCGACGAGGCGGCCGTTGACCCGGGCGCCGATGCAGCGGTGACCGACCTCGGTGTGCACGGCGTAGGCGAAGTCGACCGGCGTGGAGCCCGTCGGCAGCGTCACGACGTCACCCTTGGGGGTGAACACGAAGATCTCGCGCGCGGCGAGGTCGAAGCGCAGCGACTCCAGGAACTCGCCGGGGTCGGCGGCCTCCCGCTGCCAGTCGAGGAGCTGGCGCATCCAGGCCATCTCGTCGACCTCGACGCCCTTGCCGGTGTGCGTGCCGCGCGTCTCCTTGTACCGCCAGTGCGCCGCGATGCCGTACTCGGCGGTGCGGTGCATGTCGTAGGTGCGGATCTGGACTTCCAGCGGCTTGCCGTCCGGGCCGATCACGGTCGTGTGCAGCGACTGGTAGACGCCGAACCGGGGCTGGGCGATGTAGTCCTTGAACCGGCCGGGCATCGGCTGCCACAGCGCGTGCACCACGCCCATCGCGGCGTAGCAGTCGCGCACCTCGTCCACCTGGATGCGCACGCCCACCAGGTCGTGGATGTCGTCGAAGTCCCGACCGCGCACGATCATCTTCTGGTTGATCGAGTAGTAGTGCTTCGGCCTGCCCTCGACCTTGGCCGTGATGCGGGCGCCCTCCAGCTGCGAGGACAGCTCGTTGATGACGCCGCTCAGGTACGTGTCGCGGGACGGCGCGCGGTTGGCGACCAGGCGCACGATCTCGTCGTACTTCTTCGGCTGGAGGATGGCGAACGCCAGGTCCTCCAGCTCCCACTTCACCGTCGCCATGCCCAGGCGGTGCGCGAGCGGGGCCAGCACCTCCAGGGTCTCGCGGGCCTTGCGGGCCTGCTTCTCCGGGGGCAGGAAGCGCATGGTGCGCATGTTGTGCAGCCGGTCGGCGAGCTTGATGACCAGGACGCGGGGGTCCTTCGCCATCGCGATGACCATCTTGCGGATGGTCTCCGCCTCGGCCGCCGCGCCCAGCTTGACCTTGTCGAGCTTCGTGACGCCGTCCACGAGCAGCGCGACCTCGTTGCCGAAGTCGACGCGCAGCTGGTCCAGCGAGTAGTCGGTGTCCTCGACCGTGTCGTGCAGCAGGGCGGCGACCAGCGTGGTCGTGTCCATGCCCAGCTCGGCGAGGATCGTCGCCACCGCCAGCGGGTGGGTGATGTAGGGGTCGCCGGACTTCCGCCGCTGCGGCCGGTGCTTCTCCTCGGCCACGTCGTAGGCGTGCTGGAGCAGCGCCAGGTCGGCCTTCGGGTGCAGGTCGCGGTGCACGGCCGCCAGCGGTTCGAGCACCTGCTTGACCGGTGCGGCGCGCTGGGCGGTGATGCGCCGCGCCAGCCGTGCTCGCACGCGCCTGGTGGCCGACGGCGGCCGTGCCGCTGCGGGCACGGGCTGCGCCGACTGCGCGGGTTCGGTGTCCTGGCTCAACCACGCTCCTCGGGTCTAGGAACCGAGGATAACTCCGTTGCGCCGGCCGATCCGGTCGTGAACCGACGAGCGGTGCACTTCACACGGTGAACAGCAGCTGTGATTAGGTCGGACCGGTCGCCCGGCCACCCACTCACCTGCGTGGACGCGCTCCCGAGTCACGATCCGGGCACGCTTGTGCGACCGCCGCCGGCGCGGGGGTGTCCCGCCGGCGGGCTCAGACGGTCAGCAGGGCGTTGACCTGGCGGCCCGCGAGCCGCTCCCGGCCGCCCAGGCCCGGGATCTCCAGCACCACCGACACGCCGGTCACCACCCCGCCGGCCTTCTCGACCAGCTCGCACGCCGCCGCGGCCGTGCCGCCGGTCGCCAGCACGTCGTCGACGACCACGACGTGTTGACCGGGCGTGATGGCCTCGGCGGGCAGTTCGAGGGTCGCCTCGCCGTACTCCAGCGCGTACGACACGCGGTGGGCGACGGCGGGCAGCTTGCCCGGCTTGCGCAGCGGCACGACGCCGTAGCGCCAGCCGTAGCCGAGGGCGGCGCCGAGCAGGAAGCCGCGCGACTCGACGGCGGCCACCAGCTGGGTGTCCGGGTGGATCTCGCCCTGGAGCCCGTCGACCACGGCGCGCAGGGCGTCCGGGTCGGCGAGGACCGGCGTGAGGTCCCGGAAGACGACCCCCGGCAGGGGGAAGTCCGGGACCTCACGCAGGAGCCCCAGGGCCCGGTCGAGCCTCAACGGTGCTTCTTGCCGGTCGGGCGACGGCGGGCGTCGGCCGACTTGGCCGTGCGGGACGGCGCCCCCGCGGCGGCGGCCATCGCCTTCTCCTTGCGCAGCTCGGCGGCCAGCGACTCGTCGTCGGTGGACTCCACGACGTCACCACCGGTGACGACCTCGCCGCTCGACTTGCGGGCCAGGTTGTCGCGGCGGGCCTTCACCCGGGCGGCCTGCGCCTTGTACTTCGGGTCGCGCATCTTCAGGTCCACCGCGACCGGCGTGGCGATGTAGATGGACGACAGGGCGCCGATCGCCATGCCGGTGAGCTGCACGAGCGCCAGGTCCTTCAGCGTGCCGACGCCGAGCAGGCCCACGCCGATGGCGAGCAGGCCGACCACCGGCAGCAGCGCGATCAGCGAGGTGTTGATCGACCGCATCAGGGTCTGGTTGACCGCCAGGTTGGCCGCCTCGCCGTAGGTGCGGCGGGTGAGGCCGAGCAGGCCGCGGGTGTTCTCCTTGACCTTGTCGAACACCACCACCGTGTCGTACAGCGAGAACCCGAGGATGGTGAGCAGGCCGACCACGGTGGCGGGCGAGACCTCGAAGCCGATCAGCGAGTAGACGCCCGCCGTGATCACCACGTCGTGCACCACGGCGACGAGCGCGCCGATCGCCATGGACAGCTCGAAGTACAGCGCCAGGAAGATCATCACCGCGACGAAGAACACGGCGAGCGCGATCAGCGCCTGGGTGGTGATCTCACCGCCCCAGGAGGCGGAGACGGCGCTGTCGCTGATCGTGTCGATGCCGCCGTTGGGCTTCAGGTCGTTGTTCAGCGCCTGCTTGAGGGTGGTGACCTCGTCCGCGCTGAGCGTCTCGGAGCGGAGCTGGATGGTCGCCGAGTCGCCGGTGCCGACCGTCTGCGCGGAGGTCGCCTCCTTGTTCAGCGCCTTCTCGAAGCTCTCCTTGACGGCGTCCGTCGTGATGGTGCCGGACGAGCTCTGCGCGGGCATCTGGACGCGCGTGCCGCCGGTGAAGTCGATGCCCAGGTTGAACCCCTTGAGCACGATCGACAGGATGCACACCAGCAGGATCGCGCCGAAGATCGCGTACCAGCGCCGGCGCTTGCCGACGATGTCGAAGGCGCCGTTGCCGACGTAGAGCCGCTTGAAGATCCCGAGCTTCTTCGCCTCGGCCACGTCAGGCCCCCTTCACGGCAGTGCCCTTGGCCGCGCGGTCGGCGACGGCGGCCTGCACGGCCTCGCCCAGACCGGACAGCTTCGGGTTGGACAGCTTCTTCGACTTGGAGGCCATCGCCACGAGCGGGTGCGTGACCAGGAAGACCACGACCAGGTCGAGCACGGTCGACATGCCCAGGGTGAACGCGAAGCCCTTCACCTGGCCGACGGCGATCACGTACAGGATGGCCGAGGCCAGGAAGCTCACCGCGTCCGCCGAGAGGATCGTGCGGCGGGAGCGGACCCACGCGCGCGGCACGCCGGACCGGAACGTCCGGCCCTCCCGCACCTCGTCCTTGAGCCGTTCGAAGAACACCACGAACGAGTCGGCGGTGATACCGATGGCGACGATGAACCCGGCGATGCCCGCGAGGTCGAGGGTGAACCCGATCCAGCGGCCGAGCAGCACCAGCACCGCGTAGATGACGACGGCCGACAGGACCAGCGACAGGATCGTCAGCACGCCCAGCAGGCGGTAGTAGAACAAGCAGTAGAGGAACACCAGCGCGAGGCCGATGCCGCCCGCGATCAGGCCGGCCTTCAGCGAGGCCAGGCCCAGCGTCGCGGACACCGTCTCGGCCTCGGAGGGCTCGAACGACAGCGGCAGCGAGCCGTACTTCAGCACGTTGGCGAGGCTGTTCGCCTCGGCCTGGTTGAACTGGCCGCTGATCTGGGTGTTGCCGCCCAGGATGGGCTCGTTGATGTTCGGCGCGGACACGACCTGGCTGTCCAGCACGACCGCGACCTGCTGCGACACGTTCGCCGAGGTGAACTTGCCCCACTTGTCGCCGCCGGAGGACTTGAACGTCAGGTCCACGACGAAGCCCGCGCCCTGCGGGTTGACGCCGGAGACGGCGTTGGAGACGTCCTCACCGGTCAGCCGCGAGTACAGGCTGTAGTCGTCTTCCTTGACGCTGCCGTCGTTCGGCGGGTTCACCGGGGCCAGCACGTACTTCTCGGTGCGGTCCTGGTCGCAGGTCAGCAGCGGCAGCGCCGGGTCGTCGTTGCCGATCAGCGGGTCGATCGTGGGGCAGGTGAACGCGGTCAGCGCCTGCTGGACGGTCTGCGCGTCCAGCGTGGTCAGCTGCGGGTCCTGCCGGCAGGTCCGGGACTCCTCGATGGCCTTGGTCGGGTCGTCGGAGTACTCGCCGGCGAACACCGCGCGGCAGTCCACCTGCGGCTCGGTGGGGGCGTTGGGGTCCGTCGGCTGCGCGTTCGGGTCGGTCGGCTGCGCGTTCGGGTCCGTCGGCTGCGCACCCGTGGTCTCGGGCTGGCCCTCCACCATCGGGGCCGGGCGGCCCTGGCCGGTGGTGGTCGCCGGCGCGGAACCCGCGGTCTCCGACGGCGCGGCGCTGCCCGAGGTGGGCGGCGCGGCCGACCCGGAGGTGCTCGGCGGCGCGCTGCCGCTCGTGGACGGCTCCGGCTCCGGCGCGTTGGGCAGCGGCGAGCCGACGACCTTGCGGAAGTTCAGCTTCGCCGTCTGGCCGAGGCGCTTGGCGCCCTCGCTGTCCGAACCGGGGACCGTGATCACCAGGTTCGTGCCGTCGCGGACGACCTCGGCGCCGGAGACGCCGAGGCCGTTCACGCGCGTCTCGATGAGGGTGCGCGCCTGGTTCAGCGCCTCGTCGGTCGGCGTCTGGCCATCAGGAGCCCGGGCGGTCAGGGTGACGCGCGTGCCGCCCTGGAGGTCGATGCCGAGCTTGGGGGTCGCCTTGCCGTTCCCGGTGAAGAACACCAGGGAGTACAGCGCGACCACGATGAGGACAAATGCGCCCAGGTACTTCGCGGGGCGGATTTGCCCGGCCGGAGGTGCCACGGTCCGTCCGTCTCCTGATAGTTGACAAGGTCAGCGATGGCGCAGCGTACCCCTGATGGTGTGAGCTGCGCGTCACTGCCTGGAGTCGGCACGTTCACAGTTGCCGGCTCCAGGCGCGGGGGTCTTCTTGCGGGTGCCGCTTACTTCTTGGTGTTGTGCTCCACCGGTTCGGCCACCACGCGGTCGGCGGCGGGGCGGTCGGCGGGCTCGTCGACGACCTCGGCCACGTCGTCCACGTCGTCCACGACGGCGTCGCTCTCGGTGTCCGCGACGACCTTCTCGCGGATGGCCTGGCGCAGCCAGGTGGTCACCACGCCGTCGCCGATCTCCAGGTCGATCGTGGAGTCGTCGCCGGCGTCGGTGACGGTCGCGAACAGCCCGGAGGTGGTCATGACCCGGTCACCCGGCTCCAGGGAGGTCAACAGCGCCTGCTGCTCCGCGACCGCCTTCTTCTGCTTGCGGGCGCTGAGGAACAGCGGCACCGCGAGCAGCACGAGCAGCAGCGGGAACATCAAGGAGGACAGGTCCATCATTCTCCGATCGACCGGACTGCACGGGTGCGGGACAGCGCCCGGAACGTCCGGATTTCTGGGGTGCCGGTCCCGATTGTGCCAGGTCAGTAATCCCGATCACCCGGAGGCGTCGTCGAACAGCGGTCGGGTGGCCTCACCCGGTGCCTGCGGCGGCGGCGTGAGCCCCAGGTGCAGCCACGCGGTGGCGGTCGCGACCCGGCCGCGCGGGGTGCGCGCGAGCATCCCGGCGCGCACCAGGTAGGGCTCGCAGACCTCCTCGACGGTGGTCGGCTCCTCCCCCACCGCGACGGCCAGCGTGGAGACGCCCACGGGCCCGCCGCCGAACGACCGGACCAGCGCGCTCAGCACCGCCCGGTCGAGCCGGTCCAGGCCCAGCTCGTCCACGTCGTACACGGCCAGGGCGTCCCGGGCCACCTCGCGGGTGACGGCGCCGTCCGCGCGCACCTCCGCGTAGTCCCGCACCCGCCTGAGCAGGCGGTTGGCGATGCGGGGCGTGCCCCGGGAGCGCCCGGCGATCTCCCGGCCGCCGTCCTCGCGCAGGTCGACGCCGAGGATCGAGGCCGAGCGGCGCACGATCAGCTCCAGCTCGTCGGCCGTGTAGAACTCCATGTGCCCGGTGAAGCCGAAGCGGTCGCGCAGCGGCCCGGTCAGCGCGCCGGACCGGGTCGTGGCGCCGACCAGGGTGAACGGGGCGATGTCGAGCGGGATGCTGGTCGCGCCCGGCCCCTTGCCGACGACGACGTCGACCCGGAAGTCCTCCATCGCGAGGTAGAGCATCTCCTCGGCGGGGCGGGCCATCCGGTGGATCTCGTCGATGAACAGCACGTCGCCCTCGACCAGGTTCGACAGCATCGCGGCGAGGTCGCCCGCGCGCTCCAGGGCGGGGCCGGAGGTGATCCGCAGCGACGCGCCCAGCTCGGCCGCGATGATCATCGCGAGGCTGGTCTTGCCCAGGCCGGGCGGGCCGGACAGCAGCACGTGGTCGGGGGGCGAGCCGCGCCGCATCGCGCCGCGCAGGACCAGTTCGAGCTGCTCGCGGACCTTCGGTTGTCCGACGAACTCGTGCAGGTCCTTCGGCCGCAGGGTGGTCTCGACGTCCCGCTCGGCCGGGTCGGGCAGCGGGTCGAGGGTGTCCCGGTCGAGGTCGTCCCGGCCGAAGTCGTCCCGGTCGAGGTCGTCGGCGAAGTCCCCGGGCCCGAAGGTGGTCATCGCTTGCGGCCCAGCGCGGTCAGGGCGCGGCGCAGCACGTCGGAGGTGCCCAGGGAGCCGTCGGCGGCCAGCACGGCGTCCACCGCCGCCTCGGCCTGCTTGGCGGGGAAGCCCAGGCCGAGCAGGGCCTCGACGACCTGCGTGCGGACCACGCCGGTGTCGCTCGCCGCGGGCGCGGTCGCCAACTGGCCCACCTTGTCGCGCAGCTCGATGATCAGCCGCTCGGCGCCCTTGCGGCCGATGCCGGGCACCTGGGTGAGCACGGTGATGTTGCCCTCGGCCAGCGCGGCGCGCAGCTTGTCCGGCTCCAGCACGGCGAGCGTCGCCAGCGCGATCCGCGGCCCGATCCCGGACACCGTCTGGAGCAGGCCGAACAGCTCGCGCGCCTCGGCGTCGGCGAACCCGAACAGGGTCAGCGAGTCCTCGCGCACGACGAGCGACGTCGACAGCGACGCCTCCTCGCCGCGGCGCAGGGTGGCGAGCGTGGCGGGCGTGGCCTGCACGGCGAAGCCGACGCCACCGACCTCGACGACCACGTGGTCGAGACCGATGGACTGCACCTGCCCGCGCAGCGACGAGATCACTGGGTCCTACCTCCGGTCCTGGCGCCGCCGGTCCTGGCGGCCGCCTGCGCCAGTTTCGCGCGGTGGGTCCTGGCGACCTCCGCCGCCCTCGCCTGCGCCTCCTCCAACCGCGACCGCATGGGCGCGCGCCACAGGTGGCAGATGGCCAGCGCGAGCGCGTCGGCGGCGTCCGCGGGCTTCGGGGCGACCTTGAGGCCGAGGAGCTTCGTCACCATCGCCGTGACCTGGGCCTTGTCCGCCCGGCCCGAGCCGGTGACGGCGGCCTTCACCTCGCTGGGCGTGTGGAACACGACGGGCAGGCCGCGGCGCGCGGCCGACAGCGCCACCACCCCGCCCGCCTGGGCGGTGCCCATCGCGGTGCGCACGTTGTGCTGGCTGAACACCCGTTCGACGGCGACCACCTGCGGGCGGTAGGTGTCCAGCCACCGCTCGACGGCGTCGGAGAGCTGGAGGAGGCGCACGGCGAGGTCGGCGTCCGCGGGCGTGCGCACGACGTCCACGGCCACCGGGCGCACGGTGCGGCCGGGGCCGCCGTCGACCACCCCGAACCCGCACCGGGTCAGGCCGGGGTCGACTCCGAACACGCGCACCGCTGGTCCCCTCGAACGACGAACACCAGTTCGAACCTTAGAGGGTCGGCCGCCGGAACGCGGTGGGACACGCGCAGGGTCACCACCGGCCACCCCCCGATCGACACAGCGTCACCACCCTCACTACAGTGGCTCGGTCCACCAGGTCGAGCGCGGTCGCGGCATCGAGGCGAAATCCATGACCCTGAGGCGGTTCGGCGTCGTCGCGACGGCCGTGTGCGCCCTGGTGCTCCTGATCGTCTTCCTGGTCGTGTCGGGCGTGCTCGACCGGCCCACCTCGGTGGCGGTCGACAAGTTCACCCAGCTCGTCTTCTCCGCCGCCGCGGCGGCGTCCTACTGGCGCGCGGCCCGGCGGCGGCACGGCGTGGCGCGGCGCTGGCGGCTGTGGATGGTCGCCTCGATGACGAGCCTGGCCGTCGGCCTGTGCGTGTGGATCTGGGGCCAGGTGGTCCTCGGGGTGTCCCTGCCCTCGACGACGCTGGCGCCCATCGGGTTCATGCTCGTGCCCGTGCTGGCGCTGTGCGCGGTCCTCGTGCTGGCGCACGGCGGGTCGGGCACGCTGCCCGGCCACCGGAGCAAGCTCGTGGTGCTGCTGGACGGGCTGATCGTGGTCGGCTCGCTGTTCGTGCTCACGTGGGTGTCGCTGCTGGAGTCGATGGTCCGCGCGTGGGCCACCTCCGGTCCCGGCTTCGCGACCGTCGTGACGCACCCGGCGCTGTACCTGGTGATGCTCGTGGTGCTGCTGGTGTCGTCGTGGACGCACCGGTCGGTGCGGCAGCTGCCGGTGCTGTTCATCGCGCTGGCGGGCCTGGCGCAGTCCGCGTCCGGGTGGGTGTTCGCCTACCTGGTGAGCCGGGGCGCGACGGCCATCCCGACGGCCGCCGACATCGGGTTCATGGTGTGCCCGGCGCTGTTCTTCCTCAGCTCGGTCGCGCCCGGCGGGACGGCCCGGGAGCGGACCGGCGCGGCGCGGCTGCGGGCGGGCGAGCTGCTGCACCTGCTCGTGCCGTACCTGCCGATGCTGGTCACCGGCCTGTTCATCGTGGTGGGCACGGCGACGGGCGTGCGGCTGAACCCGTTCGAGATCTACGTCGGCCTGGGCGTGGTGCTGCTGGTGATCGCCCGGCAGCTGCTGACGCTGATCGACAACGTGAAGCTGCTGGAGCAGCTGCGGGAGAGCCGGGAGCGGCTGCGGCACCAGGCGTACCACGACCCGTTGACCGGGGTGGCGAACCGGGCGCTGTTCCGGGAGCGGCTGGACGAGGCGCTGGCCGGGGCGTCGCCGGTGGTGGTGCTGTTCATCGACGTGGACGGGTTCAAGGACGTCAACGACAACTTCGGGCACGCGGAGGGCGACGCCGTGCTGCGGATCGTGGCGGCGCGGTTGCAGGGGTGCGTGCGGCAGCAGGACGTGGTGGCGCGACTGGGTGGTGACGAGTTCGGCGTGCTGGTCGACGGCTACCCGCAGGCGCCGGAGGAGATCGGGCAGCGGGTGCTGGACGCGCTGGCGGCGCCGCACGCCACGGCGTCCGGGTCGCACGTGGTGCGCGCGTCGGTGGGGGTGTCGCACCGCGGGGCGTTCGACCCGTCGTTGACCGCCGACGACCTGCTGGGCAGCGCGGACGCGGCGATGTACACGGCCAAGCGGCTGGGGAAGGGGATGGTCGTGGTGCACGGCTCGGTGGAGGCCGACCTGGGGAACGCCGGTCTCGGTTCGGAGCCCCGCGCGTGACCGCCGACGAGGTGGTCGAGCTGCTGGGCCTGTCCGAGCTGCCCGTGGAGGGCGGCTGGTTCGGCCAGTCGTGGCGCTCGGCGGAGGCGTCGGCCATCTACTACCTGCTGCGGGAGGGCGAGTTCTCCGGGCTGCACCGGTTGGCGCACCTGGAGGTCTACGCCCACCACGCGGGCGCGCCGCTGCGCATGCTCCTGCTGCACCCGGACGGCTCGGCGACCACGCCGGTGCTGGGCCCGGACCTGGCGGCCGGCCACCGCCCGCAGGTGGTCGTGCCCGCCGGCGTGTGGCAGGCGTCCGAGCCCCTGGGCCCCTACTCCCTGGTGGGCACCGTCGTCGTGCCGCCGTACACCGACGACGTCGTCACCTTCGGCGCCGCCGCCCCCCTGGCCGCCACCTACCCCGAGCACGCCACCACCATCCACCGCCTCTCCCGCCTCTAACCCGCGAGAGTCCAACGCTCAGACCCCGAGAGTCCAACGCTCGGGCCTCGAGAGTCCAACGCTCGGGACCCCTGAGTTCTTCATTCCGCATACCGACCGGTCGGCACGAACGAAGAACTCAGGGGTCCTGGAGGTTGGACTCTCGGGGCCTGGGGGTTGGACTCTCGCGGGGGTCAGCCCATGGTTTTCTGGCCGTCGATGGTTTCGCGGATGATGTCGGCGTGGCCCGCGTGCTGCGCGGTCTCGGCGATCAGGTGCGCCACGACCCGGCGGACCGACCAGGACTCGCCGGGCTCGAACCACGGGGCCACGGGCAGCGGGTGGGCGGTGTTCAGGTCCAGGTCGGCCAGGGTGCGAGCGGTCCTGGCGGCGGTCTCCTCGTAGTCGGCGAGCAGGCCGGCCAGGGTCTCGTGCTCCAGCATCCGGAAGCCGTTCTCCCAGTCGGGCGCGACGCTCTCCATCAGCTCCGCCCCGCCGACGGCGAACCGCAGCCAGCCCTCCTCCACCGTGCGGACGTGCTTGATCAAGCCGCCCAGCGACAACTGGCCGGCGGTCGGTGTGAGGCGGGCCTGCTCGTCGGTCAGGTCCCGCACCGTGAAGCGGAGGAAGCCGCGGGTCCTGGCCAGGACCGCCAGCAGGTCGGTCAGTTCCGTGGACGCGATCGCGGTGCTGCTCATGGGGTGGGTCCGCCTTCCGGTTCGGTGACAGGACCGACGTTAGGCGGCATCGCGGACAGTTCCGGTCCTCGATCGCGCAGGCGCTGGTTGCAGCCGCTGGTTGCAGGCGCTAGTTCAGGCCGATGATGGCGGCGTTGAGCGCGGTGGCGAAGGCGACCCACGCCAGGTAGGGCACGAGCAGCAGCGCGGCGGGCCGGTGCCGGCGGCCGAACGCGACGATCAGCGCGACGATCACGACCAGCAGGGCGATGATGTCGACCAGGGCCAGCGCGTACCGCTCGGCGGCGAAGAACAGCGGCGTCCACGCGGCGTTGAGCGCGAGCTGCACGGCGAACAGGCCCAGCTCCCACGTCGTGCCGTGCCGCTTCCAGAACAGCCAGCCGGACACCGCGATCATGACGTACAGCACCGTCCACACCGGACCGAACAGCCACGGCGGCGGCGCCCAGGCGGGCGTGTCCAACTGCTGGTACCGCTCCGCCGACGACACGGCGGCCAGTGAGCCGACCACGGCCGTCGCGGCGACGGCGACGGCGAACACGGCGAGTCCGGCCAGGGGGCGTCGGAGCGCGAGCTGTGCCATGCGTCCAGGCTAGGAAGGCCGGCCGGGTCCCGCACGACGGGACGTCACGCGGCGTCGAGCAGGGCGCGGCCGTCGGCGGTGAGCCCCGCGGTCCCGGCGCGGTCGGCGATGAGACCGGCGCGGGCGAGCCGGGGACCGACGAACTGGTCGCAGCAGCGCACGCCGTCGACGAACAGCGTGCCCGCCGTGTACGCGCAGCGGCCCTCGGCGACGGCGCGCAGCACGGCACGGTCCCGGTGGGTGAGGTCGGTGTGGTCCACGGCGATCTTCTTCCACTCGTTCGGGTTCTTCCTCAACCCGTTCGACGAAGGAGACTGCCGGGATTCGTCGTCACACGCGGAAAAGCGGGGTGTACCGATTCCGACTTCGTGGACTCATCCGTTCGCCGCGGCGGCGGCCTGCCGCAGGGCGTCCACGAGCTGGGGCCACTTGCCCGCCCGGTCGCGGTTGATGGTCAGCGGCGACGGGTGCGGCGCGTTGAACACCTTCAGCTTGTGGCCGCGGCCGGACAGCGTCCACCCGGTGCCCGCCGGACGGCCCAGCACCACCACCGCCTTGAGGTCCGTCAGCAGCCGCAGCAGGTCCACCAGGTACGGCACGGCGCCGCGCAGCTCGGTGGGGGTCGGCGAACGGCCGTTCAGGTGCCACGGCACCACGTTCCAGGCCAGGCACACCTTCCGCGACAGGCCGGCCTCGGTCAGCGCGGCGAAGCCGTTGGCGGCGATCGGGTCGTCGTTGTCCAGCGAGTTGATCCCGGAGCGGACGGCGCCGGGGTCGGGTGACTCCAGGAGGAGCAGCACCTTGCTGTTCACCCCGCCGCTGGCCGGGTCGAACAGGGGGACGTCGACCTTGCGCTCGGTGGCGATGCGCTGGGCGAACTCGGTCAGCTTCGCCATGTGGGGCGCCTTGACCAGGGCCATCTTGCGCGCGAGGACCACCGGGTTGCGGTGCGCCCGCGGGGTGGAGGGGAAGACGTCCATGGTCGACAAGCGTTCCCGGAGGACCGACCCCCGACCATCCGCCGTCCGGGCGGCACGCGGGGGCACCCCGTAGCGCGGTGTCGCGGCCGGGCACGCCGGGGCGGGCTGCGGAGGGGGAGGCAGGGCGGAGGGGAGGTGGGGCGGAGGGGAGGTGGGGAGGTGGGGCGAGGAGGGGGGCGGGGTGCGGCACGTGCACGCGCGTCCCCCTCACAGCGCGCGGGCCAGTTCGACCAGGTGGTCCGGCGTCGGCAGCCGGCCGGAGACGGCGTAGGTGACCCCGGCCGCCGTGGTCCAGGTGAGCCGGGGCGCGGTGCACCGGAGCCGCGTCGTCGTGGCGGCCACCCCGGACAGCTGGTAGTCGACGAAGGTGTCCTCGCCCGTGTACTCGGCGGTGGCCCCGTCGAGCGGGACGGGGGTCGGGGCGGCGCCGCCGAGCACCGTGGAGAGGTAGACCCCCTTCGGGTAGCGCTCCAGGGTCACGGTCCCGGGGGCGACCCGGTAGACGGCGACCGTGATGCCGCGCCCCTCCGCGGTCGGCGCGAAGGCCACCGACAGCGGCCGCCCCCACGGTCCGCCGGTCGGCGGTCGCCACCCGGAGCGGCGCTCGACCCCGTCCACCGTGGCCGGTGACAGCCCACCCCAGCCCGCGCACGACGGCACGGCGGGACCGGGTCCGCCCATCCCGTGCGTGCTCGTGCCCTCCGGGCGCACGAGCCCGGGGACCACGCGCACGCCGAGGACCAGCACCACCAGCACCACCAGCGCGGCGGCGGCGAGGGTGAGCGCGTTGTCGGGGAGCCCGGCGCGCCGCACGGGCGGCGGGGCGGGCGGGGGGGACGGCGGCGCGGGCCGCCGGTCGCCCAGGGCGGCGAGGATCGCGGTGACGGCCGCGTCGTCCGGTTCGCCGCCCAGCGCGCGCCCCAGCTCGCGGAGCTCGTCCTCCAGGTCGTGCCGCTTCGCGTCAGGCACGCTCCCCCACCTCCTCCACGCGCTCCAGCAGCACGCGCAGCCGTTCGAGCGCGCGCGACCCCCTCGACTTCACCGTGCCCCTCGGCCACCCGAGGACCTGCGCCGTCTCCTCCTCGCTCAGGTCGAGCAGGTAGCGGCACCCGAGCACCTGGCGGTCCCGCTCGGCCAGCCGGTGCAGCGCCGCCCACAGCACCCGCTTGCGCTCGTCGGCCACCACGAGGGCGTCCGGCTGGTGGGGCGGCGGGCCGGGTTCGCCGTGGCCGCGGGCGACGACCCGCCCCACCAGCTCCCGCCGGCGCGCGTGCGACCGGTGCAGGTTGCGCACCAGGTTCGCCACGATCCGCAGCAGCCACGGCCGGAACGGCGAGCCGGGCCGGAACGAGCCGAGCGCGGCGTGGGCGCGGACGAAGGCGTCCTGCACCACGTCGTCCGCCTCGTGCCCCGCGCCCATGACCAGCGCGACCCGGTGCGCCGCGGCGTGGTGCGCGCGCACCAGGTGCCCGTACGCCTCGACGTCACCGGCCCGCGCCCGGGCCAGCAGGTACCCCTCGTCCGTGACGGCCCCCTCAGGTCGTCGAACCGGCTGACGCCCCTTCTACACCGCTCGCGCGCCGGGGGTTCCGCGCGCGGCGGTCCTCAGCCGAAATGGGTTCTCGGGCGCTCCTGGAGCACCCCGTCCACGTAGGTGTCGACCTTCTCGTCGTAGAACGCCACGAGCCCCGCGACGCGGGCGCTCTCCGGCAACGGTGTCGGGTAGCCCCACGCCAGGTCCTCGTGCACCTCGTCCCCGACGACGACGGACCAGTACTCGGCGGTGCCCTTGTACGGGCAGCCGGTGCGCAGGTCGCTCGGCCGCAGCAGGTCCTGGCGGACGTCGGTGAGCGGCAGGTAGTGGCGCGGCGGCAGGCCGGTCTCGTACAGGATCACCGGTCGCCGGCTGTCCGCGACCTCCACGCCGCCCACCTCGACCCGGACGTGGCGGCTGCTGGGCAGCGCGTCCACCCGGGTGTACGGGTCGCGCGGGTGGACGTGGACCGGCTCGTCCTCCTCGAACCAGCGGAAGGCGTCCCAGTCGAGGCGCACCAGGTCGCGCAGGGCCTCCAGGGGCGAGTCGGGGAACGTCAGGGCCGCGGCGGGGGCCACGAGGTGGGGCGACGCCCGCACGTCGTGCGCGTGGCCGTCGCCGCGGCTCGGGGACCGGGTCGTCGAGCCGGTGGGCACGAGGGTCGCCCGCACGTCGTCCGCCGGCAGGTAGTAGGTCGGGTAGTACGGCTTCTCCCACACCAGGGTCGGGCGGGTGGTGTCGGCCACGAGCTCGCCCGCCAGGTAGGCCCGGACGCGCTTGCGCCCCGGCTCCACGCGCACCCGCCCGCGTTCCGCAGCAGCAGTCATGGGACCGAAGCTACGCCGCCGGCACACGTGGGCAGGAGGATGGGAGAGCGCTCTCCGAAACCAGGGTGCCCGTTGCTCCACCGGGGTGTCAACAGGCGGTGCGTTGACAGGTCCGCAATCGGTTCGCAACACTTCGAGGTGGGTTGAGAGAGCGCTCTCCCGCATGTCGACCCACTCGAACACCGGCAGGAGACGCCATGTACCGCCTCCGATCCGCCGGCGCGGCGACCGCGCTGCTCCTGGGACTCGCACTCGTCCCGGGCACCGCGACCGCCGCGCCCGTCCTGCTCTCGCAGGGCAAACCCGCCACGGCCTCCTCGACCGAAGGCGCGGGGACACCCGCGTCGGCGGCCGTGGACGGCAACGCGGGGACCCGCTGGGCCAGCGCCTGGAGCGACCCCCAGTGGCTGCGCGTCGACCTCGGCGCCACCTCGGCCCTGAGCCGGGTCGAGCTGGACTGGGAGGGCGCGTACGCGACCGGCTTCCAGGTCCAGGTGTCGAACGACGGCGACGCCTGGACGCCGGTGCACACCACCACCGGCGGCACGGGCGGCCGGCAGGGCTTCGACGTCACCGGCACCGGCCGGTACGTCCGCGTGCACGGCACGCAGCGCGCCAACGGCTACGGCTACTCCCTGTGGGAGTTCCGCGTCTACGGCACGCAGGGCACCACTCCCCCGCCCGGCACGGGCGTGCACGTCACCGGCTCCCAGGGGAACTGGCAGCTCACCGTGGACGGGCAGCCGTGGACGGTGAAGGGCCTGACCTGGGGCCCGCCGCCGGCCGACGCGGCGCGCCACATGCCCGAGCTGAGGTCGATGGGCACCAACACCCTGCGCACCTGGGGCACGGACGGCTCCACCCGCCCGCTCCTCGACGCGGCGGCGGCCAACGGGATGCGCGTCATCAACGGCTTCTGGCTCCAGCCCGGCGGCGGCCCCGGCTCCGGCGGGTGCGTCGACTACCTCACGGACGCCACCTACAAGAACGACGTGCTCAACACGATCAGGCAGTGGGTGACGGCCTACGAGGACCACCCCGGCGTGCTCATGTGGAACATCGGCAACGAGTCGATCCTGGGCCTCCAGAACTGCTACTCGGGCACCGAGCTGGAGGACCAGCGCGTCGCCTACGCGAAGTACCTCAACGAGGCGGCGCTGGCCGTCAAGGCGATCGACCCCGGCCACCCGGTGACCAACACCGACGCGTGGACCGGCGCGTGGGCCTACCTCAAGGCGCACACGCCCGCGCTCGACCTGTACTCGGTGAACTCCTACGGCAACGTGTGCGAGGTGCGCGCCGACTGGGTCGCGGGCGGCTACACCAAGCCGTACATCCTCACCGAGGCCGGCCCCGCCGGCGAGTGGGAGGTGCCGGACGACGTCAACGGCGTGCCGGCCGAGCCCACGGACGTGCAGAAGCGCGACGGCTACGCGCAGGCGTGGAACTGCGTCGTCGGGCACCGGGGCGTGTCCTTCGGCGGCACGCTGTTCCACTACGGCACCGAGCACGACTTCGGCGCGGTGTGGTTCAACCTGACCCCGGCGGGCAAGAAGCGGCTGTCGTTCTACGCGGTGCAGCGGGCGTTCGGCGGGGCGACCCCGACCAACACCCCGCCGGTGATCTCCGCGATGAACCTGCCCACCGCGGTCGCGGCCGGCGCGCCGCTGGCGATCGACGTGGCGGCGGGCGACCCGGACGGCGACGCCATCACCTGGTCCGCGGCGTTCAACTCGAAGTACGTCGACGGCAGCGGCGGTCTCGCCGACGCCCCCGTGCGGGTCGACGGCAACCGGCTCACGGTGACCGCGCCCGACCGGCTCGGCGTGTGGAAGGTGTACGTGCTGGCCGAGGACGGCCGCGGCAACATCGGCATCGAGGCGAAGTCGGTCCGGGTCGTCGCGCCCCGGCCGGCGGGCACCAACGCGGCCCTGAACAGGCCGGTGACGGCCTCGTCGCACCAGCAGGTGGGTGACGGCGCCCCCTTCCCGCCGTCGAACGCCGTGGACGGCGACGCGGGCTCCCGCTGGGCCACCGACTGGGCCGACCCGCAGTGGCTGCGCGTCGACCTGGGCGCGGTGACCTCCTTCCAGCACGTCCAGCTGGTGTGGGAGGGTGCGTTCGGCCGCGCCTACGAGCTCCAGGTGTCGGACGACGGGAACACCTGGCGGAGCGTGCACGGCACGACCACCGGTAACGGCGGGGTCGACTCGATCGACGTCAACGCCAGTGGCCGGTACGTGCGGCTGCACGCCACCCGGCGCGGGACCGGGTGGGGCTGCTCGCTGTACGAGTTCGGCGTCTACCGGCGTTGACCGGCGGGCGCTGACCGACCAGACGGGCGATGGCCGGGGGGAGTGGGTCCCCCCGGCCATCGGCCATGTGCGCGTCCGGAGTGGGTTGCGCGCACGGAGGAGGGGCGTCCCGCGTCACGACCGCGGGGCGCCCCTCGCTCACCGCGGGATCAGCTCCCCTTGACCCGGCGGATGGTGTCCCGGTACCAGAGGGCGCTGCTCTTGGGCGTGCGGACCTGCGTGTCGTAGTCGACGTGCACCAGGCCGAACCGCTTCTCGTAGCCGTAGGACCACTCGAAGTTGTCCATCAGCGACCACGCGAAGTAGCCGCGCACGTCGGCACCCAGCTCGCGGGCCTTGGCCACGGCCGCGATGTGCGACTCCAGGTAGGCGGTGCGGTCGTCGTCCTGGACGTACCCGGTCTCGTCGGGTGCGTCGTCGAACGCCGCGCCGTTCTCCGTGATGACCATCGGCACGCCCGGGTAGTCCTGGGCGATCTGCACCAGGAGGTTGGTGAAGCCCTCCGGGACGATCTCCCAGTCCATCGCGGTGACCGGCGCGCCGAAGCGGACCTCGCGGCCCACCGGCAGGCCGTTCTCGTCCTCGGTGTCGCCGTTCTCGTCGGTGCCGGAGTGCTTCGCGCTGGAGTAGTAGTTCACGCCCAGCACGTCGATCGGCTGCCGGATGACGTCCAGGTCGCCGTCCTGCACCGGGACGGTGACGCCGCGCGCCGCCAGGTCCTCCACCACGTCCGCCGGGTACTGCCCCTTGACCAGCGGGTCGAGGTAGATGCGGCGGGACAGGCCGTCCGCGCGCCGGGCCGCGGCGCGGTCCAGTTCGCTGTCGGTCTCCGGGGACGCGTGGCTCATGTTCAGCGTGATGCCGAACTCGGTCGGCTTCGTGGCCGCCTCGCGCATCCGCTGGGTGGCCAGGCCGTGGCCGAGCAGCAGGTGGTGCACGGCGTGGATGGCCGCGCCGAAGTCCTGCCTGCCGGGGGCCTGGCGGCCCTCGTAGTAGCCGAGCATCGCCGTGCACCACGGCTCGTTGAGCGTGGTCCAGGTGCGCACGCGGTCCTGGAGGGCGTCGAACACCAGCATGGAGTAGTCGGCGAACCGGTAGGCGGTGTCGCGGTGCGGCCAGCCGCCCGCGTCCTCCAGCTCCTGCGGCAGGTCCCAGTGGTAGAGCGTCACCCAGGGGTCGACGCCCTTGCCGAGCAGCTCGTCGACGAGCCGGTCGTAGAAGGCCATGCCCTTGGGGTTGACCGGGCCCGTGCCGCCCGGCTGCACCCGCGGCCACGCCACCGAGAACCGGTAGGTGTCCACGCCGAGGGAACCGATGAGCGCGACGTCCTCCGGCATCCGGTGGTAGTGGTCGCAGGCGACGTCGCCGTTCTCGAAGTCGGGCACCATGCCGGGGACCCGGCAGTAGGTGTCCCAGATCGACGGCGTGCGGCCGTCCTCGTCGTGCGCCCCCTCGATCTGGTAAGCGGAAGTCGCCACGCCCCAGCGGAACGAGGCGGGCAGGGTGTCGATCGCGGGGTCGAGCCCTGCGGTCGGCGCCTTGGTGTCCATGGATCTCCTCAGGAGGTCGGAACCAGGTTGTCGTGAACCTGGTTCAGAACCCGTTGTCGTGAACGGGGTGCAGCCAGCAGGCCACGGTGCGGTCGGGCCCCACGTGGTCCTGCGGGACGCCGAGCACCGGTACCTCCACACCGCAGCGCTCCATTGCGTGCGGACAACGTGGGTGGAACGCGCAGCCGGGCGGCATGCCGCGCAGGTCCGGCGGTGAGCCGGGGATCCCGGAGAGCTCGCGCTTCGGCCCGCGCAGGGCCGGGAACGAGTTCAGCAGCCCGTGGCTGTACGGGTGCTTGGGGTTGCGGTACAGCTCGGCGGAGGTCGCCTCCTCGACGATCCGCCCGCCGTACATGATCGCGATCCGGTCGGAGAACTCGACCAGCAGGGACAGGTCGTGCGTGATGAACACGACGGAGAACCCCAGCCGCTCGCGCAGCTCGACCAGCTGGCGCAGGATCTGCCGCTGCACCACCACGTCCAGCGCGGTGGTCGGCTCGTCCATGATGACGACCCTCGGCTCCAGCGCGAGCGCCATGCCGATCATGACGCGCTGGCGCATGCCGCCGGAGAGCTGGTGCGGGTAGCTGTCCAGCCGGTCGGCGGCGATGCCGACGAGGCCCAGCAGCTCGCGGGCGCGGGCCAGCCGCGACGCGGGCGTGCTGCGCGGGTCGTGCGCCTTGATCACGTCGGTGAGCTGGGTGGAGACGCGGTGCACCGGGTTGAGCGAGTTCATCGCGCCCTGGAAGACGATCGCGGTCTCCGCCCAGCGGAACGCGCGCAGCTCGTCGTGGGACATGCGCAGCACGTCCACGGGCTCCCCGCCGTCGCGGTGGTACAGCACCTGGCCGCCGGTGATGACGCCCGGCGGCGGGAGCAGCCTGGTCAGGCCGTAGGCGAGGGTGGACTTGCCGCTGCCGCTCTCCCCCGCCAGGCCGAGGACCTCGCCGCGGTGCAGGGTGAGGTCGACGTCCCGGACGGCGCGCACGCCCTCGTCGCCCAGGCCGTAGTCCACGTTGAGGCCGCGGACCTCCAGCACTGCGTCGCTCACGACTCCGCCTTCCCGTTGGCCCCTGCCCCGGCCACTGCCTTCGGCGGGGTCTTGCGCTCGACCGGGGCGGACGCCAGCACCGGCGTGAAGCCGACGCGCATCCGCACGGTGTGCCCGTCGGCGGTCTTGACGTCGGTCTTGCCGCCGCCGCGCAGGCGCGGGCTGACGAACTCGTCGATGCCGAAGTTGACCAGCGACAGCGCGGTGCCCAGCAGCGCGATGGCCAGGCCCGCGGGCACGAACCACCACCACGCGCCCTGCCCGAGCGCCTGTTGGCTCTGCGCCCAGTACAGGACGGTGCCCCAGTTCCAGCCGCTGCCCGCGCCGACGCCGATGAACGCCAGCGTGATCTCCAGCGTCACGGCGAAGATGACCGTGCCGACGAAGCCGGAGGCGATGACCGCGGTGAGGTTGGGCATGATCTCGAACAGGATGATCCGCCACGTCGACTCGCCGGTGGCCCGGGCGGCCTCGACGTAGTCGCGCCCGCGCAGCGACAGGGTCTGCGCGCGCAGCACCCGCGCGCCCCAGGCCCACGACGTGAAGCCGATGAGCAGCGCGATGGTGAGCGTGCTGGTCTCCGGCAGCGTGGACGTGATGATGATCATCAGGGGCAGCGCCGGGAGCACCAGGAACACGTTGGACAGCGCGGACAGCACCTCGCTGCCGGCGCCGCCGAGGTAGCCGGAGGTGACGCCCACGAGGATCGACAGGACCGTCGCGACGATGCCCGCGACGAACCCGACCACGATGACGCTCTGCGTGCCCACGACGACCTGGCTGAAGATGTCCTGGCCGAGGTGGGTGGTGCCGAACCAGTGGGCCGCCGACGGCGGCTGGAGCAGGTCGTTGCTGCGCGCCGACGGCTCGTACGGCGCGATCCACGGCCCGACCAGCGCGAGCAGGGCGAAGAAGCCCAGGAGGACCAGGCCGACGGTGGCCTTGGGGTTGGCCACGAACCGCAGCCTGCGGCGCTTCACCGGCGCCGCGGCCGGGGTCGACGCCGCTGTGGTGGGGACGACGGTCACCGGTCAGCCCTCCCGTCGGGTGCGCGGGTCGAGCGCGAGGTAGGCCACGTCGGCGAGGAAGTTCGCCAGCAGCACGGACAGGGTGATGATGAGGAAGATGCCCTGCATGAGCGGGTAGTCCTTCGCGCCGACCGCCTGGAACAGCTGGAGGCCGAGGCCCGGGTAGGAGAACACGATCTCCACGAGCAGCGTGCCGCCGACGATGAAGCCCAGCGACAGCGCGAACCCGGAGACGTTGGGCAGCAGCGCGTTGCGCGCCGCGTAGGACACCATCACGCGGCGGTCGGCCAGGCCCTTGGCGTGCGCGACGGTCACGTAGTCCTCGGACGCCACCGTGACCATCATGTTGCGCATGGACAGGACCCAGCCCGCCATGGACGAGAGCAGGATGGTGAACGCGGGCAGGATGCCGTGCCGGATGACGCTGCCGATGAACTGCGGGTCCGGGTTGGGCACCAGGCCGTTGTCGTAGGCGCCGGAGGCCGGGAAGAAGCTGTCCGGGCCGGTGAGCAGCGCGATGGCGATGAGGCCCAGCCAGAAGTACGGGATGGACGACACGAACGTGGTCACCGGGATCAGCGCGTCGGCCCACGAGCCGCGCCGCCAGCCGATGCCCGTGCCCAGCGCCGTGCCGATGACGAACCCGAGCACGGTGGTGATGCCGACCAGGCCCAGCGTCCACGGCAGGCCGTCGCCGATGACCTCGGAGACCGGCGACGGGAAGTAGGTGAACGACAGGCCGAGGTCCCCGGTCAGCAGCTGGCCGAGGTAGGTGAAGTACTGCTCGACGAGGCTCTCGTCCTTGTCCAGCCCGAACAGCACGTACAGCGACTGCACGGCCTCGCTGGTCATCTGGCCGCGCGAGCGGGTGATCAGCGCCTGCACCGGGTCGCCGGGGATGGCGCGCGGGATGAAGAAGTTGATGGTGATCGCGGCCCACGCGGTGAACACGTAGAACGCGATCCGCTTGAGGAGGTAGGTCACGGGGCCCCCTCCTCGTCGCCGTGGCGCACCCCGACGACGTGCAGCTTGGTCCGCTGCTCGGCGGAGAGGCCGTCGCCGTAGAGCCAGCACGCGGCGAAGTGCGTCCCTTCGCCGGCCTCGCCGTCGCCGTCGCCGAGGGCGAAGCGCGGGGGCACCTCGTCCCGGCAGACCTTCATGGCGTGCGGGCAGCGCGGGTTGAACCGGCAGCCCGTCGGCGGGTTGATCAGCGACGGGGGCTCGCCGGTGCCGCCGTCCTTCTCCACCGCGGCGGGCCGGTCCGGGTCCGGGGCGGAGTCGATGAGCAGCTGCGTGTACGGGTGCGCGGGGCGCTGGGTGACGGTCTCGCTGTCGCCGCCCTCGACCACGCGCCCGGCGTACATCACGAACGTCTCGTCGGCGAAGTAGCGGGCCGAGGCGATGTCGTGCGTGATGTAGAGGATCGCGAGGTGCAGGCGCTCCTTGAGGTCGCG
The DNA here is from genome assembly GCF_052936295.1 of Saccharothrix sp. DSM 118769. Taxonomy (NCBI): domain Bacteria; kingdom Bacillati; phylum Actinomycetota; class Actinomycetes; order Pseudonocardiales; family Pseudonocardiaceae; genus Saccharothrix; species Saccharothrix sp. DSM 118769. Next base: position 2,111,834 of record NZ_CP193627.1, on the reverse strand, counting down.
CAGGAGGTTCAGCACGCCGAGCCGGATGGAGACGTCCAGCATGGACACCGGTTCGTCGGCCAGCAGCACCTCGGGGTCGGCGCCGAGGGCGCGCGCGATGGCGACGCGCTGGCGCTGGCCGCCGGACAGCTCGTGCGGGAACTTGTCGATGTACCGCTCGGGCGGGGTGAGCTGCACGCGCGCGAGGAGGTCGGTCAGCGCCTGCTCCTGCTCGGCGGCGCTCGTGCCCGCGTTGCCGTGGATCTTCAGCGCCCGGGTCAGGTGGTAGCGCACGGTGTGCACGGGGTTCAGCGAGGCGAACGGGTCCTGGAAGATCATCTGGACGCGCTTGCTGTACGCCCGGAAGCGCTTGCCGCCCTTGGCGTCGACCGGCTCGCCGTGCAGCCGGACCACGCCGGCGGTCTGGGGGTAGAGCTGCGCCAGGAGGCGGGCCACCGTCGACTTGCCCGAACCGGACTCGCCGACCAGCGCGGTGACCCGGCCGCGGTGCAGCCTGAGCGTGACGTCCTCGACCGCGCGCACGGAGCGCACCGCCCTGGACAGCAGCTCGCGCCCGCGCTTGCGGACCGGGAAGTGCTTGGTCAGGCCATCGGCCTCCAGGACCACCCCGGAAGACGGGGGTGGGGTGGTCCCGGAGGCCGACGGGGAAGTGCTCGTCGTCATGCGGCCGGCTTCAGGTGCAGGACGACGTCGAGCGCGTTCTCCAGCGTGGGCTGGGCGGGCGCGTACGGGTTGGCCTCGTCCGGCCAGCCGATCCAGTTCTTGGTGCTGTACTGGCCGCCCGCGTTGGCCGCGGAGGTGATGGCGACCGGCATGTCGCGGACGTGGATCTGCTGGAGCTTGTTCATCGCCGCGGTGCGCTGGGCGTCGTCGGGCGCGTTGGCGTAGTCGTTGAGCGCCGCGGTGGCCTCGGGGTTCTCGTAACGGCCGTAGTTGCCGTTGATGCCGCCCTCGCCGATCGGCTTGTAGAGCGCGCCGTTCATGATGTTCTCGTAGATGTCGTACGGCGTCGGACCGTTGTTGGTCCAGTGCAGCGCGGCCTGGAAGTCACCGGTGTCGAGCGCCTTGGTCCACGCGTCGGCGTTCGGCAGGTCGACGGTCGCCTCGATGCCGATCTGGGAGACGTCGTCCTTGATGATCTCCAGGTTCGTCACGTAGTCCGACCAGCCCGAGGGCACGGTCATCTTCAGCGTGACGGGCTGGCCCGACGGGTCCTTCAGCTTGTCGCCCTCGAAGGTGAAGCCGGCCTCGGTCAGCTCCTTCTTCGCGGCCTCGACGTCGACCTTGACGGTCTTGTCCTTGAACTCGGGCGCGATGTACGAGGCGCCGGCGGGCAGCGGGATGCCCGTGATGTGGTCGACCTTCGGGTAGAAGTACCCGGCCTCGCCCTGGGTGAAGATGTCGTCGCGGTTGATCACCAGGTTGACCGCGCGGCGCAGGGCCGGGTTGTCCCACGGCTTGACCTTGGTGTTGAACCACAGGCCGTGGATGCCCAGCACCGGCGGGAACCAGAGCTTGTAGTGCTCGGGGTCCTTGGAGGTGTAGACGGCCTCGTAGTTCGGGATGAACACGAAGCTCCACTCGGCCGCGCCGGTCGCGAGGGCGGTGGTCTGCGCGTTGTTGTCGCTGTAGGAGGTGTAGCGGACCTCCTTGACCTTCGGCAGCTCCTGCCAGTACGAGTCGCGCACGGCGAGCGTGACGGTCTGCGGCGTGAACGACTTCAGCGTGTAGGGGCCGCTGCCGACGGGGGTCTTGACCGTCTCGGTGGTGGGGCTGGAGATCGTCGACCAGATGTGCTTGGGCACGATCAGCTGTTCGAGGATCTTCTTCTGGTTGACGAACTGCGACCTCGGGAAGACCACGTCGACCTTGTTGCCGGAGGTCGAGACCTGGTCGTAGGGGACCGAGTCGATGTTCAGGCCGGGGTTGGCCTTGAGCAGCTCGAAGGTGAACGCCACGTCCTCGGCGGTCAGCGGCTTGCCGTCCGACCAGGTCACGCCGTCGCGGATGGTCAGGCTCAGCTTGCTGTAGTTCTCGGTCCACGCCCACTCGGTCGCCAGCCACGGCTTGGGCTTCTCGGTGGGGTTGACCTCGTTGACCATCGCGAGCGGCTCGAAGAGGAGCCGGCGGTAGCCGAGCGAGCTGGCCGCGGACGAGTTGAGGAACGGGTTGTTGTTCTCGGTCTGCGGACCGTTCGGCATGCCGACGTTCAGCACGCCTTCGGTGTTGCTGCTGTTCGTGCCGGGGTTCGTGGCCGAACAGGCGGCCGAGAACAGCAGGGCTGCCGCGACGGCGAGGGCGGACGTTCGCCTGAGTCGCATGGGTTCTCCTTGTCGGGGCGGGGAAGGGCGAGCGCTCGGGTTGGTGCGGACCGCGGTGCCATCGCGGCTGGGACGCTGCGTGCGTCCTCGTGTCGTTGCAGACTCAACCCCGGTGAGCCAAGTCACGTCAATAACGAACAGGTTACAAACTTAGTCTAATTTTAAGTCGCAAACTAAGGTCCGCCAGGTGGCCCCGAAGCGCACCACCGTCCGCGACCTGCGTCGGCAGAACCGTTCGACGTTGCTGTCGACGCTCTTCTTCGACGGGCCTTTGAGCAGGTACGAGCTGTCCGGGCTCTCCGGGCTGTCCGCCGCGACGGTGTCCAACGTGACCGCCGAGCTGGTCGAGGACGGCCTCGTCGTCGACGCCGGCTCGGTCGACTCCGACGGCGGCCGGCCGCGCGTGTTGTTGCGCGTTAACCCCGCGTTCGGGCACGTCGTCGGGGTGGACGTCGGCGAGACCGGGGTCAAGGTCGAGCTGTTCGACATGGCCCTGCGGCAGCTCGCCGCCGCCGACCACGCGCTGTCCGTGGCCTCCCCCACCGCGGTCGCCTCGCTCATCGCGTCCTCGGTCCGGGACGTGGTCGCGGCGGCGGGCGTCCCGGCGTCGACCGTGCTCGGCGTCGGGATCGGCGTTCCCGGCACGGTCGAGCAGGGCGCGACGGCCGTGGTGCACGCGCCGACGATCGGCTGGGACGGCGTGCGGCTGGAGGAGCTGATCCGGGCGGCGGGCGGCGAGTGGCCGCTGTACGTGGAGAACGGGGCGAAGACCCAGGGCCAGGCCGAGATGTGGTTCGGCGCGGGGCGGGGCGCGCGGCACGTCGTGATAGCCCTCATCGGCTCCGGCGTCGGCGCGGCCGTCGTGGCGGACGGCGACGTGTACCGGGGTGCCACCAGCTCGGCGGGCGAGTGGGGGCACACCACGATCGTGTACGGCGGCCGGCCGTGCCGGTGCGGGGCGCTCGGCTGCCTGGAGGCGTACGTCGGGGCGGAGGGCATCCTCGACCGGTACCGCAAGGCGCGCGGCCGTGCCCTGCCCGGCGACGACGAGCAGTCCTCGGTGGCGGCGCTGATCGCGGCGGCGCCGCACTCCAGGACGGCGGCGCGCGTGCTGGAGGAGACCGCCGGCTACCTCGGCGCGGGGATCGCCAACCTGGTGAACCTGTTCAACCCGGAGCGCATCGTGCTGGGCGGCTGGGCCGGCCTGGCGCTGGGCGCGCACCAGCTGGACGCGATCGTGGCGGCGACCCGCGCGCACGCGTTGCGCCACCCGTACGACCAGACCACCCTCACCGTCGGCCACTTCGGTCCCGACGCGGTGGCCGTGGGCGCCGCCACCCTCCCCGTCGCCGCCCTCCTCGAAGGCGCCGCCGACCCCCGCAAACCCTCCCCCCGAACCGCCGACATCGCCTAACCCGCGAGAGTCCAACGCTCAGACCCCGAGAGTCCAACGCTCAGGTCCCGAGAGTCCAACCTCCAGGACCCCTGAGTTCCTCGTTCGTGCCGACCGGTCGGTATGCGGAATGAAGAACTCAGGGGTCCCGAGCGTTGGACTCTCGAGGCCCGGACGTTGGACTCTCGGGGCTTGAGCGTTGGACTCTCGCGGTTGACAGGGAGGGGTGGGGGACGGAGGCTGGGTTGGAGAGCGCTCTCCGGGGGGCGGGGGACTGTGTGGACGACGTTGAGCTCGGCCTGCTGGTCGGGAAGCTGGACCTGGCGCGGAAGGTGCGGCTGCTGACCGGGGCCACGGTCTGGCGCCTGCACGCCGAACCCGACGTCGGGTTGCGGGCGGTGGTCGTCTCGGACGGGCCGGTCGGGGTGCGCGGCCAGGGCTGGGACGAGCGCAGCACGTCGTTGGCGCTGCCCTCGCCCACGGCGCTGGCGGCCACCTGGGACCCGGCGCTGGTGCGGCGCCTGGGCGGGCTGCTGGCGGCCGAGGCACGGCGCAAGGGCGTGGACGTGCTGCTCGCGCCCACGCTCAACCTGCACCGGGTGCCGTTCGGCGGGCGGCACTTCGAGTGCTTCTCCGAGGACCCCCTGCTCACCGGGCGCGTCGGGGCCGCCTGCATCACCGGCGTGCAGGCCGGCGGGGTCGCCGCCACGGCCAAGCACTACGTCGCCAACGACTCCGAGACCGAGCGGATGACGCTGGACGCGGCGGTGGACGAGCGCACGCTGCACGAGGTCTACCTGGTCCCGTTCGAGCACGCCGTCCGGGCCGGGGTGTGGGTGGTGATGTCGGCCTACAACGGCGTCAACGGCACCACGATGTCGGAGAGCCCGCTGCTCGCCGAACCGCTGAAGGGCACGTGGGGCTTCGACGGCGTGGTGGTGTCCGACTGGGGTGCGGTCCGCTCCGCGGCCGCGTCCGCGAACGCCGCCCAGGACCTCGCCATGCCCGGCCCGCGGAGCCCGTGGAACGACCTGGCCGCCGCCGTCGAACGCGGCGAGGTGCCGGAGAGCGCGGTCGACGACAAGGTCCGCCGCCTGCTCCGGCTCGCCGCACGGGTCGGCGCCCTGAACGGGTCGGTCCCCGGTGGGGGACGGGCGGAGGAGCCGTTGGCGTTGTTGCGCGAGGCGGTGGCCGCGAGCACGGTGCTGCTGCGCAACGACGGCGTGCTGCCGCTGGGGCCGGGCGCCGTCGTCGCCCTGATCGGGCCCAACGCCGCCACCTCGCGCGTCCAGGGCGGCGGCAGCGCGGGCGTCTACCCGGAGTCGGTCGTGTCCTTCGTGGACGGCCTGCGCGAGGTCGCCGAGGTCCGGCACGCCCCGGGCGTGCTGCTGGAGAACCGGCCCGCGCCCTTGACCCCGGCCGGCACCACCGACCCGGTGACCGGCGGACCGGGCGTGCGGGTGCGGGTGCTCGACGCGGGCGGCGCGGAGCTGTCGTCGGAGCTGCGGCTGCTGGGGCGGGTGCTGGAGGTGCCACTGGCGGAGGGCGCGCACGCGATCGAGGTGCACGGCGCGCTGCGCGTCGACCGGACCGGCGAGTGGCGGTTCTCGGTGGCCGGGTTCGGCCGCCTCACGCTCGACGTGGACGGCGCGCGCCTGGTCGACGAGCACGTGCCGCTGGACACCGACGACCCGGCCGTCATCCACCTCACCCCGCCGTACCGGCACGCGACCGCGCACGTCGAGGCGGGTGCGGTCGTCGACCTGGTCGCCCGCCGCGAACTGCCCGGGGGCACCGGCACGGCCACCGTGCTCGCCGCCGACCCGCCGCGCCTGCCCGAGGACGAGGAGCTGGCGCTGGCCGTGGGGCTGGCGCAGACGAGCGACGTCGCCGTGGTCGTGGTCGGCACCACCGACGAGATCGAGAGCGAGGGGTTCGACCGCGTCTCGCTGGCCCTGCCGGGGCGGCAGGACGAGCTGGTCCGGGCGGTGCGCGCGGTCAACCCGAACACCGTGGTGGTGGTCAACTCGGGCGGTCCGGTGGAGCTGCCGTGGCGCGACGAGGTCGCCGCGGTGCTGCTGACCTGGTTCCCGGGCCAGGAGGCCGGGCACGGGCTGGCGGACGTGCTGTTCGGCGCGCGCGAGCCGGGCGGCAGGCTGCCGACGACGTGGCCGGCGGAGCAGGCGGACGTGCCGGTGTCGGACGTGACGCCGGTGGACGGGGTGCTGGAGTACGCGGAGGGCCTGCACGTCGGCTACCGCGCGTGGCACCGGGCGGGCCGCTCCCCCGCCTACTGGTTCGGGCACGGCCTGGGCTACACGACCTGGGCCTACGAGGAGGTGGCGGCGACCGCCGACGGGGTCCGGGTGCGGGTGCGCAACACCGGGTCGCGGGCCGGGCGCGAGGTCGTGCAGGTGTACGCGACCAGGCCGGGCAGCGCCGTCGAGCGGCCGGAGCGGTGGCTCGTCGGCTGGGCGGTGGCCCGGGCCGGGCCGGGTGAGGCGGTCGGGGTCGACGTCGAGGTGCCCGCCCGCGCCTACGAGCACTGGACGCCGGACGGGTGGGTGACCGAGCCCGGCGCGTTCACCCTGCTGGTGGGGCCGAGTGCGGGCGATACGCCGCTGCGCCTGGGAGAGCGCTCTCCACCCGTGGCAGAATAGTGCCATGAGCAGACCGCCGACGACCCCGCCGACGTTGGAGGACGTGGCGCGGGTCGCCGGCGTGTCCCGGGCGACGGTGTCGCGGGTCATCAACGGCACCCGCAACGTCGACCGCAGGATCCAAGAGGTCGTGCGCGCGGCCGTGGACCAGACCGGGTACGCGCCCAACCGCGCGGCCAGGTCCCTGGTCACCAAGCGGACCGGCACGATCGCGCTCGTGGTGTCCGGCGCGGGCGAGCAGGGCGAGGAGGACTCGTTCGCCTCGCGCGTGTTCGCCGACCCGTTCTTCGGGCGGGTGGCCAGCGGCGTGGTCGGGTTCCTGCGCACGCGCGGCGTGCACCCGGTGCTGATGGTCGCCGACACCGACCGGGCGCGCGACGACGTGCTCTCGTTCCTGCGGCAGGGCAGCGCCGACGGCGCGCTGCTGGTGTCCACGCACGCCGAGGACCCGCTGCCCGCGCGGCTGGTCGAGGCGCGGGTGCCGGCCGTGCTGTTCGCGCGGCCCGCGCGCCCGGTGCCGATCAGCTACGTCGACCTCGACCACCAGGCGGGCGCGAAGCTCGCCGCGGACCGGCTCGTGGAGCTGGGCTGCCGCCAGGTCGCCACGGTCACGGGACCGCTCGACGTCCCGGCCTCGCAGAACAGGTTGACCGGGTTCCGGGACGCCATGGCGCGTCACGGTTTCCCGTACGTCCCGATCGCCGAGGGCGGTTTCACCTCCGCGAGCGGCGAGGCGGCGATGGAGCGGCTGCTCGCCGAGCACCCCGGCATCGACGGCGTGTTCGCGGCGAACGACCTGATGGCGCAAGGGGTCCTGCTGGTGCTGCGGCAGCACGGCAGGCAGGTGCCGCACGACGTGGCGGTGGTCGGGTTCGACGACAGCGGCCCGGCGGTGGCGTCCCGGCCGCGGCTCACCACCGTGCGCCAACCGGTGGAGGACATGGCCGCCGAGATGGCCCGCCTGCTGCTGGGCCAGGTGGACGACCCCTCGCTGCCGCCGAAGTCCGTCATCTTCGAGCCCACACTGGTCACGCGCGAGTCCGCCTGAGAGTCGTTGACGTCGTCGCAACACGGACGTTACCCTTCGAGAGAGCGCTCTCTCAGTGCCTCCGGTGCCACGGAGGCCACAGCTCCGGGCCATCTGCCCCCTTGCCTCAGTCAGGTAGGACCATGAGCTACTCACGTCCCCGTACCCGTTCACGGGTCCTGACCGCCGTGCTCGCCCTCGGGCTCGCCGCGGTGCTCGGCCCCGTCATCACCAACACCTCCGCCAGCGCCGCCGAGTGCGGCACGACCAACGCCGCGCTGAACCGCCCGGTGACCGCGTCGTCCACCGAGAACGGCGGTACCCCTGCCACCGCCGCTGTCGACGGCAACACCGGGACCCGCTGGGCCAGCGCGTTCGCCGACCCGCAGTGGATCCAGGTCGACCTGGGCTCCACGCAGCAGGTCTGCCGCGTCACGCTGAACTGGGAGGCCGCCTACGGCCGGTCGTTCCAGGTGCAGCTGTCGGACAACGCGTCCACCTGGAACACCGCCTACTCCACGACCACCGGCACCGGCGGCGTGCAGACCCTGACCGTGGCGGGCTCCGGCCGCTACGTGCGGGTGCTCGGCACGGTGCGCGCGACCGGCTACGGCTACTCCCTGTGGGAGCTTTCGGTGAACACCGAGACCACCGGCGGGGTGGTCATCCCGCCGACCGACCCGCGCAACCCGGACTTCGGCCCGAACGTGCTGATCTACGGTCCCGGTTACGACCGTGCCGCGATGCAGTCCCGGTTGGACCAGATCTCCACCCAGATGAAGACCAACCAGTTCGGCTCCGAGCGCTACGCGGTGCTCTACAAGCCGGGCGTGTACGACGCCGACGTGAACCTGCGCTTCTACACCCAGGTGGCGGGCCTCGGCCTGCGCCCGGACGACGTGCGGCTCAACGGGCACGTGCGCGTCGAGGCGGACTGGTTGCAGCAGGGCGACAACCCGAACAACCTCGGCAACGCGACGCAGAACTTCTGGCGCCAGGCCGAGAACCTGTTCGTCAACCTGCCGGCCGGCCAGGTCGAGCGGTGGGCCGTGTCGCAGGCGGCGTCGTACCGGCGCATGCACCTCAGCGGCCAGGTCCAGCTGTGGAACGGCGGCGACGGCTGGGCGTCCGGCGGCCTCATCGTGGACAGCAAGATCGACGGCGTCACGGTGTCCGGTTCGCAGCAGCAGTTCCTGACCCGCAACAGCAACCTCGCGGGCGGCTGGAACGGCTCCGTGTGGAACATGGTGTTCGTCGGCTCGCAGGGCGCGCCCGCGCAGCACTTCCCGAACCCCGCGCACACCACGGTCGACACCACGCCGGTCGTGCGCGAGAAGCCGTTCCTGTACTTCGAGAACGGCGAGTACAAGGTGTTCGTCCCGGCGCTGCGGCAGAACTCGCGCGGCACGAGCTGGGAGAGCGGCACGCCCGCCGGCCAGTCGATCTCGCTGGCCGACTTCTTCATCGTCAAGCCGGGCACGCCCGTCGCGACGACGAACGCGGCGCTGGCGCAGGGCAAGCACCTGCTGCTGACGCCCGGCGTGCACCGCCTGAACGACACGATCAACGTCACCCGCCCGAACACCGTCGTGCTGGGCCTGGGTCTCGCGACCCTCTCGCCCGACACCGGCAAGGCGGCCATGGCGGTGTCCGACGTGGACGGTGTGAAGCTCGCGGGCTTCCTCATCGACGCCGGCGTGCAGAACTCCCCCGTGCTGCTCCAGCTCGGCCCGGCGGACTCGTCGGCCTCGCACGCCGCCAACCCGACCTCGATGCACGACGTGTACCTGCGCGTCGGCGGTCCCCAGGCGGGCAAGGCGACCGTGTCGCTGGAGGTCAACAGCGACAACGTGATCATCGACCACACGTGGGTGTGGCGCGCCGACCACGGCACGGGCCCCACCGGCTGGACCGCCAACACCGGCCGCAACGGCGTCGTCGTCAACGGCGACAACGTGACGGCGTACGGGTTGTTCGTCGAGCACTACCAGCAGTACAACACGGTGTGGAACGGCAACGGCGGCCGGACGTACTTCTACCAGAACGAGCTGCCGTACGACCCGCCGAACCAGGCCGCGTGGATGAACGGCTCCCAGCTGGGCTGGGCCGGGTACAAGGTGGCCGACCACGTCACCAGCCACGAGGGCTGGGGCATGGGCGTGTACTCCTTCAACCAGGCCGACCCGAGCATCCGCACGGCGAACGGCTTCGAGGTGCCCAACCGGCCGGGCGTGCGGCTGCACGACCTGGTGACGGTGTCGCTCGGCGGTGTCGGCACGATCGACAACGTCGTGAACGGCATCGGCGGCGCCGCGAACCTCGCCACGCAGCAGCGGTACGTGGTCAACTACCCGTGACACCCGCTGTTCCCGCGTGACCGCGCCCCCGCCGGGATTTCCCGGCGGGGGCGCTCGCGCGTCAGTCCCGCACGACGAGGAACGCGTGGAGAACGGCGAACCCGACCTCGCGGGTCTCGCGGCAGACCTCGGGTTCGCCGACCAGGTCCACCTGACCCGCACCGTCCGCGCGCACGTCGGCCACACCCCGACGGCGATGCTCGCGGACCCGCGAACTGCGGTGCGCTCCCAGCCCGCCTGGCCGATCATGGCCGGATGCCCCGACCGGACCTGTTCTCGTACGAAGGCGCGCTGCGCGTGCTCGGCAGGCACGAGCGGCCGTGGCTGGACAGGGCGGACGTGTTCCTCGGCCTGGGCATCCTGGTCGGCGGCGCGGCCGAGCCGGACGTGCTGAGCCTGGTCGACCCGAAGAACGAGGCGACGGCGTCGGTCCGCAAGGTCCTGGACGGCATCACCGACAGGCTCACGGGCCTGACCGGTGTGCGGCGGCAGGAACTCGTCGCCGCCGCGCACACGATCATCGCGGTGACCTCGGTGTTCGACGCGTTCCGCGACGAGGTCGGGCCTCGGCTCGACCTGCTCGACGTGACGGACCGCGAGAAGTTCCGCTCGCTGGGCGCGGAACCCGGCGGCAAGAAGGAGGTTACCGCCCTCCCCGCCCTGACCTCGCTGGAGGTGCCCGCGCCGGACGCGACCCGTGGTTTCACCGAGAACCTGGAGGGGGGACTCGGCCGGTTCCTCGCCGCGGCGACCGACCTGGTGGCCGACTTCCTGGCCGGCCTGGACGCCTGGGCGTCCCTGTCCGCCGGGCGTGACGGCGGCGAACTGCGCCGCGCCGTGGCGAACGGCAGCCGCGAGCGGTACACCCACCACTACCTGGGCCTGGCCGCCGCGATCCCGGAGTTCCGGATCTGGGCCTTCCTCGGCGAGCACGGCGCGACGCGCACGGCCCTGACTGCGGGCAACGCCCGGCTGGGCGAGGAACTGGCCGGGTTCCGGGCGGAATCGCTGGAGCGCTTCTCCCACCTGCTGTCGCTGACCGCGCCCGGACCGCTCGACCCCGCCCGCTCGTGCCGCGCGAAGCTGGAGGCCGCCGCCGGGGCCGCGCTGGGCAAGCCGCTGCTGCGCGGCGACACCGGCACGTCGTCCCTGGCCGTGTCCTTCCCCACGGTCGAACGCGGGTTCGTCACGCCGGCCTACCGCCTGGTCGTGCACCACGAGGACACCGTGCCCTCCTCGGAGGAGTGGTGGGCCGAGCACACCACCGCGCGCGAGGACCTCGACGCGTTCCTCGCCGCCCACCTGGCCGGGCCGGAGAGCACCACCCGTCCCCTGCTGGTCCTCGGGCACCCCGGCGCGGGCAAGTCCCTGCTGATGGCCGTCCTCGCCGCCCGCCTGCCCGCCCGCGGCTTCACCGTGGTCACCGTGCCGCTGCGCAAGGTCCGCGCCGAGGAGGCCGTGCACAAGCAGATCGAGACCGCCCTGTCCGACCAGCTCGCCGAGCGGGTCGAGTGGGGCCGGCTCGCCGACGAGTGCGCGGACAGCATCCGGGTCGTGCTGCTGGACGGCTTCGACGAGCTGGTGCAGGCCAGCGGCGTCGTCCAGTCCAGGTACGTCGAGCTGGTCCGCGAGTTCCAGGAGCAGCAGGCCGACACCGGTCGCCCCGTCGCCGTCGTCATCACCTCCCGGCCGCTGGTCATGGGCTCGGACCGGGCGGGTGTCCCGCACGGCACGCCGATCGTCAAGCTGGAGGAGTTCGACGACGCGCGCGTCGACCGGTGGCTCGGCGCGTGGCACGAGGCCAACGCCGCGACCCCCGGCCTGCGCCGGCTCGAACCGGCCCAGCTGCTGCGGCACGGCGGCTTCGCGCGGCAGCCGCTGATCCTGCTCATGCTCGTCCTCTACGCCGCGGACCCCGAGAACCCGCCGCTGGACGAGGACCTGTCCCAGGCCCAGCTGTACGAACGCCTGATCACCTCGTTCGTGCGCCGCCAGGCCCGCGACAAGGGGCCCGTGCAGCCGCCGGAGGACCACGTGGCCGCGAAGGCCGAGCAGAGCCGCTGGCAGCTGAGCGTCGCCGCCCTGGCCATGTTCAACCGGGGCCACCAGTACGTCTCCGACGAGGACCTGGCGCACGACCTGGGCGTCTTCGCGCCGGCCGACCCGGTGGAGCGGACCGGCTTCGACACGCCGCTCACCGCCGCCGACCGCGTGGTGGAGGACTTCTTCTTCATCCACTCGGCGAGGATGAACGACGGGGCGGGCGCCGAGGCGGGGGCCGGTCGCCGCACCTACGAGTTCCTGCACGCCACGTTCGGCGAGTACCTCATCGCGGAGGTGACGCTGAACCTGCTGGTGGACGCGGTGGCGGTGCGGTCGCGGGCACCGTCGCGGACCTCGCGGCCCGTGCGGAAGCGGGTCACGGAAGAGGAGGACCTGCTGCTCGCGTTCCTGTCGCACCAAGTACTGGTGAAGCGGAAGCCGGTGCTGGACTTCACGGTCGGCCTGTTCGCCCGGCTGGAGCCGGAAGTGCGCGACGACATCCTAGAATTGTTGAACAATCTTACAAAGGGCGCGCACGAGCAGGCCGAGCGGGGCAGTTACCCGGACTACTCGCCGTCCGGGGCGACCCTGGTGTCACGGGTGGCCACCTACTCGGCGAACCTGATCTGCCTGCGGGTCTTCCTGACCGGGGGTCCGGTGCCGTTGGAGGAGGACCTGGCGGAGTGGCGTGCCACGGTGCGCCTCTGGCAGGCGGGAGTGGACCCGGAGGGCTGGCAAGCCCTCCGCAAGTCCCTCCGGCTCGACCTGCGGGATGGCGTGCACCACCTGGTCCGGCGAGCTGCCTCGGTGCACGCCTCCCCTTACATCGAGGAGGCGCAACTCCTCGGCGACGGCCTGTTGGAAGGCACCAACCGGCTGGGTGATTTCATCGGCCCGGACACCACCGCGCACGCCGACGAGCAGGAGTTGCTGTCCCAACTGGCCGAGTGGCTGATGCTCACCTCGGGGATGGGGGGCGCCCGCCACGTGCTGCCCTACGACCTCGGACTTCTCGAAGAGGTCGTCAACGCGCTCGATACCGGCACGCACTTGAACAGCGGATCATGGGATGCGTTCATCAGGTCGGTGTCCCGGGAGGCGTGGCGCCTTCCCAACAGCCTGGTGGTCCGGGTCGTAGGACACGCGGTCGCACAGCGCCAAGACCTGTTTGAAATCATCTCCGCTCTCTGCGCACACCCCCACCTGTTGGATGACCGGCAGCTTCTGGTCAAAATCATCGGTCAACTCGACGACGCTCCGGATGACGCGCTGCCGAGCCTCATCACAGCTCGACTGGCGCGCACGCGTGTCGGACGTGACCACCTCGGGCTCGACCACCTGATCCGCGCGCTGGAGCAGGTCGCGAGGCACAACGCCGCGATCGGCGTGAACCACGGCTACGCGTCCCCCATGATGATCGACTACCTGGTCGATCCAGCCACGAGTGCTTGGGCGTTCGACGGACCTCTGCTCAGCAGCATGTTCAGGCTGCCGGGCAGCTTCTGGCGACAGATCGCTCCCGTTCAGTTCTTCAAGCTCTTCGAGAGGTTCCGGTGGGCCGATGTGGGTACGCGATCACCCGAGGATCGTTTGATGAAATTCGCCGCCCATTACCTCGAAGCCCAGGGCAAGAACTGCCCGCCCGACCTGCCGTCGGCCACGGAGGTGCTGCGTGAGCTGGCCCTGGAGTCGCGGCCGGCCGGTTGACGGGCGTCAGCCCACGACCCGGCTCGCCAACCGCACCGTCGCCTCCACGAACGCCTGCACCACGGGGCTCGCCGCCTCCGGCATCCAGGCCACCGCGATGCGCAGCGGCTCGACGTCGGTGATCCGCCGCCACGCCAGGTCGGGGTGCGCGTAGTACAGGGCCATCGACTCGGGGCCGATGCACACGGCCGTCCCGGTCGCCACCTGCTCCAGCATCTCCTCGACGTTGTCGTTCTCCGGTCCCCACACGGGTTCGCGGCCGTCGGGGCGCGGGTTGACCGCCCACCAGTCGACCCACTCCTTCGGTGCCTTGCGGGTCCACATGAGCGGTTCGTCGGCCAGGTCGGTGATGCTCACCGACTCCTGGGCGGTGAGGCGGTGGTCCCGGGAGAGGGCCACGTAGCGGTCCTCGGTGGCGACCACGTGGCAGCGCAGGCCGGTCACGTCGGCCGGCAGCCAGACGAACGCCACGTCGACCAGGCCCTGCCGCAGGGCGTCGGGCTCACCGCCCCAGTCGAAGCGCTTCGGGTCGATCGTGACCTCGGGGTGGTGCTCGGCGAACGCCGCCCGCGCCCGCCGGGCCACGCTGCCGCCGCCCGAGGCGACGAAGCCGACGCGCACGACGTTCAGCTCGGCCGCCGCCGCGGAGCGGACCACGCGGGTGGTCTCCTGCCACGCCTCCACGACCTGGCGGGCGAGGGGGAGCATCTCGGTCCCGGCGCCGGTCAGGCGTATCTCGCGGCCGGTGCGGACGAAGAGCTCGGCGCCCAGGTCCTCTTCCAGCTGCCTGATCTGCCTGCTCAACGCGGGTTGCGAGACGTACAGGTCGCGGGCCGCCGCGGTGAAGCTCAGGCGGTCCGCCACGGCCACGAAGTACCGCAGCACCCGCGTGTCCACGTCGAGGGGACTCATGCCCAGAGGGTATGGCCACGGGTATTGGACCGGTGTGAGCGACCACTGGTTGGGTCGACCGGCGAGTTGTCGTGAGACGAGAAGAGGACCAGCGGTGTCGCAGGACCACCCCAACGTGGAGTTGATCCGCCAGTACTACCGGGCCTACGCCTCGGGTGACACGTCGGCGTTGGCGGCGTTCTTCGCCGACGACATCCGGTGGACGATCCCCGGCCGCCACCCGCTGTCCGGGACGAAGTCGGGTCCGGACGAGGTGCTGGAGTTCTTCGGGCAGCTGGCGAAGGCCGGGTTCAAGGCCGACCCGATCTTCCTGGCCGCGGACGGCGACTGGGTGGTCGACCTGCACCGCGGGTGGAGCACCGAGCCGGAGGGCCTGGACATCACCTGGGCGCTGGCGTTCCGCGTCGTGGACGGGAAGATCGTCGAGGCGGTCAACTTCGCGCAGGACCAGCACGCGGCCGACGAGTACTTCGACCACCGCTACGGCTGACCCGCGGGAGTGCGCCGGACGAGGCGTTGCGGTGCCCGGTAGAACCGGTCCCACAGCGCCTCCACCGGGCCGCGCTCGAACCGGCGCGTCCACCACGTCGCGCCCAGCACCAGCAGGGCCGAGACGGACGCCCACACGGCGGCGGTGAACCAGGGGCCGGAGAAGCGCGTCGACAGGCCCAGCGCCCACGGGTAGCACAGCAGCGACGCGATCAGGTTCTGGCCGATGTAGCAGGTCAGCGCGGTGCGGCCGACGGCGCTCAGGCCGGCGCGCAGGGGGCCCTGCTCGGCGCGCATCCGGTTGACCAGCCAGGTGATGCCGCCGAGCAGGCCGAACGACACCAGCGGCGCGCACAGGTAGCGGTCCACGAGGAACCAGGTCGGGCCGGACAGGGCGGTGACCACGTTCAGCGGCACGCCGACGCCCAGGCCCCAGGCCACCAGCCGCCGCTGGAGGCTCAGGCCGCGCTCCGAGTCCTCCAGCGCGCCGGCGCGGAACAGCGCGGCGCCCGCCAGGAACAGCACGGTGCTCAGCGGCAGCACGAAGACGCCCTCGGCGCGGAAGGCGGCGAAGTGCTCGACCCGGTCCTGCACCATGCCCCACCAGCTGTCGAGCGGCAGCGCGGAGCCCGGGTCGGCGGCCTCGGCCCCGCCGTTGAGCAGCAGGCCCAGCGTGAACAGGCCGACGAGCGCCACGTGCAGGACGCCCACGCCGATCATCCAGCGCGTCGCGGTGCGCCGGGCGACGAGGAACGCCACCGCCACCGACACCACCGCGTAGAACGCGAGCACGTCGAACTCGAAGATCAGCAGGTAGTGCAGCAGCCCTTCGACCAGCAGCAGCGCCGAGCGCCACAGGTACCAGCCGGGCCAGCGGCGGCCGTGCCGCACGGCCGACCGGTGCTGGATCGCCAGGCCGATGCCGAACATGATCGACAGCAGGCCGAGGAACTTGCCGTTCGACAGCGCGCGCAGCAGCGCGCCGCCGTCGATGCCGGAGTTGTTCATCATGGTCAGGAACCCGGTCGGTCCGCCGGGGTTGGCGAACACCCACACGTTCGTGCCGAAGGTTCCCAGGATCGCCACCCCGCGCAGGACGTCCAGTGCCGCGATTCGTCCGCTCATACGACGAAAAGTAGGTCGGCGGGCACGGGCGGGGCGTCGGCCGTCGGCGTCGGCGCGGGTCGTACCTTCGGAGGAGTTTCACGGTCCACCCGGTGGACGACAGGGCCGGAAAGCCCCTGTGCGACAACGAGACGGTCACGGCCGGGGCGCTGTGCGGACCTGGCCACGTGAACGTAACCAGGCGCGCCGGCCACGCAACACGCGGTTCCTAGCTTCGGCGGTTCCACCAGCCGAAAGGAGCCGCCGGTGCGTCCCACGAACGTCCAGCGCAGAAGTCTCCAGCGCGGTCTGATCGCCCTCCTGCTGCCCGTCCTGCTCACCACGGCCTGCGTCGACGAGCCGGGCCGGGACGGGCAGGCGGCCGGTGACGGGATCAAGGTCGGCGTCCTGCACTCCCTCAGCGGCACGATGGCGATCAGCGAGGTGACCGTCCGCGACGCCGAGCTGCTGGCGATCGAGGAGATCAACGCCGCGGGTGGCGTCCTGGGCGAGAAGCTGGTCCCGGTGACCGAGGACGGCGCGTCCGACTGGCCCACGTTCGCGGAGAAGGCGCAGAAGCTCATCTCGCAGGACCGGGTGGCCGCGGTGTTCGGCGGGTGGACCTCCGCCAGCCGCAAGGCGATGCTCCCGGTGTTCGAGCGCAACAAGGCGCTGCTGTGGTACCCGGTGCAGTACGAGGGCCTGGAGAGCTCGCCCTACATCTTCTACACCGGCGCGACGACGAACCAGCAGATCGTGCCCGCGCTGGACTACCTGGCGGCGCAGGGCAGGAAGCGGATGTTCCTGGTCGGCAGCGACTACGTGTTCCCGCGCACCGCCAACAAGATCATCAAGGCGTACGCGGCGGCCAAGGGCATCGAGGTGCTCGGCGAGGAGTACACGCCGCTGGGGCACACGGAGTACTCCACGCTGGTCAACAAGATCGCCGACGCCGAGCCGGACGCGGTCTTCAACACCCTCAACGGCGACAGCAACGTGGCGTTCTTCAAGCAGCTGCGCGGGTCCGGCATCACGCCCGACACCACGCCGGTCGTGTCGGTGAGCGTCGCCGAGGAGGAGGTCAGGGGCATCGGCCCGGAGAACGTCGCGGGCCACCTCGTCGCGTGGAACTACTACCAGACCACGGCGACCCCGGCGAACGAGGCGTTCGTCAAGGCGTTCAAGGCGAAGTACGGCGCGGACAAGGTGACCTCCGACCCGATGGAGGCCGGCTACAACGCCGTGCACCTGTGGGCGGCGGCGGTGAAGAAGGCCGGCACCACCGAGGTCGAGGCGGTGCGCAAGGCCGCCGGCGGCATCTCGATCGAGGCGCCCGAGGGCACCACCACCATCGACGGCGACAACCAGCACGTGGCCAAGACCGCGCGCATCGGCGTCGTGCGGCCGGACGGGCAGATCGAGGAGGTGTGGGCGTCCGACGCGCCGATCGAACCGGACCCCTACCTCAAGGGCTACGACTGGGCCGGCGGCCTGGGCTGAGGGGGGACGCGTGGAGGCACTGGCCAACCAGCTCCCCATCGGGCTGGGCATCGCCGCCGTGCTGCTGCTCATCGCCCTGGGCCTGACGTTCACGTTCGGCCAGATGGGCGTGATCAACATGGCGCACGGCGAGTTCATCATGGCGGGCGCGTACACCGCGTACCTGCTCCAGGGGCTCACGTCGCAGTCGTTCCTCCTCGCGCTCCCGGTGGCCTTCGCCGTCGCCGGGCTGATGGGGCTGCTGCTGGAGTGGTCGCTGATCAGGAGGTTCTACGGCAGGCCGCTGGACACGCTGCTGCTCACGTGGGGCGTCAGCCTCGTCCTCCAGCAACTGGCCCGCGACCTGTTCGGCGCGCCCAACGTGCAGGTCACCGCGCCGGCCTGGCTGGTCGGCGGCGCCGACGTGCTGGGCGTGCGGCTGCCGTGGAACAGGGTCTTCACCATCGCGCTGGCGGCGCTGTGCGTGGTGGCGGTGTGGTTCTACCTGACCAGGCTGCCGCAGGGGCGGCGGATGCGGGCGGTGGTGCAGGACAGGGAGCTGGCCGCGTACAGCGGCATCGCCACCGGGCGGGTCGACCGGTTCACGTTCCTGCTCGGCTCCGGCCTGGCCGGGGTCGCGGGCGTCGCGCTGACGCTCGTCGGACCGGTCGGGCCGAGCCTGGGCACGTTCTACATAGTCGACGCGTTCCTGGTCGTCGTGGCGGGCGGGCTCGGGCAGCTGCGGGGCGCGGTGCTGGCCGCCGTCGCGCTCGGTTTCCTGAACAGCTACCTGGAGTTCTGGACCGACGCAAGCCTGGCCAAGGTGCTGGTGCTGGTGGCGGTCATCGCGTTCCTCCAGGTCCGGCCGCAGGGCATGTTCGTGCTGCGCGGGAGGACGCTGGTATGACGTGGGGACGGGTCTCACTGGTCGTGTGCGTCGCGCTGCTGGCGCTGGCGCCGTTCACGCTCTCGCCGTTCCGCCTCGGGCTGCTCGCGAAGTACCTGTGCTTCGCGATCGTCGCGGTCGGCATCGCGCTGGCCTGGGGCCAGGGCGGGATGCTCGTGCTCGGGCAGGGCGTGTTCTTCGGCCTCGGCGGCTACGCCATGGCGATGCACCTCAAGCTCCAGGAGGCCGGGTCCGCCGGGCTGCCGGACTTCATGGTGTGGAGCGGGGTCGAGGAGCTGCCCGCGCTGTGGGCGCCGTTCGCCAACCCGGTGTTCGCGCTGGCCGCCGTCGTGCTGGTGCCGGGGCTGGTGGCGTTCCTGCTGGGGCTGCTGGTGTTCCGGCAGCGGGTGCGCGGCGCGTACTTCGCGATCCTGTCGCAGGCGCTGGCCGCCGCGTTCGTCATCCTGCTGGTCGGGCAGCAGGGCCTGACCGGCGGCACCAACGGGATGACGAACTTCACCGGTTTCTTCGCCCTGGACCTGACCGACCCGAACGGGCAGCGCGCCGTGTACGCGATCACCGCCGCCGTGCTCGGCGCGGTGTTCCTGCTGGCGAAGCTGCTGGTGCGCAGCCGGTTCGGCCGGCTGCTGGTGGCCGTGCGCGACGGCGAGGACCGGGTGCGGTTCCTCGGCTACGACCCGGCCGTGGTCAAGACGATCACGTTCACCGCCTCGGCGGTGGTGGCCGGCATCGCGGGCGCGCTGTTCGTGCCGGTGGTGGGCATCATCTCCCCCGCGCTGCTCGGCGTCGTGCCGTCGCTGGAGCTGCTGATCGGCGTCGCGGTCGGCGGGCGGTTCGTGCTGGCCGGGGCCATCGCGGGCGCCATCGCCGTCAACTACGCCAAGACGGTGTTCAGCGAGGACTTCGCCGAGGGCTGGCTGTACCTCCAGGGCGGGCTGTTCGTGCTCGTCCTGGTGTTCGCGCCGAAGGGCCTGGCCGGGGTCGTCGGGTCGGTGCGCGACCGGTTCCGGCGCTCGCCCGGGACGACCCGGCCCCGCGAGGAGGTGGTCGTGTGACGGCCCTGCTGGAGGTGCGCGGGCTGCGCGTGGTGTTCGACGGGTTCGCCGCGGTCGACGGGCTGGACCTCACCGTCGAGGAGGGCGAGCTGCGGTTCCTCATCGGCCCCAACGGCGCGGGCAAGACCACGCTGATCGACGTCGTCACCGGGCTCACCAAACCCGCGGCGGGCAGCGTGCGGTTCGGCGGCGAGGAGCTGGTGGGGCGGCGCGAGCACCAGGTCGTGCGGATGGGCGTGGGCCGCACGTTCCAGACCGCCGCCGTGTTCGAGGAGCTGACCGTGGTGGAGAACCTGGACCTCGCGGGCAGCTTCCGGATGCCGCTGCGGTCGCTGCTCAAGCGGCGGCGGGGCGTGTCGGACGAGGTGGCCGAGGCGCTGGGGGCGACCGGCCTGACCGCGTTGGCCGACAAGCCCGCCGGGGTGCTGTCGCACGGGCAGCGGCAGTGGCTGGAGATCGGGATGCTGCTCGTGCAGCGGCCGAGGCTGCTGCTGCTCGACGAACCCGTGGCGGGCATGAGCAGGTCGGAGCGGGAGCGCACCGGCGAGCTGCTGAACCGGATCGCCGCGACGCACACCGTCGTCGTGGTGGAGCACGACATGGAGTTCCTGCGCCGGTACGCGCGGCGCGTGACCGTGCTGCACCAGGGTCGCGTGCTGCGCGAGGGCTCGGTGGCCGAGGTGCGGGACGACCCCGAGGTGCGCGCGGTGTACCTCGGGCGGGCCAAGGGGGAGGCGGTGACGTGATGCTCTCGGTGTCCGGTGTGGACGTCGCCTACGGGCGGGCGCGGGTGCTGTTCGGCGTGGGGCTGGAGGTGCCTGCCGGGTCGCTGGTGTGCGTGATGGGCCGCAACGGCGTGGGCAAGACGACGCTGCTCAAGACCGTCATGGGCACGCTGGCGCCCTCGGCGGGCCGGGTCGAGCTGGACGGCGAGGACGTCACGCGCCTGCCCACGCACCAGCGGGTGCGCCGGGGCGTGGCGTGCGTGCCGCAGGGGCACGTGTCGTTCCCGCAGCTCACGGTGTGGGAGAACCTCCAGGTGACGCTGGAGGCGACCGCGCACCGCGACCCGGGGGCCGTGGACGACGCGCTGGCCGTGTTCCCGGCGCTCAAGCAGTTCTTCAAGCGCCCCGCCGGGTTCCTGTCCGGCGGTCAGCGGCAGCAGCTCGCCATCGCGCGGGCGCTGGTCACCCGGCCCCGCCTGCTGCTGCTCGACGAGCCGACCGAGGGCGTGCAGCCCAACGTGATCGACGAGATCGAGGCCGCGATCGAGCGGCTGCACCGCGAGGCCGGGATGACCGTGCTGCTGGTGGAGCAGTACCTCGACTTCGCGCTGCGGCTGGCGGACGGGTTCGTGGTGCTGGACGCGGGCGAGGTCGTGCGCGCCGGCACCGCCGCCGAGCTGCACGACGAGGAGGTGCGGCGGATGCTGGCCGTGTAGCGCGCGCCGGGGGTGCCGGACGCGGGCGGCGGCCGGCGCGGTCGGTCAGCGCGGGCGGCGGGCCGTGGCGCTCCCGGCGGCGGCGCCCATGCCCAGGATCAGCAGGAGCGCGACCAGCCCCCACCGGCGCTGGTCGCGCACCGTGTTGTCCTCCACGGCGACCGCGCCGCCGTGCCGCTCCGGCATCCGCACGGTGGTGGGCCGGGGTGGCGTGGGCGTGGGTCCGGCCGTCGTGGCGGGCGGGGGCGGGACGGGCGTGGTCGCGGGCGGCGGGGAACCCGGCCGCGGGGAACCGGGGGGCGGGGAACCGGGGGGCGGCGGCACGACGGGTTGCGGTCCCGGTGGCGGGACGGTGGTGGTCGGCGCGGGTCCGGGGATCGGCCCGGGACCGGGGGTCGGTCCCGGGGTCGGTTCCGGCGTGGGGTCGGGCGGGTCCACGGCGGGCGGCGGCACGAACAGGCAGCCGGACGAGTCGATGGTCCGCAGCGTCTGCCGCGACGAGATCTCGGTGACCACGCCCGAGCCGTCCAGCGCCACCCGGTAGAGGGTGCTGCGGCCGTCGTGCCGGTTGTTCGTGGCGTACAGGGAGCCGTCCGGGCTCAGCGTCACCGCGCCGTAGCCGTGGCCGCCGGGCAGGTGGCCGACGCCGGGGACCTTGCGCACCCGGCCGCTGTCCGGGTCGATCGTGACCACGACGCCGTGGCCGTACCAGTGGGTCGCCACCCCGTAGAGCAGGCCGTCCGCGGCGTTGAGGTCGAAGTCGTCGACCGTGACCGCGGCGGCGGGCCACATCACCGCCTCGTGCACGACCTTCCCGAACCGGGGGCCGGGCGTGATGCCCACCGAGAACAGCGCGTGCCCGACGCGCACCACGAGCCGCTCGCCGACCACGGCGCCCGCCTTCGCGTGCCGCAGCAGGGGCGAGGGGCGCGACGGCGTGCCGACGAGGCGGCCGGAGCGGTCGAGGGCGACCAGCCTGCCGTCGTCGTCCACGCCGTACACGAGGTTCTGCGCGTGGGAGTAGCCGATCGCGTTGAGCCGGCGGTCGAGCACGCCCAGGCCGGTCGTGGTGCCCTCGGGGAACGTCACCTGGAGCACCGAGGACGGGCCGTGGTTCGCCTCCACCTGGATGGTGGTGCAGGCGACCTGGGCGAGGAGCTCGATCATTCGAACCGCGCCACAGCGGCCTGGAACGCCTCCGGGGTCACGTCCGCGCCGCCGGCGAACGGGTTCTGGAGCTGGTAGGTGGCGTAGAGCAGCAGCGTGAGCGTGGCCGCCAGGGTGCAGGTGATGATGATGTGCGTGCGCATCTTCCGGCCGCTGCCGAACAGCAGGGGCAGGAACACGGCGAGGACCGTGCCGATGCCCAGCACGAACCACATGACCGCGCTGACCCCGCCGCTCGCCGCGTCCAGGCGCTCCTGCCGGGCCTGGTAGACCTCCCACAGCTGGTTGGCCGCCTCGGTCTTGCGGTCGGCGCGCCACGAGTCGTCCGCGGGGGCGTCGGCGACGACCTTGCGCAGCCGGTCGAGCTGGTCCCAGCCGGTGCTCGACGCCTCCTCGCCCTCGCGCATGGCGGGCCACTCGTCGTTGATCACCGTGATGGAGTAGGCGCGCGAGAGGGACCGGACCTCGTCGCCGATCTCGGGCGAGAGGGCCTCGCCCGCCCAGGTGGCGGCGACCAGGCCGTCCGCCTCGCGGTAGGAGGCCTCCTCGGCGTCCGCGACCGTGTCGAACAGGGCGATGAGGATGAACGCCACCAGCACCGCGTGCAGGCCGGCGACGATCGTGAAGACGTTGCCGGACGCCTCGTTGTTGGCGTCGCGGGCCTCGTCGTCGTCGACGCCGTACTTGCGGATCAGGAAGGCGAGCAGTGCCGTGACGACGACCGCGCCACCCACCCACAGCAGACCTGTGAGGTAGATGCTCATGTACGCCCTCTCGCATTCCGGAACGCTTTCCACAGGTGCGCCAATTCCACGCTACGAAACGTAGTGATCAGTTCACAGCGCGGACAAGGCCGTTCATCCTTGTGCTGCCCAACACCAGACGGTCAGGTGACGACGTCGGACTACGTCACCCGGACGGGTGTGATTGGTCCGCAGGAATGCGGACAGAAGCATCCGGTCGGACCACCGGGTTACATCGTTGGGGTCATCCTCGTCACCACTGAGGGTGCCCGGCGGACAAGCGAACAATGCTCGCGGAATCCGCGGGGCCTCCTCCCCCATCATGCGCGCTCACCCCGCGAACAACAGCGCGAGTCCCCCGGACGTGTACCCCACCATCAGCACGAGCAGCGGCACCTGGCCGGTGAGGTGCCGCTGCACCGGCAGCAGCCGCAGCGCCCGGTCGTGCGCGGACACCACGGCCAGCAGGTGCCCGGCCAGCACCGCGCCCACCTGCACCGACGCCACCACGACGGGCGCGGCGAGCGCGGTGGCCGGGGTGAAGCCCCCCGCGCCGACGAGCAGCGCGACCGCGCGCTGCCCCTCCACGACGAGCAGCGAGAAGTAGTGCGCCACCACGTAGCCGGCGACGATCGGCACGAGCGAGTGCGCCAGCTCCCCGCCGAACGCCCGGCAGGCCAGCAGGTAGCTGCCCGCGACCAGGCCGACCGCCGCCACCAGCCCGAGCGCGTCGGGCACGCCGAGCCGCTCCCACTCCGGGGCCGAGCCCAGGCCGTCGAACGCGGTCGAGCCCAGCAGCACCGCGACCACGGCCACCAGCCCGGGGCGCACGGGCGTGGCGGCGAGCGCGCGGAACGGGTTGCCGCGCAGCGGGGACAACCCGCCCAGCAGCGTGGAGAACACCTCGAACCCGTCGGCGCGCTCGAACCAGGCGCGGCCGAACGCGAAGCCGCCGGCCAGGTTCACCGCCGCGTGCGCGACGAGGAACCACGGCAGGGCGCGCGGTTCGACCAGCTCGACCCAGGTGAACACGAGCAGGCCGAGCGCGGCGGGCCAGTGCCCGAGCCGTTCGGGGTAGGGGCGGTCGCGGGTCACGAGCAGGACCAGGCGCAGCGGGTTGAGCACCCTCCACACCGGACCCACCAGCGCCGACAGCACCGGCACGCCGACCCACAGCAGCACGAACACCAGGTGCGGCCACGCCGCCGCGGGCACGAACAGCAGGCCGACCGCCACCAGCGCCCGCACCGGCCACCACGCGCGGCCCGGTCCCGGTTCGGCGGGCGCGGGTCCACCGGGCCCGGGTTCGGCGGGCGTGAACCTCGGCGACGTCCACAGCAGGCCGAGCGCGAGGAACGAGGCGAGCAGCGCGACCGCCGCGCCCTGGAGCACCAGGTCCAGGGGCAGCGGCAGGTCGTGCCGCGCGCCGACGCCGTGGGCGAGCGCGGTCACCGCACCACCAGCTGCACCAGCAGCGTGTCGGGGTGGGCCTCCACGTCGTACGTGCCGGGTTCGTCCACGGTGAACTCCAGCCGGGCGTCCTTCCCCTTCTCCGCCTTGGCGAGCACGTCGACGCCGTGCACGTGCACGTCCACCGGCTCGTCGCTGGTGACGGTCAGCTCCACGGCCTGCCCGCGCACCGCCTCCACCCGCCGCGGTGACGCCCGGTCGACGGACAGCTCCAGCACCAGCGGCGCGGACGGCGCGGCCGGCGCCGCCGGCTCGGGGGCGCACCCCGCGAGGACCGACAGGGACAGCGAGGACAACAGGGACAGCAGCAGGACGCGGGTCACCGGGCCGTCTCCCTTCTCATGTGGTCGAAACCGCCCGCCGCGAGCCCGAGGCCGCCGCCGAGCACCAGTGCCACCAGCAGCCGGTCCAGGTCGGCCGGACCCGCGAACGGCAGCTGGGAGAAGCGGAAGCTGTCGAGGTCGGGAAGGCCCGCCACCACGAGCATCGCGCCGACCACGGCGGCCACGAACGCGGTGGCGGGCCTGCGCCGCACCGCCGCCACGACGGCGAGCACCGCGAGCGGCCACGCCACCAGCCCGACGCCGCTCGCGCCGAGCAGCAGGGGCGCGAAGGACCCGCCGGTGACCGCGAGGGTCGAGCCGACGGCGTGCCACGCGTGCGCGCCGGTCACCACGACGACGCCCGCCGCGAGCAGGTGCCGCCGCCTGCCCAGCGCCCAGCCGCCGACCGCGAGCGCCAGGCAGGCGAGCAGCCACCACACCGGGTTCGGCCCGGGTTCGGTGTCGACCCGGCCGCGGATGGCGGACGCGCCGATCGGGACCTCCCAGGTCGGGGCGGTCGTGCGCTCGTCGCGGAACCGGTGCGTCTCCCCCGGCCGCACCACGTGCCCGGCGACCTCGACCGGCGCGCCGCCGCCGTTGTGGACCTCCAGCTGCGTGCCGTGGTTGACGGTGCGGGCGGTGACGCCGGGCAGCGGCGGGTCGATCGCGGTGACCCGGCTCAGGTGGTCCTGCGGGGTCAGGCCGCCCGCGTGGGCGTGCGCCGGGGTGGCGGTGGCGAGCAGCAGCGCGACGACGAGGAGGACGGGCCTCACCGCCGCGACGGGACCAGCACGACGGCCATCAGCAGGCCGTGCAGCGCGGCCACGATCGGCGCTCCGGTCCACATCTCGGTGATGGTCGGCACCGACCCGTGGGAGATCGCCGCGGCCGCGAAGTACAGCGCCCACGTGGTGAACGCGGCCAGCGCGGCGAAGAGGCGGTACTCGCGGAGCCGGTCCTCGGCGGGCCGCAGCCGGACCAGCAGCACGTCGACCACCAGGCCCGCGAGCACGAACCCGACTGCGGTGCTCAGGTTCTCGTAGTTCGCGACGGCCGTGCTGAGCGACATCACGACGACCGCCAGCAGCGTGGCCGTGCCGAACGGCAGCCGGAACCGGCGGGCCGCCAGCAGCAGCGGCAGCAGCAGGACCAGGTTGGTGACCAGGATCGAGGCGGCGAGCCGGTTCGCGGGGCCCGAGCCGCCGTCGGCCTTGTCGAACGAGAAGGCCTCGACGACCCGCTCGGCCGAGTAGACGGTGGCGTCGGCGTACTGGGCGAACAGCAGCACCAGCGACGCGGTGAACGCCAGCGCCAGCGCGGCGGGCAGGAAGCGGGTGAACGTCGGCGCGACCAGGTCCCGGTCGGCCCACGCGGTGCGCAGCGGCGTCGTCAGGATCATGATCATGGAGGAGATGAGGCCCAGGTGCGTCGGGCTGAACAGGATGTCGATGCCCTGCTCGATGCCGAGGAACGTGTGCCACAGGTAGTCGCCCGCGCCGCAGACCGCGAAGATCGGCAGCGCCACCACCGCCGGCCCGTACCCCACCGGGACCGCGGCGAGCCCTCGCGCCCCGGCCTGGTGGTTGCGCCACACCACCCAGCAGATCCACGCACCGGTCGCCGCGAACCCCGAGTAGAACACCGCGTGCCACGGCGTGAAGAAGGACTCCAGCTCGGGCACGTTCGAGTGCGCCCAGGCGTCGAGGAACAGGCCGGCCGAGAACCAGGTCCCCAGCAGCACCGTGATCAGGTCCGTGCGGTAGTCCGCGCGCGGACGCGCCCCCACCGGCGCTTCGACTGTCAGCATGGCCCCAGCCTCGCGCGCGCCGGCGGGTGCGCGGAATCGTGCCACCACCACCCCGTGGTGCGGTTTCCCGCACCACGTCACGCGTTCAGGTACCTCAGGACGGCCAGCACGCGCCGGTGGTCGTGCGGGCTCGCGGTCAGGTCCAGCTTGGTGAAGATGCTGGTGCAGTGCTTCTCCACGGTCCGCTCGGCGATGAACAGCCGCTGCGCGATGGCCTGGTTCGTGCGGCCCTCCGCCATGAGCGCCAGCACTGCGCGCTCGCGGTCGGTGAGCCGGCCCTCGCTGTCGTCGCGGCGGCGCACCAGCAGCCTGCCCACCACCGCCGGGTCGAACGCCGAGCCGCCCGCCCCGACGCGCCGGACCGCCGCGGTGAACTCGGCCAGGTCCGACACCCGGTCCTTGAGCAGGTAGCCGACGCCGTCCGCGCCCGCGTCCAGCAGTTCGGCGGCGTAGCTGACCCGGACGTACTGGGACAGCACCAGCACGCCGGTCGCCGGGTGCCGACGGCGCAGCGCCAGGGCGGCGCGCAACCCCTCGTCGGTGTGCGTCGGCGGCATCCTGATGTCCACCACGGCCACGTCCGGCCGGTGCCGGTCGACCTCGGCGAGCAGCGCGGGCGCGTCCTCGACGGCCGCCACGACCTCGAACCCCGCCTCGGCGAGCAGCCTCGTCAGGCCCTCGCGCAGCAGCGTCGAGTCCTCCGCGATCACGACCCGCACGGCAGCACCACCCGCACGCTCGTGCCGGCGTCGACCTCGCTGACCACCCTCATCGTCCCCCCGTTCGCCTCGACCCGGTCGCCCAGGCCGCGCAGCCCCGTGCCCCCGCCCGGGTCCGCCCCGCCGCGCCCGTCGTCGTCCACGCGCACCTCCAGCAGCCCGCCGGTCACGGTGATCGCCACCGTCGTGCGGGACGCCTCGGCGTGCTTGGCGACGTTCGCCAGCGCCTCGGCCACCACGTAGTAGGCCGTCGTCTCCACCTGCGGCGGCACGTCGTCCGGCAGGTCCAGCACCAGCTCCGGCCTGGGGTCGGCCCACGCGGTCAGCTCGCGCACCGCGCCGTGCAGGCCCCGTTCGGTCAGCACCGGCGGGTGGATGCCGTGGCACACCGCGCGCACGTCGTCGATCGTCGCGAGGACCGCCTGCTTCGCCTCGGCGGCCAGCTCCCGGCTCCGGTCCGGCGGCACGGTCTCCGCCAGGCCGAGCGTCATCGCCGCGCTGAGCAGCCGCTGCTGCACGCCGTCGTGCAGGTCGCGCTCCAGCCGCCGCCGCTCGTCCTCGCCCGCCATGACGAGCCGCGCGCGGGACTCGGCGAGCTGCCGCACCTTCGCGCGCAGCTCCGCGGTGAGCCGCTCGTTCTCCAGCGCCAGGCCGAGGGCGGCGCACGCGGCGTCCACCAGTTCCACGTCCAGCCCAGGGTCGTGCAGCACGACCGCGACCGGCGTGCCGCCCCGGTCGACCCTGGTGTGCGCGCCGTCCGGCGCGACCGGCCGCCCGCCGGCGTCGACGTACCGCTCCTGCCCGGCCACCCAGTAGGCGACCCGCAGGCCCGGGTCGGACAGGGCGGCGGCCAGCGCCTCCTGCACGTCGGCGTGCCTGCTGTCGCCGCTGAGCCGCACCACCAGGTCGGCCACGCCGCCGCGGTCCACGCGCCGCCGCAGCAGGCCCGCCAGGTAGGCGAGGGGGATGCCGCCGAGCGCGAGGATCAGCGCCACGACGGGCGGGTCCAGGCCGGCGCGCTCGACGGGTTCCCACATCGCGAACACGACGACGGCCACGACGCTCGCACCCAGCACGGCGGTGAGCGTGCGGCGCTGGGCCAGGCTGCTCACCGTCCAGCGGTGCACCTGGAGGGCCAGCATGCAGAAGCCGATGACGGCGGTCGCCTGCACCTCCCAGTCCAGCAGCGCCGCTCCCCACGGGAGGTCCGCGCAGTAGTGGAGGGCGACGGTGAGCGCGACCGCCTCGGCGTACCCGGCGGCGACCACGACCCGGCGGGGGACGGTGCGCAGCCGTCCGGTGGGGAACGCGACGACCGCGTGGCCCAGGACGGCGGGCCAGACCTTCGCCGCCAGCAGCACGGGCAGCGGGCCGGTGACGACCGTCGCGTAGTCCAGCGCCCAGCACACGCCGATGAGGACCAGGAGCACGCCGATCCGGTTGCGCGGCTGCACCCGGCGGCTGATGACACCGGCGACCACGTAGACCGCGCCCACCGCGATGATCGCGGACTGCAGCAGCATGGTGCCAACGTAGCGGCGGGCGGGGGTGGCGCGCCGCCGTTCGCCACCGCTCGCCGCCGTTCGCCATTCGCCACCGCTCGCCGCCGTTCGCCATTCGCCGCCGCTCGCGGCGGGTCGTCCGGGCGTCAGCGCGGGGCCAGTTCCACCTCGATGGTGTTGCCCGGCCCGGAGGTGAGGGCGCTGATCAGGGGGGTCAGCGGTCCGCAGCCCTTGAGCGGGGGCAGGGTGTAGGTGCCCGTCAGCGTGCCGCCCGCGAGCGGGTCGAAGCCGGGTCCCGACTCCAGCGGGATCGACGCCGGGGTCGTGGTCCCGCAGTTCCGGCCGGTGCTGACCGGGATGCCCAGCACCGAGACGTGCGGCAGTGTCACCGTCGCGGTGGAGGTGGACCTCAGCACGCCGCCGGTCAGGGTGCCGGTGGTCCTGGCCGCCTGCACGAACTCGATCTTCACCTTCACCGGTACGAACCGGAAGAGGGTGAACCTGCCGGTGGTCGGGTCGAGGCGCAGGTCGGCGTCGAACGCGCCGGTGGACAGGTCGAGCGCCGCGTCGATGCCGCCTTTCAGCGCGACGGAGCCGCCGGCCGCCTTGATCCCCGTGGTGCCGGAGAGCCCGTAGCCGTAGCGGACGACCGGCGGACCGGCGTCCGGCTTGGTGCGCACGACCACCGCCGCACTGGCACCGGACCGGTTCCCCGCCGCGTCCACCGCCACCACCGAGAACGAGTACCCGGTGTCGGCGGTCAGCCCTTCGATCGTCGCCGTCGTGCCTGGGACAGTCGCCATTAAGGTAGAATTGTTGAACAATTCATACGTTGACACGGCGACGTTGTCGGACGAGGCGTCCCAGGCCAGGTCGACGGTGGTCTGGGTCTGCGCGGTCGAGCGCAGGGCGCTCGGCGTGCTGGGCGCCTGGGTGTCGGGCGCGTCCGCGGTGCGGGCGGTGACCTCGGCGCCGGCCGCCGAACGGTTGCCGGCCGCGTCCTTCGCCACCACCGTGAAGGTGTACTCGGTGCCGGCGGCGAGGCCGTCGACCACCGCCGAGGTGCCCTCGACGCTCTTCGCGAACACGGTCCCGCGGTAGACGTCGTACCCGGTGACGCCGACGTCGTCGGTCGACGCGACCCAGGCGAGGGTCACGCTGGACTGGGTCGCGCCGGACGCGGTGAGACCGGTCGGCGTGGACGGACCCTCGGTGTCCGGCGCGGTCTCGGTGCGCGCGGTGACGGGCGCGCCGGCCGCCGAGCGGTTGCCCGCCGCGTCCAGCGCCACGACGGTGAACGTGTACTCGGCGTCCGGCGCCAGGCCCTCCGCCGTCGCCGCGGTGCTCGCGGTGGTCGTTATCAGTGTGGAATTGTTGAACAATTCGTATGTTGACACGCCGATGTTGTCGGACGAGGCATCCCACGCCAGGCCGATGCTCGACGCCGAGGCGCCGGTGGACCGGAGGTTGGCCGGGGTGCTCGGGCTTTCGGTGTCGGGTGCGGCGGGTGTACGCACCACCGCCGGCGCGCTCGCGGCGGACCGGTTGCCCGCCGCGTCGACCGCGACGACCGCGAAGGTGTACTCGGTGTCCGCGCTCAGGCCGGTGACGGTCGCGGTGGTGTCGGTGACGGTGGTGACCAATGTGGAATTGTTGAACAATTCATAGGCGGTCACGCCGGTGTTGTCGCTTGCCGCCGACCAGCTCAGGGTGGCGCCGGTCTGGGTGACGGCGGTCGCGGTGAGGTTCGCCGGCGTGGTGGGCGCTTGGGTGTCGGGCACGGCTTTGGTGCGGGCGGTGACCGGGGCGCTGGGTGTCGAGCGGTTGCCCGCCGCGTCCAGCGCGACCACGGTGAAGGTGTATTCGGTGTCCGCCGCCAGGCCGTCCACCGTGGTCGAGGTGCCGGTGACGGTGGTGACCAATGTGGAATTGTTGAACAATTCGTAGGCGGTGACGCCGATGTTGTCCGTGGCCGCGGTCCAGGACAGGGGCACGCTGGTCTGCGTGGTGTCCCCGGCGGTCAGGCCGGACGGCGCGGAGGGCACCTCGGTGTCGGCGGCGGGCGTGACGGTGAAGGTGTGCAGGACCGTGCGCTGGCCGGCGGTCGGCGTGCAGTCCGCGACGAACGTGCCGAGGCCCGTGGGCGTGCCGTCCGCCCTGAGCGGGGTCAGGGTGAGCACGAGGTCGTGCACCGAGACCGTCGCGGTGCCCGGCTGGTCGAACCGGAGCGCGGGCGCCGACCCGGCGGCGTCGACGATCAGGTCGCCGCTGAGCGGGATCGGCTGGTTCGGCACACCCGTCGCCACCGCCACGGCCAGGTGCCCCTGCGGCGCGTCGACGAGCGAGGCCGCCACCGCCGTGCCCTGGATGGTCTCCGCGCCCACCAGCCGCAACCCCTGCGTCGAGGTCGGCCCGGCGTTGGACACCGCGGTGATCCCGATCGGCGGCGTGAACGCGCCCACCGGGATCTCGGCCGGCAACGCGTCGGTGTCGATGTCGACGGTGACGGCCTGGTTCCCGATCAGCGGGAACGGGCAGGTGTAGGTCTGCCGCAGCGGCGGCGTGGAGCCGACCCCGGCGGGCGTCTCGGGCGCGACCGCCGCACCGGTGACCTCGTACGCCTGGAGCACGGTGTCCTGTCCCGCGGCCGGGGTGCAGTCGGCGACGAACGTGCCGAGCTCGGTCGGGGTGCCGTCGGCCCGCAGCGGGGTCATCTCCAGCACCAGGTCGGTCACCTCGACGGTGGCCGTGCCGGGCTCGTCGAACCGCAGGCCCGGCGCGCTGCCCACGGCGTCGAGCACGAGGTCGTTCCCGACCGCCGGGATGGGCTGCTCGGGCACGTCGGTGGTGACCCGCACGGCCTGCGTGCCCTGGCCGCCGGGCGAGGTGACCTCCGACGTGGCGCGGGCGAAGCCCCGGATGGTCTCCGCGCCCACCAGCCGCAGGGCCTGGGTGGAGGTCGCCCCGGCGTTGGACACCGCGGTGATGTCGAGGGCGGGCGTGAACGTCCCCGCGGCGATCGACGCGGGCTGGTTCGCGACCGCGATCTCGACGGTGACGTCCTGCGGGCCGATCAGGGGCAGCGGGCAGGCGTAGGTCTGGGTCAGCTCACCCGGCGCGGCGGAGCCGGTGCCCGTGCCGGTCACGAGGCCGGCGACGACCGCGGCGGCGGTGGCGACCGCGCCGAGCCCCGTCAGCCGGCGGGCTTGTCTTCTGCGTCTCACGGGAACGTCCTCCCTGACGCCGGGGGCACGTCAGAAAAATAGGGGGCAGGGCGAGAGCGGGTCGCGGAATTACCGCACAGGGGAAATTAACCACGTCGCAGCAGGCGCGCAAGGGTGCGGCATGAACGGTGTGGAACAACGGTCGAAATTGTCAATTATGGATAATCGCAACGTCCGCCACCTGCACCGATGAGACAGTCGAGGTCGATCGGAGCGGAGATGTACGCAATTGGTTGTTGTCAAAGGCAAGCGCTTTCCTGGACAACACTTCGTATGCGCCTGACAAAACCGGTCGGACGTCGCCGGTCGGACGTCGCCGGTCAGACGTCGATGACGCGCACGCTCACGGTGTAGCCGGTGTCCGCGCCCTCGACCTCGCGGTAGGAGACCTGCTTGAGCTGGTGCCCGTACCGGAACAGCCACACCGACGCGAGGTCGGCCAGGTGCGGCAGCCCGCCGCGGGACGCCTTGTCCTGGAGCACCGCGCCGACGCCGCCGAGCGCGGTGGGCGCGTCCGCGGGCCGCGTGCCGGG
Source organism: Saccharothrix sp. DSM 118769 (assembly GCF_052936295.1). Lineage (NCBI taxonomy): Bacteria > Bacillati > Actinomycetota > Actinomycetes > Pseudonocardiales > Pseudonocardiaceae > Saccharothrix > Saccharothrix sp. DSM 118769. Next base: position 2,079,451 of record NZ_CP193627.1, on the reverse strand, counting down.
GCCGACCCGGACCTCCAGGTCGAGCGCGACGGCCTTGCCCGGCTCGGGCGTGAAGCCCTGCTTGGTGATCGCGCCGCGCGCGGCTTCCAGCAGCACGCGCACCCGGTCGACGTGGGGGTGGCCGGCACCGAGCAGGGACAGCGCCTCGCTGCGAGTGGGCGGCGGTCCGGCGACCGAGAACGACACCGCGCGCACCGGCTCGTCGGGCGGCACCGGGTTGCGGCCGTGCCGGCGGCAGAACGCGATCATCGCGTTGTCGAGGACCTTCGTGCGGCTGGTCCGCCAGCCGCGCCCGGTCACGTACTGCTGCGGGTTGGCCTGGCGGGCGAGCGCGGCGAACCGGTTGTGCACCCAGCGGTAGGTGCGCTGCTGGTTGTACTGCCAGTCCGGGGCGTGCAGCCGGAAGAACGAGCCGGTCCAGTCCCGGTCCAGCGGGACGACCAGGTCGGGCAGCACGTGGTGCAGCGTCTTGGTGCCCGCGACCAGCTTCGACTTGTTGACCACGACGCCGAGCCCCTCGACCACCCGCCAGACGCGGTCGGCGACGTCCTCGGGCGCGTCGCGGTCGTCGATCGCGTACCGCTCCAGCGCGAGGATGTCGGGCTTGGCGACCTGGAGGGCCTCGAAGAACTCCGACGGGGACACCAGCCGCGAGCCGCGCGTGCCGATCTTCCAGGCGACCAGGGTGCGGTGCAGGGAGGCGACGAACGCCAGGTCGTCGAGCGCGGCCTCGGCGCCGCCCGCCGCCCGGCGCAGCGCGATGGCGTCCCGGTGGGCCTTGGCCTGGGCGCTGGTGAACGGGGTCGCCGCGTCGTAGGCGTCCACGTACCCGGTGAACCCCGCGGCGAGCCGCCGCAGCCGGTCCTCGACCTCGGTCCTGCGCTCCATCGGCCCCACCCTTCGCCGTGCGATCGGTGGGTACATCGCAGCCGGACGGCCGACTGTTGCGCCGCCGGGCGCCGGCGGTTCGGATCGGCCACCGATCGGTCCGGTGGCGGGCGGCCCTCCCGCCCGCCACCGGACCGGTCAGCGCGGGTCGGTCAGAACGTCAGCTTCCACGAGTTGATGTAGCCCGTGTCGGCGTTGTAGACGTCCTGCACCTTGAGTCGCCACGTGCCGTTGGCGACCTCGGAGGAGGCGTTCACGGTGTAGGTGGTGTTGACGTTCGGCGTGCTCGAACCGCTGGAGTTCTTCAGCCGGTAGGTGGAGCCGTCCGGCGCGACCAGGTCGATCACCAGGTCGCCGCTGTAGCTGTGCACGATGTTCACGCCCACCGCGAGGGCGGACGGGGCGTTGCCCGTGACGCCGGTGACGGCGACGTTGCTGTAGACGGCCGCGCCGGCGTCCGGGATGTTCACGTCGGCGGTGTTCTCGAAGACCTTGCCGGTGGGCGGGTTGGTGCCGCCGCCGAGGTCGGCCTTGGCCTGGTTGATGGCCGCCGCGAACGTGCTGACCTCGGTGTAGACGCCGGGGTTGTCCGGTCGCGCGCACCCGTTGCCGTGGCTGACGATGCCGACCTGCACCCACGCGCCCGCGTTGTCGCGCCGGAACATGGGGCCGCCCGAGTCGCCCTGGCAGGTGTCGACGCCGCCCTGCGGGAAGCCTGCGCACAGCTCGGCCGCCGGGATCAGGTCGGAGTAGTACGGGTCGGAGTTCTTGCAGGTGGTGTCGTCGACGTAGTCGACGTCGGCCTTGAGCAGGTAGCGGGACTGGCCGCCGCCCTCGCTCGTCGCGCCCCAGCCGGCCACCGTGAACACGCCGGTGTTGTAGGCGTTGGTCGTGGCGATCGGCAGCAGCGCCGCGCCGGTGATGGGGCTGGCCAGCTTGATGATCGCCCAGTCGCCGCCGGTGGCGGTGCCGTAGGTGGGCGCGCGGTGCACGTAGGTGGACGTGCGGGTGACCCGGCTCGTGCTCTGGAGGTCGACCACGCCGTAGGTGGCGGTGATCGAGGTGTTGTTGCCGGTGCGGCTGACGCAGTGCGCGGCGGTGAGCACGAGCTGGTCGGTCAGCATCGAGCCGCCGCAGCCCATCGACAGGCGGACCATCCAGGGGAACTCGCCCTGGGCGGCCCGGGTGCCGCCCACGACCTGGGGCGTGACGCCGCCCCCGTCCGTCGACGGCGGTGCGGCGAGCGCCTGGCCCGCGGCTGCGGCCAGGGTTGCGGCGACGCCCACGACCAGGGCGAGCGCCTTTCTCGTACCAGTGCGCACGGTGTTCCTTCCCGCGCCCGGCCGGGGTCGAGCTCGCAGGGTGGCCGGACGTCGAGTTCGCAGGGACTTCCAGCCGGCCCCTCTGCCGACGCGCTCATCGTGAACGGCGAACGGGCTGCTCACAATCCGACGATCGACGGGAGTTCTTCCGGTTCGCCTTCGGATCGCCGCACACCCTTCCGCCGGTCACCGGCCCGGTGGCCGGCTGTTCGCCGGTCCGGTCGTCGGCCTGGTGGCCGGCCCGGTCGTCGGTCTGGTGGCCGGCCCGGTCACTGGATGGTCGAGCCGCTGACCGACGGCGTGGCCGCGCCGAGGAAGAAGATCCCCTTGTAGCCGGGGGTCTCGAACCCCGCGCTGGGGTTGCGGCGCAACCGCGAGCCCTCGATGAGCAGCCTGCCGGTGCGGTCGTTGCTGACGAAGAACACCGCGCCGCCGCCCTCGGTCGCCTCGTTGTCCTCCACGACGCTGCCCGCGATGCGCACGGTGAACCCGTTGCCGTCCGCGTAGACCGCGCCGCCGCTGCCTCCGCCCGGGGTGCCCGCGCGGGCCGGGTTCGCGCCTCGGCCGACGGCGGCGTTGCCGCGCAGGACGCTGTTCAGCACGACCCACGACACGCCGATGCCGCTCAGCGCGCCGCCGTTGGCGCACCGCCCGCCCTCGAACGTGCTGGACACGACGTACACCGGCGCGCCCCCGGACTGGCTGAGCACGCGCATCCCGGCGCCGCCGAGGTCGGGGCCCACCGGGTCGCAGCGGTTGCCGCGGAACGTCGTGTTGACGACCTTCACCCGGCCGCCGCGCACGAACACCGCGCCGCCACCGCCGCCCTCCGCGTCGTCACCGGTCGAGTCGCCGTCGGCGAGCGTGATGTCCTGGAGCACCAGGCGCGGGTGGTCCTGGTCCTGGCAGTGCGAGGTGGTGATGCCCTGGGCCGGGTCGCACGTGTTCTGGTAGACGACCCGCCGCTGCCCGCCGCCGCTGAGCGTGACCAGTCCCCCGCCGTCGAGGACGACCTGCGGGCCGGTGTCGTTGCGCACCTTCGCGGTCGCGGTCATGGCGATGGTGACGGGGGCGGGACCGCAGTCGAACGTGATCGTGCCGCCGGCCGCGACGGCCTGGACGACGGCGTCGGACGTGCAGCCGGCCGGCGTGCCGCTGCCGACCACGCGGGTGGGGGACGAGGTGTCGACGGCGGCGGCCTCGGGCGGCACGACCGCGTCACCGGCGGGGTTGCCCGCCTTGGGGGGCGGCGGCGCCGGTGCGGGCGTGGTGGTCGTGGTGGTGGCCGTCGCGGCGGTGGTCGTGGTCGCGGCGGTGGCGGGGGCGGGACTGGTGCCGGTCGTCGGGTCGGGCAACGACGCCAGGGTGGGCAGCGCCTCGCCGCCCACCGACGTGCCGCAACCGGCGAGCAGGAACACGAGGGCGACCACGGCCACAGCGCCACGCGACATGCGCGGACCCTAGACCCGGATGGGGCCCCGGCGGTCGCGAACGCAGGACACACCTGTCGCGAACGCAGGACACGCGGGTCGCGAGCGTTGGACTCGCGGGTCGTGAGCGCATGACTCGCGGGTCGTGAGCGTTGGACTCGCGGGTGGGATTTGACAGCGGGGGGTGTGAGCGGTTGATTACACCTATGGCTGGAGCGGGTGCGGGGCGCAGGTTGTCCACTGCCGAGGAGCGGCGCGAGACGGTGTTGCGCACCGCCCTCGGCGCGTTCGGCGCACGCGGCTACTGGGGCACCACGACCGGCGAGGTGGCGAAGTCGGCGGGCATCTCGCAGGCGTACGTGTACCGGCTGTTCCCGGACAAGGAGGCGCTGTTCCTGGCGGTGGTCGAGCACTGCTTCGCCCGCATCCGGGAGAGCCTCGCCGACGGGGTGGCCGCCGCGACCGGCAGTTCGCCCGAGGCCGTGCTGCACGCGATGGGCGACGCGTACGCCCGGCTCATCGCCGAGGAGAACACGCTGCTGCTGGTCCAGATGCACGCCCAGGCGGCGGCGGTGTCCGAACCGGCGGTGCGCGAAGTCGTGCAGCGCGGGTACGCCCGCGCGATCGAGTACGTGCGCGGGGTGTCCGGCGGCGACGAGGCCCAGGTACAGCGGTTCTTCGCCGTCGGAATGCTGTGCCACCTGGTGGTGGCGGTGGACGCGGACGCCGTGGACGCCCCGTGGGCGCGCACGCTGTCCGCCGGTATCCGCCACTACTGACCCGCACGCGGCGGTCGCGAGAGGACCGCGTGAGTAAAGTCGCCCGGTGAGTGATCGACCAGTCAGGCAACGCGAACGCCTACGGGTGACGGGGGTACCGCCGCCCCGCCCGGTCGACCGGGCGGGGCGGCGAGACGTGCTCAGGCGTCGAGGAACGGGATCAGCTGCTCCTCCTCGTAGTCGAGGTGCGCCTCCAGGTCGGCCACCAGCCGGTCGACGTCCTCGCGCAGGGTCGCCACGTCGCCGCGCTCCAGCGTCGCCTGCAACTCGGCCAGCAGCACCGCCAGGCGCTCGTGCTCCTCGCGCAGCCGGGCGAGGACGGGGTCCAGCTCCGGGAAGCGCTGCTCCAGCGACGGGAACACGCCCGTGTCCTCCGCGGTGTGGTGGAACTTCAGGCCCTGGCACGCGGTCAGGCAGTTGACCTTCAGCTGCGCGCCCAGCGTGCCGCCGCTCCCGGCCACCTCGCGGCGGATCGTGCGCAGCTCGCGCCGGAACGCGTCGTGCAGCAGCCGCAGGGCCTCCCCCATACTCGACGCGTTCGGCGGGCCGCCGGCCACCTGCTCCAGCGCCACGACCGGGATGACCCGGCTCGTCTGCTCCTGGTACCGCGCCCACCCCTCGTCCGCCTCGACCGCGCGGGCCCAGATCGCGTCGCGCTCCGCGCCCTCCAGGACGGTGGCCTTCGCGTCGTAGGTGAACACCCCGTCCTCCACCTGCACGACGGGGTTGGCGCGCAGGTTGTGGAACCAGTCGGGGTGGCGCGGCGACCCGCCCGCCGAGGCGATGACGAGGATGCGGTCGCCGTCGGGCAGGTAGCCCACGGGCGTCGTGCGGCGGGCACCGGTGCGCGCGCCCGTGGTGGTGAGCAGGACGAGCCTGCCGCCTTCGAAAGGCCCGCCCACGCGGCCCGCGTTCGCGCGGAACTCGTCGATCACCTGTTGGTTGAAATCCATTCGATCGCTCTCCTGAGGCGTTTTCCGGGCATGACGGCAGAACCGCGGGTGAATGTTCCCGCGATTTTCCGTGGAGGTCGTGTGAAGGTGCGCGGGCAGCACTGGGCCCGCGGTGGTGCGAGGAGGTGGAGCTGCGAAAAGCCGGGTACATCACGTTGACGTGCGACAACGTGGAAAACCCGGAGAAGGGGGGCGGGCCGCGGGCCCACCCGGCGCTCACTCGGCGGCCGGGTGACTCTCTCGCTGATGGCTCAAGGCCGACCCGGCAGTCACGGGAGAAGCCTATCCCGGAAATGCGCGGCGCGGCAACACCCATTGCTGTGCCACCATCGAACCGTGCCCCGCATCATTGTCGCCGCGCTGCTGCTGGTGTTGACCGCCTGCACCACGCCGCCGCCCGAGATCCCCGCTTCCGTGCCGCCCTCGACGCCGGCCCCGGGCACCACCCAGCCCACCACCACCCTGCCCGGCACTGCCCCGTCCGCCGACGCCCTGCCCGGCACCGCCCCCTCAGGGGCGGAGCGGGTCGACGCCGGGGCCGCGCCGTGCACCGGCGGCCTGCTGCGCTACTCGTTGGGGACGCAGGACGCCGCCATGGGCCTGCGCGTGCTCGGCATCCGGGCCACCAACTGCGGCACGCAACCGCTGACCCTGGACGGCTACCCGGTGATCGAGGTGCTCGACGAGGACCGCGCCGTGCTGCCGGTGGTGGTCGGCCGGGGCTCGTTCGGCATCTCCAGCGTCGAGTCCTTCGACCGCGCGCCCCAGCCGGTGACCATCCACCCGGGCGAGTACGCGACCACGAGCGTGCTGTGGCGCAACAAGTACGACGACCTCACCGCACCGCCCGCGGTCGGCACGCACCTGCGCATCGTCGCGGCCTCGGACATCGCCCCGGAGGTCTTCGCCCTCGTCGGCGAGGACGGGCCGACCACCATCGACCTCGGCAGCACGGGCCGGCTGGGCGTCGCGCCGTGGCAGGCCGTGACACCCGGCTGACCCCGGCCTGGCTGACCCCGGGCCGGGAGGGTCAGCCCCCGGGCCGGGGTTCAGGCCCCGGGGCCGGGGGTGTCAGGCCCGCATCACCGTCGCGATCGGGATGCGGGCCGCCCGCAGCGCGGGGACCAACCCGCCCAGCACGCCCGCGACCAGCCCGGCCACCACGCCCGCCATGCCCGCCTGCCACGGGAACTCGACGCCCTCCAGCGACGGGGTCCGCGAGCCGAACAGGGCCAGGGCCACCTCCAGCCCGAGCACGCCCGCCCCGATGGCCAGCGCCGCCGTCAGCAGGCCCGTCAGCAGGGTCTCCGCCAGCACGATCCCGGCCAGCAGCAGCCGGGGCGTGCCGACGGCCCGGCGCAGCGCGAACTCCTCGACCCGTTCGCCCACGGTCGCCAGGCCCACGTTGAGGATGCCCGCCACGCCGATCAGCAGCACCAGCGCCGCCATGCCCAGGAAGATCCAGCGCATCAGCGCCAGCTCAGCGGACATCCGGTCCCGCACCTCGATCGTCTGCACCTGGATGTGGTCCGCCGGCGTGCCCGCGGCCGTCAGCCTCGCCGTCAGCACGTGCTCCACCTCGGGGGCCGTGGGCGAGACCAGCACCTGGAGGCCGGGCCCGAAGCGGCCCTCCTTGACGCTGTCGACGGGCATCCAGTTCAGCAGCTCGTCGGACCGGACGTACGCCACGGGCCGGTCGTTGCCGTCCGCCACGACACCGCTGAACACCGGCGTCGGGTTGTGCGCGGCGCCCTCCACGCGCATCTCGGCGGGCACGCGGTGGCGGGTGAACGCCTCCGCCGCGGCCTCGTTCAACACGAGCCGGGGCGCGAGCGACGGTTCCCCGCCGAAGTGCAGCCAGTCGCCGCCCACGGTGCGGAAGGGCCGGAACTGGCGGACGTCCCCGGTCAGCCCCACCAGTTCCAGCTCGACGGCCTGGCCGGGCGGGTCGCCCTCGGCCTCTTCGACGATGTAGCAGCCCGACGCGTCGCAGGTGCGCGTCCCGCTGTAGCCGGGTTGGTCGATCGGCCCGCCGCCCTCGTTGAGGGGCTTCACGCCGGGTTCGCCGATGAACGCCTGCACGCTGGTCAGCGCCACCGCGTCGGTCCGGCCGCGCAGCACCTCCAGCGCCACGGGCACGGTCTGCCCCTCCGGCGGCAGGTACACCTGCCGGGTGCCGTCCTTGGCCACGGACAGCTCCAGGTCGGCGAGCAGCGCCCGGTTGGCGATCTCCGCGCCCGCCTGCACCAGCACGACCGCGAGCACGCCGAGGAACAGGCTGACCATGGACAGGAACGTGCGCAGCTTGCGGGCCCTGATCCCCTGCCCGCCGATGACGACCGCCGACCGCAGCCGCCCGGACAGCCCGCTCACACGACCACCCGCGCCGCGGCCGAGCCCTCGTGCAGCAGGCCGTCGGACAGGTGGAACACTCGGCCCATCTTGGCCGCGTGGTCGTGGTCGTGCGTCACGAGCACCAGCCCGCACCCCTGCTCGGTGGCCGAGCGCAGCACCTCCACCACGAGGTTGCCGGTGTCGGTGTCCAGGGCGCCGGTCGGCTCGTCGGCGAGCAGCACGCGCGGTTCGCGCACCAGCGCCCGCGCGATGGCGACGCGCTGCTGCTCGCCGCCGGACAGCCGGGGCGGCTTCTGCTTGGCCAGGTGCGCGATGCCGACGCGCTCCAGGGCGGCCATCACCTTCGCCTTGCGCTTGCGGCGCGGCAGCCAGCCCTGGCCGTTGACCAGGGCCATGGCGACGTTCTGCGCCGCCGTCAGGTGCTTGAGCAGGAAGAAGCGCTGGAACACGAAGCCGAACTCGGCGCTGCGCAGCGCGGCGGCCTTGCGCTCGGGCAGGCGGGTGATGTCCCGCTCCCCCAGCAGGTACTGGCCGCCGTCGGCCCGGTCGAACAGGCCGATCAGGCTGAGCAGCGTGCTCTTGCCGGAGCCGGAGCGGCCGAGGATGGCGACGCTGTCGCCCGCGCGCACGGTCAGGTCGACGCCCGCCAGGATGGAGCGCGGCTCCTCCTGGCCCTTCAGCGTCTTCGTCAGGCCGGTGAGCCTGATCAGCGGGACGGCTTCGGTGCTCACGCGCCACCCGCCCCGGAGCCGCCCCGCTCCGGCCCGTCCTGCCCGGCGTCGACCGGCGGCAGGCTCGGGCCGGGCACGGCCAGCGTCTCGTCGCCGGTCAGGCCGGACCTGACCTCCACGACCTTGCCGTCGGTCAGCCCCAGCTCGACGTCCCTGGTCTCCCGCGCGCCGTCCGCGCCGACCACGTCGACCTTGCCCTTGCCCTGGCCGCCCGCGACGGCCTCGACCGGCACGACGAGCGCGTTCGGCGAGGTGGCGGTGACGAGTTCGAGGGTGGCGGCGGCGCCGTTGATGAGCTTCACGTCGGCGGGCGCGGTGCACACCAGCCGCAGGCCGGTGGGGTCGGACGACGGCGAGTCGACCGGCTCCTCCCGCTGCGGCGGCGGCGGGGGCGCGGCGGCCCCCGTCGGCGGCGTCCCCGGCTGCTCCGGGGCGGGCGGCTCGACGGGCACGGTGCCGGCGGGCAGCGCGGCGATCGTGCCGAGCAGCGCGCACGCGAACGGCCCCGGGCCGTTCTTGATCTGCGCCTGCACGGTGCCCTGCGCGGCGTCGGCGATCTGGTACGCCTGCTCGCCGCTGATCTCGGCGACGATGCCGTAGCCGCCGTGCTTGGCCGACGCGATCGGCATCCCGGCGGTCACCGCGGCCCGGTCATCGACGAGCCGGCCGCCGAACACCGCCCCGGCGGGCACCTCCACGTTGGTGGGCTTGCCGTCGACCCACACGGTGGCGAACCGGGTCGGCCTGGTCGGCGTGCCGGTCGCCTCGGGCAGGGTCAGGTAGCGCACCTGCCCCGCGACCGGCGACACGATGCCGAAGACCGGGTTCATGGTGACCTTGCCGGTCAGGCCGATCTCGTTCGACAGGTCCTGCCTGGTCGGCTTGGCCGTGGTCTGCACGGTGCCGCGCGGCGCGAGGCCCGGGTCGAGCGGCTCGCCCCCGGTCGACGTGCAGGCGGTGGCGACCGGCGCGACGACGGCCAGCACGGCGGTCAGCACCGCCGCCGCCGGCCGGCCCGGGCGGGCGAGTGCGTTCTCGTGAGACACCGGTTCCCCCAAAGCAGATCCCCACAATCCGGTCCGGCCAACTTACCCACAGGACGCCCACGCACCGGACGGGGTTGCACGAAAAGCGGAAACCGCTTCCACGCCCGGTGGGGTGAAAGCGGTTCCCGCTGGTCGGGGGTGGATCAGGCGATGGCGTGCAGGTTGCCGTCCGCCCCCTCCAGGCAGCGCGCCGAGGAGGCGCCCGAGGTGACGAACTCGGTGATGCAGCGGCCGAGCTGGGCGTGCGCGGCGGCGTTCGGGTGGAACGACTGCTGGGCGAGGTGGATGCCGATGGCGTCGAGGCCGCCGGTGACGAGCGCGTACGGGTCGACGGTCAGCCGCCGCTGCCACTCGCCGCTGGTGGTGGCGCCCTTGCTGCACGCCTCGCGGTTCTCGGTGGCGCGGGAGAAGTCGAGGAACTTCACGCCCGAGCGCGTCGCCACGCCGCGCAGCGCCTCGGTGAACTGCGGCACGGCGACCGTGCGGCCGTACTGGGCGTCGGCCAGCCGCAGCGGGCAGCCCTGCGGGCCGTGCAGGAGCTTGTCCATCTTCTCGGTCACCGGGGAGGCGTACGAGGTGAGGACCAGGTCGTACGAGGAGTCCGCGTACCCGGCGGTGGTCATGGCGGTGCGCACGTCGCGCAGCGCGTTCTCGACCTTCGGGGCCATCGCGGCGAGCCGGCCGGGCCACTCGCGCTCCAGCGCGGAGCGGCAGCTCGGGCCGAACGGGTTCACCCACGCGGCGACGCAGTCGACCATGGTGTCGGCGAACCGCACGTCGTCGTTCGCGCCGACCTGCACGACGACGGTGGTCACGCGGAACTGGCGGGCGATGTCGATCAGCCGCCGCGCCTGGGAGCCCTCGGTGTAGTGCACGGTGTCGGCCAGCGACACGTTCGCCGAGTCCGCGCCGGAGCAGGCGAGGTTGAACGTCCGCGAGGCGAGCTGCGTCCGGTGGACCATGGCCTGCGTGGAGCGGTGGCACCAGTTGCCGTTCTGGCCCTCGGTGCCGGCCTCGTAGGACCCCGCGCCCTCGCCGGACATGGCGCTGTCGCCGAGCGACACCACGGCGGTGGGCCGGTCGTCCGCCGCGCCGGCCGCGACGGGGGTGGTGGCCAGCGCGGCGCCGGCCAGCAGCAGGGCGCCGACGGCGGCGCAGACTCGTTTCCTCGACACCGCGGACCTCCACAGGGCGTTCGGCGGCAGGACGTCAACCGACCGTAAAGGCGCGTTCACACGGCGACAACAAGCCGATCGGCTGGTTCCGCCGGCCCTTCGGTGCTCCGCAGGACGGCCCGCCGGTGTGCCGCCCTTCGGCGGTTGCCCCCCGGGGCCGGTCTGCGAGGCTCGCCTCCTCCGCCGCCGTGAGGGGACCACCATGCGAGTGCTCACCGCCACCGCCTCAGCCACCGCCTTAGCCGCCGCGGCACTGGCCGCACCGCAGTCCGCCGGACTCGCGCACGCCGCCGCGTTCACCGCGCGCATCGACTTCTCCGACCAGGCCACCGCGCCCGCCACCGGCTACGCCCGGGACTTCGGCGAGCCGTACGGCACCCGGCCGAACGGCCAGGTGTTCGGCTGGGTCTCGCTCGGCACCACCACCCCGCTGTCGCTCGTCGGCAACGGCCGCGACCGCGGCGGCACCGGCGACCCGCGCCTGGCGACGCTCGTGCACGCCCAGCTCCCGGCGACCTCGCCGGGCGTGCCGACGCCGGGCAGCTGGGAGATCGCCGTGCCCAGCGGCTCCTACACCGTCACGGTCGCCGTCGGCGACGCGGGCACCGCCACCGACAGCACGCACTGGCTCAACGTCGAGGACCAGAACGCCGTCGCCGCGTTCAAGCCCACGTCGACCGCGAAGCACGCCACCGCGACCCGCGTGGTCACCGTGACCGACGGCCGGCTGACCCTGTCGCCGCGCTCGGGGACCAACACGAAGGTCAACTACGTCGACGTGGACGGGCTGCCGGACGGTCCGCCGTCGGTGCGCGCCGCGACGCCCGCGAACCTGGCGACCGCGGTGGACCCGACCACGTCGGTGGTGGCCGACCTGCGGCTGCCCGCGGGCGCGGTGGACCCGGCGACGCTGTCGTCGACCTCGGTGCGGCTGACCCGGGTGCCCGACGGCGCGGCCGTGGCGGCGAACGTGATCACCAGCGGCGGCGGGGACGTGGTCAACCTGTCGCCGCTGGCGCCGCTCGCCGCGTCCACGCCCTACCGGTTCTCGGTGACCTCGGGCGTGCGGGACGTGGCGGGCAACGCCTTCCGGCCGTTCTCGTCGGTGTTCACCACCGGCACCGGCGGGGGTGGTGGGGCGATCGCGTTCCAGCAGGTGTTCGGGGTGGCCACCGGCGCGCCGTTCACCAGCGTGGCGTTCGGGCCGGACGGGCGGCTGTACGCGGCCACGTTCACCGGTCAGCTCCGCCGCTTCCCGGTCAACGCCGACGGCACCCTGGGCGCCGCGACGGTGATCGAGACCGTGCGGGCGCACGCCACCGCCGCCGGGCTGCCCGGCGCGCCGAACCGGACCGTGATCGGCCTGGCGTTCGACCCGGCGTCCACCGCCGCGGCGCCGGTGCTGTGGGTGACGGACAACTTCGGCGGCACGTCCAACGCGCCGGACTGGTCCGGCAAGGTCGCCCGGCTCAGCGGTCCGGACCTGGGGACGTACACCGAGGTCGTGACCGACCTGCCGCGGTCGATCAAGGACCACGAGTCGAACTCGCTCGCGTTCGGGCCGGACGGCGGGCTCTACCTGGTGCAGGGCTCGATGAACGCGATGGGCGCGCCCGACACGACGTGGGGCGGCCGGGCGGAGCACCTGCTCAGCGCCGCCGTGCTCAAGCTCCACCCGGCGCGGCTGCCCGCGGCGCTGCCGGTGAACGTGCGCACCGAGGCCGGTGGTTCGTACGACCCGTACGCGGCCGACGCGCCGGTGACGATCCACGCGACCGGCGTGCGCAACGCCTACGACCTGGTGTGGCACCGCAACGGGCACCTGTACGTGCCGACGAACGGTTCGGCGGCGGGCGGCAACGCGCCGGCCACGCCGTCACCGCTGCCGGCGGCGTGCGCGTCCCGGCGCGACGGGCCGTACACCGGTCCGGCGGTGCCGGCGGTGGTGAACAACCCGCAGTCCGAGACCGACTACGTGTTCGACGTGAAGCCGGGGAAGTACTACGGGCACCCCGCGCCGGTGCGCTGCGAGTGGGTGCTGGCGGGCGGCAACCCGACGTCCGGGACCGACCCGTTCCAGACGTCCGCGTACCCGGTGGGCACGCTGCCGGACCGGAACTTCGACCTCGCGGGCACCTACGACGCGGGGCTGCACGCGTCGCCGAACGGGGTGGTCGAGTACCGGGGCGGCGCGTTCGGCGGACGGCTCGACGGCAAGCTGCTGATGGTGCGCTACTCGTCCGGGCAGGACGTCCAGTACTTCGACGTGGCCGCGAACGGCGTGCTGTCGAACCGGACGACCGGCACCACCGGCATGACGGGCTTCAACCAGCCGCTGGACATCGTCCAGCACCCCACCACCGGCAACCTCTACGTGACGGAGCTGGGCGCGAACCGCATCACCCTCCTCCGCCCCACCACCTGACCCCGAGAGTCCAACCCCCAGGCCGCGAGAGTCCAACGCTCAGACCCCGTGAGTCCTACGTTCGCGACCCCTGAGTTCTACGCTCAGGACCCCGAGTTCTTACTCGCGAGTGAAGAACTCAGGGGTCTTGAGCGTTGGACTCTCGGGTCCTGAGCGTTGGACTCTCGGGTGGGGGTTATTCCTCGAAGCCGAAGGCTTCGCCGCCGTCTTCGAAGGCGTCGTCCAGGGCCTCGCCGATGATCATGCCGCCGACCACGCCGGCCGCCGCGCCGGCGACCACGCCGCCCATGCCGGGGCCCCGGCGGTGGCCGTGGTGGCCCTGGTGGGCGTAGCCCGGCCGGCCGTACGCGTTGTGGCCGCCGCGTTCGGCCACCTGGGCGACCCACTGGCCGATCACCGACGCCCAGTCGGTGTGCAGCGCGTCCTGGTGGGAGGCGTGGAAGCGGCCGAAGACGTCGCCGCCGGAGGAGAACACCCCGCCGCGCTTGTCGGCCTCCAGCACCACGACCAGCTCGTGCGGGCTGGTCACGAAGGTCAGCTCGACCTGGTTGACGCGGCCCGCGAACTGGGCGGGCGGGAAGAACTCGATCTCCTGGTAGAAACCCAGCTCCTGGTGGACGCCGTGGATGCGCCCGGCCTCCACGTCGGCCGACCGGAACTGGAAGCCGAGCTGCCCGAACGCCTGGAGCACGCGGTCCTGCGAGGGCAGCGGGCCGACGAGGACCGGGTCCAGGTCGCCCTTGTCCGGCGCGCCGGAGATCACCAGCTCGGTGCGCACGCCGACGGTCATGCCGGGCAGCGGCTGCCCCTCGACGGCGGTGATCGGGGTCTCCCACGGCACGGGGAGCTGGAACGGGATGGACACCGACTGGTTCGGCGCGACGCGCACGCCCTGCGCGACGGGGACGCGGAGGAACTCCGAGACACCGCCGAACTCGTGGTCGCCGTGCTCGACCTCGACGCGCGTCACGAGCGACAGCACGACCTGGTCGATCTTGGCCTCGGCGCTGCCGCCCTGGATGCGCACCTGCCCGGTGATCACCTGACCGGGCTGGGCGTGCGGGGTGTCCAGGACGGTGTCGACGGACGGTCCGCCGACGCCGAAGGCGCTGAGCATCCGCTTGAACATGGAGGGGGACCTCTCGCTGAAGGGTTAGCGGGGTGGTTGGTCGGTCTCGTCCTCGAAGTCGCCGATCAGCTCTTCGAGGAGGTCTTCCAGGGCGGCGATGCCGACCACGCGGTCGTCCTCGTCGGCCACCAGCGCCAGCTGCGCGCGGTCGGCGCGCATCGCCGTGACCGCGCCCGCGACGGGCAGCGCGGCGGACAGCGTGAGCGGCTCGGTCATCAGCTCGCGGGCCGGCGTGTCGCGGCCGGCGGCGGTGGCGCGCACCGCCTCGCGGATGTGCACCAGGCCGACGAACCGGCCCGCGCCGTCGGTGACGGGGAACCGCGAGCGGCCGGACTCCCGGCTGCGTTGTTCGACCTCCAGCGCGCCGGCGCGCTCGGTGACGCTCACGGTCTCCCCGATGGGCACCATGACCTGCGCGACGGTGGTCTGCTGGAGCTGGATCATCCGGGTCAGCAGGCGCTGCTGGCCCTCCGGGATGAGGCCGTGCTCGGCGGACTGGCGCAGCAGCATCCGCACGTCGTCCGGGCGGTGCTCCTGGGTCAGCTCGTCCTTCGGCTGCACGCCCACCGCCCGCAGCAGGGCGTTCGTCGTGCTGTTCAGCAGGCTGAGCAGCCCCCGCACGGTCCGCGCGAACGCCCGGAACGGGATGGCGAGCAGCAGCGCCGAGCGCTCGGGGTGCGTGATCGCCCACGACTTCGGGGCCATCTCGCCGACCACCATGTGCAGGAACACGACCAGCAGCAGCGAGATCGTGAACGCGATGGCGTAGGACAGCCCGGCGGGCAGGCCGACGGCGAGCAGCAGCGGGTCGACCAGGTCGGCGACGGCGGGCTTGGCGAGCGCGCCGAGGCCCAGCGTGCACAGCGTGATGCCGAGCTGCGCGCCCGCGAGCATCAGCGACAGCTCGCGCACCCCGGCCACGGCGGCGCGCGCCGCGCGGCTCGTCTCGGCGGCCTCCTCCAGCCGGTGCCGCTTCGCGGCGATGAGCGCGAACTCGGCGGCCACGAAGAACGCGTTCGCCGCGAGCAGCACCAGGGACACGAGCAGGGACCACGTGGCGCTCATCGCCCCACCTCCAGGACGACGCGGCTGGGCACGTGCCGCTGCACGGCGACCACGCGCAGCCGGACGCCGTCGAACGCGACCTCGTCGCCCACGGCGGCGGTGCGGCCGAGGCGGTGCAGCAGGAGGCCGGACAGCGTGTCGTAGGAGTCGTGCTCGGGCAGCTCGACGCCGGTCGCGTCGGCGATCTCGTCGATGCGCAGCCTGCCGGGCACCTCCCAGCGGCCGTCCTCGCCGCGCACCTGGTCGCGCACCACGTCGTCCTCGTCGTGGATCTCGCCGACCAGTTCCTCGGCGAGGTCCTCCAGCGTGACGACGCCCGCGAAGCCGCCGAACTCGTCGACGACGCACGCGAGCTGGCGGCGTTCGGCGCGCAGCCGTTCCAGGACGGCGGGCAGCGGCAGGGTGGCGGGCACGACCAGGGCGGGCGAGGCGACGTCGCCCACGGCGGTGTCGGCGCGCTTGTCGGGTTCGACGGTCAGCACCTCGGCGAGGCCGACGACGCCGCGCAGGTCGTCCAGGCCGTCGCCGGTGACCGGGAACCGCGAGAACCCGGTGTCGAGCAGTTCGACGACGCGCGCGGCCGGTTCGCCGGCGGCGATCGTGCGCACGGCGGGGCGGGGCGTCATGGCCTGCCCGGCGACGAGGCCGCGGAAGTCGAGGCCGCGGTCGAGCAGCCGGGACAGCTCGGGGTCGAGGTGGCCGAGCGCGCCCGCCTCGCCGATGATCTGCCTGAGGTCCTCGGGCGTGGCGCCCTGCGGCAGCTCCTCCACCGGTTCGATGCCGACGCCGCGCAGCAGCTTGGTGGCCGCCGCGTCGAACAGCCGGATCACCGGGCCCGCCACCTTCAGGTAGACGAGCGTGGAGGAGGCCAGCCGCACGGCCAGCACCTCGGGTTCGGCGATGGCGAGGTTCTTGGGGAACAGCTCGCCCAGCACCATCTGCACGACCGTGGCGAACACGAGCGCCACCGCCATGGACAGCGGGACGCCCACCCCGGCGGGCAGACCGGTGACGCCGAGCACGGCCGAGAGCCCTTCGCCGAGCAGCGGTTCGGCGACGTAGCCGACGAGCAGGGCGGTGACGGTGATGCCGAACTGGGCGCCGGAGAGCATGAACGACAGGCGTTGCGTGACCGCGTACGCGCGGGCCGCGCCCTTGTCGCCGCCCTCGGCCAACCGCTGGAGCTTGCCCCGGTCGACCGCCATGTAGGCGAACTCCTGGGCGACGAAGTACCCGGTGGCGACGGTGAGCAGCACGATCGCCAGCAGGCCGTAGATGATCAACACGACTGCCGCCGGGCCCGGCCCGGCCCGTGACTGCAGCCGTCGGCGTCTGTGGACATGTATCGACACTAACACGTGGCACTGTATGGTTGCCCGACGAGAGCCGGTGGCCCGACGGGGCCGCCGCGACGGCGGACGCGGACAGGGGGTGCGGCGGTGACCGGCGCCCTGCTCAGGATCGGCGAGCTGGCGGCCCACGCGCGGGTCAGCATCCGCACCGTCGACTACTACACGGGCCTGGGCCTGCTCTCCCCCGCGCAGCGCACCGCGGGCGGCTACCGCCTGTACGAGCGGTCCGATGTGGACAAGATAGACCTGGTGCGGCGCCTGGAGGTCCAGGGCGTGCCGCTGGAGGAGATCGCCACCGCGCTGCGGACGGGCCAGGTGGACGTGGCGCCGATCCTGGAGCGCATCGACGAGGACCTGAGGGCGCTCCAGGCGGCGGCCGACGCGGCGTCGCCGGAACTGCACGGCCTGCTCGCCGCGATCGCCACGCGGGCCCACTCGCTCCTCGCGCTGGCCCTCCAGATCCCCCCGGCGACCTGAGCCGGCCGGATCTCGCCCGGGAGGCGAAAAGTCGTGACGATTCACTCTGTTGCCGCAGCGCTTCGAGCATATTCGCCCTGACGGTCGGGTATCCGTTGCTCCCCCACTCCGTTCGACGAGGAGCGCGACATGGGCACCCACACAGCACTGGTCGGGAGGTCGTGATGGCACACGTGCGCGACTTGGTCGACATCGTCAGCGGCGACGAGTTCGACCAACCAACCCCCTACGGTCTGGTCTACCCGGTGTGCACGGCGGACGGCTCGGCACCGTCCAGCCAGCGCGGGCGCACCTGGGAGCACCTCACCGCGTCCGGCCGCATCCTGAGGCCGGTCGGCGGGTGACGCCCGGCGAGTTCCCACCCACGGGGTCGTAGGCGAACGCCTACGACCCCCTTTTTTTCGGCCCGGCGAGGCGGGAACGGCGGCGGCAGCGCGCCTCCCGGCCACCGCCGGCGGTGATCGGTAGGCTGCGGTGGGCGACGCGAGGGAGGCCGAGTGACGGCGAGCGAGGGGCGACTGGTCGGCGACCTCGCCAAGGCCATCGACGAATCGGACTTCGCGTGGTCGCTGGTGCTGGTCGGCGAGGACCAGCGGGACAAGCTGGCGGCGCTGACCAGCGACCTGCTCGGCAAGCCGTCCACGACCGGCGACGGCAAGCAGATCACCTCGGGCTACGCCTACTGGGGCATCGGGCCCACGATCGCCTGGGCGCACGCCTGCGCCGACCCGTTCTACCTGGTGATGAAGCAGAGCCTGGACTCGTTCACCCGGCGGTGGGGCCGGGTGCGCGGGCGGATCGGCGCGGGCTTCCACCACGTGAGCTTCGGCGTCGGCACCGGCCACAAGGACCGGCTGGTGCTGGAGCACCTGCTCGACCACAACCCGGACATGCTCTACGTGCCGGTCGACATGAGCTCGGAGATGCTGCGCCTCGGCACCCAGCAGGCCACGCACGGCCTGCGCCTGCGCGGGCACCGCGTGGTGCCGGTGCAGCTCGACTTCTCCATCCCGGGGAACCTGACCGAGTTCCGCGACCTCGTGCACCGGGTGGTCGGCGACGAGCCCGTGCTGTACTCGCTGTTGGGCAACACGATGGCGAACTTCGACCACGACGCCGAGCTGCTCGCGAGCCTCACCGGGCTGGTCCGGCCGCAGGACCTGTTCCTGCTGGAGGTCGCCACCACCGACGCGCTGTCCGACGAGCTGGCGCAGGACGCGGTCGAGGAGTACGCGCGCAGCCGCGCCTACCGCGAGTTCGTCACCAGCGCGTTGATGCACAACACCGACCTGACGATCACCCTGGACGCGGTGCAGTTCCGGGGCGCGGTCGAGGGCGACCGGGCGCTGAAGGTGAAGGTCGTCTACCAGAACCGGACGGGCGGCGACATCATGGTGATGCTGCCCGACCGCACGCGCGTGCCGTTCCCGGACCAGGACACCATCCGCCTGTACCTGACCCGCAAGTACGCGCGGAAGGCGCTGGACGGGGTCGTGCGCGCCGCCGGGATGCGCAAGGTCACCGGCACGCACTCGGACTTCCCGGTGCCCCGGTCGGCGCAGGGGTTCGGCATGGACCTGCTGCTGCTCGCGCCGGGCGGGCCCGACGAACCGGCCGAGCCGGCGCGGGACAGCCGCGCCCGCGACATCTGGGAGCACCGACCGTGACCACTCCCCCCGCGACCACTTCTCCCGTGACCACCGACCTGCGGGAGCGCTGACCCGCCGATGGTCCGGATCGCCATCACGGCGCTCACGTTCGGCGCGCTCGCGGTGGCGATGGGGCTGGGCGTGACGTGGCTCGTCGTGTCGCCGCCCGGCGACCGCTGGGAGCCCGCGGTGAACTCACTGGCCCTGCTGGCGGGCATCACCGGCATCTTCGCCGAGCGCTGGGCGGCGCAGCGCGAGCAGCGCAACCAGGCCGTCGAGTCGATCCGGCTGGAGATGGCCCGCAACCGGGAGACCCTCGACGGCGGGGAGTTCAGCGCCGACGCGCCGGCCGGCCGGCGGCTCTACCCGAGGCTCATCCAGTCGGCGGTGGACTCGGCGTTCTCGTCGGGCGCGCTCAGCCCGCGCCGGGACGCCGAGCTGATCGACCTGCTGCACCGGTGGCGGAGCGCGGTCGGCTCGGTCAACCGGAGGCTGGAGATGACCGAGACGCTGATGTTCACCAGCGCGTCGGCCGAGGAGGTCGAGCAGCTGCACGAGGCGCTGCACGGCGAGGGCAGCTTCATGCGGGGCGTGCGCGCCCTGCTGGACGAGACCCGGACCTACCTGGCCGCGACCCGCTGACCCCGGGGCGGCACCCCGGGGCCGGACGTCGGGCTCGCGGGTCAGCTGGCGGCCAGCATCCCGTCGTCGGTGGTCAGGGCCAGGCCGTCGACCCAGCGCGCCACGCTCGCCGGGTCCGGCCGCACCGGCCCGCGCAGGCGGGACAGCACGAACGGCGGCTCGGCGCTGTCGCTCTCGACGGCGACGGCCCAGCCGCGCGCCTCGTCCCACAGCAGGGCCACGTCGCGGTCCGGGAAACCCGGTAGCCGACCGTCGAGCGCCAGGTAGGCGCTACCGGCCTGCACGAAGAAGGAATCGCCTCGCAGCCCCAACGCCCGCGTCACCTGGGTGAGGTACACGTGCAGGGCGCGGATCTCGTTCTCGTCGAACTCCCAATCCACCGTGAGCACCCCCGAAGACCGCCGTGTCGCGCCGTGGAGAGCGACGCACTCGGGGGTAACCCGTCCGGGGGTAGTTGAAACACGTGAGTTTCGTTTCACACTCACCTGCCGGGCGCGACCGGTCCCGGCAAGTGGTGCAGGTAGGCGCCGTACCAGTCGACCGCGTCGCGCACCGGACCCGACGGCCGCGCGGGCACGAAGTTCGCCGCGTCGTCCACGCTGCCGGTGCCGTCGTACCGGGCGGTGAGCGGGTACGGGAACACCGGCCGGGTCCGCACCGCGCCGCCCTCGTCGCGGCCGGTGGCGATCACCCGGTCGGGCGCGGCCCCCTGCTCCACCCAGCGCAGCAGGCCGGGCAGCGGGTCGAAGCCGGAGATCCGGTCGCCGCCGGAGCAGTGGTGCAGGCCGGGCACCAGGAACAACCGGGTCCACCGGTCGAGGTCGCCGCCGTGGCGGCGCTTGAGCCGGTCGTGGTAGTCGAGCAGCCCGGCGGGCGGGATGGCCTGGTCGTTCCAGCCGTGCCACAGCACGAGCCTGCCGCCCGCGCGGCGGAACGCGGACAGGTCGAGGGCCATCGCGTTGTGCCGCGCGCCGACGGCGTCGAGCCGGCGGAACTCGGCGGCGGTGAACCGGAAGTCGTCGAGCGACGAGTGCGGCGCGCCGATCGGGTAACCCATGTACCGCAGGTAGTTGTCGGCCAGCCGCGCGGCCAGCGGGACGTCGCCGAACTCCGGCGACGGGAGCGTCCAGCCGTACCAGGCCGGTTCCGAGCCCCTGGTCAGGCCGGACGGGTAGAGCCGGCGGCCCCGCTCGTCGCGGGGGCCGTCGTAGAGCTTCCGGACCACGTCGACCTGCTGCGGCGTCAGGCACGCCGGGCCGTCCTGGCAGGTGAGCGCGCCGGGGTCGAAGTCGCAGCGGCGCGGGTCCTCCAGCACCCCGTCGGCCAGGCCGTCGAGGGTGTCGCAGCGCGCCAGCACGGCGTCGTGCAGCACGGGGAGCCGGTCGGTGGTCAGCACCGGCAGGCCGTCCGCGCCGGTGTTCACCCGCGCCAGCCACGCCTGGAGGACGACGACCGCGCTGAGGTAGTTCGCGGGCGCGCCGGCGACCACGCCGTCGAAGTCGTGCGGGTAGCGCTGGGCCAGCAGCAGGGCCTCGCGACCACCGTTGGAGCAGCCGGAGAAGTAGGAGAACCGCGGGGGCGCGCCGTAGAACCGCTCGATCACCCGCTTGGCCGCCAGCGACACGACGTGCGGCGCGCGGAACGCGAAGTCGTCGCGGGCGGCCTGGTCGTCCGCCGCCCAGGTGCCGTCCACGGAGGCGAGCGGTCCCCCGGCGCCCACGTGCCCGTCGTCGGTCGTGGCCACCGCCGTGCCGCCGACCCGGGCACCGCAGTCCGGGATCACCGGCGGCACCAGTTCGCCGCAGAACCCGCCGCAGCCGTACTGGAGGTAGCGGCCCGCGTACGTCGTCGTCGGCAGCTCCAGCGCGAACCGCACGGCCGGCTCGACGTACCCGCGCACCGCGCAGTGCGCGGGTTCGGCGCCCGCCGGCACCTCCACCGCCTCGGTCACGTGCGCCCGCGCGCCCGGCAGCACGACCTCGCGCACCAGATCGGCGCACGCCACCACCGGCCGGTACCCGGACGTGCCCGACGCGCTCACCGCGCTCGCCGTCGTCGTGCCGGCCACCAACGCGACCACGACGGTCACCGCTCCCCACCGAACCCCCATGCCGCAGATCATCGCGCCATCCGGTCCACCGCAGTACCACCGCCCGTCGGTACGCGCCGCCGCCGCAGGTCGCGCGGGGTTTCCCGGGACGCGGCCCCGGGTAGGGGCTGGTTTTCGAGGACTGGAGGGTGGGCGATGCTCAGACGGACCGCGGTGGCCCTGGCCGTGCTGCTCCTGCTGCCGACCGGGTGCGACGTCGTGGGTTCACCGCCCGCGGCGGGCGGCGGCACCACCGTGGACCGGGTGCCGGAGGGCACCGTCGACGGGCCGACCGCGCGGACCCTGCTGGCGCAGCTCGCGGTGGCCGAGCCGGGGCGGATGACCGGGTACGCGCGCGACTGCGACGACGGCAAGGGGTGCGTGTTCGGGCGGCCGTGGGAGGACGTGGACGGCGACGGCTGCGACCAGCGCAGCCAGGTCCTGGCCCGCGACCTGACCGACGTGGTGCGCAAGGAGGGCCGGTGCTCCGTCGCGTCCGGCTCGCTGCTCGACCCCTACACCGGCGGCACCGTGACGACCGTGTCGAAGATCCAGATCGACCACGTGGTGCCGCTGGCCGAGATGTGGCGCAGCGGCGCGGCGTCGTGGCCGCGGGACCGGCGCGTGGCGGCGGCCAACGACCTGCGCAACCTGCTCGCCGTGGAGGGCAAGGTCAACCAGTCGAAGGGTGACCAGACGCCTGACGAGTGGATGCCGCCGAACGGCGCGTTCGCCTGCCAGTACGGGCGGATCTACGTGACGGTGAAGGCGGAGTACGGGTTGAGCGTGACGAACGCCGAGCGCGGCGCGCTCGAGCGGGCCGTCGCCGCCTGCGGGGGTTAGGACGGGCGCGGGGTGTCCACGGCGAGGGCGGCGACGCCGTCGAGGTAGTCGGCGGTGAAGCCGCCCGTCAGCTGCTCGGTCTCGGCGACCACGACGGTGGTGCCGTCGAGGGTGTCGGAGTCGTAGTTCAGCGCGGTGAACGGCACGTCGTCCACGCGCAGCAGCGAGCCGGCCAGGGGGCGGACGTCACCGGTGCCGTGGACGTCCTCCACGCGCTTGAACTCGCGCGCCTGGTCGCGGTCGGCGAACTCGACCCACGCGACGGCCACCAGGATCGTGCCGCCCCGGTCGTCGGTGAGGGTGAACAGCACGCGGTCCAGGGCGACGCACGGCGTGGCCGCCAGCAGCTCCTGGACCTGGCCGAACGCCTGCGCCGCGCAGTCGGTGTCCTGCCGGGTCACCCGGTCCACGACGCGCAGCCCGTTGTCCCGCCACACCTGGTCGGGGTCGCCGGGTGCCGCGAGCCCGCCCGCGCCCGCCGCCACCGCGCCGGCCACCGCCACCGCCGCGATCACACCACCGGTCCCCACGAGCCGCCTCCTCCGCCTGCCGGCACTCCTCCCCGCTAGTACCCGGTGGAACGGTAACCCCGAACATCGGGAACCTGGGCATTCGGGTACGAGCGCGCCGGGGCGGTCAGGCGCCGAACGCGCGGACGACCGCGGCCATGTCCTCGTCCCCCTCGCCGACGGCGGACGCGTAGTGCGACTGGAGCAACCGCATGAGCCGGTCGTCGGCGCCGACCGAGGCCAGCGCGTCCGCGATGAGCGCGGCGTCCTTCACCGCGCCGTCCAGGCCGAAGGACGGCGGCTCGAACGTGCCGTCGATCATCGCACCGCCCTTGGCGTGCGCGTAGGGGCTGTCGACGGCACCGCCCCTGATGGCGTCCAGGAACGCGGCGGGGTCGAGCCCCAGCCCGCGCGCGAGGGCGACCGCCTGGGCCGCGGCGGCGGTGATCGTCAGCACCCACGAGTTGGCCACGAGCTTAAGCCGCTGGCCGTCGCCGGGGTGGTCGCCGACCCACACGGTGCGCGAGCCGATCGCCTCGAACACGGGCGCGACCGCGTCCCGCGCGTCGGCCGCCCCGGCGGCGAGCACGGTGAGCGCGCCCTGCTCGGCGGGCTGCCGGGTGCCGAGCACGGGGGCGTCCACGTACCCGACGCCCTTGGTGGCGGCCAGGTCCGCGAGCCGCTCGGCGCCCTCGACGCCGACCGTGCCGCACTGCACCCACACCGCGTCGTCGCGCATCCGGGGCAGCGCGTCCACCATCACCTCGGCGGTGGCGGACAGGTCGAACAACACGGTGACCACGACGTCCGCGCCGGTCACCGCCTCGCCCGCGTCCTCGGCGACGCGGGCGCCGTCGGCGGCCAGCGCCCGCGCCCGCTCGGGGCTGCGGTTCCACACGACCACGTCCAGCCCGGCGCGCAGCAGGCTCCGCGCCATGCCGGCGCCCAACAACCCGGTTCCCAGCACCACGACGACCATGGCCACCAACCTCCCACCACGGGCCGGGCGGCGCATCCCAGGGGTGCCGCTACGGCGCGGTGGGCAGGTAGGCGGGTGCGCGGCGGGCGCGGGTCAGCTGCTCGAACGCGGCGGCGAAGGCCAGGACGCGGGCGTCGGCGCGGTGGCCGGCCATGAACGACACGCCGATCGGCAGCGGGCCCGCGAACCCGGCCGGGACGGTGGCGTTCGGGTAGCCCGACACCGCCGCCGGGGTCGACGAGCCGAGTTCGTAGGCGTCGCCCTCGCCGTACGCCGTCCTCCACGCGGGGCCGTTGGTCGGGGCCATGACCACGTCGAGGTCGTGCGCGGCCAGGGTCCCGTCGATCGAGCGGCGGGCCAGGGTCGTGGCGGTGCGGCGCTGCTCCCGGTACACCGGGTCGGTCGGCGGGGGCGCGTCGGCGGCCCGGAGGAACAGCTCCTGGCCGAACCGGCTCAGCTCGACCGGGTCGGCCTCGTTGAACGCGATCAGCTCGCGCAGCGTCCCCGGCGCGCCCGGCCGGGTCGCCAGGTACCCCTCCAGGTCGTGCTTGAACTCGGTGACCAGCGCCGGGAACTCGGCGGCGTCGATCTCGTCCTGGTGGGGCAGGTCGACCTCGACGACGGTGGCGCCCGCGCGGCGCAGCGCGTCGACCGCCGACCCGACCACCCGGTCGACCTCCGCGTTCCGGCCCGCCTTGCGCCACACCCCCACCCGCGCGCCGCGCAGGTCGGCGGGTCCGGCGGCCCGCACCGCGCCACCGGAGAGGACGCCCGCCAGGATCGCCGCGTCCACGACGTGCCGCGCCACCGGACCGGCGGTGTCCTGCTTCGACGAGATCGGCACGATGCCGTCCTGGCTGACCAGGCCCAGCGTCGGCTTGAGCCCGACCACGCCGTTCTGGCCCGACGGGCACACGATCGAACCGTCGGTCTCCGTGCCCACGGCGACCTGAGCCGGCGACGCCGCCACCGCCGCGCCCGACCCGGACGACGAGCCGCACGGGTTGCGGTCCAGCACGTGCGGGTTGTTCGTCTGCCCGCCGACGCCCGACCAGCCCGACGTCGACCGGGTGGACCGGAAGTTCGCCCACTCCGACAGGTTCGTCTTGCCCAGCACCACGGCCCCGGCGTCGCGCAGCCGCGTCACGAGCGCGGCGTCGTCGCGGGGCGGCACGCGCAGCGCCCGCGACCCGGCGGTGGTGGCCGTCCCGCGCGTGTCGATGTTGTCCTTGAGCAGCACCGGGATGCCGTCCACCAAGCCCTTGGCCCGTCCCGCGGCCCGGCGGCGGTCGCTCTCCGCGGCCTGGGCGAGCGCCTCGGGGTCCACCGCCACGACGGACCGGACCCGGCGGTCCACCGTCGAGACGCGCCGCAGGTAGGCGCGGGTCAGGTCGACCGAGGTGAGGGAGCCCGCGTCCATCATGCGCGCCAGCTGCGGGATGGTGGCCGAGTCCAGGTCGGGCACCGGGCGGGTGTGGGCCTGCGCCGGCGGTGCGACGACGAGCACGCACAGCAGGGCGGCGAGCAGGGACCGCATCGCCCCACCACAGACCCGTCCGGGCGTCCGGTCAACCTGCCGGTCGGCGGTGCTGCGGGCGCCTGCTCGTCGGGGGTCTAGTCACCGGGGGTCTGGTCACCGGGTCGGTCAGCGGGGTGGCTCGGCGACGCGCGCGTGCAGCCGCTCCCGGATCTCCTCGGGCGTGTAGGCGCGGCGCTTGCGCTCCCCGCGGGCGATCACCACACCCGTCGCGGCGACACCCGCGACACCGGCCAGTCCGAGCAGCTTCCACCAACGCATCTGCCTAGGCTACCGGGATGGCTGGGACGAAGATCGGTCTGGACGAGGCGGTCGAGCTGACCCGCACCGGCGACGTGTGGCTGTTCCGGGGCAGCTCGGCGGCCGACCGCGCGATCCGGGTGACGACCAACAGCCCCGTCAACCACGTGGGCATGACCGTGGCGGTGGAGGACCTGCCGCCGCTGATGTGGCACGCCGAGCTGGGGCGCTCGCTGCCGGACGTGTGGACCGGCACGCACCACCGGGGCGTGCAGCTGCACGACCTGCGCGAGGCCGTGCTGGTGTGGGCGCGCCGGTACGGGCAGCGGGCGTGGCTGCGGCAGCTCGACCTGCCGACGACGAGCGAGCAGGACGACGCCGCGCTCCGGACCGTGGCGCGGTTGAACGGCACGCCGTTCCCGTCCACGGCCCGCCTGGCGACCCGGTGGCTGCGCGGCCGGATGCCGAACCTGCGCCGCGCCTCCGGGACGGCGCTGGAGACCGCCTACTGCGCGGAGGTCGTCGCGGTGACCTACGAGGCGATGGGCCTGCTGCCCGAGGGTCGCCGCGCCAACTGGTACGACCCGGGCCGGTTCTGGAGCGGTGACGAGCTGGAGCTGGAGGCCGGCTACCGGCTGGGTGAGGAGATCGCGGTGGAGATCCCCGCCGGGTGAGCGCGGCGGGTGGCCCGCTGTCGTCCGGTGCGCTGTCGTCCGGCTCGCTGTTGTCGGGAAACGGCCGTGCGGGGCGGCCCGCCCGCCTACCATCCGAGCGGTGATCAGGTGTTGGGGCGTGGCGGTGCTGGTCGGGTTCGCGCTGGTCGGGTGCACGGCGGTGGCCGACGTCTCGCAGCAGCAGCCGCCACCGGCCGGCGGCCTGCTGGGCGCGCTGGCGGGCGTGCGGGCCACCGACGGGTCGACCGCCTACGTCGAGTACGGCGACGTGGCGGCGGTGCGCACGCTGGTCGCCGCGGACGCGGAGCGGTTCGGCGGGCTGCGCGGGTACGGCTACTCCGACCTCGCGCCGCGGGTCGGCGAGGTGGCGGGAGTCGTCGGGTTCGACGCGTCGGCGGCCACCACGGCGCTGCGCGTGGGCGAGGCCCCGACGTGGGCGGCGGTGCTGCGGCTCGACGTGGACGTGGCCGCCGTGGAGGGGAAGCTGACCTCGCTCGGCGGTGAGCGCGACCGGTCCGGCACGTGGACCACCGCCGAGGACGGGCGGGTGTCGCTCGACGGCCCGCTGGCCCGGGCCGGGGTGGTGAGCGGGTTCCAGCGGGTGCGCGTCGAGCCGGGCGCGGTCCGGCACGGCACCGGCGGCGAGGCGCTGGGGTGGGTCGCCGACCCGGGTGGCCGGACCCTGGCGGACGACCCGATGACCGGCGAACTGGCCCGCTGCCTGGGTGACGTGGTGGCGGCGGTGGTCACCGGCCCGAAGGCGGGGCTGCCGATCGCCGTCGGGGTGCGCGCGGCGCCGGCGGGCGAGGCCGTCGAGGTGGTGTGCGTGCCCGACGAGAACCCCAAGGCGTTGCGCGACCTCGTGGAGCGGAACCTGGAGACGCCGTCCACCGGCCGGCCCGCGTGGTCGGACCTGCTGCCCGGCGCGGTGGCCGAGCAGCCCGCCGACCAGACCGGGGTGGTGCGCGTGGTCGTGCCGGCGGGTCCCGGGACCAAGGCCGACCGGGCGCTCGGGGCGCTGGGGCGCGGCGAGCTGGCCTCGCTGTTCGGCTGACCCCGCTGCCCGGCCGACCCCGCTGCCCGGCCGACTCCACTGCTCGGCCGACTCCACTGCTCGGCCGACTTCGCTGCTCGGGTCCCGCTCACCGGCACGCCCGGGTGGCGGTCAGGGCCGGGTGCGGTCGGCTGCCGGTGCGCCCGGTTCGCGCCGGGCCATCCGGCGCAGCACCGCCGGGGCCAGGGCGGACCCGACGACGGCCCACAGCCCGAGCACCACGACCGTCCACGCCGTCCACCACGTCCCGCGACCCTTACCGCACGCGCAGGCCGCGGGTCGGCGCCACCGGGTTCTCCACAGCTCTCACGGGCTTCAACCGTATCGTTGAAGTGCTACTTTGAGCGTTGCGCGCGAGGGGGGCACGTGATCTCCGCGCCACCCTCAAACCCCTGGTGAAGCGGAGGAGCCGGTGGCGCTGCGCCCGGTCGACCTGGCCCGCGCGGCGGGCATCTCGACCCAGCAGGTCCGCAACCACCTCGACGCCGGCGTCCTGCCGCCCGCGGAGCGCTCGCCGACGGGCTACCGCGTGCTGACCGAACGGCACCGCGAGGCGCTGCTGACCTACCGGGCGCTCGGACGCGGCTACGGCTGGGACACCGCCCGCGCCGTCATGCTCGCGGTGCACGAGGACCGGCAGGCCCTGGCGCTGGCCAGGGTGGACGAGGCGCACGCCGCCGTGCACGCGCAGCGCCTCTCCCTGGCGGCCACCGCGGAGGCGCTGGAGGCGGTGGCCGGTCGCCCGCCGGACACCGTGCCGCGGTCCGGGCTGCGCGTCGGGGAACTGGCCGCGCGGCTGGGCGTGCGGGCGTCCGCGCTGCGCGTGTGGGAGGCCGCCGGGCTGCTGGCGCCGGCGCGGACCACCGACCGGTACCGGCTCTACGCGGCGGCGGACGTGCGCGACGCGCACCTGGTGGCGATGCTGCGCCAGGCCCGGTACCCGCTGCCCTCGATCAAGCCGATCATGGACCGGTTCCGGGAGTCGGGCGGCACGGAGGCGCTGCGGCGGGCCGTCGCGGACCGGGAGGTCGCGCTGGCCCGGCAGGCGAGGCTGATGCTGGCCGCGGCGGGCGCCCTGGACCGCTACCTCGCGTCGGTCGCGCCGACGCCGGACGGCTGACCCGGTCGCCCCGCCGCCGGCCGGCCCCGCTCACCGGGACCGGTCGGCGGCCCTGGTGCGGCGGACCGCTTCGGCGAGGCCGCCGTCCCAGGGCGCGCCGTGGCCGGGGAGCAGCCAGGTCGCGTCCACGGCCGCCAGGCGGTCGAGGGAGGCGAGGGCCTGGTCCGCGTCGTCGGTGAACGGGGCGGGCTGGGGACCGCAGGAGCCGGTCAGGACGTGGCGGGTGGTGAGGGCGTCGCCCGCGAAGACGGCGTCGGCGACGGGGACGTGGACCGCGACGCTGCCGGGCGAGTGGCCGGGCGTGCCGATGACGCGCGGCGCGCCCGGGAGGTCGAGGACGTCGCCGTCCGCCACCTCGACCACCTCGGTGAGGTAGGTGGTGCGCAGGCCGCCCTTGCGCGCCGCGTACCCGAGGAAGCGGGCCGCCGCGCCGATCTTCACCGGGCCCCGGGTGGGCTGGGACTTCACCTCGCCGCGGGCGCGGGCCGCGTCGGCGGCGTGGACGTGGACCGGGACGCCGTGGTCGCGGCGGAGGCGTTCGGCGAAACCGATGTGGTCGCTGTCGCCGTGGGTGAGGACGACGCCCTTGACGTCGTCGACGGAACGGCCCAGCGCGGCCAGTTCGGCGGTCAGCTCGCCCCAGTGGCCGGGGAGGCCGGCGTCGATGACGGTGACGCCCTCGTCGGTCACGACCAGGTGGACGGCGACGATGTCGTTGCCGATGCGGTGCAGGTGTTCGCCGAGCTTCACGACGGTGTCCTTCCTCCGGTGTTGATGGCTACGGTACATAGCCATCATGGCTATGGCCAATAGCTATGATGGACGCGACACCACCGCCGGCCGGAGGAGAACCGATGCCCACCCCTGAACGGACCTCGCTCGCGGACATCGTCGCGTCGGCCCGGGACCTCGTGGAGGCGGAAGGGCCCGTGAACCTGACGATGCAGGCGGTCGCCGTGCGCGTCGGCGTGCGGGCACCGTCGCTCTACAAGCGGGTGCGCAACCGGGACGACCTCGTCCGGCTGGTCACCGAGGCCACCGTCCACGACCTGGGCGAACGCCTCGGCGCGGTGCCGGCCACCGGCGACGCCCGCGCGGACCTGGCGGCGCTGTGCCGGGCGTTCCGGGAGTTCGCGCACGCGCACCCGGCCGGGTACGGCCTGGTGTTCGCGGGTCCCGCGGCGAGCAGGCCGGACGTCGGCTCGCTCGCGGGGGCGGCGGCGCCCGTGCTGCGGATCGCCGCGGAACTCGTCGGGGCCGACCGGGCGCTCGACGCGGCGCGCACGGTCACGGCCTGGGTGCACGGCTTCGTCAGCATGGAGCTGGCGGACGCGTTCAACCTGGGCGGGGACGTCGAGGGTGCCTTCGAGTACGGGGTCGCCCGGATCGCGGACGCGCTCGCGGGGACGTGAGCGGTCGGGACGTGAGCGGGCAGGGTGGGGCCGGTCAGGGTGAGGGCCGGTCAGGGTGGGGGGTCGGTCAGCCCCGCCTCGTGGGCGAGGATCGCGGCCTGCACCCGGTTGGTCACGTCGAGGGTGTCGAGGATCGCGCTGACGTGCGCCTTCACCGTGCCCTCGGCCAGGTTGAGCCGCCGGGCCACCTCCTGGTTGGACCGGCCCTCGCCGACGAGCGCGAGCACGTCGCGCTCCCGGGGCGTCAGCGCCGCCACCCGTTCGCGCGCCCGGTCGGCGCGGCCCGCCCGTCCGCCGCGCAGGTCCGCCACGACGCGGCGGGCGATGCGGGGCGACAGGTACGCGCCGCCCTCGGCGACCGCGCGCACGCCGATCAGCAGCTCGCGCGGGTCGGACGCCTTGAGCAGGAACCCGTCCGCGCCGTCGCCGAGCGCGGTGGTCACGTACTCGTCCTCGTCGAACGTGGTCAGCACGACCACCGCCACGCCGGGCAGGGTCCGGCGCAGCTCGCGCGCCGCCGACAACCCGTCCTGGCGCGGCATCCTGATGTCGAGCAGCACCACGTCCGGCCGGTGGGCGTGGGCGAGCGCCACGGCCTCCCGGCCGTCCGCCGCCTCGGCGACGACCTCGATGCCGGGGTCGGTGGCGAGGATCGCCCGCACGCCCGCGCGGACCACCGCCTCGTCGTCGGCCAGCAGCACCCGGATCACGCGTTCTCCTCCACAGTGGACGGTTCCGGAGTGGACGATCCTGGGGTGGACGATCCCGGGGTGGACCCTTCCGGAACCGGCTGTCCGGGCAGTCGGGCCACGACGGTGAAGGCGCCGTGCTCCTCGCCCGCGCGCAGGTCGCCGCCCAGCAGCCGGACGCGTTCGGCGAGGCCCGCCAACCCGGTGCCGCCGGTGCCGCCGCCGGTCCCGGACGGACCGCGCAGCGGGTTGGTCACGGTGACCACCACGCCCTCGTCACGCTCGACGCGGACCGCCACCGGCGCGCCGGGCGCGTGGCGGGCCGCGTTGGTCAGCGCCTCCTGCACGACCCGGTGCACGGCGCGGTCCGCCAGGGACGGCAGGGCGGCGTCGCCCGTGCGGGTGAGCACGACCGGCAGGCCGGCGCGGGCCGCGCGGGACACCAGCTCCTCGACCGACTCGTCCGGCGGTTCCGTGGGCGTGGCGCCCTCGCGCAGCACGCCCACCGTGCGCCGCAGCCGGTCGGTCGCGGCCACCGCCGACTCGCGCAGCTCCGCCGCGGCGCGGCGGTCCGGCCCGGTGCCGGCGGTCAGCTCCAGGGCTCCCGCGCGCAGCGCGATCAGCGCCAGCTCGTGCCCGAGCGAGTCGTGCATGTCGGCGGCGATGCGGGCCCGTTCGCGCAGCCTGGCCTGCTCGACCACCAGCTCCTGCGTGCGCTCCAGCTGCCCGATGCGCTCGCGGCCCGCCGCGATCAGGTCGGCCTGCTGGCGGCGGAACAGGCCGGCGAGCCTCGACAGCGCCACGAACACGGCCAGGGCCGCCAGCACCGCCACCCCCTCCCAGAGCACGACGAACCCGACGCCCACCCCCGCCAGCGCCGCCGCGACCAGCACCGCCCCGCCGTACCGGGTGGGCAGGTGGCGACCGTGCAGGTAGGAGGCGACGGCCAGGACGACGAACAGCAGCTGACGCCACGTGGGCAGCGCGTCGGTGCCCAGCCCGTTGGCCGCGCCGGCCGCCGCGATCACCGCCAGCAGCACGCCGTTCACCACTTGGCCGTTCCCCGCTTGGCCATTCCCCGCTTGGCCATTCCCCGCTTGGCCATTCCCCGCTTGGCCATTCCCCGCTTGGCCATTCCCCGCTTGGCCATTCCCCGCTTGGCCATTCCCCGCTTGGCCATTCCCCACCGGGCCGTTCCTCACCCGGCGGACTGTACCGACCGCAGCCGCACGAGCCTGGCGACCAGCACGACCGAGGCGGACAGGGCGACGACACCGGCGGTGATCGTCAGCGGGGCCGGGAAGTAGGTCAACTGCTCCCACGTGACCGTGCGGCCGTTCACCAGCACCGAGATCAGGTCCGGCAGGACGGCGAAGGTCACGGGCGGCACCAGGAGCGGCACCAGGCGCCACCACCGCCCGGACCGCCGCTGCCCGAACCGCCGCCGCTCGAACCGCCGCGCCCACCGCCCGGACCGCCGCATGCCGAGCACGGCCAGGGCCACCGCCACCAGCGCGACCAGGCCCAGCACCAGCTCCACCGCCTGCCGCCCGCCGCCCGGGTCCGCCGGTCGCCCGCCGCGCACCAGCTCGCGCAGGCCGCGCATCACGGCGTAGGTCTCGTCCTGCAACCCGCTGTTGTTGGTCATCACCGCGAAGCCGTGGCCGGTGGCCGGGTCGATCGCCTGCACGGCGTTGTAGGTGAACAGGTTGCCGGAGTGCACCAGCAGCCCGTCGACGTCCGGCTGCCACCCCATCGCGTACTCGTGCACGGCGGACGAGGTGTGGGTGGTGCGCAGCCCTTCCGGGGACACGACCGCGGGGCCGAAGCCGTTCTGCGCGACCAGCCACCGCCCCAGGTCGGCGGCCGTGGTGATGACGCCGCCGGAACCGTTGTCGTCGAGGAACCCGTCCAGCTCGGCGCGCGGCACCCACGCGCCGAACAGGGAGACGTAGCCGTCCGCCGGCCGCACGTCCTCGTCCGACACCGCGCTGCGGGACATGCCGAGCGGCTCGAACACCTCCTCGCGCAGGTGGTCGCGGAACCGCCGGCCGCTCGCCACCTCCACGAGCCGCGCGGCCAGCGCGTAGTTGACGTTGCAGTACTCGTGGCGGGTGCCCGGGTCGGCGGCGAGCGAGTCGTCGCGCAGCCGGGAGGTGTGGTCGGCGAGCGAGGACGCGTCCTCCAGCTCGGCGACGTCCACGGTGGTGTCCGACAGGCCGGACGTCTGGTGGAGCAGGTGCCGCACGGTGATCCGCTCGTGGCGGGGGTCGGCCATCGCGAAGCCGGGCAGCTGCGCGGCGACCGGCTCGTCCAGCGCGATCCGGCCGTCCTCGACGAGCGTCATGACCGCCATCGCGGTGAACGACTTGCTGAGCGACGCGACCCGCATCGGGGTGTCGGCGGTGACCGGCGCGCCCGTGGAGTCGTGCCCGACGCCGGCGGCGAGCACGACCCGGTCGCCGTGCGTCACGACCGCCGCCATGCCGGGCACACCGGTGCCGTGCAGGGCCCGGTCGAGGTAGGCGCGCAGGTCGTCCGCCGGGTCGGCGCGGGCGGCGGGCACGGGGGCGGCAGGCACGGGGGCGGCCAGGAGCAGGACGAGGGCCGTGATCAGGGATCTCACGCCGTCGACGGTAGGAACCCGGCCGGTCTCGGCACCTCCGCCGACCGACCGCACCCACCCCCGACGAAAGTCGGGGGTCGACCGTGGCGGCGGGACCCCGCGACGCGCGACCGGTCGGGGACGAGCGGTCCCCGCCCGGCGCGGGTCACACCGGCAGTTCGGCCAGGGCGTCGACGACCGCGGTGACCGACGCGGGTTCGCGCAGCAGGCGCGACCACAGCGCCGCCTCCACCGCCCTGGCCCGCGTCCACCGGCGCACCCGCTCGCGGTCCACCTCCGCCGCCTCGGCGAACTCCGCGATCCGCCGCTCCACCGCCCGGCGCTGGTCCGGTTCGGCGGCCACGGCGGGCCAGTCGCCGCGCAGCAGCGGGAGCAGCTCGAAGGCCGGGTCGCCCACCAGCCCGTCCGGGTCGATGGCCCGCGGCCCCTCGTCGTCGCGCATGACGTTGCCGAGGTGCAGGTCGCCGTGCAGCAGGACGGCGGGCTGATCGGCCGCCAGGTCGCGCGCGTCGGCGACCGCGACGTCCACCACCCGCGCGGGCAGCGGCGCCCCCGACCGCGCCGCGTGCGCGGGCACGTCCGACAGCCACCCCGCCGCCTTCTCCGCCAACGAGGGCAGGCCGGGCGGCGGCGCGACGGCCAGTCTGCGGACGAGCCGGCCCACCGCGGTGAACGGGGCGGGGTCGGGCTCCGCCACGGGTTCCAGGCGCTCCAGCAGCATGGCGAACCGGGCGTCGTCGCGCTCCAGCAGCCGCACCGCGCCGTCACCGTCCCACGCCGCCAGGGCGACGGGCTCCGCGGCGTTGCGCGGGGTCGGGAACCCCAGCTTCAGCACCACCCGCGTCCCGTCCGCCCGAACCGCGGGGATCACCACCCCGACGAAACCGTGCATCACCGGCCCGGACGCGGTGCAGGACCAGCGGTCCAGGAACTCGGCGGCCGACGCGGGCAGCCCCTCGACCCACCGCTTGCCCGCCTCGCCCTCGCGACCGGTGATGGCCTCGGCGAACGCCGGTGGGACTGTCGTGGTCACCCCGCCACGGTACTGATCGCGAACGGCTCCGGGGCCGGTTAGGGTCTGGGCGTGCGCGGGCCGGTGGAGGAGGGGTTCCTGGCCGCCGTCGCGCGGTTCGCCGGGCCGGTGCGCGGGGTCGGGGTGGTGCTGCTCAGCGCGTTCGGCGTGCTCTCGGTGCCCGGTGACGGGGTGCTGCTCGCGCTCGCCGTGCTCGGCGTGGTGCTGCTCGGGGCGGTGGCGGACTTCGCCGGGCCGCGGGTGGCGTTCGTGCCCGCGCTGGTGCGCGTGGTGGCGGTGTGCGCGGTGCAGGGGTGGGTCGGCGGCAGCGGGCAGTGGGCGCTCAACGTGCTGACCACGTCCGCCGTGACGCTCCAGTGGGAGTGGTCGCCCCGGGTCACGGTGCCCGTCACGGCGGCGCTGCTGGTCGCGCACGGTTCGCTGGTCGGCTGGGACGGCACGGCCGTGCTGCGGGTCGTGGTGGAGTGCGCCCTGGCCCGGGCGGCGTTCGCGCTGCTGCGGCGGTCCACCCGGCGGGTGGACGAGGTGCGGGCCCGGCGGGCGGCGGCGACGCGGGCCGAGGCGGTCGCGGTGGAGCGGCGCAGGCGGGAGCGCGAGTACCTGGCGCTGCTGCACGACACGGCGTCGGCGACGTTCCTCGTGGTCGCGGTGGGTGGCGCGGAGCCGGCGGCGGTCGCGGGGTACGCGCGGCGCGACCTGGACCTGCTGACCGGGGGCGGAGGGGTGCCGCGCGAGAGCGTCGTGGACGTCGGAGCGGCGGTGCGGGCCGTGGTGGAGCGCTCGCCGCTGCGGGTGGAAACCTCCCTGGACAAGGTGCTGGTGCCGCCGTCGGTGGCGTTGGCGCTGGTCCGGGCGGTGCGGGAGGCGTTGCTCAACGTCGAGCGGCACGCCGGGGCGGACGACGCGTCGGTGGCGGTCGTGGCGCTCGCGGACGGCGTGGTGGTGACCGTGCGCGACGCGGGGCGCGGGTTCGACGTGGGCGCGGTGTCCGAGCACCGGCGCGGCATCCGGGGTTCGGTGGTCGAGCGGGTGGCGGCGGTCGGCGGGCGCGCGGAGGTCGTGTCGGGGCCCGGCGGCACGGTGGTGCGGATGACGTGGTCGCGTGGCTGACACCGACGCCGAGGTGATCGCGAGCCTGCGGCTGGTGCTGCTGGCCGTGACGGCGATCGTGCAGGTCAGCCTGAGCACCTTGCCGCTGGTGAGCTACCCGCACGGGGTGGGCGCGGCGGTCGGGTCCGCCGTGCTCGGCCTGGTCACGGCGGTGTGCGCGGTGTGGGTGGTGCGCCGCAGGCCGCTGCCCGGCCCCGTGGTGGCGGTCGGCACGGCCGCCGTGCTCGCCGCCTCGGTCGCGGCCACGGACGCGCTCCCCGAGGACGGCCACTTCGAGGCCGCGCACTGGTCGTTCGGCCTGGTCGGCTGGCACCTGCTGGTGCTGCTGCTCGACCGGGTGCCGCTGCTGCTCACCGCCCTGGGCGCACACACCGCGCTCAACGCGGCGCAGTTCGCGCTGGCCGGGTCGCCGGACCGGGAGGAGGTGGGCAGCGCGGGCGTGGTCGTGCTCAGCGTCACCAGCTTCCAGCTCGGCGTGCTGGTCCTGACCCGGGTCCTGGTGCGCACCGCCCGGCAGGCCGCCGAGGCCGCCGCGGAGCAGGAGCGCGCCGAGACCCGCACCGCCATGGCCCGGCAGTGGGAGGAGGACCTGCGCGCGGGGTTCGCCGGGCAGCTCGGCGCCACCGTGCCGCTGCTGGCGGACCTGGCGGACGGCGTGCTCGACCCGCGCGACGACGAGACGCGGTCGCGGTGCGCGCTCGCCGCCACCCAGCTGCGCCGGCTGTTCGCCGAGAACGACGACGTGCCCGACCCGCTGGTGCACGAGGTCAAGGCGTGCGTGCACATCGCCGAACGGCGGGGGCTGGTGGTGTCGCTGGCGGTCAGCGGGGCCCCGGTGCCGGTGCCGACGGACGTGCGGCGGGAGCTGACCGGGCCGGTGGCGGTGGCGCTGTCGGTGGCGCGGGAGAGGGCCCGGGTGAGCCTGCTGCGGACCGGGGCGGAGGTGCGGGTGGCGGTGATCACCGACGTGGGCGGCGGATCGGGTACCGACGTGGGCGGCGGATCGGGTACCGGCGCGGGCGGCGGATCGGGCTCCGACGTGGGCGGCGGGTCAGGCGGCGGAGTGGGTGCCGGCGCGGGCGGCGGAACGGGCACTGGCGCGGGTGGCGGATCGGGTGCCGGTGCGGACGGCGGAACGGGTGTCGGCGGTCCGGGTGACGGGACGTGTGACGAACAGGACACCGCTGGGGGCGACGGATCGGCTGATCGGGGAACCGCGACGGCCCGCGTCGTGGTCGAACGGGGCACGTACGGTGGGCAGGCGCGGATGGAGGCCAGATGGCGGACGAGCAGCTGACCGCGGTCGTCGTGGACGACCACCCGGCGGTGCGCGCGGGGGTCGCCTACTGGCTGTCGTCGGGTGTTCCGCCGATCACCGTGGTGGCCGCGGGCGAGGACGTGCGGGTGGCGTGGCTGGGCGAGGGCGCGGGGGCCGACGTGGTGATCCTCGACCTGCACCTGGGCGGTCCGACGCCGGCGCTGGGCGACCTGCGGCGGCTCGCGGAGGCGGGGCGGCGGGTCGTCGTGTACTCGATGCGCGCCGACGACGACATCGCGCTCCAGTGCCTCGAACTGGGCGCGCTGTGCTACCTGACCAAGGCCGAGGGCGCCGACCACCTGGTGCAGGCGACCCGGGCCGCGGCCGAGGGGCGGCCGTACACGCCGCCGTCGCTGGCGGGGGCGCTCGCGGGCGACCGGTCCGACCACCGGCCCGCGCTGTCGGCGCGCGAGGTCGAGGTGCTGGTCGAGTGGTTCCAGTCCGAGTCGAAGGACTTCGTGGCGCAGCGCCTGGGCATCTCGCTGAGCACGGTCAACTCGCACCTGGAGCGCATCCGGATCAAGTACGCCCTGATCGGGCGGGAGGCGCCGACCAAGGCGGCGCTGGTGGCGCGGGCCATCCAGGACGGCCTGATCGGCGTGGACGACCTCTGAGCGGTCCTGTGGTGCGAACGACCGACGCGGGGTTGCTCCGGACGGAGCTAGCGTCGCCGTGCCGCCCACCCGAGGAGTTGCCTTGACGCACGCCCGCACGGCCTCGATCACCGCCGCCTGCGCGGCCGTCCTGCTGCTGTCGGCGTGCGGTGGCGACACGGAGGGCACCGCGGTGTCCGCCCCGGCGGGCGACACGACGTCCGCGACCACGAGCGCGTCGACGAGCGGCAGCACGTCCGCGAAGGCGAGCGCGTCGGCCGCCGCGGACGCCCCGACCGGTGACGTGACCGCGCCCGGCGCGAAGCTCGACGTCGGCGAGCGCGCGGTCGTGCCGTTCAAGTACGGCACGGACAAGAACGGCACCCTCGGGGTCACGGTCAGCGCGATCGAGCAGGGCGACAACGCGGACCTGGCGAAGTTCGGCGACAAGGCCAAGGGCATCACGCCGTTCTACATCCGGGTGACGGTGGAGAACCTCGGCGGCACGGACCTGTCCTACAGCTCGCTGAGCCTGCGCGGCCTCGGCGACGACGGCAAGGGCACCGGCGTGATCATCAGCGGCGAGACGGACAAGTGCGAGTCCGAGAGCGCGCCGCGCGACTTCACCACCGCGGGCGCGAAGTACGAGACGTGCGTGCTGTCGGCCGCCCGCGAGGGGTCGAAGGTCTCGGGCGCGAGCTTCGACAAGGGCGGCGACGCCTACGTGGACGACCCGGTGGTCTGGCGGTCCTGACCCCCGGCAGGACCGGTCGGGACCGCGGTCGGGACCGGGCGACCGCCGCCACGAGCCCCGGCACGACGTGGAGGGCCGGCCGCCACCCCGGCGCGAGGGCGGCCTCGGCGACGGCGTCGTGGACGGTGATGGCGGCCTCCCCGGGTCGGTGCGCGCGACGATCATCCCGCCCGCCACCACCGGTTTTCCGGTCGGTGGCGGCGGGCGGTGGCAGCGCGACCGGTGGCAGCGCGACCGGTGGCGGGGTGCGGTGACGGCGCGGGCGGTGGCGGCCGTTCGGGGCCGGCGGGGGGTGCGTGGCGCGGTACCGTGGACGCACACCGCCTCCGTTCGACCCGGAGGTCGCCGCATGTCCGTCACGCGTCCCGCGCTCCACCTCGCCGCCGCCCTCGCGCTCGTCGCGGGCCTGGTCGGCGCACCGACCGCCACCGCCACCACCCGTGCCGACAACCCGTACGCCGGGGCGCGGGCGTACGTGGACCCGGAGTGGTCCGCCCGCGCCGCCGCCGAACCCGGTGGGGCCGCCGTCGCCGGCGAGCCGACCGCCGTGTGGCTGGACAGCATCGCCTCCGTGCACGGCCGGCACGGCCGGATGGGCCTGCGCGACCACCTCGACGAGGCGCTGCGCCAGGGCGCCGACCTCGTCCAGCTCGTGCTGCACGACGCGCCGGGCCGCGACTGCGGGCGGCTGTCGACGAACGGCGAGCTGGGCCCGGACGACCTGCCGCGCTACCGCGCCGAGTTCGTCGACCCGATCGCGGAGGTGCTGGGCGACCCGGCGTACGCGGGCCTGCGGGTCGTCGCCGTGGTCGAGCCGCACGCGCTGGGGTTCCTGGTCACGCACGTGGGGTCCGCGAACGACGCCACGCCGCTCTGCGAGCGGGTGAAGGCGAACGGCGCGTACACGGGCGCGGTCGGCCACGCGCTGGCCAGGCTCGGCGAGCTCGACAACACCTACTCCTACCTCGACATCGGCCACCACGGGTCGCTGGGCTGGGCGGACCACCGCCGGCCGCTGACCGACGTGCTGCTCCGGGCGGCGAACGCGGCGGGCAGCACGCCGACGGACGTGCACGGGTTCGTGGTGAACACGGCGAACTACTCGGTGCTGCGCGAGGAGTTCATCACCAGGACCACCATCGCGGGCCAGCCGATCCTCCAGACCAGGTGGGTGGACTGGAACCCGTTCCTCGACGAGCTGTCCTACGCGGACGCCGTGCGGCGCGGGCTGGTGGCGGCCGGGTTCCGGGCGGGCGCGGGCGTGGTGGTCGACACGTCGCGCAACGGCTGGGGCGGGGCCGCGCGGCCGACCGGACCGGGGCCGGAGACGAACGTCGACGCGTACGTGGACGGCGGGCGGCTCGACCGGCGGCTGCGGATCGGCAACTGGTGCAACCAGGTGGGCGCGGGCCTGGGCGAGTCGCCGACCGCGTCCCCCGCGCCGGACGTGGACGCCTACGCGTGGCTGAAGCGGCCGGGCGAGTCGGACGGGGCGAGCATCCCGGTCCCGACCGGCGAGGAGAACTTCGACCGGATGTGCGACCCGACCTACACCGGGCAGCCGGACGCGACGCCCGACCCGACCGGGGCGCGCCCGGACTCGCCGCCCGCCGGTCGGTGGGACCCGGCCCAGTTCCGCGACCTGCTGCGCAACGCCCACCCGCCCCGGTAATACCGTCCCGTGACGGACGATCCGGATCGGGACGAGTCGTAGACTGGGGCCATGTCCGCCACGGCCCCCGCGCGCACCGAGCCCGACCTGTCGTTCCTGCTGGACCGCACCGGCCACGTGCTGCGCACGCGGGTCGCCGCGGCCCTGGCCGAGATCGGCCTGACCGCGCGCATGCACTGCGTGCTGGTGCACGCCCTGGAGGAGGAGCGCACGCAGGTCCGGCTCGCCGAACTGGGCGACATGGACAAGACCACCATGGTCGTCACGGTCGACGCGCTGGAGGCGGCGGGCCTGGCCGAGCGCCGACCGTCGACCACCGACCGGCGCGCCCGGATCGTCTCCGTGACCGAGAAGGGGGCCGAGGTCGCCGCGCGGAGCCGGCGGATCGTCGACGGCGTGCACCGCGACGCCCTCGGCGCGCTGCCCGACGACGAGCGCGAGGTGCTGCTGCGCGCGTTGGACCGGCTGGCCACCGGCCACCTGTCCACCCCGGTCGAGGCCCCGGCGACCGCCCGCCGGGCCCGCGAGCGCAGCAAGTAATCCTGAAACAGATCGTCTACAACGGTACTATCTGCTACGGTTCCTCCTGTCACCGCTCGGGCGGGAGGGACCGTGCCGTCCGTCCCGCACGACGACCGGTGACCCCGGAACCGTTGGAAGGACACGACGTGAGCGACGACCGCCCCACCCCGCGGACCCTGACCACCGACGAGGTGACCGACCTGCTCGCCGCGCACCGGTTCGGCGTGCTCGCCACCGTGAAGCGCAGCGGCCACCCGCACCTGACGACCGTCGCCTACGACTGGCGGGACGGCGTGGCCCGCGTGTCGACCACGGCGGACCGGGTCAAGGCCCGGCAGGTCCAGGCCGACCCGAGGGTGGCGCTGCACGTGAGCCCGGACGTGTGGTCGTTCGCGGTCGTGGAGGGCGACGCCGAGGTGTCCGCGCCGAGCGCCGAGCCCGGTGACGCGGTGGGGCTCGAACTGCTCGGCATGACGCCGGGGTTCGCCGACCCGGCCGAGGAGCGCGCGTTCCTGGTGGAGCAGGTGCGCGAGCGGCGGGTGGTGATCAGGCTGCGCGCGGCGAAGCTGTACGGCACGAAGCTCGACGTGTGAGGAGCGGCACGCCGGTCGCGGAATGCCCCCGCCCGTAAAATCGTTTCAGCAGCTGATCGAGTTTCAGGGAAGCCCAAGGGGTCCGGTCACCGTCGACGCGGGACACGGTGACAGGAGCGATCGCGCATGACCACGACCGTCGAGCGGACGGCCGCCCCCCGGACGAGCGGCGCCACCGCCGCGATGAGCGCCATGGCGCTCGGCGGGTTCGCCATCGGCACCACCGAGTTCGCGACCATGGGCCTGCTGCCGCAGGTGGCGGACACGTTCGACATCTCCATCCCGACCGCCGGCCACGCGATCAGCCTCTACGCGCTCGGCGTCGTGGTCGGGGCCCCGCTGATCGCGGGGCTCGCCGCGAAGCTGCCGCGCAAGGGCCTGCTGATCGCGCTCACCGTCGCCCTCGCCGTCGGCAACGGGCTGTCGGCGCTGGCCCCCAACACCACGCTGCTGATGGTGTCCCGGTTCGTGGCGGGCCTGCCGCACGGCGCGTTCTTCGGCATCGCGGCCGTGGTCGCCACGACGCTCGTCGCGCCGGAGCGGCGCGGCACCGCGGTCGCCCGGATCATGGTCGGCCTGACCGTGGCCAACCTGGTGGGCGTGCCCGTGGTGACCGCCGCCGGGCAGCAGATCGGCTGGCGGGTGGCGTACCTGGCGGTGTCGGTGATCGCCCTGGTCACGACGCTGTCGCTGGCGCGGTGGCTGCCCCGCATCCCGGCCGCGCAGGACGCGGGCGTGGCCGCCGAGCTGCGCGCGTTCCGCCGTCCCCAGGTGTGGTTCGCGCTGGTCACCGGCATGATCGGGTTCGGCGGCATGTTCGCCGTCTACTCCTACATCTCGCCGATCACGACCGAGGTGACCGGGCTGTCGAGCACGGCCGTGCCGTGGGCGCTGGCGACCTTCGGCCTGGGCATGACGCTCGGCGCGATGACCGGCGGCCGGTTCATCGACCGGTCCGTGATGGGCAGCGTGTTCGGCGGGCTGGTCGTGACCGCCGCCGTGCTGGTGGCGTTCGCGCTGACCGCGACGGTGGCGGTGCTCGCGTTCGTCCTCGTGTTCCTGCTGGGGTACGTGACGCAGGTGCTCGCCGCCGCGCTCCAGGTGCGGCTGATGGACGCCTCGCCGGACGCGCCGTCGCTGGCCTCGTCGTCCAACCACGCGGCGCTCAACCTCGCCAACGGCGCGGGCGCGTGGCTGGGCGGGCTCGCCATCGCGGCGGGCTGGGGCTTCACCTCGACCGCGTGGGTGGGCGTGGCGCTGAGCCTGGCCGGGCTGGCCGTGGCCGGGCTGTCGGTCGTGGTGGAGCGCCGCGCGGCGGCGCGCGTGCCGGGGTACGTGCCCGCCACCCAGGCTTCGGGTACCCGTCCAGCGGAAGGAGCGCCGTGCCCCCGGCCGTCAGGTTGATCCGCTCGCCCCGGTTGTCCGACGTCGCCGAGTACGCCTACGCGGCCACCGCGCCCGCCGGCGCGCGGCTGGTCTTCCTGGCCGGCGCGTGCCCGCTCGACGAGCACGGGAACACGGTCGGGGCCGGCGACTACGCCGCCCAGGCCGCGCAGGCCGTGCGGAACATGCGCGTCGCGCTGGAGGACGCGGGTGCCGGGATCGAGGACGTGATCAGCACGCGCGTGCTCGTCGCCTCCACCCGGCAGGCGGACCTGGTGACGGCGTGGGAGGTGGTGCGCGCGGCGTTCGGCGACCACGACGTGCCCAGCACCCTGTTCGGCGTCACCGTGCTCGGGTACGACGACCAGCTGGTCGAGATCGAGGCCGTCGCCGCCGTCGTGGACTGAACCGCGGGTGCGCGGCGCCCACCTCGGCGTCGGCCGGGGGACCGCTGATCTAGCATCCGGGACGTGGACCGAACGCGCCTGGGCGCTTGGACGACCCTGATCCTGGCGGTGCTCCACGCACTGTCCGCCCTGCTCAGCGGGGTCTCGGTGGAGCTGGTGGGGCTCGCGCTCGCGGTCAACGCCGCGGCTGCCGCCTCGGCGGTGTGGCTGCTGCGCCGCCCCGGGCGCAACCGGTGGCCGCTGACCGCGTGGACGGCGGGCTTCTTCGGCTGGCACGCCACGGGCCTGGTCACCCTGGCCGGGCTGGTCACCACCGACCTGGACGCCGTGTTCACGGTCGCGGACGACGCCCGCCTGTCGACGCTGTACCAGGCGGTGCTCACCACGGCGGCGGCGTTCGCGGTCCACTTCCTGCTCCCCCGCCCGGCGGGCCGATCCTGACCGCAGGCGGACCCGGCCGCCGAGGTGCCCCTGCCCGACCCGTACCGGCGGTGGTGGTGCTGCTCGCCGTGCGGGTGAACCCGATCGGCGCGGACGTCAGCACGTCCCGGGACACCTGAGCCGCGGACCCGCGGCGTCGGCGGGCCCGTGGCGGCGCGCCCGGCGGTGGCGCACGGGGCGGGGCGGGGTCCGGTGGGGCGGCGGTTCCTCCGCCTCGGCCGGCCGGTGGAGGCGGAGCGTGAACACCCGGTTGTCGAGCAGGTCCGGGCGCAGCGCCACCAGCTCGGGCCGCCGGGGCCGGGCGTGGGCGTCGTCGCCCCGGCGCGGCGCCTGGCCGTGGTCGCGGCGGATCGGGTGCGGTGGGCGCGGGTTCAGCGGCCCTTCCTGGCCCGACGGGGCGGACGGGCCGAAGGGGGCGGACGGGCCGAACGGGGCGGACGGGGCGGACGGGCCGGTCAGGTGCGCCGGTGACGACGGGTGGTGGACGCGCCGGGCCGCCGGCAGGTCGGGCGCGGCCGGTCCCCCGTCCGGGCCGGGGGTCGCGCAGGGCCGTGCGGCGGCCAGCAGGTGGCGCACCTCGGCGACGTCGGCCGGGTCGGTGGCCACGGCCAGCGCGCGCAGCGCCGCGTCCACCGGGTCGCGTCCCAGGCGGGACAGCGCGCGGACGAGCGCCACCAGCACGGTCGCGCGCTGCCCGGCGTCGGCGGGCTCGGTGTCGGCCGCCCGCGCCAGCAGGTCGGCGGCGGCCCTCGGCGCGTGCTCGACCAGGGCCGCGTGGTGGTCCACCAGCCAGCCCAGCACCCAGGCGTCCACCGGGACGGGTTCGGTGACGAGGTGCCCGGCGACGCGCTCCACCGGCGCCCCGGCCGCGGCCAGCGCCTCGGCCGCCTGCCGGTGCAGGGCCGTGCGCACCGGCGCGGACAGGCCCTCGTGCAGCGCCATCCGCAGGTAGGGGTGGCGGAACGCCAGGTGCTCGCCCGCCTCG
Source organism: Saccharothrix sp. DSM 118769 (assembly GCF_052936295.1). Taxonomy (NCBI): domain Bacteria; kingdom Bacillati; phylum Actinomycetota; class Actinomycetes; order Pseudonocardiales; family Pseudonocardiaceae; genus Saccharothrix; species Saccharothrix sp. DSM 118769. The sequence goes on along the minus strand of NZ_CP193627.1, from coordinate 2,035,450 downwards.
ACCACGACGGAGGCGGCGACGGCCTCGTCCAGGAGGCACGCGAGGTCGATCACCGACCGGCCGGTCACCGCGGCCAGGTCGGGCACCCGGAACTCGACGCCGAGCAGCGCCGCGGACCGCAGCACGTCGCGGGCCGGCGGGGTGAGGGCGTCGAGCGACCGGCTCACCGCGGACAGCAGCGACGGCGGCACCTCGCCGGCCGTGGCCGCGTCGACGTCGGCGACACCGCCCACGACCCGGACCGCGCCGCGCCGCACCAGGGACTGCGCGGCCTCCCGCAGGTACAGCGGGTTGCCCGCGGCGCGCTCGGCGACCCCGCGCAGCGCGTCGCCGGGCCGCGCGCCGACGACGTGGCCGACCAGCTCCTCCGCCTCGTCGGCGGCGAGCGGCTCCAGCGCCAGCACGTGACCCCGCCGCGCCTCCACGCCGCGCCGCACGCCGGCCAGCGCGCGCCGGCCGGGGTCGGGCCGGGAGGCGGCGACCAGCAGCAGCGGCAGCCTGCTGGTGGCGGCGACGAGCCGGTGCCACAGCACGAGGCTCGCCTCGTCGGCCCACTGGAGGTCGTCGACGACCAGCACCAGGGGCGAGCGGGCGCACGTGCGGTCGACGAGCGCGAGCAGCCGGTCCACGGCGGCCGTCACCGGGTCGGTGGCCCAGCCGGTCGCCGGGTCGGCGGTGACGGGGTCGGGTGCGGTGGGCGCGACGTCCAGGCACTCCATGACGACGTGCAGGGGGAACCTCATGCCCAGCTCGTCGGCGGCGGCCCAGCCGACCTGGCAGCCGCGGTCGGCGGCGTCGGCCAGGGAGCGGGCCAGCAGCGCGGACTTGCCGATGCCGGGTTCGCCCTCCACCCACACCACCGAGCCGCGGCCGTCGAGCACGTCGGCGACGAGGGAGCGCAGCAGCGCCGTCTCCACGCGCCGGCCGACGAACGCGGCGGAAGCGGGAGCGGAGGCGGAGGCGGAGGCGGGGGCAAGAGCGGCGGAGGCGGCCAGGACGCGGGGCGGGATCACGACCAGGCGCCGGTCGTGGTCGGGGGTGGGAGGGGGGTTCGGGGAGGTGACGCGGGGAGCGGCGGCGGGCCGGAGGTCGGCGCGCGGGAGGTCCGCGCGCCGTGAGTCGGCCGGCTGGAGATCCGCGCGTCGGGAGTTAATGCGCGGGAGGTCCGCGCGCCGGGAGTCGGTGCGCGGGAGGTCGGTGCCGTCGAGGATCACCCGCTGGAGTTCGCGCAGCCCGGGTCCGGGCTCGATGCCCTGGTCCGCGACCAGCGCGCGCCGCGCCTCCCGGTAGGCGTCCAGCGCCTCCGCGTGCCGCCCGGCCCGGTGCAGGGCCAGCATCAGCAGCTCGCGCAGCGATTCCCGCCACGGGTGCTCGCCGACCAGCGCGCCCACCTCGGCGACCACCTCGGCGTGCTCGCCCAGCTCCAGCGCGGCCCTCGCCCGCGCCTCCGCGGCGCCCACCCGCAGCTCGCCCAGCCGCCGCCGCTCCGCCTCGGCGAAGGGACCCGCCACCCCGTCGTACGCCCCGCCGCGCCACAGGCCCAGCGCGGCGTCCAGCACGTCCTTGGCGCGCGCCCACTCCCCCGCCGCCAGCAGCCGCTGCCCCTCGACCCGGCCGCGGTCGAACACGGCCGCGTCGAGCGCGTCCTCGGCCAGCCCCAGCGAGTAGCCCGCCGACCGCGACACCAGCACGTGCCTGGCCGGCCCGAGCGCCCGGCGCAGCCCGGACACGTAGGTGTGCAGGCTGCCGACCGCGCCGGCCGGCGCGGCGTCCCCCCAGACGCCGTCGACCAGCTCCTCCCGCGACACCACCCGGTTCGCCCGGCCGGCCAGCACCGCGAACACCGTCCGCTGCCGGGCCGCCCCCAGGCCGCGCTCCGCGTCCCCGAGCCAGGCCCGCACCGGCCCCAGCAACCGCACCCGCAGCGCGTCGTCGTCGATCGGCATCCCGTCGCCTCCCCCCGCTCGTCCTACGCAGCATGGCCACGCACGGTGGGTCCACACGGTTCAGAATCCAGAGGGTTTCACCCGTTCGGACGATCTTGGCGGATGGGTCGCGGTGGATCGACAGGTCGGTGACAGGTACGGACGGGCAGACCTGCGCCCGCGACCTGTACCCGCGCCCCCGCACGTGGTGGGCTCGGGTCGTCAACTGGTGAGGGCTCCCGGAGGAGCGGCGCCCCGGTTCCCGTACGGAGGTGCGATGATTGTGCGGCCCGACGGGGACGGAAGTCGCGTGGCGGACGGTTCCACGCGGGAGAGGTTCGCGGGCGACCTGTTCCTCGACCTGGCCGACAAGGGGTGGCTGGTGGTCGAGCGGGGCGAGGCCGAGCGGGTCGTCGCCGAGCTGCTGCGCACCCTGGAGGTCGTCCGGTCCCGCGTGCAGCGGCTGGAGGTGTCGCGCCGGCTGCGCGAGGCGTCCGTGGACGACCTCTCGCCGGACGTGGCCCAGTTCGCGGTCGACATGGTGTTCGCCGAGCAGGTGACCGCGGGCACGTGGGAACGCGCGCTCGTCGAGCTGCCCAAGTACGTGGAGGCGTTCCGGATCGCCGCGCGCAACGCCGAACGGGCGAGCGCCGAACGAGCCCGCGAGCGGTGAGCAGGCCGGAGGGGATCGCCACCTCGGACCTGTGCGCCGAGCTGACGGCGGCGGGCGTCGAGCTCCAGCGGTACCGCACCCTGGGGGACGACGCGACCGCCGACCTGATGCTGGCGTGGATCGACGCCCTGCTCGACGAGTGGAACCGCCGCGCGGGCTGGTGAGCACAGCGCCGGCCGTCGACCCCCGGAGGGGTGTGGACGGCCGGCGAGGGGTGCGCCCGCGCGGTCGAGCCGCTGCCGGGCGCCCCCTCCGCGTCAGGGCAGGTCGGCCAGCACACCGCTGACGTTGAGCAGCTGCGCGCACCCCGACGCCTGCTGGCCGCTCGCGGGCGTGCCCGGCTTGGCGCAGGTCACCGCGGCGGTGACGGTGCCGTTCTCCGGGATGTCGATGGGCGTCACCCAGTGGTAGTCCTGGTTGCGGAACGTCTCCAGGGCGATCGTGGTGATGGTGCGCTCGCCGAACGCGATGGTGAGCACGCCCTCGTCGCCCTGGTGGTTGGCCAGCACGATGTCGCTGATGTGGAACATCTTGCCGTCGGGCACCACGTACGTGCCGGTGGCCTGCTGGCCGGGCGCGGTGGTGACCTGGATGGTGGCGGAGCCCTGCCGACCGGGGCCGAACGCCGTGCCCTGCCCCTGTCCCTGTCCCTGTCCCCGCTGGCCCGGCTGGGCCTGGCCCTCGCCCTGCCCCTGGCCCTGGCCCTGGCCCTGCGGCTGGTCCGCCGGGGGCGCCTGGGCGTCGCCCGCCTGCGCGATCTCCTGCGCCCGCTCGTCGGTGGCCTCGCGGGCCGCGCTGCGCACCGCCGGGCGCACCAGGAACAGCCACAGCAGCAGCAGCGCCAGCAGCGCCGCGAGCACGGACAGCAGCCAGCGGGCCAGGACCGGCAGCTGCACCAGCTCCGCCGCCAGGTCGTGCTCGTGCCGCTCCTCCGCGGCGAGCGCGACGACCTCCAGCCGCACGGGCCACACCAGGGGCTTGCCGAACCACAGCAGCTTGGCCACCCGCACGCGCAGTTCGAGGTCCGCCTGACCGCCCGGTTCCACTGTGGACGGACGCGGGGGCGTGGCGTACCGGAGGTGGTCGTCCTTCTCCGGCACGGCGACGGTCACCGACACCGGCGTGTTGCCCTCGTTGCGCACCTCGACGCGGTAGCGGGCGCTGCGCCAGGCGCGGCGGCGCCGGGGCACGACCCGGACGCGCTGCGCGGCGAACGGCGCGACCACGACGGTGGTCTCGGTGACCACCGCCGAGTCCGGCCGCTCGACGGGCAGCACGCGCACCGCCAGCGGCACCTCGCCCGCGCGCACCAGGGGTGAGCGCGGTGGCCGCAGCACCAGGGAAACCTGCTCGGACGTGCCGGGGAACAGCGAGAGCCGCCCCGGTTCGACGGTGGTCCACGGGGCGCAGTCGCCCACCACCTCGAACTCGTACGCCTCGACGATGTCGCTGTCGTTGCGCACCGTCATCGTGGTGCGGGTCTCCTGACCGGGCGTGACGCCCACGGTGGGGAGACCGAACTCGGTCGTTGTGGTCACCCGGCGAACCGTAGGGAGGTGAAATCCCGGGCCGGCAGGGAGAAAAGGGCACGGTGCGGGCAATCCCGTGCACCGGGAACCCCGTGCCGCTGCCCGTGCGCCCACCCCGCCAGCACGATGGTGGCACGACGGTGTTCAGGAGGGGTGCCATGAGCAGAATCCCGGTGGCCGTGTACGCCGAGGACCCGGTGCTGCGGGTCGGCGTCACCCAGCAGCTGCGCCCGCGGCCCGAGGTGGAGGTGCTGCGGCCGGACGAGGAGTCCCGCGCGGTCGTGGCCCTGGTGGTCGTGGACCAGGTCGACGAGGGCACGTCCCGGCTGCTGCGCCGCCTGAGGCACGCGGAGGAGACGCGCACCGGCCTGGTGGTGGGGCGCTTCGACCACGACTCGTTGCAGACCACGATCGACTGCGGCGTCGCGGGCGTGCTGCGGCGCGCGGAGGCCGACCAGGACCACCTGGTGCGCCTGGTGACCGCGCTGGCGCGCGGCGAGTCGGTGCTGCCGGGCGACCTGCTGGGCAGGCTGCTGGACCACGTGGGCCGGTTGCAGCGCAGCGTGCTGGACCCGAACGGGCCGTCGCTGTCCACGCTGACCCCGCGCGAGGCGGACATGCTGCGGCTGGTGGCCGAGGGTTTCGACACCGCCGAGATCGCGGCGAAGACGTCGTTCTCCGAGCGGACGGTCAAGAACGTGCTGCACGAGGTCGCCACGAGGCTCCACCTGCGCAACCGCGCGCACGCCGTCGGTTTCGCCATGCGGCACGGCCTGATCTGACCGGGTTGCCCGAACGGGCCACCGGTCTTCCCGCGTCGTGCCCGCCGGGACCTCGGTGCGGCGGCCCGTTCCCGACGACGATTCCGGCGACTGACGGAGGTGGAGACCTTGGTGGGATGGCTGCGGAACCCGCACCTGGCCACGGCAACCGCGCTGGTGCTGCTGTGCGGTGCGGTCGTGGTGGTGGCGCACGGGGGCGCCACGTCGGCGGCGGCGCAGGAGGAACCGCCCGCGGCGGGCCGGATCGCCTACGCGGGCACCGGGCACCGCAGCCTCGGCGCGGTGGCGGCCCCCGTGCCCGACCAGCTCCGCGCGAGCGACCCGCTGCTCGGCGCCGGGCCCGCGCACCACGACGACCGGCCGTCCGCGCGCGGCGGGCTCGTGGTGTTCACCAGCCTGCGCGACGAGCCCCGGCCCCAGGTGTACGCGCGGGCCGGGGACGGCGCGGTGCGGCGGCTCACCGAGGGCCGTGACGCGGGCCGCCCGAGGCTGTCGCCGGACCTGCGGTCGGTGGTGTTCGACTCCGCCGAGGGCGGGCAGCGCGACCTGTGGCGCGTCGGCGTCGACGGCACCGGCCTGACCCGGCTCACCGACACGCCCCACGACGAGACGTCGCCGTCGTTCTCGCCCGACGGCGCGCAGGTCGTGTTCTCCGCCGACCCCGACGGCGACGCCGAGCTGTACCGGCGGCCGGTGGCGGGCGGCGCGACCACCCGGGTCACCGACGAACCGGTGGGCGCGGCCGTCGAACCCGCGTGGAACCCGGTGGACGGCCGCATCGCCTACACCCTGGACAGCGGTGACGGCACCCGGTGGCTGCGGCTGGTGGGCGACGACCCGGCGGCGGGCGTCCCGCTGCTGGGCGGCGGGCAGGCGGAGTGGCGCGGCCGGTCGCCCGAGTGGCTGCCCGACGGCACGCGCCTGCTGTTCCTCAGCCTCGACCAGGTGTGCTCGTGCCCGGCCGACCCGAACGTGGAGAAGGTCTACCGCGCCGACACCGCGCCCGGCGTGCCGGTGGTCGCGCCGCCCGACCTGCTGCTGGCCGAGGACCGCGTCGTCGGCGCGCCCACGTGGCTGGTGGACGCGGGCGGCGAGCAGCTCGTGGTCGGCCGCACCACCGCGCCGACCCGCTCCACGGCGGGCCTGCTGGACGTGCGCCCCGACGGGGCGGACCCGCGCGACCTCGGCGTGCCCGTGCTGCGCGAGGACCCGGAGGCGGTGAACGACCCGAACCTGCTGTTCCGCCCGCGCCCCGGCTTCGACCCGTGGACGCAGCGGCAGTCCTACTCGCCCGACGGGCGCACGATCGCGTTCAGCCGCTTCGAGGACGGCGAGGGCGGGCGCGTGCAGCGCGTGTGGCTGGTGGACGCGGACGGCGGCAACCCGCGCCGGCTGCCGGTGGCCGACCGCGCGGCGACGGACTGGGAGTTCGACGCCGCGTGGTCCCCGGACGGCCGGTCCCTGGCCTTCGCGCGCCGGACGCCGGGAGGGGTGCGCCCGGCGGGCGGGCCGAGCCGCGTGGTGGTCGTCGAGGTGGCGACCGGCGCGGTGACGGGGCGCCTGCTGCCGCCGCCCGGCGCGGCCGACCAGGAGGACACGCAGCCCGCGTGGTCCCCGAACGGCCGCACGCTGTCCTTCACCCGCGGCCGGGTGTTCGACGGGCCGACCGCCGAGGTGCGGGACAACCACGTGTGGACGGCCCGCGCCGACGACCTGGGCGGGCAGCGCGACGTCTCCGCCGCGGTGTGCGGCTTCGACTGCGAGGTCACCGACGACAGCTCGGCGTTCAGCCCGGACGGCCGCACGCTCGTGGTCAACCGGGAGGCCGACGGCGTGCTGCTGGTGTCCCTGGCGGACGACGGCTGCACCGTGCTGTTCCCGCGCGGCCGGGACACCTGCGCCGAGCCGCTGAGCGCGCCGGGCGGGCCGTTCCAGCCGCGCGACGCGGCGTTCTCGCCGGACGGGTCGCGGGTCGTGCTGACCGCGCGGCGCGCGGGGGACGCGCGGTCGCCGGAGGAGCTGCTGGTGGTCGACGTCGGCACGGGCGCGGTCACGCGGATCACCGCCGACCTGCCCGGCCGGCAGAAGGAGCCGACGTGGCAGCAGTCCGTCGACCTCGCCGTGCTCGCCCCGGCGGACCTGCCCGACTCGGAGACCGGCGCCACGACCCGGCTGGAGGTGGAGGTGGTCAACCGGGGGCCGGCCACGTCGCCGGGCAGCGCGCTGACCGCGTCCGTGCCGGGCGGCGTGCGGCCGGTCGCGCTGCGCCCGGACCGGGGGGCGTGCGACGTGGCGGGGGTGCGCTGCGACCTCGGCGTGCTGGCCCCCGGTGACGTGGTGCGGGTGTCGGTCGAGCTGGTGGGCGTGGTGGCCGGTCGGCACGAGCTGACGTGGTCGGTCGCGGGACCGGTGCTCGACGCGCTGCCCACCGACAACGCCGCGACCACCGCCGTGCCGGTGCGCGACCCCGCGCCCGCCCCGCCGCCGCCTCCCCCGCCGCCCGCGCCGCCCGCTCCCGCGCCGCCGCCCGCCGCCGGGCCGTCGTTGACCGTCGTGGTGCAGCCCGACCCGTCGTACGTGGGCGGGCGCACGACGGCGACGTACGCGGTCCGCAACGGCGGTGGGGGCCTGGCCACCGGCCTGCGGCTGGACTGGCAGCTGCCCGCGCGGGTGCCGGTCGCGGCCCTGCCGCCCGGCTGCTCGGTGACCGGCTGCCCGGTGCTGCCCGACCTCGCGCCCGGCGCGGCGCAGGTGGTGCAGGTGGTGCTCGCGCCGGACGCGCCGCTCCAGGCCGTCGCGCGCGGCGTGCTGCGCACCACCGGCACCGACGCGAACCCGGCCGACAACACCGCGAGCGCGCCGGTGCGCGTGCTGCTGCCCAGGATCGTGGCCGTGCCGCCGATCGGCGAACCCGGGTTCGTCACGTCCGTGCGGGGCCTGGACTTCCCGCCCGGCGTGCCCGTGCGGTTGACGTGGACGCCCGGCATCACCGCGGCGGCGGCCCCCGTGCTGCCGCGCGCCGACGGCGGGTTCGCCGCGCAGCTGCTGATCCTCGGCAAGGACTCGACCGGCCCGCGCACCATCACCGCGGCCGGACCGGGTTTCCGGTCCGCCACCACGCCGTTCCTGGTGGTGCCGGGCTCCATCCAGCCACCGGACGTGGTGCGGCGCCGGTGACCCGGGACGACGACGGAGGAGGTGTCGGGTGATCCACGAGGTGGACGAAGCGATGCGCAAGCTGTTCGCGGCCGGCGACGTGCCGGGCGGCGGCGGTGAGCTGGCGTTCGACCCGCCCACGACGGACTGGGTGGCGCGGCGCAACGCGCCGACGGTCAACGTGTTCCTCTACGACATCCGCGAGGACCTGACTCGGCGCTCGACCGGCTCGCTGGCCGTGCACGAGGACGAGCACCTGGTGGGCCACCGCCGGCCGCCCCGCTGGTTCCGGCTGTCCTACCTGGTGACCGCGTGGACGAACCGGTCGCAGGACGGGCACCGGCTGCTGTCGCAGGCGCTGGCGTGCCTGGTCGCGACCAACCGGCTCCGGGCGGAGTGGCTGTCCGGGTCGCTGGCCGACCTGGACCTGACGGTCGGCGTCGAGGCGGGCGGCGCGGTGTCGGAGGGCCGGGCCGCGACCGACGTGTGGTCGGCGCTCGGCGGTGAGCTGAGGCCGGCGATCAACGTGGTGGTGACCGCGCCGGTCGTGGGCACGCTCGCCCCGGCCGCGCCGGCCGTGGACGGTCTGGTGCTGGTCGGCCCGTCCGGCGACGAGGGGCGCAGGCTGCGCTACGACGAGGCGGGGACCTCTGGCGGGGCCGGCGGGGTAGGCGGGTCGGGTGTCGGGTTCACCGCGCCCCGACCGCGTCCGCTGCCCGCCGACCGCCGCCGCCACGCGGGCCCGATCCGATGACGGCCGAGGTGGTGAGCGCGGATCGGGCAGGCCCTGTGAGTCCGGCGGGTCCGGCAGGTCCGGCAGGTCCGGCGGGCGCGGGTCGCGTGGCCGCCGCCGGGGCGGGAGGCGGCCCGGCGCGGACCGGGACGGGCGCGGCCGACCTCGCGTACCTGTGGGGCCGGTTGGGCGCGGTCGAGCAGAGGGTGCGCCGGGTGGTGGCGGTGCGCGCGGAGGGTGATCCGCTGCCGGACGACCCGCACCGCGGCCTCTACCTGACCGCGGACGTCGTGCGGCGCATCCTGGACGAGCCGCGGCGGCTGGGCGAGCCGCCCGAGGACGACCCGGAGCTGGCCGCGCTCGCCGCGCTCGCCCCCGACGGCGGCCCCCGGCTGCTGCGGCTGGCCCGGCGGTTCGACCTGACGCCGCTGGACGTGGAGTTCCTGCTCGTCGCGCTGGCACCGGACGTCGACGCCCGGTTCGAGCGGCTCTACGCCTACCTCAACGACGACGTCACCCGCCGGCGGGCCACGGTCGGGCTGGCGCTGGAGCTGTGCGGGCTGCCCCCGGCGGCCCCGGCCCGGTTCCGGTTCGCCGCGTCCGCGCCACTGGTGGCGGGCGGGCTGGTCGAGGTCGTCGACGGCGGCCTGCCCGCGCTGTCGCGGGTGCTGCGGGTGCCCGACCGGGTCGTCGCGCACCTGCTGGGCGCGGACGAGCCGGACCCGGTGCTCGCCGGCGCCGCCCGCGTGGTGCCGGCGGGCGGCGACCCCGGCCCGGACCACCGGCTCGGGGCCGCGCTGCGGGCCGGGGTGTCGGTGGTCCACCTGCGCGAGCGCGACGGGGACGGCGGGCGGGTGGCGTGCGACGCGCTGTCCGTCGCCGGGCTGGGCGCGGTGGTGCTCGACGCCCCGGCACTCGCCGCCGCGGCACCGGGCCCGGCGGGGACGCCGCTGGTCCGGGCCGCCGTCCGGGAGGCCCGGCTGCGCGGCGCGGGCGTGGTGCTCGGCCCGCTGGACACCCTCGTGCCCGACCACGTGGGCGTCGTGCGCGACCTCGTCGCCCTCGCCGGCGACGTGCCGCTCCTGCTGCACGGCCGGGGGCACTGGGACCCGTACTGGACCGCGACGCCGGTCCCGTCGGTGGACGTGCCGTCCCCCGACCCCGGGCAGCGGGCCCGGTGGTGGGCGGGGGCGTTGGCGCGGGCGACCGGGACCACCGCGGACGACTCGCTGGTGGCGGCGCTGTCGGGCTACCGGCTCGGCGCGGACGAGGTGACCCGGGCGGTGGACGTCGCGGCGGGGCTGGCCGTGCTGGAGGACCGCCCGGTGGGCCTGGGGCACGTCCGCGCCGGCGTGCGCGCCCAGAACGGGGCCGGGCTGGAACGGCTGGCCCGCCGCATCACGCCCGCCGTCGGCTGGGACGACCTGGTGCTGCCCCCGCCCACCCGCGCCCAGCTCGACGAGCTGGTGGTGCGGGCCCGCTACCGCGACCGCGTGCTCGGGCAGTGGCGGATGCGGCCCGGCGGCGGCCGGGGGCGCGGGGTGGTGGCGCTGTTCGCGGGCGAGTCGGGCACCGGCAAGACGATGTCGGCCGAGGTGGTCGCCGCCGAGATCGGCATGGACCTGTACGTGGTGGACCTGTCGTCGTTGGTGGACAAGTACATCGGCGAGACGGAGAAGAACCTGGAGCGGATCTTCACCGAGGCGGCGGGCGTGCACGGGGTGCTGCTGTTCGACGAGGCGGACGCGGTGTTCGGCAAGCGGTCGGAGGTCAAGGACTCGCACGACAAGCACGCGAACACCGAGTCCGCGTACCTGTTGCAGCGCATGGAGTCCTTCGACGGCATCGCCGTGCTGACCACGAACCTGCGGTCCAACGTGGACGAGGCGTTCACCCGCCGCATCGACGTGGTCGCGGACTTCCCGGTGCCCGACGCGGAGCAGCGGACCGCGCTGTGGGACCGCTGCCTGGGCACCGCCATGCCCCGCGCCGACGACCTGGACCTGGCGTTCTGCGCCGAGCGCTTCGACCTGGCGGGCGGCTCGATCCGGGCGTGCGCGGTGACCGCCGCCTACCTGGCCGCCGCCGCCGACCGGCCGGTGGCCATGGCGGACGTCGTGGCGGCGATCCACCGGGAGTACCGCAAGCTCGGCCGGCTCGTGCTGGAGAACGAGTTCGGACCGTGGTGGCAGGACCGGCCCTGACCGGCACAGGACGCAGGAGGAGCACGTGACGCACGCACACCACCATCACCACCACGGGCCGGAGCGCGACGACCCCGTGCCGGGCGTGGACCGCCCGGCCGACCGGACCGGCGACCTGCTGCGCGTCCAGCGCACCGCGGGCAACACGGCGGTCGCGCGGATGGTCGAGCTGGCCCGGGAGGCCGAGGCGGCGGGCGGGCGGGCCGCCGGGCAGCCGCCGGCGGTGCAGCGGTCGGCCGTGCACGACGTGCTGGACCGGCCGGGCACGCCCCTCGACAGCGGCACCCGCACCGAGATGGAGGCGCGCCTGGGCGCGGACTTCTCCGGCGTGCGGGTGCACGCCGACACCGCGGCGGCCCGTTCGGCGGAGGAGGTCGGCGCCCGCGCCTACACGTCGGGCGAGCACGTGGTGATCGGCCGGGGCGGCGGGGACCGGCACACGCTGGCGCACGAGCTGACGCACGTGATCCAGCAGCGGCAGGGCGCGGTGTCGGGCACGGACACCGGCGACGGCCTGCGGGTGAGCGACCCGTCGGACCGGTTCGAACGCGCCGCCGAGGCCAACGCCACCAGGGCGCTGAGCGCCCCGGCCCCCGACCCGCACCACCACGTGGACCGGCACGCCGGTCACGCCGATCAGGCCGGTCAGGCCGGTCAGGCCGGTCACGCGGACCACGGCGGCCAGGCGGACCACGGCGGCCAGGCGGACCACGGCGGTCACGGCGGCCACGACCACGGGGCGGGTGGGCCGGCCGTGCAGCGCACCCCGGCGACGTGGAGCCTGGAGCAGTCCGTGCGGGACGCGGCCGGCGAGCGGATACCCAACCCCAGGCGGTCCCAGTGGCCGGCCATCGCCCGGCGGGTCGCCGACTACTCGAACCTGCCCGCCGCCGACTTCACCGCCCGCGGGCTCCTGCTGGCCGAGTTGCAGGTCGCGATGGACGACTGGGAGCGCAACCAGGCCAGTCGCCTCACACCGGACCTCCACCGGGAGCAGACCGCGCGCCGGGCGACCATCATCAGGGGCCTGCGCCAGCTGGTGACCGGCGAGGTGAACGAGGTGAACGCACTGCGGCGGCAGGCCGGCGGCGAGTCGCTGGCCCGGACCCCGACCCCGGAGGAGCGGCCGCAACCGGCGCGGAGCGCGCCGATGGGCATCGGCATCCCCGGCGCGTCCGGCTCGGGGGCCGGCCGGCCGCGCTTCGACAGCGACGAGGACGACGACAACGGCCGTCGGCCGCTGCCCGCCAACGAGAACGTCAGCATCACCGCGTTGGACAGGCGCTACCAGAACGTGCCCGCGCTGCCGCCCGTGGTGCAGCTGCACGGCCACCTCACCCGCCCCGACAACCGGGAGGGCATCCACGAGGAGGGCCTGACGCGCGCCGGCGGCCAGGGCATCGGCCTGCCCGAGGACATGGGCGGCAGGCCGGGCGAGGGCGACCCGAACAACATCTACGTGCTGTCGGGCTCGCCCAACAGCACGGCCACCACGTTCGTCGCCCAGGACCTCGGCGACTACGCCCCCATCGGCGTGGTGAGCGGGCAGGGCGTGGCCTTCGACCGGGACGCGAACTACCGCGGTTCCGGCGCGTACACGCACGCCGGGGACGCGCCGCCGGTGCGCGACAGCGACGACGGGGACACCGGCCCGTTCTCCTTCACCCTGCCCGCGACGCCGACGACGCGGTCCGGCATCGCCGCCTTCATCAACCGGAGGCTGCCGCCGAACGCCCAGCTGAGCGAGGCCGAGGCCGTGCTGCGGGTGGAGGCGGAGCTGTACCGGCGCTTCCGGATGAACGTGGCCGAGTACATGGGCTGACCCGCCCCGGCACCGCACGACCCACCGCGCCCCGGCACCGCACCCCGCGGTGCCGGGGCGCGGTGCCGTGCGGGTGGGCGCGGTGCCCCTTCAGGCAGCGGGAGTGCCCCCGGCAGGGGTCCGGCGGTCCTGCCGCCCGGTGCGCCGCCCGACGAAACTCGTCCTCAGCAGAGCGGAAGAACGCCCGACAGACGAGGAGCGACCATGCCGCAGTACCTCTCCCCCGGTGTGTACGTGGAGGAGGTCCAGACCGGGGCGCGACCGATCGAGGGGGTCGGCACCGCGGTCGCCGCCTTCGTCGGGTTCGCCGAGCGCGGTCCCTTCCACCAGCCGACCCTGGTGACCAACTGGAACCAGTACGTGCGCGAGTTCGGCGGCTTCACCGAGGGCGCCTACCTGCCGCACTCGCTGTACGGCTACTTCGCGAACGGCGGCGGCGCGGCGTACGTGGTGCGCGTCGGCGGCGCGGCGCGGGAGGCCGAGCCGGTGGCCGCGGTGCCCGCGGTGCTGGGCGGCCTGCGCATCACCGCGCTGCCGGCGGCGGGACCGGACGTGACCGTCGAGGTCGCCGACGCCGACGGCGAGAACCCGCCCGAGGACCGGTTCAAGCTGCTGGTGCGGCAGGGCGAGCGGGTCGTGGAGACCTACGACGTGTCGACCCGCCGCAACCTCAAGAACTACGTGGTGACGCAGGTGACCGAGCGGTCCAAGCTGATCGCCGTCACCGAACAGGCCGGCACGGCGCTGAGCAGGCCGGACAAGCAGTCCGTCGCGCTGCCCGCCGCGCCCGCCGACGCGGCGAGGCCCGCGAAGGTCGACGCGAACGAGTACGTCGGCGACCCCGAGGCCCGCACCGGCTTCGGCGGCCTGGAGAACGTCGACGAGGTCACCATGGTCGCGGTGCCCGACCTGATGAGCGCCTACCAGCGCGGCATGATCGACCTCGAAGGCGTGAAGACCGTGCAGAACGCGGTCATCGGGCACTGCGAGCGGATGGGCGACCGGGTCGCCCTGCTCGACGCCCCGCCCGGCCTGTCGCCGCAGCGGGTCCGCACGTGGCGGCAGGACGAGGCCAACCACGACTCGCGCTTCGCCACCCTGTACTACCCGTGGATCAAGGTCTTCGACCCGGCGACCGGCCGCAACTCCCTCGTGCCGCCGTCCGGGCACGTCGCCGGCGTGTGGGGCCGCAGCGACGCCGAGCGCGGCGTGCACAAGGCACCGGCGAACGAGGTGATCCGGGGCGCGGTGGACCTGGAGGTCGCGCTCAGCAAGAGCGAGCAGGACCTGCTGAACCCGGTCGGCGTGAACTGCCTGCGCTCGTTCCCCGGTCGCGGCATCCGGATCTGGGGCGCGCGCACGCTGTCGTCCGACCCGGCGTGGCGCTACCTGAACGTGCGGCGGCTGTTCAACTTCCTGGAGGAGTCGATCCTGATCGGCACCCAGTGGGTGGTGTTCGAGCCGAACGACGACCGCCTGTGGGCGGGCATCCGGCGCAACATCACCGCGTTCCTCACCGAGCAGTGGCGGCAGGGCGCGCTGTTCGGCCGCACCCCGGCCGAGGCGTTCTACGTCAAGTGCGACCGGGACAACAACCCGCCGGAGTCGATCGACCTCGGGCAGGTCGTGTGCGAGATCGGCGTGGCGCCGGTCAAGCCCGCCGAGTTCGTGGTCTTCCGGCTCGCCCAGTTCTCCGACAACACCAGCCTCGTCAGCGAGTGACCTCTTCCCTTGTGAAAGGCGGCAGCCATGGCAGACGGTGATGCCCTCTCCACGCACATCTTCGGCCTCCAGCTCGGCGCGTACGTCGTCGAGTCGCTCCAGGAGGTCAGCGGTGTGACCGTCGAGGAGGACGTGGTCGAGATCTCGCAGGTGACCCCGCAGGGCAAGCCGCTGCTGCGCAAGCAGCCCGGTGCCCGCAAGGGCGGCGAGATCACCGTCACCCGCGGGATGGACAAGAGCAAGGAGTTCACCAAGTGGCTCAAGGAGACCCTCAACAAGGGTGACGTCGAGTCCGCGCGGCAGAACATCACGATCGAGATCATGAACAGCAAGGGCGAGACCGAGCGGCGGCTCAACCTGGTCAACGGGTGGGTCAGCCGGTGGGAGGGCCCGTCGCTGAAGGCGGGCGAGTCCAGCGCCGCGACCGAGAAGGTGACGATCACCTTCGAAGACATCACCCTCGAAGACTGATGCGCCGCCGGGTGATCGGCCTCGACTCGCTCGACGAGCTGGCCGAGGTCAAGAAGAAGCCGGTCGCCACCCCGCCCGACGCGCCCGCCGCGCTCACCGAGTTCGAGTTCGAGCTGCCGCGCGGCTACGTGGACGGGGACGGCCAGGTCCACCGGCACGGCCGGATGCGCCTGGCCACCGCGCGGGACGAGTTGAGGCCGCAGATCGACCTGCGGGTGAAGGAGAACCCCGGGTACCTGAGCGTGCTGCTGCTCAGCACGGTGATCACCGAGCTGGGCGAGGTCGACGAGGTGAACGTGGGCGTGGTGGAGCGCATGTACGCCACGGACATCGCCTTCCTGCAGGACTTCTACCGGCGGATCAACAGCGAGGGGCACACGCGGGCCGGGGTGTCGTGCCCGTCGTGCGGGAGCGCGTTCGAGGTGGACCTGGCCGGTGGTCGCCTGGGGGAATCGTGACGTACGCGGCCGACCGGCTGCACGAGGAGGTCGCGTACGTGGCCTACCACTTCCACTGGCCGCGCGACGAGATCCTCGACCTGGACCACCGCGAGCGGTTGCGCTGGGTGACGGAGATCGCGCGCATCAACACGAAGGTGAACGAAGGGGGGTGACCCGATGGGCTTCTGGTCCAGATCCCGCACGCCGGCACCGGTTCCTGTTCCGGTTCCCGTTCGAGCTGGTCGGTCTACTTCGGACGGTGGTTGGCGCGCCGCGCCGAGGATGGAGGGCGTGCTGCAGCGAACGTCGATGGCCGTGACCGACGGCCTGCGCTTCCGCGACAGCCTGGCCGCGTGGCGCGGCCACACGATCAGCGGCGACCTGGGCCACTCGGTCACCTCCACCGCGCCGGCCGGTGTCGTCCACGGCGTGGCCCGCCCGACCGGCGTGCCGGGCGAGTACTCGGCCGCGCACCCACTGACGTTCGCCCACCGCCCGTTCGACGGCGGGGAGGGTGGCGGTGAGGGTGGCGGCGGAGAGAGTGGCGGAGAGGAACCCGCTCGCCCCGTGATCGGTTTCGGTGCCCGAGCGCGGAGCATCGCCCGCGCCCTCACCCGGACCGGGCGGCGCGGCGGTGCAGTCGGCGGTGCGGAGGCGCGGAACGGAACCGGCTCCGGGGTCGGTCCCGTGGTCGCTCGCAGCACTGCTCAGGGTGTCGCTCCGGGGGCTGCTCCAGGCACCGGGTCCGGCGTCGGCGGCGCATCACGCGGCGGATCAAGCGGCGGAACGGGAACCAAGGCCGGTGCTGGGACGAGCGGCGGGTCCGGCACCCGGTCGGGCGCGGGGCCTGGCGGCCGGTCGAGCGGCGGGACAGGTGCCGGATCGAGCGGTGGGTCGGGTGCCGAGCCGAGCGGTGGGTCGAGCACCGGGGCAGACAGCAAGACGGGCCTCGGCCCGAGCACCGGAGCAGGTGGCAAGGCGGGCGGCGGACCGAGCGCCAGGTCTGGCACCAGGGCGAGCAGCGGGCCGAGCACCAAGGCGGGCGGCGGATCGAGCGCCGCGCCGGGAACCGGGTCCGGTAGCCGGGCGGGTAGCGGACCGGGCGCCGGAGTCGGCGGTGGGTTGGGTGGCGACTCCACCAGTGTGCTGGGCATGGGGCCGAGCGGTGGGTTCGCCGGCAGTCTGGGCGCGGGAGCCGGCGGGGTGTTCGGCGGCGGGTCGGGTACGGGTTCTGGCGGCGGACCGGGCGCAGGGTCGAGCAGCGGAGCCGGCGCAGGCTCGGGCAGCGGACCGGGTTCGGGTGGCGGGACCGGCGTGGGTCCGGTCGCGCACTCGGGCGGCGGAGCTGGGGCCGGAGCAGGCGCGGGCGGCAGGCCGGGCTTGAGTTCAGGCGGCTGGTCCGGCGCGGGTTCGGGCGGCGGGCCAGGCTCTGGCGGCGGGACCGGCGCAGGTTCAAGCGGTAGGGCCGGCGCGGGTTCGAGCGGCGGGCCGGGCTCTGGTTCGGGCTCGGGCGGCGTGGTCGGCGCGGGCTCGGGTGGTGGGTCGGGATCGGGATCGGGCGGCAGGTCCGGGGCGGGCTCGGGTGGCGGGGCAGGGTCCGGCGTTGGGCCGGGTAGTTCGGTGGCCATGCCCGTGGTCGGCTCGAATGCGGGTGGCGGTGGTGCCCGATCGGCTTCAGGGGCCGGGAGTCGGTCCGGGGGGTCGGCGGGTAGTGGGAGTGGGGCCGCTGGTGGTGGCGGTGTGTCTCGGCCTGCTGGGGGCGGTGCCTCCGGTGGGCGGGGTGGGACCGGGGTTGCGGTCGGTCGTACGGGTGGGGGTGGGGCTCCGCTGCTGGGGTCGGCTTCACCTGCGGTGCAGCTCAGGGCCATTGGGCGGCCGTTGATCTCGGCGCGTCGCGAAGTCACCCCGCTTCGGCCGCTTTCCGTTGTCCGACAGGGTGTTCCCGGTCATCCGCCGGTCAGGACGTCCCCGGCTCCGGCTCCGGCCCCGGCTCCGGTGGAGCCGGTTGTTCAGCGCAAGATCACTCGAACGGGGACACCTGGTACACGTCCGGTGATCGGGATCGGCTCGCCGCTGCCCGAACTGCCGCCTACCGCGTCCGGTGAGCCCGCCGGTGAGCCCACCAGTGAGGCTGTCGGTGCTCCTGCTGCCTCTCCGGTTCAGCGTCGGGTCACCCCGCCCGTCGTGGTCCGGCAGCCGACGACCGGGTCAACACCCGAGCGGCGCGCACTGCCGGTGGTGCCGCTCGTCCAGCGCAGTGCCGGGAAGGCGGATCTCCGGACCGTCCCGCTCATCGCCGATCGGCCGCTCGCCCGGCCTCCCGAACGTCAGGGGTCCGCGTCCGCGGCCCGTCCGGTCGTCCCCCTGCGGCACTGGGGACCGGGATCACCGGCGGTTCAGCGGTCGCCGCAGCAGACGCGACGGGTGCAGGAACCGGGGCGGGTGCAACTGCCGCGATCGGCGGGAGCGGTGGGAGCGCTCGGGACAGCGGGAGCGGCGGGAACGGCGGGAACGGCGGGGAGTGGCGGTGCGCGGCCCGAACGCCTGCCGGTCAAGCCCGCTTACCCGCCCCGGGTCATGGAGCCGCCGGTCTCGGCCCCGGCCCCGGCGCGGGCCGTGCAGCGCGGTACCGCGACGCCGCACGCCCGGGTGGTCCAGCGATCCGAAGCACCGGCCGGCGCAACCACGGCTAGCACGACGAGCACGAACAGCACGGCCGGCGCGGTGAACGCGGCGAACGCGGCAGGCTCCGCCCGGCACGGCACCAACCCCAGGACCGACCTCGAAGACCTCGCCCGCCACCTCGTCGACCCCGTGGGCAGGTTGCTCCGCGCCGAACTGCGGCACGGCCGCGAGCGCGCCGGGCGGCTGCACGACCGGCGCCGGTAGAACCAGAAGGGAAACCCCGTGTCCGACACGATCTTCGCCACCAGCGTGTTCTTCCGGCTCTCCATCGCCGGCAACGACCTCGGCGCGTTCCACACCTGCGACGGCATGGGCGCGCAGATGGAGGTCGAGCAGTTCACCGAGGGCGGCAACAACGGGTTCGCCCACCAACTGCCCTCGCGCATCACCTGGTCGAACATCACCATGACCCGACCGGTCACCTCCGACAGCGCCAAGGTCGTGAAGTGGCTGAACGACGTGATCAAGCGCGTCGAGCGCAAGGACGGCGAGATCGTCGCGCTCACCCCCGACATGACCCCGATCGCGAGCTGGCAGGTGCAGGGCATCGTCCCGGTCCGCTGGCAGGGCCCCTCCTTCGACCCCGGCAGCTCGCAGGCGGCCGTGGAGACCCTCGAATTCGCCCACGAGGGCATCGAAGCGTCCTGAGAGGACCACAGAACATGCCGAAGGCAGGAGCGAGCCTGACGCGCGCCCAGCTGGTGGTGATGGAACCACCGGCGACGGCGGGGGCCAAGCCGGGCGGCCGGCTCGCGAGCGTGAAGTTCCAGTTCAACCCGAACTCGCTCCAGCTGGCCAAGAGCACCGAGTGGCGGCGCACGCCGGCGCGGATGGCGGGCGAGACGTCGCTGCCGGAGTTCGTCGGCAGCGGCCCGCGGACGCTGTCCGTGGAGGTCTTCCTGGACGGCACGGCCAAGCACGACAACTCGGTGGAGAACCGGGTGCAGCAGCTGCTGACGGCGTGCGTGCCGACGAAGGCGAGCCTGGCGAAGAAGAAGCCCGCGAGCCCGTGGGTGCGCTTCGAGTGGGGCACGTCGAAGACCACGTCGTTCGACGGCGTGCTGTCGAACCTGTCGGTGGACTACTCGCTGTTCGACGTGGACGGCAAGCCGCTGCGGGCGCGCTGCGCGCTGTCGATCGAGGAGGCCGGGGTCGACACGCCCGGCCAGAACCCGACGTCCGGGTCGCGCGAGGCGCGGCGGGCGCACCGCGTGGTGGCCGGGGACAGCCTGCCGCAGCTGGCGTGGCGCGAGTACGGCGACGCGACGGCGTGGCGGGTCATCGCCGAGGCCAACGACATCGACGACCCGATGGTGCTGGTGCCCGGCACGGAGCTGCTGGTGCCCGGTGTGGAGGAGGTCCGATGAGCAAGGCCGGCAAACCGACCGCGGCGTCGTTCACGGTCAAGGCGGGCGGCCTGCCCGCGTCGTGGCACAACGACCTGGTCAGCTGCGTGGTCGACGAGAGCGTGGGGCTGCCCGACTCCGCCGTGCTGACCTACCGCGACCCGGGCCGCGAGGCGCTGGACAAGGGCGGCGTCACCATCGGCAGCCCGGTCGAGGTGTCGGTGTCGGCGACCACGGGCACCGCCCGGGAGCTGCTGTTCACCGGCGAGGTCACGTCCCTGGAGGTCGACGCGGACTCGACGGGCAAGTTCACCGTCATCCGCGCGATGAGCAGGGCGCACCGGCTGTTCCGGGGCCGCCGGGTGGCCGGGTTCACGAACATGTCGGTCAAGCGGATCGTCACGCAGGTGGTGAAGGGCGCCCGGCTGAAGGTCGGCCGGATCGACGTCGCCTCGGTGATCCACCCGCACCTGAGCCAGCCGGGCATCTCCGACTGGGACTTCCTTCAGCAGCTCGCCCAGGAGCACGGCGCGGTCGTGCGGGTCGACGCGAAGGGCGTGCTGGACTTCGTGCGGCCCGCGCCGGCGGCGAGCGCGCCGGCCCCGACCAACGTCGCGCACCCGTGCGTGCTGGAGCTGGGCCGCAACGTCCGGGTGCTGCGCGCCTCGCTGACCAGCGCGGACCAGGTGCAGGAGGTCGAGGTCCGCGGCTGGGACGTGCGGGCGAAGGCGCCCCTGGTGTCCACCTCGCCCGCCGTCACCAGCACCGCGGTCGTGCCGGGCGCCAAGCCGGCCGACGTGGGCCGCGCGTTCGGCACGAAGGCGAAGACCCTGGTGTTCGACACCCCGTACGGCACGGACGCCGAGACGAGGGCGGCGTCGAAGTCCCTGGCGGGTGCGATCAGCGCCGGGTTCGCCGAGGTCGAGGCGGTCGCGGCGGGCCAGCCGAAGCTGCGCGCGGGCGTCCCGGTCACGCTCGCCGGCGCGGGCACGCAGTTCGACGGCAAGTACACGGCGACGTCCGTGCGGCACGTGCTGGACGCGGTGGACGGCTACCAGACCACCGTCACGGTCAGCACGTCGCCGGACCGGTCCCTCGCGGGCCTGGCGACGGGGGCCAACGCGCCCGCCCGGTCGGCCCGCGTGCCGGGCCTGGCGGTCGGGATCGTCACCGACGTCAAGGAGGTCGGCGGCGAGCGCGGCTGGGTGAAGCTGACCTTCCCGTGGCTGGACAAGTCCTACGTCAGCGACTGGGTGCGCACCGTGCAGTGGGGCGGCGTGCGCGGCGGCGGCGTGTTCAGCCCCGAGGTCCGCGACGAGGTGCTCGTGGGCTTCGAGCAGGGCAGCCTGGACCGCCCGTACGTGCTGGGCGGCCTCTACAACGGGGTCGACAAGCCCTCGCCGCACGCCGTGCCGCTGGTGGACCGGCGCAGCGGCCGGGTGAACCGGCGCTCGCTGGTGTCGCGCACCGGCAACCGGCTCGAACTGCTCGACGGCACGACGGCGTCGGGTGTGCGGGTCGCCAGCGGGGACGAGCGGCTGGAGGTCGTGCTCGACGAGCTGAAGTCCGAGCTCGTCCTGCGGGTGCGCGACGCGCGCGGTCGCCGGGTGCTCAGCTCGATCACCATGACCGACCGCGGCATCACGATCGACGCCGGCACCGGCGAACTGCTGCTCAAGGGCCGCGACGTGACCGTCGAGGCCACCCGTGACGCCACCGTGAAGGCGACCCGCGAGGCCACCGTGAAGGCGACCCGGGGCGTCACCGTCGACGGCGGCCTCAAGGCCGTGGTGCAGGGCACGGTCGTGCACCTCAACCCCCCGTTCCCCGTCTGAGCACGAGAAGAGGACGACATGCCACCCGCAGCCCGGTTGGGCGACCAGACGAGCCACGGCGGTGCTCTCGGACCGCCGTTGCCCCCGGCCGCGATCAGGGTCGCCTCGGTCCGGATCGAGGGCCGTCCCGCCGCCGTCGTGGGCAGCACGCACGGCTGCCCGATGCCGCCCCACGCGGCGCTGGGGCCCGGGAACCTCGTGGTGCCCGGCCCCGCCTCGCTCGGGAAGCCGGTGCTGATCGGCGGTCTCCCGGCGGCCCGCGTGGGCGACAAGACCACCTGCGGGGCGCAGGTCGTGCTCGGCGCGCTCACCGTGCGGATCGGGGGCTGACGCCGTGGACTTCGTCGGACGCGGCTGGGGTTTCCCGCTGCGCGTCGGCCCGACCGGCGGCATCGGCATGGTGGAGCGCGACCAGGAGATCGCCGAGGCGATCCGGCTGGTCCTGGGCACCGCGCCCGGTGAGCGGCCGATGCGGCCGGAGTTCGGCTGCGGCATCCACGACCACGTGTTCGCCTCCGCCGACGGCGCCACCGCCGGGCACCTGGCGCGCGAGGTGCGCGCCGCCCTTGAGCGCTGGGAGCCGCGCGTCGAGGTGGACGACGTCGTGGTGGCCTTCGACTCGGTGGACGTCGGCACGCTCTACATCGACGTGCGCTACACCGTCCGCACCACCAACGACCAGCGCAACCTGGTCTTCCCGTTCTACACGATCCCGGACGAGGGGGGCGACTAGCCGTGGCGCTGCCCGCACCGAACCTCGACGACCGCAGGTTCCAGCAGCTCGTGGACGAGGCCAAGCGCTACGTCCAGCAGAGCTGCCCGGAGTGGACGGACCACAACGTGTCCGACCCGGGCGTGACGCTGATCGAGGCGTTCGCGCACATGGTCGATCAGCTCGTGTACCGGTTGAACCGGGTGCCCGAGCGCAACCACCTGGCGTTCCTGGACCTGCTCGGCGTCACGCTGTTCCCGCCGACCGCGGCGCGGGCGGAGGTGACGTTCTGGCTGTCCGCGCCGCAGGAGGACACCGTGCTGCTGCCCGTCGGCACGGAGGTCGCGACGGCCCAGGTGGAGCAGGACGAGCCGGTCGTGTTCGCCACCACCGAGGAGCTGCCCGTGGTGCCGTGCGCGCTGGAGCGCCTGGTGACGCGGACCGCGGCGGGCGAGCACGCCGACCGCTCCCGCGACCTGGAGGCGGGCCGGGACGTGCGGTGCTTCCAGGCGGAGCCGGCGGCCGGTGACGCCACCCTGTTCGGCCTGTCGAACGCCGTGCCGCGCTGCGTCGTGGTGCTGCGGCTGGACAGCCGGGTCGAGGGCATCGGCGTCGACCCGCGGCAGCCGCCGCTGGTGTGGGAGGCGTGGGACGGCCAGGACTGGGTGCCGTGCGCGACCGACGAGGACACCACCGGCGGCCTGAACCGGCCGGGCGAGGTGGTGCTGCACGTGCCCGCCGGGCACACCGCGTCGGTCGTCGCCGGGCACCGGGCGGGCTGGCTGCGCTGCCGGGTCGTCGAACCGGTGCGCGAGCAGCCGTTCTACGCCGAGTCGCCGACCGTGCGGCGGGCGGAGGCGTTCACCCTCGGCGGCACGGCGGTCGTCGAGCACGCCGAGACCGAGGTGGACGTGCCGCTGGGCGAGGCGGCGGGCGTGCCGGGGCAGCGGTTCCTGCTGCCCAGCGCCCCCGTGCTGCTCGACGGCGAGCCGCCGGTGGTGCGCGTGTCGGAGGGCGAGGGCTGGCAGGACTGGACGGCGGTCGAGCACTTCGGGCTGTCCGGCCCCGACGACCGGCACGTGGTGCTGGACGCGGCGCGCGGCGAGGTGGCGTTCCCGCCGGCGGTGCGCGAGGCGGACGGGTCGCTGCGCCGGTACGGGGCGGTGCCCGCGAAGGGCGCGGTGGTGCACGTGCCGCGCTACCGCACGGGTGGCGGCCGGGCGGGCAACGTGGCGCGCGGCACGATCACCGTGCTGCGCAGCTCGGTGCCGTTCGTGGCGGCGGTGGAGAACCGCGAGGCCGCGCGCGGCGGGGTGGACGGCGAGACGGTCGCGGAGGCCAAGCTGCGCGCGCCGCACCAGCTGCGGGTGCAGGAGCGGGCGGTGACCGCGGAGGACCACGAGCACATCGCCCGGGTGGCCGCGCCGTCGCTGGCGCGGGTGCGGTGCCTGCCGGTCGAGGGCGGCGGCGCGCGGGTGCTCGTCGTGCCCGACGCGGTGGCCGACCGGGGCGACCGGCTGCGGTTCGAGCAGCTCGTGCCCACGGCGGACGTGCTGCGGGCGGTGGCCGCGAAGCTCGACGAGCGCCGCCTGCTGGGCACCCGGATCGTCGTGGAACCGCCGCGCTACCAGGGCGTCACGGTCGTCGCGCGGCTGGCCGCGGCGCACGCGGCCGAGACGTCCCGGGTGCGCGAGGAGGCGCTGGACGCGCTGCACCGCTACCTGAACCCGCTGCGCGGCGGCGTGGACGGCACGGGCTGGGAGTTCGGCCGGGCCGTGCAGTTCGGCGAGGTGTTCGCGGTGCTCCAGCGGGTGCCGGGGGTGCGCCTGGTGGACGAGGTGCTGCTGTTCCCGGCGAACCCGATCACCGGGGCGCGCGGCACGCCCGGCGACCGGGTCGAGGTCGCGCCCAACGCGCTGGTGTTCTCCCACCAGCACCAGGTAGTGGTGGCCGGGCCGTGAGCCGCGCCGCCCTGCCCGAGCTGCCCAGCAGGCACCCGCTGGGCGCGGCGCTGCCCGCCCTGTACGCCGCCGACGACCTGGCGCAGCGGTTCACCGCCGGGCTGGACGCCGTGCTGTCCTCGATCCTGTCCACGATGGACAACCTGGCCGCGTACTTCGACGCCGACCTGGCGCCGGCCGACTTCCTGGAGTGGCTGTCGTCGTGGCTGGCCGCCGACCTCGACCCGGCGTGGCCGGAGCCGCTGCGCCGCGAGGTCGCGTCCCGGGCCGTGGAGCTGCACCGGCTGCGCGGCACCGCGCGCGGCCTGGTGGCCCGGCTGGAGCTGTGCCTGGGCGTGCGCGCCGAGGTGCTCGACGGGGCCGGCGCGGTGTGGTCGCCGGACCCGGACGGCGAGCTGCCCCCGGATGTCGGGGCGGTCGTGGTGCGGGTGCGGCCCGGCAGGTCCGGGCCGGTGGACCGGGCGGCGGTGGAGGCGCTGGTCGAGGCGGTGCGGCCGGTGCACGCGACGTGCGTGGTGGAGGTGGTCGGCGGTGGCTGAGGTGACGGCCGACGACGTGCGGCACTGCCCGCAGTGCGGCGCGCCCGTGCCGGACGGGGACGACTTCTGCGGCAACTGCGGCACCTACCTGGGCTGGGTGCCGAAGGCCGAGCCCGAGGCGTCGCCCCTCGCGCTCACCCTGGAACCGGTGCCGCCGGGGCGGCCGGCGATCCGGCGACCGCTGCCGACCGCCGCCGCGCGGGACGCCGTGGTCGGGCCGCCGTGCCCGTCGTGCGGCACGGCCAACCCGCCGGACCGGCGGTTCTGCCGGCGCTGCGCCACGCCCCTGCGGACCGCGGCGCGCAAGGAGTCCGCTCCCCGCCGGACCCGGTGGCGCTGGGGCGGCGACACGTCACGGTGGCTGCGCAGGCTGGCGGCGCTGCTCGCGGTGGTGGTGCTGGTGGCGGTGGCGGTGCTGCTGGAACCGTGGGCCGTGCGGTGGCTGGAGGACCTGCGGGACCGGGTGTCGACGCCGGCGGCGATCGCGCCCAGCGGCACCAGGGCCACCGCGGAGGTGCCGGGCCACCCGGCGTCCAACGCCGTGGACGGCCTGTCGAACCGGTACTGGGGCGCGCCCGCCGCGGGCGACGCGGTGGAGTTCACGTTCGCCTCGCCGTTCCGGCTGCTGTCGGTCGTCGTGCACACCGGCGCGGGCGCGCAGCCGGAGGCGTTCACCGCGCAGGGCCGGGCCACCGCGGTCGACGCCGTGGTCACCTCGGTCGACGGCACGCACCGCACCGTGCCGCTGTCGCTGGGCGACCGGGCCGGGCCGCAGCGCACCGACACCGCGATCAGCGGCGTGGTGCGGGTGCGGCTGGTCGTGAAGCAGGCCGCCGGGCTCCCGCCGGGCGGGCACGTGGCGCTGGGCGAGGTGGAGTTCTTCCGCCGCCCGTGAGCAGTCGGAGAGGAGCGGACGTGGACGTCGTCGTGGTCACCGGTTCGGCCGGGCTGATCGGCGGTGAGGCGGTGCGGGTGCTGGCCGACCGGTTCGACCTGGTCGTCGGGGTCGACAACATGATGAGGAGGGACTTCCTGGGCGCGGCGGCGGTGGGCGCGGCGGTCGAGGCGCCGGCCAACTCCCGGCACCGCGCGGTGGACGTGCGGGACCAGGAGGCGTTCGGCGCGGTGCTGGCCGAGTACGGCTCCGACGTGCGGCTGGTCGTGCACGCGGCCGGGCAGCCCAGCGCCGAGTGGGCCGCCGACGCCCCGCTGGTGGACTTCGGGGTCAACGCCCTGGGCACGGTGAGCGCGCTGGAGGCCGTGCGGCGGTGGTGCCCGGACGCGGTGGTGGTCGTGGTGTCCAGCCGGCAGGTGTACGGCGCGGCGCCGGACTCGTTGCCGCTGGTGGAGACCGCGACCCGGTGGGAGGTGGACCCGGCGCACCCCTACCACGAGCACGGCGTCGACGAGTCGCTGCGGCTGGACCGCGTGGACCGCACGTTCCTCGGCGTGTCGACGCTCGCCGCCGACCTGGCCGCGCAGCAGTACGCCAGGCGGCTGGGCATGGCCGTCGGCGTGTTCCGGTGCGGCAGCGTCACGGGCGCCCGGCACGCGGGCGTGGAGCGGCACGGGTTCCTGTCCCACCTGGTGCGCAGCGCCGTGCGCGGGGCCGCGTTCCAGGTCATCGGGCACGGCGGCAAGCAGGTGCGGGACGTGCTGGACGCGCGCGACCTGGTGGAGATGTTCTGGCGGTTCTACCTGTCGCCGCGGCCCGGCGAGGTCTACCACGCGGGCGGCGGCCGGGAGCACGGCGCGTCGGTGCTGGAGTTCATCGCGCGCTACGAGTACCTGACCGGGCAGGAGGTGCGGTTCGACTACACGCCCGGACCGCGGTTCGCCGACGTCCGGTGGTGGCTCACCGACACCCGCCGGTTCCGCCGCGACTACCCCGGCTGGCGGCCCGCGCACGACCCGTCGGAGGTGCTGCTGTCGCTGCACCGGCACTGGGGCGGAACGGCCCTTGACCTGGGCGGGTCAGGCGGTGTTGAGTTCGTCCACCAGGGTTCTCCACGGCTCTTGAGGGACGCCGGCCGGCGTGAAGAATCCTTGTAGACGCGGTTGAGAGGGCCTGAAGCCGCCCCCAGCAGACTCGGAAGCGCAACGCGAGACTGTGGGAGGCAGCGGTGGAGCGAATCCGGGTCGCCGTCCAGGCGACGGATCACCTGAGCATGACCGGTCTGACGACCTACCTGGGGTCGAGGCCCGAGATCGAGGTCCTGGGGGCCGCGCAGCACGCGCGGGCCGAGGTGGCGGTGGTCGCCGCGCCGCGCCTCACCGCGGAGGTCGCGTCCCGCCTGCGGCGGGCGGCGGCCCAGGTCGGGGCGCCCGTCGTGCTCATCGTCGACGAGGTCGGCGAGACCGACGTGCTGGCCGCCGTGGAGTGCCGGGTCGTGGCCGTGCTGCAACGCGCCTCGGTGACCGACGAGGTGGTGCTGCGCAGCGTGCTGTCGGCGGCGACCGGCGGTGGCGCGATGCCGCCGTCGATGGTGTCCGAGCTGCTGCGGCACGTCGAGCGCCTCCAGCGGCAGGTCGTGGCGCCCGAGGGCGGGCCGAACCAGCTCACCTCGCGGGAGGCCGACGTGCTGCGGCTGATGGCCGACGGGCTCGACACCGCGGAGATCGCCGGCCGGCTGTGCTACTCGGAGCGCACGATCAAGAACGTGTTCTACGGCATCACGACCAGGTTGAACCTGCGCAACAGGCCGCACGCGGTCGCCTACGCCCTCCGGAAGGGGATGATCTGACGTGGAGAAACCGATCGAGCGCACCGGCGCCTCCCTCCGCCACGTGGTGGACCTGGCGCTGCGGGGCCTGAGGTCCGGGCCCGGCCGCGCGCCGCACCCGGCGCGGCCCCGGCAGTGGGTGATGACCCCCGACGGGGTCATCGACGGCCCGCGCGACGAGGAGCCGGCCGGCCGCTGACCGGCCGCCGGCCGGCACGGGCGCCGTTGGGGAACGGCGGCCGGCACGGCCGGGCACCACCGCACCACCGCACCACCGCACCACCGCACCACCGCACCACCGCACCACCGCACCACCGCACCACCGCACGCGACCGAACCACCGCCGGGTCCTCCCGCTCTCGGGTCAGCGGGACAGCGCGACCTCGCCCGTCGCGCGGCGGACGTCCCACTCCGCGCCGAACCGGCGGTAGTGGGCGACCGCCTCGGCCAGCGCGGTCCCGGCCTCCGCGCCGCGACCGGCGCGCGCGAGCAGCACGGCGCGGTCCTCCAGGGTCTGCGCCAGCTCGAACGCCCGGCCGACCGACCGGTAGTGCCGCACCACCGGGACCAGCCCGTCCGGGTCCTCCGCCAGGACCGAGCGGCACCGCTGGGCCGCGGCCGCCGCACGCGCCGCCGTCGCCTCGCGCTCCGCCTCGGTCTCGCACGCCCGCGCCGCCGCGAGCGCCGTCGACCGGTCGCCCGCCTCCAGCGCCAGCCGCACCAGCTCGGGCAGCCACTGGTGCCTCAGCATCATGTCCGCGTACCGGGTGTCGAGGATCGCCCCGAGCACCGACACCGCGCGGGCCGGGTCGCCCTCCCGCGCCGCCGCCATCGCCTGCGCGGCCACCAGGAAGTCGCAGTTCTCCCGGTACGCCTCGGTCACCAGCGGCAGCGTCAGCCCCTGCTCCAGGTGGTCGGCCAGCCGCTCGCCGTCGTCGCGGTGCGCGGCGATCAGCGCCGCCACCCCGTGCAGCAGCACCGGCGCGCCCTCCCGCAGGCCGAACCCGGTGAACCCCGGGTCGCGCAGCACGCCGTCCAGCCGGGCCACCGCCTCGTCCCACCCGCCCAGCCAGTACTGGTGCACGGCCGCCGCCAGGTGCAGCCCGGCCACCGGCGTGGTCCGCCCGGCCACCTCGAACGCCAGGTCGAGGTTCCGCCCGGCCTCGTCGAGCCGGTCGAGGCACTGGAGGGTGAAGATCCGGTTGTCCAGCAGCAGCAACCGCAGGTCGGTGAGGCTCACGTCGGTGCCGACGACGTCCAGCGCCTGGTCGAGGTGGGCCACCGCGCGCGGGTAGTCCCGGCGCACCGCCTCCACCTGCCACAGCACCTCCAGCGCCTGCGCGAGGGCGAACGGGTCCGCCGCCCGCTCCCCCGCCTCGATGGCCTGCCGCGCGCTGGCCTCGGCGCCGTCCAGCTCGCCCACCCCGGCCCGCTGCACCAGCGCCAGCAGCGACAGCAGCCGGGCGCGCCACCGGTCCGACAGCACGGGGTCGGCCAGCGCCTCCCGCGACGCGGCCACCGCGTCCTCGGCCCGCCCGCCCCGGTACGGCATGTAGGCGAGCGTCCACCGCACCTCGGCCACCCGGTCGGGGTCGCGCAGCCGCGTCAGCGCCCGCCGCGCGTGCTCCTCTGCCTCGACGTCCCGGTTGACCCGGAACAGCGCGCTGCTCAGGTGCGCCATCAGCGCGGCGTCCCGCTCGTCGCGCGCCACCGACGACCGCAGGCACCGCTGGAGCAGCTCGACGGCCACCAGCGGCGCCCGGTAGACCAGCGCGGGCGCCTGCTCCACCAGCCAGTCCAGCGCCCACGCACCGACCTCGCCGTCCGCGGCGAGCAGCTGCTCGGCGACGTGGTCCACCGCCGCGCCGGACGCGGCCAGCGCCTGCGCGGCCTGCTGGTGCAGCGCCGTGCGCAGGGCCGCGGGCGTCCCCTCGTACAGGGCCTGGCGGATCAGCGGGTGCCGGAACGCCATGCGCGGCCCGGCGTCGCTGAGCACCCCGGCCGCCAGCGCCTCCTCCAGCCGGGCCGCCAGGTCGAACACCGGCGTGCCGAGCACCACCGACAGGTCGCCGACCCCGAACTCGCCGCCCAGCAGCGCCGACCAGCGCAGCACCTCGCGCGTCGGGTCCGACAGGAAGTCCAGCCGGCCCGTCACCGCGGACACCAGCGACAGCGGGGCGCGGTCGAACGCGGTGTCGACGACCTCGGCGACACCGGTGTCGACCTGCACGACCTGCTCGCGCACCAGGGCGTCCGCGACCTCCCGCACGTACAGGGGGTTGCCGGCGGCGCGGGCCGCGATCCGGCGCAGCCCCGGTCCGGGCACCGCGCCGACCAGGCGACCGACCAGCCCGGCGACCTCGGCGTCGGCGAGCGGGGCGAGGTCGAGCACCGTGCCGCCGGACGACTCGGCGTCCCGGCGCAGCCGCGCGATCTCCGCCCGGTGGGGCACCGGGCGGGCCACGCCGACCAGCAGCAGCGGCTGCCGCCGGGTGAGCGCGGTGAGCCGGTGCCACACGCGGGCGCTGGACTCGTCGGCCCACTGGAGGTCGTCGAGCGCGAACACCAGCGGGCCGTCCGCGCACAGCAGCTCCACCAGCGACACCAGCCGGTCCACCGCCTCGACGACGGGGTCGGCCTCGCCGAAGATGGACCCGGCGGGCCGCTCCTGGGCGAGCGCGTGCGCGGCGGCGGCCCGGCGCGGGTCGGGTGAGCGCGCGTCCACGGCGAGCGCGTCCAGGGCGAGCCGCAGCGGGAACCGCGTGCCCAGCTCGTCGGCCACGGCGAGGGCGATCCGGTGCCCGGCGCGCCCGGCCCGCGCGAGGACCGCGCCGAGCAGCGCGGACTTGCCGATGCCCAGCTCGCCCTCGACCCAGAGCACCCGGCCGTGCCCGGCGCTGACGTCGTCCACCAGGCGGCCCACCGCGGCCAGCTCCGGGCCGCGCCCGACGAGGTCGACGTCCGGTGGCCGGGGGGCGGGCGGCGCGGGCGGCTCGTACCGGCGCCCGCCCGCGAGGATGCGCTCGTGCGCCTCGCGCAACCGCTTGCCCGGCTCGACCTCCAGCTCGGTGACCAGCACCCGCCGGGCGTCCCGGAACACCTCCAGCGCCTCGGCGCTGCGGCCCGACCGGTGCAGGGCGAGCATCAGCAGCTCGCGGGCGCGTTCGCGCAGCGGTTCGTCGGCGACCAGCGAGGTCAGCCCCGCCACCGCCTCGACGTGCGCGCCCGCCGCGAGGGCCGCCTCGCCGTGCAGCTCGCGGGCCGCCGTGCGGGCCTCGCCGAGCCTGCGCCGCTGCGCCTCGGCGAACGGGCCGGTCAGACCGGCGAGCGCGTCGCCCCGCCACAGGGCCAGCGCCGCCTCCGACGACCGCCGCGCCGCCTCCGGGTCGCCGCCGGCCAACTGCCGCCGGGTCGCGTCGAGGAGCGCCTCGAACCGCGCCACGTCCACGTCGGCGGGGTCCACCGCCAGCCGGTAGCCGGAGCCCGCCGACACCAGCAGCCGCGACGGCGTGCCGCGCGGGCGGTCCGGCTCCAGCGCCTTGCGCAGCACCGACACGTAGGTGTGCACGCTGCCCTCGGCCGTGGCCGGCGCGCCCTCGCCCCACACGGCCGCCACCAGCTCGTCCCGGGTCACCCCGCCGGCGCGCAGCGCGAGCACCGCGAACACCGCGCGGGGGCGCGACGAGCCCAGCGGCACCTCCCGGTCGCCGGCCCAGGCGCGCACCGACCCGAGCAGCTCGACCCGCACCACGCCCGTCACCCGGTCCACCACTCCCCCACCGTCGCCGTTCCCGGACCCGCCGCCCGGCGACGGGCCGAACGACCCGACCCGACCCGCACCACGTCCACCACCCCGCCGAACACCTTTCAGCCACCCGCGCCGCGCGCGGGCGCACCGATCCGGCCGACCCGCCCCGGACCGCGCCCGTCACCCCGGCCGGCATCCCCCGGCCCCGCCGCGCGGGGGCGCGACGAGCCGGGCGGCACGCCCGTCACCCGGTCCACCACCCCTCGGCCGTTCCCGCGCCCGTCCCCGTTCCCGCGCCCGTCCCGGCCGCGCGTCGCCGGACGGTCGCGCGCCGCACGTCGTGCACCGCCCCGAACTCGCGGTAGCCCCGCACCGCCTCGTCGAACGCGACCCGGTCGCGCGACAGCACCGCCGCGTCCTCCAGCGCCTCCGCCAGCTCCACCGGCCGGCCGACGGCGCGGAACCTCCCGGCGGCGGCCACGATCCCGGCCGGGTCGCCGTCGACGAGGCCCCGGCACCAGGACAGCGCCGCCGCGGCCCGCGCGGGTTCCCGCTCCGCCGCGGCCTCCTCCTCGGCGACGGCCAGGGCGCGCCCCGCCACGTCGCGCCGCCCGTGCGCGACCGCGAGCCGGGTGACGAGCGGCAGCCACTGGTGGCGCAGCACCATCTGCCCGGCGGCCGACACCACCGGCTCCAGCAGCGCGAGCGCCTCGTCCGGCCGGCCCGCGCGTTCGGCCAGCACGGCCCGCGCCACCAGCAGGAAGTCGCCGTGCTCGCGGTCCGACGGCGTCACCAGCGGGTGCGCGGTGGCGGCGTCCAGGTGCGCCTCGGCCGTCTCCACCCGGTCGCGCCGGGCCGCGACGAGCGCCGCCACCCCGTGCACCAGCAGGGCCAGGCCGTGCTCGCGCAGGCCGAACGACGTGCCGGTGCCGTTCGCCAGCGCCCGAACGCCCTCGGCCGCGGCGGCGTCCCAGCGGCCCGACCAGTAGTCCTGCACGGCGGCGGTGACCCGCACGGCGGGCGAGGCGGTGCCGCCGGCCAGCTCGCGCGCCGCGGCCAGCACCCCGTCGGCCTCGGCGAGCCGGTCCAGGTTCTGCAACGTGAACGCCTTGTTGTCCATCAGCCCCAGGCGCAGCTCGGTGAAGTCCGGCCGCCCGCCGGTCAGCAGCAGCGCCCGGTCGACGCGCGCCAGCGCGCCGCGGTGGTCGCGGCGCACCGAGTCGACCTGCCACAGCGCCTGGAGGGCGTGCGCGACGGCGAACTCGTCGCCCGCCTCCTCGCCGCGCGCCACTGCGCGCAGCGCCGTCTCCTCGGCCGCCGCCACGTCGTTGAGCCCTTCCCGCAGCACGGCCGCCAGCAGGGCCTCCAGCCGCGCCCGCCACGCCGGCGGCACGGCGGCGTCGGCCGCGGCGGCGCGCAGCGCGTCCACCGCCTCCGCCGCCCGGCCGTCGCGGTACCGGGCGTGGGCCAGTATCCAGCGCATCTCGGCGGCCCGGCGCGGGTCGCGGGTGCGCGCCAGCACGTACCGCGCCTCGGCCTCGGGCCTGCGGCCGAGCCAGAACATGAGCCGCGCCAGCAGGGCGGCGAGCCGTTCCCGGTGCTCGGCGTCCGGCGCGGGCCCCTCCACGACGGCGCGCAGCAGCCGGACGGCGGTGTCCGGGGCGCGCTTGCCCAGGGCCGTGCCGCGGGCCACCAGCCAGTCCACCGCCCACGGGTCGACCGCGCCGGGCGCGGCGGCCAGCTGCTCGACCACCAGCTCCACCGGCGCGCCCGCGGTGGCCAGCGCCTGCGCGGTCCGGCGGTGCAGCGCGGTCCGCACCGCGGCGGGCGTGCCGTGGTAGAGCGCCTCGCGGATCACGACGTGCCGGAACGCGAGCTTCGGGCCGGCGTCGTCCAGCACGCCCGCGGCGGTCGCCTCCTCCACTGCGGCGATCAGCTCCGACGACGGCCGGCCCAGCACGGTCGCCGCGTCGCCCAGGGCGAACTCGGTGCCCAGCAGCGCGGCCGACCGGAGCACCTCCGTCGTCTCCGGGGACAGGAACGCCAACCGCCGCGCCAGCGCGGCGACCAGCGAGCGCGGCGGGTCGTCGTCCAGCGGCACGGAGGTCTCGGCGACGCCGTCGCGCACCCGGATCGCCTCGTCGCGCAGCAGCGCCTCGACCATGTCCCTGGTGTAGAGGGGGTTCCCGCCCGCGCAGTCCACGACCGTCCACAGGCTCTCCCCCGGCACCGCGCCCAGCAGGGACGCCAGCAGCGCCGTGCCCGCCTCCGCGGACAGCGGCCTGAGCCGCACCACCCGGCCGCCGGAGTCGACCACCGCGCGCCGCACCTGGTCCACGTCCGCCCGCCGGGGCACCGACCGCACCGCCGCCACGAGCAGCAGCGGCAACCGGTGCGCCACGCGCAGCAGGCGGTGCCACATCAGCACACTGGCCTCGTCCGCCCACTGGAGGTCGTCCACGACGACGACCAGCGGCGCCTCCGCGCACATCTCGGCCACCAGGGCCAGCAGCCGGTCGACCACCACCGGCACCGGGTCACCCACGGCGGGGACGCGCAGCGCCCGCGCCAGCTCCGCCCGCCTCGGGTCCGGGGAGGTCTCCGCGACCCCGAGGGCCTGGAGGGCGACCCGCAGCGGCGTGCGCGGCCCGACCTCGTCCCCCGCGCCCCACGCCACCCGGAAGCCCGCCGCGGCGGCACCCGCCAGGCCCTCCGCCAGCAGGGCCGACTTGCCGATGCCCGGCTCGCCCTCCACCCACACGCACCGCCCGCGCCCGGCGGCGGCGTCGACCAGCGCCCGGCGCAGCACGCCCGCTTCCAGGTCCCGCCCCACGAACACGTCCCCCGGCCGGCCGGGGGCGACGTGCCCCGCGAACCCGCCCACCAGGTCGCGTCCCAGGGGAACCCGGTCCAGGGGAACCCGGTCCAGCGGAACCCGGTCCAGCGGAACCCGGTCCAGCGGAACCCGGTCCAGCGGAATCCGTTCCGGCGCAATCCGGTCCGGCGCAATCCGGTCGGCGGGAACGCGGTCCGGCGCAATCCGGTCCAGGGGAACCCGGTCGGGCGGGAGGGGGCCCCGGTTCGGGAAACCCCGGTCCGGGGAAACGCGGTCCGGGGAACCCGGCTCGGGCGGGCCCGGTAACTCCCCGGCCGGTTCGTCGTCCAGCACCCGCTGGTGCGCCTCGCGCAGCGCCGCGCCGGGCTCGATGCCCAGCCGCTCCACCAGCACGCGCCGGGCGTCCTGGAACGCCTCCAGCGCCTCGCCGGACCGCCCGCCGCGGTGCAGGGCGGTGATCAGCAGCGCCCGCAGGCCCTCGCGCAGGGGGTGTTCGTCCACCAGCGCCGCGAGGTCGGCGACCACGTCGACGTGCCGCCCCAGCACGAGGGCCAGCTCGGCCCGCCGCTCGGCGACCGCCAGCCGCAGCTCGCGCAACCGGGCCCGCTGCGCCTCGGCGAACGGTCCCGGCACGCCGGACAGCGCGTCGCCCCGCCACAGCCCCCGCGCGAGGTCCAGCTCGGCCAGCGCCGCCGCCGGGTCCCGGGGCGCCAGCGCCGCCGCGCGCTCCCGGTGCCGCTCGAACCGGTGCACGTCCAGGCCGTCCTCGGACAGCTTCAGCGAGTACCCCGACCCGGCCGACACCAGCACCCGCGCCACCGCACGCTTGGACCGCGCGGGTTCCAGCACCTGGCGCAGGCCGGACACGTAGGTGTGCAGGCTCGCCGCCGCCGTCGCGGGCGGGGCGTCGCCCCAGACACCGTCGACCAGCTCGTCGCGCGACACGACCTGGTCGGCACGCAGCGCGAGCACCGCGAACACGGCCCGCCTGCGCGCCGTGCCCAGGTCCACCTCGACACCGTCCCGCCACGCCCGCGCAGGACCGAGCAGTGCGGCGGTGACGGGAACAGTGGCGCTCGTCACCATTTCCGTCCAATGCACCTGGAATGCGATCCGATCGGCCTCTTGCCCGCTTTACACCGGTGGTGTAAAGCGAATGCTAAATACGTTGCCCGCCCTGACCACGCCAGGTTATCACGGAGTAACACAATGCTCTTGACCTGCGTCGACTGAATTCACCAAGCGAGACGCACGACCTTTCGACATTCGCTCTCCGCACTATTAGCGCCGACTGCGCGGCATCGCCGGGGACAAGCCTATTGGACACGGCCCCGCGCCGTCGCCATCCTCCGGGCTGATCCGGGCCTACCCCCGCGGGGGTAAGCGGAGTTGCCGTCCAGGGGCGACGACACGAGCCCGCGCCGCGCCTAGCTTTCGTTGTCATGAAACGACTTCTCGCCCCCCTGCTGGCCGCCGCGCTGACCGCGAGCCTGGTCGGCGCGGCGCACGCCGACCACCAGCGCCCCTCCACCCTCCAGCGGGACGCGGACGCCCTGCTCGCCCAGGGCGCGCCGGGGGTGCTGGTGGAACTGGACACCCCGCGCGGCGACGTGGACGTGCGCAGCGGCGTGGGCGACACGACGACCGGCAAACCCGTGCCGTGGAACGCGAAGTTCCGCATCGGCAGCTTCACCAAGACCTACGTCGCCGCGACCGTCCTGCAACTGGTCGGCGAGGGCAGGCTGTCGCTGGACGACACCGTCGAACGCTGGTTGCCGGGCGTCGTGCGGGGAAACGGCAACGACGGCGGCCGGATCACGGTGCGGATGCTGCTCCAGCACACCAGCGGCCTGCACAACTACGTGCTGCAACTGCCGTTCGTCTTCAAGGACCGCGAGTTCGAGGCCAACCGCTTCCGCACGGTCACCGCCGAGGAGGCCGTGTCCCTCGCCGTGCGGGTCGCGCCGGACTTCCCGCCGGGCGAGCGGTGGCTGTACTCCAACACCGGCTACGCGCTGGCGGGCATGATCATCGAGCGGGTGACGGGCCGCAGCTGGCAGCACGAGGTGCGCACGCGCATCCTCGACCCGCTGCGCCTGCGGGATACCCACCTGCCGCACACCTCGCCGTTCATCCCCCGACCGCATGCCACAGCGTACGAGCGCTTCCCCGAGAAGGGCCTGGAGGCCGACCCGGCGGACCCGCGCTACGGCGAGGCGATCGACGTCACCGTCTACAACCCGTCGTGGGGCGGCGCGGCGGGCGACATGATCAGCACCACCGACGACGGCAACCGCTTCCTCAAGGCCCTCATGGCGGGCCGGGTGCTGCGCCCGGCGCAGCTGGCCGAGATGAAGCGCACCGTCCCGGCGACCGCCTTCGAGCAGGGGTGGCCGGGCGTGCGGTACGGCCTGGGCCTGATGTTCATCCCCAACGAGTGCGGCGGCTACTGGTCGCACGGCGGTGACATCCCGGGCTTCAAGACCCGCAACGGCGTCACCGACGACGGCGCCCGCGCGGTCACCGTGTCCATCAACACCGACTCGATGGTCCCGACGCCGGGCACCGCGCCCGCGCCGCACGACCCGGTCGCCCCGCTGGTCGACCACGCCCTCTGCGGCACGCGCTAGCCGCGACGCCGGCCGCTGTCCGGAAGTGGCCGGCGGCCGGCCCCGGGCGTCCCCGCTGCCCACACTGGCGGCTTCACGGGAGCGGATCGGGGAGGTGCGCGGCGTGGGCGGGTGCCGGAGGGCTCGATGACGGCGTTCGGGGCGGTGGTGGCGCCGGCGACGGTCGCGGTGTTCCCGCAGGCGGGCGCGGCGTTCCCACAGGCGGGCGCGGCGTTCCCGCAGGCGGGCGCGCCCCCGGCGGGGGTGTGCCGCAACGCCGAGCCGGCGCGGCCGGTCGTCGCGCCGGTGCCGTGGGCGCAGCGGGTGCTGGCGCCGAGGTCGGTGTGGCCGCACAGCACGGGCGAGGGGTGCTGGTCGCCGTGGTCGACTCGGGCGTCGACACCGACCACCCGCAGCTGAGCAGGCCGGGGAAGGTGCCGGCGGGCCAGGACTTCGACCTCGTCGGCGACCTGCCGGGGAACTTCGACTGCGTGTCGCACGGCACGGCGGTGGCGAGCGTGATCGCGGCCGACCCGGTCGACGGCGTCGGGTTCGCGGGCCTCGCGCCCGGCGCGCGGGTCCTGCCGGTGCGGGTGACCGAGCGGGACGTCGCGGAGGGCGGCGGGTCGGCCGCGTTCGACCCCGTCGTGCTGGCGCGGGGCATCTGGTACGCGGCCGAGCAGGGCGCGGACATCGTCGCGGCGGCGCGGGCCGGCGGGCACGACGTGCGCAGCGGCACGAGCTTCGTCGCGCCGTTCGTGTCCGCGACGGCCGCCCTGGTGCGGGCGAGGTGGCCGGAGCTGACCGCGCCGCAGGTCGTCGCCCGCCTCCTGGCCACGGCCGGTCCGGCGCCGGGCGGTGTCGGCGACGCGTACGGCGCGGGCCTGGTGGACCCGTACCGCGCGGTGACCGAAGGGCTCGCGGTCGGCCCGCCCGCGCCGCTGCCCGAGGTGGTCGTGCCGCCGGAGGACCCGGCCCGGGTCGCCGCCGCCGCGTGGTGGGCGCGGCTCGGGATCTCCGTGCGCACGATGCGCCGCGTGGTGTCCGACCTGATGGACCGGCTCGGCGCGCGCAGCCGCTTCCAGGCAGGGGCCAAGGCCGCCGACCGCGGCCGGCTGGTGGACCGGGCCGGCTGACCGGAACACGCCGGCCGGAACACGCGGACCGGGGCGGGCCGACCGACGGGCCGCCCCGCCGGGGTTCCGCTACCGTCGCTCCTCGTGCGCGTACTGGTCACCGAGGACGACGACCTCCTGGTGGCCGTCGACGACTACCTGGTGAAGCCGTTCGCGGTGGTGGAGATGGTCGCCCGGGTGCGCAGCCTGTGCCGCCGCCTGGGACGCCGTCGTCCCGCCGAGGTCGAACGCCCTGGACGTGGTCGTCGCCCAGCTGCGCGACAAGCTCGGCCCGCCGCCGCTCGTGCGGACCGTGCGCGGGGTCGGCTACGCCCTGCCCTGAGCCGCGCTCACAGCCGCGACACGAACCGCCACCGGCCCGGCCCCACCCGGTACACCGCGAAGCCCGGCTCCTCGCCGGCCGCCTCCGCGCCGTCCTGCGCCGTCACCGCGCCCGGGTCGCCGGTCGGCACGTGCACCTCGGCCGTGGACCCGGACGGCACCACGGCGACCAGCTCCAGCACCGGGCCGCGGGTCGACCACTCGACCGACGCCTCGCCGCGCACGGTGGTGGTGGTCTTGCGCGCCCACGTGACGCCGACCCGCGCGTCGGGCCGGATCGTGAACGCCCGGTAGCCGTCGTCCCCCGGCCGCAGGCCCGCGACGTGCTCGTACAGCCACTGCACGACGCCGCCCTTGAAGAAGTGGTCGCGCGAGCGGGAGTGCTCCTCCCACATCTCCCACATGGTGTCGGCGCCGAGGTCGAACCAGAACCCCCAGCTCGGGTAGGTCCGCTGGGTGGCGACCGCGTGCGCCACCTCCGGGAAACCGTGGCGGGTCAGGGCCTGGAGCAGCACGCTGGTGCCCAGCGCGCCGGTGTCCAGGTGGTCGTCGCGGGCGCGCACGTCGTCCGCCAGCCCCTGCGCGACCGCGCCCTCCGCGCCCGGCGGCACCAGGCCGAACTCCAGCGCCAGGGCGTTGGACGTCTGGCTGTACCGCCCGTTCCACCCCGTGCGGTACCGCGCGCCGTCGAAGAACGCGGCGTTGACCGCGTCCCGGCACGAGTCGGCCACCGAGCGGTAGTGCGCGGCGGTGTCGTGCTCGCCCAGCAGGTCGCCCACCTCGGCCGCGCACAGCAGGGCGCGGTGCAGGTACGCCGTCGCGCTCAGCCGGGTGTCCTCCGGCGGCAGGCCGCCCGACCCCGGCGGCAGGTAGTCGCCCAGCCTGGTGGTCGCCAGGCCGCCCTCCAGCCGCGCGACCTCCCAGTCCAGGTAGCGGACGACGCCCGGCCAGTGGTCGGCCACGACCCGCTCGTCGCCGTAGTACCGGTGGAACTCGCGGACCAGGTACGGGTACACCGTGGTCCACTCCGGCGCGGGCGCGGCGTCGTCGGCGTAGCCGTAGCGGCCGGTCGGCACGACCACCGGCAGCCGACCGGCCTCGTCCTGGCTGTCGGCGAGGTCGCCGAGCCACTTGGCGAGGAACCGCTCCGCCGCGAACGCCTGCATCAGCACGCCCGCGCCCAGCTGCACGTCGCCCGTCCAGCCGTTCTTCTCGAACGTGGGCGTGTCGGTGAGGATGCCGTGCAGGTTGTTGAGCAGCGTCCGCCGCATCGCCCGCTCCAGCTGCTCGAAGAACGGCTCCGAGCAGCCGAACGACCCGATCGCGGGCACGTCGGTGTGCACGACCCGGCACACCAGCTCGCCGCGCCGGGGCGGCCGGGGCAGGCCGGTGACCTCGACGTACCGGAAACCCTTGTAGGAGAAGCGGGGTTCCCACGTCTCGGTCCCCCGGCCGGAGCAGGTGTACTCGTCGGTCTGGTGGCGGCCGGGCACCAGGGCGTTGCCGGTCGCGACGGTGCCGTCGTCGGTCAGCTGCTCGCCGTGGACCAGGCGGACGACGGTGCCGGCGGGCGCGCGGACGGTGAGCTTCGTCCAGCCCGCCGACGTGCGGCCGAAGTCGGCGACGTGGACGCCCGGGCGCGGTTGGGCGACCGACACCGGCAGGACGTCGCCCACCACCCGCACCGGCTGGTGGGCCTGCGCCCGGACCGCGCCCCGGGGCGGGTCGACGACCACCGCCGGGCGCCAGTCCCGGGGCACGTGCCGGGCGTCGTGGGACTCGCCCGCGTACAGCGAGTCGGTGCGGGTCGGGCCGTCCGCGACCCGCCACCCGGTGCCGGTGCCGATCGAGGTCTTGGTGCCGTCGCGGAAGGTCACCAGGAGCTGCGCCAGCAGCTTCGGCTCGGCGCGCCAGGTGGCGTGCTCGTGGCCCCACGCGGTCGGCGTGGTCAACCCGTAGAACCCGCGGCCCAGCGTCACCTCCAGCGCGTTCACGCCGGTGGTGAGCTGCCGGGTGACGTCGTGGGTGGCGTGCAGGACGGTCACGTCGTAGTCGGTGAAGCCGGGGTCGAGGACGTGGTCGCCGACGCGGGCCCCGTTCAGCCACGCGTCGTGGTAGGCCAGGCCGCACAGGTGCAGGCGGGCGCTCGCCACGGGCTTGGCGAGCCGGAACTCCCGGCGCAGGACCGGCGCGGGCGTCTCCACGACCACCGAGACGGCGTCGCCCCACGGCGGCGCGCCGTACGGGCCCAGCACCGCCGCGGGCGTCCACGACGAGTCGTCGAACCCGGGCTCGTGCCAGCCGGGCTGCTCGGTGTCGGCGGCCAGCCACCCCGGTCCGGTCACCAGCTCGTGCGCGGTGCCGTCGACGAGGTCGACCACCAGCCGCGCGATCAGCCCGGCGGGGTTGGGCCCGTCACCGCGGTTCGTGGTGGCCGCCGCGAGCACGACCCGGCCGCCCGCGCGGCGGACGTGCTCGGTGACCACCGCGCCGCGGCCGTGCTTCCAGGCGTCGACCCGCTCCTCGTTCCACAGCACCGGTTCGCCGTTCAGGTGCAGCACGAAGTCGTCGTCGCCGGTGGCGACCACGCGGGCGCGGGCCACGGCGCCGGGCACGTCGAGGGCCGCCCGGAACCAGCGCGTGCCGGGCGGGGAGAACTCCCCGTCGTGCGCCCAGACCCAGGACGCGGCCTCCAGGCCGGGGAACTCCCCGTCGCCCGCGCCGATCCACTCCGCGTCCCACGGCGTGCCGAGGAAAGCCGTTTCCCACCAGCGCTCCGCGCTCCACGCCGAGGGCCGGCCGCGCTGGTCCCACACCCGCACCCGCCAGTGGTAGCGGGTGTGCGGCGCGAGGGGCGGCCCGCCGTAGGGCACGCCGGTGGTCCGGTCGGACTCGACCTTGCCGGAGTCCCAGACCCCGCTCACCACGACCTGGTAGGCGGTCTGCCGCACGGACGGCCGCAGCACCCAGGACAGCCGGGGCGCGGCCACGTCCGTGCCGAGCAGGTTCTGCGCGTACTCGACCGCGGTCCGCTCCACCACGTGCAGTCCCCCCGGACGCCACCGGGCCCGACCTACGCCGGCGCGGGCCTCCCCGGCAGGCTACCCCCGCTCCACGCGGCGGTCGATGCGCCGAAGAGTGGTGACTTCAGCCCTCGCTACCGCAAGACATGAGCCGACACTTTCGTAAGTTGCGGAAGCGAGTTGACCTCTCTGTACCGGCATTTTGGCGTCTCTATAGGTGATTGCAAGTGCTTGACGACCTCCGACCAGGCCCTTAGTTTACGAAAGCGTCACCCGGTTCGATCGAAACTTTCGAATCGCCCTGTGCCGTGACGACACCTTGGAGGAAGTGATGTCCAGAACTGCTGTCACCGCCGCCGGCAGGCCGGCGCACCGGGGCGGGCCGAACCGCGCCGCGGTGGTGGCCGGCGTCGTCGGCCTGCTCGCCGCGACGGCCGTGGTGCTGCCGAGCATCGCCAGCGCCGGCACCACGCTGGCCGCGTCGGCCGCGGAGAAGGGCCGGTACTTCGGCACCGCGGTCGCGGCGAACAAGCTCTCGGACTCGACCTACGTGGGCATCCTGAACCGCGAGTTCGACATGGTCACGGCCGAGAACGAGATGAAGATGGACGCGACGGAACCCCAGCGCGGCCAGTTCAGCTACGGCAACGCCGACCGGATCGTCGACCAGGCGCGCGGCCAGGGCAAGCGGGTGCGCGGGCACGCCCTGGCGTGGCACTCGCAGCAGCCCGGCTGGATGCAGTCCATGGAGGGCTCCACGCTGCGCCAGGCGATGCTCAACCACGTCACCCAGGTCGCCACGTACTACCGGGGCAAGATCTACGCCTGGGACGTCGTCAACGAGGCGTTCGCGGACGGCAGCTCCGGCGGCCGGCGCGACTCCAACCTCCAGCGCACCGGCAACGACTGGATCGAGGCCGCGTTCCGCGCGGCGCGGGCGGCGGACCCGGGCGCGAAGCTCTGCTACAACGACTACAACACCGACAACTGGTCGCACGCCAAGACCCAGGGCGTCTACCGCATGGTGCAGGACTTCAAGTCGCGCGGCGTGCCCATCGACTGCGTCGGCTTCCAGGCCCACTTCAACAGCGGCAACCCGGTGCCGAGCAACTACCACACCACGTTGCAGAACTTCGCCGACCTCGGCGTGGACGTGCAGATCACCGAGCTGGACATCGAGGGCTCCGGTTCCAGCCAGGCCCAGCAGTACCAGGGCGTCGTGCAGGCGTGCCTCTCGGTCGCCCGCTGCACCGGCATCACCGTGTGGGGCATCCGCGACACCGACTCGTGGCGCGCCTCCGGCACCCCGCTGCTGTTCGACGGCAGCGGCAACAAGAAGGCCGCGTACACCTCGGTCCTCAACGCCCTCAACGCGGGCGGTGGCACGAACCCGACCACCACCACGACCACCACGACGGGCCAGCCGGCGCCCAACTGCCCCAACGGCTACGTGGGCCTGACCTACGACGACGGCCCCGGCACCAGCACCACGCAGCTGATCAACGCGCTGCGGTCGGCGGGCCTGCGGGCGACGTTCTTCAACCAGGGCAACAAGATCGGTGGCAACACCGCGCTGGTGCAGGCGCAGCGGCAGGTGGGCTGGGTCGGCAACCACAGCTGGTCCCACCCGCACATGACCCAGCTGAGCCAGGCGCAGATGACGTCGGAGATCTCCCAGACGCAGCAGGCGATCCAGCAGGCGACGGGCGAGGCGCCGAAGCTGTTCCGCCCGCCGTACGGCGAGACCAACGCCACGCTGAAGTCCGTGCAGGCGCAGTTCGGCCTCACCGAGGTGCTGTGGAGCGTCGACTCGCAGGACTGGAACGGCGCGAGCACGGCGGCCATCGTGCAGGC
The DNA here is from genome assembly GCF_052936295.1 of Saccharothrix sp. DSM 118769. Lineage (NCBI taxonomy): Bacteria > Bacillati > Actinomycetota > Actinomycetes > Pseudonocardiales > Pseudonocardiaceae > Saccharothrix > Saccharothrix sp. DSM 118769. The sequence goes on along the minus strand of NZ_CP193627.1, from coordinate 1,992,665 downwards.
GGCGTCCACGCTCCAGAACGGCGGCGTGATCCTGATGCACGACGGCTACCAGACGACGCTCAACGCCGTCCCGCAGATCGCCGCGAACCTGGCGAGCCGCGGCCTGTGCGCGGGCATGATCTCCCCGTCGACCGGCCGCGCCGTCGCGCCCACCGACAACCCGGGTGGTCCCACGACCACCACGACCACGCAGCCGGGCGGCGGCTCCTGCACCGCCACCTACCGGACGTCCCAGCAGTGGGGCGACCGCTTCAACGGCGAGGTGACCGTGCGGGCGGGCTCGTCGGCGATCAGCAGCTGGACCGCCACCGTCTCGGTGACGTCGCCGCAGCGGGTGACGGCCACCTGGAGCGGCACGCCCAGCTGGGACGCGAGCGGCAACGTGATGACGGTGAAGCCCAGCGGCAACGGCAACCTCGCGGCCGGCGCGAGCACGACGTTCGGCTTCACCGTGATGGCCAACGGCCAGTGGGCGGCCCCGACCGTCTCCTGCGCCACCCCGTGAGGCCGCACCCCGTGGGGTGAGCCCCGCGAGGTGAGCCCCGCGAGACCCCCGACCCGCCGCGCTGTCCCGGTCGACGAGGACCGGTCAGCGCGGCGGGTCGGCCCGTCCCGGCCCCGCGAACCCCAGCCCTTCCGACCCCGGCCCCTCCAACCCCGGCCCCTCCGACCCGGCCCTGCGAACCTCAGCCCCTCGAACTGCAGCCCGGCGGCGCCGCCCACGCGGACGTGCTCGGCGGCGGAGACCTCCCCCGCCGAGGCGGCCTCGCCGAACGCGCCGGGGACGAGCCCCGCGGCCTGCTTCACGGACTCGACGGCCGGCCCGTGGGTCGGCCGGAACGCCGCCGCGAGCCGGCCGCCGAAGGTCTCCCCCTCGCCGGCGAGCACGCGCATCGCGCCCACCAGGTCGACGGGTTCCAGGGACACGTCGTCGCCCATCACCGGCCCCCTTCCGCCAGTCGCCGGTCCAGCTGGTGCAGGAACGGGTCGAACTCCACGTCGAACCCCTCCGGTGTCGCGCCCGGGTCCAGGAACGGGCGGGTGATGCCGAACGCCTGCCGCCGGCGTGGCCGCCATGTCCTTGCTGCCCAGCAGGCGGGTGCCGCTGTCGCGGTACTGGACGAACTCGCCGGCCGGGTAGTCGTCGCCCCGGTTGCGCACCTCGACCCGCTCCGGGTCCAGCACCACCGACACGTTCCCGTTGACCTGCCCGAACTCGCCCGGCAGGCCGCTGTTGAGCAGGTCGTAGTCGATGGACAGGCCGCCCGGGTCGGCCGCGCGCACCTCGAAGCTGTTGGGGACGTAGCCGTGGCCGACCCCGATCTCCCGGACGTCGACCACGATGTCGTCGACGGCCCACCCGCCCTCGATGGTGCTGGGCTGCACGGTGAGGCCGACCTCCCCGGTGCGGGTGTCCCAGGCGACCGCGAACCGGTGGCTCGCGTTCGGGTCGGTCGTGGGTCCCCGGTCGTCGCCGTGGCCGCCGCCGACCCGCCCGGCGCCGTCGACGGCGGCCAGCGCGCCGGCCGGTTCAGGCCAAAGGTGATCTTCACTCGGTCGGGTGAGAGACTGCGGTCACCACCGGAGTCAGGGGACGGCCATGCACCCACAGTCGATGAACGTGCTGCACATGCACCAGAAGGTCACCTTGATGGTGAACCGCTACGAGGTCTTCGCCGACAACGGCGGCGAGCCGGGTCACCTCGTGGCGTTCGTCGAGCAGAAGCGGATGGCCTTCAAGGAGCAGGTGACGATCTTCACCGACTCCGGCAAGGGGCAGGTGCTGGCGGGCTTCCGCGCGCGCAAGGTCATCGACCTGGGCAGCGGCTACGACGTGACCGACGGCGACGGCCGGTCCATCGGCTCGTTCCGCAAGGACTTCGGCAAGTCCCTGACCAACTCCACCTGGCACCTGGACCAGCCGGGCGCGCCGACGGCCACCGGGCGGGAGCGCAACGCGGGCATCGCGATCCTGCGCCGGGTGTGGGGCTTCCTGCCGTTCGTCAACAACGTCCCGTTCCCGTTCCGCTTCCACTTCGACTTCGCCCGCGGCGGGCAGCCGGTGTTCAGCGTGGAGAAGAAGACCTGGGTGCGCGACCACTACCTGATCACGATCGCCGACCCGCACGTGGACCGCCGCCTGGTGATCGCGCAGGCCGTCGCCGTGGACGCGCTCCAGTCGAGGTGAGCCGGGCCCGGCCCGCTACCGCGCCACGCGGCCCACGCGGAACTCGTTGCCGTGGTAGCAGGCCAGGACCGCGTCCATCATGGCGTTGCAGAACCGCCGGTAGGCGCTCTCGGTGACCAGGGTCTTGAACCAGGTCCACCGGTCCACCCGGGTCAGCGCCATCAGCGGCGGCACCGGGAAGTTCTGGCACGCCAGGAACGCCACCCTGGTGCCCCGGCCGTCGGCGGTGCGGGTGAACGAGGTGTACCCGTCGTCGCACACCGCCGAGCCGTTCGGGCTGTGCACGGTGAGCATCCACACCCGCTGCTCGTCGGGGCCGTAGTCGACCTTCTCCAGCTTGTAGACGTCGAGGTCGTCCTTGCCGAAGTACGCGGCGTAGTTCGGCTGCGGCAGGGCGACCACGCGCACGCCCTGGTGCACGGACCGGCCCTGCCCGTCCCGCGCCACCACGCGGGTCGTGACGCCGAGGGAGTCCCGGTAGAACCGCCCGACGTGGCTGATGTCGACCCGGGAGGTGAAGTCCTCGAACGGCACGTCGAACGTGCGCTCGCCGTAGAACAGCACGGTGTCGCCCTGGTGCACCCAGCGCATCCCGCGCCGGTCGAGCGGCACCTGCGCGAGCTGCCGCTCGACGTCCTCCAGCTGCGGGATGATCTTCTCGTAGTCGGCCTCGTGGTACAGCCCGAGGTCGATGTCGAAGGACGGCTCCACCCGGTCCACCGTGGGCTTGGCGAAGACGATCCGCGTCGCGCGGGCGACGGCCGAGAGCACTGAAGGCACGGTGCCGGGACCTTTCGTGAGTGGGTGTCAGGACAGGTCGTCGGAGGGCGCGCGGCCACCCACGACCTCGGGCAGGCGTTCCCCGACCGGCGGCGCGGGACGCCGCCCGGAACCCGGGAACCACCAGTTCCAGCGGCCCATGAGCTGCATGCTCGCGGGCACCAGGACGCCGCGGACCACCGTGGCGTCGATCAGCACGGCGAACGCCAGGCCCACGCCGAGCTGCTTGAGCGGCGTCACGTCCGAGAGCGCGAACCCGAAGAACACCGCGATCATGATGGCCGCGGCGCTGCTGATCACGCGGCCGGTGCGCGCCACGCCGTCGATGATCGAGGCGGTGTTGTCGCGCGTCTCCGCGTACCGCTCGGCGATCCGGGAGATGAGGATGACCTCGTAGTCCGTGGACAGCGCGATGACGATGGCGACGATGGTGATGGGCACGATCGGGTGCAGGTCGGCGGGGTCGGACCAGCCGATCAGCGACGCGCCCAGCTCGGTGGTCGACAGCAGCAGCAGGCCGCCGGTGCTCGCGCCCAGCGACACCACCACGAGCAGGACCGCCTTGATCGGCAGCACGATCGACCGCATGGCGACCACGAGCAGCAGCAGCACCAGCCCGAGCAGCACGGCCAGCATCAGCGGCAGGCTCGCGAACAGCGCGTCGGTGGCGTCGACGCGCATGGCGGTCTCGCCGCCCACGTCGTAGGAGACGCCGTCGAGCCGCCCGCGCAGGTCGCCGTCGCGCAGGCTGCGCACGAGGTCGTGGGTGCGGTCGTCGGACGGGCTGTGCTCGGTCGCGACGCTCACCCGGTAGACGTCCGGGCGGTCCAGCGCGACGGGCACGGCCGCGCGCACCCCCGGCGCGTCCGACAGCACCTGCGCCACCCGCTCGGCCTGGGTGCGCGCCGTCCCGGCGGTCGCCCGCACGACGACCTCCACGGGCGAGATCACGCCCGCCCCGTAGGCGTCGGCGGCGGTCTCGGTCGCCTGCCGCACCTGCGAGTCCGGCGGCATCGCGCTCGCGGACGGCAGGTCGACCCGGTCGGCCAGGTCCAGCGCGGGCACGCAGAACAACGCCAGCAGCACGGTCGCGCCGACCAGCCAGCGGCCGGGCCGGTCGGTCACCCGCTTGCCCCAGCGGGCCCAGGAACCGGACAGCTCGGCGTCCACGACCACGGCCCCGCCGGACTCGACCAGCCGCTGCCGGTCCTTCTTGCGCAGGATGCGCAGGCCCAGCATCCGCAGCACGATCGGGGCGCCGAAGAGGGCGGCCACGATCGCCGCCACCGTCACCAGGATCATGCCGAGCCCCGCGGTGCGGATCGCCCGCGAGTCGACCAGGAACATGGTCGCCTCGGCCACCACGACGGTGAGCCCGGACCAGGCGATGGCCGTGCCGGTGGTGCGCATGGCGTTCCGGATGGCGTCGTCCACGCCCACCCCGCGCAGCACCGACTCGCGCACCCGCTGCACGAGGAACATCGCGTAGTCGACGGCGAGCGCGAGGCCCACCATCGACGCCGCGTTCGTCACGTACTCCGAGAACGGGATGCCGTACGCCAGCGCGCCCGCCGCGCCCAGCCCGCCGACCAGCGCGGACAGGCCGATGACGAGCGGTACGACGGTCGCCCACAGCGCGCCGAAGGTGAGCAGCAGGACGACCAGGACGATGGGCAGGCCCACCTGCTCGGCCCGCAACAGGTCGCTGCGGGAGAGCTGGACCAGCTCCTCGCGGTGGGCGCCGTAGCCGCCGAGGAACACCTCGCCGCCCTCGGCGGTCAGCCCGGCGTCGAGCAGCTCGTTCGCCACGTCGATCGAGCCGTCCACGCCGCCCTCGGCGGAGATGCCCAGGACCGCGATCGGCCCGGACCCCGCCGCGGGCGGCGGCAGCGGCAGCGGCGCGACCTCGCGGACCCCCTCGGTGGCCGAGATGGCCGAGGTGATCGGCTCCAGCGCCGCCGCGCCGCCCTCCGCCGGCCGGCCGGTCACCACCACGAACAGCGACGGCACGCCGTTGGCGCCCAGCTCGCGCGCCACCGCCTCGGCCTGGCTGGACCCCGACGCCTCGCCGCCGGGCACGGCGCGGCCCTCCAGCCCGAGGGCGAAGAACCCGCCGACGACGGCCAGCAGCACCCAGCCGACCAGGACGAGCTTGCTGTTCCGGAAGAGGAAGTCGGTGAGGCGGTCCAACGGGACTCCTGGTTCGGGCGGGCGGTTTCGCTGGTGCCGTGCGGTCCGCTAGCGGGGGCGGACCTTGGTGCGCGCCCGCGGTTGCCGCTGCGGGCGCGCGGGCGGGGCCGCCGGCGCCGGTGGTTCCTTCGCCGCCGCCGGCGGGCTGATCAGCGTGCTGTGGTGGAAGCCGAGCCGGGGATCGCTCCACCAGCGCAGGCCGTTGTCGAACTCCTGCAGCTCCGGCATGCGCACCCGGAGCCGGACGGTGTTCTCCGGGTAGTCGTACACGGTGATCTGGTTGAGCCCCCGGTTGGCGGTGAACAGCAGGGACTGGTCGGCGGAGAGCTGGCAGGCGTACACCGAGTCCACCATCGCACCCCGGGCCACCCGCAGCGCGCGCAGGTAGTGGTGGCTCTGCGTGAGGGCGGAGCCGCGGCTGAAGGTGTCCACGAGGGTGCGCGCCACCTGGCGGCCCGCGCGCAGCTGCGCCCGCAGGTTCGGCCGCTCGTCGAGCACCCGGAACGACGTGAAGCTCGCCAGGTCGATCATGACGATGGTGCCGCTGGCGCCGTTGCAGTAGATCAGCTCGCGGTCGGAGATGCACACGTCCGAGTTGATGTGCGCGGGCGTGTCGTGACCGGCCGACCAGTGCCGCAGCACCTGGCCGGTCTCCGCGTCGATCTCGAACGCGTACTCCTTGAACTGGGCGATGCTCCACTCGTGCCAGTCGCGCCCGTCCTGCGGCCGGACCCGGAACGACAGCGCGTAGAAGCGGTCCTCGGAGGGGTGGGCGACGACGTGCCAGCAGGTCGCGGGCAGCTCCACCCGGCGCGCGGTGCGGGTGTGCAGGTCGAAGATGCCGACCTCGCACGCCTCACCGCGCCCGGGGTGGTCCATGCCGCCGTAGACCAGGTACCGCCCCGACGCCGTGGTCTTCATGGCGTGCGGGAGCTTCACCCCGTGGTCGCCCAGCCGCTCGGCCTTGTCCAGCCGCTGGAGGTCGGTCATCCACAGGCCGTCGCCCATGGCGGCGACGGCCTGCGTGTCGTTGATCCAGGCGACGTGCGTGCTGCCCTTGATGGACGAGTCGGTCGGCTCGAACCGGAGGGTGGAGATCCGCTGGACCTCCTCGGCCGTCGCGGTGTCGTAGAACATCAGGTGCTGGCCGGTGCTGCCGAGGAAGCCGACCCGCCGGTCCGGGCTCACGCTGACCGCGTGGCCGCCCGCCATCCCGTCGTAGTACTCGACGTCGTAGGCGTACCGACCGGTCGCGGGGTCGTACCGGAAGATGCAGACCCCGGCCCGTCCCTCCAACCCGTTGAGGCCGTTGCCGTCGAGAGCGATGTGGAACGCGTACGGGTACTCCATCAGGACCCCTCCTCTCTCGTCGCCGGTGGGAGTCGCTCAGCGGCGCTTCTTCGCCCGGCGGCTGCGGTTTCGCAGGAAGAGGGCGGTGGCGGCGGCGGCGGCCAGGGCGCCGACGACGCGCTTGGACGACCCCTTGCCCCGGTTGGGGCGGCCGATCCCGATCTCCTGGCCCTCGTAGCGGGAGATGATGTTGTCGACCGTGTCGTTCCAGAAGTTCATGTACGCGGACTCGGTGAGCATGGTGCGGAACCACACCCAGCGGTCCAGCCGCAGGGCCACCATGACGCGCGGGCGCGGGAACGCCTGGCGGGCCACGAACACGATGTCGGTGCCGCCGCCCGCGGCGCGGCGGAAGCCGAGGTAGCCGTCGTCGGCCGAGGTGGACGCGTTGGGGCTGCACACGGTCCGCATCCAGTTGCGGACCTCGTCCTTCTCGTAGGTCATGTGCTCCAGCTTGTAGACGTCCAGCTCGTCCTTGCCGAGGAACGCCGTGTAGCGCGGCTGGGCCAGCGCGGCGATCCGCTCGACCTGGAGCGTCGGCCGGCCGGCCGCGTCGCGCTGGAGGACCTGGGTGTTGATGCCCAGCACGTCCCGGAAGCAGTCGCCGACGCGGCTGACGTCCACGCGGGAGACGAACTCGTCGTAGTCCATCTCGAAGTGGCGGATGCCGTAGAACAGCACCGCGTCGTCCTCGTGGATCCAGCGGACGCCGTCGCCGTTGAGCGGCACGTCCTCCAGCAGCTTCTGCCAGCGCTCGGCGGAGTCGGTGTCGTAGTGGAACTCCGGCGAGCGGAACTCGTCCAGGTTCAGCTTCACCGGCAGCCGCTTGCGCGACAGCGTGGACGGGGCCAGCGAGATCTGGCCGGCGCGGAACAGCTGCCCGGGCGACAGGTCGGTCAGCAGCTTGCCCTCGGGCACCGTGTTCGGCGCGGCGTGGGCGTGGTAGAGGTCGCGGGCGTTGCCCATGGTCTCACTCCTCCTGGGGTTGGTCGGTCAGACGCCGGCGACGGCCTGGGGCCGGCGGATCTCGCGTTGCGGGACGACGGTGCCCTCGGGGAACTGCACGGCGTCGCCGAAGAGGCCGAGCAGGATCAGCTGCACGACGTCGGTCAGCACGCGCTCGGCGACCGGCTCGACGATGCTGGCCAGCGACGGCACGCCGAAGTCGAAGTCGGCGATGAGCGCCGTCTTCACGCCCTCGGGCGTGGGTTCGAGCACCCAGCCGCCGTGGAACTCGTCGAAGTCGCCGTCGGTCTGGTTGAAGTCGAGCCGCAGTTCGTCGCGGCGGAACCAGTCGTCCTCGGTCCACTGGAGCAGGCCGTTGCGGAACTCGACGACCCAGTGGCTGCGGGCGGTGCCGTCGCCCGGCCGGTCCATCTCGACCGAGCGGACGACGTCCACCAGTTCGGCGTAGTGGCGGAAGTCCGCCAGGGTGTCGAAGACGGTGCCGGCGTCGACACCGCGGACGAGGGCGTGGATCTCTACGTGGCGCACGTCAGCTTGCTCCTGTGGAATCGGCGGTGGGGTAGCGCGCCGAGAGCTCGGCGCAGGCGCCGTCGAACGCGGAGACCAGGAAGTCGACGTCGTCGTCGGTCATCACCGCGGGCGGCGTGAACCGGAGCACGGCACCGGCGTTGAGCGAGTAGTTCACGATCAGGTGGCGGTCGACCATCTCGGCCAGCAGCGCGCCGGCCAGGCCGGGGCCGCGCATGTCGACGCCGATGAGCAGGCCGACGCCGCGGACCTCGCGGACCAGGTGCGGGCAGCGCCGGTCGACGACCTCCCGCATGGCGGTGATCAGCACGTCGCCCAGCACGGCCGCGCGCCGGACCAGCCCGTCCTGCTCGACGGCCTCCACGGCGGCGCGGGCGGCGGCCATCGCGATGGGCGCGCCGGAGAACGTCGACGTGTGGATGAACGGGTCCTTGGCGAACGCCTTGAACACCGAGGGCGTGGCGACCATCGCCGACACCGGGACGATCCCGCCGGACAGGCCCTTGCCCACCAGCATGATGTCCGGCGTCACGCCCTCGCGGTCCGCGCCCCACCACGTGCCGAGCCGGCCCATGCCGGTCTGGATCTCGTCGAGGACCATCAGCGCGCCGTGCTGGTCGCAGATGGCCCGAACGTCGCGCAGGTAGCCCTCGGGCGGCACGACCACGCCGCCCTCGCCCTGGATCGGCTCCAGCACGACGCACGCCTCCGGCCCGGTCGCCAGCTCGGCGGCGAGGGCGTCGGCGTCGCCGAACGGCACGTGGCTGGTGTCGGGCAGCAGCGGGCGGAACGGGTCCTGGTACAGGTCGTTGGCGGTGACGGAGAGCGCGCCGAGCGTCTTGCCGTGGTAGCCGTTGGTCGTGGAGACCAGGCGGCGCCTGCCCAGCGTGCGGGCGAGCTTGATCGCGGCCTCGGTGGCCTCGGTGCCGGAACCCGCGAAGTGCACGTGCGCGAGCCCGTCCGGCAGGACCCGGCCCAGCGCCTCGGCGGCCCGGGCGGCCTCCGGCTCCAGCAGGATGCGGGAGGCGATCGGGTTGGACCTGATCTGCCGGATGACGGCCTCTTCGACGTGCGGGTGCCGGGCGCCGTGGATGAAGACGCCGTAGCCGCCCGCGTTGAGGTAGCGCCCGCCGTCCGAGGTCTCGATCCACGCGCCGCGCGAGGCCACCTCCATCTGCGTGCCGAAGACCTCGGAGATCTTGGCCCGGCCGCGCGAGAGGTGGCGGCGGTAGAGGTCGAGGACCCCCTGGTAGTCGAGCCCCTGCTCGACGGTGGCTGTCACGGTTGCTCCTCCGGTCTTCAGTCGATGACGACCGGACGGCCGGCGAACCACCCGAGGAGGGCGTCGGCCGAGCTGTTCCGGGACGGTGGGTGGAAGCCGATCGCGTGCACGGCGGCGGACAGGTAGGCGACCTCGGACGAGCCGACGTACGCCATGCCGCCCAGCAGCTCGACCGCCTTCGCCGCGGTGGACCGGACGGTGTCGGCGACGGTGAACCGGGTGATCAGGGCGCGGGCCAGGCCGTCGTTGCCGCCGTCGCCGTCGTCGAGGTTGCGGGCCGCGCCGTCGAGCGCCAGGGCCGCGCCCTCGACGGCCATGCCGAGCCCGAGGCGCTCGTGCGCGGAGCCCTTGCCGGCGAGCAGGACCCGTTCGACGAGGTTCATCGCGACGCCGAGGTAGCAGGCGGTCACCAGCAGCTCGAACCAGACGAAGCCGAGCGTCTGGAGGTCGTCCAGCTCGCCGTCCAGGCCGGTCCGCAGCTCGACGATGAGGTCCGGGTGGACCTCGACGTCCTCCAGGACGACCGAGTCGGACTCCGCGCCGGCCAGCGCGAACGACCCCCAGAAGGGGGTGACGGTGATGCCGGGCGCGGCGGCGGGGATCAGCGCGATGCCCGTCCGGGTGCCCTCCTCCGGGTGCTCCAGCAGGACGCTCGCGGTGAGCAGGTCCATCGACCGCGACAGGCTGCACGGCTGCTTGCGGCCGCTGACCCGCCAGTTCGCGCCGTCCCAGACGCCCTTCATGGTCGGCGCGAGGATGCTCGACGAGGTGCGGCCCTCGGCGAACCCGGACGCCATGAGCCGCTGGTCGCGGGCCACGCCGTCGAGCAGCATCCACTCCAGGCCGGTGCTGGACCCGGCCAGCGCGACCAGGCTGGCCACCGAGAACTGGTGCATCGTGGTGGCGACCGCCAGCGACGGCGAGCGCGCGCCGATCGCGCGGGTGACCCGGACGGCGTCCACCGCGGTCGCGCCGCCGCCGCCGTGCACGGTGGGGATGAGCAGCCCCGCGCCGCCGGCCGAGCGGTACAGGCCGACGCCGGGGCCGCCCGGCGCCTCCAGCTCCGCGAACGGGATGGACGCGAGCTTGCCGTCCAGGCCGGGCAGGTAGCGGTCGCAGGTCTCGCGCTCGGTGCTCAGCAGCCTCATCGCCCGACCTCCGCCGACGCCGCCGACTCGAACACCGCGACGCGCGGCTGCACGCCCTCGGCGATGCTGATGCCCTGCAGGTGCGACGTGCGCAGCAGCGGGTAGTTCAGCTCGCCGAACGGGCCGCCGGTCAGGCCGGTGCCGCCGTGCGTCGACAGGCACGGCACGAAGCCGATGTGCGAGTCGTTGACCTTGAGCAGGCCACCGTTGGTCACCCGGGCCGCCACCGCCTCGATCACGTCGGGGTCGGTCGCCCACAGCGAGTTGCGCAGGCCGTACTTGTTGCCGTTCAGGAAGGTGATCACCTCGTCGAGCAGGGTGCCGTCGTCGGCCGACGGCACGACGACCGGGAGCAGCGGGAAGAACGTCTCCTCGCGGACCGCCGCCAGGTCGCGCGCCCCGGCGAGGCCGTCGACGCGCAGCACGGTGGGCGCGAGGAACGGGCCGGTCTCGGACACGGCGCCGTCCAGCTCGACGCGGTGGCCGCCGGTGACGACGGTCGCGCCCGCGGCGGTGGCCTCGTTGAGGTAGTTGAAGTAGTCGTCGGTCCGCATGACCGGCGACAGCAGCACCTCGGGGTCCTCCGGGTAGCCCGGCCGGATCTTCGCGGCGAGGCTGGCCAGCCGCGCCAGCAGCCGGTCGGCGACCTCGGGGTGCACGACGGCGTACTTGGGCACCATGCAGATCTGCCCGGAGCCGAAGAAGCTCTCGGTGAGCGCCTCGGCGGCCAGGTCGAGGTCGGCGTCCTTCCAGACCACGCAGCCGTCGTTGCCGGCCAGCTCCAGCACGGGCTTCTTGCCGCGCGCCACGGCGTCCTGGCCGAGCTGGATGCCGCGCTCGCTGCCGCCGAAGAAGAAGATGTCGTCGACCAGCGGGCTCTCCAGCCACTGGTTCATGATCTTGTTGGGCATCCCGCAGACGAGGCTGAGCGTGCCGGGGGGCGCGCCGAGCTCGTCCAGGATCGGGGCGACGATCTCGCGCCACACGAACATCACGCCGTAGGGCGAGCTGCGCGGCGCCTTCACGACCAGCGAGTTGCCCGCGACCAGGGCGGGGACGCCGAGGACCGAGTTGGACGCGGCCGCGTTCTGCGGCGGGCTGAGCACCACGACGCCGTCGGGCTTGCGCACCAGCACCAGTCGGCGCGGGCCGATCCGGTGCTCCTCGCGCATCTGCCTGCGCCACAGGTCGAGCGTCTCCGGCGCGGTGCCCTGGAGGACACCGGCGATCTCCCACTCGGCCAGCCGGCGCGGGTGCCCCTCGGCGACCAGGACGTCGACGAACTCCTCGCGCCGCCGCAGCACCTCCTCGTGCACCCGCTCGCCGAGCCGCATGCGGGTCTCCAGCGGGAACGCGCCCCACGCCGGCGCGGCCTCCTTGGCGCGCACGAGGGCTTCCTGGAGGTGGGCGTCGCTCGTCAGCGCACAGCGGGCCGCGATGGCGGGGTGCGAGTCGCCGTCGTCGCGCTTGCCCCGTTCGAGTTCCCGCTTCACCTTCAGGTTCGGCAGGAAGTCGTCCAGGAGCGCGGACGCCCGGACCGTGTAGACCCAGGATTCGGAGGGAACATCTGCACCGGCAATATAGGACCCGTATGAACGCATGACAAAGAGACCCCCATCCGGTAGCGCCACTCCACAAACGTAAGACCAGCCTGCCGGTCGAGCGGGCGGTCCTTCAATTGGACTTTGGTCCAATTCGGGTGGCGACAGTGTCGAAAAACATCGGCACCGCGGCGGTCCGCGGCGCGCGACAGGGCGCGCGGCACCGGCCGGTCATATTCACCGACGGAACCGCGAACCTACTGAAGAATTAAACAGCGAAGCCGGTCAGGCGGACTCACCGTGCCTGAGCGGTGACGCACCGGAAATGGACGAGGAGACCGGCGGCACCCCGTCACCGGTCATCTGGAACACCAGCGACACGAGCCCGGCCTGCAACCGCGACTCGACGACGAGCTTGGCCATCACCTGGGCGACGTGCGCCTTCACCGTGCGCTCGGAGACGGCCAGCCGGTTCGCGATCGTGCGGTTGGAGGCGCCCACGCCGAGCAGCAGCAGCACCTCGCGCTCGCGGGTCGAGAGCAGGGCGACCCGGTCCAGCAGGGAGCGCCACGTCGCCGAACCGCTCCACAAGGCCAGGTCAGGGGACGCGACGGGGAACGTTCCCCGGCCGGCGGGCCGGGCCCGGAACGGCAGTACCGAGACCGGCGCGAGGTCCGGGTGCGCCCCGGCCGGGTGGTCGTGCACTTCGTTGCTCACGTTGAGCCTTCCATCTTCAGCAACACGCGGCGGGGGGTTGCGGAACACCCGCAGGCCGCGGCGGCGCGGTCGGCGGGTCCCTGGACGGCTGCCCGGACATTCACCCCCGGGCACGGAAAATCGACACTGCTCATCCGACCCGACACGGGTCCACCGGACAATGGTGGCCGCACTGCCACCGCCCGAGATCGCTCAGGGTCACCGGACGGATACGGGCGCGGGGGTCACCGGACCGCCAGTCGAGACGATCCGGCCGAACCGACCAGCCGAGTCGCGCCCCATATCCGCAGATACCCAAAAAACATCGACCTCCAGGTCCGTACCACACCAAGACCGCTGCGGGCAGCGGTGACGTCAGTTTCCGGAAAGTCCGCGGACAACCGGTCGGTGCATCTTTCTCGACGGCCGACCCGCTCGTCAACGAACGTTCCGGCAACGCGATCGGCGGCGATTCCCACCCCAACGGGTGACAGGACGCCAAACCGACGTTGTCGGATTCGCCCACTCGGAGCACTTCCGGCCCGGAGGGGCGTCCTTCCCCTTGACGCCCCGCCCGCGCCGCCGTTCCGCCGGTCGGACCGGGACTTCGGCTCCCCGCACGGATCGGCACCCGAACGGACGACCCCGACAAACCGGACGTCGGGCGTCATGCCACCCCGTGTGGGAACCGCACACCAGAACCAGAGCGCGCGGCACGTCCGCTGATACACCGAACCCAGGTGAGACGTGCGCCACAGCATCGCTCACCTGGGCCTTCTGGCGCGGGGCGACATAGCTGGAAGTTGCGCAACTTTCGAGACCGTCCGCGGATGGCCCGCCCCGACGTGCACCGTCGCCGAGCACGGGCGAAAACCTTGCTTGATCGACTCCGACCAGCGAAGGACGGGCGTTTCAATACGCAGAGTCATCGGTCAGGTTCATTGACGTGACACCGCGATGCGGCCTATCGTTTCCACAGAGTTCCCGAAAGTTTACTTTAACAACCGAAAGTTTCGGCGACCGTCCCCGCAGACCCCCGCCAAGAAGCGGGCGGTGCCCGCCAACCCGGCAGTGGCTCAGGAGGACGCACGAGATGTCCCAGCTCGTCTTGTTCGCGGTCGACATCTGCGCAGTGGTGTTGCTCGTGTTCGGTCTCTACTTCCCCCGGCACCGCCGGCGCGACCTGGTCGTCGCCTACCTGGGCGTGAACATCGGCGTCCTCGCCGTGGCGAGCGCGCTGAGCACGAGCGAGGTGGGCGCGGGGCTCGGCCTGGGGATGGCGCTGTTCGGCGTGCTGTCGATCATCCGGCTGCGCTCGACCGAGCTCGACCAGCACGAGGTCGCGTACTACTTCTCCGCCCTCGCCCTGGGTCTCCTCGGCGCGCTGAGCACCAGCTCGCCGTGGCTCAACGGCGGCCTGATGGGCCTCATCCTCGCGGTGATGTTCCTCGGCGACCACCGGCGGCTGTTCCGCGACTACCGGCACCAGGTCCTGGTCCTCGACTCGGCCGTCACCGACCAGGTCGCGCTCGTCGCCCAACTGGAGCAGCTGCTCGACGCACGGGTGCACACCGCCACCGTGCAGCGGCTCGACCTGGTCAACGAGACCACCGTCGTCGACGTCCGGTACGCGGTGACCACGCGCGGCCTGGTCACCGCGACCGGCGCGCCCGCCCGGACGGGGGTGCGCCGGTGACCACGACGTCCCTCGCCCACGCCCTGGCCCGGCCGGCCCCGGTCGGGCTGGCCGAGCTGATCGACCGCGCCGCCCTCCAGACGAGGGTCGACCGGAAGTACGTCGTCCCGGAGGACGCGCTGCCCCGCCTGCTGGCGGAGCTGGCGCCGGGCACCAGGGTGCTGGAGGTCGACGGCCGGCGCACGTTCCACTACGAGTCGGTGTACTTCGACACCCCGCGCCTGACCAGCTACCACTGCGCGGCGTACCGCAGGCGGCGGCGATTCAAGGTGCGCACCCGCACGTACCTCGACTCCGCCCAGTGCTGGCTGGAGGTCAAGATCAGCGGGGCGCGGGGCAGCATCACCAAGCACCGGCTGCCGTACCACCCGCGCGACTGCGGCACCGTGCACCCGGGGCGGGACTTCGTCGAGGAGACCCTCGCCCGCGAGTCGATCGGCCCCACCACCGGCAGCCCGCTCGACCCGGTCCTGGTCACCGACTACCGCCGCGCCACGCTGCTCCTGCCGGACGCCGCCGGCCGGGTCACCATCGACACCGACCTGAGCTGGCGGGACGCCGACTCGGAACTGCGCCTGCGCGGCCTCGCCGTCGTCGAGACCAAGTCCCCGTCCGCCGCCACCCAGGTCGACCGGGTGCTGTGGCAGCGCGGGGTGCGCCCCGTCCGCATCTCCAAGTACGCCACCGGTCTGGCGGCCCTCCGCCTCGACCTGCCGGACGCGCCCTGGCGGCGGACCCTGCGCCGCCACTTCCGCGACACCGCGCCCGCCCTCGCCCTCTCCCACCGTCCCGAACAGGAGGCATCGTGCGCTTGACCACCCGCAGCAACGGAGCCGCGGCGACCCACCGCACCACCGGGGTCGCGGTCGCCGCCGTGCTCCTCACCGCGTTGCTGGTGCCGCTGTCGGCGGGCGCCGAGCCGGCCGCACCGCAGGCGGCCCCCGCGAACACCGCCGCCGCCGACACCGCGGCGGCCGAGGCGGCGGCGGACGACCTGGTCGGGGACATCACGTTCTCCGTGCCCAGCGGCACCTTCCAGGGCCAGGTGTCGGTGTCGCTGGGCACCGCGATCACCGGGGCCCAGGTCCGCTACACCACCGACGGCAGGCTGCCGACCGCGCAGTCCGCGGTGTACCCGGGCACGCCGCTGACGTTCACCCGCACGACCCAGCTGCGCGCGCAGGCGTTCGTCGGGCAGACGGCGTCCGGCGCGCCCGGCACGGCCATGTACACCGCCCGCGCCGCCGCCACGACCGCCCACGACCTGCCGGTGGTCGTGATCGACTCCTACGGCGCGGGCAAGCCCCAGCGGGAGTACTTCGACGCCGCCACCACGATCTTCCAGCCCGCCCCCGGCGGGACGACGTCGCTGGCCGCGACCCCGGCGGTCGCCACCCGCGCCGGCTTCAAGCTGCGCGGGCAGTCGTCGGCGTCGTTCGAGAAGGCGCCGTACCGGGTGGAGTTCCGGGACAACGCGGACGACGACGCGGACTACCCGGTGCTGGGGATGCCCGCCGACTCCGACTGGGTGCTGCGCGGGCCGTTCACCGACAAGGCGCTGGTCCGGGACGCCCTCGTCTACGACCTCGGGCGGGAGATGGGGCTCAAGGCGCCCCGGTACGCGTTCGCGGAGTTCTACCTCAACACCGACGCCACGCCGGTGGGCGCCGAGGACTACATGGGCGTCTACATGCTCGTCGAGACGATCAAGAACTCCAAGGACCGGCTCGACCTCAAGAAGCTCAAGGAGGACGACACCACGCTGCCGCGCATCTCGGGCGGGTACATCTTCAAGTTCGAGTGGATGGCCGCCGAGGAGCCGACGCTGCCGTGCACCGGGCCCGCGGCCACCTGCTGGAACTACCTGGAGGTCATCGACCCCGACCCGCTGCAACCCGCCCAGCGCGACTGGTTGCGCGGCCACGTCCAGGAGTTCCACGACGTGCTGCGGGCGTCGAACTTCGCCGACCCGGTCACCGGCTACCGGAAGTACATCGACGTCGGCTCGTTCGTCGACCACCTCATCCTCAACGAGCTGAGCCGCAGCATGGACGCCTACATCCGCAGCGCCCACTTCCACAAGGACCGCGACGGCAAGATCGTCGCCGGGCCGCTGTGGGACTTCGACCTCACCTTCGGCGTGGGCGGGTTCTTCCAGAACGACCAGGTCGCGGGCTGGCAGCACCAGCAGACCCGGCAGCCGGTGGCCAACGACTGGGTCCCCCAGCTGCTGCGCGACCCGGCGTTCGTCGACCAGGTCAAGTCGCGCTGGCAGTCCCTGCGCCGCGGCCCGCTCTCGGACGCCTCCGTGCAGAGCAGGGTCGACACCCTCACCAGGCCGCTGACCAACGGCGCGCAGCGCAACTTCCAGCGCTGGCCCAACCTCTCCTCCGCCACGGTCGGCTTCTTCCGGACCCCGACCGCCCCCACGTGGCAGGGCCAGGTCCAGGCCATGCGGGACTGGATGCAGCGGCGCAGCGCCTGGCTGGACTCGACCGCCGGCTGGGGCGGCCCGACCAGCACCACCACCAGCACCAGCACGACGACGACCACCACCACCACCACGACGACCACGACCACCACTCCCCCGCCCGGTCCGGCCCGCTGCACGGCGGCGTACCTGGTGACCAACAGGTGGTCCGGCGGGTTCCAGGGCGAGGTGCGGGTGACCGCGGGCAGCACGGCGATCACCAACTGGACCGTGTCCTGGACCGCGCCCGCCGGGGAGACGATCACCCAGGCGTGGAACGCGACCCTCACCACCCAGGGGACGACGGTCACCGCGCGCAACGCCTCGCACAACGGCGCGGTCGCGGCCGGCGGCACCACCTCGTTCGGGTTCCTCGGCTCCACCACCGGGACGCCCGGGGCCCCCACCCTGTCCTGCGTGGTCGGCTGATCAGCCCCGGGCGCGGCGCGGTGGCCACGCGCCGCCGCGCCGCACCCGGGAAATCCGGTAAAACGCGCGTCGTGCGGGCAAGTCGCAGCGCGTGCGAAGTCGGTCTTGTAGGCTGCCGCCTTCACCGCAACGCTGATCACCAGTGAGGTGTCCGTGGCTCAGAAAGTGCTCGTCCAGCTCATCGACGACCTCGACGGCACCCCGGCCGAGGACGGACAGACGGTGTCCTTCGGCCTCGACGGCGTCTCCTACGAGATCGACCTCCGCCCGCAGAACGCCGACCGGCTCCGCGACGCCCTGGCCGACTTCGTCGCCGGGGCGCGGAAGTTGGGCGGTCGCCCGAAGCGGGCGGTCGCCGGGGCACCGGTCCGCCGCCCCGGTTCGGAGGCCAGGAACAAGGAGCAGACCAAGGCGATCCGCGAGTGGGCGCGGAAGAACGGCCACGACCTGGCCGACCGCGGCCGCATCCCGGCCGGTGTCATCGACGCGTTCGAGGCGGCCCACCGGAGCTGACGCGCGTCAGGTGAACGCGACCGCGACGGCCAGGCCGCCCTCCCGCCTCGGCGTCGCAGTGACCCGCGCGCCGTGCGCGGTCGCGATCGCCCGCACGATCGACAACCCGAGCCCCGGGCCGTGCCCGGTCCTGGCCCGCCCGGCCCGGTGGAAGGGCTGGAACAGCCGTTCCACCTCGTCCCCCGGCACGACCGGGCCGGTGTTGGTCACCGTCAGCGCGCCCGCGCCGCACGACACCTCGACCCACCCGCCGGGCACGTTGTGCCGGACCGCGTTGTCCACCAGGTTCGCGACGAGCCGCTCGGCGAGCGCGCGGTGCCCGGACACGGGGCACGGCCCGACCGACACCCGCAGCACCACGTCCGCCGGCGGGCGCGCGTCGACCACCTCGGTCACCACCTCGGCGAGGTCGAACGGGTGCCGGACGTCGAGGCCCGCCTGACCCCGGGCCAGGGTGAGCATGGCCTCGATCAGCCGCTCCTGCTGCGCGCCCGCGGCGAGGACCCGTTCGTGCGCCGCGCGCAGGGACCCCACCGTCGCGTCGGGGTCGTCCAGCGCCACCTGGCCGATGGCGCGCTGCCGGGCGAGCGGGGTGCGCAGCTCGTGCGACGCGGTGGCCACGAACCGGCGCTGCGCCCCGAACGACGCCTCCAGCCGGCCGAGCAGCTCGTCGACCGTGTCGCCCAGCTCCTTCAGCTCGTCGTCCGGGCCGGCCAGGGCGAGCCGCCGGTGCAGGTTGGTCGCCGAGATCTCCCGCGCGGCCGCGGTGACCGCGCGGAGCCTGCGCAGCACGCGGCCCGCCACCCACCAGCTGAGCGCGAGGACGAGCACCACCATCATGGCGAGCGCGACCCCGGACTGGACCAGGAGCTGGTCGAGCACGTCCCGGCGCTGCGCGGCCAGCGCCTCCTCCGCCTGGAGGACGACCTGCTCGGCCTCGACCGGGGGCAGCGGCCCGCGCTCGCCGGGCAGCCGGGGGTGGAACAGCCGCACGTCGCCCGTCGGCGTCACCGCGTGCCGCACCAGGAAGTACGTGACCGCCAGCGCCGCCGCGCCGCAGAGCAGGAACAGCGCGCCGTAGAGCAGGGTCAGCCGCAGCCGCACGGTCCGGCGCATCAGACCCGGTACCCGCTGCGCGCGACGGTCTCGACCACGGGCGGGTCGCCGAGCTTGGCGCGCAGCCTGCTGACCGTGATCTTCACGGCGTTGGTGAACGGGTCGGCCGCCTCGTCCCACACCCGTTCCAGCAGCTCCTCCGCCGACACCACCCGCCCGCCCGCGGCCAGCAGCAGTTCGAGCACGCCGAACTCCTTCGGCGCCAGCTCCAGCAGCCGGTCGCCGCGGGTCGCCCGGCGGCGCGCGGTGTCGACCACCAGGTCGCCGCTGCGCAGCACCGGCGGCACGGCCGGGTGCGCCCGCCTCGCCAGCGCCACCACCCGCGCCACGAGCGCCCGGAAGTCGAACGGCTTGGGCAGGTAGTCGTCCGCGCCGAGGCCGAGCCCGTCGACCAGGTCCTCGGTGGTGGCCGCCGCGGTCAGCATCAGGACCCGGCTGCGGCGGCCGGCCGCGATCAGCTCGGCGCACACGTCGTCGCCGTGCGTGCCGGGCAGGTCCCGGTCCAGCACGACCACGTCGTAGTCGGTGCACAGCGCCCGTTCCAGCCCGCTGGTCCCGTCCAGCGCCACGTCGACCGCCATGCGCGCCCGCCGCAGCCCGGTCGCCACCGCGTGGGCCGTCTCCTCGTCGTCCTCGACCACCAGAACCCGCACGCGCGCCAGTATCGCCGGCCGCCGGTTTCGCCGGCGTCTCGTCGCGACCGATACCCCGCCGACACCGCCCGCCGCGTAGAACTCGCCCCCTGCCCACGACCTGAGGGGGAACTCCCGTGACACGCAGATGGCGCCCGATCACCGCCGCCGTGCTGGCCGCCGTGACCGCGCTCGCCGGCGCGGTGGACGGCACCGCGGACACCTCGTCGGCCGAACGGCCACCGGCCTGCACCAGCCCCACGCCGGGGCCGCGACCACCGACGCCGACACCGCCCACGGCCACCACGGTCGGCCAGGTGTACCGGTGCGTCTTCGACAACCACTACAGCGGCCCGGTGCTCGACAGCCGCGCGCTGCTCGTGCCCGCGTTCGCCGCGCTCACGCAGGAGCTGCAACGCCGCGGCCTCGACCGGCCCGACGCCACCCTGCCCGCCCTCACCGGCCGGCGGGACGCGGACTGGACCGCGTTCGCGAAGGTGTACCGGCGGATCGCGGACGCGCTGCCGGACGACGACGCCCGCGCGGCGATCGCCACCGCCGCGATCCGGGCCGTGGTGGACGCGCTGGACGACAACCACGCGCGGTGGGTCGGCGGGTTCACCCCCAACCCCTACGGCCTGTCCCTGTCCGTGCTCGTCGGCCCCGGCGACGTCGATCCGGTGGCGGGCGACCCGGCCCACGTCACCGACATCGCCCCCGGCAGCCCCGCCGACACCGCCGGCCTCCGGCCGGGTGACGAGGTCCAGGCCGTCAACGGCGTGCCGCTGTTCGTGAACGGCGTCCTCACCGGCGGCGCGCTGGCGTGGCTCACCCGGGCCGAGGTCGGCTCGACGGCCACGATCACCGCGCGCCGCCCCGCCACCGGCGAGGTGCTCACCGCGACCGTGACCGCCACGCCCTACCCGTTCCCGCCGCGGGAGGTCCGGGCGCGGCTCGTCGACGGCGACGTCGCCCACGTGACGCTGCCGGGCTTCGCCCCGGAGCTGGTCGACCGGGTGCTCGCGGCCGTCGCCGAGCTGCGCGCGACGACCGCGCTGCGCGGCGTGGTCCTGGACCTGCGGGGCAACGGGGGCGGCAGCCCGGTGGCCGTCGCCAGGATGCTCGGCGCGCTCGCGCACGGCAGGACCACCAGCTACTGGTGCGACGTGAAGGGCCGCTGCGCGCCCAACCGCACCGACGACTCGGTGGAGCTGCTGGGCGTGCCGTTCGTCGCGCTCACCGACCGGCGCTGCGCGTCGGCGTGCGACTCGTTCGCCGCCGCGGTCAAGGACCTGGGGCTGGGCGCGCTGGTCGGCACGCGCACCGCGGGCGCGGTCTCCGGCCCCGCCCAGCCGTACCTGCTGGACAACGGGACGGTCCTGGCCCTGCCGAAGCTGCACGAGATCGGCGCGGACAGGGAGGTCGTGGACACCGTCGGCGTCGCGCCCGACCACCACGCGCCCCTCACCGCGGCCGACCTGTCCGCCGGCCGCGACCCGGGCCTGGACAAGGCGGTGTCCCTGCTGTGACCGCCACCGGGTGCGGCACCGCGGAGTGGTGCCGCACCCGGCGGTGGGTCAGCGGTCGGCGTCGTCGCGCGCCAGCCGCAGCCACCCGAGCAGCAGCGCGCCGCCCGCCCACGCCAGCAGGGTGACCACCGAGGAGGTCCGCGTCATCCCGGGCACCTCCCCGAGCAGCAGGAACGCCGCACCCGAACCGGGCAGGACCTCGGCGAGCGCGGAGGTCCAGGCGAACCCGAAGTTCGGCAGCATCAGCGGCAGCACGAGCATCAGCAGGAACACCGCGACCAGCGTGCCCGGGGTGCTGCGCAGCAGGAACCCGAGCCCCACCGCGAGGACCCCGCCGGCCGCGAAGACGAAGGCGACGGTGGCGAGCACCTCCACCCCCCGGTCGGCGGCGAGGCCGAGCAGCGGACCGGCCGCGACGAACGCGGTGAGCGCGGCGGCGGTCGCCAGCAGCACCCCGAGCACCGAGGCCACGCCCACCGCCACGGTCGTGCGGGCGAGCAGGAGCACCCCGCGCCGCGGCGTCCACTGGAGGGTCGGCACGATCCCGCCGGTCGCGTAGTCGGACGTCACCGCGCTCAGCGCGAGCGCGAGCAGCGCGAACTGCCCCGGCAGCGCGGGGACGGACGCCATCGCCCACGCCGAGCCGCCGGGCGGCGTGCCCGGGTCGGCCGCCGCCTCCAGTGCGGCGACCGCGCCGATCCCCACCATCGTCACCGCCGCCGCGGCCAGGAACCACCACGTGGCCCGGACCGTCCACAGGCGCGTCCACTCGGCGGCGCACGCGCGGGCGAACACCCGTCCGGTGTGGACGGTCCGCGCGGCGGTCACCGCGCCACCCCGGCGGTCTCGCGGGCGCGGTGCTCGACACTGCCCCCGGTCAGTTCCACGTAGGCGTCCTCCAGTGAGCCGCGCACCTCGGAGAGGTGGTGCAGCGGGACGTCCCGGGCGTGCGCGAGCTCGCCCACCTCCTCGGCGCCGGCGTTCTCGACCAGCACCTCGCGGTCGTCGACCCGGTGGGCCTCGAAGCCCGCGTCCCGGAGCGCGGCGAGGAGCCGGTCCGGTGCCGAGCTGCGGACGCGCACGCGGACGTGCCCCAGCCCGGTCAGCACCTCCTCCGTCGTCGCGTCGGCGATCAGCCGGCCGCGCCCGATGACGACCAGGCGGTCCGCGACCTGCTCCACCTCGCTCAGCAGGTGGCTGGAGACCAGCACGGTGCGCCCCTCGTCGGCGAGCCGGCGCAGCAGCGCGCGGGCCCACCGGACCCCGTCGAGGTCCAGCCCGTTGACCGGTTCGTCGAACAGCAGCACGCCGGGGTCGCCGAGCAGCGCCGCCGCGATGCCCAGGCGCTGCCGCATCCCGAGCGAGTAGCCCTTGATCCGGCGGCCGGCGGCGCGGTCGAGCCCGACCTCCCCGAGCACCTCCTCCACCCGGCGGCGCGGGATGCCGTTCGACCGGGCGGCCACGAGGAGGTGGCCGCGCCCCGTGCGACCGGGGTGCGCCGCGCCGGGGTCGAGCAGCGCGCCGACCTCCCGGAGCGGTTCGGCGAACGCCGCGCACGGCCGGCCGTTCACCAGCGCCGTCCCGGACGTGGGCCGGTCGAGGCCGAGCACGATCCGCATGGTCGTGGACTTGCCGGCGCCGTTCGGCCCGAGGAACCCGGTGACCTTGCCCGGCTCGACGTCGAACCCCAGGTCGTCGACGGCGAGGACGGCGCCGTAGCGCCTGGTCAACCCGCGGACCCGGATCACCGGCCGACCCCTTCCCCGCGGACCTCGTGGACCCCGTCCCCGTCGGGCTCCTCGCCGTCGTCCACCCACTCCAGCAGGTCGCCGGGCTGGCACTCCAGGACCCGGCACATGGCCTCCAGGGTGCTGAAGCGCACGGCCTTGGCGCGGCCGTTCTTCAGCACGGCGACGTTGGCCGGCGTGAGCCCGACGCGCTCGGCGAACTCGCCGACGCTCATCTTGCGCTTGGCCAGCTCGACGTCGATGCGCACGACGATCGGCATCAGATCACCGACTCCAGGTCGTCGCGCAGCGTGGTGGCCTGCCGCAGCAGCGCCCGCATCACGACCATCAGCAGCCCCAGCACGGTGATGCCGATCAGCACCAGGAACATCAGCAGCAGGTTGCCGGGCCCGCCCCCGCTGAAGCCGACGAAGAGGAACACGGCGGTGAACGTCACCCAGCCGGCGGCGATGGCCCACACGATCGCGTCCACCCACCGCAGGGCGTGGTCGCTGAAGATGCGGTCGTCCTTGACCAGGTCGAGCAGCTTCCAGGTGGCCACGACGACGACCTGGACGCACAGCACCCAGAAGACGGTCACGGCGGTCAGGGGCCACCGGAGGTGCGCCGACCCCGGCGACTCGCGCGCCATGTCGGCGAACTGGCCGGGCAGCGACATGACCTGGAGCAGGAGCAGGACGCCGAACAGCAGCACCAGGAACACACGAAGAGCGGCAACCGCTCGATGCTCTGCGAACATGCATCGATCCTCGATGGCCACCTATCGAAAGTCAATCGGTAGCTATCGCTTTACGGTAACCATCCTGTGAAGATCCCTAGGAGGACCACCACGAGAAGCCGTCGGTGCCGCCCTGGTACCGGCCGTCGTCACCCTGGTACCGGCCGTCGTCACCCTGGCGCCGGCCGTCGTCGCCCTGGTACCGGCCGTCGCTCCGGTGCTCGTCGTCGCGGCCCTCCACCCGGGCCACCGCCTCCTCCACCGTCGAGCACAGGCCCAGCAGCTCGCCCACGTCGGTGACCCGGATCGGCTGCACCACGGTCCGGTGCCCGGCGACCACGGCGAACCCGGCGCCCAGCCCCGTGGCCCGCTCGTGCACCTCCATCAGCACCGCGATGCCCAGCGACCCGAAGAACTCGACCCGCCTGAGGTCGACCACCAGCGCGGCGGGCGCGCCGTCCAGGCAGGAGAACAGCTCCTGGCGCACCTGCCGGTAGCTGTCGGTGTCGACCTCGCCGCGCACCTCCGCGAACACCACGCCGCGGCGCCGGGCGACCACGACGCCGACGTTCACCGGGGGAAGGTGGACGTCCTGCTCCACGGGGCTCCTCCACACGCTCGGTCCCGGTTCACCCGGAGCGGTTACCCGGTCGTCCCCCTCCCGACACCTGCTCCCGGCGACGAGGACGCCCCCGGCAGCCGGGTGCTCAGGCCGAGGACCTGGTGAGGAGGTGCCGGGGTGACGCGCGGCGCATCGCCGCCGCCACCAGCCAGAGGCCCGCGAACAGGGTGCACCAGGCCCACCACGGCGCGGCGGACGCGGCCAGCCCGCCGCCGAGGGCCGCGGCCACGGCCGCGTGGGTGAACCGGCGCTGCCGCCGGGTGGGAACCGCCGTGCGGTGGTCGAGGCCCATGCGCCCATGGTCCGAGCCGGCCGGGCGGTCCCGGTACCGCCCATCGGGTTGCCGGTGTTGTCGGTGGTCGTCGGTAGTTTGTGCGCCGTGAACGCTGAGGAACGCATCCGGGGACTCGCCGACCAGGTCGTGGCGCTGCGCGACGCGTACTACCGGGGCTCGCCGCTGGTGGCGGACGCCGAGTACGACGCGATCGAGGACGAGCTGCGCGGGCTGATCCAGGCCAACCCGGACCTCGCGCCGGACCCGAACCCGCTGGAGCAGGTGGGCGCGCCGACGGTGCTGCACGCGCCGGTGCGGCACTCGCGCCCGATGCTGTCGCTGGAGAAGGCGACCAGGCCGGAGCAGGTCGCCGCGTTCTTCGACCGCTTCCCCGGCCAGCCCGTGGTGGTCATGCCGAAGCTCGACGGCCTGTCGCTGGCCCTGGTCTACGAGGACGGCCGGCTGGCCCGCGCGGTCACCCGGGGCGACGGCACGACGGGCGACGACGTGACGTTCCTGGTGCGGGCGCTGGCCGACGGCGTCCCGCAGCGGGTCGACGCGCCGGGCCGGGTGGAGGTGCGCGGCGAGGCCGTGATGCTGCGCTCCACGTTCACCGCCTACAACACCGAGCACCCGGACAAGCCGCTGATCAACCCGCGCAACGCCGCCGCGGGCACGCTGCGCGCCAAGGACCCGGCCACGGTCGCCGGGCGGCGCCTCCAGTTCTTCGCCTTCGACCTCGACACCTCCGAGGGCGGCGCGGCGGCCGACCTGGAGCACGGGCTGCGCTCGCTCGGGTTCGCCGTCGCCGACATGCGGCACCGCGGCACCGCGGAGGAGGCGCAGGCGGTGATCGGCGAGATCGAGGCGCGGCGCAACGACCTCGACTACGACCTGGACGGCGCCGTGCTGCGGCTGGCCGACCGCGACGCCTACGCCGCCGCCGGGACGCGGTCGAACTCCCCGCGCGGCGCGCTGGCGTTCAAGTTCGCCGCCGAGGAGAAGACGACCGTGCTGACGGACGTGGTCTGGGACGTCGGCAAGACCGGCAAGATCGCCCCGGTCGCCCGCCTGGAACCGGTGTTCGTCGGCGGCACGACGGTCACCAAGGCCACCCTGGCCAACCAGGAGGTCATCCGGGCGCGCGGCATCCGGATCGGCGACACGGTGCTGGTGCGCCGAGCGGGCGACGTGATCCCGTTCGTGGCGGGCGTGCTCGACGAGTCCCGGCGCACCGGCGCGGAGCGCGAGATCGTGCCGCCCACCGAGTGCCCGTCGTGCGGCCACGCCCTGACCGAGCAGGGCAACAGCCGGGAGCTGTTCTGCACCAACGTCGCCTGCCCCGCCCAGACCGTGCGCCGGTTGGTCCACTGGGCGTCGCGCGCGGCGGCGGACATCGAGGCCGTCGGTCCGGTGTGGATCGAACGCCTCGCCGAGGCGGGCCTGCTGGAGAACCCGTCGGACTTCTACACCCTCACCAGGGAGCAGCTGCTGGAGTTCGACCGCATCGGCGAGACCTCCGCCACCCGCATGATCGACTCGATCGCCGCGAGCCGGGACGTGGGCCTGCGCCGGGCGTTGATCGGGTTCGCGATCCCGATGGCCTCCGAGGGCACCGCCACCCGCCTGTGCCGCGCGGGCTTCGGGTCGCTGGAGGAGGTCGCCGACGCCGGCGAGGAACGCCTCGTCGCCGTCGAGGACATCGGCCCGAAGGTCGCCGCCTCCCTGACCGAGCACCTCACCCGCCTGCGCCCCGAACTGGAACGGCTGCGCGACCGGGGCGTCTCCCTCGACGTGCGCGAGGAGGACCTGCCCCCGGTCATCGCCTCCGACGCGCCCCTGGCCGGCAAGACGGTCGTCGTCACCGGCGCCATCAGCGACCCGCGCTCGGGCGAGAAGGTGCCCCGCCCCACCTTCCAGCGGCTGTGCGAGAAGGCCGGCGCCACCACCGCCACCTCGGTCTCGGCCAACACCGACTACCTGATCACCGGCGCGGACGTCGGCGCGAGCAAGCTCGCCAAGGCCGAGAAGCTCGACGTCGAGGTCGTCGACCAGGGCGTGGTCTGGCAGCAGCTCATCGCCGCCGGCATCGCCTGACCCACCCACCGGCGGTGGCTGTGCCTGTGATTGATAGTTGGCCCCTGTGATCGATAGCTGCGACCCCAGTTACTGACTGAGCACTTCAGTTGGCCAGTGAGCACGAGAGTTGGCCAACTGTTCTTCGCAGGGGTGCAGAGAAGCTTCGGTGATGGTGTCGGAAGCTGGCTTCCGACACCATCGACCACTGCTACGCCGCGTCCAGCGTGATCGCCTGCCAGAAGGCGACGTAGCCCGCTGCTTCACCGACGAGCTGGGCCCTGATGTCCCGACGGTTGGCGTTCTTCCTCAGCGTGTGCAGTTGACCCCGGCGTGTGTCCAGGATCGCCGCGGTCGCGCCCGGCCGCAGGTCGGGCATCATGTCTTCCATCATCAGCAGGATGAGGCTGGCGGCGTCCTGCGTCAGCGGCTCGGCCTTCAGATAAGGAAGGATCACCAGTTCGGACCCGTCGGGCTGACGCAGTCCGAACAGCCGGGACAGCGTGGCAGTAAGCCCCGCGTGAGTCCATGCAGCGGTGTTGACCTTGACCTGGGTGCCCTTGGTGCGGGACCTCCAGGTCAGGAAACCGGCGGCGATCTCCCGGTAGTGCAGTTCCTGATGGGCCTCACGGGTGCCGGCGACACACTCCTCCATCACCCTGGTGGGGTCGACGGAGCTGATGGCGCGCGGCATGGCCGCCAGGATGGTGTTGTAGTAGTGGTATGCCTGGGCTTGGGGGTCCAGGTACCGGCGGACGTGAGCCTTCATCATCTCGCGCCGCTTGCGGGGCGGGCTCAGGACGTAGTCGAGCCACACGGCCGCACTTACTTTGACAGCTTGTTCCACGTAGTTTCTCCTTGTATCCATACGTGGACAGCCATCAGGCGGGTGAACCCGCCCACTTGCCTTGCATCCGTGCAAGCAGTGCGTCTACAGTAAAGGTGCGAACCTGAGTAGACGTGATGGCTGCTGCGGCAGCTGATAGAGCTGCGTCTCCAGCGTACCGGAGAGATCGTGATTGCCCAACCCGCCGGTTGTGTGATCTCGGTCTCTTTCGGATTTTAGCAGGTCAGAGTCGACCGGCCTGCACGGCGAGTGATCGTTGGTGGGAAGATCGTCCGTTTGCTTATGGGCCTGCAAGCCCGAACGGGCGTCGGGAGCCACTCGTCTCGTCCATGCGGCCTTCTCCTGCTGTGATGTCGACGTCCGACGATGTGCAGGTTCATCCGGCCTGCTTTGCCGCATGATCGTCAGAAGTCCTGTTGCGGAACTCGGTGTGCTTGTCGCGAGTCGCCGGTCGCTGCGGGATCCGGTGGTCGATCACCTCCTCAGCCTCCACCGGCTCGAAGTCTGCGTCCACATCAGGGATGACCAGCGGCACGAAGTACACGCCTTTGCGACTGCGCTCAAGGCGGCCCCGGGATGCCCAGTAGCCGAGCGCATTGCTCACCTTGTTGGCGGGAAGATCCACGCGCAAGCGCTTCAGCCGGGCGGTCACCTCTCCCACGTTGACCTCCTCGCCCGGGTCCAGTACCTGCCAGATGAGTCGACGCAGTGGCATGTCCTGCAATAGCGCGCCCTGCTCGCCACTCCCTGACAGCTTCTGCTTCGCCGCGCTGCCGCCAGTACGGCCGGGAGATGTTGCGGGACCGTCGCGCACCGGGGTGTTCCGCAACTCGCCCGCGCTGTCGAGCATGCGCTTGCACACGTCAAGCAACGGTGTCGGCACGGACAGTGGGAGGCCGACTTCCCGTGCGGCGTCCACCGCGGCGATGACCCTGTTCAGCCCTTGAACGAGATCATCCACCGCGAGGATGTCCTCGGTTGAACCCTTGCGGTTACCCACTGCGATCACCTCCCCCGCGCGACGTCTCGCCTCGAACTCTAACATCCGTGAAACGAGAGTGCCACTTCTCTTGTTAACGAGACTGCGACAGCAGTGCCTGTGTGTACGCGTCCGAGCGCAGTCAGTGCAGCATACTGCTGCCACCGGCATGCGTGAGAGGTGCTCGACTTCCGGATGGCCAGTGGATCATGAGAGCTGTGGACTACCCGTTCGAGTGAAAAACTCTCGTTTGCGTGACAGGACGGGAGGCGCAGTCCATGGTCGACAGTGGTGCTGCCCACGGGGGGAGGCGGTAGCCCGTGCCTCTTCTGTCGTGCGAAAGGGAAGCCGTCGGTGGCGACACAGTTGCAGCTCCGTTGGATCCGTATCAGGACCGAGCAGGGTTGGCAGAAGCCATACGACCTGGACGCCCCTGTGGTCGCCATCGTCGGAGTGGTCGACACCGGCAAATCCTCTTTGCTGGAGTGCATCGGCTACGCCATGGGACACGATGTGGGCGAGTTCCGTGGAGCGGTGGACGAGCATCTGCGTGAGGTGGAGATCGGGATCCGAGTGACCACCGGGGCCTTCCTCCTGCGCCGTGACCGCGCCGCGGAGTCTCACGTCCAGGTGCTCGACGACTCCGGAACCGCGGTGGGGCGGTTCCCCGTACAGGCACGTGACGCGCGCAGCACAGTCTCGGAGTGGCTCCTCGAGCAGCTGGGATTGCTCGAGCAGTTCACCTCCGTGCGTCTGCCCGGCGGCAAGTCGCTGGACTTCGCCGGAGCACTGCTGCCCTACTGCTACCTCAACCAGACCGACATCGACCGGCACATCATCCGTCCACGTCGGGAGGAACGCGCCCGGCTGATCACCCTCAAGTTGCTGTTCAACCTCACCACCCCCGCCTATGAGCGCCTTGCCGCCGAGATCCACGAGAACAACCTGGAAATCGACCGGCGCACCAAACGCGCGGACATGATCCGCAACTTCCTCGCCGAGTCCCAAGCCACCGACGCCTCGGCGATCGCCGAGGAACTGGCTCGTGTCCGTGCCGCCCGCACCGAAGCGGAGACGATCCTCGCGTCCATCACCGCGGCCGCGCGGACCGCCACCGCCTATGTCGACCGTGAACGGCAACGTCGCGAAGAAGCCCACCGTGCCGTCGGCGACGCCGAGATCGACCTGGACAGGCTCCGCCGCGGCCACGCTTCATGCGCCGCCGAAGCCGATGCGGCCCAACAGGGCCTGCGTCACCTCGACGAGTTGAGCGACACCGACCCGGACGACCGTCCTACTCTCGCCTTGGTCGACCCACGCTGCCCGGCGTGCAACAGCGACGTCACCACACGGCCGATCACACCCGAACAGTGTTATCTGTGCACCAGCATGCTCCCCGGCCGCGAACACGTGTCCCAACGGCGCCACCTGACCCACGTATTGCAGCAACAGAGCGAACGGCTGGCCGAACTCGACAAGCAACTGCGTGCGGCGCAGGACACCGCATGCGACGCGCGCGCCCGACTGCGACTGGTCAACGACACGCTCGACAAGCAGGCATTCACCGGACTCGCGCCGTTCGTCGACCGACTCGCCGAAGCCACGGCCGAAGTCGCTCGCCATGCCACCGCTGAGGAGACGCTGCGCCGCGTGCAGGACGCCCACAACCGGCTCACCGAGCAATACCGGGGCATCGACGAGTTGAAAACCCGTCAGCAACAGCGTGTGGACCAACTCGACCTCACCGGTGCCGAGGTCGAGGACCTTGCCGACGTGCTCGCAGCGGTGACCGACATCTTCCGCAGGATCATCGCCGCGATCCAACTGCCCAACGCCACCGGCCGCGCCCGTATCGACCCTGAGACCTGGCTGCCGTTGGTCGATGAACAAAAATTCACCCAACGCGGCGGCGGCGCCCGCGCCGCGGTCAGCATCGCCTACAGCCTGACCCTGCTCACCTATGCGCTGGAAAACGCTCTGGTCACCCTCCCTTCCCTGCTGATGATCGACTCGCCGCAAAAAAACTACGGCGCCAACAGCCACGACAAAAGCCTCGCCCATCGAGTCTACGAACGCTTCCTCGATCTCATGGACGACCGACGCGGCTGGGGCGACAAGCGATTCGCCCGTCCTTATCAAGTGATCATCGTCGACAACGACATCCACAAGGACATCGCGGACCGTATCCTCGTGCACACCTTCGACCGAGACAACGGCTTCATCCGCGATCTCGCCGAACCGCACGGCCCGATCGTCGACCCTGAAGACGCTTGGGAAGAGTGAACACAGGTGAAGCGTCATGACGACACATGTGTTCACGCGGTCCGAAAGCGGTGAACGTGCCAGTTGATGAGGTGGACAGCATGGGGCATGCAGGGCCACGTCCCATCGGGTCGGGTCTGTCCAGTTGTCGGCTCTGGCGCACTTTCGGTGGTGACGGTGAGTAGCCGGTCGCAGCAGTGACCTTGCGGTAGAGATCGATCCCCTTGCCGGGAAGGTGCTTTCGGGCTGTCGACGCCTTCGTCATCGCAGCATCAGGCGCCGGACGGCACGGCCGCAACCCGGATGCGGACCGCGACCACCGCCCTCCGCCACGCATCCAACGACCGGAACCGACAGTCCTGAAATACCGTCCCCACAAGGGGATCGGCATCCACCACAGGATCACGGACCGACCAGCTACTCACCGTCACCACCGAAAGTGCGCCAGAGCCGACGTTTGTACAGTCCCCCTATCGATCACAGGGGCCAACTAGCAATCACAGGCACAGTGGCGAGATCAGGTGGTGGTGCGGGCGCGGCGCGGGCAGGATCGGGGGATGCGGTCACCTACCCGCCCCGTCGCGGACTTCGTGATCCGCGAGGCACGTGACGAGGACCGGCCGCGGTGAGCCTCTGCGAGAGCCTCGGGTCCAGCACCCCGGGCACAGCGCCCCGGGCTTTCCACGGCGGTGCCGGGTTCGCGCGCCTCACCGCAATAGTAGGGGTGCTCGCTCTGACGTTCGGGTGATGGACCGTTCACCCCCTTGTGGTCCCGCCGGGCGCGACGCAGTCTTTCCAGGCGCCGTCGCGAGTGGACGGTCGATCACCCGGAACGACGTGCCGGCACCACGTTCAGGGGGCGACGCACCGACCGCGACCGCGCGAACCACATCGAGAACGCCCTGCGGGGCGTCGCGGCCGAGTCCCTGGCCGGAAGGACCGCGACACCCCGCGAAAGGCTGAACGGAGTCAGCGATGAAGCGTATCCGCACCCTCACCCTCGCCGCCACCGCGGCCGCGGCCTTGCTGCCGGTCGCGGTCGGGACCGCCTCGGCGACCCACGACCCGGCGCCCGTCGTCCACAGCGAACTCGCGTACTGGAACTCCTCCGGTCGCATCACCGTCAACGGCTACTACACCTGCTACGGGCACGACGACGGCGCGGTCGACGCGCTGCGCGTCACCGTGCAGCAGGAAGTCCTCGGCGTGGTGCGCTTCGTGGGCACCTACGTGCAGTTCGACGGCCCCTGCACCGGCACGCCGCAGCCGTTCTCGGCACCGGTCGCCGCCGAGAACGGCCTGTTCCTGCCCGCCGTCAACGCCGCGGTGAGGGCCCAGCTCACCACCGACGGCGGCCGGTCCGCCGAGGAGTCCCGCACCCTCCAGCCGGTGGTCGGTCCCTGATCGACGGGGTCCGGGGCGTCCGCGCGGACGCCCCGGACCGCGAACCACCCCAACCTGCGAACCACCCCAACCTGCGGACCGCCTCAGGCCAGGTCGCGGAACACCACCTCGGACGCCGCGAGCAGGCGCAGCGCGCCGCCGGGGTGGACGGCCCGGCTGAGGAGCCGGTTGTGCCGGTCGACGATCCGCTCGGCGTCCAGCCCCGCCTCGGGGTCGCCGGCGGCGGCCGGCGCGTGCCCGTCGCTGACCAGCACGACGTCCAGGCCGTGGCTCAGCGCGGACCGCGCGGTCGCGTCGACGCAGTAGTCGGTGGCCACGCCGGTCAGCACGACGGTGCGCACGCCCCGTTCGGCGAGCAGCGCGGCCAGGCCGGTGCGGTAGAACGCGTCGGTCGCGGTCTTGCGCACCACCACGTCCTCCGGTCCGAGGCCGAGGAGCGGGCTGAGCCGCGTACCGGGCACCTCCGGGCCGAACGCCGTCCCGGGCGGTCCGACCTGCCGCAACGCGACCACCGGCACCCCTTCCCGCCGCGCGGCGCGGGCCAGCGAGGCGATCCGGGCGACCAGCTCCTCCCCGCGCCACACGACCGGGACCAGCATCTCCTGCACGTCGACGATCAGCAGCGCGGCGGTCATGCCCGGGCAGCCTATCCGCGGTGCGCGACCCACGCCGCAGCCGTCGACCCCTTACTGCGGCGAGCCCGCCAGCTCCACCAGACCCGGCCGGTCGAGGAGGTCGAGCCGCTGGTCGCCCTGCGGGCCGGAGCGCGCGAC
The DNA here is from genome assembly GCF_052936295.1 of Saccharothrix sp. DSM 118769. NCBI lineage: Bacteria > Bacillati > Actinomycetota > Actinomycetes > Pseudonocardiales > Pseudonocardiaceae > Saccharothrix > Saccharothrix sp. DSM 118769. The sequence goes on along the minus strand of NZ_CP193627.1, from coordinate 1,959,908 downwards.
CAGGCCCCGCCGCTCCAGCACCCCCAACGCCTTCCTGAGCCGGTCGGTCACCAGCGACCCCTTGCCCTTGGCCGCGAAGTCGCCCTTCTCCTCCACCGTCAGCGTCGGCGCGACCTCCCTCTTCCACACGTCCAGCAGGTCGGCGCGCGAGATCGACGTCGCGTCACCGGCCAGGTCCAGCACGATCCCGGCCAGCACGCGCCCGTGGTCGTCCTGCTGCGCCGCGCGGTCCCTGACCAGCTCCTCCACCGACGTGCGGCCGGTCGCGCCCGGCACGTCGAGCGTCGTCAACCGCTCCCACAGCGCCCGGTCCGCCCCGCTGGGCTCGCCCCCGCCGCCGAGCACGGCGGTCCGGTGGGCGTCGATCGCGGCACCCAGGGCGACCACCAGGCTCATCAGCTCGTCGCGGACGTCGTCACCGCGCAACCGCCGCACCCTGGCGGCGATCACCCGGAGCCGCTCCCGCACCAGGGCCTCGAAGTGCGCGGCCTTCTTGGCCCGCTCGCCGTCCTCGGCCAGCTCGCGGTCCCGGTCGACCCGGGTCAGCTCCCCCGCCGTCACCCGCGCCCGCGCGGCGTCGCGCTCGACCCGCCGGTGCTCGCGGTCCACCGCGACCCGGTCCAGCATCCCCAGCAGCACGCGCTCGGTCTGCTCGACGTACGCGTCCGAGGTCAGCAGCTCCCACGCCTCGGCGTCGTGGCTGCGCAGCGCGTTGTTGACGAACCGGTCCGCGGCGTGGTCGTCGTCGGGCTCGTACGGCAGTGCCACGTGTCAGTCCTTACGTCGTGCGGTGAGAAAGCCGGGCCGGGGCAGCACCGCACGGGCGGGACCCGCACGGGCTGACCGGCGCATTCTCCCAGCCCACCGCCGCGCACCAGGCCACACCCCCGTGCGCGCGCACCACCACGCCCGTCCCCCGCCCCTCCCGATCAGGGGTGGGCACCGTCCCGGACCGCCCGCTCCCGGCGCGGGCGGACGGACGCAATCGCCGCCGCCCCCAGCACCAGGGCGGGGAACACGAAGTACGGGGTGATGAACATCGCGAGGAACACGCCCCACCCCAGCACCAGCAGTGCCGCCGCGGCCGTGGTCGTGACGACGAACCTCCCGACCGCGTCCGCGACCACCGCCAACGCGCACGCCGGCACGGGCACGAGGAGGTAGGGCACCGCCCCGCCACCGTCGCGCACCGCGACCGGCAGGGCCGCGAGCGCCACCCCGACCGCACCCGCCAGGGCGACCCACCTCAGCACCCGCCCGACAGCGGGCGCGGGCGCGGCCCGACCGCGCAGGTACAGGACAACCGCCGCGGCGACGAACAACGCCAGGACCGCTCCGGTGATGGTGCCGACAGACATGGTCGCGCCTCCCGGTCCGACCATCCCAGCAACGCGCCCCCCGGGCAAGCACCACCCGCCGGGGCGCGGGTCGGCGTCCTAGCAGGAACCCTGGTGCCAACTCAGCTTCGTCACGGTCACCGGCAGGTAGAAGATGTTGCCGCCCGGGGGGACGCAGATCGTGTGGGACGACGTCGACCCGTCGGGCCAGGTGTAGGAGTAGCCGAGGTCGGCGTTGCGCGACGTGTAGTTGTAGAAGGTCAGCGCCGGGACGCTGCCGGACCACTCCCGGTCGGTCGCCAGGGACGGGGTCTCCACGGGGGCGGGCAGCGGGTGGGCCCAGTTCGGCCAGACGCAGAACGTGCCCTTCTGGCAGTTCCCGGGCGGCCACGCCTCGTCCGGCGTCCCGGAGGCGGTCGCCGACGCGACGGGGCCGCCGATCAGCAGGGCGGCGACGGCGGACACGGTGAGCAGAACGGACTTCAGCCGCATGATCTCCCTTTCCGGAAAGGAATTTCGGTGATCCACCCGGAAGCTACCGCCGGAAAGTTGAACGGTCAAGTATCCGGTTCGGGAGTGCCTGAAAGTACCCCCGGCACGACGTTCACCGAGACCGACAAATCGCTGACCAGCACCGGGACACCGGCGGAAGCGGTGCGGACAATCGATTTCCGGTAATTCGACGCGCGACCGGGACGCACCCGTCGCCTTTGTCGAACCCTTCCCGCTCCGGGCTGTTCCCACGCCCCGGCCGGGGGACCGCCGATCAACAGGTGCGGCGGTGGGCGACGTCGGGCGCGTAGGTCGACCACTGCCGCTCGGTGAGCCCTTCGCCGACGATCCCGCAGGCGATGTCGACCGGCCGGGCGACGATGTCGGTCAGCCGGGCGACGTCCCACAGCGCCGGGGTGTCGCCGCCGCTGATCGCCAGCGTCCGCCCGTCCGGGCCGAACAGCAGCGAGACGACGGCGATGGCGTGCCCGCGGATCGAGGTCAGCTCGCGCGGGTCGCGCGGGTCGGTGACGTCCCAGAGGAGCGCGGTCTTGTCGTAGCCGCCGGTGGCGAGGACCCGCCCGTCCGGGCTGAACGCCGCCGCGTACACCGAGCTCGCCTGCCCGCGCACGACCGCCAGCGGTTCGGGGCGGTCGGGGTCGGACAGGTCGAGCAACGTGGTCTTGCGCCCCTCCTGGGCGAGCGCGAGGATCTCGCCGTCCGGGCTGAACACCGCGGAGTAGGTGCTGTTCTCGTCGTCGTACGCGGCCCGCTCCCCAGGCCGGGTCGGGTCGCCCACGTCCCACACGACGGTGGTGGTGTCGGTGCTGCCGGTGACCAGCGTGCGCCCGTCTGGGCCGAACAGGACCGCGGAGATGCGGGCGGAGTGCACGCCCGCGGTGGCCAGGGCACGGGGGTGGGCGGGGTCGGCGACGTCCCACAGCTCGAACCGCCCGTCGTCGCCCCCGAGCGCGACGACGTCGCCCGCCGGGGCGAACCCGACGGAGGCGACGCCGCGGCGCCCGCCGGACAGCGTCGCGAGCCGGCGCGGCCGGGACCAGTCCGCGACGTCCCACAGGACGGCGGTGCGGTCGCCGCCGCCGGTGAGCAGCACGGTGCCTGCCCCGTTCGACGCCATCGCGAAGCCGCCGCCGTGGGCGGGGACCGTGGCCAGCGGGCGCGGCGCGCGCGGGTCGGCCACGTCCCAGGTGGTCAGCGCGCCGTCGGCGCCGCCGGTGGCCATCCGGTGACCGCCGGGGCCGAACACCAGCGAGGGCGCGCCGCCGCCGTGCCCGCCCAGCTCCCCGAGCCGCACGGGGTCGGCGTCGACGCCGGTGCGCCACACGACGGCGGTGTCGTCGCTGCCGCCGGTCGCCAGGTGGGCGCCGTCGTGGCCGAACGCGACCGTGAAGACGGGTTGCCGGTGACCGCCGAGCGTGTCGAGGCGTTCCGGGCGGACCGGGTCGTCGACCCGCCAGAGGATCGCGGTGCGGTCCTGGCTGCCGGTGACGACCGTGCGGCCGTCCGGGCTGAACGCGACGGCCCGGACGGTGCCGCGGTGCCCGGTGAGCCGGGACCGCCGCACGGGAGCGACCGGGTCGGTGATGTCCCACAGGATCGCGGTCTGGTCGGCGCTGCCGGTGAGCAGCGCCCGGCCGTCCGGGCTCGTCGCGACCGCCCAGACCGAGTTGCCGTGGTCGGGGAGGGTCGCGACGCGGCGCGGCGCGGTCCGGTCGGCGACGTCCCACACGAGCACGGTGCCGTCCTCGTTGCCGACGACCGCGACGGCGTCGTCCCGCCCGAGCGCGACACCCCGCACGGGTCCGCTCCGGTCGGCGGCCATCGACGCGAGCAGGCGCGGGGCCGCGGGGTCGGCGAGGTCCCACAGCCTCGCCCCGTCCTCCTCCCGCCCGGAGTTGTCCCACGTCCCGGTGAGCACCGTGCGGCCGTCCCGGCTCAACGCGACCGAGCTGACCCACCGGGGCTCTTCGCTGACCGAGCCGACCCGTCGCGGACGGGCGGGGTCGGCGATGTCCCACACGTCCAGCGACGGGGGACCGCCGGTGACCGCGGTGCGCCCGTCGCGGCTGATCGCCACGGACCACACGCCGCCCTCGACGTCGGCGGAACCGACGCGCCTCGGGCGGACCGGGTCGCGGACGTCCCACACGATCAGGGACGGGTCCACACCCCCGGTGACAGCGGTGCGCCCGTCGGGGGTGAACGCCACGGCGTGCACCGCGTCGGCGTGACCGGACAGGGTCGCGGCGTAGTGGTTGCCCATCAGGGTCTTCACGAGCCCGGCCCTGGCCTCGGGGCTCGCGTTGACGCCCATCGCCGCGACACCGAGCCGCAGCGAGGCGCCCGCCTCGGTGTCCCGGGCCGCCTCGGCCTGGAACAGCAGGCTGCGCCCGGCGGCGACGCGCTCGCTGTCCTCCGCGGCCCGTCTGCTGTCCTCGGCGTCGTTCCACTGACGGACCGCCGCACCCGCCGCCACCAGCGTGAGGACCAGGAGCGCGGCCAGGACGGCGACCAGCCGGCGCAGGCGACGCGTGCCGCTCCGCCGCGCGCGCAGGCTCGCGTCGAGGAACTCCCGTTCGAGCGCGGTCGGCGGCCGGGCGGAGCGCCGGACCAGCGCGTCGGCGTCGGCCAGCGGGGTGCCCCGGTACAGCAGCCCCGGGTCGCGCCGCCCGGCGGCCCACGTCCGCGCGGCGTCGCCGAGCCGCTGGTGGGTCACCAGCTCGTGCCGGTCCGCCTCGATCCACTGCCGCAACCTCGGCCAGGCGCTGATCAGCGCCTCGTGGGTGATCGCGACCGCGTCCTCGTCCGCGGTCAGCAGCCGCGCCCTCGTGAACGCCTCCAGCACCTCGGCGTCGGCCGCGCTGCCGACGAGGTCGTCCCGGGGCACCCGGACCCGCACGTCGGCGGTCCCCTCCCCGACCTTCACCAGCCGCGGCAGCAGGGAGGCGGCCCGGGGCCCGTTCTTCTCCCCCAGGTCCGCGAGGACCCGGTCCGCCGTGGCGGCGATCGCGCCGTCGATGCCCCCGGACGCCTCGTACCCCGCGACGGTCATCGTGCTCCCGTCGCGGTTGGACCACGTCGAGCGCAGGGCGTGGGCGAGCATCGGGAGCCGGTCCGCCTCGTACTCGCCGGTCGGCCCCTCCCCCGGTCGCCCGGCCGGTCCGCCGAGGTCGCGCAGGAGCACGTCGACCAGCCCGGGCTCCGGCGTCAGGCCCACCGCCAGCGCCGGGTTCCGGATGGCCGCCCGCAGGTCCCGTTCGGACAGCGGCCCGACCACCACCGGGTTGTCCTGCAACGCCGCCCGCAGCCGGGGGTGGCGGGCACAGGCGGCGAAGAAGTCCGCGCGCAGGCCGAGCACGACCAGCGCGGCGGCCCGCCCCGACCCGGCCGCCGCGAGGTCGCACAGCAGGTCGACGTACTCGGCCTGCGCGCGCTCGTCGGGGCAGACCGTGAACAGCTCCTCGAACTGGTCCACCACGACGACGAGGGTCTTCGCCCCCAGCGCCGCCCGGACCGCCGCGGCGCACGCGCCGGGCGCGAGGAGTTCGCCCGCGTCCCCGGCCGGTCGGCCGATGGCGGCGGCGACGGCGGTGGCGAACGCCCGCGCCGGGTCGCCCGCGGGCCGCCCGACCACCCGCGGCCAGTGCGCGGACCCGGGCAGCGCCCCGGCCTCGACGCGGGCCAGCAGGCCCGCGTTGAGCAGCGAGCTCTTGCCCGCGCCGGACGGCGCGACGACCACCTGCGGCCCGCCCGTCCGCGTCCGCGCGTCGAGCCGGCCGACGAGGTCCGCGGTCGCCCCGTCCCGGCCGAAGAACCACGGGGCCTGGTCGGGCGTGAACGCGTGGATGCCGGGGTACGGGCACTCGTCGACCACGGCGCCGGCGACCGCGCGGCGGACGCCGTCGCCGAAGTGGAGGTACTGGTCCCGCCCGACCTGGACCACGTGGGAACCGCCGGAGACCACCGCTTCCTGGTGGACGCCGTCGGACTCCCGCGGTGAGCCGCCCTCGCTGGTCAACACGCACCTCGCCCGGCATCGGATGCCCGTCTGTCGAGGGCGGCGCGGGCCCCGTTACACCTCCGGGGTGGTGTGCCGTCCGGGGCCGCCGGCGGCGGACCGCGGGACTACGGCTTGTCCGCGACCGTGATCCGGCCCTCGATGATCTGGGCCTTGAACCCTTCGAGGATGCCCTGCAACCGCGCGTCGACCCGGCCGCCCGACGTGGCGTAGCCGATGCCGTCCACCTTGAGGTCGAAGACCTCCGGCAGCGAGGCCAGGTCGTCCCGCGCGGCGGCCCGGATGAAGTCGTGCACCGCCACGTCGACGCGCTTGAGGCTCGACGCGACGATGACGTCCCTGCTCTCCGCGAGCGCCGGCTGGTTGTACTGGTCGGCGTCGCACCCGATCGCCAGCACGCCCGCCTGCTTCACCGCGGAGAAGACGCCGATGCCGGACGCGCCGGCGGCGGGGTAGAGGACGTCCGCGCCCTTGTCGATGAGGCCCTTCGCGGTCTCCGAGCCCTTCACCGGGTCCTGGAAGCCCGTGAAGTCGGTGGCCGGCGTGATGTACTTCTTCTCCACCACGACCTTCGGCGCGGCGGCCTTCGCGCCCTGGGTGAACCCGGCCTCGAACTTCCGGATCAGCGGGATGTCGACGCCGCCGACGAAGCCCACGTGGCACTTCCTGCTCTGGTACGCGGCCACGACGCCCGCCAGGAACGCCCCCTCCTGCTCGGCGAAGACCAGCGGGGTGACGTTGGCCGCGCCCTCCACGGCCGAGTCGACCAGGCCGAACCGGACGTCGGGGAACTCCGGCGCGACGACCTTCAGCGACTCGGTGTAGGCGAAGCCGACGCCGACGATCGGGTTGAAGCCCTCGCGCGCGAGCTGCCGCAGGCGGGTCTGCTTCACCGACTCGTCCTCGTTCGGGGCGGCGGAGAGCTCGCGGGTGTTCTCCTTCGCGACCCCCAGCTCCCCGATCGCCCGGTCGAACCCGGCGGCGGCGAGGTCGTTGAACGACGCGTCGCCGCGACCGCCGATGTCGTAGGCCAGCCCGACCTTCAGCGCGCTCCCGTCGACCTGCTCGCCCCCGGTCTCGTCCCGGGCGGCGCTGGTGGACGGGGTGGCGGACGGCGCGGCGGACGGTGTGGCGGGCGCGCTGGGCGGTGTCGCGAACTCGCAGGCGGCGCCGGTGGCGCCGGTCGTCCCGGTGGCGTCGCCGCCGGGGTCCTTCGCGCACGCGCTCAGCACCATGAGACCGGTCAGCGCGATCGAGGCGACAGCGGTGCCGAACACAGGACGGCGCACGGCTCGTCCCCTTCCTGCTCGTCGAGCGGACAGCCCTCCCCCCGATGGCCGGACCGGGGCGGGTGCGACGGACCGTACCTCTTCGGCGCGGCCGTTCGGACGAGCGCTCACCTGCTGGGAACGGCGGGCCGGCAGGTCAACGGGGCCGGCGGGTCAACGGGTCAGCGGACCAGCGGGTCACCGGACCGGCGGGCCAGCGCGTCCGCGAGCCTGCGCAGCCACGGCCCGGCGTCGCCCGCCACCCGGGGCTGCTCGGCGCGGAAGTTCTCCCAGTCGACGTCGAGTTCGAGCACGGACTCCGGGGTGAAGCCGTCGGCCCCGTCGCCCAGCTCGGGGCGGAGCAGGTCGCGGACGAGGTCCAGCGGCACCGCGGTGCGCTCGGCGAGCAGCACGGCGTCGTAGAGGTCCTTGCCCTGCGGGTACATGTCGGTCATCAGCCACTGGAGCTTCCAGGCCAGCGACAGGGCGGGCGACGCGGTGAGCACCCGCGTGCCCAGCGGCGGCACCTCGACGGCGACCGGCGCGTCGGGCAGGTCCTCGTTGAACACCAGGTCCACCTGCACGGCGCCCCCCGGCAGGCCGGCGGCGTCGAACGGGAACACCAGCCGCCGGCCCGGCACCCGCTCGTAGGTCCAGATGTGCTCGGCCACCACCCGGTCGGCGCGCAGCCCCGGACCGGGGTCGGCGGCGACGGCGGCCACCAGGCCCTCCAGCATCGCCCGCGCCTCCGGCCCGTCCGGCGCGAAGGTCTTCGGCACGACCACGAAGTCCAGGTCGCCGGGGTCGCGGGCGACGTCGCCGAGCCAGGCGCGCAGCGCGACGCTGCCGCGCAGCACCAGGTTGCCCGCCCACGGCGAGGCGGCCAGGACCGCGAGCACGTGCGCCATCGCGGCCCGCCGCGCGGCCGACCAGCGGGCCCCCTCGTCGGGGTCGCCGAACACCGGCTCGCCCGCCCGGTAGGCGTGGTCGAAGTGCTTGAGCGCCGGGTCGAACACCGGGCGCTGCCGGACGTCCCGCCCCTCGGCCGCCAGCGGCAGGAAGGTCGACGGCGCGCCGCGGCCCCGGGACGCCGTGCTGCCGAGCAGGTCGTCGCGCACGTCCTGCCGGTCGCCCCACCGGTCCGGGTCGAGCCACCCGCGGTCGACGTGCAGGGCGTCGTCGTGGACGACGTACTCCTCCTCGACCTCCAGCACCTCGTACCCGCCGCCGCGCAGCACGGCCAGCAGGGCGTCGAGCCGGGTCCGGGCGGTGGCGCGACCGACCCCGCGGCACCGCTGCGTGACGAACCGCTCCTCGCGCCGACCGCGCCGCCGCCGGGCGTTGCGCGACACGTTCGCCCCGGTCCCGCCGACCGCCCGCCGCAGCCGGTCCACCGCGTCGCGGTCGCCGGAGGGCAGCAGCACCTTCACGTGGTGCTCGAAGTACAGCTCGTCGGAGGCGTCCAGGTCGGACGCGGGCACGCCCTCGTTCCACGGCGCGGCCTCGATCTTGACCCGGAGCACCCCCACCCCCGCCGCCGCCAGGTCGGCCCGCCACGCCCCGGCGAGGCGGTGCAGGTCCTCCAGCGTCCCGCTGCCCGTGACCGTCAGCATCGGCTGGGAGGGGGTCTCGCCGCGGTCGAGCAGGATGTGGGTGAACTTCGCGCCCCGCCGGGCGGCGAACGCGGCCATCGCGTCCGCCTCCCGCGCGGAGCCGGTCAGGTGCACCTCGAAGTCGCCGGAGAACATCCCCCGATCCTGTCACCACGGCCGAGGAGCCCGACAACCCTTTTCCCGGCCGCCGACCGCGTCGTCGGTTTGATCGGTACTACCAACCACCCTCGGCAGGACCTCGCCATGAGTTCCGACGACGCGCTCGGAGACGCCCTCGTCCGGACGTCCTTCCGGGTGATGGCCGTGCTCACCCGCGTCGGCGCCGAGCACGACCGCCGCGCATGACCGACCTGGCGGCGTTCCCGGGGCTGGACGAGTCCACCATGTCCGGCCTCGTCGAGCGGGCCGAACGCCGGGGACTCGTGGCCCGGGACAGGTCACCGGCGGACCGCCTGGGCGCGGACGACCGCCACCTGCTCGCGCGCCTGCTCGGCACGGTCTCCGGCACGTCCACAGTGGACGAAGAACCGACCGGGCCGGCGGGCAGGCCCCTGTGAGCCGCGGGCGGCTCAGGCCACCAGGCCGTGCCGGTACGCGTAGACGACGGCCTGCACCCGGTCGCGGAGGTCGAGCTTGGTGAGGATGCGCGACACGTACGTCTTGACGGTCTCGTGGCTGATCACCAGCGTCGAGGCGATCTCGCCGTTGGACAGGCCGTCCGCGATGAGGCGCAGCACCTCCAGCTCGCGCGGGGCCAGCGGGACGTCGCCCGCACCACCCCCGACGGGCCGGATGCGCTCGGCGTACCGGCCGACGAGCTGACGGGTCACCTCCGGCGCCAGCAGCGCCCACCCGGTGGCGACGGTGCGGATGCCGTGCAGCAGCTGCGCGGCCGGCGCGTCCTTGAGCAGGAACCCGCTGGCGCCCGCGCGCAGCGCCTCGTACACGTACTCGTCCAGGTTGAACGTCGTCACCACGAGCACCTTGACGGGGTCCGCCACGCCCGCGCCCGCCAGCACGCGGGTCGCCTCGATGCCGTCGAGCACCGGCATCCGCACGTCCATCACCACCACGTCGGGGCGCAGGCGGGCCGCCAGCTCGATCGCGGCGCGCCCGTCCCCGCACTCGCCGACCACCTCCAGGTCGGGCTGGGCGCCGATGATCGTCGCGAACCCGGCGCGGACCAGCGCCTGGTCGTCGCACACCAGCACCCGCACCGGCGCGCTCACGACGGGCTCCCGGCCGGGATGCGGGCGCGCACGACGAACCCGCCGTCCCGCCCGCCCGCGCTGAACTCGCCGCCGAGCGCGCCGACCCGCTCGCGCAGCCCGGCGAGCCCCCGCCCGCCGCCGCGGGACGGCGCGGTGCGCGGCCCCCCGCCCTCGGTGCCGACCTCCACTACGATCTCGCTCCCCCCGTGCCGCACGCGCACCGTGGTCCGGCGGCCGTGCGCGTGCTTGAGCGCGTTCGTCAACGCCTCCTGCACCACCCGGTACGCCACCACCTTCGCGCTCCCCGCCGGCGGCACGCCCTCCTCGGTGAACTCGACCGGCTGCCCGGCCCGCCTGGTCTGCTCCACGAGCACGCCCAGCTCGCCGACGGACGGCGTGCGCGGGTCGGCGTCGTGGTCCGGGTTCAGCAGGTCGAGCAGGTGCCTCAGGTCCGCGATGGACCTGCGGCCGGTGTCGGTGATCGCGGCCAGCGCCTCGTCGAGGCGCTCCGGGGCCCCGCCCAGGTACCGCGCCGCCTCGGCCTGCACGACCATCGCCGTCACGTGGTGGGTCACGACGTCGTGCAGCTCGCGGGCGATGCGGGTGCGTTCCGCGAGCCGGGTCTCCCCGGCCACGCGGCGGCGGCGTTCCGCCTCACCGGCCCTGGCCAGCCGCAGCCACGCCCCGATCGCCCAGGCGGCGACCATCGCCAGGTAGAACGTCGTGAACCCGGCCACGCCCTCGGTCGACCCGTACCGGTCGAGCGCCACGGCCAGCGGCACGTACGCCGCGGAGACCAGCACGGCGACGGCGCGCCGGTGGTGGTCCAGGTGCAGCCCCGTGCTCAGCAGCGCGACGGGCAGCGCGGTGCCCGCGACCGCGTGGTAGCCGAGGAGCTGGTCGGCCGCGAAACCAACGGTCACCAGGGCGAGGCAGACCACCGGCCACCGCCGGCGCACGACCAGCGGCAGGCACTCCAGCGCGATCACGGCCACGGCCGACGCGTCCATCGGGCGGGTCGGCAGGTCGCCGAGCTGCGTCCCCCGGTCGTGCAGCGCGGGCACCAGCGAGGCGAGGGCGAGCGCGAGGGCGAGCGGGACGTCCCGCACCGTGACGTCCCACCGCCGCCACAGCTCCGGGAACCGCCGGAAGCCGATCACCCGGCGAGCGTAGCCGCGGCGGCGGGGCGGCGGCGCCGGGGCACCAGGGTGCCGCGGCGCCGGGCCAGCCACAGGAACGCGGCCGTCACCACCACGCCCGCCAGCACCGAGTACGCGCTCGCCTCGGGGCCGAACTCGCCGCCGCCGAGCAGGTACGGGCCGGACGTCACGCCGTCCAGCAGCCCCTGCGGGGTGTCCCCGCCCGACACGCTGGTGCCGAAGACGCCGCCCTGGGCGAAGTTCCAGCCGAAGTGCACCCCGATGGGCACCCACAGGGTGCGCGTGGCGGCGTAGGCGGCGGCCAGCACGAACCCCGCCTCGACGGCGATGGCGAACGCGGTCCACGCGGTGGCGTGCGGGTTGACCAGGTGCACCGCGCCGAACAGCAACCCGGTGAGCGCGAGCGACCCCACCGTGCCGACGCGCTCCTCGACGACGCGGAAGAGGACGCCCCGGAAGATCAGCTCCTCCGCCACGACGGCGGCGGCCGTGAACCCGAGCAACGCCACCGCGCCCGCCGGCGACCCCCACCCCAGCACCTCGTAGCCGCCGAGGAACGCGATGGTCGCGATGACGGCGGCGAACATGCCGGCCCCGATCAGCAGCCCCCGCCCGAACGCGGGCCCCGCCCCCCGCACGGCCACCTCGACCGGCTCCCGATGCTCGGTCCGCCGCACCACCCACGCGTACGCGCACAGCGACAGCGCCGCCGTCGCGAACCCGAACACCAGCGTGAGGGGCGCGTTCCACCCCGCCGCGCCGACGAGCGCGTTGCCGGCGAAAGCCATCAGCAAGACCACCCCGAGCTGCGTCAACAGCCGCATGACCACTCCTCGCGAGACCCCCGCGGCGGTAGCGCCGCGATGACCCGAACGCTAGGGGCGCGACGGCCCGGGAACATCACCGCGCGGTGGACACCCGCGGGTAGCTCGCAAGGGGGACACCCGCCCCGGTGCGGTGCGCGGGACCGGCGGCCGACAGGCTAGTTTGCCCGGATGAGCCTCCTCGATGACGTGGCCGAGCGCGACGGCTGGCGCTGCTGGGTGTGCGACGAACCGGTGGACCCCGACATGTCCGTGAACGACCCGCGGGGCCCCAGCGTCGACAGCCGGACCGCCGACCGGAAGGCCAAGGTCGCCGAACGGCTCGCGCACCGCGGCTGCAACACCCGCAAGGGCGCGGTCAAGGTGGTCATCGCCTGGCCGGACCGCCTGCACGTGGCCGACCCCGCCCCGCTGATCACCGTGGCCGGCCGGCTGGAGCGCAAGGGGGGCCGCGAGATGGTGGCCCGCTGCCCCACCGAACGGGACGCGCGGGAGGCGGCGGACTGGCTGGTGGACCGCTTCTCCCGCCTGGTGCCGGGCCTGCCGGTCACCGCGGACGTCCAGCCGGGCGGCGGCCAGTTCCTGGTGACCCTCTCCACCGGCCGCCGTTGAGCCCGGTGCGGGTGTCGCGGTTCGACCCGCGGACGGCGGCCGAGGGGGACCTGGTCGCCCACCACCGCGTGTCGGTGGCGAGCCGGGCCGCGGACCTGCCGCTGGAGGAGCCCGAGCCGTACGACGTGTTCGCACATCGGCCTCGTCGAGGTGGTCGTGGCCCCGGACGCGCGCCGTCGCGGGCTGGGCACCGAGGTGCTGCGCGCGGTGCTGCCGGAGGTGGCGGACCGGGGCCGCTCCACCGTCGAGGGGTGGAACGTGGTCGAGGGCGGCCCGGGTGAGCTGTGGTGCCGCGCGCTGGGGTTCCGCACCGTCCGGGCCGTGGCGGTGCAGCGACTGGTGCTCGCCGACGTCGACCCCGCGCGGTGGCCGGTCGGCGCCCCCGGCGGCTACCGCCTGGTGCGGTGGACCGGGGCGGCGCCGGACGACCTCGTCGCGTCCTGCGCGCGGGCGCGCGGCGCGATCCACGACGCCCCCGCGGGCGAGACGGAGTTCACCGCTCCCGAGTGGACGGTCAAGCGGGTCCGCGAGGCCGAGGCCGAGATGGCCGACCAGGACGCCGTGCAGCGGGTGGTCGCGGCGGTGAGCGAGGCCGACGGCGAGGTGGCGGGCCTGACGGAGGTCATCACCCTCCCCCACCGCACCGACGAGTGCTACCAGGGCGACACCGCCGTCCTCGCCGCGCACCGGGGCAAGGGCCTGGGCATGTGCGTGAAGGCCGACATGGCGCGGTGGCCGGCGTCCGAGATCCCCGGGTTGGCGCGGATCGAGACCATGACCGGCGTCGACAACACCCACGTGCTGCGCGTCAACGACCGCTTCGGGTTCACCACCCTGCGCGTGGAGCACGTGCTCGCCCACGACGTGGACGAGCTGCGGCACCCGTGACACCACGGCCGCGGGGAACCTGCTCGGGTGGGCCGCCGCGGTCGCCGGGCGGCCACGACGAGCAGCTCAGCGCACCTTCGCCGCAGCGGCGGCTTCGCCCGCGCTCCGCGCGATCATCGCCAGGTCGTCGACCGCGGCGATCATCGTGAAGCCCGCCCTCCGGAGCTGGACGACGCGGTCCACCGATCCCGCGTACGCGCCCGCCACGAGACCACGGGCCCGGCAGGCGCGGACCACCCGTCGGAGCGGGGCGTCCTCGCTGTCGTCGGCCAGCAGTCCGGCCACGTCCGAGCCGAGCGCCAACGACAGGTCGAACGGGCCGACGAAGATGCCGTCCACACCGTCCACCGCCGCGATGTCGGCCACCGCGTCGAGACCGCGCGCCGTTTCGACCATCACCAGGCACAGGACGTCCGCGTTCGCCTGTTCCGGTACCGCCGCCGTCACCGCGTCGGTGGAGCGGACCGGCCCGAAGCTGCGGGTGCCCCGCGGCGCGAACCGCGCCGCCGAGGCCGCTGCCCGTGCCTGCTCGACGCTGTCGACCATCGGGACGATGACCCCGTCGGCGCCGCTGTCGAGGGCCCTGCCGATGAGCTCGGGCCGGTTCCAGGCGACCCGGACGAAAGCGGGGACGCCCGCCGCGCGAACCGCCGCGATCAGGTCGGTGTTCTCCCTCCCGCCGGCCGCGCCCCCGTGCTGCTCGTCGACGCACGCCCAGTCGAACCCGCCTCCGGCAGCCGCCCGGACCACCCGCCGGTCGGTGCTCCCGACCCACAGCCCCGTGCCGAGGTCCCGCGGCGCGCCCGCGCCCTGGCCGGTACCGCTCATCGGTGTCCCCCCTGGTCGTCGTTCGAGCGCCGCGGCGCCGATCATGCTCGACCCGGCGACCGACGGCACCTCCGACCCGGTGGTGCGACCGGGCGGCCCCTCGGGGAGGCACCCCCGGGGAGGCGCCCCCACGACACCGGTGCGATCGCCCACCGGGCCGTGTCCTCGTTCAGCCGTCGGCCGGCCGATCGGTGGCGGCCACGAAGATGCGGGCGAGCCTCCCCTTCTCCCACTGCAGGCCGAGCCGGTGCTCGGCGAGGTCGTAGTTGACGGTGACCTCGCCGGTGGCGCGCTTCTCCCAGCTGTTGTGCGGGACGACGCCGTGCGCCCGCACGTGGGCGTCGGCCGAGCCGCGGTGCCCGTCGAGGTCGAGCCCGGAGATCACGCGGTCGGCGGCCGGGCAGCGCGCGACATCGACGGTGACCCTCTTCACCAGCCCGTCGAGCAACGCGATGTCGACGCCGTCGGCACTCGGCGGCACGGGGTCCAGCGCGCTCTGCCGGACGGTCGAGGCGGGGAAGAGCCGGCGCAGCTCCGCGTACGGCGCCGAGTCCTCGGACGCGCCCAGCGCGGCGCACATCGTCGCGACGACGCCGGTCAACGACGTCCCGGGGACAGCGGGGAAGTCGGTCGGCAGGGCCACGGCCTTCCGGCGTGCCGGTCGCGGGTCCCGACCGCCGAAGTCGGCCACCCGGTCCCAGACCCAGTCGGCCATCGACTCGGCGACCGGCTCGTCGGGGTGCCCGGGGCGGCGTTTGACCAGCGCCCCGAGCGCGACGACGACCAGGTGCGCCCCGGCGTCGTCGGTCATCACCTGTTCCCAGAGGTCGTTCTCGGGCCAGTCCGGGTGCGCCGCCGGGTCGGCCTCGATCGCGGTGCTCATGGCGATGACCTCGGCCGCCGACATCAGGCGGAACGGCTCGGCCGCCCCCCAGGCGGCACCGGAGCCGGGCCGCTGGCCGTCGTGCCAGGCCAGCAGGTCCTCCGCGACCAGGGAACCGAGCTTGTCGCCCCCGGGCACGTCGGGGACCGGGATCCCCGGTCGCAGGGTGGCGCGCAGGTCGGCGGGCATCACCTCGTCCAGCGCCGCCAGCGCGGAGGCCAGGTCGGTGCCGAGCACCTGGTCGCGGAGCTGCCGCCACCCCAGCTCGATCACCCCGCTGCGGCGGATGTCCTCCAGCGTGATGTCCTGGGCGTGGGCGTTCTCGACGATCCGCAGCATCGTCCGGGCCGTCTCCACCAGGCCCTGGAGCAGCTCCTCCGTCGGGTTCTCGCGCAGCAGCCGCAGGCCGAGCCGTTCGGCGTCGGCGAACCGGTACTGCACCAGGTAGGACCAGCCGAGCATCACGCCGACCCACGAGTTCGCCGCGTCGGCCCGGACGGCCTCCTCGGCCGCGGGGACGAACCGGTCGGGTGGCGCGAAGCTCGCCAGCAGGTACGCCGCGCGCTTCCCCAGCGCGGCGGGGAGGTCGTCCGGTGCCGTGCGGGAGCACAGCGCCACCGCCTCGTCGAGCCCGCGCCACCCGTCCTCGTGCTCCCCGCAGAGCGCCTGGGCGGAGCCCAGCTCCATCCAGTCGCCCCACTCCTCCTGCTCCTCGCGCAGCACCGCGCGCGCCCAGCGCAGCGCCTCGCGGTGGTCGTGCTCGGCCGACGCCAGGTGCCGGAGGGCACGGACCGCGTTGACGAACTGGTGGTCGCGGCGACCGGCCACCTGGAGGTACAGGCGCCGCGCCTCGTCGGCCTGGCCGCAGACCTCGCGGTGGTTGGCGAGCAGCAGCGACACGCTGCTCCGCTCCGGCTGGACCGCGAGCACCTGCGACGCCAGCTCGGCGACCCTGGGGTGCGTCGGCTGCGCCCCGAACAGCTCCCAGGCCAGGTCCAGGGTCCGCTCCACGGCGTCGTCGTCGGCGGCCACGCGGTCGAAGCCGCTCATCGCATGCCTCGCTTGACCCGGTACGCCCGGAGCTGGTCGAAGGTGCCGTCGTCGACGCCGTACTCCAGCACCGGCGCCACCTGGTCGAACCAGGACGTCGTGGACGGCGTGATGCCGCCGACCGCGGCCAGCACCGCGTCGGTGGTGACCGGCACCAGCTCACCGCTGCTCATCGACTCGACCATGGCCTGCTGCAGCACGGTGGTCGTCAGGTGGCTGAGGTCGGCACCGGAGAACCCCTCCGTGGCCGCCGCGACGGCGGCGACGTCCACACCACCGGCGGGCTTGTCCGCCAGCGCGTTCTGGACGATCACCGCCCTGGCGACCGCGTCCGGCGGCAGCACCAGCACCGTCCTGTCGATCCGGCCCGGTCGGCGCAGCGCGGGGTCGATGTCCCACGGCCGGTTCGTGGCGGCCAGGAAGTAGACCCCGTCGTTCACGCCGGCCACGCCGTCGAGCTCCTCCAGCAGCTGGGTGACGATCATCCGCATCGTCTGCGACCCGCCGCCGCCGGAGGTGCGCCGCCCGCCGAGCGCGTCGAACTCGTCGAAGAAGATCACGCACGGCGCGGCGGCCCGCGCGTCGCGGAACACGCTCTGGATCGCCTTCTCGCTCTCCCCGATCCAACTGCTGATCAGGTCCGCGAGCGTCACGTGGATGAAGGACGCCCCGAGGTCGCCGGCGATGGCCCTGGCGATGAACGTCTTGCCGCACCCGGGCGGGCCGTACATCAGCAGCGACCCGCCGGGCTTCTGCCCGAACGCCGCCGCCAGCTCGGGGTTGCGCAGCGGGGCCAGGAACGCGGTGTCCAGGTGCCGCTTGACCTCGGCGAGGCCCGCGACGTCGGCCAGCGTCACCGCCGGGCGTTCGGCGTCCCACAGCGACGGCGGGACGGCGGAGCCGCTGTCCCGGCGGTCCCCGTGGGCCGGGGCCGGAACCGACTCCCTCTTCCCGGGCCGTGCGGACGGCGCGGCCGGGGACGCGGTCCCGGCGGGCGGCGGCGGGTTCGAGGTCCGCAACCGCGCCGCCATCAGCCGGGCGCGCAGCAGGCGGACCCGTGCCGGGTCACCGCCGAACGCCTCGAACGCCATCAGCTCGGCCGCGGCGCGGTCCGGGTCCCGCTCCAGCAGCAGCGTGATGAAGTCCTCGCGCAACGCCAGGTTGCCGGGGTCGGCCGCCACCTCGCGCGCGATCACCTCGACGAACCCGTCGCCCGGGTCGGCGCCGTTCACCGCCCGGCCCCCTCGACCCAGCCCTTGAGCAGCCCCAGGTTCGCCAGCGGGACGTAGTGCCCGAGCCGCGGGTGGTCCAGCGTCACACCGAAGACGCCGGTCTGGCCGAACGAGGCGACGTAGTCGATCGCGGCCGGCGCCGGCACGCTGAACAACGGCGTCGTGCCGCTCCCCGGGTCGACCAACCCGAGGGCCCGTGCGGCTTCACCCGCCCGTGCGGCACTGCTGTAGAGGCAGATCATCGGCCCCTGCTCGGCGGCCACGCCGTAGGGACGGGGCCGGTCCGCCGACCCCCGCGCGATGAAGAACCAGTGCTCCAACGCCGCCACCCACCGCCACAACGCGATCTGCGCCGTCGTGTCCCCCGGGGGCGCCGCTCTGACCGCCGCGTCGAGGCGGTCCAGCTCGGCGGCCACGTCGGGGTCGTTGTCCCTGGTCATCCGGTTCTCTCTCGTCTGCTCGGCCGTCCGCGGTGGCGGTCACGGCCGTGGACGCGCGCCGACCCGGGTCTCGCGACCGACAAACTATTCCGATGACGAACGGACCACATCGGTCGTTCGCACCACCCCCGGTCCACACCCCGCCGGCCGGGCCACTGCGGATCACGACACCCCGCACGAGGTGGGAATCGCGGAATATTCCTTTCCACCACGCATTAATCACCACTCAGCGCAGAGCCGTTCATCGCATTCGGGTGATGCGCTCACCTGGTCGTCGGCAATCCCACCGGAACGCGTGATATCGGATCACCGTTATCGCCGCCGTTGATAGCGTTCCCGTCGTCACCGACAATTGTCGGACCGGACCTGTCGCGCAGTCCCGCGGGCGTCACCAAGGGGGAGCGAGTGTTCGTCGGGCGCACCGGTCTGCTCAGGCTCGTCGACCGGTTGACCGAGGTCCCGGCGCGCGGGGTCGGCAACCGGCCGGTGCTCGTGGTCGAGGGGTGCGGCGGCTCGGGGCGCACGGCGTTGCTGAACCGCGCGCTGGCGAACTGGCGCGACCGCACCGCCACCGTCCTGGTGAGCCCCAGCAAGCTGGAGAACGACGAGAACCGCGCCGTGCGCCCCGTCCTCGCCGCCGTCGTGCTCGGCCTGGGCGTCGGGGCACCCGGCTACCGCCTCACCTTCGAGCGCGTGCTGCTCGCCGAGCTGGCCATCGCCACCGACGTCGACGGGCTCACCCCCGAGGAAGCGCTCGACGAGCTGCGCGCGCGCACCAACAGCAGCAGGCGCGGGCTGGAGGACCTGATCCACTCCCTCGTGGGCGCGGCGGGCGAGCTCCTGGCGAACGTGGTGCCCGGCGGACCCGCCATCCCCCCGCTGCTCGACGGCCTGTGGAACTCGCTGCGCGAGTCCAAGCGCGGTGCCCGGCTCGCCTGGAGCCGCGAGGCGCTGGCGTGGTTCGGTCACCAGGACCAGGGTCTCGGGCTCGACGGCGAGCGCGTCCGCCTCCAGCTCAGCGTCCAGGCGCGCAACGACAACCCCGGCGTCCGGCGCGAGGTGGACGACCTGCTCGTCGCCGCCCTGCTGGCGGACCTGCGGCACAGCCTGGCCCGCGCGACCGGGCGACCGGCGAACGTGCTGGTGCTGCTCGACGACGGGGACACCTCCGCCGCGTCGTCGTTCACCGGCGCCCTGCTGCGGGTGCGCCGCGCCGTCGCCGACACCCACGGCAGCGCCGAAGCCGGCACGGCCGACCCGCTCACCCTCGTCACGACCAGCGGCGGCACCCTGGCGGGCGAGCTGGCGGGCGAGCTGCCGCCACCGGTCGTGGTGGAGGAGGAGAACGCGGCGACCGCGCCGCTGAGCGGCATGTGGCTGCGCGTGTCGTTCGGGGACCTGAGGCCGGACAACGTGGTGCAACTGGCCAAGAACCACCTGTGGCCCGACCACCTCGCCGCCCGGAGCGTCGCGGCGGTCGTCCACCGCCTGACCCGCGGCCACGCCGAGTCCACCGCGCACGTGCTGCGGCGCCTGCACGACGAACCGCAGTTGATCGGGGACCTGGACCGGCTGCTGCGCCGCGACGGGCCCACCGCCGGCGTGCCGATGCACCGGCACCTGCTGCGCCCCTTCGTGCGCGGCCACCGGGGTCGGCCGGGAGACTTGCTCGACGCCCTGGTCACCCTGTCCGCCGCGCACGACCGGCTGGAGGCCCAGGAACTGGCGGACCTGCTGCCCGAGCCGATCACGCTGGACTCGCCGCTGTTCACCCACCCGACGCTGTGGACCGGGCCCGCCCCGGAAGACCGGCTGCACCCGCTCGTCCGGTACCTGGGCCTGCGGGCGCTGGCCGACACCCCGGACCGGTGGGCCGAGCTGTTCGGGCGGCTGCGCGCGCGGGCGCGTGACGAGACCGCGGAGCTGAGGCACGCCCGGTTGCTCGGCGAGCGCGGCGCGGTGGCCGCGCGACTGGTCGAACTGCTGCCCGTGCTGCCCACCGACGAGTGGCTGGCGCGGTTCGACGTGATCACCGAGGAGCCGGACCCGCGCGAGCGCGACCTCGACGTCGTGCGGGGCGTGAACCTGCCCAAGACGCCCGAGGGGCACGCCTACCGGCTGCTCGGCGCCGTCCCCGCGGTCGACCACGACCCGTGCTGGACCGAGGAGGACGCGGTCAGCACGTTGTGCGTCACCGTCGCGCAGGCTTTCCGGCAGCTCTCGGAGCCGGCCCGCGACTCCGCGCCACTGCTGGAACGCGCGCGCGACTACGACCGTCGGAGGGGGATCACGTGGTGAGCGTGCCGCAGGAGAAGCGCTACCGCTGGGGTGTCGTGCCGAACCCCCGGCGCTTCCCGAGGCGCTGGACCGACTGGGTCAGGCTCGGCCTGGTCGTGGTCCTGGTCGCCGCCGCCGCGGTCGTGGTGCCGCGCCTGGGCGCCATCGTCGACGACGCCCGGTGCGGTGACGGCTTCTGGCCGGGCGACGACGTGTGGTGGTCCGACAACGAGTGCGTCGGCCTCACCCCGGGCCCGTACTCCTTCGGGCTGGGCGCCTTCGACCAGGTGATGCGGGTGATCGACGAGCAGAACCGGTCGGCGCCCGACCAGTGCGACCCCAAGGGCACGCCGGCGACCGTCGGCGTGCTGCTGACCATGACCGACCAGTACGCGGGCGCGCGGGCCGTGCACGAGCTGGAGGGG
Organism: Saccharothrix sp. DSM 118769; assembly: GCF_052936295.1. Taxonomy (NCBI): domain Bacteria; kingdom Bacillati; phylum Actinomycetota; class Actinomycetes; order Pseudonocardiales; family Pseudonocardiaceae; genus Saccharothrix; species Saccharothrix sp. DSM 118769. The sequence continues at coordinate 1,939,329 of NZ_CP193627.1, read as the reverse complement.
ATGGCCGCCGCCCAGCGGCGCGCCAACGGCACCGGCTGCCTGCACCCGATGCGGCTGCTGATCGGCAACACCGGTGCCTACGGCACGTCCGACACACCCGTCCGGGTCGCCCGGCGGATGGCCGAGGTGGGCGAGGTGGCCGCCGTCGCCGGCATCGGGCTGAGCACCGAGCAGTCCGCCCGGATCGCCGACCTGCTCGCGGAGGCGCGGCTGCCCGTGGTGTCGGACCTCGTCACCGCGGAGGGGTTCGACCAGAGCGGGTCGCGGGACGACCGGCCCGACTTCACCTCGTGCGACAAGGACAACACCTACTCGGAGGGCATCGGCCAGGACTACTTCTACCGGGTGGCGTTCCGCAGCGCGGTGCAGGTCGCCCGGCTCAGGGAAGCGGTACCGGCGCGGCCCGAGTTCATCATGGTGCCGACCGGCGGCTCCGACCCGTACACGTGCACCACGCTGCCGCTGGTGCAACGTGAGTTCGGCGGGAACATCACCGAGGTGAAGTTCGACCCCGCCGAGTCCAGCACGGTGCTCCAGACCGCCCGGCGGGTGTGCGGGGTCGAGGGCGACATCACCGTGGCCTACATAGCGCGGGGCCGTGACCTGGCCCGGTTCCTGTTCAGCCTGGACGAGGCGTACGCCAACGGCCAGTGCGCCGCGGCGTCGGTCACGGTGCTCAGCACCTCCGACGGCCAGCGCCTGCGCGCGCCGGAACTGGACCCGGTGCAGGAGGACCTGCGGGTCAAGGCCCTCGGCTCCACCGGCTACCGCGCCGGCCGGGTCCGCCTGGTCTCGACGCTGGTCGGAGGTGCGGACAAGGCGGGGCCGGACAACCCCGGCTTCACCGAGTTCGAGCGGGCGTTCACCGAGGCCGGGTTCGACGTGGCGCACACCGACGCCGGCTGGGCGGTCAACGCCCACGACGCGCTGACGACGATCGCCGCGGCCCTGCGCACCCTCGCGGTCGACTCGGAGGTGCGGCGAAGCCAGGTGAACACCGCGATCAGCGGTTTCTCCTCACCGGACCAGGCGGTGCTCGGCGCGGGCGGGTCGATCACCTTCGACAACAGCGGCAACCGCATCGGCGCCGGCCCTCCCGTGGTCCGCGTGTGCCCCCTCCCCCAAGGCACCCAACCGGGACGCGTCCCCAGCATCGAAGTCCGCCCCGGCGAACCGCTACCGCAGTGCTGAGGCCGCCCGCGTCAGGGTTCCCACCAAGGCCGGGGCGGTTCGGTCGACCGCTACGGCCGTCGAACGCATGTACGTTCACCCGATGACCTCGGCGACAACGGGACGTGTGCGTTCGACCTCCACCACTCCCCGTGGTCGCAAGTGGGCCGCCGGCCTGCTCGCCGCGGTCGTCCTGCTGCCACTGGCGGCCTTCGGACTGCTGCGGCTGACGCAGTCCCGGACGTTCCAGTTCTACGGCGGGCTCGTCTCCGCCGTCGCCACCACCGAGAAGGTGGTCGCACTGACCTTCGACGACGGCCCGGACCCGGCCGGCACCCGCCCGCTGCTGGACGCGCTGGCCGACAAGGGCGTCCTGGCGACGTTCTACCTCACCGGGAAGGAGTTGGCCGCGCACCCCGACCTGGGCGAGGCGATCGTTGCGGCAGGCCACGAAGTGGGCAACCACTCCTACACGCACGAACGGATGTTGTTCCTGTCCTCGCAACGGGTGGCCGAGGAGGTGGAGACCACCGACGAACTGATCCGCGCCACCGGCTACCAAGGCCCGATCACGTTCCGCCCACCGTACGGCAAGAAGCTCGTCTCGCTGCCCCGCTACCTGAGCGAACACCACCGCACGACCGTCATGTGGGACGTGGAACCGAACACCCACCCGGAGGTCGACCGCAGCGCGGAGGCCACCACCCGGTACGTCCTGGACCACGTCACGCCCGGCTCGATCGTGCTGCTGCACGGCATGTACCACGACCGCGAGCAGAGCAGGCTCGCCGTCGGACCGGTGGTGGAGGGTCTGCGCGCCCGCGGCTACCGGCTGGTGACCGTGTCCGACCTGCTCACCACCGGCCCACCTCGTTGACCCGCCGCGTCGCGCCGGCGACCACGGTCACCGCGGGGCGACGTCGGTGCAGTAGACCTCCTCCTCCGGCAGCCGACCGGTGGTCAGGAACGTCACCGTCGCCTCGTCCACGCACGCGGAGCCCCGGTGGTAGGCGTAGTGCCCGCCGTTGTCCGCGCCGACGAAGGCCGCTCGCCCGCCGAGGACCTCGTACAGCCCGAGGCCGTCCTCCCACGGTGTGGCGTTGTCCCTGCGGTTCTGCAGGATCAGCGTGGTGCGCGGTCCCTCGCCCGTCACGCGGACGGGCTCCTCGACCGGCTTCGGCCAGAACGCGCACGGCCAGGTGTTGGCGGGCATCCCCGCGGTGAGCGGCCAGGCCGCGCGGTCCTCGGCGGTGCGGCGGGCGTACTCGTCGACGTCGTCGGACCACGGCGCGTCGCCACAGGTCAGCGCCAGGAACAGGGTGGCCTGGTTGTCGGCCGGCACGCCCGGGGTCGGCGGCGGCGCGGTGAACACCTGTCGCAGCACCCGGCCGTCCGCCTCGGTGAGCGTGCCGTCGGCCAACCCGACGGCGGCCTTCCAGAACTGCGCGAGCACCGGGAGGGTCCCGTTGTCCAGCAGGAGGCTGTAGGTGACGGTGCGCAGCACCGAACCCGACAGGGCCAGCGGCGTGCCGGGGACGGGCGCGGGGGTGCGGTCGAGGCGGTCGGCGAGGGCGAGGTACTTCCGGGTCACCTCGTCGACGGTGCCGCCCAGTCCGAGCGCGGCGTGCTGCGCCGCGGCGACTTCCGCCGCGTCGGGGAAGCGTTCCGCCATGGCCTTGCCCCAGTTGTCCGTCGCTTTGGCCCAGACCTTCGTGGGGTCGACGTTGCCCTCCAGCACCACCCGGTCGACGCGCTCCGGGAACAGCGACCCGTAGACGACGCCGAGGTACGTGCCGTAGGACTGGCCCCAGTAGGAGATCTTCTCCTCACCGAGCGCCGCGCGGATGCGGTCCAGGTCGCGGGCCGTGTTGGCGGTGGTGAAGTACCGGAGCTTCTCGCCGGCGTTCGTCGCGCACCGTTCGGCGGCGGTGCGGGCGCGGTCGACGTTCGCGGTGATCGAGCCGTCCGCGGCCGGGTAGGGGAAGAGGTCGGCGAGGGACGGGTCGTCGAGGCCGCAGCTCTGCGGGGTGCTGTGCCCGACCCCGCGCGGGTCGAAGCCGATCAGGTCGTAGGCCGCCAACACCGACGGCGGCAGGGTCGGTGCCACCACACCCGGGGTGTCCAGGCCGGACAACGCCGGGCCGCCCGGGTTCAGCAGCAGGACACCGCGGCGGTCGCGGGACTTCGCCGCCGGCAGCTTCGAGACGGCCACCTCGATCTTCTCGCCGCCGGGGTCCCGGTGGTCGAGCGGAACCTCCACCGTTCCGCAGGTGAGCCGCGGGTCGCGACCGGCGCCCTCGGCCAACGCCGGGCACGTGCCCCAGGTGATGCGCGGCGTGGCGGACGCCTCGGCGACCACCGGTGGTGCGTTCTCCCCCGTCGCGCTTTCTTCCGCTGCGACGTCACAGGCAGCCACCGCGGCGACGGTGAGCGCCACCGCCGTCACCACCCCGGTGAACCTCCGGGGGACACCGACTCCCGCTGACCGTTGCATTTCCTTCAACGCCCTCGCCCTCCGGTTCTCGGTGTGCCACGGCGCACTGACGCCGTCGCCGGTGAAACCTACGGAGGACCGAGGCGCCGCGAATCCCCTTGCTGCGGACACTTCTCCGTAGTCCTCACGGGGGACAGCGGCCGACCGGCCACCGGCCGGTCGGCCGTCACCGGGAAGCGCAGGTGAAGGACTCCGCGTCGTCGACGTCGTTCGCCGGATCGGTGCCCTTCTCCACCCAGTCCTCGATCGTCGCCGGCTGGTCCCGCTCCGGCTGGAACGTCGACGAGGGTCCGTGCTGGGCGCCGGGGACCTCGTAGTAGCGGACGAACGAGTCCACTCGCGCGGGCCCGCACGTCCTCATCACCGCGGCGTGGAGGGTGTGTCGCTCGGCCTCGTTCAGCCAGGCCCCCGGTACGGCCACCGCCTGGGTCACGTCGAACATGCCGAGCGCCACCGCCGTGACGTTCCAGCCCGGTGCGGCGGCCGGCGCCTCGCCGCCACCCTTCGAGTAGCCGAGGAAGCAGGACTTGGCGGGCGCGCGACCGTAGCGGGAGTGGATCAACGCCACCGCGACGTCGCGGGGTGTTGTCCGGTCTTGTTCTGGTGCCCGGAGTCGCTGGAGAACACCGCGTACCCCCGGCTGAGCGGAAGTGGCTTCTTCTGGGAGCCCCAGGGGCTCGACGCGTTCGTGAGCGGCGGGACGGACCCGTTCAGGCCGCACCGCCGAGCATGGTTCGCCGCCATCACCGACGACGCCCGCAGGCTGGAGCAGGGGTGCGCGGCGGCGGCGACCGCCAGGCGGGGGACCACGGTGGACCTCCTTGCCGGGACGCGTGGTGGAAGACGCCGTTCACGACGGCGGCGGAACCCGGACCCGCGGCACCGCCGAGAGGCGGAACGCTTCGGGTGACCGGAGCCGACGGTGTCCGCCCCGCCCGAAAAATCCGTTGACCGGTGGTCGGCGGGCTGAACATCATGGCCGACGTGCAGCAGTGACCAGTAGCGCTCGGAGAGACCGACGGCGGGTTGACCCACTCCCCCGCCGCGTCCCGGCGTGCCGCTCGAAGCCCGTACCGCGCAGTCGGTGCGGGCCGCACTGGTCCCCAGGCGGTGCACCGCACCCGCCTCCTGCACGAGCACCGGAGTCCACCGACACCATGAGCGACCCCCGCTGTACCGCCCTGCCCGCCGACGACGCCGAGTCCGGCATCGACCGCGAAGCGCTCTGGGTGGTCGACGACCTCGACCTGGCCGCCGTCTGCACGCCCCGGGTGCCCGTCCGCGAACGCATCCGCCTGCCACTGCTCGCACGCGACCGGCGGCGGGTGTTCGAAGGCGACGAACACGTCCACGGCCCGTTCGACCGAGGACGCCACACCTCCCGGAAAGGCCGGGTGACGGCCCGGCAGGAACGGCACCGGGGCACCGGGACCCGCTATGCCCTGCTCCGCGCTCGTCTACGGGGTCGGGGTCGCCGGCAGCTGTGAACGGCCGCCACCGGCGCGCCGCGACACGGGTACGGGCGCGTTCGACAGGCCCGTCATAGGGGCGTCCGGATCACCCCCTCACGGGCAGGCACTCGGCAAGCAGGTTAACGACGTCGTGCCAGGCTCGCCGCGCGTGCCGCGGGTGGTGCCCGACGCCGGGGAGCACGGTGTGCTCGACCGGCGGGTGGTGGAAGGCGTGCAGGGCGCCGCCGTAGACCACGAGGCGCCAGTCGACGCCCGCGGCCTGCATCTCGGCCGTGAACGCGTCCCGTTGCGCGGGCGGCATGATCGGGTCCTCCGACCCGACCCCGGCCCACACCGGGCAGCGGATGCGCGCCGCCTCGCCCGGTCGGCCGGTGGTCAGTCCGTTGACGGTCCCGATCGCGCGCAGGTCGACGCCGTCGCGCCCGAGTTCCAGCGCGATCGCGCCGCCGGTGCCGTAGCCGACGGCGGCGATCCGGTCGGGGTCGGTCCGCGGTTCGGCGCGCAGCACGTCGAGCGCCGCGTGGCCGATGCCCCGCATCCGGTCGGGGTCGGCGAGCAACGGCAGGCAACGGGCCAGCATCTCCTCGGGATCGCCCAGGTAGCGTCCGCCGTGGAGGTCGAAGGCCAGCGCCACGTACCCCAGTCCGGCGAGGGTGTCGGCCCGGCGGCGCTCGACGTCGCCGAGCCCCGTGCCCTCCGGTCCGAGCAGCACCGCGGGCCGGCGGTCGGTCCCGGCCGGGAGCGCGAGGTGCCCGCGCATCGTCAGGCCGTCGGCCGGGTACTCGACCGTGCGCGTGGTGATCGTCGCCATGAGGCCGGACAGTAGTGATCGACGGGCACGGTCGGGCCGGGGTTCACCGCCGGCGGAACGGCGCGGGTGTCCTCGGAGATCCGCGTGTCGCGTTCGGCGACCCGTTCCCCGCAACCGCGACAGCCGCGTCGTCGGCATCGTGGCGGGCCCGGTCACCGGCCACCCGACAAACCCCACGCCCCCCGTCGATCGATCTGGTAGGACTGGTCCCAGGGGGGTCGGATGCGAGTCGACTTCTGCATACCCGGAACCGGTTCCAGGTCAGGACCGGGGGGCGGTGCGGTCGCTCACCAGACCACTTCGATGTCGTCGGACCCGACCACTCGGCGGGTTCCCGCGTTCAAGGCGGCCTGCCGAACATCCGAAGGAGTTCCCGATGCTGCCGATGACAGTGGACCGGCACTCGCCCGTACCCATGACGGCGCAGATCCAGGACGCGCTCCGGGACCGCATCCTCGACGGCACGCTGCACGCGGGCACGCGCCTGCCGTCCAGTCGCCACCTGGCGACGGACGTGGGCGTGTCCCGCGGTGTCGTCGTGCAGGCGTACGGGCAGCTGATCACCGAGGGGTACCTGAGCGCGGAGCAGGGCTCCGGCACGCGGGTGGCGGCCCACCTGCCGCGGCGGCGGGCCGCGGTGCCGCCGGCGGACGAGGCGGTGCGCTTCGACCTGCGCGCGCACGCGACCAGCATGACCCTCTTCCCCGGCCGCGAGTGGTTGGCCTCCTACCAGCACGTGATCCGGTCGATGGACCGCGGCATCCGGCCGAGGCGCTACCCGCAGGGCGTGCCCGCGTTGCGCGCCGAGCTGGCGGGCTACCTCGGTCGCACGCGGGGGGTGATCGCCGAGGCCGGGGACCTGGTCATCACCTCCGGTTTCGCCCACACGCTCGACGCGGTGTGCGGCGCGCTGCGCATGCTCGGCGTGACCAGGCTCGCCGTCGAGGACCCCGGTGACCAGCGGCACGCCCAGGTCGCGAGCCGCGCGGGGCTGGAGGTGGTGCCGGTGCCCGTGGACCGCGGGAGCGGGCTGGACGTCGACGCGCTGGCGCGCAGCGGCGCCCGGGCGGTGCTGGTGAACCCGGTGGCCCAGGTGCCCACGGGCGCCGTGCTGTCGCCGTCGCGCGCCGAAGCCCTGCTGGGGTGGGCCTCGGCGGTGGACGGGTGGGTGATCGAGCACGACCTGTACGGCCACCTGTGGCTGGGGCACGGCGGCGAGCCGCTCGCGCTGCAGCGCCGCTCGCCCTCGCGGGTGGTCTACGCGGGGCAGACCCGGGAGCTGCTCGGCCCCTGCCTGCGCCTGGGGTGGCTCGCGGCGCCCGGACCGGTGCTCGACGCGCTGGACCGGACCCAGGCGGGCCGGGCCGTCGAGCCCGACGCGCTGACCCAGCTGGGGTTGGCCGACTTCCTGGCGCGCGGATCGCTCGACCAGCACGTCCGGCGGGTCCGCGGCACCTACCGCAGGCGGCGGGAGGCGGTGGTCCGGGCCGTGCGGCGCCACCTGCCGGGGCTCGGGGTGGTGGGCGGCCAGGCCGGTACGCACGCCTACGTGCCGCTGCCGCCGGGGGTCGACGCGCGCCGGCTCGTCTCGGTCGCCGGTGGCCGCGGGGTGCTGGCGGACCACGGCGCGCGGTTCCGCCTCGACCCGCGCCCCGTCGAGGCCGCCCTGGTGCTCGGCTACGCGGCGGTGGAGCGCGGGCGCGTCGACGAGGCGGTCGCGGTGCTGGGCCACGCCGTGGAGCGCTACCCCCACCTGCTCGCGCCTCCTGCCTGACGCGACGGCCCGCCCGGCGCGACGGCCCACCTGGCGCGACGGCCCACCTGACACGACGGCCACCCGACCCGGTCGGACCACTCGGGCGCTGTCCGACCGGACCACCGCCCCGGCTCGTTGCCGCTCCCGGAACCGCTGTGCTGAAAAGGGGGCATGAAGGTCTTCGATCAGGTTGGCACCCCGCACGCGACCCGTGGGCCGTTGGGCCGCGACCGGTCGCCGAACCCGGCCGCCCCGCACAGGAGGTCGTGGTGACCACGACGACCACCCCGGCGGACCTCATCCGGTCCGCCGACCGGGAGAACTCGCGGCTGGGCCACGAGAACCGGGGACCGCTGTCCGAGGAACGCGGGTTCGTCCCCGGACCGCCCGCCCTGCGGCTGCCCGACTCGCACCGCCTGTGGGACGAGGTCGCCGACGAGCTGCCCGAGCTGTACGCGCGGCTGGAGCTGCGGCGCGCGCTGGAGTCGTTGCCCCGGCTCGACGTCGACGCGCTGCCGGAGCACGCGCTGCAACGCGCGGCGACCGTGCTGGGCATCCTCGTGCACGCCTACCACCGGGTGGAGCCCCGGCACGGGACGCCCACCCCGGAGCCGGTCCTCGTGCCGTGGCAGCGGGTCTGCGCCCGACTGGGCCGCACGACGCCGTTCCTGTCCTACGTGGACCTGGTCGTGGCCAACTGGCGGCACCTCGACCCCCGGCGCCCCGGTCCGGTGCGGGTCGAGGACCTCCGGCTGCTGGTGCCGACCGTCGGCGTGGACGAGGAGCAGTTCTTCTACCTGACCCAGCTGGAGATGCTCGCCCGCGGCACACCGCTGGTCGGCGCGTCGGCGCGGGCGTGCACGGCCGTCGCCGCGGACGACGCGCCCGCGGTGGCGGCCGAGCTGGAGCTGATGGCGGACACCATCGGCGAGGTGACCCGGCGCGGCCTGCCCAAGATCGACCCGAGGCCGGGCAGCCGGTTCCACGTCGACCCGGTGGTGTGGGCCAAGACCGTGGCGCCCCTGGCGGTGCCGCTGGTCAAGGGCGGGCTCGGGCCGAGCGGCACCGCGTCGCCGATGTTCCACCTGACCGACGCGGTCATCGGCCGCACCGGCTACCGCTCCTTCATCGGCGAGGAGGCCGCCAAGCTGCGGCAGAACTACCCGCCCCACTGGCGGCGGCTGATCGAGGCGGTCGCCGCGGCCGGCATCAGCCGCTACGCCGACCAGGCCGGGCACCCGGCGCTCGACCGCGCGTTGACCGGCCTGCGCACCCGCTACAGCGGCCGCAACGGGCTGCTCGCCCGGCACCGCATGAAGGTGGCGGGCTACCTGGACACCTCGTTCCGGGTCGGCCGGGACGTCACCATCTCCGGTTTCCCCGCGGCGCGGCGGGTCGGCGAGGAGCTGGCCGCGTCCCGCGGCGAGCGGCCCGACGCGCCCACCACCGCGGCGGAGGCGGGCGGGACCGCGGCCCGGGACCGCGTGATAGCGCCGTCGGAGCTGCTGCGGCACCACCGCGGGGCCGAGCGGCAGTGGATCGCGCTGCACGGCGAGGTGCTGGACGTCACCGACTTCCTGCGCTCCCACCCCGGCGGCGTCGCCCCGCTGGCCACCTACCTCGGCACGGACTCCACCGCGGCGTACGAGCACGTCGGGCACCACGAGCGCAGGGGCATCCGCGCGCTGGCCTCCCGCATGGTGATCGGCGAGCTGGAAGCGGTCCCCGCAGACCCGCTGCACGAGGTGTGGCTCCGCTGGGCGACCGCGCTGACGCAGCAGGGCAACGTGCTGGTCACCGACCTCGGCATCCGCGACTCGCGGACCAGCCTGGCCTCCGCCCCCGGCGAGCTGACCCCGTACACGCTGCAGTTCGCCGTCGAGGCGCACGAGCGGTTCACCGAGCGCATCCTCCCCGCGCTCGCCGGCGAGACGCTCGCGGAGCTGGCGGCGAGCCTCGGGCTGCCCGCGCCGGACATCGCCCCGCCCGCCCCGAGCGGGCTGTACGAGCGGCTGGAACGAGCGGGCGACCCCGCCGCCCTGTCGGCGGCGGACGAGGAGTGGCGGCGGGCAGCGGCGCGCGACGCGGCGTTGCTGCACGGTGTGCGGGAGACCGTGCGGCTGGGTGTCGAAGCGGTCGAGGCGGGCGAACCCGAGCGCCTGGTGGAGCTGCACGACTCGCTGACCCGAGCCGTGCGGGACCACTCGCGGTCCGGCTGACACGTCCGTGAGCAGGGGCCGTCGCACGGGCGGGGTGGGGTTGTGCCCTCCCGTGCGACGGCGTGACCGGGACCGGCCGGCGGGGTTACCGGCTCGGAGGAGTGCGCCGACCTGGAAGGCCAGGCCCAGCCGACCGGCTGCGGTCGAGCCTGAGGTCGCGGCCGGTCCCGCAGCGGCTGCGCAGGTCGTCCAGCAGGATGCCCGCGCCACCGCCCACGCACCCGGTGACGTCCTCGCCGGTCGGTCGACGTGGACGCCGCCGGGGTGTGGGGTTCCACAACTCTGCACCTGAGCGCTGAGCTGCGGTGATCGCGCATCATGGGCCGTAGAGGCAGGATCGCGCGGTGCTCGCCGCGTTGGTGCGCCGACTCCCCCGGCTGCTGCACGAGCACCGTTTGGTGACACCGGGCACCGTCCCGCGATGGCACCGGCGCCTGGTCGCGAAGAAGTCGTCGAACGTGCGGTTGACCGGCAAGCCCTTGAGGCACTTGTCCGCGGAGTCGCTGCCGTTGTCGGTGAAGGAGTACCGGTAGTCGCCCATGCCGGCGGTCCCGGAGGAGCCGGGCACGGTCAGCGCGATGCGGTCGTCGAACGCCCCGGCGACCACCGCCGCCCTGCCGTACCGGCAGTGGCCCGACACGCCCACCTTCGTGGTGTCGACCTGCGGGACGGAGCGCAACGCGTCCAGCGCTCGGCGCACGCCGTCAGCACACCGGTGTCCGCGCCGGGGTAGAGGCTCCAGAACGCGCCGGTCTTCGACGTGCTGTCCGCGGCAATGCTGTTCGGGGTGATGCCCACCTCGGCGTACCCGCGGCCGGTCGCACCGGCCGCCGGCGGGTTGAGCGTGATGACGACCAGGAAGCGCGGCTGCTGCCGGATTGCGTGCCGACGCGCTGCGGGCGCACTTCCGGTTCCGCGGGCATGGTGCGGACTGGTTCTCGGCGGCCACTGCCGGGCTGAATGCGACCACCCGTGCCTCAATTGTTCACAAGTGTGATCGGAACCCGTCGGATCTGTTCACGAGTATGACTGCCCGCATTGACCTCCCAGCTGGTGGGTGATCGACTCGACCGCCTTTGAACTGGGCGTTCGATCGCATTCGACACTTACCCGACGCCAACCGCCGAAGCTGTTATTGACCGGCCACTTCCGGGCCATCTAGCATCCGACAGGAAATCGGTTTCCCACAACGACGTGAGGAAGTACCTAGGACGCGCGGCATTGGCCATCGCGTGCCGGTGAATTTTTCGCCAGCGGGCCGAATAGTCGCCACCGCCAGTTCCGGCGTCCGGGTAGGTCAGAAGCGGAGTAGTCGATGAATGTTCAACCTCCCGCCACGCGAGCCGCACGGCCGCGCGGCGCGCGATGGCGCGCGGGCCTGGCAGCAGCGGCGGGCGTCACGGCGTTGGCCGCCACGCTCGTCGCCTGGCCGATCACGACCGCTTCGGCGGCGATCGGCGCGGGCACGTACACGGTGAAGAACGTGGGCACCGGACACTGCCTCAACGTTCCCGACGGGACCACGGTCGCGGGGGTCCAGCTCCAGCAGGCGTCGTGCGGCAGCGACAGCAGCCAGCAGTGGAAGCTCACGGCGGTCAGCGGCGGGTACCGGATCAGCTCGGTCGCCACGGGTCTGTGCGTCGGCGTGCAGGACGCGTCCACGTCTGCGGGCAAGGCGGTCCAGCAGGTCGCGTGCACCGGCGGCCCCGGCCAGACCTGGACGGCGACCGCGAGCGGCAGCAACTACCGCCTGGTCGACACCAACAGCACCAAGTGCATGAACATCAAGGACAGCTCCACCGCCGTCGGCGCCGGGGTGCAGATCAACTCCTGCGACAGCGTGGCCACCAAGCAGTGGACGCTGACCCCGGCGAGCGGTGTGCCGACCTCGACGTCGACTTCCACTTCCACGTCCACCACGACGTCAACCAGCACGACGACGTCGACCACGACCTCGACCACCACGACGTCGAACCCGCCGGCCACGGGCACCGCGACCGGCTTCGCGTCCCAGAACGGCGGGACCACGGGCGGTCAGGGCGGGGCGAGGGTCCGGGCCACCACGGGAACGCAGATCCACGCGGCCCTGTGCGGCCGGGCGAGCAGCTCGACCCCGATCATCATCGAGGTCGAGGGGACGATCAACCACGGCAACACCACTCAGGTGTCGGGCGGCAGCTGCTCGACCGCCTCTGGCGTGATCGAGCTCAAGCAGATCAGCAACGTCACGATCATCGGCGTCGGCAGCGGAGCGGTCTTCGACCAGTTGGGCATCCACATCCGCGATTCGCGCAACATCATCATCCGGAACGTGACCATCCGCAACGTCAAGAAGTCCGGCTCCCCCACGTCCAACGGCGGCGACGCCATCGGCATGGAGAGCAACGTCCGCAACGTCTGGGTCGACCACACCACCCTGCTGGCGTCGGGCGGTGAGTCGGAGGGCTACGACGGTCTCTTCGACATGAAGGACAACACGCAGTACGTGACGCTGTCCTACAGCACCCTGCGCAACTCCGGGCGCGGCGGGCTGGTCGGGTCGAGCGAGAGCGACCGCTCGAACGGGTTCGTCACCTACCACCACAACCTCTACGAGAACATCGACTCCCGTGCGCCCTTGCTGCGCGGCGGCATTGGCCACATGTACAACAACTACTACGTGAGCCTCAACGAGTCCGGCATCAACTCCCGCGCCGGGGCGAAGGCCAGGGTGGACAACAACTACTTCAAGAACTCCAAGGACGTCCTCGGGACCTTCTACACCGCCGAGGCCGGCTACTGGCAGGTCAGCGGCAACATCTTCGACAACGTGACCTGGTCCACGCCCGACAGCGAGCACAAGCCCGCCGGGCCGGACGTCAAGTCCACCACCACGGTCGGCATCCCCTACAGCTTCACGCTCGACCAGGCCGCCTGCGTGCCGACCATCGTCGGACAGACGGCAGGCGCCAACACGGGCATGAAGGAGTCGAACGGCAGCTGCTAGTACCAGGGCTTCGCACGGCGGCTACCGAGCCACCCCGGCCCGGTAGCCGCCGTCTCGACGTGAAGGCCCGAGCGCAGCACCGGCGCCGACCGGCCGCACGCGGCGGGCCTGCGGAACGAGCGGTTCCGCAGCTGATCGCGTGATCAACGATTCGAGCTGAAGGACCGGTCGCGGCCTTGCCGCTGCTACTGGTTGAGCAGGTGTCGCTCGTGCGGCAGGGCGAAGCGGCACGTGGACTTCCCGGATCACCCCAGGCACACCATCAGAAGGGCGGTGGTGGTCGCCCTCGGCCGGTTAGGATCGGCAGCTTGCCGAGGGGGTACCCATGACGACGCAGATTCCGGCCGCCGCGCCGCCATCGGCCGGTCGTGCGACCGTGCGACAGCGGTCTCGCCTTTCACAGTGGACCGGGCCGCGCACACCCGCGCAGCTACGCCGCATCGGCGTGGTGTTGACGCTCGCCTGCCTGGTCACCGCCGTGATCAGCCTGGTCGGCGGCACCTCGCGGGTCGGCGCGATCGACGACGCGGGCAACCGCGACGCGTCGTTGGCACAAGCCGCGGGCGAGATCTACCAGGCGCTCGCGGACGCCGACGCGATGGCCACCAGCGGCTACGTCTCGTCCGGCCAGGAGCCTCCCACGATCCGCACTCGCTACGACGCCGACATCGCCCGCGCCGGCCGGCGACTCGCGGAGGCGTCCCGGCTGATCCCGCCGGACGACCCGGCGGCGAAGCCGCTGGACACCATGATCACCGGGCTGCCCACCTACACCGGGCTCATCGAGACGGCGCGCACGTACAACCGGCAGGGGCTGCCACTCGGCCAGTCCTACCTGGCGCAGGCGTCCTCGCAGATGCGCACCGAGCTGCTGCCCGCGGCCCAGTCCTTGCGCCACAGCGAGATGAGCGCGCTGAACGCCGACCACCAGCGAGCCAGTGCGCTGCCGATCGCGGTCGTGGTGTTCGGGCTGGCGCTGCTGTTCATCGCACTCGACTTCTCCCGCAAGGAGTTCCGGCGGACCCGCCGCAGGCTGAACCTCGGCGTCGCCGCCGCGATCCTCGCGGTCGTGGCCGGGCTGCTGTGGTGGGTGGCTGCCACGGTGTCCACCGACACCGCCCTGGCCGACGCCGGCGAGGCCGGCGAGGCGGCGACCGCGCTGGACGAGGCCGGCAAGCTCGTCCTCCAGGCCCGCAGCAACGAAAGTCTCGTGCTGGTCGCCCGCAGCGGCGGCAGCGCGTCCGACGACGGTTTCACCGACCAGGTCGACCGGTTGCTGGCCGATGGCGGACCGCTGGCCGTCGCCGAGGACAACGGGGTGGACGTCGCCGGCATCCGTACGGCGACCGACAACTGGGTCAAGGCGCACAAGGAGCTGCGGGCGGCCGACGACGAGGGCCGCTACGCCGACGCCGTCCGGTCCGCCGTCGGCACCGACCCGTCCGGCTCGGGTTCCGCTTTCACCGCGCTGGACAAGGCCGTCGGCGACGCGGGTGGCACCGCGCGGGCCCGGCTGTCCGCCGCGACCGGTGACGCGAGCGACGCGACGACATGGCTCGGGTTCGGCCCTGCGGTGTTGTTCGCGTTGGCGGCTGCCGGATTCGCGATCGGGATCGCACGCCGAGTGGAGGAGTACCGATGACCGGTCCGGCGAAAGTCAAGATCGACGTCCGGCGGCCGGTGGTCGTTCTCGCCGTCGCCGCGGTGTTGTCGATGGGCAGCATCGCCCTGCCTTCCCTGCACGGCAACGATTCCGTGGCCTTGACCACCGACGACGCAGGCACCAAGCCGCCGCCGGTGAAGCAAGGGGAGTGCGGCACCATCAAGGACAGCCTGCGCCCGTCGGACCCGTTGCCGCCGCCCGGCGCCATGCCCTCCGGCTCGACCATGGCGAAAATCCAGCAACGCGGCCGGCTGATCGCGGGCGTCGACCAGGGCAAGTACCTGCTCGGTTACCGCAACCCGCAGACCGGGCAGCTCGAAGGCGCCGACATCGACATCGTCCGCATGATCGCCGCGGCGATCCTCGGCGATCCGGACAAGGTCCAGTACGTCGTGCGCGACGTCGCCGACCGGGCGCTCCTGATCGAGCAGGGCCAGGTCGACGTCGTGGTCAACACGTTCAGCGCGACCTGCGACCGGCAACGCACGGTGGAGTTCTCCACCGGCTACTACGACGCGACGCAGCGACTGCTGGTCCCGGCGAAGTCCGGTGTGGACGGGATCGAGCAGCTGGCGGCCAAGAAGGTCTGCACGTCGATCGGCTCCACCACCGAGGTCGTGCTGCGCAAGCCCGAGTACGGACTGGACGTGGTGACGATGGCAGGCATCCCCCACTGCATGGTCGCGTTGCAGCAGGGCAGGGTCGACGCGGTGTCCAGCGACGACGGCATCCTCGCCGGGATGGCCGCGCAGGACCCGCAGACCGAGGTCGTCGGCCGGCCACTGGCCAACGCCTACTACGGCGTCGGGATGCAGCCTGGGCAGCCGGACCTGGTGCGCTTCGTCAACAAGCTGCTCGAACGCGGCCGCGTCGACGGCAGTCTCGCCGCGAGCGCCCAGAAGTGGCTGGGCGCCCAGCTGAACCCGGTGCCGCCGATCCCGTCGGCCCGCTACCGCGACTGAGGGTCGTGAGTGGCGATCCGGGTTCTCACCCGGATCGCCACTCACGACCCAGGTCCTTCCAGGGTGATCACGGTCCACGCACCGAGCCGGATCGGCACCCCGGCCGGCACCTCGACCGGGGTGTTGGGCTCGATCACCTCGGTCGTGCCACCGACCGAGGTGCCGTTGGTCGAACCGAGGTCGACGACGTCCCAGCCTCCGTCGGACCGGGCCACCAGCACCGCGTGCTGCGAGGACACCCCCGGATCCAGCGGGGGGCTGCCGAGGTCGATCTCCGGGTTGGTACCGCGCGAGCGGCTCCGCCTGCCGATCGTGACCTGCTCGCGGTCCAGCTCGAACCGGCGTTCCGGGTGGTAGAGCGGAAAGTCCATCCCCGCCGCCTCCGAACCCTCACGGCGGCGGACCTCGTCGAACCACGCGCGGTCCGCCCGCACCACGGCCGTCCAGCGCGACCGCGCCAGCTCGGCCGCGACGGAAGGTGGCGGAGGCGCGGGCAGGTCGTTGTCGAGCCCGCACTCCTCGCAGAACCTGCCCTCCCTCGCCACCCCGCAGCCGGCACAGGTCATCCCGGCCTCCGGCGCCGGAGCCACCGACGCCGCAGGTCCCGACCTCTCCGGGAGCGGTACCGGTGGCGAGGCGGCCCCGAGCACGAGGCCGCAGACGTCGCAGTAGTCGGTGGCCGTCGAATCGTGCCCGGCCGCGCATACCGGCACGGCTCAGCCCTCGCCGCGGACCCGGCTGGTCCGCCGCGATCGGATGTCCAACTCCATCTCGGCCTCGTCGGAGACCTTGCTCTTCAACCGCACGGTGCCGGTCGCGGCGTCGTCCACGTCGACCACCTTCGCCAACATCTCCAGCTTCTCCCGGTCGCCCGCCGCGGTGGCCAGCGCGACCGCGCGACCGAGGCGCAGCGTGGCCGTGTGCTCGTCGCCGTCGCGACGGGCGGCGAGCCCGTGCTCGACCGCGTCCGCGTACTCCGACTGCCCGGTGTAGTGCGCGACCTTCCTGCTGACCTTGGCCGACAACGCGTCGTCGTCGGTCCACAGAGCCCGGACCAGGCCCTGCGCGAGGGTTTCCGCGGAGCCGCCGCGGACCACCATCGCCCGGCAGGCGAGCATCTCCGCGCCGACCGCCTGCGTGGGCACCTCGACGCACACGTGGTACTCGCGGCTCTCCGCGCCCCACGCACCGAGTGGGTAGTCGCCGTGCATCGGCCCGGTCTGCACCCGCTTCGCGGTCAGGTCCTCGACCTCCGGCGCGACCTGCTTGATGAACTTCACCTGCGCGCCCTTCGGCGTCCACAGCCGCAACGACACGTCCGCGACCCGTTTGCCCATCGCGGAGTTCATGATCGCGTGGAAGTCTGCGGCCAGGTCCTCCGGCTTCGCCACGATGTCCACCGTGCCCAGCAGGGCGGACGCGATCTTGCGCACCTCCGCGACGTTCCAGTCGGTGCCGACGCCGCGGCAGTCACAGCTGAACACGCCGACGCACTCTTCGACGGTCTGCTCCAGCACACCGGGACCGTCGCCGTTCTGGCCGTCGGTGAGCAGCAGCGCGTGCCGGATCGCCCGCGGGTGCTGCTCGGCGATCTGCCGCGCGAGGTTCAGCCAGTTGGAGAACGCGGTGCCCCCGCTCGCGGAGAGCTTGCGCACCGCCGCGACGGCCTCGGCCCTGGTCCGGGGGTCGGCCCGCGCCGCGCCCCGCTTCGGGTAGACCTGCCGTGCGCCGGTCGCGCCGGAGATCACGGCGAACAGCACACCGTCGCGCAACTGCTCGACCGCGACCGCGGTGGCCGCGCGCGCCGAGGCGATCCGGTCGCCCTGCATCGACCCGGAGGTGTCGATGATCAGCAGCTCCAGCGCCGCGGTGGCCACCGCGGGGGTCGCGTCCCCGGTGGCGGTCACCGCCACGACCGCGTCCACCCTGGTCGCCCCCAGCGAGAGGTAGGCGTTCTGGTCGACGGTGACGACGAACTCTGCTCCTGCACTCATACCTGCACTCCTTCCAACGGGATGACGACGACGCTGATGTTGTCCCGGCCGCCGGCGGCCAGTGCGACCTCGGTGAGCCGGTTGGCGACGGCCAGTGGTGTCGCCCCATCCCCCGCACCCGCCGCGAACCCGCCGATCCGTTCGGCCTCCGGCACCTCGTTCCACAGACCGTCCGAGCAGACGAGCAGGGTTCCCACGCCGTCGTGGGGCACGGAGACGACGTCGGGATCGGGCCGCGCGTCCGGGCCCAGCCAGCGGGTGATCGTGTGCGCGCGGCGGTCGGCGAACGCGGTCGCCTCGTCCATGAGCCCTTCCGCGACGACCTCGGCGGCCCACGAGTGGTCGCGGGTGAGCAAGCGGCCGGCCGGGCCGGCGAGCCAGTACGCCCGGCTGTCACCGACCCAGCCGACGGTCACCTCGCCGTCGGCGACGTAGGCGGCCACGAGCGTGCAGGACGGTCCGTCCGGCGAGGGGTTCGAACCGTCCAACGTGGCCACAGCGGTACCCGCGGCCTCCACCGCCGCGCGGACGCGGGAGACCGGTTCCACCGGCGCGTCCACGCCGAGCAGCACCGCCAGCGCCGCCTCGGACGCCGCGCGGGCGGCGCGTTCGGGTTGCCTCGTGGTGGACACACCGTCACACACCACAGCGGCGGTGGTGCCGTCGAGCAGGCGGCCGAGCGCGATCGCGTCCTCGTTGCGGTGGTGCACCAAGCCCCGGTCGCTGACACCGGCCAAGGCGCCGAGGTCGATGGTCGTCCGATCGGCCGGGTCCGGCAGGCGCAACCCGCACTCGTCGCAGTACCCGGTCGTGGTCCCGCTCACCGTGCCGCACGCCGGGCACTTCCGCACGACGTCCTTCGTGGCGGCCTCGGCGGAGGTGCTGCCCCTGCGCAGCAACGAATTACCGCACGCCTCGCAGAACCGATCCCCTCGCCCGACCGGTTCGGCGCACGCCGGGCAACCGCCGGCCCGCGCGTTCACACCCATGACACCGGCCGGATGGCGTTGGCCAGGTCGACCAGGTCGACCCTGGTGTCCTCGTCGGCGGCCAGCCGGGCGCCCGCCCGCAGCTCGGTCTCCAAGGCGGCCCGTACGCCGTGCTCGGTCCAGGAACTGCCGAGCAGCGGCGGGCGAGTCCCGTTGGTCGCCGTGACCAGCGGTAACGCGGCCCTGAACACCGACGCGCGCACCTCGTGCCCCGTGGCCCGGTCCAGGGTGAGCCTGCCGACCCGGTCGGCGGCCGCGCGCAGCACGCCCTCGTCGACCGGACCGCCGATCACCACCCGCACCGCGACGGTCTGCGCGGTCACGTACTGGCTCGAGGTCGGCGCGATCGTGTCCAGTGCGGCCAGCGCCACCTCGGGCCGACCGGCGCGCAACGCCACCCGCGCCTGGCCGAACGCCGCGTCGGCGACGTCCGGATTCGGCCGGTTGACCTGGAGGTAGTAGCGGCCGGCCACGGCGTCGTCGCCGGCGCACTCGGCCGCCGCGGCCAGCGCCAGCTTCGGCGCGGACTCGCCGGGCAGCGTCGCGAGCACGGTGTCGAACGCGGCAGTGGCGGCCCGCGCGTCACCGGCGGTCAAGGCCGCCACCCCCGTGAACCAATCACAGCGCCAGTCGCCGGGTAAGTCGGTTCGCAGCCGCCGCAACGCTTCACGGGCCGAACCGACGTCGCCGACTTCCAGGTGCGCGCGAATCACCCGCAGCCGCAGTTCGACGCTGGGCGTCGGGGTGACGGCCGCGAGGCGCAGGATCTCCTCCGGCGCCGCCGACGACGCCGTGGCGAGCAGCCCGGCCGCCGGGTCGGTGGTGTCCACGAGCGGAACCGGCAGCGCCGGGGCGACCGCCACCGGGTCGGGGCGGCCAGGGCTGCCCACGTCGCCCAGCAGGCCGATGCCGAACACCGATGGCGACGGACCGAACACCGTGGACACACCGGGGCGCGCTTTGCCGTCCTCGGCGGCGAGCACCTCGCGCAGCACGCCGGTCAGCTGGTCGGCCATCTCCTCGGCGGAGGCGAAGCGCCGCTTCGGATCGGGGTCGGTGGCGCGCAGCAACACCCGGTGGAACGACTCGTGCTGGGCGAGCAGCCGCTCGGTCGCCGGGTCGGGCAACGGCACCGGCTTGCCGCCGCGCAACGGCGACGTGCCCAGCGCCATCACCATGAGCGTGCGCCCGACGGTGTGGATGTCGGCGGCCGGCGACGGTCCCCCGGACTCGAAGTCCGGCGCCTGGTAGCCGGGCGTGCCGTACCAGTCGAAGCCGTCGGCGTTCCCGAACGGCACGACCGCGCCCATGTCGATCAGCTTGAGCCGGCGTTCGTACTGGATCACGTTGTCCGGTTTGAGGTCGCAGTAGGCCAGGCCCTGGCCGTGCAGGTAGCCGAGCGCGGGCAGGATCTCCAAACCGTAGGAGATGACCTGGGGCAGCGGCAGCGGCGCGAGGCGCTGACCGACTGCCTTGCCCCGGTCCTCCACGAGCTTGCGCAGCGACGAGCCGCCGACGTACTCCATCACGATGTAGCCGACGGGCTTGCCGTCGTCGTCGGGGTGCTCCACGAAGTTGTGGATCATGACGATGTTCGGGTGGTTCACCTCGGCGAGGAACCGCCGCTCGGCCTCGGCGGCGGCGCGCGCGGCCGGGTCGTCGATGTCGAGCAGTCCCTTGAGCACGACCCACCGGTCGTTGACGTTGCGGTCGGTGGCGAGGTAGATCCAGCCGAGCCCGCCGTGCGCGAGGCAGCCCTGGACGAGGTACTGACCGCCGACGAGCGTTCCCCGGGCGAGCGACGGCACGAAGTTGAACGGGGTGCCGTCCGTGGGGCAGAAACCGCGCAGCCGACCGGGTTTGCCGTCCTTGCCGCGGCCGACGGGCTGGTCGCACTTGCCGCAGTACCGCTTGCTCTCGGCGACCTGCGGGTCTTCGAGGATGGCCGCGACGGGGTCGACCACGGGCACCGGGGGGACGTCGACGAGCCCGGCGCCGAGACCGCCACCGCGCCGGGACGAGGCATGAGCGGTGGAGGTGGCGCCGGTCCGCCGCGACGCCCGGCCGCTGAGCCTGCTGGTCGAGGACGAGGCGGCGGTCTCCGACCTAGCGGAGGCCGCACCGGCCATCCCGCACGTGTCGCAGTAGCCGCCGTCGATCGCACCGCCACAAGCCGGCTGCGAACACGCACTCGACACCGGCTGCGACACCGGTACGGGCACGGGCGCGCTCACCGGCACCGCACCGGCCATCCCGCACGTGTCGCAGTAACCGCCGTCGATCGCACCGCCACAACCCGGCTGCGCGCAACGATCCCCCTGGCTCATGCCGACCTGCCTCCGGTGTCCGTGCCGGGCTCCACGAGCAGCCGGCGAAAGTCCGCCAAGTCCCTGGTGGCAGCGGCCAGATCGGACGGCCGCCGCCACAACGCCGCCTTGATGCGCTCGGCGACGACCATCACCGCGTCTTCTTCGGCCAACCCCAGCCGAACAGCCCGGGCCTGGTAGGCGCCGAATCGTCCGCGCAGTTCCTCGCGCCGCTCCAACAACCCCGTGGCCAGCTGACGGGCCGCGCGCAGTTCCGCGGCGGCGGCCGCGAGATCACGCCGCACCTCGATCACCTCGGCATCGCGCTTGACCCAGCTCAGGTCGTCCAGCCGCGCTACCGCGGCCTGGAGTCGCGGTGCTCTGTCGACCGGCAGGGCGGGCAATTCGCCGACGACCCGCTCGGCGGCGGCCGCGTAGTCGTCGGCGGTGGCCACCCGCAGGTCGGCGAGCGCTCGCGCGGCATCGACGAGGTCGGTCCGCGCCTGCTCCCAGCGTTCCCGCAGCACGAGCACCCGGTCGACCCGCGCGCGTTCCTCGGCGAGTTCGGCACCGAGCCGGGCCAGGGTGTCGTGGAGCGATCGGTCGGCCAACGCAAGTGGGTCGTTGCCCGCGAGCTGTTCGATCTCGTGGACTCGCAGCACCACCGGGGCCGGCTCTTGTTCCAGCGCGGCGTCGTCTTCGGCGAGTCGTCGCGCCTGCTCCAGCAGCGGCGCGAGAGCCTTGAGGGTGGCGGTATTGAGCTCGTCGCACCGCACGGCCAGCTCGCTGACCTGCCGGTACCCATCGTTCATCCGGGCTGCCAGCGCCGCGAGGGTGATCGACTCGATCTGCTCGGCGGCCCCGGTCAACCCGCGCTCAGGCAGCGGCACGGCCCGCCGGGACACCTCGACGGACGGTTCGACCAGCAGCTGTCGCAGTTCGGCGACCTCCGCCGGCCCGAGTTTGGAGCGCCGTCCCCGAACCCGTTCGGCGGCGTCGAGCACCGCGCGGTAAGTGTCGAAGTCCCGCCACAAGCCCGCGAAGACGACCTCAGCCGCGGTCCACCTCTCGGCGGTGATCCCCGAGGACAAGGTGGAGGTGAAGAGCCGGTGCCCCGGGTGCCCGTCGAGTTCGACGAGCGCGTTGGCCATGGCAGTCGCGTCGACCTGGTGCCGGTCGAGGGCCCTGACTAACGCAGCAGCTTCGTTGTCCGTCAACGCACGTCCGTTCGAACGATCCTGTACACCATCCGCGTCAACGACTCCGTGAGCGTCTTCGCAGACTATCCGACACCCCGCCCGCCAAGGACCTCTTCGCGCCGGCCTGGTCCGGTGCCCCGAAAGCCCCCGCCACCCCGGCGAGCCCAGGCGGTCGAAGCATTCACTTCGAAGAGCTCGGCGAACACCCCGCCGGGGATGGTGACGCCCTGGGGGAGGAACTCGCGGACGACGCGGTCGAGGTTCTCGTCGAACACCGACCAAGCGGCGGGTTCCTGACGCGGAGGTCCGAACGGTGCGCCTGCCGACAACTCCGCCCAGGCAGGTGGGAAGCGCGGTCAGGACACGGCCCCGGAATGGCCCGCGGGCATGCTGCTCCCCATGAGCGACCGGGACGAGGACGTG
Organism: Saccharothrix sp. DSM 118769; assembly: GCF_052936295.1. Taxonomy (NCBI): domain Bacteria; kingdom Bacillati; phylum Actinomycetota; class Actinomycetes; order Pseudonocardiales; family Pseudonocardiaceae; genus Saccharothrix; species Saccharothrix sp. DSM 118769. The sequence goes on along the minus strand of NZ_CP193627.1, from coordinate 1,916,885 downwards.
GAAATCCTGGCGCTACGGCACCAGGTCACCATCCTGGAACGGCAACTCGGAGACGCCCGCCCGCGGTTCTCCCCGGCGACCGCGCATTCCCAGCGGCACCGCTGCACCGACTCCCGGCCGCCACGCTTCATCGACTCCGACTGCTGGTCCGTCCGGAGACGATCCTGCGCCGGCACCGCCTCGGCATCAAGGTCGCCGCCTCCACCGTCTGGCAGATCCTCCAGAACGCCGGGATCGACCCCTCTCCCGAGCGCACCTCGACGACCTGGTCGACCTTCCTCCGCTCGCGAGCCGACGCGCTACCGGCCTGCGAATTCCTCGAAACCCGCACGTCGAACGGTGTCCGCCTGTACGTGCTCGCGGTGATCGAGCACACCAGCCACCGGATCACAATCCTCGGCGCCACCGCACACCCGACCGCCTCCCGGGTCACCCAAGCCACCGGGAACCTCGTCGTGGACCTCGAAGACGAGAGCCGACACGTGCGCTTCCTGATCCGCGACCGAGCGGCATCCTCAACGAGTACCACCACGCCGCCTGAACCGCACGGATGACGTTTTCGGCAGGTACACGGTCAGGTGGCGACGGCTCGCACACCGCGCAGGACGACGTCGAGGACCGTGTCCGCCTCGGCGCGAGCGGCCTGCGGATCGGCGGCTCGGGCGATGTACAGCGCTGAGCCGTAGAGGCCGCCCAGCGCGACGTGCGCCAACGGGTCGAGCGCGACGTCTGGCAGGGTGCCGGTGTCCACCAGCGCGCTCAGCACGGTACGCAACATCGGAAGCTCGACGCCCTCCATGCCGCCTTCCCACGAGTTGGCGGCCAGCACTGCCACGCTGTCGATGATCACGACCCGCCGGAACGCCGGCTGCAAGCAGGCATCGAGGAACGCGGACAAACCCGCTCGCACCGCGGCCCACGGATCGTGTTCGGCCATCGCCGCGGCCAACACGGTCTCGGCGGTCTCGTCCAGCACGACGTCGTAGACCGCCTTGAACAGCGCGTCCTTGCCTTTGAAGTGGTGGTAGAGCGCACCCTTCGCGATGCCGGCCCGCTGCACGATGTCGTCGATCGCGGTCGCCGCGAAGCCCTGCTCTACGAACCGCTCCCGTGCGATCGCGATCAGCAGCTCACGCGTCGCCTCTGCTTGCCGGTCCCGAAGCCGCTTGACACTCATCCGGCAAGCATAAAGACTGACCGTCGGTCGGTGAACGACCGTCGGTCGGCGAGGGGGCCGCGATGATGAAGACACTTCCGCCAGGGCAACGCCGCGTGGAGGGACTTCCGCGTTTTGGAACACACCTGCACCGGCCGCCGCCTCCCGTACCCGAGGACCCGGTGATCACCATCAGCGGCGCGGTGCGAACCTCCGCCGAGGTGCGGCTGGCGGACCTGTCCCAGCTGCCCCGGAACGAGATCGTGGCCGACTTCCACTGCGTTGCCGGCTGGACCGCGACCGACCTGCGTTGGGAAGGCGTGCGGTTCGCCGACTTCTGTCGCCGGTTCGTCGAACCCGAACTGGAGCCCGGGATCACCGTCACCCACCTGGCGTTCGAGGGCATGGACGGCGTCGCGTCCGTGGTCGAGTGGCGGGACGCGCTCGCCGACGACGTACTGCTGGCCGACCGGCTGAACGGACGCCCTCTCGACGGTGACCACGGCGCTCCGATACGGCTGGTAAGCCCGGCGCAGTACGGCCACATGAGCATCAAGCACCTCCGCATCGTTGAAGTGTGTTCGGCGCTGCCGACACACCGTCTCGGTGCCGGCATCCTCGACCGGGTGGTCGAGGCGCACCCGCGGGCACGCGTCTGGCACGAGGAACGCCACAGCCGCATCGCCGGACGGCTGGTCCGGCCGTTCTTCCGCGCCCTCATCCGCCCGATCCGCTATCTCTGCGCGAAAGGAGCGCAGGGAAAGTGAAAGCACCCGATGACATGTCGAAGACCCAGCGATGGATCATCGACGACATCGTCCACGACTTCGACGTCGAGGACGTCTGGGCCCTCCCCGTCACTGGCGGGCCCGACGACTTCGGGGCCGTCATCGACCTCATGAAAGCCATGGACTTTCCCGGCTCGGCGCCGCTGCCGGTGCGCCTGCTGTGGGGAATTCGCGACCTGCTCGGCCGCGTGTTCGGACTTGGGCGCATCTCGACGTCGGCGGACGACGCCGGCGCCTGGCCGCCCATCCCCGGAACCGACGAGCCGTCGCTGATCGGCCGAGTGCCGGCGGAACTCCGCGACACGGTGACGGATTCCCACCTCACGGACAAGCCATTCCGTCCGCTGTACCTCACCGACACCGAGTTGGCCGACGAGATGTCGAACCGGACGACGTACGGCGTGATGCACCTCGCCTGGGTGGACCAGGGCGGTGGCCGGTATCAGGGGCAGATGACCGTCTACGTCAAGCCGCGCGGCGCCGTTGGCAAGGCGTACATGGCGTTCATCAAGCCGTTCCGCCACGCGATCGTCTATCCGGCGCTCATGCGATACCTCGAACGGTCCTGGGCCGAACGACGCGGCGCGCGTTAGCCGAGATCTTGCACGCGGCGTTGTCGACACGGCCCTCCCGTCCGCGGGCACGCTGCGCCTGCCGAAAACTCATCCGCGCAGGCAGAGGACGTACATGTCCTCAAGAGGCGTCAAGCGCTCACGGGCACAACTGCCATCCGCAGTGCCGTCGGCCGACGCGGCATGATGACCGGCTGTGCTGCTCCGACTGGCCTACCTGAGCGTGACCAACACGTTCGCGCTGCTGCGCCTGCGCCCATGAGCGACCGGGACAAGGACCTGGAGGTTCTGGCGCTGCGGCACCAGGCCACTGTTCTGCAACGCCGACTCGGTGGCACCGCGACCTACTCGCCCGCCCCCACGCGGCCAGGTCACGACCCAAGCGTCCCGGCCGACCACGAACCGTCCGCTCCTGGTGCTGCGTCTGGCGCGCAAGAATCCCACCTGGGGCTACCGCCGCATCCACGGCGAACTCCTCGTCCTCGGCATCAAGGTCGCAGCCTCCACCATCTGGCAGGTGCTCCAGGACACCAGGGTCGATCCGGCTCCCGAGCGCACCCCGACGACCTGGTCGGCCTCTCTCCGCTCGCAGGCCGACGCATGTTGAACGGAGCCCGCCTGTATGTGCTCGCGGTGATCGAACACTCCAGTCGCCGGGTCCGCGTCCTCGGCGCCACTGCACACCCCACCGCACCCTGGGCAAGTTCCCGGCACTGTTCGACGCCGCCCTAGCCGACGCGGGCATCCAGGCCGTTCTCAGTGGAGTCCGGGTCCCGCGCATCAGCCGCGTGGTGCACGACGGCGAGGAAGCCGTGCGGTGGCCCACCGCCCGACCGACCGGCTGAGGTCACGATCTACGCAAGGCCGCGACCAGTTGTGGGGTGTGGCGGTCGAAGGCGACGCAGCGCGGACACTTCCGCTGCGCCTGGCTGCATGGGCAAGCCACTGGCCAAGCGTCACGGACGCCGCGTGGCAACGAGCCCTGACCGCTGCGAACCCAACCGCGCCGAGCACGCCCGCGCTGGTTCGCCGGTACGAACGCATTTCGCTCGGGGTGCACCTGCTCGACCGACACCGGCTCGGCCGCCGGCTTGGCGGGCGTCCCGCGGCGCTTCGGCGGCGCTTCAGCGGCGGGCTCTTCACTGCCTCCTCCGGTGGCAGTTCCTCGGTCGTGCCGTCCGCACGGGTCGCGCTGACCGGTCCGGCCGGTGGTGGATCGGCACGTGGACGAGTCCCGTGACGCTCCGCAACCAGCTCCGATGTGGACGGACGGGTGACACACGCCGCCGAGGAGCCCGCCATGCTGTTGATCGTCGCCCGTGCCGCCGTCCTCCCTGCGCTCGTGCTGCTCGCCGCGTGTACGGGGCCGACCGCTGAGACCACCGGTCCGGCGCCCAGCCCGACCCCGAGCAGCACTGCAGCTGCCGCGGCCACCACATCGGCCAAGAAGAGCCTGGCGGCGCAGGGTTCGTGTCGAAGAAGATCGGCGAACTGGCCGGGTACGAGTGCGAGGACGTCATCGACCCGTTCTCGCTCAAGGGTCTTGGCGCGGACGGGTTCGTTCACGACGCCCGGCCCGGCTCGTGCATGGACCAGGCGGGCGGGCTCTCGCACACGATCCCGCCCAACCCCGGGTACGCGGGAACGGTGGAAGTCGATGTGCCGGAGTCCGCCACCTCAGAGGCGTCTGCGTGGCCGGTGTCTGCCCGGGACGGTAGCCGCGGCTGGGTCCGGCCGGTCGATTGGGGCCACTCGATCCGGAGACCACCGGGAGCCGACGAGTGTCGGCGTGCGGCAGCCGCCGGCAGAGGTGTGCGCAGGGACCACCGTCCGGTCACCGCCCCGGCGGCCCGGAGCCGGGCGATGTGTCCGCTGCCGACGCCAAGGCACGTGCAGTCCGCTTCCGCACTGCGCCCGGGGCCGAGCCCGGTAGCAGGGTCAGCGCGGCGGTCAGCAGGAAGACCGCGCCCTCGTACAGCAGTGCGAGCCGGAACCCGGTGCTCAGGTCGGCGGGCACGGCGAAGTACACGAGCCCGGCCAGGGTGACCCCGATCGAGCCGCCGAGCTGCTGAGCGGTCGGGAGCAGACCCGCGGCCGACGCCGTGGCGTCGGCGTCGACCTGGGCCAGCACCACGGTGAACGCCGAGGCGGTGAAGGCGCCGAACGCGGCACCACCTGCTGCCAGCGCCACCGGTGCCACCCACCCGTGGGACGCCGATCCGATGACGGCACCGAGCGCGGCCATCACCGCAGCCAGCACCAGTGCCGCAGCCGTGAGCAGCCGGGTGCCGTGACGGCGGGAGAGGCGCGGGGCCGCCCGGCTCCCGATCACGGCCGCTGCGGCGAACGGCGCGGAGAACAGTGCGGCGGTGAGCGCGGAGTGGCCCAGCGCGGACTGCAGGTGGAGGAACAGCAGGAAGGTGAACGAGGGCACGCCCGCGTTGAACACGAAGACGAGGACGAGGCCCGATCGTGTCGTCCGGTCGCGGTAGACGGCCGGGTGCACCAACGGGTCGGGCCTGCGGCGCTGGGTCACGGCGAAGGCTCCCAAGGCGAGCGCGGCCCCGGCGAGGCACGCCCAGGTCCATCCCGGCCACCCCGCCTCGCGGCCGAGGGCGAGCGGGAGGACGAACAGCCCGAACCCGCTCGTCGCCAGCACCGCGCCGAGCCCGTCGAGCGGTGACGGGTGAGTCGTGCGCTGCGGCGGCAGGACCACCGCCCCGGCGAGCGCCACGACCGACACCGCGAGGGTCACCAGGAAGATCGGCCGCCAGCCGAGCCCCATCAGGTCCGCCCCGATGACGAGACCACCGAGCAGCGGTCCGGCCAGCGACGCGACCGCCATGGTGGCCCCGAACGCGCCCAGTGCACGCGCCTGCCGCGACGACGGCAGCGCGGTCCGGATGAGCGAGAGCACCTGGGGCGCCACCAGGCCGCTGCCCGCTCCCTGGACGAGCCGGGCCGCGACCAGGGCACCCGCGGAGGGGGCGACGGCGCACGCCGCGGAGCCGAGCGCGAACACGGCCATGCCCACCACGAACACCCGCCGGTAGCCGTACCGCTCCCCGAGCCGCGCCGCGACGAGGAGCAGGCAGGCGTAGGTGAGCGTGTAGCCGGCGACGACGAGCTGGAGCGCACCGGAGTTCGCCCCCAGGTCCTGCTGCATCGCCGGCGCGGCCACCTGCGCGATGGTGACGTTGAGCAGCTGCACGAACGTCGCGCTCAGCACCACGGGCAGAACGAGCGCACGAGGTTGCGCGGCGGGTTCGGACGGTGTCATCTCAGTAGGCGTGCGTGCGCAGACCGGCAGCCGCGATCAGCTCGTTCGCGAGTTCGACCGGGTGAGCGGCGAACGGCGTGTGGCTGGACGCGAGCGTCGCGACGACGAACGGGTTGTCCGGCATCGCCTCGTCCGCCTCGGTGATCATCAGGTCCTGCAGGGCCGGCGGCGCGGCCCGGTCCTCGCCACAGCGCAGGTAGGTGCGCGGGATCCGCCCCCACCGCTCGCGGGTCACCTCGACCGGGCTGCCGGGGATCGCGAGCGGCAGGTCGGGGCTCAGCGCGAGGCGCCAGCGGTCGAATCGTTCGGGCGGGGTGTCGTGGTAGTGGGTGCGGCGCAGCTCCTCCACGTACGCCGGGTCGTCCGAGTGCGGGTTGATGCGCACCGCGCCGATCACGGCCGGATCACCCAGCGGCAAGCCCTGCCCGAGCGCGCCCGCGTTCTGCTCTGCGCTGAGGTAGTCGAAGAACCGCGGGCGACCGGCCGGCACGAACGCCGAGAGGTACACCACCCGGTCGACGAGTCCGGGGGCACGTTCGGCGGCCAGCGATGCGGGCCCACCACCCGCGCTGTGCGACACGAGCACGACGGTGCGGTAGTGCCGCACGCGACGCAGGGTGTCGATGATCGCGTTGGCGAAGTCGTCCATGGTCATCGCGGCCAGCGCCGACTTCTCGGTCGACAGGCCGGGTTGGCCCGGCCGCAGGTAGCCCGAGGGCAACGGCGCGTCGAAGCCGTGACCGGGGAGCTCGACGGCGACGCTCGCGACGCCCGCTCCGGCCATCGCCCGCTGGGTCGCCGCCCACTGCCAAGAGGCGTGCCAGGCGCCGTGGACGAGCACGAACACGGTGCCGGCCGGCCCACCACGCCCGCCGGTCAGGGAGTTCACGGTCATGGAACCAGTTGACGTCCGCCCGCCGCCGCTATCGACTCACATATCTGACGAATGGGCTTTCGATATCTTCTGGGTATCGCGGCCGGCACTGGGGAGGACCGATGGAAGCACGTCACCTGCGCTACGCCCTGGCGCTCGCGGAGCACCGGCACTTCGGCCGGGCGGCGGCCGCAGTGGGCATCGCCCAACCGCCGCTGTCCAAGCAGATCGCCGCGCTCGAACGGGAAGTGGGCACGCAGCTGTTCGACCGCACACCAGGAGGGGTCTTCCCCACCGCCGCGGGAGAGGCGTTCCTGGTGAGGGCACGCCTCGCCCTCGCCGAGATGGCGGCCGCCACGACCGACGCGGGCCGCGCCGCGAGAGGCGAGACCGGGCACCTGCGGCTCGGCTTCATCGGCTCCGCGTTGCTGGACCCCCTGCCGGGGGTGCTCGGCCGTTTCGGCCGGGACCGTCCCGACGTGCGGCTGGGCCTGCACGAGATGGCGACGACGCGGAGCACCGCGGCGCTCGTGGCCGGCGAGCTCGACGTGGCGATCGGGCTGGGTGCGCCACGAGGCCCCGGGACCGAAGGGCTCGTGTCCGTGATCATCGGACGCGACCACCTGGTCGCCGTGGTGGACAGCGCCCACCCCTACGCGGGCCAGGCGAGCGTCGGGGTCGAGCAGCTGCGGCACCAGCACCTCGTCGTGGCGCCCGTCGATGACGAACCGGTCACCCTCGGCGTGCTGCGGACCGTCTTCGGGGAAGGCTCGACCGCGCTCGCCGACGCCACCGAGGCGCGCGATGTCCACACGATCATCGGGTTGGCCGCCAGTGGCGTCGGCGTAGGTCTCGGGCCGTCGCGCATGCGGATCGCCGCCCGTCCCGGCACCTGGTTCTGCGACGTGCTCCCGCACGTGCCCCTTCCCGATCTGACCCTCTCGTTCCGCGCGGCGGACCGCTCCCCCGTACTGGCCGCCTTCCTCGACACGGTCCGGGAACGGTGTCCCGACGTGGGCCGCGCACTCGACCGGCGACTCGGCCCACGCTGAGCACGGGTGGGAGGCCGAGACAGGAGGCCAGAGCCGCACCGGGGCTCGGGTCGACGCCCGGCTCGTCCTGCTCGGTCAATTCCGTTGCGATCGAGCGGACGCCCCTGCCGGGAGCCGTGAGTGACCGCTCGCGCGGCTGCCAGTGGACGAGGGTCCCACCGTCGGTGGGCTTCAGTTCGACTCGGCCCGGTAGTCACGGGTGATCGGCAGGAACTCCGCTTCGTAGGCGGACAAGGCCGGCTCCCGCAGTTCCGTGATCTGCTCCCGGCTGACGTTCTCCACCGCGCTGGACACGACTGCGCTCATCGATCAGCGCCATGCGCAGCGCGCAAGTGGTCACCGGTACCGGACACGGCCGGAGCCGGACTTCCGGACGACTCGGCGACGAGCCGACGGTGGATGATCCTGCGGGCAACACCGAGGATGAACGCGCGCAACGCCGCTGCCGGCTTGCTCGAAGGGACGAACCTCTGCTGCTTGATCTTCGCGGTGCGCTGTTGCTCGGTGATGAACGGGCGAAGCCCGGTCTCCCACGCGTTCAGGGCGTCGTCGAGATCGTCGGGGTGCTCCTGCACGGCCTTGCCGAGAGCAGCGCCGCCGCACAGCGAGGCCGAGGCGCCCATACCCGAGTAGGTGGTCAGGCACCACGCCGCATCACCGAGCAGGACCACCCGGCCCGAGCTCCACCGCGACATCCGCACCTGGTGGACCGAGTCGAACAGGACGTCGGGGGCATCCTCCAGGGAGTCCAGGACGTGGCGCACCACCGGGTCGTCCATTCCCGAGTAGACCGACCGCAGCTGCTCGATCCGCGATCCGCTGAACTGCTTCTGGATGTCATCGGTCCGGTACGTCAGCAGCGTCGTGGGCGCGTGATCAGCGAACCCGAACACCCACGCCGCGCGCTTGGCGCGCGGGACGACGACGGTGTCGGTCGGAGCGAACGAGGGCACGTGCTCCTTGAGCTGGAAGGCACACACCATCGCGTTCCAATCCGTCAGGTAGTCCTCGTCCGGGCCGAACACCGTCCGGCGCACGGTCGAGCGGAGCCCGTCCGCTCCGACCACGAGATCGAACGTCTCGCGGTACTGCGCGCCGGAACCGGCGCTTTCGAGCAGGACCTGCACTCCGTCGGCGCTCTGGGTGATCTCGACCGGGGTGGTGGCGAACCGCACCTCGACCGGGTCCTCGACACCACCGTCGGTGATGCTCTGCCACAGCGCGGCCTCGATGTCGCCGCGCAACACCGCCGCCGGACCGGGCTGGTCCAGAAATCCCAGTTCCGGCTTCGGGTTGCCGCGACGATCCAGCGCCCAGGTGTTCCCGCCCTCCTTCCACGCCGGGTTGCGGGTGTGCAGGTGGTCGGCGATGCCCAGGTCGGCAGCTGCCTGGCGACCCTCCGGGAACAGGAAGATGAAGTAGCCCCCGGTCCGACGCTCGGCAGCCCGCTCGATGATCACCGGCGTCCATCCCGCTCGGCGCAGCCCGATCGCCGCGGACATGCCCGCGATCCCCAGCCCGACGACCAACGCACGCTTCTGCATGGTGTGTTCCCCCTTCTGGTCCAGCTGGTTGTCCCGATGACGGAGGCGACGCTCACAACGCCTGGCAGGCAGCTGTTCCGTCGCCTCCGGAAGCTCGCCCCCGCTACCTCTGCGGGCCGGCCGGGTAGGTGACGCCGGTGAAGCCGGGCAGCTCGACGAGTTCGGGCCTGTTCCCGTTGGCGCTGAGCTGGTCGAGCACGAACTGCATGCCGGCGGTCGCGATCTGTGCGCCGGGGTCTTCCATGACGTAGCGAAGCCTGGTCACGACGGCCCGCTTGTCGTGGACCGACCGGACGCGCGGCATGGCGTCGACCACCTCGGTGTCGGGGTCGACCACGGGCGCCTGGTCGATCCTCTTCTCGAAGGCCGGGTAGTCCGGCCACATGAGACGGCTCATCTCGACCGAGGACAGGCAGCCGTACCAGAACTCGCGGTACTGCGACTCGGCCCGAGCGCAGAACTCGCTGTCGGCGAACTGCTCCGGTTCGATGGTGGGGGCGGTCGGGGCGATGATCAGCCGGGCCGGGTCGAGCCTGTGGCCCGACGCTTCGTGGAGCAGCGGGCACACGTTGTTGCTCTGCCAGGTCAGGCCGGCGCTCGGGCGTCCGGCGCCACCGGCGACGATCACCATCAGCCGGGCCCAGTCGATGGACTGCTCGTGGAGCCACTTCAGGCTCCGGTGCACCGAGTCCAGTGCCGAGAGGGCGAAGGTCGCCGCCATCACGTCGTTGAACGGCACGGGTACCGCGTCCGGCCCGTCGCCTTCGAGCAGGTTCGCGCGCAGGTGCTCGAAGTCCAGGAGCTCCGGGTTCCCGATCGCGCGTTCCAGGTAGTCCGCGGTGGTCGCACAGGTGTAGTCGACGAGGTCGGTGATCTTCTCCTCGTGCCCCTGCCACGCGGTGACCGCGACCTCGTCACGCCAGTGCGAGACGCTGTTGAAGTCCCGGACGACGCGGCACTGCTCGATGAGGTCCCTGGCGGCGGTCTTGCAGCTGGAGTCGCCGAGTTCGCGCAGCCGGGCCAGGTAGGGAATCGTGAGGCCGAGGTGCGAGACCGCGGTGATCTCGAAGAACCCCCTGGTGCCCTTCCTGAAGTCGACCGACGTGGGCGGGCGTCCGCCGCCCGGGAACAGCACCAGATCGGTGCCCGTCGCCAGCAGCAACGGGGCGTCGGAATGGGCCTCGCCCAGTCGCCGTTGCAGGTTCTGGCCGATGCTGCCGGGGGCGGAGGTGAACATCTCGAACAGCCGCATGAAGTGCGGGTCGGGCTGGTACCGCATTGAATCCGTCCTTTCGGTTCGGGCTGGGCGCTGTCGGCTCGGGTCAGGCGTCGTCGAGTGAGAACTCGTAGACGATGCTGTCCTGACGGAACCGCACGTCCGGGGTGAGACTGTTGGCGACGACCAGGAAGGTTTTGTCGTCGGCCTCGAAGAAGCTCGCGTCGGTGCCGCCGGAGGTGGGAAACTCCTCGATCACCTCGAACTTGCCGCCGTCCCACCTGTACAGCTGCGACATCAGATCGGTCTTGGCCACGGGGGGCTTTCCCCGGATGAAGCAGACGCGGACGAGGAACAGCTTGTCGCCGTGCCGGTGGAGTGCGAACTCGCGGCCTCCGGGGCCACCGAGTGACTGGTGCGGCTCGAACAGCTCACCATTCCAGCGGTAGAGCGTCGAGTCACCGTTGATGCACGCGAAGGCCAGCCACTCCTCGCCGTCCTGCGAGAAGTGCAGGAAACTCCGGCCGAACTTCTCCGCGAAAGTCTGGTAGGGGACGAAGGAATCGCCGTCCCAGCGGTAGACGACACTGGGGGTGACCTGGTCGGCATAGGCCAGGAAATGACATCCGCCAACGCGGAAGTAGTCCCAGTTGTAACCCCAGCGCCCTCCCAGGACCTGGAACTCCTTCCACCGCCCGTCGACGCGCTCGAAGATGACCGAACGTCCGTGCCCCTTGGGCGAGAGGCCCGGCATGGTCAGCCCCTGGGCCAGCGCCAGGAACTCGCGGTCGTCGATCGGGAAGTGGTGCCACTGCTTGGCCCCGAAGGTGGGCAGCGTCTCGTCGACGACCCACTCCCCGTCTTCGCCCTCGCGGTAGATGAGCGAGTTGACGTCCGTCTCGTACGGGCCCTTCCCGGTGCGGAGGTTGGCGAACGCCAGGTAGTTCCTCCCGCCACTGGTGAAGCTCAGCGCGTCCTCGCCGCTGGGACAGGGCAGGCGGTCGACCTCGACGAACTGCGCTTCCTCCCAACGGTAGAGAAGAGCGTCGACGTCGGCATCCCCGCCGTTCATGTCCGGCGCCCGACCTGGCAGGTCTTCAGCCAACTGGGGAACAACGAGGTGCAACCCGCGGTCAGTCCGGAAAACGTGTGCGCTGCGAGCGCCGGACGTGGCGAGACGCTGATGAACCGACAGGATCTTCGCACTCGGAGGGCTTGGGTCGGTGTTCGACACCGAAACTCCTTAACTAGATCGATGCGCTGAAGTCGACATTGATCAACGCCGACGAAGTTGTCGACCGAGTCGGGCGACTGCGGACGATGGAATCAATGACCGGACAAATCGACTTTCTCTCGTCGAGTGGCACGAGTCGCACCGTCCACCGATCGTCCGGGGGCGCCGAACGCGCCCGGCGGATCGAGTTCAGGCCGCCGGTGCGATGACGGGTGCGGTGCGGCCCATCGCCCGCGCGTACAGGGCCTCGAAGCGGTCCAGGGTCGTGGCGAGCGCGTGGCGGGAGATGATCTCGCTGCTGGCGGCGCCCATGCGGGCCCGCATCGGTGCGTCGTGCACCAGCGAGTGCAGGCGCTGCGCCAGCGCGGTGACGTCGCCGGGCTCGAACAGCCAGCCGTTGCGGCCGGGGCGCACGAGGTGCGGCAGCGCCATGGCGTTCGCGGCGATCACCGGCTTGCCCGCGGCCATCGCCTCCATCGTGGCCAGGCTCTGCAGCTCGGCGACACCGGGCATCACGAACAGGTCGGCGCGGGCGTAGGCGTCGAGCAGCTCGTCCTCGGGGACGAAGCCGTGGAACCGCACCCGGTCGGTGATGTCCAGGTCGCGGGCCAGCAGCTCCCACTCGGACTTGCAGGTGCCGTCGCCGACGATCTCGCCGAACGCGCCGGGCACGCGGGCCAGTGCGCGCAGGAACTCGTCGACGCGCTTCTCCTCGTCGAGGCGTCCGACGAACAGCGCGGTGGGGCGGTGGTTGCGGGTCACCGACCGCTGGTAGCGGGCGATGTCGATGCCGCACGAGACGGGCATCGCGCGTTCGGGGAAGCCGCTGTCGTGCAGTAGTCGCACGGCGCGCGGTGTGGGCGCGGTGACGATGTCGGCGCGGCCGAACACGCGGACAAGGTCGCGGTAGGCCCACTTGCGGGACATGCCCCGCAGGAAGGCCGGCACGTGGGCGTGGCTGAACAGGTTCTCCGGCATGAAGTGGTTCGTGGCCAGCGTGGGGATCCCCCGGGCCACGGCGGAGTTGAGGACGGACCGGCCCACCGCGAAGTGCGCCTGCACGTGCACGACGTCCGGCTTGAGCGCCTTGACCAGCTCGTCGGCCTCCTTCTTCGCCTGCCAGGGCAGGCAGAAGCGGAAGTCCGGGTACAACGGCAGCCGGTGCGACCGCAGCCGGTGCACCGTCACGCCTTCGACCGGCGTGGCGCGCGGCGAGTCCGGGGCGATGACACGCACGTCGTGGCCGTTGCCGGCCAGGCCGACGGCGAGGCGTTGCGCGAAGCGCGCGGCTCCGTTGACGTCCGGCGGGAACGTGTCTGCGGCGATCACGACGCGCAGCGCACTGGAGGTGTTCACGGGAAGCTCCGTTCGGGTGTTGACCGGTCGTGGTTGACGAGCGAGGGCGAACACGGTGCCGACAGCGGTGAGCACGCAGGCGATCAGCAGGGCACCGAGCACGGACGCCGGGCGCGAGAGCCCAAAGCCGCCCTGCTGCACCGACTCGACACGGCACGCACCAGCACCGACACGCACCCGGCCGTGAGCTCGGCGTCCGGCACGATCCGGGTCGCGGTCGCACTGCCGGACACGAGGGACACGAGGGACACGAACGCACCCACGCCCGCCATCGTCGGCAGGATCGCCGGGAGGTCGCGGAAACGCCGGTCCGGCAACGCGGTCAGGCCGATCGCGACAACACCGATCGGCTGCACGACCGTGAGCGGCCCCCTGCCGAGCTTCGCACCGGGCGCGGTGACCGCGTCGTGCTGCGAACGCGTCAGTTCGGCTACGGCAGCGACCGTCCTGGGGGCCGGGAACTGCTCGGGCACGTCAGTCAGTCCTTCGTGGCCGCTCAGCGCGGCGCTGGGCGAGCAGCAGGAAGGCGAGCACCGCGGCGATCACGAACAACCCGGCTGAGGTCGCGATGTAGGTGTACACGCCGGTGGCGGAGTTGACCGTGGCCCCGTCGACCGCGACCCTCGTGCCGGAGAGGACCGCCGCACCGGCGAAGCTCACGCCCACCGAGCCGATCGCGCTCATGACCGAGACCATGCTCGCGGTCACGCCCTGGCGGTGCGGTGCGGTGAGGACGGCCGCCATGTTGAACCCGGAAGCCAGCAGCGATCCCATGCTCAGGTTCAGCAGGAAGGCGAAGAAGACGGCGACGGGGAACGAGGACGCGCCGAGGAACATGCCGAAGGCGCCCACGGTGCCCACCAGAACGCCGGCGGCCAGAGCCAGGGCGGGGTCGGTGCGGGCCGCGAGCCGGCCCGAGAGCAGTCCTCCCGCCATGATTCCGACGGCGGGCAAGCCGAACAGCAGGGCGAGCGAACCCTGGGCGTCGAGCCCGTAGCCGAGTCCCTGGTCCGACGAGACCTGGGCGATGAGACCGAGCAGCTGGTCCATGCTCTGCCCCGCACCGGTGGCGAGCACGACCACGAGCAGTGTGAGCACCATCGGCCTGCCGAGGTTCCTGATGTCGATCGCAGAATCGGGAGCCCGGCTCGAGACGAGGTACCACCGCGCCAGCGCCACGACGCCGGTGGCGAGCAGCGCGAGCGCGCCCACGCTGAGCCAGCCGATGTCCGATCCGAGGCTGGTGTAGCCGAGCACCGCGACGACGCCTCCGCCGAGCACGAGCGTTCCCACGACGTCGACCCGTCCCGGCGTCCTCACCTCCGACTCCGGGACGAAGACGCGGATGCAGGTCACCGCGAGAGCCGCGAACAGCGCCGCGGCCACGAACACGACCCGGAACCCGAACTCCGCCACGAGCGATTCGACGCTGGAGGTCAGGGCGATCCCGACCACTCCCGCGCAGGTGGTCACCGCACCCACCGCGGGCATCGCGATCCGTGGTGCGCACAGGTCGCGGATGAGCGACACGGTCAGGAACACCGTCACCACCGCGGCGCCCTGCAGCACGCGCCCGAGTACGAAGATCCAGAGGTTGGGCGCGACGAGGCAGACCACGGCACCGCCGCAGGCGATGAGCAACGCGACTGTTAGCATCCGGCGTTTGCCGTGGATGTCGGCGCTCTTGCCGAACAGCGGCGCCCACATCGCCCCCGCGAGCATCGCGGTGGAGCCGAGCCACGCCGATTGGGTGGTGTCGAAGTGGTCGAGCATCTGCGGCAGGACGAACAGGGGCATGACGATCACCGAGTCCGCCGCGACGTTCGCCAGGAGCAACACGGCGATCTGCCCGACGAGCCGCGGGTTCCACCGCGTGTGCGGTGGTCCGCCCGGCGGGGCGTGGGTGCTCATGGTGGTATCCACGAAACTCCTTGGGCGAGGGGGATGCGGCACACGCGGACAGCGGGAGAAGTGCTCGCTCGTGACCGAACATAGGAATCGTCCTCACCCGACGGCAATGGCCAAAGGCTCCTCAGCGGTGGATTCTCACCAGGTTCCTACCCTTCTCAGGGCGAACTTTTGCGCGGCGCGGCGTGTCGCTCGGCGAGAATCATCCGCAGTGGCCGAGCGGGGAGAAGCAACCGGATGACGTGCACCGTATTGATCGCCGATGACGACCGCGCGATTCGCGAGTCGCTCGGTCGCGCGCTGGAGCTCGAGGGTTATTCCGTCGTCGAGGTCGACGACGGGGTGAAGGCGGTGACCCGAATCCGCCGGGAGAAGTTCGACGTCCTCGTCCTGGACGTGCTGATGCCGGGCCTCGACGGGCTCGGCGTCGTCCGGCTCCTGCGAGCGGAAGGCGACCGGGTTCCGGTGCTGATGCTCACGGCGCGCGTCGAGACCTCCGACCGGGTCGCGGGTCTCGACGCGGGCGCCGACGACTACCTGCCCAAGCCCTTCGAGCTCGACGAGCTCCTGGCACGCCTGCGGGCCTTGCTGCGCAGGGCCGTCCCGGCGGAGGACACCGACGACCGCGCCCTGTCCGCGGGGGCGTTGCGGCTCGATCCCGCGAGCCGGCGCGCGTGGTGGGCCGCGACCGAGCTGAATCTCAGCAAGACCGAGTTCGACCTGCTGGAACTGCTCATGCGCAACGAGGGCGTCGTGCTCGACCACACGACGATCTACGAGCGGATCTGGGGCTTCGACTTCGGCGGGGACTCGAAGAACCTCGCGGTCTACGTCGGCTACCTGCGCCGCAAGCTGGCGGCGGCGGGCGCCTCGTCCGTGATCCACACGGTGCGCGGCATCGGCTACGCGGTGCGGCGCCCGTGAACCTCGGAACCCGGCTCGCACTCGCCTTCGCCCTCGTCGTCGCGCTCACCGCGGGGGTGGTCGGCGTTCTCGCCTTCCGTTCCGGGGTCGAGCGCGTGACCGGTGAGGTGAACCGCGGTCTGCACACCGCCTCCGCCGCGGTGATCGACGGACACCACGGGGTGCTGCGCGACCCGGCCGGCGTTGTCGTCGGTGACGCGGGACAGGAGCAGCCGCTGCCGCTGACCGCACAGCGCATCGAACCAGGCGGTGGTGTCACACCGCTCGGCGGACGAGCCGTGGTCTTCCCGGTCAACGACGCCGACCGCGCCCTCGCCACCGGATCCGCTCGTGGCGCCACGAGCACCGCGGAGGTGATCGTGCGGCACGACACCTACCGAGTGCTGACCACCTCGCTGGGAGACGGTTCCGGTGCGGTGCAGGTGGGGATCGACGTCAACCAGTCGCGGCAGGTGATGAGCGGCATGGCCAAGGAGATCACCGTGCTCACCCTGCTCGTGACCGCGATCGCCGCGGGCCTCGGCTGGGTGCCGGCACGCCGGATCACCCGGCGGCTGGTGCGGCTGACCGCGATCGCCGAGGACGTCAGCGCCACCGGGCTGGGCGCCAGCGAGGTCCCGGTGGAGGGACGCGACGAGGTGGCTCGGCTGTCGTCGTCGTTCAACACCATGCTGCGCAGGCTCGCGGACTCACGGGAAGCGCAGGAACGACTGATCCAGGACATAGCGCACGAGCTCCGCACGCCACTCACGAGCCTGCGCACCAACGCCCACGTGCTGCACCGCCTCGACCAGCTCCGGCCGGAGTCCCGCGCGCGCCTGCTCGCCGACGTCGAGGGAGAGACCAGGGAGCTCTCCCACCTCGTCGACGAACTGATCGCCCTGGCACTCGCGCAAGGGACCGACGAGGAGGAGACCGACGTCGAACTCGCCGAAGTCGTCCGCGACGCGGCCGCACGGGCACAGCGCCGCACCGAACGCGAGATCGACGTCGACACCGACCGGACGCGGGTGCGCGGACAACGCCTCGCCCTGGAACGCGCCGTCGGCAACCTGCTGGAGAACGCCGCGAAGTTCGACACCGACGGCACCGCCCCGATCGACGTCGAGGTCCGCGCGGGCACGATCACCGTGTCGGACCGCGGACCCGGTCTCGGCACCGACGACCTCGGCCGGATCTTCGACCGGTTCTACCGCGCGGACACCTCGCGTTCACTACCGGGCTCCGGTCTCGGTCTGGCCATCGTGGCCGGCATCGCCGAAGCCCACGGCGGAACCACCTTCGCCAGGAACCGGACCGGGGGCGGAGCGACGATCGGCTTCACCATCGCCACCGGCCGTCTCCTGCCCGATCGCTGACCTCACCGAAAGCAAGCCGACCACATCAGCCACGGTCCCTGGCGGGCGTTTCCCACCAGGGACCACCGCCATCCGCTGATCTCTTCCTTTCCGAAGAAATCTGTGAGCGGAAAGCGTTCCTGCCGTCAACCTCCCCGAGAGAGCTTTCATCAATGTGCAACAATGCAGCTGTGGACCGCTACCGGCAATTCCACCAAGCGGCGATCAGCCAGGGTGTCCCGAAGGACGAGGTCGACAAGTTCGCGGGTCAACTCCGATTCGCGGTCTGGCTGAGCGGCGCGCGCGCCGACGAGGAGATCGTCGGCCAAGAGGGAGGGCTGCCCCGGTTGCCGGTGGGCACGGAGTGGCCGACCGACGGGGACGGGTACGCGTTGCCGTTCATCGCCTCCGTGGACTTCGCGGCCCTTCCGCGGGCCGAAGGGCTTCCTCTGCCGACGGACGGCTCGCTGCTGCTCTTCCTGCAGTACGAGGAAGATGCGATGGCTCATTTCAGGCCTGACGGGCAGCCGAAGTACGCGCGAGTTCTGCACGTCCCGGCAGGCACGGAGACGGCGGTGCCGCCATTGCCGCCCGAGCTCGAGGGAATGGATGACCACGGCATGCCGCTCCTCATTCCCGAGCGCACGCTCTCCGCATGGGTCGAGGCGGATCTGCCAGAGTGGATGGAAGAAACCGACGAGCACGCCATGGAATTCCAGCCGGATTACGTGAACGAACTGTTCACGGAGTTGAAGCACTTCGACCAACTGTGCGACATCGTCGACGGTCTTTGGCCGGGGCCTGGCAAACGGATGTCCACGATCCGCATCGGCGGCCACTGCATGGAGATAGGCGGCAGCGACAGCCCGTGGCACCAGATGGCGATCGCGAACCTCAAGAACCGGCCTGAAGCCGGCCTCGACCGTGCGGACACGTGGAACTTCCCCCTGATCGAGGCGGAGGAGCACCGGCTGATCCAGGAATGGGTGCCACTCGCCCAGTTCTACACGCAAAGCGACGTCCACTACGGATGCTTCCTGATCAGCTTCGAGGACCTCGCGGCCAGGCGCTTCGACAAGACGCGCTCGTTCACCATGTTCTCCGAGTAGGTTCCCGGACCTGACGGCGCAGAGGCACCCGCGTCCGACTCGGCCGATCCCAGGTCGGCCGGTCGGTGAGCCATGGCGGTCCGGTGTGCTTCCCGCACATTTGACGCTGTTTCCGGGGAGAGCGCATGACCTTCGCGACCGACGCCCTCGAAGGGCCGGCCAGTCTGCCGCAGCCCGCCGTGTCGGCGGTGACGGGTGCGTTGACGCCGGCGACAGCACCGGCTACCTCCTCGGCCGCCGTTTCGGCGATCGTCTGCGTGCCGGCAAGATCGTCCGCAAGGTGGGTCGACAGCACTGGTGTACCACCGGTTCCCGCCCGCCTCGATCGCGGGCGCCGTGTGCTGGTCGGCGCCGCACATCGGCATCGGCTCCGCAGCGGGCGCCTCGGCGAAGGACATCGAGTCCGTCTTCACCGGAGCGATGTGGGTCCTGCTCGGCGTCGCAGCGGTGTTCGACCCGATCGCCCTGTCCTACCAAGCCATGATCGACGTGGCCGCCCTCCCCGCGGCTTCGAGGACGGGTTCCAGTCCGACAGCGGCGGTTCCGGCTCATCCCGCCGCAGGTGCCGTTCGGGATTCGGACCGGCGAGAACGGCCACCGTGACGAGCCGCGCTCACCGGCGGTGCCAGAACGCCGGCAGCACGGTTGGAGCGCTCACCGTTGGGTGGCCCGCCATCACGCGAAGGCCGCGCCGATGGCGTCGCCGATCTCGTTCAGCACGTCGCGCGAGATCCGGACGTCGCGGGTGAAGGACAGGAATGCGTGGGGTACGCCCTCGACCGCTCGGTGCGTCACCGGTACTCCAGCCTCGCGGAGAGCGTCGGCGTACCGAATGCCCTGGTCGCGGAGCAGATCGAGCTCAGCGGTGACGATGAACGCGGCCGGGAGCCCGGTGAGGTCCTCCGCGCGCAGTGGGGAGACGCGGGGGTCGGCGCCCTCGTCGGGGGTGTTCAGGTAGGCGCCCCAGAACCACTCGAGCCAAGGGCGCGTCAGCAGGGGCCCGGCAGCGCAGTCGTACATCGACGCGCTGTCGTCGAATCGATCGGTCGCGGGATAGGCGAGGGCCTGGAAGGTGATGGCCGGCCCGCCGCGTCGCTCGGCTTCCTGCGCGGCGACAGCGGCGAGGTTGCCTCCCGCGCTCTCCCCGAACAGGGCGATGCGCTTCGGATCGGCGCCGAAGGTGCTCGCGTTCTGCTCGACCCACCGCAGCGCCGCGCAGGTGTCTTCGACGGCTGCCGGGAACCGGTGCTCTGGCGCCAGCCGGTAGTCGACGGAGACGACGATGGTTTTCGACCGCGTCGCGACGACCCTGGCGTAGTGGTCCTGGCTGTCGAGGTCGCCGAACACCCAGCCGCCGCCGTGGAAGAACACCGTCACCGGAGCGGGCGAGCCCGTCGGGATCGTCTCGGGCGTGTAGACGCGGATCGGGACGTCGTGGTCGCCGTTGCGGAAGGTCGTGTCGCGGACCTCCCGAACCGGGACGACGTCACCGGCGAACGAGGCGAACGCACGGCCGGCGGCGCGGTTCTGCGCCACGGTGAGGGTGTTGGCCGCGGGCGCGGGGGTCGCGGCCAAGTTGTCGAGCACGGTCTGGACCTGGGGGTTGAGGGCCATGAGCGTCACCTGTCACGTATGGGAATGATCTTGGAATGAACACTCCAACCGTAGGTATCGCGGGATTGGAAAGTCAATTCCAATCCCGGTAGGCTGAGTCCCGTGAAGACGCGCGGTGTCGAGACGCAGGTCAAGGCAGCGAGCACCGAGGGTGGCCGGCGCACGCGAGACCGCATCCTGCAGGCCGCCGCCGAACTGATGTTCAAGCAGGGCGTCGCCGGCACGAGCATCCCCGACGTGCAACGCCGTGCCCAGGTGAGCGCCTCGCAGATCTACCACTACTTCGGGGACAAGAAGGGCCTCACGGCGGCGGTGATCGACTACCAGAACACCGTGAAGCTCGACCAGCAGCGACCCCTGCTCGACCACCTCGACAGCATCGACGCACTGCGTGAATGGTGCGAAGGCGCCGCCGTCCGTCTGGACGCGGTGCACTGCGCAGGAGGGTGCGAGATCGGCTCGCTCGCGAGCGAACTGTCGGACATCGACCCCTCGGCTCGCCTCGGCCTGGCTACGGGATTCGCCGCGTGGCAAGCAGCGATCGAGTCCGGGCTTGCTCGCATGCGCGAGCGCGGCGACCTCGAAGCCGACGAGGACGTCGCGGCGCTCGCGGTCGCGCTGCTGGCTGCGATCCAGGGCGGCATGCTCCTGTCGCAGGTGAACCAAGACGCCACCCCGTACCGCCGCGCGGTCAACGTGGTCATCGACCACATCGCAGACCGCGTCGCGGCGGCTCGAGTTTCGCGGTCCACCGATCACTGAACCTGGCCAGTCAGTACCGCTTCGACGCGGTGGGCACCTACATCGGATCCGTCACACGAGCGACCTCGTCCATGATTGCGTGATCAACCGACCGTGCCGGATCCGGCGCGAAGAGCGGTGGGACTGTCCCAAGATCGCGTGCCGCTCGAAAAGTCATCGTCGCTGGTAGAGCAAACCTGTCACGGTGTTGCGAGCATGTCCGGGTGATCGTGTCCCTGCTGTTCAAGGTGGCCCGTAGGTTGCTGTCCGTCCCGTCGGTGCTTCTTCGGAGCGAGGCGGCGAAGGACGCCGAGCTGCTCGTGTTGCGGCACGAGAACGCGGTCCTTCGTCGACAACTGGCGGGTCAGGTTCGCTACGAGCCTGCGGACCGGTTCTGGTTCGCCGCCCTGTCCGGGCTGGTGGACCGTCGCCGGTGGCGGGAGGTCTTTCCGGTGACGCCGGGCACGCTGCTCGCCTGGCACCGCAGACTCATAGCTCGTCAGTGGGACTACTCCGCCCGTCGACGCACCGGACGCCCACCGACACGAGCGGCGGTCAAGTCGCTCGTGCTGCGGCTGGCCCAGGAGAACCCTCGGTGGGGTCATCGGCGAATTCAGGGTGAGTCGGCCCGACTCGGCCACAGGATCGCCGCCTCAACGGTCTGGCAGATCCTGCACGACGCGGGCATCGACCCGGCGCCCCGCCGCACCGGTCCGACCTGGAAGGAGTTCCTCACCGCCCAGGCCCAGGGCATCATCGCGGCGGACTTCCTCCACCTCGACACCGTGCTCGGCAAGCGCCTGTACGCGCTCGCGTTCCTCGAACACGGCACCCGACGCCTGCACATCACCGGCGTCACCGCCCACCCGACCCAGGCATGGACCACGCAACAGGCCAGGAACCTCGCCACCGACCTCGGACACCGGATGGAGTCCTTGCGCTTCCTGATCCGCGACCGCGACGGCAAGTACGGCCAGGCGTTCGACGCCGTCTTCCGGGCCGACGATCTTCGCGTGGTCACGAGCGAGCCGCAGGCGCCCCGGATGAACGCCCATTGCGAACGGGTCATCGGCACCATCAGACGCGAACTCCTCGACCACATCCTGATCACCGGCGAGAGCCACGCACGTCAGATACTCACGACCTACGAAGACCACTACAACCGGCACCGACCCCACCAGGCCCGAGACCAGCTACCACCCGAAGCCCGGCAACACCCCGCCGCGGTACACGACCTCGACACCCACAGAGTGCTCCGCACCCGCATCCTCGGCGGACTCATCAACGAGTACAGACACGCCGCCTGACCAGCAGCGATGACTTCTCGAGCGGCACACCCGACCGGCCGGGCGGTCGAGCGTGACGAGGAGGCGATCTCCGCTTGGCGCACCGAGGTGTGGCCGCGGGTAAAAGATCAGCCGCCCGGACCGGGGCCTGGATCTGCTTCGCCGACGAGTCCGGAACCTCGCTGAGCCCGCCGGTGCGCCGCACCTGGTCCCCGCTGGGACGCACCCCGGTCCTGCGGATCACCGGCAGGGAACGCAAGCGGATCTCCCTGGCAGGCATCTGCTGCTACCGGCCGGACCGGACCCCGCGGTTGATCTACGCCACCCGGTCGGGCGGGTTCACCCACGCCGAGTTCCCCGCCCTGCTGTGCCATCTGCACCGCAGTCTGGGCACCCCCGTCGTGCTGGTCTGGGACAACCTGCGCGGCCACATCACCGGCAAGACCAAGGAGTTCACCACGGCCAACACCGCCTGGCTGACCGTGGTCCAACTCCCCAGCTACGCACCCGAGTTCAACCCGACCGAGAGCGTCTGGGCCCATCTCAAGACCAACGCCCTCGCCAACCTGGCCGCCCGCAACCTCGCCGAACTCACCAAGGCCGCCCACCGAGGACTACGCCACATCCAACGCCACCCCGCATTACTCACCGGCTTCCTCACCGGCACCGGCCTCACCCTCGACCCAACATTATCAACCCCATAATCAAAGGTCGTTAGTGAAACCTCACATACAGCGACTTCGAGGATAATTCAGCTCGCGCGAGGCTGTCCCGCTCTCGGCTACGGGATGACCGAGATCCACATCGGGATGCCGAGGCGCTGGAAGATCATCGTCGCCGAGGTGAGCTCGGACTTGGCGAAGGAGAACAACGAATCCATGCTCAGCGGTCGATCGCTGCGGTGTATGGCGTAGACGACGGCGCTCGGGCGGTTGCCGAGGACTCCGGCACGACCAGGATCGAGCTCGTTCACTCTGTCGACGAACATGTCCCATGTGGACTTCTCCACTAGGTTCTCCACGGCAACGATACCCTGGGCGAATAGGTGGCTCAGCGGGCCGGAACCGGTTCGTGAGCTCACCCGCTTCACGTGGATCAATTCCTGGTTCGGCCCGAGCAGATCGCAGGCCTCGAAGCCCTGCTTTCCCGTAGGACGCAGGAGCTTCCGGTCCAGGCACAGGAAACCCTCCAGTGTTCCGGCGTGCAGGTTGTACGCCTGCTCATCGCGATTACCCGCGGCATCGGGAAGTGCTTCTCGCCAAGCAGGTAGCTGCCATGGCGGGTCGGACCGGAAGGCGGCCTCAATGACGCGGTCGACGTGGCCGCGGTACTGGTCGGTCAGGTCGTACCAGTAGCCGTCGAGCAAGACGAGGCGTTTTCCGCTTGCCAGGTCGACCTGGGCGGTGAGCCAGTGCAGTGCGGTGACGTCATCGCCGAGGCGGTCGTCGTCCTCGAAGTAGCCGGTGATGCGACCAGACTTGAGGACATGGGCGTAGGAGTCGATCTCCGTCTCCACCAACCCGTCACGGATGTGGGCGAGTGTCAGCTCGCTGGTATCGATCGTGCTCTGGCCTACCTTGCCTCGGTAGCTGACGACGTCCAGGCCTGCGTGGTACGCCGCCGGGTAGGCGACGCTCACCGAGTCGGCGCGGTCGCGCAGGTCGTGCCCCAAGCGTGCCCAAGCCTCGGGAAGGAAGTCGGCGTCGGACGGAACTCGGCTGATCCACGTGAGCGGCTCCAGTTCCGGCAACGGCGGCTCGCTCAAGACCCGGGTGATCTCACGGAGGTCGTCGATGAGGTTCACCCGATCCGACGGTATGGGCAGCCGAACGCGTTTGGTGCAGTCGATCGTGATGCGACGTTCCGACTTGCGGACCTGACTGATCCGCAGGGACTCCGTTGACCTGATCCTGCCCACGATCTGCCCCACTAGTTCGGCGTGCTCGCGGATGCCGAACGACCAGAGCGAAGTGCCGCCGGGAACGGTATTCCGATCAATGCGAGCTTTGCTGCTGAAATGGGTCCGGCTGATGGTCCGGACAGCAGCCGAGTCGAGCACCCGCAGGGCCAGGTTCAGCCCGAATTCGTGGTCGATGGCACCGGAGCGCAGCATACGCCAACCGCCGCCGAACGTGAGCGCGAAGGCCTCCTGTCCGATGCGGACGAACAGGATCGCCGAGGACTGGGCGCCCCAGAAGTTGAGCGATGTGCCGGTCAGGCCCTCGATCAGTGCCGCCCATGCGACCCTGGTGGGCTCCGGGCTGCCCGTCACGAGCAGGGCCTCGTCACCGAGCGCGGCGACAGGTGCCGCGACGTAGGCGTCGTCGGCGCTGCTCTTCGGACGAGCCCAGCAGTCCGCGAAACCGATGCTCGGACGCAGGCGGTAGAGGTTCGTCGTCCGAGCCGACTCCGGGGTTGACGCGTAGCTCTCCACCGCGGTTACCTTCGACTTCCGCGGTCGAGGTCGTGGTGGGCGATAGCTTCGACGACGGTAGCGGGGTTGACCCAGACCGACTGGGCTTCCGCGTGCCGCCACAGGTCAGCGGCACGGGACCAGCGGCCCTGGCGGGACTCGACGTTGCCCAGACCGAGCAGGGCACGGGTCATCTCGTAGCGGCTGTCCGCCTGCGCGGCGAATTCGACTGCTTCGCTGTAGTGCCGGCAGGCGTCGTCCAGACGGTCTGCGTGGAAGTCGACCCAGGCCAGGCAGTTGGTCCCCATGGCTGCCTCCAGCGGTTGCCGCGCCCGAGCTACCGCCTCACGGGCGTACTCGGCGGCAACGTCGTGCCTACCCACCGCCGTGGAGGCGAACGCCAGTCCGCGCAGGGCGATCAAGGTGTTGCGGGTCAGGCCGGTAGACCGGTAGAAGTCCAGCGCGGCGTCGAGGTCGATGATCGCCTCCTCAGCGCGCCCCTCGTACAGCCGCACCCAGGCGAGGCTGGATCGCGCGTCGATCTGCCCGCGCCGGTCTCCGGTCTCCGCGTGGACGGTCTGGGCACGCAGGTGCGCCTCGGCGGCCTCAGCTAGATCACCCATTTCCACGTGGGCCATGCCGAGGCTGTTCAGGATCATCGCCTGGGCGGCCCGATCACCCAGGGCGTCCGCGGTGGCGAGGGCGGTGCGATGGGTGGTCACCCATGGCCCGAAGAGGCGGTCGGCGAAGAAGAACCCCCGCAGGACGAGCGCGAGCTGCCAGGACCGTGCGTCACCGGCCGCCAACTCGACCACGCCTGTCAGCATGGGCCACCACGCGAGCAACCACTTCCTCGCCGTGTCCGCGTCCCGGAACGGGAGCCGCGCGGGAGGAGGCGGTGTACACGGGAGGTGGCGGTGCGGTTCGATCAGGCGATCGGCGGCCGCCGCGGCACCCAACGCGAGGTCGATCAGCCGCGACGTCGCGGCCTGGCGAGCCTGGTCGCACACATCGGATACCGCCTGATGCACGGCGAACGCTCGAACCAGGTCGTGCAGCCCGATGTCACCGTGCTCGTCGCGGGTGATCAGATTGGCGTCGTGCAGCCGGTCGAGGGCTTCGTCCACGGGTTCACCGCTCAAGTCGAGCCAGGCCTCGATGGACCATTCCGCGATAGTTCCGTAGGGGTGGATGGTGAGCAGGCCCAAGAGCTTGCGCTCGGCGGGCGGGAGAGTGCTGTAGGACAGGCCGAGCACACCCGTGACACTGCGTTCGCCATCGTCCAGCGCGGTCAGGAGACTGGTGCGGCGGTCGACGAGCGTGGCGAACCGGGTCGCGGTCCACGATCCGGTGGCGAACCTGGACGCCGCGATCCGAATCGCCAGCGGGAGCCCGCCGCACTGCCGCACCAGTTGCACCACGGCGGCGTCGTCGACCGAGGGACGCTCACCGCAGATTGCCCGGAACAGGGCGACCCCGTCGGAGTCGTCAAGCATTCCGAGAGGCACACGAATCGCTTCGTCCATCGCGGCGAGGTGGTGGCGGCTGGTCACGATCAGCCTGCTTGACAAGCCTGCGGGAATCAGCGGAACGACCTGGTCGGTGGATCTCGCGTTGTCCAGCACGACCAGGACGTTGCGCGTAGAAAGGATCTCGCGCGCCATCGTGATCCTGTCGTACGGGTCGACTGGGATCAGGCTGGCGTCGGTTCCGAGCTGGCGCAGCAACCGGTACGCTGCGTCCACGGCGCTTAGCGCAGGCTCGGCCGAGTAGCCGCGCAGGTCAACGAACAGGATGCCGTCGAGGAAGTTCGTCCCCACCAACTGTGCAGCCATGACCGCAAGCGTGGTCTTGCCCGAGCCCCCGAGGCCGGTGACGACGACGACCCGGTTGTCCTGCGGTGCGGCGATGACGTTGGTCAGCAGCTCCAGCTTCGGCCCGTGACCGACGAAGTGGCGGGGGGCGGCGGGCAGAGCAGAACGGTGCATGGACTTGGCCCGGCCGGTGGTGAACAGCGCCAACAACTGCCCGTTTGCCCGGAGTGCGCGATCATAGGCGTTGACGAGGTCGAACGAGGGGTTCTCCTTGTTGTTCTCGATCTTGCTCAGATGCCCCTTGCTGTAATCGATCATCCTGGCGAACTCGGCCAGCGAATGGCCGCGCCGGTCTCGCCAGCGGCGCAGGTCCGAGCCGATGTGACGCATCAGTGGGATCTCCTGTGGTGAAGGTGGTAGTCCGGTCCACGATTCACGGCCGTGGACCGGACGGGTGGCTACCCGAGCAGGAACAGCGGGGCGTCGAGCACGGTGGGGAGCAGGTGCGTGTGCATAGGTCTTCCCTTCGGCAAAGCGTTCGCGCACGCCGTCGTACGACAAACGAATCACTGGTGCTTGGGTCGGTCGACCGGTCGGTCTGCCCAATCTTGGGCGAGCCAGGCGAACGCGGTGAAGGGGTTTCCAGCGGGGAAACGGTTTCGGTACACGACAGGACCTCTGCCTGCGGCGTTTCAGGGGTTTCCGAAACGGTGCGCCAGCCATTCGGCGCAGTGGCGATCACGTCGCCCGCCGGTACACTGCGCGACCAGGGCATCGCACCGGGGGTGGACGGATGGACACGGTTAGCGACAGGCGAAGTGGCAATACCGAGACCCTGTTCAATGAATTGAAGTTGCTGCGCAAAGGGTTTGGAATCAACGGTTCTCAACCGATCGACGAGTTCGGGCCCGTGGTTCGCCTGGTCAGCGGCGCAATCGAGAGCGACACCGAGTGGCAGACCCGCCAGAAGATCCGCGCCACGTTCGACCGTCTGTCCGACGGTTTGAGGGAGCCGTACCGGACTGTCGCCCGTGCGGCGCTCGGCTTCGACGCACCACCCTTGGTCCGCTACACCGAGCGTCTGGTGGCCCTGGCACCGCAGGTGCCCGCGCTTAACCTGAGCCCGCGGTCGCTGCAACGCCGCAGCGACGAAGCGCTGCGGTTGCTCGCCGAACGCGCGCTGGCCGAACAGCGCGCCGAGGTGGCCGCCCGGAACCGGGCACCCTGGCATACCACTGTTCTGCGGACGAGAGTGCTGCTGGACCAACCGGAGGTCGAGGTGATCGAGACACGCAGGTTCACCAGCCATGTGAGCGGCCTGGACGTGATCCGGCACTCCCTCACGGTCGCGCCGCCCGGAACGGACGACCGCGACGCCGTGGGTGGACTGCGACTGCGTATGCTCTCCGGCGGAGAAGTGACCGCCACCCGGCGCGTCGCCGCCACTCGCGTCGAGTTCGACCTGCGACTCAGCCGCGTACTCGATGCCGACGAGGAGCACGACATCGAGTTCATGGTCGGGGTGCCGGTCATGTCGCCGTACTACGTCTGCACACCGGCCTACCCCTGCGAACTGTTCGACCTGCGGGTTCGGTTCGGCCGCTCGCGCGGGCCGAGCCGGGTCCAGGTAGTCGACGGCGCCTTCGCCCACGAGGCGGGCGACCCCACGGTGCGCCGAGCCACCGTCGGCCTGGACCCGGTCGGCGAGGTGCGGCACGTGTTCCGTGACCTCGCGCCGTACCGGTCCTACGGCCTGCTGTGGGCCTAGCGGCACCAAAGCCGGCCCTAGCGCAGGATCGGATTGCCCCACGCCAACTCCGGCAGCCGCGATGGCCGCCAGTCCGCATCCGCCCCGCGCATCAGGTCATTGGCGACTGTTCGCCATGACCTCGACATCTCCAGCCGCAATCGCAGCGCGCCCGCGACGTCGACCCTGATCATCTCCGGGGTCCCGGGCAGCACCTGGCGTTCGAACTGCGCGACCCCGTCGACGTGGACCTTGAAGAGTCCGACCTGAGACCGCTCGGTGTCGTCACCGAGCACCCCGATCGCCGAGCACATCGTCTGGAACCGGCCACCGAGGTCCAGGTCCAGGAAGCCCGTGGCTTCGGTAGATACCGAACTCGGTCGCATGACGATGCTGTCGGCGTACCGCACCCCTTTGAGGACCGCGTCGCCCGACCGGAGGTCTGGCGTGCTGAGCACCCAAGGCATCCGCGCCACCGTCAGCGGTTCGGCCGGCGGTGTCGTGCGCGCTCCCCCGCGCCACACACCGCGCTCGGGCATCTGGTGGCGGCCATCGCCGGTGATCGCGGCGATGAGGTCGGCCACCCCGTCCTCGGTGAACTCCGAGATTTCGAACCTCGTAGTGGAATAGGCGTTGAGAAAGATGGGGATCTCTTCGATCGAGCGCCCCGGGAGTACCACCGGGAGGATCCGCTCGGTCTGTTCCTTGAGGTTCCTCGTGAGGTTGTCACGAAGAATCGCGGCCTCAAATTGAGCACCCCGGCCCTCGTGGGGCGATGCCATCCCGTCCGCTCTCTGTTTGAACTTCGGTGATGCGATCACCAGGATGAAGTTCGCCTCGGAGAGCTGTTCGATCGCCCACAAGGACCAGTCCCGGCGGACGTTGTCGTACCAGAGGTCCACATGCACGTCGAGGCCCATGCGCATACGGAGGAAAGTCGCTAGTCGGTGCACTTGCTGTTGATGCTCGGGCGTGTCATGGGAATAGCTGATGAACACGCGCGGGGCCGCATCGTCAGTGCCGCCCACGGGTTCCCGAGCAGAGAGGTTCCCGTTGGTCACATCACCGATCGTGCCTCCTCCGGAGCTATGGCGCAGCGACCGGACACGCAGTTGTCCAGAAACTGTCGTACATGTGTCGAGTTTTTCCTCTGGGCCGCGCTCGGCGCCGTCGCCTACTATTGCGGCCGAATCGCCGTCACCGGTGCGTGTCCACGAGCTCGATCTCGCGGACACGGGAGGAGTTGGAGTGGCAGACCGACTGGGGCACAAGCAAGCTGCGGTCATGTTCATCCTTATGGCACTATCGAGGGAGGTTTCGAACACCGAATTGCGCGACACCGTCGGGTTTCCCCTTGACGGCGAGGAGCGGCGCGACCTCAACAACAGGAGCTTGGTGGAAAGCACCAGGCCGAAGCCGACGAGTTCCTTCGTGCACCGACTGACAAACAAAGGTTTGATGTGGTGTCAATCGGAGATGAAGCACGGCGAACCCACGCCGCCACGCCCGCGCAGCACCCTGGCGATCGCCCTGTACACGCTGCTCGGCGCGCTCGAGCAGTACCGGCAGCGTGAAGGGCTGCGGCTTGAGGAGATCTTCACGCCGGAGGTCGAACTGACCGAGGCTGAGATCGTTGAGCGGGTCCACAGCGCCTACTACAAGCTCGCCAGGGGATCGCGCGCCTGGGTGTCGCTGACCGACATGCGGGCGATGCTCGTCCAAGCGCGTCGGGAGGACGTCGATGCGGTGCTGAAGGAACTCGACCGGTCCGGCAAAGCGCACCTGGTTCCGGAATCCGACCGCAAAGTGCTCACTGATGCCGACCACGCCGCCGCGATCCGACTCGGCGGCGAGGACAACCACCTGATCTCCATCGAGGCGTCATGACCGACCGGCGTGCGGCTCTGGCCTCGCTGCGGATCAACTGGGCCAACACCCCCGACGATGTCTGGCAGGACTCCGCGTGGCACGTCGACGCCCTACACGCCGAGGCGGTGACGGCCATCGACAACGCCGTCGCCGACGCGCGCGGCAGCATCGGTCCCAGTCCGATCGGCCTGGTCCTGCAGGGGCAGAAAGGAGTGGGGAAGACGCACCTGCTGGGTCTGGTTCGGCGGCGGGCGCACGAGCAGGGCGG
This sequence comes from Saccharothrix sp. DSM 118769, assembly GCF_052936295.1. Lineage (NCBI taxonomy): Bacteria > Bacillati > Actinomycetota > Actinomycetes > Pseudonocardiales > Pseudonocardiaceae > Saccharothrix > Saccharothrix sp. DSM 118769. Next base: position 1,886,783 of record NZ_CP193627.1, on the reverse strand, counting down.
TTATTTCTTCCTCAACGACCTCACTGCGGGCGACGCGTTCTGGGAGAACACTGCCGAGTCACTGCGGCGCGGGCTCTCCCGCGACTCAGACGACGGCACCACCCAGTTGAGCCGGTTCCTCAGGCGTGCCTGTGAGCGCGGTCGCGTCAACCCAGACGTGTCCACCCGTATCGTCGACGGGTGGCCGGTAACGCGGGAGGACCTCGACGCGTTTCTCGCGGGCCTGCGCACACTCGACCGGCAGGTCGCGATCGAGTGTTCCGACACCGCGCGGGCGATGGTGCTGTACGCGCGGCACGACCCCGAGACAAGCTACGTCGGTGAATGCCACCTGACCGGGGTCGACGAGAACAAGTCCGATGAGCGGACTCCTTGGGGCATCCGGGCCACTCCCAAACCCGCCATGACCCGGGTCCAAGACATCACCCGACTGCTGGCGCTGAGCGGGCCGGTGGTAATCGGTGTGGACCAGCTCGACACCCTGATCGCCCAGTCCCAACGGCACGGCAGCGACTCTGGTCCGGCTGGGGAACTCCTGGTTGCGAGGATCGCTGACGGCTTGATGCGGTTGCGCGAGCTCACCCGGCGCACGGTGACCGTGCTGATGTGCCTGCCCCGCACCTGGTCGAGCATCGGCGCTGCGGCATCCGACACGGTGAGCGACCGGTTCCGCGAGTCGCTCATCCTCAACCGCGTCGCCGACGGCGATGTCGGGCGCGCTCTGGTCGAACGGCGCCTGTCCGTCGCCTACCAGGCGACGGGCTTTGACCCGCCGCACCCGACCTGGCCGGTCGCGCCCGAGGCCTTCGAGGGGGGCTGGGAACAGCAGACGCCGCGCGAGCTGTGGAAACGGCTCAGCACTCACATCGACGCGAGCCTGCGGGCAGGCGAGATCAGCGAACTGACTACCTTCACCGACGACGGGCGCGCTGCAGACCGGGACCACGCGGCGGTGGACCTGGCGGTCGAGCCGGGTCGGTTTGATGAGCTGAATGAGGAGTTCGAGAAGCTGCGGTCGGCTGTGAACGTCGAGTCGCTGCTCGACCCGGCCGCCGAGGACGGGGTGGTCCGCGCGGTCCTGTCCGCCGCTCTGCGCTCGTGGGTCACCGAGCTGGGCGGGCACCGCATGGAATGGGAACGTGGTCCCGACGCGAGTGACCTGCACGTCCGGCTGATCCACACGGTGGACGAGGCGTCCGATTTGACTGAGCAGTGGGCGTTCCGGATGATCTCGGCACCGCATCACAACGCCGTGCTCAGCCGCCTGCGCAAGGCCAAGTCCGCGGCAGGGCTCGAGATGGGTGGCAGCAATCGCCTGGTCATCATCCGCAACGGTCACTGGTCCCAGGGGCCGACCACGTCCGCAGAGGTTAAGGCGTTCGAGGCGGCCGGTGGCACGCGGTGCATGATTTCGGACGACGATCTGCGGACGTTCTGGGCGCTGTCGCAGATCTGGACGGAGAGCGCGGAATTCCTCGCGTGGCTGGTCGATCGCAAGCCCGCGAGTAGCTCCGAGCTACTGTCGAGCGTGTTGCCCACCGTCGTCGAGAGTGGTGGCGGAGCCCGAACCGCACCGCTGTCGAACACGGTGCCGCTGGGGACCGCGGCAGACGGCCGGGCGGTGACCGTTGAGCTGGCCGAGCTGCGTCAGCACGCCGCGGTGTTCGCCGGTTCGGGCTCCGGCAAGACTGTGCTGCTGCGCCGCATCGTGGAGGAGTGCGCCCTGCGTGGAGTGTCGGCGATCGTGCTGGACCCGAACAACGACCTCGCGCGGCTCGGCGATGCCTGGCCGGATCCTCCCTCGGCCTGGGCCGCCTACGACGCCGACCTGGCGCGACGCTATCTGGACGAGACCGATGTCATGATCTGGACACCCGGCTGGACTGCCGGGAGGCAGCTCACGCTGCGGCCGCTGCCGGACTTCACCGAGGTCCTCGGCGACCCCGACGAGTTCGAGGTCGCCGTCGAGATGGCAACGGGGACCTTGGGGGCGCAACTGCGGATCACGGGCACTACGGGGCGTGCGAACATCCGGCGAGCCGTGCTGCGGGAGGCGATCACTCACTACGCGACGAACGCTGCGAGTGGTGCGAGTGGTTTGCCCGGCTTGATCGCGCTTCTGTCCGATCTACCGGACGACGCCAGCACCCTCAACGACAGTCGCCGCATCGGGGCCGAACTAGCCGAGGCTCTCAAGGCAGCGATGGTGAATGACCCGCTGCTGGCGGGGGGCGGCGAACCGATCGACCCCGGCGTGCTCATCACTCCGCCCCAGGGCAAGCGCGCGAAGGTATCAGTAATCAGTTTCATCGGCCTGCGCGCGGAGGAGCAGCGGCGCAACTTCGTCAACCAGTTGCAGATGGAACTGTTCGCGTGGATCAAACGCAATCCGGCGGGCGACCGCCCCCTAGGTGCTCTGTACGTGATGGACGAGGCTCAGTCCTTCGCCGGGGCGGGGTCGATGACCGCCAGTACACATAGCACGATTGTGCTGGCCTCACAGGCCCGCAAGTACGGCCTCGGCCTGGTTTTCGCCACCCAGGCACCAAAGGGTTTGCACAACCAGGTGGTGGGGAACGCGATGACCCAGTTCTACGGCCGCCTGAACAGCAACGTCCAGATCGATGCGGTGAACGACCTCGCCCGAGCGAAGGGAACGCCGGTCAAGGACATCTCCCGCCTGGCACGCGCGCAATTCTACCTCTCGGGTGAGGCATCCGGCTTCCACAAGATCACCACACCGCTGTGCCTGACGCACCACCCCGCCGCGCCGCTCAGCCCGGAGGAGGTGGTCGAACGCGCCCATGCCGCCAGAAAGAACCTATGACGAACATGTCCCTACACCCTCGAACTGAGCCTCTGCACTCATCCTGGACGGTTCGACGCCTTCGACACTAGGGGCCACGACTCGACAGGGACGAACGGCGGTGTCGATCCGCAAGGCACCTTCGTATTATCTGGGCCATCCTTGTTTTCGGTCGACGCGTTCTTTCTCTGTGCGGACCGCCACGCAGCGACCCGCGCGACTGCCTGAGGTTCCCCCGATAACCCGAGGCGGTTGTCACCTGGATCGGGTCGGTGATGCCGGGATGGCAGTCGGTTCGGCCTGGGTGGCGTGCCAGGCGGCTTCGTACTCGTCGGGGCTAAGCCTGCGCAGCTCGGAAAGACATCGTCGCTGGTAGAGCGAAGGCTTCACCGTCTTGAGAGCATGTCCGGGTGATCGTGTCCCTGCTGTACAAGATAACCCTGTACCTGCCAAGAACTCCATTCATGCAGGTAAAGGGAGGCATCGCCAATGCCAGACCACTACAACCACTGCCACAGCCAGCCACCCATCAAGCAGCGGTCACCCGACTCGACATCCGCCGACTACAACGACTGGGCGGCATCCTCAATGAATACCACTATGCTGCCTGACCTACACGGATGACATTTTCGGCAGGCATCGACCACGACGCTGCGGTGCTGTACGGGTGCGTTCGAGCCGAGGCTCGTCGATCCGACCCAGACGCCGTACCTACGGTCGCAACTACTGCTGCTGTGGCTTCCACGCATGCCTGCAGGCCCAAGAGGCTTCAATGCACGGCTGTTGCAGGAGCGCTACTTCCGGCGTAGCCGTCGTTCGGAGACGCACTCGATGAGGACTTCTCGATCATCCATCGCCTGCCGAGGAATAAGCGCAAGCCCTCTGCTGCCGTGGGGCTGGTGGTGTGCTTCCGAAGACGGCTGGCGACGTCCGCCACGCAAGCCCATTCGTCGGCGCCGATATCAGGGTCGGCCATCATCTCCCGTACCGCCTCGGCAACGAGGTTGCTCGCCTTCCAATTGGGTGCCGTGACCTTGCCGAACCGCTGGAACGCGACGACCGGTAAGGGCTCGAATCTCCAGATCGTTCCCGACCGCTTGGCAATCATGCGACAACGGAGTCGGGACAGCGCCGGTCCGGGGTCGCGCTGCTCGAGTGTCCGAAGAAGTCGTGCGGGTATCGTGAGCGAGCCAGTCAGAAGTATGACGCTCAGCACAAGCCTCTCGTCGTGGCAGAGGCCGTCGATCAGGGACCGGAAGGGTGCAGCAAGCGTGGCCAAAGACGGCGTCATGCTGGTGAGCTGCGTTGCGTATTCGGCGTAGGAGAGAAGCCCTTGTCGGTCTTCAAGGTGATGGGCTGCGGTCACAAGCGCACCCGCGTGGTGGCCGAGCAGATGTGCCACTTTGGAAAGTGCAGTCGATTCGCCGTCGTTCTCGGGCGGCCTGCGGCGGGAGAGGACGGCAACGGCGTCGTGGTGTGCCATCGGGCCCAGTTCGATCACTGGCATGCGAACGTCGAAGAGATTCTCATTGCTCACGAACACTGTTCGCAGACCGGGTGGCGCAGCGTACTGGCCGAGTGCAACAACATCCAGGTGCGCCGGCACGTCGTCGACGACGAGGACGCCTGGGTGGTCGGGACCGCACAGTCGACCGAAGCGTTCCAGGGCGGATACGTAGGCGTCCACCGCCATGGCTGACGTTGCGGTGCCGCTCAGGCTGACCCACCACGCTCCGGCCGGGTGTGCGCCGTGGAACCGTGTCACGTAGGCTGCGGCGAGCGCTGACTTGCCGGAGCCGGGAAGACCGCAAATCGATGCGGCGGCAGTGCTGCGCCAGGCCTGGGTCATCGGAAAGGTCGGCGCGATCAACCCGCTGTGAAGTTCCCACAATTCGCGGTACCGACCGACGAATCCGAAGGTGTCAGTGGCGTGGGGACCTGGTCGCATGAGGGGCCCCGACGCTCCGATGCCGGTCGGGATCGGAGCCGTCCGCGCCTTGATCTCCCGTGCCAGTTCGTCGAGCGCCCCGTCAGTGGTCGCCGGTCGCGCGAACAGGGCGTCGGCGAGCTCTGCGGGTGCCAGATGGCGGTTGTTCGGCTCCGGGTTGATGACCATGACCCTGCGGAGCGCGTCGCCTTCCCGCTGTCCGGCGAGAAACGCGATCATCAGCTCATGTTGACAGGCGGCCCTGATCGCATAGTCGGCAGAGTAGTACGCGACCAGGGTCTTGGAGGATGCAAGGGCGTTCGCGATGCTGCTGCTGATGCCGGTGAATCGGGTGATTGAGTCCTCGTCCAGGAACACCCGCACGCCGATTCGGCGCAGCGCCCTCGCCAGTGCCCTCACCGGCGTGCGGTCCGAGCCGCTGCGCGACAGGAACACGTCGAACCGGGGTGTTCCGGCGTCGCTCGACACGTGGCTGCTCCTTCCTCCTACCCGGCACGGTACCGGGTCTGCAGTCCTCGGCATACCGTTACATTGTCTCCATTGAAATGTGTAACGCCTGGGTCGACCCGCCTCCGTTCAGAGCGCTTCCTGCAGCGGCGAGAACCCGCTAAGCTGCCCCCGGCGAGAGGAGGCCTGTTCGATGCCCGGTGACGACATGTTCGGGGCCCGACTGCGAGAGCTGCGGGTGGGCAACGGGCTGAGCCTCCGGGCACTGAGTCGCGTCATCCATTACAGCACTGCGCAGATCAGCCGGGTCGAAACGGGGATCTCGCGTCCGACGGTCGAATTCGCCGTCCTTTGCGACAGGGCTCTCGACACCGGCGGCGAACTGGGAAGGCTCGCGGCAAGGAGTGCGGCTCGCCCTCGGCGTGCAACCCACCCTTCTTTTGCCCCGCCTCTGGAGCCGACTCACTTCGTCGGTCGTCACGATGACGTCACCAGCCTCATTCAGTACCTCAAGCCCTCCGACGGCAACAGATCACCTGATCACGCGCGGATATGCGTCCTCCACGGTATCGGCGGAGCGGGCAAGACCGCGCTGGCAATCCGATTAGCCAGACTGCTCCGGGACCAGTACCAAGACGGCTGTATCTACGTCGATCTGGAGGGCTACCGTCTCCACGGCAACCCTCATGCATCATCCGATGTAGTCGCCTCGGTCCTCCGCCAGTTGGGGGTACCCGGCGAGCTGATTCCGGATGACGTCGGCGAGCGCGCTGCCCAGTATCGGCAGTTGATGTCTGATAAGCGCGTCCTCCTGATACTCGATGGAGTCAAGTCGAGCGATCAGGTGCGACCTCTGATACCGCCGATACCGACATCGGCCGTCCTAGTGACCGGTCGCGCACAACTCACTTCGCTGGACGACGCCCTGCAATGGCAGGTGAAGACGCTGGACCGGAAGTCCGCGATCCACCTCTTCCACCTGGTTGCCGACCTGCCTGAAGATTTGGCCGATCGTGGTGACCCGGAGTTGGTCGGCTCCATCGTGGAACTCTGTGGCCGCCTTCCGCTCGCGGTCCGGATCGTAGCGGCCCGGTTCCGGGACAACTGGTCTAGAACTCTCGAAGACGTGGCTTTGCGGCTCACCGACGAGAAGTCTCGTTTTGAAGAGCTTGACGACGGCGAGCGGAGCATGATGGGCGTTTTCTCGGCGTCCTGCGCTTCCCTTTCTCCGGACCAGCATCGGATTCTGGTCCTCATTGCACACCACCCGGGAAGTCGAATCGACACGCCGAGTGTGGCGGCGTTGGAAGACCGCTCCTCAGCCGACGCCGAACTCGTCTTGGACCGACTGAAACGCGCTGGATTGCTCGAACACCACTCCAGGAATGCATACCGGCTGCACGACCTGTTCCGCGCGTATCTGCGCCGGACCTGGACGGATGCCGTGTCCGCCGAAGAACTCGACGTCGCACGACGCAATCTCTTCGAGTATTATGTTCGTGCGGCGGACGCGGCGGACAGGGCTATCGTCCCGCACCGCCATCGAATAACCTTGTCACTTCAGGGCGAGTCCCGCACTCAACCTGACTTCGCGGACTTCGATTCCGCGATGGCCTGGATGAGCGCCGAACTGGAAAATTTCCCGATACTCTTAAAGTACATGACGGATGCCGGGTACGACGAACTTTGCTGGCAATTCGCCTACTGCTTGCGCGGATACTTCTACGAGGCCAAGCAGTGGGATGTCTGGGTAGACTGCTACCACGTCGCCGCCGATGCCGCGGCTCGTACGCGCGATCGCCGAGCGGAAGGTCTCATCCTCAACAACCAGGGCATGGCGCTGTCCAGGTTGGGCAGGCACAGGGAAGCCGAGAAGTGCTACGTGATGGCCGAGGGCGCGTTCCGTGACGTGAATGACGTCCACGGGGAGATCAACGCGGTCAAAAACCGTTCCTGGCTGTACTACTACGAGGCCGACTACGAGAACGCGCTGCGGTTGGGTCGCCGGTGCTATGACTTCTACCGATCCGACCAGGCGGAATGGCACGCTGCCATCGCACTGCGTTGCGTCGCACGTGCCGAACTCGAACTCGGAATGCTGGAGGAAGCCACCGCGGACCTGCGCACGGTCCTGGCCGACTACGAACGGCTCGGGTTCCGGCCCAAGCAGATCGCCAAGGTCTACATCGATCTGGGGCGCGCGGTGATCGGCGGCGGCGACCGGGACGGCGCCATCGACTATCTCAAGGCCGCCATCGACCAGGCACGATCCGGGTCCGGGATCTATGAGGAGGCGATCGCTCTGGAGTCGCTGGGAGACATCGTCTCCTCCTTCGGGAAACACGAGGAGGCCGATCAGCACAAGACGGCCGCCCTTGACCTCTACTCCGCGATCGGCGCACCCGAGGCCAAGCGGCTTCGGCCCAGCGTGGCCCGCCCCGCTTCGACAGAACCATCGTTAAAGGCCGGTCGAACGGAAGGGCCGACCGTGCTCGCGGTCGCAACCGAGTGGTCGTCCGGTCATGGCGGCCTGAGTACCTTCAATCGGCGGCTGTGCGTCTCATTGGCTGAGGCAGGCGCCGAAGTGTTCTGTTATGTGCCCGTTGCGTCGGATGCCGAGGTCCGAGATGCCGCGGTGGTCGGAATCGAACTGGTCATCGCCAAACGCACCCCTGGCGAACCGCGTGACAAGTCGTTGACCCGACGACCGGCACTGCCCGCAGGTGCCGTCCCGGACGCCGTCATCGGGCACGGCCGGAAGACAGGGCCGGCGGCCGTGCGCATCGTCGAGGACTACTTCACCACAGCGCGGCGGGTTCACTTCATGCACACTATCGCCGACCACGTCGAGTTCGACAAGGTCGCCCCGGAGCCGGGCCTCATGGAACGGGGTGAAGAACGCGTCGAAGACGAGTGGGAGCTCGCCAGGGGTGCCGCGCTCGCCTACGGAGTCGGCCCTGTGCTCCACGACCGGCTGTGCGTCGGCCTCGGCGGCTACCCCGGAGCCCGGACACCATTGCGGTTCGACCCTGGGTTCGACATCGCCGAGCCGGGACTGAACCATAACTCGCCCCGTGGTGGCCGGGTCGTCCAAATCCTGATAGCTGGCCGACTCGGCGAGAGCGAGGCTGACATCAAGGGCCTCGACCTGGCAGTTCGTGCGATCGCCTATCTGCTCGAACTGAGGGATCCACGAGAGCCCGAAATCGAACTGGTGATCCGGGGCGTTCCCATCGGTGGCGAGGCACGCCTGCGAGAACTGGTCGAGGTCTGGACCGACGGCAAGCCCGTACGAATACTGCCTCGTGCGTACACCGCGCGTGCGGAGGTCGTCGAACAGGACATGCGACGGGCCACGCTGGTCGTCATGCCCTCGCGTACCGAGGGCTTCGGGCTTGTAGGCCTGGAGGCGATCGTCGCCGAGAAGCCGGTGTTGGTCAGCGGGTCGAGCGGCCTCGGGGTGCTCCTCGACGAACTCCTTCCACACAATGTGGCCGGTCGGGTGGTGGTACCGATCAAACGCGACAAGTTCGACGTCCGGCGTTGGGGTGAGGCAATCAGGTCAGTCCTCATGAATCCTGAGGCCGCCGGCGTCACTGCGGCCACCGTCCGCGAGGTGATGGCGAGCAAACGGACCTGGGAGATGGCAGCAAAGGGCTTGCTCGATGCGCTGCGGACCGCGCCCATAGCAGCAGGCACGGAAATCGGAATGCCAGAATAGGCAGCGGTTGTCGAAGGTGTGCCGCTCGAAAAGGCATCGTCGCTAATAGAGCGTATGGGGTGCCAATAGTCGGCCACACGGTCTGACCTGCGGTTAGGTGTATGAGGCCATGACGTTGGTGACGCCGTCGTGGAGCCGGGTGACTGGCGGTTGGTTTCCAGCGGCAGTGTGTGGTCGATGTAGTTGTAGTGCACGTTCCAGACGGCCTGTGGGATGCCAGACCTCTGCGCTGAGGCGCTGAGCTGCGGCAATCGCGCACTACGTGCTGCAGGAGCATGATCGTGAGGCGTGGCACTACGACTGGTGTACCTGATCTTCGTGCGGCTCGTCGGCTGGCTGGTTCTGCTCGGCCGGTCATCGGCGGCCAAGGACGTGGAGCTGCTGGTACTGCGGCACGAAGTCGCCGTGCTACGTCGGGTCAGTCCCCGCCCGCGGTTGGACTGGGCCGATCGCGCGGTGCTCGCCGCGTTGGTCCGACGACTACCCGACCGGTTACGGCAACACCGGTTGGTGACACCGGGCACCGTCCTGCGGTGGCACCGGCGTCTGGTCGCGAGGAAGTGGACCTACCCGAACCGCACCGGCCGACCTCCGATCGACGACACCATCGTGGCGATGATCGAACGGATGGCCCTGGAGAACACCGGGTGGGGCTACCGCCGGATCCAGGGCGAGCTGCTCAAGCTCGGCCATCGGGTAGCCGCGTCAACGGTTCGCCGTGTGCTCAAGCGCCTGCGGGTACCGCCCGCGCCCCAGCGTGACACCGGCATGTCATGGCACAGATTCCTGCGCGCCCAGGCAGCTGGCCTATTGGCCTGCGACTTCTTCCACGTCGACTGCGCCGTCACCCTCAAGCGCGTCTACGTGTTCTTCATAATGGAGGTCGCCACGCGTTACGTGCACATCCTCGGCACCACCACGAACCCGGACGGCCCTTGACCACGCAACAAGCCCGCAACCTACTCATGGACCTCGGCAACCGGGCCGACGACTTCCGGTTCCTGATCCGCGACCGGGCCGGACAGTTCACCGCCTCGTTCGACGCGGTCTTCTCCGCCACCGGCATCCAGGTCGTGAAGATCCCACCACGGTGCCCGCAAGCCAACGCTTACGCCGAACGGTTCGTCGGCACCGTCAGACGCGAAGCCACCGACCGACTGCTCATCATCAACGAACACCACCTGCGGACCGTGCTGGACCGCTACGTCTCCCACTACAACCACCGCCGACCACACCAAGCCCTACAACTCACACCACCGCGACCAGACCGGCCGATCGCAGAGCCGGGCTACACCTCGACACGCCGCCGACCAGTCCTCGGCGGCCTGATCAACGAGTACGAACCCGCAGCCGCCTAACCGCAGGTCAGACCATATAGCCGACTTCTGGCACCCCACACGATCTGCCGCGCGATCGGACGTCCCGTCGGAATGCCGCCCATGATGGCCGCTACGCGCAGAACATCCACGCGGCCACCACCGGGCACCACCCGTGTTGACCGGTAGCGGCGTGCGCGCTGCTCGAAATCACCGACTGGAAGCACCCGGACAGCACCGCCGCGCACGTCGACCACGACCAGGAAGAACACCCGAACGGAGGACACGATTCGCTTTAGCCAACGCGACCCCATTTCGCCCCGCTCGATCCGATCCTCCCAAAATCCTCCCAAACCCCGCGTTACCGACCAGTACAGACCATTATGGACAGTCATCCCAAGATCGACACGAGCACGCGAAAAAGCCCGCTGACCTGGTCTTTCATCCAGATCGAGCGGGCTTCTTCAGACCGTCGGGACGACAGGATTTGAACCTGCGACCCCTTGACCCCCAGCGGGACAAGGGATGTCCACAGTGGCCCGTTCAGGTCCGTTGTGGCTGGTCGAGTCCGGCGGCAGTCCAGGTCAGGGCCTCCAGTCCGGCCTCGTCTAACAGGTTCGTGAGACGCCTGTGAGACGGGACCCGAGCACCAGAGGTCCTGTTCATGAGGAACACCATCCCTTTCAACGCGCCGAATCCGGCGTTCGTCGTGCCACTCCGACGTCCGCCGCGTCGCATCCGACCACCGTTCGATATGGACGGTCCTGGGCGCTTTGACGCCCCACAGGCGAGTGAGACTGCTGAGCAGTGGCGTGCTCGTCAGCACGCCGACCGAGTTGCCGCGCTCCTTGAGCCGCTGGACGGCATCGTTCTGGGCGAGCACGACCGGGACGTCGTCGAGTGGTTGGCCGACCGGGACACGTCGGTGGTCGGCACCGTCGCCAGCCTCTTCCACCGGGTCCGCGCCGTGGGCGGTGCTTGGTGAGCATCGAGGCGATCACCTGGGCGCTCAACCACGCCCCCATCCCCCGCGACCGACGCGACGCCTCATCGCTGGCCGTCGTCCTGCTGGGCCTGGCGAACCACGCCGACCCGTTCGGCCGCAACGCCTTCCCCGCCGTCTCCACGCTGGTGCGCTACACCCGACTGTCCGAGCGGTCGGTCCAGTACGCGCTGCGGGCGCTGGAGGAGCTGAAGTTGATCGACCCGTCCGACCCGACGATCGTCGCCGCATATGTGAAGCGCTCCGACCGCCGCCCGCGCGGATGGGACCTGGCCATGCACCGCGCCGAAAGGCCTGTGGACAACTCAGCGGACGAGGTGCAGAGTTTGCGCCCCGCTGACCAGCACAGGGTGCAAACGCGACCCCGCGGGGTGCAAGCAGCGACGGCACGAGGTGCAAACACTGCACCCGAACCGTCCTTTAACCGTACGAAGAACCGTCCTTCGCCGAGCGCGCCCGGTGGGCGCTCGGCGGTGCCGCCGGAGTGTGGGCAGTGCGACGCCCGCCCCGGTGACCCGGTCAGCGCCCGCGTGGTCTGGCAGGACGAGGACCGCACGCGGTCGGTGCCGTGCCCGCACTGCGCGCCGCGCCGGAGCGGGGGTGGCCGATGAGCCGCGTGCATCTCACCTACGCCGAGCCCGCCACCCTGGCGCACCCCTGCGGCTGGATCTCCCCGGCGCATTGCCTGGAGAACCGGGTGGCCGCCGAGCGGCTGCGTGATGCGACCAACCTGTTGTCCGGCCGCAACGCCGCCGCGCGCCGCATCTGGCGCATCGTGGACTGCCCCGGCGGGAACTGCGAGGTGCGGCGATGACCACCCTCATCCCCTTCCCCGAACCGGGCGACGACGACGTGCGGCGCGCCGTGACCGAACTGGAGAGGTACGTCGCCGGGCACGCCCCGGTCGTGTCCGATGCAGCCCCGGTCGTCGCGCCGCCGTCTGCCACCAGGCGGGTCCGGGAGTTGCGTGCCGAGGTGGACGAGGCGCACTCCCTGTTGGAGTTGCAGGCGGACGCCGCGCCGCTGCTGGTGGACACCGACCGGGTGCGCCGCAGCCGCAAACGCGCCGCCGAGGCCGCCCGACTGCACACGCTGGCCCAGGACCCGGCGGCACGGGCCTGGCAGGCCGCGCGGGTGCGCCTGGTACTGACCGTCGTGGCGTTGGTGGCGCTGGTCGGTGCGCTGGGCTGGTCGACCACGGGCGTGCACCACACCTTGACCCGGTCGATGACCGAGCGGGGCGCGGCGTGGTGGGGTGCGTGGGCGGTGGAGCCGGTGATCTCGGCGGTGCTGCTGGTGGTCGTCGGCGCACGGGCCTTCTTGGCGACTCGCGGCCGGGTGCTGCGGCACCGGCACCTGACGGTGGTCGAGTACGGGGCGCTGGCGGTGACGCTGACGTTGAACGTGTGGCCGTACCTGCCGTGGGTGTCGGTGCCGTGGGCGCGGTTCGACACGATGCAGCTCCTCGCACACGCCATCGGACCGCTGGTCGCGGTCGGCGCGGTGGCGGTACTGCCGGTGATCTGGTCCGCGTTCGCGGACCTGGACCACGGCCTCCCGGTAGGCCCTACCGCCGCACCTACCGGCCCGGGGTACAGGGAAAACGTCCTCGACACAGCAGCAGAACAACACGGCGCTACCGGGGATCGGGTGGCTCTACTGGTGAACCGTGCCCGGAGGTTGATCGCCTCTGGCCGGTTGCCCGCCGACCCGTCCGCGACCCGGCTGCGTGAGGCGCTGGGGTGCGGCACCGACACGGCCCGCGAGGTCCGCGACGCCCTGCGTAGGGGTGCCGCGTGAGCCTGACGCGGCAGGAAGACGACGTGGGTGGCGAGCTGATCCCGTTCCCGACACCGCCTCGCGCCCGGTGGGACGTAAGGCGGTGGGTTGACCATCGGGAACAAGCGATCACCTAACTGACCACGCGGGCGCATCGTGACCAGTCCGAACACACGTTCCGCCGCCTCTCCAGGGCCTTCGTGCTGCCACACCTTGACCACCAATCACCCAGCTGCGGTCACTCAGGCATCCGTGTCACGATCGCGCAACGCGACGCCTCGCAACTTCAGACGCGAGCACGCGCGGCGGGCTCGCGCGATTGACCTTTCACCGGACCAGGAGTTTCGGAAGCCGCCGTCGACGGATAGTGGCGATGCGGGCACCGCGCAACAGGATGACGACGCACCTGCGGCGATCCGTCCCAGGCGGGCACGCGACTGGCAGGTGCAAGAGTCAGAAGGTTGAGCGGGACAAAGGCTGAGTACGATCTTGAGAAGCAGAGGCTCGCAGCCTGCGGTTCGGGGTGTCCCCGCCTGCTTCGGACGGCAGCTTGCAGGGCCGCTGTGCAGCCCGTGGGCGATGAGCTTGACGTAACAGTCAACTATGCCTATCCTGACATCCGAGGACTGAGCGCCTACCCCTATCTGTAGGGTGGGCATACAGTACCTGCCGCATCAGTGCGAGCCGACCACTCTGGCAACGAGGGTGGCTGGCAGGGCCTGAGGTTCAAACGGCGGCAGGTTCGGACGGTTGTTCAGTTACTCCCACCAGGTCATGCCCCCAAGGCTTGATCTGCCATGCTCGCACGCGGAGCTGAGGAGTAGCGAGTGAACCCGGACGTCAACCCCGAGGGGCAGTCCAAAGCCAGCGGAGAGCCGGCAACCAGCGGTCCAGACGATCCGCTCGACAGCGTGCAAGCTCACCCAGTCAGTCCTGAGAGTGGCGAGGGCGTGCCCAACATCGGCACGTCTCTCGCCACCTCATCGGCGACTGTAACTTCTGGCGTCGAACTAAGCGGCATGCTGCCCAACTCTAACGACGACTCTACTGAGTCAACTCCCAAGCTGGTGGCCGACGCCACCGATGTCTTGCTCGATACTAACCCCGCTTTCGGCCTTGTCCAGTTGGCGGTGACGAACTTGCGTTCCCGCGGGAGAAGGACGACGGCTGCCGCAGTCAAGACTGAGATGCAAAGACTCTCTGCTGGGGGCTTTAGCGAGAGTGAATACGGCCACAAGAGCTTCCGACACTTTCTAGTGGCCGCAGAAAAGGCCGGGTTCATCGCGGTGCGCCTACCAGCTTACGGGAGCGGGCAGGATGCCGAAATAAGCATGCCGCAGGATGTGCAGCCGCCAGAGTCTTCGACTTCTTCGGTACGATCCATACGGCCGGACATATGGTCGACCTTTTTCGACTACCGTCCAGATATTACTCGCGTTTTCGATCTCCGAACTCATCGAGCGGCGAAGTTTCCGATTGATCCTACCTCACGTGAGTCGAGTGACGTGAGCGAACTTCGCACGCGATTCATGGATCACCCAAACGAATTCCTCGTTATCGAACCAGTTCAGATCGACGAGCAACTGGGCTGGATGAAGGCATTTGCGAGTGAAACGAGCGAACCTGAGCGCGCACTACTAGAGGATGCTCTAAAAAAAGAGAAGCCCCTCGCCGCATTCACGTCAATGGTTCGATCCAACACAAGCCTCACCGAACGTTGGAACCGCTTCAGGCTCGGACGAGTGACCGCTCGCGTCAAAGACTGGATGCAACAACACGGCCTTGAATTTGATCTTTACGATGTAGACTCTTTGACTGGGCGAAAACGCCAACGTGATCAAGGCGGAACCTTCGGTTCGGTGACAAGCAGAACCGATCGAACAACACCAAGGAGCGGCGTGGACTCCGAACAGGTGAGGGCACGCGTTCATCGTGCAGTAGCCCGCATGCCACTGTCCGAATTGCTACAATTGCGAATTCCAGTGGAGTACATACTGGAACCGTGAGCAGACTCATTGGATTTAGTCTGCGCAGTTTAGTTGCAGACTGCCGGATCCTGGACGCGGCACCTAGATTAGGTGGCCGCGAGCACCCCATTGGCTTGGGCATCAAGCTGAAGCACAAATGGGCTATCTCCGGTGAGTCGGATGTTCAACTACCTCGATCATCAGCGGGCCTGATGCGCGTCAAAGAGGCCATCAGAAGCCGACCTCTGGGCGTGGAGGACGATCTAAAAGAGGCCGCTTGGCGGGCACTTCTGGCAGACCCGGGCTTGGTCGTCCCTTTGCGGCCGCCTTCGCCGGAGGAGCTTCTTAACGCTGGAATCGTCCTACCGGAACCAAGTATCCGCCTTCGCCACATTGGATTAGCCACCGTCCTCTCCTCGGAACCAACTGCCGTGAGCCCTGCCGGCTTGGTAAGCGGAGCTCGAGTTGCAGTCGTGGCACGAGTAATCGTTATAGATGGCCCCCACAAGGGGGCATCGCCAGTAGACGCTTCGATAAGTGCACGTTGGGTCGACGAGACGTCTACATTCTCCGCAATTCTAGAGTCTCTGTGGCTTCGAGCCACACCTGCGGCCCAGCAACGTCTCCCTAGCGGAGTCGCACGCAAACGCATTGTAATTCTAATGTGCGACTCCGCGCCCTCCGATTTTAGTGAGGGATTGGTGGTGGACGGCTTGCGAGCCACATCTTCAGTGCTGGATTTCAACGCGCAGATTATCTTGAACCCTAGCAGCCAACGGCCGGAGCTGGCATTTCGCCTCCGCCACGAGCCGCCATCAGTTCTCGCAGTATGGAAGAATCGCGTTCATTCTGCCGAAGCATTTATATCTTCCTACCGGGAGGGCACCGCTCAGCCGCAGGTTGTCGAGCTTGAGGCGGATTCAGCGGCGGACTTTTCTCAAGAGCTACGCCGGGCATTGATCCGCATGCGGAGATTGAGTCCGGCGCTACTGCTACTCCAAGAGATTGACTCGGCTGAAGGCAACGCCGCAAAAGTGGTCGATCTCACGCTCGAAGATCCACCACTTCCTATAGATTCATGGACAAGCAAGAAGAAACACGACCGGTTCGGGCATTTCTATGAGTTCGATAAAGGCCCGCTGTGGTACTCAAAAGTCGTCGCAAGACAAGATCGACACGGCGGCTGCTACTTCAAGCTGCACCGAAGGGTTGGCGAGACGCTTGAGTGGGTGGCCAATCTTGGTCACGATGGGACTCCACTCCCCACTCACAAGGGCCCTGTAGGTAAGTCGATTCCTATGTCTGAACTCCACGGCTAGCGGGATAGCCTCGGCATGAGTTGAATAACCCAGCGGGCTTGCATGAGATGTGATGTCCGTTTTAGTGTGATGCACTGCCATCGGCTCCTCGACGATGATTAACTAGATGCCTGACAATGCTGCACCTGTCGACAACCTCGTCCGCGTAGGTGACGGACGGTTGCAGAGATGGTGTACGGAAGCGGTCGTGATCTCGAACAGTTGTCAATCAGCACGGCATGACGGTCGGCCTTGCTGCCCGACTGGCTTACCTGGGCGTGACCAACGCGTTCGGGTTGCTGGGCCTGCGGCCCATGAGCTATCGGGATAAGGACGCGGAGAGCCTCGCGCTGCGGCACCAGATCACGACCCGGGAGGGTTAAACGGGCAAGACTCGGCCGCGATTCTCCCCCGGCGACCGAGCGTTCTTCGCGATACCACTACCGGCTCTCAGTGGAAGCACTTCGTCGGTTCCGGGTGCCGGTAAAGCCCGGAGGCGGTGCTGCGCCAGCACCGGGACCTTCTCGCGCGCCGCCACGCAGCCAAGTCCTGGGGGTGTCAAAATACTGGACAATGCTGCTGAGCTGCGCCAACCGCGCACCATCCGCGCGTCAGGAACATGATCGTGAGGTGGGCGGCGAGCTGATCCCGTTCGGCGTACACCGCCTCGTGCCCCACAAGACACGAGACGGTGTACTCGGCCGCAGGGCGGATGCCGCACGATGCATCATCGAGTGGCTATCCAGCCAGGACTGGTATCACTTGTGGCTCGTCGCGCTCGTCCTGGTTAAAATTCGTCGTCCTCGACCGTAACCTGTGCGCCAAGCGTCTTGGCCTTCGCCTCGATGGCACCCTGCTCGCCTTCGGCAGTGACGAGGGTGAGGTCCAGGCTGAGCAATTGGTGATCGGCCTGGTTGGCTGGGTCGATGACCTTCCTCAATTCTTGGAGCAGCTGCCATGCCTGCTCACGGGCATCACCACTGGTTATGCTTTTGTTGGTCAAGCGCAGTCGGTACCGTTTATAGACGGTCGGACTGGGGGCGGGCGGCGTGGATTTCGGCTGCCGCCCGCCACTGGGCAACTGACCGCCACTACCTGGCAACTGACCACCGGTCCCAGGCTGCTGACCGCCCCTGGACCGCTCACCGCCACCAGAAGGCTGGGGTGGTGCCACCTGCTCGGCCTTGCGGCGGCGCAGCGTCTGGTTGATCGAGTTGATAGAGATTTGTGTGGAACCAGCTACGGCCAAGCGGTTGCCGTCAGCGTCGATCAGCTCCCAGTCGTCGCTGATCAGCTCATACAGGACGCGACGAATTTCGTCAGTGGAGGAAACCAACGGAAACGCCGGGTTCTTGTAGAACGACTGGACAATCTCGCGGAGGGTCAGTTCACGTCCGAAGTCGGCGAGCAGCGCGGCCAGGTAGCCCGCAGCCAGCCCGGTGGGCTGGGTCGCGCGTCCAGCGTCGACTAGCGCGGTCCAGACGTGGTCACCGTTGAGCGCCGTGCGACTGTCCTCGTCGAACCGCTTGAACTCCACATGCAGGTCACCAGCGCGCACCAGATAGGCGTAATGCTGGTAAGCCCGTTCGACGTCACGGCGCAGCTTTCCGATGGCCTCATCGTGCTTGCTGCGAGCCTCCCGCAGTTCGTCCTCTGTATCGTCGGTCAACTGCTTGATCACTTCACGCCATGCCAGCACCTCTGCGGCTCGCTTGAGCGCGACATCGCGCCGCTGAGTGTTCACGCAGGCGACAACACAGCTAGCGGCATTGTCCACGCGCAGAGGGTTGTCGCCGAGGCCGAGCAGGGCGGTGATGTCCTGCCGGCTGGCGGAGTCCTTACCGTTGAGCAACGTCCAGCGACGCGGGTCGAGCAGCACCAGCTGCGTCTGGGAGCTGTCGATGCCCTCGAACACCTTGTCCAAGGGTGCATCTTGGGCAGGCTTGTCAATGCGCACGAGGTCATCGAACCTGCCCTTGAAGGCCAGCTTGCGCGCTTGCTCCCAGACTAGGTCGCCGCGGGCATTCGGCGGAACGACCGCCATCGCCGCAGTGAAATACATGCGCAGGGTCTGCTTGATCGACAGGTGGTACCGGGCGGGTGCGTTACTCGGCGTAGTGACCTCGAGGGCACCAAGGCCGTCGTCGCCGGTGAGTTTGTTGAAGACCTCCTCGGCGGCAGGATACGGCGCGAGCGCGCCAGCCGGCCCGAAGATCGCCAACAGCAGCTCAGCCTTCGTGGCACCGCGGCGGGCCTGGCTGCGGCTTACGATCGAATAGCACAGCAGGGCAGTCGCCATTCGTACCGCAGGCGCTGGCTGGTCAACGGCGACGCCATCGCGACGTAATGCTGCATCGACGTTGACCGCGCGGCCGCTCCGGCCGTCAGTACTGGTGACATCGGTATTCGCCACGGCTCGGTAGCCCTGGATTGCGCGGTCGTTGCCGAGCAGCAGGCCGGAGGACAGCAACTGCTCGAGCGCGACAGTGAGCGGGATGTCCCCGACGCCGATCAGCGGCGGCGCCCACCGTCCACCCTTGTGCTCGCTGACCCAGTGCAGCGCGGTGCGAGCGAAGATGGCGACGGTGGAGCGGACCCGCTGGAAGCCGGAGACCTGCGACCACTCTTCGCGTACCAATCGCATCAACTCCGGGTGGAACGGGTAGCTAGCCGCCGCGCGCTCCTCGAAGCCCGGCAGCCCGCGATTGGCACCCAGTTTGTCGAACACCTGCTGACGCCAGGCCCCGTCGGCGGCGGCCGTGTACCGGCGAGTCAGGTCTCGAAGTGGCATCTCGCCGTCCGGCAGCTCGAACAGCCGGCGGCGAATGATCGCGGAAAAGTCCTGCGCCTCAGTGACGGCGACGGTCTGGCCGTTGCGCACTAGCCGGGCCCCGACGTAGTCGCGGAAGTCGACGGCCTGCGGCGGGTAACCGCGCTCGTCGAGTTCGGAGCGGATCATCACGACGACAAACGCCACCCAGGGAACGTCATCGCAAGCGTCCATCAGCGCATTAAGGAACGCCTTCTCACTCGGCATCGTGTCGATATGGGCGACGTCGGACAGCGCCAGGATATAGTCCATCAGCTCGTCGAGCAGGATCAGCACCGGCCGTCCAGTATCAGTCAGCGCCTGCTGCAAGGTTCCCTTGTTCGGCCCGCCGGCGATGTAACGCTGGTAGCGGTCCATGTCGCCGCTCACCAGAGCCCAGATGAACCGCTCAAACAGATTGGTCGCCGGGCCGAACACCTCGTTGGTGGCTCTAGGGCTGAAGTAGTCCGCAGTGAGCGTTACGGTGACCGCGTTGGCTAGATCGATCTCACCTGTGCTGCGCGCGGCCTCGGCGTGCACCTGTTGGCCCAAATCGGTGGCGAAGAACTCGTCGGGACTATTGACCATGTGGTACAAACCGACAAGGGCGTGGCTCTTGCCACCGCCCATACCCTGGTCGAGGTGAAACAGCGCGGGAGCGTCGGCATTCGTGCCCAGCCGACGGGCGACCCGGGCGAAGAACCCGACCAAGTTTGGAGTCGGCTCAGTAATGTCGCCGTAGTACTCGACCTTGCGGTAGGGAACGTCGACGGTTTGGTAGACGGCCTTGTGCAAGCTCATCTGTAACTCTCCGATGGAACCATCGGAGGTGCGCACTTCGGGCCGCAGCTCGAGGATATCCGCCCAGTGGGGTGCGGAGTTACTAGTGGTCACGTCTGGTCCTCCCCGAACGACAAGGCCAGTTGTGCCTGCGCGTCCGTCTCTGCCGCGGCGGTCGCGGCCACGTACTCGATCATGGTTCCGATGGTTCCGGCGTTCCGCTGGACGGCGGTAAGGGCCTTCGCAACTGGGTCGCTGGTCGGCAACTGGCGGACGATCTCAGCGACGACCGCCCACAGGTGGGCGTCATTGGCTGGCCGGTCGGCGATCGCTAGGACGGCTGCGACCGCCTCGGTGCCGCCGTCGTCCCATGCCTTCGCCATCGCACGGGCGACCTCGAAGCTCGAAGACCCGTGGCCGACCGCCTCCGGGCTGTCCAGACGCAGTTTGAACCCGCTCCTGCTCTCGGTCAGCAGCCCACGCATCTCCTCCAGCCGGAGATTGTCAGCCTGCGCAAGGAACCTGGCCTCACCCTTCGGAACGTCGGTGCGTCCGTGTAGGCGCTGCCAAAAGACTGCGAAGCGGGTTGGGGCGTCGAATGTCTCCAGCGGCAACTGGTCAAGCTTGAGCGCCGTCGCATCCCGGACTGCGGCGAGGGCCAGAGTGAGGTAACGCTCTAGGCCAGCCTGCTCACCGGTGGGCAACAGAACGCTGCTGTATCGGCCGTAGACCTCCATCGCTGGCCCATAGGCCGCCATCAACTGGTCGGTCAGCGCGAGACCGTCGGCATCCCATCCGCGCACGGCAGCCTTGACAGCCTCCGTCACCTCACGGTCGACCTGCGCGGCGGTAGCGACAGGGCGCACCGGCGCGGCGACCCGGCAGCCGATGGTGACAGTGACCTTGATGCTGGCGACACCTGTGTTGGACGTCTCGGTCCGGGATGGCCAGGCACTCGTTACGACGAAGCCAGCGTCGTGCAGCGCGCCCAGCAGGCGCAGCCAAGCGTCTGGGTCGGAATGCCCGAAGACAACGACGAGGTGCCCGTCGGGGCGCAAGACTCGCCGAGCCTCGTGGAAGGCCCTGGACAGCGACCGCTCGTAGAAGTCGCGATCGTGTCGGATGCCTCCATTGTAGACGCGGCGGACGATGATCTCGTCATCCTTATTCTGCAGGTCGGGAGCCACCTCGGTGCCGATGGTGTCAGCGAATAGGTCTGGCTGCACGTCGACGAGAGCACGTCGGAGCCAAACGTAGAAGAAGTCCGAGGCGTCGGAGTACTCGATCATGTCGTAATACGGCGGATCCGTCACGACTGCGTCTACCGTTCCGTCGCGGAACGGTAGAGCCATAGCATTCTCGCGCCGGAACCGGGCAGGCTTTCCGCGCCGCCTACGCAGGTGCGCCGCTAGCGGCGTCATGCCGGTCTGGGTCAAACCAGCCCAAGTTCCGGGCCCTTCCCCGATGCCAGCCTCGAAAAAGTCAAACTGGAAGGACAAGCTTGCTTCATTGGCAAAGAGGTCTCCGACCTGAACCCGGTTCTGCCCTGAGCCATCTGGTTTACCGTGAGGGCGCAGCCGCGCACCGCGTGTCGCGTAGCGAAGGCCGCGTACGAGGGTTGCTGCGGCGAAGGAAGCCAGGGCGTGCGCATACTCGGCCGAAATGCCAGCGTTGAGTATCTCTAGGTGGCAGGCGCGAATCTGTACGGCGAGAGTGCCGAACAGCAGGGTCTGCCGGTCACACATGAGCTGACCGTAGTTGGTGTAGCCGTAGCCGCTAGCCTGCACCGTATGCACGTTGCCCGTCGGGATGGCCTCATCGGGAACTGCGGACAGGTGCCCGACCTTCGGCAGCAGTTCGGGACGGGCCGACAGGGCTGCGGCCCGCTCGTCCGCGCGCAGTACCCGGAAGATCTTCTTGGTGTCGCCATCGTCCGCGGTGAAGTCTGCGGCGACCAACGGCTCGTCGACGTACTGCCCGACGAAGCCCTTAGCCTTCACCGTTTCCAGGCTGTGCACGTGGCTGCAGAAGGGGCAACGAGCGCTCTTGCCCTTTTTCCCTGCTGACGAGTAGGTCGGCTGTGCGACGGAAGGGCCCTCTACGACCTCAATCCTCCAGGCGTCATCATCGACGATCAGACTCATCGACTGACCAAGATCCTGCGTACGGTGGTAGGGGTGCCGTAGGACGAAACTGCCGATGAGGGGGAACCGGCGATGGCACTGGTCGCACGGCATGGAGACGGTCCAGAGGTAGCCCCACGGACGGCGGCCGTCCGAGTTGGCTGGGTAGAAGTCGGCCAGCGCGTCCCGCATCCGACGGCCGATTTCCTCGTGAAGCAACCGCGCGTCAGAGCCAAGGCGATCAGCATCCGTGAGGTCCAGCTTTGTAGGCGCATCGCTCTTGAACGGGAGAGACGGCTCCGCAGACCAGTCACGGATCGCCCAATCCGCAAGAAGGCGTCCGGCTAGGGTTGCAACTGGGCTCAAGTCGGTGCCGACGGCGGTTGCGCCGACCCGCGCAGCCTCGAGGGGGATGATGCCGCGGCCGGAAAATATGTCGACAACTACGGGCGTGCGGCCCCCGTAGTTGTCGAGGACACAGGCCTCTAATCGCTGGAAGGCGTCAGGGCTGCCGGAGCGGACGGCGTCCTCGACCCACTTTCGCAAGCTATCGTCGTTTGGCAAAAGCGTGGTCAGGACGGCAGCGCGCGCCTGCGCGATAGGACGCGAGGCGAACCACGGAAAAATAGCCTTCTCACTGCGACCGGAGCCAGTAGGCGTCCCAACGGCAGCGTCGACGGTGGTGCAGGGAAACCAATGGTCAATCAAACGTTCGCGCGTGTCACCGACGGTAGTAGGGCAGCCCGTCGCAGTAGTCGCCCGCTCGGTTTCCTCGGTGTTCACTCTTTGCCCTTCATCAGCCGCTTCAGGTCGGTAACCTTGATCTGGAACCGTTCTATGCGCCGCGGTCCGGCAGCCAGTTGCCCAGCCGGATCTTGCGCGCGCAGGACGACTGTGGGCCTGGTCGCGCAATCTGTCACTACGTACAACCAATAGTCCTCGCCACGCTGCTGAGCCTGCGCCCACTCATGCTGCTCGAGCCAGACGGCCTCGAGTCTGGCCTGAAAGCCTTTGACCTCAACTAGTCGCTGCTCGCCTGTCTGCGGATGGCGGGTGAAAAGGTCGTAGCCGACGCCAGCAGTCTGCCGGTCGTCAACGACGTAACCGAGCCTCTCCAACTCTTCCAACACGGTGGCGACCGCGACCGCCTCGCTGTCAGGGTCATAGCCGAGTTCGGTGATGCGGGAACCGGCAGCTACCTGGACCCAGCCGATGAGCCGAGGCGCGGCCCCCGTTACCTTGCCGATGTCCTCCAACTGCCGGAGCCGATCAATCTTGAGCGCGGCAAATACGTCACGCCGCTCGCGGCGGACCTCGGCAGGCAGTTCGTCGAGCTCATCGAGATAGCGGTACTCGACCTGGTCGAGCTGCTCGCGCGCCTTCACCACCCAGGCAGCGCGCTCAGCGCGAACGCGGTCGACCTCGCGAGATAGAGCGACCTGCGCCTGCGCCATGCCCTCGGTACGCACCGCTGGCGGTAGGCCAGCCGCCGGTGTGGACCCGGTGGTGTCCGGCCGCAACGTCATCAGCGATTCCCAGGCGATCTCGAACGCACCTGCGCCGGAGAACCGAATGAGCAGAGGGGCCTTGCGGCGGTGGCGGCGGACACCGTCATGCGCCTCCACCTCGGCGTCGTAGATGAGCAGCATGTATCCGGTCAGCGCGGCCGTGTCCACGAGGTGGCTGCCGCGGATGAGCTCGGTCTCGCCCTCGTGCAAGGCCAGGTCAACGAGCTCGGTGAACGGCTCCTCGGTCGGCCCGAGGACCACGACGTCATCGAGGCCCTCTGCACCGTCGTTGATCGCCTGACGTACCGACGCGCCGTCGGCAGCGACCAGCCGCTCAAGGCCACCACCGAGCGCGGGTGGCAATGGCCGCTTCGAGCTGACCTCACGGATGCCTTTCGCCGGGCCTGGGCCCAGTGCCCAGTCGCGGGCCCAAGCCAGTTGGTCGACGAACGCGTCCACGATGACCGGGTTGATCGCCTCCAATCGATCGGCGCGGAAGCGGGCCATCGCCTCAGCAGTGTTGGCTGGGGTGTGCAGACGGTCCTCATCGGCGACCAGTTCGCGGGCGGCGTCGAGCAACTCCTGCGCGCCTGGCACCGGTACGTACACGGCGGTGCTGCTGCGCTGGGCCTCGACCAAGGCGCGGCCGTAGTCGAAACCGGCGCGGGCGGCGGTCGCATCGAGCAGGTCGAAGATCCGGCCGTTCAGCGACTGCCCGGCGGTTTCGAGGTTCTGCAGCATGACTTCTTGGACGCGGCCCTCACGAGTAGCAGGTGCCACCAGGTGATAGATGTGCACCGGCTTCTTCTGGCCGATGCGGTGCAGCCGGCCCATCCGCTGCTCGAGGCGGACCAGCGACCAGGGGATGTCCCAGTCGAGCATCACGTGCGCGGACTGCAAGTCGATGCCCTCACCGCCGGCGTCGGTGCTGACCAGCACCTGGAACTGCCCATCGAGGAAACGTTGCTGCATTTGGTCACGTTCGCGGTGGCCGACCGCCCCCTCGAGGGTCTCCACGGTGAACCCGACCTCGGCGAACACGCTTGCCAGCCAGCGGGCTGTGTCGGCAAACTCAGTGAATACCAACAGCTGGCCCTCGCCAGGACGGATACCGTGTCGATCCATCAACTCCTGCGCCCGTAACCACTTCGTCGGCGGCACGGCGACAGCCTGCTCCAGCGTCTCCAGGACCGCAGTAATGCGCTTCAACTCCTCGCTCTTACCCTTGCTTCGGGCAGTGACCACGGTGTCCTCGGCCCGCTGCCATGCGTCTTCGTCGGCGACCTCGAACTGCAGGTCCACGCCAGCACCGATGAACTCCTCGGGAACCGGCGCATCGGTTCGGCCGCTGGCCGGGCCGCGAAGCGCTCCCTCTCGGCGACGGATGGTGGATGCGGCCGCGACGATCGAGGAGGCGGCGCGCTTGCCGTAGATGGACCGGGCCAGGGTGGCGTTCTCGCCGTAGAAGGTGTCGACATAGTCCATGACCGCCGTGTAGGCGGTCTTCTCCGGCCCAGTGAGGCCGACCTGAATGGTCTCGGCGTAGCGCGGCGGAAACAGGGCCCGGCCCGTGAGGTCCTTCAGCTCCTCCTTCATCCTGCGCAGGAAGGACAGAGTGCTCGGCCGTAACGCAGTGTCGTACTCGGTCTGCCGCGGATCCCAGGGATACAGCGTCGGGTCAAGGAGGTTGAGCAGGCCCCGGAAAAAATGCTCCTTGCCACGGTGGGGCGTGGCGGTCAGCAGCAGCAGGTGATGGGTACGGACCGACAGCTCACGGGCTGCGGTCAGGTATTGCGAGGTCGGGGTAAGCCGATGTGCCTCATCGAAAACAGCTAACGACCAGGATGCACGGGCACCGGCGACCTTGCGTCGGACGTCAGGGTTGTAGGTGAAGAGGTCAACCGAGACGACCCAAACGCTCACCCGTGGGTCGAGCTCCTTCGGGTCACGGGCCAGTTCGGGGGTGAGCCGATCAGCATCGATGGCGAAATAGCGCCGTAAGTCTCGGCGCCACTTCTCAACCAGGTGGGCCGGGACGACGATGACCGTCCGGCCTGGGATGAGGCCACGCCGAGTGCCCTCGGCGACGTACATCCCGGTCATGATCGTCTTACCGGTGCCGGGCTCGTCGGCGAGCAGGAACCGCAGCCGGGGCTGAGCCAGCATGTGGGTGAAGACGGCTTCGTCCTGGTGGGCATAAGGTCGAAGCGGTCGTGTGGCCAGCACAGCAGAGCGAATGCGCGGCACTGCGTACTGCATCCACCGGCCCCACAGCCCGGTCAGCGCCCGCTGCGGGTGACCACCGGCGTCGTTCATCGGCACGTGTGCACGAACCAGGTCCGCAGAGTCCAGCAATGCCTCGCCAAGCGAGCCGTCGCCGCGGCGGTACACCAAGTCGGCACCGGACAAGTTCCTCGTCGCGGCCACCACGGTGACCAACTGCCCATCTACAGTCACCTGAGCGCCCGGCTCCGGCAGTAAGTCGGCCTCTGCCTCCGTCACGGTGTCTCCCCCATCATCCCCGCAGCCAGGTACATCTACCAGATCGCCACCGCAGCGATTCCACCGGCGGTGGAATCGCCTGCCTGAAACCTACGTAGCGCTCCAGAGAGGTGCGTGATGAACGCATGATCACCACGCCGTCCTTGCGGCCGTTCAACGGCGCAGGGACTTCATCGGTCGGACGCTAGATCGTGCCGGGAGTACCGGTGAGCTGCTCACCTGCTGACCATCGCGCCCCGGTCGTGAAGTGTTGCACTCGAAGATCCAACCGATCCGATCCTGTGGAACCAACCAACCTCGGCGCGTGTGCGTCGTCTATAACGATGCAGCTGGTCAGCGCTGGTGTTCGGTTCGGCAAACCATGACGACGAGGGGGACCACCGGCGCGCAGACGGAGAAGTACGTAGCCGGTCATGCCACCGCCGTTCGTGGTCATCAGGCGGGAAATCGAGTTGCGCACCGAGGTTCATGTGGCGGGTTCGGGTGGGTACGTGCTCGATACCGCGGCGGCGGTCACGCTCGTATGTCTGGATGCTCCTGCTGCAGTAGCGACGTATGCATCACCTTGGCTGCGGCCTGCGTCGAGTCGAGCATGGACCTCAACAGATGCACCGGCAGCGTTCCGGTTCCCAAGCTAGAGGAAATCAGCAGGTCGGAGAGCGCTTCACGTTGCTCATTGGTCAAGTTCGTCTGTGTGTCGCGGTATCGGAGCACGTCGCGGGTGGCGTATCCGTCGCCAGTCTTGATCACTTCGTCGGCCACCTGGGCAAAGACGGCGTCGGCTGCCTCGGGATCGGTGGCGCTGGCGAGTGTGGTCACGGTCAGCCCGAGCTGGGCGCGGAAGGCCGCGTAGCCGGGCATCGGCTCTTGCCCGACGAAGTGCCCGATCATCGTGGAGATGTCTCGGCGTGCGGACACACCAGCCGTGCCGGTGCACATCACCTTCAGGCAGGAGGCGACCTGGAGTTCTCACGGCTGCACTGGCGTGCTTTCCGCCAGCGCCGCATTGGCCTCTGCACTTGCTCCCTTCAGGAAGTGGGCCACGATCGTGGCCTGCCGTCCCTCCATGAGGTGCAGCCCGACTCCTCGGTGGGCTTGCGCGTGGGCGACCGCATCGTCCCAGCGTCCGGCGAGGGTCAGCGCGCGGATTCCGTCCCCGACGAGGTGCAGCCACACCCATTCGCGCAGCTTGTGGTGCTCCTGGCGGGTGCCAATGAGGTCGGTCAGCGGCAAGGTCTGCCCGTCGACGACCAGGTCTGCATTGGACATGACGGCGCGGTACATCACCGTCAGCAGGTGCAGCGCCTGTTCTCCGTCGCTGGCGCGGATCTGGAGTCGGGCGAGGTTGAGAACGGGTTCGAGCATGTACCTGGCCTGGAGCACGGTGAGCGGGCGGTCAGCGGCACGGTAGATGTCGATGTGCTGCCAGCACAGGTCGCGGGCCAGGCTCGGCACGCCACAGTCACTGGCGATCAAAGCGGCCTTGTTCAGGGCGTGCGCCCCTTCGGCCAGGCTGTCGGTGCCCTGTTGTCCTGCTGCGTGGGCGATGTCGGCGATCTCCTGGACTCGGTCCGCGAGCGAGGGGCAGGCGGGGCGGGGCCTGCCGAGGAGCGGGAAGCGGCGGGCGGCGGCGAGCGTCGTGGGGTTCATGGGTCAGCTCCGGGGCAGCAGGGCCGCGGTCGCCGCGCGGGCGAGGATGCCCTGGCTGCCAGCCGACAGGCCGAACCGGTTCCAGTGGAAGATCAGTACGTGGGTGAGGATCGCGCGGGCTCCGCGGTCCAGGCGTCCTCGTGCGGCGGCGTCGCCGAGCCGGCGGCCGGCGTTCTGGAACGCGGCGAGCCAGGGCGCCGCGTGCTCGACCGCTCCACCGGAGGTGAACAGCTCGCTGGTCGGCAGGTCGTGGATCGACAGCAGGACGCGCACGTGGGCCGCCAGTTGCTCGATCCGTGCGGCGTCCGCATCGGCGGGTGCGGGCCGGAGTCGGGCGACCCTGTCGAAGACGTCGCCGCACTCGAACACGTCAAGGCCGGCGGCGCGCAGGAGACCGCTGAGCAGCAGGATCGACAGTTCGCGGCGGCCGAAGCCGGGGTCCTCGTGGCGCAGGTAGTCGAGCACGCCGCGCGTGTCGGCGCAGAACAGGTCGTGGGCGGCATCCATCCCGGCGAGGCCGCCGAAGGCGGCGGTCTCCGGCTCGTACACCGTCGGCCACCACCGCACGATGACCCCGGCCGCGGTCAGCTCGTCGAGCACGTGGTCGACAGCCGCGGTGTCCGCACCGTGCAGACGCAGCCGCCAGCAGGGATGTTTGCGCAGAAACCACCACCCGCCCACCGCCCCAGCGGCTTGGAGGTGATCCAGGAGCGGCCCGAGTTGCGCCGCACCTACGGCCTCGGCAGTGGACCAGTCGGGGAACTCGACGCGCACCTGGTACCAGTCGTGTTCTGCATGTCGTTCCAGCGCCGCGAGACCCGCCGCCTGGTAGACGTACACGGCTTCGTCGAGATCGGCGCGGTCCAAGCCGCTGTTCGCCGCAACGGTCTTCAGGTCGGTGCCCGCGAGCACGGCGAGCACACTGGCGGCGAGTTCGTGTGGCGACGTGGTGGTCAGGTGATCAGCAGACATGCGTCCCATCCCGTGTGCGGTGGCTCGGCGTATTGGGTGGTTTCCAGCGCCAGTCCCACTCCGGCGCCTCCGGTCAGCAGTCCGCCCTCGTCCGCCTGGTCGTCGAGCGATCGGGCGTGCCGGGCGAGCCTGGTGGCCAGTACGGAGAGGCGTTGGCCGATGGCGGGGTTCCGCGCGTCGCGGGCGGCCCGGTAGGCGGTCTGATAGACCCCGGCGATGCCGTGGCACAGGCCCGGTTCGGTGATCCGGTCGAGCTGCGTATCGGTCAGACTCGCGGCTAAGGCGTCCTCAGCGGCGTCCTGGCGTCGCGGGTCGTCGGTGGCGATGGCGGCGAGTTGTTGAGCGCGGGCGATGCCGACCGTGCCGTAGCACCAGGACGGTCGGCCCGGTCCGGGTTGGGCGGGACGGCCGGTGCGCAGTTCCTCGCGGGTGATCCACTGCGGCCACCACGGTCCGTCCGCCGAGTCCTGCCGCCACCGGTCGAACCAGCCGTTCAGGACGGCGATCGCCTCGTGTTGGCCGTCGACCACGCAGCCGTGGGTGGTGGCGACGGCGAGCAGGGCAAGCAGCCCGGCCGCGCCGTGCGCCATCCCGAAGTTCGCGTGCCCGCCGGGGGTCGGCAGGATCTCGTCCGGGTCATGGGCCACCCACCACCCCGGCAGTGCGACGCCGTCTTGGTGACGCGGCCCGGTCAGTGCGACCACATACCGCAGGATCCCGGCGAGGACG
The DNA here is from genome assembly GCF_052936295.1 of Saccharothrix sp. DSM 118769. Taxonomy (NCBI): domain Bacteria; kingdom Bacillati; phylum Actinomycetota; class Actinomycetes; order Pseudonocardiales; family Pseudonocardiaceae; genus Saccharothrix; species Saccharothrix sp. DSM 118769. The sequence continues at coordinate 1,857,425 of NZ_CP193627.1, read as the reverse complement.
TCGCTTCCGGGGTTGTGGCGCACCAGCAACGCACCGATTCCGGTCAGCCCGTAGAAGAGGTCGAACTCGGCGAACGTGGTGGCCTCGCCGCGCTCGATCCTGCCCGCAGCGGTCGCCAGACGCCGATGAGCCAGGCGCAGCACGTGCTCGTCCAGTACCTCGCAGGCCGCGCGGTAGCGAGAATGCCTGTCAGAGGCGGTGTGCAGCACGAACGCGATCGCCGGTGCCCCGTAGTACAGACCAGCGTGTTCGGCGGCGTCGATCGGCCCGCACGTCGCTTGCCGGATGTGGGACCGGGCGGTCTCCCAGCTTCCGGAGCCGGTCCAGGCTCGCTCGATGTGCAGCAGCGCCGTCCCGGCCGCGCCTCGGGCCAGGGATTGACCGGCCGCTTCGTCGGCGGTGAGCGTGACCGCGCCGGGGTCGGAGTTCATCGGGCACCGGCCAGGGCGAGGCGGCGCAGCGCGGCGCCGCGGGCGAGTCGGCCGGTCTCCTTCTCGAACGTCGGATCGACGCCGACGGCACGGACGTGGTGCTCGTGCAGCAGTGTGCGCAGCACGGTGCCCGGATCCCGTTGTTGCTGCGTGAGCGCATGGTGGTAGGTTGTCAGCGTGGTGTCGCGGGCAGTCCAGGCCGCAGCGACCGCCTCACCGCCGGGCAGGGCGCGGACGGCTCGATATCCGTCGTCAGGGTCGGTCAGATCGAGCGCGTGGTCGCGCAATGTCCGGTCCAGCGGGCCGTGTTCCCTGCGCAGGCATCCGACGAGCGCCCGGTACCCGGTCTGCGGGTCGGGGGCGAAGGACGCGGCCAGGTGTGCCATCGACGCGGCGGCCAGTGCCTGGGCGGGAATCCCGGATGCCTGGGCGGTCGTGATCTGTGCGATGGCGGCCGCGGTGTCGGCGGTGAACATGTCCTCGGCGGCGGCCAGCGCCGGGCCTTCGCCGTAGCGAGCGAGATGCTGCGGGTGGGCGGCGAGGGTGAGCTGGCACGGAAGACCCCGCGCGTGCAGGTCGGCCGCAAAGGCGGCCACCCTGGCGGCGACCAGCCCGTACTGTTCGGGGTTGGTCAGGCGCAGCAACACGGCCAGGTGCTGATCGGATTCGGGTCGGATCATGTCGCGGTGCCGTCGTACCCACCACGGCCCGACCAGACCGTCGAGGCTGTCGACGAACGCGGGCAGGTGGCCGGTGAGGATCTCGTCGAACCGCGCGGGGTTGCCCACCAACTGCGCGTGCACGATGGCGGAGCCACCCGGTCGAAGGACCGCACCGGGTGCCGCAGTTGCCGGAAGCGGCCGTGAGACCGGGGTGGTCGCGATCATCGGGATCAACAACTCCGCCGGACGCCCGATCCAGCCCTGGCCGTCGGGCGGGCCGTCTTCTTGCAACTCGATCCGCTCAGCCCGCTCCACCTGAGCCCGAAGTAAGGCGCGGTCCAACTCCTGATCGAGGTCGAGCGGCAGGCGCAGCTCACCGTGGCACAACACGACTCGTGCCGGTACCCGCCACCGCTGCCGCCAGGAACGCAGCGAGTCCTTCTGCCAGCCGGATAAGTCTGAATCGCTGAGGGTCCAGCGGGCAGCGGAGAGCACCGTGCGCCGATACCGGATGCGGGGCACGTAGGGCAGAGTGCGGGCGGCGCCGAGATCGAATCCTCGGAATACCGCGTTGCGCGCGTCGGCGACCTCAGCGAGGAACCGGGCCAGTGGCGGACTCTGGACGGTGGTGTCCAGGGCGTGCGGAATCCGGGGGATCACCCGTCGGCCGGTGGAGCGCTGGACCAGGTACATCTGGTCGGCGTCGGCTGTGACCGCCAGGTCGTCCACGCTGATCACGCCGAGATGCGGGTGTGCCGGGTCGGGATATTCCGAGAGTGGTACGACGTCCGGGAGTAGCGGCTGGACGCGCACCACGTTCTCGTTGTGCGGGCGGCGTGGCGGAAACGACAACTGCACGGCGATCGTCTCATCCTGCGCCGCGGTCTCGGCTTCCGCGGCGTAGGTAGAGGCCAGTCGTGCGCGGTCGGCGTCGTCGAGCAGGTGGGCGAACCGTGCGGCCATGCTGGTGGGGATGCGCGGTGCGGCCGTAACCCGAAGTTGGAAATCGTCTCGGTCGATCGCCTGGGTCGAGGCGGCGTACACCGCGACACCGAGCTCGACACGCTGCGGCGCGATGATGTCGGCGTGCTCCCCGACGGTCAACGCCTCGATGTCCGTGTCGGTCAGCGTGATCTCCTCGGCACCGTCCACCGTGGCCTGCTGAACCAACGCCATGAGGGCGGCGTCGCGTTCGGTCAGCATCCGCCAAGCAGGCCTGGCACGTGGCGCACCGAGGTACCCGGCCGGGTAGCCGAGCCCAGAGTCGGCAATCAACTCCCGCACCGGCACCAGCGCACCGGGACCGTAGCGAGCACGGAACCGGGCGTGGTAGTCCAACCAGGCCGCCGAACCGAACGGCTGAGTGCTCATCCGCAGCAGAACACCGGCGGCGACCGTCGCCTCGATCAGCACCCGCTCGGGGACGGTGATCCTCGCACCCAGCCGCACGTCGGCGGCGAACACGTGACTGGTGTCGGGGACCAAGGCGGTCATCTGCGTACCGAGGGCCGTCCGGATCCCGGTGGCCCGCACACGGTCAGTGGTGCTGTTGTGATCAGCAAGGTGGGCACTGATCCCGTCGAGTTCACGCATCAGCCCGGCAACGTCGGGCAGGTCCTCTCCACCGGCCGCACGTAGCGCGCGGACCAGGTGGGACAAGGCGTCAACGGTCGTCATCGGAGGGCGAAGGCTTGTGATCAACAGGCCGCCGTCGACCAGGCCGTGCAGTAGTGCATGGATCTTGTCCGGGGAGGCGGACGGGAACCGGGCGGTCATCTCGGCGGCGAGCGCGTCGAACTGAATCGGCGAGCCTGCTGCGGTCAGCGCGAACTGCACGGGCCGGATGAGCCGTACCGAGGACTCCCGCAGCGGTCCTGGGGTGGAGGCACCGACCTCAGCCCGGCGGTGCACGATGACGCGGCCGTCGCGCACGATCCTCGCGTTGTCGGCCATGACCGTCAGCCGCGGGCGCAGGCCAGGATGCCGTTCGAGCCGGTCGATCAGCGTTGTAACCCACTCGGCGTCCGCGCGTAGCACGGCCCGGTGCCCACCGCCCACCTCGGCCTTTGCGGGTCCGATGGCGGCGGCGGTGATTCCGGCGAACAGTCCGAATGGGGTCGCGCGCCGCTGCCAGCGCAGTAGGTAGGACGCCACGGAGACGATGGCGCGGCGCAGCTCCTTCACCGGCTGTGGCCCGGCACCCGTGTCGAGGAGTTGGTCGAGGCGGGCACAGAGCACCGGGCTGGCCAGGTGCAGCGCCTCGCGTACCTCTCGGCGCGCCCACACCTTCGTCAACCATGCCCGGCCCTCCTGCTCGACCGCGGCGGGGTCGGACAGGTCCAGGTGCGTCGGAGGGTCGAGGTCGCCGGGGTCTGTGGTGGCACGGACCAGGACGAGGCTGGTGTGCCGGTAGCGGGTGGACACGGTCATGGTGATCGGCTCTCCTCGCCCGGTCGGCTGGCCGCCGCCGTCGGCGCCCGAGGGTTCGGGCGCCGACGGCAGAGGGCTGGGTCAGAACGGGTCGTTGGAGCCGGTGCTGCACGCGCTGGTGCCGCAGGTGTTGCCGCAGCCGTCGCTCGTGTCGCACATCATGATCACGAGCTGGGTGGTGCTCTCCACGACGCGCATGTCGAGCTCGAACTCCGCGTCGTCGACGGCGGAATCCTCAAGGTCCGGGCTGTCGACGGTCAGCGTTGGCGACATCGGGTTCACTCCTCATCTTCGGGGTTGTGCAGGGCATCCGGGCCGGCTGCGGTGTTCGCCGCCTGCGGCCAGGAGATCGTGACCAGGCCGTGTGTCTTCTCCAGCACCGCCGCGCCCTCGTCGATCCGGGTGCGGTCACTACCGGTCGGCCAGTAGGCGAACGTGGGTGCCACGTCACGGGACTGGCGGTCCCACGCCTGGATCTGTTCGACCATCGCGGTGGCGGCGGTCTCGCCGTGTGTTCCGTAGGCCCGCGCCCCGAACTCGACCCCTGCGCCGTCCAGCGCCGGGCGCACCGCCAGGTAGGCGAAGGAGTCGCCGCGCACGACCCCGAAGGGGAACCAGCTCTTGCGTTCGGCGGCCAGGTCGGTGCCCTCGTCCACGGCCAGCTTGCAGAAGCCGGGCAGGAAGCCGGCGAACCACAGGTGCAGGTCGGCGAACGACACGCCGTGCTTGACCGTGACGCCAGACCAGACCTCGGTGCGCTCCGTGGCCAGGACACCGTCCAGGAGGCTCATGTCCTGCGGCACGTCGCCGTCGAAGCGGAGCTTGAGGTTGTGGCCGTGCGCGTCGGGGAGCAGGAAGATTCGCTCGTCGTGCGCGCCCGATCCCTGCATCGGGACGAATCCGCACACCTCAGCCGAGGTGCTCACCAGGTGGTCACCTTCGCGGCGGAACGCGATCGAGCGGGTGATGCCGTTCATCCGCAGCGGGACGACGATCGCGCCGTTCTCGGACAACTGGTCAAGCCAGGTCGGCGAGAGGTCCCACGCCCCGACCGTCACGAGGATCGCGTCGACCGGTTCGTGCAGTTCGGGCACAGGGTTCTCGGCGTCGGCCTGGACAACCGTGACCCGGCTGCCGTATCCGGTGGCGTCCAGCAGGACGCAGGCCCGATCGGTCACCTCGGGGTCGATGTCCACGCTGACGACACGCCCGCGCGGACCGACGACCTCGGCCAGCAGCGCGGCGTTGTAGCCCCCGGATCCGATCTCCAACACGCTCATGTCGGGCCCGAGCCCGGCCTGCTCGATCATCCGCGCCTGGATGAATGGCGCGCTGGTCGAGGAGATGATCACGCCGTCCTGGTCGGTCTTGATAGCCACCGAGTCGGCGGCGTTGTAGGCCACCTCCAGGGGCGTGCCTTCGGGGACGAACAGGTGCCGAGGCACCGTGCGGAATGCCCGCTCCACGACCGGTGAGGTGATCATGCCGTCCGAGAGGAGCTTGTCCGTCAGGGCGTTGCGGATCTCGGTCGCCCTGTCGGAGTCGGTGGACGGGCCGGTGTTGTGGTCTCGCGGTGTGTTCACCTGGTCACCTTTTCAGAGGGTTCTGCTGCGCAAGTGCGGCTCGCGGACGAGGTCATGCGACCGGAGGAACGCGCCGCGTCGGGGGCGGCGCGTCCGTCCGGTCAGGAGGCCCCCAGCACGGCGACGGACGACCGCCGATCGGCTGCCGCGTGCCGACCGGTCGCGGCCGTGGGAGGGCCGTCGGTGACCAGGTGCTGGTGGGCGGTGGTCCACACCGTGCACGGTGATCTCCGTGCACGGAACTGGCCGGAGCACTGCCGACAGCGGCCGCGCCCGTCGAGTGCGTGCTGGTCGAGCAAAGCGCGCCATGCGGCGGTAAGACGGGCGATCTCGGAGTCGGCCAACGCCGCACGGCATCGGAGGTCGCCCTCGCCGACCAGGGCGTCGAGGTAGTCGAGGTGGTCGAACACGGCCTTGTGCATGGCCGTGAGCGGTGCTTCAGCCATTCGAGACCTCCTCGGTGGGCCAGGGCTGTTGCTTCGTGGTGGCTGGTGGCCACAGCCGCGAGTGGAGGTCGACCGGCACCAGGTCGGCGAGCCGGACTCCGGCGGCGATCACCAGGTGCGCCGCGTCGTGGAATGGGGGACACGGCCACGACCGAGCGGAGCAGATCGGGCAGAAGAGCTGTTGACCAGTGGAGGGCAGGTGGGTGGTGAGTTCGTCGATGGCCGTCGCGACGCGGCCGACGGGGCTGTCGACTGCCACGACGACGGCGACGACATCGCGTGTCCCGTCCACGTCTCATGCCGCCACGTCGTGGTCGGTGAGCGCCTGGTAGATCGGCAGTCGGCGACGGCCGCCCAGCAGGTCGGTCACCAGGTCGTCGTAGCCGATGCACAGCTCTCCCAGCCGGTGCAGCGCGAGCTTCGCCGGATCACGCGCGGCCGGGTTGTCGTCCTCGGCCAGCAGCCGGGACCGGACCCACGCCGCGGCCAGGCGGTCAACCAAATGCCCCAGGCTCTCGGTGTGCAGCAGCCGCGCGCTGGATTCGCCGAACTGCCTTCCCGCCCAGGCGTCAATCCGCTCGACCAGCACCGATCGGGTGACATCGTGGTCGTGAATCGCACGGAGGGCCGCCGCGGCCACGTGGTCGTCGCCGCGCGGGTCGCTGATGATCTGCTGGGCCTCGGCGCGTGTCCCATTCTCGGTACCCAGGTCTGCCGCCAAGGCCAGCACCGGGTGCAGGCCGTTGACCTCATGAGGACTGCTGAAGGAGCGAACCACCAGCGACGCACGCGGGATGACGCCGGTTGCGGCGGTGTTCGCCGTTCCACCCTGCTCAAGCGCGGTCTCCGTCATGCCACCAACCGTGCCCGCGATCCGCATTGCTGCGGACACCAGGAACCGGGGATGTCAAGGGGAGGATTCGGGGAGGGTTGCAATCCTCCCCATTCGCGGAGCAGTACCCGTTTCGTCACGTTGCGTGTCACGATGGCCCTGGTCACACCCATGGGAGGCCGGACCAGTGCCCACGGCAAACGATCAGCTGCGGCAGGCGCGGGAACGCACCGCCTCGCCCACACAGCCCGGCGAGTGCCTGTCCCGGCAAGAGCTTGCCGACCTGGTCAACGCCTACATCTGGCGTCATTACGAGCGGAAGGTAGAGCTCGACGCCAACTACCTGGGCAAGCTCGAACGCGGCGACATCCGTTGGCCCGGAGCGCTGTACCGCGAGGCACTGCGCGTCACCCTGGGTGCTTCCAGCGACGCCGCGCTCGGCTTCAGCAACCGCCGCCGCACGGTGGTAAAGCTGGCAACCGTGGACCGAAAGCAATTCCTGCGCACCGCCGCCCTCGGCGTCGGCACCCTCGCGCTCGCCCCGGTCGCCGCCCTGCTGGAGGGCACCCAGCCGACTGCGGCTCCCGCCCGCATCGGGCAGACCGAGATCGACCAGATCCACACCGCGGCACGCGTGTTCGCCGGGTGGGACCACACCTACGGCGGTGGCCTGGCCCGCGAAGCCGTCCTTGCCCAACTCCGGTTCTCCGCCGATCTGCTGGAAGCCAGCTACCCAGCCAGACTGCGCGGCCCTCTCCACAGCGCCGTGGGCTATCTCGCCCATACCTGCGCCTTCATGGCCTTCGACGCCTACGCCCACGATGACGCCCGCCGCGTGTTCCAGTTCGGCTTGGCCTGCGCCGAGGAGGCGCAGGACTGGCACCTGCGAGCCAAGATCCTGTCTTCGATGGCCCGGCAGGCGATCTGGGTCGGCAAGCCCGACGAGGGCCTGACGCTGACCGAACACGCTTTGGTCCGCTCCGACCGGCTCACGGCGACCGAGCGGGCGATGCTGCACACCGCCCACGCCCGAGCCTTGGCGAAGATGGGCCGCGTCCGGGAAACGCTGATCGCGGTCGGCATCGCCGATGATCACTTCGCCCACCGCAACCCGGCCAACGACGCGTCGTGGATGGGCTACTACGACGGCGCCCAACATGCGGGCGACACCGGCCACGCCTTGTTCGACCTGGCCGTCCAGGGCCGCTCCCCCGCAGAAGCCACGACACGGTTCTCCACGGCGGTCGCCGGACACACCGCCGCCTACGCCCGGTCACGCACGATGTCGCAGATCAAGCTGGCCTCGCTGACGATGGCCACTGGCGACCCGCGCGAGGCCGCGGTGATCGGCTCAGCGGCACTGGACGCCGCCGGGACCATCCGCTCCAACCGCGCCGTGGACGACCTGCGCGAGCTGGCTCGCTACGGCCAACGACACCGGGCCATCCCCGCCGTGGAGGCCCTGCGGCACCGCATCACGACCCTGGTGGTGGCACGGTGAGCGATGACCATTCGGCCGTGCTGGCCGCCGCCTGTGTAGAGGTCGGCCTCGACCACACCGACGCCGAGCCGATCCGGCTGGGCGAGAACGCCTTGTTCCGTCTGCCCGGCGGCGTCGTGGCCCGCATCGCCCGGCCCGGCCAGCTCGCCGCCGCCACTCGTGAGGTCCGCATCGCGCAGTGGCTTGCCGAGCACGAGATCCCGGCCGTCCGGGCGTTGAAGGACGTCGTCCAGCTGGTGCAGGCGGCGGGCAGGGCCGTGACCTTCTGGGAGGAGCTCCCTCCCCACCGACACGGCACTCCCGCCGAGGTCGCCACGGCGATCCGCCGACTCCACGACCTCCCCGTCCCCACCGACCTGCCCATCGGCGACCTTGACCCGTTCGTCCGGCTCGCCGAGCGCATCGACGCGGCCACCACGCTCACCGACGAAGACCGGACCTGGCTCCGCGAGCACCTGGCGTCGCTCCAGACCCGCTACGCCACCCTGCCTCCCGGCCTGCCGCGCTGCGTCGTGCACGGCGACGCCTGGGTCGGCAACGTGGTGGCCACCGACGACGGCCAGGTGGTGCTGCTCGACCTCGAACGCTGCTCCGTCGGCCCACCCGAATGGGACCTCGTCAGCACCGCCATCAAGCACACCAGCTTCGGCTGGATCACCGCAGAGGACTACCGGGACTTCTGCGACCGCTACGGCCACGACGTCACCGCATGGGCCGGCTTCGACCTGCTCCGCGACATCCGCGAACTGCGCATGGCGCTGTACGTCGCCCAACGCGCAGCGGAACACCCCGTGGCACGTGAGGAGGCCGCCTTGCGCACCGATTGCCTACGAGGTCAGGTGCTGCGGCCCTGGGCGTGGACCCCAGCGCTCTGAGCGGCTGAACCGGAGAACCTACCCACAGCTCGATCAGGAGTAGCGCTCACGTTCCTTCCAGGCAGCGTAACTGCCCAGTTCGTCGTGGAGCACCTCGTAGAAGTCAGCGCGCAGGCTGTCGAGACTCGGTGCAGGTCCTGAGGTGGCAGAGCTCAGCAAGGCGGGCAGCGGCCAGGTGAGCAGTTCCCCGTGCCAGCCGCAGTAGACCGCTATCGCGTCCAAGTGGAAGGTGTCGAACCGGTCGAGCAGCACGTAGCCGAGTAGCTGCCGCAGCCACGCAGCTACGTCTTCGTCGGTGGGTTCAACGGCGAGCTTCACATCGACCAGGGTTCGTCCGATCACCAAGTCGACCACGCCATACCCGCCCGCCAGTTCTGGTGCGACGACCACCTGCTCCCCCAGCTCCTGCAGGGCTTGGCGGCCACGCTCCAGGTAAAGAGTCCAGCAGTGCTTCAGTGCATCGAGGAGCTCGGTGTTGCCATCGGAGTCGTCCACTTCGGTCGCCATGCTGGCGAACAGGGAGCGACGCTCGTCCACTGTGCGCCTGGTCCCCCAGCGGTGCATGGGTTGCCTGAAGGAGTCCAGGGCCAGGCAGTCCAAGAAAGCAGCACTCTGGTCCTCGGCCGAGTCCGTCGGACGGCGGGCACGTTTCCAGTGGCGCAGCACTGGATCCGCAGTACCGTTGGCAGGCAGGGTGCCGACTGGAGCGTGCTCGAACCCGACCGCGGTGAGCAGCGCCGTGCAACGGTCGGCCGAAAGATAGGACAATTCCTGCAACCGTGGTGGTGTACTGGCCAAGTCGAGACCGATGCGCAGTTCCAGTGCCCACCCCGCACTATCTCGTCCATGACGCGGTGCTGGGATGTCGTTCCGGGCTGCAGATGCCAATACCTTGGTCCACTGCCCGAGTACCGGGGCGCGGTGCGGCAGGCGATCATCGAGGAACCTAGACAGGGGTGTTCCTGCGTACTTGGCCTGTTCTTGGATGCCTATGACGACGCTCCCTGTTCATTCGACTGACCGTGCGGCGTCGGCGTTCGACCTCCGCACACTGACCTGCGCCGAGGATCGCAGCACTGTGGGGACAAGCGGGATGCGCCCGTCCCACACAGTGCTGGCGAAGTCTCGGACTGCCTGGGTGAAGGCAGTCCACGTGCCGCCTGCCCACACCGGGGAGGCGGCACGTCTACGACTGGACCAACGCCGCCAACTACACGGTTACCTCGTCCGCGCCTTGGGAGACCACCAGCTTGTCGAGGTCGTTCAACAGTGCCTGCACCGGCGGCCAGCACATGGCGACTGTGTCGGCGTCCGGGGTGAAGTCGGTCTCGAACTGCTTTCGCGGGTGGATGTAGTTGCGGAATTCCCTTACGGGACGCATGAAGTCCTTCGCGTCGAGCTGCACCAGGCCTCGATCATGAGCGGTGTCGAGGAGCAGTTCGAGACCTGCACGGTCGGCCCTGATCTTGCCGTTCCGACCGGTGAACCCTTCTCGCACCAACTCGGGGTAGTGGCCGGTCAGCACCGAGTAGAGCAACCCTTCAACGAAGCTGCCGATGCCGAAGAGCGCGAGGAGGTACGAGCCGCTGGCCTCCGCGAACTGACTCTCTCTTACTCGCGAAACCAACATCTGGACCAGCTTCTCCTCACGGATCAGCTTGCGCAGCCGTTGCTCCACGTCTTCAACGTGGAGCACCACCTTGGCCGTGCCGTTGCTTCCCAGCTCTCCCACCACCGGTCGACCACCGACGTAGTTGACTTCCAGCCTCTCCAGCTCAAGCACCTCATTGATCGATCGGCGGACGTCTTCGGCTCCCGTCCTGCCGTCCACATACTCGATGGGATCACACAGTCGGCACAGGAACCGCTCGATGTCGGTTCGCGCGTTCTCTCGTTCGGTCAGGGCGTCGACCAGCCAGCTGACCTTCGACGAGCCGTCGTAGTCAGGCGGGTCGATCCAGCCGGCGTTGCGGAGGAGTGCTTCAACTTCGCGTCCCGTGCGCTCGTACGGACCACCCTGGTCGACCACGATCCGGGCGAGCCGCTCCACAGTCTTGGGGTCTAGCGGAAACATCATGCTCCCTGTCCGTCAACGAGCTGCTGAGCGCGCACCAGGGCGTTGCCGATGCGCTGTTGCATCTTGGTCGTGCGCTTGCGGAAACCGATCTCGTCAATGGCTTGGTCGATGCGGGCGTCGCGATCGGCCAGCAACCGGTCGGTGAGCAGCCACAAGCACAGCTCGACCAACTCGCGGTCGGAGTAGTCGTCGATCTTCGACCGTCGCGGCTCCGAAAGGAACCCTGGGCGAGGACCGCGTTCGATGACGGGCTGGTGCGGCTTCTGCGGGGGCGCGGTCGTCGCAGGAGAAGGAGCGATGTCGCGTTCCGCGTCGAGCATGGCCTTCTCCCAGCTCTCCACGATCATCGCGGTCTGCGTGGCCCGATCGCGGAACCACTCACTCGCCCACACGCGGTGGAACCGCCAGCCGAGGCGTTCCAGGTGCTCCTGTCGGAGCCTGTCACGGTCACGAGCGCTGCCCAACTGGTGGTAGGTGTCGCCATCCGCTTCAACGGCCAGCACCATCCGGCCGGGCTGGTCACTGTGCCCCAACGCGAAGTCGATCCGGTAACCGGCCACACCCCACTGCGGGGTCACCGGAACGCCGGCATCGACCAAGGAGTCATGGATGCTCCGCTCGAAGCCGTTCATCTCCTGCTTGCCCTGCGCACCGACGAGGCCCAGCGATCCCCCGTTGTCCGCGAACTCCAGGTACTGGCGCAGCAGGTCCGCTCCGACGCTGATCCCGGTCGTGGACATGTCGAGCGGGGAGAACGAAGCGACGATGTCCACCCGCTTCCGCGCACGTGTGATCGCCACGTTGAGGCGCCGTTCTCCTCCTTGCCGGTTGAGCGGGCCGAAGGCGGTCATGTGGAGTCGACCGTTGATCGCCTTGGCGGCACCGAGGCTGAAGATGATCGCATCGCGCTCGTCACCTTGGACTTGTTCGATGCTCTTGACGAACAGGCGACGCCCCGCGCCCTGCATGCGTCCGTTGAACTCAGCCAGCTCGTCGTGAGCGGCGGTGGCTCGGCGAAGAGCGAGTTCGACGCGTTTGGCGTGATTGCCACCCATGGTGATGACACCAAGGGTGTCCTCGGGATTGGCGCGGGCGTGCGCCAGCACCAGGTCGACAACCTTCTCCACCTCTGCCTCGGCAGATCCGTCACGGCCTGGTGCCACCCTGCCGTCGACTTGGTGCAACGACAGGGGGCTTACCGTCTGGCAACCGGGGAAGGTGATGAGCTTCCCCTGGTAGAAAGCCTTGTTGGAGAAGGCGATCAGTCTCTCGTCCTGGCTTCGGTAGTGCCACTCCAGCATCCGGGTGTTCGGGATGAAGGCGCTCAGGCAGGCGAGGATGGACTCGAAGTCACGAACCTGCGGCGTATCGGCCTGCTCGTCATCCTCGTCGTTGTCCGAATCGCCGCCGCTGAGAGCTGTGCGGAACCAGGCGCTGGGCGGCAGTTGACGCTCGTCACCCGCGACGACGAGCTGCTTGCCGCGCATGATGGAAGTCATCGAGTCCTGCGGTTCCACCTGGCTCGCCTCGTCGAAGACGACCAGGTCGAACAGCCGCTGCGCGGGCAGGAGCCTGCTGACCACGATCGGGGACATCGCCCAGCACGGGCGGGCGGCGAGCAAGACGTCCGGTGCCTTGGCGACCAGCTTCCGCAGGGGCATGTGGCCCCGCTTGCGCTTCGCCTCGGCACGGACCACGTCGTTCTGGTCCGGGTGCGCGTCACGTGCTTCACGCAGCCTCTCGGCGACGCGCCGGCGCACGCGCTGGGCGTTGAGCTGGAAATGCGAGGTGTCGAACTCCCGGAACTCGGACACGACGTGCGAGTGCTGCAGCCCCGCGAACTGCCCCAGGTGCGGGATGCGCACCCGGTACTCGTCGAGCAGGGAGCTGTACCACGAGTAGCGGAACATCGTGCGCGCGAGTTCGGCGTCCGCGTTCCGCTCCACCAGGACGTCGAGAAGACCGCCCATCCCCATCTCGACGAGTCGATCGGTCAGCTGGTTCAGCATCGGAACTTGGAAGAGGACGTCCCGCTCCTCGATAAGCCGCTCGACGCGCGCTGTCACCTCTTCCTCCGACCACTGGTCGGGTTCGGTCAACTGCGCACCCATCGCCACGGCAGCCAACTGGTCGCGGGCCTTGGCAATCTCATCGAGTGTCTTAGCGAGACCGACGACTTCTTGGGGTGCGCCTCCTCCCACCGCCATCTCCTGCCATCGGTTGCGCTGAGCGAGCGCTGCACTCAGGTCCGCGTGCAGGGTGCGCCGGTTGCACTTCCCGGCCTTACGGAGCGCTGCGGCCACCTTGCGGACCTTGTACCGCCGCCACCAGTTCAGCTCCCGTGGATTGGCCGATCGCCACTTGCGATCACCCGTGGCGAAGCAGTAGTCCTCGAGCCCTTCGCCGAACACGTCCTTCTCGAACAAGGTCAACGTGCCCTCAACCTGGCGCAACAGCTCCAAGACCCGTTCCCAACCGGGCAGGTCCGTAGGGCGTTGGAAGCCCACTTGGCCGATGAGGCGACGCATCTGGTTCTGCGCCTTCGGCCAAGTCTTGCCGTGCAGCTCGTCGAGCTGCACGACGATGGCTTGCATCTGCTCATCCGTGCGGATGTCGGACTGGGACCACGCCGACTCGCCACGGTGAAAGCGCAGTCCACCCGAGTTGATGAACCTCGTGAGGTCGTCTTCGACTCGCCGAACCGTGTCGCCGTGCAGGTCGCGCAGAGCGGTACCGCGGAAACGCACCGGATTGCTGCTCTTGGGTGACAGGGCGAGGAGGTTGTCGTAGAGGGAGAACGCCTTGATGCCCCACGGCTCGATCGCGGCGTGCAGGGCCCGGTCGTGGTGGAGCAGGTGGTCACGTTTTTCGGTCAGCCGCTCGTGCAGGCCGTTGACCTCTGCGGGCGGCTCTTTGCTCGCTCTGTCCAGCGACTCGGAGACCTGTTGCGCGACCTGCCGCTTGTCGAGCTTCTGCTGGTGGAGGTCGAACACCAGGTGTCCCAGGTCGACGTGCTCCAAGCGGTTGGTGACCGCCTCGATCGCGGCTCGCTTCTCCGCGACGAACAGTACGCGCCACCCTCTCGCCGCCGCGGCGGTGATGATGTTGGCGATCGTCTGGCTCTTGCCGGTTCCCGGCGGCCCTTGGATCACGACGTGCTGCCCGTCCATCACCGCGTTGACAGCGCGCTGCTGGGACGAGTCCGCGTCGAGGACGAGGAACTCGTCCCTGAGGACAACCTGGTCCGGCTCGACCGGTTGGTGCCCGCTGGCTGTCTCACGGAGCTGACGCCTGGCCGGTTCGTAGCCCGCCGTCGCGGCGATGACGTCGTGCGATGACAAGAGCTCGGCACAGTCCTTCAGCTCGCGCACCATCGGCAACTTGTCGAAGCTGAAGGTGCTCGCGAACAGCCGCTCCTCGAACTCGGCGGTGCGTCCGTGTTCGGACACGAGGTCACTCAGCGCCCGGTACACGAGTCCAGCGTGCGTCGAGCGGTCATCGTTCGCCTCGATCATGGCGTTCAGCTCGTCGGTGAGCTGCTCGACGTCGAGGTCGATGCCGTGCTGGCGGTTGAGCGCGTACAGCAGCACCGGGTTGACCTCAGGGGCTCCGACCAGCTCAAGCACGTAGTCCGTCTCCGCAGCGGTGCGGGGTGTGATCGTGAGTGGTTGGAGGACAAGAGGCGCCCGCAGGGGCTTGACCGGCGTCGTGCCCTTGGTCGACGTCGGCTGCAGCAAGAAGAGGCCGTGGGCCAACTTGCCCACGTCATCGACGCCCTGCTCCTCCTGGAAAGTGAGCATCCTGCGGCGCAGGTTGCGCGCGCGCTGGCAGGCGGCCGCGTGTGCCTCACCGGAAGCCACCAACGTGTCAAGCCTGGTCTTGCGGCCTGAGAGCAGCTGCGCAGTGAATTCAGGAGCGGCCTTGGCCAGGTCGAGGCTCCAAGTTTTGCTGTCGCGGTAGTACAGCAGTGTGTTGTTGGGACCGAAGTCGATCAGGTCATCTGCCCACGACTCTGCCTTGGTTTTTACGAGATCGATCCGAGCACGGTCGGCACCTATCGCCACCTGCCCTTCCCCCTTCGAACGCTGCGATCGGCGCGAACACCGAGCCCGCAGAGCACTGGCGAGCCGACCAGTATGCCGAAGGGGGCAGGCCAGGTCAGCGCCCGTTCAGGGCATCTACAGGTGCACGATCGGGGCGATGCGATACCCAGAGTGGAACACACCATCCAAGAACATGCCCCAATCCGTATAATTGCGGAAACTACAGAATTCGCGTATTTTAGCAGTACCGAGAGCCGGAGCGAAGCTTCAGTCACACCCGAAATAACCGGTAGGTGCCACCCAGTGCCTCGCCCTCCGCAATCTAGGTGAAGTCGCTCAACGCCATTTCCTTCAAGCACTCAACCGCTTCGACATCCCAGAAAGTGCATTCATTGGTCAGGTTCCTGAAACTGGAGTCCCTCGCGACCGCTAATCGCGATCAGGTGTCTGACCAGCCGGTCGGGGCGTTGCCGGACGCTCCCAGACTGGCATGGAGTTTTCTACAACAAGCGGATCTTGACCATCGTGCATAGCTATCCCTGATCAATCTCTGGAACGCCGCCGCTGTCAAGCATCGCGAAGAACTCCGCAATGCCGCCGGTACGGGCGTGCTTGGTTGTCGTCGTGAAGATCAATGGTTGCGCGGCCCTGGAGAGTCCGACGAAGAAGGTACACGTGGCTTCGTCAGGGTCTCTGTTGTATGCCCACCATTGCTGATCATCAAGGCCGAGAAAGAACACGGTGTGGTACTCCAAGCCCTTGCTCCGGTGAGCAGTCAGCATGACGACGGCGTCTGCGCACTCGAACTGGTTAAGTACACCGCCCTAGTCAGTAGCCAATCCCATAACTGCACCGAGGCGTTCCCGGAAGGCAGTGATCGTGACGTCGAGGTCCTCGCTGGGCGACGACGACTTCACATAGCGACGGAGCACCTCAGCGTCGAGAAGGCTGAGCAGGTGCTTCACCGTGTCAGCCGCCGAGGTTGCAACCGGTGGGTTGATCTCGAGCCAGTTGCGTAGGAGGGCGATCAGTTCGGACAGGGTCTCACCGACTCGGCGCTGAGCTGCTTCGTCGCCGATCGCGCCGTGCATCCTTTCCATGGACATCGACACGGCGCGCCAGACCGTGGCCAAACCGCGCCGCTGGTTAGCCAGAAGGAGGAGGCCAATCAGGAGTTGCGCTGTCCCGTTCTTCAGCAGGTCTTGCAGCCGCATCTCGCCCACTTGCGCGTCATCGTTGCGCACCCTGATGTCATGAGCAGCAAGACGAACTCGGAACCGTGACTCGAAGTCGGAGACCTTCTGCCGAACGATCAACGCATAGTCCTTGGGCGCCCGGCCTGAGCGAGCCATATCCTCCGCCATCCAGGCGGCGATGAACGCCGCCTCACGGTCGAGGCTGCTGAACATCCAGAGTTCAGCCGATTCCGCCTCGCCCTCGGCTACCTTCGAGACGGCTGGCACGCTGTTTGCATCCAGCCTGCTGGCGATGACGTGCTGCAGTTGTACGAGCGAGTGACTGGAGCGGAAGTTCCACGTCAGCGGGTAGGGAGTGGCGTCGAAGGCGGCTGTGAAGTGTTGGATCGCCCTCGGAAGTGCGCCTGCCCAGCCCATGATCCGCTGCTTATCGTCGCCGACAGCGGTGACCGCCGGACCGTGACTAAACACGGACTCAAGGAAGGAGAACTGAGCACTGGTCGTGTCCTGGAACTCATCGACGAAGACAAACGGGTAGGTGATGCGCAGAGCACGTCGCAGTTTGGGAGCCGATCTCACGAGCAGTTCGGCAAGCCGATTGAGCATGACGAAGTCGAGGGACGCCTTGCCTGGCCGGAGGTAGCGTTGCCGCCACCATGCCATGGCCGCGTACGCGATACTGTCCGCCAAGTCGCGCTCCGTTAGGACTACAGGGAGATTCCAGCCACCTACCACGTCGGTAACGAAGCGGTTGGCAGTGATGCTGGCGAGGTCCCTGCGCATGTGGTGCGGCGCTGTCGAGAGCAGGTCGATCAGGACGCTGTCGATCTGGAAACGTGGGACGAAGTTGATCTCGTAACCGTCGTCCATGCGCCAACTCGACGGTAGGGCTGGCGCGAACCGGTCCACGAGCCCCTTGGTGAAAGCGTCGAAGGTCATCGAGACGAATCGATCGGCATGCTCGGGCACACGTGCGGCGACCCGCCGGCCGAGATTTGCCGCAGCGTCCCGCTTGAACGAGATCGCCAGGATCCGCTGCGGCACTGGGCAGAGCCCTGTCTGTAACAGGTAGGCGGCTCGTTGTGCGAGGAACTCGGTCTTGCCCGCGCCAGGCCCGGCTACAACTGCAACGTTGTCAGTGTCCCTTAGCGCTTGCCACGCGGCTGGCTCGAGATCGTCGATCCCGATGGGACGCCAGGGCTCGACCGGAATCGACCTGCCGGGGTACAACGTCGGTGAGGTCACCTCGTGGAGGTCGTCAGCGCCAACACTCATAGTCCGACCTTGTCGCGGACGTGTGCCACAAGGGCCTTTACTACCTCCGGTGCGCAGGCGTTGAGTTCGCTGTCCTCGAGGCGACCAAGTGCCTGTAGGTGACTACTCGGCTTCGACCTGGACAGGAACAGGTACCGATACCAGCGCAGCCGCTCACGCCGGTCATCGTCACTCCAATACGACACCTTGGCACCGACATCGCCCAGGACGGCAACGGCTGGGTCGTCAGCGTTGGGTCCGCGGTCTGCAGACTCGAGGTGCGTGTACGCGGCTTCGAAGTGCTCCAGCATGACGTAGTCGAGATCGAGCGGCCCAGCGAAGAAGACACCGAACTTTCGGAGATGCTTCAGGACTGGGTCCAAGTCCTCGATCGACAGACCGTCGCCGATGTCTGCGATCTCGTCATAGCCGTCCAACTCGGCCAGCGGAGCGACCTTGGCATCCTCAAGACGTTTGCAGGCGTCGCGCAAACGGGCCGGACCGGCACCCGTTTTGCCGTAGTCCAGGTCCAGCAAAGTCGCGTGCGGAATGCCGAGGTCGTTGAGCAGTTGCCACATGTGGTTAGTATGGCGGCCGCCGAGCGGGACCATTGCGATGAACGACGGATCGAGCTGAACCCCGAAGGCTTCTGCGATGCGGGGTATGACGATCTGTTCGGTGTCACCTTCGCCCAGCACCACGAACCTGGCGAAGTACAACTCCGGATGAGCACGCACGGCCTCGCGCACGTACTTCCCGGCGTCGGTGCGACTAGCGGGAAGAGTGATCTCGCGAACGGTCGCGTTCGCCGTCGAGGGCTCCATGCGGAAGTAGCGGACGTTCTCAGGACGTATGCGGGTCAGCACGCTTGCAGAGTGACTGGAGATGATCGACTGCGTCGCACTAGTACCGCTGAGGTCCTGCAACTGCTTGACGATCCGGGAGAGGAAGAAGGGCGAGAGGCTATTCTCGGGTTCCTCAACGGCGATCAAGGTCAAGTCGGGAAGCCTTGCTGCGTTCAGCGTGAAGTCCGTGACGTGGCGTCCGTCGACCAGTGCCCCCTCGACATCGAGGGCCGCCGCCGCAAGCGCCAGGTGCAGCAGTGACCGCTGCCCGTCGCTCAGCAGACGCGCAGGGCGCGGATGGCCGCGGTGATCAGGCTCGAAGACCAGTTCCGAGTCGCGGACCAACTGGTCGAAATCATCGTCGAGCAGTCGCAATCGAGGTTGCGAGTGCGGATTCGTATCATGCAGTTGCTGCCACCGCGAGGTCAGAGCGGACTCGACCGCCTTCACCACCGGCTCGGCCGCGAACCGGTCTGCTACAGCGACCGCATGCTCGTTAACCAAGTCTCGCAGCTCTGCCGACCATTGCGCAGCGCGCCACAGCCGACTCCGCAGGAAGCTGGTCACCTGCCGTGCACCATCTCGTGACGCCGGGACGTAGATCATTTGAATGCGGCTGCGCTCGGCGGGGGGGAAGTACCGCGAAATCTTCTTCGCCGTATTCTTCCACGAGGGTACTGACGATCATGCGGGCCTCGGAGATGGCGCCCTCAGTCGTGCCGTCATCTACCCATTCAGCTTTCAGCACGATCCTGACCTTGAGGTCACCGTCCTCGGTAGCAGCCATCCGCTCGAAGAAATCCGGAATCGCTCGGTGCTTCGCGCCCAGATGCTCCAGCTCGGTCGCGCCGCTCGCCCCGTCGATCTCGCCGTCGCCGTGATCCGCGTTATCGTCAGCTTCGTCATGTCCGAGTTCAGGGAAGGCCAACACCACTTCGATCATCAGGTCACGAGTGGCTGGTCGCACAGTTTCGTCGGCCGGAACGTGGAAGTCGTCCAGCCGCAGCGCCCGCTCCTGTCCCGTGACACCGAACAATCGCAACAACGCTTCGCAGGCAGCGGTCTTGCCGGAGCCGTTGGTGCCGATGAAAGCGGTCAGACCTTCATCGAGGCAGATAGTGGTCCGCCCAGGACCGAAGCACCTGAAGTTGTCAAGCACCAGACTCTGTATGAACATGCTTCACTTTCCGGGCTAGAGCTACGCCTTGACGGCCCGTCACTCGTCTTACGAGTGATACGTCCATCGCGATGGTGACTGTTCGCGTTAGTCAACTCGCACATTAGAGGCATCCATTCACCCGTTCAGAGCAGCCCTGTAGCTGTGTGTCACCAACTGTTGACCCAGAGGCTTCGCTCCGAAATCGATGCTCCGATGCTGGTTGGTTCGGACCTGACCACCGACTCGACGCACTAGCCAGCAAGGCCAATAAGGTCGCTGCGACCGCTTCGCCAGCAAGACGCCCACACCCTGGCCGATACCTGTACGCACCTAGTACAAGGGTGTCGACCTGTCGGTCTATGTCAGGCGTGGCCTCACATCTCCGCCTGTCGCCCTAAGCTGCCTGGATCATCGAGAATGCCGTGTGCGTCCAGCCGACCCAGGCAAGGTAGGTCGCTGCAGTCTTGCCGGTTTGCTGCCAGGAAGCGGCGTTGGACTCGGTCTAGCTACGGCGGGGGTGATCGTGTTGCTCAGTTGGTGACGCGTCGGCTGCTCGACTGGGAGTTGATCCCGGGCCGGGTGCTTGCTCAAGACAGAGATGGCGCCGTTGAGCTGGTGACGAGCGGCCTGGCGGATGGCTCGGTGTTCAGCGATCACGTGCAGCGCCGTGATGATGCTCAGGACAGCGACTACGACTGCGGCCAAGATGATCGGCGTGATGTCGCGAACCTGGGCAGCGATGCGGGTGGCGTCGCCCAGCAGCCGCAGTGCCTCCTTGGCGGTGATAAGCGAGACCGACGAGCGGTTGGCATCCGGTGACGCAGCGGGACTGGTTGTCAGGGCAGGGCGGAACTGTGCCGCACGGGTGAGCTGGTCGTAGACCTTCTCCAGCAGCTGGTGCGGGTCGTGGAACCGCGCCACGGCTACTAGGTCAGCGGTGCGCTCGACAAACAGATGCCAGGTGCGTTGGTCCAAATCCGGCGCCGAGACAGTGCCCTCTGCGGTGCCAGTAGCGGCCTCCACCGCAGCGCGGGCCCGATCCAACTCTCGACGCAACATCTGCTCGCTCGTTCCGCTGCGCCGGTCCTGCGGGCCGACAGGTTGGTCGGCGATGTCACGCCACAGCGTCTGCTGTCTGCTGACGGGTAGTGGCCTGGCGTCGGTCCAGCGGGCGCGTAGCCGCGGCAAGGACAGGTCGCGGCGCAGGGTCGACCCGGCGAACCACAGCGGCTCGGGTTCTGGGAGGCCCTGCTCGGCGGCTTGCTGCTCGGGCCGCAGTGCGACTTTGTAGCCGGTGACTGGCCCAATCTCGGGGTAGGCGGCGACCAGCACGCCACGGCGGCGCAAGCCCAGGACGAACCCGACCTCGTTAGCAGCCTCGGCGGCCTCAGCCGTGACGAGGTCGCGCAGTCGGTCCCGTTCAGTGCGCTGCCCGTTGGTGTCCGCACGTACGAGTTCGACGCGCGAGGTGGCTTTGGAACGACCCTCGCCAGCCGGGGCGGTGCGCGTCCAGCCGCGCTCGTCCTCAACCTGGCGACACCAGTCGCGCCACCGCAGGAAGTCGCGGTGCAGGTTGGCCACCTGGCCGTCGCCTAGCACCACGTTGACCACGACGTGGACGTGGTCGTTGCGCTTGGTGGAGAGGCCGTGGTGGACCGCGACCCACCGGCAGCCGCCCTGACCGTCATCATCGGCGCCCAGGCCCAGGGCGGCGATGCCGGACTCGACCAGCTCCCGCCACACCTCGTCCGGCAGCCGCTGCTGGGTGGGATGCTCTCCGTTCTTATCGGCGTGCGCCTCGGGCTGGGGCGGGTAGCCGGCGGTGGCGACGTCGGCGGGCGGGATGGACAGGACCACGTGATAGACGTGCCCGTCCGGTAGGTCCACCTGATGTCCGGTCATAAGGGCGTCCAGTTGCTGAGCCAGCCGTGCGCGTCCTGGGGCGGTGGTCGCGTCCTCTCCCCAGGACCCGCCGCGTACCCAGTCGGGGTTCCACGCCGCCACGACGTGCGGGTCACGGTGCTCGTTGGAGCGACCCCGGCCGAACAGGTAGCGCAGCAGCCCCAGGGTGTTGGAGCCGCGCTTGCCGCGGCCCGCGACTTCGGCGATCACCGCCCGGCCCCTCGGTGCTGGTCCACTGCACCGAGCACCCGGTACAGCTCGTCCAAGACCCGCTCGTGGTAGGCCAGCACCGCCTGCAACTGCTGCGGACCGACGACGTGGCCGCTATTGGCCTGGCGGGCGAGTTGGTTGAGCGCGCTGCTCGATCGGGACAACTTCACCGCAGCGGCTTCCCACTCGGCTACCCAGTGCCGCTGCTGGTGTAGCGACCAGCCGTCGGGCTCGCGCAGTCCGCACTCGACCAGGTACAGCGGCACCGACAACCCGGCCACCGCCGCCCTCGCTGCCAACGCGGCCCGAACCTTGATGGTGGTGCGGATGTTGATCCGGGTCTCAGCGCCTCCGCGCACACGCCGCTGCCGACGCACACCCTGCTTCCTCGTGCTCATCGTTCCCCCCGAAATGACAGGCGGGCTCTCCGGAGCCCGCTCACTCTCAACGTCGAACGACTGGCTGGAAAGTGCCAGCTTTGCCTTGCCGATCTGTGACCCGCGGAGTCGGTGCAGTCCGTGCAGCGCCCTCGTGAGGTCGAGCCGGGCGCGATGACGATGAGGTCGGCGCCGACTTCGCGCGCCACGTCCCGGTCGGGCTCACTGCCGCGCCGGCCACCGTGCAGCCCACGCTCGTCGCCGACGGCACGGGAGTGCCTCGGTCGATGGCGCGTGGGCTGCGCGGTGAGCCGGTGGCGTTTGGTCAGGACGCCCTTCGGGTGTCCTGATCTCTAGCTTGCTACGGCGGCAGATGGCCGCCTTCGTGCTGCGAAGAGCGCACGAAGGGAGCGAAGGTAGTGGCGTCCCCTGTGCTGCTCCCTTCGCTCCTTGGGTGCTTCCTTCGCGCCCTCTCGGGTTGATCCGCCATACCCAGCCGCCACCGAAGTCGGCCTTACCGGAGCGGACTTTGGCTCCGGCCTTGGCACGCTTCAAGGCGTCTTTGGAGAAGCCAGCCCGGTGTCCTTCGGCCAACAACTCACGCACCAGGGCCTCACCGCCGCGCCCTGTCAGGTAGTCGATGAGCCATGCGGCAGCGTCCACCCGCTCGTCCCGTCGTCGTGAGCGGAGCGCTGGAGGAGGTCAACGACCGAGGCCGTCGAGGCCCCTGCCAGACGATCCGAACGACCGTGGTCTCCCCTCCGTTGTCGGCCATGACGGGGGCGGAGATGCTCCCGTAGGACAGCGACGGGACGGTCGACACCGACACCACATTCGACTTGATGACCGACAGGACGTAGTTGTAGTCGTCCTCCGCGGCGAACCCAGGGCGTGCCGACGACCTACCTGTAGGCCCGGCACCACTGATGGCGTCGACCGGATCGACACCCGCCGTCGCCTTCCGGAAGTGCCCGATGCCCAGGATGGTCGTGCCGTCTGCTGCGCCAGGAGCCTCAACTTCTCCAACTGCGAACGCACGATGGAGTTGTCGTTGAGCTGTCCCGTGGTCAGCTTCGCCGTCAGGTCCCCGACGATCGCGCTCTTGCCAATGCCAGGTTTGCCGACCCGCAGGGCGACCTCGCCGACGGGTAGGTAGTCCCGCCACACGAACCGCGTCTGCTTGATGTCGACCTCGCGCACCGACCTCACCCGCAGGCGCCGGGTCGGTGGTTCGTCGTGCGCTCCAGGCAGAGCTTGTCCCCCGAACTCAGTCATGGCGTCAGTCCTCGGCGGACAGTGCGCGCACGAGCGACTCCGTGATCACCATGATCCGGCCGCCGTACTTGGCCACCTTGGCGGGGAACTCGTCGCGGGCGACGAGGTCGTACGCCTTGCTACGGCTCATCCCGAACGCTGTCGCCGCGGTTGACACGTCCACGGCCGGTGGCCACGTCGCCTTGATCTCCGCCAGGGTCGGACGTCGCTTGGCTTCCTGCCTACTGGCCATCGGATTCGCCCCCTCGCTGCTTCCGCTCGACCAAGCGAGCCAGGAAGGCGTGGTAGGCAATGATGTTGCGGCCACGCGGCAGTCTGTCCCCCATCTCCCAGCGGTGCACCGTGGACGCCGTGACTTCGCAGTCGTGCGCGACCAGCGATTGGCTGAGCCCGGCATCGACGCGGAGCCGCCGTGCTCTACCAGTGCGAATCCAGTTTTGAAGCTCGGCGGAGCGGTCCGCCAGAGTCTTCCCCCCGTTAGTCATGCCGACCACGTTACGCGAACGGTCTTTACTCATGCCGCACCCATGGCATACCTTGTTGGTCATCCAAGGCACTGACGATGAGGGGGGTGCGTATCGTTCTGCCGTGCCTCGCCTACCGAAGAACTTCCGGATCGCCTGGGTGTCGGTCGACGTGTTGCCGCCTGATGGCTACCTGGCTCTGACCCCGGACAGCGCCATCCCGGTTCGCTTCCAAGCCAACTTCGTGCTGGACGAGCCGGACGTCGCGGCAACGATGGAGTTGTTCGTCGGCCCCGACCTCCGGCCGGTCGTGCTGTCGATGACGGTGAAGGCCAAGGCGACGGCACCAGTCACGACGGGGGTCATGAGGCAGATCCTCGTCGACCAGATGACACGTGCGGCGGTCGAGAAAGCCACGGTGCCCGCATCCGTGCGGGACGAGTGGCTGGCGACCCTGCCCCCTGGATTCCAGCCGGTCGAGCAGCGTGAAGCCTCGTTGCCGAACGCGGATGAACGCGTCCGCAACCAGGCCGATGACGACGCCCGGCGCGCGGCGCGGATCTACTCCGACGCCGTGGCAGCAGGCAACAGGGCACCCGCGGTGGCCGTGGCCAACGTGATGAACAGGTCGCGGACGCAGGCTGCGCGGTACATCCGCAGGGCCCGGGAACTCGGATTGCTGCCCCCTCTGGGCTCATCGGAGGAGGCCTGAACTAAGGAGCTGCAAGCTCGTGGGGGACCCGATCAAGAAGATCGAGTTGAAGGACGGTACGACGAGGTACCGGTTCGTGATCGACATCGGGCGTGACCCGGCGACCGGCAAGCGTAGGCAGTTGACCAAGACCTACGGCACCAAGAAGGAAGCCCGCGCCGAGTACGCCAAGGTCAAGCACCAGACCGACGAGGGGACGTTCGTCGGGCCCGACAAGACCACCGTGTCGGCCTGGCTGGACACCTGGTTGAAGTCCACGACGGTCGACGTCGAGAAGGCCACCGCAGCCAACTACGCCGACGCGCTGCTGCCGGTGCGCGAGCGGCTCGGCGGGAAGCGGCTTCAGGACGTCACCGAAGAGGACGTCGACGAGCTGGTCAGCTGGATGCTCACCTCCGGCCGGAAGCGCGGTGGGAAGGTCGGCAGCGGGCTCAGCGTCAGGTCCGTGCAGCTCACGCTGGGGCGTTTCAGGTCATCGTTGAACGTGGCGATGCGGCGCAGGTTGGTCGTCCGCAACGTCGCCCAATACACCCAGATCCCGCGCGAAGCGCGGCGCAAGGCGGCGGCTATAGCGGCCTTGCGGGTGCCCTGGAGTGAGACGGAGGTGAGACAGTTCCTCGCCGCGATCCGCGACCACCGACTTCACGCGCCCGTGCTCTTGGCGCTGATCGGGATGCGGCCCGCCGAGGTCTGCGGACTGCGATGGTCGGCCGTTGACCTCGACGCGGGGACGCTGTCGATCGAGCTGACGCGCACGCTGGTCGAGGGTGAAGTCGAGGAGAAGGGGCCGAAGTCGGAGAAGGGCAAGCGCAAGCTGCCCCTGCCCACACCTCTGCACGCAGCGCTCAAGGCGTTCAAGGCCAGGCAGGCCGCGGAGGCGATGAGGGCCGGTGAGCTGTACGAGCGGTCCGGGTTCGTGCTGGTTGACGAGCTGGGGCACGCCTGGAAGACCGATCGACTTCGGCGGGCGATTCACAAGCTGATGGACCAAGCCAACGTGCGGAAGGTCCGGCCGTACGACGCTCGGCACGCCTGCCTGACGTACCTGGCGACGTCCGGTGTGCCGGACGTGATCGTGAGCGCCTGGGCGGGCCACGCGGATCTCAGCTTCACCAAGCGGGTGTACATCCACCCGAACGTCGAGCACCTGAGGCAAGCAGCCGACCAGCTCGGCGAACTCCTGGGCTGAAAGAAGCAGTACGAGCGTTCGTGAGAAATTGTGAGACGACGCGCCCTCAAACAGAATCAGGGCCTTGTCTCACCGTAGTGATCCAAGGCCCTGACCTGGGCTTTCGCCGTACTTCGACCGTCGGGACGACAGGATTTGAACCTGCGACCCCTTGACCCCCAGTCAAGTGCGCTACCAAACTGCGCCACGTCCCGGCCGCACCCCCCGTTGTGGGGTGCTCGCATAGCTTAGCGCACCCGCAACGGGGCCCCGACGCGGGCCCCCGACTTGGTCTTGCGGGGGCTCCTACCTGCGAAAAAGCGGAGGCCCGGTGGCTGGCGGATCCTCGTCGGCTTTTCTCGGTCGGTGCCGATCCTCCGGTCGGCGTTCGTCCACTACGCGGTCGCGTGGTCGGTGGCGCTACCGCCTTTGGCCGGGTCGTCCGCGTCGACTTTCGGGTGCCCCGTCGGCAGGGCCGCCTCCAGGGTGAAGCTGCCGTCGGCCCTTGCCGTGGTGGTCAGGGTGCCTCCCAGGAGGCTGACCCGCTCGGAGAGGCCGTGCAGGCCTTCTCCGCCTCGGTCTTGGGCGGGCACTGGGGCCGGCGGTGGGCCGTTCCGCACCTTGAGGTGGAGGTGGGAGTCGGTCGCGGTCACGTTGATCTCCACCGCTGCACCGGGAGCGTGTTTGGTCACGTTGGTCAGGGCTTCCTGGACCACTCTGTAGGCGGCTCGGCCGATCCCCGGCGGTGGGGGTGGGCTGTGGTTGGCGTAGGTCACCACCAGTCCTGCTGCTCTGGCTCGGTCGACCAGGGACGGCAGGCCCTCGAAGCCCGGGGCGGGCTCGGTGTTCAGGAGCCCCAGGGCTGCTCGCATCTCGGCCAGGGACTCCTTGGCCAGCGCACGCAGGCGACGGGCGGTGTCCCTGGTGGGTGGGTCGGTGGTGGTGGCGGCCAGGGCTGCCGCCTCCACGGCTATGAGGGTGGCGTGGTGGCCCACGGCGTCGTGGATCTCGCGGGCGATCCTGGCTCGTTCCGCGGACCTGGCCCCGTCCTCCCTCGCCTCCAGTTCGGCGGTCCGGGCCCGGTGCGCTTCGGCGAGGCTCGCGGTCAGTTCGCGCCTGGTGGTGATGAGGGCGCCCAGTGCCGCGGGGGCGCCGGACATGAAGAGGGTGAACGCGTAGGTGAGGAGGGCGGCACCCGGTGGGAGGCCCTCGCGGACCACGACGAAGGTGGCGGGGACGGCGGTCGTGAGGGTCACGCAGGCGATCACCAGCGGGGGCTTGGAGGTGCGGCCCGCGCGGTAGAGGGCGACGACGGCGGGGGGCCACCCCAGGCCGCCGACCAGGGCGGGGAGGCAGAGGACGACCGCTGCGGTGGGGCTCCGGCGGCGCAGCGGGAGGAGGAGGCACGCGGCCAGGGCGGTGGGGATCGACCAGCTGAACGGGACGCCCTCGGCCATCAGGACCATGGCGGCCGGGACGGTGACCGCCAGGAGCTCGACGAGCAGGGTCACCACGCGTCACGCACCTGGTGGGCGATGAGGGCGGCCTGGACGCGGTTCTCCACGCCGAGCTTGGTGAGGACCGTGGAGACGTAGCTCTTGACGGTGGCCTCGCTGAGCCCGAGGGACCTGGCGATGGCCTGGTTCGAGCGGCCGGAGGCGAGGAGGGACAGGACCTGGCGCTCGCGGGCGCTCAGGCCGTCCAGGTGCGTGGGTTCGCGCAGGCCGCGGGCGCGCAGCTTGGGCAGCAGGCGGGCGGTGATGCGGGGGTCGAGGACGGCGCCGCCGGCGGCCAGGTCGAGCACGGCGCGGACCAGGGCTTCCGGCTCGGCGTCCTTGAGCAGGAAGCCCTGGGCGCCCAGCTCCAGGGCGGTGGCGACGTAGTCGTCCAGGTCGAACGTGGTCAGCACGGCCAGGGCGGGCGGCGCGGACCAGGCGAGCAGCACCTTCAGCGCGGCCAGGCCGTCCATGCCGGGCATCTGCACGTCGACCAGCGCCACGTCGGGCCGCACGCGCCGGACCACGTCGAGCAGCCCGGCGCCGTCCGCCGCCTCGCCGACGACCACGACCCGGCCGTCGGCCTCCAGCAGCGTCCTCAGGCCCCGGCGCAGCAGCGGTTCGTCGTCAGCGAGGACCAATCTGACCGGCACGTCGCCAGGCAACCGCATTCCGCCTGCCGGAGCAACCGATCACTTCTTGGCGCGCTTCTCCCGGACCCGGACGGAGATGCGGACGGGGCTGCCCTCGAACCCGAACTCCTCGCGCAGCCTGCGCTCGACGAACCGCCGGTAGCCGGCCTCCAGGAAACCGGTCGTGAACAGCACGAACGTCGGCGGCCGGGTGCTCGCCTGGGTGGCGAACAGGACCTTGGGCTGCTTGCCGCTGCGCACGGGCGGCGGGGTGGCGGCGATGAGGTCGTTGAGCCAGGCGTTCAGCCGTCCGGTGGGCACGCGGGTGTCCCACGAGGTCAGGGCGGTGCGCAGGGCGGGCGCGAGCTTGCGCACGGCGCGGCCCGTCAACGCCGAGATGTTCACGCGTTCGGCCCAGGGCACCCGGACCAGGCCGCGCTCCAGCTCGCGGACCATCGCGTGCCGCCGGTCCTCGTCCACGAGGTCCCACTTGTTGAACGCGAGCACGCACGCGCGGCCGGACTCGACGACCATGGTCAGCACCCGCAGGTCCTGCTCGCTGATCGGCTCGGACGCGTCCAGCAGCACGATCGCCACCTCTGCCGACTCGATGGCGGCCTTGGTGCGCAGCGACGCGTAGTACTCGGCGCCGGACGCGAAGTTGACACGCTTGCGCAGGCCCGCGGTGTCGACGAACCGCCACGTCTCGTCGTCCAGCTCGACGAGCGAGTCGACGGGGTCGACGGTGGTGCCCGCGGTGGCGTCGACGACGGACCGGTTCTCCCCGGTCAGGCGGTTGAGCAGGGAGGACTTGCCGACGTTCGGCCGGCCGACGAGGGCGACCCGGCGGGGGCCGCCGCGCTGGGCCTCGAACGTCTCGCGGGGCGTCTCGGGGAGCGCGTTGAGGATCGCGTCGAGCATGTCGCCGGAACCGCGGCCGTGCAGGCCGGACACCGGGATCGGCTCGCCGAGGCCCATCGACCACAGGGACGCGACCTCGGCGGCGAGGCGTTCGTCGTCGACCTTGTTCGCGACCAGCAGCACGGGCCGCTTGGAGCGCCGCAGCAGCTTCACGGCGGCTTCGTCGGTGGTGGTCGCGCCGACCGTGGCGTCCACGACGAACACGATGGCGTCGGCGGTGGCCATGGCCAGTTCGGCCTGCGCGGCGACGGAGGCCATCATGCCGGTGGCGTCGGGCTCCCAGCCGCCGGTGTCGACCACGGTGAACTTGCGGCCGTTCCACAGCGCGTCGTAGGCGACCCGGTCGCGGGTCACGCCCGGCACGTCCTGCACGACCGCCTCGCGGCGGCCGATGATGCGGTTGACCAGGGTCGACTTGCCGACGTTCGGCCGGCCGACCACGGCCAGCACGGGTTGCGGGGTGGGCCCGCCGCCCTCCTCGTCGAACGTGTCGTCGTCGAGCGCGGTCCAGTCGGACTCGTCCGCCCAGGTGCCGTCCAAGTCCGTCATCGAACTTCTCCTCGCTGGCTGTCGAGCTCGGCCACCAGCGTGGCCAAGCGGTCGCGGACCTGCTCGGTGGCCTTCACGAGCGCCTGCCGACCCTTGTCGGCGGGCAGCTCGAAAGCCTCACCCACGAGCACGTCCACCACGGGCCGGAACCTCCGTCGGGTCCCGGCGGGGCGCAGGGTGCCGCGGCACGCCACGGGCACGACGAGCGCACCGGTCGAGCGGGCGAGCCACGCGGCGCCCTGCTGCGCCTCGCCCACGTCCCCCGCGCCCCGGGTGCCCTCGGGGAACACGCCGACCACGCCGCCGTCCCGCAGCACCTTCTGCGCGGCGAGCAGCGGCGTGCGGTCGGGTTCGCCGCGGCGCACGGCCAGTTGGCCGATCGCGCGCAGGCCGGTGCCCACGACGCCCTTGAACATCTCCTGCTTGATCAAGAAGACCACGCGGCGGGGGAAGGCGCCGAGGAGGATCGGTCCGTCCACCATGGAGCTGTGGTTGGCGACGATCACCACCGGGCCGGTGGTCGGCACCCGGTCCGCGTGGTGCACGCGGACCCGGAAGGGCAGGCGGAACGGGTAGCGCGCGATCCACCGGCCGACGTCGTGCAGCCGGGGCAGCGCCCCCTCGGGGAGCGGGTCGTTCACCCGTGCACCCGTCCGCTCGGCTGGGCCAGCAGGCCGCGCCCGTCGACCAGGTCGAGCAGCGCGGCGAGCACGCCGGCCAGGTCGAGGGAGGTCGTGTCGAGGACCACGGCGTCGTCGGCGGCGCGCAGCGGGGACACCGCGCGGGTCGAGTCGTAGGTGTCGCGGCGGCGCACGTCGGCGAGGGTGGCGTCCAGGGTGGACGCCCGGCCGGACGCGGCGTCCTGCTTGGCGCGGCGGGCGGCGCGGGCCTCGGCGTCGGCGGTGACGTAGACCTTGAGCGCGGCGTCGGGCGCGACGACCGTGCCGATGTCTCGGCCCTCCACGACGATGCCGCCCGCCTCGTCGAGCGCGGCGGCGATGACGCGGCGCTGTTCGGCGACGAGCAGGGCGCGCACCTCGGCGACGGCGGAGACCGGGGAGACCGCGAGGGTCACCTCGGGGCCGCGGATCTCGGCGCCGACGTCCGCGCCGTCGAGGTGGGTGGTGGAGCGCTCGGGGTCGGTGCCCTGGACGAGGGAGGCGGCGCGGGCGACCCGGGTCACCTCGGCGGTGTCGGCGAGGTCGACGCCGGAGCGCAGCACGGCCAGGGTGAGGGCGCGGTACATCGCGCCGGTGTCCAGGTAGCGTGCGCCCAGGGTCGCCGCGAGCCGGCGCGCGACGGAGGACTTGCCGGTGCCGGAGGGACCGTCGAGGGCCACCACGCCACGCAGCTGACCGTGTCCCACGGGGGTTTCCTCCTTGAGGGGGCGGTTCGTCAACCTCCAATTGTGCCTGGTGCGGGGCGTCACACCAGCATCGGCCCGGTCAGGGGCGCGCCAGGTCGGCCAGCAGCAGCCCGCTGCGCGGCTTCGGGGTGAAGTACGTGCTCTTGCGCGGCATCCGGTGGCCGGCCGCGTGGACGGCCAGCACGTCGGCCACCGGCACGGGTGCGATCCGGACCACGGCGTCGACGTCCACCGGCACCGGGTCGGTGACCGGGCGGACCCGGGGGCCGTCCAGGCCGAGGGCCCGGCGGAGCAGCACCTCCTCGACGACGGCGTGGTCGACGCCGCCCCCGACCGGCAGGACCACGCGCACGGCCGCCGCGCCGGCCACCACCACGACCACGCCCGGTGACGGCGGGGTGGCCGGTTCGACCGGGGTCACCTCCAGGCCCGCCGCGCGCCACGCCGCGACGAGGTCGTCCAGCCGCAGGCCGGTGCCGGTCAGGGCGCGGTGGATGGGGCCGACCCGCAGGGCGGGGCCGGCGGTGACGAGGGCCAGCAGGCCGTCCAGGCCCGCCGACGCGGCCACCCGGTGGTTGCCGTCGGCGACCAGCAGCGGGTGGGCGCCGGCCGCGGTGAGGAGGGCCTCCTGGTGCTCGCCCGGCCCCACCAGCCACAGGCGGTGCCGCCGGCCGCCGGGGTCGACGACGGACGCGGCGGGCTCGCCGTCCACGGCGCCGACCAGGTCGGTCAGGCCGCCGTCGTCGACCGGGACCAGCATGGCGGCGCTGGTGGCGCAGCCCAGTTCGGCCAGCACGCGGGCGCGTTCGGCGACCACCTCGGGGTAGACGTCCTCGGTGTGCCCGGCGGCGGCCGGGTCGGCCACGCACAGCAGGCCGTGCGCGGTGCCGTCCGGGCCGTCCACGCGGTAGGGGGCGACGACGTCGCGCACCTCGCGGTAGGCGGTGCCGCGCAGCCTGGCCAGCTCGGCGCGGGCGCGCGGGAGGGCGTCGAGCAGCGACTCGCCGGCGGCGAGGGCGGCGGGCGTGCGGTGCGGGTGCTGGACCGCGAGCAGCGTCCCGGGGCGGGCCCGCGCGAGGGCGGCCACGACGCGCTCCGGTTCGGCGAACTCGTCCACGTCGGGGCCCGGCACCGCGCCCCGGACCACCCAGCCCCTGCTGATCGCCCTCACCCGTCGGATCACCGGACTATGATCGATGACATGAACGTCGAGGTCACGCCGCTCCCCGGAATCGGCACCCGCCAGGACTTCATGATCCGCGCGGGCAGGCGGATCGGGGTGATCACCTACCGCGACGGCAAGTTCGAGCTGATCGTGTCGCACCCCGACGACCCCGACGGGTGCGCCGCCTCCATACCGCTCACGGCCGCCGAGGCCGGCACGCTCGCCGGCCTGCTCGGCGCACCGCAGCTGGTCGCGCACCTGGAGGAGCAGCACCGCGACGTCGCGGGCATCTCGACGCAGCAGTTCCCGATCGTGCCCGGCTCCCGGTTCGACGGGCGCCCGCTGGCCGACACGGAGCTGCGCACCCGCACCGGCGCGTCCATCGTGGCGGTCGTCCGCGCGGGTTCCGTCCACCCGTCGCCGCGCCCGGACTTCGTGTTCACGGGCGCCGACCTGGTCGTGGTCGTGGGCACCCGCGAGGGCCTGCACTCGGCCGGTGAACTGCTGGGGAGTGGCTGAACACCTTGCACAGCACAGCCATCGCGCTGATCCAGCTCGGCGCGGTCTTCTTCGGTCTCGGCCTGCTCGGCAAGATGGCCTGGCGCATCGGCATCTCGCCCATCCCGCTCTACCTGATCGGCGGCCTGGCCTTCGGGCAGGGCGGCCTGGTCCCCCTGCACGGCATCGAGGACTTCACGCACATCTCCAGCGAGATCGGCGTCATCCTCCTGCTCCTCCTGCTCGGCCTGGAGTACTCGGCGGCCGAGCTGATGACCGGCCTGAAGCGCTCGTGGACGGCCGGGCTGCTCGACATCGTGCTGAACGCCGCGCCGGGCGCGATCGCGGCGATCGTCCTGGGCTGGGGCCCGGTGGGCGCGCTGGCGATGGCCGGCGTCACCTACATCTCGTCCTCGGGCATCATCGCGAAGGTCCTCGGCGACCTGGGCCGGCTCGGCAACCGGGAGACGCCGGTGGTGCTGTCGGTGCTGGTCTTCGAGGACCTGGCGATGGCGGTCTACCTGCCGATCCTGACCGCCGTGCTGGCGGGCGTGAGCTTCGCGGGCGGCCTGACGGCGGTCGGCATCTCGCTGCTGGCCATCACCGTGGTGCTGGTGATCGCGCTGAAGTTCGGCCGGTACGTGTCGGCGATCGTGGACAGCCCGGACCCCGAGGTGTTCCTGCTGAAGGTGCTCGGCGCGGCGCTGCTGGTGGCCGGCCTGGCCTCGCAGCTCCAGGTGTCGGCGGCGGTGGGCGCGTTCCTGCTGGGCATCGCGATCTCCGGGTCGACGGCGGAGAACGCGACGCGGATGCTGGAGCCGCTGCGGGACCTGTTCGCGGCGATGTTCTTCGTGGTGTTCGGCCTGAACACGGACCCGGCGTCGATCCCGCCGGTGTTGGGCCTGGCGGTCGCGCTGGCGGTGGTGACGACGCTGACGAAGGTCGCCACGGGCTGGTGGGCGGCGAAGCGGCAGGGCGTCGGGCGGATGGGCCGGGCGCGGGCGGGCGCGGCGCTGGTGGCGCGCGGCGAGTTCTCCATCGTGATCGCCTCGCTCACGGTGGCGTCCGGCGCGGTGGACGGGCAGCTGGCGGCGCTGGCCACGGCGTACGTGCTGCTGATGGCGGTCCTGGGCCCGGTGGCGGCGCGCGTCGTCGAGCCCCTGGTGAAGTTCACCCGAAAGCGTGGTAACGAGCCGGCGGCGGTCTGACCTGTATCCCGGGGCTCGGCGGTGACCTCCTCATAGCGTCTGCCGCCGAACCCCGGAGGGGGTCGCCATGTCAGAACCAACGGGCGCCGAAACCACGGGCCGCTACCTGGTCCTCCTGGAGGACAGGTCGGCCGCGGCCGGTGCACGGGAGATGAGCCGGGTCGCGGGCATCACCGCGGCCAGCACAGCCGACCACGCCACCACGGCCGAGCTGGCCGCCGCCGACGGCGTGATCTTCCAGGACCTCGGCATCGCCGTCGTCGACGCCACCCCCGACCAGGTCGCGCGGCTGTCCCGGGCCGCCGAGGCACCGGGGCCGATCACGGTGGTCGAGGCCGAGCGGGTCGTGCGGGCGTACGACTCGGTCGACACCGGCCAGGCCGCCGCGGTCGACGAGTCGGTGTTCACCTGGGGCCTCCAGGCGGTTGGCGCGAACCTCAGCTCGGCCACCGGCAAGGGCGTCCGGGTCGCCGTGCTGGACACCGGGTTCGCCGTGGACCACCCCGACTTCGCCGGGCGCGCGGTCATCACCAACTCGTTCATCAGCGGCGAGACCGTCGACGACGCGCACGGCCACGGCACGCACTGCGTCGGCACGGCCGCGGGTCCCCGCACGCCGCTGTCGGGCGGGCCGGGCTACGGCGTCGCGCACGAGGCCGAGGTCTACGCGGGCAAGGTGCTGTCCAACGCCGGTTTCGGCTCGGACAGCGGCATCCTCGCCGGCATCGAGTGGGCCATCGCGAACGGCTGCGCCGTCGTCTCGATGTCGCTCGGCGCGGCCGTGCGGCCGGGCACGCCGCACTCGCTGGTCTTCGAGCAGGCGGCGACGCGCGCGCTGGCCAAGGGCACGCTGATCATCGCCGCCGCGGGCAACGAGAGCAGGCGGCCGGGGTCGGTCAACCCGGTCGGCCACCCGGCGAACTGCCCGTCGATCCTGGCCGTGGGCGCGGTCGACGTGCAGCGGGCCGTCGCGTTCTTCTCCTGCGGGACGGTCGACGCGGTCGGCCAGGTCGACCTGGTCGGGCCGGGCGTCGACGTCTACTCCAGCTGGAACCGGGAGGACGGCGCGCTCGGCAGGCACAAGCGAATCCAGGGCACGAGCATGGCCACGCCGCACGTCGCGGGCGTCGCCGCGCTCGTCGCCGAGCGGCACGGTGCCCGCGGGTGGGAGCTGTGGGCGAGGTTGGCGCAGTCCGGCCGCCGGCTGGGCCTGCCCTCCACGGACGTGGGCGGCGGGCTGGTGCAGGCACCCTGACGCGGGGCCCTGACTCCACGAGGCGGCCCGCCAACCGGCGCAAGCGATTGCGGCGGTCGGCGGACCGCCGCGCGCCGCCCGCGTGACCGACCCCCTACGCTGTGCGGGTCGCTCGACCCACTGTCGAACACGTGTTCTATGCTCACGGGTCGAGCCGGACGCGCAGAGAGGACTACCGAGATCGTGCAGGCGGACACGCTCGTGGAGCAGGAAGACAAGGTGGACGCCGTCGCGCCCGCCGCACCCGTGCAGGAGGACGCGCCCGTGCCGCAGGAACAGCCCGAGCCCGTGGTGAAGGCCGACAGCGCGCCCGCGGTCGTGAGCGAGCCCGAGGCCGAGAAGCCCGCGGTCGAGGCCAAGGCGGAGCCGAAGCCCGAGCCGAAGCCCGAGCCCAGGACCGAGGACGCCGAGGCCAAGCCCGCCGCGAAGCGCCCCAAGTCGACGGCCAAGAAGACCCGGACGGTCGAGCTGACGCTGACCGTCACCGGCACCGCGGACGGCGACTGGCAGGCCGACCTGGTGCACGGCACCAAGCGGGTCGTGCAGGGTCTGACCATCTCGGCCGCCGCGGTGGCCCGTGCGGCCAAGGAGCTGCACGAGGACATCTCCGGCGGCATCGAGGAGGTCATCGAGGCCGCCCGGTCCCAGCACCGCACCCGCATGGAGGAGCTGGAGGCCGAGCTGGCGAGGGTCAAGGCCGCCCTGGCCGAGCTCAGCGACTGAGCTGACGAAGCAGGTCCGGAGGGCCGCCCGCGCACCGCGTGGGCGGCCCTCCGGCGTCGGGGGCCCCGGGGGGCTAGCGCGACGGGTCGAGGACGAGCTTGCCGGTGCTGCGCCGCGAGCGGAGGTCCTCGTGGGCGCGGCGCACCTCGGACAGGCCGTACTCGCCGCCCGGCACGGCCCGCAGGTCGCCCGCGAGCACCAGGTCGAACAGCTCGGCC
The DNA here is from genome assembly GCF_052936295.1 of Saccharothrix sp. DSM 118769. Lineage (NCBI taxonomy): Bacteria > Bacillati > Actinomycetota > Actinomycetes > Pseudonocardiales > Pseudonocardiaceae > Saccharothrix > Saccharothrix sp. DSM 118769. The sequence goes on along the minus strand of NZ_CP193627.1, from coordinate 1,821,952 downwards.
ATGGCGCGGTGCACGACGCGGCCGGGCAGCGCGAACGCGTGCGGCAGCCACATGCCGGCCACGGCGGTGGAGCGGACGAGCAGCTTGCCGGGCGGGATCGGCGACGGCTGCTCGCGGCTGGCCATGCCGTAGAACGCGAGCCGGCCGAACGGCGCGAGCGCCGCGACGCTCTGGTCGGTGACCGCGCCGCCGGTCATGTCGAGCACGACGTCGACGCGGCGGCCGTCGTTGGCCTCGCGCAGGGCGGCGGTCATGTCCGGCGCGGTCGAGTCGACGGCCACGTCGGCGCCGAGGTCGAGGGCGAGCTTGCGCTTCTCCTCGCTGCTGGCGGTGGCGATGACGCGGCCGGCGCCCCACTTCTTGGCCAGCTGCACGGCCAGCGTGCCCACCCCGCCCGCGGCGGCGTGCACGACGACGCTCTCCCCCGGCTCCAGGTGGGCGCTGCGGCGCAGCAGCAGCCACGCCGTCGCGCCCTGCACGACCATGCTCAGCGCGGTCAGGTCGTCCACGCCGTCGGGCACGTCGAACGCGGTCGCCGCGGGCACGACGGCCTTCTGCGCGTACCCGCCGCCGCCCGAGGTGAGGGCGACGACGCGGCGGTCGCCCGCGGTGCCGACGACCTCGCCGCCGGGCACGAGCGGCAGCTCCTGCTTGGCGAGGTAGGAGTTCTCGGCCTGGTGCGTGTCGGCGTAGTTGAGGCCCGCGCGGCTGACCTCGACGAGGAGTTCACCCGGTCCGGCGACGGGGTCGGGCAGTTCGACCTCGGTGAGGACCTCCGGTCCGCCGAACTCGGTGATCTGGATGGCGCGCACGGGTGTCAGCTCTCCTCGGGGACGTCGGACGTGGTCAGCGGGTCGCGGGTGAAGCTGATCCGCTCGCCGCTCGCGGTGCGGGGGCCGGGCGGGTTGGGGAAGGTGAACGGGGCGCTGGGCCGGCCGGCCTGCACGAACCAGCATTCACCTGGTTGGCCGGAGCGCAACACGGAGATGAACGCGTCGACCACGTCGCCCACGTCCATGATGGGCATGCCGGCGGCTTCCAGGGCGTCCTTGACGCCGGTGACGATGTGGGTGTCGGCGAACGACGGGCAGACCGCGTTGACCGTGACGCCGTCGGCGGCGAGCACGGGGCCGAGGCCGCGCACGAGGCCGACGACCGCCGCCTTGTTGGCGCCGTAGAGGGGGTCCATGGGCATCGCCATCAGGCCGGCCATGCTGGCGGTGGCCACGATGCGCCCGCCGCCGCGCGCCTTGAGCGCGGGCAGGGCGGCGTGCACGCCGTACACGACGCCGTCGAGGTTGACGCCCATGACGGTGCGGTACCGCTCGACGTCGAAGTCCTCGAAGGTGAAGCCGGTGGCGATGCCCGCGTTGAGCACGGCGATGTCGAGGCCGCCGAAGCGCTCGACGGCCAGGGCGACGGCCGCCGCGCTGTCCCGGGGGTCGCGCACGTCGCAGCGGGTGAACACGCCGTCGACCTCGTCGGCCACGGCCTCGCCGCCCGCCTCGTCGACGTCGGCGAGGACGACCGAGGCCCCGGCCGCGGCGAGCCGCCGCGCCACCCCCGCGCCGATGCCGTTCGCGGCCCCGGTGACCAGTGCGACCTTGCCCGAGAACTCCACCGCGCCTCCTCTGGCGACACATTCCGACCAGTCGGTATGGTTCTCCTGACGCGCTCTGGCGTCAAGGCGACCCCACGAGTAGGTTACTAAGCGGTTGCTTAGGCCCGCAGATCAAGGAGGACTGACCGTGGCCGAGACTGACGCACGAGTGGCGATCGTCACCGGTGCCGCGCGGGGCATCGGCGCCGCCGTGGCCACCCGGCTCGCGCGGGACGGGTTCGCCGTCGCGCTGCTCGACCTGAACGAGGAGAGCTGCGCCGACGCCGTCGGGAAGATCAGGGCCGCGGGCGGCACGGCCCTCGCGGTGGGCGTGGACGTCAGCGACAGCGCCGCGGTCGAGACGGCCGTGCAGCGCGTGGCCGACGAGCTGGGCCCGCCGGTCGTGCTGGTGAACAACGCGGGCGTGCTGCGCGACAACCTGCTGTTCAAGATGACCGACGACGACTGGGACACGGTCATCGGCGTGCACCTGCGGGGCTCGTTCCTGATGAGCCGCGCGGTGCAGAAGTTCCAGACGAAGGCGGGCTGGGGCCGGGTCGTGAACCTGTCCAGCACCTCCGCGCTGGGCAACCGGGGCCAGGCCAACTACGCCGCCGCCAAGGCCGGCCTCCAGGGCTTCACCAAGACCCTGGCCATCGAGCTGGGCAAGTTCGGCGTCACGGTCAACGCCATCGCCCCGGGCTTCATCGCCACCGACATGACCGCCGCCACGGCGGCCCGCGTCGGCGTGGACTTCGAGGACTTCAAGAAGGGCGCCGCCGCCGCCATCCCGGTCGGCCGCGTGGGCACGCCCGAGGACATCGCGCACACCGCCTCGTTCCTGGTGAGCGACGGCGCCGGGTTCGTGTCCGGTCAGGTCATCTACGTCGCCGGCGGACCGAAGGACTGACATGCGGGTATTCGCGAACCTCGACGAACTGGCCGCCGCCAAGGGCGAGCACCTGGGCTTCGGCGACTGGCACGAGATCACCCAGGACGAGATCAACCTGTTCGCCGACGCCACCGGCGACCACCAGTGGATCCACGTCGACCTGGAGAAGGCCGCCGCCGGGCCCTTCGGCGCACCCGTCGCGCACGGCTACCTGACCCTGTCGCTCATCCCCATGCTGGTGCGCGACGTCTACACCGTGCAGGGCCTGAAGATGGGCGTGAACTACGGCCTGAACAAGGTCCGCTTCCCCAGTCCGGTCACGGTCGGCTCGCGCGTGCGGGCCGGGGCGGAGCTGACCGAGGTCGCCGACACCGCGCAGGGCAAGCAGGCGGTGGTGAAGGTGACCGTCGAGATCGACGGCCACCCCAAGCCCGCGTGCGTCGCCGAGACCGTGGTGCTGCTCGTCGCCTAGATGAGTAAGTCCAAGGGGTAGACACCTGGAGACATGGGGCGAGGGTGTCGATGTACGGGTTGTGACGACCGACATTGACACCCTCGCGACCGCACTCTACGTCAGAACCGATGACCTGCTGAAGGACGCGCCGCACCTCGCGCCGTGGCGACCGAAGGTCGGCCTCAAGCCGAGACTGACCGACGCGGAACTGGTCACCCTGGCGGTGATCCAGGCCCTGCTCGGGTTCACCAGCGAGGCCCGGTTCCTGCGCCACGCCCACGCCCACCTCGGCCATCTGTTCCACTACCTGCCCGGCCAGTCCGGATACAACAAGCGGCTGCGCCACGCATCCGGCCTGGTCAAACAGGTGATCCGGCTGTTGGCGGTCGACACCACGCTGTGGACCGACGACGTGTGGCTGGTCGACTCCACCCCGGTGGAATGCGGCCGGTCCCGCCAGACCACCAAGCGCTCCGAGCTGGCCGGGTGGGCCCAGTACGGTTACTGCGCCTCCCACTCCCGATGGTTCTGGGGCCTGCGCCTGCACCTGGTCTGCACCCCGGGCGGGCTGCCGGTCGCCTTCGCCTTGACCGGGGCCAAGGCCGACGAGCGCACCACCCTGCTCGACATCCTGGCCGTCGATCCCGCCCTGACCGCCGAACGGCCGGGTCAGACGCTGATCGCCGACAAGAACTACTACGGCCGCGAGTTCGAGCACGCTCTGGCCGCGGCCGGTGTCGAGCTGCTGCGCCCGGCCCGCAAAGGCGAGACCCCGCGACCCGGCGCTCGGCTGTTCAAGCCGCTGCGCCAGGTCATCGAGTCGATCAACCAGACCTTCAAAGCCCAGCTGGACCTGGAGCGCCACGGCGGACGCACCACACCCGGCGTGATCGCTCGCGTCCTGCAACGCGTCCTGGCCCTGACCGCCGCGATCTGGCACAACGACCACACCGACCAGCCCGTCAAGCGATCACTGACCGCCTACGACCACTAACCACCCCTTGGACTTACTCATCTAGGAGGGCTCGGCGGAACCACCGGGCCACGTCCTCCGGCGTGGCCCGGTACCCCGCCCACCCCGGGGCGCAGCGACTCCCTAGGCGGGGCGCAGCGACGCGAGGAGCAGGTCGGCGAAGTGCCGGCCCACCTGCTCCGCCGACAGCGGGCCGTCCGCGCTGTACCACTGGCCGAGGTGGTGGACGGTGCCGAAGAAGTAGTGGACGGTGAGGTCCGCGGGCACGTCGGCGCGGAACACCCCGGCCTCCTGCCCCTCCTCGACCAGCGACCGGAACCGCTCGTGGTAGCGGCGGCGCTCGGCCCGCACCTCGCGGCGCTTGTCCTCGGCCAGGTGGTCGGCCGAGCGGAAGTACACGCGGGCCTGGTCGAAGTTGTCCACCGAGGTCACCACGACGTCCACGGCGGCGGCGTGCAGCCGCTCGGCCACCGGCCCGGACCCGTCCGCGATCAGCGTGAGCCGCTCGGTCTGCATCCGCAGCAGGCTGCCGTAGATCTCGTGCAGCAGGTCGTCCTTGGACCCGAAGTAGTGGTACATGGCGCCCTTGGTGACGCCCGCGAGGTCCACGACCTCCTGCACCGCGACCCGGTCGAAGCCCTTCGCGGCGAACAGCCGGGTCGCCGCGTCGATCAGCCGCTCCGGTACCGATGCCATGGGGGAAGCATCGCACGCGACGATCACTGGAACATCGCGATGGGTCGGACGACCAGGTGCCCCTCCTCCGCCTTCCACGACTGCACCCGGCCCAGGCAGGACGCGTAGAACGTCCCCTCGGGCACGGCACCGTCCAGCAGCCACTCGTGCGCGCAGTCCACCCGCACCCACTGACCGCCGGCGTCGCCCCCGTCCGGGCCGAAGGGCGCCAGCAGCACCGTGACGCCGTCGGCGTCGGAGCCCGTCCGGAACCAGCCCACCACGGACACGTAGGCGTTGATGCCCTGCAACGGCACCGAGGCGGGGTTCTGCCGCGTCGTGCGCAGGTGCCGCTCCACGGCGACGTTGCGCAGCAGGTGGCGGCCGGCCAGGTCCGCGTACAGCAGCTGGTTGCCGTCCGACAGCGCCTTCACCAGCGGCGCGACCAGGTCGATCGGCTCGTAGGTCTCCCGGAAGGTCCGGGTCTCCTCGTCCACCCTGGCCACGCCGCCCGTGACGGACAGGCCGGGCACCTCGATCTTGCCGTCCTTGTTGAGCACGGCCCGCGCGGTGACCTCGGCCGGCACCGGCTTGAGCCCGAGCACCGACATGATGTTCAGCACGGTCGGCCCGTCGACGTAGACGGGCACCCCCAGCGGGTGCGGCTCGGGGCCGTACTTGTGCCGCGCGCGCCACGCCAGCGCGGCGGTGACCGCGAAGACCACCACCGCCAGCGCCGTCACGCCCCACACGACGACCCACGGCCACCAGACGTCCCACCACAGCCCCCGGTCACCGGCACCCACGGACCTCCCTCACCGCCTCCGTCAGCGACCCGTCGGTCGCGTCCACCACCCGGCCGCCGCTCGCCCGCGCGACGCGGTCCAGCTCGGCCGGGTCCGCCTCGCCGAACCGGACGGCGTAGGTGCGCGCGGGTGGCGACGGCCAGGCCGCCAACAGGTCGTCCGCGCTCATCCCGGCGTTGTTCTCGCCGTCGGTCATCAGCACCACGCCGCCCTCGCCGACCACCCGGTAGGCGTGGTCCAGCGCCGACCAGAGGGCCGTGCCGTCGACCAGCTCCGCCCCGTCGAGCAGGGTCGCCAGCGCGTCCAGGTCCCCCGCGCCGCGCACGGTGACCTCCCGCTCCTCCAGCACCGAGCCCGCGAACCGCACCACCACGACCGTCTCGCCGACCCGGAACTGCTCGAACCCGCCCGCCCGGCTCAGCGTCGCGAACGCCGCGCGCAGGCCGTCGATCCGCGCGCCCGCCATGGACGTCGAGTGGTCCAGCACGAACACCACCCGGCTCGGCCTGCCCGCCCGGTCGTACGCGGCGAGCAGCGCGTCCACCACCTCCTGCGCGGCCGGGAAGTACAGGGAGGTGCCGAGGGGTTCGCGCAGGGGCGCCGGGCGCGGCAGGTCCGGGTCGACCGGCCGCCGCCAGGTGCGCTCCATGACGGCCCGCTGCGCGCCCTCGCCCCGCAGCCACGCCACCACCCGGTCGTAGGCGGCCCGCCGGCCCGGGTCGAGCAGCATCAGCGGGTGGTCGGAGAGCACGATGCCGTCCCTCGGGTACACCACCTCCAGGGGTTCGCGCAGCCGCCCGGAGGCGTTCAGCGCCAGCACCTCGGACTCCTGCGCGACCAGCGCGTCCACCTGGTCCTCGTGCCGCGCGTACTCCTCCGCCCCGCCGTCCGCGGCGCGCACCCGGCCGGTGAGGAAGCCCTGGAGCCGGTCGCACGCCACGTCCTCGGGCCGCAGCGCCGCACCGGTGCCCGCGGCGGCCGTGGCGACGCCGATCAGCGCGCCCAGGCCGCTGCCGGACACGCGCGGGTCGGCCATCCCGAACCGCAGCCGCCCGGCCGCCGCGTGCCCGGCGAGGTCCGCCCACGACGGCGGTCCGGCCGCGCGCAGCCCGGCGGCCTTGGCGCGCTTCACGCCGAGCACGAGCGGGGTGAGCATGGTCGTGGTCGACAGCGGCAGGTCACGGGTCCGCAGCCGCAGGTACCGGTCGGTCGACAACCACGCCAGGTCGTGACCGGTGGGCCCCGCCGCGAGGTCCTCGCTGGCCCGCACGGTGCCGCGGTGCTCGACCCGGAGCGACACGCCGGTGTCGCGGCGCAGGTCGTCCAGCACCGGCGCGAGGTCGGCCAGCTCGGTGCTCGCGAGCACGGTCAGCGTGGTGGTCGCGGGCGGCGCGGGCGTGCACGCGGCGAGCAGCGCGAGCACGACCAGCAGCGGGACGGCCCTCATATCGGCACGTCGATGTGCGGGCACCGGCCCACCTCGCTGATCAGCGAGGTCAGCTCGGCCGACTTGGGCAGGTACCCCTCGGTGTCGACCAGCGCCCCGACCGGGAGGCCGCGCGACGCCAGGAGGTCGGCGAGCTCCGTGGACGTGCGGCTGCTGGGCCGCAGCCCCAGCTCCAGCGCCCGCTGCCGCAGGCCCGCGTCGTCCTCCAGCAGGTCGCCGATCAGCTCGCCCGCCGGGGTGAACGCGATCAGCCACGGTTCGGTGCGGTGGTTGGCGTCCGGGTAGAGCACGACCCGGTCCCGGTCCCGCTCCAGCCCCCGCGCGAGGCGGCCGAGCTGGTAGGCGAGGTACTGGTGCTCGTACATCACGCCGACCGGGGTGGTGCTGCGGCCGTCCGGGTGGAAGAACGTCGTGCCGATGCCGGAGCCGTGCATGCCCTCGACGTCGAACACCGGTTTGACCCGCTGGGCGACCGCGTGGACGTCGGCCTCGGTCAGCGCGACGCTGCCGTTGACGGTGAACGCGACCAGCCCGAGCCACGCCGCGCCCGAGTAGGAGTCGCACGGGCTGGGCGTCTGGGCGACGACCTGGTTGCGGTTCGGCACGCCCAGGTCGGCCCACGTCGTCGGCGCCGTGCCGTCGCCGGGCAGCGCCAGCCGCACGAACTCGGTCAGCCGCAGGTCGTAGTACAGGCCGTCCCCGCCGTCCTGCCGCGTGGCGACCCCGTGCCTCACCAGCGCCTCGGCGTAGTCGCCGAACGCGCCCAGGACGAGCGGGCTGGCGAACGGGTAGTAGACCCGACCGCCCCACTTGTCGTGGATGAGCTTGCCCGCCGCCTGGCCGGACGGGAGCACGAAGTCGTACTCCCGGACCCGCTCCTGCTTGTCCCGGATGATCTCCAGCGACCCCGTGGAGTCGGTGACGTGCACCTCCAGGCCGTGCCTGAGCAGGATGCGGCGCACCTGCTCGTCCTGGAAGAACACCACCTTGGAGGCCATCATCGACCGGACCACGAGGACCTGCCGGAACGGCAGCGCGACCGTGCCCGACGAGATCATGAGGACCACGCCGACGAGGGCCGTCACCGCCGAGACGGCGAGCGGCAGCAGGTAGCGCCTGTGCTGGAAGACCGAGCGCGGCGGGGCCTTGACGGTCAACCCCGGTTCGCCGGTGGCGGTGCCGTTCGCGGTCACGAACTCCCCCGGTGGTGAGGTGAACTCCTCACCGGTTCAGATCGTCCCGTGACAGCCGGTCATTACACCGGTTCAGCCCGCGATCGTCGTGCCCCCGTCCACCACGAGCGTGGCCCCGGTGACGTACCCGCCCGCCGGGGAGGCGAGGAACACCACGGCCGCCGCCAGTTCCTCCGGGTCGCCGGTGCGCCCCGCGGGGGTGGCCGCCATCCGGGCCTCCAGGTAGCCCTCGGGGTACTGGTCCGTCATCTCGGAGGCGAAGTAGCCGGGCGCGAGGGCGTTGACCCGGATGCCCTTGCGGCCGGTCCACTGCTGGGCCAGGTCGCGGGTCAGGCCGAGCAGGCCCGCCTTGGACGCCGAGTAGGCGGCCTGCGGCAACCCGCCGGAGACCAGGCCGAGCACGGACGACACGTTGACGATCGCCCCGCCGCCGGTCATCACGGCCGCCGCCGCCTGGGCCATCCAGTAGGCGCCGTTGAGGTTGACGTCCAGCACGCGCAGGAACTGCTCGGGCGTCTCCCGCGACGCGGGCACCGCCGAGGCCACGCCCGCGTTGTTCACCAGGACCGTGACCGGGCCGAACCCGGCGGCGGCGCGGGCCACCTCGCGGCAGTCGTCGGGCTGCGCCACGTCCGCCTGCACGATCAGCGCGCGCCGGCCGGCCGCCTCGACCAGCTCCGCGGTGTCCTTGAGCCGGTCCACGCGCCGCGCGGCGAGCACCACGTCCGCGCCCGCCTCGGCGAGGCCCTTGGCGAACGCCACGCCCAGGCCCGACGACGCGCCGGTGACGATCGCGACCTGGTCGTCGAGGCGGAACTTGTCGAGGATGCCCATCAGGAAAGCCTTTCCAGGATGATCGCCATGCCCTGACCGCCGCCGACGCACATGGTCTCCAGGCCGAACTGCGCGTCGCGGGCGCGCATCCCGTTGATCAGGGTGGTCATGATGCGGGCGCCGGTGGAGCCGAACGGGTGGCCGAGCGCGATGGCGCCGCCGTGCACGTTGAGCCGGTCGAGGTCGATGCCCAGCGCCCGCTGGCTGCCCAGCACCTGCACGGCGAACGCCTCGTTGATCTCGACCAGGTCGATGTCGCCGATGGCCATGCCCGCGTGCGCCAGCGCCTGCTTCGTGGCGTCGACCGGGCCGAGGCCCATGACCTCCGGGGACAGGCCGGACACGCCGGTGGACACGATGCGCGCCAGCGGGGTCAGGCCCAGCTCGCGCGCCCTGGTGTCGCTCATGACGACCACGGCCGCCGCGCCGTCGTTGAGCGGGCAGCAGTTGCCCGGCGTGACCGTCCCCCGTGGCCGGAAGGAGGGCTTGAGCGCGGCGACGGACTCCACCGTGACGCCCTTGCGCGGGCCGTCGTCGGTGCGCACGACCGTGCCGTCGGGCAGGGTCACCGGGGTGATCTCGCGCTCGAAGAACCCGTCCGCGATGGCCTTCTCCGCGAGGTTGTGCGAGCGCACGCCGAACTCGTCCTGCTCGGCGCGGGAGATGCCGAGCAGCGTGGCGACGTTCTCGGCGGTCTGGCCCATGGAGATGTAGTAGTCCGGCAGCAGGCCGTCCTCGCGCGGGTCGTGCCACGGCTCGTTGGTCGCGGCGGTGCGCTCGGTGCGGGTCATCGCGTCGGCGAACAGCGGGTTGAGGTGCGGGTCGCCGTGGCGGTAGCGCGAGACGCATTCCACGCCCGCGCTGACGAACGCGTGCCCCTCGCCGGCCTTGACGGCGTGGAACGCCATCCGCGCGGTCTGCACGGAGGAGGCGCAGAACCGGTTGACCGTGGTGCCGGGCACGGTGTCCAGGCCGAGCTGCACGGCGATCCGGCGCGCGACGTTCTGGCCGTGCTCGTCCTGCGGTTCGGCGCACCCCAGGTGCAGGTCGATGATCTCGCGCGGGTCCAGTTCGGGGACCTGCGCGAGGGCCGCGCCGACGATCTGCGCGGCGAGGTCGTCCGGTCGCAGGTCGACCAGCGAACCCTTGCGGGCGCGACCGATCGGGGACCGCGAGGTGGCGACGACGACAGCCTCGGGCATGAGAACTCCTAAAGTTTTTTCGACGAGCGGGGCAAGTCACCCACCACCCGCGAGGCCGACTCCGGGCGGCCGAGCCGCCGCCTGCGGAGCAGCGGCCAAGTCACAGCCCGAGTTCGCGGCCGATGAGCTCTTTCATGATCTCGTTGGAGCCGGCCCAGATCTTGGTGACGCGGGCGTCCATCCAGGCGCGGGCCACGCGGTACTCCGTCATGTAGCCGTAGCCGCCGTGCAGCTGCACGCAGGCGTCGATGACGTCGTTCTGCACGTCCGCGCTCCAGTACTTCGCCTTGGCCGCGTCGGTCGCGGTCAGCTCGCGGCGGGTGTGCGCGTCGGTGCACTGGTCCAGGAACGCCTGCGTCACGTCGACCTTGGTGACCAGCTCGGCGAGGGTGAACTTGTTGTGCTGGAACGACCCGATGGACTGGCCGAACGCCTTGCGCTCCTTGGCGTAGGCGATCGTCTCCTCCAGGATCTGCCTGGCGTGGGCCAGGTTGGAGATCGCGCCGCCGAGGCGTTCCTGGGGCAGGCGCTCCATCATGTGGATGAAGCCCTTGTCGACCTCGCCGATGACGTTCTCGGCGGGCACCAGCACGTCGTCGAAGAACAGCTCGGCGGTGTCGGACTCGGGCTGGCCGACCTTGTCGAGCTTGCGGCCCCGCTCGAAGCCCTTCATGCCGGTCTCGACGGCGAACAGCGTGATGCCGCGCGCGGGCTTCGCGTCGGGGTTGGTGCGCGCCGCGATGACCACCATGTCGGCGGAGAAGCCGTTGGTGATGAACGTCTTGGAGCCGTTGAGGACCCAGTCGGGGCCCTTGCGCACGGCGTTCGACTTGAGCGCGGCGAGGTCGGAGCCGCCGGACGGCTCGGTCATGCCGATGCCGGTGGTCATCTCGCCCGAGCAGAACCGGGGCAGCCAGCGCCGCTTCTGCTCCTCGGTGCACAGGTCGGCCAGGTAGGGCGCGACGACGTCGCCGTGGATGCCCAGGCAGGAGGCCATGCCGGCGCTGACCTTGGAAAGCTCCTCGCCGAGGACGGCGTTGAAGCGGTAGTCGTTCGCGCCGCTGCCGCCGTGCTCCTCGGGGATCTCCAGGCCGAGCAGGCCCTGGCGGCCGGCCTCCAGCCACACGTCCCGGTCGATGTGCCGCTGCTCGACGAACTTCTCGTAGTTCGGCTTGAGCGTGCGGTCGACGAACGCCTTCGCGGTCTCGCGGAACGCGTCGTGGTCGGGTTCGAACAGCGTGCGGCGCACTTCCAAGCCTCCATACTAAGCGGTTGCTTAGGTCTAAGCGTGTGCTTAGCGTGCGGTATCGTCCGACTTCGTGTCAAGGAGGGTGTGATGACGTCGACCCGCGGCGAGTTCGCGCTGCTGGACGAGACCTGGGCGTCCGTGACGCCCCCCGCGGCGCGGCGCATGCTCATCGCCGCCGCGGCCGCGTTCTCGGTCCGCGGCTACCACGCGACGACCACCCGGGACATCGCCGCGCAGGCCGGCATGTCCCCCGCGGCGGTCTACATCCACTACCGCTCCAAGGAGGAGCTGCTCTTCCAGATCTCCCGGGTCGGCCACGCGACGTCGCTGTCCGTGCTGACCGGGGTGCCCGCCGGACCTCCGGTGGCGCGGCTGGCGTCGGCGGTGCGGGCGTTCGCGTCCTGGCACGCCGAGTTCCACACCACCGCGCGCGTCGTGCAGTACGAGCTGAGCGCGTTGACGCCCGAGCACCTGGCCGAGGTCGTCGAGCTGCGCCGGCGCATCGAGGCGGCCGTGCGCGGCATGGTCGAGGACGGCGTGCGGACGGGCGACTTCGACGTGCCCGACGTGCGCGGCGCGGTGCTGGCGGTGCTGTCGCTGTGCATCGACGTGGCGCGGTGGTTCAAGCCGGACCGGGGGCGCACGCCGGAGGAGATCGGCGACCTCTACGCGGACCTGGTGCTGCGCATGGTGGGCGCGTCGGCCCGGTGACACCCGGCCGGGTGACACCGGGCCGCTAGATGTCCAGCCAGCCGCGTTCCCGGGCGGAGTCGGAGCCGTCCCAGCCGTCGCCCGAGCGCCAGACGGCGGGCACGCCCACCACGCTCACGCCGTTGAGCAGCATGTCGGCGGGCCGCTCGGGGAAGACGACCACCTCGATGCCCGCGTGCCGGCGCGTGAGCCCGCCGATCCACGCCGCGGTGGCGCGCGGGTCGCCCCGCTGCGCTTCGAGCACCAGCGCGCCGCGCTCGACGCCCCGCCGCTCGCCCTCGACGACCACGTGGTTGCGCCGGTAGTCGACGACCACCGCCTCGAAGCCCTGGTCGGTGACGAACGCGTGGGCCAGCCGCTCCAGCGCGCTCCGCGCGGGCACGGCCTCCCGCACGACCGGGTCGGCCGACTCGCGGGCGTGGTGCAGGAAGGCGTCCGGGCTCATCACGAACAGCCGCACCCCGGCCGCCTCCCGCAGCTCCTCGTACAGGTCGGGCCGCGGGCCCCGGGCGTTGCCGTCGTCGTCGCGCCGCCACCACCGGTCCCCGGCGAGGCCGGTGAGGACCAGGACGTCCTGCCGGCGCGCGGTCGCCTCGGCCAGCAGCTCCCGCCACACGCCCCGGTGGTCCGGCGTGGCGTCCGGCAGGGGTTCGCCGACGCGGCCGTAGAGCAGGCCGTCGAGGTCGGCGACGACCGGGTCCTCCTCGGTGTCGGCCACGGCGACGACGTGCCGCCGGGCGACCTCGGCCAGGCGCCCGGCGACGTGCCCGTGGGCGTCGCGCAGGCCCTGTTCGAGGTCGTGCAGGGCGTCGTCGTCGAGCGCCACCCGGTCGGCCCAGGCGCGCAGCCCCCGCAGCGCCCGCTCCTCGGCTGCGGCGAGCGCGGAGGTCGCCTCGGCGGTCGCCCGCTCCGCGTCGCCGAGCACCGACTCGCGGCCGCGCCAGAAGCCGGCCAGCGCCTGGTGCGGCACCCACAGGCGGTCGCGCACCCGGTGCAGCGCCTTGAGCAGCTCCGCGCGCCCGGCGGGCGGGTAGCGGTAGAGGTCGAGGAGCGCGTCGGTGTCGAGCACCACCAGGCCGCGCGCGAGCACGTCGCGGTAGTGGTCGGGCCGCGCGGTGCGGTAGGCGCCGAAGCCGTCGAGGATCCCCCGCGGCGCGGCGTCGGTCGGCTGCTCGTCGGTCTTCCCGGAGTCGGGCACCCCGGGATTGTCGTCCCTCCCCACCGCGATGGGGAACCAGGGGGTTCCCGAAGGGGGCGCCACCGCCGGCGCCCCCGGTCGGTCACTCCCCCTCGAAGAAGTCCCCGGCCTCGTCGAGGGCCTCGCCGAGGACCATCCCGCCGAACACGCCCGCCGCGGCGCCCGCGACCAGGCCGCCCGCGCCCATCCCGTGACCGCGGTGACCGCCGTGGTGGCCGCCGTGCACGCCGTGGCCGCCGGACGAGCGCCGGCCCGCGACCTGCTCCACCCACCGGTGCAGCAGCGCCGCCCAGTCGGTGCGGACGACCTCGTCGTGGGACATGGCGAAGTGCCCGAACGAGTCGCCGCCCTGCCGGAACAGGCCGCCGCGGCGGTCCGCCTCCAGCACCGTGTAGAGGTGGTGCGGGTCGGTCACGAAGGTCAGCTCCAGCTGGCTGATCTTCGACAGGAACTGGTGCGGCGGCAGGAACTCGATCTCCTGGTAGAACGGCAGCTGCTGCGGCACGCCGTGGATGCGGCCCTGCTCGTTGTCGGCGCGCTGGAAGCGGAAGCCGAGGGCGCCGAACGCGGTGAGCACGTGCTCCTGCGAGCGGATCGGGTGGACGGCGACCGGGTCGAGGTCGCCGGGGTCGACCGCGCCGCGCACCTCCAGCTCGGTGCGCAGGCCCATGGTCATGCCCCGCAGCGGCTGGCCGTGCACGACGGTCAGCGGCGTCTCCAGCGGCACGGGGAACCGGAACGGCAGCACGAGGTTCTGGCCGGCGCCCACGCCGACGCGCTGGGCGACGACGACCCGGGCGAACTCGACGGTGCGGTTGTGCTCGTTGTCGCCGCTCTCCACCTCGACGCGGGTGACCAGGGACAGCTTCACCTGGTCGATCTCGGCGGCGTGGTCGCCGCCCATGACGCGCACCTCGCCGGTGAGCAGCTCACCGGGCCGGACGCCGGGGTTGGACAGCACCGTGTCCACGGTGGGACCGCCGACCCCGAACGCGCGCAACATCCTCTTGAAAACCACGGTGGTGCCTCCCGGACTGCTCTTCGGCCCCGCCCTCGGGGCCGAATGCACCAAGGACGCCTCACCCGGTGGATCGGTTCCCTCTGGACGAACGCTAAGGCCAGGTGCCAGTATGCGACGGCCGTCACATACTAAGCGGTCGCTCAGGACCGTTGAGGGAGGTCGCCGTCGTGCCCACGCTGCTCGTCGCCAACCGGGGCGAGATCGCCGTCCGCGTGCTGCGCGCCGCCGCCGACCTGGGGTGGGGCACCGTCGCGCTGGTCACCGACTCCGACGACGCGCACGCCCGGTTCGCCGACCGCGCCGTGCGGCTGCCCGACGAGCGGTCGTACCTGGACGCGGACGCGGTGCTCGCCGCGGCGACCGGCTGCGACCTGGTGCACCCCGGCTACGGCTTCCTCGCCGAGAACGCCGGGTTCGCGCGCCGCTGCGCCGGGGCCGGCCTCACGTTCGTCGGACCGCCGCCGGAGGTGCTGGAGCTGCTCGGCGACAAGAACCGGGCCCGCGCCCTGGCCGCCGAGGTGGGCGTGCCCGTCCTGGACGGCGCGGTGGAGGACTTCGAGGGGTTCTTCCGGGCGCGCGGGGCGTGCGTGGTGAAGGCGGTCGCGGGCGGCGGCGGCAAGGGCGTGCGGGTCGTGCGGCGGCTCGCCGACCTGGACGCGGCGGTGCGGCGGTGCCGGGCCGAGGCGCTGGCCGCGTTCGGCGACGACGCCGTGTACGTCGAGGAGCTGCTCGACCCCGCCCGGCACGTCGAGGTGCAGCTGGTCGGCACGACCGTGCTCGGCGACCGCGACTGCTCGGTGCAGTCCCGCCACCAGAAGGTGATCGAGGTCGCGCCCGCGCCGGACCTGCCCGACGGCCTGCGCGCCGCCCTGCACGACGCGGCGGCGGTCCTCGCCCGCGCGGTCCGCTACACCGGCCTGGGCACGGTCGAGTTCCTGCTCGCGCCGGACGGCCGGTTCGCGTTCCTGGAGGCCAACCCGCGCCTCCAGGTCGAGCACACCGTCACCGAGCAGGTCACCGGCCTGGACCTGGTGCGGGCGCAGCTGCTGCTGGCCACCGAGGTGGAACCGGACCTCGCGCACACCCCGCGCGGCAGCGCGCTCCAGCTGCGGGTGAGCCTGACCTCGACGGGGCGGCTGTCGGCGTTCACGCCGCCGTCCGGGCCGGGCGTGCGCGTCGACACGCACGCGTCCGTCGGCTACCGCGCGGGCCTGGGCTTCGACCCGCTGCTGGCGAAGGTCGTCGTGCACGCGGACGACCCGGTCACGGCGCTGCGCCGGGCGCGGCGGGCGCTCGACGAGTTCACCGTGGACGGTGCGCGCACGAACATCCCGTTCCTGCGCGGGCTCCTGGACCACCCGGACGTGCTGCGCGCGCACACCGGGCTGGTCGACTCGCTGCCGCGCGAGGACACCGGGGCGCGCTCCCCCGTGCAAGGCGTCGTGGTCGCGGTCGGGAGCGGCGAGGTCGTCGTCGAGGCGATGAAGATGCAGCACGTCGTGCCGGTCGGCGACGGCCGGGTGCTGGTGTCGGTGGGCGACCAGGTGCCGGAGGGGGCGCTGCTCGCCGAGGGGGTGGACGTCGCCGTCGAGGAGAAGGCCGTCGAGGTCGACCTGGACGAGGTGCGGCCCGACCTGGCCGAGGCGCTGGCCCGGCACGACTTCGCCCGCCCGGGGGCGGAGGCCCGGCGGCACGCGGCCGGTCGGCGCACGGCCCGGGAGAACATCGCCGACCTGTGCGAGGACTTCACCGAGTACGGCGGCCTGGCCATCGCCGCGCAGCGCCGCCGTCGGTCGCTGGACGAGCTGGTCGAGCGCACCCCGGCCGACGGCCTGGTCGCGGGCGTCGGCGTGGTGGGCGGCGAGCGGGTCGTGGCGATGTCCTACGACTACGCGGTGCTGGCGGGCACGCAGGGCATCCGCAACCACGCCAAGAAGGACCGGATGTTCACGCTCGCCGAACGGCAGCGGCTGCCCGTCGTGCTGTTCGCCGAGGGCGGCGGCGGGCGGCCCGGCGACACCGACCACGACGGCGTGAGCCGGCTGGACTGCATGGCGTTCCACCTGTTCGCGAAGCTGTCCGCGCTGGTGCCGCTGGTCGGCATCG
Source organism: Saccharothrix sp. DSM 118769 (assembly GCF_052936295.1). NCBI lineage: Bacteria > Bacillati > Actinomycetota > Actinomycetes > Pseudonocardiales > Pseudonocardiaceae > Saccharothrix > Saccharothrix sp. DSM 118769. The sequence continues at coordinate 1,805,591 of NZ_CP193627.1, read as the reverse complement.
CCTCGGGCCGGTGCTTCGCGGGCAACGCGGTGCTGCTGGGCACCTGCGACGTGGTGATCGCGACCCGCGACGCCACGATCGGCATGGGCGGCCCGGCGATGATCGAGGGCGGCGGGCTCGGCGTGTTCCGACCGGAGGAGGTCGGGCCGGTCGACGTGCAGGTGCCCAACGGCGTCGTGGACGTGCTCGTCGCCGACGACGCCGAGGCGGTCGCCGTGGCGCGCAAGTACCTGTCGTACTTCCAGGGGCCGGTCGAGCGGTGGGAGTGCGCCGACCAGCGGCTGCTGCGGCACCTCGTGCCGGAGGACCGGGTGCGCGCCTACGACGTGCGGACCGTGGTGGACGCGCTGGCCGACACCGGCTCGGTGCTGGAGCTGCGGCGGGGGTTCGGGCGCGGGGTCGTCACGGCGCTGGTGCGGGTCGAGGGCAGGCCGCTGGGGCTGATCGCGAACGACCCGTCGCACCTGGGCGGCGCGATCGACTCCGACGCCGCCGACAAGGCCGCCCGGTTCCTCCAGCTGTGCGACGCGTTCGACCTGCCCGTGGTGTCGCTGTGCGACACGCCGGGGTTCATGGTCGGCCCGGACGCCGAGCGCACCGCCACCGTGCGGCACCTGACCCGGCTGCTCGTGGCGGGCGCGAACCTCGACGTGCCGTTCGGGTTCGTGGCGCTGCGCAAGGCGTACGGGCTGGGCGCGCAGGCGATGGCCGCGGGCAGCCTCAAGGTGCCGCGGTTCGCGATCTCGTGGCCCAGCGGCGAGTTCGGCCCGATGGGGCTGGAGGGCGCGGTGCGCCTGGGGTACCGGCGCGAGCTGGACGCCGTCGAGGACCCCGCGCAGCGGCGCGAGGCGTTCGAGGCGATGGTCGCCGCCGCCTACGAGCACGGCAAGGCGCTGAACGTCGCGTCCGCGTTCGAGATCGACGACGTCGTCGACCCGGCGGACACGCGGCACTGGATCAGCACGCAGCTGACGTCACCGGACCGCGTCGCGCGGACCGGCAAGAAGCGTCCGTTCGTGGACACCTGGTGAAGGGAAGAGAATGGTCACGACCGCCCCACCCGACCAGCGCCGCACGTTGCGCAAGCTCATGGGCGCCGGCCTCGTCGGCAGCTCCCTGGAGTGGTACGACTTCTTCATCTACGCCACCGCCGCGGCGCTGGTGTTCCCGAAGCTGTTCTTCCCGGGGGCCACGCCGCTGGTCGGGCTGCTGCTGTCGTTCAGCACGTTCTGGGCGGGTTTCGTCGCCCGGCCGATCGGCGGCCTGGTGTTCGGGCACGTCGGCGACAAGTTCGGGCGCAAGCCCGCGCTGGTGACGTGCCTGGCGATGATGGCGCTGGCGACGTTCCTGATCGGCCTGCTGCCGACCAGCGCGTCGATCGGCGTGCTGGCGCCCGTGCTGCTGGTGCTGCTGCGGTTCCTCCAGGGCATCGCGGTCGGCGGCCAGTGGGGCGGCGTCGTGCTGCTGCTGACCGAGACCGCCGGGCCGTCGCGGCGCGGTTTCGCGGGCACGTTCGGCCAGGCCGGCGTGCCGCTGGGCGTGATCCTGGGCAACGTGGCGTTCCTGCTGGTCGGCGCCCTGGTGCCGGCGGCGGAGTTCGCGTCGTGGGGCTGGCGGGTGCCGTTCCTGGCGAGCGCCCTGCTGTTCCCGGTGGTGCTGTTCATCCAGCTCAAGGTGGAGGACAGCCCGGTGTTCAAGGAGATCAAGGAGCGGCGCGCCTCCGGTCCCGCGGTGCCCGCCGCGCCGCTGTCGGAGGTGCTGCGCACCCACCGGCGGCCGGTGCTGCTGGGCGCGGGCCTGATGTTCGCCTCGAACGCGGTGTTCTACGTGAGCATCGCGGGCGTGCTGGACTACGCCACGCGCGACCTGGGCCTGACCCGCAACTCGGTGCTGGTGGTGACGCTGCTGTCGTCGCTGCTGTCCGTGCCGGTGATCCTGCTGGCCGGCCGGTGGTCGGACAAGCACGGGCGGCGGCCGTTGATCATCGCCGGGGCGGTGGGGATGACGGTGTGGGCGTTCCCGTACTTCTGGCTGGTCGACACCGCGTCGCTGGGGCTGATCTTCGTGGCGCTGGCCGTGTCGGGGGTGACGTCGAGCCTGGTCTACGGGCCGGTGGCGGCCTACCTGGCCGAGCTGTTCGAGCCGCAGGTGCGCTACTCGGGGGCGTCGCTGGCCTACCAGCTGGCGTCGATCCTGGTGAGCGGCGGCACCCCGTTCGTCATGACCGCGCTGCTGGCGGCCACGGGCACCTCGATGTCGGTGTCCGCGTTCCTGCTCGTGATGGGCCTGGTGACGCTGGGCTCCGTCTTGGGGCTGCGGGAGACGCACCGGGTGGCGTGAATTCGACCGAACAGCGGTAGAATTCCACATCCCTTGGACTATCTTCGGGGCACGCGATCGATGCGTGCCCCGAAGGGAGATTCGAGCATCATCCGACGACATGGGTGTGAAAGCGGCAACGACGGGTAACTACCCGAGGGTGCGTTCACATGAGCGCACCCCTCCTCACCTCAAGGCGCATGCCGATGTTTTCGAGAAGCAGCGGAAAGGTCGCCGCCAGGCTGAACACCATCCTACCGCGTTCGTCCACGCTGCGGTCGAACGCGACCCCCTGGTCCCCCTCTTCGAAGCCCAAGAGCTCGGAGTACGCGTCGACGCCCGGCGGCAGTGAGACACGGTAGCGAGCACGCATTATGGGGAAGTAGAACCTGAAGGTGAATTCGTCCGGATTCCGATCAAGCATCAATGGCGCGCACATGCCCGGCCACTCGCACTCGACCAGCACACCGAACTCGCTGCCCCTCGGCAATGCCGTGCGGAAGTGGACGACCAGGATGAACTTGCCGTTCTTCACCCACGAGAACGTGATCGGCATCTTCGGGCCGGGTACGTCGCCCGCGAACAGCTTCCGCGCCACGACAGTCACCCGGCGTCGGTGCCTGGCGGGCTGAGGCCACCCGCAACCGTGCGTGAGCCGCAACTCCCGCAACTCGTCCCCCAGCACCTCCGCGCGCAGCACGAGCCGTTTGCGGGTGTCGCCGTTGGGCTCGATCACGAGGAGATCGTCCCAGTCCAGCACCCGGTACTCCGGCGAGGCGCTGCCCTCCGCGAGCTTGACGTAGCGCGAGGTGCTGTTCCGGTAGCTCTCCAGGCGGCGCGAGGCCTCCCTCCGGTTCCTGAACAGCGCCAGGCTGAGCACGAGCAGTGCGAGGAGCGCGACGACGAGGGTCCCGCGCAGGACCGTGTCACCACCGGGTAATCCGGCCGACCACGGGGCGCAGTGAGTGGACATCCCACCTCCTGGGGAGTCCGGCTACCTACGAGAATCACAGGGTAACGAGGTGTAGTCGGCCGCAGAGGCGCACTTTGACGGAAAGCGTCGGATTCGTCCCTTCCGCGGTCCGGCGGGACAAGATCGACGTGTCGAGACGAGTGAACTGTCAACCGGGTGACGTGCGGAACGTTGCCGCCTTGCCGTACGTTGCCGTGCCGTGACCACTCTCCTGGGACGGTTCAAGCAGCAGCTGCGCCGGTTCGCGCAGAAGCCCGGCTCCGCCGACCTCTCGCCCTACCGGAAGCTGCTCGACGAGGTGAACGAGCAGGCCGAGCGGGTGAAGGCGCTCAGCGACGAGGAGCTGACGGCGGCCGCGGGGGCGTTGCGCGAGAGGTCCGAGTTCGGCCGCCCCGAGCTGGTGGAGGTCTGCGCGCTCGGCCGGGAGGCCGCCGACCGCGCCCTGGGGCTGCGACCGTTCGACGTGCAGGTCCTGGGCGCCCTGGGGCTGCTGGAGGGCCACGTCGTGGAGATGGCCACCGGTGAGGGCAAGACGCTCTCCGGCGCCATCGCCGCCGCCGGGTTCGCGCTGCGCGGCGACCGGGTGCACGTGGTCTCGGTCAACGACTACCTGGCCCAGCGCGACGCCCAGTGGATGGGGCCGCTCTACGAGCTGCTCGGCGTGAGCGTCGGCTGGATCGACCAGAGCTCCAAGTCCGAGGAGCGCCGCGCCGCCTACCAGGCCGAGGTCACCTACGCGTCGGTCAGCGAGATCGGCTTCGACGTGCTGCGCGACCGCCTCGCCACCGACGAGGACGACCTGATCGTGCCCGAGCCGCGGGTGGCGCTGGTCGACGAGGCCGACTCGGTGCTGGTGGACGAGGCGCGCGTGCCGCTGGTGCTCGCGGGCTCCACGGCCGGTCCCGCCGTCGACCCGGCCCTGGCCGACCTGGTCAAGCGGCTGCGCCGCGACCTGCACTTCGAGATCGACGACGAGGAGCGCAACGTCTACCTGACGGGCGCGGGCAGCGAGCTGGTCGAGCGGGCGCTCGGCGGCATCGACCTGTACTCCGACGAGCACGTGTCGACCACGCTGTCCAAGGTCAACGTCGCCCTGCACGCCCAGGTGCTGCTGCACCGCGACGTCGACTACATCGTGCGCGACGGCAAGGTCCACCTGATCAACGACACCCGCGGCCGGATCGCGAAGCTCCAGCGCTGGCCCGACGGCCTCCAGGCCGCGGTCGAGGCCAAGGAGAACGTGGCCACGACGGACGCGGGCGAGGTGCTCGACTCGATCACCGTGCAGGCGCTGCTGAGCCGCTACCCCACGGTGTGCGGCATGACCGGCACGGCGGTCGCCGTGGCCGAGCAGCTGCGCGACTTCTACCGGCTGGAAGTACTGGTCATCCCGCCGAACGTGGAGACGATCCGGGAGGACGAGGCACCGCGCCTGTACGCGACGCTGGAGCAGAAGGAAGCCGCGGTCGTCGCCGAGATCAAGGAGGTCCACGGGACGGGCCGCCCGATCCTGGTCGGCACGCTCGACGTGGCCGAGTCCGAGCGGCTGTCGCGCAAGCTGTCCGAGGCCGGCCTGGAGTGCGTGGTCCTCAACGCCAAGAACGACGCCGAGGAGGCCGCGATCATCGCGGACGCGGGCTCGTTCGAGCGCGTGACCGTGTCGACGCAGATGGCGGGCCGCGGCACGGACATCCGGCTGGGCGGGCACGACTCGACCGACCGGGAGCGCATCGCCGAGCTGGGCGGCCTCTACGTCATCGGCACGGGCCGGCACTCGTCGTCGCGGCTGGACGGCCAGCTGCGCGGTCGCGCGGGCCGCCAGGGCGACCCCGGCGGCTCGGTGTTCTTCTCCTCGCTCCAGGACGACCTGGTCACCCAGTACGTGCCCGACCACGACGAGCCGGCCGAGGTGGACGAGGACGGCCGCATCACCGACTCGGGCACCCTGCACACCGTGGAGCACGCGCAGCGCGTCGCCGAGGGCGTGCAGCTGGAGATCCACCGCAACACGTGGCGCTACAACAAGCTGATCGAGCACCAGCGGCTGCTGCTGCTCAAGCACCGCGACAAGCTGCTGCGCACCGAGCTGGCGTGGGAGGAGCTGTCCTCGCGCAAGCCCGACCGGGTGCACGAGCTGGAGGACGTCGACCACGAGATCAAGGTCAAGGCGGCCCGGTTGATCGCGCTGCACCACCTCGACCAGCGGTGGAGCGACCACCTGACGTTCCTGACCGACCTGCGCGAGGGCATCCACCTGCGGGCGCTGGCCAGGCAGAACCCGCTGGACGAGTTCCACCGCGAGGCGATCCCGGCGTACAACAAGATCGTGCCGGACGCCTGGGACGAGGCGGAGGAGACGTTCGCCAAGGTGCAGATCGACGCCGACGGCGCGCACCTCGCCGAGGCGGGCGTGCAGCGCCCGAACACGACGTGGACGTACCTGGTCAACGACAACCCGTTCTCCTCCGGTCTGGAGGAGACGTTCAAGGGTCTGGTGAAGCTGGTGCGCCGCCGTTGAACGGCGAATCAAGCGGGTGCCGTTGAACGGCGAATCGAGCGGACGCCGGTAGGGCGGGCGCGTAGGGGTTCGTGCGGGCTGGGAGCCGGCCCAGCCCGCGACGGCGGTCAGAAGACGGGGGCGGCCAACGTCGCGTCGTCCACCGGCTCGGCCTGCCGGGGCAGTCCGGTCGGTGTCCGCATCCGCTGCTGCACCGCCTGCTCGGTGAGCGCACGGATCTCCGCCAGGATGTCCAGGTGCTGCTTGGACGGCGGCGGACCGACGAAGTTGGAGTGGTCGAACGCGGTGCGTTCGGCCATGTGGGCCAGGTTCTGGATGCGCCGGATCAGGTCCCACTCCTGCTCTGTGCGCGTAGAGCGCCGTTGCTCAGTCACCCCGGAAGCAGACACCTCACGCCGGGTGAAGGTAAATCACCTGGAGGTGCGAACTTCGCTGCGTCATTCCAGCTACCCCGACCGGCCGCGACAAAACACCCCGATCGAGGGCCTAAAGGCCCCACTCCTGTGCTAGGTAGTAGGCCGCACAGGCGTTCACGTCCAGCACGTAAGCCGTTGCCGAACCACACTGCTGAGGCGAACTGCCGGGATCGACCGGTTGGCCGTGCCCCATACCGGTGACGGTGTGCGAACGGACCACAGGTGACCCGGTGTTGTCCCGGTATATCGATCGGGGGTAACCCGCCAGGGTGTCGGTAACGTCGGCAGTGGCGTCGGTGCCGTGCACGTCGGTCCACTGCTCCACGATCTCCTGCTGGTTGGCCCGGGCGACGGTGTAGTCGGCCGTCCCGTGCCACACGGTCATCGTCGGCCACGGACCCCGGTGCGGCGACGCCGCGCGCACCCGGTCGCCCCACTGGCGCGGGGTCAGGTTCTTGCCGGGGTTCATGCAGGTGAAGGCGTCGATCATCGACGTGGCGCAGCCGGCCGGCAGCCCGGCGACCACCCCGCCGCCCGAGTACACCTCGGGGTAGGCGGCCAGCAGCGCCGACGTCATCGCCCCGCCCGCGGACAGGCCGGTGGCGTAGGTCCGCCCGGTGCCGAAGTCGGCCTTGACCCGGGCGACCATGGAGTTCACCGACGCCGCCTCGCCCTGCCCGCGGGCGGTGTCGGCGGCCTGGAACCAGTTGAAGCACTTGTTCAGGTTGTTCACGCCCTGCTGCTGGGGCAGCACGACGGCGAACCCCATCCGCTCGGCCAGCGACACCCAGCCGCTGGACGTGCCGTAGCCCGCGTCCTGCGTGCAGCCGTGCAGCACGACCACCAGCGGACGACCGGCGGGCAGGCCGTCCGGTACGTATCGGAACATTTTCAGGTTCCCGGGATTCGACCCGAAAGAGAAAACCTCGGTGACGCTCGCGGCGTGCGCGGGTGGCGCGAACACCGTCGTGAACAACAGGGCGACCAGTGCGAGTACGCGCATGCGGACCTCCTTGTCCGCACTCGAAGGTAAAAGCGCCGGCGCGCCCGGCACGATGGCTGCGCGCACCACATCCGCGCGGCGGGCCATGGCGTCCGCGACCATTCCGGGGCGCCGGGAACCGCCCTACGGTCCACGGGTGAACATCGCCGTTCCGCTGATCGCAGCGCTCCTCGCGACCACGGTGCAGGCGGTGCCCGCGTCCGCCCGAGAGGGATGCGGCCCCCTGCGCGTTCCCGGTGCCGAGCACCAGGAACTGACCCGCCTCGACGACCTGTCCACCGCCGGTGGCCGCACCGACCCCGCCGACTGGGCGGGCCTCACCCCGGCCGGCCTGCCCGCGCCGACGCCGGTGGCGGGCACCCAGGTCGACGGCTACTTCCCCGACTCCTCCACCGGCAACACCAACCACGGGTGGGCGCACGACTCGCAGTTCGTGATCCGCCTGCCGCACCGCTGGAACGGCGGCCTCGTCGTCGCCGGCTCGCCGGGCGTGCGCGAGCAGTACGCGAACGACCGGGCGATCAGCGACTTCGTGCTGGCCCGCGGGTACGCGTTCGCGTCCACCGACAAGGGCAACACGGGCGTGGCGTTCCACCGGGACGGCGAGCGCCCCGGCGACGCCCTCGTCGAGTGGAACCACCGCGTCACGCAGCTGACCCGCGCCGCGCGGGCCGTCGTGGCGCAGCGCTACTGCCGGCCGCCGTCGCGGACGCTGGCCACCGGCCTGTCCAACGGCGGCTACCTGGTGCGCTGGCAGCTGGAGAACCACCCCGAGCTGTACGACGGCGGCGTCGACTGGGAGGGCACGCTGTGGTCGGCGCGCGGCCCGAACCTGCTGACTTTCCTGCCGCCCGCGCTCACCGGGTACGCCACGGGCGACCGCGCGGCCGTCGTGGCGGCGGGCTTCCCGGCGGAGTCGGAGTTCCTGTGGCAGTTCCACCACCAGTACTACTGGGACCTGACCCAGCGGATCTACCGCGAGGAGCTGGACCCGGGGTGGGACGGCGCGGCCGAGGCGGGCACCCCGTTCTGCGCGCCCGGCACGCCGCTGTGCGACGCCGACTACGACTACCGGTCACGGCCCACCGCGCAGCGGGCCGTCGCCCGCATCGCCCTGACCGGCCGCATCGGCAAGCCGCTGCTCACCCTGCACGGCACCCTCGACGTCCTGCTGCCGATCACCGAGGGCTCCGACGTGTACGCCGACATGGTCCGCCGGGCCGGGCGCGGCCACCTGTTCCGGTACTACCGGGTCGAGGGCGGCACGCACGTCGACTCGCTGTACGACGCCTTCCCGGACCGCCTGCGCCCGCTGACCCCGTGCCACCGCACGGCGTTCGCGGCCCTGGAGGGCTGGCTGACCGGGACCCGCCCGCCCGCGTCCGCGACCGTCCCGCGCCCCGCCTCGGTGAACGCGGTGGAGTGCGCCCTGGCCTGAGCCGACGCGCGTGCCGGGCGGACCGGGCGGACCCGGGTGGACCGGGCGGACCGGCTCACCCGCCCAGCACGCGCATCAGCCGCAGCGCCAGCTGCACCTCCAGCACCCGCTCCGGCGACTGCCAGTCCTCGCCCAGCAGCGACGCCACCCGGTCCAGCCGCTGCACGACCGTGTTCACGTGCACGTGCAGCTCGTCCTTGGCGCGGCTCAGGTTCGCGCCGCACGCGAAGTAGGCGGTGACCGTGCGGACCAGCTCGGTGCCCCGGCTCGCGTCGTAGTCCAGCAGCGGCCCGAGGGTGGCGCGCACGTAGCCCGCCACGTCGGCCCGGTCCCCCAGCAGCACGCCCACGAACCCGAGGTCGGCCAGGGTGCCGCCGGTGCCCCGCCGGTCGAGCTGGACCAGCGCCCGCAGGCAGCGCACGGCCTCGGCGTGCGCGGTCGCCACGTCCTGGGGCCCGTGGGCCGGACCGCCCGAGCCCACGGTCACCGGCACGCCGACGGCGGCGCCCAGCACCCGGGCGGCGTCGTGCGCGGCCCGCCGGAGGTCGGCCCCGGGCAGCACCAGCACGACGTGCTCGCCGTGCGCGCCCGCCAGGCCGCGGCAGGCCGAGGCGTGGTGCGCGGCGGCGGCCAGCAGCCGGTCGCGGGGGCCGTCGGCGACCAGCACGACGTGCTCGGCGGCCAGCTCGACGCCCACCCGGCGGGCCCGCGCGCGCAGCGCCACCGGGTCCGGGTCGGTCGACGCCAGCAGGTCGGTGATCAGCTCGCCGCGCACCTTGTTCTCCGCCTCGGCGACCGTGCGGCGCAGGAGCAGCAGCAGGGCGGTGACCACGCCCGCCCGCTCGAACAGGCGGCGGTCGGCGTCGCCGAGGTCGGGGCGGTCGGTCAGCGTCAGGCCGCCGAGCAGCTCGCGCCCCGCCAGCACCGCGCACACCCACGTGCCGTCCTGCGGCACGGCCCGCCCGCTCGCCCGGGAGGCGTTGACCGCGTTCCGCGGCGCCGGCGCCCGCGTGGTGCCGATGCGGGCCAGCTCGGCGCCCTCGGCGTCGTGCACCACGATCCCGCCGTCGAGGACCTTCGCCACGGCGGCGGCCACCTCGGGCACGTCCGCGCCGCGCAGCACCAGGTCCGTCAGCCGGTCGTGGGCGTCCTCGGCGCGGCGCAGGGCCTCGTTGTGCGCGCGGATCGTCTCGCCCGCGGCCCGCGTCTCCTCCAGCAGGTGCGCGGTGTCCAGGGCGATGGCGGCGTGGTCGGCCAGCGAGGACAGCAGCGCCACCTCGTCGGGCGGGAACTGGCGCGGCGACCGGTTGGCCGCGTACAGCACGCCGATGACGCGGCTGTCGAGCTTGAGCGGCACGCCGAGGATCGCGACCAGGCCCTCGTCGCGCACGGCGGCGTCGATGGGGCCGGTGTGGTCGAACCGGTCGTCGGCGAAGTAGTCGGCGGTCACGTAGGGCCGCGCGGTCTGCGCCACCAGCCCGCCCAGCCCCTCGCCCATGCCGAGCCGGACCCGTTGGAACAGCGCGGAGACCGACCCGTCGGTGACCCGCATGTACGTGCCGCGCTCGCCGGCGTCGTTCATGCTCAGGTAGGCGGTGTCGGCGCCGAGCAGCAGCCGGGCGCGGCGCACGATGGAGCGCAGCACGGCGTCCGGGTCGCGCGCCCCGGCCAGGTCGTTGGCGGTGTCGAACAACGCCTCCAGCTCGGCCTCGCGGCGGCGGTGCGCGGTGAGCGTGCGGTGGACGCGCAGCGCCCACTCGCCGGCCCGCGCGACCCGGTCCAGCTCGACCCCGGTCACGCCCGCCGCGCGGGCCGCGGGGAGCACCGCCGCGAGCCGGTCGCTGCCCGCGTCGTTCGCCAGCAGGTCCAGCAGCTCCAGCAGGTGCTCCACCGCGTCCGCCCCACTCATGCGCTCATGCTGTCACCGACGGCCGCTCGCCGGCGGCGTGGTCCAGCGAGGTCCCCTTCGTCTCCTTGGCCGCCACCACGGCGATCACCGTGAGCACGCACATCCCCAGCACGTACAGCACGACGGGCAGGGTGCTGTCGTAGGCGGCGAGCAGGGCGGTGGCGATGAGGGGCGCCACGGCGCCCGCCGCGATCGACGCCAGCTGGTAGCCGATGGACGCGCCCGAGTAGCGGACCTTCGTGCCGAACAGCTCGGAGAAGAACGCGGCCTGCGGGCCGTACATCGCGCCGTGCAGCACGAGGCCGACCGTCACGGCGAGCGTGATGGGCAGGAACGACTTCGTGTCCAGCAGGGCGAAGAAGACGAACATCCACAGGCCGATGCCGACCGTGCCGAACAGGTAGGTGGCGCGCCGGCCGACGCGGTCCGACAGCGCGCCCCACAGCGGGATCGTGACCAGGTGCACGAAGGAGCCGATGAGCACCGCGTTGAGGCCGGTGGACCTCGACATGCCCAGCTCGGTGGTGATGTAGACCAGGATGAACGCGGTGATCACGTAGTACGACACGTTCTCCGCCATGCGCGCGCCCATGGCGATCAGCACCTCGCGCCAGTGGTCGCGCACGACCGACACGATCGGGGCCTTCTCGGGCTGCTTCGTCGCCTCGGCCCGGCGCTGCGCCTCCAGGAACACCGGCGACTCCGTGACGCTGAGCCTGATCCACAGCCCGATGAGGACGAGCACGCCGGACAGCAGGAACGGCACGCGCCAGCCCCACGACAGGAACGCCTCGTCGCTCTGCACGGCGGCCAGCACGGCGAGCACGGCGGTGGCGAGCAGGTTGCCCATCGGCACGCCCGCCTGCGGCCAGGACGCCCAGAAGCCGCGCCGCTCCGCGCTGCCGTGCTCGGACACGATGAGCACCGCGCCGCCCCACTCGCCGCCGAGCGCGAAGCCCTGGACCAGCCGCAGCAGCGTCAGCAGGATCGGCGCGGCCACGCCGATGGCGGCGTAGGTGGGCAGCAGGCCCATGGCGAACGTCGCGCCGCCCATCAGCACCAGGCTCAGCACGAGCAGCTTCTTGCGGCCGAGCTTGTCGCCGTAGTGGCCGAACACCAGGCCGCCGAGCGGGCGGGCCAGGAAGCCGATCGCGTAGGTGGTGAACGCGAGCAGCGTGCCGGTGAGCGGGTCCGCGCCGGGGAAGAACAGCTTGTTGAACACCAGCGCGGCGGCCGAGCCGTAGAGGAAGAAGTCGTACCACTCGATGGTCGTGCCGATGAGGCTTGCGACGACGACCTTGGCGAAGCCCGGTTTCGGCGGGGTGTGGACGGTCATGGCGGTCACCACTTCGTTGGGGGTGTGCTTGCGGGGGCCTGTGGGCGGTTACTGGGCGGTCCAGCCGCCGTCGATCGTGAACGAGGAGCCGGTGACGTGGCCGGAGTGCGGGCCGCACAGCCACAGCACGACGGAGGCCACCTCGTGCGGTTCCACGAGCTGCTTGATGGCGTGCCGGGCCAGCAGCACGTCGGCGAGCACCCGGTCGGGGTCGACGCCGTGCGCCCGGGCCTGGTCGGCGACCTGGTTCTCGACGAGGGGCGTGCGGACGTAGCCGGGGCTGACGCAGTTGCTGGTGACGCCGTGCGGCGCGCCCTCCAGGGCGATGACCTTGCTCAGGCCCTCCAGTCCGTGCTTGGCGGTGACGTAGGCGGACTTGAAGGCGCTCGCGCGGGTGCCGTGCACGCTGGAGAGGTTGACCACCCGCCCCCAGCCCCGCTGGTACATGTGCGGCAGGACGTGCCGGGCGAGCAGGAACGGCGCGGTCACCATGACCCGCTGGAGCAGCTCGAACCGCTCGGGCGGGAACTCGTGGACGGGGGCGACGTGCTGGAGGCCCGCGTTGTTGACCAGGACGTCGACCTCGGCGGGCAGGCCGGACACGTCGCCGGTCAGGTCGACGGCGTGGCCGGTGCCGCCGATCTCCCGCGCGACCTCGGCCACGCCGTCGACGTCGCGGTCGACCGCGTGCACCTCCGCCCCGGCGGCCGCGAGGGCCACCGCCACCGCGCGGCCGATGCCGCTGGCGGCGCCGGTGACCAGGGCGGTGCGGCCGGAGAGGTCGTGGCTGTGACCGGGGACACTCGTCATGGGGCGAAACGCTAGGTGACCTGCGGTTCGCGGCCCATGTGAACGGTCGACACACCTGGTGGGCGGTGGGTGTGTTTAGCCAACAGTTAGCGCCAAGAGCGACGACTTCGTGAATACCGGCTGAAGCGAACGCTCCGGCATGAGTAGTCTGCTTTGGCCCGATCGGGGGACCAACCAGGCTATGGGGGTTACCAAGTGTCACTCACGCCGATCTTCGACGACCTGCTGCGCGAGTTCGAGGGGATCATCCTGGCGAGCAGGGACGTCCCGACCGACGGGGTGCCCGCCGAGGGGGTCCTCGCCGAGGGTGCGGGCCTGACGGAGGACGCCGGTGCCGAGGCGGCCGAGGCCAAGCCGGGAGCCGCGGCCGCGGCCGCGGCTGCGAAGTCGGCGGTCGCCAAGCCGGCCGCCGCCAAGCCGGCCGCCGCCAAGCCGGCCGTCACCAAGCCGGCGGTCGCCAAGACCGTGGCCACCAGGGCTACGGCCACCACGGCAGTGGCCACCACGGCGGTGGCGGTCAGGACGGCGGCCGGCGCCACCGGGGCGGCGACCGGCTGATCCGCGAGGGGGCGTCAGCCGCGGCGGCGGAAGGCGGCGCGGAGCTGGGCGCGCACCCGCCGCCCCGCCAGGCTCACCGGCGCGAGCACCGCGCCGCGCACCCAGCGGGCCGGTTCGACGACCGCGGTGCGCACCACCCAGCGCGTCGGCGCGACGACCGCGCCGCGCCAGACCCGCCGGACCACGCGGCCGGTCGGCGCGAGCACCGCGTCCCGCAGCCACCGGGCCGGTGCCACGACCAGCGCGCGCCAGGCGCGCGCGAGCAGCCGCCACAGCGGCAGCAGGACCCGTCGCGCCGCCCAGATCCCGGCGTCGCGCAGCAACCGGCCCACCGCCGCCGCGGCCCGCCCGACCCACCGGAACGCCCACACCAGCGCACCCGCGAACAACCGGACGAGCCACCACAGCCCGACCGCCACCGCCTGCGCGAGCGGGACGACCGCGTGCCGCCACACCCACCCCAGGCCGCGCCCCAGTCCCCGCGCCCCGCGCGCCGCCTGCCGCCGGACCCACCGCAGCCCGGCACCACCCGCCCGGGTCGCCCGCACCACCACCCGCCGCCACACCCACGCCAGCCCGTGACCGACCAGCCGGGCCGCCCGCACCACGACGTGCCGCCACACCCACCGCAGCCCGGCACCGCCCACCCCGGCCGCCCGCACCACCACCCGCCGCCACACCCACGCCAGCCCGCGGCCGACCAGCCGGGCCGCCCGCACCACGACGTGCCGCCACACCCACCGCGCCGGGGCGACCACCAGCGTCCGGCCGCACCAGGCGACCGGGTCGAGCACCAGCACGCGCACCGCGCGGCGCAGTCCGCGCCCGGCGGGCCGCAGCAGCCCCCGCGCCGTCCACCGGACCGCCCGGACCACCGCCCGCCCGGCCGCGCGCACCCCGCGCCCGGTCGGGCGCACCACGAACCGCCCCAGGCCACCGAAACCCGACCGCACCGCCCGACCCGCCGGGCGCACCACGAAGCGCCCCACCGCGTCGACGCACCACCGCGCCGCGCGGCCCAGCGCACCGGACAGCCACCGCGCCCCGCGCCCGACCGGCCGCACCACGAACCGCCCCAGCGCGCCGAAGCCCCACCGCACCGCCCGACCCAGCGGACGCGCGACGAACCGCACCAACCCGCCGGACACCCACCGCACCCCGTGCCCGACCGCGCCGAACACCCACCGAGCACTGCGCCCGACCGCGCCGAACACCCGCCGCACCCCGCGCCCCAGCGCGCCGGACACCCGCCGCACCGCGCCGCCGACCGCGGTCGCCACCCGGCCGAGAACCGCGCGGACCCAGCGGGCCACCGCACCGCCCGACGCGCGCAGCCGGGCCGCCAGCGCGGCCACCGGGCGCAGCACCAGGCGGCGCACCGCCTCCCACGCCACCCGCACCGGCACCACGACCAGCACCGCGACGACGCGCGCCACCCACACCGCCCAGCGAGGCGGTTCCAGTTCGTCCTTCTCCCCCGTCATGGCACTGGAACGCGCCGGACGCGCTCCCGGTGCCGCTCAACCGCGAGAAGCGATGAGAGCCTCGACACCGTCGAGCAGCAGCCGCAGCCCGAACTCGAACTTCTGCCCCTGGTACGGGGAGACGCCGGCCTGGAGCGCCCGCACCAGCGCCGGGTACGGGGTGAAGTCGACCAGGTCGCGCAGCGCGGCGTTGCGGGCGCGCACCTCGTCGCCGTCGTCGGGGTCGCGGCCCTCCAGGCTGAGCCTGGCCTGGCCGCGCACGTAGGCGTCGACCGACTCGACGACGGCCATCTTCTCGGCCTCGCCCAGGCCGGTGTCGTCGAACACGCGCAGGCCGGAGTCCATCCAGCGCAGCAGGTTCGGCCCGGGCAGCGGCACGACGGAGACGAAGTGCAGCACCCACGGGTGCCTGCGGTAGCCCTCCCAGTCGGAGCGCGCCCAGCCCTCGATCTTCGCCCGCCAGTCCCCCGGCCACTCGTGCGGCAGGGTCTCGTCGAACGCGACGGCGTCGAGCATCAGGGCGGCCAGCTCGGCCTTGCCGGGCAGGTAGGTGTAGAGCGAGGCCGGGCCGACGCCCAGGTCCTGGGCCACCCGGCGCATGGACAGGGCGGCCACGCCCTCGGTCTCGACCAGCTCGATCGCCGTGCTCACGATGCGCTCCAGCGTGAGCCCCCGCTGGGGACCGCGCGCGGGGCGCTCGGCGTCCTTCCAGAGCAGCTCCAGCCCCCGGCGCCGCACGTCGTCCGTTGCGCTCACCGGGAGGACGATATCGCGTCCCGGGTTGTTCGAACAGTGTTCGGAGTTATCGGCCCGCGACGCGCGCGAGCGGGCCGCCGGGAGGTCCGGCGACCCGCTCGCGAGGGGTGTGGCTACTTGGGCTGTTCGAGCAGGTCCGCGGGGACCGCCTCGTCCTTCTCCAGCGCGCCGAACAGGCGCAGCGCGTTGTCCCGGTCCCACTGCACGACGGAGCCCGCGCCCGGCACGGTCGGCGTGCCGCCCACCGGCACGGTCACCGTGTCCACGCCGCCGCCCATGGCGAACGCCATGCCCGCGAGGTGGTGCAGGTGGTCGTCGGAGTTCACCGAGATCGAGTCGGTGCTCGCGAACAGCAGCGGGAACGCGCGGAACGGGTTGGCCAGCACGCCGACGCTGGTGGCCTTGTCGCTCAGCGCGGCCAGGAACTTCCGCTGGTTCTGCACGCGCTGGAGGTCGGCCGTGGCGAACGCCCGCGTCCGCACGAAGCCCAGCGCCTGCGCGCCGTCCAGCTCCTGGCACCCGGGCTGGAGGTCGAGGCCCGCCAGCGGGTCCTGCATCGGCTGGTCGATGCACATGTCGACGCCGCCGATGGCGTCCACGATCCCGGCGAACCCGCCGAAGCCGATCTCCATGTAGTGGTCGACGCGGATGCCGGTCGCGCCTTCGAGGGTCTGCACCAGCAGCGACGGGCCGCCGAACGCGAACGCCGCGTTGATCTTGTTCTTGTCGTTGCCCGGGATGTCCACGTAGGAGTCGCGCGGAATGCTGACCAGCGTCGCCTTCCCGGAGCCCTCCGGGATGTGCAGCAGCATGATCGTGTCGGTGCGCCGGCCGCCCGCGTCGCCGGTGGCCAGCGCGGCCTTCTGCTCCTCGGTCAGGTCGTCGCGCGCGTCGGACCCGACGAGCAGCCAGTTGGTGCCGGGGGTGTCCGCCGGGCGGCCCTCGTAGTCGCCCAGGGCGTCGATGCGGCGCAGCGACGAGTCGACGTACACCCACATCCCGATGCCGAGCGCCAGCAGCACCACCAGCACGACCGCGACGAGCCGGCCCACCCGGCGCTTGCGGCGCGGCGGCGCCTGCCGGTAGCCGGCGGCCACCGGGCGCCCGGCCTGGCGGGGTGCCTGCTGCGGCTGCTGGTGACCGACCTGGGGGTAGGCGCGCGTGCGCTGCTGAGGGGGGCGTTGCGCGGGGCGCCCCGCCCCCTGGTACCCGCCCTGCTGATACCCGCCGTTCATCTGGCGACCCCGCTCCGTGTGTCGGCCACTGCTCGCACTTAAGGACGCGGCGCGTGGCAAGAGGTTGCCAGCCTAGTGGTCGGGTCGGCGGTCGGGCGGCAGCACCAGCGCGGCCAGCAGGCGGTCCAGCTCGGCCGTCGGGTCGTCGGTCAGGCCGGTGTGCGCGGGCGAGGTCTGCACGGTGGTGGACCGCGGCGCGGTCAGCCAGCGGAACCGCTGCCCCGCCGTCGTGCGCGACACCGGGCCGGCGGTCGGCGCGCCGTCGCACGACAGCCCGAGGTGCGCCAGGCTGTCCCGCAGCACCTCGACGTCCAGGAACGGGTCGAGCGCCAGCACCCTCTTCTCGTCCACGTGCACGCGCGCGCCGAGGAAGTCGAGGTCCTTGCAGTAGACGAGGACGCCGACGTTGACGAACTCGCCGCGCTCCTGCCGCGGCACGGCGCGCAGCACCGCGTACTCAAACACGTGCGGCACGGGCGGCCTCCAGTGCGTCGACCCAGGTCCGCGGCGCGGCCAGGCGGGCGGTGAAGAACTGCTCGTACGCGCCGCGCACGGCCTCCGGCGTGCCGAACGCCTCGTCCTGCGCGAGC
Organism: Saccharothrix sp. DSM 118769; assembly: GCF_052936295.1. Lineage (NCBI taxonomy): Bacteria > Bacillati > Actinomycetota > Actinomycetes > Pseudonocardiales > Pseudonocardiaceae > Saccharothrix > Saccharothrix sp. DSM 118769. The sequence continues at coordinate 1,788,246 of NZ_CP193627.1, read as the reverse complement.
CACTCGTCGGGCACCAGCGCCAGCACCTCGCGCACCAGCGCGGGTGTGACGAGGGCGGTCAGCTCGGCGTCGACGTCGGCCAGGGGACCGGCGAACGGCAGCACGAGGTGGTCGGCCGCGTCGAACCGGTAGGTGGCCGCGGGGAACCGCTCGGGCCGCCACGAGTGGTGGAAGTACAGCGAGGCGCCGTGGTCGATGAGCCACAGCTCCCGGTGCCACAGCAGGGTGTTGGGGTTGCGCCAGCTGCGGTCCACGTTGAGCGTCAGCGCGTCCAGCCACAGCAGGCGGGTGGCCAGGTCGGCGGACGGCTCGCGCACCACCGGGTTGTAGTCGAACGAGCCGGGCAGGTAGTCCAGGCCCAGGTTCACCCCGCCGCTGGCCTTGAGCAGCTCCTGGACCTCCTGGTCGGGCTCGGCGCGGCCCAGCTCGGGGTCCAGCCCGACGAGCACGATCTCGGGCACCCGGAACCCGAGGCGGCGGGCCAGCTCGCCGACGACGACCTCGGCGATCAGCGCCTTCACGCCCTGGCCCGCGCCGCGGAACTTGAGCACGTACATGCCGAGGTCGTCGGCCTCGACGAGGCCCGGCAGCGAGCCGCCCTCCCGGAAGGGGGTGACGTAGCGGGTGGCCGCGACCTGGCGCAGCCCTTTCGTGGGGTTCACCCCCGCATCATCGTCAACGGGCGGCCCGGCCCGCCAACGGGTTACCCGGCGACGCCCGTCTCCCCCTCCAGCGCGGGCAGGAAGCCGGAGGCGTGACCGGCGCGGTTGGGGTGGTAGGAGCGGTCGACCGGGACGAGGACCAGGCCGTTGATCCACGGGTCGGACGCGCACGCGCCGTGCCGGTCGAACTCGTCGCGCACGTCGGCGAACGCGAACCCGGCCGCCTCGGCCCGCGCGGAGAGCACCTCGGTGATCACGTCGACGGCGTGGTTGAGGGCCTCCCGCTTTGGCCCGGTCATCAGGCACCACGAGCCGAACGAGAACAGCCGGGGGTAGCCGACCACGACGACGTCGGCGTCGTCCCGGCCCCCGTCGAGGCGGTCCGCGCCCAGCCGGTCGCGCACCACCCCGTAGAGGCCGTCGAGGCGGGCGGGCAGCTCGTCGCGGATGAACGCCTCGGCGGTGGCGACGCGGTCGCGGCACCCCTGGTCGTCGCTGAGGGTGCAGGTGACCATGACGTCCTTGAACCCGGCGTCGTTGCCGCCCGCCTGCACGGTGACGAGCCCGGTCTCCCGGGTGACGCGCTCGGCCTGGGCGGTGACCTCCGCCGTGGTTGCCTCGGAGCAGGCGACGGTCACCAGGGTCGTCCCGGTCCGGTCCGCGAGCAGCTCGGGGTAGGCGTGGGGGCTCCGCCGGCAGGCGTCGGCGGCCTCGTCGCCCGCGCCGAGGCCCGCCGCGTAGGAGTCACCCAGCGCGACGAGCTCCGGCGCGGCCGGCGCGGACCGCGCGGCCGGTGCGGCGGCGAGGACCATCAGGAGTGCGACCACGATCGTTTTCATGGGGGCCGTCGTACCACTGTGGACGGTCCCGGTGGCCGAAATGGACCCGGTGGTGTTACCCCCGGAAGGCTACGCAGACCGGGATCGGCACGGCGGTGGACGACACCTGTCGCAGCCCGCCGGTGGCCCGGTCGACGGCGAACGCGGTGACGTCGCCCGAGTTCTGGTTGGCCGCCAGCAGGAACTTCCCGGTCGGGTCGAGCACGATGTGCCGGGGGTACTTCCCGCCGACCGGCGTCGCGCCGATCAGCCGCAGCGCCGCGCCAGCGCGCTCGACGGCGAACACGGCCACGCTGTCGTGCCCCCGGTTGGACACGTAGACGAACCGGCCGTCCGGCGAGACCAGCACCTCGGCCGGGTAGTTGCGCGGGGTGGCGGGCGCGCCGTCGGGCAGGGTGCTGAGCTTCGGCCCGAGCTTGAGCGCGCCGCGCTGGTAGTCGGCCACCACGAGCGTGGAGTCCAGCTCGTTGGCGATGTAGGCGAACCGGCCGTTCGGGTGGAACGCCAGGTGCCGCGGTCCCGCGCCGGGGTGCAGGCGCGCGGTGCCGGCCAGGGTCAGCGTGCCCTCCTCCTCCAGCTTGTAGCTGTAGACGGAGTCGGTGCCCAGGTCGACGGCGAGCACGAAGTCGCCGCGCGGGTCGGGCAGCACCTGGTGGGCGTGCGGGCCCTCCTGGCGCTCGGGGTCCGGCCCGGAACCCCGGTGCTGGACCAGGTCGGTGCGCTCGCCCAGGCCGCCGTCCGGTCGCACCGGGTGCACGGCGACGCTGCCGGAGCTGTAGTTCGCCGACAGCAGGAAGCCCCGGTGCAGCGCCAGGTGGCACGGGTCGGCCCCGCCGGTGCTCCGGCTGTTCACCACCTTCGGCGTGCCGTCCGCGCCGACCGCGAGCGCGGTCACCTCGCCGTCCGGCCGCTCGTTGACCGCGTAGGCGAACCTGCCCGCGTCGACCACGAACGACGGGTTGGCCACGTCCTCGACCACGCCGGTCACCCGCAGCCCGCCGGTCGCGGTGTCGAACACGCCCAGGCCCACGCCCGTGCCGCCACCCGGCCACGAGGTGTAGGTGCCCAGGTAGACGCGGACCCCCGCACGCGCTTCGGCCACACCCTCGGTCATCAGCAACCCCGCTCCCACGCCAACCGCCCCCAGGAACCGCCGCCTGCCCACAGCCACACCGAACCTCCGCTCGACCGCCCGCGGCGGTTCCCACAGTGGCCGAGACCACCGCGGCAGAGCAAGAGGCGCAATGAAGATTGCGGCTAGCGCAACGGGTCGGCGTCCCGGAGGCGTGCCAACTCGACCTCCGGATCGTACGAGGGCGCGGGCCGCCGGGGGTCGAGGTCCTTGAGCGTCTCAAGGAGCAGGCTCGCCACCGCCCAGTTGCGGTACCACTTGCGGTCCGCCGGCACGGCGTACCAGGGCGCGGCCCGCGAGCACTTGACCAGCACGTCCCGGTAGGCGGCGCGGTAGTCGGAGAACCCGGCCCGCGCGTCGAGGTCGGCCGGGTCGTACTTCCACTGCTTGAGCGGGTCCTCCAGGCGGGCGAGGAGCCGTTCCTTCTGCTTCTCCGGCGAGATGTGCAGGAAGCACTTCACCAGGGTCGTGCCCCCGTCGACCAGCTCCTCCTCGAACTCGTTGATCTGCCCGTAGCGGCGCCGCCACTCGGCGGCGGGCACGAGCCCGTCGACCCGGGCGACCAGCACGTCCTCGTAGTGCGAGCGGTCGAAGACGCCCAGGTAGCCGGGCGGCGGGACCTGGCGGCGGATGCGCCACAGGAAGTCGTGCCGCCGCTCGGCGGCGGTGGGCCGGCCGAACGCGGCGACGCGCACGCCGTGCGGGTTGACCAGGCCCAGGACGTGCCGGATGGTGCCGCCCTTGCCCGAGGTGTCCATGCCCTGCAGCACCAGCAGCACGCTGCGCCGGCCACCGCCCACGCCCTCCGCGAAGAGGGCCTCCTGGAGCCCGTCCAGCTCCTCGCCGATGCGCGCCACCTCGTCCGCGGCCTCGGACTTCGACCGGGGCCCGACCGGGGTGGCGGCCGGGTCGAGCGCCGCGAGGTCCACCGCCCCCGGGTCCACCCGGAAGGCGTCGGAAACCGACTGGACCTGCGCGGACTTCTTCGCCATCGTCGCAACGTAACCCGCCGGCGCCGGCAGGGCGACTCTTGCAACGGATCGCCGTCGAACGATCGATTTGCGCAACGAACTCACCGGATGCGCAACGCCTGGCGGCTGAAATCGCTGGCTCGGGGCATCTAGCCTGGTGACATGACCGCTACCGTCCTCCCCGCCACTGAGCAGTTCATCGCGCTCGACGAGGAATGGAGCACGCACAACTACCACCCGCTGCCGGTCGTGATCTCGCACGGCGAGGGCGCGTGGGTGACCGACGTCGAGGGTCGCCGGTACCTGGACCTCCTGTCCGGCTACTCGTCGCTGAACTTCGGGCACCGGCACCCGGACCTGGTGGCCGCCGCGGTGGAGCAGCTCGGTCGCGTCACGCTCACCAGCCGCGCGTTCCACCACGACCAGTTCGGCCCCTTCTGCCGCGAGCTGGCCGAGCTGACCGGCACCGAGGTGGTGCTCGCCATGAACTCCGGCGCCGAGGCCGTCGAGTCGGCGATCAAGGTCGCCCGCAAGTGGGCGTACCGGGTGAAGGGCGTGCCGGCGGGGACCGCGGAGATCGTGGTGGCCGGGTCGAACTTCCACGGCCGCACCACCACGATCGTGTCGTTCTCCACGGACGACACCGCCCGCGCCGACTTCGGGCCGTTCACGCCGGGCTTCCGCGTCGTGCGCTACGGCTCGCTCGACGACCTGCGCGAGGCGGTCACCGACCGGACCGCGGCCGTGCTGCTGGAGCCGATCCAGGGCGAGGCGGGCGTCGTCGTGCCGCCCGCCGGCTACCTGCGGGGCGTGCGGGAGCTGTGCGACGAGCGCGGCGTGCTGATGATCGCCGACGAGATCCAGTCCGGGCTGGGCCGCACCGGCGACCTGCTCGCGCTCGACCACGAGGGCGTGCGCGCCGACCTCTACACGCTGGGCAAGGCCCTGGGCGGCGGCATCCTGCCGGTGTCCGCGGTCGTCGGGTCGCACGCCGTGCTGGGCGTGCTGCGGCCCGGCGAGCACGGGTCGACGTTCGGCGGCAACCCGCTGGCGTGCGCGGTCGGGCGGGCCGTGGTGCGGCTGCTGGCGACCGGCGAGTTCCAGCAGCGGTCCCGCGAGCTGGGCGCCCACCTGCACGCGCGGCTCGGCGAGTTCGTCGGCCGGGGCGTGGCCGAGGTGCGCGGGCGCGGCCTGTGGGCGGGCGTGGAGATCGCCCCCGGCGGACCGCGCGGCCGCGAGGCGTCCGAGGCGCTGGCCCGGCTGGGCGTGCTCTGCAAGGAGACCCAGGACAGCACGCTGCGCGTCGCGCCGCCGCTGGTGGTCTCCCGCGACGACCTCGACCGCGGGATCGACGCGATCGGGCAGGTTCTCGGCGCACGCGGGTAGCCCTCTGCCCGATTTGTGCCGCCGAGGCTGAATTACCAGGTCACAGACGTGTGGCGGCCGGTGTATCCGCCGGCCCCGACGCGCATCATTACCCACATGGGTGAACGGAAGCGGGCCGAGGCGGCCGAAGCTCTGGGCCGGTGGGTGGACCCCGAGGAGGTGCTGGCCCGCGGTCGCGAGCTGCGCGCCGCGGTGAGCCACGAGGCGCACCGCGAGGTGCTCCTCGCGCACGACCGGCCGTCCGTCGTCGAGTACGTCGACGCCTCCAACGAGGGCAGGCTGCCCGAGCTGGTGCCGCTGCGGGTCGGCCGGATGCTCGCCTCCCCGTTCGCGTTCTTCCGGGGCAGCGCGGGCCTGATGGCGGGCGACCTCGCGGCCGGCGCGCGCACCGGCCTCGACGCCCAGCTGTGCGGCGACGCGCACGCCGCGAACTTCGGGCTCTACGGCACGCCCGAGGGCGCCATCGTGATGGACGTCAACGACTTCGACGAGACGCTGCCCGGCCCGTGGGAGTGGGACCTCAAGCGGCTGGCCACCTCGCTCGTGCTCGCGGGCCGCGAGGGCGGCGTGTCGGAGAAGGGCTGCCGCGACGCCGCCGAGGACGCCGTGAACGCCTACCGCAGCGCCCTGCGGCACCTGGCCACCCTGCCGTTCCTGGAGTCGTGGAGCGCGCTGGGCGACGAGTCGGCGCTGTCCAAGACCAAGGCCGACGACCTGCTCGACCACTTCACCAGGGCCGCGTCCAGGGCGCGCCGCAACACCAGCGCCCGGGTGGCCGCGAAGTGGACCCGCCGGGAGGGCGAGCACTGGCGGTTCGTCGCCGACCCGCCCGTGCTGACCCGCGTCACGCCCGCCACCGAGCGGGCCGTGGTCGACGCGCTGCCGTCCTACGTGGACACCCTGCGCGAGTCCCGCTACGACCTGATCATGCGCTACGGCGTGGCCGACGTGGCGTTCCGCGTGGTCGGCACGGGCAGCGTGGGCCTGCGCAACTACCTGGTGCTGCTGCGCGGCAACGGCGACGAGGCGCTGGTGCTCCAGGCCAAGGAGGCCCGGCCGTCCGCGCTGGCGCCCTTCCTGAACACCGCGCCGGTCAAGCACGAGGGCAAGCGGATCGTGCACGGCGCGCGGCTCGTGCAGGCCGAGACCGACATCCTGCTCGGCTGGACCACCATCGAGGGCCGGCCCTACATCGTGCGGCAGTTCCGCAACCGCAAGGGCGAGATCGACGCGACCACCCTCAAGCGCGACGACCTGGACGACTACGGCCGGCTGGCGGGCGCGCTGCTGGCCCGCGCGCACACCCGCTCCGTCGACCCCCGGCTGCTCGCCGGCTACTGCGCGGGCGGCGACGGGCTGGACGACGCCATCGCCCGCTACGCGCTGGACTACGCCGACCGGACGTGCGCCGACCACGAGGAGCTGGTCCGCGCGGTCCGGTCCGGGCGGCTGCCCGCCGAGGTCGCCTGACCCCGGGCCCGCCCGGGTGCCGCGTGGAGTGCCGCCCGGGGTGCCGCCCGGGGTGCCGCGCGCCCGCCGGACGGCTAAGTTCGGGCGGGTGGACTGGCTCGGAGTGATCAGGCACGGCGAGAGCACCGGCAACGTGGCCCGCGAGGCGGCCGAGTCCGGCGGGCACGAGGTCATCGACGTCCGGCAGCGCGACGCGGACGTGCCGCTGTCGGAGGAGGGCGAGCGGCAGGGCCGGGCGCTGGGCCGCTGGTTCGCCGCGATGCCCCGCGAGCAGTGGCCGGACGTGGTGGTGGCCTCCCCCTACCGGCGGGCCGTCGACACCGCCCAGCACGCCCTGCGCGGGCACCCGAGGATGCTCGTCGACGAACGGCTGCGCGACCGCGAGCTGGGCGTGCTGGACCTGCTCACCACGCACGGCGTCGCCGTGCGGTACCCGGACGAGGTGGTCCGCAAGCGCAGGCTCGGCAAGTTCTACTACCGGCCGCCGGGCGGCGAGTCGTGGGCGGACGTGACGCTGCGGCTGCGCTCGCTGCTGCGCGACCTCGACGGGGCGCGCGTGCTGCTGTTCGCGCACGAGATCACCCCGTTCCTGCTGCGCTACCTGCTGGAGGGCCTGCCGGAGCGGGACATGCTGGCCTACGCGCACAACTCCACGGTGCCCAACGGGTCGCTGACCTCGTGGCGTCGGGACGGCGGTCCGTGGGTACTGGAGAGGGAGTTCGACGCCGACCACCTGGTCGAGCACGGAGCCGAGCCCACGGAGACCGAGGATGCGACCACCCGATCGGCCTGAGCCCATCACGTCCGCGCTGCTGCGCGAGTGGCTGCCCGAGCACGAGGACGACGGCACCGTGCTGGTGGTCGGCGGGTCGCGGCGGGTGCCCGGGGCGGTGCTGCTGAGCGGGATCGCGGCGCTGCGCACCGGCGCGGGCACCCTCCAGCTCGCGACCGCCGACCGGCACGCGTCCGGCCTGGGGCTGGCCGTGCCGGAGGCGATGGTCGTGGGCCTGCCGGAGACGGCGTCGGGCGCGGTGTCGCGGGAGGCCGCCGACGTGCTGGGCGACCTCGTCGGCGACGCCGCGTCCCTGGTCGTCGGCCCCGGCCTGGTCGACGCGGACGAGACGGCGGCCCTGCTGGAGCGGCTGCTGCCCGCCGCGCGCGGGCCGGTGGTGCTCGACGCGTTCGCGCTGGGCGCGCTGGGCACGCACCCCGAGCTGGGCGACCCGGTGCGCGGCCGGATGGTGCTCACCCCGAACACCGTGGAGGCCCGCTACCTGCTGGGCACCGACGACGTGGACGACCACGTGAAGACCGCCGTCGCCATCGCCGACCGGCACGACGCCGTGGTCAACCTGATGGGCGTGGTGGCCGCGCCGGACGGCCGGGTGTGGCAGGACGCCACCGGCCACGTCGGCCTGGGCACGTCCGGCAGCGGCGACGTGCTGGCCGGCCTCGTCGGCGGCCTGCTGGCCCGGGACGACGACCTGGCCCGCGCCACCTGCTGGGCCGGTCACGTGCACGCCATGGCGGGCCAGCGGCTCGTGCCGCGCACCGGCCTGACCGGCATGCTGGCCCGCGAACTGCTCGACGAGGTGCCGCAGGTCCTGGTCGAACTCCGCTCCCGCTGACCCGAGAGTCCAACCCTCAGACCCCGAGAGTCCAACCCTCAGGTCCCGAGAGTCCAACGCCCAGGTCCCGAGAGTCCAACACCCAGACCTCGTGAGTTCTACGTCCAGGACCCTTGAGTTCTGCGTTCGGCCGCGCTCCGCGGGAAGGCGCGCGGTGCCTGGACGTAGAACTCAGGGGTCTTGGGCGTTGGACTCTCGAGGCTCGGGCGTTGGACTCTCGGGGCCTGGAGGTTGGACTCTCGCGGGGTCAGCGGGCGCGGTTGACGCGGGTCTCGTCCCACACCGGCTCGGGCACCTCGACGACCTCGCCGTCCGAGCGGAACAGGAGGAAGCGGTCGAAGGTGCGGGCGAACCAGCGGTCGTGGGTGACGGCCACGACGGTGCCCGAGAACCCCTCCAGGGCGTCCTGGAGCGCCTCGGCCGAGTTCAGGTCGAGGTTGTCGGTCGGCTCGTCGAGCAGCAGCAGGGTGGCGCCGGACAGCTCCAGCAGCAGCACCTGGAACCGCGCCTGCTGACCGCCGGACAGCGTCTCGAACCGCTGGTCGCCCTGCTTGCCCAGGCCGTACCGGCTGAGCACGGCCATCGCCGCGCCCCGGTCGCGGCCCGCGCGCCCGTCCTCGCCGTGCCACAGCAGGTCCACGAGGGTGCGGCCGATCCACTCGGGGTGCTGGTGGGTCTGCGCGAACAGGCCGGGCACGACCCGCGCGCCCAGCCGGAACGCGCCGGTGTGCGCGACGTCGCCGCCGCCGAGCAGCCGCAGGAAGTGGCTCTTGCCCGACCCGTTCGACCCGAGCACGGCCACCCGGTCGGCGTAGAACAGCTCGACCGAGAACGGCTTCATCAGCCCGGTCAGCTCCAGGTCCTCGCACGTGATCGCGCGCACGCCGGTGCGCCCGCCGCGCAGCCGGGGCGCGACCCTCTCGTCGGTGGGCAGCTCGGGCGGCGGCCCGGCCTCCTCGTACCGCTCCAGCTTCGCCCGCTGCACGCGGTACTTCGCGGCCATGACCTCGCTGATCTTCGCCTGCACCTGGAGGGTGCGGACGAGGTCGCGCAGCCGCTCGTGCTCCTCCTCCCACCGGCGGTGCTGCTCGGCGAGGCGCGCGATGCGGGCGGCGCGGGCGGCGTGCCAGGTGCCGAACGACCCGGGGTGCGTCCACGCCGAGTGCGCCTCGACGGTGACGACGACGGTCGCGGCCACGTCGAGCAGCTCGCGGTCGTGGCTGACCAGCAGCACGGCCTTGCCGGCGGAGCGCAGCCGCTCCTCCAGCCACCGCTTGCCCGGCACGTCGAGGTAGTTGTCCGGCTCGTCGAGCAGCAGCACCTGCTCGGGGCCGCGCAGCAGCGCCTCCAGCACCAGCCGCTTCTGCTCGCCGCCGGACAGGGTGCGCACCTCGCGGAACCGGGCCCGGTCGAACGGCACGCCGAGCGCGGCGACCGTGACCGTGTCCCACAGCACCTCGGCGTCGTAGCCGCCGGCCTCGCCCCACGCGGTGAGCGCGTCGGCGTAGCGCATCTGGGTGGGCTCGTCGTCGGTCTCCATCAGGGCCAGCTCGACGGCGTCCAGCTCGGCGGCGGCGTCGCGCAGGGGTTTCGGGGAGGCGGCGAGCAGCAGGTCGCGCACCAGCGAGCCGTCGCGCACGGAGCCGACGAACTGGGGCATCACGCCCAGGCCGCCCTGCACGCGGACGCTGCCGGCGGTCGGGCTCAGCTCACCCGAGAGGATGCGCAGCAGGGTCGTCTTGCCGACGCCGTTGGCGCCCACGAGGGCGACCACGTCGGTGCCCCCGACCTTGAACGACACGTCGCGGAACAGTTCGCGGCCGTCGGGCAGTCGGAAGGCGAGGCCGTTGGCGTCCAGGTATCCCACGGGGGCATGGTCGGTGATGAACGGCGCCCGGAGCCAGCGGGTTTCAGGTCGGCGTCCCTTTTGTGACCGGGAACGCGACCGCGGGGGGTGGTGCGGGGTGACGCGGCGACCGGCCGCGGGCGGATGAGCGTCGCCAGGCCGGTCGTCGGCGCAGGGCTACCGCCAGGTGTAGCCCTTCATCAGCAGCAGGACGGAGCCGAAGCCGAGCGACGCGAGCGCCGGCCCGTAGGAACCGAGGGTCAGCAGCAGCACGCCGAGGCCCGCGAACACGGCCACCAGGGCGTAGCTGAGCACGGGGTGCCGGGGTTTCCCGGCGACGAGGGCGGTGGCCAGGGCCGGCTCCTCGACCATGAGTCTGGACTCGATCTCGCTGAGGGTGCGGCGTTCCGCTTCGCTCATCACGAGCAGTGGATACCCGGCGCGATACCCGCAAAACCAGCCCCGAACGGAGTCCGTGCCCTCTCCGTTCGGGCTATCAAGCCTGGTCAGGGGTGGTGATCACCGGGAGAGGGCGACGAGCCGCGACACCGCCCGCAGGTACTTCTTGCGGTACCCGCCGCGCAGCATCTCGGCGGTGAACAGCTCGGGCAGCGGCTCGCCGGACACGGCCACCGGGATGTCCCGGTCGTAGAGGCGGTCGCCGAGGGCCACCAGGCGCAGCGCGACGGCCTGGTCGGGCGCGGGCCGCACGCCCCGCAGGTGCACGGCGGTGACGCCGTCGACGAGCCGGCCGTAGCTCGACGGGTGGATGCGCGCCAGCGCCGCGCACAGGTCGCCGAAGTCGTCGAGCGTGCTCCCGGGGGTGCCCTCGGCCTTCGCGACCAGTTCCTCGTCGCTCATCGGGGGCGGCGCGTCGGGCAGGCCGCGGTGCCGGTAGTCGGGGCCGTCGACGCGGACCACGGTGAACCTCGCGGACATGGACTGGATCTCGCGCAGGAAGTCGGCGGCGGCGAACCGGCCCTCGCCGAGCTTGTCCGGCAGCGTGTTGGAGGTGGCCGCGACCGACACGCCCGCCGCGGTCAGCTCCTTGATCAGGCGCGTCACCAGCATGGTGTCGCCCGGGTCGTCCAGCTCGAACTCGTCGATCGCGAGCAGCCGGTGGCCGGACAGCCGCGCCACCGTCTCCGGGAACCCGAGGGCGCCGACGAGGTTGGTCAGCTCGACGAACGTGCCGTACGCCTTGGGGCCGGGCACGGCGTGCCAGGTGGAGGCGAGCAGGTGGGTCTTGCCGACGCCGAACCCGCCGTCGAGGTAGAGGCCGGGCTTGGCGTCGTCCGGCTGCGACCGCTTGAACAGCGACCCGAGCCAGCCGCGGCCCCCGCCCGCGGAGACCCGTTCGGCGAACTCGCGGCACGCGGTGACGGCCTCGGCCTGGCTGGGCTCGTCGGGGTTGGGGAGGTAGGTGTCGAAGCGCACGCCGTCGAACCTCGGCGGCGGGACCATCGACCCCACCAGCTCGTCCGCCTCGACGTGCGGGGTTCGGTCGGACAGGCGCGGCGGGGCGGACATGCCCGAAGCCTAACGGCGTGCTGGGATGTGGCGGTGCGGATGTTGTGGCCACCACGCGAGGACGAGATCACCGACGCCGAACTGGAACGGCTCTACGACTACCCGGAGGACCTCGACCGGCCGTTCGTGCAGGTCAACTTCGTGTCCAGCGTGGACGGGGCGGTGTCGGTCGACGGCCGGTCCCGGGCGCTGGGCAACGCCGCGGACAAGAAGGTGTTCACGCTGGGCCGCGACCTGTGCGACGTGGTGCTGGTGGGCGCCGGCACGGCCCGCGCCGAGGGCTACCACGGGGTGAAGGCCACCGAGGTGCGCGCGGGGCGGCGGTCCCGGCTGGGCCTGTCGCCGGTGCCGCCGATCGCGGTGGTGACCGCGCGGTGCTCGGTCGAGCCGTCGTCGCCGCTGGTCGCGGACACCGTCGTGCCGACGATCGTGCTGACCGCCGAGTCGGCGCCCCGGGAACGGCGGGAGGCGCTGGCCGACGCGGGCGCGGATGTGGTGGTCGCGGGCGGGTCGTCGGTGGACCCGGCCGCGGCGCTGCGGGCGCTGGACGAGCGGGGGCTGCGCCGCGTCGACTGCGAGGGCGGGCCCGCCCTGTTCGGCTCGCTGGTCGCCGCGGACCTGGTGGACGTGCTGTGCGTGACGTTCTCGCCGCTGCTCGCCGGCGGCGACGCGGGGCGCATCGCCCGCGGTCCCCTCCCGGAGGCGCCGCGGTCGCTGGAGCTGGCGTCGGTGCTGCACGCCGACAGCGCGCTGCTGCTGCGCTACCGCCGGGCCCGCGCGTGACCCCGGACCGGGCCACCGCCGGCAACCGGCCCACCGCCGGCTACCGGGCCACCGCCGGCAATCGGGCCACCGCCTGCGACCGGCCGGCGCCGGGGGCGGTCGTGCGCGGGAACGCGTGCGCCGGGACCGGTCGACGGGGCAGGATGGCCGCGTGGCGCTCCCGCTGACCCCTCCCGTGCAGCCGATGCTGGCCAACGCGGTGGACGAGATCCCGACCGGCTCGGACCTGGTGTTCGAACCCAAGTGGGACGGCTACCGCGTCCTGGTGTTCCGCGACGGGGACGAGGTGCTGCTCCAGTCGCGCAGCGGCAAGCCGCTCAACCGCTACTTCCCCGAGGTCGAGGCGGCGCTGCGGCGCACCCTGCCGCCGCGGGTCGTGGTGGACGGCGAACTCGTCGTCGCCAAGGACGGCAAGCTCGACTTCGACGCGCTGACCGAGCGCATCCACCCGGCGGCCAGCCGCGTCGCCCTGCTCTCCGGGAGCACGCCCGCCGGGTTCGTGGCGTTCGACCTGCTCGCGCTCGGCGACGACGTGCTGCTGGAGGAGCCGACCACCGCCCGCCGTGCCCGCCTCGAAGCCCTGGTCACGCCCGGCGACGGGCTGTTCCTCACGCCCGCGACGACCGACGTGTCGCTGGCCCTGGAGTGGTTCGGCCTGTTCGAGGGCGCGGGCCTGGACGGGGTGATCGGCAAGCCCGCCGACGCCGCGTACGAACCGGGCAGGCGCGTCATGGTCAAGGTCAAGCACCAGCGCACCGCCGAGTGCGTCGTCGCCGGCCTGCGCTGGCACAAGGGCACCGAGCCCGGCACCGCCGTCGGTTCGCTGCTGCTCGGCCTGCACGACGCGGCGGGCGTGCTGCACCACGTGGGCGTCGTCGGCTCGTTCAAGGCCGCCGAGCGGCGCGAGCTGGCCGGGGAGCTGGCCGGGCTGATCACCTCCGACGACCACCCGTGGCTGGTGGAGCCGGACGGCCGCCGCCTGCCCGGCGAGGTCAACCGGTGGCGCGGCAAGCACGCCGAGTGGGTGCCGCTGCGCCCGGAACGCGTCCTGGAGATCGCCTACTCGCAGACCGAGGGCGCGGCGCCCGCGAGGCTGCGGCACAACGGCCAGTTCCGGCGGTGGCGGCCCGACCGCGAACCCGGCTCGTGCGGCTACGACCAGCTGGAGCAGCCCGCCCGCTACGACGTCGAATCGGTGCTGCGCGGCGAGGTGCGACCCGCGTAACCTGCTCGGTCGTGGGGGACGTGGAGAAGCTGGTCCAGGAGCTGGACGACCGGATGCTGCGCGACTGCAAGCGGCTGTCGCTGTGGCGGGTGGTGCACCGCAGCACCGGCATGGCCTACACGGTCGTGCTGATCCTGGTGCCCGCCGTGCTGGCGGTGGGGTTCACCTCGTCGGAGACGGTGCTCGGCAAGGTGCTGCTGCTCGCGGCGGCCGTCGTGGGCGGGCTGAACGTGACGTTCAAGCCGTACCTGCACAGCCGCAAGCGCCGCAACGACGTGAACGCGGTGCGGCTGATGCGCGACGAGTTCCGCGCCGAGGTCGCGGCGGGCGACGACGTGCTCGGCGCGTACCGCCGGTACTCGGCCGCCTACGCCGCGGAGTTCGAGAAGCGCGGCGGGGAGCTGCTCGACGGCACGCTCGGCGTGGAGGAACCCGCGAAGTCCCCGCCCGAGCGGCCCTGACCTCCTCCGGGAAGTCCGCACGCGGCCACGTCGCTCGGCGCCCCCGCTACACGTCCGGTCTCGCCGTGCAGGTGGCCCCGACCGACGCGAGGACCACGCAGAACACCGCGACCCACTGCGCGGGGTGCAGGGCCTCGTGGAGCACCACCAGACCGGCCAGCGCGGCGACCGCCGGTTCCAGGCTCATCAGGATGCCGAACACGCGCGGCGGGATGCTGCGCAGCGCCTCCAGCTCCAGCGAGTAGGGGATCACCGAGGACAGCAGCGCCACCGCGGCCCCCGCGAGCAGCACCACCGGGTCGAGCAGCGCCGTGCCCGCCTCGGCCACGCCGAACGGCAGCACGAGCGCCGAGCCGAACACCATCGCCAGCGCGAGGCCGCCGCCGTCGGACGTGCGGCTGCCCAGGGCCGCCGCCATCAGGATGTACCCGGCCCAGCACGCCGCCGCGCACAGCGCGAACAGCACGCCGGGCAGCGCGAGGCCGCCGTCGACCCTGGTCAGCAGCAGCACCCCGGCCGCCGCGAGCAGCGCCCACAGGCCGTCCAGCCACCGGCGCGAGCCGAGCACGGCCACCGCCAGCGGCCCGAGGAACTCGATCGTGACGGCCGCGCCCAGCGGGATGTGCTTGATCGACTGGTAGAAGGTGAGGTTCATCGCGCCCAGCACGAGGCCGTAGCCGGCGACGACGAGCCAGGTGCGCGCGTCCATCCGCAGCGAGGGCCGCCACACCAGCAGCAGCACGGCGGAGGCGAGGACGAGCCGCAGCGTCACCGTGCCCGAGGCCCCGACCAGGCTGAACAACTGCTTCGCGACCGCCGCGCCCACCTGCACGCTGACGACGCCCAGCAGCACCAGCGCGGGCGGCGGCACCGCCCTGAAAGCCCGCGCCGCGGCCGCGAACGGGCCGGGGCGGTCGTAGCGGCGTTCCGGAAGGCCCTCGACGTGCACCATCACCACGGGGTCCATCCTGCACGCCGGTCGTCCCACGACCCGCACAGCGGACGCCTCCCGGTGACCCACGTCTCACCGGTGCCGCGCAGGCGGGGCCACTCCCCCGCGCCGCCCTCCACGGACCGCCGCCAGACGACACGGAGCGCCGCCGGACCACAGCGCCCGCCGGACCACAGCGCCCGCCGAGCCACAGCGTCCGCCCGCGTGCCGCAGCGCCCGCCAGACCACAGCGCCCACCCGCGTGCCGCAGCGCCCGCCCTCGCTGCCCGCCAGACCACAGTTGTCCGTCCGCGCGCGATACCCCGCCCGGCTGGGTCGCCCGGCAGCCCGCCCGGCAGGGTAGCGACGCCGCACGCTGCGCAGGGGTCCCCGCCAGGGGGTCCCCTGCTTTTCATCTTGCCGGCCACCACCGACACTCCCGCTCACCGAAGTCTCACCTGGACTGTGTGAGGCTGGGCCAACGCTGTTGGGAGAGAGCGAGGGACCGCTGTGCCGCGTCGGCGTCACGCCGCCTTGATGCTGGTGGCTCTGAGCGCGCTGGCCGCGTGCAGCGCGGGCCCGTCGACGAGACCCGTGATCGCCGTGCACGGCGACGGCGGCGACGAGTCGCCCGTCGTGGTCCCCTCCGGTCCCCGCGAGGTGCCTCCGCTCGCCGAGGGCGACGAGGTCGGCCTGTCGTGGAGCGGCTGCACGGACACGGTCCGCGACCGGATGGGCGACACGGCCCCCGCCGGCGGCCAGGAGTACGAGTGCGCGCAGCTGACCGTCCGCCTCGACGCGCCGAACCGGCCCGGTCGGGGCAGCCTCGGCCTGGGGCTGCTGCGCGTCGGCACGGGCGGCAGCCCGCTGGTGGTGGTCGGTGACGCCGAGGGCGAGCCGGGCAGCCTGAAGGCGGCGCGGCTGGCCGCGTCGCTGCCGGCGGACCTGCTGAGCACGTTCACGCTGATCGGCGTGGACCGGCGCGGCACCGGGCAGTCCGACGGCGTGCAGTGCGTGCCGGAGGCGGCGCGGGCCGGGATCGTCGAGTCCGACCCGGCCGAGGAGACGCAGGACGACCTGCTGGAGGCCATCGGCCGGGCCAGCCAGGAGTGCGTGCTCGACCTGGAGAACCGGCTGCCGGCGGTCGACTCGTGGCGCGCGTCGGCCGACCTGGAGCAGTTGCGCGAGGCGCTGGGCGTGCCGCACCTCAACGCGATCGGCGTCGGCGACGGCTCGAAGGTGCTGACCCTGTACGCGAGCCGCTTCCCGGACCGGATCGGCCGGATGGTGTTCGACGGCGCGCCGGACCCGACGCTGGACGTGCAGGGCGTGACCGAGGCGCGCGCGGTGGCGGCCGAGGCGGCGTTCACCGCGTTCCAGGACGACTGCGCGGTGCGCGGCTGCCCGTTGGGCGCGTCGGCGAAGGACCGGTTCACCGCCCTGCTGGGGACGTTGCGCGACGCCCCGATCCGCGGTGAGGACGTCGACCTGACGCCGGGCACCGCGACGGTGGCCGTGCTGGCGGGTCTCGCGGACCGCTCGCGGTGGCCCGCGCTGGCCGACGCGCTGGTGGCGGCGGAGGACGGTGACGGCGCGAAGCTGACGGCGTTCGTCGAGCCGGTGCTGCTGGACTCCGCCGACAACCCGCCGCGGTTGGACGCCGGCATCGTCACGGGCTGCAACGACACGGCGACCCGCATCCCGCCCGAGCGGGTGGCGGGGCTGACCGAGGACTGGCGCGACAAGCACCCGCTGTTCGGCGCCTACTTCGCCCGGAAGCTGCTCACCTGCGGCCCGTTCCCGGTGCCGCAGCCGGCGACGGTGCCGAAGCTCGTCGGGGCTCCCCCGGTCGTGGTGCTCACGTCGGCCGCCGACCCGGTGACACCGGCGGCGGGTGGCGAGCGCGCGGCGCAGGCGCTGCCGGCGGGCGTGCTCATCGGCTGGCAGGGCGCGGGGCACGGCGCGCTGGGCAACTCGTCGTGCGCGACGACGGCGGCGCGGGACTTCCTGGTGGACGCGAAGGTCCCGACGTCCGGCACGGTCTGCCCGCCCTGATCGGCGACCGCGCGGCAGGACCCGGGAGCGCAGGAGGAACCGGGGGCGCGGGAGGACCCGGGACCGGGTGGCGGAGGTGTCCCCGGTCCCGGCGCGCCGGGGCGGCCGGGACCGGGGCGACCGACGAGGTCTAACAGCTCGAACAGCAGCCGCAGCCGGGACCCGTGCACCCGGTGCAGCAGCCGCACCCGTCGAGCCGGACCTGCTCGGCCGTCGTGATCTCGACTGTCATGGTGGCCTCCCCGTGATCGAACGCGGACATCCGGACCGAACGTAGGTCGCCCCCACCGTCCGCCCTACCGCTGGGCGTGGGAAGTACCCTCACCCGATCGCGGAACGCCAATCATCATTATGTTGCAATACGTGTTCATCAGCCCGTGAGTTCGTCCAGCGCGCGTTGCGCGGCCTCCAGTTCCGCGCGGAGCTGCTCGACGCGGGCGAGGTGGCGTTCCCGCGCCGCGGTGAGCACGCTGTCGACCGCCTCGTCGACCTCGGCGGGCAGCAGCTTCGCCGCCGCGGCCACCGCGGACGCCGCCACGGGCGCCGCCTTGAGCGTCCGCTTAGCGCCCCACTGCACGTCGACCGTCCACTCGCCCTCGGCCGTCGACACCAGCGTCACCGTCACCTCGGCCGGCTTGGCCTGCTTGCGCGACGCCGCCGGCTTGGCCGCGGGCTTGGCGGCCGGGGGCGGCGGCGCGGGCGCGGGCTTGGGCTTCGCGGGCGGCGGCGCGGGCGTGTAGATGTGCTCGACGGGGGCGGGCGCGGCCGGTTCGGGTTCCTTCGCCGCCGGCACGGTCCGCTTGCGCGGCGCGGGCTTCTCCACGGTCAGCTCGGCGGGCGAGAACGACAGGTCGTCCTTCTCCCCCGTGGGCCGCACCTGGATGAAGTCGCCCTCGGCGGGGTCGGTGAAGGCCACGACCTTCGCCGAGCGCCCCGCTTCCACGCCGACCGCGGCGGAGGTGAACCAGACCTGGGCCGGGCGACCCGCGGCCAACTCCCCGCGCAGAAAGCCGATGTCCTCCTCGGACAACGAGTTCTTCGGCTTCGCCATCTCGGTTACCTCCACGACTTGCACAAGACCTGTCGGGGTGAAGCTTGCCCTACGGCACCGACAATCCCGCGAGCCGCCGGTCGTGCGCACGCCCGCTCGACGAACTCGCCGCGGGCACCGACCGCGGGGAAGGGCCGGGCACGACCTCCGGCGGCCACGTCCCGGGGCTCCCGGTCGGCCGGCGGGCGGCGCGACGGGCGCCACGGCCAGCGCGACGACGTCCACAAAGGACGAACGCCGGGCGGCGGGTGGACCGCCGCCCGGCGTCGTGGTCGCCGGGGGAACCGGCGCGTCCGCTGCTCGGGGTGGACGCCGCACCGCACCGGTGGTGAGACCGGCGTGGTGCGGCGGTGGGGCACTAGGAACCGAAGGTGATCCAGTTGACGTTGACGAAGTCGGCGGGCTGGCCGCTGGTGAACGTCAGGTAGACGTCCTGGCGGCCGGTGAGGCCGGTGATGTTGGCGGGCACGGTGCGCCACGACTGCCAGCCGCCGGTGTTGGCGATGGCGAAGCTGCCCACCGGGGTGGCGGTGGGGCTGCCGACGCGGACCTCGACCAGGCCGCTGACACCGCCGGCGGCGCCGCCGGCGACCCGGGCGGAGAACTGGCGGCCGGTGCGGCTGCCGAAGTCCACGCCCCGGAACAGCGCCCAGTCGCCGTTGGCGATGGCCGCGATGTTCTGCCCGCCGCCGGTGTCGGTGGTGGTCTCCTTGATCAGGCCGTTCTGCTGGTCGTGGGACTCGGCCTGGATGGTGGAGAACGCGTCGCGGCTGGTCGGCGGCGCGGTCGTCGTGGTGGTGGTCGTCGTGGTGGTCGTGGTCGTCGACGTGGTGGTGGTCGACGTGGGCGTCACGCCGCCGGAACCGGAGTCGACGCCGCTGCCCGCCGGGCCGCGCCACGCCGTGGACGACGCCGGGACGCTCAGCGACTGGCCGTCGGAGAACGTGACGGTGGTCGCCGCCGCACCGGCGTTGTAGGCGACGTAGGTGCGCGCGCCGTTCTTGCTCAGCACGGCGTGCGTGGGCACGTTCGCCGTCACCGACGTGTCGGGCGTGCCGAACGCGTCGAGCGAGGTGATCCAGTGGTAGGCGTGGGCGCGGGAGTCGCCGCTCTCCGGCTCCAGGCCGGAGCCGTACTGGGCGAGCGCCTGCGCCGGGTCGGCCAGCGCCAGGAACTGGGTGATGACGTCCTTCCACTCGACCTCGGTGCCGCCGTTGTTGGCCCGCAGCTCGGCGATGTTCTGGAGGATGTCGGCCTTGTAGTCGGCGTGGTAGAGCGACCCGCCGGTGATCGGCAGCATGTTGATGCCGTGGATCTCCTCCGGGTTCGCGGTCCACCACGTGCTGTAGCTGGCGCCCGCGCCCCACACCATGCCGACGGTGTCGTGCCGGAAGTTCGCCGGGAACACCGCGTTGTCCTTGTCGAACCAGTACTGGGCGATCGCGGTCTCCTGCGTGGTGTGCAGGTAGATGCCGAGGTCGCGCATCGCGGTGTCACCGGTGGCCTGGCCGAACAGCACGGCGGCGGTGGCGAACATCATGCCCTCGGACGAGGACTCCTCGTTGTTGCCGTGCGCGAAGCCCGCGTGGCCCGAGGCCCAGCCCTGGCCCGCGTAGGCGTCGAAGTTGCGCAGGAACGGGAACCGCGTCTCGCCGCGGTCGTAGTTGTTGGCGTCCTTGACGAGCAGCTTCACCATGCCGCCGTAGCGGGCGTCCGACGCCCACGCCTGGTCGTGCTGGGCGACGATCGCGGCGGCCAGCACGTAGTAGCCGTAGTGGAAGTGGTGGTCGTTCAGCTCGGCGTCGGTGCCGTAGCCCGCCGGGTAGCCGGTGAGCGCGCCCCACGTCGAGTCGTAGGCGAAGTGCCGGCCGGCCTCGCCCGGCGACGCGGTGAGCCAGTCGCTGAGCCGGTCGCGGACCAGGGTGATCAGCCGGTCGCGGCCCGCGGTGTAGCCGATCTGGTTGGCGACGCGGGCCAGCGCGGCGAGCCGCCACAGGGCCTTGCCGGTCCAGTACGTGTCGTTCGCGCCCTTCCACGGGTCGGCCGCGTTCAGCTCCTGGTCGATCTCGGCGCGCAGCCGGTTCCGGTCCGCCGACGGCGACAGGGGCAGGGCCGGCAGCACGCCGTTGAACGCGCTGCGCGTGGTGAACGACGCGCCCTCGCGCAACCGCATCTCGCCGCGCGGCGAGGTGTAGCGGTAGGCGGTGGTGGCGTCCGGCGAGGTGAGCCACTGGTGCCGGTACAGCGCCTGGAGGGTGCCGGTCTGCGTGCCCTGGCGGGCGGTCGTGGTCGCCGTGTAGGTGGCGACGAGCTGGGCGCTGCCCGCGTTGTAGGTCCAGGAGACCTTCGTGTCCGTGACGAACGAGAACGCGTACTTCTGGAACAGGCCCAGCGCGTCGCGGCTCGGCAGGACCGCCACCGAGAAGAACGCGGCGTTCGACGTCGCCTCGGCGGTGCCCACGACGTTCCAGGCGCTCGGCGAGAACAGGGCGTAGTCGCGGCCGTTGACCGACACGCCCAGCGTGGTGCCCGTGTTGCTCCAGATCGTGGTGGCGCCGTTGAACCCGACGCGCGCCGCGCCGCCGGTCGCCTCCGCGTAGACGTAGGGCGAGCCGTGGCCGATGGTCGTGCGCAGGGTGCGCGTCCCGTCGGTCCACAGGGGACTGACCGTCCAGTCGGACCAGCCGTCGACCTGGGTGCGCGGCGCGTTCAGGCCGCTGACGCCGACGAACAGGTCGTCGGTGTGCATGAACTCGTAGAACCGGCCGTCGGGCGTGATGTTCGGGCTGGTCGGGTAGCCGACGCCGAGGCCCTGCGCCGCCGCGTGGAACGTCAGCGGGTGGGCGTACATGTTCTCGGAGTACGGGTTGCCGGGGTAGCGCTGGAAGACCAGCGAGGACCACCAGTCGTTGGACGGGACCGGCTTGCCGGCCATCCGGGAGGTGACCTTGGGCGTCAGGGGCGCGCCGTTCTGGTCGGACGGGCCGACGGTGCCGGCGGGGCGGGTGGCGGCGTAGCTGCCCGCGCCGACCGTGACGGCGTTGGCCGTCCCGGGCAGGGCGAGCGGTATCGCGGCGACCGCGGCCACGGCGACCGCGGCGGCCGCCAGGTGGGGTCGGATGGAACGCACAGGGACCTCCAGCAGGGACTCACAGCAGTGTGAGAGCGCTCTCACGCAAACGGTAAACCGGACATCGCCCGGATGTCTACGGGTGAGGGCTTCTGACCCTGTCAAGAACCGCCCGCTACGAGCCGCCCTCGACGCGCAGGTGGTACTCGCAGCCGTACTCGACGGCGTACTGGAGGTCGTAGTGGTGCACGATCTTGGGACCGCTGTGCAGGTGCACGTGGGTGACGGTCGGCCTGGGCGCCTCGGGGGCGCGCGCGTGGGAGTCGACCCTCCCGTCGAGGGGACCACCGACGAACCGCACCACGTACGCCTGGGTCATCGGCCTGCCTCCCTCGTGTCGGCGCTCCTCCCATGGTACGAGCAGAGCAGCGGGTTCGCGGCCGATCCGGCGCCCGGACCAGCCGGTTGCACCAGCGCGGTCGTCGCACAACCCCGGAGGAACGAACGGGAAGAACAGGTTTCCACCGTGCCGACCTGCTCACGACAACAATCGCCGTCATCGGCACCGCCTTGTCGGCCGGTTTGGTGCTCACCGCCCGATCAGCCCTTCATCGGGGCAACGGTTTTCCGACAGCCGGTATGCGCAGGGACGACACAAAGAATCGGAGGCGAAGGAGGCGGCGGCAGCAGCAAGGGGCACCAGATCGCACCACCCCCGCTTTCCGCCCACAATTCCGTCGACCACCAGCCGTTATCATCGGCCGGCCCCGTCGCCGGCGTTCCGACCCGCGCCCAACGGTGCAGCGCACGCCGAGACCCGCACGAGGTACGGGCGACCCCGAGGAGGAGCCATGCCCGCCAAGATCGACGACCGCACCGTGAAGCCGCTCCGGTACGTGCTCGCCGCCGCCGGGTTCCTCGTACTGGTCGCGATCGCGACGCTGATCGCGAACGGCCGGGTGGACGTCGCCGCAGTCGACCTGCTGGTCGTCTCGTGGGTCGCGGGCCCGTTGATCGGCCTCGCGTTCCTGATCTGGTTCGTCACCACCTTGAACTCGATCGCCCGCAGCCTGCGCGAGCAGACCCGGATCGCCCGGCACACGGCGCGGCAGCTCGAACTCCTCGTCGCCCGTGAGGGTGCCGCCACCCGTTCGTGACCCCGCCGGGCATCCACACAGGACCGCCACGCGCCGTTTCCGCAGCTCTAACCCTTCTTCCGCGACGGCTGCACGCGCGGCGGCTCGCCGGGCATCTTCGGGTAGTCCGGCGGGTAGGGCAGCTCGCCCCGCTCGTCGTTCGCGTACCAGTCGAGCAGCGCCTCCAGGCCGAACGCCTCGCCGTCAAGGCCGGCGTGCGGGTCGCCGTGCTCGGCCAGGTACCCCGGCACGGTCAGCACGTCGAAGTCGTCCGGGTCCACGGTGGACAGCCGCTCCCACGTGACCGGCGTGGACACGGTCGCGCGCGGCGTGCCGCGGACCGACCAGGCGGACGCGATGGTGCGGTCGCGGGCGGCCTGGTTGAAGTCGAGGAACACGCGCTCGCCGCGCTCCTCCTTCCACCACGACGTGGTCGCCCGGTCCGGCACGCGCCGCTCCACCTCGCGGGCCAGGGCGATCACCGCGTGCCGCACGTCCACGAAGTCCCACTCCGGGCGGACGCGGACGGCGACGTGCACGCCCCGCCCGCCCGACGTCTTCGGGTAGCCGGTCATGCCCAGCTCGTCAAGGACCTCGCGCAGCACCAGCGCCACCTCGACGGCGTCGCGGAAGTCGGTGCCCGGCTGCGGGTCCAGGTCGACGCGCAGCTCGTCGGGGCGGTCGGTGTCGGCCCGCCGCACGGGCCACGGGTGGAAGTCGAACGTGCCGAGGTTCGCCGCCCACGCCAGCACCGCGGGCTCCGTGGGGCACACCTCGTCCGCGGGCCGCCCCGACGGGAACCTCACCCGCGCCGTGCCCACCCACTCGGGCGCGCCCTTGGGCAGCCGCTTCTGGTAGAACGCCTCACCGGTGACGCCGTCGACGTACCGCTTCAACGTGGTCGGCCGGTCCCGCAGCACGCGCAGCAGCGGCTCGGCGACCGCCAGGTAGTACTCGACGACCTGGAGCTTGGTGATCCCCCGCTCCGGGAAGTAGACCTTGTTCGGGTTCGACACCCGCACCGCGCGTTCGCCCACCGTGAGTTCCACCGCTTCGGCCACGCGGCGAGCCTAACCGGTGTTGCTCCGATGGGTTGGAGTCGTCGCGCGGATCTCCCCCGGTCACGGCGCTGCGCTAGGGTTCTTGATCGATACGCGCAGCGCACCGGGGGAGGGTACGCCCGTGGTCGACGACGACGCGCCCGGCGAGGACGTGCTCGGTGGGGACGCGCCCGGCGGGGACGCGGAGGGGTTCGCCCTGCCGGGCTCCGGGTGGTGGAGCCTCTTCGGGGCCGGGGTGGTCGACCTGGTCGCCGCCACGAGGGCGCTGGCCGCCGCGAACGACGCCCGCGAGCCGCGCGTCGACCCGGCCGTGGTCGAGTCGATGGCCCGCAAGCTCGGCGACGTGCGGGTCGCGCTCGACGAGGCCGGACCGGAGATCTGCGGGCTGGTCGGCGCCGACGTCGTGCCCGGCCTCGACCGGGCGCTGCGGGACCTGGAGGACCAGCTGCGGCGCAGCTGCGCGCTGCGCCGGGAACGCCACGACCCGTGACCGGTCCCCCGACGGGGTCGTCAGCCCGGCACCCGCACGGCCAGGCCGGTGACGAACGCCTCCAGCGCCAGCTCGAAGCTGTCGTGGTCCAGCTCCCGCGCCACCGACGGCAGCAGGTGCGCCTTGTCCAGGTTCGGGTACCGGTCGCGGTAGAGCGCCTGGTCCTCGGAGAACCCGCTGGAGAACGAGGTGAGCGCCGCGCCGAACACCAGGTACATCAGGGACGCGGCGATCATCGTGGCCTCGCGCCGCGACCACCCGGCCGACACCAGGCCGCCGTGCACGACGTCCAGCCGCCGCAGCGACGCCTCGCGGTGCGCGGGGCCGTAGGCGAGGAACGGCACGATGTTCGGGTGCGCCGCCAGCGCCGCCCGGTAGGAGCGCGCCGCGCTGACCAGGCCGTGCCGCCAGTCGCCGCCCTCGAAGCCGGACACGTCGACCCCGGACAGGATCTCGGCGGCCACCTCGTGCAGCAGGTCGTCCTTCGTGGCCACGTGCCCGTACAGCGAGGCGGCCTGAACGCCCAGCTCAGCGGCCAGCTTGCGCATCGACAGGCCGTCGAGGCCGTCGCGGTCGATGATGTGCAGGGCGACGGTCCGGATGCGCGAGGCACTCAGGATCGGGTTCCTCGGCATGTCGCTCCCCTTGCCTGTGGTCGAGTCCGCGCCTAGGTTAGATAACCTAACAGCGTTCGGTTAGGAGGTCGTCCCGGTGGATCTGCGCATCTCCGACGAACACCGGCAGCTCCAGGAGCTGGCCCACAGGTTCACCGAGGAGCGGATCGTCCCGCACGCCGCGCGCTGGGACCGCGACGAGGCCATCGACCGCGACCTCGTGCCCGCCCTCGGCGACGTCGGCTTCCTCGGCCTCGGCGTCGACGAGGAGCACGGCGGCTCCGGCGGCGACAACCTCGCGTACTGCCTCGTCCTCGAAGAGGTCGCCCGCGGCGACTCGGCCGTGCGCGGCATCATCTCCGTCTCCCTCGGGCTCGTCGGCAAGACCATCGCCAAGCACGGCTCCGACGAGCAGAAACAGCGGTGGCTGCCCGGCCTGTGCTCCGGGCGCCTGATCGGCTGCTTCGGCCTCACCGAACCCGGCACCGGCTCCGACGCCGCGTCCCTCGCCACCCGCGCCGAACGCTCCGGCGACGACTGGCTCATCACCGGCGCCAAGGTCTTCATCACCAACGGCACCTGGGCCGACGTCGCCCTGATCTTCGCACGAACGGGTGGTCCCGGACCGCGCGGCATCACCGCGTTCCTCGTCCCCACCGGCACACCCGGCTTCACCGCCACCGAGATCCGCGGCAAGCTCGGCATGCGCGGCCAGGCCACCGCCTCCCTCGCGCTCGACGGCGTCCGCGTCCCCGACTCCGCGCGCCTCGGCGACCTCGGCGGCGGGTTCAGGCTCGCCATGGCCGCCCTCGACCGCGGCCGCATGTCGGTGGCCGCCGGGTGCGTCGGCGCGGCCCGCGGCGCCCTGGAGGCCGCCGTGGAGTACGCCGGCGAACGCGAGCAGTTCGGCAAACCCATCGCCGGCTTCCAGCTCGTCCAGGAACTGCTCGCCGACATGGCCGTCGAGACCGACGCCGCGCGCCTGCTCACCTGGCGCTGCGCCGACCTCGCCGACCGCGGCGAACCGTTCCGCACCGAGGCGTCCATGGCGAAGCTGTACGCCTCCGAAGCCGCCGTGCGCGTCGCGAACAACGCCATCCAGGTGTTCGGCGGGTACGGCTACGTCGACGAGTACCCCGTCGGCAAGTACCTGCGCGACACCCGCGTCACCACCCTCTACGAGGGCACCAGCCAGATCCAGAAGTTGCTCATCGGCCGGGCGCTGACCGGCGTCAACGCGTTCACGTAGCCCGCGGCTCGCGATGTGCGGTCCGCGGCTCGCGGCTCGCGGTTCAGAGGGAGGACACGGACATGGACTTCACGCTCGACGACGAGCAGAAGGAGATCCGCGAGTGGGTGCGGACCTTCGTGCGCAAGGAGGTCGCCCCGCTCGAACCCGAGGTGCTGCGCCGCGAACGCGCCGGGCAGCCCGGGCTCGCGCGCGACGAGCTCAAGGAACTCCAGGACAAGGCCAAGGCCGCCGGGTTCTTCGGCGTCCTCACCCCCCAGGAGTACGGCGGCATGGGCCTCGGCGCGCTCATGACGGCGCTCGTCGAGGCCGAGCTCGGCCGCAGCTTCGTGCCGTTCCGCTTCGGCGGGTACGCCGACAACATCCTGTTCCACGGCAACGAGGAGCAGAAGCAGCGGTACCTGCTGCCCACCATCTCCGGTGAGCGCGTGTCGTGCTTCGCCATCACCGAACCCGGCGCCGGGTCCGACGCCAAGGCGATCCGCACGTCCGCCCGCAAGGACGGCGGCGACTGGGTCATCAACGGCGAGAAGACGTTCATCACGCAGGGCAACGAGGCCGACTTCGTGATGGTGTTCGCCGTGACCGACCGCGAGAAGGGCGCCGACGGCGGCGTGACCTGCTTCCTCGTCGACCGCGACATGGGCTGGAAGTCCGAGCCCATCCCCACCATGGGCCAGTGGGGGCCCGCCGCGCTCGTGTTCGACGACGTGCGCGTCCCCGAGGAGAACGTCCTCGGCGAGGTCGGGCACGGCTTCACCCTCGCCATGCAGTGGATCGGCCAGGGCCGCTACCTGCTCCCGGCGCGCGCCCTCGGGTCGTGCGAGCGGCTGGTCGAGATGGCCGTCGAGCAGGCCAAGAACCGGGTGACGTTCGGGCAGCCCATCGCCGAGTACCAGGCCATCCAGTGGATGCTCGCCGACTCGGCGGTCGAGATCGAGGCGCTGCGCTGGCTGGTCCTGCACGCCGCGTGGCTGGTCGACCAGGGCGCCGACTCGCGGCAGGCCCAGTCGATGGCCAAGCTCTACGGCGGCATCAAGGCCAACGAGATCGTCGACCGGGTGCTCCAGATCCACGGCGGCATGGGCTACACCCGTGAGCTGCCGATCGAGCGCTGGTACCGCGAACTCCGCCTGCTGCGCATCTACGAGGGCACGGACGAGATCCAGCGCCGCACCATCGCCCGCAACCTGCTCAAGGGGCACGCGAAGGTCACCGGCACCCTGGGCTGACCCCCACCGCTCCAGGCCGGCGGCCACCCGGCACCCGACCCGCGCGCCAGCCCCGACCAGCGCGCCAGCCCCGACCGACGCCCGCCCCGCGCCGGTCGGGGCGCGGCCCACACCCAGCCGGGCGTTCACCCAGCCGGGCGTTCGGACCTCGCCACCTCGGGCCCACCCCGACCACCAGGCGCCCGCCCAACTGCTCCAAGCACGTTCCCGCAGGTCAGCCGCCCCGGACAAGCCACCCCCGTGCCGGGCACCCGGACCGGCCACCCCGTGCCAGTCGTTCCAAGCCAGCCGACCGTCCCAGGTCAGCCGCGCTCGCCGTCCAGCCGCACCACGACCGTGACCCGTCCCTTGCCGTCACGCCGCGCGACGGCGTGCCCCGCGCGATCGGCGCCACCCAGCCGCAGCGACAGCGGCCCGCCGTCGCCGGTGAAGTTGCGCCACCACGTCTTGGCGTCGGGCATGACCACCCTGATCGCGACGGTGTCACCCGCACGCCGGTAGGCGACCGGCGTGCTGAAGGTCCGCCCCGACCGGCGACCGGTGTAGGTGACAACGGTGATGTACCGGCTGACGTACCGCCCCCAGCGCGGGGACGACCACAGCGCCACGACCCGGCCGTTGACGCCGTCGACCATGCGCCCCGTCAGCGTTCCCGCACGTCGCACGGGACCTCCCTGGCTACGTCGTTCCCGGCACCGAGCGGTTGTCGCACCGCTACCGGCGACACTAGCCAGGCGAGCGGGGGACTCCACCCGCTCCGCGTGAAGTGAGAAGGATGCGTGGCGTCGCGTATCGCATTCGCGGTTGGCGATCCGGGCGACTCGGGCGACTCGGGTAACCGGGTGACTCCCGCCGCGCCGCCTCCTTCTTTTCCGGCAACGAAATTATCTCCCGGAAAGTTGCCGGCCGGCAGGGCGTTAACTCGTACCGGTGAATTCCGTCGACCGAGGGCCTACCGGTACAGGCTCACTGACCTGCCATTATGCCACAAACCCACCTCTCACCCCAGGCTGGTGAGCATTTGTGCGCACACCCTGGCCAGGTGTTTGCGCATCACGTCCCCGGCCTTGCGCGGCTCTCCCGCCGCCACGGCGGCCACCAGGTTGTCGTGGTCGTCCAGTGACGCGTGCTGGTGCGGCGGGTCATCGCGCAGCCCGCTCCGCAGCAGCACCACGCGCTGCTGCACCAGCCTGACCTGTTCGGCGATCCGGGGACTGCGCGCGGCGTCCAGCATGGCCTGGTGGAAGGCCAGGTCCAGTCGGTACGGGAAGCGTTCGCCGGCCGAGTAGGCGCGGCGCGATTCGTCGCACACTGCGCGCAGGCGCACGACGTCGCGCTCGGTGCGGCGGGTGGCCGCGAGTTCGGCCGCCGCGCACTCCAGGGCGGCCCTCAGTTCGAACAGCGCTTGCACCTCGGCCGCGTCGGCGGTGGGCACGGACGCGCCGCGGTGGGGCACCAGGACGAGGAGCCCTTCGGACGCGAGTTGCCGGATGGCCTCGCGCAGCGGCCCGCGGGAGATGCCGAGCCGTGCGGCCACCTCGACCTCGTTCACGCGCGCGCCCGCCGGGATGTCACCCGTCAGCACCAGTTCGCGCAGTGCGTCGACGGCCTGGCCGGCCAGGCTCATGTGCAGGGGTGGTGTCACGAACGTCTCCTAGCACACCCGACGGGCCTCATGTTAACTGTCGACAGTCAACAGGGATGCTGAGAGGGGCGCGCGGCATGGCGCACGAACTGGTCGCCGAGGTGTGGCGGGGCGGGTTCCTGGAGTCGGTGCACCACGGTTCGGTCGTCGCGCTCGACGCCGCCGGCCGCGTGGCGTTCACGGTGGGCCGCCCGCAGGACACGACCTACCCGCGCTCGTCGAACAAGCCGGTGCAGGCGTTGGCCATGCTGCGCCACGGCCTGGACCTGGACGGCGAGCTGCTGGCGCTGGCCTGCGCGAGCCACTCCGGCGAGGACTTCCACGTCGAGGGCGTGACCGCGATCCTCGAACGGCACGGCCTGCCGCTCTCCGCGCTGCGGTGCACGCCCGACCTGCCGATCGGCGAGGAGGCCCTCAGGGCCCACCTGGCGCGCGGTCGGGGCAAGGCGCCCCAGTACATGAACTGCTCGGGCAAGCACGCGGCGATGCTGGCGACCTGCGCGGTCAACGGCTGGTCGACGCACGACTACCTGGACCCGGCGCACCCGCTCCAGGGCGCGATCCGCGACACGCTGGAGGACCTGGCCGGGGAGCGGATCGGCGCGGAGGGCGTGGACGGGTGCGGCGCGCCGCTGCTCGGCATCAGCCTCACGGGGCTGGCCAGGGCGTTCGGCAGGATCGCGAGCGCGCGCGACGGTCACGAGGCGCGGATCGCGCGGGCGATGGGCGCCCACCCGGAGTGGGTGGGCGGCACGGGCCGCGACGTCACGAAGCTGATGCGGGCGGTCCCGGGGGCGGTGGCGAAGGACGGGGCGGAGGGCGTGTACGCGATCGGCCTGCCGTCGGGTGAGGCGGTGGCGTGCAAGATCGCCGACGGGTCGAGCCGGGCGCGGGCGGTGGTGCTGGTGGCCGCGCTGCGCCGGCTGGGTGCCGCGGGTGTGGGCGGCGGGGACGCGGTGGCCGGGAGCGCGGCGGCCGGGGACGCCGTGGCCGGGAGCGCGGCGGCCGGGGACGCGGCAGCCGCGAGCGCGGTGGCCGGGGACGCGGCGGGCGGGTTGGACGAACTGGCGACGTTCCCGGTGCTGGGGCACGGTCGGGTGGTGGGGTCGGTCCGGCCTTCTGCCGTGCTGGTGGGTTGAACCGCCCATTACGCTTTCGGCATGGCCAGTGCCGGTGCCGCAGACCTCCCGGACGACCGTCCGCGCGACGGTGACGACGACCTCGCCGACCTCGACGACGAGCTGATCGGGCTCGACCCCGACGACCCGGAGACGCGGGCGTTCGCCGAGCACCTGGACCGGATGCAGCGGCGGCAGCCGAACTTCACGATCGAGGGGTCGTTGGCAGGGGTGGAGCACTTCGCGGACTCGGCGAACCGGGCGGGCGGGTTGCGCCGGCTCACGGCCGTGGTCGTGGTGGCGCTGATCCTGCTGGGCGCGGGTGTGAGCGTGTGGTACTACCTGGGCGACCTGCTGACCGTCTTCTTCGATTAGTTTCGACTACCGTGGAAGGCATGGAACCTGTCGTCGGCGCCACCCCGAAGGTGGTCCGCTCCGAGCTCGAGTGGCGGGAGATCCTCACGCCCAAGGAGTTCGCGGTGCTGCGCGGTGCGGGCACGGAGCCCGCGTGGACGGGCGAGTACACCGAGACCAAGAGCGAGGGCGTGTACGAGTGCCGCGCGTGCGGCGCGGAGTTGTTCCGCAGCGACACGAAGTTCGACTCGCACTGCGGTTGGCCGTCGTTCTTCTCGCCGCTGGCGGGTGACGCGGTGATCCTGCGCGAGGACCGGACGCTCGGCATGGTGCGCACGGAGGTGTTGTGCGCCACGTGCCACAGCCACCTGGGGCACGTTTTCGAGGGTGAGGGCTACCAGACCCCGACGGACCAGCGGTACTGCATCAACTCGATCAGCCTGCGCCTGGTCGAGGACGGCACCGGTCGGGCAGGCTGAAGGCGCTTTCCCGCACGACGATCGACGATGGCGATCGACCGCGGTGGTCGATGATGTTGTCCACACCTGGAGGGAACATGCGCGTGGTCAAGGGCACGGACGGCGAGGGCTCCGGCGGCGTCGACGGCGCTTCGTCCTCCTGACGGAGGTGCCGGCGGGGGCTTGGGCGGCGGCTGAACCCTAAGGCTTGCCCAAGCCCCCTTGCCGGGGTGTGGCCCGGAGCACACCATGGGTTCCTGGCTGGTGGGACCCGGTCCCACCGAGGCCCACAGGGGGTGGACCGTGGAGCGACCGTGGGGGCTTTCGGGCCCGGAGTTCCTGGAGTTGTACTGGATCGGGCTGGCGTTGTCGCCGGCGTTCGCGATCCTGGTCCGAGTGCGCCTGCGGCGGACGCGGGGAGGCGTCCCAGCGGGTGTGCTCGGGTTGGTGGAGGTGGCTTACCTGACCGGTGGTCCGCGGCGCGCGGTGGAGGCGTCGTTGGCCGGTCTGCTGGCGTCGGGTGCCCTGGTGGCGGCGCGCAACGGGGCGGTGCGGGTGAACGGGGCGCCGACGGCGGAGCACCCGGTGGACCGGGCGGTGCTGGCCGACGCGGCGCGCTACCGGTACCGGACGATGGTGTTGCTCGTGACCTCGGTGTCCGGGCAGGACGCGCCGCACGCGGTGGGCCGTCGACTGTCCGAAGAGGACTACGTGGTGCCGCCGGCGGTGGTGCGGTCCCGGTTGCGGCTGGGTGTCGTGCCGTTGGCGCTGCTGTTCGCGGTCGGCGTGGCGCGGTGGGTGAACGGGGTGGCGATCGGCGCGCCCGTGGGCTGGTTGACGTTGCAGCTGGTGCTGACCGGGGTGCTGGGGTGGCTGCTGCTCAGGGCGCGCGGGGTGACGCGCACCGCCCGGGGTGACGCGGCGGTGGCGGCGGCGCGGGCGAACTGGTCGGGTCGTGCCGAGGAGCGGGTCGCGCTCGACGGGTTCGCCGCCCACCCGGACGTGGTGCTGCGGGCGGCGGTGCGCCCGGCGCGGGCGGCGTCGCGGCGGGGGTCGGGCGGGCCCTTCCTGGCGGGGTACGCGGTGACGGGTTCGTCCGGGGGGTGCGGGGGTTCCTCGTCGGACGGCGGTGGCGGCGGGTCGAGCTGCGGCGGCGGCGGCGGTGGCGGCGGCGGCGGGGGTGGCTGCGGCGGCGGTGGTGGCGGCGGCTGAGTCCCGCCCGGGGCGGCCGGGGCCGGTCTAGGTTGGCGGCCATGGGTTTCCTGTGGTGGTGCGGCGCGGCGCTCGTGGCCGCGGTGGTCGTGGGTCTGCGGGTGAAGCGGGTGACCGGCGCCGCGCCGTCCCGGGTGCTGTCGTTCGAGGAGATCGGCTACCTCGGGGGTGGGCCGGTGCGGGCGGTGGAGGTGGCGGTGTCGGGGTTGGTGGCCGACAACCGGGCCCGCGTGTCGGGGACGGTGGTCAGCGCGGTCCCGGGGCCGGCGGAGCGGCCCGCGTCGGCGTTGCAGGGGGCGTTGCTGGAGGGGTTGCGGGGGCCGCGCGACCTGGACGAGCTGGTGGTGTCGGCGTCGACCGGCGGGCCGGTCCGGCGGATCGGGCGGCGGCTGGTCGCGGAGGGGCTGCTGGTGGCGCCGAGGCGGCGGCTGGCGCGGGCGCTGCTGGCCCTCGCGCCGGTGGCGCTGGTCGCGCTGCTGGTCGTGGTCGCGGGGCCGGGCGGGTGGGAGTCGGTCGTCGCGCTGTCCGTCGCCGGCGCGCTCGCGGTCCTGCTGCTGCTGGGTCCGCCGCCCGTCCTGACCAGGTGGGGTGCGCGGGCGTTCGCGGGGGCCACCGCGGGTCTCGCGCCGGTCGACCCGGCCGAGGTGACCGCGCGGTACGGCCTCGCGCGGGCCGCCGTCGTCCCGTCCGCGCCGCGCGAGGGGGCGGCGCGGGCGGAGACGGCGGTGTTCGACGGCGAACGCGCGGAACCGATCGCACCTGCGGAAACGTCCCAGGGACCACGTCCGCGGCGCGGGCGCGCCGTGGTGGTCGAGCCGCGGCGCTGGCAGCGCCGCAACGGGTGGTTGGTGGCCGGTGGGTGGTTCGCGGGCGGGTGGTTGGCCGCGCAGTGGTTGGAGGGTGACGATGGCGGGTTCCTGGACGGCGACCACGGCGGGTTCGGCGGGTTCGACGCCTGAGCCGCGGCCCGAGGAGCTGGCGTTCCTGGCCGGTGGCCCGGGGCGGGCGGCCGAGGTGGCGGTGATCTCGCTGGTCGAGGCGGGCGCGGTGCGGATCTCGCGCGACGGCCTGGTCAGCGCGGTGCGGGGGCCGGAGCGCGCGTGGAGCCCGTTGCAGCGCGTGGTGCTGCGCGCGGTGCCGATGCGGCTCGGGGACGTGATCTCGACGGTCGCGGGCAGCGCCGAGGCGGACGTGCTGCGGCGGGAGCTGGCGGCGCGCGGGTTCACCACGTCGCCGGGGCGGCGCTCGGCGTGGCGGGTGGCGCGCGTGGTGAGCGTCGCGCTGGTCCTGGGGGCGCTGTTCGCGGTCGGCCTGACCGGGTGGTCCGCGCTGGTGGTGATCGCGGCCGGTGTGCTGTTCGCGGCGGTGAACGTCGGCGCGGCGGTGGGGCGGCGGCCGTTGACGCGCGCGGGCCGGGCGGCGGTGCGGCGGCTGTTCGTGCGGACCTCCACGTCGGACCCGGTGGGGCTGGTGGCGTGCTACGGGCTGCTGGGCCGCGCGCACGGGCGGGTCGTGTGGTCCGGGTGGCTGGACATCGCGCCGGCCGCGGCGGCGACGTTGCGGCGCCGGAAGCGGAAGCGCGGGTCCGGCGGCACGGGCGGGTCGTCCTGCGGCACGACCGGGTGCGGGAGCTGCGGGTCGGGGTCGAGCTCCGGGTCGTCGTGCGGCGGTGGTGGCGGCAGCAGCTGCGGCGGTGGTGGCGGTTGTGGTGGCGGTGGCGGGGACTGACGCGCGGCGGGCTCCGGGGACGTGGGCTCCGGGGACGTGGGCGGCGGGGACGACCGAAGGGCGGGTGGGGCGGGTGCGGGGACTGGGCGTCGGGATCGGGTGGCGGGCGGAGATCGACTTGACCGTCGAGGCGCTGCCGGTGGACTTCGTGGAGGTCGTGGCGGAGAACCTGCACGTCGGGGGGCTGCCGGAGTCGATCCGGCTGCTGCGGGAACGCGGCGTGCCGGTCCTGCCGCACGCCGTGTCGCTGTCGCTGGGCGGCGCGGAGCCCGTCGACCCGGCCAGGGTGGCGCACCTGGGCGCGCTGGCCGAGGCGCTCGACGCGCCCTTCGTGAGCGACCACGTGTGCTTCGTGCGCGCGGGCGGCCTGGACTCGGGTCACCTGATGCCGCTGCCGCGCACCCGTGACGCGCTCGACGTGCTGGTGGCCAACGTGAGGTCCGCCCAGGCGGACCTGCCGGTGCCGCTGGCGCTGGAGAACGTGGCCGCCCTGCTGGAGTGGCCGGGCGGCGAGCTGTCCGAGGGGCGGTTCCTCGCCGAGCTGGTCGAGCGCACCGACTGCCACCTGCTGGTGGACGTCGCCAACCTCTACGCCAACGCCCGCAACCTCGGCACCGACGTGGACCGCTTCCTCGACGAGGTGCCGCTGGAGCGCCTCGCGTACGTGCACGTCGCGGGCGGTGTGGAGCAGCGGGGCGTCTACCACGACACGCACGCCCACGCCGTGCTCCCGGAGGTGCTGGACGTCCTGGCCCGGCTGTGCGAGCGGGCCGACCCGCCCGGTGTGCTGCTGGAGCGCGACGACGACTACCCGTCCGACGACGAGCTGCGCGCCGAGCTGGCCGCGATCCGCGCGGTGGTGGGGGTGCCGGGGTGACGGGGCCGCAGCGGGAGCGGTTGGGGGCGGCGCAGGCCGAGCTGCTCGACGCCCTGCTCGCGGGCGGCACGCCCCCGGCGGGGTTCGACGAGCGGATGGTGCGGGTGGAGCGGCGGGCGCTGCTGGACAAGCGGCGCGGGATCGTGGGGTCGCTGCGCCCGGACGTCGCCGCGGAGCTGGGCGAGCGGTTCCGGCCGCTGTTCGACGAGTACGCGGCGGGCAACCCCCGGCGGGCGGGCAGCCGGTTCCGGGACGACGCCGCCGCGTTCGCCGCGTGGGCCGCCGAACGGGGCGAGCTGGCCCCGCCGCCGAGGCGCCGGTGGTGGCGGCGGGCGACCTGAGGCGCGTCGCGCGGGCCGAGGTTTGCCGCAGCGGTCCCCGTGCAACCCCGGTGGTGGAGCCGCACCCGGCGAGCCTGGTCGCGGGGACGACATGCGCCTGCTGGACCAATCCGGATCTGCGCTGGTCGACCGCGCACTCGACGTCAGCCCCGAAACGGCCTACCCGAACAGTCCGGACCGCCCAGTGGGTGGGCCGCACGCAGGTATCTCGATTGGTGCCGACGGCTCAGTTACCGACAAGTAGGTAACCGTTTACTCCGCTGAACCGGTGAAGAACATACCGACCAATCAGCGGCTGCCCCCGTCTGCCGAGCCCTTTACCGTCGGTGAGGTCAAGGGCGACGTCACTCCCGGTACAACTGCCGCGACCGCGGGTAACACCGCCCTTCCGGCCACGCGCCCCGCGGCGCGCGGCACCCCATCGGGAGGTACGGCGAGTGAAGAGCACACGTTGGCGCGGCACGACGTGGGGGGCCGCGCTGGTCGCGGCGACCCTGGCGGCGAGCGGCCTGGCGCCGGGCACCGGGCCCGCGCGGGCCGGCACCCAACAGGACGGCACCCAGCAGGACCGGATCGCGAACACGGACACAGGCATCGGCGCGGAGCACCACGCGGTCACCCTCGTCACCGGCGACCGGGTCGTGCTGGCCGGTGACGGGGTGCGCGCGTTCGTCGCCGCCCCCGGCCGCGAGCGCACCGTCTTCCACACCTACGAGAGGGACGGGCACCTGCACGTGGTGCCGCGCGACGCGGCGAGGCTGATCTCCCAGGGCCGGCTCGACCCGCGGCTGTTCGACGTCACGGGGCTCGTCGAGTCCGGGTACGACGACGCACGGCGCGACACCGTGCCGCTGATCGTGGCCGGCGACGAGGAGCCCGCGGCGGCGGGCCTGCACGTCACCCGGTCGCTGCCGGTGGTCGGCTCGTACTCCGCGCGGGTCGTGAAGTCGCAGGCCGCCGAGACCTGGCGAACGCTCGTGTCGAGGGCGAGCGTGCGCAAGGTGTGGCTGGACGGGCTGCGCGAGCTGAGCCTGGACCGCTCGACGGCGCAGGTCGGCGCGCCCGCCGCGTGGGCCGCCGGGTACACCGGCAAGGGCGTGAAGGTGGCCGTGCTGGACACCGGCGTGGACGCCGCCCACCCGGACCTGGCCGGGCACGTCGTCGAGGCGGAGAACTTCACCGAGGACCCGGACGGCACCGACGGCGTCGGCCACGGCACGCACGTCGCCGCCACGATCGCGGGTGGCGTCGCGCCGTACCGGGGCGTCGCGCCGGAGGCGGACCTGCTGGACGGCAAGGTGTGCGTGGCGGCGGGCTGCCAGGAGTCGGCGATCGTGGCCGGCATGGAGTGGGCGGCGGCGCGGGGCGCGGACGTGGTGAACCTCAGCCTGGGCGGCGACGACACGGCGGAGCTGGACCCGCTGGAGGAGGCCGTGCAACGGCTGTCGGAGCGGACCGGGACGCTGTTCGTGGTGGCGGCGGGCAACAACGCGCGACCGGGGACGATCAGCTCGCCGGGCAGCGCCGACGCCGCGCTGACCGTGGGCGCGGTGGACCGGCTGGACGGCATCGCGCCGTTCTCCAGCCGAGGGCCGCGCACCGGTGACGGCGGCGTGAAACCGGACCTGACCGCGCCGGGCGTGGACGTCGTGGCCGCGAGGGCCGCCCGCGGCACGGTCGGCACCCCGGTGGGCGAGGGCCACGTGGCCATGTCCGGCACGTCGATGGCGACGCCGCACGTGGCGGGCGCGGCGGCGCTGCTCGCGCAGCAGCACCCGGACTGGACGGGCGCGCAGGTCAAGGCGGCGCTGGTGGCGTCGGCGCGGAACAACCCGGAGCTGACCGCGTTCGACCAGGGCGCGGGCCGCCTCGACCTGGCGAAGGCGATCACGACGACGGTCACCGCCGAACCGGCGAGCCTCGCGATGGGCCTCCAAAGGTGGCCGCACGACGACGACGCGCCGGTCGGCCGGACCGTCGCCTACCGCAACACCGGCACGGCCCCGGTGACGCTGGCCCTGTCGGTGGACGTGCGGGGGCCGGACGGGTCGGCCGCGCCCGGCGGCCTGCTGGGCGTCGCGCCCGCGAAGCTGACCGTCCCGGCGGGCGGCGAGGCGACCGCGACGGTCACCGCGGACACCCGGCTCGGGTCGGTGGACGGCCTGTACGTCGGCTCCGTGGTGGCCACCGGCGGCCCGGCACCGCTGCGGACCGCGGTGAGCGTGAACCGCGAGGTGGAGAGCTACGACGTGGAGTTCGAGTTCGTGGACGCGGCGGGCGCGCCCGCGGTCGACTACTACTCGTCGGTCATCGGCCTGGACACCGACACGTTCGCGTTCCCCTACGACGCGGACGGGTCGTTCGCGCTGCGGCTGCCCCGGGGCGAGTACTTCACCGGCACCGACGTGCAGAGCGAGGGCGGGAAGCTCGCGCTGCTGCCCCGGCCGTCCCTCACCGTGGACCGGGACCAGCGGGTGGTGTCCGACGCGCGCACCGCCCGGCCGTTGAGGATCACCGCGCCGGACGCGGCCGCGCAGGAGGCGCTGGGCGACATCACGGTGGTGCGCCGGCACGGCGACCGGCAGGCCAGCACCAGCACCGCGTTCCTGGGCGGGTTCGGCGCGGACGTGTCGATCGCGCACGCCGGCCCGGAGCTGCCCGGCGACGGGGTGGTGTCGCTGATCGGGTCGCAGCTGCGCGGCACGCCGGAGGGCGGCACGCCGGTGACGTACCGGTTCGCCTGGAGCCAACGGGGCGTGCTGCCCACCGGGTTCGTGAAGGCCCCGGCCGCCGCCGACCTCGCCGAGGTGCGCACGACGTTCGGGCCGGGTCCGGCGGGTCGCGCGTTCGGCCACGGCGGCAACCCGATGACGCCGGGCGGCGTGGGCGGCTGGGCGTGGCTGCCGGACGTCACCTCCCCCGGCCAGGCCGTCAACCGGGTCACCACCGACCTGGCGTGGTCGTGGGGTTTCCTCCAGTTCGGCCCGGACGGCGGTGTGGAGGCCACGCTGACCTCGCCGGAACGCGCCTACACGAGGGGCGCGCGGGCCGCCGAGGAGGCCAACGACCCGGTGTTCTCCCCCGCGCTGCCGCCGTCGCGGTCGCCGTACCTGGGGCGCATGGGCGACGACGTGGCGTTCGCGGTGCCGCTGTTCACCGACGCCTCCGGCAACGGCGGCACGGCGGCGGTGTCGTCGGCGCGCACCACGTTGCTGCGCGACGGGGTCGAGGTCGGCGAGACGCCGTACGCGGGCAACGGGCTGTTCCCGGTGCCGGCGGGCGAGGCGGGCTTCCGGGTGGAGACCGAGGCGGTGCGCGCGGCGGGGTCGTCGGACTTCGCGACGCGGGTGGCCTCGGCGTGGACGTTCCGGTCGGGCACCACCTCCGGTGACGGGTACGCGCCGCTGCCGCTGTCGGTGGTGCGGTTCACGCCGGAGCTGGACGCCTCCGGGTCCGCGCCGCGCGGGCGGGCGCTGCGGGTGCCGCTGACCGTGCAGCAGCAGGAGGGCGCGGCCAACGGCCGGGTGGAGCGGATCGACGTCGAGGTGTCGTTCGACGACGGCGCGACGTGGACCGCGGCCCCGGTGTCCGGCGGGGCGGCCACCGTCACCACGCCCGCCGCCGCCGGGTTCGGCTCGGTGCGGGTCAAGGCCGTCGACAGCGCCGGGAACGCGGTGGAGCACACCGTGGTCCGGGCCTTCAAGGTCGCCTGACGCGGCACGTGGGGGCGCCCGCCGCAGTGGGTGCCCCCACGTGGGGCGAAGCAACGCCGGCTGGGCCGCACGGCGGCGGGCCCCGCCGCGTTCCAGCGGCTGAACCGGTCCTCCCACCTGGTTAGCGTCGGACCCACGCAACCAGATCAGGGAGGTATCTGTGTTGATGTCCGGAGCACGCACGCGCTGGGGGGCCGCACTGGCCGTCGTGGCGCTCGTGGCGGGGGGCGCGTCGACCGCCACCGCCGCGCCGCCGCCGTTACCGCCACCGCTCGCGGGGGACGCCCCGTCGGACCACCGCACGCACGCCGTCACCCTCGTCACCGGCGACCGGGTCGTCGTCGCGGGCGACCGGGTCCTGTCGGTGACCCCCGGCCCGGGCCGGGAACACCTGTCGTTCCACCGGTTCCGGCGCGACGGGCACCTGCACGTGGTGCCGCGCGACGCCGCCGCGCCGCTCGCCGCGGACCGGCTCGACCCGCGCCTGTTCGACGTGACCGGCCTCGTGGCGGCGGGCTACGACGACGCGCGGCGCGACACCGTGCCGCTGATCGTCACCGGGTCCTCCGCGCCCGGCGCGCGGGTCACCCGCCCGCTGGCCGCGCTGGGCGCGGTGGCCGCCGAGGCGCCCAAGTCCGCGGCCGCGCTGCCCGCGCTGCTCGCCGACCCCGGCGTCGTCAAGGTGTGGCTGGACGGCAAGCGGCGGACGTCGCTGGACCGCTCCACCGCGCAGGTCGGCGCGCCCACCGCGTGGGCCGCCGGGTACACCGGCGCGGGCACCAGGGTCGCCGTGGTGGACAGCGGCGTCGACCAGGACCACCCGGACCTGGCGGGGAAGCAGGTCGCCGAGCGGAACTTCACCGAGGACCCCGACGTGACCGACCTCGTGGGCCACGGCACGCACGTCGCCTCGACCATCGCGAGCGGTCGCGCGCCGTACCGGGGCGTCGCCCCCGACGCGGGGATCATCGACGCCAAGGTGTGCTCGGTGTCGGACTGCCGGGAGTCGTGGATCGCCGAGGGCATGGCGTGGGCGGTCGAGCAGGGCGCCGACGTGGTCAACATGAGCCTCGGCGGCACGGACTCCCCCGGCCTGGACCCGTTGGAGGAGGCCGTCGACGCGCTGTCCGCGAGCAGCGGCGCCCTCTTCGTCATCTCGGCGGGCAACTCCGGCCGGCCCGGCACGATCGGCTCGCCGGGCAGCGCGGACGCCGCCCTCACCGTGGGTGCGGTCGACCGCGACGACACCATCGCGCCGTTCTCCAGCCGGGGCCCGCGGGTCGGCGACGGCGCGCCCAAACCGGACGTCACCGCGCCCGGCGTGGGCATCGTGGCCGCCGAGGCGAACAGCGGCGGCGACCACTTCGCCGCGTCCGGCACGTCCATGTCCAGCCCGCACGTCGCCGGCGCGGCGGCGCTGATCGCCCAGCAGCACCCCGACTGGGACGGCGAGCGCATCAAGGCCGCGCTCATGGCGACCGCCAAGCCCAACCCGGCGCTCACCGCGTTCGACCAGGGCGCGGGCCGCGTCGACCTGACCCGGGCCATCGGCGCGACGATCACCGCCGACCCGCCGTCGCTGGCGTTCGGCTCCCAGGCGTGGCCGCACGACGACGACACCCCCGTCACCCGCGAGGTGTCGGTGCGCAACCCGGGCGCCGCGCCGGTCACCCTCGACCTGGCCGTCGACCCGGACGGCTCCGCGCCCGCGGCGCTGTTCACCGCCACGCCGGCGAACATCACCGTGCCCGCGGGCGGCGAGGCCACCGTCACCGTCACCGCCGACACGCGGGTCGCCACCGCCGACGGCGCCTACAGCGGCACGCTCGTCGCGCGCGGCGGCGGCGCGGAGCTGCGCGTGCCGCTCGGCGTGGACCGCGAGGTGGAGAGCTACGAGGTCCGGTTCGACGTGGTCGACGCCGACGGCGCGCCCGCCGCCGACTACGCCGCGTTCGTCATCGGCCTGGACCTCGACGTCGTCACGATCATCGGCGGCCAGCCGGGCGGGCGGTCCGTGCGGCTGCCCAAGGGCGAGTACCTGGTGGTCACCGACGTGCTGACCGGCACCCGGCGGGCCGTGCTGCCGCAACCGTCCCTCGGCGTCACCGCCGACACCACCGTCACCGCCGACGCGCGGGTCGCGCGGCCCGTCCGGGTCGGCTACCCCGACGCCGGTGCGACGCCGCGGGTCGGCGACCTGCTCGTCGTCCGCCGGTACGGCGGCGTCCTCAACGGCGTCGGCACCGCCTTCCCGGGCGGGTTCGGCGACACCGCCATCGGGCACCTCGGCCCGGAGCTGCCCGCCGACGAGGTGGACGTGCTCGTCGGGGAGCAGGCGAGCGGCACGCCCGTCGGCGGGACACCGGTGAACTACCGGTTCTCCTGGCGCGAGCGCGGCAAGGCGCCCACCGGCCTCGTCCGCTCCCCCGCCCGGCGCGAGCTGGCCGAGGTGCGCACCTCGTTCGGGCCCGTGCCGGCGGGCGCGGACCTGGTGTTCGGGGCGGTCCCGACGCTCCCCGAGGGCATCGGCGGCCTCCTGTGGGACGCCGACGTCGACACCCGGTCGATCGACTACACCACCACCGGCGACGGCCTGCGCTGGGTGTTCACGCCCTACGAGGTGCGCGACGGGGCGGGCGTGGCCGTGCAGTACTCGGAGCCGCTGGAGCTGCGCGCCGGCCGCGTGCACCGCGAGCGGTTCAACCACGCGGTGTTCGGGCCCGCGCTGCCGTCGCCGGACGGGGGGCACCTGTCCCGCCTCGGCGACGAGATCGGCTTCTCGGTGCCGGTGTTCGGCGACGGCGAGGGGCACAGCGGCGACGCGCTCACCGCCTCGGCCCGCACCACCCTGCACCGCGACGGGGTGCTCGTCGGCGAGGTGCCGTACGCGGGCGGCGGGTTGTTCACCGTGCCGCCGGGCACCGCCCGGTACCGCGTCGACACCGAGGCCGAGCGCGCGCCGGGCGTCTCGGAGTTCACCACGTCGCTGCGCTCGTCGTGGACGTTCCGCTCCGGCACCGTGCCCGGCGACGAGCCGGAGGCGCTGCCGCTGACCGTCGTGCGGTTCGCCCCCAACCTCGACGACGCCACCGGCTCCGCGCCGCGCGGTCGCCTGCTGCGGGTGCCGCTCGTGGTCGAGCAGCAGGCCGCGGCCGGGGTGGGCCGGCTGACCGTCGAGGTGTCGTTCGACGACGGCGGGTCGTGGTCGAAGGTGCCCGTCGCGGGCCGCACGGCGCTCGTGCGCAACCCCGGCGCGGCCGGCTTCGCCTCGCTGCGCGTCCGCGGCGCGGACCGGGCGGGCAACGGGTTCGAGCACACCCTCGTCCGCGCCTACAAGATCTCCTAGGCGCACACCGGGCGGAGAGGCACCCACCCGGCGGTGGGTGCCTCTTCCGTACCAACGACAAACGGTAAGTAACCACCAGAAGGACTCGTTGAGGGGACGAACACCCCTCGAAGAGATGCTGACCTCACCCTGACGGGTGGATAGCGTCGAGTGGGTTGGGGGGCTTCGTCACTTCCGGTTCACGCCACGGCCGCAGGTCAACGCCGCCTTCCGGCTGCGCGTCCCACGACGCGCACGACCGGACAGGGAGGTATCCGTGCCGAGAACACGTACGCGGGGCATGGCCCGGGGGGCCGTCGCGGTCCTGGCCGCCGGGCTCGTCGCGGTCCCGGCCGCGGGGGCGGCCGGCGCGGCGCCACCGCGGCAGCCGGGCCGAGAGCAGGCCCAGCAGCCGACCCAGCCGCAGCAGCCGGCGCGCGACCGGCGGGACACCGCGTTCGCCGTCACGCTCCTCACCGGCGACCGGGTCGTGGTGAACGGCGACGGCAGCCGCGCGGTCGAGGCCGGACCCGGCCGCGCGGGCACCGCGTTCACCACCTTCGAACGCGACGGGCACCTGCACGTCGTGCCCGCCGACGCCCAGCGCGCCCTGGCCTCGGGCCGGCTCGACCCGCGCCTGTTCGACGTCACCGGCCTGCGCGACGCCGGCTACGACGACGCCCGGCGCGACACCCTGCCCCTCGTCGTCACCCGCACGGGCGGCGCACGACCGCTCGCCGCGGCCGGCGTCCGGGTGACCCTCGACCTGCCCGCCGCCGGCGCGGTCGCCGCCCACGCCGTCAAGGCCGAGGCCGCCACCGCCCACCGGGCCCTCGTCGACGACCCGACCGTGCGCGCGGTCTGGCTCGACGGCCTGCGCACCCGGGACCTCGACCGCTCCACCGCGCAGGTCGGCGCGCCCACCGCGTGGGCCGCCGGGTACACCGGCGCGGGCGTCGAGGTCGCCGTGCTCGACGGCGGCGTCGACGGCGACCACCCCGACCTGGCCGGCAGCGAGGTCGCCGAGCGGAACTTCACCACCGACCCCGACGCCACCGACCTCGACGGCCACGGCACGCACGTCGCCGCCACCGTCGCCGGTTCCGGCACCGGGTACCGGGGCGTCGCGCCGGACGCGCGGGTCCTCGACGGCAAGGTGTGCTCGCGGGGCGGCTGCGCCGAGTCCTGGATACTCGCCGGCCTGCAGTGGGCCGTCGACCAGGGCGCCGACGTCGTCAACCTCAGCCTCGGCGGCACCGACACCCCCGGGCCCGACCCGTTGGAGGAGGCCGTCGACGCGCTGTCCGCGAGCAGCGGCACCCTCTTCGTGGTCGCCGCCGGCAACTCCGGCGGGCCGGGCACGATCGGCTCGCCCGGCAGCGCGGACGCCGCCCTCACCGTGGGGGCGGTCGACCGCGACGACGGCATCGCGCCGTTCTCCAGCCGGGGCCCGCGGGTCGGCGACGGCGGCGTCAAGCCCGACATCACCGCGCCCGGCGTGGACATCGTCGCGGCCAAGGCCGCGCGGGGCACCATCGGCACCCCGGTCGGCGACGGCCACGTCGCCCTGTCCGGCACGTCCATGGCCACCCCGCACGTCGCCGGCGCGGCGGCGCTGATCGCCCAGCAACACCCCGACTGGGACGGCGAACGC
This sequence comes from Saccharothrix sp. DSM 118769, assembly GCF_052936295.1. Taxonomy (NCBI): domain Bacteria; kingdom Bacillati; phylum Actinomycetota; class Actinomycetes; order Pseudonocardiales; family Pseudonocardiaceae; genus Saccharothrix; species Saccharothrix sp. DSM 118769. The sequence continues at coordinate 1,744,999 of NZ_CP193627.1, read as the reverse complement.
ATCAAAGCCGCGCTCATGGCGACCGCGAAGCCCAACCCGGCGCTCACCGCCTTCGACCAGGGCGCCGGCCGCGTCGACCTGACCCGGGCCATCGGCGCGACGATCACCGCCGACCCGCCGTCGCTGGCGTTCGGCTCCCAGGCGTGGCCGCACGACGACGACACCCCCGTCACCCGGCGGCTGACGCTGCGCAACAGCGGCGACGAGGCGGTCACCGCGCCCGTCACCGTCCGGGCCACCGGCCCCGACGGCGCGCCCGCACCGGCCGGCCTGTTCACCGCCGCACCCGCCGACGTCACCGTCCCCGCGGGCGGCGAGGCCACCGTCACCGTCACCGCCGACACCCGCGCGGGCGCGCTCGACGGCGCGCACTCGGGCGCGGTCGTCGTCGGCGACGCGACGCGGGTGCCGGTCGGCGTCGACCTCGAAGCCGAGAGCCACGACGTCACCGCGACGTTCCTCGACGCGGCGGGCGGCACGCCGTTCGCCCACTCCGGCGTCGTCATCGGCCTCGACAACGACGTGTTCACGTTCCTGGACGGCGACAGCGGCACCGTCACCACCCGCCTGCCCCGGGGCGAGTACACCGTGCAGGCCACCGTGGTCAGCGGCGACGCCGACGACCCGGCGTACGCGCTGATGCCGCGCCCGGCCCTGTCCGTCACCCGGGCGGAGACCCTGGTGTTCGACGCGCGCGACGCGAGACCCGTCAGGATCACCACGCCCGACCCCGGCGCCACCCCGGCCATCGCCGACATCGGCGTCACCCGCAGCCTCGGCGACCGCAGGATCAGCGTCGGCTCGGCGTTCACGGGCGGCTTCCCGGACTCGCTCACCCTCGCCCACACCGGTCCCGGGCTGCCCGCCGACCAGCTGAACACGACGATCGGCGCGCAGTACCGGGGCACCCCGGTCGGCGCCACGCCGGTGCACTACCGGTTCGCCTGGATCGAGCACGGGAAGGTGCCCACCGGATTCGTCCGCTCCCCCGCCGGGCGCGAGCTGGCCGAGGTGCGCACCTCGTTCGGGCCCGTGCCCGAGGGCAAGCGCGTGCTGCACGGCGGCATCGGGCTCAACGACGACAGCGGCGGCGGCTGGGCCGCCCTGATGCCGGTGCGGCCCGGCGGCGAGGTGGTCGACCACGTCACCACCCGCGACTTCGACTGGACGTGGCTGGTGCTCCAGGACGGGGGCGGGTTCGACGTCGAGGCCGACCACCGGTCCCCCGCCGCCAAGACCTACCGGCCGGGCCGCACCCACCGGGAGCGGTTCCTGTTCCCCGTGTTCGGCCCCGGCGCGCCCGACACCGGCTACCCCCACCTCAGCCGCCTCGGCGACGAGGTCCGGTTCGACGTGCCGCTGTTCGACGACGGCGCCGGCAACCTCGGCGGCTCCCTCCTCGCCTCCGCGCGGACCGCGCTGTTCCGCGACGGCGTCGAGGTCGGCTCGGTCGCCCGGCCCGACGCCCGGTTCACCGTGCCGGCGGGCCGGGCGGACTACCGGGTCGAGGTCGACGCCACCCGCGCGCCGGGCGTCTCGGGGTCCAGCACGTCGGTCGCCGGCCGGTGGACGTTCCGCTCGGGCACCGTGCCGGGCGAGCGGGCGCGACCGCTGCCGCTGTCGGTGGTGCGGTTCACGCCGGCGCTGGACGCCACCGGCGGCACGCCCGCCGGGCGGGTGCTGCGCGTCCCGCTGACCGTCGAGCAGCAGCGGGGGGCCGACAACGGCCGCGTCCGCCGGGTCGGGGTCGAGGTGTCGTTCGACGACGGGAAGTCGTGGGCGGCGGTCCCCGTCGTCGGGAACGCCGCGTTCGTGCGCAACCCCGGCGCGGCGGGGTTCGCGTCGCTGCGCGCCAAGGGCTCCGACAGCAGGGGCAACGGGTTCGAGCAGACCGTGCTGCGTGCCTACCGGGTCACCGGCTGAGCACGGGGAGGGGCGTCGCGCACGGCCGCCCCTCCCCCGCCCGTCACGGCAGGTTCGCGACCAGCTCCGCCGCCGGCACCCGGGTACCGGTGTAGAACGGCACCTCCTCGCGCACGTGGCGGCGTGCCTCGGTGCCGCGCAGGTGCCGCATCAGGTCCACGATGCGGTGCAGCTCGTCCGCCTCGAACGCCAGGATCCACTCGTAGTCGCCCAGCGCGAACGACGCGACCGTGTTCGCCCGCACGTCCGGGTAGTCCCGGGCCTCCTTGCCGTGGTCGGCGAGCATGCGGCGCCGGTCCTCGTCGGGCAGCAGGTACCACTCGTAGGACCGCACGAACGGGTACACGCAGACGTACTTGCGGGGGTCCTCGCCGGCCAGGAACGCCGGGATGTGGCTGCGGTTGAACTCGGCGGGCCGGTGCAGCGCCACCTGGCTCCACACCGGCGTCGAGACGCGGCCCACCGCGGTGCGGCGGAACCCGGTGTACGCCTGCTGGACCTGCTCGATCTCCTCGGCGTGCCACCAGATCAGGTAGTCGGCGTCCGCGCGCAGACCGGCCACGTCGTACACACCGCGCACCACGACGCCCTTGGCCTCCAGGCCGTCCAGGTACTCCTGGGCCTCCGCCGCGGCCGGACCGCGGTCGTCGGGCAGGCGACCGGGCTCCACCCGGAAGACCGACCACATGGTGTAGCGGATGGTGTCGTTGAGCTCGGCGTAGTTCAAGCGGGACATGCCGTCAATCCTCTCACTGCGGGTGGTCAGCGAACCCGGCCGAGCACGTGAGCGGCGACACGGGCCGCCGCGGCGCCGGCGGTGGCGACGCACGCCGGGATGCCCACGCCGTGCAGCGCGGCACCGGCCACGGCCAGGCCGGGCACCCCCGCCACGGCGTCCTCGACGTCCCGCACCAGGTCGAGGTGGCCCACGCCGTACTGCGGCAGACCACCACCCCACCGGGTGACGAGGGTGTCGACGGGCTCGGCCGTGACGCCGGTCAACCGGGCCAGGTCGTGCCGGACCGCGGCGACCAGGTCCTCGTCGTCGCGCCGGAGCAGGTGCTCCTCGCCGTGCCGGCCGACGCTGCCGCGCACGAGCACCGGCTCGCCGGCCAGGTGCGCCCACTTGCGGCTGGAGAAGGTGAACGCCTTCGCCGCGTACGGGACGCCGTCCGGGCCGCGCTCGCCCTCGGCCAGCAGCACGCCGGACCGCTCGGGCAGCACCGTGCCCGGCGGCAGCGCCAGCGCCACCACGGCCATCGACGCCAGTTCCACCTCGGCGTAGCGGCGCGACGCGGCGGGCACGACGTCGGCGAGCAGCTTGCGGGCCGAGGGGGCGGGCACGGCGAGCACCACGCCGTCCACGTCGAGCACCGCGGGCGCGGCGGGCGTGCCGATCTCCAGGCGCCAGCCGTGCTCGCGGCGCAGCAGCGCGCGGACGGGCAGGCCGAGCCTCGTGCGGACGCCCGCCACCTCGGCCAGGCGGTGCACCAGGCTCGCCAGGCCGTCGCCGAGCGTGCCGAAGACCGGCGGTCGGGGGACACCCGGCAGTGGCGGGGCGGGCATCGTCGTCGCGGCGGCGGCCAGCAGCGAGCCGATGCCCGAGTCGAGCGCGGTGGCCAGCTGCGGCATGGTCGCGCGCAGCCCCAGCGAGTCGGCGCGGCCCGCGTACACCCCGCCCAGCAGCGGCCCGACCAGGCGGTCGCCCACCTCGGGGCCGAACCGCTCGGCCAGCAGCGCGCCCACCGCGACGTCCGCGCCGTCGAGGCGGACCGGCGGCAGGTCCGGTTCGGCGGCGACCCGGCGCACGCCCTCCTCGGACAGCACCTCCCGCACCGCCTCCACCGACGCGGGGACACCCATCAGGGTGCGCGCGGGGATCGGGCGGGTGCGGCCGGCGGCGTGGATGGCCGAGGGCGCGCCCGTGGGGTGCACGAGCCGGTCGGCGAGCCCCAGCTCGGCGACCAGCCCGGTCGCCTCGGGCCGGCGGTGCAGGAACGCCTCCGCGCCCACGTCGTAGGCGCGGCCGGCGACCTCGGCGGTGCGCAGCTTGCCGCCCAGCCGGTCCGCCTGCTCGACGACGGTGATCTCGGCGGTCGGGCCGAGCAGGTGGCGCAGGCGGTGCGCGGCGGCCAGGCCGGAGATCCCGCCGCCGACCACCGCCACCCGCGGCGCCCTCACCCGCGTGCCCTCATCGCTCGCGGTGCACCATCTCGACGGCCCGGGTGATGACGTCCGGGTCGGTGTCGGGCAGCACGCCGTGGCCCAGGTTGAAGATGTGCCCGGCGGCGGCCTCGCCCTCCCGCTTGACCCGCTCGACCTCGCGCTCCAGGGCGGGCAGGCCGGCGAACAGCAGCGCCGGGTCCAGGTTGCCCTGCACGACCGGCTTGGGCAGGTGCGGGGCGGCCCGTTCGAGCCGGCGCACGGCCACGTCCAGCGGGGTGCGCCAGTCGACGCCCACCACGTCCGCACCGGCCTCGCGCATGGCGGGCAGCAGCTCGGAGGTGCCGACGCCGAAGTGGATGCGCGGCACCGACGTGACGCCGCCCAGGACCCGCGTCGAGTGGGGCAGCACGAACTCGCGGTAGTCCCGCTCGGACAGCGCGCCCGCCCACGAGTCGAACAGCTGCACGGCCTTCACGCCGGCCGCCACCTGCACGCGCAGGAACTCGGCCGTGATGCCCACGAGCTTGTCCAGCAGGGCGTGCCACAGGTCGGGGTCGCCGTGCATGAGCGCCTTGGTGCGCTCGTGGTTCTTGCTGGGGCCGCCCTCGACCAGGTAGGAGGCGAGCGTGAACGGCGCGCCCGCGAACCCGATCAGCGGGACGTCGCCCAGGGCGTCGTTGAGCAGCCCGACGGCCTGCGCCACCGGGCGCACCTGCTCCTCGTGCAGCTCGGGGAGCGCGTCCACGTCCTGCCTGGTCCGGACCGGCTTCGCGACGACCGGACCGGTGCCCGGCACGATGTCCAGGTCGATGCCCGCGGCCTTGAGCGGCACGACGATGTCGGAGAACAGGATCGCGCCGTCGACGTCGTGGCGCCGGACCGGCTGGAGCGTGATCTCGCAGACCATCTCCGGGTCCAGGCACGCGTCCAGCATCGCGGTGCCTTCGCGCAGCTTGCGGTACTCGGGCAGCGAGCGGCCCGCCTGGCGCATGAACCAGACCGGCGTGCGGGACGGCCGGCCGCCGCGTGCGGCGACGAGCAGCGGGGCTTCGGTGATGTCGTTCATCTCGCGCTCCATCGTCCCACGTGGTGGTCGGCGGCGGTCGGTCGGCCGGCGCCGGCGGGTCCGGCGTGCCGCACGCGCTCCCGGGCGTTCGTGGGCCTAAGGTCCGAGGTGTGACGGAGCCCGAACTCTTCCAGCGGGCGGTGGCGACGCTGCGGTCGGTGCGCACCCGGCCGGAGCTGGAGTTGACCGAGGTGCGGCCGCCGCAGCGGCTCGCGCCTTGGGCCTTCGCGTTGACCGCGGAGGTGACCGGGCCCGCCGACGAGCTGTCCACCGGCCGCCTGGTGCTGCTGCACGACCCCGACGGCGTCGACGCCTGGTCGGGCGTGTTCCGCCTGGTCGCCTACGTGCGCGTCGAGCTGGACGCGGAGCTGGCGGCGGACCCCCTGCTGCCCGAGGTCGGCTGGTCGTGGCTCGCCGAGGCCCTCGACGTCGCCGGCGCCCCCTACCTGGCGCTGGGCGGCACCGTGACCCAGACGTCGTCGGCCCGCTTCGGCGACATCGCCGGCCCGGCCCGCACCGACGACCTGGAGCTGCGCGCCTCCTGGACGGCCCGCGACGCCGACCTCTCCGCCCACGGCACCGCGTTCTACGACCTGATGGCCACCGCCGTGGGCCTCCCCCCCGTAGGCGTGACCACCCTCCGCTGACCGCGAGAGTCCAACGCCCAGGCCCCGAGAGTCCAACGCCCGGGTCCCGAGAGTCGTACGCTCAGGCCCGGTGAGTTCTTCATCCGCGAACGAAGAACTCAGGGGTCCCGGACGTACGACTCTCGCGACCCGGGGGTACGACTCTCGGGGCCTGGGCGTACGACTCTCGGTCAGTCGTTGTCGCGGAGCACGCGCAGGGCGTTGCGGCCGGCGAGCTTGGCGCAGTCGTCCTCGCTCCACCCGCGGTCGAGCAGGGCGGCGAACAGGTCCGGGTAGCAGGAGACGTCCTCCATGCCCTCCGGCAGGTGCCGCGTGCCGTCGTAGTCGCCGCCCAACCCGATGTGGTCGACGCCGGCGACCTCGCGGGCGTGGTCCAGGTGCGCCAGCACGTCGTCCATCGTCACGCGCGGCGTCGGCTCGGGCCACGTGTCGACGAAGCGGTGGCGGGCGTCGAGGTCGTTGTGGTTCTCGCCGGCGGCCGTCATGGCCTCCTTGAGTCGCTCGTCCCACTCGACGTAGGGCTGCGACACGAAGTGCGGCACGAACGTCACCATGCACACCCCGCCGTTGCCGGCGAGGCGTTCGAGCACGTCGTCGGGCACGTTGCGCGGGTGGTCGGCGACCGCGCGGCACGACGAGTGGCTGAACAGGACCGGTTTGGTGGTGACGTCCAGCGCGTCGCGCATGGTGGTGGCGGCGACGTGCGACAGGTCGACGAGCATGCCGATGCGGTTCATCTCGCGCACGACCTCGCGCCCGAACTCCGTCAGCCCGCCGTGCACGGCCTCGTCGGTGGCCGAGTCGGCCCACGGCGTGTTCTCGTTGTGGGTGAGGGTCATGTAGCGCACGCCGAGCCGCCGCAGGGCCCGCAGGACGCCCAGCGACCCGCCGATGGAGTGCCCGCCCTCCGCGCCGATCAGCGAGGCCAACCGCCCGTCCTCGAACGCCCGTTCGGCCTCGTCGGCCGTCCGGGCGATCCTCAGGTGCCGGGGGTAGCGGGCCGCCAGCTCGTGGACCAGCTCCACCTGCTCCAGGACGGTGGTCACCGCTGCGTCACCCGCCAGCCGGCACGGGACCCAGACGGACCAGAACTGCACGCCCAACCGGCCCTCGCGGGCGCGGACCAGGTCGGTCTGGAGGGCGGGCTGGCGCGTCGTCAGGTCGACGACCGCGACGCTGTCCGCGGGGTGACCCGCCGTTGACTTTTCACCGAATTGCCCGCCGTCGGCCAGATCGCGCAGGGCCCACGGCAGGTCGTTGTGGCCGTCGACCAGTGGCACGCGGGCCAGCAGTTCCTCGGCCCGACCCCGACTCGTGGTGCTCGACACGGGCAACTCCTAGATGTCGTCGTGAGAACGGTTCGCGTTACACGACCTCCGCAGTTGTCCACCGATCGTGTGACAACGGGGGCCATCAGTGACAACTCGTTCGCGATAGATACCCGATTGATCGTCCCGTAGACCCGCTTGGGCGGCTACGCTGCCCCAGACGACACCACTTTCGGTCGATCAGTGGCGCGGCTGATTGGACGAAAGTCCCGGTGCCGGTCGGGGGGCACGACCGACTCCAGGGAGGTAGTGACGTGGCTGCCGTCGGCTTAGGTCAGGCCGTTCGTACCACGCCAGCCGGCTCGTTGCCGGCGAACATGGTCCCGCACCCGCGGGAGGAGCTTTTTTCAGTGCTGGTGGTCGACGACCACCCACTGCTGAGGGAGGCGATATCGGCTCGGCTCACCCAGATGGGAGCCGGGACAGTGCATGAAGCGGCATCGGTTGCGGAGGCTCGGGCGCGGGCACTCGCGACCGGACCGTGCGACCTCGCGATCCTCGATCTGGGTCTGCCGGACGGTACCGGCATCGACCTGGTCACGGAACTCCGTGCCCAGGGCTGGCCCCGCATCGTGGTCCTCGCGTCCTCCGACGACCCCTACGCGGTCAGGTCGGCCTTCCAGGCGGGCGCCCAGGCGTACCTCCTGAAGTCCGCCTCGCCGATGGTGGTCACCGACGGGGTGCGCAGGGTCCTCGACGGCGGCGTCTACGCAGACCCGAGCGTCGCGCCCGTGCTCGCCGCGGGCACGAGGGTGCCGGGCACCGACAACACGCCGCGGGAGCTCTCCGCGCGTGAGGTCGAGGTCCTCCAGCTGGTCGCCGATGGCCAGAGCAACAAGGAGATCGGCGAAGCGCTCAGCCTTTCCGCGCTGACGGTGAAGTCCCACCTGTCGCGGATCGGGCGCAAGCTGGGCACCGGGGATCGGGCTCAGATGGTCGCGCTGGCCATGCGTGCCGGCGTGATCCGCTGAGGGCGGTTGCCACACTGAACCGACCGAACACACCCGCGAGTGGTGCGTTCGTCGTAGGGTCATCCGCCGTGGACGTACCCTCCGACGAGCCAACCGAACCAACCGGAGCTGATCCGGTGCCGCTGGTGGAACCCGCTGACGGGGTTCCACCCGTCGTCGCCGACGCTCCGTCGCTCCGGCGTGCCGCTGACGCGCTCGCCGGGGCGACGGGTCCGGTCGCGGTGGACACCGAGCGCGCCTCGGGCTACCGCTACTCGCAACGGGCCTACCTGGTGCAACTGCGCCGGGCAGGTGCCGGGACCGTGCTGGTCGACCCGATCGCCCTGGGCGGTCGGCTCGACCCGCTGGTCGAGGCGCTGGACGGAACCGAGTGGGTGCTGCACGCAGCGTCGCAAGACCTGCCGTGCCTCGCCGAACTCGGGCTCCGGCCGAGCACGTTGTTCGACACCGAGCTGGCGGGCAGGCTGGCCGGTTTCGAGCGGGTGGCGCTGGGCACGCTCGTCGAGCGCTTGTTGGGCTACCGGCTGGAGAAGGGGCACGGTGCGGCCGACTGGTCGCGCCGGCCCCTTCCCGCGGACTGGCTCAACTACGCGGCGCTCGACGTGGAACTGCTGGTCGAGCTGCGCGACGTGCTCGAACAGGAACTGAAGCGGCAGGGGAAGCTGGAGTGGGCCCTCGAGGAGTTCGAGGCAGCCCGCACGGCGCCCCTGCCGCGTCCGCGCGCGGAGCCGTGGCGCCGCACCTCGGGCATCCACCGCATCCGCAGCCCGCGGCAGCTCGCCGCGGTGCGGGCGCTGTGGGAGGCGCGTGACGCGCTGGCCCGGGAACGCGACATCGCGCCGGGTCGGGTGCTGCCCGACACCGCGCTCGTCGAGGCTTCCGTGCGCGGTCCGGCCGACGAGGCCGCGCTGCTCGCGCTCCCCGTGTTCCGGGGTCGGGCGCAGCGGCGCCTGGTGTCGGTGTGGCTCGGCGCGCTCCAGAAGGCCGCGGCCCTGCCGCGCGCCGAACTGCCCGAGCCCTCGCAGCAGCACGACGGCCCGCCGCCGGCCAACCGCTGGTCCGACAAGGACCCGGCCGCCGCCGTCCGGCTCGCCGCCGCGCGCACCGCGCTCACCGCCATCGCCGAGGCCAACACCCTGCCGGTGGAGAACCTGCTGCTGCCGGACCTGGTGCGCCGCACCTGCTGGCAGCCGCCGGCCGACCTCTCCCCCACCGGCGTGGCGGCCACCCTCCGCGAGGGCGGCGCCCGGTCGTGGCAGGTCGACCTGACCGCGACGGCCCTGGCCGAAGCGCTGGCGACCCAACCCCCCACCACCTGACCCACCCCCACCCCCACTCCGGCCGCGAACGCAGGACACAAGGGTCGCGAGCGCATGACTCGCCGGCGACGAGCGCTGGACTCGCCCAACACGAACGCACGACTCGCGCGAGTCCTGCGCTCGCGACCCGCGAGTCCAGCGCTCGCGGCGGGTGAGTCATGCGCTCACGACCCGCGAGTCCTGCGTTCGCGGCCGGTGAGTCCTGCGGTCAGGTCTTGTCGGGCGGGGTGGCGGCGCGGCGGTGGGAGGCGTGCCGGCGGGCCAGCCTGCGCACGGCCGCCAGGGCCGCGTCACCCAGCACGGTGCCCACGGCCACCCTCTCCAGGGCGGCGTCCACGGACGTCGCCGCCATGACCCAGTCCAGGTCCCGCTCGGCCAGCTCGGCACCCGCCCGCGCGTAGTCGTCGAACAGCTCGACGAACGCGCCCTGCCCGACCTCGCGCGCCCTGGTGAGCACGGTGACGAGCGCCTGGTAGGCGTCCGAACGCTCGTCGCACTCCCAGCCCCGCCGCTCGACCAGCTCGCGCACCCGCGCGTGGGCCTCCTCGTCGGGCGACGGTTCGCTCTCCACCCCCCCGACGGCCTTCTCGACCGTCCCCATGGCCTTGTAGAGCGACTTCTCCGGGTCGTCCAACGCGCCCAGCACGTCCCGCACGGCCGCGATCGACAGCCCTCCCACCTCCACGAGCGCCCGCACGAGCCGCAGCCGGTGCAGGTGCTCCTCCGCGTAGCGGGCCTGGTTCGGGCTGGTCAGCTCGCCGGCCGGGAGCAGCCCTTCCCGCAGGTAGTACTTGATCGTCGGCACCGGCACACCACTGCGGTTGCTCAACTCGGCGACGCGCACGTCTCGACACCCCTTCCCAACACGGCCCCAAGTATGGATACTACCGCTATCCGATAGCAGACAGCGCCACTATCCATATGAGGAGCCGACCATGTCCCGCTTACTGCGCCCGCACCCACCGCTGATGCTGTTCTCCCTGCTCATGACCGCCTTGACGCTGGTCTCGGTGGGCGGTCTGGTCCTGGACGACCGCATCCTGACCGGATCACCCATCTGGTTCAAGCCGTTCAAGTTCGCCGTCTCGCTCGCCCTGTACGGCGTGACGCTGGCCTGGATGCTCACCTTCGTCACCCGCTTCCGCCGGGTCGCGTGGTGGGCGGGCACCGCGATCGCCGTCGCCGGCGGCGTCGAGATGACGATCATCGTCACACAGGTCCTGCGCGGCAGGCGGAGCCACTTCAACGTCGCCACGGCGCTGGACGCGACGCTGTTCTCGATCATGGCCGGCACGATCGTGACGCTCTGGGCGCTGCACGCGGTCATCGCGGTCGCCCTGCTGCTCACCCGCTTCGAGGACCGCGTCGCGGGCCTGGCGATCCGCCTCGGCCTGGGCCTGGCGCTGGTCGGCCTCGCGCTGGGCTTCCTGATGACGCGCCCGGCCCCCGGCCAGGACCCGGCGGCCGGGGTGGTGGGCGCGCACAGCGTCGGCGTGCCCGACGGCGGCCCGTACATGGCGGCCACGGGCTGGAGCACGACGGGCGGCGACCTGCGCGTGCCGCACTTCGTGGGCATCCACGCCCTCCAGGTGCTGCCGCTGGTGGTGCTGCTGTTCCGCCGGCGCGCGAACACGGCCCTCGTGTGGGCCGCGGCGATCGGCTACGCGGGGTTGATGGTCCTCGTCACGTGGCAGGCGCTGCGCGGTCAGCCGCTGCTGCGGCCGGACGCGGCGACGCTGGCGGGCACGCTGGCCGTGCTGGTGTGGACGGGCGCCGCGACGGCGTGGGCCCTGCGCCGGCGGCCGGCCCAGTCCGTGCCGACCACGCCCGAGCGCGAGGCGGTGCCGGCATGACCGGGTTCCTGTTCGGGATCACGTTCTGGTTGGTCGCGCCGTTCTGGGCGTTGATGGTGTTCGCCCCGAAGTGGTCGTGGACTCACCGGATCGTGTCATCGCCGCTGATCGCCGTACCGGCCCTGGTGGTCTACACGGCCCTGGTCGCCGGGCACCTGCCCGAGCTGTGGGCCACGATGAGCAGCCCCGAGCTGGGCTCGCTGCGCGAGTTCGCCGGCTCGTCGTGGGGTGCGGCGGCGATCTGGGCCCAGGTCCTCGCGTGGGACCTGCTGGTCGGGGTGTGGATGTTCCGGGAGGGCCGTCGACTGGGCCTGCACCCGCTGCTCATGGGCCCCCTGCTGGTGTTCACGATCATCCTCTCCCCCTTCGGGTTCGCGATCTTCCTCGCCATCAGGTACGCCTGTGACCGAGCCGACAGGGGCACCACTGTGGTTACCGGTCAGTAACAGGGGCTAGAGTTGTGTTACCGATCGGTAGGAGAGGAGACGCCGTGGCCGCACCAGTAGCGCCGGCACGCGTTCGCAACGTGGTCTTCGTGGACGGTGTGCGCACGCCGTTCGGCAAGGCCGGCCCCAAGGGAATCTTCGCGGAGACCCGTGCCGACGACCTGGTCGTCAAGGTCATCCGCGAGCTGCTGCGCCGTCACCCCGAGCTGCCCCCGGAGCGCGTCGACGAGGTGGCCATCGCGGCCACCACGCAGATCGGCGACCAGGGCCTGACCATCGGCCGGACCGCGGCGCTGCTCGCGGGCCTGCCGAAGTCCGTGCCCGGCTACGCCGTGGACCGCATGTGCGCGGGCGCCATGACGGCCGTGACGACCTCGGCCAGCGGCATCGCGTTCGGCGCGTACGACGTGGTCATCGCGGGCGGCGTCGAGCACATGGGCCGTCACCCGATGGGCGAGGGCGTCGACCCGAACCCGCGGTTCCTGTCCGACAGGATCGTGGACCCGTCCGCGCTCGTCATGGGCTCGACGGCGGAGAACCTGCACGACCGGTTCCCGCACATCACCAAGGAGCGCACCGACGCCTACGCGGCCGCCTCGCAGGCCAAGTACGCCGACGCGGTGAAGAACGGCAAGATCGGCCCCGAGCTGGTCCCGGTCGCCACCCGCTCCGCCGAGCACGGCTGGGGCCTGGCCACGGCCGACGAGCCGCCCCGCCCCGGCACCACCGTCGAGGACCTGGCGAAGCTCAAGACGCCGTTCCGCCCGCACGGCCGGGTCACCGCGGGCAACGCGGCCGGCCTGAACGACGGCGCGACCGGCTGCATCCTCGCCGAGGAGGAGACCGCCCGCGAGCTGGGCCTGCCCGTCGGCATGCGCATGGTGGGCTACTCGTTCCTGGGCGTCGAGCCCGACGTCATGGGCATCGGCCCGGTCCCGGCGACGGAGAAGGCCCTCAAGCGCGCCGGCCTGTCCATCGAGGACATCGGCCTGTTCGAGATCAACGAGGCGTTCGCCGTGCAGGTGCTCGCCTTCCTCGACCACTTCGGCATCGCCGACGACGACCCGCGCGTCAACCAGTGGGGCGGCGCGATCGCCACCGGCCACCCGCTCGCCTCGTCGGGCGTGCGGCTGATGACGCAGCTGTCGCGGCAGTTCGCCGAGCGCCCCGACGTGCGCTACGGCATCACCACCATGTGCATCGGCATCGGCATGGGCGGGACCGTCATCTGGGAGAACCCGCACTGGAACGGGGAGAGCAAGTGACCGCTTTGACCGCCGACGAGGCGAAGGCCCTGTTCCCCGACGAGGTCGTCACCACCGCCCGCACCCGGTTCGTCCAGGTGCCCGGCGTGGACGGCCAGGTCGCCCTGATCACCATCGACAACGGCCACGACCACACCCGGCCGTCCACGTTCGGCCCGCAGTCGCTGGTCAGCCTGGGCACGGCGTTCGACGAGGCCGCGGCCGCGAACCCGGTGGCCATCGCGGTCACCGGCAAGCCGTTCGTGTTCGCCGTCGGCGCCGACCTGACCGCCGTGGAGGGCGCGTCGCGGCGCGAGCAGGCCGTGACCATCGGGCAGCTCGGGCACGACGTGTTCCGCAAGTTCACCGAGTCGACCGTCCCGACCTTCGCGTTCGTCAACGGCGCGGTCATGGGCGGCGGCCTGGAGCTGGCGCTGTCCTGCCACTACCGGACGCTGGCGTCCAACGCGGCGGCCATCGCGCTGCCCGAGGTGTTCCTCGGCCTGTTCCCGGGCTGGGGCGGCACGCAGCTGCTGCCGAACCTGATCGGCGCGAACGACGCGGTCACCGTGATCTTCGAGAACGCGCTGAACCAGAACAAGATGCTCAACCCCAAGCAGGCTCTCGACCTGGGCATCGCCGACGTGCTGTTCGACTCGGCCGACTACCTGGAGCAGTCGCTGCTGTGGCTGGCGTCCGTGGTGCGCGGCGACGTCGTCCCCCACCGCGGGGAGATCGACCGCGGCGAGGCGTGGGACGCGGCCGTCGCCCGGGCCCGCGCCATCGTCGAGGGCAGGACCAAGGGCGCGGCGCCCGGTGCGCTCAAGGCGCTGGAGCTGCTGGAACTGGCCCGCGCCAACGACCTCGACGCCGGGTACGCGGCCGAGACCGAGGCGCTGGCCGACGTCGTGATGAGCGACGAGCTGCGCGCCGGCCTGTACTCGTTCAACCTGGTGCAGAAGCGGGCCAAGCGGCCGGCGGGCGCGCCGGACAAGTCCCTGGCGCGCAAGGTCACCAAGGTCGGCATCGTCGGCGCGGGCCTGATGGCCTCCCAGATGGCGCTGCTGTTCGCCCGCCGGCTGGAGGTGCCCGTCGTGCTGACGGACGTCGACCAGGCGCGCGTGGACAAGGGCGTCGGCTACGTGCACGCCGAGGTCGACAAGCTGCTCGGCAAGAAGCGCGTGTCGCCGGACAAGGCGAACCGGCTCAAGGCCCTGGTCACCGGCTCGCTGGACAAGGCCGCGTTCGCCGACGCGGACTTCGTCATCGAGGCCGTGTTCGAGGACCTCGGCGTGAAGAAGAAGGTGTTCGCCGAGGTCGAGGAGCACGTCTCGGCGGAGGCGGTGCTGGCGACCAACACGTCGTCGCTGTCGATCACCGACATGGCGGCCGACCTGAAGCACCCCGAGCGGGTCGTCGGCTTCCACTTCTTCAACCCGGTCGCGGTCATGCCGCTGCTGGAGATCGTGCGCGCCGAGCGCACCGACGACGCGACGCTGGCCACCGCGTTCGCCGTGGGCAAGCAGCTGAAGAAGTCGTCGGTGCTGGTCAAGGACGCCCCGGCGTTCGTGGTGAACCGGCTGCTGACCCGCTTCATGGGCGAGGTCGTGAAGTCCATCGACGAGGGCACCCCGTTCGAGGTGGCGGACAAGGCCACCGAGCCGCTGGGCCTGCCCATGTCGCCGCTGGTGCTGCTCCAGCTCGTCGGCCCCGCCGTGGCGCTGCACGTGGCCGGCACGATGCACGGCGCGTTCCCCGACCGCTTCGGCGTGTCGGAGAACATGAAGCGCTTCGTCGAGGCCGGCAAGACCGCGGTCTGGCAGTGGGACGCCACCGGCAAGCAGACCGTGGACCCCGAGGTGCAGGCGCTGTGGGAGTTCGGCGACAAGCCGCTCACCGGCGACGAGGTCTTCAACCGGGCCCTGGAGGCCCTGGCCGAGGAAATCCGCATCATGCTCGACGAGGGCGTGGTGGCCGAGGCGCAGGACATCGACCTGTGCATGGTCCTGGGCGCGGGCTGGCCGTTCTGGCTGGGCGGCATCACCCCGTACCTGGACCGCTCGGGCATCTCGGAGAAGGTGACGGGCAAGCGCTTCCTCGCCCCCGGCATCGCCTCCGTCCCCGCCTAGCCCCGGTCCCGGCCCTGGTCCCGGCCGGCTGGTCCTGACCACAGCGCACCCCCGTCGCCCTCCCGGGTGGCGGGGGTGCGCTGTCGCGTGGGCGGTCACCGCGCGACGCCCGGTCGGCGACTCCCCGGCCACCTGCCTCTGACACCGAGTGGTCGCCGGTTGCTGCGCCCGGTTACCGCCGGCGCGCAGCCGGGTGAGCGGGCGCCGGAACCCGCCGCCGCACCCGATCTTGGTGGCATGACCCCTCAACGCCGAAGAGCCCGCGCCCGCCGACCGCACCCCGACCCCGTGCGGGTGGAGGAGCTGGTCGCGTTCCTGCGGTCCGACCGGGGCTGGCGCGACGAGGTGGCCCGCCGCCTCGTCGCCAGGCTCGACCAGCGGCTCGTGCGGTCGGTGCGCGCGTGCGGGTGCCGCCCCATCGCGCACGTCGCCGAGCAGCTCGACAGCCAGGCGTGCGTCGACCTCGGCCCCGGCGCCCCCTACCAGCTCGCGAAGGCCGTGTACGGCCAGGTGAGGCTGCGCGGCGCCGCCCGCCTGCGCCAGACCGCCCGCAGCCTGCGCGTGCTCGGCGTGTACCTGTGCGGCAGCGACCTGGCGCACTGCCCGTGCACCGAGGCCCTGGCCCGCGACCCGCAGCAGGCGCGCGTGGACCACGTCGTCAGGGGGGCGCTCGACGGCGCCGGGTTCTGAGTTTCACGCGTGTGGTTCGCGGCAACTCGGTCACCGTGGGTGAGATCCGGATAGGCACGTCGGGCTGGCACTACCCGCAGTGGCGCGGGGACTTCTACCCGCGCGGCCTGCAACAGCGCCTGGAGCTCCAGTTCCTGTCCCGGCGGTTCGGCACCGTGGAGGTCAACGGCTCGTTCTACGGCCTGCGCAAGCCGACCGACTACCGGTCGTGGTCCGAGCGCACGCCCGACGACTTCGTGTTCGCCGTGAAGGGCCACCGCGAGGTCACCCACCACAAGCGCCTGCGCGACGTCGGGGACGCGCTGCGCGAGTTCTACGACTCCGGCGTGCTGGACCTGGGGCCCAAGCTCGGCCCCGTGCTGTGGCAGCTGCCGCCGATGCTGCCGTGGCGGCCCGAGCGGCTGGCCGCGTTCCTCGACCAGCTCCCGCCCGTCCGGCACGCCCTGGAGATCCGCCACCCCACCTGGGACAACCCCGAGCTGGTCGAGATGCTGACCGAGCGCGGGGTGGCGCTGTGCGCGGCGGAGTCGGCGGGCCGCTTCCCCGAACCGGTCGAGCCGACCGCCGACTTCGCCTACGTGCGCCTGCACGGCGACCGCGAGCTGTACAAGAGCGCCTACTCCGACGAGGCGCTGGACAAGTGGGCGTCCCGCGTCCGCGAGTGGTCGAAGACCCGCGACGTCTACGTCTACTTCGACAACACCATGGACAACGCCGCGCCGCACGACGCCGTGGTCCTGGCTCAGCGGCTGGCGATCGACTGAGGCACCCGGTCCAGCACGATCCCGAAGTGCTTCGCGTAGGCGGCGAGCAGCGCGTCGTCGCCCAGGTCCTCCACGAGCCTCTCGTCGCCCTTGGTGGTGATCAGCTTCGAGCCGGCGACGGTCACCCGCCCCTCGGCGGTGGGCAGCGAGCAGGTCGCGCCGCGCCGGAACGGCGACCCCGGCCACGTCTGCTGGTACCAGCACGTGGCCCGGAACTCCGCCAGCTCCCGGGGCCGCCGCTCGAACCGGTACTGCGGCACCCCGTCGAACAGCACGTCCACGTCGCCCTCGGGGGTGTCGACGAGCCGGAACACCCCGGTCGGGTCGTGCTGGTCCTCCCGGCTCGTGATGTCCAGCGGTCGCAGCGCGAACCGGCCGAACCCCACGTCGACCAGCAGGTTCCCGACGCGCAGCGCCAGGTGGTCGAACGGCGGACCGTACGCGCCGTCGGTGAACACCTTCGCCGACAGCAGCTCCACGTCGTGCCCGAGCGCGCGGAGCAGCGCGGCGAACGCCCCGTTCAACTCGTAGCAGAACCCGCCGCGCCGCCGGTGCACGACCTTGTCCACCAGCGCGTCCTCGTCGAGGCTGATCTCCTCGCCGAGGTGGATGGACAGGTTCTCGAAGGGCACCGTCGCCAGGTGGCGTTCGTGCAGTTCGACGACGCCATCGGCGCGGGTCGCGCCGATGCGGTCGAGGTAGGCGTCGAGCGTGCGGTCGTCCATGGTCGACACCTTCCACCCTCAGGTGCGCTGGAGGTCAAGAAGGGGTACCCCGGGGCCATGGCGGGACAGGTGCGGATCGGCACGTCGGGCTGGGTGTACCCGACGTGGCGGCGCGGCGCGTTCTACCCCGAGGGGCTCGTGCAGCGCCGCGAGCTGGAGCACATCTCGCGCCTGACCACCTCCGTCGAGCTGAACGGCTCGTTCTACTCGCTGCAACGCCCCTCCAGCTACCGGGCGTGGGGCGAGCAGACGCCCGACGACTTCGTGTTCGCGGTCAAGGGCGGCCGGTTCATCACGCACCTCAAGCAGCTGCGCGACGTGGAGGTGCCGCTCGCGAACTTCTTCGCCTCCGGCGTGCTGGCGCTGGAGCACAAGCTCGGCCCGTTCCTGTGGCAGCTGCCACCGCGGATGACCTACGACCCCGACCGGCTGGCCACGTTCTTCGACCTGCTCCCCCGCACCACCGGGGAAGCCGCCAAGCTCGCGGAGAACCACGACGCACGCCTGCCCGACGAACGCGCCCTCGTGACCACCGAGGTCGACCTGCCCCTGCGGCACGCCCTGGAGGTCCGCCACGAGACGTTCCTGACCGACGAGTTCCACGACCTCCTGCGGGCGCACGGCATCGCCCTGGTCGTCTCCCACAGCGCCGGCCGGTTCCCGTACCTCGACGACGTCACCGCCGACTTCGCCTACCTCCGCCTGCACGGCAGCCAGGCCCTCTACGTGGGCAGCTACACCGACGCCGAACTCGACCACTGGGCGGACCGCGTCCGCGAGTGGTCGGCGACCCACGACGTGTACGCGTACTTCGACAACGACACCGACGCGGCGGCCCCGCACGACGCGGTCCGCCTCGCCGCCCGCCTGGCCCATGCCTGACGCCGCCCTCGACCGCGCCGCCCGCCTCGCCCTGGCCATCGCCCGCGACGGCCCGGACTGCACGTGGTGCCGCCGGGCGTTCACCGGCCACGTCACGCCCACCACCGACCACCTCGTGCCCAAGGTCAAGGGCGGCCCGTCGTGGCTGGAGAACGAGGTCGCCGCCTGCCGCCGCTGCAACCGCGAACGCGGCCACCTGTCCCCCGTGGACTGGCTGGCCGAGTGCGAGCGCCGCGGCTGGCACCCCGACGCCGACCGCGTGGCGCGCGTCCTCGACTCCCTCGCCGAGGCCATCGCCGACCGGGGCGGCCAACGCCGTGCCCGCCCCTACCTGGCGGGCCAACAGCGCCGGTTGAACCACACCAACAGGTGACGGCCCGGGACAACCGGCCCAGCCGCGTGCAACCTGGGTGACATGAAGATCATCACCCTCACCGCCGCCCTGTCCCTGCTCGCCACCGGCACCGCCGCCGCCGCGCCCGCCAGCCCGACCTGCGACCGCGGCGAGTTCTGCGCCTGGTCCGCGAAGGACTACACCGGCACGGCGCACCGCCTGGACCTGGAGACCGCGAACCCGCGCGAGTGCATACCCCTGCCGGACGGCTTCACGGCGCGTTCCTTCGCCAACCTCCTCAACCGCGACACGTCGGTGTTCCAGAGCGCGACGTGCTCGACCGAGTCCGACTTCACCACCTACCCGGGCCGGGGCACCTACGTGCCCGACGCCCCGTTCGTCGTGCGGGCGGTGCAGGTCTGGGAGCCGTAGGACCCGATTCTGGGCGAAGACGGCCACTCGCGGGCCGTCTTCGTCCAGAATCGACCTCCCACCCGCACGTGAAAGGGACCGATCCCCGGTGACCACCCGCTCCACCGCGCGCACCCCCGAACCGACCACGCACCTCCCCGTCACCGAGGAGCAGGCCGAGGCGATCACCACCGGCTCCCTGAACCGCGGCAGGCTCCTCTTAGCGTCCGCCCTGGTCCTCGGCGCGGTCACCACGGCCCTGTCCCCCCTGCTGGCGGGCGGTTACCGCCCCCTGGCCGAGTTCGCCCGGACGTCGAACGGCGTCGCCGTCGCCACGGTCCTGACAGCCGGCCTCACCGTGCTGCTGGGCAGACGAGCCCTGGACGGCACGCACCTCGTCCTGCGCCGAACACGCCAACTCCGCAGCGCCATCGGCCTCTCCTGGGCGTTCGGCCTCCTGGGCTCACTGCTGGCCGTCTTCGCCCAGACCTACGCCCTGGTCAGGACCACCGGCGACACCGGCGCGGCCTGGCTCCTGCTCCCCCTCTACGTCCTCCCGATCCTCCCCACCTCCGCGGCGGTCGTCACCGGCAGGCGCCTGTTCCCCGTGTAGCGGACCGCCGCACCGGCCGCGGCACGATGAGCCGGATGCCGGAGCCACCCTCGTGGGCCTCCGCGCCTCCCTCGCAGCCGACGGCGCGCCGGCGCGCCATGAACGGCGTCCACGCGCGGGACGGTGAGCGGTGAACCCCCTCATCCGCGAGGCCGACCAGTGGACGCGGGAGGTCGACAGCGCGATGAATTGGACGCCCGCACCGTTGCAGCACCTGGTCGACCCGATCGCACGCGCCATGGCGCTGCTCCACAAGAAGCTGCGGGACCTCCGACACGTTCTGGATCGCGATGGGGGTCGCGCTGACCACGTTCGTGGTCGCATCCTCACCGCGGTGGGCACGCCGTCACGATCGTGGGTATCCCGGCGGCGGTTGTGGCGCTGATCGGCGCGGCGGGAGTGACGATCAGCCTCATCAGCGCGACCATCGTGGCGATGGAATCGCACATCAACACGATCGAGGTCGAACAGGCCGCGATCCGGCAGAAGGTCCGCGACCTGGGCTCGACGTGGGCGATGCCGAACAACGGGGACATGGCCGACGCGAGCACGGCGGACGGTGCCGGCTCGGACCGGCGGCCCAGCCCGTGAGGCCCGTCGGACCCCCACCGCTCCACGCCTGGATGCCGGCCACGCGCGTGCGGGAGGTGCGCGGGCTGTGCGTCGGCCTTGGCGTCGGGGGTGTGGCCGTGTGCGCGGTCCTCGCACTGGCGATCGTGGTCGTCGGCGGGATCCTGCCCGCGACCTACCCCCCGTTCGAGACCGTCCTGTGGATCCCGGGGTGCGGCTCGGTGTCGGGGTTGCTGCTGTCCTGCCTGAGCCTGATCTCGTCACGGTCCTTCGTCCGGGGTGAGCAGCTCGACCTCGCCGGCGCGCGTCGGGCCAGGGCCGCATCGGCGGTGTGCTGGCTGAATTCGACCTTGTTCTCCCTGCTGTCCTGGGCCGCACTGGTGGCCGGGGTGAGCAAGGACCTGATACCGACCGGTTCCACCGTCGGCGCGTGGGCCTACCTGGTGCTGGTGACCGCACCGGCGGGCCTGGCCGGTGTCCTGTTCTTCGCCGGACGTGCGCTTTTCTCCCGCTGATCCGCGCATGACGGATTCCCGCCGACCGGAAGAGCACGTCGGGACCTAAGGTCAACCCCCACACGATCAGGTGACAACCGGTGGGGACCGTCCATGACGCTCGCTCTTCTCGCCCTCTGCTACGGCAACCCCGACACGAGGAAGCGCTTCCACGACACGATCGAGGGTTCCATTGGAGGAGTTGTACCCTTCCGGCGAGGCGCACTTCTGGGGCGCGATCCCCCGGCACGACAAACCCATGGAACGGCTGCGCTCCGGCGGCGTCGTGCTGTTCGTCGGCGAGAAGAAAATCAAAGCCACCGGCGAGATCGGACACCTGTTCCGCAACGAGCCCTTGGCCGACCTGCTCTGGAACCAGCACGCCAACGATTCGAGCTTCACCAACGTGTACAGCGTCCTCGACGTCCGGCTCACCGACTACCCGATCACCGATCTCTGGGGCATCGAAGGATTCACCGCCGGCGACTACGTGTACGGGCAACGCCTCGTCGAAGAGCCCAGGTCGTCCCGCCTGATCACGGCTTTCGACATCACCCCAAGCACCGTGGAAGCGGAGTTGAGCGCCAAGCTGAACGCCACCGCCGACCGGATCGGGCTGGACACCCGCGTGATCCCCGTCGAACGAACCCACGTGGACGTCGTCTGGCACCGGATCGCGGAACGGCAGACCGCGTACGAACGGGTTGAAGCCCGTCTGGTCGCCCACTACCGGGATTTCCGCTCCGACGTCGAGATGCACAGCTTCGTCACGCCGAGTGGCAAGCGAGCCGACCTGTACTACCGCGACGACGCGGATGTCGTGGTCATCGAGGCGAAGAGCCTGGCCACGCACAGCAAGGTACGGGAAGCGGTCGCCCAACTGCTCGACTACGCGGCGGACAGCCCGGACGCGGTCACCCGCCTGATGGCCCTCTTCCCGGAACGTCCCGGCGCCGACGGTGTCGCCCTGCTGCACCGACTCGGCATCGACTGCGTCCACCGGAACGCCGACAACCTGTTCACCACGGAACCCGCCCCCGACGAACGCCGTCGGTACATGCACCCGGTCTGGCGCGGCCGCTGACACCCCTCGCCCGGTGAAGCCCCGGTCACCCCGATCGCGGTGATGTGACGTAGCCGTACCGGGGCGCGCTAACCTCTCCCCTGCGGCCCGCCGGGCACCGAGCGCACGCTCGTCGTTGCCCCCACCCGCACGTGTATTCCGCGTGCCCAGGTGGGGGATCAACCGGTGGCTCTCGTGCGCCGCAGCGCTCAGGACCTGCTCGACATGGCCGACCGACTGCACACCGTGCTCGAAGAACAGGCCCGCATCCAGTTCGATTCGGGCGTGGGCAAGGCCGAGGTCCGGTCGTGGCGGAACAGCCTGCCCGCGTTCCTCACCGACGTCGTCGACGCGGGCCTCGGGCACGTCGAAGTGCTGCTGGAGCACAAGCTGCCCCACAACCCCAAGCGGGTCGACGTCGTCCTGTGCGGCACCCACCCCCGACGCGGCACCCCGTCCTACGTGCTGGTGGAGTTGAAGCAGTGGTCCAGCGCCGAACCGGTGGGCGACGACCTGGTACAGGTCCCGCACTACCCGGAGCCGGTGCTGCACCCCGTGGAGCAGGTGCGCCGGTACTGCGAGTACCTCGTCGACTCCACCCCGTCCCTGGCCGAGCAGCCTGGCGCGGTCCACGGCCTCGCCTACCTGCACAACGCGCTGGAGTCGGGTGTCTGGCGCCTGTCCCGGTACGAGATGGACGACTACGGCCGCCTGTACACGATGGACACCCGGTCGCTGATGACCGACCGCCTGAAGGCGCTGCTCGACCCCGACCCCGCGACGAGAGAAGCGGCCGGGCGGGCCGCCGAGGACCTGCTGAACGCACGACACGCGCCGTCCAAGCCGCTGCTCGACCTGGCGGCACGCGAAATCCAGGACCGGGAGCAGTTCGTGCTGCTCGACGAGCAGCAGGTGGCCTACAGCGCTGTCATGCAGGCCGTCGAACGCGCCCGCACCAGCCGCACGCAGACTGTGGTGATCGTGCTCGGCGGACCGGGCTCGGGCAAGAGCGTCATCGCGCTGAGTCTGCTCGGCGAACTGGCCCGGCTGGGCCGGCGCGCCTACCACGCCACCGGCTCCAGCGCGTTCACCAGCACGCTGCGCAAGCTGGCGGGTAAACGCGCACCGCGCGTACAGAGCATGTTCAAGTACTTCAACAGCTTCATGGACGCCGAGGCCCGCGGCCTGGACGTGTTGATCTGCGACGAGGCACACCGCATCCGGGAGACCAGCGTCAACCGCTACACCAAGGCCGAAGCGCGGCAGCGGGCGCGGCGGCAGGTGACCGAGTTGATCGACGCGGCCTGGGTTCCCGTCTTCCTGTTGGACGAGCACCAGGTGGTGCGGCCCGGCGAGATGGGCTCGACGCGCGAAATCGAGGCCGCGGCCAGAGCACTGGGGTGCGAGGTCGAAGTCGTGCACCTGGCGGGTCAGTACCGGTGCGGCGGGTCGGAGTTCTTCGACGCCTGGGTCGCCGGTCTGCTCGACATCGGCCGACGCCCCGCCACCGCGTGGTCGGACCTGGTGACCCGCGCCGACAAGGACTTCGTCGTCCGGGCCGCCGCCACCCCGGCGGAGGTCGAGGAATGGGTCCTGGCGCAGCGGGCGCGGTTCGGCGGGACGGCCCGGCTCGCCGCCGGGTACTGCTGGAAGTGGAGCGACCCCACCACCCGGGACGGCACGAAGGTGCTCGTGCCGGACGTCCGCGTCGGCGACTGGCAGCGCCCCTGGAACGCGAAGCCGGGCAAACGGGTGCCCGACGCGCCCGAGTCCCACTACTGGGCCAGCGACGAGCGCGGCTTCGGCCAGGTCGGCTGCGTCTACACGGCGCAGGGCTTCGAGTACGACTGGGCCGGAGTGATCTTCGGTCCCGACTTCGTCCGCCGGGGCGACCGGTGGGAGGCCCACCCCGGGCACTCCCACGACCCCGCGGTGAAAAAGGCCGAGGGCGCGCACTTCCACAACCTGATCAGGAACACCTACAAGGTGCTGCTGACCCGCGGGATGCGCGGCGTATGCGTCTACTCGACCGACGCCGAGACCCAGGAGTACCTGGAGGAGCTCGCGCGCTGAGCCGCCCTCGACGGCCGCCGGGATTGTCGGTGCCCGGGATTAACCTGCACGTATGACGATGTCGAACGCCACGGAGCTCACCGCGGACCACCACGCGCGGCTCGCCGAGTTGGGGTTGCGCGTCGACCACCTGGACGAGGCGATCTGGGCCGGGGTCGACGCGAGGCTGAGCGCGCCGCCCCTCGGGCCCACCAACGGGGCCGGCCTGCTCGACTGGGTCCACCGGGTCGGCAGGCTGCGCGAGGTGCTGGTGGCCGAGGGGTGGACGAAGGTCGACAAGTGGAACGCGGGGCTCGTGCAGCACCCGTCCAAGCCGGTCGTGCTGGGCACGCTCCAGGGCAACCGCAACACCGGCAACGCCAACGCCCCGCTGCGCAGCGACTACGCCAAGGGCCCGGCCATCGCGGCCATGATGCGCGGCAACGACCACGACCAGCTGTCGCTGTTCGACTCGTTCCACGCGCACGAGTGGAAGCTGTGGTTCCTCGTCACCTACGTCGTGCAGGAGGACGAGCGGACGACCGTCCTGCGCGAGGTGTCCCAGCCCGAACCCACCCCGCAGGGGCAGGTCGTCGACCGCTGGGCCCACCGGATCACGTTGCCGCCGCTGGAGTTCGGCTCCCTGCCGACACCCAGGGCCGACCACACGGCGCACGACGTCGACGTCCCGGTGAGGGTGCGAGAATGACCCGATCATGCTCACGCCCTCCCGCCTCGTCCTCGCCCGCACCCGGCGCGGCCTCACCGCGGCGGAGCTGGCGCGCAAGGCGGGCGTGGCGGGCGTCGCCGACTACGAGCGGGGCCGCCGGGTCCCGAGGCCCGCGACGACGCTGAAGCTCGCCGCCGCGCTCGGGTTCCCGCCCTCGTTCCTCGGCGGAGACGACGTCCCGCACGTCGAACCGGCTTTCACCGGCCCCCGGACCGACCGCACGAGGGCCACCGCCGCCGCACGCCTCGCGCTCGGCTTCGCCGACTGGCTCGACGCGGAGTTCGCGCTCCCCGAACCGGACGTGCCGACCTGGGAGCGCCCCGACCCGGAGACCGCGGCCACGATGCTCCGCGCCCGCTGGGGCATGCCGCACCGACCGGCCCCCACCATGGTCCACCTGCTGGAGGCGCACGGCGTGCGGGTCTTCTCCCTGCCGCCCGACTGCGCCGGCGCGGGCTCGTTCTCCTTCCGCCACGCCGGCACGCCGTTCGCGTTCCTCGACCCGGCGAACGCCCGCGACGACGCCGCCCGCGAACTCGGCCGCCTCACCGGCAGCGGTGACCCGCAAGCGTTCGCGCGCGCCTTCCTCCTGCCGAGAACAGCGCTCCTCGCCGCGGTACCCCGCAACCCGGTCACCGAGCAGGTCCGCGCCCACGCCGCCACCTGGCGCGTCACCCCCCTCGTCCTCGCCCACCGCCTGCACGACCTCGGCCTGCTCACCCCCACCCAGCACACGACGGTCTGCGCCAACCTGGCCCGCGACCACCACCCCGGGCGGCACGAGACGTCCCAGCTGCTCGCCAAGGTCTTCGGCGCCCTGCGCGCCCGCGGCACCACCCCGCACCACGTCGCACGACACCTCCACCTCGACGTGGAGGAGCTGAACGGCCTGCTGTTCGGCCTCGTCCTCACCGCCCTCCCGGGCGGGCGCCACCTCACCGCCGTCCCCCGCCGCTGACACCGCGAACAGCCACCTGTCACGCAGTCCTCGAACGACGGTGCGCGGCCCCGTTCAACGCCCGCGACGCGTGTTCGGCCTGTCCGCTCCCGTGTGGTAGCCCTGCGGCATGAACAACGTGAACAACCTCGACGCCCTGCGTGACGCGCTGCGCCGCTTCGCCGCCGCCCGCGACTGGGACCAGTACCACACGCCGAAGAACCTCGTCATGGCGTTGTCCGGCGAGGTCGGCGAGCTGACCGACCTGTTCCAGTGGCTCACCCCCGAGGAGGCCGCCCGCGCCATGGAGGACCCCGAGCTGGCCTGGAACGTCCGCGACGAACTGGCCGACGTCGTCCACTACCTCGTGCGGCTGGCCGACAAGCTCGACGTGGACCTCGTCGAGGCCGCGTTCGCCAAGATCGAGCGCAACGAGCGGCGCTTCCCCACGAGCTCGTTGGAACCCGTCGAATGACCTACAGGTAGGTCAGCAGCAGCAGGAACAGGGACAGCAGCAGGATCAGGGCGAACAGCGCCGCGGCCCACGTCGGGTCGGTGGGCGGGCGGGCACGGGCGTGCCTGCCCCTGCGTCTGCCCCTGCGCGACCGCCACGGCACCGCTGCCTCCCCACCCCGCTAGCCGCCGTTCATGCCGCTACCGTAGGGAGGACCACAAGCACCCGACCCAGCGTCACCCGCACGCGCCAGGGGCATCCCCCGGTCAGCCCTCTCGTTCGCCGGA
Source organism: Saccharothrix sp. DSM 118769 (assembly GCF_052936295.1). Lineage (NCBI taxonomy): Bacteria > Bacillati > Actinomycetota > Actinomycetes > Pseudonocardiales > Pseudonocardiaceae > Saccharothrix > Saccharothrix sp. DSM 118769. The sequence continues at coordinate 1,718,901 of NZ_CP193627.1, read as the reverse complement.
ACGTGACGATTCGTCAAGGATGTGATCGCCGTGGGTGTCCTCGTGGTCGGTGCGGGCATCGCCGGGGTGGCCTGCGCCCGAGCGCTGACCGACGCCGGGATCGACACGCGCGTCCTCGAACGCTCACCGGTCGTCGGGGGCCGGATGGCGAGCAAGCGCTACGACGGTCGGCGGGCGGACATCGGCGCCGGGTACTTCACCGTGTCGGACGCCCGCTTCGCCGCCGTCGTGACGCGCTGGCAGGGGGCCGGCCTGGCCCGCGAGTGGACGGACACGCTCGCCGTGCACTCCGCCGACGGCGTCTCGCACACCACCGGCCCGATGCGCTGGGCCGCACCCGGCGGACTGCGGTCCCTCGTGGAGGACGTGGCGTCCGGACTGGACGTCACGACCGGGCACACCGTCGAGTGGGTCGAACCCGGCCCCCGCGTCGACGGCGAACCCGCCGACGCCGTCGTCCTGGCCCTGCCCGGACCGCAGGCGCTGCGCCTGCTCGACCCGCGCCTGGCCGGCACCCGGACCGCCGCCGGGGTACAAGACTGGCTGCCGTCCCTCGTCGCGACCCTGGAGTACCCGACGCGGAGCTGGGCGCCGTTCCACGGGGCGTTCGTCAACGACCACCCCGTCCTCACCACGCTGTTCGACGACGGCAGCCGCCGGGGCGACGACGCGCCCGTGCTCGTCGCGCACACCGACGACGCGTTCGCCGGGCAGTACGTGGCCGACGCGCCCGCCGCGGCCGACGAGGTCGAGGTCGCCGTCCGCGAACTGCTCTCCCTGCCGGAAGCCGCCGTGAACGTCCACGTGCACCGGTGGACGTTCGCCCGTCCCGCCGCCCCCGGCACGGCCCCGTTCCACCTCGACGACGACCTGGTCGGCATCGCCGGTGACGCGTGGGGCTCACCGAAGGTCGAGACCGCCTGGCTGTCCGGCACCCTGCTCGGCGAGGCCCTCGCGGCCCGGCTCGGGCGGTAAAGCAGCCACGACAACGCAAAAAAGCCCCGAGGGGACGCTTCGCATGAAGCGTCCCCTCGGGGAAAGAATGTTCGGCGGCGTCCTACTCTCCCACACCCTCACGAGTGCAGTACCATCGGCGCTGGAAGGCTTAACTACCGGGTTCGGAATGGGACCGGGTGTTCCCCAACCGCAATGACCACCGAAACACTATGAAATTACCAACCCGTAGGCACCACACCCAGATCGGGCATGATGGTCCGGTTCGGTTCTTTCAGAACCGCACAGTGGATGCGTAGCATGTTTGTGAGCAAGTCCTCGGCCTATTAGTACCGGTCAACTCCAGCCGTTACCGACCTTCCATCTCCGGCCTATCAACCCAATGGTCTCTTGGGGGCCTTAACCCACGAAGGGTGGGATACCTCATCTAGGAACGAGCTTCCCGCTTAGATGCTTTCAGCGGTTATCCCTTCCGAACGTAGCCAACCAGCAATGCCCTTGGCAGGACAACTGGCACACCAGAGGTCCGTCCGTCCCGGTCCTCTCGTACTAGGGACAGCCTTCCGCAAGTATCCTACGCGCGCGGCGGATAGGGACCGAACTGTCTCACGACGTTCTAAACCCAGCTCGCGTACCGCTTTAATGGGCGAACAGCCCAACCCTTGGGACCTACTCCAGCCCCAGGATGCGACGAGCCGACATCGAGGTGCCAAACCATGCCGTCGATATGGACTCTTGGGCAAGATCAGCCTGTTATCCCCGGGGTACCTTTTATCCGTTGAGCGACCACGCTTCCACAAGCCATGGCCGGATCACTAGTTCCGACTTTCGTCCCTGCTCGACCTGTCGGTCTCACAGTCAAGCCCCCTTGTGCACTTGCACTCGACACCTGATTGCCAACCAGGCTGAGGGAACCTTTGAGCGCCTCCGTTACTCTTTGGGAGGCAACCGCCCCAGTTAAACTACCCACCAGGCACTGTCCCTGATCCGGATCACGGACCGAGGTTAGACATCCAGTACGACCAGAGTGGTATTTCAACGATGACTCCACACTGACTGGCGTCAGCGCTTCACAGTCTCCCACCTATCCTACACAAGCCGAACCGAACACCAATACCAAGCTATAGTAAAGGTCCCGGGGTCTTTCCGTCCTGCCGCGCGTAACGAGCATCTTTACTCGTAGTGCAATTTCGCCGGGCCTGTGGTTGAGACAGTCGAGAAGTCGTTACGCCATTCGTGCAGGTCGGAACTTACCCGACAAGGAATTTCGCTACCTTAGGATGGTTATAGTTACCACCGCCGTTTACTGGCGCTTAAGTTCTCAGCTTCGCCCCGAAGAGCTAACCGGTCCCCTTAACGTTCCAGCACCGGGCAGGCGTCAGTCCGTATACATCGTCTTGCGACTTCGCACGGACCTGTGTTTTTAGTAAACAGTCGCTTCTCGCTGGTCTCTGCGGCCGAAAAATCCTAGCCCGCAAGGGGCTTCAAATCCCTCGGCCCCCCTTCTCCCGAAGTTACGGGGGCATTTTGCCGAGTTCCTTAACCACAGTTCGCCCGATCGCCTCGGTATTCTCTACCTGACCACCTGTGTCGGTTTGGGGTACGGGCCGCATGAACACTCACTAGAGGCTTTTCTCGGCAGCATGGGATCACTCTACTTCGCCTCAATCGGCTATGCATCACGTCTCAGCCTATATGCCTGGCGGATTTGCCTACCAGACGGCCTACACGCTTACACCAGTACTACCACTCACTGGCGGAGCTACCCTCCTGCGTCACCCCATCGCTTGACTACTACAAGTTCAGGTCCCGCGCTCCACGTCGGGTCCTCATCCGAAGAATCAGACCCGGGCTTCGGGCGGTTAGTATCACAAGCCTCGCCATGGGCGCGTTCACACGGGTACGGGAATATCAACCCGTTGTCCATCGACTACGCCTGTCGGCCTCGCCTTAGGTCCCGACTTACCCTGGGCGGATTAGCCTGGCCCAGGAACCCTTGGTCATCCGGCGGCAGAGTTTCTCACTCTGCTTTCGCTACTCATGCCTGCATTCTCACTCGTCCAGCCTCCACACCTGGATCACTCCGGCGCTTCAATGGCTGAACGACGCTCCCCTACCCATCCAGACACTAGTTCTGAATGACACGGCTTCGGCGGTGTGCTTGAGCCCCGCTACATTGTCGGCGCAGGACCACTTGACCAGTGAGCTATTACGCACTCTTTAAAGGGTGGCTGCTTCTAAGCCAACCTCCTGGTTGTCTGGGCGACCCCACATCCTTTCCCACTTAGCACACACTTAGGGGCCTTAGCCGGCGTTCTGGGCTGTTTCCCTCTCGACTACGAAGCTTATCCCCCGCAGTCTCACTGCCGCGCTCTCACGTACCGGCATTCGGAGTTTGGTTGATTTCGGTAAGCTTGTGGGCCCCCTAGACCATCCAGTGCTCTACCTCCGGCACGAAACACACGACGCTGCACCTAAATGCATTTCGGGGAGAACCAGCTATCACGGAGTTTGATTGGCCTTTCACCCCTAACCACAGCTCATCCCCCAGGTTTTCAACCCTGGTGGGTTCGGGCCTCCACGCGGTCTTACCCACGCTTCACCCTGGCCATGGCTAGATCACTCCGCTTCGGGTCTAGACCACGCGACTATGAACGCCCTATTCGGACTCGCTTTCGCTACGGCTACCCCACACGGGTTAACCTCGCCACGCAGCACTAACTCGCAGGCTCATTCTTCAAAAGGCACGCCGTCACCCCTAAAGGCTCCGACGGATTGTAGGCACACGGTTTCAGGTACTATTTCACTCCCCTCCCGGGGTACTTTTCACCTTTCCCTCACGGTACTAGTCCGCTATCGGTCACCAGGTAGTATTTAGGCTTAGCGGGTGGTCCCGCCAGATTCACAGCGAATTTCACGAGTACGCTGCTACTTGGGAACACTGTAAGAAGACGGTGAGTTTTCGCGTACGGGACTTTCACCCTCTACGGCCGCGCTTTCCAGACACGTTCCGCTAACGACACCGTTTTATGACTTCTTGTCAGTCCGGCAGAACTGACGAACAGGTCCCACGACCCCGCACACGCAACCCCTGCCGGGTATCACACGAGTACGGTTTAGCCTAGTCCGCTTTCGCTCGCCACTACTCACGGAATCACGGTTGTTTTCTCTTCCTGCGGGTACTGAGATGTTTCACTTCCCCGCGTTCCCTCCACATACCCTATGTGTTCAGGTATGGGTGACCCCACATGACTGGGGCCGGGTTTCCCCATTCGGACACCCTTGGATCTCAGCTCGGTTGACAGCTCCCCAAGGCTTTTCGCAGTCTCCTACGTCCTTCATCGGCTCCTGGTGCCAAGGCATCCACCGTATGCCCTTAATAACTTGCCACAAAGATGCTCGCATCCACTGTGCAGTTCTCAAAGAACAACCAGACACCCCGCCACACTGTCAACGCCTGCCAAGTTCACCCTGGCGGTTCGGAGACGGGCGGAGCCCTGTCGTTTCTCGCTGAGGAAAACACTCGCGTGTTCTCTCAGGACCCAACAGCGTACCGAACAGAAGTCTCAAACCCCCTGCGAACCCTTCCACGCCCTGACGGACAGTACTAACTTCGCAGGCAATCAGTGATTCTGCATTAGCCAGCATCCACATATATGAGCTCCACCCGACGATCATTCGCCGTCGGCGTGGCCTCCACCATGGTCCGAAGACCGCAGTGCAGATGCTCCTTAGAAAGGAGGTGATCCAGCCGCACCTTCCGGTACGGCTACCTTGTTACGACTTCGTCCCAATCGCCAGTCCCACCTTCGACCGCTCCCCCCCTTGCGGGTTGGGCCACGGGCTTCGGGTGTTACCGACTTTCGTGACGTGACGGGCGGTGTGTACAAGGCCCGGGAACGTATTCACCGCAGCGTTGCTGATCTGCGATTACTAGCGACTCCGACTTCACGGGGTCGAGTTGCAGACCCCGATCCGAACTGAGACCGGCTTTGTGGGATTCGCTCCACCTCACGGCTTCGCAGCCCTCTGTACCGGCCATTGTAGCATGTGTGAAGCCCTGGACATAAGGGGCATGATGACTTGACGTCATCCCCACCTTCCTCCGAGTTGACCCCGGCAGTCTCCCATGAGTCCCCGCCATAACGCGCTGGCAACATGGAACGAGGGTTGCGCTCGTTGCGGGACTTAACCCAACATCTCACGACACGAGCTGACGACAGCCATGCACCACCTGTACACCGGCCACAAGGGGGCCAATATCTCTACTGGTTTCCAGTGCATGTCAAGCCCAGGTAAGGTTCTTCGCGTTGCATCGAATTAATCCACATGCTCCGCCGCTTGTGCGGGCCCCCGTCAATTCCTTTGAGTTTTAGCCTTGCGGCCGTACTCCCCAGGCGGGGTGCTTAATGCGTTAGCTGCGGCACGGAGGACGTGGAAGTCCCCCACACCTAGCACCCACCGTTTACGGCGTGGACTACCAGGGTATCTAATCCTGTTCGCTCCCCACGCTTTCGCTCCTCAGCGTCAGTATCGGCCCAGAGACCCGCCTTCGCCACCGGTGTTCCTCCTGATATCTGCGCATTTCACCGCTACACCAGGAATTCCAGTCTCCCCTGCCGAACTCAAGTCTGCCCGTATCGACTGCAGGCTCCACGTTAAGCGTGAAGTTTTCACAGCCGACGCAACAAACCGCCTACGAGCTCTTTACGCCCAATAATTCCGGACAACGCTCGCACCCTACGTATTACCGCGGCTGCTGGCACGTAGTTAGCCGGTGCTTCTTCTGCGGGTACCGTCAGTTGCCCTTCGTCCCCGCTGAAAGAGGTTTACAACCCGAAGGCCGTCATCCCTCACGCGGCGTCGCTGCATCAGGCTTTCGCCCATTGTGCAATATTCCCCACTGCTGCCTCCCGTAGGAGTCTGGGCCGTGTCTCAGTCCCAGTGTGGCCGGTCACCCTCTCAGGCCGGCTACCCGTCGTCGCCTTGGTAGGCCATTACCCCACCAACAAGCTGATAGGCCGCGGGTCCATCCCATACCGCCGGAACTTTCCACCCACCACCATGCAGTGGCAGGTCGTATCCGGTATTAGACCTAGTTTCCCAGGCTTATCCCGGAGTACAGGGCAGGTTACCCACGTGTTACTCACCCGTTCGCCGCTCGTGTACCCCGAAGGGCCTTACCGCTCGACTTGCATGTGTTAAGCACGCCGCCAGCGTTCGTCCTGAGCCAGGATCAAACTCTCCAATAAGGAATGAGTTCGATCGCTCCGAACAACACTGACAAGTAATGTCAGTTGTCCAGTAACAATCTCAAAGGAATCCTCTTGACGAGGATCATAAATTTACTGGCTATTCGGCACGCTGTTGAGTTCTCAAAGAACACGCGCTCACCATCGTGTCCCGCGTCTTACCGCGGTTCATTCCGGGGCTTTGTGTTTCCGGTGTTTCGCTTGTGTCTGAAGCTTAGCTCGTTCGTTTTCGCGGTGTCAAATCGGCCGTTTCGGCTTCTTCGCTCCGCGTCACAACCCGCTTCGCATTCAGTTTTTATCCTACTCCCCCGCGCCCGAGGCGGCACACTGTGCCGCTTGTTCTTGCTCCGGGGGTTTCGCCGCGCTCCGTTCCGGTCTGTCCCGGCCCGTTCCGCGCTGGCAGAGAGAAAGTTACACCCCGCCCAACGCGGAGACAAATCGGGGGTGCGGAGCCCTGTCTTCGCAGGTAGTACCCCGTGCCCAGGTCCTCAAACCCGGCCACCTGTGACCGGAGCCACTCACACCAGTTTCCCGTGCGGCGCGGAAGGCAGCTGGACGGCCACCGACAGCCCTCCCCCGGGCACAGCCGAGGCGTGCACGCGACCCTCGTGAGCTGCGACGGCGGCCCGGACGATGGACAGCCCCAGGCCGGTCCCGGTGCGGGCGGTCCGGTCGGTGCCTCCCCGGCGGAACGGCTCGAACAGCTCCTCCACCCGGTTCGGGGCGATGAGCTGCCCCGAGGAGGACACGCGCAGCAGGGTCCAGTCGGGTCCGCCCTCGGTGCGCACCTCGATCCACCCGCCGGGCACGTTGTGGCGGACGGCGTTCTCCAGCAGGTTCCCGGCGATCCGTTCCAGCAGCGCCGGGTCGCCGACTGCCGGGGCGGGCGCGGACAGGAACGAGGCGCGCACCTGCCGGTCCTCCGCCTCCGTACGCACGGCCTTCCACGCGGACTCGACGACGGCGTTCAGGTCGACGGGTTCCCGCACCGCGAGGCCGAGGCCGTCGGTGCGGGCGAGCAGGAGCAGCGCGCTGACCAACTGCTCGGCGCGTTCGGTGGCGGCGCGCACGACGCCCGCCATGCGGCGCAGCTCGTCGGTGTCGGCGTCCGGGTCGGCGAGCGTCACGTCCAGCTCGGTGCGGATGACCGAGAGGGGGGTGCGCAGTTCGTGGGAGGCGTTGGCGACGAACCGGCGCTGCGACTCGAACGCGGCCTGGAGGCGGTCGAGCATCTCGTCGAACGTGTCGGCCAGTTCGGCGACCTCGTCACGCGGCCCGGCGAGCCGGAGCCTCTCCCCCAGCGACTCGGCGGACAGCCGCCGGGCGGCGTCGGTGACGTCGTGCACGGGTTGCAGGACTCGGCCGGTGATGGTCCAGGCGAGCAGGGCCGCCGCGGCGACGACGCAGAGGAACGCGATGGAGCCGGAACTCAGCACGTCGTCGCGGGCCTGCCGGCCGAGGACGTCCATGAGCACGCCGGCGTCGACCTCGCGCCCGTCGACGAACACGGTGCTGCCGTCGGCGAAGCGCGGTGAGGAGGCGATGACGCGTCCGACGAGGAGCCAGCCGAGCAGCAGGAGCAGGCCGCTGACGAACGCGACCAGGCCGGTCGCGAGCAACGTGATCCGCGTCCGCAGTCCTGGTCCGCGCCGGCGGGCCAGTTCGGAGTTCAGCGCGGGCCTTCTTCGGGGGTGCCCGCCGTGGGCACGCGGTAGCCGGAGCCGACCACGGTGTCGATGATGCCGGGTTCGCCGAGCTTCTTGCGCAGCGTCATGACGGTGACCCGGACGGTCGTGGTGAACGGGTCGGCGTTCTCGTCCCACACGCGTTCGAGGAGTTCCTCGCTGGAGACGACGGAGCCCTTGGCGGCGAGCAGGACCTCCAGGACGCCGAACTCCTTGCGGGTCAGCTCGACGGGGTGGCCGGCGCGGCGCACGGTGCGGCGGGCGGGGTCGAGTTCGACGTCCTGCGCGGTGAGCAGCGGCGGCGTGGCGGGGGTGGCGCGGCGGGCCAGCGCGCGGACGCGGGCGACGAGCTCGGGGAACGCGAAGGGCTTGGCGAGGTAGTCGTCGGCGCCGAGGGACAGGCCGGCGACGCGGTCGTCCACGCCGGCGCTGGCGGTGAGCATCATGACCCTGGTGAGGGCGCCGGAGCTGAGGATCTCCTTGCACAGCTCGTCGCCGGACATGCCGGGCAGGTCGCGGTCGAGCACGACCACGTCGTACCGGGTGACGGTCGACTTCTCGTGGCCGGTCTCGCCGTCGTAGGCGACGTCGACCGCCATGCCCTCTCGCCGCAGGCCCCGGGCGATCGCGTCGGCCAGCGGCACCTCGTCCTCGACAACCAGGATTCGCACCCCTCAACGGTGCCACAACTGCCTGAGAAGCTGCTTAGCGCGAGCCGGCGGCGGACCGCCAGGCGGTGGACAGCCGATCGGCTGTCGGTCCTCGGCAGGTTGTCGATCACCGGCCGGTCCGTGGACGACGCGCTGACGCAGGGGTGCCCCCGCTCGGGGATCCCCTCGCGCACAGCCAACCACAGGGGACCGACAATTCGCGGCCGCACGGGGTGCGCCTGTGGACAACTGTGGCGAATGGGCGCTCAGGAATGCGCGGGCGGGTCCTCCGATTCGCTGTGGGCGGAATTCACCATTGCCGTTCCGGCGCGCACCAGGAGGGTGCCGACGAACGTGGTGCACCAGGTGCGCACACCTGGTGGGCGGCGTTGGGTGGGCACCTCGGGCTGCGCCACCGGCGGCGCGGTGGCGGGCGGTGGGTCGCGCCGGGTGGCGACCAGGTCGTGCCAGCGGCGTTCCCACTCGGCGACCGGGCCGCCGCAGGCCCGCACGTAGGCCGTGGTCACGGCCAGGCTGGGCAGCCTGCGGCCACCGGCGGCGTCGCACAGGGCGGCGGCCGAGAAGTGGACCCGCCTGCCGAGTTCCCGGTAGGGCGGGCCGCCGGCCTCGGCGCGCAGGCGCCTGAGGTCGGCGGCGAACCGCAGCAATTCGTCGTCACCCGCGTCGAGCGGGCGTTCTTCGCGTGGCATCTCCACACCTCCTTTGTCGTCCAGTGTTCAGGCGTTGTCGTTCGCGGTCGAGGAATACACCGTGAACAACCTGATCGGGGTACAACTGGATTCCGAGGAGGGGATTTCGATGAACGGGATTGCGCGTGTGCTCGTGTCGGTGGTTTCGGTGTTGACGGGTGTGGCGGGGTGGCGCCACGTCGGACGGGGGCGTGACCGGCCGACCGGGTCCGAGCACGGCGGCGCGCCGCCGCGGCACGACCGTGCGCCTCGCGTTCCCTTCCCGTCGCGCGCAGCGACCCCGGTCGCGGGGCGGCGGGCGGGAGCGCGGGGCTCCCGGGACCCGGCGCCCCGGTGGTCGACCGGGGTCGCGGCGGAGGCGGGGTGCGCGTCTCCCGTGCGGGCGGCGCTCACCGGTGCCGCCGGTAGCGGCGGCGGGAAGGTGGTCGGGCTACTTCTCGACGGTCGCGCCCACCTCGGCGGGCTCGGCGGCGACGACCCACTCGGTGATCCGGCGGGCGACGTCCTGCGCGGTGAGGCCGAGGTCGGCGAGCACCTCGCCGCGCTCGCCGTGCTCCTGGAACTCCTGGGGGATGGCCAGGTCGCGCAGCGGCACGTCCACGTCGGCGTCGCGCAGCGCGGCGGCCAGCGCCCAGCCGAAGCCGCCGTGCCGGCCGCCGTCCTCGACGGTCACCACGAGGCGGTGCCGCGCGGCCATCCCGACGAGGTCGGTCGGCACGGGGAACACCCAGCGCGGGTCGACGACGGTGACGCCGATGCCCTGGTCGGCGAGCCGCTGCGCGGCGGCCAGGCCGAGTTCGCCGAACGCGCCGACGGTGACCAGCAGCACGTCCTCGCCGGAGCGGTGCAGGACGTCGACGGTGCCGACGCGCTCGACGGCGGGCAGGTCGGGGCCGACGGACGCCTTCGGGTAGCGGATGACGGACGGCGCGTCGGCGATCCGCACGGCCTCCCGCAGCTCCTCGCGCAGCGAGGCGGCGTCGCGGGGCGCGGCGACGTGGATGCCGGGGATCAGGCCGCAGATCGACAGGTCCCACATGCCGTGGTGGGAGGCGCCGTCGGGGCCGGTGACGCCGGCGCGGTCGAGCACGACGGTGACGCCCTGCTTGTGCATGGCGACGTCCATGAGGAGCTGGTCGAACGCCCGGTTGAGGAACGTCGCGTAGATCGCGACGACCGGGTGCAGGCCGCCCATGGCGAGGCCGGCGGCGGAGGTCATGGCGTGCTGCTCGGCGATGCCGACGTCGAAGCACCGGTCGGGGTGGAGGCCCGCGAACTTGTCCAGGCCCGTCGGGCCGCGCATGGCCGCGGTGATGGCGACCAGGTCGGGCCGCTCCCCGCCGAGGGTGGCGAGTTCGTCGGCGAACACGTGGGTCCACGTGCGCTTGGACGGGCCGACGTTCTCGCCGGTGATGGGGTCGATGACGCCGGTGGCGTGCATCTGGTCGGCCTCGTGGTTCTCGGCGGGCGCGAAGCCGTTGCCCTTGCGGGTGACGGTGTGCACGATGACCGGTCCGCCGAAGGACTTGGCGCGGCGCAGCGCGGACTCCAGCGCGGCGTGGTCGTGCCCGTCGACGGGGCCGATGTACTTGAGGCCGAGGTCCTCGAACAGGGCCTGCGGGCTGATCGCGTCCTTGATACCGCGCTTGGCGGCGTGCAGGGCGGCGTAGAGGGCCTGGCCGAAGATGGGGGCGGACTGGATGGCGGTCTTGCCGCGTTCCAGGGCGCGCTCGTAGCCGGGCTGGAGGCGCAGCGACGACAGGTGGTCGGCGAGGCCGCCGATGGTGGGCGAATAGGAGCGGCCGTTGTCGTTGACGACGATCACGACGGGCCGGTCCGCGCCGGCGGCGATGTTGTTCAGCGCCTCCCAGCACATGCCGCCGGTCAGGGCGCCGTCGCCGACGACCGCGACGACGTGCCGCCGCTGCCCGGTGATCTGGAACGCCTTGGCCAGGCCGTCTGCGTAGGACAGGGCGGTCGAGGCGTGGCTGTTCTCCTCGACGTCGTGCTCGCTCTCCGACCGCGACGGGTAGCCGGACAGGCCGCCCTTCTGGCGCAGCGCGTCGAACCGGTCGGCGCGGCCGGTGAGGATCTTGTGCACGTAGCTCTGGTGACCGGTGTCGAACACGACCGGGTCGTGCGGCGAGTCGAAGACCCGGTGCACGGCCATGGTCAGCTCGACGACCCCCAGGTTGGGGCCGAGGTGCCCGCCGGTCCGGGAGACCTTCTCGACCAGGAAGCGCCGGATCTCGTCGGCGAGCCGCACCAGCTCGTCGTGATCCAGGCGCTTCAGGTCCGCCGGTCCGTGCACGGATTCCAGCAGCGTCACTCGTGCCACCTCGCCCTAGTGGTTCGACCCTTTTCGTCTGGTCAGTCTACGGACCACTGGCTGAGACGCCCGTCAGCGAGCGGGCCGCAGGAGGGCGACGCATTCGACGTGGTGCGTCATCGGGAACGCGTCGAACGCCCTGAGCTGCGCCAACTCGTAGCCGTGCTGGGCGAAGGCGGCGATGTCGCGGGCCAGGGCGGCCGGGTCGCACGCGACGTAGACCACACGGGCCGGCCGGCTGCGGGCGATGGCGGTGACGACGACCTTGCCCGCGCCCTTGCGGGGCGGGTCGAGGACGACGACGTCCGGGGGCGCGTCGGTGAACTCCGGCGACTCCAGGACGGCCTCGGTGCGGCCCGGGTACCAGCTGACCTGTGGTTTGTCGGACAGGTTGAGCCTGCCGTCCTCGACCGCGCGGACCGAGGACTCCACGACGCACACCGAGCCGGTCTCGCCGACCTGCTCGGCGAGCACGGCGGCGAACAGGCCGACGCCGCCGTAGAGGTCCCAGGCGCGTTCGCCGGGCTGGCAGTCCGCCCAGTCTGCGACGACCTGCGCGAACGTGTCGGCGGCGGCGGGGTGGACCTGCCAGAAGCCGTCGGCGCGCAGGTTCCAGGCGCGGCCCGCGGCGAGTTCGGTGGCGGTGCCGCTGCCCTCGCGGAGCCGGGACGGGCCGGGCACGGGGCGGCCTCGGCGCACGACCGGCGGGCCGATCTCGGTCAGGTGCACCTTGCCGCCCGCGTCGCGGGTGACGACCAGCTCGGACTTCGGCGGCCACGTGCGGTCGACGACGCCGTCGAGGGCTCCGGGAGCGGCGATGACGCAGTGGTCGACGGCCACGACGTCGTGGCTGCGGTGCTTGCGGAACCCGGCTCGGCCGTCGGGGCCCACGGCCATCCGCATCCGGGTGCGCCAGTCCTCGGGGCCGCCGGGCAGGTCCTCGACGATGACCTCCCAGTCGAGCCGGGCCAGCCGGTGCAGCTGCTCGCTGACCACGGCGGCCTTCAGCTCGCGCTGGTACTGCCACGACGCGTGCTGCCAGTCGCACCCGCCGCACAGGCCGGGCCCGCTGAACGGGCACGGGGGTTCGACGCGGTCGGCCGAGGGTTCCAGCACCTCGACGGCGTCGCCGCGGCAGAACGAGCCGCCGGTGTCCTCGGTGACGCGCACCACCACCCGTTCGCCGGGCAGGGCGTGCCGGACGAACACGACGCGCCCCTCGTGCCGGGCGACGCAGTGGCCGCCGTGGGCGACCGCGCCGACCTCGACCTCGATGAGGCGCTGCTTCCAGGTCGCCGTCACTTGCCCTTCCGATCTTCTCGTGCGCGCTTGTCCAGACCGCGCCGGATGGCTCCCGGCGCGACCACGTCGTCGTTGTCGGTCACCTTCGAGGAGGAGGCGAGCTGCCACGGCACGCTCGTCACCATCACGCCCGGTTGGAACAGCAACCTGCTCTTGAGCCGCAGGGCGCTCTGGTTGTGCAGGAACTGCTCCCACCAGTGGCCGACCACGTACTCGGGGATGAACACGGTGACCACGTCGCGCGGGTTGGTGGTGCGCACGCGCTTCACGTAGTCGAGGACTGGTCTGGTGATCTCCCGGTAGGGCGATTCGATCACCTTGAGCGGCACCTTGAAGTTCTCCTTCTCCCATTCCCGCACGAGACGTCGGGTGTCCGCGTCGTCCACGTTCACCGTCACGGCCTCAAGGATGTCCGGCCGGGTCGCCTTGGCGTACGCCAGGGCCCTCAGGGTGGGCATGTGGAGCTTGGAGACCAGCACCATGGCGTGGTTGCGGGCGGGCAGGAGCTTCTGCCGCTCCTGCTGGCGCAGCTCTTCGGCGACCCGGTCGTAGTGCCGGCGGATCGCGGTCATCAGGGCGTAGATGGCGCCCATGGCGGCGATGGCGATCCACGCGCCCTTGGTGAACTTGGTGATCAGCACGACGACCAGCACCGAGGCGGTCATGGCCAGGCCGAAGGTGTTGATCAGCTGGGAGCGGCGCATGCGGCGGCGCGCCTCGGTGTCGGTCTCGGAGGCGAGCATCCGGTTCCAGTGCCGGATCATGCCCGCCTGGCTGAGGGTGAACGACACGAACACGCCCACGATGTAGAGCTGGAGGAGCTTGGTGACCTCGGCGTCGAACGCGATGACCAGGATGATCGCGCCGCCCGCGAGGAACACGATGCCGTTGCTGAACGCGAGCCGGTCGCCGCGGGTGTGCAGCTGACGGGGCAGGTAGCGGTCCTGGGCGAGGATCGAACCGAGGACGGGGAAGCCGTTGAACGCGGTGTTGGCGGCGAGCACGAGGATGAGGGCGGTGACGACGGTGATGAAGAAGAAGCCGGGCGGGAAGCCGTCGAACACGGCGCCCGCGATCTGGGCGACCATCGTCTTCTGCTCGTAGCCGGGGGGCGCGTTGACCAGCTGGTGGGCCGGGTCCTCGGCCATCTTCACCCTGGTGAGCTGGGCCAGCACGATCAGGCCGATCAGCATCACGACGGCGATGAGGCCCATCATCAGCAGCGTGGTCGCCGCGTTGCGCGACTTCGGCTTGCGGAACGCGGGCACGCCGTTGCTGATGGCCTCCACGCCGGTCAGGGCGGCGCAGCCGGAGGAGAACGCCCGGAGCACGAGGAACAGGAACGCGAGGCCGACGAGGTGGTCGTCCTCGGCGCGCAGTTCCAGGCCGGCGCTCTCGGCGCGCATCTCGTCGCCCAGGACGAGGCCGCGGTACAGGCCGTAGCCGATCATGAGGACGACGCCGACCATGAACGCGTAGGTCGGGATGGCGAAGGCGCTGCCCGACTCGCGGATGCCGCGCAGGTTGACGGCGGTGAGCAGGATGATCGCGGCGACCGCGAACTCGGCCTTGTGGGTGGCGACGAACGGGATAGCCGACCCGATGTTGGCCGCGGCCGAGGAGATGGAGACCGCGACGGTGAGGATGTAGTCGACCAGCAGGGCACTGGCGACGGTGAGACCGGCCCGGCGGCCCAGGTTGACGGTGGCGACCTCGTAGTCGCCTCCGCCGGAGGGGTAGGCGTGCACGTTCTGCCGGTAGCTCGCGACGACCGTGAGCATCACGACCACGACGACCACGCCGACCCAGGGGGCCAGGGCGTAGGCCGAGAGTCCGGCCACGGACAGCACCAGGAAGATCTCTTCGGGTGCGTACGCGACACTGGACATCGCGTCCGAGGCGAAGACCGGCAAGGCGATGCGCTTGGGCAGCAGGGTGTGGGCCAACCGGTCGCTGCGGAACGGCCTGCCGACCACGAGGCGCTTGGCCGCGGTTGCGAGCTTGGACACGGGTCGAAAGCGTAAGGGGTCAGGTCCCCTGGTCGGAGTAATCGTGGGTAGGTTCTCCGTAGGCGTCGTTCAGGAGGCATTCGTGCACGTGGTGATCATGGGGTGCGGCCGGGTGGGATCGTCCCTGGCCAAGGCCCTGGAGCGCCTGGACCACCAGGTCGCGGTGATCGACAAGGACGCCCAGTCCTTCCGCAGGCTCGGGTCCGACTTCCACGGGCAGCAGGTCGTCGGCAACGGCTTCGACCAGCGCGTTCTCATCGAGGCGGGCATCGAGCGGGCGGGTGCGTTCGCGGCGGTGTCCAGCGGCGACAACTCGAACATCATCTCGGCGCGGGTGGCGCGCGAGACGTTCGGCGTGGAGGCGGTGGTCGCCCGCATCTACGACGAGAAGCGCGCCGCCGTGTACGAGCGGCTGGGCATCCCGACCGTGGCGACCGTGCCGTGGTCGACCGACCGGTTCCTGCGGATGCTGCTGCCCGAGGGCAGCGCGACGGCGTGGCGCGACCCGTCGGGGTCGGTGGCCGTGCTGCCGCTGGAGCTGCACGAGGACTGGGTGGGCCGCACCGTCCGCGACCTCCAGGAGGTCACCGGCTGCCGGGTCGCGTTCATCATGCGGTTCGGGACGGGTGTGCTGCCCGACTCGAAGACCGTGCTCCAGGCCGACGACCAGGTGTACGTGGCTGCCCTGTCCGGCACCGTGACCGATGTGGCCGCCGCCGCGGCTCACGCACCCGAGGAGAGCTGAGTGCGCATCGCTATCGCTGGGGCCGGCGCGGTGGGCCGGTCCATCGCGGCCGAGTTGGTGGCCGACGGGCACCAGGTGATGCTGATCGAGCGCGACCGCACCCAGTTCGAGCCGCACACCGTGGAGCAGGCCGAGTGGGTGCAGGCGGACGCGTGCGAGCTGTCCTCGCTGGAGGACGCGGGCATGCAGCTGTGCGACGTGGTGATCGCCGCCACCGGTGACGACAAGGTCAACCTGGTGGTGTCGCTGCTGGCGAAGACGGAGTTCGCGGTGCGGCGCGTCGTGGCCCGGGTGAACGACCCGGCCAACGAGTGGCTGTTCACCGAGTCGTGGGGCGTGGACGTGGCCGTGTCGACGCCGCGCATCCTGTCCGCGCTGGTCGAGGAGGCCGTGACGGTCGGCGACGTGGTGCGGCTGATGACGCTGCGCCAGGGTCAGGCGAACCTGGTGGAGATCACCCTGCCCGGGGACACGCCGCTGGCCGGTTCGCCGGTGAACTCGCTGGCCCTGCCCCGGGACGCGGCGCTGGTCACGATCCTGCGCGGCGGGCGGGTGATCGTGCCGACACCGGACGACACCCTGGAGGGCGGCGACGAGCTGCTGTTCGTGGCGGCGGCGGACGTGGAGCGCGAGATCCGGTCGTCGTTGGGGTACTGACCCCCGGTCGGGGAACGGCGGCGGGGTTGTCCACAGGGCGGCTCAACGCGCTCGGAATCGTCGGTGCCGGCTGGAAGGATAAAAGCAGGGGTCCCCTTGGCGGGGACCCCTGCGAAGCGTTGCCGGCGCGGTGGCGCGGCTACCGCTCGTCGGCCCTGGCGGGTTCGGGGCGCTGGTCGGTCGAGGCGTCGAGCACCTGGTCGTAGATGTTCGGCCCGGCCTGGGCGCGGTTCGGCTCGGCCTGGGCGCCGGCGGCACGGGGTCCGGTGACCTGGTTGCCGGTGACCTGGTTGCCGGTGGCCTGGTTGCCGGCGGTGTTGTTGCCGGCGGTGTTGTTGCCGGCGGTGTTGTTGCCGGCGGCCTGGGCGCGCAGGCGTTCCTCCGCCTCCCGGTTCTCCTCCTCCTCGGTGGCGAGGGCCGCCTTGAGGCGCTTGTCGGAGCGGCGCACCGCCCAGACGGTCGCGACCAGGGCCACCGCCATCAGCGGGTAGCCCATGGCGAGCCTGGCGACGGCCAGCCAGCCGACCGACGCCTCGTCGTACAGCCACCGCTGCACCACGAACCTGGCGCAGAACACGAGGGCCCACACGAGCGTCGCGATGTCGTAGTCGCGCACGCTGGCCTTGTCCTGCCGCCACGCGGTGCCCTGGCCGTTGAGGAACGACCACACCACGCCCGCGAGGGGCCAGCGGACCAGGATCGACAGGATGAACGCGCCGCCGTAGACGAGGCTCTGCCAGATGCCGAACAGGAAGAAGCCCTTGGCGTCGCCCGTGCGGTAGGCGATGAACGCGGCGATGCCGACGCCGAAGACCGCCGACACGGCCGGTTGCACCGAGCCCTTGCGCAGGGCGAGCGCGATGCCGATCAGCACGGCCGCGCCCAGCGCGGACCAGATCGCCGGCATGAGCCCTGCCAGGGCGTTGACCAGCACGAACACCACGACGGGCAGGGAGGACAGGGCGAGGCCGGTGACGCCGCCCATCTGCTCCAGCATCGTGGGCTGCTTCTCGGTCTCGTTCGCCGGGGTCATGAAGCGTTCTGCAGCTCGTAGTAGGGGTTGTAGAGCACCTTGCGTCCGTCCCGGACCGCGATGCGGCCCCTGGCCTTGATGGTGCGACCCGGCTCGATGCCGGCGATGCGGCGACGGCCCAGCCACACGAGCGTCACGCCCTCGGTGCCGTCGTACAGCTCCGCCTCCAGCGTGGCGGCGGCGTCGCGGGGGCACAACTCGACGCTGCGCAGCCGCCCCAGCACCGTCACCTCCTCACCGGATTTGCAGTCGCACGCCCGTACGGCCCCGATGGCCACGGCTTTTCGCGACAGGTCGTCGGCGTCCAACTCGCTGACGTCGGTGGTCAGCCGACGCACGAGGCGGCGCCAGTAGCCGCCCCCAGTACCAGTCATCCCCGACTCCTGGGAGTGCGTGGGGCCTCGTCGACGAAGCCCGTCCACAAACCAGCGTAACCGGGTACACCCGACCGGGTATCCGACTGGGGGAGGATGTGACGCCATGGGTTCGTCACTCGCCGTTCTCCTGCCCGGCACCGCCTCCGACGAGGTGTTCGTCGCCTCGGTGTTCGCCCGCCCCCTGGCCGAGGCCGGGTTCTCGCTGGTGGCACCCCCGTCGAGGGGGGTCGCGGAGCACGTCGGGGCGCTGGACGCGGCGTGGTCCGGTACGCCGTTGGTGGTCGGCGGGGTCTCGCTGGGCGCGCACGTGGCGGCGGCGTGGGCGGTGCGGCACCCCGAGCGGTGCGCGGGGGTGCTGGTGGCGCTGCCCGCGTGGAACGGGCCCGCCGGGGACGCCCCGGCGGCGCTGGCGGCCTCGGCGAGCGCGGCGGCCGTCGAGGCGGTGGGCCTGGACGGGGCGCTGACCGGCGTGGACGGGTGGTTGGGCGACGAGCTGCGGCGGGCGTGGCCGCGGTACGGGCGGCGGTTGCCCGGCGTGCTGCGGGAGGCCGCCGGGTCGGCCGCGCCGACGGTGGCCGAGCTGGGGCGGCTGGACGTACCGGTGGGGATCGCCGCGTGCACCGACGACCCCGTTCACCCGGTCGAGATCGCTCGTACGTGGGTGGGTGCGCTGCCTCGGGGCGTTCTGCGCACGACGACGTTGGCCGAGCTCGGCGCGGACCGGGAGGTCCTGGGCCGCGCCGCGCTCGACGCGCTCCGCGCGGCGGCGGAACGCTGACCTGCTCACGGGGCCGGTCAGCTAGCGACCGACCGGGTGGTGGCCGACCAGGTGCGGCCGACCGGGTCAGCCGGGCTGCTGCTGTTGCTGGATGTGGCGGGCGATGGCCTCGGGCAGCTCGATCGGCAGCGGCGTGCGCACCGGCATCGGCTGCGCGCCCCGCACCACGACCGTGTCGCGGACCAGCTCGTAGAGGGCCTCGGCGGCCCGCACGGCCTGCTCCTCGGTCGGCGCGGCCGCGATGCCCCGCAGCATCCAGCGCGGCCCGTCCACGCCCACGACGCGCAGGTGCACCTCGTTGTTGCGGGCGGAGATCTCCTCGCCCCACTCGCCGTTCTCGCGCAGGATGCGGAAGCCGTCCGACTTGAACTGGCCGATCATCTCGCCGCTGACCTCCGGCCACAGCCGGTCGGTCTTCGGCGCGGCGAACGCGCTGACGGTGAGCTGGCCGACGGTGGTCAGGAGGTGCACGGCGCGCACCGCGCCCGCCGGGTCCATCTCCACCTGGAGCTGGGCGCCCTCGGGCACCGGGAGCCGGATCGAGCCGAGGTCGAGGCGGTTGAGCCCGTCGTTGGGGGCCTGCGACTCGTCGAACGGGCCGTCGCCACCCTCCTCCAGGCCGTCGAGCTCGGCCTCGGTGTGCGCCGTCCCCCGGTTCGCGGAGTGCCTACCGCGCTTGCGGCGCCGTCCGAACATCGCCTTCACCCCTCCGTCCGGGCGAGCACGTCGTGCCCGCCAGTAGAGCCGTAGCCGCCGGCACCGCGTTCGGACCCGGGCAGCTCGTCGACCTCGCGGAACACGGCGTGCTCCACCTTCTGCACCACCAGCTGGGCGATCCGGTCGCCGCGCGTGAGCTTCACCGGCTCCCGCGGGTCGTGGTTGACCAGGCAGACCTTGATCTCCCCCCGGTAGCCCGCGTCGATCGTGCCCGGCGTGTTGATCACGCTCAAGCCGACGCGGGCGGCGAGGCCGCTGCGCGGGTGCACGAACCCCGCGTAGCCCTCGGGCAGCGCGATCGCCACGCCCGTGCCGACCACCGCGCGCTCCCCCGGTTCGATCACCACGTCGGTGGTCGTCACCAGGTCAGCGCCGGCATCACCCGGTCGGGCGTAGGCCGGCGGCGGCACGGCGGGATCGAGACGGGACAGCAGGACCTCGACGCTGGGCACGGCGCGCGAGACTACCCTGGTGGTGTGAGCGAGAGTGCTGTGACCGCCCCGACCGCGTTCCGCGAGCGGTTGTCCGTGCCCTGGTGGGGTTGGCCGTTGCCGCTGGCCGCGGCCGTGCTGCTGGCCGCCGAGATCCACATGGGCTTCCCCGGCGTGCGGTCGTGGCTGCCCTACGCGGTCCTCGTGCCGCTGACGGTGCTGCTGCTGGCCCGCATGGGGTCGACGAAGGTCGAGGTGTCCCGCGGCGAGCTGCGCGTGGGCCAGGCGCACGTGCCGCTGGAGCTGCTGGGCGACGTCGAGGTGTTCGACTCGAAGGCCAAGCGCAAGGCGATGGGCCCCGACCTCGACCCGATGGCGTACGTCGCGCACCGCGGGTGGGTGGGTCCGGTGGTGAAGGTGGAGCTGCGCGACCCGCAGGACCCGACGCCGTACTGGCTGTTCAGCGTGCGGTCGGCGGAGGAGCTGGCGGCGGTGCTGCGCGGGCGGTGACCTGCACCGCAACAGCGACTGGGCGCCACCCCGGCGGAGGGGTGAGCGCCCAGAACTGTTCGTAGCTACCTGTGGGTGGTGCCTCTGTGTGGAGCCTGTGGGTCCGGTGTCGTTCCCCGACGAATGGTCCTCGGGCGGCTGCTCAGGCGCAGTCGCGGCAGATGTACTGGCCGTTCACCTCTTCGGCCAGCCTGCTGCGGTGGTGCACCAGGAAGCACTTCGAGCACGTGAACTCGTCCGCCTGCTTGGGCAGGACCTTGAACGTGAGCTCCTCGCCGGACAGGTCGGCACCCGGCAGCTCGAAGTTCTCGGCGGTCGCGTCCTCGTCGATGTCGACGACCCCGGACTGCGTTTCGTTGCGCCGCGCCTTGAGCTCCTCGAGGGAGTCCTCAGCGAGTTCGTCCGCCTCGCTGCGACGCGGCGCGTCGTAGTCGGTCGCCATCTTCTTTCACACCCCTGCGGTCAACGGAGACTGTTCGTGTCGCTGGTTAACGCACCAGCGCCCCTTTTTGTGCCCCCGTCGTCAGTGACGGAGGTCTCGCTCGCGCTGCCGGGCGCCAACCCCCTGCAAGTCGACGCTTCCCGGTGTCCGGCGGTGCGCGGAGCGCCGAGAGGGTAGCTCATGGATCAGGGGGTCGCGCAGCGGGTTCCCCCTAATTGAGCAGACGGGTGACACGACCTTCGCACGCTGGCCCGATAGGCTCTGGGCGGGCCCGCCCGCCCGTCGAGCCCGGCTCGGAACACCCCTCCGGGGCGTTGACCGTCCGCGACCGGGTGATAACGGGCCGCGACAAGCCTGCCCGGAACGCGCCACCGCGGGCCGCGGCATAGCCTGATCACCATCAACACTGCGCCATGGGGAGGTCGGCGGACGTGGGACCCGGTAGGGGAGGAAGCGGGTCGTCGCGGTACCGGAAGAGGCGGCCGTGGCCGGCCCTCGTCCTGTTCGTGGTGCTCGCCGTGACAGCGGTGGTCGTCTGGAACCGGGTGCTCGCCGACGCGGGCGACGTGGACGCGGCCATCCAGTGCAACGCGCCCGGCCCGGTGCCGGCGTCGAGCGCCGCGGCGCAGGACCCGGGCGCGGCACCCGGCGGGCCGGCGGCTCGGGGCACCGTGCTCGGGCACGACGCCCTGGACCGCACCGACCCGGTGCCGGTGGGCGAGGTGCAGTTCCGCGCGTTCAACGCGAGCACGCAGCGCAACCAGGCCCGGTTCGTGGCGACGTCGCTGGTGGACCTGGGCTTGAAGCAGGCGGCGGAGCCGGGCAACGACCCGCTGTACCCGGCGCAGGACATGACGTGCCGCGGTCAGATCCGGTTCGGCGCGCCGGGCGCGGGGGCGGCGCGGACGCTGAGCCTCATCGAGCCGTGCATGGAGCTGGTGCGCGACGAGCGCCAGGACGCGACGGTCGACGTGGCGGTCGGCAAGAAGTTCAGCGAGGTGAAGCCGAACAGCGCCGCCCGCAAGGTCCTGGACCAGCTGGCGGCGTGGGCCGAGCAGCAGCCGCAGCAGCAGGGCGGCCAGGCGGCGCAGGACTCGGCGGCGCCGGAGCTGAACGCCGACAACCTGCGGGGCGCGCGCGACGTGCACTGCTGATCTTCCGGAGTTGTCCACAGCCCGGTCGCGCGAGCGGCCGGGCTGTGGCGTTTTCGGGTTGAATGGATATCAGGGGGACCCCCTGGCCGGGGGACCTCTGACGCACTGATCTTGGGCGCAGGGATCTCGGGCGCAGGGATCTCGGGCGCAGGGATCTCGGACGCGCTGAGCTGAAGCGCAGAACCCGGGCGTGCCGGCCTCGGGTGCTACCGACCTCGAATACGGGGACTTGTGGCGCGGCGGCCTCGGGTGCGGAGAACCTGGGCGTGGCGGTCTCGAACGCGGGAGACCCGGAACACGGCGGCCTCGCCCCCGGGGACCTTCCGGACGGGTGGCACTGCCCCGGGCCGCCGGGCCAGGACGGACCGAGGCGGACCGAAGCGGGCAGGGCGGGAGAGCGGCTCGGACCAGCGCGGCTCAGACCTTGGCGAAGTCGGCGTCCACCAGGGCCTCGTACAGCGCGTCCGCGATGCCCGGCGCCGCCGCGAACGTCGCGTCCGCCCCCAGCTCCGGCGCCTCGCCCGGCACCTTCACGACCGCGCCGGCCTCGCGGGCCAGCAGGGCGCCCGCCGCCCAGTCCCAGCGGCCCAGGGCGTGTTCGGCGTAGGCGTCCAGGCGGCCCGCGGCGACGGCGCACAGGTCCAGGGAGGCGGCTCCGGCCCGGCGGATGTCCCGCACCTTCGTGGCGAGCCTGGCCCAGGTCTCCGCCTGCCGCTGCCGCCGGTCCGCCCGGTAGGCGAAGCCGTAGCCCAGGAGTGAGACGTCCAACCGGGTGACGTCGTTGACCCGGAGTTGCCGGCCGTCGAGCTGGGCGCCTTCTCCCCTGGCCGCGGTCCAGAGGCGTCCGCTCGCCGGTTCGAACACCGCGCCGGCGACGGACTCGCCGTCGACCTGCGCGGCGACCGAGACCGCGTAGTGGGGGATCCCGTAGAGGTAGTTGACAGTGCCGTCGATGGGGTCCACTACCCACGTCAGACCGTCGACGGCGGCCTGACCACCTTCTTCCTCGCCGATCACGGGCTCGCCGGGGCGGAGTTCCGCGAGGCGTCCGCGCACGAGCCGCTCGGCCGCGCGGTCCGCCGCGGTGACCACGTCGGTGATCGTGGACTTGGTGTCGACGTCGGCGACGGCGGCCTCGCGCGTCGTCAGGGCGAGCGAGCCCGCCTCACGTGCCACGAGCGCGGCGACATCGACCAATGAGCGCGGATCGAAACGCAACTGTTCCTCCTGCGTCACTCTCACGGGACTATCGGAGAACTGCAGGCTAGTGTCTGCGGCCACGGTTACTGAATCGAGTAGGAAGGGACCACGGGGATGGGCATGACCCGCGGGTTCGGCGTGGACATCGGCGGTTCGGGCATCAAGGGCGGCCTCGTGGACCTGGAGGCGGGTGCGCTGGACGGGGAACGCCTGCGCGTGACCACGCCGCAGCCGTCGACGCCGGACGCGGTCGCCGACGTGGTCGCCGAGATCGTCGAGAAGTTCGGCTGGGACGGGCCGGTGGGCGTCACGCTGCCCTGCGTGGTCAAGCACGGCGTCGCGCACACCGCCGCGAACGTCGACAAGAAGTGGATCGGCACGGACGCGGCGCAGCTGTTCGCCGAGCGCCTCGGCCGCCCGAAGGAGCAGGTCGTCGTCATGAACGACGCGGACGCCGCGGGCATCGCCGAGATGCGCTTCGGTTCCGGTCTCGACCGGGACGGCCTCGTGGTGCTGCTGACGTTCGGCACCGGTATCGGCAGCGCGCTGTTCCTGGACGGCAAGCTCGTCCCGAACACCGAGTTCGGTCACCTGGAGGTCGACGGCCACGACGCGGAGAAGCGCGCGGCGGCGTCGGTCAAGGAGGACAAGGACCTGAGCTGGGCCGAGTGGGCGCCGCGGGTCTCGCGCTACGTCAACGTCCTGGAGAACCTGATCTGGCCGGACCTGGTGATCGCGGGCGGCGGGGTCAGCAAGAAGGCGGAGAAGTGGCTGCCGCTGCTGGAGGTCCGCACCGAGGTGGTGGCGGCGGCGCTGAAGAACGACGCGGGCATCGTCGGGGCGGCCCTGGCCGCCGCGCACGGCCTGGTCCACTGATTTCGCGGTCGTTCTAGCTGCGAGAACGCGTGCCGGACCACTTCGGGGGACGCCGGGGCGCACCGGCACGCGATTCTCGTCGTTACAATGGAACGGTGCCCCGCTGACGAACGATCCGGCGGGGGTCCCCCGTACTCCGGCGACCGAGGTTCGCGCCCTTCGGTTTGCCTTGATCGACAGTCGCGAAAGGGCGTACGTGGCAGCCGCGAAGACGACCCAGGCAGCTAAGGCTGACGCCGAGGACACGCCCAAGGCCACCTCGGCGAGGAAGGCCCCGGCGAAGAAGCCGGTGGCGAAGACCGCCGCGGCGGGCAAGACGGCCACGCGGGCACCGCGCAAGACGGCCGCCAAGGCCGCCGCCGCCCCGGGCAAGGTGAAGAAGGCCACCGAGGGCGACGAGCCCGAGGACCTCGAAGGCGGTCCCGACGGCGAGGACCTCGTCGACGACGTCGAGCTGATCGACGAGCCGGTCGAGGAGGAGCCCGCCGAGGAGGAGGCCAAGCCCGGCGAGGGTGACTTCGTCTGGGACGAGGAGGAGTCGGAGGCGCTGCGGCAGGCCCGCAAGGACGCGGAGCTGACCGCCTCGGCCGACTCGGTCCGCGCCTACCTGAAGCAGATCGGCAAGGTCGCCCTGCTCAACGCGGAGGAGGAGGTCGAGCTCGCCAAGCGCATCGAGGCCGGCCTCTACGCCGCGGAGCGGGTGCGCCGCGCCGAGGACGAGCAGGAGAAGCTGACCCCGCAGCTGCGCCGCGACCTGCGGTGGATCGTGCGGGACGGCGAGCGCGCCAAGAACCACCTGCTGGAGGCCAACCTCCGCCTGGTGGTGTCGCTGGCCAAGCGCTACACCGGTCGCGGCATGGCGTTCCTGGACCTGATCCAGGAGGGCAACCTGGGCCTGATCCGCGCGGTGGAGAAGTTCGACTACACCAAGGGCTACAAGTTCTCCACGTACGCCACGTGGTGGATCCGCCAGGCGATCACGCGCGCCATGGCCGACCAGGCCCGCACCATCCGCATCCCGGTGCACATGGTCGAGGTCATCAACAAGCTCGGTCGCATCCAGCGCGAGCTGCTCCAGGACCTGGGCCGCGAGCCCACGCCGGAGGAGCTGGCCAAGGAGATGGACATCACCCCGGAGAAGGTGCTGGAGATCCAGCAGTACGCCCGGGAGCCCATCTCGCTGGACCAGACGATCGGTGACGAGGGCGACAGCCAGCTCGGTGACTTCATCGAGGACTCCGAGGCCGTGGTGGCGGTGGACGCGGTGTCGTTCACGCTGCTCCAGGACCAGCTCCAGTCGGTGCTGGCGACGCTGTCCGAGCGCGAGGCGGGTGTGGTGCGGCTGCGGTTCGGCCTCACCGACGGCCAGCCGCGGACGCTGGACGAGATCGGTCAGGTCTACGGCGTGACGCGCGAGCGCATCCGGCAGATCGAGTCGAAGACGATGTCGAAGCTGCGCCACCCGTCGCGGTCGCAGGTCCTGCGGGACTACCTCGACTAGGCGGTCCCACCGACGGTGCCCCGGCCTGTTCCAGGTCGGGGCACCGTCGCGTTCGGACCCGGTCGGGCTTCCGCCGGCGCCCGTCGACCCCCGGTTGCGGGTCCGTGAACCGGACGTGGAGCGTCCGGATCGTGGAACGCGGGGGCGTGTTCGCTCTGGGCTGACCAAAGTGTTACCGATCACACGGACCGTCGGTGACCGCCCACCGTTCGGAGCAGCGAACGTGCGTCCAACGACGTATCCGCAGGTCATGAAACCGTTGCCGGCACAACGGAACGTGAGCGAAAACCAATCGAACCGGTGGTCCTGCGAGGTTCGAACTACCCGTGCGGCGGGTAAATCGGAAGTGACGCGGGTCGCCACGGCCCCGGGAACACTGACTTACTCCCGTGCGTCTGCAAGAGTGGAAGCAGCGAACACGGCACATCAGCCAGATGCGAAGTGGTCGCAGCTAGGTGTGAGGGCACCGATCCCCGGTGCCGGGACGGAGGGAGATTTCCATGACTACCACGCTCACCCGCCCCGCGTTGACCGCTGCCGACCGCTGCGACCGCTGCGGGGCTGCTGCCCAGGTTCGCGCCGTGCTCCCCTCCGGGGGCGAGCTGCTGTTCTGCGGGCACCACGCCCGCGAGCACAGCACGAAGCTGCGTGAGCTCGCTGCCGAGTTGCAGCAGGGCTGAACAGCACGGGCCCCCTCGGGGCCCGTAGCACCCTGGCCGTCCGGGGCGGGGACCCTCCACGGGGTTCCCGCCCCCCTGCACGTCCAGGGGCTTTTCCACGGGCCGTCCGGGTACCCGCTCGGGGAGGACGGGCTCAGACCTCGCCCAGCACGGGCTCGAAGGCCAGTTCGGCGGCACCCACGAGCTTGGCGTCCCGGCCGAGCGGCGAGGACACGATGCGGGTGCCCCCGACCGCGCGGGACACCAGGGACCGCTGCTGCACGGTGCGGCGCAGCTGGTCGACGAGCGACTCGGGCAGGGCGGTGAACAGGTCGCCCAGCACCACCAGTTCGGGGCCGAGCATGTTGACGACGGTCACCAGGCCCATGGCGAGCCACTCGGTGAACTCGCCCAGCCGGTGGGCGACGGTGTCCGGCGAGCCCGCCAGGGACCTCAGCTCGGCCACCACGGCGCCGCGCGGGGCGTCCTCGGGCAGGGCCAGCGCCCGGCACAGCGCGGCCTCCCCCACCTCGGTCTCCCAGCAGCCCTGGCAGCCGCAGTAGCAGCGCCTGCCGCCGGGCCGCACGACCATGTGGCCGAGCTCGCCGACGTAGCCGCCGGTGCCGCGCAGCGGTTGGCCGCTGGAGATGACGCCGCCGCCGATGCCGACGTCGGCGGAGATGTAGACCACGTCGGAGGAGTCGCGGGCGGCCCCGCGGACGTGTTCGGCCAGCGCGCCCAGCTCGGCGTCGTTGCCGACCTGGACGGGCACCTTGAGCACCGAGGAGAGGCGCTGGCCGAGGGCCACGTCGGTCCAGTGCAGGTTGGGCGCCTCGTGGACGAGGCCGTCGTGGCGGCGCACGACGCCGGGCACGGAGACGCCGACGCCGACCGCCCGGACGTCCAGCTCGTCGGCGAGCAGCTTCGCCGAGTCGGCGACGTGCGTGATGACCTCGCCGGGGTCGCGGGAGCGGTGGTGCAGGTTCCACGAGTCCCGGCCGAGGATGTCGCCGCCGAGGCCCACCATGGCCATCGCCACCTGCTCGACGCGGATGTCGATGGCCATGACGACGGCGGCCTGCGGCTGCGGGAGGACCAGCAGGGACGGGCGGCCCGCGCCGGAGCGCTGCGCGGGCACCCGTTCGGCGACGACGCCCGACTCGGCCAGGCCGTCCACCAGGGCCTTGATGGTGCTGCGGTTGAGCCCGAGCTCAGCCGCGAGCGACGCCCTGGTGGACGGTCCGTCCACGTGCAGCCGGCGCAGCAGCGCCGTGCGGTTGTGCCTGCGGACCTCGTCCGGTCGTGCTCCCGCGGTCGGTGTGCTCACGTCAGCGGGCGGCGGTGGCCGCCCGGCGACGGGACAGCGCGTCGACGCTCGCCGCCAGCAGCAGCACGAGGCCGGTCACGATGAACACCACGGCGGCGGGCTGCCGGAGCAGGCCCATGCCGTTCTGGATGATCGCCAGGACCGCGCCGCCGATGACGGCGTCGCGCAGCCGGCCCTTGCCGCCGAACAGCGACGTGCCGCCGATGACGGCCGCGCCGACCGCCAGGAGCAGCGTGTTGCCGCCACCGGCGTTCGGGTCGACCGAGCCGACCTTGGAGGAGTAGACGATCGCGCCGACCGCGGCCAGGGAGGAGGCGATGACGAACACGCTCATCCGGATCTGGGCGACGTTGATGCCCGCGCGGCGGGCGGCTTCCTTGTTGCCGCCGACGGCGTAGACGTGGCGGCCGTAGCGGGTGCGCTCCAGCACGAACGTGCCGATGACCAGCAGGAGCAGCACGATCGGCACCACGTACGGGACGCCGGCGATGACGACGCGGGGGCTCACGGACCGGTTGAGGGTGAGCGCGTAGGTGGCGGCGGCGGCGAGGACCACGACCGCGCCGACCTTGACCAGCACCATCGGGGTGGGCTGGGCGACCAGGCCCTTGCGCAGCCGGCTGAAGTGGCGGCCGAGGACGATCGCGGCGTAGCCGCCGACGGCGACGACGAACAGCACCCAGGAGCCGAGGGTGTCGAGGTTGCCGTTGGCGACGTTGAACAGCACGTCGTTGCGCAGGCCGAGCGTGCCGCCCTCGCCGATGAACTGGAGGACCACGCCGCCCCAGGCGAGGAACAGCGCCAGGGTCACCACGAACGACGGGATGCCGACCTTCGCGACGAGGAAGCCGGTGATGGAGCCGATGGCGGTGCCGACGCAGATGGCGAGCAGGATCTCGACCCACGGGTTGGCGGGGACGCCGACCAGCGAGATGACGAGCGCGACGGCGGCCAGCGCGGCGCCGGGCCAGATCTTCATGATCGAGGCCAGCACGACGGCGAGCGCGAGGAAGGCGCAGAACACGTAGAAGACCGTGTCGCCCATGCCGCCGAGGAGGTTGCCGCCGTTGACCAGGTGCAGCGCCATGACCGAGGCGGTCACGCCGGACGCGGTGCCCGCGGACAGGTCGATCTCGCCCAGGAGCAGCACGAAGACCAGGCCCATGGCGATGATGACGATGCTCGCGCCCTGGGCGAGGAGGTTCGCGATGTTGCCCAGGGTCAGGAAGGTGTCGGCCATGGAGCTGAAGGCGATCAGCAGGACGACCAGGCCCAGCAGTGCGGGCAGGGAGCCCAGCTCGCCGCCCTTGACGCGGGCGAAGTAGTCGCGGACGGCCTCGCCGGTCGACTGGGAGGTCGTGTCGATGCCGAAGTCGGAGATCGCGCCCTGGTCCTTGGGTGACGTCTCGCTCGTGGTGTTGGTCATGCTCGTTCCTCGTTCTGCGGCTGGTGAGCCCGGTGCGCCGGCATCAGATGGTGGCGGATTCGGGGCGGGCGATGCCCAGGTCCCCGGAGCGGCCGGCGGTGATCAGCTCGACCACCTGGCCGTGCGTGACGTCCTTGGTGTTGACCTCGGCGGCCATGCGGCCCAGGTAGAGGCACGCGATGCGGTCGGCGACCTCGAAGACGTCGTTCATGTTGTGGCTGATCAGCACGACGCCGAGGCCCTGTTCGGCGAGGCGGCGCACCAGGTCGAGGACCTGGCGGGTCTGCGCGACGCCGAGGGCGGCGGTGGGCTCGTCGAGCAGCACGACCTTGCTGTTCCACAGCACGGCCTTGGCGATGGCGACGGTCTGCCGCTGGCCGCCGGACAGCGACGACACCTGGGTGCGGACCGACTTGACGGTGCGCACGGACAGCGACGTCAGCGTCTTGCGGGCGGCCTGCTCCATGTCGGCCTCGTCGAGCATGCCCGCCCGGCCGCGCTCGCGGCCGAGGAACATGTTCTGCACGATGTCGAGGTTGTCGCACAGCGCGAGGTCCTGGTAGACGACCTCGATGCCCAGGTCGGCGGCCTCGCGCGGGCCGTGGATGTGCACCTCTTGGCCGTTGAACAGCACCTGGCCCGAGTCGATCGGGTGGATGCCCGCGATGCTCTTGACCAACGTCGACTTGCCGGCGCCGTTGTCGCCGACGAGCGCGGTGACCTGTCCCGGGTGCACGGCGAAGTCGATGTCGTGCAGGACGTGCACGGGTCCGAAGCTCTTGTTGACGCCGCGCAGCTCGAGGATCGGCTCGCTCACTGGTTTCCTCCGTTTGTGCCCACACGCGTGGGTGCGCCGGAACGGGGTGCGCTTGCGCTGGCACCCCGCCCCGGCGCGAGCCTTGACTACTTGATGCCGAGCTCGGTGCAGGCGGCGGCCAGGTCGCCGCCGCAGATCTCGCCGGCCTTGACGAAGCCCGCGTCCACGACGGTCTTCACCTTGTCCTTGGTGATGAGCTGCGCCTCGAGCAGGACCGACTTGACGGTGCGGTTGGCCTTGTCGTCCTTGACCGAACCGGTGGCCAGCTTGTCGGCGGCGGCGGTGTCGCCCTTGGCGAGGGCGCCGGCGAGCTTCGCGGCGGCCTTGGCCTCCTCGGCGATCGGCTTGAAGACGGTCATGAACTGGTCGCCGCGCATGACGGCCTGGAGGCCCTCGGGGGTGGCGTCCTGGCCGGTGACCGGCACCTTGCCGTTCAGGCCGTACTTCTTCAGCACGGTGATGATCGCGCCGGCGAGGCCGTCGTTGGCGGCCACGACGCCGTCGACCTTCTGGCCGTTGCCGGTGAGGATCTGCTCGAAGGTCACGCCGCCCTGCTGGTTGTCCCACTCGGGGATGGGCTGCGACTGCACGAGCTTGAGGTCACCCGAGTCGTACTTGGGCTTCAGCACCTTCTGCTGGCCGTTGTAGAACAGGGTGGCGTTGTTGTCGGTCGGGGCGCCCTCGATCTCGATGACCTCGGCGGGCTTCTTGCCCGGCGCCAGCGCCGCGAGGCCCTCGACGAGGCCCTGGCCCTGGAGCTCGCCGACCTTCTCGTTGTCGAACGAGACGTAGTAGTCGGAGGAGCCGCCCAGGTTGAGGCGGTCGTAGTCGATGACCGCGATGCCCTGCGACTGCGCCTTCTGCGCGACCGAGGCGCCGACCTCGCTGTTGGGCGTGGCGATGATCAGGACCTTGACGCCGGCGTTGATCATGCCGTCGGCGAGGGTCGAGAACTTCTGCACGTCGCCCTGGGCGTTCTGGATGTCGGCGTCGAGGCCCTCGGCCTTGAGCGCCGCCTCCAGGAGGGGCTTGTCGAAGCCCTCCCAGCGGGCGGAGGACTTGGTCTCCGGGAGGATGACGCCGACCTTCTCGCCACCGCCCGAAGCGCTGTCCGTGTTGGTGCCCGAGGTGTCAGTGCCACCGGTGGACGTGTTGGCGCCACATGCCGTCATGGCCAAGGCAAGGCCCGTGCTTGCGGCGATGAGAGCGAGGCTCTTGCTGCGCATCCGCCATCCTTTCACGCAGGTGCGTAAATGTTGTGGCGCACAACGTATGCCCCCGGGTGCGGTGACCGGAAGCACACTTGACCGATAAAGAGGGCACGATGCGCTAACGGGCAGGTAACCGAACGGACATCTGACTACGTCGAATGTCGTAGTCCGTTACCTGGGGTCACATTCACCGCAACACGAGTTTGTTGCGACGGACAACCGGGTGACCGCCCGACGATCTTCACCCTGCGCGACGGAGTGACCCGGGTCACTGTAGCCGGGCGTGAAGTGGGGGTGAAGGCGGGGCCGCGCGAACGGGCGGGCGCGCGCCTACCAGGAGCGCAGGGTGGCGATGCGCTCTTCGAGCTGCTCGATGCTGGCCATCGCCGTGGGCGGGCCGCCGCAGTACTCGCGCAGCTGGTTGTGGATCTTGCCGTGCGGCTTGCGGGTGCGGTGGTGGTGCATCGCGACCAGCGTGTTCAGCTCCTTGCGCAGCTGCGCGAGGCGCTCCTGCACGCTCGCCGGGCGCGCTGCGGGCGCCGGCGCGGCCGGGGCCGCCGTCGCGGTGCGCTTGCTCGCCTCGACCAGCTGCTTCTCCTGGCGCTGCCGCAGCAGGGCGCGCACCTGGTCGGGCTCCAGCAGGCCCGGCAGCCCCAGGTACTCCTGCTCCTCGTCGCTGCCCGCGAACGCCGCCGTGCCGAACGACGAACCGTCGTAGATCACCTGGTCCAGCTCGGCGGAGGCGCCCAGCGACGTGAACGCCCGCTCCTCCTCGCCCGGCTCGTCCCGCACCTGGTTGGCGGCCGACATCAGCTCGTCGTCCCAGCCGTCCTTCTCCCGGTGCGGCTTGCCCAGGACGTGGTCGCGCTGCGCCTCCAGCTCGCTGGCCAGGCCGAGCAGCACCGGGACGCTGGGCAGGAACACGCTGGCCGTCTCGCCCCTGGCGCGGGCGCGCACGAACCGGCCGACGGCCTGCGCGAAGAACAGCGGGGTCGAGGCGCTGGTGGCGTAGACGCCCACCGCCAGGCGCGGCACGTCGACGCCCTCCGACACCATGCGCACCGCGATCAGCCAGCGCTCCTGCGAGGCGGCGAACTCGGCGATGCGGCCCGACGCCTTCGGGTCGTCGGAGAGCACGAGGGTCGCGTCGTGGCCGGTGGTGCGCTTGAGCACCTCGGCGTACGCCTTGGCGACGGTCTGGTCGGTGGCGATCACCAGACCGCCCGCGTCGGGCATCCCGCCGTTGCGCAGCTGGGTGAGCCGCACGTCGGCCGCCTTGAGCACCGACGGCATCCACTCGCCGCTGGGGTCCAGCGCCACCCGCCACGCCCGCGCGGTCTGCTCCTGCGTCAGCGGCTCGCCCAGGCGCGCGGAGAACTCCTCGCCCGCGCTGGTGCGCCACGCCGCCTCGCCCGAGTAGGCCAGGAAGATCACCGGCCGGACCACGCCGTCGCGCAGCGCGTCGGAGTAGCCGTAGGAGTGGTCGGCCCGGCTGCGCATCGCGCCGTCCGGGCCGGGCTCGTAGTTGACGAACGGGATCGGCGAGTCGTCCGACCGGAACGGGGTGCCGGTCAGGCACATCCGCCGCACGGCCGGCGTGAACGCCTCGCGGATCGCGTCACCCCACGACTTGGCGTCGCCGCCGTGGTGGATCTCGTCGAGCAGCACGAGCGTCTTGCGGTTCTCCGTGCGCACCCGGTGCAGCATCGGGTGCGCCGCGACCTGCGCGTAGGTGAGCGCCACGCCGTGGTAGTCGCGGGAGGTGACGGCCATCGTGTTGCGGAAGTTCGAATCGATCGCGATGCCCGCCTCGGCCGCCGCCTTGGCCCACTGGTGCTTGAGGTGCTCGGTGGGCGTGACGATCGTGACGGCCTCGATCGTGCGGTCGGCGAGCAGCTCGGCGGCGACGCGCAGCCCGAACGTGGTCTTGCCCGCGCCGGGGGTCGCGACGGCCAGGAAGTCCTTGGGCTTCGCGGCCAGGTACTTCGTGAGCGCGCGGCGCTGCCAGGCCCGGAGGGGACGGGTCGCGACGACCTGCGGCTGCGACAACCTCGGACCCCTCCTGCGCTGATCAGCGACGGCAAGCATGCGAATGCCCTCGGTGCGGGTGACCGTCGAGGGCACCGACAGCCTACCCGCTGCCCGGGGGCGCCACGTTCTCCGATGCCGCGAAAACGCTCCCGATGCACCATGCTTGACCTCGCGATGGGATCGCCGAGGGACGACAGGGCACGCAGCGCGGGTCGCAAGGGCCCCCTGCGCCTGTTGGCGCGCACGTGGGCCAAGGCGTGGGAGAAGAGCATCTTCTCCGAGTCGGCCGAGGCCGCGTTCTGGCAGACCCTGTCGTTCCCGCCGCTGCTGCTGGGCCTGCTGGGCAGCATGGGCTGGATCGGCGTCTGGCTCGGCCCCGACGTGGTCAGCGCGGTCAAGGACCGGATCATCTCGTTCTGCCGGACGATCTTCAGCCAGGACGTCGTCAACGACGTGATCGCGCCCACCGTCGACCAGATCCTCACCACCGGCAAGGGCGAGATCGTCTCGATCGGCTTCCTGATCTCGCTGTGGGCGGGCTCGTCGGCGATGTCGTCGTTCGTCGACGCGATCACCGCGGCCCACGACCAGTACGGGGTGCGCAACGAGGTGTGGCAGCGGATCTTCGCGCTGCTGCTCTACATGGCGAGCCTCGTGCTGCTGATCGTCGGCCTGCCGGTGCTCGCGCTGGGCCCGGAGATCCTGATCCAGCTCTTCCCCGACGCGTGGGAGCCGACGCTCGGCGGGTGGCTGGGCGCGACCTACTACCCGGGCATCGGCGTGCTGCTCGTGCTGGCGCTGGCCACGCTCTACAAGCTGGCGCTGCCCAACAAGCTGCCGTGGCACCGGCTGCTGCCGGGCGCGGTGCTGGCGATGGCGGTGTTCCTGCTGTCGTCGATCGGGCTGCGGCTCTACATCAAGTGGATCACCACGACGGGCTACACCTACGGCGCGCTGGCCACGCCGATCGCGTTCCTGCTGTTCGCGTACTTCATCGGGCTGGCGATCAACCTGGGCGCGTACTTCAACAGCGCGTTGCAGGAGCTGTGGCCGGCGAGGATGACGCGGCGGCAGCGGCGGCGCTGGCAGCGGCTGGAGATCGAGCGGGCCGCCGAGCGCATCCGCAACGACGAGGGCAGGCGCGCCTGGCAGGGCGGCCCCGTGCCACCCGACCACCCGCCGGTCCCCGATCCCGCTCCGGGTTCCGCGCCGTCGCCGATGGACACCAACGGGACCGAGCGCCTGCCGGTGGAGCGGAAGGGTGAACCCCCGCCCGTGCGGCGCGGGCGGGAGCCGCGGGAGTGACCGGTCGGGGGTGACGGATCAGAGGTGGCCGAGGACGCGCAGGAGTGCCACGACCGCCGCGGCGACGCCCACCACGACGGCGACCGCGACGAACGCCCCGGTCCGCACCGCGGCGTCGGGCGTGAGGGTCGCGAGGACGAGCGCGTCGACCCGGTCGGACTTCCCGCCCCGTCCGGTCCGCTTGCCCTTCCCGCCTTCCTTGCCCTTGTCGCCCTCCCCGGCGTTCTTGATCTTCCTGGTGCGCTCCCGCACCGCGTCGGCCGCCCGCTTCGCCTTCGCCGGGGCCACGCGGACCGCCGCCGCGGGCCGCTCCTCCGCCGCCAGGTCCATCAGCGCCGCGAAGGGGTTGGTCGGCCGGCCCACCGCCGCCGCGGGCTCTGCCACGGGCCTGGCCCTCGGCCACGGCAGGGCACCGCGGTCCCTGGTGTGCGGGATGGTGAAGGAGGTGCCGGCCGTCCAGTCGGGCGGGGCCGCGCGCCGGTCCTTCGCGAACCAGGTGGTCCAGCGCACGACCACGTCCGCCCAGGGGTACAGGCCGGCGAAGGTCGTGATCGCCTCCCGGCAATCCACGCACGGCCCGTTCTCGGTGTCGAGGTAGACGACCGGGCGCGGGGAGGCGCCGGGGACGTCGTGCAGCCCGTCGAGGACGCGCCTGAGCCTGGCGATGACCTTCGGTTCGGCGCAGTCTCTCCGGTCGTCCGGGCGCTTGGTGAGCTTCCTGCCCTGCGGCGACGGGTACAGGCGCTCGCGGGAGTCGTCCTTGGGGCGGGGGTTCCCGCTGACCACGGCGTCGACCACGACGGTGGGAGCGACGGTGACCGGGCCGTCGGGGGTGGCCTGCCCGGCGTGCACGACGGCCCCGGCGGCCAGGTTGGCGACGCGGCTGTTGGCGAGGTCACCGCCCCGGGTCGTCTCGTAGTCCCGCGCCAGGACTCCGCGGGTCCTGCCGAACGACGCCATCGGCGGCTCCGTGAACCCCTGTTCACCGAGGAAGCGCTGGACCGCGGCGTTGCCGCAGGTCGCCTGGAGGCGCAGCAGGGTGTGCCGCGGTGGGGCGGGCGCCCGCCGGGGCGGCGGAACGGGGTCGCGCGGTCGCTCGGCGTGCACGTGGTCCACGCACCCCACGGTGCCCGTGCCGCCGTGCGCCGCTGAACGTCCGCGAGGACGGCCACGAGGGCGACGACGGGTGCACGCGAAGGCGCCCCCGGCCGTGCGGGCACGGGGGCGCCCGGTCGGCCGGTGGTTACTCGCCGCCGCCCTTGGGGAGGCCGTCGTAGATCTTCTTGCACTCCGGGCACACCGGGGAGCCGGGCTTCGGCGACTTCGTCACCGGGAAGACCTCGCCGCACAGCGCCACGACGTGCGTGCCCATGACCGCGCTCTCCGCGATCTTGGCCTTGCGCACGTAGTGGAACATCTTCGGCGTGTCGTCCCCGGTGTGGTCCGTGCCTTCCGGCCGGGTCTCCACCTCGGGCAGAGTCTGCGTGCTCACGCCACCAGCTTACCTGGGATGATGGCCCCTCGTGAGTACGCCGAGCATCACCGAAGAGGTCCGAACCGCCCTGGCCGAGAACCGGCCGGTGGTCGCGCTGGAGAGCACGATCCTGTCCCACGGGCTGCCGCCCGGCCGCAACCGCGAGGTCGCCGAACGCCTCGAACGCGTGGTCCGCGACGCGGGCGCGGTGCCCGCCACGATCGCCGTGCTGGGCGGGGTGCCGAAGGTCGGGTTGAGCGCCGACGAGCTGGACGTCGTCTGCGACCCGGCCCGTGACCTGGTCAAGCTGTCGCGCCGCGACCTGGGCGCGGCCATGGCGCTGGGCCGCGACGGGGCGACGACGGTGGCGAGCACGGCCGCGCTGGCGCACGCCGCGGGTGTCGGGGTGTTCGCGACCGGCGGCCTGGGCGGGGTGCACCGGGGCGCGCGGGACACCTGGGACGTGTCCGCCGACCTGGACGTGCTGGCCACCACGCCGGTGCTGGTCGTGTGCTCGGGCGTGAAGTCGATCCTGGACGTGGGCGCGACGCTGGAGCTGCTGGAGACCCGCTCGGTGCCGGTGCTGGGCTACCGCACGGACCGGTTCCCCGCGTTCTACCGGCGCGAGTCGGTGTACGGCGTGCCGTGGCGGGTGGAGGACCCGGCGGAGGCGGCGGCCGTGGTCGCCGCGCACCGGACCGTGCCGGGTGACGCGGGCGTGCTGCTCGCCAACCCGGTCCCGCAGGAGTTCGAGATGCCCTCCGAGCTGCACGAACGGCTGTTGGAGGAGGGTCTGCGGCTGCTCGTGGAACGCGGTGTGACGGGCAAGGAGGTCACGCCGGCGCTGCTGGAGCACTTCCACACCGCCAGCGGCGGCGTGAGCCTGGACGCCAACGAGGAGCTGGTGGTGGGCAACGCGGGGCTGGCCGCGCGGGTCGCCGTGGAGCTGGCCGCGCGGGCGGACCGGGCGTGACGCGGGTCGTGGTCGTCGGGGACGCCGGGCTGGACGTGGTGGCCCGGCACTCCGGGCCCATCGTGCACGGCGGCGACAGCCGGGCCAGGGTGACGATCGAACCGGGCGGCGCGGGCGCGAACACGGCGGTGTGGCTGGCCGCGTGCGGCGCGTCGCCCGTGCTGGTCACCCGGGTCGGCGCGGACCCGGCGGGCCGGCAGGTGCACGCCGAGCTGACCGGGGCGGGCGTGCGGTGCGCGT
This sequence comes from Saccharothrix sp. DSM 118769, assembly GCF_052936295.1. Taxonomy (NCBI): domain Bacteria; kingdom Bacillati; phylum Actinomycetota; class Actinomycetes; order Pseudonocardiales; family Pseudonocardiaceae; genus Saccharothrix; species Saccharothrix sp. DSM 118769. The sequence continues at coordinate 1,682,126 of NZ_CP193627.1, read as the reverse complement.
TCGCGGTGGACCCGGAGGCGGCGACGTGCTGCGTCGTGGTCTTGGTGGACGAGACGGGCCAGCGCACGATGCTGCCCGACCGGGGTGCCAACGCCCGGTTCGCGCCGGGCGACGTGGACCCGGGCCTGCTGGAGGGCGCGTCCCACCTGCACCTGTCCGGGTACGTGCTGCTGGACGCGTCGTCGCGGGCCGCCGGGGTGGCGGCGCTGCGGGCGGCGCGGGAGGCGGGCCTGACCACGTCGGTCGACCCGCAGTCGGCGGCCCTCGTCTACGACGGGTTCCTGGACGACCTGCGGGGCGTGGACCTGCTGCTGCCCAACACCGAGGAGCTGGTGGCGCTGACCGGGTCGGCCGACCCGGCGTCGGCGACGGACCTGCTGGGCGTGGTGGGCGCGGTGGCGCTGACGTCCGGCGCGGGCGGCGCGAGCTGGGTGGACGCCGACGGCGTGCGGTCGGTGCCCGCCCTGGACGTGGAGTGCGTGGACTCGACGGGCGCGGGCGACGCGTTCGACGCGGGCCTGCTGGCGGCGTGGTTGACCGGCGCGTCGCGGCACGACGCCCTGGTGGGCGGCGTGACCGCGGCGGCGCGGGCCGTGTCGTCGGTGGGCGCCCAACCGGCCAGGCCGCGGACCTGGCCGGCGGGGGTTCAGCCCTCGATGACCTGATGCGGTCGGGCCTCGATGGCGCGGTGCTCCTTGACGAACTTGTTGGCCTTCTCCGCCTTGCGGGGCGGTCGGTCGTTCGCGATGAGCACGGCCATCCAGGGCAGGGGCACGGAGAGCGCGATCAGCGCCAGTGCCAGCCACCAGGTCTGGTAGAAGACCATGGCCAGCAGCAGGCAGGGGATCCGGGCGCCCATCATGATCGCGTACTTGCGCTTGCGGGCGGCGATCTGGTCCTCGTAGGAGGGGGCCGCCTCGGTGATGAGCACAGGTGTGCTGTCGCGCTCGGGGTTGGTCACGACATCACCTCCAATGCACCCATGGTCCCACCACGCACCGGGGTCGACACAACGGGTGCGGCGTGATTCGCGACGCGGTTGCGGCGGTTCGGCCCCGTGCCGGACGATCCGCACGTGGTGGCGCTCGATCGGTTGGTGGACGTGCTCGGGAGCCTGGGCACGCACCTGAGCTGCGCGCCGCGCGGCCGGGACGTGGAACTGCGGGGCGTGGCGCTGCACGACCCGGCCGAGCACACCCCGGCCGCGCCGGACGACGTGCTGCTCGGGCTGGGCGTGCCGTCGCCGGCCGCGGCGGCGCGGCTGGTGGCGGGCACGGCCGCGGCGGCCGTCGTGCTGCACGGGTCGCCGCCGCTGGACGACCGGGTGCACGCCGCCGCGCGCCGGTCGGGGGCGGCGGTGCTGCTGGTGGACCCGTCGGTGCCGTGGGGGCAGCTGGCGAACGTCGCGCAGACCCTCGTGCTGGGCGGTCAGGGCGCGGGTGACCTGTTCGCGGTGGCCGACGCCATCGCGGCGGTCGTCGGCGGGCCGGTGACGATCGAGGACCCGCGGTCGCGGGTGCTGGCCTACTCCTACCGGCAGCAGGACGTGGACCCGGTGCGGGTGCAGACGATCCTGGGCCGGCGGGTGCCGGAGGAGGCGTGGCGGGCGCTGGACTCGTACGGCGTGTTCGCGCACCTGGCCAGGTCGGACGAGCCGCTGTTCGTGCCGAAGCTGACCGAGCAGCTCGGCGGGCGGCTGGTGGTGGCGGTGCGGGCCGGGCGCGAGCTGCTGGGCTCGGTGTGGGTGGAGGTGGACGTCGACGCGGACCCCGTGCGGCGGGCGGCGCTGGTGGACGGGGCGCGCACGGCGGCGCTGCACCTGCTGCGGGCGCGGGCGTCGGCGGACCTGGAGCGGCAGGCCGAGGCGGAGCTGGTGATCGAGGCGCTGGACGCGGGCCCGCCCGGTTCCCTGGCGCGGCTGGGGCTGCCGGCCGCGGACCTGCGGGTGATCGCCGTGCTGGCGCGCGCGGGCGACGGCGAGCACGGGGCGGCGCTGCTCGCGTTCTCCCGGGCGACGGCGGGGTTCGGCTGGTCGCGGCCCGGCCGGTCGGCGCTGTTCGGCAACGTGCTCTACACCGTGCTGCCGTGCGGCGACGACCCGGCGGCGGCGGTGGGGTGGGTGCGGGAGCTGGGGCGCGAGCTGCCGGAGGGGGTGACCGTGCGGGCCGGGATCGGGGGTCGGGCGGACGCCGGGTCGCTGGCGTCGTCGCGGTCGGAGGCCGACGAGTGCCTGGCCCTGTCCACCGGGGAGCCGGTGGCCTACGACGAGGCGTGGTCGCGGGTGCTGCTGCGCAGGTTGGCGGGTGTCGCCGAGGCGGGGCGCGTGCCGACGCGGGGGCCGGTGGCGGATCTGATCAGGCACGACGCCGAGCACGGCACGCGGTACGCGGTGACGTTGCGGGCGTGGTTGGCGGCGCAGGGGGACGCGCGGGAGGCGGCGCGGGCGCTGTCCGTGCACCCGAACACCCTGCGCTACCGCGTGCAGCGGATGTGCGAGGTGACCGCGCTGCCGCTGGACGACCCGGACCAGCGCCTGGCCCTCGCCGTGGCCCTGGCCGTCCTCCCCCTCCCCTGACCCGCGAGAGTCCAACGCCCAGGCCCCGAGAGTCCAACCTCCAGGACCCGAGAGTCCAACGTCCGGGCCCTCTGAGTTCTCCATTTCGCATACCGACCGGTCGGCTCGAACGCAGAACTCAGGGGTCCTGAGCGTTGGACTCTCGGGGCTTGAGCGTTGGACTCTCGGGGCCTGGGCGTTGGACTCGCGGGGTGGGCGGGCGGGGTGGTGGGGTGGGCGGGAGGATTGGGGGGTGCTTCCCGATCTCTCTGTCGAACTGACCAGCAGGCTGCGCGAGGCGTTCCGGGCCGCCGACTACGACGCGGACGGGGTGGTCGACGCCCTCGGGCCGCAGGCGCACGCCGCGCTCGGCCGGGGCGAGCCCGAGGCCGCCCGGCGGGCCACCGAGGACGCCGGGGCGCTCGGCACGCTGATCCGGCTGTTCCTGCTCGGCGACGCCGAGGAGGAGGGGCGGGTCAGGAGCGCGCTGGGCGGGGTGGACCTCGACGACGCGATCAAGGCCGAGGTGCTGCGCGGGGACGGCGACCGGCTGCGCGCCGGGCTGGACATCCGGCCCTACGGCGACGACGAGGGCTCCTGGTGGGTGGTCGCCGACCTGGACTCCGACCAGCGCGGCGGGCCGGTGCCCGTCGACCACGTGCTGGGTGTCGGGCACGCCTCGATCAGCCTGGCCCGCGCCACGTCGCGGCGGCCGGTGGAGACCCTGCTGGACCTGGGCACGGGGTGCGGCGTGCAGGCGCTGCACGCGAGCCGGCACGCACAACGGATCACGGCCACCGACCTGTCGGAACGGGCGCTGGCGCTCGCGCGGGGCACGTTCCGGCTCAACGAGGTGGACGTGGAGCTGCGGCAGGGCGAGTGGTTCGGCCCGCTGCGCGGTCGCCGGTTCGACCAGGTCGTGTGCAACCCGCCGTTCGTGGTGGGGCCGCCGCGCGTCGACTACGTCTACCGCGACTCCGGCCTGGCCGGCGACGACGCGAGCGCGCTCGTCGTGCGCCAGCTGCCCGCGTTCCTCGCCGAGGGCGGGGTCGGTCAGCTGCTGGCCTCCTGGGTGCACCGCCGGGGCGAGGACTGGGCCGACCGGGTGAGCGGCTGGCTGCCGCGCGGCGGCGTGGACGCGTGGTTCGTGCAGCGCGACGTGGCCGACCCGGCGCTGTACGTCGGCACGTGGCTGCGCGACGCGGGCGTCGACCCGCGCAGTGACGAGGGGCGCGCCAAGGCCGCGCGGTGGCTGGACTGGTTCGCCGAGAACGACGTGGAGGGCATCGGCTTCGGCTTCGTCACGCTGCGCCGCACCGAGGAGGCGCACGCCGAGGTCGTGTGCGAGGACCTGCGCCACGCCTACGACGACCCGCTGGGCCCCGAGTCGGCGGCCTGGCTGGACCGCGTCGCGTGGCTGCGCGGCCGGTCGGACGCCGACCTGCTGGCCACCCGGTTCACCGTGCCCGGGACGGTGCTGCTGGAGGAGGTCTCCGCGCCGGTCGAGGACGGCTGGTCGTCGGTGGTGCGCCGGCTGCACCGCACGGACGGCCCGGGCTGGCAGCACGAGCTGGACGAGGTCGCCGCGCGGCTGGTCGCCGGGTTCCGGGGCGCGCTGCCGCTGGCGGACCTGGTCACGCTGCTCGCCTACGCGCAGGACCTGGACGAGGGCGCGCTGGCCGAGGCCGCGGTGCCGGTGGTCCGGGAGCTGGTGCGGCACGGGATGGTCGTGCCCGCGTGAGAGCGGTTGTGGCACGTGTCACAGAGGCGTCCGTCGTGGTCGGCGACGAGGTCGTCGGCGCGATCGACGAGCCGGGCCTGTTGGTGCTGCTGGGCATCCACGTGGACGACACGGCGGACAAGGCCGCGGTGATGGCCCGCAAGCTGCACGAGCTGCGGGTGCTGCGGGACGAGGAGTCGTGCGCCACCACCGGCGCGCCGCTCCTCGTCGTCAGCCAGTTCACCCTTTACGGGGATACGCGCAAGGGTCGGCGGCCGTCCTGGACGGCCGCCGCCCGGCCGGAGCACGCCGCGCCGTTGGTCGAGGCGGTGGTGTCGGAACTGCGCCGGAAGGGTGCTCGCGTACAAACAGGACGGTTCGGGGCGATGATGTCGGTGCGGAGTGTGAACGACGGTCCGTTCACCGTGTTGGTCGAACTCTAGGTCCGCTCTCAGGCAATCCTCAGGATTCGCGGCGCAACCGCTGTGACGGCAGTGACGTCTTGAAGGGCATGGGGAGCGGGAACCATTTCGGGCCGGTTTGCGTTCTCCTCAGTGTCAGGCACCGAAAGGTGAGCCGCGCAGCGCAGCGCGGAGTGCGCGACACGACCGCACTGCCAGCCCGCGACAAGGGGGAGGGAGCTCCATGACCGTCCCGAAGGTCCTCGACCGACAGGTCGGGAACGACACGACCACCACGAGCGCCGAGTTGGACCTCGACGCCCAGGGACCGGCCGCCGACCTGGTTCGGGTGTACCTGAACGGCATCGGCAAGACAGCGCTGCTGACCGCGGCCGACGAAGTGGAACTCGCCAAGCGGATCGAGGCCGGCGTCTTCGCCCAGCACAAGCTGGAGACCGCGCCCGATCTGCCCGATCTGCGTCAGCGGGAACTGCGCGCGTTGATCCGGGACGGTCACGTGGCGAAGAACCACCTGCTCGAAGCGAATCTGCGACTCGTCGTGTCGCTCGCGAAGCGTTACACCGGTCGCGGAATGCCGCTGCTCGATCTCATCCAGGAAGGCAACCTGGGTTTGATCCGCGCGGTGGAGAAGTTCGACTACACCAAGGGATTCAAGTTCTCGACCTACGCCACCTGGTGGATCAGGCAGGCGATCACGCGGGGAATGGCGGACCAGGGTCGCACGATCCGGCTGCCCGTCCACCTCGTCGAGCAGGTCAACAAGCTCGCCCGGATCAAGCGCGACCTGCACCAGCAACTGGGGCGCGAGGCGACTCGCGAGGAGCTGGCCAAGGAGTCGGGCCTGACCCCGGAGAAGGTCTCGGACCTGCTCGACCACGCGCGGGACCCGGTGAGCCTGGACATGCCCGTCGGCACCGAGGAGGACGCCCCGCTGGGCGACTTCATCGAGGACTCCGACGCCACGGACGCGGAGAGCGCGGTCATCTCCGGCCTGCTCCAGGACGACCTGCGCCGGGTGCTGGCCACGCTGGAGCCGCGCGAGCAGGCCGTGATCAGGCTGCGGTACGGCCTGGAGGACGGCCAGCCGCGCACGCTGGACCAGATCGGCAAGCAGTTCGGCCTGTCGCGCGAGCGGGTGCGGCAGATCGAGCGGGAGGTCATGTCGAAGCTGCGGCAGGGCGATCGGGCCGCCAAGCTGCGCGCTTACGCCAGCTGACCCAACCGGGTCGCGGCGGGCGGACGGGATCGACACCCGTTCGGCAGATTGACTTGTGACGCGGGTCACGGCACGGTCGTGCGTTACACGAGCCATGCGACACCCCCGCCCCATCACGCGGGGGCTGTCGCACGCTGAGGAAGGTCGGGGCGGTCGGGGGCCGGCCCGGCCTTCCGCGTTTCCGCAGGAATTTCCGCACGAGTTGCCACAGGGGTTCCCGCGAGGAGCTGCCGCGGGTGTGCCCGCACGTCGGGGTGCCCGGCCCTACATGTCCAGGTACTCGGTGAGCTTCGCGCGGAAGAACGCCACGTGCCGCTCGCGCTCCTCGCCGGCGTAGCCGCGCGGCACGCCCTCCACGATCATCACCAGGCACAGGTAGGCCCGGTAGAGCGCGACGCGCGTCCCCTCGGCCGCGGTGAACCCGGTGACGCCGTACCCGGCGAGGTAGTCGGCGTCGGGCTCGCGGAACAGCGACACCGACGCCAGCTCGGCCAGCGGGTCGCCGAAGAACGCCCGTTCCGGGTCGATCAGGCCCTCCACGCGCCCGCCGGTGACGAAGACGTTGCCCTCCCACAGGTCGCCGTGCACCAGCACCGGCGAGGTCACCTCGTCCAGCAGGTGCGCCCGCGCCGCGAACGCGGGCCGCACGTCGGGCAGCTCCACGCCGAACCGGTCGGCGTCGTCGAGCACCGCCTCGACCATCGCCCCGAACGCCTCGCGCCACGTCTCCCCGCCCGGCCCCTGGAGGTAGCCGAACCGCTCCCCCGTGATGCCGTGCAGCCGCCGGACGATCGTCCCCAGCTCGTGGCGCAGCGCGGCCCGGTCGGCGTCGGGCAGCTCCGCCGCGTTCCACGGCACGCCGGTCAGCGCGGTCATGAGCAGCACGCCGTCCTCGTGCAGCAGCACGTCCGGCACGGGCAGGCCGCGCTCGGCCATCAGGCCGAACACCAGCGCCTCGGTGCGCATCAGGTCCCGCTCGTAGGTGAGCAGCGGCACGCCCGGCGGCGGCGCGACCTTCACCACGAAGCCGCGGCCGTCGGCGGCGGTGAGCCGGTAGGCGGTGTTGAACATGCCCTCGGTCAGCTCGTCGTGCGAGGCCAGCGGGACGCCCGCGGCGCGGCGGAGCAGGGTGTCGAGCTCGTCCGCGGACAGCTGCCGCTTGGTGAGGCTGTGGACCACGACGCGAATCACACCACGGGGACGCGGACGCGGCGGCGCGGGCGGTATAGGTTCGGCGGAACCCGAAGCGCGCAAGGGAGCCCGCGACGTGCCCGCTGTGCCCACCACCACGTTCCAGTACACCGACGTCCTGCCGCTGGCGAAGGACAACCACACCGACTACCGGCTGGTGACCCCGGACGGCGTGTCGGTCGTCGAGGCGGCCGGCCGCACGTTCCTCCAGGTCGAGCCGGAGGCGTTGACGCTGCTCGCCCGGGAGGCGATCCGCGACATCCAGCACCTGCTGCGCCCCTCGCACCTCGCGCAGCTGCGCGCGATCGTGGACGACCCGGAGGCCAGCGGCAACGACCGGTTCGTCGCCATGGACCTGCTGCGCAACGCCTGCATCTCCGCGGGCGGCGTGCTGCCCATGTGCCAGGACACCGGCACCGCGATCGTGATGGGCAAGCGCACCGAGTCCGTGCTGACCGGCGGCACCGACGAGGAGGCCCTGTCGAGGGGCATCTTCGAGGCGTACCAGACCCTGAACCTGCGCTACTCGCAGATGGCGCCGACGACGTTCTGGGACGAGCGGAACACCGGCACGAACCTGCCCGCGCAGATCGACCTGTTCACCGCGCCGGGCGTGGAGCCGAAGTACGAGTTCCTGTTCATGGCCAAGGGCGGCGGCTCGGCGAACAAGACGTTCCTGTACCAGGAGACCAAGGCGCTGCTGAACCCGACGCGGCTGGCGAGGTTCCTGGACGAGAAGCTGCGCTCGCTGGGCACGGCCGCGTGCCCGCCGTACCACCTCGCGGTGGTCGTCGGCGGCCTGTCGGCGGAGCAGAACCTGAAGGTCGCCAAGCTCGCGTCCGCCCGCTACCTCGACGGCCTGCCCACCGAGGGCTCGGCGCTCGGGCACGCGTTCCGGGACGTGGACCTGGAGCAGCAGGTGCTGGAGCTGACCCGCAACTTCGGCATCGGGGCCCAGTTCGGCGGCAAGTACTTCTGCCACGACGTGCGCGTCATCCGGCTGCCCCGGCACGGCGCGTCCTGCCCGGTCGGCATCGCCGTGTCGTGCTCGGCGGACCGGCAGGCCAAGGCGAAGATCACCCCCGAGGGCATCTTCCTGGAGCAGCTGGAGCGCGACCCGGCGCACTTCCTGCCCGAGGTGCACGGCGAGGAGCTGTCGGACGAGGTCGTGAAGATCGACCTGACCCGCCCGATGGCCGAGATCCGCGAGACCCTGTCGAAGCTGCCGGTGAAGACGCGGGTGTCGCTGACCGGTCCGCTGGTCGTGGCGCGCGACATCGCGCACGCCAAGATCAAGGAGCGGCTGGACGCGGGCGAGCCGATGCCGCAGTACCTGAAGGACCACCCGGTGTACTACGCCGGCCCGGCCAAGACGCCCGAGGGCTACGCGTCCGGCTCGTTCGGCCCGACGACGGCCGGGCGCATGGACTCCTACGTCGAGCAGTTCCAGGCGGCGGGCGGGTCCATGGTCATGCTGGCCAAGGGCAACCGGTCCAAGCAGGTCACGAACGCCTGCCAGACCCACGGCGGCTTCTACCTGGGGTCGATCGGCGGCCCGGCGGCCCGGCTGGCGCAGGACTGCATCCGCAAGGTCGAGGTGCTGGAGTACCCCGAGCTGGGCATGGAGGCGGTCTGGAAGATCGAGGTGGAGGACTTCCCCGCGTTCGTCGTGGTCGACGACAAGGGCAACGACTTCTTCGCCGAGACCTCCGCCCCGACCCTCCAGATCAGCTTCCGGAAGTAGTGCCGGTCAGAGGTCGAACACACCCAGCTTCGCGCCGCGCGTGAAGAAGTCCCACTCGGTGAGGGTGAACCGCTGTGGGGCTTCTTCCGGGCGGTTCGAGTTGCGGACCAGCACCTCGTCGGTCGTGCGCATCACTTCGACGCAGTTCGAGCCGCCACCGCTGAACTTCGTCCACACGCCGGGCTGAAGGCTCATCAGGTCTCCTCCGCGATTCGGGTCAGGAGTTCGCGGCTCTCCTCCGGGCCCAGCGCCTTGGCCCTGGTGAAGTCGAACCAGCGTGCGGTCTTCTCCACCTGGGCCTGGTTGTCGACGAAGCTGTCCCCGTACGGCATGTCGACGCTGACCAACGACGGCAGGCCCTCGGGCAGCCGGAACAGGGTCAGCGTAGTGCCGGTGAGGGCGTGCGCCCCAGAGCCCAGGGGCATCACCTGCACCACCACGTTCTCCCGCTCGGTCATGTCCAGCAGGTGCCGGAGCTGCTCGCGCATGACGTCCGGGCCGCCGGTGTTGGACCGCAGCGCGGGTTCGGCGATCACCGCCCACAGGTTCAGCGGCGGTCGCCGGTCGGTCAGCAGCAGCCGCCGTCCCAGGCGCAGTTCGAGGTTCTTCTCCAGCACCTCCTCGGCGAGGCCGACCGCGGTCATCAGCGCGCGGGCGTACGCCTCGGTCTGGAGCACGGCCGGGACCAGCTCGAACGACGAGTACAGGACCTCGGTGGCGCTCGCCTCGACGTCGAGGATGCGGCGCAGCCACGGCGCGATGACCCCGCCGCGCTTGCTCCGGCGACGGCGGCGGTTGGCGTCGACGTTGAGGCCGAGCAGGTCGTCGCGGGTCGCCTCGTCGGCGCGGTAGAGGTCGAGCAGCTTCTCCAGCTCCGCGTACCGGATGCCGCTGGCGGCGGTCTCGATGTTGCCGATCTTGGTGACGGTGCAGTCCAGCACCTCGGCGGCGTGCTCGCGGGGCAGGTCCAGTTCCTCCCGCATCCGGCGCAGGGTGGTGCCGATCTGGATGCGCGCGGCACTGCGGTGCGGACTGCTCATCGTCTTCCCCGAATCACCCGATCGAGACATTTACACAAGTTGTGCAAACAGCATAGCTTTCACCGCATTCGGAGCGTACTGGATGTTGACGGGGAGTGATCGCATGGGGTCGCGGTTCCGGCAGTTGAGCGTGATCGAGTCGAGCGGCGGGAGGGCGCGGTTCAGGAGGATCGACCGGCACGACGACGGGCACGACATGCCCGGCGGGGGCGGTGGCGGGGAGGGCGGTGGCGGGGAGGGCGACCTGAAGGCGTGGACGCTGCGCCGGCTGTCCGCGCACCGGTGCCCGCTCGGGCTCTACGTGGGCGAGGCGGGCACCGGCGAGGAGGACGTGGAGACCAACGTCTGGGTGGCGTGGGACGGCGCGTTCCCGTTCCCCGTGGAGGAGTGAGCGCAGCGGCGGCGGGCCGGGCTCAGCCGGTCTGCTCGCGCGCCTCCAGCACGATCCGCCGGTCGCCCAGGGGCGCGTCGAGCACCACGTTCAGCGGCACGTCGCGCAGCTCCTGCGCGCACACCCCGCCGCCGGCGGGCGGGGTGTAGGTGGTGACCAGGGTGATCTGCACCTGGTCGGCGGACTGGGCGGCGACCTCGGCCGACGCGGTCTTGCAGCCGCCGGCCAGGCCGACGACCCGCACGGTGCGGCCGTCGGCGGACGCCCACGCGTCGCGCTTGTAGGTGTCGGGCAGCGTCGTGCCGTCCACCTGCTGGTCCGGGACCTCGGTGGAGCCGCCCGGCAGCGGCTCGGCGCTGGCCGGCGGCGGCACCTCGGTGGGCCGCGACTGGGCCGGACCGGACGGTGACAACGTTGTCGAGGGCTGTGACGTGGCCGTGGGGGCGCTCGTGGCGGAGGAGGACAGCGAGCCCGACGGACCGGAGGACCCCGTGCCGGTGCAGCCCGCGAGGGCGAGCAGGACGAGCGCGGGGACGGCAACCTTGGCGTTCCTCATGGTCAGGAGACGGTAGTCGCGCCCGAACGGGTTGCACAGGGCGGTGCCCGGCCGACCGAGGGCTGGTCGACCGGGCACCGGGGTGGAGCGGTCTACTCGGTGTCCTGCCGCGTGGTCAGCTCCACCCGGCGGTCCCCCAGCGGCGCGTCGAGCTTCGCGGTCAGCGGCGGGTACCGGATGTCCATGGTGCAGACCTGCTGGTCGGCGGGGGTGGTCTCGACGAGGACGACCTTCACGACCTGCGCGGTCTGCTCGGCGATCTCCAGGCCGGCCTTGCTGCACCCGCCCTCCTGGCCGATGGCGCCGAGGACGGTGCCGTCCTCCTCGGTCCACACGGTCGAGGGGCTGCCCTCGGGGACGGAGGCGGTGATCCGCTCCTCGGGCACCTCCCGGCCCTCCGGCGGCACGGGGCTGTCGAACCCGGCCTCCGGCGAGGCGGGCGCGCTCGACGACGGCGCCGTGGTCAGCGTCGGACCGCTCTGCGCGCCGACGGGCGCGGTCGACGAGCAGCCGACGAGTGCGATCAGCAGCGCGCCCGCACCGAGCGCGGTTCCCAGCGTTCCTGTGCTCCTCATGTGGAAAGGACGGAGCCCCCGGTCCCCCGGGTTGCCCCGCCCTTTTCACAGTTACCCGTTCAGGTGATCCTTGATCCCCGCGACGGCGTGCCGCAGCGCGTCCAGGCGCTGCTCGGAGGCCAGCCCCGCGTGGTAGAGGTGGAACTCCTCGACGCCCGCGTCGGCGTAGGCGACCCACTCCCGGAGCAGCGCGTCCCCGTCGACCGGTTTGGGCGGCAGGGCCAGCACGTACGCGGCGGTGCGCACGTCCGGTGCCTCCGCGCGCAGGGCGCGGAGGGCGGGCACGGACGCGTCGACGCCCGGCCAGCAGGTCGCGGTGAGCACGTCGACGTCGGCGTCGACGCCGCCGGCGACCGTGGCGAACGGCCCGGTGCCCCACGGGTCGGCGGTGGCGTGCGCGGCGATGCGCACGTCCGGCGCGGCGGCGCGGATCTCCCCGACCAGGCGGCGGCGCAGGGCGCGGGAGACGTCCGTGCGCACCTCGCGCACGTGCGCCGCCCGTTCGCCCAACGCCTCCTCGACGCCGTCCGCCCCGCCGTCGATCCCCGCGCGGACCGCTTTCCGCAGGCCCTCCGGGTCGTTGTAGCGGGTGGCGCAGGCCGCGCAGAAGCACAGGGACAGCAGTTTCTGCTGCACCGGCGTCCAGTCGGCGCCGTCGGTCTTCTCGTGGTGGCCGCCGTGGAAGAACCCGAGCGGGCCGCACGCCTCCAGCACGACCCCGTCCGGCCGGCCGAGCGCCAGCACCTCGGACACCAGCGTCGAGGCGTACTCGGCGACGTCGTCGTGGGAGGGGCACAGCGCGTACGGGTAGGCGTCCCCGAACGCGTTGCGCACCACCAGGTCGGGGTTGGCCTCGCCCAGCCGGCTGCTGTGGGTCAGCACCGTCCAGGCGTACACGGGCAGGCCGGCCCCGCGCAGCAGCGCGGAAGCCTCGCCGTAGGAGTCGTCACCGTCCACCCAGGACGGTTCGGCGGGGCGCAAGCGCTTGCCCCGCCAGGCTTCCTCCCGCACGGGCAGGTAGAACGCGGCGTGCCGCGCGTCCACCAGCCGCCGCAGCGGGTGGAACGGCGTCGCGGCGCGCACGGTGTGGTACGACGCGGCCAGGGCCACGGCGTCCACGCCGAGCGACGCCACGCGCGACACCGCGTCCGGGTCGCCGATGACGTCCCACGGGTAGACGTGGGCGACGGTCCTCACCACCGGGGGCGCTTCCTCTCGTAGGACGGGTCGTGCTGCTGCATGTACCCCGTGTCGTCGCGCTGGACGATGCCGCAGGAGCGGTACGCCTCGGCGGCGCGGGCGAGGGCGTCGCGGTCGAGCTCGACGCCCAGGCCGGGAGCGGTGGGCACCCGCACCGCGCCGTCGACGAAGGTGAACGGCGTGGTGACCACGTCGTCCGCGGCGTTCCACGGGTAGTGGGTGTCGCAGGCGTAGCCCAGGTTCGGCGTGGCCGCGGCCAGGTGGGTCATGGCCGCGAGGCTGATCCCGAGGTGGGAGTTGGAGTGCATGGACAGGCCGATGCCGAAGGTCCGGCAGATCGCGGCCAGCTCCTTGGAGCGCGACAGGCCGCCCCAGTAGTGGTGGTCGGACAGGACGACCTGCACCGCGCCCCGCTCGACGGCGGGGGCGAGGTGCTCGAAGGCGATGACGCACATGTTCGTCGCCAGCGGCATGGGCGCCTCGGCGGCGACCCGCGCCATGCCCTCGATGCCCGGGGCCGGGTCCTCCAGGTACTCGACGACGCCGTCGAGCGCGGCGGCGACCTCCAGCGACGTCTCCGGCGTCCACGCCGCGTTCGGGTCGAGCCGCAGCGGGTGGTCGGGGAACGCCTCGCGCAGCGCGAGGACCGCCTCCACCTCCTGCCGCGGCGCGAACACGCCGCCCTTGAGCTTGATCGAGCCGAACCCGTGCGCGTCGATCAGCGCCCGGGCCTGCTCGACGATCCCGGCGGGGTCGAGCGCCTCGCCGAACCCGTCGGGCTCGGCGCCGGGGTGCCCGGCCCACTTGTAGAACAGGTAGGCGCTGTACGGCACGGTGTCGCGCACCGCCCCGCCGAGCAGGTCGCTCACCGGGCGGCCCAGGGCCTTGCCGCGGATGTCCCAGGTGGCCACCTCGAAGGAGGCGAACACCCGGTCGACGGTGGACTCGGCGGTGAGCGGCCCGGTCAGGCCGTGCCGGTCGGAGCCCGCCTCGCCGCCCAGGGCGGTGGCGACCCGGGCGTGCAGGCCGTTGAGGTCGTGCACGTCCAGGCCCACCAGGGTGGGCGCGCTGGAGCGCACCCGGTCGAGGTGGCCGATGTCGCCGTAGGTCTCGCCGAGGCCGGAGATCCCCTCGTCGGTGTGGACCTCGACGATCGTGCGCAGCGCCCACGGCTCGTGCACGCCCACCGAGTTCAGCAGCGGCGGGTCCCGGAAGGCGACCGGGGTGACCGTGATGTCGGTGATCTTCACGAGGCCAGGCTCCGCCCCGCCGCGACGACCCGCTCCAGCTCCGCCAGGTGCTCCGGCGCCGGGTCGAGCAGCGGCGGTCGCACGCCGCCGACGTCCAGTCCGGTGGCCCGCACCGCGGCCTTGACCAGCGCCACCGCGTAGCCGGGCACCTTGTCGCGCAGCTCGACCAGGGGCTTGTAGAACTCGGCGAGGTAGCGGTTCACCAGCGCGGTGTCCCCCGCCTGCACCGCCTTGTAGAAGCCGAGCGAGACCTCCGGCGCGAAGCAGAACACCGCCGACGAGTACAGGTCGACGCCGATGCCGCGGTAGGCGGGCACGGTCATCTCGGCGGTGGGCAGGCCGTTGAAGAACTGGAACGGCTTGCCCACGTTCGCCCTGACCTCCAGCACGATCCGCTGGAGCAGGTCGAGGTCGCCCAGGCCGTCCTTGAAGCCCACGACGGTGGGCAGGCACGCGACCTCGACCGCCGTCGCCGGCGTGAACACCGCGTTGTTGCGCTGGTAGACGATCAGCGACAGGTCCGTCGCGCTTGCCACCTCCGTGACGTAGCGGACCAGGCCCTTGGCCGGGTTGGTCACCAGGTACGGCGGCAGCAGCAGCAAGCCGTCCGCGCCCGACCGCTTCGCGGCCCGGGCGAGTTCGCGCGCGACCGGCAGCGGGCCGCCCGTGCCCGCGAACACCGGCGCGCGACCGGCCGTCGCCTCGACCGCGACGGCGACCGCCCGTTCGACCTCCGACGGCTCCAGCGCGTGGAACTCGCCGGTGCCGCACGCGACGAACACGCCGCCGGCGCCCGCCGCAACCCCGCGCTTGACGTGCTCCGCCAGCACGTCCTCCGCGAGCCCGCCGTCCGCGTCGAACGGCGTCACCGGGAAGAACAGCACCCCATCCAGTTGCATACCCAGACCTTCATCCCTTGATCGCTCCGGTGGTGATCCCACGCAGGAAGGACTTTGCGGCGGCGGCTGCCCGGACCGGTCGCGCGCGGAGGGTTCCGCGCGGGCGGGTCGGGCACCGGCCCCGGCGGTGCTGCGGTCGGCGGTGACGACCGCGGAACTCCTCGCGAGCCAGTGCGCAGGCGGCGAACGCGCTGGCGGACCTCCCCACGACGGCCGCACCGTTCCCCCCGCCCGACCGTACCGCCGGTGGGCGGTGGTGGGGGCGGCGGTGGACGGGGCGCGGGCGTGCGGGCCGGAGGTGGTCGGGTCGGCCGGAGCGGGGCCGGTCCCGTTGTGGCGAAAGGCGATCAGGTCGGCGGCGGTGGGTGGTTCCCGTGAGGCGACCCCGGTGGGGCCGCCTCACGGGGTGGGTGGCGGCGGCACCGCCGCCACTGGCCGCCGCCCCCACGTCTCGGGCGGTGTCGTCCGCCGTCACCGGGCCGTCCCCCGGGAGCACGGGTCGTGCGCGTCCGGTGTGAGCGCACCGGGCACGCCGAACCCCAACGCGGTCGGCGCAGCGGCAGCCTCGACGCACCGGTCGGAAGTTCTCATTGACCCTGACTCCTGTTCACGGCCATACTTTTCATATATGTGAAGCGGGATCGTACTTGTGAACGTATTGGCCGGACTGTAAGAATCGGCGCATCGACGTGTCAAGTGCGTGTTGCCGGAACGTTTCCCGTGGAGGACTTCGTGACTGGACCCGCGTCACCCGCTCGGCCGAACGCGGTCAAGTCCGCCGATCGGACTGTGGAACTGCTCGAAGTCCTCTCGTCGTCGGACCGGCCCCTGACGTTGACCGAACTGCACCGCGAGCTGAGCTACCCGAAGTCGAGCCTGTACATGCTGCTCCAGACGCTCGTCGCGCGCGGCTGGGTCGAGCTCGACCAGACCCGCGGCACCTACGGCATCGGCGTGCGCGCCCTGCTCGTCGGCACCTCCTACCTCGACCACGACCCGGTGGTGCAGGTCGCCATCCGGGTGATGGAGCAGGTGCGGCGCGAGATCAACGAGACGGTGCACCTCGCCCGCCTCGACGGCGCCGACGTGGTCTACCTGGCCAGCCGCGAGTCCGAGCACCACCTGCGCGTCGTGTCCCGCGTCGGCCGCCGCCTGCCCGCGCACTCCACCTCGCTGGGCAAGGCCCTGCTGGCCGCCCGCACGCCCGCCGAGGTCGACTCGATCCTGCCCGCGCGGCTGGTCCCCCTCACCCAGAACACGATCGTGGAACGGCCCGCGCTGCACGCGCAGCTCGCCGGTTTCCGCGCCGTCGGCTACGCCCACGAGCGCGAGGAGAACACCCCCGGCCTGGGCTGCTTCGCCGTCGCCCTGCCCTACCGCAACCCCGTGCTCGACGCGATGAGCTGCTCCGTCCCGCTGGGCCGGCTCGACCAGGACCACGAGCGCCAGGTCATCGAAGCGCTCCTGCACGGCGCCCGCACCATCACCGAACTGCTCCGCCAGTTCGGCCGCTGACGCGGCGCCCCCCCGATTTCCCCACTTCCCGCTCCTCCGAAAGGTCGAATGGTGACCGAACGAATCCTGATCACCGGGGCGGCCGGCATCGTCGGCACGCTGATGCGCAGCCGGCTGGCCGCTCCGGACCGGACCCTCCGCCTGCTCGACATCGCCCCCCTCCCCCCGGCGGACGCCGGCGAACGGGTGGAGTTGGTGACGGCCTCGGTCACCGACGAGGCGGCGATGGAGGCGGCCTGCGCGGACGTCGACGCCGTGATCCACCTCGGCGGCCACAGCCTGGAGCGGCCGTGGGCGGACATCCTCGACGTGAACATCAACGGCACGCACGTGGTGCTGGAGGCGGCGCGGCGGGCCGGGGTGCGCCGGGTCGTGCTGGCCAGCTCCAACCACGCCGTCGGCTACTACCAGCGGTCCTCCGGCGAGGCGGGCGACTACCTGTTCCCGCAGCCGGACACGTACTACGGCGTGAGCAAGGTGGCGCTGGAGGCGCTGGGCAGCCTGTACGCGTCGCGGTACGGGATGGACGTGATCGCGGTGCGCATCGGGTCGTGCTTCGAGAAGCCGCGCGACGCCCGGATGCTGTCCACGTGGCTGTCGCCGGACGACGGCGCGCGGCTGTTCGAGGCGTGCCTGTCGGCGCCGTCGCCCGGGTTCCGGGTGGTGTGGGGCGTGTCGGACAACACGCGGCGGTGGTTCTCGCTGGCCGAGGCCGAGGCGCTGGGCTACAAGTCGGAGGACGACTCCGAGGTGTTCGCGGAGGAGGTGCTGGCGGAGAAGGGCGAACTCGACCCGGACTCGCCCGCCTACACCCACCTGGGCGGCATGTGGTGCGGTCCGGAGTTCGACACCGCCGTGAAGGAGGCCGGCCGATGACGGGCACGGTGGGCACCGGGACCTCGGGGACCTCTGGCACCTCGGGCACCTCGGGCACCTCGGGCACCTCGGGGACCGACGACGTGACCGGGGCCGGCGTCCAGGGCTACGACCCGCGAACCGGTGAACCTTTCGGCCCTCCGGTCCCCGAGTCGAGCGACACCGACGTGGACCGCGTGGTCACGGCCGCCGCGGCGGCCTTCCCCGCGTGGTCGTCGCTCCCCGCCGCGGAGCGCGCGACGGCCCTGGAGTCGGTGGCCGACGCGCTCGACGCCGCGTCCGAGGAGCTGGTCACCCTGGCCGACGGCGAGACCGCCCTCGGCCGCCCCCGGCTGACCACCGAGCTGAAGCGCACGACGAACCAGCTGCGACTGTTCGCCGAGGTGCTGCGCGAGGGCAGCTGGGTCGAGGCCACGCTCGACACGGCGGACCCCGGCATCATCCCGCCGCGCCCCGTGCTGCGGCGCATGCTCCGTCCACTCGGGACGGTCGGCGTGTTCGCGGCGTCGAACTTCCCGTTCGCGTTCTCGATCGCCGGCGGCGACACCGCGTCCGCCCTGGCCGCGGGCTGCCCGGTGGTCGTGAAGGCGCACCCGTCGCACCCCGGCACCTCCGCGGCGACGGCGCGCGTCGTCGAAGCCGCCCTGCCGGCCGGCGTGTTCGGCGTCGTGCACGGCCAGGGGGCGGGCGTCGCGCTGGTCCGGCACCCGGCCGTCAAGGCGGTCGGCTTCACCGGCTCCACCGCCGGCGGCCGGGCCCTGTTCGACCTGGCGTCGTCCAGGCCCGAGCCGATCCCGTTCTACGGCGAGCTGGGCAGCATCAACCCGGCCGTCGTCCTCCCCGCCGCCGCCGACGCGCGCCCCGAGGGGTTCGCGGCCGAGTTCGTCGGCTCGCTCACGCTGGGCGTCGGCCAGTTCTGCACCAACCCGGGCCTGCTGTTCGCGCCGGGGTCCCTGGTGCCCGCGCTCGCCGCGGCGGTGTCGGGCGCGGCGGGCGGGCCGATGCTCAACGAGCGCATGTGCGACGCCTACCGCTCGGGCACCGAGGGCCTGGCCGCGTCGGGCCTGGCCAAGCTGGTCGCCCACGGCACGGCCCCCGCCGAGGGCTGGAGCGTCGAGCCGCGGCTGTACGAGGTGCCGCTGTCCGGGTTCGCGGACAACCTGGCGACGCTCACCGAGGAGCACTTCGGCCCGGCGGCGGTCGTGGTGACCTACTCCTCGCTCGACGAGCTGCTCGACGTGCTGCCGAAGCTGCCCGGCACGCTCACCGGCACGGTGCACGCGGCCGACGCGGAGCTGGCCGACGCCGGGCGGGTCGCCGAGGCGCTGCGGCCGGTCGTGGGAAGGTTGATCTTCAACGGCTGGCCGACCGGGGTGGCCGTGGCGTGGGGCATGCACCACGGCGGGCCTTGGCCGTCCACCACGAACGCGCTGCACACGTCGGTCGGTGCGACCGCGATCCGGCGGTGGGTCGGGCCGGTCACCTACCAGTCCTGGCCGGACGAGCTGCTGCCGCCGGAGCTGCGGGACGGGAACCCGATGGGGATTCCGCGGCGGGTCGACGGGGTGCTCGGGGTCCACTGAGGACGACCGGCGGCCGGGCGGGCAGCTGGGTGCGGCCAGTTGGATGCGGTCGGCCGGCTGGGTGCGGTCGGCCGGTTGGATGCGGTCGGCCGGTTGGATGCGGTCGGCCGGCTTGATGCGGCCGGCTGGGTGCGGCCGGGCGGGCGCTCGGCGGCCAGCCGGACGGATGCGGTCGGCCGGGGGCTCGGCGGCCGGCTGGTGGGCGTGGTCGGCCGGGAGGGCGTGGCTGGTGGGGCGTGTGGGGCAGGTGAGGATGAACGGGGGCGGGTGCGCGGGTGGGGGGCGGTGGGTGGACGGCTGTGGTCGCTCGGGGTTTCCTCATGTTTCAACCGAGTGGCGAAACCCCGTTTTCGTACATGTTCCCCTCCATGTTCACCCGATCCAGCTAGGCAAGATCGTCTTGGGAGATCAAGGTTAGTCCTGGTTCGGGTGTACTGCCGGCGGTCAGCCGGCAGTACACCCGAACTGGTTACGGAGCGACGACGCCGAGGAGCGAACCGCGACCGCCCGCCCCCTCCGCGCCACCCGCGCCACCCGCCTCTGACCTGAACGCGGAACTCAGGGGTCCTGAACGTACGACTCTCGCGGTGCGGACGTACGAGTCGCCGGTGCTCCCGACGGGTCGTGCGTCCACGACGGTGTGGTTCGGAGTTCGGGTGGGGCACACTGGCGCTCGCCGTCGTCGCCGTCCCGCCGCCTCGTCGGGTCCGTCAGCACCCGACGAGGCGGTGCCGACCGGGTGCACGAGGTCGTCGGGACGGGGCCGGTCCTGTGTGGACGGGGAAACCCACCGGCGGACCACGGGGCCCGCTGGGCGGAGATGGGGAACTGTCGCTCACTCCCGGGGTTGTGGGGTTGCTCCTCGCGGGTGTGGTCGGGCCGGCATTCGGGTGGTTCTCGGTGGGTGGGACCCACCGACACTTTCAACGCGGCGCTCCACCGGTTCGACCGCGCTTTCGGCGGGCAGCGGGGTTCGTCGCGGGCGCTTCGCGTGAAATGCGGACACCCTTAGCAGTGAAACGAGCACTCATCGAAGTTTTCGTCACCCGACCGGACGCACCGGGGGATGCGAAACAACTGGGAGTGGAACTTCTGTGAACGCGCCACACGAATGGCTCATCGCGGACTGCTCGCATTGGCCGGTGGCGAGAACGAGGTGGTTGACCGGACCCCTGCTCCGCCGTCCGGCACGACTGGGCACGTGCTCCGGCGGGCGGCGGCGGATGGCGGCGGGTGGCGGCGGGCGGGTGCGGCCACCGAGGCGGTCGGGGCGACGGGGGTCGGGGGCGGACCACCCGGGGTGGAGGGACCGTTCCGCGGGCCGGGTCGCGCCATCGCCGCCGCTCACGGCGCCGCGGTGACCGCGAACACCGGGAGCGGACGGCGGCTCGGCGGTGACGGTCAGGTTTGTCGGAGGAGTGTGAGGAACGCCCGGAAAGGACGGTCCGCAAAGGTCAGCTGCGGTTCGGGCCGCTTGCTGTCCCGGACGCTCGTGGACGTCCGGGCCACGGACAGCTCCACGCAGTTGTTGCCCGCGCCGGAGTGGGTGCTCTTGCGCCACGTCTTGTCGTTGATCATGTGTCCTTCAGTGCCGTTGCCATTTTTCTGATCAACGAGGCCGAGTCCTTGGGCGACAGGGCGACCTCGTTCACCATTTCCTCGAAGTGCAGCAGGTACTTTTGCACATCGGCGCGATTGTCCACCCACTTACCACCGCCCGCGTACTCCAGGTACACGGCTGAAGGGTCGCTGTCCTCGAAGCGGAGGGCAGTCGCGCCGCCTCCGGACATGGTCCCGTGGGCACCGGCGCCGAACGGGACCACTTGGATGGTGATGTTGTCCTGCTTCCCCATCTCGAGCAAATGCGACAACTGCTCGCGCATGACGTCGCGGCTGCCCACGACGCGGTGCAGGGCGGCCTCGTCGATCACGGCGTGCAGGCGCAGGCCGGGCAGTCGGCGCTGCCTGTTCGCGAGCGCCGCGGCGACCTGCTCCGCCGACACGGCGGCGTCCATGAACCGCTGCCCGGCGAGCCGGATGGCGGCGGCGTACGCGGGCGTCTGGAGCAGCCCGGGGATGACGATCATCTCGATCGTGCGCACCTCCGTGGCGTCGGCCTCCTGCCGCGCGTAGGTGCGCGCCTCCGGTGTGTACGCCGCCGCGTACACCAGCCGGGTCCCGTCCTGCTTGGCGTCCTCCCAGAGGGCCTCGGCCTCGCGGCGCTCGGCGTCGGTGGCGCCGTACAGGCCCAGGAGCGCGCCCAGTTCGGTCCAACTCGGACTGATGTAGCCGTTCTCCATCCGGGACAGCGTGGACTGCGTCTTGCGCGTGAGCGCGTGGTAGTCGACCTCGGTCTTGCCGGCACGTTTGCGCAGGGCGTTCAGGAACTGGCCGAGCTTGCGCTTGCGTCGGGTTTGGACGGCTGCCATGCGGGACACTCCTCGCTGAAAAGAACTGCGAACACCCTAGTGCCCCGCCCGTCGCCGCCGGTTCGCGTGATCAAGCGCTATATGGTGCATATTCATCCCCATAAAATGCCTCCTGCCGGCGGGGTGCGCGCGATCGCGGGATGGGCGCTCGCGACGTGCGCCACGCCGCGCGACCCCACCGGCCCGCTCCCGGTGGCGGCGCACCACCGCAACTCCCGGACCTGCGGTGAACAGCCCTGACGGTCGGTTACCGCCGGCAGCGGGGCGTCCGTGACGACGGCTGCACGGGGGTGATCGGGCCCGGGAGCAAGAGGGGGCGACCGGCGGTGGCGGGGGACGTAGCCGGCGGCCGGGGGCGCGCGTTCCGGGCGTCGAGGGGCGTGATCGGCTCGGACTACGGTTCGGCCACATGTGCGCGGCCCCGCCGCGCGAGGTGGACGGCCGCCCGCCCGCGGCTTGACCTTGGAGTGCGCTCCAAGGTCTACCGTCGGGCCATGCGCGTTGCGGAACTGGCCGAGGCGGTGGGGGTCCGACCGGACACCGTCCGGTACTACGAACGGGCGGGGCTGCTGAACCCGCCGCCGCGGACGGCCTCGGGGTACCGGGCCTACCCGCGCGACGCGGTCGAGCGCATCCGGTTCGTGCGGGGGTGCCAGCACCTCGGGCTGACCCTGCGCGAGATCGCCGGCCTGCTGGCGGTGCGCGACACGGGCGTGTGCCCGTGCGAGCCCGCCGAGGAACTCCTGCACCGCCACATCGCCGAGCTGGACGCGGAACTGGCGCGGCTCACCGCGCTGCGCGCCGAGCTGGCGGGGATGGTGCGGGACCTGCCCGCCGGGCGCTGCCCGGACATCCGGCCGGGCACGTGGTGCCCGCCGGCCGAGGAGAGGGGGTGAACGGGGTGGACTGCGAGTGCGAGTGCTGCGGTACGGGCTGCTGCTGACCTGAGCGGCCCCACGCGGTCGGCGAGGCGCCCGCCGACCCGCTACAGCTCGCGGCTGAGCCAGGTCGACGCCTCGTCCGCGAACCCGTGCCGCCGGTAGAACCGGCGCGCGGCCTCGTTGCGGTCCTCGGTCTCCAGGAACACCTTGCGGGCACCGGCTCCGCGTGCCCGCTCGACCAGCTCGGCGATCACCGCGCCGCCCACGCCGTCGCCGCGGTTGCGCACGTAGAACTCGTCGAGCAGCGCGTCCCGCCCGCCGGACTCCAGCGAGTAGCCCCAGGTGAGCACCGCGTAGCCGGTGTCGAACAGCCACACCTGCCCGTGCGCGTCGTCGCGCAGCAGCGGTCCCAGGGCGGCGGTGACGACGCCTTCGTCGTACGCGTGCTCGTCCACCTCGTAGAACTCCCGCACCAGGGGCAGCAGCGCGGGCAGGTCGGTCGGGTCGGCACGGCGGATCAGATCGGGCACCCGATGAGGTTAGCCCGCCGGGAACATCCGGCAATCCACCTGAAATCGTCGGACCCCCGGTCCATGATGGCCCGATGGCAGACGCGATAGTGGCCGAGGGACTGGTCAAGCGCTACGGGTCGGTGGTGGCCCTCGACGGTCTCGACCTCGTGGTGCCGGAGGGCACCGTCATGGGCCTGCTCGGGCCGAACGGCGCGGGCAAGACCACGACGGTGCGGGTGTTGACGACGTTGCTGGAGCAGGACGAGGGCCGGGCGACGGTGACCGGGTTGGACGTCGTCGCGGACGCGAAGGAGCTGCGCCGCCGGATCGGGCTGTCCGGCCAGTACGCGGCGGTCGACGAGAACCTGACGGGGTTCGAGAACCTCGACATGGTGGGCAGGCTGTACCACCTGGGCAAGCGGCGCAGCCGGGAGCGGGCGCGCGAGCTGCTGGAGGTGTTCGACCTCGTGGAGGCGGGCGACCGGCCGGTGAAGGGCTACTCGGGCGGCATGCGGCGCAGGCTCGACCTGGCGGGCGCGCTGGTGGCGGAACCGGCGGTGCTGTTCCTCGACGAGCCGACCACGGGCCTGGACCCGCGCAGCCGGCTCGGCATGTGGGACGTGATCTCCGCGCTGGTGGCGGGCGGCACCACGCTGCTGCTGACCACGCAGTACCTGGAGGAGGCCGACCGGCTGGCGGACCGGATCGCGGTCATCGACCACGGCCGGGTCATCGCGCTGGGCACGGCCGACGAGCTGAAGGCCCAGGTGGGCGGTGAACGGCTGGAGCTGACCGTGGCCGGCGCGCAGGACGCGTTGACGGCGAAGTCCGCGCTGGCCCCGCTGGCGGTGGGCGAGATCGTGGTGGACGAGCGCGGGCACCGGCTGACGGTGCCGGTGTCGGGCGGGGCGGACGTGCTGGTGGACGGCATCCGGCGGCTGGACGCGGAGGCGGTGAAGGTGCTCGACGTCGGTCTGCGCAGGCCGACGCTGGACGACGTGTTCCTCTCGCTGACCGGGCACGCCACCGAGAACGTCGCGAACACCGAGAAGGAGCAGGGGGAGCAAGGGGCATGAGCGCGTTCACGGAGGCCCTGGGCGACGGCGCGGTCGTCGCCAAGCGCAACCTCATCAAGATCAAGCGGGTCCCGGACCTGCTGGTGTTCTCGACGTTGCAGCCGATCATGTTCGTGCTGCTGTTCGCCTACGTGTTCGGCGGGTCGATCGACGTGCCGGGCATGGACTACCGCGAGTTCCTGATGGCGGGGATCTTCGCGCAGACCGTGGTGTTCGGCGCGACGATCACCGGCTCGGGCCTGGCGGAGGACATCCAGAAGGGCGTGATCGACCGGTTCCGGTCGCTGCCCATGGCGCGGTCGGCGGTGCTGATCGGGCGGACCACGTCGGACCTGCTGAACAACGTGCTCGTCATCGTGGTGATGTCGTTGACCGGCCTGGCCGTCGGGTGGCGCATCCACTCGTCGCCGCTGGAGGCGCTGGCCGGGTTCGCGGTGCTGCTGCTGTTCGCCTACGCGCTGTCGTGGGGCATGGCGATCGTCGGGTTGATGGTGCGCAGCCCGGAGGTGTTCAACAACGCCTCGTTCATCGTGATCTTCCCGCTGACGTTCATCGCGAACACCTTCGTGCAGGAGAGCAACCTGCCCGGTCCGCTGCGGGTGTTCGCCGAGTGGAACCCGGTGTCGGCGGTGACCGCCGCGGCGCGCGAGCTGTTCGGCAACACCAACGAGTTGATGCCGGTGGCGCAGGCGTGGCCGTTGCGGCACCCGGTGGCGGCGACGCTGATCTGGGTCGTGGTGTTCCTCGCCGTCTTCGTGCCGCTGGCGATCCGCCAGTACCGCAAGGCGGTTTCCCGATAGCCGTTCAGGTTTCGAGCGAGAGGCGCGATGGGTAGTCCGGGGACATCAAGCCCCGAGGAGGCAGAGATGTCCACCGGCGTCGTCATCGGCGTGATCCTCATAGTGTTGGTCGTAGTGGGCGTGGGCGCCTTCCTGGTCCGGTCCGCCTTGCAGCGCAAGAGGTTGCGCTCGAAGTTCGGGCCCGAGTACGACCGGGCGCTGGAGGGCAAGGGCGACCGGACGGCCGCCGAACGCGAACTGGCCGAGCGGGAGCGCGAGCACGCCAAGCTCGAACTGCGCCCCCTCGACCCGGGGACGCGCGAGGCCTACGCGCGCAACTGGACCACCATCCAGGAGCAGTTCGTGGACGAGCCGTCGGCGGCGGTGGGCCAGGCGGACCGCTTGGTCACCGACCTGATGGCCGAGCGCGGCTACCCCACCGAGGAGTACGAGAAGCGGGTGTCGCTGCTGTCGGTCGAGCACGCGAACACGTTGGGCCACTACCGCGACGCGCACGAGATCCGCCGGCGCCAGGACCGCGGTGAGGCGTCGACCGAGGACCTCCGCACCGCGATGGTCCACTACCGGACCCTGTTCGAGGACCTGCTGGGCAACCGCAAGGACGGCGAACGCCGGGAAGGAGCGCGGTGATGGCCGAGCAGCGCCTCACCACGGAGGACTTCGCGTCCCCGCACAAGCACACCGACAGCACCCACACCGACAGCACGGCGGAGGGGCACGGCGGCACGCGGGACGACGCCGCCGGCCACGACCTCCCGGGGCACGACAGGGCCGGGCACGACACGGCAGGCCACGACACGGCCGGGTACGGCACCGCCGGCCACGACGCGGACACGAGCCGCGAGTGGCGCGAGCAGGACGCCACGGGCGGGTACGACGGGCGCGAGCCGGTCGAGCAGACGCCGTCCGACCGCGACGTGGCCGAGCCGCACCTGACCGACCAGGAGCGGTACGACGCCGAGCCGGTCGCCGCCGACGGGACCACCGCCGACAGGACGACCGACGACGGCACGACCGATGACAGGACGACCGACGACGAGTTCATCGACGAGACCGCGGCCGGCGAGGTCGGCGCGGCCCCGGTGGAGCACTCGCCGGTGGCCGTGACCGCCTCCGACGCGCCGCTGTTCACCACCGACGACGCCACGAACTACCGGGACGAGTGGCGGGCGTTGCAGGCGGACTTCGTCGACGACCCGCGCGAGGCGGTGCAGCGCGCCGACGAACTCGTCGCGCAGGTCATCCAGTCGCTGGCCACCACGTTCGCCGAGCACAAGCGCTCCCTGGAGGGGCAGTGGCAGCAGGGTGAGCAGGTCGAGACCGAGGAACTGCGCCAGGCCCTGAAGCGCTACCGCTCGTTCTTCGACCGGCTGCTGTCGGTCTGACGACGGTCTCCCCGTTGTGCATCTGGCGACCCAGGTGCACAACGGGTGTTTCATTTCCACCGGGTGTTCCGGGTGTTCCGGGTCCGCCTACAGCTCCCCGCCCCTGGGCAGCTCCCGGATCTCCATCTCCAGCACCTCGACCTCGTCGCTGACCGCCTCGTCGAGCATCCGGTCGAGCAGCTCGCGGCAGTCCGCCGAGGCCACCCCGAACCGGGGCACCAGCTCCCACCACACGGCGGGGTTGTTCCAGAACGAGCCCGACCCCTGGTCGACGCCGCCCAGGCAGCGCAGCCTCGGGTCGTCGTCCGACAGCCGCCGCACGTAGTCGATGAAGCGGGCGAGCGCGTTGGGGTTCAGCACCGGCACGGCACCGTACCCGCGCAGGCAGTCCTCGAGCTCCGACAGGAACTCTTCCTTGAACGTCACGGTGCCACCCCCGGTCCGTCCCGCGCCGCTGCGGGGCTGAGGAGGACTCACGTCCCTGTGGCAGTCAACGGTACCTCCGCGGGGGCGGAAGCAAATTCCTGCCAACGGGCGGTTCGCGGGCGGTGTTCGGCGCCACCCGCCCCGTCGACCCCCGCGAGGGGGAATACCGGACCGCCGAACCGCCGTGGATCATCCACAGTGGACGATCGACGGGTCACTCGGCGCGCAGGCTCGCCATGAAGCTGAACCGGTCGCCCCGGTAGAGCGAGCGGACCCGCTCGATCGGGTTGCCGTCGTCGTCATGGGACACGCGGTGCAGCAGCAGCATCGGCAGCGCCGGGTTGGTGCCGATCAGCAACGCCTCGCGCGGCGTCGCCAGCACCGTCTCCACCCGCTCCTCCGCCTCGGCGAACACCACGCCGAGGCGGTCGCGCAGGCACGCGTACAGCGACGTGGTCGGGTCGAACACGTCGAGCAGCGTCGGGAACCGCGCCGCCGACAGGTAGGTCGACTCCAGGCCCACCCGCTCGTCGTCGGCCAGCAGCACCCGCTCCAGGTGCACCACCGCGTCGCCGCGCTCCACCCGCAGGTCGCGGGCCAGCACCTCGTCGGCGGGCAGGTGCTCCACGGTGATCACGCTGCGCGCCGGGGCCACGCCCTGCCGCCGCATCCCGTCGGTGTAGCTGACCAGCGACAACGGCTGCACCAGCTTGGGCGGCGCGACGAACGTGCCGCTGCCCTGGCGGCGTTGCAACTTGCCCTCCAGCACGAGTTCGCCGACCGCCTGGCGCAGCGTCACGCGCGACACGGAGAAGCGCTCGGCCAGCTCCCGCTCCGACGGCAGCGCCGCCCCCTCCCCCAGCGCGTCGACGAGCCAGAGCAGCTCGGTCTTGACCGCGTAGTACCGCGGTATCCGACCGTGCTCGGGGATACCGGCGCGGACGGGACCGTCCGCGCGGTAGTGGGGCGCGAAATGCGATGCGGGCACGCAGCGAGCCTACGCAGGTGTCCGCGCCGGTCAGACCGCTATCGGAGTGGGTCCCAGATCACCCGACCGGCTCCGGCGGGTCCGGGATGGCGTAGCCCGAGTCGCCCACGTTGGCCTCCAGGGACTTGCGCCACTCGCCGCTGTCCATCATCTTCCGGACGGCCGCCGCGACCTTCGCCTTGCTGGTGGGGTCGCCGCGCCGCATCCCGATTCCGTAGCGCTCCTCGCTGAACGGCTTGCCGACCACCCTCAGCAGCTCGGGGTTCTGCGCGGCGTACCCGGCGAGGATCACGTCGTCGGTCGTCATGGTGTCGACCTGCTCGGCGAGCAGGGCGGTCACGCAGTCGCTGAAGTTGGGGTACTCGACCAGTTCCACGGACTGCGCGAACCGGTCGCGCACGAACTGGGCCGAGGTGGTGTTGGCGACCGAGCACAGCCTGAGCCCGTCGAGCGACTCCGGTCCGGTGATCCGGACATCGGTCGACCGCACCAGGAGGTCCTGCCCCGCGATGAAGTACGGACCCACGAAGTCGATGACCTCCTCGCGCTTCTCGGTGATGGAGTAGCTGGAGACGACGAGGTCGACCTTGCCCTCCGTGAGGAGTTTCTCGCGCTCCGACGGAAGTGCTTCGGTGAACGTTATTCCCGATTCCTCCACACCGAGTTCCTTGGCCACGTAACGGGCCACGTCGACGTCGAAGCCCCGGAACGTGCCGTCGAGCCGGCGGATGCCGAGTCTTGGCTGGTCGTAGGCCACGGCGATGGTCAACTTCTCGGAGCCGCTCGCCCGGCCGGCGACGGTGGTGCCGTCACCGGAGGAGCACGAGGCGAAAACGAGCGCGGCGGAACACGTCGCCACGAGGGCGCGCAACGGTGCCAGTGCCATTCTTCCCCTTGTCATGCGGTTCCTCGGGATGGACGGAACCTAGGCGCGGAAAGGGGTTCCGTCCATAGGCGCAGGACGGCGGGCGGCATTGGATCGGTCAAGCGTGACGGTTGCGCAACAAGATCGCGTTCCCGGTAACGCGGTCAGCGCGCGCCACCGGGTGGGCGCAGCCGGCGCGGACCGGTGTCGTGCCTCGACGGCGGCGGGCCGAGCGTGACGCGGGCGCTGCTGACGTAGGCGCCGGCGGCGCTGGCGAGCACCGGTTCCAGGGCCAGCTCGCGCACCTCGGGGAGGTCCTCGGCGAGCGCGGCGAGCCGGAGCACGAGGTCCTCCAGCGCGGGCAGGTCCGCCGCCTCGTCACCGCGGTAGCCCGCGAGCAGCGGCGCGGCCTTGGGTGCGCGCACGAGCGCCGCCGCGTCGGCGTCGGTCAGCGGCACGGCGCGGTACGCGCGGTCCCCCAGCAGGTCGCTGACCAGCCCGGACAACCCGAACGAGACGAGCGTGCCGAACGACGGGTCGTCCTGGAGGCCCAGCACGCAGGAGATGCCCTTGGGCGCCATCCGCTGCACGTAGACGTCCCGCCGATCGGACACCTCGGCGAGCATCGCGTACGCGCTGCGCACGGCCTCCTCGGCGGACAGGTCCAGCCGCACGCCCACCAGGTCGGTGCGGTGCCGCAGCCGGTCGTCGGTCGACTTGAGGGCCACCGGGTAGCCCAGCTCCCCGGCGGCGCGCACCGCGTCGTCGGCGGAGCCGACCACCCGGAACGGCACGACCTCGACGCCGTAGCAGGCCAGCAGGCGCACGGCGGTGTCGTCGTCGAGCCGGACCTCGCCCGCCCCGTCCGGTCCGGTCCCGTCCGGTCCCAGGGTGTCGACCAGCGCGTCGACCAGGGCGTGGGCCGCCTCGGGGTCGATGCCGTCGGGGCGGGTGAAGCGGCCCTGGGGCGCGGACCGCCAGCGCGCGTACCGGGTGACCCTGGCCAGCGCGAGCACCGCCCGTTCCGGGCTCGGGTAGGACGGCACGGAGCCGCGGCCGGGCGCGCCGCCGGGACCGGGCACGGCCAGTTCGGCGGGCACGCCCTCCACGGCGAGGAACGTGGACGCGATCGGCTTGGCGGTGTTGCCCCGCACCACGTCGCGCAGCGCGCGGGCGAACGCGGCGCCGGGCACCGCCAGCGGCGGCACGAACACCACGACGAGGGCGTCCGCGCCGGGGTCGTCCAGGGCGGTCTTCACGGCGGCGGCGAACGCCTCGGGCCCGGCCTGCGAGCCCACGTCCACCGGGTCGCCCGCCAGCTCCAGGCCCTGCGCGAGGGCGGTGTCGGCGGCCAGCAGGCCGATCGCGGTCGAGTTGCCGACCACGGCCACCCGGGGCCCGGCGGGCAGCGGCTGGTGCGCGAGCAGCAGGGCGGTGTCGAACAGCTGGGCCAGCGACTCCACCCGGATCACGCCCGCCTGCTCGAACAGCGCCTGCACGCTCGCCTCGTCCACCGGCACGGAGGTGGCGGCGAGCGCGGGCGTGACGGCGTGCCGGCCGGACTTCACCGCCACGATCGGCTTGGTGCGGCCCAGCCGGCGGGCCAGCCTGGCGAACTTGCGCGGGTTGCCGAACGACTCCAGGTACAGCAGCACCACGTCGGTCGCCGGGTCGGTCTCCCAGTACTGGAGCAGGTCGTTGCCGGACACGTCGGCGCGGTTGCCCGCGGAGACGAACGTGGACAGGCCGAGGCCGCGCTCGGCGGCGGTCGCCAGGATCGCGGTGCCCAGCGCACCGGACTGGCAGAAGAACCCGGTGCGGCCGGGGACGGGCAGCCTCGGCGCCAGCGTGGCGTTCAGCCGCACGGCCGGGTCGGTGTTGAGCACGCCCAGGGCGTTCGGGCCGACGACCCGCATCCCGTGGGCGCGGGCCTCGGCGGTGAGCCTGCGCTCGGCGCTCAGCCCCGAGCCTCCCGTCTCGCCGAACCCCGACGTGACCACGACCAGCGCCTTCACCCCCTTGGCGAGGCAGGCGTCCATGACGTCGTCCACGCGCGCGGCGGGCACGGCGACCACGGCCAGGTCCACGTCGTCGGGGATCTCCAGCACCGACGGGTAGGCGCGCACGCCCCGCACGGACCGGTGCTCGGCGTTCACCGGGTACACCGGGCCGCTGAAGTCGCCGGTCAGCAGGTTCGCCAGCACGGCGTGGCCGATCTTGGTCTGGTCGGTCGACGCGCCGATCACCGCCACCGACCGCGGGTGCAGCAGGTTGTGCACGCTGCGCGCCTCGGCGGCCTGCTCGCGGGCGCGGGCCACCTCCACCGACGCCTCGGTGGGGTCGATGTCGAACTCCAGGTGCAGCGCGCCCTCCTCGAAGGCGCGGCTGACCTTGTAGCCCGCGTCCCGGAAGACCCGCACCATCTGGCCGTTCTCGGCCAGCACCTCGGCGGTGAACCGGCTCAGCCCGCGTTCGCGCGCGGCGGCGGCCAGGTGCTCCAGCAGGATCGAGCCGAGCCCGCGGCCCTGGTGGACGTCCTCCACGACGAACGCCACCTCGGCCGAACCGCCGCCGCCGAGCCGGTCGTAGCGGCCGACGGCGACGATGTCGTCGCCCAGCAGCGCGGTGAACGCGACGCGGTCGACGTGGTCCACGGTGCTGAACCGGTCGAGGTCCCGCTTCGGCATCCGCGGGTAGGGGCCGAAGTAGCGGAAGTAGCGGGTCCGCTCGGACAGCCTGCCGTGGAACGCGAGGAGCTTCTCGGCGTCGTCGGGGGTGATCGGGCGCAGGTGGACGGTGCCGCCGTCGCTGAGCACGACGTCGGCCTCCCAGTGCCGGGGGTAGTCGTACGGGTCCGGTGCGTTCGCGTCGGTCTCGTCCACGGGTCAGTCCCTGGGGTCTTCGGGGTCCAGGCCGTGCAGCGGGAACAACGCCCGCCGGGTGTCGCGGACCGCGACGTCCACGGGGGTGTCCACCTCGCCGCCCCACGGCGTGAAGCCGGTCTCGGAGCCGTCCGTCATCGACGTCGGCAGGGGCCGGTCCGGGGCGAGCCCGGCGGCGTGCGCGACCCAGTCGGCGGGCAGCGGCGCGTTCGGGTCGACGTCCCGGTCCAGCACGGTGGCCAGCAGGTGCGTCCAGCTGCGGGGCACGACGCGCAGCAGCTCGTACCCGCCGCCGCCCAGCGCGAGCCACTTGCCGCCCGCGACCTCCTCGGCCAGCTCGCGCAGCCGCCGGTACGCGGCGCGGTGGCCGTCCACGGTGAGCGCCAGGTCGGCCAGCGGGTCCTCGCGGTGGGTGTCCACGCCGCACTGGGTGACCAGCAGCTGCGGCCGGAACGCCCGCAGCAGGGCGGGCACGGTCGCCTCGAACGCCCGCAGCCACGCCGCGTCGCCGGTGCCGGGCGGCAGGGCCAGGTTGACGCTCGTGCCCTCCGCGCCGGCGCCGCCCAGTTCGGAGGGCCGGCCGGTGCCGGGCCACAGGCTCAGCGGGTTCTGGTGCAGCGAGACGGTGAGCACGCGCGGGTCGTCGTAGAACGCGGCCTGCACGCCGTCGCCGTGGTGCACGTCGGTGTCGACGTAGGCGATCCGCTCGAAGCCCTGGTCGAGCAGCCACGAGATGGCCACCGCGCAGTCGTTGTAGACGCAGAACCCGGCCGCGTGGTCGCGCATGGCGTGGTGCAGGCCGCCCGCGATGTTCACCGCCCGGTCCACCTCGCCGGAGGCGATCTTCCGCGCGGCGGCCAGCGAACCGCCCACGACCAGCGCCGATGCCTCGTGCATGCGGGCGAACACCGGGTTGTCGGCGGTGCCCAGGCCGTGCCCGACGTCCCAGCCCGCCATCGGCGCGGCCCGCACGGCGTTGAGGTAGGACGGCTCGTGGACGCGTTCGATGTCGGCCTCGGTGGCCGGGGCCGGCGAGATGAGGTCCACGCCGTCCAGCACGCCGAGCGACGCGGCGAGCCGGATGGTCAGGTCCAGCCGCACGGGGTTGAGCGGGTGGTCGCCGCCCAGGTCGTACGCCAGGAAGGACTCGTCCCAGACGACCGCGGCCGTCCCCGTCCCGCCCACCCTGCCCTTGTCCGCGCCCATGCGACGAAACCTAGCCCAGGGGGCGCGGCGGCGTGTGATCACAGGTTGGTCGCCCTGGCCGTGGGGGTGTGCCCGGTGCACTTAGAGTCTCGCGTGACGACGCGGGCAGGATTGCGACCATCGAGGATGGAACCCCGCACGTCGGAACGAGGTCATAGACGACATGCACCTGCGACGAGTTCCCGCCCTGACGGCCGCGTTGGCCCTGGCGCTCACGCTCGGCCTGTCCGCGTGCGCCACCACGGTCGCGGGCAAGCCGTTGGCCGCGGCCGGCGGCGGCTCGGCCGCGGAGAAGAGCACGGACAAGAGCGTCCCCGGCAAGCCGTCCGCGACCAAGCCGAGCAAGGTCGAGCCGAGCGCGCCGGGGACGGGCGGGCAGAAGCCGAGCGGTGACGTGAAGATCGCCACCAAGAAGAAGACCGAGGGCTACGAGGACTGCGACATCCTCACGCCCGAGGACGTCGCCGCGGCCGTCGGCGCCGCCAAGGGTGGCGAGAAGGGCTGCGTGCAGAGCACCGAGGACCCGTTCGCGGTGGTGCTGTTCATGGTGACGTTCGCCGAGTACGAGGGCGAGGCGCGGACCATCGAGGTCGGCGGCAACACCGCGTACGAGGTGAAGGAGAGCGGCGGCGACTGCTCGGTGATCGTGATGCTGACCGACGACCCGGACGAGATCACCCCGGCGTTCCTGGCGAGCGTGACGCCGATCGACGAGATCGACCCGTGCGCCATCGCCCTCAAGCTGGCCACGAAGGGCTTCGAGAAGATCCCCAACGCCTGACGGTCGGTCCGGCGCCCGGGTCCTGAGCGCAGAACTCAGGGGACCCGGGCGTTGGACTCTCGGGGGCTGGACGTTGGACTCTCGGGGCCGGTTACGGGGTGTCGCCCGTCGCGGCGGGGCGGGCGGGGTCGTTCGACCACTCCGACCACGAGCCCGGGTACAGCGGCGCGGGGGCGTCCGCGGTGGTCACGCCCGCCACCTCCAGGGCCAGCACCACCGAACTGGCCGTCACGCCCGAGCCGCAGTAGGCCGCGACCGGCGTGCCCCCGGTCACCCCGAGCCCCGCGAAGCGCTCCGCCAGCGCGTCCGGCGCGAGCCAGCGACCCCCGGACGTGTGCCCCGAGGTGGGCGCGTTCAGCGCACCCGGGATGTGCCCGGCGCGCGGGTCCACCGGCTCGGTCTCGCCGCGGTAGCGCTCGGGCGCGCGGGCGTCGAGCAGCGCCCCGCTCCGCGCGAAGTCGGCGGCCTCGTCCGCGGTCAGGGTCGGCATCGCGCCGGGGCGCACGGTGATGTCGCCCGGTTCGGGTGACGGGGTGTCCGTCGCGACCGGCAGGCCGGCCGCGGTCCACGCCGCGAACCCGCCGTCCAGGACCGCCACTTCCGGGTGACCTGACCAGCGCAGCAGCCACCAGGCGCGCGCGGCGACCGACCCGTCGGCGGCGTCGTACACCACGACCGGGTGACCTTCGCGGACGCCGGCCGACCGCAGCGCGGCCTGGAGGACGGCCGGTTCGGGCAGCGGGTGGCGCCCCCCGGCGCCGGGGGGCGCGGCCAGCTCGGTGTCCAGGTCCAGGTAGACGGCGCCGGGAACGTGCCCGACCTCGTAGTCTTGACGTCCCGGGGGTCCGCCCAACCGCCAGCGGACGTCGAGCACGACCGGGACTCGCGCGCCGTCCAGCGCGGAGGCCAGGGCTTCGGTGCTGATCAGTGGATGCACGGCACCATCCTGCACCCGTGACCGGCCGACTAGCATTGACGCCATACGAAGGGGAGCGGGTGTGAACGACCTCATCGACACGACGGAGATGTACCTCCGCACTATCTACGAGCTCGAAGAAGAAGGTGTGGTGCCCCTGCGCGCCCGCATCGCCGAGCGGTTGGGCCAGAGCGGCCCGACGGTGAGCCAGACCGTCGGGCGCATGGAGCGCGACGGCCTCGTGGTCGTCGCCGACGACCGCCACCTGGAGCTCACCGAACAGGGTCGCAACCTCGCCGTCGCGGTCATGCGCAAGCACCGGCTCGCCGAACGCCTCCTGGTCGACGTGATCGGCCTGGAGTGGGAGCACGTGCACAGCGAGGCGTGCCGCTGGGAGCACGTCATGAGCGAGGCGGTCGAGCGCAAGCTGGTGAAGCTGCTCGGCAACCCCACCACCTCGCCCTACGGCAACCCCATCCCCGGTCTGGACAAGTTGGGCGACGGCGAGCCCGCGCCCCCCGCCGAGGCCGACCTGGTGCGCATCGACGAGGTGGCCCGCCGCGGCGGCGGCCACGTCGAGGTGCGCCGCATCGCCGAGCACGTGCAGCTCGACCCCGACCTGATGGCCGAGCTGAAGGCCGCGGGCGTGGTGCCGGGCGGCACGGTCGAGGTCGACTCGATGGGCGGTGCCCGGGTCGTGCAGGTGCGCGGCAACGGCACGGTCGCCGAGCTGGACCCCGCGGTGGCGCACGCCGTGCTGGTGCAGGCCCGGTGACGCCCGACGCGACGTCGCGCGGCCGGCAGGAGCCCGCGGACCGCGCGTCCGGCGCGTTCGAGCGGCTGCGCGGCGACGCCCCGGCCGGCGTGTGGTCCGCGCCCGGTCGGGTGAACTTGATCGGGGAGCACACGGACTACAACGACGGTTTCGTGCTGCCGTTCGCGCTGCCCCACCGGACCGCGGTCGCCGCGTCCCCGCGCGACGACGGGATGCTGCACGTGGCCACGCTCGGTGACGACGGCGGCGTGCAGCGGGCCGAGCCCGTCGCGGTCGCCGACCTGGAGCCCGGCGGGGTGCCCGGCTGGGCCGCCTACCCGGCCGGGGTGGCGTGGGCGCTGCGCGAGCAGGGCGTGACGGGCGGCGCCGACCTGGTGATCGCGGGCGACGTGCCCGCCGGCGCGGGCCTGTCCTCGTCGCACGCGCTGGAGTGCGCGGTGGCGCTCGCGCTGCTGGACCTGGCCGGCCGCCCGGCCGACGACCTGCCGCGGGTGGCGCGCTGGGTGCAGCGCGCCGAGAACGACTTCGTCGGCGCGCCCACCGGCCTGCTCGACCAGACCGCGTCGCTGTGCTGCACCGAGGCGCACGTGCTGTTCCTCGACGTGCGCTCCTTCAAGGCCGAGCAGGTGCCGTTCGACGCCGCCGCGCACGGCCTGGAGGTCCTGGTCGTGGACACCCGGGCCAACCACTCGCACACCGACGGCGGCTACGGCGCGCGCCGGGCGGGCTGCGAGGAGGCGGCCGGGCTGCTGGGCGTGCCCGCGCTGCGCGACGTGCACGTCGCCGAGCTGGACGGCGCGCTGGACCGGCTGCCCGACCGGCTGCGACCGCTCGTGCGGCACGTCGTGACCGAGAACGAGCGGGTGCTGGCGGCGGTGGAGCTGCTGCGCACCGGCCGGCTCGCCGAGCTGGGTCCGCTGCTGGACGCGTCGCACGCGTCGCTGCGCGACGACTACAAGGTGTCCGTGCCGGAGCTGGACGCGGCCGTGGACGCGGCGAAGGCGGCGGGCGCGCTGGGCGCGCGCATGGTGGGCGGCGGGTTCGGCGGGTCGGCCATCGCGCTGGTGCCCGTCGACCGGCACGACGAGGTCGTGGCCCGGGTGCGGTCGGCGTTCGCCGAGCACGGCTGGACCGCGCCGAGGACGTTCACCGCCGTGCCCTCGGCGGGCGCGGGCCGGGACCGCTGACGCGGGACAGGACCGCTGACGCGGGACAGGACCGCTGACGTGGGGCGAGACCACTGACGCGGGACAGGACCGCTGACGCGGGCCGGACGAAGCGGGACCGCCGGTACCGGGGCACGGACCGCTACCGCGCGCGGGGGCGTCGAACGCGACCCGCGCGCGGACGTACTGATCATCGAGGCGAAGGTGGGGTTGGAAGGGTGAAGTTGCTCGTCACGGGCGGCGCCGGGTACGTGGGCAGCGTCTGCGCGGCCAGGCTGGTGGAGGCCGGGCACGAGGTGGTCGTGCTGGACGACCTGTCCACCGGGCACGCGGACGCGGTGCCGGACGGGGCCCGGCTGGTCGAGGCGGGCATCGACGAGGCGATCGGCGAGGTGCTCGCCGCAGGCGTGGGCGGCGCGGGCTTCGACGGCGTGCTGCACTTCGCCGCCAAGTCGCTGGTCGGCGAGTCCATGCAGGACCCCGCGAAGTACTGGCACGGCAACGTGGTCACCTCGCTGCGGCTGCTGGACGCCATGCGCGAGCACGGCACGCCCCGCCTGGTGTTCTCCTCCACCGCCGCCACCTACGGCGAGCCGGAGCAGGTGCCGATCGCCGAGACCGCGCCGACCCGCCCCACCAACACCTACGGCGCGACCAAGCTGGCCATCGACCACGCCATCACCTCCTACGCCGCCGCGCACGGCCTGGCCGCGGTCAGCCTGCGCTACTTCAACGTCGCGGGCGCCTACGGCCGCTTCGGCGAGCGGCACGGCGTGGAGACCCACCTGATCCCGCTGGTGCTCCAGGTCGCCCTCGGGCAGCGCGAGCGGATCCAGGTGTACGGCGAGGACTGGCCCACCGAGGACGGCACCTGCGTGCGCGACTACATCCACGTCGTGGACCTCGCCGACGCGCACCTGCTGGCGCTGGAGCACGCGGCGGCGGGCGAGCACCGCATCTACAACCTGGGCAACGGGTTGGGCTTCTCGGTCAAGCAGGTCGTCGAGGCGTGCCGGGAGGTGACCGGCCACCCGATCCCGGCGGCCGTGGCGCCCCGGCGCGCGGGCGACCCCGCCGTGCTGGTGGCCTCCAGCGAGCGGGCGCGCACCGAACTGGGGTGGAAGCCCGAGCGCGTTGACCTGGCCGGCATCGTGAACGACGCGTGGGAGTTCACCCGGTCACTACAGGGGGCGTGATGACAGGCAAGATCACCGAGGCCGGGTTCGGGGACCTGACCTCGTACAACGGGATGCCGCGGGTGTCGTCGCTGGCGCTGTCGCCGGACGGCGCGCGGCTCGTCGCGGTGGTGTCCTCGCCGTCACCGGACGGCAAGGCGTGGCAGGGCGCGCTGTGGGAGGTCGACCCGACCGGCGAACGGCCGGCGCGGCGGCTGACCCGCGGCGCGAAGGGCGAGGGCGCGCCCGCGTTCACGCCCGACGGCGGGCTGCTGTTCGTGTCGTCGCGGCCCGACCAGGAGGCGAAGCCGAACGAGGGCAAGGCCAAGGACAAGGCGGCGCTGTGGCTGCTGCCGCCGACCGGCGAGGCCCGTGAGCTGTTCCGGCCCGCCGGCGGCGTGGCCGAGTTCGCGGTGGCGCGGCAGGCGGGCACCGTGCTGCTGGCGTCGGGCGCGCACCCCGGCGTCGGGTTCGGCGAGCAGGACGAGGAGCTGCGCAAGGCCCGCGAGGACGCCGGCGTGACGGCGATCCTGCACGAGTCCTACCCGGTCAGGCACTGGGACGCCGACCTCGGCCCCTGCTTCCCCCGGCTGCTGACCACCTCGGCCCCGGTCGGCGTGGACAGCCCGCGCCTCGACCCGGCGGCCGGCCTGGTCGACCTGACGCCGAACGCGTCGGCGCGGCTGGACGACTCGCCGGCGATCAGCCCGGACGGCCGGTGGGTCGTGCACACCGAGAGCGTCGAGGTGAGCCCGGCCTACGGCAGGCGCGTGCGGCTGCGGCTGTCGGCGGCGGACGGCTCGTCGACCCGCGTGCTGGCCGAGCGCGAGGGCCACTCGTTCCTCCAGCCGGTCTTCCTGCCCGACTCGTCGGGCGTGGTCGCGGTGCGCGCGTTCGACTCGACGCCGGACGAGCCGTGGACCAACACCCTGGTCCGCATCCCGCTCGACGGCGACGCGGTCGACCTCGCGGCGGACTTCCCGGAGGAGCCCGAGCACCCGGTGGTGAGCCCGAACGGGTCGGCGGTGTACTTCACCAGCAGCCACCGGGGGCACCAGCCGATCTGGCGGCTGGACCTGGCGTCCGGCGAGGTCGTGAAGCTGACCGCGTCCGGCGCGTACACCGACGTGCGGGTCAGCCCCGACGGCGGCTCCGTCTACGCGCTGCGCAGCGCGTGG
Organism: Saccharothrix sp. DSM 118769; assembly: GCF_052936295.1. Classification (NCBI taxonomy): domain Bacteria; kingdom Bacillati; phylum Actinomycetota; class Actinomycetes; order Pseudonocardiales; family Pseudonocardiaceae; genus Saccharothrix; species Saccharothrix sp. DSM 118769. The sequence continues at coordinate 1,643,953 of NZ_CP193627.1, read as the reverse complement.
GACCACCCGCCGCGGCCGGTGCGGTTGTCGGCGTCGGGCGCGGACCAGGAGCCGGTGCCGCTGCCCGCGCCCGGCGAGGTCGAGTCGCTGCCCGGCACGCTGACCGAGGTCGAGACCACCGCGGCCGACGGGCGGACCGTGCGGGCGTGGCTGGTGCTGCCGACCGGCGCCTCCGCCGAGCGGCCCGCGCCGCTGCTGCTGTGGGTGCACGGCGGCCCGGTGATGAGCTGGAGCGGGTGGAGCTGGCGCTGGAACCCGTGGCTGATGGCGGCGCGCGGGTACGCCGTGCTGCTGCCGGACCCGGCGCTGTCCACCGGCTACGGGCACGACTTCGTGCGCGCCGGCTGGGCGTCGTGGGGCGCGAAGCCGTACACGGACCTGATGGAGATCACCGATGTCGTCGTGCGGCGCGACGACGTCGACGAGACGCGCACGGCCGCCATGGGCGGGTCGTTCGGCGGGTACATGGCGAACTGGATCGCCACCCAGACCGACCGGTTCAAGGCGATCGTGACGCACGCGTCGCTGTGGCACCTGGACGCGTTCACCGGCACCACGGACGACTCGTACTACTGGATCCGCGAGATGGGCGACCCGCTCGTGCAGGACGAGCGGGTGCGCGCCAACTCGCCGCACCTGCGCGTCGCGGACATCAGGACGCCCATGCTGGTGATCCACGGCGACAAGGACTACCGCGTCCCGATCGGCGAGGGGCAGCGGCTGTACTTCGACCTGGTGCGGCACGGCGTGCCCGCGAAGTTCCTGTACTTCCCGAGCGAGAACCACTGGATCCTGACGCCGGGCAACTCGAAGGTCTGGTACGAGACGATCTTCGCGTTCCTCGCCGAGCACGTGCTCGGCGAGGAGTGGGTGCGCCCGGACCTGGTCTAGGTCGTACGCCCCCCGACGGGGCTCCCCGGTGCGGGTCGGTGATCGACCGGTCCGCACCGGAGGCCGTCGCGGCCTGGTCGGTCACGCACCGGGCGGTGAGGGGTCAGGTCACCTCCGGCGGGGACGGCGGGGTGGCCGAGGTGAGCGGGGCCGGCGGGGGCGGGTGGTCGGCGGCGGCCTGGTCGGCCAGCCCGCGGAGGGTGTCCGGGGGCAGGGCGGTGTCCAGGGCCGCTCTCAGGAGCTCGGCGAGGCGGTGGCCCGGGTGGGCCTGTTCGGCCCGGTCCAGGGCCAGCGCCGCCAGGGTGCCCAACCCCCTCAGGTAGGCGGAGAAGGCGAGGAGGGTCGCGGGTTCCGCGCGTTCCGGGGCCGGGCAGGCGCGGGTCAGCTCCAGCCAGAGGTCCTCGGCGCCGCGGGCGTGCTCGCCCGTGCAGTGGGCCAGGCTCGCGTCGCGCACCCACGGGTTGGACAGGGCGTGGGCCAGGTCGGCCACCTCCTCGTCGGTCAGGGGGCGCTTCCTGGTCGCCGCCCGCACGACCTCGGCCCGCACCAGCTCGCGGTGGCGGGACTGGAGGGCCTCGTCGGTGGGCGGGGCGGTGTCGGTGGCGCGGCGGTCGAGCAGCCGCGCCCGGCGGGCCAGGACCTCCGGCGGGTCGGGGGTCAGCAGTTCGGCCATCGCGGCACGGCTGGCGAACGTCACGAAGCCCTGGGCGGCCGAGGTGGCGGCCAGGGTGGTGGCGGTCGGGTCCGGGACGGTGCCGCGGGTGCCCGCGTCGTGGTAGTCGAACCACGGCTCGCCGGCCGCGGTCGCGGCGGTCCACACCGCGAGCACCAGCGGCACGCCCACCGCGTGCAGGCCGTCGTCCAGCTCGTCGACGAGGCGGTCGTGCGGCAGGTCCCCCGGCGGGTCGCCCGAGCCGCCGCCGACCACGACGGCCACCGCGGTGGCGCGGTGGCAGCGCGCGAGCGGGGTCATCAGTTGGCCGACCACGGCGCGCACGCGGTCCGGCGGGGGCAGGTCGGTGCGCAGCGTCACGGCCACGGAGGGGCCCTCCAGGGCCAGCAGCACCAGCGAGTCGACCGGGTGGAAGCCCAGCAGGTGCGGGAGGGCGGCGATCAGGTCGCCCGGGTCCTGGACGCGGGGCGTGGGGAGCAGGTCGTTGGTCATGCCACGACTGTGGGGCAAGCGGCCGGTCGGCGGCGGGCGGGAGGGCCGACCTGTGGACAACTCGGAAAAGGCCGCTCCCGCGCGGGGCGGGAGCGGCCGGCGACCTGCGGGAACTCAGCAGTCGGGGGCGACCCGACCGTCCGAACCTGTGTACACGTAGGCGTCGGAGACGTAACCCGAGCCGATCCTGTCCCACAGGTTGGTGGTGCCGTACTTGCCGGTGACCGTGGTGCCGGTGGTCTGGCAGCTGATGGTCACGGTCGCGCCGTCGGCGACCGACCCGACCGCCGCGTACGACGTGCCGGGACCGGAGCGGACGGTCACCGAGGCGCCGCTGTCGGTGCCGATGGTGCCGGTCACGCCGCTGGTGCCGCACGAGTTCCGGCTCGTGTAGCTGCGCGTGCCCCAGTACAGGATCTGCGTCCCGTTGAACCGGATCTTCTGGTCGACGCCGTTGAGCCGCTGTTCGTAGTGCAGGTGGGGACCGCTGGAACCGCCCGTCGTGCCGACGTCGCCGATGCGCTGGCCGATCCGCACGGCCTGCCCGACGCTGACCCGCTGCACGGACAGGTGCGCGTAGCGGGTGCGCCAGCCGGCGCCGTGGTCGATCTCGACCCAGCGGCCGTAGCTGGTGCTGCCCTCGTTCGCCACCCGCGTCACGGTGCCGCCCGCCGAGGCGACCACGGGGTCGCCGTCGTCGTTGGCCCGGTTGAAGTCCACCGAGTTGGCGGGGCTGTGGTTGGTGCGGGTCTGCCCCTCCCACACCTGGTTGCACGGGAACGGCAACTGGAAGTTCGGGGCCGCTGCGGCCTCGCCCTGCACGAGGGCGAGGCCGACCAGCGGCGCCACCAGGGCCGTGACGAACGCACGCCTGGCTCGGCTCATCTGCCACCTCCTTGACGACTGGTGCGGTGATCCGATCAGACCGGCCGCCGAAGTGGAAGACTTACCAAGTGTTCGCTTCGTGAATTACTTCCTAACCAACCGAACGGCGCAACGCCTGCGTCCCGCCGACCACGGGGAGTTCCACGGTCGTCGAGGTCAGGTCGATCGACAGGCCCGCGCCCGGCGCCGGGCGCAGCGTGTAGTCGTAGTCCGAGGAGATCAGCACGAACTCGACGCTGTGCCCGGCCGGCACGACGTAGTCGTTCGGCTCCAGCTCGACCTCGACCCGGTACTGCCTGCCGGGCTCGATCGCCTTGGTCCTCGACGGCGACGTGCGGTTCTGCGGGTCGGTCCAGCCCCGCGTGATGACGTGCGACGTGCCGTCCGGCGCGCGGTCGACCAGCAGCGCGGTCACGTTGGCCGCCGGCCGGTCGAACGAGATCGCCAGGTCGACGCGGGCCGTGCCGGAGAACCGCAGGGCCTCCGAGGCGGGCCGGGTAGCGTACGACAGGCGGTTGACCGAGGCGGGCGCGTCGACCAGGTCCTCCGCGAGCACGGAGGCGTCGTCGCGCAGGGACTCGACCACGGGACGGCCGGGGACCTGCTGCGCCCGCAGCGCGCCCTTCGCCGCACCGCCGGCCCACGGGTGGAGGCGGGCCTTGGACGTGCCCGGCGCGGGCCACTCGGCCTCGTCGGTCCACGTCACCTTGTCCTCGCGCTGGATCGTCGCCCTCGGCTCCTTCTCGATGCCGTTGTCGACGCCGTGGAGGTAGTGCGAGAACCAGCGGTTGATCGTGCGCCGCCACTCGGCGGACCGCAGCGTGTCGGGGTCGGTGTGCCCGGACTGGTGCAGCCAGATCTTGTGCTCCACGCCGTTGCGCTTGAGCGCCTCGTACCACTGCGAGACGTGCTTGACCTTGACGTTCCAGTCGCTCAGGCCGTGCACGGCGAGCACCGCGGCACGCACCTCGTCGGCGTCCTTGACGTAGTTCCGCTCGTCCCAGAACTCGCTGTAGTCGCCGGTCACGCGGTCCTGCCGGGCGGCGACCTCGGCGATGACCGGCTTGCAGACCTCCCGGTCGGCGCGGGTGTAGACGTACTCGGCGAGCACGTCGAGGTCCTCGCCCTGGAACGTGCCGGGCGCGACGACCGCGCCGTCCGCGCGGTAGTAGTCGTACCAGCTGGAGATGGCCGCGATCGGCACGATCGCCTCCAGCCCCTCCACGCCGGTGGCGGCGACGGCGTTGGGCAGGGTGCCGTTGTACGACACGCCCATCATGCCGACCTTGCCGGTGGTCCACGTGGCCTTCACGTCCGCGCCCGCCGCGTCGCGGGCGGTGGTGCGGCCGTTCAGCCAGTCGATCACGGACTTGGAGCCGACGGTCTCGTTGTGCCCGCCGGAGGTGGGGCAGCCGGTCGACTTGCCGGTGCCGAGCGACTCGGCGTAGACCACCGCGAAGCCGCGGGCGATGAAGTACGCCTCGTAGCGACCGGACGTGATGGGCCCGGCGTTGGGGCCGACTGCCGCCGCGATCCGCTCGTCGGCCTGCGCCTTGAGCAGGGACCCGTCGCGCTTGTCGTGGCCGCCCTTCCGGTCGGGCACGTGCAGCTCGACGTCCACGTCGTGGTTGGCCACGTCGTTGCCGCCGGAGAAGTACGGGCTGTTGAAGAACACGACCGGGACGTCGAGCCCCCGGTTGGTCGCCCCTTGGCGCACCACCTCGGTGTAGACCTCGTCGTCGCGACCGTCGCGGTCGCTGTCGACCGGGGCGCGCACCCACACGCTCTCGCGCACCACGTCCTTCGGGTCGAAGACGGGCTGCGCCTCGCCGCCGACGAACACCGGGCCCTCCGCCGCGGCGCCGGCCACCGCGGGCACGAGCCCCAGCGGCAGCGTCACCAGAGCCGCGACGACGGCGGCTCTCCGTACAGCCTTCACGACCGAACCCCCATCATGTCCAGGACAGGTTTCGGGCAGACCCTCCCCTCGCCGCACACCCCTGTCAAGGGCGTCCACAGTCCACAGTGGATAGAACGTGAAGACCCGACGAACGGCCCCTTGACCAGCGGCGGGGACATGTGCAGACTCGCCCGCGCCATGCGTGACTTCATCGCCGCGCTGCCCAAGGTGGAGCTCCACGTCCACCTCGTCGGGTCAGCCTCCCCCGATACCGTCCTCACCCTCGCCCGCCGGCACCCGGAGCACGGCGTGCCGACCGACCGGGCCGAGCTGCGCCGCTTCTACGAGTTCACCGACTTCGGCCACTTCATCAAGGTCTACGGCACGGTGAACGACCTGGTCACGACCGGTGAGGACGTCCAGGCGCTGGTGCTCGGCCTGGCGGAGGAGCACGCCCGGCGCAACGTCCGGTACGCCGAGGTGACGGTCAGCGCGACCAGCCACCTGCGCGCGGGCATCGCCGCGGACGAGCTGGACGAGGCGCTGACCACGAGCCGGGAGCGGGCGCGGGCGGAGCACGGCGTCGAGCTGGCCTGGGTGTTCGACGTGCCCGGCGTGTGGGACCTCGACTTCGGCCTGACCAGCGCGCGGTACGCGACCGGGCACCGGCCGCCGGGCACGGTCGGCTTCGGCCTGGGCGGCTTCGAGGCGGACGCGCCGCGCCGGGCGTTCCGCGAGGCGTTCGCGCTGGCCCGGGACGCGGGCCTGCACTGCGTGCCGCACGCGGGCGAGACGACCGGCCCCGACCAGGTCCGCGAAGCCCTCGACGACCTGCGCGCCGAGCGGATCGGCCACGGCGTCGGCGCCGCCCGGGACCCCGAGCTGCTGCGCCGGCTGGCCGACGAGGGCGTCACGCTGGAGATCAGCCCCACGTCCAACCTGCGCACGGGCGCGGTGCCCGACCTCGCCGACCACCCGCTGCCCCGGCTGCTCGACGCGGGGGTGCCGGTGTGCCTGAACACCGACGACCCGGCGATGTTCCACACCGACCTGAACGCCGAGTACCTGCTGGTGCACGAGCGGTTCGGCCTGGGCCGGGACGAGCTGGCCGACCTGGCCCGCACCGGGGTGCGGGCCAGTTTCGCGCCGGAGGCGCTCAAGCGGTCGCTGCTGGACGGGATCGACGCGCTGACCCGCCCGGCCGGGCCGCCCCGCTGAACCGGCGCCCGGACCGCCCGCCGGGGCAGGATGGGGCGCATGAGGCTCGTGATCCTGGGCGGCGGCGGCTTCCGCGTGCCGCTGGTGCACAAGGCGCTCGACGAGCGCGTCACCGACCTGGTCCTGCACGACGTGGACGCCCACCGGCTGCGCGCCGTCCGCGACGTGCTGCGCGGCGGCCCGCCGGTGACCGCGACCACCGACCTGGACGAGGCGCTGCGCGGCGCGGACTTCGTGTTCTCCGCGATCCGGGTGGGCGGCCTGGCGGGTCGCGCGATCGACGAGGAGGTGGCCCGCGCGCACGGCGTGCTCGGCCAGGAAACCGTCGGCGCGGGCGGCGTCGCCTACGGCCTGCGCACCGCGCCGGTGGCCGACCGGATCGCCCGCCGGGTCGCCGAGCTCGCCCCGGACGCGTGGGTGATCAACTTCACCAACCCGGCGGGTCTGGTCACCGAGGTCATGGCCAGGCACCTCGGCGGGCGGGTCATCGGCATCTGCGACTCGCCGGTGGGGCTGTGCCGCCGGGTCGCGCGGGCGCTGCGCCTGGACGACCCGGTGTTCGACTACGCGGGCCTCAACCACCTCGGCTGGCTCCAGGGCGTGCGCGAGGGCGGCTCGGACAACCTGCTGCCGACCCTGCTGGCCGACGACGCGGCGCTGGCGGGCTTCGAGGAGGGCAGGCTGTTCGGCGGCGAGTGGCTGCGCGCGCTCGGCGTGGTCCCCAACGAGTACCTGCACTACTACTACTCGACGCGGGAGTCGCTGGGCGACGACCGCGGGGCGTTCCTGCTGGCGCAGCAGAAGCGCTTCTACGACGGCGAGGTCGACTGGGAGACCACGCGGCTGGAGCGCGAGGCGACCTACATGGCGCACGACCGCGAGGGCGAGCGCGACAGCCTGGAGGGCGGCGGGTACGAGCACGTCGCCGCGGCGCTCATGCGGGCCATCCACGACGACGAGAAGGCCACGCTGATCCTCGACGTGCCCAACGGCCACACGCTGTCCACACTGGACCCGGAGGCGATCGTCGAGGTGCCGTGCGAGGTGGACGCGGCCGGCCCGCGCCCGCTGCCGGTGAGCCCGCTGCCCGACCACGCGGCCGGGCTCGTCACGTCGGTCAAGGCGGTGGACCGGCTGGTCGCGGAGGGCACCCGCGCCGCCGCGCTCAAGGCGTTCGCCCTGCACCCGCTGGTCGACTCGGTCGCCACCGCCCGCAGCCTGCTCGACACCTACGCCGCCCGGCACCCGGAGCTGGCCTACCTGAGGTGAGCGCGGCCCAGCGAGTCCGCCCGGCGGGTGGTCTCCGGCAGCCGGTGCAGGCACAGCCGCAGCACCTCGGCGCACGCCCGGTCGAGGTCGATCCGGTGCCCCACCGACACGAACACCGGCTTCACGCCCGCCCGGGTGCGCAGCGCGCGGCCCACGACCTCGCCGTCGTCCACCAGGTCGCGGGCCGCGCCGCGCTCCTCCCCCGGCGGGTCGAACGGGCCCATCGGCGTCTTGGCGACCCCGACGCTCGGCAGGTCGGTCAGCACACCCAGGTGGCAGGCCAGCCCGAACCGGCGCGGGTGGGCCAGGCCCTGCCCGTCGCACACCAGCAGGTCCGGCCGCACCGAGAGCTTCTCCAGCGCCCCCAGCAGCGACGGCAGCTCGCGGAACGCGAACAGGCCCGGCACGTACGGGAAGTCCGCCTTGCCGCGCACCACCGCCGTGTCGACGGTCGCCAGCGAGTCGGCGTCGAGCACCACGACGGCGGCGGCCAGCCGGTCGTCGTCGGCGTAGGACACGTCCAGCCCGGCGACGTGCCGCACCACCAGGTCCGGGTCGGTCCGCGTCACGACCAGCGGGCGCAGCCGCTCCTGCTCCGCGACGGCCTCCTCCGGCGTCACGAGTGCCTCACCGAGGCGCGGTGCGCGGCCAGCAGGTCCTCGCCGAAGTCCCCGGACCGCCGCCGCCACACCGAGTGCGCGTGGTTGGCGTCGTTGGCGGTGTTGTCGTACTCGATGAGCAGCTCCGGCCCCTGGACGCGGTAGTAGTGGCCCTCGCCGCGCCTGGCCGAGCCCTCCCACGCGAAGTGCAGCCGGTCGAGGTCGAGCGCCTCGAACTCCTCGTCGGCGAGGTCGCCGTGCAGCCGGTCGAGGTAGTAGCGGACCAGCCCCACGAGCAGGCCGCGCGAGGACCGGTCCAGCTGCGCGGCGGTCACCCCGGCGGGTTCCACGTCGCCGACGCGGGGCGCGTTGCCGGTCCGCACGTCCGGCGGCGGCCGGTCCGCGACCACGGCGAGGCCGCGCGCCGTGGGGCCCATCCGGTCGAGCAGCTCGCGCGCCAGCTCCTCCTCCAGCCGCAGCGGCTGGAGCACCGTGCGCCCCCGGTAGGTGGTGCGGGCGGGGTTCGCGCCCAGGAAGAACGGGGTGGCCGACACGCGGCCCTCGGCGACCACCACGCTCACCGAGAGGTGGTGGCCCTCGACCCGCCAGCCGTAGGGCTCGTCGCCGGGCTCGCCGAGCAGCACGGTCCAGTAGTCGCCCTGGTGGCGGTCGCGGTGGCCGCCCTCGCGGTCGTCGAGCACGTCCTCCAGCGCCATGACCGCCGCGGCCTGGGCGTAGGCGTGCGGGCTGAGCACGCACGACAGCAGCCGGTGCACGGCCTTGCGCTGGTCGCGGTCGAGCGCGCCGCAGACCACACCCGGCCGCGCGCCCGGCGTGTACGCCCACCGCCTGCGCAGGTCGTCGTCGGTGGCGGGGCGCACCGCCTCGGCGCGGCGCACCTCGTCCAGGGTGTCCAGGAAGCCGCGCGTGGCCTCGGCGATCTCGTGCAGCATCCCCCGAACCTATCCGGCCGGGGACCGCGCGGCAGCACGTTCCGCGCGGTCCGGGAGGGTCGTCCACCGGGCACGCCGTTGTCAACACCCCCGCGACCGCGAGCAGGGCGAGAGCCGGCGGCGTGCCTTCGGGGACGAAGGTGGAGATCGTCCCGCGACTCCCCTCCGTGACCCGCTGGTGACATGCTGGAGCCGTGTGGAACGGCGACCTCATCGACCTCGACGCGTACTTCGGCCGCATCGGCCTCCCCCACGACCCGGACCCCACAGTGCACCGGCTGCACCGCGCCCACCTGGCCGCGATCAGCTTCGAGAACGCCGACGTGCGCGACGGCGTGCCCATCCGCCTGGACGTGCCGTCGTTGCAGGACAAGCTGGTCCGGCGGCGGCGCGGCGGCTGGTGCTTCGAGCAGAACCTGCTGTTCGCCGCCGTGCTCGACCGGCTCGGCCACCGGGTGACCGGCATGGCGGCGCGCGTGCTGCTGGGCCGCTCGGGCGACATCCCGCGCACGCACGCCGTCCTGCGCGTGGACGACCGGTGGCTGGTCGACGTCGGGTTCGGCGGCGGCGGGCTGCTCACCCCCGTGCCGCTGGTGCCCGGCGTGGTCGAGCGGCAGGGCGACTGGGAGTTCCGGCTCGACCACCGCGACGGCGTCTGGACGCTGAACTCGGCGCAGGGCGGCGAGTGGGTGGCCCTGTACGACTTCACCGAGGACCCGCGCACGCCCGCCGACTACGAGGTCCTCAGCCACTACCTCGCGACGCACCCGAAGTCCGCGTTCCTCGGCAGGCTGGTGGTGCAGCGGACCGACGAGCGCGCCCGCCACGCCCTCTCCGACCGCACGCTCACCGAGGCGCGGCCGGACGGCTCGGTCGTCAAGCGCGAGCTGACGCCCGACGAGCTGGACGCCGCGCTGCGCGAGGACTTCGGGTTGGAGCTGCCTACCGCCAGGGGTTGAGCGCGGGCCGCTCGCCGGTGACGACGCCCACCGGTTCGCGGCCGGCCAGCCACGCGACGAGGTCGTCCGCGGCACCGGTGAGCCGGACCTCCCGGCCGTCGCCGATCGTCCACTCGCGACCGTCGGCGGCGGCGAGCACGAGCCTGGTGCCGTCGGGCACCCGCACGGCGAGGAAGTCGACGACGTGCTCGTGGAACCCGGGCGACCACGCCACGGGACCCAGGTCGAGGTCGCGGGTGTGGATCTCCACCTCGCGCCACAGCGCGTACGCCGTGCCGGTCAGCGTGCCGTCGCGGTAGAAGACCGGGCTGTCCCAGTCGCGGACCCCCGCCCACGCCGCCTCCAGCCGGGCGGCGGCGTCCGCGAGGGCCGCCCGGTGCTCCGCCGCCGGACGACCGGCGCCCGCCTCGATCGCGGCGTCCCGCGCGGGCCGCCCGCCGGGGTAGACCTCGACCCGCTCGCCCTCGTGCTCGGCCTGGCCGGCGAGGGCGACCGTCACGTTGGCCAGGTGCGCCAGCACGTGCCCCCGGGTCCAGCCGGGCAGCGCCGACGGGGCCGCGACCTGCTCGTCGGTCAGGTCCGCGATGCGCTCGGCCAGCCCGCGGTGGGCGTCGAGCGCGTCCGCCTGGATCGTCATCGGAAGTCCCCCTAATGCCTTACACGATTAAAGCCATTAGGAACCTATCACTAGACTCGCCGGCGTGGCACTGGCGCTGGAGTTCGTGAGCACGGTCCGGCACGACGGGCACGGCGGGCTCGTCGACGACCTGGCCACGCCCGAGGGCTTCGCCGCGTGGGCGGGCGTCGAGCCGGACGAGGCGCTGCGCCTGCGGGTGGTGGAGCTGCGCTGGGCCGCGCGGTCGCTCTGCGCCCGTGCCGCGGACGCCCCCGAACGCCTGGACACGCCCCGCCTCATGCCGTTCGAGCAGGCGTTGGCGCTGGTCAACGAGACGGCGGCGCGCGTGCCGCGGACCGTGCGGCTGGAGTGGGGCGAACGGCCGGTGCTGCGCCACGTGGACGACGCCGAGCCGGGCGACCGGCTGGCGGCGGCGCTCGCCACCGCCGTCGCGGAGTTCCTGGCGGGCGACGAGGCCCGCGCCCTGCGCGCCTGCCCCGCGCCCCGCTGCGTCCGCTACTTCGTCAGGGCCCACCCGCGCCAGGAGTGGTGCAAGCCGTCCTGCGGCAACCGGGCCCGGGTGAGCAGGCACTACCACCGGTCCCAGGACTGACCGGTCCCACCCCGGCAGGTCCCCGCTCAGCCCTGGGCGATGTAGGCCGCGAGCTGGTCGTGGTCGGTCTGCAACTGGTCGATGCGGCTCTTCACCACGTCGCCGATGCTCACGATGCCGACCAGCCGGCCGCCGTCGAGCACCGGCACGTGCCGGACGCGCCGCTCGGTCATCAGCACCGTGAGGCTGTCCACCGGGTCGCTCGGGGCGCAGGTGAGCACCTCGCTCGTCATGATCTCCGACACCGCGGCGCCCAGCAGCTCGCCGCCCCGGTCGTGCAGCCCGCGCACGACGTCCCGTTCCGACACGATCCCGGCGATGCCCTCGGGCCCGGTCACGACCATCGCGCCCACGTTGTGCTCCGCGAGCGCGGCGAGGAGCTCCGCCACCGACGCACCCGTCCCGACCGTGGCCACGTCCGAACCCTTGTTGCGCAACACGTCAGCGATCCTCATGGGGCGCCTCCCGATCCACGGCAGATCCGGTTGCTACCCGGCTCACGCTAGTTGCCCGGACGGGTGACCGACAGGTCACGCGCCCGAAGGAACCCACACTTGGTGCAGTCGGGCTACCGCGCCCGGCACACCGCGTGCGGCGATCGGGCGCCGGTGGGCCGGGACGCCCCGGGCGTCACCCGGCCGGAGCAGCGGAGCGGCGGCGCGGTGACGTGATCGTCCACCGTGGACGCGCACGACCCGCCGGGCGCGGGGTGCGCGTCCGGCGGGTCGTGGTCGGGCGTCGGCGACCCGGACCGGCGTCCGGCGTCAACGGCCGGATCGGCGTCCGGGGCCCGGACCGGCGTCGGGGCCCGGGTCAGCCACCGGCCTTGCGGCGGAAGACCCGGCGGCCGGCGAAGCCGCTCTGCAACGGCCTGCCCTGCGACGCCTGCACGCCGCCGGCCTTCTGGGCGTGGCCCCGGCGCTCGCGGCGGTTGGGGACGACGGTCGGCCCCTGTTCCTGCTCCTGCTCCTGCTCACCGTCGCCGTGCTCGTGGTTCTCCATCGGACTACCTCCTGAGGTGTGACGTCGTCGCTGGTCAGCGACGTCGCATCGCGTACTGGCGCGGGGAGACGACGAGTCGGCCGCCGCCGTAGCGCGGCTGTGCCGCACCGGACGAGCGGGCGCCGCGCCGGGTGGCGCGGTTCATCGGCTGACCGTCGTCGTGCTGTGGTTCGTTGCGCATGGTGGGCATGCGTCCGCCTCCTCGATGGGTCGAGGCGTGCAAGGGGGCGCGACCCGGTTCAGACGGGTCGGCGAAGAGAGCCGCTGGGGCCACCAGGAGAAGGCGCGGCACGGCGCTCGGCCGGTGCGGCGCTGGAGGAAGAAGTCCTCAGAGGTAGATCTGGAAGAACATGCGGATGACGTTAGCGCGAATCGCCCGCCGTGCCAACCCGTTACCCGGCGGGGGCGGGTGAGCGTCCACTTCGGACCGGCCGGCGGGCGGCCGGTGCGACCGCCGGCACCCCCGCCGACCCCGTCCGGGTGACGCCCGGTCAGTCGGTGGTGACGTCCACGACCTCGCCGTCGATCACGGTCCCGTCCACGACGCGCGGCGGCCCGTCGTCCTCCCCCGCGAAGAAGCGGGCGGCGAAGGTGCCGACCGCTCGGGTCGTCACGGCGTCGAAGGTGCCGCCGATGACACCACCCACCAGGGGGACGCCCTTGGCCAGCGTCACGGTCGCCCTCGTGCTGCCGTACTTGGCCAGCAGGGTAAAGCCGATCCGCTTGTTGATCTCCTTGATGAGCTGCTCGGGGATCTTCTTGATCAACGCCATGGTGAGCTTCGAGCCCGCCCGGATGCCCGCCTTCTTCAGCACGTCCGTGCCCGCGTTGCCGAGCATGCAGACCATGATCGCGGTCTGCACCTCGTCGCTCTCCAGGTCGTGCCCGTGCACGGCGGCGATCGAGGCGATGAGGTGCGCCTGCACGAGGGTCGCCGCCGCCACGTTCGTGGGCAGCGCGATCGGCAGCGTGAGGAGGCCGCCGACGTTGGTCGCGAACCCCTGCACGCCCGCGGCCGTCACGTGCGTCCTGATCAGGTGCTTCACCGCGTCCGCGGGGGTCTCGGCCTTCTCCAGGGCGTCCTGGGCCATCTCGGTCGCGCTCTTGAACGGCCCGAACCCGTTGATCCCCACCCGCAGGAGGTTGCCGACGATGTTCTGCTGCACCTTCGTGAGTGCTCCCGGTTCGTCCGCCATGCCCCGAGGTTACGCGGCGCGGCAGCGGGTAAACCCCGCCAATGGACATGTCTTCGTTGGGAGAGCTGGTCAGGGAACGCGGTCCGTTCGCGTCGGTCTACCTGGACGCCTCGCACGACACCGAGGACGCTGCCAAGGCCGTCGAGCTGCGCTGGCGCGGGGTGCGTGACGACCTGGCCCGGCAGGGTGCGGACGAGGCGACGCTGGACGCGCTGGAGGCCGTCGCGCTCACGCCGGTCGTGGGCAAGGCGGGCCGGGCGCTGATCGCCGCGCACGGCGCCGTGCTTCTCGATCGGGTGATGCCGCGGCCACCGGCCACGACCACCGCGCGGTGGTCCGACCTGCCGCACGTGCTGCCGCTGGCCGCGTCGCTGGGCACGAGCGTGCCGCACGTCGTCGTGCTCGCCGACCGCAAGGGCGCGGACGTGCACGGCTACGACGGGCAGGTCGGCCGGCAGGGCGAGGTGGCGGCCGAGGAGGTGCGCGGCGAGGAGCACCCCGTGCACAAGGTGCGCGGCGGCGGCTGGTCGCACCTGCGCATGCAGCACTCGGTCGAGGAGAACGCCAAGCGCAACGCCGCCCTGGTCGCCGAGGCCGTGGACAAGCTGGTCGGCGAGCTGGGCGCCGGGCTGCTCGTCCTGGGCGGCGAGACGCAGGCGCGGGCCGCGGTGCGCGACGAGCTGACCACGCGGTGCCGCGAGGTGCTGGTCGAGGTCGAGGGCGCGAGCCTGGCCGACGGGTCGGACGACGAGGCGTTCGACAGCGCCGTGCGGGCGCTCGTCGCCGAGCACCAGTTCAACCGGGACAACGAGCTGGTCGAGCGGTTCGCCACCGAGTCGGGCCGCGACGGCGGCTTGGCCGTGCAGGGGCTGGAGCCCGTGGTCGAGGCGCTGCGCGAGGCGAACGTGGCCGCGCTGCTGGTCGCGGACCCGGCGCTGGGCGACCGCACGCTGTGGACGGGCGACGACCCGGCGCTGGTCGCGCTGCGCAAGTCCGAGCTGAGCGGCCTGGGCGTCGAGCGCGTCGAGGAGCACCGCGCGGACGAGGTGCTGCCCAACGCCGCCGCCGCGACCGGCGCGCAGGTGCTGGTCACCGACCGGGCGTCGCTGTTCGAGGGCGTGGGCGCGATCCTGCGGCACCGCTGACCGGACGCCGGAGGGGCGTGGCACCGACCGGCGCCACGCCCCTCCGACAACCCGTGCCAAACCTGTTCGCGCAGGTCAGACGGCTGCGGCCACCACGTCCTCGGCCTTCTGCGGCAGCTCGGTCTCGATGACCTTCTTGCTGCGCCGGTTCCGCTTCTCCAGCGTGTTCGCCAGCCACGTCAGCAGCAGGCACATCACGATGTAGAGGGTGGCCACCACGATCGTGACCGGCACCAGCGGGCGGCCGAACTCGAAGATCGAGCCCAGGTAGCGGGCGTAGTACAGCAGCTCCTCGTAGGTGATGAGGAAGCCGAGCGCGGTGTCCTTGAGCAGCACGACGAGCTGGCTGATGATCGCGGGCAGCATGGCCCGGACCGCCTGCGGCAGCAGCACCAGGTTCATCACCTGGGTCTTGCGCATGCCCAGGGCGTAGGCGGCCTCGCTCTGGCCGCGGGGCAGCGACAGCACGCCGGCGCGGAAGACCTCGGCGAGCACCGACCCGTTGTAGAGGGTCAGGCCCAGCACCACCGAGTAGAACGGCGCGCCCAGCGACACGCCGTAGTGGAACACGAAGATCAGCACGACGAGCGGGACCGCGCGGAAGAACTCGACCACCGCCATGGACGGCACGCGGAAGACCGCGTGGTCCGACAGCTGCCCGGCGGCGAAGATCGCGCCGAAGACGAGGGCGAGCACCGCGCCGGCCGCGAACGCCTTGAGCGTGTTGCCCAGGGCGCTGAGCAGGTCGAGCTGGACCTTCTCGTACTGGATCCAGTCCCACTTCGAGCCGTCGAACTGGCCGCTCTCGGCGAAGCGGTAGACCACGAAGCCGACGATCGCGACCAGGGCGGCGATGCCGACGACCGCGTACAGGCGGTGGCGCGTCCGGGCGCGCGGGCCCGGGACGTCGAACAGGACCGAGCTCATCGGGCGACGCTCCACCGCTTCTCGAGGCTGCGCTGCAGCAGGGTCATGGGGATGACGAGCACCACGAAGAACAGCGCGACCCAGAGCAGGCCGATCAGCTGGTTCTCACCGCGGTCGGCCAGGTTCAGGCTGATCGAACCGGCCTGGAACACGGAGAACCCCGCCGCGATGGTGGTGTTCTTGAGCAGCGCGATCAGGGTGCTCATCATCGGCGGCACGACCGCGCGGGTCGCCTGCGGGAGCACGACGGAGCCGAGCATCTGACCGAACGTGAGGCCCAGCGCGCGGGACGCCTCGGCTTGGCCGACCGGGACGGTGTTGATGCCCGAGCGGATGACCTCGCACACGAACGCGGACGTGTAGAGGATCAGCGCGGCCAGCGCCGCGGCCCAGTAGTAGCTGGCGGCGGAGCCGCCGAACGTCCCCGCGTCGACGATCTCTAGCAGGGGGAACGCGAACACGAAGAAGAAGAACACCAGCGTGAGCGGGGTGTTGCGCACGATCGTCACGTACGCGGCGCCGGCGAACCTGAAGACCGGCACGGGGGCGACGCGCAGCATCGCCAGGATCGTTCCCAACACCAGAGACCCGACCGCGGAGATCAGGAACAGCTCAACGGTGTTGAGGAACCCGGGCCCGTACAGGTCGAGGTTGTCGAGCAGGACGTCCATGGGCTTCCTCTGGGCAGGCTTCCTCGGGAGGTTGGTGGCGGGGCGGCCGGCCCGACGACCGGCCGCCCCGGGTGATCAGTAGCGGTCCAGGACCGGCTTCTGGGCCGTGGAACCCGACTTGCCGAGGGTCACGTCGTAGACCTTCTGCCAGTCACCGCCCTTGATGGCCTCGTCCAGGATGTCGTTGACCTTGTCGCGCAGCGGCTTGTCGTCCTTGGGCAGCCCGATGCCGTACGGCTCGTTCGAGAACGGCTTGCCGACGACCTTCATCTTCTCGGGCTCCTGGGACGCGTAGCCCTTGAGGATCGCGTCGTCCGTGGTGACGGCGTCGACGGCGCCCTGCTGGAGCTGCGTGACGCACTGCGAGTAGTTCTGGAGCTCGACGATGTTCTCCGGCTCCGTCAGGCCCTCGTTCTTGACCTTCTGGATCGGCGTGGAGCCGGTCACCGAGCAGACCTTCTTGCCCTTGAGGGTCTCCGGGCCGGTGATCGAGTCGTCGCTCTTCGCGACCAGCAGGTCCTGGCCGGCGGTGAAGTACGGGCCGGCGAAGGCGATCTGCTCCTTGCGCTTGGCGTTGATCGTGTAGGTGCCGACGTAGTAGTCCACGTCACCGTTGATCAGCGCCTGCTCGCGACCGGCGGACGCGATGGCCTTGTACTCGATCTTGTCGTCCGAGAAGCCCAGCTTCGCGGCGACCAGCTTCGCGATCTCCACGTCGAAGCCGGTGAACTTGCCGCTGGTCGGGTCCTTGTAGCCCAGACCCGGCTGGTCCTCCTTGACGCCGATGACGACCTTGCCGCGGTTCTTCATCTTCTCGAACGTCGCGGAGCCGTCCACCTTCACGTCGGCCGCGGCCTGCTGCGTGGGGGCCGCGCCGCCGTCGCCGGGGCCACCCTCCTTGCCGCACGCGGTCAGGGCGAGGCCGCCGGCCAGCAGCACCACCGCAAGGGTGCGAACCCTCATCGTCTGTCTCCTGCTCTTTCGGGATAGAGCGGCGCCAGGCTCAGCGCCGCGGTCGGGGGACTTCAGTGGGTCAGGATCTTGCCAAGGAAGTCCTTCGCGCGGTTGGACTTCGGCGCGGAGAAGAACGCCTCCGGCGTCGAGTCCTCGACGACCTCGCCGTCGGCCATGAAGATCACGCGGTCCGCGGCCTTGCGGGCGAAGCCCATCTCGTGGGTCACCACGAGCATGGTCATGCCCTCCTTGGCCAGCGTGGTCATCACGTCCAGCACCTCCTGCACCATCTCGGGGTCGAGTGCGGAGGTCGGCTCGTCGAACAGCATCACCTTCGGGCGCATCGCCAGGGCGCGCGCGATCGCCACGCGCTGCTGCTGCCCACCCGACAGCTGGGCCGGGTACTTCTCGGCCTGGTTCGCGATGCCCACCCGCTCCAGCAGCTCCATGGCCGTCTTGCGGGCCTGGGCCGCGGGGGTCTTGCGGACCTTGACGGGCGCGAGCATCACGTTGTCGACGATGCTCTTGTGGGCGAACAGGTTAAAAGACTGGAAAACCATTCCGACGTCGGCGCGCAGCCGGGCGAGGTCCTTGCCCTCCGCGGGCAGCGGCTGACCGTCCAGCTCGATGACGCCGGAGTTGACGGGCTCCAGGCGGTTGATCGTGCGGCAGAGCGTGGACTTGCCCGACCCGGAAGGACCGAGCACGACGACTACCTGGCCTTTCGGCACCTCCAGCGTCACGTCCTTGAGGACGTGCAAGGGGCCGAAGAACTTGTCCACGCCCGCCATCCGGATCATGGGCGGAGCAGGAGTGGCGGCGGTCATCAGTCCTCCAGTAGGGGGTTCCTGAGCGATGGCGGAAACCTAGGTGTGAATCCCCACACCAGTCCAGGCGATTGAGCAAGACTTAGGGTCTCAACTCTGTCACAGGGTGGCGACACTTATCGGGAGGCCCCACGGTGCGCGTGCTGTTGGTCGAGGACGACGACCGCGTGGCAGAAGCGCTGGTACCGGCGCTGACCCGGCGCGGCTTCAGCGTAGACCGCCAAGCAACCGGTCGGGGGACGCTCGATCGGCTGGCCGGGGTCGACGTCGTGCTGCTGGACCTGGGCCTGCCCGATGTGGACGGTGTCACGCTGTGCCGGCACATCCGGGCCGCCAGCGACGTGGCGATCATCGTCGTGTCGGCCCGCGGCGAGATCGACGACCGCATCCTCGGCCTGCACGCCGGCGCGGACGACTACCTGGTCAAGCCCTACGACGTGGGCGAACTGGTGGCCCGCGTGCACGCCGTGCGGCGGCGGCGCGGCGACCCGGTCGGGGCCGGCGGGACCGGCACCGAGGTGTTCGAGGCGTCCGACGTGCGGGTCGACCTGGCCCGGCACGAGGTCACCGTGGGGGGTGAACCCGTGGCGTTGTCGCGCAAGGAGTTCCAGGTGCTGGCCCTGGTGGTGGCGGCCGGTGGCGCGGTGTGCACCCGCGAGCGCATCCTCGCGGAGGTGTGGGGGCGCACGTGGGCCGGCGCCAACCGGACGCTGGACGTGCACGTGGCGACGCTGCGCACGAAGCTGGGGCGCCCGTCGCTGCTGGAGACGGTGCGCGGGGTCGGGTACCGGTTGGGCGGGGGCTGAGTGCGGTCGCGACTGCTGGGGATCGTGGTGACGCTGATCGTCATCGTGCTGGTCGGCATGGGCGTGCCGCTGGGGCGGGGCGTGGCGCAGACCGAGCAGCAGGAGATGTTCCTGGACCGGCTCACCGACACCACGAGGTTCGCCTCCCTGGCGCAGCGGCCGTTCATCGACGACCAGCCGTGGGTGCTGGAGAGCGAGCTGCGCCGCTACCACGAGCTGTACGGCGTCCGGGTGGCCCTGCTCGGCCGGGACGGGCAGGTGGTGGCCACGTCCGGGGCGGTCGACGTCTCCTCCGAGGAGGTGGCCGACCTGGTCAGCGGGGCCCTCGCGGGCCGGCAGCCGGCCGCGCCGGGGCTGATCGTGCCGTGGGACGCCTCCGAGCTGGTGCTGGCCGAACCGGTGCTGGAGGCCGGCGAGGTCCAGGGCGCGGTGGTGACGTTCTCGCCCACCTCGAAGACCCGGTTCGAGGTGCTGGTGTGGTGGACGGTGATCCTGGTCGCGGGCATGTTGGTGCTGGTCGCGGCGGTGTTCGCGGCGCTGCCGCTGGTGCGCTGGACGCTGCGGCCGGTGAAGCGGCTCGACGACGCGACGGGCGCGCTGCTCGCGGCGGTGGTGTCCGGGCAACCCGCGCCGCCGGTGGGCGCGTCGGACGGCCCGCCGGAGCTGCGCCGGCTGTCGCGCTCGTTCGACCAGATGGCGGCCAACGTGGGCGACGTGCTGGCCGCGCAGCGGGCGTTCGTGGCCGACGCCTCGCACCAGCTGCGCAACCCGCTGACCGCGCTGAAGCTGCGACTGTCCAACCTGGAGGGTCACGTGGTCGGCGAGGGGGTCCAGCACCAGGTGGCGGCGCTGGACGAGGCCAACCGGCTCAACCGCATCCTGGACGAGCTGCTGTCGATGGCCCGCGCGGGCGCGCCGTCGGTGGACCCCGTGCCGGTGGACGTGGACCGGGCCGTGGCGGGGCGGCTGTCCGCGTGGCAGCCCGCGGCGGCGGCCCGCGAGGTGCACCTCGTGCTCGACGGGGAGCCCGGCGGCACCGCGCTGGTCCCGCCGCGCGGGGTGGAGACGGTGCTGGACGCGCTGCTGGACAACGCCCTGAAGTTCACCTCCGAGGGCACCCTCGTCCACGTGGACGTGCGGCGGCGCGACGGCGTGGTGCGCATCGCCGTGCGGGACGAGGGCCCCGGCCTGGCCCCCGACGAGCTGGAACGGGCCACGGACCGGTTCTGGCGCAGCCCCGCGCACCAGAACGTGCAGGGCTCGGGCCTGGGGCTCGCGCTGGTGCGGCAGATCGTGGAACGGGTGGGGGGCACGGTCCGGCTGCTGTCACCGCCCGGGGAGGGGCTGCGGGTCGAGGTGGAGTTCCCCGCCGTGTGACCGGTGCCGTGTGACCGGGGTGGCCGGGGTGGTGGTCAGACCTTCACGTCGCGGTAGTACCGCATCGCGCCGGGGTGCAGTTCGACCGGTGTGGTCTCGATCGCCGAGCGGACCTCTATCGACCTGGCCACCGGGCTGGCCGCGACCAGCGCCGGTTGGGCCGCGAACAGACCCCTGACCAGGGCTTCCGCCACGTCGTCCGGCATCGTGTCGTTGACCAGCAGGAAGTTGCGGACGACGAGCGTGACGACCGGGCCGCCGCCGAGCTGGTAGGCCGACGCGGGCAGCGTCGCCGAGCCGTACACCTGGTAGGTGCGGCGCAGGGCGGGCAGCACGTCGCCGAGGTCGAGCATGCGCAGCTTCACCGTGGTGGCCAGGTCGGTGACCGCGTCGGTGGGCACGCCGCCGGACCAGAAGAACGCGTCCAGCGCCCCCTCGCGCATCCGGTCGGTGCTGGCCTGGAGGTCGTGGTAGCTGGGCTGGAGGTCGCCGACCGACATGCCGGCCGACGTCAGCAGGCGCTCGGCGATGAGCCGCACGCCCGAGTCCGGCGCGCCGAGGCTCACCCTCATGCCCCTGAGCTCGGACAGCTTCGTCGCCGGGACGTCGGCCCGCACGACCAGCTGGAGGTAGTCGTCGTGCATCCGGGCCAGCGCGTACAGCTTGTGCCCGCCGCCGGTGCCGGCCGCCGCGTCCGCCGCCGCGTCGGCCGCCGAGAAGCCGACCTGCGCCTGGTTGCCGCGCAGCCGCTGGAGGTTGTCCACCGACCCGGACGTCTCGGTCACCTGCGGGCGCGGTATGCCGGGGTCCCGGGTCCACGCGTCGGCCAGGGCCGTGCTCAACTTGGCGTAGACACCGACCGGGCTGCCCGCCGCCACGGTGAGCTTGACCTGGTCGAAGTCGTCGCCGCACGCGGTCGACGACAGGGCGGCGAGGGCCAAGGCGGCCCCCACGGCGTGCAAGCGCAGCAGCGTTCCCGACACCTGCGCATCGTCGCACGTCCAGGCTCTACCCTGGACCCGACGGAAGGACTAGGTGCAGTGACCCGCAGTTACCAGATCCGCACGTTCGGCTGCCAGATGAACGTGCACGACTCCGAACGCCTCGCAGGCATGCTGGAGGACGCGGGCTACACGCCTGCCGAGGGCGACACCGCGCCCGACGTCGTCGTCTTCAACACCTGCGCCGTCCGCGAGAACGCCGACAACAAGCTCTACGGCACCCTCGGCCACCTCGCGCCCGCGAAGACCGCCAACCCGGACATGCAGATCGCCGTCGGCGGCTGCCTCGCCCAGAAGGACCAGGGCGAGATCGTCAAGCGCGCCCCGTGGGTGGACGTGGTCTTCGGCACGCACAACATCGGCTCGCTGCCGGTGCTGCTGGAGCGCGCCCGCCACAACCGGGAGGCCCAGGTCGAGATCCTCGACTCCCTGGAGACCTTCCCCTCGACGCTGCCCGCCCGCCGCGACTCGGCCTACTCGGGCTGGGTGTCGGTGTCGGTCGGCTGCAACAACACGTGCACCTTCTGCATCGTCCCGTCGCTGCGCGGCAAGGAGAAGGACCGCCGCCCCGGCGAGGTGCTGGCCGAGGTGCGGGCGCTGGTCGACGAGGGCGTGCTGGAGGTCACCCTGCTCGGGCAGAACGTGAACTCCTACGGCGTCGAGTTCGGCGACCGGTTCGCGTTCGGCAAGCTGCTGCGCGCCACCGGCGGCGTCGAGGGCCTGGAGCGGGTCCGGTTCACCTCGCCGCACCCGAAGGACTTCACCTCCGACGTGATCGCCGCGATGGCCGAGACGCCCGCCGTGTGCCACCAGCTGCACATGCCGCTCCAGTCGGGCTCGGACCGCGTGCTCAAGGAGATGCGCCGCTCGTACCGGACGGCGAAGTACCTGTCCATCCTGGACGAGGTGCGCGCGGCCATGCCGGACGCGGCCATCACCACCGACATCATCGTCGGCTTCCCCGGTGAGACCGAGGAGGACTTCCGGGCGACCCTGGACGTCGTCCGCGAGGCCCGGTTCTCCTCCGCGTTCACCTTCCAGTACTCCAAGCGCCCCGGCACGCCCGCCGCCGAGCTGCCCGACCAGCTGCCCAAGCAGGTCGTGCAGGAGCGGTACGACCGGCTGGTGACCCTGGTCAACGAGATCGCGCACGAGGAGAACCGCAAGCAGGTCGGCCGGCGCGTCGAGCTGCTGGTCGCCTCCGGCGAGGGCCGCAAGGACACCGAGACCAAGCGGATGACCGGGCGTGCCCGCGACGGCCGCCTGGTGCACTTCACGCCCGGCGACGCGCACGTGCGCCCCGGCGACGTGGTGGAGACCGTCGTGACCTACGGCGCGCCGCACAACCTGATCGCGGACGGCCCCCTGCTGTCGCACCGCCGCACGAAGGCGGGCGACCGGTCCGAGGCGGGCCTGAGGCCGAAGACGCCGGGCGTCACGCTGGGCCTGCCGTCGTTCGGCACGCCGGCCCCGCTGCCCGCTGCCGTGGGCGGGTGCTCGGTCGCGTGAACGCCGAACCGGACGACCTGTCCCGGCTGCGCGAGGAGATCGACGACGTGGGCCGCTCGGCGGCCAGGCGCGTCGACCCCGGCTCGGGTGCCCTGACGATCGCCGTCGCCGTGCTGGCGGTGCTGGTGTCCCTGGTGCTGCCCTGGGTGGGCGGCGAGCCGGGGCTGCGCGTGCTGTTCGACGACGCGCCCGCGCTGCCCAAGGTGTTCGGCTACGCGGCGCTGGTGGCGGGCGTGCTGCTGCCCGCGCTGACGCTGGCCCTGCGGCGCTGGGCGCTGGCCTGGGTGTCCGCGCTGGCGTCGTTCGCCGCGTCGGTGGCGGGCGTGCTGTCGATCTGGACGACGCAGACCACGACCGGCCACGCGCCGGGGCCCGGGCCGGGCATCGGGCTGGTCGTCGCCGTGGTGGCGGTCGTCGTGCTGCTGGTGAAGTGGTTGAGGCTCGCGGCGTCGCGCCCCGACCTGCCGTGACCCGCCCGGCCGCCGGGGAGTTGGGCACGGCGCGGCTCGTGCTGCGCCCGCCGGTGCCCGGTGACGCGGCGGCCGTGCACGCGGTCCACCGCGACCCGCGGGCGTGCGAGCACAACCCGTCCGACGCCCTGCGCACCCCGGAGGAAGCCGTCGCGCTGCCGGAGCGGTGGCTCGCCCACTGGCGCGGGTTCGGCTTCTGCGGGCTGAGGCCCACCCGGTTGGACGACCGGCGCGCGTGGCGCTGAAAGCGGGGCTCGTCCGCGCCGACCACCTCGACCGCGACGGCGAGGACGGCCCCGACCTGCTGTTCGTCAGCGCCCCGGCCCCCGCACCGGTGGGGCGGGGGCCGGGGCGCTGACCCGCGGCTAGCGGGAGGCGACGGCCTGCTCGGCCGCGGCCAGCCACTCCCGCCACTGCTGGGCCTGGGCCTCGGCCTGCTGGGCACGGCGCTTGTCACCCGCCGACCGGGCCTTCTCGGCCTGGGCCTCGAACTGCTCGACGCGCTCGCGGAACTGCGCGACGCGGGCCTCGGCCTCCGGGTCGGACCGGCGCCACTGGGCGTCGACCGCGCCGCGGACCCGCTCCTCGATCGCGCGGAGCTTGCCCTCCAGGTCGCGGATGCGCTCGCGCGGGACCTTGCCGATCGCGTCCCACCGCTCCTGGATCTTGTAGAGCTGCTGGCGGGCGGTCTCCAGGTCGCCGGAGGGGTCGATGCGCTCGGCCTCGGCGAGCAGTTCCTCCTTCAGCTTCGCGTTGGTCGCGAACTCCGCGTCACGCTCGTTGAACGCCTCGGAGCGCTTGGCGAAGAACGCGTCCTGGGCGGCGCGGAACCGCTGCCACAACGCGTCGTCGGCCTCCTTGGGCGCGCGCCCGGCGGCCTTCCACTCGACCATCAGGTCCTTGTACCGGCCGGCCGTGGGGCCCCAGTCGTCGGACTCGACGAGCTTCTCGGCCTCCTCGACCAGCTCCTGCTTGCGGTTCTTGGCGACGCCCCGCTGCCGGTCGAGGTCGGCGAAGTGCGAGCCCCGCCGGCGGTTGAACGCGTCCCGCGCCTTGGAGAACCGACGCCACAGCTGCTCGTCGGTCTTGCGGTCGACGCCCCGGATGGTCTTCCACTCGTCCAGGATCTGCCGCAGCCGGTCGCCGGCCACCTTCCACTGCGTCGACTCGTTGGCCAGGACCTCGGCCTCCTCGACCAGCTCCTGCTTGCGGGCCCCGGCCGCGGCGCGCGCCTCGTCCTTGGCCGCCTTGGCCGCCTCCAGGCCCTTCTCGGCCAGCGCGAGCACGTGCTCGACGCGGGCCGCCAGCGCCGCGAGGTCGCCGACCACCGCCGCGTCGGCCAGGCTCTCCTGGACGTGCTTGGCGCTGGTCATCGCGTGCTTGGGGTCGCCCGTCCCGGCGGTCAGCCGCGTCACCAGCAGCTCGACCTCGGTGCGGATGTCGTCGAACCGGCGCGCGAAGTGCGCCAGGCCCTCCGCGGGCTCGCCCGCCTGCCACGAGCCCACGACGCGCTCGCCGTCGGCCGTCTTGACGTAGACGGTGCCGTCCGCGTCCACGCGCCCCCAGCGGTCAGGGTGGTCCGACGCCACGGGGACCGGTGTGGCCGGGGCCGTGACCGGTGCGGCCGGGGCCGTGACCGGCGCGGCTGCCACCGGGGTCTCCTCGACTACCGCCCCCGCACCACTGTCACCAGTGGCTTCCGGTGTCGTCTCGTGCTCCGTCATCGCCGGCTTCCTCCTCGCCTGCCCACTTCGTGGTGCCCGTGCCGACCACGGGCGCCCCGCCAGCGGCGGGGCCCAGCACCCGGGTACCGCGCGACCCACCTGAAGGGTCGCCAGTACCTCGCGCGCATTCAAACAGGTCAGGGCTCGCATCGGTACCTGTGGTGGCCGATCGGTAGCGTGGGTTGTCATGATCTCGCGACTGGCGGTCGTGCCGCACCCCCCGCTCCTGGTGCCCGAACTGGTCGCCGGCGCCGCGCCGGAGACCGAACCGGTGCGGGCGGCGAGCCTGGCCGCGGCGCGGGAACTGGCGGCGCACTCGGACGAGTGGGTGGCCGTCGGCGTCGACCCGTCCGGGCCGAGGGTGGTGCAGGACGTGGCCGGCAGCTTCCGCGGCTTCGGGGTGGACGTGCCGGTGTCGCTCACCGAGGGCGCGACCCGGGTGGACGACGAACTGCCGCTGCCCGCCCTGGTCGCCGGCTGGCTGCGGGAGCGCGCCGGGGCGCGCCGGGTGCGCGTCCACCTCGTGCCGCCCGACCTGCCCGGACCCGACTGCGCGGCGCTCGGGGCGCGGCTCGCGGGCACGCCCGCGCTGCTCGTCCTGGGCGACGGGTCGCACCGGCACGGCGAGCTGGCCGTGGGGCGGTCCGACGACCGGGCCGGGGCGTTCGACGACGGCGTGCGGCGGGCGCTGGCCTCGGCGGACCGGGACGCGCTGGGCGCGCTGGACCCGGCGCTGGCGGCGGAGCTGGGCGCGGGCGGGCGGGCCGCGTGGCAGGTCGCGGCGGCCGTGCCGGGCGCGTGGCGGTGCACCCGGTCGGCGTTCCTGGCCCCCTACGGGGTCGGGTACCACTGGGCCGTCTGGGAGGCTTGAGCGCGTGAGCACCTCCTCCGGGGTCGTCCCGGTCGTCGTCGTCGGCCCCACCGCGACCGGCAAGTCCGACCTGGCCGTGCGGCTCGCCGCCGAACTGGGCGGCGAGGTGGTCAACGCCGACGCGATGCAGCTCTACCGGGGCATGGACATCGGCACGGCGAAGGTCACCGAGGAGGAGCGGCGCGGCGTGCCGCACCACCTGCTCGACGTGCTCGACGTGACCGACACCGCCTCGGTGGCCGCCTACCAGCGGGAGGCGCGCGCCGTCGTGGAGCGGCTGCTGGCCGCCGGGCGCACGCCCGTGCTGGTCGGCGGCTCGGGCCTGTACGTGCAGGCGGTGCTCGACGACCTGGAGTTCCCCGGCACCGACGAGGCGGTCCGCGCCCAGCTGGAGCGGGAGCTGGCGATGTTCGGCGCGGAGACCCTGCACGGCCGGTTGGCGCAGCTCGACCCGGCCGCGGCCCTGGCGATCCTGCCGTCCAACGCCCGGCGCGTGGTGCGCGCGCTGGAGGTGATCGAGCTGACCGGCAGGCCGTTCTCGGCGACCCTGCCCAAGCCCGGCCCGGCGCGGTGGGGCGCGGTCCTGGTCGGCCTGGACCGGGAGGTGGCCGAACTGGACGAGCGGGTCGACGCCCGGGTCGGCCGGATGTTCGACGCGGGCCTGGTCGACGAGGTGCGCGCGCTGGAGGCCAGGGGGCTGCGGGAGGGCCGCACGGCGTCGCGCGCGCTCGGCTACCAGCAGGTGCTGGCCGCGTTCGACGGCGAGTACTCGGTCGAGGAGGCGTTCGGGGCGACCGCCCTGGGCACCCGGCGGTTCGTGCGCAGGCAGCGGTCCTGGTTCCGCCGCGACCGGCGGGTCACCTGGTTCGACGCGTCCTCGCCCGACCTGGCCGGCCGCGTCCTCCGGCACGTCGCGCCGTAGACTGCCGGCGTGGGCGTCGAATTCCTCAAGGGCCACGGCACCGAGAACGACTTCGTGGTGCTGCCCGATCCGGACGGTGCGCTGGACCTCACCGAGGAGCGGGTGCGCGCGCTGTGCGACCGGCGGCGCGGCCTCGGCGCGGACGGCGTGCTGCGGGTGGTGCGCCCCGACTTCGGCCCCTGGTTCATGGACTACCGCAACGGCGACGGCTCGATCGCCGAGATGTGCGGCAACGGCGTGCGCGTGTTCGTCCGCTACCTGGTCGACGCGGGCCTGGCGCCCGGCGGCGAGGAGTTCACCATCGGCACCCGTTCGGGTGAACGGCGGGTCGTCGCGCACGAGGACGGCACGGTCACCAACGACATGGGCCGCGTCCTGGTCACCGGCACCGGCACGGCCACGGTCGGCGGCAGCGCGTTCGGCGGTGTCGCGGTGGACGTCGGCAACCCGCACCTGGCGTGCGTCACCGAGGTGCCGGTGGGCGAGCTGGACCTGGGCGTGCCGCCCGGCCACGACCCGGTGCTGTTCCCGCACGGCGTGAACGTGGAGTTCGTCAACGTGCTGGGCGACGGCGCGCTGCGGATGCGCGTGCACGAGCGCGGCGTCGGCGAGACCCGCTCGTGCGGCACGGGCACGGTCGCCGCGGTCGCCTCGTGGCTGTACGGGACCGGTCAGCGCACCGGCAAGGCCACCGTGGACGTCCCCGGCGGACAGCTCGCGGTGGTGATCGAGGAGGACGGCTCGACGCTCACCGGCCCGGCCGTGCTGCTCGCCCGGGGCGAGCTCGACCAGGCGTGGTGGGACTCGCTCTAGAGGTCGACCACCTCCAGCCTGCCCAGGCGCGCCCCGGCCACCACCTCCGGCTGGGAGGTGGGCGCGGTGCAGCAGACGAGCCGGTCGCCCAGGACCGCCACCGCGAAGCACGGCTGCCCGGTCTCGACCCGGCGGGTGACGACGCCGTCCTCGACCCGGAAGGCGGCGGCCTGGAGCGCGGGCGCGACCCACACGCCGCCCTCGTCGTCCACCGCGATGCCGTCGGGCGCGACGCCGTGCTCGCGCAGGTCGGCCCACGTCGTGCGGCCGGACAGCGTCCCGTCGTCGGCCACGTCGAACGCGGTCAGCCCGAACGCCAGGGTCTCGGCGACGACGAGCCTGCCGTCCGGCAGCAGCACCATGCCGTTGGGGAACCTCAGGTCCTCGGCGGCCACCGACACCGCCCCGTCCGGGCCGACCAGCGCCAGCGCCGCGCCGGGCGCCGTCCAGCCGGGTGCCAGCAGGGCCGCCTCGCCGTGCTCGGCGATGAGCGCGTGCAGGTCGAAGCCGAAGTTGCCGACGTACGCGCGGCCGTGCGCGTCGACCAGCATGTCGTTGGCGTGGAACGTGGCGATCCCGCCCAGGTCGGCGTGCTCGACGAGGCCGCCGTCCTCCAGGCGCAGCACCCGGCGGTCGCGCATCGACACCACGAGCAGCCGCCCGTCGGGCAGCCAGCCCAGGCCCGAGGGCTGGCCCGGCACCGCGCAGACGACCTCCTCGGCCCCCGTGACCAGGTCGAGCGCGCGCACCTCGTGGTCGTAGAAGTCCGAGTAGAACAGCCTGCCGTCGGGTCCCCGCCGGGGTCCCTCGCCGAACCGGAGGCCGTCGCGCAGCACGGTGGTGTCAACCATGGCGCCCGACGCTAGTGATCACGGGGGCGTCCCGCATCGCCCGCAGCGGTGACAGCACCACCCACAGGACGGACAGGGCCATGCCCGCCGCCGCGACCCACAGCGTGCCCCGCACCCCGATCCACCCGGCGAGCGCGCCGCCCGCCAGCGCGCCGAGCGGGGTGGCGCCCCAGGCCAGGAAGCGGACGGTCGCGTTCACCCGCCCCTGGAGGCCGGGCGGGCACAGCGCCTGCCGCAGGCTGACCTGGGCCACGTTGTGGACGACGGCCCCGGCCGAGGTGACCACCGTGCCGACGGCGAGCAGCGCCAGCCGCCAGTCCGGCCCGGCCAGCGGCACGAGCGCCCAGAACGGCTGCGTGACCAGCATCGGCAGCCACACGAGCCGGGCCGTGCCGAACCGCCGCAACCGGCCCGCGACCAGGCCGACCAGCGCGCCGCCCGCGCCGCCGGCGCCCAGCAGCACCGAGGCGGCCGTCGGCGACAGGTCCAGGTCGCGCAGCAGGAACAGCACGCTCACCGCGACCCACACGGCGTTGGCCAGGTTGAACGAGGTCGTGCACAGCGCGATCGGCCGCAGCAGCGGGTGCCCGAGCACGAACCGCAGGCCCTCCCCCATCTCCGCCCGCAGGGCCCGGGGACGCCGGGGCACGGGCTCCTCGGCGGTCCGCACCCCGCGCAGCAGCAGCGCGGCGACCAGGTAGGAGGCGCTGACCGCCGACACCGCGTTCGCCGCGCCCAGCAGCTGCGCGAGCGGTCCGCTCACCGGGCCCCCGGTGAGCCGGGCCACCTGCTGCGACGACACGAGCCGGGCGTTGCCCGCGGTCAGCCCCTCGCGGTCGACCAGCACCGGCAGGTACGCCTGGCCCGCCACGTCCACGAACACCGTCAGCACGCCCGCCAGCAGCGCGGCCAGCACCAGGTGGGCGAACGTCAGGCCGCCGAGCCACCCGGCGACCGGCACCGTGGCCAGCACCAGCGCCCGGCCGGTCGTGCTCCAGACCAGCAGGGGGCGCTTGCGCACCCGGTCGACCAGCACCCCCGCGGGCAGGCCGATCAGCAGGAACGCCGCCGTCCCGGCCGCCGCCAGCACCCCCACCTGGAACTCGGAGGCGTCCAGCGCCTCGATCGCCACCACCGGCAGCACGAACGCCGACACCGCCGTGCCGAACTGGTTGACCGCGTCGCTGCCCCAGAACCGCCGGAAGTCACCTCGTGACGACATCCCCCTCTTCCTCCCCCTCTTCCTCCTCCGCGTGGACCCGCCCGCGGCGCAGCGGCGACAGCACCACCCACAGCGCCGACAGCGCCTGCCCCGCCATGGCCACCCACAGCGCCGCCGTGACCCCGACGCCCGTGCCCAGGGCGCCGCCGGCCAGCCCGCCCAGCGGCAGCGCGCCCCACACCACGAACCGGATGCTCGCGTTCATCCGGCCGAGCAGGTGGTCGGGGCAGATCGACTGCCGGTAGCTGAGCTGGGCGACGTTGTAAACGATGACGCCGTAGCCGACGACGGCCTCGCCGAGGGCCACCAGCACGAGCCGCCAGTCCGGCGCGCCGAGCGGGATGAGCAGCCCGAACGGGAACGTGACCAGGGCGGACAGCCAGATCGGCGTGATCGGGCCGAACCGGGCGTGCCACCGGCCCATGGTCAGCGCGCCGAGCACGCCGCCCGCGCCCCCCGCGCTGAGCAGCACGCCCACCACGCCCTCGGACAGGCCCAGCTCGCGGACCAGGAACAGCACCGTGACGGCCGCCGCGATGCCGCCGAAGAAGTTCGCCGTGCCCGTGCAGGCGACGATCGCGCGCAGCGACGGGTGCCCGAACACGAACCGCAGGCCCTCGGCGACCTCGTGCCGCAGCCCGGTCCGCCCGGCCCGCGCCGGCACCGGCTCGGCGGTGCGGATGCGCAGCAGGAACAGCGCCGACACGAGGTAGCCGGCACCGGTCGCGAGCACGCCGACGGCCGCCCCGACCGCCTGCGCCACCCCGCCGGCCAGCGCGGGTCCGGACACCTCGGCCACCGCCCGGCTGGACTCCAGCTTCGAGTTGCCCTCGACGAGCTGCTCCCGGCCGACCAGCGCGGGCAGGTACGACTGGTAGGCGACGTCGAACATGACCGTGGCCGCGCCGACCAGCAGCGCCACCACGACCAGGTGGGCGAGGGTGAGCGCGCCGAGCCACCAGGCGGCCGGGACGGACAGCAGCAGCGCGGCGCGCGCGACGTCGGAGACGAGCATCACCGGGCGGCGGCTCATCCGGTCCACCCACACCCCGGCGGGCAGCCCGATCAGCAGGAACGCGGCCGAGCCCGCGGCGGAGAGCACGCCCATCTGGAACGGCGTGGCGGCCAGCGCGCCCACCGCGAGCAGCGGCAGGACCGTGCGGCCGATCGTGGCGCCGAACTGGCTGACGGTGTCGCCCACCCACAGGAGGCGGAAGTCGCGGTGGGACCAGAGGGACATGGCGGGGAGTCTCGCGCGAGTGATTTGAAACTGTCAATCACTTACCCGCGACGGCGTATCCTTGGCCGGTGGAGCGACAGATCGGCACCGCCGAGCAGGCCGCGGCCCTCGCCTCGGACGTGCGGCTGCGCATCATCCGGCTCACCTACGACACGCCGCTGACCAACAAGGAGATCGCCGAGCGCCTCCGCAAGGACCCGGCCACCACGCTCCACCACGTGCGCAAGCTGGTGGCCGCGGGTTTCCTGGAGGCGCAGCCCGCCCGCTCGGGCAACCGGGGCGCGCGCGAGGTCCCCTACCTGTCCACCGGGCTGTCCTGGCGGCTGACCTGGCAGGACGACGAGAAACCGCTGGCCACCCAGGAGGCCGTGCTCCAGGCGTTCCTCGGCGAGGTCGCCGACCACGGCGTCGACGCGCTCAAGCAGGTCCGGTTGGTCGTCAGGACCGACCCGCGGGAACTAAAACGGCGTCTCCAGGCGTTGTTCGATGAGCTGGCGTCGACGCCGGCCACCCCGGACGGGGAGCGGGTCGCGGTCTACCTGGCGCTGTACCCGGGGGACTGACCGCGGGTGATAACCACTCGGTCCGGCGAGGGGTGACGTGGGACGATGAAGGGCAAATGACGGACAACACGTACCGAAGCAACGACTGGCCCGACCAGGACGACGAGCTGTCGACCGGCGACCTCGCGCTGGAGGAACGCGCGGCGCTGCGCCGCGTCGCCGGGCTGTCCACCGAACTCCAGGACGTCACCGAGGTCGAGTACCGGCAGCTCCGCCTGGAGCGCGTCGTGCTGGTCGGCGTGTGGACCGAGGGCACCGCGGCGGACTCCGAGGCCTCCCTGGCCGAGCTGGCCCTGCTCGCCGAGACGGCGGGCTCCGAGGTCCTCGAAGGTCTCGTCCAGCGGCGCGACCGGCCCGACCCGGCCACCTACATCGGCGCCGGCAAGGTCGCCGAGCTGCGCGACATCGTGATCTCGACCGGCGCGGACACCGTGATCGCCGACGGCGAGCTCTCCCCCGGCCAGCTGCGGCAGCTGGAGGAGAAGCTCAAGGTCAAGGTCATCGACCGCACGGCGCTGATCCTCGACATCTTCGCCCAGCACGCCTCCACCAAGGAGGGCAAGGCGCAGGTCGAGATGGCGCAGCTCCAGTACCTGCTGCCGCGCCTGCGCGGGTGGGGCGAGTCGCTGTCCCGGCAGGCCGGTGGCCGTGCCGGCGGCGGCAACGGCGGCGTGGGCCTGCGCGGTCCCGGTGAGACGAAGCTGGAGACCGACCGACGGCGCATCCGCGCGCGCATCTCGAAGCTGCGCCGCGAGATCGCCGCCATGGGCGTCATCCGGGAGACCAAGCGGCACCGCCGCGTGGCGAACTCGGTGCCGAACGTGGCCATCGCGGGCTACACGAACGCGGGCAAGTCCAGCCTGCTCAACGCGCTGACCGGCGCGGGGGTGCTGGTGCAGGACGCCCTGTTCGCGACCCTCGACCCGACCACGCGCCGCACCGAGACCCCCGAGGGCCTGCCCTACACGCTGACCGACACCGTCGGCTTCGTGCGGCACCTGCCGCACCAGCTGGTCGAGGCGTTCCGGTCGACGCTGGAGGAGGTCGCCGACGCGGACCTGCTGGTCCACGTGGTCGACGGGTCCGACGCGATGCCGGAGAAGCAGGTCAAGGCGGTGCGCGAGGTGATCGGCGAGATCTCGTCGCGGCACGACGACCCGATGCCGCACGAGCTGCTCGTGGTCAACAAGATCGACGCGGTGGGCGAGCTGGGCATGGCCCGGCTGCGGCACCTGTTCCCGACCGCGGTGTTCGTCTCCGCGCACACCGGCGAGGGCATCGCCGCGCTGCGCGAGCGCATCGCGGTGGAGACGCCGCGGCCCGAGGTGGTCGTGGAGGCGCTCGTGCCGTACGCGCGCGGCGAGGTCGTCGCCCGCGTGCACCGCGAGGGCGAGGTGCTCAAGGAGCGGCACACCGAGGAGGGCACCGAGCTGTCCGCCCGGGTCCGGCCCGACCTGGCCGGCCTGCTGGAGCAGTTCGCCGTGGACGGAAGCCGCGCCTGAGCCCTTGCGCGCGCTCCTGGTAACGCTCGGTCTGCTGGTGACGGCCGGCTCCGCTTCGGCGGAGCCGGCCGTCACCGACCTGTGCGCGGTGACCGACGAGCGGCTGGCAGAGCTGTCCGGGCTCGCCGCCGGCGGTGCCGAGCTGTTCGCGGTGAACGACAGCGACAACGGTGTGCTGGCCGTCCAGGTGATGGACCGCGAATGCGCGATCACCCGGACGATCACCACCCGGATCAACCCGTTCGACGTCGAAGACCTCGCATTGGCACCTGACGGAACCCTGTGGGCGGCGGACACCGGCGACAACGGCAAGACGCGCGAGACCGTGGCATTGCACGCGGTTTCCCCGAACGGTTCGGCGCGTTTGTACCGACTCACGTATCCTGACGGAAAGCACGACGCGGAAGCGTTGTTGATCGACGGCTCGGGAATTCCGCACATCGTCACCAAGGAAACGATCGGGTCCGCCCTCGTGTACCGGCCCGCGGGCGCGCTGGACGAGAACGCGCCGACCCCGCTGGAGCAGGTGGCGCGGGTGTCGATCGCCGGCACGGACACCCCCGGCGGGCCGCTGGCCAACCGCGTGGTGTCGCGCCTGGTCACGGGCGCGGCGACGAGCGCGGACGGCCGGGTGGCGGCGCTGCGGACCTACACCGACGCCTACCTGTTCCCGGTGCCGGACGGCGACCTGGCGAAGGCCCTGGAGGGCGACCCGGTGCGCGTGCCGCTGCCGGACGAGCCGCAGGGCGAGGCCATCGCGCTCGCCCCGGACGGCACGCTGCTGTCGGCCTCGGAGTTCGGGAACGCGGCGGCGTCCTCGACGGTGCGCGCGGTGGCCGGCGCGACGGCCCTGGCCGTGCCCCCGGCGCCCACGACCACCGAGGCGCCGGCACCCCTCGACACCTCGGCCCCTCCCCCGCCCGCGCCGACCGACGACGCGCCCCCGTGGCTGGTCATCGGGGGTGGCGCGGTCGCGCTGGTGCTGATCGGCGGCCTCGTGCGCCGGTCGCGCAGGAGGGCCTGAGACGCCGAAGAGGGCCCGGGCGGCGAACCGCCCAAGCCCTCCCCGGTGGTCCGTCAGAGGCGGCGCAGCACCGCGACGACCTTGCCCAGGATCGACGCCTCGTCGCCCAGGATCGGCTGGTAGGCCGGGTTGTGCGGCATCAGCCACACGTGGTCGTCCCGGCGCTTGAACGTCTTGACCGTGGCCTCGCCGTCGATCATGGCGGCCACCACGTCGCCGTTGTCGGCCGTCGGCTGCTGGCGCACCACGACCCAGTCGCCGTCGGTGATGGCGGCGTCCACCATCGAGTCACCCACGACCTTGAGCAGGAACACCTCGCCCTCGCCGACGATCTCGCGCGGCAGCGGGAACACGTCCTCGATGGACTCCTCGGCCAGGATCGGCCCACCCGCGGCGATGCGGCCCAGCATGGGCACGTACGCGGGCGTCGGCTTGGACGCCGGGTCGAGGCCGGTCACGATCTCCGTCGGCAGCACGCCCACCGCGCGCGGCCGGTTCGGGTCCCGCCGCAGGAAACCCTTCTTCTCCAGCGCCCGCAGCTGGTGGGCGACCGAGGACGTGCTCGTCAGGCCCACCGCCTCGCCGATCTCGCGGACGCTGGGCGGGTAGCCGAACCGGTCCAGCCAGTCGCGGATCACGTCGAGCACCTTGCGCTGCCGCAGGGTGAGCCCCGCGTTGCCCGCGATGTCCGCCGGTGGGGGGGCGGAGGGCGCATCTGCGGCGATGCCCGCGTCGTCGTTGGTCTTGCGCACCACGGTGCTTCCTCCTCACCGGCTCAGATTGCCCAGGCCGGCTATCCGTCGATCTTCGACTGTGGACGGTAGTCGCGTTCGACGCCCAGATCAAACACCTGTTCGAAGTAAGCGTCGGCGTGTCCTTCCAATTATGCGGCACTTAGTGGTAGACATTCGCACGGACGTTCGATCGAACACAGGTTCGATCATGATCGGATGACCTGCGTTGGAGGGCAGCATGGCGGTGGTCATTGGCACCCGCAACGGGTTCGAACTCGTCGACGGCGCCGGTGTCGAGGATGTCGCCCTCGGCGAGGGACTGCGACCCGGACCGCGGGTGCTTCGCCGGTTCGAGGTACCCGAGCGCGACGACCGGCGGCCCGCGGGCCGCCCCCTCCCCCTCGCGGCGCGCGAGGCGCCGCCCGAGCCGGCCGCCCCCGGGGTCCGCCCCCGGCGGCACCCCGCCCTCCGGTTCGCCGCCCACGTCGCGGTCGCGGCCGTCGTGGCCGCCGCGCTGAGCCTGTTCTACCTGTACGCGACCGGCGCGACCACCGTCCCCGAGCGCACCGCCGTCGTGCACGTCCAGGTGGGCGAGTCCCTCCTCGACGTCGCCGGGCGCAGCGCGCCGGACAGCGACCCCGAGGCCGTCGCGGCCCGCATCCGGGAGCTGAACGCGCTCCCCGACGCCGAGGTGAGGCCCGGCCAGGCCCTCGTCGTCCCGGACGGCGCGGCCGGCCCCTGACCCGCGCCCGGACCCCTCCCGAGCACTCCCCGGACCGCGCCACCCGACCACCGGTGGCGCGGTCCGGGCGTTTCGGGGCGTCGCCCGAGGTTCCGCCGTCCGAGTGACGGGACACGCCACCCCCCGACTTGCAGGCCCGTAGGGCTTGGGCATAGGTTGACCCCTACATCTAGTGGTTACACCGTCGTAGTCAGTCCACAGGTTGGGGTTTTCCCCACGAGCGGGGCTGACGCGATGGCTGCTGCCCAGGGGAGGGGAAGACCAGCCGTGCGATGCCCGTTCTGCCGGAACTCGGACTCGCGTGTCGTCGATTCCCGCGAGGTCGACGAGGGCCAGGTCATCCGCCGCCGCCGGTCGTGCACGGCCTGCGGACGCCGCTTCACCACGGTCGAGGAGGCCGTGCTGGCGGTGGTCAAGCGCTCCGGCGTGACCGAGCCGTTCAGCCGCGACAAGGTCGTCGTCGGCGTGCGCCGGGCGTGCCAGGGCCGCCCCGTCGACGAGGACGCGCTCCAGCAGCTCGCCCAGCGCGTGGAGGAGTCGATCCGCTCCGGCGGCGTCGCCGAGATCCCCAGCCACGAGGTCGGCCTGGCCATCCTCGGCCCCCTGCGCGAGCTGGACGAGGTCGCCTACCTCCGCTTCGCCAGCGTCTACCGCTCCTTCTCGTCCGTCGAGGACTTCGAGAAGGAGATCGCCGATCTCCGCGACGCCCAGCGCGACTAGTCCCCCGACTGGTCGGCGCCGGCCGCCGCGACCGAGAACCACACCGCGAACAGCACATCGCGAACACCACAGCGACCGCCTCGGACGGGGAGCCCGGACGTGGTCGTTCCACACCCACACCATGTGATCGAGAGGGACCCCGGATGACCGAGACCGTCGGTGGCTCGAAGAAGACGGCCACCCGCAACGGCGCGGGAAGCAAGAACGCCAAGCTGAAGGTGGAGCGCGTCTACACCACGGAGGGCACGCACCCCTACGACGAGGTCACCTGGGAGCACCGCGACGTCGTGATGACGAACTGGCGCGACGGCTCGGTGAACTTCGAGCAGCGCGGCGTCGAGTTCCCGGACTTCTGGTCGGTCAACGCGACGAACATCGTCACGAGCAAGTACTTCCGGGGCGCGGTCGGCACGCAGCAGCGCGAGCACAGCCTGCGCCAGCTCATCGACCGCGTGGTGAAGACCTACGTCGAGGCGGGCGTCAAGCACGGCTACTTCGGCTCCGAGCAGGACGCCGAGATCTACGAGCACGAGCTGACCTGGATGCTGCTGCACCAGGTGTTCAGCTTCAACTCGCCGGTGTGGTTCAACGTGGGCACCACCTCCCCGCAGCAGGTCAGCGCCTGCTTCATCCTGTCGGTCGACGACACGATGGAGTCCATCCTGAACTGGTACCGCGAGGAGGGCCTGATCTTCAAGGGCGGCTCCGGCGCGGGCCTGAACCTCTCGCGCATCCGCTCGTCCCGCGAGCTGCTGTCCTCCGGCGGCACCGCGTCCGGCCCGGTGTCGTTCATGCGCGGCGCGGACGCGTCGGCGGGCACCATCAAGTCCGGTGGCGCGACCCGCCGCGCGGCGAAGATGGTCGTGCTCGACGTGGACCACCCCGACGTCGAGGAGTTCATCGAGACCAAGGCGCGCGAGGAGGACAAGGTCCGCGCGCTGCGCGACGCCGGGTTCGACATGGACCTGGGCGGCAAGGACATCGTGTCCGTGCAGTACCAGAACGCGAACAACTCGATCCGCGTGTCGGACGAGTTCATGCACGCCTACGAGAGCGGCGGCCAGTTCGGCCTGCGCGCCCGGATGACCGGCGAGGTCATCGACCACGTCGACGCGAAGGGCCTGTTCCGCAAGCTCGCGCAGGCCGCGTGGGAGTGCGCCGACCCGGGCATCCAGTACGACGGCACCATCAACGACTGGCACACCACGCCGGAGTCGGGCCGCATCACCGCGTCCAACCCGTGCTCGGAGTACATGCACCTGGACAACTCCAGCTGCAACCTCGCGTCGCTGAACCTGATGAAGTTCCTCAAGGACGACGGTTCGTTCAACGCGGAGCTGTTCGCCAAGTCGGTCGAGGTGATCATCACCGCGATGGACATCTCCATCTGCTTCGCGGACTTCCCGACCCCCGCGATCGGCGAGACGACCCGCGCGTTCCGCCAGCTCGGCATCGGCTACGCGAACCTGGGCGCGCTGCTCATGGCGACCGGCCACGCGTACGACTCCGAGGGCGGCCGGGCGCTGGCGGCGACCATCACGTCGCTGATGCAGGCCGTGGCGTACCGGCGGTCCGCCGAGCTGGCCGGCATCGTCGGCCCGTACGACGGCTACGCCCGCAACGCCGAGGCGCACCAGCGGATCATCCGCAAGCACGCCGCGGCCAACGACGAGATCCGCACGCTGCACGCCAACGACGCCGCCGTGCGCTCGGTGGCCACCAAGGCGTGGCAGGAGTGCCAGGCGGTCGGCGCCCGCAACGGCTGGCGCAACGCGCAGGCGTCCGTGCTCGCGCCCACCGGCACCATCGGCCTGATGATGGACTGCGACACGACCGGCATCGAGCCGGACCTGGCGCTGGTGAAGTTCAAGAAGCTGGTCGGCGGCGGCTCCATGCAGATCGTCAACCAGACCGTGCCGCGCGCGCTGCGCGTCCTGGGCTACCAGGAGGAGCAGGTCGAGGCGATCGTCGAGTACATCGGCGAGCACGGCCACGTGGTCGACGCCCCCGGCCTGAAGACCGAGCACTACGACGTGTTCGACTGCGCCATGGGCGACCGGTCGATCGCCCCGATGGGCCACGTCCGGATGATGGCCGCGGTGCAGCCGTTCATCTCGGGCGCGATCTCCAAGACGGTCAACATGCCGGAGACGGCGACCGTCGAGGACGTCGAGGAGATCTACTACCAGGGCTGGAAGCTGGGCCTGAAGGCGCTCGCGATCTACCGCGACAACTGCAAGGTCGGCCAGCCGCTGTCGGCGGGCAAGTCCGCCAAGGCGTCGGTCGCCGCCACGCCCGAGGTCAAGACCGAGACGGTCGTCGAGTACCGCCCGGTGCGCAAGCGCCTGCCGAAGAAGCGCCCGTCGCAGACGGTGTCGTTCACGGTCGGCGGCGCCGAGGGCTACCTGCACGCCGGTTCGTACCCGGACGACGGCCTGGGCGAGATCTTCGTCAAGCTCGGCAAGCAGGGCTCGACCCTGGCGGGCGTGATGGACGCGTTCTCCATGTCCATCTCGGTCGGCCTCCAGTACGGCATCCCGCTGGAGTTCTACGTCTCGAAGTTCCAGAACCTGCGCTTCGAGCCGGCGGGCATGACGGACGACCCGGACGTGCGCATCGCGACCAGCGTCCTGGACTACCTGTTCCGGCGCCTGGCGCTCGACTACCTGCCGGTGGAGAAGCGCGCGCAGCTCGGCATCTTCACCGCCGACGAGCGCACCGCCCAGGTGGCGGCGGACTACAGCGGCGGCGACGTCGACCTGGAGGGCCTGCGCACGTCCGTCGACTCCGACACCCCGGCCGCGCCGGCCAACGCCCCGGCCCCCGCGCCGGAGAAGAAGCCCGCGCCGCAGGACATCAGGGTCGGCAGCTCCACGGAACTGCTCGAACTGCACCTGGGCAAGGCCGCCGACGCGCCGCTGTGCATGACGTGCGGCACGAAGATGCGCCCGGCCGGCTCCTGCTACCTGTGCGAGGGCTGCGGCTCCACGTCGGGTTGCAGCTGACCTGACGGCAGTCCGGGACCGGCGGAGCCGGGGCGACCACCACCGCCCCGGCTCCGCCGCGTCTGCGGTGCACCACCACGTACGTGACGTACTTTCACGAGGTCGTGGTACCGGTGATGATCGACCGGGAGGCAGGCATGTCCGCTGTCGCGTGCCCGGGTCGTCCGCGAGAACGACGGCTGGTCGGTGTTCGTCCCGGGGTTGCCGGTGGCCGCGGACGGCGCGTCGTTCGACGAGGCGATCGCCGAGATGGTCGACGCCCTGCGGGAGTACGCGGAGGACTGGCGGGAACGCCTGCTCGACGCCCCGAGCCACCGCGGCAACCGGGACCTGGTGCGGTTGATCGGCTCCAGCGACGACGCGCAGCTGCGCGCCTGGCTCGTCGGCAGCGCGCCGTGACCTCCTGACCGCAGCTCACGGGGGAGTTCCGATGGACACCGACCTGCTGCTGGCCGGTTACCCGGTGGCCGCGCGAGGTGCCAGGGCCGACTGGCGGGACGCGGGGCTGTCGGGCCCCGACCTGGTCTCGATGAGCGACTGCGTCGTGGACGTGCTGCCGGCGGACCGCGACGGCTGGGACGACTGGTTCGACGACCCGGTCGCGGCCGGGCGGTCACGGGTTCGCGCGGGGCGGGCGGGGCTGCACGTGCTGGCCGTCGGCGTGGCCGCGGCCGACGCCCCGGGCCTGCTCCGGGAGATGGCCGGCGCGGGCCACCACCCGGACGCGGGTGGCGTGGCGGGACGCCTGGCCCGGCGGGACGCCTTCCCCGACCCCCGCCCCGGTCGGGTGCTGGGCTTCGAGCTGGTCGGCTTCGACAGCGGGGGGTGGCACACCTGGACCTGCCTCGACGGGCTCGTCGACGACGTCCGGCGGGCGACGGGCGTGCGACCGGGGAGGTGGGGGTTGGTCCGGGACGGGCGGGAGGCGCGTCGGGCGGCGACGTGGCTGACGGCGTCGGGGCTCGGCGACCCGAAGGTCTTCCTGTGGGTCCCGGCGCTCCTGGTCGACGCCTGCGGGGACGGGGACGGGGACGGCGGACCGTGCGAGCACCTCGACCGGGTGGGCGACCGAGCGGAACGCTGAACCGGCCGGTTCCGCCTCGTCCCGCGCTGTGGGATGGTGAGGGCGTGATCGACCGGGACGGGTGGACCGGGTGAGCGGAGCGGGGCTCGTGGTCGCACGGGTGCTCGGCGCCGGCGCGTTCCACGAGGTCGGTCACCCCACCGCGGTGGCGTCGTCGCCCGACGGGGAGCTGCTGGCCGTCGCGGGTGACCTCGGGCACGCCGGGTCGCCGGTGTGGGACCCGGGGGTGCGCCGGCTGCCGCTGGCGGTCTACCGGACGTCCGACCTGGCGTGCGTGCTGCTCGTGAACACCCGGTGGCCGGTGGGCTCGCTGTCGTTCCACCCGGAGCTGCCGCTGCTGGCCGCGGGCACCGGGCAGTACGACGGCGGCTACTTCTACGAGGGCGAGCTGCTGCTCGCGGACCTGGTGACGGGCCGCACGAGGTCGGTGGTCGAGTCCTGCACGCAGGTGCTGGACGTGGCGTGGCTGGACGCGCGGTCGCTGCGGGTGGTGCTCACGCCGTCCACCGACGACGAGGAGCAGGTCGCCCACGCGTTCACCGCGGTCCGCGACGACTGGGGGTCACCCGACCTGACCTTCTTCCCCTCGCGCATGTCGACCGCGCCGCTGGTGGGGCGACCGGACCCGGTGCGCGCCCGGCTCGCCGTCGAACGCGCCTGCCTCGACCGGGGCGTGGTGTGGTCGCCGCGCCGCCAGGTGCGCGCGGTGCGGGCGCTGCGCGACGGCCGGGTCCTGGCCGCGCTGGACGGCGTCGCCGTGGAGTGCTGGGACCGCGCCGGCGGGCACTGGGCGCTCCCGGTCGACGGGCACGGCACGCAGGTCGTGGTCTCCCCCGACGAGCGCACCGCCCTCACCAACGCGGTGGGCCGGCACGACGGGCCGAGCGCGGTCACCGCGGTGGACCTGACCACCGGCCGCCCGCTGCGGGACGTCCCGGTGGACTCGCACGTCGTGCTGGTGGACCGGGCAGACGGCCTGGTGGCGGCACGGCCGGCGACGCGCGGCGACCACCCGGGCCCGCTGCTCGCGCCGGACGGGCGCCGGGTCGGCGAGGTGGTCGTCGGCCACTACGACCTCGTCAACCACTACTTCGACGTCCGCCGCTCGCCGCACCTGCTGTTCCTGCGCGGCACCTCGCCGAAGCCGTGGCGGCGCAAGTGGGTGGTCACGCCGGTCGACGGCGGCCTGCGGTACCTGTTTCCGCTGGAGTGGGACGAGCGGCGCGACGGGCACCTGTTCGGCGGCCCCGGCGCGTGGCTGGCCGGCGGTGGTGACGGGACCGGCGGGTCGATCGTGCACGCCGGGACGGTCCACGACGGCGCGGGCCTGCTGCCGGGCAACGCGTTCGTCGCCCGCCGCCGCTACCCGAAGGGCAAGGCCGAGTGGGTGGTCACCGCCGACCACGCGCCGGTGGCGCTGGACGCCGACGAGAACCACGCGTACGTGGCGTTCGCGTCCGGCGAGGTGGTGGTGCTGCGCAACGACGACGGCGCGGAGCTTGCACGCCTGCGGCCGGAGGTGGCGGGTCACCCGGTCGTGCCGCTGTCGCTGTGCGCCGCCGGCGGCGGACGACTGCTGATCGGCACGTTCCAGGGCTCGGTGCTGGACTGCGCCGTGACTCCCTAGGGGCCCGGGACGTGGCAGGCCGGGGGCGCATGTCGACCTCGGACGCACTCCGCTCCCTCGACGAGCTGCGCGCGCACGGCGAGGTCGACCAGGACCGGTTGGCGGCGGCGTTCGCCGAGCGCTGCGACCCCCGTCGCGGGTACGGGCCGGGCGCGGTGGTGGTGCTGCACCGGGTCCGGGCCGGTTCACGAAGCTCGCCGCCGACGACTACCGGGCCGCGGTCACCGCGTGCGTGGCGGCGGGCGGCGACGCGGACACGACGGCCGCCATCACGGGCGGGGTCGTGCGCGCTCCCGTGCCCGGGGAGTGGCTGTCGCGCCGCGAGCCGCTGCCGACCTCCGCACCCCGAGCCGACCTCCGCGCCCTGAGCGGCCCGTGTCACCCCATCGGGGGGCGACACGGACCGGGAACGCTCAGCCGCGGCGGAACAGCTTGGTGCCCAACCACACGATCGGGTCGTAGCGGCGGTCGGCGACGCGCTCCTTCATCGGGATCAGCGCGTTGTCGGTGATCTTGATGTGCTCCGGGCACACCTCGGTGCAGCACTTGGTGATGTTGCACAGCCCCAGCCCGTGCGACGACTGCGCCTCGCGCACCCGGTCGGCCCCGTCGAGCGGGTGCATCTCCAGCTCGGCCACCCGCATCAGGAACCGCGGCCCGGCGAACGACTCCTTGTTCTCCTCGTGGTCGCGGATGACGTGGCACGTGTCGTTGCACAGGAAGCACTCGATGCACTTGCGGAACTCCTGCGAGCGCTCCACGTCGACCTGCTGCATCCGGTACTCCCCCGGCGCGACGCCCTCCGGGGGCTGGAACGCCGGGACCTCCCGCGCCTTCCGGTAGTTGTACGAGACGTCGGTGACGAGGTCGCGGATCACCGGGAACGTGCGCATCGGCGTCACGGTGATCGTCTCGTCCTCGGTGAACGTCGACATCCGGGTCATGCACAGCAGCCGCGGCCTGCCGTTGACCTCGGCCGAGCACGAACCGCACTTGCCCGCCTTGCAGTTCCACCGCACGGCCAGGTCGGGCGTCTGGGTGGCCTGCAACCGGTGGATCACGTCGAGGACGACCTCGCCCTCGTTCACCTCGACGGTGAAGTCCTCCAGGCCGCCGCCCTCGGCGGAACCGCGCCACACCCGGAAGTGCCCCTGGTACCCCACGTCACCCCTCCAGTTCGTCCGCGGTCAGGTACTTGTCCAGCTCCGAGCGCTCGAACAGGTCGAGCAGGTCCGCACGGATCGGGACCTGCGCCTCCTCGTCCACCGCGACGCCGTCGCCGGACGCGGTGCAGACCAGCAGCCTGCGCCGCCAGTCGGCGTCCATCCGGGGGTGGTCGTCGCGGGTGTGCCCGCCGCGGCTCTCGGTGCGCAGCAGCGCGGCGCGCGCCACGCACTCGCTGACCAGCAGCATGTTGCGCAGGTCGAGCGCGAGGTGCCAGCCCGGGTTGAACTGCCGGTGCCCCTCGACCACGACGTTCGCCGCGCGCCGCTTCAGCTCGTCGAGCCGCGCGACGGCCTGCTCCATCTCCTCGGCCCGCCGGATGATGCCGACCAGGTCGTTCATCGCCTGCTGGAGCTCCACGTGCAGCGTGTACGGGTTCTCGCCGCTCTCCCCGGAGAACGGCGCGAGGGCCGTCCGCTCGGCGTCGACCACCGCCTCGTCGGAGCACGCGGGCCGCTCGGACAGGCTCGCCACGTAGTCGGCCGCGCCCAGGCCCGCCCGCCGGCCGAAGACCAGCAGGTCGGACAGCGAGTTGCCGCCCAGCCGGTTCGAGCCGTGCATGCCGCCGGACACCTCGCCCGCCGCGAACAGGCCGGGCACGGACGACGCGCCGGTGTCCGGGTCGACCTGCACGCCGCCCATCACGTAGTGGCAGGTCGGCCCGACCTCCATGGGCTGCGCGGTGATGTCGACGTCGGCCAGCTCCTTGAACTGGTGGTGCATCGACGGCAGCCGCCGCATGATCTCCTCGGCGGGCAGGCGGGTGGAGACGTCCAGGAACACGCCGCCGTGCTCGGACCCGCGACCGGCCTTGACCTCGGAGTTGATGGCGCGGGCCACCTCGTCGCGCGGCAGCAGCTCCGGTGGCCGCCGGTTCGCGCCGGGGTCGGCGTACCAGCGGTCGGCTTCCTCCTCGTTGTCGGCGTACTTGTCCTTGAACACCTCGGGCACGTAGTCGAACATGAACCGCTTGCCCTCGGAGTTCCGCAGCACGCCGCCGTCACCGCGCACGGACTCGGTGACCAGGATGCCCTTCACCGACGGCGGCCAGACCATGCCGGTCGGGTGGAACTGGACGAACTCCATGTTGACCAGCGACGCCCCGGCGCGCAGGGCCAGCGCGTGGCCGTCGCCGGTGTACTCCCACGAGTTGGACGTGACCTTGAACGACTTGCCGATGCCGCCGGTCGCGAGCACCACCGCGGGCGCCTCGAACAGCACGAACCGGCCGGACTCGCGCCAGTAGCCGAACGCGCCGGCGACCTTGCCGCCGTCCAGGACCAGGTCGGTGACGGTGAACTCCTGGAACACCCGCAGCAGGGACTCGTGGTCGCCGGTCCGCGCGTGGTCGTCCTGCTGGAGGGACACGACCTTCTGCTGGAGGGTGCGGATCAGCTCCAGGCCCGTGCGGT
The DNA here is from genome assembly GCF_052936295.1 of Saccharothrix sp. DSM 118769. Taxonomy (NCBI): domain Bacteria; kingdom Bacillati; phylum Actinomycetota; class Actinomycetes; order Pseudonocardiales; family Pseudonocardiaceae; genus Saccharothrix; species Saccharothrix sp. DSM 118769. Next base: position 1,599,720 of record NZ_CP193627.1, on the reverse strand, counting down.
CGCCGACGTGCGCGAGGCGCGGGTACTCGTGGCCGCCGAAGTTGCGCTGGCTGATCCGGCCGTCCTTCGTGCGGTCGAACAGGGCCCCGTAGGTCTCCAGCTCCCACACCCGGTCGGGCGCCTCCTTGGCGTGCAGCTCGGCCATCCGCCAGTTGTTGAGGAACTTCCCGCCGCGCATGGTGTCCCGGAAGTGCACCTGCCAGTTGTCGTTCGAGTTCACGTTGCCCATGGCCGCGGCGATGCCGCCCTCGGCCATCACGGTGTGCGCCTTGCCGAACAACGACTTGCACAGCACCGCCGTGCGCATCCCGTGCTCGCGGGCCTCGATCGCGGCGCGCAGCCCCGCGCCGCCGGCACCGATCACGAGCACGTCGAACTGATGCCGTTCCAGCTCGGGCAAAACCACTCCTCAGTTGACGAATCGGAGGTCGGTGATCGTCCCGGAGGCGACCAGCGCGACGTAGAGGTCCGTGACGCAGACGAAGATCAGCGAGGCCCACGCGAGCTGCATGTGCTTGGCGTTGAGCTTGGAGATCCTCGTCCACGCCCAGTACCGCACCGGGTGCTTGGAGAAGTGCTTCAACCGGCCGCCGGCGATGTGCCGGCACGAGTGGCACGACAGCGTGTAGGCGCCGAGCAGCGCCACGTTCACCAGCAGCACGACGTTGCCCAGGCCGATGCCGGTGGTGAACGCGTAGACCGCGTCGTAGACGTTGACCAGCAGCAGCAGCGAGGCGGCGTAGAAGAAGTAGCGGTGCAGGTTCTGCGCGACCAGCGGGAAGCGGGTCTCCCCCGTGTACTTCGCGTGGGGCTCGGCCACCGCGCACGCGGGCGGGGACATCCACGCCGCCCGGTAGTACGCCTTGCGGTAGTAGTAGCAGGTCACGCGGAAGCCGAGCAGGAACGGGATGATGATCACCGGCGGGGTGAGGAACCCCGGCAGCTCGGGCAGGGGTCGGCCGAAGTGCGCCGCGCCGGGCAGGCACTCCTGGCTCAGGCACGGGGAGTACATGGGCGTCAGGTAGCGGTACTCGTCCACCCAGTAGAAGTCGCCCATGAACGTGCGCACGGCCGCGTACACCGAGATCAGCAGCAGACCGGCGAAGGTGGCCAGCGGCGGTATCCACCACCGGTCGGTCCGCAACGTGCGCTGGGCGATCTGCGCCCTCATACCTCACCTCGGTTCCACGTCGCTGTGGCGGGGTCGATCAAGGACCGATCTTTTCGGGCAAAACCGAACCGGCCCCCGCGTGGTGCGTCACGCGGGGGCCGGGCCGGGGTGGGTCAGGTGCGGTGGCTGCGGTAGCCGCCGAGACCCTCGTCGTCGGCGTCGTGCCAGAGCCGGGGGTCGTAGGGCGTGTCGGGCACCACCACGACCTCGCGCTCGATCCTCGGCGCTTCCCGCTGCCGGGGCGTGCTGTCCAGGTCGACCAGCTCGGTCGCGTCGATGTCCATGCGCTCGACGTCGTTGGCCAGCCTCTGCACCGCGGCCACGTCGCCGTAGCGCGCCCGCAGTCCGCCGACGCACTGGCGGAGCCGGCCGAGCGCGCGGCGCAGTTCCACGATCTCCGAGGACGTCATGGTCAGCACCTCCCTTGGGGTTCCGTGTGCCGACTCTGCCCGGTCGGCGCCCTTGTGACAAGCACCACAAGTATCCACGGCGCGTCCCAGGATCTGAATCGTTTTTGTGACGATCATGTGTCGTGACATAATGTGTGGGCTGTCACGTCCGTCCGTGCGACGCCAGCGCTGCCGTCCCACCGGGCCCACCACGGCCCGTGATCACCCCCGGAGACAGCGAACCATGAGCGTGCATCCCGTCGTCGCCGCAGTGACGGCCCGAATCGCCGCCCGCAGCGCCGCCGCCCGGACCGCCTACCTCGACCGCATCGCCCAGGCCCACCAGGACGGCCCCGCCCGCCGCGACATGGCGTGCAGCAACCTGGCGCACGGCTTCGCCGGCATCACCGGCGGCGACAAGGACCTCCTTCGGGCGATGCGTCGCCCGAACGTGGCGATCGTGTCGTCCTACAACGACATGCTCTCCGCCCACCAGCCGATGAACGAGTACCCCGCGTGGATCAAGGACGCGGCGCGGGCCGTCGGCGGCGTGGCGCAGTTCGCGGGCGGCGTGCCCGCCATGTGCGACGGCATCACGCAGGGCCGCGCGGGCATGGAGCTGTCCCTGTTCAGCCGGGACGTCATCGCGATGTCCACCGCCGTGGCGCTCTCGCACGAGATGTTCGACTCGGCGCTGCTGCTCGGCGTGTGCGACAAGATCGTCCCCGGCCTGCTGATCGGCGCCCTGTCGTTCGGGCACCTGCCCGCGATCCTGGTGCCCGCCGGCCCCATGAGCTCCGGCCTGCCGAACTCGGAGAAGGCCCGCGTGCGGCAGCTGTTCGCCGAGGGCAAGGCCACCCGCGAGGACCTGCTGGAGGCCGAGTCCGCCTCCTACCACAGCCCCGGGACCTGCACGTTCTACGGCACGGCGAACTCCAACCAGCTCGTCGTGGAGGTCATGGGCCTGCACCTGCCGGGCGCGAGCTTCGTGCCGCCGGGCACCAGGCTGCGGCGGGCGCTGACCGAGGAGGCCGCGCGCCGGGCCGTGGAGATCAGCCGGGGCGACGAGTACACCCCGATCGGGCGGGTCGTGGACGCGAAGTCCGTGGTCAACGGCGTGGTCGCGCTGCTCGCGACCGGCGGCTCGACCAACCACACCATGCACCTGGTGGCCATCGCCTCCGCCGCGGGCATCGAGCTGGGCTGGGACGACTTCGCCGAGCTGTCCTCGGTGGTGCCGCTGCTGGCGCGGGTGTACCCGAACGGGTCGGCCGACATCAACCACTTCCAGGCCGCGGGCGGCGTGCAGTTCCTCGTGCACACCCTGCTGGAGGCCGGGCTGCTGCACGAGGACGTGCAGACCGTCGCCGGGCCCGGCCTGTCCCGCTACACGCGGGAGCCCGTGCTCGTCGAGGGCGTGCTGACCTGGCGGAACGGCCCCGGCCGCTCCCTGGACACCGACGTGCTGCGGGCCGCGACCGAGCCGTTCGCCGCCGACGGCGGCCTGCGCATGCTGTCCGGCAACCTCGGCCGCGCCGTGATCAAGGTGTCCGCGGTGAAGGCCGAGCACCGGGTCGTCGAGGCGCCCGCGCGCGTGTTCACCTCGCAGGAGGCGTTCAGCGCGGCGTTCAAGGCCGGCGAGCTGGAGCGCGACGTGGTCGTGGTCGTGCGGCAGCAGGGACCGCAGGCCAACGGCATGCCCGAGCTGCACAAGCTCGTCCCCGCCCTCGGCGTGCTCATGGACCGGGGCTTCCAGGTCGCGCTGGTCACCGACGGCCGCATGTCCGGCGCGTCGGGCAAGATCCCGGCCGCCATCCAGCTCACGCCCGAGGCGGCCGTCGGCGGCCCGCTGGCCCGCGTGCGCGACGGCGACGTGCTGCGGCTGGACGCCGAGACCGGGACGCTGGAGGTCTTCGTCGACCCGGCGGAGCTGGCCGCGCGCGAGCTGGTGGACTTCCCGCCGGACGCGCAGGCGTGGACCGGCACCGGGCGCGAGCTGTTCGCGGCGCTGCGGCGCGCGGTCGGCCCGGCGGACCGGGGCGCCAGCGTGTTCGGACCCATCGCGGCCTCGCACTTCGAAGGCCAGTTCAACCAGGAGGTGTCCCGGTGACCACCAGCTCGGAGCTGCTGGCGCTGTCCCCCGTCATCCCGGTCGTCGTCGTGGACGACGCCGCGCACGCCGTGCCGCTGGCGCGGGCGCTGCTGCGCGGGGGCATCGGCGTGATCGAGCTGACGCTGCGCACGCCCGCCGCGCTGAGCGCCATCGAGCGGGTGGCCGCCGAGGTGCCGGAGATCGTGATCGGCGCGGGCACCGTGACCGCGCCGGAGCACGCCGAGCAGGCCGCGAAGGCCGGTGCCGCGTTCCTCGTCACGCCGGGCTCGACGGACGCGGTGCTCGCCGCCGCCGAGGACACCGGCCTGCCGTTCCTGCCGGGCGCGGCGACCGTGTCCGAGGCGATGCGGCTGGCCGAGCGCGGCCTGACGGCGCTGAAGTTCTTCCCGGCCGAGGCCGCGGGCGGCGTGGACTACCTCAAGTCCATCGGCGGCCCGCTGCCCGGCCTGCGGTTCTGCCCGACCGGCGGCATCACGCCCGAGTCGGCCCCGCGCTACCTGGCGCTGCCGAACGTCAGCTGCGTGGGCGGCTCCTGGCTGACCCCGAAGGACGCCCTCGCCGCCGGCGACTTCGACCGCGTCGAGTCCCTGGCCCGGGCCGCCGCCGCCCTCTGACCCGCCCCGAACGCGGAACTCACGGGTCCCCGGCGTTGGACTCTCGGGTCCCGGGTGTTGGACTCTCGCGAGAGTCCAACACCCGGGACCGGTGAGTTCCGCGTTCAGGCCAGGTGGGTCAGGGCTTCGGGGATCGAGTCGGCGACCGGGACGCCCGCGGCTTCGAGGACCCGGCGGGAGCTGGTGCCGGTGGCCACCAGGACCACGTGGGCGCCGACCGCGCGGGCCGCTTCGGCGTCGTCCAGGACGTCGCCGACCACCAGGACGTCACGGGCGTGCAGGCGCTGGGCGTCGAGGTGCGCGGCCAGGTGCTCGGCCTTCGAGTTGCCGCCCGAGTCGAGGACGCGCAGGCCGTCGACCCGGGTGAACAGGTCGTGCAGGCCGAAGCCGGTGACCAGCGGCACCAGCTCGTCGTGGAACCACATCGACAGCAGGGACTGGGTCTGGCGCAACCGCACGAGGTGGTCGGGCACGCCGGGCGCGAGCGCGCAGCGGTCGAGCAGCGAGCGGTACTCGTCGTGGTAGAGCAGGTCCACGCGCGCCCAGTCCGGCGCGGACAGCGGGCGGCCCAGGAGGCGTTCGTAGCAGTCCTTGACCGGCCGGCCGAAGACCTCGCGCCACTGGTCGAGGGTGATGACGGCGTCGTGCCCGAAGTCCGCGCACACCCGGTTGACCGCCGCCAGGACCGCGTCGTTGTCGGCGAGCAGCGTGCCGTTCCAGTCCCACACCACGTGCTCGGCCCTGATGCCCACGCGCGGAGCCTACGGCGATAGGTTGGGTGCTCACTTCGGGGAGGGAGTGGGTCATGGACGTGCGACGGATCACCGCGGTCACCGAACCCGGCTGGCAGGTCGCCCTGGTGTCGGTCGGGTTCCCGCTGCTCGGGGCCGGTGTGCTGTTCGGCCTGAAGTCCATCGCGGCGTGGGTGGTCGAGCTGCCGGTGGCACCCGCGAAGGGGCTGTTCCAGCTCGTCGCGCAGGTCCCGGAGCCGTGGGGCACGGTCGGGTCGCTCGGCGTCGGCCTGCTGCTGGGGCTGGTGGTGGCGGCCATCGCCGCGCACGAGCGGCTGACCGTCGAGGTGTTCAACGAGGGCGTGGAGCTCAAGCGCGGCGGCAAGACGTGGAACGTCGACCGCACGCTGGTGTCCGGGGTCTTCCTGGACGGCAAGAAGCTGGTGCTGCTGGGCGTGGACACCGGCGAGCTGGCCCGCGAGAGCCACGACCTGGAGGCCGCCGCGCTGGCCGACGCCTTCCAGACGCACGGCTACCAGTGGCTGGACGGCGACCCGTACGCCGGCGACTACCGGCGCTGGGTGGCGGGCACACCGGACATGCCGCCGGGCGGCGACGCGCTGCTGAAGGTGCGCGCGGAGGCGCTGCGCAAGGGTGACAAGGAGGACGCCGCCCAGCTGCGCGAGGAACTCGGCAAGCTGGGCGTGGTCGTCCGGGAGGAGAGGAAGCGCCAGTTCTGGCGCCTCACCCGGGCCCGGACCTGATCCGACCCGATCCCGGGGGTCTGCCCCCGAACCTGACCCCGGCCCACTCGGCCCGACTGGCCGCCGGTCGGAGTGCGTGGCCGGCACGGCACCCCACCACCGGCACGGCACCCACTGCCGGCACGGTGTGCGGCCGGCACCGGCGCGTGGTCGGTGCCGGGTGGCCGGTGCGGGTCAGTCCTGGGGCAGGTGGTGGTCCAGGGCCTCGGCGTCCTCGCCCGCGCGGCGCAGTTCGTCCTTCACCACGCGGTAGGCGAGGCCCTCGGCGTAGCCCTTGCGGGCCAGTGCCGCGACCAGCCGCCTGATCCTGGTCGTGTCGTCCAGGCCGGACATCGCGCGCAGCTTCTTGCGCACCAGGTCGCGCGCCCGCTGCTCCTCGGCCTCGTCGTCGACCGCCGCGACGGCGTCGGCGGCCACCTCGTCGGCCACGCCCTTGCGGCGCAGTTCGAGGGCCAGCGCCCGCCTGCCCAGGCCCTGGTGGGTGTGCCGCGAGCGCACCCACACCTCGGCGAACGCCGCGTCGTCGATCAGGCCGGCGCGGTCGAACTTGCCGAGCACCAGGTCGGCCGTCTCCTCGCGGATGCCCTTGCGCAGCAGGGCGTCACGCAGCTCCACGCGCGTGCGCGCGCGGGCGGTGAGCAGCGCGTAGCAGATGTCCGTCGCCTTGCGCTGCTCCTTCACCGGGTCGACCGGGCGCTGCTCCCCGTCGACCTCGGAACCGTGGTCGGCCGAAGGGTCGCGGGGCGCCCCGCGACCACGGCCACCTCGTCCCGCCACGCCCGCTTAGAACTCGACCGGCGCGGGCGCGGTCTCGTCGGCGTCGAGGGTGGCCCCGATGCCGAGCTTGTCCTTGATCCGCTTCTCGATCTCGTTCGCCACGTCCGGGTTCTCGCGCAGGAACTTCCGCGCGTTCTCCTTGCCCTGGCCCAGCTGGTCGCCCTCGTAGGTGTACCAGGCGCCCGACTTGCGCAGGATGCCCTGGTCGACGCCCATGTCGATGAGCGAGCCCTCGCGGCTGATGCCGTGGCCGTAGAGGATGTCGAACTCGGCCTGCTTGAACGGCGGGGCCACCTTGTTCTTCACGACCTTGACCCGGGTGCGGTTGCCGACCGGCTCGCCGCCGTCCTTCAGGGTCTCGATCCGCCGCACGTCGAGGCGCACGGACGCGTAGAACTTCAGCGCCTTGCCACCGGTCGTGGTCTCGGGCGAGCCGAACATCACGCCGATCTTCTCGCGCAGCTGGTTGATGAAGATCGCGGTGGTGTTCGACGAGCTGAGCGCGCCGGTGATCTTCCGCAGCGCCTGGCTCATCAGGCGGGCCTGGAGGCCGACGTGGTTGTCGCCCATCTCGCCCTCGATCTCGGCACGGGGCACCAGGGCCGCCACCGAGTCGATGACCAGGATGTCGAGCGCGCCGGAGCGGACCAGCATGTCCGCGATCTCCAGCGCCTGCTCACCGGTGTCGGGCTGGGACACCAGCAGCGCGTCGGTGTCGACGCCGAGCTTCTTCGCGTAGTCGGGGTCGAGCGCGTGCTCCGCGTCGATGAACGCGGCGATGCCGCCGTTGCGCTGGGCGTTGGCCACGGCGTGCAGCGCGACGGTCGTCTTACCGGAGGACTCCGGGCCGTAGATCTCGACGACGCGGCCGCGGGGCAGGCCGCCGATGCCCAGGGCCACGTCCAGCGCGATGGCGCCGGTCGGGATCACCTCGATCGGCGCGCGGCCCTCCTCGCCGAGCCGCATGACCGAGCCCTTGCCGAACTGCTTGTCGATCTGGGCCAGGGCCAGTTCGAGAGCCTTGTCCCGGTCGGGTGCCTGGGGTGCCATCTGGGGTCCACCTCGGTTTGTCTTGGTTCTCTGTGCCATGTCGGGGCCGACGGTACGGGCGGGGTCCGACAATTTCGGGAGGGACCAGGTCACCAGCGGGGATGCATCACCCGGTCGTGACGCGCAGCATAGCCGAACAGGTGTTCGACCACCGGACCGACACGCCGCGTCACCGGCGCTGTTCGGGCACGTCGAACGCGTCGCAGACGGCGAGCCAGACCTCCTTGGCCGGGTAGCCGGCCTCCAGCGCCTCGTCCGCGGTGCGCCCGCCCAGCGCCGACATCACGTGGTCCCGGGCCACCATCTCCGCCCGGACCTGGCCGAACTCGTTCGCCATCAGCTTGCGGAAGACCGTGTTGCGCATCGCGACCAGGCTAGCGCGCCGGCGGCGCGGGCCGCGGGCCCCCGTCCGGGCGCGCTAACCTCGGGGGGTGCTGCTGCTCCAGGTGGACACCACCGGCCTGTCCTCGCCGATCGGCACCATCGCCGTGATCGCCGCCCTCGTCGCGGCGATCGTCGTCGGCGTGCGCGCCCTCTGGCACAACCGCAAGCGCTGACCCCGGCCGACCGGGGCGGCTCAGCGGACCCGCTGCAACGACGAGTACAGGCACGCCCCGAGCAGCGGCAGCGCGACGAACCCGACGACCAGGCCCAGCGCGGCGTAGGACCACGCCGTCACGACGAGGCCCGCCGCCACGCCGCCGACCGCGCCGCCCGCGTTCATGCACAGGTCCGACAGGCCCTGGGCGGCCGTCCGGTCGGCCACCGGGACCGACTCGGTGAGCAGCGCGGACCCGGCGACCACGCCCGCCGACCAGCCGAGGCCCAGCAGCGCCAGCCCGACGCCGAGCTGCGGCGCGTCGTGCGCGGGGGCCATGCCCGCGACGCCGGAGGCGCCGACCACCAGGGCCGCGCCGATCGCCAGCACGGGCACGCGCCCGATCCGGTCGGCCATCCACCCGAACAGGGGACTCGCCGCGTACATCGCGGCCACGTGCAGGCTGATCACGACGCCCACCACGCGCAGCGACGAGCCCGCGTGGTCCATGTGCACCGGGGTCATCGACATCAGGCCGACCATCGCCGTGTGGCACAGCGCGACGCCGGCGAGGGCGAGCTTCGCGGTGGCCGGCAGCGACCGCCACAGCGCCGCGGCGCCGCGCGTGTCGCCCAGGCCGCCCGCGCAGTGCGCGGCCGGGGGCGGTGCGGCGGACCGCGCGACGACCAGCGGGTCGGGGCGCAGGAACCGCAGCACGACCAGCGCGGCGGTGCCGAACAGGGCGGCGGACAGCAGGTAGGGGCCCGCGCCGACGGGCAGCCCGAGCCGGGTGGCCGCGCGCCCCGCCGGGTCGGCGAGGTTGGGGCCGGCGACCGCGCCGAGCGTGGCCGCCCACACCACCAGCGCGAGCGAGCGGGCCCGGCGGTGCGGGTGGGCGAGGTCGGTGCCCGCGTACCGGGCGGCGAGGTTCGCGCCGGACGCCGCGCCGAACAGCACGAGCGCGGCCAGCAGCAGCGGCCAGGAGCCGAGGGCGACGGCGCACGCGGCCACCGCCGCGCCGACCGCGCCCGAGCCGTAGCCGAGGACCAGCGCCGGGCGCCGCCCGCGCCGACCGGCCAACCGGGCGGCGGGCAGGGCGAACAGGGCCGCGCCGAGCACCGCGCCGGTCTGCGCCAGGCCGCCGACCACGTCGGAACCGGCCAGGCCCGCCGCGATGAGCGTGCTCACCGCGAGCCCGATGGTGACGCCCGCCGAGCCGAGCACCTGCGTCGCGGCCAGCACACCCAGCACCCTGCGCTGCACGACCCCCACGACGGTCACGACCACGGATCGTGCCAGGGGGCGACCGGTTCGGCCGGCAGCCGTCCGGGTTGGCCGCGCTACCCGATCAGGTGACCGGTCAGGTGCCGGGCTGGACGGAGCCCTCGAAGAAGTCCGCGACCTCGTCCGCGGTCAGCTCGCCGCCGCCGCTCTTGGTCATGATGCCCAGCAGCGGGCGGCCCTCGACGGTGAACACCAGCAGCCCCAGGCCGCCGTCGGCCGCCGCCTGGTACTTGCCCGCGAACCCGTTGCCCGCCCACCTGGCCTCGACCACGTCGCTCTTGAGCGACCGGACGACGGCCACCGCGCCCTGCTCCGCGCCCGTGGTCGTCTCGGTCAACACGTACTGCACCGAGTAGTCGTCCTTCACGGCGCAGCTCACCACGGTGCCCTTGATGCCGTTGACGCCGCCCACGCCCGGCGTACCGCCCGCCTTGCACGTGCCGGTGTCCGGGACCGCGCCCGCGAGCCGCCGCAGGCACTTGGTGAAGCCCTTGTCGTCCTGCTCGGTGTCGGTCTTGCAGTCCTGGGCGGAGGGCACGCCCTCGCCGCCGAACGCGAGCCAGCCGCCGACCCCGGCGAGCGCCACCGCGACGGCCGCGCCCACCGCGACCAGCACGTTCCGGTTCGGCTTCTTCTTCGCCGCGCGCGGGGTGGTGCTGGGGAAGTTGAACTGCTGCGGGGCGCCCGACGCCGGGGTGACCGGGTAGGGCCCGCTGACCGCCGGGTTCACCTGGTACGGGCCGCTGACCACCGGGTTCGGCCCGCTGTGCAGGGGGTTCGGCCCGGTGTGGAGCGGGTTCGGGCCGGTGTGGAGCGGGTTCGGCCCGGTGTGGAGCGGGTTCGGGCCGGTGTGGAGCGGGTTCGGGCCGGTGTGGAGCGGGTTTGGCCCGGTGTGCACGGGGCTCGGGCCGGTGTGCACCTGGTAGGGGCCGCTCGCGCCGGGGTTCACCGGACCGGTGACGACGGTGTCCGGTTCCTGGGGCCTGGCGGGCTCCTGCGAGCGGGGCGTGACGCCGTCCTTGGGCACGTGGTGCGCGCCGAGCGCGACGGCGGTCTCCGGCTGGTCCAGGCTCGTCGGCACCACCCGCACCTGCTCGGTGATCATGGTGGCGACCAGCGGGATGCGGCTGGAGCCGCCCACGAGGTAGATGCCCGCGAGCTGGTTGGGCGCGAGGCCGGTGGACCGGATCGTGGACGCCAGCAGCTCGGCGCTGCGCAGCATGCTCGGCCGGACCAGCGCCTCCAGGTCGGACCGGTTGACCAGCACGTCCTCGAACGGCTCCGGCATCGGCACCTCGGTGTGCGCGTGCCGCGACAGCGACTCCTTGGCCGCCCGCACGTCCTCCTGGAGCGCGCGGCGCGCGCGGCGGTCCGCGGTGGACTCCGGGCGCAGCAGCCGCTGCCAGGCCGCCGGGTCGCGGTGCGACACCTGGCGGCCGACGTGCTCCAGCAGCGCCTGGTCCACGTCGAGGCCGCCGAGGTCGGTCAGGCCGTCCTCGGCGAGCACGGTGAAGCCCTTCTGGGTGGCGCCGACGATGGCCACGTCGAACGTGCCCGCGCCCAGGTCGTACACGGCCAGCGCCTGCCCCACGGCCAGCGACGCGTAGTGCGAGGCGGCGGCCACCGGCTCGGGGACCAGCACGACCTCCCCGGTGACGCCGGCCAGCCGGGCCGCGGACAGCAGCACGTTGCGCCGCGTCGGCCCCCACTGCGCGGGGTGCGTGAGGCGCACCTCGTCGACGGGTTCGCCGCCGAGCTGGCGGGTGGTCTCGTCGAGCACGCGGCGCAGCACGGCGGCCAGCGCGTCGGCGACCGGCACGACGTTGTCGCCCAGCAGCAGCGCGCCGTCGTCCACGCGGCGCTTGGGGTTCGGCTCGAAGCGGGCCGGGTCGAGGCGGGCGCGGCGCTCGGCGTCGCGGCCGACGACCAGCGTGCCGTCCTCCTCGCAGTAGACGGCGGACGGCATGGTGGCCGACCCGTCCACCTCCACGACCCGGGGCGGCCTGCCGTGCGCGGCGAGCACCGCGACGGTGTTGGAAGTGCCCAGGTCGACGGACAGGACGCGCACAGAGGTTCACCCCTTCGGTTCGAACGGGGTGATCGTGCCACAACCGGAAAATGTCGGTCCCCTGGTTCAGGATGGTCGGCATGGACGTCCTCGACCGCTTCTCCCCCGCGACCCGGCAGTGGTTCGCCGGGGCCTTCGCCGCGCCCACGGCGGCGCAGGTGGGCGCGTGGGAGGCGGCGGCCGAGGGGGAGCACGCGCTGGTCATCGCCCCCACCGGTTCGGGCAAGACGCTGGCGGCGTTCCTGTGGGCCCTGGACAGGCTCGCCTCGACGCCCGTCCCGGAGGACCCGAGGCGCCGGTGCCGGGTGCTGTACGTGTCGCCGCTCAAGGCGCTGGCGGTCGACGTGGAGCGCAACCTGAGGGCGCCGCTGGCGGGCATCCGGCAGGCGGCGCACCGGCTGTCGCTGCCCGAGCCCGGCACCACGGTGGGCATGCGCACCGGCGACACCCCGGCGGACGAGCGGCGGGCGTTCGCCAGGAGACCGCCGGACGTGCTGGTCACCACCCCCGAGTCGCTGTTCCTGGTGCTCACCTCGGCGGCGCGGGAGTCGCTGCGCGGGGTGGAGACGGTGATCGTCGACGAGGTGCACGCGGTGGCGGGCACGAAGCGCGGCGCGCACCTGGCGCTGTCGCTGGAGCGGCTCGACGCGCTGCTGGAGCGGCCCGCGCAGCGGATCGGGCTGTCGGCGACGGTGCGCCCGGTCGAGGAGGTGGGCGCCTTCCTCGCGGGCGGGCGGTCCGTGCGGGTCGTGCAGCCGCGGTCGGCGAAGACGATCGAGGTGCGCGTCGAGGTCCCGGTGGAGGACATGTCGGTGCTCGGCGAGCGCACCGGCGAGGTGTCCGGGTCGGCGGCGGGCGCGGAGCAGCGGGCGTCGATCTGGCCGTCGGTGGAGCGGCGGGTGCTGGAGCTGGTGCGGCAGCACCGGTCGACGATCGTGTTCGCCAACTCGCGGCGGCTGGCGGAGCGGCTCACGGCCCGGCTCAACGAGCTGGCCGAGGAGGAGGCGGAGCTGTCCGCCGCACCCGACCTCGACGCCGGGGCCGACCCCGGCACCGGGCCGGACGCCGGGCCCGGCCGGTTCCCCGCCGAGGCGGTCGGCCAGTCCGGCGTGACGACGCAGCGCACCGCCGCCGTCGCCCGCGCCCACCACGGCTCGATGTCGCGCGAGCAGCGCGTCGCGGTCGAGGAGGACCTGAAGTCGGGGCGGCTGCCGTGCGTGGTGGCCACCTCGTCGCTGGAGCTGGGCATCGACATGGGCGCGGTCGACCTGGTGGTGCAGGTGGAGGCGCCGCCCACGGTGGCCTCCGGGTTGCAGCGCGTCGGCCGCGCGGGTCACCAGGTGGGCGCGGTGTCGCGCGGGGTGGTGTTCCCCAAGTTCCGGGGCGACCTGGTGTCGTGCGCGGTGGTCGCGGAGCGGATGCGGGACGGCGCGATCGAGGCGGTGCGGTACCCGCGCAACCCGCTCGACGTGCTCGCGCAGCACGTCGTGGCCATGGTGGCGATGGAGACGTGGACGGTCGAGGCGCTGGCCGGGCTGGTGCGGCGGGCGGCCCCGTTCTCCGCCCTGCCCGAGTCGGCGCTGCACGCCGTGCTCGACATGCTGTCCGGCCGCTACCCGAGCGAGGAGTTCGGCGAGCTGCGCCCGCGCGTCACGTGGGACCGGGTCGGCGGCGAGCTGCGCGGCCGGCCCGGGTCGCAGCGGCTGGCGGTGACCTCCGGCGGCACCATCCCCGACCGGGGCATGTTCGCGGTGATGACGCCGCCGTCCGAGCGCGGCCCCGGCTCGCGGGTGGGTGAGCTGGACGAGGAGATGGTGTACGAGTCGCGGGTCGGCGACACGTTCCTGCTCGGCACGTCGTCGTGGCGCGTCGAGGACATCACCCACGACCGGGTGATCGTGGTGCCCGCGCCCGGCCAGCCCGCGCGGATGCCGTTCTGGAAGGGCGACGCGCCGGGCCGCCCGCTGGAGCTGGGCCGGGCGCTGGGCAGGTTCCTGCGCGAGGTGTCCGCGCTGGACCGGGCCGGGGCCGAGGAGCGCGCCGCCGCCGCGGGCCTGGACGCGTGGGCCACGTCGAACCTGCTCGCCTACCTGGGCGAGCAGCGCGAGGCGACCGGGCACGTGCCCAACGACCGCACCGTCCTCGTCGAGCGGTTCCGCGACGAGCTGGGCGACTGGCGGCTGGTCGTGCACTCGCCGTTCGGGGCGCAGGTCAACGCGCCGTGGGCGCTGGCCATCGCGGCGCGGCTGCGCGAGCGGCGCGGCATCGAGGCGCAGGCGGCGCACTCCGACGACGGCATCGTCGTGCGGCTGCCGGACGCGGTGGACCTCGACGGGGCGCCGGTCGTCGCGGGCGCGGAGGACGTGCTGCTCGACCCGGAGGAGATCGACCAGGTCGTCGTCGCCGAGGTGGGCGGTTCGGCGCTGTTCGCGGCCCGGTTCCGGGAGTGCGCGGCCCGGTCCCTGCTGCTGCCCCGCCGCGACCCGAAGCGGCGCACCCCGCTGTGGCAGCAGCGGCAGAAGGCCGCGCAACTGCTGTCCGTGGCGGCGAAGTACGAGAGCTTCCCGGTGGTGCTCGAAGCGATGCGCGAGTGCCTCCAGGACGTCTACGACGTGCCGGGCCTGAAGGAGCTGATGACCGACGTGCGGGCGCGCCGCGTCCGCGTGGTCGACGTGGAGACGCCGTCGCCGTCGCCGTTCGCGCGCAGCCTGCTGTTCGGCTACGTCGGCATGTTCCTGTACGAGGCCGACGCGCCGCTGGCCGAGCGCCGGGCCGCCGCGCTGTCGCTGGACTCGACGCTGCTGGCCGAGCTGCTGGGCTCCGAGGCGATCCGCGAGCTGCTCGACCCCGAGGTCGTCGAGGAGGTCGAGCTGGCCCTCCAGCGCCTCGTCCCGGACCGGCACGCCCGCGACGCCGAGGACGCGGCCGACCTGCTGCGGTTCCTGGGCGACCTGACGGAGGCCGAGGCCGCCGAGCGGGGCGTGCGGCCGGAGTGGCTGGCGGACCTGGTGGCGCAGCGCCGGGCGATCCGCGTCCGCATCGCGGGCGAGGACCGGGTCATCGGGATCGAGGACGCGGGGCGGGTGCGCGACGCACTGGGCGTGGCGCTGCCCGTGGGCGTGCCCGAGGTGTTCACCGAACCGGTCGCCGACCCGCTGGGCGACCTGCTGTCGCGCTACGCCCGCACCCGGGGCCCGTTCCCGGCGGCTCAGGCGGCCGGGCGGTTCGGGCTGGGCGTCGCCGTCGTCACGGGGGTGCTGGAGCGGATGGCCGCGGCGGGCCGGCTGGTGCGCGGCGAGCTGCGGCCGGGCGGCACGCACACCGAGTACTGCGACGCCGAGGTGCTGCGCAGGCTGCGCCGGGCGTCCCTGGCCCGCCTGCGCGCCGAGGTCGAGCCGGTGGAACCCGCCGCGCTGGGCCGCTTCCTGCCGGCCTGGCACGGCGTGGGCCGCCGGCTGCGCGGCGCGCCCACCGCGGACGACGTCTACTCGGTCGTCGAGCAGCTCGCCGGCGCGCCGCTGCCCGCGAGCGCCGTCGAGTCCCTCCTGCTGCCCGCCCGGCTGCCCGGCTACACCCCGGCGCTGCTGGACGAGCTGACCGCGGCCGGCGAGGTCACGTGGACGGGCTGCGGCTCCCTGGCGGGCGGTGACGGCTGGATCGCCCTCGCGCCGACGGACGTCGCCGACCTCCTGCTGCCGGACCTGGTGCCCGAGGCCGCACCCGACTCGCCGCTGCACACCGCGGTGGTCGAGGCCCTCGCCGGCGGCGCGCTGTTCTTCCGCCAGGTGGTGGACCGCGTGTCGCTCCAGGGCCCGACGACCGACCCGGAGGTCGTGGGCGCCCTGTGGGACCTGGTGTGGGCGGGCCTCGTCACCAACGACACCCTCGCCCCGCTGCGCGCCCTGGTCGCCGGCGGCGGCACCGCGCACAAACCCCGCCGCGCCGCGCCGCGCGGCCGGTACGCGCGGATGCGCACGGGCCGCCCGGACATGCCCAGCCGCACGGGCCCGCCGACGGTCGCCGGCCGCTGGTCCCTGGCCGTCGTGCCCGCCACCGACCCGACCCGCCGGGCGCACGCCCGCGCCGAGGCGTTCCTGGAGCGCCACGGCGTCCTGACCCGCGGCGCGCTGGACACCGAGCGCGTCACCGGCGGCTTCAGCGGCGTGTACCGGGTGCTCCGGGCGATGGAGGAGTCCGGCCAGGTGGTGCGCGGCTACGTCGTCGAGGGCCTGGGCGCGGCCCAGTTCGCCGCGCGCGGCGCCGTGGACCGCCTGCGCGCCCTGTCCCGCCCGCCCGGCCAGGAGCACGCGGGCACGCCGGACGCCGCGGTGCTCGCCGCCGCCGACCCGGCCCAGCCGTACGGCGCGGCCCTGGCCTGGCCGGAGCCGCTGGGCGAGGGCAGGCACCGGCCGGGCCGCAAGTCCGGCGCGCTCGTCGTCCTGGTCGACGGCGTGGCCGCGCTGTACGTGGAGCGGGGCGGCCGGTCGCTGCTCTCGTTCACCGAGGACGAGACCGCCCTGCACGCCGCCGCGGGCGCGCTGGGCCGGGCGGTGCGCGACGGCTGGCTGGGCCGGCTGGCCGTGCAGCGGGCGGACGGGGAGGTGGCGCTGGGCTCCCGGCTGGCGACCGTCCTCCAGGAGGCAGGCTTCCGGGCCACGCCGAAGGGCCTGCGCCTGCGGGCGTGACCCGGGACGGTCGGGCAGCGGGTGGACCACAGCTCGCTCCGCCCCGTGGCGGCTACTCGAGTCGGGTCAGTCCTTTCCTCGCCAAGCGCTCGAGCGTGGCTGCGGCGTCGACCGGCACGAGGGCCGTCGTCGGCGGCATCGAGAGATCGAGCATGCGGTTCTCCGTCACCACCAGGAAGCGCCTCGTCTTCTCCAGGTAGACCGCATCGTCGCCGCACTCGTTGACCTTCCGCGCCGTCTCCCCGGCGCTCCGGAGGTAGAAGCTCTTCAGGTTCTCGTACTGCAGTCGTGCGTTCTGCGGTGACTCGTGGACGCTGAACCCGACCGAGAGGCCGGACCCGTTGGCATCGGTGTACGGGCACACGTAAGCGGCCTGCTCGTTGCCGGCGATGTCCGTCCCGGTGGAACCGAACGGGTTCGCCGTTCGCACAGGAGCCCCGAACTCGGCGGCGACGTCCTGGCTCGTCACGAGCAGGCAGGGGTTTCGCTCATCGGGGAGGTCCGCCACTCCGGGGTCCTGCTGCCCCGGTGTGACGTCCAGCCAGTCATCGTCGACCCACTGGTACGACCTGCCCCCGGTCGGCGCGGTCGTCTGGAAGGGCTTGCCCCCGTCGTCGACCGAGACGACCTCCTCCTCCCCATCGACGCTCAGCACGAGATCGATCCTGTACGACCAGTGTCGCGACTGCGTGAAGGCCGCGAAGTCGAACACCAGCGTTTCCCCGGCGGGCACCGGCAACGACACGAAGGTCTCCTCGCTCGCCTCGTCGAAGTCGCTGCCCCAGCCGGTCTTCTTCGTGTCCAGGTTGATCCCGAGCACCCGCGGCCCACCGCCCCGGCCCGGACAGGTGGCGATCGCTCCCGGAGCCGGGTCCCGGGATTCGGCTGTCGGCTTCGGTTGCACGGCCTTCAGCTCCACACTTCGCCCCGGGGCCGCGTAGACGCTGATCCGGCCGACTGTGGCGTTGACGTCCACGCCCCCCTTGCCGCGTGCCCACTTGTGCCGCCCGTCGCAGGAATCCAGCCCATCCGGGGGTTTTCCGATTTCCCGGATCGGCGAGGTGAACAAGTACTCCCCGCCGATCCCCTCCATGCTCTTGTTCAGGACGATCAGTTGATCGCGGTCCAGTTCCGCGTCCACCCGGTACTCGTCGGCGAACGCCTTGTGCACAACATCGACAAGACGGTCACCGATTCCGGTGAAGAACGCCGTCGCCAGGACGGCCAGCAAGGCGGTTACCTGAACCAGAACCTTCTTGTACCAGGGCTTCTTCGTTTCCCGACCGTTGACACCCTCGCCCTCGTCCTGGTGCGACGACTGCCCGTCCTGAGTTCCACCCCTGGCCACGACGCCTCCGAAGATCGCTGTCGATCACCGGAGCGGGAGTACCCGAAAAGCTATCGGAGCAACCAAGAGCATTTATTTACGATAAATGCGGAAAGCTTCGGGCGAAAGCCGATCCCCTGGCGGGACGGAATCATCAGCGGAACAGGGAGCTGTAGGCGTTGAGGGCCGGCTGCCCACCCAGGTGGGCGTAGAGCACCGTCGACCCCTTGTCGATCTCCCCGGTCTCCACGAGCTGGACGAGCCCCGCCAGGGACTTGCCCTCGTAGACCGGGTCGGTGATCATGCCCTCCAGCCGCGCGCCCAGCCTCATGGCGTCCACGGTGGACTCGCCCGGCACGCCGTAGACGCCCTCGTGCCACCGGTCGTCGAGGACCACCTCCGACTCGGCCACCTCCACGCCCAGCAGGTCGGCGGTGTTCCGCGCGATGCGCAGCACCTGGTTGCGGGTGTCGCAGGGCTCGGCCGAGGCGTCGACGCCGATGACCTGCCGGCCGCTCCCGGCGAACCCGGCGACCATCCCGGCCTGCGTGCTGCCGGTCACCGAGCAGACGACGACCGTGTCGAAGTACACCCCCAGCTCGGCCTCCTGCCGCTCGACCTCGGCGGCCCAGCCCGCGAAGCCCAACCCGCCGAGCGGGTGGTCGGACCCGCCCGCCGGGATCGGGTACGGCGTGCCGCCCGCCGCGCGGACGTCCTCGACGGCCTGCTCCCACGCGGGTTTCACGCCGATGCCGAAGCCCGCCTCCACGAGCCGCACCTCCGCGCCCATGAGGCGGGACAGCAGGATGTTGCCCACCCGGTCGTACACCGCGTCGGGCCAGTCGACCCAGCTCTCCTGCACCAGCACGCACTTCAGCCCGGCCCGCGCCGCCGCCGCCGCGACCTGGCGGGTGTGGTTGGACTGCACGCCGCCGATGGAGACGAGGGTGTCGCAGCCGGTGGCCAGCGCGTCGGCGACGAGGTACTCCAGCTTGCGGGTCTTGTTGCCGCCGTGGGCGAGGCCGGAGTTGCAGTCCTCGCGCTTGGCCCACACCGACGCGCCGCCGAGGTGGCGGGTGAGCCGTTCCAGGGGGTGCACCGGCGACGGGCCGAACGTCAGCGGGTAGCGGGGGAAGTCGGACAGCGCCATCTCAGTTCTCCTCCAGCAGGTCGAGCAGGGTCGCCCAGTTGCGCTCGACGAGCCGGGACGCCAGGTCGGCGTCCCCGGCGGCGCAGGCGGCGGTGATCTCGTCGTGCATGGCCACCGAGTGGCGGCCGGTGGGCGCGGCGAAGCGCAGGCGCTCCAGCCGGCGCACGAGCGGCGTGTAGCGCTCGATCGTCGCGACCACCGCGAAGTTGTCGCCGCGCCGCACGGTGACGGCGTGGAAGGCGTCGTCGGCGGCCAGCGCGGCGGACGCGTCCCCGGTGGCGAGCGCCTGCGCGAACGCCGCGTTGGCCGCGCGCATCGCGTCGAGGTCGGCGGGCACGAGCCGGGGCACGGCGAGGCGCGCGGCCAGCGCGTGCATGGCCTGCACCACGACGTGCGCGTCCCGCACGGCGGCGGTGTCCAGCGGGGTGACGCGGGTGTAGCTGTGCGGCTTGGTCTCGACCAGGCCCTCGTCGGTCAGCCGGGCCAGCGCCTCCCGCACGGGGGTGCGGGACAGGCCGAGGCGCTCGGCGAGGTCGACGTCCTTGATCGGCGCGCCGGGCGCCAGGTCGCCGCCCAGGATCGCCTCGCGGATCGCGCTCAGCGCCTGGTCCCGGTACAGCTCCCGACTGATATATTGCATATCGGCACCCTAGACGACGGGACCCCGAAGTCACAGCACCGGTTTTCCCGGGGTCACCCCCGACGCGCGGGCTCCGCGGGCAGCCGCCGGACGGAGCGCACCGTCAACACCGATGGGACGCTCACCAGGACGACCAGCGCGCCGGTCACGAGCACGGTCCCCGGGCCGACGCGTTCGGCCGCGGGACCGGCCAGTGCCATGCCCACCGGCACGGCGGCCAGGCCGACGACGGTGGAGAAGCCGGTGGCGCGGGCGATGAGGTCGACGGGCACGTGCACCTGCCGGGCGGTGGTGGTGAACACGGCGTAGAGGGCCGCCTGCACCCCCGCCGGGACGGCCGCTGCGACGAGCACCGGCACCGGCGCGCCGACGGCGAGCAGGACCGGCAGCGGCACCAGGGCGAGGGGCGCGGTCACGGCGACCCGCAGCGGGTACCGGGGTCGCCACCGCAGGGCGACCGCGGCGCCCAGCAGCGCGCCGACCGCGTAGCCGTTGCCGACGAACGCCCACGCCAGCGGCCCGCCCAGGCGCTCCTCGGCGATGACCGGGCCGAGGACCAGGTACGGCGAGAGGCAGGCGCCGTTGACGACGGCGAGCTGCACGGTGGTGGCCTGCAACCAGGGGCGGGAGCGGAAGTCGCGCCACCCGTGCCGCACGGCGTCGAGCAGCGCCGGCCGCGGCGGCACCGGCCGGTCGGGCACCTTCAGCGCGACGAGCGCGGCGGCGCTGACCGCGAACGTGGCGGCGTCCACGGCGAAGGACGCGCCCGCGCCGACCGTCTCCACCAGCGTCGCCGACAGCACCGGCGCGAGGATCGTCGCGGCGTTCTGGGCGGTGGTGACCAGGGCGTTGGCCTGGCCGCGCCGCTCCTCGGGCACCACGTCGGCGACCAGGGCCGCCGCGGCGGGCTCGAAGAAGGCGCTCGCCGCGCCCGCGACCGCCTGCAACGCGGCCAGGTGCCACAGGGTCGCGGTCCCGGTGAGCAGCAGCACGGCCGTCAGCCCCTGCGAGGCGCAGCGGACGACGTCGGCGGCGAGCATGACGAGCCGGCGCGGCGCCAGGTCGCCCACCACCCCGCCGACGAGCGTGAGCACCACGACCGGCAGCCGGCCGGCGAGCACGACCAGCCCCACCTCGGTGAGCGAGGCCCCGAGCCGCACCGCGCCGAACGCGAGCGCGAGGGTGATCAGGCCGTCACCGAGGTGGGACGACGTCCGGGCGAGGAAGTACCGGCGGAACGCCGGGTCGCGCAGCGGGGCGGGCACCGGGCGGATCACCCGCCCACCCTGCCGGCCCCCACCGACGACGAGCGCTCAGCGGGGCGTCAGCACGCAGAACTCGTTGCCCTCGCGGTCGGTCAGCACGACCCACGGCACGTCGGCCTGCCCGACGTCCGCCCGCGTCGCGCCCGCCGCCTCGACCCGCGCCACCTCGGCCGCCTGGTCGTCGTCGGCGAACGGCGCGACGTCGAGGTGCACGCGGTTCTTGCCGCTCTTCGGCTCGGCCACGCGGACGAACTCCAGCCACGGCCCGGCCTCCCGGCGCAGCGACGCGAAGCGCGGGTCCTCCCGCTCCACCGGCAGGCCGGTCGCCCCCGCCCAGAACGCGGCCTGCGCGACCGGGTCGAGCGCGTCCACCACGACCGCGGCCACCGGACCGTTGGCGGCGTACACCTCCCGGGGTTCCAGCACGCAGAACTCGTTGCCCTCGGGGTCGGCCAGCACCACCCACGGCACGTCGCGCTGCCCGACGTCGACGTGCCGCGCGCCCAGCCCGAGCGCGCGCTCCACGATCGCCGCCTGGTCCTCGGCCGACGACGACGCGAGGTCCAGGTGCACGCGGTTCTTGCCCTCCTTCGGGTCGGTCACCGGCACGATCACCAGCTCCAGCCCGGCGGCCACCGCCACGTCGACCTCGCCGCCCTCCTCCTCGAAGACCACCTCCGTCCGCAGCAGCGCCGACCAGAAGCGGCCGAGCGCGGCCGGGTCGGCGGAGTCGATCACCACAGAGGTCCACCTCGTGCTCATGGTGCGAAGGTAACGTCTGCGCCATGGCGGAGTTGGTGCTCGGTCCGGTGCTCAGGCACGTCGACTCCACGTCGGCCACTCTCTGGGTGGAGACGGACACGGGGTGTGAGGTCGAGATCGCGGGACACCGCGCGGCCACGTTCCAGGTGGGCGAGCAGCACTTCGCCCTGGTGGTGGTGGAGGGCCTGGAACCGGGCACCACCACCCCCTACGACGTGCGGATCGGCGGCGACGTCGTGTGGCCGCCGCCGGAGTCGCCGTTCCCCGCGCCGATGATCCGCACGGGTCCGGTGCGGCGGATGCTGTTCGGCTCCTGCCGCGCCGCGAAGGCGATCCCCAACCCCACCAAGGCGGACAAGCTCGGCGTGGACGCGCTGGACTCGTACGCGCTGCGGATGAAGGACGAGCCGGTCGAGCGCTGGCCCGAAGCGCTCGTGCTGCTGGGCGACCAGGTGTACGCGGACGAGCCGACGCCGCGGATCACGGAGTGGCTGGCGGAGCGGCGGCCGGAGCCGGCGGGCGAGGTGGTGTCGTTCCGCGAGTACGCCGAGCTGTACCACGAGTCGTGGGCCGACCCGGAGATCCGCTGGCTGATGTCGGTGGTGCCGACGTCGATGATCTTCGACGACCACGACGTGCGCGACGACTGGAACACCTCCCGCACCTGGCGGGAGCAGATGGCGACCAAGAGGTGGTGGCCCGAGCGCATCCGCGCGGGGCTGGCGTCGTACTGGGTGTACCAGCACCTGGGCAACCTGTCGCCGGACGAGCTGACGCGCGACCCGCTGTACCAGAAGGTGCGCACGACGGGCGGCGACGTGCAGCAGCTGCTGGAGGACTTCGCCGAGGAGGCCGACCAGGAGGTGGACGGCCACAAGTCGACGCGGTGGAGCTACAAGCGCGACTTCGGCCCGATCCGGCTGCTGGTGATCGACACCCGCAGCGGGCGCATCCTGTCCGGCCCGGAGCGGCTGATGGTCGGCAACGGCGAGTTCGAGTGGATCGAGGAGAACGCCACCGGCGACTTCGAGCACCTGCTGATCGGCTCCTCGCTGCCGTGGCTGATGCCGCACGGGTTGAGCCACCTCCAGTCGTTGAACGAGCGGATGGCGGGCCTGCCGGGCCTGCGCGGCCGGATCGGCGAGAAGGTGCGCCAGGTGTCGGACCTGGAGCACTGGCCCGCCTTCCGCGCGTCGTTCGAGCGGTTGGCGCGGCTGCTGGAGCGGGTCGCGAAGGCCGAGGACGCGCCGGGCACGGTGTGCGTGCTGTCCGGCGACGTGCACCACAGCTACGCGGCCCGCGCGTCGTTCGCGTCGAAGGTCGACGCCAAGGTCTACCAACTGGTGTGCTCGCCGGTGCACAACGACCCGCCGTGGATCTTCCGCCCCGCGTTCCGCCTGTCGTGGTCGAAGCCGATCGCGCGGGCCCTGCGGTGGTTGGCGGACCGCCGGGGCATCTCGCCGGACCCGGTGGCGTGGCACAAGCTGAGCGGCCCGCACTTCGGCAACTCGGTGGGCATCCTGGAGTTCGAGGGCCGCGAGTCCCGCTTCCGCCTGGAGACCGCGTTCACGGACGGCCTGCGCGAGGTGACGTCGATCACGCTGTAGGCAGGCCGGTCACGGCGTGGGCAGGTCGAGCACGGCCTTGCCGTGCAGCCGCCTGCCCACCAGCGCGGCCACGGCGTCCGCCGCGTCGTCCCAGCCGCCGCGCCAGGCGATCCCCGGGTCCAGCTCGCCGGTCGCCACCAGGCCGGCCAGCCAGGTCAGCTCCTCGACCATGCTCGTCCCGTCCACCAGGAAGAACGTGGTGATCACGCGGTCGTGCGCGCCCATCCCCTCGAACGCGCCGGGCGGGAAGTCGCTGCCCTCGCCGGAGGACCGCCCGACCGACACGAGGACGCCGCGCTCGGCGAGCCGGGCGTGGGCCGCCACCAGCTGCGCGCCGCCGACGAGGTCGACCACGCCGTGCACGTGCCCGTCGAGGTCCTCCGGTCCGCGCACGACCTCGTGCGCGCCCAGGGCGCGCAGGGCGTCACCGTGCCGCCCGGGATCACCGGTGGACGCGACGACGTGCGCCCCGCCCCGCCGCGCCAGCTGCACGGCGTAGCGCCCCACGCCCCCGGTGGCCCCGGTGACCAGCACCCGCCGCCCGAGGATCGGCCCCAGCCGGCGCAGCGCCCGCAACGCGCTCGCCCCGGCCACCGGCACCGTGCTCACCGCGCCGGGGTCCGCGCCCTCCGGCACCGCGCCGAGCAGGCGGGTGTCCACGGCCCGCAGCTCGGCCCACGCCCCCGCGAGGCCGAGGGTGACGACGGGTGTGCCGACCGCGGGACCGGTGCCGTCGGCGGCGGCCCGCTCGACGACGCCGGCGGCGTCCCAGCCGGGCACGACGCCGGGTTCGGCGCCCGCCAACCCCGTCACCTCGCCGCTGTTGAGCGAGGTCGCGGTCACCCTCACCAGCACCTCGCCGGGGCCGGGGACCGGGTCGGGGACCTCGGCGGGGCGCAGGCCGCCGGGCGCGGTCGGGTCGGTGGTCAAAGCGCGCATGGAACACCCTCCACAAAAAGTGCCACTCAGTGGCATAAGCCTACGGGAGGCACCCGGTGCTCGACTACCCTGACCCCGTGACCACCCCGCGACCGCCGCTGCGCGAGCGCAAGAAGCAGCACACGCGCGACGCGCTCGTCGCCACCGCCCTCGACCTGTTCACCGAGCGCGGTTTCTCCGGCGCCACGCTCGACGAGCTGTGCGACGCGGTGGACGTGTCGAAGCGGACGTTCTTCCGCTACTTCGGCAGCAAGGAGGACGTGGCCACCGCGACCAGCCAGGACATGTGGGCGCGCTTCCTCGACGAGCTGCGCGCCGCCGACCCGGCGGCCGAACCGCTGATCGCGGTGCTGCGCGACGCCCTGCTCGCCGCCGTCGCCGCCATGCCCGCCACGTGGGCCGACCGCGTGCTGGCCGAACGGCGGCTGGCCGCGCGGACCCCGTCGATGGAGGCGCACGGCCTGTACTTCTGCGAGCGCACCAGCCGGGCGGCGCTGGAACTCCTGCACGACCGCCCGCGCCTGCCGGACGCCCTCACGACCCGCCTGGCGCTGGAGGTCCTCGTCGCCGCCTTCCACGTCGCCGTGGAGGCGTGGTCCTCCCAGGACGGACGACCGTCCCGGGAGGACTTCGCCGCGCACGTCACCAGGACGTTCGACGCGCTGCCGCGCGCCCTGGCCTGACGCGCCCTACTTCGTGGCCAACCGCAGCAACGCCCACAGCTGCGCGATGGCGTCGTGGTCACCGGTGGGGGGCGGCAGCTCGCGGTCCGGGATGCGGCCCCACAGCCAGCGGTAGAGCTGCATCGGCGTGCCGCTGACCTCGCCGTCCGCCGAGGACGCCTCGTCGGGCAGCAGCATCCCCGCCGTCGCGGGTTCCGGCCCCGCCGCGGCGATCCACGTCCGCGACGGCGTGCGCACCGCCACCGACCCCCGCCGCGTGCCCCGCACGCCGAGGAGGTCCAGCCGGTGCCCCAGCCACAGGGTCAGCACCTCGTCGATGCCGTCCTCGGCGACGTCGTCGTCCACCGGGTCCACCGGCAGCCCCGCCGCCGACTGCACGTCCATCCGGTGCACGGTGGACTCGTGCGCGAGCCGCCTCGCCCAGAACGCGGCCGTCCGCTCGGCGGGCCACCACGTCTCGCAGAAGTCGTCCGGGTCACGCACCCGCAGCGCCCGCACCAGCGCGGGCACGCCGGTGCGCACGTACTCCTCCAGCGGCTGCCCGCGGCCGGGGTCCTGCTGCCACACCAGGGGTTGCCTGCCCTCCCTCAACCAGGTCGACACCATCCGGTAGGTGCTGCCGACGTGCCGGGCCGTCTCGCCCAGGTTCAGACCGGGGCACGCGGGCACCTGGCGTTCCGGGCGCTGCCCGGCCACCGAGGCGGCCAGGCGTTCGGCCTCCAGTTCGACGACGTCGATCAGGCGGTCGTACTCGACCAGTCCCCTGCTCACTGTGTCCTGTCCTCGTAGGTGATCTCGTGGACCAGCTCGGTGAACCGCGCCCGTTCGGCGCGCGAGGTCGTCGGCGGCTCTCGGCGCACCCGCCGACGCCGGCGGGAGGGGGAGGCGGGGAAGGGCGAAGTCATCTCGCGGCCTCCTCGCGGCGTCGGGACGGCGACGACCGCCGCGGGGAGACGGCGGCACTTGGTGGTGGGGCGCTTCCCCCGCCCCACCACCAAGGCATTGCTCGAACAGGTGTTCGAGCCGACCAAGACTATCCTGCCGGCCCGGCACTCCTCAACCCGGCCGCGCGTGGTCTCATGAACGGGTGAGCGCACTCGACCACCCCGGCATCCGCAAGGTCGCCGCCGCCCTGGCCGAAGCGGGGCACCACGACGCGGCGAACGGCATCCGCGTGCTGGCCGACGCCGTCCGCACCGCCGCCGCGGCGGCCGAGGCCGTGGGCGTGCCGGTAGGGGCCATCGCCAACAGCCTCGTGTTCGCCGCCGTGAAGGGCGACGCGACCACCCCGCTGCTCGTGCTCACCTCGGGCGCGCACCGCGCGGACACCGGGAAGCTCGCCGCCCTCGCCGGGGTCGACCGCATCGACCGCGCCACCCCGGACTTCGTCCGTCAGCACACCGGCCAGGTCATCGGCGGCGTCTCCCCGGTCGGCCACCCCGCGCCCATCCGGACGTTCGTCGACGTGGCCCTGGAGCGGTACGAGGTGGTGTGGGCCGCGGCGGGGCACCCGCACGCCGTCTACCCCACCACCTGCGCCGGCCTGGTCGACCTGACCGGCGGCACGCCCGCCGAGGTCGCGCAGTGACCGCCGCACCGTCTCAGCGGCTCGTCGAGCTGTCCGCGCGCGAGCTGAACGCCCGCCTCAGCGAGGCGCTGGCGCTGTACGTGAGCGCCATGGACTACCCGCCCGGCACGGCCGAGCAGCGCGCGCCCATGTGGTTGGCGCACATGCTGCGCGAGGGCTGGCGGTGCGTGGTGGCCCTCGGCGAGGAGGACGAGCTGATCGGCATCGGCTACGGCTACCGGGGCTCGGTGGGCCAGTGGTGGCACGAGCAGGTGCGGCACGGCCTGACCACGGTCGCCGGGCCGACCGCGGTCGAGGAGTGGATGCGCGACTACTTCGAGCTGACCGAGCTGCACGTCCTGCCGCGCGCCCAGGGCCGGGGCCTCGGCGAGCAGCTGCTGCGCAGCCTCCTGGCCGGCGTCACGACGTCGCGCGTGCTGCTGTCCACGCCGGAGGGCCCGAGCAAGGCGTGGCGCCTGTACCGGCGCATGGGGTTCGCGGACGTGCTGCGGCACTACCAGTTCACCGGCGACCCGCGCCCGTTCGCCGTCCTGGGCCGGACCCTGCCGGTGGACTAGCCCCCGGCCCGCGGGCCGGACCCCGCGAACCGGACCACGCGGGCCGGGTCCGCGGACCGGATCGGCCCGCGGACCGGCCGGCGGGTCAGAACGGGGACACGAACCCGGTGGCCTTCAGGTACTTCCCGGCGTTCAGCCCCTCGATCGGGCGCAGCTTCGAGTAGACGACGCGCTCGCCGAAGTTGCCCTCGACCGTCCGCACGTGCGTGGCCTTGAGCCCGGTCCGGTCGTACTTGACCTCGACCACCAGCCCGACGTGCGCGTGGAAGTCGGGGAAGTTGCCGTACACGACGGCGTCGCCCGGCTCCACGTCCCGCTCGGAGACGTCCTTCCAGCGGCCGTTGGCCTTGCCCCACTTCTGCCAGTACGTCGCCCAGTGGCCCTGCTCCAGCACGGACGCGCCGGGCGCGGGCCGCATCGACGGCTTGTCCACCACGCCCGCGGTCGCCCACGCCCAGTTGACGAACACGCCGCACCACTCGGCCGGGCGCAGCACGCCCGGTTCCACGTCCTGGTACTTCTGCGGGTAGTAGTTGCCGTTGCCCTCGCGCTGGCCGACCTCGCGCAGCGCGTGGTCCACGATGTCCTGCCGGATGCGCCACTGCGCCTGGTCGCCCACCCCGGGCTGGGCCTGCGCTGGTGCCGCCCCGAGGAGCAGCAACGCGACCGCCAGCGCCCCGAGCGCGGCGCGCCTCGTACGTCCGCCCATCGGTCCCCCCTCACTCGTACGCACGACAATCAAACACCGACCCCGGTGACCTGCGCGTGAGGCACCGGGGTCGGAATCGAACCAGAACGTCAGAGTTCCGCCAACCGCTCGCGCAGCGTGTCCAGGCCCATGGCGCCCATCTCCAGCGCCCGCGTGTGGAACGCCTTGAGGTCGAAGTCGGCCCCGTGCCGCGCCCGCGCGTCCTCGCGCGCGGCCAGCCACAGCCGCTCGCCGATCTTGTACGACGGGGCCTGGCCGGGCCAGCCCAGGTAGCGGTCGATCTCGTCGTGCACGTGCGACGCGTCGGTGATCGTGCGGGTGAGCATGAACTCCAGCCCCAGCTCCGGCGTCCACCGCTCGCCCTCGTGGAACCCGGTCCCCCTCGGGATCTCCAGCTCCAGGTGCATGCCGATGTCGATGATCACCCGGGCCGCGCGGAACAGGTGCGCGTCGAGCATCCCGAGCAGGTCGCCGTCGTCCTCCAGGTAGCCCAGCTCTCGCATCAGCCGCTCGGAGTACAGCGCCCAGCCCTCGCCGTGGCCGGAGACCCAGCACAGCAGCCGCTGGAAGTCGTTGAGCCGCTCGGCCTGGTACACCGCCGTCGCGACCTGGAGGTGGTGGCCGGGCACGCCCTCGTGGTAGACGGTCGAGACCTCGCGCCAGGTGGAGAACTCCTGCTTGTCGTCCGGCACGGACCACCACATGCGGCCGGGCCGGGAGAAGTCCGGCGTCGGGCCCGTGTAGTAGGCGCCCACACCCCCGCCGGGCGGCGCGATGCGGCACTCCAGCGCCATCAGCTCGTCGGGCAGCTCGAAGTGCACGTCCCGCACCTCGCGGAGCGCCTTGTCCGACAGCTCCTGCATCCACGACTGGAGGCCGTCCTTGCCGTGCACCAGGTACCGGGGGTCCGCGTCCAGCGCGGCGGCGGCCTCGGCCAGGCCGGCGCCGGGCTTGATCCGGTTCGCGACCTGCCGCATCTCGGTCTCGATGCGGGTGAACTCCGCCCAGCCCCACTCGTAGGCCTCGGCCAGGTCCAGCCGCGACCCGGTGAAGAAGCGCGACTGGAGGCGGTAGACGTCCTCGCCCACCGCGTCCTTCTCCGGCGCGCGGGGCGCCAGCTCGGCGCGCAGGAACGCCGCCAGGTCCCCGTAGGCCGAGGCCGCCGCCTCGGCGCCGGCCCGCAGCTCCGTCCGCAGCGCGCCGTCACCGGGGGCGCCCGCGACGAAGCCCGCGAAGAACGACGGCCGATCGCCGCGCCCGGCCCACGTGTCGCACTGCTCGGCGACCTTGGTGACCTGGCGCAGCGCGGCGACCCGCCCCTTGTCCGCGGACGACGCCAGGCCGGCGCGCAGGTTGGCCAGCGCCTCCGGCACGGCCTTGAGCCGCTGGGCGATCACGGCCCAGTCGTCCTCCGTGGAGGTCGGCATCTGGTCGAACACCTCGCGCAGCGACTGCACGGGGCTCGCGATCACGTTGAGGTTGCCCTCGACCAGGCCGGCCTCGTGCAGCTCCACCTCCAGGCCGACGCGCTCCAGGAACACGGCCTTGGCGTCGGCCTCCGACTTGTCCGCCGGCTCGGCCGCCCCGACCGCGGCGAGGGCCTTGCGGGCCAGTTCCTCCCGGGCCGCGTGGCCCTCCGGCGAGTAGTCGGGCAACCGGTGGTCGTGGCCGGGCTTGCCGATGGCGGTCGCGACCAGCGGGTCCGCCGCCGCGTAGTCGGCCACGAACTGGTTGCTGATGCCGTGCACGCCGGCCTGGGAGGTTGACATGCGCCGCACGTTACCGGCGGCCCCTGTACCACCGACAGGTATTTAGCGAGGCTCACGATTCTGGACCACCGGTCAACTTTTGACGGCAGCCGGCAGGATGACCGCGTGCCCAGGGCCTCCGCGCTCCTCCTGCCGGTCTTCCTCCTCGCGCTGCTGTCGCTGACGGGGTGCGTCAGGCTGCACGCCGCCATGGCGTTGTCGCAGGACGACCGCGTGTCCGGCGAGATCACCGCCGCCACTCCCCCCGCGCGGGACAACGACCCGGGCCCCCAGCTCAAGGTGCCGGAGGAGCTGGCCGGCCGGGTCACCACCAAGCCGTACGCCGTGGACGGGTACGTCGGCACCCAGGTGTTCTTCAGCGGCCTGGCGTTCGACGAGGTGCGGGCCCTGTCGATCGCGACCAGCGCCTCGTCCAGCCGCTACCAGCTGAACTTCCGCCGCTCCGGCGACCTGGTGTCGCTGTCCGGCTCGGTGGACCTGACCCAGGTGCCGCCGGAGCGGGCCGACATCCAGGTGAAGATCAGCTTCCCGGGTGAAATCATCGACACGAACGGGCGAGAAGAGGACAACGCCACCATCGCCTGGTCACCCAAACCGGGCCAAGCCTCGATGCTGAACGCCACCGTCCGCTACGAGGGCGACAACGCCGTCTCGTACTTCGGGTGGACGATGCTGGTGGCCGGGCTGACCGGCGGCGCGGCGCTCATCGTCGTGGTCCTGGCGGTGGTCGCGCACAGGCGCAGCGCGCTGGCCTGACGGCCCCCTGTCACACCTCGCCGGGCCGCCCCGTCCCATGGGCATGAGGATGAACTTCGCCGCGGTCGCCCCCGAGGCGTACCAGCTGATGATCGCCCTGAACACCTACGTCACCGAGAACGTGGACCACACGCTCCTCGAACTGGTGAAGCTGCGCGCCTCCGTCCTCAACGGCTGCGCGTTCTGCGTCGACATGCACACCCAGGACGCCCTCAAGGCGGGCGAGAACCCCCAGCGCCTCTTCGCGGTCGCCGTCTGGCGCGAGTCCCGGTTCTTCGACGACACCGAGCGGGTCGCCCTCGAACTGACCGACGCCGTGACGCGGCTGGGCGAGCACGGCGTGCCCGACGAGCTGTGGCAGCGGGCCGCGGCGGCGTTCGGCGAGAAGGGGCTGGCGGACCTGCTGGCGCTGGTGATCAGCATCAACGGCCTCAACCGCCTGGCCGTGACCCTCGACTCGGCCACCGAGCGGCACCTGCACGCCTGAGGGCCGCGCGGCCGTCCCCGCTCCCCGGAGGCACCGGGCACCGGGGACGGCCGCACCGGCTGACCGCGTCGGTCAGTCCCGCGCCGGTCGGGCCGGCGATGGTCAGGCCGGCGATGGTCAGGCCGGCGATGGTCAGGCCCGCGTCGGTCAGGCCCGCGCCGGGACCAGCCCCAGCCGCCCGACGACCTCGCGCGTCGCCCTCGACCGGTTGAACGTGTAGAAGTGCAGCGCCGGCACGCCCTCCGCCAGCAGCCGCTCCCCCATCTCCGTCACCAGGTCCACCCCGGCCTCGCGGAACGCCGCCGCGTCCCCCGCCAGCGGCTCCAGCCGGCGCGCCACCGCGGCCGGCAGCGGGGCGCCCGACAGCTCCACCGTCTTGGCCAGCGTCCGCGGCGTCGTCAACGGCATCAGCCCCGGCAGCACCGGTGTGTCGCAGCCCACCGCGACCACCCGGTCGCGCAGCCTCAGGAAGTCCTCCACGTCCAGGAACAGCTGCGCGATGGCGAAGTCCGCCCCCGCCCGCAGCTTGCTCACCAGGTACTTCGTGTCCTCGTCCAGGCTCGCCGACCGGGGGTGCCCGTACGGGAACGCGGACACGCCCACGCAGAAGTCGCCCAGCTCCCGGCACAGCCGCACGAGCTGCTCCGCGTACGTCAGCCCCTGCGGGTGCGGCACCCACTCGCCGTGGGGGTCGCCGGGCGGGTCGCCGCGCACCGCCAGGATGTTGCGCACGCCGACCGCCGCGTACCAGCCGATGACGTTGCGCAGCTCGGCCACCGAGTGGTCCACGGCCGTCAGGTGCGCCATCGGCACCAGGGTCGTCTCCTGCACGACGCGCCCGGTGGTCCGGATGGTCCGGTCGCGCGTCGAGCCGCCCGCGCCGTAGGTGATCGACACGAACGCCGGGTCCAGCGGCTCCAGCTCCCGGATCGCGCGCCACAGCACCGTCTCGTCCGCCGCGTCGCGGGGCGGGAAGAACTCCACGGAGAACACGGGGGAGTCCCCGCTCAGGCGCTCGACCACCGACGTCATGCCACCAGCCTAAAGGCACCCCCAACCCGTGGGAGGAACCTTTCACCAGATGGGACCGACCACCCGGTTGGGCAGGCCCCCGGGGCAGGGGCGACGATAGGCGGGTGCCGCTCCACCCCCTGGACCTCGAACTGCCCAAGCACGTCGACGCGGCGTTGGCGGGATACCTGGCCGACCGCCGGGTCCTGGGTGCGCGGATGGAGGAGAACTTCACCGGCGCGGTCGACGCGCTGGCCGACTTCGTCCTCGGCGGCGGCAAGCGCATCCGCCCCACCTTCGCCTGGTGGGGCTGGCGCGCCGCGGGCGGCGACCCGGAGGGCCCGGGGACGCCGGCGGTCCTCACCGCGGTCAGCTCCCTCGAACTGATCCAGGCGTGCGCCCTCGTGCACGACGACCTGATGGACGCCTCCGAGACCCGCCGGGGCATGCCGACCGTGCACGTCCGGTTCGCCGAGCGGCACCGCGAGCGGGGGTGGCTCGGCGAACCCGAGCGGTTCGGCCTGGCCGCCGCCGTGCTGATCGGCGACGTGGCCCTGGCCTGGGCCGACGACATGCTGTTCGCCGCCGGCCTGCCCACCGACGCCCTCCAGCGCCTCAGCCTGCCGTGGCGGGACATGCGCACCGAGATGCTGGCCGGCCAGTACCTCGACGTGCTCACCCAGGCCCGGGGCGACTCCTCGCCCGACGCCGCGCTGCGCATCGACCGCCTCAAGACCGCCGCCTACACCGTCGAACGCCCGCTGCACATGGGCGCGGCCATCGGCGGCGGCTCGCCCGAGCTGGTCGACGGCCTGCGCGCGTTCGGCCGGGACATCGGCGTGGCGTTCCAGCTGCGCGACGACCTGCTCGGCGTGTTCGGCGACCCGGCCGTCACCGGCAAGCCCGCGGGCGACGACCTGCGCGAGGGCAAGCGCACCCTGCTCGTGGCGCTGGGCATGCAGCGCGGCGCGGACGTGCTGCACGAGGCGCTGGGCCGCCCCGACCTGGACCCCGCCACCGTCGACCTGGCCCGCGCCCAGCTCCGCGACGTCGGCGCGGTGGACGCCGTCGAGCGGCGGATCACCGAGCTGACCACGTCCGCGCTGGCCGCGCTGGCCGCCGCGCCCGTCGCCGAACCGGCCGCCGACCGCCTCGCCGAACTCGCCATCAGCGCCACCGAACGGACCCACTGACGATGCGCACCGTCACCGGCCGCACCGACCACGTCGTCGTGGTCGGTGCGGGTCTCGCCGGGCTGTCCGCGACCCTGCACCTGCTCGGCGCGGGCCGCCGCGTCACCGTGGTCGAGCGCGACGCCGTGCCGGGCGGCCGGGCCGGGCGGCTCGACCTCGGCGGCTACCGCTTCGACACCGGCCCCACCGTGCTGACCATGCCGGAGCTGGTGGACGAGGCGCTGCACGCGGTCGGCGACTCGCTGGCCGACCGGCTCGACCTCCTCCCGGTCGACCCCGCCTACCGGGCCAGGTTCGCCGACGGCTCCGTCCTCGACGTGCGCGCCGACGCGGACGCCATGGAGGACGAGGTGCGCCGGTTCGCCGGTCCGCGCGAGGCGGCGGGCTACCGCGACCTGCGCCGCTGGCTGACCGAGCTGTACCGGGTGGAGCGCGACTCGTTCATCGGGGCGAACTTCGACTCGCCGTTCTCCCTCCTCACCCCGCACCTGGCCAGGCTCGCCGCCCTGCGCGGGTTCGCCCGCCTCGGCCCCTCCGTCGCCCGCTTCCTGCGCGACGAGCGCCTGCAGCGCGTCTTCTCCTTCCAGTCCCTGTACGCGGGCGTGCCGCCCCGCCGCGCGCTCGCCGCCTACGCCGTGATCGCCTACATGGACACGGTCGCGGGCGTGCACCACCCGCGCGGCGGGATGCGGGCGCTGCCGGACGCCCTCGCCGCCGCCGCGGTCGACGCGGGCGCCGACGTGCGCTACCAGACGCCGGTGGCGTGGCTGGAGCGCGTCGGCGGGCGGGTGAGCGCCGTGCGCACCACCCGCGGCGAGCGCATCCCGTGCGACGCGGTCGTGCTCACCCCGGACCTGCCCGCCGCCTACCGGCTGCTCGGCCACCGCCCGCGCCGGCCGCTCCCGATCACCTGGTCGCCGTCGGCCGTCGTGCTGCACGCGGGCGTGTCGCGCACCTGGCCCGAGCTGGCCCACCACACCCTCTTCTTCGGTGCCGCGTGGGAGCGGACGTTCGACGAGCTGACCCGGCTCGGCACGCCGATGAGCGACCCGTCGCTGCTGGTCACCGCCCCGCCCGAGCAGGGCATGTTCGTGCTGGCCCCGGCGCCGAACCTGCACGCCGGCCCGGTCGACTGGGCCCGCGTCGGCCCGGCCTACCGCGACGAGCTCGTGGCCACCCTCGAACAGCGCGGCCTGACCGGGTTCGGCGACGCCGTCGAGGTGGAGCGCCTGGTCACCCCGCTCGACTGGGCCGGGATGGGCCTGGCCGCGGGCACCCCGTTCTCGGCGGCGCACACGGTCGCGCAGACCGGGCCGTTCCGGCCGCGCAACCTGGTGCTCGACAACGCGGTGCTGGCGGGCTGCGGCACCACGCCGGGCGTCGGCGTGCCGCCGGTGCTGATCTCCGGCCGGCTGGCCGCGCAGCGGATCACCGGCGCGAGCGCCCGCGCGCCGCGCCGCCTGCTCGCCGCCCACCGGGCACGCGCGCGCTCCTGAGGGGCCGCCGCGAAAGGCACCCGAACCGGACGGCGCCGCACGTCGAATACTCCATGTGGTCACTCCCCCGGGTGATCACGACGTGCGAGGATCGCCCCGGGCGTTACGAGCCCGTCACCGGGTTGCACCATCACGTGCCGGTCCCTCCTGGCCTTGTGCAACGATGTTCCCGCGATGGCCGCGACCCCGTCCCTCCCCCGATCGAGCGCCGCACCTGTCGAGCCGGTGCGGTCGTCG
Source organism: Saccharothrix sp. DSM 118769 (assembly GCF_052936295.1). Taxonomy (NCBI): domain Bacteria; kingdom Bacillati; phylum Actinomycetota; class Actinomycetes; order Pseudonocardiales; family Pseudonocardiaceae; genus Saccharothrix; species Saccharothrix sp. DSM 118769. The sequence goes on along the minus strand of NZ_CP193627.1, from coordinate 1,565,360 downwards.
GCTACCCAGGCGCAGGACCGGCCGGACCCGGGCGGCATCCCGATCCGCACCATCCTGCTCGGCGTGGGCGGCGTCATGCTGCTCGCGCTCGGCGGCACCGGCGCGGGCGCGATCCTCAAGCGCGACCCGCTGCTCGCCGACACCTCGCTGAGCTGGATCAGGTACGGCCACGGCCACGACCTGGCCACCGCCGTCCTCTACCTCGGCCTGGGCATGGTGATCTGGTCGTGGGTCAGGCTCGGCCGGATGGTCCGCAACCGGCACGTGGGCAGCGCCGCCGTGCTCACCGCGATCGTCGCCTGGACGCTGCCCCTGCTCTTCGCGCCACCGCTGTTCAGCAAGGACATCTACAGCTACCTCGCCCAGGGCCAGCTCGCGCTCAACGGCCTGGACCCGTACTCGGTCGGCCCGGCGGTGCTCCAGAGCCCGCTGTCGGACAACGTGAGCTGGGTGTGGCAGAACACGCCCGCCCCCTACGGCCCGCTGTTCCTGATGCTCGCCGAGGGCGTCGTCTGGTCGACCGGCGCCAGCGTGATCGGCGGCGTCGTCGTCATGCGGTTCGTGCTGGCGTGCGGCCTGCTCCTGCTGTGCTGGGCGCTGCCCGGCCTCACCCGCCACCTGGGCGGGCGGCCCGCGACCGCGCTGTGGGTGGCCGCGGCGAACCCGCTGATGCTCGTGCACCTCATCGGCGGCGCGCACAACGACCTGCTGATGGTCGGCCTGCTGGCCGCCGGCGTGCTCCTCGTGCTCGACCGCAGGCACGTGCTGGGCCTGGCCGTGGTCACGCTCGCGTTCGCGGTGAAGGCCACCGCCGTCGTCGCCCTGCCGTTCCTCGTCCTGGTGTGGGCGAGGCGGCTGCACGGCACGCGCGCCGCCCAGCTCGGCAAGGCCATCACCGGCGGCGTGGCGGTGTTCGTCGCCGTGTTCGCCGGCACCACCCTGGTCTCCGGCCTGGACCTCGGCTGGATACCGGCGCTCAGCTCGTCGTCGACGATCGTGAACTGGCTGTCGCTGCCCAGCGCGGTCGGCGACTTCGCGCACACGGTGGTCGACGCGTTCGTCCGGGTCGAGCCGGGCTGGTTCATGACCGTCGCGCGCGGCCTCGGGTCGCTGCTGCTGGTCTACATCGCGTGGCGGCAGTGGTGGGCGGCGCAGGACGGCGGCCCGGACGCGGTGCGGCGGGCGGCGATCACGATGTTCGCCGTCGCGGTGCTGTCCCCGGCCACCCTGCCCTGGTACTTCAGCTGGCCGCTGGTGATGGCGGCGGCGTTCCACTGGTCCGGGACGGCGTTGAAGGCGGGCGCGTTCTTCTCCGTCTGGATGCTGCTCGTCACCTACCCCAACGGCGACACGGCGCTGTACTCGTGGGGCTACCTGGCCTGCACGGCCCTGGTGTCGGCGCTGGCCTGCGCGTCGCTGACCAGACCGGACCCCCTGAAGCTGTCCAGCCGGTACGCGTGACCGCGGGGCTCGGCGCCCGGGCGACCCGCTCTGGGGCCGCCCGGACGCCGGTCGACGGGGAGGTGGTGCGCGGTCGGCTAGAAGGCCAGCGCCTGGGCGCGGCGCTTCACCTCGCGGCCCCGGTCGCCGCGCAGCGCCTCGACGGGCGTGCCCGGCAGGGTCTCGTCCTCGGTGAACAGCCACCGGAGGATCTCTTCGGTCGAGTAACCGGAGTCGCGCAGCACCGTGATGGTGCCGGGCAGCCCCTTCACCACGCCTCCGGCGGCGAGGAAGTCGGCGGGGACGACGAGGACACCGTTCCGGCGCTCCGCGAGGAGTTGGCCGTCGCGCAGCAGCTGGTGGACACGGTTGATCGGCAGGCCAAGCCGCTCTCCGACCTCGGGGAGGTCGAGGACCTCGAGGTCGGGAGCCAGCACATCCGCAGCGGCAGGAATCGCACTCACGTGCGTCACGATGCCACAACGCCGGGAGCGATGCCCTGCGCCAACCGGGTGGTGGGGGTACACCCCCGGGTCGCCTGCCGGACACCCCCTGTTCCGCGGGGCTTTGACGCGGAGCCCACACGCGCGCGTGGGACCATCCAGCGCACAGCACCGATCGGCACCACCCCACCGTACGATCCACGGCTGTGGAAAGGTCGGCGACGAACGTGATCGGCGGGCTGCTCGAACAACGCTACCGGGTCGGCACCCTGGTGGCGCGGGGCGGCATGTCCTCCGTGTACCGCGGTGTGGACACCCGCCTGGAGCGCCCCGTGGCCATCAAGGTCATGGACCCGAGGTTCTCCGCGGACCCGCAGTTCGTCGCGCGGTTCGAGCGCGAGGCGCGGGCCGCGGCGAAGCTCCACCACCCCGGCGTCGTGCAGGTGCACGACCAGGGCGTGGACGAGGACCGGGTCTTCCTGGTGATGGAGCTGGTCGAGGGCGGCACGCTGCGCGACCTGCTCAACGAGCGCGGCAGGCTCGACGTGCCGCTGGCGCTGACCGTGCTGGAGAAGGTGCTCTCGCCGCTGGCCGCGGCGCACCGCGCCGACCTCGTGCACCGCGACGTGAAGCCGGAGAACGTGCTGATCGGGCGCGGCGGCGCGGTGAAGGTCGCCGACTTCGGCCTGGTCCGGGCGATGTCCACGGCGGGCGTCACGAGCGACTCGGTGATCCTCGGCACGGTCGCCTACCTCTCGCCCGAGCAGGTCACCACCGGCACCACGGACGCCCGCAGCGACGTGTACTCGGCGGGCGTGCTGCTGTACGAGATGCTGACCGGCGCGCCGCCGTTCGTGGGCGACAACGCGATCTCCGTGGCGTACCGGCACGTGAACGACGAGGTGCCGCCGGTGCCGGACGTGCCCGCCGAGGTGGCGGAGCTGGTGCGCCGGGCGACCCGCAAGGAGCCGTTCCTGCGGCCCGCGGACGCCGACTCGTTCCTGTCCGAGGTGGAGGCCGTGCGGGCCCGGCTCGGCCTGGTGAGCGCCGACGTGCCGGTGGTGGCCGCCGCCGAACCGGCCGCGTCGACGCCCTCCCCGTCCGCGCCCCCGTCCCCGTCCGCGCCACCGCCCGACCCGGCCGACCAGGCGACGCAGGTCCAGCCCCACCCGCTGGCCCGGCCCGTGGCGTTCGTCGAGCCGGGCACCCAGCAGGTGCCCGCGCCCGGTCCCGGCGAGCAGACCGTGCACATCCAACCGGTCCGGGTCGGCGCGGGCGTGGGCACGGCGTTCGCCGACCCCACGGTGCCCGTGCACCGCCCCAACCCGCTCGTCACGCCGGTCAGCGGCCCGCAGGGCACGCGGGCCATCCCGCGCGGCGCCTTCCAGCCCGTGCCGCCCGTGGAGGCGCCCAGGACCGCGCCCAGGCCGAGGCCGCGCCCCCGGCGGGCGCCGAAGAAGAAGACGCCCGAGCAGTTGCAGGCGGAGCTGCAGGCGCGCAGCAAGCGCCAGTTCATCACCTGGATCAGCGTCGTCGGCGTCGCCGCGCTCGTCATCGGCGTGACGACCTGGTGGTTCTCGATCGGCCGGGTCACCAACGTGCCCGAGCTGGTCGGCCGGGACGAGTCGACGGCCATCTCGCTGATCACCGCCGCCTCCCTCAAGCACACCGTGCGGACCGAGAACAGCGACACGGTGCCCGCCGGCGAGGTCATCAGCACCGACCCGCCCGCGGGCACCGAGACCACGCAGGGCGAGCTGGTGCGGCTCGTGGTGTCGGCGGGCAAGCCCGTGGTGCCGCAGGTGCAGTCCGGCGTCGACCCGGCGGTGGCCGAGCAGGAGATCAGGTCCGTCGGGCTCCAGGCGAAGGTGGACCCGGCGAAGGAGGCGTTCAGCGACCGCGTGCCCAAGGGCAAGGTGGTCACGCTCGACCCCGCGCCCGGCACGCCGGTGCCGATCGGCTCGACCGTGGTGATCGTGCTCAGCAAGGGCGTGCAGCCGCGGCCGGTGCCGAGCGTGACCGGCAAGTCGAAGGACGAGGCGTTCGCCGAGCTGAGCGCCGCCGGGTTCGAGCCGGTCGAGGGGCCCGGCGAGTTCTCCGAGTCCGTGGACGCGGGCAAGGTCGTGCGCACCGACCCGGCCGCGGGCTCGAACGTGTCGGGCGCCGACCGGCGGGTGACCGTGTTCCTGTCGAACGCGGTGACCGTGCCCCAGGTCGAGGGCAAGCGCGTCAAGGACGCCAAGGAGGACCTGGAGAAGGCGGGCCTCAAGGTGGACGTGCAGTTCAACAACAACGACCGGGCCCGCGTGGTCAACCAGTCCGTGCGCGCCGGGCAGCGCGTGCCCAAGGACACCCAGGTCACGCTGATCGCCCTCTGAGCACCCCCGTGGACGACCGCGGCCCCCGACCTCGGCGAGGTCGGGGGCCGCGGTACGTCCGGGGTCGACGCGTCCGGGGGTCAGCTGCGCAGCATCTCCGCGACGAGGAACGCCAGCTCCAGCGACTGCTGGGTGTTCAGGCGCGGGTCGCACGCCGTCTCGTAGCGGCCCGCGAGGTCCAGGTCGGAGATCTCCTGGGCGCCGCCGAGGCACTCGGTGACGTCCTCGCCGGTCAGCTCGATGTGGATGCCGCCGGGGTGGGTGCCGAGGCGGCGGTGCACCTCGAAGAAGCCCTGGACCTCGTCGACGATCCGGTCGAAGTGCCGGGTCTTGTAGCCGGTGGACGACTCGTGCGTGTTGCCGTGCATCGGGTCGCACTGCCAGATGACCTGGTGGCCGGAGGCGGTGACCTTCTCGACGATGGGCGGCAGCACGTCGCGCACCTTGCCGTTGCCCATGCGGCTGATCAGCGTGAGCCGGCCGGCCTGGTTGTGCGGGTCGAGGCGCTCGACGTACTCGACGGCCATCTCCGGCGTCGTCGACGGGCCGATCTTCAGGCCGATCGGGTTGGACAGCAGCTCGGCGAACGCGATGTGCGCGCCGTCCAGCTGCCGGGTCCGCTCGCCGATCCACAGGAAGTGCGCCGACAGGTCGTACAGCCTCGGCTGCCGCTCGTCGGTCACGTCCAGGCGCAGCAGGGCCCGCTCGTAGTCGAGCAGCAGGGCCTCGTGCGAGGCGAAGATCTCGGTGGTGTGCAGCGAGGTGTCGTTCACGCCGCACGCCGACATGAAGCGCAGGCCCCGGTCGATCTCGCCGGCCAGCGCCTCGTACCGCTCGCCCGCGGGCGAGGTGCGCACGAAGTCCTTGTTCCAGTCGTGCAGCCGGTGCAGGTCGGCCATGCCCGCGGTGGTCACGGCGCGCAGCAGGTTCATCGCCGCGCCCGCGTTGGCGTAGGCGCGGATCATCCGACCCGGGTCCGGCACGCGCGCCTCGGGCGTCGCGACCAGCGAGTTCACGATGTCGCCGCGGTAGGACGGCAGGCCCAGCGCGTCGATGCCCGACGAGCGCGGCTTGGCGTACTGACCGGCGATGCGGCCGATCTTCACCACCGGCAGGCTCGCGCCGTAGGTGAGCACGACGGCCATCTGGAGCAGGGTCCGGACGTTCGCGCGGATGTGCGGCTCGGTGTTGTCCGCGAACGTCTCCGCGCAGTCGCCGCCCTGCAGCAGAAAAGCCTCGCCCCGGGCGACCTCGGCCAGGTTGCCGCGCAGCCGGTCGATCTCGGCGGGCACGGTGATGGGCGGCACGCTCTCCAGCACGGCGCGCACGCGGCGCACCTGCTCGGCGTCCGGCCACTCCGGCTGCTGCGCCGCCGGGCGGGCCAGCGCGTCGTCGAGCCGGTCGCGGAGCTCGGGCGGGAGGGGCGGAAGCTCGGGAAGCGTGTCAACGGGCACGTCCACGGTCCAGTTCACACGTTAAAGATAGCTGTCCACATGGCAGGACGGGCGCGGGTCCGGCTGTGCATGATGTGGCGCATGGTCGACACCCGTCTGGATGACGACACGGCGGCGCGCCTGCTGGCGACCGCGGTGGAGAACGTGCGCCGGGACCTGCCCGTGCACTGGAGCCACGTCGTCTCCTCCGACGCCGACCTGGTGCCGCAGCGGGAGCTGCACCCGATCTTCGCCGGGTCGTTCGACTGGCACTCGTGCGTGCACCAGACCTGGTTGGCGGTGCGCCTGCTGCGGGTGCGGCCGTCCGTCGCCGGCGCGGACGAGGCCCGCCGGGTGCTCGACGGGCTGATCACCCGGGCCAACGCCGAGGTCGAGGCGGCGTTCTTCGACGGGCCGAACGGCGGGTTCTGGGAGCGGCCCTACGGGTGGGCGTGGCTGCTGGTGCTGGACGCGGAGCTGCGCACGTGGGGTTCGCCGTGGGCGGGGGCGCTGGCGCCGTTGAGCGGGGTGCTGCGTGACCGTTATCTCGTCAAGGTGGCCGGGGCGCGACTGCCGGTGCGCACCGGGACGCACGGCAACACCGCGTTCGCGACGGGGCTCGTGCTCGACGCGGCGCGCGCGGTGGGCGACGAGGAGCTGGCGGCGGCGTGCGCGGGGGCGGCGCTGCGCTGGCACCGCGAGGACGCCGGGTACGGCGGGTTCGAGCCGGACGCGTCGGACTTCCTGTCCCCCGCGCTGACCGAGGCCGACCTGGTGCGGCGGGTGCTGCCGGCCGACGAGTTCACCGCGTGGTTCGAGGCGTTCCTGCCGGACCTGGACGAGGCGCGCTGGAAGGTGCTGCGCGAGCCCGTGCCGGTGGACGAGCCGGGCGACCCGCACGGTTCCCACCTGGTGGGCCTGGCCCTCTCCCGCGCCTGGCAGTGGCGGGCCGTCGCCGACGCCCTCCCGGGCACCCACCGCTACGCGGACCTGGCCCGCACCGCCGCCGCGGACCACCGCGCCGCCGGCCTGCGCCACGTCTTCGGCCACGGCTACTACGCCGAGCACTGGCTGGGCACGTTCGCCACCTACCTGCACCTGGGCGCCCTCGGCTGACCCGAACGTAGAACTCACCGGTCCCGCACGTACGACTCTCGGGTCCTGGGTGTTGGACTCTCGCGAGAGTCCAACACCCAGGACCCCTGAGTTCTACGTCCAGGCCCCCCGGACCTGGGGTTCGGGGGGCCTGGACGTGGTGCGGAGGGGTTTAGCCGAAGAAGACCTCGGCCTCCTGGTAGCGCTCCAGCGGCACGGTCTTCAGCTCGGCGGTCGCCTCGGCCAGCTTCACGCGCACGATGTCCGTGCCCTTCAGCGCGACCATGACGCCGAAGTCGCCCTCGGCGACGGCGTCCACGGCGTGCAGGCCGAACCGGGTGGCGAGCACGCGGTCGTACGCGGTGGGGACGCCGCCGCGCTGCACGTGGCCCAGCACGACCGCGCGGGACTCCTTGCCGGTGCGCTCGGCGATCTCCTCGGCCAGCCAGGTGCCGACGCCGCCCAGCCGCACGTGGCCGAACGCGTCCTTCTCACCGGAGTGCAGCACCTCGGCGCCGCCCTGCGGGATCGCGCCCTCGGCGACCACGATGATCGGGGCGTACTGGCGCTCGAAGCGGCGCTCCACCCACTCGATGACCTGGTCGACGTTGAACTCGCGCTCGGGCACGAGGATGACGTTGGCGCCGCCGGCGAGGCCGGAGTGCAGCGCGATCCAGCCGGCGTGCCGGCCCATGACCTCGACGACGAGGGCGCGGTGGTGGGACTCGGCCGTGGTGCGGAGCCGGTCGATCGCCTCGGTCGCGATGTGCACGGCGGTGTCGAAGCCGAACGTGTAGTCGGTCGCGCCCAGGTCGTTGTCGATGGTCTTCGGCACGCCCACGACGCCGATGCCGTCGTCGGTCAGGCGCTTGGCGACACCCAGGGTGTCCTCGCCGCCGATGGCGATGAGGGCGTCGACGCCGTTCTCCTTGAGCACCTCGCGGATGCGGTCGACACCGCCCTCGACCTTGTAGGGGTTGGTGCGCGACGAACCGAGGATCGTGCCACCCCGGGTCAGGATGTCCTCGACGTCGGCGAGCCCGATCGGCTTGGTCAGGTTCTCGATCGGTCCCCGCCACCCGTTGCGGAAGCCCACGATGTCCCAGCCGTGGGCCTCGATGCCCTTGCGGACCACACCGCGGATGACCGCGTTGAGGCCGGGACAGTCGCCACCGCCGGTGAGCACACCAATACGCATTTGCTTAGCCAATCTCTCTCGTGGCGTGGGTCACCCAAGCGTGACACGTGCTGGATCGGTGCAGCAAGGCAGGGTCCACCCACCGGACGTGACGAACGGGAGAACGCCGGGTCAACGCTGGGAGAACCCGCGGCGCAGGCGCTCCAGCTCGATCACCTTCCACCGCGCCAGGTTGTGCCGGGCGTCGGCCAGCGCGTCGTGCGCGTCGGCGGGCGCCTGCGGCAGGCGCGGCTTGCCCACGTCCTCCCAGCGCTGCCGCAGGTCGCGGGTGAAGCGCGGCAGGCAGCGCGGCAGCGCGGGCATCGGCCCCCAGAGCTGCGCCAGCGCCACGTGGTCGTAGGCCGCGAACCACGCCCACAGCTCGATGTCGTCCCGGTTGGCCTTGGGGCCGCCGAGGAAGTCGAGCAGGTCCTCCCGGATGCGCTCCCGGCTGCGCCAAGCCTTGCTGGCGGGCGGCGGCAGCTGGTTCAGCACGTTCGCCCGCACCCACGGCCCGGCCTTGGCCGGGTCGAACTCGGTGGACACGGCGTAGAACTCGCGGCCTTCCTCGTCGACCACGCCGATGGAGACGAGGTCGATGGTGACCCCGTCCTCGATGAACTCACAGTCGTAGAAGAACCGCACGCGCACACCCTAGGGGGTGCCGGTCGTCGGGGTCCTGGTCAGCCCGCCTTCGTCTCGGGCAGCCGGTCGGGCGGCGGGACCTGCCCGGCGGACGGCGAGCCGGCGGACGACGAGCCGCCGGGCACCTCCTTGGCCTTGGCCGCGTAGACGTCCACGTACTCCTGCCCGGACAGCTCCATCAGGGCGTACATGATCTCGTCGGTGATGGACCGCAGCACGAACCGGTCGCCGGACAGCCCCTCGTAGCGGGAGAAGTCCAACGGCTTGCCGATCTTGATCCGGATCGGGTAGGGCTTCCACATCTTCGAGCCGATGGGGTTGGCCTTGTCCGTGCCGAACATCGCGATCGGGATGACCGGCGCGCCCGACTCCAGGGCGATCCAGGCCACGCCGACCTTGCCCTTGTAGAGCCGGCCGTCCGGCGAGCGGGTGCCCTCCGGGTAGATGCCGAGCAGCTTGCCCTCGCGCACGATCCGCACGCCGGTGTCCAGCGCCCCCTGCGCCGCCGACGCGCTGGACCGGTCGATCGGCACCTGCCCGACGCCGGAGAAGAACCAGCGCTGGAGGGCGCCCTTGAAGCCCTTCCCGGTGAAGTACTCGATCTTGGCGGGGAAGGTGACCCGGCGGGACAGCTTCAGCGGGAGGAAGAACGAGTCGGAGACCGCGAGGTGGTTGCTCGCGAGGATGGCTCCGCCCTCCTTGGGGATGTTCTCCGCGCCCTCGATGATCCGGGGTCGGAAGAACAACTTCAGGAGTGGCCCGAGAAAGATGTGTTTCATCAACCAGTACAGCACCGGTAGGAGCGCCTCCTCGACGTGCTTGATCCCCACGCCAGCCTACGGAGCCGACACCACAAGGCACAACGAAGACCCGCGCGGAGGGGGTACGGTCCGGTGATCGCCCGTCTGACGCGATCCGCAACGCACCGGGGTCGTGGGACGATGGAACCCCTGGCACCCGCCTGTGAAGGCTCGGAGGGTTGGAGCACGCCGATGAACTCCCGACGCGACCCGACCGACGGGCCGGAGGACGTGGACGCGACCTTCGCCGAGATCGTCGCGGGCCTGGAGCGCGAGGGCGTCGGCAGGCGCGCCTGGTCCGACGACGAGGCGGACGACGCAGCGGACGACCAGGCCGACGACGAGGCGGAGCCGGTGAGGCCGGCGAACCCCGGGAGCGGACCGGCGGTGGCCACCGCCGAGGACGACCCCGACGACCTCGACGAGGACGACCCCGACAGCCACTACGTGCCGCCCGACCCGCCGCCGCTGCCCGCGCTGCGGCCCGGGACGATCGCGGCGCTGGTGCTGATCCTGCTGGGCGTGGTGGTGCTGGTCGCCCCCGGCCTGTTCGGGCTGACGGGCGCGGTCGGCACGCCGCTGGCGCTGGTGGTGATGTGCTCGGGCGCCGGGTGGCTGGTGCTGCGGATGCGCAGCGGGCCGCCGCCGGACTCCGGCTGGGACGACGGGGCGGTGCTGTGAGCGCCGCTCAGGAGCCCACGGTCACGCGGATCGTGTAGCCCTCGTCGTCGCGCGTCATCGCCACGTCGCGGCACGTGCGGTGGGTGAGCCACAGGCCGATGCCGGCGCTCGTCGTGTCCTTGGTCGGCATCAGCCCGGCCAGCGGCGACGACGGCCCCGAGCCGCGGTCGGTCACGGCGACGACCACGCGCGTGCGGCCGGCCCAGGCGCGCACGGACACCGGCGGCTTGCCGTGGCACAGCGCGTTGGTCACGGCCTCGCTGGTCGCGTACACGACGTCGTCGCGCTCGTCCCCGGTCAGCGCGGTCGTCGCGACCACCGCGGTCACCGCGTGCCTGGCCTCGGCGGGCGACGGGTCGGTCAGCGCCACGGCGGGCGGGCCGGCCTGGAGCGGGTCGGGGTCGGCGGCGGGCCACGCCCAGCGCGTCGAGTGCTCGGGGTTGGCGGCGTGCCCGCCGTCCGGGCCCACCACGTACGGGTGGGTGCGCAGCACGTCCGCCAGCACCGCGGCCGGGGTGGTGCGCAGGTCGTAGGGGCACAGCCCCCACAGCGGGAACTCGTCGAACACCTCGTTGACCGCGGCCTCGTAGCGCGACCACCAGCCCCACGCGGCGCCGGTCCCGGGGTGCGGCACGTCGCCGACCACGCGGATCTGGTGCGCCCCGGCGTACCCGGCGAACAGCCTGCGGTAGGCGAGGATCGCGTCCGTCGGGCGGCGGTACTGGTCGGCGCACGGCAGGAACACGACGGCCGAGGGGTCGGACACGGCGTCGCGCAGCAGGCGCTCGTTGGCCTCCACGCACGCCACCAGCACCGGTTCGCCGTGCGCGAGGCCCTCGTCCAGGAACGGCACGACGAGGTCGAGGAAGCCGTCGTCGCTGCCGTAGAACGCCGTCTCGTGGAAGTAACCGGCGTGCCCGCTCGCCGCGCCGGTCCTCACGCCGACCCCGGCACGTCGAGCGGTGACACCGGGTCCGGTCCCGGGACACCGCGGGTGCGCATGACGCGACTGTACGCGGCGCGGGCGGCGCTCAGCGGGCCCGACCGTTGCGGGCGGCACGGCCGACGACGTCCCGCGCGAGGGTCGCCACGCCGACGATGCCGGCGTCGTCGCCGAGCTGCGCGGGGCGGATGCGGGCCAGCGGGCGGTGCCCCGCGCCGGTCACCACGGCCGCGTAGCGGTCGCGCGCCTCGTCGAGGAACAGCGGCGCGGACTCGGACACGCCGCCGCCGATCACCACGACCTCCGGGTCGTACACGTCCGCGACGAGGGCCAGCCCCTCGCCGAGCCAGCGGGCCAGGTCGGCCAGGGCGCGCAGCGCGAGCGGGTCGCCGTCGCGGGCCGCGGCGGCGACGCGGCGCCCGGTGACCGCCCGCGAGTCACCCAGCGACTCGCGGGTGAGCAGGGTCGACGCGCCGGGGTGACGGGCCAGCAGCTCGACCGCGGTGGTGCTCAGCGCCGTGCCGCTGCAGTAGCGCTCCCAGCAACCGTTCTTGCCGCACGGGCAGGGCCTGCCGTCGGGCACGAGCCGCAGGTGGCCCAGCTCCGGCGCCACGCCGTGCGCGCCGCGGAACACCTCGCCGTCGATGAGCAGCGCGCCGCCGATGCCGGTGCCGATGGCCACGAGCGCGGCGACGCCGGCGCCGCGGGCCGCGCCGAACCGGTGCTCGGCGAGCGCGGCGGCGTTGGCGTCGTGCTCCAGGACGACGGGCATCCCGACGCGGCGGGAGATCCGGTCCGCCACGGGCGCCTGCCGCCACGCCAGGTGCGGCGCGAACCGCACCGTGCGGCGGTCGGGGGCGACGAACCCGGCCACGGCCAGGCCCACCGCGGTCACCCGGTGCCGCGAGGCGACCTCGGCGACGGTCGCGCCGATGGCCTCCTCCAGGGCTTCCTCACCGCTGGGGGTCGCCGCGCGCGCCGTGTCGAGCACCGCGCCGTCACCGTCCACCACGCCGGCGCGCACGCTCGTGCCGCCGACGTCGACGCCGATGGTCAGCACCGGCTCCCCCGCGCGCGGCGGACGACCGGGATGTGCTGCACGCGCGGCCTCCCCGACCCCGCGTCCGGCTCCGACCCCGCGTCCGGCTCCGACCCCGCGTCCGGCTCCGACCCCGGGTCGGGTCCGGCGGCGGGAGCGGCGGCCCGCTCGGGTTCGGCCAGCGCGGCGCGCAGCACGGCGACCAGCCCGGCCAGGTGCTCGGCGGCCTTCGCGGCCAGCTCGGAGCGGTCGCCCCGGGCCAGCGCCACCGCGTTGCACAGCGGGCACCAGCCGCAGGTCCGCGCGTCGTGGCCCTCGCCGCCCGGCCGGTCCTCGTCCTGGTGGGCGACCCGGTGCAGCCACGGTTGGGCTCTCTCGGCGGCGGCGTCGAGCAGCAGGCGCAGTTCCTCGGCGAGCTTGGCGTCCACGTGCCTCACCGCATCCACAGGTCGGGGTCGGGTGCGAACCGCACGGCCAACCCGGTGTCGTCCAGTTCCGCGCCGGTCACCAGGCAGCGCTTGAGCAGCGACGGCAGGGCGAGGAGCCGCCGCCGGCCGTCCACGGTCACGGCCAGGTCGTCGCCGACCCGGGCGAGTTCCAGCTCGGAGTCGCCGACGGGCAGCGCGACGCGCAGCGTGTACTCGCGCTCGCCGGTCCGCGAGACCTCCAGCAGCGGGCCGTCGCCGGCCTCGCCCTCCAGCGGGTCGCGCCCGAGGTAGAGCCCCTCGGCGACCTCCAGCAGGGCGGCCGTGCCGACGGGTTCGGCGGCGCGGTGCGCGACGGTGCGCAGCGCGGCCAGGTCGGACAGCTCGGCCAGCACGGCGTCCTGCTCGGCGCGGCGGGTGCGCAGCCAGTCGGCGGCCGGGCCGCGGTCGTCGCCGGGGTCGGGCACGACGCGGTTGGCGACGACGCCGTCCACCCGGATGCCCTGGAGCGCGAGCGCCGTCACGGTCCGCCGGGTCTCGGCGGCGACCACCCGCTCGGGGGTCAGCACGAGCCGGACGGCGGTGGTCGGCGAGGTCAGCAGGGCGCGCAGCCGCTCCAGGTCCTCGGCGAGCCGGCCGAGGGCGTCGGCGGTGGCGTCCCACCTCTCCACCGACGTGCTGCCGGCCACCCCGGCGAGCAGGCCGCGCACCACGCGGCGGTGGGTCGGGAACAGCCGTTCGAGGTAGGAGGCGACCGCCTCGGGGAGGGCGAGCAGGCGCAGCGTCTCGGCGGTGGGGCCGCAGTCGACGACCACGACGTCCCACGGCCCGTGCTCGGCGAGCCGCCGCACCTCCGACAGCGCCAGCAGCTCCTCGACGCCGGGCAGCACGGTCAGCTCCTCGGCGTCCAGCTCGTCCACGCCCGCGCCGGCGAGCACGGTCCGCAGGTGGCCGCGCAGGTCGCGCCACGCGTCGTCGACCAGGGCCCGCGGGTCGACCTGGGCGGCCCACAGACCCCCGTCGACCTCGGCGACCTCGGCGGACAGCGGCACGTCGAGCGCGTCGCCCAGCGAGTGCGCCGGGTCGGTGGACACGACCAGCGCCTTGCGGCCACCGGCGGCGAGCGCGGTGGCGGTGGCGGCGGCCAGGGTGGTCTTGCCGACCCCGCCCTTGCCGGTGAACAGCAGCAGCCGGGCGGTCATCTACGCGTTTTCCACCCGGCGCTTGAGCTCCTTGAGCGCGGTGTCCATGATCATCTTCTCGGCCTTGCGGCGGAACAGGCCGATCATCGGCACCACGAGCTGCACCGAGAGCGTGTAGACCACCTCGGTCGAGCCGCCCTTGGGGGTCAGCGCGTAGCTGCCCTCCTGCGACTTCTGCATCTGCCCCTTGACGAGGCGCCACGAGATGCGGTCCGGCGACCACTCGTCGTAGGCCAGCACGTACTCGTCCTTGATCGGGCCCTGGTCGATGTTGAACTTCACCTGGGCCGCCCGGCCGTCCGCCCCGGTCTCCAGCACCTCGGTGCGCTTCACCCCGTTGGCCCACTCGGGGTACGCGTCGAAGTCTGCGATGACCGCCACGATCTCCTCGGGCGTCGCGTCGATGACGATGGACTGGGTGGACTCGTCGGCCATGCCGGGGAGGCTACCCGGTTGTTGACCTCACCAACGCAGCACGTGGGGCGTGCCGGTGCGCTGGAAGTGGCCGACGTTCACGCATTCGGTCCGCCCCACCCGCACGCGCCGCGCCAGCGGCTGGTGGACGTGCCCGAACACCGACCAGCGGGGCCGTTCGCGCTCGATCACGGCCAGCAGCGAGGTGGACCCCAGCTCGGGCCGGCGGGCCACCACGTCGTAGGTCAGCTCGGCCACCGCGGGCGGCACGTGCGTGCACAGCACGTCCACCGCGCCCAGGCCGGCCAGGGCCGCGCCGAACTCCTCCTCGGCGCGCAGGTAGGGCCGCCACGGGCCGCGCCGGTTGGGCACGAACCCGGGGTGCAGCACCGCGCCGCCCGCGAAACCGAACCGCAGCCCGCCGATCTCGGCGACCTCGCCGTCCAGCACGTGCACGCCGTCGCGGGCGAACCGCGGCCACAGGTCGGGGTCGTCGACGTTGCCGGGCGTGGCGTAGGTGGGCGCGGTCATCGCGCCGAACAGCTCCGCGTACTGCTCCTCGACGGCCTCGCGGACCACCTCGGCGGCGTTGTCCAGGCCCTCCCACAGCGACCGCATGTACCGGACGGTCTCCGCGCCGGCCCGGCCGCGCCGCAGCCGGGCGAACACCCCGACCTTCTCCGGGCCGAACACGCGGCCGAGGATGCCCTTGCCGTGGTCGTAGTAGTCGACGAAGTCGACCAGGTCGCCGAGCACCACCAGCGCGTCGGCGCCGTCCCCGGCGCGAGCGAGGGCCTCCGCGTTGCCGTGGACATCCGAGACGACGTGAACCCTCACGGAGGTCGAATCTACGGCAGCGCGGGCGCGACCCCCGGCGGGCGACCGGCCTCCAGGGTCGCCTTGAGGCCGAGCGACACCTCCTTGGCGGCCAGTTGGCGGCGCCGCACCTCCTTCCGGACGCGTTTCGGCGACGCCCCGCCCGCGAGGTCGGCACGCAGGAAGTAATGCAGCAGGGTCCCGTCGAGGACGGGCTCCAGCCACACCTCCATCGTCCCGACCAACGCACCCCCCACCGTCCAGCGCAGTCCCCGCGTCCCCCGGTCGAGGTAGACGTCCAGCACCAGGTCGGGCCACAGCTCCCGCCACGCGGCGGGGGGCGCGAAAGCGGCGGCGACCACGGCGGGGGGCACCGCGAGGAAGGTCTCGTCCACGACGTCGACGGTGGGCACGGGTGGGAAGAGTGCCACGACACGGTTACGGAACCATGCCCCGGCCTGGTGTATCACCGGAATCACAGGCTAAGTTTCCCCACCGGTAACAAACAACGTCCGGAGGTCGACGTGCGCGAGTTCAGCGTCCCCGCCACCGCCACCGTGGCTGCCGAGGAGAACCTCACCGACATGGTGTGGGCGAACGCGGAGCGCTTCGGCAACGCCGTCAGCTTCCGCCGACGCGTGGACGGCACGTGGGTGGACGTCACCGCCCGCGACTTCGCCGCCCAGGTCCTCGCGGTCGCCAAGGGGCTCGTCGCGGCGGGCATCCAGCCCGGTGAACGGGTGGGCCTGATGTCCAAGACCCGTTACGAGTGGACCCTGCTCGACTTCGCGATCTGGCACGCCGGCGGCGTCGTCGTGCCGATCTACGAGACGTCCTCGGCGGAGCAGGTCGAGTGGATCCTCGGCGACTCGGGCGCCAAGGCCGTGTTCGTGGAGACCGACGCCCACCGCGCCACCGTGGACTCGGTCGTGTCCGGCCTGCCCGAGGTGCGGCACGTGTGGCAGGTGGAGGGCCCGGCGGGCGACGCGGCGGGCGCGATCGACGAGCTGACCGCGCTCGGCGCCTCGGTGTCCGACGACGACGCCCGCGCCCGGCGCAAGGAGGTCGGCGCGGACGACACGGCGACCATCGTCTACACCTCCGGCACCACCGGCCGCCCCAAGGGCTGCGAGCTGACCCACTACAACCTGCTGTCCGAGATCCGCGCGGACATCAGCGCGTTCCCGCAGCTCATGCAGGCGGGCAACTCGCTGCTGCTGTTCCTGCCGCTCGCGCACATCCTGGCCCGCGCCATCGCCCTGTGCGGCGTCTACGCCCGGGTCACGCTCGGCCACACCGCCGACATCAGGAACCTCGTCGAGGACCTCCAGTCGTTCCGGCCGACGTTCGTGGTGGCCGTGCCGCGCGTGTTCGAGAAGGTCTACAACGGCGCGAAGCAGAAGGCGCACGCCGGCGGCAAGGGCAAGATCTTCGACGCCGCCGAGGCGACCGCGGTGGCCTACAGCGAGGCGCTGGACACCGGCCGCGCCCCGCTCGGGCTCAAGATCAAGCACGCGGTGTTCTCGAAGCTCGTCTACAGCAAGCTCCAGGCGGCGCTGGGCGGCCGGTGCATCGCGGCGGTGTCCGGCGGCGCCCCGCTGGGCGCGCGGCTGGCGCACTTCTTCCGCGGCGTGGGCGTGCCGGTGCTGGAGGGCTACGGCCTGACCGAGACCAGCGCGGCGGCGTGCGTGAACACCGAGACCGCGTTCCGCGTCGGCACGGTGGGCCGCCCGGTGGCCGGCACCGCGGTGCGCATCGCCGAGGACGGCGAGATCCTGATCAAGGGCGACGTGGTGTTCCGCAGCTACTGGAACAACCCGACCGCCACCGGCGAGGCGCTGGAGGACGGCTGGTTCCACAGCGGCGACCTCGGCGAGCTGGACGGCGACGGCTTCCTCAGGATCACCGGCCGCAAGAAGGAGATCATCGTCACGGCGGGCGGCAAGAACGTCTCCCCCGCCGTGCTGGAGGACCGCCTGCGCGCCCACCCGCTGATCAGCCAGTGCATGGTGGTCGGCGACGCGCAGCCGTTCATCGGGGCGCTCGTCACGATCGACCCCGAGTTCTTCCCGTCGTGGCGGGAGCAGCACGGCAAGCCCGCGTCGACGACCGTGGCCGACCTCGTGGACGACGAGGTGCTGCGCGCCGAGATCCAGGCGGCCGTGGACGAGGCCAACCAGGCGGTGTCCAAGGCGGAGGCGATCAAGAAGTTCCGCATCCTGCCGGTGGACTTCACCGAGGCCGGCGGCGAGATGACGCCGAGCCTCAAGCTGCGCCGCTCGGTGGTCGCGTCCACCTACAAGCAGGACATCGAGGCGATTTACAGCTGATCCGCCCACGGCGGGCGGGCCGGAGGTTTACCCTCCGCCGAACGGGACACAAAAGACGAGTGGCCCGCACCTCGCGGTGCGGGCCACCCGACCCCCAGTGATCGCGTATCCGCTGACGCGGACCCGAGAAGTTCTGCCGCCCCGGTCCCCCGACCGGGATGGCACAAGACTGCCGCACAGCGCTGTCGTATCGCTGACGCGGCGATGACTCGTGCCGTCAGCGGCTGCCCGGCGCTGCGCCCGGACCGCCGGAACGAGGGGACGCGAGCGGATGGGCCAAGGGCCGTGGTTCGGCCTCCTAGGCCCTCTTGACGTGCGCATACACGGTCAGGCCGTGCCCGTCCGGGCGGGCAAGCACCGGGCCCTGCTCGCGGCGCTGTCGCTGCGCGCCGGCCGGGTCGTCTCGATTGGCGAACTGGTGTCGTTCCTCTGGGGCGGCTCGCCGCCCGCGCGCACCCGCGGCACGCTCCAGACCTACGTGATGCGGCTGCGGCAGCTGCTGGGCGACCCGTCGCTGATCCGGACCACCCCCGACGGCTACCGGCTGGTCGTGCCGCCGGAGCACGTCGACGTGCACCGGTTCGCCACCACCGCGGACCTGGCCCGGCAGGCCGCCCGGTCCGGTCGACCGGCCGACGCGGCCGAGCTGTACGCCGAGGCGCTGTCGCTGTGGCGCGGGCCGGCGCTGGCGGACGTGCCCTCGGAGTCGCTGCGCGCCGACGAGGTGCCGCGGCTGGCCGAGCGGCTGCTGGTCGTGCACGAGGAGCGCAACGACGTCGAGCTGGCACTGGGCAACCACGAGCGGCTGGTGCCGGTGCTGCGCGCGCTGACCGCCGACCACCCGCTGCGCGAGCGGTTCTGGGCGCAGCTGATGGTCGCGCTGTACCGGGCCAGCAGGCAGGCCGAGGCGCTGGCGGCGTTCCGGCAGGTCGACCGGCTGCTCGACGAGCAGCTCGGCATCGAACCGGGCGCTGCGCTGCGCGCGGTGCACCAGGCGATCCTGGTGGGTGACCCGGCCCTGGCCGCGCCCGGCGAGCGCGTCGACCGGGACGTGCCCGACGACCTGCCGCCCGACGTGCCCGCCCTGGTGGGGCGGGAGGAGCTGGTGGACCGGATCTCCCGGCTCGTCGCTCCCCCGTCGGCGCCGGGCACCGCCGTGCCGGTCGTGGCGCTGACGGGCGCGCCCGGCGTGGGCAAGACCGCGCTGGCGGTGCACGTGGCGCACCGGCTGCGGGAGCGGTTCCCCGACGGGCGGCTGTACGCGGACCTGCGCGGGTACGCGCCGGGGCCGCCGACGTCGGTGGCGGAGGTGCTGACCCGGTTCCTGCGGGCGCTGGGCGTGCCGCCGGAGCAGATCCCGGTGGACCTCGACGAGCAGTCCACCCTGTTCCGCTCCCTGCTCACCGGCCGCCGGATGCTGCTGGTGCTCGACAACGCCGCCGCGCCCGACCAGGTGCGCCCGCTGCTGCCGGGCGCGGCGAGCTGCCCGGTGCTGGTGACGAGCCGCGACGACCTGCGCGGCCTGATCGCCGTGGACGGCGCGCGGCGCGTGCCGCTGGACGTGCTGGGACCGGACGAGGCGCAGGTGCTGCTCGGCCGGACCGGGCAGGCCGCCCGCGAGCTGGCCCGCCGCTGCGGGTACCTGCCGCTGGCGCTGACCGTGGCGGCGGCGTCGGTGGGCGGCGGGTCGCTGACCCGCTACCTGGACCGGCTGGGCGACCGGCACCCGCTCGACCTGGCGCTCGACGCCCTCACGCCGGCGGCGCGGCGGTTGTTCGGGCTGCTCGGCGTCGTGCCGGGACCGGACTTCACCGCCGACGCCGCCGCGCGCGTGGCGGACCTGCCGGTGGGCGAGGCGGCGTCGCTGCTCGACCGGCTCGCCGGCGCACGGCTCGTGCGGGCGTCGGGCGGGCGGTACTCGTTCCACGACGTCCTGGCCCGCTTCGCGGTGCCGGGGGCGGGGGACGCGGAGGACGCCCGGCTGCGGCTGCTGGAGTTCTACGTGCGGGCGGTCGACCACTGCGCGGAGCTGCTGTACCCGGACCTGATGCGCCTGCCCACGTCGCAGTCCGCGCCTGCTTCCGCTTCCCCCGGCCTGCGCCTACCCGGCGTGGAGACCCCCTCACAGGCCCGCGCCTGGCTGGACGCGGAACGGGCGAACCTGACCGCGGCGATCCGGTCGGCGGCCGAACGGGGCCCGGCGGCCGTGTCGTGGCGGCTGGCGGACGCGCTGCGCGGCTACCTGCTGATCGGCAAGCACGTGGCCGACTGGCTGTCGACCGCGCGGTACGGCCTGCACGCCGCGCACGAGCAGCGCGACGAGGCCGGTGAGGCGGCGATGCACCAGAACCTCGGCACGCTGCACTGGCGGCTCGGCGACTTCGCCACGTCCGTCGCGCACTACACGCGGGCCGTGGAGCTGCACCGGGCGTCGGGCGACCTGGCGTCCGAGGCGGGGGTGCGCGGCAGCCTCGGCGTGGTGCGGATGGAGGCGGGCGACCTGGCGTCGGCGCGCAACGACCTGGAGACGTGCCTGGCGCTCAAGCGCGAGGCCGGCGGGCCGAGGTCGGGTGAGACGGGCGTGCTGACGGACCTCGGCGCGTTGGCGGTCGAGACCGGGGAGCTGGCCGAGGCCGTCGATTTCCTGGGTGACGCGCTGGCGATCAGCGTCGAGCACGGGCTGAGGGGGAGCCGGATCACGGCGTTGACCCTGCTCGGCGTGGCGGCGCAGCTGATGGGCGAACCGCGGCGGGCTCTGGGGCACCTGGACGAGGCGCTCCGCCTGGCGACCGAGGGCGGGTTCCGCGAGGCGGCGGCGAGGGCGTTGGAGAGCACCGCGTCGGTGCGGCTGGACCTGGGCGAGCACGCCGAGGCGCTGGCGCTGGCGGACCGCGCGCTGGCCGAGCTGCGGGAGGGCGGTGACCAGCGGATCACGACGAACGTCCTGGTCGCGATGGCGGG
Organism: Saccharothrix sp. DSM 118769; assembly: GCF_052936295.1. Classification (NCBI taxonomy): domain Bacteria; kingdom Bacillati; phylum Actinomycetota; class Actinomycetes; order Pseudonocardiales; family Pseudonocardiaceae; genus Saccharothrix; species Saccharothrix sp. DSM 118769. The sequence continues at coordinate 1,545,138 of NZ_CP193627.1, read as the reverse complement.
CGCCCACGTGGGCCTGGCCTCGCTCCGGGTGGCGGACGAGCAGTACCAGCAGGCGCTGACCAAGGCCCGCCGCATCGGTTACCGGCCCGGTGAGGCGAGGGCCCTGGTCGGCCTGGCGGGCGTCCGCAGGCTGGTGGGCGAGTTGCCGGAAGCGCGCGCCCTGGCGACCCAGGCGGTCACCCTGACCGCCCGCCTGGGTCTGCGCATCACCGAACACCTGGCCCGCACCGAACTGGCCACCACCCTCACCGCCGCCGGTGACCACCTGGCCGCGACCACCGAACTGCGACGCGCGGCCGAACTGGCCGACCTGACCGGCTACCGGCTCCCCTGACCCCCACCGGCCTCGTTCAACAATCCTACAAACACGAACCAGCCCAAGATTCACCAGATTCACTCGTTCAACAATCCCCTGCTCACCTCCTCGCTGATCGGCACGCCGGGCGCCGAACCCCCTCCTGGTCCACGATGTCGGTGCGAACGGACCAGTGGAGGCGGCAGGCGTGGTGGTGGACGGCGAGGTGGTGGACGGCGAGGTGGTGGACGGCGGGGTGGACCAGCGGCCGGTCGCCCTGGCGACTTCTCGGCGGTGGCAGGTCGTCGCGGTCGCCGCCTTCGCGGTGGCGGCACTGGTCTACGTGCTCGCCGTGTGGACGACGGCGGGCCAGGAGCTGGAGAACGCCGCCTTGCGGGGCGCGGACCAGGTCGACGAGGCCCAGGCAGGTCAGGCGTGGGGGGCGCTGGACGAGATCACCGTCTACTCGTTGGCGGCGGCCACGCTGGCGATCGCGCTGGTCGGCGCGCTGCGGCGGCGTTGGGACCTCGTGGTCGCGTCGGTCGGGGTGATCGTGCTCGGGCAGGTCGTCGTCCAGGTCCTCAAGCGGTTCGTGCTGGTGCGTCCCCCGCTGGTGGAGGTGACGGGCGACTACGCCCACAACAGCCTGCCCAGCGGGCACACCACGATCGCCATGACCGTCCTGTTCGCCGCCGTGATCGTCGCGCCCCACCGGTGGCGCGGCGTGGTGATGCTCCTGGTGCTGCCGTGGGCGGTCGGCATCGGTCACTACACCCTCACCGCGAAGTGGCACCGGCTCAGCGACACCCTCGCCGCGGACGCGATCGCGCTGGGCCTGGCGGCGTTGGCGTCGTGGTGGCTGGTGCGCCGCGGCGCTCTGCACCGCTACGAGGGCCGCCGCCGGGTCGGCCGGGTCGTCATCGGATCGCTCGCCGCGCTGTCCGCCCTGATCGGGCTGGTCCTCGGCGGCATCCTCTGGGGCGTGCCGCTCGTCCGCGTCGGCCTGACCGGGACGGTGCGCGACCACGAGTGGGTCGTCTACCTCGGGGCGGGGTCGTTCGCCTCCGCCGGGTCGATCACCGCAGCGCTGGTCTTCCTCGTTTCCTGGCGTCGACTGGCGACCTGAAGGAACGGTCGAGGACCGGGTCGCCACGCGCAGCCCGCCGCGCCGAAGCCGACCGCCCAACGCCCGTAGCTCGGAAACGGCTGCCAAGACCAAGTGGAACAGGCAGCCCAGGCGAAGCAGGTGGGGCGGTCAGCGCAGGAGCAGCCGGGTTCGACTGGGGCGGGGTTAATTGTTCAACAATCCAACCAGGCGATCGGCCAGGGCGTCCCAGCGCCATTCGCGGGTCACCCACTCGCGGCCGGCTTCGCCCATCTTCGCCGCCAGGCCCGGGTCGGCCAGCAGGGTCGCCACCGAGGACGCCACCTCCGCCACGTCCCGCCCGTCGACCACCCGGCCCGTCACACCGTCCCGCACCGTCTCCGGCGCACCACCCGACCGACCCGCCACCACGGGCAGCCCGGTCGCCGACGCCTCCAGGTACACGATGCCCAGCCCCTCGACGTCCAGCCCGCGCCCCCGCGTCCGGCACGGCATCGCGAACACGTCCCCCGCGTTGTAGTGCGCCGCCAACTCCTGCCACGGCACCGACCCGGTCAGCACCACGTCCCCGGACACGCCGACGTCCGACGCCAACCGCTCCAACGTCCCCCGGTACGGCCCACCGCCCACGACCAGCAACGCCGCCCCCGGCACCCGCCTGCGGATCTCCGGCAACGCCCGCACCAGCACGTCCTGCCCCTTGCGCGGCACCAGCCGGGACACGCACACCACCACCGGCCGGTCCCCCAGGCCGTACCGGGCGCGCAGCTCCTCCCGCGCCCCCGCGTCCGGCTTGAACACCGACGTGTCCACACCGGACGGCAGGTGCTCCAGCGCCGCCATCGGCCCGAACGCCGCCGAGAAGCGCGACCGCGTGTACCGGCTCACGTACGTCACCACGTCCACCCCGGACCCGATCCGCCGCAGCGCCTGCCGCGCCCCCGGCAGCATCGACCAGCCCACCTCGTGCCCGTGCGTCGACGCCACGACCCGCTCCGCCCCCGCCGACCGCAGCCACGGCGCCATCAGCGCCAGCGGGGCCGCCGCGCCGAACCACGCGGCGTCGCAGCGGGCACCGCGCAGGATGTCGGACGCACGCCGCAGCACGTCGGGCGTCGGCAGCATCAGCGTCCCGGGGTGCCGGACGACCTCGAACGGCTGCACCTCGTCGAACTCGGGGTGCGACCCGGCGGGCGAGGTCCACGACGGCGCGTACACCACGAGCTCGGGCAGCCGCACGGCCAGCGCGTGCAGGTACGCCTGGATGCCCCCGGGCCGGGGCGGGAAGTCATTGGTCACCAACAGGGTCCGACGCACGCGCCCACGTTACGGGAAGGCCCCCGCGGGCGATCCCTACGGGAACGTCGCCCGGAGGAACTCCCGCCAGCCCGCGACCAGGCCGGCGGTGTCCAGGCCGGTCTCCTCGACCAGCACGGCGTCCACCGCGGACGCGGGCACCCGCGCCAGCCGCCGGTAGAGCGCCACCAACCCCGGTTCGCCCAGCGTCGAGGCCAGGTACAGGTTCAGCGACCACGCCTGCTGGTAGGCCAGTTCCATCCCGGCCCCCCGGAAGTCCTCGTCCGGGGGCGGCCCGGTCGGGGGCGACTCGCGCACCTGCGCGGCCAGCAGCGGCGCCGCCTTGCGCGGGGGCACGTCGCTGCGCCGGTAGCCCACGTAGTCGGCGAACCCCTCCAGCAGCCACATCGGCGCGCCGTCGACGGTCTCGCCGCGCGCCGCGACGTGGGTGATCTCGTGCCGCAGCAGCACGCGCAGCGCCAGCGGCGACAGCTTGCCCGCGCTCTCGGGGTTGAGCACGACCCGCTGGCCGAGCGCGGTGCGCGTCACGGGGTCGACCCGGTCGGCGACGGCGACGCCCGCGATGGTGCCGGTGGCGAACCCCGGCCCGACCAGGGCCCGCATCTCCTCCGGGCCGCCCGGGACCAGGACGGCGACCTGCCGCGACCAGGCGTCGCCCCACACCTCGGTGACCGCGCGCACCGCGCCGTCCAGCTCGGCGAGCACCCGCGCGGCCAGCACCTCGCCACCGGGGTGGCTGAGCACGAACCCGCCGGTCCCGGTGATCACGTGGCACGGCCCGAAGTCCCACGGCCCGCGCCACGTGCGCTTGCCGACGGCCTCCAGCGCGGTGTCGGAGTTGAGGTACCAGCGGTCGCCGTGACGGGTGAACAGGTACGCCATGGGGTGGCTGCCGGCCGCCGCGTCGACGCCCCGCAGCCGGTAGGACAGCCGCACGTCGGGTGCCCACGACTCGTCGGCGGCGGGCAGCGCCACCGACCCGAGGTCCGCGCCGCCGCCGGAGGCGAGGTAGCCCCACTCCTCGACCGGCACGGCGGCGAGGTTGCGGAACAGGTCGCGCTGCCGCTGCCGGAACGCCGGGTCGGCGCCCGGGTCGAGGTCGGCGGTGAACGCGGCCTCGTCGCGTTCCAGCAGCGCCCTGGCCCGCCGGTCGAGCAGCGCGCGGACGGCGGCCTCGCGCGGCGCGTCGACCGGGGCCGAGGCGGTGGCCGACGGCGGTGACGCGCCCGGCGGCACGACGGCCACCGCGAGGCCGGACAGGAAGGTCACGACGACCACGAGGGCCAGCAGGACCCGGTAGCGGCTCACGAACCTCCAGTCGACGTGCCCGGCGGACGACCCGCGCAGACGGGACGGGGCCACCCCGTTACCAGGATGGCCCCGCGCAGGTCCGACGTCAGCCCGCGATGCGCCGCATCGCGTAGATGGAGCCGGGCTCGTTGAGACCGACGACCTTGACCGGGACGCCGTCGGTGGAGGCGTGCACGACGCGGCCGTTGTCGACCGCCATGCCGACGTGCATGCCGCCGTTGTAGATGATCAGGTCGCCCGCGGTGACCTCGCCGCGGCTGACCGCGCGGCCCGCGCCCGCCTGGCCCTGGCTGGTGCGCGGGATGCTGACGCCCGCCGCCGCGTAGGACTTCATGGTCAGGCCGGAGCAGTCGTACACGTTCGGGCCGGTCGCGCCGTACGAGTACATCTTGCCGATCTGGGCGAGCGCGAAGTCCAGCGCCTCGCCCGCCGCGCCCGACGGGATGGCCACGTCCGGGCGTTCGCCCGCGTCGGCCAGGGTGGTGCGCTCGGCCGAGGTGAGGCGGTTGAGCTGGGTCTTGACCTCGTCGATCTGCCCGTTGAGCTCGCTCTGGCGCTTCTTGACGTCCTCGGCGATGCGGGTCGCCTCGTCGGTCGCGGCCTGCGCGCGGCCCTGGGCGTCCGCGGCCTTCGCGCGGGCGTCCTCGGCGGCGTCGACCGCGCCGGACAGCTTCGCGAGGGCCTCCTCGTTGTCCGAGGCGAGCACGCCCAGCGCGGACATGCGGTTGAGGAAGTCCTGCTGGGAGTCGGACACCAGCAGCGCCGAGAGCTGGTTGAACCGCGCGCCCTCGAACGACGCCTCGGTCAGCTTGTCGACCTGGCCGCGGAAGTTCTCCTCGTCGGCCTTCGCCTGGTCACCCGCCTGGGTGGCCTGGGCGAGGTCGGCGTTGGCCTTGTCCAGCTCGGTCTGGTTGGCGTTGCGCTGCTCCTCGGCGCGCAACAGCTCCTCGTTGAGCTTGGTGGCCTGCTCGGCCAGCTCGTTGTACTTCTTCAGCGCCTCGGAGGCGTTCGCGGGCGTGTTGGGCTGGGCTCCGGCGGGTACGGGCAGAACGCCCACCGCGGCAGCGGCCACCGCCGTGGCCGCCATCGCCCCGCGCAGGCCGCGCTTGAGTCGTTGCGACGCCACAGTCGCGTGAGTCTCCTTCAGTGTGAACCGCCTAGCCGGTTCCGGGCGCGTGACGCGACCCGGCAGCCCTGAGCTCGTGTCCGGCTCGGCACCCCGACAGGCCGATTCGGCGGTGACCCCGTGTCGCCGGCCAGGCTGGCCGGCATGCTCGCCACGAGATCTCGGCTAGGTTACGAAACACCGGGGTCAGCGTCCACCACCGGGGTCCCCTAAACACGCAAAGTCGCCACAGAAGCTCGGACTGCACGGCTGTGACCTTGTCGTGTGTCACCCGACAGTGTGAAAAATACGATGTGTCTCACACCCGGCCAAGGCGTGCCAGCAGCACCGCGGACGGCACCGGGTGCGCGCCCCGCCGTCGGACGGAGTCCGCGACCGCCCGGTCGGACGTCACCACGACGACCGGACGGCCCTCGGGCTCGGCCGTCACCAGAGCCCGGATCACGTCGTCCGCCAGCACGCCCGGATCGCTGAACAGCACCCGCACCCCGCGCGGCGCGGACGTCGGCACGGCGACCACGCCCGCGCCGTCGAACACCAGCGTCACCTCCGCGCCGGTGCGGGCCGCCAGCACGGCCAGCTGGTGCACGAGCCGGTCGCGCTGGTCGGACAGCGACAGCTCCGGGTAGCCGGTCTTGGTGACGTTGTAGCCGTCCACGATCAAGTGAACCGCGGGCAGCGCCAGCAGCCGGTCCAGGGCCGCCGGGTCCTCCACCCGCCCGACCGCGCCCTGCGCCGCGCTGGCGCCCCGCACGAGGTCGGCGGGACGCGGTCCGGCGCCGCCCAGCGCCAGCTCCCGCCGCAGGCCGTTCACCGCGCCGTCCAGCGTGTCCACCAGCAGCGCCAGCCGCACCTCGTCGGCCTGGCGGGCCTCCTTGGCCGACTGCCGCGCCACCTCGGCGTCGGCGGCGGCCCGCCGCGCCCTGGCGCGCTCGTTCTCGGCCCGCTCGCGCTCCCGGTCGCGCTCCGCGGTCAGCCGCCGCACCTCCGCCGCCGCCTCGGCGCGCACCCGCTCGACCTCGGCCGCCGCCGCCTCGGCGCGGTCCTTGGCCTCCTTGAGCCGCACGCCCTGCTCGCGGTGCTTCTTGCGCAGCCGGTCGAGCTCGACCTCGACCTCCTCGCGCACCTTCTCCGCCGCTCCGCCCGCCGCGACCCGCTCCGCCCGGAGCCGCTCCAGCTCCGCCTCCAGGCGTTCGAGCCGCTGCAAGGCGCCGTCCCGCTCGGTGCGCAGCGCCGCGTCCGCGCCCCGCCGGGCCACCAGCTCCACGAAGTGCGCCGCGACCTCCTCGCCCTGGAGGATCGCCGCCGCGCCGGCCGCGACCGGGTCCGGCGAGGTGGTCTCCAGGGCCGCGGGCCGGTTGCGCTGCAACCACTCCACGACCGCCGCGCGGAAGTTCGACGACGACCGCAGCCCGCTGATCAGCGGACCGCTGCCGAGCCTGGCACGCTTGGTGGGGGCGAACCGCGCCACCGCGCGCAGCGACTGCGGCACGTCGACCTTGGCCAGGTCGCCCAACGCGTCCGCGCTCAGCTCCGCCAGCCGCGCGCGCAGCGGCTCGGGCAGCGAGGACCAGTCCACGGTGGACTCGACGGCCTGCTCCGGCTCCAGGTCGTCGTCCTCGTCGAGGGGCGCTATCGGGTCTTGCACCCGTACAGGCTACGGCTCGCACCCACCACCCACCGATCCGGTAACGCGAGGTCGCCCCCGGAGTGTCGGACCACCCGGCTACCGTGCCCGGCTGATGACTACTCAGCTCACGTTCGACGAACTGGGCACCCCGCTGCGCGAGACCACCTTCGTGGTGGTCGACCTGGAGACCACGGGTGGCCGGGCGGACGAGGACGCCATCACCGAGATCGGCGCGGTCAAGGTCCGCGGCGGTCGGGTGATCGGTGAGTTCGGCACCCTCGTCGACCCCGAGCGGGGCATCCCGCCGCAGGTCGTGGCCCTGACCGGGATCACGCAGGTGATGGTGGCGGGCGCGCCGTCGCTGCGCGTCGTGCTGCCCGCGTTCCTGGAGTTCGCCGCCGGCGCGGTCCTGGTGGCGCACAACTCGGGCTTCGACGTCGGCTTCCTCAAGGCCGCGTGCGCCCGCCTGGGCTACGCCTGGCCGAAGCCCACGGTCGTCTGCACGGTCCGCCTGGCCCGCCGCGTGCTCACCCGCGACGAGGCGCCCAGCGTCCGCCTGTCCGCGCTCGCGCAGCTGTTCGGCGTGCCCGTCACGCCCAACCACCGGGCGCTGGTCGACGCCCAGGCCACCGTCGAGGTCCTGCACCGGCTCCTCGAACGGGTCGGCAACCTCGGCGTGCACTCGCTGGAGGAGCTGCTCGCCTACCTGCCCGAGGTCACCCCGGAGCAGCGGCGCAAGCGCACCCTCGCCGCCGACCTGCCGTCCACGCCGGGCGTCTACCTGTTCCGCGGGCCGTCCGAGGAGGTCCTGTACGTCGGCACGGCCTCCGACCTGCGCCGCCGGGTCCGCCAGTACTTCACCGCCAGCGAGGGCCGCAAGCGCTTGCGCGAGATGGTCGCCCTGGCCGTGCGGGTGGACGTCGTCGAGTGCGCGCACCCGCTGGAGGCCCAGGTCCGCGAGCTGCGCCTGATCACCGCGCACAAACCGGCCTACAACCGCCGCTCGAAGAACCAGGCCGGCGCGTGGTGGCTCGCCCTGACCGACGAGCTGTTCCCGCGCCTGTCCGTGGTCCGCACGCCGCGCGAGGGCGCCTTCGGCCCCTTCCGCACGCGCCGCGTCGCCGAGGCGGCCCAGGAGACCCTCCAGGAGGCCATCCCGCTGCGCGCGTGCTCCCAGCGCATCCCGCGCAACGCGGCGGGGTCCCCGTGCGCCCTGCTCGAACTGGGCCGCTGCAAGGCGCCGTGCGCGGGGAAGCAGTCCCCCGACGACTACGCGCCCGCCGCCGCGGCCTTCCGCGCCCTCGTCGCGGGCGAGGACACCGCGCCGCTGTCCGCCCTGGCCGCGCACCTGGACGAGCTGGCCGCCGCGCACCGGTTCGAGGACGCAGCCACCCACCGCGACCGGGCGTCGTCGCTGGTCCGCGCCCTGGACCTGGCCCAGCGCCTGGCGGGCCTGGCCGCCCTGCCCGAACTCGTCGCCGCCCGCCCGGACGGCTCCGGCGGCTGGCACTTCGCCGTCGTCCGGCACGGTCGCCTGGCCTCGGCCGGCACCGCGCCCCGGGGCGTCCGCCCCATGCCGGTGGTGGACGCCCTGGTGGCCGCCGCCGAGACCGTCGTGCCCGGCCCGGGACCGCTGCGCGGCGCGCCGCCGGAGGAGACCGCCGTCGTGCTGCGCTGGCTCGACCAGCCCGGTACCCGCCTCGTGCACTGCGACACGCCGTGGACCTCGCCGGCGGGCGCGGCGGGCGCCTGGCGCGACTGGGTGGCGCGCGCCGAGGCGGGGCGCGACCAGTACCGGGCCGACACCGGCCACTGACCGGCCGGGCACGCGACCAGGCAGGCGGGCAGACCGGGCGGGCAGGCCGACCGGGCGGGCGGGCCGGGCTGGGCAGGCGGGCCGGGCTGGGCAGGCCGGGCACGCAAGCCGGGCAGGCGGGCAGGTCGTCGGCTGGGCAGGTCGTCGGCCGGGCGGGCCACTAGCATGTGGGCGGTCGACACCCCGACTCCCCCAGGAGGACCCCCGTGATCACCGCGATCGTGCTGATCCAGGCCGCCGCCGACACCATCCCGGACGCGGCGCAGGCGATCGCCGACATCGAGGGCGTCACCGAGGTCTACTCGTGCGCGGGCGACGTGGACCTGATCGCGCTGGTCAAGGTGGCCCGCCACGAGGACCTCGCCGACCTGGTCCCCGGCCGCATCTCCAAGGTCCCCGGCGTGCTCAACACCGACACGCACATCTCGTTCCGCTCCTACTCCAAGCGCGACACGGAGGCGGCGTTCGCGATCGGCCTCGACGACGCCTGATCGCACCCCCCACGACGACGAGAGCCCCCGCACCGGCCTGGTGCGGGGGCTCTCGTCGTCAGCGGGTCAGTCCTCCGGCTGGGCCGGCTTCCCGGCCAGCTCGCCGGCGGACGCGTTCTCGCCGCTCAGCGCGTCGTTCGCGGACACGCCGCGGGCGGCGCGGGCGCGGGCCAGCGCCGCGGTCTCCTCCGGCGCGTCCGGCGTCAGGAAGCTGCCCGGCACCGGGTGCCCGGCGGACCCGAGCTTGTTCATCTTCTTCGGCACCGACGCGCCCTGGTAGGCGAGCGGCAGCGGGTGGCCGTGGTCGTCCACCGGGCCCAGCGGCTGGTGGACCTCGATGAACTCGCCGTGCGGCAGGCGCTTGATGATGCCCGTCTCGACGCCGTGCTCCAGCACCTCGCGGTCGGCCCGCTGGAGGCCGATGCAGATCCGGTAGGTGATGAAGTAGGTGATCGGCGGGACCAGCAGCATGCCGATGCGGCCCATCCACGTCATCGCGTTCAGCGAGATGTCGAACTTGAAGGCGATGATGTCGTTGCCGCCCGAGATCAGCAGCACCATGAAGTACGCGATGGCCATCGCGCCGAGCGACGTCCGGACCGGCACGTCGCGGGGGCGCTGGAGCAGGTTGTGGTGCGCGTAGTCCTTGGTGAGCTTCCGCTCGATCCACGGGTACACGGCCGCGATGCCGGTGAGCAGCGGCAGGCCCAGCATGAACGGCAGGAACGGCTCGGGCACCGTGTAGTTGCCCAGGTAGAGCTCCCACGCGGGCCACAGGCGGATCAGGCCGTCGGTCCAGCCCATGTACCAGTCGGGCTGCACGCCCGCGGACACCTGGCCCGCGTTGTACGGGCCGAAGTTCCACACCGGGTTGATCTGGAAGACGCCGCCCATGATCGCGGTGACCGCCACGACGATGGCGAAGAAGCCGCCGCCCTTGGCCGCGAACACCGGCATGATGCGCACGCCGACGACGTTGGTCTCCTTGCGCCCGACGCCCGGGAACTGGGTGTGCTTCTGGTACCAGACCAGGCCCAGGTGGACGGCGATGAGCGCCAGGATGATGGCCGGGATGACCAGGATGTGCAGCGTGTAGAGCCGCGGGATGATCTCCGTGCCGGGGAACTCGCCGCCGAAGGCCAGCCAGTTCAGCCACGTGCCGATGACCGGGAACGAGATCAGCAGCGCCGCCATCACGCGCAGGCCGGTGCCGGACAGCAGGTCGTCGGGCAGCGAGTAGCCGAGGAAGCCCTCGATCGCGCCGAGCATGAACAGCACGATGCCGATGACCCAGTTGATCTCGCGCGGGCGGCGGAACGCGCCCGTGAAGAAGATCCGGAACATGTGCACGACGATCGCGCCCATGAACAGCAGCGCGGCCCAGTGGTGGACCTGGCGGACGAACAGACCGCCCCTGACCTCGAACGAGATCTCCAGCGTCGACTCGAACGCCCGGGACATCGGGATGCCCTGGAGGTTCGTGAACGCGCCGTCGTACAGGACCTCTTCCATCGACGGGTCGAAGAAGAGCGCGAGGTAGGTGCCCGACAGCAGCAGGATGATGAAGCTGTAGAGGGCGATCTCGCCGAGCAGGAAGGACCAGTGGGTCGGGAACACCTTGTTCAGCTGTTTCCGCATGCCACCGGCCATGTGGAACCGGTCGTCAGCCCACTTCGCGGCACCGCCGGCCATGCGGCCGGCGGCTCCCTGCCGCTTGGTCGGCGTGGTGATGCCGCTCATGACTTACGCTCCCAGAACGCCGGACCCACAGCCTCGATGAAGTCGCTGCGGGCAATCAAGTATCCGTCCTCGTCCACCGTGATCGGAAGCTGAGGCAGGGCCCGGGTCGCGGGGCCGAACCGCGGCTTGCCGTAGTGGAAGACGTCGAACTGAGACTGGTGGCAGGGGCACAGCAGCAGACCGGTCTGCTGCTCGTACAGGGAGGCCGGGCACCCGAGGTGGGTGCAGATCTTCGAGTACGCGTACAGGTCACCGTAGTTGAAGTCCTCTTGACCCGCACGCTTCACGATCTGCTGGTTCGGGCGGAACTTGATCAACAGCACGGGGTTGTCGACCCGCTTGGTGGCCAGGATGAGCGCGTGCTCGTCGTCCCGCTCGGACTCCCGGAACGGGAAGACGGTGAGGTAGCCGCCGGCGTCCAGGTCCTCCGGGCGCACCAGGACGACCTCGTGCGGGTCGCCGGTGTAGTTGCGCAGGTAGACCTTCTCGCCGTTCTCGGCCTTCCAGCCGGTGTGCCACAGCGAGTCCTTGGACTCGCTGTCGGCCCACGGGTTGCGCAGCAGGCCGCCCAGCGGCACGGCCAGGACGCCCAGGCCGAACACGCCGGCGCCCAGGCCCGCGGTGCGCTTGATGAGCGACCGGCGGCCGATCGTGGAACGCGCGCCCGCGTCGCCCAGCTCGGCCAGCACGGTGGCCTTGTCGACCTCGGACGAGCCGCCGTCGTGGCGCTGCTGGACGGCCAGCTCCTCCGGGATGAACTTCTTCGTGTAGAGCAGCGCGCCGATGCCCAGGCCCAGGATCGACAGGCCCAGGGTCAGGCCGATGACCGGCGTGTACAGGCTGTACAGGAAGTGGTGCTCGGTGTTCGGGGCCTCGTACTTCCAGGGCCACCAGATGAACGCCACCAGGAAGCCGATGCCGCCGAGGGCGGCGATGAGGAACCAGAGGGCCACGAGGCGCTCGGCGCGCTTCTCCGCGCGCGTGCCCTTGACCGGCCAGCGCTCCTCGTAGTGGACCAGCTCGACGCCGTCCAGGTTCGTGCCGAGCTTGACCAGCTCGTCCCTGCTCATCCCGGCGAGCTCTGCCTCGCTGGGCACGTTGGTCGGCTTCTCGCCGCTCATGCCTTGGCTCCGATCCAGAGGGTCACGCCGATCAGGGCGGCGATACCCACGATGAACGCGATCAGACCCTCCGATACCGGCCCGAGGCCGCCGAGGGGGGCGCCGCCGGGGTTGTTGTTCCCGTCGGTCACCGACTTGATGTACGCGATGATGTCTTCCTTCTCCTCCGGCGTGAGCTGCCGGTCGGAGAACTTCGGCATGTTCTGCGGGCCCGAGAGCATCGCCGTGTAGATCTGCTCCTCGGTCACCCCGTCGAGCTCGGGTGCCCACTTGCCGGACGACAGCGCCCCGCCGCGACCGGTGAAGTTGTGGCACGCCGCGCAGTTCAGCCGGAACAGCTCGCCACCGCGGGCCGGGTCCTCGCCGCGCAGCGCCTCGCCGCGCTCCTCGGGGGTCGTCGCGCCGCCGCCGCGGGTCTGGATGAACGCGCCGAGCGCGTCCACCTCCTCCGCGGTGAACTTGGTGGGCTTGCGCTGGGCCTGGGCCTCCTGGCGGGCCATCGGCATCCGGCCGGAGGAGACCTGGAAGTAGACGGCCGCCTCGCCCACGCCGATGAGGCTGGGGCCGCGGTCCTCGACGCCGTCCAGGTTCTTGCCGTGGCAGGTGATGCAGGTGTTGTTGTAGAGCTGCTCGCCCAGTCGCACCTGCGCCGGGTCGTCCTGCGCCTGGGCGGTCTGCGGCTGCGGCGCCAGGGCGCTGAACAGGAAGCCCGCGGCCAGCAGCGCGAAGCCCAGCGCGAGCAGGCCCGAGATCCGCCGGCGCAGCTTGGTGCTGCGCTTCCGGGCCCGTGTGGTGTTGGTGGTCATGTGTGCGGCAACCCTTGCTGGTGTGAGTTCGGGGTTCTTGCTGGTCAGGGCACGATGTAGATGACGGCGAACAGGCCGATCCAGACCACGTCGACGAAGTGCCAGTAGTACGACACGACGATCGCGGAGGTCGCCTGGGCCGGCGTGAACTTGCTCAGCTTCGTGCGGACCAGCAGGTAACCGAACGCGATCAGACCACCGATCACGTGCAGGCCGTGGAAGCCGGTCGTCAGGTAGAACACCGTGCCGTAGGCCGAGCTGGGGATGGTGGTCCCGTCCTCGACCAGGGTGAGGTACTCGTTCGCCTGGCCGGCCACGAAGATCGCGCCCATGATCAGCGTCACCAGGTACCAGCGCCGCAGGCCGAACACGTCGCCCCGCTCCGCGGCGAACACGCCCCACTGGCACGTGAACGACGAGGCGACCAGGATCACCGTGAAGAACAGGGCGTAGGGCACGTTCAGGTGCGTGGGCGCTGGGGGCCACGGTCCTTCGTTCTGGGCCTTCACCGTGAAGAACATGGCGAAGAGCCCCGCGAAGAACATGAGCTCACTGGACAGCCAGACGATCGTGCCGACGCTGACCATGTTCGGGCGGTTCAGCGAGTGCACGCGCTGGCCGATTGAGGGCGCTGCCGTTGTCACACGACGCATTATTGCTTGCAGGTTTTCGCTCCGCCCATCGGGTCCGGGGCGGTGCCGCAGGTCATCTGGGTCACACGGGCGGGACGGGGTGCCATGGGATTGCTGGACCGGTTGCGCGAGCGCTTCACGCGGCGCGGCGTACCTGCACCGGGGATCGATTCACCCGGTCTGGTGGTGGTCGCCGAGGCGTTCGACCTCGTGGAGGCGGACTCGGCGGTGCTGGCCAGGTCGGCGGGGTGGCGGGCGGAGGAGCCGGCGGTGCTGCGGCACCACCTCGTGCTGCCGCCTGACCAGGTGGAACGCGCCCGGGAGCTGCTCGCCCAGGACGGGTGGACCGTGCGCGCGGGCGAGCGCGTGCACGCGTTGCGCGTGCAGAGGCTGGACGCGCTGCACTGCGCCCAGGAGCGGGCGCGGATGGCCGGGCTCGCCCAGCGGCTGGGCGGCGACTGGATCGGGTGGGATGCGCTTCAGGTCACACGCGGGTAGGCGGATAACATCTCCGTCACCTGGCACCCGACCCGGCCGGAGGATCGCGCACATGAGCACGCAGACGACCAAGATCCTGGTGTTCAGCCACCGCCCCGAGGTGCGTGAGACGATCATCACCGCGGTGGGCCGCCGTCCCGCGCCGGACCTGGGCCGCGTGGAGTACGTCGAGGTGGGCGGCATCGCCGACGTCCTCTACGAGATGGACAACGGCGGCGTCGACCTCGCGATCCTCGACGGCGAGGCGCAGCCCACCGGCGGCATGGGGCTGTCCCGCCAGCTGAAGAACGAGATCACCGACTGCCCCCCGATCGTGGTGGCCGTCCGGCGCAAGGACGACCGGTGGCTGGCCACCTGGTCGCAGGCGGACGCGGTGCTCGTGCACCCGCTCGACCCGCTGGCCGCCGCCGAGACCGTGGCCGAGGTGCTGCGCTCGACGGCCCTGCCCGTCGTCCGGGGCTGATCACCGTGGTGGACCGCACCTGGCCGTTACTGCTCAACCAGCTGATCGACCGGGTCGACCTGGGCGAGGCCGACACGGCCTGGGCCATGGACCAGGTCATGACCGGCGCGGCGACCCCGGCGCAGATCGCGGGCTTCCTGGTCGCGCTGCGCGCCAAGGGCGAGACGCCCGAGGAGGTCGACGGCCTGGCGCGGTCCATGCTCCAGCACGCCCGGCGGTTCACCGTGGAGGGGCGCGTGGCCGACATCGTCGGCACGGGCGGCGACAACTCCGGGTCGGTCAACATCTCCACGATGGCGACGCTGGTCGCGGCGGCGGCGGGCGTGCCCGTGGTGAAGCACGGCAACCGCGCGGCGTCGTCCAAGTGCGGGACGGCCGACGTGCTGGAGGAGCTCGGCGTGGCCATCGACCTGCCGCCGCTGGGCGTGCGGGAGACGGTGGCCGAGCTGGGCATCGGGTTCTGCTTCGCGCCGGTGTTCCACCCGGGGTTCCGGCACGCGGGCGTGCCGCGGCGGGAGATCGGCATCCCCACGTCGTTCAACCTGCTCGGGCCGCTGACGAACCCGGCGCAGCCGACCGTCGGCCTGATCGGGTGCGCGCGGGCCGCCGCGGCGCCGCTGATCGCGGGCGTGTTCGCGCGGCGCGGCAGCACGGCGCTGGTCGTGCGCGGCGACGACGGGCTGGACGAGATCACCACGACCACCACGACGACCGTGTGGGTGGTCGACGGCGGCGTGGTCCGGGAGGACCGGGTCGACCCGTCGGTGCTGGGCATCGCGGCCGCGTTGCCGGAGGACCTGCGGGGCGGTGACGCGTCGTTGAACGCCGAGGTCGTGCGCGACCTGGTGGGCGGCAAGCCGGGGCCGGTGCGCGAGGCCGTGCTGCTGAACGCGGCGGGGGCCGTCGCGGCCCACGCGGGCCTGTCCGGCGACCTGCACGCGGACCTGGCGGCCGGCCTGGTCAAGGCGGCCGAGGCGGTCGACTCGGGTGCGTCCGCCGACCTCCTGCGCCGCTGGGCGGCCCGCTCCACGGAGCTGAAGGCCACCCTCACCGAGTCCTGAACGCAGAACTCAAGGCCCCCGAACGCAGGACTCGCGGGTCGCGAGCGCAGGACTCGCGGGTCGCGAGCGTTGGACTCGCCCGAGAGGCCAACGCCCAGGTCGGGCGAGTCCTGCGCTCAGGACCCGAGAGTCCTGCGTTCGCGACGGGTGAGTTCTGCGTTCGGGACGCCCGGTGGAGATGCCGACCACCTTTTCACCGCCCCGCAACAGTGGGCGGTCATGCTGTGTCCATGCTCTACACGGTGATGAAGCGGGTGGTCGCGCCCACCGCGCGGATGGTCTACCGCCCCCGGGTCGAGGGCCTGGAGAACGTGCCCGCCGAGGGACCCGTGATCCTCGCCCCGAACCACCTGTCGTTCATCGACAGCATCGTCGTCCCGATGGTCGTGCCGCGCCGGGTGTCGTTCCTCGCCAAGGCCGAGTACTTCGAGGGCACCGGCCTCAAGGGTGCGCTCTCCCGGTACTTCTTCGGCTCGCTGGGGCACGTTCCCGTGCGCCGGGGCATCGGGAGGGCCGCACGGGCCTCGCTGGACACCGCGAAGGAGATCCTGGACGGCGGCGGCGCGTTCGCCATCTACCCCGAGGGCACGCGGTCGCTGGACGGCCGGCTGCACCGGGGCCGCACGGGCGTGGCGCGGATGGCGCTGGAGTCCGGCGCGCCCGTGGTGCCGGTCGGCATCATCGGCACCGACAAGGTGCAGCCGGTGGACGCGAAACTGCCTCGCGTCAGGCCCGTGACCATCCGGTTCGGCACGCCCCTGAACTTCGACCGGTACGCCGGCATGCACGAGTCGCTGCCGGTGCTGCGGTCGGTCACCGACGAGATCGTCTACCGCATCCTGGAACTGTCCGGCCAGGAGTACGTCGACAGCTACCAGGCCGCCGGCGGCGGCGAGCAGCAGCAGGCCGCCTGAGAGCCGGGAACGACCAGGACCCCGAGAACGACGAAGGCCACCACCCCGCGGGGTGGTGGCCTTCGTCGTCGTGAAGGGGACGTCACTCGTGGCTCGGGCCCGTGTGGTACTCGAACACCAGGCCGCCGATGGCGATCAGCAGCATGACGACCGCGATCACCAGCAGCCAGACGTGCCAGAACGCCAGCGCCACGCCGGCGGTCGCCGCGCAGGCGGCCAGGGCGATCGGCCAGTAGCTGCCCGGGCTGAAGAAGCCCAGCTCACCGGCGCCGTCGCTGACCTCGGCGTCCGCGTTGTCCTCGGGGCGCACCTCGATGCGCCGGGCGACGAAGCGGAAGTAGGTGCCCACGATCAGGGCCAGGCCACCGGTGAGGGCGAGCGCCACCGTGCCGGTGGGCTCGACGGCGTTGGTGTCCGCCCAGGTCCAGTAGCCGTACACGACGGCCATCAGGAACGAGAACGCCATCACCAAGTCGAAAATGCGGGCTTCGACCTTCATCTCAGCCTCCTCCTACTTACCCGCGCCGGACGACGCCTCGCGGACGGTCCGGTCGGTCTCGAAGGGCTTGGTGGTCACCGCGTAGGGGGTGCACAGCTCGCCGCAGTCCATCTCGGTGAGCGCCTCGGCCGCGGTGTAGGGGACGCCGGTCTTCTCGTTCGTCTCCTGGCGCAGTTCCATGTACCGGTCGAAGTCCTCCGGTGTGAGCGCCCTGACCTCGAAGTTCATCACCGCGTGGTAGGTGCCGCACAGCTCGGCGCAGCGACCGACGAACGACCCGGTCCGGTCGATCTGGTCGATCTGGAACTCGTTGTCCTGGTTGTTCTTCTTCGGCTGCGGGAAGACGTCCCGCTTGAAGTGGAACTCGGGCACGAAGAACGAGTGGATGACGTCGGTCGACTCCAGCCGGAACCGGACCGACTTGCCCTGCGGCAGGACCAGCAGCGGGATCTCGCCGGACGAGCCGACGGTGCTCACCGGCAGGTCGGAGGTCCCCGTCTTGTAGTCGGGGTAGCGGAACTCCCAGTTCCACTGGAACGCGACCACGTCGACCGTGACGTCCGGGTCCTCGCTCTGGTCGTTGACGTAGTTCTGCGTCACCGCGGTGAAGTAGAACAACACCGCCACGATGACCGTCGGCACGACGAGCAGGACCAGCTCCAGCGGCAGGTTGTAGGCGACCTGGCGGGGCAGTTCCTCGCTCTTCTTGCGGTGGAACGCGACCGACCAGAGGATCAGGCCCCACACGATCACGCCGACGGCGAGAGCCGCGACGACCGACCAGGTCCACAGCTCGCGCATCGCCTCGGCCTGCGGCGTCACGGCCACCGGCCAGCCGAAGCGCAGCACCTCTTCCGTGGAGCAACCCGTGGCCCCGACGCCGACCAGGCCGACCAGCCCGACGACCTTCGCCAGCCGCGCTGCCCTGGTGCCCTCCTTCAGGCCCACTGCTCGCCGCCTCCTCGCTGAAAGCTCGCAGGCAAGGGCGGAACTTCCCCTTGCCGGATCATGCGGGAGCGTAGCCCAGCGCACGGCAGGTCACCCGCCGGGGGCGGCACCCGCGCGGTGCAGTTTCGGTCACACAGAGGCCCCCCGGCATACTGGGAGCTTCTCCACACGACTCGAAAGGTGTCTACCGCGTGTGTGGCCTGGTAGGACTGGTTTGCCCTAGTGAGCACGAGGCCGAGCGGGCGCGTTCGGCGGTGGCGGGGGCCCTGCGCTGCATGCGGCACCGCGGCCCTGACGAGAGCGGCACCTGGCAGGGCGGTGAGGTCGTCTTCGGCTTCAACCGACTGTCGATCATCGACATCGAGCACTCGCACCAGCCGCTGCACTGGGGTCCCCCCGAGGCGCAGGGCCGGTACGCGATCCTGTTCAACGGCGAGATCTACAACTACGTGGAACTGCGCGCGGAGCTGACCAAGCAGTTCGGCGCGGTGTTCGCCACCGACGGCGACACCGAGACCATCGTGGCGGCCTACCACTACTGGGGCCCGTCCGCGGTGGCGCGGTTGCGCGGCATGTTCGCGTTCCTGATCTGGGACAAGGCGCGGCGCGTCGTGTTCGGCGCGCGCGACCCGTTCGGCATCAAGCCGCTGTACTACGCGGCCGGCCCGGGCGGCGTGGCGTTCTCCAGCGAGAAGAAGTCCGTGCTGGAGCTGGCCCCGGCCGTCGGCATCCGGCCGGAGGTCGACGAGAAGGCGCTCCAGCACTACTTCATCCTCCAGTACGTGCCGGAGCCGGAGTCGCTCCAGACGCACGTTCACCGCATCGAGTCCGGCACCTCGTTCACGCTCACGCCGGGTGGCCGCCCGGTCGTGGAGCGGTACTTCCCGGCGACGTTCCGGCCGCGCGCGGTGCGCGGGCAGGCCGACGAGGACCGCCTGTACGACGAGATCACCGAGGCGCTGCGCGACTCGGTGGCCAAGCACATGCGCGCGGACGTGACGGTCGGCTCGTTCCTGTCCGGCGGCATCGACTCGACGGTCGTCGCGGCGCTGGCCAAGGAGCACAACCCGGACCTGATCACGTTCACCACCGGGTTCCACCGGCAGGGCTACTCCGAGATCGACGTGGCCGCCGAGTCGGCCGCCGCGATCGGGGTGAAGCACGTGGTCAGGGCGGTGACGGCGCAGGAGATGATGGACGCGCTGCCGCTGATCACCTGGTACCTGGACGACCCGGTGGCGGACCCGGCGCTGGTGCCGCTGTGGTTCATCGCCCGCGAGGCGCGCGAGCACGTGAAGGTCGTGCTGTCGGGCGAGGGCGCGGACGAGCTGTTCGGCGGGTACACGATCTACCGCGAGCCGCTGTCGCTGGCGCCGTTCGAGAAGGTGCCGGGCGCGCTGCGCAAGGCCATGGGCAAGGTGTCGACGAAGATCCCGCAGGGCGTGCGCGGCAAGGACCTGCTGCGCCGGGGTGCGCTCACCCTGGAGGAGCGCTACTACGGCAACGCCCGGATCTTCATGGACGACCAGCTGCGGCAGGTGCTGCGCACCTACGACCCGAACGTGTCGCACCAGGACGTGACGGCCCAGCCGTACCGCGAGTCGGCGAGCTGGGACCCGGTCACCCGGATGCAGCACGTCGACCTGTTCACCTGGCTGCGCGGCGACATCCTGGTCAAGGCCGACAAGATGACGATGGCGAACTCGCTGGAGCTGCGGGTGCCGTTCCTGGACCCCGAGGTCTTCAAGATCGCCTCGCAGGTGCCGTCGGAGCTGAAGCTGACCCGGGAGACGACCAAGCACGCGCTGCGCCGCGCGATCCGCGACATCGTGCCCGCGCACGTGCTCAACCGGCGCAAGCTGGGCTTCCCGGTGCCGATCCGGCACTGGCTGAAGGACGAGATGCACGAGTGGGCCGTGGACCACGTGCGCCAGTCGCAGACCGACCGCTACCTCGACAAGAACGCGGTGCTGCGGGTCATCGAGGAGCACCGGTCGGGCGTGGCGGACAACAGCCGCCGCATCTGGGCGCTGCTGGTGTTCATGATCTGGCACGGCATCTTCGTCGAGGGGCGCATCCGGCCGGTCGTGCCGGAGCCGCACTACCCCGTGAAGCTCTGACCCGCGGGAACGCCGGGACGTGAGCAGCGACAAGCCCTACCGGGCGGTAGTACCACCCGGTAGGGCTTTCGTCAAGCGTTTCACGCGCATACGGTCGATGGTGTGAGGAACACCGAGGCGGACACGCTGGCCCAGCTGATCGACGACTGCACCGCGCTGCCCGAGGGGCTGGTGACGCCCGCGGCGGCGTCCCCGGAGCCCCGCGCGGCGGCGCCGTGGGAGGTGGACGACGCCCACTACGCGCAGGTCGCGGAGCTGGACGCCTACGTCTGACCGACTCGTCCGGGACGGAGCCCGGGACCAGCCGGGAACGGAGAAGGCCCCCGCCGAGGCGGGGGCCTTCTCCGTCGGTGCGCGTTCGATCAGTGGAACGAGTCGCCGCAGGCGCAGGAGCCGCCCGCGTTGGGGTTGTCGATCGTGAACCCCTGCTTCTCGATGGTGTCCACGAAGTCGATCACGGCGCCCTCGACGTAGGGGGCGCTCATGCGGTCGACGGCCACCTTGAGGCCGCCGAAGTCGCGCAGGGCGTCGCCGTCGAGCGTGCGCTCGTCGAAGAACAGCTGGTAGCGCAGCCCCGCGCAGCCACCGGGCTGGACGGCGATGCGCAGGTGCATGTCGTCGCGCCCCTCCTGGTCCAGCAGCGCCTTGGCCTTCACGGCCGCCGCGTCGGTGAGCTTCACGCCGTGGGTGGGCGGAGCGTCAGGAGTGGTGGCAGCGTCCTGAGCGGTCGTCATGGCTCTCCCTCAGAGGTCCTTTGCGGGCGTCTTTCCCAACAACACGGGCAGTACCCGCTTTGTTCCTCCCCCCATGGTCGCACAGCTACCGGGGACGGGGGTGTGACCACTGCCTCGCGACGTGCTCGGCCAGGTCGGCGAGGGTGCCGGCCGGGTCGGCCAGGCTCGCCCCGACCGAACCGGCGTGGTCGGCGACGGCGTAGCTGTCGGCCACCCCCGCCGCGGCGGCCTCGCGCCTGCCCACCTCGACCCGGCCCGCGAGCACCAGGCACGGCAGCCCGCGCTCGGCCGCGCCCCGGGCCACGGCGGTGACCAGCTTGCCGCGCAGCGACTGCCAGTCGAAGCTGCCCTCGCCGGTGACGACCAGGTCGGCCCGGTCGAGCGCCGCGTCGAGGCCGGTGAGCGACCGGACCAGGCCCGCGCCGGACTCCGCGGTCGCGCCGAGGGCCATCAGCGCCGCGCCGGGCAGGTCCCGCACGGCGGCCAGCTCGTCCACGGCGGCCAGCCGCGCCTCCAGCCGCTCCACCGCCTCCGGTGACGCGCCCTTCTGCGGGCCGAACGTGCGGGCGGCCCCGTGCGGCCCGAGGAGGGGGTTCTCCACGTCCACGGCGGCGACGAGGCGGGCGGTGACCGGCAGCACCACCTCGCGCAGCCCCGCGCCGCCGTCCGTGGTGCCCGAGCCGCCGAGGCCGACGACGATCGCGTCCGCGTCGCGGGCGGCGTTGAGGAGTTCGCCGACGCCCCTGGTGGTGGCCGTCTCGGCGGCCTCCGCGCGCCGGTCGGCCGGGACGAGGTGCAGGCCGCACGCCTGCGCGGACTCGACGTACGCGGTGCCGCCGTGCTCCAGCCAGGTCGCCTCCACGGGCGTGCCGAGCGGGCCGGTGACGGTCGTCACGCGCAGGTCACCGCCCAGGGCGGCGTGCAGGACGTCCACGAACCCCGGGCCGCCGTCGGCGAGCGGGCGGAGGTCCGGGTGGTCGCCGGGGGCGGCGCGCAGCCAGCCGTCGGCGATCGCGCGGGCGGCCTCGCGGGCGGTCAGGGTGCCGCCGAAGCAGTCGGGCGCTATGACAACTCGCACCTCGCGAACAGTACTTATCGGGGCATCTCCTACTCTGGTGAGGTGAGGTTCCTGCGCCGCAACGCCGACGAAGCCGCCGAGACCGCCCCCGAGGACGTCAGCACCGACTCGGAGGTGACCGCCGGGGACCCGTCGCGCACACCCGGCAAGGGCCGGCCGACGCCGAAGCGCCGCGAGGCCGAGGGCAAGCGCCGCGGCCCCGTGCCGCCGCCGCCGCGCACGCAGCGCGAGGCGCTCAAGCGCGCCCGGGGCAACAAGGTGTCGAAGGAGGAGCGCCGCGCCGCGGCCGTCGAGCGGCGGCAGCGGATGATGGCGGGTGACGAGAAGTACCTGCTCCCCCGCGACCGCGGCCCGGTGAAGGCGTACATCCGCGACGTGGTCGACTCGCGCCGCAACCTCATGGGCCTCTTCATGCCGCTGGCGATCCTGGTGTTCGTGGCGCTGCTGGTGCCGTCACCGGCGATCCAGCAGTACGCGACGCTGCTGACCACGTTCATGCTGCTGGCGATGATCGTGGAGGGCTTCGTGCTGGGCCGCCTGGTCACCCGCCGGGTGCGCCTGAAGTTCCCGAGCGACACCACGCGCGGCCTGTCGATCGGCTGGTACTCGTTCATCCGCGCCAGCCAGCTCCGCCGCCTCCGCGTCCCGAAGCCGCGCGTGGCGCCGGGCGCGAAGGTCTGACCTCGGGGCCGGTCGAACCGTCCCCGGACCACCTGGTCCGGGAACGCGCCGAAGGCGGTGCCCGGGAAGCGCGGGGAGGGTCCGGCGGGTGCCTCGCCGTCCCGCGCAGCGGGGCGCACCGGCAGTTCATTAGCAACCCGAACGACCCGGTACTAGGCTTGGCCGCATGGAGTTCCGACGCCTCGGCCGCAGTGGCCTGAACATCAGCGAGATCTCGTACGGCAACTGGCTCACCCACGGTTCCCAGGTCGAGGAGGACCAGGCGACCGCTTGCGTCCGCGCGGCGCTCGACGCGGGCATCACCACGTTCGACACGGCCGACGTGTACGCCAACACGAAGGCCGAGGAGGTGCTCGGCCGCGCCCTCAAGGGGGAGCGCCGCGAGTCGCTGGAGATCTTCACCAAGGTCTTCTGGCCGACCGGCCCCGGCGGCCCCAACGACAAGGGCCTGGGCCGCAAGCACATCACCGAGTCGATCAACGGCTCGCTCAAGCGCCTCCAGACCGACTACGTCGACCTCTACCAGGCCCACCGGTTCGACCGGACGGTGCCGCTGGAGGAGACGATGCTCGCCTTCGCCGACCTGGTGCGGCAGGGCAAGGTGCTCTACATCGGCGTCTCCGAGTGGAACGCCGAGCAGATCGCGCGCGGCGCGGAGCTGGCGCGCGAGCTGAAGGTGCCGTTCATCTCCAACCAGCCGCAGTACTCGATGCTGTGGCGCGTCATCGAGTCGCAGGTCGTGCCGACCTCCGAGCGCGAGGGCGTCAGCCAGATCGTGTGGTCCCCGATCGCGCAGGGCGTGCTGACCGGCAAGTACCTGCCGGGTCAGCCGGTGCCCGAGGGCTCCCGCGCGACCGACGCCAACGGCTCCAAGTTCATCTCCCGCTTCCTCAAGGACGACGTCCTGGAGCGGGTGCAGAAGCTCAAGCCGCTGGCCGACGAGGTCGGGCTGTCGCTGGCCCAGCTCGCCGTCGCCTGGGTGCTCCAGAACCCGAACGTGGCGAGCGCGATCATCGGCGCGTCCCGTCCGGAGCAGGTGCACGAGAACGTGAAGGCGGCCGGCGT
Source organism: Saccharothrix sp. DSM 118769 (assembly GCF_052936295.1). Classification (NCBI taxonomy): domain Bacteria; kingdom Bacillati; phylum Actinomycetota; class Actinomycetes; order Pseudonocardiales; family Pseudonocardiaceae; genus Saccharothrix; species Saccharothrix sp. DSM 118769. The sequence goes on along the minus strand of NZ_CP193627.1, from coordinate 1,521,687 downwards.
GACGCTGGAGGCCGAGCTGCTGGAGAAGATCGACGAGGTGCTCGGCGACGCGGTCGAGACCGACCCGCGGCTGACCGTCACCCCGTGACGCGCGCCCCGTCCCCGGCCGGCTACTCGGCCGGGGACAGGGACATCGGGCCGTAGACCTCGGACTCGCTGCGCAGCAGCGTCACCTGCGCGACGCCGGTCTCGCGCAGCTCCTCCCACGACGAGCCGAACCAGTCCTCGGCCTCGCCCTGGTCGGCGAACGCCACGACCGGGCCGTCGACCTCCCGACCCTGCTCGTCCTGGTACCGCCAGCGGTACTCCACGCCGGCCTCCTCGTGCCGTCCTGCGGGTAACGTTCCCGGTCAGGCTATGTCCTCGTGGAACGGATGGGGTGCGGTGTGACGCGTCGGACACTGGTGCTCGGCGGCGCGCGGTCGGGGAAGTCCGCGCACGCCGAGGGGTTGCTCACCGACGACGTCGTGACCTACGTCGCGACCGCCCGCCGCTACGCCGACGACGCGGACTGGGACCTGCGGATCGCCCGGCACGTCGCCCGCCGCCCGACCACCTGGACGACGGTCGAGGCGTCCGGGGCCGGCGACCTGCCCGCGGTGCTCACCGCGACCGTCGGCACGGACCCGCCGATCCTGGTGGACGACCTGGCCACGTGGCTCGCGGGGGTGATGGACGACGCGGGCGCGTGGGACGCGGGCGGGGACCCGGGCCGGGTCGAGGACGAGTGCGCCGCGCTGGTCCGGGCGGTGGCCGGCGCGCGCGCCCGGCTGGTCCTGGTGTCCGCCGAGGTCGGGCTCGGCGTCGTGCCCGGCACCCGCTCTGGCAGGCTCTTCCGCGATCACCTCGGCTCGCTCAACGCGCGGCTGGCCGAGGTCTGCGACGAGGTTCTCCTGGTCGTCGCCGGAATCCCACTGCGACTGCGCGAAGCCGGAGGTAGTCGGTGACCATCGAGTTCCCGCCCGTCGAGCCACCCAGCGAGGTGACGCGCCGCGAGGCCGTCGCCCGCCACGCCGTGCTCACGAAACCCGCGGGGTCGCTGGGCAGGCTGGAGGAGCTGGGCGCCTGGGTCGCGGCGTGCCAGGGCGAGTGCCCGCCGCGGCCGTTCACCCGGCCCCGGGTCGTGGTGTTCGCGGGTGACCACGGCGTCGCGAAGCACGGCGTGTCCGCGTACCCGAGCGAGGTCACCGGGCAGATGGTGGCGAACTTCCTCGCGGGCGGCGCGGCGGTGAACGTGCTGGCGAACGTGGCCGGCGCGACCGTGCGCGTGGTGGACGTGTCGGTCGACTCCGACACGGCCGTCGGCGACCTGAAGGTGCGCCGGGGTTCCGGGTCGATCGACCGCGAGGACGCCCTGACGCCCGAGGAGGCGGTCAAGGCGGTCGAGGTCGGCCGCAAGCTCGCGGACGACGAGGTCGACGGCGGCGCGGACCTGCTCATCGCGGGCGACATGGGCATCGGCAACACGACGCCCGCCGCCGTGCTGATCGCCGCCCTGACGGGCTCGGAGCCGGTGGCCGTGGTGGGCCGCGGCACGGGCGTGGACGACCGGGGGTGGATGCGCAAGACCGCCGCGATCCGCGACGCGCTGCGCCGCGCCCGACCGGTGATCAACGACCCGCTGGCGCTGCTCGGGGTGGCGTCGGGCGCGGACGTCGCCGCGATGGCCGGGTTCCTGGCGCAGGCGGCCGTGCGGCGCACCCCGGTGATCCTGGACGGCGTGGTCGTCGGCGCGGCGGCCGTGGTCGCCGAGGAGCTGGCGCCGGGCGCGCGCGACTGGTGGGTGGCCGGGCACCGGTCGGCGGAGCCGGCGCACGCGCTGGCGCTGAACCACCTGGGCCTGGAGCCGCTGCTGGAGTTCGACATGCGGCTCGGCGAGGGCTCGGGCGCGGTGGCGGCGCTGCCGCTGGTGGTGATGGCGACCCGCGTGCTGGCCGAGATGGCGACCTTCGACGGCGCGGGCGTCTCCGGACCCGCCTGATGCGGTTGGCGCTGTCCTGGTTGACCGTGCTGCCCGTGCGCGTCGTCGGTGACGTCGACGCGCGGGCGGCGCGGCGGGCCATCGCGTGCGCGCCGCTCGTGGGGCTGCTGCTGGGCGCGGCCGTCCTGGGCGTGCTCGCGGTCGTGCCCGGCCTGCTCGGCGGGTTCCTCGCGGTGGGCATGCTGGCCCTGGCCACCCGCGGGATGCACCTGGACGGGCTGGCCGACACCGCCGACGGCCTGGGCTGCTACGGCCCGCCGGAACGCGCCCTGGCGGTGATGAAGGACGGCGGCGCGGGTCCGTTCGCGGTGGTCGCGCTGGTCGTGGTGCTGGGCGCGGAGGCCGCCGCGCTCCCGGTCGTGCCGTGGCCCGCGGTGCTGCTCGCGCTCACGGCGGGCCGCGCGGCGTTCCTGCTGTGCTGCCTGCGCGGGGTGCCCGCGGCCCGGCCGGAGGGGCTGGGCGCGCTGGTGGCGGGCAGCCAGCCCGCGTGGGTGGTGGCGCTGTGGTGGACGGCGCTGGTCGCGGCGTCGGTCCTCGTGCACCCGCTGCGCGGCCCGGCCGCCGTGCTGCTGGCGGCCGGGCTGGTGCTGCTGCTGGTCGCGCACGTGCGCCGGCGCTTCGGCGGGATCACCGGCGACGTGCTCGGCGCGGCGTGCGAGGCGGCGACCCTCGCCGTGCTCGCGGTGTGCGCGCTCAGCTGATCGTCTTCATCCAGCCGTGCGGGTCCTCGACGCGGCCCTGCTGGATGCCGGTCAGGTGGTCGCGCAGCCGCGTGGTCACCTCGCCGGTGGCGCCGCCGGCGATGTCGAACTCGCCGCTCGCGTGCTTCACGTGGCCCACCGGGGTGATGACGGCGGCCGTGCCGCAGGCGAAGACCTCGGTCAGCTCGCCCGTCCCGGCCTTCTTCTCCCACTCCTCGGTGGAGAACTTGCGCTCCTCGACGCCGAGGCCGAAGTCCCGCGCCACGCGCAGCAGCGAGTCGCGGGTGATGCCCGGCAGCAGCGCGCCGGACAGCTCGGGCGTGACCACGCGCGCGTCGTCACCGGAGCCGAGGACGAAGAACAGGTTCATCCCGCCCATCTCCTCGACCCACCGGCGCTCCACCGCGTCCAGCCACACGACCTGGTCGCAGCCCTGCTCGGCGGCCTGCGCCTGCGCCACCAGGGACGCCGCGTAGTTGCCCGCGAACTTGGCCGCGCCGGTGCCGCCGGGCGAGGCGCGCACGTACTCGGTGGACAGCCACACCGTCACCGGCTTCAGGCCGCCCGTGAAGTACGAGCCGGCGGGCGAGGCGATGAGCACGAAGAGGTACTCCGACGAGGGCCGCACGCCCAGGCCCTTCTCCGTGGAGATCATGAAGGGCCGCAGGTACAGCGACTCCTCGGGCACGGACGGCACCCAGCGCCCGTCGACGGCCAGCAGCTCCCGGACCGCGCCGAGGAACAGCTCGTCCGGCAGCTCGGGCATCGCCATGCGGCGCGCGGAGGCGCGGAACCGCTCGGCGTTGGCCTCCGGGCGGAAGGACGCGACCGTGCCGTCGGGCTGGCGGTACGCCTTGAGCCCTTCGAAGATCGCCTGGCCGTAGTGCAGCACCATCGCCGCCGGGTCCAGCTCCAACGCGCGGTAGGGCCCGACGACCGCGTCGTGCCAGCCCTGTTCGCGGTTCCAGCGGATCGTCACCATGTGGTCGGTGAAGTGCTGACCGAAGCCCGGCCCGGCGAGTACCCCCGCGACGCGCTCCGGGGTCGCCGGCTGCGGGTGGGGGGTCCGGGTGAAAGGCAACGCTGTCGTCATGACAGCACGATAGCCGCCGCGAGGACGTCGGAAAATCGCCGTCCCGACGCTCGGACGTCCGACCATCCGGTCGGGCTACGCCACGGCGTGCCGGACCCGACCGAGCGCGAGCAGACCGGTACCGACCGCGAGCGCGACGAGCGTGACGAGGAGCGCCCCCGTGGGCGCGCTCATGGCCAGCAGGACCGACAGCCCCAGCCCCAGGCACGCGGTGCGCATGGGCCACGTGCGGTCCTCCTGGAGCAGCACGCGGGCCGAGGCGTTCGTGAAGCCGTAGTAGAAAGCCGTGCCGCACGCGCCCACGGCGAGCGCGGTCGACGGGGGCAGGGCGACGACGGCGAGGGCGGCCGTCGCGGCGCCCACCACGTCCAGCGGCCAGCCGGCGCGGACGCGGGGCAGGTCGCCGGTCTCGACGAGGCCGTCGAGCGTGCGCCGGGCGGAGGCGAGCACGGCGTGCAGCGCGGTCACCGCGGCCACCGCGGCGCCGAACCCGAGGACGGGCAGCAGCCAGCGGCCGTCGGCGGTGACCAGGGCGTCGCGCAGCGGCGCCGGGGACAGGGCCAGGCGGTCCGGGCCGAGCTGGCGCAGCAGCGCCGCGCCGACCGCGACCATGAGCACCAGCACGAGGCCGACCACGACGGGCACCGCGACGCGCAGCGCGCGGGGGGTGAAGACGGGGTCGCCGGGGTGCGGCGCGGTGATCCGCTCGAAGCCGGTGAACGCCGCGAACAGCACCGCCGCCGCGGCCATCACGCCGTCGAAGCCCGGTGCCGCGGCCATCGCCGGCGGCCCGACCGGGTCGCCCGGCGGGGCGACGGAGAAGCACACCAGGACCACCAGCAGCAGGACGCCGACCACCACGACCGCGGAGGCCGCGGACAGCCGGGCCGTCCACCGCACGCCCGCCGTGCCCAGCGCCGCCGTCACCGCGAGGAGCCCCAGGGCCGCCACGACCCGGTGATCCGGCACGACGTACGCGCCGAACGCGCCGGCCAGGGCGGCGGCCACCCCGGCCCGCCCGACCAGGTGGGCGCTGCCCGTGATCCGGGCGGGCCACGGGCCGAGCTGGTTGTGCGTGTAGCCGTAGCCGCCGGGCGCGTCCGGGTAGGCGCGGTGCTGGTCCGCGGTGGAGAACGCGCAGCACAGGGCCGCCACGGCGGCGAGGAGCAGGGCGGGGAGGAACCACGGGCCGGCGACCGCCGCAGCCGGGGCGAACCCGGTGAGCACACCGGCGCCCAGCGTCGCGCCGAGCGCGAGCGCCACGGCCCCGGCACGGGGCGTGATTGTCACCGGTACACAATCGCAGAAAAAGACCGCACGAGTGGTGACCCCCGCTCGGTTTACCCCCGAACGTGTTAATTGTTACTCGGTGCAATCACGAGTGCGGCGACCGGGTGCGTGAACGGGACCTTTAGCATTCGTCACGATCAACCCCCGTTCCCGCCGCACGACCAGGAAGTGCCGGGAGGACCGCATCGAGGAGCCGCCGTGATCGCGCCGAAGCTGGCCATCACCGACAGTGACCTGAGCACCACCGCCACCGACGCCGTGGTGATCGGGACCATCCAGGGCCCCGACGGCCCGGCCCTCGCGGGCGCCTCCGAAGCGGTCGACGCCGCGTTCGAGGGCGGCCTGCTCGGCGTGCTGGAGACCCTGGGGGCCACCGGCAAGGCCGAGGAGGTCGTGAGCGTCCCGACGTTCGGCAGGCTGGCCGCGCCGGTCGTGCTGGCGGTCGGCCTGGGCAAGCCCGCCGCCGACGGCTCCGCGTCCGAGGACCAGGTGCGCAAGGCGTCCGGCGCGGTCGCCCGCGCCCTGGCGGGCCGCAAGCGCGCCGTCACCACGCTCTCGGCGCTGCACCTCGGCCCGGCCGTGGAGGGCACGCTGCTGGGCGGCTACACCTTCACCGAGTACAAGTCCGCCAAGGGCGACGGCCCGGTGGCCCGCGTCGACCTCGTGGCACCGGCCGAGGGCACCAAGCGCGCCCACAACGCCACCGTGAAGGCGTCCACCGCCATCGCCGAGGCCGTCGCCGCCGTGCGCGACCTCGTGAACACCCCGCCGAACGACCTGTACCCGGCCTCGTTCGCCGAGCGCGCCACCGCCCTGGCCAAGGCCGAGGGCCTGGAGGTGGAGGTCCTCGACGAGAAGGCGCTGCGCAAGCAGGGCTTCGGCGGCATCCTCGGCGTCGGCGGCGGCTCCAGCCGCCCCCCGCGCCTGGTGCGCATCACCTACCGCGGCGCGAAGGCGACCAAGAAGGTGGCGCTGGTCGGCAAGGGCATCACGTTCGACACCGGCGGCATCTCCATCAAGCCGGCCGCGGGCATGGACGAGATGACCTCCGACATGGGCGGCGCGGCGGCGGTCATCGCCACCGTCGTGCTGGCGGCGAAGCTGAAGTACCCGCTGGAGGTCACCGCGTGGGCGCCGATGGCGGAGAACATGCCGTCCGGCACCGCCTACCGGCCCGGTGACGTGCTCACCATGTACGGCGGCAAGACCGTCGAGGTGCTCAACACCGACGCCGAGGGCAGGCTGATCCTGTCCGACGCGATCGTGCGGGCCTGCGAGGACGCCCCGGACTACCTGATCGAGACGTCCACGCTGACCGGCGCGCAGGTCGTGTCGCTGGGCAAGCGCACGTCGGGCGTCATGGGCACCGAGGCGTTCCGCGACCGGATCGCCGAGCTGGGCCGCGCGGTGGGCGAGCAGGCGTGGGCCATGCCGCTCCCCGACGAGCTGCGCGGCGACCTGGACTCGCGGGTGGCGGACATCGCCAACGTGTCCGGGCACCGGTTCGGCGGCATGCTCACCGCGGGCGTGTTCCTGCGGGAGTTCGTCGCCGAGGGCGTCACCTGGGCGCACCTCGACGTGGCCGGTCCGTCGTTCCACAGCGGCGGCCCGTACGGCTACACCACCAAGGGCGGCACGGGCGTGCCGGTGCGCACCCTGGCCGCGGTGCTGGCGGACATCGCCGCCAACGGCTGAGCGCGGGGCCCCGGTCCACCCGGACCGGGGCCTCCGCCCGTCCACCGACCGGGTCGCTCCCGGCTCGGCCGTCCTGACCTGGGCGTCCCGGCCCGGTCGCCCCGGCCCGGTCGCCCCGGCCTAGTTGCCCTGGCCCTTGCGGCGCGAGTACTCGCGCATCCGCTTCGGGTAGCCGACGATCCCCGCGTCGTAGATCGGGATGCCGAGCTTCTTCGCCAGCTTCTTCGCGCCGTCCGTGCCGTCGATGCGCCGGCGCGTCCACTCGCCGTCGTGCGCGACGAGCACGACCGTGGTCTCCGTCACGGTGGTCTTGGGCTCGACGTACGCCTCGACCCCGCGCCGGGCCGCCGCCCACTTCTCCAGGTGGCCGGTGTCCGCGGACGTGGACTCGCGCAGCACGCCCGGGCGCTGCTTCCTGCGAAAACGGTCGAACAGGCCCACCAGGGCACCTCCTGTCACGACTCCTGCCGCCCATCGTGCCGGCGCGGGGGTGAAGGCAAGGCCAAATCCTCCGAACAGGACACCGCGTCGCCGCCGTTCGCGAGGTAGTGACAAGATGGCAGCCACACGCGCGCACCCGCGCGGAGTAAGGCATCAAGCTCTTCAGGGAGATCCCGTGACCGACACGTCCGCCGACCTCGTGATCCTCGGTGGCGGCTCGGGCGGCTACGCCTGCGCGTTCCGCGCCGCGGAGCTCGGCCTGTCCGTCGTCCTGGTCGAGAAGGACAAGCTCGGTGGCACCTGCCTGCACCGCGGCTGCATCCCGACCAAGGCGCTGCTGCACGCGGCGGAGGTCGCGGACAACGCGCGCGAGGGCGACCAGTTCGGCGTGAAGTCCTCGCTGGAGGGCATCGACATCGCGGGTGTGAACTCCTACAAGGACGGCGTGGTCAGCCGGCTCTACAAGGGCCTCCAGGGTCTGGCCAAGGCCAACAAGGTCACCCTGGTCGAGGGCGCGGGCACGTTCGTCGGCAACAAGACCGTCGAGGTGAACGGCGACCGGTACACCGGCAAGAACGTCGTGCTGGCCACCGGCTCGTACGCCCGCAGCCTGCCCGGCCTGGAGATCGGCGGCCGGATCATCACCAGCGACCAGGCGCTGAACCTGGACTTCGTCCCGGAGAAGGTCGTGGTGCTCGGCGGCGGCGTCATCGGCGTCGAGTTCGCCAGCGTGTGGGCCTCCTTCGGCGCGGACGTGACCATCGTGGAGGCACTGCCCCGCCTGGTCCCCGCCGAGGACGAGTACGCGTCCAAGCAGCTGGAGCGCGCGTTCCGCCGCCGCGGCATCAAGTTCAAGACCGGCGTGAAGTTCACCGGCGCCACCCAGACCGAGGCGGGCGTCTCGGTGACCCTGGAGTCCGGCGACGTGCTCGACGCCGACCTGCTGCTGGTGGCCGTCGGCCGCGGCCCCAACTCGGCGGGCCACGGCTACGAGGAGGCGGGCGTCGCGGTCGAGCGCGGTTTCGTCACCACGAACGAGCGCCTGGAGACCTCGCTGCCCGGCGTGTACGCCGTCGGCGACATCGTGCGCGGCCTCCAGCTCGCGCACCGCGGTTTCCAGCAGGGCATCTTCGTGGCCGAGGAGATCGCGGGCCTGAGCCCGAAGGTCATCGACGAGGCGGGCATCCCGCGCGTCACCTACTGCAAGCCGGAGGTCGCCTCGGTGGGCCTCTCCGAGGCCGCGGCCAAGGAGAAGTACGGCTCCGTCGAGACGTTCGTCTACGACCTCGCGGGCAACGGCAAGAGCCAGATCCTGAAGACCGCCGGTGGCGTCAAGCTCGTGAAGGCGCCCGATGGCCCGGTGGTCGGTGTCACCATGGTCGGCGAGCGGGTCGGCGAGCTGATCGGTGAGGCCCAGCTGATCTACAGCTGGGAGGCGTACCCCGAGGACGTGGCCCCCCTGATCCACGCCCACCCGACCCAGACAGAAGCCCTCGGCGAAGCCTTCCTCGCCTTGGCCGGCAAGCCGCTGCACGTGCACGGCTGACCGTCGCACCCCAGTCAGCCGAACTTCGACCCACGCACGAGGAGTCAGCGAAAAGATGGCCTTCTCCGTCCAAATGCCCGCACTCGGCGAAAGCGTCACCGAGGGCACGGTCACCCGCTGGTTGAAGCAGGAGGGTGACCGCGTCGAGGTCGACGAGCCGTTGCTGGAGGTCTCGACCGACAAGGTCGACACCGAGATCCCCTCGCCCGCCGCCGGCGTGCTCCAGAAGATCGTCGCCCAGGAGGACGAGACCGTCGAGGTCGGCGCCGAGCTGGCCGTGATCGGCGACGGTTCCGACCAGGGGTCCTCCGACTCGTCCTCCGGCGGCGGCGCAGCGCCCGCCGAGGAGGCGCAGCCCGAGGCCGAGCAGCCCGAGCCCGAGGCCGAGCAGTCCGAGGCCCCGGCCGGCGAGCCCGCCCCGGCGCAGTCCGGTGGCTCCGACTCCGGTTCCGGTCCGGCCGAGGGCACGCCGGTGACCATGCCCGCCCTGGGCGAGAGCGTCACCGAGGGCACCGTGACCCGGTGGCTGAAGTCGGTCGGCGACTCGGTCGAGGTCGACGAGCCGCTGCTGGAGGTCTCGACCGACAAGGTCGACACCGAGATCCCGTCGCCGGTGGCCGGCACCCTGCTGGAGATCACCGCGGGCGAGGACGAGACCGTCGAGGTCGGCGGCCGGCTGGCCGTGGTCGGCTCCGGCTCCCCCGCGCCGAAGGCGGAGGCCCCGAAGCAGGAGGCGCCGAAGCAGGAGGCGCCGAAGGCCGAGCCCAAGGCCGAGGAGCCCGAGCCGGAGGCCCCGAAGCAGGAGGCCCCTAAGGCCGAGGCCCCGAAGCAGGAGGCCGAGTCGGGCGAGGCCAACGGCGCGCCGTACGTCACCCCGCTGGTGCGCAAGCTGGCGTCGGAGAACGACATCGACCTGAACAGCCTCAAGGGCACCGGCGTCGGCGGTCGCATCCGCAAGCAGGACGTGCTGGCCGCCGTCGAGGCGAAGAAGGCCCCGGCCCCCGCGCCGGCCGCCCCCGCCGCCGCCCCGTCTGCCCCGGCGCAGCGCACCGCCGCCCCGGCCGCCGACAACAGCGGCAAGCGCGGCACCGTGCAGAAGCTGCCCCGGCTGCGCCAGATCGTGGCCCAGCGGACGCGCGAGTCGCTCCAGGTGTCGGCCCAGCTCACCCAGGTGTTCGAGGTGGACGTCACCAAGATCGCCCGGCTGCGCAACCGCGCCAAGGCCGCGTTCGAGCAGCGCGAGGGCACGAAGCTGACGTTCCTGCCCTTCTTCGCCAAGGCCGCCGTGGAGGCGCTGAAGCAGCACCCGGTGCTGAACGCCTCCATCGACGAGGAGAAGAAGGAGGTCGTCTACCACGGCGCCGAGCACCTGGGCATCGCGATCGACACCGAGCGCGGCCTGCTCAACGCGGTGATCGCGAACGCGGGCGACCTCAACCTGGCGGGCCTGTCGCACAAGATCGGCGACCTGGCCTCGCGGGCGCGCGCGAACAAGTTGACGCCGGACGAGCTGACCGGCGGCACGTTCTCGCTGACCAACCTGGGCAGCAACGGCGCGCTGTTCGACACCCCGATCATCCAGCAGCCGCAGGTCGGCATCCTGGGTGTCGGCGTGGTCAAGAAGCGCCCGGTCGTGATCACGGACGAGAACGGCGACGACACCATCGCCATCCGTTCGATGGCCTACCTGGCCCTGACCTACGACCACCGCCTGGTGGACGGCGCCGACGCGGGCCGCTTCCTCACCACCGTGAAGAACCGCCTGGAAGAGGGCGCGTTCGAGGCCGACCTGGGCCTCTGACGGCAGCAGCACCGAGGGCCGCTCCCGCTCCGCGCGGGGGCGGCCCTCGCCGTTCGCGCGACCGGGCGCGGCGGGCCGGGGCGGGCGGCCCGCGGCCCCGCCCGTCACCCAGTCGGGCGATAACCACCGGTTCGGGTGATATGGGCGACTCCCGAGCCGCTGTGCAACGCGCCGCCGGCTGCGGGACGATCACGTCATGCGGGTGGTCGTTGCGGGTTCCTCGGGTCTGATCGGCACCAGTCTGGTGGCCGCCCTGCGCGGCGCCGGGCACGAGGTCGTGCGGCTGGTCCGGCGGCCCCCGGCGGCCCCCGACGAACGCGGCTGGGACCCGCCCGCCGGGCGGATCGACCCCGGCGCCCTCGACGGCGCGGACGCGGTGGTCAACCTGTGCGGCGTCGGCGTGGCCGACAAGCGGTGGACCGACGCGCGCAAGCAGGTGCTGCTCGACAGCCGCACGGTGCCGACCGAGGTGCTCGCCGCCGCCGTCGCGGAGCACGGCGTGCCCGTCCTGGTGAACTCCAGCGCCGTCGGCTACTACGGCGACACCGGCGACGAGGTGGTCACCGAGGACACGCCCTCGGGCGCGGGCTTCCTGGCCGACCTGTGCCGCCAGTGGGAGGCCGCGACCGGGGCCGCCGAGGCGGGCGCCCGCGTGGTGCGGCTGCGCACCGGCCTGGTGATCAGCCCCTCCGGCGGCCTGTTCGGCGTGGTCAAGCCCCTGTTCTCGTTCTTCCTCGGCGGGCGCCTCGGCAGCGGGCGGCAGTACATGCCGTGGATCTCCCTGGACGACGCCGTGTCGGCCGTCCGGTTCGCCCTGGAGCACGACGACGTGCGCGGCCCGGTGAACCTGACCTCGCCGACGCCGGTCACCAACACCGAGTTCACCCGCACGGTCGGGCACGCGCTGCACCGCCCGACGCCGTGGGTCGTGCCGGGCTTCGTGCTCAAGGCGGTGCTGGGCGACCTCGCCGAGGAGGGCGTGCTGGCCGGTCAGCGGGCCGTGCCCCGCGTGCTGGAGCGGCACGGCTTCCCGTTCCTGCACCCGGCGCTCGGGGCGGCCGTGGCGGCGGCCGCGACGCGGTGATCGCGGTCCCGGTCGGCGCGGCCCTCGCGCTGGCCTCACTGGTCCTGGGCTTCTCCGTGCACCGGGAGGTGCCGGCGGTGGACCGCGGCCTGCACCTGGCCGCGGCGGACCTGGGGCCGGGGTTCACGCACTCGGCGGCGGTGATCAGCTTCGTGCTGAGCCCCGGCCTGGCGACGATCGCCCTGCTGTCCCTGCTCGCGCGGGCCGCGCTCGCGCGGGACCCGTTCGTCCTCAGGGCCGCCGCGCTCCTCGGCGCGTGCTGGTCGACGGTCCTCGCCCGCCACGCCTACCAGCGGGTGCGGCCGATCGACTTCCCGAAGTGGAGCTACCCGAGCGGGCACGTCACGGCCGTCACGGCGGTCGCGTTCACCGCCGTCGTGCTGACCGCCCACCTGGCCCGCCGGCACCTGGGCACGGCCATCGCGCTGGCCGCCGCCGCCGTCGCCGCCACGGCGGTGAGCCGGGTCGTGCTGGAGATGCACTGGTTCACCGACACGGCGGGCGCGATCCTCGCCGTGACCGGGGTCGGCCTGCTCGTCGCCCACGCCCTGCGCCTGCTGCCGCTGGGCGTAGGGTCGAGACGTGAGCAGTCCTGACCCCTCCTGCCGCGCCTCGACCGACCCGGTCGACGTGCGCGAGCTGGGCACCATCGACTACCTGGCCGCCTGGGACCTGCAGCGCGAGCTGGCCGAGCGCCGCGCCGCGGGCGACGTCGGCGACACGCTGCTGCTGCTGGAGCACCCGCCGGTCTACACCTGCGGTCGGCGCACCGAGCCCGAGGAGCGCCCGAAGGGCGGCGACACCCCGGTCATCGACGTCGACCGGGGCGGCAAGATCACCTGGCACGGGCCGGGCCAGCTCGTGGGCTACCCGATCGTGGGGCTCGCCGAGCCGCTGGACGTCGTGCAGTACGTGCGCCGCCTGGAGCAGGCCCTGATCCACGTGTGCGACCAGCTCGGCGTGCCCACGGGCCGCGTCGAGGGGCGCAGCGGCGTGTGGATCGCGGCCGACGACCGGGGCGGCGAGCGCAAGGTCGCCGCGATCGGCATCCGCGTGCAGCGGGGCGTGACCATGCACGGCTTCGAGATCAACTGCGACGCGGACCTGGGCGCGTTCGGCGACATCATCCCGTGCGGCATCCGGGACGCGGGCGTCGCGTCGCTGTCGCACGAGCTGGGCCGGGACGTGTCGGTGGCCGAGGTGCTGCCGCTCGCCCGGCGGGCGGTGATCGACGCGCTGAACGGCGACCTGCCGTTGACCGACCGCACGCTGGCGCGTCAAGAACCCGCGGCCGCGGGCGTGACGTTCGCGGTGCGGACGGGCTGACAAGACGATCCCCTCCCCTCTAGTATTCCGGAATTACGGACTACCAGAGGGGAGATTCGTCGTGCTCCTGACCCGACGGCACCTGCTCTGCGCCTGCGCCGCCGCGGGCGCAGCCGCCCTGCTGCCCACGGCCACCGCGGGGGCCCGGACCCGGCCGGACGACTGGCTCGCCTGGTTCCGGGCGAACCGGCGGCACGTGGCCGCGGTCGTGGACGACGGGCGGGGCGGGCGGGTCGCGCACCGGCCGCACGAGCGCCAACCGCTCGCCTCGGCCGTCAAGGTCGTGCACCTCGCGGGGTACTCGGCCGCCCTGCGCACCGGCCGGGCCCGCGCGGACGAGCCGGTCCGCGTCGGCGACTGGGAGCGGTACTACCTGGGCCTCGACGGGGGCGCGCACCCGGCGTCCCTGCGCGCGCTGGGCATCCGGTCGACCAACGGCCTCACCGCCGACGACCCGAACCACCTGGTCACCCTGGACGACCTGGCCATGTGCATGATCCGGTTCAGCGACAACGCGGCCACCGACCACCTGCGGTACCGGCTCGGCGAAGGGCCGCTGCGCGCCGCCGCCGCCCGGCACGGCTGGCCCGGCGCGCCCGTGCCGGAGATCCTCGGCGAGTTCCTGGCGTTCATCCTGGGCAGGCGGGTCGACGTCCGGCGGTACCTGGAGGACCCCCGGCTCCAGCTGGAGGTGATCGGGAGGTTGCCCGACATCCCCGCGACCTACGAGGGCCAGCGGCCGTGGGCGCGCACGACGTGGTCCGGGACCGCGGCGGGCCTGCACCGCGCGCACCGCTCGCTGAGCTCCGACGAGGTCGCCCGCACCCACCTGGAACGCGGGTGGGAGACGCCGCCCGGCGTGGCCGGCATCGGGGTCAAGGGCGGGTCGCTGCCCGGCGTCGTCACGGTCGGCACGACGGTCCGCTGGGAGGACGGCCGGCTCGGCTCGGCCGCGGTGCTGCTCCGGGAGGTCGACGAGGAGCGGTTCGCCGCCGTGGGCGACCTGCTCGCGCTGGTGCAGGGGTCCCTGCTCGACCCCGCCGCGCTGCGCGAATTCCAGGTCAGCCTCTCCTAGGATGGCAGCGGTGGACCTGGTGCAGCGACTTGCCGAGCTGGAGCAGCGCGTGGCCGCGCTGGAGGGCGACGAGCGGGGTGCCACCGCGCGACCGGGCACCGGGGACGGCGGGCACCAGGCCGGCGGGCACGGGGTTGGCGGGCACGGGGTTGGCGGCAGGACCGGTGAGCGCGAGGCCGGCGGGCACGAGCCCGGCGAACGTGAGGTCGGTGGCGGGGCCGGCGGGCACGAGGTAGGCGGCGGCGAGGTGGGGTACGGCGGCCGGGTCGCGGTCGGCGACGGGCGCGTGTCGTGGCGGATCGACGTGACGCCGGAGCACGCGCTGGCGCTGGCGGACCGGCCGCGCATCGAGGTGCTGGCCGCGCTGGCGCACCCGGTGCGGGTGGAGATCGTGCGGACCCTGCTGGGGCAGGGCGCGCAGCCCGCGACGGCGCTCCAGGAGGCGGCGCGGCTCGGGTCGACCGGGCAGCTGTACCACCACCTGAAGGCGTTGACCGCGTCCGGCGTGGTGGAGCAGGACAAGCGCGGGAGCTACCGGCTGCGGAGCGAGGCCGCGGTTCCCGTGCTCGTCCTGCTCACCGCCGCGTCGGACGTGGCGGGCCAGCTGAGGGCCTGACGCGGGTCAGAGCTGCGGCGCGACCTCGGCGGCGACGAGCTCCACGTGGTCGAGGTCGGCCAGGTCGAGCACCTGGAGGTAGACCCGGCTCACGCCGGTCCTCTCCCGCCACGCGCCGAGCTTGTCGACGACCTCGGCGGGCGTGCCGGCCAGGCCGTTCTCCCGCAGCTCGGCCTCCTCGCGGCCGATGCGCGCCGCGCGCCGGGCGACCTCGGCGCCGTCGCGGCCGACGCACACCACGAGCGCCACGGACCGGGTGATCTCCCCCGGGTCGCGCCCGACGGCCTCGCACGCCGCGTCGACGCGGGCGAACTGCTCGGTGGCGGCGTCCACGCCCGCGAACGGCAGGTTGAACTCGTCGGCGAACCTCGCGGCCAGCGCGGGCGTGCGCTTCGGGCCCATGCCGCCGATGAGCACCGGGATCTTCGCCTGGGCGGGCTTGGGCAGGGCGGGCGAGTCCTCGACCCGGTAGTGCGTTCCCCCGAACGAGAACTTCTCGCCGACGGGCGTGCCCCACAGGCCGGTGACGACCTCCAGCTGCTCGGCGTAGCGCTCGAAGCGCTCCTTGGTCGACGGGAACGGCAGGCCGTAGGCGGTGTGCTCGGCCTCGAACCAGCCCGCGCCGAGGCCGAACTCGACGCGACCGCCGGACATCGCGTCGACCTGGGCGACGCTGATCGCCAGCGGGCCGGGGTGCCGGAACGTCGCCGCGGTCATCAGCGTGCCGAGGCGGATCCGCTCGGTGTCGCGCGCCAGGCCGGCGAGGGTGATCCAGGCGTCGGTGGGGCCGGGCAGCCCGTCACCGCTCATCGCCAGGTAGTGGTCGGACCGGAAGAAGGCGCCGTAGCCGGCGGCCTCGGCGGTCCGCGCGACGGCCAGCAGGTCGTCGTAGGAGGCCCCCTGCTGGGGCTCGGTGAAGATGCGGAGTTCCACCCGCGCCACGCTAGTGCCCGCGGCCCGGACCGACGACCTCAGTGCCGGCGGCCTCAGCGCCGGCGACCTCAGTGCCGGCGGGAGCGGGAGGAGCGGCGGTCCTCGCGCGGCGGCGGCCCGGCGGGCAGGTCCGGGCGCACCCGCAGCCCCTCGACCACGCGCACGATGGTCCGCTCCACCTCGGCGCTGGCCTTGCGCGGGTCGGACGCGCCCGCGATCGTGCTGGCGCCCGCCGACAGCGCGCCGAACAGCAGCCGCGACATCGTCTCCACCGGCAGCTGCTCCAGCTCGCCGGACTCGACGAGCACCTCGATCGTGGAGCGCAGCAGGCCGTAGCTGAAGTGCTCCTCGGCCTCGCGCCAGCGCTCCCAGCCCATCACGACCGGCGCCTCGTGGACGACGATGCGCTGGTAGGGCGGCTCCAGGCACACCCGCACGTAGGCGCGCAGGCCCGCGACGGCGGTGTCCCACGGGTCGCCGGGCGCGCTGACGATCTCGGTGAGCTTGCGCATGAACGCGTTCTCGACCGAGTCGAAGGCCGCCTCGAACAGCGCCTGCTTGCCGCTGAAGTGGTGGTAGAGCGCGCCCTTGGTGAGCCGCGCCCGCTTGGCGACCTCGTCGAGCGAGGTGCCCGCGTACCCGCGTTTGGTGAACAGCTCCACGGCACTGTCCACGAGGGCCTGCCTCGTGGACTCGGAGTACTCCAACCGCCTCGACCTCACTGTCACCACGTTCACAACCGTACGACATACCGGCGGTACGTACTCGTGGTATGTTCGCCTCATCGGTCATACCGAGGGTATGTGGAAGACCTGGGGTATGACGCCGGTCACCACGAAGAGGGAGGCGTGATCATGGGTTGGACCGACTTCTACCGACGGCGCGACGCTCTGGACGCCGTGCTCACCGCCGCGGCGGCCGACCCGGCGGCGCCGCTGGTCTTCGACCGGGACGTGTTCGCCACCCGGGACGAGCTGCTCCTGGCCCTCCACCACCGCTGGATGCAGCGGCTGACCGGCCGCCTGGGCGTCGCCCTGGAGGCCGACGACGACCGCGTGGAGACCGTCTCGCGGACGTGGCGCGCGCTGGCCGCCGAGGAACCGGTGCTGCGCGCCGTGCTCGACGAGCACCTGACCTCCGCCGAGGCCCTGGAGCGGGAGGACCGGGTGCTGGCCCTCACCTCGGGCCTGGCCGACCTGTCCGAACCCGCCGCGGAGATCGCGCGCGTCGGGCGGGCGTTCGCCCGGCTGATCCGCACCGCGCCGTCGCGAGCCGTCGTGCCAGGCCGGCACCGCGGGCTCGCCAAGAGCGCCTGAACACGAGTAGGAAAGTGCGCATGGCGAAGTGGACGGAAGCCGACATCCCCGACCAGAGCGGGCGCACCGTGCTGGTGACCGGCGCGAACTCGGGCCTGGGCCTGCGCACCGCCGAGGTGCTCGGCGCGAAGGGCGCCCGCGTCCTGCTCGCCTGCCGCTCACCCGAACGGGGACGACGCGCGCTGGATCGCGTGCTCTCGTCCGACGGCGCGGCCGAACTCGTCCCGCTCGACCTGGCCGACCTGGCCTCGGTCCGCTCGGCCGCCGCGCTCGTCCGCGAGCGCACCGGTGACGCGCTGGACGTGCTGGTCAACAACGCCGGCGTGATGGCCGTGCCGCTGGGCCGCACCGCCGACGGCTTCGAGCGCCAGCTCGGCACCAACCACCTCGGGCACGCCGCCCTGACGTGGCTGCTGATGCCCGCCCTGAGCACCCGGCCCGGCGCGCGCGTCGTCACCGTGTCGAGCCTGGCGCACGCCATGGGCTCGGTCGACCTGGCGGACCCGAACTACGAGGTCCGCCCGTACACCGCGTGGGGCGCCTACGGGCAGTCGAAGCTGGCGAACCTGCTGTTCGCGCGCGAGCTGGACCGCCGCACCCGCACCGCGGGCGTGGACGTGACGTCCGTCGCCGCGCACCCCGGCTTCACCGCCACCGAGCTGAGCGCCAACATGGCCCGCGCGCACCGCAACCGGTTCGTCGGCGTCGGTGCCAAGATCGGCGACCTCTTCGCCCAGTCGGTCGCGATGGGGGCGTTGCCGCAGCTCTTCGCGGCGACGTCGCCCGACGTGGAACCCGGTGCCTACTACGGCCCCGACGGGTTCCGCGGCACCCGCGGCCACCCCACCCGCGTCGGCTCCACCGCGGCGGCCCGCGACGACCTCGCGGCCAGCCGGTTGTGGGACCTGACGGCCGAGCTCACGGGCGTGGCGCCCGATCCCTCGTGACGTAAGGTCGGTGACGTGACCGTCGTACCTGAAGGTCGGAAGCTGCTGCGGCTCGAAGTCCGCAACAGCCAAACGCCCATCGAGAAGAAGCCCTCCTGGATCAAGACCAAGGCGAAGATGGGCCCCGAGTACCGGGAGCTCAAGGGTCTGGTCAAACGCGAGGGCCTGCACACGGTGTGCGAGGAAGCCGGTTGTCCCAACATCTACGAGTGCTGGGAAGACCGCGAGGCCACCTTCCTGATCGGTGGCGAGCAGTGCACCCGCCGCTGCGACTTCTGCCAGATCGACACGGGCAAGCCGGCCGACCTGGACCGCGACGAGCCCCGGCGCGTGGCCGAGTCCGTGCAGGCCATGGGCCTGCGCTACTCGACCGTGACCGGCGTGGCGCGGGACGACCTGGAGGACGGCGGCGCCTGGCTGTACGCGGAGACCGTGCGGCAGATCCACGCGCTGAACCCCGGCACGGGCGTCGAGCTGCTCATCCCCGACTTCAACGCGGTGCCCGAGCAGCTGGCCGAGGTGTTCTCCTCGCGCCCCGAGGTGCTCGCGCACAACCTGGAGACCGTGCCGCGGATCTTCAAGCGCATCCGCCCGGCGTTCCGCTACGAGCGGTCGCTGGAGGTCATCACGGCCGCCCGCGAGGCCGGCCTGGTCACCAAGTCCAACCTGATCCTCGGCATGGGCGAGACGCCCGACGAGGTCACCGAGGCGCTGTCCGACCTGCACGACGCGGGCTGCGAGATCATCACGATCACGCAGTACCTGCGGCCCTCGCCGCGCCACCACCCGGTCGAGCGGTGGGTCAAGCCGGAGGAGTTCGTGACGCACAAGGAGACCGCCGAGTCGATCGGCTTCTCCGGCGTCATGGCGGGCCCGCTGGTCCGCTCCTCCTACCGCGCGGGGCGGCTGTACGCGCAGGCCGTGCAGAAGCGCGGCGACGTGCTGCCGGACAACCTGCGCCACCTGCTCGACGCGGGCGGCGCGGCGCAGGAGATCACCTCGCTGCTGTCGTCCCGCCCGTAGGGCCGTCGACCACCACGCCGTCCAGCCCCCGGACGTAGTCCGCACCGAAGGCGCTGGACGGCGTGTGCGCGCCCGCCGGGACGGTGGAGACGCGCCGGGCCGCCGTGACCACCGAGTCGGCGGTGAGGTCGTAGGCGTTGGGCCCGGTGAGCGCCACGCGCACCCGGTTGCCGTCGTCGTCCCACGCCTCGCCGAACACCTCGCTGCGCGTGCGCGCCCGCGTGCCCGCGTCCGGTCCGCCGATCCGCTTCGCCAGCGCCTTGCCGAGCTTCTGCGCCACCGGCGTGCGCAGCAGCGGCGCGGTGAACGGCTGGAGCTTGCCGAGCAGGCTGGGCACCGTCGTGAACGTGGTGACGTTCGGGATGCCGGTCGAGCGGTGGGCGGTGCTCACGTCGCCCCACGGGATCGCCCCGACGTCCCGCGCCCGGTCCCGGAAGTGGGCCGTGCGCCTGCGGTGGCCGAGCGGCACGCCCCGGATCACCCCGTCCACCCGCGCCCGCCCGCCGCCGCCCGAGCCCTCGACGGCGGTCAGCGCCGTGCCCGCGCTGGCCCCGCCCTGGACGACGAACGCGAGGTCGAGGTGCGTGGCGGACGGCAGGGCCTGCTTGAGCATCGCCGCGGCGCAGTCGGTGGGCACGACGTCGAACCCGACGCCGGGCAGCAGCACCACCCCGGCCTCCCGGGCCTCCTCGTGCCGGGCGGCCACGGCCTCGAAGACGTCGATCTCGCCGGTGATGTCGAGGTAGTGGGTCCCGGTGGCCAGGCACGCGTCCACCATCGGCGCGGAGGTGGCCGAGAACGGCCCGGCGCAGTGCGCGACGACGTCGACGTCCCCCAGCGCCCCGGCGGCCTCCGCCAGGTCGAAGACCCGGTACTCCAGCCCCAGCCGCTCGGCGACGGGCCGGACCCTGTCCGCCGAGCGCCCGGCGAGCACCGGCTGTTCCCCGCGCGCCACCGCGAGCTCGGCGACCAACGTCCCGGTGAAACCGCTGACCCCGTACACCATCCACGTCACGGGTCGGACCCTACCAACGGGTAGCTACAAGCGCCGCCGACGCACCACCGCCGCCCCCACGACCAGCAGCAGCCCCACGACGGTCACGGGCGCGGCCCACGCCAACCGCTCCACCCGGAGCCGGGAGCAGATCTCGACGAACGCGGCCCCCTCGGCCTCGACCGCGACCTCGTCGTAGGCCATGCCCACGCTGTTGCCGCAGGAGACCGGGAAGCCCGAGGGCGCGTCGGTGTCGAGGGGCAGCAGCATGATCAGGAGCCCGGCCAGGAAGAACGCAACACCGATCACCGCGGCGACGACCCTGGGCGACATGGCGACAAGTTACGGGCTAGGAACACCCCGGTACAGGGGAATGTCACAAATGGGGAACGGCGGGCACCCTCCGCTGCGCCCGATGCAGCCTCAGCCGCGCCGAACGGACACGCGGGACCACGCGGAACGGGCCACGAACGTCCCGCCGGCGTTCAGCACGACCAACTCCCCCACCCGCACGCACCCGCTCTCCGACCGCGCCAGCTCCTCCACCAGCCGCACGACCCGACCGAGCCCCGGCACCCCCGCCACCACCCCGCGCACCGCGCACCCGATCCGCTCCACCGCGGCGCGGGCCTGGACCCCCGACCCGGGCCGCCGGCACCGCGCCACCCTGAACGCCCCGACCGGCGTCGGCACGGCACCGACGACGTCCAGGCCGAACGCGTCGAGCACGTCGACGAGCGCCAGCTCGACCGCGCTCACCCCCGCCTCCCCGGAGAGCCGGATGGTGACGGGGAGCAGCACCCGACCGTTCACCGGACCACCCCGGCGGGCACGCCGACCTCGACGAGCAGGACGTGCGAGTCGTCCTCGCGACCACCCACGCCCCACAGCTCCAACAGGCTGACGACCGCGCGGCGAATCCCCTCACCGGTGTCGCGGGGCAACCCGACCGGCAGTTCGGCGCGGATCTCGAATGAGCACATGGCCGTGGATCATCACGTGGCGCCCGCGGTCCGCGTAAGTCCCGGATGGTAGGGCGATCGGCACCCGAAGCCCCACCGGGGCCCGGACCGTCCCGGAGCCCGCGACGCGGGCAGGACCCGTTCGACGGAGATTCCCGAGGTAAGGGTGCTCGCGATCGGCACGGGGCCCGTCGGATGAGCCGGCCGGAGGTGCGCGGAACACCTCTCCCGGAGGACCGGTGGTCCGCAGGAACAGCGGGATCGGACTCAATGATCAATCGTTCGGGTGACTCCCGAACAGGTCTTCGACACAACCCGACCGCCGGCAGGGCAAGACGTGCCGACACCCGAACCTGCGGCGCGCCGGTCCGGGGGTGATGCCGCCAACCGCCACTTCCCGGGGTCGGACGGATCAAGAGCCGAAGCATGTGGAGGGCGCGGCTCAGCGGGAGTCGTCGGAAAACCACGCTCGACCGGTACCGCGCCGCCGATCTCGGCAGCGGGAGGTGCGCATCCCCACGACCGCCGACAACCGTCTTCAGCGTCCGCGCGCCTTCGCGCCCGGACTGCGGTCCGTCAACTCGCCGGTGTCTGCGTCGGGGTCGGGGACGCCTCGGGAGACGACCGGTAGACGTCGTCGATCTCATCGAGCCCTTGGTACATGTCACTGGCCGACAGGGTCGGAACACCAGGAGGGGACGTCCACGTGTGCGCCGGCACGAAATAGCCTGACGGTTGGTGATCGGACTGGGCACCCGCGCTGATTAATCGGGAGAACTGCAGCATGAGCCACCTCACCGGTTCGATAAATCGTGAGACCGATTCATTTTCGCCACTGTGCGTCGCCTTGCTTTCCATCACATCCCTTCCCATCCCCCCGACAGGATTTTTCCCGGAACTTCGGCGCGATCGTAACACGAAAGTTGTCATTTGTATACACTACTCCGCTTTTTTCGTAAGTAGATAAGAATATTCCCACGTTCGGATGACGCACTGGTAGGTGATCCGGACTGCGTTCGCCAGAGCCAGACAGACGATGATCGCCCACCCGAGATCGGTGACCCAGAAGATGGAGTTGCCGCCGAACACCCGCGGCCACTCACGCGTGGACCCGAAACTTTTGTGGAGCATGAACACGGCCGTGCCGGCGATCGAGAGCGCCGCTGTCACGACCAGCGACACGCGAGCCGACAGGGTTCCCTCCAGCAGCTTCCGAGAGGGGGCGTCGAAGCCGAGCCACGTGGCGGCGATGGCCGGGAACGCGAGCAGGAAGGCGGGCGCGTCGGTGCCGGGGTCCGGGAACCGGGAGTTGACGAAGCCGACGAGCCACAGGATCACCAATCCCGCCAGTGCCGTGATGGTCGCCCTCAGGATCGACCCCGGCGGCACCTCGAAGAACCGCAACCGCACGACCGGCCTCTCGTCCTCCCTGAAGGTCGGCATGTAGCGGGTGTAGAAGTGGGCGTGCGGTTGACCGAGACGACGACGGAAGCGGCAGTGCGGCCGGGTGGGCGCGGAGTCCGCCGAACGCTTCAGGATGTCACCCGCGCCCTCGATCCTCTGGTGGGCCAGGTACAGGTCATCGGGAGCGTGGACGTGCAGGTGGTAACTCTCGCAGGTCGCCGCGTTCGCGATGTCCAGGTTCAACTCCACGGGACGCGCGCCGAACACGATGCGGACGAATCCCGAGAACGACCAACGCCGCTTCGACTTGTCGCTCCCGAACTTCACACCGGGGGTGAGCGTCAAGGTGTACTTGAAGCGGTGCCGCCGCATCTCCCCCGCCTCGTCGATGCACGCCACGATCGCGAAGTGCGTGATCAGCTGTTGCACGAAGAGCACGGCGATGTGACGGACCTTCTCGTTCGCGACGGGCAGTTTCAGGATCTCCTCGGCGGCGCTGAGGTCCGGGGGCGTGTCGGACCTCGTGTCCCGGCGCCTGACGATCGCCTGCACGGCCAGCAGTTCCGCCTGCCGGGCACCGTTGGGCAGCACCTGCCCCTGGTGGAACCCGTGCGCGGACAGCAGCAAGATGTGGAGGACCTTGGTGGCCAGGCTCAGGTACTGCCGGTACGACAACCACTGCGTCTCCTCGTCATTGGCGTGCAGGATGTGGAAGTCGTCCAGGAGTTCCCCTTTCTGGTTCAGCACGACCGGGACGTAGACGGTGCCATCCATGCTCCCCAGTCTTTTCGGGATGTCGAGGTCGACGGTGGCCGCCTTGCGCAGGGTCCGCCGATCCGGGGTGAACTCCTCGACGACCCGTCGGCGGAACGTCGCCGGCCGGATGATGGCCGACGCGAATATCTTCGCCTGGTTCGCGGTGACGTCAGTGGACTGCTCGGCCTGTTCCAACAACACCGTCGCCCTGCTTTGCGGCACCTCGTGCAACTCGAACGGCTCCTCCGGCCCGGCCCTGAAAGGGCGCACGTGGAACCACGCCGTGTAGAAGACCAGGCAAACGGCGGTCAGCAGGACGAGCAGGATGAGGTCCTGGGCACCGTGGCCGCCGTGGCGGACCACCGACGCCACCATCACCGCGTCGATCAGCACCAGGGCCAGCAGCACCCCGGCCGACGCCAACTTGAAGAAGCCTCGTAACACACGCATCCCCGCATGATCGGCGTTGATTTCGCTGGACTGTCGAGACACTTCCGCCGAACGTTACTTCCGCATTTTTGCACGAACAGGTGCATAGTCGACGGAATACGATTCCGGGTCATCGCGCATGATGCACGGGCAGGCGCTTGCCCGGCGTTCGTCCTCGACGGAGGAGCCGTTCCGCACCCGACACGACCGCATGCGAATGGTGCACCACCGGACAACGCCGTTCCTCCGCAGATGTGCGGGGAACTTTCGTGGACCCACCGCCCACCGGGGGGACAGGTGGGCTGCGAAGCACGAGCGCGACAGCGCTGCGGTACGAAGCCGCCGACGAGGGGAGCGGAACCGAGGGCGTGCCTCGGGGGTGCACCCCGTACCGACGTGGTGGGCGCGGCAGGATTCGAACCTGCGACCGCTCGGGTGTAAACCGAGTGCTCTTCCGCTGAGCTACGCGCCCTTCCCGACCCCCGGGGTGCCCCGGAGCGGCCGGATGCCCACCCGGGCGGTCCTGGAGCCTAGGGCAAGGCCGCCACGGCCCTCTTCCACGCCTCCTGGTCGCGGGGTTCGCCCGGGGCGTTCACCTGGGTGTAGCGGACCACCCCGGCGACGTCCACGAGGAACGTGCCGCGGACCGCCATGCCGGACTTCTCGTCGAACACGCCGTACGCGCGGGCGACCTCCCCGTGCGGCCAGAAGTCGGACAGCAGCGGGAAGCCGTAGCCCTGTTCCGCCGACCACGCCTTCAGGCTGAACGGTGTGTCCACCGACACACCCAGCACCTGCACGTCCTCCCCCTCGTAGGCGGCCAGGTCGTCGCGCAGCCGGCACAGTTCGCCGGTGCACGTGCCGCTGAACGCGAACGGGTAGAACACGAGCAGGACGTGCTTGGACCCGCGGAACGACGACAGCGCGACCCGCTGCCTGTTCTGGTCGTTCAGCGTGAAGTCGGGCGCGGGTCCACCCACCTCGACCACGTCGGCCCCTTCCTCGGCAGAACCCCGGCAACGGGCCCCCCGAACGCACGGGAGCCCGTCCACGAGCCTAGGTCATGCGGGTCTCAGCGCTTGACCTTGACCGACTTCGGCGTCACGAGGCGAGTGGCCGACCAGTCGCCGCTGAGGTTGATGTTGGAGGTCTGCGCGAGGCCGGCGGTGGACGCCGCCTCGGCGATGTCGCTCGGCTCGACGTGCCCGGACCTGCCGGTCTTCGGCGTGAGCACCCAGATCAGGCCCTCGTCCGCCAGCGGTGTCGTCGCGTTGATCAGGGCGTCCGCCAGGTCGCCGTCGCTCTCGCGCCACCACAGCAGGACCACGTCCACGACCTCGTCGGCCTCTTCGTCGAGCAGATCACTCCCGACCCGCTCTTCGACCGCCGCACGGAGGTCGTCGTCGACGTCCTCGTCCCAGCCGATCTCCTGGACAACGGTGCCCGGTTCGATCCCGAGCCTGTCGGCGACACCGATCTTGCCGGCGTCTTCCGCGGCGACCACGGCTTCCACTCCTCCAAGTACACAACAGCGGCAGTCGGGGTACGACTGCCGCGCGGATGTCACTACCAGTCGCGGACAGCGAACACTGTCAGCCCCGCCACGCGCAACCGTAAGGGCGAAGACACGCCGCATCGGGTACCCCAGGGTGCGGGCCCCTCACCCCATGAGGCACGCTCTACATACCTCCTATTCGCGCGCGCGAGGGACACGATCCAGAACTACTCACCGGTAGCGGTGACGGGAGCGTGTCCACGAGACGACGATGGGAGCCGAGAAGACATCGGAACGAGGAGATCCCTTGGCCCCGCAGAACCCCCCCGAGCGGGTACGCGTCATCCGTGACGGTCTGGCCGCCCACCTCCCGGACATCGACCCGGAGGAGACCGCGGAGTGGCTGGAGTCGTTCGACGCCGCGCTCAAGGGCGGCGGGCAGCAGCGCGCCCGCTACCTGATGCTGCGCCTGCTCGAACGGGCCAGGGAGAGCCACGTCGGCGTCCCCTCGCTGACCAGCACGGACTACGTCAACACCATCCCCACCGAGCGCGAGCCGTGGTTCCCCGGTGACGAGGAGGTGGAACGCCGCTACCGCGCGTGGATCAGGTGGAACGCGGCGATGACGGTCCACCGCGCCCAGCGCCCCGGCGTGGGCGTCGGCGGTCACATCTCGACCTACGCGTCCTCCGCGAGCCTCTACGAGGTCGGCTTCAACCACTTCTTCCGGGGCAAGGACCACCCCGGCGGCGGCGACCACGTGTTCATCCAGGGCCACGCCTCCCCCGGCGTCTACGCCCGCGCGTTCCTGGAGGGCAGGCTCTCCGAGAACCAGCTGGACGGCTTCCGCCAGGAGTTCTCGCACGCCGGACCGGGCGGCGGCCTGCCGTCGTACCCGCACCCGCGGCTGATGCCGGACTTCTGGGAGTTCCCGACCGTGTCCATGGGCCTCGGCCCGATGAACGCGATCTACCAGGCCCGGTTCAACCGCTACCTGCGCGACCGCGGCATCAAGGACACGTCCGACCAGCACGTCTGGGCGTTCCTCGGCGACGGCGAGATGGACGAGCCGGAGTCGCGCGGCCTGCTCCAGATCGCCGCGAACGAGCAGCTCGACAACCTCACGTTCGTGGTGAACTGCAACCTCCAGCGCCTCGACGGCCCGGTGCGCGGCAACGGCAAGATCATCCAGGAGCTGGAGTCGTTCTTCCGCGGCGCGGGCTGGAACGTCATCAAGGTCATCTGGGGCCGCGAGTGGGACTCGCTGCTGCACGCCGACCGCGACGGCGCGCTCGTCAACCTGATGAACACCACGCCGGACGGCGACTACCAGACGTACAAGGCCAACGACGGCGCGTACGTCCGCGAGCACTTCTTCGGCCGCGACCCGCGGACGAAGGACCTGGTCACGCCGATGTCGGACGACGAGGTGTGGAACCTCAAGCGCGGCGGCCACGACTACCGCAAGGTCTACGCGGCCTACAAGGCGGCGGTCGAGCACCACGGCCAGCCGACGGTCATCCTCGCCAAGACCATCAAGGGCTACGGCCTGGGCCCGCACTTCGCGGCGCGCAACGCCACGCACCAGATGAAGAAGATGACCCACGAGGACCTCAAGCTCTTCCGGGACAGCCTGCGCATCCCGATCGAGGACAAGGACCTCGACCCGTACCTGCCGCCGTACTACCACCCCGGCAAGGACTCCCCGGAGATCCAGTACCTGCTGGAGCGGCGCAAGCAGCTCGGCGGGTTCGTGCCGGAGCGGCGCACCAAGTCCAAGGCGCTGGTGCTGCCGGGCGACAAGGTCTACGACGTGATCCGCAGGGGTTCGGGCAAGCAGGAGGTCGCCACCACGATGGCGTTCGTCCGGCTGGTCCGCGACCTGGCCAAGGACTCGGAGATCGGCAACCGGATCGTGCCGATCATCCCGGACGAGGCGCGCACGTTCGGCATGGACTCGATGTTCCCGGCGCAGAAGATCTACAACCCGAACGGGCAGATGTACACCTCCGTGGACGCCCAGCTGATGCTGGCGTACAAGGAGTCGGAGCAGGGCCAGATCCTGCACGAGGGCATCAACGAGGCGGGCTCGACCTCGTCGTTCACCGCCGCCGGCACGTCGTACTCGACGCACGGCGAGCCGATGATCCCGATCTACATCTTCTACTCGATGTTCGGGTTCCAGCGGACCGGTGACGGCCTGTGGGCGGCGGCGGACCAGATGGCGCGGGGTTTCGTGCTGGGCGCCACGGCGGGCCGCACGACGCTGACCGGCGAGGGCCTCCAGCACGCCGACGGCCACTCGCTGCTGCTCGCGCACACCAACCCGGCCGTGGTGGCGTACGACCCGGCGTGGTCGTTCGAGGTGGCGCACATCGTCAAGGACGGCCTGCGGCGGATGTACGGCGAGGACGCCGAGAACGTCTTCTACTACATGACCGTCTACAACGAGCCCTACCAGCAGCCGGCCGAGCCGGCGGACCTGGACGTGGACGGCCTGCTCAAGGGCCTCTACCGGTACCGGGTCGCGGAGGGCGGCGACGGGCCGCGGGCGCAGCTGCTGTCCTCGGGCGTGGCCGGGCCGTGGGCCGTGCGGGCGCAGCGGATGCTGGCCGAGGAGTGGGGCGTGCGGGCCGACGTGTGGTCGGCGACGTCGTACTCGGAGCTGCGCCGCGACGCGGTCGAGGCGGACCGGCACAACCTGCTGCACCCCGACCGGGAGCCGCGCGTGCCGTACGTGACGCGGGCGCTGGCCGACGCCGAGGGCCCGGTCGTGGCGGTGTCGGACTGGATGACGGCCGTGCCGGACCTGATCCGGCCTTACGTGCCGACGGACATGACGACGCTGGGCACGGACGGGTTCGGCTTCTCCGACACCCGCCCGGCGGCGCGCCGGCACTTCCTGGTCGACGCCGAGTCGATCGTGGTCGCCACCCTGGCCGCGCTGGCGAGGCGCGGCGAGGTGTCCCGGGACGTGGTCGTGGAGGCGGCGCGCAAGTACCGCATCGACGACGTGGCCGCGGCGGGCCCGTCCACCTCGGACGCCGGCCTGGCCTGACCGGGCGGCACGACGAACGGAGGGGCGGTCCCGCGCGGGGCCGCCCCTCCGGCGTCCCCGCCCCTCCGGCGTCCCCGCACCGCATTAATGCGGCCGACCAGCGGACCACCGCGAACCTCCCGCGATCGGTGTGACCAACCCCATAGACTGCGCGGGTTCGCCGGCATCCGACGAGGGGGCTGATGGGGACGCCGCAGCACGCCCTGCACCGCACCGTGCTGGCCGTCGACGTGTCCTCCTTCGGGCGGCGCGCGTCCAACGGCCAGGGCGAGACCAGGCGCGGCCTCTACGCCGCGCTCGTCGGCGCCTTCGACGCGTGCGGCCTGGACTTCGCGGCGACGCACCACGAGGACCGCGGCGACGGCGTGCTGGTGCTGATCCCGCCGGACGTGGCCAAGAGCCGCCTGGTGCGGCTGCTCCCCGAGGCGCTGGCGGGCGAGCTGCGCCGGCACAACGCGACGCACCACGAGGACGCCTCGATCCGGCTGCGCGTGGCGATCACCGCGGGCGAGGTGCGGCACGACGAGCACGGCGTGGTCGGCGGCGACGTGAACCTGGCGTTCCGGCTGCTGGACGCCGAGCCGCTGCGCCGGGCCCTGGAGCGCACCGACGACGTGCTGGCCCTGATCCTGTCGCGCCGCTTCCACGAGGACGTGGTGCGCGACGACCCGGCGGTGCCGGCCGGGTCGTTCCGGCGGGTCGAGGTCCGGGTGAAGGAGGTCCGCGACCACGCCTGGCTGCGGGTCACCGGGCCGGTGGCCGCGCCGGTCGCCGCACCGGGGTCCCGCCACCGCTCCCGGCACCGCCGCAGGCGGCCGACCCCGCGCCGGGCCGCCGCGGGGCTGGTCGCGGTGCTGCTGGGGATCGCCGTCACGGACGCGTCCGCGGCGGCGCCGCCGGTCGTGCCGCCGTGCCCGGCGCCGGTGCAGCTGGTCGTGCTGACCTCGCGGGACAAGGAACCGGCGGTCACGAACACCGCGGTGGAGTTCGAGGAGCAGTCGCGCGGGTTCACCGAGCGCGGCTGCAAGGGCGCGAGCGTGCAGGTCACGACCGGTTCGTCGGCGCACGGCGCGGCGGCGGCGCTGGCCGGCGGCTGGGAGGGCGGGCAGGACCTCACCGAGCAGGGCGCGCAGCCCCACGTGTGGCTGCCGGACGCGTCGTTCGAGGTCGACCGGGTGCTGGCCGCGCTGGAACGCTCCCCGGACGTGCGCGTCCGACTGGACCGGCGGCCCCCGATCGCCCGCTCGCCCGTGGTGGTCGGCGCCTCCCCCGAGCTGGCCGAGCGGATCGGCGAGGGCGACCGGGACGTGCGGTGGTCCGCCGTCGACCGGGTCGCCGCGCCGGACGCGTCGGAGGGCGCGGGCGTGGCGGCGGTCGCGGCGCTGGTGCACGGGCGGCTGGGCGGCGTCCCCCCCACCGCGCCCGGTGCGGCGCTGGCGCTGCGCGGGCTGGTCCGGCGCGGCGCGGCGGGCACGCCGCCGTGCACGGGGGACGTGGTCCTGGTCGCGCCGGAGCAGGAGGTGGCGGGCACCCGCGGCTGCCGGCTGCTCTACCCGGGCGGCGGGCTGGTGGTGCTCGACCACCCGTTCGTCGCGGTGAGGTGGGCGGCGCTGCCCGAGAACCCCCGCAGGCAGCGCGTGGTGGACCTGTTCGAGGCCCACCTGCGCGACGACGGGGCGCAGGCCGCGTTCCGGCGCGAGGGGTTCCGCGACGCGAACGGCGCGCCGGGGCTGGTGGGCGAACCGCGGCCCGGACCGCCCCCGGACGTGGTCGAGGTGGGCGACGGCGAGGCTTTGCGGCGGGCGTGGGCGGCCGCGGTGGCGCCGGTGGCGGTGGCGGTGGTCTCGGACGGCTCGCCGGACGCGGTGGCGTTCGCGGCCTCGCTGGAGGGCCTGCTCGGCCCGGGGGACCGCCTGGACGCGGTCGCGCCGGGGCCGGGCTCCCTGGAGGAGGCGGTGCGGCGGGAGGCGGGCGCGGTGGTGCTGTTGGCGGCCTCCCCGGCGCCGCGGCAGGCACCGGGGACCAGCGCGCCGGTCCGGGTCGTCGCGGTCGGGTTCGGCGACGGGGCCTGCGACGTCTCCACGGCGCTCTACGCCGCCGCGAAGGCCCACGACGGGGACTGCGCCGAGGTGGACGCCTCGGCGGACCCCCAGAGCGCCCTGGAGACCGTCGCACGGGGGATTTGGGGGGTGTGACGTGATCAGGTCGCTCGTGGCCCTGGTGCTGCTCCTGACGGCCTGCACGGGCCCTTCCGGCGAGCCGCGGGGCGGCCGGGGCGCGATCACGTTCGTCGACGGCCTGGACACCTCGGCCGGCGAGCAGGTCACCGGGCTGGTGGCGGCGTGGAACGCCGCCCACCCGCTGGAGCCGGTGACGTTCAAGGAGATGGCGCAGTCCACCGACGTGCACCGGGCCCAGCTGATGGCGCGGTCCCAGGACCTCGCGGGCGTGCGCGACCCGCGCTACGACGCCCAGTGCTACGACGTGATGAACCTGGACTCGGTGTGGACCGCGGCGTTCGGCGGGTCCGGCTACCTCGAACCGCTGCCCGCCGACGAGTTCGGCGCGGACGGGATGCTGGAGCAGGCGCTGGTGAGCGCGCGGGGCGACGGGGACCGGCTGTGGGCGGTGCCGTGGCGGGTGGACGCCGGGCTCCTGTACTACCGGAAGGACGTGCTGGACCGGGAGGGCGAGGAGCCGCCGCGCACGTGGGCCGAGCTGGAGCGGTTGGCGTCGGAGCTGGGGCCGAAGCACGGCCTGGCGGGCTACGTGGGCCAGTTCGCCGAGTACGAGGGCGTGACGGTCAACGCGCTGGAGGCCGTCTGGGCGCACGGGGGCGACCCGCTGCGGCCCGACGGGCCCGGCGCGAAGCAGGGCGTCGACGTCCTGGCGCGCGGGTTCGCGGAGGGCTGGATACCGCGCGAGGCCCTGGACTACCGGGAGGAGGCGAGCCGCGTCGCGTTCCAGTCCGGCCGGGCGCTGTTCATGCGCAACTGGCCCTACGTGCGGCCCCGGCTGGACGACGGCCGGGACTCGGCGGTGGTCGGCAAGTGGGAGGTCACGCGACTGCCGGGGCCCAGCGCGCTGGGTGGCTGGAACCTGGCGGTGTCGCGCTGCTCGGCGAACCAGGCGACCGCGCGGGCGTTCATCCGGTTCCTCACCGGCACGCCCACCCAGCGCATGCTCTACCGCGCCGCCGGGTGGGCGCCCAGCCTGGAGGCGCTGTACCGGGAGGAGGACACGGGCCTGGTCGCCGAGGCGGTGCGGGACGCGAGGAGCCGCCCCACCTCGGCGCGCTACGACGAGCTGACCAGCGTGATGCGCCAGCGGTTCCGGCTCGCGCTCCAGAACCCCACCGCCGTGGACAGCCTCCTCGACGGGCTCGCCGAGGAGGTCCGCGGGGTGCAGGAGGGCCGTTAGGCGGTCTTCACGGCCCGCGCCGCGGTCTGCTTGGCGGCGCGGTTCCAGTCGAGCCAGCCGCGGACCACCAGGACGGCGAAGATCGTGTAGACGAAGGCGCTGAAGTACAGGCCCGAGCCCAGTTGCAGCGGCACGCCGATCGCGTCCACCACGAGCCAGACCAGCCAGAACTCGACCATGCCGAGGCCCTGGAGGGTGAAGGCCAGCACCGTGCCGACGAAGATCGCGGCGTCCGGCCACGGCGCCCAGCTGGCGTCCAGGGCGTCGAGGACCAGCGCGAACGCGGTCGTGCCGACGACGAACGCGACGCCCACGGCGACCCGCTCGCGGACGGTGCCCCTGCGGACGACGACGCCGAACACGGGGTCGCGCCGGCGGGTCCACGCCCACCAGCCGTAGAGGGTGATCAGCGCGATGACGACCTGCCGCGCGGCCGTGCCGCCGAGCTGGGCGGACAGGTAGACCACGAACAGCAGGGAGACCGACACCAGCTGCACGGGCCAGGTCCAGATCGTGCGGCGCTGCGCCAGGTAGACCACGACCAGCGCGAACACCTGCCCGGTGAACTCGGCCCAGGAGACCTTCTGGCCGAACACAGTGAAGCCGTGCTCCAACAAGACGTGCACCGCGTCCTCCATCCCCGACAGGCCGGTCCGGGGCGACGGCGCGCGGGCACGCCGACGGCACGCGCGCCTACCATCCGGACTTTCACCGTCGGCCCCGGAATCCCACCGGGTCAACCGCCCTGGTGGGCGGGTCGCGGGCTGTCACCGCCGGTTCGGACTTCCACCGAGCCCCGGAGCGCATGTCTTCTCACCCGCGTGAACACCGCCGGGGGCGTGCCTGTTCCCCCGGCGGGGAAAACCACACGGTCGGACGCGTCACGTGACCGGGAGTGCCGGGACCGGCCTCCGGTCGTCCGTTCCGGGAACGCGTCCGGTCACGTTCACCCGGCAACCTGAAGTGGTGGCACGAAAGAGTGACTGACGTGGCGTTTTCCGCCGGAACGGTCCAGAGTGGAGTCACCGGTGGGGACCGGGGAGAGGGAAACCCCCGGCGCGAGGTTCTCGCGCCGGGGGTTTTCGCGTGGGGCCTCGTCCGATCAGCGGCGGGCGGGGCCCAGCGCGAGCGCGTCGAGGTAGTCCTGGGCGTGCTGCGGCGCCACGGCGGCGGCCGGGTCCGGTCGCGGGGCACCCGGGCAGGTGGAGCTGCTGGCCGGCAGCACGCCGTCGAGCAGGTAGCGGTCGACGACCCGGTTCACGCAGGCGTTGCCGGTGCCGTAGATGCCGTGCCGGCCCTCGTCGACGACGGTGACGAGGTTGTGCCGCAGGGCCTCGGCCATCGCCGGGCCGCTCTCGTACTGGGTCTGCGTGTCGCCCTCGGCCTGCACGACCACGCCCACCGGGTAGCCGTCGCGGTGGAGGCGCACCGGCCGCTCGGGCGGGGTGAAGCTGCGGAACGTGCAGTTCATCGGTGCCGCGCGCACCACGCCGAAGCCGTACGGGTAGCGGTCGCGGAAGACGCGCATGTCCTCGTAGTAGGTCTCCAGGTCGGTCGGCCAGTCGGCCTCGCAGAGCACCGTGGTGAACACGCCGGACACGAGGTCGTCCTCGGCGCTGCGGGTCATCGGCTCGATGGCCGCGGCCGGCTCGCCCGCCTTGAGCCGCGCGACCGAGTCGGCCATGTCCGCCCACAGTGGACGGTAGCGGGTGCCGACGCCGACCGCGGCGTCGAAGTGGGTGCGCGCCTGCACGCCCGCCGGGGTGGCGGCGAGGGACTCGGCCACGCCCTCCAGGCCGACGAGCACCTGCTCCGCGGTCGTGCCGAGCCCGAAGCGGTCGTGGTGCCCGGCCACCCAGCCCGCCCACGCCTCGACGTTGCGCCGCAGGGCGACCGCCTGGGCGCGGAACTGCTCGCGCCAGATCCACTCCGGGTGCACGGCCGAGTCGAGCACGCTGCGGTCGAGCCGGTCCGGGAACAGCGTGCCGTAGACCGCGCCCAGGTAGGTGCCGTACGAGTACCCGAGGTAGTTGATCTTCTCCTCGCCCAGCACGGCCCGGATGACGTCCACGTCCCGGGCCGTGTTCGGGGTGTTGACGAACGGCCGGATGCCGCCCGCGGCCTCGCGGCAGGCGTCCTCGGCGGCACGCGCCTCGGCGGCCCACTTGGGGAACTCGCCGTCCCCCGGGCGGCTGTCGACCGAGGCGATCGACGGGACGGTGCGGCAGTTCAGCGCGGTCGAGCCGCCCACGCCGCGCGGGTCGAAGCCGATGATGTCGTAGGCGCGCGCCAGCTCGGTCCTGAGCAGGTAGGCGGGCATGGCCAGGCCGGAGCCGCCCGGTCCGCCGGGGTTGACC
This sequence comes from Saccharothrix sp. DSM 118769, assembly GCF_052936295.1. Taxonomy (NCBI): domain Bacteria; kingdom Bacillati; phylum Actinomycetota; class Actinomycetes; order Pseudonocardiales; family Pseudonocardiaceae; genus Saccharothrix; species Saccharothrix sp. DSM 118769. Next base: position 1,487,944 of record NZ_CP193627.1, on the reverse strand, counting down.
ACGAGCACGCCGCGCCGCCGCGCGGGCTCCGTCGCCCGGCTGCGGCTGACCACCAGCGAGATGCGCTCCCCGCGCGGGTTGCGGTAGTCGAGCGGCAGCACGACCTCGGCGCACTCCAGCACCTGCTCGCACGGCGACCACGTCGGCCGCTGCGCGTGGAACTCGGCGAGCGGGTCGGGGGCCGCCGCGCCCGGCGGCTCCGGTGTCCCCGACGGTGTCCCGAACGACGGCACCACGGTCGTCGCCAGGACCGCGGCGACCACCACTCCGACTGACACGTACCTGCGCACGGGAACACCCCTTTCGCTCACCGGTCCGGTTGCCACCGAACGTAGGACCGCCGGCGTGCGCCGTCAGGGCGAGTCACTCCTTCGTGGGCGGTCCCGGCCGGCGTGCGATCGTGGGCGCATGAGCAGTCCCACCGCGCTGTCGCGGGCCACGTTGCGAACCCTGCGCCGGGCGTCGGGCGACCTGGCCGCGGCGAGCGTGGCCGAGATGGAGGAGCGCCTGCCGTGGTTCCGGCGGATGCCCGCCGACCAGCGCGCGGGCGTGCTGCTGCTGATCCAGAACGGCGTGGCCGGGTTCGTGTCGTGGCTGGACGACCCGCAGCAGGCGATCAGGCTGACCGCCGAGGCGTTCCGGGCCGCGCCGAAGGACATCTCGCGGTGGGTGAGCCTGCGGCAGACCGTGGAGCTGGTGCGGATCGCGCTGGAGCTGTTCGAGCGGCAGCTCCCGCAGCTCGCCGGGAACGACGCCGAGCGCGCCCTGCTCAGCGAGGGCGTGCTGCGCTACGGGCGGGAGATCGCGTTCTCCGCGGCCACCTCGTACGCGGCGGCGGCCGAGGCGCGCGGCGCGTGGGACGCCCGGTTGGAGGCGCTGGTCGTGGACGGCATCGTCCGCGGCGACGCCGAGGAGTCGCTGCTCTCCCGGGCCACCGCGCTGGGCTGGGACCCGGCGGCGGAGGCGACCGTGCTGGTGGGCAACCCGCCGTCGGACGACCCGCCCGCGGTGGTCTTCGAGGTGCGCAGCCGGGCCGCGCGGATCGGCCGGCCGGTGCTGCTGAGCGTGCAGGGCTCGCGGCTGGTGGTGGTGCTGGGCGGGGAGACCGAGCGGGCCGACGCGCTGGCCCGCGTGTCCGAGGCGTTCGGCCCTGGGCCGGTGGTGGCGGGGCCGACGGTGACGAGCCTGGCCGACTCGCACCGCAGCGCGAGCGACGCGCTGTCCGGGCTGCGGGCGGTGGTGGGCTGGCCCGCGGCGCCCCGCCCGGTGCGGTCGCTCGACCTGCTGCCGGAGCGGGCGCTGGCGGGCGACCCGGAGGCCGAGTGGCAGCTGGTGGACCGGGTGGCGCGGCCCCTGGAGGAGGCGAGCGGCGCGCTGCTGGAGACCGTGGACACCTTCCTGGAGGTGGGCGGCGTGCTGGAGGCGTGCGCGCGGAAGCTGTTCGTGCACCCGAACACGGTGCGTTACCGGCTGCGGCGCGCGACCGAGCTCACGGGGCGCAACGCCAACGACCCCCGTGACGCGCTGGTGCTGCGCATCGCCCTGTCCGTGGGGCGCCTGGCCCGCGCTCGCGGGTTGTGGTGACCCCCGACCGGGTGTGATCGGAAACGCACATCCCATTTGGGGTGGTATGCGTCTTCATATACAACACGCGACGTCGTTGGACGGTCATCTCCGAGTCACATTTGTAGGAACCCCACAACGCTGGGTCCCGGGTTTCGTCCGTGGCGGCATGCCCCCGAACGGCCCGCAGAGTGTTCAGTGAGCGGGTGATCGCGCTCCTCGCCCCCGGACAGGGGTCCCAGACACCCGGCATGCTCACCCCGTGGCTCGACCTCGACGGGGCACGTGAGCGCGTCGCGGCGTGGTCCGCGGCGACCGGCCTGGACCTGGAGCGCCTGGGCACCACCGCCGACGCGGAGGAGATCAAGGACACCGCGATCACCCAGCCGCTCGTCGTGGCGCTGGCGCTGCTGGCCCACGAGGAGCTGCGCCGACGCGTCGAGCTGCCCGCCGACACCGTCGTCGCGGGCCACTCCGTCGGCGAGCTGGCCGCCGCCGCCGTCGCGGGCGTGCTGAGCGCCGACGACGCGGTCGCGCTGGCCGCCGTGCGCGGCGCCGAGATGGCCGCCGCCTGCGCGCGGACCCCCACCGGCATGGTCGCGGTGCTCGGCGGCGAGGAGGACGAGGTGCTGGCCCGCCTGGACGAGCTGGGCCTCGTCGGCGCGAACCGCAACGGCGCGGGCCAGGTCGTCGCCGCGGGCCCGCTCGACGCCCTCGACGCCCTGGTGGCGGAACCGCCCGGTCGGGCGAAGGTCCGCCGGCTCCAGGTGGCGGGCGCGTTCCACACGCGGTACATGGCGTCCGCCGAGGAGGCGCTGCGCGCCGAGGCCGCCGGCATCACCGCCACCGACCCGGTGCTGCCGCTGCTGTCCAACGCCGACGGGGCCGTGCTGACCGACGGCGCCGAGGTGCTGGGCCGACTGATCTCCCAGGTGACCCGCCCGGTGCGGTGGGACGCCTGCCAGGCAACCCTGGCCGGTCGCGGCGTGACCGCGGTGGTGGAACTGCCGCCCGCGGGCGCGTTGACCGGCCTGGCCAAGCGCGAACTGAAGGGCACCCCGACGTTGGGCCTCAAGACCCCCGCACAGCTCGACCAGGTCGTGGAACTGCTGACCCCCTCGGGTGCGTCGGCCGGAGCGGGTGCGTCGCGGTGACCACCTTCTCCCTCCCCACCGGCCCGGTCGGCACCCGCATCACCGGCCTGGGCAGCTACCAGCCGGACACCGTGGTCAGCAACCACGACCTCGCGCAGCGCATGGACACCTCCGACGAGTGGATCCGCGACCGCGTCGGCATCGCCAACCGCCGGGTGGCCAAGCCCGACGAGAAGCTGACCGACATGGCGGTCGAGGCGGGCGCCAAGGCCGTCGCGGACGCCGGGCTCGCCCCGTCCGACATCGGCGCGGTCATCGTGGCCACCTGCACCATGCCGTCCCAGATCCCGAACGCGGCGGCGCAGGTCGCCGACCGGATCGGCGTGAAGGCCGCGCCCGCGTTCGACCTGAACGCCGCGTGCGCCGGCTTCTGCTACGCGCTGGGCACCGCCTCGGACCTGGTCCGGGCGGGCACCGCGCGGAACGTGCTGGTCATCGGCGCGGAGAAGCTCACCGACTGGGTGGACCCGAACGACCGGTCCACCGCGATCATCTTCGCCGACGGCGCGGGCGCGGCGGTCGTCGGCCCGTCCGACGAGCCGGGCATCGGCCCGGTGACGTGGGGCAGCGCGGGCGACCTGGCGGACATGATCCAGGTGGCCGACCGCGACTCGTCCATCTTCCAGGAGGGCCAGTCGGTCTTCCGCTGGGCGACCACGCAGATCGCCCCGATCGCGCTGAGGGCGATCGAGGTGGCGGGCCTGGAGCCGTCGGACGTCGACGTCTTCGTGCCGCACCAGGCGAACCTGCGGATCGTCGAGGCCATCGCGAAGCGGTTGCGCGCCAAGGGTGCGCGCGAGGACCTCGTGATCGCCCGTGACATCGTGGACTCCGGCAACACCTCGTCGGCGTCGATCCCGCTCGCGCTGGACCACATGCGCGCGGCGGGTGAGGTGCGCAGCGGTGACGTGGCGCTGCTCGTCGGCTTCGGGGCCGGCCTGTCCTACGCCGGTCAGGTCGTCCGGCTGCCGTGACCGCTAACCAGAACTCCGGTGGGCAAACCAGCCGGGCCGAGCACGAAAGAAGGGTTTTTCAGTGAGCAACGTGGACATCCAGAAGGGGCTCGCCGAGATCGTCGAGGAGGTCGCCGGTGTCGAGGCGGCCGACGTGACGGCTGACAAGTCCTTTGTGGACGACCTGGACATCGACTCGCTGTCCATGGTGGAGATCGCCGTGCAGGCCGAGGACAAGTTCGGCGTGAAGATCCCGGACGACGAGCTGGCCAACCTCAAGACCGTGGGCGATGCGGTCAACTACATCGCCAGCAACGCATGAGTGGTAGCAACGACGTCGTCGTCACCGGGCTGGGTGCCACCACCCCGCTCGGTGGCGACGTCGCCTCCACCTGGGACGCTCTCCTGGCCGGGCGCAGCGGCGTCCGCACGCTGACGGCCGGCTTCGTGGAGCGCTTCGACCTGCCCGTCAAGATCGGCGCGCCGCTCGCGGTCGAGCCGACCGAGGTGCTGCCCCGCGTCGAGGCCCGCAGGCTGGACCGCTGCGAGCAGGTGGCCGTGGTGGCCGCCCGCCAGGCGTGGGCCGACGCGGGGATCGCCGAGGGCGACGTCGACCTGGAACGGCTGGGCGTCGTGATCGGCACCGGCATCGGCGGCGCGATGACGCTGCTGGACCAGGACGACCTCATCGAGCAGTCCGGCCTGCGCAAGGTCTCGCCGCTGACCGTGCCCATGCTCATGCCCAACGGCCCGGCCGCGCACGTGGGCCTGGACCTGAAGGCCCGCGCGGGCGTGCACGCGCCGGTGTCGGCCTGCGCGTCCGGCGCCGAGGCGCTGGCCTGGGCGTGGCGGATGCTGAAGTCCGGCGAGGCGGACGTGGTCGTGGCCGGTGGCGCCGAGGCGTGCATCACCACGATCACCATGGCGGGCTTCATCCAGGCCCGGACCATGAGCACCCGCAACGACGACCCGACGGCCGCGTCGCGACCGTTCGACGTCAACCGGGACGGGTTCGTGCTCGGCGAGGGCGCGGGCATCCTGGTGCTGGAGCGCGAGGACTTCGCCCGGGCCCGCGGCGCGCGGGTCTACGGCAAGCTCGCGGGCGTCGGCACCAGCTCCGACGGCCACCACATCACGGCGGCCGACCCGGAGGGCATCGGCCAGTCGCGCGCCATCGCGGCGGCGATCCGCACGGCGGGCGTCGACAAGGCGGACGTGGGCCACGTGAACTGCCACGCGACGTCCACCCCGGTGGGCGACGTGATCGAGCCGCTGGCCGTGCGCCGGGCGATCGGCGACCACCCGGTGCTGACCGCGCCGAAGGGCCACCACGGGCACCTGCTGGGCGCCTCGGGCGCGGTGGAGGCGATCACCACGCTGCTGTCGGTCCGCGACGGCATCGTGCCGCCGACGCTGAACCTCCAGGACCAGGACCCGCGGGTCGAGCTGGAGGTCGTCACCGGCGAGCCGCGCAAGGTGGACCTCGTCGCGGCGGTCAACAACTCGTTCGGCTTCGGCGGGCACAACGTCTCGCTCGTCTTCACCCAAGCCTGAGCCGGCCCACCAGAGCTGATCCACGAGGAGCACCACGATGACTGCCCTTGCGTCCCGACCGGCGAACCCGGAGGCGGACGGTGAACCCGACCCGCGCGACCCGGAGGTCAGGCTCGCGCAACTGCTGGACCCCGGTTCCATCGCCCCGTTGAGGCCCCGCGACGGCAGCGGCATGTTCGCCGTGCGCGGCCGGGTCAACGGCGCGAAGGTCGTGGCCTACTGCAGCGACGCCACCCGGATGGGCGGCGCGCTGGGGTCCGAGGGGTGCAGGCACATCGTGGAGGCGATCGACACCGCGGTGCGCGAGCGCACCCCGGTGATCGGCGTGTGGCACTCGGGTGGCGCCCGGCTGCCGGAGGGCGTGGAGTCGCTCGACGGCATGGGCCAGATGTTCGCCGCGATGATCCGCGCGTCCGGCCGGGTGCCGCAGATCTCCGTGGTGGTCGGCCCGGCGGCCGGCGGCGGCGCCTACGGGCCCGCGCTGACCGACGTGGTGATCATGGCCCCGGCCGGCAAGGTCTTCGTGACCGGCCCGGACGTGGTGCGCTCGGTGACCGGCGAGCAGATCGACATGGACGGCCTGGGCGGCGCGGAGGCGCACGGCCGCAAGTCGGGCGTGGTGCACGTCATCGCCTCCGACGAGCCGGACGCCTACGCCCGTGCCCGCCGGATCACCGGCCTGTTCGCCCAGCCGGGCGTGTTCGACCTGCACTCGGTGCCGGACGGGGACGACCTGCGGGCGCTGCTGCCGGAGCAGCCGCAGCGGGCCTACGACGTGAAGCCGCTGGTCAACGCGATCCTCGACGAGGGCTCGTTCGAGGAGTTGCAGGCCAAGTGGGCGCCGAACGTCGTGGTCGGCCTCGGCCGGCTCGGCGGGCGCACGGTCGGCGTGATCGCGAACAACCCGATCCGCAAGGGCGGCTGCCTGGACTCGCTGTCGGCGGAGAAGGCGGCGCGGTTCGTGCGGATGTGCGACGCGTTCGGCGTGCCGCTGCTGGTGCTGGTGGACGTGCCGGGCTACCTGCCGGGCGTCGGCCAGGAGTGGGACGGCGTGGTGCGGCGCGGCGCGAAGCTGCTGCACGCGTTCGGCGAGGCCGTGGTGCCGCGGGTGACCCTGGTGACCCGCAAGTCGTACGGCGGCGCGTACATCGCGATGAACTCGCGCTCGCTGGGCGCGACGGCGGTGTTCGCGTGGCCGATCGCCGAGGTGGCCGTGATGGGCGCCAAGGCCGCGGTCGGCATCCTGCACCGCAAGAAGCTCGCGGCGGTGCCGGACGAGGAGCGCGAGGCGCTGCACGCGAAGCTCGTCGAGGAGCACGAGCGCATCGCGGGCGGCGTGGACCGGGCCATCGCGATCGGCGTGGTGGACGAGGTCGTGGAGCCCACGAAGACCCGGCGCAAGCTGGCGCAGGCCCTGGCGGCGGCGCCCGCCGGCCGGGGCGCGCACGGCAACATCCCGCTCTAGGGAGCCCGCGCGCGGGGAACACAGGTGTCGATGGGGTCGCTCACGTCGGGGGGCGACCCCATCGCCGTGCCCGGGGCCGGGCGGGCCGGACGGGGGTCAGCACGCCTCGTACTGGGACGAGGAGCCCTCGGTGCCCAGGTCGACGCGCCACGCGCCGCCCTCCCGCGCCAGCGGGTACACCACGCGCCACTTGATGCAGTCCGCCGGGAGGTCGAGGGGCGCGCTGGTGACGTCCTGGGTGCTGGTGAACGCCATCATCACGCGCAGCCTGGCCGGGCCGCCCGACTCGATGCGGTGCACGAGGATCGAGCCGTCGGCGGAGGTCTCGTAGTCCGCCGTCCAGCGCGGGCGGAGCGTCGCGCCGACCCGCCGGGCGGTGACGGTCCTCGTCCACTGCTCGTAGTCGTGGTTGTTGATCGAGTCGAAGAACCGCTGGAGCACCTCGCGGACGTGCTCGCCCTCGGGGTGCTGGTAGGCGTCCACGCTGAGCTGGACGGTGCCGCTGCCGGGCTGGGCGCTGCGCGGGACCGGCCCGGAGCTCCCGGTGCCGGGCGCGGCGACCTGGTCGGCCGGCACGACCTCGGGCCGCTGGTACACCTCGCGCGCCGCCGCGCCGACGCCGGCGGTCGCGGCGGCGACCACGAGTACCAGGGGGAGCAGCAGGCGCCAGGACACGTCCCGAGCCTGCCACACCGCGCCGACGGTTCCCGGCGTCACCCGGACGTCGCAGCGCGAACCCCCCGTTCTGCGGTTTGGGACGCGACGGTGCGGATCTCCGTCCGAGTCCGATGGACATTTCCCGCAGCACGCGCACCCCATCGGCGGATCAAGCCCGGGAATTGCGCGGACGTCCCCCGTTGGGAGCATTCCGCAAAGATCGGTGACGATCACCGCGATTCAGTCGGGACCACCTCGAAACGCCTGGTAGGACGCCGGGCGGACATTTGAACGCGAGCGTGCCGTTTAGCGACGGCACCACCGCGCCGACTCACCCGGCCAGAGCTAAACATGGCGTCCGGGTGTTCCTGGACACCCTATGGACACCCGCAGTTCATCTGCGCCCGAAGTGACCTTCACGAACGGACGCACGACCTCCCCGATCTGGTGGATTGGCACTCTGGTGACAAGCGTGCGGGAATATGCCGGTCGAAGAAACCTTCACGAAACGTCCGGGAGGCGAATTCCGGTGGATCTCCGCTACGAGGCTTACTGCTTCGCGGACCGTCTGTTCTACGACGTGCAAAGCCACGCGGAAACCGCCGACGACGATTTCTCACGGGCGCTCCCCGAGCTGCCCCCGGGCTGGTCGCAGGGCGACCGCAACATCTGGCGCCACCTGCACCCGGACGGCGTGGAGCTGCCCGAACAGGGCTGGAAGATCCACGTCTCGGCGACCGTGGTGAACGCGGGCGAAGTGCTGCTGAAGTCCTTCGGGTACCTGACCGCGCGGCGCATCCCGTTCAAATACCTGCGCACGCGGTCGATCGTGCTGGCGCGCAACTCGAAGTACGCCCCGCGCGAGGGCAGCGGCAAGCTCATCACGATCTACCCGGCCGACGACGACCAGTTGGGGATCGTCCTCGCCGAGTTGTCGGAAATCCTGGCCGGGCAGCCCGGCGCGTACATCCTCAGCGACCTGCGCTACGGCTCGGGCCCCCTGTTCGTCCGCTACGGCGGGTTCGTCGAGCAGTGGCTGGAGCGGGACGGCAAGCGCGTGCTGGCCATCAAGGGCCCGGACGGGGCGCTCGTGCCCGACCAGCGCAAGCCGACGTTCTGGACGCCGGAGTGGGTGGCCCTCCCGGCGTGCCTGGAGGAGCACCTGGCCGCGCGCCGCGCCGGCGACGCCGACTCGTTCCCGTACCGGGTCACCTCCTCGCTGCACTTCTCCAACGGCGGCGGCGTGTACGAGGCGGAGCGCAAGTCCGACGGCCGGCCGGTCGTGCTCAAGGAGGCCCGGCCGCACGCCGGCCTGGACCGGGAGAACGTGGACGCGGTGGCCAGGCTGCGCCGCGAGCACGAGGTCCTCACCCGCGTCGCGGGCATCCCGGGCGTGCCGGAGGTGCACGAGCACTTCACGGCGTGGGAGCACGAGTTCGTCGCGATGGGCAAGGTGCCCGGGGTGCCGCTGGGCCAGTGGCTCGGCCACAACTACCCGCTCACCCACCACGAGGTGACCGACGAGGCGATCACCGCGTACACCGCGCGGGCGCTGCGGGTCGTCGCCGAGGTCGAGCGCATCGTGGAGCAGGTGCACGGGCGCGGTGTGGTGTTCTGCGACCTGCACCCGCTCAACGTGCTCGTGGACGACGACGACTCGGTGTCGCTCATCGACTTCGAGCTCGCGTTCGGCGTGGAAACCGGTGGTCGGCCGACGCTCGGCGCGCCCGGCTTCCAGGCCCCGCCGGACCGCACCGGGTTCGAGATCGACGAGCACGCGCTGGCCGCGCTGCGGCTGTACGTGTTCCTGCCGCTCAACGCCGTGGTCGAGCTGTCGCCGGTGAAGCTGGCCTCGCACGTGGAGTTCGCCAGGCGGCGGTTCGGCCTGCCCGACGAGTACTGCGCGAAGATCCTCGACGGGCTCGCGCCGCGGGTGGGCGCCCCCGCCGGGCCCGCGTCGACCGCGCTGGACGTGCCCGAGCCGGACTGGCCCGTGGTGCGCAAGATGATCGCCGCGGCCGTCCTCGCCTCGGCCACGCCGGAGCGCCGCGACCGGCTGTTCCCCGGCGACGTGGAGCAGTTCGAGGTCGGCGGCACCGGGTTCGCCTACGGCGCGGCGGGCGTGCTGCACGCCCTCGACGTCACCGGCGAGGGCCGGTTCCCCGAGCACGAGCGCTGGCTGCTGGACGCGGTGCGCCGCGAGCCGCCGAAGGAGCCCGGTTTCCTCACCGGCGCGCACGGCGTCGCGCACGTGCTGGAGAACCTCGGCCACCACGACCTGGCGGGCGAGCTGGTCCGCTCCTACGCGCAGGTGCTGCCCGACACCGAGGACCACGGCTACAGCGCCGGCCTCTCCGGCATCGGCCTCAACCTGCTGCACTTCGCGACCACCCGCGACGACGACTCGTTCGCCGCGCAGGCCCTGGAGCTGGGCGAACGGCTGGACGCGGCGCTCGCCTCCGCCGAGCCGCCCGGCCCGAAGGCCCGCGCCGGGTTGGAGCACGGGTGGTCCGGCCCGGCGCTGCTCTTCCTGCGGCTGCACCAGCGCACCGGCGACGACCGCTGGCTCGACGCGGGCGTGCGGGCGCTGGAACGGGACCTGGCCGAGACGATGACCGCGCTGGACGGCTCCACCCAGGTCCGCGACGGCAACTTCCGCACCCTGCCCTACGTGGGCGTGGGCAGCGCCGGCATCGCGCTGGTGCTCAACGAGTTCCGCCTCGCCGCGCCGGGCCTGCCCGTCGTCGAGCGGCTGCCCGAGCTGGTCGCGGGCACGACCGGCGAGTTCGTGATCCACCCGGCGCTGATGCTGGGCCGGGCGGGCCTGCTGGCCACGCTCGCCCACGCGGGCGGCTCGCGGACCGCCCTGGACCGGCACCTGGCCGCGCTGGCGTGGCACGCCGTGCCCTACGAGGAGGGCCTGGCGTTCCCCGGCATCCAGCTGCGCCGGTTGTCGATGGACCTCGCCACCGGCGGCGCGGGCGTCCTGCTGGCGCTCGGCTCCGCACTGGACGGCACCCCCGTGCTGCCGTTCCTCACAGCCCCGGCCCTCGCGGGTCGGTAGCACCACCCCTGTCCCCGAACTCCCGAGAGCAAGGAGCAAGTCATGGACTTCATCCTCGACATGCAGGACCTCGAGACCCCCGAGGCCCAGTCCAACGCGATGGCCAGCGGCGGCAGCAGCGGCGGCGGCTCGACCACGGCGTCCAACGCCTCGCTGCTGCTCCCGTGCAGCCACTCCACCGTGAGCCTGATCCTCTGCTGATCACGCCACCACGTGGTGCCCGGTGAGCGGCGCAGGCGAAGTGCGCCGCTCACCGGACTTCTCCTCCGCGGGGGTCCGACGGTTCGCGCCGTCGGGCCCCCGCACACATGATGCGCCCTCCCAAGGAGACCCGGATGCTGCTGTCCTCGGTCGTGCGCCGCGACCCGCGCTGGCTGCTGCTGGCGCTCAACGCGCTGCTGGCCACCGCGGCGGGGCTGCTGCTGCCGACCGCGCTGGCCGCCGCGGTGGACGCGGCGCTGGCCGGGCGGCTCGACGGCGGCACGGTGCTGCGGCTGGCCGGCCTGGCGGGCGTGGAGCTCGTGGGCGACGCGATCGGCGTGGTGCTGGCGGCCTCGATCACCGCGCGCGGCGCGGCGTGGCTGCGGGCCAGGCTGACCGGGCACCTGCTGGCGATCGGGCACCCCGCGCGGTTCGAGGCGGGCGACGCGGTGAGCCGGGTGACCGGCGACTGCGCCATCGCGGGCGGCGTCCCGGTGCTCGCGGTGAACCTGGGCATCTCGGTGTTCACGGCGGTCGGCGCGGTCGTCGCGCTGGCGCTGCTGGACTGGCGGCTGGCCGCGGTGTTCCTGCTGAGCGTGCCGCTGGCGGCGCTGCTGGTGCGCTCGCACCTGCGGCTGACCGCCGAGGACGTGGCGACCTACCAGGAGGTGTCCGGCGAGCTGTCCGCGCGGCTCGTGGACGCGGTGGGCGGGCTGCGCACGATCGCCGCCTCCGGTCGCGCCGACCAGGAGGCCGAGCGGGTGCTGCGGCCCCTGCCGAGGCTGGCGGGCGCCGGCGTCGGCATGTGGCGCACCCAGGCGCGGATGATCTGGCGGGCCGGGCTGCTGCTGCCCGCCGTGGAGCTGGCCGTGCTGACCGCCGCCGGGTTCGGCGTGGTCGCGGGCCGGTTGAGCGTCGGCGACGTGCTGGCCGCGCTCGGGTACGTGGCGCTGGGGATGACGGTGGTCGGGCAGACCGCCCTGCTGACCGCCCTGCAACGGGCGCGGGCGTCCGCGGCGCGCCTGGAGGAGGTGCTCGACACGCCCGTCCCGGCCGCCGGGCCGCCGGGCTCGGCGCCGCCCGGCGAGGTGTCGCTGCGCGGGGTCTGCGTGCCGGGCGCGCTGCACGACGTGGACCTGACCGTGCCGGCGGGCGCGTTCGTCGCCGTGGTGGGCCGGTCGGGCGCGGGCAAGTCGGCGCTGGCCGCGGTGGTCGGCGGGCTGGCCGCGCCGTCCTCGGGCGAGGTGCGGCGCGGCGGGTCGGTCGGCTACGCCTTCGAGCGGCCCGCGCTGGTCGGCGCGACGGTCGCCGACGCGGTCCGCTACGGCACGGACCTCGACGACGGCGCGGTGGAGGCCGCGTGCCGCGCCGCCCAGGTGCACGACGTGGTGGTGCGGCTGCCCGCCGGCTACGCGACGCCGGTGCCGGACGCGCCGATGTCCGGCGGCGAGGCGCAGCGGCTGGGCCTGGCCCGCGCGTTCGTCCGCGACCCGGCGGTGCTGGTGCTGGACGACGCGACGGCGAGCCTGGACGTGGTGACGGAGAACGCCGTGGAGACGGCGGTGGAGACGGCGCTGCCGGGGCGGACGCGGTTCGTGGTGACGCACCGGGCGTCGACCGCGCGGCGGGCCGACCTGGTGGTGTGGCTGGACGGCGGTCGGGTGCGCGCGACGGGCGCCCACCGGGACCTGTGGGACGACGACGAGTACCGGGCGGTGTTCGGATGACCTACCTGCGGGCGTTGCGCGAGCAGCGGCGCGGCATCGCGGTGCTGCTCGGCTGGTCGGTGCTGGAGGGCGTGCCGGCGCTGCTGGGCGGGCGGCTCGTCGGGCTCGCCGTGGACCGCGGGTTCGCGGCGGGGCGCCCGTGGGTGGGCGTCGGCTGGCTGCTGGCGTTCGCGGCGCTGGCGGTGCTCGGCGGGTTCGGGCTGCGGCAGGTGTTCACCCGGTTGGGCGCGGTGGTCGAGCCGCTGCGGGACGCGCTGGTGCGCCAGGTGGTGCGCGGCGTCCTGCACGGCGGCACGCACGCGCGGCAGCCGGACGCGAGCGCCGTCGCCCGGATCACCCGGCACGTCGAGGTGGTGCGCGACGCGACCGCGGGCGTGCTGGTGCAGGCCCGCGCGCTGCTGGTGACGACGACGGCGGCGCTGGTCGGGCTGGCCGCGACGGTGTCGTCCCTGGCCTGGCTCGTGGTGCTGCCGGTGGTGGCGGCGCTGGTGCTGTTCGGCCTGCTGCTGCCGTCCCTGGCGCGCCGCCAGCGGCGGCTGGTCATGGCCGACGAGACCGCCGCGACGGTGGCCGGCACGGTGTTCCTGGGCGTGCGGGACGTGGTGGCGGTCGACGGCGCGCGGCACGCGCTGGCCGACGTGGTGGAGCAGGTCGACCGGCAGGCGGCGGCGACCGTGCGGATGGCGTGGTCGACGGCGCTGCGCGGCGTGGTGATCGCGCTCGGCGGGTTCGCGCCGCTGGTGCTGCTGCTGGTCGTCGCGCCGGGCATGGTGCGCTCGGGCGAGCTGACGGCGGGCGGGGTGCTGGCCGCGGTCGTGTACCTGAGCACGAGCGTGCAGCCCGCGCTGCGGCGGTTGGCGGACACGACGAGCACGGTGGTGCTGCGGCTGGTGGTGGCGCTGCGGCGGCTGGCCGAGGCCGCCCCCCCGCCCCGGGTGGTGGGCGGTGACGCCGAACCCGCCGGGCACGCCGTGGAGCTGCGCGGCGTCACGTTCGGCTGGGGCGCCGGCGCCGAACCCGTAGTGCGCTCGCTGGACCTGGTGCTGCCGGAGGGGTCGCACCTCGCGGTGGTGGGGCCGAGCGGCATCGGCAAGTCGACGCTGGCGGGCCTGGTGACCGGCCTCGTCGAACAGCAGGGGGGCGAGGTCCTCTTCGGCGGCGCGCCCGTGCGGTCGGTGGTGGCGGAGGTGCGGCACCGGCGGATCGCCCTGGTGCCGCAGGAGACGTACCTGTTCACCGGCACGGTGCGGGAGAACCTCGCGCTGCTCGCGCCGGACGCGTCGGACGCCGCGCTGCTGGAGGCGGTGTCCGCGGTCGGCGCCGCCGACGTGCTGGCCCGGCTGGGCGGGCTGTCCGGCCAGGTCGGGCACGCGGGCGGCGGGCTGTCGGCCGGCGAGGCGCAGCTGCTGGCCGCCGCGCGGGTGCACGCGTCGGCGGCCGACGTGGTGATCCTGGACGAGGCGACGTCGTCGCTGGACCCGGCGGCGGAGGCCGTGGTGGAGCGGGCCTTCGCGGAGCGCGGCGGCACGCTGGTGGTGATCGCGCACCGGCTGTCGTCGGCGCTGCGGGCGGAGCGGGTGCTGGTGATGGACGGCGGCCCGCCGCTGCTGGGCGGCCACGACGAGCTGATGGCCTCCTCGCCGCTCTACCGGGACCTGATGGCGGCCTGGCAGCCCGCACCGGCGGCCGGCTAGCCGCCGTTCCGTCCACAGAGGACCGGAAGGCCGGGGGCGCGCTGCTCCGGACGGGTCCCGCCGGGGCGGGGACGACCGGCCTCGCGGCACCGGGCGAGCGGTGCCGCGAGCCGGCGGCTCACCCGACGCGGTGCAGCCAGGTGACCGGGGCGCCGTCCCCCGCGCGCCGGAAGGGCTCCAGCGCGTCGTCCCAGGCGGCGCCGAGGATCTCGTCCACGCCGTGCGCGAACGACTCGCCACCGCGGCTGCGCGCCGCCAGGGCGCGCAACTGGTCCTCGGACACGACGATGTCGCCGTTGGCGCTCGTGCGGGCGTGCCACAGGCCCAGCACGGGCACGAAGCAGTACCGCACGCCGTCCACGCCCGGACTCGGGTCCTCCGTCACCTCGAACCTGAGCATCGGCCACGCCCTGAGGGCGGACACGAGTCTGGCCCCGGTGCCGGCGTCGCCGGTCCAGTTGCATTCGGCGCGCAACTGCCCTGGTGCGGCGGGCTGCGCCGCCCACTTGAGGTCCGCTCGCTCACCGAGGGTGCCCGAGATAGCCCACTCGACGTGCGGACAGACCGCAGACGGCGACGAGTGGACGTAGACCACGCCACTGGTGCTGCCACGGGTGCTCACAGCTGACCTCCGCTACTCGACGAGGGACGTCTTCCCCTACGACCTCTCGAGAACAGTGGTGATCTCGTGAATTCCCGACCCGGCCATTCTGCCCGGTGCGGCGGCGGTCCGCCAGAAGAACCAGCCCGTTCCTCGTGCGGGCGGTGCGGATACAGGACTTTCGACCCTAAATCGCGGACACCGCGCCCCTTCCGGGGGCGTCGGGGGTCACCTTCCGAGATCGTCCCGACACGCCCGCGTGATCACCGGGCGCCCGGTGACGGCCGTCACGGACGGCCGACACCCGGTCCGCGCGCAGCCGGCCGGCCCCCTGCGGCGCTACCGTGTCCGCCCGTGTGGAACGGTGTGGTCTTGTGCGGCTGATCCGGCTCGGGAGCGAACCGTCCGCGGTCGGCGCGGACGTGCGCGCCGCCCTGAGCACGTGGGGCACGGGCGGCGCGGTCCTCGGCGGCGTCGCGCTGCTCGGCGTGCGCCCCCCGGACTGCCCGCGCGAGCTGGACGCCGTCGTCGTGCTGCCGCGCGGGGTGCTCGTGGTGGTCGGCGTCGACCTGCCCGACCCGGCGGTGCGCCTGGAGGCGCCGCTCAACGGCCCGTGGACGATCGACGGCTGGCAGCTGACCCGCACGGACGGCGTGCTCAGCCCGGCCGGCGAGGCCCTGGCCGCGACCACCGCCGTCGCCAAGCGCATCCAGGACATGCGCGGCGAGCCGCTGCCGGTGACCACCGTGGTGGCCGTCGGCCCGTACGTCGGCCACGTCGTGCAGCCGTCCGCGGACCTCAACCGGGGCGTGCGCGTGCTGCACCCCAAGCCCACCACCCTGCTGGCCGCCGCGCGCGAGCTGGCCACCAGCGACCGGCCCTGCTCGGCCGACCACGCGGCCAAGCTCCTCGCCGTGCTCGCGCCGACCGGCGTGCCGCCCGCGCGCCGCGACCTGGTCGCCGAGGGCTTCTCCGACGCCGCCGCCGACCTCGCCTCGGCGAGCACCATGCTGCTGCCGAGGATCGCGCCGGCCTCGCCGCGCCGCCGGTGGCTGCCCTACGCGGCCGCCGTCGTGGTCGTCGCGCTGCTGGTCGCGGGCCTCGTCGTCACGCTGTCGTCGGGCGACGCCGCCGAGCACAGCGGGCCCGCCGACCGGACGCCGCAGCCGACCACGGTCGTCGTCGACGGCCGCAGCTTCTCGCCGCGCGGCGCGGACCGCGCCGAGGACTGCGCCGCGCACGCGTTCGGCGACGTCCGGGCGTGGCTGGGCGGGCACGTGTGCATGCAGCTGCGGCGCGCCCAGTACGAGACCTCGGTGGACGGCCGCAAGGTCGGCGTCGCGCTCGCCGAGCTGAGCCTGCCCGACGCCTCGCGCGCGGTCGAGCTGCACGCGGTGGCCTCGGCGGCGGGCGCGGGCGGCGTCACCGCGCTGGTCAAGGAGGGCAGGGGGTGGCCGGGCGGTCCCGCGTCGTTCGACCGCTCCGCGATCCGCGCGGTGGCGAAGGGCGCGCAGGTGCGCATCGCCCAGGCGGTGTGGGTCGAGGGCGACTCGGACGCGGCGGACGCCGAGCTGGGCCGGCTCGCCGAGCAGGCGCTGCGGCTGCCCGCCGTCCAGCAGTAGGGGCCCTACCGGCCCGTCCGGGCCATGCCGACGGCGATCAGCCCGAACGCCACGTGCAGCACGATCACCAGGCCCGCCACCGCGCTCACCGACTCCGTGCCCGGCTTCCCCGCCAGCGCGCCCAGCGAGAACAGCCACCCGCCGACCGCCACCGCGAACCCGGTGAGCAGCACCGGCTGCGGCACGTGGGCGAGGCACAGCAGGGCGTGCGACCGCGCGCGCAGCAGCGTGTGCAGCACGACCGGCACGACGAGGAACCCCGGCAGGTGGACCGCGATCGGCGCCCAAGAGGGGCCGCCGGGCAGGAACGTCGTGGCGATGACGAAGGCGCACCAGAGCACCGCGCCGATCGCGAGAGCCACGGTTCCTCGGGTCACCAGCGCAGTGTAATGACGCTGGGTCGCACTTCTGCGGAAGAGACGCAGGATGGCGGCAAGGCTCGTACGGCAGTCGGCGCAGCCCGACCACGGTGTGATGACCCACGGTGTACCCGCTGTGGCCGTTCGGGTGAATATGCGCGCTTCCCCTGCGGTGACAGCGGGTTCCGGCTAGAGGCCGTACGCCTCCAGCAGCCGCAGCCACACCTCGCTGATCGTCGGGTAGGCGGGGACCGCGTGCCACAGCCGGTCCACGGTCACCTCGCCGACGATCGCGATGGTCGCCGCGTGCAGCATCTCGGCCACGTCCGGCCCGGCGAACGTGACGCCGACGAGGGTCCGCTTGCGCTCGTCCACGACCACCCGCGCCTTGCCCCGGTAGCCGTCGGCGTGCAGCGAGGAGCCCGCCACGGCGATGTCCAGGTCGACGACCCGCACGTCGAGCCCGGCCCCGCGCGCCTGCGCCTCGGTGAGGCCGACGAACGCGACCTCCGGGTCGGTGAACACCACCTGCGGCACGGCGGCGTGGTCGGCGGTGGCGACCGGGGCCGTCCACGGCTCGGGGTCCACCGCGCCGGTCACGATGGCGGTACCGACCGCGCGGGCGGCGTACTTGCCCTGGTGGGTGAGCAGCGCGCGACCCGTGACGTCGCCCGCCGCGTACAACCAGTCCACTCCGGACACCCGGCCGGTGTCGTCGACCGGGAGCGCCTCGCCCGCCTCGAAGCCGAGGTCCTCCACGCCCAGGTCGAAGGTCGCGGGCCGCCGGCCGGTCGCGACCAGCAGGTGCGCGCCGGACACCGTCTCGCCGGTGGACAGCTCCAACCCGGTGCCGCCGTCCGTTGTGGACACCCGCACCGCGCGCGCGTCCAGGACGACGCGCACGCCGTCCTCGCGCAGCCCCTCGGCGACGAGGTCGCCCGCGAACGCCTCGAACTTCGGCAGCGGCCGTGCACCGGACACCACCAGGGTCACCGAAGACCCCAGGCGGGCCCACGCCTGCGCCATCTCCACGCCGACGACGCCGCCGCCCAGCACCACCAGCGAGGCGGGCACCTCCTGCGCCGAGGTCGCGTCGCGCGACGTCCAGTACGAGCCCAGCCCCGGCAGGTCCGGCACGCGCGGCACGCTGCCCGTGCACACGACGACGGCGCGCGACGCGGTCAGCACCCGGCCGTCGACGGACACCCGCCGCTCACCGGCCAGGCGCCCGTGCCCGCGCACGACGGTCAGCCCGGCGCCCTCGGCCCACGCGACCTGGCCCGAGTCGTCCCAGTCGGAGGTGAAACCGTTGCGCCGCTTGAGCACCGCGGCGGCGTCGAGCGCGTCGCCCACCGGCACGCCCGGCACGCGGCGGGCGGCGGCGAGCGCGTGACCGGGGCGCAGCAGCGCCTTGCTCGGCATGCACGCCCAGTACGAGCACTCGCCGCCGACCCGTTCCGCCTCGACCAGCGCGGTGCGCAGGCCGCCCGCGGCGGTGCGGGCAGCGGCGTTCTCGCCCACCGGGCCGCCGCCGATCACGATCACGTCGAAGTCGTCGCTCACCGCACCACCCCACACCACCCGGGGCGGCGCGGCAAGTCACGCCGGGTCGAACACTCCCGCGAGCATCTTCAGGATCACGCCGTCCGCGGTCCGCAGGACCACCGGCCGCTCGTCGGGCTCCACGCGCTCGGCGAGCTTGTAGAGGGAGTCCGCGGTCTGCGCGGCCATCCTGAAGGTCAGCGTCACCGGCGCGTCGCCGCGCACCGCGAACCGGCCGAGGAACAGGTCGCGGAGCCGTTCGGCCATCAGCTCGTACTGGTCGACCGAGGAGTCGAGGCGGTGCCCGTCGAGCAGGTCGCTGAACCGCACCCGCCCGAACCCCGGCAGCTCGACCAGCATGCGCATGTAGACGGCGACGACCTGCTGCACCGCTTCCCGCCAGGTGGGGGCCAGCTGACCCTCGGTGAACAGGGTCTGCACCCGCCCCAGGTACTCCTCCATGCCGCGCAGCGCCAACGCGTGCACGACAGAACGCTTGTCCGGGAAGTATTGGTAGAACGATCCAATTGGCACGCCTGCCAGCTCGACGATCCGGGCGGTGGTGATGTCGTCGTAGTCGTAGTCGTTGAGCAGCGTCGCGCAGGCATCGACAATCGCGGTCACCGTGGCGGCCCCGCGCTGCTGAACGGGCTGACGCCGCATCACCTTGGCTAAGCGGTTTTCGGCGGGATTTTCATGCACGCACTCATCTTGATGGATACGGACCGGTAAGCCCAAACAGACGATTCCGGAATGTGATGTGAGTACTACTCGCTTTACTCCGCCGCGACCGGTCCGGGACTGCCCCCGGGCGCGAATCTTGCGGAAAGCGGCGGTAATTGTTGGGGTGCAGAACTAATTTCCCACAACGGTGCGCCGGACCGCGAATCGGCGGACTGCTCAGCGTGCCGCGCGCGGGGACGGGACCGGTTCCGGCAGGTCACCGGCCGTGTCGAACGGGTGCGGCCGTTCAGCGGAGGCGACGCGGACGATCGGCGTCCGCGCGGGGCGCGGCGGTCGGGTGAGGTACGGGGCGACCAACCGGGCGAGCGCGAGGCCCGGTGCGACGAGCGGGACGACCGCGGACAGCGCCACCGCCGTCGCACCCGCGCGCGCCACGTCCTTCGGGATCACCACCACCCGGTCGACCACGAACGCCCGCCGCCCGGGGATCGACACCAGGCCCATCACGGCCAGGAAGACCGCCAGCGCGAGCAGCGCCCACTTCACCGCGTCGTACCCGACGTCCTGCGCGGCGGCCATCACGGCGAGCCAGCCGAGGGGCGCCGACGCCTGCCGCCGCGGGCTCGTCATCGCCCACAGCAGGCCGCCCACCGCGGCCAGCGGACCGGTGCGCCCGGAGCACCACGCCGCCGCCGCGTCGAGCCACCCCGTCGGCAGCCCCGCCCAGCGCGCCGGCAGCACGTCCAGCGGGCTCGGCGCGCCGGACACCTGGCCCACCACCCACGCCCCCGACCAGACCGACACGACGACCGTGAACGCGAGCTGCCACCTCGGGCGGTCCACCGCGGCACGGGCGAGCCCCACCAGCTCCTGGCGCTGTTCCCTCACACCTCCACAGCGTGCCGGGTGATCGACGGGCCCGTGCCCGATTTCACCCGCGTGCCCGACCACACCCCTCGTCGGGCGGCACGGCCCTCACCCGGCGTGCCGAAGTGCCGCCGCGCTCGGACGCCCGAGCGGACGACGCGGGGTTCATATGATTGCCCCCATGAGCGTGGAGCGGCTGAGACGACACCCGAGCTACCTCATGCTCCAGCTCACCAAGCGGGCCCGGCGCATCTCGGCCGACCTGGTCGACGACGGCCTCCGCCACATCCACGTGGCCGTGCTCTGGCAGCTCGTGGACGGCGGCCCCGCCTCGCAGCGGCAGATCAGCGACCGGCTCGGCGTGGACGCGAGCGACCTGGTGACCCTGGTGGACGACCTGGAGCGGCTCGGCCTCGCCGCCCGGCTGCGCGACGCCCGGGACCGGCGGCGCTACTCGGTGCACGTGACCGCCGCGGGCGAGCGGGCGCTGCGGCACCGGCTGGAACTCGCGGAAGAGGTGGAGGACCGGTTGTTCGCCGCACTGGACGCCGCCGAACGCGCCCACCTGGCCGACCTGCTGGTGAAGTCGTTCCTGCACCACGAGCAGGGGCGTGTAGTAGATTAGACGTTCTGCGCGCGCGACCAGCGCAGGAAACCGTCACGACGAGCTGTCAGCCGAATGCGACGCAGCCTGATAAACCACGCTATCCAGAAATGAGGCACGTTGTCAAGCCCCTCCGATGACCTCCGGCTCGCGGAAACCGAGTCGGAGCAGGAATACGTGTCGATGCTGTACGGCAGGCTGGACGACCTCCGCGAACAGAGCTCGAAGCGCCTGGCCGGCGCGCTTCGGCAAACCGGCGGGACCCACCAGATGCGCTCCGAGCGGGACACCTCGGTGGCCATGTACTCCGACCAGCTCGCGCAGTACAGCGCGGTGGAGAACGGGCTGTGCTTCGGCCGGCTCGACTTCCACACCGACGACCGCTTCTACATCGGCCGGATCGGCTTGTTCGACGAGGACAAGGAGTACGAGCCGCTGCTGATGGACTGGCGGGCGCCCGCCGCCCGCCCGTTCTACCTGGCCACGGCCGCCGCACCGGACGGCGTGCGCCGGCGGCGGCACCTGCGGACCAAGCAGCGCAAGGTCGTCGGCTTCGACGACGAGCTGCTCGACATCAGCTCGGTCGACCCGAACCGGCCGTCGGAGGGCCTGACCGGCGAGGCGACCCTGCTGGCCGCGGTGAACGCGAGCCGCACCGGGCAGATGGGCGACATCGTCGCCACCATCCAGGCCGAGCAGGACCGGATCATCCGCACCGAGCTGAACGGCGTGGTCGTCGTGCAGGGCGGTCCGGGTACCGGCAAGACGGCGGTCGCGCTGCACCGCGCCGCCTACCTCCTCTACACGCACCGCCGCCAGCTGGCGAAGCGCGGCGTGCTGGTGGTCGGCCCGAACGCGACGTTCCTGCGCTACATCGGGCAGGTGCTGCCGTCGCTGGGCGAGACCGGCGTGCTGCTGTCCACGGTGGGCGAGCTGTTCCCCGGCCTCACCGCGGTCGGCCGCGAACCCGCCGAGGTGGCCGCCCTCAAGGGCCGCGTGGAGATGGCGGACGTGGTGGCGCACGCGATCAAGGACCGGCAGGAGGCGCCGAGCCTGGTCGAGGTGCCGTTCGACCAGGACGTGCTGCGGCTGGACCGGCGCACGATCTCCGACGCCCGGGGCCGCGCCCGGCGCACCCGCCGCCCGCACAACGAGGCGCGGCGGACGTTCCAGCGCGAGATCATCTCCGCGCTGGCCTCGCAGGCGGTGTCCCGGCTGGGGCGGCACCTCCTCGACCAGGCCGACGTGGACGACATCCGGCGCGAGCTGCGCGAGGACCCGAAGGTGCAGGCCACCGTCGAGCGGCTGTGGCCGACCCTGTCGCCGCAGCAGCTGCTGGAGGACCTGTTCGCGTCGCCGAAGCTGATCGCCAAGGCCACCCCGAAGCTCTCCCCCGCCGAGCGCGCCCTGCTGCACCGGCCGCGCGGCACCGAGTGGACGCCCGCCGACGTGCCGCTGCTGGACGAGGCCGCGGAGCTGCTCGGCGAGGACGACACCGAGGCCAAGGCCCGCGCGGAGCGCCAGCGGCGGCAGGCCGTCGACTACGCGCAGGGCGTGCTGGACATCCTCGACCTGGAGGACGACGCCGACCCGGACATCCTCATGGCGACCGACCTGGTCGACGCCTACCGGCTGGCCGAGCGGCACGGCGCGGAGCGCTACGAGACCGCGGCCGAGCGCGCGGCGGCCGACCGGACGTGGACGTTCGGGCACGTCATCGTGGACGAGGCGCAGGAGCTGTCGGCGATGGCCTGGCGCACGCTGATGCGGCGCTGCCCGTCGAAGTCGATGACCGTGGTGGGCGACATCGCGCAGACCGGCGACATCGCGGGCGCGTCGTCGTGGGACCAGGTGCTCTCGCCGTACGTGATGGACCGCTGGAAGCTCACCGAGCTGACCGTGAACTACCGGACGCCGTCGGAGATCATGGCGGTGGCGGCGGACGTGCTGGCCTCCGTCGACCCCGACCTGGTGCCGCCGACCTCGGTGCGCGACAGCGGTTTCCCGCCGTGGAGCCTGCGCGTGCCGACGCCCGCCGAGGTCCTGCCGACGCTGGTGGAGAAGGAGATCACCGCGATCGGGGACGGCAAGCTCGCCGTGATCGTGCCCGCCGCGTCGGTCGGGGAGCTGCGCGAGGCCGTGCCGGGCGCCTCGGACGACCTGGACGCGCAGGTCGTCGTGCTGGGCGTGGTGGACGCGAAGGGCCTGGAGTTCGACTCGGTGCTCGTGGTCGACCCCGCGGGCATCCTCGCCGAGTCGCCGCGCGGGGCGAGCGACCTGTACGTGGCGCTGACCCGGGCCACGCAGCGACTGGGCGTCGTGCACACCGACGAGCTGCCCGACGTGCTGGAGCGGCTCGCCCCTACCGGCTGAGCGCGTGGCCGAGCGCGGCCGCCGCCACCCCCGCGACGAGGTTGGCGGCCGCGTTCGCGAGGGCCTTCGGGTACCGGCCCTGCTCGACGAGGGTCACCGTGTCCTGGCTGAACGTGCTGTAGGTCGTCAGGCCGCCGCACAGGCCGGTGCCAACCAGCGCGGTCAGCGCCGGGGACGAGCCGGCCACGCAGCCCAGGGCGAACGAGCCCACGACGTTGACCGCGAGGACCGCCCACGGGAAGTCGCCGCGCAGCAGCCTGGTGGTCAGGTACCTCAGGACGGCGCCGGTCGCGGCCCCCGCGAAGACGAGCAGCGCGGTCACCGGAGCGCCCGCCGGGTGAGCGCGGCGGCCAGGCCGGTGGCGGCGAAGGCGAGCAGCGGGGTGCCGAGCAGGTAGGCGAACGCGGGCGGGCCGTCGAGGTGGAGCGCGTCGAGGGCGTACGCGGAGAACGTGGTGAAGCCGCCGAGCGCGCCGACGCCGAGGAACGGCCGGGCGAGCGGGTGCAGGCGCGGCGCGAGGGCGAGCAGCACGCCGATCAGGGCGCAGCCGACGACGTTGACGACGAGCGTGCCGACGGGGCCGGGCAGGGCGAGGGACGCGCCGTACCGGGCGAGGCCGCCGAGGCCGCCCCCCAGCGCGACGGCCGCGAGCACGTGGCGTTCAGCTGGCACGCAGGTGGTCCACCAGGTGGTCGAGGGCGGCGAGGGCGCGGACCACGTCGTCGCGCTCGCCCGGCTCCAGCCGGTCCAGCGCGGACCCGATGCGCTTCTCGTGCGCGGCCTGCCAGACGGCGAGCTGCTCGTGCCCCCCGGGCGTCACCGACAGCAGGGCCACCCGCCGGTCGGCCGGGTCGCCGCCGCGTTCGACGAGGCCGCCCTCGATGAGCTGGCCGACGAGGCCGCTGACCGTGTTGGGCGCCAGGCGCAGCTCGGCGGCCAGGTCGCCCACGCGCATGGGCGGGCGTTCGGCGAGCGTCTGGAGGAGCTCGACCTGTGCCATCGGGAGGGAGTCCCACGGCCATTCCGACCGGATGCTGGTGCGCAGTGCCCGACGCAGTCTGGTGACCACGTCCGTGAGCAAGCGTGCCTCGTCTGACATGCGCGAATGGTACTTCCTGGGCTTGTATCGGAATCCGAGACAACGGGGTGGCGACCCGGTCGGCGGGGCGGTCCCGCACCGCTGCGGCGGGCGGTCGGACGGGCCGTGCGGGCGCCGTCCGAAGTGGACCGGACCGGCCGGGCGCGCGCTCGTTTCAGCAGGTTGCCGGCCGACTCCCCGGCGTCCCCGCGCTCGACGCCGAGGGGCCCGCCGGCGGTCGCGCGACGGGGTGGCGGCGGCGTCGGAACGGTGCTCCGGGGCAACGCCGCGGCGTCCACTCCTCGGGACGGCGGGGGTTCCGGCACCGCGTCGGGGGTGCCTCCGGCCGCCCTCCGGCGCCGGCTCGACCACACCGGGCGGACACGCCGCCCCTCCACTCGGGTGACACCTGTTCAGGTGAGGGCAGGTGGCCTTCCGGGGAGCGCCGCCGTGGTCCGGTCGTCGCGCGCACCGCGGACCTCGGGTCACGGGCGCGGCCGGTGGTACTCGCCGTCGTCGTGCCCCGGCGCGCCTGTACGCCGATCGGGGACAAGCGGTCGCAGCCCCTGCCCAGGGGTCGGGCACGTCGGTAACCTCGCCCCCGCGGGGACACCGGCACACGGGAGAGGGAGCGGTGGCGCAACGGCTGGGCTGGGTCCCGGACCACGTGGACGTCGAGCTGCCGAGCGCGGCCCGGCTGTACGACTACCTGCTCGGCGGCGGCCACAACTTCGCCGCCGACCGCGAGCTGGCGGAGCGGTTCGTCCGGGCGCAGCCGAACGCCCGCACGATCGCCCGGCTCAACCGCTCGTTCCTGCGCCGCGCCGTGCTGCACCTGGTCGGCGCGGGCGTGCGGCAGTTCCTCGACCTCGGCTCCGGCATCCCGACCGTGGGCAACGTGCACGAGATCGCGCAGCGGGCCGACCCGGCGTGCCGCGTGGTCTACGTGGACTTCGAGGACGTGGCCGTCGCGCACAGCCGGATGATCCTCGAGGACGACGAGCGGGCCACGATCCTCCAGGAGGACCTGACCGACCCGGACGCCGTGCTGGATGCCGCGCGCGGCACCGGCCTGGTCGACTTCGCCGAACCGCTCGGCGTGCTGGCCGTGGGCGTCTTCCACTTCGTGCCGCCGGAGAAGGACCCGGCGGGGGTGGTCGCCGCCTACCGCGACGCCGTCGTCCCCGGCAGCTTCTTCGCGTTCTCCCAGTTCACGGCGGACCTCCAGCCCGAGGAGACGGCCCGGGTCGTCGAGGTGATGCGCCGCAGCGCCAACCCGGTGTTCCCGCGCACGCACGAGGAGATCACGGCGCTGTTCGCCGGTTTCGACGTCGTCGAGCCCGGGATCGTGCCGCTGCCCCGGTGGCGGCCGGAGGAGGGCGCGGCCGAGGAGGACGCCGACCGGGCCGGGATCTTCGCCGGGGTGGGTCGCAAGAGGTGAGCACCGGTGTCGCCGCCCGTTAGGACGAGGCGGCAGGAGATCGCGCGCGCCTGGATGCGGGCGGTGTACCCGACCGCCTACGTCCCGCTCTCGCCCGTCGAGATCGAGCTGTTCCTGCTGGAGCAGGTGGACGTGATCGCCGACGCCGTGCAGGCCGACCCCTTCACCGCCGACCCGGTCGACGTCGTCGGGCACCGGTTGGTGCGCGCGCACTTCACCGGCCCGAAGACGCTCCAGCGGACCGTGGACGTGCTGGGTCACGCCCTGCTGTTCACCCCGGAGCTGCGCGACGTGCCCGCGCTCCCGGAGAAGGTCGTGGCGATCCTGGGCAGCCTCGCCGCGAGCTTCGCCACCGCGATGCGGCTGGACGCGTTCGACCAGCAGGAGGAGATCAAGCGGGCCCTGGTCTTCGGCAAGCGGCGCGCGGAGCGCGGGCTCCGGGCCAGCGAGGCGCGGTTCCGCGAGGTGTTCGAGACGGTCGCGACCGGCATGGTGGTCGCCGACCTCGACGGCACCTGCGTGCAGGCGAACGCGGCGCTGGCCGAGATGCTCGACCTCGACCGGTCCTCGCTGCCCGGCACGCCGCTGGCCGGGCTGTTCCACCCGGAGGACGCCGAGGCGCTCGCGGCGAGGTACCGGGCGGTCGCGGCGGGCGGCGTGGAGCGGTTCCGCGAGCGGCGGCGGCTGCGGCGCGCCGACGGCGAGCCGGTGTGGGCGCACCTGGCCGTGTCGCTGCTGCGCGACGAGGACGGGCGGCCCGCGTACCACGTGACGATGGCCGACGACGTCAGCGAGCTGCACCTGCTCCAGAAGAACCTGGACCACCAGCTGCTGCACGACTCGCTGACCGGCCTGGCGAACCGGCAGCTGCTGGCCGGCCGGCTGGAGGCGCTGCACGGTTCGACGCCCGGCGGGATCACCCTCTACCACCTGGACCTCGACGCGTTCTCGCTGGTCGACAACGGGTTGGGGCACGCCGCCGGCGACCGGCTGCTCCAGGAGGTCGCGCGCAGGCTGGAGGCGGTCGTGGCCGAGGAGAAGGCGCTGGTGGCGCGGGTCGGCGACGACGAGTTCGCCGTCCTGGTCGAGAACTCGCCCACCACGCCGGCCGTGCCCGACCTGGTGGAGCGGTTCAACGAGGCGCTGGCGCGGCCCGGCGAGGGCGGGGTGGCGCTGCCCGCGTGCACCGGGGTGGTCGACCGGCCGGCGGCGGGCTGGGACGTGGCCGAGGTGCTGCGCGCGGCGAACGCGACCGCGCGGCGGGCCAAGGCGTGCGGCACGCGGCAGTGGCAGACCTACGACCGGCACGAGGACCAGCGGACCCGGCGGCGGCAGGCGACGGCCGCGCGGATGCCCGGCGCGCTCGCCGACGGGGAGCTGGAGGTGTGGCACCAGCCCGTGGTGGCCCTGGCCGGCGGGGGGCTGCTCGGCCACGTGGTCCGGGTCCGCTGGCCGCTCCCGGACGAGGACCTGGGGCACGACGAGTGCGTGGCGCTGGCCGAGGCCGGCGGGTTGACGTTCGAGCTGGGCCGGTGGTCGATGCGCGAGGCGGCGGGCGAGGTGACCGGGGCGTCCGGCGCGCTGCACGTCGTGCTGTCGCCCACCCAGTCCCGCGACGAGGACCTGGTGCGCACGGTCAAGCGGACGCTCGACGAGACCGGGCTGCCCGCGGAGCGGCTGCGGGTCTTCCTGGACACCCGGTCGGTGCTCGCGGGGTACGGCGAGGACAACGCGCAGGTGCTGCGGGACAACGGCATCGCCACCGGTCTCGCCGGGTTCGACGGCGGGCAGGCCGAGCTGGCGCTGCTGGCGGAGCTGCCCGTGGACGCCCTGCTGCTCGACCCGTCGGTGGTGCGCCGGCTCGCCGACCGGCCCGGGTCGTTCCTGCACCGGGCGACGACCGACCTGGTCGCGCTGCTCCGCGACACCGGCGTGTCCGTCCTGGTCCCCGACGTCGCCACCGCCGAGTCCGCCGCGTGGTGGGCGCGGGCCGGTGCGGACGCCGCGTTCGGCGACCACCTCGGCCCACCCGTCCCCGGCTACGACCTCCCCTGACCCACCCGAGAGTCCAACCCCCAGGCCCCGAGAGTCCAACCCCCGGGTCCCGAGAGTCCAACGCCCAGGCCCGGTGAGTTCTTCGTTCGGGCCGACCGGTCGGTATGCGGAACGCGGAACTCAGGGGTCCTGGGCGTTGGACTCTCGGGGCTTGAGCGTTGGACTCTCGGGGTCTGGGCGTTGGACTCTCGGGGTCTGGGCGTTGGACTCTCGGGTCAGACTTGTTTCACCGCGGCGAGGAGCTTGGTCAGCGAGTCCTTCGCGTCGCCGAACAGCAGCGTGGTCTTGGGGTTGTAGAGCAGCGCGTTGTCCACGCCCGCGAAGCCCGGCCGCATCGAGCGCTTCATGAACACCACGGCCTTGGCGCGGTCCACGTCGAAGATCGGCATGCCGTAGATCGGGCTGGACGGCTCGTCGCGCGCGCCGGGGTTGACCACGTCGTTCGCCCCGACGACCAGCACCACGTCGACGCTGCCGATGCCCGGGTTGACGTCGTCCAGCTCCTTCAGGTGCTCGTACGGCACGTCGGCCTCGGCCAGCAGCACGTTCATGTGCCCCGGCATCCGCCCGGCGACGGGGTGGATGCCGTAGTCCACGGCGATGCCGCGCCGCTCCAGGACCTGCGCCAGCTCCCGCGCGGCGTGCTGGGCCTGCGCCACGGCCAGGCCGTAGCCGGGCACCACCAGCACCGAGTGGGCGTAGCCGAGCAGGATGGCGACGTCCTCCACGGTGCCGGAGCGCACGGTGCGCTGCTCCCCCGACACCGCGGCCACCGCGGTGGCCTTGAACGCGCCGAACAGGATGTTGGCCAGGGAACGGCCCATCGCCTGCGCCATCAGCCGGGTCAGGATCGTGCCGGACGCGCCGACGAGCGTGCCGGAGACGATCAGCAGCGTGTTGGCCAGCACGTAGCCCGACGCCGCCACGGCCAGGCCGGTGAACGCGTTGAGCAGCGAGATCGCGATCGGCACGTCCGCGCCGCCGACCGGCAGCACGAACAGCACGCCCAGCGCGAGCCCCGCGAGGGCCAGCAGCAGGAGCAGCGCGCCGCTCCCGGTGACCACGACCAGCACCGCCAGCACCGCGCTCACCGCCGCCGCGCCGATGCCGAGCACCCGGCCGGCGGGCAGCAGCACGGGCCGCGTCGTCATGACCTCCTGGAGCTTGAGGAAGGTGACGACGCTGCCGGAGAAGCTGACCGAGCCGATCAGCACGGTGAGCGCGGTGGCGACCTGGAACAGCACCGCCCCGTCGGTCACCTCCAGGAACTCGGCGAGCGCGACCAGGGCCGCCGCCGCGCCGCCGACGCCGTTGAACAGCGCCACCATCTGCGGGACGGCGGTCATCCGCACCGAGCGCGCGGCCGGGACGCCGACGGCGACGCCCGCCGCGACGGCCAGCGCGATGAGCACCCCGTTGTGGACCGCGCCGTGGGCGAACGCCACGACCACCGCCAGCGCCATGCCCGCCGCGCCGACCAGGTTGCCCGCGCGGGCGTACCTCGGCGTGCTCAGGCCCTTGAGCGCCAGCACGAAGCACACGGCGGCGACGAGGTACGCCAGCTGCACCCAGGTGGGGGTCACCGCCGGTGCCCCTTGAACATCTCCAGCATCCGGTCGGTCACCACGAACCCGCCCACGACGTTGACCGTGGCCAGGAAGACCGCCGCGAGGCCGAGCGCGACCTCCAGCGGGCCCTCCGCGCGCCCGGTGATGAGGACCGCGCCGACCAGGATCACGCCGTGGATGGCGTTCGCGCCGGACATCAGCGGCGTGTGCAGGATGGTGGACACCTTCGACACGACCTCGAAGCCCACGAACACGGCGAGCACGAAGATCGTCAGCAGGTCGATCACGGCAGCTCCCCCCTCAGCTCGCCCGCGTGGGTCAGGCAGCAGCCGCCCAGCACCTCGTCGTCGAGGTCGGGCCGCACCTCGCCGTCCCGGGTCATCATCAGCAGCAGGTTGGCGACGTTGCGCGCGTAGAGCTTGCTGGCGTGCGCCGGCATGGTGCTGGGCAGGTTGCGCGCGCCGAACACGAGCACGTCGCCCACCCACGTGTCCTCGCCGGCGACGCTCGCGGCGACGTTGCCGCCCGACTCGGCGGCGAGGTCGACCACGACCGAGCCGGGGGCCATGGCCTTGAGCATGTCCGTGGTGACGAGCACGGGCGCGGTGCGGCCGGGGACGGCGGCCGTGGTGATCACCACGTCGGAGGCGGCGACGCGCTCGGCGATCAGCTCGCGCTGCCGCTCCAGGAACGTCTCGGACTGCGCCCGCGCGTAGACGCCGTCCTGGGTCTCCAGGTCCAGCTCGACGAACTTCGCGCCGAGGCTGCGGACCTCCTCCGCGGCGGCGGCGCGCACGTCGTACGCCTCGACGACCGCGCCGAGCCGCCGCGCCGTGGCGATGGCCTGGAGGCCGGCCACGCCCGCCCCGAGCACCAGCACCTTGGCGGGCGGGACGGTGCCCGCGGCGGTGGTGAACATCGGCAGGAACCTCGGCAGGCGGTGCGCGGCCTCCACGACCGCGCGGTAGCCCGCCACGAGGGCCTGGGAGGACAGGGCGTCCGCCGACTGCGCCCGGGTGACCCGGGGCAGCAGGTCGAGGCTGAACGCGGTGACGCCGCGGTCCCTCAGGACCGCGACCAGCTCCGGTTCCTGCCTCGGCTGGAGGAAGCTGATCGTGATGTCGCCCTCCCTCAGCCGCGCTGCCTCGGCCGGGGTGGGGGGTTGGACGGAGATGACGACCTCGGCGCGACCCGCCGGGTGGTCGGGCGTGGTGCTCGCGCCGGCCGCGCGGTAGGCGGCGTCCGGGGCGTGGGCGCGCGCGCCCGCCCCGGCCTGCACGTCCACCGCGAGACCGGCACCGATCAGCGTGGTCACCGTTTCCGGTAGACCGGCGACGCGGCGCTCGGCGGGCCGCGACTCTGCGGGTATGCCGACTCTCACGGAGAGTCACCCTAGTCCGCCCAAGGTGATCTACACCACACTTACGGCCGTATTTCAACCGTATGTACGTCTTGCTGCACTCCGACCAGCAGCCGGCGTCCGGCGGCCGGTGCCCGGCGTCAGTGGATGACCGGGCAGACCCCCGTGGTGTCGCCGGGGAAGAAGTTGGGCAGCAACTCCTCCTCGTCGTAGTACCGGTGGAAGACGCTCGTGACGCCGCTCGACATCGGCGGCACGATCCACGTCCAGTCGGCCGGGCACTTGCGGCCCGCGGCCTCCTCCTTCCTGATGTGCGTGAGGAAGCGGTCGGACTCGGTGTGGTGGTCGGTGATGGTCACGCCCGCCTCGGCGAACGAGTGCAGCACCGCGCGGTTCAGCTCGACCAGCACGCGGTCCTTCCACAGCGACTGCACGTTGGCCGTGTCCAGGCCCATCCGCCGGCCCAGGTAGGGCAGCAGGTCGTACCGGTCGGTGTCGGCGAAGTTGCGCGCGCCGATCTCGGTGCCCATGTACCAGCCGTTGAACGGCGCGGCCGGGTAGTCGACGCCGCCGATCCGCAGCCGCATGTTGCTGATGGCGGGCACGGCGTGCCAGCGCAGCCCCAGCTCGGCCAGCCACGGGAACTCGGGGTGCGTGATCGGCACCTCCATCACCGCGTCGCGCGGGATCTCCACCAGGCACGGGTCGGCGTCCTCGCGCTCGACGACCAGCGGCAGGACGTCGAACGGCCCGCGCCGCGCCGGCGGTCGCCAGCCCATGTCGAGGGCCTTCCCGGTGAGCGCGAGGTTGCGGCGGTCGCCGAGCACGCCCCCGTCCGCGCCCTCGTAGCCCGCGTAGCGGATCAGCTGCTCGTTGACGACGCGCGGACCGGGTCGACCGGGCTCGTCGGGCGCGAACACGGTGATCACCGGGCGGACCCGGCCGCCGTTGCCGGCGAGCCTGAGGTGCTCGACGCACTCGTCGGCGACCTCCTTGGGGTCGCGCAGGTCCCGCAGGTCGCGCACCTTCAGGCTCCGCCAGTACAGGCGACCGATGCACCGCGCGCTGTTGCGCCACGCGACCCGGGCGCCGAACGCCAGCTCGGCGGCCGTGTGGCGGTACGTCCCCGTGGCCGCGATCTCGGCGTGCACCTCGGCCAGGCGGTGTTCCACCGGGCCGAGGTCGGGGTGCTCGGAGTGGTGCAGCCGGATGAAGTCGTCGGCCTCCGCGAGGTCGACGACGGGCTCGCGCAGGGAGATGGCTTCAGCCGGACACGAGGGGACGGGGGCCATGGCGGGACACCGTAGTTGCACTTTCGAGGAAGGTGAACCGCCGTGCCGGGCACTCGGCGGGAGTACAGCCTGGAGTCAGGACCACACTGTGAGTGCTTGATACCTCGAAAGAGTGACGCAGACTGGGAAAACGAGTGATATTCGATTGTTACATGCTCGAATCGCGGGAGTTATCTGTGATATCTGTCACCGTGAATATTTCACCTATCGGGTGAGAGGTCCGGGGCCGTCCAGCGGAGGAACCGCGCCATCCCGCGCAGGGCCACCGCGTCGGGCACGGCGCGCATCGCCGCGTCGCGCACCGCCACCGCGACCGGGTTGCGCAGCCGGTGCCCCACCCGGCCCGCCGCCCGGGACGCCCGCGCGACGGCCTGCGTGCGGGGGCGGCGCACCCGGTCGTACTCCGCCAGGGCGGTCGGCAGGTCGTGGCGCGCGCAGAGCGCGGCGAGCACCACGCCGTCCTCGATCGCCATGCACGCGCCCTGCCCGAGGTACGGGGTCATCGCGTGCGCGGCGTCGCCGAGCAGCGCCACCCGGCCGCGCACGTAGGTCGGCAGCGGCGCGCGCAGCTCCTGGACGTCGTGCCGCAGCACGGCGTCCGGCGGCGTGGCGTCGAGCACGGCCGGGATCGGGTCGTGCCAGTCGCCGACCAGCCGCCGCACCTCCCCCAGCTCGTCGTCGGCACGGCCGCCGGGGGGCGCGACCGTCGCCGCGTACCAGCACACCCGGCCGTCGCCGAGCGGCAGCACGCCCGCCTCGGTGCCCGGCCCGAGCGTCTGGCTGATCCCCAGGTCGGCCGGGAAGCGGGCCGCGCCGACCCCGCGCCACGCCGTCGTGCCCGTGTGGACCGGGCCGGGGTGGTCGGGGAACAGCGCCCGCCGGAGGCCGCTGCGGATGCCGTCTGCGGCCACCACGAGGTCCGCGTCCAGGTCCTCCGCCGACCGCACCTCGGCGTCGGTGACCAGGCACGCCGGGGGCAGCGCCGAGCGCAGCACGCGGTGCAGGTCCGCCCGGTGCACGGCCACCACGTGCTCCGGCCGCCCGGCGTCCACGTGCGTCAGCGGCCGACCGCGCGGGTCGAGGACCCCGCCCGCCACGCGCGGCGTGCCGATCCGCCGCACCTCGTCCGCCAGGCCGAGCGCGGCCAGCGCGCCCAGGGCGTTGGGCATGATCCCGATGCCCGCGCCCACCTCGCCGAACCCGGCCGCCCGTTCGAGGACGACCACCTCCCAGCCGACCGCCCGCAACGCCACCGCCGCGGTGATCCCCCCGAGGCCGCCGCCCACCACCGCTGCCTTCACGTCCCCCACCTTCTACACCTGTAGATACGGTTACTCTACACCCGTAGAGGGAGGACGCACCCGTGACCGAGCGCATGGCCGTGCTGGCCGACGCCGCCATCCACCTCGTGGCCACGCGGGGGATGCGCGGGCTGACCCACCGGGCCGTGGACGCCGAAGCGGGCGTGCCGCTCGGGTCCACGTCGGCGTACTTCCGCACGCGCAAGGCGCTCGTCGAGGGCGTCGTGCGGCGGCTGGCCGAGCTGGACGCGGCGGAGGTGGCCGAGGCGGGTGCCGACGTGCCCCGGGAGCCCGACGAGCTGGCCGAGGCCCTCGCGCGGGTCCTGGACGCCTGGATGACGGTCGGCCGGGAGCGAACCCTGGCCCGCTACGCGTGCCTGCTGGAGGCCACCCACCACCCGGAGCTGCGCGGCGTCCTGGCCCACGGCGAACGCCTGCGCGAGCAGGCGCGGGACCTGCTCGCCGCCCTCGGCGCGACCGAACCGGAGCGGCGCGGGCGCGAGCTGGTGGCGTTCGTCGACGGCCTGCTGTTCGACCGGCTGGTCGGCGCGGGGGCGCTCGGCGCGCCCGAACCGGGCACGCCGGAGAGCCGCGCCGAACTGGCCCTGGCCCTGCGCGCGGCGCTGCGCGGTGTGCTGGGCGGGTGAGGGACGGCCCTCGCGGGACCGCCCCCCTCCGCGTCTACGCGGACCGCTCCGCCCCCTGGCTGCCCAGGCGCGGGAACGGGTCGGTCGAGAACACGACCTCCACCGGCACCTCGAAGTACCGCGCGATGCGCAGCGCGAGGTACAGGCTCGGGCTGTACTCGCCCCGCTCCAGGTAGCCCACCGTCTGGTAGTGGATGCCCAGGGCCTCGGACAGCTGCCGGCGCGACACACCCCGTTCGGCGCGCAGCATCGCGATCCGGTTGTAGACGCTCTCGCTCACCCCGCGCCCCTCTGGAGCGCCGCCTGGCGGCGCTTCTCCATGTCGGCCCCCGACTCCCGGCGGGCCATCCGCCGCAGGATCGTAGGCGCGAGCAGGAACCCGACCGCTGCCCAGGTGGCCAGGACCGCGATCACCACCGGTGTCCGCCACGTCCCGCCGATCTCGGCCGCCGCCGCCGCGTCGGGCAGCAGCGCCGAGCGCGCGCCGAGCCCCACCCAGTACACCGGGAAGAACTGGCCGAGCGCCTGGAGCCAGCCGGGCAGCGCGGTGATCGGGTAGAAGACGCCCGAGATCGCGGCGATGCCCATCATCGGCAGCATGGTGATGCCCATGGCGCTGCCGGGGCTCTTGGTGATCGACCCGGCGACCGCGCCCCACGGCAGGGTCGCGAGCATCCCCAGCACCAGCACGGCCAGCAGGCCGAGCACGCCGCCGACGCCCGCGTGGCCGAACACGTCGACCAGCAGCGCCGCCGGGACCAGCAGCACGACCAGGCTGAAGCCGCTGTCCAGGGCCATCTGCACGAGCCGGCCGACGAGGTAGCCGAGCATCCCGTTGGGCACCGCCTTGGCGCGCAGCAGCGTGCCGTCCTCGCGGTTGGTGCTGAGCTGGCCCGCCGGCCCGACCAGGCCGCCGAACGCGACGCCCATGCCGAGCAGGCTGGGCAGCGTGAACGCGGCCAGGGTGAGGCCGGTGCCCTCGACCACCGTGTCGCGCTGGAACCACAGCACCAGCATGAAGCCGATCGTGGTGACCACGTTGAACATCTGGTCGCTGCTGCCCAGCGTGTGCCGGAACTCGCGCAGGCCCCGGTCCACGCCGAGCCGCACCGCGAGGAGCTTGCCGTCGGCGCCGCTCACAGGACCGCCACCTCCTCGCCCTCGGCCTGCCCGCTCTCGTGCCGCTGGACCAGCGCCATGTAGGTGTCCTCCAGGGTGCTGCGGCGCACCTCCAGCTCGGAGATGCCCGTCGCGTGCTGCCGGAACAGGTCCCGCACGAACCCGGTCGCGTCGTCGGCGGTGTGCACGTGCCGCTGCCCGTCGTGCGTCCAGCGCACCTCGGTCTTGCCCGCGACCCGGCGGCCGAGCTGGTCGGGGCTGCCGTCGGCGATGATCCGGCCGCCCGCGAGGACCAGGATGCGGTCCGCCAGCCGCTCGGCCTCGGCCAGGTCGTGCGTGGTGAGCAGGATCGTCATGCCCTCCAGGTCCGACAGCCGGTGCACGAGGTCGTGGAAGTCGCGGCGGGCGTGCGGGTCGAACCCGGCGGTGGGCTCGTCCAGGAACAGCAGCTCGGGCTTGCCGACGATGCCGATGGCGACGTCGAGCCGCCGCCGCTGGCCGCCGGAGAGCGTGGCGACCTTCTTGTGCGCGTGCTCGGTGAGGCCCACGGTCTTGACCAGCTCGTCGGTGTCGACCGGCCGGGCGCGGCCGGGCGTGGAGTAGGGCCGGTAGTAGCGCCCGATGTGGTGCAGCAGCTCGCGGACCTTCCACCGGCCGTGGTCGCGCCAGGACTGGAGCACCACGCCGAGCTTGGCCCGCCACGCCTCGTCGCCGGTGGCCGGGTCCTGCCCCAGCACCCGGACGTGGCCGGCGGAGGGCAGCCGGAAGCCCTCCAGGATCTCGATGGTCGTGGTCTTGCCCGCCCCGTTCGGCCCGAGCAGGGCGACGACCTCGCCCGGGCCCGCCGTGAAGTCGATGCCGCGCAGCACGTCCGTCGAGCCGTAGCGCATGCGCAGGTCACGTACGTCGATGACCAAGGACCCCCACCTCCCCATGTCAGAGTTCTCGGGCGATTTGTAGCACACCTGCTATCAGCCGTACTACAGCCGTTCCCTGACGGCATATTTACTTCACGGGTTCGTGAATTTTCTGTAGCTTGCGAAGGAGGTCCCTTAACGCACTGGGAGGTGTGCGAGATGACCGACGTCCTGCAAATCGCGCTGCCGACGAAACGCACGGCGGTGTTCGACCCGCCCGCGCAGCTGGGGGAGATCCGCGCGACGGAGCCCATCAGCAGGCTGCGGTTCCCCGACGGGCACGAGGGGTGGCTCGTCACCGGCTACGCGCCGGCGCGGGAGGTGCTCGCGGACCGGCGCTTCAGCAGCCGGTCCGAGCTGCACCACCCGCTGCGCGGCATGGCCGACCGGCCGGTGCCGCGCCAGGACCCGGCCAAGCCCGGCATGTTCATCGGGATGGACGCCCCCGACCACACCCGGTACCGCAAGCTGCTCACCGGCCAGTTCACCGTGCGGCGGATGAACGCGCTGATGCCGCGCATCGAGCAGATCGTGGCCGAGCACCTCGCGCAGCTGCGCGCGGCCGGGTCGCCCGCGGACCTGGTGGCGCACTTCGCGCTGCCGGTGCCGTCCATGGTGATCTGCGAGCTGCTGGGGGTGCCGTGGGAGGAGCGCGAGACGTTCCAGCGCGACACCGCGGCGGCGCTGCGCCTGGACCAGACGTTCGAGCAGTCCAGGGAGGCGTTCGGCAGGCTGGAGGAGTTCGTCGCCCGGCTCGTGCGGCGCAAGCACGCCGAACCGGGCGACGACATGCTCACCGGGCTCGTCCAGACCGGCGAGCTGACCGACCAGGAAGTCGCCAACATGGGGCTGCTCCTGCTCGTCGCCGGGCACGAGACCACGGCGAACATGCTCGGCATCGGCACGTTCGCGCTGCTGCGGCACCCCGAGCAGCTGGCCGCGTTCCGGGCCGACCCCTCGTTGGTGGACAACACCGTCGAGGAGCTGATGCGGTACGTGTCGATCCTCCAGTTCGGCACGATCCGCACGGCGCTGGAGGACGTGGAGATCGGCGGCTTCGTGATCCGCGCGGGCGACACGGTGTCCATCTCGGTGGCCGCCGCGAACCGCGACCCGGAGCGCTTCGAGCGGCCGGACGAGTTCGACGTCCACCGGCCCGCGGCGGGGCACCTCGGGTTCGGGCACGGTGTGCACCAGTGCCTGGGCCAGCAGTTGGCCCGCATCGAGATGAGGGTCGGGTACGCGGCGCTGTTCCGGGAGTTCCCGGACCTGCGCCTGGCCGTGCCCGCCGAGGAGGTGAAGGTGAGGTCCGACATGGCGATCTACGGCGTGCACGAGCTGCCGGTGGCGTTCTCGTGAGGGTCGAGGTGGACCCGGACCGCTGCGCGGGCTCCGGCATGTGCGCCCTGACCGACCCGGACGTCTTCGACCAGGACGAGTCGGACGGGACCGTCGTGCTGCTGGAGCCCACGCCGACCGGCCCGCACGAGGCGACGGCCCGCGAGGCCGCCCAGCTGTGCCCGGCGTCGGCGATCCGGGTGCTCGGCTGACCGCTCCCCGCCGGGGCCCCTCGGGGCTCCGGCGGGTCCGCGGTCTCTGCCACACTCGTCGCCGTGTCGTTGGAGCTGGCGGACCAGGTCGCGTCCGTGACGTCGGCCGTCCTGGGTGCCGCGGGGCTGGCGTGCGCGCTGGTCGGCCTGGTGCTCCAGTGGCGCGACCGCAGGCGGGCGCGGGTCGCCGCGCTGTTCACCGATCCGGTGGTCCCCGACGCGCCCGCCCCGGAAGCCCCCACCGCGGAGAGCACGGGCCTGTACGTGCCGAGCCGGAACGAGTGGGTCCCCGACCCGAGCAACCTGCCGCAGGGCGGGTACGGCAACGCGCCGTGGGACGCCGGACACGGCTTCCCGGACGTCGGGGAACTGTCGACCTTCCCGCCGTCCTTCCCGCAGCAGGCCCCGGTCCCGGGCGGGCGGGGACCGGCCGGGCGGGCGTTGCTGGTGGTGGGCGCGTCCCTGCTGGCGCTGTGCGCGGTGGCCGCCGCCGTCAGCCTCGCCCTGTAGTCCGCCCCCGGTCCAAGCCCCGGTCCAGGCTCCGGTCCAGGGTGCGCTCCGGAGCGCGCTTCAGAGCGCCAGGTGCATCCGCAGGGCCTCGTCGAGCTGCTTGAGCACCGCGGGCGGCAGGCCGCCGATGCGGGCGCGGAGCCTGGCCGCGGCGACCGTGCGCACCTGCTCGGCCTGGGCCTTCGAGTCCGCGCCGAGCCCGCACTCCCTGGCGGGCAGCAGCACCTGGAACGGGTACACCCGGCTGGTGTTGGAGGTGATCGGCACGACCGTCACGACCCCTCGGCCGCCCCGTCCGGCGGCCCGGTTCGCCGCGTCGTTGCTCACGACCACGGCCGGGCGGACCTTGTTGGCCTCGGCGCCGCGCACCGGTTCCAGGTCCACCCAGTAGATGTCACCTCGTCGCATCGACCGCACCGTCTGGCGCGGTCGTCTCCCACAGCTCGCCCTCGCCGCCGGTCTCCCACTCGTCCCAGGCACTGGCGTAGGCGTTCTCCAGGCCGGCCTCGCGCAGCATCGCGATCGCCTGGTGGATGACCGACGACCGCGACGAGCTGCGGTGCTGCCTGAGGTAGCGGTCGACGAACTCGACGTCCTCCTCCGGGAGGCTCACACTGATTTTCATACCGCTGATGCTACCCGCGGTGCTACCGGGCGACCACCCCGGCGAGCCCGCTGCGCCGAGCCGTCTGCCACGCCAGCGGCGTGCCCTGCAAGGCCGTGACCAGCGATTTGATCACCACGACGTACGTGAGCTGCCGGTAGGCCACCTGCTGGAGCGGGAACACCCACAGGGGTTTGAGCGACTCGCCGTCCAGCCTCAGGGCGTACCCGGCGCCGATCGTCTGCACGACCAGGAACACCGCCCAGATCACCAGCGCCCACGGCGCGTCGGCCACGAACGCCCCGTACAGCACGTAGACGTCCAGCGCGGGCGCCAGGGCGGGCAGCGACACGTGGAACAGCAGCAGGTACAGCAGCCCGAACCGGCCCATCCGGCCGTGCTCGCGCAGCGCCGTCCGGTGCTTCCACATCGACTGGAACGTGCCGTAGGACCACCGGTAGCGCTGCTTGTAGAGCCCGGACGCGCCGGTCGGCACCTCGGTCCACGCCCGCGCCGCCGGTTCGTAGACCACCCGCCACCCGGCGCGGGTGATCGCCATCGTCACGTCGGTGTCCTCGGCGAGGGTGTCGGCGCTGATGCCGCCGACCTCGTCCAGCGCCTCCCGGCGGAACGCCCCGATCGCGCCCGGGATCGTCGGGATGCACTCCAGCGCGTTGAGGATCTGCCGGTCGAGGTTCGACCCCGCCGTGTACTCCAGGTGCTGCCAGCGCCCGAGCAGGCCGCCCCGGTTGGCGACCTTCACGTTGCCCGACACCGCGCCCACACCGGGGTCGCCGAGCGGGCGGACGACCTTGGACACGGTGTCGCGCTCGAACACGGTGTCGCCGTCCACCAGGACCAGCGCGTCGTGCCGGGCCAGCGCGATGCCCGTGTTGAGGGCGGCGAACTTGCCGCCGTTGGACTGGCTGACCACCCGCACGTTCGCCAGCCCCAGCGACCGCGCGATGTCGGCCGTGCCGTCGGTGGAGCCGTCGTCGACCACCACGACCTCCACCTCCGCCGGGTGCTCGGAGGCGGCGATCGAGCGCACGGCCGCGGCGATGTTGGCGGCCTCGTCGTAGGCGGGCACGACCACCGACACCGGCGGGGCGTGCGGCCTGACGACGGTGTCGCGGTGCAGGCGGCGGGCCGTGTGCGCGAGGCCGAGCTGGAGGACGGTGCGCAGCGTCGCGAGCACCGCCACCGCCGCGCAGACCAGGCCGAGCAGGGTGGCCGGCACGTCGCCGTGGTGCTGCGACCAGCTCAGCGCGTGCCCGGTGACCACCTCGGCGGTGTCCGCGTCGCCGAGCGCGGGCGGCCGTCCGGTCGCGTCGGTGAGCGTGGTGAAGCGGCGGTCCGGCAGCGCCTCGACGAGCAGGCCGACCACGGCGGGCGTCGCGCTGGACACGTGCAGCCGGACGACCCGGTCGGCGTTCGGCAGCACGTCCGCCACCACGTGCTGCGGGTCGTACCGGTGCAGGTCCGGCGTGTCGGGATCCGGTTCGGACAGTCCGCTGTGGACGTCCGCGGCGGCGGCCAGGGCGGTGCGGGCGAACGCCGTGCCCAACCCGTCGTGCTCGCCCTCGCGGAAGGAGGACACACCGACCTCGTGCCCGTCGCGCACCATCCGCCGCACCAGCTCGGGGTGCGCGTTGACGTGCGCGCCGACGACGAAGAAGGTGGCCCGCGCGCCGCGGGCGGCGAGTTCGTCGAGCAGGCGCGGCGTCCACCGCGGGTGCGGCCCGCCGTGGAACACCAGCGCCGCCGTGCCGTCCGCCACCCCCTCGTTCACCACCGGCACCCGTTCGGGTTCCGACACCCTGGCCGTGGCGTAGGCGTGGAAGCTCAACACGCCCATCAGGAGCCCCAGCCCCACCACCAGCGACACCCAGTGCGTCCTCACGGCACGTGCCCGGCGACGGTCGTCACGATGACCGCCGCCAACCCCAGCAACGACGACGCCAGCGCCCACCCGAGCGCGCGCATCACGCCGCGGCGCCTCCCCGTCGGGTCGACGAAGACCTGCCCCTCCACCACGATCCCCCCACCCGCACCGCCGCCACCACCAGCCCGGCGCCCACCGCCACCGCGAGGTGCGGGAACGCGCGGACGACCGGTGGTGCGACGAGAACCGCCAACTCCCCCGTGGAACTGCCCCCCAGCGCGGACGCGGCCACCACCAGACCCGCGTACAACAGCGGGGGTGCGGGCGCCACGACCCAGAGCCCGACCGGCCGCACCATCGCGGTCGCGAGCAACGCGCCGAACACCATGAAGACGCCGAGCAGCACGCCGGGTTGCTCGCCGTCGAGCAGAAAGCCGACACCGGTGAAGAGCGCCGTCACGGCGAGCGCCGCCAGGCTCGGCAAGTGCGCCACGCGGTCAACCACGGCACGTCCCCCAACGTCAGCTTGTCTAGGTTAGAGGACGCATGGGGGGCGGTCGTGGTGCACAGGGTTTTGCGAGTAGTGGTCCGGACCACGTGGATCGCGCTGTCGGCGGTCGTGCTGGTCGCGGCGGGCGTGGCGTGGACGACGTACCAGGAGGTGGACGCGGGCATCCGCCGTTCGACGGCGATCCCGCCGGACGCACCCCGTTCCGCGTCCGGCACCACGGTGCTGGTCATGGGCCTGACGACCCGCCGCGACCTGGACGGCGGCACCCCGCCCGAGGAGGTGCTGGACGCCCTGCACGCGGGCGACGTGGACCGCGGCGGGTACAACGCCAACACGCTGATCCTGCTGCACCTGTCACCCGGGGGCGGCGCGAAGGCCCTGTCCCTGCCGCGGGACAACGGCGCGGAGCTGCTCGGGATTCCCGGCGGACCGCAGCGGGGCAAGGTCAAGGAGGCGTACGGGAGGGCCAAGGAGGCGGTGGAGCGCACCCTGTCCACCACCCTGAGCCCGGCGGAGCAGGAGTGGCGGGGCCGCGAGGCGGGCCGGAGGGCCCAGGTGCAGACCGTCAGCGCTCTGCTGGACGTCCCGGTCGACCACCTCGTGGAGGTCAGCATGGTCGGCT
Organism: Saccharothrix sp. DSM 118769; assembly: GCF_052936295.1. Taxonomy (NCBI): domain Bacteria; kingdom Bacillati; phylum Actinomycetota; class Actinomycetes; order Pseudonocardiales; family Pseudonocardiaceae; genus Saccharothrix; species Saccharothrix sp. DSM 118769. The sequence continues at coordinate 1,446,800 of NZ_CP193627.1, read as the reverse complement.
TCCACCACCTGGCCGAGGCGCTGGGCGGCGTGGACGTGTGCCTCAACCGGGCGACCGCCGACCCCTACTCGGGCGCCGACTTCCCGGCCGGACCGCAACACCTGACCCCGGCCCAGTCCCTGGCATTCGTCCGCCAGCGCCACGGCCTGCCGAACGGCGACCTGGACCGCACGCGACGTCAACAGGCGTTCCTGTCCGCCCTGGTCCACCGCCTCAAGACGGAGGGCCCGGCGGCCCTGGGCCGGGTGGCGGAGGTGGCCAAGCACAACGTGGTCCTGTCGGAGGGCTGGGACGTCCTGGCGTCCGCCCAGGGCACGTCGGGCGTCACCTTCAGCACCCTGCCCCTGGTGCCGGACGACGTGCCGGACCCGCGCCCCGTCCTGCGGGCCGCCGCGGCGGCGACCCTGCACCCGGCCGGCGGCCCGTCGGGCCCGGGCTCGGCCCCGTCCCCGGTGCCGTGCGTGGACTGACCCGCCGGTCCCGGGATCACCGACCGCGCCGACCGGCCACGGGACCGGTCGGCCCCCAGGGGCCCGGTGCCCGTCAGGAAACGATCGGTTCGCGGTGGTGGGCCGCGTCCTGGGGGCAGAACCACGCGGCGCGGCCGTCGACCGCTCGGGCGCTCATCGGGTGGCGGTGCCCCGGACACGGCGGAAGGGGCGCGCCACCGGTCTCCTCGATCGCGTGGTCCTGGATCTGGGCGGCCGTGGCCGCGACGGCCTGGTCCGGGGGCACGTCGAGGGAAAAGTACACCCGGACCGCGGCTTCGTCGCCTTCGCCGCGGCCCAAGGTCACCACCAGGCTGTCGGGCGCGGCCAGCCCCGGCGGTGCCTCCGGGGACTCGTGGTGCTGCTCGACGGCGAGGACGCGCCACGGCGGCGCGAGGTCGCCGAGGCGGTCGAGCACCGCCTCGGCGACCTCGCGCACGTAATCGATCTTTTCGCTCATGGCCTCGTCACGGAAGGAGGTCGACGGCTACGGCGGCGGACCTGGAGCGAGTTGCCGCACTGCCGGACGTTTCCTCTCCGGCGGCGCTCCCCGGTGCTGTCGCCGGTGGCCATGACCGCACGCTCACAGGAGTCATGGACAAATGATCTTCAGCCGATCTTGGGACCGGGTTTGAGCTGGTCAGGCGGTGGGGCGGGTGGGGTTCGAACCCACGACCTGACGGATTATGAGTCCGCTGCTCTGACCGGCTGAGCTACCGCCCCCTGACGTGCGGTTCTGGAGGGTACAGATCACGGATCGCCGCGTCTCGACAACCCGGCAGGCCGTGACCAAGCTGTGCGCTCGGCTACGGGGCCCCGAGGTCGGACGGGCGGTAGCCGGTGGGGTAGTCCGGGTACGAGCGGTTCGGGCGGTCGGTCAGGAGGGGGCGCTTGCGCGGGGGCGCCAGGAGCAGGGCACGGGCCCGCAGCTTCAGCGCCGCGTGGCCCGCGGTGGTGAGCCAGGCGGGTGGGCGGGGGAAGCCGAAGGCGTCGAGCATGGGCTTGTCGAGCATCGCCAGGACGGCCTTGGCCGTGACCGCCCTCGGCAGCGGGTACCAGGAGCAGAACAGGTCGAGGGTGTACCGGCCGATGCGGCGGTTCGTGTCGCTGTACGCGAAGTGCTCGGCCTCGTACGCCCGCTTGAAGGCCCGGAACGCCCCGTAGGTGTCCGGGACGTCCCTGATGCCCATCCGGGCGCCCACGGCGCGGTAGAAGTGGAACGCGGCCAGGCGCTCGTGGTCGGTCAACGGCCGCCACCCGAAGCGGTCGATCCAGTCGACCGGGTCGTAGACGAACGTGGACAGCACGTACCGCATGTCGTCGTTCGAGATGTCGTAGCGGCCGTGCAGGCGGTTGACGACGCGCAGCGCCTCGCGGCCCCGCGGCGAGTCGTAGCCGTGCTCCACGAGCTCGCCCATGAGCAGGGCGGTGTCGTCGTAGCGCCGCTGGGGGCGCCGTTCGAACTCGCCCGTCTTCGCCAGCAGCGCCGAGATGGACGGCACGCAGTAGGTGCGGAAGAGGGCGAACTCCAGCGCGCGCACGTAGTCCCACGGGAACTCGTGACCGGTGGAGAGGCGCAGGATCTCCACGTGGTCGGTCTCGGGGTCCAGGGAGGTGATGCGGCGGCGCAGGGCGAAGCGGTCGGCCATGCCGGACAGCCTGCCGGAAGAAAGTCGCCCCGTGCGGGTGACAAACGGGTGACCCGCGGGTACCCCCGCCCCATGACAACGACAAAACCCCAGGTCGAAGGACCTGGGGCTGCCATCGCGCTCCCCCAACTGGATTCGAACCAGTAACCCTTCGATTAACAGTCGAATGCTCTGCCGTTGAGCTATGGGGGAATGTTCGGTTGTGCGCCTGGCCTCGTCGGCCTGACGCGGACAACTCTAGCGCATCCGGGACAGTGCTCGTGCACACCCCCCTGCCTTACCGGTAGGAAGGGACGTGACCAGGCACGATGGGAGGAGAGGACACCGCATGAAGGGCATCCTGCTCGGCGCGGCAGTGGGCTACGTACTGGGCGCGCGCGCCGGACGGCAGCGCTACGACCAGATCGCGCGCGCCTACCGCTCGCTGGCCGACCACCCGGCGGTCCAGGGCGCGGCCGGGATCGTGCGGGCCAAGGTGGGCGAGAAGACCGGTTTCGGGCGTCGCCAAGGCCAAAACCAGGGTCGGGGTCAGGGCACGACGGCGGGCTTCAACGCCAACGGGCACCGGCGCGACCCGGTCACCCCGCGCACCAGCTGATCCCGCGCACCAACTGAAAGACGGACCGGGGCGCGTGCCGTGATCATCCTCACACCGAGGTGGTCGCGGCACGCGCCTCACCGCACGTGCGCCACCGCGAAGACCCGGCGGAACGGGAACCACGTCGTGCCGTCGGACCGCCGGGGGTAGGCCGCGCGCAGGCGGGGCGCGAGCCGGGCCCGGAACTCCTCCCACGAGGCGTCGTCCAGGGCGGCGCGGACCGGCCGCAGCGCCGTCCCGCCGATCCACTCCAGCACGGCGTCCTCCCCCTCCAGCCGCTGCACGTAGGTGGTCTCCCACGCGTCCACGGCGGCCTCCGAGAGCACTTCCGCGTACCCGACGGGGTCGAGCACCGGCGAGGGCCCCAGCAGCCCCGAGAGGGCGGGCCACGACTCGTCGACGAGCTCGCGCACCAGCGCGTGCGACGGCCCGGCGAAGTTGCCCGGCACCTGCACCGCCAGCCACGCCCCGGGCGGCAGCCGGCGCACCCAGGCGCGCAGCAGGTCCTCGTGGTCGGGCACCCAGTGGAGCACGGCGTTGCTCACCACGACGTCGACGTCCTCGGCGGGCTCCCACGCGGCCACGTCCGCCACCCGCGCGTCGACGCCGCGCCCACGCGCCGCCTCGACCATCCCGGGCGAGGAGTCGATCGCCTCCACGACCGCCGATGGCCAGCGCTCGGCCAGCGAGAGCGTCAGGGTGCCGGGTCCGCACCCCAGGTCGACCACGCGCCGGGGCGACTCGGCGCCGACGCGGGCCAGCAGCTCGTGGAACGGCCTCGACCGGTGGTCGGCGAACGCGAGGTACTTGCCCGGGTCCCACACACCGCTGACAGTACGCCCGTACTGGTACGGGTCACTCGACGGGTTTGGCCGACGCGATCTTCGCCGCCACCGACGCCGCGATCCCCCGCAGCGCCTCCACGTCCGCGCCGGGGTCCGGCCGCACCTGGAGCACGACGCCGTCCCGGCCGGGCACCTTGCGCTGGAGGAACCACGCGCCGGGCGACTCGTGCCGGTGCCGCGACCTGATCGACGCCGTCACGCGCTCGTGCACGACCTGCGGGACCTTCCCCGGCGACTCCAGCGGGAACCGGGTCGCGGGCAGGTCGCGCAGCACCACGGCCCCGCCCGTCGCGCCCTCCTCCACCGCCTCGACGACGGCCAGCGCGTTCCCGGTCCACGTGGCCTTGCTCACCAGGTGCCAGCCGACGCGGCGCGGGCCGGGCAGCCACAGCCCGTGCGTGGTCGCGACCAGCCACTCCGCGCCGACGGCGGCCGAGGCCAGCACGTTCTCGTCGGCGTCCAGCGCCCCGGTGAACCCCTCGGGCGCGCCCGAGCCGAAGATCCTGCGGAACAGCTCCCTCACAGCCCGCCCACCGCCTGTTCGCCCAGCGCCTTGTGGTACTCCTCCAGGGCGATCAGGTCGCCGAAGAGGTGGCGGTACTCGTCGGGCTCGTCGATCGGCGACACGCGCCGCAGCCGCGACTTGACCTCCGCGATCTGCCGGGACACCAGCATCTTCTGCACCCCGGCCAGCACGCCCTGCACGTACCGGTACTCGTCCGCCTTGACCTGCAGCGGCTCGACGGACAGCTCGCGCAGCACGGTCCGCACGGACTGCTGCGCGCACGCCTGCGACACCGACTCCAGGAACGTCGGCCCGGACAGCCCCGACGACGTGCCGCCCGCGTCCCGGATAGCCCGGTGCAGCGCCTGGTACGCGGGGTGCGTGAACGCGTCGTCCGGCAGCGAGTCGTAGTACGGCCCGGCCATCTCCGGCAGCTGCAGCGCCGCCTTGAGCGCCTCCCGCTCGGTGCGCAGCGCCGGGTCGCGCGGGTCCGGCCGCGGCGGGCCGGCCACGTCGACCGCGAGCGCGCCCTGGTTGGGGTCCACGGCCACCCGCCGCGTCGGCGACGCGGGCGCCTTGCCGTTGGCGGTCTCCCGCACCCGGCGCACGACGGACGCCTCGTCCTCCCAGCCCACCCACCAGGCCAGGCGCGTGGCGTACCCGTCGCGCTTGGCCCGGTCCTTGATCTGGGCGACGAACGGCACCATCTTCTTCAGCGCCTCGACGCGGCCGTCCACCGAGTCCAGGTCGTAGTCGCGCAGCTGCGCCTTGATGGCGAACTCGACCAGCGGCGTGCGGCGGGCCACGAGGTCGCGCACGGCCACGTCGCCCTTCTCCTGCCGCAGCTCGCACGGGTCCATGCCGTCGGGCGCGACCGCGATGTAGGTCTGCGCGGAGAACTGCTGCTCGCCCTCGAACGCCTTGAGCGCCGCCTTCTGCCCGGCCGCGTCGCCGTCGAAGGTGAAGATCACCTCGCCGCTGAGCGAGTCGTCGATCAGCAGCCGGCGCAGCACGTTCATGTGGTCCGCGCCGAACGCCGTGCCGCAGGAGGCGACGGCCGTGGGCACGCCCGCGAGGTGCATGGCCATCACGTCGGTGTAGCCCTCGACGACGACGGCCTGCCGCCGCTTGGCGATCTCCTTCTTGGCCAGGTCGAGCCCGAACAGCACGTGGGACTTCTTGTAGATCGGGCTCTCGGAGGTGTTGAGGTACTTGGCCTGGATCGGGTCGTCGTCGAAGATCCGGCGCGCGCCGAAGCCGACCACCTCGCCGCCCATGTCCCGGATCGGCCACAGCAGCCGCCGGTGGAAGCGGTCGATGGGGCCCTGCCGGCCCTCCTTGGTCAGCTGCGCCTTGATCAGCTCGGTCAGCTCGAAGCCGCGCCCGAGGAGGTGCTTGGTCAGCTTGTCCCAGCCGCCGGGCGCGAACCCGCAGCCGAACTGGCGGGCCGCGGCCTCGTCGAAACCGCGCTGCGCCAGGAACTCCCGCGCCGGCATCGCGTCGGGCCCGGCGAGCTGCTCGGCGTAGAACTCGGCGGCGGCGCGGTGCGCCTCGATGAGCCTGCTGCGGGTGCCCCGGTCGCGCTGGACGGTCGCGCCGCCGCCCTCGTAGACCAGTTGGATGCCCGCCCGGTCGGCGAGCCGCTCCACCGCCTCCACGAACCCGAGGTGCTCGATCTTCATCACGAACGCGATGACGTCGCCGCCCTCGCCGCAGCCGAAGCAGTGGAACGTGCCGTGCGAGGGGCGCACGTTGAACGACGGCGACTTCTCGTCGTGGAACGGGCACAGGCCCTTCAGCGCGCCGGAGCCGGCACCGCGCAGCGAGACGTGGTCGCCCACGACGTCGTCGATCCGGCTCCGGTCACGCACCAACGCGATGTCGCTCTCCCGGATGCGTCCTGCCACGTCGAGCGAGTCTAGTTGCCGGCAGACTCGGGTCCGTGACCGCAGCCGAGCAGACCCTGGTCGCCACCTTCACCGGTCTGCGCCCGCACCTGGTCGGGGTCGCCTACCGGCTCACCGGCAGCGTCGCGGACGCCGAGGACGCGGTGCAGGAGGCGTGGCTGCGGCTGTCCGGGCTCGCGCCCGGCGCGCGCGAGGGCATCCGGGACCCGAAGGGCTGGCTGACGACCGTCGTCGGGCGGATCTGCCTGGACCGGCTCCGGTCGGCGGCGGTGCGGCGCGAGCGGTACTTCGGGCAGTGGCTGCCCGAACCGCTGGTGACCTCCGGCGAGGACGACCCGCTGGACGCGGTGGTGCGCGACGACGGCGTGCGGATGGCGGCGCTGGTGCTGCTCGACCGGCTCACGCCCGAGCAGCGGGTGGCGTTCGTGCTGCACGACGCGTTCGGCGTGCCGTTCGACGAGATCGCGGGCGTGCTCGGGGTGACGACCGCCACGGCGCGCCAGCACGCGTCGCGGGGCCGCCGGGCCGCCGCCGACGCCGAGCCGCCGCCGCGGGTCGCCCTGGAGGAGCAGCGCGAGGTGCTGGAGCGGTTCCTGGCGGCGCTCGCCTCGGGTGACGTGGGCGCCGTGGTCGGGCTGCTGCACCCGGACGCCGCGGTGGTCGGCGACGGCGGCGGCAAGGCGCGGACCGCGGTCAACGTGGTGTCCGGCGCGGACAAGGTGGCCCGCTTCCTGCTCGGCCTGGTGCGCCGCTACGGCGGGCTGCCGATCGGCCGCCCGGTGCTGGTCAACGGGGACCTGGGCGTGCTGATCCCGGCCACCGGCGACGTGACCGAGCGGGTCAGCGCGTTCGTGGTGCGCGACGGCCTGGTGGCGGGCGTCTACGACATGTCGAACCCGGACAAGCTCGGCCACGTCGACTTCGGCCCCGGCCCCGCCTAGCGCCGGGGCTCAACGACCTGGGCGAGGAAGAACACCACGCCGGTCCCGGCGTGCCGGACGAGGAACAGGAACGGCCGGTCCACGCGCACCTCGCGGCCGGGTTCGGCGGGGATGAACGACGTCATGCGCATCGTCACCGCCGTGGCCGCCGCGCCCTCGAAGCCCTTCTCGTCGACCCGCAGCACGGCCTCGTGCACCACGTCGTCCACGTACAGGCGCGGGTCGGGGCTCAGGCCGGTGAGGTCGGCCTCCCGGGTGAACAGGGTGGTCACGCCGACCCGCTTGAGCGCGTCCGCCAGCGAGGTGTTGACGCCGACGTCGATCTTCGGCAGGTACAGGTCGACCCGGTCGTGGTCGAGGGCGTCGAGCACCCCGGGCACGCCGTCGGTCGCGCCCAGCTCGTCCTCGGGCAGCAGCACGACCGCCTCGACGCCGCCGTGCGCGGCCAGCGCCACGGCCTCCCAGCCGGCCGCGCGGGCGTAGCGCATCGAGTCCTCGCGGCGCATGGTCGGCACGTCGCCCGCGCCGCGGAACGGCCGGTCGGCCGTGTCGTGCTCGGGGAACTCCGCGTTCCACGCGCACTTCAGGTACAGCGCGTTGACCAGGGTGGCGACCGTGTCGGTGGTGATCGAGCCGCGGCCGAGCAGCTCGGGGACGAGTCCCCGGGTGGTGTCGGCGACGTCGGCGTTGATCGCCCCCCGAGCGCCCTCCGGGTCCCGCGCGAACGGCGCCGACCGCGCGGCCGCGCCGGGCCACCCCGCCAGGTCGGCGAGGAAGCCGTCCTCCAGCGGCAGCTCGTCGGACGCCCACAGCGTGTTGGCCACGGCGAACTCGGCGTCGTCGCCGACCTCGACGGCCTTGAGCAGCTTGGCGCCGTCCTCGCCGAGCAGCGCCACCAGCTCGGCCGCCGTCGCGCCGCGCGCGGCCTCGGCGGTCATGCCGAGGGCCGAGGCCACCGAGTACGGGGACCAGCAGGCGTTGCGGGTGCGGTCGGGTGCGACGGCGTCGTGCAGGGCGAGGGCGAACGTCAGGGGCGTTCGATCGGGCACTGGGTTTCCTCCACCACTATGGGGTCGTCCGGGACGGGCCGCTCGCCCGCGCCGCTCGCCGGTCCGAGGGGCTCGGGGTGTCGTGGTTCGCGCACCCCGGCGGAACCGTCGTCGGGGCCGGCGTCCGGGTCGTCGGCCATGCCCCCGAGTGTGCCACCGGTCACACCCCGCGCGCGGGGGTCGTGGTCAGCGCCCGGTGCCAGGCGACGGCCTGGGCGTCGGTGAGCGAGGCGACCTGGTCGACCACGACCCGCAGCCGGGCCGCGTCGTCGCCCGCCGCGTGCCACGCCGGGTGGAACGCCGGGTCGAGGCCCTCGGGCGCGCCGGCGAGCAGGGCGTGCACCAGTTCGGCGACCAGCTCGCGCTGCCCGACCTGCATGCGCAGCCGGTCCGGGTCGCTCATCACGTACCGCACCGCGACCGCCTTGAGCAGGGCGACCTCCGCCTGCGCCCGCGGGGGCACCACCAGGTCGGCGTCGTAGCGCGTCAGCGGGCCGTCGCCGTGCGCCTCGCGGGTCGCGCCGACGGCGGCCGAGGCGAAGCGGCCGACCAGCTCGCTGGTGAGGCGCTTGAGCGCGACCTGCGCGCGCAGCGACCCGTCGTACTCGGCGAGGTCGGCGATGACCGGCAGGGCGAGCAGCTCCGCCGCGGTGGCCTCCAGGACGTCCACCGGCTCGTCGCAGAAGTGCTTGGCGGCCAGCTCGGCGATGGCGGCGCGCTCCACCGGGTCGCCGAGCGCGGACAGCCGGATGCGGTGCGCGAGGACGCCGTCCTCCACGTCGTGCACCGAGTAGGCGACGTCGTCGGCCCAGTCCATGACCTGCGCCTCCAGGCAGCGCCGGTGGTCGGGCGCGCCCTCGCGGACCCACGTGAACACGTCCAGGTCGTCGTCGTAGGCGCCGAACTTCGCCGTGCCGGGCCGCCGGGGCCAGGGGTACTTGGTGGCCGCGTCGAGGCACGCGCGGGTCAGGTTGAGGCCCTTTTCCGTCTTCGGCTCCAGCCGGGTCAGGATGCGCAGGGTCTGCGCGTTGCCCTCGAACCCGCCGCACGGCCCGGCCAGCTCGTCGAGCGCGCGCTCCCCGTTGTGCCCGAACGGCGGGTGGCCGATGTCGTGCGCCAGGCCGGCGGTGTCGACGACGTCGGGGTCGCAGCCCAGCTCCTCCCCGATGCCGCGCCCGATCTGGGCCACTTCGAGGGAGTGCGTGAGGCGCGTGCGCGGCACACCGGTCACCTCGGCGCCCTCGCCGGGCCCGACGACCTGCGTCTTGCCCGCCAGCCTGCGCAGCGCCGCCGAGTGCAGCACCCGCGCCCGGTCGCGCGAGAACGGCGTGCGCCGCTCCGCCCGCGCGCCGGGCAGCACGGCGCCCTTGGGCCGCTCCCCCAGCAGCCGCGCGCGGTCGTGGTCGCTGTAGCCGCCGGTCATCCGCCCAGCCTAGGTGAGCGGGTGGGGCGGGGCCGATCGCTCACCCGCGCCCGGTACCCGCCGCGCCCGGCGCGGTCAGAGCAGGATGCCGTCGAACGCCCCGGCGGGCGCCTTCATCAGGTGGTAGTAGAGCAGCCCGCCGGTCTCGCGGCGGATGTAGAACAGCTGCGTCTCACGCGTCTGCACGTTCGGCCCGCTGCGCGTGGGCGACGTCCAGGCCGACAGGCCCTCGTCCTCGGCCATGGTGCGCGCCCGCAGCGAGTGCCACGGGTCGCTGACGATCACGGCCGTGCTCAACGACTTCTCGCGGGCGGCGGCGGCCACGGCGCGGATGCTGCCCAGGGTGTCGGTGCCCTCGCCGACCTCCAGGATGCGGTCGCCGGGCACGTCGTGCTCCTCCAGCCAGATCCGGCCGGCCTCGCCCTCGGTGAAGTTGTCACCGGGCTGCCTGCCGCCGGTGGTGGCGATGTACTCGACGACGCCCTGGTCGAAGAGCCTCTTCGCGTGCTGCAACCGCGCTTCCAGCACCTCGGACGGCACGCCGTTGTACTGGGCCGCGCCGAGCACGACGGCCATGTCGGCGTGCGTGCGGTCGTCCTCGCGGGCGACCTGCCAGACCCGGAAGGCGGTGCCGCCCACGACGAGCAGGCCCATGACGAGGGCGCCGAGCACGGCGCGCGTCACAAGCCGGCGGAGCCTCGGCAGTAACGTCACGCCCGGGATGATCGCACATCCCGCCGCTGGGAGGATCGCACCCATGGCAGCAGACCAGCCGACGATCGTCGCGACCTCGGGCGGGCTCCGCCCCGGCCACCGGACCAACCTGGAGTTCAACGAGCTCGTCCACCACGCCGTGGACCTGGCCGGCGTGCACGGCCGCGCGCCGCGCCTGTGCCACGTCGGCACCGCGAGCGGCGACCAGCGGGCGTTCCAGGCGAGCCTGGACGAGGCGGGTCGGGTGGCCGGGTTCGAGGTGTCGCACCTGAACCTGTTCCCCATGCCGCCGACCGCGGACCTCGCCGGCTTCGTGCGCGGGCACGACGTGGTGTGGGTGGGCGGCGGTTCGGTGGCGAACCTGCTCGCCGTGTGGGCGGTGCACGGCCTGGGGCCCGTGCTGCGGGACGCCTGGCGGGCCGGCGTCGTGCTCGGCGGGGTGTCGGCCGGGTCGATCTGCTGGTACCTGGGCGGGTCGACGGACTCGTTCGGGCCGGAGCTGCGCGTGGTGACCAACGGTCTCGGGTTCCTGCCCTACGGCAACGGCGTGCACTACGACAGCGAGGCAATGCGCAGGCCGACGATCCACGCGGCCGTCGCGGACGGGACGCTGCCGGTCACGCACTGCACCGACGACGGGGCCGGTCTGGTCTACCGCGGCACCGAGCTGGTCGAGGCGGTCTCCGAGCGGCCGACCGGCGGCGCCTACCTGGTGCGGCGCGACGAGTCTTCAGGAATCGCACAGGAGGAACCCCTCGACACCAGGCGGTTGTGAAACGGACCGTGGAGGGGTGGGGAACGCCGCCGGTCGAGCGCCGGTGGTCGAGCGCCGAGGAGACCCCGCACGCGTCCGCGCCCCGGACGTCCGAGGCACCCGCCCCGGACCCCTCGGCGACCGCGGCGCGGGCGGTCGGGGCCGGCGCCGGTGTCGACACGGGGTCACCGCGGTGGACCCGGGCACCGGCGTCGCGGCGTCGGCGCCCGGCCCGGCGCCGACGTGCCGACGCGGATGTCGGGCCCCTGCGGCCCACCGCCCCGCAGGGGGCCGACACCCGATCACCCCGTCAGTCCGACACCGGTCCGACCACCTCCACGCCCTCGCGCTGCGCCGCCCACTGCTCGACGGCCTGGCCGCACGCCTGGTCGAGGTGGCGGACGCCGCTGAGGTCCACCCGCACCCGGCCGGTGGGCGGGAGGGCCTCCAGGGTTTCCAGCAGCCTGGGCAGGCGCAGGAACGTGGCGTTGCCGCGCACCGCGACGTGGTGGTGGTCCTCGCCGTGCGCGGTGACCGCGACGGTCAGCCGGGAGACGTCCCACGCGGTCTTCACCACGGCCGCCAGCAGGCCGACGACGGTGCCGGTGAGCAGGTCGGTCAGCACGATCGTGGCCGCGGTGAGGACGAGCACGGCCGCCTCGGCGCGGTCGGTGCGGAACAGCGCCCGCACGCGGCCCGGGTCGAGCAGCTTCCACCCGGCCTGCACGAGCAGCGCCGCCAGCACGGCGAGCGGCACGTAGGACAGCACCCCGGGCAGCAGCACGACGAACAGCAGCAGCCAGGCGCCGTGCAGCACGCGGGACAGGCGGGTGCGGGCGCCCGCGTCGACGTTGGCCGCGCTGCGCACGATCACCGCCGTCATCGGCAGCGCCCCGAGGACGCCGCACACGGTGTTGCCGACGCCCTGCGCGACCAGCTCCTTGTCGTACTTCGTGCGCGGACCGCTGTGCATGCGGTCCACGGCGGCGGCGCTGAACAGGCTCTCCGCCGACGCCACGAGCGCGAAGGTCAGCACCGCGCCCAGCACGCCCGCGTCGAGCAGCGAGAAGTCGACCAGGGCGATGACGTCGGTCAGCGGGCCGACCGAGATGCGCGGCAGCGGCAGCAGCAGGGCCGCGGCGCTGGCCACGACGACCGCGACGAGCATCCCGGGCACGGCGCGCAGCGGCGACCGCTTCCACAGCGCCGTCACGGTCAGGGTCAGCACGCCGACGGCCACGCCGCTCCACCCCGCCGGGGTGGTGAACGCGGCCACGAGCAGGCCGGGCAGGCCGGCGAACTTCTCGCCGGTGGTGGCGGGCTGGTCCTGCCCGGCGAACGGGTAGAGCTGGCCGAGGACCAGCACGAGGCCGATGCCCGCCAGCATGCCCTGCACCACGGCGGGCGAGATGGCGCGGAACCAGCGGCCCAGGCGCAGCAGTCCCATGGCGACCTGGAGCAGCCCCGCGCCCAGGACGATGAGGCCGAGGGCGCCGAGGCCGTGGGTGGCGACCGCGTCGGCGACCAGCACGGTGAGCCCGGCGGCCGGTCCGCTGACCTGCATGGTGCTGCCGGGGAGCAGGCCGACGACGAGACCGCCGACGACGCCGGTGATGATGCCCAGCTCCGCGGGCACGCCGGAGGCGACGGCGATGCCCACGCACAGCGGGAGCGCCACCAGGAACACCACCAGGGACGCGCCCACGTCGGGCCAGAAGGAGGACGTCCGGCCCGGTGGGGCGGACGACGGTGCGATGTACGTGCTCACGCGATGACTCCGGAACCTTGGCAGCCGCTACAGCGGCTGGAAGAGGTCGGCCCGGTGCGCGAAGACCTCACCGGACTCGATGTCGTAGAACCAGCCGTGCACCCGCAGGGCGCCGGACTCGACGCGCTCCCGCACGAACGGGTAGTCCCGCAGGGTGGCCAGCTGGGCGAGGACGTGCTGCTGCCCCTCGGCGCGCAGCGCCGTGCCCGGGGTGTCGGCGGACCGCTCGGGGGCCGGCCGGAAGCGGGCGTGCGAGGCGAGCCAGCGGCGCATGTTGGGCAGGTGCTCCAGGGCGGGCGGTCCCGAGTGCAGGGCCTTGACGGCGCCGCAGTGGGAGTGCCCGCACACGACGATCTCGGCGACGCCCAGCTGGACGACCGCGAACTCGATGGTGGCGATCTCGCTGGAGGCGGGTTCGGTGACGTGGGACGGGATGACGTTGCCCGCCGTGCGCAGCTCGAACAGGCTGCCCGGCTCGGCGCCGGTGATGTCGGCGGTCACGATGCGTGAGTCCGCGCAGGTGATGAACAGGGCGGTCGGCGACTGCCCGCCGGCGAGGCGGCGGCCCGTTTCCGGGGGCCTCCTCAGCGAATGCGTGCGGGCGTGCTGGACCAGCTGACGGAATTCCACTGATTTCCCCACTCGTCGGTGGTCTGACGGTGTTCTGACGGCGGCGGTGGGGTGCCCGTCAGTGCCGGAACACCTGCAACGCGGAGGGCGCGCGCCATTCGCGGAGGTGGTCCGTCCGTCCTTCGCCGAAGGGGTCGGGTGATCTCGCGCCGGCCCGTCGGGGTGACGGTCCGACAAGCGGATGTGAAGCAGGTTTCACGTTCTTGGCCGGCGCGGACCGCGTCGACCACGACCGCGGCTCGGGCGCGTGCCGGCTCTCGCGCGGCGGTTCCTCCTCCGCCACGCCGACCGCCGCGTGGGTCGTGGATATCGCCCACACCACGTGGGCGTGATCGAACGGTGATGGGGTGAAGACGGCGACGAGCGCCAATGCGACCGCCGCTGCGACGACACGCGCCATGACACCCCCTGATGAGCTTCGCCTGCATCAAGTGTCACAAAACAGGGTGACGTGACGGTTAATGATGAACCCGCTTTCGTGCACTCCCAGAAATATTCACTCGATCGTTTGTGACACAGGTCATCCACTGGGATGATTGTCACGCAGCGTCATCACCAGTGGAGGGCGGCCACCACGAAGGAGGCGCTCGCGGCGAGCGACATCACTCCCCTGACGTGGTGTGAGGGCCCCGTTCGCGGAGGTGGACGACCCGTGAAGGCGGCGAGCACCGACACCGCCGCCGTGCCGGGGAACAGCGGGTCAGGCCGGCCCGTCGACGCCTCGGGGGCGGCGGGCGAAGAGGAGCGCCCCGGGGTGCGTCCGGTCCGGGTCGAGGACCGTGCGCACCTCGACGGCGAACCCCGCGTCGCGCAGCCACGCCTCGACCCGCTCCGGCCGGCGGCGGTGGAGGTGCACGCGCATGGGGTGCCCGCCGTAGCCCTCGGTCTTGAGGTGGACCCCCTCGCCGACGTGGAAGCCGAGCAGCAGCGGGCCGCCGGGGCGCAGCACGCGGTGGAAGTGGGCCAGCACGCCGGGCACCTCGGCGTCCGGCACGTGGATCAGCGAGAACCAGGCGAGCAGGCCCGTCACCGAGGCGTCGGGCAGGTCGAGGTCGGTCATCGAGCCGACCTCGAACCGCAGGTGGGGGTGGTCGCGCCGGGCCACCCCGACCATCGCGGGCGACAGGTCGACGCCGAACGCGTCCAGGCCCAGGCCGTGCAGGTGGGCGGTCAGCCGGCCGGGGCCGCAGCCCACGTCCGCGACCGCACCGCCGCCGGCGTCGTGGACCAGCTCGGCGAACGCCCCCAGCGCCGCCCGCTGGTGGGGCGCGTCGGCGAGGGCGTCGCGCAGCCGGTCCGCGTAGCTGCCCGCCACGGTGTCGTAGGAGGTGCGGGTGTCGGCCAGCCAGGTCATGCCGCGGACCCTAACCCGGACCCCGGGCGCCCGGTCACAGGAAGTTGTTGGGCCAGATCATCGTGCGCCACATGTGGGCCACCGGCGAGCCGTCGAAGCCCAGGCCCTCGGCGGGCGCGCGGAAGTGGCGGCCGATGACGTCCTCGAACTCGGCGACGTCGACGCCGTCGTCGTCCAGGAACGTGTAGACGTCGTTGATCGTGACCAGGCGGGCGCTCATGTACCAGCGGTGCGCGCGGGCCTCGCGGTAGGCGGCGCGGACGTGCGCGGGCGGCTCGTAGTCCGGGCCGAAGAACGCGTCGTAGGCGTCCGGGTAGTCGTAGCCGACGGACGGGTCGGCGAAGAAGCGCAGGACCTCGTGCTGCCGGATGGCCCAGGCGACCTCCTCGGAGACGTAGGGCGCCACCAGCTGCGCGCCCCAGTGGCCGTGCTGGCTGCGCAGCAGGCCGCCCACGGCGATGTCGTGCAGGAGGCAGGCCAGCACGACGGGCTCGTCCAGCCCGAGGTCGCGGGCGCGGCGGGCGCTGTGCAGCATGTGGCGGGCGGCGAAGGGGTCCAGTCGCAGGCGGAAGAAGTCCGCCAGGGTCGGGCGCTCGGGCATCGCGGGCAGGGCCGGGTTGTCGCCCATCATGAACACCCGGCCGGGGCCCAGCCGGGCCAGCAGCTCGTCACCCGGGACGTGGTGCTCCGTGCCCAGCGTCGCGACGTGCGGCAGGGCGATCATCCGCTCCGGACCGCCCTGGCCGTGACCGCCCTCCGCGTGGGGCGTCGGGTGGTCGGGACGGGCGTTCGTGGTCATCGACGGTCCGTTCGCTGCGCGTGGCTGACAACGAACGGACCGTAGTGGCGTTCCACCGCGGGGACGCGACGGAACACCGCCACGGACGGGTGAACCGCGGTCAGGCGCCGACCAGGCGGGCCGCCAGGTAGCCCTCCAGCTGGTCCATCGACACCCGCTCCTGCGACATCGTGTCCCGCTCCCGCACGGTCACCGCGTGGTCGGTGAGGGAGTCGAAGTCGACCGTCACGCAGAACGGGGTGCCGATCTCGTCCTGCCGCCGGTAGCGGCGGCCGATGGCGCCCGCGTCGTCGAACTCGACGTTCCAGTTCCGGCGCAGCGCGGTGGCCAGGTCCCGGGCCTTCGGCGACAGGTCGGCGTTGCGCGACAGCGGCAGCACGGCGGCCTTCACCGGCGCGAGCCTGCGGTCCAGGCGGAGCACGACGCGCTTGTCCACGCCGCCCTTGGCGTTGGGCGCCTCGTCCTCGCCGTAGGCGTCGAGCAGGAACGCCATCATCGGCCGGCCCACGCCCGCCGCGGGCTCGATGACGAACGGGCGGTAGCGCGAGTTCGTGGCCTGGTCGAAGTACGACAGGTCCACGCCCGAGTGGTTCGAGTGGGTGGTCAGGTCGTAGTCGGCGCGGTTCGCGACGCCCTCCAGCTCACCCCACTCCTGGCCGCCGAACCCGAAGCGGTACTCGATGTCGACGGTCCGCTTCGAGTAGTGCGACAGCTTCTCCCGCGGGTGCTCGTGGTGCCGCAGGTTCTCCTTGGAGATGCCCAGGTCGGTGTACCAGCGGGTGCGCTCGTCGATCCAGTAGCGGTGCCACTCCTCGTCGGTGCCCGGCTCGACGAAGAACTCCAGCTCCATCTGCTCGAACTCGCGGGTGCGGAAGATGAAGTTGCCCGGCGTGATCTCGTTGCGGAAGCTCTTGCCGATCTGGCCGATGCCGAACGGCGGCTTGCGGCGCGACGTGGTCTGCACGTTGAGGAAGTTCGTGAAGATGCCCTGCGCGGTCTCCGGGCGCAGGTACCGCACGCCCTCGTCGGTCTCGACCGGGCCGAGGTGGGTCTTGAGCAGGCCGTTGAACATCCTGGGGTCGGTGTAGCGGCCCTCGGTCCCGCAGTTCGGGCACGGCACGCCGGACAGGTCCGCCGCGGGTTCGCCGGTGCGCTCGGCGTGCTCCTCGACCAGGGTGTCCTGCCGGAACCGCCGGTGGCACGCGGTGCACTCGACCAGCGGGTCGACGAACGCCTCGACGTGCCCGGACGCCACCCACACCTCGCGCGGCAGGATCACCGACGAGTCCAGGCCCACGACGTCCTCGCGGCCCCGGACGACCTGGTTCCACCACTGCCGCTTGATGTTGTCCTTGAGCTCCACGCCCAGCGGCCCGTAGTCCCAAGCCGACCGCGTGCCCCCGTAGATCTCGCCGCACGGGTAGACGAACCCGCGTCGCTTGCAGAGGCTGACGACGGTCTCGATGCGATCGGCTGCCACGGACTCTCCAGCGGGAGGTGCGGAACGGGGACGCCAGGGTAGTCCCCGCTACCGGGGGGCCGCGGGGCCGCCCGCTTCGCCCAGGCGCACGGTGAACGCGTCGTGCGCGACCAGGCTCACCTCGCGCCGGACCCCGCCGTCCGCGGCGACCAGCAGCGGCTCGTAGGCGGCCGGTTCGTCGGCGGCGGCCTCCGACAGCAGCGGCACGACGTGCTCGCGCACCTCGAACGGCGACATCGCCCGCCGGTAGGCCGGCACCGAGTCGAACTCGACGGTCAGCACGAAGCGGTCGGCCTCGTCGGCGGAGCGGGACAGCTGCCCGCGACGGCAGCCCGGCTGGGCCGTGAGCAGGGTGAGCGCGCGCTCGACCCGCCCGGTGAAGTCCGTGACGGAGGCTTCGGGGACGGTGAAGCGGCACACGAGCAGCACGGTGCAAGGATGCCACGATGGCTGGTGAGTCGAAGCGGACCCTGATCCCCGGCGCCGGACCCCTGTCGCGGGTGCCCGCGCCGGCGGTGTTCCTGCTGGTCCTGGCTGTGTTCGGGCTGGGCGTGTGGCTCGGGGGCGTGGTCGGGGCGGCGCTGCTGGGCGCGCTGGCGCTCGGCGTGGCGGCGCTGCTGGCGGCGACCTGGTCCACGCTGCCGCCCGCCGGCCGGGTCCTGCGGGTGGTCGTGCTGGGCGTCCTGGTGCTCATCGCCGCTTCGGTGCTGTAGCGCCGTAGTATTGGTGGTGAAAATCCATACCACGTGGGAGGCGACGTGACGGTCGGGGTGCGGGGCGATCACGTGCACTCCGCTGAACGCGTCGTGCCCGAACCGGCGCCGCCCAAACCGGCGCGCACCCTGTCCGCCGCGGGCGAGCTGCTCCGGGCGCTCGCCGCGCCGGTGCGGATCGCCATCGTGCTGCAGCTGCGCGAGGCGGACCGGTGCGTGCACGAGCTGGTCGAGGCGCTGGGCGTGGCCCAACCGCTGATCAGCCAGCACCTGCGGGTGCTCAAGGCCGCGGGTGTGGTGCGCGGCGAGCGGCACGGCCGGGAGGTCGTCTACCAGCTCGTCGACGAGCACCTCGCGCACATCGTGGTCGACGCGGTCACGCACGTGGACGAGGGTCCACGTGGTATCAACGAGACCGACCGGACTGCCCGGACGGAGGAGATGTGACCACTAGCGAACGCCCGACCACCGCGGTGCCCGGGTTGCGTTCGACCAAGCAGCGCACCGCCGTGTCCAAGCTGCTCGACTCGCTGGGCGAGTTCCGCTCCGCGCAGGAGCTGCACGAGGAGCTCCGCAAGCGGGGCGAGGGCATCGGCCTGACCACGGTCTACCGCACCCTCCAGTCGCTGGCCGACGCGGGCGAGGTCGACGTGCTGCGCACCGACTCCGGCGAGGCCATCTACCGCCGCTGCTCCGCCCACCACCACCACCACCTGGTGTGCCGCAGCTGCGGCCGCACGGTCGAGGTCGAGGGCCCGGCGGTGGAGAAGTGGGCCGACCGGGTCGCCGCCGAGAACGGGTTCGTCGAGGTCAGCCACACCGTGGAGATCTTCGGCACGTGCCGGGAGTGCTGCGACAAGACCTCGTCCTAGCCCTCGTAGGTGTCCTCCGGCTGCGGGACCGGCACCACCTGCGCGACGGTGAACGTCGGCACCCACTTCGTCTCCTTGGTCGCCGACCCGGGCACCACCCGCCCGGTGACCTCGACCCACTGGTCGTCGGCCAGGGCGGCGAAGTCCTGACCGACGACCCTCGTCTTCACCGGCGAGGCGTCGGCGGCGCAGCAGGAGATGGTCAGGCGCGCCACGAACACCTCGCCGTCCTTGCGCACGACGAACCCGGTGAGCCGCACCGCGCGGTCGTCGAGGGAGCCCGAGTCGTCCCACGCGGTGCGCGTGACGAACTCGCTGATCGTCAGCGGCACCACCTCGTCCGCGGGCAGCGGCGCGAACCCGCTCGACGCCCTGCCCTCCTGGGCGGCGTTGCGCTCGGACCGGTTGACCACGTCCGCGCCGAGCGCGGGCGGGCTGATCAGGAACACCGCGAGCACCGGGAGCAGCAGCATCCACGGGCTGCGCGACGAGCCGTGCTCGTGCCCCTCGTGGCCTTCCTCGTGCTGGGCGCCCCGGACGTCGCGCACGATCGCCACCAGCGCCAGCACGACCATGACCGCGCCGGTGACGATCAGCCAGGGCTGGAGCGACTCCTTGACGTAGCGCAGGTAGGTGCCGCTGAGCGCCAGCTTCAGCAGGGCGCCGCCGAGCAGCACCAGCAGGATGTTCTGGGTCTCACGCCTCATGGCCACCGCACCTCATGGGGTTCTCCCGCCTCACAGGAACACCGCTCCCGCCGCCAGCGCGGACGCGATCGCCACCACGAACGTGGCCGGGGCGAAGCGCGCCGCGAAGGACCTGCCGAACGCGCCCGCCTGGAGCGCGATGAGCTTCACGTCGACCGCCGGGCCGACCACGAGGAACACCAGGCGCGGCAGCAGCGGCAACGCCGACATGGAGACCGCGACGAACGCGTCGGCCTCGCTGCACAGCGCCAGCACCACCGCCAGCAGCGCCATCACCAGCACCGCGAGCACCAGCTGACCGCCCAGGGTCTCCAGCCACGCCGCGGGCACCAGCACGTTGAACGCCGCCGCGAACACGCCGCCGAGCACGAGGAACCCGCCCGCGTCGACCAGGTCGTGCCGCGCGGTCTCGGCGAACACCAGCCAGCGGTTGCGGCCGTCGTGGTCGGGCAGCCGGCGCAGGGCCCGCTCGGCGATCCAGTCGGCCTTGCCGAACCGCGTCCACAGCCAGCCCATGACGACCGCGGTGAGCAGCGACCCGGCGAACCGCGCGGGCACCATCATCGGCGCGTCCCGGAACGCCACGGCCGTGGACACGAGCACGATCGGGTTCACCGCGGGCGCGGCGAGCAGGAACGACAGCGCCACCGCGGGCGCCACGCCCTGCTGCATGAGCCGGCGCGCGACGGGCACGGACGCGCACTCGCAGCCCGGCAGCGCGATGCCGGCGACCCCGGCCACCGGCACGGCCAGCGCGGTCCGGCGCGGCAGCAGCCGGCGCAGGGCGCTCGCCGGGACGAACGCGGCGATCGCGCCGCTGATCAGCACGCCCAGGACGAGGAACGGCAGTGCCTGCACGCAGACGGCGACGAACACCGTGGACGCGGTGCGCAGCACCGGCACGTCCAGCACGCCGACCAGCCAGTCCTGGAACAGCAGCGCGAGCACGAGCACCCCGCACAGCACTTCCAGCGAGGTGATCCTCCACCGCGGCGGCGTGGGCCGCGGGCGCGATCCGCGGATCTCGCCAGTGATTGTCACTTTCGACATGATGCCAGAACCTCCCCCGACCGCACATATGCCTGTTGGTGCGGTCCGGGGGGCGGGAAGATCACCGCATCGACGCGCGCGGGAACCACCAGAACGACATGAGCGGCCGGGTCCGGGGGCGCCTGAACGTCCAGGCGGGGACCATCGGCCGGATCGGCGACGGCGGCCGGGAGCGCTGGGGGGTCGTCGCGCTCACCGTGCTCGGCCTGGCGCTGGTGGCCGCCGTGGTGCTGGTCGTGGCGCTGACGACGGGGGCCGACCCGACCACCACCCCGGTGGGGGGCGCGGCTCGACCGGGGGCCGGCGACCCGGCACCCGCCGGCTCCGCGCCGACCTCCTCCACGCCCGCCTCCGGGAGCACCCCCGCGTCCCCGGCCGCCGGGCTGGAGGTGCGGCTGGAGCGCGGCACCGCCCTGGACCTGGACGCCGGGCAGGCGCGGGGGCGGCCCGCCGACGGCGCGACCGGCCCGTTCGACCTGCACCTGGACCGGTTCAACCTGCTCAGGGCCAACGGCGGCGGCCTGCACGCCTACACCGGTCCGCCGGCGGAGGCGGGCCGGTGGTGCGCCGACACCCTCGCCGGCGAGCCGCCGGCGGACCCCGTGCTCGCCACCGGCCCCGGCCTCCGGTTCTGCTTCGCGACCTCCGACGGGCACCCCGCCACCGTCACGGTGAAGGAGGCGGACCTGGCCGACTTCGACGCCGGCCACGTGGTCCTCGACGCGCGCGTGTGGGGTCCCTGACCGGTCGGGCGGAAGCCGCCGGGGCGTCCGCTACTCGGCGTCGTCCTCGCGCAGCTCGGCGATCGTCGCCAGCACGTCGGCCGCCTCGGTGACCGGCAGCAGCGGCTCGACGACGGCCGTCACGCCGCGCCCCGCGGCCAGGACCTCCTCGGCCAGCCGCACGGCCTCGTCGCGCTCGTACGGGCCGCAGACGAACGACGCCCACTCGTCCCCCGCCGACGCCTCGAACGTGACGGCCCACGGCAGGCCCTCGACGTCGCCCTCGTCGTCGGGCTCGTACACGATCACACCGGCCATCTCAGGCACCGTCCCCGGCTTGGGCCAGCAGCTCGTTGCGCAGCTGCGAGGCGGTGGACACCACCAGCATCAGCAGGGTGCTGAGCGGCTCGGGCTTGAGGCCCTCGGCGGGGAACGCGTAGCGCAACGTCACGTCCATGCCGCGTTCGGTGTGCACGACGCCGAGCGTGCCGAACAGGCCCTGACCGGCGCGCTCGGCCGCCGACACGGCCAGGTTCGGGTCGGACGGCAGGTCCCACGCCACCACGCAGGTGAGGCTGAGCACGGTCAGGCCGTCGGCCAGCCGCATCGCCTGCACCGCGCACGGCACCTCGCCGTGCCGGAAGCTGAGCGCGCCGTCGTCGTCGACGTGCACCTCGTGGAACAGCTCCAGCGCCTCGCGGGCCGCGGTCAGCAGCTCCGCGGTCACCTTGGCGTCCTGGTCCGCGTCGTCCTGGTCGGTCACTCGCCCTCCCCGGGCTCCGCGTCGGGCTTGTCCACGGCGCCGCCGAAGCGCCGGTCGCGCATGGCGTACGCCTCGCAGGCGCGCCACAGGTCCAGCCGGTCGAAGTCGGGCCACAGGATGTCCTGGAACACCAGCTCCGCGTACGCCGACTGCCACAGCATGAAGTTCGACGTGCGCTGCTCGCCCGACGGGCGGATGAACAGGTCCACGTCCGGCATCTCCGGCTGGTACAGGTACTTCGCGACGGTGCGCTCGTCGACCTTCTCCG
Source organism: Saccharothrix sp. DSM 118769 (assembly GCF_052936295.1). Taxonomy (NCBI): domain Bacteria; kingdom Bacillati; phylum Actinomycetota; class Actinomycetes; order Pseudonocardiales; family Pseudonocardiaceae; genus Saccharothrix; species Saccharothrix sp. DSM 118769. The sequence continues at coordinate 1,424,801 of NZ_CP193627.1, read as the reverse complement.
GGTTGATCTTCCCGGCGGCGGCCAGCCGCGCGATCTCCCGCGCCGCGTCGCCCACCTCGGCGCGCCCGCCGTAGTTGATGCACATCGCGAGGTTCAGCACGTCGTTGTCCTTCGTGCGCTCCTCGGCGACCTCCAGCTCGTTGATGACGCTGCGCCACAGCCGGGGCCGCCGACCCGACCAGCGCACCCGCACGCCCAGCTCGTCCAGCTCGTCGGTGCGGTGGCGGATCACGTCGCGGCTGAAGCCCATGAGGAAGCGCACCTCCTCGGGGCTGCGCCGCCAGTTCTCCGTGGAGAACGCGTACAGCGACAGCCACTCCACACCCATCGCGATGGCGCCCTTGGCCGCCTCGACCACGACGGCCTCGCCGCGCTTGTGCCCCTCGATGCGGGACAGGCCGCGCTGGTTCGCCCACCGGCCGTTGCCGTCCATCACGATCGCGATGTGCTTCGGCACGAACTCGGCCGGGATCTTCGGCGGCGTGGCGCCGGTGGGGTGCGGTTCCGGGGGTCGGGGGGCGCGCACGACGCGCTCGGCCCGCCGTCGGCGAAGCATGGCTGTCCTTCCGGGGTGCGGCTGCCGGGTGCGGCATCCGGGGTGCTGGTGGAGCCGGGCGAGCCTAACCGTCGCCCGGCCGGGCCTTGCGCTCGACCAAGGGCAACGAGCGCAGCTGCCGCTCCAGGTGCCACTGGAGGTGCGCGGCGACCAGGCCGCTCGCGTCGCGCCGGGCGTTGTCCGGGATGGCGTCCACCGCGTCCCACCGCCCGTGCAGCAGCGCGCCGAGCAGGGCCAGGGTGTCCGGGGACGGCTGGGCGCTGCCCGGCGGCTTGCACCGCGGGCACACCAGGCCGCCCGCGTGCACGTTGAACGCCCGGTGCGGGCCCGGGTCGCCGCAGCGCGCGCACTCGTCGACCGCGGGCGCCCACCCGGCGAACGCCATCGCCCGCATCAGGAACGCGTCGAGCACCAGCGAGGCGTCCCGCTCCTTCGCCGCCAGCGCCCGCAGCGCGCCCGTGACCAGCAGGTACAGCCGCAGCGCCGGTTCGCCCTCCTCGGCGGCGAGCCGGTCGGCCGTCTCCAGCACCGCGCACGCCGCCGTGTACCGCTGGTAGTCGTCCACCAGGACCACGCCGAACGCGTCCAGCGTCTGCACCTGGGTCACCACGTCCAGCGACCGGCCCGGGTAGAACTGCACGTCGACGTGCCCGAACGGCTCCAGCCGCGCGCCGAACCGGGACGAGGTCCGCCGCACGCCCTTGGCCACCGCGCGCACCTTGCCGTGCTTCTGGGTAAGCAGGGTGATGATGCGGTCGGCCTCGCCGAGCTTCTGCACCCTGAGCACCACACCGGTGTCCCGGTAGAGGTTCGCCACCTAGAACCCCAGTCGGCGCAGCTGCTTCGGGTCGCGCTGCCAGTCCTTGGCGATCTTGATGTGCAGGTCCAGGTACACGCGCGTGCCCAGCAGCTTCTCGATCTGGCGGCGCGAGTTGATGCCCACCTGCTTGAGCCGCTCGCCCCGGTGGCCCAGGATGATCGCCTTCTGGCTGGGCCGCTCCACGAACACGTTCGCGTGGATGTCCACCAGGTCGTCGCGACCCTCGCGGGGCATCATCTCCTCCACCACCACCGCGATCGAGTGCGGCAGCTCGTCCCGCACGCCCTCCAGCGCGGCCTCGCGGATCAGCTCGGCGACCAGCGTCTGCTCCGGCTCGTCGGTCAGCTCGCCGTCCGGGTACAGCGCCGGGCCCTCCGGCATCTTGCCCACCAGCAGGTCCGCCAGCGCGTCCACCTGGTAGCCGTCCACCGCGGACACCGGGATGAAGTCGGCGAAGTCCATCACCTTCTGCAGCGCCAGCAGCTGCTCGGCGACCTGCTGCTGCCCCACCAGGTCCGTCTTGGTGACGATGCCGATGACCGGCGTGCGCTTGGCGATCTTCTCCAGCTCGGCCGCGATGAACTTGTCGCCCGGGCCGACCTTCTGGTCGGCGGGCACGCAGAACCCGACCACGTCCACCTCCGACCAGGTCTCGCGGACCAGGTCGTTGAGGCGCTGGCCGAGCAGGGTGCGCGGGCGGTGCAGGCCGGGGGTGTCGACGAGGACCAGCTGGCCGTCCTCGCGGTGCACGATGCCCCGGATGGTGTGCCGGGTGGTCTGCGGCTTGCTGGAGGTGATCGCGACCTTGGTCCCGACCAGCGCGTTGGTCAACGTCGACTTGCCTGCGTTGGGGCGGCCGACGAAGCACGCGAACCCGGAGCGGTAACCATCCATCCCCCCATTGTCCCCGTGCCCGTCGGACGCGCCCGGCCGGCCCTCTCCCCGCCGCCACCCGCCGCGGCGGAGCCCGACCGGAACCGCCCGACCGCGTGCTCCGGCCGTGCACTCCGGCGGTGCACTGCGACCACGTGCCCCGGCCACATCCGGGCCGCGCGGGCGTCCTGCGCGGGCGTCCTGCCCTAGATGAGTAAGTCCAAAGGGTAGACACCTGGAGACATGGGGCGAGGGTGTCGATGTACGGGTTGTGACGACCGACATTGACACCCTCGCGACCGCACTCTACGTCAGAACCGATGACCTGCTGAAGGACGCGCCGCACCTCGCGCCGTGGCGACCGAAGGTCGGCCTCAAGCCGAGACTGACCGACGCGGAACTGGTCACCCTGGCGGTGATCCAGGCCCTGCTCGGGTTCACCAGCGAGGCCCGGTTCCTGCGCCACGCCCACGCCCACCTCGGCCATCTGTTCCACTACCTGCCCGGCCAGTCCGGCTACAACAAGCGGCTGCGCCACGCATCCGGCCTGGTCAAACAGGTGATCCGGCTGTTGGCGGTCGACACCACGCTGTGGACCGACGACGTGTGGCCGGTCGACTCCACCCCGGTGGAATGCGGCCGGTCCCGCCAGACCACCAAGCGCTCCGAGCTGGCCGGGTGGGCCCAGTACGGTTACTGCGCCTCCCACTCCCGATGGTTCTGGGGCCTGCGCCTGCACCTGGTCTGCACCCCGGGCGGGCTGCCGGTCGCCTTCGCCTTGACCGGGGCCAAGGCCGACGAGCGCACCACCCTGCTCGACATCCTGGCCGTCGATCCCGCCCTGACCGCCGAACGGCCGGGTCAGACGCTGATCGCCGACAAGAACTACTACGGCCGCGAGTTCGAGCACGCTCTGGCCGCGGCCGGTGTCGAGCTGCTGCGCCCGGCCCGCAAAGGCGAGACCCCGCGACCCGGCGCTCGGCTGTTCAAGCCGCTGCGCCAGGTCATCGAGTCGATCAACCAGACCTTCAAAGCCCAGCTGGACCTGGAGCGCCACGGCGGACGCACCACACCCGGCGTGATCGCTCGCGTCCTGCAACGCGTCCTGGCCCTGACCGCCGCGATCTGGCACAACGACCACACCGACCAACCCGTCAAGCGATCACTGACCGCCTACGACCACTAACCACCCCTTGGACTTACTCATCTAGGCGCGTTGAGCGGCCGGCGGCGCGATCCGGTTCAGCTCCAGCGCCGCCGGCATCGGGCCGCCCTCGGTCAGCCAGCGCTCCAGGTCGTCCATCGTCCCGTCCTGGAGCACGAAGCCCAGCCACACCGGCTTCTGCCCGCGCGGCTTCACCACGATCACGTTCGAGTTCTCGCACGCGTCCAGGCAGTCCGCCGTGCGCACCCGCAGCGCGCCGCCCGACGCCGCCGCCAGCGCCGTCAACCGGCGCACCTGCTCCTCGTGGTCGAAGTCCGGGTGCTTCTTCACCGTGCCGCAGCAGCAACCGCGGCACACCGTGACGTAGTCGCGCACTACAGGGTCTCCAGCAGGGCGCCCGACGCGTCCGCCCGCAGCACCGGCGCGCCCGCCGCCAGGTCCCGCACCGCCGACACCGACGCCTCGTCCACCGCCCCGGCCGACGTCACGACCGCCGCCGCCTCCAGGCCCTCCGCACCGCTGGACACCGCCGCCGCCACCGCCGCCTGCAACGCGGTCAGCCGCAGCGACGGCAGCGCCACCGTGGTCGCCGCGTACGTCCGGCCGTCGGTGTCGCGCACCGCCGCGCCCTCCGCCGCACCGGTCCGCGCCCGCGCCGAACGGGCCAGCGTGATGATCTTCAGGTCCTCGGGGTCCAGCTCACTCACCGGCGTCTCCCTCGTCGTCGTCCTTCGGCGCCGGGCGCACCAGCACCGTCGTGATGCGCACCCGCCCGCGCTCGTCCTTGCCGCCCTCGGCCCGCATCCGCAGGCCCGCGATCTCCGCCTCCGTGCCCGGCAGCGGCACGCGGCCCAACCGCTGCGCCAGCAGGCCGCCCACGGTCTCCACCTCGTGGTCGTCCAGCTCCGTGCCGAACAACGCGTCCAGGTCGTCCACCGGCAGCCGCGCGCTCACCCGCACCGACCCGTCCGCCAAGTGCTCCACCGGCGGCCGGTCGTCCGTGTCGGACTCGTCGGTGATCTCGCCGACGATCTCCTCCAGGATGTCCTCGATCGTCAGCAGGCCCGCCGTGCCGCCGTACTCGTCCACCACCACCGCCAGGTGGTTGCGCGACAGCTGCATCTCCCGCAGCAGGTCCGCGATCGGCTTCGAGTCCGGGATGAACGACGCCGGCTTCATCACGTCCGCCACCGACACGCCGTTCGGCTCCTCGGCCAGCGTCAGCCGCACCAGGTCCTTCAGGTTCACCACGCCGACGATGTCGTCGACGCTCTCCCCGATCACCGGCACCCGGGTGTACCCGGTGCGCAGCGACAGCGCCAACGCCTGCCGGATCGACTTCGCCGACTCGATCCACACGATCTCCGTGCGCGGCACCATCACCTCGCGCGCGATCGTGTCGCCCAGCTCGAAGACCGAGTGGATCATCTCCCGCTCGCCCTCGTCGACCACGCCGCGCTCCTGCGCCATGTCGACCAGCTCGCGCAGCTCCACCTCGGACGAGAACGGGCCCTCGCGGAACCCCTTGCCCGGCGTGATCGCGTTGCCGACCAGGATCAGCAGCTTGCTCAACGGCCCCAGCACGCGGCCCAGCACCCGGATCGGCCCCGCCGCCAGCAGGCTCACCGCGTACGGGTGCTGCCTGCCGATCGTGCGCGGACCCACGCCCACCAGCACGTACGACACGACCAACATGCTCAGGCCGGCCACCAGCACCGCCACCCAGCCGGTCGCGATCAGCCGGGAGCACACCACCGTCACCAGCACGGTCGCCGCCAGCTCGCAGCCCAGCCGCAGCAGGAGCAGCAGGTTCACGTGCCGCGGCCGGTCCGCCAGCAGCGCGATCAGCTGCCGCGTGCCCGAACGCCCCTGCCGCTGCAACGCCTCGACGCGCGCCCTCGACACCGTGCCCAGCGCCGCGTCCGCACCCGCGAACGCGCCCGCCGCCAGCACCAACAGCACGGCCAGCACCAGCAGGCCGGGGTTACCGGCTACCACCTCGGCCGCCTCAGGCCGTCGACCCGGGGCGGTCGGTGCCCTCCGCGTCCTCCAGGCCCACCGCCCCGAGCAGCTTCGAGTCCGCCTCGCGCTGGGCCGACTTGCGCTCCGCCTCCGCCACCGACGCCCGGAAGTCACCCAGGATGCGGTTCTGCAGGGTGAACATCTCCCGCTCCTCCGCGGGCTCCGCGTGGTCGTAGCCGAGGAGGTGCAGCACACCGTGCACGGTCAGCAGGTGCAGCTCGTCCAGCAGGCCGTGCCCGGCCTTCTTCGCCTGGTCCTTGGCGAAGTCCGGGCACAGCACGATGTCGCCGAGCAGGGCGGGCCCCAACCCGGCCGCGTCCGGCCGCCGGGCCGAGTCCAGCTCGTCCATCGGGAACGCCATGACGTCCGTCGGACCGGGCAGGTCCATCCAGCGCTGGTGCAGGTCCGCCATCACGTCCAGCTCGACCAGCAGGACGGACAGCTCGGCCAACGGGCTGACGCCCATCCGGTCCAGGGCGAACCGGGCGGCGGCGACGATGGACGGCTCGTCCACGCCGACGCCCGACTCGTTCGCGATCTCGATGCTCACGGGCCTATCGTCCCCGGCGCTGCCCACGCGACCGCGCACCGGGTCCCGCGTGGTGCTGGGGGCCCTCCCCGGCTTCGCGCTCCTCCTGCTCGACCTGCCACTTGTCGTAGGCGTCCACGATGTCCGCCACCAGCTGGTGCCGGACCACGTCGTTGCTGGTCAGGACGGAGAAGTGGACGTCGTCGACGCCTTCGAGGATCTCCCTGACCACCTTCAGGCCGCTGCGCTGCCCACCGGGCAGGTCGACCTGCGTGACGTCGCCGGTCACCACGATCTTCGAGCCGAAGCCCAACCGGGTGAGGAACATCTTCATCTGCTCGGGCGTCGTGTTCTGCGCCTCGTCGAGGATGATGAACGCGTCATTGAGGCTACGACCACGCATGTACGCCAGCGGGGCGACCTCGATCGTGCCCGCCTGGGTCAGGCGGGGGATGGACTCGGGGTCGACCATGTCGTGCAGCGCGTCGTACAGCGGGCGCAGGTAGGGGTCGATCTTCTCGTTCAGGGTGCCGGGCAGGTAGCCGAGGCGCTCGCCGGCCTCGACCGCCGGGCGGGTCAGGATGATGCGGTTGACCTGCTTGGCCTGGAGGGCCTGCACGGCCTTCGCCATCGCCAGGTAGGTCTTGCCGGTGCCCGCGGGGCCGATGCCGAACACGATGGTGTTCTGGTCGATCGCGTCCACGTAGTGCTTCTGGTTGAGCGTCTTCGGGCGGATCGTGCGGCCGCGCCGGGAGATGATGTCGAGGCTCAGGACCTCGGCGGGCGACTCGCTGGTGCCCGCGGACAGCATGGCGACGGTGCGGCGGACCGTGTCGGGCCCGACCTGCTGGCCGCGGCCGGCGAGGGTGACGAGCTCGGAGAACACCCGTTCGGCGAACGCCACGTCGGCGGGTCGGCCGGACAGGGTGACCTCGTTGCCGCGCACGTGCACGTCGGCGTCGAGCAGTTCTTCGGCGAGCCGGAGGTTCTCGTCGCGCGACCCGAGCAGCGCGAGCACCGCGCCGTCGGGCACCGAGAACTTGGACTGCGCGTCCTGGGCGGTGGCCGCGTCCCGGCCTGCCTGCGGCGTGTTGTCAGCGGTACCGGCCACGTGGCCTCGGGCCCTCTTCCTGCGCCTTCGCGCGGTGCTCGGGTGGACTTGACCTGCTCCACCGATGCTAGCCGCCGGCACCGGCGGTGCGCACCGGAGTAAGGCCGACCGGAACGCCGGTGGCCGGGCCTGGTGGGTGCGCGGCGGGGACGGCCCGGTCCCGGGACCGGTGCCGCGGTCCACCGCCGGCCCGGCCGCCGCGGCGCGCCCGCAGGTGGCCCCGGGACCGTTTACGCAGGTCGGGCGGGTGTCAGGCCAGGGGGCCGAGGCGGCGTCCGCCGAGCACGTGCAGGTGCGCGTGGAAGACGGTCTGGCCCGCGTCGGAGCCGGTGTTGAACAGGGTGCGGTAGCCGGTGCCGGCGATCCCCTCGGCCTTGGCGACCTCGCCGGCGGCGAGGAACAGGTCGTCGAGCACGCCGGGTGCGGCGGCGGCCAGGGCGACGGCGTCGGGGGCGTGGGTCTTGGGCACCAACACGACGTGCGTGGGCGCCTGCGGGGCGATGTCGCGGAACGCCAGCGTGGTGTCGGTCTCGTGGACCACGGTGGCCGGGATCTCCCGGGCGACGATGCGGCAGAACAGGCAGTCGGACATGCGCCGCAGGCTACTCACCCGGGGTGGGCGACGGAGCCGCCGGACGCGGTGGCGCGCGCCAGGCGCAGGGCGGCGTCGCGGCAGGCGGCCCAGGCGGCGGTGCCGACGGTGACGAGGTCCATGTGGCCCGCGCCGGGCAGGGCGACCAGTTCGGCGCCGGAGGCGCGGGCGAACGCGGCGCTCTGCTCGAACGGCACGTCCTCGTCGTCCTCGCCGTGCACCAGGACGAGGGGCTTGCCGAGGGGGAGGGAGGCGGCGGGCGAGGCGTCGGCGTAGCGGTCGGGCACCTCGTCGGGGGTGCCGCCGAGCAGTTCGGCGACGCGGCGGGTGACCGCCGGGTGGGAGAGGAGGTCGAGGACGCCGGCCTGCGCGACGGCGGCGAGCACGCGGGGGTGCCGGGCGGCGGCCCACACGGCCAGGTGACCGCCCGCCGAGTGACCGAGCGTCACCACGGGACCGAGGTCGTCGGGCAGCGCGGAGATGGCGGCGAGCACGTCGTCACCGGTGGCGGGCCACCCGCCGCCGCCCGCGACGCGCCGGTACTCGATGTTGAACGCCGCCGCGCCGTGCGCGACGAGGTCGTCGGCGAGGGGGCGGCCGAGTTCGAGGCCATATCTCTGGTGCCAGAAACCACCGTGGATTACCACGATGACGGGAAAGGATTCACCACCCGGCGTGGAAAACTCGCCGAACTGGCTCGGGTGGGAGCCGTAGGTGACGCGCAACCGAAAGCCTCCGCACAAAAAGGGCCGCGTCGCGGTGGGACCTGGGGGTCGTCCCACCGCGACGCGGCGGCGCCGGACCGAGGGGGGAGGTGTCCGGCGAGTCCGTTCCGAGGGGTCGACCAGGCGACCCGTCCAACCCCTCTGGCCATGAGCGTAACCCCTGCGTCAGGCGTTCGCCAGAAGGGAGCAGCCCCCATTACCGCCAGCGATCGGTCAGCACACCCAGCGCACCCAGCGCGACCGCCGCGGCGGTCGACGCTCGCAGAACGGCAGGTCCCAGTCGCACTACGTGCGCGCCCGCCGCGGTCAACGCCGACAATTCCCCGTCGGTGATGCCGCCTTCCGGTCCGACGACGAGCAGCACGTCGCCGGAAGGCGGCAGCGGAACCGTTCCGATCCCTTGCGAAGAGGATTCGTGCAAAACCAACGCGGTCGCCGAGGAGGACACGAGTGAGGCGAGTCCGGGGGTCTGCACGGGGTCGGCGACGGACGGCACGCGGGCGCGCCGGGCCTGCTTCGCCGCCTCGCGGGCGGTGGCGCGCCACCGTTCGAGGGCCTTCGCGCCGCGCGGGCCGTCCTCCCACTTGGTCACGCAGCGCGAGGCCCGCCACGGCACGACGGCGTCCACGCCGGCCTCGGTGGCCAGTTCCACGGCCAGCTCGCCGCGGTCGCCCTTGACCAGGGCCTGCACCAGGACGACCCGCACGGACGGCTCGGGCACGGTCCAGCGCTCGACGACGCGCAGCCGCAGGGCGTCCTTGAGCGCCTCCTCGACCACGCACCGGACCTGGTCGCCCGTGCCGTCGGACAGGACGAGCTCCTCGCCCGCCCGCAGCCGGCGCACGGTGGCCGCGTGCCGGCCCTCGGGGCCGTCGAGGACCACCGCGTCGCCGGCGGGCAGCGCGGGGACGAGGAAGACGGGCAGCGTCACCGGTGGCCGCGGCCGGAGCGCAGCCGCGAGAACAGCCCCCCGCCGCCCTTGCCGTTGTGGGCGAGGGTCGGCTCGTCCTCGCCGCGGGCGGCGGCCAGCTCGCGCAGCAGCTCGGCCTGGCGGGCGTCGAGCTTGGTGGGCACGACGACCTCCAGGTGCACGTGCAGGTCGCCGCGGCCGTCGACGCGCCCGCTGGAGCGCAGCCGGGGCATGCCGCGGCCGGCGAGCACCAGCACGGTGTTCGGCTGGGTGCCCGGCTCGATCTCCAGGTCCTCCTCGCCGTCCAGCGTGGCCAGCGGCAGGACGGCGCCGAGCGCGGCGGTCGTCATCGGGATGTGCACCGAGCAGTGCAGGTTGGCGCCGTCGCGCTCGAAGACCTCGTGCGGCACCTCCTCGACCTCGACGTACAGGTCGCCGGCGGGGCCGCCGCCGGGGCCGACCTCGCCCTGGCCCGCGAGCCGCACCCGCATGCCCTCGGCCACGCCGGTCGGGATCTGCACGGAGATGGTGCGCCGGGAGCGGACCCGGCCCTCGCCCGCGCACTGGCGGCACGGGTCGGGGATGACCTCGCCGAGGCCGCGGCACACCGGGCAGGGCCGCGCGGTGACGACCTGGCCCAGGAAGGACCGCTGCACCGACTGCACCTCGCCGCGCCCGCCGCAGGTGTCGCAGCGCGTCGGGGACGTGCCCTCGGCGCAGCCGCTGCCCACGCACAGGTCGCACAGGATGGCCGTGTCGACGGTCAGCTCCCGCGAGGCGCCCGCCGCGCACTCCTCCAACGTCATCGACAGCCGGATGAGCGCGTCGGAGCCGGGCTGCACGCGGCTGCGCGGCCCCCGTCCGCCCGCGCCGCCGCCCGCGCCGAAGAACGCGTCCATGATGTCGCCGAGACCGAAGCCCGCGAACGGGTCGCCGCCGCCCCGGCCGCCGCCGCCCGGCTCCAGCGGGTCGCCGCCCAGGTCGACGACCTGCCGCTTCTTCGGGTCCGAGAGGACCTCGTAGGCGGCGGTCACCTCCTTGAAGCGCGCTTCCTCGTTGGGGTTCACGTCCGGGTGGAGCTGCCGCGCGAGCTTGCGGTAGGCGCGCTTGATCTCCTCGGGTGTCGCGTTCTTGGAGACCCCGAGCGTGCCGTAGTAGTCCCTCGCCACCGTGTTTTCCTCCTGCGAGCGGCGTCGTGCGCACGCGCGCGCTCGCCTGCCAAACGTCCTGCGGGACCGCGGTGTTCCTCCCCCGCCGTCACCGTCCGGTCAAGATCTCCCCCACGTAGGTGGCGACCGCGCGCACGGCCGCCATCGTGCCGGGGTAGTCCATGCGGGTCGGCCCGACCACGCCCATCCCCCCGAGCAGGTTGCCCCGGCTGCCGTAGCCGATGGACACGACGGAGGTGCTGCGCATCTCCGCCGCCTCGTTCTCCTCGCCGATGTGCACCAGGATGGTGCCGGGGTCGCGGGCCGCGGCCAGCAGCTTGAGCACCACGACCTGCTCCTCCAGCGCCTCCAGCACCTGGCGCAGCGAACCGGGGAAGTCTGCCACGTTGCGGGTGAGGTTCGCGGTGCCACCCAGCACCAGGCGCTCCTCGGGGTGCTCGACCAGCGACTCGATGAGCACGGTGGCGACCCGCAGCACGATGTCGCGCAGCTCGGCCGGTGCCTCCTCGGGCAGCCGGGCGACCTCGGCGGAGGCGTCGGAGAGGCGCTTGCCGACCATCGCGGCGTTGAGCATGGCGCGCACCCGGGCGACGTTGTCCTCGGTGATGACGTCGCCGAGGTCGACCGAGCGCTGGTCGACGCGGCCGGTGTCGGTGATCAGCACCAGCATGAGGCGGGCGGGCGTGATGGCCAGCACCTCGATGTGGCGGACCGTGGCGCGGCTGAGCACCGGGTACTGCACAACGGCGACCTGGCGGGTCAGCTGGGCGAGCAGGCGCACGCTGCGGCGGAGCACGTCGTCGAGGTCGTAGGCGCCCTCCAGGAAGTTCTGGATGGCCTTGCGCTCGGGCGAGGACAGGGGCTTGACCTCGCTGAGCCGGTCCACGAACAGGCGGTAGCCCTTGTCGGTGGGCACGCGGCCGGCGCTGGTGTGCGGCTGGGTGATGTAGCCGTCCTCCTCCAGCTGGGCCATGTCGTTGCGCACGGTGGCGCTGGACACGCCCAGGTTGTGCCGCTCGACCAGCGCTTTCGACCCGACGGGCTCCTGGTTGGACACGTAGTCGGCGACGATCGCGCGCAGTACTTCGAACCTGCGCTCATCGGCGTTCACCGCACGTCACCTCCAGGACGATCCGGACTGCTTCCCCCCGAGTTTACGGAGGTCGGCGGGCACGGGGGAAAATCGTTGGTCCGGGTTCGGTCACATCGTTAGCGTCGGGCGTGCCCAACTCACCCCGGCTCTCCGCCGTGCAGTCCGCGTTGCGCGAGTCGATCCGCTCCGGCGCCCACCGCACGGGGCCGTTCCTCGTGCACTTCGACGCCCACAGCGACAACCCCCACATGAACTACGCGGTGCCCGACGACGGCGCCGCGCCGACGCCCGCGGAGGTCGCCGACCTGGTGTCGACGTTCCGCGAGCGGTCGCGGGCGCCCCGGCTGGAGTACCTGCGGCCCGCGCCGGGGCTGGACGCGGCGCTGGCGTCGGCCGGGTTCGCGGTGGACCGGTCGGTGCCGCTGCTGGTGCTGGCCGAGCTGGTCGCGCCGCCGGTCCCGGCGGGCCTGGTGGTGGCGCCGGCGACCTCGGACGAGGACCTGCTGGCGGCGTCGGCGGTGCAGAACGCGGCGTTCGGCGTCGGCGGCGGTGCGGACGGGGGCGACGTGGCGCGGCAGCGGGCGCTGGTCGAGGACGGCGGCGCGGTCGTGCTGGCCCGGCTGGCCGGCGAGCCGGTGGGCGCGGGCGCGTTCACCGCCCCGCGCGGCGGCCTGTCGCAGGTGGCGGGCATCGCGGTGCTGCCCGCGTTCCGCCGGCGCGGGATCGCCTCGGCGGTGTGCGCCGACCTGACCGCGCGGGTGCTGGCGGCGGGCTGCGCGCCGTTCCTGGAGACCGAGCCGGACGACAAGGTGACCCGCCTCTACGGGCCGCTGGGCTACCGGGTGGTCGGCGAGTCGGCGTCCGCCACCCTTACGTGAACTCGATCCACAACAGCACGCCCAGGCTGACCAGGTGCCAGGCGACCAGCAGGCTGACGCCCACCTCCCACGGGAACGGCAACCAGTCCTCCGAGTCGAACACGAGGAGGGCGAGCAGGCCGGCGAACAGGCCGAGGCTCTTGTAGAAGACGAACTTCGCGGTCAGCGCCACGACGGCGTGGTGCGCCGCCAGTCCCACCAGCAGGTAGACCCAGGTCCAGTGGACGGTGACGGCGAGCCACCCGGTGAGGCCGAAGACCGGCAGCACGACCGCGAGGAACAGGCTCACCCGGAGCACGAGGTCCGCGGCGGCCCGGCGCAGCAGGGGCGTCGCGGACCGGTTGCCGCCCGACCAGCGGGTGAAGGACAGGACCGGCCACCGGGTGAAGTACACCTGCTGCTCGGCCTCGACGTCCTCCGCCGGGTCGTAGGCGAGGGCCAGCACCCTGCCGCGTTCGTTGCGGAACGTCACGTGTCGAGGCGCGGCGCGCAGCAGGCCGCGCAGCCTGAGGGTCATGGCGATGCTGCCGGGTGACGCGTTGACCGCGATCACGGAGTAGAGGTTGGCCACGAGGAACAGCCCGACGGCCGACACCGTCGAGAACAACAACGCGCGGACGACGTCCCACATGATTTCCTCCGTTGTTCCCGAGATCAGTCGAACAAGCCGTCGGCCATTTCGTCGAGCAGGTCGCTCCCCGCCCCCGGTTCACCGGATCGCGCCTCGTGCCCACCGGCCACCCCGGTTCCGACGAGGTCGAAACCACCTCCGGTGAACGTCGCCCCACCGCCGTGCAACCACTTCCAGAGCCGGTCGGTGAATTCGACCAGCGGAAACCCGTCCGGGGTGCCGGTGACGGCGACGCACGCGACGAGCCAGCCGAACACCTCCTTCGGCTTCCTCCTGGTGGGCGGTGCGGGGAATCCGGTGGCGAGGGCCAAGGCGGTGATCGCCGCGCCCCCGCGCCGGGGGTCGGCCACGTCCTCGAACAGCGCGAGGACCCCCTGGGAGAGCGGTTTGGCCGCGATCGCGCGGGTGAAGCGGGCACTCGTCACCGCATGCCCCGCGGCGAGCCCCCGGCGCGCCTGCACGACCAGCGAGGCGAGCCGGGGTGAGGCCAGTTCCGCCAGGTCGTACTCCCAGTCGTCGGGCAGGGCGGGTGCCTGCACGACCGGCCAGAGCGCGAACACCACCACGTCCAGCGCCACCCGTTCGGACAGGGGCACGGGGGTGGTGCACCGGGTGATGGCCAGGTACTGGACCAGGCCGGTGACCACGAGGTCCCGGACCGCCTCCCGGCCCGGTCGGGGGTCCGCGTCACCCAGAGCGGCCCGCAGGTCGCCCAGTCGGTGCTCGTGCGCCGCCCGTTTGCGACGAGGCACCGCAGCCATCAGCGCGGCGTAGTCGACGGCGAGGTGGTCGACCCACGCGCGCAACTGCGGGAGGTCGAGCGGAGCGGGCTGGGAGGCGTTCCCGTAGAAATCGTTGTGGACGACGTACATGTCACGCCCCGCTTGGCAGACGGCGCTGCTCCCGTGGGCGTGTGCGTTCTGCTCGACCATTCCGCTCCCCGTTCACCGATGCGCCTTTATCGGCGGGGGGTGGGGGAACGTGACCGTCGTCAGGTGAGCCGGTGCACGACGGCGTCGGCGAGCAGCCTGCCCCGGTCGGTGAGCACGCAGCGGCCCTCGTCCAGGGCGGCGGGGTCGAGCAAGCCGTCGGCGGCGGCGGTCTTGGCCTCGGCCCGGCCGTCGTCGTCGAGGACGTCGAGGGGCAGGCCGGTGGCCAGGCGCAGTTCGAGCAGGACGCGCTCGACGCGGCGGTCGTCGTCGGTCAGCACCTCGCGGCCGGCGGCCGGGGAGGTGCCGGCTGCGAGCAGCTCGGCGTACTTCGCGGGGTGCTTGACGTTCCACCAGCGCACGCCGCCGACGTGGCTGTGCGCGCCGGGGCCGGCGCCCCACCAGTCGGCGCCCCGCCAGTAGAGCAGGTTGTGCCGGCAGGCGGCCTCGTCGGACGCGGCCCAGTTCGACACCTCGTACCAGCGCAGGCCCTGGGCGGTCATGGCGGCGTCGACCAGCTCGTACTTGTCGGCGAGCACGTCGTCGTCGGGCATCGGCAGCTCGCCCCGGCGCACCCGGCGGGCCAGGGCGGTGCCCTCCTCGACGATCAGGGCGTAGGCCGACACGTGGTCCACGCCCGCGTCGCGCACGGCGTCCAGCGACGCCCGGAGGTCGTCGGCGGACTCGCCGGGCGTGCCGTAGATGAGGTCGAGGTTCACGTGCTCGAACCCGGCCTCGCGGGCCTCGCGGGCCGCGGCGACGGGGCGGCCGGGGGTGTGGGCGCGGTCGAGGACGGCGAGCACGTGCCGGGCCGCGGACTGCATGCCGAGCGACACCCGGGTGTAGCCGGCGTCACGGATGTCCGCGAAGAACGACGGCGAGGTGGACTCGGGGTTGGACTCGGTGGTGACCTCCGCGCCCGGCGCGAGGCCGAACGAGGCGCGCACGGCGTCGAGGACGTCGGCCAGCCCGCCGGCGCCGAGCAGTGACGGAGTGCCACCGCCGACGAACACCGTCTCGACCGGCGGGGCGGTGCCGAGCACGGTCGCGGCGAGGTCCAGTTCGCGCCGCAGCCCCTCCAGCCACGACTGCGGCGAGGCGGAGGTGCCCAGCTCACCGGCGGTGTAGGTGTTGAAGTCGCAGTAGCCGCACCGGGTCGCGCAGAACGGGACGTGCACGTAGACGCCGAAGGGCCGGGAGCCGATCCCGGCGAGGGCGGTGACGGGGAGTGAGCCGTCGGGCGGCGCGGGGTCGCCGGTCGGCAGAGCGGAGGGCATGGCCGCCATTGTCCCATTTACCAGGCGCGGGACCCTCGTCCCACGATGCGGATGACGGTGGACCACGAGGTGGACGCGTGGCACCCTCATCCCCATGACATCGACCGGAGTGCGCCTGGTGGTCCGCCGCCACGTCGACTTCCGTCGTGTCTCCAGCGCGATGTGCCGTCGTTCGGCATAACCCGCGCCCGTATTTTTTGTTCCCGTCGGCGCCGGGTGCGCTGACGAGACCCCCACCACGGTTCTGCCGGGACTCGCACGCGCACCAGCGCCCCGAAACCCCGGAGGACGAGGATGGTCCCCCCGACGACGACGCCTCAGCGCACGAAGCAGCGCCGAGGTGAGGGGCAGTGGGCGCTGGGCTACCGCGAGCCGCTGAACCCGAACGAGCGGAGCAAGAAGGACGACAACCCGCTCAACGTCCGGGCGCGGATCGAGAACATCTACGCCCACGGCGGGTTCGACTCCATCGACCCGGCCGACCTGCGCGGACGTTTCCGCTGGTACGGCCTCTACACCCAGCGCAAGCCCGGTATCGACGGCGGCCGCACGGCCACCCTGGAGCCGGAGGAGCTGGACGACGAGTACTTCATGCTGCGCGTCCGCGTGGACGGCGGCCGGCTCACCACGCAGCAGCTCGCGCTGCTCGGCGAGCTGTCGCAGACCTACGCGCGCGACACCGCCGACATCACCGACCGGCAGAACATCCAGTACCACTGGATCAGGATCGAGGACGTCCCGACGATCTGGCGCAAGCTGGAGGACGCGGGCCTGACCACGATGGAGGCGTGCGGCGACAGCCCGCGCGTGGTGCTCGGCTCCCCCGTGGCGGGCATCGCCGAGGACGAGGTGCTCGACGGCTCCCCGGCGATCGACGAGATCCTGCGCCGCTACATCGGCGACCCGCGCTTCTCGAACCTGCCGCGCAAGTTCAAGACCGCGATCTCCGGCCTGCCGGACGTGGCGCACGAGATCCACGACGTGGCGTTCGTCGGCGTGGACCACCCCGAGCACGGGCCGGGCTTCGACCTGTGGGTCGGCGGCGGCCTGTCCACGAACCCGATGATCGGCAAGCGGCTGGGCGCGTGGGTGCCGCTCGACGAGGTGCCGGACGTGTGGGAGGGCGTGATCAGCGTCTTCCGCGACTACGGCTACCGCCGCCTGCGCCACCGCGCGCGGATCAAGTTCCTGGTCGCCGACTGGGGCCCCGAGAGGTTCCGGCAGGTCCTGGAGGACGAGTACCTCAAGCGCAGGCTGGTCGACGGCCCCGCGCCCGAGGTGCCCGCCGTGCCGCGCGACCACATCGGCGTGCACCGGCAGAAGGACGGCCTGTTCTACGTCGGCGCGGCCCCGATCGCCGGCCGGGTGTCCGGCTCCACGCTGGTCGAGGTGGCCAAGGTCGTGGAACGCGCCGGGTCGGCGCGGGTCCGGCTCACGCCGCAGCAGAAGCTGGTCGTGCTCGACGTGCCGGAGGCCGAGGTCCGGACGCTCCAGGCGGACCTGGCGAAGCTGGGCCTGCAGACCGAGCCGTCGCCGTGGCGGCGGGGCGTGATGGCGTGCACCGGCATCGAGTTCTGCAAGCTCGCGATCGTGGAGACCAAGGCCCGCGCGGTCGAGCTGGTCTCCGCGCTGGAGACCCGGCTGGCCGACGTCGTGGCCGGCGTCACCGAGCCGGTCTCGGTGCACATCAACGGCTGCCCGAACTCGTGCGCCCGTATCCAGACCGCCGACATCGGCCTCAAGGGCCAGATCGTCACGGATGCGGACGGCCGCCAGGTCGAGGGCTTCCAGGTGCACCTGGGCGGCGGCCTCGGGCTGGACGCCGGGTTCGGCCGCAAGCTGCGCGGGCACAAGGTCACCGCCGCCGAGCTGTCGGACTACGTCGAGCGCGTGGTGCGCAACTTCGTGGCGAAGCGGGAGCCGGAGGAGAGGTTCGCGCAGTGGGTCGCGCGGGCGGACGAGGGTGACCTGAAATGACCGCCCGTCGACGCACGTGCCCCCGCGGAGGCGGCCATGAGTGAGCGCGCCACGCCCTTCTACTGCCCCTACTGCGGCGACGAGGACCTCCGCCCGCAGGAGGAGCCGGGCCACTCGTGGCTGTGCGCCGCCTGCCGCCGCGTGTTCACGGTCAAGTTCGTGGGTCTCAACCTTCCCCAGGAGGTGCAGCGATGACCGCCCCCACCAGGGTCGAGGAGCTCAAGGTGATCGCCGGGGCCGCCTCGGTCGAGCTGGCGGACGCCAGCGCCGAGGAGGCGTTGGCGTGGACCGCCCGCACGTTCGGCGAGAGCTGGATCGTCGCGTCGAACATGCAGGACGCCGTGCTGGTCGACCTGGCCACCAAGGTCAAGCCGGACGTGGACGTGCTGTTCCTGGAGACCGGCTACCACTTCGCCGAGACCATCGGTACGCGGGACGCGGTGGACCTGGTCTACCCCGGCGTGCGCGTCGTCAACGCCGCCGCCGAGCAGTCGGTGGCCGACCAGGAGGCCGAGTTCGGCCCCCTCAACCGCACCGACCCGACCCGGTGCTGCGAGCTGCGCAAGGTCGTCCCGCTGCGGCGGACCCTGGCGAAGTACGACGCGTGGGTCACCGGCGTGCGCCGGGTCGACGCGCCGACCCGGGCGAACACCCCGGTCGTGCAGTGGGACGAGCGCAACGGGCTGGTGAAGGTCAACCCGATCGCGGCGTGGAGCGACGAGCGCTTCAACGCCTACATCGCCGACCACGGGATCCTGGAGAACCCGCTGGTGCAGGCCGGTTACCCCTCCATCGGCTGCGCGCCGTGCACCGCGAAGCCGCTGCCGGGCTCCGACCCGCGCAGCGGCCGGTGGGCCGGGCTGGCCAAGACAGAATGCGGGTTGCACGGATGACCGCCACGACGACGGCACTGGACGCGCTCGGCCGCCTGGAGTCCGAGGCGATCCACATCTTCCGCGAGGTCGCGGGCGAGTTCGACCGGCCGGTGATCCTGTTCTCCGGTGGCAAGGACTCGACGCTGCTGCTGCACCTCGCGGTGAAGGCGTTCTGGCCCGCGCCGGTCCCGTTCCCGCTGCTGCACGTGGACACCGGGCACAACTTCGAGGAGGTCATCGACTTCCGCGACCGCGTGGTGGCGCGGTACGGGCTGCGCCTGGAGGTGGCGAAGGTCCAGGACTACATCGACGACGGCCGCCTCGCCGAGCGCCCGGACGGCACCCGCAACCCGCTGCAGACCGTGCCGCTGCTCGACGCGATCACGAACCACCGGTTCGACGCGGTGTTCGGCGGCGGCCGGCGCGACGAGGAGCGGGCCCGCGCCAAGGAGCGGATCTTCAGCCTGCGCAACTCCTTCGGCCAGTGGGAGCCGCGCCGCCAGCGGCCCGAGCTGTGGAACCTCTACAACGGCCGGCACCGCCCCGGCGAGCACGTGCGCGTGTTCCCGCTGTCCAACTGGACCGAGCTGGACGTGTGGCACTACATCGCCCGCGAGGGCATCAAGCTGCCGTCGATCTACTACGCCCACCGGCGCGAGGTGTACCTGCGCGACGGCATGTGGCTCGCGGAAGGCCCGTGGGGCGGTCCGCGCGACGGCGAGGTCAAGGTCGAGAAGACCGTGCGCTACCGCACCGTCGGCGACGGCTCGTGCACCGGTGCGGTCGAGTCCGACGCCGCCGACATCGAGACGGTCATCGCGGAGGTGGCGGCGTCGCGCCTCACCGAGCGCGGCGCGACCCGCGCGGACGACCGGCTGTCCGAGGCCGCCATGGAAGACCGCAAGCGGGAGGGGTACTTCTAGATGAGCGACCTGTTGAGGCTGGCCACGGCGGGCAGCGTGGACGACGGCAAGTCCACGCTCGTCGGCAGGCTGCTCTACGACACCAAGTCGGTGCTCGCGGACACGCTGGACGCGGTGCACCGCGCCAGCGCCGACCGCGGCCTGGCCACCCCGGACCTGTCGCTGCTGGTCGACGGCCTGCGCTCGGAACGCGAGCAGGGCATCACCATCGACGTGGCCTACCGCTACTTCGCCACGCCGAACCGGTCCTTCGTGCTCGCCGACACCCCCGGCCACGTCCAGTACACCCGCAACACGGTGACCGGCGCGTCCACCGCGCAGCTCGGCGTGCTGCTGGTCGACGCGCGCAAGGGCGTGATCGAGCAGACCCGGCGGCACGCGGCCGTGCTCGCGCTGCTGGGCGTGCCGAGGCTGGTGCTGGCGGTCAACAAGATCGACCTGGTCGGGTACGACGAGGTGACGTTCTCCCGCATCGCCAAGGAGTTCACCGCGCACGCCACCGCCCTCGGGTACGCCGAGGACGCCGTCGTGGGCATCCCGGTCTCCGCGCTGGCCGGCGACAACGTGGTGGACCGCTCGGAGCGCACGCCCTGGTACGACGGGCCGACGCTGCTGGAGCACCTGGAGACCGTGCCGGTCGACTCCGACCCGCACGACGCGCCGTTCCGGTTCCCCGTCCAGTACGTGATCCGGCCGCGCACCGCCGAGCACCCCGACTACCGCGGCTACGCGGGCCAGGTCGCGGCGGGCACGGTGCGCGTCGGCGACGAGGTCGCCGTGCTGCCGGGCGGGCTGCGCACGACCGTGACCGGCATCGACACCGCCGACGGCCCGCTGGAGGAGGCCGAGGCGGGCCGGTCGGTGACGCTGCTGCTCGCGCACGACGTCGACGTCTCGCGCGGCGACCTGATCGCCGCCGCGGCCGTGCCGCCGACGGTGACCGACGAGTTCGAGGCCACCGTGTGCTGGCTGGCGGAGAAGCCCCTCGCGCCCGGCGCGCGGGTGCTGGTCAAGCACGGCACGCGCACCGTGCAGGCGATCGTCACCGAGCTGCGCACCCGGTTCGACGAGCAGCGGCTCGCCAGCACCGACGCGCCCGCCTCGCTGGCCCTCAACGAGATCGGCCAGGTCGTGGTGCGGACCGCTGAACCCATCCCCCTCGACGACTACACGCGCAACCGGCGCACCGGGTCGTTCCTGGTCATCGACGCCGCCGACGGCAGCACGCTGGCCGCCGGGCTCGTCGGGGCGCCGCTGCCGGAACCGACCGGCGTGGACAGCTGTACCGGGGGCGGCGACACCGCCCCGACACCCGACGACCACGCCCTCGTCTCCCCCGGTCCCTGACCCAGCCCGAAAGGCACCCGCCGCCGTGAGCACCAGACGCACCCTCCTGACCACGTCACTGGCCGTACTGACCGCACTCACGGCGCTCGCCGGGTGCTCCCGCGTCGACCGCGCCGAGGAGGCCGCGGCACCCGCCGCGGACCAGGGCGCCGCCACCGAGATCCGCCTCGGGTACTTCCCGAACGTCACGCACGCCGCCGCGCTGATCGGCGTGGACAAGGGCCTGTTCGCGAAGGAGCTGGGCTCCACCAAGCTCACGACGCAGACGTTCAACGCGGGCCCGGAGGCGGTGAACGCGCTGCTCGGCGCGTCGCTGGACGCCACGTTCATCGGCTCCGGCCCGGCCATCAACGCCTACGCCAAGTCCAACGGCGAGGCCATCCGGCTCGTCGCGGGCGCCACGTCCGGCGGCGCGCAGCTCGTCGTGAAGCCGGAGATCAACTCCCCGGCCGACCTCAAGGGCAAGGTCATCACCACGCCGCAGCTCGCCAACACGCAGGACGTGGCGCTGAAGAAGTGGCTGTCCGACCAGGGCCTCGCCATCGGCACGGGTCCCGACCAGGTGAACGTCACCAACACCGAGAACGCGCAGTCGCTGGACCTGTTCAAGCGCGGCGACGTGCAGGGCGCGTGGGCACCGGAGCCGTGGTCGTCGCGGCTGGTGCTCGACGCGGGCGCCAAGGTGCTGCTGGACGAGAAGACCCTGTGGGAGGACGGGAAGTTCCCGACCACCGTGCTGATCGTGCGCACGAAGTTCCTCCAGGAGCACCCGCAGACCGTCGAGGCCCTGCTGCGCGGCCACCTCGCCGCCACGGACTTCGGGCGGGACAACCAGGTCGAGGCCAAGCAGGTCGTCAACAACGCGCTCAAGACCCTCACCGGCAAGTCGCTGGGCGAGCCGGTGCTCGACCGCGCGTTCGACGGCATCGAGCTGGTGCTCGACCCGCAGGCCAAGTCGTTCCCGCGGCTGGCGGAGGACGCGGTGACGGCGGGCGTGGCGAAGGAGGCCGCCGACGTGGCGGGCCTCGTCGACTTCACGCTGCTGAACAAGGTGCTCTCGGCGGCGGGCAAGCCGACCGTGGACGCCGCCGGGCTGGACAAGAAGTAACCCAGGGGAAGGCAGGCACACCATGACCGCCACTCTCGAGCCCTCGGCCACCGCCACCGTGGACGCGGCGGTGACCCTGTCCGGCGTGCGCAAGGTCTTCGGCCACGGCGCAGCGGCCGTCTCCGCGCTCGACGGCCTCGACCTGCGGGTCGCGCCGGGCGAGTTCGTGTGCCTGCTGGGCGCGTCCGGCTGCGGCAAGAGCACGCTGCTCAACCTCGTCGCCGGGCTGGACGCGCCCTCCTCGGGCACCATCGCGCTGACCACGTCGCGGCCCGCCGTGATGTTCCAGGAGGCGGCCCTGATGCCGTGGCTGACCGCCGCGCGCAACGTGGAGCTGCCGCTGCGCCTCGCGGGCCTCAAGCGCGGCCCCCGCCGGGAGAAGGCGAGCGAGCTGCTCGACCTCGTCCGGCTCGCCGGCGCCGGGCACAAGCGGCCGCACGAGCTGTCCGGCGGCATGCGCCAGCGCGTCGCCCTGGCGCGCGCCCTGGCGTCCACGCTGGGCAGCGCCGAGGAGGGCACGCCCGGCCTGCTGCTGATGGACGAGCCGTTCGCCGCGCTCGACGCCATCACCCGCGACGTGCTCCAGGCGGAGCTGGTGCGGGTGTGGCGCGAGACGGAGACCGCGATCCTGTTCGTCACCCACGACGTGCGCGAGGCCGTGCGGCTGGGGCAGCGGGTCGTGCTGCTGTCCTCCCGGCCCGGCCGCGTGGTGCGCGAGTGGGACACCACCTCGGGCGACGAGGCCACGCTGATCGACGACATCACGACCCACCTGCGGGAGGTGATCAGTGGCCACGCCGCGGCTTGAGAACGACCTCGCGGCGGTCGGCGCCGGTCTCGACGCCCTCGACGCGCCCACGCAGGAGCAGCGGCCGTCGCTGGGGAAGCGGTTCGTCCGCACGGCGCTGCCGCCGCTGATCGCGTTCGCCCTGCTGCTGGGCGTGTGGCAGGGGCTGTGGGCGCTGGCGTTCTGGCCGGAGTACCAGCTGCCGTCGCCCTCGGCGGTGTGGGGCTCGGTGGCCGAGGCGATCGAGTCCGGCCGCGCCGTCGAGGTGCTGTGGACCTCGGTGCACCGGGCCGTGCTCGGCTTCCTCGCCGCCGTGCTGATCGCCACGCCGCTGGGCCTGCTCATCGCCAAGGTGCGGGTGGTGCGGGCCGCGATCGGGTCGCTGCTGACGGGCCTCCAGTCGCTGCCGTCGGTGGCGTGGGTGCCCGCGGGCATCCTGTGGTTCGGCGCGACCCCGTCGACGATCTACTTCGTGGTGCTGATGGGCTCGGTGCCGTCGATCGCCAACGGCCTGGTGTCCGGCGTGGACCAGATCCCGCCGCTGCTGCCGCGCGTCGGCCAGGCGCTCGGCGCGGGCAAGGTCGCCGCGGCCCGGCACATCCTGCTGCCCGCGGCGCTGCCCGGCTACCTGGCGGGCCTCAAGCAGGGCTGGGCGTTCTCCTGGCGGTCGCTGATGGCGGCGGAGATCATCGCCACCTCGCCGCAGCTGGGCGAGGGCCTGGGCCAGTACCTGCACAACGGGTCGTCGCTCAACGACATCTCCATGGTGATCGCGGCGATCTTCCTCATCCTGCTCGTCGGCGTCGGCATCGAGCTGCTGGTGTTCCGGCCGCTGGAGCGGGCGGTGCTCCGGGCGCGTGGTCTGACGGGGGCGCTGTGACGGGGGCGGGGCTGTGAAGGGGTCGGGGCTGTGAAGGGGGCGGGGCTGTGACGGCGCTCGTCGCGGTGGCCCACGGCAGCCGGGACCCGCGCTCGGCGGCGACCGTGCACGCCCTGCTGGACGTGGTGCGGGCGCTGCGGCCGGGGCTGGACGTGCGGGCCTCGTTCCTGGACCTGTCGGTGCCGCCGCTGGGGGAGGTGCTGCGGTCGGCGCGCGCGGACGGGCACCGCTCGGCCGTCGTCGTGCCGCTGCTGCTGGGCCGGGCGTTCCACGCGCGGGTCGACGTGCCGGGCGCGGTCGCCGAGGCGCGGGTGCCCGCGCTGGACGTGACGATCTCCGACGTGCTGGGCCCCGACCCGCGCCTGGAGTCCGCCGCCCTGCGCCGGCTGGCCTCGGTGGGCGTGCGCTCCGGCGACCGGTCGCTGGGCGTCGTGCTGGCGGGCGCGGGCTCGTCGCACGCCCCGGCGAACGCCCTGGTGTCCTCGATCGCCGCCCGCTGGGCCGCCGGTTCCGGCTGGGCGGGCGTCGAGGCCGCCTTCGCGTCCTCCGCGTCGCCGGACGTCCCCACCGCTGTGGCCCGACTGCGCGCGCGGGGCGCCCGGCGCGTCGCGGTCGCCTCGTGGTTCCTCGCGCCGGGGTTCCTGCCCGACCGGGTGGCGCGGCTGGCCGGCGAGGACGCCGTCGTCGCCCCGCCCCTGGGCGCGGACCCGGAGGTCGCGGAACTCGTGCTGCACCGCTACCAGGCCGCGGCGACGTCCCGGCTGGCCCGCAGCGCCTAGCCCCGCGGCGTCGGGCGCCCTCCTCGTCCGGTGCCGCGATCAGGCGCTCCACCACGTCCGGGGTCGTGCGCGGGTCGGCCACGTCGACCCGCGCGGAGACGCGGTCGGTGGAGGCGTGCCGGGCGGCGGTCAGGCCGTCGTGCACAGCGAGGTGGATCGCCGTCGTCGGGAAAACGGGACCGTAGAGTGCCGCCCATGGCAGACGAGCTGGTCCACTACGAGGTGCGGCGTGGCATCGCGACGATCACGCTGGACTCCCCCCGCAACCGCAACGCCCTGTCCACGCGGCTGCGCGCCGAGCTGACCGCCCACCTGGCGGCGGCCGTCGACGACGACGCCGTGCGCGTCGTCGTGCTGAGCCACACCGGACCGGTGTTCTGCTCCGGCATGGACCTCAAGGAGGCGGGCGGCGCGAGCGCGGGCGAGCAGGGGGTCAACGAGTTCCCCGCGATCCTGGAGCGGATCTGGACCAGCCCGAAGCCCGTCGTCGCACGGCTCGCCGGCCCGGCCCGCGCGGGCGGCGTCGGCCTGGTCGCCGCCTGCGACATCGCGGTCGCCGCCGACACGGCCACGTTCGCGTTCAGCGAGGTCCGCATCGGCGTGGTGCCCGCCGTCATCTCGGTCACCGTGCTGCCCCGCCTGCTGCCGCGCGCCGCGCACGAGCTGTTCCTCACCGGCGAGACGTTCACCGCGACCCGGGCCGCGGAGATCGGCCTGATCAACTCGGCCGTGCCCGCCGACGGGCTGGACGCCGAGGTCGCCCGCTACGCGGACATGCTGGCGCTGGGCGGGCCGACCGCGCTGGCCGCCACCAAGCGGATGCTCCGCGAGCCCCGGTCGAGCGACCTGGGCGAGGTGTTCGCCGACATGCTGGAGCTGTCCGCGCGGCACTTCGGCGGCCCCGAGGGCCAGGAGGGCATCGCCGCGTTCGTCGAGAAGCGCAGGGCGGGCTGGGTGCCGCGGGACTGAGGGTCAGTCGCTGTAGACGACGGTCAGCACGCGGTCGCCCACCTCCGCGGTGCGGGCGACCGCGTCGGCCAGCACCGCCTCCACCTCGGCGTTCCCGCCCTCCCACACCAGCACGTGCTCGCCCTCGGGCAGCCACGACAGGTCGGTGAGGGCGTCGTGCAGCGCGTCGAGGTTGTGCCCGAACCACGAGGGGAAGTCGAGCGCGTCGGCGACGGCCGCGATGGCGGCCCGCTTCGACCGCGCGCCGGACCGCACGTGGTGGCGGTGGGTGCTCACCGGGTCACGTCCACGACGACGAACGACGCGTAGTGGTCACCGGTGTAGTAGACCTCGTCGGCCGAGCCCGTCACCAGCCGCCGCGCGCCGCGGTCGTCGCTGCCCGGCGTGGGCACGGTGTACTCGCGGTAGTAGTCGCCGGACTCGCGCGGCAGCCGCTGCTCGCGGTTCTGGAACGCGACGCCGTCGTTGCGCGGGTACGGGAACGGCCCGCCCCGCTCCACCAGCTCCCACGTCGCGCGGACCTGCGCCGGCAGGTCGGACAGCTCCTCGACCGGCAGCCGCGACGCCTCCGCGCCGGGCACGGCGCTCGCCGGCGCGGAGGCCGGGGTGGTGCCGGTGGTGCTCGGCGGCGCGTCGTCCGGACCGGTCAGGCCGGGGACGAAGTACCCGATCAGGACCAGCGCGATCAGGCCGAGCAGTGCGACGGTGAGACGACGTGCGGGGGTCACCCCCAGAGCCTACGAACCGCTCCGGGGTCCGGTCTTCCCGGGCACCTCGGGCGCCGGCGCGGCGGGCACCTTGGGCACCGGGTTGTAGCGGGTGGAGGCGTTGTCCACGACCCGGTCGATCAGCCGGGCCGCGCCCAGGCACAGCGGCAGCAGCACGCACATGAGCAGGCCGAACTGGAACGGGAAGGCCAGCTGCGCCATCCACAGCTCGACCCCGTCCCACCAGTCCCCGAAGGCGTCCACCACCCGCCCGAGGGTAGTCGGGTGACGTGCTTCACCGCACGCCGCTCCGTACTTGTCGGTAAGTTCGCCGCATGTTCGCCGTCTACGCAGCCGAGCCGAGCCCGCAAGACCCCATCGCCGCCCTGCGCGTCGGCGAGCGACCGGACCCCGCGGTCCCGGACGGCTGGGTGAAGGTGGCGGTGCGGGCGGCGAGCCTGAACATGCACGACCTGTGGACGCTGCGCGGCGTGGGCATCAAGGCCGACCGGTTCCCGATGGTCCTGGGCTGCGACGGCGCGGGCGTGCTGGAGGACGGCACGGAGGTGGTGCTGCACTCGGTGATCGGCGACCCGGCGTGGTCCGGTGACGAGACGCTCGACCCGGGCCGCACCCTGCTCACCGAGAAGCACCAGGGCACGTTCGCCGACCACGTCGTGGTGCCCGCGCGCAACGCCCTGCCCAAGCCCGCCGGGCTGAGCTTCGCCGAGGCGGCGTGCATGGGCACGGCGTGGCTGACGGCCTACCGGATGCTGTTCGTGAAGTCCGGTCTGCGGCCCGGTCAGACGATGCTCGTGCAGGGCGCGTCCGGCGGCGTGTCGACCGCCCTGGTGCAGCTGGGCCGCGCGGCCGGCTTCCGGGTGTGGGTGACCGGCCGCACCGAGGAGAAGCGGGCGCTGGCCACGTCCCTGGGCGCGCACGCCGCCTTCGAGTCCGGCGCGCGGCTGCCCGAGCGGGTCGACGCGGTGTTCGAGACCGTCGGCAAGGCCACCTGGTCGCACTCGATGAAGTCGCTCAAGCCCGGCGGGATCGTCGTGATCTCGGGCGCCACCAGCGGTGACGCCTCCGCCGCCGAGCTCCAGCGGCTGTTCTTCCTCCAGCTGCGCGTGGTCGGCTCGACCATGGGCACCCGCGAGGAGCTGGGCGACCTGCTGTCGTTCTGCGAGCTGAACGGCCTGCGCCCGCAGATCGGCGCCGAGCTGCCGTTCGAGCGCGCCGAGGAGGGCTTCCGCTCGATGCTCGACGGCGAGACCGCCGGCAAGATCGTGTTCAGCCGGTCCTGAGCAGGTCGAGCAGGACCTCCGGGTCCTGCGCGCCGGCCACGCCCCGGTTGCCCACCACGAACGTGGGCACCGACCGCACGCCGATCGCGACGCCCTCGGCCAGCTCCTCGGTGAGGCGCTCGGCCAGGGCCGCGTCGTCGAGCGCGCCCTCCGCCCCGGTCAGCCCGGCCTCGGTCGCCAGCGCCACCAGCACGTCCCGGTCGCCGAGGTGGGCGCCCTCGGTGAAGTGCGCCCGGAAGAAGCGCTCCCCGACCGCGCCCTGCACGCCCTGCTCGCGCGCGAGCAGCAGCAACCGGTGCGCGTCGAACGTGTTCGCCTCCACCTGCCCCGACAGGTCGTAGGCCAGCCCCACGCCCGCCGCCACCTCGGTGACCCGGGCCTGCGCCTGGCGCGCCCCGTCGACGCCGAACTTCTCCCCCAGCACCTCCACCACCGGCCGCCCGCTGTTCGCCGCGCGCGGGTCCAGCTGGAACGGCCGCCACACCACCTCGACGGGCTCGCCGTCCCACGCCTCCAGCGCGCGCTCCAGCTTGCGCTTGCCGATGTAGCACCAGGGACACACCACGTCTGACCACACGTCGAGCTGCACGGCTCGGTCAACCCGCGCGGGGGTCCCGTTGTTCCCCTCGTCCCAACGGACAACGACACCGCGATCACGTAGTGCGGATGGACAACCCCGGTGACAGTGTGTGCGCGTACGGTTCGCCGCACACGACGACCGAGGGAGCTGGGGCCATGACGAGGACGGGCGGCCTGGGCGGGGGCAGCGGGGTCTTCCGCCGCAAGCCCATCGAGCAGATCGGCGAGGAGAAGACCGCGCTGACCCGCACGCTGGGGCTGTGGCAGCTGACCGCCATCGGCATCGGCGGCATCATCGGCGCCGGCATCTTCTCGCTCGCGGGGGCGGTGGCGAACCAGACCGCGGGACCGGCCGTGCTGATCTCGTTCCTCATCGCGGGCATCGCGAGCGCGGCGGCGGCGTTCTCCTACGCGGAGTTCGCGGGCCTGATCCCGAAGGCGGGGTCGGCCTACACCTACGGCTACGCCGTGCTGGGGGAGATCGTCGGCTGGTTCATCGGCTGGGACCTGCTGCTGGAGTACACCGCGATCGTGGCCGTGGTGGCCATCGGCATCAGCGGCTACTTCAACGAGCTGCTGAACCTGCTCGGCATCGACCTGCCGGTGTGGATGCTCGGCGCGCCCGGCACCGAGTCCGGCGACGTGGCCGCCGGCAGCTACAAGGTGAACCTGTTCGCGGTGCTGCTGTGCCTGCTCATCGCGTTCGTGCTCAACCAGGGCATGAAGAACGCGGCCCGCTTCGAGACCACCCTGGTGTACCTCAAGGTCGCCGTGGTGGTGCTCGTGATCGTGGTCGGCGCGTTCCACATCAAGACCGACAACTACGACCCGTTCTTCCCGTTCGGCTGGGCGGGCGCGTTCACCGGCGCGGCCACGGTGTTCTTCGCCGTCTTCGGCTACGACGCGATGAGCACCGCCGCCGAGGAGTCCAAGGACTCCCAGAAGCACATGCCGAAGGCCATCGTGTACTCGCTGGCCGTGTCGATGGTGCTCTACGTGCTGGCCTGCCTCGTGCTCACCGGCATGGTGAACTTCCGGGACGTCGACGCGGAGTCCGCCTTCGCCTCGGCGTTCGCCGACGTCGGCCTGCCCGCGCTGGGCATCATCATCTCGGTGGGCGCGGTGCTGGGCATCACGACCGTGCTGTTCACCTTCCTCATGGGCGCGGCCCGCGTCGGCTACTCGATGTCCCGCGACGGCCTGCTGCCGAAGTGGTTCGCCAAGACCCACCCGACCAAGCACGTGCCGACGCGCACCACGTGGGTGCTGGGCGTCGCCTCCGCCGTCATCGCGGGCTTCCTGCCCATCGGCGAGGCCGCCGAGCTGACCAACATCGGCATCCTGCTGGCGTTCGTCGTGGTCTGCGTCGCGGTCGTCGTGCTGCGGTACCGGCAGCCCGACCTGCCGCGCACCTTCAGGACGCCGGGCATGCCGGTCGTGCCGATCGTCGGCGTGGTGTTCTCCCTGTGGCTGATCACGTTCCTCCAGCCCGAGACGTGGCTGCGGTTCGGGATCTGGTTCGCGATCGGCCTGGTCGTCTACTTCGCCTACAGCAGGCGCAGGTCAGTCCTCAACCGCCCCGGCGGCGAGGACTGAGCCGCACCACCGGTCGACCTCGTCGGCGAGCACGGCCATCGGCAGCGGACCGCCCCGCAGCACGAGGTCGTGGAAGGACCTGATGTCGAACAGCCCGCCGAGGCGGCGTTCGGCCTCACCGCGCAGGCGCTGGATCTCCAGCCGCCCCACCATGTAGGACAGCGCCTGCGCGGGGTTCTCGGTGTACCGGTCGACCTCGGAGAAGATGTCGACGTCGGGCATGACGGCGTTGGCGCGCAGGTAGTCCACCGCACGCTGCCTGCTCCAGCCCAGCGCGTGCAGGCCGGTGTCCACGACGAGCCGCGCGGCGCGCAGCGAGTCCCCGGACAGCATGCCCAGCCGGGCCACGTCGTCGCTGTAGAGGCCCATCTCGTCGGCCAGCCGCTCGGTGTAGAGGGCCCAGCCCTCCAGGTACGCCTCGATGGAGGCGAACCGGCGCAGCAGCGGCAGGTCGTCGAGCCGCTGGGCCAGCGCGATCTGGAAGTGGTGGCCGGGCACGCCCTCGTGGAACGCGGTCGCCTCCGCGCTGAACCGGTCGCGCTCGCGCGCCCGGTGGGTGTTCACGAAGTAGGTGCCGGGCCGCGAGCCGTCCATGGCCGGGTCCACGTAGTACGCCAGCGGGGCGTTGGGCGCCTCGGCCTCGGGCACCGGCTCCACCGCGCAGCGCGCCGACGGGACCGTGCCGAACCACTCGCCCGCGACGCGCTCGGCGCGGGCGATGCACTCCCGGGCCAGCACCAGCATCTCGTCGGCGCTCGCCCACCGCAGCGCCGGGTCGGCCAGCAGCCTGGCCCGCACCCCGGCCGCCGTGACGGGACCGGCCTCCCCCGCACCGGCCCCCTCAGGACCGGACCCCTCGGGGCCGAACACCCGCGCGCCGATCTCCTCGTACTCCCGGTCCAGCGCCGCGATCAGGTCCAGGCCGATGCGGTGCAGCTCCTCCGGCGTGTGCTCGGTCGTGGTGTAGACGCGCACCAGCCCGGCGTAGACCCGGTCGCCGCCGGGCAGCCGGCACAGGCCGGGCTCGTCCTCGCCGCGCCCGCGCGCGACGACCTCGGTGCGCAGGAACTCGCGGTAGCGGGCGAACGCGGGCCGCACCGCCCCGGCCAGCAGCTCGTCGGCGCGCGGCGCGAGGTCGGAGCCCGCCAGGGGCGCGCGCAGCGGGTCCTCGTCCTCCGCCAGGTACCGGTCCAGGCGCGCGACGGCGGCCTCCACCAGGTGCCGCACTGGGCGGCGGTCCGACGCGCGCTGCCGCTCGGCGAGCGCGTCGAGGTGGTCGGGCAGCCCCGCCAGCCGGGTCAGGTAGGCCCGGCGGGCCCCGTCGTCGGCGGGCCGGACCAGGGGTAACGCGCCGAGCAGCACCGCCACCGGCGCGTTGAGCCCCTCGGCGTACGTGTGCTCGACGAGGTTCGCGCCCAGCAGGTGCGCCAGGGCGTGCGCCTGCTGCACGACGACGGCCCGCGTCACCGGGTCGTCCGCGCCCTCCCCCGCCCGGCGGGCGACGTCCTCGGCGCGGGCGCGCAGGGCTTCGCCGCCCGCCGCGCTGTGGTCGGGCAACCGGTGGTCCCACCCCGGGATGCCGAGCAGGGTGGCCATGACGGGGTCGGCGTCCAGCACCAGGGTCAGCAGCTCGTCGGCGAGTTCGCGCGCGGTGGTCACGCCGACATTCTCGGCCGCTACGCGGGCGGAATGCGCGTGTCCGCGACGGAAAGCGCCTGGCGCGCCTCGGCGACGAGCCGGGCCACCACCTCGGCCGCCGGTGCCGACCGGACCAGCGGGTAGGTCTGCCCGGCCCACAGCGACATCAGCTCGGGGTCGCCGGTGGCGCGCACCGGCTTGGTCAGGTGGTGCACCTCCGGGTACGCCGCCGGGGCCCGGCCCTCGTTCTCGGTGAGGAACCTGTTCACCAGCCCTCGCGCCGGACGGCCGCTGAACGCCCTGGTCAGCGCGGTGCGGCGGGTGCCCTCGGCGAGCGCCTGGCGGTGCGCGGCCGACGTGCCCGCCTCCGGGGTGGTCAGGAACGCGGTGCCGAGCTGCGCCGCGACGGCCCCCGCCGCCAGGACGGCCGCCACGTCGGCGCCGTGGACCAGGCCGCCGGTCGCGATGAGCGGCAGGTCGACCTTGCCGCGGACCAGGCGGAGCGCGGCCAGCACGCCGAACAGCTCGCCGCCGCCGGGTGAGACGCCGTCGTCGGCGAACGTGCCGCGGTGCCCGCCCGCGTCGCAGCCCTGCACGCACAGCGCGTCCGCGCCGACCCGGTCGGCCTGCACGGCCTCCTGCGGGGTGGTCACGGTCACCACGACCGTGCTGCCCGCCGCGTGCAGGCGGCGCACGTCCTCGGGCGAGGGCAGGCCGAAGGTGAACGACACCACCGGGACCCGCAGCGCCATCACGAGTTCCAGCTTCGCGACGTAGGAGTCGTCGTCCCAGCGCGGCTCGCCCGGCTCGGCTCCCGGGGACTGCGCGCGCACCCGCTCCCGGTAGCCGGCGAGGTCGGCGGTGGAGCGCGGTCCGGGCACGAACAGGTTCACGCCGAACGGGCGGTCGGTGAGCGCGGTGGTCGCGGCGACCTGCTCCGCGACCGCCTCCACCGACAGGTAGCCGGCGGCGAGGAAGCCGAGCCCTCCCGCTCCGCCCACCTCGGCGACGAGCCGGGGCGTCGACGCGCCACCGGCCATGGGCGCGGCGATGACGGGCACTTCGAGGCGGTCCAGCATGGACCCGACGATAGTCCGCACGGGGGCGGGAAGCGCGTGCCCGCCGACGCCGTCCCTCCCGCGGTGCCGCGGGAGGGACGGCGTCCGACACCTACGGCAGCGTGTCGAGGTGCGGGGCGACCGCGGAGGCGAACTGCCAGTTGTTCGAGGCGTCCCAGTTGATCGACCACGTCATCGCGCCGCGGATGCCCGGCCACGTCTGCGCGGGCTTGAACGAGCCGCAGTTCGTGCCCTTCGCGAGGCAGTCGAGCGCCGCGTTGACGTTGGCGGGGGACTGGTGGCCGCCGCCCGCGCCGGAGGGGGAGGCGGGCAGGCCGAGGCCGACCTGGTCGGGCCGCAGGCCGTTCTGGAGCTGGATGCAGGCCAGCGCGACCAGGAAGTCGACCGTGCCCTGCGAGTACACCTTCTGGTCGCAGCCCAGCATCGAGCCGGAGTTGTAGTACTGCATGTTGACGACGGTCAGGATGTCCTTCACGGACAGCGCCAGCTTGAAGTACTCCGACTGCGTCGACTGCATGTCGATGGTCTGCGGGGCCATCGCGATGACCTTGCCGCCGCCCGCGCTGATCGCCCGCAGCGCCTGCGCCATGTAGGTCGCGTTGACGCCGTTCTCCAGGTCGATGTCCACGCCGTCGAAGCCGTAGTTCGCGATCAGGGTCTTCACGCTGTTCGCGAAGTTCGTGGCCGCGGTGGCGTTGGCGACGCTGATCGTGCCCTTCTCGCCGCCGACGGAGATGATCACCTTCTGGCCGCGGGACTGGAGGGTTCGCACGTCGGCCTTGAACTGGGCGTCGGTGTAGCCGCCGAGCTTGGACGACAGCGTCGGGTCCAGGGTGAACGCGACCGCGCCCTGGGTGGCGGTCGCGTCGGCGAACGCCACGGCCACGATGTCGTACGTGGTGGGCACGTCGGCGAGCCGGAGCAGCCGCGAGCCGTTGTCGAAGTTGTGCCAGTAGCCGGTGAGGGCGTGCTTCGGCAGCGACGGGTCCGGGTTGCCCGGCGTCGTGGTGGTGGTGGTCGTCGTGGTGGTGGTCGTCGTGGTGGTCGTCGTGCTCGTCGGCGGGGTGCCCGGACCGTCGAGGCTCACGTCGTCCACGTAGAAGGGCGGCTGGCCGTACCAGCCGTGCACGTACACCGTGACGCTCGTGCTGTTGCCGGTGGTGAAGTCCAGGGCGAGCCGGCCGAAGCCCGCCGACCCCGGCGTCCAGGTGCTCTTGTCGCCGCTGCCGGTGCCGGTCACGCCCAGGTACACGTAGCTGCCCTGCACCCACGCGCTCAACTGGTAGGCCGTGTTGGCCTTCACCGCGACGGTCTGCCCGCAGCGCGCGTTGTCCTGCCCGGCGGGGGTGCCGACCAGGGCGTGCGTGCCGCTGCGCTTGGGCGTGGTGACCACGCCCGTGCCCGCGCCGCACGTCCAGCCGCCCGTGCCGCCCTCGAACCCCGGGTTGGCGACCAGGTTGGCGGCCGACGCGCTGCCCACCACGACCAGGGTCAGGCCCGCGATCGCCAGCAGTCCCGCCAGCACCGCGCCCAGCACGCGTCTCGTCCTCGAAGCCACGTCCACCTCCACGTTCTCTCCGGCGGC
Organism: Saccharothrix sp. DSM 118769; assembly: GCF_052936295.1. Taxonomy (NCBI): domain Bacteria; kingdom Bacillati; phylum Actinomycetota; class Actinomycetes; order Pseudonocardiales; family Pseudonocardiaceae; genus Saccharothrix; species Saccharothrix sp. DSM 118769. Next base: position 1,391,388 of record NZ_CP193627.1, on the reverse strand, counting down.
CACGCCCAGCTCGGGTGACGCGGGCCACTCGAAAATGGACTAGACCAATGGGTCTTGTCAAGCCTGTGAACAATGGTCGGATGACGTTCACCGTTGATGACGCGATCCGGATCGCCAGGGCGGCCCACGACGGGCAGGTCGACAAGTCCGGCAAGCCCTACATCGGTCACCCGCTGCGCGTGATGAGCAAGGTGTCCGGCGAGCACGCCCGGATGGCCGCCGTGCTGCACGACGTGCTGGAGGACACCGCCCTCACCGCGGACGACCTGCTCGCCGCCGGCTGCCCGCCCGAGGTCGTGTCGACCGTGGTCGCGCTGAGCCACCTCCCCGGCGAGCCGCGCGAGGACTACCTCGGGCGCGTGCTGACCGACCCCGTGGCGGTCGTCGTGAAGCGGGCCGACATCGCCGACAACATGTCGCCGCCCCGGCTCGCGCTGCTCGACCGGGCCACCCAGGAGCGGCTGCGGGCCAAGTACGCGGACTCGCTCGACGTGCTCGGCCGCGACGCGGGGTGAGCGTTCCCCAACCTCGCCGTCACCCGCCCGTCATGCCCGGGGACGATCACGAACCGTGGTGAAACAGGTGCGGCGGAGGTCACGTCGAAATCGGCTGCGCAGGGCTCTGACGTGCGGCAAGATAGTAGGTGAACCGATACAGATAGATCGATCCGAAAGGTGACATGACAAACCCCCTGGCTACTGTTCGCACGTACTTCGCCACGCGACGCGCGATCCGCAAGCGGGAAGCGGACCTCGAACGCCAGCTGGCCGACTACAACACCCCCAGCGCCCGGATGGACATGGAAGCGATCCTCGCGCGTCACCCGGAGCACCAGACCCGGGAGATCGAAGCGATCCTCCGCCGCCACGCGCTGAACGGGATGCTCCGCAACTACAGCTGAGCACGCCCGGGCACCTTCGAGGGCCTTCAGGACAGGGACGTCCTGAGGGCCCTTTCGTCATCCCCGGGGCCCTTTCGCCGCCCTGGGCCCGGGAACGACGATCCCCGCCGACCACCCGCCCGGGGACGGGGATCGACGGGGACGCGACCGCGGGTCCTACTTCTTGCCCTTGTCCTTGCCGCCGGAGTCATCGGTGGACAGCGCGGCGACGAAGGCCTCCTGGGGAACCTCGACCCGGCCCACCATCTTCATCCGCTTCTTGCCCTCCTTCTGCTTCTCCAGCAGCTTGCGCTTGCGGGTGATGTCACCGCCGTAGCACTTCGCGAGGACGTCCTTGCGGATCGCGCGGATCGTCTCGCGGGCGATCACGCGCGCGCCGATGGCCGCCTGGATCGGCACCTCGAACTGCTGCCGCGGGATCAGCTCGCGCAGCTTCGTGGCCATCCGCGTGCCGTAGCCGTAGGCGTGGTCCTTGTGCACGATCGCGCTGAAGGCGTCCACCGGCTCGCCCTGGAGCAGGATGTCCACCTTGACCAGCTCGGCCTCCTGCTCGCCCGACTCCTCGTAGTCCAGCGACGCGTAGCCGCGCGTGCGCGACTTCAGGGCGTCGAAGAAGTCGAAGATGATCTCGCCGAGCGGCATCGTGTAGCGCAGCTCCACGCGGTCCTCGGACAGGTAGTCCATGCCGCCCAGCTGGCCGCGCTTGGCCTGGCACAGCTCCATGATCGCGCCGATGTAGTCGCTGGGCGCGATGATCGTGCACCGGGTGACGGGCTCGTACACCTCGGCGCGCTTGCCGTCGGGCCAGTCGGACGGGTTGGTCACGACGTGCACCGTCCCGTCCTCCATCACGACCCGGTACACCACGTTCGGCGCGGTCGAGATGAGGTCGAGGCCGAACTCGCGCTCCAGCCGGTCGCGGGTGATCTCCAGGTGCAGCAGGCCGAGGAAGCCGCAGCGGAAGCCGAAGCCCAGCGCCGCGGACGTCTCCGGCTCGAACGTGAGCGCGGCGTCGTTGAGCTGGAGCTTCTCCAGCGCCTCGCGCAGGATCGGGTAGTCCGAGCCGTCCACCGGGTAGAGGCCCGAGTACACCATCGGCCGCGGCTCGCGGTACCCGGCCAGCGGCTGGGTGGCGCCCTTCTTCTCCGACGTCACGGTGTCGCCGACCTTCGACTGGCGCACGTCCTTCACGCCGGTGATCAGGTAGCCCACCTCGCCGACGCCCAGGCCGACGCTCGGCTTCGGCTCGGGCGAGATGATGCCGACTTCCAGCAGCTCGTGGGTCGCGTTGGTCGACATCATCCGGATGCGCTGGCGCGGGGTGATCTTGCCGTCGACCACGCGGATGTAGGTGACGACGCCGCGGTAGGTGTCGTAGACCGAGTCGAAGATCATCGCGCGGGGCGGGGCGTCCGCGTCGCCGACCGGGGCCGGCACCCGCTTCACGACCTCGTCCAGCAGCGCCCCGACGCCCAGGCCGGTCTTGGCCGAGACGCGCAGCACCTCCTCGGGCTCGCACCCGACGATGTGGGCGAGCTCCTTGGCGTACTTGTCGGGGTCCGCGGCGGGCAGGTCGATCTTGTTCAGCACCGGGATGATGGTGAGGTCGTTCTCCATCGCCAGGTACAGGTTGGCCAGCGTCTGCGCCTCGATGCCCTGCGCGGCGTCGACCAGCAGGACCGTCCCCTCGCACGCCTCCAGCGCGCGGGACACCTCGTAGGTGAAGTCGACGTGGCCCGGCGTGTCGATCATGTGCAGGACGTGGTCCTGCCCCCCGACCTGCCACGGGAGCCGCACGTTCTGCGCCTTGATCGTGATGCCGCGCTCGCGTTCGATGTCCATCCGGTCGAGGTACTGCGCGCGCATCGCCCGGGCGTCGACCACGCCGGTGAGCTGCAGCATGCGGTCGGCCAGGGTGGACTTGCCGTGGTCGATGTGCGCGATGATGCAGAAGTTCCGGATCAGCTCCGGAGGCGTGAACGTCTGGTCGGCGAACGTGGTCACGAAGGTTCCTCGCACAAGAAGGACGGGGGAATCGCCCCATTCTCTCATGCCACGCCGCCGGGCCGGGCCTCGCGGGCGTGACCGAGGCCATAGGCTGCCCGCCGTGCACGCGAACGGAGAGGACCCGCGACCGGCCCGGGGCGCGGTGCGGGAGGTCCACACGGCGGCCCACGCGGCGGCGACCCTGGAGTACTCCCCCGACCTGGACGGCCTGGCCGACCCCGGCGAGGTCGTGTGGGCGTGGGTGCCCTTCGAGGAGGACCCGGACCGGGGCAAGGACCGCCCGCTGCTGGTGGTCGGCAGGCACCGCCGCACCCTGCTGGCGCTCATGCTGACCAGCAGGCCCCCGAACCGGCCCGAGGAGCAGGACGACCACCTCGACCTGGGCACGGGCCGCTGGGACCGCGACGGCCGCCACTCCTACCTGCGGCTGGACCGCGTGTTCGAACTGGCCGAGGACGGCATCCGCCGCGAGGGCTCGGTCCTCGAACCGGAGCGGTTCTCGCTGGTCGTGGACGCGCTGCGCCGGCTGGGCTGGAAGTAGGGCTCAGGCCAGCCGGGTCACCTCGACCGTGACCTCCAGCGCCGACGACGCGCCGCCCGAGTAGATGCCCTTGAGCGGCGCCACGTCGGCGTAGTCGCGGCCGTGGGCGACCCAGACGTGGCGCGGCCCGACCGGGATGCCGTTGGTCGGGTCGTGCCCCCACCAGCCGCCCGTCCACGCCTCGACCCACGCGTGGCTCTCGCCGCGCACGGTCTCGCGCACCTCGCCGTCCGGTTTGGTGTGCAGGTAGCCGGACACGTACCGGGCCGGGACGCCCATCGCGCGCAGCAGCACGAGCGTGACGTGCGCGTAGTCCTGGCACACCCCCTCGCGGGCCTGCCACGCGTCGGTCGCCGAGCTGTGCACGCCGGTCGTGCCCGACCGGTAGGTCAGCTGCTCGTGGACCCAGTTCGAGGCGGCCAGCACGGCGTCGGCCGGGCCCAGCCCCTTGCGCAGGCCCCGCGCCACGGCGGCCAGCTCGCGGTCGCGCGGCACGTAGGCCGTCCAGCCCAGGAACTCGGTGTAGCGGTCCACCAGGGCGTCCGCGCGGAGGTCGGCCCACGAGGCGGTGCGCACCGGCTCCTCCTCGGGCCCGGTCTCCACCACCGACGAGGCCACGACCTTCAGCTCCACGTGCGGCGCGTGCAGGTCGAACGAGGTGACCTCGGTGCCCCAGTAGTCGGTGTAGCGGTAGGCGCGGGTCGCGGGCGTGGTCTCCACGCGGGTGACCACGACGTTCTGCCGCCGGTCGGCGCGCGGCGTCATCCGCGCCTCGTTGTAGCTCTGCGTGACCGGCAGTTCGTACCGGTACCCGGTGGTGTGGACGACCCGCACGCGCCACGACACGTCAGACCACCTCGGCGTTCGTCCAGGCGACCCACGGCGCCGTGTGGAAGTACTGCTGGGAGACGGCCTCGCCGACGTCGCGCACGGTCACCTGGAGCGCCTTGAGCCGGCGCGGCAGGTGTTCGAGCAGGTCGTGGGGCCGCAGGAACTCCAGGTCGCTGCGGGCGCGACCGAGCAGGCGCAGCGCCTCGGCCCGGGCCCCGACCCGCACGGTCGGCTGGTGGTCGAGCTGCTCCAGGCAGGCTTCGGCCTGCCGCAGGGCGTGGAACACCGAGCGCGGGAACAGCCGGTCGAGCAGCAGGAACTGGGCGACCCGCGAGGCGTCCAGCGCGCCCCGGTAGGTGCGCAGGTACGTGTCGTGGGCGCCCGCCGACTTCAGCACGGTCACCCAGCCCGGCGAGTTCGCCTTGTCGCCGACGCGGGACAGCAGCAGCCGCACGATCATGTCGACGCGCTCCACGGACCGGCCGAGCACCAGGAACCGCCAGCCGTCGTCGCGGCTCATCGTGGAGTCGGCCAGGCCCGCGAACATCGCCGCCCGCTCCTCCACGAACGTGAAGAACGCGTGCGGGCCCATCGCGCGGGCGTACGCCTTGCGCTCCTCGACGGCGTTGTACATCGCGTTGAGGCACTCCCACATCTCGGTGGACACCACCTCGCGCGCGCCGCGGGTGTTCTCCCGGGCGCTGGTGATCGAGGCGATGATCGACCCGGCGTGGTCGCGCGAGTAGGCGACCAGCTCGGTGAGCGACCACACGTCGAACGAGGCGTCGCCGGGCGCGGGGATGCCGAGCACGCCCAGCAGGGCGCGGCTGGTCGAGTCCGGGTCGACCGTGGCGTCCTCCAGCAGCTGGTGCACCGACACGTCGAGGATGCGCGCGGTGTCGTCGGCGCGTTCGACGTACCGGCCGATCCAGTAGAGCGATTCCGCGTTGCGGGCCAGCATCACGCCTCCTCCGACGCCGGTGGGGACACCTGCCGTTGCTGTTGTTGCTGTTGTTGCTGCTGTTGCTGCGACGTGGTCAGCTCGGGCCCCTGCTCGGCGGCGGGCGAGGACTCCCCGTCCGGCCGCGCGAGGCCGGGCTCGGCCAGCTCGCGGTCCAGCGTGGACGACCGGGGCGCGAGCACCCACGTGTCCTTGGAACCGCCGCCCTGCGAGGAGTTCACGACGAGGCTGCCCTCGGGCAGCGCCACCCGGGTCAGGCCGCCGGGCAGCACGAAGACGGAGTTGCCGTCGTTGACCGCGAACGGCCGCAGGTCCACGTGCCGGGGCACGAGCCGGTCGCCCACCTTCGTCGGCACGGTGGACAGCTGCACGACGGGCTGCGCGATCCAGCCGCGCGGGTTGGTCCGGATGCCGCGGCGCAGCGCCGCCAGCGCGCGCGGGGTGGCGTACGGGCCGAACACGATGCCGTAGCCGCCGGAGCCGTCCACCGGTTTCACCACCAGCTCGTCGAGGTGGTCGAGGACGTGGGCGCGCTCCTCGGGCAGCCAGCAGCGGAACGTGTCCACGTTGGGCAGCAGCGGTTTCTCGCCCAGGTAGTACTGCAGGATCTCGGGCAGGTAGGTGTAGACGAGCTTGTCGTCGGCCACGCCGTTGCCGACCGCGTTGGCGACGACGACGTTGCCGGCGCGGGCGGCGTTGAGCAGGCCCGCGACGCCGAGCACCGAGTCCGGCCGGAAGTGCACGGGGTCGAGGAAGTCGTCGTCGATGCGCCGGTAGACCACGTCGACCTTCCGCTCGCCCTCGGTGGTGCGCAGGTAGACGGCGTTGTCGCGGCAGAACAGGTCGCGGCCCTCGACCAGCTCCACGCCCATCTGGCGGGCCAGCAGCGAGTGCTCGAAGTACGCGGAGTTCGCGATGCCCGGCGTGAGCACGACGACGGTCGGGTCGGCGGCGTTGGGCGCCGCGGCGTTGCGCAGGGCGCGCAGCAGGTGCACGGCGTAGTCGTCGACGGCGCGCACCCGGTGCCGGGCGAACAGGTCCGGGAAGACGCGCGCCATCGTGCGGCGGTTCTCCACCACGTAGGACACGCCCGACGGGCAGCGCAGGTTGTCCTCCAGCACGCGGAACACGCCCGCCTCGTCGCGCACCAGGTCCACGCCCGACACGTGGACGCGCACGCCGTTGGGCGGCTTGATCAGCGCGGCCTCGCGGTGGAAGTGCTCGCACGAGGTGATGAGCCGGCGCGGCAGCACGCCGTCGCGCACGATCTGGGCGTCGCCGTAGATGTCCGCCAGGAACATCTCCAGCGCCCGCACGCGCTGCACGATGCCGCGCTCCAGCCTGGACCACTCGGAGGCGGTGATGACGCGCGGGATGAGGTCGAGCGGGAACGGCCGCTCCTGCCCGGACAGCGAGAACGTGATGCCCTGGTCGACGAACGCCCGGTCCAGCGCCTCGGAGCGGGCGCTCAGCTCGCTCACCCGCGACGGCGCGATCGAGTCGTACAGCGCGCGGTAGGCGGGGCGCACCGAGGCGTCCGGGCCGAACATCTCGTCGTACGCCTCGGCGTGCGGGCGGGTGGGGTCGAGGTAGCCGTCGAACAGCTCCCCGGCCCGTGCGACGGCGCGGGCCGGGGAGCGGCGCAGCCCCGACGTGCGGGCCCGTGGAGTCGTCATGGTCCACATCTTTACTGCGGGAATGCCCGGAAAGCACTACCCCGGACCTTTGATGTGCAGGACGGAAACACCCCGGAAACAATCTCCGGACCGGTCTCCGGGAAATCCCCGATGCGGCGCGCAATCGGTTGCGGCGACGCTGGGGGCATGGCGGACAACCTCATGAAGGCGCTCGACGCGGCGTTCGGCCACCCCCGCGGCAAGGTGGGCGAGCTGGGCGGGCGCGTGATGGCCAAGCTCAACGCGAAGGTCGAGGAGCACGTCGTCGAGGTGGCCGCCCCGACGGCGGAGGAGGTCGTGCTCGTCCTCGGCCCCGGCCCCGGCGTCGGTCTCAAGCTGGCCGGCGAACGCGCGCTCAAGGCGATCGGCGTCGACCCGTCGCAGGTCATGCTGGACGAGGCGCGCGACCGCTGCGCCGAGCTGATCGTGGCCGGCCGGGTCGAGCTGCGCGAGGGCGCGGCGGCGCGGACCGGGCAGCCGGCGGCGTCGGTGGACGTGGTGGTCTCGGTCGACAACCTCCAGCTGTGGGGCAACCGGGCGGCGGCGTTCCACGAGCTGCGCCGCGTGCTGCGGCCGGGCGGGCGGCTCGTCGTGTCGGTGCGCCGGATGGCACTGGACACCTCCGAGTACGACCTGATGCGGGAGGCGGAGCTGGCCGGGTTCGCGAACGTCCGCACGTCGCTCCAGCGGCACGGCGGCGTGCTGCCGCCCACCGTGCAGCTACTCGCGGACGTCCCGGCGTAGCGGGTGCTCCGCGGGGACCTCGACGAGCACGATCCGCCGCCCGTCGGGGTCGGCGATCCACATCTCGTCCAGGCCCCACGGCTCGCGGCGGGCGGGGCGCGTGACGTGGTCGGCCAGCTCCTCGGCGGCGGCGGCGAGGTCGCGCACCTGCACCCAGAGCTGGGTGGCGGCGGTGGGCCCCTCGTCGGCGTCCCCGGACACCTCCAGGAACCCGCCGCCGAGGAAGAACACCGTGCCGCCCGGGAACTCGCGGTGCACGGCGAGGCCGAGGACGTCCCGGTAGAACGCGCGGGCGCGCCCGGGGTCGGTCGAGCGGACGAGGACGCGGCTGCTCAGGATCTCCACGCCGCCCAGGCGATCACAGGCGCACGTCGAGCGCCATCCGGACGTGCGGCGGGAACCCGTCGGCCCGCCCCGCCTCGCACCAACCGCGCGCGGCGCAGGACGCCCGTGCCCGCCCACCGACCGCGGCGGGCCCGACGAAGACCTCGACGAGCCGGTCACCGTCCTCCGCGCGCGACCCGCTTGCCCGACCCGCTTGCCCGACCCGCTTGCCACACCCCTCGGAAAAGTGATATCACTTTGCTAAGCACAAGATATGAACTGAGGGGTGGAGCGATGGACCCGGTCGTGGAAGCGGCGATGGACGTGGCCGTGAGGATGCCGACTCCCGTGGTGCGGGAGCGCGACGCGAAGCACGTGTCGGGCTGGGGCGTGCTGGGCGGTTCGATCGCCGCGATGGCGCTGGGCGCGCTGGTGATCGTGCTCTCCGCGATCCCCGACGGCCCGGACGCGGGACCGAGCGCGGCGGGGATCGTGATCGGCTCGCTGGTCGTGGTGGCCGGTTCCGTCGTGTCGGGCGGCCTGTTCACCGTGGCGCCGGGCGAGGTGCGGGTGCTCCAGTTCGCGGGCCGCTACATCGGCACCGTGCGGCGCGACGGCTTGCGCTGGGCCAACCCGTTCGCCACGAAGGTGAAGGTCTCGACCCGCATCCGCAACCACGAGACCGCCGCGCTCAAGGTCAACGACGCCGACGGCAACCCCATCGAGATCGCCGCCGTGGTGGTGTGGCAGGTCGAGGACACCGCGCGGGCCAAGTTCGAGGTGGACGACTTCGTGCGGTTCGTGGGCATCCAGACCGAGACCGCCGTGCGGCACATCGCCACCAGCTACCCGTACGACAACCACGACGAGGCCGGGCTGTCGCTGCGGGAGAACGCCGACGAGATCACCGAGACGCTGTCGGTGGAGATCGCGGCACGCGTGCAGGCGGCCGGCGTGAAGGTGATCGAGTCGCGCCTGACGCACCTGGCCTACGCTCCGGAGATCGCGCAGGCGATGCTCCAGCGCCAGCAGGCGGGCGCGGTGGTCGCGGCGCGGTCGAAGATCGTGGAGGGCGCGGTCGGGATGGTGCAGCTGGCGCTGGACCGGCTCGCCGAGCAGGACGTGGTGGAACTGGACGAGGAGCGCAAGGCGGCGATGGTGTCGAACCTGCTGGTGGTGCTGTGCGGCGACAAGTCCACCCAACCGATCGTCAACACCGGGTCGCTGTACCACTGACGTGGCCGACCGCAAGAGCGTCCTGCTGCGCCTCGACCCGGCGGTGCACGACGCCCTGGCCCGGTGGGCGAACGACGAGCTGCGCAGCACCAACGCGCAGATCGAGTTCCTGCTGCGCCGGGCCCTCGCCGAAGCGGGCCGCCTGCCCTCGGGCGCGGCGGCCCCGCCCAAGCGCGGCCGGCCCCGCAAGTCGGAACCGGCCCCCTCCGAGGACTGACCAGCCCGCGCCGCCGACGCACCCCGTGTCGGCGGCGCCCGGCGTTCCCGGCCCCCTTCACCAGCAGCCTCACCGAACGTGATCGACCGGCGTGATCGACTGGCGGACCCCCGGAGCCGGTGCGACCGTTGTGCCGGTGACCGAGCTGAACGCCCCGTACGCGCCGGGCACCCCGGCGTGGGTGGCCATGATGACCACCGACCGGGACGCGACGACGGCGTTCTACGGCGGCCTGTTCGGCTGGGACTTCGAGGTCGGCGGCCCCGACAGCGGGTACCGCACCAACGCCCTCGTGCGCGGCCTGCCCGTGGCCGGGTTCGACGGGATGCCGCCCGGCGCGGCGTTCCCCGTCGTGTGGACCACCTACCTCGCCACGGACGACCTCGACGAGTCCCTGGACGCGCTGGGCGCGGCCGGCGGCACGGTGCTCGTGCCGGAGGTGGACGCCGGCGACCTGGGGCGCAGCGCCATCGCGGTCGACCCGACGGGCGCGGCGTTCGGCCTGTGGGAGGCGGGCACGCACATCGGCGCGTACGTGGTGGGCGAACCGGGCGCGGTGGTGTGGAACGAGCTCGCCACCCGCGACCCGTTCGGCGCGGCGGAGTTCTACCGGGACGTGTTCGGCCTGGGCCTGGACCCGGTGCCGGACCTGCCCTACACGCGGCTGACCGTCGACGGCCGGGCCGTGGCCGGCGTGTTCGGCATGACCGACGGGGTTCCCGCCGAGATCCCGCCGCACTGGATGACCTGCTTCGCGGTGTCCGACGCCGAGGAGTCGGCACGGCGGGTGCGCGCCCTGGGCGGCGTCACCGTCGGCGAGGTCGTGGACTCCCCGTTCGGCCGGTTCACCACGGCTGGTGACCCGATGGGCGCCACGTTCCGGCTCATCCAACCGCCGCCTTCCACCCCAGGCTGACCACGAGCGCCACCACGACGGTGAGGAACACCCGGCGCACGAACGCCGACCCCCGCCGCACGGCGAGCCGGGCGCCGAACACCGCGCCGGCCGTGTTGCACACCGCGAGCACCGCCGCGAGCCCCCACAGCACCTTGCCCGCCGGGACGAAGTAGAACAGCGCGCCCAGGTTCGTCGCCACGTTCACCAGCTTCGCCGTGGCCGAGGCGCGCAGGAACGCGAACCCGACCACCCCCACCAGCAGGAACACCAGGAACGCGCCGGTGCCCGGCCCGGCCAGCCCGTCGTAGAAGCCGATCACCGCGCCGCCGAGCGCCATCACCCCGATCTGCGCGGCACGCGTGAACCGGGGCGTCTCGGCCACCCCCAACGCGGGCTTGCGCCACGTGTAGGCGCCGACGCCGACCAGCGCCACGAGCACCACGGCGTTCAACGTGCCCGGCGCCAGCGCCCCCGCGAACGCCGCGCCGCCCACCGCGCCGCCGAACGCCGCCGCCGCCATCGGCAGCGCCGCCCACCAGTCGACCGACGTCTGCCGCGTGTAGGTCCGCACCGCCGCCGCGGTGCCCACGACCGCGGCCACCTTGCTCGTGGCCAACGCGTACAGCGGCTGCCCGCCGGGCGCGACGAGCAGCAGCGCGGGCAACTGGATCAGGCCCCCGCCGCCGACGACCGCGTCCACCGCGCCCGCGAGCGCGGCGGCGAGGCACAGGAACAGCAGGGCGGCGAGCGAGACGTGCCCGAACCCGGGCCAGTCGAGAGCGGTGGTCACGCACAGTATTTAACAGGACAGGCGTACTGCATTTCACCCCTTACCTGCGCAAAGCGGTTGGGAGCGCTCCCAGAATGCGCCATTCGGCCCTGGTGTGCGCCACCTCACACCGGGAGGGTGAGTCGAACCGCCCCGCCCACACCCTCCTCGCGCCTTCTCCCCCGCCCACGCCCCTCGTCCCGGGAGGTCCTCGATGCTGAGATCCCGCAAGCGCACCGCCATCGGCGCCCTGGCCGTGCTGGCCATGCTGGTCACCGGAGCGCAGGCGAGCGGCGTGATGGAACCGGGCGGCAGCGACTACACCGACGCCCGCGCCCCCGTCGACCGCCGCGTCGACGACCTCCTGCGGCGGATGACGCTGGAGGAGAAGGTCGGCCAGATGACCCAGATCCGCCTCGGCAAGCTGCGGGGCAACTGCGAGTGGAACGCCGGCCCGCTGCGCGAGGACTGCATGAAGGCCGTCCTGGAGGACGCGAAGGTCGGCTCGATCCTCTCCGGCGGCGGCGACGCGCCCAACCCGAACACGCCCCGCGAGTGGGCGAAGATGACCAACGCCGTCCAGAAGTTCGCACTCGACCACAGCCGGCTCAAGATCCCGGTCATCTACGGCGCCGACGGCGTGCACGGCCACTCGAACGTGCTCAGCGCCACCATGTTCCCGCACCAGGTGGGCCTGGGCGCGACCTGGAACCCGGACCTGCAGGAGCGGATCGGCGCCTCCACCGGCGAGGCGATGCGCGCGACCGGCGTGTTCTGGAACTTCGCCCCGGTCTCCGACCTGGCCCGCGACACCCGCTGGGGCCGCTACTACGAGACCTACAGCGAGGACCCGGTGCTGGCGGGCTCGCTGGCGGCGGCCAACGTGCGCGGCCAGCAGGGACCGGCCGACGGCACCGCGAAGCTCACCGCGACCGCCAAGCACTTCGCGGGCTACTCCGAGCCGTTCAACGGCCACGACCGCGCGCCCGCGCAACTGCCCATCCGCCACCTCCAGGACACCGTCCTGCCCGCCTTCCAGGCGCAGTTCGACGCGGGCGTCGGCACCGTCATGATCAACTCCGGCGCGGTGAACGGCGTGCCCGCCCACGCCTCGAAGTACCTGCTCACCGAGCAGTTGCGCGACCGCATGGGCTTCCGAGGCGTGGCCATCACCGACTGGGAGGACATCCGCTTCCTGGTCGACCGCTACCACGTGGCCGCCGACTACCGGGAGGCCATCGCGCTGGCCGTCAACGCGGGCGTGGACATGGCGATGGAACCCTCCAACGCCGCCGAGTTCACCTCCGGCCTGCTGGCGAACGTCCGCGGCGGGGCCATCAGCGGCAGGCGCATCGACCAGGCGGTGCGCCGCATCCTCACCCTCAAGTTCCAGCTGGGCCTGTTCGAGAAGCCGTTCGTGGACGAGGCGAAGGCGGACGCGATCGTCGACGGCGCCGACCGGCAGCTGGCCCGCCAGGCCGCGGCCGAGGGCACGGTCCTGCTGCGCAACGACGGTGTCCTGCCGCTGTCCACGGGCGCCCGCAAGCTCGTCGTGACCGGTGACGCGGCCGACTCGGTCGCCCGCCAGCTCGGCGGCTGGACGGTCGGCTGGCAGGGCATCCCGTCCGGCTCCCCGCTGCCGCCCACCGTCACCGTGCTCCAGGGCATCCGCGCCGCCGCGCCCACGACGGACGTCGTCAACGCCCCGACCCAGGCCGACGCGGTCGCCCAGGCCGCCGACGCCGACGCCGTGGTCGTCGTGCTCGGCGAGGACCCCGGCGCCGAGGGCGACGCCGACACCGAGTCGCCCGAGCTGACCGCCGAGCAGCAGGCGCTGGTCACGGCCGTGCGCGCGACCGGCAAACCGGTCGTCGCGGTGCTGCTCACCGGCCGGCCGCAGGTGCTCGGCGCGGTCGCCGACGCCCCCGCCCTGGTCGCGGGCTGGCTACCGGGCTCGGAGGGCGGCAGCGCCATCGCCGACGTGCTCTTCGGCGCGGTCAACCCCAGCGGCAGGCTCGCGGTGTCGTGGCCCAAGACCGTCGGCGACCAGCCGTTCTCCTACGACCAGCCGCGCGGCGCCAACGCGGGCCCCAGCTCCAGCTACGACCCGCAGTTCGCCTTCGGCCACGGCCTGTCCTACACCACGTTCACCACCTCCACGCCGGTCCTCAAGTCGACCGAGGTCCGCCGCGACGACCAGGTCAGGCTGTCGGTCGCGGTGGCCAACACCGGCGACCGCGACGGCACGGTCGTCGTCCCGGTGTACGTGCACCAGCCGGTGAGCCAGGTGCTCACGCCCTACCAGCGGCTGGTCGGCTTCACCCGCGTCACGCTCAAGGCCCACGAGCAGCGCACCGTCGAGGTGAGCTTCCCCACCAAGCACCTGGCGGTGACCGCGGGCGACGTGCACGGCGACGGCAAGCCCGAGGTCGCCCGGGGCGCCTACGAGGTGCTGGTGGGCGACGGGAGGGCCGGGTTCACGGTCCGGTGAGCAGCCTTGATATCCTTCTCCGTCGTACCGCGCGGCATTCCGCTGTGGAGGAAACCCGCCCCCGTTCCGGGGTCGGAGCCGATGAACGAGCGCGGTGCGACTCCGAGACCGAGGAATAAGGTGGCTTTCGCGTGGCGAACATCAAGTCCCAGCTGAAGCGGATCAAGACCAACGAGAAGGCGCGCCTGCGCAACAAGGCCGTCAAGTCGTCGCTCAAGACCGCGATCCGCAAGTTCCGTGAGGCCGCTGAGGCGGGCGACAAGGCGAAGGCCACCGAGCTGGCGCGGGAGGCTTCCCGCAAGCTCGACAAGGCCGTCACCAAGGGCGTCATCCACGCCAACCAGGCCGCCAACAAGAAGTCGGCGCTGGCCAAGCGCGCCAACCAGATCTGATCTGGACTTCACCGGAGCGCCGCCCACCCCCCGGGGTGGGCGGCGCTCCGGCTTTCCCGGGCCGACCGCTCGCCCGGGCCGGCGCCGCCTGCACAGGTCAGCCCCCCTCGCGCAGGTCGACACCCCTCGCGTGGGTCAGCGCCGCCCGTGCACCGCGACGATCTTCAGCACCGCCCGCTCCAGCGCGTAGCCCGAATCGGCCGCGAAGCCCTTCACGTCCGCGTTGAGGTCCGCCACGACCGACATCGCCTCGGCCAGCCCGCGCTCCTCCCAGCCACGCGACTGCCCCTGCGCCTTCTTCACCTTCCACGGCGGCATGCCGAGCTCGCCCGCCAGCTTGAACGGGTCGCCCCGCCCCACCGCGGACACCCGCGCGACCGTGCGCACCGCGTCGGCCAGCGCGTCGGCCACCAGCACGTGCGGCACGCCGAGCTGGATCGCCCAGCGCAGGGCCTCCAGCGCGCCCGCCCGGTCACCCATGACGGCCTTCTCCGCCACCGCGAACCCGGTCACCTCGGCCCGCCCCCGGTGGTAGCGGCGGACCGCCTCCGCGTCGACCTTGCCGTCGGTGTCCGCCACCAGCTGCGCCGCCGCCGCCGCCAGCTCGCGCAGGTCCGACCCGACGGCCTCGATCAGCGCCGCCACCGCCTCCGGATCGGCCTTGCCGCCGCCCGCGGAACGGATCTCGTTGCGCACGAAAGCCTCGCGGTCGGACGCCTTGGTCATCTTCGGGCACTCGATCACCCGCGCCCCGGCCTTCCGCAGCGCCGCCGGCAGCTCCTTGGCCACCTTGCTGCGCCCGCCACCGCTGTGCACCACCACGAGCGTCACCCCGTCCGCGGGCGCCTTGGCGTAGGCGAGCACGGCGTCGGCGATCTCCTTGCCGGCCTCCTGCGCGGCCTCCAGCGCGACCACCCGGCCCTCCGCGAACAGCGACGGGCTCACCAGTTCGGCCAGCTCAGGAGGGGTGAGATCAGTCACCCGCACCCTGGTCAGGTCGGCCTGCGGGTCGGCTTTGCGCGCGACCTCCAACGCGCCGCGCACAGCGCGCTCGACCAGCAACTCCTCCTCGCCGACGACCAGGTGCACGGCGTCGGGCGTCTCAGCGGGCGCACTCACGGGCGCGATCCTCCCACGCCCGTCCCGCGTCCGGATGGTGGACGCAACTGGCTGAGGAGCGGGATCCTGTCGTACGTTGAGTGCCGACAACTGAATACCGCTCATCCAGAGGGGCAGAGGGATCGGCCCGAAGAAGCCCCGGCAACCCGTCGCACAGCACCTGCTGTGCGATCACGGTGCCAATTCCGACCCGCGACGCGGGAAAGATGAGGAGATACCTCGCGATGACTGCTGTCAGTGTGCCCTCGGCCACCACCTCCTTCGACCTCGGTCCGGCTCGCGCCCTGTCCTGCCGCGAGTGCGGGCACCAGACGCCGCTCGCCCCGGAATACGCCTGTCTCGAGTGTTTCGGGCCGCTGGAAGTGGCCTACGACTTCGGCCGGGTCCGCCGCGAGGACATCGAGGCCGGCCCCCGGTCGATCTGGCGCTACCGCGGCCTGCTCCCCGTGCCCTCCACCGTCGAGTCGCACCCCAACACCGACCCCGGCGGCACCCGCCTCGTCGAGGCCGACCGCCTCGCCAAGGCCCTGGGCGTCCGCAAGGTCTGGGTGAAGGACGACACCGGCAACCCGACCCACTCGTTCAAGGACCGCGTCGTCGGCGTCGCCCTCGCCGCCGCCCGCGAACTCGGCTTCAAGGTCCTCGCCTGCCCGTCCACCGGCAACCTCGCCAACGCCGTCGCCGCCGCCGCGGCCCGCGCGGGCTGGGAGTCGGTGGTCCTGGTGCCCTCCTCCCTGGAGCGGGCGAAGATCCTCATGACCGCCGTCTACGGCGGCAACCTGATCACCGTCGACGGCAACTACGACGACGTGAACCGGCTCGCCCAGGAACTGGCCGCCGAGCACGAGGACTGGGCGTTCGTCAACGTCAACGTCCGCCCCTACTACGCCGAGGGCTCCAAGACGCTCGGCTACGAGGTCGCCGAGCAGCTCGGCTGGCGGCTGCCCGACCAGATCGTGGTCCCCATCGCCTCCGGCTCCCAGCTCACCAAGGTCGACAAGGCGTTCCGCGAACTGGGCGAACTCGACCTGGTCGAGCAGACCCCGTACCGGGTGTTCGGCGCGCAGGCCACCGGCTGCTCCCCCGTCGCCGCGGCCTTCAAGGCCGGCCGCGACGTGGTCACCCCCGTCCGCCCGGACACCATCGCCCGCTCGCTGGCGATCGGTGCACCGGCCGACGGCCCGTACGTGCTCGACGCGGTGCGCCGCACCAACGGCGCCATCGAGGACGTCACCGACGAGGAGGTCATCGAGGGCATCCGGCTGCTGGCCCGCACCGAGGGCATCTTCGCCGAGACCGCGGGCGGTGTGACCGTGGCGACCGCGAAGAAGCTCATCGAAACGGGCCGGCTCGACCCCGACGGCGAGACCGTGCTGCTCATCACCGGCGACGGCCTCAAGACCCTCGACGCGCTCGGCGACCGGGTCGGCCCGAAGGCCAACGTCCCGCCGTCGGCGGAGGCCGTGCTCAAGGCCCTCGAATCCTGACCGGGGCGCTCACAGCGCGACCCTCCCCGACCGCAACCACCCGGTGCGCGGGAACGCGGTCAGCTCGGGCAGCTCCTGCGGCCCGACCTGCTCGGTGACCACGCGCCACGCGGTCAGCAGCTGCGGCCACGGCCGCGCCGCCTTCTGCCGGTTGTAGCGCTCGGCGTACCACTCCTCCGGGGCCATGGCGAGGTCGTCGTCGAACAACGCGTCGGCGACCAGCCGGTACGCCGAGTCCGCGGAGTCGACCTCGGCGGTCCGCACCACGCCGGTGACGGTGGCGCGCGCGACGATCCCCCGCCCACCGGCGGGCAGCTCCTCGCACACGTAATAGGCGAACGAGGGCCGCAGCTCGTCGCGCGGCCACGGGTGGGCGGTGTAGCCGCGCTGCCACAGCGCCCACCCCACGGCCCGGTCGCCACCGGACCGCCGCCACCCCGTGCGCAGCCTGACCCACACGTCGTTCCTGTCGTTCCCGCCCATGGTGATCCCCTCCTGCTTCGTGGTCGGGGCCGCCCCGGCGGGCGACCCGCGGCCCGTCCGGGCCGGTGAGGACGGCGGTGTCGCCGTCCCGGTCGGTGCGCAGCACCAGCGCGCCCTGCCGGGTCAGGGCGTCGACCAGCACCCCGCTCGGGTGGCCGTAGCGGTTGCCCGCCCCGACACTCACCAACGCCACCCGGGGCCGCACTGCCTCCAGGAACGCCGGCGACGTGTACCGCGACCCGTGGTGCGGCACCTTGAGCACGTCGGCCCTCAGGTCGACGTGCCCGCCGAGCAGGTCCGCCTGCCCGGCCAGCTCGACGTCGCCGGTCAGCAGCACCCGCCCGGCCGCGGTCGTGGCCCGCAGCACCAGCGACGCGTCGTTGACCGCCGTGTTGGTCTCCCCCACCGGGGCCGCTCGCGGTCCCAGCACGTCGAGGTCCAGTCCCGGCCAGCTCACCCGCTGCCCGGCGCCCAGCTCGACCACGCGGACCCCCGCCGCCCGCGCACGCGCCCGCACCTCCTCCCACGCCCACCCCGGCCGACGCGAAGGCCCCACGGCCACCGCGCCCACCTCCCGCTCCGACAGCACCGCGGCCAGCCCGCCGACGTGGTCGGCGTGCAGGTGGCTCAGCACCACCAGCGGGACACGCCGCACCCCGAGCCGCCGCAGGCACGACAGCACCGGTCCGGGGTCGGGCCCGGTGTCGACCAGCACCGCCCGGTCGCGGTCGGCGGTGGCCAGCACGACGGCGTCGCCCTGCCCCACGTCGCACGCCACCGCCGACCACCCCGGCACCGGCCAGCCGGGCGAGACCACGCCCAGCGGCACGACCACCAGCACCGCGCCGACCACGCCCGCCACGACCAGCGCCCGCACCCGCCGCGCCCGCACGAGCAGGCACCCGAGCACCACCGTCGCGGCCAGCGACGCCCCACCGGCCCAGCCCTCGGGCCAGTCCACCGCCGCGCCCGGCACGGCCGCCGCCTGCCGACCCACGGCGACCAGCCACCACACCGCCGGACCCGCGACCTCCACCACCAGCCGCGCCGCCGCCCCGTGCACCGGCGCCAGCACGGCCGCCACCACACCGAGCACCGTCACCGGCGCCACCACCGGCGCGACGAGCAGGTTCGCCGGCACCGCCACCAGGCTCACCTGCCCCGCGAACCCGGCGACCAGCGGCGCGGTCGCGAGGTTCGCCGCCACCGGCACCGCCAGCGCCTCGGCGAGCCCCGCCGGCACCCCGCGCGCCCGCAGTGCCGCCGACCATCCCGGCGCCAGCAGCACCAGCGCGGCCGTGGCCACCACGGACAGGCCGAAGCCCGGCGCGGTCGCCAGGTCCGGGTCGTGGAGCACCAGGACCACCACGGCCGCCGCGAGGGCGGGCAACGCCGACTTCTCCCGCCCCAGCACCAGACCCAGCAACGCCACCGCGCCCATCACGGCCGCCCGCAGCACGCTCGGCTCGGGCCCCGCCAGCAGGACGAAACCCACCAGCGCGACCATCGCGCCCGCCGCGCACCCGCGTGGACCGACCCGCACCAGCCGCAGCACCAGCAGCACGGCGCCGCACAGGATCGCCAGGTTCGCGCCGCTCACCGCGAGCAGGTGGGCCAGGCCGGCCGTGCGGAACTCCTCCACCACCCTGGGCGCGAGGGTGGAGGTGTCCCCCACGACCAGCGCGGGCAGCAGCCCGGCCGGTTCGGGGTCGAGGGCGGTGCTCGCCTCCCGCAACCCGGCCCGCAGCCCTTCGGCGGCGCGCTGCCACACCGGTGCTGCGGTCACCGCCACCGGGGGTCCGCGGACCCTGAGCACGGCGACCGCCAGCTCACGGCCGCGAGGCGGGGCGAGACCGCCCTTGGCCGTGACGCGCTGCCCCGGCAGCAGCTCCTGCCACCGTTGCGCCGGGGCGAGCAGGACGACCCGGCCGCCGTCGTCGAGCGTCGCCCTCGCCACCACCAGGTCGACGCCGCCCGCCCGCGACCCGAACCCGCTGGTGCGCACGCCTCGTGGCCGCTCGTCCAGCTCGACCTCCAGCGTGGTGGTCCCGCCCCGCTCCGCCTGCGACCGCAGGGGGTGGTGCGCCGACGCGTGGACCTGGAGGCCGATCCAGCACGCCGCCGCCAGCCCGGTGACCACCACCGCCAGTGCCGCCTGGCGCCACGGGCGAAGCGCCAGACCGCCGACTGCGGCGGCCACCAGGCCGACCACCACCGCCGCCCACCAGGTCCACAGCAGACCGGCGAGGGCGGTGGCCCACACGGCGAGCGCGGCCGGGACGAGGTGCGCGCGGGGGCTCACGACCCCACCCACCGGGACGGGACGGCGGTGAGGTGGCGACGCGTTCCGGGCGGTGGGCGCCGTGGGAGCGGTGTCGGTGATGGGCGGGTGGCACGAACGATTCGGATGGGCACCCTCCTGTCCTGGGTGTGGGTCGGAACGGGGACGAGGTGGCGGGCGGGCACACCTCCGGTGGTGCGGGGACGGTCGAGGGGCGACCTCCGTTCTCGGCGGCGGGAGCCGGTGTCAGGGCTGGGCGGTGGGACGAGGGCGAGCCGTGGGGCGGGCATGGTGGTGCTCCGGGCAGGACGACAACGGCGGCGGGACAGTGGCGGCGGGACGGCTGGGGCGCGGGACGGCGCGGGCGGGGTCAGAGGCGGACGAGTTCGGTGAGCTTGGCGAGCTTCGCGTCACCGATCCCCTCGATCTCGCCGAGCTGGTCGAGCGAGGTGAACGGGCCGCGCTTCTGCCGCCGGTCGACGATGCGCTGCGCCGTCACCGGCCCCACGCCGGGCAGGGTGTCGAGCTGTTCCTCGGTCGCGGTGTTGAGGTTGAGCGGTTCGGTGGCGGTGCCGCCCGCGTGGGGCGCGGGAACCCCGACGGCGATCTGCTCGCCGTCGGTGACCTTGCGGGCGAGGTTGAGCGGACTCAGGTCGGCGCCGGGCTGGGGGCCGCCCGCCGCGCGCAGGGCGTCGGCCACCCTGGCTCCACTGGGGACGGTGACCAGGCCGGGTGTGGGCACCAGGCCGACGACGTCGACGACGAGCTGCTGCTCGACCTGGGTGACGGCGGCCGCCTCCGCCACCGGGAGGTCCGGTGGGGACTCGGCCACGGGGCGCTGCCACCACAGGGCGAGCGCGACGACGAGCGCCACGGCCGCCACCACGCCGGCGAGCACGACCAGGCGCCGGGGCGGGGCGGACGACGCGGGCAGCAGGCGGCGCAGCAGCCCGGCGAGCGGTGGTGGCGGCCCGGCGACGTCGTCGGCCGAGACGAACACGAGCGTCTCGGCGTCCGGTGCTCGGTGCTTGCCGCGGTTGCGGCTGATCAACGCCTGGAGCCGGGCCTGCGGGGTTTCCGGTTTCGTGTCGAACATGCGATCGACGCTAGGCCGGGTGGAGCAACGGCGCGAGGACGAGTTCCGAACCTGTGGACAACTGGTCCGAGATGGATAAACGAGATGGCTGAAGAGGTCAGGTGACCCCGCCGGGCAGCACCACGACGCCCAGCACACCGGGCCCTGTGTGCGCGCCGATCACGGCTCCCACCTCGGAGATCAGGCACCCGGTCGATCCGGGGACGCGCTCGTCCAACCGCGTCGCCAGCTCCGCCGCGCGCTCCGGCGCGGCCAGGTGGTGGACGGCCAGCCCGACCGGTCCGGGCCCCGCGGCCTCGGCGGCCAGGTCCACCAGGCGGCCGATCGCGCGCCCCGTGGTGCGCACCTTCTCCAGCGGCACGATCCGCCCGTCGTCCACGTGCAGCAGCGGCTTCACCGCCAGCGCG
This sequence comes from Saccharothrix sp. DSM 118769, assembly GCF_052936295.1. Classification (NCBI taxonomy): domain Bacteria; kingdom Bacillati; phylum Actinomycetota; class Actinomycetes; order Pseudonocardiales; family Pseudonocardiaceae; genus Saccharothrix; species Saccharothrix sp. DSM 118769. Next base: position 1,370,527 of record NZ_CP193627.1, on the reverse strand, counting down.
GTGCCCACCAGCGCCGCCGCGGCGCCGATCCGGCCGCCCCGGCGCAGGTGGTCCAGGGTCTCCACGCAGAAGAACATCCTGATCCGCGAGGCCGCCGCGACCGCCGCCTTCTCCGCGCCCGCCCCGCCGCCGTCGGCGAGGCAGGCCGCCAGGGCGGTGAACCCGAGGCCCATGCCGGTCGCGCGTGAGTCGACCACCCTGATCCGGTCCGGGTCGACCTCCTCCGCGGCCAGCCGCGCGGCCTCCCAGGTGCCCGACAGCTCCCGGGACAGGTGCACCGACACCACGGCCTCGGCGCCGCCGTCCAGCGCGGACCGGTACACCTCGGCCAGCTCGCCGGGCGTGGGCCGGGAGGTGGTCACGCGCCGGTGCTCGCCCAGCGCCTCCGCCAGCTCCGCCGGCCCGAAGTCCAGCCCGTCCAGCCTGCTGCGACCGTCCACCGCGACGTGCAGCGGGACGACCCGGATGCCGTGCCGCTCGGCGAACCCCTCGGGCAGGTACGCCGTGGAGTCGGTGACGATCGTGGTGGACACGGGGGCCGAGCCTACGGCTCCGTCCGGGTGGAGTGGCCGACCGCCACGGTCCTGACGAGTTCGGCCATCGCCTTTCCGACCAGCTCGTGCCCCTCCCAGCCCCAGTGCATGCCGTCGGGGTTGCCGCGCCGCGACCGCACGTGCTCGCCGACGAACGCGGGCACGTCGAGCAGCGGCACGTCCGCGCCGGCCGCCCACGTCCGCAGCGCGCGCTCCGCCGCCGCACGCCCGGTGTGCACCTCCGCGTACGCCGGGGAGCGGTGCACCGAGGGCGTCATCCCCACGACCCGGATGCCGGGTTCGAGCGCGCGCACGGCGCGCACGGAGTCGTCCAGGTACCGCACGGTCAGGTGCGGCGGCAACGCCACCGGACGCCCGCCGAGCAGCCGCGACAGCACCGGCTGGGCGGTCCGGTACGCCGTGCGCGCCCGCCGCCGCAGCGCGTCCGGCCGCAGGTAGCGCAGCCCCTGGCGGAGGAACGTCGGCAACGGGGAGGGCAGCGTGTCCATGTGCCCCACGGCCAGCACCAGCACGTCCGTGCGCGGCAGCAGCGACCACACGCGCGGGTCGCCGGTGAGCGACCACCAGGCGTCCCGCGCGGTCCAGCCGAACCCCGCCGCCAGTTCCGCGTGCCCGCCCAGCGCCGAGGCGCACACGTTCGGCCACAGCCGCGGGTGGTCGGCGGGCAGGGGCCCGCGCGGCCCGTGGAACGTCAGCGAGTCGCCGAGGACGAGCAGCCTCACCGCGTGCTTCCGGCGTTGTACGACGACAGCCGCCAGCGGCCGTCGCCGTCCGGCCGGCGGGTGAACACCGTCCAGTGGCAGTTGCCGATGCCGCCCAGCAGCGCCCACCGGTCCACCGGCAGGTCCAGCAGCCGGCCGGTCAGCGCGCTGATCAGGCCGCCGTGCGCGCACAGCATCACCGTGCCGGTGAACTCCTCGTCCACCTCGTGCACGACGGCCAGCGCGCGCTCGGCGACCTCCACGCGCGTTTCGCCGTCCGGCGGCGCCAGGGTGCCGTCGGCGCGCCACGCGTCGAGCGAGCCCGGCCACTCGGCCTCGATCTCGACCGAGGTCAGCCCCTGCCACTTGCCCAGGTTGGTCTCGCGCAGCCGCTCGTCGACGCGCAGCGCTACCCCGGTCGCCCGGGTGAACACCGTCGCCGTGTCCTGCGCCCGGCGCAGGTCGGAGGCCACCACCAGCTCGGGCGCGAACCCGGTGAGCACCGGCACCGCGAACCGCGCCTGGTTCCACCCGGTTTCGGTGAGCACCGAGTCCAGGTGGCCCTGCATGCGCCCGGTCGCGTTGTAGTCGGTCTCACCGTGCCGCCACAGCACGAGCCGGTTCAGGGTCATGCCCCGGCGACCTCGTCGGCATCGTCGTCGACCACGTCGACCTCGTCGTCGGCCGACGCGGGGCCGGCGTCGAACTCGATGCGCGGGCAGTCCTTCCACAGCCGCTCCAAGCCGTAGAAGGTGCGCTCCTCCACGTGCTGGACGTGCACGACCACGTCCACGAAGTCCAGCAGGACCCAGCGGCCCTCGCGCGCGCCCTCGCGGCGGACCGGCTTGCGACCGGTCTCCCGCAACTTCTCCTCGACGTTGTCCACGATCGCGCCGACCTGCCGCTCGTTGGGGGCGGAGGCGATCACGAACGCGTCCGTGATCACCAGCTGGTCGGACACGTCGAGCACGATCACGTCGTGCGCCTTCTTGTCCGCCGCCGCGTTCGCGGCGACCAGCGCCAACCGTCGTGCCTCGTCGGTGGCTGCCACGTCACTCCTCATCACCTCGGCGGACGCCTATACGCCCGCACGAGTCAATGAGGGTACCGGCGACCGCGATTAATCCGGCATCGAGTAAAGCCGGCGCTTGGAGATGTACTGGACGACACCGTCCGGGACGAGGTACCAGACGGGCAGGCCGGACGCCGTGCGGGCGCGGACGGCGGTCGACGAGATGGCCATCGCGGGCACCTCGACCAGCGACACCGCGCCCGGCGGCAGGTGCGTGTCGACCAGCTCGTAGCCCGGCCTGGTGACCCCGATGAAGTGCGCGAGGGCGAACACGTCGTCCGCGCGCCGCCACGACAGGATCTGCTCCAGGGCGTCCGCGCCGGTGATGAAGAACAGGTCCGCGCCGGGGTGGGCGAGCTTGAGGTCGGCGAGCGTGTCGACGGTGTAGGTGGGGCCGCCCCGGTCGATGTCGACCCGGCTGACCGAGAAGCGGGGGTTGGAGGCCGTGGCGATGACCGTCATCAGGTAGCGGTCCTCGGCGGCGCTGACCTCGCGCTCGCTCTTCTGCCAGGGCTGACCGGTGGGGACGAAGACCACTTCGTCGAGGTCGAAGCGGGCCTGCACCTCGCTGGCCGCGACGAGGTGGCCGTGGTGCACCGGGTCGAAGGTGCCACCCATGACGCCGATCCGGCGGTTGGACATGGGACGTGAGCGTAGTTCCGGTGGTGCGCGGGCGGCCGGTCGCTCCCCGGAAGACCGCCCGCGCACCCGTCCCGGTCGCGGCCCTGGGGGAGTGGGCCGCTGCCGAGGCGTGCGGCCCACCCCGAAGCAAGGCCGCACGGCGGTGGAACGCGCTGCGTGCTCACCCATGACGCGATCGGTGGAAGATCTTTTCGCGGGTCAATCCCGCGGCGCGAGCACCGACCCCGTCGAGTCGCGGACGAGGATGGCCTCCATCGGGCACGAGTCGGCCGCGTCGAGCACGGCGTCGTCGGCTCCGACGGACTCGCTGATCGGCGCGGACAGGCCGTCCACCAGCCGGAAGTGCCCCGGCGCGGTGGACGTGCACATGCCCGTGCCGATGCAGGCGTCCCGGTCGACCCCGACCGTCCAGTCACCCATGCGGGCTACCACCTCACCATCAGGGACTGCGGACCCCGGATCAGCCTGCCCCGCTTGAGCCGCACGTCGCCGTCCAGCCGGAGCGTCGGGAACCGCTTGAGCAGGCTGCCGAGGGCGACCTGGAGCTCCATCCGCGCGAGCGGCGCGCCGATGCAGTGGTGCACGCCGTGGCCGAACATGATGTGCGGGTTGTGCTCGCGGCGGAAGTCGATCTCCCCGGGGCGCTCGAACACCGACGGGTCGCGGTTGGCGGCGACGTTGTTGACGAACACGGCCTCGCCGGCGGCGATCGTCACGCCGGACAGCTCGACGTCCTCCGTGGCGATCCGCGGGAAGCCCGCCGAGCCGCCCAGCGGCGTGATCCTCAGCAGCTCCTCGACGGCCGCGGGCAGCAGGGACGGGTCGTCGCGCAGCTCGGCGACCTTGTCCGGGTTGCGCAGCAGCGTGACGACGAAGTTGCCGATCTGGTTCGCGGTGGTCTCGTGGCCCGCGACCAGCAGCGCCACCCCGAACGAGACCAGCTCCTGCTCGTCGAGCCGGTCGTCCACGTCGTGCGCCGCGACCAGCGCGGACAGCATGTCGTCGGCGGGCCGCTCGCGCTTGCTCCGCACCAGGCCGGCGATGTAGTCGCGCAGCGCCTCGCCGGCCGCGATGATCTCGGCGGGCTCGAAGGCGGTGATCGCGACCGCCGCGTCCGACCACCCGCGGAACCTGCCGCGGTCCTCGACGGGCACGCCGAGCATCTCGCAGATGATCGTGATGGGCAGCGGCATCGCCAGCGCCTCGACGAGGTCGACCGGCGGTCCCTGCGCCTCCACGTCGTCGAGCAGGCCGTCCACGACCTCCTGCGCGCGCTCGCGCAGCTGCTCGGTCCGCCGGGCGGTGAACGCCCTGGCGACGAGCCTGCGCAACCGGGTGTGGTCAGGCGGGTCCATGGTCAGGATGTTCGAGTCGGTCTGGATGTTCGGCAGCGTGCGCGGCACGTCGGCGTTCAGCGCCGCCGCACGGCTGAAGCGGGGATCGGCGAGCACGGTCTTGACGTCGTCGTACCTGGTGGCCAGCCACGCGTCGCCGCCGAACGGCAGGCGGACGCGGGCGACCGGTTCGTCGCGCTGGAGTTCGAGGTAGGCGGGGTTGAGCGTGAGGTCGTCTGGTTCGGCGAACGGGTAGGACCTGGTCTCCATCGGTTAACCCCCAAGCAAGCGGTCGCTCGCTTCCCGACAGTAGGGAGGTCGCTACGGACCGTCAACCGAGTCCGGCGCGTTCGGCGGCGGCCCCGGAGGAGCCGCCGCAGCAGCCCCTCGTCAGGAGCTCGACCGCACGTGCCCGTCGCCCCAGACCACCCACTTGGACGAGGTCAGCTCGGCCAGGCCCATCGGGCCGCGCGCGTGCAGCTTCTGCGTGGAGATGCCGATCTCCGCGCCCATGCCGAACTCGCCGCCGTCGGTGAACGCGGTCGAGGCGTTGACCATGACCGCCGCCGCGTCGACCCGGGCGGTGAACCGGCGCGCGGCCGCCAGGTCGCTCGTCACGATGGCCTCGGTGTGCCCGGAGCCGTGGACCGCGATGTGCTCGATGGCCTCGTCGATCGAGTCGACCACGCGGGCCGCGATGTCCAGCGACAGGTACTCGGTGCCCCAGTCCTCGTCGGTGGCCGCGCGCACCCGCGGGTCGCGGGCGAACCGCTCGTCGCCGTGCACGGTGACGTCCTGCGCGTGCAGTGCGTCGGTGATGCGCGGCACGAACTCGTCGGCCACGGCGGCGTGCACCAGCAGCGACTCGGCGGAGTTGCACACGCTGGTGCGCCGGGTCTTGGAGTTGAGGACGATGCGCTGCGCCATGTCGAGGTCGGCGGAGGCGTCCACGTAGACGTGCACGTTGCCCACGCCGGTCTCGATGGTCGGCACGGTCGCCTGCCGCACCACGGCGTCGATCAGGCCCGCGCCGCCGCGCGGGATCACCAGGTCGACCAGGCCGCGGGCGGTGATGAGGTGGGTGACCGACGCGCGGTCGTGGCACGGGAGCAGCTGCACGGCGTCCGCGGGCAGGCCGGCGGTCTCCAGGGCGTCGCGCAGGACCACCACGAGCGCGGTGTTCGAGTGCTCGGCGGAGGACGAGCCGCGCAGCAGGGCCGCGTTGCCGGACTTCAGCGCGAGGCCGGCCGCGTCGACGGTGACGTTCGGGCGCGCCTCGTAGACCATGCCCACCACGCCCATCGGGACGCGGACCTGCTTGAGCTCCAGGCCGTTGGGCAGGATCGAGCCGCGCAGCACCTCGCCCACCGGGTCCGTGAGGCCCGCCACCGTCTCCAGGCCCCGGGCCACGCCCTCGACGCGCGCCTCGGACAGCGCCAGCCGGTCCAGCAGGCCCTGGGACAGGCCCGTGGCCTTCCCCGCTTCGAGGTCCTTCGCGTTGGCCTCCAGCACCTCGCCTGCCCGGGCGCGCAGCGCGGCGGCCATCTCGTGCAGGGCGGCGTCCTTGCGCTCACGGGTCGCGAGGACGAGGTCGTTGGCGGCGACACGGGCGCGGCGGGCCGCGGCGTGCACCTGTTCGCGCAGGTCGTCAGTCACGGCTTTCAGCCTACGGTCACCCGGTCGTGGCTGTCGCCGAGGTTCTCGCGGACCGGAAACCGTCGGCGGTCTCTGCCAGAGTGGGCGACATGGACGACAACGCGCTCCGCGAACTGGCCGAGGAACGGCTGAGGGCACTGGCAGGTCCTCGGGCCGTGCTGCGGGACGACCAGTGGACCGCGATCCGGGCGCTGGTGGCCGAACGCAGGCGCGCGCTGGTGGTGCAGCGCACCGGGTGGGGCAAGTCGGCGGTGTACTTCATCGCCACGGCGCTGCTGCGGTCCCTGGGCGAGGGCCCGACGGTGATCGTGTCGCCGCTGCTGGCGCTGATGCGCAACCAGGTGGACGCGGCGGCGCGCGCGGGCGTGCACGCGGCGACGATCAACTCCGCGAACACCGACGAGTGGCAGGACGTGCAGGACCGGGTCACCTCCGGCGACGTCGACGTGCTGCTGGTGTCGCCGGAGCGGCTGAACAACCCCGACTTCCGCGACACCGTGCTGCCGTCGCTGACCGCGTCCGCCGGGCTGCTGGTGGTCGACGAGGCGCACTGCATCTCCGACTGGGGCCACGACTTCCGGCCCGACTACCGGCGGCTGCGGACGCTGCTCACCGAACTGCCCGCGGGCGTGCCGGTGCTGGCGACCACGGCGACCGCGAACGACCGCGTGGTGCGCGACGTGGCCGAGCAGCTCGGGCTGGGCGCGGGCACGGACGCGCTGGTGCTGCGCGGCCCGCTGGACCGCGAGAGCCTGCGGTTGGCGGCGGTGCGGCTGCCGACCGCGGAGGCGCGGCTGGGGTGGCTGGCCGAGCGGCTGGGGACGCTGCCCGGTTCCGGGATCATCTACGCGCTGACCGTGGCGGCGGCGGACGACACGGCGGCGTTCCTGCGCTCGCGCGGCTTCGAGGTGGCGGCGTACTCGGGGCGCACGGACCCGGCGGAGCGGCAGCGCGCCGAGGAGGACCTGCTCGCCAACCGCGTCAAGGCGCTGGTCGCGACCTCCGCGCTGGGCATGGGTTTCGACAAACCGGACCTGGGGTTCGTGGTGCACCTGGGCGCGCCGCCCTCCCCCATCGCCTACTACCAGCAGATCGGCCGCGCCGGGCGTGGCGTGGAGCGGGCCGAGGTGCTCCTGCTGCCCGGCCCGGAGGACCGCGACATCTGGGCGTACTTCGCGTCCCTGGCGTTCCCACCGGAACGGGTGGTGCGTCAGGTGCTCGACGCACTCTCACCTGATCGAGCGATGTCAACCGCCGCTCTGGAGCCCATAGTGGAGTTGTCCCGCACCAGGCTGGAAGTCGTGCTGAAGGTGCTGGACGTGGACGGCGCCGTGCGGCGGGTGCGCGGCGGCTGGGTGTCGACGGGGCGGCCGTGGTCCTACGACGCCGAGCGGTACGAGCGGATCGCGGCGGCGCGCGAGGTCGAGCAACGGGCGGTGCTCGACTACCTCGCCACCGACGGTTGCCGCATGGAGTTCCTGTTGCGGCAGTTGGACGATCCGCACGCGGCGCCGTGCGGGCGGTGCGACAACTGCACGGGCGAGCGGCCGTCGGCGGAGGTCTCGGAGGCGGCGTCCTCGGCGGCGCGGGAGCGGTTGTTGCGGCCGGGCGTGGAGGTGGAGCCGCGCAAGATGTGGCCGACGGGCATGGCCTCGGCAGGCGTGTCCCTCTCGGGTCGCATCCCGGCCGGCGAGATGGCGTCCACGGGGTGGGCGTTGGGGCGGCTGACCGACATCGGCTGGGGCAACCGGTTGCGGTCGCTGTTCGCCGAACCCGACCAGGCGATCCCGGAGGACGTCTTCGCCGCCTGCGTGAAGGTGTTGTCCTCGTGGGGTTGGGCGGAACGGCCGGTGGGCGTGGTGACGGTCGGGTCGCGGACGCGGCCGGAGCTGGTGGGCAGCTTCGGTGAGCGGATCGCGTCGGTCGGCAGGCTGCCGCTGCTGGGCCGGGTGTGGTTGGGCGAGGCCACGCGCCGGGTCAACAGCGCGCAGCGGTTGGCGGGGCTGGTGCGCGAGGGCGAGACGCCGGACCTGTCCGCTGTGGACGGTCCGGTGCTCCTGGTGGACGACCAGGTCGACACCGGCTGGACGATGACGGTGGCGGCCCGGTCGTTGCGGCGGGCGGGGGCGTCGGCGGTGTTGCCGTTCGCACTGGCGGTGACGGCATGACGCTGGTCGCGACCAGGCTGGTGCTGCGGTCGTTCACCATGGCCGACGCGCCGGCGTTCGCCGCCTACCGGTCCGACCCCGAGGTGGCGCGCTACCAGGGGTGGGACGCGCCGTTCTCCCTGATGCAGGCCAGGGAGTTCATCCGGGAGGTCTCGGCGCTCGACCCGGCCGGGATCGGGTGGTACCAGTACGCCGTCGACGTGGGCGGGACGCTCGTCGGCGACGTCGGTGTCAACCTCCGCGAGGACCGCCTCCAGGCGGAGATCGGCTACACGCTGGCGCGGGAGCACCAGCGGCTCGGCTACGCGGCGGAAGCCGTGAGCCGCCTGGTGGAGCACCTGTTCACCGACCGGGGTCTGCACCGGGTGACGGCCGAGTGCGACGCGCGGAACGACCGTTCGGCGCGGTTGCTGACCCGTCTGGGCTTCCGCCGAGAGGGCCATCGGGTGAAGGCGACGTGGCACAAGGGCGAATGGACCGATGACCTGCTGTTCGCCGTATTGGCAGAGGAATGGAGGGGTAAGAGCATCTGAATACGACAGTTCGGCATCGCCACTACCGGCTTCGGTGTCGTTGTGGTTCGGTCCCCGCATGTCCGCCGTGGAGACCAAAGAACGCCTACCCGTGCGCAAGCTCGTCGCAGCCTCGATCGGCAATGCCATCGAGTGGTACGACTGGACCATCTACGCCACCTTCAGCATCTACTTCGCCACGCAGATCTTCCCCAAGGACAACCCGCAGTTAGCGCTGATCAACACGTTCGCCGCGTACGCCCTCGCGTTCTTCTTCCGGCCGCTGGGCGGGTACCTGCTCGGCAGGTTCGCCGACCTGCGCGGGCGGCGGGCGGCGATGCTGTTGACCATCGTGCTGATGGCGGCCGGGTCGGTGGCGATCGGGCTGCTGCCCACCTACGCGCAGGTGGGGTGGCTGGCACCGGTCCTGCTGCTGCTCGCCCGGTTGGCGCAGGGCCTGTCGGTGGGCGGTGAGGTGTCGAACGCGTCGGCGTACCTGGCGGAGATCGCGCCGCCGCACCGCCGCGGCCGGTACTCGTCGTTCTTCTACATCTCCACCGGCATCTCGGTGCTGACGGCGTCGCTGCTCGGGTTCTTCATGGCCCGCTCCCTCGACAGCGCGCAGCTCTCGTCGTGGGGTTGGCGCATCCCGTTCCTGGTCGGCGGCGCGCTCGGCCTGGTGGGGCTGTGGCTGCGGCGCAGCCTGGAGGAGACCGAGCAGTTCGAGCAGAACAAGGCAAAGGCCAAGGCGCTGCGCAACCCGCTGCTGGTGACCCTGCGGGAGCACCCGAAGGCGGTCGGGCGGCTCGTGGGCTTCACGATGCTGTCGACGCTGTGCTACTACACGTTCTTCAGCGCGCTGACGCCGTTCGCGGTGTCGAAGCGGGGCGCGAACCCGGTGGACGTGTTCCTGGCGCTGTCGATCGCGACGGTCATGTTCATCGCCCTGCAGTACCCGATGGGCGCGTTGGCGGACAAGTACGGCCGCAAGCCGCAGCTGCTGGTGTGGGCGGGCGCGACGGCGCTGCTGGTGGTGCCGCTGTCGACGTTGATCGGGCCGAGCGTGGGCAACCTGCTGCTGGTGTTCTGCATCGGCTCCGGCATCTACACGGCGATGACGTCGGTGGCGCCGGCGGTGATGAGCGAGCTGTTCCCCACGGAGCTGCGGGCGCTGGGCATCGGCTCCTGGTACAACCTGACCGTCGCGCTGTTCGGCGGCACCGCGCCGCTGGTGATCCAGTGGCTGCCGGGCACCACGTTCTTCTTCTACGTCGCGGGCGCCGCCGTCATCGCGTTCTTCGTCATCCTCGGCATGCCGGAGACGAAGGGCAAAGAACTGCGCTAAGCCCGCAGGGGCACGAGGTCGTCGGCGTGCACGACCTCGCGGCGCTGCTCGGCCGGCAGGTCGTGACTCGACCGGCCGATCAGGGCGGGCAGTTCGGCGGCGTCGAACGCGACGACGCCGCGCGCCACCACGTGCCCCGACAGGTCGACCAGTTCCACCACGTCACCGGCGTCGAACGAACCCTCGACGCCGGTGATACCGGCCGCCAGCAGCGACCGCCGCCGGCCCACGACGGCCGCCACCGCGCCGTCGTCGAGGACGAGCCTGCCGGTCGCGCCGGCGGCGTGCCCCAGCCAGAAGCGCCGGGCCGAGAGGCGCGGGCCGGTGACCGCGAACGCCGTGCCGACGTCCGCCGTGCTCAACGCCCGCGCGGCGTCCGTCGCACCGGCCAGCAGCACCGGGATGCCCGCCGACGCCGCCAGGCGGGCCGCCGCGAGCTTGGACGCCATGCCGCCGGTGCCGAGCCCCGACGCGCCGACCGAACCGGCCCGCACACCGTCCACGTCGGACGCCCCGGCGACCTCCGTGACGCGGCGCGCGCCCGGTTTGCGCGGGTCGCCGTCGTAGAGGGCGTCCACGTCCGACAGCAGGAACAACGCGTCCGCGCCGACGAGGTGCGCCACCAGGGCGGCCAGCCGGTCGTTGTCGCCGAACCGGATCTCCTCGGTGGCGACGGTGTCGTTCTCGTTCACCACCGGCACCGCGCCCAGCGCCAGCAGCCGGGAGAACGTGCGCTGCGCGTTGCGGTAGTGCGCGCGCCGCACCACGTCGTCGGCGGTCAGCAGCACCTGGCCGACGGTCAGCGAGTAGCGGCCGAACGAGTAGGCGTAGGCGTGCGCCAGCGCCAGCTGGCCGACGCTCGCCGCGGCCTGCTGGGTGGCGAGGTCGCGGGGCCGCCTGGTCACGCCCAGCGGCGCCAGGCCGGCCGCGATGGCGCCCGAGGACACCAGCACCACCTGGCTGCCCGCGGCGCACCGCGCGGCGACCGCGTCGACCAGGGCGTCCAACCGCGTCGGGTCGAGCCCGCCCGCGGCGGTGGTCAGCGACGACGACCCGACCTTCACCACGACCCGGGAGGCCGCGGACACGGCCTGCCGGGCCTGGGACACCGTCGCCGACCCGATCACTCGTCGTCCTCGTCGTCGACCCCGCCGCGGTCGAACCCGCCGCCGTCGAAGTCGCTCTCGTCGTAGACGCCGGGGATGCGCCGGGCCTTCTTCGCCGCCAGGCGCTCGGACGCGCCGACCCGGTTGTTGGCCTCCAGCCGGGCGTCGGTGCCGCGACCGGTCATGGTCATGGCGATGCCGGCGGGCGTGGTCGGCTCCCAGTCGAACACCAGCTCGCCGATGGTGACCTGGCAGCCCGGCTCGGCGCCCTTCTTGACCAGCACTTCCTCCACGCCGAGGCGGTTGAGCCGGTCGGCGAGGTAGCCGACGGCCTCGTCGTTGGAGAAGTCGGTCTGCCTGATCCAGCGCTCGGGCCGCTCGCCGCGCACGATGAACCCGCCGGGCGTTTCCGGGTCCTCGATCACGGTGAAGCCCGCGTCGTCCAGGGCCCTGGGCCGCAGCACGATCCGCGTCGACTCCTGCACCGGCTTGGACGCCCGGTACTCCTCGACGACCCGGGCCAGGGCGAACGTCAGCTCGCGCAGGCCCTCGCGGCTGGCCGTGGACACCTCGAACACCGGCAGGCCGCGGGCCTCGATGTCCGGGCGGACCATCTCCGCCAGGTCCTTGGCCTCCGGGATGTCGATCTTGTTCAGCACCACCACGCGCGGCCGCTCGGCCAGGTCGTCGGCCAGCGACGGCGTGTACTTCGCGAGTTCCTGCTCCAGCGCGTCGATGTCCGACAGCGGGTCGCGGTCCTGCTCGTAGGTCGCGCAGTCCACGACGTGCACGAGCACCGCGCAGCGCTCGATGTGCCGCAGGAAGTCCAGGCCGAGGCCCTTGCCCTCGGAGGCGCCCGGGATCAGACCGGGCACGTCGGCCATGGTGAAGATGGTCTCGCCGCCGGTGATCACGCCCAGGTTCGGCACGAGCGTGGTGAACGGGTAATCGGCGATCTTCGGCTTGGCCGCGGACAGCACCGAGATCAACGACGACTTGCCCGCGGACGGGAAGCCCAGCAGGCCCACGTCGGCGACGGACTTCAGCTCCAGCACCAGGTCGTGCGACTCGCCCGGCTCGCCGAGCAGCGCGAACCCGGGGGCCTTGCGGGCCTTGGACGCCAGCGAGGCGTTGCCGAGGCCGCCGCGGCCGCCCTGGGCCGCGATCAGGCGGGTGCCCTCACCGGTGAGGTCGGCGACCAGTTCACCCTCTGGGGTGAGCACGACGGTGCCGTCGGGCACGCGCAGTTCGAGGTCGCCGCCGTTCGCGCCGTCCCGGTTGCCGCCCTGGCCGCCCTTGCCGTTGCCGGCGCTGGCGTTCGGGCGGAAGTGGAAGTCGAGCAGGGTGTGCACCTGGGAGTCGACGACCAGCACGACGTCGCCGCCCTTGCCGCCGTTGCCGCCGTCCGGACCGCCGAGCGGCTTGAACTTCTCACGGTGCACGGAGGCGACCCCGTTGCCCCCATCACCTGCGGCGACGTGGATGACGACCCGGTCGACGAAGCGGGACACGGGGATTTCCTTTCAGCAGAAGCAACGAGGGGCGGGAGCCGGAGTGCACCGGTCCCGCCCCTCGTCGGAGGTCGTACACGCGTCGCGGTCTGGCGACTGCCCTCAGGCAGCGACCTCGACCGGGACGATGTTGACGGTCTTGCGACCGCGCTTCACGCCGAACTGCACCGACCCGGGGGTCAGGGCGAACAGCGTGTCGTCCTTGCCACGACCGACGTTGACGCCGGGGTGGAACTTGGTGCCGCGCTGGCGGATCAGGATCTCGCCGGCCTTGACGACCTGACCGCCGAACCGCTTGACCCCGAGGTACTGGGGGTTCGAGTCACGGCCGTTGCGGGAGCTGGATGCACCCTTCTTGTGTGCCATGGCTAGTCAGATCCTCACTTACCGGTGATGCCGGTGACCTCGACGCGGGTCAGCTTCTGGCGGTGACCCTGGCGCTTGTGGTAGCCGGTCTTGTTCTTGAACTTGTGGATGCGGATCTTGGGACCCTTGGTCTGCTCGACGACCTTGCCGGTCACCGAGAACTTCGCCAGGGCGTCGGCGGCGGAGGTGACGTCGGACCCGTCCACCACGAGGAGCGGCGCCGCGAAGGTGATCTCGGTGTCCGGCTCGCCTTCGAGCTTCTCGACCTCGATGACGTCGCCGACAGCCACCTTGTACTGCTTGCCGCCGGTCTTGACGATTGCGTACATCGGGACGGAAGTCTCCTGCTGCTCGACGGGACGGATCGCGCGCGCCTCGACTCCACTGACGAAGAGCGGACTGGGCTTCGCGCGACAGGGTCCACCAGGAAGGCGGGCCGCGTAACAGATTACGTGGCGGTGGACAGCGAGGTCAAACCGGGGTGGTCGTGCCCGGAACGCGCTGCTCAGGGCCGGTGTCGGAGGGGCCTGGCCGGTCGGCGGAGCTGCGCGGGGGGTACCCCTGCGCGGAGGCCCCCTCGCGCATAGCCAACCACGGGGGGCCGACAGTTCCGGGGGTGTTGTGCGCGGGTGTGGACAACCCGGTCCCGGGAGGCCGGTCCACCTGGAACCGGGTTGCGGCCCGGGGCACGTCGAGGGCTGCGCGAGCGGGACCCTGCGAGCGCGACCCTGCGGCGGGGCGGCGGGGATGGGGCCGCGTGAGCAGGGTGTGCGGGCGGGACTCCGTGGGCGGGGTTGCGCGGGTCGGCCGGGCAAGGCGATGTGGGCGAGGCGGCGCGGACGAGGCGGGTCGGGCGTGGGTGGGACGTGCCCGGGGTGAGGCCGGACGGGGCACGGGGACGGCCGCGGGTGGCGGTCGTCCCCGTGCGTCCGGTCAGTTCTCCTTGACGCCCAGCGGCGGGCCGGCGGGGCGGGAGGCCGCGCGGCGGGTCGTGCGGCGACGGGTGGTCACCGCGGGGGCCGCTGCCGGCTCCTGGGAGTGGCCGTTCAGGGGCTGCTCCGACTGCTGGGCCGGAGTGGGCTCCTGGGTCTGCTGCGCCGGGACGGCCTCGACCGGGTCCTGGGTCGCCTGGGGCGGCTCAGGAGCCTGTGCGGGCTGCTCGGCGGGCACCTGCGCGGCCTGGGGCTGGGCGGGCTCGGCCTGCTCTGCCTCGGGCTGGGCGGCACCACGCCGGCCGGCACCACGCCGGCCGGCAACGGGCTGGGCGGCGCCGGGCTGGTCGGTGTCGACCTGCTCGGCGTCGGCCTGCGGGGCCGGGGCCTGTTCCTGCTGGGCCGGAGCCTGCTGGGCGGGCTCGGTCGGCGCGGCCTGGGGCTGCGACGACGGGGCCTGCTCGGCGGGTGCCTGCTCAGCGGGGGTGGCCTGGGCCGTGGCGGCTTCACCGGTGACGGCACCGGCACCGGCACCGGCGGTGCCGGTGGTCGGTTCGGTGGCGGCCGGGGTGGGCTCGTCGGCCTGGGCGTCCTCGCCGTGCTTGATCACCGCGCCGGCTTCCCGGCGGGCGCGGCGGCGCTGGCGGCGGTCGCGCTTGGTGGGTTCCGGCGCGGCCTCCTCCTCGACCACGGCGGCCGCGGCCACCGGTTCGGTCGACGCGGGCTGCTCGGCGACGGCCTCCGGCTCCTCGGCCGGCTCGACGGTCTGCTCGGCCACCGGCTCGGGGGCCTCGACGGTCTTGCCGCGGCGCGACTTGCGGCCGCCGCCCTGCTGCTGTTGCTGCTGGGGCTGGCCACCGCCGTTGCCGCCGCCGTTGCCGCCACCGCCGTTGTGCGAGTGCACGGGCTCGGTCGACATGACCACGCCACGCCCGCGGCAGTGCTCGCAGGTCGTCGAGAACGCCTCCAGCAGGCCCGTGCCGACCCGCTTGCGGGTCATCTGCACGAGGCCCAGCGACGTCACCTCCGCCACCTGGTGACGGGTGCGGTCGCGGCCCAGGCACTCGGTCAGCCGGCGCAGCACCAGGTCGCGGTTCGACTCCAGGACCATGTCGATGAAGTCGATGACGATGATGCCGCCGATGTCGCGCAGCCGGAGCTGGCGGACGATCTCCTCCGCCGCCTCCAGGTTGTTGCGCGTCACCGTCTCTTCGAGGTTTCCACCCGATCCGGTGAACTTGCCGGTGTTGACGTCGATGACGGTCATCGCCTCGGTGCGGTCGATGACCAGGTAGCCGCCGGACGGCAGCCAGACCTTGCGGTCCAGTGCCTTGAGCAGCTGCTCGTCGATGCGGTACTCGACGAACGCGTCGCTGTTGCCCACGTGGCGGCGCAGCCGTTCCTGAAGGTCGGGGGCGACGTGCCGGACGTAGCCGTCGATGGTCTCCCAGGCGTCGGCGCCCTGGACGACGAGCGACGCGAAGTCCTCGGTGAACAGGTCGCGGACGACCTTCACCAGCAGGTCGGGCTCTTCGTAGAGCAGCTGCGGGGCCTGGGCCTTCGGCGTGCTCGCCTTGTCCTTGATGACCTGCCACTGCGCCTGGAGGCGGGTGACGTCGCGGCCCAGCTCGTCCTCGGCGATGCCCTCCGAGGCGGTGCGGATGATGACGCCCGCGTCCTCAGGGACGACCCGCTTGAGGATGTCCTTGAGGCGCTTGCGCTCGTTGTCGGGCAGCTTGCGGCTGATGCCCGTCGCGCCGCCGCCCGGCACGTACACCAGGAAGCGGCCGGGCAGGCTGATCTGCGTGGTCAGCCGGGCGCCCTTGTGGCCGACCGGGTCCTTGGTGACCTGCACCAGGACGCTGTCGCCGGTGGAGAGGGCCTGCTCGATCTTGCGGGCCTTGCCCTCCAGGCCGGCCGCGTCCCAGTCGACCTCGCCCGCGTAGAGCACCGCGTTGCGGCCGCGGCCGATGTCGATGAACGCCGCCTCCATCGAGGGCAGCACGTTCTGCACCCGGCCGAGGTAGACGTTGCCGACCAGCGAGCCGCTGCCCGACGAGGTCACGAAGTGCTCGACCAGGACGCCGTCCTCCAGCACACCGATCTGGGTGCGGTCGCCGCGCTCGCGGACGACCATCGTGCGCTCGACGGCCTCGCGGCGCGCCAGGAACTCGGCCTCGGACAGCACCGGGGCACGGCGGCGGCCGGCCTCGCGGCCGTCGCGGCGGCGCTGGCGCTTGGCCTCCAGCCGGGTGGAGCCGCGGACGCTGCGCACCTCGTTCTGCGCGGCCTCGGAGTCGGCCTTGTCGTCGCGGGCGTCCCGGCTGACCTCGCGGACGTGCACGACGGTGTTCGGCGGGTCGTCCTCGTTCGGGGCGGCCTCGTCGTCCGCGCCTGCCTTGCGGCGGCGACGGCGACGGCGGCGACGGCTCGTGCCGCCGTCCTCGTCGGCCGCGTCGTCCGCGGCGTCGTCGGCCTCGGCTTCGGCCTCGGCGGGCTCGTCGGCCTGCTCGTCGTCGCCACCGGCCTCGTCGCCCACGCCCTTGCCGCGACCGCGACCGCGCCGGCCACGGCGGCGGCGGCGACGGCCCTCGCCCTCGTCACCGGCGTCGTCGGCGGCGTCGCGCTCCTCGGCGTCCTGGTCCTCGTCGTCCTCGTGGTCGTCGTCGTCCCGGCTCACCGGGGTCTCGACCACGACCGGCGTCGGCGGCAGGAACACCGCGGACGGCGGCGCGAACAGCGGCGTCAGCGGCGCCACGTCGCGGGCGACCGCGACCGGCGCCTCGGTGTGCTCGTCCACCTCGCCGGTGACGATGTCGTCCCAGTTCAGCAGGCTGTCCGCGACCTTGAGCGCCAGGTCCCGGCTCACGCTCGACTGCGCGCTGCGCACCGGTTCGCCGAGGTCGGCGAGCGCCGCCGCGACGTCCTTGCTGCTCGCGCCGAGCAGCTTCGCCAGGGCGTGCACCCTCAGCTTGGCGGGCAGGTCGCCCAGGTCCGGGTGTCCGGGTGTGGCGTTACCCCCGCCGGCGGCGCCGGCGGGCTTTTCCGTGTTCGACAATGCAGCTCCTCCGCCCCCGGGCGCGTCCCAACCGACGCGGCCGCGCAGGGGCCTCTCTTGTCCACTCACCGCCGCGGCTGGCGGCGGGAATCCTTGCCTTGCGCTGTGGCGCCCGCCCGTGGGGGCGCGCGGCACAGCAGGTCCTATAACTCCTGCTCGACGACGCCGTCAGCGCCGCTCCGGCAGTCCGGTCAGACCTCCGCCGCCCGGTCAAGGGCCAGCGGGTCGACCAGGCCGCCTTCGTCGTCGAGCCGCCCCTGCGCCATCCGGGTCGCCTTCGCGGGCACCGGCGGAACCAGGTCGGCGACGACTCGGAGCGCGCTCAGCACGTCGTCGGGTCTCACGGTAGGGGTTGTCTGCCGTACGACCGTCATGAGTATCCCACACGGTTGTGACAAATCCCCGGCATCGTGTCCCGCATCGCTCGAATGCACGCCTACCTGCGCCGACACGACGGCCGGCCGCACGTCGAGCACCTTCTTGCCGTCCTTGGTCAACCGCTCGACCTCGACGGACCCCGCGGCCATGAGCGCGGAGACCGCTTCGGCCAGGTCTTCGGGCGACACGCCGGGCAGTTCCACCCGCCACTCGCTGGCCTCGATCCGCTCGGGCAGCGTGCCGCCGGCCGACCGGACCACCTCCAGCACGTCCAGGCCGGGCGGCAGCACGGAGTCGAGCGCGGTGCGCAGGGCCTCCGGGTCGACCTCCTCCACGACCTGGACCTCGACGTACTCGGCCTCGCTCGCCACGCCGGTCGGCGCGGCACCCACCCACGACACCTTCGGGTGAGGGCTGAAGCCCTGGGAGTAGGCCATCGGCACGCCCGCCCGGCGCAGCGCGCGTTCGAACGTGCGGGCGATGTCGCGGTGTGACGTGAACCGCAACCGTCCGCGCTTGGCGTAGCGCAGCCGGAGCTTCTGCACCGGTGCGGCCGACGGGTTGGGCTGCTGCTGGCGGCTCAGTGCTGCTCCCTGGTTGCCGGGTGGACCACGGCGGGGTGGGTACCCGACGGTCCACGCTCCTACTCCGGCAGGACGGTACCGTGGACGTGCCCGGAGCCGTTGCGCTTGTCTGCTCCGGCTCACCTGGTTACCGTCGCGCGGCAGCAGTGAGTAGTGACGGATCGCCGT
This sequence comes from Saccharothrix sp. DSM 118769, assembly GCF_052936295.1. Lineage (NCBI taxonomy): Bacteria > Bacillati > Actinomycetota > Actinomycetes > Pseudonocardiales > Pseudonocardiaceae > Saccharothrix > Saccharothrix sp. DSM 118769. The sequence continues at coordinate 1,352,440 of NZ_CP193627.1, read as the reverse complement.
CGTGGCGACCGGCCGGCCCAGTCTGGAGGTCCCCCGTGCCTCTGCTCCGCCGCGTCCGAGCGGTCGCGGTCACCTCGGTGCTGCTCGCGACGGGCTGCTTCGCGGCCACCGCGGGCGCCGCGGCCGAACCGGGGCCCCAGCCGACCGCGTCCGGGTGCGTGCAGCCCGGCCCGGTGCTGCGCTACCTCGTGGTGTTCGAGCGCGGCACCAGCGAACCGCTGGCGAACGCGCAGGTCGCCGCCGCGTGCGGCACCACGACGGGGTACCACCCGCAGATCGCGGTCGCGGTCGCCGTCTCGGCCGATCCCGGTTTCACCCGCAAGATGGGCGTGGACCGGACCTACAGCGCCCAGCAGGACGGCCTGTCCCGGCGCACGGGCGCGCCGGCGCGCAAGAAGGACGACGAGGTGGGCGGCGCGCACCGGACGTCGGGTGCGGTGGACCGCACCGCCGAGCAGTGGGACATGGACCTGATCCGGGCCGCCGAGGCGCACGCGGTGAGCACCGGCAGCCGGGACGTGGTGGTCGGCGTGCTCGACTCGGGCATCGACCCGGCGCACCCCGACCTGGTGGGCGCGCTCGACCCGGCGCTGTCCGCGGGCTGCACGACCGGCGTGGCCGACCCGGCGCAGGCGGCGTGGTCGCCGTCGACGTCCGCGCACGGCACGCACGTGGCGGGCACCATCGCGGCGGCCGACGACGGCCTGGGCACCACGGGGGTCGCGCCGGGCGTGCGGATCGCCTCGGTGAAGGTCGTGGACGACGACGGGTTCATCTACCCCGAGTACGCGGTGTGCGGGTTCATGTGGGCCGCGGAGCGCGGCATGACGATCACCAACAACAGCTACTTCATCGACCCGTGGGTGTTCACCTGCCAGAACAAGGTGGGCCAGTCCGTGGTGTACGAGGCGGTGCGGCGGGCGGTGGAGCACGCGACCGCGCGCGGCGTGCTGACGGTGGCCGCGGCGGGCAACGGGGCGGCCGACCTGACCAAACCGGCCCTGGACGCGCTGAGCCCGACCAACGCGGCGCCCGAGGACGTGCGGCCCCAGCCGGTGGACAACACGTGCCTGGTGCTGCCCGCGCAGCTGCGCAACGTGGTGGCGGTGTCGTCGATCGGCGCGGAGAAGGTGAAGGCCGGGTACAGCTCGTACGGGCTGGGCGCGGTCGACGTGACGGCTCCAGGCGGCGACCGCAAGCAGGAGCCCGACGACGCCCGGAACGGGTGCGTGCTGTCCACCGTGCCGTCCGGGTACGACTACTCGTGCGGCACGTCGATGGCCGCGCCGCACGTGGCCGGGGTGGCGGCGCTGCTGGCGTCCACGCACCCGGAGGCCGGGGCGCCGGAGCTGTCGCGGATGCTCAACGCGCAGGCCGAGACGCTGCCCTGCCCCGCCGACTACGACCTCAACGGCACCGGCGTGCAGGACGCGTTCTGCACGGGCTACTCGGAGTACAACGGCTTCTACGGCCACGGCGTGGTCGACGCGCTGGCCGCCGTCCGGGAGTAGCCGCCCGCGAACGGAACCGCCCGCGAACAGAGCCGCGGAATGGCACCGGCCAATTCGACGACAATGCACCCGACGGCCCGCCGAATTGGTGACGGGGCCTTTCAGTTCCGCTCGGCCAAGGCGCGGCGCAGGATCTTCATCGCGTGGTAGACCCGCGACTTGACGGTGCTCTCCGGAATACCCAGGGCACGAGCCGCCTCACGCACCGTGCGCCCGCGCACGTAGGTCTCGAAAATGGCCTCGCGGTGCTCTTCGCCGAGTTCGCGCATGACGTCGGCGAGCACCTCCTTCGACACCCCGACCTCCTGGAGTACGAACGCGGCGGGGGGAAAAGAGCGTGCCGCGAACTTACTACAACACGTTTCGGAAATGCCTGTGATCCAGATCACCTAGGCGTGGTTGAACCTTCTCCGAACCGGTGCGCGCCGTGGTCACGGCACCATTCACGAGGTCTTCCGGCGGACGTCAGGGCCGGGTCAGCGCCGGGTTGCGCACCGGCGACCCCTTGCCGACCGGCGAGATCGGCAGCAGCGTGCGCCCGGTCGGCCCGACCTCGATGTCCGTCCCCATCGCGGGGCACACGCCGCAGTCGAAGCACGGCGTCCAGCGGCAGTCGTCCTGCTCCCGCTCGTCCAGCGCGTCCTGCCAGTCGGCCCAGAGCCACTCCTTGTCGAGCCCCGAGTCGAGGTGGTCCCAGGGCAGGACCTCCAGCTCCTCGCGCTCACGGGTGGTGAACCAGGCCAGGTCCACGCCCAGCGGCTCCAGCTCGGCCGCGGCGGCGCTCACCCAGCGGTCATAGGAGAAGTGCTCGGACCAGCCGTCGAAGCGACCGCCCTCGCGCCACACCCGCTCGATGACGTGGCCGAGGCGCCGGTCGCCGCGCGACAGCAGCCCTTCGATCAGGGACGGCTTGCCGTCGTGGTAGCGCATGCCGATGTTGCGGCCCAGCGCCCGGTCGGAGTTGACCGCGTCGCGCAGCTTGCGCAGCCGGTCGTCCACGGTCGCCGGGTCGCACTGCGCGGCCCACTGGAACGGGGTGTGCGGCTTGGGCACGAACCCGCCGATGGAGATGGTGCAGCGGATGTCCTTGCGGCCCGACACCTCGCGGCCCGCGCGGATGACGTTCTTGGCCATCTCCGCGATCTGGAGCACGTCGTCGTCGGTCTCGGTGGGCAGGCCGCACATGAAGTACAGCTTCACCTGCCGCCAGCCCGCGCCGAACGCCGCGCTGACCGTGCGGATCAGGTCCTCCTCCGACACCATCTTGTTGATGACGCGGCGGATGCGCTCGCTGCCGCCCTCGGGCGCGAACGTGAGGCCCGAGCGGCGGCCGTTGCGGGACAGCTCGTTGGCCAGGTCGATGTTGAACGCGTCCACCCGCGTCGACGGCAGCGACAGGCTGGTGTTGGTGCCCTCGTAGCGGTCCGCGAGGCCCTTGGTGACCTCGGCGATCTCGGAGTGGTCGGCGCTGGACAGCGACAGCAGGCCGACCTCCTCGAAGCCGGTGGCCTCCAGGCCGCGCTGCACCATGGCGCCGATGCCCTCGATGGACCGCTCGCGCACCGGGCGGGTGATCATGCCCGCCTGGCAGAACCGGCAGCCGCGCGTGCAGCCGCGGAAGATCTCCACGCTCATCCGCTCGTGGACGCTCTCCGCGAGCGGCACCAGCGGCTGCTTCGGGTACGGCCACGCGTCGAGGTCCATCGTGGTGCGCTTGAACACCCGGTACGGCACGCGCTCGCGGTTGGGCACGACGCGCTGGATGCGGCCGTCGGGCAGGTACTCGACGTCGTAGAACCGCGGCACGTACACGCCGCCGGTCTCGGCGAGCCTGGTCAGCACCTCGTCGCGCCCACCGGGGCGCCCCTCGGCCTTCCAGCGCCGGACGATGTCGGTGATCTCCAGGACGGCTTCCTCGCCGTCGCCGAGGACCGCCGCGTCGACGAACGCGGAGATCGGCTCCGGGTTGAACGCCGCGTGCCCGCCGGCCACCACGATCGGGTGGTCCTCGGTGCGGTCGGCGGCGTGCAGCGGGATGCCGGCCAGGTCGAGCGCGTTGAGCAGGTTCGTGTAGCCCAGCTCGGTGGCGAAGCTGACGCCGAACAGGTCGAACGCGCCGACCGGGCGGTGCCCGTCGACGGTGAACTGCGGCACGCCGTGCTCGCGCATGAGCGCCTCCAGGTCGGGCCACACCGCGTAGGTGCGCTCGGCCAGCACGTCCGGCTGCTCGTTGAGGACCTCGTACAGGATCATGACGCCCTGGTTGGGCAGCCCGACCTCGTAGGCGTCCGGGTACATCAGGGCCCACCGCACGGCGGCGGCGTCCCAGTCCTTGAGGGTCGCGTTGAGCTCCCCGCCGACGTACTGGACCGGCTTGGACACCCGGGGCAGGAGGGGCTCCAGGGCGGGGAATACCGACTCGACGCTCACCGCCCCAGGGTAACGGCAGCGCCGGCGGTGCCCGGAACAGCGGTCGGGGGACGCCCCGGTCGGGGGCGGGTCAGGTGAGCAGCAGCCGGCCGAGCCGCCGGGCGGCGACGACCACCCCGACCACCGCCATCACCACGAAGTAGGCGGCGTGCCCGAGGGCGTCCCAGCCCACGTAACCGGTGGTCAGGCCCCTGGTCAGCTCGATCGCGTGGTACAGCGGCGTGCACCGCACGACCGCCTGCAACCAGCCCGGGTACACCGACAGCGGGTAGAACGTGGCCGAGAACAGGAACAGCGGCAGCACGGCCAGCTGCACCAGGTCGAAGTCCTGCCAGGAGCGCATGAACGTGGCCGCCGCCATGCCGACCGCGGCGAACGCGACCGCCACCAGCAGGCACACCGGCAGCGCCAGCAGCGCCCACCACGAGTCGATCAGCCCGAAGCCGAGCATCACGGCGAGGAACCCGCCCGAGTACAGGCCGCCGCGGATCAGGCACCACGCGGCCTCGCCGACCGCGATGTCGACCGGCCCCATCGGGGTGGCCAGCACGGCGTCGTAGACCTTGGCGTACTTGAACTTGAAGAACAGGTTGAACGTGGCGTCGAACACCGCGCCGTTCATCGCCGACGCCGCGAGCAGGGCGGGCGCCACGAACGCCGGGTAGGCGATCGGCCCGCCCGGCCCCTGCACGGCGGCGACGAGCTGCCCGAAGCCGAAGCCGAGGGAGAGCAGGAAGAACAGCGGCTCGAAGAACCCCGACACGACGGACAGCCAGGCGCGCCGGTTGACCAGGTAGGAGCGCTCGACGAGGACGTGCGGGCGGCCCGCGTACAGGCCCGGCGGGACCACCCGGAACAGCAGGCCGCCGGGTGCGCGGCCGGTGGTGGTGGCGGTCACGGCGCGAGCCTCCGGTCGAAGTAGCGGCGGCCCAGCACCGCGCCGACGACCACCAGGGCGGCCAGGTAGGCGACGTGGCCGAGGGCGGGCAGGACGCCGAGCGTGCCGAACGCGGCGCCGCGCGCCAGTTCGATGCCGTGCCACACCGGCGTGGCCCACGCGAGCGGGTGCAGCCAGGCGGGCAGCTGGTCGAGGGGGAAGAACGCGCCGGTGAACAGGGTCATCGGCATCAGCACGAACCGGTAGAGGCCGTTGAACGCGTCCGGTTTCTTCCGGGTCGCGGTGAACGCGACGACGGGCGCGCTGAACGCCATGCCCGCGAGCACCGACGCCGGCACCGCCCACAGCGCGCCCGGCCCGGTCACGGCGCCGAGCGCGGCGGCGACGAGCAGGAACACCAGGGTGCTCGCGAACAGGCGCAGCGCGTTCCACAGCAGCCGGCCGTGCAGGACCTGGGCGGGGCTGATGGGGGTGGAGACGATGCCGAGGTAGGTCTGCTGCCACTTGAACGCCGAGAACACCGCCCAGGTGGACTCGAACATGGCGTTCTGGGTGGCGGTGAGCACCAGCAGCGCGGGCGCCAGGTACACGACGTAGGCGTGGCCGCCGGTGGCCGGTCCGGCCTGCACCTGCGAGCCGAAGCCGACGCCCATGGCCAGCAGGAACAGCACCGGCTGGAGGAAGTTCGTGATCACCGTGGCGCGCCAGTTGCGGCGGTACCACGCCCAGTGGCCCTCGACGGTGAGGAGCGCGGCCCGCAGCGGGCCGACCGCGTGCGCCGCCATCAGTCGACCAGCGTCCGGCCGGTGAGCCGGAGGAACACGTCCTCCAGGCCCGCGCGGCGCACCAGGGTCGACACCGGCCGCACGCCCCGCGCGTGGACCGCGGCCAGCGCCGCCTCGCCGTCGTCGGCGTAGACCAGCACCCGGTCCGGCAGCACCTCGACCCGTTGCCCCAGGTCGCGCACGCCGTCCGTGCTCTGCTCGCCGGGCGGGAAGCGCAGCTCCAGCACCTCGCGGGTGGAGTAGCGGCGGATCAGCTCGGCCGGCGAGCCCTCGGCGGCGACCAGGCCGCCGTCCATCACCACCAGCCGGTCGCACAGCTGCTCGGCCTCGTCCATGTAATGGGTGGTGATGATGAGCGTGACGCCGGACTGCTTGAGCCGGAACAGCCGGTCCCACAGCAGGTGGCGGGCCTGCGGGTCCAGGCCGGTGGTGGGTTCGTCGAGCAGCAGCAGCTCCGGGTCGTTGACCAGGGAGCGGGCGATGGTGAGCCGCCGCTTCATGCCGCCCGACAGCGGCTCCACCTCGGCCTCGGCGCGGTCGGTGAGCTGGGCGAACTCCATCAGCTCCACCGCCTTGGCGCGCACCGCGGCCCGGCTGAGCCCGAAGTAGCGGCCGTAGACCTCCAGGTTCTGCCGGACGGTCAGCTCGGTGTCCAGGTTGTCCTGCTGGGGGACGACGCCGAGCCGGGCCCGGATGCGCGGCCCCTCGGTCCCGGGGTCCATGCCGAGGACGGTGAGGTCGCCGCCGGAGCGCGGGGACACGCACGCGATCATCCGCATGGTGGAGGACTTGCCCGCGCCGTTGGGGCCGAGGAACCCGAACGCCTCCCCCGGTCTGACCTCCACGTCGATGCCGCGCACGGCCTCGAACGCGCCGAACCGCTTGGTGAGTGCCTTGGCTTCGACGAGGGGCGTCACGTGGATCACGGTAGCGGCGGGGCCCGACAACCCAGGGGTGGTTTTCCGCCCGCCCGACACCCCGCCCGACACCCCGCCCGCCCGACACCCGTTCCCCGGACGCGCGAACGGCCCGGCGCCACGAGGGTGCCGGGCCGTTCGGGTGCGTCGGCTCAGAGGTTCGGGAACCAGAGCTTGATCTCGCGCTCGGCCGACTCCGGCGAGTCCGAGCCGTGGACCAGGTTGAACTGGACCTCCAGGCCGAAGTCGCCGCGGATCGTGCCGGGGGTGGCCTTCTCGACCGGGTCGGTGCCGCCGGCCAGCTGGCGGAACGCGGGGATGGCGCGGGTGCCCTCCACCACCAGCGCGACCAGCGGGCCGCCGGTGATGAACTCGACCAGGTCGCCGAAGAACGGCTTGCCGTCGTGCTCGGCGTAGTGCTGCTCGGCGGTCGCGCGGTCCACGGTGCGCAGTTCGAGGGCGGCCAGCTTCAGGCCCTTGCGCTCGATGCGGGAGATGACCTCGCCGACCAGGCCGCGGCTGACGCCGTCGGGCTTGACCAGGACCAGGGTGCGCTCGCTCACGGCGGTCGGTACTCCTTCGTACGGGTGGTGGTGCGACTGGGGTCCAGGGTAACGGTGGGCGCGGCACCGCCCACCGTGACCGCCGTGAACTCCCGTTCGGGGAGGGGCGGGGGCGGGCGGTGCCGCTCGGGTCGTCACCGGGTCAGGACCACCACCGAGCGGGCCGGGACGGTGACCGCGCCGTCGGCGACGGTGGCCCGGTCGGACGACAGCGGGTGGTCGCGCCAGTCGCCCGCGACGGCGGCGGACTTCGCCACCGGGTACGGGTTGACGACGACCAGCACGCCGTCCAGCGCCGGGTCGGCGTCCGGGCCGGCCGTGTCGTCCAGGTGCGCGACGACCAGGCCGGGCTCGGCGGCCGGGAACGACAGCTTCCGCTGCACGAGCGCCGCGTCGTTCAGGCTGAACAGCGGGGACGACTTGCGGATGCGCAGCAGTTCCAGGGTGTTGTCCACGGCCGTGCGCATGTCCGCCGGCGACGGCTTGAGCGCGGGGTCGGCGAGCAGCGGCGCGGCGTACGGCCACTTGTCCCGGTTGTCGGCGGCCGGCGGGAGGCCGCGGCCGAAGCCGTTGTCGCGCAACGACGGGTCGTAGCGGTTGAACCAGTCGCCCGAGTCGTAGCTGTTGCGGTCCAGCGACTTCGAGCGGAGGAACTCCGCCCCGGCGTGCAGGAACGGCTGGCCCTGCCCGAGCAGCACGGGCGCCAGCGCCACCTTCTGCATCCGCACCCGGTCCGCCGGCGACGTGCCGGCGGGCAGCTTGAACGCCTGCGCGTCGTGCAGCGTCTCGTTGTCGTGCGCGTCGACGTACGTGATCACGTCCGCCGGTCCGCCCGCGTACCCGGCGGGCGAGCCGTTGTAGGTGACGTCCCGGCCGCTGACCACGCCGCCGGAGGTCGACTCGAACCGGTAGGACGCGGCGTTGCCCGCCATGCCCAGCTTCACCAGGTCGGTGTAGTTGACCAGGCGCGCGGCGACGTCGCCGTTGGCCGGGGAGTCGTTGAGGTCGCCCGCGAGGCCCGAGCCGAGGCCCTGCACGCGCGGGTCCTCGTCGAACGGCCCGCCGCCGCGCACGGCGTCGCGCAGCCGGTCGCTGAACGTGCCGATGCCGGTGCCCGCCATGTTCGCCTGGGTGGCCTGCTCGAACCGGGCGTCGCCGGCGACCTCGCCGAAGTCCCAGCCCTCGCCGTAGATCCGGAGGTTCCGGCCGTCGACGCCGTCGCGCTCGACGGTGAGGGCGTCCAGGGCGGCCCGCACGGCGAGGACGTTGGCCTTGGGGTGGTGGCCCATCAGGTCGAACCGGAAGCCGTCGACCTTGTAGAGCTTCGCCCAGCGCACCGCGGAGTCCACGACGAGCTTGCCCATCATGGCGTTCTCGGTGGCGGTGTTGGCGCAGCACGTGGAGTCGGCGACGGTGCCGTCGAGGTTCAGCCGTTGGTAGTAACCCGGCACCACCTTGTCGAGCACCGACGTCGGGGCGTCGCCGGCGGCGGCGGTGTGGTTGTAGACCACGTCCACCACCACGCGGTTGCCGTTGGCGTGCAACGACTTCACCATCTCGCGGTACTGCCTGGAGCGCGCCCACCCGTCCTGCGCGTCGTCGGTGGCGTAGGAGCCCTCGGGGACGTCGTAGTGGAACGGGTCGTAGCCCCAGTTGAAGCCGTCCCGCGCCGCCGCGGCGGTCGTGCAGGTCTGCTGCTCCTCGGACGCCGGGGGCGGCGCGCCCAGGTCGCAGTCGGGTCGCCGCTGGTCGGCGCGCTTCTCGGGGATGGTGGCGATGTCGAACGTGGGCAGCAGGTGCACGGTGTCCAGCCCGGCCCCGGCGAGCTGCCGCAGGTGGGTCATGCCGGTGGACGAGCGGTGCGTGAACGCCTTGTACGTGCCCCGGTCCGCGGCGGGCACGGACTCGTCGCCGATGGAGAAGTCGCGCACGTGCAGCTCGGTGACGCCGTGCTCGGTGGGGTCCTCGCCCAGGCCGCGCGCCACCTCCGACGCCCAGCCGTCGGGCATCGTCCGGGCGTCGCCCAGGTCGGCGAACTGCGAGTGCGTCGAGTCCACCGCGAGGGCCACCGAGTACGGGTCGGTCACGCTGACCGTGCGCCCGGCGACCGTCACCTCGTACAGGTAGTACCGGTCCTCCCACTCCCCGGACGCCGACCACGAGCCCGAGGCGTCGTCGCGCACCAGGTCCACGGTCCGCACGGGGTCGCCGGAGGGCCGGTCGTAGAGCTTGAGCCTCACCGAGGACGCGGTGGGCGCCCACAGGCGGGTCGTGACGGTGGACCCGTCGAACGTCGGCCCGTAGGTCAGCGCGGTCGCGGCGGCGGCGTACCGGTCGTCGAGCACGCCCGCGACCTGCACGCCGGTGCGGTGGCGCAGGTTGCCGCCGGAGTCGACGTGCACGGCGGACAGCTTCCCGCGCAGCGCCTCGTCCACCCGGTCGGTGTCGCGGACGCGGAACACCGGTTTGCCACCCAGGTGCGGGAACTTCCCCGGGACGGCCTCGGTCGACGGGTCGAGGCGCAGCACCTTGCCGTCGTACTCGACCCGGTAGCCGTCGGAGGCGACGACCGGCACGTCCCACACGACCAGGTCCTTCGTCACCCAGATCGCCTTGGCCCTGGTGAGGTCGTCGTCCACGGCCTCACCGCCCGAGGGCGGCAGCACGTAGGAGATCGAGCCGTCGGCCTTGGTCGAGCCGGACGCGTACCAGACCTCGTGCCCGGTGCCCGCGACGTCGAGGAACTGGTCGGGACCCGGGTCCTTCGCGTCACCCTTGTGGATGATGTTGCTCAGGCCCGGCGCGCCGGGTTCCAGCGGGACCGACCAGTACGCGCCGAAGCCGTCCGCGCCGTCCGGCACGCGCGACTGGTTCCAGCCGGGGCTCGGTTCGAGCGACCCCGTCCAGTGGTAGAGCGTCCAGTCGGCGTAGTCGCCGTCGGGCCGGTGGTAGTGGATGACGGCCCGGTTCTCGGCCGCGGCGAGGCTCGCGTGCACCTTCCCGCCGGCGACCCACGCGTGACCGGCGGTGCGGCCGGTGGCCTCGACGGCACCGCCGCGCACCACGGAGAACTCGACCGGGGACGTGGTCGGGACCGTCGCCACTCCCCCGGTGAACGGGTGGTCCGTCGCGCCGACCCGCGCGACCAGGCCCGTCGCGTCACCGGTGTGGGTGATGACGGCGCGGCCGGTGGCGGCGACCTCGGTGGCGTGCACCTCGGACCGCCCCTGCGCGAGCCACACCTGCGGCGTCGCGCCCGGGTCGACGAACCGGTCGCCGTCGGTGTCCTTCTCGTCGCCCTTGTGCGCGATCAGCCCGACCGAGCGGGCGCCCGGCTTCAGCTTCACCCACGCGAACCGGCCGTACGGGGTCTCCCCCGCGAACGGCAGCGGCGCGTCCCACGTCGGGGCGCTCTCCACGTCGCCCCACACGTGCAGGCCCCAGCCCGCGTAGTCGCCCGCGGGGCGGTTGTAGTGCACGACCAGCCAGTCCGAGGACGCCGCGCCCGGCGGCTCCACCGGCGGCGCGGCGACCAGGCCGACCCGCGCGCCGTCCGCGCCGAGCGAGCCCCGCGCGTCCTTCGCGACGACCCTGACCTCGACGTCCTTCCCGACCGCCGCGCCCGGCAGGGACGCCAGGTCGGCGAACACCCGGTACGGCGCGGCGTCGTCGGTGCCCAGCACCTGCCAGTCGCGCTCGCCCGCGACCCGCGCGGCGAACGTGGCCTGCGCGTACGGCGAGGTCACGCCGTCGGCGCGCAGCTCGACCCGGTCGTCCAGCACGGTGCCGGCCGGCGGCACGACCAGCGTGGGCGTGGGGACGGCGGCGCGCAGCGTGCCCGTGCCCTTGAGCACGAGGGCGGACAGCGCGGGCACCGTCACGGCGACCTTGCCGTTCCGCGCGTTCACCTGCGACCCGGCCGACGGCCACACCGGCCGGTAGCCGGAGCCGGACGCGGGGACCTCGACGGTGGCGGGCGCGGTGCCCGCGTTGGCGACCACGAGGTGCTCGACCTGCCGGTCGCGGGCCGTGCGGCTGAACGCCAGCACGTCGCCCTGCGCGAGGCGCAGCGCCTGGTTGCCGTCGCGCCACACCGGGTCCGAGTCGACGAACCGCGCCAACGCCTTGAGCTGCCGGTAGAGCGGGTGGTCGGTGCGGAAGTTGTCCACCGCGCCGGTCCGGTCGCTGCCGATGAGCTGCTCGGCGGCGTAGTCGGGGGTCGACGAGGCGAACATGTCCTGCCGGGCGTCCTTGTCGCCGCCCGCGCCCGCGAAGCCCTGCTCGTCGCCGTAGTAGACGACCGGGTTGCCGCGCCACAGGTACATCAGGGCGTTGCCCAGCTCCAGCCGGTCCAGCAGCTCCGCCTCGGACGCGCCGGGCCGCTTCTCGCCGATCATCCACGCGATGCGGCCCATGTCGTGGTTGCCCAGGAACGTGGGCAGCGAGGAGGCGTTCGAGTCGGCGTCGGTGTAGCGGTCGTCGTCGACCAGCACCTCGGCGAGCCGCGCCGCGCCACCACCGGACAGGAACGTCGCCGCGCCGCTCTGGAACGGGAAGTCCAGCGTCGCCTGCATCCGCCCCTCGGTGGTGTAGCGCGAGGTGAACGCGGGGTCGGCGTCGAAGACCTCGCCGAAGACGAAGAAGTCCCGCTTGCCGCGCACCTCCGCGTACCGCTTCACGTGCGGCGCGAGGGCCTGCCAGAACTCCATGTTGACGTGCTTGACGGTGTCGACGCGGTAGCCGTCGATGCCGAGCGTGTCGATCCAGCTGGTGAAGATCCGCTTCATGCCCTTGACGACCGTCGGGTGCTCGGTCATCAGGTCGTCGAGGCCGTGGAAGTCGCCGTACTCGGCGGACTCGCCGCTGAACGTCGAGTCGCCCCGGTTGTGGTACAGCTGCGGGTCGTTCAGCCACGCCGGGGTCTTCTCGCCCCGCACCACCGGCGTGTAGGGCCCGGTGAGCCTCGGGAAGTCCTCCCGGCCCGCGATGGCGGCGATGTCGACCGGGTTGCCCCGCTCGTCCAGGTACGGCTCGGCGCCCGTGCTGACGTAGTCGTACTCGCCCTCGGCGTGCCCGATGAGGTCGGCGGTGTGGTTCGCGACGATGTCGAAGAACACCTTGATGCCGCGCCGGTGGGCGTCCTGGATGAGCCGCCGCATGTCGTTGGTCGTGCCGAAGTGCGGGTCGAGCCGCGTGAAGTCGGTGGTCCAGTAGCCGTGGTAGCCGGCCGAGACGTCGACGCCGGAGCCCTGCACCCACCGGTTGCGGAACATCGGGGTCATCCAGATCGCGGTGATCCCCATGTCGTCCAGGTAGTCGATCCTGTCGCGCAGGCCCTTGAGGTCGCCGCCGTGGTAGAAGCCCTTGTCGGCGGGGTCGAAGCCGGTGACGAGCCGGTCGGTCCCGCTGCCGCCGCCCCGGTCGTTGCGCGGGTCGCCGTTGGCGAACCGGTCGGGCATCACGAAGTAGAACCGCTCCCCCGCCAGGTCCTCGCGCAGGGCGTCCCGGGCCAGCGACCGGTCCCCCGGGCGGGCGCCGGGCGCGACGTCGACGACCGAGCCGACGGCGAGCCGCCCGGTGGACGGCGCGGCGACCGCGGGTGGTGGTGCGAACGGCACAACGGCCAGGGCGATGAGCGCGGCGACGGCCCGACGCATCGCGACCTCCTTGTCGCAAGTTCTTGCAACCCGCCCCGGCACGGACGGCGGGGCGGGTTGCACAAAACCACGACAATCTTGGTCGAACAAGGGCCAGACGGCTGCAACTGCTTGCAGAAGCTTGCGCGTGTTCGTGGACAGGCTCCTGCTGGGCTCAGGCCGGGCGCAGGGTCTTCGTCCACAGCGACGCGCCCCGCAGGTCGCGCAGGTGCACGGTCAGCTCCCCGTCCCGGCTCACCTCCACCTCGCCGAAGTGCTGGAAGCCGTCCAGCGGCGTGGTGTTCGCGACCGGCGGCGCGTTCACGAACACCGCCTCCGGGCCGAACGTCGGGTCCAGCGCGTTCGGCCCGAACGCGCCCGCGTGCAGCGGCCCCGACACGAACTCCCAGAACGGGTCGAAGTCCGTGAACGACGCCCGCTGCGGCGAGTAGTGGTGCGCGGCCGTGTAGTGCACGTCCGCCGTCAACCACACCGCGTTGCGCACCCGCCGCCGCTTCAGCTCCCGCAGCACCCACGCCAGCTCGTGCTCACGGCCGCCCGGCGCGCCCGGCAACCCGTTCGCCACGCCCTCGACGTCCGCGCCGTCCGGCACGGTCAACCCGATCGGCAGGTCCGCCGCCACGACCTTCCACGTGGCGCGGCTGCGGTCCAGCGAATCGACCAGCCACCGGGCCTGCCGCTCGCCCAGCACGTGCCCCACCCCGTCGCGCGGCGCCGTGTTCGCGTCCTTGTACGACCGCATGTCCAGCACGAACACCTCGACGTGCGGCCCGTAGGAGAACCTGCGGTACACCCGCCCGTCCACGGCGCGCGCCGGGTCGATCGGCTGCCACTCGTGGAACGCCCGGAACGCCCGCGCCGCCAGCACGTCCACCCGCTTCTCGGTGTACTGCGGCAGGTCGAGCACCTCGCCCGGGTACCAGTTGTTGGTGACCTCGTGGTCGTCCCACTGCACCACCAGCGGCGTGTGCGCGACGAACTCCGAGTACCGCGGGTCGAGCAGGTTGTAGGCGAACTGCCCCCGGTACTCGTCGAGGGTCTCGGCGACCTTCAGCTTCTCCGGCGTCACGACGTTGCGCCACACCCGGCCGTCGGGCAGCACCACCGACTCCCGCAGCGGACCGTCCGCGTAGACCGTGTCGCCGCTGTGCAGGAAGAAGTCCGGGCGGCGCGCCGCCATCGCGCCGAAGATCGGCATGCCGCCCAGGTCCGGGTTGCTGCCCCAGCCCTGACCGGCCACGTCGCCCGACCACGTGAACCGCACGTCCTCGCGCCCCAGCGGCGCGGTGCGGAAGCTGCCGGTGCGCGGTTCGCTGCGCGTGCGGCCGTCCAGGTCCTCCGCCACCACGCGGTAGTGCACCCGCCGCCCGGCGGGCAGGCCGCGCAGCCGCACCCGCCCCGTGCCGCCGGTCTCCGGCGTCAGCAGCGGGCCGCGCACCCGCCGGACGCGGCGGAACAGCAGGTCCGACGACACCTCCACCAGCATCCGCGACGCCCGGTCGGCCCGCGTCCACACCACCGCGCCGTCGAACGCCACGTCACCCGACTGCACGCCGTGCGTCAGCACCGGCCGACCGCTCCGCGCCAACGCCGCCCCGCCGGGCACGAGCGCCCCGACCGCACCGATCGCCCCGGCGCGCAGCAGCGTCCGCCGGTCCAGCCCTCCACCAGTCATGCGCCGGTTCTAGTCCGCCGACCCGAACGGCCGGTGAACTCCCGCCCACCGCGCGCGGGCGAGCCGCCCCATTCTGTCCGCCGCGCCCGCTTGGGCACGCCCCGCTGGCGGCCATTTATCCGAGACGTCACTCGTTCCGGTGAAAAACGGGGCCTGGCACCGATACCGGAATCGCTTCGCCACCTGATTGGATCACCTCGGACGGACACCGAACACGTCGATCGCGGTGGTTCGACCGCGTAACGCGCATCGACCGCGATCCGATCAGGAGACGTACCCGACCTGCTCCCGTTCGGAGAAACACCATGAACAACATTTCCGCGATTCCCGACAACACGTCACCCGCGGTCCCGGAACCCGAACAGCCGCAGCAGGTGGAGGTGGCCTCGTACCGCCGCACGCTCTCGTTGATCGTCGGCAGCGTCGTCCTCGTCGTCCTGCTCGCGGTCGGCGCGGTGCTGCTGTTCGGCGGGAAGGGCGACCAGGACGGGGCGAGCGCGCCGGAGACGTTCGAACTGACGGGCGCCATGGCGCTGCTGGACGGGGCCACGGGTGCCGCCACCAGGGGCGAGTGCGAGGGGTACCGGGGCTACGACGACATCGCCGAGGGCACGCAGGTGACGGTGTACGACGCGTCCGGCAAGGCGGTCGGCCTGGGCAGGCTGGCCAACGCGGAGTACTCGAGCGGGGTGTGCGGCTTCACCTTCGCCGTACCCGACGTCCCGATCGGGGAGAAGATCTACCAGGTCGAGGTGAGCCACCGCGGGAAGGTGTCGTTCGACGCCGAGGCGGCCCGCAAGGGTGATGTGACGTTGACCCTGGGCTGATCACACCTCAGTCTTTCTTCGGGCGGTCGCACTCCGGATACCACTTACGCGTGACGAGAGGAACCTGTGGCAACCCGAACCGCGTTATTCGTGTTGCCGGAAGGAAACGGAGGCCGCGGCGGGAACGGGTGGAGGTGAGCGGTGAACGAGCCGCGGCGGTAACGACAAGCTACGACGGTAACGACCCGACGGGGGTGATCGATCTCCCGGGCGTGCGCGTCCCCGCCGTTGTGCTCGCCTCGGTCACCGCGCTCGCGTTCGCCGGTGCCGCGTGCACCACGACGACATCGGGTGCGGCCCGACCCGTCCGCGCGACGGTCACCGTCGTCTCCACCACCGTCGTCTCCACCGTCACCGCGTCGCCCCCGCAGCGGACCCAGCGGGTGTTCGACACGGAGTCCGTCGAAGGCGGGGTGTCCCGGCTCCTGCGCGAGGATTACCGGATCTCGGACGTGGGAGCGGCCGAGTGTCCCGAGGACCAGCCGGTGGTCCCTGGCACGTCGTTCCGTTGCGAGGTGGAGGTCGGCGGGCGGGTGAGGCAGGTGACCCGTCAGGGTCCTGCCCGATGACGGCGAGTACGAGGTGGGCCAGCCGGTCGGCTGAGGGCGGGTTGCCGGGCGGGCGCTGCCGGGCCCACTGCCGCCTGACTGCTGTTACCGGCGTCGCTACTGGCGACCTGGCTGCTGCTGGCTGGGCAGGCGGCCTTCCGCCATGCGCTTCGCCACGTCGTGCCGCAGCCACAGCAGGTAGGCCCACACCAGCGAGAAGACGATGCCGATCCCGCCCAGCGCGGTCAGCGCGAACCACGACGCGATCATCACCACGTGCAGGGCGACGATCACGTACACCGTCCACCCGCGCTTGAGGATGCCGCAGGTGGCGATGAACGCGACGATCAGGCCGAGCACGAGGTAGCCGGTTCCCGTGCCGATGCCGCCGCCCAGTTTCGCCACCACGGGCAGCGCCAGGGCGACGACGATGGCCTCCAGGATGAGCGTCCCGGCCATGATGCCCCGGAAGGACTTCATGGGGTCCTTCTTCGGCGCCGGGACCGGGGTGGCGGCCGGGTCTGTCACGAGGGCTCCTTGCCGAAGAGGGCGCGGGCTTCGCCCGCGGTGACCACCGAGCCGGTGACGATGACGCCGCCGCCGGAGGCGATGTCGCCGTCGTCGGTTTCCTCGGCCAGCCGCACGGCTTCCTCGACGGCGTCCACGAGGTGCGGTTGGACGACCATGCGGTCCTCGCCGAAGATCGGGATGGCGATGCCCGCGAGCAGGTCGGGGTCCATGGCCCGGGGTGAGGAGTTGGCGGTGAGGACGACCTCGTTCACGACCGGTTCGAGCGCCGAGAGGATGCCCACGGCGTCCTTGTCGTCCATGACGCCGACGACGGCGACGAGCTTGCGGAAGCCGAACTCCTCGTCGAGGGCCTTGGCGAGCGCTTCGGCGCCGTGCGGGTTGTGGGCGGCGTCGACGAGGACGGTGGGTGCGGTGCGGACGCGTTCGAGGCGGCCCGGGGAGGCGACGCCGGCGAACGCCTCGCGCACGGCTTCCACGTCGATCTGCCGGCCGGCCCCGGCGCCGAAGAAGGCTTCGACGGCGGCGAGGGCGAGCACGGCGTTGGCGGCCTGGTGGGCGCCGTGCAGGGGGAGGAAGACGTCGTCGTAGACGCCGCCGAGCCCTTGCAGGCTCAGCACCTGGCCGCCGACGGCGATGTCGCGCCGGAGGACGCCGAACTCGGAGCCGAGGCGGGCGACGGTGGCGTCGACCTCGGCGATGCGGCGCAGCAGGACCTGTTCGACGGCGGGGTCCTGCTCGGCGAGCAGGGCGACGGCGCCGGGTTTGATGATCCCGGCCTTCTCCTCGGCGATGCCGGCGAGGTCGCCGCCGAGGTACTCGACGTGGTCGAGGCCGATGGGCGTGATGACGGCGATGCGGCCGTCGGCGATGTTGGTGGCGTCCCAGGAGCCGCCCATGCCGACCTCGACGACGGCGACGTCGACGGGCGCGTCGGCGAACGCGGCGAACGCCATGCCGGTGAGCACCTCGAACTTGCTCATGGGGATGTCGCCGCGGGCGTCGACGAGGGAGATGTAGGGCTCGACGTCGCGGTAGACCTCGACGTAGCGCTCGGGGCTGATGGGCGCGCCGTCGACGGAGATGCGCTCGGTGGCCAGCTGGAGGTGGGGGCTGGTGTAGCGGCCGGTGCGCAGGCCGATGCGGGTGAAGAGGGCGTCGACCATCCGGGAGGTGGAGGTCTTGCCGTTGGTGCCGCCGATGTGCACGACGGGGTAGCCGCGCTGGGGGTCGCCGAGGAGGTCGGCGAGCGCCTGGATGCGGTCGAGGCTGGGTTCGAGCTTGGTCTCGGGCCAGCGGGTGTCGAGCTCCGCCTCGGCTTGGCGGAGGTCGTCCAGCGCGGACGCGTCGAAGCCGCTCATGCCTGGGGGAGGGTGTCGAGGCGGGCGTGGATGCGGTCGATCTCGGCGTTGGCGGCGGCGAGTCGGGCCTGGATCTTGGCGACGACGTCGGCGGGTGCCTTGTCGAGGAACGCGGCGTTGTTGAGCTTGCCCTCGCACTGGGCGCGTTCCTTCTCGGCGACGCCGAGGTCCTTGGCGAGGCGCTTGCGCTCGGCGACGACGTCGATGGCGCCGGAGAGGTCGAGTTCGACCTTGACGGTGCCCTTGGGCAGGCCGACGTCGAGGGAGGCGGAGGCGTTGAAGCCGTCCTCGGGTTCGGTCATGCGGGTGAGGGCGCGGACGGCGGGGACCTGGTCGACGAGGTCGACGCAGCACGCGCCGCGGACCTTGCCGGCGACCTTCTGGGCGGGCTTGAGGCCCTGGTCGGAGCGGAAGCGGCGGATCTCGGTGACGAGTTTCTTGAGGCCTTCGACGCGTTGGGCGGCGATCTCGTCGCGGGGGGTGCCGGTGGGGGTGGGCCAGTCGGCGACCACGACGGACTCGCGGCCGGTGAGGGTGGTCCAGAGGGTTTCGGTGATGAACGGCGTGAGGGGGTGGAGGAGCCGCAGCACGACTTCCAGCACGTGGCCGAGGACGGCCTGGGTGGCTTCGGCGCGGGCGCCGCCCTCGGCGAGCTGGACCTTGGCGAGTTCGAGGTACCAGTCGCAGAACTCGTCCCACGTGAAGTGGTAGAGGGCTTCGCTGAGCTTGGCGAACTGGAAGGACTCGAACTGGCCGTCGACGTCGGTGACGAGCTGGTCGAGGAGGTCGAGGATCCAGCGGTCGGCGTCGGTGAGCTGGTCGCGGGGCGGCACGGGGCGGGCGACGGTGGCGCCGTTGTTGAGGGCGAACCGGGAGGCGTTCCACAGCTTGGTGGTGAAGTTGCGGGAGCCTGCGGCCCATTCCTCGGCGATGGCGAGGTCGGAGCCGGGGTTGGCGCCGCGGAGCAGGGTGAAGCGGGTGGCGTCGGCGCCGTAGGAGTCCATCCAGTCGAGCGGGTCGATGCCGTTGCCGCGGGACTTGGACATCTTCTTGCCGTGCTGGTCGCGGATGAGGCCGTGCAGGAAGACGTGGTCGAACGGCTGGACGCCGTCCATGGCGTAGAGGCCGAACATCATCATCCGGACGACCCAGAAGAACAGGATGTCGTAGCCGGTGGACAGGACGCTGGTGGGGTAGAACTTCGCGAGGTCGTCGGCGGACGCGGGCCAGCCGAGGGTGGAGAAGGGCCACAGGCCGGAGGAGAACCAGGTGTCGAGGACGTCCTCGTCCTGGTGCCAGCCGTCGCCGGTGGGGGGCTGCTCGTCGGGGCCGACGCAGACGACCTGGTCGTCGGGGCCGTACCAGACGGGGATGCGGTGGCCCCACCAGAGCTGGCGGGAGATGCACCAGTCGTTGAGGTTGTCGACCCAGTCGAAGTAGCGCTTGGCCAGCTCGGGCGGGTGGATGGTGGTGCGGCCGTCGCGGACGGCGCCGGCGGCGGCTTCGGCGAGGGGCGCGACCTTGACCCACCACTGCATGGACAGGCGGGGTTCGATGACGGTGTCGCAGCGCGAGCAGTGGCCGACGGAGTGCCGGTAGGGGCGCTTCTCGGCGACGATGCGGCCTTGTTCGCGCAGGGCGGCGACGACGGCGGGGCGCGCTTCGAACCGGTCGAGGCCCTCGAAGGGGCCCTTGGCGGTGATGTTGCCGCGGCCGTCCATGACGGTGAGGGCGGGCAGGCCGTGGCGCTGGCCGATCTCGAAGTCGTTGGGGTCGTGGGCGGGGGTGACCTTGACGGCGCCGGTGCCGAACTTGGGGTCGACGTGCTCGTCGGCGACGACGGGCACGTAGCGGCCGGTGAGGGGGACCTCGACCTCGGTGCCGATGAGGTGCCGGTAGCGCTCGTCGTCGGGGTGGACGGCCACGGCGGTGTCGCCGAGCATGGTCTCGGCGCGGGTGGTGGCGACGACGATGGAGCGCTCGCCGGCGCCGTAGCGGATGGAGACGAGTTCGCCGTCGTCCTCGGAGTGGTCGACCTCGATGTCGGAGAGCGCGGTGCGGCAGCGCGGGCACCAGTTGATGATGCGTTCGGCGCGGTAGATGAGGCCGTCGTCGAAGAGCTTCTTGAAGATGGTCTGGACGGCCTGGGAGAGGCCCTCGTCCATGGTGAAGCGGGTGCGGCTCCAGTCGACGCCGTCGCCGAGGCGGCGCATCTGGGCGAGGATGCGCCCGCCGACCTCCTCGCGCCACTCCCAGACGCGTTCGAGGAACTTCTCGCGGCCGACGTCGTGGCGGGACTTGCCCTCGCCGGCGAGGGCGCGTTCGACGGCGGTCTGGGTGGCGATGCCCGCGTGGTCGGTGCCGGGCAGCCACAGCACCTCGTAGCCCTGCATGCGCCGGCGGCGGCTGAGGGCGTCCATGATGCTGTGGTTGAGGGCGTGGCCCATGTGGAGGCTGCCGTTGACGTTGGGCGGCGGCAGGACGATGGAGAACGGCGGCTTGTCGCTGCCGGCGTCGGCCGTGAAGTAGCCGCGCTCGACCCACCGCTCGTACAGCCCGGCCTCTACCTCGGCCGGGTTCCAGGCCGGCGGGAGTTCGGTTCGCTGGGGTGCGGTGGGGGTCTCAGTCACGCTCGAAGTCTACGGAGGCGCGGGTATCGACTTCTAATCAGATACCTGGTAGCGCGCCGGAGCGGCGGGCACCGAGACCGGGGTCACCCGTTCGGGCGATTCGCGGCAGTGTGGCGCCGCTCACAATTAACGTTGATCACCGGCTCGTCGCAGGTGAGGACGCCGGATTCACGGGTCGGTGCAACCCCTTGCGGCCCGTGACAGCGGTCCCGCGTCGCCCTTCGGCGAGCGGTCGATCGGGAGGACCGCCGGCGCGCTCGCGCGGGGTGCGCCGGCGGCACGAACGGGTTCCCCGCGCCCCACGGGGGCCACAATGGGGGACATGGAGCGCAGGCCACCTCAGCAGGACATCGACGAGTCGCGGGTCGACGTGACCGGGCCGAAGCGCTGGGCGGCGGGCGTGCCGGGCGTGGCGGTGTCGCTCAAGCGCGGCGTCGAGCAGATGGGCGTCGTGCGCACCGCGACCACCCTGCGGCTGCTCAACCAGCGGGAGGGCTTCGACTGCCCGGGGTGCGCGTGGCCGGAGCCGCAGGGTCACCGCAGGCTGGCCGAGTTCTGCGAGAACGGCGCGAAGGCGGTGGCGGAGGAGGCGACGCGCCGCCGCGTCGGGCGGGAGTTCTTCGCCGCGCACCCGGTGTCCGAGCTGGCCGGGAAGACCGACTACTGGCTGGGCCGGCAGGGTCGGATCACCGAGCCGTTCGTGCTGCGCGAGGGGGCGACGCACTACGAGCCGATCGAGTGGCAGGACGCGTTCGCGCTGGTCGCGGAGCACCTGAACGGGCTGGCGAGCCCGCACGAGGCCGTGTTCTACACCTCGGGCCGCACCAGCAACGAGGCCGCGTTCCTCTACCAGCTGCTGGTGCGCTCGTTCGGCACGAACAACCTGCCGGACTGCTCGAACATGTGCCACGAGTCGTCGGGCGCGGCGCTGTCGGAGACCACGGGCATCGGCAAGGGCTCGGTGGGCATCGACGACTTCGCCCGCGCGGACCTGGTCGTGGTGGTGGGGCAGAACCCGGGCACGAACCACCCGCGGATGCTGTCGGCGCTGGAGGACGCGAAGCGCGCCGGCGCGAAGGTCGTGGCGGTGAACCCGCTGCCCGAGGCGGGGCTGCTGCGGTTCAAGAACCCGCAGAACGCGCGCGGCGTCGTGGGCCCCGGCACGCAGCTCGCCGACGAGTTCCTCCAGATCAGGCTGGGCGGCGACCAGGCGCTGTTCCAGGCGGCGGGCACCCTGCTGCTGTCGTGGGACGCGGTGGACCGCGAGTTCGTCGAGGCGCACACCGACGGGTTCGACGCCTACGCCGCGAGCGTGCGGGACCTCGACTGGGACGCCGTCGACCGGGCCACGGGCCTGCCCCGCGCGCAGGTGGAGGGGTTCGCGCGGCTGCTCGCCGGGTCCCGGCGCACGATCTTCTGCTGGGCGATGGGGCTGACCCAGCACCGGCACGCGGTGGCGACGATCCGCGAGATCGCGAACGTGGCGCTGCTGCGCGGCATGATCGGCAAGCCCGGCGCGGGCCTGTGCCCGGTGCGCGGCCACTCCAACGTGCAGGGCGACCGCACCATGGGCATCTGGGAGAAGATGCCGGAGCGGTTCCTGTCGGCGTTGGAGGCGGAGTTCGGCATCACCGTGCCGCGCGAGCACGGGTTCGACACGGTGGACTCGATCCGGGCCATGCGCGACGGCCGGGCCCGGGTGTTCTTCGCCGTGGGCGGCAACTTCGCCTCCGCCACCCCCGACACGGCGGTGACCGGGGCGGCGCTGCGCGGGCTGGACCTGACCGCGCACGTGTCGACCAAGCTCAACCGGTCGCACGTGGTGCACGGCCGCACCGCGTTGATCCTGCCCACGCTCGGCCGCACGGAGAGCGACCTCCAGCACGGCGGCGAGCAGTTCGTCACCGTCGAGGACTCGATGTCCGTGGTGCACCGCTCCCGGGGCAGGCTCGCGCCCGCGAGCGACCGGCTGCTGTCGGAGGTGTCGATCGTGTGCCGCCTGGCGCGGGCGGTGCTGGGGCCGGGGCACCCGGTGCCGTGGGAGGAGTTCGAGAAGGACTACGACGTCGTCCGCGACCGGATCGCGCGCGTCGTGCCGGGCTGCCGGGACTACAACGAGCGGGTGCGGCGGCCGGACGGGTTCGTGCTGCCGCACGCGCCGCGCGACGCCCGCGAGTTCACCGGCACCCGCACCGGCAAGGCGCAGTTCTCGGCGAACGAGCTGACCGTGCTGGAGGTGCCGCCGGGCAGGCTGCTGCTCCAGACCCTGCGCAGCCACGACCAGTACAACACCACCATCTACGGCCTGGACGACCGCTACCGGGGCGTGAAGGACGGGCGGCGCGTGGTGTTCGTCAACCCGGACGACCTCGCGGAGCTGGGCCTGCGCGACGGGCGGCACGTGGACCTGGTCGGCGAGTGGCCGGACGACCCGACGGGGGTCGTGGAACGGCGCGCCGAGCGGTTCCGCGTGGTGTCCTACCCGA
The DNA here is from genome assembly GCF_052936295.1 of Saccharothrix sp. DSM 118769. NCBI lineage: Bacteria > Bacillati > Actinomycetota > Actinomycetes > Pseudonocardiales > Pseudonocardiaceae > Saccharothrix > Saccharothrix sp. DSM 118769. The sequence goes on along the minus strand of NZ_CP193627.1, from coordinate 1,329,624 downwards.
CGGCGCGCGGGTGCGCGGCGGCGTACTTCCCCGAGGCGAACGCCCTGGTGCCGCTGGACTCCACGGCCGACGTGTCCGGCACGCCGACGTCGAAGTCGATCGTGGTGCGGCTGGTGGCGCTCGACGACTGAGGGCGGTTCACCCCGGCGCCCGGCGGGCCGCGGTGGCGCCGCCGGTAACGACCGCGGCCGTTCGGGCGAACACACCCACGTGACCGCCAGGACCGCGCTCGTCGCCGCCACCGCGCTGCTCGCCCTCGCGGCCTGCACGTCCGAGGAGCCCGCGCCCACCGCGCAGGTCGCGCCGTCCACCACCGCCACCGACTCGGCGGGCGTGAACTGCGACGACGCGCCGCAGGACGTGGTCGGCCCGGCGTTGGCGCTGCGGTTGCAGCACTCCCGGCAGGCCATCGACGGCAGCGTCGTGACCTGCACCTACGACGCGGGCGGCGCGGTGGTTCGGTACCGCACCGACGCCGACGCGGAGTCGTTCGCGAGGGGCCGGGCCGAGCAGCGGCACGTCGAGGACGTGCCCGGCCTGCACGACGAGGCGTACCGCGCCACGACCACCCGCGGCGAGGTCGTGCAGACGCTCGTGGCGGCACGGCGGGGGGCGGTGGAGATCACCGTGACCTCCGCCGCGACCGCCGAGCGGGCCGCGGGGCTCGTCGCCGAGCTGTTCCGGCGGCTCTAACCGGCCCGACCGGACCGACCCGCCCGGTCGGCCTCCAGGACGGCCATCGCGGCGTTGTGCCCGCCGATGCCGCTGACCCCGCCGCCGCGCCGCGCCCCCGCCCCGCACACGAACAGGTTCGCCACGTCGGTCTCCACGCCCCAGCGGCCGACCTCGTCCTCGGTCTCGGCGAACGGCCACGCCAGCGCGTCGTGGAAGATGTTGCCGCGCGGCAGGCCGATCTCGGCCTCCAGGTCGAGCGGCGTGCGGGCCTCCAGGCACGGCCGGCCCTCGGCGTCGGTGGCCAGGCAGTCCGCGATCGGCTCCTCCAGCACCGCGTCCAGCGCCCGCAGGTAGCGGCCCACCAGCTCGTCGCGCAGCCGGTCGTTGTCGGCCTCGAACAGCGCCGCCGGGGTGTGCAGGCCGAACAGCGTCAACGTGTGGAAGCCCCGCGCGGCCAGGTCCGGCGCGAGGATCGACGGGTCGGTCAGCGTGTGGCAGTACATCTCCGCCGGCAGCACCGACGGCACCGCGCCGGCCGCGCTCTCCCGGTAGGCCGCCTCCAGCTGCGCGTACGACTCGTCGAGGTGCAGCGTGCCCGCGAACGCCACCCGCGGGTCGACGCCGGAGCGGAACCGCGGCAGCCGCTCCAGCAGCATGTTCACCTTGACCTGGCAGCCCTCGGCCACCGCCCGCGGCGCGCGGCCGCGCAACCGGTCCAGGGTGGACGGGGCGGCGCCGGACAGCACGAACCGCGCGCCCACCGCGCGCCCGTCGAACCGGACCTCGGCGGTGCGGCCGTCGGCGTCCACCCCGGAGACCTCGGCGCCGGTCACGATCTCCGCGCCGGCCTCGCGCGCCACCCGTTCCAGCTCGGCGGTCACCGCGCCCATGCCGCCGACCGGCACCCGCCACTCGCCCGAGCCGTTGCCGATCACGTGGTAGAGGAAGCACCGGTTGGCGGCCGGGTCGAGCAGGGACGCGTGCGTGCCGATCAGGCCGTCCGTGGCGACCACGCCGCGCACCACGTCGTGCGCGAACAGCTCCTCCAGGGCCTCCCCCAGGGGCCGCTCCACGACCTGGTCCCACACCCGCGCCACCGGGGCCGCCCGCAGGCGGGCCCGCTCGCGGGACGGCAGGGGCTCCAGCATCGTCGGGGCCAGCGCCCCGGCCAGCACCTCCAGGTCGCCGTACCAGCGGCGCCACCGGTCGTACTCGGCGTCCGACCCGGTCAGCGCCCGGAACGAGGCGGCCGTCGCCGCGCCCGGCTCGCGCTCGACGAGCAGGTCGCCGGCGGGCGTGTAGGACGACGACGCCCGCGACCGCAACTCCAGCCGCAACCCCAGGTCGGCCACGACCCGGTCCGGCAGCAGGCTCACCAGGTACGAGTAGCGCGACAGCCGCGCGCCCACGCCCGGGAACGCCCGCTCGCTGACCGCCGCGCCGCCCACGTGCCCGAGCTTCTCCAGCACCAGCACCGAACGGCCGGCGCGCGCCAGGTAGGCCGCGGCCACCAGCGCGTTGTGCCCGCCGCCCACCACCACCACGTCGTAGGAGTCCACCGGCAGAACCTAGCCGGTGAACAGGGCCGTGACCTTGCGGATCAGCTCGACCAGCCCGTAGGCCAGCGGCACGCCCACCCACAGCCAGGCGAACACGACCAGTGCGCCCCGGTTCACCGCGCCACCCCTTCCGGCTCGGGCTCGTGGTACTTCGACGCGACCGGTTTGACCAGCTCGTTCGCGACGAACCCGACCACGAGCAGCCCCATCATGATGAACAGCGACGTGGTGTAGAGGTCGGGCCCGGACTTGCCCGCCGCCTTCTGGCCGTCGGCGATGGCGTTGACGATCAGCGGCCCCAGCACGCCCGCGAGCGACCACGCGGTGAGCAGCCGGCCGTGGATCGCGCCCACCTGGTAGGTGCCGAACAGGTCCTTGAGGTAGGCCGGGACGGTGGCGAACCCGCCGCCGTAGAACGACAGGATCAGCATCGCGCACACCACGAACAGCAGCTTCGACGCGTCGCCCGCCAGCGCCAGCACCAGGTAGGTCAGCGCGCCGGCGCCCAGGTACAGGCGGTAGACGTTCTTGCGGCCCACCAGGTCCGAGGTGGACGACCACGTGATCCGGCCGACCATGTTCGCGAGCGACAGCAGCGCCACGAACCCGGCCGCCGCGCCCGCCGCGACCGGGGCGGGGGTCCCGGCGAAGAAGTCCCGGATCATCGGCGACGCCTTCTCCAGGATGCCGATGCCCGCCGTCACGTTGAAGCACAGCACGACCCACAGGCACCAGAACTGGGGCGTCCGCAGCGCGTTGCGCGCCGACACGTTCACCCCGGAGCGCACCACGGCCTTCTCCTCGACGGTGGCGGGCACCCGCACCAGCAGCACGCCGACCGACATGAACACCGCGTACACCAGGCCGTGCACCAGGAAGGCCCGCGCGATGCCGTCGCCGTCCCGGCCGAAGGACTCCAGCATCTGCGCCGACCACGGCGAGGCGATGAGCGCGCCGCCGCCGAACCCCATGATCGCGATGCCGGTGGCCATGCCCGGCCGGTCCGGGAACCACTTGATCAGCGTCGACACCGGGGAGATGTAGCCGATGCCCAGGCCGATGCCGCCGACGAACCCGTAGCCGAGCACGACCAGCCAGTACTGCCCGGTCCACGCGCCCAGCGCCGAGATCAGGAACCCGGAGGAGAAGCACGTCGCGGACACGGACATCGCCCAGCGCGGGCCGTTGCGCTCCACCAGGGTGCCGCCGAACGCGGCCGACAGGCCCAGCATCACGATGCCGAGCTGGAACGGCAGGGCGCTCTGCGTGCCGGTCAGGCCCAGCGCGCCCTCCAGGGGCGGCTTGAACACGCTCCACGCGTACGCCTGGCCGATGGCGAGGTGCACCGACAGCGCGGCGGGCGGGACCAGCCAGCGGTTCCAGTCCGGTGGGGCGATCGTCCGGGAACGGTCGAGGAAACCCACTGCCCGACACCTCCGTAACCTGGTTGGTGGCTCGCGAAAAAACTTAGCCTGGTGAAGGAGTTGCGCGATGGGTCGGGTAACCGTGCGTCGCCCAGTGGTCACCTACGCGCGGCGAACGCACCGCACGAAGATCGATTCGCTCGCCGCCGAGGAGCCCTTGGAGCTGCGCGTGAACGGCAAGGCGCTCGCCGTGACGATGCGCACCCCCGGCAAGGACGTGGAGCTGGCGCACGGGTTCCTGCTCAGCGAGGGCGTCATCGGCGGCCTGTCCGACATCGCCGTCGCCCGGTTCTGCGAGGGCACCGGCCCGGACGGGACGAACACCTACAACGTGCTCGACCTCGCCCTCGCCGACGGCGTCGCGCCGCCCGAGGCGAGGGTGGAGCGCAACTTCTACACCACCTCCTCGTGCGGGGTGTGCGGCAAGGCCGCGCTGGACGCGGTGCGGCTCAAGACCCGCTTCTCCCCCGCCGGCGACACCTGCGCCGTCGACGTGGACGTGCTCGCCGGCCTGCCCGACGCGCTGCGCGAGCGGCAGAAGGTGTTCGCCTCCACCGGCGGCCTGCACGCCGCCGGGCTCTTCACCACCACGGGCGAGGCGCTGGTGGTGCGCGAGGACGTGGGCAGGCACAACGCCGTCGACAAGGTCCTCGGCTGGGCCGTCCTGAACGACCGCGTGCCGCTGACCGGGACCGTGCTCGTGGTGTCCGGGCGGGCGTCGTTCGAGCTGGTGCAGAAAGCCGCGATGGCGGGCGTGCCGGTGCTGGCCGCGGTGTCCGCGCCGTCGTCGCTGGCCGCCGAGCTGGCCGACGAGCAGGGCGTCACCCTGATCGGGTTCCTGCGCGGCGACTCGATGAACGTCTACTCGGGCGCCGGGCGGGTCGTCGCGTGAGACCCCTGGACGGGGTGCTCGTGGTCAGCCTCGAACAGGCCGTCGCCGTCCCCTACGCCACCCGCCTGCTCGCCGACCTGGGCGCCCGCGTCGTCAAGGTCGAGCGGCCCGGCGGCGGCGACTTCGCCCGCGACTACGACACCGCGTGCGGCGAGGTGTCGTCCTACTTCGCCTGGACGAACCTCGGCAAGGAGTCGATCACCCTCGACCTCAAGCACCCCGACGGGCGCGAGGTGCTGGACCGGCTCGTGGCCGGGGCCGACGTGGTCCTGTGCAACCTCTCGCCCGCCGCCGCGCGTCGACTGGGCGTGGACGCCGACGCGCTGCGCGCGACCAGGCCCGACCTCGTGGTCGGCGAGCTGTCCGGCTACGGCGAGGACGGCCCCTACGCCGGGCGCAAGGCGTTCGACGCGCTCGTGCAGTCCGAGGCCGGGCTCGTCGAGCTGACCGGCGACGGCGAGGTCACCGCCCGCGCCGGCATCTCCGCCGCCGACATCGCGGCGGGCGTGCAGCTCCAGTCCGCGGTGCTCGCCGCCCTGCTGCACCGCCACCGCACCGGCGAGGGCGCCACGCTGCGGCTGTCGCTGTTCGAGGCGCTCGCCGAGTGGATGCACCAGCCCATGCTGTACGCGGCGGGCACCGGGGCCGCCGCGCCCCGCACCGGCGCGCACCACCCCAGCATCGCCCCCTACGGCCCGTTCCCGTGCGCCGACGGCGCCGTGCACCTCGCCGTGCAGAACGACCCGCAGTGGCGGCGGCTGTGCGCCGTCCTGGGCGCGCCCGACCTCGCCGACGACCCCCGCTTCACCACCGTCACCTCCCGCGTCGAGCACCGGGAGGACCTGCACCGGGCCCTCGACTTCGGCGGGTGGGCCGCCGAGGACCTGATCGCCGCGCTCGACGCCGCCGACGTGCCCGCCGCCCGCACGCGCGGCGTCGCGGACCTGCCGGCGCACCCGCAGCTCGTCGCGCGTTCCCGCCTGACCCGCGCCACCGTGCCGGGCGGGGAGGTGGCCGTGCTGCGGCCACCCGTCGACTCCTCCGCGTGGGGGTGGACCCCCGGTTCCGTGCCCGCCCCGGGCGAGCACACCGAGCACGTGCTGCACGGGCTCGGCTACACGGAGCAGCAGGTGGAGGCCCTCCGGGCCGGTTCCGCGATCTGAGGAAACGTCGCACCCGCCCCGGGCGATGGTGGAAGGGGAGTCGCTGGAGGGGACATGGTCAGCAGGCGAACGGTGCTCACCGCGTCGGTCGGCGGCGCGCTGGCGGCGGCGGGGGTCACGGCGGCGGTGCACGGCGACGCGCCGTTCGGCGAGGCCCTGCGGCACGCCGTGGGCGTGGCCGGGCCGGTGCCCGCCGTGAAGCGGGCCGTCGTGACCGTCGAACGGGTGCGCTCCCGCTACCGGGACCGCGAGGTCGACCTGCTGACGATGGTCCCGCCGGGCGTGTCGACGCGGGGCCTGCCCCTGTCGATCCTGCTGCACGGGCGCAACGGCACGGCCCGCCTCGCGGCGTTCGGCGGCCTGCCCGAGGTGCTGGTGGCGGCCGTGGGCCGGGGTTCGGTCCCGCCGTTCGGGTTCGTCGCGGTCGACGGCGGCGACAACTACTGGCACGAGAACTTCCCCGGCGACGACCCCATGGCCATGCTGCTGGAGGAGGTCCCGGTCTGGCTCGCCGAACGCGGCTTCGGGGCCCCGTTCGCCTGCACCGGCGTGTCCATGGGCGGGTTCGGCGCCCTGCTCTACGGCCGCCGCCGCACCGAGCGCCGCGAGCGGACCGCCGCCGTCGCCGCCGTCTCCCCCGGCCTCATCACCACCTGGGAGGAGATGGCGAAGCGCAACGCGTTCCGCGACCCCGAGCAGTGGGCGCGCCTCGACCCGCTCAAGAACCTCGACAAGCTCGGCGACGCCCCCACCGGCGTCTGGGTGGGCGACCGCGACCGGTTCATCGAGGGCACCAGGATCCTGCTGGCGAACGCGAAGCTGGCGGTGGAGTCCGTCACCCCCGGCGGCCACGACGACACGTTCTACCGCAAGGTCGTGCCGGACGTCGTGCGCTTCCTGGGCCGCCGCGTACCCCGCTGACCGCCGCCGCGCCGGCGGCCGGTCCCGCGGACCTCCACAGGACCCGCGCACTTCCCCACCACGGCCTGCACGGGGCGGTGGTCGCCCCGGGGCATGGCGACGACGCTCCCCGACCCCATCGACTACCTCGACCACGTGGCGCACGGGGGCCGCGCCTACGAGCAGCGCCTCCTGGACGCCCTCGACCTCGGCCCCGCGAACACCGTCCTCGACGTGGGCTGCGGCCCGGTCAGCGTGAACCTCGCGGTCAACCGGTTCCTCCGCGACCGCGTCGTGCGCCACCCGGTCGTGGGACGGCAACTGGCCCGGCTCGCCTCGGCCGCCGACCTCCGGGTCGTGTCGGTGGAGACCACCGCGCCGCTGCCGCGGGACTTCGACACCGCCGACCACCTGCTGGGGCTGAGCCGCAACGCGCACCGGGCGGTCGCCGCGGGCCGGCTGACCCGGGTGGCGGCCGAGCGGTGGCCGGCCGAACTGGGGGCCGGACCGTTCCTGGCGGTCTTCACGCTGTTCCGGGTGGTGGTCAGCGTCCCGTGACACCCGGGCCGCGACACCCGGTCCCGGGCACCCGGCCCGTCACCTGGGGGTCAGCGGGACCCGGTCGCTGCGGACCCACTTGAGCACCGCGTTCCACGAGCCGTAGCCCGAGTCCGCGTTCAGGTGACCGCCGCCGACGACGACGTCCACGTCCACCCGCAGCGCCTCGGCCAGCCGCTTGCCCTGCTCCAGGGAGCAGTACCGGTCGCCCTCGCCCACCACCAGGCGGGTCGACGCGGCGGCCCGGCGCAGCGCGGCCGGGTCCAGCGGCGGGTGCAGGAACTCGCGGATCAGCGGCTCGCCGGCGTGGTCGGGTGCGGGCGGGGCGACCAGGAGGACCCGGTCGACCCGCAGCGCCCCGTCGAACTCGCCCGCCGCGTGGTGCAGCCACAGCAGCCCCGCCAGCGAATGCGCCACGACCACCCGTTCGGATGACGTGGGCATGGCCGCCAGGTGGGTGCGCAGCTCGTCCAGCCACACCGCCAGGCGCGGGGAGTCCGGGCCGGTGAACTGCGGCAGGTCGGCCGCCCCACCGTGGTGGGCCAGCTCGCCCGCCAGCCAGTTCTGCCAGTGCGTCGGCCCGGAACCACCCAGTCCGTGCAGGATCAGCGCGTGCGGGAGGGACAACTCACGCCGACTTCTCGCGGCGCTCCCGGCGCGAGGGCTGCCGGGCCACGATCGTCGGGTTCACGTTCTCCTTCACGGTCTGCTCCGTGATGACGACCTTGGCGACGTCCGTGCGGCTCGGGATGTCGTACATCACCGGCAGCAGGACCTCTTCCATGATCGCCCGCAGGCCACGCGCACCGGTGCCGCGCAGGATCGCCTGGTCGGCGACGGCCTCCATGGCGGTGCGGGTGAACTCCAGCTCGACGCCGTCCATCTCGAACAGCTTCTGGTACTGCTTGACCAGCGCGTTCTTCGGCTCGGTGAGAATCCTGACCAGGGATTCCTTGTCGAGGTTGGTGACGCTCGCGACCATCGGCAGGCGGCCGATGAACTCGGGGATCAGGCCGAACTTGATCAGGTCCTCGGGCATCGAGTCGGCGAAGTAGTCCGCCGCGTCGACCTCCGCCTTGGTGCGCACCTCGGCGCCGAAGCCCAGACCGCGCTTGCCCACCCGGTCCTGGATGATCTTCTCCAGGCCCGCGAACGCGCCCGCCACGATGAACAGCACGTTCGTGGTGTCGATCTGGATGAACTCCTGGTGGGGGTGCTTGCGCCCGCCCTGCGGGGGCACCGACGCGGTCGTGCCCTCCAGGATCTTCAGCAGCGCCTGCTGCACGCCCTCGCCGGAGACGTCGCGCGTGATCGACGGATTTTCACTCTTCCGAGCGATCTTGTCGACCTCGTCGATGTAGATGATGCCCGTCTCGGCGCGCTTGACGTCGTAGTCCGCGGCCTGGATGAGCTTGAGCAGGATGTTCTCGACGTCCTCGCCCACGTAGCCCGCCTCGGTGAGCGCCGTGGCGTCCGCGATCGCGAACGGCACGTTCAGCATCTTGGCGAGCGTCTGGGCCAGGTAGGTCTTGCCGCAGCCCGTCGGGCCGAGCATGAGGATGTTCGACTTGGCGAGCTCAACGCCGTCGTCGCGCCCCTCGCGCCCGCGGTCGCCCGCCTGGATGCGCTTGTAGTGGTTGTAGACCGCCACCGAGAGCGTGCGCTTGGCCTCGTTCTGGCCGATCACGTACTGGTCGAGGAACTCGTGGATCTCGGCGGGCTTGGGCAGCTCGTCGAGCTTGACGTCGCCGGCCTCCGCGAGCTCTTCCTCGATGATCTCGTTGCAGAGGTCGATGCACTCATCGCAGATGTAGACACCCGGTCCGGCGATGAGTTTTTTCACCTGCTTCTGGCTCTTGCCGCAGAAAGAGCACTTCAGCAGGTCGCCGCCGTCACCGATACGTGCCATGACCGCTGACCTCTGTCCCCTCCGGCGCACGACCTGGTGAGGTGCGCCTGACTGCTGGTGTGGCGAGAGCCCGCTGGGTGCGGGGTCCGCCCGTTCCCCTCGACGGTACCTGGCCTACCCGCCTGTGCGGGAGGACCAGCGTGCCCCCGACACCCCGGACGGGGTGTGAACCCCGGTCGGCTCGGCGTGTCGGGGGCCTCGTCGCGGGCTACTTCGCCGAGAGCTTCCGGTAGGGCAGGACGCTGTCGACGATGCCGTACTCCCTGGCCTCCTCCGCCGTGAGGATCTTGTCGCGCTCGATGTCGAGGCGCACCTGCTCGGGCGTCCGCGACGTGTGCCTGGCCAGCGTCGACTCCAGCAGGCGGCGGACGCGCTGGATCTCGTTCGACTGGATCTCCAGGTCGGAGACCTGGCCGTACACGCCCTCGGTGGCCGGCTGGTGGATCAGGATGCGGGAGTTCGGCAGCGCGTGCCGCTTGCCGGGGGTGCCCGCCGCCAGCAGGACCGCGGCGGCGGAGGCCGCCTGGCCCAGGCAGTAGGTCTGGATGTCCGGGCGGACGAACTGCATGGTGTCGTAGATGGCCATCAGCGAGGTGAACGAGCCACCCGGCGAGTTGATGTACATCAGGATGTCGCGGTCGGGGTCCTCCGACTCCAGCACGAGCAGCTGGGCCATCACGTCGTTGGCCGACGCGTCGTCCACCTGCACGCCGAGGAAGATGATGCGCTCCTCGAACAGCTTGTTGTACGGGTTGGACTCCTTGATGCCGTAGCTGGTGCGCTCGACGAACGACGGGAGCACGTACCGGGACTGCGGCGCGTGGAACTGGCTCACTTCACTGTCTCCTGGTGTGTGCTCGCTGGTCAGTTGGTCGTCGCCTGGCTGGCGCGACTGATCACCTTGTCCACGAAGCCGTACTCGAGGGCCTCCTGGGCGGTGAACCAGCGGTCGCGGTCCGAGTCGGCGATGATGCGCTCGACCGGCTGGCCGGTGTGCTGGGCGATCAGCTCGGCCATCTCACGCTTGGTGCGGGTGAGCATGTCCGCCTGGATCGCGATGTCGGCCGCCGTGCCGCCGACGCCCGCCGAGGGCTGGTGCATGAGGATGCGGGCGTGCGGGAGGGCGTGCCGCTTGCCGGGGGTGCCCGCGGAGAGCAGGAACTGGCCCATCGAGGCGGCGAGGCCCATGGCGTAGGTGGCCACGTCCGGCTCGATCAGCTGCATCGTGTCGAAGATCGCCATGCCCGCGGTCACCGAGCCGCCGGGCGAGTTGATGTAGAGCGTGATGTCCTTCTCCGGGTCCTCGGCGGCGAGGAGGAGGAGCTGGGCGGTGATCTGGTTGGCGATGCCCTCTTCGACCTGCGAACCCAGCACGATGATCCGCTCGCGGAGCAGGCGCTCGTAGACCGAGTCGTTGAGGTTCATCCCCGTGGCCGACCGCATCTCGGGCGTCGGGAAAGAGTGCTGCGTCACGTCTGCCTGCCTAACTTTGCCGACTAGCTGTGCCGAAAAGAGTCTCGTGTCAACGACCTTAACGAAGGCGGGCGGCGTCGACTTCCCGACACCGCCCGCGTTCGCTCAGGGCTTCACTCCGCGGTAGCGGTTTCCTCAGTGGACTCGGGCTTGGCGGCCTCGGGACGGGCCTCGGCCTTGGGCTCGCCGAACAGCTCGTCGAGGTCCAGGGCGTTGCCGGCGGAGTCCGTGACGGTGGCCTGGCGCACGACCGAGGCCAGCGCCTTGCCGCGGCGCACGTCGGCGAAGATCGCGCCGAGCTGGCCGGACTGCTGGGCCCGCTTGACGTACTCGTCCGGGCTGATGCCGAACCGCTGGGCCTGGTAGACGATGCGCTCGGTCAGCTCGCCGTCGGTGACGCTGAGCTGCTCGGCGTCCGCGATGGCGTCCAGCACGAGCTGGGTCTTCACGGCCTGCTGCGACGCCTCCAGCACCTCGGCGTCGAACTGCTCGCGGGTCTGGCCCTGCTCGGCCAGCCACTCGGCGAAGCGCGCCTCGTCGTGGTCGAGGGCGTGCACGGCGTCGTGCTCGCGGGCCTCGACCTCGCTCTTGACGACGGCCTCGGGCAGCGGCACGTCGACGCTGGCCAGCAGCGCGTCCAGCACCTTGTCGCGGGCCTGCACGCCCTGCTGCATCTTCTTCACCCGGCCGAGGCGGGTGCGCAGGTCGGCCTTCAGCTCGTCGAGGGTGTCGAACTCGCTCGCGAGCTGGGCGAACTCGTCGTCCAGCTCGGGCAGCTGGCGCTCCTTGACGGAGTTCAGCACGACGGTGACGTCGGCGTCGCGGCCGGCGTGGTCACCGGCGACCAGCGTGGTGGTGAAGTTCCTCGACTCGCCCTCGGACGCGCCGATGAGGGCGTCGTCGATGCCCTCGACGAGCTGGCCGGAGCCGATCTCGTAGGACAGGCCGGTGGTCTTGGCCTCCTCGACCTCCTCGCCGTCCACGGTCGCCGACAGGTCGACCACGACGAAGTCGCCGTTCTCGGCCGGGCGCTTGACGCCGGTCAGCGTGGCGAAGCGGGCGCGCAGCTCGTCGAGCTGGGTGTCCACGTCCTCGTCGGTGACCTCCTGGTCGTCGACGCTGACGGTCAGCTCACCGAAGGCCGGGACGGCGATCTCGGGGCGGACGTCGACCTCGGCGGTGAACGCCAGGGTGTCGCCGTCCTCGATCTTGGTCACCTCGAAGTCGGGGCGGCCCAGGGTGCGCAGCTCACCGGAGTTCACGGCCTCCAGGTACTTGGCCGGGATGGCCTCCTGGACGACCTCGTCCAGGACGGGCGCGCGGCCGATGCGGCTCTCCAGCACGCGGGCGGGGGCCTTGCCGGGGCGGAAGCCGGGGATGCGGACCTGCTTGGCCAGCTTGCGGTAGGCGCGGTCGAAGTCCGACTTGAGCTCGTCGAACGGCACCTCGACGTTGATCCGGACCCGCGTCGGGCTCAGGTGCTCGACGGTGCTCTTCAACGTGGTCTCCTCGTTGGGGCAGGACGTGCGGAACATCCCGGTGACGCGGTGGTTCGCGCCGGGATTCCGCCTGAGTCTAGGCGGTCGGCCCGGGACGGCGACGCCCGCACCCCGGGTCCGGGACCGCTAACGGACCGCGCCGTGCCGCCGGGCGCACCGCGCGCGCATTGTGACCGCATTCCCGCGGTCCCGGAAAACGGTGCGCGGCGGCGCGGCGGGAATTCACCCGGTGCCGCGGTCCGGGTCCGTGATTCCACGCCGGCCGCCGCGTGCGCGGAACCGCTTCGGGTGTTCTTCGGGAGTTCTTCGGTCGCGTCTCACGTGGTGGTGCCGGCGGGACCGGCCGCCGCGCCGCCGGGCGGGGCCCCGACCTGCCCCTCCGGCGGGCCGGGCGCGGGTACCCCACAGCCGTCGACCTGTGTGCCGGCGCGCCGACGCCCCTTCGGCGGGCCACCACGGCGAGTCGTCGCCACCGCGTTCGGAGCACCCGCGGGCGCCCTTGACCGCTTCGGACGCACCCGTTGGGCCATCCGGCGGGTCCCAGGGCCTTTCGGCTACTCCGTTCGAGGGACCGGGGGAGCCGGCGACCCCCGTCCGCGCGTCATCACCGAGCGCAGCCGTCCGAGGCTCGTGTAACACGGATGCCGCAGCACCGACTAACCGTCGGCAACCGCGACCGGAGGGACGTTCGCCACGTAGAGTGAATTGAGGCCGTTCGGAGCAACGTTCGACAGAAAACTTTCACCCGTCGAGATGACTCCACTCGCCGTAGTCCATTAGTGTGGGTTTCAGGTAGCGTGACGCCCGGACCCGCGCGTTGGGCCAGGAATAATTCTCGTTGCCGGACGTTCTGGGGGGTCAGCAGCGGACGCAACCGGCGCCGAGAACCGACAGGAACGAGCGAGACAATGTCATCGAGCTCTTTAACCACCTACCAGACAAGGTGCCGATGACCCCATGAGATCCATTCCGCCGCTGCCGAACACCACCCCGGGACCACCCGCGGGCGCCCGTCGCGGGACCGGCGCCCGGCGCGTTCCGGGCGCACCACCGGCTTACCGGGTAACGCCCCTCGCGGTCGAGCGGCGATGTTGATCGATCCCGGGCCGCGTCGGCACGTCGGCGCTGCCGGGTCGATCGCCGCCACGCACAGGAGACCACGAGGCCGCCGCACAACGGCCTCTCGTGGACCACATTAAACGCACCGTTGGGGAGCTCCATGGAGACGCGTCAGCTTTTGGCGTTCACAACTGTGGTTCAAACGGGCAGTTTCACCAAGGCAGCAGCCACGCTGAATTGCTCGCAACCCACCATCACAACCCGGATCAAGGCGCTCGAAGAAACCCTCGGAGTGCCTTTGTTCCGCCGACTGCCGCGCGGTATCCAGATGACTTCCGCCGGGGTCGAGCTCTTGCCGTTCGCACGCAACATCATCACGTTGACGGACAAAGCGCGGAAAGCGATCACGATGAACGGCGAGCCGCACGGCAAGCTGGTCATCGGTAGCGCGCAGAGTCTGACCGACTACCGTCTGCTACCGCTGATCGAGTACATGTGCTGGCGGTACCCGAGCGTCCAGATCTCCCTGCACTCCCGCAACACCCAGGCGAACCTGTCCTCGGTGCGGGAAGGGCGACTGGACTGCACGTTCTTCATCGGCTCCGTGGAACCGCGCGAGGGCCTGGAGACGACCGTGCTGTGCCCCGAGCCGCTGGTGATGGTCGCCGGCCCCACGCACGCCCTCACCCGCCGTTCGGTGATCACGGAGGACGAGCTGCGCGGCAGCACGCTCATCCGGGCCGAGAACGGCGCGAGCTACTACGAGCAGTTCGAGCAGGCCCTGGGTCTGCAGGACACCGAGTCCAGGTCGCCGGTGCTGGCGCTGGACTCGATCGACGCCGCCAAGCGCGCGGTCACGTCGGGCCTGGGCATCTCGCTCGTCCCCGAGGTGACGGTCGCCGCGGAACTCGCCGACGGTCGGCTGTGCCGGCTGCCGTGGGTGCCGCCGTTCCGGGTCTACACCCAGTTCGCGTGGCGGCAGGACAACTCGACCAACCCGTCCGTCACGGCCCTCGTGTCCGCGGCGGCCCAGGTGGTGAGCGAGCAGGTGGCTACTCCGGCGTAGCGACGGGGGAGCCGTTCTTGAGCACCCGATGGCGCGGGTGTGCTCAAGAACGGCCACGTTCCGCACCGCCACGTCCGGCACCACCACGTCCCGCACCGCCGCGTCCCGCACCGCCGCGTCCCGCACCGCCGCGTTTCGCGTCGCGGCGTTTCGCACCGCGGCACACGGGTAGGCAGACGGCATGACCGTCACCGCCACCCACCTGCGCGAACTGCTGGCGTCACCCCTGCCGGACCCCACCCTGGTCCTGGTCGAAGGACGGGTGGAGGTCGTGCAGCAGGACGACCTGGACACCGACCCCCTCCGCGGCGCCCTGGTGCTCGTGTCGAGGACCGAACTCCTGGGACGCGGCGTCGAAGACGGGTCGAGCGACCGGGAACTCGAAGAACAAGCCGCGGCGATCACCACCGCCGTCACCGAGCTGGGCGGCTGACCGAACGCCCTGACCAACCCGGCTCCGGGCCGGTCAGGGCAACCGTCGGGGCGACAGGATTTGAACCTGCGACCCCCCGCTCCCAAAGCGGGTGCGCTACCAAGCTGCGCCACGCCCCGGTCACCACAAGGGTATCGCGACCGGCTAAACTACCCCCGCGCCCACCCCGGTAGGCGCGTCGCGGGTGTAGCTCAATGGTAGAGCCCCAGCCTTCCAAGCTGGTCATGCGGGTTCGATTCCCGTCACCCGCTCCAGCACTTACCTTGCAGGTCAACGGGGGTGCAGCCCCCTTCGAGGCCACACCCCCGCAGCGCCCGTCGATCACGTCGTGCGATTGGCGTGCGATTGGTCCCTCGCCGCCTGGACCCTCTCGCTCAGGTTGTCGGCGATCTCCTTGTCCCGCTCGCTGGTCGCGTGCTGGTAGATCAGGGCCGCCCTCATGCTCCCGTGCCCCATGCGGTGCATCAGCTCCCGCGTGCTGGCACCGGACGCGGCGGCGAGGTTGTTGCCCGTGTGGCGGAGGTCGTGGAAGTGGAAGCCCTCGGGCAGGCCGAGCAGTTCCACGGTCCTGGCCCACTTGACCGATTTGCGCCAGTTGCTCCGCCTCAGCGGTGAGCCCTTGGGGCCGATGAAGACCAGTTCCTCCGCCCCGGCCTTGACGAACGCCATCAGGTGACGCCGGAAGTCGTCCACGAGGATGCCCGGCAGGGCGACCGTCCGGAAGCCGGCCTGCGACTTCGGCGGTCCCTCCACGAGCCGGCCGCTGTCGAGCTGGGCGAGCCGCCGGGGCACCCGGACCGAGGGCGCGTCCAGGTCGACGTCACAGCGCCTCAGGGCGATCAGCTCACCCCACCGCAGACCGGTGAAGGCGGCGGCGAGCACCAGCACCCGGAACCGGGAGGGCATGCCCTCCGCCAACGCGAAGACCTGTTCCACGGTCGCCACGGGCCGTTCGGGCGCGTGCTCCTGGTCTGCCCCCTTGATCCGGCACGGGTTGCGCTTGACCCGGTTGTCGTCCAGGGCGGTGTTCATGATCGCCCGCAGCAGCCGATACGCCTTGGCCGTTGTGCTGTGCGACCGGCCGCTGTCGAGCAGGTGCTGCCGCCAGGTCCGCACCGTCTCCGTGGTGATCGAGTTGAGCAGCTTCGCCCCGAGGAACGGGTCGACGTAGAGCCGGAACTGCCGGTTGTACTCCTCGCGAGTGCGGACACCGAGCTGCCGTTCCTTGATCCACCGCTCCCCGTACTCCTTGAGCGCCACCTTCCCGAGCAGCGGGTCGACCCACTCACCCCGGAGGAGATCGGCCTCCACCGTGGACAGCCAGGCGTTGGCGTCGGTCTTGGTCGTGAAGGTGTCCGGCGCGTACCTCCGCAGCCCGTCAGGCCCCAGGTAGCTCGCCTGGAACCTGCCGGACGGCAGCTTGCGGATGTGGCCGAACTGCCGGTGGTTCTTCTTGTTCGCCATCAGGCGGCCCTCCTGACCGGTTCGACCCGGCCGGTGTCGATGAAGTCGTCCACGTCGGCCCGCTTGAGCCGCACGTGCCGCCCGAGGTGGTGGAAGGCGATGCGCCGTTCCGCGATGAGCCGCCGGACGAACCGGACGGTGGTGTTCATGTACTCCGCCGCTTCCGCGACGGTGAGGTGATCGGTCATGCCTGCCCCCCTGTTCACGCAGCTTGAGCGGTTGCCGAAGAGTTCGGCGGTCCGGCCGAGGCGAGCAGCGCCGCCGTGTACTCGGCCTTCCAGCGACGCCGCTCCGCGACCGCCCGCAGCAGCAGGTGTGGTCTTGGGGGCACGTTCGGGTCACCGGGCCGGACGTTGTTCCAGACGACCCGCCGGGGCTGGTCGTCGCCGGTGATCCCCACGTCGGCGAGCAGTTGCCGAACGAAGGTGAGTCGGTCGTGCTTGTGGTCGGCGAGCGACTTGCCGGACCACTTCCGGGACACGAGCACCCGCCGGCCGGCCACGCCGAGGGTGGAGCGCTTGTGCGCCTTGCCCTTGCACTTGCCGGGTTCCATCGACAGCCGAGCGCCCTTGGGCTGGACCCCGTAGAGCAGCCAGACGGGGCACTGCGGCGAGCAGGGCGTGACGGCCAGCTCGGCGGACAGCCGTTCCGCGTGGTCCTCCTGGCGGCCGGTCCGCGCCTCGAAGCACTCACCGATGGACTTGGTGAGGTACTTCGTCAGGTAGCCGATGTGCCGCCCGGCCTCTTCCGTGCCGCCGAGGATGCCCTTGGAGTGCACCTGCACCCCGAACCGGGCCACGTGCGCCGGACGCTCGACCTGGTCAAGCGCCTCCTCCCAGGTGGGAAGCGCTTCGCGGGTGACGGGGTCGACGAACCCCCTGGCCCGCGCGTCCCAGACCGGGCGGTGGTCGCCGCTGTACTTGATCTCGTCGTGGGCGGGCCACCACACCTGGTGGTAGGTGGCCTCGGCGACGGCCCGCAGCTCCGTGCGCGAGATGGAGCCCCGGACGGCGGCGTGCCAGTGCGGCGCCAGCCGACGCTGCGGTTCGACGGTGGAGAAGTACTGCACGTCCCAGCCGACGCAGCGCCGGAGGTTCTGCACGAACCGGTCGAGCAGGGCCGCGAAGTGCACCGCGTCCCGAGCCGCCCGCCGGTAGTCGTACGTCGTCGGGTCGACCGGCGTGCCGTCGCTGCGCACCCTGCCGTAGCTGTCGAGCGTCAGGGTGAGGAACGTCGAGGGCCGGTACCTGCCCCCGAACACCCGCCCCACCGTCCGCTTGGTCACGGGCCGCCGAGGCAGGTTGGGCGCGTCCTGCCGCCGCCTGGTCGACCGCTTCCGGACAGCCCGAGGCCGGGCCTCCAGGGCCGGGAGCTTCCCGCGGACTCCAAGCTGCCGCAGCTCCTCGTCAACCTCGGTGACCTCCTCGCGCACCTCCTCCGCGCCGATCTCGTCCTCCTCCTCGACGGCCGCCCGGTACGCCTTGACCAGGTCGGCCCGGAACGCCGTCAGCGCCCGCTGATCCTCGGTCGGCGCGTCGGGGGTGAAGTCGGGTTCCTCGGCCAGGTGCCACCCCTCACGGCACTGCGCCATCCGCAACCGCCGGTTCTTCTCCGCACAGGTCGGGCACACGCTGGAGACCGTCGAGCCGCACGGCACCGGCACGATGTCCACCCGGCCGGTGTCCAGGTCGATCCGCTCCTTGGCGAGCGGACGAACGCACACCCCGTGCTCCTCGGCCACCGCCCGAGCCACGTCGAGCGCCGCCGGCTGCTTCATGCGGTCCGCACGGGTCAGGTACTCGCTCATGCCGCCACCTCCCCCGTGCCGTCCGGCCGAGCCGGGAAGTCGTGCACTTGGGCGTCTGCCAGGAACGTGCTCAGCTCGACCAGGTCCGCGTCGGTGACGTGGAAGGCCCGAGCCCGCTCCGGCTCCCGCTGTCCGTCCTGCTTGACCCAGGCGACGCCGGGCGTGTTCTCGCCGATCTCGTGAGCCGCCGCGCCCCGCTGCCTCACGCCGTCGCCGAGGACCATGTCGACCTGCTGTGGCTCGTCCAGGCGGAGCGCCACGCGGGTGCTGAACAGGTGCCGGAACCCCACGACCTCCTTGCGCGGGTCCTGTACCAGCCCGACGACCGCGTACCCCGGAGCCCGCCCCTGAGAGGTGATCGTCTGGATGGCCCGCGCCGCGCGCTCCCGCAGCCCTTTGTCCGGCTGATAGGCGATCAGGTCCGCCAGCTCATCGACCACCAAGACCGTGAACGGCTCCCCGGTCGAGCGTGCCCACAGCCGCCGCACACCCCGGTACCGAGTCGCCCGCTCCTTGACCTCTGCGGCCATTTCCTCAAGCAGGGCAACAGCTTCCGGGCCGTTGTCGTACACGACGCGGTCGAAGGCGTCCGGGCACTGCCCGAGTTCCATGCCGCCCTTCGGGTCGATGCCCACCAGGCGCACGAGCCCGGCCCGGACCGCCGGGGCGAGCTGCCACACGATCGCCCAGAGGACCGAGCCCTTGCCCGCACCGGGCACGCCGACCACGAGCACCTGTGACCCGAGCAGTCGCAGCCGCCACGGCTTGCCGGTCTCCGTCCGCCCGACCACCACCCGCTTGAGGTCGACTTCGCCATCAGTCAGCGCGGGAACGGGCAGCGGTCGGGCCAGCGGGTCGCGGTGGACGAAGTCGAGTTCGATCACCCGAGGCCGCAGCACCCGCACCCGGCACGACCGAGCACCGAACGAGTGCGCCAGCCCGTCCCGTCGCAGCTCCCACGCCTCCGGGGCCTGCGCCGGGATCATCCGCACCCGAACCCGGTCCCGCCACCCCTCCGACCGCACCCGCCGCAGTTCGGGCCGGTACTCACGCCCCCGATCCCGCTTGACGAGGTCCGCCAGGCGCATCACCGACCGCCAGCGAGGCACATAGACGGTTGCCCGCCGCCACTCGGTGAGCAGCCGGTACCAGCAGTGCCGCAGGAACGAGTCCCGATCCAGCCCAGACCAGATGATCAGACCCGCTACCAGCGACAACAGCGCCAGTACCAGCGGCGAGAACCCGAACCGCCACCAGCACCAGGCCGCCGAGACCGGCACCAACGTGACCACGGGGTACCGGATGACAACGAGCACCAGGCGCATGCCCCCGGCGAACACCAGCCACACCAGCGCCACCAAGAACGCGAGCCACCGCAGCTTGCCCGGCACCAGCACCCACCACGGCACCCGAGGCCGAGCACCCTCGAACGGAGCCGGATCGACCCATCGACCACCACCGCCCATCACGCACGCCCCACTGGGGCGAAGATCAGAGGCAACCAGCCCAGGCAGGAACAGCAGAGGAGCTGGTTCGGGGCGTAGACGCCGAACCGCCCGCACATCCCGCAGGGGCGACCGTTGGACAGCTTCCACACATCGGACGAACCGCGTCGACTTGACGCACGTCCCCCACGTACCGATAGCCTTGACATGACCGGATTTCCCTTGTGTGTCAACGAAAACCGCATGAGATGCCCGGTCAGTGCGTCGCGGGGAACAGGCTTGGCCCGCCAAGACTCGGCCCGTTCCCCGCGACCACACCCACCAGGACGTGATCTGTTCAGTTGTCCGCCGACGCGGCCCACACCACGCCACACAGGTCCTACTGCGAATCGACTGTGAACAGGTCGTCGAACCCCATCGGCGCGAGCACCACCAACGCCCCCGCGATGAACCCCTGCCCCGGCGTCAAGGTCCCCGACCTCACCCGACTGATGGTCGAGCGGTTGACGCCCATCGCCCGCGCCAACTCGTAGTCCGACCGGTAGCCGGCCAGCGTCACCGCCTTGCGGAACACCTCCGCCCGCAGCCGCACCGTGTACCCCAGATCGCGCCGACCAACGACACGCCCGGACCTCCCGACCGGGACCGAACGCAACCGCGGACTACTCATCACTCCCACCCCCAGCCGTACCCATCTCCAGCACACGGGCGATGCGCTCACCCTTGGACCGCTCCCGCTTCGCCCAGTACAGCGCCTCGTGGTGGTGCCCCCGGTCCACCTCCGCCACCCGGTCGTAGACCTGAGCCGACCGCAGGTAGAAGTCCCGCAACACCTCAGGCTCGGCATCCGGCGCGGGCATCAACCGACCCACGATCTCGTGCGCGTCCTTGAGCAATGTCACCGCCATCGCCGCAGCCCACGGGTCAGGCGTCCTCGTCTTGGCCTTCACACCGCACCTCCCGCACTGTCGAGTTCGTTCGCTCCCTGCTCCAGCGCGGCCCGCAGCCCGGCGAGCGCCGCTCGGTCGATCACCAGGACCACCGGGAACGCTTTGCCGAACCGGACCTCCACCCGATCGGCGAAGGGCAGGGCCGACCCGCGAATCGGTAAGTCAGCGGTGACGTGAACCCGCACCATGTCCGCACCCACCGGACTACGCGGCCTTGGCAGAGGACTTCACGACAACCGGCCCCATGCCGGAGGCCCGCAGGCTGTACCCGAGCTTCGCCCGGCACCGGTGCCGCTCACCTCCGTGCGCACCCCGGCACGCCTTGTCGTCAATCCAAGGGGTGACCGTCAGCCCCTCGAAGACCACCGGTCGCACGTCCGTGCCCGGGATCGCCTCCGGCGGCACCGGCTGGTGAGGAGCGGCGATCTTGACCGTGACCACAGCATCGGTCTTGCGCTCCGCCGCCTGGTCGATCACCAGCACCGACCACACCAACAGCCCCGACTCCTTGTCGGTCTCCTGCTGGACGGGCAGCCCCTTGCTGCGCTCCTCCGCCGTCTGGAACTTGAGCACCGGCTCCACACCCATCACCAGCGCCCCACGGGGGAACACGAAGTCGTGCGACGTGGGGAGCCTGCTCCCACCCGAGATCGCCACAGCCGTTCTCCTGTCGTCAGCGTCGGCCGGACCACCTGTCCGGCATCTCGACACTCACCACTTTCGGCTGATCAGCGGGACGCAAGCACCGCATAGCGGGACTTCTAAGGACGTCCCTGCTACTTTGAAGACGTCCCAAGTCGTCACCACGGAGGTACCGATGGCCAACGAACGCCTCCGAGAAGCCCTGCTCCGCAACGGCCTGGACCTGGACCACGTGGCAAGGGCGACCGGCGTAGACCCCAAGACCGTGGAGCGTTGGATCACCAGGGGCCGAGTCCCCTACCCCCGCCACCGTCACGCCATCGCCTCGATGGTCCGAGAGACCGAGAACTACCTGTGGCCCGACGCGGTGGCTGCCGACCGCAAGGCGGAGATCGCAGAGTCCGAGGTGGTCAAGGTCTACCCCCACCGCAACAACGTCCCCGCGGACCTGTGGGACCGCCTCCTCAACGACGCCACCAAGCACATCGAAGTGCTCTCCTTGGCCGCCCTGTTCCTGGTCGAACGCCCGACCTTCGCCAAGGAGCTGCGCCGCAAGGCCGAGGCCGGAACCCGCATCCGTCTCCTCTTCGGCGACCCAGCAGCCCGCGAGGCGTCCAGGCGGAGCGAGGAGGAACAGCTGGGCAAGGGCACCGTCGCCGCCCGCATCCGCAACGCCCTGGCGTTCGTCCGTCCACTGGCCGACGTCCCCGGCATCGAGGTCCGCCTCCACAAGACGACCCTCTACAACTCGGTGTTCCGCTTCGACGACGAGATGATCGTCAACACCCACGTCTACGGCTTCCCCGGTGCCCACGCTCCAGCCCTCCACCTGCGCCGCCTCTCCGCAGGCGACCTCTTCGAGACCTACTCCGAGAGCATGGAAGCCGTCTGGGCCGGAGCGAAGCGCGCCACCTTCTGACAAGGTCGAGCCATGAGTCGCACCGACTACCTCAACGACCCGAACGGCCCGAAGGCGAACAGCATCCGGGTAGCCGTCAGCGCCATCGTCCAGGACTCAACCGGCCGTCTCCTCATGATCCGGCGCACCGACAACGACAAGTACGCCATCCCCGGCGGTGGTCAAGAGGTAGGCGAAACCCTCTCCCGAGCCGTCGTCCGCGAGGTCGAAGAGGAAACCGGCATCCACGTAGAGGTCACCGGCCTAGTCGGTCTGTACTCCAACCCGAACCACGTCATCGCCTACGACGACGGCGAGGTGCGCCAGGAGTTCTCCATCTGCTTTCGCGCTCAGCCCATTGGAGGCGAGCTGCGCACAAGCAGTGAGTCCAAGGAGGTCGACTGGGTAGAACCCGACCGCCTACCGAACCTGGACATCCACCCATCGATCCGCCTACGCATCGAGCACGGCCTAAGCAACCGCGCCGATCCCTACTTCACCTGACCTCAACCCCAGCGTCCCACAACCGAGCCTCCGTACGCTCCACCGCAGCCACCAACTCAGGCTCCGCCTGGCGGACGAAGAAGGTCACCAGGTCTTCCGGCCCATACCGAGCCTGAATCTCCGCGATCCGCTCGCGAACTCCGATCGTGTCGCCATCCGGCCCGGTGGTCATGTCCGCCCACCACAGCACATCCCGCAGCGACGTCTGCTCATCCATCCAGCGCGCCAGCTCCGCCGAGCAATCTCTCAACTCCGCCTCCCGGTAGGCGCACGAGTGATGAGCCACAAGCGCACACAACCGCTCCGGAAAGCCCTGCCGTTCGAGGTATCGAGCCCCATCAAGCGAATGAAACCCGGTCTCCGCCAGCTCCGGCGCATACCCCACATCGTGAAGTACAGCCGCCGCCGTCAACAGCTCCCGTTCCGCATCCTCAACGACCTCAGCCGCCAGCCCAGCCCGCTTCGCAACGCTTCGCACATGCGTCCACCGCCGAGGCAACGATGAGGCGAGCCGACCTTCAGCCACTGAGTAGGCCCGTGCGACCAGATCCACGCCCAACACCCTAGGCAGACCGCTCGCGCCGCAGCACCGCAACCGGTCTAACCTGCTGCGTTGCCGAATTCCGCTCTACGGGATCAAGGCGCGCCGCATGCGGCGACGCGCGGCCAGTCCCGGTGCACACTTGCACCGACTCCCCGCATCGCGGCACGCCGGGCTCCCGCTCCGCTCCGCCCGTCGGCCGCGCGCGGAGTCGATGCATGTGGCAGGCGAAGCGGCGCGCACACGGATGCGTGCTGTCGCCAAGCCACTCCCAGTCACCAGGCTCGGGACGATCGCACGGTCATACGACTGCCAGCGCTGGGCACGGCGATCGACTGCCGCGACGGCTCCGCCGTCTTGCCAACGAGGATCGCGGTTTCGCGACATGCGCCTAACGAAAATCACCGCCTCCGAGCAGCGAGCCTGCATACGATTCAAACCCCACCAGAACGGTTCACCGCGAATCGCGCCGCCTGTTTCGAGGCAACGCTTTCGGCTCTACAGCAGGAATCTCTGACAGCAGGTGACTGGTAACAGTTTGGGCATCTGGCTCGACATCAAGAGCGCGCATAGCAGTAACACTCTTCAGTCGATCTCTTAGCACTTGGTCGTCGACCTGTTCGATGAGTTGAAGAGTTTGCTGCACTCGCCGATCGGATTGAAGATCTTTCTCAATTTTCTCAGCCTGCTCGGTCAAGTGCTTCCGCGCACGATTAGCATGGAGTGCGAATGCGCCGCCACACGTTCCAATGATGACACCACTCACACTCGACACGAGAGCCGCATAGTTGAGACCGGGGCCACCCCCACGCAGGAGTGCCAGACCACCGCCTACAAGTACGACAGCCGCACCGATTGCCATAAATATAAAGCTCATACGGAAAGTAATTTCAGCCTGCTTGAAGGCCTGTGAATAGAAGTCGAACAAGAAGGACTGACGGCGCTCCGAGTACGCATCAATCTTCCCGTCAAGAGTTACGCGCCCGCCAAACTGAACAGATTGAACAACATTCCCATGGAAAACGTTGACCACTCTGTTGTCGTTTATGTCTTGGTCGCCATCTTCGCCACTCATCGAGACGCTCCCGTCAGTCCAAGCAACGTAGTCGACCTTACTACTTGATTCAAGATCACTGCTGTCGTTGTGCGACTTCCGACAAAGTGACCGTGGATTCACCCGTTTGCGAGGCTTGCGGGCGTCTTAAGGTAGGCGGGACACCCTGCCCGACCGTGCGATTAGCGTGCGATTAGCCCAGGCCAACGGGGCCAGCAGCGGTCAACTGCGGTTGAGGCGCCAACTGGTCACGAGCGGTGAGCTGGGGTTGACGCCGCACTTCCAAGCTGGTCATGCGGGTTCGATTCCCGTCACCCGCTCTCGTCTTCCCCTTGCAGGTCAATCGCGTGCAGGTGTCGTTCACCCGGTGATGCGGCCTGCTCCGCCGGTGCCGTCGTGCCTCCGGCGTGCCCCTGCCCCTCCACTGCTTCGCGCAGCTCCTCGACGGTTGCCAACTCTTCCACGACCACGGCGGTGGGCGCGGTTGGGCGGGTGGTGCCCAGCGCCGTCAGCACCGTCCGGGTCACGGCGGCGTAGTAGGTGCGCGGCGGGGTGGCCGCGGTGGGGTGGTGGTGCACGGCGCGAAGCTTGGTCCTCGGACCCGGGGTGGCACAAGGGATCGGACCGGTGGGGCGGAACGGGTGGACCTCCTGCGGGTGAACCTGGTGCCAGGCGCGGGCGAGGGTGCGTCCTTTGTGGACTTCGCGGTTCGGGGGACGCCGGGGCCCGGGGCGCGCATCATGGGGTGTGCGACTTGAGCAGATCGTCGTGGACTGCCGGCGACCGGCGGCGCTCGTCCGGTTCTGGGCGGCGGTGCTCGGGGGTGACGTCGTCGACCGCCCCTCCGGGTGGTCGCACGTCGTGCCGCCCGGGTGGCCCCGCCTCGCGTTCCAGCCCGTGCCCGAGGGCAAGGCCGTGAAGAACCGCCTCCACCTCGACGTCACGACCGACGACATCGGCGCGGCGACCCGGCTGGCCGCGGGGTTGGGGGCGACCGTGGTGGGTGACGTTCGGACCGACGAGAGCGGCAGCTTCCAGGTGTTGGCCGATCCCGAGGGGAACGAGTTCTGCTTCGTCACCCCTTGTCGAGGATGACTGACAGACGCTGAGGGGGGAACTGTGGCCGGGGTGGGGCAGTTTCGGAGTGGGGCGGCGGCGGGGAGGTTCCGGTCGGCCTACGCGGCGGCGATGGCGGAGTGGCCGGAGCACGAGGTGCTCGACGTGCCGACCTCGTGGGGGACGACGAGGGTCTACCGGCGGAACGGTGGCGGTCGGGCCGTCGTCCTGCTGCACGGGGCCGGGGTCACGTCGGCGATGTGGGCCGGTGTGGTGCGCGGCATCGGCAGGCCGGTGTACGCGGTCGACGTCCTGGGGGACGCGGGTGGCGGGGTGCAGACGCGGCCGTTGACGGACATGAACGCGTGGTTGAGCGAGGTGCTCGACGGGCTCGGGCTGGACGACCCGCTGCTGGTGGGCGTGTCCTACGGGGCGTGGGTCGCCGCGCTGCACCCGGTGGGCGAGGTGGTGCTGGTCGAGCCCGCGGCCGGGGCCTTCGCGCCCTACCGGGTTCGCGCGGTGCTCTACGCGGTGGCCGCGAAGGTGAGCGGGGGCGAGTGGGCCTGGCGGCGCTACCTGCGGTGGATCTCGGGGGTCGAGCCGAGTGCGGCGGCGGTCATCGCGCTCACCCACTGGCGCACGGGGCTGGTGCTGCCGCGCCGGGTCGACCTCGCGCGGGTCCGGGCCAGGGCGACGGTCCTGGTGGGGCGGCGGAGCCGGGCGCAGGACGCGCGGAAGGTGGTGCGGCGGGTGCGGGAGCTGCCCGGGGTGGTCGTCCGGGTGTTCGACGGCGGCCACGGGGTGCCGCCGGACCTGGCGGATCACCTGCCGTAGGCGGTCACCGCGCGCCACAGGACCTCGCCGAACCTGATCGCCAGCAGGACCATGAGCACGCCGATCGCGAAGGTCACCAGGCACCTCAGGACCAGCGACAGGTTGCGCACCGGAACAGTGTCCTCCCCCGTACGGCCCTCGTTCACCGCGATGTGCGGTGAACGCACTGGCGCCTTCCTACACCGTCACGGCCGCCACGGCGTCGCGCAACGCCCGCACGGCGGCGACGTCGCCCTCCACCGACAGCGACGACTCGGGGCAGCGGCCCCACAGCCACAGGTCGACGTCGGACGCCGAGCCGCTCACCACGGCGTCCGGGGCCGCGCCGGGGCAGTAGTCGACGATCCCCTCGTGCAGGGCGACGGTCCACTCGCGGCCCGGCACGCGCAGCGACACGGCGGCGCCGGACGCGTGGGCGCGCGGCGGCTGGTGGCAGCCCAGCCACAGGCGGAGCACCTCGTCCACGCCGTCCGCGGCGAGCCCCGGTTCGAGGGGCGCGGCCAGGCCGTCGGCGGCCTGCACGTCGACGCGGTGCACGGCGGTCTCGTGCGCCATGCGGCGCAGCCAGAACCCGAGCGTCTGGTCCCACGGGCACCACGTGGCCGCGGGTTCCGCCGCGCGCGCCGGGTCCAGCACGCCGAGCAGCGCCGCCGCGCCGACGCGGTAGCGGTCCACGGGGTCGGTGCCCGGCGGCGGCTGTTCGGGGGCGGTGGTCGACGGGCGCGCGCCCCGGGTCACCCAGCGCGTCACGTGCCGGTGGACCGCCGAGACGTGCTCGACCAGGTCCCGCACGGTCATGCCGGGGCACGCGGGCACCGGGCGGTCGAGGCGGGAGAGGTCGACCGCCGCCGCCGGCGACGCCGCCTCGGTGCGCAGGGCGTTCGCCAGCTCGTGCGGGTCCAGTGACTGCGGGTCCGGCGACCGCGGGTCCGGCGACCGCGGGTCCGGCGGCTGTCCGGGTGCCTGCCGGTCGGGTGCCTGGGCGTCCAAGGACGCAGCATGGCCGATCACGACCGGCGGGCGCGACCCCTGAATCCGTTCGCGCGACGGCGGTGACCGGCGTATGAACGAGCGCATGGCGCTCACCCTCCGCACCCTGGGCCCGGCGGACCTGCCGGAGTTCCAGCGCATGGTCGACCAGGCGTTCCAGTTCGACACGGTCGACGCCGAGCGGTGGCGCGACCTGTTCGAACCCGAGCGGCACCACGGCGTGTTCGACGGCGACGAGCTGATCGGCGGCGGGGGCGTCCAGTCGCGCGAGGTCACGGTGCCGGGCGCGGGTCCGGTGCCGGTCGCGGCGGTGACGTCGGTGGGCGTGCGGCCCGGTCACCGCCGGCGCGGCGTGCTCACCCGGGTGATGACGGCCCAGCTGCACGGCCTGCACGAGGAGGGCCGCGAGGCGGTGGCCCTGCTGTGGGCGTCGGAGGCGGGCATCTACGGCCGGTTCGGCTACGGGCAGGCCGCGGAGTTCACGCGGTTGTCGGTGCCGCGCGGCGCGGCGTTCCGCCGGGACGTCCGCACCGGTGACGGCCGGGTGCGCGAGGTGGGCCGGGACGAGGCGATGCCGGTGCTCGACGCCCTCTACCAGGAGCTCCGCCCCACCCGGCCGGGCTGGTTGAGCCGCACGGGCGCCAACTGGGCCCACCAGCTCGCCGACGAGGAGCGCGACCGCGGCGGCCTCACCGCCTACCGGTACGCGCTGCACCCGGACGGGTACGTGGTCTACCGGGTCAAGCACGACTGGCAGGACCGGGGCCCGCGCAACGAGGTGCACGTGCGCGAGCTCGTCGCCCGCACCGACGAGGCGTTCGCCGCCCTGTACCGCTACCTGCTCGACCTCGACATGGTGGGCGAGCTGAAGTTCTACACCGCCCCCGACGACCCGGTCACGCACCTGCTGGCGGACCCGCGGCTGGCGCTGCGCGGCCGGGCGGACTCGCTGTGGGCGCGCCTGGTGGACGTGGACCGCGCGCTCGCCGCCCGCCGCTACTCCTCGGACGTCGACCTGGTGCTGGAGGTCGAGGACGCGTTCTGCCCGTGGAACGCGGGCCGGGTCAGGTTCACCGCGGAGGGCGGCGCGGCGACCGTCGAACGGGTGACGGCCGACCCGGACGTGCGGCTGGACGCGCAGGCGCTGGGCGCGGCCTACCTCGGCGGGACGAGGCTCGCCGTGCTGGCCCGCGCGCAGCAGGTGCACGAGGTCACGCCGGGTGCCGTGCGCGCCCTGTCGCACGCCTTCCTCGGTGAGCGCGAACCCCACTGCCCCGAGGTCTTCTAGGCTTTTCGGGAACCCGCACCGGTCACCGCGCGTTGTCGGGACACAGGCACCGGGAGGGTTGATGGGCACCGGGATAGTGCTGCTCGTGCTGCTGGTCCTCGTCGTGGGCGCCGGCTGGTACTACGTGAAGACGGCCGCGACCAGGCGGCAGCGGGAGCTGGAGGACGCGCAGGCCGACGCTCGGCGGTGGGTCGAGCGGCTCGGCGGGCAGGTGATGAACCTGACCGGCACGGACGTGGCCTCGCAGCAGGCGATGGCGGACGCCTCGGAGCGGTTCACCGCGGCCGGGTCGCAGATGGAGCAGGCCCGCACGGTGGAGCAGTGCCGGCTGGTGACGCAGACCGCGATGGAGGGCCTGTACTACGTGCGGGCCGCGCGCACCGCGATGGGCATCGACCCGGGTCCGGAGCTGCCCGACCTCACCGGTCAGGGCCGCGCGGGCAAGGTGTCGGAGGACCGCGACGTCGAGGTGGAGGGGCACCGCTACATCGCCTCGCCGAAGCCGGGTTCGCGGACGCCGCACTACTACCCCGGCGGTGTGGTGGCCGGTCGGCCGGTGCCGCAGGGCTGGTACTCGGAGCCGTGGTGGAAGCCGGCGCTGGTCGCGGGCGCGTGGGGCCTCGGTTCGATGCTGCTGTTCAGCGCGATGTTCTCGGGCATGGCGGGCGTGGCCTACGCCGACGGGTACGCCGACGGCCAGGAGGACGGCGGCGACGGTGGTGACGGCGGCGGTGACGGTGGTGACGCCGGTGGCGACGCGGGCGGTGACTTCGGCGGCGGCGGCGACTTCGGTGGCGGCGACTTCGGCGGGGGCTTCGACTTCTAGCCCCCGCCGGCCCCCGGTCCCGACCGGGGGCACGTCCCGGCCGGCGCCCTACCCGTTGCGGCGGGCCAGGGCGTCGGCCAACGCCTTGCGCACCTCGTCGTCGCCGACCGACGCGAGGTAGTCGGCGAACTTGAGGGTCACCGGCCCGGTGCCGCGCGACACGACGGCCGCCAGGTGCACGAGCACCTTCGGCGAGCTGTCCACGCGCACCAGGTCGCCGCCCAGGCCGACGGCGAGGCGTTCGTCGACCTGCGCCGCAGCGGCCACCAGGTCGGCCAGCTGCACGCCCAGGTCGAACGACGGCCGCTCGTCCCCCGCCAACCGGTCGGTGCCGCGCCGCACCACGGCCGCCACGTCGTCCACGACGCGCGGCAGGGTCCGCCGGTCCAGGGCGAACGCCAGCTGCCAGTCGAAGTACTCGGTGTCGGCGATCCGGACGAGCGCGCGCAGCGCGCCCAGCCGCTCCTCCTCGGTGCCCTTGGCGGCGGTGAAGTCCTCCCCCAGCCCGACCGCGCGGGCCAGGTGGGCGAACGTCTCGTCCACCGAGTAGCGCCGGTCGACCAGCTCACCGCGCCACGGCGAGGCGTCGGGGTCGGCCGCCGCGTCCACCACGGCCCGGTAGCCGTCCAGTTCGCCCCACGTGGCCAGCGCGCAGCAGGCCAGGAACCGCTCGTAGGGCGTTCCGGTCGCCAGCAGCCCGCGCAGCGGCTCGACCCGCGCGGTGTACCGGTCGTCGTCGAACGCGGCGTTGATCACCTCGTCCGGGTCGCCCACCGGGTGACCGTCGAAGTCGGTGTAGAGCAGTTCCCTGACCAGGCCGTCCACCTCAGACATCGTATGGCCCCTGGACGTACTCGGCCGGGACGGTGCCCTTGATCAGCCACTCGCCGTCGCGGCGGGTGTTGAGCAGGCCCTGGACGCGGCTGATGATCGACTCGGTCTTGCCCTTGGACAGCCCCAGGTCCTCGGCGAACCTCCGCACCTGGTCGGGGGTCGCGTCGTGCGGCAGGGTCACGTCGACGTCGCGCCCGGCGAGCCGGTTGACCTCGCCCTGCAACGACGCCTCCACCTTGGCGGGCGGCAGGATCTCGACGTCGGTGACCTTGCCCGCGTCGATGTCGGCCTGGAGCCGCTCGTGGTCGAGGCGGACCTCCTTGTTGCCGTACAGCTTGGCGTCGCCGCCCTCGACGCTGAACGAGGTGTACGGGCTGTCCGCCTTGGCCACCTTGTCCTTGCCGCCCAGCACGTGCTGCCACGGCTCGGTCTTGCCGTGCGGGTTGGCGGGCACCAGGTTGCCGTCGGCGTCGAGGTGCGACTTGCGGATGCCGCCGCTGTTGACGGTGTCCGGGAAGTGGTCGTCGCGCCGGATGATCTTGGGCCCGGACCCGCCGCCGCCCCCGGTCGACACCGGGGTCGTCGGCGGCGCGGTGGTGGTCGCGGAGGGCGTGGTCGTGCCGGTCGGCGGGGACGTGGTCGCGGACGACGGCACGGTGGTCCCGGAAGGCGTCGTGGTGCCGGACGGCGCGGTGCTCCCGGAGGGGGCGTGCGTCACGGGCGGCGCGGACACGGGTGCGCCGGACGGCGCGGTCGTACCGGAGGGCGTCGCGGGCGGGGTGTGCGTCGTCGGCGGCGCGGACACGGTCGGCGCGGTCGGGCCCGGGGTGGACGACGGCGCGGTCGTGCCGGACGGCATCGTCCCGCCCTGCGGCTTCACGTCGGGCGAGGCGTGCGGCGTCACGGGGTCGGGCGTGCGGGGCGCACCGGGCGCGTCGGCCCGCTTCAGCCCCTTGAGCCCCTTCCCGATCGCCTCCCAGATCTCGCCGAGCCGGTTCATCAGCGGCCGCAGCCTGGCGACCGACCGGACCAGCTTGGTGATCACGTCGGAGATCCGGTTGACCCACTTGGCGATGATCGCCACGGCCGAGGCCACCACGTGCGGCGTGGCGAAGCCGAGCGTCACGGCCTCCTCGGCCAGCCACTGCGGGATGCGGGCGACGAGCGTGGCCACGCACTCGGCGACGAGGTCGCGCACGATGCCGCGCACCGTGCCGACCAGCACGCCGACGACCTGCACGACCGTGCCCACGGTGGCGGAGCACCCGGCCGCCGCGGTGATGTGCTCGGCCCGCTCGGCGGCCGACCGGCGGTAGGCGTCGGCCGCGGCACCCGTCCAGCCGGCCGTGCCGCGGGCGACCTCGGAGGTCAGCGCCTCGTGCGCCCGGCCGACGGACTGCGACACGTTCTGCCACGTCGTCGCGTAGGCGGCGATCTGGTCGGCGTCGCCCGCCAGCCAGTTCAGGGCGTCGCGCAGCGGCCCGACGTGCTCGATGATCCACGACACGGCGTACTGGAGCAGCGTGCCCAGCGGGTCGAGGACGAGCGAGAGCATCTCCAGGCCGGTGCCCGCGAACCCGAGGCCGCCCTCGACCCACGAGCCGGACGAGACGCCGTTGTAGAGGTCCGCGGCCGACTCGGCGATGCCGATGCCGGTGTAACCGGTCGTGGAGTCGCGCCGTTCCGCCACCAACGGGTTGTTCACGCGGCACCGCCCGCGAACGCGGAGGCGTTGCCGCGGTCGACGTTCTCGTAGTCGTCGGCCGCGCCCCGCACGGAGGCGATGGCGTCGCCGACGGAGGTCGCGCACTCGCCGATCGACTCGATGCCCGCGCCGCTGACGAACGACACGATCGGCGGGAACATCGTGCAGACCTTCCCGTACGCCTCGCCGGACATGCTGACCCGGCGGGCCGCGTCGAGGGCCTGGTTGAGCTGGTCCTCCACCGCCCGCAACCGGTCGGCGTGCCCGCGCAGCTCCTCGACCGGGACCTCGTAACCGCTCACGTTCCGCCCCTCGCTCGCCTGCCCCACCCGGTGGTCCTCATTCGGTGACCGAGGGGCCTTCCCAGTCGTCGTCGTCCTGAACGGGCCGCCGCGCAGGCGGCGGTGGTGCGGTCGGACGAACCTGGTCCGCCCAGGGCGGGGTGTCCGACGGTGGTTCGGGGAAGCGCTGCCGGTACGACGAGACGAGGGCGTCGGCGGTTCCCGGCTCCTGGATGCCGACCTCGCCCACCACGTCGGAGACCGCGCCGGCGATCCGGGACTGCGCGCGGCGCATGGTGGCCAGGATGGTCGCGGCCAGCTGCGCGCCGCCGTTCGCCCGCTCGCTGATCTCCAGGGTCTGCACCGCGCCGGTGGCGTCCACGGTGAGCCGCACCAGGCCGTCGCGGGACACCTCGGTGATGCTCACCGCGGCGACCCGCCTGCTCATCTCCTGGTACTTCTCGGCCTTCGCCGTCACGCCCGCCGCCCACCGGGCGATCTCCTGCTCCGTGCGCACCTCGTCGCCACCGAACACGGGATCGGTCACCGCACGCCCCCTCAGTCCTCCTGCGTCACAGGATCGTGCGGGGACGGTATTCCGTTAGCGCGCCGGCTGGCAGGTGGGGCACCAGTACAGGTTGCGGCCGGCGAGCTCGGCGCCGGCCACAGGCGTGCCGCACAGGTAGCACGGCTGCCCGGTGCGCCGGTACACGTAGACCTCGCCGCCGTGCCGGTCCTCGCGCGGCGCGCGGCCGGTGACCTCGGGCAGGTGCTCGGGCCGCACGGTGTCGATCCGGCCGGCCCCCACGCCCGCGCGCATCAGCACGACGAGGTCGAGCCACATGTCGTCCCACAGCGCCTTGTCCAGGTCGCGGCCCGGGACGTAGGGGTTCAGGCCGTGCCGGAACAGCACCTCGGCGCGGTAGACGTTGCCGACGCCCGCGAGCACGGACTGGTCCATCAGCAGCACGCCGATCGTCTGTCGGGACCCGTGGACCTTCGCCCACGCCAGGTCGGGTTCCGCGTCGCGGCGCAGCGGGTCGGGGCCGAGGCGGGCGTGCAGCGCGGCGACCTCGTCGTCGGTCAGCACCTCGCACCGGGTGGGCCCGCGCAGGTCGGTCCAGTGCGTGGGGCCGACGACCCGCATCCGCACCTGGCCGACGGGTTCGGTCACCGGGTGCGGCGACTCGGTGAACCCGCCGTAGAGCCCGAGGTGGACGTGCACGGTCGCGTCCGGCCCGTACACGTGGAACAGGTGCTTGCCGTGCGCCTCGGCGCGCTCGAACAGCCTGCCGTCGACGGCGGACGCGGCGAACCGGCCCTGCGGGCTGGACACGCGCACCACCGAACCGGCGTAGCGGCGCTGGTGCAGGCGGGCGAGGCGGTGCAGCGTGTGGCCTTCAGGCACGGAACGGGACCACCTGGTTCAGGTAGAGGCGGACGAGCTGCCGGGAGTCGCGGCGCAGCAGGCGGCGGGCCGGGTCGACGGCGCGCCCGGGGGCGTGCGCGGCCAGCACCGAGCAGAGCATGGCGAGCTGCGCGGTCCGGTCGAAGTCCGGTTCGTCGGTGCGGTCGAGGCCGCGGTCGAGCACGGCGGCCAGCGCGTCGGCGGTGCCGGGTTCGTCGGCGGCGTAGCGCAGCGGCCAGCCGAAGTGCACCTCGTCGCCGAGGCCGATCAGCGCGTTCACCGCGGCGAGGCGGGCCGGCGAGGACGTGAACCGGCGGCCCTCGGCGACCGCGCCCGCCAGCTCCGGGAACGTGGCGTCGCGGTCCTCGGCGAGGACGGTGTTGAACCACGGCGAGCGCCGACCGGCCTCGGCGATGCCCTCGACCACCGGGTACACCGGGTCGTGGCCCCACGTGGCGAGCGCCACCACGGCGAGGTAGCGGTGGTGGCGCCGCTCCGAGTCGTCGCTGAGGACGGCGCGCAGCCCCGGCACCCGTTCGAGGTACCGGGGTTCGTCGAACGCGCCCTCGATCACGGTCCGCGGCTCGGTCAGGTAGACGTCGTCGAGGTCGCGGAACAGCAGCTCGCGGATCACCGGTCAGGCCAGGGGCGGCGCTTCGCCGGTCCGCTCGTAGTCGGCGAGGATGCCGATGCGGCGGGCGTGCCGCTCCTGGCCGGAGAACGGGGTGGCCAGGAACGCCTCGACGATGGCGAACGCCTCCTCGGTGGTGTGCATCCGCGCGCCGAGGCCGATCAGCTGGGCGTCGTTGTGCTCGCGGGCGAGCTTCGCGGTCTCCACGCTGTAGGCGAGGGCGGCGCGGGCGCCGGGCACCTTGTTGGCGGCGATCTGCTCGCCGTTGCCGGAGCCGCCGATCACCACGCCCAGGGTGCCGGGCTCGGCGACGACCCGGGTGGCCGCCTCGATGCAGAACGGCGGGTAGTCGTCCTCGGCGTCGTACACCGCCGGGCCGACGTCCACGACGTCGTGGCCGGCGTCGCTGAGGTGCTTGGCGAGGGCGGTCTTCAGCTCGAAGCCCGCGTGATCCGATCCCAGGTAAACGCGCACGTCAGGAAGTCTGCCATCCTTGGCCGGGTGTTCGGTCAAGAGGGTTACCGGCTCCGGTTGGAGTGGGGTGCGGAGGGGGTCGCCGCGCTCGGCGGGTTGTGCGCGGTCCTGGTCGTGGTGGACGTGCTGTCGTTCACGACGGCGACCGACGTCGTGGTCGCGCGCGGCGGTTCGGTGCGGCCGGTGCGGTGGGTGGACAGGTCGCGGGCGGCCCGCCCGGCCGACCCGTCGTGGTCGTTGAGGCCGTCGTCGCTGGTGGGGGTGCCGGCGGGGACGGAGCTGGAGCTGCCGTCGCCCAACGGGGCCACGTTGTGCGCGTTGGCGGCGGACAGCGGGTCGATCGTGCTGGCGGCGTGCCTGCGCAACGCGAGCGCGGTCGCGGAGGCCGCGCGGTCGCTGGCGGGCGGCGGGCCGATCGGCGTGGTGCCGGGCGGTGAGCGGTGGGGCATCGACATCAACAGCCCGAAGACGGCGCACTCCGGTCCGCTGCGCCCGGCCGTGGAGGACCTGCTCGGCGCGGGCGCGGTGGTGTCGGCGCTGCTGGACCACGGGACCCCGTCGGTGGAGGCCGCGATGGCGGCGGGGGCGTTCGAGCGCACGTCGGTGGCGGACGCGGTGGCCGGGTGCGTGTCGGGGCGCGAGCTGATCGCCGCCGGGCACGTCGCCGACGTGGCCCTGGCCTGCGAGGTCGACGTGAGCACCGCCGTCCCGCGCCTGGTCGACAACGTCCTCCGCTCCGCCTGACCCCGCGAGAGTCCAACCTCCAGGCCCCGAGAGTCCAACGCCCAGGTCGCGAGAGTCCAACGCCGGGGCCTCGAGAGTCCAACGCCCAGGACCCCTGAGTTCTACGTCCGGAACGTAGAACTCAGAGGTCCCGAAGGTACGACTCTCGCGACCTGAAGGTACGACTCTCGGGGCCTGGGCGTTGGACTCTCGCCGGGGGTCAGCGTTGGACGGACTTGAGTTCGGTGAACTCGTCCAGGCCGTGGCGGCCGAACTCGCGGCCGTTGCCGGACTGGCGGTAGCCGCCGAAGGGGGCGGCGGTGTTGAAGGCCGCGCCGTTGATGTCGACCTGGCCGGTGCGCAGGCGCTTGGCGACCGCGAGGGCGCGGTCCGGGTCCGCGGAGAAGACGGCGCCGCCCAGGCCGTAGACGGTGGAGTTCGCGATGCGGACGGCGTCGTCCTCGTCGCGGTACGGCATGACGGACAGGACCGGCCCGAAGATCTCCTCCTGGGCGATGGACATGTCCGGGGCGACGTCGCCGAACACGGTCGGCCGCACGTGGAAGCCCCGGTCGGTGGGGTGGTCGGGTCCGCCCAGGGCGAGCTTCGCGCCCTCGGCGACGCCGGCGCGGATGTGGGCCACCACGCGGTCGCGCTGGGCGGCCGACACAGCCGGGCCTAGGCGGGTGGTGGGCAGCGAGGGGTCGCCGGGGGTGTACTTCGCGGCGGCGGCGACGGCGATCTCCAGGGCCTCGTCGTGCCGCTCGGCGGGCACGAGGAGGCGCGTCCACGCGCTGCACGCCTGGCCGTTGTTCATGAACGCGTTGGCCACGCCGACCTTCACCGCGCGGGCCAGGTCGGCGTCGTCCAGCACGACGTTCGCGGACTTGCCGCCCAGCTCCAGGGAGACCCGCTTGACCGTCTCGGCGGCCAGCGCGGACACGCGGCGGCCGGCGCGGGTCGAGCCGGTGAACGACACCGCGTCCACCATCGGGTGCGCCACCAGGGCCTCCCCCGCCACCGGGCCCGTGCCGTGGACCAGGGAGAACACGCCCTCGGGCACGCCCGCGCCGTGCAGCACCTCCACCAGCAGGTCGGCGGTGAACGGGGCCAGCTCGCTCGGCTTCAGCACCACGGTGTTGCCCGCGGCGAGGGCGGGCACGACCTTGGCGACCATCTGCTGCAACGGGAAGTTCCACGGCGTGATGGCCGCGACGACGCCCACGGGCTCGCGCAGCACCAACGAGTTGCCGATCTCCTCACCGTCAAAATAACCACTCGAAAGTGTGGCCTCGATGCCCCTGGTGATACCGATGGGGTTCGGGACCTGCACCTTCGAGGCGAACGTGATGGGCGTGCCCATCTCCGTCGTCATGGTGGACGCCAGCTCGTCCGCCCGCGCCGCCAGCCCGTCGGCCACGGCCCGCACGACCGCGAGCCGGTCCTCCACCGACGTCGCCGCCCACCCGGGGAACGCGACGACGGCCCTGGTCACGGCGGCGTCCACGTCACCGGCGGTGCCCGCGCGGACGGTACCGACGACCTCCTCGGTGGTCGGGTTGACGACCTCGATCACTGCGCACCCCCGGACGACGGTGTGACACTCGACGGCAAAAGCAGCCCCAGAGTGTCACACCGCGGAACTCAGGAGAAGTCCAGGCGCCCGGTCCGGGTGCGCTTCAGCTCGTAGAACTCCGGGAAGCTCGCCAGCGCCCGCGCGCCGTCGAAGACCTTCAGGGCGTCCTCGCCGCGCGGGATCCTGCTGAGCACCGGCCCGAAGAACGCCACGCCGTCGATGTGGATCGTGGGCGTGCCGACGTCCGTGCCCACCGGGTCCATGCCGCGGTGGTGCGACGCGCGCAGGTCCTCGTCGTGCTCGTCGGTGTGGGCGGCCCCGGCCAGGTCGGCGGGCAGGTCCAGCTCGGCCAGCGCCTCCACGACCACCTGGTCCCAGTCCTTCACGCCCTGGTTGTGGATGCGGGTGCCGAGCGCGGTGTAGAGGTCGCGCAGCACGTCGTCGCCCTTGAGCTTCGCCGCGGCGATCGCGACGCGCACCGGCCCCCAGCCCCGCCGCATCATGTCGGAGTAGTGGTCGTCCAGGTCCCGGCCCTCGTTGAGGACCGACAGGCTCATCACCCGGAAGTCCAGGTCGATGTCCCGCTCCTTCTCGACCTCCAGGATCCACCGGGACGAGATCCACGCGAACGGGCAGATCGGGTCGAAGTAGAAGTCGACCTTCGTGCGGCCCTCTGTCGACATGCGGTGTTCTCCTCCGTGAGGGTGGCGGACCGACCGCCAATGAGATGTCCCGATCCTGCACAACCAACCGGACCCGCGCAGTCTTCCCTCGGACGCCAGTCCACTTCCGGCCGTCCCACGTGATTGGATGCGGGAGTCGTGTTCACCCTCACGACACCGTTCCCCGTTCCGACGAGGTCAGCGCCCCGTGCGCCGGCAGACGAGGTGACCATGGCGGCACCCAACCTCACCCGCGACCAGGCGCAGCAGCGGGCTGCGCTGCTGGAAGTCGACTCCTACCGGATCGAGCTGGACCTGACCGACGGCGGCGGGAAGCCCGGGTCGGACACGTTCCGCTCCACGACGACGGTCGCGTTCCGCAGCCGGACGCCGGGCGCGTCGTCGTGGGTCGACATCGTGGCCGCCACCGTGCACCGCGCCGTGCTCAACGGCCGCGAGGTGGACGTCTCGTCCTACCGCGAGGAGGACGGCCTGCACCTGCCCGACCTCGCGGAGGTCAACGAGCTGACGGTCGAGGCCGACTGCCGGTACATGAACACCGGCGAGGGCCTGCACCGGTTCGTCGACCCGGTCGACGGCGAGGTGTACCTCTACTCCCAGTTCGAGACCGCGGACGCCAAGCGCATGTTCGCGTGCTTCGACCAGCCCGACCTGAAGTCGGTCTACTCCCTGGTGGTCACCGCGCCGCACCACTGGAAGGTGGTGTCCAACGCCCCGATCGAGTCCACTGAGGACGGTCTGGGCGGCGCGGACGTGCACACCTTCGGGACCACCAAGCCCATGTCGACGTACCTGGTCGCGCTGGTCGCGGGCCCGTACGCGGAGTGGCGCGACGAGTTCACCGACGGGGACACCACGATCCCGCTGGGCATCTACTGCCGCGCGTCGCTGGCCCCGCACATGGACGCCGAGCGCCTGTTCACCGAGACCAAGCAGGGTTTCGGCTTCTACCACGGCGCGTTCGGCGTGAAGTACCCGTTCGGCAAGTACGACCAGTGCTTCGTGCCCGAGTTCAACGCGGGCGCGATGGAGAACGCCGGCTGCGTCACGTTCCTGGAGGACTACGTCTTCCGCAGCCGCGTCACCCGCTACCTCTACGAGCGCCGCGCCGAGACCGTGCTGCACGAGATGGCGCACATGTGGTTCGGCGACCTGGTCACCATGCGCTGGTGGGACGACCTGTGGCTGAACGAGTCGTTCGCCACCTGGGCGTCCGTGCTGGCGCAGGCCGAGGCCACCGAGTACCGGCAGGCGTGGACGACGTTCGCCAAGATCGAGAAGTCGTGGGCGTACCGGCAGGACCAGCTGCCGTCCACGCACCCCGTGGCCGCCGACATCCCGGACCTCCAGGCGGTCGAGGTCAACTTCGACGGCATCACCTACGCCAAGGGCGCCTCGGTGCTCAAGCAGCTGGTGGCCTACGTCGGGCTGGAGAACTTCCTGTCCGGCCTGAAGGTGTACTTCGGCAAGCACGCCTGGGGCAACGCCACCCTCGCCGACCTGCTCGGCGCGCTGGAGGAGGCGTCCGGCCGCGACCTGTCGTGGTGGAGCGCGCAGTGGCTGGAGACGACCGGCCTGAACCTGCTGCGGCCGAAGTTCACCGTCGACGCCGACGGGAAGTTCACCGAGTTCGCCGTGCTCCAGGGCGGGGCGCGGCCGGGCGCGGGCGAGCTGCGCACCCACCGGCTGGCGGTCGGCGTGTACGACTCCGACGCCTCCGGCAAGCTCGTGCGCACGCACCGCGTGGAGCTGGACGTGACGGGCGAGCGCACCGAGGTGCCCGACCTCGTGGGCGTGCACCGCGGCAAGCTCGTGCTGGTCAACGACGACGACCTGACCTACTGCACGATGCGGCTCGACCCCGACTCGCTGGCGTCGCTGATCGACCACATCGCCGACATCGCCGAGCCGCTGCCGCGCACGCTGTGCTGGTCGGCCGCGTGGGAGATGACCCGCGAGGCCGAGCTGAAGGCGCGCGACTTCGTGAACCTGGTGCTGGGCGGCCTGCACGCGGAGACCGAGGTCGGCGTCGTGCAGCGGCTGCTGCTCCAGGCCCAGACGGCGCTGTCGTCGTACGCCGACGCCTCGTGGCGCGACGGCGGCTGGGAGCGGTTCACGGCGAAGACGCTGGAGCTGGCCCGCGCCGCCGAGCCCGGCTCCGACCACCAGCTGGCGTTCGTGAACGCCCTGGCCGGGTCCGTGCTCGACGACGCGACCGTCGCGGTGCTGCGGAGCTGGCTCGACGGCACCGACTCGCTGCCGGGCCTCGACGTCGACACCGACCTGCGGTGGCGGCTGCTGCACGCGCTGGTCGCGCACGGCGCCGCCTCGCTGGAGGACATCGCCGCCGAGGAGGAGCGCGACCCGACCGCCACCGGCCGCCGCCGGGCGGAGTCGGCGCGGGCCCTGCGCCCCACCGTCGAGGCGAAGACCGAGGCGTGGGACCGCGCGGTCAACGACGACGAGCTGCCCAACGCGGTGTCCGAGGCGGTCATCGCGGGCATCCAGCACCCCGGCCAGAAGGCGCTGCTCCAGCCGTTCGTGGAGCGCTACTTCGCCGACGTGGCCGACGTGTGGGACCGCCGCTCCAGCGAGCGGGCCCAGTCGATGGTCGTGGGCCTGTTCCCGTCCTGGTCGATCACCCCGGCCACCGTGGAGGCGGCCGACGCCTGGCTGGCCGAGGAACGCCCGCCGGCCCTGCGCCGCCTGGTCTCGGAGGGCCGCGCGGGCATCGTGCGCGCCCTGGCCGCCCAGGAGTTCGACCGGTCCTGAGCCGGGGCGTCAGCGCTCAACGACAACGGGGTGGCACCGCTCGGTGCCACCCCGTTGCGCCGGAACCACCGACGGGACGGGTGGGATGCCCTCGGCGGCGCGCCAGGCGGTGTCGCAGTCGCGGCACGTGGGCCAGTACCAGTCGGTGCGCGGGAGCGGGCGGGCCGGGATGGTGACCTCCTCGCCGCACAGGGTGGTGGTCTCCTCGTAGGCGATGGCGTCGTGCTTCACGGCGTGCCGCTTGCCGTTGTGCGGCAGCCAGCGGAACGGACGCAGGGACATGTCAGCGACCCCTCTTGTCGTAGGCGTCCGCCCAGTGGGCGAAGACCTCCCGGGACTGCTCGGCGGGCAGCACGAGGCGGCTCAGGGCGCGCATCTTGGCCTCGTACTCGGCGATCACGGTCGGGTCGTCGTGGAAGACCGTCGCGCTGTCGGTCTCGGTGTAGGCCAGCGGCTTGATCGGCGGCGTGAACGTGAGCAGCGTGGCCGGGTTGCGCAGCACCCCGT
The DNA here is from genome assembly GCF_052936295.1 of Saccharothrix sp. DSM 118769. Lineage (NCBI taxonomy): Bacteria > Bacillati > Actinomycetota > Actinomycetes > Pseudonocardiales > Pseudonocardiaceae > Saccharothrix > Saccharothrix sp. DSM 118769. Next base: position 1,289,121 of record NZ_CP193627.1, on the reverse strand, counting down.
GCGAGTGGGCCGTCATGGGGACCACCAGCAGGCTGAAGTTCGCCCAGCCGCACATCAGGGTGAGCCTCAGCATCTGGTCGCGCATGACCCTCATCCCGCCCACGACCAGGCGCAACGCCGCCTCGTGCACGTAGATCACCGTCCGCGGACCGGTCTCGCGGCGCAGGGCCTCCTGGCGGGCGGCACGGGCACGGGCCACGGCCCGGTCGCCGGTGAGCGCCGTCGCGTAGTCCTCCGTCTGCGCCAGGCTCGGCACGGTCAGCGGCTCGTAGGACGCCACGGTGCGGGCGGCGTTCTCGTGCAGCGTCACGGCCAGCAGCGTGTCCGCCGTCGGGTCGTTGCGGCGCACGAAGTTGCCCGTGTCCGCCTCGATCGCGATGGCCAGCACCCGGTCGCGGGTGGCCTTGTCCGCGCCGCAGCGCCCCAGCAGCGTGCCGATCTCCCACGGGCTCGTGCCCCGGCTGCCGGTCTCCAGCTTCGACAACTTGCCCAGCGACCACCCCAACGCCTCGGCCACCTGCGCGGAGGACATCCGCGACCGGTGCCGCACCCTGCGCAATTCCTCGCCCAGTTCCCGACTCCGCGCCGTGCTCAGACGAGCCGGCGACTTCTCTTCCTGCTCCACATTCCCCCCTGCTTGGCAATTCATATTGCGCAGCAGGATGTCATGATCCCCGGAATAGTCGTCAATCCCCTCATCGGGGGACCACTAGTACCAGCGGTCCCACTCTAAGCTGGGGATATGCATCGCAACACCTCTCGGGCCATCGCCCTCGGCGCGCTTCTCCGCAACGCTCGGGAAAGCCGCGGAATCAGTCAGCGCAGGCTAGCACAACAACTCGGGGTATCGGATTCGTTGCTGTCCCGCACCGAAACAGGAAGTCGATTTCTCGCCCGTGACGAAGCGGAACTGATCCTGAAAGCGCTGAACGCGGGGGGTGCGGAGCGGGACGAGATCCTCGACCTGGCCGCCGACACCAGCGGATCACCGTTGCACGTGATCGACGTCCCGAACGAGCGCATCCAGCTGGCCTGCCTGATCGACATCGAGGGCATGGCGAGGGAGATCGTCAACTGGTCGCCGCAGCTCGTGCCGGGCCTGCTCCAGGTCGCCGGCTACGCGCGGTCGATCATGGAGGACGCCGGGAGGCGCGCGGACGAGGTCGAGGCGCTGGTGGCGCTGCGGGTGGGGCGCAGCGACGTCCTGACCGGCGCCACCCCGGTCCGCTACACCGCGGTCATCGGCGAGGGCGTGCTGCGCCAGCGGTTCGGCGGCCCCGGGGTGATGCGCGAACAGCTGTCGCACCTGCTCAGGATGGCCGAACGGCCCAACGTCCACCTGCACGTGATGCCGAGCGACACCTCCTGGCACCTCGGCCACGACGGCCAGTTCTCGCTGCTGGTCAACGACGCGGCGGCGTCCTACGTCCACTTCGAGAACACCGCGGGCTGCCTGTTCGTCCAAGAGGAGGACGTGGTGGCCCGCTACCGCGACGGGCTGCCAAGGTTGGTGGAGGTCGCGTTGGGCGAGGAGGAGACGGCCTCGCTGATCACGCGACACCTCGACGACCTGGAGGGCGCGCATGGCGGTTCGGTGGAGGAAGTCGCGCAGGAGCGGTAGCGCCAACGACTGCGTGGAGGTGGCGGGTCACCTGGGCGCGGTGCGGGACAGCAAGAACCCGTCCGAGGTGCTGGAGATCAGCCCCCGGAGCCTGCGGGCTTTCGTACAGGCGGCCAAGAAATCCTGATGAAAAAGGCCCCGGTCGGGTGACCGGGGCCTCCTGTTCCGCGGGACCTAGCGGGGCGCGTGCCCGGCCTGGTCGGTCAGCATGCGCAGGCCGCTGACGAGTCCGCCGGCGAGGTCGCCCTCCTTGAAGGACGCGACCATGCTCATGACGGCGAGCTTGGCGCCGCGGTCGGCGAGCCGGCGGTGGGACTCCTCGCCGGTCACGACCTCGACGACCCGCTCGCCGGGCGACACCGCGATCAGCACGGCGTGCGCGGGGCGGTCGGTGGAGGCGTGCAGCTCCTCGGCGCGGGCACGCGTGTCGGCGCCCAGCTCGCCCAGGTAGACGCTGAAGTCCAGCCCGGTGGTGCGGCCGGCCAGGGTCAGGGCCTCGTCCAGGCTCGCCAGCTGCACGGGCGTGAACGGCAGGCTCGGCGCGTGCGGCTCGTACATCTTCGCCACGGACACGCGGCCGCTGTTGGTGACGGCCGCGCCGACCGGCAGGGTCGACGGGTCGATCTCGACCCGGTTCAGCTCACCAGTTGCCACGAGCGCCTCCCTTGGCGGTGCGGCCCCCGGCCGGGGTCGCGACGGGCGGGTGCGCGCCGCCGCCGGACAGGCCGGCGGGGTTCGCGGTCCACCACACGGGGGCGTAGCCCCATTCCTGGCCCGGGCGGTACCGCTGGATGCGGGTGGCCTTCGGCCTCAGCGTCAGTAGCGTGATCACGCCGTAGATGGCCAGCGGGATCAGCGCGAAGACGAGCACGGTCTCCACGATGGTCACGGCGGTTACGGTAACCGATCGGTCCGCGCGCGTCCGGTCGAGGGCACCGTTCGCGCCGGTCGGGCCGGCCGCCCGCGGCGCACAACTGTGAACGCGACCCCTCCTCGCGATCCGTCCGACCACGCACGGCGCGGTGATCGGGCAACGGGGCGTTCCGGAGGGGCCGGACGCCGGCGTGGATCACCGCCGGGGGTCCCGCCGCACGCCACGTGCCGGTGTGATGTGGACTACCCCTACCAGCGAGAACGTCACCGTCGGTGCCGATCGGTGCCGGATGCACTAGTTCGGGCTCTCGATCGTCGCAGTGCGTACACCCAGGCGGCCTGCCGCCGTACGGGTGTTCAACGCGGCCGGTTTGGCGTCTTGTCCTGGGCCCACTCGGCTTCTAACTTTCACCTGTACGGGTCTTGCGCATCAAAGTTGGTTACCGATTTGCGCCCGTTGAGCCTCGGAGGACACGACATGCACACCGCAAACCGCGCCCAGGTCGCCGCCCTCACCCTTTTGCCGTACACCCAATCGGGCCAGCCAGTTACCGCCAGTTGGCACCTCTCGGCGACGGCCGACTCGGTGCGCATCACCTCCGAGGACTCCGTGCGCATCACGGCATCGGACTCGGTCCGGATCACGGCGACGGACGACTCGGTGCGCATCACCGCGTCCGACTCCGTCCGGATCACGGCGACGGACGACTCGGTCCGGATCACCGCGTCCGACTCCGTCCGGATCACCGCGTCGGACTCCGTGCGCATCACGGCGCACCGCGAGGACCTCGCCCTCGCGGCCTGACGGCGGGACCGGCTCAGGCCGCGGGCTCGCCCAGGTAGGGCAGCCACAGCGGGTCGGCCTCGGTGACGCCGGCCAGCAGCCGCCAGTGCGGCCCGCGGGGCGCGTTCGGGACCACGCGCAGCCGCCACCCCAGCTCGGACAGCAGCTTGTCCGCCTTGCGGTGGTTGCACTTCGCGCAGCACGCCACGCAGTTGGTCCACGTGTGGGGACCGCCCCGGCTGCGCGGCACCACGTGGTCGATCGTCTCGGCCCGCCCGCCGCAGTAGGCGCAGCGGTACCGGTCGCGGTGCATCAGCCCGGCGCGGGTCAGCGGCACCCGGCCGCGGTAGGGCACCCGCACGTAGCTCGACAGCCTGATCACCGACGGCACGACGACCTCGGAGGTCGAGGAGTGCACCACGGCGCCCGCCGGGTCGCCGTGCACCACCTCGGCCTTGCCGCACACGACGAGGACCACCGCGCGCCGCAGGGGCAACGCGGTGAGCGGCTCGAACGTGGCGTTGAGCAGGAGGACCTTGCGTCTTCCCCAGGGCAGCACCAAGGGCGCCTGACCGGGCCCCTCCCCGCCGACCACAGCGTGCACACCGGGCTGTTTTTGGCCGGACGGGACCGACGGCGCGAGCCCGGCGTTCACCAGGGCGCCGATCGGGGTGGGTTGTCGGTCTGGCACGCGACCACCTCCACCGGTTCAGCTACAGAAGACCACAGATCACCCCCAAAAATCACCTGTGATATGTGACGTGTCACGGAGTCGTGGCCGAAACTTCGGTGAACACAACCCTATTGGTGATCGTTTTCAACAGGGTCGCTACGCTGTCCCGGGTGACCGAGGACTCCCGCGCAGCGCTGCCTGCGACGATCACCTACCCCACCGCCGAACGGCTGGACCTCGTCGAGGACCTGCACGGACACCAGGTGGCCGATCCGTACCGCGCGCTCGAAGACGCCGCGGACCCCCGCACCGCCGCGTGGTCGGAGGCGCAGGACGCGCTGGCCCGCTCGTGGCTCGACGCGATGCCCGGCCGCGAGGCGCTCGGCGACCGCCTGGCCGGGCTGATGCGCACCGGGTCGGTGGGCACGCCCGTGTGGCGGGCCGGCCGCGCGTTCTACACGCGCCGCGACCCCGACCAGGACCACGCCGTGCTGTACGTGCTGGTCGACGGCGTGGAGCGGGCGCTGGTGGACCCGTCGGCGCTCGACCCGTCCGGCCGGACCACGCTCGACCTCTGGTCGCCGTCCCGGGAGGGCACGCGGCTGGCCTACCAGGTGTCCGTGGGCGGCGACGAGCACTCGCTGCTGCACGTCGTCGACGTCGACTCCGGCGAGCTGCTCGACGGGCCGGTCGACCGCTGCCGGTACTCCCCCGTGGGCTGGCTGCCCGGCGGCGAGGAGTTCTTCTACGTGCGGCGGGTGGACCCCGCCCTGGTGCCGGAGGACGAGCGGCAGTTCCACCGGCGCGTGTGGCGGCACCGCGTGGGCGCACCGGCGTCCGAGGACGTGAACGTGCACGGCGACGGCCTCGACCACACGTACTACTACGGGCTGTCGGTGTCCCAGGACGGTCGCTGGCTCGTGGTGAACGGCGCGCCCGGAACCGTGCGCAGGGACTCGGTGTGGATCGCGGACCTGCACGGCGACGGCGAGCTGACCCCGGTGATCCTCGCCGAGGACGGCGCGCAGTGCTCGGCGTGGGTCGAGCCGGACGGCCGGCTGTACCTGCTGACCAGCCTGGACGCGCCGCGGTTCCGGCTGTGCGCGGCCGACCCGGCGTCCCCGCGCGAGTGGACCGAGCTGGTCGCCGAGGAGCCCGACTCGGTGCTGGAGTCGGCCGTGTGGCTGGATGGCTCGCTGGTGGTGACGCGGACCCGGCACGCGGTGTCCGAGCTGCACCTGCACGCCGCGGACGGCTCGTGGGTGCGCGAGGTGCCGCTGCCCGGCACCGGTTCGCTGCACGGGCTGTCCACCGCGGACGTGCGGACGGACGGCGACCGCGACGTGCTGTGGTTCGGCTGGTCGGACTTCACCACGCCGCTGTCGGTGTACCGGTTCTCGGTCTCGACCGGGACCGTGGAGCTGCACGCCGCCGCGCCGGGCGCGGTCGACATCCCGGACCTGTCCACCCGGCAGGTCGCCTACGAGTCGGCGGACGGCACCGTCGTGCGGATGTTCGTGGTGTCCGGGACCCGGCACCCGGACCTGCCCCGGCCAGCCCTGCTGACCGGCTACGGCGGCTTCGCGGTCGGCCGCGGCCCCGGCTACAGCGCCACGGCGCTGGCCTGGGTCGAGGCGGGCGGCGTGTGGGCGCACGCGTCGCTGCGCGGCGGTGACGAGGAGGGCGAGGAGTGGCACCGGGCCGGGATGCGCGAGTCCAAGCAGAACGTGTTCGACGACTTCCACGCCGCCGCCGAGCGGCTGGTCGCCGACGGGTGGACCACGCCGCAGCAGCTGTCGGTCATGGGCGGTTCGAACGGCGGACTGCTCGTCGGGGCCGCGCTGACCCAGCGGCCGGAGCTGTACGCGGCCGTGGTGTGTTCGGCGCCACTGCTCGACATGGTGCGCTACGAGAACTTCCTGCTCGGGCGGCTGTGGGCCGAGGAGTACGGCTCGGCGTCGGTCGCGGAGGAGCTGGGGTGGCTGCTGGCCTACTCCCCGTACCACCGCGTGCGGCCGGGCGTTGAGTACCCTTCGGTGCTGTTCACGGTGTTCGAGTCGGACAGCCGCGTGGACCCCAACCACGCCCGCAAGATGTGCGCCGCGCTGCAGCACGCGACGGCGAGCGACCCGACGAAGCACCCGGTGCTGCTCCGCCGGGAGACCGAGGTGGGGCACGCGGGGCGGTCGGTGAGCCGGTCGGTGCGGCTCGCCGTGGACCAGTTGACCTTCCTGGCCTGGGCTACGGGCCTGGAGTTGTGACTGCGGTCGAACGGAGGACCAGCTAGGTGAACGTGGACGTGGAGTCGACCCTGGCCGTCGAGTGGTGGCTGACCAACGGCCCGAAGATGGCCGAGGGTGCCCTCCGCATCGCGCTGATCGTGATCATCGCCGTGGTGGTCAGGGCGGTGCTGCGGCGGTTGATCGACCGGATGACGCGCGGCAACGGGGGCAAGAAGCCCAAGTTGCTCAAGCCGCTCCGGGAGAGGGCGCCGCAGGCGCTCGGTGCGTTCACGTCCGAGCGGCGCGAGCAGCGGGCCAAGACCATCGGCTCGGTGCTCAAGTCGTTCATCACGATCATCGTGTTCGGCGTGGCGTTCATCCAGGTCCTGACGGAGCTGGGGATGAACGTCGCGCCGATCCTCACGTCCGCCGGCATCCTCGGCGTCGCGATCGGCTTCGGCGCGCAGAACCTGGTCAAGGACTTCCTGGCCGGCATGTTCATGATGCTGGAGGACCAGTACGGCGTGGGCGACGTGGTCGACCTGGGGCCGGCGACCGGCACCGTCGAGGCGGTGGCGCTGCGGATCACCACGATCCGCGACACCAACGGCACGGTCTGGTACGTCCGCAACGGCGAGATCCTGCGGGTCGGCAACTCGTCCCAGGGCTTCGCGGTGGCGGTCGTCGACCTGCCGCTGGCGTACGGGGCGAACCTGAGCACGGCGACCGAGGTGCTCACGGCGGCGGTCGACAAGGCCGCCGCGGAGGAGCTGATGGCGAAGGACGTGACCGACAAGCCGCAGGTGCTGGGTGTGGAAAAGGTCACGCCCGAGGGCATCACGATGCGCGTCACGGTGAAGGTGCGGCCGGGCCGCCAGTGGGCCGTGCAGCGGGCCCTGAGGGCCAAGCTCATGCCCGCCCTGGAGGACGCCGGCATCTCCCTGAAGTCCTCCTGACGCCATAACCGAGGTCCGGGAATCACACCTTTGTGATTCCCGGACCTTTTCATTCATGACTCGTGCCCAGCCGGTCACACCGCGTGCCGCACTGCGGGCGCGAACGGGTGAACGGCACATTGCCGCATAACGTTCGGCAGCGCGAAGGCGATCCACCACACACCTCCCGAGTCGGGTGGCGGTGATCGGAGATGCCGATGTACGCAGAACACGACAGGGCTCGATTGGCGGTCGAGACGACCGACGGGTTGCCCCTCCGCGCCAAGACCCACCCGTTCCCGGAGGACCCGGGGCGTCCCCCTTTTGGCCGGGACTACGACCGCCTCATCCACACCGCGGCGTTCCGGCGCCTCCAGGGCAAGACCCAGGTGGTGACACCGGGTCAGTCCGACTTCTTCCGCACCCGCCTCACGCACACGATCGAGGTCGCGCAAATAGCCCGCCGATTGGCCTACCGCCTCACGCGAGAGGTCGACGAGCGATTCGCGGCCGAGGCGGCGGACGTGTGCGAGGCGGCCGCCATCCTGCACGACTTCGGTCACCCCCCGTTCGGCCACATCGGCGAGCACGCCCTCCACGCAGCCCTGGAGAAGGTCGCGGCCAAGGGGAGGTGGATGGTGGACTTCGAGCGCCTCGGCGGCTACGAGGGCAACGCCCAGAGCTTCCGACAGGCCGTGTGGTCGTTCCGACGGGCACGCGACGACGACCGAGGGCTCCAACTCACCCGCGCGGTGCTCGATGCGTCGATCAAGTACCCCTGGAGCTACTCGCGGTCCGCGCCGGTCCCCAGCAAGTGGAACTACTACCCCAGCGAGGACTGGGCGTTCGAGTGGGTCCGCGAGGACGTCGTCGGCACCGGGAAGTCGTTCGAGGCGCAGGTGATGGACTGGAGCGACGACGTCGCCTACACGACCCACGATATCGAGGACTGGTGGCATGCGGGGTACATCCCGCTCACGATGCTCTGCCAGTCGAAAGCGGCGCGGCAACACCTCGCCGACGAGGTGGTCGCCGCTACGTCGAACCGCATCAACGCCACGAAGTCGCACGTGGAGTCGACGATCGAAAACCTCTTCGGGGTGAGCGGCGCGTTCGCCAACTTCCACGACCTCGGGACCGAGTACGACGGCAGCAGCGAAGCGAAGGAGGCGATGCGGCACCTCAAGAGCGAGTTGTTCACGAAGTTCGTGAACGGCGCGCGGGCGGAGGGCGACATCGCTCTCGGGCGGCATCGCGCGAAACTCGTCATCGACGACCAGGTGCGCCTCGAGAACGCCATCCTCAAGCAACTGGTCTGGACGTTCGTTATCGAGCACCCCCGGATGGCGACGCACCAGAGGGGGCAACGCGCGGTGGTGTCGTTCCTGGTCGAGACCTATGCGTCACTGGTGTGCGAGGGGAACGCCTCGTCGCTGGACGTGCTGCCGCGCGACCGCCGCGAGCGCATCAAGCGCCTCAAGCAGCAGGCCGACCGGAGCGGCAACAAGCACGAGGTGCTGAGACTCATCGCCGACCACGTGGCCGGGATGACCGACGCCTACGCCACGATGATGCACCAGCGGCTGAGCGGGCAGGTCAGCGGGCACATCAACGCGTTCGTCTGAGACCCCCGCACCCGCCTCGCCGGGGGGTGGGGCGGGGCGGGTGGCAGGATGGAGGGGTGACCACTCCTCCGGAGAACTTCTACGACGCGGTGGGCGGGTACGACACGTTCCACCGGATCGTCAAGCGCTTCTACGAAGAGGTGGCTACCGATCCGGTCCTGAGGCCCCTCTACCCCGAAGAGGACCTCGGTCCCGCCGAGGAGCGCTTCCGGCTGTTCCTCATGCAGTACTGGGGCGGCCCGCACACCTACTCGGACACGCGCGGTCACCCGCGGTTGCGGATGCGGCACGCACCGTTCGTCATCGGGCCCGTGGAGCGGGACGCCTGGTTGCGCTGCATGAAGGTCGCGGTGGACGCCGAGGAGATGTCCGACGAGCACCGCAAGCAGCTCTGGGCGTACCTCGACATGGCCGCGAACAGCCTGATGAACGCCTGGGCGTGACCGTTGATCACCCTAACGGGGACGGCTTGTCGGTTGCGAATGGCAGGATGACTTCTCGTGCGACGATCCTCCGACCTCCCCCAAGAGATCGCCGACGAGTCCGCCTGGTGGCGTGACGCCGTCTTCTACCAGGTCTACGTCCGGTCGTTCGCCGACGCGAACGGTGACGGCGTGGGCGACCTCGACGGCATCCGGTCCCGGCTCGGCTACCTCGAACTGCTGGGCGTGGACGCGCTGTGGCTCACGCCGTTCTTCACCTCACCGATGGCCGACCACGGCTACGACGTCGCCGACCCCCGCGACGTGGACCCGCTGTTCGGCGACCTGGCGGCCTTCGACCGGCTGGTCGCCGAGGCCCACGAGCACAACATCAAGGTCACCATCGACCTCGTGCCCAACCACACGAGCGACCGGCACGAGTGGTTCCAGGCGGCCCTGCGGTCGGCCCCCGGCTCGCCCGAGCGGCAGCGGTACGTGTTCCGCGACGGCGGCGGTTTCGACGGCTCCGCGCCGCCCAACAACTGGCCCAGCCAGTTCGGCGGCCCGGCGTGGACGCGGGTGCCCGACGGCCAGTGGTACCTGCACCTGTTCGCCCCCGAGCAGCCCGACCTGAACTGGGAGAACCCCGAGGTGGCCGCCGACCTGGCGCGCACCCTGCGGTTCTGGCTGGACCGGGGCGTGGACGGGTTCCGCATCGACGTGGCGCACGGCATGGCCAAGCCCCACGACCTGCGGAACGTGGACCCGCGGGCCGAGCTGGGCTCGGGCGTGCGGCACGACAACGCCGTGGACCCGCGGTTCGACAACGACGCCGTGCACGACGTGCACCGGATGATCCGCAAGGTGGTCGACGAGTACCCCGGCCGGATGGCCGTCGGCGAGATCTGGGTCAAGGACGACGCCCGCTGGGCGGCCTACGTGCGGCCCGACGAGCTGCACCTGGGCTTCAACTTCCGGCTGGTCGAGGCCCCGTTCGACGCGGACGGCGTGCGGTCGGCCATCGAGCACTCGCTCAACGCCGTGCGCGGCCTCGGCACGCCGCCGACCTGGACGCTGTCCAACCACGACGTGCCCCGGCACGTGACCCGCTACGGCGGCGGCGCGCTGGGCGCGAAGCGGGCCCGGGCGATGGCGCTGGTGGAGCTGGCGCTGCCCGGCGTCGTCTACCTGTACAACGGCGAGGAACTGGGCCTGCCGAACGTCGAGCTGCCCGACTGGGCGTTGCAGGACCCGATCTGGGTCCGCTCCCGGCACACCGACCGGGGCCGCGACGGCTGCCGGGTGCCGCTGCCGTGGGAGGGCGACACGCCGCCGTTCGGGTTCTCGGAGGCCGCGAGCACGTGGCTGCCCCAGCCGAACGAGTGGGCGGGCCTGACCGCCGAGTCGCAGCTGGAGGACCCGGAGTCGATGCTGTCGTTCTACCGGCACGCCCTGGAGCTGCGGAAGTCGACCGCGGCGTTCAGCGGCGAGGAGCTGGAGTGGTACGGCGCGCCGGCGGGCTGCTTCGCGTTCCGGCGCAAGGGCGGCGGCCTGATCTGCGCGCTGAACACCTCCGGCGGCCCGGTGCCGCTGCCGCCCGGTGAGGTGCTGCTGGCCAGCGGCCCGATGGACGGCAACCAGCTGCCACCGGACACGGCGGTCTGGCTGGTCTGAGCGGGTGCGGGCGGCGCGGCCCCTTCGGACCGCGCCCCCGCCGCCCGCCGGCCCCGCCCCCGCCCCCGGCCCCGGCCCCGGGAGGGCTAGGACGCCGTCACCGGGAGCACGTGGTTGAGCCGGTAGGGCAGGTAGCCCGCCGGGGAGCCCCGGTAGGGGTAGGCGAGCGTGCGGCGGACCGTGCCGAGCCCGGAGCACTGCTCCAGCCCCAGGTAGTGGGTGCGGTCATGGTCGACCCACGCCTCGAACAGCACGACGTGGCGGCTCGTGCGGTCGCCGTTCGGGTCGATCAGCACGTCGGCGGGCAGCAGCTCGTCCTTGGCGATGCGGGTGCTCACCGCGATCAGGTCGACCGTGTTCAGCCCGCCGTGGGGCGCGTCGGGCAGCCCGAACGCCATCGACACGAACCCGGAGCAGTCGGTCCGGTAGGTGCCGTAGCGGTTCGTGTGGAACGCGGTCTGGCTGTACGGCACCTCCCGCCAGCTCGCGGCCCGGCCCAGGGCTTCGCTGCGGGAGATCGGTCGGAGCACGGCGACGGCCTTCCTGCCCGGGGGCGCGCGGCGCGCACCCTCCGGCCCGGCAGCGTGCACCCGGCGGCTGAGAGAAAACTCAAAACGCAGGTCAGGCGATGGCGTTCCGCTGGGCTCCGGGGACGCCCCGCCGCGGTTCGGCGGCCTCGCGGCTGCCGCGGGCGCGGAAGATGCCCAGTGCCTCCTCCCACGCGGTGGCGGCCGACGCGGGCTCGTCCAGCGCGAGCAGCGCCGCCGAGAGGTCCCGCAGCGTCCTGGCCCGCCACACGGGCAGCCCCAGCGCCTCCCACCAGTGCAGCGAGCGGTCCAGGTAGCGGCGGGCCACGTCCGGGCGGTCGGCGGCCAGCTCCAGCTCGCCCAGGGTGCGCAGCACGAGGGCCTGGCCGAACCCGTCCTGCATCTCGTTGCACGTGGCCAGGCACTCCAGCAGCTCGCTGCGCACCGCGTCGCCGCGCCCCTGCCGGATGCGGACCTTGGCGAGCGCCTGCACGGCGTAGGCCGACATGAGCCGGTCCTCCAGGGGGCGCAGCATCCGCACCGACTCGGCGCAGCGCTCGGCGGCGGCCTCCCAGCGCCCGGCCGCCCGGTGCACGATGCCGACCGAGCGCAGCGCGATGGCCTCGCCGCGCCGGTCGCCGACCTCCCGGTACAGCTCCAGCGTCCGCTCGCACGACTCCAGGGCGCGGTCCAGCTCGCCCTGCTCGGTGAGCACGCGGCCCAGCCCGTGCAGGGCCTGCGCCTCCAGCTGCCGCTCGCCCAGTGACCGCAGCACCGGCAGGGCCTCGTTCAGCAGCTCGGCGGCCTCGGCCAGCTCGCCGTGCTCGCGCAGCACGGTGCTCAGCGCGAGCCGGGTCGCGGCCTCGCCCAGGGCGTCGCCGCCCGCGCGGTGGGCCTCCAGCGCCTGCTCGTGGTACGCGGCGGCCTCGTCGAAGCGGTCCTGCTCGTAGCGCAGCCAGCCCAGGCCGGACAGCAGCCGCGCCTCGCCCGCCCGGTCGCCGGCCCGGCGCGCCGCCTCCAGCGCCGCCGAGTGCGTCCGCCACCACTGGCCGAACAGGTTGCGCACCGAGAAGCGGGACGAGCACAGCGCGGCGGCCAGGCGGGTCGCGACGTCGGTCAGGTCCAGCTCGGACACCCGGTCCACGACGCCCACCAGGCCGGCCTGCTCGGCGTCGAACCACGCCTCCGGATCGGCGAGCAGCTCGTCGACCTCGCCGGGGTGGAACCAGCGCCGGTCCAGCGGGGCCGGCGTGCCGTCGAAGCTCGCGTGCGGCATCCGGCTGCCGGCCAGCTCGACCAGCGACAGCAGCGCGCCCGCGGCCCGCGTGCACACCGCGCGCACCTGCTCCGGCGACTCCTCGGCCTCCCCGCGCTCCCGGGCGAACGCCCTGGTGAGGTCGTGCATGCGGTAGCGCAGCGCGGGACCGTCGTCGTCACCGCCGGCGAGGTCGAGCAGCTGCGAGTCGACGAGCCGCTCCACGACCTCCTCCGCCTCGTCCGGGCCGCAGTCCAACAGGGGCGCGACGAGCCAGCCGCCGAACGAGGGCACGTCGAGCAGGCCGAGGCGGCGCAGCGCGGCGCGTTCCCGCTCGGCCAGGCCGTCGTAGCTCAGGGCGAGGCTGCCGCGCACCTCCAGGTCGCCGAGGGTCAGCTCCTTGAGCACGCGCCGCTGCACGCCCAGGCGCTCGGCCAGGCGGGCGAGCCGCCACTGGGGCCGGGCGGCGAGCCGGGCGCCCGCGATGCGCAGCGCCAGCGGCAGGTGCCCGCACAGCCGGACGATCTGCGCGGCGGCGTCCGGCTCGGCGTGCGCCCGGTCGTCGCCGACGACGCGGTCGAGGAGCTCCACAGCCTCGTCGTCGCTCAGCACGCGCAGGCGCAGCTGGGACGCGCCGCTGAGGGCGCCGAGGCGTTCGCGGCTGCTCACCAGGACCGCGCACGTGGGGCCGCCGGGCAGCAGCGGGCGGATCTGGCGCTCGTCGCGGGCGTCGTCCAGGACGACCAGCACGTGCCGGTCGGCGAGCAGGGTGCGGTAGAGCCGGGCGCGCTCCTCGGGGTCGGCGGGGATCGCCGCGTCGGCCACGCCGAGGGCGCGCAGGAAGCCCGCCAGCACCTCGCCCGGGTCGGCGGGCACGCCCTGCACGCCGCGCAGGTTCGCGTACAGCTGGCCGTCGGCGAAGTGGTCGCGGACGGCGTGCGCGACGTGCGCGGCCAGCGTGGACTTGCCCGCGCCGGGCGGCCCGGAGATCGCGCACACCCGCACCGCGCCGTTCCGCGTGGTCAGCCGGGCCACCAGGCGGTCCTGCTCGGCGACGCGGCCGGTGAAGTCGGCGATGTCGAACGGCAGCTGGCTGGGCGTCGGCGCGGGGCCGGGCCGCTCGGGCGCGGGCGGCGGGGAGTCGGGTTCGCCGCGCAGGATGCGCTCGTGGGTGGACCGCAGGCCGGGCCCGGGTTCCAGGCCCAGCTCGTCGAGCAGGGCGCGCCTGCCCTCCTGGTAGCAGGCGAGCGCGTCGGCCTGCCTGCCCGCCTGGTGCAGGGCCAGCATGAGCTGGCTGCGCAGCCGCTCGCGCAGCGGGTTGTCGGCGACCGCGGCGGTCAGCTCGGCCACCAGCGACTCGCCGCGCCCGATCGCGAGGTCGGCGTCGAAGCGGTCCTCCAGGGCGTCGAGCCGCAGTTCCGCCAGCCGGGAGCGCTCCGCCTCGGCCCACGCGCCCTGCGCGCCGCCCAGCGGGGTGCCGCGCCACGCGCCCAGCGCCGCCGCGAACCGGGCCGCCGCCCGTTCCAGGTCGCCCTCCGCCAGCGCCTTGCGGCCCTCGGTGACCTCGGCGGTGAACACGTGCAGGTCGACCTGGTCGAGGTCGGCGGCCAGCAGGTACCCGCCACCGCTGCGGGACAGCACGTCGCCCAGGGCGCGGCGCAGGGACGACACGTACGTGTAGATCGCCGACCGGGACTGGTCGGGCGGCTGCTCGCCCCACATCGCGTCGACCAACTGGTCGAGCGACACCACGCGACCCGCGTGGATCGCCAGCAGCGCGAGGAGCGTCTTCGGCTTCGGTCCCCCCACCGGGACCGGGTTGCCCCCGACGTGCGCCTCGACCGGCCCCAGGACCCTGAACTCCACGCGCGTGCCCCCCGTTAGACGAACGATCGCCAGGGTAGCCGGCGAACGGGGGCGAAGCACCCGACCGGGTGTCGCTCAGACCAGCAGCGGGAGCATGGAGTGGCGGCGGCGGACGACCGCGCCGAAGCGGGCGTCGATGCGCAGCCACGAGTCGGTGGCGGTGATCCGCACGTCGTCGCCGCCGAGGAAACCCATGCCGGACAGGGCGAACAGGCACCGCATGGGCACCTTCACGTCCAGGCCGGAGCCGCTGACGGTGAGCACGGTCTGGTCGAGCAGGGACGCGGGCGGGTTGCCGCGCGGGCCGGCGTTCTCGCGCGCCACCGCCACGCCCTTCTCGGCGAGGTCGGACACGACGCTGCCGGGCAGCCGGTCCACGGCCAGCCAGCCGGTGGCGGGCGGCAGCGCGGAGCGCCACATCATGTCCCGCGCCGGACCGGGGTCGACGGTGGCGCCGCGCACCACGGCCAGGCCGGTGAGCAGGTCGGACGCGGACACCGTCACGTCGGCGGGGGTGACCCGGCCGGTCACCGTGCGGGTGGCCAGCGCGTCGAACGGGGTCGCGACCCACGCGTCCAGCAGGTCCGGCCTGCCGTCGGCGGACTCGCGGTTGCGCAGCCGCACCACGGACTGGGCGTCCAGGCGCACCGCCCGGGCGACGAACGCGCCGAGGTCGTCCCGTTCGGCGGGATCGGCGAAGACCAGTTCAGGCACCGTTACCTCCGGCTCGCCAACCCGCGAGGAAGTCGCGTTCGGCTTCGAGGAGACGCCGGGGACGCCCGGCCGTCAGGTTGTACGGCACCATGAGGGTTTCCGCGGTCGCCACGACGGCGCTGCCCTCCTGGCGACCGCCCCGCACGGTGTAGTCCAGCGTGAACGACGCCGCCTTCAGCTCCCGCACCGACATCTCGACCACGACCTCGTCGCCGGTGAACACCAGCGGCGCGAGGTAGTCCACCACGAGCCTGGCCACGACCACGCCCCGCGCCATGTCCGGCACGTCGTGCCGGGCGGCCTCGGTGAACAGCAGGTCGATGCGGGCCTCCTCCAGCAACGTCACCGTGTTGGCGTGGTTGACGTGGCCGTAGGCGTCCATGTCCGACCAGCGCGGGCGCACGCCCGTGACGAACACACCCAACTTGAACGCGCCTCCCGGTGTCGATGCGGTGCCAGGAACCCTATCCAGGTACTACACCCCGGTTGAGGCGGCGTCCACGTGGGCGGAGCGGCGCAGGTCAGCGGGTGCGCGCCGCGCCGGTGGAGCCGCGCACCACCAGCTCGGGCTGGAACACGAACTCGGCGTGCGGCGCGGGCGTGCCGCCGATCTCCTCCAGCAGGGCGTGCACGGCGGCCTGGCCCATGGCCTCGACCGGCTGGCGGATCGTGGTGAGCGGCGGGTCGGCGAACACGATCAGCGGCGAGTCGTCGAACCCGACCACGGACACGTCGCGGGGCACGGACAGGCCGCGGTGGCGGGCCGCGCGGATCGCGCCGAACGCCATCAGGTCGCTGCCGCACACGATCGCCGTGCAGCCGCGGTCGAGCAGCGCGCCGGCCGCCGCCTGCCCGCCCTCGACCGTGAACAGGGAGTGCTCCACGAGGTCGCGCGCGTGCGGGCGGACGAGGGTGAAGCCCTCCACCATGCGCTGCGCCGGCACGAACCGGGGCGGGCCCACGGCGAGCCCGACCTTCTCGTGCCCGAGTTCCACCAGGTGGGACACGGCGAGGCGCGCGGCGCTGCGGTAGTCGACCGACACGAAGGGCGCGGACACCTGGTCGGTGAACCCGTTGATCATCACGAACGGCACGCCCCGACCGGCCAGCTTCACGTACCGGTCCATGTCGGCCGTGGTGTCGGCGTGCAGGCCCGCGACGAACACGATGCCGGTGACGCCCCGGTCGACCAGCATCTCGGTCAGCTGGTCCTCGGTGGAGCCGCCGGGCGTCTGCGTGCACAGCACCGGCGTGTAGCCGTCGCGCGTCAGCACCTGCTCGATGACCTGCGCGAACGCCGGGAAGATCGGGTTGTTCAGCTCGGGGGTGATCAACCCGATCAACCCGGCGCTGCGCTGGCGGAGCCTGGGCGGGCGCTCGTAGCCGAGGACGTCCATCGCGGCGACCACGGCCTGCCGGGTGGCGGAGGAGACACCCGGCTTGCCGTTGACCACCCGGCTGACCGTCGCCTCGCTCACGCCCGCCTGGTTCGCGATGTCACTGAGGCGCGCTGTCACACCCCGTGACTCTACGGGCGCGTGAGCCACACGGTCGTGTCCGGCGGCACGAGGAGGTCCGCGCCTTCGGTCGCGACACCGGCGGAGGACAGCAGCACCTCGCCGTCGGCGGGCAGCCGCACGGTCTCCGCGCCGGTGTTCACCACGCACGTGAACCGGTTGCGGCGGAACGACAGGACGCCCTCCGGGGTGTCCAGCCACTCCACTTCGGAGCCCGCGCCGAGGTCCGGGTGGGCGCGCCGGGCCGTGAGCGCGGACCGGTACAGCTCCAGCACCGAGTTCGGGTCGCCGGTCTGGGACGCCACGCTCAGCCGCGCCCAGTCCGCGGGCTGCGGCAGCCACGAGCCGCCGTCGCCGAAGCCGAACGACGGGCCGTCGGGCGTCCACGGGATGGGAACGCGGCAGCCGTCGCGGCCCCGGTCGGTGTGCCCGGACCGCTCCCACACCGGGTCCTGGAGGACCTCCTCGGGCAGGTCGAGCACCTCCGGCAGGCCCAGTTCCTCGCCCTGGTAGACGTACGCGCTGCCGGGCAGCGCCAGCATCAGCAGCGCGGCGGCCCGCGCCCGCGCCACGCCCCCGTACCGGGTGACGTGCCGCCGCACGTCGTGGTTGGACAGCACCCACGTCGTCGGCGCGGCCACCGGCGCCATCGCGGCCAGCGAGTCGTCGATGACCTGCCGCAGGTCGGCGGCGGCCCACCCGGCGGTCAGGTAGTGGAAGTTGAACGCCTGGTGCAGCTCGTCGGGGCGCAGGTAGCGGGCGGTGCGCTCGGGGGTGGGCGTCCACGCCTCGGCCACGCCGATCCGCCGGCCGGGGTAGGAGTCGAGCACCTTGCGCCAGTCGCGGTAGATCTCGTGCACGCCGTCCTGGTCGAAGAACGGCAGCGCCTCGGTGCCCAGCAGCGTGAGGTGGTTCGGGGTGCCGACGTCGGGCAGGCCGTCGGCCTTGACCATGCCGTGCGCGACGTCGATGCGGAACCCGTCCACGCCGAGGTCGAGCCAGAACCGCAGCACGTCGAGGAACTCGTCGCGCACCTCCGCCTGGTCCCAGTTCAGGTCGGGCTGCTCGGGGGCGAACAGGTGCAGGTACCACTGGCCGTCGGGGACCCGCGTCCACGCCGGGCCGCCGAACACGGACTCCCAGTCGTTCGGCGGCGCCGCGCCGTCCTCGCCGCGGCCGTCGCGGAAGTGGTAGCGGGCGCGCTCGGGCGAGCCGGGGCCGGCGGCGAGGGCCTCGCGGAACCACCGGTGCCGGTCGGAGGTGTGGTTGGGGACGAGGTCCACGATCACCCGGATGCCCAGGTCGTGCGCGTCGGCGACGAGCGCGCGGGCGTCGTCGAGGGTGCCGAACGAGGGGTCGACGTCGCGGTAGTCCGCCACGTCGTAGCCGCCGTCCGCCATCGGGGAGGCGTAGAACGGCGTGATCCACACCGCGTCGACGCCGAGGTCGGCGAGGTGGGGCAGCCGGGAGCGGATGCCGGGCAGGTCGCCGACGCCGTCGCCGTTCGAGTCGGCGAAGCTGCGCACGTAGACCTGGTAGATGACGGCCTCGCGCCACCAGTCCTGAGCCATGGGGGGTCCTTCCGGATCGGTTCGGCCTCGGCCGGAGGGCAATGAAATACTTTGCAAGTGTTTTCAGCAAGTCTGGCAGCTGGTATGACCTAGAGCACATCCCTGCCACCGAGGAGACACCGTGGTTTCCGCAACCGGGCGAGCGCTGCTCGCCGTGCTCGTGCTCGTGCTGAGCCTCCTGTCGGCTCCGCAAAGTTTTGCAGCCCCACCGGGTCCGAAGGACGTCACCGCCACCCTGTTCCAGTGGCCGTTCTCCCGCGTCGCCACCGAGTGCACGAACGTCCTGGGCCCCAAGGGCTACGGGTTCGTCGAGGTCTCCCCCGCCACCGAGCACATCCAGGGGTCGCAGTGGTGGACCTCGTACCAGCCGGTCAGCTACCGCATCGCCGGGCGGCTCGGTGACGAGACCGCGTTCCGGAACATGGTGAACACCTGCCACGCGGCCGGTGTGAAGGTCATCGCGGACGCGGTGATCAACCACATGAGCGCGGGGGCCGGCACCGGCACCGGTGGCTCGTCCTACTCGAAGTACAACTACCCCGGCCACTACTCCGACCAGGACTTCCACTCCTGCCGCTCGCACATCACCGACTACCGCAACCGCGACAACGTGCAGAACTGCGAACTGGTCGGCCTGTCCGACCTGAACACGGGCAGCGACCACGTGCGCGGCAAGATCGCCGAGTACCTGAACCGGCTGATCGCGATGGGCGTCGACGGGTTCCGGGTCGACGCGGCCAAGCACATCGCGGCGGCCGACATGTCGGCGATCAAGTCCAGGCTCAGCAACCCGAACGTGTTCTGGGTGCACGAGGTGATCTACGGCGCGGGCGAGGCCGTGCAGCCCGGCGAGTACACCGGCTCGGGCGACGTGGACGAGTTCCGCTACGCCTACGACGTCAAGCGGGTCTTCACCAACGAGAACCTGGCCTACCTGAGCAACTTCGGCCAGTCCTGGGGCTACCTACCCAGCGGCCAGGCGCGGTCGTTCGTCGACAACTGGGACACCGAGCGCAACGGCTCCACCCTGACCTACAAGGACGGGTCCACCTACACGCTGGCGAACGTCTTCATGCTCGCCTGGCCCTACGGTGCCCCGAACGTGTACTCCGGCTACGAGTTCACCAACCACGACGCCGGCCCGCCCGGCGGCTCCGAGTGCTACACGAGCGGGTGGAAGTGCCAGCACCGGTGGACGCAGATCGCGAACATGGTGCCGTTCCGCAACGCGGTGGCCGGCACGGCGGTGGTGAACTGGTGGGACAACGGCGGTGACGCCATCGCGTTCGGCCGGGGAGCCAGGGGCTTCGTCGCGATCAACCGCGAGACCTCGCCGCTGACCCGCACCTTCCAGACGTCCCTGCCCGCCGGCACGTACTGCAACGTGCAGCAGGAGGGCTGCGCCGGCGTCACCGTCGGCTCGAACGGCCAGTTCACCGCCACCCTCGGCGCGGGTGAGGCGCTGGCGATCCACGTCAACGCGCGCGGCACCACGCCCCCGCCGGCCGGCGCGACGTCGTTCGCGGTGAACGCCACGACCTCGGTGGGCCAGAACGTCTTCGTGGTCGGCGACCACCCGTCCCTGGGCTCGTGGAACCCGGCGAACGCGGTGGCGCTGTCGTCGGCCGCCTACCCGACGTGGCGGGCGACCGTCCAGCTCACGAGCGGCACCGCGTTCCAGTACAAGTACGTCCGCAAGGACGGGGCCGGGAACGTGACGTGGGAGTCGGGGGCGAACCGCACCGCGACCGCCCCGGCCGCGCTCGACGACACCTGGCGCGCCTGACGCGGGAGGGGGCGGGCCCCGGTGAGGCCCGCCCCCGTCCGGCACCGGACTAGCGGATCATGCTGCGGACCTGCCGGGCCGCCACCGACAGCGTCGCCAGGTCGAGCCGGTTGACCCGGTTGATCTCGTCCAGCGCGGCGCGCGCCCGGCCCAGGCGCGACGAGTTGGCCTGCTCCCACTCGGCGATCTTCCCCGCCGGGCTGTCACCCGGGTCGCCCGACCGCAGCACGTCGATCGTGATCGCGCGCAGCGACGAGTAGAAGTCGTCCCGCAGCGCCAGCCGCGCCAGGGCGTGCCAGCGGTTGATGCGCTCCAGGCCGGACACCGAGCTGAGCATCCGGTCGACGTCGAGGTGGTCCGACAGCGCGAAGTACAGCTCGGCCGTCTCCTCGTGCGTCCGCTCCTGACCGGCCGCCCGGCCCTCCTCGCGCTCCTCGCGCTCGGCCAGCTCCGCCACCTCGGTCACGTCGAGCAGGCCGTAGGTGAACAGCAGCGAGGCGACCCGGCGGGCCAGGTCGTCGGGCACGCCGTGCGCCACCAGCCGTTCGACCCGCTCCAGCAGCGACTCGCGCTCGTGGCCCTGGAGCAGGTCCGGCACGCGCGGCGCCAGCGCGGCCACCACCGGCTGGAAGCGGGCGATCGTGGAGCCCACCGCCAGCGGCTGCGGGCGGTTGGTGAGCAGCCACCGCGACGCCCGGTCCAGCAGGCGGCGCGTCTCCAGCACCATCTCGTCCTGGACGTGCGTGGGGATCGCGGTGTCCAGCGCGCGGACCTCCCGCCACAGCGACGGCAGGTCGAAGATCGCCGTCACCACGGCGTAGGCGCGCACCGCGTCCGTCGCCGACGCGCTGAGCTCCTCGGCCAACCGGAAGGGGTAGGACACCCCGCCGCCGTCGACGACCTCGTTGACCAGCACCGTCGTGATGATCTCGCGGGACAGCGGGTGCCCGGCGACGGCGTCGCCGAACCGCTCGCGCAGCTCG
Source organism: Saccharothrix sp. DSM 118769 (assembly GCF_052936295.1). Lineage (NCBI taxonomy): Bacteria > Bacillati > Actinomycetota > Actinomycetes > Pseudonocardiales > Pseudonocardiaceae > Saccharothrix > Saccharothrix sp. DSM 118769. Next base: position 1,268,073 of record NZ_CP193627.1, on the reverse strand, counting down.
CTCGGGAAGTAGTCGGGCAGCTTGCGGGCCAGCACGTCCACCGTCGGCAGGTCGCTCGCGAGCACCTCCTCCTTCAGGGCCAGCTTCACGTGCGCGAGCAGCGTGGCCAGCTCCGGCGAGGTCAGGCCCTGGCCCGCCTTCTCCAGCGCCTTGAACTCCGCCGCGCTGGGCAGCGCTTCGAGGGTCCGGTCCAGCGCGCCCCGCTGTTCGAGGTCCGCGACGAGCCGCGCGTGCACCGGCAGCATCGGCGCGGCGTGCGCCCGGGACACGCCCAGCACGAAGTTCTGCGAGTAGTTGTCCCGCAGGACCAGCTCGCCGACCTCGTCGGTCATCTGGCCCAGCAGCTCGTTGCGCTGCCCCTGCTCCAGCCTGCCGTCGCGCACCAGCTCGTCGAGCAGGATCTTGATGTTGACCTCGTGGTCGGAGCAGTCCACGCCCGCCGAGTTGTCCAGGGCGTCGGTGTTGACCTTGCCGCCCTTGCCGTCGCGCCCGCCGACGCGGGCGAACTCGATGCGGCCCCGCTGGGTCAGGCCCAGGTTGCCGCCCTCGCCGACGACCTTCACCCGCAGGTCGGCGCCGTTGACGCGGATCGCGTCGTTGGCCTTGTCGCCGACCTCGGCGTGCGACTCGACGCCCGCCTTCACGTAGGTGCCGATGCCGCCGTTCCACAGCAGGTCCACCGGGGCGACCAGGATGGCCTTCATCAGCTCCGGCGGGGACAGCTTCGTGACGCCCTCGGGCAGCACCAGGGCCACCCGCGCCCGCTCGCTGACCGGGATGGACTTCGCGGTGCGCGGCCACACGCCGCCGCCCTCGCTGATCAGCGAGCGGTCGTAGTCGTCCCACGACGAGCGCGGCAGCTCGAACAGCCGCTTGCGCTCGGCGTACGACATCTCCGCCACCGGGTCCGGGTCGATGAACACGTGCCGGTGGTCGAACGCCGCGACGAGCCGGATGTGCTCGGACAGCAGCATCCCGTTGCCGAACACGTCGCCGGACATGTCGCCGACGCCGACGACGGTGAACTCCTGGGTCTGGGTGTCCAGGCCCAGCTCGCGGAAGTGCCGCTTCACGCTCTCCCACGCGCCCTTGGCGGTGATGCCCATGGCCTTGTGGTCGTAGCCGACCGAGCCGCCGGAGGCGAACGCGTCGCCCAGCCAGAAGCCGTAGGACGCCGACACCTCGTTGGCGATGTCGGAGAACGACGCCGTGCCCTTGTCGGCGGCCACCACCAGGTAGGTGTCGTCGCCGTCGTGCCGCACCACCTGCGGCGCCGGGACGACCGTGCCCGAGCTGAGGTTGTCGGTCAGGTCCAGCAGGCCGGAGATGAACATGCGGTAGCAGGCGATGCCCTCGGCCAGGAACGCCTCGCGGTCCAGCCCCTGGTCACCGGTGGGAGCCGGCGGCTTCTTCACCACGAAGCCGCCCTTCGCGCCGACCGGCACGATCACCGCGTTCTTCACCGCCTGCGCCTTGACCAGGCCCAGCACCTCGGTGCGGAAGTCCTCGCGCCGGTCGGACCAGCGCAGCCCGCCGCGGGCCACCGGCCCGAACCGCAGGTGCACGCCCTCGACCCGCGGCGAGTACACGAAGATCTCGAAGCGGGGGCGCGGCTGCGGCAGGTCCGGGATGGCGCGCGGGTCCAGCTTCACGGCCAGGTAGGCGCGCGGGTCGCCCCGCTCGTCGCGCACGAAGTAGTTCGTGCGCAGCGTCGCCTGCACCAGGGTGAGCAGGCTGCGCAGGATGCGGTCGGCGTCCAGGCTCGTCACGTCGTCGATGAGGGCCGTGATCCCCGACGCCAGGTTCTCGGTGCGGCTGCCGCGCTGCTCCTCGGTCAGGCTCGGGTCGAACCGGGCCTCGAACAGCTCCACCAGGGCCTTCGCCACGTCGGTGTGCGCGAGGACGGCGTCCTCGATGTAGTCCTGGCTGTACGGGGTGCCCGCCTGGCGCAGGTACTTGGCGTAGGCGCGCAGCATCGCGGCCTGCTGCCACGTGACGCCGGCCTTCAGCACGAGCGTGTTGAAGCCGTCGACCTCGGCCTCGCCCCGCCAGGCGGCGGCGAACGCCTCCTGGAACCGGGTCTGCACCGACTCCAGGTCGTCACCGGAGACCTTGTCCAGCACGCCCTGGTCGATGCGCAGGCCGAAGTCGTAGATCCAGCACTCCGCGCCGTCCTCGCGGGCCAGCTGGTAGGGGCGTTCGTCGACGACGACCACCCCCATGCGCTGGAGCATCGGCAGCACGTCGGACAGCGTGACCCGGGCGCCGACCAGGAACAGCTTGAACCGCCGCTCACCGGCCTCGGCGGCGCGCGGCACGTAGAACACCATGTCCAGGTCGCCGGGCCGCAGCGCCTCGATGCGCCGGAAGTCCGCCAGGCCCTCGGCCGCGGTGAAGTCCTCCTTGTACGCCTCCGGGAAGGCCGCGGCGAACCGCTGGCCCTGCTCCGACGACGACTCGGCGCCCAGCCCCTGCCCCTGGTCCTCCAGCACGGCCTCGACCATGCGGTCGTCCCAGGAGCGCACCGCCTCCGCCAGCAACTGCTGGATGTACGCGGTGTCCGGCTCGGCCTGGCTCTTGGGGTCGGTGTGCACGGTGAAGTGCACGCGGGCCAGCGCCGACTCGCCGACGCGGGCGCTGTACTCCAGGTTCAGGCCGTCCAGCTGGTCGATCAGCACTTCCTGCATGGCCAGGCGCGACGTCGTGGTGTAGCGGTCGCGCGGCAGGTAGACCAGGCACGAGTAGAAGCGGCCGTACGGGTCGCGGCGCAGGAACAGCCGCAGCCTGCGGCGCTCGGCGAGCGCGATGACACCCGTGACGGTCTGGTAGAGCGTGTCCGTGTCGACCGAGAACAGCTCGGTGCGCGGGTAGTTCTGGATCACCTCCAGCATCCGCTGCCCCGAGTAGGAGTGCAGCGGGAAGCCGGCGCGGTGGATGACGTCGCGCACCCGGCGCTCGATGGCCGGGATGTCCAGCACGTCCTCGTGCAGGGCGGTGGTGGAGAAGACCCCGAGGAACCGGTGCTCGCCGGTCACGTTGCCGTCGGCGTCGAAGGTCTTCACACCGACGTAATACGGGTAGACCGAGCGGTGGACGCTCGACTGGGCGCTGGCCTGGGTCAGGACCAGCAGTTCGGGTGACAGCGCCTGCGCGCCCGCGTCGGGGCCGGCGGTGAGGCTGCGCGCCGCGAGGCTGTCCTGCCTGAGCACCCCCAGGCCGCTGGCCAGGACCGCGCGCAGCGCCGGCTCGCCCCCGGTGGCCGGGTCGTCGCGGACCAGCTCGTACCGGCGGTAGCCGAGGAACGTGAAGTGGTCGTCGGCCAGCCAGCGCAGCAGGTTCGCGCCGTCCTGGACCTCGTGCTTCGCCAGCGGCGGCGGGTCGCCCTCCAGCTGGTCGGCGAGCTGGAGCGCGGTGCCGGTCATCTTGTCGGTGTCCTCGACGACCTCGCGCACGTCGTTCAGGACGGTGTGCAGCTTGGTCTCCAGCTCGCGCGCCCGATCCGGGTCGGTGAGCAGGTCGACCTCGACGTACATCCACGACTCGGCCAGCGCGTCGGTGGGCGGCTGGGCCGGGTCGGCGGTGGGCAGGACCTCCTGGAGAGCCCCCGTGACCGGGTCGCGGCGCACCACCACGATGGGGTGCACGACCCGCTGCACCTGCACGCCGCCGCGGGTCAGCTCGGAGGCCACCGAGTCGACCAGGTAGGGCATGTCGTCGGTGACGACCTGCACGACCGTGGCGGGGCAGGCCCAGCCGTCGTGCACGCGCGTCGGGTTGATGATCCGCACGACAGGACGCCCGGGCACCCGGTTCTCGGCGAGCTGGTAGTTCGAGCGCACCGCGCCCACCAGGTCGACCGGGTCGTCGTCGATGACCTCCTCGGCCGGGACGTGCCGGTAGTACAGGCGGATCAGGTCGGCGAGCTCGGGGGCGTTGGCGGCGGCCCGTTCGATCAATTCATCACGAGCCTGTTCGGGACTGGCCGTGCGGGCCACGGCGCCGTTGCCGGTGGCGTGCTCGGATCGGGACGGGACTCCAGTCGAGGTCATGTTCAGGCGACTCCACGCTATCCGGTACCTCTGTGTACCGGGTCCGCGCACCACTTAACCAGACGCGCGCGAACCCGTTAACCGCAACCCTCGCACTGAATCGAACCACTTGCGCGAAAGTGGAAAATTCGCCACAGCACGGTGTATTTCCTGCTTTGTTACCGGCGGGAAACCTTATTAGAACCTCAAATCATTTCAGGATTCGGGAAGCGTCCAGCTGCCGAACCGGGGTGTGTCCACGCGGCGGATGGGCACGGTCGTCTCGTTGTCCGGGACGGGCTCGACCGACCCGCCCCCCACCGGACCCGACCCCGGTGCTGTCGGACCCGGTGCTGTCGGACCCGGTCCCGCCGGGCCGGTCACGGCACCGATCGGCGCGATGTCGTCCTCGGCCTCGATCCCGTCCCCGGTCCCGTCCCCGTCCTCGTCCGGCAGGTCGTCGTCCGGGAACCCGTCGCCCTCGCGCCGGGCGTCCTCGTAGGCCACCAGCGCCTCGGCCAGCAGCTCCGCGAGGCTGAGGTCGCTCTTGGGCCGGCGCGCGGCGCGGGTGGCGCTGGGCGAGTCCAGCACCGGCGGCTCGACCACGGCGGGCAGTTCGATCGTGCGACCGCCGACCACGACGGACGTGACGAACGGCTGCTCGGGCTCCTCGGCCTCCACGTCGGCGGCACCCAGGAACCCGGACGGCGACGGCTTGGCGGGCGGGGCGGGCGGGGCGGAGGGCACGGGGTCCGGCACCGGTACCGGCGGCACCTGGTCGGGCTCGGGCACCGGCGGCACCTGGCTGGGCTCGGGGACGGACGGCGTCGTGTCCGGCTCCGGCACGGGCGGCAGGGGCGGCTCGGGCTCCTCGGCCGGCTGCGCCGGCTGCGGCTGGGACGGCCGGGGCACGAACGGCTCCGGCTCGGGCTCCTCCTCGCGGAAGGGCGCGGTCCGCCGAACCGACACGTCGGCGCGGGCGGCACCTCGCTGCTCCACCTCCACCACGGCATCCACCCAGGCGTCCGTCGCGGTGTCCACCCCGGCCTCCGCCCGGACCTGCTCGTCGGGCACCACGTCGGCGGTCTCCACCGCGTCGTGCCACGAATCCCGCGGCGCGGCGGAGTGATTTCCACCACTCGCCGTGAATGGTTCGGAGGTCCCAGGGGCGGGCGTCGCCGCGGCGCCATCCCGAGACGGGTCGGCGGTGAGCGGCGGGAATGGGAACCCGTCCGCCGCCGGCACCGGGAAATCAGGCGGTTCGGGCACCCGCGCGGTGGGGATGACCGGACCCTTCACAAATGCGGCACCGAGTCCGACAGGCGGAACGTCATCCCGGATGGCGGGCTGGACCATCGTCGGCGAGTCGAACATGTCGACGTCGTCGCCCGGCTCCTCCGCCCGCAGCCGGGCGGGGGCCTCGACCTTCCACTTCACGGTCTCGCCCTCGACAGCCGGGCTCCCGACCTCGGCAGCCGCAGGCTCATCATCAGCCTGGGCGGGGTTTTCCCCTCCGGCCAGAGCTTCAGCCGCCCCGGTCTCAGCCTCAGCCTCGGGAGCACGCCGGCGGCCACCGGCGCGCTGCGGGTCGAGCAACCCGGCGGCCTTGAGGTTGTCGAGCACGCTCGACTCCCCACCGTCCTGCTCGCTCTCCTCCTCGGTGGTCTCCCGGGCAGCCCTCCGCCGGCCACTGCGCACGGCACCGGCAGCGGCGATCAACCCGGCGGCGGGCACGCTGCGCTCCCCCTCGCCGGCCCCTTCCGCCGCGAGGGGATCACCGGACCCCGACCGGACCGGCTCCGCCTCCACGGCGTCCGCTTCCCCGGTCCGCACGCCCTCCGGCTGCGCGGGGCCCTCCTGCCCGGCCTCGGCTTGCCCGGCCTCGGCTTGCATGGGCTCGGCTTGCATGGGCTCGGCTTGCGCGGGATGCGGGGACTCGGCCGGGATGCGCGGGATCAACACGGTCGCCTCGACCACCGAGTCCGGTCCGACGTGCGGGCGACCGATCCCCGTGCCGAAGCCGAGACCGCCGGACATGGACGGTCCCGCCTGGTCGACGGGCCGCTCCCCCACCACCGGCTGCGGCGGGATGGCCTGGCCCGGGGCCCGGTGCTGGGCCGCGTGCGTGTTCAACGCGGTCGGGTACGGCTCCGCCGCAGCCTGGGCGACGCCCTCACCGGCAGCGGGGGGCGGGGGCGCGACAGGGCCGGTGGTCGTGGGCGCAGGCGTCGGGCCGGTCGCCGGTGCGGGTGCGGGTGCGGGTGCGGGTGCGGAGGAGTTGAGGCTGGGCGGCACTTCAGGCGCGTCCGGGAACCGGGGCGACTCGGCACCGGTCGGCGGAGCGGGGAAGACCGGAGCGCCCGGGTTCACGGGCACACCGGGTGTCGCGGAGGTGTGCCGGGCCGGGGCCGGGAGCGTTCCGGGCAGGGGCGTTCCGGGCAGGGGCGTTCCGGGCAGGGCGGTGCCCGGGAACCGGGTGCCGCTGGGAGTGGTGGGGCCTTGTGCCAAGCCGCCTGGAGGGGTGGGGGGTTGGGAGAGGGCGGTTGGTGCGGTGGGCCTCGCTTGGCCGCTTCTGGCGTGTTCGGGGCGGCCCTGCGTCGTCTGCGGGGGTGGGTCCGGCGCTCGTCGGCGACCTGCGGTGGGTGGACCTGCGGCAGGCAGACCTGCGGCGGGCGGACCCGAGGCCGGACTCGAAGTCGGCGGTGGGGCCGGCGGGACCGGCGCGGCCGGTGGGAGCGCTGCGGCCGACTGCTCGACCGGCGACTGCCCCGTGGAGGTCTGTCCCGTGGAGGTCTGTCCCGTGGGGGTCTGCGCGGTGGAGGTCGGGGCGGTGAGGGTCTGCGCGGTGGAGGTCGGGGTGGCGGCGGTGGGGGTGGCGGGGGGCGGATCGGTCGGGAGCTGAGCGTCGTCGGGCTCGTCCGTGCCGAACGGCTGGACCAGGCGCCAGCGGTCCGCGGCGTGGGCCCTCGCGGCGGAGATGCCGTCCACCGTCATGTCTTCCGCGGCACGGCGGGAGCGCTTCGCGCGCATTCCCTCGTTGCGGTGCACCTGGACCGGCCGCCACTGGCGCAGCTGCTGCCTGGCCTCCGGGGTCAGGGCGGGGTCCGCCGGGGGCGTGGGGGGCGCGACCGCGGTGCTGCCGGCGCTGAGGAGGGCGGTCAGGTCGTCGTGCAGCCCGCCGACCGGGTGGCGGTGGACGCCCGAGAACTCGGCGGCGAGCCTGGCCCGCACGGCGTAGACGGCCCGGGCGCGCCGGCGTTCGGCGGCGTGCGCGGACCGCAGGTCGACCAGGGCCTCGGGCAGGTTGCCCGCGACCTCGTGGACGTGGGCCAGCGCGAGCAGGCTCTCCGCGAGCAGCGTGTCGAGCTGGTGGCGTTCGGCGCTGTCGGCCGCGTCGCGGAGCAGGTCGCGGGCCTGGTCGACCCGGCCCGCGGGCAGGTGGACCCTGGTCGCCAGGGCCAGCCGCAGCCAACCCGTGGTGGCCGCCGACGGGGCGCGCACCGGGCGTTCCAGCAGCGGGGTGCCGACCTCGGACGCCTCGCCCGGCTTGCCCGAGTCGAGCAGGGCGCAGACCAGCTCCACGCTGAGCCTGCCCCGCACCTGGCCGTTGTCGGACTCGGGGTCCTGGAGCCGGTCGAGGTGGGACAGGCCCTCGCGGCACGCGTCGACGGCCGCCGCCAGGTCGCCCCAGCGTCGGTACTGGCCCGCCCCAGCGGCCCGGAGCAGGCCGCGGTGCAGCAGGGTCGTGTCGTGGTCGAGCGCCGGGTCGGCCTGGTAGAGGCGGTCCGCCTCGTCCAGGGCCTGGGCGAGTGCCGGGCCCCGGCCGACCGAGACCAGGCACTCGGCGGCCTGCACCAGCGCGCCGGCGCGCAGGGCCGGCGGCACGCCGTCCGCCTCCAGGACGGGGCGCACGGCCGCGAAACCGGTCAGCGGCGCGCCGACCGACCTGGCGCTGTCGGCCAGCTCGACCCGCAGCCGCCAAGCCGTCTCGTGCTGGGCCGCGACCTCGGCCGCCTTCAGGGCGTCGAGCGCCCGGTCGGCGGTCTTCACGCCGCGGCCCATGCGGTTGCTCGCGAAGACCACGAGGGCCTCCGCGCGCAACCGGTCGACCTCGTCGCGCCGGGTGGAGGCGAGGGCGACGGCGCGTTCGCCCAGCACCAGAGCGAGCTCCGGTGCCCGCCAACGCAGTTGCCAGGCGGGCACGACCAGCGTGCTCACCTCGACGTCCGCCCGCGCCTCGCCCCTCGCCGCCACGATGTCGACCCGGCTCTCAGTCCCGTGTGAGCTTGCGGTAGGTCACGCGGTGCGGCCTGGCCGCCTCCGCGCCGAGGCGCTCGACCTTGTTCTTCTCGTAGCCCTCGAAGTTGCCCTCGAACCAGTACCAGCTCGACGGGTTCTCGTCCGTGCCCTCCCACGCGAGGATGTGCGTGGCGACGCGGTCGAGGAACCACCGGTCGTGCGAGATGACCACGGCGCAGCCGGGGAACTGCTCCAGCGCGTTCTCCAGCGACCCCAGGGTCTCGACGTCCAGGTCGTTCGTCGGCTCGTCGAGCAGGATCAGGTTGCCGCCCTGCTTGAGGGTCAGCGCCAGGTTGAGCCGGTTGCGCTCGCCACCGGAGAGCACGCCCGCCGGCTTCTGCTGGTCAGGGCCCTTGAAGCCGAACGCGCTGACGTACGCCCGCGAAGGCATCTCGACGCTGCCGACGTGGATGTAGTCGAGACCGTCCGAGACCACCTCCCACACGTTCTTCTTCGGGTCGAGACCGCCGCGGTTCTGGTCGACGTAGGAGAGCTTCACCGTCTCGCCGACCTTGACCTCGCCGGAGTCGGGCTGCTCCAGCCCCACGATGGTCTTGAACAGCGTCGTCTTGCCCACGCCGTTCGGACCGATCACGCCGACGATGCCGTTGCGCGGGAGGCTGAACGACAGGCCGTCGATCAGCACCCGGTCGCCGAAGCCCTTCTTGAGGTTGTCGACCTCGACCACGACGCTGCCCAGACGCGGGCCCGGCGGGATCTGGATCTCCTCGAAGTCGAGCTTGCGGGTCTTCTCCGCCTCCGCGGCCATCTCCTCGTAGCGGCCGAGGCGAGCCTTGGACTTGGCCTGGCGGGCCTTGGCGCCCGACCGGACCCAGTCCAGCTCGTCCTTGAGCCGCTTCTGGAGCTTCTGGTCCTTCTTGCCCTGGACCGCCAGGCGCTCGGCCTTCTTCTCCAGGTAGGTGGAGTAGTTGCCCTCGTAGACGTGGGCCCGACCTCGTTCGAGCTCCAGGATCCACTGGGACAGGTTGTCGAGGAAGTACCGGTCGTGGGTGACCGCCAGGACGGCGCCCTGGTACTGCGCGAGGTGCTGCTCCAGCCACAGGACGCTCTCCGCGTCCAGGTGGTTGGTGGGCTCGTCGAGCAGCAGCAGGTCGGGCTTGCTCAGCAGCAGCTTGCACAGCGCCACCCGGCGGCGCTCACCACCCGACAGCACCTTCACGTCGGCGTCGGGCGGCGGGCAGCGCAGGGCGTCCATCGCCTGCTCCAGCTGGGAGTCGAGGTCCCACGCGTCCGCGTGGTCCAGCTCCTCCTGGAGCTGCCCCATCTCCTCCATCAGCTCGTCGGAGTAGTCGACGGCCATCTTCTCGGCGATCTCGTTGTAGCGGTCGAGCTTGACCTTGATCTCGCCCAGGCCCTCCTGGACGTTGCCCAGGACGCTCTTCTCCTCGTTGAGCGGCGGCTCCTGCTGGAGGATGCCCACCGAGTACCCCGGCGACAGGTAGGCCTCGCCGTTGCCCGGTGTGTCCAGGCCGGCCATGATCTTCAGCACGCTCGACTTGCCGGCGCCGTTCGGGCCGACCAAGCCGATCTTCGCACCGGGGTAGAACATGATCGTGACGTCATCGAGGATGACCTTGTCCCCGTGCGCCTTGCGCACCTTCTTCATGGTGTAGATGAACTCGGCCATGCCCGCGATCGTAGAGCGGTGCCGATCGGGCCCGAACCTCGGACGCCGGCAACGGACGGGGCGACAACGCAGAGTTAGCGCGAACGTGGGTCACCCACACCTGTCACACGGCCTTCCGGCCGCACAGGCACAACCCTGCGACCAGCACGTCCTGCCGGATGCGCGAACTCGTAGCGGTGTCAACCCCCGATGCCTGCGTGCGGGTCCGCCCGTGGCGCCGACCCCACGACCTCCCCCCTCCACGCTCGCAACGGCGACGACTGCCCGGGCATTCTCCGCCGCGATCGGGTCGTGGGAAGGCTTCGTGGCCCGATTGGTTCAGAATGGCACCTCGGCGACCTCCTTCGGACGCGCGTCCTCACCCGCCCGAACCAGCGCCGGTTCACCCTCGCGGACGGTCTCCACCTCGGGCGACGTGCGGGCGCTGGGCAGCACGAGCTGCTCGACCGCCGCCGCCGGCACCCGTTCCGGCTCCGGCGCGGCCCGTGCCTCGACGACTTCGGGTGTCCGCCGGGTCCGGGTGACGACGGCCGTGCACAGGGCGAGGTTGGGGCCGACCGCGCCGGCCTCGACGTCGAGCACCTGGCGCAGCGCGCCCTCGTACTCCAGTTCCTTGATGGTCATCCGGCCGCTGACCACCACCGGGTCGCCCCTGGTCAGCGAGGCGTGCACGTTGTCGGCCAGCGCCCGCCAGCAGGTGACCGACAGGAACATCTGGTCGCCGTCGACCCAGGCCCGCTCCTCGCCCTGCCAGCGGCGTTCGGTGGTGAACAGCCGGAACACCGTCTTGCTGCAGCCGGTGCCGACCTTGGTGCGGGTGACGGTGCTCGCCACGGTGCCGCAGATGGTGACGCGCGTCTCGTTGTAGGCCATGGCCCCTCCTCGGTGGTGGTCGCTCGGGGTCCAGGTTGCCGCCGGTGGCGGGGGTGGCGACAGGGCGGGATCGCGAACTGTGGACAACTCGCGAGGTTGTGGGCAACTCATGAGTGAGCGCTCACTCGTTGACATGAGTGAGGACTCACTCATACGCTCGTGGCATGTCCGAGGACACCACCCGACGCCGCAGGCGAGCACCCGCGATGAGCCCGGAGGACCGCCGCGAGGCGATCGTGCGGGCCACCGTCCCGCTGCTGTTCGTGCACGGCGCCAACGTCACGACCAGCCAGATCGCCCAGGCCGCCGGCATCGCGGAGGGCACCGTCTTCCGGGCTTTCAAGGACAAGCGGGAACTCGTCCGCGCGTGCGTGCGGTCCGTGCTCGCGGTCGACGCCGAGCTGGAGCTGATCGACCGGGCGGGGGCGGCCGACACCCTCGCCGAACGCCTGGCCGGGGCGATCGGCGCCGTCTCCGGCTACCTGGACCGGATGTGGTCGCTCGGCAGCGTGCTGCGCGAGTCGGGCTACGACCCGCACGCCGAGGAGGGCGAGCACAAAGGGCCGCCGGTCGAGATGCAGCGCATCTCCGGCCGCGTCGCCTCGCTGTTCGGCCCGGACGCCGCCCGGCTCCGCGTCGACGCGGACCTCGCCGCGCGCCTGCTGCTCGGGCTCGTGTTCACCAACCGCATGCAGGGCCGGGGGTTCGGCGACTCCACCGCCGAGGTCGACCAGCTGGTCGAGGTGTTCCTGCACGGCGTACTGAGGGGAGACCAGTGGACGACCTGATGATCGAGGCCACCGACGTCGGCAAGGCGTTCGGGGCGCAGAAGGCGCTCGACGGGGTGAGCGTCGCCGTGCCGAGGGGCACCGTGCTCGGCCTGCTCGGCCACAACGGCGCGGGCAAGACCACCCTGGTCAACGTGCTCACGACGCTGCTGCCGCCGGACTCCGGCCGGGCGCGCGTGGCCGGGTTCGACGTGGTCGGGCAGGGCCACCAGGTGCGCAGGCGCATCGGCCTGACCGGCCAGTTCGCCGCCGTGGACGAGCAGCTGACCGGCCTGGACAATCTCGTGCTGATCGCCCGGCTGCTCGGCGCGCGCACCCGGGAGGCGAAGGCGCGCGGCGCCGAGCTGCTGGAGCTGTTCGGCCTCGGGGACGCGGCGAAGCGCCCGGCGCGCACCTACTCCGGCGGTATGCGGCGGCGCCTCGACCTGGCCGCGAGCCTCGTCGGCCACCCAGAGGTGATCTTCCTCGACGAACCGCACCGGCCTCGACCCGGCCGCCCGCCTGGGCCTGTGGGAGATCGTCGAGGGCCTGGTCACCGACGGCACGACCGTGCTGCTGACCACCCAGTACCTGGACGAGGCCGACCGGCTCGCCGACTCGATCACCGTGCTCGCGCGGGGCCGGGTCGTCGCCTCCGGCACCAGCGCCGAGCTGAAGGCCCAGGTCGGCCGGCGCACCGTCACGGTCACCCTCGGCGACGCCGGTGACGTGCCGCGGGCCGCGCTGGCCCTCGAACGCGCCGGGCTCCAGCCCGTGCCCGCCCGGGACACGCTGACCGCGCCCGTCACGTCGTCGCGCGAGATCGCCACCGTGGTCCGCGCCCTGGACGAGGTCGGCCTGGAGGCCACCGAGCTGGCGCTGGGCGAACCGACCCTCGACGACGTCTACCTCACCCTCGCGCAGCACGCGGCCTGAACAGGAGCACCCCGACATGACCGCCCCCCTCGCCGCACCGGACACCCGCTGGCGCGGCACCGGCTTCGGCACGCAGGTGCTCGTGCTGACGCGGCGATCGCTGCGCGCCCTCGTCGGCGACCCGCGGATGATCGTGTTCAGCGTCCTGCAACCGCTGATCATGCTCACCCTGTTCAGCCAGATCTTCGCGAGCATCGCGGCCACGCCGGGCTTCCCGCCGGGCGTGCCCTACATCGACTTCCTGATGCCCGCGATCCTGGTCAACACGGCCATGCAGTCCGCGCTCCAGGCCGGGGTGGGCCTCGTCACGGACATGAAGAACGGCGTGCTGGCCCGGTTCCGGTCGCTGCCGATCAACCCCGGTTCCGTGCTCGTCGCGCGCAGCCTGTCCGACCTCGTCCGCACGGCCGCGCAACTGGTGCTGATGACGCTGTTCGCGGTGCTGGTCTTCGGCTTCTCCCCCGCGGGCGGCGCGCCGGGCGTCCTCGGCGCGCTGGCGCTGTCGCTGGCCGTCGGCTGGGGCCTGGGCTGGGTCTTCCTGGCCATCGCCGCGTGGCTGCGCAACGCCGAGCTGATGCAGACCGTCGGCTTCCTGGCGATGTTCCCGCTGATGTTCGCGTCCAGCGCGTACGTGCCGATCAGCGGCCTGCCGGGCTGGTTGCAGGCGGTCGCGGGCGTCAACCCGCTGACCGGCGCGGTCGACGCGGCCCGCGCGCTGGCCCTCGCGCACCCGGTGACCGGGGTGGTGGGCGCGCTCGTCACCACCGCCGCCCTGGCCGCGGCGGGCTGGGCGGTGACCGTGAAGGGCTTCCGGAGGCCCCTCTAGTCGTCCTTCCCGGACATCTTGCGCAGCATCGCGTTGTACGCGGCGAGGTCCGCGTCACCGTCCGCGTCCGCCCGCCGGTCCGACCGGCGGGCCTCGCGGCCGTCCGACCGGGCCCACTGCACGAGCAGCGCCACCATCACCACGATCAGCGGCAGCTCGCCCGCCGCCCACGCGATGCCGCCGCCCAGCCGCTGGTCCTCCAGCTGCGAGGACACCCACGGCAGGGCCAGCGAGCGGTAGAAGTCCTCGCCGATCACCGTCTGCGAGCTCATCAGCACGATGCCGAAGAACGCGTGGAACGGGATCGAGGCGAACAGCAGCCCCAGCCGGCCCAGCGGGGGCAGCCGGTTCGGCGACGGGTCGATGCCGATCACCGGCCAGTAGAAGACGTAGCCGACCAGGATGAAGTGGGCGTTCATCGCCAGGTGCGCCCAGTGGTAGTCCAGCGCCGCGTCGAACAGGCCCGAGAAGTACAGGCCGTAGAACGAGCCCACGAACAGCGCCAACGCCACGAACGGGTTGGTCAGCACCTTCGCCACCGGCGAGTGCGTGAACGCCAGCAGCCACTCGCGCGCCCCCGGCGGGTTGTCCTTGCCCGCGGCAGGCAGCGCGCGCAGCGCCAGCGTCACCGGGCCGCCCAGCACCAGCAGGATCGGCGCCAGCATGGACAGCAGCATGTGCGCTTCCATGTGGATGCTGAACATGGCGGGCGCGTACCGGCCCAGGCCCGACGACGTGGCGAACACCACGGTCAGGCAGCCCGCGACCCAGGCGACCGTGCGGCCCACCGGCCACGCGTCACCGCGCCTGCGCAGCTTCCGCACGCCCAGCAGGTAGACCACCGCCAGCGCCAGGAAGAGCGTGCCGAAGACCAGGTCGAACCGCCAGTCGAACAGCAGGCGGGACGCGGTGGGCGCGCCGAACAGGTCGTAGCCGATCTTCAGCTCCACCGAGCTGGGCAGCACCCGGCCCTCGACCGGCGGGGGCGTGCGGCTCAGCGCCGCGGCCAGGCCGAGCGTGAGGAACATCAGCAGCACCTCGACGCCCGCCAGCCTCAGCAGCGCGCGCCCGGAGCCGGTGGCGACGACCTGCTTCACGCCCTTCTCGCGCTGGAGGTAGCCGACCACGCCGAGCACCACCAGCGCCGCCGTCTTGCCCAGCACCAGCAGGCCGTAGTCGCTGCCGAACAGCTGGTCCAGCGGCAGCCGCACGTAGGCGTTGACCACGCCGGAGACGGCCATCACGACCCAGCACACCAGGGCGAGCTTCGAGAACCGGGACGTGGCCAGCCCCAGGTGGTCGCCGCCGCGGCGGCCGTGCGCGAGCAGCGCGACCAGCCCGCCAACCCACAGCGCCGCCGCGATCAGGTGGTACAGCAGGCTGTTCGTGGCCACGTCGTGCGAGCCGCCGCCCGACGAGTGCCCCGTCACCGCGACCGGGACCAGCGCGAACACCGACAGGAAGAACAGCGCCGTCGTCCAGCCCCACGACAGCACCAGGCGGCAGCCGAGGGCGAGCAGCGCCACCAGCACGGCGGTGATCATCCACGCCTTCGCCTGCTCCACCAGGCCCGCGACCTGGAACAGCACGGCCGGTTCCAGCAGCACCGACACGGGCTGGCCGAGCGCGTCGGCCACCGTGTACGGCACCGACGCCACCGCGCCCGCCGTCCACGCCAGGGCCGCCCAGGCCGCCGTGCGCAGGGCCGCGTAGCCGTCGGCGGCGAGCGTGCCGCTGCGCTGCGGCGGCACGAGGAACGCCGCGAGCAGCAGCGAACCGATCGTCACGACCGCCGCCGACTCGGTGAGCACGCGCACGACGATCAGACCCGGCCGGTCGTCGCCGGTGACCGCCAGCAGGCCCGCCGCGACCAGCGCGGCCGTCGTGGCGCCGATGGCGAGCAGGGGGACCAGGCCCGTGCGCTGGGTTCGGGTGGGCGCTTCAGTGGTCACGGCACGAGCCTAGGCGGCCCGGGCGGCGTGCCACCAACCGCCGGACGTGCGCAGATCACACCCACTACCGTTGCCCGACGTGACCAGCTCCCGCTCGGTGCCCGCGATGGCCCTCGCCCTGCTCCTCACGGCCGGGTGCAGCTACACCGTCAACGGCGACGCGCTGCCGGCGGCCGACGTCACGCCCTCGTCGTCCCCCGCGACCAGCGCCCCCGCCGGGGACGCCGCGCCGAGGATCGCCCGGCCGCGCACCGTCGTCGGCGTCGAGCCGTGCTCGCTGCTCACCGCCGACGACCTGAAGCCCATCGGGCCGTTCAAGAAGGAGCCGGCGCGCAAGGACGACGTGATCCAGGAGTCGTGCCAGTACGTCCTGGACGACGGCACGCCCGCCGGCCGCACCGTCGTCGCCGCGCTCTACCAGAGGTACGAGCAGGTGCGGGAGCGGCAGGAACGGGGGCGCGAGGTCGTCGTCGAGGGGCACTCCGCCTGGGTGTACTGCGAGCTGAGCGGCCAGGAGATGGCGTGCACGGCGACGTTGGCGGTGAACACCAACCGCAGCGTGCTGGTGGCGATGGCCCAGCCCGGCGGGGTCGACGAGCAGATGATCGCCGCCATGCAGCCGCTGCTCAAGGCCGGGTTGAGCCGACTCCCGCTCGCGTGACCTCGCGGTCGCGGGAGCGGCGGGCCAGCCACACCATCGGCACGATCAGGGCGATCACGACCGCCACGAACCCCAGCGACACCGACAGGTCGCTCGCGTGCGCGATGCCGCCGACGAGCGGCGGACCGGCCAGGAAGCCCGTGTAGGCGACCGTCGTCACCAGGCCGATCTCCCGCTCGCCGCCCGTGCCGTCGGCGCGCTTGCCCGCGTCGCCCGCCAGGTCCATGACCACCGGGAACGAGAAGGCCAGGCCCAGCCCGGCGAGACCGAAGCCGACGAAGCCGGCCGCCGCCACCGGCACCAGCACGGCCAGCGCGAACCCGCCCGAGGCCACGACCGCGCCCGCCGCGAGCAGCCGGTGCGGCCCGAGGAGGCGCTGGGCCGGTTCGCCGAGCAGGCGCGCGGCGGCCATGGCGACCGAGAAGCCCGCGTACCCCGCGGCGGCGGTGGCCTCGTCCAGCCCGCGTTCCGTGACGAAGAACAGCGCCGACCAGTCCGACGCCGCGCCCTCGGCGATGGCCGAGCACAGCGTCACGGCGGCGAGCAGCCACAGCAGCGGGCGCTTGAGCACGGGCCGCTCGTCCGCCCGGGCGTCGGTCGCGTCACCGGTCGCGCCGGGGACGGCCCTGACGATCCAGGCCATCACGAGCGCGCCGACGACGGCCGCGGTGAGCAGGTGGCGGACGAGTCCCCAGCCGGCGCTCGCCGCCGCCGCGGCGCCCAGCGAGCCGATCAGGCCGCCGACGCTGAAGCCCGCGTGGAACTGGGGCATGAGCGGCCGGCGGAGGGTGCGCGTGACGGCGACCGCGGCGACGTTCATGCCGACGTCGAGCAGCGCGCCGCACGACCCGAGGACGAACAGGACCAGGCCAAGCTGGAGGGGCGACCGGGTCAGCGTGAGGCAGGGCACGGCGACCACGGTCACCACCGCGCCGACGACGACCAGGGTGCGCGCGCCGACCCGGGCGCAGGCGCGCGCGGCGAACGGCGCGGTCAGCGCCAGGCCGGCGCTCGCGCCCAGCAGGGCCAGGCCGAGGGTCGCCTCGGTGGCGCCGACCTGCGTGGCAAGAGCGGGCATGCGGGCCGCCCAGGACAGGAACAGCGCCCCGTTGAACAGGAACACCGCGAAGACGGCGAGGCGTGGCGTGGGCATGCGGACCAGTGTGTCTGAAGCGCTTCAGAACTTCCAACCGGTTACCTGGCTACGCTCACCGCGTGGACCGCCCCCGGAAGCCGACGCTCGACACGGTGGCCGGCGTGGTCGGCGTGTCGCGCGCCACGGTGTCCAACGCCTACAACCGGCCGGACCAGCTGTCCGCCGCGCTGCGCGAGCGCATCCTGGAGGCCGCGGCGTCCCTCGGCTACGGCGGGCCCGACCCGGTGGCGCGCAGCCTCGCGACCCGGCACAGCGCCGCCGTCGGGTTCATGCTCGGGCAGGGGCTGTCCGCCTCGTTCTCCGACCCGGCCCTGTCGATCGTGCTCGACGGCCTCGCCTCGACCGTCGACGTCCACGACCACACGTTGGTGTTAATGCCCGGCCGGGAGCGCGGTGGACCCCGCCCGGAGACCGTGGCCCGCGCCCAGGCCGACGTCGTGGTCGCCTACTCGCTGCCCTCCGACGCGCCCGCGTTCGACGCCGTGCGGGCCCGCGGCCTGCCGATGGTGGTCATCGACCAGCCCGTTCTCGACGGCACGGCGCGCGTCGAGGTCGACGACGCCGGCGGCGCGCGGCTGGCCGCGACGTGCCTGCGGTCGCTCGGGCACCGGAACGTCGGCGTGGTGACCTTCGCCCTGCACCCGGACGGCCGCAACGGCCCCGTCGCGCCGGAGCGCGCGGCGTCCTCACCGTTCCGCGTCACCACCGACCGGCTCGCCGGCTACCTCGACGTGGTCGGGGTCGGCGCGCCGGTCTGGGAGTGCGCCCGCAGCAGCCGCGAGCTGGGCCGGGTGGGCGCGCGCGAACTGCTGTCCGCGCCGGACCGGCCGACCGCCGTGCTGTGCATGTCGGACGAGCTGGCGTTCGGCGTCCTCCAAGCGGTGCGCGACCTGGGCCTGCGCGTGCCCGACGACGTGTCGGTGATCGGTTTCGACGACGTCCCGGCCGCCGAGCACGCCGAGCCGCCGTTGACCACGGTGCGTCAACCCCTGGCCGACAAGGGCCGCCGAGCGGGTGAACTGGCGCTCAAGCTCCTCGACGGCGGGAGACCGGACGAGCCGACGAGACTCGGCGTTTCCCTCGTCCAGCGCGCCTCCACGGCCGCCAAACCGTGATCTGAGTCACTTTCCTGCCATCTTGATCACCCTTCAGGCGCCCGAACGGAAACGCCGGACGTCTTCCGGACGATGTGTCCGGTGGGGCGGCTACGCTGCTACACCGCGTGGTCACCAGCCCCTCAAGCCTCCGTAGCTCAGTGGAGAGAGCGAGGGACTTCTAATCCCGAGGTCGCAGGTTCGAATCCTGCCGGGGGCGCTTCGGCGCCGTACGTGACGGTGTGGCCGGTCCCCGGTCAGGATCGGCCCACACCACACCGCTCCCCGTCACGGGGTGGCGCGGGTGGCGCAGGTCTCCGACCGGCAGCCCCAGGTGCCGGGGACCGCGCCGACGGTCACCAGGGCCGCGTGCGCCAGGAAGCGGTCGCGCTTGGCGCGTTCGTCGAGGGCTTCGCAGTCGCACGGCGTGTCGTGGGCGGGTCGTTCGTCGTGCGCCAGGCCCATGTAGCCCGGGGGCACGCCGAGGGCCTCGGCGATGTCGGTCAGGGCGTCGTAGGACTCGACCCTGCCGCCCGCCAGGACGGCGTCCACCTCGTGCGGCGACTGGCCGGTCAGGGTGGCCAGGTGGTGGCGCTGGACGCCGTGGCGCAGGAGCAGGCGGTAGACGGTGTCGATGCGGCGCAGGGCCAGGGCGGCGCGCATCTCGGGCTGGTCCCACACGTCCGGCAGGTCGGTCGCGGGGCGCCGGGGGCGGACGGCCCGTTCGTGCAGGGCGGCGCCGGGCGCGGTGGTGGCGAGCCAGTGGTTCCACGCCCACTTCGGGTCCTCGGGTTCGGTGGCGGTCGGGGTGGGGGCCGGGGTCAGGGCCACGCCGCGCACGGTGTTGCGGAACGCGTAGGGCACGGCGGCCGTGTCGGGGACGGCGCACGTGGAGCGGGTGAGGATCGCGGCCACCGCGTCGGCCGGGGGGCCGTTGCGCCAGTACAGCTCCAGCGCGTCGCCGACGACCACGCCGTCCAGCCAGGCCGCGCCGCGCCACAGCGGGAGCCTGCGCAGGACGCCGCTCATCACGGCGGTGGGCGAGGACGTGCGGTGGACGGGTTCGACGGGCGGGGGTCCGGCGGGCAGGCCCGCCTCGACGGCCTGCCGCCAGCGCTTCCGCGTCACGCCGAGCAGGCGCACCTCGCCGTCGGGCGCGCGCAGGTCGAGGTGGTCGCGGCCGGGGTGGGCGCGCAGGCCGGGCACGCCGCGGAGCCGGTCGCCGGAGAGCACCGGGAGGACCTCGGCCAGCAGGTGGTCGAGGGCGGTGTCGTGCACGCGCAGGCCGACCACCGGGGAGTCCAGCCGCACCCGGTCGACCAGGGCCGTCGGGCGCAGCGGGTGGCCGCGCCGGCGCATCCGGGCCATGGCGCGGACCACCGCCTGGAGGACCCCGGCCTCGAAGCGCTGCTGGCCGGGGCCGGCGACGGGCACGAGCGGTCCGGCGTGACCGCCGCCCCGCTGTCTGCGGATCTCGTTCGGCGTCTCGCCGGTGCACCGGCAGCGCTTGCGGAGATCGGAGCTTGTCAGCACGAGGGTCCTCCGGCCGCCGCCCGGTCGGCACCACCGCCGTCCGGGCACACTGGATCGCGGGAGTGGGTGGGGATGCGGGCGCGTCGCCGTCGGACGCGCTCTGGAGGCACCCGCTCCGACCGGGTCAGGAGGAGCCTCGGTGGCAGCCGCACCTGCCAGGTCACGAAACTACAACATCAGCAGGTGCGGCGGCCGTTCGATCACTCGAAGGTGGGACCCGGGGACCGGGCGGCCGTTCAGCGCTTGACGCCCACGGCGGCCAGGCCGGCGACGCGCTCCGGGTGCTCGTCGACGTCCTCCAGCGACACCGGCCGCCACAGCGGCAGGTGCACCACGCCCGGCTCGACCAGGTCGAACCCGCTGAACAACGCCTCGACCTCGGCCTTCGTGCGCATGGTCATCGGCGTGGCGGTGCGGTTGCGGTACAGGTCGGAGTGCTCGTCGGCCTGGTCGTCCTGACCGTCGCGGGTGGCGTGCGAGAGGACGAGCAGGCTGCCCGGCGCCACGGCGTCGCGGTAGGCGGCGACCACCCCGGCCGGGTCCTCGGGCACGAAGTGCAGCACGGCGACCATCATCACGGCCACCGGGCGGCTCAGGTCGAGCAGGTCGCGCACCTGCGGGGAGGACAGCACGTCGTCCGGCCGCCGCAGGTCCGCCTGGACGACGCCGGTCTGCCGGTCGTCGCCGAGGATCGTGCGGCTGTAGGTGACCGCGATCGGGTCGTTGTCGACGTAGACGACCCGGGCGGCGGGGTCGGCGTCGCGGGCGACCTCGTGCACGTTGCCCACGGTGGGGATGCCGGAGCCCAGGTCGAGGAACTGGTCCACGCCGCGCGCGGCGCAGTGCTGCACCGCGCGCCGCAGGAACGCCCGGTTCGCCTGCATGATCAGCGGCAGCTCGGGCCACATCCGGATGGCCTGCTCGGCCATCTCGCGGTCGACCGCGAAGTTGTGCGCCCCGCCGAGGTAGTAGTCGTACACGCGGGCGGCGCTGGGCCTGGTCAGGTCGATGTCCGGTCGCTCGGTCACGCTCGGCTCCCTTCCCCGGCGGGGAGCTTAGGGCGTGGGCCGCGCGGGGTCGTCGCCGCCGGGGTGCAACGAGCAGGCTTGTCACCCGTTCGGAGTAGTCGAGCCTCACCGGGCGTGCGGCGGCCCCGGAGCCGGGACAGCTGATCACGAGGGTGCCCGGGTAGCCCGTTCGCACGCCGTTTTTGTCGGACCCCCTCGGTAGGATCGAACACGAGTTCGACCTGCGCGCGAGGGGAGCCTGTCGTGGAGCCGATCAGCGTGACCGCACTGTCCTTCACCGAGTACGCCATGAGCGGCCAGCGTGGCCGGATCAACATCGTGTCCGACCAGCGGCGCACCTACCTGTCCTCGGAGCAGTGGGTGGCCGGGTTCTACAACCCCGTGCGCGACGCGATGCGCCGCGCGGCCAACTCGCCCGACCCGGCCGCGGAGCTGGACAGGGCGGTCGAGGCGGCGCGGGAGCACGGCCGGTCCGGGCAGGCGCGGGCGTTCGAGGAGGTGCGGGAGGGGTTCGTGCCGTGGCTGCGGTCGACGCGGGCGACGGGCGTGCCCGCGGGCGCCGCCCGGTGGCAGGCGGGCGAGCTGTCGCTGCGGGTCCGGCCGCACCTGGGGCTGCTCGCGCCGGACGGGTCGCGGGCGGCGGTGACGGTGTACGTGAAGGAGCCGCCGCTGACGCAGGAGGCTGCGAACGTGGCGCTGCGCGTGATGCAGCAGACGATGGCCGACGTGCTGCCCGGCGCGACGCCGCTGGTGCTGGACGCGCGGCGGGGGCGGGCGTTCCGGATGTCGCGGCGGACGAACCTGGCGAAGCTGGACGCGCTGATCGCGGCCGAGGCGGCCGGGTACGTCGTGCACTGGCGGATGAGCGCCTGAGCCGATGAGCGCCCGGACCGGCCGGGCGCCGGTCAGCGCGCGAAGCCGGCCGGGTCGTGCGGGAAGGCGCCGCCCACGACGGTGGCGAGGACCGCGATGCCGGCGATCCCGGCGGGGTCGCACGTCAGCGGGTCGGCGTCGAGCACCACCAGGTCGGCGAACTTGCCCGGCGCGATCGTGCCCAGGCGGTCCTCCGCGCGGCACGCGTACGCGGCGCCCGTGGTGTAGGCGGCGACGGCCTCGCGCGCGGTGACGGCCTCGTCCGGGCCGACCGGGAGGCCGGAGGCGGAGAGTCGCTCGACCATGAACTGGATGGCCCGCAGCGGCGCGCCGTCGGCGACCGGGCGGTCGGAGCTGCCCGCGACGGTGATGCCGCGGTCGAGGAAGGCGCGGCCGCGGTACATCCAGGGGGCGCGCTCGGGGCCCATGATGCGCGAGTAGTCGTCGCCGTAGGCGTGCAGGAACGTCGGCTGGACCACCGGGACCACGTCCAGCTCGGCGATGCGGTCGAGCTGCTCGGGGCGCACCAGGCCGCAGTGCTCGATGCGGTGGCGCGCGTCGGGGCGGGGCCGGGCGGCCTGGGCGTCGGCGAGGGCGTCGAGGGCGAAGTCGACGGCCCGGTCGCCGATGGCGTGCACGGCGAGCTGCCACCCGGCGGCGTGGCCGTCGAGGATCGCGGCGCGCATCAGCTCGGGGTCGTCCTGGAGCTGCCCCGCGGTGTCCATGCCCTCGTACGGCCGGGTCAGCGCGGCGGTGCGGGCCATCATGCCGCCGTCGGTCCACAGCT
Source organism: Saccharothrix sp. DSM 118769 (assembly GCF_052936295.1). Classification (NCBI taxonomy): domain Bacteria; kingdom Bacillati; phylum Actinomycetota; class Actinomycetes; order Pseudonocardiales; family Pseudonocardiaceae; genus Saccharothrix; species Saccharothrix sp. DSM 118769. The sequence continues at coordinate 1,245,612 of NZ_CP193627.1, read as the reverse complement.
TGAGCGGGCCGAGGGACAGCCGGTCGCCGCCGAACCCGGTGCGCAGGCCGAGCGGCACGGCGCGGCGCACACCGTCGTCGGCGTGCGCGGCGACCGGTTCGAGGCGGTCCGCGGACACCATGAGCTGGACGCGGATCGGCAGCGCGGCCCGCTGGTACGCCTCGACCTCCAGCGGGCTGCTGCCGATCAGGCCGCCGCCGACACCCGCCTCGGCGGCGAGCACGACGCCCTCGCGGGCGCACTGGCGCGCGCCGAGCTCGACGTCGGCGGCGATGTCGTCGAGCGAGTAGGGCAGCCGCAGCGCGCGCACGGCGCTCTGCGCGCCCTCGGCGAGGAACCCGGTGAGCGTGCCGTCGGCGTCGCGCTGGGCGTCGCGCAGCACGTGGCCCGGCAGCACGGCCAGGACGTCGGAGCCGACGACGCACGCGTGCCCGGACAGGTCCTGGACGTAGACGCGCGGCCCGACCCGGTCGAGGTCGCGCGCGGTGAGCGGGCGGTCGAGCGCGCGGTGGTCGTAGCCCGCGACCTCCAGCCAGTCCGACGACCGGGGGGCGACGCGCAGCAGGTCGACGACCTGGGCGACGGTCCGGCACGCGGAGATGTCGAGGGTGCGCGACGCCCGGCCGGCCCACGCCAGGTGGGTGTGCGCGTCGACGAACCCGGGCAGCACGACCGCGCCGTCCAGGTCGACCACGCGCCGGGCGGGCAGGTGGGCGACCTCGTCGTCCAGCCCGACGACCCGGCCCGCCCACACGCCGATCACGGACGCGGCGGGGCGGACCGGGTCCATGGTCACGACCCGCCCGCGCACGAACTTCAGGTCCAGGATCACCCGCTGAGGCTAGACCACACCTAGTTAGGTTAGGGTTGGATAACTTAGGCGATACTAAGGAGAAACCCATGCGGGTCGTCATGTTCGGCTACCAGACCTGGGGCCACCGGACGCTCCAGGCGCTGCTGGACTCCGAGCACGAGGTGGTCGCGGTGGTCACCCACCCCAAGAGCGACCACGCCTACGAGCGCATCTGGAGCGACTCCGTCGCCGACCTCGCCGCCGAGCACGGCGTGGAGACGATCATCCGCAACCGCCCGGACGACGACGAGCTGCTCCAGCGGCTCACGGAGATCGCGCCGGACGTCATCGTCGCCACGAACTGGCGCACGTGGATCCCGCCGCGCGTCTTCACCCTGCCCAAGCACGGCACGCTGAACGTGCACGACTCGCTGCTGCCCGCCTACGCGGGCTTCTCGCCGCTGATCTGGGCCCTGATCAACGACGAGAAGGAGGTCGGCGTCACCGCGCACGTGATGGACGAGACGCTGGACGCCGGGGACATCGTGCTCCAGCGGTCGGTGCCGGTCGGCCCGCGCGACACGACGGCGGACCTGTTCCGCAAGACGCTGGAGCTGTTCGGCCCGATCACCGTGGACGGCCTGGCCGAGATCGCCTCGGGCCGCACCGACTTCCGGAAGCAGGACCGCTCGAAGGCGAGCTTCTTCCACAAGCGCGCCGAGGAGGACCTGCGCATCGACTTCACGTGGGAGGCCGACGAGCTGGACCGGCTCGTGCGCGCCCAGTGCGCGCCGTACCCGAGCGCGTTCTGCTTCCACAAGGGCGAGCGGCTGGAGATCGTCGAGGCCGAGGTGTCGGCGGAGTGCTACGGCGGCACGCCCGGCCGGATCTTCTACCGCGAGGGCGACGGCGTGGCGATCGTGGCCGGTGCCCTGGCGCGCCGCGGGAAGAACCGCGCGCTGCTGGTGAAGAAGGTGCGCACCGAGGACGGCCGCGAGCTGGGCGCGACGGAGTACTTCACGACGATGGGCGGCTACCTGACGAGCCGCCCCTGACGACCCGCCCCTGACGACCCGGCCCTCATCGGCCGGCCCCGACGGGGGGCGTGGTGGCGGGCGCGTGCTGAGACGCGCCGAAGGGCGATCCCGGGGTGGGTGTTCCCGTGGGGCCGCTCATCACTGATCATGGGTGCATGAGCGGCAAGCGGTCGACCACTGTGACCGGCGCGGTGGTGCTGGTCCTCCTCGTCGTGATCGGCTACTACCTGACCCGGGAGGACGGGACGGCGCCACCGTCGCCGACCGCGCCCGTCCCGTCGGGGCCGGCCTCGCCCGGCGACGACCCGGCCGCGCAGCTGGCCGCGCTGACCGTGGCGCCCGAGGGGAAGATGACCGGCTACAGCCGGGAGCGGTTCCCGCACTGGAGCAGCCAGGGCGACTCGTGCGACACGCGGGAGGTCGTGCTCCAGCGGCAGGGCACGGAGGTGCGGACCGACTCGGCGTGCAAGGCCACGGCGGGGACGTGGACCAGCCCGTACGACGGGGTCGTGGTGGACGACGCGGGCAAGCTCGACATCGACCACACCGTGGCGCTGGCGGAGGCGTGGCGGTCGGGCGCGGACGGGTGGACCGACGAGCAGCGCCAGAAGTTCGCCAACGACATGGGCGGGTTGCAGCTGATCGCGGTGACGGCGAGCAGCAACCGCTCGAAGGGCGACCAGGACGCGGCCAAGTGGAAGCCGCCGGTGGAGGCGTACTGGTGCACCTACGCGCGGGCCGTGGTGTCGGTGAAGACGCTGTACGCGTTGAGCGTGGACGAGGCGGAGCGCGACGCGCTCGCCTCGATGCTCAAGACCTGCTGACCCGGCTCAAGACCTGGTGACCCGCGTCAGTCGCGGAGGCTCTCCAGCTGGTCCTTGATGTCGGTGTACGCCTCGGCGCGGCGGACCCAGGCGGCGAAGCCGGAGGAGGCCGACGGGACCTCGCCCAGCGGTGAGATCGGGTCGGTGACGGCGTACTCCAGCCGGTAGGCGACCAGCGCCACGGCGGCCTCCACCCACTGCGCCGGGTCGGGGGCGGTGATCTCGCCCAGGCCGACGCGGAACCACAGGGGCAGCCGGGCGTCGGTCGCCAGGGAGCGCTCCAGCCTGCGGCGGGCGACGTCGACGATCTCCTGCCGGGCCTTCTCGCCGGACAGCACGGCCTCGGCGCGCCACGGCTCCTCGGCGGCCAGCTCGTCGGCGGCCAGCCGCTGGGCGGCGGCGGACGCGCTGAACTCCTGCGCGTTGACCCGCCACTCCAGGTTCTGCACCTCGTGCTGGAGGGCGTCGCGCTCGAAGCGCGGCATGCGGCCCGCGGCCAGCCGGGCCAGTCCGGCGTCGCGCTGCTCCTTGAGCGACTCGTACTCGGCCACCTCGGCGCGCAGGTCGGCGCGGACCGAGTCGGCCAGCAGCTCCTGCTCGGCGTCCCACGCGGCGCGCAGCGCCTCCACGGTCCCGGTGATCCCGGCGATCGCGTCGAGGTCCTCGTCCGGGCCCGAGCCGGTGCCGGACAGCCTGCGTTCGAGCACGTGCAGGCGCACGCTCAGGCGGTTCACCTCGTCGATCACCATCTTGGTGTTCGCGACGAGGTCGGCGACAGTCGGCTCGATCTCGTCGAGCCGTTCCTTCTCGGTGGCCACACCGCCAGCCAACCGCACCGCGAGCCCCTGTCCAGGGACGGAGCGGGAAAACCACGCGGACGGGCCGTCGAGTCCCACCGTTTCGGTCAATGCCCGGTGACGCACCGTGATGATGACTGAACAGCGGCCGAACGGTGTATGCCTGGGGCATGGCGAGTTCGGTGCGAGAGACGGAACGCAAGTACGAGGCCCCCGACGGCACCGCGCTGCCGGACCTGGCGGACCTGCCCGGTGTCGCCGCGGCGGCCGGTCCCGAGGAGCTGCGGCTGGAGGCGGTCTACTACGACACGGAGGACCTGCGGTTGGCGCGCGCGGGCCTGACGCTGCGCCGCCGCACGGGCGGTGACGACGCGGGCTGGCACCTCAAGCTGCCGGCCGGCGAGGACACCCGCGAGGAAGTGCGGCTCCCGCCGGGCCGCGCGGCCAAGCACCCGCCGAAGCAGCTCGGCTCGCTGGTGCAGGTGCACGCCCGCGGCAACGAGCTGGCCCCGGTGGCCCGCATCCGGACCACGCGGCACCGCTGGCAGCTCGTGGACGCCAAGGGCGCGCTGCTCGCCGAGGTGGTCGAGGACCTGGTGTCGGCGCAGGCCGCGGCGGACGACTCGCCCGTCGACTCGTGGCGCGAGATCGAGGTGGAGCTGGGCGAGCGCGGCGACGTGGCGCTGCTGGACCGGGTGGAGGCGCGGCTGTCGGACGTCGGGATCAGGCGGTCCACGTCGTCGGCGAAGCTGACCCGGCTGCTGGCGGGCCGGCTCGCGCCCACCGCCCCGGCGCGCGTGCCGGGCACGACCGCGGCCGACGTGGTGCTCGCCTACGTGCGGGAGCAGGCGGAGGCGCTCCAGCACCAGGACCCGCGGGTGCGGCGCGGCGAGGACGACGCCGTGCACCAGATGCGGGTGGCGACCCGGCGGATGCGCAGCGCGTTGCAGTCGTTCGGGGTGGTCGTCGACCGCGACCGGACGCGGGCGCTGACCGACGAGCTGAAGTGGCTGGCGGGCGTGCTCGGCGAGGCGCGCGACCTGGAGGTGCTGCGCGCCCGCTTCGAGGGCGCGGTGGCGGAGCTGGACCCGTCGCTCGTGCTGGGCCCCGTGAAGGCGCAGCTGACCCGGCACTTCGCGCCGCTGGAGGTCGCCGCGCACGAGTCGGCCGTGGCCGCGCTGGACAGCGGGCGGTACTTCGCGCTGCTGGACTCGGTGGACGCGCTGCTGGCCGACCCGCCGGTGACGCCGCTGGGCCGCCGGAAGGCCGGGAAGGTGCTGCCGGAGCTGGTCGCGAAGACCCACCGGCGGCTGGCCCGGCGGGTCGCGGAGGCGACCGACGACACGGGCCTGCACGAGGCGCGCAAGGCGGCCAAGCGGCTGCGGTACTCCGTCGAGGTGGCCGAACCGGCGTTCGGCAGGAAGGCGAAGAAGTACCGCAAGCAGGTCAAGGACGTGCAGACGCTGCTGGGCGAGCACCAGGACAGCGTGGTGGCGCGGCCGGTGCTGCGCGAGCTGGGCGCGAAGGCGCAGCTCGACGGCGGGAACGGGTTCACCTTCGGCCTGCTGCACGGCCTGGAGGAGGGCCTGGCCCGGCGGGTGGAGGACCGCTTCGCCGCCGTGTGGCGGGGTGTCGGCAAGCCGAAGCTCTCCTGAATTGGTCTGGACCTTGACACCTCCTGGCGGGGGCTGGAACGGTGACTGGGCCGCCGCCCGTGATCCACACCGGCCAGGAGGTCGTCAGGTGACCAGGAGAACTCGGGTGACCAGGAGAACGACGCACCGGGAGCCGCGGCTCCGGGGACCGCTCCCGGGACGACGACGCGGGCTCGGCCTCGCGCTCGCCGCGCTGCTGGCCGCGGGCGCGGTGGGCGGCACGGGCGCGGCGGCGCCCGCCCACGCAGCCCCGGAGACCTCGTTGCGACACATCGTGCCCGCCCCCGTCAGTGCCACCCCGCGCCCCGGGGTGACCTTCACCCTCGGCGCGGACACCCGCATCCACACCCACCCCGGTTCGGCGGGGGCCCGGCAGGTCGGCGAGTTCCTCGCGGGCGTGCTGCGGCCGTCCACCGGCTACCGGCTGCCCGTCGTGCCCGGCGCGTCCGCCCGCGGCATCTCGCTGCTGCTCACCGGCGCGCCCCCGGAGGTCGGCGACGAGGGCTACCAGCTCGACGTGACGCGGCTCGGCGTCGTCGTCCGCGCGCGCACGGCCGCCGGCCTGTTCGCGGGCGTGCAGACGTTCCGCCAGGTCCTGCCCGCGAAGGTCGAGGCGAAGACGCGGCAGCGCGGGCCGTTCACCGCGCCCGGCGGCCGGGTGCTCGACCACCCGCGCTACGCCCACCGGGGCGCGATGCTCGACGTGGCCCGGCACTTCTTCTCGCCCGACGAGGTCAAGCGGTACGTCGACCAGCTCGCGCTCTACAAGGTCAACCGGCTGCACCTGCACCTGACCGACGACCAGGGCTGGCGGCTGGAGATCAAGAGCTGGCCCAACCTCACCGCGCACGGCGGCAGCACGGAGGTCGGCGGCGGCCCCGGCGGGTTCTACACGCAGGAGCAGTACGAGGACCTGGTCGCCTACGCCGCGGCCCGGCACATCACGGTGATCCCGGAGATCGACCTGCCGGGCCACACCAACGCCGCGCTGTCCTCCTACCCGGAGCTGAACTGCGACGGCGTCGCCCCGCCGCTCTACACCGGCATCGAGGTCGGCTTCAGCTCGCTGTGCATCGACAAGGACATCACCTACCGGTTCGTCGACGACGTGCTGCGCGAGGTGGCCGCGCTGACGCCGGGGCGGTACGTCCACATCGGCGGCGACGAGGCGCACGCCACCACCGACCCGGACTACGACCTGTTCATGGACCGGGTGCTGCCGCTGGTGGCCAAGCACGGCAAGACCGCGGTCGGCTGGCACGAGTTCGTCAAGGCCGGTCCGCCCGCCACCGCGGTGCCGCAGTTCTGGGGCACCAGGACCACCGCGCCGGACGTGGTGGAGGCGGCGGCGCGGGGCAACCGGGTCGTGCTGTCGCCCGCGAGCAAGGCGTACCTGGACATGAAGTACGACGCGGACACGCCGCTCGGCCTGTCCTGGGCCGGGTACACCGACGTGCAGGACGCCTACGACTGGAACCCCGGCGCGTACGTCGAGGGGCTGCCCGCCGGGTCGGTGCTCGGCGTGGAGGCACCGCTGTGGAGCGAGACGCTGACGAACTCGGCGGACGTCGAGTTCATGGCGTTCCCGCGCCTGCCCGCGATCGCCGAGCTGGGCTGGTCCCCGTGGTCGACGCACGACTGGGAGGCGTTCAGGGTCCGGCTGGCCGCGCAGGCCGACCGGTGGGACGTGCAGGGCGTGAACTACTACCGCTCCCCGCAGGTGCCCTGGAAGCGCTGACGAGGCGGTGCGGGGAGCCGAGGGGCGGCTCCCCGCACCGGGTCCGGAGGAGGCCCCGCGCGTCGTCTAGAAGAAGCCCTGCGCGTCGGGCGAGTAGCTGACCAGCAGGTTCTTGGTCTGCTGGTAGTGGTCGAGCATCACGCGGTGGTTCTCGCGGCCGATGCCGGACTGCTTGTAGCCGCCGAACGCCGCGTGCGCCGGGTAGGCGTGGTAGTTGTTCACCCACACCCGGCCGGCCTGGATCTCCCGGCCCGCGCGGTAGGCGACGTTGCCGTCGCGCGACCACACGCCCGCGCCCAGGCCGTAGGGCGTGTCGTTGGCGGTCTTCACCGCGTCGTCGAAGTCGTCGAAGCGGGTCACCGCGACGACCGGGCCGAAGATCTCCTCCTGGAAGACCCGCATCTTGTTGTCGCCCTCGAAGATCGCGGGCGTGACGTAGTAGCCGCCGGACAGCTCGCCGCCCAGGTCCGCGGGCTCGCCGCCGCACACCAGGCGCGCGCCCTCCCGCTTGCCGATCTCCACGTAGGACAGGACCTTGTCGAGCTGCTCGCGGCTGGCCTGCGCGCCGATCATGGTCCCGGTGTCGAGCGGGTGCCCCTGCCGGACGGCCTTGGTGCGCTCGGTGGCGTCGGCCAGGAACTCGTCGTAGATGCCGCTCTGCACGAGCGCCCGCGACGGGCACGTGCACACCTCGCCCTGGTTGAGGGCGAACATGGTGAAGCCCTCCAACGCCTTGTCGTAGAACGCGTCGCGGTGCGCGGCCACGTCGTCGAAGAAGATGTTGGGCGACTTGCCGCCCAGCTCCAGCGTCACCGGGACCAGGTTCTCGCTCGCGTACCCCATGATCAGCCGGCCGGTGGACGTCTCGCCGGTGAACGCGACCTTGGCGACGCGGCGGCTGGACGCGAGGGGCTTGCCCGCCTCCGTGCCGAAGCCGTTGACGACGTTGACCACGCCGGGCGGCAGCAGCTCCGCGATGAGGCCCATCAGCACGTGGATCGACGCCGGGGTCTGCTCGGCGGGCTTGAGCACCACGGCGTTGCCGGCGGCCAGCGCGGGCGCGAGCTTCCAGGCGGCCATGAGCAGCGGGAAGTTCCACGGGATGATCTGGCCGACCACGCCCAGCGGCTCCGGGAAGTGGTAGGCCACCAGGTCCTCGCTGATCTGCGAGATGCCGCCCTCCTGCGCCCGGACGACGCCCGCGAAGTAGCGGAAGTGGTCCACCGCCAGCGGCAGGTCGGCGGCCAGGGTCTCCCGGATCGGCTTGCCGTTCTCCCACGTCTCGGCCACGGCGAGGGCTTCGAGGTGGTCCTCGATCCGGTCGGCGACGTCGTTGAGCACGTCGGCGCGCTCGGCGGCCGACGTGCGGCCCCACGCCCGCGCGGCGCCGTGCGCGGCGTCCAGGGCCCGGTCGACGTCCTCGGCGGTGCCCCGCGCGACCTCGGTGAACACCTCGCCGGTGACGGGGGTGCGGTTCTCGAAGTAACCGCCCTTGGCGGGCGGCACGTACTCGCCGCCGATGAAGTGGTCGTACCGGTCCCGGTACGACACGGCGCTGCCCTTCTCGCCGGGCGCCGCGTACCTCGCCATGTCTCGCCTCCCGCGTCGTCGCTGTCGTGGTGCGGTGCAGCGTGCGGGCTCCCACGTTGCAGTCGCGTTGCACCCGGACGGAGCAGCGATCTGCTTGCCCGGGATGTCGATGGACAGTCATCCTGGATCGAGGAGGAGCCCATGGGACCGGACCCGCGACGACTCGCGCGCCTGCGCGAGCTGGCGCTGAGCGGGGACGCGGCGGCGGGGGCGCGGGAGCTGATCGTCGAGTCGTGGCGGCGCTCGCTGGCCGCGCGGGTCGACCCGGAGCGGCACGAGGCCCCGGTGGTGCTCGACCGGGGCGAGGTCGCCGACCGGCGCGGCGCGCACCCGATCGCGGCGGCCCTGCCGGTGCTGCGCGAGACGCTGGTCAGCATCGCCGACGAGGCCGAGCACGTCATGATCGTCACCGACGCGGACGGCACCGTCCTGTGGTGCGAGGGCAAGGCGTCGGTGCGGGGGCTGGCCGAGCGGGTGGGGCTGGCCGAGGGCGCCTGCTGGAGCGAGTCCGCGATCGGCACCAACGCGATGGGCACGGCGCTGGCGGTCGACCGGCCGGTGACCGTGCACTCGGCCGAGCACCTGGTGCGGACCTACCACGGGTGGACGTGCGCGGCGAGCCCCGTGCGCGACCCGGACACCGGCCGCACGATCGGCGCGGTCGACGTGAGCGGGCCGTTGAGCAGCGTGCACCCGGCGGTGGTGGCGCTGGTGTCGGCGGCGGCGCGGCTGGCGGAGGGCCGGCTGAGCACCCGGCAGGCGGCGCGGGACGAACGGCTGCGCGCCGCCGGGATGCGCCACCTCGTCGCCCTGCGCGGCGAACCCGGCGCGCTGCTCAGCCCCAGCGGCCGGGTGCTCGCCTCGGCGTCCGGCGAGGCCGTGGGCACGCGGGTGGACGTGTCCGGCGACCGGGTGCTGCTGGCCGACGGGCGCGAGGCGCGGCTGGAGCCGCTGGAGGAGGGTTACCTGCTGCGCGTGCCGCACCGGACCGAGCGGAGACCCGTGCTGTCGCTGCGGTTCCTGGGGTCGGTCTCGGCCTCGCTCGACGGGCGCGAGCTGCCGCTGTCGCTGCGGCACGCGGAGCTGCTGCTGGCGCTGGCGCTGCACCCGAAGGGGCTGTCGGCGGACCAGCTGGCGCTGCGGCTGTACGGCGAGCGCGGCAACCCGACGACGGTGCGCGCCGAGCTGCACCGGCTCCGCGACCGGCTCGGCGGCGTGCTGCTGACCAGGCCGTACCGGCTGTGCGCGGACGTGCGCGGCGACTTCCTCGCGGTGCGCGAGGCGCTGCGGAACGGCGACGTGGCGCCGGCCGCCGCCGCGTACCGGGGCGAGCTGCTGCCCCGGTCCGAGGCCCCGGTGGCGCGCGAGGAGCGCGAGGACCTGGCGGCGGCCGTGCGGCGCGGCGTGCTGGACCGGGGCGACGTGGAGGCGCTGTGGGCGCTCGGCCTGGTGGCGGAGGACGTCGAGGTGCTCGAACGGCTGGTGCGCCTGCTGCCGCACACCGACCCGCGCCGCGAGGTGGCGATCGGGCGGCTGCGCCGGGCGCTGGCCGGCTAGCCCTCGCGGAGGGCGCCCGCCAGGTCCGACCACAGGTCGTCGACGTGCTCGATGCCCGCGGAGAGCCTGATCGTGCCGTCGGTGATGCCCACCGCGCGCAGCTCGTCCCCGGTGAGCCCGCGGTGCGAGGTGCTCGCCGGGTGCAGCACCAGCGTCTCGGGGCCGCCGAGCGACGGGGCGAGCCGCACCAGCCGCAGCGCGCGGGCGAACCGCTCGGCCGCCGCCCGCCCGCCGGCCAGGTCGAAGGAGAACGCGGCCCCGTACCCGGACAGCAGCCGGGTCGCGACGCCGTGGCTGGGGTGGTCGGGCAGCCCCGGCCAGCGCACCGCCGCCACGGCCGGGTGCGCGGCGAGCCGGTGGGCGAGCACCTCCGCGTTGGCGCAGTGCGCGCGCACCCGCAGCGCCAGGGTGCGCAGGCCGCGGAGGGTCAGCCAGGCCGCGAACGGGTCGGCGGTCGCGCCGACCTCCACCGCGCGCGCCCAGACCTCGCGGTGGCGGGCGGCGTCGGCGAACACCGCGACCCCGCCGACGACGTCGCTGTGGCCCGCCAGGTACTTCGTGGTCGAGTGGACCACCACGTCCGCGCCCAGCCCGATCGGCCGGCACAGCAGGGGCGTGGCGAAGGTGTTGTCCACCACGACGGCGACGCCCGCCCCGCGCGCGACCCGGCTCACCGCGGCCAGGTCGCTGACGTGGCCGGTGGGGTTGGCGATCGTCTCCAGGTACACCAGCCGGGTCCGCGGGCCGAGCGCGGCGCGCACCTCGTCGGGGTCGTGCCCGGACACGCGGGTGACCGAGACGTCCCACCGCTCGGCGAGGTCGCGCAGCAGGGCGTGCGTGCCGCCGTACAGGTCGCGCTGCGCCACCACGTGGTCGCCGGCGCGCAGGGTGGCGTGCAGCACGGTCGTGATGGCGCCCATGCCGGAGGCCGCGGCCAGCGCCGCCGCGCCGCCCTCCAGGTCCGCGACGGCGTCCTCCAGCCCGCGGACCGTCGGGTTGCCCAGCCGGGTGTAGGCGAACGCGCCGTCCGGCCCGCTCATGCCGTCGGCGAAGGCGTCCAGGTCGTCGAACGAGAACCCCGAGGTCTGGTGGAGCGGCACGGCGAGCGGCGTGCCGGCGGTCGGTCGGGGGGCGGTGGCGTGCACGAGGCGGGTCTCCGGTCGCATGACCCGATCGTGCCGACCGGCGGGGCCGGTCGGCAGCGCCAATTCCACTAGATTGGTCTGCTGATGAAGCCAATCGCGGTCGAGGACCTGGCGGGGCGGCTCGGCCGGTGGTCGGCGGGCCGGGGTCCGCTCCACCTGCTGCTGGCCTGCCGCCTGCGCGAGCTGGTCGACGAGGGCCGGTTGCCCGCGGGCACGCCGCTGCCGCCGGACCGGGCGCTGGCGGCCGGGCTCGCGGTCGGCCGCACCACCGTGGTCGCCGCCTACGACCTGCTGCGCGACGAGGGCAGGCTGGTCCGGCGGCGCGGCAGCGGCACGTGGGTGGCGCCCGGCGGGCACCCGGCGGCGGACGCGGCCCGCGACGGGACCGCCAACCCGATGTTCGTCAACCTGCTCGAACCCCCGGACGGCGTCCTCCAGCTGGCCTGCGCCGGCCCGCTGTGGGCCCCGCCGGAGTACGTCGAGGCCCACCGCGGCGCGCTCGACCGGCTCGGCGGCCCCGACCTGGGCTACCACCCCCTCGGCCAACCGGAGCTGCGCGCCGCCCTGGCCGCCCGGTACACCGCGCTGGGCGTGCCGACGACGCCGGCGCACGTCCTGGTCACCACGGGCGCGCAGCAGGCGCTGGCGCTGCTGGTCCGGGCCCTGCTCGCGCCGGGTGACGAGGTGCTGGTGGAGGCCCCGACGTACCCCGGCGCGCTCGACCTGTTCCGGGAGGCCGCCGCGGTCGTCCGGCACTCCCCCGCCGGCGACGGCGCGGCGTTCGCGGCGGCGGTCTCGCGGCACCGGCCCGCGCTCGCCTACGTGATGCCCGCCGTGCAGAACCCGCTCGGCACGACGATGCCCGCGCTGGAGCGGCGGCGGCTGGTGCGCGCCGCGGTGGACGCCGGGGTGCCGCTCGTCGTGGACGACGTGCTCGCCGAACTGGCCTTCACCGAGCCGGTGGGACCCACCGCCGCGCACGCGCCGGAGGTGATCGCGGTCGGCTCGCTGAGCAAGGTGGTGTGGGGCGGGCTGCGCACCGGCTGGGTGCGCGCGCGACCCGCGCTGGTGGAGCGCCTGGCCCGGTTCCGCGCCGTGCACGACCTGGGCGGCTCGGTGCTCGACCAGCTCGCGGCGGTCGAGCTGCTGGCCGGGTTCGACGCGGTGCGCGACCGCCGGGTGGCGCTGCTGCGGGAGCGGCACGACCACCTCGCGGCCGGGCTGCGCCGGGCGCTGCCCGACTGGGCGTTCGACCCGGCCCCGGGCGGCCAGACGCTGTGGGTGCGGCTGCCCGGCGGCGACGCGGCCTCCTACGCGCAGGTCGCGCTGCGGCACGGGGTGGCCGTGCTGCCGGGCGGCTCCCTGGACCCGTCGGGCGGCAGCCGCGACCGGCTGCGGATCGCGTTCACCGCGGGACCCGCCGTGCTGGACGACGCCGTCGCGCGCCTCGCCTCGGCGTGGGAGGCGTACGCCGCGGGGCCGTCGGAGCGCCCCGTGCTGCCCGTGATCGCGGTGTAGCGGCGTCCTACGCTGGACGGCATGGGGTACTTCGCACCGGGGGACGTGGCGCTGCGCCGCGAGGTGCTGCACGGCAGGCCGTGGTCGGTGACGCCGACGCGCGTCGTGCTCGACGGACCGGACCTGCTCGTGGTCTTCACGGTGCCGGACACCGAGATCGGCTACCCGCCGCACCCGTGGCCGCACCACTGGCGGGCGCTCGGCCGCACGCACTGGCGCGGCCACGGCAAGCTCCAGCTGCACCGGCCCGGCGACGCCTACTCGGTCGACCTGTACTGGCAGGGCGCGGAACGCCGGTTCGCCGGGTTCTACCTCAACCTCCAGGCCCCGTTCCGCCGCACCGCGCGGGGCTTCGACACGCTCGACCACGCGCTGGACTTCTGGCTGCCGGTCGACGGGGACTGGTGCGAGCTGGACCGCGACGAGTTCGAGCGGTACGCGGCCGAGGGCAAGTACGACGCGGCGGAGGCCGAGGGCATCGGCCGCACCGCCGAGGAGGTGACGGCCATGCTGACGGCCGGCACGACGTGGTGGGACCCGGCGTGGGGCGACTGGGCCCCCGACCCGGCCTGGCCGGTGCCCGCGCTGCCCGGGGGGTGGGACCGCTGAAGGTCACGCCCCTGTCCCCGGGCGGCCTGGTGGACGAGCTGGTCGCCCGCGTCGACGCGCTGCCGCGCGGCACCTGGTCCCGGGTGCTCGTCGACGGGGCCGCGCCCACCAGGCCGGGTGAGCTGGCGGACGCGCTGGTCGAGCCGCTGCGCGCGCTCGGCAGGCCCGTGCTGCGGGTGTCCGCCGGCGACTTCCTGCGGCCCGCGTCCGTGCGCCTGGAGTTCGGCCGGCACGACCCGGACTCGTTCCGCGACTCGTGGCTCGACGTGGGCGGCCTGACCCGCGAGGTGCTCGACCCGCTGGAACCCGGCGGGTCGGGGCGGGTGCTGCCGTCGCTGTGGAACGCGGAGACCGACCGGGCCAGCCGCGCCGACTACGTGACGCTCGGCGCGGGCGGCGTGCTGCTGCTCGACGGCACGATGCTGCTGGACAAGTGGCTGCCCGCGGAGCTGGCCGTGCACCTGTGGCTGTCGGCGGGCGCGCTGGAGCGGCAGGTGCCGGACGAGTGGCGGTGGACGCTGCCCGCGTACGCCGGGTACGAGCCGCGCGCCGACGTGACGGTGCGCTACGACCACCCCGCGCGGCCCGCGCTCGTCGGTGTGGTGTGAACGGGGGGAGGTGGACGTGGACCGGTTGCGGCTGCTGTCGGCGCTGTACCTGCCCGCGCTCTACGCCCTCACCCTCGTCCGCTCGCCGACCGGGCTGGTCGCCGCCGTGACGGCGGTGGCCCTGGTCGTGCTGCTGCTCACCGCCGCACCGGTGGTGCGCGCCGCGTCCGCGTGGGTGCGGTCGCTGTCGATCCGCGAGAAGTCGCTGCGCGCCGCGTTCCTGCGGCTGCGCGACCCCGACGCCGCCGGGCGTCCCCGTCCCAGGGCACCGGGACTCGGCCGGCCGTCCGGCTGCCGACCCACCCGCTGAGCCGCGCCGCCGTGCGCGGCGAGAAGGCCCGCGCCGCCCTCGCGCCCGAGGGCCGGGCGTTGTCCGAGAAGTACGGCGACGACGGGGTGGAGCCGCGGTGGCCGCGAGGTCGGGAGGGCCGCAGCCGCCCTTCGCCGGGCTGCTGCGGCTCCTGCCGTTCGGCACGGTGCTGGTCGCCGCCGTGCTGCCGCCGGGGTCTACCTGGCGACCAGCACTACCTGGACCCTGCTGGAGCGAGCTTTCCCGTACCGCGCAGTTCAGCTCCCGCCTCGTGCAGGTAGCTCAGCACGTACCCGTAGGACCTGAACAGGCCGCACTCGGCGTAGGACACCGAGTGCCGCTCGCAGAACTCGCGGACCAGGGCCTGCGCGTGGCGCAGGCTCGGGCGCGGCATGCTCGGGAACAGGTGGTGCTCGATCTGGTAGTTCAGGCCGCCCAGCAGGAAGTCGGTGAACCAGCCGCCCGTGACGTTGCGGGAGGTCAGCACCTGCTTGCGCAGGAAGTCCAGCTGGTGGCCGGCCTGGAGCACCGGCATGCCCTTGTGGTTCGGCGCGAACGAGATGCCCATGTAGACGCCGAAGAGGCCCTGGTGGATCGCGATGAACGCCAGGGCCTTGCCGGGCGACATGGTCAGGAACACCAGCGACAGGTAGCCGACGACGTGCGCGGCCAGCAGCACCAGCTCCAGCCGCCAGCCCTTGACCTCGCGGCGCGCGGCGGCGGCGGTGCTGATGATGTGCAGGCTGAAGCCCTCCAGCAGGAGCAGGGGGAAGAACAGCCACGCCTGGCGCTTGACGACCCAGCGGAAGAACCCGCGCTTGCGCGCGGCCTGCTCGGCGCTGAACGCGAGGACGGCGATGTCGACGTCGGGGTCCTCGTCCTCGTGGTTGGGGTTGGCGTGGTGGCGGCTGTGCTTGCCCATCCACCAGCCGAAGCCCACGCCGACGAGCAGGTTGCCCAGCAGCAGGCCGGTGGTGTGGTTCGCGCGGCCGTCGGCGAAGACCTGCCGGTGGCCCGCGTCGTGCCCCAGGAACGCGATCTGGGTGAAGACGACGGCGAGGACGGCGGCGACGACGAGCTGCCACCACGAGTCACCGATCAGCACCATGGCCGCCACGGACAGCGCCAGTGCGCCGACCGCGGCGACCAGGTACAGGACGTAGAAACCGATGCGCCGGTCCAGCAGACCCTGCTGCTTGACCAACCTGGACAATTCAGCGAAGTCGCTGCCGCGGGCTTGGGTGCTCACTCCCGGAGGGTACGGCGCGGAGGGCACCCGCCTCAGGTCAGCCTGAGTTGCAGCTGCGCGAACAGCCGGAGCAGCGGGTCGCCCAGGTCGAACCCGCCGACCTCCGCGGCCCGCCTGATCCGGTAGCGCAGCGTGTTCGGGTGGACGTGCAGCCGGGCCGCCGCGGCCTTCACGTCGCCGAACTCGTCGAGGTAGACCAGCAGGGACCTGGCCAGGTCGGGGTCGAGCAGGTCCAGGCGCGGGTCGCGGACGCGCGGGTGCTCGGCGAGCAGCGCCAGGGTCTCGCCGACCAGCACCCGCGAGCGCACGTCGGCCAGGGTCGCCACGTCGGCGTCGAGGTCGCGCGCCATGGCGTCCAGCACCCGGTCGGCCTCCTCCCGGGAGACCATGACCTCGTCGACGGCGGGCACCGTGCAGCCGACGGCGGCCTGCACCACCAGCCCCATGTGCCGGCGCGCGGCGGTCACCACCTCCCGGGTCAGCGCCAGCAGCGGGGCCTTCGGCGGCAGGTCCGGCAGCAGGGCGTAGGTGCGGCCGTTCTGCCTGCTCACCAGGGCCGTGCGGCGGTAGGCGGCGGCGTGCACGGAGATCAGGCTCGTCATCTCGGCGCGGCGCAGCTCGTGCTGGGTGCGGTCGGCGTGCTCCTGCCCGCGCAGCGCGAACACCACCACGGCGGCGGGCTTGCCGGGGTCGGCGCCGATCTGCTCGGCGATCGACCCGGCGTCCATCCGGCCGTCGAGCAGCGAGGCCAGCAGGTTCTCCCGGAACGCGGCTGCGGGTTCCCGCTGCTGCACGAGGTGCAGGGCGGTGACGCGGGCCGCGCCGAGCAGCGCCCGCTCGGACTGCTCGGTCAGCGGCGTGTCGCCCTCCTGCACCCAGATCGTGCCGAGCGGCTGGGGCCCGGCGTGGACGCCCACCGCGATGCGGCGGCGGATGCCCAGCTCGGGGCGCTCGTCGATGCGCACGACCTCCTCGCCGGAGCGCAACCGCTGGTAGACGCCCCACTCGCGGAGCATCGTCAGGTACGGCTCGGGCCCCTGGCGGCCGAGGATCGACAGCCGGCGCAGCTCGTCGACCTCGTCGGAGGACCGCGAGTAGGCCAGCACGCGGCTCGCGGTGTCCTCGATGCTCACGATGCCGCCGGTCAGCGACGCGATGGTCTGGGCGAGCCCGAACAGGTCGCCGAGCACCTCCGCGGCACCCGCGTCCGCGGTCAGCCTCGCGTTCTGCACGACGCCCCTGACCAGCGCTTCGAGCTGTTCCCACCGCACCTCGGGGCGCACCGCGAGCAGGGCCACCCCGGCGTCGGCGGCGGCCTGGCGCAGCACCGGCGAGGGCGCGTCGACCTTGACCGCCACGGCCACCGCTCCTCCGACCCCGGCCGCCCTGACCAGCGGCAGCGCCGCGCGCCCCCGTGCGCCGACGACGAGCACCAGGTCCCCCGGCCGCACGTCGGGCGTGTCGTCGGGGTCGAGGATCACCACGTCGAGGACGTCGCCCTCCAGCCCGCGCGGCGCGGCCTGCACCTCGACGAGCGGGTCGCCCACCGCGATCAACACCTGGCGCAGGCTCATCGCCGCCAACCCCGTTTGTCCGATCCCACAACTGCGGAGGGCCAAGCCTAGATGCTTGGACAACGGGGGGCCGTGTCGGCGGTCCTACCGTGGGGTACCCCCTGTTTTTCGTCCGAAGGAGCTGCTCGTGGATGCCGTGACCAGGGTGCCCGCACCGGTGAACGAGCCCGTCCTCAGCTACGCGCCCGGCTCCCCCGAGCGCGCGCAGCTGCAGGCGAAGCTGGCCGAGCTGGCCAAGGAGCCCCTCGACCTGACGCTGACGATCGGGGGTGAGCAGCGCGTCGGCGGCGGCGAGCGCTTCGACGTCGTGCAGCCGCACAACCACCGCGCCGTCCTCGGCACCCTGCACGGGGCCACCCGGCAGGACACCCGCGACGCCATCGCCGCCGCCAAGGAGGCCGCCCCGGCGTGGCGCGCGATGTCCTACGACGACCGCGCCGCGATCCTGCTGCGCGCCGCCGAGCTGCTGGCCGGCCCGTGGCGCGCCACCCTCAACGCGGCCACCATGCTCGGCCAGTCCAAGACCGCGATCCAGGCCGAGATCGACGCCGCCTGCGAGCTGATCGACTTCTGGCGCTTCAACGTCTCGTTCGGCCGGCAGCTGCTGGCCGAGCAGCCGCAGTCCTCGCCCGGTGTGTGGAACCGCACGGACCACCGCCCGCTGGAGGGCTTCGTCTACGCGATCACGCCGTTCAACTTCACCGCCATCGCGGGCAACCTGCCGACCGCCCCGGCCCTGATGGGCAACGTGGTGCTGTGGAAGCCGTCGCCCACGCAGAGCTTCGCCGCGCACCTCACCCTGCGCCTGCTCGAAGAGGCCGGCCTGCCGCCGGGCGTGATCAACCTGCTGCCCGGCGACGGCCTGGCCGTGTCCGAGGTGGCGCTGGCCGACCCGGACCTCGCGGGCATCCACTTCACCGGCTCCACGAAGACGTTCCAGCACCTGTGGGGCCAGGTCGGCGCGAACATCGCCGGCTACCGCTCGTACCCGCGCGTCGTCGGCGAGACCGGCGGCAAGGACTTCGTGCTCGCGCACCCCTCGGCCGACGTCGACGTGCTGCGCACCGCGCTGGTCCGCGGCGCGTTCGAGTACCAGGGCCAGAAGTGCTCCGCCGCGTCGCGCGCCTACGTGCCGCGCTCGGTGTGGAACCGGGTCAAGGACGACTTGATCTCCGAGGTCGAGTCGCTGACGACGGGCGACGTCACCGACTTCTCGAACTTCATGGGCGCGGTGATCGACAAGCGCTCGTTCGACAAGCTCTCCGGCGTGCTGACCGCAGCCCGTGACGACGACAAGCTGGAGATCGCGGCCGGCGGCACCGCCGACGACTCCGAGGGCTACTTCGTGCGGCCGACCGTGCTGCTCGGCACCGACCCCGGCCACGAGGTGTTCACCACCGAGTACTTCGGCCCGGTGCTGGCCGTGCACGTCTACGACGACGCCGACTACGACACCGTCGTGAAGCAGATGGAGAACGCGGCCCCCTACGCCCTGACCGGCGCGGTCATCGCCCGCGACCGGCAGGCCGTCGTGAAGGCGCAGGAGGACCTGCGGTTCGCCGCGGGCAACTTCTACGTCAACGACAAGCCGACCGGCGCGGTCGTCGGCCAGCAGCCCTTCGGCGGCGGCCGGGCGTCGGGCACCAACGACAAGGCGGGCTCGATCCACAACCTGCTGCGCTGGGTCAGCCCCCGTTCCATCAAGGAGACGTTCGTGGCCCCCACGTCGTCCCGCTACCCGCACCAGGGGTGACGCCGTGCTCCGCTCCGCACTGCTCGCCGCCGCTGGCTCCTCGTCGATCCGCGGCCTCGTCGAGCGCACGCCGCTGACCAAGCCCGTCGTCAGGCGCTTCATCTCCGGCGACGACGTGGACGCCGCCGTGGCCACCACCGGCGAGGTGCTCGCCGACGGCCGCTACGTGACCCTCGACCACCTCGGCGAGGACACCCGCGACGCCGACCAGGCCGCGGCCACCGTCGAGGCGTACCTCGACCTGCTGCGCCGCCTGGAGGCCGCCGGGCACACCGACCGCGCCGAGGTGTCCGTGAAGCTGTCCGCGGTGGGCCAGTTCCTGCCCTCGGACGGCGAGAAGATCGCCCTGGAGAACGCCCGCCGCATCTGCGCGGCGGCGGGCGCGGTGGGCACCACGGTCACCCTGGACATGGAGGACCACACCACCACGGACTCCACGCTCGGCATCCTGAGCGAGCTGCGCGTCGACTTCCCGTGGGTCGGCGCGGTGCTCCAGGCGTACCTGCGGCGCACCGAGCAGGACTGCCGGGACCTGGCGCACGCCGGGTCGCGCGTGCGGCTGTGCAAGGGCGCCTACAAGGAGCCCGAGTCGGTGGCGTTCCAGGACAAGGCGGACGTCGACCTGTCGTACGTGCGCTGCCTGAAGGTGCTGATGGCGGGCGAGGGCTACCCGATGGTCGCCTCGCACGACCCGCGGCTCATCGCCATCGCGCACGACCTGGCCGCGCACCGGTCGGCCGACACCTACGAGTTCCAGATGCTCTACGGCATCCGGCCCGACGAGCAGCACCGCATCGCCGCGGCGGGCAACCGGATGCGCGTGTACGTGCCCTACGGCGACGAGTGGTACGGCTACTTCATGCGGCGGCTGGCCGAGCGCCCGGCGAACGTGGCGTTCTTCCTGCGGTCCCTGGTCACCACGGGCTGACCCGCTCCACCTCGTCGCGCAGCCGGGCGCGCGCCGCCTCCGGGTCGGCGTGCGCCCGGACCACGTCGTCCACCACCGCGACCGCGCGCAGGACCACCTCCGCCGGTGCGCCCGCCGCCCGCAGCACCACCACCGCGCGGTGCGCGGGCAGCAGCGCCCGGTGGACCTCGGCACCCGCCTCGGCGCACCGGTGCGCGTAGCGCGACAACGCCTCCGCGTACCCGATGTCGGCGGCCAGCTCCTCGGGCGCGTGCGCCAGGTGCCGCACCAGCACCGCCATCCGCGCCCGGGCCGGGCCGTCGTCGCCGGCGTGCTCGGCGGCCCGGTGCACGGCCGCCGCGTACGCGGCCGGCGCGGCGCGGTGGTGGCCCAGCAGGTCGCGCCACACCCCGGCCGCCCGCTCCGCGACCCGCCGCGCCCGTTCGCCGTCCCGGCGTCCGGCGAGCGCCCCGGCCAGGGCGTGCAGCGCGGACGCGAGCCCCGGCCCCCGCGCCACCAGCACCGGTCGCGGCAGCCGCGGGTCGAGCGCGACCACCTCGTCCACGACGCGCCGCGCCTCGTGGTCGCGGCCGGCCTCCAGCAGCAGCCGCGCCACCCGCGCCCGCGCCACCGCGAACGCCACCCGGCACGCCGGCGACCGCGCCGCCAGGGGCCGCGGCAGCTCAGCCGCCTCCTCCGCCACCGCCGACCGCTCCGGGCCGACCAGCAGGTCGACCTGCTCGACGAGGGCCGCCGCCAGCCGCGCCACCGCCTCGGGTTCGCCGTGCCGCGCGACGTGCCGCCGCACCAGGACGGCCTCCTCGGACGCGGTCAGCGCCTCGGCGGACCGGCCCCGGCGGCGCAGCAGCGCGGCGGCCTCGCCGAGCGCGGACGCCAGCTCGGGCTCGAAGTCGGCCGGGTTGGCGCGGGCCAGCCTGCGCAGCAGCGCCACCGACTCCCCCACCGCGGCCAACGCCTCGTCCAGCCCGGTACCCGCCCCGCCGGCCGCGACGACACCCGCCCCGTCGACCGCCACCCCGTCGCCGCCGGCCGCCACCCCGCCGAACGCCACCTCACCGGCCGCCGCCCCAGCAGCTCCCGCTCCACCGGCCGCCGCTCCACCGAACGCCGCCCCGCCGGCCGCCGCTCCATCCGCTCCCGCCCCGCCCAACGCCGCCCCGCCGAACAGCGACCCGCCGGGCGTGCCGTCCACCTCGTCGTCGGCCCCCGCGGCAACCGCGAGCAGGGACGCGATCGAGCGCAGCGCCCGCGCCGACTCGGGCTCGAACCGGGGATCGCCCTCCGCCGCCTCCCGCCAGCGCACGACGGCCAGCCGCGCGGTCCGCACGGCCTCCTCCCGCCGCCCCACGTCGAGCAGCCGCACGGCGTGGTGGTGCGTGACCTTCGCCAGCTCCGACCCGAACAGCGCCGGGTTGAGCCCGACCAGCTCGCCGCACCGCGCCACCGCCTCGGCCACCGCCGCCAGCGCCTCCTCCCGGTGCCCGAGGGCCGCGTGCCGCACCCCCAGCTGGTCGAGGGCCGCCGCCAGGCGCGGCGCGTAGTCGGCGTCCCCCGCCACCACGGCCCGCAGCAGCCGCACCGCCTCCTCCGCCGCCGCCAGCGCCTCCCCGGCCCGGCCCAGCGCGACGAGCCGCAACCCCAGGTCGCCCAGCGCGTCGGCCAGCGACGACCGGTGCTCCGGGTCGTCCTCCGCCGCGCGCCGGTACAGCTCCACCTCGTGCCGCGACGCCTCCAGCGCCTCCTCGCGCAACCCGGCGAGCGCGGCCCGCGCGGCCAGCGCGCCGTGCAGCTCGGCCAGCTCCAGCGGCCCCACGACCGGGGCCAGGTCGTCCACCAGGGCGCGCGTCAGCACGGCGGGCAGCGGGTCGCGGTGGAAGCGGGGGTCGTGGAACACGTGCCGCGCGACCGCCCGCGCCGACGTCGGCGACCCCAGCTCCACGAGGGCGCGCAGGGCGGCGCTCGGCGCGACCGCCACCAGGCCGGGGTCCGCGGTGAACAGCTCGTCGGCGCGCCGCAGCACGTGCGGCCAGCGGTCGGCGGCGCGCAGCAGCGTCCCCAGGGCGTCGGCGGTCGGCTCGGGCGCGATGCGGTCGTCCAGCAGCGCGACGGCCAGCACGTCCTCGGCGAACCGGCCGCGCGCCGGGACCGGGTCCGCGCTCATGACCCGCCGCACCAGCTCGGCCGGGTCGTCGTCGGGGGCCGCGCCGTGCACCGCCGCGACCGCCGCCACGTGCAGGTCGTGGAACGTCGCCCCCGGTAACGCGGGCACGTCGGCGGCGGGCGGCAGGCCGAGGGCGTCCGCGACGTGCGCGCACACCGCGGCGAAGTCGTGCGGCCCCGGTCCCCCGTCCAGCGCCAGCTCCTCGGCGGCGTAGCCCAGGTCGGCCGCGCGCTGCCGCACCGCCGACCACCACCAGCCCGTCGTGCGGGCCGCCAGCAGCACCCGGTCCCGGCCCTCCAGCAGCAGGTCGTGCAGGTCGCGCCACGGCACGAGGTCCGCGTCGTCGACCACCCGGACCCCGTCGACGCGCGCCGCCAGCCGGGTCTTGCCCACCCCCGCCGGCCCGTGCAGCAGCAGCACGGACCGCGCGCCGCCGCCGTCCCGCCACCGCGTGAGCGCCGCCACCTCCCGGGCGCGCCCGAGGAAGGGCACCACCTCGTGCCGCGGGTCGAGCAGCTCGCCGGGCGACAGGGTGCGGTCCACCCGCACATAGTGCCCGGCGATGTGCTGCACGATCGGGTGACCGCCCGTGACCGGCCGCTCCGCCGGGTGACTGTCGGTCCCGCCCTGCACAATCCGGACGTGCTCATGGCCCTGGTGTCCCACGCGGAGAACGCGGGCGAGGTGCGCCCGCTCTCCGACGCGGGCACGCCCTCGGGCCCCGTCGTGCGCACGACCGACCTGGCCGCCACCGTCCGCGACCTCGAAGCGCGCCACCGCCCCCGGTGGGTGTGGCCCGCCACCGCCGAGGTGTACCCGGCGCTGCTGGCGCGCGGCGCCCGCGTCGAGCGCTGCCACGACCTCGCGCACACCGAGCACCTGCTGCTGGCCCACCAGGACCGCCACCACGAGCCGCGCGGGCTGGCCGCCGCCGTCGCCCGGCTGCGCGGCCTGCCCGTCCCGGAGGACCACGGGCCGCGCAAGCGCACCAGCCAGCCCACCCTCTTCGAGCCCGAGCGGGAGGCCCTGCCGGGCGACGCGGACCCGCTGGGCGCGGTGGTCGAGGTCTGGGCGGCGCAGCGGGCCAGGGCCGCCGAGCTGGGGCACCCCGGCCTGCGCCTGCTGTTCGCCGCCGAGTCCGCCAGCGCCCTCGCCGCCGCCGAGATGACCCACCACGGCCTGCCGTGGCGCGAGGACGTCCACCTGCGGCTGCTCGCCGACACCCTCGGCCCCCGCCCCGCGCCGGGCGCGCGGCCCCGCGTGCTGGCCGAGCTGGCGGACCGCGTCACGGCCGCGTTCGGCGGGAAGCCCGTCAACCCGGACCACCCGCCCGGCATCGTGCGCGCGTTCGCCCGCGAGGGCATCGACGTCCCGTCCGCCCGCGCGTGGACGCTCCGGAAGGTCGACCACCCGGCGGTGGAACCCCTGCTGGCCTACAAGGAACTGGCGCGGCTGTGGGTGGCGCACGGCTGGTCCTGGTTGGACACCTGGGTCGCCGACGGCCGCTTCCGCCCCGACTACGTGGTGGGCGGCGTGGTGTCCGGCCGGTGGGCCACCCGGGGCGGCGCGGCGCTCCAGATCCCGCGCGTCCTGCGCACCGCCGTCCGCGCCGACCCGGGGTGGAAGCTGGTCGCCGCCGACGCGGCCCAGCTGGAGCCGCGCGTGCTGGCGGCGCTGGCCGAGGACGCCGACTTCGCCGCCGTGTCCGCCGACGACGACCTCTACACGACGCTGGCCGCCGAGGCGTTCGACGGCGACCGCGGCCGGGCGAAGCTCGCGATGCTGTCCGCCATGTACGGCGGCACGGGCGGTGACGGCGCGCCCGCGATGGCCGTGCTCCGGCGCAGGTTCCCGAAGGCCGTCGGGTACGTGGAGGCGGCGGCCCTGGCGGGCGAGCAGGGCCGGATCGTCCGCTCCCGCCTGGGCCGGACCAGCCCGTCCCCGTCGGCGGCCTGGCGCGAGACCACCGGCAGCGCGGACGACGACGAGGACTCGCTGCGCCGCTCCCGCCGGGCGGCCCGGGACTGGGGCCGCTTCACGCGCAACTTCGTGGTCCAGGCCAGCGCGGCGGACTGGACGGCGGCGCTGCTGGGCGCGCTGCGCCGGCGGCTGCACCAGGACACGCCGGAGGCGCACCTCGTCTTCTTCCAGCACGACGAGGTGCTGGTGCACTGCCCGGCGGAGCAGGCGGACCGGGTGGCGGCGAACGTCGTCGCGGCGGGCGAGGAGGCGTCGGACCTGGTCTTCCCCGGCACGCCGGTCAAGTTCCCGCTCAAGGCGGTGCCGGTGGACACCTACGCGGACGCCAAGTGAGGGCTCAGTCCCACCAGAACACCCACGAGTGGTCGCCGACGAGGCGGTCGGCGTAGGCGGCGAGGGTGTTCGGGGCCCCGCCCTGCCGGACGTTGTCCGGGCAGAGCGCGAAGTGCTCGGCGGCGACGGCCAGCGCCTCCTCCCGGGTGGTGGGCGGCGCGGCGACGCCGAGCAGGAGGGTGTCGAACCCGGCGCTGACGACGCGCGCGCCGAACCGGTCCTCCCAGTCGCGCAGCACGGCGGAGACCTGCGCCGTGTCGCCGACGTGGTTGGCCGGGCCGGTCCAGCCGGCGACGGCGAGCGCGTCGGCGCCCCGGTCCGCGGCGACCAGGCCCAGGCGCAGCGACGGGTGGCCGGCGAGCAGCGCCTCGGCCAGGTCGTCGGCGACGCGGCCCGGGTCGGCGGTGCCCCGGGGCGCGGTCGCCCGGCCGGGCCAGCGGTCGTGGGGCGCGGTGGTGGCGGGGTCCTCGTCGGCCGCGTGCTCGGCCCACCAGGTCGCGAGCAGCTCGGCCGGGTCGTGCGCGCCGGGTGACGACATCGCGCCCGGCTCCACCTCGCCGTTGCCCCACGGGCGGTACTCCTCGTCCTCGTCGTCGAGGGCGTCGAGGAGCAGCGGCCACAGGCCGGAGCGGGCGTGCCCGGCGCGCAGGGCGCCCCACCGGCCGGCCGGCGCGGGGCCGTCGCCGAGCCAGAACGCGGGCCGGCCGCCGTCCTCCGGGCGCACGGCGCGGCCGGGCGGCAGCGGCACGGACAGGGTCCGGCCGGCGGCGTCGTCGGCGAACAACGCCCTCAGGTCCTCGGGCAGCGGCGGCTCGGTGATCACGAGCGGGATGGTAGGCGCGCGGCCCGGCGCCCGGGTCCGGAACGGGGGGACCGGGATTCGGGGTCCGGCACGGCGGATGCGCGCGTGTTCGGCCGATCAGCCCCTTGAACGATCATTGTGAGAGCGCTCTCATGAAGGTCCGTCGCGCGCAGCACCCACGAGCAGGACACAGTGACAAGGAGGTCACCGCGCATGGTGCTCAGCATGAGCCGCCGACGGCGCGCACTCGCGACCGCCGCCGCCGTGATCACGGCCGTGCCGCTCGCCGTCGTCGCCACGATGTCGGCCGACGCGTCCGTGCCGCCCACCCCACCCGGCTGGACGCTCCAGTGGAGCGACGACTTCACCGGGGCCGCGAACACCCTGCCGTCGTCCTCGAACTGGATCTTCGACCTCGGCCACGGCTACCCGGGCGGTCCGGGCAACTGGGGCACCGGGGAGATCCAGGACTACACGAACTCCACCAACAACATCAAGCTCGACGGCGCCGGCAACCTGCGGATCACGGCGCTGCGCGACGGGGCCGGCAACTGGACCTCCGCGCGCGTCGAGACGCAGCGCGCGAACTTCAAGCCGCCGGCCGGCGGCAAGCTCGCCATCGAGGGCCGCATCCAGATGCCGAACGTCACCGGCGACGCGGCGCTCGGCTACTGGCCCGCGTTCTGGGCGCTCGGCCAGCCCTACCGCGGCAACTACTGGAACTGGCCCGCCATCGGCGAGTTCGACATCATGGAGAACGTCAACGGCATCAACTCGGTGTGGGGCGTGCTGCACTGCGGCGTCAACCCGGGCGGGCCGTGCAACGAGACGAACGGCCTCGGCGCGAGCCGCGCGTGCCCCGGCTCCTCGTGCCAGTCGGCGTTCCACACGTACCGGTTCGAGTGGGACGAGAGCGTGAGCCCGAAGGCGTTGCGCTGGTACGTGGACGGCCAGCAGTTCCACAGCGTCAACCAGAACCAGTTCGACGCGACGACGTGGAACAACATGACCGGCCACGCGGGCTACTTCCTGCTGCTGAACCTGGCGATGGGCGGCGCGTTCCCGAACGGCGTCGCGGGCTTCGGCACGCCCACCGCGGCCACCGTCCCCGGTCACTCGATGGTGGTGGACTACGTGGCCGTGTGGTCGGCCGGCGGCGGCACCCAGCCGACCACTACGACGACCACGACCACGCCGGGCGGCAGCGGGTGGGACGCGTTCGCCGACATGCAGGCCGAGTCGGCGACCTCCCGCAGCGGCGGCTCGGTCGAGGCGGCCGAGGGCGGCCAGGCGGTGGCGCAGCTGCGCAACGGCGACTCGCTGCGGTTCTCCGGCACGCGGTTCGGGACGCGCACGGCCACGCAGTTCGTGGCGCGCGTGGCGTCCGGCGCGGCGGGCGGCGTGAGCGGGCTCGTCGAGGTCAGGCTGGGCAGCCCGACCGCCGCGCCGATCGGCAGCTTCGCCGTCGGCAACACCGGCGGCTGGCAGAGCTGGCGGACGATCCCGGCCAACATCGCCGGGGTGGGCGGTACGCAGGACGTGTACGTCACGTTCACCAGCGGCCAGCCGAGCGCGTTCGTGAGCGTCAACTGGGTCCGGTTCGGCACGTGACGGCGTGGCGGGCCGTCCTCGTCGACGGTCGTCCTCGTCGACGGCCCGCCACCCCCGCGTTAGGTTGACGGGGTGTACGTCGAACGGCCGTTCGCCGGTCTCGCCTGCGTGTGGGAGCGGGTGTCGGCGGTGCCCGAGGTAGGCCGGGTCGTGCCGGACGGCTGCACGGACGTGATGTTCTCGTCCACCGGCGAGCTGTTCGTCGCCGGACCGGACACGGTGGCGCACGTGATGTCGTCGTCGGCGCCGCACGTGCTGCACGGGGTGCGGTTCGGGCCGGGCGCGGGACCCACGGTGTTCGGCGTGCCGGGGCACGTGCTGCGCGACCGGCGGGTGCCGCTGGCCGAGCTGTGGGGCCCGACCGACCGGCTGGAGGACGCGCTGTCCCGGGCGGCCGACCCCGGCGCGGTGCTGGCGGCCGAGGCGGTGCGCCGGGCCCGCGAGTCCCCCGCCGACCCCCTGGTCGCCCCGGTCGTGGCGGCCCTCGTGGGCGGCGCGACGACGGCCGGCCTGGCCGACGACCTGGGGTTGTCGACGCGGCAGCTGCACCGGCGGTGCCTGGCGGCGTTCGGGTACGGGCCGAAGGTGCTCCAGCGGGTGCTGCGGTTCGACCGGGCCGTGCGGGCGGCGCGGCGCGGGGTGGCGTTCGCCGAGGTCGCCCAGCGCGCCGGGTACGCCGACCAGGCGCACCTGTCGCGGGAGGTGCGCGAGCTGGCCGGCGTGACGCTGGGTCAGCTGATCCGGCCGTAGGCGCGCAGCGTGAGCAGCGCCTCGATCGTGACGACGGCACGCCACTCGTAGGTGGTGATCGGGGTCCAGGCCGGCCACGCGAACGTCCACCCGCCGTCGTCCTGCCGGGCCGCGACGAGCGCGTCGAGGTCCTCGGCCACCTCCCGGTCGGTGAACCAGCGGCGGGCCAGGTGGTCCGGGGTCGGCGCGTACTGGCGGGGCTTGTGCGTCTCGCCGGCGGCGTAGCCCTCGTGCGCCCGGCCCTCGCCGAGGTCCACCAGGCCCTGCTCGCGGACGAGCGCCCCGAGCCGCTCCGAGGCGGCCTCCGCGCGCGACCGGTCCGGGACGGCGTCGAGGAAGTGCGCGCACGCGGCGGCCTCGTAGGGGTGCGACCGGTCCAGGCCCTCGACGCGTGACCAGCAGAAGTCGGTGGCCCCGTCGAGCCACGGGTGCTCGACGCCCACGCGGTGCAGGACGCCCGCCAGCAGCGCGGTCATCAGCAGGTCGCCGTCCGCGCCGACCTGCCACCACGGCGCCCTGGGGTGGTCGCCGGCGGTGGCGAGGCTGTTCGGCACGCCGCCGTCTGCGGCGGTGACCCCGGCGAGGAAGTCGCACGCGGCACGGGCGTGCTCGCCGGCCGCGCCGACCTCGTGCAGCAGCGACAGCGCGGTGAAGGTGTGCAGCGGCTGGCTGGACGGGCCGCGGCCGTCGGGCTCCAGGGCGTGCCCGAACCCGCCGTCGTCGTTGCGGTACGACAGGACCGCGTGCACGACCGGCTCGGCCGGGCCGCCGTCGAAGAGGAACGCGAACCTGCGCTGTTCGAGGACGCGCGCGTGCCGCCAGAGGAAGGTGCGTGCTGCTTCGATCATGCCGACGACGGTAGGCGGGGGCGCGGTCCGCCGTCTTGAACGGATCGGACGCGCGCCCCTCCCCTCACCGCTTCCGGAGCACCTCGCGGTTCAGCTCGGCCGGGCTGCGGTGCCCGGACAGGCCCAGCGTGAGGTCGAAGTCGGCGAGCAGGCCGCGCAGCACGTGCCGCACGCCGGCCTCGCCGCCGTGCGCGAGGCCGTAGGCGAACGGCCGGCCGACCAGCACCGCCTTCGCCCCCAGGGCCAGCGCCTTCACCACGTCGGCCCCGGAGCGGACACCGGAGTCGAACAGCACCTCGACCCGCTCGCCCACGGCGTCCGCGATCTCCGGCAGCACGTGCAGCGAGGCGACCGCGCCGTCCACCTGCCGCCCGCCGTGGTTCGACACGACGATGCCGTCCACCCCCGCGTCGACGGCCTTGCGCGCGTCGTCCACGTGCTGGATGCCCTTGAGGACGATCGGGCCGTCCCAGTGCTCGCGCAGGAAGGACAGCTGGTCCCACGACTTGTCCGTGCCGGTGAACATCTGCACCCAGCGCAGGATCGCCATCGGCTTGTCCTCTTCGGGCGCCGCGGCGAGCCCCGCCCGGAACGCCGGGTCGGAGAACGGGATCGCCGTCCCGATGCCGCGGATGAACGGCAGGTAGGACCGGTCCAGGTCGTGCGGGCGCCACGCGAGCGTCCACGTGTCGAGCGTGACGACGAGGACGCGGTACCCGGCGGCACGCGCCCGGCCGAGGATGCTGACGGCCACGTCCGGGTCGTTGGGCCAGTAGAGCTGGAACCAGCGCGCCGCGTCGGGCGCCGCCTCCGCGACCTCCTCGATCGTGTGCGAGGACGCCGTGGACAGCACGAACGGCACCCCCAGCCCGGCGGCGGCCCGCGCGGTCGCCAACTCGCCGTCCGGGTGCAGGATCGACTGCACCCCCACCGGCGCCAACATCACCGGCGCGGGCATCTCGGTGCCGAGGACGGTCGTTCCGAGGTGCCGCACGGTGGCGTCCGTCAACATCCGCGGCACGATCCGCCAGTCGTCGAACGCCTCCCGGTTGGCCCGAGCGGTACCCCCACCCCCGGCCGCCCCCGCCACGTACCAGAACGGCCCGGGCCCGAGCCGTTCCCGGGCGGACGCCTCCAGCGCCTCGGGGTCGGTCGTGAACGGCGGCACGGTGCCCGCCAGGCCCTGGAGGTAGATCTCGTTCTGGTACGCGGCGAATGACGTCATGCGGACACCTTGCTACACGGTCGCCCCCTTCGGCAGGGCGGTGGCTCGGGGGATCACGCCTTGGTCCTGGCCGGGACGCGGGGGTTCAGGAGGATCGCCACCGGCGCGGCGGTGAGGACGGTGGAGGCGGTGCCGGCCACCAGGCCGATGAGCAGGGCCGTGGCGAAGTCGGCCAGTGAGCCGTCGCCCAGGACGAGCAGTGCGGCGAGGACGAACAGGACGCCGATGCCCGTGTTCACGGTGCGGGGCAGGGTTTGCAGCACCGCGTCGCTCACCACGTCGCGGAACGGGCCGCCGCGGGTGCGGAGTTCGCGGACGCGGTCGAAGACCACGACCGAGTCGTTGACCGAGTAGCCGATGACGGTGAGCAGGGCGGCCAGGAAGACGGCGTCCGCGGTCTTGCCCAGCCAGGCGAAGGCGCCCACGAGGACGACGACGTCGGTCACCAGGGCGACCACGGTGGCCACGCCGAGCCGCCAGTCGAAGCGCACGGCCAGGTAGGCGAGCTGCGCGGCGACCGCGATGGCCAGCGCGACCAGGGCGTTGCGCCGCAGCTCGGAGCCGAGGCTGGGGCCGATGAGGTCGTTGCTGAGCTGCTCGGCCCCGCCGGTGGCGCGGTCGACGGCCTCGCCCACGCGGGCGGCGGCGGGTGAGTCGATCGGGCCCGTGCGCACGGACAGGCCGTCGGTGCCGGAGGTGACGACCTGGGCGTCGCCGAACCCGGCGGCGGACAGCTCGGCGCGCACCCGGCCGACGTCCGCCGCGGGCGCGGTGAACTCCAGCACCCGGCCGCCGGTGAACTCGACGCCCAGCTGGAGGCCGCGCGCGAGCAGGCCGGCCGCCGCGACGAGCAGCACGCCGCCGGCGGTGAGCAGCCAGCGGTCCGGGCGGCGGAACAGGGCGAAGCCGTGCGTGGTCAGCCAGGTGCGGACGCGGCCGAGGGTGTGCAGGCCGGACCAGGACGGCCGCTCCTCCAGCAGCGGCACGACGAGGCCGAGCAGCACGCGGGTCAGCACCAGGGCGCTGAACAGCGACGCGAGGACACCGATGGACAGCGTGACGCCGAAGCCCTTCACCGGGCCGGTGGCCAGCCAGAACAGCAGGCCGGCGGCGAGCAGCGTGGTGGTGTTGGAGTCGGCGACGGCGCTCAGCGCGCCCCGGAACCCCTGGTCCACCGAACGGGGCAAGCGTTTGCGGCGCGCGTACTCCTCCCGCGACCGCTCGAACACCAGCACGTTCGCGTCGACCGCCATGCCGATCGCCAGCACGAACCCGGCGAGCCCCGGCAGGGTGAGGGTCGCGCCGATCGCGAGCAGCGCCGCGTAGGACAGGCCGGCGTAGGCGACGAGCGCGAGCACCGCGACGAGCCCGGCGAGCCGGTAGGTGAACACGAGGAACAGGCCGGTGAGGGCGACGCCGATGACGGCGGCACGCGCGCTGGCCTCGATGGCGTCCGCGCCGAGCGTCGGGCCGACGGTGCGCTGCTCCACGACCTCGACCGGCACGGGCAGCGCGCCGGAGCGGATCACCAGGGCCAGCTCCTCGGCCTCGGCTTGGGCGAACCGGCCGGTGATCTGCGTGCTGCCGCCGATCATGCCGGTGCCGCAGCCGACGGACGGGTCGACCTGCGGCGCGGACACCACCTCGTCGTCGAGCACGAACGCGACGCGCCGCTCGTACGCGCCGGGCCGGGCGCACGCGGCGTCGGCGGTGACCCGCTGCCACGCGCCGGGGGCGTCGCCCTGGAAGTCGACGCCGACGAGGTAGCCGACGCCCTGCTGGTTGGGGGTGGCCCGGGCGTCCTCGATGCCCTCGCCGGTCATCACGACGTCGCCGAGCGCGACCGAGTCGCCGTCGGGCGTCGGCTTGTCGCCGGGCCCGGTGACGGGCTGCACGCGCAGCTGGGCGGTGCGGCCGAGGACCTCGATGGCCTCGGTCGGGTCCTGCACGCCGGGCAGCTCCACGACGATGCGGTGGTCGCCGGAGCGGGCGAGGACGGGTTCGGCGACGCCGAGTTCGTCGACGCGGCGGCGCAGCACCTCCATGGCCCGGTCGGTGGCGTCGGACGTGGCCTCGGGAGGGGTTTCGAGAACGATCTGAGTTCCACCGCGCAGGTCGAGGCCGAGGCGCGGTTGGACGGTGAGCAGGGTGAACGCGGACGCGGCGAGCACGCCGAGGGACAGCAGCCCTCGGACGAGGAGTTCTCGCCGCGCGCTGGGGCGCGGCATGGCTGGGGGACCTCCGGACGAGGTGAACGGGTGAGGGGTTCAGGTTCCGGAGGTGGGTGGCGGCGCTCGTTCGCCGAGCGGGGTGCGGCCGGCGCGCTCGGGGGTGCGGTGGGTCGGGTCGACGACGTCCACCCGCGGCACCGGGGCGGGGGTGGCGTGCACGGGCGGCTGGACGCCGTCCAGCGGCTGGCCGAGGTGGCCCGCGACCTGCTGCACCGGGTGCACGGCGGTCGACCGGGTGGTGGTGCCGGGCAGGTGCGCGGCGTCCACCGCGGCCGACACGGCGACCGGGTCGGCCGGGGCGGTGGTCACGGGTCCGGACACGACGAAGCCCGCGATCATCGCGAGGACCGCGAGGAGGGCGCGCCGGGTCACGCCACCCAGGCTAGCGGTCCGGGCGGGCACCGCCCAGGACGACGACGGCCCCGCCGAGCAGCGCGCACAGCCAGGCGATGACCAGCGGCTGCACCGTGGTGGCGCCCAGGAACAGCGCGATCGTCCAGCCGGCCAGCACGAGGGTCGCCGCGCCGAACAGCACCACCACGACGGCGACCCGCGGCCGGTGCCGGGGCAGGTGGGCCAGTGCCCGCCGCACGCCCCGGCGCGCCCGCAGCAGCAGCCCGCCCACCACCGCGACGACCCCGAGCGGCAGCGCGGCGGAGAACCAGGCCAGCACCGGCGTCGGCCTGGGCATCCCCGCGAGCAGCAACAGCAGGCCGCCCGCCACCAGCAGCACGGCCAGCCGCGACAGCGCGGGCCACACGAGGGCGTGCGCGGCGCTCAACGCGTCGCCGGGGGTCTCGACGGATCGGCCGCCGCGCCGGCGGCGCACGGTGGCGAGGTTGGCGCGCAC
The DNA here is from genome assembly GCF_052936295.1 of Saccharothrix sp. DSM 118769. Classification (NCBI taxonomy): domain Bacteria; kingdom Bacillati; phylum Actinomycetota; class Actinomycetes; order Pseudonocardiales; family Pseudonocardiaceae; genus Saccharothrix; species Saccharothrix sp. DSM 118769. The sequence continues at coordinate 1,213,136 of NZ_CP193627.1, read as the reverse complement.
GTCGTCGGCGTGCGGGTCGAGCCGCAGCGCGGTGCGGTAGGCGCGCTCGGCGGTGCCCCAGTCGCGCACGCGCAGCGCCGCGTCGCCGAGGACCTGGTGGGCGCGGGCCTCGCCGGGCGCGAGGTGCGCGGCCCGCCGGGCGACCTCGACGGCCTCGGCCCGCCCGCCCGGGTCGGCGGCCAGGACCTCGGCGAGCACGACCCGGCAGCGCCAGTCGTCGGGTTCGCGGCGCACGCACTCGCGGGCCGACGCGGTCGCCTCGGGGTGCCTGCCGAGTTCGCTCAGCGCCAGGGCGGCGAGGCGCTGCGCCCACGCGTGGTCGCCGCCGAGCACGAGGGCCCGCTTCGCGGCGGTCAGCGCGGGGTCGGGTTCGCCCGCGTCGAGGTGCGCGGCGGCGAGCCGGCACCACGCCTCGGCGTGCAGCGGGTTCGCGGCCAGCACGGGGCGGAGGACGTCGATCGCCTGCCGGGGCAGGCCGCGGGCGGTGAGCTCGGCGGCGCGGACCACGGCCGCGGCGATCGGCTCCGGCATGTCCCCCAGCATGACAGCGCGGAAAAGCCCCCACGTCCGGGTGATGCGGAACCGGTGGCGGGAACCGACCCCCGGGCGGTTCCCGCCGGCCGGGGTCAGGCGGCGGCGAGCTTGCGCACCGCGCGGTGGGCGTCCTCGCGGGAGGCGTCGGCGTGGCCGCGGTGCTCGGCGAACTCCGGCGCGTCGTGCGCCTTGGTCATCTCGGCGTGCACGAACTCCAGGTCCCGGTCGAGCCCGACCATCGCGAACACCGCCCGCAGGTAGGGCTCCTGGAAGTCGAAGCGGTGCAGCGGCGTGCCCGCCGAGTAGGCGCCGCCGCGGGCGGTGACCACGACGACCCTCTTGCCGACCAACGGCCCCTCGCCGGTCCGCTGGTCGACGATCAGGTCCGGCACGATCACCCAGTCCAGCCACGCCTTGAGCGTCGACGGCACCCCGAAGTTGTACATGGGTGCGCCGATCAGCAGCGTGTCCGCCGCCAGCAGCTCGCCGCGCACGCGCTCCTCCAGCGTCCGGTCCCCCGCCCCCGCGCGGGCGGCCAGCGTCGTGGCGTCGATGTGCGGCAGCGGGTCGGCCGCCAGGTCGCGGTAGGTGTGGCCGCCGTCCGGGTTCGCGGCCAGCCACGCCTGCGCGAACGCCGCCGTGACCTCGCGGGACACCGATCCCCCCGTGCGCAGGCTCGTGTCGATGTGCAGCAGCTCGGTCATGGTTCCTCCCAAGAAGTTCTTGGTTGAGAACATATGGCTTGAGTAGTTCCGAGTCAAGATGTTCTCAAGCGAGAACGTCTGACCTGCGGCGTATGATTCCGGTCATGGCCGAACCCGTCACCGAGTCCGCCTGCGCCAGGCAGGCCGACCTCAACTGGCTCCTGCACCGCGCGGCGCAGAAGCTGGGTGCGGTGGCGCAGGAGGCGGCGGCCCGGCACGGCGTCACCGCGCGCGGGCAACTGGTGCTCAGCGCGCTGTCCAACGACGAGTTCCCGCGCACCCAGCTCGCCCTCGGCCACGCCCTCGCGGTGGACAAGACGACGCTGACCGCCGAGCTGGACCGCCTGGAGCGGGCGGGGCTGATCGTGCGCAAGCCCGACCCGAACGACCGGCGCGTGCGGGTGCCCTCGCTCACCGAGCGCGGCCGGGCCGTGCAGGTCGAGGTCGAGCGCCTGCACGCCGAGGCCGAGGCGGGGTTCACCGCCGACCTCGACCCGGGCGAGCTGCACGTGCTGCGGACCTTGCTGCACCGGCTCATCGCCTCGGCCCGGCACCCCGATCAGGGGTCCTGCCTCTAGTCCAGCGGCGGACGAATTATCACGATCCGTTGCGGTTCAGCCATTTTTCACCCGCTCAGGTGACTGGATCGGTCACCCCGTGCAACGCTGTGACCAGCTCGGCACAACTGCCCGGCGGTTTCACCGTCATGGCACCGACCCGCGTGCGTCTCCTCTCCGCGAGCGCCCGGGCGGTCCGAGCACCCGTGTCGGGACAGTGGGAGGTAGAGGGAACGTGAGCATGAGCAAGGAGTGGCAGATCACCTGCCGCGACATCGCGTCCCGGCGCCGTGACATGACGGTCTTCGTGAGCCAGGGCCACGTGGTGGTGACCGTGCCGCCGGGCGAGGCCGCCGTCCTCACGCCGCTGGAGGTGGGCCGCCTGCGGGCCGCCCTGCGCGACGCGGTGGTGAACGCGTCCGGCACCCCCGAAAACTGATCCCGCCCGTTCCGATTTTCCGCCGCACTCTTCCTACTCGCGGGTAGGTAGTGTCAGTATCGGAACCGTGAGCACCTACCCCGTCACCGGAACGACAGGTCCCACCGGCGGGCGCCCGCTCGCGCGCCCCGACCACCGGGCCGTGCGGTGAACCGCGTCGCGGGAGCCCTGCGCGCCCTGGTCACGCTGGTGCGCGCCGGGGTCGTGCGGCCCGTGGCGCCGCGCCGGCTGCTCGGCGTGCTGCGCGCCTACCTCCGGTGGGACCTGACGATCGCCTTCGGCTACGCCCACGGCGCGGCCCGGCACCCCGACCGGCCCGCGGTCGTCGACGACCTGGGCGCGCTGACCTTCGCCGAGGTCGACGAGCGCACCACCCGCCTCGCCCACGGCCTGCGCGGCCTGGGCGTGCGCGCGGGCTCCAAGGTCGCGGTGCTGTGCCGCAACCACCGCGGGTTCGTGGAGACCGTGACCGCGTCGGTGAAGCTCGGCGCGCACGTGGTGCTGCTCAACACCGGCCTGAGCGCGGGCCAGGTCGCCACCGTGCTGCGCGAGCAGGACGCGGCGGTCGTCGTCGCCGACACCGAGTTCCACGACCTGCTGGCGGACGCGCCGGGCGAGGTGCGCCGGGTCGTGGCGTGGGTCGAGGGCACCTCCGGGGGCACGACCCTGGAGCAGCTCATCGCCTCCTCCCCCGCCACCCGCCTGCCCGCGCGCCCGCCGCGCGGCCGGCTGGTCGTGCTGACCTCCGGCACGACCGGCGCGCCCAAGGGGGCCAGGCGGCCCGAGCCGGCGAGCCTCACCCCGGCCGCCGCGCTGCTCTCGCGCATCCCGCTGAGGGCGGGCGACCGGTTCGCCGTGCCCGCGCCGCTGTTCCACACCTGGGGCCTCGCCGCGTTCCAGATCGCCCTGGTGCTGGGCGCGACGCTCGTGCTGCGCCGGAGGTTCGACCCCGCGCTCGTCCTCGCCGACGTGCGCGACCACGACGCCGACGCGCTGTTCGTCGTGCCCGTGATGCTCCAACGGGTCCTGGAGCAGCCGGAGCGACCGCACGTGCCGTCGCTGCGGGTCGTCGCCTCCAGCGGCTCGGCGCTGCCGCCGCCGGTGGCCCGCCGCTGCCTGGCCGAGCTGGGCCCCGTGCTCTACAACCTCTACGGCTCCACCGAGGTGTCGTGGGTGAGCATCGCCCGCCCCGACGAGCTGGCCCGCCGACCCGGCACGGCGGGCCTGCCGCCGCGCGGCACCCGCCTGGCGATCCTCGACGAGGACGGCGCCGCCGTGCCGCCGGGCACCACCGGCCGCATCTTCGTGGCCAACGGGATGCTGTTCGACGGCTACACCCACGGCGGCGGCAAGGAGGTGCGGGACGGCCTCATGGCCACCGGCGACCTCGGCCACCGCGACGACGACGGCCTGCTGTTCGTGGTGGGCCGCGACGACGAGATGATCGTCTCCGGCGGCGAGAACGTGTACCCGCGCGAGGTCGAGGACCTGCTGGCCGCCCTCACCGGGGTGCGCGAGGTCGCCGTCGTCGGCGTGCCCGACGAGGAGTTCGGGCAGCGCCTGGCCGCGTACGTGGTGCCCGAGGAACCCGGGTCGCTCGACGCCGACGCGGTGCGCGGGCACGTGCGCGACAACCTGGCCAGGTTCTCCGTGCCGCGCGAGGTCGTGTTCCTCGACGCGCTGCCCCGCAACGCCACCGGGAAGGTCCTGAAGCGCGAGCTGGGGTGAGCACCCCCGTCGACGGGGGCGGCCGGTGGCGGTCCCCGCGCGAGCTGCGCCGTGCCGAAGCGCCGTCCGCCGCCCGGTGGTCACCCCGAAGGTATTCCCGGGTATTCCCGGCGGACAACGACGAAAGTGGGTGATGACCGCGCTGACCCGGTGTGCCATGCTCCGCTTGGACGCTTCCCCCTGCGTTCCCCGACGAAGCGGCGGTGGTGCGATGAGGTTCGGACGCGCCACCACCGGCGGGTGTCCCGCGGCGCGCCCCCTCGCCCGTGACGCACCGCGCCCTATCGAACGGAGTTCGACGATGGTCGTGCCCTCCCTGCGCAAGTTCCTGGCGGCGCTGGCACTCTGCGCCGGCCTCGCGGTCGTCGTCGGCGCGCCCACCGCGGCCGCCGTGGACACCTCGACGGCGGATGCCTCGAAGGTCTTCCAGCCGCCCTACTCGGCACAGCCGTGACCCCCTCAGGGCCGGGTTCGCGCACGCGCGGGCCCGGCCTTGAGGCACAGTGGACGGTGTGAGCAGCGAAGTCCTGCGCCTGCGTGCGCCGCGGCACCAGGTGAGCCGCAAGTCGATCACCCTCTGGACCCTCCACGCGCTGATCGGCTGGCTGGTGCTGCTGGTCCCCCAGGTGGTCGCCCTGGTGTTCACCCGGTCGCCGTGGCAGGTCGCCGCCGCGGTCGCGACCCTGGTCCTGGGCACCGCGCACACCCTGGTCATGCCGCGCTGGCGGTACCGGGTGCACCGCTGGGAGGCCACCCCGGACGCCGTCTACACCCTGGCCGGCTGGCTCAACCAGGAGTGGCGCATCGCCCCGGTGTCCCGCATCCAGACCGTGGACACCAAGCGCGGGCCGCTCCAGCAGCTGCTGGGGCTCTCCACGGTCACGGTCACCACCGCGTCGGCCGCCGGTCCCGTGCACATCGAGGGCCTCGACCGCGACGACGCGGTCCGGTTGGCCGACGAGCTGACCACCACGACGCAGGCCACGCCCGGTGACGCCACGTGACCGCCGACGTGCCCCCGGGTCCGCCACCCGCCCCGTCCGCCGGCTTGCCACCCACCGGCTTGCCACCCACCGGCCTGTCCCCCACCGGCCTGCCACCCGTCGACCTGCCCGCCGCCCCCGAGTACGTCGAGCCGGTCGTCGACTGGCACCGCCTCGACGTGCGGATGCTCATCGTGCGGCCCCTCAACGAGCTGCTGGGCCTCGTGCCGCTGCTCGTCGGCCTGCTGGTGCTCGGCACCGGTGAGGCGTGGCGCATCCTGACCAGCGTCGGCCTGGTCGTGGCGATCGTGCTGTTCGGCCTGCTGCGCTGGGTCACCACCCGGTACCGCATCACCGCCGAGCAGGTGGAGCTGCGCACCGGCCTGTTCGTGCGCAAGCGCCTCGCCGTGCCGCGCGACCGCATCCGCACCGTCGACCTGACCGCGAAGCTGGGCCACCGGCTGTTCGGGCTGTCCGCCGTCCGCGTCGGCACCGGGCAGCGCGACCAGCCGGGCGAGGACGGGCTGACGCTGGACGCGGTGTCCTCGGCCGAGGCCGAGCGGCTGCGCGTGCTGCTGCTCACCGTCGCCCGCCCGGAAAGCGCGGCGCCGCAGGAGGAAGCGCGCCCCGGCGTCGTCCTGTCCACGTGGGACAACCGCTGGCTGCGCTACGCCCCGCTGACGCTGTCCGGGCTGGTCGCGGCGGGCGCGCTGTTCGGGTTCGCGATGAACTTCGCGCGGGAGCTGGAGGTCGAGGTCCTCGGCCCGCTGACCGACGCCGCGCACTGGGTGGTCGACCAGCCCGTGCTGCTCACCGTCGCGCTCGTCACCGGGGTCGTGGCGCTGATCGCCACCCTCGGCTCGGTCCTCGTCTACGTCGTGCAGTTCTGGGGCTACCGGCTGACCCGCGAGCCCGACGACACCGTGCGCGTCCAGCGCGGGCTGCTCACCACGCGCTCGGTGTCCGTGGCCGAGCAGCGGCTGCGCGGCGTGGAGCTCGTGGAACCGCTGCTGCTGCGCGCCGGTCGCGGCGCGCACGCCCGGACCGTCACCACCGGCCTGGGGCGCAAGGGGGAGAGCAGCCTGCTGCTGCCCGCCGCCCCGGTCGCCGAAGCTCATCGCGTGTCGGCGACCGTCCTGCGGCAGGACCCGCCGCCGACGCTGGCCCCGCTGCGCCGGCACCCGTTCGCCGCCCTGCGCAGGCGGCTCGTGCGCGCCGTCGTGCCGCTGCTCGTGCTCGCCGCCGCCCTGGCCTGGTTCGCGCCCGCCTGGACGTGGCAGGTGGTGCTGGCGCTCGTCCCGTTCTCCGCGCTGCTGGGCTGGGACCGCTACCGCTCCCTCGGCCACGCGCTCACCGACCGCCACCTGGTCGTCCGCCAGGGTTCCGCGATCCGCGAGACCGTCGCGCTCCAGCGCACCGGCATCATCGGCTGGCGCTTCTCCCGCTCGTTCTTCCAGCGCCGCGCGAACCTCCTCACCGTCTCGGCCACCACGGCGGCGGGCGACGGCGCGTACCACGCGGTCGACATCGGGGAGGTCGACGGCCTGGCCCTGGCCGACGCCGCCGTGCCCGACCTCCTGCGCCCCTTCCTGGAGCGGGGAGCGCCTCGGCGGTGAGCCACGTCCCGTCCGATGTGGACGGAACGGCCGGTGGCGGTGGGCGTTAGCCGGCCGAGCGGAACGTGGTGCGGTACACGCTCGGCGCCACGCCCAGCGTCGCGCTCATCTGCTGGCGCAGGGCCGCGCCCGTGCCGAACCCGGCGTGCCGCGCCACCTGGTCGATCGCCAGGTCCGTGGTCTCCAGCAGGTGGCGGGCCCGCTCCACGCGCTGCTGGGTGATCCACTTGCCGGGGCTCACGCCGGTCTCCTCGCGGAACCGGCGGGTGAAGGTGCGCACGCTCATCCGCGCCCGGTCGGCCAGGGCGCGCAGGTCGAGCGGTTCCGCCAGGTGCTCCAGCGCCCACGCGCGGGCCGCCGCCGTGGAGGTGTCGGTGACCTCCGGGACCGGGCGCACGATGTACTGGGACTGGCCGCCCGGCCGCCACGGCGGGACGACGCAGCGGCGGGCCGCCATGTTCGCGACCTCGCTGCCGTGGTCACCGCGGATCAGGTGCAGGCACAGGTCCACGCCCGCGCCGACGCCCGCCGAGGTGAGCACGTCGCCCCCGTCGACGAACAGCACGTCCGGGTCGAGGTCGACGTGCGGGAACAGCCGGCGGAAGTTGTCCGCGTGCGCCCAGTGCGTGGTGGCCCGCCTGCCGTCGAGCAGGCCGGCGGCGGCGAGCACGAACGCGCCCGTGCAGATGGACATCACCCGCGCGCCCCGTGCGGCGGCGGAGCGCAGGGCGTCGCGCACCCCGGGGTCGAGCACGCCCTCGGCCAGCACCGAGGAGCCGTGGCTGATGCCCGAGACGACCACCGTGTCCGCCTCGGCGAGCAGCTCCAGGCCGTGGTCCGGGGTGATCGTGAACCCGGCCGAGCTGCGCACCGGGGCGCTGCCCGGCGTGCACACCCGCACGTCGTAGAACCGCCGGCCGTCCTCGTCGCGGGCGGCGTTGAAGACCTGCGTCGGCGTGCCCAGGTCGAAGCCGACGACCTGGTCCAGGGCGAGCACGGCGATCAGGTGACGGCGCTCCATGGCCCGATTCTTGCACATGATGGCCATCAGGCCACTTTCCTCGGGCGGCCCGGTCACGCACCCTTCTCGGCGTGAGCCTTCCTGGTGGTGTCAGCAGCAAGCAGAACTGGGCGTGGGTGGTCGCGGGGGTCGCGTTCGTCGCACTCGTCGGCGCGGCGGCCTTCCGCGCCACGCCGGGCGCGTTGATCGAACCGCTCAAGGAGGAGTTCGGCTGGTCCACCGGCACCATCGGCCTCGCCGTGTCGGTCAACCTGCTGCTCTTCGGCCTCACCGCGCCGTTCGCCGCCGCCCTGATGGAGCGCTTCGGCGTCCGCCGGGTCGTGGCGTTCGCGCTGACGCTCGTCGCCGTGGGCAGCGGCCTGACCGTGTTCATGACCACCGCGTGGCAGCTCGTGCTGTTCTGGGGCGTGCTGGTCGGCCTGGGCACCGGCTCGATGGCGCTCGCGTTCGTCGCGACCATCACCGGCCGCTGGTTCGTCAAGCACCGCGGGCTGGTCACCGGCGTCCTCACCGCGGGCGGCGCGACGGGCCAGCTCGTGTTCCTGCCCGTCGTGGCCGCGCTGTCGGAGACGTCGGGCTGGCGCTCGGCGTCCCTGGTGGTGTCGGTGGCGGCCCTCGCGGTCGTGCCGCTGGTGCTGCTGTTCCTGCGCGAGCACCCCGCCGACGTCGGCGTCCCGCCCTACGGCGGCACCGAGGTCGTGCCCGTCCCGGCGACCGGGCCGGGGGCCGCCCGCCGCGCGATCGGCGCGCTGACCTCCGCCGCGCGCACCGGCCCGTTCTGGTTCCTCGCCGCCGGGTTCGCCATCTGCGGCGCCACCACCAACGGGCTGGTCGGCACCCACTTCATCCCCGCCGCGCACGACCACGGGATGCCCACCACGACGGCCGCAGGCCTGCTCGCGCTCGTCGGCGTGTTCGACATCGCCGGCACCGTGCTGTCCGGCTGGCTCACCGACCGCGTCGACAGCCGCGTCCTGCTGGCCGTGTACTACGCCCTGCGCGGCGCGTCGCTGCTCGTGCTGCCGCAGCTGTTCCACGACTCGGTGCACCCGTCGATGCTCGTGTTCATCATCTTCTACGGCCTCGACTGGGTGGCCACCGTGCCGCCGACCGTGGCCCTGTGCCGCGAGGTGTTCGGCCTGTCCGCGCCCGTCGTGTTCGGCTGGGTGTTCGCCTCGCACCAGATCGGCGCCGCGATCGCCGCCACCGCCGCCGGCCTCACCCGCGACCACTTCGGGAACTACGCGCCCGCCTGGTACGTGGCCGGACTGCTCAGCATCGCCGCCGCGTTCCTGTCGATGAAGGTCCGGGGCCGGCGGCAGCGGCCGGTCGAGCCCGAGGTCGACCCGGTGCGGGCGTGATGAGATCGGTAGCGACCTCCACCCCGAGCGGCACGGACCCGCGCCCACCGGGCGACTAGGCTCGCGCGGGTGATGGATCGACTGGTGTGGATCGACTGCGAGATGACCGGCCTCGACCTCGGCAAGGACGCCCTGATCGAGATCGCGGCGCTGGTGACCGACGCCGAGCTGAACGTGCTCGGCGAGGGGGTCGACGTGGTGATCCACGCCGACGACACCGCGCTCGACTCGATGCCGGACGTCGTGGTGCAGATGCACGCCAAGTCGGGCCTGACCGAGGAGGTGCGGCGGTCGACCGTGTCGCTCGCCGAGGCCGAGGCCCTGGTGCTCGCCTACGTCAAGGAGTGGGTCCCCGACCCGCGCACCGCGCCGCTGGCGGGCAACTCGATCGCCACCGACCGCGGTTTCATCGCCCGCGACATGCCGGAGCTGGACGCCCACCTGCACTACCGGATGGTCGACGTGTCGTCGATCAAGGAGCTGTGCCGGCGCTGGTACCCGCGCATCTACTACGCGCAGCCGGGCAAGGGCCTCGCGCACCGGGCGCTCGCCGACGTCCGGGAGTCCATCCGGGAGCTGGCGTACTACCGGCGCACCGCGTTCGTGCCCCAGCCGGGCCCGACCTCGGAGCAGGCACAGGCCGTGGCCAGCGAACTCCTGGCCGCCGACGGTCTCGGGTAGGGCCGATTTCGAACTCGGTGGGAGGGCACTGTATGCTTCTCCCCGCCGGGTCGACCGGCCTTGGTGGGTGTAGCTCAGTCGGTAGAGCACTGGGTTGTGATCCCAGGTGTCGCGGGTTCAAGTCCCGTCACTCACCCCAAGCGGAACGCCCCCCGACGCCTCGTCGGGGGGCGTCTTCCTTGTGCAAGGAGTTGTCGTGAGCGCCACGCTCGTCGCGAAGGACCTGGCCGCCGGGCACGGCGACCGCGTGCTGTTCTCCGGTCTCGACCTCGTGGTCGCCCCTGGCGACGTGGTGGGTCTCGTCGGGGCGAACGGCGCGGGGAAGTCCACCCTCCTGCGCACCCTGGCCGGGCTGCTGCCCGCCGAGGAGGGCGTGGTCCGCCTCTCCCCCACCACGGCCACCGTCGGCCACCTGCCGCAGGAGCCCGAACGGCGTCCCGGCGAGACGGTCCGCGCGTTCCTGGCCCGCCGCACCGGCGTCGCCGACGCGCAGGTCGCCCTCGACCGGGCCACCGAGCTGCTCACCGCGGGCGAGGACCACGACGACACCTACTCGGCGGCGCTGGAGCGGTGGCTGGCCCTCGGCGGCGCGGACCTCGACGAGCGGGCCGAGGAGATCGCCGCGTCGCTCCGGCTCGGCGTGTCGCTCGACCAGCCGATGACGGCGCTCTCCGGCGGCCAGGCGGCCCGCGCCGGCATGGCGTCGTTGCTGCTCAGCCGGTACGACGTGTTCCTGCTCGACGAGCCGACGAACGACCTGGACCTCGACGGCCTGGCCCGGCTGGAGGCGTTCGTCACCGGGCTGCGGGCGGGTGCCGTGCTGGTGTCGCACGACCGCGAGTTCCTGGCGCGCACCGTCACCCGGGTCGTGGAGCTGGACCTGGCCCAGCAGCAGGTGCGCACCTACGGCGGCGGGTACGAGGCGTACCTGGAGGAGCGCGAGGTGGCCCGCCGGCACGCCCGCGAGGAGTACGAGGAGTACGCGAACACCCGCTCCGGGCTGGAGGACCGCGCCCGCACGCAGCGGTCCTGGATGGAGAAGGGCGTCAAGAACGCCCGCCGCAAGGCCCCCGACAACGACAAGATCGGCCGCAAGTTCCGCACCGAGGCCACCGAGAAGCAGGCCGCCAAGGCCCGGCAGACCGAGCGGCTCATCGAGCGGCTGGACGTCGTGGAGGAACCCCGCAAGGAGTGGGAGCTGCGGATGGAGATCGCCGCCGCGCCCCGCTCCGGCTCGGTGGTGGCGGTGCTGCGGTCGGCCGTGGTGACCCGGGGCGACTTCACCCTCGGCCCCGTCGACCTCCAGGTGGACTGGGCCGACCGGGTCGCCATCACCGGCGCGAACGGCGCGGGCAAGTCCACCCTGCTCGGTGCCCTGCTGGGGCGGGTGCCGGTGACGTCCGGGTCGGCGTCCCTGGGCTCCGGGGTGGTCGTGGGCGAGGTCGACCAGGCGCGCGGGCTGTTCCTGGGCCCCGAGGGGCTGCTGGACGCGTTCGGCGCGGCCGTGCCCGACCTCGTGCCCGCCGACGTGCGCACGCTGCTGGCGAAGTTCGGGCTGCGGGCGGCGCACGTGCTGCGGCCCGCCGCGTCCCTGTCGCCCGGTGAGCGCACCCGGGCCGCGCTGGCCCTGCTCCAGGCGCGCGGCGTGAACCTGCTCGTGCTGGACGAGCCGACGAACCACCTCGACCTGCCCGCGATCGAGCAGCTCGAAGCGGCCCTGGAGTCCTACACCGGCACGCTGCTGCTGGTCACCCACGACCGGCGGATGCTCACCGCGGTGCGCACGACCCGCCGCCTGGAAGTGGCGGCGGGCCGCGTGACCGACCTGGTGCTCTAGCGCTCCCCGCCGGGGGCTAGCGGTTGCCCTTGACCCACTGCTCCCACGGGATCTGCCAGTCGCCGAACCCGTCCCACGACTGCAGCGCCGGCCCGCCGCTGTTGGTCACCACGACGACGTCGCCCTGCTTGGAGTTCTCGAACACCCACCGGGCGTTCTCCAGCGACAGGTTCAGGCAGCCGTGGCTGACGTTGCGGTGCCCCTGGTCGCCGACGGACCACGGCGCGCCGTGGAAGAAGATGCCGCTGTTGGACATCCGGAACGCCCACTTCACCGGCGTCACGTACCCGCCCGCCTCCAGCGACAGGCCGTACGTGCGGGAGTCCATGGTCATGTCGGCGTGCTTCTCCATCAGCACGTACGTGCCGGTCGGCGTCGGGTTCTGCGCGTCGCCCATCGAGGTGGGCATGGTGCGCACGACCTGGCCGTTGACCTTGGTGACGACCTGGTGCGCGGCGCCGTCCGCCTCGTGGACCACCGCGTCGCCGATGGTCGCCGTGACGAGCCGGTCCTCCTCGCCGTACACGCCGTTGCCCACGTGCTTGCCGTAGACCTTCGCGTTGACGGTGATCTTGGTGCCGGGCGTCCAGTAGTCCCGCGGGCGCCAGTGGACGGTCTTCTCGTCGAACCAGTAGAAGGCGCCCTCGACCTTGGGCTCCGTGGTGATGGAGATCATCGCCTCGGCCGCCGCCTTGTCGGCGATCGGCTCGTCGAAGGAGAACGCCAGCGGCTGGCCGATGCCGACCACCGCGCCGTCGAGCGGCGTGACCGACAGGTAGGTCAGCGTGCGCGGCTTGACGGTGGTGAACGTCGAGTTCTTCGTGACCGGCGCGCCGTCCGAGCCCTGGCCCGTCACCGAGAGGGTGTAGGTCTTCTGGTAGCCCAGCGGTTCGGTGTTGGTCCACTGGAGACCGTCCGGGCTCACCTGCCCGGCGACCGCCTTGCCCTCCGGGTTGGTCAGCGTGACGGAGGTCAGCTTGCCGTCCGTCGCCGTGACGACGACCGGCTGCCCGGGCGGCACGTCGACCGCCGCGTCCGCGGGCCCGGTGCTCAGCGCCACGGGCTTGGGCGGCGGCGCGGACGAGGTCGACGCGGAGGTCGAGGTCCCGCCCCCGGCGCTCTCCGTGCTCGCCGACCCCGACGAGCAACTTGTGACCAACATCGCGACCAACCCCACCGCGACGATCCCCAGCGCTCCGCGCGCCCCCCGGCTACGAGCCATCACACGTCCTCCGCTCAAGTCCCCAGAACACCGGCACTGCCCGTAGGCGGGCACTTCGGTGTCCCCTGACAAGGTGACGCCCCGAGGGTTGACGGTGTTGCCCGTGATACTGGATCGTTACCAAGGCGAAGTTCCCCCTGGACGAAGGCGGGCACACCCGCTCTGACCAGGCGATTGGGAGCCGGGAGAGACGCTGTGCTAATGTTCTCCACGTCGGACGGAGCAACAAGGTCCGAGCGCCGCTAGCTCAACTGGCAGAGCAGCTGACTCTTAATCAGCGGGTTCGGGGTTCGAGTCCCTGGCGGCGCACAGCACAGCGAAGAGGGCCACCGTTCACCGGTGGTCCTCATTGCTTTGTCGGCATGTCGATCCGGTGAACCGCACTTCACCCCCAGGGGGCGAAGGCAATGCCTCCGCCCCTCCGGTCACGTCGGCGCCACAGGCGTTCCGACGCAGGTTCTTCGGGTCTTGCGTAAGTGGATGTCCACTGCTTCCCCTCTCAGAGGTTCCCGCGGTTTCAGCCGATGCGGCCGGGCCAGCACATCAAGACCGCCCCGGCCACCATGAGCACGTGGCGGTTCGTCAAGGCGCCGGCAATCAGAACACGAGCGTTCCGCATAAGGCGGCTGGTCATTTCGCGCACGGCGCATTCGATCACGGACCACTGGGGCGACCTCAAGCAGGGGTCCCCCATCAGAGGGACGGACCCCGTAGCCGCACTGCTCAACAACAAGTCGGCGTCAATTAATTATGCACTTTAGGGTTTGAAGTTCACTATTTAGTGTGAACTACACCCAGTCATGGCACGTGCCTTGTCACCTCCTGTGATGGGGATGCGGCCGGACGGGGGTCGGTCGAGCGCGGGAGCGGAATCGGCGCACGGGCACGGGCGCGCACTGCCAGGTGCTCGCCGACGCCGTGGGCACCGACACCGTGGGCACCGACGCTCCCGCTCTGGCGCAGGGCGTCGTCGGCCCGGCGCCACAGCTCCTCGACCTCGTCCTCGTCCCCGCCGAGGGCCGCCAGCGCGTCGCCCCACAGGTGGAGGGCGTGGCCGCGCCCCGCGTGCGCGCCGATGGCGTCGCAGACCGCGACCGCCTGCTCGGCGTGGGCCACGACCTCGTCCAGCCTGCCGAGGTTGTACTCCACCTCGGTGATCGCGACCAGCGCTTCCCCCGTCCGGATCCGATCGCCCCCGACGGGGTGCAGCGCCAGCGCCTCGCCCAGGCGGAGCAGGGCCAGGTCCAGTTCCCCGCGGCTGAGGTGCAGCGTCCCGAGGTTCGTGAGCGTGGTCGCGACGCCGCGCAGGTGCCTTATGGAACGCCTTATCTCCAGCGCCTCGTAGTAATGCCCCAACGCCAGGTCGTCCTGCTCCGCTTTGCGGTAGGCGTTCGCCAACTCGTTGAGCGCGTACGCCTCGCCGTCGCGGTACCCGGATTTCCGCACCGCTTCGAGGGTGCTCCGGTAGAGCGCGATGGCCGAGGCGATCTCGCCCAGCGCGAGGTGGATTCCCGCGAGGTTGTGGTTGCAGATGAGTTGTATTTCCTGGGCGCCGATCCGCTCCGCGATCTCCACACCCGCGTGGAAGTGGTCCCGCGCCTCGACGTACCTCTCCAGGCGGTACAGGACCATTCCGAGGTTGCTGTGGGTGCCGCTGATCGCTTCGAGGTCGCCCAGCGCGGTCGCGGCTTTCAACGCCACCCGGTGACTGATGAGGAAGTCCTCGTAGTAACCGGAGCGGTCGTACGCCTCGTGGAAGTTCGCGGAAATCCGCCAGGCGTGGTCGTGGAAGCCGTGCCGCACGGCGAGGGACACGGCCGCGACCAGGTTCGCCCGCTCGTCGCTCAACCACTTCAACGCCTCGGCCTGACCGTTCAGCGAGACCGCGGTGGCGGACATCCCGGCCAGTGGGGGCACCGGTGAGGTCTGCGGGTCGAGTTCGTGAGCCGCGACACCCGAGGACGCCAGGAACCAGTCCAGCATCCTCTTCAACGCGCTCGTGCGGACCTGCGTGGGTTCGTCCCTGCGCACCAGGAGCAGCGCGAAGCCGTGCAGGGTGTCGTGCAGCCGGAAGCGCCGCGGCGCGGTGCCGTGGTCGAGCAGGTTGTGCCGGACCAGCACGCCGAGGTGGGCGGCCACGACCTCCGCGGGCTCCCCGAGCAGCGCGCTCACCACGTCGACGCCGAACTCGGTCGTCGGGTTCAGCCCCAGGAGGCGGAAGACGTGCGCGGTGTCGGCGGGAAGGTAGCGGAAGGACCACGAGAACGCGACGGGCAGCGTGGCGCTCTCGTCGTCGCTGTCGTGCACGTCGCCCAGGACGCCCAGGCCGTCGTGGCCGCGGAACTCCTCGGCCAGGTCGGCGATCGACGTGCCGGGGCGGTGGACGACCTGCTGCGCGATGATCCGCAGTCCCAGGGGCAGGCCGCCGACGAGGCCCGCCAGGTCGCGCACCGCCGAGGGGTCCTCGTCGGCGCGGGTGCGGCCGATCTCCTTGCGCAGCAACGAGACCGACTCGGACGCGGACAGCGGCGGCACGGACTTCAGGTCGACGTGGTCGAGGACGCCCAGTCCGAACAGGCGCGTGCGGCTGGTGATGATCGTGACGCAGTTCGGTGTCGCGGCGAGCACCGGTCGCACCTGCGTGCTCTCGTGCGCGTCGTCGAGCAGGATCAGCAGCCGACGACCGCCGATGATCCGGCGCAGTTCGAGCCTGCGCTCGTCGCCGGTGGCCGGTATCCGCTCGGCGCCGAGCGAGCGGAGCAGGAAGGCGAGCACGTCGTCGGCCGCGACCGGCGTGCCGGCGCTGTACCCCCGCAGTTCGACGTACAGGTTGCCGTCCGGGAAGCTGCCGAGGCGGCGCGCCGCCCACTTGAGCGCCAGTTGGCTCTTGCCGACGCTCGGCATCCCGTGGAGGGCGACCACGCGGCCACCGCCGCCGTCACCGTCGAGCAGCGCGTCGAGTTCGGCCAGCAGGTCCTCGCGGCCGATGAAGTTGCGCGCGGGGGGCGGGATCTGGTGCGGCGGTGTGGCGCTCGCGGACGCCGTGCTCTCCTGCTTGCGCAGGATCGAGCGGTAGAGGTCGCGCAGTTGCGGGCCCGGTTCCGCACCGATGTGCTCGAAGAGCCTGCGGCAGAACGCGGCGTAGAAGTCGAGCGCCGCCGAGTAGCGGCCCAGCGCGTCCAGGGAACGCATGTACAACCCGGCGAACGCCTCGTCGGGCGCGAGCGTGGCGGTCAGCCTCCCGGCCTCCGCCATGACCTCCAGGTGCTCGCCCAACTGGTGCTGGCAGTCCAGCAGCGCGTAGAAGGCGGGCAATCGGTCGAACGTCTCCATCTGGTCACGGCAACGATCGGCCCAGGCGCCTTCCACTTCCTGCAGGGGGCGCCCGTCCCACAGCGCCAGCGCCTCGCGGAGCAACTCCTTCGCGGCGCGGTGGTCACCTGCCTGTGCGGCCATTCGCCCTCGGTCCGCCAATTTGCGGAAACGATAGTAGTCCACCGCCTCGGCCGGCTCGACGACAAGCCGGTACGCGTGCCCCTCCTTCAATATGGAAGCACCTGTCCCGGATTTGGCCAGAATTGCCCGCAGCTTGCTGATGATCGGCTGGAGACTGCTCCGCACCTGTTCAGGCGTGCTCCCCGGCCAGAAGACCTGCGCCATCCGGTCGATCTGCACGGACCGGGGGAAGTAGTAGAGCAGCATTGTGAGGATCCTGCGGTGCTTGGCGGGCCCCAAGTCGTGATCTTTCCCGCCGATGTGTAATCGCGTCTTGCCCATGATCTTGAGATCCACCAGCGCCACCTTTCGCTGGCCCGATGTTCCTGTGCCTCCAGTGTGCTTCACGGTTGAGATCTCCCGTAGGACTTCTACCATTATTCGTCCGAATCGGCGACACGGACCGGGGCGATCGGCGGGGTGCAAGCGAACTGCAAGTTCGCGGCAAAACCGGCTGTCAACCTCTCCCCCAGGGTTGCTACGCGAGGGGGAGCGCATGACAGGACAGGAGTGGCCGCGGGTGCCGATAGGGCTCGACGCGCCGCAGTGGGTGAGCCGCGCCGGCTGCTCGTCGGTGCTGGCGGTGGTGCACACGGTCACCAGCGGGCAGCGGCTGTTGGAGGCCGTGCAGTTGATCGAGAGCGACACGAGGGTGCAGGTGGTGTTCACGCAGGCGCCCGACGCGTTCGGCAACGGGGTCACCGACTTCCTGCACGCCGAGGGCGGGCTGGTGCTGCCGTGGGAGATGGCGGTCCGGGAGCGGTTCGACCTCGCCGTCGCGGCGGCCTACGGCGGGCTGCACGAGGTGCACGCGCCGTTGGTGGTGATGCCGCACGGCGCGGGCTACGGCAAGGCGTTCGCCACCGGCGAGGGGCAGGTCGTCTACGGCTTGGACGCGCAGCGCCTGGTGCACAACGGCCGCGTGCTGCCGAGCGCGGTGGTGCTCGCGCACGACGACGAGCGGGAGGTGCTGCGGCGGCAGTGCCCGCAGGCGGTCGACGTGGCGGTGGTGGCGGGGGACCCGTGCTACGACCGGCTGGTGGCGAGCCTGCCGCGCCGGGACGAGTACCGCGCCGCGCTGGGCGTGCGGCCCGGGGAGGAGGTCGTCGTGGTCAGTTCGACGTGGGGGCTGCACTCGCTGTTCGCGCGGTTCGAGGACCTGCTGCCCAGCCTGCTGGAGGAACTGACGCCGCGGGGGGTTCGGGTGATGGCGCTGGTGCACCCGGCCGCGTGGTTCGGCCACGGCAGGCGCCAGGTCGACGCGTGGCTCGCGGAGTGCCGGGAGGCGGGCCTGGTCGTGCTGGGGCCGGAGGTGGACTGGCGGGTCGCGCTCATCGCCTCGGACCAGGTCGTCGCGGACCACGGCTCGGTCGGCGTCTACGCGGCGGCCGTCGACCGGCCGGTGGTGCTGGTGGCCCCGCCGGTGCAGAGCGCGACCAGCGGCGGGTCGCCGCACGAGCTGCTGCGCCGGACCGCGCCGAGGTTCCGGCCCGGGGTCCCGGTGCGCGAGCAGTTCGAGGCGGCGGCACCGCGGGCCGCGGCCCTGGGCGAGGCGGTCCGCGAGCGGCTGACCTCGCAGCCCGGCCGGTCGTCGGCCGAGCTGCGCCGGGTCATGTACCGGCTGCTCGACATCCCCGAACCGGGTCGCCACCGCGCCGTGCCCCCGGTCCCGGCACCGCTGGGAGGGATGCGGTGAGCGACCCCGTCGTGCGCTGGTCGACCGGGTCGGACGGCCTGGCCGACGTCGTCCTGTGCGCGGCGACCGAGGTGGACGGGCGCGCGGTGACCGCGTCGCTCCGGGAGGCCAACCCGTTCGCCGCCCTGCTCGTCGCGGTGTCGCCCGCGCTGGTGGTCGTGCGCACCGAGTTCGACGACGTGGTCGGGTTGAGGCCGGTCGGGGTCGCGGCGCGCTGCCTCGACGCCGAGGCGGCCGTGCTCTCCGCCGCCCGGTCGCTCTACGCCTGGCACGTGTCGCGCCTGGACCTGCGCGCGCTGTCGCGGCGAGGGCTGCCCGTGTGGTGCGGTCGGCACCGCTCGGCGCGGTCAACCGTCGCGTGCGGGTGGCTCGGGGTCACCGTCGGGGCGGTCGAGCCGCTGGGCGATCTCGGCCGCCCGTGAGGAGCCGATGCCGCGGTAGAGCCGCAGAGCCCGTGCCCAGTGCTCTGCGGCCTCCTCGGGCCTCCCCGACCGCTCCAGCGCCTGCGCCGCCAACCGGTGCGCGTCGGCCGCCCCCCTCGGCGAGCCGAGGGCGTTCATCGCCTCCACGGCGTCGAGTGCCGCACGTTCGGCCTGCGCCGGCCGGTCCGCCCTCAGGTGCGCCTCGGCCCGGGCCACCACGACGCGCGCCGCGTTGTAGGGATCGGGCTCGGGCAGTCCGCCCAGCAGGACCTCGGCCTCGTCGAGCGCGGCCGTCGCCTCGTCGCTCCTGCCGAGCCGGGACAGCACCGCGCCGAGGTTGACCAGCGTGAGGCCGAGGGCCCGGTCGGCGGACAGCCCGCGGTAGTCCTCGGCCAGCCCGGCGAACAGCGCGGTCGCGTCGGCGAGGTTGCCGCGCTCGGTCTCGAGCAGGGCGGAGGCCTCCCGCACGGCGGCGGTGGCCCACGGGTCCGCCATCGACCGGGCGAGGTCGGCGGACGCCTCCAGGTGCGCCCGCGCCTCGTCGTAGCGGCCCAGCGTCGTGCACGCCATGCCGAGCCGTTTGAGCATCTCCCACTCCGCGAACGCGTTGCCCCAGCGCCGCCCGGCCTCGACGCCCCGTTCGTCGATCTCCAGCCGGTCCCGGTAGTGCTTCTTGTGCAGCAGCAGCGGCCACATGACGTCCGCGAGCTGCCACGAGAGTTCCCACCACCCCCTCTCCGAGGCGACGCGACCGCACTCGACCAGGTTCGGCCGTTCCTCCTCCAGCCAGGCCAGCGCGGACTCCCGGTCGGCGAACCCCGGCACGTCCTGCGGCTCGGTGGTGAACCCGTACTCCAGCCGCCTGCGGTGCGGGGTGACGACGCGGTCGGCCGCCATGGCGCCCACCAGGTACCACTCGACCACCCGCCGCACGACCCGCTCCAGCGCGGCGGCGCCGTCCTCGGCGTCGGCCGTGTTCCGGGCGTGCAGCCGCAGCAGGTCGTGGTACCGGTAGCGGCCCTCCCCCACCGGTTCCACGAGGTTGCCGTCCACCAGTTCCTCCAGGGAGGCCATCGGGTCGTCGTCGCCGTCCAGCACCGACGCGGCGACCGGGGCGCCGAACTCCCGACCGGGGTGCAGCGCGAGCCTGCGGTAGAGGGCCGCCGCGGACGACCGGAGCGCCCGGTAGGAGAGGTCGAACGTCGTCTGCACGGACAGCTCGGGCGCGGACAGCACCGACAGCCGGCGGCGCTCGTCGCCCAGTTCGGCGAGCACCTTCCGCACGGACCACTGCGGCCTGGTCGCGAGGCGCGCGGCGGCCACCCGCACCGCGATCGGCAGGCCGCCGCACATGTCCACCAGGGCCTCGGCCGGGTCGGGCTCGTCGACGACGCGCCTGCCCACGACCTCGGCGAGCAACCGCAGCGCCGACGCCGCGGCCAGCGGTCCGACGTCGAGCAGCCGCGCGCCCTCCGCGACCAGGCCCGTCAACCGGCTGCGGCTGGTCACCAGGACGGCGCTGGAGGGCGAGTTCGGCGCGAGCGGCCTGACCTGCGCCGCGGAGTAGGCGTTGTCGAGCAGCACGAGGAGCTTCTTGTCCGCGGTGAGCGAGCGGTACAGCGCGGCCTGTTCGGCGAGGTCCGCCGGCACCTCGCGGGACGACACGCCGAGACCGCGCAGGAACAGGCCCAGGGCCTCCTCCGGGAGGACCGGCCGCGCGCCGCTGAACCCGGCGAGGTCCACGTAGAGCTGGCCGTCGCCGAACAGGTCCCCCACCTCGTGCGCCCACTGGAGCGCGAGCGCCGTCTTGCCGATGCCACCGGGACCGCTGAGCACCGTGAGCATGCGCGTCCCGCGCTTCCTGCTCTCCCCCAGGAAGTCACCCAATCGAGTCAATTCGTCACGGCGATCGGTGAAATGCGCCGGAGCGGCCAGCAATTGGCGCGGCACCGGGACCGGAGTGGACGGTGCGGTGTGGAACACGATGTCGCCGTGCACCTCACCCGCTTGGACGACACCGCCGCGGACCTCGCCCGACAGCAGGTTGTAGGCACAGTCGCGACCGTCCCGCGCCTCACCCGATCGCGACATACGCACCCCCGTGGCGTGTCTTGCCGACCACCACGACCGTACGACGCGGGACACACCCCGATAAAGACCTGAACGAACGAACTCGACATTCAACCGGACCAGCGGGGCGATGAGAACCGTCACAATCCGCCGCATTCTCACCTGAAAGCGAGCGCTATTCGTCGGTCGACCAGCAGTCTGGTGCGTTGCACGTCGACGTCGACCGCCATCCGGGTGTCGCGGTCGAGGCGGTGGTAGGACCTGGCCAGGAGCCAGTGCGCGGCCTCCGTCCCGATCGCCGTCAGCTCGCCCCTCGAGGCCAGGTCGGTCCGGGCGGCCAGGTGGTTCCGCGTCACGAACGCCTTGCGCACGACACCGCCCGACAGCTCGTCGATCAGGAACACCATCGCGTGCTCGTCCCCTGCGAACGCGTAGTCGCACACCAGCGCCAGGTAGCCCGCATCCAGCGACCGGTCGCAGATCCAGGCGCCCCCGGCGGTCAGGGGCGGGGTGGCCGGGAGGACCGCGCCGGCGGCCCAGTCGCGCGGGCGGCCGGTGAGGGTGGCGGCCAGGACGCGCAGCAGGGCGTGGTTGCGGAGGCTCGGGTAGGACACGGCGTGCTCGATGAGGCCCGCCCAGAACTCCTCGTCCGGGCGGGCGTCCGCCACGGCGGTGCTGACGGTCAGCTCGGCCTCGAGGGGGTCGGTCAGCTGCGGCAGGGTGCGGCAGCGGAGGACGACTCGGTGCTGGGCCGGGGTCAGCGGCGTCCCCAGTGGACGGTTCACCACCACGATCGATCGGCGCTTCGGGCGCTGCGTGTTCCGGCTCACGGCGCGAGGCTGGCACGTGGGACCGGGTGTGGGGAGCGGCACGCAGCAGGTTCGTCGACAGCGCACCCGAAAGAGGACAATCGGCGGTCGTGGACTCCCTGCACGAGGCGTTGTGGCGGGCCGCGGCGAACCGCCGGGCCAGGCTGCCGCGCACCTCCGGACTGCCGGCCGCCGACGTGGACGCCGCGGTGGGCGGTGTGCTGCGCCGCGCCCTCGACCACCTGTGGGAGCACGGGTGGCTGCCCGGCGACGTGTACGAGGCGGTGCGGCGCGACGCGGACGAGCGCGCGCTGTCGTTCCTCGTGGACGCCATCGCGGCGGACACCGCGCGGCACACCGCCGTGCACCCGCGCTGGCGGGCGCAGGTGGAGGGCATCGGCGCCGAGGTCTGGTGGGACACCGGCGAACCGCACCTGGAGCAGTGGGCGCGGCGGCACATCGAGCTGCGCGACGACGCGGTGGCCGCGGCGGTGGACGCGCTCGGCGTGCTGCTCGCGCTGCCCGCCCTGCCGGTGATCGTGCCGCGGCCGGGCACGCCGATGGCGGCGTTCGACCACCACGGCGTGGACCCGAAGGTGCTCAACCGGGTGCGCGGGCTGCTGGCGAAGGCGGAGTCGACGGCGTTCCCCGAGGAGGCGGAGGCGCTGTCGGCCAAGGCGCAGGAGCTGGTGACGCGGCACGCCCTGGAGCGGATGCCGGTGGAGGCGGGGACCACGACGTCGCGGCGGCTGTGGCTCGACCGCAAGTACTTCGACGGCAAGGCGCAGGTCGTGCACGTCGTCGCGGAGGCCAACCGGTGCCGTGCCGTGGTGTACGACCTGGGGTTCGTCGCGCTGGTCGGCGAGGAGATGGACCTGGAGATCGTGGAGCTGCTGTCGGCGTCGCTGCTGGTGCAGGCGACGCGCGCGATGGTCGCGGCGGGCGACCGGGCGCGCAAGGGCGACGAGTCGCGGTCCTCGGCCTACCGCAAGTCGTTCCTGCTGTCCTACGCGCACCGGGTGGGCGAGCGGCTGAAGGCGGCCAACGCGGTGCCCGAGGACGACCGGCTGCTGCCCGTGCTGGCCGCGCGGCGCAGGGAGGTGGACGAGTACTTCGGGGCGATGTTCACGCGCACGGTGGCGAAGACGACCCCCGTGCGCAGCGCCGCCGGGTGGGACGCGGGCCGCTCGGCCGCCGACCGCGCGACCCTGTCGCTCGACTGACCCGCGCCTGCGCTTCCACGGCTGGTTCCGCGCGCGGACCGGCGTCGTGGAGCGCGTGGTGGCGCACGAGTGCGCGGCCGTCGAGCGGGTGACCGAGGTCGAGGCCGCGTGCCGCAGCGCGCGGTGCTGCGCGGGCACGGGGTGTGAGGTGCGCGCGCACCCGTTGGCGGAGTTGGTGTTCGGGGTGGACGCGTGGGTGGACCGGCTGCCGCTCACCCCGCGCGGCGGGCCGCGCGGCGCGGAGGCTGCGGGAGGTGCCGCACCCCGGGTGAGCCATCATGGCCCGGTGCCGAACCTGGAGACGACGGACGACGTCCGCGCCCGGATGAGCAAGCAGCGCTCGCGCGACACGGGGATCGAGGTGGCGCTGCGGCGCGAGCTGCACCGCCTCGGCCTGCGCTACCGGGTGCACCGGCGGCCGGTGCGCGCCGTGCGGCGGGAGGCGGACGTGGTGTTCGGGCCCGCCCGCGTGGCCGTGTTCGTCGACGGCTGCTTCTGGCACGGCTGCCCGGAGCACGGCACGTGGCCCAAGCGCAACGGCGAGTTCTGGCGCGCCAAGATCGAGGCGAACCGGGCGCGCGACGCGAACACCGACCGGCGGCTGGCCGAGGAGGGCTGGCTGTCGGTGCGGGTGTGGGAGCACGAGGACCCGGTGGGTGCGGCGGACCGGGTGCGGGCGGCGGTTCTGGAGCGGCGGCGCGGTCGGCTACCGTGAGGTCCGTGCTGTCCATGATCGACCTGTTCGCCGGCTGTGGCGGCATGACCTCCGGGTTCGCCGCGGCCGGTGGTTACGCGCCGGTCATGGCGGTGGAGTGGGACCTGCACGCGGCGGCGACGTACGCGGCGAACTTCGGCGAGGACCACATGCGGTGGTCCGACATCGCGTCCATCCCCGACGACGCGGTCCCCGAGGTGGACGTGGTCGTCGGCGGGCCGCCGTGCCAGGGCTTCTCGAACCTCGGGTCGCGCGACGTGAACGACCCGCGCAACTCGCTGTGGCGCGAGTACCTGCGGTTCGTGCGGCGGGCCGAGCCCGCGGTGTTCGTGATCGAGAACGTGGACCGGTTCCTCACCTCGACCGAGTTCGCGCTGCTCCAGGCCGAGACCGAGGACTACGAGCTGTCCGCGGGCGTGCTGCTGGCGGCGGACTTCGGCGTGCCCCAGCGGCGGCGGCGGGCCATCGTGATCGGGTCGCGGGTCGGCCGCATCCCGCTGCCCGCGCCGACCCACCCGCGCGGGCGCTGGCACACCGTGGGCGACGTGCTGCGCGGCCTGCCGGAGAGGCCCGTGACGACGTCGCTGCCGACGTCGCAGGTGGAGTTCTTCGGCCGCCGGCTGCCCGGGTCGTTCAAGAGCGCCGAGCTGCACATCGGGCGCAACCCCACGCCGCTGTCGCGCGAGCGCTACCGGCACGTCCCGCCCGGCGGCGGCCGGTTCGACCTGCCGGACGAGCTGCTGCCCCGGTGCTGGCGGGAGAAGAAGACCGGCACGACGGACGTGATGGGCCGGATGCGGTGGGACGAGCCGTCGCTGACCATCCGCACCGAGTTCTACAAGCCGGAGAAGGGCCGCTACCTGCACCCGCAGTGGGAGCCGGGGCCGGCCGGGCACCGCGTGGACCGGCCGATCACGCACCTGGAGGCGGCGCGGCTCCAGTCGTTCCCGGACTCCTTCGAGTGGTGCGGGTCGAAGATCGAGGTGGC
Organism: Saccharothrix sp. DSM 118769; assembly: GCF_052936295.1. Classification (NCBI taxonomy): domain Bacteria; kingdom Bacillati; phylum Actinomycetota; class Actinomycetes; order Pseudonocardiales; family Pseudonocardiaceae; genus Saccharothrix; species Saccharothrix sp. DSM 118769. The sequence continues at coordinate 1,189,035 of NZ_CP193627.1, read as the reverse complement.
CCGCCAGATCGGCAACGCCGTGCCGCCGATGCTGGCGAAGGCCATCGCCGAGCACCTCAGGCCGTACCTAACGGGTGAATCCTCCCCCGATCCGTCCTGCGTCCTCTGCGACCGCACCGGAATTGTCGGACCCCGTCCGTAACGTCGTCGGCATGACGACAACCACGTACGAGAACTCGGTCCGCATCGGCTCCACCACCTACCGCCTGGTGGCGAGCGCGGACCCGGAGCTGTCCCTGGAACTGGCCGGCACCGACACGGCGGGCGCGCTGGTGGCCGAGGGCGTCCTGCGCCTGCCCGCGGACGCCGGGGCGAGGATCGGCAGGCTGCTGGGCCAGGTCCTCGACGCCCTGGGCACGCTGGGCGCCCCGCCGCCGGTGTCGGCGCGCGGGAGGCCGGCCAACGCCAACCAGCCGTGGACGGAGGAGCTGGAGGAGGCGCTGCGCACGTCGTGGCTGGGCGCGGAGCCCGGCACCGGTGCCGCGGAGCTGATCCGCGCCCTGGCCAGGCGGCTGGAACGCACGCCCACGTCGATCAGGTCGCGGCTGGCGAAGGCCGGGTGCGACCCGGACGTCCCGGGGCGGGCGCTGTCGGGACCGGCCGCCGAGGTGTTCGGCGTTCAGGGTCGGGATCAGGGGCGGGTCAGGGGCACGCCCGATCCGCGCGGGGCGGGGGCGGGGTGATGCTCGGGGTGGACTTCGAGTATCGGGGAAAGGACGTCCCATGGAGATCACCGGGCTCATCTCGGCGCTCGTCTTCGGCGTGCTCATCGGCGGTGCGGGGCGACTGGTCGTGCCGGGCAGGCAGAGGGTCTCGCTGTTGATGACGCTGCTCGTGGGCATAGCGGCAGCCCTGCTGGGCACGTTCGCGGCGTCGGTGCTGGGCGTGTCCGAGACGGACGGCGTCGACTGGATCGAGCTGGCCCTCCAGGTCGGCCTGGCCGGGGTGGGCGTCACCACCCTGGCGCGCACGAGGACCCCGCAACACCGGTAACGACATCGCGGCGCCCGTGTCGCCCGCCCGGCCCTGCCCGGGTGGTCGGCGCGACGCCGGAACACGGGAAGGAGACCGACGACGATCACCGCCGATCCACGGCACCCCGGGGCCCGGGGTGCGGTGGGCCGGACCGGCTGTCGGACGTGGTGCCTAGAGTGGCGCCGTGTTCGTGCTGCACGCCTTGGGCGTGGGTGGTGGGCGAGTGGTCCTGTGGGCGGAGGGGTCGCTGTTGCCCGTCCGGGTCGACGGGCGGTTGGGGCGGCGGGTGGTCGCCCACCCCTTCGCGGTCGGCGCGGAGGAGCTGCGGTCGCTGGTCGGCCACGGCCCCGGGCCCGGCGCGGGCGAGGTGGTGGCGGTTCGGCTGCCGTCCTTCGCGTCCGGACCGGTGCCCTCGCCCGAGCTGGTGCGCGAGGGCGTCGGGCGGGGCGCGGTGCGGTGGCGGGAGTGGGAGGTCGCCGTCGTCCGGTGGGAGGACGAGGTCGCCGACGACCTCGCCGACTGCCGCCTGGGCGCGTCCGCGCGCTTCCTGAACGACGTGGTGCGGTTCGGGCGCGACCTCGTCCGGCGGGGTCGGGTGCTGCCCGCGATCGACGACAAGGGATCGGCCCGGTGGCGTGCCGCGCTGTCCGGCGCGGACTCGGCCCGGTGCTCGGCGCTGGTGGCGGAGGCGCCGCCGGCGTTCCTGGCCGCGGGCGGCGGGGACGAGGTCGTCCTCGCGGTGCTCGACTCGGTCGTCGACCGGGAGGTGCGCGCCTCCCTGCCCGAGGGCGGGGCCGGGCGGGACGGTGTGGCCGGGCAGAGCGGCGCGGCCGGGCGGGACGGCGCGATCGGGGCGTTCGTGCGCGCGTTGACCGGTCCGCCCCGGGTCGAGGGCTCGGACGCGGAGGTCGGCCGGCTGCGCGAGGTGCTCGACCGGTGGCGCTCACGCGGGCTGCGGGAGAGTCCTGTCCGGACGTGCTTCCGGCTCAGCTCGCCCGACCACGGCGGTCACCTGGAGGACGGGTGGCGGCTGGAGTTCCTGCTCCAGGCCGTGGACGAACCGAGCGTGCTGGTGCACGCCGAACAGGTGTGGCGGGGCAAGGCGGCCGTGCTGCGTCGGTGGGTGGACCGCGCCGAGGACGTGCTGCTCGGCGACCTGGGCCGGGCGAGCCGGTTGTACCCGGCGCTCGACCGCGCCCTGCGCGCCAAGCGGCCGGCCGTGGTGGAGCTGGACGTCGAGGGCGCCCACGAGTTCCTCGACCACGCCGCGCTGCTGGCGCAGGCCGGGTTCGGGGTGCTGCTGCCCTCGTGGTGGCGGCAGCCCCGCCGGCTCGGGCTGCGGTTGGAGGCCGAGAGCCGCGGCACGGCCGGTGTGGTCGCCAAGGAGAGCGAGCTGGGGCTCAAGGTCCTCGTCGACTACCGCTGGGAGCTGGCGCTCGGGGACGAGGTGCTGAGCGAGTCCGAGCTGACCGCACTGGCCGCCGCCAAGGTGCCGCTGGTGCGGGTGCGCGGGCAGTGGGTGCACGTCGACCGGGAGCGGTTGGCCGCCGGGCTCGCGTTCCTCGGGCGGGGCGGCGGGCGGATGACGGCCGCGCAGGTGCTGCTGATGAACGCCGACGACGCCGAGCTGCCGTTGCCGCTCAACGGCGTCGGCGCCACGGGCTGGCTGGGCGACCTGCTGTCGGGCCGGGTCGAGCACCGGCTGGAGCCGGTGGAGCAGCCGCGCGGGCTGGTCGCCGACCTGCGCCCCTACCAGCGGCGCGGGCTGGCGTGGCTCGCGTTCCTCGACCGGCTGGGGCTGGGCGCGTGCCTGGCCGACGACATGGGTCTCGGCAAGACGGTGCAGCTGCTGGCCCTGGAGGCGCACAACCGGCAGCACGGCACGCGGGCGCCGACGCTGCTGGTGTGCCCGATGTCGGTGGTCGGGAACTGGCAGCGCGAGGCCGCGCGGTTCACGCCCGGCCTGGAGGTCCGGGTCTACCACGGCGCGGACCGGATGCTCGACGTCGACTGCGACCTGGTGATCACGACGTACGCGGTGGTGTCGCGCGACGCCGGCCGGCTCGCCGGGGTCCAGTGGGACCGGGTCGTGCTCGACGAGGCGCAGAACGTCAAGAACAGCTCGACGCGGCAGTCGCGGGTGGTGCGGTCGCTGCCCGCGCGGCACCGGGTGGCGCTGACGGGCACGCCGGTGGAGAACCGGCTGGCCGAGCTGTGGTCGATCATGGACTTCGTCAACCCCGGCGTGCTGGGCACGGTCAGCACCTTCCGCGCCCGCTTCGCGGTGCCGATCGAACGCCACCACGACGAGGAGGCGGCGGTGCGGCTGCGGCGCGTCACCGGGCCGTTCGTGCTGCGCCGCCTCAAGACCGACCCGCGGGTGATCACCGACCTGCCGGACAAGATCGAGGTCAAGCAGCTGTGCACGTTGACGGCCGAGCAGGCGTCGCTGTACCGGGCCGTGGTGGACGACATGCTCGGCCGGATCGCGGAGGCGGAGGGCGTCAAGCGCAAGGGCCTGGTGCTGGCCACGATGTCGCGGCTCAAGCAGGTGTGCAACCACCCGGCGCAGCTGCTCGGCGACGGGTCGCGCGTCGCCGGGCGCTCGGGCAAGGTGGCGCGGCTGGAGGAGATCCTGGAGGAGGCGCTGGCCGACGGCGACAAGGCGCTGTGCTTCACCCAGTTCACCGGGTTCGGCGCGCTGGTCGTGCCGCACCTGGCCGCGCGGTTCGACACCGAGGTGCTGTTCCTGCACGGCGGCACGCCGAAGGGCAGGCGGGACGCGATGGTGCGGCGGTTCCAGGAGCGGGACGGGCCGTCGATCTTCGTGCTGTCGCTCAAGGCGGGCGGCATCGGCCTGAACCTGACGGCGGCCAACCACGTCGTGCACCTCGACCGGTGGTGGAACCCGGCGGTGGAGGACCAGGCGACCGACCGGGCGTTCCGGATCGGGCAGCGCAACCACGTGCAGGTGCGCAAGTTCGTCACCGTAGGGACGTTGGAGGAGCGCATCGACCGGATGATCGAGGAGAAGCGGGGGCTGTCGCAGCTCGTGGTCGGCGCGGGCGAGGACTGGTTGACCGAGTTGTCCACGAACGAGCTGCGCGAGCTGTTCGCGCTGTCCGGGGAGGCCGTCAGTGGGTGACCGGACCGACCGGGACGACTGGGCCGACCGGGACGACTGGCACGGCGAACGGCCGGGCGCGCGCCGGGCGGTGCGCGTCGAGGGCGGGCTGACGCTGCGCAGCAGGCGCGGTGACGTGGCGCGGACGTGGTGGTCGCGGCGGTTCGTGGAGGTGCTGGAGTCGTTCGGCATGGGCGGGCGGCTGGCGCGCGGGCGCGGGTACGCGCGGACCGGGCAGGTGATGAGCCTGTCGCTGTCGACGAGCCTGGTCGTGGCGCTGGTCACGGGGACGCGGCGCGAGCCGTACCGGGCGCGGGTCGGGGTGCGGAAGTTCAGCGACGAGGAGTGGTCGCGCATCGAGCACGCGCTGGCCGACCGGGCGATCTTCGCGGCGAAGCTGCTGGCGGGCGAGATGCCGCCGGAGATCGAGGAGGTGTTCGCCGACCTGGGGCTCACGCTGTTCCCGGGCACGCTGCGCGAGATGTCGATGGACTGCACGTGCCCGGACTGGGAGGTGCCGTGCAAGCACCTCGCCGCGACCTGCTACCTGCTCGCCGAGTCGTTCGACACCGACCCGTTCGAGATCCTCGCCTGGCGCGGCCGGTCGCGGGAGGACCTGCTGGACCGGCTGCGGGAGCTGCGCGCGCCCCTGCCGCACGAGGAGCCGCCGCCTCCCGCCGCACCCGCGCCGGAGGTGGAGGTCGAGCCGGAGGCCGACGCGTTCGCCGGGTTCTGGGTGCGCCGGAAGGCGGCGGAGGCGGTGCCCGAGGCCGCCGAACCGGGGACCGCGCGGCCGGACGCCCTGCTCGACCAGCTCGACCCGCTCGTGGTGGACGGCAGATCGCTCACCGACGACCTCCGCCCCCTCTACCGGCGGATCGCGAGGTCCCCGCGCCGGGCCGAGCCGTAGCGCGGGCGACACCCCTTCCGGCGTGACGGTCGACACACCGCACGCGGAGTCCGGCGACCCCGGCCCCCGACGCGACGGCCGGTCAAGTTACCCACTGGTAACGTGCGGCGACGACGAAGGGAGAACCCCCGGTGCTGTTCAACCCCGACACCTACGACGCCGGCCACCTGGACCCCGAGAGCCGCCGCCTGCTGCGCGCGGTCATCGACTGGTTCGAGGAGCGCGGCAAGCGCCGGCTGATCGCCGACGACCAGGCCAAGGTCTGGTACTCCGAGTTCCTCGACTTCGTCGCGCGCGAGAAGCTGTTCGCGACCTTCTGCACGCCGGCCGCCGAGGCGGGCGGGCACCCCGACAAGCGCTGGGACGCCGCCCGCAACGCCGCCCTGAGCGAGGTGCTCGGCTTCTACGGCCTCCAGTACTGGTACGCCTGGCAGGTCACCGTCCTCGGCCTCGGCCCGATCTGGATGAGCGACAACGCCGCCGCCCGCGCGAAGGCCGCCGAGCTGCTGGACGACGGCGCGGTGTTCGCGTTCGGCCTGTCCGAGAAGGAGCACGGCGCGGACGTCTACTCCACCGACATGGTGCTCACCCCGACCGGCGACGGCTTCGTCGCCAACGGCGGCAAGTACTACATCGGCAACGGCAACGTCGCGGGCATGGTCTCGGTCTTCGGCCGCCGCGCCGACGTCGAGGGCCCCGACGGGTACGTGTTCTTCGCCGTCGACTCGCAGCACGAGGCGTTCCACCTGGTCAAGAACGTCGTCGACTCGCAGATGTTCGTCAGCGAGTTCCGGCTGGAGGACTACCCGGTGGGCGCGGACGACGTGCTGCACACCGGCGCGGACGCGTTCAGCGCCGCCCTGAACACGGTGAACGTCGGCAAGTTCAACCTGTGCACGGCGTCCATCGGCATCGACGAGCACGCGTTCCACGAGGCGATCACCCACGCCCACAACCGGGTGCTCTACGGCAAGCGCGTCACCGACTTCCCGCACGTGCGGCAGAACTTCGTCGACGCCTACGCCCGCCTGGCCGCGATGAAGCTGTTCTCCGACCGCGCGGTCGACTACTTCCGCGGTGCCTCCCCCGAGGACCGCCGCTACCTGCTGTTCAACCCCATCACCAAGATGAAGGTCACCAGCGAGGGCGAACGCGTCATCGACCTGCTGTGGGACGTGATCGCGGCCAAGGGCTTCGAGAAGGACACCTACTTCGCGATGGCGGCCCGCGACATCCGCGCGCTGCCGAAGCTGGAGGGCACGGTCCACGTCAACCTCGCCCTGGTGCTGAAGTTCATGCCCAACTACCTGTTCAACCCGGTCGAGCACGACGCGGTGCCGACCCGGCACGACCCGGCCGACGACGCGTTCTTCTGGCGCCAGGGCCCGGCCCGCGGCCTCGGGCAGGTCCGGTTCCAGGACTGGGAGGCCCCCTACCGCGAGCACGCGCGGGTGCCGAACGCGGCGCTGTTCCACGAGCAGGCGCGGGCCCTGCGGGACCTGCTCACCGACGCCGCGCCGGACGAGGCCCAGCAGCGGGACCTGGACTTCCTGCTCAACCTCGGCCACCTGTTCACGCTCGTCGTGTACGGGCAGCTGGTGCTGGAGCGGGCGGCGACCGCGGGCGTGGACGACGACCTGCTGGACCAGGTGTTCGACGTGCTGGTGCGCGACTTCTCCGCCTACGCCGTCGCCCTGCACGGCAAGGCGTCGTCCACCCCGGCCCAGCAGGAGTGGGCGCTGGGCGTGGTGCGCAAGCCGGTCGCGGACGGCGGGCGGTTCGACCGGGTGTGGCAGGCGGTGGCCGCGTTGTCCGGGGCGTACGAGATGCGTCCGTGAACACCGGGCCGGTCGGGCGACGCGTGCGTCCGATCGGCCGCCGGGCGTGCCGACGTGTGCCGCAGCGACGGCCGGTCCGACCGGACGAGGCGGGCCCGCGCCGCGGTCGGGCGGCGCCCCTGCGTCTTGACTGGTCGGGCGAAAGCGGTGTTTGGTCGCTTCCTACCGGTTCGAGAGGGGGTCACGGGGCCGTGACCGCGTCCAAGGCACTGCGCGCGCTGCGCGAGGCGATCGTGCTCGAACTGCTCGAATGCGAGAACGAACACGAGTTCGACGCCGCCGTGGGCGCCTTCGACCACCCGCGGTGCGAGGTCGTCGCGACCGGCCAGGTGTTCGAGGGGCGCGACGAGCTGGCCGGGTACTACGCGCGGGTCCGGCGGGCGTGCCCCGACCGGCGCAGCACGCTCGTGGAGCTGCACCACGCGGACGACGCGGTCATCGCGGAGCTGGAGCTGGCGGGCACCCGACCGGGCGACCCGTGCGACTCGTGCGACGAGGGGCCCACCGGGCGGCCGTTCCGGGTGCGCACCACCGCGTTCTTCCTGTTCGACGGTGCACGCCTGGTCGGCCAGCGGCTGTACGGCGAGCACGTCGGGACGCCCGGCAGCGCCGCCGGTACGACCGCCGAACCGGCTCTGACGAGCTGAGGCACGGGTTCGGGAACGCGAAACGGGCCGCTGCCCCGTCACCGGGGCAGCGGCCCGTTCAACTCCGGGTCGGTGAGGACCCGAAAGGGGTCAGAGCGGTCGAACCGCCTGCGCCTGCGGGCCCTTCTGGCCCTGGCCGATTTCGAACTCCACCCGCTGGTTCTCCTCGAGCGTGCGGTAACCGTTGCTCTGGATCTCCGAGTAGTGCACGAACACGTCGGCGCCACCGTTGTCCGGGGAGATGAAGCCGAAGCCCTTCTCCGCGTTGAACCACTTGACGGTGCCCTGAACTGCCATCTTGCTACTTCTCCTCTAACAGGTGCCGGATCGCGCTTGCGACCACCGGGTCCGCTGCTGCGGGCTCCGGCCCTCCAGGAGGAGTGTTCAGCGCCCGCAACTCCGTTCCGCGAGCGTGGTGGAACACGAACACAGAAAGGTACGACCGCAGACAGTCAACCACGACCGGCCGCTCGTAGTCGAGCGGCAGAATGCGGCGAGTCGCACTGCTACGGTGGGTCCGGGCTCGATCACAGGGGGTCTGACATGCCGGAGCCGATGCTGGTCTCCATCGCCGCCTCGCTGGCCGCCAGAACGGCGTCCACGCTGTACGACCTGGTCAGGACCAGGTTCGCCGGTGACCCCGAGGCCGCCGGGGCGCTGGTCGCCGCGGACGGTCAGCCGGAGGGCTCCTCGCAGGTGGCGGCGTTGGGCGAGGCGCTGGAGCGGACCGCGGCGGCCGACCCGGGCTTCGCCGAGGCGCTGGGCCGCGAGTACGGGTCGGTCACCCAGACCGGTCGGGTGGTCAACCACATCTCCGGGACGGTGCACGGCAACGTGCTCCAGGCCGGCGACATCCAGGGCGGCGTCAGCTTCTCGTAGCCCCCCGGGGTGAAGATGGGGCGATGTACCCGCTCGACCTGCCCCAGTCCCGGTTGCTGTTCTTCTTCCTCGGCCTGGTGCTCACGTTCGTGTTCATCCGGATCAGCGTGCGCATGATCCGGGCCGGCGTCCGCTGGTGGCCGGGCAACTTCACGCCGGGCGGCACGCACATCCACCACGTCGTGTTCGGCGCGGTGTTCATGATGCTCGGCGGCGTGACCGGCCTGGCCGTGCCGGACGACGAGCACGGACTGCGGGTTGCCGCAGCCGCGTTGCTCGGCGTGGGGGCGGCGCTCGTGCTCGACGAGTTCGCGCTGATCCTGCACCTGCGTGACGTGTACTGGACGAAGGACGGCCGGTTGTCGGTCGACGCGGTGTTCCTGGCCGTCGGCATGACCGGCCTGCTGCTGCTCGGCGCCCGGCCCTTCGGCTACGACGAGGTGTACGGCGAGGGACGGCCGCTGCGCGTCCTGCTCATCCTGGTGAACCTCGCGTTCGCCGTCGTGGCGCTGCTCAAGGGCAAGGTGTGGACGGGCCTGCTCGGGCTGCTGGTGCCCGTGCTGCCCGAGATCGGGGCCGTGCGGCTGGCCAGGCCGGGGTCGCCGTGGGCGCGCTGGCGGTACGCGGAGGGTTCGCGCAAGCTGCGCCGCGCCTACCGCCGCGAGGCCCGCGTCCGCCAACCCCTGATCCGCGCGAAGATCCGCGTGCAGGAGTTCATCTCCGGTCGGCACGACCTGGACCCCGACGACTGACCCGCGAGTCATGCGCTCGCGACCCGCGTGTCATGCCTCCACGACCCCCGTGTCATGCGCTCGCGCCCCCCGTGTCATGCGCTCACGACTGACGGTGCGAGCCGCGAATGCAGGACACGAGGGTCACGAGCGTCTGACTCGCGGGTCGTGAACGTAGGACTCGCGGGTCGGGAACGTAGGACTCGCGGGGTGTGAGCGTTGGACTCGCGGGTCGGGAGGGCATGACTCGCGGGTCAGTTGACGAGGATGCCCAGTTCGGCGCAGTCGTCGGCGGTGTCGCCGTCGCACAGCTCGGCCGGCTTCACGGCGCCCTCGCCGACCAGCGCCCGCACGTCGTCGCGCGTCACCAGGTCCGCCCCGAGCAGCACCGACTTCACGTCCCGCCGGGACACGAGGTCGCGGGTGTTGCCGGTGGCCAGGTCGTCCGCGCCGGGCAGGTCGCCGCGCGCCACCGCGATGGCCAGCCGGGAGGCGGCCTCGGCCTCGTCGCGGATCGGCTTGTAGACCGTCATGCACTGCTCGCCGCGCAGCACCGCGCGCAGGCCCTCCAGCGTGGCGTCCTGGCCCGTCACCGGGACGCGGCCGGCCAGGCCCTTGGCCTTGAGGACCTCGATGACCGCGCCGGCGAGGCCGTCGTTCGCGGCCACCACGCCGTCGACCTTCCCGCCGTTGCCGTTGAGGATCTGCTCGAACGTGGCCTTGCCGATCAGCGGGTCCCACTTGTCGATGGCCTTGCTGTCGACGAGCTTCAGCGCGCCGCTGTCGTACTTCGGGCCCAGCTTGCGGCGCTGGCCGTCGGCGAACAGGGTCGCGTTGTTGTCCTGCGGCGCGCCCTGGATCTCGATGATGTTCGCGCCCGGCTTCTCGCCCAGGCAGCGCAGCAGGCCCTCGGCCTGGAGCTCGCCCACGTTGAGGTTGTCGAACGACACGTAGTACTCGGCGAGCCCGCCGAGGCTGATCCGGTCGTAGTTGATGACCGGGATGCCCGCGTCCTTGGCCTTGCGCTCGACGGCCGCACCGCCCTCGGGCGTCAGCGGGGTCGTCATCAGCACCTTGACGCCCCGGGCGATCATCTCGTCGGCGATGCTCGCGAACTTCGTCTCGTCGCCCTCCGCGTTGCGGATGTCGCCCTCGATGCCCGCGAAGCTGAACGCCTGGCTCAGCAGCGGCGCGTCCTGCTCGTCCCAGCGGTCCGACGACGAGCGGTCGGGCAGGATGACGCCGACGACCGGCTTGTCGGCGGGCGTGCCGGCGGCGGGGGCGAGCGGGTCCGTCCCGCCGCCGCACGCGGCGAGGGACAGGACGAGGAGGCCGCAGGACACGGCTCCGGTTAGCCTTCGCATTCGCCAACCCCTTGCTCGGGCGACATCGACGTTCAGTGACGGAAAACAGAATGTTGCGGAATTCCAACCCCCGGCGTGCGGGTTCGTCAAGACGTAGCAACCAGCCGGCTCCGAATGGGCCGCGCGACAGGCCCCGGTAGCCTTCACGGGACATCGAACCCGCTGGTTACGACGTTACTTTCGGGCGAAATATCACGCTCCGCACCCGATTGACTACGGAGCTAACACCGGCAAAGGGGGGCTCGTGTTCCTGCTATTTTTGTGCGAAGGTGTCGCCTGCCGAACCCTGGCCGGTCGTGTGAGGAGAAGACAGCGTGAGAATCGTCCCCGCAGCGCTGGTGGCCGCGATCGCCGCGGCCCTGCTCGCCCTGGGCGCCGGGTCGGCCGCCGCAGAACAGCCCACGCCGGACCACGACCCGGTCGCGGCCGTCTCGAAGTCGCTCGCCCTACCCCAGGCGATCGCGGCCGAGGACAACCGCGACATGTAGGCGCATGAAAATCCCCGCCTCCCGGTTCGACCGGGGGGCGGGGATTTTCGCACGTCCGAGGGCTCAGCCCAGGGCGGTGCCCAGCGCCTGCCAGTCCAGCACCGGCGCCGCCAGGTCCCGGATCGCCGCCAGCAGGCCCAGCCGGGCGCGCCTGACCCCCTCGTCCTCGGCCATCACCAGCACGTCGTCGAAGAACGTGTTCACCGGCGCGGTGAGGCCGGACGCCGCCGCGGCGAACGCGGCCAACCCCGTCACGCCCGAGGGCACCCGGGTCAGCGCCTCGTGCAGCGCCACCTCGGCCGGCTCGGTGAGCACCGCCGCGTCGTACTCGCCCACCGTGTCCGCGGGCACGATCCGCCGCACCCGCTGGAGCGCGGCGACCAGCGCGGCGAAGCCCGGGTCACCGGCCAGGTCGGTCAGCTCGGCCAACGTGGTGTCGGCGACCGCGGGCGCGTCGGCCAGCGGCAGCACGGCGTTGACGAACCGGTGGTCGTGGCCCGCGTCCAGCAGCTGCTGCTCGTAGCGCCGCACGGCGAACTCGCGCGCCACCTCCAGCGCACCGGCCGACAGCTCCGGTCCCTGCTCGGCCACCCCCCGCGCGGCCAGCGCGAGCGCCTTGGGCAGCGTGATGCCCTTCAGCTCCGGGAACGCCCGCAGCACGCTCACCGCGCCCAGCGCCGCCCGCCGCAGGCCGAACGGGTCGGAGCTGCCGGTGGGGTTCGCGCCGATCCCGAACAGGCCCGCCAGCAGGTCGAACCGGTCCGCCAGGGACAGCAGCGCGCCGGGCGTGGACGACGGCAGCGCGTCGCCCGCCGACCGGGGCAGCTCCATCTCGTAGAGCGCCGCCGCCACCTCCGGGGTCTCCCCCGCGCGCTCGGCGTACTCGCGGGCCATCACGCCCGCGAGGCTCGACAGCTCGATCACCATCTGCGAGCCCAGGTCGAACTTCGCCAGCTCGCCCGCCCGCGCCAGGGTCTTGTCGGCCGCGCCGACCTCCTCGGCCAGCCGCCCGGCGAGCACCGCGATGCGGGTCGCCCGGTCGGCCATCGAGCCGAGCTTGTCGGCGAACGTGAGCTTGTCCAACCCGGACTTCATGTCCGTCAGCGGCGTGCGCAGGTCGGCGCGCCAGAAGAACGCGGCGTCCTCGTACCGGGCGCGCAGCACGGCCTCGTTGCCGGCCCGCACCAGGTCCTCGTCGACCTCGCCGTTGGCGACGGCCACGAAGTGCGGCAGCAGCGACCCGTCGGCCTTGCGCACCGGCAGGTACCGCTGGTGCTTGCGCATGACCGTGGTGAGGATCTGCGCGGGCAGCTCCAGGTAGCGCTCCTCGAAGGACCCGAGGATGGGCGTGGGCCGCTCCACCAGGTTGGTCACCTCGTCGAGCACGCCGTCGAGGTCCACGACGCCGCCGACGGACGCGGCCAGTTCCTCGGCCCTCGCCACGATCGCCGCTCGCCGGGCCTTCGCCGACACGTCGATGCCGTGCCCGGCCAGGAACTCCGGGTAACCGTCCGCCGTGGACACCTCCACCACCGGGGTGTCGGCCGTGCGGTGCACGCGGGTCTTCGGCTCGGCGGACAGCGACGACACGGCCACCGGGACCGGCGTGGTGCCGAGCAGCGCGAGCAGCCACCGGATCGGGCGGGTGAACGACAGCTTCGGGTCGTTCCACTTCATGTTCTTCTCGGACCGCAGCTCGGCCACGACCTCGCCGAGCAGCCCGCTGAGGACCTCCACCGCGCCGCGGCCCGGGTCGGTGCGCACGAGGGCGACGTGCTCGACGCCGTTCTCGGTGACGCGGCCCAGCGCGGACACGTCCACGCCCTGCCCCCGGGCGAAGCCCTGGGCGGCCTTGGTCGGGTTGCCGTCGGCGTCGAACGCGGCCGACACGCGCGGTCCGCGCACGGTCTTCTCGGCGTCCGGCTCGCGCGCCTCCACGCCCGGCACGAGCACGACCACGCGGCGGGGCGTGCCGTGCACCTCGACGTCGCCGTGCGCGAGGCGGGTGGCCCCGAGCTTGTCGGCCACGGCCTTGGCGACCGCCTCCGTGGTGCGGGTCACCTCGTGCGGCGGCAGCTCCTCGGTGCCGATCTCGAACAGCAGCGTGTTCGAGCCCGTGACCTCGGCGAACGACTCCGGCAGCGCGGCCGGGGCGGGCACCTCGGCCTGGCCGAGCGGGTGGCCCAGCTCCTCGCGGCGGGCCGCCCACAGCTGGGCGACCTCACGGGCCAGGCCGCGCATCCGGCCGAACGCGCGGGCCCGCTCGGTGGTGCTGATCGCGCCCCGGGCGTCGAGCACGTTGAACGCGTGCGAGCACTTCAGCACGTAGTTGTGCGCGGGCACGGGCAGGCGGGCGTCGAGCATCCGGCGCGCCTCGGCGGCGTACTCCTCGAACATCCGCTTGTTCGCCTCGACGTCGGCGTCGTCGAGGTAGTAGCGGCTCATCTCGTACTCGGCCTGGCCGAACGCCTCGCCGTAGGAGATGCCGGGCGCGTAGGCGATGTCCTTGAAGTGGTCGACGCCCTGGAGCGCCATCATGATGCGCTCGATGCCGTAGGTGATCTCGACCGACACCGGGTCGAGCGACATGCCGCCGGCCTGCTGGAAGTAGGTGAACTGGGTGATCTCCAGGCCGTCGAGCCAGACCTCCCAGCCGAGGCCCCAGGCGCCGAGCGCGGGCGAGGCCCAGTTGTCCTCGACGAACCGCACGTCGTGGCCGCGCACGTCGATGCCGAGGGCTTCGAGGCTGCCCAGGTACAGCTCCTGGGGGTTGCCGGGGTCGGGCTTGAGGATCACCTGGAACTGGGTGTGGGTCTGGAGCCGGTTCGGGTTCTCGCCGTACCGCGCGTCGTCGGGCCGCACGCTGGGCTCGACGTAGGACACCCGCCACGGCTCGGGACCGAGCACCCTCAGCACGGTGGCGGGGTTCAACGTACCGGCGCCGACCTCCGTGTTGTACGGCTGCACGACGATGCAGCCCCGGTCGGTCCAGTACCTGGTCAGCGCGAGCAGCGCGTCCTGCATGGTCAGCACGGGGGAACAGTCTACGAACGTGACGAAACCGACCTCACAATCGGGTTACCGCGCTGGTCAGCGCGCGGCGAAACCCGGTATCACCACGTCACCCGGGGACGGCCTGTGCGACGCTGTGCGCAACCCGGGCGCCCCGTGATGCGTCCTCCGAGGCGTACCCGGGTACCAGGGAGGAGTGGGCGTGGACAACCGGCCGCCGAGGCCAGGCGAACCCGACGGGTTCCGCGGGCGACCAGCTCCCCCTCGTCGTCCCCCCGCGGCTCGGCCCAGGCGCGAGGGGGGCGGTGACGACGCGTTCCAGCCGGACCCGCGCCGCCGCCTCGACCCGCCGCCGGGACGCCCCGCGCGGCCCCGCCCCCGTGCCGACGACCCCACCGAGCGCGCCGAGCCGGTCACGCAGGTCGCCCGGCCCGAGCCGCCGCGCCGTGAACGCCCCGCCCCGCCCGCCCCGCCCGCGCGGTCCGGCGCCCGGGACGGCCGTGCCGCGGGCGCGCGGGCGCGTCCCGTGCGGACCGCGCCCGCGCGCAAGCCCCCGACGACCACCACGACGGTGGGCGCCGGCGCGCTCGTCGGCCGCACGGTCCTGGCGCTCGCCTCGGTGGCCGTGCTGCTGGGCACGGGCTACGCGTACGCCAACTTCCAGTCGCTGACCGAGAGCATCTCCACCACGGACGTGATCGGCGCGGAGGGCGGCGGCGAGAAGCCCGCCGACGGCTCGGTCGACATCCTCATGGTGGGCATGGACAGCCGCACCGACTCGAAGGGCAACCCGCTGCCGCGGGAGGTCCTCGACGAGCTCCAGGCGGGCGACGAGACGGCCGGCGGCCTGAACACCGACACGTTGATCCTGATGCACGTGCCGAACGACGGCGGCAAGGCCGTCGCGGTGTCGTTCCCGCGCGACTCGTACGTGAAGATCGCGGGCGGCTACGGCCGCCACAAGATCAACTCGGCGTACGGGTACGGCAAGGACGACGCCATCGAGCGCCTCAAGCGCGAGGGCGAGTCCGACCCGGCCCAGCTGGACGTCAAGTCCCGCAAGGACGGCGCGAAGAACCTCATCGCGACCGTCCAGGACCTCACCGGCGTCACCGTCGACCACTACGCCGAGATCAACCTGGTCGGGTTCTACGAGATCACCAAGGCCGTCGGCGGCGTGGACGTGTGCCTCAACCAGGCCACCCGGGACGAGTTCTCCGGCGCCGACTTCGCCGCCGGGCCGCAGAAGGTCCAGGGCCGCGAGGCGCTGGCGTTCGTCCGCCAGCGGTACGGGCTGCTGCGCGGCGACCTGGACCGGATCGTGCGCCAGCAGGTGTTCATGGCGGGTTTGGCCAAGCAGATCCTGTCCGCGGGCACGTTGTCCGACCCAGGCAGGCTCGGTGCCCTGATCGACGCCCTGAGCAGGTCCATCGTGCTCGACGAGGGCTGGGACGTGCTGAGGTTCGCCACCCAGATGAAGGACCTGACCGGCGGCAACCTCAAGTTCGAGACCATCCCGACCGGCGACCCGGAGCTCCAGACGCCCGAGGACGGCCTGGCGATCGAGGTCAAGGAACGGGACGTGCGGAAGTTCTTCGAGAACCTCGGCGCCGACCCGACCGCGCCGGGCTCCTCGTCCACCGCGCCGACCGTGGACCCGGCCGCGGTGACCGTCGAGGTGCGCAACGCCTCGGGCGTGGGCGGGCTGGCCGGCCGCGTGCTGCGGTCCCTGGTCGCCGAGGGGTACGTGGACGGCGGCTCGGGCAACGCCGCCGAGGAGGTGACGTCCTCCGCGGTGCGCCACGGCCTCGGCGGCGAGGACGGCGCGGCGGCCGTCGCCGACTTCCTCGGCGGCCTCGACGTCGAGGAGGACCCCGACGTCCCGACCGGGCACGTGCGGGTGTTCCTCGGCCCGGAGTACGACGGGCCGGGCGTCCAGGGCCTCGCCGGCGGGCCGCTGGTCGGCCTGGACGGCGCGCGGCGGCAGCCGGCGACGACCACGCCGGAGCAGCCCATCACCGCGGACGGGGTGCGCTGCGTCAACTGACCCGCGCGGGACCGGTCCGCGCGGGCGGAACTCGGGGGAGGCGTTCGTGGAGGACTTCGCGGGACGGGTGCGGGCGGGCGCGGGCCGGGCGGCGCGGCTGCTGCGGCGGCGCTGGCGGCGCGCGCTGGTCGTGACCGGGCTGCTGGTGCTGCTGGCGGCCACGCCGTGGGTGTGGGTGCGGGCGAGCAGCGCGCCGTACGTGCACGGCGCGGCGGACGTGCCCGAGGCGCCGGTGGCGCTGGTGCTGGGCGCGGGCCTGACCCGGTCCGGGGCGCCGACGCCGTTCCTGGCGGGCCGGCTGGACGTGGCGGCGGAGCTGTACCGGACCGGCAAGGTGAAGGTGCTGCTGGTCAGCGGGGACAACAGCACCACCGACTACGACGAGCCGAGCGCCATGCGCGGCTACCTGGTGCGCCGGGGCGTGCCCGAGCGGGTCGTCGTGGCCGACTACGCGGGCCTGGACACGTGGGACTCGTGCACGCGGGCCAAGCGGGTCTTCGGCGTCGAGCGGCTGACCGTGGTGACCCAGGGCTTCCACCTGCCGCGCGCCGTGGCGCTGTGCCGGTCGGCGGGCCTGGACGCGCGCGGCGTGGGCCACGACACGTCCCGGCGCTGGGCCACGACGACCGCCTACGGCCACTTCCGGGAGGTCTTCGCGGCGGGCAAGGCGATGTGGGACGGCGTGGTGGCCGAACCGGACCCCCGGTTCCTGGGGCCGACCGAGCAGGGGGTTACCCGTGCTCTCACCCCGTAAACGCTACTTTCGGTACTACTCGGTTAGCCCGATCGGGCGATAAATGGGACAACTCGCGTAAGCGATCCCAAAGTCGCGCTTTCCATCTGCGTGGGGTCTGTCGGGGCCCCCGCGGACGGAGGATCGACGGTGCAGATCGACACAGCGGCGTACCAGCGCGTGCTCGGGGACGAGCTGCGCAGCCTGCGCAAGCAGCGCGGATGGACCCGCAAGGAGCTCAACCGACGTTTGCAGAGCGAGATCTCGCTCCAGACGCTGGCCACCTACGAGCTGGGCACCCGCCAGTGCTCAGTGGTCCGGCTGGTGGAGATCTGCGTCGCCCTGGGCGTGCCCGCGCACCAGGTGCTGGCCCGGGTCCACGAACGTGTGTTCGGGGACGCCCCGGCCGGTCACCTGGCGGTGAACCTCAGCGCGGTCGTCGCCGACACGCGACCGCAGCTGCTGCCGCTGCGCCGCTGGGCCCAGGGCAGGCTCGCCCAGCTCGCCCCCGGGCAGCCGGCCGAGGTGCACCTGGACCTGCCCGCGCTGGAGTACATGGCGCAGTTGTGCCAGCTCAGCACGGTGGACCTGATCAGGACCCTGCGGGAGCTGGACAACCACCGACCCCGGTAGCATCGGGGGCACTCCCCCACCCCTGACCGTGCAGGAAGTCGCTTGCCGAACACTCCAGGTGCAGACCCAGCCCGCCTGCCGCTGCGCACCGCGGCCGCCGTGCGACTGGGCAACATGAGCTCGAAGCTGTCGCAGAAGATGGGCCTCGGCGCCGGTGGCATGATCGGCGGCCGGGTCGCGCTGCGGCTGGACCCGCAGGCGTTGGCGCACCTCACCCAGGGTCGCGCCGTCGCACTGGTGACCGGGACCAACGGCAAGACCACCAGCACGATGATGCTCAGCCGCGCCGTGTCGTTCCTCGGCGAGGTCGCCACCAACCACGGCGGCGCGAACATGCCGGACGGGCACGTGACCGCGCTGTCCAAGCAGCCCGACGCGCCGTACGCGGTGCTGGAGGTCGACGAGGGGTACTTCCCCGAGGTCGTGCGGGCGGCGGCGCCCGCCGTGGCCGTGCTGCTGAACCTGTCGCGCGACCAGCTCGACCGGGTCGGCGAGGTCCGCACCATCGAGAAGTCGCTGCGCACCGCGCTCAAGACGGTGACCGGGACCGTCGTCGCCAACTGCGACGACATCATGGTCACCTCGGCCGCGCGCGACTGCTCGAACGTGGTGTGGGTGGCCACCGGCACGGGCTGGCACAACGACGCGGCCTCGTGCCCGCGCTGCGGCGACCCGATCCGCTGGCAGGGCGAGCACTGGCACTGCACCGGCTGCGACCTCGCCCGGCCCCGGCCGAACTGGATCACCGGTGACGGCTGGCTGGTCACGCCGAACGGCGTGAAGGTCGAGCTGTCGCTGCGGCTGCCCGGCAAGTTCAACCAGGCCAACGCGGTGATGGCGACCGCCGCCGCCGCCGCGCTCGGCGTGCCCGTCGAGGAGGCCGTGCAGCGGCTGCGCGGCGTGTCCAACGTGGCCGGCCGGTACCGGACGATCCAGCGGACGGGCCACCGCGCCCGCCTGCTGCTGTCGAAGAACCCGGCCGGCTGGAGCGAGACGCTGACCGTGGTGCGCGAGGCCGACCACCCGGCCGTGCTCGTGATCAACGCGCACGAGGCCGACGGGCGCGACCTGTCGTGGCTGTGGGACGTGCCGTTCGAGCGGCTCCAGGGCCGCCAGGTCATCGCGTCCGGCGAACGCGCCACCGACCTGGCCGTCCGGCTCACCTACGCCGAGGTGCGGCACACGATCGTGCCCGACCCGCTGGCGGCGATCGACGCCATGCCGCCCGGCCCGGTCGAGGTCATCGCCAACTACACCGCTTTCCGGGACCTGAACGCGAGGGCCGCCGAGTGACGACGTCCAAGGTCCAGATCGCCCTGGTGCTGCCCGACCTGCTCGGCACCTACGGCGACTTCGGCAACGCGGTCGTGCTGGAGAAGCGCATGACGTGGCGGGGCATCCCCGCCGAGATCGTCACGGTGCGGTTCGGCGAGCCGGTGCCCGACTCGTGCGACATCTACGTGGTCGGCGGCGGCGAGGACACGGCGCAGACGCTGGCCGTGCGGCACCTGCGGGAGCACCCCGGGATGCAGCGCGCGGCGGCGCGCGGCGCGGTGGTCCTCGGCGTGTGCGCGGGCATCCAGATCTTCGGCGAGTCGTTCACCCGGGCCGACCAGGTCACGCACGCCGGCCTGGGCCTGATCGACTCGACGTCGCACGCGGGCGGCAGCCGGGCCATCGGCGAGGTGATCGCGACGCCCGCGAACGGCCTGTTCGACGGCATCCTGACGGGTTTCGAGAACCACCAGGGCCGCACCGTGCTGGGGCCGTCCGCGCAGCCGTTGGCGCACGTCAAGGTGGGTACCGGCAACGACGGCTCGGTGGAGGGCGCGGTCCAGGGCCGCATCCTGTGCACCTACCTGCACGGTCCCGTGCTGCCGCGCAACCCGCAGATCGCCGACCTCCTCATCGAGTGGGCCACCGGCACCAAGCCGGCCCCCCTCGAACTGGGCGACGTGACCCGCCTGCGGGCGGAACGCGCCAAGGCCGCCGGCGTCTGACCCGAGAGTCCAACACCCAGGCCCCGAGAGTCCAACGCTCAGACCTCGAGAGTCCAACCTCCAGGCCCCCTGAGTTCTACGTTCAGGCCGGAACACCGGCGGTCGTGAACGTAGAACTCAGGGGGCCTGAGCGTTGGACTCTCGGGGCCCGGGGGTACGACTCTCGGGGCCTGGGCGTTGGACTCTCGCGGGTTAGGCGGGGACCTTGGGGCGGCGGGCCCGGGTGAGGGTGTAGTCGGCCGGGTTCACGGTCCTCGTGCGCATCCAGTAGCGCCAGGTGAAGCCCGGCCACACGGTGCGGTTCACGCCCCGCGCGTCGAGGTACCAGCTCTTGCAGCCGCCCTCGGTCCACACGCCCCTGGTGAGCTTGCGCTGGAGCTGCCGGTTGAACCCCGCCTGCACGTCCGGCCGCACGTCCAGCTCGTCGGCGCGGTGCCGGTCGAGCAGCTCCAGGCACTGCCGGACGTAGCGGATCTGCGACTCGATCATGAACACCACGGAGTTGTGGCCGAGACCGGTGTTCGGGCCGAGCAGGAAGAAGAAGTTGGGGAACCCGGACACCGTGATGCCGTAGTAGGTCTCGATGCCCTCCTCGCGCCACTTCGTCGCCAGGTCGACACCGCCCTTGCCGGTGACGTCGAGGTGGTCGTACGACTCGACGACGTGGAAGCCGGTGCCGTAGATGATGGTGTCGACCTCGTGCTCGACGCCCGCGTTGTCCACGATCGAGCGCTCCCGCACCTCGGCGATGCCGTCGGTCACGAGGTCCACGGTGGGCTTGTTCAGCGCCGGGTAGAAGTCGTTGGAGATCAGCACGCGCTTGCAGCCCATGGTGTAGTCGGGCGTCAGCTTCTCCCGCAGCGCCGGGTCCTCGACCTGGCCGCGCAGGTGCCGGCGGGCGATGCCCTGGGCGAACTCCATGATCTTCGGGTTCACCGCGAAGCCGAGCGCGCTGGACTCGCGCACCCAGTAGACGTAGTCGCGGTACAGGCGCTGGGTGAACGGCAGCGCGCCGAACAGCTTCTGCTCCCAGCCGCTGATGGACCGGTCCATCTTGGGCATGACCCACGGCGGCGTGCGCTGGAAGATCGTCATGCGCCCGACCCGGTCGGCGATGCGCGGCACGAACTGGATGGCGCTCGCGCCGGTGCCGACGACGGCGACCTTCCGCCCGGTGAGGTCGTGGTCGTGGTCCCACTGGGCCGAGTGGAACGCGCGGCCCTCGAACTTCTCGATGCCGGGCAGCGCCGGGACGTTCGGGATGTGCAGCGCGCCGATGCCCGCCACGACGGCCTTGGCGGTGTAGGTGTCGCCGTGCTCGGTGGCGACGTGCCAGACCTTCGCGTCCTCGTCCCAGCGCGCGCCGGCCACCTTCGCGTTGAACCGGATGTGCTCGCGCAGCCGGTACTTCTCGGCCACCCGGTGCAGGTAGTCCCGGATCTCCGGCTGCTTGGCGAACATGCGCGACCAGCGCGGGTTCAGCTCGAACGAGAACGAGTACATGTGGGACGGCACGTCGCACGCGCAGCCGGGGTAGGAGTTGTCCCGCCAGGTGCCACCGAGGTCGGACGCCTTCTCCAGCACGACGAAGTCGCGCTCCCCGCTGCGCTTCAGCTCGATCGCCATGCCCAGGCCGGAGAAACCCGTGCCGACGACCAGGACCTTGACCTCTCGGTGCATCCCGTCCTCCAAGTCCGGCTACATACTGCTCAGTAGGTTACTCCAAGTAAGTTACCTCCGGTAGTCTGGGTTCGTGACCCCCACCGAGGCCGCGGGAGCCGAGAAGTCGGGCGCCCGGAACGCGGACGCCCAGAACGCGGGCGCCGAGAACGCGGACGCCGCGCCCAAGCGCCGCCGGATGCCCAAGGCGCAGCGCAAGGCGCAGATGCTCGACGTCGCCGAGGCCGTGTTCGCCGAGCGCGGTTACCTGGCCGCGTCGATGGACGAGATCGCCGAACGCGTCGGGGTCTCCAAGCCGATGTTGTACGAGTACTACGGCTCCAAGGAGGGCCTGCTCATCGGCTGCATCCACCGCGCGCGCACCGAGCTGCTGGAGCGCACGCAGCGGGCCATCGCGGGCGCGGAGGGCCCCGAGGAGGTCCTGCGCCGGGGCCTGCTCGCGTTCTTCGAGTTCATCGCCGGGCACGAGCGGTCGTGGTCGCTGCTGCGCCACGAGGCGGCGATCACGGTGCCGTCCGCGGTCGAGGAGGTCGAGGGCATCCGGCGTCAGCAGACCGACCTGATCTCGGCCGTGCTCGTGGCCTTCGCCCCGGACCTCGACCCGGTCGAGGCGGAGGCGTTCGCCGAGATCGTGGTCGGCGCGACCGAGCGCCTGGCCCTGTGGTGCGAACGCCGCCCCGACGTCGGCCCCGAGCGGGCCACCGACTACGTCGTGGACGTCGTGTGGCGCGGCGTGGCGGCCCGGCTCGGCTGACGAGGGCTCAGGCCCCCCGACGACGGCGGCCGAGGAGCAGCAGGACGGCGCCCGCGAGCGCGCTGGCCAGCCCGACCAGGGCGGTCAGCAGCGGGGCCGAGCCGGTGTCGGCCAACGCGCGCCGGTCGCCCCCGCCGGCCACCAGGGCCGCCTGCGCACCGGCCGGTGCGACGGCGACGGCGGCAGCGGCGGTCGTGGTCGTGGTCTGCGCCGCGGTGGTACCGGTGGACGTCGCGGACGTGCCGGGGTCGATCGAGGTCGCGGACGTGCCGGACACCGCGGTGGTCGTGGTCGCCGTCGCCGAGGTGCCGGACACCGCGGTGGTCGTGGTGGTCTCCGGCACCGCGGTGGTCGTGGTGTGGCACGGCGGCTCGCCGCGACCGCAGACGTCGCCCCGGCCGGGCGGGCCGTCGAGCGCCGGGGTCGCCGACGCCACCCCCGGTGCCAGCAGCAGGCCGAGGGACAGGCTCACCGCGACGGTGGTTCGGCGACTCATGAAAACCTCCGGGTTGACGACGTTGCTCCGATCGGTCTGTCGGACCGTCGCCGCCCCACCGTTAGCGATCACGCACTTTCCTTACACGAACGGGTAATCGTTCGTTCGGGCCACCGTCCTCGTGCGAACGGCGTCACGCCGGCATCCCCCGCAGGTGGGAGGCAACTCCGGGACCACCTCACTCGTTAGGAGGACAGACGACGTGTTCGGCCCGGAACGCCGGTCAGATGGGACGAGACCGACGGAGGGCGCAGGCATGTCGAGACTCCCCATCACCGCGAACTACCGGCGCGACGGCGACGACTGGACCGTCGTCGTGCGCGCCGACGGCAAGGAGCTGACCGCGACGGCGCCCGGCCTGATCGCGGCGCGGCTCACCGCCGACCAGCTCGCGGACGAGATCGCGGGCCGGCACGCCGACCGCACCGTGGTGCACCTGCTCGACGGCGACGCGCTCGCGTTCTCGGTGGCGTACCTGCACACCCGCGCGGGCCTCGCGCCACCACCCCACCGCACCGCGGGGACGAGCACCCCGCGGCGGGGCACCCCGCGACAAGGCACCCCGGGGACGAGCACCACCGAGCCGGGCACCGCTGAACCGAGGACCACTCACGACCAGGTGATCGACGCCTAGTGCCGGCGGGCCCGGCCTAGGATGTCCGGCCTGAAGAGGCGACGGGAGCGCACGATGGCGACACCGGTGTACAGCGAGCCGACCAGAACGACCCCGCAACGGGGCAGACCGAGGGACGCGAGCCGCGACGACGCGCTGCGCCAGGCCGCGCTGGAGGTGATGGCGGAGGTGGGCTACCGGGCGTTGACCATGGACGCCGTCGCCGCGCGGGCGCGGGCGGGCAAGGCCACCATCTACCGGCGGTGGGAGTCGAAGCTCGACCTCGTGATCGACACGTGCACGCAGCTGGCGCAGCAGAACCTCGCCGAGCCCGACACCGGGTCGCTGGCGGGCGACCTGAGGGAGTTCCTCGCCGCGTTCGCCGCGTTCCTGTCCGGGCCGAGCGGCAAGGCGGCGCAGGCGCTGGTCGGCGAGCTGCCGCACGAGCCGGAGCTGGCCACCGCGTTCCGCGAGACGTTCCTGACCGCGCAGCGCGACGTGCTGCGCGGCATCCTGGAGCGCGCGGACGGACGGGGCGAACTGCGCCCCGACGCGCCGCGCGGCATGGCGGTCGAGATCGCGGGCGCCGCGCTGATCTACCGGCTGATGCTCACCGGGGACCCGCTGGACGTCCCGTTCGTCGACCGCGTGGTGGAACAGGTCCTGCTGCCCCTCGTCGCCAAGGGGCAGTAGGTCACCGGAACAGCTTGCGCAGCAAGGCGAACCCGAGGAGCACGGCCACCGCGATCAGCGAGTACCGGACCCTGGGTTCGTCGAGCTTCGCGCGCACGCTCTCCTTGCCGGACTCGACGAAGCGCTGGGGGTTCGCCCTGGTGCCCAGTTCGTCCAGCGTCGCGGCCAGCGCGTCGCGAGCCTGCTCGATCTCGCGCTGGATGGTGTCGGGGTCGCGGGCCACATCTCCTCCTAGCTGCGGTCTGGCCACAACCGTAGTTGAGAGCCGCCCGCGCCGTTGAGCGGACCGGCGGATCGGTCCCTCGGGACCGGCCCGCCGGGGGCTGCGGATAAGCTTGCGCCGGCGGGCTCGTAGCCCAATTGGCAGAGGCACACGGTTTAGGTCCGTGCCAGTGAGAGTTCGAGTCTCTCCGGGCCCACGTCGTCAGCAGCGCCCTCGGCACCGCCGGGGGCCGCTCACGCCAGGTGGCGCAGGACCTCCAGCATCGACCGCGGGTCCACCGACGACGGGTCGGGCTCGACGCACGCGGCCAGCCCGGCGCGCACCGCGGGCACGTCGAGGCCGGTGCCGACCAGCACCAGCTCGGTGCGCCGCGGACCGGGCCACGCCGACCGCTCGAACCGCAGGAACGCGCCCACGGTGTGCAGGCCGAACCGCTGCCGGTGGCCGGGCACGTCGAACGACACGAACCCCTTGATCCGGTACAGCCCGGCGGGCCGCGCGTCGAGGAACGCCATGAGCCGCGCGGGGTTCAGGGCGTCGGCGGTGAACTCGACGCTCTCGTACCGCACGTGGTCGTGCTCGTGGCGCCCGCCCAGCTCCGCGAGCAGGTCGTCGAACGACAGCTGGCCGGCGGCGGTCCGCTCCACGCGGTCGAACAGCAGGCCGGGGTCGACCCGCCCGAACGTCGCCCGCACCACCGGCACGCCCGGCTTGAGCCGGTCCACCTCAGCGGCCACCGCGTCCGGGTCGGCGGCCCGGTCGACCTTGTTGAGCACGACGAGGTCGGCGACGCGCAGGTGGCGGGCCAGGTCGGCGGGCGGCTCGGCGGCGTCCACCAGCAGCACGAGCCCGCCGTAGGACAGCCGCGGGTTCTCGCTCGCCAGCACCATCCGGACCATGGCCTGCGGCTCGGCCAGGCCGCTGGCCTCGATCACGATGACGTCGACCAGGGAGTCGAGCTTGGCCAGCATCTCGTCCAGCTCGCTCACGTCGACGGCGCAGCACAGGCAGCCGCCGCTGAGCGAGACGGTGGAGTCGACCTGCCCGGCCACGCTCATCGCGTCCACGCCGATGGCGCCGAAGTCGTTGACCACCACGCCGACCCGGGTGCCGCGGGCGGCGGCGAGCAGGTGGTTGAGCAGCGTCGTCTTGCCGGAGCCGAGGAACCCCGCCACCACGACCACGGGGACGCGCTTCACGGGACCCGATCGTAGTCCAGGGTCGTGCTCCGGGGCCGCACGGTCAGGGGCCGCGCGGTCCCGGGGGTCGCGCGGTCCGGGGCCGCACGGTCAGGGGGCCGCCGGGGAGCGTGAGTGGAGTCGGCGGCACCGGGGTATCCCGTGGTGGAGGCCGCAAGCGCTCAGCGGGGAGGGGGTCGCGAACCGACGCCGAACCGGCGCGCCCGCCACGCGGTCGTGCCGGGGTGCCCGCCCGGGGTCCCCTCCGGGTTTCCCCCCTCGGGGACTCCCGCACTGGGGTTTTCCGCACCGCAGGTGTGCGGCCGGCTTCATGGTGGGCCCGTCGGCGGGTTCGTAATGTGGACAATATGGACATCGTCTCGTGGATCACCGACCTGATGGAAACGCTCGGCGCACCCGGCGCCGGGCTGGCCATCGCGCTGGAGAACCTGTTCCCGCCCCTGCCCAGCGAGCTGTTCCTGCCGTTGGCCGGGTTCACCGCCAGCCAGGGCCGGATGGGCCTCGTCGCCGCGATCCTGTGGACCACCGCGGGCTCGGTGGTGGGCGCGCTGCTGCTGTACTACCTGGGCGCCGCGCTGGGCCGCGACCGCATCCGCCGCATCGCGGGGCGGATGCCGCTGATGAAGGTGTCCGACGTGGACAAGTCGGAGGAGTGGTTCAACCGGCACGGCAAGGCCACCGTCTTCTTCGGCCGGATGGTGCCGGTCTTCCGCAGCCTCATCTCCATCCCGGCGGGCGTGGAGCGCATGCCGATCGTGCAGTTCACCCTGCTCACGGCGGCCGGCAGCCTGATCTGGAACACCGCGCTGATCCTCGCCGGCTACCTGCTCGGCGCGAACTACCACCTCGTCGACCAGTACCTCGGCGTCGTGTCCAAGGTCGTGCTCGGCCTCGTGGTGATCGCCGTCGTGTGGTTCGTGGTGTCCCGGCTCGTGCAGCGGAAGAAGGATCACGCCCGCAAGTAGCGCAGCACCGCCAGCACCCGCCGGCTGTAGCCGCCCTCGGCGGACAGCCCGAGCTTGTCGAAGATCGAGTTGACGTGCTTCTCGACCGCGCTGCGCGACACGTGCAGCCGCTCCGCGATCGCGTTGTTCGTGTGGCCCTCGGCCATGCGCGCCAGCACGTCCCGCTCCCGCGCGGTCAGCGCGTCCAGCGGGCTCGTGGTGCGGGCCAGCAGCCGGCGCACCACCTCCGGGTCGAACGCGGCGCCGCCCGCCCCCACCCGGCGCAGCGCGTCCAGGAACTCCTCCACCTGGACCACGCGGTCCTTCAGCAGGTAGCCCACGCCGTCGGCGTGCCCGGTGAGCAGGTCGACGGCGTAGCGCTGCTCGACGTACTGCGAGAGCACCAGCACGCCGACGCCCGGGAACCGCTCGCGGATCTCCAGGGCGGCCCTCATGCCCTCGTCGGTGTTCGTCGGGGGCATCCGCACGTCGGTCACCACGACGTCCGGCCGGTGCTCGGCCACCGCGGCGACCAGCTCCGCCGCGGTGCCGACGGCGGCCGGCACCTCGTGGCCCTCCTCGGCCAGCAGCCGCACGAGGCCCTCCCGCAGCAGCGCGGAGTCCTCGGCCAGGATCACCCGCACGGGATGCTCGCCTCGACCGCGGTGGGACCGCCCGCGGGACTGGTCACGGAGAACCGGCCGTCCAGCGCGAGCACCCGCCGGGACAGGCCGGCCAGCCCGCCGCCCGCCGGGTCCGCTCCCCCGGCGCCGTCGTCGACGACCCGCACGCGCACCGCGCCGCCGTCCTCGCTGATGTCCACGTCGATCATCGTCGCACCGGAGTGCTTGGCCGCGTTCGTCACCGCCTCGCACACCACGAAGTACACCGCGGTCTCCACCTGCGGCGCGGCGGTCAGCGCCGGGCAGGCGATGCGCACCGGGATGGCCGAGCGGTCGGCGACGGCCTCCAGCGCCTCGGCCAGGCCCAGCGAGTCCAGCGCGGCCGGGTAGACCCGCCAGGCGACCTCGCGCAGGTCCTCCAGCACGTGCCGGGACTCCTCGTGCGCCTGGGCGAGCAGGTCGGCCGCGCGGTCGGGGTTGCGGCGCGCGCGGCCCAGCAGCATCCCCAGGGCGACCAGCCGCTGCTGCACGCCGTCGTGCAGGTCGCGCTCGATGCGGCGGCGCTCGGCGTCCACCGCGGCCACGATGCCCGCCCGGCTGGCGGCCAGCTCGTCCACGCGGCGGCGCAGCAGCTCGGCCTCGCTCGGCCCGAGGAAGCGGTGCGCGACCCGCTGCTCCAGGGCGACGACGCCGATGATCCCCTGCACCTCGATGTAGAGCAGGACGACGCCCACCAGGGCCGTCCACAGGTACTCGACGAGGTCGTCGTCGGCGTTCAGCTCGGGACCCGTGTCGCCCACGACCAGCCGGTGGGCGATGATCCCGGCCATGGCCAGGCCGTAGTACAGCCACGCCACCACGACCCCGCCGAACAGGCCGACGAGCCAGCGCACCGCGAGGTAGCGGGTCGCCCGGTCGTGGTCCGGTTCGGCCGTGTCGAACCCGAACGCCCACGAGAGACGGCGGCGTTCCGCTTCCGCCACCGGTCGGGCCCACTTCCGGGCGAACGCCACGACCAGCACGTTCACGGCCGAAGTGACGAATCCGAGTGACAAACCCATAACGACGCGCAACGCCCTGTGCACATTAGTGAGGTTATAAGACCCGATCGTGCTATTGGCCTGATCGGGAAAGTCCGCCGAGTATTCGTAGACGTGCGCACAATCGCGGTCGTCGGTGCCGGTCAGGCGGGTCTCGTGTTGTCGGCGGCGCTGCTGCGGGCGGGGTGGCGGGTGTCGATCCACACCGACCTGACGCCGGACCAGCTCCTCGCCGACCGCGGCCGGCCCACCGCGTGCCTGTTCGGCGACCAGGTCGAGTACGAGGCGGAGCTGGGGCTCGACCTGCACCCCGGGGCGTCCCGCATCCACCACCTCCACCTCGACCTGGTGACCGGCGACGGCGGGGTCGCGTTCTCGGTCGACGCGCCGCTGCGCAAGCCCGCGCTGGCGGTGGACCAGCGGCTGAAGTTCGCCGGCGGGCTCACCGAGCTGGAGCGGCGCGGCGCGGAGGTGGTCGTCGGCGAGGTGTCGGTCGAGGACCTCGACCGGCTGGCCGCCGCGCACGACCTGGTCGTGGTGGCCGCCGGGTGCCGGTCGCTGACCGGGCTGTTCGAGCGGGACCCGGCGCGGTGCGTGCACTCCCGCCCGCAGCGCGCGCTGTTCATGGTGAACGTCCACGGCTACGACCTGGCGGCCCGCCCCGAGCACCGCGAGGGCGTGTTCTCGTTCGTGCCGGGCACCGCGGAGCTGTTCTGGTTGCCGTTCCACGACAAGGACGTGGGCGAGTCGCGCAGCATCGTGCTGGAGGCAGTGCCGGGCGGGCCGGCGGACCGGTTCCGCGGGGTCACGTCGGCCGACGAGGGCGTGGAGGTGCTCAAGGGCCTGGTGGACGAGCTGCTGCCGCACGAGTCGGCGTTCCTGCGGCCCGCGCGGGCGACGAGCCCGGTGACGTGGATCAAGGGCGAGGTCGTGCCGGTGGTGCGCCGCCCCGTCGGCGTGCTGCCGTCCGGGCGGCACGTGCTGGGCCTCGGCGACGCCGTGGTGCTCAACGACCCGCTGGCCGGGCAGGGGGCCAACAACGCGACCCGGATGGCCCGCTTCTTCGCCGGGGAGCTGACCGCGTTCGACGGGCCGTACGCGGCGTCGTGGCTGGCGGACCGGTTCGACGAGTGGTGGGAGCGGGGCCGGTTCGCGAACGAGTTCTCCAACGGGCTGCTCGCGCCGCTGCGGGGCTTCCAGCGGGAGCTGCTGCTCGCGGCGTCCCGGCGGGAGGGCGTCGGCGAGCAGCTGTTCGAGGGGTTCAACGACCCGGCGTCGCTGTTCCCGTGGTTCTTCGAGGAGGGCGCGGCGCGCGAGTTCCTGGCGCGGCACGACGTGGGCCGGTTCGACGTGCTGCGCTACAAGCTGGGCGTGGGGCTGCGGGTGGCCGGCCGGAGGTTCGGCGGCCGGGGGTTCGGCGGCCGGGAGCCGGGCGGGCGGGGGCTCAGGCGGCGGGCCGCGCGGACAGCAGCGACCTGATCTCGCGGGCGGCGACCCGGCCCGCGCGGGACGCGCCGACCGTGCTCGCCGACGGCCCGTAGCCGACGAGGTGCACGCGGGGGTCGGCGACCACGCGGGTGCCGTCCAGCTCGACGCCGCCGCCGGGCGCGCGCAGCCGCAGCGGCGCGAGGTGGTCGAGGGCGGCGCGGAAGCCGGTGGCCCACAGGATCGCGTCGGCGCGCTCGGAGCCGCCGTCCGGCCACACCACGCCGTCCTCGGTGATCCGCTCGAACAGCGGCCTGCGCGCCAGCACGCCGGTCCGCAGCCCCTCGCGGACGGCGGGGGTGAGGCTCAGGCCGGTCACGCTGACCACGCTGCGCGGCGGCAGGCCGCGGCGGACCCGCTCCTCCACCTCCGCCACGGCCGCGCGGCCGATCTCCGGGCCGAACGGCTCGTCGGAGAACTCGGGCTCGCGGCGGGTGACCCACGTGGTCGTGCCGCCGTGCGCGGCGATCTCCAGCAGCTGCTGCACGGCGGACGTGCCGCCGCCCACGACGACGACGTGCCGCCCGGCGAACCAGGCCGGGCCGGGGTACCGCGACGAGTGCAGCTGCCGGCCCCGGAACAGCTCCTGGCCGGGGTAGCTGGGCCAGAACGGGCGCGTCCACGTGCCGGTCGCGTTGACCAGGGCGTCGGCGGTGAAGGTGCCGCGGTCGGTCGCCACGTCCAGCGGGCCGCGCCGGTCGCCGGGGACGTGGTCGCGGACGGCGCGCACCCGGACCGGGCGGAGCACGTCCAGGCCCTCGCGGCGCTCGAAGTCGGCGAAGTAGGCGGGCAGCACCTCGTTGGCGGGCGCGTCCGGGTCGGGTTCGGCGAACGGCGCCCCGGGCAGGTCGTGGATGGCGTGCACGGTGGCCATGCGCAGCGTCGGCCAGCGGTGCCGCCACGCGCCGCCGGGGCCGTCCTCGGCGTCCAGGACGAGGTGGTCCAGGCCGGCCCGCCCGAGGAAGTGGGCGGTGGACAAGCCCGCCTGACCTGCGCCGATGACCACCACGTCCATGTCCTGGTCAACATCGCCGGCGTGGGCGGGCTTCCCGCGGGCGTGGTCGCGGGCATCACACCCGGACGGCGGAAGGCATCCGGCGCCCCGGGCGTTGTCCAGTGGCATGAGCCGACTCCGCGACGTGCCGCTGTCCGCACTCGACCTCGCCACGATCACCGCGGGGACGGACGCGCGCACGGCCCTCGCGCACACGCGCGAGCTGGCGCGGCACGTCGAGCGGCTCGGCTTCACCCGGTTCTGGCTGGCCGAGCACCACAACATGCCCGGCATCGCCAGTTCCTCGCCCGCGATCCTCATCGGCCACGTCGCCGACGCCACCACGACGCTGCGGGTCGGCTCCGGCGGCGTGATGCTGCCCAACCACCCGCCGCTGGTCGTGGCCGAGCAGTTCGGCACGCTCGCCGCCCTGCACCCCGACCGCATCGACCTCGGCATCGGCCGCGCGCCGGGCACGGACCAGCGCACCGCGCAGGCCCTGCGCCGCACCGCCGGCCCGCTGTCGGTCGACGACTTCCCGCAGCAGCTGGCCGAGCTGAACGGGTACTTCGACGGCACCGAGCAGCTGCTCGCCGTGCCCGCGAAGGGCAACAAGCCGGACGTGTTCCTGCTCGGGTCGAGCGGGTACAGCGCGCAGGTCGCGGGCCTGCTCGGGCTGCCGTTCGCGTTCGCCCACCACTTCAGCGCGGAGAACACGCTGCCCGCGCTCGCCCTGTACCGCGAGCGGTTCCGGCCGTCCGCGCGGCTGTCCGAGCCGTACGCGCTGGTGTGCGCCTCGGTGCTGGTCGCGGACACCGACGAGCGCGCGCGGTACCTCGCCCAGCCGGGCGCGCTGTCGTTCCTGAAGCTGCGCAGCGGCCGGCCGGGGGCGGTGGCCACCAACGAGGAGGCCGACGCGTACCCGTACACCGACGTGGAGCGGCTGATCGTGGAGGACCGGATGGCCTCCCAGGTGATCGGCTCGCCGGGGACGGTGGAGGCCGGGCTGGAGCGGCTGCTGGCCGACACGGCGGCCGACGAGCTGATGGTGACCACGATGGTCGCCGAGCAGTCCGACCGGCTCCGGTCGTACGAGCTTCTCGCCCAGATCGCCCAACGTTCACCCGAACGAGTGAAGACCGACGTCGAGGTGTAGCGGTTCGCGGCACAACCGCGATGATCAGTACGAGCGCGCACGCCCCCCGACGCGCTCATCAACTCCCGGGCGGTCCGCCGCTCGGAGCTCGGCCGCCGCCGACCCGCGTGGGCGCCGCCCGGTGTGGCGACGCCCACGCGGGCAGCCGCGCGTCATCACGTCTTGGCCACGGGCGTGCACCAGGTGCGCTTCAAGGCCCTGTATCGGTTCCCGAGCACTCCCGCTCCGCGTCATGGTGGTGACCTGTCGCAGTCAGCCCACCGCCGGGGCGGGAAGGGGAGGTTCGTGGAAATCGCCAGACTGGCCGCCGGCGCGTTCGTCGTCCTGGCCTTGGCGGGATGTGCGGACCACACCGGCCTGACCACCGCCGAGCCACCGTCCGAAGTGGCCGAGCAGGGCGCGGACGCGTCACCCGCCTCCCCGTACGCCGCGTTCGGCGCGCAGCGGGTGTGGGCCGACGGCATGGCCGTCACGGTGTCGCCGCCGTCCTCGCTGGAACCCAGCGACACCTCGTTCCCGAAGTCGCCGCGCACCGCCGTGTTCACCCTGACCCTGGTCAACGGCACCCCGGAGCCGTACCTGACGAGCCAGCTCGTCGTGCGCGCCTCCGTCGAGGGGCGGCAGGTGGCCGAGGTGCGCGACTCCGTGCAGGGGCTGGGCGGCGTGGCCGCCGCCGTGCCCGAGGTCGCGGCCGGCGCGGAGACCGTGCTGACGGTGGCGTTCGCGGTGCCGCAGGAGCCCGTGCCGATCCGGGTCGTGGTCGAGCCGAACGGCACCGGGCAGGAACCGAGCGCGGTCTACGAGGGCACCGGCTGACCGCGCGGCGGCTCTTGTAGCGTCTCGGCAATGACCGAGCAGAAGCGCCTGTCCCCCGGCGACCAGGCCCCGGCGTTCACCCTGCCCGACAGCACGGGCGCACCCGTCTCGTTGGCGGACTACGCGGGCCGTTCCGTGGTCGTGTACTTCTACCCGGCGGCGAGCACGCCGGGCTGCACCAAGCAGGCGTGCGACTTCCGCGACAACCTCGGCGACCTCGCGTCCGCCGGCTACGACGTGGTGGGCGTCTCCCCCGACAAGCCGGCGAAGCTGGCGAAGTTCGCCGAGGCGGAGGGGCTGAACTTCCCGCTGCTGTCCGACGTCGACCGCGCGGTGCTCACCGAGTGGGGCGCGTACGGGGAGAAGCAGAACTACGGCCGCACCGTGATGGGCGTGATCCGGTCGACGTTCCTCGTGGGACCGGACGGCAAGGTCGTGAAGGCGCTCTACAACGTGCGCGCGACCGGGCACGTGGCCAAGCTGCTGCGCGAGCTGCCGACCGCCTGACCACCCCGGTGCCCGCCGCCCGGTCGGGGCGGCGGGGCACGGCCCGGTCAGGCGGTCACGCGGTCAGGCAGTCGCGCGGTCAGGCAGTCACGCGGTCAGGCGCGGGCCAGCTCCCGCAGGTGCGGCAGCAGCAGGCGCAGCGCGCGTCCCCGGTGGGAGAGGGCGTCCTTCTCCTCCGGGGACAGCTCGGCCGACGTCACGTCGTGGCCCTCGGGCACGAACACCGGGTCGTAGCCGAAACCGTTGGCGCCGCGCGGCTCGCGGGCGACCGAGCCCCGCCACTCGCCGCGCACCACGGTCTCGGTGTCGCCGGTCACGAACGCCGCCGTGCAGACGAACGCGGCGCCGCGGCGCTCGTCCGGGACGTCGCGCAGCTGGCCCAGGACCAGCCGCGTGTTGGCCTCGTCGTCGCCGTGCGCGCCGGACCAGCGCGCCGACAGGACGCCGGGCATGCCGTTGAGGGCGTCGATCGCGATGCCCGAGTCGTCCGCGACCGACGGCAGGCCGGTGGCCCGGTACGCGTCCCGCGCCTTGGCCAGGGCGTTGCCCTCGAACGTCGGGTCGGTCTCCGGGGCCTCCGGGAACTCGGGCACGTCGTCCAGGCCGACGACCTCGATGCCGTCGAGGCCCTCGGCGAGCAGGATGCGGCGCAGCTCGCCGAGCTTCTTCTTGTTGCGCGACGCCAGCAGCAGCTTCACTTCTTCTTCGCCTTCGGCTCGGGCAGCACGCCGGGGTAGGGCAGGGCCAGCGCCTCGGCCTGCACGCGGTTCAGCTCGGCGCAGCCCGCCAGCGCCAGGTCGAGCATCTTGTCCAGGGTCGAGCGGGCGAACGTGGCGCCCTCGCCGGTGCCCTGCACCTCGATCAGGGTGCCCGCGTCGGTCGCGACGACGTTCATGTCGACCTCGGCGCGCGAGTCCTCCTCGTACGGCAGGTCGAGGCGCACCCGGCCGTCGACCACGCCGACCGAGACGGCCGACACCGCGCAGGACAGCGGCTGAGGGTCGGCGAGGCGGCCGGCCGCGCCCAGCCACGTGACGGCGTCGGCCAGGGCCACGTACGCGCCGGTGATCGCCGCGGTGCGGGTGCCGCCGTCGGCCTGGATCACGTCGCAGTCGATCACGATGGTGTTCTCGCCCAGCGAGGCCAGGTCGATGCACGCCCGCAGGGAACGCCCGATCAGGCGGCTGATCTCGTGCGTGCGGCCACCGATCCGGCCCTTCACCGACTCCCGGTCGCTGCGGCTGTGCGTCGCCGACGGCAGCATCGCGTACTCGGCGGTCACCCAGCCGAGGCCGGAACCGGACCGCCACCGCGGCACGCCCTCGGTGACGCTGGCCGCGCACAGCACGCGGGTGTTCCCGAACTCGATCAACACCGATCCCGCGGGCCACTGCTGGAAGCCGCGGGTGATCCGGATGTCGCGCAGCACGTCGTCGTTCCTGCCATCGGTCCTCAGCACGGCACTACCCTATTGCGCTGAACCCGGGGAAGGCCCACCGGCGTAGGGAGACGCATGGCACTCGCAGACGACCTGGTGACGTTCTTCGGTCTCCCGACGCACCCGTTGCTGGTCCACGCGGTGGTGGTGCTGCTCCCGCTGGCGGCGGCGGGGGCGGTCGCGGCGGCCGTCGTGCCGCGGTGGCGGAAGAAGTACGCGTGGCCCCTGCTCGGCGTGACGCTGCTCGGCGTGGGCTCGGTGCCGCTGGCCCAGGCGTCCGGTGACCAGCTCCACGCGAGGCTGGCGAGCCTCGGCAACCCGCTGATCGAGCGGCACGCGGAGCTGGGCAACGACCTGCTGCCGTTCGCGCTCGGGTTCGGCGTGGTGGTCGTGGCGCTGGTGGTCGCGGGCCGGCTCGCCGACCGGGAGCGCACCGCGGCGACGGAGAGCACGACGCCCGTGCCCAGGACGTGGCGGCGGATCGCGGTGGTCGTCAGCGTGCTCGTCGTCGCCGCCGGCGCCGCCGCCACCGTGCAGGTGGTCCGCATCGGCCACAGCGGCTCGACCGCCGTCTGGGACGGCATAGGCACCACCTGACCCACCCCCGAGAGTCCAACGCCCGGGCCCCGAGAGTCCAACGCTCAGGTCGCGAGAGTCCAACGCTCAGGACCCCTGAGTTCTTTACTCGCGAGTAAAGAACTCAGGGGTCCTGGAGGTACGACTCTCGGGGCCTGGAGGTTGGACTCTCGGGGTTAGGGGAGGTGGAGGGGGGTGGGGAGGGGGTGGGGGTGCTTGAGGGTTCGGGTCACGGTGCACAGCTGGTCGATCGCGCGGCGGACCGCGGCGTCCAGGGCGGCGCGGTCGGCCTCGGGCAGCGACGACACGTCGTAGGACAGGGTGACCGGGACGGCGTCCAGCTGGTGCGCGCCCTCGGGGCGCACGTCGTCGGCGCGCGCCACCAGGTCACCGTCGACGCGGCGGGTGATCAGCGTCTCCGCCGTCACCGCCGCGCAGCCCGCCGCCGCGGCCAGCAGCAGTTCCACGGGCGTGAACGCACCCTCCGCGCCCTTGCGGCCGACGCGCACGGAGGCGCCCCGGTCGTTGGTGGCGGTGAACTCGTGCTGACCCGTGCGGCGGACCTCGACGTTGGACACGCCGCAGGACGTTAGTCGATCCGGTCGGCCGTGGCGTGCGCGATCTTGCGCACGTACTCCAGGTCGCCGCAGTCGTCGTCGATGCGGTCCTGGCGGATCTCCAGGAACTTCTCCCCCAGCTCCGCGCGGCGGTCGTCGGGGACCTGCTCGCGGGCGTCGTTGAGGATGGTGCGCTCCTCCTCGTCGATGTGGTGGTTGAGCGCCTCCACCAGCTCCTCGAGCTTGCCCTCCCACTCCTCGGACTCGGTGTCGGAGACCTCCATCAGCGCGAGCAGCGCCTGGTGGCCCTCGGCGTGCTCCTCGGCGCCGTGGTCGACCTCGTCGTTGTCGACCTCCTTGTAGCGCTTGAGCGCCGGGTACACCTCGTTCTCCTCGGCCTCGGCGTGGGCGATGAGCAACGCGGCCAGCTCGCCGAGCAGCGTCGACCGGTCGGACCCCCGGTCGCGCAGGGCGCGGAACAGCTCCTCGAACCTGCGGTGGTCCGCCAGGATGAGGTCGACGACGTCAGTTGCCATGGCCGCCGATTACCCGCGCCACCGGCTCGCCAACCACGTACTCCGCGCCCTGCGAGACGAGTTCCACGGGGCCGTCGAACCGGCTGCGCGCCTCGGCCAGGACGGTGTCGCGGTCGGTCCACGGGGCCACGTGCGTGAGCAGCAGCCTGCGCGCGCCGGCCCCCGCCGCGACCTCGCCCGCCTGCACCCCGGACAGGTGCCGGCCGGTCGGCCGGTCCGGGGCGTGCGTCCACGTGGCCTCCGACAGCAGCACGTCCGCGTCCCGCGCCAGGAACTCCAACTGGTCGCACGGCCCGGTGTCGCCGGTGTAGGCGAGGGTGGCGTTCCCGTCGGTGATGCGGAACCCGTAGGACTCGGTGGGGTGGTCGACGAGGACCGGGGTGATCTCGAACGGCCCGACGCGCGTCACCCGGCGGTCGGCGAGGACGTGGAAGTCGAACACGTCCGACAGGTCGGTGGTGAGCAGTTCCTCGGCGGTC
Organism: Saccharothrix sp. DSM 118769; assembly: GCF_052936295.1. Taxonomy (NCBI): domain Bacteria; kingdom Bacillati; phylum Actinomycetota; class Actinomycetes; order Pseudonocardiales; family Pseudonocardiaceae; genus Saccharothrix; species Saccharothrix sp. DSM 118769. Next base: position 1,152,845 of record NZ_CP193627.1, on the reverse strand, counting down.
TCGGCGTAGGCGCGCGCGAACCTCTCGTGGGCCTCCCCCGGCCCGTGCACGGGCAGCTTGCGCGCACGCGTGTCGTGGGGCGGGTGCGTGTGGTAGCGGCGGGTGACCGCGAGGGTGGTGAAGTCCGAGCAGTGGTCCGGGTGCAGGTGGGAGAACAGCAGGGCGTCCAGCGAGAACGGGTCGCGGTGCTCCTGGAGCGCGGCGAGCGCGCCACCGCCCAGTTCGATGGCGAGTCGGCAGCCATCCGCCTCGACGAGGTAGCCGGACGCCGGCCCGTGCGGGCCCGGCAGGCTGCCGGAGCAGCCGAGGATGGTCAACAGCACCCGTGGAGCGTGCCAGTTCACGCGTGGGCGTGGAAGGAGGCGTTTTCCAACTGGGGCAGGAATCGCCGGGCGAGCCTCGCGAACGGTTCCACCGGCCCCGTGCAGGTGAACCGCTGGTCCGGGGGACCCTCGCGGAGCAGGTCGCGCTCGGTGAGCACCCGCACGACGTCCTTGACGGTCTCCTCGGCGCTGGAGACGAGCGTCACCCCGTCGCCCATGACGATCTGGAGCACGCCGGTCAGCAGCGGGTAGTGCGTGCAGCCGAGCACGAGCGTGTCGACCTCAGCGCGCTGGAGCGGCTCCAGGTACGCCTGCGCGAGGCCGAGGACCTGGCGGCCGGAGGTGATCCCGCGCTCCACGAAGTCGACGAACCTCGGGCACGCCGCGGCGGTGACCCGCACGTCGCGGGCGGCGGCGAAGGTGTCCTGGTAGGCGCCGGACCGCACCGTGCTCTGCGTGCCGATGACGCCGACGCGGCCGGTGCGCGTGGTCGCCACGGCCCGGCGCACGGCGGGCAGCACGACCTCGACCACCGGCACGTCGTAGCGCTCGCGGGCGTCGCGCAGGCACGCGGAGGACGCGGTGTTGCAGGCGATGACGAGCAGCTTCACGCCGTCCTCGACGAGCTGGTCGGCGACGGCGAGGGCGTGCCGGCGCACCTCGGCGATGGGCAGCGGGCCGTACGGGGTGTTCGCCGTGTCGCCGACGTACCTGATCCGCTCGCCGGGCAGCTGGTCCATGATCGCCCGCGCCACGGTCAGCCCGCCGACGCCGGAGTCGAAGATCCCGATGGGCGAATCCGCTGTGGTCACGCCCCCGAGACTAGCTCCGGGGAACCGGCTGCGGGGGACCGGTTCCGGCCCGGTCAGCCCCGGCGCGCGACGGCGTCGCGGGCGTCGCGGGAGACGCCCCACGCGGCCAGCACGCCGCCGAGCGCGCCGAACAGGTGGCCCTCCCAGGAGATGCCCGGCTGCCCCGGCAGGACGCCCCACAGCGCGGCGCCGTAGGCGGCGAACACCGCGACCGCGACGACGACCTGGAGCGGGCTGCGCGCGAACAGGCCGCGCACCAGCAGGAACGCCAGGAAGCCGAAGACCAGGCCGGACGCGCCGATGTGGCTGCCGTAGGAGCCGAAGACCCACACCCCGAGGCCGCTGGTGAGCCAGACGACGGCGGTGACCTGGAAGAACTGCTTGATCCCGCCCGAGGTGGCCAGGAAGCCCAGCACGAGCAGCGGCACCGCGTTGCTCGTCAGGTGCGCCCAGCCCTCGTGCAGGAACGGGTACCAGAGGATGTTGTCCCACTCGGAGAAGTCGCGCGGCAGGACGCCGTCGTCGTCCAGCCGGCCGCGGAGGACGGTGTCGAGCGCCTCGACCACGTAGAGCAGGCCGACGAAGCCGAGCACGACCGCGGCGGACAGCACGGGCCGCGGCGGCACGACGCGCTTGGCGAGCGGCTTGGGCGGCTTGGGCGCGGTGGGTGCCGACGGGGGCGCCGGGAAGGCGGAGGGGCCGGTGGGGTCCACGTGGTCCAGGTTACGCGCGAACCGGCGCACCCCGGGGGATCGCGGAGGCGCACGTGACGAGGGCGGGTCGACGCGGCGCGGCTTCACGCCCGGAAGCGCTCTCACGGTGCGTGACGGCCCGTAGGCTGTGCCGGTGCCGATCGATGTCGCGGTGAGGACCGAAGCCGCCCTGGGCGAAGCGCCCACGTGGGACCACTCCAGCGGGACCCTGCTGTGGGTGGACGTGCTCGGCAGCGAGGTGCACCGCTACAGCCCCCACAACGGGGACGACGCCGTGCTGGAGGTGCCCCAGCACGTGGGCGCGGCCAAGCCCCGCTCGCGCGGCGGGCTGGTGCTCAACCTGCGCGACGGCGTGGCGCTGGTCGACCGCGACGGCACCAAGACGTGGCTCGTGTACTGGGCCCGGGACGGCGTGCGCGGCAACGACGCGGCCGTCGACGCGGCGGGCAGGCTGTGGGCGGGCACGATGCGCTACGACGAGGAGCCCGGCGGCTGGCTGGCCCAGGTGGAGCCGTCCGGCGACGCGAAGGTCGTGCTCGACGGCGTGGGCGTGAGCAACGGCATCGGCTGGAGCCCGGACGGCTCGCTGATGTACTACGTCGACTCGGCGGAGCGCCGGGTCGACGTGCTCGACTACGACCGCGACACCGGCGAGGCGCGCGACCGCCGCCCGCTCGTCGCCGTCGACCGGGGCCTGCCGGACGGGCTCACCGTGGACTCGTCGGGCGCGGTCTGGGTGGCGCTGTGGGGTGGTGCGGCGGTGCGCCGGTACACCCCGGCCGGCGAGCTGGACCTGGAGGTCGAGCTGCCGGTGGGCCAGCCGACGGCGTGCTGCTTCGGCGGGCCGGACTTCACCGACCTGTACGTGACGACGGCGCGCGTCGGGCTGTCCGGGGACGCGCTGAGCGAGCTGGCCGGGTCGGTGCTCGTGCTGCCCGGCGCGGGCGAGGGCCTGCCGTCCCACGCGTTCGCGGGCTGAGGTCCCCTCAGACCTCGTGCACCTGGTCGGGCGCGGCGAGCGCCACGGGGCCGTCGAACTCCTCGGCCGCGTCGGCGAGCACGCCCTCCCGGTCCGACCACGGCAGCACGTGGGTGAGCACGAGCCGCCCGACGCCCGCCTCCCGCGCGACCTCGCCCGCCTCCCGCCCGCTCATGTGCAGGTAGTTGGCGCGACCGGCCTGCTCGCGCCACGCGGCGTCGGCGAGCAGCAGGTCCGCGCCGCGGGCCAGGTCGACCAGCTCCCGGCAGGGCACCGTGTCGCCGGAGAAGACCAGCGACGCGCCGCCGTGCGTGATGCGGAACGCGTACGCCTCGCAGATGTGCTTCGCGGCGGCGACCTCGACGTCCACGTCGCCGACCCGGTAGTGGCCGGGCTTGAGCGGCACGAAGTCGAAGGTGCGCCGCAGGTCCAGCCGGGCCAGCTCGGCGCGGTCGGCGGCGTGCGCGGCGGCCAGCCGGGAGGGCGCGTGCGACGGGGCGAACACCGGCAGCCGCCGGCTCGACACGTCGAACGGCGGCTCCGGGTGCGCGTGGCGGTGCACGGTGAGCGCGCTGAAGTCCGCGCAGTGGTCGAGGTGCAGGTGCGACAGCAGCACGGCGTCGAGGTCGAACGGGTCGCAGTGGCGCATCAGCGCGCCGAACACGCCGCCGCCGAGCTCCAGCAGGAGCCGGACCCCGCCCGCCGACACCAGGTAGCCGGACGTCGGCAGTCGCGGTCCGGGCGCGCTGCCCGAACACCCGAGCACCGTCAATTGCATGCGCGGAACGATAGCAGCCCGCAGTCGGCAAAAATGCGGAAAGGCGACGCGGCGGAGCTGCCAATATCAGTGGCGGATGGGTTCACTCGAATGCATCAACCGGGGGTGCGGGTGTCGGTCGAGATCGAGCGCAAGTTCCTCCTCGGCGCGGAGCCCGATTGGTCGCGGGTGCGCGCGGGAGGACTGCGCCGGACCGAGTTCGAACAGGTCTATCTGCGGGTTACCGAAGCGGCCGAGAAGCGCATCCGGCGACGCGTGGACGGCCGTCGGGTCGGCTACGAGTACGCGAGCCTGACGCCCGCGCGCGGCGGTGTGCGCACCGTCGAGGAGATCCCGATCGACGGCGCCGAGTACGACCGGCTGAAGGCCCGGCGCGACGGCCGCAGGCACGTCATCCGCAAGACGCGCACCACGTTCCCCTGGGGTGACCACGTGTACGAGGTCGACCACATCACCGAACCGGCGAGCCGCGCGTGCTGGCTGCTGGAGGTGCAGGTCGCCCGCCCGGACGACGTGGTGGCGATTCCGGAATTCCTGCCGGTGGTGCGCGAGGTGACCGACGAACCGGCATATCGCAACGCCCACATCGCCCTGGGCTGAACGGACGGCGGCATTCATGGAACTGCGCGACATCGCGGGGTTCGTGACCGACTACCGGTCGGGCAACGACACCGCCCTGGTCGATTGCCTGCGCCGGGTGGCGGCGCCGGAATTCCTGCGCCCGCTGCTCGCGCGCCGCGCGGCGGAGGAGGTGCCCGATCAGGCGTACCGACACCCGAACGGCTTCTTGAAGATCGTGCTGCTGGCTGATCCGCAATTCCAGCTGAGGCTGCACGTGTGGCGCCCGGCGCCGGAATACCCGGCGGCGGCGGAGAACGTGCACAACCACCGCTGGGATTTCGCCTCGGCGGTCCTCGCGGGCGGCTACCGCTTCCAGGAGTTCGCGCACGACGCGCGGGGCGCGGACTTCCGGGGCTACCTCTACCACGGCCACGACCGGGGTCGGACGTACGCGATGTCCCCCACCGGCGAGGCGCGGCTGCGCTGCACGTTCGACGCGGAGCTGCGCAGCGGCAGCAGCTACCTGCTGACCTCCGACGTCCTGCACCGCGTGGTGGGCCCGGTCGACCGCACCACCGTGTCCCTGGTCCTCCAGGGGCCGCACAAGGACGTGCCGGTCGAGGTCTACGCCGAGGGGGACCTGGAGTCGGGTGAGGGGATCGCGCTCGCCCCGCTCCCGCGCGAGCAGGTCGCGCGGGAGCTGGGGCGCGTGCTGGAGCTGGTCCTTTAGGGCACGACCGCGTACTGCCCGAACCGGCCGGCGGCGACGGCGGACGCGCCGGGGAGCAGGGTGCGGACCGGTGCGGTGGCGACGCACGGCGCGGCGACCGGGTACGAGCACGCGGCCGAGGTGCCGTCGCCGAGGTTGCCGTCGTGGCCGTTGCCGCCCCACGACCACACCGCGCCGTCGGGCTTCACGGCCAGCACGGTCCCGGCCCCGCCGTCCACCACGACCGGGCCGGTCAGCCCGGCCACCCGGACCGGGACGCGCGACACGCAAGGGCTCGACGGTTCCGGGCACGGGGTCCCGGTGCCCAGCTCGCCCCGGTGGTGGACGCCCCACGCCCACACCGCGCCGTCCGAGGTGACGGCGTGGGCGGAGTTGGCGCCGCCGTCGATCGACACGACGCCGGTCAGGCCGGTCACCTGCACCGGCACCCTGCTCCAGTTCCCCTGCGGCGTGGCGGCCCCCAGCTCACCGGAGGAGTTCTGCCCCCAGGCCCACGCCGTGCCGTCCGAGCGCAGGGCGTAGGCGTTGTCCCCGTCGCTGCCGGCGACCGCGGTGACCCTGGTGCCCGCGGGCAGCGGCACCGCGATGCGCGCCGGCTGCCCGACCGCGCAGGTGGGCACCCCGGGGCAGTGGGCCGGGTCGAACGCCCACGCCGAACCGCCCCAGCCCCACAGCGCGCCGTCCGACCCGAGTGCGAACGCGGCGTCCCCGGCGGCGGCGACGGCCGTCACGCCGGTGAGGCCGGAGACCCGCACGGGGGTGTCGGAGCCGTGCCGCCCGACCCCGAGCTGCCCCCGGGAACCGTCGCCCCAGGCCCACACCGTGCCGTCCGACCCGAGCGCGTACGCGGTCCCGTCACCGGCGGCGACGGCGGTCACGCCGGTCAGGCCGGCCACCGGCAGCGGCACCTCGGAGTCGCCGCCGGTGGCGCCGGTGCCGAGCTGGCCGAGGCTGTTGTCGCCCCACGCGCGCACGGTGCCGTCGTGCAGCACCGCGTAGGAGTTCCGGGCGCCCGACACCGCGGAGGCGACACCGGACAGCCACGGGCGGGGGGACGGCGTCGCGCCGTAGCGCCGCGCGACGCCGTTGCGCGTGCCTCCCCAGCCGTGGACGCAGTCCGCCGCGCAGCCGGGCGGGGTGGCGAAGAACCCGGAGACGTCCAGGACCAGGTCGGTGGACCCGGCGTTGTTGCGGAGCGAGACGAGCGCGTCGCCGCCGGTCGCGACGACCGCGCCGTTGGCCGTGTCCCGCCCCGGCACCAGGTTGAGGTTCGAGGTGGCCGGCTCGGGGGTGCCGGTGGCGAACGCCGTCACGTGGGTGTCGGCGGTCGCGCCGGTGCCGGTCAGGTTCACCACGACGGCCGCGGCGGAGGCCGGCAGGCGGGTGGAGAGGTCCGCGCCGCGGCTCCGGCCCGCGCCGACCGGTCCGCCGTCGAGGCGGGTGTCCAGCGCCCGGAACGCCGTCACCGGGAAGAACAGGTGGCCGCGGTCTGCGGCGTAGTGGCCGACCAGGTCCACGGCCAGGTGGGTGCTGCCCTGGTTGTTGTGCAGGGCGATCCGCCGGCCCGCGCCCAGGGCGACCGTGACGAGGTTGGGCGTGATCTGCCCGGCGGTCAGGTTGACGCTCGACGCGTCCGGCCTGGCCGTGCCCGCGGGGAACGCGGTCACGTGCGTGTCGGTGCTCGGCAGGACGCCGGTCAGGTTGACCACGACCGAGGTGGCCGACGCGGGCACCCGGCCGGACAGGTCGACCTCGCGCGTCCCGCCCTGGCCGAGCGGCGCGCTCCCGCGGGTGTCCAGCACGCGGGCCGGCGTCGTGGGGGTGAACCGCGACGCGGTGTGCTCGGCGACGTAGTAGCCGGCCAGGTCGGCGACCAGGTGCACGGTGCCGGCGTTGTTGGTCAGCAGGACCTCGCGGTGGGCCGACAGGGTCGCGGTGACCTGGTTGGCCCGGATCTCGCCCGGACCGACGTTGAGGCTGGAGACGGCCGGCGCCTGCTGCCCGTACGGGGACACGCGGACGTGCGTGGCCTCGGTCGGCCGCACGGCGGTCAGGTTCAGCACCACCGCGGTGGCCGTGTCGGGCAGCGTCCACGACAGGTCCAGGCCCAGCGCGTCCTCGACCGGGCCGGTGCCGGCGGTGCGGGTGTCCAGCACCCGCTTCGGGGCGGTCGGGACGAAGGTCGCACCCTCGTCGATCGCCTTCACGGTGGCAGCGGTGGCAGCGGTGGCGGCGGCAGGGGCGGCGGCGGCAGGGGCGGCGGCGGCCGGCGCGTCCTGGGCCGTGGCGATCTGGGTCGTGGACGCGACGAGCGCGCAGACGACCAACGGCGGCAGCCGTCTCATGGAGGTTCCCCCGGGGTGTCGCGATGAGCCGGCTCACCCTATGTCGGCCGACACCCGGAAATCCATCGGTCGCCTACGTTCCCCGGCTCCGCCGCTCCAGTTCCGACAGGTGCTCCGACCAGCGGTAAGCACCGGGTAGCAGGTCGGTCACCGGAACGACCTCGTCGACGCCCACGACGACGCGCACGCCCGGCACGAGGTCGCACAGCACCTGGCGGCAGCGGCCGCACGGGGTGACCACGCCGGTGGCGTCCACCGCCACGACCGCGTCCAGCTCGTAGACGCCCTCGGCCGCCGCCGCGCCCAGGACGACCAGCTCGGCGCACGGGCCGCCGGTGAAGTGGAAGACGTTGAGGCCGGTGAACACGCGGCCGTCCGGCGCGCGCCCGGCGGCGGCCACCGTGTGGTGCCGCCACCTCCCGTGCTCCCTCACCGCGGCGAGCGCCCGGTCGAGCAGGGCCCGGTCCGCGTCGGTCGGCTGCACCGGGCGAGACTACGAAAGTTTCCTCCCGACCGACTCCGACCAAACGGGTGCACTTGGCGTTGCACCAGCTCAGTAGGCCATTTGAGATTCGCAACATTCACGAAAGCCGTTGTCAGGAGCGCGCCGGCGGACACATAGTGCGATCACCTTCACCGTGCTGAGGAGCAAAGATGCTCTTGAGAACTGTTCTCGCCGCGGTCCTGCTGGCGGTCACGGCGGTCGCCCTCCCCGCGTCCGCTCAGGCCGCGTCCGCGCAGGCCGCCGCGTGCAACGGGTACGTCGCCCTGACCTACGACGACGGCCCCAACGCCCAGTACACCCGCCCCCTGTTGAGCGCGCTGCGGTCGGCGGGCGCGCGGGCGACGTTCTTCGACCTGGGCTCGCGCGTGCAGCAGCAGCCGCAGCTGTCCCGCGAGACCGCGTCGGCCGGCATGTGGATCGGGAACCACTCGTGGTCCCACCCTTACCTGACGAACCTGGGCGCGGCGGCGGTGGCCAAGGAGCTGGGCGACACGCAGAACGCGATCCGGAACGCCACCGGCCAGGCGCCGACGCTGTTCCGCCCGCCGTACGGCGCGACGAACGCGACCGTGCAGAACGAGGCGCGCAGGCTCGGCCTGACCCAGGTGACCTGGTCGGTCGACACGCAGGACTGGAACGGCGCGTCCACCGACGCCATCGTGCGCTCGGCGACCGGCGCGAACGCCGGGGCGATCGTGCTCATGCACGCGAGCTACCAGAGCACGGTCAACGCCGTGCCGCGCATCGTGCAGGGCCTGGCGGCCAAGAACCTGTGCCCCGGCCGGATCAACAACAGCGGACAGGTGGTGGCACCGTGAGCGGGGCGCGCGCGAGGACGTTCGGGGCCCTGGTCGCCGCCGTCGCCGCCACCGCGGCGTTCGTGCTGGCCGCCGTCGGCGCGCCGACGGCGTCGGCCGCGACGCTCACCGAGGTGACCGGGTTCGGCACGAACCCCAGCAACCTGCGGATGCACCTCTACGTGCCGGACCGCACGCAGGCCCGCCCGCCGGTGCTGCTCGCCGTGCACTACTGCACGGGCACCGGCCAGGCGTTCTACTCCGGCACCGAGTTCGCCCGGCTCGCCGACCAGTACGGGTTCATCGTCATCTACCCGACGGCCACCCGGTCCGGCGGCTGCTACGACGTGTCCTCCCCGCAGGCCCTGCGCCGCGACGGCGGCAGCGACCCGGTCGGGCTGATGTCGATGGTCCGCTACACGCTCCAGCGCTACAACGGCGACGCGTCCCGGGTGTTCGTCACCGGCGTGTCCTCGGGCGCGATGACCACGAACGTGATGCTGGCCAACTACCCGGACGTGTTCGCGGCCGGCGCGGCGTTCGCGGGCGTGCCGGCGAGCTGCTTCGCCACCACCGACGGCTCGTCGTGGAACAGCGCGTGCGCCAACGGGCAGGTCAACAAGACCCCGCAGGAGTGGGGCAACCTGGTGCGCGCCGCCTACCCGGGCTACTCGGGGGCGCGACCGCGGATGCAGCTGTGGCACGGCACCGCCGACGACACGCTGCGCTACCCGAACTTCACCGAAGAGATCGAGCAGTGGACCAACGTCCACGGCCTGTCGACCACGCCGACGTCCACGGACAGCCCCCAGTCGGGCTGGACGCGCACCCGGTACGGGACGGCGGTCGAGGCGATCTCGTTGCAGGGCACCGGGCACAACGTGCTGGGCTCGGGCATGGCGCTGCGGGCTATCCAGTTCTTCGGGCTGGACCAGAGCGGGCCCACCAGCACCACCACCACGACCAGCACGACGACCACGACCACGAGCACCACCACCACCACGACCAGCACCACGACGACGACCACGACCCCGCCGCCCGGCGGCGCGTGCCGCGTCACCTACTCGGTCAACGCGTGGAACACCGGCCTCACCGCGAACATCACCATCGCCAACACCGGCACCACCGCGGTCAACGGCTGGGAGCTGGCCTTCACGCTGCCGAGCGGCCAGACCGTCACCGGCGGCTGGAGCGCCACCTACTCGCCGACCAGCGGCGCGGTGACGGCGCGCAACGTCAATTACAACCCGACCATCAACGCCGGCGCGTCGATCGGCATCGGCCTCCAGGCCACCCACGGCGGCAACACCGGAAAACCGTCCGCGTTCACCCTCAACGGCGCGGCCTGCACCGTCGCCTGACCCCGTCCCGGGTCCGGCGAACGACGAAGGGGCCCCCGCCTTGCCCGGCGGGGGCCCCTTCCGCGTCAGCGGCTTCCGCGTCAGCGACTTCTTCGTCGTCGGGGGGCTATGCCCAGAGGTGGCCGTCGAGGCGTTCCGCGGCCTCGTCCAGCGTGCCCGCGTACGCGCCGGTGGACAGGTACTTCCAGCCCGCGTCGCACACGACGAACGCCACGTCCGCCGACTCGCCCTTCGCCACCGCCTTCTCCGCCGCGGCGAGCGCCGCGTGCAGGATCGCGCCGGTGGAGATGCCCGCGAAGATGCCCTCCACCTCCAGCAGCTGCCGGGTGCGGCGCAGGGCGTCGTAGGAGCCCACCGAGTAGCGGCCGGTCAGCACCTCGGCGTCGTACAGCTCCGGCACGAACCCCTCGTCGAGGTTGCGCAGGCCGTACACCAGCTCGCCGTAGCGCGGCTCGGCCGCGATGACCTGCACGTCCGGCTTGTGCTCGCGCAGGTAGCGGCCGACGCCGACGAGCGTGCCCGTGGTGCCCAGGCCCGCGACGAAGTGCGTGATCGTCGGCAGGTCCTTCAGCAGCTCGGGCCCGGTGCCGCGGTAGTGCGCGTCGGGGTTCGCCGGGTTGCCGTACTGGTAGAGCATGACCCAGTCGGGGTGCTGCGCGGCCAGCTCCTTGGCGGTGGCCACGGCCTGGTTGGAGCCGCCGGCGGCGGGCGAGAACACGATCCGCGCGCCGTACGCCTGGAGCAGCTGCTTGCGCTCCGACGAGGTGTTCTCCGGCATCACGCACACCAGGCCGTAGCCCTTGAGCTTCGCCGCCATGGCCAGGGCGATGCCCGTGTTGCCCGAGGTCGGCTCCAGGATCGTGCAGCCCGGCGTGAGCGCCCCGGAGCGCTCGGCCTCCTCGATCATCATCAGGACCGGGCGGTCCTTGATCGAGCCGGTGGGGTTGCGGTCCTCCAGCTTCGCCCACAGCCGCACGTCCGGGGACGGCGACAGCCGCGGCAGCCCCACCAGGGGCGTGCCGCCGACCGCGTCGAGCAGCGAGTCGTACCTGGCCACGGGACGGATCAGCCGCCCGCGACGGCGGGCAGGATCGTCACGGTGTCGCCGTCCTTCACGGCGGCCTCCAGGCCACCCGCGAAGCGCACGTCCTCGTCGTTGACGTAGACGTTGACGAACCGGTGGAGCGCGCCCTCCTTGACCAGGCGCTGCTTCAGGCCACCGTGGTTGGTCTCCAGGTCGTCGATGACCTCGGCGAGCGTGGCGCCCGCGGCCTCGACGGACTTCTGCCCACCGGTGTGGGTGCGCAGGATCGTGGGGATGGAGACGGTGACGGCCATGCTGGGACCTCCGAGGAACGGGTTTGGTGAAGTGCGACGAGAACGCGCGGCTCAGCGACAGTCGGGCGTGTCGTCGGAGCCGGTGTGGGCGAACATGTACGACTCGACGACCTCGACCGGTTCCTCGGTGACCACGCCGTCCACGATGCGGTAGGAGCGCAGCTCGTGCTGCTCCGGGTCGCGCGTGGAGATCAGGACGTAGTGCGCCTGCGGCTCGCTCGCGTAGGAGACGTCGGTCCGCGACGGGTACGCCTCGGTGGCGGTGTGCGAGTGGTAGACGACGATCGTCTCCTCGTCGTTCCGGTCCATCTCGCGGTGCACCCGGAGCTGCTCCATCGAGTCGAAGCGGTAGAACGTGGGCGAGCGCTCGGCGTTGTCCATCGCGATGAACCGCTCGGGGCGGTCGGAGCCCTCGGGGCCCGCGATGATCCCGCACGCCTCGTCCGGGTGGTCGCGACGGGCGTGCGCCACCATCGCGTCCACGAGGTCACGGCGAATCACCAGCACGTCCGTCATCCTACGTGGTGGCGGAAGGTGTTCCGCTTCGTGGGAAGCCCCGCTACACCGGTTCGCCGACGAGCCTCCCGCCGCTGGCCGCGACCGCTTCCGGGGACCGCAGCAGGGCCTGGTGGGCGCTGAGCGCGCCACCGGCGGCCAGCGCGGCGAGCCCCACCGCCGACAGCGCCCGCGCCAGCAGCCCGAACCCGTGCCCGCGCAGGCGGAACGACGTCAGGTAGCACGCGGTGGCGGTGGCGTTCGCGGCCAGGTGCACGAACGCGGTGCGGCGCTCGGCGCGGTCCAGCGTCCCGTACTCGGCCAGCTCGGTCGCCAGCGCGGCCGGCGCGGCGGCCAGCCCGGCCCCGATCAGCGCGCGCGACGCCGTGCTGCCACCGGGCGCGAGGTCGAGCGCGGCGGAGGCGGCGTAGAAGCTCATCGGCAGCACCACGACCGCCGGGTGCACCGGCTTGCCCAGCGCCCGCTTGCGCAGCAGGTTCGTCACCTCCTGCCGGCGCAGGGTCGCGGGGATGGCCTCGGCCAGCGCACCGGCGGCCTTGTCCACCGCGGGACTCGTCTCGACCCACCTGAGCAGCTTCTGCACGCCAGACATGGGGGACGGGTACCCCTCGGCGGTCCGGTTCGAACCCGGTCCGGTTCGAACCCGGTCCGGTTCGAACCCGGCCCGGTTCGAACCCGGCCCGGTTCGAACCCGGTCCGGGCGGCTACCGGCGGATTCCCGCGACCGCCCGCTCCAGCGAGTCGGCGGCGGCGGCGCACGCCGCGTCCAGGGACACCCCGCCCGTCCCCGAGGCCACCGCGAACACGGTCGCCGGCACGAACACGCCGGCCCGCGCGAAACCGTCCTGGGCGGACATCGCCACCCGCCGGCACTCCGCCTTGGTCAGGTCGCCCTCGACCACGACCAGCCCCGCCGCCGTGTCGCCCACCAGCGCGACGGCCCCGGCGCGCTCCTCGCGGGCGGCCCCGCAGGCGGCCCGGCCGTCGCCCGCCGGCAGCCCCAGGGCGGCGGCGGCCGGGACGACCGGGACGACCTCGTGCGCCGCGGTCCCGACCGGGAAGCCGGTGCCGCGCTCGGCCAGCAGGCCCACGACCTCCTCGGCCGCGCCGAGCCCGCCGCCGCACAGCACGACCGCGTGCACGTGGCGCACCAGCGCGGTGGGGTCCAGCAGGTCCAGCTCGCGGGTGCCGACGGGGGCGCCCCGGACGTCGACGCCCGCCACCGCCCCGCCCGGCGCGAGCAGGACCACGACACCGGGCGCGCGGCCGACCAGCACGCCGGTCTCAGTCCAGGACGGCTTCGACCAGGGTCTCCTGCACCCAGGTGAGCCAGTGGTAGACGCCCAGGTGCGGCGAGCGCGGGTCGTCGGGCGGCAGCTCCTCGGGCATGTCCTCCTGCACGTCGAGCGCGGTGCCCAGGGCCAGGCGGACGTCGTTGAGCGCCGACAGCCACGCCTCGGCCTGCTCCAGCTCCAGCCGCACCTCGCCGCCCTCGGCCGGGCACGTGGCCAGCACGACGGCGGCGACGCCGGTCTTCAGGTCCAGCAGCGCGGGTTCGTGCAGCGAGCGCAGCGCGTTGGCGGAGTCGACCTCGGACGGGTCGGGCGCGTCGGGGTCGAGGCGGTGGAAGTCGGGCAGGAGCCGGCCCAGGATCGGGTCGTCGGGCGGCGTGGAGGGGCCGGTGCGGATACCGGTCAGCTCGGCCAGCTCGTCCTGCGGCGCCTCCTCGGCGCGGGCGGCGAGCATGTCCTGGACCTGGCTGACCAACCCGCGCACGACGGCGGCCTCCTGCCGGTCGAACCGGCCGAGCACCTGGTCGCCGGCGCGGCTCCACTTCTTCACGACGAACGCTGCATGGTCGCCCAGAGCCCCGCCGCGTGCAGCTTCGCCACGTCGGCCTCCACCTTGTCCTTGCTCCCCGACGACACGATCGCCCTGCCCTTGTGGTGGACGTCCAGCATCAGCTTCGTCGCGTGGTCGCGGCTGTAGCCGAACAGCTTCTGGAGCACGTACGTCACGTAGGACATCAGGTTCACCGGGTCGTTCCAGACCAGGGTCTGCCAGGGGCGGTCCTCGGCGCGGACCTCCTCACCGGTCGGCTCAACCTGCGTCCGCTCCTGCTCGACGGGCGTGGTCATACCGCCAATGGTGTCATGTTCCGGTCCGTGGCGGAGCCCACAGGTCGGTCTGCGCCGATCGGCTTAGGCTCTGGACATGTCGACGTCGCTGTTCACCGACCACTACGAGCTGACGATGCTGGCCGCGGCGTTGCGCGACGGCACCGCCGACCGGCCGTGCGTCTTCGAGGTCTTCGCCCGCAGGCTCCCCGAGGGCAGGCGCTACGGCGTGGTCGCGGGCACCGGCCGGCTGCTCGACGCCATCACCTCGTTCACCTTCGGCCCGGACGAGCTGGAGCTGCTGGAGCGCACGGGCGTGGTCGACCGCGCGACCCTCGACTGGCTGGGCGGGTACCGCTTCACCGGCGACGTCGACGGCTACCCGGAGGGCGAGCTGTACTTCCCGGGCTCGCCGGTCCTGTCCGTGCGCGCCCCGTTCGGCGTGGGCGTGGTGCTGGAGACGCTGGCCCTGTCGATCCTCAACCACGACAGCGCCATCGCCTCGGCCGCCGCCCGGATGGTGGGCGCCGCGAACGGCCGCCGCATGATCGAGATGGGCTCGCGCCGCACGCACGAGGAGGCGGCCGTGTCGTCGGCGCGCGCCGCGTACCTGGCGGGCTTCACGGCGACGTCGAACCTGGAGGCGGCGCGGCGGCACGGCATCCCGACCGCCGGGACGTGCGCGCACGCGTTCACCCTGCTGCACGACACCGAGGAGGAGGCGTTCCGCGCGCAGGTGGACGCGCTCGGCGTGGGCACCACGCTGCTGGTGGACACCTACGACATCACCAACGGCATCAGGACCGCCGTCGAGGTGGCCGGCCCGGAGCTGGGCGCGGTGCGGATCGACTCGGGCGACCTGGGCGTGCTGGCCCGGCAGGCGCGGGAGCAGCTCGACTCGCTGGGCGCGCGGCAGACCCGGATCGTGGTGTCCGGCGACCTGGACGAGTACGCGATCGCGATGCTGCGGGCCGAGCCGGTGGACGCCTACGGCGTGGGCACGTCGGTGGTGACGGGCTCGGGCGCGCCGACCGCGGGCATGGTCTACAAGCTCGTCGAGGTCGACGGCCGCCCGGTGGCGAAGCGCAGCTCGCACAAGGAGTCGCGCGGCGGGCGCAAGAACGCGCTGCGGCGGCACAAGGAGACGGGCACGGCGCTGGAGGAGGTCGTGTTCCCGCACGACGAGCAGCCCGAGCTGGGCGCGCACGACCGGTTGCTGCCGGTGCCGCTGGTCCGGGAGGGGTCGCGGGTGGAAGGCTTGGACACCCTGGCGGAGAGCCGGGAACGGCTGCGCGCCGCCCTGGTGACCGTGCCGTGGGAGGGCCTGAAGCTGTCCCGCGGCGAGCCCGCGATTCCGACGACGTTCCTCTGAGGGGGTCCGACATGAGCAAGGCACTGGTCGTGGTGGACGTGCAGAACGACTTCTGCGAGGGCGGGTCCCTGGCGGTGGCGGGCGGCGCGGCGGTGGCGGCGGCGATCTCGGCGCACATCGCGTCGGGGTCGTACGACCACGTGGTGGCGACGCGGGACTACCACGTGGACCCGGGTGACCACTTCAGCGAGACGCCCGACTTCGTGGACTCGTGGCCGGTGCACTGCGTGGCCGGGACGGCGGGCGCGTCGTTCCACCCGGAGCTGGACGTGACGGCCGTGGAGGCGGTGTTCTCCAAGGGCGAGTACGCGGCGGCCTACTCGGGCTTCGAGGGCGCGTCGGGCGGCGGCGAGTCGCTGGTGGACTGGCTGCGGTCGCGGGACGTGACCGAGGTCGACGTGGTGGGCATCGCGACGGACCACTGCGTGCGGGCGACGGCCCTGGACGCGGCGGCGGCGGGTTTCGCCACCACGGTGCTGCTGGACCTGACGGCGGGCGTGGCGCGGTCGACGGTGGACTCGGCGCTGACCCGGCTCGGCGAGGCGGGCGTGGCGCTGACCGGCACGCCGACCGTGGCCTGACCCGGTCCGGGGGTCACCTCGCCGGGTGACCCCCGACCCGCGTCACGGGGTGGGTGAGCAGGCGGCCGAGCCGAGGGCCACCTCGCCGGTCACGCCGGACGCCTCGGTGAAGCGGACGCGCAGCGCGGTGACGGCGATGCTGCCGTCGTTCGGCTCGGGCAGGACCGTCTCGCCGAACGTGACCCGCGCCAGGACCGTGCCGTCGGCCTTGCGCACCTCGTGCACGTGGTTGTTCGGGACCTGCTCGGGCAGGCCCGCGAAGCCGCCGAGGCCCTCGGCCCCCCAACCGACCTCGGTGCCCCGGTCGGTGGCCGCGCAGGTGGTCCTCCACCGGGCGACCCGCAGGCGCGGACCGCCGGCGGACACCAGCGCGGACAGCTCGAAGTCGGCGCCGGTCGCCTCGGACGAGGTGGTCGTGCGGTCCGCCGCCGGGTCGACGACGGTGGTGGTGCAGCCGGAGCCGCCCTCGCCGAAGCGGACGCCGGTGCGGGTCACCGGCTCGGACCTCGCGGTCGTGGTGCCGTCCACGGCGCACGCCGCCAGCGGCTCGATCACGACCCTGGTGCCCGCCTTGGTGAAGTCGGCCGAGCCGACCGACGCGACGCCGGCCGGGTTGGCCGCCCACGCGGCCGGCGCCGCGGTCAGGCCGAGCGCGAGCGCCGCGGTCAGCGCCCCGACCCGGCGCGCTCGGAAGTGGTTCATGGTGGTCGCCCTTCGTCTGGTGCTCGAATGATCGGAGACCGGACCGGGCGCGCCACCGGTCTTGTCCGCACATCACGCGGTAGGGGAAAGTCCGATACCCGGTCGGGTGAGGAATGACCGTGGGTCGCGAACGGGGACGCGGACCGGCAGCGGCGCGCCGGAGAAGCCGTCGGGCAGGCCGACGAGGCGTTCCAGGGCGCCGCGGACGCGGAACGCCGCGTGCCCGTCGCCGAACGGGTTGCGCCCCGCCGGCAGCCGCAGCCGCGAGCCGAGCACCCAGCCGGCCTCGGCGAGGATGCGGACGGGGTCGGTGCCGACGAGCCAGGCGCGGCCCGCGTCGACCGCCGCCGGCCGCTCGGTCGCGTCGCGCAGCACCAGCACGGGCACCCCGAACGACGGCGCCTCCTCCTGGACGCCGCCGGAGTCGGTGAGCACCAGCGCGGCCCGCCGCAGGGCGCGCACCAGGTCGGAGTGGTCCAGCGGCCCGCTCACCACGACCCGCTCGTGGTCGCCGAGCACGTCCACGACCGCCGAGCGCACGGCCGGGTCCGGGTGCGCGGGGACCAGCACGCGCACGTCGGGGTGCCGGTCGGCGAGGGTGCGCACGGCGCGCAGCACGCGTTCCAGCGGCGCGCCCCGGGACTCGGGCCGGTGCGCGGTGACCAGCACGAGCCGTTCGGAACGCTCGTCGAGGACCTGCTCCAGCAGGGCCAGGTCGGGGTCGCGGGCGGGCAGGTCCGCGGCGGCGGCGCGGCGGGCGGCGTCGACGGCGGTGTTGCCGGTGACCACGATCTCGCGGTCGGCCAGCGCCTCGCCGACGAGCGCGGCGGCGTCGTCGTCGGTGGGCGCGAGGTGCACCGCGGCGATGCGGGCGATCATCTGCCGGGCGCCCTCCTCGGGGAGCGGCCCCGCGGGGTCGCCGGCGCGCAGGCCGGCCTCCAGGTGGGCCACCGGGACGCCGCGCCAGAACGCGGCGAGCGCGCCCGCCAGCGCGGTGGTCGTGCCGCCCCGGACGAGGACGGCGGACGGTTCGCGGGTGGTCAGCACCCGGTCCAGCGCGGGCAGCAGCCCGGCGAACAGGTCGGCCTGGCCGCCGGCGGTCCGCGGCACGTCCAGCTCCACGTCGGGGCGCAGGCCGAACGAGCGCAGCGCCTGCTCGACCAGGGCGGGCTGCTGCCCGCCGTGGACGAGGACGGGCCGCAGCACCGGGTGGTCGGCCAGCGCCAGGGCCACCGGCGCGATCTTCACCGCATCGGGACGGGTCCCCGCGAGCAGCAGGACTTCCTCCACCTTGCGCCCCCTTCTCCTGATGATCCATCGAGCAATTGCCCCTATCGGCTTTCCTTCGATCGCATTAAGGGTTGCTCCCCGTAAAAGACGATCAACGCCACCCGAAGCGCCCAGCCGCGTCCACGGTCGGTGGGTGCCGCGCCGGGGGCGCGGTCGCCGCGTCACCCGATCCGGGGCTGAGGTTCGCCGGGCGCGGGTCCGATGACCACCGGGCGGCCCCGCCGCGACGGGCGGCCGGGGCGGGGGCGACCGGAGCAGGGCAGCCGGCGCGGGCGACCGGGGCGGGGCTGCCGGGGCGGGCGACCGGGGCGGGGCTGCCGGGGCGGGGTGACCGGGCCGGGGGGACCACGGTGTGGGACCCACCGCGTGACGTGCCCTACTTTGTCGAGTTCCGACGAAGACCGGAGCCGTGACCGCCGGTTAACCTCCGGGAGAAGTCGATCCCCAGGAGGTCCCACAGTGTCCGTCCTCGCCGTTCCCGGCCGTCGCGCGGTGCTCGCCGACCTGGTCCCCGGCGCCCTCGCGCGCGACATCGCCCTGGTCGTGGCGGGCGCCGGCCTGACCGGTCTGGCCGCGCAGGTGGCCCTGCCGGTGCCGGGCAGCCCCGTGCCGATCACCGGCCAGACGTTCGCCGCCCTGCTGGTGGGCGCGGCGCTCGGCTGGCAGCGCGGTGGCGCGTCCATGGTGCTGTACCTGGTCGCGGGCGTCGCCGGGGTGCCGTGGTTCCAGGGCGCCTCCTCGGGCGCGCCCGCCTCGCTCGGCTACGTCGTCGGCTTCGTGTTCGCGGGGGTGCTGGTCGGGCACCTCGCGGCGCGCGGCGGCGACCGGACCCCGCTGCGGACCGCCGGCACGATGGCCCTGGGCAACCTCGCGATCTACGCGTGCGGCGTGCCGTGGCTGATGGCCGCCGCCGGCGTCGGGTTCGGCAAGGCGCTCCAGCTCGGCGTGACCCCGTTCCTGCTGGGCGACGTGCTCAAGATCGCCCTGGCGGCCGGCCTGCTGCCCGCCGCGTGGGCGCTGGTGAACTTGGTCAAGAAGAAGTGAACGACGCTCACTTAAGGGCGCTCGACGAGTCCGCCCCCGGCCTGGTGGCCGCCGCGCACGTGGTGGGTTCCGCCGCGCTCGACGACCACCGGCCGGGGTCCGACCTCGACCTCGTGGTCGAGCTGTCGCGCACGCCGACGCCCGCCGACCTGGCGGCGCTGGCCGCCGCGCAGACCCCCGACCTGGACGTCGTCTACCTGGTGGGCGGCGAACCCGGGCCCTGGGCCCGGGAGGGCGGGTTCCACTCCTCCGGCGGCGAGGTCACGCCCGTCGTGCTGCTCCAGCTCGCCGCGTACTCGACCACGCTGCGCGGCCGGCGGCCGTCGCCCGCGGTGACCCGCGCCGAGGTCGAGGAGTACTGCCGGCGCAACCTCGTCGAGTACTGGCGGCCCCTGCTCGACCTGGTCGCCCAGGTCACCGGGCCTGGGCTGCGCGCGGGCGTGCTGTGGGTCGCGTTCGGCCCGGCCCGGCAGTGGCACACCATCCGGACCGGGGAGATCGTCTCCAAGTCGCGGGCCGCCGAGCTGGCCGCCGCGCACTGGCCCGACCTCGCCGGCCCGCTGCACGACCTGGTCGCCGCCCGGCGCGGTGCGGACGTGGAGCTGACGGAGGTCCACCGGGAAGCCGCGGTGGAGCTGGGCAGGCGGGTGCTCGCCGGGCTCTGACGGTGGTGGCGGGTACGGTCTTCGCCGTGCCCGCCACCGCCTCGATCCCCGACACCCGCACCCTGCTCGCCGTGGCCGTGGAGGCCGTCGGCGGCGCCGAGCGCCCCGGCCAGGTGGACATGGCCGAGGCCGTCGAGCGCTCGATCCGGACCGGGGAGCACCTCGCCGTGCAGGCCGGCACCGGTACCGGCAAGTCCCTGGCCTACCTCGTGCCGTCGCTGCGGCACGCCGTGGCCGAGGAATCCACGGTCGTCATCTCCACCGCCACCATCGCGCTCCAGCGGCAGCTCGTGGACCGCGACCTGCCCCGCCTGGCCAAGGCGCTGAAGAAGGAGCTGGGCCGCGAGCCGCGGTTCGCGATCCTCAAGGGCCGGCGCAACTACCTGTGCATGCACCGCCTGCACACCGGCGCGCCCGACGAGCCCGACGAGCCCGGCCTGTTCGACCCGTTCGCGGTGTCCCGGATGGGCCGCGAGGTGAAGCGGCTGCACGAGTGGTCCTCCGACACCGAGACCGGCGACCGCGACGAGCTGGTGCCGGGCGTCAGCGACCAGGCGTGGCGGCAGGTGTCGGTGACCGCGCGCGAGTGCCTGGGCGTCGCCAAGTGCCCCATCGGCACCGACTGCTTCGCGGAGAAGGCGCGCGCCGAGGCGGGCCGGGCCGACGTCGTCGTCACCAACCACGCGATGCTCGCCGTGGACGCCCTGGAGGGCTACCAGGTGCTGCCCGACCACGACGTGGTCGTGATCGACGAGGCGCACGACCTGGTCGACCGGGTCACCTCGGTGGCGACCGAGGAGCTGAGCGGGTCGCTGGTGGCGACCGCCGCCCGCCGCTGCGGCCGGCTGATCGACCAGTCCGTGGCCGACCGGATGGCCGAGGCGTCCGACGG
Organism: Saccharothrix sp. DSM 118769; assembly: GCF_052936295.1. Lineage (NCBI taxonomy): Bacteria > Bacillati > Actinomycetota > Actinomycetes > Pseudonocardiales > Pseudonocardiaceae > Saccharothrix > Saccharothrix sp. DSM 118769. The sequence goes on along the minus strand of NZ_CP193627.1, from coordinate 1,132,424 downwards.
CCTCGCGATGATCCTGGAGGACGTGCCGCCCGGCCGGCTCGACTCGCTGCCGCAGGCGCTGGCGGGCGCGCTGCGGGCCACCAAGGACGCCGCGCACGCGTGCATCACCTCGCTGGGTCCCGAGCGCAAGGAGGACCCGGAGGGCGCGACGGACCGCAAGCTCGCGCTGTCCCTGCTCGACGAGGTGCACGACTGCGCGGCCCGCATCCTGGGCGCGTTCGACGACGACCACGACGTGGTGTGGGTGTCGGGCGACTTCGCCGACCGGAACAAGGCCCCGTCGCTGCGGGTGGCGCCGCTGGGCGTGGGCGGGCTGCTGCGCGAGCGGCTGTTCGGCAAGCGCACCACCGTGCTGACGTCGGCGACGCTCACGCTCGGCGGCACGTTCGACACCCTGGCCCGCCAGTGGGGCCTGCCCGCGTCGTCGGCCGCCGCGAAGGCCGCGGGGACCGCCACGGACAAGGAGCCGCCGTCCGACCTGGGCGCGGTGAGGTGGACCGGCCTGGACGTGGGCTCGCCGTTCGAGCACGGCACCAGCGGCATCCTCTACGTCGCCCGCCACCTGCCGCCGCCGGGGCGCGACGGCCTGCCCCCGGCGTACGTGGACGAGATCGAGGGCCTGGTCAACGCCGCCGGCGGGCGCACGCTGGGCCTGTTCTCGTCGATGCGCGCGGCGAAGGCGGCGGCGGAGGCGCTGCGCGGCAAGCTGTCGTACCCGGTGCTGTGCCAGGGCGACGACGCCACGGGCCAGCTCGTGAAGCGGTTCGCGGAGGACGCGGACACGTGCCTGTTCGGCACCCTGTCCCTGTGGCAGGGCGTGGACGTGCCCGGTCCGGCGCTCCAGCTCGTGATCATGGACCGCATCCCGTTCCCGCGCCCGGACGACCCGCTGGCCTCGGCGCGGCAGAAGGCCGTGGAGTCGCGGGGCGGCAACGGCTTCCTCACCGTGGCCGCCACCCACGCCGCCCTGCTGCTGGCCCAGGGCGCCGGGCGCCTGCTGCGCTCGATGAGCGACAAGGGCGTGGTCGCCGTCCTGGACCCGCGCCTGGCCACCGCCCGCTACAGCGGCTTCCTGCGCGCCTCGCTGCCGCCGTTCTGGACCACCTACGACCCGGAGGTCGTGAAGGCCGCGCTCAAGCGCCTGGACGCCGCGAACCCGTGAGCGCCCCGGCGGCGCGGACCAGCAGCACCGGGGTGGCCAGCAGCAGCACGCCGGCCACCCCGATCGCGACCCGCGGACCGGTCACGGCGGCCAGCACGCCCCCCAGGGCGGTCAGCAGCGCGGTGGTGGCCTTGCCGCCGACCGACCACGCGGTCAGCACGCGGGCCACCCGGTCGGTCGGCACCCGCTCCAGCCGCCGGGCGGCGAACACCGGGTTGAACACGCCGATGCTGGTGATCAGGCCGAACTCGACGGCGATGACGAGCAGCAGCCCGGTCGTGCCGGGGTGGACGAACGCCAGGCCGGGCACCCAGCAGGCGCGCAGCGCCCCGGCGGCGACCAGCACCCGCCCCGACCCGAACCGCGCCACCAGCGGGCCGGCCAGCCGCGCGCCGAGCAGGCCGCCCGCGCACGGCAGGGCGAACGCCAGGCCGTACTGCCAGGGCGCGAACCCCAGGTCGCCGAGCATGAGCACGGCCAGCAGCGGCGCGGTGGTCATGATCAGGGCGTTGACCAGCACCGCGTTGGCGAACAGCGGGCGCAGGACCGGGTCGGCCAGCACGTGCCGCCACCCGGCGGTCAGGCCGCGCGACCGCCGCGCGCCGGCGCTCGCGGGACGGGGCCCGTCGGCGCTCGTGGGACGGGGCCCGTCGGCGCTCGCGGGACGGGGCCCGTCAGCGCGGACCGCCCGCACGCCCAGCGCGGACAGCAGGTAGCTGACCGCGTCGGCCGTCACCGTCGCCACCGGGCCGAGCACCCCGACGGCGACCCCGCCGAGCGGCGGTCCGAGCGCGGTGGCGGTCCACGCGGTCGCCTCCAGCCGCGAGGTCGCCGCCAGCAGGTCGGCCGGCGGCACGAGCGCCTTCAGGTACGCGCCCGCCGCCGCCTGGAACGTCGTGTCGGCCGCCGCGACGACGACCGACACGACCAGCAGGTGGGGGAAGCCGAGCAGGTCGAGCGCGAACGCCGCGGGCACGCTCGCCAGCGCCGCGCACCGGACCAGGTCCGCGCCGAGCATCACCGACCGCTTGCCGCGGACCTCGACCCACGGGCCGAGCGACGTCGCCGCGACCGCGCCCACCGCCAGGCCCGCCGCGGCCAGGGCCGAGACCCCCGCCGTGCCGGCGTGCAGCACGACGACCGCGATCAGGGCGAACGCGTCGAACGCGAACCGGGTGCCGAACGCGCTGACCGCGTGCGCCGCCCACAACCACCGGAAGTCCCGCCCCACCGACCCGCCCCCTCGTCGCCGGGTGGCAGCACAGCGGTCCGCGGCGGGGCGGCGCAAACAACCGGTCGTGCGGACGGCCACAACGGCGCGTTGTGCCGCTAGGGTCCACCGGCGTGGACCTGGACGCCGTGCGCACGTTCGTCGCCGCGGCGGACGCGGGCCGCTTCCAGGACGCCGCCGACGACCTGTCCGTGACGCAGCAGGCGGTGTCCAAGCGGGTGGCCGCGCTGGAGGGCCGCCTCGGCGTGCGGCTGTTCACCCGCACCCCGCGCGGGGTCGTGCCCACCGCGGCCGGGCTCGCGTTCCTGCCCCGCGCCCGCGAGCTGCTGCGCGCCGCGGACCTGGCGGTGGCCTCCGTGCGGCCCGACCGGCGACCGCTGCGCGTGGACGTGGTCGGCAGGCACCTCGCGCCGGCCGCCCTGCTGCGCGACTTCCACCACGCGCGCCCCGACGTGGAGCTGGAGGTCGTGACCCACTTCCGCGACGCCCGCGCGGCGCTGTCCGGCCTGCGCTCCGGCGCGGTCGACGCGGCGTTCCGCGCCCTGCTCCCGGACACCCTGCTCCCCGACACCCTGCTCCCGGACAACCCGCCGCCCGGCGACCTGGTCGCCGTCCGGGCCCTGGACGAACCGCTCCAGCTGCTCACCGGCCCGCGCCACCCGCTCGCCGACGCGGGCGCGGTCGCGCTCGCCGACCTCGCGGGCCACCGCATCCGGCTGCCCGCCCTGGCCGACGGCAGCGAGTGGGCCGCCTACTACCGCGCCCTCGCCGCCGGCGCCGGGCTCACCCTGGACGCGACCGGCCCGAACTTCGGCGTCGGCCCACTGCTGGACGAGGTCGCGGCCTCCCCGGACCTGGCGACGTTCGCGGGCGAGCGCACCCGCCTGTCCTGGCCCGCCGAGCACGACCTCCGGCGCGTGGCCGTGCGCGACCCGACGCCGGTGTACCCGCACTCCCTGGTCCACCGCCGCGACGACCCGCACCCGGGCCTGGCCGCGCTGCTCGACCACCTGGGCGCGGCCCGGTCGGGGTGAGCGGTCAGCCGTCGACGAGGAGGCCGCGCAGCGGTCCCTGGAGGCGGCCCGCCCGGCGCGACACGCCCGGCAGGGCGGTGACCCGGTGCTCGCCGTCGGACTCCAGGACCTCGCGCCACAGGGTGTCCACGACCTCGTGCGCCGGGCCCGACACGTCCGCCACGGGGCGCTGGAGGTGCTCGGACCACAGGCGCAGGCGGGTGTCGCGGGCCACGTCGGCGTCGTCGGTCACGACGTTGACCTCGGTGTCGTTGAACAGCGAGTGCTCGTTGAGGTTGGCCGAACCCAGGCTGAGCCAGCGGTCGTCCACGACGGCGAGCTTGGCGTGCACGTACACCGACGAGGACGTCTCGCCGTCGTGCGAGGTGAGGGTGCCCGCGACCAGCCGGCGACCGCCGTCGTCGGCGTCGATCAGCCGCCCGAGCTGGCCCTTCGTGGTGTCCGCGCCGTTGCTGGGCTTGCGCGGCAGCACGAGGACGACCCGGAAGTCCGGGTGCGGCGGGTCCGCCAGCTTGTCGATCAGGATCTCGGTGACCTCGGGCGACCAGAGGAACTGGTTCTCCAGGTACACGAGCCGCTCGGCGGACCGCAGCGCCCGCAGGTAGGAGTCCAGCAGGCTGAACTCTCCCTTGGGCGCGAAGTCGTAGGTGCGCTCCGGGATGGTGCGCACGAGCTGCGCGGACGACGTGCCCGCCGGTGCCGGCACGGACGGCTCGGGCAGCTCCTCCCCCGCGATCTCCTGCCACCGGGCGCGGAAGTGGTCGGCCACGTCGGCGACGACCGGCCCGCGCAGCCGGGTGCCCAGGTCGTGCCAGCCGAGGGGTTCGCGGGCGGGGTGCCGGGGCGTGTCGTGGCGGTCGCCCTCGATCGCGGTGAGGTCCATGCCGCCGACGAACGCCACCTCGTCGTCCACCACGACGATCTTCTCGTGGTGGCAGTGCAGCGTGCGCTCCCGCGCGTCGATCACGCACGACACGGCGCTGTCCCGGGTGAACTCGGCCTGGTGGGCGAGGACGCGCTTGCGGGTCGGCTCGAACATCGGCACCGGCGGACCCGCCCACAGCAGCAGCCGCACGGGCACGCGCGTCGCCACCGACGCGAGCAGGTCGCGCAGCGACGGCGAGCCCTCCTCGCGGGTGAGCCGGAAGTCGGGGCTGGTGCACCAGCCGGCGATGTGCACGAACCGCTTCGCCGACGTGATCGCCTCGGCGATGGCCGGGAGCACCTCGTGCCCGTCGACCAGCACCTCGACCCGGTTGCCCGTGCGCACCGGCCGGTGGGGGGACCACCAGCCGTCACCGGAGGTCATGTCCCAGCCCAGCTTGCGCAGCCGCCGCGAGTGGTGCGCGCACAGCAGGCTCTCCAGCCCGTCGCCGAGCTTCTCGTCCAGAACATCCAGCAGGCCCACGTCACGGATGGTTGCCACAAACCGGACGAACCAAACCCCTACGAGCGGTTGACCGCCACGGTCGCGGTGCCCGGAGCGACCTCGGTGTACCCCGCGTCACGCACGAGCACCACGTCCGGGCGGGCCACCAGGGCGTCCCACTCGGCGGCGGACGGCGTGCGCACCGCGCACCGGTACCCCAGCTCGGCCCACTCCTTCAGCTCGACCGGCGACAGGTGCGGCGCGAGCAGCATCGACGCGTGCCCGACCTGCGCCGCCGCCTTCCCCGCCGTCATCGCCACGCGCGGGTTGAGCCACAGCTCGTGCGCGCCCGGCGGCACCGGCCCCGGCTCGTCGGCGGGCAGCTCGCTGCCGGAGATCTGCAACCGGCTCAGCTCCTTGGGCAGCTCGGAGACCTTCCCCGGCACGAACGCCCGCACCTGCGCGCCGCCCACCGCGACCGTCACCCCCGGCAGCGCCTGCACGGCCTCCCAGTGCGCCCCGCGGGCCCGCCGCGACACTTTCCGGATGCGCCCGCGCACCCACGCCACCAGCTCGTCGTGCCACTCGCCGCCCGGCTCGGCGCGCTCGTCCAGGCACACCGCGACGGCCGCCGCGGCGGCGGCCTCCAGCACCTCGGTCCGCGCCGGCGGGTCGGCCCGCTCGATCCGCAGCACGACCGGCATGGCCCGCACCGCGGCCGGGTCCTCCTCGTCGGTGGCGTAATGCCGGTCGACGAGCATCCGCAGGAGGTCGTTCACAGCCGGTTCAGCTCCAACCCGTCCGCCGCGTCCGCGGCCTCCACCTCGGACCTGGTCACGCCGAGGACGAACAGCACCGCGTCCAGGAACGGGTGGGACAGCGCCGTGTCGGCCACCTCGCGCAGCGCGGGCTTGGCGTTGAACGCCACGCCCAGGCCGGCCGCGCCGAGCATGTCGATGTCGTTCGCGCCGTCGCCGACGGCCACGGTCTGCGCCAGCGGGATGCCCTCGCGGTCGGCGAACCGCCGCAGCGCCACCGCCTTGCCCGCCCGGTCCACGACCTCGCCCACGACCCGCCCGGTGAGCTTGCCGTCGACGACCTCCAGCTCGTTGGCCGCGCAGAAGTCCAGGCCCAGCTCGTCCACCAGGCTCCGGATGACCCGGGTGAACCCGCCGGACACCACGCCGCACCGGAACCCGAGCCGCTTGAGCGTCCGCACGGTGGTGCGCGCGCCCGCGGTCAGCTCCAGCGACGCCGCCACCTCGTCCAGCACCGACTCGTCGAGGCCCTCCAGCAGCGCCACCCGCCGCCGCAGCGACTCGGTGAAGTCCAGCTCGCCGCGCATCGCGGCCTCGGTGATCTCCTTGACCTGCGGCTCCACCCCGACGTGCGCGGCGAGCATCTCGATCACCTCGCCCTGGATGAGCGTGGAGTCGACGTCGAACACGACCAGCCGCTTCGCCCGCCGGGTCAGGCCGGCCCGCTCCACGGCGACGTCCAGCCCGCCGCGCACCGCCACCTCGGCCAGCGCCGCGCGCAGCGCCGCGTCGCTCTCCTCGGTGTCCTGCGCCACCGACACCCGCAGCTCCAGGCCGGTCACCGGGTAGTCGGCGACGCCGCGGATGGCGTCGATGTTCACGCCGAGCGCCGCGAGCCGCCGCGCCACCTCGGTGAACGCGCGGGCCGTCACCGGGCGCCCGATCACGATGATCACGTGGCTGGACTCCAGCCGCGCGGTGCGCTTCGAGTCGGCGTCGACCTCCACCTCGACCTGCATGGACACCGTCGCCATGGCCTGCTCGACGGCCTCCTGGAGGCCCTCCGGGTCGCGGTCCGCGCCGACCAGCACGCCGAGCACGAGCCGACCCCGGATGACGACCTGCTCGACGTCGAGGATCTCCACGCCGTGCCTGGTCAGCACCGCGAACAGCACCGAGGACACCCCCGGCTTGTCCGGTCCGGTGACGGTGATCAGGACGGGCGTGGCGCTGGGCTTGGTCACGAGATGGCTCCTCTGCCGGACAGCGTCGGGGTGCGGACAGCGGCGAGCCCCGGTGACCGCGTGCGGTCGCCGGGGCTCGCCGTTGAACCTGCGCCCAGGTTACTTGTGGTCGCCCTCGGTGCCCTCGGAGGCGGTACCCGACTGGACGGCCTGCGCGGCCTTCTCCGACGGCGCCTTCGGGGCCTTCTCGTGCGGGATCGCCTTGCCCGTGAACGTCACGTGCGCCTCGTCGTGGATGCGCTCGATCATGTGCGGGTAGTGCAGCTCGAACGCCGGGCGGGCCGAGCGGATGCGGGGCAGCTCGGTGAAGTTGTGCCGCGGCGGCGGGCAGGAGGTCGCCCACTCCAGCGAGTTGCCGAAGCCCCACGGGTCGTCCACGTGCACGGTCTCGCCGTACCGGTAGGACTTGAACACGTTCCAGATGAACGGCAGCGTCGAGGCGCCCAGCACGTACGCGCCGACCGTGGAGATCATGTTCAGCGCGGTGAAGCCGTCGGACGCCAGGTAGTCCGCGTACCGGCGCGGCATGCCCTCGTTGCCCAGCCAGTGCTGCACCAGGAACGTGGCGTGGAAGCCGAGGAACGTCAGCCAGAAGTGGAGCTTGCCCAGGGGCTCGTCCATCATCCGGCCGGTGATCTTCGGGAACCAGAAGTAGATGCCCGCGAACGTGGCGAACACGATCGTGCCGTAGAGCACGTAGTGGAAGTGCGCGACCACGAAGTACGTGTCCGACACGTGGAAGTCGATGGCCGGGGCGGCCAGCAGGATGCCGGACAGGCCGCCGAAGAGGAACGTGACGATGAAGCCGATGCTGAACAGCATGGGCGTCTCGAACGTCAGCTGCCCCTTCCACATCGTGCCGATCCAGTTGAAGAACTTGATGCCGGTCGGCACGGCGATGAGGAACGTCATGAACGCGAAGAACGGCAGCAGCACGGCGCCGGTGGCGTACATGTGGTGCGCCCACACGGCGACCGAGAGGGCCGCGATGCCGAGCGTCGCGTAGACCAGGCCGTTGTAGCCGAAGATCGGCTTGCGGCTGAACACCGGGAAGATCTCCGACACGATGCCGAAGAACGGCAGCGCGACGATGTAGACCTCGGGGTGGCCGAAGAACCAGAACAGGTGCTGCCACAGGATCACGCCGCCGTTGGCGGGGTCGAACACGTGGGCGCCCAGGTGCCGGTCGGCCAGCAGGCCCAGCAGCGCGGCGGTCAGGATCGGGAACGCCAGCAGCACGAGCACCGAGGTCACCAGGATGTTCCAGGTGAAGATCGGCATCCGGAACATGGTCATGCCGGGCGCCCGGAGGCAGACCACGGTGGTGATCATGTTGACCGCGCCGAGGATGGTGCCGAGACCACCGACGACCAGGCCGGAGATCCACAGGTCGGCGCCGGCGCCGGGCGAGTGGATGGCGTTCGACAGCGGCGTGTAGGCGAACCAGCCGAAGTCGGCCGCGCCGCCCGGCGTGATGAAGCCCGCCATGACGATCAGGCCGCCGAACAGGTACAGCCAGTACGAGAACGCGTTGAGCCGCGGGAACGCCACGTCGGGCGAGCCGATCTGGAGCGGCAGGATGAAGTTGGCGAAGCCGAACACGATCGGGGTCGCGTAGAGCAGCAGCATCACCGTGCCGTGCATGGTGAACAGCTGGTTGTACTGCTCGCTGGACAGGAACTGCATACCCGGGCGCGCCAGCTCGGTCCTCATCAGCATGGCCATCGCGCCGCCCACCATGAAGAAGGCGAACGAGGTGACCAGGTACATGATCCCGATCTGCTTGTGGTCCGTGGTGCGGAACATCCGCAGCAGGAACGAACCCTTGACCGCCTTGCGAGTCCCGAAGGGCCGCGTAGCGATCGGCTGCGGGGCTACGGCCGTCACGGTGCCTCCTGCACTGTCTGGTACTGGCTTGGCCGGCGGGCAGCGCCACCGGCTCCCCGGATCGTAGACGGCGTGGTCGGAGGGGGCTTGGTTGGGCCGGCTGCTGGATCACGTCAGGTAGCGCAGGTCACAAGCGCGGGCAGGCCGGGGCGGTGCGCCGGGACCGGGCCCGCCGGTGTGGCGGACCCGGTTCCGGGTACCCCGGCGGGTCGGGACCGGGACGGGCGGGTCAGGACCGGCGACGGGGGCGGGCGGCGACCACCAGGGCCGTTCCCGCGCCGATCAGGACCAGGGACGCCAGCAGCGGCGGGACCGCGTCGGCCCCGGTGCGGGCGAGGGGCGCGGACCCGCGGACCCCGGCGCGCGGACCGGCCGGCGGGGCGCCGGCGACCGGGGCCGCGGCCTTCGGCGTGGTCGTCAGGGCCGGCGTCGGGGTGGTCGGCCGCGCGGCGGCGCGCAGGCTGGGCGACGTGCCGCCGGCCGACGCGTTCGGGCTGGTCACGGGTCTGTCACCGGACACGACGGTCGGCGGTGGGGGCGGCGCGAGGGTGCCGCCCGGCTCGATCGTGCCCGAGCCCGCCGGGGACTGCTCCAGCAGGTCTCCGCCCGGCTCGGACGTCGGCAGGTCGGGCACCGGTGGCCCCGACCCGGGTTCGGACGTCGGCGGGTCGAGTTCGGACCCGGGTTCGGAGGTGGGGGTCTGGTCCTCGGTCTGACCGGCGGACACCGGCGCGCCGCCCTCGGGGTCGGCCAGCGCGGCGGGGCCGCCGGCCAGTCCGAGGGCGAGCAGGAGTGCCGCTCCGCTGAGGACGCGGGTTGTCAGGTGCATCGCACACGCTCCGCACGACTAGGCGAGCTGATCGGCGCCGGGAACTGCTCCCAACAGTGGAATCGCTCGCCACCGCCCGCGCGCTTCGATGCGCGATCGATTCGTTACCTGCGGTCGGTAACGGCAGCGGTACCCGGTGCCACGAATCCGCTGCACCGCAGGTGGCGGGCGTGCGAACATCGCTCATGGGCACCGACTCGGCACTGGCGCGGCTCCGGGTCCTGGCCGGGCGGCTGGGGCTGCCGTGCGACGACCCGGTCGTGCTGCGGCGCGGCAGCAACCTGCTCGTGCACCTGCGGCCGGCCCCGGTGGTCGCCCGGGTCGCGGCGGCGACGGCGACCGTTCGCCCGGACGTGTTCGGGCACTTCCGGCGGGCAGACGCGGTGAGCCGCTTCCTCGCCGAACGCGGCGTGCCGGTGGTCGAGCCCGTCGAGCCCGGCGTGGTGCGGCACGACGGGCTGGTGGTCGCGTTCGCCCGGCACGTGCCGCACGAGCCGGGCGCGCTGCTCGACCCGGCGTCGTTCGCGACGGCCCTGGCGGAGCTGCACGGCGAGCTGCGGTACTACCCCGGCCCGCTGCCCGAGCGGTGGCCGGCGGCGGACCTGGGCCGCGTGCTGGACGTGCTGGGCCGGCCCGCCGGGCTGGTCGAGGAGCTGGCGGGGCTGGTCGCGCGGTGGCCGTCGACGCCGGCGCAGGCCCTGCACGGCGACGCGCACCCGCGCAACGTGCTGGTCACCGCGTCCGGGCCGGTGTGGAACGACTTCGAGGACACCTGGCGCGGACCGGTCGGGTGGGACGTGGCGTGCGCGGACCTGAGCACCTCGTTCGCCGGGACGATCCCCTACCCGGCCGACGACCTGGGGTTCTGGACGGACCTGCGGCGGCTGTTCGCGGTCTGCTGGTCGCGGGCGCTGGACCTCCACCGGTCCCGGTCGGGTGGCACGATCCGCGCGGGAGCCGCGCCGGGGGGCGGCGCGGCCGTCACCTCGGGGGTGCCTGGTGGGTGAGCTGGCGACGCTGTGGCGGGACGCCGTGCGGGTGCTGGGCGGCGCGGACCGGCCCGCGACCCCTGACCTGGATGTGGACCTGGACGGGCGGTACGCCGAGCCGCACCGCTCCTACCACGGCGCGGCGCACGTGCTGGCCGTCGTCCGCGACGTGCTGGACCTGGCCCGCGACCGCACCGACCGGGAACGGGCCGTGCTCACCCTCGCCGCCCTGGCGCACGACGTGGTCTACGACGGCGTGCCCGGCCGGGACGAGCGGCGCAGCGCGGAGTGGGCGCGCGGGCGCCTCGCGGGGCTGCCCGAGGCGGACCGGGTGGCGGGCATCGTGCTCGCCACCACCGACCACGCCTCGGACGACGACCTGACCCGCCTGCTCCTGGACGCCGACCTGGCGGTCCTCGGCTCGGCACCGGACGACTACGAGCGCTACCGGGCGGCGGTCCGGGCCGAGTACGCGCACGTGGACGACGCGGGCTGGCGCGCGGGGCGGGCCCGGGTGCTGCGGTCGCTGCTGGACCGCGACCCGCTCTACGCGACGGCGCGGGCGCGCGACCGGTGGGAGGCGCGCGCCAGGGCCAACGCGACCGCCGAGCTCAGCTCGCTCGGTGACCCGCCATGAGCGCGTCGAACGTCGGGAAGGACGTCGCGATGTCGCTGCCGGTGAAGTTGCCGACCCAGCCGTCGTCGTCGTGGAAGAACCGGATCGACACGTAGTCGGGCCGGGTGCCCATGTCGAACCAGTGGGTGGTGTTCTCCGGGACGCTGAGCAGGTCGCCCTCCTCGCACAGCACGCCGTGCACCCGGCCGTCGACGTGCAGGTAGAACACGCCGGCGCCGCGCGCGAAGAACCGGTCCTCGTCGTCGTCGTGGGTGTGCTCGGCGAGGAACTTCAGCCGGGCCCGCCCGGCCTCCTCCAGCCACGCCGGGTCGTCCGAGGGGGCCATCTCCATGGCGTCGACCAGGACGTAACCCTCACTCTCGGTGACACGGGCGACCTGGTCGGCGTACACCTCCAGGGCGTTCTCCCGGGTGACGCCGGGCACGACCGGCCACCGCTCGTAGCGGACGCCGATCTGCTTGAGGTGGTCGGCGATCTCCACCGGGTCGGAGGTGCGGACCACCGGGTTCTCGGGATCGGTGTCCGGCCACACGGTCAGCAACGTCATCGCACGCCTCCTGTCTCGACCTCGAAGCGCAGCAGCCACTCCAGGCACTCCAGCCGGTGCCGCGCCTGGCGCAGGTCGTCGCCCCACACGTACACCCCGTGCCGCGCCACGAGCAAGGCGGGCACGTCGGCGCGGAACCCGGCCTCGAACGCGTCGCCGAGGACCTCCATGTCCTGGCTGTTCGGCACCACCGGGATGGTGACCAGGTCGTCGTGCGCGCGCCGGCCGAAGCCCTTGAGCATCTCCAGGTCGCGCAGCTCGACGCCGCCGGGCCACCGCTCGGCGGCCACGACGGGGGCCAGCGCGTGCACGTGGACGACCGCGCCCGCGCCGGAGACGGCCGCGATCCGGCCGTGCAGGCCGGCCTCGGCGGACGGCACCCGCACCGGGTCCCCGGTACGGCCGTCCGCGTCGACGAGCACCACGTCGTCGGCGGTCAGCTCGCCCTTGTCCTTGCCGCTGACGGTCACCGCGAGGGTCAGCGGGTCGCGGCCCACGACCACCGACAGGTTGCCGGACGTGCCGCGCATCCACCCCATCGCGGTGAAGCGGGCGCACTCGGCGGCCAGCGCCTCCCCGGCCGCCCGGACGACGGACCCGTGGACCCCGTGCGCCGTCACAGCGCGGCCGCGGTCCGGTGTGGACCGAAGTCGGAACCGGCGTGCGGCTCGCCCTCGCGCGCCACGCCGACGGTCCGCCACCCGGCCTCGGCGGCGGCGTGCAGCTCGGCGGGCACGTCGGAGTAGAAGGTGATCGTGCCGGGGTCCTCCGCGCCGAGCACGGACGCGATCTTCAGGTAGGAGGACGCCTCGCGCTTCGGCCCGGCGTTGACCGTGTCGAAGTGGTGCTCGAACAGCGCGGTGAGGTCGCCGTCGGTGGTGTGGCGGAAGAACGCGACCTGCCCGGCGACCGAGCCGGACGAGAACACGGCGAGCTTCACGCCGTCCCCGTGCCACTTCCGCAGGGCGGGCACGACGTCCGGGAAGAACTCGGCGACGAGGTCGCCCTCGGCGTAGCCGCGCTGCCAGATCAAGCCCTGCAGCGTCTTGAGCGGCGTGACCTTCCGGTCGGCGTCCATCCAGCCGTGCAGGACGGCGACCAGCTCGTCCGTGCCGCCGTCCACCCCGGACAGCTCGCGGACCTGCGCCACGGCCTCGCGCACGACCGGGTCGTCGCCGTGCTCGTCGATCCACGGGCCGAGCCGGGGCCGCGCGTAGTCGTACAGGGTCACCAGGACCTGGTCGGTGGCACTGAGCGTGCCCTCGATGTCCAGCACAACCCACTCAGTCATGAACGTCCTCGCTGTAGTAATCGGCCAGCCGACCGGGAGGGTACGCACCGCGGTCGGTCACCACGCTCGTCACGAACCGCGGCGGGGTGACGTCGAACGCCGGGTAGAGCCCGCGCGCCTTGTCGGTGGCCGTGCGGCGGCCCAGGGTGTGCAGCACGTCGTCGCCGGGGCGGTGCTCGATCGGCACGTCGTCCCTGGTGGGGGCGAGCCGGTCCGGGGCCTGCACCATGGCGAGGAACGGCACGTCGAACGCGTGCGCGGCGACGGCGAGGCCGAGCGTGCCGACCTTGTTCACCACGTGCCCGTCCATGGTGACCCGGTCGGCGGCGGTGAGCAGGACGTCGACGTCGCCGGTGGACATCACGGCAGCGCCCATGCCGTCGGTGATCAGGGTGGTGTCGACGCCCATCTCGCCCAGGGTCTCCGCGGTGAGGCGGGCGCCCTGGAGGTACGGGCGGGTCTCCGTGCAGACGAACCGCAGGCGCTTGCCGAGCGCCCGGGCGGCGGTGACGGTCTCGGTCAGGTACAGGTCGGCCCAGCAGTGGGTGAGCACCGCGCCCTCGTCGGGCAGCAGGGCGGCGGTGTGCCGGCCCAGGGCGCGGCTGCGCGACCGGTAGCGCTCGTCGCCGGCCCGCGCGCCCGCGAGCGCCCCGGCTTCGAGGTCGTCGTGCGCGTCCACGCCCGCCAGGACGGCGGCGACGGCCTTGCGCAGGTGGTTGTTGGTCCGGCGGGTCTCGACGAGGAGCCGCCCGGCCCTGGCCAGCTGCTCGCGGGCCTCGTCGCGCGGCAGGCCGCGGGCCTCGCGGGCGGCGAGCACCATGCCCCACAGGGCGGCGAAGTACGGGCCGGAGGACTGGGTGACCATGTCCTCGATGGCCTTCGCGACCTCGGCGACCGTCGTGCAGCGGACCCAGGTGCGCTCGAACGGGAAGTTGCGCCGGTCGAGGACGTGCACGCCGTCGTCGTCGAGGCGCACGCTGCGCGCCAGGAGCGGTTCCATCAGCTGTACCCGGTGAACGGCGGCTGCTCGCCGGTGAGGAAGTGCGCGCCGACCTCGCGGGCCTTGTACGCCACCGGGTCGTGCAGGGTGAGGGTGCGGGCGTTGCGCCAGAAGCGGTCGAAGGCGTAGCCGGCGGCGGTGGCGCGGGCGCCGCACAGCTCGAACACGCGGCTGGTGGTGGTGTTGGCGGTGCGGGTGGCCACGACCTTGGCCGCGGAGATCGCGACGGCGGTGTCGGCGCGTTCGTCGGCGGTGAGGTCGGTGCCGCGCTCGGAGGCCGCGTGCAGCAGGGCGGAGGCGTGGTCGGCGAGGAGCCCGGCGGCGCGGGTGTCGGCGACCAGCTCGCCGTAGGCGGCGAGGACGTACGGGTCGTCGGTCGCCTTGTCGACACCGCTGAGGAACCAGGGGCGGGTGGTGGTGCGGGTGTAGCGGGCGGCTTCGGCGAGGGCGCCCTCGGCCATGGCCACGTACAGCTGGGCGAGGACGAGCTGGAAGCCGAGCGCGGCCAGGGACAGGCGCGGGGTGGCCGCGTCCTGGTTGCCCAGCACCCGGTCCGCGGGCACGAACACCCGGTCGAACGCGACGCCGCCGCTGGCGGTGAGGCGTTGGCCGATGTTGTCCCAGTCGCCCGCGTACGTGATGCCGTCGGCCTTGGCGTCGACCGTGAACGTCAGCTTCTCACCGCTGTCGGTCCGGGTCGCGCTCACCACCAGCCGATCGGCCACCGAGGCCCCGGTGGCGAACGTCTTGCGCCCGCTCACCCGGAACCCGCCCTCGACCGGCTCCAGCTGGAGCGCCGCGTCCAACGGGTTGCTGACCCCGGCCCAGAAAAGATTGTCCCCAGCGTCAAACGCCGGATTGTTGAACAATCCACTCCGCCACACCTGAAGATAGTGGTACCCGAGCAGGTGCCCGATGTTGGCATCCGCCGCACCCACAATCCTCGTGATGGATTGTTGAACAATCCACTCACGCACCCCCAGCACCCCGGACCGCCTGAGCGCCTCGACCTCGGCCACGGGTTCGGCGCCCGACCGATCGCGCTCGGCGGCGTCCACCCGCAACCCGGCGGCCAGCTCCTCGGCGACGGTCAGCCACTTGTGCCGACCATCGGTGCTCGTCATCCACTGCCTCCTGCGCGTCGCGGTCCCAGCAGGCGAGCCTAATCGCCGAGCGGCGGCACGACCTGAGCGTTCCGCCACATGAGAGCCCCGGCAAGGCACCTGCCCCGCCTCGCCGGCGCCTTGGCCCGCTTTGCCCTGCCGTGCGTGCCCGCCGTTCGTGGGAGGCAAGGCGGGCAGGGCGGTGCAGTGCCGTGCGATGAGGCGTAGTGAGTGGACGGGGCGGGCGAGGCGGGGCCGGACGGGGCGGTGAGGCAGAGCGAGCGGGGGCGAGGGCCGGGCCATCGGGCGACTGGGTCCGGGACTGGGTCCGGGGCCGGGTCAGGGGGCGACGTACGTGCCGTGCCGGGCCAGCCCCAGGGCGGGCAGGGCGCCCCTCAGGTCGGTCGCGTCCACCGGGCAGGTGGCGACGTGCGCGGCCCACGTGCGGCGGTCTTGGGCGAGGGCCTTCAGGTACCGCACGAACAGCATCGGCGGGATGGCCTCGCAGCGCTTGCGGGCGGCGCGGAGGGCTATCTCCATCCGCATGGACTCGTAGTCGCGGACCTTGACGCGGTCCAGGATTCCGTCGATGAAGTCGAGCCGGCCGAGCTGGAACTCCCACCAGTAGCCCTCGTCGGTCGCCGCGTCGAGGCCGCCGTCGTCGTCGAGCAGCGCGAACACGCCCTCGGCCAGGCAGTCGCCGAACTCCTCGACCTGGGCACGGGCCTCGTTCGCGAACGGGTCGTAGGGCTTCTGCACGACGCGCCCGGTGATCGCGGAGGGGCGCAGGCCGTCGTCGCCGAGGAGGAAGAACCAGTCCTCGTTGTAGATCGTCGGGAAGAACGACGACATCGACTCGCGGCCGATGACGAGCGCTCCCCCGCCGATGAACGTGTCCTGCGCGCCGCCGGTGGCGCGGTGGGCGTGGCAGACGACCGAGTTGTCCGGGAACCCGCCGACGGCGAGGCCGACCGCCGCGTACCCGGCCGACAGCAGCCCGGCCGCCGCGTCGAGGTCACCGGGGACGGGCACCTTGATGTCGTCGTCCAGGAACGCCACCCGCTCCCAGCCGACGGCGCGCGCGACGAGCAGCCCGAGGTTGCGCTTGAGGCTCGTGTCCGTGCCGCGCTCGAACTCGGTGTCGCGCAGCACCTCGGTGGTGCCCAGCCGGGGCAGGGCGGTGCGCGGCAGGGCGGTCACGTCCACGGCGAGCAGCTCGACGCCCCGGAGGCGCGCGGCCTTCACCAGGCGCTCGGGCCGCGCGCCGCCGCTGGTGAGCACCACGAGCGGGCGGCGCAGCCGGGCGGCCACCTCGATCGCGGTCTCCAGGTAGGACGACGGGCGGTTCGTGGGCACGATGACCGCGTCGACCGACCCGGGCGGGCAGTCGGCCGCGTCCACCGCGGTCAAGAGCTTCCCGTGGGACTCGTGGTGCCTGACGGGCGCGAACGTCGCGACGGTCAACTCCGGCCCTCCGGCCATTCGAACAGGCGGAACGCCGACTGGGTCCAGTCGGGGGTGACGACCTGGCCGTTGACCACGAACACCCGGGTCAGGACGCTGTAGGAGTCGCTGTCCCCGAAGCGCTGCGCCAGGTACTGGGTGTTGCGGTCGCGGAACCGGATGTCGGTCAGCGTGCGGACGACGCCGAGGGTCCCCCGGCCGTACATGCCGTTGCAGATGGTCACGGTGCGCTTGGCGTTGAACGGGTTGACGCCGCGGTAGAAGTGCGCGACGTCCTCCTGGAGCTCCTCGTGGCCGGGGCCGCCGCCGAGCTTCGGCGCGAAGAGCCGTTCCGCCTCGCCCGGCCCGCGCACCACGAACCCGCCCGCGTCGGACTCGTCGTGCCTGCCGACCTGCGTGATCGGCATGTCCAGGCGGTACTGGAGCTCCCGGGTGACGGAGTTCCAGTCCACCCCGCCCAGCAGCACCAGGTGCGTGGTGTAGTCGTCGGGCGTGAGGCTGGACGCGGTGCGGAAGTTGACCTGGTTGTTCGGGTTGACGGACCGGATGTGCCCGTACAGCTCGATCAGCGCGTCCAGGTCGGCGTAGGTGTAGAGCTCGACGTGGTCCGGCTGCGTGGGGTCGGCGTAGGGCATCCGCGCCCGCATCGCCTCCGGCAGTTGCGCGACCACGATGGTGATGTCGTGCAGGTCGTCGAAGTACCAGAACCCGCCGTCGCCCTTGCCGTCCGGCCGCGTCCCGCCCTGCCCGGTGCGCTTGTGGAGGTCGGTCAGCTCCTCCAGCAGCTCCTCGCGGCGGGCCAGTTCGTCGTCGGTCAGCTCGTCGAGCGGGAGCAGGTGGTACGGGCGGGCGGTGACGGAGCGGCGGGTGGCGAAGAACGTCGCGTAGGCGGCCAGGCGCGACAGCGGCGGCACCTTCGGCTTCGAGCTGCTCTCCCACGAGGACAGCAGCGGCACGCTCGTCGGCTTCTCGGCGCTGAACGCGGTGGCGAGGTCGCTCTGCGTGATGCCCACCTCGGGCCACTCGGCTTTGCGCAACGCCTTGAGGCGCTGGGCCAGCGAGCTGGGGTCACCCGGAACGACCACGTTTGCGCGCCCTTCAGTAAACTTCAGCATAGCGGCTGAAGTGCAGAACATACACCACACCGAAAAAAGTGACGAGCCGGAAACCCTAAAAGTGCCTTGTCATCCGGGTACAGCTGGACTTACCCTCAAGTTACTGAGGTTCATCAAACTTCAGTAAGTAGAGCTGAAGTTCACCCAGGAAGCCATCCGGGGGTTGCCATGAACATGCTCGCCGCGTTAGCCCAGTCCGACGGGACCACCTCGTTCACGCCGGTAATCGTGATGATCATGATGGCCGCGATGGCCCTGGTGCTGGGCCTGGCCCGGATGCTGCGCCGGGTGCTCGGCATCGTGACGAAACTGCTCCTCTCCGCCGGCGCCGCCATGACCGGGTTCGCCACGGTGCTGGCGTTCTGCTCGGTCCTCACCACCGTCATGCTGGTGTACATCAGCTGACGCACGCGTGCACGGGCGCCGACGTCCCCGTGCGGCGGCCCCCCTTCGACTACGGTGTGCGGGCCCGGGAGCCGAAGGGGGAGTCGCACGATGGACCTGCCTGGCAGAACGCCGCGCGGGGGGACGGCCGTCGCCGGGGCGGTGGCGCTCCCCGGTCGGGGTCCACACCGGACGTCCACACCGCACCTGCTGGAGGCCGAGCAGCTCGTCGGCTACCTGTCGCTGCCCACGTGCCCGCTGTCGAACAACACCTACAAGGAACCGGACCAGCCGAACGTGGTCCGGTGGGGCACGCCCGGCGACGCCTCGGACTGGGTGAACCGCAGCCAGTGCGCGTCGTTCCAGACCGCGGTGCTCAGGCGGACCTACCGGTGGGCCACGAGCCGGTTCTTCCGCACCCACTTCGGCCTGGCCAGCCCGTTCGCCCGCGACTACCGCCGGGTGTTCGCCGAACGGGACGTGCCGCACTTCGAGCGGGTCACCCGGGTCGCGGACCTGCGCCCGGGCGACCTGATCGCGGTGGACTACCGCAACGACCAGGACACCAACACCGGGCACGTGGTGATGGTCCGCGCGCTCAAGGGCGCCTACACCGCGCCCGCCCGCCGCCTGAACTTCCCCGGCGAGACGCAGTACGCGGTCGAGGTGGTCGACTGCACGTCCGAGCCGCACGGCCTGTACGGGGTCGGCAACTACCGGCGGTACCCGGACAACCGGATCTTCAACGCGGGCGCGCGGACCGACGGCGCGGGCTACGGGCACATGATGTTCTACGCCTCGGACGAGACCGGCGCGTTCACCCGCTACCGGTGGAGCGTGAACACCTCGTCCGCGGGCACGTACCCGGTGGCCCGGCGGCCGGTGTCCGCCGCCAGGGTCGTGGGCTGACCGACCGGAACGGGTGAAGTCCCGCCCGTTCCGGTCGTCACCCGGTCAGGTCCAGCCTGCCCAGCTCGACGCGCGAGGCCACGCCCAGCTTCGGGTACGCCTTGTAGAGGTGGTAGCCGACCGTGCGGGGGCTCAGGAACAGCTGCGCGCCGATCTCGCGGTTGCTCAGGCCCTCGGCGGCCAGCCGCACCACCTGGAGCTCCTGCGGCGTGAGCGCGCCCAGCGGGTCCGGTCCCGGCAGCGCGCGGCTCTCGCCGGTGGCGCGCAGCTCGGCGCGGGCGCGGGCCGCCCACGGCGCGGCGCCCAGGCGGTCGAACAGGTCGAGGGCGGCGCGCAGGCGCACCCTGGCGTCGGTCCGGCGGCGGGCGCGGCGCAGCCGCTCGCCGTGCAGCAGCTCCGTGCGCGCTCGTTCGAACGGGTGACCGTCGGACGCGCGGTGCAGCTCGACGGCCTCGGCGAACCACCGCTCGTCGTCGTCGAGCAGGGCCCGGCAGCGCAGCGCGACCGCCCGCGCCCACGGCTGCCCGGTCTCCTCCGCCCAGCGCGCGAACCAGTCCGCCGGCTCCCGCGCCACCTCGGGCCGCCCGACGCGCACGGCCGCCTCCACCAGGTCCGGCAGGCTGCCGATCGCGTACAGCCGGTGCCGTCCCGCGGCCACCTCCGCCAACCGGTCCAGCACCGCCTCGTGCCGCCCCAGGCCCAGGTCGAGCAGGGCCAGCGCGCACGCCGCCCGCACCGACGCGGGCGGGCCGCCGGTCATCAGGGCCGCCAGGTCGGTGCACCGCTCCTCGTCCCCCTGCACGGCGGCCAGCTCGCCGAGCACGCTGAGCAGGTAGCCGACGCTGAACGACTGCCCGATGTCCGCCGCGATCCGCAGCCCCTCCTCGGCGGTCACCCGCGCGTCCCGGTACCGGCCGAGGTGCAGGCGCCCGCGGGCCAGGTAGGCCAGGGCGCGCGGCAGCACGCCCAGCGCGCCCTCGGTGCGCGAACGGCGCTCCAGCTCCAGCGCCCACGTCATCGCCGCGCCGTCATCGCCGAGGACCAGGTTCCACCAGGCGACCACCGCGCTGCCCGCGCCCGCCGCGCGGGGCGAGCCGACGAGGTGGCGCAGCGCGGCCATCGCGCCCCGCACGTCACCGTCCTCCAGGCCCAGCGCGGCACGGGCCGTGGCCCGCACGTCCTGGTCGCCGGGCAGGCCGGTCGAGCGCTCCGCCAGCTCCCGGACCGCCGCGAAGTCCCGGGCCGCCCACGCGTTCTGCGCGGCGTTGAACAGCAGTTCGCCCGCCAGCTCCGGGTTGCCGTGCCGCTCGGCGCACGACGCGGCCCGCGCCAGCGTCGCCGACGCCTCGCCCAGGCGGCCCTGCTCGGCCGCGACCCTGGCCTGGACGCGGGCGACGCCGGCCAGCTCGACGGGGTCGCGCAGCAGGTCCCAGGCGCGTTCGGCGAGCGCCGAGGCCCGGTCGAACTGGCCCGCCGCCCCCGCCGCGCCCGCCGCCGCGACCAGCCTGCGGCCCCGCTGCGCCGGGTCCGGCGTCAGCTCGGCGGCCCGCTGGTGCGCGGCGGCCTCCGCGCTGAACCCGCCGCGCCGCCGCGCGTCCTCCGCGGTGCGGGCCAGGGCGAGCGCCACGTCCTCGTCCTGGCCGGTGGTGGCGCTCGCCAGGTGCCAGGCGCGGCGGTGCGGGTCGTCGCGAGTGGCGTCGGCCAGCGCGCGGTGCACGGCGAGCCTGCGGACCAACGGCGCGCCCCGGTAGGCGGCGGCGCGGATCAGCGGGTGGCGGAAGGCGAGCCCGCCGTCGCCGGAGCGCAGGAGCTGGCGCTGCTCGGCGGCTTCGAGGTCGTCGACGGACGCGCCGAGCAGGCCCGCGGCCCGGAACACCACGCCCGGGTCGCCGGTGTCGTCGGCCGCGGCCACCAGCAGGAGCGTGCGGGTGCGCTCCGGGAGGGCGGCGATGCGGTCGGCGAACGCCTGCTGGACGCGGCTGTGCGTGGGCAGGGCGGCGACGTGGTGGGCGTGCGCGGCGGGCAGGTGCCCCTCCCGTTGCGCGGCGGGCAGTTCCAGCAGCGCCAACGGGTTGCCGCGCGCCTCGACCGCGATCCGCTCGCGCACGTAGCGCGGCAGGTCGGCGGCGTGCTCGTCGAGCAGCGCGGCGGCGGCGCGGTCGTCCAGGCCGGTGAGCCGCAGCTCGGGCAGGCCGGGGGCGGGGAACGGCGGGGCGTGCAGGTCGCGGGCCGCGAAGACCACCGCGACGCCCTCGGCCTCCAGGCGGCGCGCGGCGAACACCAGCGCGTGCGCCGAGCCCGCGTCGAGCCAGTGGGCGTCGTCCACCAGGCACAGCATGGGCCGCTCCTCGGCGAGGTCGGCCAGCAGGGTCAGGACGGCCAGGCCGACGAGGTAGGTGTCGGCGCCGTCGGCGGGGGCCAGGCCGAGCGCGCCGCGCAGCGCGGTGGCCTGGGCGGGCGGCAGGGCGTCGACGTGCTCCACGGCCCGGCCGAGGAGGAGGTTGAGGCCGGCGAAGGGGACGACCGACTCGGACTCGACCGCCGTGCCGCGCAGGACGCGGAAGCCGGTGCTCGCCCGTGCGGCGGCGTGGGCGAGGAGGGCCGACTTGCCGATGCCCGCCTCGCCGCGCACGACGAGGACACCGCTGCGACCGGAGCGCGCGTCGGACAGCAGGCGGTCGACGACGGCGAGTTCGGCGGACCTGCCGTGGAGGACGGCCCCAGGTCGGTTCGCCTCGGACGGCATGATCACGACCCTAGCCGGCGGTCGCGGTCGGGCAGGGCGGGGTGGGCGGGGCGGTCGCGGTCTGGACCGGGGCCGGGATGGCCGGGGCCGGGGCAGGGATGGTCGGGGCCGGGGTCAGCGGGGCCGGGGTCAGCGGGGCCGGGGTCAGCGGGGCCGGGGTCAGCGGGGCCGGGGTCAGCGGGGCCGGGGCCAACGCGGTCGGGGCAGGCGTGGTCGGGACCGGCGCGATCGGGGCAGGCGTGGTCGGGACCGGCGCGATCGGGGCCGGGGTGGGCGCGGTCAGGGCGGGCGGGGCCGGAGCGCGCGGGGGTGGGGTGGTCGGCGGCGGGGTGATCGTGGTCGGGGCGGTCGGCGGCGGGGGTGTCCGGGAGCAGGACGACTTTGCCGACCGTCCGCCTGCCCTCCAGCGCCTCGTGCGCCCGCGCGGCCCCCGCCAGCGGGAACGGGTGGAGCACCGGGGTGAGCGCGCCCGTCGCCGCCGCCGTCAGGGCGCGGTCCTCCAACACCCGCAGGCCGCCCGCCCGGCGCGCCACGTGCGGTCCGGCAGCGACGGTGGCCGTCAGCGACCGGGCGAACAGGTCCTCCGTGGACACCCGCAGCAGCTCCCCCGACGCCGCGCCGAACATCACCAGCCGCCCGCCCGGCGCGAGCAGGTCGAGCGCGCCCCGCCCCTCCGCGCCGCCGACGCCGTCCAGCACCGCCGTCACCTCCCGTCCCCCCAACGCCGCGACCACCTCGTCGCGCCACCCATCAGCCCGGTAGTCGACCGCCGCCTCCGCCCCCGCCCGCAGCACGGCCCGCCGCTTCTCCGCGCACCCGGCCAGACCGACCACCGCGGCACCCGCGCGGGACGCGCCCTGCACGAGCAGCGTGCCCACTCCCCCGGCCGCGCCGGTCACCAGCACCACGTCGTCCGGGCCGAACGCCGCCGCGTCCAGGACGCCGACCGCCGTGCTGCCGGTGCAGATCATGGCGACGGCGGCGGCGAGGTCGAGCCCGTCCGGCACCACGTGCAGGGCGTCGACCTCGCGCACGGCCAGCTCGGCGTACCCCCCGCTGGCGAGGCCGAGCTGGGTGACCACGCGCCTGCCCAGCCACGCGCCGTCGACGCCCGCGCCGACCGCGTCGACCACGCCGGCCACCTCGCTGCCGGGCGTGGTCGGCAGGTGCGGCAGCGGCATCCACCCGGTGAGGCCGCGCCGCACCGCCGCGTCCACGAGGTGCACCCCCGCGGCGCGCACCGCGATGCGCGCCTGCCCCGGACCGGGCGACGGGTCGTCGACCTCCTCCAGGCGCAGGCGGTCGGGGTCGCCGAACTCGTGCAGGCGGACGGCACGCACGTCAGACCCCGTACGGTCGCTTGGCGCGGGCGTCCTTGAGCGCCGTTCCCCACCACACGAGCTGGTCGAGGACGGTGGTCGCGGCCTTGTTCACCTCGTCGGCGTCGAGCGGACCGCCCTCGTCGTCGAACCGCGCCCACGCGCCGTGGAAGCTGACCGTATCGCGCACCGTGACGGCGTGCAGCTCGGCGAAGACCTGCCGCAACTGCTCGACCGCGCGCAACCCGCCGCCCACGCCGCCGTAGGAGACGAAGCCGACCGGTTTGGCCTGCCACTCGGTGAAGTGCCAGTCGATGGCGCTCTTGAGCGGTGCGGGGAAGCTGTGGTTGTACTCGGGGGTGACGATGACGAACGCATCGGCCTCGGCGAGGCGCGGTGACACGGCGGCGACCTCGGGCGCGGGTTCCTCGCCGAAGCCGTGCAGGGTGTCCGGCAGGTTCAGGTCGGCGAGGTCCAGCACGTCGACGGACAGGTCGTCGCGCTGCTTGGCGCGGTCGGCGAACCAGGTGGCCACGACCGGCGCGAACCTGCCGCGCCGGGTGCTGCCGATGATGATCGCGAGCTTGAGCATGGGTTCCTCCGTCGGTGTGGTACCGACGCTAGGAGCCGTTCGGCGGGCCGGGCATCCGTCACCTGACTGGCGCACATGACTGGAGCGCACAACTGGCACCCGGAGCCCGCGCTCGAACCTGATGGATAAACCACCGATAAGGATTGTTCAACAATCCAACACACCTTCGGCGCGCGCCGCGACCAGCACCGCCAGCAAGATCAACTACACGGCGAGGATTGTTCAACAAACCGACAATGTGCTGGTACTGGCTGGTGTGCGGGAAAGGTGAGGCTGGACGGGGGAACTGGGCGCGGCCACCCGGATGGTCGAGGCGAGATTCGGCTCGACTGCGACCCGGCTGCGGCTTGGCTGCGGCTTGGCTGCGGCTTGGCTGCGGCGCGTTCGGCGAAAACCGGCGGGCGGCAGCGGGTAGGGCGGTGGGATGGCCCGCCCGCTGCTGCCCGCCGCTGCCCGCTGCCGCTCGCCGCCCGCTGCCGCTCGCCGCCCGGTGTCGTTGACTCGCTGCTCGCCTTTGGTCCGCCGCTACCTGCCTGGCTGGTCAGCCCTTGTGCGCCGGCAGGCGGGTGGAGGCCGTGCCCAGGCCCGTTGGGCCGCGCAGGGCCATCGTGATGCCCTGTGGCTGGCTGTACTGGCTGTGCTGGCCGTGGTGGCTGTGCTGACCGTGGTGGCTGTGCTGACCGTGGTGCTTGAGGAGGTCGGCGTCGTGGTAGCGGATCACGGCCTCGTGCCAGTTCAGGATGCCCGCCATCCAGTCCTCCAGTTCGCGGGCGTGTGCGGTGAGCGCCTGGCGCGCCTCCCGGTCCAGGGCGAATTCCTCGAACAACGCCGGCAGCTCGTGCTCGACCGAGTGCCGGAACTGGTTCAGGCGCGCGTTGGCCAGGTCCGTCACCACCTGCCGCGCGCGGTCGCGGTCGACGTTCAGGAAGTTCTCCACCACCACGCCCAGGTTGTGCACCTCCCCCTCGTACTGCACCTCCTTGCGGTACGAGTAGAGGTCGTTCACGAGCATCGCGTAGTCGGTGGCGGAGTTCTCGATGTTGCGGATCGCCCGCGTCCGGTAGACCTCCGGCGGCACCAGGCGGCCGTGGCCGAACCTGGCGAGGCTCATGGTGAGGTCCGAGCCGAACGTGCGCCGCCGCATCTCGATGTAGTCGACCGGGTCGGGCACGCGGTTCTCGTGCTGGTTCTTCAGCTCCCACAGCCAGCTGTCCAGCATGACGTCCACGGACTCGCGCAGCTGCCGCCTGCTCTCCGGCGGCATCCCGGTCGTGGTGCGCACCCACACCGAGTCCAGCATGCGCTCCAGCGGCGTCACCGCGGCGGGCGCGACGCCCTCCAGCGGCATCATCCGCTTCAGCCGCTCGGTGACGACCTTGGCGGCGACCACGTCGGGCGTGCGGCCGAACGCGGCCGGGTAGTGGTCGTCCCCGTAGGTGCCGAACGTCAGCCACATCACGGAGGTCACCATGTCGTCCAACGTGCCGTCCGGGTCGATGCCCGCCGAGCACAGCGCGAGGTCCATGTCGCGGCAGCGCTCCTCGGTCCACACCCGCGGCACGTCGTCGAACACGCCCATGTCGCGCGCCCAGCTCACGCCGCGCTCCAGCGCCTCCCGCCAGTGCGGGTTGACGCGCAGCTCGAACGGCATCTCCAGGGCCGGCTTCGGCAGCGGCGGCACCTCCTGGAACGGCCGGCGGGTGTGGGCGCGCAGCCGCTGCGGCGCGGTGGCCAGCAGCGAGCGCAGCGCGGACGTGCCCAGGCCGGTGGGGCCGCCGAGCGCCGGGGAGGCGGTGACCGCGCCCTCGTTCATGTAGCGGCTGGAGCGGGCGTGCCACTCGTGCCCGCCGGCCTGCCAGTCCTGGAGGCCCTTGACGTAGGCGAGCACCGCGAGGCGGCCCGCCGGGTCGACGCCGTGCTCGTCGAGCAGCGGCGGCACCTCGGTGACGGCGGTGTGCTCGAACTGGTGCAGGCGGGAGGTGAGCAGGTCGTTGACCGCCTCGGCGGCCTCCTGAGTGGGGACGTCGAGGAACTTCTCCAGCACCAGCACGCCGTTGCTCAGCTCGCCCTCGTCGAGCACCTCGCGCTCGTAGGAGAACAGGTCGTTGCGCAGGTGCACGGCGTCGGAGAAGGTGTCGCGCAGGACGCCCATCGGCCGCGACAGCGCGATGCGGGCCGGGACCTCCATGCCGGTGACGTGCTCGACCAGGTTGGCGGACCACGGCGCGCCGCCGACCTTGCGCCGCATCTCGATGTACTCGATCGGGTTGGACAGGCGGCCCTCGGAGATGTTCAGCAGCTCCCACATCGACTCGTCGAGCAGGTGCTTCGTGTTGTCCGCGAACCGGCGGCGCCAGTCGGCCGAGTGGGCCGGGACGGTGCGCTCCCAGAGGTCCTTGAGGCCCTTCTCGACCGGGTTGGTCGGCTCCTCGGTGATCGGGCCGTCGACCGGCATGAACAGCGGCAGCCGGTCGAGGTACGCCTTGGCGCCCGCCACGTCCGGGTTGCGCTTGTACAGCTCGACGAAGTGGTCGTCGAAGTAGAAGACCCACACGTACCAGTCGGTGACCAGGTCCAAGTCGTCCGGCGACGCGTCCGGGTGGGTGTAGGCGCACAGCAGGGCGTAGTCGTGGGAGTCGAGGTCGTCCTCGGTCCAGACGACCGCGCCGTGCTGCGGGACGTCGATCATGTCCATCTCGTACGCCCACGCCTTCGTGTGCTCGCGCGCACGCTCCAGGTTGGGGTTCAGCCGCGCCGGGTGGGGCGTGTAGAAGTCCGGCAACTGGAACGGCTGCGGCATCTGGGGCGCACCTCTCGGCGGTGTGTGGCGTGTGGCGGGGCGGGCGTGCGGCGGGGCAGGCGGCACGGGGCGTGCGGCACGGGGCGGGGCGTGACGGGGCGTACGGGGGTGTACGCAACCAGTGCCGGGGGGCGGCGGCCAAGACCCGGCGCACTGATCCACACGTTCGAGCGCACCCGTCCCCTGGGTGGCCCAACGCGGTGGTGCTCCCGGTGGTCATCCACCGCACGACGGGTGTCCGTTCGGGTTCGGGTGCACACTGGGCGGCGTGCCTGACTTGGAGCCGGTCGACGCGGAGTTCTTCGGGACGGCGCCGGAGCGCCACGTCTTCGTGCTGGACCTGCCGGTGTCGCCCGAGCGCGTGTGGCGCGGCCTGACCGCGACGAACGCGCTGTGGTGGTGCCGGCTGCTGTCGTCGGTGGAGTACACCTCGCCGCGCCCGTTCGGCGTCGGCACGACCCGGCGCGCCTCCGTGCTGGGCGCCCTGCGGCTGCGCGAGCGCTTCTTCCGCTGGGAGGAGGGGCGGCGGCAGTCGTTCGCGGTGGACTCGGCGAACCTGCCGGTGTTCCGCCGGTTCGGCGAGGACTACCTGGTCGAGCCGGCGCCCGGCGGGTGCCGGTTCACGTGGACGTTCGCCTACGAGCCGAACCTGCGCTTCGGCGGTGCCGTCAACGCGCGGGTGTTCGCCTCGATGGCCGCCGACACGCGGCGCCACTTCCGCCGGTGAGGCGACCGCGCCCGACCCTGGCCTGATCGCCCGCTGTCACCGGACGGCCCGGGAAGTGCGGCGGATCACGCCCGTACGGGTGATCTTCAACTTAGGTTAGGCTCCCCTCATGTCAACGGGAGACGCGCTGCTCGCCGGGGAGTCGCTGGTGCTCGCGCACCACGACCGGGCGGTCGTGGAGGGGGTCTCGCTGGAGCTGCGCGCGGGCGCGGTGACCGCGCTCGTGGGGCCCAACGGGTCCGGCAAGTCGACCGTGCTGCGCTCGCTCGCGCGCCTGCACAAGCCGCGCGACGGGCGCGTCCTGCTGGGCGAGCGGTCGGTGTGGGGGCACTCCGCGCTGTCCGGCAAGGAGTTCGCCCGCAACGTCACCCTGCTGACGCAGCAGCGGCCCACGCCGTCCGGGGTGTCGGTGCGCGACGTCGTCTCCTACGGGCGCTACCCGTACCGGTCCGGCTGGCGCGGCGTCGACCTCGACGGCAACGCCGCCATCACCCGCGCCATGGAGCTGACCGGCGTCACGGCGATGGCCGCGCGCGGCGTGGACGAGCTGTCCGGCGGCGAGCTCCAGCGCGTCTGGCTGGCCTCCTGCCTGGCGCAGCGGACCTCCGTGCTGCTGCTGGACGAACCCACCAACCACCTGGACCTGCGCTACCAGGTCGAGGTGCTGGACGTGGTGCGCGACCTGGCCGACGACCACGGCGTCGCGGTCGGCGTGGTGCTCCACGACCTCGACCACGCGGCGATCGTCGCCGACGAGGTGGTCCTGCTGTCCGAGGGCCGGGTGGTCGCCGCCGGCGGTGTGCGCGACGTGCTGACCACCGACCACCTCTCCCGCGCCTACGGCGTCACCGTGCACGTCGCCGAGGACCCCGTCACCGGAGCCGTCCACTGCCGCCCGCTCGGCCGGCACACGCCCCGTCCCGCCTGAACACCCCGAGAAAGAGGTACGCGCCATGCGCCTGCTGACCCCTGCCCTCGTGACGGCGGCCGTGCTGCTGTCCGCGTGCGGCACCACCGAGGCACCCGCCGGGAGCACGCCCACCACCGGCGCCGGCGGACCGGTCACCGTGACCGACGCCCGCGGCAAGGCCGTGCGGCTGGAGGCGCCCGCCGCGAAGGTCGTCGCCCTGGAGTGGGCCGAGGCCGAGATGCTCGCCTCGCTGGGCGTGATGCCGGTCGGCGCCGCCGACACCGCCGGCTACGAGACGTGGAACGCCGCCGTCCCGCTGGCCGACTCGGTGAAGGACGTCGGCACGCGCGCCGAGCCCAGCGTGGACTCGATCGTCGCGCTCGACCCGGACGTCGTGGTGATGCCCGAGGGCCGCGACGCGACGCTCGCCGGCCGGCTGGAGGAGTACGTCCCGGTCGTCGTCACCAAGGGCAGCGACGCGGCCCGCAACCTCGACCGGCTGGGCGACGACCTCAGGATCGTCGCCAAGGCCGTGGGCAAGGACGCCGAGGCCGACGAACTCCTCGCCGGGATGAACGCCGCGCTCGACGCGGGGAAGACCGCCGTCGCGCAGAAGGACCTGGCGGGCACGCCGTTCCTCATGGCCGACGGCTGGCTCAAGGGCAGCACGGTCAACATCCGCCCGTTCGGCAAGGGCTCGCTGGTCTCCGACGTCGCCGAGCGGATGGGCCTGGTCAACGCCTGGACCGGCGAGGTCGACGCCCAGTGGGGCCTCGGGCAGACCGACGTCGAGGGCCTGACCGCGCTGGGCGACCCGCGGACCGTGCTGTTCTACAGCGCCTCCGAGGACGACGTGTTCACCACCGGCCTCGCGCAGAACCCGGTGTGGCAGCGGCTGCCGTTCGTCACCTCGGGGAAGGTGTTCAAGCTGGAGCCGGGCACGTGGACGTTCGGCGGGCCCGAGTCGGTCGAGCGCGTCGCCGACCAGGTCGTGAAGGCGCTCGCCGGCTGATGCCGCGCACCGCCGCCGCGACGGCGGGGATCGTGGCCGCCATCGTCGCGCTCTCCGCCGTCCACCTCACCCAGGGCACGTCGTCGACCGGTGTCCTCGACGTGCTCGCCGCCCTCGTCGGGAACGGGGACGCGCAGACCCTCGCCGTGCTGGAGGGGTCGCGCGTGCCGCGTCTGCTGACCGCGCTGCTGCTCGGCGTCGCCCTCGGCGTCGCGGGCGCGGGCATGCAGTCCGTGGCGCGCAACCCGCTGGCCTCGCCCGACACGCTCGCCGTGAACGCGGGGGCGCACCTGGCCGTGGTGGCGATCGCGGCGTTCGGGGTGGCGCTGCCCGCGCTGCCCGCGGGCGCGGCGGCGTTCGCCGGCGGTCTCGCGGCGGCGGTCGTGGTGCTGGGCCTGGCGGGCGGCGGGTCCGCGAGCCCGCGCCTGGTGCTCGTCGGGTCGGCGGTCGCGCTGACCCTCCACTCGGCGACGTACCTGTTGCTGCTGCTGTTCGAGCAGGAGACGTCCGGCCTGTTCGGCTGGGGCAGCGGGTCGCTGACCGTGAGCGACCTGGAGGGCACCGGGCAGGTGACGCCGGTCGTGGTGGTCGCCGTGGTGGCGCTGGTCGCGATGGGCAAGTCGCTCGACGTCCTCGCCCTGGGCGACGACAACGCCACCGTGCTCGGGCTGAAGGTGCGGCGCACGCGCGTCGGCGCGGTGCTGCTGACGGTGGCGCTCACGGCGGCGGCGGTGACCGTGGCCGGGCCGGTCGGGTTCGTCGGGCTGAGCGCGCCGGTGATCACGCGGCTGCTCGTGCCGTTCGTGCCCGGGTTGGGGCGGCACCGGCTGCTGCTGCCGGTGTCGGGCCTGGTGGGCGTGCTGGTCGTGCTCGGCGCGGACGTGCTGCTGCGGGCCGTGATGGGCTCGGCGGGGGCGGTGCGGGTGCCGACCGGCGTGACCACGACGATCCTCGGCGCGGTCGTGCTGGTGTGGTTGGCGCGGCGCGCCCGGTCGAGCGGCACGCCGCGGCAGGCGCCCGCCGGTCGGGTCGGCGTGGCCGGGTCGACGCGCCGGCTGGTCGTGACGTGGGTGGTGCTCGCGGCGCTGCTGGTGACCGCGCCCGTGGTGGGGCTGATGCTCGGCGACCGGCTCGTGCTGCTGGGCGACCTGGCGAACTGGGTGTCCGGGCGCACCGGGACGGCGCTGACGTTCGTGGTGGACCAGCGCCTGCCGCGGGTGCTCGCGGCGCTGGTGGCCGGCGCGGCGCTGGCCGTGGCGGGCTGCGGCACCCAGTCGGTGAGCCGCAACCCGCTCGCCGAACCCGGCCTGCTCGGCATCACGGCGGGCGCGGGCCTGGGCGCCATCTCGCTGATCACGCTGGTGCCGCTGGCCGGGGCGTGGCAGGTCGCCGGTGCCGCCGGGGTGGGCGCGGCGCTGGCGTTCGCGCTGGTCTACGGCCTGGCGTGGCGGTCGGGGCTCGACCCGGACCGGTTGGTGGTCATCGGCATCGCGTCCTGGTCGGGCGGGACGGCCCTGATCACGCTGCTGATCACCACCTCCGACCCGTGGAACACGGCGAAGGCGCTGACCTGGATGTCGGGCTCGACCTACGGGCGCACCCTGGAGCAGGTCGTGCCGACCCTGCTGGCGCTGGCGCTGCTCCTGCCGCTGCTGTGGGCGCGGCACCGCGAGCTGGACCTGCACAGCCTCGACGACGACACGCCGCGCGTGCTCGGCCTGCCGGTGGAGCGGTCGCGGCTGGTGGTCCTGGTGGCGTCGGGCGTGCTGGCGGCCACCGCGGTGTCCGCGATCGGCGTGGTCGGCTTCGTGGGCCTCGTCGCGCCGCACCTGGCGCGCTCGGTCGTCGGCGGCCGGCACGCGCGCGTCCTGCCGGTGGCGGCGGCGCTCGGCGCGGTGCTGGTGAGCGTCGCGGACACGATCGGCCGCACCGCCATCGCGCCCGCGCAGGTCCCGGCGGGCCTGGTGATCTCGTTGATCGGCACGCCGTACTTCGTGCTGGTGCTGTGGCGGACGCGGGAGACGCGCACCTAGCCCGGCACCCCGGGGAACCCGGCAACCCGGGGAACCCGGGGAACCCCGGCGCCGCCGCACGCCGCGCCGGGTCCCCCCTCGGCGCGTGCCTCGTCGTTGAGGCACGCGCGACCGCTCAGGACGGCTGCCGCACCCGCTGGGCGAGCACCGCGCTGCGCTTGGCGAAGGTGTAGGCCGCCGACACGAGCGTCATGTGGTGGTGCCAGCCCCGGTACGAGCGGCCTTCGAAATCGAGGAGACCGAAGTGCGCCCTCAGGTCTTGAAGGTCGCACGCGGTGCGCTCGACGAGTGCCCCCAGTGACATCACCTCCGCCGCGCGGAGGTCGGTGCGGTTGGTCAGCCAGAGCTTCGCCCGGCCGCCCTGCCGCGAGGTGCCGACGAGCTGGAGCGCCGGGCCGCCGCGGCGGCCCGGGTCGGCGGGCAGCCGCACGGGCACCGACACCGCCTGCGTGGCGCGGTGCTTGCCGTCCACGCCGGTCGACCAGGTGACGACCTGGCGGTGCTTGATGTCGGCGCCGCGCAGGCAGTCCCGCGCCCGCAGCACGTTCGGGCCCCGGTGCGGCCCGTAGCCGGTGTGCACGGCGGCGAGGTGCGGTCCGGGGACCACCTCCAGCGTGTCCGGCACCTCGAAGACGAAGTCGCCCCCCAGTTCGGCGAGCTTCGCCATCAGCCGGTGGGCGCCGGCGCTGTGCCGCAGGTCGCCCACCACGGGGGCGCGCGGGATGCCCCACTCGCCCACCTCGTCGACCATGTCGAGCGCGTACTGCCAGTCCGGCTGCGCCCGCACGGACTCCGGGATGTAGGCCCGGTCCCGGCGGCGGTGGTCGTCGGTCCACCGGCGGCTCAGCTGGACGCGCCAGTCGACCGGGATGGCCGCCGCCTCGCCGGCCAGGAAGAGACCCGTGCCGATCTGGCAGTTGATCGCGCGGCCCTCGCTCGGCACGAACCTGCGCTCGACCCCGACGGAATGGTCACCGCGTTTCGGGATGGTCGTGTCGGCGATCACCCAGGCTCGTGGCCGGAGCAGTTCGTCGACCTCTTCGGCAATTTTTGACCGAACATCCCGCCAGTCCCACGGGCTTTGGTTGATGAATTGTTGGAGCGATTGCGAAACCGGTAGCTCAAGAACCTCCTCGGCGATTCTTCGGACAGACTTGCGGCCGTGTCCAAGCAACAACCCCCTGAGATATACCTCAGCCCATCTGCGCTGGTCAGACCGGGCAAGAGAGCTGAACTTGTCTTGCGCGAAGTGTGTCACCTCATCATTCTTGGCAAGCGAAAGAGCAGTGCGAAGACTGTCTTCGACCACCGTGGACCCCCGAAACTGTCACATAGCGTACTGAACCGATACTCCATATGGGCAACGCGACCTGCAAGCGATACTCGCCGAAGTCGGTGCGACCTCGTGAGGTCCGACGTAAGCGCTATCGTTGAATGGTTATCCACCGTCCCGAAGATGATCACACTCCGTAGGTGGCGACGATTGTGAGGGTGCTGCGGTTTTTCCGCCGACGCCTCCGCCAACAGGAGGAAGTCGACTCCGGGCGATGCCGCGCCGGAGGCGAACGATCACCCTCGGTGACACAAGGGGCCGATCGGCCCCTGTAGTCCCGGTCCGTGCAAGAAGACGCAATTCGGTCACCACCCCCTCTACGCAGGGTGATGTACTTGACTGTTCAACCTCTTTCGGACGCCCCCGCCCACCTGCGGCAAATCCGATCGGGGGAACGCCCGCTGTCCGAACGGATTCCGCCGGACGGGCGCGCCGGGATTGCCCGACCCGGTCCGCGATCGACATTCGACCGCGGTACCGGGTGGGGGTCCCGCCGGCGCGCCGCGCCCTTCGCGGACTATTTCCGGACCGGCCGCGGGGGCATTTCGCTCACGCCGCGCGCTCGGCGATCACGACCGCCCGGTCGAACCCCGCCAGCCGGATGACGTCCACGACCGCCGGCCGGGCGCCCACGACGATGATCGACGTGGCGGGCGGCAGCTGCTGCTGGGCGAACGCCAGGCAGCGCACGCCGGCCGACGACAGCACCTCCAGGCCGGTCAGGTCCAGCACCAGCCGGTCCAGCGGGCGCCGCGCGGCCTGCTCCACCAGCGACCGGAACACCGGCGCGGTGTCCGCGTCCAGCTCCCCGGTCAGGTAGACGGTCCCGGTGCGCCCGGTGAACCCCAGGTACGCCTCGAAGCTCACAGTCCCCCCTCGTCCACGGGCCGCGCCTCCAGCACGACCACCGATTTCCCCGCCACGACCAGCGCGTCGGCCGGGCCGGCCGAACCGGAGGTGTCCACGACGACGTGCCACGCGGTGCCCTCCGGCGCCCCGGGCGGCACCACGTCCACGGCCGCCAGGTCCGTGTTGGCCGCGACGAACACGGTGTCGCCCGCGTCCCCGTCGTGCAGCAGCACGGCCACCAGCCGCGACGCGTCCGACCAGTCCGGCTCGAACGGCCGCGCGCCGTGCCAGCTCACCGCCGGGTACCGCCACCCCGGCACGTCCTCGCCGCCGGGGTGCTCGGCCCGCCGCAGCACGGGGTGCCGGGCGCGCAGGTCCACCAGCGACCGGGTGAACGCGACCAGGTCGGCGTTGCGCCCCGCCAGCTCCCAGTCCACCCACGTGGTGTCGTTGTCCTGGCAGTAGGCGTTGTTGTTGCCGCGCTGGGTGCGGCCGAACTCGTCGCCGCCGAGCAGCATGGGCACGCCGTTGCTGACCATCAGCAGGGTCAGCGCGTTGCGCGCCTGCCGCGCCCGCAGCCCCAGCACGGCCGGGTCGGACGTGGGGCCCTCCCAGCCGCAGTTCCAGCTCTCGTTGGCGTCGTGGCCGTCCCGGTTGCCCTCGCCGTTGGCCTCGTTGTGCTTGTGGTCGTAGGACACCAGGTCGGCGAGGGTGAACCCGTCGTGGCACGTCACGAAGTTCACCGACGCGCCGGTGCCGCGCCCGCCGTAGAGGTCGGGCGAGCCGATCAGCCCGCCCGCCAGCTCGCCCGCGCTGCCCGGCCGGGCCACCAGGAACCGCCGCAGCGCGTCCCGGTACCGGCCGTTCCACTCCATCCAGCGGCCGTAGGACGGGAACGACCCGACCTGGTACAGCCCGCCCGCGTCCCACGCCTCGGCGATGAGCTTGCGGTCGGCCAGCACCGGGTCGTGCGCCACCGCCTCCAGCAGCGGCGGGTTGGGCAGCGGCGCGCCGTCCGTGCCGCGCGCGAGGACCGACGCCAGGTCGAACCGGAACCCGTCGACCCGGTACTCCACCGCCCAGTGCCGCAGGCTCGCCAGGACCAGCTCCCGCACCACCGGGTGGTTGCAGTTGAGCGTGTTCCCGGTGCCGCTGAAGTTGTAGTAGCCGCCGTCCGGCGTGAGCAGGTAGTACACCTCGTTGTCCAGGCCCCGGAACGACTGCGTCGGCCCGCGGTGGTCGCCCTCGCCGGTGTGGTTGAACACCACGTCGAGCACGACCTCGATGCCCGCCCCGTGCAGGTCGCGCACCAGCTCCTTGAACTCGCGCGGCGAGCCGTAGGACGCCTTGGGCGCGAAGAACCCCACCGGGTGGTAGCCCCACGCGTTGAGCCGCTCCGGCGCGCCGGGCACGTCGGTCTCGTCGAACTCGAAGACCGGCATCAGCTCCACGCAGTTCACGCCCAGGTCGCGCAGGTGCGGCACCTTCTCCCGCAGGCCCGCGAACGTGCCGGGCGCGGCCACCCCGGACGAGCCGTGCCGGGTGTAGCCGCGCACGTTCAGCTCGTAGACCACCAGGTCCTCGACCGGCACCCGCGGCCGGACCGCGCCGCCCCAGTCGAAGTCGTCCGGCGGCACGACCCGCGCCCGGTGGCGGGGCCGCTCGCCCCACACCTCGCCGCCCGCGATGAGCCTGGCGTGCGGGTCGAGCAGCAGGTCGCCGCCGTCGACCCGGTAGGCGTAGTGCACCAGGTCGGGGTCCAGGCCCAGCACGGTCATCGCCCACACGTCGCCGACCCGGTACTCGCGCGGGAACGGCAGCTCGGCCACCACGTCGCCGCGCTCGGGGTCGAGCAGCACCAGCGACGCGCGCCGGGCCGAGGCGGACGCGACCGCGAACGCGATGCCGTCCGGCGTGGCGGTCGAGCCCAGCGGCAGCGGCGGGGCGGGCGCGACGCGGAACCCGTCCACCCACCTGTCGGCGGTCGCGGTCACGCCCCCTCCACGGGGGCCAGCCGCGCCTGCACGGTCACCGCGGACGCGCTGTCCGGCAGCCGCACGGTCATCGCCCCGGCGTCGAAGTCCGCGTACGGGACGCCGTCGACCAGGACCCGGTCGAGCCGCACCCGGCCGGCGGGCAGCACGTCCGGCGCGACCCGCAGCAGCCGGCCCGGGAAGTCCGCGTCCGGCCCCGGCCTGAACCACAGGTCCAGCGGCTCGCCGCGCACCAGCAGTCCGCTGTAGACGGTCGCCAGGAAGCACAGCTCCGCCGAGTGGTACATCGACATGGAGTGGCTGCCCTTCAACCGCTCCGTGCCCGTCAGGTACGGGATGCCGTTGTTGAGCACGTTGAAGTACACGCCGCCCTCGTCGTGGTCGAGGAAGAACGCGTTGTAGAACGCCGCCGCCTCCCGGCCGTGCGCCAGGAACTCCGGCGAGCGCCGGTGCCCGGCCAGCGCCAGGTAGGCCAGGATCGCCTGCTCCTGCTGCCACCACGCCTTGCGGTCGTGCCACACGAAGTCGTGCGGCGGCTGCCGCTGCACCAGGTCGTACCAGCCGCCCCGGTGCCCGTCGCGGCCCACCGCCGGCATCGAGCGGGCCAGCTCGTCGGCCGTGCGCGCGTAGTCGTGCTTGGCGCGCACGGCGTTCATCCGGGTCAGGTTCCAGGCGATCTTGAGGTTGTGCCCGACGACCGCCCGGTCCTGCTGCCAGCCCCACGACCGGTCGGGCGTCCAGTCGCCGTGGAAGCGCTCCTGCACGAACGGCGTGCCCCGGTCGGGGAAGTGCGACACGATCATGTCGAAGGTGTGCTCCAGCATGTCGAGGTGCCGCTCGTCCCCGGTGGCCAGGTACAGGTTGAACAGGTACGCGGGGGCGTGGTCGCCGACCGAGTTCCAGTTCTTGCGGGCCCGGTTCGGGCCCAGCGACGCGGCGTGCGGGCTCAGCTCCACCGGGTCGACGTGCGACCAGTACCCGCCGCGCGCCGGGTCGGCGAAGAACCGCTCGAACAGCCTCATCGTGCCGTCGACGTCCGCCTTGATCGCCGGGTCGCCGGTGAGCCGGTAGGTCTGCACCAGCCCGGCCAGCGCGTAGATCTGCTCGTAGGCGGGGATCGCGCGCTGGTCGTCGTCGAACTCGGAGGTGAACAGCTTGCGCTCGCGCCCGCCGTCCACGTCGACGCCGTGGTACCAGTACGTGACGCCGAGGTCGGTGTCGACGAACCGCATGTGCTCGCGCAGGTACGCCGAGCCGCGGTCCGCGACGGTCAGGAAGTCCTCGTCGCCGGTCAGCATGTACGCCGACGCCATGCCGTACACCAGGCGGGAGATCGTGTCGGTCTCCTGCACGTGCCGGCCGCCCTTGTCGCCGCCCAGCCGGATCTCGGTGCGGTAGTCGGCGTAGTCGACCTCGCCCGCGCCGAACTGGGCGCGCCGGTAGAACCGGGCCAGCTCGCGCAGCTGGTCGACCCACCAGCCGGGCCGCTCGAACACGTGCTCCTCGGTCTCGTCGCCGACCAGGAGGAGCTGCGCGACCTGGTAGCGGAGGCCGTCCGGCTCCGGGTAGACCGGGCCGTGCGCGAACACGAACCGGCCGGGCACGAGCAGCTCGGCGAGCCGGCCGGTGGCGTCCCGGTGCGGCTCGCCGAGGTTGCGGACCACCTGCGCGGACGTGGTGCCCGTCAGGCGCAGGACGACCGTGCGGCCGTCGGGCGTGCGGACGGCGAGCCTGTCGCCCGCGAACGACTCGACGCGGCCCGCGGTGGTGTCGGAGAAGGTGTGAGCGAGTTCAGCGCCCACCGCTCCCCCTCGCGACCAGCATCTCGATCACGGTGCGGGCCAGCAGGTTGCACTGCTCCGCGGTGCGCGAGGTGACCAGGTCGCCGTCCACGACCACGTCGCGGCCGGTGTAGACGGCGCCCATGTTGCGCACGTCGCCGACCAGGTTGTTGTGGCAGGTCACCGGCCGGTCGCGGACCAGCTCGGGCACCGAGGACAGCAGCAGCAGGCCGTGGCAGGAGAACGCCTTGACGAGGTTCGGCAGCCGGAACGCCCGCCGCATCACCTCGACCGCGGGCGCGGCCCGCTGCACGTCGTCGGTGTAGCGCAGCCGGTCCGCGACCATGCCCGAGGGCACGATGAGCGCGGAGAACCGGGACAGCTCGTCGTAGTCCAGCGCCTCCAGGTCGCCGCTCACCTCGATGGGCGCGCGCTGCTCGTGGCCGGTGAAGGTGAGCGAGTCGCCGCCCCACAGCCGGGTCAGCAGCTCGACCTGGGCGCCCTCCTCGGCGAACCTCATGCGGTAGTAGGAGATCTCCTCCTCGACGTAGTCGCTCTCCATCAGGATGCCGATGCGCCTGCCCTGGAGCCGCCCCTCGGTGGCCGGGGCCTCAGCGGTCTGGGTCATGTCGTCGCCTTCGTTCGGAAGTGTGGGTGGGTGGCGCGCCCGGCCCGGCGGTTCGCCGAACTCGTCGGGCCGGGCGCGCGGCCACCGGGACCGCCCCCGCGGCGGTCGCCGGTGGCGTGGGGTCGACGCCTGCTACGCCGCGGCGCTCTCGGGAGCGAGCCCGGTCGCGCGCGGGGCGGCGGACCCCGGCATGGGGGTCAGGCC
Organism: Saccharothrix sp. DSM 118769; assembly: GCF_052936295.1. Classification (NCBI taxonomy): domain Bacteria; kingdom Bacillati; phylum Actinomycetota; class Actinomycetes; order Pseudonocardiales; family Pseudonocardiaceae; genus Saccharothrix; species Saccharothrix sp. DSM 118769. The sequence continues at coordinate 1,094,543 of NZ_CP193627.1, read as the reverse complement.
CCCGACGGTGCACGTGCGGATCTTCGGGCGGCCGTCGCGGTGCACGACGGACCACGTCTCCTCGGTGGTGACGCCGACCCACGCGCTGTTCGGCGAGGGCGGCACCCACGTGCGGGACTGCCAGGCCACCCGCAGCGTCACCTCCGCGTGCAGCGGCGACGTGGTCGCCACCCGCACGCCGAGCACGTCGTGCACCTCGTCGAAGTAGGTGCTCGTCGTCTCGCCGTACCAGGACCGGAAGTCCGCGTGGCTGCGCACCGTGCGGTGCGGCAGGTGCATCACCAGGCCCGCCTCGGTCAGCAGGCCGAGCAGCACCTCCACGTCGTCGTGCCGGTCCAGTGCGGTGAACCAGTCCTCCACCAGGCCGCGCACGGCGGCCTCGGTGATCCGGTCACCGGCTCCCCCAGTCATGTGTCCGACCCCTTCCCGGTCTCGGTCGATGCGCCTTCAGTCGATGACGAGGTCGACGAGGTAGGGGCCGTCGTGGGCGAGCATCTCCTCCACGGCGGCGTCCACCTCGTACAGCTTCTCCACGCGCCGCCCCGGCACGCCCAGCGACGCGGCCAGCCCGGTGAACGAGATCTCCGGCGTCGCCAGGTCGAACGCGGCCGGGTAGGCGTGCGGGGAGAGGCCCTGCTCCCGCCAGTACTGCTCGATGTTGAGGTCGAGCAGGTGGTAGCGGCGGTTGTTGCAGATCACGAACTTGGCGCCGATGCCGTGGCGGGCCGCGGTCCACAGCGCCTGGATCGTGTACATCGAGCCGCCGTCGCCGGTGAACGCCACCACGGGCAGCTCCGGCCGGGCGAGCTTGACGCCCAGCGCGCCGGGGATGCCGACCCCCAGGGACCCGCCGCGGGTCTGGAAGAACCGGCCCGGCTGCTGCGGCGGCAGGTGCTTCGCCAGCGGCCCGGACGCGGTGAGCGCCTCGTCGAACACCACCAGGTCCTCCGGCGCGCGGCGGGCGAGCCGCCGCACGAACCGGTCCAGCACCGTGTCCTCCTGGAGCGGGGGCTCCGGGTGCACGGGCCGGCCGCGCGGCGCCTCGGCGACCGGCGCGGCGCCGCGCGCGGCGGGGTCCTGGCGGACCAGTTCCCGCGCCAGCGCGGCGAGCGTGAGCTTGGGGTCCGCGACGATGCCCACGTCCACCGGGTGGTTCTTGGCGATCTCGTAGCTGTCGAGGTCGACGTGCACGATCCTCGCCCCCGGCTTGAACGGGTTGTCCAGGCTGGGGAACACCTCGGGGAACACGTAGGTGCCGACGATGAGCACCGAGTCCGCCTCGCCGACCACGCGGGCGCTGTCCGCGCCGAACATGTGGCCAAGCTGACCGCCGTGGAGCCGGTGCGTGGCGTCGAAGTTGAACTCCGAGGAGTTCACCCCCCACACCGTCGCGCCCAGCGCCTCGGCGACCGCGGTCAGCTCGCGCTGCGCCCCGCTGGTGGCGACGCCGTCGCCCATCAGCACCAGCCGGCGGTCACCGGCCAGCAGGGCGGCGGCGGCCTCCGCCACCAGCGGCGTCTCCGGCACCACCCGGGTGCTCGGGACCGGCGTGGGGAACACGGCCTCGGTGGTGACCTCGTCCAGCACGTCGGCCGGGACGACGACCAGCACCGGGCCGCGCGGCGGCGTCATCGCGATCTTCACCGCCCGCCGCAGCACCCGCAGCGTCGAGGACGGGTCCAGCACGCGGGTCGCGTACTTGGTGACCGGCTCCGCCATCGCGACCAGGTCGGCCGCCATCTGCCCGTCCATGGCGTCGTAGCGGACGCCCGCCTCCCCGACGACCACGACGAGCGGCGACCCGCCGCGCTTGGCCTGGTAGAGCATGCCGATCCCGTTGCCCAGCCCGACCCCGCTGTGCAGCTGGACCAGGGCCGGGCGCTGGGTGGCCCGCGCGTAGCCGTCCGCCATGCCCACCGCGACGCCCTCGTGCAGCGCCAGCAGGTACTGGAGGTCGAACTCGCGCCCGGCGTCCAGGAACCCCTGCTCGACGGTCCCCGGGTTGCCGAACATGTACTCGATGCCGTCGGCCGCGAACTGCTCGAAGAGGGCGACCTTGCCCGGCCTGCCGTTCATCGGTGGCGTCCCCTACCAGCCGTACCGGCGCAGGCCGTTCTCCAGCACGCGGACGAGCAGCTCGCCCGCGGGCACGGAGTCCGGCGTGGACCGCGCGGTGATGAACGGGTAGTCGACGATGACCGAGGTCTCCTTGCCGACGTTGCCGTGGAAGCGGCCGACCGGCCCGGTGGCGTCGCGGAGGATGTACTCCAGCGGGTACGGCGGCGGGCCCATGTTGAACTCGACGCCGATGAAACCGGTGCCGTCCTTGTAGTCGTACTCCTTCGGGTGACCCGTCACGTGCTTGTTCTGGATGATGCTCTCGCGGCTCTCCAGGTCACGCGCGAAAGCGAGCACCGCGACGCCGTAGCACTCGGCGAGGATGGGCTTGTCGGCGTTCACGAAACCGATCACGAGTTCGTGCAGGCGCCCGTTGTTCGCCATGTCGACGATGGGGCCGGAACCGCCCACGAGCACCAGGGCGTCGAAGCTGCCGACGAGGTCGGCCACCGCGCTGTCGAGGCGGCGGGTGTACTCCTCGACCTCGCGGAGGTGGTTCACCGCGCTGTAGTACGGCCGCTCGGGGACGAGGTCGGCCAGGCTCAGCGGGTTGTCCAGCCGGGGCGACGCGTCCAGCTCACGGGCGCGCCGGGCCATGTCGGGCGTGGTGACCGAACGGCCGAGGGGCGGGTCGAGGTACTCGGGGTCCAGGCTCGGCGGCAGGGCCGTGGGCCGCTTGCCGTTGGGCGTGACGAACGTGGTGCGGTAGCCGGCGGCGTCGAACGCCTCGACCGGGCCGACCAGTTCCTCGCCCCAGTAGCCGAATTCGGACAGGACGACCAGCACGCGCTTGGTCATGGTTCTCCTCGATCAGGAATTTCAGGCGGGTCCTGCTATTGCCTTGCTATTGCCTTGCGATTTCCATCCAACCGTCGCCGGTGAATTCCGACAACGAATTGCCGGCGATATCCGGGACTTGACTAGATGACGTCCGCGGAGGGCCCGATGACCCAGTTCTCGCGGACCGCGAGGGTGTGCGTGTAGCGCGGTTCGGTGAACGTGGCCAGGTCCGCCGCCGCGCGCCGGAACTCCGGCGTGCGCAGCGCGGCGCGCAGGGAGGCGGCGTCGTCGAACCACAGCTGGTGGGCGCAGTCGAGGGTGGCCTCGCCGACGGCGTACGCGCCGTCGCGGGTGTGGTTCTGGTAGTAGCGGCGCAGCCCCGGGACCTTCGCCACCAGCGACGCGTGCGCGTCCCTGCTGTACTGGCGGAACTCCGTCAGCGGCATCCCCTCGCGCCGCTTGACCAGCACGAACAGCTTCGTGCCCGGCCGGTCGGCGCGCTGCGGCTCACCGGGCAGCACGACGTGCGCCTCGGTGTCCATCACCAGCGTGCGCCAGAACGCGGCCCAGCGCGGCTCGTCGAGGCGGGCGCCCTCCAGGAACTCCGGCGTCTGCAACGACGCCAGCTGCTCCTCCTCGTTCGCGAGCCAGATCTCGGCGACACCGGACCACAGCGGCTCCGGCTCGTCCAGCGACAGCTCGACCCTGGTGCCCACCGCGTACTGCCGGATCTGCGGGATCTTCGCCGCGTAGTTCACGGCGTGCTCCTCCACCCAGTAGCGGTGGAACTCCTGCTCGCCCAGGCCCGGCCTGGGGTGGGCGAAGATCAGCTGGTGGATCATCGGCCCGCCTCCGCCTCGGTGGGGCGGTAGCGGTTGGCCACGTCCTCCGCGAAGCCGAGGTAGTCGCGCAGCGGCCAGATCACCTCGAACTCCAGGTACTCGCGCATCGGCAGGCGGAACACCGACCGGTCGAGCTCCTCGGCGGACTCGGCGTCCACCACGGCGATGACCCGCTTCTGGCCCGCGACCTTCCACAGGCCGATGCAGTAGCCGGAGCTGAGCGTCTCCTCCGCGTGGCGGGTCTCCTCCTCCTCCAGCTCCCACAGCTCGTCGAGGCTGATGCGCCCCTCGTGGTTCCACTTCATCTGGCAGTAGAACAGCATGTGCCGGTCCCCCTAGGCGTTGCGGATGGTGGTGGTCAGGTCGTGGTCGGGCCCGAAGACGTCGGCGGCCATGCCGAGCGGCGTCCTGCCGTCGTGGCCGACCAGGTCGAGGCGGGCGCCGGCGCGGACGAGGATGCGGGCGCACTCCTCGAAGCCGTGCCAGAGCGCGTCGTGCAGCGGCGTGTAGCCGTTCGTGGAGCCCTGGAAGTCGATGTCCGTCCCGGGGGTGTCCACGAGGACCTGCGTGATGTCGGCGTGCCCGTTGTAGACGGCCTTGTGCAGCGGCACCGCGCCGAACGTCGGCTCGGTGGCGTTCACGTCGGCGCCCGCGGCGATCAGCGCCCGCACGATCTCGGTGTGCCCGTCGCGGCTGGCGACCAGCAGCGGCGTGTGCAGGTCGTTGAAGCCGTTGAGAACCGGGGAGCGCGCGTCGACCTCGGCGCCGTTGGCCAGCAGCACCTGCACGCCGATCAGGTCGCCCGCGACGGTCGCGGCCATCAGCCGCTGCCGCTCCACGGCCCGCTCGTCGGCCTCGACGCGCCGCTTGAGCAGCGCCTCCGCGGCCAGCAGCTTCTCCCGGCCGAGCGTGTTGACGTTGATCGCGTACTCGAAGTGGTCGCGCATCGAGAACCCGTAGTGCGTGGACAGGTTCAGGCCCGCGCCCCGGTCCAGCAGGTAGCCGACGACGTCGGGCCGCTTGTACCAGAACGCGTCCAGCAGCGGCGTGTGGCCGGTGGTGGTGGCGACCGCGTCGACGAACGCGCCCGCCTCGACGAGCACCCGCACCGTCTCCAGGTCGCCGCCCTGCACCGCCTTGTGCAGCGCGGTGCCGCCGGCGGCGCTGTCGGTGGTGTAGACGTCGGCGCCCGCGTCCAGCAGCAGCCGCACCAGGTCGGCGTTGCCCTTGCCCGCGGCGATCATCAGCGGCGTCAGGCCGTCCGGACCGCGCGAGTTCAGGTCGACGCCGTTGCGCAGCAGGCCGCGGACCTCGGCCGCGTCGTCCCGGCGCACCGCGTTGAGCAGCAGCGTGCGCACCGCGTCACTCATGGGGTCTCCTCGTTCGGGGGGTGTCTGGGCACGGCTCCACCCGTTGCGGAAAAGGTTGCGGCGCAAGGGGTTTCGGGTCGACGTGCCCGGGAACGACTCCAGTCAACCGGCCGCGCGTCATGATCGACAAGGCGAGGCTTGCTACTGGTCGGACTTGACCGGGTGCACGAGTGCCATTACCAAACGGCATCGCCGCGGGTCTTGGACACGGCGCGGGCGGCCTCACCACGATCGTGCCCATGACTGATCAGGGACCGGGCGCCGAGCCCGGCGCGGTGAGCAGGCGGGCGCTGCTGGCGGGTGCCGGGGCGGTGGGTGCCGGCGTGGTGGGCGCCGGGGTCGTGGGCGCGGGTGCGCTGGGCGCGGGGGTCGCGGCGGCCGAACCCGCCGACCGGGGCGTCGGCGACCTGCGCGGGCAGGTCGCGCTGGTCACCGGCGCGGCGCGCGGCATCGGGCGGGCCACGTGCGTGGCCCTCGCCCGCGCGGGCGCGGACGTGGTGGCGCTGGACATCGCCTCGCCCGACGCGATCGAGCTGGACTACCCGCTGGGCAGCGAGGCCGAGCTGAACGACACCGTGCGGCGCGTGCGCGCCCTCGGCCGGCGCGCGACCGCGGTCAAGGCCGACGTGCGCGACGCGGGCCGGTTGCAGGAGATCGCCCGGCAGGTCGTCCGCGACCACGGCCGGCTCGACATCGCGGTCGCCAACGCGGGCATCAACACCTACAACGCGATGGCCGACATGTCACCGCGGCAGTTCGCCGACGTCATCGACGTCAACCTGATCGGCGTCGCCAACACGATGCGCGCCGTCATCCCGCACCTGGTGGCCCGCAAGAGCGGGTCGATCATCGTGGTGTCCTCCAGCGAGGGCCGCCACGGCGCGCCGCTGCTGCCGCACTACCAGGCGGCCAAGTGGGGCGTGATCGGCCTGGTCAAGGCGGTCGCGACCGAGGTCGGCCCGGCCGGCGTGCGGGTCAGCGGCGTCGCCCCGACGGGCGTGCGCACCCCGCTCGTGCTGAACGAGGCCACCTACCGGTGGGCGGGCGGCACGACCGTCGAGGACCTGGAGCGCGCGCTGCGCTCGTACAACACGCAGCCGGTGGGGCTGATCGAGCCCGAGGACGTGGCCGACTCGATCGCGTTCCTCGCCTCGCCGCGCGCCCGCTACGTCTCCGGCACCGTGCTGGACGTGACGGCGGGCGCGTCGACCAGGTGGAGCAGCTAGTCGTCAGTCCAGTTCGGACAGTTCCCGGACCACCTCGGCGAAGTCGGCGACCAGCGGGTTCGTGCTGGTCGCCGGCCGCGCGAAGGCGATGCGCAGCGGCGCGACGTCGGTGATCGGCCGCCACACCAGGTCCGGGCGGGCGTAGTAGGCCCCCATCGAGCTCGGCCCGATGCAGATCGCCTCGCCCGCGGCCACGTGCTCCAGCATCTCCTCGACGTTGCCGTTCTCCGGGCCCCACTTGGGCTCCGAGCCGTCCGGCCGCGGGTTCACCGCCCACCAGTCGACCCAGTAGCGCGGCGCCTTGCGGGTCCACACGACCGGCTCGTCGCGCAGGTCCATGATGCCGACGCTCTCCCGCCCGGCCAGGCGGTGCCGGCCGGCCAGGCCCACCACGCGCTCCTCCACCGCGACGATCTCGGTGTGGAAACCGGTCGTGTCGGCGGGCAGCCACAGGAACGCGATGTCCACCAGGCCGTCCCGCAGCGCCGCCACCTCCCCGCCCCAGTCGAACCGCTTCGGCTCGACCACGACGTCCGGGTGGCGGCGGGCGAACGCGGTGCGCGCCCTCGTGGTCAGCGGTCCCGCGCCGGTGGCCTCGAAACCGATGCGCAGCACCCGGTTCTCGGCCGCCGCGATGCCGCGCGCGGTGCGCTGCGCGCCCTGCCAGTCGGCGATGAGCTTCCGCGCGACCGGCAACAGGGCCTCGCCGGCGCTGGTCAGGCTGACCTCGCGGCTCGTGCGCAGGAACAGGTTGATCTTGAGTTCCGCTTCGAGCTGGCGGATCTGCCGGCTCAGCGCGGGCTGGGACACGAACAGCCGTTCCGCGGCGCGGGTGAAGCTCAGCTGCTCGGCCACCGCGACGAAGTAGCGCAGGACACGGGTGTCGACGTCCATGGTGTTGCGGAGCCTCCAGAGCGGGGTCGGTGGCGATCTATGCCGTGAACGCATGGACAAGGGTCTTGGACGGGACGTGAAGTCCCGGTGTCTTCTTGATCGTGCGGGGTGTGATCGCACCCCCCGGCACCACGCGTCGTGTGCGCCACGTGAGGAGGACCCTTGAGCACCAACCAGGTACCGCGCCCGAACGGTCACCGTCCCGGTCGGGTGTGGTTCGTCACCGGTACCTCGTCGGGTCTGGGTCGTGCCGTCGCGGAGAACGCGCTGGCGCACGGCGACACCGTCGTCGCCACCGCCCGTCAGATGGAATCACTCGCACCGCTGATCGCCCTGGCCCCCGACCGCGTGACGCCGGTGCGCCTGGACGTCACCGACCCGGCCGAGGCGGCGCGCGCGGTGCACGACGCGATCACCTGGCACGGGCACATCGACGTGCTCGTGAACAACGCCGGGCACGGCTTCATCGGGGCGGCGGAGGAGACGCCCGACGCCGAGCTGCGGGCCCTGCTCGACGTGCACCTGCACGGGCCGATCGCGTTGACGAAGGCCGTCCTGCCGCACATGCGGGCGCGCCGGACGGGGGCGGTCGTGCAGGTGTCCAGCATGGGCGGCCAGGTGGTGTGGCCGGGCTTCGCGGCCTACTGCACCGCCAAGTACGCCCTGGAGGGCTGGTCCGAGGGGCTGGCCGCCGAGGTCGCGCCGTTCGGGATCAAGGTGCTGATCCCGGAGCCGGGCGCGTTCCGCACGGCGTTCGCGGGGAACGCCCTGCGCTTCGGCGAGCCGATCGAGGACTACGCCGGCGTCATGGACCCGATCCGCAAGCTGGTCCGGGACATGGACGGCACCCAACCGGGTGACCCGGCCAAGGCGGCGCAGGCAATCCGGGACGCGCTCGACGCCGACCGCACCCCGCTGCGCCTGGTCCTGGGCAACGACGCCCACGACGCCATCACCGCCCGGCTGGACACCGTCCGGGCCGAACTGGCCGCCTGGGAACCCACCGGCCGCGCCACCGACATCGAGGGCTGACCCACCGTGCCCGCACACCAGCCGCGGGGGAACCCCCTCGCACAGGCCCCGCGACCCGACCCGCTCCCCCAGCGCGACGGCGAGTCCCCCGCCGGTCCCGCAGCAGGGCGAGCCCACCGGTCCGCGCAGGCAGGCGTGCGGGCACCGGCCCACCGGCCCACCCCCACTCCCGATCCGAGCCCCACCACTCCCGACCCGAGCCGCGCCACCAGCCCGACCCGCGTCGCCGCTGGTGCCGGTGCCGGTCCCGGTGCCGGCACCAGTGCCGGTCCCGGCGCGGATGCACGCGACGACAACCGCGACATGGCCCTCACCCCGCCGGCCACGCGCCACGACCGGGCATCCACCCCGGCGCGGGCGGGGTGCACGCCGCCGATGGGCCGGGCGGCTCTGCCCAGGCGGGCGGCTCTGTCCAGGCGGGCGGCTCTGCCCGGGCGGGCCGCTTTGCTCACGCAGGGCGCTTTGCCCAGGCAGGCGGATCAGGCCGGCCGGGCTCGCGAGGCAGGCCGGGCCGCAGCGCGGGCCAGCGCGGTGCGGGCTGCCGCGGCGCAGGCCGGCGTCACGCGGGCCGGTGTCGCGCGGGCCGGTGTCGCGCGGGCCGGTGTCGCGCGGGCCGGCGTCGCGCGGGCCGGCGCGGTGCGGGGGTGGGGGCTCGCCGTCGTGGGTGCGGCGGCTCCCGGTGGGCCGGCGGCTCTCGTCCCCGCCGCTCGTCCTGGTCCGGCTGGGGCCGGTTCCGGGATGGTCGGCGGGTGGTCTCGGGGGTCCGCTTCTCTCAACCGAGTGGCGAATCCCCGTTTACGTACATCAATTTTCGATGATCACCCGATCGTGTCACCGGCCGCACTCGCCGCAGCAGCAGCCGCAGTTACCGCAGCCGCCACAGCCGCAACGGCACGCGACAACCGTGACATGAACCCGATCATCGCGCCACCCGAAGCGACGGCCGCGTCCGCTCGCCTCGCCCCACCCCCCGCTCCGCGCCCCGGCGTCGGTGAGCGGGCGGTGCGGGCGGTGGGCGAAGGCGTGTGACGCGGGCCGCGCCTACCGCACTTGAACTGGAGAAACACTCATGTCCACCCATGTCGACCCCGTCGACACCCCCACCCCCCGGGACGACGGCAACCCCCGGTGGATCGCGGTCGTCGTGCTGGCCGCCGCGCTCGCGCTCGACACCAGCAGCGTGGCCGTGGTCAACGCGGCGCTGCCCGTCATCGGCCAGGACCTCGGCATCGGCAGCAGCGGTCTCCAGTGGACGATGACCTCGTACGCGGTCACGTTCGCGGGCTTCCTCCTGTTCGGCGGTCGGGCCGCCGACGTGCTGGGGCGGCGCCGGGTGTTCACCGCCGGCGTCGGCCTCTTCACGGTGGCCACGGTCGTGGCCGCGGTGGCGCCGGTGGCCGAGGTGCTGATGGTCGCCCGCGCCCTCCAGGGGGTCGGCGCGGCGCTGTCCGGGCCTGCCTCGCTGGCCCTGCTGACCGAGCTGTTCCCCGAGGGCCCGCGCCGCAACAAGGCGCTCGCCGTCTACACCTCCGTCGGCGCGTCGAGCTTCAGCGCGGGCGTCGTGATCGGCGGCGTGCTCACCGACCTGTTCAGCTGGCGCGCGGTGTTCGTGTTCAACGTCCTCATCGGCCTGGCGGTGCTCGCCGCGGTCAAGTCGGTGCTGCCGGCGGGCAGCCGCAACCGCGAACCGCTGGACGTCATCGGCGCCACCGCGGTCACCGGCGGCCTGCTGCTGGCGGTGCTCGGGCTGAGCCAGGCGAGCCACGGCAGCTGGACGGACGCGATGACGCTCGGCCCGCTCGCCCTGTCCGCGGCGCTGCTCGTCGGCTTCGTCTGGTGGGAGCTGCGCGCCCGCGACCCGCTGCTCCAGCTGTCCATCTTCCGGCTGCCCGCGGTGAGCGCGGCGACCATCGCGGCCGTCGTGTTCTTCACGGCCGTGCTCGCCGTGCTGTTCTTCGCGCCGCTCTACCTCCAGGGCCTGCTCGGCTACACGCCGCTCCAGTCGGGCCTGGCGATCCTGCCGATGGGCATCACGGTGGTGCTCAGCGCGAACGTCGCGGGCCGGGTGATGGCGCGCGTCGGCCAGCGCCCGCTGCTGATCACGGGTCTGCTGCTCATCGCGGCGGGCACCGGGCTGTGGGCGGTCACGCCGCTGGACGGCGGCTACTGGCTGGACGTGTTCCCGGCCGTGCTCGTCATGAGCGTCGGCCAGGGCGTCGCGTTCGCGGGCCTCACGGCGGCCTCGCTGACCGGTGTCCCGCAGCACGAGCACGGCGTGGCGGGCGCCCTGAACGTCACCGCGCAGCAGCTCGGCGGCAGCGTCGGCGTGGCCGCGCTGGTCACGCTCTCCGCCACGGTCGGCGCCACCGGCGAACCCGGTGACGTGCTGGCCGGCTACCACGCGGCCTACCTGGCCGCGATCGCCGTGATCGTCGTCGGCATCGGCTTCATCGCCTTCCTGACGCGAGGCGCGCGACGCACCTGAGACCAACCGGCTCGGGAGTCCCGCGTCGACCGCACCGCCCCCCGGGGTCGGTCGCGCGGGACAGGCGCACGCCACCCCCGCACGAGTGCGCCGCATCCCGATCTTCGGCCCGGAGGTTCCCCAGACCTCCGGGCCGAGGGGTACCCAGTTTTTTCCGCCGAGAGCGAGGAAGGCACGACATGCGCAGGAGAACCGGCAGGGCAGGGGTCGGCATAGCGGTGCTGGCGTTCGCGGCCGTCGCGGCGTGCGGCGGGCAGGAGGCGCCGGCACGGGCGGGGCAGCAGACGACGAGCGGCACGGGGGCGAGCAGCACGAGCGGTCCGGTGTCCGCGCCGCTGTCCGACGCGGACCGGGCCGCCGCGCCCGGGTTGGCCGAGCGGTTCCTGGAGGCGGCCAACGCGGGTGACTCGGCGGGCGTCGCGGCGGTCTTCGCCGAGGACGCCCGGTTCGACAGCGTCGGCCGGATCTACCCGTCCCGCAAGGACATCATGGACCGCTTCCTCGACCCCGAGGTGATCGAGGCGGGCGGTCGGTACGCGGTGACCGGCACGAGCTGGAACGGCGACCGCTACCGCGTCGACTACGACTACGACACCGGCCATGGCGGCAAGGAGGTCTTCTACTACGAGTACCTGGTGCGCGACGGCCTCATCCAGGACGTCATCGGTCGCTACAACTGACCCCGCGCGCACGACGGGGGAGAACCCGCCGCACACCCGACAGGTGCGGCGGGTTCTCCCTTTTCCGCGCCCGGACCTCCCCCGCGCCCGGACCTCCCCCGCGAGCGCATTTCCCCGGTACGGCCGGGTTCTGCCGCGACCCGGGCAGGTTCCCCGGCCACCTCGGCATGTTGCCGCAGTAGAACGCCGTTCCTCGTGCCCGCCGCGGATCGCTGCCAGCCTGGGAGCAGAGGGAATCCCCCTGTGCCGAAAGGAAATCCGCATGGACACGCGCAAGATCGTCGACGACTGGTACGGCGCCATCGGCCGCGGCGACATGGACGCGATCACGGCGGGCCTGTCCCCGTCGATCGTGCTGGAGCTGCCGCAGGACCAGTGGAACGCGGTCATCCCGTACCTCGGCACGCACGTCGGCCTGAACGAGGTCGCCGAGGCGTTCCGGGTGCGCGCCGACACGACCGAGGTGCTCGACTACGGCCTGCGCGGCCTCTACGTCGATGGCGCCACGGCGTGCGCGGTGGTCTACACGAAGGGGCGGCACACCCGCACGAAGGTGTTGTTCGAGATCGAGGACATGCACCGCGTGGTCCTCAACGAGCAGGGCAAGATCACCCACTGGAAGGTGTACTTCGACCCGAACACCGAGGTCAACGCCTTCAACGCGGACCGCGAGGAGCGCCTGCACGCCGCCGCCGCGGCCGGTGACGCGCACGGGGTCCGCGAGCTGCTGTCGTTCGGCGGCGACCCGGACCACCACGACCGGACCACCGGCCTGACGGCGCTCCAGGTCGCCGCCGCCCGCGGTGACGGCGCGGTGGTCCGCACGCTGCTCGGCGGCGGTGCGGACGTGCTGGTCACCGACCGCTCCGGCCAGACCGCCCTGCACAAGGCGGCCGAGCACGGCGGCGCGGAGGTCGTCACCGCCCTGGTGCGCGCCGGGGCGGTCGTGGACGCGCCGGTCGCCACGACGGGCCAGTCGCCGCTGCACGTCGCGGTCCGCCACGGCAACGTCGAGGCCGCCCGCGTGCTGCTGACCTCGGGCGCCCGCGCCGACCTGGTCGACCACCTCGGCCGCAGCCCGCTGGACCTGGCGCGCGAGCTGCTCGCGCCGGAGGCCGCGAGTGCCCTCTTCTCCTGATCCCGGACGACGAGAGCGGAGGTTCGACGTGAGCGGGCGGTTGGTGGTCGACGACGTCACCCCCGAGGTCAGCTCGGGCCGCCACCCGGCGAAGGCCGTCGTCGGCGAGCACGTGCCGGTGGCCGCGACGGTGTGGCGGGAGGGCCACGACGCGGTCGCCGCGACGGTGGTGTGGCGCGGCCCCGGTGACGCCGGGGCGACCGAGGTGCGGATGGTCCCGCGGGGCGCGGGCCTGGACCGGTGGGGCGCGGTGGTCGTGCCGGACCGGGAGGGCGCGTGGACGTTCCGGGTGGACGCGTGGAGCGACCCGTGGACGACGTGGCGGAGCGCGGTGTCGGCGAAGCTGACCGCCGGGCAGGACGCCGAGCGGTTGGCCAACGACCTGGAGGCGGGGGCGCGGCTGCTGGACCGCGCCGCCCGCCGCCTGCGCCGCCGCGCGGAGAGGCCGCTGCTGCGGCTGGCCGCGGTCGCGCTGCGGGAGACCGGGTACGGCCTGGCCCGGCGGGTGGAGGCGGCGCTGTCCGGGGCGGTGGCGCGGGTGATGCACGAGCACCCGGTGCGCGAGCTGGTGACCCGGGGCCGCACGCACCACGTGTGGGTCGACCGGGAGAGGGCCCGGTTCTCCGCCTGGTACGAGCTGTTCCCGCGCTCCACGGGCGGCGTGGACGGCGAGGGGCGGGCGGTGCACGGCACGTTCGCCACCGCCGAGCGGGAGCTGGCGCGGATCGCCGACCTGGGCTTCGACGTGCTGTACCTGCCGCCGATCCACCCGATCGGCGAGGTCAACCGCAAGGGCCGCAACAACTCCACCACCGCCGGACCCGGTGACGTCGGCTCGCCGTGGGCGATCGGCTCGCAGCACGGCGGCCACGACGCGGTGCACCCGGAGCTGGGCACGGAGGCGGACTTCGCCCGGTTCGTGGCCAGGGCGGGGGCGCACGGCCTGGAGGTCGCGCTGGACCTGGCGCTCCAGTGCGCGCCGGACCACCCGTGGGTCGACGCGCACCCCGAGTGGTTCACGAGCCGCCCGGACGGCTCGATCGCGTTCGCGGAGAACCCGCCGAAGCGCTACGAGGACATCTACCCGCTGAACTTCGATAACGAGCCCCACGGCCTGTACGCCGAGGTGCTGCGGGTGGTGCGGCACTGGATCTCGCTGGGCGTGCGGGTGTTCCGGGTGGACAACCCGCACACCAAGCCGCCGGACTTCTGGCACTGGCTGATCTGGCAGGTCAAGGACACCGACCCGGACGTGCTGTTCCTGTCCGAGTCGTTCACCCGCCCGGCGCGCCTGCACGGCCTGTCGCGGCTCGGCTTCACCCAGCACTACACGTACTTCACCTGGCGCACCGCGAAGCGGGAGCTGGAGGAGTTCGGCCGCGACCTGGTCGAGCACGCCGACGAGGGCACGCCGAACCTGTGGGTGAACACGCCGGACATCCTGCACGAGTCGTTGCAGGTGGGCGGGCCGGGCATGTTCGCGCTGCGGGCCGCGCTGGCGGCGACGCTGTCGCCGTCGTGGGGCGTGTACTCGGGCTACGAGCTGTTCGAGCACGAGGCCGTGCGGCCGGGTGGCGAGGAGTACCTGGACTCGGAGAAGTACCAGCTCAGGCCGCGCGACTTCGGCGTGGCGGGGCTCCAGCCGTGGCTGGCGGCGCTCAACCGCGTCCGGCGGGCGCACCCGGCGCTGCGGCAGCTGCGCACGCTGCGGTTCCACGAGACCGACGACGACCACCTGATCGCCTACTCGAAGACCGACCCGGGCACGGGCCGCGCGGTGGTCTGCGTCGTCACGCTCGACCCGCACCGGCCGCGCGAGGGCACGGTGACGCTCGACCTGGCGGCCCTGGGCCTGCCCGGCGACGCGCGCTTCGCCGCCCGCGACGAGGTGACCGGCGAGGTCTTCGACTGGGGGCGGTCCAACTACGTCAGGCTCGGCCCGGAGCGGGTCGCGCACATCGTGTCCGTGGAGGAGCAGCAGTGAAGAAGGCGCGACCGCTGCCGGTGGACGACGAGTGGTACAAGCGGGCGGTCTTCTACGAGGTGCTGGTCAGGGCGTTCCACGACGACGACCACGACGGCACGGGCGACCTGCGCGGCCTGGCCGGGAAGCTGGACTACCTCCAGTGGCTCGGCGTGGACTGCCTGTGGCTGCCGCCGTTCTACGCCTCGCCGCTGCGCGACGGCGGCTACGACATCAGCGACTTCCGCGCGGTGCTGCCCGAGTTCGGCACCGTGGAGGACTTCGTGCACCTGCTGGACGAGGCGCACCGGCGCGGCATCCGGGTCGTCACCGACCTGGTGATGAACCACACGAGCGACGCGCACCCGTGGTTCCAGGCGTCGCGCACCGACCCGGCCGGCCCGTACGGCGACCACTACGTCTGGAGCGACGACGACCGGGGGTACGCCGACGCGCGGATCATCTTCGTCGACACGGAGACGTCGAACTGGACGTTCGACCCGGTGCGCGGCCAGTTCTACTGGCACCGGTTCTTCTCCCACCAGCCGGACCTGAACTACGAGAACCCGGCCGTGCAGGAGGCCATGCTCGACGTCCTGCGCTTCTGGCTGGACCTCGGCATCGACGGGTTCCGGCTGGACGCGGTGCCCTACCTGTTCGAGGAGGAGGGCACGAACGGGGAGAACCTGCCGCGCACGCACGAGTTCCTCAAGCTGTGCCGCAAGGTGGTGGACGACGAGTACCCCGGGCGCGTGCTGCTGGCCGAGGCGAACCAGTGGCCGTCGGACGTCGTGGAGTACTTCGGCGACCCGGAGGTCGGCGGCGACGAGTGCCACATGGCGTTCCACTTCCCGCTGATGCCGCGCATCTTCATGGCGGTGCGGCGCGAGTCGCGCCTGCCCATCTCGGAGATCCTCGCCCGGACGCCCGAGATCCCGGCCAAGGCCCAGTGGGGCATCTTCCTGCGCAACCACGACGAGCTGACCCTGGAGATGGTCACCGACGAGGAGCGCGACTACATGTACGCCGAGTACGCGAAGGACCCGCGGATGAAGGCGAACATCGGCATCCGGCGCCGCCTCGCCCCGCTGCTGGAGAACGACCGCGACCAGCAGGAGCTGTTTACCGCCCTGCTGCTGTCGCTGCCCGGCTCACCGGTCCTGTACTACGGCGACGAGATCGGCATGGGCGACAACATCTGGCTCGGCGACCGCGACGGCGTGCGCACGCCGATGCAGTGGACGCCCGACCGCAACGCGGGGTTCTCCGCCGCCGACCCGGGCCGGCTGTACCTGCCGACGATCGCCGACCCGGTGTACGGCTACCAGGGCGTGAACGTCGAGGCGCAGCTCGGCACGGCCGCGTCGCTGCTGAACTGGACGCGGCGGGTGCTGGCCGTGCGGCGCGCGCACCCCGCGTTCGGGCTCGGCACGTTCACCGAGCTGACCTGCGCGAACCCGAGCGTCCTGGCGTACCTGCGGGTGCACGGCGACGACGTGGTGCTGTGCGTGAACAACCTGTCGCGGTTCCCGCAGCAGGCCGAGTTCGACCTGTCCGGGTACGCGGGCAGCCTGCCCGTGGAGCTGACCGGCGGCGTCGTGTTCGCCCCGGTCGGGTCCGACCCGTACCGGCTCACCCTGCCCGGTCACGGTTTCTACTGGTTCGCCATCCACCGCATGGGAGAAGTCCGATGACCTCCACCGACCTGCGGCCCCGGCTGGAGCGCGCCCTGGCCGCCTGGCTGCCGTGGCAGCGCTGGTTCGGCGGGAAGGGCCGCCCGGTCGACGGCGTCGACGTCGCGCAGGTGACGGAGCTGGTCGACCAGCGCCCGTCCGGCGGGCCGCTGGGCCTGCTCGTCGTGGTGTCGGTGCGGTTCGCCGACGGCGGCGACGCCGAGCGCTACCAGGTGCCGATCGGGGTGCGGGCGACGCTGCCCGACCGGCTGGCCCCGGCCGTGCTCGCCGGGTTCGACGGGTGCGTGGTCTACGACGCCACCGGGGACGCCGAGCTGAACTCCGTGCTGCTGCGGCTGATCGGGCAGCGGGCCGGGCGCGGTGACGCGGAGGGCGGCGTCGTCGAGTTCCGGCCCGAGCCGAGCTTCACCGGGTCGTCGCGGCGCGGCCTGGTCGGCCGGCCGCTCGGGGCAGAGCAGTCGAACACCTCGATCGTGTTCGGCGACCGGTACATCCTGAAGCTGTACCGGCGGGTCGCGGAGGGGGTGAACCCGGACCTGGAGGCGCACCGCGCGCTGCGGCGCGCCCGGTCCCGGCACATCGCGCCGCTGCTCGGCTCGATCGAGGGCGAGGTGGGCGGCGCGCCCGTTACGTTCGGCATGCTGCAAGCGTTTGCGGCGAACGCGGCCGAGGGCTGGGCGATGGCCGTGGCCAGCGTGCGCGACCTGCTCGCCGACCCGGGCGCGCCCCCGGCGGGCGCGGGCGCGGACTTCGCCGCCGAGGCGCGGCGGCTGGGCGGCGCGGTGGCCGAGGTGCACGCCGACCTGGCCCGCGAACTGGGCACGTCCACCGTGCCCGCGCGGCAGGTGTCCGACGGGATGCTGGCGCACCTGGACGCGGCGCTGGACGCGGTGCCGGCGCTCCGGCCGCACGCCGACCGGCTGCGCGGCGCGTTCGGCGCGGTCGCGTCGCTGCCCGCGGTGCCGGTGCAGCGGGTGCACGGCGACCTGCACCTGGGGCAGGCGCTGCGCACGCCCTCGACGTGGCTGCTGATCGACTTCGAGGGCGAGCCGGCCGCGCCGATCGCCGAACGGGTCGCGCCGCGCTCGCCGCTGCGGGACGTCGCCGGGCTGCTGCGGTCGCTGGACTACGCGGCGCAGCACCAGCTCCGGCTGACCAACCCGGCCCCGGAGCTGCGGCGGCGGGCCCGGCAGTGGGTCGCGCACAACCGGGAGGCGTTCACCGCCGGGTACGCCGAGGCGTCCGGGTCGGCGCCGGACGACCGGCTGCTGACCGCGTTCGAGCTGGAGAAGGCCGTGTACGAGGCGGTCTACGAGACGCGCAACCGGCCCGACTGGGCCGACATCCCGCTGCGCGCGGTGCGGCGACTGGTGGGGGAGGTCGACGGTGACCGCTGAGCCGGCGATCGTGGACCTCGGCGCACCGGACCCGGGGGTGGTGGACCGGCTGCTCGCCGGGGAGCACGACAACCCGCACCAGGTGCTCGGCGCGCACCCCCGGCCGGCGGGCGCGGTGGTCCGGGCGCTCCAGCCGGGCGCGGTCGCGGTGACCGTGCTGACCGGGGACGGCGAGCGGTTCGCGCTGGGGCGGCTGCGCGACGGGCTGTTCTCCGGCGTGGTGCCGGTGCGGCTGCTCGACCACCGGTTCGAGGTGGTGCGGCCGGACGGCGTGGAGCTGGTGGAGGACCCGTACCGCTGGCTGCCGACCGTGGGCGAGCTGGACCTGCACCTGATCGGCGAGGGCCGGCACGAGCGGCTGTGGGAGGTGCTGGGCGCGCACCCGCGGGTGCTCGGCGGCGTGGCCGGCACGGCGTTCGCGGTGTGGGCGCCGGGCGCGCGGGGCGTCCGGGTGCTCCCCGACCGGGCGGCGGGCGGTCGGGCGGCGAGCGGTCGGGCGGGCGCTGGTCAGTCGGGCGGTGGTCGGGCGGCGGGCCCGGTACCGGGGCTGCCGATGCGCCGGCTCGACGGCGGGGTGTGGGAGCTGTTCGTGCCGGGGGTGGGCGCGGGGACCGGGTACCGGTTCTCCGTGCTGGGCGCGGACGGCGGGTGGCGGGACAAGGCCGACCCGCTGGCGTTCGAGGCGCGGGACCACTCGTCCGTGGTGCACGAGTCCACCCACGAGTGGTCCGACGGCGACTGGCTGGCCGCCCGCGCGGCGACCGAACCGTCCCGCGCGCCGATGTCGGTGTACGAGGTGCACCTCGGCTCGTGGCGGCCCGGCCTGTCCTACCGGGAGCTGGCGGTCGAGCTGGCCGACCACGTGACCGGGCTCGGCTTCACGCACGTCGAGCTGATGCCGGTGGCCGAGCACCCGTTCGGCGGGTCGTGGGGCTACCAGGTCACCTCGTACTACGCGCCGACCTCGCGGTTCGGGTCCCCCGACGACTTCCGCCACTTCGTCGACGTCCTGCACCAGCGCGGCATCGGCGTGATCGTGGACTGGGTGCCCGCGCACTTCCCCAAGGACGCCTGGGCGCTCGCCAAGTTCGACGGCACCGCGCTCTACGAGCACCCCGACCCCCGCCGCGGCGAGCACCCCGACTGGGGCACGCACGTGTTCGACCTCGGCCGGCCGCAGGTGCGCAACTTCCTGGTGGCCAACGCCCTGTTCTGGCTCGACGAGTTCCACGTGGACGGTCTGCGGGTGGACGCGGTGGCCTCCATGCTCTACCTCGACTACTCGCGGCAGGCCGGGCAGTGGCTGCCCAACCGGTACGGCGGCCGGGAGGACCTGGAGGCGGTGCGGTTCCTCCAGGAGCTGACCGCGACCGCCTACCGGCGCCACCCCGGCGTCGCGGTGATCGCGGAGGAGTCCACGACGTGGCCCGGCGTGACCCGGCCGACGCACCACGACGGGCTCGGCTTCGGGTTCAAGTGGAACATGGGCTGGATGCACGACACCCTGCGGTTCTTCGGGCTGCCGCCGGAGGAGCGGGCCGCGCGGCAGGACGAGGTGGCGTTCTCGCTGTCCTACGCGTGGAGCGAGAACTTCGTGCTGCCGCTGTCGCACGACGAGGTCGTGCACGGCAAGGGCTCGCTGTGGGGGCGGATGCCCGGCGACGACGCGGTGAAGGCCGCGTCGCTGCGGTCGCTGCTGGCACTGATGTGGGCGCACCCCGGCAAGCAGCTGCTGTTCATGGGCGGCGAGTTCGGCCAGCGCGCCGAGTGGTCGGAGTCCGGTCTGGACTGGCACCTGCTCGACGACCCGCTGCACGCCGGGGTGCGGTCGCTGGTGGCGGACCTCAACGCGGCGCACCGCGCGACGCCCGCGCTGCACCGCCGCGACACCGATCCGGGCGGGTTCCGCTGGCTGCACGGCGGGGACGGCGTGCTCGCGTTCCTCCGCCGCGGGGACGACGACGGCGACGTGGTGGCGTGCATCGCGAACTTCACCGGCGACGCGCGGCACGGCCACCGGGTCGGGCTGCCGCGCGCGGGGACGTGGCGCGAGGTGGTCAACACCGACGCCGCCGCGTACGGGGGGTGGGGGACGGGCAACCTCGGCCGGGTGGTCGCCGAGGAGGTCCCGCACGACGGCCAGCCGGCTTCCGCCGTGCTCACGCTGCCCGCGCTGGGCGTTTTGTACCTGAAACCCGTCACCTATACGGATCTGTAATCGCGGCAAGTATTGGACCGCTCACGCACCGCGACCATACGGTCGAGGGGCAGGCGAACTCCCCTCCCCCGACCGGGTTCGCCACCCCTCAACCAGGAGTGAGCATGACGACGGAAGACCCTGCCACCGTGTCCCGCGCCGACGTGCTGCGCGGCCTCGGGATGACGGCCGTTGGCGTGGCGGCGGGCTCCCTGCTCGGCGCGGGCACCGCCGCCGCCGAACCGGCCGCACAGGACCACCCGAACGTCAAGCTGATCAAGGACTACTACGCGGCCTACGCGTCGGGCGACCTGAGCAGGCTGCGGAGGTTCTTCGCCAACGACATCCGGTGGACCATCCCCGGCCACCACCCGCTGTCGGGCACCAAGGTCGGCGTCGAGGAGGTCCTCGCGTTCTTCGCCGAGCTGGGCAAGGCGGGTTTCCGCGCGGAGCCGATCTCGCTGGCCGCCGACGGCGACTGGGTCATCGACCTGCACCGCGGTTGGAGCACCAAGCCCGAGGGCCTGGACATCACGTGGGCGCTGGCGTTCAAGATCCGCGCGCGGCGGATCGTGGAGGCGATCAACTTCGCCTCCGACCAGCACGCGGCCGACCAGTACTTCTGGCGGGTCTACAAGCTCCGCCCGCTCCCGGACCGCCTGGACCGCCGCTGACGCCGGTCCACCCGGTCGCGGCGGGCACCACGCCCGCCGCGACCGGGTCCGGGATCACCGGGGCGCGGTCACCTCAGGTCGGTCATGATCCGGTCGACGGCCGCGCCCAGCTCGGCGTACTTCTCGGTGTAGAGCACCGGGAAGACGCCGGGCGGGTCGGCGGGGCGGTCGGCGTCGACGTAGTCGGTGCCCAGGTTGCAGAACGCCACCACGACGTAGTTGCGCTTCTCCTTGCCCGGCAACGACTTCACGATGCCCGCGTCGCTGCCCGTGGTGTCCACCCAGCCGGTCTTGTGGCCGAACGACACCTCGGCCCGCGCGTCGCACGGGCGCACGTCGCGGTCGTAGACGGCGTCGCCGACCTTCACCGTGCCGTCCGGCCGCACCCAGCGCGGCGGCGTGACCTGCGGGATGCCCTGCACCGGGTAGTCGCGGCCGCACCAGTTGGTGGTGGACAGCATCTCGTTGTGCCCCTGGTCGTTCAAGGTCCTGCGGAAGAGGTCGCGGGACGCGCCGCTCAGCTCGTCGCGGGTGATCCGCTTGCCGGCCGGCGTCGTCCACAGCGTGCCGTGGCCGCCGTTGACCAGCAGCAGCAGCTTCGCGGTGTCGATGCCGCTCATGTTCGAACCGATCCACCGGCCGCCGTGGTCCGGGTTGGTGCCGGTGACCATCAGCGTCGGCATCCCCAGGTCGGCGAACGTCGCGTTGACGTGGTCCCACGCGCCCAGGTCGTGGATCATCTTGATCAGCGCGCAGGTCGACTCGTTCTGCGACTTGGTGATCATCTCGTCGAAGAGCTGCCGGACCGGCTTGCTGCTGTCGCCGCCGCACGCGGGGCTCTGCGTCACCGGCCGGTAGTCGTAGGTCGCGCCCAGGTCCACGCGACCCTCGTCGGCCAGCCGCAGCACGCCGAAGCCGACCATGAGCTTGAGCACCGACGCCGGGTACGGCGAGGAGAAGTCGATCGGCGCCTCCTCCCGCCCGGGCAGCACGTCGCGCGTGCCGCGGCCACCGTTGACGTCCCACTCGGTGTCGTCCCACCAGCGGTAGCGCACGGACCCGGTGGACAGCTCGCGCCCGTCCACCGGGACGACGATGCCGTTCGGGTACTGCGGGCTGAGCAGCACGTTGGCCACGGCGGCGGGCCGGCCCAGCGCGTCCAGCTCGATGACGGCGAGGTCCAGGTTCGGCGTCTGGTGCAGCGGCCTGGCCTCCGCCGCGCCCAGCCGCGCCACCCGCTCGCCCGCGGGCACCGAGTCGTACTTCTCCGGCGCGCCGGCGCGGGACGCCGCCACCAGCTCCGGCGGGGTCAGGTCGAGCACGTCCTTGAAGTCCCGGGCCACGACCGCGTCGCGCAGCCGCGCGGCGAGCCGGTCGCCGACGGCCCCACCGGCTGGCCCGGCCGACTCGACCGGGCCGCTCGGCTCGGCCGACGACACCGTTGTCATGCCCCCCACCAGGACCGACACCGCGATCCCCGTGGTCAGGGCACGTCGAAGCGTGAGCAAATCACCACCCCCAGCAGTCGAAACCCATTCGTGCCGAAAGTAGCGCATCCGGTGCGGGCGGTCAGCGGAACGCGGTGAGGAACTGGTCGCGGAACGCCTCCATGGGGCGCACCGGGGCGTCCGGGGCGGGTTCGAGGCCGTCCGTCCAGCCCCACGCGTCGGTGCGCGCCATGAGCGCCGCGTCCCGGGTGACGACGGTGACCGGCACGTCCTTCGACGCGCCGTCCCCGGTGACGACCTGCGCCGGCTGGTGGTCGCCGAGGAAGACGAGCACGGTGTCGTCGCCGCCGTAGGTCTCCAGGTAGGACACGAGCACGTCGACCGAGTACGCCACGGACCGCGCGTAGTCGGCGCGCACCGCGTCCGGGTCGCGGCCGAAGATCGAGTCCGGCGCCTCCTCCCCCGCCGCGCCGCCGAACACCGCGCCGTCGCCCACCTCGTCCCACGGGAGGCGGGTCGGCACCGGCGTCCACGGCGCGTGGCTGGACAGCAGCGGCACGACGCCCACCACCGGCGCGTGGCCGGGCCGCCGCTCGCGCTCCTGGAACGCGGACAGCGCGTACTGGTCGGGCATGGTCGCGTAGCCGAACCGGGGACCGCGGTAGCCGAGGTCGGCGGCGGCGTAGACCCGGTCGTGGCGGAAGAAGTCGCCCTCCGGCCAGGCGCGGGTGATGCCCGGGACGACGCCCACCGACCGCCAGCCCGCGCGGCGGAACGCGCCGTTGAGGGTGAGCCGGTCACTGGCCACGAGGGTGCGGTAGCGCTGCTGGTTGTCGATCCGCAGCCCGGACAGCAGGGTCGCCTGGGCGAGCCAGCTGCCGCCACCCGCCGTGGGCGACGTCAGGTAGGCGCTGCGCGAGGCGTAGCCGGCGGCGGCGAGGCGGCGCGCGCCGTCGTCCAGGGC
Source organism: Saccharothrix sp. DSM 118769 (assembly GCF_052936295.1). Lineage (NCBI taxonomy): Bacteria > Bacillati > Actinomycetota > Actinomycetes > Pseudonocardiales > Pseudonocardiaceae > Saccharothrix > Saccharothrix sp. DSM 118769. The sequence goes on along the minus strand of NZ_CP193627.1, from coordinate 1,071,641 downwards.
GGCCCCGACGACCGGGGCCAGCGCCGGGTGCTCCACCGCCGAGCGCCCGTAGCTCTCCACGAACGCGACCACGACGTCCTTGCCGCGCAACGAGGTCAGCAGCTCGTCGGCGGGCACGTCGCGGAACGCGTCGGTCGACGCCTCGGCCGCGAACGCCTCCCGGTCGCGCAACCCGACGCGCACCGCGTGCGCGTGCCGGCCCACGAACGACACCGCGTCGTGCGAGGCCACCGGCAGGCCGGGCGCGAACTCCGCACCGGGTGCGGCGCAGGTGACCCAGGCCGCGGTCACCGCGACCAGCGCCCGCGTGACGACCGGCCGGCGCGCCTCGGCGCGGCGGCTCAACCGCAGCACCGCGCGCGCCATCAGGACCACCACCGCGCCGACCAGCAGCACCGCGCCCACCACGGCCGCGACCGCCGCGCCCCGGCCGGCGGTGACGTCCACGTAGTCGACGGCGGGGGTGAGCAGCGGCCAGTCCAGGACGAGGTCGAACGGCCGGTACAGCACCAGGTCGGTCCCGATGTCGGCGACCTTGACCACGAGCAGCAGGCCCAGCAGCGCGCCGCCGGCCAGCGCCACCGGGCGGCGGGCGCGCGGCGGCAGCACGAGGACGAGGAGCACGCCCAGCAGGCCCTCCACCGGGATGCGCAGGAACGCGGCGACGCCGAACCGGTCGAGGTCGGCCGGCGCGAGCAGGGCGAGCAGCACGAACAGCGCGGCGAGCCCGGTCAGCGCGGCACCCGCCACCCGCCCGCCGCGCCGGCGCGCGGGCTCGGCTCCAGGACCGGGCACGGCCTCGGGCACGGGCTCGACTTCAGGACCGGGCACGGCTTCGGGCACGGGCACGGGCACGGCTTCAAGCTCGGGCACGGCTTCGGCCTCGGGCGCGGTCAAGGTCGGGGAATGGGTCTCGTCGACCGCCACGCGGTCCTCCTCGGGGGGTTCGGCGACCGGCGCGCGTGGGTAGGTTGGGTGCGTGACTCGCCCGTACGTCCTGCTCAGCGTCGCGGTCAGCGTGGACGGCCACATCGACGACCGGGGGACCGAGCGGTTCCCGCTGTCCAACGCGGAGGACTTCGACCACGTCGACCGGGTGCGCGCGGAGTCCGACGCGATCCTCGTCGGCGCGGCCACCGTGCGCCGCGACAACCCCCGCCTGCTGGTCAACGACCCGGGGCGGCGGGCGGAACGGGTCGCGTCCGGGCTGCCGGAGTTCCCGCTCAAGGTGGTGGTGACCGGCAGCGGCGACCTCGACCGCGAGCGCGCGTTCTGGCACTGCGGCGGCGACAAGGTCGTCTACACCACGGACTCCGGTCACCGGGGGGCCGCCGGGCTGGCCGACCTCGCCGACGTCGTCGCCCTCGGCCCGGACCTGGACTTCGGCGCGCTGCTCGACGACCTGGGCGGGCGCGGCGTGGGCAGGCTCATGGTGGAGGGCGGCAGCGCGGTGCACACCGCGTTCCTGGCGGCGGGGCTGGCCGACGAGATCCGCATGGCGGTCGCGCCCATGATCATCGGGCAGCACGGCGCGCCGCGCTTCCTCCGGCCGGCCGAGTTCCCCGGTGGGCCCGCCCACCGCTTCCACCTCGAAGAGGTCGCCAAGCTCGGTGACGTCGCCGTGCTGCGCTACTTCCCGAAGCGCTGAAGCAGGTCCCGCACGGTGTCGCGCCGGAAGAACGCGACCACCGCGGCCACCGCCAGCAGCTCCGCGGGCAGCACGGCGCCGCCGGTGTCGCCCAGGACGAACAGCTCCGTGCACACCGCGCCGGCCATCACGCCCACCAGCCCGAGCGCCGCCGAGCCGCACAGCCCCGGCACGAGCAGGCCCAGCGCCCCGGCGATCTCCAGGGTCCCGGTCACGTACCGCAGCCACTGGCCGAACCCGATCCTCTCGAACTTGCCGACGAAGTCGTCGCCGAACAGCGACACCCCGCTGTGGATGAAGTACGCGGCCAGCAGCACCTGGACCGCCCACAGCACCGCGTTGCCCGCGACCCGCGCGGTCGTGCGCCCCTCAGACACGCGCCACCCCTCCCACTGCCCCGGCCTCGCGCCGCAGCCACGCGATGTCACGCCCGAACGACCAGACGAGCGCGCCGAGGGCGAGTCCCACGAGGACACCGGTGAGGGGCGCCAGGCCGGACGCGGCGACCACGAGCACGATCCCCTGCACGGCGGCCACGACCTTGCGCGCGTAGCTCGCGGGCAGCGGGCCGCGCAGCCAGGCCAGGCCCCACGAGGCGGCGACGAACGCGTACCGCAGCACGCCGATCGCGAGCACCCACGGCCCGAGGGAGAACGCGACGTGCGCGCTCAGCACCAGGATGAGGAACGCGTCGACCTCCATGTCGAACCGCGCGCCCAGCTCGGACTCCGTGCCGGTGCGCCGGGCGACCCGGCCGTCGACGAAGTCGAGCGACAGCGCCACGGCGGCCAGCACGACGAGCAGCGCGGTGCGGTCGGAGCCGTCCGCCACGAGCGCGGCCACGCCGCCCACCAGCAGGCCGCGGGCGAGCGTGACCCGGTCGGCCGGTCCCGGCACGCCCCTCGGGGAACGCCGGAGCGCGCTGCTGAACAGGGCCTGCCCGGCGGTGGCGTAGGCGATGCCCGCCAGCCAGCCCAGCGGGCCGAGCCCGACGCCGGCCTCCAGCGCGCCGAGCAGGAGCAACTGGGCACCCGCCCAGAGCGCGGGTTCCCGCACGGCCGGGACCGCGCTGTGCTGAAGTGTGGTCATCGTGCCCCTCGTCGCTGTGGGCCCCGTTTTCCGGAGGTTGCTGGATGACACGAGTCGGGAGGGCCCTGTGGTTCACCGGATCGGGAAAAAGCGAGATCCGGCCCGTCGAGCTGCCCGAGCCGGGACCGGGTGACGTGGTGGTGCGGACGCTGTTCTCCGGGATCAGCCGGGGCACGGAGTCGCTGGTGCTGCGCGGCGGCGTGCCGGAGAGCCAGCACGCGGTGATGCGCGCGCCGTTCCAGGACGGCGACTTCCCGTGGCCGGTCAAGTACGGCTACCTCAACGTGGGGGTGGTGGAGGAGGGGCCGCTCGAAGGCCGCACGGTGTTCTGCCTCTACCCGCACCAGACCCGCTACGTGGTGCCCGTCGGGGCGGTGACGCCCGTGCCGGACGACGTGCCCGCCGGTCGCGCCGTGCTGGCGGGGACCGTGGAGACGGCGGTCAACGCGCTGTGGGACGCCCGGCCCCGGGTCGGTGACCGGGTGGCGGTGGTGGGCGGCGGGATGGTCGGCTGCGCGGTGGCGGCGCTGCTGCGGCGCGTGCCGGGCGTGCGGCTGGAGCTGGTGGACGCCGACCCGGCGCGGGCGGCGGTGGCGGACGCGCTGGGCGTGCCGTTCGCGCTGCCCGACGACGCCCGGGGCGACCTCGACCTGGTGCTGCACGCGTCGGCGAGCGGGGCGGGGCTGGCCACGTCGCTGCGGCTGCTCGCGGCGGAGGGCGGGGTGGTGGAGCTGAGCTGGTACGGCGACCGGCCGGTGTCCGTGCCGCTGGGCGAGGCGTTCCACTCGCGGCGGCTGCGGTTGCGGGCCAGCCAGGTGGGCGCGGTGGCGCGCCCGGACCGCACGTACGCGGAGCGGATGGCGCTGGCGCTGGAGCTGCTCGCCGACCCCGTGTTCGACGCGCTGATCACCGGTGAGAGCCGGTTCGACGAGCTGCCGGACGTGCTGCCGCGCCTGGCGAGCGGGGAGCTGCCCGCCCTGTGCCACCGCGTGGACCACCGGCGGTGACCACCGGCGTTGGCTACGGTTCGGCGCATGTTCCCGACTGACACCACGACCGACGTGCGGGACCGCGGGGCGACCGTCGCGCTGCTGCCCGTCGGCAGCCACGAGCAGCACGGCCCGCACCTGCCGCTGGCCACGGACACCCTCATCGCGTGCGCCGTCGCCCGCGCGGTCGCCGACGCGCACCCCGTGCGGCTGCTGCCGCCCGTCACGATCTCCTGCTCGCACGAGCACGCGGCGTGGCCCGGCACGGTGAGCGTCTCCGCCCGCACGCTGCACGCGGTCGTGCTCGACGTCGCCGAGTCGCTGCGCCGGTCGGGCGTGCCGAACCTGGTGCTGGTCAACGCGCACGGCGGCAACTACGTGCTGTCGAACGTCGTGCAGGAGTCGGAGGGCACGGCGCTGTTCCCGAGCGGCGCGGACTGGGCGGCGGCGCGGGCCGCGGCGGGCGTGGAGACGTCCCACCACGCCGACATGCACGCGGGCGAGCTGGAGACGTCGATCCTGCTGCACGCCCACCCGGAGCTGGTCCGACCCGGCTTCGAGGGGGCCGACCACCTCGCCGACGACCGCCGGCACCTGCTGACGCTCGGCATGGCCGCGTACACGGCGTCGGGGGTCGTGGGCAGGCCGTCACTGGCGTCGGCCCGCAAGGGCGAGCTGGTCGTCGCGGCGCTCGTCGAGGCGTTCGGGAGCTACCTGGCCCTGTTCTGACCGGCCCCGCCCAGGCCCGACCTGCCCGGCCCCGGCCTGTCCCGACCGGACGCGCAGCAGCGGCACGACGCCGGGCAGGCCGGCCACCAGCGCCAGCACGCCGTAGACCACGCCGGTGGCCAGGCCCTGCGCGGCGCCCAGCCCGGCCGCGCCGAACGCGACCGCGAGGAACGCCTCGCGCGGCCCGAACCCGCCGACGTTGACCGGCACCGCCATCACCAGCAGCGCGAGCACCCCCAGCGCCGCGACCCGGCCGACCGGGGCGTCCACCCCGGCCGCGCGGGCGGCGACCGCGAACAGCGCCACGTGCCCGACCAGGACGCCCGCCGAGGCCAGCGCGACCTTCGGCAGCACGTCGGGGGCCAGCAGGCCCACCCGCGCGTCGGCCCACGTCGTGGCCAGCGCCCGCCGCACCCGCGCCGAGCGGGCCGCGACCACCGCGACCAGGGCCGCCACCGCGACCAGGGCGGTCGCGGCGGGCACCAGGTCCACGCCGGCCGTGCCGGTCAGCAGCACCGCGCCCCCGACGGCGACGAGCACCGCCTGGCCCGCGCACCGCTCGAACAGCACCGCCCGCACCCCGCGCCCGACGTCACCGGCCTGGCGGCCGTGGTCGACGGCCCGGTGCACGTCGCCGAGCACCCCGGCGGGCAGCACCGCGTTGAGCAGCAGGCCCCGGTAGTAGTCGGGCACGGCGGCGCGCAGGGTCAGCGGCAGGCCGAGCCGGCGGGCGACCACGCACCACCGCCACGCGCTGAGCACCGTCGTCGCCAGCCCGATGGCCAACGCCGCCGCGACCGACCAGCCGGTCACGGCACGCAGCCCGTCGAGGAACGCGCCCGTGCCCAGCCGCCACCCCAGCGCCGCCAGCACGCCGACCGCGAGGGCGAGCCGCAGCCACGGCCACGCGCGCGTCACGACGGCACCGCCAGCAGGTCGGTGTGGTGCACGACCACGCGCGGGTCCGCGGCCTTCCGCCGCAGGTAGTCGGGGGCCTCGTCGGCCAGCGCGGGCTCCTGCTCGACGGCCGCGCCGACCCAGCCGCGCAGCCACTCCCGGGCCAGCGCCGCGCGCTCCGGCCCCAGCCGCCACGGGCTCGGGCTCGTCGCCACGGTCGCGCCCAGGTCCTCGAACGCCGCCGCGGCGGCCCCGGCGGCGTCCGGGCCGAGCAGCCCGCCGCGCCGCTGGTGGTCGTCGAACGCGGCCCCGAACGCGGCGTCCAGCGCCTCGGCCGCCGCGAACTCGACCCGGCCCACCACGGACAGCGTGAACAGCGCCGGGCAGCCGGCACCCGCGCACGCCTCCGCGAGGCCGCGCACCTGGTCGGCGGTCAGCAGGTCGAGCAGCGCCGACGCGGTGACGAGCGACGTGCCCGCCAGGTCGTCGGCGGTGAGCGCGGTCAGGTCGCCCTGCCGCACCTCGGCGGTCACACCCGGCCCCGTCACGCCCGACCTCGCCAGGTCGAGCAGGCGGGGGTCGCGGTCGTGCAGCACCCAGTGCTGCGCGCCGCCCAGCCGCGGTCCGAGCCACCGTCCTTGCGATCCGGTTCCACACCCGAGATCACGCACCACGAGGGGGTCCCGGTTCAGATCGATCTTGGTCAGCCGGTCCGCCAGGGCCGTCGACCGCGCGTCGGCGTCGGCCCCCTCGCGCAGTGCCAGCCATTCCGGTGCGAAGCCAGGGGTGCTCATGGCCGCAGACTAGCCAGCACCCCCGCCAGCGCGTCCGCCGTTTCGTCCCAAGTGGACAGCGCGGCACGTCGCCGGCGCGCCCGCCCCCGCAGCTCGTCGCGCCACCCGGCGTCCGCGAACCATCGCCGCAACGCCCCCGCGAACGCCCCCGCGTCCCCGGCGGGCAGCAGCACGCCGCCGTCGCCCAGCGCGTCCGGCACGGCGCTCGCGATGACCGGCACCCCGCGCGCCAGCGCCTCGGTCACCACCATCCCGTAGGTCTCGGCGCGCGAGGCGAGCACGAACAGGTCGGCCCGGTCGTACTGCGCGGCCAGCGCGGCGCCGGTCAGCGGCCCGAGCAGCTCCACCCGGTCGCCCAGTTCGTGCGCCACGGCCCCCGCGCCGGCGAACGCGCAGGTCCACGGCGCGCCGGCGTTGGCCGCGAGGGCGTCGAGCAGCACGTCGTGGCCCTTGCGCGGGGTCAGCGACGCCACGCACAGCAGCCGCGAGGCGCCGTCCGTGCCGCGCGCGAGCGGCGCCGGGTCCACCCCCGGCGGCACGGACCGCACGTGCCGCAGCCCGTGGTGCGCGGCGACGCGGCGGGCCGCCCCGGGGCTGGTCGCGACCACCGCGGCGGCGGACCGCAGCACCGCCCGCTCCCGCGCGTCGAGGTCCGCCGCGGCGGCCGGGGACAGCCCGGTCTCGTCGGCCAGCGGCAGGTGCACCAGCACCACCGCCCGCAGGCGCGCGGCGTGCGGCGCGACCACCTCGGGCACGCCGCACGCCACCAGCCCGTCCAGCAGCACGACGTGCCCGTCCGGGACGGCGCGCAGCGCGCGTCCCAGGTCGTCGGTCCGCGCGGGCCGGGGCCAGTCGCCGCCGACCTCGACCACGCGCAGCCCGAGCAGGTCGGCGACCCGGCGGTCGTAGGCGTTGCCGCCGCTCGGCCGCGCCGGGTCGTCGAGGCCCGCCGGCACCAGGAACGGGACCGTCACAGGGCGCGTTCGTAGCTCGCCCACGCCACGTGCGACTCGTGCAGCGTCACCTCGACGCCGGACAGCCCCTTCGCGCCCTCGCCGAGCCGGCCCGCGTGCACGCTCTCCACGAGCTTGTCCGCGATGTGCCTGGCCAGGAACTCGGTGGACGTGTTGACCCCGAGGAACTCGGGAACTTCGTCGAGGTTGCGGTAGTTGAGTTCACCGAGGACGGAGCGCAGCTCCTCGGTGGCGAGTCCGATGTCGACGACGATGTTGTCCGGATCGAGATCGGTCCGCTTGAACCTCGCGTCCACCACGAACGTTGCCCCGTGCAGGCGCTGCGCCGGACCGAACACCTCGCCGCGGAAGCTGTGGGCGACCATCACGTGGTCGCGGACGGTGATGCTGAACAGGGTGACCTCCGCCGGTGAGGGGGTGCGGTGCAGTACCGCCCGAGCCTAGTGACGGGTTCGGGTCGCGTCGGGGGAACGAGGGAGCCGGATGCACGAGCAAGCCTTCAACGACGACGAGGTGGCGGAGTCCGAACTGGTCACGCGCCGGGGCGTGTTCCGCGCGGTCGCCTTCCGGCACAGCGGTCACGAGCACATGGCGCTGGTGCACGGGCGGGCCCGGTCGCACGACGTCCTGGTGCGCGTGCACTCCGAGTGCATGACCGGTGACATCTTCCGCGCGATGCGCTGCGAGTGCGGCGACCAGCTCGACGCCGCCCTGGACCGCATCGCGGCCGAGGGCGGTGTCCTGGTGTACCTGCGCGGCCACGAGGGGCGCGGCATCGGCCTGGTGGCGAAGGTCCGCACGCACGTGCTCCAGGACCAGGGCCTGGACACCCTGGACTCGGCGACCACCCTGGGCCTGCCGGTCGACGTCCGCGACTACATGCCGGCCGCGCACGTCCTGCGGCACCTCGGGGTGCGCTCGGTGCGCCTGATGTCCAACAACCCGGACAAGGTCGCGGCGCTGGAGGCGCACGGCATCGCCGTCGTCGACCGCGTGCCGCTGCTGGTGCCGCCGAACCGCCACAACATCGCCTACCTGACGGCGAAGCGCGACCGCCTGGGCCACGACCTGCCGCAGGTCGACGTGTTCGAGGGCGGTGTCCTGGAGGGGACCTGACCCCGGGACGACGACGGCTCCCCGGCGGGCACCGGGGAGCCGTCGTCGAACACCGCTACCGGGGTTCGGCCACCAGGACGAGCCCGCCCTTCAGGCACGCCGCCACCGCGGTGGCGCCGATCCCGCTCACCTGCGGCACGCGCCCCGGCGCGGCCGGGTTGCCGTCGGGGACGCCGAGCTGGCCGCCGATGTCGTTGCCCCACGCCCACACCGTGCCGTCGGAGGTGAGCGCGAGGACGATGTACGTGCTGCTGATGCTGACCTCCGCGACCCCGGTCAGGCCGGGGACGGCGTGCGGGACGCGGTAGCCGACACCGGGCTCGACCACGCCGTTGCCCATCTGGCCGCTGGAGTTGGCGCCCCACGCCCACAGCGTCCCGTCGGACCTCACCGCGTAGCGGTTCATGCTGTGGCCGGCGATCCGCACCACGTCGGTCAGCCCGGAGACCCGCACGGGCACCGTGCTGACCGCCTCGTCGTCCGGCTCGCCGGTGCCGAGCACGCCGGCGTAGTTGGTGCCCCACGTCCACGCGGTGCCGTCGGCCTTGAGCGCGAAGCCCTCGTCGGACACCTCGACCACGTCGGTGAGGCCGGCCACCCGGACCGGCACGTTCGACGAGCAGGTCGCCGGCACGTCCCGGTCGCACGCCACGCCGTTGCCGAGCAGGCCCTCGTGGTTCGAGCCCCACGCCCACAGCGTGCCGTCGGACTTCACCGCGTAGCCGTTCTCGAAGCCGCTGCCGAGGTCCACGACGTCGGTCAGGCCCGCCACCCGCACGGGCGTGGTGACGACCTCCTCGACGTGGTCGACGCCGTCGCCGATCTGCCCGTGCCGGGTGTAGCCCCACGACCACACGGTGCCGTCGGAGGCGAGCGCCAGGCCGTTGCCGTTGCTGGACTCGGTCTTCGTGATGCCGGTCAGGCCGGGCACCCGCACCGGTCGCTTCCCCCAGGCCGTCGGCGGGTCGGAGGTCCAGGACCACACCGTGCCGTCGGACCTGAGCAGCAGGGCGGTCTCCTGGCCGCCGTCGACCGCGACGACACCGGGGAAGTCGTGGATCGGCTTCGGCTCGCTGCTCCCGACCCACGCGTACGCGCAGCCGGCGGTGCCCGTGCAGGTGCGGGTGAAGTAGCCGGTGACGTCGCCCAGCAGGTGCGTGGACCCCGAGGTGGCCACGTTCGCGATGTCGACGGCGGCGCTCCGCAGCCCCGCCTGCACCTGCGTGGTCGTCGGCCGCCACGGGGCGGCGTGCAGCACGCTCGGCCCGTACGCCCCGGCGGTCAGCTCGGTCTGCGCGGTGACGTCCGTGGTGGTCAGGTTGAACACCACGGAGGTGACCTCCTGCCCGCCCTGGTAGGCGCCGGGGAAGAACTGCGTCCACGCGCCCGCCGCGAGCGCCCCGGGATTGCCCTGGAGGGTGCCGGCGCCGGTGCGGGTGTCGAAGTCGCGCCGCGGCGTGGCGGGCAGGAAGAACGAGTCGCCGTCCGCGCCGTAGTAGCCGACCAGGTCACCGGTCAGCCGGACCGCGCCGCTCTGGTTGTAGAGGCTCACCGCGCGGTCCGCGCCGAGCTGCACCGTCACGAGGTTCGCCGTGGTCAGGCCCTTGGTCACGGTCAGGTTCCGCACGCCCGGCCGGGCCGCGCCGCCGCGCCAGGCGGTGACCAGCGTCGTCGCCGTGGCGCTGCTGGCGGTCAACGTGAACACCGCCGCCGTCGCCCCGGCCGGCACCTTCGCCGACACGTCGACCACCGCGGTCGACGCCGGACCGGCCTGCACGTCGAACGCGCGCTGCGGCTGGGTCGCCCGGTACTTCGCCGCGCCGTCCGTCGCGTAGTGGCCGAACAGGTCCACGATCAGGTCCACCGACCCGGCCCCGTTGCGCAGGTCCACCTTCCGGTCGGGACCGACCGCCACCGTCACCGACCCCGAGCGCGTCTCCCGCGCCACCAGGTTCACCACCGACGCGGAGTCCTCGCGCACCCACCCGGTCCGGTACGCCGAGACCGTCGTGGCCTCGGTCGGCGACACGGCGGTCACCGTCAGCACCACGGCGGTCGTCGTCGCGGGCAGGCGGCCCGACAGGTCGACCGTCTTGACCTGCCCCGCGCCCAGCGACCCCACCGGCGTGCCGATCCCGGCCTTGGTGTCGAGCAGCCGGGCCGGGTAGGTGGCGGTGAACTTCGACGACCCGCCCACCACCGGGGCGGCCCCGGCAGTGCCCACCAGCCCGCCGGTCACCACTCCTCCGGCCACCACCCCGCCGGCCAGCGACACGAGCGCGGCGCACACCGCGAGAACACGTTTCACCACTGATTTCCCCCCTGTGATCACGCAGGAGGTTAGGAAGCCCGGCGCCACCGGCACAAGCGCGTTGACCGCCGGTGACCGGACGGGGACGAAGCGTTCCCCGCCCCTACTACCCTCTACACGGTACTGCGCATTCCGTAGTAGCATCCACCGCACATCACCGGGGAGGGACATGGACACCAGCCAGCTGCTCAAGGGGGTGCTGGACCTCGCGGTCCTCGCCGTGCTCCGCAAGGAGGACGGCTACGGCTACGACGTCCTACGCCGACTGCGCCAGGGCGGCCTGGACGGCGTCGGCGACGCGTCGGTCTACGGCACCCTGCGCCGGCTCTACAACGCCGGCCTGCTCACCTCGTACGTCGTGCCCAGCGAAGAGGGCCCGCACCGCAAGTACTACAGCCTCAACGAACCCGGCCGCGCACGGCTGCTCGAATCGAGCCGGACCTGGAAGTCGTTCGCGCGGACGCTCGACGACCTTGTGGGGGATTCCGCATGAACACGCAGACGAACACCGAGGTGCGGGACTACCTGGACCGCATGCGCGAGGAGCTGTCCGACCTGCCGCCCGCCGAGGTGGGCGAGATCATGGACGACGCCGAGGCGCACGTGGCCGAGGTCGCCGAGGAACTGGGCGACGACTCCTCCACCGCCGCGCTGACCGACCGGCTGGGCACCCCCGGGGCGTACGCCCGGGAGCTGCGCGCCGCCGCCGGCTACCCCGACCGCACCGCACCCCCGCCACCGAGGACAACCCGCGCGACGGCCGCGGCCCGGTTCGCGCTGTGGGGCCTCGTCGCCGGCACCGCGGCCGGCTTCGCCATCGGCCTCGACGCGGGCAGCCGCGAACTGCTCCTGGCCGCGGCCGTCCTGTGCGCCGTCGTCGCCGCCGCGCTGGTGTTCGTCAGCCGCGGCCTCGTGGAGGACGTCGCGCACCTGCCCGAACTGGCGGCGGCGCGCAGGTCGTTCGACCGCCCCGAGGTGACCCGCTTCGTGCACCCGCTGCGCCCGCTGCAACCGGCGTGGTGGGCGATCAGGGCGCTGCTGGTGGCCGCCTGGGGCGGGCTCGTCCACGACATGTCCGTGCTCCTGGTGACCGTGGCGCTCGGCGCGCTGACCCTGCTGGCCGGCCTCCGGTCCCGCACCGACCGGCGCTGGCTGTGGATCAGCCTGCCCGCGTCCGGCTTCGCGATCGGCCTGCTGCTGCTCGCCCTCGGTTCCACCGCCTGGCGCGACCTCCCCCCGACCGCCCAGGTCGCCTACGCGCCGACCCCGGTGGTGCCGACCAACATCTACGTGTTCGACGAGAACGGCCGCCCGCTGACCGGCGTCCACCTCTACGACGAGAACGGACAGCCGCTGGACACGAGGTGGCGGGGGTGCGACGAGTACCACGAGGACAACCGCTACCCGCGCCCGCGCGTCGAGCACGACGAGAACGGCTGCCGCGAGGTCACCGGCGTGCCGTTCGCCGTGGTCATGCCGACGACGACCACCCCGGCGCCGTCCCAGTCCCCGTCGCCGCCCCAGTCCCCGTCGCCGCCCCAGTCGCCGTCGCCGTCCGCGTCGGTGACGCCGACCACCCCGCCGGAGACCTCCCCGACGTCGGCGTCAACGCCCCCGTCGGTGGTACCGACCAGCTGACCGACCCCGGACCGGGTGGTCCCGTCGCCGACCGTCACCCGCCGATGGTGGGCGGCGCGACCACCTGGTCGTTGCCGAAGATCCCGTCCGGGTCCGGCTCCAACAGGTACGAGGGCGCACTCCGCTCGACGTCCTCGTCCCCCGCCCCCTTGCCCGCCCCCACGCCACCGGCCACCCCGGCGCCGACACCACCGACACCGCCGGCACCACGCGCACCACCGCCCGCGCCACCTCCGCCCGTTCCGCCGGCCGTCCCGCCGGCACGACCGGCCGGCGCGTCACCGCCGTGCGGCAGCAGTCCCGCGGCCCCGCCACCCGCGACCCCACGCGCCCCCGAGCCGGGACCGAACCCGCTCCCCGCGCCACCACCGGGCACCCGCCCGCCGAACCCCGCCCCACCACCGGACCCGCCACCACCGGGACGCCCGCCCCCACCGCCCGACCCGGGCACCCCGGCGAGGCCACCGGCACCAGGTCCACCCTGTCCCGGGTTGCCGACGTTCCCGCCACCACCCGCGCTCCCCGCGCCCCCCGCACTCCCCCCGCCGGAACCGCTGGGGCTGGTGATCCCGCTGACCGGCGGCTCGTTCGGCGACACGACCCCAGAGGTGCCGGTGCTGCCGCCGGTGCCGTCGCCCTGCCCATCGCCGACCGCCGGCGGGGGCACCGCACCGCGCTCCCTCCCACCGGACCCGATCGGCACCAACGGATTTTCGGCTCGCGGCGGACCAGGCCGGGGCGGATCGGGCCGGGGCGGATCGGGCTGCGGCGGACCGGGCTGCGGCGGCGCTTCCAGCGGCGGGGCGAACGCGGGTTGCGCGGCGGCCGTCTGCGCCACCGTCCGGTCGTAGGTCTCCACCGCCCGCGCGGCGGCCTCGTGGTCCTCGCGCTGCTGCTCGAACACCGCCCGGTCCGCCGCGGCCTGCCGCGCGAACGCCACCGGGTCGGTGATCGTCATCAGCCGCTCGCGCGCCGCACCGGCGTCGAACGGTTCGGCGGGCGGCGGTGGCGTGCTCGCCCGGGCGGTGCTCAGCGCCCGCGACTGCTGGGCGAACAGCGTGCCCGCCAGCTGCGCCGCCGTCCCGGCCTCGCCGGCCCGGTTGCCCATGTCCGCCAACGCGCGCCGAGCGCCGTCGCCCGCCCGGCCGACCCAGTCGTCCTCGCTGATCGTGATCGCCTTGCCGATGGCGTCGTTGAACGTGGCGAGCTGGTTGCCCAGCCTGGTCCAGATGTCCCCCACCTCGCCGACCGCGCCGGGCTCGCCACCCCGGCTCACGCCCTCGTGCAACCGCGCGTGCGGGATGGCCGGGTAGTGCACGTCGGGCGGGGGCGGGGCCGCCCGCGTCAACACCTGCCGCTTGAGCTGCGCGGCCTGGGCGTCGAGCACGTCGTCGACCTCGCCGGGCGCGGTGATGGCCGCGATCAGCCTCCCGAACAGCCCGCCGTGCCGCTGTTCGAGGTCCCGCCGGACGCGCTGCTCCAGCTCCTCGCCGGTCTGCACCTCGGCGTGCCGGTGCAGGTCGTAGCGCGAGTGGACGTCCCGGGTCATACCAGTCCCCCTCTCACGGCAACCGGGGCTCGACGAGTTCCGCGACCCGCCGGGCCGGCGCGCACGTGTCCTCGCTCGGGTCACCGGTGTAGGAGACGTCGACGCGTGACGACCCGGTGACCTCGATCGCGACGGTGCAGGTGCCCCCCGGGGCGGTCACCTGCTTCGCGTCGCGGCCACCGACCGCCACGTCGCTGATCTCACCGGTCGGCTGCACGTCCGCCAGCCCGGCGTTGGTCCGGACGTCGATGCCGAGGTTCGTGAGCTTCGGCTTGAAGGTGCACCCCCGCGCGGTCCCCAGGTCCTCGCGCGCCGGCGCCTCGCGCAGGGGGCCGAACAGCCGCTCGGCCTCGTCGCGCGTGAGCAGGTCGCACGGCTCTACGTCCTTCAGGGAGGCGGGGGCGTCGGCGGTGCTGGTCGCGGTCCTGGCCGGTCGCGGCTCCCCGTTGACCGGTCCGCCGCAGGCGGCGACGGTCGACAGGGCGACGGCCAGACCGGCGATGAGCGTGCGAGAGGTCACCTTGGTCCTTCGCTGATCAGGTCGGGAGGGTCGATCCGGCGGTGGCGACGACGGTGGCGGAGTCCTGGTCCGTGCCCCGGTAGACGCCCATGGACTTCTCGACGTCGGAGCGGAACCGCACCAGGTCCTGCTGGAAGCCCACCAGCACCGGGATGAAGCCCTGGACCTCGTCGGTGGCCACGGTGGCGAGGAACGGCTTGTAGACGACCGCCGCCGGGGTGGTCCCCAGCGGGGGTTCCTGGCTCAGGCGGTTGGCACTGGCCAGGGCATCCCTGATCTCGGCCAGCATCCCGTCGACGGCGTCGATCAGCGCCTGGCCGCCCGCGGCCCCGATGCGGAAGCCGGCGGCGGTCGCGGCGCTGAAGCCGGACACGGCGTGGCCCATGCCGGCGATACCGGTGACGGCGGCGTTCGCCACGGTGATCACCCTCCCCCGAGGACACCCTGCGCGGTACGCGCAGCGCATGAACAGTAACAGTCAGTGGCGACACGAACGGGTGGTTCCACTGTCCCCCTCACCTCGCCCCGGCCACGATCCGCAGCACGTGGCGATCAAGAGCGGCCTGGTCGGCGGGTGCGTACGTGACCGCGAGACGCCCGTCGGCGCCCGCGTCGGACAGCACGGCGCAGCGGCCGACGTCGGTGTCCAGGTAACCGACCGTGCCCAGCTCGACCTCCCGGCCGTCGCGCCCGCGCCCGGTGACCGCGAAGTACCCGGCGCCCAGCCTCGGGCGGCGCAGGACCTCCTCCGCGGCGGCGCGCTGCGCGGCCGGCGACCGCACGGCGGCGGCACGCACCTGGCTGGTGAAGGTGACCGCGGAGAAGTCCTCGGAGAAGTCCTCCCCCGCCCGCGCCGGGGGCGCCTCCTCCACCGTGACCGGGACGCCGGGGGCGGGGCGCATCGCGGGCAGCAGCCCCACGAGGGCGCGCACCGCGGCCTCGGGCCGGTCGTCCCGGACGGTGACCGACTCGCCCCGCTGCACGACGACCACGCCCGCCCGGTCGTCGACCACGGCGAGGCCGACCGGCCGGGCCTGCCCCGCCGTGCCCACGAGGGCGACCGACACGGGACCGCGGGCGAGGAGGTGCAGCACCTCGGCGAACGCGGGCACCGGGTCCCCGCCCCGCACCAGGCCGCGCCCGGTCAGGTCGCGCCCGACCCGTTCGACGAGGCGCACCCGTTCCTCGCGGCTCGCCCCGTGGTGCCCGATCGCGAGCGGGAACCGCCGCACGTCGATCCGCAGCGCCTCGCCCAGCACGTCGAGCTCGGCGCACGAGCAGACGATCTCCCCCACCCTCGCCCCCTGCCGGCACTGTCGGTGATCGCCGACATACTGGCAGTCAGAACGGGACCGCCGGCCCCGATCCGTCGGCGTTCAACCGATGTGCTTAAAGGAGGTCCGGACAGGACGACCGGGAGTGGGTCCTCCCCCACCGCGCACTCCGCACGATTGCCGTCCCCCGAGCGGAACCCCTCAGTCGACCGGGGGAACGACGGACGCGCGGGACGACGCGTCACCGCGGTCGAGTTCGCCCTCGCGCCGGGTGAGCACCAGGGCGGCGTCCTCGGTGACGGCGATCGTGTGCTCGGAGTGGGCGGTGCGCGAGCCGTCGGCCGACCGGATGGTCCAGCCGTCCGGGTCGTACACGATCCGGTCGGTCGTCCGCGCGAACCAGGGTTCGAGCGCGAGCGTCAGCCCCGGCCGGAGCTTCAGCCCCCGCCCCGCCTTGCCCTTGTTGGGGACGTGCAGGTCCTCGTGCATGGTGCGGCCGATGCCGTGGCCGCCGAACTCGGTGTTGACCGGGTAGCCGTAGTCGCGGGCCACCGCCCAGATGGCCGCCGAGATGTCACCCAGCCGGTTGCCCGGTCGCGCCACCGCGATCGCCGCCTCCAACGCCTCCTCGGTGGCCCGGATGATCCGCAGGTCCTCCTCGGCGGCGGTGCCGACGACGACCGTGCGCGCCGAGTCGGCCACCCAGCCGTCGATGCCGACCGCGAGGTCCGCGCTGAGCACGTCCCCGTCGCGCAGCACGTAGTCGTGGGGCAGGCCGTGCAGGACGGCGTCGTTGACGGACAGGCAGATGACGTTGCGGAACGGGCCGCGCCCGAAGGACGGCGCGTAGTCCCAGTAGCACGACTCCGCCCCGCGCCGCTCGATCATGCCGCGCACGTGGTGCTCCAGGTCCAGCAGGTTGACGCCCACGTCGGCGAGCCGGCCGACCTCCGAGAGCACCTCGGCGACGAACCGCCCGGCCACGTGCATGCGGTCGATCTCCGCAGGCGACTTCAACTCGATCACGAACACCTCGCGCTACAGGATTTCGGTATAGTAATACCAGAACCGTAGCACTTGCCGGTATAGTAATACCAGCCCTACCCTGGGGGCATGGTCCGCCAACCGCTCACCCCCGAACAGGTCGACGCCGGCAGGCGCCTCGGAGCCCTGCTGCGCCACGCGCGAGCGGGGCGCGACCTGGCCGAGGTGGCGCACGCGGCCGGCATCTCGCCGGAAACCCTGCGCAAGATCGAGACCGGCCGGCTGCCGTCCCCCGGTTTCGGCACGATCGTGTGCCTGGGCGAGGCCCTCGACCTGCCGTTGGACGAGCTGGCGGCCACCTGGCGCGGCACCGACCACCCGCTGGAAGCCGCCTCCTGACCACCGCCGGCCCAGCCTGGTGGTCGCACCGGTGGGGGACCGCAGTCACCACCTGACGCGGTCCCCCACCGCTGCCCGTGCCGGTCGAACCGGCACGGGCAGCGGGTACCGGGTCACTCGACCGGCATCGCCCGGGCGCACTCGGCGATCCGGTGGGCGAACGCGTAGACCTCTTCCTTGCTCCACCCCACCATGTCCTGGTACGCCACCTCGGACGGCAGGGTGTTGTTCAGGGTGCTGACCAACCCGAGGATCATGACGAGCTCGTCCCGGCTGAGGGTCAGCACGCAGCGCTGCCCGACGACTTCCGCTTCCACCGGCCCTACCTTTCGAGGTACTTGGAGCCCACGTTCATGCGCCAGTCCTCGGGTTTGTAGTTGTACGCGTGGATCATGGACGAGTCCCTGATGATCAAGACCTGGTTCCCCTCGTCGTACATGACGTCCTTGTGGGTCCTGGAGTCGTAGAAGCGGAACGCCTCCCGTTCCCTGGCCGCAAGGTACCTGGCGAGCCCCTGCACGTCCTTGCCGATGCCGTTCAGCGCGTGGCCCTGCGCACCCTCGTTGTACCGCCTGATGTTGTAGGCCACACCCTCGGCGACCCTGAAGGAGAACTGGTCCTCCAGCGCGTCGACCACCTCGTCGGCGACGTCCCAGAGGCAGTCCGGGTCGTTCTGCGCGGCCATCGGCGCGGACGCGGTGAAGCTGCGCGCGCACAGGCGGTTGCCCAGGCCCAGCAGGCGGCCGAGGTCGTACCGGCCGGCGCGCGCCGCGGCGAGTTCGGACTCGACGACCGCGAACTCGAACCGGCTGCCGACCCGCACCGCGAACGTGACGCCGGCGGTGGCGGCGCCGGCGGTCACGAGCCAGGGGCTGATCGCGGCCGCCAGCGGGTCCATCGCGAGCAGGGCGCTGCCGCAGACCAGCGAGATGCCGCACAGCACGAGCGCGGTGACGCCCAGGCCGGCGTACAACGTGAAGGTCGCCGCCTTGACGTAGACGAGGAGCTCCTCCATCGCGTCGAGGTAGCGGTTGAGCTTGAAGTCCGGGTTCAGCACGTCCCGGAGGCAGTTCTCGTACCCGGCGGCGCCCTTGTTGTCCCCGTAGAGGAGCACGCAGAACTCACCGTTGCGGAAGGCGAGTTCCACCAGCTCATCGGCCGAAGCGGTGATCAGGTGGATGCACTCGGTGTACTTCGGGGTGCCCTCCCCGTACCGGCCCGCGCAGTAGTTGGCCTGCCGGAAGGCCGCCTCGGTGATCTCGTCGTCCATCATCTGCTGGGCGTGCGCGATCGCCTCGTTGGCCGCGGCGGCGGCCTGCTCGGCGTCCTTGCCCGCCGCGATGGCCGAGTCGTACGCCTGCTCCGCCGACTGGTAGGCCGCCACGGCGAAACCCTGCGCCTGGTTGGCCGAAGCCTGCGCCCAGACCGCGGACTGGGAGGCGCGCCGCGCGGAGGCGTCGGCCGAGGCCGCGGCCTGCTGAGCGGTGCGGGCCGAGTTCGCCGCGTCCTGCGCCGACTTCTCGGCGGCGGTCGCCGAGTCGTGGGCCTGCCGCGCGTAGTCGGCGGCCTGGTCGGCGGACCGCTGCGCCTGCTGGGCGTGGCTCACCGCCTCCTCCGCCGCGCCGCGCGCGACGGCCGCGACCTCCTGCGCCCGGCTCGCGTTCTCCGAGGCCGATGCCGCGGCGTTCCACGCCTTGGCGACGTACGCGGCGACCTCGGCGTTGTGCCCGGCCTGTTCCTGGTCGCGCTGCGTCGCCTGGTGCAGGACGGTGCTGAGGAACCGCTGCTGGAACGCGCTGGGCCCGTCCAGGGCGGCCTGCGCGGACGCCTTGGTCTCCGGACCGGACCCGGGGGAGGCCAGGACTCTGTTGACCGCGATCCGGTCGTCGGTCGCGGCGGTGGTGAACTGCTCCTGGGTGAGGAACTTCCGGTACGCCTCGACGGTGCCCGCGTCGAGTGCCTTCTGCGCGGCGGCCTTGGTGACGGTGCGGTTCGCGGTGCTCGCGGCCGCCAGGACCTGGTTGACCTTGACCCGGTCCTCGGTGGCGCGCTCGGGGTAGAGGCGCTGGTCGAGGAACCGCTGGACGTCGGCGTCGGAGCCGGCCAGCGCGGCCTCGGCGGCGCGCTTGAACGCGTCCGAGCCGTCCACCAGCAGGGACCGCAACGTCACGCGGTCGTCCTGGCCCGCCGCGGACGTGATGCCGGTGCGGACGAAGTCGCGCACCTCGTCGTCCGACCCGGCCAGGGCGGCCAGTGCCGCGGACTTGGTCCACGGGCCGCCGGACTGCGCGAGCTTGACGGCGATCTTGCGGCCGTTGGCGACCACGAGCGCCGGGTCGGCGCCGGGACCGGAGGCCGCGGCCAGCAGCTGGGCGGTCTCGGTGTCGCGCCTCGCCTGCGAACTGGTGTCCCACCTCGACGCGGGGGTGGTCGGCCCGGCCGCCGCCTTGGCCGCTTGGGCCGCCTCGACGGCCTGGTCGCGTTCCGTGGCGACCCGGGCCTCGTCGGACGCGCGGGCGGCGTCGTAGATCTGCTGAGCCTGCGTGGCCGCCTGGATCGCCGTGTCCGCCGCCTGGCTGGCCGCGTTCGCGTGCTCGGTCGACTTCCGCGCCGCGTCGACGGAGTTGCCCGCGTGGTTGGCGGCGTCCTCCGCGGCGTTCGCCGCCGCGATGGCGTTCTCCGCCGCGCGGTTCGCGGCGTCCCTGGCCAGCCCGGCGGCGTCGGCGGCGGTGTTGGCGAAGCTGATCGCGGCATCGGCCGCCCGGTTGGCACGGGCCGCCGCGGACCGTGCCGCCGCGGCCGCGTTGCGGGCGAGCGCCGCGTCGGCGCCGGCCTGCTCGGCGAAGTTCCCTGCCTGCGCGGCGGCATCCGCCGCCTCCGCCGCGTTGTTGCCCGCGGTCTTCGCGGCCGTGGCGGCGACGCCGGCGTTGCGCGCCGCTTCCCCCGCCGCCGCCGCCGCGTCCGCCGCCTTCTGCGCGCCCAGCGCCACGTCGCGGGCGGCCTGGGCGGCCTGCCGCGCGTTGGCCGCCTCGCCGGCGTTGGTGGCCGCCGCCGCTGCCGCCGAGTAGGCGCGCGCCGCCTGCTGACCGGCGAGTGACGCGGCCGTGGCGGCACGGGAGGCGGCGTTGGCCGCCACCCACGCAGCGTTGCTGGCCGCGTTCGCCGCGCCGACCGCGTCCCGGGCGGCGTTCGCGGCACTGGCCGCGGCATCGGCGGCGCGACCGGCCTGGCGCGCGGCTTCCTCCGCGTTGCCCTGGGCGTTCTGCGTGGCCTGGCGGGCCTTCTCGGCCACCTCCTTCGCCAGCTGCGCCTCGCGCACCGCGCGGTCGGACGCCTGCTTGGCGGCCTCGGTCTCGCGCATCGCCTGGTCACCGGCGTCCTGCGCGACGCCCGCCAGCTCCGCGACCGACGCGAGTTCGAGGTCACGGGATTGGGCGATGGCGAAGTCGTGGTCGATGAACTGGGTGAACGCGGCGATGGTGCCCTCGTCGAGCACCTGCTGCGCCTTCTCCCGCACCCGCGGGCCGCCGACCGCCCGGAGCTGGTTGACGCGGATGCGGAGGTCGAGCTGGTGCGGCGCCTCCCAGTCGGTGTCCAGGAACCGGCGCATCACCTCCGAGGAACCGGAGTCGAGCGCCTCCTGCGCTTCCTGCCGCAGGTTCGGTCCCGCGGTGTACTGCATCTGGTTGACCCGGACCCGCAGGTCCAACGCCTGCTCGGCGGGCACCCCGCTGTCGAGGAACGCGCGAAGCGCCTCGCCGGTGCCGGCGTCGAGCGCCCGCTTGGCGGCCGCCTCGACGGCGGGTCCCCCGGCGTTCAGGAGCCGGACGACCCGCTGCCGGTCGTCCTCCTCGGCCGCGCGCTGCCAACCGTTCGCCAGGAACCCGCTGATCTGGGCGTCGGTGCCGATGAGCACCTTCTCGGCTTCCGCCCGCAGCACCGGCCCGGCGACGCGCCACACTTCGACGAGCCGTTCGCGGTCGGTGGCCGTCGACGTGCTCGCCGGCGGTTCCTCCTGGGCGACGGCACCGTTCGGCGGCACCACCAACAACGTCGAGACGAGCGCTGTGACCAGCGCGAGGGCAGTTCTCCGCCTACCCGTACGGATCTTCACCACATTCCCCCTCCAGCACGGGGGCCACCTCGCGCGAGGTGGCCCCCTGTTCACGGTGCGATCTCCCGGCACCGGTTCGCGCCGGGCACGGTGGCCCGACCAGGCCCGACCGGCTTGCCGGCGACCGCCGTCAGCGGAGTGGCACCCACTCCGACGACGGCGGTCCCGCGTCTCACGCGATCTCTTCCCAGACCTGGTCGGCGTAGTTGGGCTCGCAGATCTGCTCGGTCACCTCGGCGCCGTTGTTGGGCGTGCCGTGCCACACGGCCAGGCACAGGCCCGTCACGGCGTTGCGCAGCTGCACGCCGTTCGACAGGCGGTTGACCTGCCACGCCTGGAGCCCGTTCGCGGCGTTGCAGTCCTGGACCGGCACCGTCGTGCCGTAGGTGTCCGCGGTGGTCCGCGCCGAGATGCAGCGGTCGGAGACCGGGTTGCGCAGGGCGAAGCCGCCGGTGACCGGCTTCAGCTCCCACGCCTGGTCGTAGTACTGCGGGAAGCAGTCGTACTGCTTGACCGTGGTCCCGGCCTGGGGCTCGAAGGAGAACTGGATCATGCAGCGGCCCGTGTAGCGGTTCTTGAACATCGCGGTGCGGCCGCCGATCTGCTGACGGACCCAGCTGTCGAGGTCGTCCACGCGGCTCGCGGTCCCCCCGGTGCGGGTGTCGGTCTCGCCGAAGCAGCCGCCCTGCCACGACCTGCTGCCGACCGCGACGAGTTCGGCGACGCCGTTGGCCTCCCGCACCAGCGGGGCGCCCGCGTCCCCCTTGCACAGGCCGGTACCGGACACGCCGGTGATCGCCAGTTCACCGGCGGTCGACGTCCCCGCGGAGAACGACGAGGCGTGGAGCGCGTCGTTGGCGAACGTCTGCCGGGTGCGGCCCCACCCCACCGCCTTGAGCACCTCGCCGGTCGTCGCCGCGGCCGTCGCCAGCTTGAGCTTGGGCAGTTCCATGACGGGGTACTTCAGCCGGGCCAGCGCCAGGTCCCGGTCCGCGCGACGGGCGACCTGGGTGACCTGGCGGGTGACACCGGTGGTCTGGCCCGCCAGGGTGCGGCCGATCGCGATGTCGACCGCCTTGCCCTCCGGCAGGCAGCTGCTCGCGGTGATCACCCAGTACGGGTCGACCAGCGTGCCGGTGCAGCTCAGCTCCGAGCCGACGGTGATCTTCGCGACGTAGGGGCGCGCGCCGTCGGCGACCGGGGTGCCGTCGACCACCGCGGCGGCGGGCACCGTCAAGGCCGCGCCGGCGAGGGCCACGGCGGCGACTGCGAGGAAACGCTTCTTCACGGCTTGATCTCCAGTCGCAGAAGGGTCGAGGGTTCGCCACCGGGGACGCCGATACCCACCTGGGCGCTGCCGTCCGGGTCGAGTTCGACGGTCTTGCGCTGGCCGGACTCGCCGATCACCTCGGCCGTGCCCTTGTGCCCGGCGCCGGGTGCGCGGCCGTCGCCGCGGATCTCGAACACGTCGGGCAACATCAGCGTCAGGTAACCCGAGGCGCCGGTCACCTTGAAGCAGACCCTGCCGTCCTCCTGCATGCCGACGGACAGGTCCGACGAGTACACCTCGATCAGCTGCACCGGGCCGCTCGGCGGCTGCGAGCAGTCCGCGTAGATCACGTGCCCGTCACCGGAGACCAGTTTGACGTTGTCCTCGACCTCGATCCGGTCTCTGCCTGGATAGGCGAAGTCCTCCACCAGTGACTGCTGCTCGTCGGCGGCGATCGTCTGGTCGGCCTGCGCCGCGAAGACGCCACCCGACACCACCGCACCGGCCGCCAAGGCGGTCACAACAGCGCGCGACCACGATTTCATGCGTCGATACCTCCGGTTTTCGTTGATTTCGGGCAGGGGGCTGCCCGGGGATCTCCACGTCGAAATGTCGGACACCGAATTTTCCGCGCGGGCTCACGCCGCCCGGTGGGCCGATCCGGTCCACCGGGCGGCGTCACGACGCCAACGGCTCGTGCGGCCCGCTACCGGGAGGTGGTGCGCCGGGTTCCGCCGAGGTCCGGCTCGCCCCGGTCGGGGCACAGCCCCCGCCCGACGTCGTGCAGGCGCTCCCGCGACGACGCGGGAGCGACCCGCGGCGCGGCGTCCTCGGTGTACCCCGACGAGACCGCCGCGGCGGTCAACCGACCACCACGAGGCACACGCTCCCCCACGCCCATGCCACTGATCCCCCACCAGTCCCGCGTCGGTGCCGACGCACTCGCGGCCCATAACCGAGCAGCGCTCGCAGACCGTAATACACGACGGCCCCTTCGTCACCGTTCTGTCAGGGTGACCACAGCCCGCGAGCACGGCCCCCGCCCGCGAGCGTCCCGCCCGCGGGACGGGCTGGCTCGTCCGCCGTCCTCGACGGCGTGACCGGGTCAAGCTCCGCGCCGGTCCTCCGCACCCGCCGTCGACGCCCGCGCCCGCGCCAGGACCTCCTCCTCCGCCAACGCCGTGGGCGGGTGGTGGCTCAGGCACAGGGGCACCCGGATCTTGGACATGCCCGTGCCCTCCGTGGCCCCGTAGAAATGACCGGCGGGCAGGCGGGAGATGTCGTCGACCCGGCCGCCCTTCGCCCGCGCCAGGTCGGTGGCCGCCTGGATCTGCACGGGCGCGTTGAGCAGGCCGAAGAACTGCGTCGCGGCGTTGCCGGAGACCACGTTGTGCAGCGCCTTGGGCGCCTGCGTCGCGTAGACCATGCCCAGCCCGTACTTCCGCGCCTGCGACGCCAGGGTCAGCGTGCTCTGGGTGGACGCGGTCGTGGTGCGCGAGGACACGAACGTCTGGGCCTCGTCCAGCACGAACAACCCGCCCAGCGGCCGGTCCCGGGCGGGGTTGCGCTTGACCCAGGAGAACAGGGCGAGCTGGAGCTGGTTGACGAAGGTCTGCCGCTGGTCGTCGTTGGGCAGGCCGATGCAGCTGACCACCGACACCCTGGCCCGCTTGCCGGGCGGCGGGGTGAGCAGCACACCGGGGTCCATCCGTTCACCGGCCCCGCCGAACACCGGGTCGTTGATCATCTCGGCGTTGAGGCCGTCGGCCATGTCGGCGGCGAGGCGCGGCGCGTCCCGCACGGTGCTGACCTCGGGCGGGAGGTCGGCCAGGAACGCGAGGAAGTCCCGCAGCTCGCCTCCCCCGGCGCGGACGAAGCGCGCCAGGGCCTGCGTGAGGACGGCCTTGCCGGTGGTGGCCCGGCGCCCGCCGAGGTTGACGCGGGGCACCAGCCCGGCCACGGCGGCGTCGATCGCGGCGCGGAACTCGTCCGGGTCGTCGGGTTCGCGGTCGAAGCCGGGCAACGGGTCGAGCGTGAGCGGCCTGCCCGCCTCGCGCCGGGGCGTCCAGACCACCACGTCGGTGTCGCGCAGGTAGCGGTCGGCGCGCTCGGCGTCACCGGGTTCCCAGAGCGCGGGCGGGGACGGCCAGGGGTCGCCCAGCCGGGCGAGGTCGTTGTTGGTGTCGATGAGGATCGAGGAGACCCCGTGCAGGGCGACCTCCTCGACCAGCCGGCGCAGCAGCACGGTCTTGCCCGAACCGCTGCCGGCGAAGACGACGGTGTGCTTGCGCAGCAGGGCGAGCGGCACGGTGAACGGCGTGCCGGTCACGACACCGGTGCCCAGGCGCACGCCCGGTTCACCGGTGACCGCCTCCTCGACAGCGTCGTCGGGAGTGGCGGTGACGTCGGAAGTGGCGGTGACGTCGGCCAGCGTGCCGCTGATCCCCGGCCACTCGGACACCGGCTCGGGTTCGTCGTGACGAGGTTCTTCGTGACGGGGGTCGTCGTGACGGGGGTCGTCGTGGCTACCCTGCGGTACCGGCGCCGCCGCGAAGTCGTCGAGATCCGCCAGTGCCGTCGTCAGCAGCTGCGAGGAGGACGCGGGACGACGGTCGAGCAGCCACGGCAGGAACCCCGGCGGTGACTGGTCGCGCATCTTCTCCAGCGCGGTGAACAGGCGCAGGTCGCTCTCCGCGACCGGCAGGACCAGGCCGCCGTCCGCGCGGAACGCCTCCACCGCCGCGGTGGTGGCCGGCCCGCCGGAGAAGGGCGCGTTGCGCAGCACGACCAGGTGCCGCTTGTCGTCGCCCCGCCGGAGTTCCGCTTCCAGCTGGGCCGACTTGAGCCGCGCGAGCACGGCGCGGGCGTGGGTGTGGGCGATGGCGCGGAAGCTCCAGTGGACCTCGCCCTCGCGGGCCTCGTCGACGGTGAGGCGCAGCCGGGCGTGCAGGGGCGGGTTGCCGCCGCGCGACGCGTCGACGGTCAGCACCGGGCCGTCGGCGCCCCGTTCGAGCACGAAGCAGTGCAGGGCGGCACCGAGCAGCGCCTGCACGCGCTCGTCCTCCCGGTGCTGGTCCAGCGGGGCGAGGACGTCGGCGGTGTCGCGCAGCCGGTCGAACAGCGCGTCGAGGTCGTCCGCCTCCCGCGACACCACGGCGGGCTGGGCCGCGGGCTCGGGCGCGGCGGTGGCGAAGTCCCGCAGCTCCTCGACCTCGTCGTGGGCGAGGCACCGGCGGATGTGCTCGTCGACGCGTTGCAGGAGCCGCCGGGGCGTCCAGTTGGCCACGTCCGCCCCCGTGAACGCCGACGGGTGGACGGGCCAGGTCGCGTGCGGCGGGGTGAAGCCGATCTCGCCGTAGAGGCCGCCCAGGTGCCGCTCCACGATGGCGGTGGCCACCGCCGCGCTGGGCATGGCGGTGCGCAGGTCGAGCACGCGGAACCGGTCGGCCGCGGAGTGGACGGCGTGGTGCTCGACCAGGTCCCACGAGCGCGGCAGGCAGGCCACCACCACGATGGTGCGCCGGGTCTCCTCCCGCACCCGCATGAGCCCGTCGGCCAGGCGGTCGACCAGGGCCTCCTCCCCCGGCGCGTCGGCGGCCTGGGTGATGACGCTGTCGATCTGGTCGACGGCCACGACGACCGGGCCGATCAGCGCGAAGATCCTGGACAGGTCGCCGAGCAGCAGCTGCGGCGGCCGGGACGGCGCGCGGAACCCCCACTCCGCCCGGTCGGCGGGCTCGACGCCGTCGGGCAGGACCAGGTAGGCGTTGCCCGCCTCCCACGCCTTGCCCTTCGCCCGGTACAGGACCAGCGCCCGCAGCGTGTCCTGGCACTCGACGGCGACCTGGGGGTCGAGGGAGCGCAGCCCGTCGAGCAGGTCGTCGACGTCCTGCCTGCGCACCGGCAGGGTGCCGGTGAGGCGCAGGCCGGTCTCCCGGTCCTGGCCGGTGAGGCGGGCGAGCTCGCCGAGCAGGTGCCCCAGCTGCCCGCCCTGGCGGTCGAGCAGGCCGCCCACCACGCCGTGCACCGCGCCCGCCCAGAACGAGTGGCCGTCGAGGAGCTTGAGCAGGAAGAACGACCCGCCCTGCTGCTGCACGTGCTGCCTGAGCCAGCCCAGCATGTGCGTCTTGCCCACGCCGCGCTCACCGCGCAGCACGATGCCCATCGGGCTGACCTTCGGGCGTCGTCCGGCCGAGGCGACAGCCTGGGTGACGGCGTCGACGGCGCGCGGGTGCAGGCCGTCGACGTGGTGGTCCATGGGGCTCCAGATGTCGTCCGGCGTCACGGCCCAGCCGAACTGCACCGACGACAGCGCGTGGCGCTCCTCCTCGTTCACCCGGCCGCCTCGATCGCCAGGGTGTGCCGGGGACTGCCGCCGAGCACCAGCGCCGCCCGCCGGTCGGCCTCGGTGAGCGACCTCTGGTCCGCCTCGCCCCGCAGGTGGACGTCGTCCCGGTCCGCGAGGGCCGTCAACGCCCGGTCGAGCCGGTCGGCCGGCACGTCGTCGAGGTGTTCGCGCAGGGAGCGGAGGGACACCGCGTCGCCGGGCCGGGGAGCGAGCACGCGGTAAGCCGCCTCGACCCGGTGCCCCAGGTCCGGGCTGAAAAGCTCGCCGAGGCTGCCACCGGTGGCCTCCAGGTGACGGCGCAACCCGGCCAGCAGCACGTAGAGCGCCCCACCGGCGTACCCGGCCCGAGGAGGACGCGAAGCCGACAGCTCGGCCCCGCACCGCACCGCGCCCTCGTCCGTGAGGTCGTGCACGTAAGCGCGCCCCACCTTGGTGCTGACCACCAGCCCGAGGTCGTTGAGGCGGCGGCGGTGGACGCCGTCGAGGGTGAACCCGGCCAGCTCCCGCAGCTCGGCGTTGGTCAACTCGCGGGCCTCCGCCATCAACACCAACAACGCGGCGCGCTCGCGCAAGCCCAACCGTTCCTCGGACATCCCCGTTCCGTTCCCGCGGTCATCCGCGTCCTAGGTCGACGCGTCCCCCGGTGGTCGCACGCGTCGAGCACGGTTCACCTTCCGAGCGGGTCACACCCCCGAACGGACCGAGGTCGCACTGTACGCGCGAGCGATCCCGGCGAGTCGTCCACTCGCGGCATGACCGGCGACACGACCTCTGATCGATCCGGGTTCCGGCCTGCGGGGAACCGCGCTCAGTCGTCCCCCACCACCTCGTCGTCGAGCACCTCGGCGCCGTCCCACACGAACCGGGCGGTCGTGACGGCGTCGTCGTCGCCACCGCTGATCAGCTGGTGGATCGCGATGCCGTCCAGCTCGCGGTAGGTGCACCACTCGTGGTCGGAGGTGAGGACCAGGTCGAGGTCCAGCGCCGACAGCAGTGCGAACACCTGGCCGCGGTTGACGCTGTCGACACCGACGAAGACCTCGTCCAGCAGGATGACCCGCGGCGCTCCGGCGACGGCCTGGTAGTGGGCGGCCACGGCGGCGAACAGCGGCAGGTGCAGCGCGATCGCCTTCTCACCGCCCGACAGCGCACCGTGGAGCTTCTTGGTCAGGGGCTGCCAGCCCGTCCCGTTCATGCGGTCGACCTTCACCACGAACCTGTGCCAGGCCGTGTAGTCGAACACCTGCCCCAGTTGCTGCTCCCAGTTGGTGGCCGTCTCGTCGCCCTTGGCCTGTTCGACCCGGTCCCGGAAGAACCGGTGCAGCGACTCGCGGTCCTCCTCGGTCAACCGCACCGGGTCCTTGAGCAGGAGGTCACGCGCCGCTTTCGTGCCCGGTGGCAGCTCGGGCGAGACCTCCCACACCAACCGCACCGCCACCTTCGAGGCGGTGCGCACGCGCTCCAGGCGGGCGTTCATGCCGTCGACCAGGTCGTGCGCCTGCCGTATCCGGGCGGCGAGGTGGCGGCGCGTGTCCCCCGTGAGGGTCCGGTCGAACAGCTCGCGCTCCTGCCCGGTGATGTCCTCCCTGCTGCGTTCCGCGTCGGACCGCAGGAGGTCGTGCAGCGCCGAGGCGCCGATCCTCACCCCGTCCACCACCGCCGAGAAGACCTGGACGTCCTCGTCGGAGTCGAGTTCGAGGTCGGCCCGACCGCCCAGCACCTCGCGGGAGGCGTGCACCTCCTCCGCCAACCGGTGTGCGGCGTCGCCGAGGTTCTTGGGCGAGTGGGGCAGCGTCGGCCACGCGGCCGCGATCGACCTCGCCGCGTCCAGCGCCGCCCGGACACCGCTCGACGCCGTCAGCACCTGCCGGAACGCGGGCAGGTCGTCCAGACCGCTGTCGGCGGGCAGGCTGCCGTCCGACAGGTGCCGGAACCGCGCCGCAGCCTGGTCGCGCACCTCGGTGGCGCGGTCGCGGTCACGTGCGTCGGTGGCCCGCTGGGCGGTGAGCTCCCCCAGGCGCACGGCCAGGGTGCCGATCCCCTTCCGGTTGGCGCTCGCCTCGCGCCTGACCGAGTCCAGCTGCTCGCGCAGCGCGGCGAGTTCGTCCAGCACCTGCCGGTAGTCGACGCCGATGGTGCCCTCCACGGCGTCCAGCTCGCTGTCGAGCCCGCGGGCCGCGGCTTCGGCGGCGTCCGCCTCGTCCTCGCGCTGTTCGGCGGCGAGCCGGGACCGCTGGGCCTGTGCGGCGGTCCGGTCCGCTTCACGACGTGCCGTGAGCAGGGCTGCGTGCTCGTCGATCCAGGCGTCGGACGCGGTCCGGAAGGCGTCCGCGGCGGCCATGACGGCGGTGAGCGCGTTCCGCTCGGCGGGCAGGCCGTGTTCGGCTGCCGTAGTGGTCAGCGCGCGCAGGGCGCGGTCCACGCGCCGCTCGCCCTTCGCCAGGCCGTCCAGTGACCGCCGGACCACGCCGTCGGCGCTGTGGACCGCTGAATCCGCCCGGGTCAGGTCCTCCAGCGCCGCGTTCGCGCCGGTGTGGTCGGGCCGGGCGCGCCGGTCGGCCTCGACGTCGGACCTGCGTTCGGCCAGCGACCGCGAAGCGGCCACGTGCGTTCCGATCAGCTCCTCCGACGCGACGATCCGCTCGCGCAGTTCGGCCAAGCGGCGCTGCCGGGCCCGCTGCCTGGCGAGCGCGCCGATGTGCGCGGCCTCGTCCTTGCGCCAAGTGCCGCGCAGGTTGCCCACGCGCCAACCACCGTCGGCCCCGATGGCGACCGGGTGGGCTCCGGGCAGCTCCTCCCCGTAGGCCACGCCACCGAGCAGGCGTGCGACGACGTCGGCGGCCACGGGCGCGTCGGCCTCGGGTACGAGGACGTCGGTGAGCGAGCGCCCCGGTGCCGACGGCACGGCACCCGGTACGGCGAACGTGTCGTGCCCGGCGACCGCGCCGTCGTGGCCGACCCAGGCGTCCAGGAGCCCGGACGCCTGGAGCGCGGCCTCCACGGACGCGCGGACGTCGTCGGGCACCGCGTCGGCGAAGCGGACCAGGCGCCACAGCGGCGCGCCGGTCATGGCCCCGCGGTCCGCGGTGCGCGTGTGCGGTGGCCGGGGAGGCAGGTCCTCCTCGGCCAGCAGCCGCCGGACCTCGTCGCGCAGGGCGTCCCGCTCACGCCCGGCGCTCTCCAGCGCCGTCCCGACCAGGGTCTCTTCCCGGGTGATGGCGTCCAGCACGCGGCTCGCGGCGGAGTCGACCTCGGTCAGCACGGCGGTCTCCGACGCCGCGAGGTCCGCCAGTGCCCCCGGGTCGGCGAAGGTCAGCTCACGGCAGCCGGCCGCCCACGCCAGGACGGCGGCCCGGAGCTCCGCGAGCGCGGCCCCACGCCGGTCGGCGAACCCGGCCCGCTGTTCGGTGGCCTCCGCCAGGGCTTCCCGTGCCTCGTCGAGCGCCCGTTCCGCGTCCTGCCTGCTGTTGACCGCGACCTCGTGCTCGTTGAGCGCGGCGCGCACGGCCTCGACCTGTTCGGCACGTGCCTGGACCGCGGCGCGCAGCAGGGCCCGCGACCGCGAGGGGTCGGCGAGGACGCGGGTGATCTCGGCGTGCACCGAGGCGAGACCGACGCGGGCGGCGGCGGTCGAGGCGCCCTCGGCCAGCGCTCCCGCGGTCGCGGCCCGTGCCTCCGCGTGCCGGGCGGCGGTGTCGGCCGCTTCCGCGTCGGTCCGGGCGATTCGGCGGTGGCGGGCCGCGTCGGCGCGCCACCTCCCGGCGGTCGCACGAGCCTCGCGCACGCGGGTCCGCAGCCGGTCGAGCTGTTCCCCCCTCCGGTACGCCTCGCTGCCGGTCAGGCCCTGGATGCGCCCCTCCGCCTCGACGATGCGCTGCTCCAGCAGCTCGCCGCGTTCTTCGGCCTCCTGCTTGCGCAGCGCGGCGCGGCGGTGCTCGTCCTCCGAGAGTTTCGCGGCGTCCGCGAGGTTGCCCAGCTCCGTGGTGGCGGAGATCAGCCTCGCCGCCGCGGCGCGCAGCACGCGCTGCGCGTACGCGCGTTGCCTGGTCCTGAGGTGCTGCGCGGCCTGCACCTCGGCGTCGAGGCGGTTGAGCTGTTCACGCTGCCGGTCCAGGCGCTCGAAGCCCTCGGCGAGGTCGCTGATCTCCGCCTCGCCCAGCGGCGGCAGCGCCTTGGACAGCAACGTGGACAGCAGCCCGGGGTCGAGCCGCTGGGAGAGCTTCGGCGTGCGGAGCTGGAGCAGGGCCGTGATGAGCGCGTCGTAGCGCTGCTCGCTCAGACCGGGGAACAGGGTCGAGCGCACGGCCGCCCGGTAGTCGGCCGCGCTCTGGTGCAGCGTGCCCCGGTCGCCGAGCGCGGCTTCCAGGGCCTTGCCGGTGAGGGGTGCGCTGTTCGGGTCGGTGAGGTCTAGGCCGCCCGGCACGCCGATGCGCTGCCCGGTGGTGAAGTAGTCCGGGTGCACCGCGGTGGTGTGCCTGGTCGCGGCCAGCCGCGCGCCGCAGGAGAACCACTCGTCCGGCGAGCCGTCCGCGCCGGGGAAGCGGAACTCCAGCCACACGTACCCGACCCTGGTGGTGCCGGTCGCCCCTTCCCCCATCAGGTTCCAGTGCATGGTGCGCTCGGACGTGCCGAACGTGGAGAGCCGGTTGGCGCGCAGGTTGGCGTCGAACAGGAACGGCAGGAGCAGTTCCAGCGCCTTCGACTTGCCGGTGCCGTTGGGGCCGCGCAGCAGCAACCGCCCCTTGTGGAACCTGAAGACCTCGTCGTAGTAGCGCCACACGTTCAGGATCCCGGCGCGTTCGGGTACCCACCTGGCCACCGCCCCCGGCGCGTCGCCGCTCTCCGCGCGCGGCAGCCCGGTCACCGTCACGACCCCTCCTCGACGTCGTCGGCACTCGTCCGGGTCACCGCGTAGCGGTGGGCGGCGGGCCGGGCGCGCACGACACCGCTGTCGAGCCGGACGAGGCCGAACGCCCTGAGCACGTCCAGCGCGTCGGCGACCAGCCTCGTGGCCCCGTCCTCGCCGCGGTACCCCTTGGCCCACCGGGGGAAGCGGCCGAGCAGCGCGTCGGCCTCGGCGCGCAACTGCTCCACGGCGACCTGCCCGTCCCCGGCCGTGATCACGTCGAGGAGCAGCAGGGCGGCGACCTTGGCGTTGCCGGAGTCGTCGGGGAACCGGCTGTCCGTGGCCACGCCGTCCGGGTCGATCAGCATGACGCCTTCGGCACGTTCCTCCACCAGCAACCCCGCCTGGTCGGCGGCCCGGCGCACGAGCTGCCCGCCGGTCGGTGACGACAGGTAGGCCCGTTCCGCGGGTGTCAGGTCGTCGCGGTGCACGACCGGGTCGTCGACCAGCTTGCGGAACACGGAGTGCCTCAGCCACAGGTTGCGCTGGACCTCGGACACCGGCTCGTCGGCGTCGCCGTAACGCCGTTCGCGGGACAACCGGGTCAGCAGCTCGGTGAAGCGCGGCGGCACCTCGCCGATGTGCGACTCCCCCGAGGGGACCGCGACCTGCGACGCGCCGACCGGGGTCGCCAACAGGCGCATGAGCAGCGTCGCGTCCACCCGGTAGAGGACCTTCGCGTCGGCGGAGTCCACGAACGACTCGGTGGCGCCGTCCACCACCTCGACCGCGCCGACCGACTCCAGCAGTCGCAGCGCGTCGACGAACGCCATCCGCTCGGCGCGGTTGGCCGTGTCGAACGGCGGCAGCACGGGGTCCGCGGCCGACGCCTGGACGACGCGGTCCGCCAGCAGCCCGACCGTGGTCACCGGCACCCCCAGCAGCTCGGCGGCCACCACGCACAGCAGGGTGTACCGGCGGCGGTCGAACGGCGCCCGCCCCGTGCGGTGCCGTCGCGCCGGGCGGGTGGGGTCGGTGGCGACCCGGACCTTGGCCAACCGCGCGTACCCCAGGCGCGGTTCGACGACCAGCGACCACCCGCAGTAGTAGTCGAACCACTTCTCGACGGGTTCGCGCCGCCTGCGCACGAGGTCGAAGGCCTCCGGCGCGGCCCCGGCTCCGATCAGCGGTGTCGCCAGCAGCAGGCGGATCGCCCGCGCGACCTCCTCGCGCTCCGCGATGACCAGCTGGTTCGCCAGGTTGCTCATCCGGTCGCCACCCCTTCGGCAGCCCTCCGCGGCCGCTGCGCCGCACGACCACCCGGCGTGCGGATCTCGACGTCGTAGTCAGGGCCGGTGAACACGCCGCGCGGGGTCCTGAGCACCGCCTGCTCGCGGTGCGCCCCCGGCGGCCTCAGCAGGATCTCCACCCGCCCGTCACCCGTGGTGGCCCGGTGGACGCCGTGCCGGTCCGGTGCCGCGGCCAAGGCCCGCCCGAGCAGGTCGAGCAGCCGGTCGAGCACCTCGTGGTCCAACCGCCCGAACTGGGACAACCTCGTGCCACCACCGGTGTCCAGCCGGTCCCACGCGGCCTTCAGCGCGGCCCGCTCCGCACGGGCCGCCCCGGTGCGCGCCGCCTTGACCGCGGCCACGTCGCGCACCCGCCCGGTGCGGCTGAACCGCTCGGTCCGCCCCGCGCTGCGCAGCAACGCCGACACCTCCACCGGTGGCGCGTCGGCCCACCGGGCGGACGACCCCACGAGCTCCGGGTCGGGGTGCGCGAGGTGCGCGTGGCGGGCCGAGCCGAGCCCGAAGGCGGTCGACCACAGCAGGTGCAGGTCCTCCTCCGCCGGCGCGACCGCGAACCAGCGCGCCAGCTCGCGGAAGTCCGCCGCCGCACTGGTCGACCTGCGCCTGGACTCGGTGATCCGGTCGAGCACCTGCAGCAACGCGATGATCGCGCGCCTGGCGACCACGAACAGCTGCTGCACCCTGGGCGCGCCGCCGCCCGCCGGCAGGAACCACGCGCGCAACCCTTCCCACCTGGCCCGGCGCAGCTCCAGCCACGCCACCGCCGGATCGCCCCCCGAGGTGGGCGGGAGTTCGGCGCCCACCAGCGCGCGGTGGTGCAGGAGGGCCACTCCCCGTTCCTCGACCAGCTCGACCCGGTTGGCGATCACGTGCGCCCGCTGCTCCAGGTTCGTGGTGAACTCCTGGAGGTACGCCACGGTCGCCGACTTGACCTCGCGGAACGTCTCCTGATCGGCCCCCTCGGCCCGCAGCAGGCGCTGCAGCTCGCCGTTGAACTGCTTGGTGTTGCCCCGCAACGCCTCCAAGTGCCCCTCCAGCTCGACCAGCGTGCTGAAGACCCGGCGATCCGGCACACCGGCATCGCCCAGCTGCGCGACCAGCTCCCCGAGCCGGTCCGCGATCGCGTCGAGCACCGCCGTCTGGAGCGCGCCCGTCGAGGCCAGCACGGCCATCGCGTGCACCACACCGGCCAGGGCGGCTTCACCGCGCCTGGTCAACGAGTACTGGAGGTTGCGCCGCTCGTACTCGTCGGCGGTCCGGTAGTCCTCGGCGTGGTTCTGGGTGACGTCGAGCAGCCCCCAGCCGCGCAGGCGCCCCAGTGCCCCGGTCAGGTCCTCGTCGTCCAGCGGGTCGAGCCACCCCACCGAGCGGAGCCTCGCCCGCACGTCGTCCAGCCCGAGAGCGGTCTCCAACCGCTCGTTGGCCTCACCGAACGCGTGCAGGACCGCCACGTACAGCTCGGCCCGCTCGCCCGTGGCGAACCGGAACATCTCCGGCGGCACGCGCATGGCCTCCAAGAGCACCCTCCTCCCACCGGTCGAGCACGCTACGGCAGATCGCCGGCACCCCGTCCGCACTCGTCGAGCTCGTCCAACAGCCGCGCGGTGACCCGCTCCTCCGGGACCGCCAGCCCGTGCTCGCGCATCGCGTCCGCCAACCCACCGTCCCACGGCGCCTCGGTGACCCGCCCCACCGGTGTGCCGACGCGTGCGCCGCCCAGCCCCAACAGGTAGTCGTCGGTGGCCATGCGCCACGGCACGGCACCGGTGCGCGCCATCACGTGCGCGGCGATCCGCACGCCCTCGCCGTCAAGGTCCCCGTGGTGGTGGAGGGTCGCCCCGGCCGTCGTCAGACCGCGCAGGAACACGACCACCGCGCTGTTGGGCCAGCCGGACGTGCACACCACCGGCGGGCACGAAGCACCGAACCGGGCCGCCGCCACCGCGAGCACGCTCGGGTTCTCGAACACCCACACGTCCCCGGGTGTCCCGACGAACGACGTCGCGCGGACCTGCGCCAACGTCAGGGCCGCGACGTGCCCCGCGTCGGCGCACACGCGCAGCACACCGCCCCCGACACCACCCAGCCGCAGGCCGGCGACCAGGACGGTCGAGGACAACTCGTCCTCGACCACCCCGGCGCGCTCCCACAGCGCCCGCCGCTCCTGCGCGCCCCCCGGCAGGTCGACGCCGTAGAGCGTCGCCAGCGCCCGCTGGACCAGCCCGGCGCACCGCGTTCCCTCGTCCAGGGCGTGCGGATCGCCGAGGACGGCCTCTGCCAGCACCGGCAGCGGCACACCCGTCGCGGGCAACGCGGCGACGACCCGCAGTGCCCGGTCGAGCTCACCGCGGGTGCGCTCGACCGAACCGCCGACGAGCCCGGCCCGCCGAACGGCGTCCACCCAGTCCCGCAGCGCCGGCTGGGCCGTCACCACGGGGTGCTCGGCCAGCCACGCCCACAGCTCGGAGCGGGCACCGGTGGCGAGCGCCCGGCGTCCGGCCCGGTCGTCCAGCGGGCCCAGCAGGGCCACGACGACCTCGCGCACCCCCGTCCCCACGGACTCCCGGAGCAGCTCGTCGAGCCCGGCCACCGACACCGTCGCGTACCGGCCCGGCAGTCGATCGGCCCCCAGCAGATCGGCCACGGCCGACCGCTCCTCCTCGTCGAGGGGGCCGACCTTCACCCGGCTGACCGGCCGCCCCGACGACAACCGGTCGTGCACGGCCCGCCACAGGGGCCGCAGGGCGACGGAGTCGAGCCCGTTCACCGAACGCCCCGTCAGAGCCCACCTCCGCGGACCCCAGCCGGGACGACGTACCCCAGCTTGAGCAGGGCTTTGCGGAACTTCGGCTCCTGCTCCGGCCGGACGGCGAGGTGGCGGTCACCGATCGGGCGGCACAGCGCGCGAGTCGCGCGGTCACGGGTGATCAACGCGGCGAGCGCGGGATCGGCGCACTCGATGACGCGGACGTGGCCGAGATCGGTCAGCCGCGAGCCCCGCCGCTCGACGTCCGCGACCAGCGTGCGCACGGCGTCGGGCAGGTCGTGCCCGGTCCGCGCGGTGAGGAAGTCGACGAACTCGCCGAGGTCGCGGCCGTTGTCGAGCGCCCTGAGCAGACCGGCGGCCGACACCGCCCAGACCCGGTCGGCGGTCTGCTCCGCGTGGGCGGACAGGACGAGCCGGTCCGCGGCGTCGAGGTCACCCGTGGCGACGACGTCGAGATTGGGCAGCACCTTCAACGGCCGGTCCCCGACGATCTTGGACTCAGGCGGTCGGTACGTGTCGGTCAGCCCGAGGGCATAGGCACCCAGCGCGGTGAGCCTGATCGCCACGAGTCCGTCGTAGCGGCTCAGCGCGTCGAGGTCGTCGCCACCCCAGTTGTCGACGTAGTCGTCGCGCGCACCGCGTGGGTCGACGTAGTCGAGGTCGACCAACCCGAGGGTGCCCGCGTACTCGAACAGCACGGCCAGGGTGTAGCGACCTTCGAGGAGTTCCCAGTCGTGGTGCCCTTCGTAGCCGAGGCTGCCGTACTCCGGGTCCACCAGGTAGAGCTTCCACAGCGCCCTGTCCGTGCGGGCGATGGTGGGGCTCATGTTGCCGCGCCGCATGGCGGCGAACAGGAAGTCCACGTCGACCCACTTGTCCTGCGGGCAGCCGGCCAGCGCCGCGGCGACCGCCTGCCGCCGGGTCTTGGCCGCGGTGAGCACGTTGCGCGCCTGCTGCCCCTTGACCTGCTCGACCCGGCTGAACTCGTCGATCACCGCGTGGGTGAGCCAGCGCCGCCACAGGCCCCGGACGGCCTCGGCGGACGGCTTCCCGAGCACCGCACGGCCCTTCGGGGTCAACCGGAGCCGGGTGCCGTCGAGTGTCGCCAGGCCACCGGCCTGGACCAGCAGCGGCCACGCGAACGCCGCGATGGGCTCGTCGGGGTAGAAGTCACCGCGCACCAGGTGCGCGCCGACGGCGCGAACGCTCGCAGCCGACGGACGACCGGTCTTGTCACTGCACCTCACCTGCCCGGCCGCGCACAGTTCGAGCACGGCGCGCAGGTTGGCCGGCGCTTCCTCCTCGGTGAACCGCACCTGCTCAGGCGAGGAGTCCACCAGGTCCACCTCCTTCACCCAGCGCCACCCGGTTCGATCGGCCCACGCCACGAGGTTCCCACACCCGGTGACGGGACTTCTCACGAGCACGGCACGTCGGGAAGTGCGTGGGCGGTAACGGGTGGCGATCCGGCGGCGATGATCGAGCGATCAGCGGGTTCCGCCGTTGCGCGCACCTGCGGGAGGAGATCGCATGCAGGACCCTTCGGATTCGCTGGAGACCGCCGAGCCCGAGGAGGGCGGCCGGAGCGGTACCACCGACCCACCTGTCGCGGACGATCCGGCGTCCGACCCGGACATCGACTCGACGACGACGTCGACGTTCCTGGTGGAGGTGCTCCCAGGGGTGGCTGTCGTCGCCGGTGAGGTCCCACCGGAGCTGAAGCCCGACCTGATCGACTTCGGGATCGTGCCGGCTGCCGACCGCAAGCAGGTCTCGGCGGTCCTCGCCTCGATCGGGAACGCGGCGACCGTGGTCGGCAACCTGGGAAACGCGTTCGCCGGCGTGCAGGGGCTCTACAGGATCGGCGGCACGGCTCAGGCCCTGCTGAACAACGGCGCGGCGCTCGCCGTGAAGGACGGCGGGAACCTCGGAGCGGTGGTGGTGCGCGGCCGCATCGTGCACCAGGCCCGCTTCTACGCCGTGAACGCGGTGAGCATGGCGCGAGTCGCGGCCTCGATCGGGCCGGCGCTGGCCATGATCGGTCTCCAGATGATGCTGAGTGAGCTCTCCAGCCTCGTCAGGACCAACCGCGCGGTGACGAATCAGGTCCTCACCACCATCCGCAAGGAGCAGTGGGCCGAACTGACGGGGCTCGCCGCCGCCGTCGACCGCGCGGTCGACCAGGCGCGGGAGATCGAGTCGGTCCCGACGTCCTTGTGGGAGGACGTCGCGGGCAGCGGAGCACTGGTGCAGAAGCAGCTTGAGCTCTACCGGAGGAACGTCCGCGACCACGTCGGGCACACCAGTCGGGCCGACGCACGCAGCCACCGCGGTTATCTGCGGACGAACGCCGAGGCGATCGCCTTCGACGTGCACGCCCTCCTGTCCTCCCTCAAGGCGTGGACCGGGTACCACGCGCTCCGCGCCGCAAGGGCGAGGGCCGCCGGCCGCGAAGACGCCGCCGAGGCGCACTACGCCGAGGTCATCGCGCGCGACACCCGCGCGGAGTTCGACTCCGCCCTCGCCGAGGCGACGAGCCTCGTGGACGCGCTGACGCGGGAGCTGCGGATCACCGCCGAGCTCCGCGGCCCCGACACGTGGCCGCTGCTGGGGATGCGGAAGGACGTGAAGGCGGTCCGCGAAGTCTCCGCCCGGCTCCTGGAGGTGATCGAGCCTCTCGCCGACGCCCTCCACCCACCGGCTCCTCCGCTCAAGGCTCCCGACATCGTCTGCGCACCCGAATCGCTGGACCCAGCGCCGTACCTCCGCATCCTGCGATGGCTCTTCGAGGACGGCGAGGCCCTGCGCGTCCTCGGCTTCCCCGACCAGCTCGACACCCTCGACCCCATTTCCGCGATCGTCGGCGGAGCGATGGAGAAGCTGGCGGCGGCGATGGACAAGGGCCCGGCGAAGACACTGGTCGCCGTCACGGATCGCCGCATCATCACGGCCAAGACAGATGCGTTCCTGGAGCAAGCCGAGATCCGTCAGGACATCCCGACCGACCAGGTGCGATACGTTCGAGCAACTACGCAGGACAGGAGCTCGCGCTCGGCGATCGACCTCATCACGCGCGACGAGAACATCCGGTGGCTCTTCCACGCCGACGTCGACAACACTCAGGTGGACGCGCTAGCCGCCGTGCTCGCCGAGTCGATGACGATCCCGGACTCCGAACGCGACGAGCTCCAACGGCGGCGCCACGCCTCCATCGAGCCGGGCGGGAAGAGCGACGGCACCGACACCAGCTCTACCGAACCGACTGAATCCGAATCCACGACCTGACCACCGCCCCACACATCAGGACGCGAGGTTCAAAACCCATCATTCCTGATCCTTGCGCCCAAGACGGACGTGCGTACCGTCGGTCCACCGCAGCTGCGGACCTACGCCGCCCCCCAAGACCGTTCCACTACCCGGAAGCTCTGTCCAGCTCGCTGTCGCGGCTCCGCGACCGCCACCTGTCGGCTCGGCGCTACCCTCTCGTCTCGGTCGAGCCGTGTCGGATCCCGGCTCGGCCCCACCGGAACGACTGCGGCACGAAGGGACGACGAGTGGCGAAGCCCGCGAGGCGCGTGACCGGTCGGTGGCGGATCGTGGAGATGGACCAGTGGGACCAGGACGCCATCGACCTCGTCGAGCCCGGATTCATCGAGTTCACGCGAGGCGGAACCGGCGAGTTCGGCTTCATCGCCGTCAACGGGTGGATGGACTGCCGCTGGAGCGAGCGCGACGGCCGGCCCTTCGTCGAGTTCACCTGGGAGGGCAACGACGAGATGGACCAGGCCAGTGGACGCGGCTGGGCCGTCCTCGCCGAGGACGACACGCTCACCGGACACCTGTTCTTCCACCTGGGAGACGACTCGGGCTTCCGCGCGGCACCGTTCCCCGGGACCAGAGCGCGAGGCGGGCGTTGAGCGAGTACCAGTACTACGAGTTCGCCGCGCTGGACCAGCCGCTCGACGCGCAAGCCCAAGCCGAGGTCCGCGCCCTGTCCACCCGCGCGCGGATCACCGCCACCGGCTTCACCAACGAGTACGAGTGGGGCAATTTCCGCGGCGACCCGAACCGACTGGTGGAACGCCACTACGACGCGCACCTCTACCTCGCCAACTGGGGCACCCGACGCCTCCTGCTGCGCCTGCCACGCACCCTGCTCGACCTGGACACCGTCGAGCCCTACCTCGTCGACGGGCAGTTCGACGCCTGGACGACGGACACCCACCTCATCGTCGACCTGAGCAACCACGACGAAACCGGCGACTGGGACTACGAGCCACAAGGAGCACTGTCCGCCATCGTCGGCGTGCGGAACGAACTCGCCACCGGCGACCACCGCGCGCTGTACCTGGCATGGCTCGCCGGGTACGGCACCTGGGAACGCGACGAGGAAGCATTCGACCGCGACGCCGACGACGCCCCGGAACCACCCGTACCCGCCGGACTGCGCACACCCACCGCAGCACAGCGCGCCCTGGCCGACTTCCTCCGCCTCGACGACGACCTGCTCGCGGTCGCCGCCGAGACGAGCCCACCGCGCGACGAGACCACCGATGACCCCGAACGCCTCGCTGCCTGGGTAGCGGACCTACCCGGTACCGAGAAGGACCACCTGCTGCTGCGCGTCCTCCAAAACCAGGCCGCGACCGTCCGGGGGGAGCTGCTGCGCCGGTTCCACGACCACACCCCACCCGCCACCGCACCGCCGCAACGCACGGTCGGCGAACTCCTTGACGCGACCGCGCGCAGGCGCGCCGAACGACAGCAGCGGGAAAAGTCGAAGCGCGCCGAGGAGAAAGCCCGTCGCGAACGCGACCGAGCCCTCGCCCGTGAGCAGCGGCTGGACGAACTGGCGCAGGACGAGCAAGCCGCCTGGGCACGCGTCGACGCCCTGATCGCCACCCGCAAACCCGCCGACTACGACGCCGCCGTCGCACTCCTCGTAGACCTGCGAACCCTGGCCGATCGCGAAAACCGACCACACGACTTCACCCAACGTCACGCGGCCCTGCGCCAAACGCACAAGAACAAGCCCAGCCTGAACGCCCGCCTGGCACGCGCCAACCTGTAACCGACCGACCCGCCACAGGAACACCCACCCCGACAATCGACCGTCATCGCGGGCAAGGCGAGCGCGGTGTCACGGCGCGCTCACCGACTCGGCCGCGCCGTCGTGCGCGATGGCCACCGCCACCCACGAACGGCTGACGACACTTCACGCTAAGCAGCGAAATTTTCCAAAATTTCCAACTCACAGTCTACAGCGAACACAAGTCAAGATCCTCTACCGACCATACAACTGCAGGTCAACGAATGATTCGAATGAGCTTCCCACTTAAGGAGCCAGGCGAATCTGAACCTCCGACCCTCATACCGTCAGCATGGTCCACCAAGCGCCCCCGGCCAGCATAAACTGAGAACCAGCAGGTCAGCCGGTGTCGTTCACCGCCGTTTGAAGCCGTCGCATGTCGTTCAACTCCACCGCCTGCTCCAGATTTGCTTCACATATCACAGCGTGAATGAAGACAGAGGCCGGACTCGAACATCGAACATGTGTTCCCCACGTGCGGTATTGCAGTTGGTCCACAATCGCAGCGCAGACGCCAACCACCCGGTCAATCGTGCGCCCGATCGTGCCATGCCGCAGCCGTCGCCTCGTCCGCAAACCCGGAGCATGCCGGATCGTCCGGGCCATAGATGGCCTGGAACTCCTCATCCCACGCGTCGCCGCTGTCGCCGCGGCACCGGCCCTGCCGGCGAACGAGAGGAAGCCTGCACGCTCGTCGCACGCGACCCGGCACTCGCACGGGACCTCCGGATCGGCCGACCAAACCTGCCACGGGAATACAACGACGGCGACCTGCTCCACATCAACACCGCACCATCCGGCCCCGACGACGCGGACGCCGCAACCACGCCGCCCGCATCCCCGAGAAAGTCTGGGCCGAGTCCGCCGAGGTGCTGCGCATCGCCGACCAGGTCGCCGCCTTCTACGGACCCGTCGGAGCCGTGCTCGTCATCACCGCAGGCTGGACCGGCGCACGCTGGGGCGAACTGACCGGCCTGCAACGCCACAACCTGCACCTCTTCGACGACGACACAGGCTTCCTCATCATCGCCCCCCAGAACGGCGCCCTGCACGAATCCGCCGGCGGCAAGCTCTGGCTCGGCCAGCCCAAGACCGACGCCTCCGCCCGCACCATCACCCTCAACCAGCCCCGCGCCCTCCTGCGCCTCCAACCTGACCTTCCACGGACTGCGCCACAGCCACAAGACCTGGATGATCGACGACACCATCTCGAGATCGCCCAGTCACTCCGACTCGGCCACATCCTCAAGACCCCGTCCAACGCACCTGCTCCCACGTCGCCCCTGAAGCCACCAGCCGCCTGCTCCAGTGCCTCCAGGACCGCTGGGACAAGGCCGTCGTCGACGTCGGTGACAGCACCTGGCGCAGGATGGCGTAGCCATGCACGGTCTCCTCATCTATTACTTCAGCGGCGACAACCGCGCCGACGAGCCGGTTACCGTCGACTCCGAAGCCGTCCTCGACGATGTACTGACCGACATCCTGGCCAACCCGCAGTCACATCCGATCGTGGTGTACACCCAGAACCGACCAATGGTCGGCCCGGCCGAGTCGCCCGACCACCAACTCAAGTTCGACCTCGACATCCAGCACCACGTCGCCGCTGTTCACCTGTTCGGGCCGACAGACTTCCTGCCGGACAAGGCGACGAGTGGCGCGGAAAACACTGCGGCATGGATCGCCCTGCCCGGCAGACCGACACCTGGGTTCCTAGCGGCGCGACGCTCTACATCGACAGGGACACTCGCACCGCGTTTCCCGAAGAAGCCACTCTGCCGTTGAACCTGCTCCGCGAACTCCTGCACGAATTCATGCTGATCGGCAAACGCCCCGTATGCGTCGACTGGCAGCAGACCGACATCTTCCAGGGCAGTGACCGGTGTAGTTCCTCGCCGAGTTCACGGTTGTGAAGCGACGGACGAACACTCCGACATGACTGAACCGGCCGGTGCCTGACTCGGCCACGCGATTCGCCGACGCACCCAAGTCGGCCTCGGACGGACCGGCGGTCGTGGGTCTCCAGGAGAGGTGGCACGTCGGTTCTTGGTGCCGTGGCGCGTGCTGGTCAGAACGACCCGGCTTTGGACGTTCGGCTGCCCACTTGGGCGGCGGGGGCGGAAGTAAACCGGACGTCGGTGCTCTCCCCCGTGACCGTGACCGACACCCGGTCCCCTACCGGCACCTGCTCCACCCTGATGGGCAGGTGATAGTTCCAGCCGCGCACCTCCACGTCGTCGACCGCGGCGAACCTGAGGTGGAACCGGACCCAGTCGTGCTCGGGCGGCGCGTCCCACGTCCGGCGGGCGGCTTCGTCCAGCGGTCCTTCGAAGGACGCGGTGACGGCTTGGTCGCGTTCGTCCCAGTGCAGGGCGTAGAGATCGAACGCCGACAAGTCAGATGTGCTCATGGTAGGTGTCGGTCTCCGGTCCGGGGACTGCCGTGTACAGCCGCTGGTCCAACCTGCTCGTGAACTCGTGCGGCCCGTCGTCCACCGCGTCCGGGGGCGAATTGTGGGCGCTGACCTTGCCGAAGCGGAACTGCTCGGCGCACGTCAGCGTCAGGCGCAGCGACTCGCCGGTCACCGACACGGCCAGTCGGGCTCGCGGGCGTTGTTCGAACTCGACCGAGACGGTGGCGGGCAGCGCGGCACCGGACAGCCGGACGTCGTCGACCGCCAGGAACCCCAGGTGCGCCTGCACGCGGCTGTAGCCGGGCACGTCCGAGGCGACGGGCAGGTCGACGCGCAGCGTGCAGCCGGGCCCGCGGCGCTCGAAACGGATCGATCGCAGCACCGCGCCGGTGAAGTCCGGTCCCTGCGGGTAGAACCGGGCCAGCAGCTTGGCGTCATTGGGCAGGAGTCGGTCTGCCCAGGCTGGGGTTGTAATAGTAGTGCTCCTGCGCTCCGGGGACTTGGCCGTTGCGGGTGTTCTCGTAGGGTCGCACATGGACGTGCGGGGGTTGGTCGCCCACTCCGCCCTCACCGAACTGGTGACCGGTGTAGTGGTCCTGGAACACGATCAGCTCGTCCCTGTTGTTGAGGTAGATCTCCTCGGGAAAGAAGACAGGCTGGTGGTTTTCCATGATCTGCCGGCCGCTCGGCGTGGTGGACGGCACCATGCGGCTGTCGAGGGGCTCCGAACCCGGCGGGACACCGGCGTCGGCGAGGGCCTGCTGCTTGGCCTCGTCACCGCTGACGTCGCAGCCCTGCAGGCCGAGCGGGTCGATCTGCCTGGTCGGGTTGGGCACGTAGGCGCCGGGGTTGACCGACGGCACCAGCCCCAGCGGGTCGGGTGAGGCGTACCGCCCGGTTTCCGGGTCGTAGTAGCGGAAGTGGTTGTAGTGCCAGCCGGTCTCCGGGTCGTGGTACTGGCCCGGGAACCTCAGCGGGCAGGCCGTCTCGCCCGCCTGGGACAGCGTCCGCCCCCAGAGGGTGCTCGTGCGCCGCCAGCCGACCTCGCCGCGGGCGTCGACCAGTTCGGTCGGGCTGCCGACGACGTCCGCCACGATCGCGTAGAAGCGCCGGTCGACCTCGTCCTGGTCGACCTGGGCGACCGGGGTGACCGATCCCGGCTGGTACTCCCAGGTGCTGCTCGTGCCGCTGCTGTGGGCGTGCTCGACCAATCGCGTGCCGTCCCAGGTGAAGTCGAACCGCTCCACGGGGTTGCCGGCCACGTCGAACCGCTCCTTCGCGATCCGCCTGCCCATCGGGTCGTAGCGGTACCGCCAGGTGGTGCCGTCGGGTGTGGTCACGCCGGTGAGCCGGTCCTCGGCGTCCCAGGTGAAGCGCCACAGGCGCACCTGCCCCGACAGCGTGCGGTGCCGCCGTTGCACCACGCGGCCCTGCCGGTCGTGGACGTAGGAGGTGCGGCCGGCACTGCGCAGGCGCGTGGCGGCGTACTCGCGCGGCCCTTCGGACCCGTGGTCCGCGACCGGCAGGTCGGCACGGGTGATGTTGCCGACCGGGTCGTAGTCGTAGCGCTCGGACCAGCCCTGTCCCTGCACGGAGACGACGCGTCCGCGCCGGTCGAGCGCGAACCGGCGCTCGCCGGCCGGGTCGGCG
The DNA here is from genome assembly GCF_052936295.1 of Saccharothrix sp. DSM 118769. NCBI lineage: Bacteria > Bacillati > Actinomycetota > Actinomycetes > Pseudonocardiales > Pseudonocardiaceae > Saccharothrix > Saccharothrix sp. DSM 118769. Next base: position 1,026,926 of record NZ_CP193627.1, on the reverse strand, counting down.
ATCCCCTCGACGTGGCCGTCCGGCCGGTACCTCCAACTGCGGTGGGTGATCGGCTGCTTGGCCGCGACGACCTGTCCGGTCAGCTGGTGGGCGGGCGACCACGACTGGGTGACGGTGAGTTCGCCCAGGCTCCGCTCGACCTGGCGGCCCAGCGGGTCGTGCCGGAAGGCGAGGCTGCCACCGGTCGCGTGCAGCGCCACCGGGTTGCCCGCCGCGTCGTACTCCCAGGCGGAGGTCACACCCGCCGCGGTCTCGCGGAACACGCGCCTGCCGACGGCGTCGAATCCCGACCGGACGGTCCGCCCGGCGACGGTTTCCGCGAGCACGCGCCCGCGGGCGTCCCGCTCGTAGACGACCTCGGTGTCCGGGTTGGTCGCCCGGACCACGCGACCGCAGCGATCGCGGTCGAAAGTGGTCGTCCCGGCGGGTGTGCGCTTCGCGACCACGTCGCCGTGGACGTCGCGCTCGTAGACGACCGTCTCACCCATGCCGTTGGTGCGGGTGGACAGCCTGCCGGCGGCGTCGTGGGTGTAGGTGAGCACCCGGCCGTCGAAGTCCACCTCACGACGCAGGCGGCCGGCGGCGTCGTACTCGTAGCGCCAGCTCAACCCGTGCGGGCCGACGACCTCGACGAGCCGGAGTTCCGTGTCGTACGCGTACGACGTGCGGGCCCCGTCCGGAGCGGTGCGGGCCGCCGGGAGGTCGAAGAACGTGAACTCCGTGCGGGTGACCTGCCCGAGCGCGTCGACGTGCTCGACCTGGTTGCCCTCGCCGTCGTAGTGCCACCGCTCGGTGCTGCCGTCGGGGCGGGTGCGCGCCAGCAGCTTGCCCTCCACGGTCCAGCTGTACCGGGTGGTGCCGCCGAGCGCGTCGGTCGTGGCGGCCACGCGGCCGAAGGCGTCCCGCTGGTGGCGGGTGGTGGCGCCGAGCGGGTCGGTGATCGCGCTGATCAGCCCGGCGTCGTCCGTCTCGTACCGCGTGACGTGGCCGAGCGGGTCGGTGGTGCGGCTGAGGTGGCCGCGTTCGTCGTACTCGAACCTCGTGGTGGCGCCGGCCGGGTCCGTTTCGGTCACCAGGTTGCCGTGGGCGTCGTACTCGCGCAGCCACCTGCCGCCCGCGGGGTCGGCGACCTCTGTCGCCAGGCCCGCGCCGGCATAGGCGGCGGTGACCGTCGTCCCGTCCGGCCTGGTGATCGTGGTGACGTCGCCCTCGTCGTCGTAGGCGTAGCGGGTGGTGCGGCCGAGCGGGTCGGTCACGGCCAGCGGCCGGTCGTAGCGGTCCCACTCGCGGGTGGTCACGGCGCCGAGCGGGTCGATCTGCCGCACCACCTGGCCGAGCTCGTTGAGCTCGTAGGTGGTCGTGCCGCCCAGGGTGTCGGTGTGCGTGGTGCGGCGGTCCTCGTAGGCGAACGTGCCGTTGAGCGCCCCGCCGGAACCGATGGTCGTGGTGGCCCGGCCCTGCTCGTCGTAGACGTACCGGTACCAGACGCCGTTGCGGTCGGTCCAGGACGTGAGCCTGCCGTCCTCGTCGTGGGTGAAGCGCAACGCGGCGCCGGACGAGTTGGTCACTTCGGACAGCTGTCCCGCGTCGTCGTAGGAGTAGCGCGTCAGGGTGATCGGCTCGGGCGTGGAGGTCAGCCGCAGCGCCGTCACCCGTCCGTCGGTCGTGTCGACCGCGACCTCGTACCCGCCGGAGTGGCGCAACCGGGTCGGCAGGCCCTCGTCGTCGTGGTCGACGAGGATCTCACCGCCCGCCCGCCGCCGGACGGCCGTCAGCGGCAGCGTCGAGCGCGCGTCCCACTCCGCGCCGACGGGCTGGAACTCCCACGCCAGCCCTCGCTGCGGGTGCACCACCTCGTAGCCCGCGCCGCTGCGCCGCAGCGCCAACCGCGGACCGAAGTCGGGCAGCACGGTTTCGGCGCCGTCCGGCTTGGGGAAGCGCAGCAGGCGGCCGTCGTCCGTCGCCAGCCAGACGTGGACCGGGCCGACCTCGACCCGCTGGTCCAGCGTGGAGGCCCAGGACGGACCGAACAACCGTCCGGCCCGGTAGGAGGACTGGTGGTGCCGGGAGAACACGAGCGGCAGCAGGCCGGGCAACGTGGCATCGGTCTGCGACAGCACCACCTCACCCGTGGCGACGTCGATCGGGTCGTCCTCGCAGAACGGCCGGTCGGCCGACTGGGAGGCGTTGTGCGGGTCGTCCACCGTGCTGTCGATGTCGCCGTCGCGCTGCCCGCTGTTCCCGGTGCGGTCGGTCTGCCGAGGGCCTTCCGGGGACGTGGTGGGTGTCGCGCCGTCCGGACTGGTGGTGTCGGGAGTGGCAGGGCTGCCCGGCGTGCTGGTCGTCGAGGGGGTGGTGGTGCCGGCGGGCGAGGTCGTGCCGGAGGGCGAGGTCGTGCCCGGTGCGCCGGCCGGGCTGGTGGTGCCGTCCGGGCCCTTGACGGTGGGTGCGTCGGGTGCGCTGGGTGCGCCGGCCGGGCTGGTGGCGCCGGGGGTGCCCGGGCCGTCGGCTTTGCGGCCGAGCCTGCCCAGCTTTTCCATGATCTCGCCGAGCTTGTCGAGGACCTTGCGGATGCGGGGGGTGACGTTGCCGATGGTCTTGACGAGCTTGCGGACCAGGTCGGAGATGCGGTTGCAGACCCGGGCGATGGTGGAGGCGGCCTGCGCGACGATCACCGGCGTGGCCAGGCCGAGGGTGGCGACGGCTTCCAGTGCCCAGGCGATGAGCTTGCCGACGACCTCGGCGACCAGGTCGCGGATGATCTCGCGGACGGCGGCGACGACCTCGCCCATGACCATCACGCCGACCCCCACGCCCTCGGCCAGGGTCGCGGCACCGGCGATGGCGTCGGCGGTCTGGGCGGCGTGGCCGCGGTAGGCGTCGGCGGCGTGACCCTGCCAGCCGGCAGCGTCCTGGGTGCCGAGTTCCTCGGCGACGCGGGCGACCTCGGCGGCGACGTTGGACCAGGTCTCGCTGAAGGAGCGGATCACCGGCGGGTCGCCGGCGAACCAGTCCAACGCCTCCTTGAGGGGCTGGACGTGCTCGATCAGCCAGCCCACCCCGTAGGAGGCGACGGTGCCGATCGGGTCGATGACCATCGACAGCACTTCCAACCCGACACCGACGCCGCCGAGACCGGCCTCGACCCAACTGCCGTCGGAGATGCCGCTCGCCAGGTCCGCGGCGGACTCGGCGATGCCGATGCCGGTGACCGCGGTGGTGTCGTCCTGGGGCGCTGCGATCAGCGGGTTGTTCACCGGTTCATCCCGTCGAAGCGGCTGGACTCACCGGTCTCCTGCTCGTCGTAGGCACGGGAGGTTTCACGCAGGTTCGCGGCGTTGTCGGCCACCGTCTCCGCCGCCTTGGTCAGGGCCTGCACCCCCATCTCCTCGAAGGGCTGCAACAGCATGGCGAACGGCTGGCAGACCACGCCGTAGGCGGAGTCGTTCATCGCCACTGTCCGCGCGGCGTCCGCGGCGGTGCGCAGCCGGTCCGCCAAACCGTCGACCCGTCCGGCCAAGGCCGTGATCTCCCCGGTGAGAACCTCGTAGCCCGTCATCGCTTCACCCCAGGTAGCTGTCGTCGCTGAAGTCATCGCCATCGCCGCGGCGCGGTCGGTGTGGCGGAACGGGAGGGGTGTCCGGCTCGACCTGCGGGAAGTTGCGCTCGGCGGTGGCCACGATGTGCTGTCCCGATGCGGTCCCCCCGACCGTCTCCCCCACGATCCGGGCCAACTCGGCCGGGTAGGCGGCTTGGGCCTGGCGCATCGCCTCCATCACCGCCGCCGCGATCTGCTCCGGGCGCAGCCGCGACACCGCCTCGGTCATGGACACGTCACTGGGGATGCCGTTGGGGCCGACGGTCACGCTGACCGCTCCACCGGCGGCCGACCGGGTGAGCGAGATCCGCTCGACCTCCTGCCGCATCGACTCGTACCGCGCCGCCTTCTGCTCGGCGTCGCGCTCCCAGTCGTCCACCAGGCGCTGCACGTTGGCCAACGGATCAGTCATCGGCTTTTCCCTCCGGCGACGTGAAAACCGCGCCACGCTACCCCGTGCGGGACGGCACCCGAGGTGGTTTCGCTCCCGAAACGCCGGTTCAGCCCAACGGCGTGGCCCGAGCCGTCGTGTGACGGGTAGGCGGTGATGATCGGTTGGACGGTGTCATGACAGACATCCCGCAGCCCACAACCGCACCCGCCCGCGGGTACACCGGGAATTGGTCAACGATCGGCCCGGCTCAGCGACAACGTGACCTTACGCACCCGCAGAGAACTGGAGCACAACGCTGACAACATTTCGTCCGGAGCGACCGCCTGCTCCGGATTTGCTCCAACTCGGCCACCGCAGTCCACAGCGGACGCAAAGCAAGATCGCCCGCCACCTGCATCAACGCAGGTCAGCGGGCGATTCTCATACGATATTCGATTGTGGAGCTGAGGGGACTCGAACCCCTGACCCTCACACTGCCAGTGTGATGCGCTACCAGCTGCGCCACAGCCCCTTGCTTCGCACGGTCCCACCGGGGTTTCAGGCCCGCCGTTCTCGTGTGGCAATACCGTACAACACGGGGTGCCCCCGAGTGAAATCGGGGGGTCCCCCAACGCGTCTTGGCTGCTAGCGGGCTTGGGGTGGGGTCACTTGAGGAGGTTGGTCAGCCAGTTCTCGTCACCGAAGTCGATGACCTGGCCGTCCTTCATCACGGTGGGCGTGCCCTTGAAGTCGCCGGTGCCCTTGGCGGCGTCCAGCTCGGCCTGGGCCTCGGCGACGTGCTTGTCGCCCTCGACGCACTGCTTGAACGCGTCACCGGTGATGCCGAGGTCGGTGCCGAGCTTCACCAGCTCCTCCTTGGTGTACCCGGGACCGCCTTCCTCGGGCTGGGCGGCGAACAGCGACTCGTGGTACTCCCAGAACTTGCCCTCGTCGGTCGCGCACAGCGCGGCGTTGGCCGAGTCGCGCGAGTAGCCCTCCGGGTCGGAGTAGCGGATGAGGAAGGGCAGGGCGTGGTAGCGCACGCGCAGCGCGCCCGCTTCGATCTCCTGCTTGATGCGGGGGCCGTAGACCTTCTTGAACTGGCCGCACGCCGGGCAGAGGAAGTCCTCGTACAGGTCGATCGTGGCCTTCGCCGACTCCTCGCCGACGACGACGACCCCGCCTTCGCGCTCGACCGGCGCGGACACGCCCGTCAGGTCGGCCGGCGGCTTGAGCGCGTCGTCCGCGGAGTCCTTGTTCGCGGTCCAGACGACCCCGCCGATCACGACCAGCGCGAGCACCACGACGACCGCGACCCCGATGACGACCTTGTTCCGGTCGCCGGAGGAACCCCGTGCCGCCACGACCGCCTTGGTCGCCCGCTGCTCCTGCTTCTTCTTCCGAGCGTTGCGCTCAGCGCCACCCACGTCGTCTGTCCTTCCCGGTCCGCCTGCGCCCGCAGGCTACCGAGGGATGCTGAGCAAAAGCTGAGTGCGATCACGCGTCCGGCTGACGCGGACGTCCGGCCACGCGCTCGCCGACCGGCACCTCGGGGCCCTCGTCCAGGGTGCCGCACTCGTTCGCGACGTCCGACGCGACGTGCGACTCCTCGGTGCGGGGCAGGGTCTCGGGGGCGAACAGCCAGAAGATCAGGGCGAGGCCCGCGATGGCACCCGTCAGCGTGAAGGCGGCCTGGTAGGAGAAGTGGTCCACGAGGACGCCCGCGAGGAGCGGGCCGACGATGGCGCCGCAGTCGGCGACCATCTGGAACGCGGCGAGCACGGGGCCGCCCTTGGCCTTGGCACCGATGACGTCGGCCACGACGGCGTTCTGCGGCGGGTTGAGCAGCCCGGCCCCGACGCCCGCGACGAGCGAGGCGACCATGAACAGCGGCACGTCGGTGGTGAACCCGAGCCACACGGTGCCGAAGCAGGACACGGCGAGCCCGGCGATGGCCATGGGTTTGCGGCCGACGGTGTCGGACAGCTTGCCGGAGATCATGAGCACGGCCGCGTTGCCGACGGCGAACACGGACAGCGAGATGCCGGCCATGGCGGGTGTGCTGCGCAGCGCCTCGACGACGAACAGGGGCACGAGCGAGATCCGCACGCCGAACACGGCCCAGCCGTTGGCGAAGCCGGAGGCGAGCGCGGCCCGGTAGGCGGGGGAGCGGACGGCGTCGCGCACGGTCATCGACGGCTGCGCGGCGGAGGTGTCGAGGGCGGTGAGCGTGGACCGGCGCAGGAACCACCAGACGACGAGGGCGGCGATGACGAGCGCGACGGCGTAGGCGACGAACGGCGCCTGGATGGAGATCTCGACGAGGGCCGCGCCGACGATGGGGCCGGCGATGTTGCCGAGCAGGAACCCGGTGGCCCACACGCCGGAGGCGCGGCCGCGCAGGGCGGCGGGCGTGATGCGGATCAGCAGGCCGACGGCGGAGACGGTGAACATGGTGGAGCCGATGCCCGCGAAGCAGCGGAACAGGATGAGCTGCCAGTAGGCGGTGGCGAAGCCGCACGCGCCGGTGCCGACGGCGACGATGAGGATGCCGACGATGTAGACCCAGGTCTCGCCGAACCGGTTGACCAGGCGTCCGCTCACGGGCGCGAACAGCAGTCTGACCAGGGCGAACGAGCTGACGACGGCGGACACGGCGAACGTGCCGACGTCGAAGCTCTTGGCGTAGGCGGGCAGCACGGGCGCGACGATGCCGAAGCCGATCGCGATGATGAAGCTCGCCGCGACGAGGACCCACACCTCGTTGGGCAGCCGGGGTTTCGCCTTGACGTCGTTCCCCAGCACGTGAGCCCCTCTCAGCAGTCCTTTAGCCCTGCTAAGGATATGCCTCGGGGCAAGGGATTACTCAATCGAGCAGTTCATCGACCCTCCGCGCGTAGGCGGTCACCGGGTAGCAGACCTCGAAACCGCACGCCTCGGCGAACCGCTCCCCCGCGCCGCCCTCCGCCACGTGCGCGGCCACGAGCAGCGCCCCGGCGTCGGCCAGCACGGTCACCAGCCCGCCGACCAGCGCCCCGCCGACGCCGCGCCGCCGCCGGGCCGGGCGCACGACGACGTGCTCCACCAGGCCGACGCCGCGTTCGCCGAACCCGGAGGCGAACCCGGCGACCCGGTCGCCGTCGTCCACCACGAGGAACGCGCACCTCGGGTCGTCCAGCCGCTGCCCGAGGTGCCGCAGCAGCCGCGCGGCGTCCGCGCCGAGGTCGTCGGCGAGCAGCTCGGCCACGCCCGGCAGGTCGGCGTCGGTCGCGCGCCGGACGTCCGACGAGGAGCGGGGCGTCCCCCGGTGCACGACGACCAGCGCCTCCTCCACGGCGTGCCAGCCGGTGTCGTCGGCCAGGCCCTCGATCTCGGCCACGGTCGTCGGCGACGCGTACAGCACGGCCTCGGCCCGGCCCACATCGGCGAACGTCCGCTCCAGCCTCATCAGGGTGCCCGCGACCTCGGCGGACGACCCGTACACGGCGCACGCGTGGTTGCCGGTGGGCAGCGGGTCGTCGGGGTTCACCACGACCTGGGCGACGCCGACGCGGCCGACCCTGCCGTAGCGGACGGCGCCGGACGCGAGCCTGGCGGTCTCGACGAGCCCGGCGAGGTCGCGGGCCCGGTAGGGGTCGAGCAGGTCGGGGTCGTCGGGGTCGTGCAGCGGGTCAACCACCCGGTCAGCCTCGCACCCCGGCCGGCCCCGCACCTCCCGGCCCTCCCGCGCCGCGGGGCGCGTGCCGAGTCGCCACCTCCCCCGTGCGGCCGGGTTGGCACACTGCCCCACCGTGGAGCTCCCGAACCTGCCGATCCGGCCGATGCTGGGCGAGATCGCGGGCACCCTGGCCGGGCACGGCACCGCGGTGCTGGTCGCGCCGCCCGGCACCGGCAAGACGACGCTCGTCCCGCTGGCCCTGGAGGGCCGGGTGGTGGTCGCCGAACCGCGCAGGCTGGCGGCCCGCGCGGCGGCGGCGCGGATGGCGTCCCTGCTGGGCGAGCCGGTCGGCCGCACGGTCGGCTACGCGGTGCGCGGCGACCGCAGGACGTCGAAGGACACCCGGATCGAGGTGGTCACGTCCGGCCTGCTGGTGCGGCGGTTGCAGCACGACCCGGAGCTGGCGGGCGTGGACGTCGTGCTGCTCGACGAGTGCCACGAGCGGCACCTGGACGCGGACCTGCTGCTGGCGCTGCTGCTCGACGCGCGGGCGGGCCTGCGCCCGGACCTGCGGTTGCTGGCGACGTCCGCGACGGTCGCCGCGGACCGGCTGGCCGAGCTGCTGGGCGACGCGCCCGTGCTGCGGGTGGAGGCGCGGACGTTCCCGGTGGACGTGGCGCACACCCCGCCGGCCCGGGGTGAGCGCGTGGAGGCGGCGGTGGCCCGCGCGGTCCGGCGGGCGCTGGTGGAGGGGGACGGCGACGTGCTGGCGTTCCTGCCGGGCGTGGCGGAGATCCGGCGGTGCGCGGGCCTGATCGGCGGTGACGTGGACGTGCTGCCGCTGCACGGCAGGCTCGCCGCGTCCGCGCAGGACGACGCGCTCACGCCGGGTCCGCGCCGGCGGGTCGTGCTGGCCACGGCGGTCGCCGAGTCGAGCCTGACCGTGCCGGGCGTGCGGTCGGTGGTGGACTCGGGCCTGGCGCGGGTGCCGAGGGTGGACCACCGGCGCGGCCTGTCGGGCCTGGCCACGGTGCGGGTGAGCGCGGCGGTGGCGGACCAGCGGGCGGGCCGGGCGGGGCGCGAGGCGCCGGGCCGGGTCTACCGGTGCTGGCCGGCGCACGAGCACAGCACGCTGCCGCGCTACCCGGAGCCGGAGATCCGCACCGCCGACCTGACCCGGTTGGCGCTGGAGCTGGCCTGCTGGGGCGTGCCGGACGGCGAGGGCCTGGCCTGGTGGGACGCCCCGCCGCCGGGCGCCCTGGACGCGGGCCGCGCGGTGCTGCGGGCGCTGGGCGCGCTGGACGGCCGCTCCGCGACCGACCGGGGGCGGCGGATGGCCGACCTCGGCCTGCACCCGCGCCTGGCGCGCGCCCTGCTGGACGGCGCGGACGCGGTGGGCGCGCACACGGCCGCGCAGGTGGTGGCGCTCCTGGACGACGACCGCGCGAGCAGGGGCGTGGAGCTGAACCCGCACGACGCCGACCCGCGCGAGGTGCGCCGCCTGTCCGCGATGCTCGGGAAGCGGGGCGAGGGCGAGCGGGGCGGCGACAAGCGCGACGAGGCGAAGAGGGGCGAGGCGAAGAGGGGCGGCGACCCGGCGCTGGTCGTCGCCCTCGCCCACCCCGAACGGCTGGCGCGCAGGCGGTCGCCGGGGTCGCCGGTGTACCTGATGGCCGGCGGCACGGCCGTCGAGCTGCCGCCGGGCAGCGGGCTGGCCGACGCCGAGTGGCTGGCGGTCGCCGTCGCCGACCGGGAACCGGGCCGCGCGCACGGCCGCGTCCGCCTCGCCGCCCGCGCCGACGAGGACCTCGCCGTCACCGCCGCGCCCGCCCTCCTGGCCGAGGAGGACGACGTGCGCTGGGACGGGGACGTCGTGGCGAACCGGCTGCGCAAGCTGGGCGCGATCACGTTGTCGAGCAAGCCCCTGCGCGACCGCGCCGCCGTCGCCGACGCGCTGCGCCAGGGCCTGCGCGCGGAGGGCGTCGGCCTGCTGCGCTGGGACGCGGACGGCCTGCGCACGCGCGAGCGGATGGCGTTCCTGCACCGCGTGCTGGGCGACCCGTGGCCGGCCGTGGACGACGAGGCGCTGCTGGGGGTCGTCGACCTGGGCGACGCCCGCCGCCGGTCCGACCTCCAGCGGATCAGCGGCGAGCACGTGGTGCGCCTGCTGCTGCCCTGGCCCGCCGCCGCGCGCTTCGACGAACTCGCGCCGGACCGCCTGGAGGTGCCCTCCGGCTCACGGGTCCGCGTCGACTACTCGCAGCCGGAGCCGGCGCTGCCGGTGAAGGTGCAGGAGGTGTTCGGCTGGACGGAGACGCCGCGCCTGGCGGACGGCCGCGTGCCGGTCGTGCTGCACCTGCTCTCCCCCGCGGGCCGCCCGACCGCCGTCACCGGCGACCTCGCGTCGTTCTGGCGCACCGGTTACCCGCGGGTCAGGGCGGAGCTGAGGGGCCGCTACCCCAAGCACCGCTGGCCCGAGGACCCGATGACCGCGCCACCCGCCCGCCGCTGAAGTACTTGACGCAGACCGTCAAGTACTTGACGATAGCCGTCAAGGAGGTTCCGCGTGCTCGCCACCCAGATCGAGACGATCATCCGCACCCGGTTGCTCGACCCGCTGGAGATCCTGTTCGGCGACGTCGGCGAACTGCACGACCGCAACCGGGAGCTGGCGGCGCGCCTGGCCGCGACCGTCGAGGGCGACGACGAGCAGGCCGCCGTGCACACCCTCGCGCGGCTCGTCGGCGCGCTGTACCCGTCCGACGGGCCGTTCGACCCGCCCGCCGACTGGTGGCGCACCCCGCTCGGCCGGGCGACCGCCCGGCGGGTGGGGCACCCCGCCGCGACGGCCGTGTCGTACTCGGTGGCCGGCGCGATGCTCGGCGTCACCAAGCAGGGCGTCCACGACCTGGTGCGGCGGGGCAAGTTGGCGCGGGACCCGGACGGCGGCGGTGTCACCACCGCCTCGGTGAGAGCGAGGTTGAACGCGTGAAGGTGATCGCACTGCACGGCGCGGGCCGGACGCCCGCGGACTGGGAGCCGGTGGCGGCGGCGCTCGGGGGCGTGCACGAGGTCGTGCCGCTGCCGCTCGAAGGGCCGTGGGACTGGGACTCGGTGCTCGACCGGATCGAGCCGCACGCGACCGACAACCCGGCCGTGGTCGGCATGTCCCTGGGCGGCATGGTCGCCGCCCTGTGGGGCCGGCGGCACCCGGAGTGCCCGGCGGTGGTCAACGTCGACGGGCACGGCGTGCCGACGCAGCTCACCCGCTACGTCGACCCCGAGGAGGTCCGCGACGAGGTCGACCGACTGCGCGAGGCGTTCCGCTCCCACGGGCAACCCGAACTCCAGTCGGCGTTGGAGGAGCTGGACTGCTTCGAGGTGTTCCGGGAGCTGGAGTGCCCGATGCTGCTGGCCGTAGCCACGCGCCCCATGCCCGGTCAGGCGCTGTTCGAGCCCTACCAGCGGGGCCTGGCCCGCGACCTGCCCACGCTGCCGGGCAACGTCGAGGTGGTGCGCGTGGACGGGACGCACGCGGTGGCGCTCGAAGACCCCGCACTGGTGGCCGGCTTGATCGAGAGGTACCTCGCCGGTCGTTGATCTAGCGTCCGGGAACATGAAGAAGATTTCCCGTCGCAGTTTCTTCGGGGTCACCGCGGTCGCCGCCGGGACCCTCGCCACCACCGGCCGCGCCTCCGCCGACGACACCCACGTGCCCGCGATCGTCGTCGGCAGCGGCTACGGCGCCGCGGTCTCGGCGTTACGCCTCGGCCAGGCGGGCGTGCGGACGCTCGTGCTGGAGATGGGCCGGGCCTGGAACGCGCCCGGCGCGGACGGCAAGGTCTTCTGCGGGATGCTCAACCCCGACCGCCGCTCGACGTGGTTCAAGGACCGCACCGAGGCGCCGGTCAACGGCGTGCTGTTCCTCGACCTGGCCAACCGGCCGGTCCAGCGCTGGGCCGGCGTCCTGGACCGGGTGAACTTCGCCGAGATGGGCGTGTACGTCGGCCGGGGCGTCGGCGGCGGCTCGCTGGTCAACGGCGGCATGGCCGTCGTCCCGGACCGGGCGTACTTCGAGCAGGTGTTCCCGACCGTCGACGCGGACGAGATGTACTCCACGTACTACCCGCTGGCCAACCGGGTGCTGCGGGTCAACTCGATCCCCGAGCCCTGGTTCGAGGGCACCGACCACTACCACTACGCCCGGCTGTCCAGGACCCTCGCGGGCCGGGCGGGCTACGGCACCCGGCTGCTGCCCAACGTCTACTCGTTCGAGCACATGATGCGGGAGGAGCGCGGCGAGGCGCCGAGGTCCGCGCTGGGCACCGAGGTCCTCTACGGCAACAACCACGGCAAGTTCAGCCTCGACAAGGGCTACCTGGCCCAGGCCGTCGGCACCGGCAACGTCACCATCGCGCCCCTGCACCGGGTCACCCGCGTCACGAGGACCGCCACCGGGTACGCGCTCACCGTCCGGCAGATCACCGAGGACGGCACGCCCGTCGCCGAGAAGCACCTGACGTGCGACCGCCTGTTCCTCGGCGCGGGCAGCCTCGGCTCCACCGAGCTGCTGCTGCGCGCCCGCGAGACCGGCGACCTGCCGGACCTGCCCGACGAGGTGGGCGAGGGCTGGGGCCCCAACGGCAACGTCATGGCCGCCCGCAACAACAACCCGCTCGAACCGACGGGCCCCAAGCAGTCCGCGATCCCCGTGCTGGCCATCACCGACCCCGTCCGCGACGTGATCGCCGAGATCGCCCCGGTCCCCGCCGGGATCGAGACCTACGTCAGCCTCTACCTGGCGATCACCAAGAACCCGAACCGCGGCCGGTTCACCTACGACCCGGCCACCGACCGCCTCGGCCTCCAGTGGACCCGCGCCCAGGCCGCGCCCTCGGTGGCCGCCGCGAAGGGCCTGCTCGACGAGGTCAACGCCGCGAGCGGCACCACCTACCGCTACGACGTGTTCTCCGGGGGCAGGGCGTTCGCCGACGACTTCTGCTACCACCCGCTCGGCGGCGCGGTCCTCGGCCGGGCCACCGACGACCACGGCCGCGTGCACGGCTACCCGAACCTGTACGTGACCGACGGGGCGCTGGTGCCGGGCTCGCTCGGGGTGAACCCGTTCGTCACGATCACCGCCCTGGCGGAGCGCAACATCGCCCACGTGCTGGCCAACGACCTGTGAACAGCGGAACGGCGGGTGCTCGTCGTGCGAGCACCCGCCGTTCCAGGGGTGGAGGTGCCGGGAATCGAACCCGGGTCCTCTGCCGGCTCATCAAGGCTTCTCCGTGCGCAGTCCGCTACGTCTCTACTCGACCCCGGTCATCACGCGGACAAGCGACCGTGACGGGCCCAGCCACTGTGGGTGTCCCAACCGCTCCCCGTGGCCGAGAGCGGTGGTGAGCCTCCTAGCTGATGCCGGCGATCGGGGCGGAGGCGCCCCCGGGCCGACAGCGTCGCTCCTAGCCTCAGGCGGCGAGGGCGAACGCGCGCTGGTCGTTAGACTCGGCGCTTATTGGTTTGCGATGACGCTTGCGGTGGTCTCTCGCCTGCACCGGCACGCTTCCCTTGAATCGACGCACAAAGTCGAAACCGTTCACCCCCTGGTCGTGGGTCCTTCTCGTACAGCATAACGCCCCGCGCCCCCGCGATCATTCCCATTACCGCGGTAGGGCTGGCCCCACCCCGCTCCGACCGGCGCACCCGATGGTCCCCACCCCCCGCACGGGTGATGCTGATCGGGTTCAATCGCGGCGTGAAGGTGGGGGACATGACGACGGGCACCATGGCGGGCACCCTCCGGACCAGCGGGTACTTCCTGCTCAACCTGGTCACGGGGATCTTCTGGTTCGTGCTGCTGGTGACCCTGGGCGCGGTGAGCCTGGGCACCGCGGTGATCTGGGTCGGCCTGCCGCTCGGCGTGCTCACCCTCACCCTGGCCCGGGGCGCGGCGACGGCCGAGCGCGCGTGGGTGCGGACCGCGCTCGGCGTGGAGGTCCAGCGGCCCTACCGACCGCTGCCCGGGGGCGCCACCGCCCGCGCGAAGGCGCTCGCCCAGGACCCGGCGACGTGGCGCGACTTCGCGTACTGGCTGGTCATGCTGCCGCTGGGCGCGATCGAGTTCGCGGTGACCGTGGCCCTGTGGACGTCCACGGCGGCGACCGTCCTGCTGCCGTTCTACCTGCACCGGCTGCCCGCCACCTGGGAGGTCGAGTTCGCGCCCGGCGTCGTCTACACGATCGACTCGTTCGCGAAGGCCCTCCCGGTCACCCTGGTCGGCCTGCTGCTGGGCTTCCTGTCGCACCGGCTGCTCAACGGCATGGGCCGGGCGCACGGCGCGTTCGCCCGCGCGCTGCTCGGGCCGTCGCGGACCAGCGTGCTGTCCGCCGAGGCCGAGCGGCTCTCGGCGAGCCGGGCGCGGGGCGTGGAGGCCGCCGAGGCGGAGCGCCGGCGCATCGAGCGCGACCTGCACGACGGCGCGCAGCAGCGGCTGGTGGCCGTGGCCATGGGGCTGGGGCGGGCGCGCGGCAAGATGGAGTCGGACCCGGACGGCGCCCGCGAGCTGATCGCCGAGGCGCACGCCGACGCGAAGCTCGCCATCTCCGAGCTGCGCGACCTGGCCCGCGGCATCTACCCGTCCGTGCTGGGCGACCGGGGGCTGGACGCGGCGCTGTCGTCGCTGGCCGCCCGGTCCCCCGTCCCGGTGGTGGTGGACGTGGACGTGGAGCCGCGCCCGCCGATGGCGGTGGAGAGCACGGCCTACTTCACCGTCGCCGAGGCGCTGACGAACGCCGCGAAGCACTCGGGCGCGACGCGGGTGCTGGTCACCGTGTCCCGCACGGAGCACTCCGTGGTCGTGGAGGTCACCGACGACGGCCGCGGCGGCGCCGAGGTGCGCCCGGGGGGCGGCCTGGCGGGGCTCGTCGACCGGGCTGCGACCATTGACGGCGTCGTCGTCGTGCTGAGCCCCGTCGGGGGGCCGACCGTGATCCGGACGGAGCTGCCGTGCGCGTGGTGATCGCCGAGGACTCGGTGCTGCTGAGGGTGGGCGTGCAGCGCCTGCTGGCCGACGAGGGCATCGAGACGGTCGCGGCCGTCGAGGACGGCGAGGCCCTGCTCGCCGCCGTCGAGGAGCACCGGCCGGACCTGGCGCTGGTGGACGTGCGGATGCCGCCGACGTTCACCGACGAGGGGCTGCGGGCCGCCATCGAGGCCCGCAGGCGCGTCCCGGGCCTGCCCGTGCTGGTGCTCTCGCAGTACGTGGAGGAGCGGTACGCGGTGGAGCTGCTGGCGGGCGGCGCGAACGGCGTCGGCTACCTGCTCAAGGAGCGGGTGGCCGACGTGGCCGAGTTCGTGGCCGCCGTCCGCCGGGTCGCCGGGGGCGGCACGAGCATCGACCACGAGGTCATGATGCAGCTGATGGTGCGGGCCAGGCGCAACCCGGTGGACTCGCTGACGCAGCGCGAGCGCGAGGTGCTGGGCCTGATGGCGGAGGGCATGTCGAACGGGGCCATCGCCGCGTCCCTGGTCGTGTCGGACGGCGCGGTGGAGAAGCACGTGGGCAACATCTTCGCCAAGCTCGGGCTGGAGCCGAGCACGTCCGAGCACCGCCGCGTGCGCGCCGTGCTCGCCTACCTCGACCTGGGCTGATCCCGCCGGCCCGCCGCCCGCGGGGGTGCGGGGTCCCCCGCGAACCGCCGACGGTCAGTAACGGCCCTTGAGCGCCCGGCCGTGCGCCTTCTGGATCTCGCGCTGCGCGTCCCGCTTGGCCAGGTCCTGCCGCTTGTCGTACGACTTCTTGCCCCGGGCCAGCGCCAGCTCGACCTTGACGTACCCGTCCTTGAAGTACATCGACAGCGGGATCAGCGACAGACCGCTCTCCTTGGTCTTGCCGATCAGCCGCTCGATCTCGCCCTTGTGGAGCAGCAGCTTCCGCTTGCGGCGCACCTCGTGGTTGGTCCAGGTGCCCGCGACGTACTCCGGGATGTGCAGCGCGTGCAGCCAGATCTCGCCGTCGTCGACCTGGGCGAAGGCGTCCACAAGGGACGCCCGGCCCATCCGCAGGCTCTTCACCTCGGTGCCGACGAGCACGACACCCGCTTCGTAGGTGTCGAGGATGGTGTAGTCGTGCCGAGCCTTGCGGTTCGACGCGATCACCTTTTGACCGCGCTCCTTGACCATGACGGCAACCTTACGTGACCGCGCCAGCGGTTATCGGGGGCCGAACCCTACAGGCGTACGTAGAGGCGCAGCGTGACGTAGCCGGTCAGCGCCGAGATCACCACGGCGGTGCCGAGCAGGATCGGCGAGATGACCAGGATGTCCAGCATGCCGATCTGCGGCAGGATGCCCGAGTTGAACAGGTCGCCGAACACCCGGTCGAGCGCCACCGCCTTGAACCCGACCAGGCACAGCACGCCCGCGAGGGCGCCGATGATGCCCGCCACCACGGCCTCGATGAGGAACGGCAGCTGCGTGTACCAGCGGGTCGCGCCCACCAGCCGCATGATGCCGACCTCCGTCCGCCTGGTGAACGCCGACACCTGGATGGTGTTCGAGATCAGCAGCAGCGCGGCCAGCGCCTGGAACGCGGCGAGGCCGAGCGCGCCGTCCCGGGCGCCGTTGAGGACGTCGAACAGCCTGGCGAGGAACTCGCCCTGGTCGTTCACCGCCTTCACGCCCGCCTTCCCGCTGAACGCCTGCACGATCACGTCGGCGCGCTCGGGGTCTTCCAGGCTCACCCGGAACGTCGACGGGATCGCCTCCGGGCGGGCGAGCTTCACCAGTTCGGGCTGCGCCTCGAAGATCTTCTTGAACCGCTCGAAGCCCTTCTCGCGGTTCTCGTAGACGACCGTCTTGACCCCGGAGGTGCTCTCCAGCTGCTCGCGGAGGCCCGCGCACGGCTGCTGCGTGCAGTCCTTGTCGTTCGCGCTGACGTCGTTGGTCAGCAGGACCGAGACCTCCAGCTTGCCCTGGTAGTTGTCCTGCATCTTGTCGACCATGCGGACGACGAGCAGGCCGAGGCCGAGCAGGAAGAGCGAGATCGCGGTCGTGAGGATCATCGCGATGGTCATCGTGACGTTCCGGCGCAGGCCGGTCACGACCTCGCTGAACACGAAGCTGGTACGCATCGGGGGGAGCGTTCCTCAGGGTCGGGGGACGAGGGGGTCGCGGCGTCCGGGCTCAGCGGCCCACGCCGTACACACCCCGGGCGTCGTCGCGGATGATGCGGCCGTGGTCCAGCTCGACCACCCGGCGGCGCATGGAGTCGACGATGGAGTGGTCGTGGGTGGCCATCAGCACCGTCGTGCCGGTGCGGTTGATCCGCTCCAGCAGCAGCATGATGTCCTGGCTGGTGTCGGGGTCCAGGTTTCCGGTCGGCTCGTCGGCGAGCAGGACCAGGGGCCGGTTGACGAACGCGCGGGCGATGGCCACCCGCTGCTGCTCGCCGCCGGAGAGCTCGTGGGGCATCCGGTCCGCCTTGCCGTCGAGGCCGACCAGCTGGAGCACCTCGGGCACCACCTTGACGATGGTGTTGCGGGGCTTGCCGATGACCTCCAACGCGAACGCGACGTTCTCCGCCACGGTCTTGTTGGTCAGCAGGCGGAAGTCCTGGAAGACGCAGCCGATGGACTGGCGCAGGCGGGGGACCCTGCGCCGCGACATCTTGGCGACGTCGAAGTTGGAGACGTACACGCGACCCTTGCTGGGCACTTCTTCGCGCAGCAGCAGCCGCAGGAACGTGGACTTGCCGGACCCGGACGGCCCGATGAGGAACACGAACTCACCCTTGTCCATCTCGACGGAGACGTTGTCGAGAGCGGGGCGCGCGGAGGTCTTGTAGACCTTGGACACGTGTTCGAGGCGAATCACGAGGCGCGAGTCTACTCGCGGCCCTCGTGAAGCCCCCGTGTCGCCCTCATCGGGTGCCACCCGACCGGGGCTTGACCGATCGAGATCGCTACCGAGCGCATCAGGACTGGTGCTGCTTGCGCCAGCGGATGCCGGCCTCCAGGAAGTCGTCGATCTCGCCGTCGAGCACCGCGGACGGGTTGCCGACCTCGTGCTCGGTGCGCAGGTCCTTGACCATCTGGTAGGGGTGCAGCACGTAGGAGCGCATCTGGTTGCCCCAGCTCGACCCGCTGTCCTTGAGCGCGTCCATCTTGGCCTGCTCCTCCTGGCGCTGCCGCTCCAGCAGCTTCGCCTGGAGGACCGCCATGGCGGTGGCCTTGTTCTGGAGCTGGCTGCGCTCGTTCTGGCAGGAGACGACGATGCCGGTCGGGATGTGCGTGAGGCGCACCGCCGAGTCCGTCGTGTTCACGCCCTGGCCGCCGGGGCCGGACGAGCGGTACACGTCGACCCGCAGCTCCTTCTCGTCGATGACGACGTGGTCGGTCTGCTCGACCACCGGCACCACCTCGACGCCCGCGAACGACGTCTGCCGGCGGCCCTGGTTGTCGAACGGCGAGATGCGCACGAGCCGGTGCGTGCCCTGCTCGACGCTCAGCGTGCCGTAGGCGTAGGGGGCGGAGACGCGGAACGTGGCCGACTTGATGCCCGCCTCCTCCGCGTAGGAGGTGTCGAACACGTCGACGGGGTAGTTGTGCCGTTCGGCCCAGCGCGAGTACATGCGCAGGAGCATCTCGGCGAAGTCGGCGGCGTCCACGCCACCCGCCTCGGCGCGGATGGTGACCAGCGCGTTGCGCTCGTCGTACTCGCCCGACAGCAGGGTGCGGACCTCCAGCGAGGAGATCTCGTCACGGAGCTTCACGCGCTCGGTGTCGGCCTCGGCGAGGCTGCCCGCGTCGCCCTCGTCCTCGGCCAGCTCGTACATGATGCCGAGGTCGTCGAGGCGGTCGCGCAGGGCCGTGACGCGGCGCAGCTCGCCCTGCTTGTGGGAGAGCTGGCTGGTGACGCGCTGCGCCTCTTCCTGGTCGTCCCACAGGTCGGGGCGGGCGGCGGCCTCCTCCAGCTCGCCGACCTGCGCGCGCAGCGCATCGAGGTCCATCACCGCCTCGATGCTCGCGAGGGTGGCGGAGAGGTCCTTGATGTCTGCTTCGACGTCGGGGTTCACGGCTGAAGATTACGCCAGGACCGGTCGCGGAGTGCGACCGGTCGGCGCACCTCAGCCCTGCGGGACGGCGTCGAGCAGCTTCAGCACGGCCTTGGCGTGGGCCAGGCCGAACTCGGCGACCGCCTTGGAGTAGGCGTCCTCCGCGGTCTTCACCGCGGTCCTGGCGGCCTCCTGGTCGGCGGTGTAGCTCGCGCGCGCCGAGTCGACCAGCCCCTGCCGCTGCTTCGGGGTCAGGAACCCGGCGTGCACCATGCGCAGGATGAGCGGGCTGCGCAGGTGGTCCGGTCCGGGTTCGGACAGGAGCCAGTTCTTGAACGCCTTCTTGCCCGCCGCCGTGAGCACGTACTGCTGGCTGGAGCGGGGGCCCTGCTTGCCGAGGCGAAGCAGGCCGGCGTCCGCCAGCGCGGGAAGCTCGCGGTAGACCTGGCTGCGGGTGACGCTGAAGAACGCACCGAAGCGCTCCCCGGCCTCAGCCACGAGCTGGCCACCGGTCTTGGGTCCGTCGTGCAGCAGCCCGAGCAGGGCCGCCGCCGTCGCATTCAGGTCCGACACACCACCAACGGTGCCACGCCGTGGCCACGGTGTCCACAATGGTCAGCCGTTCTGTCCACTGTGGCTGATCACGGGCTAGTGGAGTTGGGCCAAGCGGAGCAACGAGAAGCTCCGCTGCGTAACCGCCCCCCGCCGGGCGCCACGCGTTCGGCCGCTTGACCCGGGCTGTCCACGTGGAGTGGAAATTCGTTGGCCCACAAGGGAAACCGCACTATTGCGTTCACCCTAACGGCAGAAGCACGTCACTCGCCGCGTCCGGGACCCCCCGTCCGTCGCCCGGGTGAATAGCACAACCCGGTGGTTTCGGCGCTCACCCCTGGCGTACACGTCGGGTGGTGGGACCATTACTACGGGTGTTCGTTCTTCTGGGAGGTCAACTGTGGGCATCAAGTGGACGACCGGGGCCAAGTGGACGACCGGGACCACCAAGGTGGTGCGCAACGCCCGCGCCTGGGCGTCCGGCTCGATCCCGGAGCAGGCGGGCAAGGACGAGTGCATGGTGTGCGGCAAGCAGATCCGCCGGCACCGCACGGTCAGCGGCGAGGGCCGGGTGTGCTCGCTGACCTGCGCCCAGTACTGGGCCGAGAACATGACGTGACCGGAGCGCACGAAGAAGGGGCCCTCCCGGTTGTCACCGGAAGGGCCCCTTCACCTTTGTAGCGGGGACAGGATTTGAACCTGCGACCTCTGGGTTATGAGCCCAGCGAGCTACCGAGCTGCTCCACCCCGCGCTGCAAGTAGAACTCTACACACCCCCGGAAACCCCATTCACACGGGGGTCCCTTAACTGTATTTCCGCAGCTCAACCCACTCGCCACAGCCAACCCGCCCCAACCCGCCCGCCGCACCCCCGACGAGGCCGGCACCGTTCCAGGGGGTGCGGGGGGACGAAGTCCCGCCTGCTCGGGGTCCGGGGGTCGAACCCCCGGGGCAAAATGCGAAAGAGTCCCGTTCACGTTTTCCGTGAACGGGACTCTCTCACTTCAGTAGCGGGGACAGGATTTGAACCTGCGACCTCTGGGTTATGAGCCCAGCGAGCTACCGAGCTGCTCCACCCCGCGTTGGTAATTAGAACTGTACGCCCTGGTTACCGGAGATGCAAATCGGGTGGCCCCGCTGTGCGCGAGGCCACCCGATTCAGCGATGAATACCTGGTCAGCCGGTCGGCGTGGGCGACGGCTGCACGGCCGACGACTGCGACGGCGTGGTGCCGCTCGCCGTCTCGAACCGCCTGCCCGCCTCGTCCAGCGCCTTGTAGGCGTTGCCCAGCTCGGCGAAGTCACCGCTGGACTGCGCCGCCTTGATGCGGGCCAGCGCGGACTGGATGTCCCGCACCGCCTGCTGGAGGTCGGGCGACTGCCCGCTGCCGTCGTCCACCGGCGGCGTGGCGGAGGTCGACGGGGTCGACGTCGACCCCGGCTGCTGCCCGGTGCCCGGGTCGGGCACCTGCACCCCGGCCCCGGTCAGCACCTCCTCCAGCGCGTCCCTGAGCGTGTTGGCGTAGCCCACCTTGTCCCCGAAGCTGACGAGCACCTTGAACAGCTGCGGGAACTGGGTGTTCTGACTGGCCCGTTCGATGTAGATGGGCTCCACGTAGAGCAGGCCGCCACCGACCGGGAGGGTCAGCAGGTTGCCGTAGACCACCTTCGTCTGGCGCTGGGTGAGCAGGTTCAGCTCACCGGACACCTCGCCGTTGGTGAGGAACGTGGTCTGGATCTGCTGCGGACCCTTGGCCTCGTTGTTCAAGGTCAGCACGCTGATCTTGCCGTAGTTGTCCGGGTCGGACCTGACCGTCACGTACGCCGCCATGAACTCGCGATTGAGCCGCACCAACGCGCTGGTCAGCTGGAAGCTGACCTTGTTCGCGTCACCGGTCGGGTCACCCGCCAGCACGTAGAACGGCGGCTGCCGGTCGCGCTGCTGGCTGCTCTGCTGCTGCTGGGCCTCGACGGTGGTGGCGTTGTCGATGGTCGGGTCGGACGGCACGTCCCAGAAGGAGACGCCCGAGTAGAAGTCCCGCGGGTTGTCCACGTGGTACTCGGAGAGCATCTCCCGCTGGACCTTGAACAGGTCCTCCGGGTAGCGCAGGTGCTCGCGCAGCGACTGCGACATGTCGCTGTTCGGCTTCACCGTGCCCGGGAAGACCCCCTGCCACGCCTTGAGCACCGGGTCCTGCTCGTCCATGGCGTAGAGCGTCACGGAGCCGTCGTAGGCGTCCACAGTGGCCTTGACCGAGTTCCGGATGTAGCTGATCTCCCGGTTCGGCAGCTGCGCGACGCCCGGCAGCGAGTCGTTCGTGACGTCGCCCAGGGGCGTGCGGCGGGCGTACGGGTAGTTGTCGAGCGTGGTGTAGCCGTCGACGATCCAGGTGATCCGGCCGTCGACCACGGCCGGGTACGGGTCGCCGTCCACGGTCAGCCACGGCGCCACGTTCTCGACCCGGTCCCGCGGGTTGCGGTTGAAGATGATCCGCGAGTCGTCGCCGATGGCCGAGTTGAACAGGATGTTCCGCTCGCCGTAGGCGGCGGCGAAGACCAGCTTGTTGAACAGCCCGCCGATGCGGACGCCGCCCTTGCCGTCGTAGGTGTAGGACGACCCGTCGGTGTCGTACTCGCCGGGGGCGCCCTCGCCGCGACCGCCGACGATGGCGTAGTCGGCCGGGGAGCCCAGCTCGCCGAAGTAGGTGCGCGGCTGCTGCACGCCGAACGGGCCGGGCTGGACCTTCCCGTCCTGGCCGACCTGGGCCACCTGGAACACCGGGTAGCCGCCGTCACCGCCCTCGTTGGCGGGCGAGTTGACCGTGCTGGCCTCGGCGAACACCATGCCGTTGCCGTGGGTGTAGATCAGGTGCTGGTTGATCCAGTCGCGCTGACCGGCGGGGATGCCCGCGGTGTTCAGCTCGCGGACCGCGACGATGTAGTCCTGGAGCTGCTGGTCCACTGTGTACCGGTCGACGTCGAGCTTGTCCGGGAAGCCGTAGAACGGGCGCAGCTGCTGGAACTGGGTGAACGTCTTGGAGACGACCGCCGGGTCGAGCAGCCGGACGTTGCCCAGGGTGGCCTGGTCGGCCTTCAGCTCGTCGAGCGAGACGTTCTGCTTGCCGTCGTACGGCTTGGTCTCGACCTTGTCGTCGGTGAGCCCGTACGCCTGCCTCGTCGAGTCGATGTTGCGGTTGATCGACTCCGCTTCCTTCTCGATGGCGTTCGGCCGGACCGAGAACTGCTCCAGCACGGCGGGCCACGCGGCGCCGACCAGGATGCTGGAGAGCACCAGCAGCACGGTCGCGATGGCCGGCAGCTGGAGGTTGCGCAGCACGGCGCCCGCGAAGAACGCGATGGCGCAGAAGACCGCGATGAACAGCAGGATCAGCTTGGCGGGCAGCACCGCGTTGAGGTCGGTGTAGCTCGCGCCGTCGAACTTGTCGTTCCGGTCGGAGAACAGCAGCTGGTACCGGTCGAAGAAGTACGCCACGGCCTTGAGCAGCACGAACACACCGGCGACGATGGCCAGGTGGGTGC
This sequence comes from Saccharothrix sp. DSM 118769, assembly GCF_052936295.1. Taxonomy (NCBI): domain Bacteria; kingdom Bacillati; phylum Actinomycetota; class Actinomycetes; order Pseudonocardiales; family Pseudonocardiaceae; genus Saccharothrix; species Saccharothrix sp. DSM 118769. Next base: position 1,004,150 of record NZ_CP193627.1, on the reverse strand, counting down.
GCGCCGGGCCGGAGAGCTGGCCGCCGCGGCCCGCGAGCCGGATGCCGCCGAACAGGTAGTGCGCCACGACCGCGCCCACGAACGACACCGCGGTGGCGATGAACAGCCACGACAGCAGCCAGGTGTAGAACGGCAGCTGGAAGGCGTAGAAGCCGATGTCGTGGCCGAACTCGGGGTCGGTCACGTCGAACGGCGTGGCGTTGAGGAAGAGCTGGAGCACCTGCCAGTCGCCCTGCGCCGAGGTGCCGGCGATGACGCCGATCAGCACCGGCAGGCCGATCGCGAAGATCCTCATCCTCCGGGTGACGACCGCGCGGTAGCGGGCCACCGGGTCGTCCGGGCCGGACACCGGCACGAACACCGGCCGGGTGCGGTAGGCGACGATGAGGTTGATCGCGACGAGGCCGCCCACCAGCAGCGCCACCGCGGCGAACAACCCGAGGCGGGTCGCGAGCACGGTGCCGTAGACGCTGCGGAAGCCGACCTCGCTGAACCAGAGCCAGTTGACGTAGGTGCCGAGCAGCCTGGAGCCGGTGATCAGACCGACCAGGGCCACCGCACCGACGATGAGCAATATCCGGCTGCGACGGGACAGCCTGGGCAGTCCGACCGGGGGCCGTGTGGCCACGGGGCACGCTCCTGGATCGCGGAAGTGGCGTTCGTACGTTCTGTCCAACTCTACGGAGGCCCCTCGGGGTTCCCCGTTCGGTCGACCGTTTCGGGGTGATGCGACCATGGCGGGCGTGTCAGCCAGTGAAACGCCGCCCGTGGTGCTGCCCGCTGTCGCCCGCGAGGTCGAGGAGTTCGTGTCCACCGCCGGGTGGAACCAGCCGACCCAGCTGTTCGCGCTGGTCCCGACGTCGGAGTTGCTCGCGCAGCAGCCCGAGCTGGCCGGTCAGCTCGACCCGGTCGCCTCGCCGCTGACACCGATCGCGCAGGACTCGCTGCCCGACTCGGAGCTGGACCGGGCGCTGGCCGGGATCGTGTGGCCGGACGTGGTGCGCGGGTGCGCGCTGGCGCAGGAGATCGTGGTGCTGCCGCCGGAGGCCGAGGAGCAGCTGGCCGAGGGCGACCTGGACGACGAGGCGGCCCGCCGGTTCGCCGCCGAGCACCCGCAGCGCCGCGAGGCGCGCCTGGTGGCGGCCGTGCTGCGGGACGGCTCGGCCGCGTGCGTGCTGCGGCTGCGGGGGAACACCGAGGTGCCCGAGGAGGTCGTGGCGCACCCCGAGCTGGCCCCCAACCTGACCCGCGCCCTGCTGGAGACCCTGCAGCCGTGAGCGGGGGCGAGGCGGTCAGCAGGCGGGGGCGTCGCCGCCCTTCGCCAGGCTCTCCAGGGCCTGCACGGCGTCGTCGAGCTTCTCGACCTTGACCAGGCGCATGCCCTCCGGGGCGTGCTGCCTGGCCTCGTCGCAGTTGCCCGCCGGCACCAGGAACGTGGTGGCGCCGCCCTCGGCGGCGGCGACCAGCTTGAACTGGATGCCGCCGATGCGGCCGACCTCGCCCTTGTCGTTGATCTCGCCGGTGCCCGCGACGGACTGGCCGCCGTTCAGCTCGCCGGGGGTCAGCTTGTCGACGATCGACAGGGCGAACATCATGCCCGCGGACGGGCCGCCGACGTCGTTCAAGCTGATCTTGATCTCGAACGGCACGTCGGCCCGGTCCAGCGGCAGCACGCCGAGGAAACCGGTCTCGCGACCCTCGGCGCGGCCGAGCGTCACGGTGGCGGTCTTGCGCTCGCCCTCGTGCTCGAAGGTCAGCTGGACCTGGTCACCCGGTTTGGTGGTCTCCAGGGCGGGCCGCACGTCGTCGGCGGTCGCCACCGGCCTGCCGTTGACCTCCAGCAGCCGGTCGTTGGGCTGGAGCACGCCGGCGGCGGCGGTGTCGTCGGTGATCTCGGCGGCCACGACCTTCACCGGGTAGTCCAGGTAGCGCAGCGCGGCGACCTCGGCGCTGGTCTGCGAGTCCTGGAACGCCTTCACGTTCTGGTCGCGGACCTGCTGCTCCGACTCGCCCGGCCGGAAGAACTCCTCGCGCGGCGCGAGCGCGTACCGGCCGCTCACCCACAGGCCGAGCGCGCCGAACAGCGACACGTCGTCGGTGAGCGACACCGTCGTCATGGTCAGCCGGCCGCCGGTCGGGAACGTCTCCTGGCCCTCGATCGCCACGACGTCGCCGCCGTCGACCTGGCCGAGCGTGTCGTAGGTCGGGCCGGGGCCCAGCGCCACGTACGGCACCCGGGCGAACCCGCCGAGCAACCCGAGGACCAGCACCACCGCGAGGCTGATCACCAGGGTCCACGTGCGCCGGGTCAGGCCGCGCCGCGGCGGCTTCGGGGTGGGCGGTGCCTGGTCCACGACGGTGTCGGTGCCTTCGGTCACGCCCGACAGGGTACGACCACGCGGTTGCGCCGGGGGCGAACCGGTCCCGCGCGGGCGCTCCTCGGGTCCGCCCCGCAGGCGCATCCCGCGTACCGTGGTGGCATGAGTGACCTGCCCTTCGGGTTCGGCCCGCAGGACCCCGACGACCGAGGCCGCAAGCCGGGCGACCAGGGGGACGCGAACCCCTTCGACTTCAACCAGCTCGGCGCGATGCTGAGCCAGCTCGGCGCGATGTTCAGCAACGCGAACTCGTCGTCCGGACCGGTCAACTACGACCTGGCGAAGCAGATCGCCCTCCAGCAGCTGGCCGGCAAGCCCGGCACCGCCCTCGGCTTCGGCCCCGACCAGGGCACCGCGGTGGCGGACGCCGTGCACCTGGCGGAGATGTGGCTCGACCCGGTGACCGCGCTGCCCGCGGGCGTGCGCGTGACGCAGAGCTGGAGCGCCCGCGAGTGGGTGGAGCACACGCTGCCGACGTGGCAGCGGCTGTGCGACCCGGTGGCGCGGCGCGTGTCCGGCGCGTGGGTGGACGCGATGCCCGCCGAGGCGAAGGAGGCCGCCGGCCCGCTGCTGTCGATGCTCGGCCAGATGGGCGGCATGGCGTTCGGCTCGCAGCTCGGCGGCGCGCTGGCGCAGCTCGGTTCCGAGGTGCTGACCTCGACCGAGGTGGGCCTGCCGCTGGGTCCGGAGGGCACGGCGGCGCTGCTGCCCGCGAACATCGAGAAGTTCACCGAGGGCCTGGAGCGCCCGGCCAGCGAGGTGCTGGTGTTCCTCGCCGCCCGCGAGGCCGCCCACCAGCGGCTGTTCAGCCACGTGCCGTGGCTGCGGCAGCGGCTGCTGGACCTGGTGGAGGAGTTCGCGCAGGGCATCACGGTCGACACCTCGGCGCTGGAGCAGCTCGCGGGTCAGGTCGACCCGTCGAACCCGGCCAGCATCGAGGAGGCGATGAAGTCGGGGATGCTCGAACCCCAGACCACGCCCGAGCAGAAGGCCGCGCTGACCCGCCTGGAGACGCTGCTGGCCCTGGTCGAGGGCTGGGTCGACGTCGTGGTGAACGAGGCCGTCGGCGAGCGCCTGCCCGGTGCGGAGGCGCTGCGGGAGACGCTGCGGCGGCGCCGGGCGTCCGGCGGTCCGGCGGAGCAGACGTTCGCCACCCTGGTCGGCCTGGAGCTGCGCCCGCGCCGGCACCGCTCGGCGGCGGCGCTGTGGAAGCTGCTGGGCGACCAGCACGGCATCGAGCAGCGCGAGAGCGTGTGGGACCACCCCGACCTGGTGCCCTCGGCGGAGGACCTGGACGACCCGATGGAGTTCGCGGAGCGGTTCGGGACCACGCGCAAGGCGCTGGAGGACCCGATGGCGGAGCTGGAGCGCACGCTGCGCGAGAAGCCCGGGGCCGGCGCTCCCGAGGACGGCTCTCCCGAAGGTGGCGCTCCCGAGGGTGGCGCTCCCGGGGCCGGCGAAGGCCCGGACGACCCGAAGTAGCACCCCGGTGGTGCGCGGCGGCGCCGTCGCGCACCACCGGTCCCGCTAGTCCTCCTCGGTGATGCCCAGGCCCGCCGCCGCCGAGATGCCCTCCAGGTACCCGATGGCGCGCTCCGCCTTCGGGTACCTGTGCACGAGCTGCCAGAAGTCCTTCCCGTGGCCGGGCACCCTCAGGTGCGCCAGTTCGTGCACCAGCACGTAGTCGAGCACCCACGCGGGCACCTCGCGCAGGCGTTCGCTGATCCGGATCGTGCCCTCGCTCGGGGTGCACGACGCCCACCTCGTCCGCATCGGCGGCACCCACCGCACGCTGCTCGGGCGCACGCCGTCCAGGTGGCGGTCGGCGAGCTCCTCGCAGCGCTGGCGGAGGGCGGCGTCGGACGTGCGCGTCGGCGACTTGCGCCTGGTCTCGCTGCGCTGGAGGCGGCTCAGCATCTCCGCCACCCAGTGCTTCTCCTCGCTCTTCGTCATGCGGGCCGGCAGCAGGACGACGACCGTGTCCCCCTCGCGGTACGCGCTCACCATGCGACGGCGCCGAGCGCTGCGCCGCACCTCCACCTGCGGTTCGGGCATGGCGTTCACGGTAAGGCCCCGGACCGACAGTCCGCGGCGGCCAAGCGGCGGTCAGTGGAGCGCCGGACGAGCAGGTTCCACCGAAAGGCGGCTGGACACGATCGACGCGGCGTGCAGCGGGAGCGGGTTCCCGGAGGTAGCGTGCGAGCCAGCCCCCGAGTGTGGCGCAGATCGCCCCGCACTCTCGAAGCAAGGAGGAAGCCGTGGCCGAGACCTACAACGGCTACTGCGTCAAGTGCCGTGAGAAGCGCGACTTCACGGGCGAGGTGCACGAGAGCAACAACCGCAGGATGGCCAAGGGCAAGTGCCCGGTCTGCGGGACCACGGTGACCCGGATCCTCGGCAAGGCGAAGGTCTGACGTCCCGCGGGTGGCCGGGCCGCGCGCCCGGCCACCCGCCGGGAACCCGGCCCGCGTCAAGCGCCCCGGCGTCGCCTGTGGACAGTTCACGGGCCTGTGGACAGGCGTTTCGCGATTCCGGGCGACGGGGCCACGCTGCCGGTGTGGACCTCCCGAACCGCCCCCGAGTCCTGCCCGGCCTGCCGCTGCTGCGCCGCCGGGCCGACGTCGTGCAGATCGGCACCGACCCCCGGCACGCCGTGCTGGTCGAGGAGGTGCCCGCGCCCATGTGCTCCGTGCTGCTCGGCCTCACCGGCCGCCACACCCTCGCCGAGCTGCGCGACCAGCTCGCGCCCCACGGCACGCAGGCCGCCGAGCTGACGGGCGTGCTGCACGGGCTGGCGCGGGCCGGCCTGGTCGAGGAGTCCGTGCCGGTGCCGCACGCCAGGCTGACCGCCGAGGTGTCGTCGTGGGCGCTGCGCACCCGGCGGCCCGTCCCCCGCCTGCCCGCCGACCGGGCGGACCGGGCCGTCGTCGTGCACGGCGAGGGCCGGCTCGCGGTGACCGTCGCGACCCTCCTCGCCGCCGCCGGGGTGGGACACGTCCGGGTGGTTGCCCGGGGCCGCGTCGGGCCGGAGGACACCGGATCGGGCTACACCGACGACGACGTGGGCAGGCCGCGCTCGGTCGCCGCGGCGGCGGCCGTGGAGCGGGCGTGCGGCGGGGTCCGGCCGGCGCCCCGGCACGTCGACCTCGTCGTGCTGGCGGACGTGCTGGTGCCCGCGCCGGAGCTGCTCCGCGGCCTGCTGGCGTCGCGCACGCCGCACCTGGCCGTGCGCGTCCGGGAGGGCCTGGGCGTCGTCGGACCGCTCGTCGTGCCCGGTCGCAGCAGCTGCCTGAGGTGCGCGGACATGCACACCGCCGACCGGGACCCCGACTGGCCGGTGCTGGCCGCGCAGCTCGTCGACCGCGCCCAGCACGCCGACCTGGCCACGGTGACCGCCGCGGCGGGCTTCGCGGTCGGCCAGGCGCTGCTGGCGCTCGACCGCGGCACCGAGCTGCGCACCCGGCCGCCGACCTGGGACGCGGTCGTGGAGGTCGACGCCTTCGCCGGGGCGGTCGAGCACCGGATAGCGCCCGTGCACCCGCGCTGCGAGTGCCGTTCCGCGAGCTGACGGGTCCTCAGCCCGAGCTGTGTAGGTTTTGTGGCGTGGGGCGATCCAGCGCGACCGCGTGGACGAGCGGGGGGAGAATCACCGGGTGACCGAAATCCCGCGCAAGGCCGTGCAGCGCACCGCCAAGCTGGCCAGCCTCCCCCTCGGGGTGGCGGGCCGCGTGGTGGGCGGCTGGGGCAAGCGCCTGGCAGGCCGCAGCTCCGAGGAGGTCAGCGCCGAGGTGTCGGCGAAGACCGCCGAACAGGTGTTCGCGGTGCTCGGGCAGCTCAAGGGCGGTGCGATGAAGTTCGGCCAGGCCCTGAGCGTGTTCGAGGCCGCCGTGCCGGACGAGCTGGCCGAGCCGTACCGCGAGGCGCTGACCAAGCTCCAGACCGCCGCGCCGCCGATGCCCTCGCGCACCGTGCACCGCGTGCTGGCCGAGCAGCTCGGCACCGGGTGGGCCAAGCGGTTCTCCGAGTTCGACGACGCGCCCGCCGCGTCCGCGAGCATCGGCCAGGTGCACCGCGCGGTGTGGCACGACGGGCGCGACGTGGCCGTGAAGGTGCAGTACCCCGGCGCGGACGAGGCCCTGGAGTCCGACCTGAGGCAGCTGCTGCGGTTCAGCAGGCTGATGCAGGCGGTCATGCCGGGCGCCGAGGTGAAACCGCTGCTGGAGGAGCTGCGCGACCGGTACCTGGAGGAGCTGGACTACCGGACCGAGGCCGCCAACCAGCGGGTGTTCGCCAAGGCGTTCGCCGACGACGAGCACGTCCTGGTGCCGCGCGTGGTGGCCAGCTCGCCGAAGGTCATGGTCACCGAGTGGACCGACGGCACACCCCTGGCGAAGATCATCCGCGACGGCTCGCGGGAGGACCGCGACCTGTCCGGGCAGCTGCTGTCGGAGTTCCACTTCTCCGCGCCCAGCCGGTCGGGCCTGCTGCACGCCGACCCGCACCCCGGCAACTTCATGCTGGGCGCGGACGGCCGGCTGCGCGTCCTGGACTTCGGCGCGGTGGCCCGCCTGCCCGACGGCCTGCCCAGGACGTTGGGGCTGATGACCAGGCTGGCGCTGGAGGGGCGGCCGGCGGACCTGGAGGAGCTGCTGCGCACCGAGCACTTCATCCGACCGGGTACCGAGCTGCACGCCGAGGACGTCCTGAACTACCTGGCGCCGTTCGTCGAGCCGCTGCGCACCGAGACGTTCCACTTCACGCGCCGGTGGCTGCGGCAGCAGGCGGAGCGGGTGGGCGACCTCCGCAGCCCTGATTCGCAAACGGGAAGGTCCCTCAACCTGCCTCCCCAGTACCTGCTTGTCCACAGGGTCACGCTGGGCGCGACGGGCATCCTCTGCCAGCTCGACGCGAACGTGCAGGCCAGGGCCATCGTAGCCCGGTGGCAACCGGGCTTCGCGGACTGAGTTGTCCACAGCTTCCCGAGTTGTCCACAACTCACCCACATCCCCTGGCCGGCCCCCGCTCCCCCGGTCCACCCTCGTCCCATGGACATCGTCAAGACCGCAGAGCTGAAGGCCGCCGGCGTGCCCGGCCACGTCATCGACCTCAGGTGCCGCCCCGGCGGCCCGTGGCAGCGCATCCTGCCGGGCGTGCTGCTGCTCGGGGCGCAACCGCCCACCCGGGCCCAGCGCCTCCGGGCCGCCGTGGCCTACGCGGGACCGGGCGCGGTGATCACCGGCGCGGACGCGCTGGCCGCCCAGGGCCTGCCCGCCCGACCACCGGCCCACGTGCACCTGCTGCAACCTGCGAGCCGGCGCCGGTCGGGCGGGCCCCGGCTCGTCCTGGAGCGCACCACCCGGCCGCCGGGGGTGGTCGTGCGCGACGGCCTGCCGTTCACCGAGCCGACCAGGGCCGTCCTCGACGCGGCCCGGCACGAACCCCACCCGCTGCGCCGCCACCACGTCCTGGCGGGCGCGCTGCGGGCGGGCCTGTGCACGGTCGAGGGCCTCAACGCCGAACTGGAGGCGGGCAACAGACGGGGCACGGCGGCCACCAGGTCCGCCCTGAGACTCCTGGCCGCCACCCTGCGCTGACCGCCACCTCCCCCTGATCCCCTGTCCCGCCGGTGTCCCGCCGAGCAGGACGGCACCACCCGAGAGGAGACCTATCGCCGGTGACCGGCTCCCCAGTGGTCGGCGGGCAGCTTGCCCTCGATGTCGCGGACGTGCTCCCGCGCGCAGGCGTGGCACAGCCACTGGTCGACCCCGCGTTCCCGCTGCCGGACCCAGGCCAGCAGCTCGGCCGCGTCGGTGACCGAGGCACGGGTCCGGTCGCACCGGGCACACGTGCCGCCGGGGTCGGTCACGCCTTGCGCCCGAGGTGCACGGTGTGGGCGGCCAGCAGGAAGACGTCGTCGCGCAACCCCAGGTAGGCGGGGTCGTCCGGGTCGAGGAGCCGGCCGACTGCGCGCCGGTCGGCGGGGTGCAGCAGGTCGCCGCCGATCTCCGCGAACCACCGGAGCCGGTCGACGGCCCAGTCCCGGACCGCCCGACCGGCGGGCGCTGGGTGGTCGACGAGGTAGCTGAAGGCCGTCACGTCGAGCAGCCCGAGTTCGGCGAGCACGGTGTTCCAGCCGCCGAGCGTCCGCGCGGAGCCGGGGATGTCCTCGCGCATCCGCGAGAACCACTGGGCGCGCACCGCCGCCAGCCGCTCCTGCAACCCCGGCTCGCCCACACCCAGGTCCCACGGGAGGAACTTGCCCTCAAGCCCGCCTTCGGCCAGCGCCAGCCACCCGCCCGGCGCCAGCGCCTCCACCAACCCGGCCACGGCTACCCGCTGGTCCGGGAGGTGGTGCACCACGTTCGACGCCCACACCAGCTGGGCGGGTCCGGCGAAGTCGACGGCCCGTTCGGCGGCCAGGTCCGCCAGCACCGGCCGCACCCGGACGGAAACCGTGGTCGTGTCACCGCCGTAGGCGGCGGCCGACCGCGCCGCGCCGGTCGCCGCGTCCAGCAGCTCGGGCGTCGCGTCGACCAGCACCACCGTCCCGCCGGCGCGCGCGGACAGCGCCTCGACGAACGCGACCGCCATCCCACCGGCCCCGCACCCGACGTCGAGGACGGTCGGGTTGTCGGGCAGCGAGCGCACGAGCCGGCTCGCGACGACCCGCCGGGCATCCGCGTCCAACTCGTCGGCCTGCCGCAACATCGTCAGGCGGGACGACCAGTCGATCCCGTCGAGGGTCCCGCCGTGATCGGCCCGACCGTGGTGGTGGTGGTGGTGAGAGTGAGCAGCCACACGACGCACCGTACCGACGACCGGGCGATCCCTCGCGCCGGAACCACGCGGCACGGCACACCACCGCACCCACACCACCGCACCCACCCGACCGCGCCCACCCGACTGCGGTGGCCGGTGATCGGTGATGCGTGTCCGCGGTCTGCGATCCGCGGTCCGGGCACGGCGAGGCCCGCCCTCCCCGTATCGGACGGGAAGGGCGGGCCTGTCGTGCATCAGAGAGCGCGGGCCTTCTGGTGGGCCCGGCGCTCGGCCCAACCGGCCAGCCGACGCCACCTGCGGGCGACGACGAGGCGGTGGGCCAGCCGATGCTGTTGCGCGTATATCTCCGCGTCATGCATTCGGGATCTGGCCAGGTTTTCTTCGAGCAACATCGGGTTCCCCCTGGGGTTCAGTTCGGTGAACACGGCTTCGTCAGTGGTGGATCGGTACGTGGTCACGCGGCGGCCTCCTGGTCGGTAGCCCCCCGGACGACGGTCGCGGCGGGTGCCGCGGGAACAACGGGTGCCGCGTCCTTGCGCGGGCGCCCACGAGGACGCTTGCGCGCGATCACGGCTCCGCGCTCGAAGATCTCGCCGCCCCAGACCCCCCAGGGCTCGTGACGCGCCAGCGCACCGGCGAGGCACTCGGCGATGACCGGGCACGTGGCGCAGAACTTCTTGGCCTCCTCCAACTCCGCCGGCGCGTCGGCGAACCACAGGTCGGGGTTGTTGGTGCGGCAGGGAAGCTCCAGGCCGGCGTCCGGCGCGGTGTCGATCAGGGTCGCGACACCAGCTCCGATCAGGTCGGACTCGGTGGACAACGTCCCGTTTATCGGGACGGTCGCGGTCAACATCAGGTGGACTCCTGTCAGGGTCTTGCACGGGGTAAGTGGTCTTGCTGGAAAAACGGGGTGAAAAAACACGAAGGCCGCGGATCCGGTTACGGGTCCGCGGCCTTCGTGGGCTGGTGGCCTGACTACAGGTGTGTCAGGTACTTCGCCCTTGCGCGGACGGCGCAACGTTCTGAGTCGGGACAACGGTCGGCGCATACGGCGCCGGGACCTGGATCAGCTGAACTCGCTCTGCACCCCACGTGTGGGCGCGGCGATCGCGGGCAGACTTCTCCCCCGCGACGGGAGCCGTGCTGGACATGAGGAGAGCCCCGGTCATCAGGTAACCGGGCTTCTCGAAGCACTTGAGAGTGTTCACAGCCGGTCACCTCCTAGGGCGGTCTCGTGTCGGACGCAGCTCTTTGATTCCCCAGCGGGCGCTTCGCGCCCGGCATCAGCAGGTTATGACCCCGTGCACGGCGCGTGCAACCGGTTTTTCCAAATACCTGTCGATCGTGTGAAGTTTCCGCGTTTGCCCTGCCCAGACGGCCGGTACTCGATCATGCCGAGCGCCGGCCCGCCCGCCGGCGGGCACCCGCTGCCACCCCCGCCGGCACCCCGTCGACCACACCTGCGAGGCGGTCGGCGGCACGCCGGCACAGCGCCCGCGCGCGGGGTCCGGGGACCTCGCGCGGCAGGGCCGCGGGAGTTGTATAGCGACCCCGGTCACACGCGCGCCACCGAATTAACGCCCCGCGCCCCGTCCGCCGGGCAGGCCGGATGTCGCCCGACGAACGGGGCTCAGGGAGCGGGGAACGGGGAACGGGAGCGGGGAGCGCAGACGGTGCTCGGGCGAATGCCGGGCGAGCAGTACGCGGCCGGGCCGGGCAGGCTGCGCTCAGGTAGACGGTGCAGCCGGGTAGGCGATGCGACCAGGCGGCGCTCAGGCAGGCGGTGCGGCCGGGCAGACAGTGCGGCCGGGCAGACAGTGCTCGGGCGGGCGTGAGCGGCGAGCGACCATCGGCAGCCATCGGCGGGCTGGCGATCGGGCTGGCGATCGGGCTGGCGATCGGGCTGGCGATCGGGCTGGCGATCGGGCGGCGAGCGAGCACGCCCGCCCCGCCGCCCCGCTACCTCGCCCGCCCCGCCGGCCTGGCCGGCGGGGCCGGGAGCCGGGGGCCGGTCAGTGGTTGCTGCCGCGGACCAGGGTCAGGACGTCGTCGCCGTAGCGGTCGAGTTTGGAGGCACCGATGCCGGCGATGGCGACCAGGCCGGCGACGTCCTCGGGGCGCTGCTCGGCGATGGCCACGAGGGTGGCGTCGGTGAACACGACGTAGGCGGGCACCTTCAGCTCGCGCGCCCGGTCGGCCCGCCACGCGCGCAGCCGCGTCAGCAGCTCCTCGTCGAGGTCCGACGGGCAGGAGGCGCAGCGGCCCAGCTTGACCGACCTCGCGTCCACGAGCGCCGAACCGCAGACCCGGCACTGGGGCTTGGGCTTGCGCTGGAGCGGTTCGCGCTTGGCGGCGGCCGCGGTGCGGGAGGCCGGGTGGTCCTCGGGGACGAGGCCGTAGAGGAAGCGGCTGCGCCGGCGGTAGCGGCGACCACCCCCCGCGCGCGCCAGGGCCCACGAGAGCCACAGGTGCACCCGCGCCCGCGTGACGCCCACGTAGAGCAGCCGGCGCTCCTCCTCGACGGCCGCCTCGTCGTCGCCCGCGTGCTGGATGGGCAGGGTGCCGTCGACCAGCCCGACCAGGAACACGGCGTCCCACTCCAGGCCCTTCGCCGCGTGCAGCGACGCCAGGGTCACGCCCTCCACGGTCGGCGGGTGCTGGGCCTCGGCGCGCATCTCCAGCTCGGCGACGAACTTCGGCAGGTCGGCGCCCTCGACCGCGCCCGCCAGCTCCTCGGCCAGCTCCACGAGCGCGAGCAGCGACTCCCACTTCTCCCGGGCCGAGCCGCCGGCGGGCGGGTCGTCGGTCAGGCCGATGCCGGTCAGCACCTCGCGCACGACCTTCGGCAGCTCGCCGGACGGCTGGTGCGCCGCGGCCTGGCGCAGGGCGATCACCGCCTGCCGCACCTCGGCCCGCTGGAAGAACCGCTCGCCGCCGCGCACCTGGTAGGGCACGCCGACCTCGGCCAGCGCCTGCTCGAAGACCTCCGACTGGGCGTTCACCCGGTAGAGGACGGCGATCTCGCTGGCCGGCACGCCCTCGTCGAGCAGCTCCTTGGTGCGGCGCGCGACGGCGGCGGCCTCCAGCGTCTCGTCGTCGAACTCGGTGAACGACGGCCGCGGCCCGTCCGGGCGCTGCCCGATCAGCTTGAGCCGCGAGCCGGCGGGGCGTCCGCGCGCCCAGCTGATGACCTGGTTGGCCAGCGCCACGACCTGCGGCGTCGACCGGTAGTCGCGTTCGAGCCGGACGACGGTGGCGTGCGGGAACCGGCGCGGGAAGTTCAGCAGCGGCGCGGGCGAGGCGCCGGCGAAGGAGTAGATGGTCTGGTTGGCGTCGCCGACCACGGTCAGGTCGTCGCGCTGACCGAGCCACGCGTCGAGCACGCGCTGCTGGAGCGGCGTCACGTCCTGGTACTCGTCGACCACGAAGCACCGGTAGCGGTCGCGGAACTCCTCGGCGACGTCGCCGTGCTCCTCCAGCGCGGCGGCGGTGTGCAGCAGCAGGTCGTCGAAGTCGAGCAGCTGCGCCTGGTTCTTGAGCTGCTCGTAGGTGCGGTAGACCTGCACGACCTGCTCGGCGGACGCCGGCGTGTCGCGGCTGGTGCGGGTGGCGGCGGCCGGGTAGTCCTCGGGCGCGACGAGCGACGCCTTGGCCCACTCGATCTCGCCGGCGAGGTCGCGCAGCGAGTCCGACTCGGTCGACAGGCCCGCGCGGTTCGCGGCCTGGGCGACCAGGCGCAGCTTGTTGCGGTCGACGAGCTGCCACTGCTCGCCGCCGACCACCCGGGGCCAGAAGTAGCGGAGCTGGCGCAGCGACGCGGCGTGGAACGTGCGGGCCTGCGCGCTGTGCACGCCCAGTGCCCGCAGCCGGGTCCGCATCTCGCCCGCGGCCCGCGCGGTGAACGTGACGGCGAGGACCTGACCTGCGGCGACGTGCCCGCGCTGGACCAGGTAGGCGATGCGGTGGGTGATCGTGCGGGTCTTGCCGGTGCCCGCGCCCGCGAGGACGCAGACCGGTCCGCGCGGTGCTTCCACGGCGGCGCGCTGTTCCGGGTCCAGTCCCTCCAGCAGCCGGTCCATGCGCTGCATCCTCGCAGAGCACAGCGCGTACTCCCGTCATGGGGCGACGCGGCGCGCCGTATCCTGGTGGGTATGGCTGGTAAGCAGGACAAGGCGGCTGCCAAGGCGGCCTCCAAGGAAGCGGCGAAGGCTCGGCGCGCGGCATCGAAGCAGCGGCGCGGCCAGATCTTCGAGGCGTTCAAGATGCAGCGCCGCGAGGACAAGGCGCTCGTGCCGCTCATGCTGTTGTGCCTGCTGGGCGCGACGGCGGCGGCGTTCCTGATCGGCCTCATCTGGGACATGCAGTGGGTGCTGCTGCCCATGGGCATCGCGGTGGGCGCGCTGCTGGCGGTCATCGTGTTCGGCCGCCGGGTGCAGCGCAACGTGTACGCGAAGGCCGACGGCCAGCCGGGCGCGGCGGCGTGGGCGCTGGACAACCTGCGCGGCAAGTGGCGGGTCACCCAGGCCGTGGCGGGCACGACGAACGGCGACATGGTGCACCGGGTGCTCGGCCGGCCGGGCGTGGTCCTCGTCGCCGAGGGCGCCCCGCACCGGGTCAAGGGCCTGCTCGCGCAGGAGAAGAAGCGGGTGGCGCGGGTGATCGGCGACACCCCGATCTACGACGTCGTCGTCGGCACCGAGGAGAACCAGGTGCCGCTGCGCAAGCTCCAGGGCCACCTGATGAAGCTGCCGCGCAACATCACGACCGCCCAGGTCGACACGATCGAGAACCGCCTGACCGCGCTGGCCAGCCGGGGCGCGGCGCTGCCCAAGGGCCCGCTGCCGCAGGGCGCCAAGATGCGCAACGTGCAGCGCGCCATGCGCCGCCGCTAGACCACGTCACCGCTGCTCAGGCCCGGTCCCCGACCGGGCCTGAGCCGTTCCCGGGGCCGGTGGGCCACCGGCGGGGGCTAGCGGACGCGGATGACGACGGTGCCCGCGGCCTTGTCGTGGAGGCACCTGCCGTCGGCGTCCCACACCACGGCCGGGATGATGGGGAAGATCAGCGCCGTGCGCAGCAGCGCGCGCGGCAGTCCCACGGTCCCGGCGCCGTCCAGGCGGGCGACGCGGAGGCCGAACACCGCGTGACCAGGGGTGAAGCCGAAGAAAGCGACCGCGGTGACGGTGATCGCGAACCAGGCCAGCAGGCTCCAGTTCTTGGGCAGGTCGGGTTGCGTGAACGCCGCCGCCACGCCCGCGGACAGCGCGAAGTCGACCACGATGGCCAGGGCCCGACGCCCGGTGGAGGCCACCGAGCCGGGTCCGGACCGGGGCAGCCCGAGGCGCTCGCCCTTCCAGCGCTGCCCGGTGCCGTCACCGGAGTCGGCGCCCGGCTCCAGCGCCGCACGGGGTCCTGACAACCACGAACCGGTCCACCTGCTCACTCCACCAGAGTAAGCCCGTGCTCAGCGGGTGAGGACGGACGGTCGGGTTGCCCCACCGGGGACGCCCGTTAACACTGGCGAAACACCGGGGTGACTGCCGGGCAACACCGCGGTCTTAGTTTCGCCACGATGGCAGGCCGCAGCACGCAGCGGCGTACAACCACGCCCCCACCGCAGCAGAGGAGTCGACGAGGGTGTTCAAGAATCCCGACGAGGTCCTGAAGTTCATCTCAGACGAGGGCGTGAAGTTCGTCGACGTCCGGTTCAGCGACCTGCCCGGCGTGATGCAGCACTTCACGCTCCCGGCCTCGGCGTTCGACGCCGACGCCATCGCCGAGGGCCTCGCGTTCGACGGCTCGTCCGTGCGCGGCTTCCAGTCGATCCACGAGTCGGACATGCTGCTGCTGCCCGACCTGTACACGGCGCGCCTCGACCCGTTCCGGATCGAGAAGACCCTCATCGTCAACTTCTTCGTGCACGACCCGTTCACCCGTGAGGCGTACAGCCGCGACCCGCGCAACATCGCGCGCAAGGCCGAGCAGTACATCTCCGAGTCGGGCATCGCGGACACCGCGTACTTCGGTGCCGAGGCCGAGTTCTACATCTTCGACTCGATCCGCTTCGACACCACCGCGAACGCCTCCTTCCACGAGATCGACGCGATCTCCGGCTGGTGGAACACCGGCCGCGAGGAGGACGGCGGCAACCGCGGCTACAAGGTCAAGTACAAGGGCGGCTACTTCCCGGTCACGCCGACCGACCACTACGCCGACCTGCGCGACAAGATGGTCCTCAACATGGAGGCCCAGGGCTTCACCGTCGAGCGCGCGCACCACGAGGTGGGCACCGGCGGCCAGGCCGAGATCAACTACAGGTTCAACACGCTGCTGCACGCCGCGGACGACCTGATGCTGTTCAAGTACATCATCAAGAACACCGCGTGGCAGGCCGGCAAGACCGTCACGTTCATGCCGAAGCCGCTGTTCGGCGACAACGGCTCGGGCATGCACACCCACCAGTCGCTGTGGAAGGACGGCCAGCCGCTGTTCCACGACGAGTCCGGCTACGCGGGCCTGTCGGACACGGCGCGCCACTACATCGGCGGCATCCTGCACCACGCCCCGTCGCTGCTGGCGTTCACCAACCCCACGGTGAACTCCTACCACCGCCTGGTGCCGGGCTACGAGGCCCCGGTGTCGCTGGTCTACTCCCAGCGCAACCGCTCGGCGTGCGTGCGCATCCCGATCACCGGCAACAACCCGAAGGCCAAGCGCATCGAGTTCCGCTGCCCCGACTCGTCGGGCAACCCGTACCTGGCCTTCTCGGCCATGGTGATGGCGGGCCTCGACGGCGTGAAGAACAAGATCGAGCCGCCGGCCCCGATCGACAAGGACCTCTACGAGCTGCCGCCCGAGGAGGCCCGCGACGTCAAGCAGGTCCCGGCGACCCTCGACGCGGTGCTGGACAACCTCGAAGCGGACCACGAGTTCCTGCTGGAGGGCGGCGTCTTCACGCCGGACGTGATCGACACCTGGATCTCGTTCAAGCGCGAGGAAGAGATCAACCCGCTGCGCCTGCGCCCGAACCCGTACGAGTTCGCCCTGTACTACGACGTGTGATCCGAGCGGACCCCGGTTCGACGGCCGAGGGCCGGGTGACCAGCACGGTCACCCGGCCCTCGGCTTTCGCGTTCCCCGGGACGCGGGGACGCGGGGACGCGGGGACGCGGGGACGCGCAAGGGTCACCTCGGGACGGGGATGTCCGCCACGGTCACCGAGCCGCCGGTCGGGGCCAGTTGGCCCACGATGCCCCCGAACGTCAGCGAGAACGCGCCCGCCGCGGCCGGGACCTTCTGGTCCAGGTCCAGGTAGCCGTTGGCGCTGCCGTTCTTCGCGACCGTCACGGGCCACTTGCTGGTGGACAGGGACGCGCCGTACTCGCGCCCCGAGTCGTCGACGGCCGAGGCGGACGCGACCGGCAGGTCCATCTTCGCGGTGCTGGCGTTGACGGCCGTCACGAAGACCCGGAGCACGCCGCCGCGGTTCTCGACCTTGGTGACCTCGACGGTGAGCAGGCCGCGCGCCTGCTTCCAGGAGCCGGTGGCGGACTTGCTCCCCGCGTCGGCGGCGGGGGTCTCCGCGGTGGCGGGGCCCGCGGAGCCGAGCGCGCCGTCCAGGCCGGCGGTGTCGTCGGACGTGGTGGTGCGGGTGGACGTCGGGACCGTGCCGGCGGTCGGCTCCCGCAGCGTGACGCTCAGCGCGCCGACGCCGACGGTGCCCGCCGTGACGGCCTGGACCACGCCCAGTACCAGGAGCACGCCGAACACGACCATGCCGACCTTGAGAGCGGCGCCGCTCTTCCTGTGATGCCTCTCGTCGTCCATGACGTCCTTCGTCCGGGCGCACGCGTGCGAATGTGAGCAATCCCCGTGAAGACGTCAGTTTCGGCATCCCGAAGCCTCTGGTCAATGGTGAACGGCCCCTCATCGACGGTCGGTAGCGCCACCGCGACACGCCGTCGACCACGGGGCCGGCGCGCCGCGCCGGGCGCGGGCGGTTAGGGTCGCGCCGTGTCTGATGCTGATGACGTCGCAACCGCCGTGCAGGTCCTCTCCACCAACATCTTCGACTCCGCGTCCGAGGCCATCGAGGCGATCGCCGCCGCCGACGTGCTCGGCCTGGGCGTCAGGGTGTCCAACCGCCTCGTGCAGGACGAGGAGGACACCGACTCGCTCACCGAGGAGTGGGTGGTGGAGCTGTTCACCTCGATCCCGACCGCGGACGAGGACTGACCGCCCGAACCCCGGACGGGACCGAACACCCGAAGGGCCCCTCCCGGGGGGCCCTTCGCCCGTCAGACCACCAGCACGACCTTGCCCCGCACGTGCCCGCCCTCCAGCAGGCGGTGCGCGTCGGCGGCCCGTTCCAGCGGGAACGCCTGCTGGACCACCACCTCCAGCTCACCCGCGCCTGCGTGGGACGCGAGCCACTCCAGGTCGGCCGGCACGGGCTTGGCGTAGGCGTACTTCCCGCCGAGCCCCAGCACGTTCGGGTCGACGATCGACACGATCCGGGAGTTGTCGCGCACCAGCGCGGGCGAGTCGCCCAGCGCCGCGCCGCCCACGCAGTCGAACGCCACGTCGACCAGGCCGTCCCCGCCGACCAGCTCCGCGACGGCGTCCACCAGCGCGTCCCCGTAGGCCACCGGCTCCGCGCCGAGCGACCGCAGGAAGTCGTGGTTGCGCGGTGACGCCGTGCCGATCACCCGCGACGCGCCCAGCAGCCGCGCCACCTGCACGGCCAGGTGCCCGACGCCACCGGCGGCCGCGTGCACGAGCACGGTGTCGCCGTCGCCGACCCCGACCTTGCGCAGCGACTGGAGCGCGGTCAGGCCGGTCAGCGCCAGGCCGCCCGCCTGCTCCCAGGACAGCGACGGCGGCTTGTGCGCCAGCCCCCGCTCCGTGGCCGCGACCAGCTCCGCGTACGTGCCGTGCTGCACGTGGTCCTTGCGCTGGTAGCCGAACACCTCGTCGCCGACCGCGAACCCGTCGACGGCGGGCCCGACGGCGCGCACCACGCCGGCCACGTCCCAGCCGGGCACCAGCGGGAAGTGGTGGGGCATCGACGCCGCCACGTACCCGGCGCGCACCAGCCGGTCGACCGGGTTCACCCCAGCGGCACGCACCTCGACCAGCACCTGGTCGAGGGCGATGGCGGGGTCGGGCAGGTCCCGCAGGACCAGGACGTCGGCGTCCCCGAACTCGTTCTGCGCTATCGCCTTCACGACCCCCAGTGTTCAGGAACCGTAGAAAACGCGCTCGATCACGGCGCGCGCCCGCCTCGTCGTGCGCCGGTAGGAGTCGAGGAAGCCGCCCGGGTCGTCGGGGTGCCCCATCGCGGACGCCACGGCCGCCAGGTCGCGCCCGGCGGTGGGCAGCTGGTCGCCGGGCTTGCCGCGGACCAGCACGACGGCGTTGCGCGCCCTGGTGGCGGTCGTCCACGCCTCCATCAGCGCCGACGCGTCCTCCGCCGCGATCAGGCCCGCCTCGGTGGCCGCCTTCATCCCCCGAACGGTCGACGGCGTGCGCAGCGCGGGCACCTCGTGGGCGTGCTGGAGCTGGAGCAGCTGCACGGTCCACTCGACGTCCGCCAGCCCGCCGCGACCGAGCTTGGTGTGCGTGGACGGGTCGGCGCCGCGCGGCAGCCGCTCGGCCTCCACGCGCGCCTTGATGCGCCGGATCTCCCGCACGGCCGCCGCGTCCAGCCCGGCCGCCGGGTACCGGACGGGGTTCACCGCGTCGATGAACCGCTCCCCCAGCGCCGCGTCGCCCGCGATGAACCGCGCCCGCAGCAGCGCCTGCGCCTCCCACAGCTCCGACCACTGCGCGTAGTAGGCGCGGTAGGAGTCGAGGGTGCGCACCAGCGGCCCCTGCCTGCCCTCGGGCCTCAGGTCCGCGTCGACCTGCAACGCCGGGTCCTGGCTGGGCGCGGCCAGCAGCCGCCGCACCGCCTCCACCACGGACGACGCGTACTTCGCCGCGTCGGCGTCGCTCACCCCGGGCGCGGGCTCGCACACGAACAGCACGTCGGCGTCCGACCCGTAGCCCAGCTCCCGCCCGCCCAGGCGGCCCATGCCGATGACGGCGATGGACGCCGCCCGCTCCCCGGACGACCGCACCACGGCGTCCAGCGCGGCCTGGAGCACGGCCACCCACACCTCGGACAGCGACACGCACACCGTGCGCAGCGGCACGAGGCCCAGCAGGTCCGCCGACGCCACCCGCAGCAGCTCCTGGCGGCGCAGCGACCGGGCCGCGGTGACCGCGCGCTCCAGGTCGCTGTAGCGGGACACGGTGCTGCGCAGCGGGTTGCCGATCGTCATCGGGTCGCGGCCGACGAGGGCGTCGGTGTCGGCCAGCAGCCGCAGCACCTCGGGCGCCCGCACGAGCAGGTCGGGCACGAGCTTCGACGTGCCGAGCAGCGCGGCGAGCCGGTCGACGACGGTGCCCTCGTCGCGCAGCAGCCGCAGGTACCAGGGGGTCTCGGCGAGCGCCTCGGACACCCGGCGGTAGGCCAGCAGCCCGCCGTCGGGGTCGGGGGTGGCGGCGAACAGGTCGAGCAGCACCGGCAGCAGCGCGCCCTGGATGCGCGCCCGCCGCGACACGCCCCTGGTCAGCGCCTCGATGTGCTTGAGCGCGCCGTCCGGCGCGGCGTAGCCGAGGGCGGCCAGCCGGGCGGTGGCCTGCGCGGTGGTCAGCCGCAGCGCCTCGGTCGGCACGTTCGCGACGGCCTGGAGCAGCGGCCGGTAGAACAGCTTCTCGTGCAGCCTGCGCACCTGGTTGCCGCGCTTGCGGAACTCGGCGAGCAGCACCTGCCCCTCCGACTGCCCGCCCTCGGCCGGCACGCCCGACGCGCGGGCCAGCCGGCGCAGCGCCGCGTCGTCGTCGTCGGCCGGGAACAGGTGCGTGCGCAGCAGCCGCTGGAGCTGCAACCGGTGCTCCAGGGTGCGCAGGAACCGGTAGGCGCGGCCGAAGTCCGCCGCGTCCGCCCGCCCCACGTACCCGCCGCGGCCCAGCGCCTCCAGCGCCGCCGTCGTCGCCTGGATGCGCAGCTCCTCGTCCGCCCGCCCGTGCACCAGCTGGAGCAGCTGCACGGCGAACTCGACGTCCCGCAGCCCGCCCCGGCCCAGCTTCAGCTCCCGCCCGGCCAGGTCCACCGGCACGTGGTCCTCGACGCGGCGGCGCATCGCCTGCACGTCGGGCACGAAGTCCTCGCGCTCGGCGGCGGTCCACACCAGCGGGCGCACCACCTCCAGGTAGCGCCGCCCCAGCTCCTCGTCCCCGGCGACCGGCCGCGCCTTGAGCAGCGCCTGGAACTCCCACGTCCGCGCCCACCGCCGGTAGTACGAGGCGTGCCCGTCCAGCGTGCGCACCAGGGCGCCCGCCTTGCCCTCCGGCCGCAGCGCCGCGTCCACCTCGAAGCACGCCTGCCCCGCCACCTGCATCAGCGTGCTGGCCAGGCGGGTCGCCACGGCCGTGTCGCCCTCGCCGACGAACACCACGTCCACGTCGCTGACGTAGTTCAGCTCCCGCGCGCCGCACTTGCCCATCGCGACCACCGCGAGCGAGCACTCGTCCGAGCGCGGCACCTGTCGGCCCGCCACGTCCAGCGCGGCCCGCAGCGCGGCCACCGCCAGGTCCGACAGCAGGCCCGCGACGTCGTCGTAGGCCACGTACGGCTGGTCGGGCTCGGCGACGTGCGCGAGGTCCTCCGCGGCGACCCGGCACAGCAGCGCCCGGTACTCCAGCCGCAGCGCCCGCACCGCGTCCGCCCCGGTCAGCCCCTCGACCGCGCCGACCAGCGCGGGGGCGAACCCGGCGGCGTCCACCGGCTCGTCGTCGGCCAGGCCGCGCCACCGGTCGGGGTTGGCGGCCAGGAAGTCGGACAGCGCCGTGGACGTGCCCAGCACCGCGAGCAGCCGCCCGCGCAGCGCCCCGTTGTCGCGCAGCGCGCCGTCCAGCTCGGCCCACCCGTCGCCCAGCGCCACCCGCAGCCGGTCCACGCCGCGCAGCGCCTGGTCGGGGTCGGGGCTGCGGGACAGGGCGAACAGGATCGACTCGGCCCCCTCGGCGGGCCGGCGCTCCTCCCACCACCCGGCGGCGCGCAGGTGCTCGCCGCTGCGCGCCTCGGTCAGGCCGAACCTCGCGGGGGACGTGGGGGTGCGGGCTGGATCGGTCATCGACGAACACCGTAGTCCGCCGGCGGTCCCGACGAAGCCCTCAGCCGGCCACGATCAAGTAGATGCCGAACAACACGACGGTCACGCACGCCAGCAGGCAGGCCAGCGCGCCGGCCGTGGGCAGCGCCACCGACGCGCCGCGCTCCCGCGCCGACTCCCGCGCCGACCAGGCCCGCAGCCCCACCGAGAACAGCACGACCAGCCCCAGCACGGCGGCCAGGCTCACCACGAACACGGCGCCGAGCGCCGCCCAGTCGACCTTCACACCGCCACCTTGTGCGTCTCGGCCTGCGCCGCGATCTCGTCCACGACGTGCTCGGGCCGCACCGGCTCGCGCCGCGACAGCAGCCAGATGCCCAGCGCCACCGCCACGCCCGCCACCGCGACCGCGACCACGCCCACCGTGCCCGTCGAGGCGACCTTGCCCGCGAGCGCGCCCACGAGGCCCGCCGCCGGCAGGGTCAGCACCCACGCCGCCGCCATCCGACCGGCCACGTTCCACCGCACGCCGTCGAGCTGCCTGCCCAGGCCGGAGCCCATGATGCCGCCGGACGCGACGTGCGTGGTGGACAGCGCGAAGCCCAGGTGCGACGACGCCATGATCACGGTCGCCGCGCTGGTCTGCGCCGCGAAGCCCTGCGGCGCCTCGATCGTGGTCAGGCCCTTGCCGAGGGTCTGCGTGATGCGCCACCCGCCCAGGTAGGTGCCCAGCGCGATGGCCACGGCCGCGCTCAGGATCACCCACATGGGCGGTTCCGCGCCCGGCGCGAGCGTGCCCGCCGTGATCAGGGTGAGCGTGATGATGCCCATGGTCTTCTGCGCGTCGTTCGTGCCGTGCGCGAGGGACATCAGCGCGGCCGAGGCGATCTGACCCGCCTTGAAGCCCTTCTCGCTCACCGAGCGCCGCGTGCCCTTGGTGAGCCGGTAGGTCAGGTAGGTCGCCAGCAGCGCCACGACGCCCGCGACCAGCGGCGCGGCGATCGCGGGGGCCACGACCTTGTCGACGACCTTCGCGAAGTGCACGGCGTCCGCGCCCGAGGCGATCCAGGTGGCCCCGATGAGCCCGCCGAACAGGGCGTGCGACGAGCTGGACGGCAACCCGACGTACCAGGTCACGAGGTTCCACACGATCGCGCCGACCAGGCCGCCGAACACGATCGCGGGGGTGATCCTCGCGTCGTCGACGATCCCGCCGGAGATGGTCTTGGCGACCTCGACCGACAGCAACGCGCCCACCAGGTTCAACACCGCGGAGAACGCGACGGCCGTGCGCGGCCGCAGGGCGCCGGTGGCGATGGAGGTCGCCATCGAGTTCGCGGTGTCGTGGAAGCCGTTGGTGAAGTCGAAGGCCAAGGCGGTGACGACCACGATGATGACGAGGAGCGAGGCATCCACGCTGATTCCTCCGGCTGAACCGACACAGTCGTAGGTGAACGCTACCCGGCTGGCCGATGAACGCTCACATCATCCTGTCCTCATCGGACGTTCGTCACACCAGCGGCAGTTGCCGGTGGATCGTCAGCCCACCCGAGGCCAGGCGCACGAATCGTTCGGCGAAGGGCTGCCACACCTCCCGGATGTCCTCGTGGGCATCGGCCAGCCGGTCCGGGTCGAACTGCCCGGAAGCACCCCCGGGGTACCCGGAGTCCCACTTCAGAACCACCTCGGGCGTCGTCTCGACGTGGAACTGGAGGCCGTAGGCGTTCTCGCCGACCCGGAACGCCTGGTTGGCGCACACCGGCGAGGACGCCAGCAGCGTCGCCGACGGCGGCAGGGTCGACACCTCGTCCAGGTGGAACTGGAGCACGTCCGGCGTCCACGGCAGCTCCGCGAACAGCGGGTCCTGCGCCGCCACGTCCCGCTTGGCGACCAGCCGCACGCCGATCTCGGGTCGTTCGGCCTCCCGAACCCGCCCGCCGGTGGCGACCGCGAGCAGCTGAGCACCCAGGCAGATCGCCAGCACCGGGACCCGCTTCGACACCGCGTGCGACAGCAGCAGCCGCACGTCGGCCAGCCACGGGTGCGCCTCGTCGTCGAGGGCGCCCATCGCGCCGCCCAGGCACACCACGCCGCGGTAGTCGTCCAGGGTCGCGGGCAGCGGCCGTTCGGCGGGGTCCACCACGTCCAGCACCGCCCCGGCGGCGGTCAGCCACTCGCCGAGGCGGGCCGGCGGGTCGTCGCGGTCGGGTTGCAGCACGAGCAGTCGCGTCACCCGGCCGAGGGTAGATCAGCAGGCGCAGGCGACCCCGTGCAGGCCGGTCCGCCCCACCGCGCCACCGCCCTCGACCTCGCTGCTCCCGACCTCGCTGCTCCCGACCTCGTCGCCCTCGACCGGGTAGCCGGCGGCCCGCCAGGTCGTGATGCCGCCGGTGAGCCGCTTGACCCGGAACCCCAGCTCGCTGAGCCGCAACGCGCCCTTGGTGGCGGCGTTGCACGCGGAGCTCTCGCAGTAGCAGACGTAGACCAGGTCGCGGTCCCAGCCCGCGGTGGTGACCTCGTCGACCTCCCAGTGCGGCAGGTTGACCGCGCCGGGGACGCGGACCCGCTCGAACGCCTCCCGGCTGCGGGTCTCCACGAGCCGGAACCCGGCGGTCGCACCGGCCGCCAGGTCGCGGACGACGTCGTCCGGGTCGGCCTCGAACGCGAGCTGCGCGGCGAAGAAGGCGGCGGCGGAGGCGGGCTCGGCGGCGGGGAAGCGGAGTGTGTTCGTCATGGGGAAATCCTCGCCGGGCGGCGCCGGCGGACCCATGCGGAAGTCCAGGCGTTCCCGGTGTCCCGCCTACGATTCCGCGGTGGAACTCGACGACCTGGATTGGAAGTTGTTGGACCTGCTCCAGCGGGACGGGCGGATGACGTTCACCGAGCTGGCCCGGCGGGTCTCGCTGTCCGCGCCGGCCACGACCGAGCGCGTGCGGCGGCTGGAGCAGGCGGGCGTCGTCACCGGGTACGCGGCGGTGGTCGACCCGCAACGCCTCGGCCTGCCCATCGAGGCCATCGTGCGGGTGCGCGTGCGCAGCCTCGACACGCCCCGCTTCCGCGAGCGCGTGGTCACCCTGGCGCAGGTCCGCGACGCCGACCACGTGACCGGGGACGACTGCTGGCTGCTGCGCGTGCTCTGCCGGTCGATGGTCGAGCTGGAGGAGTTCGTCGAGGTGGCCCAGCGCTACGGCGACACCACCACGTCCCTGGTCTTCTCCTCGCACGCCCGCAACCGGCCCGTGACGCGCGACGTCCTCGGGGGTATCGTTTCTCGATAGCATCGATAAACGATACGGGGGGCGGCATGGGGGACGGGGCACCGTTACGACCGCACCACACCGCCGCGGGTCCGGGACGACGCGGTGAGCGCGGCGCGCTGGGCGTGTTCGCCCGCCTGGTCCGGCTGATGTGGGCCGTCGCCGTCGTCGTCGCCGGGATCGCCGTGCTCTCGGTGTTCTCGGCGGGGGCGCTGAGCCTGTGCTTCGGGACGGCCCTCGGCACGCACGTGCTGCGCTCCGTCGATCGCGACGGGGCGAGCCTGGGCGCGCAGGCGCTGCGGGTGTGCCTGGAGGACCCGACGGCCTGGGACCGCGCGCTCGTCATCGTCGAGCGGGCACTGCCGGTGGTCGGCTACGCCGTCCTGTCCCACCTGCTGCTCCGGGTGCTGGAACGCGCCGTCCGGGACGGCGCCCACACCGCCGCCACCGCGAACCGCGTCCGGGTCCTCGGCTGGGCGACCCTCGTCCTGCCGCTGGTGACCACCCTGGCGCAGGCCGTCGCCCGGATCGAGCTGCTGACGCCCCTCGTCCCCGAGCTGACGAGCCACTACACCCGCCTGCCAATGGAGTGGGACGTGCCGTGGTGGGCGGTCGTCACCGGGGTCGGGCTGCCGGCCATGTCGACGATCATGCGGGCGGGCGCGGAGATGCGCCTCGACCTGGAGGGGACCGTGTGATGGCGGCACCGGAGCCGGACCCGTTGCGCCCCCTGCTGCGGGCAGCGGGCTTCCTGTGGCCGTTCGCCGCCGTCGTGACCGCCGGCGGCTCGCTCTACGGGGCCGTGACGTCCGCCCTCGGCCTGTGGCCGGTGTGCTTCCGGACCGGCCTGCGCGCCCGGGACTTCGGCGACGGCCGGCTGCGCGACGGCGTGACCGCCGGGGTCGAGCGGGTGCGGGTGTGCATCGACGACCCCACGGCCGGGCAGCGGGTCCTGGGCGTCCTCAACGACCTGCCCCGCTCCCTCTGCTACGCCGCCGCGCTGTTCCTGCTGCTGGTGGTCCTCAAGCGCGCCGCCGAGGAGGGCGTCCACACCGCCGCCACCGCGGCCGGGGTCCGGCGCGTCGGCTGGTTCGTGCTGGTGTCGCTGCCCGCCGCGGCGCTGCTGGAGGCGTTCACCGCCGCGCGGCTGCTCCAGGGCGTCGTGGACCGCGACCTGGAGGCCGTCGAGTTCCTCGGCGACGTGGCCTTCCCCTGGTGGGCGGTGGTCGCCGGAGCCGGCCTGCTCACGCTCGGCAGGATCGTGCGCACCGGCGCGGAGATGCGCGAGGACCTGGAGGGGACCGTGTGAGCATCGAGGTGCACCTCGACCGGCTGCTGGCCGAGCGCGGCATGACGCTGACCGAGCTGGCCGAACGCGTCGGCGTGACGGTGGTCAACCTGTCCGTCCTCAAGAACGGGCGTGCCAGGGCCATCCGCTTCAGCACCCTGACCGCGCTGTGCGACGTGCTGGGGTGCCAGCCCGGCGACCTGCTCAGCCACAGCCCCGTCAGGACGGACGCGGGGTGAACACGAACTCCGCCGCGTCGACCACCGGGCGGAACCCGATCCGCTGGTAGATCGAGTTCGACGTCGGGTTCGCCAGGTCCGTGAACAGCACCACGTGCTCCGCGCCGCTCTCCCGCGCCCACGACGCGCACGCCGCCGTGACCGCCGTGCCGTACCCGTGCCCGCGGTGCTCGGGCGGCGTGTAGACCGGGCCGATGCGGGACATGCCCGACGCGGGCGCGTTCGCCGACGCCCACGACACCGGCACGTCGTCGTGGAACCAGAGCAGGTGCCCGGCACCCGCCGCGATGCTCGCCCGCAGGACGCGCGCCGACTCCTCGGCGGCGGCCTGGTCGCGTCCCACGCCCATCGCCTCGATGGCGAAGTCCGTGCGCCACCCGGTCAGCAGCTCCACGTCGTCCTCCGACGCCAGGCGGGCCTGCCCCGGCACCTCGGGGACCACCGGGTCGCCCAGTTGGTAGAGCCGCTGGGCCATGTGTTCCTGAGCACCCTGTGCCGTGCGGGCCGCCCAGGCGACGACGAACGCCTCCACCGCGTCACGCGGGCCGTTCACGCCCGGCAGCTCCACGTCACCCGCCAACGCGTCCGCGAGCGTCTCCGCCCACCTCGCCGGCACACCGCTGAGCGTCAACGGCCACGGCGGCGTGCGCAGGGCCGCGGCCACCAGCACGTCGTCCTCGCAGATCGTCACCAGCAGCGGCGGCTGGTCGTCCGGGTCGGGGTGGTCCAACCTGCGCGCCACGGCGGCGATCGGCACGGTGTGCAGCACCGGGTCCGCCTTGAAGAACTCGCCGGTCAGCTCCCAGAACTCCGCAAGGTCCTCGTGCTTCGTCACCTCGGCCACGGCGTGACGTTAACGCAAAAAAGCCCTCAGGGGCACTCGGATATCCGAGTGCCCCTGAGGGAAAGAATGTTCGGCGGCGTCCTACTCTCCCACACCCTCACGAGTGCAGTACCATCGGCGCTGGAAGGCTTAACTACCGGGTTCGGAATGGGACCGGGTGTTCCCCAACCGCAATGACCACCGAAACACTATGAAATTACCAACCCGTAGGCACCACACCCAGATCGGGCATGATGGTCCGGTTCGGTTCTTTCAGAACCGCACAGTGGATGCGTAGCATTTTTGTGAGCAAGTCCTCGGCCTATTAGTACCGGTCAACTCCAGCCGTTACCGACCTTCCATCTCCGGCCTATCAACCCAATGGTCTCTTGGGGGCCTTAACCCACGAAGGGTGGGATACCTCATCTAGGAACGAGCTTCCCGCTTAGATGCTTTCAGCGGTTATCCCTTCCGAACGTAGCCAACCAGCAATGCCCTTGGCAGGACAACTGGCACACCAGAGGTCCGTCCGTCCCGGTCCTCTCGTACTAGGGACAGCCTTCCGCAAGTATCCTACGCGCGCGGCGGATAGGGACCGAACTGTCTCACGACGTTCTAAACCCAGCTCGCGTACCGCTTTAATGGGCGAACAGCCCAACCCTTGGGACCTACTCCAGCCCCAGGATGCGACGAGCCGACATCGAGGTGCCAAACCATGCCGTCGATATGGACTCTTGGGCAAGATCAGCCTGTTATCCCCGGGGTACCTTTTATCCGTTGAGCGACCACGCTTCCACAAGCCATGGCCGGATCACTAGTTCCGACTTTCGTCCCTGCTCGACCTGTCGGTCTCACAGTCAAGCCCCCTTGTGCACTTGCACTCGACACCTGATTGCCAACCAGGCTGAGGGAACCTTTGAGCGCCTCCGTTACTCTTTGGGAGGCAACCGCCCCAGTTAAACTACCCACCAGGCACTGTCCCTGATCCGGATCACGGACCGAGGTTAGACATCCAGTACGACCAGAGTGGTATTTCAACGATGACTCCACACTGACTGGCGTCAGCGCTTCACAGTCTCCCACCTATCCTACACAAGCCGAACCGAACACCAATACCAAGCTATAGTAAAGGTCCCGGGGTCTTTCCGTCCTGCCGCGCGTAACGAGCATCTTTACTCGTAGTGCAATTTCGCCGGGCCTGTGGTTGAGACAGTCGAGAAGTCGTTACGCCATTCGTGCAGGTCGGAACTTACCCGACAAGGAATTTCGCTACCTTAGGATGGTTATAGTTACCACCGCCGTTTACTGGCGCTTAAGTTCTCAGCTTCGCCCCGAAGAGCTAACCGGTCCCCTTAACGTTCCAGCACCGGGCAGGCGTCAGTCCGTATACATCGTCTTGCGACTTCGCACGGACCTGTGTTTTTAGTAAACAGTCGCTTCTCGCTGGTCTCTGCGGCCGAAAAATCCTAGCCCGCAAGGGGCTTCAAATCCCTCGGCCCCCCTTCTCCCGAAGTTACGGGGGCATTTTGCCGAGTTCCTTAACCACAGTTCGCCCGATCGCCTCGGTATTCTCTACCTGACCACCTGTGTCGGTTTGGGGTACGGGCCGCATGAACACTCACTAGAGGCTTTTCTCGGCAGCATGGGATCACTCTACTTCGCCTCAATCGGCTATGCATCACGTCTCAGCCTATATGCAGCACGGATTTGCCTATGCTACGGCCTACACGCTTACACCAGTACTACCACTCACTGGCGGAGCTACCCTCCTGCGTCACCCCATCGCTTGACTACTACAAGTTCAGGTCCCGCGCTCCACGTCGGGTCCTCATCCGAAGAATCAGACCCGGGCTTCGGGCGGTTAGTATCACAAGCCTCGCCATGGGCGCGTTCACACGGGTACGGGAATATCAACCCGTTGTCCATCGACTACGCCTGTCGGCCTCGCCTTAGGTCCCGACTTACCCTGGGCGGATTAGCCTGGCCCAGGAACCCTTGGTCATCCGGCGGCAGAGTTTCTCACTCTGCTTTCGCTACTCATGCCTGCATTCTCACTCGTCCAGCCTCCACACCTGGATCACTCCGGCGCTTCAATGGCTGAACGACGCTCCCCTACCCATCCCGGCATAACCGGAATGACACGGCTTCGGCGGTGTGCTTGAGCCCCGCTACATTGTCGGCGCAGGACCACTTGACCAGTGAGCTATTACGCACTCTTTAAAGGGTGGCTGCTTCTAAGCCAACCTCCTGGTTGTCTGGGCGACCCCACATCCTTTCCCACTTAGCACACACTTAGGGGCCTTAGCCGGCGTTCTGGGCTGTTTCCCTCTCGACTACGAAGCTTATCCCCCGCAGTCTCACTGCCGCGCTCTCACGTACCGGCATTCGGAGTTTGGTTGATTTCGGTAAGCTTGTGGGCCCCCTAGACCATCCAGTGCTCTACCTCCGGCACGAAACACACGACGCTGCACCTAAATGCATTTCGGGGAGAACCAGCTATCACGGAGTTTGATTGGCCTTTCACCCCTAACCACAGCTCATCCCCCAGGTTTTCAACCCTGGTGGGTTCGGGCCTCCACGCGGTCTTACCCACGCTTCACCCTGGCCATGGCTAGATCACTCCGCTTCGGGTCTAGACCACGCGACTATGAACGCCCTATTCGGACTCGCTTTCGCTACGGCTACCCCACACGGGTTAACCTCGCCACGCAGCACTAACTCGCAGGCTCATTCTTCAAAAGGCACGCCGTCACCCCTAAAGGCTCCGACGGATTGTAGGCACACGGTTTCAGGTACTATTTCACTCCCCTCCCGGGGTACTTTTCACCTTTCCCTCACGGTACTAGTCCGCTATCGGTCACCAGGTAGTATTTAGGCTTAGCGGGTGGTCCCGCCAGATTCACAGCGAATTTCACGAGTACGCTGCTACTTGGGAACACTGTAAGAAGACGGTGAGTTTTCGCGTACGGGACTTTCACCCTCTACGGCCGCGCTTTCCAGACACGTTCCGCTAACGACACCGTTTTATGACTTCTTGTCAGTCCGGCAGAACTGACGAACAGGTCCCACGACCCCGCACACGCAACCCCTGCCGGGTATCACACGAGTACGGTTTAGCCTAATCCGCTTTCGCTCGCCACTACTCACGGAATCACGGTTGTTTTCTCTTCCTGCGGGTACTGAGATGTTTCACTTCCCCGCGTTCCCTCCACATACCCTATGTGTTCAGGTATGGGTGACCCCACATGACTGGGGCCGGGTTTCCCCATTCGGACACCCTTGGATCTCAGCTCGGTTGACAGCTCCCCAAGGCTTTTCGCAGTCTCCTACGTCCTTCATCGGCTCCTGGTGCCAAGGCATCCACCGTATGCCCTTAATAACTTGCCACAAAGATGCTCGCATCCACTGTGCAGTTCTCAAAGAACAACCAGACACCCCGCCACACTGTCAACGCCTGCCAAGTTCACCCTGGCGGTTCGGAGACGGGCGGAGCCCTGTCGTTTCTCGCTGAGGAAAACACTCGCGTGTTCTCTCAGGACCCAACAGCGTACCGAACAAGAAACTCTGAACCCCTCGGTGACCCTTCCACGCCCTTGCGGACAGTACTAACTCACCGAGCAACCCGAAGTCTTGCATTAGCCAGCATCCACATATATGAGCTCCACCCGACGATCATTCGCCGTCGGCGTGGCCTCCACCTTGGTCCGAAGACCGCGGTGCAGATGCTCCTTAGAAAGGAGGTGATCCAGCCGCACCTTCCGGTACGGCTACCTTGTTACGACTTCGTCCCAATCGCCAGTCCCACCTTCGACCGCTCCCCCCCTTGCGGGTTGGGCCACGGGCTTCGGGTGTTACCGACTTTCGTGACGTGACGGGCGGTGTGTACAAGGCCCGGGAACGTATTCACCGCAGCGTTGCTGATCTGCGATTACTAGCGACTCCGACTTCACGGGGTCGAGTTGCAGACCCCGATCCGAACTGAGACCGGCTTTGTGGGATTCGCTCCACCTCACGGCTTCGCAGCCCTCTGTACCGGCCATTGTAGCATGTGTGAAGCCCTGGACATAAGGGGCATGATGACTTGACGTCATCCCCACCTTCCTCCGAGTTGACCCCGGCAGTCTCCCATGAGTCCCCGCCATAACGCGCTGGCAACATGGAACGAGGGTTGCGCTCGTTGCGGGACTTAACCCAACATCTCACGACACGAGCTGACGACAGCCATGCACCACCTGTACACCGGCCACAAGGGGGCCAATATCTCTACTGGTTTCCAGTGCATGTCAAGCCCAGGTAAGGTTCTTCGCGTTGCATCGAATTAATCCACATGCTCCGCCGCTTGTGCGGGCCCCCGTCAATTCCTTTGAGTTTTAGCCTTGCGGCCGTACTCCCCAGGCGGGGTGCTTAATGCGTTAGCTGCGGCACGGAGGACGTGGAAGTCCCCCACACCTAGCACCCACCGTTTACGGCGTGGACTACCAGGGTATCTAATCCTGTTCGCTCCCCACGCTTTCGCTCCTCAGCGTCAGTATCGGCCCAGAGACCCGCCTTCGCCACCGGTGTTCCTCCTGATATCTGCGCATTTCACCGCTACACCAGGAATTCCAGTCTCCCCTGCCGAACTCAAGTCTGCCCGTATCGACTGCAGGCTCCACGTTAAGCGTGAAGTTTTCACAGCCGACGCAACAAACCGCCTACGAGCTCTTTACGCCCAATAATTCCGGACAACGCTCGCACCCTACGTATTACCGCGGCTGCTGGCACGTAGTTAGCCGGTGCTTCTTCTGCGGGTACCGTCAGTTGCCCTTCGTCCCCGCTGAAAGAGGTTTACAACCCGAAGGCCGTCATCCCTCACGCGGCGTCGCTGCATCAGGCTTTCGCCCATTGTGCAATATTCCCCACTGCTGCCTCCCGTAGGAGTCTGGGCCGTGTCTCAGTCCCAGTGTGGCCGGTCACCCTCTCAGGCCGGCTACCCGTCGTCGCCTTGGTAGGCCATTACCCCACCAACAAGCTGATAGGCCGCGGGTCCATCCCATACCGCCGGAACTTTCCACCCACCACCATGCAGTGGCAGGTCGTATCCGGTATTAGACCTAGTTTCCCAGGCTTATCCCGGAGTACAGGGCAGGTTACCCACGTGTTACTCACCCGTTCGCCGCTCGTGTACCCCGAAGGGCCTTACCGCTCGACTTGCATGTGTTAAGCACGCCGCCAGCGTTCGTCCTGAGCCAGGATCAAACTCTCCAATAAGGAATGAGTTCGATCGCTCCGAACAACACTGACAAGTAATGTCAGTTGTCCAGTAACAATCTCAAAGGAATCCTCTTGACGAGGATCATAAATTTACTGGCTATTCGGCACGCTGTTGAGTTCTCAAAGAACACGCGCTCACCATCGTGTCCCGCATCTTACCGCGGTTCATTCCGGGGCTTTGTGTTTCCGGTGTTTCGCTTGTGTTTGAAGCTTAGCTGGTTCGTTTTCCCGGTGTCAAATCGGCCGTTTCGGCTTCTTCGCTCCGCGTCAAAACCCGCTTCGCATTCAATTTGTTCTGACTTCCAGACCCGAGGCAGCGCTCTGCACTGCTTATTCGTTTCTGGGAGCTCGACGCCGCAGAACTCTACCCGGCCCGATTCGCGGTGTCAACCGCTCGTTCCGGGGTTCTTGCTGGCGACTCGGTAAAAGTTACTCATGACCTTGGCCGAAGTCAAATCGCCTGGTCAGCGGGCTGCCGGAGTGGTACGGAGACCTGCGGACCGGGTGCCTTGGCCTGGATCGGGCGCGGGCGCAGCCACAGGGAGATGCTCCGGAGCCCCTCCATCGCGGCCACGATCTGCTCCGGCGACGCCGGCTCGCGGGTCGCCACGGGCACCAGGTCGTAGCCCCAGATCCGGAACTCCTTGAGGACCGTGACCGGATCGTCGCCGAAGCCCTCGGTGGCGGTCGCCGAGAACTCCAGGAACACGTGCGGTCGGTCGCGGCGCAGCAGGCGGACGAGCCCGGCCAGCGCGCGGTGACCGCGGCCCGGCGCGTCCACCCGGACGACGGACAGCTTGCGGCCCTGGAGCAGCGGCACGGCCTCCAGCTCCTTGTCGAGCCGGGTGGCGCGCACCTTCGCGACGTCCTCGGGCGCGCCCTCCGGCACGGGCACCACCGACACCCCGCCGGTCAGCGCGGGCTGGGTGGCCAGCTCGCCGGTGCTCTCCCACGCGGCGGCGTCGACCAGCACGAGCTGCTGCGCGACGCGTTCCGGCAGGTTGACCGTCACGTTGTGCTGGAGCAGCGCCCGCGCGGACGGGCACGGCTCGACCGCGACGACCGCGCCGCCCGAGCCGAACCGGCTGAGCATCCGCACGGTCTGGTACCCGACGTACGCGCCGATGTCGACGAAGATGCCGTCCGGCTCGACGACCGAGTCGATCAGCTCGGACAGCTCCGTCTCCCACACCCCGTTGCTCGACAGCATCGGCAGCATGAGGGCGTCGTCCGACGGCAGGCGCAGCAGGCCGACGTCGGTGAGGACGAGCGAGCTGCGCGGCACGGCGTCGCTGTGCCGCTCGTGCTCGCGCACGACGACGCGGCGCAGGGCGTCGGCGGTCTGCTGGGCCTGGTTGGCGGTGCGCAGCCCGTGCTCCAGCTTGTTGTCGCGCGACCTCAGCACGTCGACGACCTTCGACTCCAGGGAGTCGATCCGGTCGAGGGTGCGTTCGAGCGCGACGGCGAGCTTGTCGATCCGCTGGGCCAGGGCGTCGCCCTGCTTGGCGCGCTTGGCGGCCTCCGCGACGACGGCGTCCTCGATCTCGCGCAGCCTGCGACCCTGGCCCGCCATGTCCGCGCGGACCCGGACCACGCCGTCGTCCACGCCGAGGAGCTGGTCGGCGAGGTGGCCCTGGTTCTCGGCGTGCTGCTCGATCTCGGCGCGCAGCACCTCCAGCTCGCCCAGGCCGACGCCGCCGGTGATGTCGTCCTGCCGGCGGACCACCTCGGCGACCGAGCGCTCCACCCCGTCGACCAGGGTGTTGAGCACGTCGCGCATGTGGTTGTCGTAGTGGTCGAGCACGCGCAGCACCATCTTGCGCAGCTGCGGCGCCATGGGGGTGCGGCTGGCCGTGCCGACGTCCGGCTGGCGCAGCAGGGCGTGCTTCGCGGAGTGCAGCGCCTTGAGCGGGTCGGCGGGCGGGACCGGCTTGGCGCGGCGGGCGCGCCAGCCCCGGTAGGCGTGCTCGACGCGTTCGCGCAGGAGTTCCCCGACCTGGGCGGTGCCCCTGGTGGCGAGGACGTGCTCGCGGCCCCTGAGGCCGATGGCGAGGGCGGTGCCCAGGTCGTCGGCGAGGGCGCGCATGAGCTTCGCGGCGGCCTGGACGTCGGGTTCGACGCCCTGGCGGCACGGCACGAAGATCGCCGCGTTCTTGTCGAACAGCTCGGCGACCGCGCCGTGCTCCGAGGTCAGGACGGGGGTGGCCCGGACGGCGTGCCCGGCGAGGGTGGCGGCGATCCGGTCGTCCGCGCCGCCGCGGTGCAGGTGCACGAGGCAGTCGACGTCGCCGAGGTCGTCGACCAGTTCGACGCGCGGGTCGGCGGCGGTGGCGAGGCGGAGGCGCTCGGCGGCTTCCGGGTGCGTCCCGGCGTGGCTGACCTCGATGCGCAGCACGACGTCCGCGCGGTCGGGGAAGGCGGTGAGGAACGCCGACACGGCGCCGAGCACGTTGCCCGCGCGGTCGATCGAGTGGTCGGCGAGGGCTCCGAAGACCACACCTTCGTGTGTTCCGGGGTCGCGCGGGTCGGCGTCCATGACCGGGAGCGGCAGGACGCGGACGGTCGGGCCGCCGGCGCGCTCCAGGGCGGCGCGGGTGGTCTCGGAGGGCACCCACACCTCGCTCGCGCCGGCGGGCTGCTCGTCGTCGAGCACGAAGTCGACGACGAACCGGCTCTCCGGGACGGCGCGGGCGGTGCCGACGCGGACGACGACCGGGTAGCCGGCGGTGGTGGAGGTGGGCAGGCCGGAGGCGCGGGCGGCGGCGAGCACGAGTTCGGCGACCGGGCCGGTGCCCAGCACGGTGACGCCGAGCTGGTCGTGCAGGACGGCGGCCTCGGCGTGCGTGCGGGGGACGGCGGACACCGGCAGCCGGCCGGTCTCGACGCCGACGCCGGCGCACCAGTCGCGGAACGCCGCGCCGTCCTCGCCGAACGGGTCGGGGAACTGGGCGCGCAGGGCCTGGTCGGACCGCCAGAGGGCGGCGGACCAGCGCGTGCTGCCGGGGAGGCCGGCCTCCGGTTCGGAGGCCCAGGCCACGAACGCCGCCCCGCCGTCCACGCCGAACGCGGGGGGCGGGGTGGGGGTGGCCTTGCCGCGAGCGGGGACGGGGGCCGGGGCCGCGGTGCGCGTGGGAGCCGGGGGGACCTCGGTGGCGGTGGGGACCTCGGCGGCGTCGGGCTCGGCGAGGGCTTCCGCGGCGTCGGGCTCGGCGGGGGTCTCCGCACCCGGCTGGACCTCGGCGCTGTCGGCGGGGATCTCGGCGCTGTCGGCGGGCTCGGCCGGTTCGGCGGGGATGACCGCGGTGCCGTTGACCTGTCCGGCGGGGGCGACCTGCCCGGTGGCAGCGGCCTGCCCGGTGGCAGCGGCCTGCCCGGCAGCCTCGACCGGTTCGGGTGCGGGGGTGGGGGCGGTGACCTGCTGCGGCGCGGCCCAGCCGGTCGGGCTGAACGCCGAACCCTCCCTGGTGCGGGCGGCCTCGCGGTAGGCGGCGCGGAGGGTGTCCGGGATGCGGGTGCCGTCCGGGAGCTGGCCGAAGCCGTAGCGGACGCGCTGCGGGGTGTGGCCCTTGCGGACCAGTTCGGCGCGGTAGGCGGTGCACAGCTCGGCGAGCTGGGGGTGCTCCGACAGCAGCACGCGGGGGCGGTCGGCGAACTCGGCCGACAGCAGCCACGGCCGGTGCGGGTCGAAGCCCGCGAAGTGGACGCTGCGCAGCGGCTCGCCGACGGTGGTCAGCGTGCCGTCTGGCCTGCGGTGCAGGTCGCGCTGCGGCGCGTTCCACACCGACAGGCCGACCGTGGCGTTGCGCAGCACGTGCAGGTTGACCAGGGCGGGCGCGGTGTCGAGGACGGCCTTGGTCGCCCCGGGGTTGCGGCGGAGCTGTTCGCCCAGCGACTGGAGGAACGGTTGCGCGCCGGGGGCGACCAGCAGGAACCCGGGGTCGAAGACGCCCTTCTCCAGCAGTTCGGCGGGCGTCGGGCGCAGGCCGTCGTCCGGGAGGGGCCGCAGCGACCGGGGCAGCAGCACGAGCGGGCCGCGGCGGACGGCCTCCTCGACCAGGTCGGTCAGCGGGGCCAGGACGTGCACCCACGGGTCGAGGTAGAGCACCGGCACGCCCTGCCCGAGGAGCTGTTCGAGCAGCTTGGGGCGCAGCAGGCCGCACAGCTGGGCGGCGGTGCAGCCGGTGGCCAGCTCGGCCAGCTCCGCCGCGGGCACGCCCAGGTCGGCCGGGGTGACGAGGCCGGGCCCGGAGTTCTCCGGGAGGGCGTCCACGACCAGCGCCAGGAACCTGGCCTGCGGGTGGTGCGCGAGGAACGAGCTGGACAGCACCTTCACCGCGGGCAGCTCGGCGGCGGTGGCCACCGTGCACGCGATGAACGTGGGCCTGCCTTCCGCACGGGCGGGCATCTCGGTCACGGTCTGCAAACCTAGCTTCTCCGAGTGCTCGGTGTGGACCACCCGCACGGGTGCCTCCCTCACAGGACCGGCAGCAGGGACCGGAGCTCGTACGGCGTCACGCTGCGGCGGTACGCGTCCCACTCCGTCCGCTTGTTGCGCAGGAAGAAGTCGTAGACGTGCTCGCCGAGGGCCTCGGGCAGCAGTTCGGAGTTCTCCATCTCGGTCAGCGCCTCGCCGAGGTTCTGCGGCAGGTTGTCGTACCCGGCGGCGCGCCGCTCGCGCTCGGTCAGCGACCACACGTCGTCCTCGGCGGGCGGGGGCAGCTCGTAGCCCTTCTCGATGCCCTTGAGGCCGGCGGCGAGGATCACCGCGTACGCCAGGTACGGGTTGCACGCGGAGTCGAGCGTGCGGATCTCCACGCGCCGCGACGAGGACTTGCCCGGCGAGTACATGGGCACGCGGACCAGCGCGGACCGGTTGGAGTGGCCCCAGCACACCGCCGTGGGGGCCTCGCCGCCGACGATCAGGCGCTTGTAGGAGTTCACCCACTGGTTGGTGACGCCGGAGATCTCCCGGGCGTGCTTGAGCACCCCCGCGACGAACATCTTGCCGGTGTCCGACAGCTGGTAGGGGTCCTCGGGGTCGTAGAACGCGTTGCGGTCGCCCTCGAACAACGACACGTGCGTGTGCATCCCGCTGCCGGGCTGGTCGCTGAACGGCTTGGGCATGAACGAGGCGCGCACCCCCTGGGTGATCGCGACCTCCTTGATCACGTACCGGAACGTCATGACGTTGTCGGCCATGGTCAGGGCGTCGGCGTAGCGCAGGTCGATCTCCTGCTGGCCGGGCGCGCCCTCGTGGTGGCTGAACTCCACGGAGATGCCCATCGCCTCCAGCGCCTCGATGGCGTGGCGGCGGAAGTGGGTGGCGGTCTCGTGGCTGGTCTGGTCGAAGAAGCCGCCGTTGTCCGCCGGGACGGGCTCGCTGCCGTCGTCCGGGAGGCTCTTGAGCAGGAAGAACTCCATCTCCGGGTGCACGTAGCAGGTGAACCCCGCCTCGCTGGCCCGGGCGAGGGTGCGCCGCAGCACGTGCCTCGGGTCGGCCCACGAGGGGGAACCGTCCGGCATGGAGATGTCGCAGAACATCCGGGCCGAGTAGTGGTTCTTCTCCGGCGTCTGCCAGGGCAGCACCTGGAACGTCGCGGGGTCCGGCTTGGCGACCATGTCGGACTCGTAGACGCGGGCGAAGCCCTCGATCGCGGAGCCGTCGAAGCCGATGCCCTCGCTGAAGGCGCCCTCCAGCTCCGCGGGGGCGATCGCGACGGACTTCAGGAAGCCCAGCACGTCGGTGAACCAGAGCCGGACGAACCGGATGTCGCGTTCCTCTAGGGTGCGGAGCACGAACTCCTGCTGGCGGTTCATGGGCTGAAGCCTAGGTAAGGACGGTGGACCCCGCGTTGCCGGCTCGCCGGAACGCGCCCGGCCGATTTCCGCCCGCCGCCCGCCTGCCCGTCGGGGCAGACCTGAACGCCTGGTCACGGGCTTGCGCGCACGTTCGGCCCGGTCGCGGGGTCAGGGGTCCTACGATGCACGCCATGCTCCCTCGTCGCACCCTGATCGGGTCGCTCGTGCTCGCCCTGGCGGTCGGCTGCACGTCCTCCGGGGGCGGCGGCGACCTGCCCGCCGGCCCGGAGGTGCTGTCGAAGGCGTCGGCCGGCATGAAGGGCGTGACGAGCACGCACTTCGTGATCAAGGTCGACGGCGAGCTGCCGGACGTGCCGGTGAAGGACGCCGAGGGCGACCTGAACGCCGACGGCGAGTCGCGGGGCCGGGCGAAGGTGAACCAGTTCGGGCAGCTCATCGAGGTCGAGTACGTGCTCGTCGGGCAGGACCTGTACTTCAAGGGGCCGACCGGCGGGTTCACCAAGCTGCCCGCCGCGCTGGCGGGGCAGGTCTACGACCCGACGCTGATCCTCGACCCGGACAAGGGCGTGGCGAAGGTGCTGGCCGACGCGAAGGACGCGAGGACCGTCAGCTCCGAGGACGGGACGACCGTGGTCGAGGCGACCGTGCCGGAGGCCGTCGTGGCCGGGCTGGTGCCGGGCATCGACGCGGACGTGAAGTCCACGTTCTCGGTGCGCGGGGAGAAGCTGACCAGGGCGTTGTTCGAGCTGCCGTCGGGGCCGAAGGTCGGCATCGACCTGTCCGACTTCGACAAGCCGTTCACCGTCTCCCCGCCCGCGTGACCGCGGTGACCACCCCCGTGGGGGCTCGCCGGCTGGCGATCGGGGCGGGCGCGGGCGCGGTGCTGCTCGGCGCGCTGGACGCGTACGTGGTGGTCGGCGTGCTCGTCGACATCGTCCGCGACCTGGGCATCCCGGTGAACAGGCTGGAGCGCGCCACGCCGGTGGTGACCGGCTACCTGCTCGGGTACGTGGCCGGGATGCCGCTGCTGGGGCAGCTGTCGGACCGGTTCGGGCGGCGGCTCGTGCTGCACGCGTGCCTGCTCGGGTTCGCGGTCGGGTCGGCGGTCACGGCGCTGGCCGGTGACCTGCCGCTGCTGGTGGCGGGGCGCGTGGTGCAGGGCCTGGCCGGTGGCGCGCTGCTGCCGGTGACGATGGCGCTGGTCGCGGACCTGTGGTCGGCGGAGCGGCGGGCGTCGGCGCTGGGCGTGGTGGGCGCGGCGCAGGAGCTGGGCAGCGTGCTCGGCACCCTGTACGGGGTGGGCGTGGCGTCGCTGTTCAACGCCTGGTCGGTGTTCGAGTCGCTGGAGCCGCAGAGCTGGCGGTGGGTGTTCTGGGTCAACCTGCCGCTGGCGCTGGTGGCGATGGCGCTGGTGCAGCTCGCCGTGCCGCGTTCGGCGGGGTCGGGGGTGCGCGTCGACTTCGTGGGCGGCGCGCTGCTGGCGCTGGCGCTGGGCCTGGTCGTGGTGGGCCTCTACAACCCCGACCCGGAGCACGCCGTGCTGCCGCCGTGGGGGCTGCCGGCGCTGGGCGCGTCGGTGGTGGTGCTCGTCGGGTTCGCGCTGTGGGAGCGGCGGTCGCCGGTGCGGCTGCTGGACCCGGCCGGGGTGCGCCCGGGGCCGTTCCTGGCCGCGCTCGGGGTGTCGCTGGCGACCGGCGCGGCGCTGATGGTGACGCTGGTGGACGTCGAACTGTTCGCGCAGACCGTGCTGCGGGTGGACGCGGGCGCGGCGGCGGCGGTGCTGGCCCGGTTCCTGGTCGCGCTGCCGGTGGGCGCGCTGCTCGGCGGGTGGCTGGCGGGGCGGCTCGGCGACCGGTGGGTGTCGTTCGCCGGGCTGGTGGTGGCCGGTGTCGCGTACCTGTTCCTGGCGCGGTGGCCGGCCGACGTGTCGTCGTTCGTGGTCGGGCGCGACCTGGCGGTGGCCGGGTTCGGGCTGGGGCTGGTGATCGCGCCGGTGTCGGCGGCGGTGCTGCGGGCCGTGCCGGCGGCGCAGCACGGCGTGGCGTCGGCGGCGGTGGTCGTGGCGCGGATGACCGGGATGCTGGTGGGCGTGGCCGGGTTGTCGGCGTGGGGCCTGCACCGGTTCCGGGAGCTGACCGCCGACCTGGACACGCCGCTGCCGTTCGGCAGGTCGGAGGAGGAGTTCAGGGCCGCCGCCGCGGTGTACGAGCGGGCGCTGACCGACGCGCTGCTCACCCAGTACCACGAGATCTTCCTGTTCACGGCCGTGATCTGCGGCGCGGGCGCGCTGGTGGCGCTGCTGCTGCCGCGGGCGGACCGCCGGTAGCGGAGGCGCGGGCGGCGGCAGGGAACCCGCCGCCCGCGCCGGGCGCGCTCAGCCCTCGCGCCAGCCGCTGGTGATCGGCAGCCGTCGGTCGCGGCCGAACGCCTTGAACGTGATCTTGGTGCCCGGCGGGTACTGGCGGCGCTTGTACTCGGCCTTGTCGACCATCCGCAGCACCTTGTCGACCAGCTCGTGCTCGAAGCCCATCGCGATCAGGTCGCGGTAGCCCTTGTCGCCCTCGACGTAGTCGTCCAGCACCGAGTCGAGCAGCTCGTAGTCGGGCAGCGAGTCGGCGTCGACCTGGCCGGGCCGCAGCTCCGCCGACGGCGGCTTGCTGATCGAGTTCTCCGGGATCGGCGCCTGCTCGCCCAGCTTCTCGGCCTCCGCGTTGCGCCACCGCGCCAGGTCCCAGACCAGCGTCTTGAGCACGTCCTTGATCGGCGCGAACCCGCCGACCGCGTCGCCGTAGATGGTCGAGTAGCCGACCGCCAGCTCCGTCTTGTTGCCGGTCGCCAGCACCAGGTGCCCGTGCTGGTTGGACAGGCCCATCAGCGTGACGCCGCGGCACCGCGCCTGCACGTTCTCCTCGGCCAGCCCGGTCAGTCCGAGCTGGTCGACGAACACCCGCACCATGTCCGCGATCGGCTGCACCTCGTAGTGGCAGCCGGTGCGCTGCGCGAGGTCGTGCGCGTCGGACTTCGAGTGGTCCGAGGAGTAGTCGGAGGGCATGGACACGCCGTAGACGTTGTCCCCGCCCAGCGCGTCGACGGCCAGCGCCGCCACCACGGCCGAGTCGATGCCGCCCGACAGGCCGAGCACGACCGACCGGAACCCGTTCTTGTGCACGTAGTCGCGCAGGCCCGTGACCAGCGCGTGCCACACCTCCGCCTCGTCGGAGAGCGGCTCGGCGGCCTGCGGGACGGGCAGCGGGTCGTAGGCCGGGAGCGGCTCGTCGGAGATCGTCGTGCGGCGGACCGCGAACCCGCTGAACTCCCCCTCGGTCCGCTCGGTGCCGCCCGGCACGTCCAGGTCCAGCACCACCAGGTGCTCCACGAACTGCGGCGCGCGGGTCACCAGCGCGCCCTCGGCGGTGACCACCATCGTGTCGCCGTCGAACACCAGCTCGTCCTGCCCGCCGACCATGTTCACGTAGGCCAGCGGCGCCTTCGCCTCGACCGCGCGGCGCGCCACCAGCGGCAGCCGGGCGTCGTCCTTCTTGCGCTCGTAGGGCGAGGCGTTCGGCGACACGACCAGGTCCACGCCGGCCTCGCCGAGCGCGGCGACCGGGCCGCCGTCCTGCCACAGGTCCTCGCAGATCACCATGCCGACCTCGACGCCGCGCACGCGCACCACGTCCAGGGTGTCGCCCGGCGTGAAGTAGCGGCGCTCGTCGAACACGCCGTAGTTCGGCAGGTGGTGCTTGTCCTGGCGGGCCACGACCGCCCCGCCGTGCAGCACGGCGGCGGCGTTGCGCATGCCGTGCTCGTCGCGGCCGAGGTAGCCGACCACCACCGGCAGCCCGCCGCACCCCGCCTCGTCCAGCGCCCCGGCGAGCGCGGTCAGGGCACCCTCGGACGCCTCCGCGAAGGACACGCGCAGCGCCAGGTCCTCGACCGGGTACCCGGTCAGGACCATCTCGGGGAAGACGGCCAGGTGGGCGCCGGCCTCGACGGCCTTGCGGGACCACTCGACGACGAGTTCGGAGTTGCCCGCGAGGTCGCCGACACAGGCGTTGACCTGGGCGAGTGCGAGTCGGAGCTGTGGCATGGAGGCATTCTCGCTCACCGCGCGCGAGCTTGGCGGCCGTTGTGGCCGACAGATCACACATACGATCGATGGTGTGCGCCGATCGTTGCTGCTAGTACTCGCCCTGCCGCTGCTCGCGTCCTGCACGTCCGTGGTGACCGGTTCACCCAGTGCGGGGACGACGCTGGAGCGGAGAGGTCCGGCCGGGACCGTGCCCGCCGGCCTGGAGCGGTTCTACGGCCAGCAGCTCGGCTGGGAGGACTGCGGCCCGTACGCCACGACCGCCACCACGGCCTCGCAGTTCCGCAACCGCAAGAACCTGGAGTGCGCGCGGCTGGAGGTGCCGCTCGACTACGCGCAGCCCACCAGGAAGACGATCAGGCTGGGGCTGCTGCGCCAGCAGGCCACCGGCGACCGCATCGGGTCGCTGGTCGTCAACCCGGGCGGGCCCGGCGCGTCCGGCATGTCCGCCGCCGCGGGGCTGGCCTCGCAGGTCAAGCAGACCGACCTCGGCGCGCGCTTCGACCTCGTCGGCTTCGACCCGCGCGGCGTCGGGGCGAGCGAGCCGCAGGTCAGGTGCCTGAGCGACGCCGAGCGCGACGCCGACCGCCTCGACGCCGACGTGGACACCTCGCCGTCCGGCATCGCGCAGACCGAGAACGAGAACCGGCAGTACGCGGAGAAGTGCGCGTCCACCACCGGCGCCGACTTCCTGGCCAACGTCGGCACCCGCGACGTCGTGCGCGACCTGGACGTGATGCGCTCCGCCCTGGGCGACGAGAAGCTCACCTACCTGGGCTACTCCTACGGCACGCACATCGGCGCGGGCTACGCGCAGGAGTTCCCGGCCAACGTGCGCGCGCTCGTCCTCGACGGCGCGGTCGACCCCGCGCAGGGCCAGGTCGAGTCGCTGATCGCGCAGGCCGCCGGGTTCCAGAAGGCGTTCGACGCGTTCGCCGCGTGGTGCGCGGGGCGGCAGGACTGCGCGCTCGGCGCCGACCCGGCCAAGGCCAACCAGGCGTTCCGCGACCTGACCCTGCCGCTGCTGGAGCGGCCGGTGCAGGTGGAGGACCGCAAGCTGTCGTACAACGACGCCATCACCGGCGCCATCCAGGCCATGTACTCCGAGGAGCTGTGGGAGCCGCTCAACACCGGGTTGGGCGAGCTGGCGAACAACCGCGGCAACGTGCTGATGCTGCTGGCCGACAGCTACTTCGACCGCGACCAGCAGGGCAAGTACGGCACGCTGAACGACGCGTTCATCGCGATCAAGTGCGTCGACGAGCCGCGCGTCACCGACCGGGCCGTGCTCGACGACCTGGCCAGGCGGTACAAGGCGGCGGCGCCGTTCCTGGACGACGGCCGGCCGGCGGCGGGCGCGCTGGACGCGTGCGCGTTCTGGCCCGTGCCGCCGACCGCGCAGGACCCGAAGCCCGCCACCGGCCTGCCGCCCGTGCTGGTGATCTCCACGACCGGCGACCCGGCCACGCCGTACGACGCGGGCGTGAGCCTGGCGCGCGAGCTGGGCGGCCGGCTGCTCACGTTCGAGGGCAACCAGCACACGGTGTACCTGCAGGGCGACGAGTGCGTGGACCCGGTGGGCGACCGGTACCTGATCGACCTGGAGCTGCCCGCCGAGGGCACGCGCTGCGGCTGAGGACCGGGGTCACTCCGGGACCCAGCGGGCGCGCAGCACGCCGTCCGCGTCGGGCAGCACCGCCGCGAGCAGCGGGTGGCGCCGGTCGGCGTACCAGGAGACGACCGCCGCCGCACGTGCCCCGGCCAGCCGGGCGGGCAGCGCCGGGAGGTCCTCGTCGTCGACGGCGAGCGCGGTGATCCGCCCGTCCCGGTCCTCCCAGACGACCTCGAACGAGTCGTCCCGGGCGGGGAGGGCGTCGAGCAGGGCGGCGACGTCGTCGTCCAGGTCCGGCCACACCAGCAGCCACGCGCGGGGGGCGAGCCCGGCGCGCACCGCCTCCGCGTCGCCGGGGCGGACGCGGTGCCACCGGGAGGCGTTGGCGAGGTACCCCTCCTCCAGGAGCACCGCGCCGCGCCGGGTGGCGAGGTCGGTCAACTCGTCCCAGAACGCGTCGTCGGCGGGGCGCGCCCCGCCGCGGTCGCCCGGCTGCGGTTCGTGCGGGGAGCGGTCGAGGCGCTCCGGGAACAGCCCCAGCTCGCGGGTGCGGGCGACCGCCCGCTCGCAGGGCTCGGCGCTGCCGACGTACACGTACTGGTCGTAGCCGACGTCGACGGAGAACCTGCCCCCCACCTCCAGCCGGCACGACGCGCCGTCGCCGCGCAGCATGGCCCGCACGAGTTCGAGGCCCGCGGCGACGGGCACCAGGGCGCCGTCGTGGTAGCCGGTGAGGTCGGGCGGGAAGAGCCCCGCGAGCCCGCG
This sequence comes from Saccharothrix sp. DSM 118769, assembly GCF_052936295.1. NCBI lineage: Bacteria > Bacillati > Actinomycetota > Actinomycetes > Pseudonocardiales > Pseudonocardiaceae > Saccharothrix > Saccharothrix sp. DSM 118769. The sequence continues at coordinate 959,684 of NZ_CP193627.1, read as the reverse complement.
GTCCTCGAACGGGCGACCCGCGCCGAAGAGGGCGGGTTCGCGGATCTCCAGGTGGGTGACGCCGCTGTCCTCGGCGAACGCGGCCACGGCGGCCAGGTAGGCGGCCTCCACGGGGCCGCGGTCGCTGTCGGTGTCCTCGGTGCCGGTGTAGCGGCCGTGCCCGTCGCGGTCGGCCGGGTCGTACTTGGTGACCCGGTGGACGTGGGGCAGCGCGCTGGTCTTCGGCACGCCCCAGGCTAGCCCCAGACGAGTTCGGCGTCGCGGAACAGGCGGCGGACGCTGTCGAGGCCCTCCGGGTCCATGCGGGGGGAGCCGTCCTCCGGGACCACCTGGGTACTGGTGTCGAACTCCGGGCACCAGGCCACGACCTGCGCGTCGGGCTCGTGCTCCACCACCCGGTCGAGTGCGCGATGGTGATCCGGCAGGAGGTGCCGGGCCGGCCGGTCGGGTCGCCGGAGACGCGGTTCGAGCAGCTGCGGCACCTGAGGAGGCCGGCGGAGCTGCCGCACCTGGCGGAAGAGCGGCTACAGCGGGAACAGCGGCGGGAGTTGCGTCGAGGTCCGGGGCGGGCTCGACGCGGTGCGCGACTCCAGGAACGGCGACGTGCTGGAGTTCCGGGGACGGGCCCTAGTGGTGTTCCTGCGTGCGCTCAAGCGCCGCGCCGGGTGACGCCGCCCAGCTCGCCAGCAGCTTCAGGCGCTCCTCGGTCGGCGAACCGGCCCGCGCCGTGTAGACGGCGAGCGTGAAGTCCTCGTCACCGGCCGGCCGCAGGGACTCGTAGTCCAGGTCCAGGTCGCCCACGACGGGGTGCGCGATGAGCTTCGTGCCGTGCGTCTTCTCCCTGACCTTGTGCTGCGCCCACAGCGTCCGGAACGTCTCGTCCTTCACCGACAGCTCGCCGACCAGCGCCGCGAGCCGCGCGTCGTCGGGGTTGCGGCCGGCGTCCAGCCTCAGGAACGCGACCATGTCGGCGGCCACGGTCGGCCAGTCCCGGTAGAACGCGCGGGCCTCCGGGCGCAGGAACGTGTGCCGGGCCGAGTTGCGGTCCTCCTCGCGCATCCCGCCGAAGCCGTACAGCGCGTCGGCCAGCGGGTTCCAGGCGAGGATGTCCGAGCGCCGCCCCATGACGAACGCGGGCACGTCGCCGACCATCTCCAGCAGCCGCCGCAGACCGGGGCGGAGGCGCTGCGGCGCGGGGCGCTTCGCGGGCGCGGGCCGGACGAGGTTGCGCAGGTGGGCGCGTTCCGTCTCGTCCAGGCGCAGCACGCGGGCCACCGCGTCGAGCACGGAGTCCGACACGGCCGGGGTGCGGCCCTGCTCCAGGCGCACGTAGTAGTCCACGCTCACGCCCGCCAGGAGCGCCAACTCCTCGCGGCGCAGGCCCGGCACGCGTCGACGGCCGCCGCCGGGCAGGCCCACGTCGTCCGGTCGCACGCGTGCCCGGCGGGTGCGGAGGAATTCGCCGAGGTCGTGGTTCACCCTCCCAGTATGGCCGCGCCCCGGGAACCGAGCCTGGGTACTGCCAGACCCAGGAACGCCCGACCGGGGTCACCGCGGACCCGCGGTCGAACGGGGCCTCCGGTACCGCGCGGCGCGGGCCCCACTGTTGTCCCCATGACCTACGACCTGAACAACCGCACTGCCGTCGTCACCGGTGCCGCCAGCGGCATCGGCGCCGAGATCGCCCTCGTCCTGGCCCGCTCCGGGGCGCGGGTCGCGCTGCTGGCCCGCCGGGCCGACCGGGTCGCCGACCTGGCCGGGAAGATCCAGGCCGAGGGAGGGCAAGCGCTTGCGGTCGCGGCGGACGTCACGCGGGACCTGTCCGGCGCGGTCGAGGCGGTCCACGCCGCGTTCGGGCGCGTGGACCTCGTCGTGAACAACGCGGGCGTCATGCTCGCCAACCCGCTGACCGAGGGCCGCGACGACGAGTGGTCCCGGATGATCGACACCAACCTCAAGGGCCTGCTGAACGTCACCAAGGCGTTCACGTCCGACCTGGTCCAGGCCGGCCGCGAGGGCACCGCCGACCTGGTGAACATCTCGTCGGTGGGCGCGCACCAGACGTTCCCGACCTACGCCGTCTACACCGCCACCAAGGCGGCCGTGACGCACCTGTCGGCGAACCTGCGCACCGAGCTGGGCGCGCTGGGCGTGCGCGTGACCAACGTCGAACCGGGTCTCGTGCACAGCGAGCTGGCCGACCACATGGACAACCCGGCCGTGGACGCGCACCTGGCGCGGTGGCGCGAGGAGGTGCCGCCGCTGGACCCGGCCGACGTCGGCGACGTCGTCGGCTTCGCCACCAGCCGGCCGAAGCACGTCAACCTGCGGCAGATCGTCGTGCTGCCGACCGTGCAGGTGTAGGCGTGCCCGCCGTCACGGCTCCACGCGGCGGCTGAGCAGGCAGAACTCGTTGCCCTCGGGGTCTTCGAGGACGTGCCAGGTGACGTCGCCCTGGCCGATGTCCTTGCGGCGCGCCCCGAGGGCTTCGAGGCGTTCCAGCTCGGCGTCCTGGTCGCGGTCGGTGGCGTTCACGTCGAAGTGCAGCCGCAGCTTCCGCGTCTTCGGCCCCCCGGCCCGGTCCAGGACGATCGTGGGGTGCTCGCCGGGGCGGCCGATCTCCACCGCCGCGCCCTCCCGCCCCAGGACCTCGAAGTCCAGCGCGGCGCACCAGAACCGGGCCAGGGCTTCGGGATCGGTGCAGTCGAGGACCAGCTCCGTGATGCGGCACGCCATGCCGTGTGAAGCTACTCGCACTCCGTGCAATTCCCCTCGCGGCGGTGTCACGCTGGGCCCCGTAAACCGTGCAACCAACGCCCGGGGACCCGCGACGGCGCGGGCTTCGAGGGAGGACGGTCGACGATGACCTCTACTGAGGTGACGGCGCCCTACGGCAACGGCGCTTCCGGCGCTCCGACCGGCAGGAAGGTGCGCGTGCACCACCTGCGGGAGATGAAGGAGCGCGGCGAGCCCTGGCCCATGCTCACCGCTTACGACATGTACACGGCCGAGCTGTTCGACGAGGCGGGCATCCCGGTGCTGCTGGTCGGCGACTCCGCGGCCAACAACGTCTACGGCCACGAGACGTCCCTGCCGGTGACGGTCGACGAGCTGATCCCGCTCGTGCGCGGCGTCACGCGCTCGGTCAAGCGGGCGCTGGTCGTCGCGGACCTGCCGTTCGGCTCCTACCAGGTGTCGGTGGAGCAGGCCGTGGCGACGGCGGTCCGGTTCATGAAGGAGGGCCGGGCGCACGCCGTGAAGCTGGAGGGCGGCGCGCACTTCGCCCCGCACGTCAAGGCCATCACCGCGGCCGGCATCCCGGTCATGGCGCACATCGGGTTCACGCCGCAGAGCGAGCACCAGCTCGGCGGGTACCGCGTGCAGGGGCGCAACGAGGCGTTCGACCAGGTCGTGGCCGACGCGCACGCCGTCCAGGAGGCCGGCGCGTTCGCCGTCGTGCTGGAGATGGTGACCGCCGAGGTCGCCAAGCAGATCACGCACGACCTGGTGATCCCGACCGTCGGCATCGGCGCCGGCCCGGACACCGACGCCCAGGTGCTCGTCTGGCAGGACATGATGGGCCTGCGCCGCGGCAAGGGCCCCCGGTTCGTGAAGCGCTACGCCGACCTGGCGGGCGTGATGACGTCGGCGGCGCAGCAGTTCGCCGCCGAGGTGCGCGGCCACCAGTTCCCCGGCCCGGAGCACACCTTCCACTGATCGCACGCGGTCGCCGCGCGGGCCCACGGCCGGCGCGGCGACCTCGCGGTGATCCACTCGTCATCCCGCTCGGGCAGAGTGGGCGGCATGTACCCCGAGATCGAGCCCTACGACCAGGGCCTGCTCGACGTCGGCGACGGCCAGCACGTGTACTGGGAGGTCAGCGGCAACCCGCGCGGCAAGCCGGTGGTCTTCCTGCACGGCGGCCCCGGCGGCGGGTGCGCGCCCGTGCACCGGCGGGTGTTCGACCCGTCCGCCTACCGGATCGTGCTGTTCGACCAGCGCGGGTGCGGGCGGTCGACGCCGCACGCCGCCGAGGTGGCCGACCTGTCCGCCAACACCACGTGGCACCTGGTGGCGGACGTGGAGCGGCTGCGCGAGCACCTGGGCGTCGACCGGTGGCAGGTGTTCGGCGGGTCGTGGGGGTCCACGCTGGCGCTGGCCTACGCCGAGAAGCACCCGGAGCGGGTCACCGAGATGGTGCTGCGCGGGATCTTCACGCTGCGGCGCAAGGAGCTGGACTGGTACTACGGCGGCGGCGCCGGGTTCCTGTTCCCCGAGCTGTGGGAACGGGTCACGAGCTTCGCGCCGGACGGCGACGTGATCGGCACCTACGCCCGGCTGCTCAACGACCCCGACCCCGCCGTGCACGAGCCGGCGGCCGTGGCGTGGAGCGTGTGGGAGGGCTCCACGGTGACGCTGCTCCCCCGGCCCGAGCTGGTCGAGGTGTTCGCGGAGCCCCGGTACGCGCTGGCGTTCGCCCGCATCGAGAACCACTACTTCCGGCACGGCGCGTGGCTGGAGGAGGGGCAGCTGCTGCGCGACGCGGGCCGGCTCGCGGGCATCCCCGGCGTGATCGTGCAGGGCCGCTACGACGTCGCCACGCCCGCCACCTCGGCGTGGGACCTGCACAAGGCGTGGCCGGGCTCGGAGCTGGTGGTCGTGCCGGACGCGGGGCACGCGTTCGACGAGCCGGGCACCCTGCGCGCGCTGGTCAACGCCACCGACCGGTTCCGGCCCTGACGGCGGGGGGCGCGGTCGCCGGGAACGACCCCCGGGCGCGGCACGCCTAGCGGCCGGCGGCGACCGGGGCCTGGTCCAGCCGCGCGCGGACCGCGCCGCCGTCGTCGTGGCCGAGGCGCTCCAGCAGGGTCAGCGCCCGCGCCCACGTGGCCCGCGCCCTCGGCTCGTCCCCCGCGGCCCGGTGGGCGTCGCCCGTGAAGACCAGGCCCCACGCCTCGCGGAACCCGTCGCCGAGCAGGCGGAACAGGGCGACGGCCCGGCGGTGGTGGACCAGGGCCTCGTCCTGGTCGCCCAGGTGGTGGTGGGCGCAGCCCATGATCTGGTGGCAGTGGGCGAGACCGTCCCGGTCGTCCATCAGCGCCACCGCCTCGCGGCAGTGGGCCAGCGCGCCGGTGTGGTCGCCCAGGCAGGCCGCGTACCAGCCCAGCGCGGTCAGGTCGAAGCCCTGCCACGTCCGGTCGCCGGTGCGCGCGTGCAGCTCCAGCGCGCGGCGGGCGTGGGTCACCGCCCCGGGCAGGTCCCGGCGCTGCTCGTGCTCGGCGGCCAGCGAGAAGTGGACGACCGCCTGCCCGGTCTCGTCGCCCAGCGCCCGGTGCAGCTCCAGCGCGCGCCCCAGGTGGTCGAGCGCGGTGCCCCGCTCCCCCAGCGTGGTCGCCGCGCGGCCCAGCAGGTGGTGCGTCACGGCCAGGGCCTCCGGGTCGCCGAGGCGTTCGGCGGCGGCCAGCGCGGTCCGCAGGGCGTCGGCCTTCTCCCGCCACCGGCCCCGCCGGTTCAGGTAGGAGGTGAGGACCCACGGCAGCTGCCAGGCGTGCGCGTCCCAGCCGTGGCGCACCGCGTCGTCCAGGACGCCGAGCACCGCGGTGTGCTCGGCGTCGAACCAGGCCGCCGCCTCGCCGTAGGAGTCGAACCCGCGCGTCGCCACGCCGTCGAGCGCCGGCGGGAGGGTGATCGGCGGCCAGTGCGGCGCCAGCCGCCGCTCCGCCCCGTACCCGGTGCGCAGGTAGTGGTCGGCCAGCCGCGACCGGGCCGCGAGCAGCTCGTCGGCGGTGTCGTGGGCGCGGGCCAGCTCGGCCGCGTAGGCGCGCAGCAGGTCGTGCGAGCCGTACCGGTGCGGCGTGCGCTCGTCCACGAGGTGCTGGCGGCTCAGCTCGGCCAGCAGCGCGCGGGCCCGCGCCACCGGGACGCCCGCGGTGGACGCCGCCGCGTGCGCGTCCACGTCCGCGCCGGGGTGGCGGCCCAGCAGCCGGAACAGCCGCGCGGCGTCCGCGCCCAGCGCGCGGTAGGAGCAGGCGAACACGGCGCGCACGTCCGACACCGCGTCCAGCGCGTCGAGGCGGTCGTGCTCGTCGCGCAGCTCGTCGGCCAGCGCGCGCAGCGGGAAACCCGGGTGCACGGCGGCGCGGGCGGCCACGACGGATAGCGCCAGCGGCAAGCGGGCGGCGTGCTCCACCAGCTCGGCGACGGCGTCGGGCTCGGCGGCGACCCGGTCGCGGCCCAGCCGCCCGACGAGCAGCGCCACGGCCTCGTCCCCGGTCAGCACGTCCACGCCGAGGTGGTCGGCGCCCTGCGCGGCGATCAGCCGGGTCATCCGGTCGCGGCTGGTCACCAGGGTCAGGCAGGGCGCGCCGCCGGACAGCAGCGGCAGCACCTGGGCGGCGTCGGCGGCGTTGTCGAGCAGCACCAGCACGCGGCGGCCGGCGAGCAGGCTGCGGTACAGCGCGGACGCCTCCTCCAGCCCGGCCGGCACGCCGTGCGCGGGCACGCCGAGCGCTTCGAGGAACCCGCGCAGCACGACCCCCGGCGGCACGGGCGCGCAGGTGGGGTCGAACCCGCGCAGGTCGGCGTGCAGCCGGCCGTCCGGGAAGCGCTCGGCGTTGTCGTGCGCCCAGCGCAGCGCCAGCGCCGTCTTGCCCGCGCCGCCGGTGCCGACGACCACGACCAGCGCGGTGGCGTGCCGGTCCAGCGCGGCCAGCTCCGCGGCGCGGCCCACGAAGTGCGGCGGCGGCGCGGGCAGCTGGCGGGGCGCGGGCCGGTCCGGCACGGGCAGCGGGTCGCCGGCCAGGACGCGCCGGTGCAGCTCGCGCAGCCGGGGACCCGGCTCGGTGCCCAGTTCGTCGGCGAGCCGGTCGCGCACCGCCCGGTAGTGCGCCAGCGCCTCCGCCTGCCGGCCGCAGCGGTACTGGGCGAGCAGCACCTGGCCGGCGGCGCGCTCGTCGAGCGGGTGCGCGGCGGCGGTGGCGACGAGGTCGGCGAGCCGGTCGGCGTGCAGGCCGTGGCGCAGCAGCAGGTCGTTGCGGTGCAGCTCGGCGGCCAGGCGCTCCTGCTCCAGCCGCCCCGCCAGCTCGGCGGACCACGGCGTGTCCAGCCCCTCGAACGCCCGGCCGCGCCACAGCGCCAGCGCCCGGTCCGCGGCCTCCAGCGGCCGGTCGCCCTCGCGGGAGCGCGCGCACAGCTCGCGGAACAGGTGCAGGTCGACCGAGGAGGGGTCGGCGGTCAGCACGTAGCCGCCCGCCTGGCGGGTCAGCGAGGCCCCGGCGGGCGCGACGACGCGGCGCAGCCGGGACAGGTGGCTGTAGAGGGAGTGCCGGGCACGGCCGGGCGGCTGCTCGCCCCACACCCGGTCCACCAGCTCGTCGACCGCCACGACCCGGTTGACGTCCGCCAGCAGGGCCGCGAGGACGCTGCGCTGACGGGGTTGGCCGATGTCGACCGGCTCGCCGCCGACCCTGGCCTCGACCACCCCGAGCACGCCGAAAGCCGGTGCCGCCTGTGCGCTCCCCACCCCCTGAGCATCGGTGCGCGCGCGGCCGGCCCTGAGTTCACCGCCGGGTGAACCTGCCCTGACCTGGGCGACAGGGTTTTCGCGGGGTCCGGTCCGCAGGGTGGTGGCACACGGCCCGCCGGGTCGGGACACCGAGGAGGACACCATGCGCAAGACGATCACCGCCGCCGCGCTCGCGCTCGCCGCACTGGCACCCGCGACCGCCGCGGCACCCGCCACCGCCGCGGACGCCGCGACCGCGACCGACTACGTCGACCGGTTCCACAACTCCGCCACCGGGCGGGCGCTCGACGACAGCGGGGCCGGGCTGCGCGCCGTGCCGGTCCTCTGGAACGACCACCAGGCGTGGAACGTGCACCCCTGGGGCGGCGGCTGGACGGAGCTGCGGAACGTGGCGACCGGCGGTTGCCTGGACGACAGCGACGACTTCGGGCTGCGCGCCTACCCGTGCAACCGGACGCCGTTCCAGAACTGGCTCCGCGTCGAGTGGGAGACCGGCGAGGTGACGCTGGTCAACGAGGCCACCGGGCGGGCGCTCGACGACAGCGACGACTTCGGGCTGCGCACGTTCGAGCGCAACGACAGCGCCTGGCAGCGCTGGTGAGACCGCCGCCCCGTCGTGCCCGTCGAGGGGTCGGGCACGCCGGGGCGGCCCCTACCGGCCCAGGGCGGTCGCCAGCGAGGACCGCGCCTCGACCAGGGACGGCCCGTACCAGGTCAGGTGGCGCCCGGAGACGTGCACCGGGCGCAGGCCGGGGAAGAACCGCGGGCCGTCGTCCGGGGTGAAGAGGTAGGGCTCGTCGGGCAGCACGACCAGCTCGGCGTCCTGGAGCTCCGCCAGGGGCGGCCGGGGGTAGCGCTCGGCGTGGTCGGCGAACGCGTTGACCACGCCGAGGCGCAGCAGCACGTCGCCCGCGAACGTCTCGCGGCCCAGCACGACCCACGGCTTGCGCCACACCGGCACGACGGCACGCGCCCACGGCGGCACGACGTCGCGCCACCGCCGTTCGGCCTCCACCAGCCAGCCGGGTTCGACGTCCCACGCCGTGCCCAGCAGCCGGCGCAGCGACCCGAGGGCGGCGGGCACGGTGGCGGGCGCGGCCGTCACCCACACCGGGACGCCGTCGGCGCGCAGCCGTTCGACGTCCTCCGGCCGGTTCTCCTCGCTGTTGGCGACCACCAGGTCCGGCCGCAGCGCCAGCACCCGGTCCACGTCCGGGTACTTCGAGCCGCCGACCCGCGCCACGTCCAGGTCCGCCGGGTGCGCGCAGTAGTCGGTGGCCCCGACCAGGACCGCCGGGTCGACGGCGTCGGTGACCAGCGCCTCGGTGATCGAGGGCACCAGGCTCACCACCCGCGCGGGCGGGCCCGGCAGCGGCACCGGTTCGCCGAGGTCGTCGACGGGCAGCATCAGATGTCGGTGATCTTCAGGCCGGCGTGCGCCTTGTACCGGCGGTTGATGGCGATGAGGTTCGCGGTGAACGCCTCGACCTGGTGGGCGTTGCGCAGCCGGCCGCCGTAGACGCCGCGGAAGCCGGGGACGGCGTCGGCGAGCGCCCGCACCAGGTCGGTGGCCTCGCGGTCGTCGCCCAGCACCAGCACGTCGCCCTCGACGGTCTCCACCGACAGGTCGGCGAGCGTCACCGCGGACACGTGGTGGAACGCGGCCGTGACGCGGGAGTCCGGCAGCAGCGCGGCGGCCTGCTGCGCGGCGCTGCCCTCCGGCACGGGCAGCGCGAACGGCCCCTGCTTGTCGAAGCCCAGCGGGTTCACGCAGTCGATCACGACCTTGCCCGCGAGCGGGGCGCGCAGCGACGCCACGGTGTCGGCGTGCCCGTCCCACGGCACCGCGACCAGCACCACGTCGGCCTGCTCGGCGCAGCCCTCGTTGTCCGCGCCGCTGACGTGCCCGACCCCGGTGGCGGCCCGCACCTCCTCGGCCGCGGCCTCGGCGCGCTCGGCGTCGCGCGACCCGATGACGACCTTCAACCCCGCCTTGGCCCACCGCAGCGCCAGGCCCTTGCCCTGCGCACCGGTACCACCCAGCACCCCGACGGTGAGCTCACGAATATCAGTCACCCGGCCATCACATCACAGCCGGGCGAACGCGACCTTCCTGCGCCCGGGGTCGGCCTCCACCAACCTCACCCGGACGCGCTCGCCCTCGGGCAGGCCCCCGCCCGCGCAGCGGCCCATCACCGGCGGTCGGGCGACGAACACGTCCGCGCCGTTGTCGTCCGCCCGCAGCACGACCGCCTCGAACTCCTGGCCGACCCGGTCGGCGAGCACCCACGCCTCCACCTGGTCCAGGCACGCCCGGTCCACCTTGGACGCCAGCGCGTCCGACCCGCCCATCAGGCCGGGCAGCCGCGGCAGCGCCTCCTTCAGCCAGGCCGGCACCTCCTCGCCCGCGGTGACCGCCAGGCACACCTCGGTGGCGAAGCGGTCCACCAGCCGCCGCAGCGGGGCGGTGACGTGCGCGTACGGCGCGGCCAGGCCCGCGTGCGTGGTGACCGGCGGGACCTCCCCGTCGAACGCGGTGTAGCCCGCGCCGCGCAGCAGCCGGGTGGCGTCGACGAACAGGGCCAGCGCCTCGGGGCGGGCCGGGTCGAGACCCGCGAGCAGCCGCGACGGCGTCGTGCCGGCCGGCCACGGCACGCCCAGGGCGTGCGCGGAGCGCCGCAGCGCGTCGACCGCCCCGTCGTCCGCGTCGGGCAGGGTGCGCAGCACGCCGACCTTCGCGTCCAGCATGATCCCGGCCGCGGCCATGCCGATCAGCAGGGAGATCTCCGCGTTCCACGAGTCCACGTCGGCGCGCGGCCGGACCACGAGCTTCCAGTCGCCGTCCCCGTTGGGGACGATCTCCTGCTCGGGGAGCTGCAGCTCCACGGCACCGCGCTCGACGGCCCGCTCCCGGCGCAGCCGGCCGAAGTCCGGCAGGGCCTCCACCGACGGGTGGGGCGTGCCCGCGTCGAACGACGCCTGCACGCCCTCGTAGTCGAACTGCGCGGTCGACCGGACGACCGCCCGCCGCACCCGCACGCCGGTCGGCTCGCCGTCCGCGCCGCACTCGAACGTCCACAGCACGGCGGGCCTGGTCCGACCGGGCAGCAGGCTCGCCGCGCCCTCGGACAGCACCGGCGGGTGCAGCGGCACGTTGCCGTCGGGCAGGTAGAGCGTCTGCCCGCGCCCGCGCACCTCGGTGTCGAGCGCGCCGCCGGGCACGACGAACGCGCCGAGGTCCGCGATGGCGTAGTGCACGCGGAAGCCCGCGCCGACGCGCTCCACCAGCAGCGCCTGGTCCAGGTCCTTCGAACCGGGCGGGTCGATGGTCACGAGCGGCAGCGCCGTCGCGTCCTCCCGGCCGGCCGGGTCGAGGCCCCGGGCCACCGCCCGCTCGGCCTCGTCCAGCGCCTCGGGCGGGAACGCGTCGGGCAGCCCGAACTCGGTCCGGATGCCGCCGAAGTCCAGTCCCGGGTCGGGGTCGGCCCCCGGGGACCGGGTGCGGTCGGTGCGGATCACCACCATGCCTGCACCCTAGACCGGGTTCAGCGCTTGCCCCACTCCTTGTCGGCCTTGTCCTCGGCCTCGGTCCGCTCGCGGGCCGCCTCCAACGCGCGCCGCGCCGCGGCCTCGTCCGGGTACGGCCCCATCCGGTCGGCGCCGCGGCAGCCCACGCCGTGCTCGACCGTGCGGTGGGTCAGGCAGTAGTACCACGCGTTCGGATCAGCAGCCATGGACCCAGGTTTCCATGCACGGGCACGCATGTCATGTCGGGCGCCGCCACCGTCACCGCCGCCACCGCCGCCGTCAGGGCCGGCGCGGGGGTTGCTGCACCGGCAGCGGACCGGACTGCGGGAACGAGGGCTGCGGCACCACCGGCGGGTGGGCCGCGGGGTGGGCCGCGGGGTGGGGCATCGGGGGCATGGCGGGCTGGGGCATCGCGGGCGGTTGGGGGAACCCGCGCGGCGGCGTGTTCTGGTTGGCGTTGGCGTGGTCGCCCGGGATCGGGTCGAGCACCGACACCAGCACCGACTGGTTCTCCGGGTCGGCGATCAGCCTGCCCGTGCGGTCCCGGTACACCAGCTCGCCGTCCGAGTCGATCTCCACGATCGCCCCGACCTCGGCCAGCTGCTCCTCGTCGAGGTCGACCAGCCGCTCCCGCCGCGACGGCACCACCCGGTACACCGGCCAGTTGAGGTGCGCGTAGGTGCGGTGGAAGTCGGCCAGCAGGTGCGCCATCTGCTGCTGCCAGGGCAGCGGCATGGCCTCCACCAGCGACCGCGGCAGCACCGCGTAAGCCTCGTCCACCCCCGGTGGGCGCGTGCTCAGGTAGTCCCGCGTCGGCGTGCTCGACGCGGGCGGCCCGGCGTGGCGCTGGATGGGGTCGTGGTTGAACACCGTCGTGCCTCCCTACACGCCCGGCCGCACGGCCAGTGGCATCAACTCGTGGTAGTTCCAGTTGATCTTGCTGATCTTGACCACGTCACCGGTCTGCGGCGCGTGGATGTACTCGTCGTTGCCCAGGTACATGCCCACGTGGTGCACGGTGACCGGCTGCGCGGGGTTGGTCGCCCAGAAGATCAGGTCACCGGCCTTGGCCTCGCGCACGGGCAGGTGCGCGCCGCCGGCCACGTACTGGTCGTTCGCGACGCGCGGGATCTTCACGCCCGCCGCGCCGAACGCCTTGACCAGGATGCCCGAGCAGTCCCACGCGTCCGGCCCGTTGCCGCCCCACAGGTACGGCTCCCCGAGCTGCTGCTTGGTGAAGTCGATGGCGGTGGCCGCCGCGTTCGACGCGAGCAGGAAGTCGCCGACGGCCTCGCCGCAGCCGGCCGGGTCGACGACGTCGCCCTCCTTGCCGATCAGGAAGGCCGCCATCGCCTCCCAGTTGTGGTAGCGGTCGGGGAACGCGGAGCGCTCCACGTCCTGCGCCGAGTCGCCGGGGCGCTGCTCCTCCCAGTTCGGCAGGGCCAGCAGCACGTCGTAGAACTTGTTGATCGCGTAGTGCGGGTCCATCACCTCGGCCGGGGTGCCCCAGCCCATCGACGGGCGCATCTGGAAGATGCCCAGCGAGTCGCGGTCGCCGTAGTCGAGGCTGCGCAGCCCCGACTCGGTCATGCCCGCCTGGATGGCGATCTGCCAGGCCAGCGGCGGCAGCTTGCGCTCGCGGCCGATCTTGATGATGTTCGCGACCGTGGTCCGCTGGTCCTCGGAGAGCCGCTCGGCCTCGGCCGCGCCCTTCTCCTGGCTGCCGCCCTCCCAGGGGCCGAGGGAGGCGTTGCAGCTCGCCATGCGGATGTTGCCCGCCTCGTCGGTCGGGGTGTTCTCGTTGATGACGGTGGACACCCCGTTGGTCACCGTCACGGCGACCACGGCGACCACGGCCGCGACGGCCAACGCGATCTTGAGCATGTCACCCCACCTTCGTGTACTTCTGCACGCGCCAACCCTCGGGCAGCCTCGCGACCGTCACGACGAGCTTGCCGCTCTCCAGCTTCGCCTCGAACTCCGCCGAATCGGCGAACGACCGGGCCGGCGTGACGGCCTGGTCGATCACCACCGGCACGTTCGCGGGCTCGACCGACTGCAAGCGGGGGAACAGCTCGTCCGCGGTGACGCCCTTCAGCCCTTCGAGCCACTGCTCCTTGGTGGTCTTGCCGGGCGTGAAGTTCGCGTAGGCGTCGATCCACATGTCCGCGACGAGCCGGGCGTTGGTGTCCACCGGCACCGACGTGCCCGCCGGCGTGGGGCTGGGCGCCTTCGTCGGCAGCGGCGAGGTGGTCACCGTCGGCAGCACGCCGATCTGGTTCCCGCCCGCGCTCGTGGGACCGGTCGTGGACGTCGTCGTGGCCGGCCCGGCGGCGGAGCGGCGCCCGAGCGCCTGGGGGATGACGATGCCGACCACCCCGACCAGCGCGAGGAACAGCACCACCGCCGTGGCGAGGTGGCGGGGCGACCGCAGCGGCCACCCCCACAGGCGTCGGTAGACCGCGGTCCGCCCGCGGTTGGTCCTGATCGGCATCAGCTGTCCCTGACCTCAAGCCCGCGTGAGGGCCGGTAGATCACGTGGACCTGCCGACCCGCCACGACCTCCGTCTCCGCCCGCCGCGGTCCGGGCACCACCGGGCCGTCGACGCGGGCAAACCCGTTCGACACCCGTGACGGCACCAGCACCGCGTCGTCCACCCGGTCCCACCCGCGGTCGGCCACCGGCGGCGCGTCCACGACCCGGGACCGCCCCGACGGCAGCGCCGCGGGCCCCGCGTGACCGCCGACGGGCAACGCCGCCGACCCGCCGCCGACCCCGGACCCCAGCTCGCCGCCGCCGACGCTGTTGCCGGCCCGGTCGAGCCGCTGCGCCGTGGCCACGACGGGACTGGCCGCCTCGGGCCGCACCCGCCGCCGGTCGCGCTGCGGCACCTCGGGACCGTCCGGGTCCGTGTCGCGCACGGTGTCCCAGAACTCGTCCTGCGGCGTCGGCCCCTCCTTCTGCTTGCGCAGCCGGGAGAGGATGCCGCCGCGCATCGGCAGCGCGTTGCCCGCCGTGCCGACGGACATCTCGACCATCTGCCACATGCGGCGCATCGGTTTGCCGACCATGAAGCAGACGAGCGTGAGCATCAGCCCCAGCAGCGTCCTGGTCAGCAGCGTCAGGCCGGTGGCGTTGAAGATCGCCTGGAGCAGCAGCGCGTGCGTGCCCGCCAGCACCGCCAGCACCAGCACGTTGAACACGGTCACGGCGGCGGCACGGGCGACCTTGCGCAGCAGGTCGTGGTGGATCAGGGCGACCAGGCCGATGAGCGGCCCGGCCAGCGTGAGCACCCGCAGCAGGAGCTGCGCGAGCAGCACGGCGGCTTTGGCGAACAGCTGGAACAGCGAGAACGCGACGGCCTGGAGCAGCGAGAGGAACCCGGCGCCGGTGCGACCGCCGTCGTCGCCGGTGAAGTAGCCCTGGGTCGGGCCGAGCTGGGTGTAGATGTTCTTGAACTCGGTCTTCTTGGCGTCCAGGGCGGTCTGGTCGCCGTCCTTGTGCTCGGCCAGCTCCTGCACCGTCCACGCCTGGACGGCCAGCAGCTTCGGCCCGAACTCGGCGGCCTGCGGCGCCTCGGGCGCGCCGAACTCGCCGCGCAGCCACGACTGGTAGACGACCGAGTCGTGCAGGCGCGACGGCAGCACGTCGAGCGTGTCGGTGCCCTCGTCGACGTCGATGAAGCCCGCCTGGATCTCGGACGTCTTGGTGACCAGGGTGCTGTCGAGCAGGTCGTAGAACTGGGGCAGCGCCAGCGTCGAGGTCGCCAGCCACATCGCGGCCAGCGCCCACATGCCGCGTTTCGAGATCGACGCGAGGTCGCCCTGCCAGATCTGCCGGAACATCAGCACCGCGAGGATCAGCGCGACCAGGCCGAACCAGCGCAGGTAGACGTTGTCGTAGACCTTCTGGACGCCGTCGCGCACCGCCTCGTCCAGCGGCTGCAGCAGGCCCTGGCCGACCACCGTGTAGTGCAGGGCGTTCGTCGCGCCGACGATGTTCTTGCCGACGTTGAACAGCTCGTTGCCCATCCACGTGTCGAGCACCGGGGTGGCGTTCGGGATGGAGCACTTCTCCTGGTAGGTGTGCCACACCATGCCCGCGTACCCGTAGGTCAGGTACGGGGTGCCGGGCAGGCCGTTGCCGATGGGCGGGTCGATCGCGCCGACCATGCCCGACCCCGGGCGCTCCGGGTTCGGCGCGTCACCGCAGGGAGCGGCCTGCGCGGGGGTCGCCCCGAGGACGACCTGGAGGGCGACGATGCCCACCACCAGGCCCATCGCGCGCCAACGGCGCGGGCGGGTGTTCGTGGGCGCGCCCTCTTCACGGGCGCGTCTGAAGCGCCGTCGCGCGTGGAGCGCGACGGCGACCAGCGCCACCAGCAGGAGGGTGCTCATGCGGCGCCTTCCCGACCGTTGCGGCGGTTTCCCCCCTCGCCGTGGGCCGACTCGACCAGCTCGTCCGTCAACCCGACCTCCAGGTCGGCGGCCAGCTCGTCGTCGTAGTCGTCCGGGTACTGCTGCTGGTCCTGGTGGTCGAACGGGTCCTGCCGCGGCGACGACACCTCGACCTCCGCACCCTCCGCGCTCTCGCGCAGCGCGTCCGGAGTGGTGTCGAGCGAGTTGCGCAGGTGCTCCAGGTGCGGTCCGGAGAAGTCGACCCGGATGCGCTCCACGCCGCCCGCGCCGTCGCCGAAGATGAACTGGCGGGGCGCGCGGTCGCGTTCGGTGCTGTTGCGGACACCGCCGGGGCGGCGGCCCAGGGACGCCACGACCTGCTCGTAGCCCGCGCCGACCGGGACCTTGAGCAGCCGCAGGGCGTCGGCCTGCGCCTGGTCGTCGTCGAGCCGGCCCACGAACACCGAGTCGAGCAGGGCCACGAAGCCCTGGATGCGCAGGAAGTCGGCCGGGATCTGCGACGACAGCAGCACGCGGACGTTCCACTTCCGCGAGTCGCGGGCGAAGCGGTTCATCAGCACGCGACCCGTGGGCACCTCGGACAGGAAGAACGCCTCGTCGATCCAGACGCCCTTGCGCAGGTCCTTCGGCCGCTCGTAGATCGAGCGCTGGGTGAGCCACGCGGCGAGGTTCAGCATCTCCACGCCGAGGGACTCCGCGTCCGTCCAGTGCTCGCGGCCCGTGCCGTCCTTCGGCAGGTTCAGGCCCGCCATGGTGAGGACGGTGAGCCGGTCGTCGCGCGCCTCGTCGTACGGGTCGAGGTCCTGCTCGGGGATGAGCAGCGACATGCGCTCCCGCATCTCGTCGAGGAAGTCGGCGACGACGACGGCGTGCTCGTGGTGCTCGGACGCGTCCCGGCGCAGGGCCTCGAAGACCTGGCCGGGGTGCGCGTCGGGCCGGCCGCCGACGGTGCGGACCGCGCGCAGCAGCACGATCCGGGTCTGCGGCAGCCGGGCCACCTCGTACGGCAGCAGGCCGGTGAGCACGTCGAGCACGAGGCGGCGGCGGGTGGCCGCGGCCAGCGCGCGTTCGCGCCGCCACGTCCGCTCCGGGTCCTCCTCGTCCATGAAGTGCTCGAGCATCGGCTCGGCGACCACGCGGTACGGGTTGAGGATGCCCGCCTGGGCGTTGAGCAGGTTGATGGGCCGGGCGTAGGGCTTCAGCTCGGGCAGCTCGCACAGCGCGGCCAGCGGCCCGGACGGGTCGAGCAGCGTCCAGTGCGCCCCGGCGCGCAGCGTCTTGTAGACGATGCCGCCGCCGAGGAACGACTTGCCGGCGCCGAGGCCCGCGACCATCGCGGTCAGGCCGGACGAGTCGCGCAGCTCCTGCGCCATCCACGGGTCCCACGCCACCGGGCGGCGGGTGGCCGTGACGGTCTCGCCGAGCAGGATGCCGCGCCGGTCGCCCACCTCGGCGGTGGCCGTGGGCACCGAGCTGGCCGCCCACAGCACCGAGCCGCGCCGCAGGTACGCCGAGGACGACAGCGGCTCGCCGGGGATGAACTCGCGGGCGATGGCGTACTGCGCCTCGGGGTGCTCGATGGCGACCTTCGGCTTGTAGAGGTCGAGCAGCGCCTGGGCCAGCCGCAGCGCCTCGCGCTCGGTCGGCCCGGACACCGCGAGCCGCCACCACGACCGCACCCGGGTGCCCAGGGCGGTGAAGCCCGACGTCATCTCGTCGTCGATCTCCAGCACCCGCGACGCCTGCCGGGCCAGCGACTGCGGCGGCTCCAGCTCGTGCTCGTCGGTGTAGTGCCGGACCTGCGAGCGGACCTTCGACATCTGCCGCTGGAGCTCGCCGGAGACCTCCTCGGGCCGCCGCACGTAGATGCGCGCCGACCACTCGACGGCCGCGGGCAGGCGGTCGGACCGCTGCACCCACGGGTCGTCGACCTCGGGGATCTGGAGGCCGTGCATGAGGCCCACGGTGAGCACGGCGACGTGCCGCTTGATGCCCGCGTTGGAGCCGGTGCGCCCGCGGACCGTGACGGTCGGCGCGTACGGCTCCTGGTGGAAGTCGGCGGCGTCGGTGAAGGACGCCAGGTCCTCCGGCTCCCACGGCGCGCCGGGCACGGCGGGCAGGTTGCGCGGCGCGGGCAGGCCCAGCGAGCACGACCGGTGCATCAGCCAGGACATCTCCTCGGCCGTCGCCGGGCGGCCCTCCAGGCCCGCGGAGCCGATCACCTGGTCGAGGTGGTCGATCTCCGACTCGATGGCGACCAGCTCGGCGTCCACCGCGTCCGGGAAGACCTTGCGCAGCACGGGGGCGGCGCGCTCGACCGCGCGGTCCATCATGTTGCGGGTCTGCACCTGGACGCCCAGGTAGACCTCTTTCTCCGCCATCGAACGGCCCATCAGCTGCTGCTGCTCGCCGACCATGTAGTCGTCGAAGCTCAGCGTGCCCGGGGTGTCCGGGAGCCGGCGCACGGCGTTGTGCACGTGGGCCTCGGCCCACATCCGGATCGGGTACGGCCGGGTCGTCACGCGCAGGTGCATCCAGCGGCCCTGGAGCTCGGCGTACTGGCCCGCGATGGCGGCGATCAGGTCCTGGCGCTGCGAGTCCGAGCGGAACGACCACCGCTGCGGCGCGAGCTTGTACCAGGCGTAGACCTCCTGGCCGGTGCGCAGCAGGTGGCCGTCGATGCTGCGCGCGGAGATCGACGGGGTGTAGCTGGGGACGGCCTGCTCGCCGGGCAGGCGGCGGCCGCGCTTGCTGTAGACCTTGCGGTCGTCGCGCGCGGCGGCAGCGTGCTGGGCGACGTGCGCAGCGGAGCGTCGGTCACGGTCACGCCGGCGTCCGAACACCGCGCACCTCCTTCTTACGGCGATCTGGCCTGCGCTGCTGGGACGGGGGCTGCTCTGATCGGGACTGCTGCTGTGATCGGGCGGCGGCGGCGGCGCGTTTCGCCGCCTTCTCCGACTTCCCGGGCCGAACCCTCCTGCGGGGGCGTTCCCGGTTGACCCGGATGCGGGCGGCGCTGGCGGCGCCGCCCTTGCCCGAGGTCGTCTCGCGCGGCGCGGTCAGCTCGCGCACCCACATCGCCATCACCGACGACAGCGGGCGCTCGTGGCTGATCCGCGTGCAGATGAACCTGGTCAGGGCGATCGTGATGACGAAGCCCCACCCGGTGTTGATGAAGTCGAACCCGAAGCCGAGCTGTCGCTGGAGCGCCGTCACCAGCAGGAAGACCACGATCCCGACACCCCACGCGACGTAGCGCGCGCGCCACGGGAAGGTCGCCTTGGGCGGGCCGAGCCAGACGGCGTCGACCCGGTAGACCTCGTCGTCAGTGCGTACCCGCAAGGGTCACCCGCCGGTGAACAGGCCCGCGATCCACGAGCCGATGTTCGCGCCCGCGTTCGTGGTCACGGCCAGTCCGATGATCGCCAGCGCGATGATCACGCCGCCGAGGCGGCGCATGACACCCGCGTTGTCGCCCTTGCCGCCGCCGAGCCACAGCAGCAGCAGCGCCACCGTGAGCAGGAGCAGCGGGACGAGGTTGTCGAGAATCCACTGGCGAACCCCGCCTGTGCCCAGTGCGGGCGGTTGCTGCTGCGCGAGTGTTACCAGGGTCAAGGCGGTCATCTCGTACTCCTGAGTACGCAGGACGGCGCCGGGCGGGCCGAGGGGTGCCCGTCCGGTTCGTGCGTTATCGAGTAGAACACGTCTTCGTCGTCACGAGGTGTGTCGATCGGCTGGCGGTGGGTAGATCAAACCGTTCCCCTGTGCGTCGATTACGTCTAATCTGACCACAGACATGATGGGTCCGGGGAAGCCGGTGGAGAACCTGGGACCTCTGATTCTCCCGATTGCCGAGACAGTTCACCCGACTGCGAACTCCCTGGTCACGCACCGTGTGCACGACCGCAGGCCCCCCGTTCGCCGACCACCACAGTGTGCCCCGTCCGGCCCAACGGCAGGTCCGAACGGTCCGCACCCACCGGAGTGACGACGCCGAGGAGGCTCGCTCATGGCCCAGCCGCCGGAAGCCGCGCCCGACCCAGCCGCCGGAGTGAACGAAATCACCGTCGCGGTGGCGTTCCCCGGCGGTGATCAGGTTACCGGGGAAGGGCGCCGAACCGGGCGGCGGGTGCAGCGGACGGTCAACTTCGACCAGGACGTGCTGGAACGGGCCAGAGCCGCGGCGACCTACCTGGCGGCCTACGAGGCCACGGCAGGCGTGCGGAGCCTGGCCGACATCGTGAACCCGGCCGTCGCGGCCTACGTGGCCGAGCTGGAGCGCCGCTACAACGACGGCGAGGCGTTCCGCCCGGTGATCCGGATGCCACCCGGCCGCCCCGCCCGCCGGGCCCCGGTCGAACACCCCGTGCAGGTCGAGCGCCCGGTGCAGGTCGAGCGCCCGGTGCAGGACCCGGCCCGGACCTCGGCCCCGGCGCCCACCCCGACCCCGGCTTCGGCCGACGGCGTCGACGGGATCGCCCCGGCCTGACCCCCGGCACCGCGAAGGGGCCCCTTCCCGCCCCCAGGCGCGGAAGGGACCCCCTCGTCACCGCGGGTCGGTCACCACTCCCGGTTCCCCTCCGCGGTGGTGGCCGCCACGCGGCGTGACCATCGATCCGCTGCGGGGTGCCGGGCGTGGCGGCGACGCCGCGACAGGTCACCCGAACAGGTCACCCGGACGGGTCAGCTGGGACCGGAGATCCGCCAGTACCCCACGGTCGGCAGGGTGTCCGGCCCGACCGGCCCCCGACCCCAGAAGTAGTCGTCGAAGTTCGCGATCCACGAGCTGCCGATCGGCCCCATGGTCGACCACCGCACCCACGCCGGCTGGGTGTCGATCGACGCCTGCGCCCACGCCACGCGCACCTTCATCGGCCGCAGGAAGTTCAGGAACGGCCTGCGCAGCAGGTAGTTGCCGTACCGCGAGCCGAACGCGCTGCTCTGCACCACGCCGGTCTCGAAGCTGTTGATCTGGTGCAGCCCGCGGAACGCCGGGCCCCACCGCTGCCACCACGCCTGGCCGCTCGCCGTCGCCTGGAGCAGGCTCGGGGTGTAGAGGCTCATCCACTCGGCGTCCCGGTTGCCCCAGCGGGCCTCGGTGTTGCGCAGCGTGGTGTCGGTGACGGCGCTGCACCCGGCGAACGACAGGCCGAACGCG
This sequence comes from Saccharothrix sp. DSM 118769, assembly GCF_052936295.1. Lineage (NCBI taxonomy): Bacteria > Bacillati > Actinomycetota > Actinomycetes > Pseudonocardiales > Pseudonocardiaceae > Saccharothrix > Saccharothrix sp. DSM 118769. Next base: position 939,054 of record NZ_CP193627.1, on the reverse strand, counting down.
CCGCCCCGCCCGTGGTAGTAGGTCAGGTCGACGTCGTCGGCGTACAGGTGGTCCTGGCCGCCGGCGAACGCCGGGTCCTTGAAGTCCTGCTCCCACGCGTTGGCGCCGGTCCAGCTGAACTGCACGGGGACGCCCGCGGACGTGAACCGGTTGTTGAAGCCGGTGATGTCGGCGGGGACGCCGGGCAGGAACTGGCAGGTGCCGGTGCCGGAGCTGCCGACGTCGGTCCGGGTGGTCCACTGCGCGCCCACGTCACCGGCCGAGGCGGCGCGCGACCGCGGCGGCACGGCCGGGTCCTGCGGCGGGGCGGGGCTGCCCACGACGGCGGGCACGTAGAGCACCGGCGCGGACTCGCCGGTCTCGGCGCCCTGGCAGCGGAAGAACGGCTCCAGCTGCGTGGCGCCCGCGCCGAGCGGGCCGGACGGGTAGGCGTAGTCGACCGGGCCGAGGGCGGTGTCGCCGAGGGCCTTCGCGCACTCCTGCCGCCCCTGGTCGAGGGTCAGCACCGGCTTGAGCCCGGCGCTCGCGACGGCGCGGGTGGCGTAGGTGAGCTGCGTGACCGCGCCCGTGCCGTCGAGGGAGACGCGGACCTTCGAGCCGGGTCCCTCCAGCGGCACGCCGCCGAGCGAGAAGGCGAACGCCACGGTGGTGTCGAGCGGGGCGCTCACCACCGGGTTGCCGCCGGTGTCGGTGATGTCGAGGGTCGTGTGCGAGGCGCTCGCCACGGCGCCGGCGGGCAGCAGGCCGATCCCGCGCAGGGTCTCGTCGACGCGCTTGACCGCGTCGGCGGTGGGAACGGCCCTGAGCCCGCGGATGGCGGTGAGGTCGAGCTGGGTCTGGTTCGTCGCCTGACCGCTCTCGTCGGGCTGGCCCGCGCCGCGGTCGATGCCGGGCACGCGCAGGTGGCGGTCCTCGTCGGTGAAGGTGACGACGCCCTCGGGCGTGCGCTCGACGGACTTGAGGCCGAACGCCCGTTGCAGGGCCGCCGCCTGCTCCTGGGTCAGCCCCTCGGAGCGGACGGCGTAGACGGGCAGTTCGTCGGCGGCGGACGCGGTGCCGGCGGCGGCACCGGTGAGCGCCGCCGCGCCCAGCAAACCGGACAGGGTGAGCAGCGTCGCTCCCCGTCGTCTGGTGGTGGACATGCGTTTCCTCCTTCTGCGCCGCCGGGGCAGGGCCCGTGGCGCGTTCGGAGGACTCGGGGAGCGGGGCGTTGATACCGGACGAGTCGGACATCCACTCGATCGGAGTCACTCTTGTAACGTCGTTGGCGCGCAAAGGATGGCTAGGCGGACGGGTCTGCCCGCGCACCGCCCCGACCTGCGTCGCTCCACAGTGGACGGAGAGGTGCCGAGCCGGGGTGACCGCACATCGGCGGTCGGGGTGGTTCGGTGGTCCGCAGGGAGCGGGCCGGACCCGAGCGGCCGGACGGGGCCGGGTCCGACCTGGGCGGCCGGACCGGGGCCGGGTCGGACCGGGGAATGGGGGCGGATGAGCCGGCTCGTAAGCCGGATTCTGTTCCCGGGCGCCTCGCGGCGGTCCCGTTCGGCGGCCATCCATCTCGGCCTGCCGTCGCCGACAGGCTCGTGCGGCCTACCCGCAGGCATCGGGCGGGCAGCCCTCGATCGCCTGCGCAGGTGCCCTGGGGCACCCTCTTGGCCTTGCTCCGGGTGGGGTTTACCTAGCCGCCCCCGTCACCGGGGGCGCTGGTGGTCTCTTACACCACCGTTTCACCCTTACCCCGGCTCGCGCCGGGGCGGTCTGTTCTCTGTGGCACTGTCCCGAGGGTCGCCCCTGGTTGCCGTTGACAACCACCCTGCCCTGTGGAGTCCGGACTTTCCTCGGCGACAGACGTTAATCCTGTCGACGCGGCCGCCCTGCCGACTCATCCGCGCGCCCAGGATAGCCGACCGGTTCCCAGGCAGTGGAACCAGCCGGGCCGAACCTTGTCGCGGTGTGGACCCGACTGCTCTACTCGCAACCATGCCAGGAATCGGGGGACTGACCCGCCGCCGGCACGTGGACTTCGGCCGCACCGCCGCCGCGATCTGTTGTCGCTGACACCTTTTATCTCGTACTCCGAGCCTTTTCCCGAAAGGTGCCAGCACCCATGTCCTCCATTCTGATGATTTCCGGCAGCCCGTCACCGGTGTCGCGGACCGGCATCGTCGTGCAGCACGTCGACGGCCTGCTGCGCGAGGCCGGTTACGACGTGCGCACCCTGCACGTGCGCCGGCTGCCGACGTTGTCGCTGCTCACCGAGGACCTGCGGGACCCGGAGATCGGTGACGCGGTCGCCGCGGTGCTGCGCGCCGACGGGATCGTGGTCGCCAGCCCGGTGTACCGGGCGGCCTACAGCGGACTGGTGAAAGCGCTGCTGGACCTGTTGCCGAAGAAGGCCCTGCGCGGTCGCGTGGTCCTCCCGCTGGCGACCGGCGGGAGCCAGGGTTTCCTCGTCGCGATGGACTACGCGCTCAACCCGTTGCTCGCCGGGAAAGGCGCGGACAGCGTGCTGCGCGGCGAATTCGTGCTCGACGCCGACATCGAGGGCGACGTGATCGCGCCGAACGCGCGGCAGGCCGTCGACGGCGCGGTGGACCGGTTCGCGCACGCCGTCGAGGAGGCCCGGTACCGCCGTGAGCGCCCCCGGCTCCGGCCGGCCGGCTGACCCGGGTGCCCGGCTGACCCGGGTGCCCGGTTAACCCAGGTGCGAGGTGTCGTTGACCAGCCGCACGGACGCGTTGCCGTCGGGGTAGAACTCGACGACCGACAGCGACGCGAGGTCCAGGTGCAGCCGGAACAGCAGTGACGGCCCCGCGTCCAGCCCCATGCGCAGCAGCGACTTGACGGGCGTGACGTGGCTGACCAGCACGACGTTCGCGCCGCCGTGCCGGGAGATCAGGTCGGTCAGCGCGCGCCGCACCCGCCGGTGCACCTGGTCGAAGCTCTCGCCGCCGGGCGCGGGCACGGACGGGTCGGACAGCCACCGCCGGTGCAGCGCGGGGTCGCGCTCGGCGGCCTCGGCGAACGTCAGGCCCTCCCACGCGCCGAAGTCGGTCTCGATCAGGCCGTCGTGGGTGGTGGGTTCGACGCCGACGGCGGACGCGACGGCGCTCGCGGTCTCGACGGCGCGCCCCAGCGGGGAGGAGACGACGACGCCGAGGTCCTCGACCTTGGCCAGCCGCCGGGCCGCCGCCTCGGCCTGCCCCCGGCCGACCTCGGTGAGGGGCGGGTTGCCGCGCCCGGAGTAGCGGCGGGCCACCGACAGCTCCGTCTGCCCGTGCCGCAGCAGGTACAGGCGGGTGGGTTCGCCGACCGCGCCGGTCCACGAGGACGGCGGCGCCTGCTCGGTGACCGGGTCCTCGGCCGCGGGGGCCGCCTCGCGCACGCCGGCCTGCTCGTCCATGGCCTCGTTGGCGAGCCGGTCGGCGTGCTTGTTGCGCTCGCGCGGAATCCACGCGTACGTCACGCGGTCGAACGCGCGCACCAGTTCGCGGCCCTCCGCGACGAGCGGCTGCATGGACGGGTGCTTGACCTTCCAGCGCCCGGACATCTGCTCGACCACGAGCTTGGAGTCCATCCGCACGTCGACCTCGGACGCGCCCACCTCGGCCGCCGCGCGCAGGCCCGCCAGCAGGCCCTGGTACTCGGCGACGTTGTTGGTGGCCACGCCGATCCCGGCGGACCGCTCGGCCAGGACCTCGCCGGACGCGGAGCGCACGACGGCCCCGTACCCGGCGGGCCCGGGGTTGCCGCGCGACCCGCCGTCCGCTTCGACGACGACCTTCACAGGCCGGACTCCCCGGTGCGGACCATGATCGCGTCGCACTCCTCGCACTGCACGACCTCGTCGGCCGCGGCCTCCTTGACGCGGCCCATCGCGCTGCGGTCCAGCTCGATGCGGCACGCGCCGCAGCGGCGGGACTGGAGCAGCGACGCGCCGATGCCCTTGTGGGCGCGCACCCGCTCGTAGAGGGCGAGCACCGGCTCGGGGAAGCCGGCGGTGACCTTCGCGCGCTCGGCGGTGCGCTTGGCCTCGGTGGACTCCAGGTCGGCGAGCGCGGCGTCCCGGCGGCGGGCCGCGTCGGACATCGCCTCCTGCGCCTTGTCCAGCTCGACGCGGGCGTGCTGGGCGTCGGCCTCGACGGCCTCGCGGCGCTCCATCAGCTCCAGCAGGTCGTCCTCCAGCGCGCCGCGCCGGCGGTTGAGGGTGGCCAGCTCGTGCTCCAGGTCGGTGAGCTGCTTGGCGCCCACCGCGCCGCCGGCGAGCAGCGCGCGGTCGCGCTCCTCGCGGGCGCGGACCTGGTCGATCTCGGTCTCCTGGCGCTTGACCTCGCGGGTGAGGTCGCCCAGGTTCGTCTCGACCGTGGTCAGCGCGTCCTGCTTGGCCCGGACCTGCTTCTCGGCCTCGGCGATCTCGGCGATCTCGGGCAGCGTGCGGCGACGGTGGGTCACGCGCGACAGTTCGGCGTCGACCTGTGCCAGGTCGAGCAGCCTGCGCTGCACGGCGGGATCGGCTTTCACTGAGGTCCTCCTGTTCGGCTCGTCGCGCCGACGGTCCACGGGTCGGTCCGGCGGGTGGAGACGAGGACTTCGACCGTACCGCCGAAGGCGGCGCGCACCACGTCCGCCGCCTGCGCGCACCACGGCTGCTCGCTGGCCCAGTGGGACACGTCGACGAGCGCGGGGCCGCCGGCGGCGAGGTGCTCGCCCGCGGGGTGGTGCCGCAGGTCGGCGGTGACGTAGGCGTCGACGCCCGCGCGGACCGCGGCGGACAGGTAGCCGTCGCCCGCTCCCCCGCACACCGCGACGCGCCGGACGGGCCGGTCGGGGTCGCCCGCGGCGCGCACGCCCCACGCGGTGACGGGCAGGGCGTCGGCGACGCGCTGCGCGAACGCGCTCAGCGGTTCGGCGGCGGGCAGCTCGCCGATCCGGCCGATGCCCGCGCGGGACGGCAGCTCGGCCAGCTCGGTGAGCGTGAAGCCGACCTCCTCGTACGGGTGGGCGGCGCGCAGGGCGCGCACGACGTCGGCCCGCCGCCGCCGGTCCAGCACCACGTCCAGGCGGGTCTCGGGCAGCCGTTCGAGCCGGTCGACGGCGCCGACGGCGGGGTCCGCGCCGGGCAGCGGCCGGAACTGGCCGGTGCCCTCGACGGTCCACGCGGCGTCGCGGTAGTCGCCGACCGCGCCCGCGCCGGCGGCGTGCAGGGCGTCGAGCACCCGCTGCGCGCGGTCGACGGGCACGTAGGTGGTGAGCGCGTCGAGCGGCCGGGCGGGCACGGGGGACAGCGGGCCGGTGACGGTGAGGCCCAGGGCGCGGGCGAGCGCGTCGGACACGCCGGGGTCGGCGGCGTCGGCGTTGGTGTGCGCGGTGTAGAGGGCGACGCCGGCCCGGACGAGCCGGTGCACCAGGGCGCCCTTGGGGTCGTCGGCGGGGACGCCGGTCACGCCGCGCAGCATCAGCGGGTGGTGCGCGACGAGCAGCTGCGCGCCCACCTCCAGCGCCTCGTCCACCGTGGACCGGACGGGGTCGACGCAGAACAGCACCCGGGTCACCGGCTCGGCGCGGTCGCCGCACACCAGGCCGACCGCGTCCCACGACTCGGCGGTCGCGGGCGGGTAGGCCGCCTCCAGCGCCCCGAGCACGTCGTCCAGCGTGGTCGTCACACGTCCTCCAGCACGACTCGCAGCGCGTCCACCAGCAGCGCGAACTCCTCGGGCGCGCGCACCGCGACCCGCAGGTGGTCGGGGGTCAGGCCGGGGAACGTGTCGCCGCGCCGCACCGCGATCCCCTTGTCCCGCAACGCCAACCGCACCCGTTCCCCGTCCGGCACGCGCAGCAGCGCGAACGGCGCGGCCGGCGGCACGACCACCAGGTCGCCCAGCCGCGCCACGGCCAGCGACGTGTGCTCGCGCGCCTCCCACGCCAGCGCCTCGGCCTCGGCCACCGCCGCGGGCGAGCAGCACGCCGCGACGGCCTCCAGCACCAGGCTGCCCACCGGCCACGGCGGGCGCGTCGCCGCGAGCCACCCCAGCAGCTCCGGCGCGCCCAGGAAGTAGCCCGCGCGCAGCCCCGCGAGGCCCCACGTCTTGGTCAGGCTGCGCAGCACCAGCAGCCCGCCGAGGTCGGCGCGGGCGGCCAGCGACTCCGGTTCGCCGGGGATCGCGTCGGCGAACGCCTCGTCCACCACCAGCACCCGGCCCGGTCGGGCCAGCGCCGCGACCACCTCGGCGGGGTGCAGCACGGACGTCGGGTTCGTCGGGTTGCCCAGCACCACCAGGTCCGCCTCGTCCGGCACCAGCTCGGGCCGCAGCCGGTAGCCGTCCTCCGGGCGCAGCGGCACCCGGCGCAGCGGCACGCCCGCGTCCCGCAGCGCCACCTCGGGCTCGGTGAACGACGGGTGCAGCACGGCGGCCAGCGCCGGGCGCAGGTTCGGCAGCAGCGCGAAGCCCTCGGCGGCGCCGTTGAGCACCAGCACCTCGTCCGGCGAGCGGCCGTGCCGGGCGGCGACGGCCTCGCGGGCCCGCAGGTCGGCGGCGGCGGCCGGGTAGGCGCCCAGGTCGTCGAGCGCGGCGACCAGCCGGTCGCGCAGCCAGGCCGGGGGGCGGGGCACCCGCACGTTGACCGCGAAGTCCGCGAGCCCGGGCGCGGCGTCGACGTCCCCGTGGTGGCGCAGCAGCGCCCGGCCGGAATCCTGGCTGGTCATCGCCGCGAGTCTAGGCGATCTGCGCCGCCGGCCGGTCGAGGAGGACCCCCGGCGGCGGCGGGGTCGGAGCACCGGGACCGGGGCACCGGGGTCAGAGCACGGAGGCGGCCACGGCGAGGAACACGACGGCGATGCTCAGCAGCAGGTGCGCGAGCGAGGGGGCCTCTCGGGAGGCGAGGCGGCACAGCGACGGTTCGTTCACCTGTCCCCGACCTTCCGCGGTCCCCCGGACGTCCCGGCGCGGCCCGGCGCCGACCGCTCCGAATAGGTCTGCCGGACCCGGCGCACCACACATGTGCGAGTCATTCGCGTTCCTTCCCCCGAGATTCCCTACGGGATTGGCGTCGGAATTCCCCGCTCGTTCGTTACCCGTTGTCGCGCTTTCGCAGGCTCTCCTCCGCGGCGGACAGCAACCGCGCCCGCTCCTGCCTGGCCCGTTGCCGTCGTTCCCGCTCACGAACCCACGCGAGCACGTCGTCCGCGCCCAGGCCGGCCGCCTCGCGGTAGAACTCGCCCTCGAACCACCACCACACGCGAATGCCCTGCCGGGCAATGCGCACGGGCTGTTCCCGCTGCGACACGTCGAGTGACGGAAAATCGGTCACCAGCACCGGCGGGCATCCCGTGCCGACGAAGAAATGCCTTTTCCGGAAGAGGAAACCCCGGTCGGTGAAGAATCCGGCGTTGGGGTCGGCGGTCGGGCCGCCGGGCGAGTGCACCGGCCGGGGGCGGGCGAACGCGGGCGTCGCGGGCCACGAGCGCCGCCGCAGCACGACGGTTACCGCCACCACCACCGCGACGGCGAGCAGCACGACGACACCGACCACGACCCCTGACATCGGACCCCCAACGAGAGCCGGTCACGTTCGATGGTCGTGCGCGCCGGGCACCGCGTCCAGCGCCCTCACCCGGAGCGCCCAACCCCTGGCAGACTGACCTGCCGTGCCCTTGACGATCGCCTTCATCTGCACCGGCAACATCTGCCGTTCCCCCGTGGCCGCGATCATATTCCGCGAGCACCTGAGCCGGGCCGGCCTGGGTGACCTCGTGGAGGTGACCAGCGCGGGCACCGGCGGCTGGCACGCGGGCGACCCGGCCGACCCGCGCGCGGCCAGGTCGCTGGCCGACCGCGGCTACCCCACCGGGCACAGCGCCGCGCAGGTCGACGAGGACCACCTGGGCGCGGACCTGCTGGTCGCCCTGGACTCCGGGCACGCCCGCGCGCTGCGCCGGCTGGTCGACGACCCGGACCGGGTGCGGCTGCTGCGCTCGTTCGACCCGGACGCGGACGGCGTGGACGTGCCCGACCCGTACTACGGCGACGAGGAGGGCTTCGGCCGGGTGATCGACATGGTGGAGGCCGCCGTGCCCGGCCTGCTGGCCTGGACCCGCGAGAACCTGTGACGCCCGCCGGCGCCGCGGCCCGGCTCACCGGCGTGCCCGCCGCCGGGGCGCGGCGGATCGCGGGCGCGGTGTGGGAGGTGGGCCTCGCCGACGGCGGCCGGGTGGTCGTCAAGCGCCACGACGTCCCGGGCGCCGCGCTCGCCGAGGCCGCCTCCCTGGCGTGGCTCGCCGAACCCGACGGGCCGCCGGTCCCGGGCGTGCGCGGCCACGACCGCCGGCTGTGCGTGGACCGGGTCGAACCGGGCCGCCCCTCGCCGGGCGCGGCCGAGGACTTCGGGCGGGCGCCGGCCCGGCTGCACGGCGACCTGTGGGGCGGCAACGCGCACTGGGCCGCCGACGGCCGGGCGTGGCTGATCGACCCGGCCGCGCACGGCGGCCACCGGGAGACCGACCTCGCGATGCTCGACCTGTTCGGCTGCCCCCACCTCGACCGCGTGCTCGCCGCGTACCACGAGGTCAGCCCGCTGGAACCCGGCCGGCGCGACCGCGTTCCGCTGCACCAGCTGTTCCCGCTGCTCGTGCACGCGGCGCTGTTCGGCCGCGAGTACGCGCGACAGGCCCTCTCGGTGGCCCGCGCGCTGACATGATGGTGCGATGGGGATCACACTCTTCGGCCGTGACGACTGGCGGTGGCTCAACGAGCCCCGCTCCTGGGACCACCGGGACGACGTCCTGACCGTCACCGCCGACCCGGGCACCGACCTGTGGCGCACCACCCACTACGGCTACGACCGCGACTCCGCGCACGTCCTCGGCGTGCCGCTGGCCGGCGACCTCACCGTCACCGCCTCGTTCACCGGCGAGTACGCCGCCCAGTACGACCAGGCGGGCATCGCGCTGCACCTCGACGACCGGAACTGGATCAAGGCGGGCGTCGAGCTGGTCGACGGCGAGTTCCAGATCAGCACCGTCGTGACCAGGGACTTCTCCGACTGGTCGGTGGTGGGCGTCGGCCGGGTCGACCGGGTCGTCATCACCGCGACCCGCGAGGGCGACGCGGTCACGCTGCGCTACGGGACCGGCGACGCCGAACCGACCGCGCTGCTGCGCCTGGCGTACTTCCCGCCCGGCGCGGAAGCCCTGGCCGGGGTGATGGCGGCGGCCCCGGACGGGCCAGGGTTCACCGCCCGGTTCGACCGGGTGCAGGTCACACCGGCGTAGGGATTACCGTGGTGACGTGCGGTTGAGCTTCCTGTTGCGGCCCGGCTGGCTCGCGTTGACGCTGGCCGTCTGGGTGTTCGCGGGCGCGTGCTTCGCGCTGCTCGCGCCCTGGCAGTTCAGCCGGGACGACGAGCGGCAGGCGCAGAACGACGCGGTCACCTCGTCCGTGCGCACCGACCCGGTGCCCCTCACCGGCCTGCTCGACCGGTCCAACGCCGACATGGAGTGGCGGCGCGTCACGCTCACCGGCCGCTACCTGCCCGAGGGGCAGGCGGTGGCGCGGCTGCGGACCGTGCAGGGCGAGGCCGCGTTCGAGGTGCTCACCCCGTTCGAGCTGGACAACGGCGTGGTGGTGCTGGTCGACCGCGGGTACGTGCGGCCGGTGAGCGGGGTCAGGGTGCCCGACCTCGACCCCGTGCCCACCGGCGAGGTGACGGTGACCGCGTGGACCCGGGTCGGCGAGAACGACGACCGCGACGCGTTCGAGCAGGACGGCCACCGGCAGGTGTACGCGATCAACCCCGACGTGGTGGGCCGCGCGGCCGGCCTGTCCATCCGGCCCGGCTACTTCCAGCTCACCGAGGGCCAGCCGGGCGTCGAGGAGGCGCTGCCGCTGCCGAAGCTCGACGCCGGCCCGTTCTTCTCCTACGCGCTCCAGTGGATCGCGTTCGGCGCGATGGCGCTGGGCGGCTGGCTGTACTTCACGGTCCGCGAGGTCCGGCCCGGCGGCGCGCTCGCGCGGGGCGGGCACCCCGCCGACGCCGGGACGCGGACGCGGGTCAGGCGGAAGTCCGTCGCCGAGATGCTCGCCGAGGACGAAGACGAGGCCGCGCGAGCGCGATGAGCGCGGTCACGGCCGCCGCCGACGCGCCGACCACCCGCGACAGCTCCACCGCCCGCGTCACGTGCCCCGCGTCCGGGCTGCGGCCGTGCCCCAGCACCGGGCGGTCCTCCGCGCCGTGCGCGTACACCGTGCGACCGCCCAGCCGGATCTCCAGGGCACCCGCGAACGCCGCCTCGACCTGGCCCGCGTTGGGGCTCGGGTGCGCCGAGGCGTCCCGCCGCCACGTCCGCCACGCCTCGCCCGCCGACCCGCCGACGACCGGCGCGCCCGCCGCCGTGAGCAGCGCGGCCAGCCTCGACGGCAGCAGGTTCGCCACGTCGTCCAACCGGGCCGCGGCCCAGCCGAACCGCAGGTAGCGCGGGTTGCGGTGGCCGATCATCGCGTCGAGCGTGTTCACCGCGCGGTAGCCGAGCAGGCCCGGCACGCCCGCGACCGCGCCCCAGAACAGCGGGGCCACGACCGCGTCGGACGTGTTCTCCGCCACGGACTCCACGGTCGCCTTGGCCAGGCCGAACGTGTCGAGCCGGTGCGGTTCGCGCCCGCACAGGTTGGGCAGCCGGCGACGGGCCGCCTCCAGGTCCCCGGCGTCCAGCTCGCGGCCCATCGCGGTGCCCTCGCCGGCCAGCGACGACCCGCCGAGCACCGCCCACGTGGCGACGGCCGTGGTCAGCGCCCGCACGACCTCGCCGCGCCCGGCCAGCCGCTCGACCGCGACCCCGGCCAGGACCGTGCCGCCGACCAGTGCCGCGGTGTGCGCCGCGCCCGCCGCCCGGTGGTCGCGGTACGACGTGCGCTCCAGCGCCGCCGCCGCGCGCCCGAATCCCGCTACCGGGTGATACCCCCTGGGATCGCCGAGGACCGCGTCCGCGGCCACACCCAGCAACAACCCCACCGCACGCCCCAGACTCACAGGGGGCACCGTAACCCGCGCCCACCCGCGCCGAGTCGCCAGGTGCCGACTGGCTGTCGGCCGTCCGCATTAGGGTTGCCCACCGTGGAACCGGACCGCCTGAAGCTCTACGCCTACCTGGACGCGCGCGACCACCAGCGCACCTACCTGGCGATCATGCGGCTGTTCACCTCGACCCTGCTCGCCGACCTGTCCGCGGGCGAGGTCGCCGGGGCGCTGGCCGGCGCCGAGCGGGAGGGCCGGGTCGACCCCGGCGAGTCGCGCATCGAGAACGTCATCACCCGGCTCAAGCAGCTCGTCGGCTGGGGCAACCTGGTGCAGGGCCGCCGCGAGGTGGTGGCCTCCAGCATCGCCGAGTTCCAGCACGGCAGCGTCCGCTACCAGGTCGGCAAGCTCGCCGTGCGCGTGCAGCGCGACGTGGACGAGCTGCTGCGCGTGCCGGAGGGCGCGCGGGAGGTGTCCCGCGAGCTGCTGCCCGCCGTCGAGCGCGGCCTGCGGCAGCTCGGGCAGACCCTGTCCGAGGCGGCGGCCACCGGGGCGCGGCGACCGCGCGAGGCGCTGGCCGAGCAGGTGACCACGCTGTTCCTCCAGCACGCCGAGCTGGCGGCCACCGTCCGCGACTTCTACGCCTACCTGGGGCAGGTCGTGACGCGGCACCACCTCGCGCCCGAGGAGATCTCCGGGTTCCGCGACCTCCTCGTCGAGTACATCCAGCGCGTCGTGGAGGACGTGCTGCGGCACACCCCCGCCATCGCCGACGCCCTCCGCCGCCTCGACGCCGCGCGCCCCGAGCTGCTGCGCCTGCTGGGCGCCTCCGAGCTGGGCGACCGCGTCGAACGGGCGCGCGGCCGGTCCGCCGAGGACTGGCGGGAGCTGACCGACTGGTTCGTCGACCGGCCCGGCCGGCCCAGCCAGGTCACGGCGCTGCGCGAGGCCACCGCGCGGGCGATCGGGTCGCTGCTGGCGAGCGTGAAGCGCGCCACCTCCGGCGGCGGCCTGCTGCCGAGCAGGCGCGCCGAGCTGCTCAAGCTGGCCCTGTGGTTCGACACCGGGTCCCGCTCGCGCGGCCACGAGCTGTACGCGGCGGCGTTCGGGCTGCACTCGGCGCGGCACGTGTCGCCGTCCCCCGAGCACGACCGCGACAACGAGCGGACGCCGTGGCGCGACGGCCCCGCGGTGGACGTGCCGGTGAGCGTGCGCAGCCGCGGCGACCGGGCCGCGCGCGGCAAGGCGTCCAGGATCCTGGACGACCCGATGACCGAGCAGTCGCTGCTGGCCGAGGCCCGGGAGGCCGACGAGCGCCGGGCCGCGTCCGTGGCCGAGCTGTCCGCCGCCGCGCCCCGCCTCGCCACCACCACCCTGTCCGGCGGGGCGCTGGGCGTGCTGTGCGAGCTGCTCACCCTGGCCATGGCGCAGCGCGACGGCGCCGACGACGCCGGTTCGGCGACCGACCCCGTGCGCGGCCTGAAGGTCACCGTCGCCCCCGCCGAGGGCAGGTCCGCGCGGATCACGTCCACCGCGGGCACGCTCACCCTGCACGACACCGCGCTGGTGCTCGACTGATGCTCGACGACCTCTCCGAGATCGACGCCGCCGCCGTCGTGCGCTGCGCCCGCACCCTGCTGCGGCGGCCCCTGCTGCGCGCCGACGGCCCCGAGGGCGAGCTGCTGACCCTCGTCTACCGGCACCGCGCCCCGCTCCAGGACCTGTTCGCCCGCGTCCTGGGCTACCGGCTCGTCGTCGAACGGCGGTTCGCCCGGCTCCACAAGACCGGTCCCGGCCCCGACGACTCGCGCGGCGTGCCCGGCCTGTCCCCGCGCGGCTACGCCTACGTCGCGCTGACCCTCGCCGTGCTCACCGGCACCGGCCGCCAGGCGCTGCTGTCGCGGCTCGTCGCCGACATCCGCGCCGCCGCCGCCGAGGCCGGCATCGAGGTCGTCGACGACGTCGTCGACCGGCGGGCGCTGACCGCGGCGCTGCGCCACCTCGTGTCCCTCGGCGTGCTGCACGAGACCGAGGGCACGGTGGACGTGCACACCGAGGCGCTGATCACCGTCGACACCGACCTGCTCGGCCAGCTGCTCACCGGGCCGGTGGCCGAGGCGACCTCGCCCGAGCGGCTGGTCGCGCTCGCCGCCCGACCCGGACCGCGCGGCGTCGAGCACACCGTGCGGCGCAAGCTCGTGGAGAACCCCGTCGTCCTCTACGCCGACCTGCCGCCCGAGCAGGCCGACTGGCTGCGCCGCAACCAGCGCAAGGAGACCGCGCTGCTGGAGGCGTCGTTCGGCCTGCACACCGAGTGCCGCGCGGAGGGCGTGCTCGCCGCCGACCCCGAGGACTACCTGACCGACCTGTACTTCCCCGGCACGTCCACCGCCGCCCGGATCGCGCTGCTCGCGCTGCCCGGGCTGCTGGCGTCCGAACCCCGCGCCGACGGGCGGCACGCCGTCGTCGTGGAGGACCTGCGCGAGGTGTGCGGGCGGCTCGTCGAGGACTACCCGGCGGCGTGGTCCAAGCAGTTCACCGACGACCTCGACCGGCTCGTCGACGAGGTGCTCGAACTGCTGCGCCGCACCGGGCTGGCCGTGCTGTCCGACGACGGCTGGCTCGTCAACCCCGTCGCGCACCGGTGGGTCCCGGTGCCCGACGGGGACCCGGAACGTGACCGCGAGACCGAGCGACCGGCACCCGCCGTGGAGAGCTGGTCGCTGTTCGACGAGGAGAGCGCGTGACTAGGTGGCGGCTGCACAGGGGCGGCATCGTCAACATCTGGCAGTACACCCGGCAGGTGTTCGACTTCTCCGGGGGGCGCGCGATCTTCCAGGGCACCAACGGGTCCGGCAAGTCGCGCACCCTGGAGCTGCTGCTGCCGCTGTGCCTCGACGGCGACCTGCGCCAGGTCGGCTCCAAGGGCTTCGACACCGTGTCGCTGCGCCGGCTCATGCTCGACGACTACAGCGGCGGACCCCACCGCGTCGGCTACGCGTGGGTCGAGCTGGAGCGCGACGGCGAGCACCTGACGTGCGGTGTCGGCGTGAAGGCGTCCAAGACGTCGCAGGCCATCACCGACTCGTGGCGCTTCATCACGCCCGCGCGCGTCGGCCACGACCTCGCGCTCGTCGGCCCCGACGACACCCCGCTGGGACCGGCGCAGCTGCGTGACGCGATCGGCGCGGACTGCGTGCTGGAGGAGGCGGCGTTCCGGGCGAAGGTCGCCGAGACCGTGTACGGCGTGCCCGCGCCACGCTACGGCGACCTGCTGCACCTCCAGCGGACGCTGCGCAACCCCGACGTGGGCCTGAAGGTCCTGGAGGGGCAGCTGGAGCAGATCCTGTCCGACGCCCTGCCGCCGCTCGACCAGGCGATGGTCGAGCAGCTGGCCACGTCGTTCGACGACCTGGAGTCGATCCGGTCCAACATCACCCGCCTGACCTCGGCCGACGCCGCGCTGGGCACGTTCCTCAAGACGTACTCCGACTACGCGTTCGGCGGGGTGCGCGCGGCGGCCGACCGGCTCGGCGCGGCCGAGGAGGGCGTGCGGAAGCAGGAGCGGTCGTCGGCGAGGCTGTCGGCGTCCCTGGAGACCGCCCTCGCCGAGCGCGCCGCCGCCGAGCAGTCGCTGGGCGCGCTGGAGGCCGGCGAGCAGCAGGCCGAGGACACCATCGGCGCGCTCAAGGAGCTGCCCGCGTTCCGCGACCTCCAGGACCTCCAGACGCGCGAGAAGCTCGTGGCGGAGAAGCGCTCGTCGGCGGTGGCCGCGCTGGACGTGGCGAACAAGCAGCGCGCCCAGGAGGACGGCGCGGTCGACGGCGTGCTGCGCCTGCTGCGCCGCCTGGCCGAGGACCTCGGCGCGGCCGAGGAGCTGGTCGAGCCCCTGCGCCGCCACCTCCGCGCGGCCGGCCTGGAGGACGTCCCGGTGCCCGACGTGCCCCGACCGCCCGCGGTGGAGGCCACCGTGCGCTCGGAGTCCGTGCGGGCCAAGCCGGACCCCGAGGCCGAACCGCTCCCCGTGGACCGCCGCGTGCCGCCGCCGTCGACCGACCTGGCCCTGGAGCCGGTGGCCGCCCGCGCGTCCGAGATCGCCTCCGAGGCGCGCCGCCGCGGCGCGCTGGCGCTGGCCCTGGTCACCCGGGCGGCGGAGCTCGACAAGACCCAGCGCGACCTCGACGCCCTCGGGCAGACCGAGGACGACGCCCGCCGGGCCGCGGTCGACGCGGGCGCCCAGCGCGACCAGGAGGCCGTCGGGCTGGCCGAGGTGGGCCGGGAGTGGCTGTCCGAAGTGGACGGCTGGCGCACCTCGGGTCCCCTGGCGACCCGGGCGCCCGAGACGCCCCTCCCCCTCCCGACGACGGTCGACCCGGCGGCGGCCCGGGCCCTCACCACCAGCGCCCGCGACTGGGTGGCCCCCCTGGTGACCGAGGCCAGGACCGCGGCCCACGCGGCGGCGGACCGCAGGGCGCGCATCGCCGCCACCATCGACGAGCGCGACGCCGAACTGGCGGCGCTGCGCGCGGGCACCACCCACCGGCCGTCCCCCGACCGCCGCGACGCCGTTGACGACGACCCGGCGGCGGGCACGCCGTTCCACCGCCTGGTCGACTTCGCCGACACCCTCGACGCCCCCGCCCGCGCTGGGCTGGAAGCGGCCCTGGAAGCCTCCGGCCTCCTCGACGCCCGGGTCGCCCCGGAACCGCGCGAGGTGCTCGGCACGCACGCCGTGCCGGGAGAGCCGGCCGCCGGCCCGACCCTGGCCGACGTCCTGGTGCCCGCCGTCGAACCCGGCTCGCCCGTCCCCGCCGACGTGGTCGCCGACCTGCTGGCGTCCGTACCGCTCACCCCCGGCTCCCCGGCCCCCGGCCAGCTCGACCCCGGCCAGCTCGGCTCCGGCCAGCTCGCGGTCGGCGTCGACGGCCGGTGGCGGGCGGGCGTCCTGCACGGCGGGTGGCGCAAGGAAGCGGCCGAGTTCATCGGCGCCGGCGCCCGCGAGGCCGCCCGCCGCAGGCGCGTCGTCGAGCTGGAGGACGAGCTGGGCGACCTGCGCGCCGCCCTCGGCGACGCCGAGACCGAACTCGCCGCCGCGCACGACCTGGTCGGGCGGTGGGAACGGCACGTCGCCGCCTTCCCGACCGACCGCGAACTCGTGGCCCGCCACGGCAGGCTCCAGGCCGCCCAGGAATCGGCCGACCGCGCGACCGCCCGGGCGGAGCGGCTGCGCGACGACCTGGCGGCCACGCGCGCCCGCACCGAGGCCGCGCACGCGGCGATCGTCCGCCAGGCGGGCGACGCCGGCCTCCCCGCGACCACCGACGGCCTCCGCGACGCCCAACACGCCGCCGCCGAGGCCCAGCGCACCGCCGACCGCCTGGGCGACGTGCTGCGCCGCCAGTGCGCGGGCACGGTGGCCGACCTGACCGACGCGAACCACCGCTACCGCGCCGCCGTCGACGACCGGGTCGCCGCCGAGGCCGACGCCGAGGCCCGGTGCCTCGACTACGCGACCCAGGCGTCGACGCTGGCCGAGCTGACCGAGGCGATCGGCGGCGAGGCCCGCGAGGTCGCCGAGCAGCTCGCGCAGCTGGAGCGCTCGCGGCGGGACACGCGCGACGAGCTGAAGCGGGTCCGCGAGGACGTCGCGACCGCCCGCGAACGCGCCGCCACCCTCACCGCCCAGCTCGACACCGCCGCCGAACAGCTCGCCGCCGCCAAGAACACCCTGGTCAACGCCGCGGAACACCTCAAGGCGACGATCAACGCCCCCGGCGTGCTCGCCGCCGCGCTGCCCGACGTGCCCGCCGACGTCACCTCCGTCCGCGCCGCCCTCGCCGACCCCGCCCAGGCCGGGACCGACCGCCGCGCCGCGAGCGAGACCACCGTGATCACCCGGCTCCAGGCGTTGCAGACGTCCCTCGCGGGCAGCCACGACATCACCACCGACCAGCACGCGGGCCTGCTCACCGTCCTGGTCTCCGGCGAGGACGGCGCGCGCCCGGTCGCCACCGCCGCCCGCCGGGTCACCGCCAGGCTGGGCGAGCAGCGCGGCTACCTCGACGGCCAGTACCAGCGGATCTTCGCCGACTACCTGATCCGCGACCTCGCCGAGTGGCTGCGCGGCCAGGTCGCCGTCGCCGAGGACCTGTGCAAGCGCATGAACGCCGTCCTCGACCGCGCCCGCTCCAGCCAGGGCGTGCACGTCAAGCTCACCTGGAAGCACTCGGCGGCGCTCGACGAGCAGACCCGCGACGCCCTCGCCCTGGTCCGCCTCCCCTACGCGGAACGCGACCCCGAGCAGGACGCCACCCTGCGCCGCGTCTTCACCGAACGCATCGAGGCCGAGCGCGACAGCCACACCGGCGGCTACGCCGAGGTCCTGTCCCGCGCCCTCGACTACCGGACGTGGCACCAGTTCACGGTCACCGTCGCCGACACCGGCCCCGACGGGGGGCCCCGCGAACGCAGGCTCAAGCAGCTCTCGTCCGGCGAGACCCGCCTGATCTCCTACGTCACCCTGTTCGCCGCCGCGGCCTCGTTCTACGACGCGGTGAGCGGCGACTTCTCCCCGCTGCGCCTGGTGCTCCTCGACGAGGCGTTCGAGCGCCTCGACGACCCCACCATCGCCCGCATGCTCGGCCTCCTCGTCGACCTCGACATGGACTGGGTCATCACCTGGCCCAGCGGCTGGGGCGTGTCCGACAAGATCCCGCGCATGCACATCTACGACGTGCTGCGCCCGAAGAACGGCCGCGGCGTCGCGTGCACCCGCACCACCTGGGACGGCGCCGCCCTGGACCGCGTCGACCCCTGACGGCCGGACACCACCCGCGTAGCCGCCCACCCACCTGACTGTCCGGCTGCCCGGCCGCCTGCCCGCCCGGCCGCGTAGCCGCTTAGCTACGTGGCCGCGCGGCCGTGTGCCGGAGCGGGGTCGCCCCGGTGCCGTCAGCGGAACGCGGGCCGCTCCACCCCGGCAGCTCCGGCTGCCCCGGCGACTCCGGCAGTTCCGGCTGCCCCAGCGCTCCCGGTGGCGGCGCGCGCGGTCTTCCGGCGCACGCCGCCCGCCGCCAGGAACTCGGCCACCGGCAGCGTCGCCGCGCCGAGCGCGACCGACTCCGGCCCCAGCTCGCACAGGCTGATCGACGCCTGCTCGAACGGCCGGTGCAGGGCGTGGCGGGCGGCCTCCGCGCGCACGTCGTCGAGGACCCGCGCCCCCAGCAGCAGGCCCGCCCACCCGCCGACGATCACCCGGGAGGGGTTGAACAGGTTGATCAGGTTCGCGATGCCCAGCCCCGCGTACCGGGCGGTCTCGGCGAGCACGCCCGCCGCGCCCGGCGAGCGGTCCGCCACCAGCGCCGCCAGCGCCGCCTCCTGCTGGGCGGGGACGTCCGGCCGCACCGCGCGGTAGCGGTCGACGACGCCCTGCGCGCCGATGTACGCCTCCAGGCACCCCAGGGCGCCGCACCGGCACGGCCTGCCGTCCAGCGCCACGGTCGTGTGCCCCCACTCGCCCGCGCCGCCCGACGACCCCCGGTACAGCACGCCGCCCGCGATCACGCTCGCCCCGACACCCGACCCGATGAGCGCGATCACCGCGTCGTCCGTGCCGCGCCCCGCGCCGAACCAGACCTCGGCCTGCCCCAGCGTGTTCGCCCCGTTGTCCAGGAACAGCGGCAGGTCGGTGCCGCCGCGCAGCAACCGCTCCAGCGCCACCCCGCGCCACCCGACGGTCTGCGCGTACACCAGCCCCCGCTCGACCGCGCCGGGCACGCCGATGCCCACGCCGAGCACGTCCCCGACCCCGCTCTCCCGCAGGCACCGGTCGAGCCCGTCGAGCACCCGGCGCGCCACCTCGTCCACCGAGTAGGCGTCCGGCTCCATCGGCAGCGTCGCCTCGGCGAGCCGCCGCAGCGTCAGGTCGAACACCTCGACCAGCACGTGCGTCTCGCCCACGTCCACACCGACCACCGCGGCGAACGCCGGGTTCACCCGCAGCAGCACCCGCGGCCGGCCGCCGTCCGACTCGACCTGCCCCGCCTCCACGACCAGCCCCTCGGAGACCAGCTCGCCGACGACGTTGCTCACCGACGCCTGGCTCAACCCGGTGATGCCCGCCAGCTCCTGCCGGCTGCGCGGCCGGTCGAAGTACAGCGCCCGCAGCACCCGCGCCCGGTTGCCGGCGCGCAGGTCCCGCACGGTCAGCTTGCGGTGCACGGGGCTCCCATCGACGAGGTGGACCGCGGCTCCCACGAGGTCGCACGACGGACCCCCGACGTTAGCCGTTGACGCACCCCGCGGTGCCCGCTTCGCCGCGCGCGCCCCCGGAGTTTCCCCCCGACGCGCCGAGGGCCGGTGCCGCCGCGCTCACCGAACGCGACGACACCGGCCCCCTACGCGGCCGGGGCCCGTCACCCGCCGACAGCGGCCCACGACTGGATCATCCGGAACGCGATCGACGCGCCCGGCGCCAGCAGCAGGTCCGGCACGCTGCCCGGCTCCTCGATCGCCCGCCGCACGTCCGCCCGGGTCACCCACCTCGCCTGGGCGATCTCGCCGTCCGCCAACCGCAGCGGCTCCGCCGGGTCGGCCACCGCCTCGAAGCCCACCATCAGCGACCTCGGGAACGGCCACGGCTGGCTGCCGAGGTAGCGGATGCCGCCGACCCGGACACCCACCTCCTCCTCGATCTCCCGCGCCACGCACGCCTCCAGCGACTCGCCCGCCTCGACGAACCCGGCCAGCACCGAGTACCGCCCCTCGGGCCAGCCCGCGCCGCGCGCCAGCAGCACCCGGTCCGCGCCGTCGTGCACCAGGCAGATCACGGCGGCGTCGGTGCGCGGGTACTCCTCGCGACCGCACTGCCCGCACACCCGTGCCCAGCCCGACTTCACCGGCTCCGTCCGCCCGCCGCACGCCGCGCAGAACCGCGCCGTCCGGTGCCACTGGAACAGCGCCACCGCCGACGTGAACAGCCCCGCGCCCGTGTCGTCGAGCAGCGCGCCGACGGCCCGCAGGTCCAGCCACTGCGGCTCGTCGGTCAGCTCGGGCCGGGCCCACACCCGCCCCGCCGGCGCCGCCACGTCCGTCTCGTCCTCGGTCAGCGGAACCGCCCAGTACGCCACCCCGTCCTGCTCGCCGAGCAGCACGGCCGTGTCCGGCGGGCCGTCGCCGAAGTCCGTGGCGGGGTGGTCGACCAGGCGGGTCCCCCGGTCGGCCACCCGCGTCCGCCCGTGCGCGTCCACGACGAGGACCCGCGCCTTCGGCCACAGCTGGGCGATGCGCTCCGCGTCCCCGCGCAACGGCTCCCGCCGATCCACGGTGAAGCGCGACAGGGCCGGCAGGTCAACCAGCTCGAAACTCACGGCAGGCTCACACCGCCCAACGCCCGCAGCTGCGGGGCCAGCAGGTCCGCGTCGCCCACCAGCACACCGGTGAACGCGGTCGGCGCGAAGAACTCCAGGGCCGCCTCGGCGACCTGCTCCACGGTGACCGCCGCCAGCCGCTCCGGGTGCCCGGTGAACCACTCGACGCCCAGGCCCAGCCCGGCGAGGTTCACCAGGAACGACGCCAGCCCGCCCTGCGACGACGTCGCCGTCAGCAGCGACCCGACGGCGTACCGGCGCGCCGTGTCCACCTCGGACTCCGTCGGCGGCACGAGCCCCAGCTTGGCCAGCTCGTAGCGGGTCTCCAGCAGCGCCGCCGCCGTCACCTCGCTCGCCGTGTCGGCGTCGACCATCAGCGTCGCCCCGCCCGGCGTGAACTCCGGGTGCGACCGCGCGCTGTAGGTGTAGCCCTTGTCCTCGCGGATGTTCTCCACCAGCCGCGACGAGAAGAACCCGCCGTAGACCAGGTTCGCCAGCTGCAACGCCGGGTACCGCTCGTCGGTCCGCTCCAGGCCGCGCCCGGCCAGCCGGATCTGCGACTGCACCGCGCCCGGCCGGTGCACCAGCACCACGTCGCCGCCGTGCACCACCGGCAGCGGCGACAGCGACACCGCGGTGCCCTCGCCGGTCCACCCGCCCAGCGCGCCCTCGACCGCCCGCACCGCCGCGTCCGGCGCCAGGTCGCCGACGACGACCAGCACCGAGCCGCGCGGCAGCACGGCCGCCTCGTGCAGCGCCTTCACGTCGTCCCGGGTGACCTCGGCGACCTCGTCCGCCTCGGGCATCTCCTTGGCGTACGGGTGGTCGCCGTACAGGTGGCGCTGCAACGCCTCCCGCGCGATCACGTTCGGCTGCGACCGCGCCAGCCGGATGCGCTCCACGAGCCGCGCCCGCTCCCGCTCGACCTCCTCGTTCGGGTAGGTCGCGCCGGTCAGCGCGTCGCGCAGCACGTCCAGCAGCGTGTCGAGGCCGGACACCAGCGCGTTGCCGGAGAACGCCAGCCGCTCCGGGTCCACCACCGCGTCCAGCTCGCCGCCGACCAGCGCCAGCTCGGTGTCCACGTCGACCCGGCTGCGCGTCGCGGTGCCGGTCAGCACCGTGTTCGCCAGCACCTCGGCCCGCGCCGCGTGCGCCGACCCGGCACTGGACGTCGCCGGGTCGGCGAACGGGATGCGCACCCGCAGCTCGACCAGCGGCACCGACGACCGGCGCACCGCGATCACCCGCAGGCCGTTGGCCAGCGTCGTGTCGACCTTGTCCAGGTCCGCGGTCGCCCGCTGCTCGCCCAGCTCCGGGAACG
The DNA here is from genome assembly GCF_052936295.1 of Saccharothrix sp. DSM 118769. NCBI lineage: Bacteria > Bacillati > Actinomycetota > Actinomycetes > Pseudonocardiales > Pseudonocardiaceae > Saccharothrix > Saccharothrix sp. DSM 118769. Next base: position 917,358 of record NZ_CP193627.1, on the reverse strand, counting down.
GTCGAGGCCCGAGCTCCGTACGGCCGATCTCCTCGGCGCTGCGGTGCTTGGTCGGGGCGCTCACTCGTTACCTCCGTTGGCCGGGTTGAGGATCAGGACGGCGCGCGAGTCCGGGCGCAGCGCCTTGGCCGCCGCGGCGACCTCGTCGGTGGTGATGCCCGCCAGCTTGTCCGGCAGCTCGTACAGCAGCTCGGCCCGCCCGAACAGCAGCTCGGCCGACCCGAGCCCGAGGGTCCGGCTGGTCAGCCTGTCGTGCTCGCGGTGCATGGTCGACACCCAGCGGGCGGTGACCTTGGCCAGCTCCTGCGTCGACGGACCTTCGTCGGCCAGGCGCTGCAACTCCTCGTCCACCGCCGCGATGACCTCGGCGGAGGTGACCTCCGGCGTGTGGATCGCGGTGATGCTGAACGTGTCGGGGTCGCGCGCCTCCAGCGGCCCGAACAGACCGCACCCGGCGCCGACGTCCACCACGCTCGCGTCGCGGTGCACCAGCCGCTGCTGGAGCCGCGAGCCGTCGCCGTCGGTCAGCACCCCCGCCAGGACCAGGTACGTGAGGTAGCCCGTCACGTCGTTGACCGGGTCCGGGATGCGGTAGCCCAGGGCGATCGCGGGCATCGGCGCGTGCTGGTCGGTGTGCTCGGCGCGCAGCTCGCCCTTCGGGGCGGCCTCGGCGAAGGACGGCCGGACCGGCACCGGACGGGCGGGCACGTCACCGAAGTGCTTCTCGACGAGCGCCTTCGCCGTCTCCACGTCGAAGTCGCCCGCCACCGTCAGCACGGCGTTGCCCGGCGCGTAGTAGGTGTCGAAGAACGCGGCGCAGTCGTCCACGGTGGCGTTCTCCAGGTCGGTGAAGTCGCCGTAGCCGTTGTGCGCGTTCGGGAAGGTCTGGAACAGGACCGGTGGCAGGAGGATCCAGGGGAACCCGCCGTAGGGTCGGTTCAGGACGTTGAGTCGGATCTCCTCCTTCACCACGTCGATCTGGTTGCGCAGGTTCTCCTCGGTGAGCTTCGGCGCCCGCATGCGGTCGGCTTCGAGGAAGAGGGCCCGCTCCAGGGCCGCCGACGGCAGCACCTGGTAGTAGTCGGTGTAGTCGGGGTGCGTGGAACCGTTGAACGTGCCGCCCGAGGACTGCACGTGCCGGAAGTGCGCGAGCTTCTCCAGGCTCTCGCTGCCCTGGAACATGAGGTGCTCGAAGAGGTGGGCGAACCCCGTCCGCCCCTCGGGCTCTGAGCGGAAGCCCACGTCGTAGTGCACGCTCACCCCGACGACCGGGGCGCTGGGGTCGGGTGCGAACACCACCCGCAGGCCGTTGGGGAGCGTGAACCTGTGCAGTTCGGGTAGCGCCATGGACGCAGCCTACGGGTTCGCACCACCACCGGGCTTGAAGGTCACCCGGCAGCTGCGACATCTCGCTACGCCCACTGTGAACGGCCGGGATGGGACCGGCCGGACGACGCGGGAGCACCTGGACGGGCACCGGGTGCGGACCCGGACCACTGCCCGTCTCGATTGGCCACCCACCCGGTGGAGCCCGCGCGGAGGGACACCGGGGTGGATTCGGCACAACAGCCCGGGAACCTCTCGCCAGCCGCCCGCGGGGTCGTGGTCCGGGATGGCTCCATTGTCGAACGGTTGTTCGACGAGGGTCAAGATCACTTTCGGGTGATGCTCGCTTGTGCGGCGGTCGGCCCTGCGGCGATCAGCCCTACCGCTGTCAGCCCTACCGCTGTCGGCCCTACCGCTGTCAGCCCCGCAGTGAGCGGAGGTGCCCCGCCTGCGCCAGCACGCCGTCGACGGCCCCCAGGAACGCCGGGAACCGGTCGGCGAACCCGCCCGGCTCCGCCTCGCCGAACCAGTACAGCCCCGGCCGGGCGCCGGCGAACGTCGCCAGCCACCGCTCCGTCTCCCCCAGCACCACCGCGTACGGCAGCGACCGCGAGAAGACCATCTCCCGGTCCGGGGCCGGGATGTCGCCCGGGTCCGCCGTGTGCAGGTACCCGCGCAGCCCGCGCACGTGCTCCAGCAGCGCGCTGCCCCGCCTGGTCCGGGCCGGCATGAACCGCGCGCCGAGCGCCAGCGCCACGCCCGCGACCACGACGACCAGCCCGAACAGCGCCGCCGCGCCGACCAGCACCAGCACCACCGTCAGCACCGCGCCGAGCGCGGCCACGCCGATCCCGACCCACCACCACAGGCTGCGCTCGGCGTCCGGCCGCCGCGCGAACCAGTTCTTCGCCACCACGTCGGCGTACAGCGCGTCGCGCACGCGGGACAGGTCGATCCGCCTGCCCCGCAGCTCGGACAGCAGCACGGCGTCGACCCCGTCCGGCAGCAGCGCCTCGTACACCGCGCGCTCGTAGCCGGACAGCGACGGGTCGGCCGGGTTGCGCCGGACGAACCGCCAGTCCAGCCCGCCGACCTCCTCGATCCACAGGTAGTTGCGCACGGCGAGGTCCACGATCGTGGCGGTCACGTCGACCACGTCCACGTGCTCGTCGACCACCGTGCCGACCTGGCCGGGCAGCACGCCGTCGGGCGAGGCGAACGCCACCCGCCCCGCGCCGTCGGCGACCAGCACGTCCACCGGCCCGACGTCGGCCGCCATCGCCCGCGCGTCGCGACCGCGCAGGTACCAGAGGAGCGCCACGCCGCCGAGCAGCAGCAGGACCAGCCCGACCAGGCCCGCGCCGGTCGCCGGGGTCAGCGCGAACGCCGTCGCCCACCGCGACGTCTCCTCCACCCGCGCGTTGGGCGGCGCGGCGCCGTCCTGGAGGCCCACCGCCACGTCGACGCGCTCGCCGGCGGCCAGGCCGATCTCGGTCGTGCGCACGCCGCGCCCGTCGCCCAGGTCGGCGGTCGTGCAGGGGGTCGACGTGCCCGGTTGGCCGGCCAGGCAGTTCACCGAGCGCGGCGCGTCCGGCGTGATCACGGAGACCTTCACCGAATCGAGTGCCGCGTCCCAGCCGCTCGCCGGCTGCCAGCGCAGCTCCAGCGTGTCGCCGATCTTCGCGACCGCCCCGACGACCTCGTACGCGACGGTCGACGTGCCCGCCCGCAGTGCGATCGTCAGCTCCTCGGCCGATGCTTGGACGGTGCCCCCACCTTCGACGGACGCGCCGGCGACCCCGTACACGCGCTCGCGGCCGTCACCGACCGGGATGCGCAGCGGCACCCGCCTGGTCGCGGTCCCGCCCTCGGGGACGGTGACCACCTCGGTCACGGTCAGCCGACCGTCGCGCTCCAGCTTCAGCCGCACGTCGGCGTTGACCGTCCCGGGCAGACCGGCCGGTGCGCTCGGCTGCGCGACCGCGGCGCCGGTGCCCGTGCACAGCGCGATCACGCAGCTCGCGGCCGCTCCCCAGTTTTTCAACACGGCCGCGGAGAATAGCGGAGTTCCCCTAAGCTCCAGTGCTGATTCGGGCATCCGCGACATGGGGGACCACCAGCGATGACGCAACCACCACCGCCGGGTGGCCGGCCGCCGCCACGGCCGGTCGGGCCGCCCCCGGCAGCCGCGCCGCTGGACCCCCGGCAGCCCCCGGCGACGCGTCAGTGGCCGGTCCCCCAGCCGCCTCCGCAGCAGCCCCCGCCCCAGCAGCAGCCGTGGCCGCAGTCCCAGCCGCCGCACCAGCCGCCGCACCTGCAGCAGCCCTGGCCGCAGCAGGCGCCCGTGATGCCCCCGCCCGCCGCCGCGCCGTGGGGCCCGCCCCCCGCCGGGCCGCCGGGGTGGGGTCCGCCGCCGCTGCCGTACCCGCCGGCGCCGCGGCGGAAGAACAAGGGCCCCGTGGCGGCCCTGGTGATGATCGGGTTCGTGGTGCTCGCCATCGCGACGATCGGGATCGTCGCCGCGACCCGCGACCCGGGCCGGGCGAGCGACTCCGGTTACTCCGGGTACTCCAGCTACAGCTACTCGGCCGAGCCGACGACCACCACGACCGAGGAGGCGGCGGCCAGCAGCGGGCCCAGCAGCCCGCGGACCACGTCGACCAGCACGTCCCAGGCCGGCCCGAAGGCCGTGATCGCGCTCGGTGACAACCCGATCCACGCCGCGGGCCTCGGCGCGTTCAACATCGACGGCTGCCCGCTGCCCGGCATGGACTACTCGGCGCCCGGCCAGGACCAGTTCCTGCGCGCCGCGCTGCCGTGCATCGAGGCGATGTGGAAGCCGTCGTTCGAGAAGGCCAACCTGCCCTACCAGCCCGTCGAGCTGGTCATGGTGACCTCGCAGGTCACCACGACGTGCGGCTCGATGGGCCCCGACCGCACCGCCCTGTACTGCGACGGCACGATCTACTGGACGCCGGGCCACTACGCCAACGAGCAGGGCGCGGCGAACCCCAACCACCCCGGCAAGTACCTCGGGCAGCTCGCCCACGAGTACGGCCACCACGTCCAGTGGCTGTCCGGCGTCCTGCGCGCCTCCAGCCAGGCCCAGTACGAGAAGGGCGGCTGGGACACGCCCGAGGGCCTCGACCTGAACCGGCGCAAGGAGCTCCAGGCCACCTGCTTCGGCGGGATGACGCTGGCACCGCTGTCGCACGGGGCGGTGCCCGCCGACGTCATCCAGGTGGCGCTGACCGACGCGGGCAACCGCGGCGACTACCCGATCTACCCCACGCGGGACCACGGCGCGCCCGAGCGGAACGCGGCGTGGGTGAACCACGGCTTCAAGAACAACGAAACGAGCGCGTGCAACACTTGGGTGGCCAGTGCAGCCGAGGTGAGCTGACCCGACTGGAGGATCGTGCATCCACCCGAGGAGCCCAAGAACAACCCGATCGTGCTCATCGGCGTGTTCTCGTTGATCGTGTTGTCGGTGCTGGGCCTGGGTGCGGTGACGCAGGTCGAGTCGTCGTGGCGGGTCGCGGGGCGCGCGGTGGCGGTGCCCGGCGCCCAGGTGTCCCAGAGCACGGCGACGGAGGCCCCTCGGCCGCGCGCCGTCCACCGGCTGGCCGACCACCCGTTGCTGGTCACGCCCGTGCCGCTGCCCGCCGTGGCCTGCCCGCTGCCGGGGTTCGGGGTGTCGGACCGCGAGCTGTCCGCGTACTACGAGGCGGGCGTCCGGTGCCTCGACGAGGCGTGGCGGCCCGTGCTGGAGCAGGCGAACCTGCCGTTCGACCCGCCCGCGCTGGACACCTCGCCGGACCTGGCCGAGGGGCCGTGCGGCGCGGCGCCCGCGCAGAGCGAGGCCGTGGCGTACTACTGCGGTCGCAACAGGACGATCTACATGCCGACGCAGCGGCTGCGCGACAACGGCGGCGGTGAGCGGCCCAGCTCGCACCTGGCCACGTTGGCGCACGAGTACGGGCACCACGTGCAGGCGCTGAGCGGGATCCTGCGCGCCGCGGACGGCAAGATCGTCGACGCGGGCGAGGAGACGCCGGCCGGGCTGGAGATGTCGCGGCGGATCGAGCTCCAGGCGAACTGCTTCGCCGGGCTGTTCCTGGGCGCGGCGTCCGCGGCGATCGGGCCGGGGCTGGCCGCGGAGGCCGCGGAGGACTTCGGGTACGCGGTCGAGGAGTCGCCGGAGAAGAACGCCCACGGCAACCCCGACAACCAGGCCGAGTGGGCGTCCGACGGGTTCAGCTCGGGCACGACGGCGTCGTGCAACACCTACGCGGCCCCGGCGGCGGCCGTCGGCTGAGGCCGCCCGGTCAGCAGGTGCGCGTACAGCCCGCCGGCGAGACCGCTCAGGCACAGCAGCAGGGCCGTCAGCCGGTTCGCGAAGGGCAGGCCGGCGGGGGCGCTGGCGGCGGCCTGGACCAGGAAGTCGCCCGCCGTGTCGGCCGGGACGACCACCTCGACCCTCTCGTCCCGCGAGTGGCCGCAGCCGTCGAGCCTGGCGGTGCGGACCTGGTCGCCGATCTTGAGCTCCACGCGGTCGTAGGCGTCACCGCCGCCGCCGCAGGACGCGGGGGCCGTGACGGTGGCCTCCGCGCGTTCCGCTCCCTCGGACGGGTGAGGCCACCACAGCGCGACCGCCGCCGCGACGGCCGCCAGCCCCGCGAGCAGCAGGACCAGCGCCCACCTGGCGGGGTTTCGCGGAACCGGCACGGGTGGATGGTCGCAGACGGGGCGGTGCGTTGTCGTGAGGGACGACGGCCGTTCCCGCCCACCGCGCTTCACCCCATCGTGATCTTGCGCACCGTCGAACACCCGTTCGACACTGTACCCATGCACCCGACCCCGAACGCCGCCCCCGCCGCCCCGCGCGGACCGCCCACCGCTTCCCTTGCTGCCGCTCCCGCGCCCGCCGCTCTCCCCCTGCCCCCTCCGCCACCTTCCGCCCGGGTGGCCGGCGGGTCCCTCCCGGCGACCTCACCGCCGCGGGGCCGGTCAGGACGCAGAATGGCACCGTGTCGACTGCTGCCAGGGTGCTGGTGATCGAGGACGCGGAGGCGATCGGGGCCGCGGTGGGCTCCGCCCTGCGGGACGCGGGCTACCAGGTGCAGGTCCGACCGGACGGGCGCGACCTGGAGGTCGAGCTGAGCCGCTTCCGGCCCGACCTGGTGGTGCTCGACGTGATGCTGCCGGGCCGTGACGGCTTCACGCTGCTGGACGTGATCCGGCGGACCAGCGGGGCCGGGGTCGTGATGCTGACCGCCCGGGACGGGGTGAGCGACCGGCTGCGCGGGCTGGACCGGGGCGCGGACGACTACGTGGTGAAGCCGTTCGTGCTGGCGGAGCTGGTGGCGCGGGTCAGCGCGGTGCTGCGGCGGCTGGGTCGGACGCCGTCGACGGTGCAGATCGGCGACCTGGTGGTGGACGCGGACTCGGCGGTCGTGCTGCGCGGGCACGCGCCGGTCGAGCTGACCGCCACCGAGCTGCGGCTGCTGCGCTACCTGGCCGCCCAGCGCGGGCGGGTGGTGGGCAAGACGCAGATCCTCACGGCGGTGTGGGGGTACGAGGACTACGACCCCAACCTGGTCGAGGTGCACGTGAGCGCGCTGCGCCGGAAGTTGGAGGAGCACGGGCCCCGGCTCCTGCACACGGTGCGCGGGCTCGGGTACGTGCTGCGGGCGGACGAGGCGTGAGCCTGCGGACCGTCTCGCTGCGCCGCCGGGTGACGCTGTCCGCGATCGGCGTGCTCGGGGCGGTGCTGCTCGGGGTGGTGCTGGTGGTGGACGGGTTGTTCGCGGCCCAGTCCCAGCGGGACGTGGAGACCGCGCTGCTGGAGAGGTCCCGGCTCGCCCAGCAGTTGGTGAAGCAGCGGGTGCGCGGGAGCAGGTTGGTGGACCGGCTGGAGGGCCGGGGCGTGGAGGTCCGGCTGGTCATGCCGGACGGGACGACGTTCGGGCACGTGCCCGGCGAGGAGGTGGCGAACTCGGTCAGCCGGGAGCTGGCGGACGGCTCGACGATCACGCTGTACGCCGAGTCGTCGGTGATCACGGCGGCGCAGGCGCGGCTGCGGCGGTTGCTGCTGCTGGTCGGGGTCGGGGCCCTGGCGGTGACGGCGTTGGCGATGGCGCTGGTGGTGCGGCGGGCGCTGGCACCGCTGGACGCGATGACGACGTTGGCCAGGTCGATCGCGCGCGGCCACCGCGGGTACCGGCTGAACCCGACCCGGGCGGACACCGAGCTGGGGCGGACGGCGGCGGCGTTCGACGACATGCTCGACTCGTTGGAGGGGTCGGAGGAGCGGATGAAGCGGTTCGTGGCGGACGCGGCGCACGAACTGCGGACCCCCGTCGCCGGGGTGCAGGCGGTGGCCGAGGCGTTGATGCAGACCGGCAGCGCCGAGGAGCGGGAACGGCTGAACCTGCTGCTGGTGCGCGAGTCGCGGCAGGCCGGGCGGCTGGTCGACGACCTGCTGGCGCTGGCGCACATCGACGCGGGCCTGGAGCTGCACCGCGAACGGGTGGACCTGCTCGCCCTGGCCGAGGCCGAGGTGGGGCGGACCAGGCTGCTCGCACCGGACTTCGACATCGCGGCGGAGGGCGGGTCGGCGCACGTGTCCGGCGATCCGCAGAGGTTGGCGCAGGTGCTCGCCAACCTCGCCGACAACGCCCGGCAGGCCACCGGTCCGGGCGGGCGGGTCCGGCTGAGGGTGTCGCGGGAGGGCGGCTGCGCGGTGCTGACCGTGTCCGACGACGGGCCGGGCGTGGGTCCGCTGGACCGCGATCGCATCTTCGACCGGCTGGTGCGGCTGGACGAGGCGCGGGACCGGCGCTCGGGCGGCTCGGGCCTGGGCCTGTCGATCGCTCGCGGCGTGGTGCGCGCACACGGCGGCGAGCTGCTGTGCCTGGACCCCCGGGCCACCGGCACGGCCGGCGGCGCGGTGGGTGGCAGCGGGCTGGGTGGCAGCGGGCTGGACGACAGCAGAGTGGGTGCGGTTTTTCAGGCTCGGCTGCCGCTTGCGGAGTGACCTGCGGAGTGAGTTGTGGGGCGCGGTGCCGGGCCGCCGGGTGGCGTTGCGCTTTGAGTCGGATGACCTTGTGATCTTCCTTTTCCGGTGATATTGCGCAGGCGGTGAAAGGGTTTTCCGAGGCCCTGAGCTGCCATTACTCCGGTCTCCGCAATTGTGCGGGGAATGACGCGGGTGTCGGGCGGCTACTTCTGCACAGAAGTGTCGACCACGCTTGCGACTCGTGAAACCACGCGCCATTATGTGGCCATCCCGGCATCGCGAGTCCGGGCGATGGTGGTGACCAATAGTCGTCGCGACACGGCCGCGTCTTCGTGCTCCGAAGGGCGTGACGGTACTTCGCGCGCTCGTGGCGGCTTAATCGGGTGTGCGCGTGCGATCTTGCCGCGCCGCATGACCCTGCCCGGCAAACCGGGAAAGGCGACCTCTGGTTCCCGGGAACACGGGATCGGGAGGCTTGGCCGTCAAGTCCTGCACATGCGGAACCACGTGAGGGAGTGATCGATGTCGGCTCCAACCGAAGATCGCGGGCGGCTGTTGTACCCGGAGGTCGGTGACCTGGCGCGCTGGTACGAGGTGTTCGTGCGGTACGCGGCGTCCTCGACGGCGGGTGCTGTGCACTTCCACGGGCCGCACGCCGCTCCGGTCGTGGCGCTGGATCGGGTCGTGGAGGCGCTCCGGCGGTTCGAGAAGGTGTACGGGAAGGTCGTCGGCGAGGGGTTGTTGCCCGACCTGGTGACGATGGAGGACGCGCTCCGGGAGCAGGGGGACGGGGACGCGCACGGGGATGCGCACGGGGCGACCCCGGCAGCCATGGCGGCCGGGGCGGCGGCGGGTGGTGACGGCGGGAACGGCGGTGCCGGCGGGAACGGCGGCGGGGTTGGCGGTGAGCGGGCCGGCGGTGGTGAGCGGGCCGGCGGTGGTGAGCGGGCCGGCGGTGGTGAGCGGGCCGGCGGCGGGCGGGGTGGGCGTCGGGTCGGGATCGTGGCTGACGGGGACGGGGTCGGGATGGTGGTCACCATCGACGCGGAGGGGGTGGTGAGCCGGGGCGTCCGGGACCTGGGCGGGGTCGAGCGGGGTGCTGCCGAGCTGGGTGCTGCCGAGCTGGGCGGTGCCGAGTGGGGCGGGGTGGTTGGAGCGGCCGGGGTGGCCGGGGTGGCTGATGAGGGGTCGCCCTGCCACAACTTCTGGCACTGGTTGCACGGGACGTCCTGACCGTCGGCTGTCGCCGGCGACCGCACTGGTCCAAGGGGGAAGTGCTCGTGTCACGGGGTTCTTCGGCGGCAGCGGGTGGGGTCGGGGGTGCGGTGGTGTGGTCGCGCCTCGTCGTGGGGGTGGCGGCGGCGTGCCTGGTGGTCGCCGCCATCGGGCAGTGGCGGGTGGGTGGTCTCGAGGGGTCTCACCCGCGGAACTGGTTCGTGGCGGTGTCGTGCTGCCTGTTGGGGGTGCGGGTGGTCTCGCACGCGCCGCGCAACGCGGTGGGGTGGGTCGTGCTCGCGATGGGGTTCGCCGGCGCCCTGGCCATCGGCAGCGGTGCGGTCGGGAACGGGGCGCTCGGCGGGGACTGGGCGCTCGGTGGGGACGACACCGGTGGGGACGGCACCGGCGGGGACCGCACCGGCGGGGAGGTCACCGGCGGGGAGGGGGTGGTCGGGTGGGCGTGGCAGGGGTGGGCGCTGTGGCTGGGCAACTGGGTGTGGTGGCCCGGGTACTCGCTGCTGCCCGTGGTGCTGGTGCTGTTCCCCAACGGGCGGTTGCCGTCGCGGCGGTGGTGGCCGGTGCTGGTGGTCGCCGGGCTCGGGGTGGTGCTGCCGTCGGTCGGGATCGGGTGGTCGCTGTGGGGCATCCCGACCTCGTTCTGGGACAGCGTCGCGCACAGCACGTCGCGGCGGGGTGTGCCGATCTCGTTGGCGCTGGCCGGGTTCGCGTGCTTCGCGGTGGCGCTGCTCGCCGGGCTGGTGTCGCTGGTGGTGCGCCGGCGACGGGCCCGGGACGACGCGGAGCGGCGGCTGCTGCGCTGGGCCGCGGTGGGCACGGCGGTGGGTATCGGGGCGTTGGCGGTCGAGCTGGAGGCGGGGGCCGCGTGGGGGGCGTGGCTGGTGGTCGCGGCGGCGTTCCCGGCGGCGATGCTGGTCGCGATCCTGCGCTACGGGCTGTACGACATCGACCTGATCATCCACCGCACCCTGCTGTACGGGCTGCTGGTGCTGATCCTCTACGGCGCCTACGCGGTGGTGGTGCTGGCCGCGACGGCGCTGGTGCCCGCGCAGGCGGCGGTGGTGGGCACGGTGGCGGTGGTGACGGCGTTGGCCCCGCTGCACCGGCTGCTGCGGCGGCGGCTGGACCACTGGCTGTACGGGGACCGGGCCGACCCGTACCGGGCGCTGACCGAGCTGGGGCGGCGGCTGGAGCACCACGTGCACCCGGACGAGCTGTTCGCCGAGGTGGCGCGGTCGGTCGGGGAGGCGTTGCGGGCGCCGTACGTGGCGGTGCTGATCAACGACGGCGGCCGGGAGCGGCCGTTGGCGACGCACGGCACGTCGCGGGAGCGGCCGCGGCGGCGGGTGTGGCTGGTGCACGGCGGCGAGCGGGTCGGCGAGCTGGTGGTGGAGGCCCGCGCGCCGGAGGAGGGGTTCTCGCAGCGGGACGTGCGGCTGCTCGACGACCTGGCCAGGCAGGTCGCGCCGGTGGCGGACGCGGCGCGGTTGGCGCAGGCGCTGGCGCAGGCCAACGACCGGTTCGAGCGGGAGCAGGAGGAGGAGCTGCGGCGCATCGGCGACGACCTGCACGACACGGTGGGGCCGGCGGTGGCGGGCATCCGGATGCAGGTGGAGGCGGCGCGCACGATGGTCGGCGACGCGGTGCCGGCGGCGCGGCGGCAACTGGGGGTGGTGGTGTCCGACCTGCGGACGCTGGGCGAGGAGGTGCGCAACCTGATGCGCAAGGCCGACCCGGTGGAGCTGCGGCTGGGGCTGCTGCGCGCGGTGGAGCGGCAGGCGCGGCGGTTCGGGCACCACTTCGCGGTGCGGGTGAGCGCGGACGACCCGCTGGACGGGATCGAGTCGCGGGTGCAGTCGGCGGCGTACCGGATCATCAGCGAAGCGCTCACCAACGTGGCCAAGCACGCGAAAGCGGGTTTGTGCCTGATTCGGCTGGAGCGCACGCCCGATCTGCGGTTGACCGTGGCGGACGACGGTTGCGGCATTCCCGAGGGGCACAACCCGGGGATCGGACTGGCTTCGATGCGCAAACGCTGCGAGGATCTCGGCGGAACGTTCACCATCGAGTCGTCTTCCCGTGGCACCCGGATAGTGGCGCTTCTCCCGCTGGACCCGAATTGATCCCCGCGGGGATCACCGGTCCGGTGGTCGCGTGCGAAAGCGCCGTCGGCGGGCTCGGCGTCGACGCGTGATCAGCGTGCGAGGAGTGCGTCGTGACCGATCAGTCGCATGGTGTTCTGATAGTGGACGACCAGTCGATATTCCGGCGCGGATTGCGGGCGCACCTGGACGTCGCCGACGACCTGGTGGTGAGGGGCGAGGCGTCGAACGGCGAGGACGCCATCGCGAAGGCCCGCGACCTCGCGCCGGCGGTCGTCCTGCTGGACCTGCACATGCCGCGGCGCAGCGGGGAGAGCGCGGCGCACTGCGGGGTCGAGGTGATCCGGGAGATCCGGACCCACGCGCCGGGCGCGAAGATCATCGTGCTGACGATGTCGGAGGAGCCGGAGCAGGCGCGGGAGGCGCTGGACGCGGGCGCGCACGGCTACCTGCTCAAGGACGACGAGGAGCTGAACGTCGCCCAGTCGGTGCGCACGGCCGCCGCCGGGCAGAACGTGCTGGACCCGCGGATCACCCGGATGCTGGTGGCGCGGACCGCGGAGCCGGCCGGGGAGTCCTACCCGTTCGGGCTGACCAGGGGCGAGTTCGTGGTGCTCAGGCGGCTGGTGCGCGGCCTGACGAAGCAGCAGGTGGCGCAGGAGCTGTCGCTGACGCCGAAGACGGTGGCGAACCGGTGCTCGGTGATCCAGCAGAAGCTGGGCGCGAAGTCCGTGGCGGAGGCGGTGGAGACCGCGCGGCGGCGGGAGGGGATCACCCGGGAGGACGCCTGACCGGGGACGGGGACGCGCCGGGGCCGGGCGGGCACCGGCACGCCCCCCGCCCCGGCGGCCCATCACGCTTCCCTGGGCGGGGTGACCTTCTTGACGTAGAGGAGCCGGTCGCCCGCCTCGACGGCGTCGGCCTCGGGGGCGTCGACCCGGTAGAGGGTGCCGCCGCGGACGACGCCGAGCACGATGTCGGGCAGGTGGCGGGGCGAGCCGCCCACCTCGGCGGGCTCCACGTCGCGTTCGGCGATGGCCAGGCCCGCGTCGGGGGTGAGGAGGTCCTCGACCATGTCGACGACGGACGGGGTGGCGGTGGCCATGCCGAGCAGGCGGCCGGCGGTCTCGCTGGACACGACGACCGAGTCGGCGCCGGACTGGCGCAGCAGGTGCTCGTTCTCGCGCTCCCGGACGGAGGCGACGACCTGGGCGTCGGGCGCGAGCTCGCGGGCGGTGAGGGTGACCAGGACGGAGGTGTCGTCGCGGTTGGCGGCCACGACCACCGCCCTGGCCCGCGGCACGCCGGCCACGCGCAGCACGTCGTTGCTGGTGCCGGAGCCGTGGACGGTGACGAGGCCGATGGCGGACGCCGCGTCGAGGGCCTCCTGGGAGGTGTCGACGACGACGATCTGGCCGGGTTCCGTGCCGTCGCCCATGAGGGCGCTCACGGCCGAGCGGCCCTTCGTGCCGTAGCCGATCACCACCACGTGGTCACGCACCTTGGTCCTCCACTTCTGGATGCGCAGCGCCTGGCGCGAGCGCTCGGTGAGCACTTCGAGGGTGGTGCCGACCAGGACGATCAGGAAGAGCACGCGCAGGGGGGTGATCACCAGGACGTTGACGAGCCTGGCGGACGAGCTGGCCGGCGCGATGTCGCCGTAGCCGGTGGTGGAGAGGGAGACGGTGGCGTAGTAGACGCAGTCGAGGAAGGACAGGCCGTCCCCGTTGACGTCGCGGTAGCCGTCGCGGTCGAAGTAGACGATGAGGACGGCGGCCATCAGCGCGGCGAGCGCGCCGATGACGCGCTTCAGGATGGCGCGCACCGGGCTCTGCACCGTGTCCGGCATCCTGACCACGCCGACGAGGGAGTGGCCGGGCAGCTCGGCCAGCGGCTCGGTCTGGTGGAACCGGCGCATCACGACAGCCTCTCGGGGAGCAGCCGCCACAGGTGTGCGGCGGCTTCGGCGCCGCGGAGCAGCAGTGGCACGACGACGCGCTCGTCCGGCGCGTGGATGCGATCATCCGGCAACGTCGCCCCCAGGTACACGACGGGTGCGCCGAGGCGGGCGTGCAGCACGGCGGCCGGTCCGGAACCACCGGTCCGGCTGAACCTGACGGGCTGGTCGAAGGCGGCCTCGACGGCGTCGCGGACCGCGCCCACGGCGGGGTGCGAGACGTCCACCGCGTAGGGCGGGACCCCGTCGCCGCGGGCGATCACCTCGGAGCGTAGGCCGGGCGGGGTGTGCGCGGCGACGAACTCGCGCAGGGCGGCGGCGACCCGTTCGGGCCGCTGGTCGGGCACGAGGCGGAACGACAGCTTCACCGAGGCCGAGGCGGGCACGATCGTCTTCAGGCCGGGGCCGGTGTAGCCGCCGCTGATGCCGTTGACCTCGGCGGTGGGGCGCACCCAGACGCGTTCGAGGGTGGACCAGCCGGGTTCGCCGGCCAGGGCCCGCGCGCCGCCGGCGTTCGCGAGCCACGCGTCCTCGTCGAACGGCAGGCTCGCGTAGTCGGCGCGCTCGGCGTCGGTGGGGTCGACGACGTCGGCGTAGAAGTCGCGCAGCCGGACGCGGCCGTCCTCGTCGTGCAGCGCGGCGACGAGCCGGGCGACGGCGGTGGCCGGGTTGGGCACGCCCCCGCCCGCGCGGCCGGAGTGGACGTCGGAGGAGCCGCCGGTGAGGACGACCTCCGCGCCGTAGACGCCGCGCTGCCCGGTGCACACGGTGGGCGCGTCGCGCGAGTACAGGGGTGTGTCGGTGAACACGACGAGGTCGCACGCGAGGTCGTCGCGGTGCTCGTCGAGCAGCCGGGTGAGGTGGGGCGAGCCGGACTCCTCCTCGCCCTCGACGAACAGCTTGAGCGTGACGGCGGGGCGGTCCGCGCCGGTGGCGGCGAGGTGCGCGCGCACGCCGAGCAGGTGCATGGCGACCTGGCCCTTGTCGTCGCTGGCGCCGCGGGCGAACAGCTCCTCCCCCACGAGGGTGGGGTCGAACGGGGGGTGTCGCCACTGCTCGACCGGGTCGACCGGTTGCACGTCGTGGTGGCCGTAGACCAGCACGGTCGGCGCGTCGGGGTCGGCGGCGGGCAGGCAGGCGTACACGGCGGGCAGGGCGGGGCCCGAGTCCCAGACCCGCACGTCGGGCCAGCCGTCGCGGCGCAGGGCGTCCGCCAGCCAGCGCGCGGAGGCGTGCACGTCGGCGTGGTGGGCCGGGTCGACGCCGATCGAGGGGATGGCCAGCCACTCGCGCAGCCCGGCCACGAAATCGTCGGCGAGCGCGGCCACGGCCGTCCGCTCGGGATGCTCGGGTTCTTCGGGATCACCGCTCACGGTGCCGGAGGATAACCCTGGGGACGCCGGTCGGCGTCCGGCATGACAGGGTGGGTCCCATGGAAGCCACTCGTTCCCGTTCCTGGTCGGCGCTGGCGCTGGCCGGGTTGCTGGGCACGGCCGGTGTCACGCACTTCGCCAAGCCGAAGCCGTACGACTCGATCGTCCCCCGGCGGCTGCCGGGTGCGCCGCGGGCCTGGACGTACGCGTCCGGCGCCGCGGAGGTGGCGCTGGCCGCGGCGGTGGCCGCGCCCCGCACGCGCGGTACGGCCGCGAAGCTCGCCGCGGTGTTCTTCGCCGCCGTGTTCCCGGCGAACGTGAAGATGGCTTACGACTACCGGGCGAAGTCGCCCCGGGCGCGCGCCATCGCCTACGGGCGCCTCCCGTTGCAGGTCCCGCTGGTCCTGTGGGCCTTGCGCGTGGCACGCTCATCCCGTTGACCACTCTCCGTGCGGGGTTCGACACCCAGCGCGGCGGAGGGTCTGTCATTGAAACCGCAACCAGTTCTAGGATGCCCGAGTGCAACCGCTCCTCCACCACGCCGCTCAGGCCCTGGGTTGGCGCGGCGTCGTGGTCCCCGACGTCGCCGTGCTGGGTCACCAGGTGTCCGCGGTCGTGCGGGTCCGCGCCGACGTGCACGAGTGGCGCAGCGCGAACGGCTGGCCCCCGCAGCCCGACCCCTCGTGGTTCCGCTCGTGGTTCGAGCCGGCCGCGCACGACCGGCTGCCGGTGCCCGCGGTCGAGCTGGTCGGCGTCCTGGTGGGCGAGTCCACCGTGGACCACGCCCTCCAGTCGTGCGGCACGCTGATGACGCTCGCACCGTGCTCGGTGGTGCTGCCGCCGCCGCAGGGCGACCGGTCGTGGCCGCTGATGGAGCTGGACTACTACGGCATCGGCGTCGTCTCGGTCGACGAGGCGGGCGCGGCGGAGCTGCTGGTGCCGCCGGAGGACCGGTCGACCGAGTTCGGGCCGTCGCTGTTCGGGCGGTGGCTGCTGGAGGTCCTCTACGACCGCGTGCTGAAGGAAGTGCCCGCCGAGGCGCGGGTCACCACCTAGCTAGGCCGGGATCGAGCGGACCAGGTCGCGCAGGCCGTCCGCGTCCAGCAGGTCGGCCGGGCGCAGCGTGCGGCCGTGCCGCACGTAGTGGAACGCCGCCCGCACCTTCTCCACCGGCGTGCCGGTCAACGACGCCCAGGCCAGCCGGTACGCCGCGAGCTGCACGGACAGCGCGGGCAGCCGCCCGTCCTCCGGCACCGAGCCGGTCTTCCAGTCCACGACGGTCCAGCCGCCGTCCTCGTCGGCGAACACCGCGTCCATGCGCCCGCGCACGGACAGGCCGTCGACCTCCGCCTCGAACGGCACCTCGACGTCGTGCGGGGCCCGGTCGGCCCACTCGCTGGCCAGGAACGCCTCCTGGAGGCGGTTCAGGTCCGCGTCGGGCGAGGCGTCCTCGTCGGCCGCGCCGGGCAGCTCGTCCAGGTCGAACAGCCGCCGCACGCCGAACCGCTGCTCCAGCCACGTGTGGAACGCCGTGCCGCGGCGGGCCGACGGGTTCGGCGGGAACGGCAGGGGGCGGCGCAGGCGGCGGGCGAGCTGGTCGGGGTCGGCGGCGAGCTGGACGAGCTGGCTGACCGAGAGGTGGTCGGGCAGGACGACGCGTTCGCGCCGGTCGGCCGCCGCGGCGCGCTCGGCGAGGAGCACGTCGACGTCGCGGGCCCAGCCCTCGGGGTCGTCCGGGTCCTCGTCGGTCGCGGCCGGCTCGACCGGCTCGGGTTCGGTCCCGGGCTCAGGCTCGGCCTCCGGCTCCGGCCGGTCGGGGTCGGGGTCGGGGTCGAGGACGGGGTGGTCCAGGTCCGGGTGGTCCGGGTCCGGGTGGTCGAGGTCGGGCGGCGGCTCGTCGTCGTCCGGCTCCTCGGGCGGTGCGTAGTCGAAGTCCGGGGGCGGTTCGAGGTCGAACCGCTCGGCGTCCACCGGTTCGGCGGGCTCGGGACCGGGATCGGGCTCGACGGACTCGGGCTCGACGGGCTCGGGACCGGGGTCACCGGAGCCGGGCTCACCGGGACCGGGCTGGGCGAGGTGGCGCTCCAGCGCCGCCAGCACCAGCTCCGCCCCCTCGGCCACGGCCGCGCGCCGCCTGCCCAGCGGGTCGGCGGGCCACTGCGCGGTCTTCGTCCGCGACGCGAGCGGGTTCGGGGCGCCCTCCTCCGGGGGCGGCGCCCAGTGGGCGATGTCGGCGGGCGGGTGGTCGGCGGCCAGCACGGCGTCGCGCAGCTCGGTGAGGAACGCGGACGGCCCCTTGGGCTTCGACCCCGTCCCGCCCCACCAGTGGCCGGACACGAGCAGGCTGTGCTCGGCCCGGGTGAGCGCCACGTACAGCAGCCGGCGCTCCTCCACGAGGCGGCGGGCGTCGAAGTCCTCCTCGTGCCGGGCGAGGGCCTCCTCGACCTCCTTGCGGTCGGCGCCGGGCGGCACGCGCAGCACCGGCAGGTCCTCGGCGTCGCCGCGCAGGTCGGCGGGCAGCCCGGTGACCGAGCGCAGCCAGCTCGACGACTTCTTGCGGCCGGGGAAGACGTCCTTGACCACGTGCGGCACGGCGACGACGTGCCACTCCAGGCCCTTCGCGGAGTGCATGGTCAGCACCTGCACGCGGTTCGGCGCGACCTCCACCTCGCCGGGTTCCAGGCCGTCCTCCGCCTGTTCGGCGGTGTGCAGGTAGTCGAGCAGGGCGGGCAGCGTCGCGGACGGGCTGGCGGCGGCGAAGTCGCCGACCACGTCGGCGAACGCGTCCAGGTGCGCCCGGCCCACGCCGCCCGGCCGGGCCATGGCCTCGATGTCGAGCAGCAGGGTGCGCTCGACGTCGGCGACCAGCTCGGGCAGCGGCTGGTCGAGGCGGCGGCGCAGCGCGGACAGCTCGGCGCCCAGCCGGCGGACGCGGCGGTAGCCCTCGGCCGAGTACGCGGTGGGGTCGCCCGGGTCGTCCAGGGCGTCGGCCAGGCCCGCCTGCTCGGCGTGCTCGCCGGGCAGGGCGTCGGCCAGGACGGCGAGCGGGTCGTCCACGACGGCCTGGCGGCTCGGCGCCCCGGCCAGGTCGCGCGCCCGGTTCCACAGGGCGGCCAGGTCGTAGGCGGCGAGGCGCCAGCGCGAACCGGTGAGCAGGCGGGCGGCGGCCGTGCCCGCGAGCGGGTCGACCAGGACGCGCAGGGCGCTGGTGAGGTCGCGCACCTCGGGTTCGTCGAGCAGCCCGCCCAGGCCGACGACCTCGACGGGCAGGCCGCGGTCGCGCAGGACGGCGGAGATGGCGGCCATGTCGGAGCGGCGGCGGACCAGGACGGCGGCGGTCGGCGGCTCGTCGCTGCTGTCGAGGTGCTGCTCCCACTGGGCGGCGAGGGTGTCGGCGAGCCAGTCCAGCTCCTGGCGGACGTCGTCGAACAGCGCCAGGCGCACGTCCCCCGGTCCCGCGCCGTCGCGGGCGCGCAGCGGGTCCACGTCCAGGCCCGTCGCGCGCAGCGGCGCGGACACCGCGTTGGCCAGCTCCAGCACCTCCGGCGGGTTGCGGAAGCTGGTGAGCAGGCCGTACTTGCGGGCGGGCGGGAAGTCGTGGACGAACCTCGGGAGGTTCGCCGCGGACGCGCCGCGCCAGCCGTAGATGGCCTGCGCCGGGTCGCCCACCGACGTCACGGGCATCGGCTCGCCCCGCCCGAACAGCGACCGCAGCAGCACGCGCTGGGCGTGGCCGGTGTCCTGGTACTCGTCGAGCAGCACGGCGCCGTACCGCTCGCGCTCGCCGCGCGCCACCTCCGGGTAGTCGGCGGCCAGCCGGGCGGCCAGCGACATCTGGTCGGCGAAGTCCATGGCCGCCTCGCGCCGCTTGCGCGCCTGGTACGCCTCCAGCAGCGGCAGCAGGTTCATCCGCAGCCGCTGGGCGTCGACGACGGCCTGCAACGACTGCGGCAGGGCGTCGCCCTGCCGCTTGGTCCTCGGCGCGGACTCGATGAGCGCGCACAGCCGCTCGGCGTGCTCGCGCAGCACCTCCGGCGCCACGAGGTGCTCCCCCAGCTCGCCGGCGAGCGCGACGAGGTAGCCGGTGACGGTCGCGGGCACCTTGTCCGTGTCGATGTCCTCCGCCCAGGTGGAGACGACGCGGTGCGCGAGCTGCCACGCCGCGGTCTCGGTGAGCAGCCGCACGCCGGGTTCCACGGGCAGCCGCAGGCCGTGCTCGGCGACGAGCCTGCCCGCGTAGGCGTGGTAGGTGAGGATCACCGGTTCGCCGGTGAGGACGGCGGCCCGGCGTTCGCCGCCCGGGTCGAGCCGGTCGAGCAGCGGGGAGCCGCCGAGGCGGCGCAGGCGGGCCCGGACGCGGTCGGACAGCTGGCGGGCGGCCTTGCGGGTGAACGTGAGGCCGAGGACGCGGTCGGGCGTGACGAAGCCGTTGGCGACGAGGTAGACGACGCGGGCGGCCATCGTCTCGGTCTTGCCCGCGCCCGCGCCGGCCACGACGAGGGCGGGCGCGGTGGGCGCCGCGACGACGGCGGCCTGCTCCGGGGTGGGCCTGGGCAGGCCAAGGGCCTCGGCGACCTCGAACGGGCTGGCGAGGGCCCCCGGCCCACCCACCCGTTCGACCTCGTCCGGCATCACCACACCGGGCATTCTCCGTCGTCGGCCGGCGGGCGCTTCGGCGACCCGCAGGCTCGTGCGGAAGTCGCAGGTCAGGTCATTGACCCACCTGGCGGCCCGAGGCGTGCACCGGGCAGGTGGTGCGCGCCGGGCAGCGGTCGCAGTCGACGTTCTCGGCGGCCCGGTACTCCGGGCCGACGGAGGACCCGGCGGCGATCTGCACGGCCTCCAGCCAGACCCGGACGCCCTGCTCGTCCAGCGGCGACTGCTCCAGCTCGGTGGCGCCGGTCTTCTTGTTCTCCTTGGCCACGTACAGCAGGCGCGCGCCGCCCGGGTCGGTGCCGAGGCCGAGGTGGGTGAAGCCGCCGAGCGCGGAGGCGAGCTGGTAGACGGCGAGCTGCGGGTGGTCCTGCGCCTCCTGCTTCGTGACGGGGTTGCGGCCGGTCTTGACGTCGACCACGACCGGGCGGCCCTCGCGGTCGGTCTCCAGCCGGTCGACGCGGCCCCGCACGCGCAGCCACGGGCCGCCGTCCTGCTTGGGCACGTCGACGGAGATCTCCTCCTCGACCGCGACCTGGGTGAGCTGGTCGCGGCTGGAGGCGAGCCAGGCCAGGAACGTGTCGAGCATCCGCTCCACGCGCTGCCGTTCGCGGCGGGAGAACCAGGGCGCACCGGCGTCGACCGCGGCCCACGCCTCGTCGAGCCTCGCCCGCAGCTCCTTCTCGTCCGCGCCGGTGGCGGCGGCCTGGGCGAGGGCGTGCACGAGGGTGCCGGTGATCGACGCCAGCTCGGCCGGGTCCTGGCCGCCGTGCCGTTCGACGACCCACCGCAGCGGGCACGTGGCGAGCGTCTCCACCGTGGACGGCGACACGCTGACCGTGTGCTCCTCCGTCCACAGCGGGTCGTCGGTCGTCACGTCCGCCAGGCCGTACCAGGAGTCGGGGTGCGCGCCGGGCACGCCCGCGGCGGCGAGGCGGGCCAGTTGCGCCGCGGCGCGCTCCCGCCGCCCGGCGGGCTCGTCGTCGTCGCACACGACGCGGCGCAGCTCGCCCACCAGCTCGGCGAGCACGAGGCCGCGCTCGGGGGTGTGCGTGGGCCGTTCGAGGTCGCCGGTGGACAGCTCCTCGATCTCGTCGAGGAACCGCGACGGCTGCTCGTCCTCGCCGCGCACCGCGCTGACCAGCAACGTCCGCTCGGCGCGGCTGGCGGCGACGAGCAGCAGCCGCCGTTCCTCGGCCAGCAGCGGCGCGATGGCCGACACGGTGTCCGCCGGCACGCCCGCGACGAGGTCGACGAGCCGTTCCACGCCGAGCAGGGAACCGCGCAGCCGCAGGTCGGGCCACGCGCCCTCCTGCACGCCGGGCACCGCCACGACCGTCCACCCCCGACCGGCGGCGGCGTGCGCGGTGAGCACGGCCACGGCCTCGCCGACGGGGGCGGACGCGGCCATCGTGTCGCCCGCGAACCGCTGGGAGGCGAGGTAGTCGACGAAGCTCTCCGCGCCGGAGCCGGGCAGCCGGTCGACGTACTTCGCGGCGGCCTCGAACAGGGCGACGACCGCGTCGAGGTCGCGGTCGGCCTGCATGCCGGTGGTGCCGTGCCGGGCGGACTGGGCGACCCAGCGGTTCTCCAGCCCGGTGGCCTGCCACAGCTCCCACAGCACCTGCTCGACGGTGAGCCCGTCGTCGATCGCCCGGCGCGCCTTGCGCAGCAGCCCGCCGACGCGCCGCGCGGGCTGCGCCTCGGCGTCCTCCAGGGCGGCCAGCTTGTCGGCGGTCTCGATCACCTCGACGAGCAGCTCGCCGCTGGCGCGGTCCCCGCCGGCGGCCAGCTCCAGCCGGCGCAGGCCGCGGCGGAGCCGGCGCAGCGCCAGCGGGTCGGCGCCGCCCAGCGGGGAGGACAGCAGCATCGCGGCGGTGTCCTCGTCGAGGCTGCCGGGCACGGCGGCGGCGCGCAGCAGCGCCAGGAACGGGACGACGGCGGGCTGCTGGGCGGGCGGCAGCTCGTCGTGCGGCACGGCGACGGGCACGCCCGCCGCGAGCAGGGCGCGTTGCAGCACGGGCAGGACGCGGGTCGCGGACCGCGCGACGACGGCCATCCGCGACCAGGGCACGCCGTCGATCAGGTGGGCGCGGCGCAGCTGGTCGGCCACCCACGCGGCCTCCTGCGCGGCGGACGCGAACAGCCGCACCCGGACGTGGCCCTCGGCGTCCACCGGGCTCACCTCGCGGGTCGGCGACGCGCCGGGCAGGCGCAGCGCGAGGCGGCCGACGGCGGCGCGGACCTCCGGGGCCATCCGGTGGCCCTCGCGCAGCACGGCGGTCGGCGCGTCGGTCGCGGCCAGCAGGGACGGGTCGGCGCCGCGGAACGAGAAGATCGCCTGGTCCGGGTCGCCGACCAGGACGAACTCGTCGGCGGTCGACCCGAGGCTCGCCAGGAACGCGAGCTGGAGCGGGTCGAGGTGCTGGGCGTCGTCGACGAACAGGTGGCGGACGCGCTTGCGCTCGCCGTCGAGCACGCCGGGGTCCACCTCGAACGCGAGCAGCGCGTTGCCGATCAGCTCGGCGGCGTCGTAGGACGGCGCGTGCCCCTGGCCGCTGCTGGCCAGCAGGTTGACCTGCTCGTACTGGGTGGCGAACAGCCCGGCGGCCACCCACTCCTCGCGGCCGTGCCGGCGGCCCAGGTCGGTGAGGTCCTCGGGGGCGAGGCCGCGTTCGGTGGCGCGCAGCATGAGGTCGCGCAGCTCGGCGGCGAACCCGGGCAGGGTGAGGGCGGGGCGCAGGCGGTCCGGCCACTTCGGCGCGCCCATCGCCACGTCGCCCGCCAGCAGCTCGCGCACCACGGCGTCCTGCTCGGGGCCGGCCAGCAGCCGGGGCGGCTCCTCGCCGGTCAGCGCGGCCTGGTTGCGCAGCACCGCGAACGCGTAGGAGTGGACCGTGCGGACCAGCGGTTCCCGCGTGGTGGGCAGCAGGCCCGAGGGGGTGGGCGGCGGCGCGGCCGAGGGCTGCGCGTCACCGTCCGACGAGCCGCCGTCCGCGCGGCGGTCGGTGAGCAGGCGGGTGATCCGGGCGCGCATCGCCTCGGCGGCGCGGCGGTCGGCGGTGAGCACCAGCACCTGCTCGGGGTGCGCGCCGCGCCGCAGCACGCGGTCGGCCACGACCTCGGCGAGCAGCGTCGTCTTGCCCGTGCCGGGTCCGCCGAGCACGCGCAGCGGGCCGCCCCGGTGCTCGAACACCCGGCGCGCGGCCGGCTCCCAGTCGTGCCGGGGCTCCTCCCGCCGCTCCGGGCGCACCAACAGCGGAGCCCTGTTCACCACCACGGCGGTAGATGCAACCACGTCCCACCGACAGCCGGCGCGCCGGCACCGCGTGGAAAGCTGTCGGGGTGGACGAACAGCTGCACGAGATGGTCCGCGAGGTGGTGCGCTCGATCCCCCGCGGACGCGTCGCCACCTACGGCGACGTCGCCGACATCGCCCGCGCCCCGTCGCTGCGGATGGTCGGCACGGTCCTCAACCAGGACGGGCGCGACCTGCCGTGGCACCGGGTGCTCAAGGCCAACGGCACGTGCGCCCCCCACCTCGCCGACGAGCAGCTCCAGCTGCTCCGCGAGGAGGGGGTGCCGTCGCTCGACGGCAAGGTGGACCTGCGCACCTACCGCTGGGAGGACGCCGTCAAGGCGGAGGAGGCGGCGGAGCCTCCCGGCCTCTGGTGACTCACGGGGTGACGCGCGCCTGGACGCGGGCCACCTCGTCGCGCACCCCGGGGTCCCGCGTCAGCGCGGCCGCGAGCTTGAGCTGCGGCAGCGCCTCGGCGTGCCGGCTCTGCCTGCTCAGCGTGCGGCCGAGCAGCAGCCGGGCGTAGCCGTCCGCCGGGTCCAGCTCGACGAGCCTGGTCAGGACCGCCTCGGCCCTGCCCAGCGCGGCGGACCGGAAGTGCGCCAGCGCCAGCTCGGTCAGCACGGTGCGGTCGGTCGGGGCGTGCTCGGCGGCCTCCGCGAGGTAGCGGGCGGCGCCGCTCGGGTCGCCCGCGGCGAGGAACACCCGCCCCTTGTGCAGCAGTTCCCGGATCACTTCTCCTCCTCGTCGAGCCTGGTGTCCGCCGCGGTGACGTGCGGGACCTGGGTCCCGCCGAGCCGCCCGGCCTGGAAGTCCTCGATGGCCTCGATGATCTCGGCGCGCGTGTTCATCACGAACGGGCCGTAGCGCGCGACGGGCTCGTTCAGCGGCAGCCCGCCCAGGACCAGCACGTCCTGGTCGGTGCCCGCGCGCAGGGTGATCGCCTGCCCGCGGTCGAGCACCGCGAGCTGCCCCTCCTCCAGCGGCCGCTGCTCGCGCCCGACGGTGCCGCGCCCGTTGAGCACGTAGACCATGGCGTTGAACTCCTCCGGCCACGGGAGCCGCAGGCGCGCGCCGGCGCCGAGCGTGGCGTGCAGGTAGGTGATCGGCGTGCGGGTGGAGCCGGGGCCGCGGAAGCCCGCGACGTCACCGGCGATGACGCGGACCAGCGCGCCGCCGTCGTCGCTGGAGAGCAGCGCCGCGTCGGTGGGCTTGATGTCCTGGTAGCGCGGCGCGGTCCACTTCTCGGCCTTCGGCAGGTTGACCCACAGCTGCACGCCGTGGAACAGGCCGCCCTTGGCGACCAGTTCCTGCGGCGGCAGCTCCGAGTGCAGGACGCCGGACCCGGCCGTCATCCACTGCGTGCCGCCGTTGGTGATCAGCCCACCGCCGCCCGCGGAGTCCTTGTGCTCGAAGGCGCCGTCGATGACGTAGGTGACGGTCTCGAACCCGCGGTGCGGGTGCCACGGCGCGCCCTTGGCCTCGCCGGGGCCGTACTCGACGGCGCCCATGTGGTCGAGGAGCAGGAACGGGTCGGCGAGCGCGAGGTCGACGCCCGGGAAGGGGCGGCGGACCTGGAAGCCCTCGCCCTCCAGCGACGTGCGCGCCTGGACGACCTGCTTCACCGGACGCCACGCGGTGGTGGCCTCGGGCAGTCGGGGGAGGCGGGGAAGGGTGAGGGTGTCGGCGGTGACGGCGGGCACGGCTGCCTCCTTCGGGCCGGCCACCCGGTGCGGTGGCTCGTCCCGTAGAACCTAGTTGAGATCTCAACTATTCCGGAGGGCGGGACGGCGGGGTGATACCGAGTTGGTTCGCGGGTACCTGGCCCACCAGGATCATGGACAGGAAGGGGGGCCGTCCCGTGAACAGCCCGGTCGTGGAACACCCGTTGGTCGCCGCTTACCTGACCGCCCTGCGGGAGGAGGCCGCGGTGCTGCCCGAGGCGCGCCGCGCCGAACTGGACGAGGCGGTCCGCTCGCACATCGAGGCCACCCTGCCGGAGGACGCCTCGGACGACGACGTCGACGCCGTGCTGGACGAGCTCGGCGCGCCGGGCGAGGTCGTGGCCACGGCGGTGGAGGAGGTGCCCGAGAACGCCCGGCGCGCCGAGGCGGACGACGCCCGCGAGCCGCTGCGCGTCCTCGACGTCCTGGGCCTGGCGCTGCTGCTGGTCGGCGCGGTGCTGGTGCCCTTCGGCCACCTGGCGGGCGCGGTGCTGGTCGGCGTCTCCCGGCGGTGGTCGATCCCGGTGCGGGTGCTGCTCGTCGGCGTGCCCGCCGTGCTGCACGTGCTGCTCGCGCTCGTCGCGGACGACTGGTACTCCGGGCTGCTCGTGCTGCCGTTCACCGCGACGCAGGTCGCCGCGCTGATCGCCACCTGGTACTTCTTCTCCCGCGCGGAACGCGGGTAGCGGGGCGGGATCGGGCGGGTCGGGACGGATCGGGCGGGTCGGGCGGGTGGTGGGTCAGGCCACGCCCCGGAAGCACCGGGCCTCGTAGTAGCGCAGCAGCACGGCGTCCACGACCCGCGGGTGCGCGCCGATCGGGGCCGCGACCACGTCCGCGCCGGACTCCGCCACGACGCGGTGGAACAGGCCGGGCGCCAGCAGCCAGGAGGCCACCGCGACCCGTCCCGGGGCGCGGGCCACGACCTCCGCGACGCGCGGCGAGGCCGTGGCGGCGTACCCGACGACCACCGGCCCGACCCGACGCGCCAGGGTGTCGGCGACGGCGCGCACGTCCGCCAGCGCCCGCGGGTCCGACGACCCGGCCGCCGCGAGCACGACCGAGTCCCCCGGCCGGTAGCCGGCCTCGCGCAGGCGGGACAGCAGGGCCGGGACCAGCGCGGGCCCGATCGGGTCGGTGATCACCGCGTCGCGGTGCCCGGACGCCTCGACCTGCGCCGGGACGTCCACCCGCACGTGGTAGCCGGCCGCGAGGAACGCGGGGACCACGACGGCCGGCCCCCGCACGGACGACAGCACCGAGGTCACGTCGGGTTGCCGCACGTCGGCGTAGGCGACCCGCACCGGCACCCCGCCCAGCCGGGCGCGCACCAGCGACGCGATCTCCTCCACCACCACGGCCCCGGCGGGGTCGCGCGTGCCGTGGGCGACGAGGACGAGGGTCATACGGCCACTCCGGCGGGGTCCATGGCGAGGCGGTAGCCGCGCTTGACGACGGTGGCGACCATGCGCGGTTCGCCGAGGGCGGTGCGCAGCCGGCCGATGGCGGTCTCCACGGCGTGCTCCTCGCCGCCGCCGGGCAGGGCGGCGAGCAGGTCGCGCCGCGACACGACCGCGCCCCGCGCCGCCGCCAGCGCGCGCAGCACGGCCATCGGGGCGGGCGCCACGGGCCGCAGCTCGCCGTCCACGACGACCGCCTGGCCGCGCAGCTCGACGTCCCGGCCCGCGATGCGCAGGCGGGTCGCGCGGGCCGGCAGCGCCAGCACCAGCTCGCGGGCCAGCGCGCCGATGCGGGCGCGGGCCGGCTGGACGACGGGCACGCCGGCGGCCACCAGCGGCCCGGCGGTGATCGCGCCGACGCCCACGACCAGCACGTCGCGGCGCAGCAGGGCGACCAGCTCGTCGTACCGGCCGGAGGCGCGGGCGGTCCGCAGCACGGACGCCGCGGCGGGGGCGCTGGTGAAGGTCAGGGCGTCGACCTGGCCCGCGAGGACCGCGTCGAGCAGCCGCTCCAGCGGGCCCGGGTCGGCCGGGCCGGTCCACCGGTAGACCGGGACCTCGACGACGGTGGCGCCCGCCTCGCGCAGGGTGGAGGTGAAGTCGGGCAGCGGCTCGCCGTGCAGCTGCACCGCGATGCGCTTGCCCGCCACGCCGCCGCGCAGCAGGTGGTCGAGCAGCTCGGCGTTGCTCTCCCCGTCCGGCGACCACGACTCGACCAGGCCCGCCGCGCGCACCGCGCCCTTGGCCTTCGGGCCGCGCGGCAGGACCCGGGCGTTCGACAGCGTCCCCAGCAGCCGCGCGGCCAGGCCCCAGCCCTCGGCGGCCTCGAACCAGCCGCGGAAGCCGATGCCGGTGGTCGCCACGGCGATGTCCACCGGCTCCTCCACCACGGTCCGGGTGGCGGCGAGCAGCTCCGCGTCGTCGGGCAGCGGCACGATCCGGATGGCCGGGCCGTGCAGCACGGTGGCGCCCTTGCGCTCCAGCAGGGCGCCCAGCTCGTCGGCCCGCCGGGCAGCGGTCACACCGACCGTGTACCCGGCCAGCGGGTCGGCGATCACGGCGACCCGACCTGGACGACGCCGTCGGTCACGACCACCGGGTGCACGGGCACGCCCGTGGACGGGTCGTCGAGGCACTTGCCGGTGCTCAGCTCGAACGCCTGCTTGTAGACCGGGGACACCACGACGGGCACGCCGCCGCGGTCGCCCACGATGCCCCGCGACAGCACGGCCGCGCCGCTGAACGGGTCGATGTTGCCCAGGGCGTGCACGGTGCCCGCCGAGGTGAGGAACACCGCCACCTGCGAACCGTCCGGCAGCAGGGCGGCCACCCCGCGATCGGGCAGCAGGACGCTCAACTCGCACACGGGTGTCATCGTGCAACCTCCGGGATTCCCAGTAGGACCGGCACCTTCTGGCCGCGCTCCTCGCGGAAGGAGATCGTGGGGTCGGGCGTGCCCGGCGCGTTGACGAAGGAGGTGAACCGGGACAGCTTCTCCGGGTCCTCCAGCACGCCGCGCCACTCGTCCGCGTAGTTGTCCACGTGCTTGGCCATCGCGGCCTCCAGGTCGGCGCAGATGCCGAGGCTGTCGTCGACGATGACCGCCCGCAGGTGGTCGAGCCCGCCCTCCAGGCCCTCGATCCACGTCGAGGTGCGCTGCAACCGGTCCGCGGTGCGGATGTAGAACATCAGGAACCGGTCGATGAGCCTGATCAGCGTCTCCGTGTCCACGTCGGACGCGATGAGGTCGGCGTGGCGCGGGGTGAAGCCGCCGTTGCCGCCCACGTACAGGTTCCAGCCGTTCTCGGTGGCGATGACGCCGAAGTCCTTGCCGCGGGCCTCGGCGCACTCGCGGGCGCACCCGGACACGGCGGACTTGAGCTTGTGCGGCGAGCGCAGGCCCCGGTAGCGCAGCTCCAGCTCGATGGCCAGCCCCACCGAGTCCTGCACGCCGAACCGGCACCACGTGGTGCCGACGCACGACTTCACCGTGCGCAGCGACTTGCCGTAGGCGTGGCCGGACTCGAAGCCCGCGTCCACCAGCCGCTTCCAGATCTGCGGGAGCTGGTCCACGGTCGCGCCGAACAGGTCGATCCGCTGGCCGCCGGTGATCTTGGTGTAGAGGCCGAAGTCGCGGGCGACCTCGCCGATGACGATGAGCTTCTCCGGGGTGATCTCGCCGCCGGGGATGCGCGGCACCACCGAGTAGGTGCCGTTGCGCTGGATGTTGGCCAGGAAGTGGTCGTTGGTGTCCTGGAGCGCGGCCTGCTCGCCGCCGAGGATGTGCCCGTTGTCCAGCGAGGCGAGGATCGAGGCGACGGCGGGCTTGCAGATGTCGCAGCCGCGGCCCCGGCCGAAGCGGGCCACCAGCTCGGTGAACGTGGTGACGCCGGTGGACCGGACGACCTCGAACAGCTCGGCGCGGGACTGGTCGAAGTGCTCGCACAGCGCCTTGGACTGCTCGACGCCGCACTCGGCCAGCAGCTTCTTCAGCATCGGCACGCAGGAGCCGCAGCCCGTGCCCGCCTTGGTGCACGCCTTGATGCCCGGCACGTCGACCGCGTCGCCGGAGTTCACCGCGTCCACGATGTGCTGCTTGGTGACCGCGTGGCAGGAGCACACCTGCGCGTCGTGCGGCAGGGACAGCTCGACGCCGCCCTCCGGGCCGATCAGCGCCACCGGGTCGCCGGGCAGCGCGCGGCCGACCAGGGGCCGCAGCACCGGGTACTTGGAGGCGTCGCCGACGAGGATGCCCCCGAGCAGGGTCTTGGCGTCGTCGGACACCACGACCTTGGCGTAGGTGCCCGCGACGGCGTCGTTGACCACGACCTCCAGGGCGCCCTCCTCCTTCGCGTGCGCGTCGCCGAACGAGGCCACGTCCACGCCGAGGAGCTTGAGCTTGGTGGACATGTCCGCACCGGGGAACGCGGCGGTGCCGCCGAGCAGCCGGTCCGCGACGACCTCCGCCATGGAGTACCCCGGGGCCACCAGTCCGTACACCACCCCGTCGAGGTTGGCGCACTCGCCGATCGCGTACACGTCCGGGTCGGAGGTGCGGCAGCCGCCGTCCACGACGATCCCGCCGCGCTCGCCGACGGTCAGGCCGGAGGAGCGGGCCAGCTCGTCGCGCGGCCGGATGCCCGCGGAGAACACGACGACGTCGAGGTCCAGCTCGACGCCGTTGGACAGCTTCGCCACGAGCCGGTCGCGGTGGTCGCGCTCGATGGAGGAGGCCGAGGTGCCGGTGTGCACGGTGAGGTCGAGCTTCTCCACCAGGCGCTTGAGCAGGCCCGCGCCGCCCTCGTCGACCTGCAGCGGCATCAGCCGCGGGCCCAGCTCGACGACGTGCGGGGAGACGCCCATGCCGCGCAGCGCGTTGGCGGCCTCCAGGCCGAGCAGGCCGCCGCCGAGCACCATGCCCGCGTGCCGGCCGCTGGACCGGGCGCCCTCGACGGTGGCGCGGATGGCGTCCAGGTCGTCGATGGTGCGGTAGACGTGGCAGCCGGGCAGGTCGCGGCCCGGGACGGGCGGCACGAACGGCACCGAGCCGGTGGCCAGGACCAGCGCGTCGTAGGTCTGCGTGCGGCCGCTCGCCGTGCGGACCGCCTTCGCGGCCCGGTCCAGCTCCACGACCCGGTCGTCGAGGACCAGCTCGACCCCGTCGTCGTCGTGCGGGGCGAGCGCCAGCGCCGAGGCGTCCCAGGCGTCCACGTAGGACGACAGCGCGACGCGGTCGTAGGCGGGACGGGGCTCCTCGGCGAACACGACGACCCGCCACTGGCCGGTCGCGTCCTTCTCGCGGAGGGCCTCCACGAGGCGGTGCCCGACCATGCCGTGACCCACTACTACGAGCGTTCGCGTCATGGGACCAATCCCTTCCTCCTGCCCGGTTATGCTCACCGGGCACCGTGTCGTGCCAAGGTCGCGAATGTTTCGCAGGTGTTAAAGGACACTCACGCCGCACGTGGCGGGCATGTGCGTCACACGCCCGCGTGGGCGAGGCTCGGGACGCGCACGAAGACGCGGCGCCGCAGGTAGAACCACCACGTGGTGGCCACGCACAGCCCGTAGAACACCAGGAACGCGGTGAGCGCGGGGGCGAGCGTCCTGCTGCCCTCCAGGGAGAACTTGAACACCAGGTTGACGAGCACCCCGCCGAACGCGCCGATCGCGCCCGCGATGCCGACCACCGCCGCCGCCTGCCGCTTGGCGGACGCCACGTCGTCGCTCTGCGTGGCGAAGATGGCCGGGATCATCCGGTAGGTCGAGCCGTTGCCGACGCCCGCCAGCACGAACAGGGCGATGAACGAGCCGAAGAAGAGCGCGAAGCTGCCGACCTCGATGCTGACGAGCAGCCCGACCGTGCCGACGGCGAGGCCGCAGAACGTGGCCACGGTGATCCGCGCGCCGCCGAACCGGTCGGACAGCCAGCCGCCGAACGGCCGGCTCACCGAGCCGATGAGCGCCCCGATGAAGGCGAGCGCGACGAAGCCCTTGTGGTCCACGAAGCTGATCTTGATGAGCGACGGGAACGCGAACGAGAAGCCGATGAACGAGCCGAACGTGCCGATGTAGAGGAACGACATCACCCAGGTGTGCTTGTTCGACAGCGCCCGCCGGTAGGAGGTGCCGTCCGGCTTGGCCTGGGTGAGGCTGTCCATGAAGAACCAGGCGCACGCGGTGGCCACCACGATGAACGGCATCCAGAACAGCGCCGCGTAGGCCAGGTTCACGCCCGTGCCGATCGAGATGACGATCGGCACGACGAGCTGCACCATCGCCACGCCCAGGTTGCCGCCCGCGGCGTTGAGGCCGAGCGCGAGGCCCTTCCTGCCCTCCGGGTAGAAGAACGAGATGTTCGCCATGGAGGACGAGAAGTTGCCGCCGCCGAAGCCCATCGCGGCCGAGGTGAGCAGGAAGAACCAGTAGGGCGTGCCCGGGTCGGTGACCGCGATCACCAGCATCGTGCACGGCACCAGCAGCAGGCCCGCGCTGATCGTCGTCCACGCCCGACCGCCGAAGCGCGGCACGGCGAACGTGTACGGGATGCGCAGCACCGCGCCGACCAGGTTCGGCACGATCAGCAGCCAGAACACCTGGCCGACGCTGAACGCGAAGCCGATCGAGCCGAGGCTCACCACGACGATGGACATCAGGCTCCACACGGTGAAGCCCAGGTTCTCCGCCAGGATCGAGAACACGAGGTTCTTGCGGGCGACCCGCTTGCCGGTGGTCTCCCAGAACGCCGGGTCCTCCGGCTCCCAGTCCTCGATCCACCGACCGCGGCGCTTCGCCCGCGGCGCAACGCCCCTCGTCTCCACGACCGTGCTCATCGGACCTCCCGGACAGCGGTTCCCGTTGCGCACCAACGGTAGGAACGGCCGGTTACCGAGACGTGCGGGCAGGTGTCGCCGCCGGCAACTCCCCCGCACATCACGCGGACTGGGGCTGTGAGGCCGCGAGCCAGTCGACGATGCCGCACACGGCGTCCTTGCAGCCGCCGCAGCCGGTGCTCGCCCGGGTGGCGTCGGCGATGGCCGACAGCGAGGTGGCGCCCGCGCGCCACGCGCCGACCAGCTGCGCCTTGCTGACCGTGTTGCAGCGGCACACCACGGCGGACGCGGGCAGGTCGGCGGGGCTCGCCTCGGTCGCGCCCGCGGGCAGGGCCCGGCCCAGCAGCAGCGCCAGCCGGTCGGTGGGCGCGGGCAGGCCGCGGTCGTAGAGCTGGGTGATGGCCGCCGCCGCGTCCGGCGCGCCGAGCACGATCGCGCCGGTCACCCGGTCGTCGCGCAGCACCAGCTTGGCGTACCGGCCGCGCGCCGGGTCCTGGAAGCACAGCACCTCGTCGTCGGGCGAGTCGACCTCCGCGTGCACGTCGCCGAGCGCGGCGAGGTCCACGTCGCGGGCCTTGAGCCTGGTCACGACGGTGGTGCCGGAGTAGCGGGCGGCGGGCGCGGCGCCGGTGAGCCGGTCGGCGAGCACGGCTGCCTGCTCCCACGCGGGCTGGACCAGGCCGGACACCGTGCCCACGTGCTGGGCGCAGTCGCCGATGGCGTGCACGCGCGGGTCGCTGGTGCGCAGCGCGTCGTCCACCAGGACGCCCCGGTCGACGTCGATGCCCGCCTGCTCGGCCAGCGCCGTCTCCGCCCGCACGCCCGCCGAGACGACGACCAGGTCGGCGGGGACGTGCGTGCCGTCGGTCAGCTCCAGCCCCTCGCCCGGCACGTACCGGGAGGCGAGCGAGCCGAGCCGGAACTCGATGCCGAGGCCCTGGAGGGTCTTGGCGAGCACCCGGCCCGCGCCCGCGTCGAGCTGGCGCTCCATCAGGTGCCCGACCGGGTGCACCACGGTCACCAGGCAGCCGCGCCCGGCCAGGCCGCGGGCGGCCTCCAGGCCGAGCAGCCCGCCGCCGAGGACGGCGACCGGCGCGCCCGGCGACGCCTTCTCCACGATCCGCGCGCAGTCGTCCAGCGAGCGGAACGCCACCACGCCGGGCGCGAGGTCGCCGTTGCCGTCGAGCAGGCCGGGCGTCGGCGGCACCCACGAGCGCGCGCCCGTGGCCAGCACCAGCGCGTCGTAGGGCACCTCGGTGTCGTCGACGTGCACGACGCGGCGGGTGCGGTCGACCTTGGTGACGGTCCCGCCGAGCCGCAGGTCCACGTGGTGCTCGGCGGCCCAGTCGGGGCCGTGCAGGCGGACCGCGTCCGGGGTCAGGGAGCCCGCCACCACGCTGGACAGCAGCACCCGGTTGTAGGCCGGGTGCCGCTCGTCGCCCAGCACGGTCAGCGCGACCCGCTCCCCCTTCGGGTCGCGACGGCGGACCTCGTCGGCCAGGCGGGCGCCGGCCATGCCGTAGCCCACCACCACAACGTTCCTCATACCGTCTCCAATCGGACCGCGCACACCTTGAACTCGGGCATCCGGCTGGTCGGGTCCAGCGCCGGGTTGGTCAGCAGGTTGGCGCGACCCTCGCCCGGGAAGTGGAAGGGCAGGAACACCACGTCGATGCGCATGGACGGCACGCAGCGCACCCGCGCCGCGGTCCGGCCGCGCCGCGACACGACGGCCGCGAGGTCGCCGTGCGCCAGGCCCGCGCGGGTCGCGGTGTCCGGGTGGACCTCGACGTACGCCTCGGGCTCGGCCGCGTTCAGCTCGGCGACCAGCCGGGTCTGCGCGCCCGACTGGTAGTGCTGGAGCACCCGGCCCGTGGTGGCCTGGAGCGGGTACTCGGCGTCCGGCGGCTCGTCCGGTCCCCGGTGCTCGACCGGGGCGAACCGGGCCAGGCCGTCGGGGTGGGCGAACCGGTCGAGGAACACGCGGGGCGTGCTGTCGCGCACCACGGGCCAGTGCAGCGCCTCGCCGTCGCGCAGCCGCTGGTAGGTGACGCCGGAGTAGTCGGCGGGGCCGCCCGCGGACGCCCTGCGCAGCTCCTCGAACACCACCTCGGGTTCGGTCGGGAACCGGTCGGCGGGCTGGCCGAGGCGGGTGGCGAGGCCCTGGAGCACGTCGAGGTCGCTGCGCACCCCCTCGGGCGGGGCCACCGCCACCTGCCGCAGCAGCACGCGGCCTTCGAGGTTGGTCATGGTGCCGCTCTCCTCGGCCCACTGCGTGACCGGCAGCACGACGTCGGCGACGGCGGCCGTCTCGGACAGCACGAGGTCGGCCACGACCAGCAGGTCCAGGGCGGCGAGCCGGTCGGCGACGTGCTGCGAGCGGGGCGCGGAGACGATGACGTTGCTGCCGAACACCAGCAGCGCCTTGGGCCCGCCGGGCTGCCCGAGGGCGTCGAGCAGCTCGTAGGCCGACCGGCCGGGGCCGGGCAGGTCGTCGACGCCCCACACGTCCATGACGTGCGCGCGGGCCGCGGGGTCGGTGATCTTGCGGTAGCCGGGCAGCTGGTCGGCCTTCTGGCCGTGCTCGCGACCGCCCTGGCCGTTGCCCTGGCCGGTGAGGCAGCCGTAGCCGGAGTACTTCCGGCCGGGCAGCCCCAGGGACAGGGCGAGGTTGATCCACGCCGACACGGTGTCCGAGCCGCTGGCGTGCTGCTCGGTGCCGCGGCCGGTGAGCACGAAGGCGTTGTCCGCCTCGGCCAGGATGCGCACGGCGGCGCGCTGGTCGGCCACCGGCACGCCGGTGACCCGCTCCACCCGTTCCGGCCACCACGTCGCCGCGATGCGCCACGCCTCGTCGAAGCCCGTGGTGCGCTCCGCCAGGTACTCCTTGTCGAGGTACCCGTCGGCGACGGCGGTGTGCAGCAGGCCCAGCGCGAGCGCCAGGTCGGTGCCGGGCGCGGGCTGGAGGTGCAGCGTGGCCAGCTCGGCGGTGGCCGTGCGGCGCGGGTCGACCACGATCAGCTCGGCGCCCCTGAGGTGCTGCACGAACGGCGGCATGGTCTCCGCCGGGTTGCCGCCGACCAGCAGCACGGCGTCCGCCCGGTCCAGGTCGGTGACCGGGAACGGCATCCCCCGGTCCAGGCCGAACGCCCTGGTGCCCGCCGCGGCGGCGCTGGACATGCAGAACCGGCCGTTGTAGTCGATCTGCGAGGTGCCCAGGGCGACCCGGGCGAACTTGCCCAGCAGGTAGGACTTCTCGTTGGTGAGCCCGCCGCCGCCGAAGACGCCCACCGAGTCCGGCCCGTGGGCCTCCCGCAGCCGGCGCAGTGTCCCGGCGACCAGGTCGAGCGCCTCGTCCCAGCCGGCCGGGCGCAGCTCGCCGTCGCGGCGGACCAGCGGCGTGGTCAGGCGGGCGGGCGAGGTCAGCAGCTCGGCCGACGTCCAGCCCTTCTGGCACAGCCCGCCGCGGTTGGTCGGGAACTCCCGCGGCGACACCACGCCGTCCGTGATGGACATGGCGCACTGGAGCGCGCAGTACGGGCAGTGCGTGTCCGTCCCGGACGCGGTCGTGCTCGGGGAGTCGGTTGGGGTCACGCAGCCGACGGTAGGAACGGGCTGTTAACGGCGGACCGCGTGATGTTTCGTCCACGCGAACTTGACTGCTCAGCGCCCCCGCCGGGCGGGTGAGGTCGTCGCAGCACGGCCGTCACGACAGTGCCGCGGGTCACAGCCGCGGGGCCGCGGGCGCGGGGCTCAGAGCAGTTCGGCGACCCTGGACGCGGCGCGCTCCAGGCCCGCCAGCGACTGCCGGCCCGAGCGCGGGTGCAGGGCGTGCACGGCGAGCCGGAACAGCAGCGCCCGCAGCACGACCTGGGACCACTCCTCCAGGTGCGCCCACCGCCCGAGGATGCCGTGGTCCGCGCCGCCCCAGGCCAGCGCGTCGACCACGACGACCGCGGCGCCGTAGGAGCCCGGCCGCCAGTAGGCGGTGAAGTCGATGATGGCCGGGGCCGCGTCGCCCGCGAACAGCACGTTGCCGAACAGGTCGCCGTGCACGACCTGCGGTTTCGCCGTCACCGGCTTGCGGTGGGCGGCGTAGAGCTCGAACAGCCGGCCGCCGAGGTCCGGGTCCAGTTCGGCCTTCTCCTCGTCCCACGCGCAGCGGTCGGCGGTGGCGAACAGGTCGGTCCGCGTGTCGAGGAACCGGGGCCTGGTGAGCCCGGCGGTGGCCTGGTGCAGCTTCACGGCGACCTCGACGACCTCGTCGTGGCGCGGCTCGGCCTGACCGGACAGGTACTTGGTCGCCGCCCAGCCGCCGACGACGTAGCGGCCGTCGGTGGAGCGCAGGGGCCTGGCCACGCGGAGGTTGTCCACGTCGAGGGCGTCGAGGGTCTTGGCGACCCAGGTGGCCTCGGCGGGCTTGCCCGCCGGGCGGATGGCCGCGTCGCCGCACCGCCACACCGGTCCGCCGTCGATCAGCTCCGGTTCGGCGTCGCGCGCGCCGAACGCGGCGCGCACGTGCGACGGTGGCGGCTCCGGTGACGGCGACGGGTTCACGGCCGGCACGCTACCTGCACCGGGCCTCCGGTTGGTGGACCTCGGACCTCGTACGCGTGGTGTCCGCGCATTCGGGCTAACCGCATTATTGCGGTCTCAGTAGGGAGATCGACCGACGTGACCGGCATCACCCGGCGCGACGTCGCCCTCGACCCGAACCGGCGGGCCGCCGACAGCACGACGCCGGGGCCCGCTCGCGGCGGACCCCGGCGTCGTTCCGGAGGTGGTCAGTAGGTGGGCAGCGAGGGGTCGACCTCACGGGCCCACGCCAGGACGCCGCCGCCGACGTGCACCGCGTCCTTGAAGCCGGCCCGGTGCAGCGCGGCCAGCGCCTCGGCCGAGCGGGCGCCCGACTTGCAGTGCAGCACGACCTGCTTGTCCTGCGGCAGCTCGGCGAACGCCTCGCCGGACAGGATGCGGTCCTTCGGGATGAGCACCGAGCCCGGGATCTTCACGATCTCGTACTCGTGCGGCTCGCGGACGTCCACGAGCAGGAAGTCCTCGCCCGCGTCCTGCTTCTGCTTCAGCTCCAGCGGCGTGATGGTGTTGCCCGCCGCGGCCTGCTGCGCGTCGTCGGACACGACGCCGCAGAACGCCTCGTAGTCGATCAGCTCGGTGATCTTGACGCTCTCCGGGTCCTTGCGGATCTTGATCGTCCGGTAGGACATCTCCAGGGCGTCGTACACCATGAGCCGGCCCAGCAGCGGGTCGCCGATGCCGGTCAGCAGCTTGATCGCCTCGGTCACCATGATCGAGCCGATCGACGCGCACAGCACGCCCAGGACACCGCCCTCCGCGCACGACGGCACCATGCCGGGCGGCGGCGGCTCCGGGTAGAGGTCGCGGTAGTTCAGGCCCTGGCCGTTCGGCGCGTCCTCCCAGAAGACGCTGACCTGGCCCTCGAACCGGAAGATCGAACCCCACACGTACGGCTTGCCCAGCAGCACGGCGGCGTCGTTGACCAGGTACCGGGTGGCGAAGTTGTCCGTGCCGTCCAGGATCAGGTCGTAGTCGCGGAAGATGTCGAGCGCGTTCTCCGAGTTCAGGTGGACCTGGTGCAGCACCACCTTCACGAACGGGTTGATCTCGGCGACCGAGTCGCGCGCCGACTCCGCCTTCGGCCGGCCCACGTCCGACTGGCCGTGGATCACCTGCCGCTGGAGGTTCGACTCGTCGACGACGTCGAAGTCGACGACGCCGAGCGTGCCCACGCCCGCGGCCGCCAGGTAGAGCAGTGCCGGGCTGCCCAGGCCGCCCGCGCCGACGACCAGGACCTTCGCGTTCTTCAGCCGCTTCTGACCGTCGACCCCGACGTCCGGGATGATCAGGTGGCGGCTGTACCGCGCGACCTCTTCCTTCGTCAGCTCCGCAGCGGGCTCAACGAGCGGCGGAAGCGCCATCTCCAGTCCTCCTCGACCACACATGTCCTCTACCGAGGGACAACACCAGCCTGCCCGTCCGTCTTCCCGGATGGGAAGTCGTCCCAAGGCGCGGGACGCGCCGCCGGGACCGGTCGCTACGGGGCCACCGGGAACGGGTTGGGCGTGCACACCTTGCCGTCGGCCGCCACCGCGTTGCGGTCGCCGCCGGTCACCGAGTTGAGCTGCGCGACGTAGTCGTTGGCCACGCCGAACGACTGCTGCATCATCACCGGGGCGGGGCCGCCGTCGGTCGCGCAGCCCTCGTGCCCGTTGCCCAGGGCGTGCCCGACCTCGTGGTTGACGGCGTAGGTGCGGTAGGCGCCGATGTCGTTGCCGAACGCCTTCGCGCCGCGCACCCACCGGGCCGCGTTGATGATCACGCGCCCCGACGGCGGGTGCCAGCACGACGCCTCGAACTGGATCGAGAACCCGCACATGGCGTGCGTGGTGCTGGTCGTGGTGAGGCTGATGGTGAAGTCGACGTCGTCGCCCTCGACCCGCTGCATCGCGACCTGGCCGTTGCCGACCCAGCTGCGCGGGTCGGCCAGGAACGCGTCCACCGTGCGCGCGAAAGCCTCGCGGTCGCCGCCGTAGTCGGCCGCCTCGACGCCGTCCTCGATGGCGATGTTGTACCGGTAGAGCTGCCCGCTGCCCGTCTGCTGCGTGGCGCCGGGGACGACCTGCCACGTCCCGGCGCCCTGCGCGGAGAAGTTCGGGCCGTCCGGCAGCACCGCGGTCGGGAAGTTCTTGAGGTCGATCTGGGCGGGCGGCTTCTCACTGGCCGCGGGCGTCGCCGGGGTGGTCGCCGCCGACGCGCCGCCCGTCTGCGCACCCTGCGCGGACTGGTCCGCCGCCGGGCCGCTCCCGGTCGGCACGGCCGTGTCCAGGACGACCAGCGCGGTCAGCACCAGCAGCACGGGGATGGCGTAGATGCGCCACCCGTAGTTCGCGACGAGGCCCTTGAGGCCGCGCCCGCGCCGCCGGGCCCGGCGGCCGGTCGGCGTCCACGAGGCGGCCAGCGGCTCGCCGGCGGTGCGGCGCGCGCCGCGGCGGTAGCGGTCTTCGGACAGCGACGGGCGGTCGCCGGAGGAGGGCGCCGCGTCCTGCGTCGTCCGGTTCACGGCGACCAGGGTGCCACAAGCGCACCCCTGCGCCGCCGGCCGGTTGACCAGCGGCCCGGGCCGATCCGCCTCACCACTCGCCCCGTTCGACCGACTCCCACATGCCGAGGACCCCGCGCGCCACCGACGCCGGCCGCTCCATCTGCGCGACGTGGCCGGTGCGCGGCAGCACGAGCAGCCGGCCGCGCGGCAGCAGCCTGGCCACCCGGGGCGCCTTGCGCACGCTGACCAGCCGGTCCTCCGTGCCCCACACCACCAGGGTGGGGGCGGTGATCCGCGGCGGGAGCAGCCACATCGACCTCGACCGGGGCACCAGCCAGGTGCGGATGAGGTCGATCGTGGAGGCGTTGAGCGCGTTGCCCGCCCACGCCTGCGCCGACCGCTCGTCGTACTCCTCCTGGCTCTGCGCGATCCGGTTCGCCGGCACCAGGTCCGGGTCGGCGAAGCACAGCCGCAGCATCTGCCGGGTGCGCTCCTCGGGCGTCACGGTCGCCAGCTGCGCCCGCACCCGCGCGCCCACCACGGGCAGGAACGCCAGCGGCAGCCGCCGGTCGGACACCCGGCGCAGGCTCAGCCGCAGGTCGGGCACCGCCGGCGAGACCAGGGTCAGCGTCTTCACCAGGTCGGGGCGCTTGGCGGCGACCATGAGCGTGATCGCGCCGCCCATGGAGTTGCCGAGCAGGTGCACGGGACCGCCGCCCAGCGAGTCGAGGTAGCCGATGACGACGTCGGCGTGGGTGGGCATGCGGAAGTCGTAGCCGTGGATCGGCTCGGAGCGGCCGAACCCGGGCAGGTCCAGCGCGTGCCCCTCGACGTGACCGGACAGCTGGGCGGCCAGGTCCGTCCAGTTCGTCGAGGAACCGCCGAGCCCGTGCACGTAGACGGCCTTCTCCCCGGCGCCGCCGGGGGTGTGGCGGACGTGCACGCGGTGGCCCGCGACCTCGGCGTAGTCACCGGGCCACGGTCCGATCGTTGTGTCCAGCGGCGGTAGCGGCGAGCTGGACAGGGGCACGTGGGTGATGGCGGGCCTGCGCGCCTCCAGCGTCTCGGTCACCCCACCAGGATGCCTGCTGGGGCGTCCCGTGAAACGGGAAGCTTTCCCGCAAGGCTGCTACCAGCGAGTAGTGTTGCCGACGAGCCGGCGGGGCAACCCCCCTTCGGTTCCGCGATGATTGGTTGGCTGGAGGCACCATGACGGAGACGGCCCAGACTGCGGTCGGGCACCACGGCGGCGCGGCGGGACGGGGTGTTCGACTCCCCCGCACGGCCCGGCGTGCCCAATTGCTGGCCGCGGCGCAGGACGTGTTCGTGACCAACGGCTACCACGCCGCCGCGATGGACGAGATCGCCGAACGCGCCGGCGTCAGCAAGCCCGTGCTCTACCAGCACTTCCCCGGCAAGCTCGAGCTCTACATGGCACTGCTGGAGTCCCACGTGGACGAGCTGGTGAACCGGGTGCGCGTGGCGCTCGCGTCCACCACGGACAACAAGCAGCGCGTGAAGGCGACGGTCGGGGCGTTCTACGACTTCGTGGACGGCGAGGGTCAGGCGTTCCGGATGGTGTTCGAATCGGACCTGCGCGGTGAGCCGGTCGTGGCCCAGGCGGTCGAGCGGGCCACCACGGACAGCGTCGACGCGATCACCGAGACGATCACCGCCGACACCGGCCTGGACCCCCACCGGGCGCGCCTGCTCGCGGTGGGCCTGGTCGGCCTGTCCCAGGTCACCGCCCGCGCGTGGCTGGCCGACGACCGCCAGGTCCCGAAGGAGGACGCGGTCTCGCTGATCTCGAACCTCGCGTGGCGCGGCATCGGCGGCGGCTTCCCGCTCCAGCACTGAGCACGCACCGGAGCACTGAGCACGCACCGGTCGGGGCCGTCCTCGCGGGGACGGCCCCGACCGGCGTCACCGCAGTGCCGCGATGCGGGCCGCCACCTCGGCGGCCCGCTCCAGGGGCAGCATGTGCCCCGCCCCGGGGAACGTGACCAGCTCGGCGTGCGGCAGCTCGTCGGCCAGCACGCGGGCGTGGCGCGGCGGGGTCAGCCGGTCCGCCCCGCCGGACAGCACCGCGCACGGGACGTCCGCCAGCTCGACCAGCGCCTTGCGCCGGTCGTGCTCGTCCAACGAGTCGCGGAACGCGACCATGCTCACCGGGTGGCAGCGGCCGACCATGATCGCGGTGCGCGCGACGTGCCCCCGCGACGGCCGCTCGCCGAACAGCAGCCACCGCAGCCCCGGCCGCAGGGCCCCGGGCCGCCGCAGCAGCTCCGGCCGCGGGGACGCCGCGATGCGCCGGTTCAGCACCTTCTCGCCCGCCGGGAACGCCCGGCCGAGCGCGCCCGGCAGCCCCAGCGTGGACCCCGCCAGCTCACCGCACGAGGTGGCGACGAACGCCACCCCCGCCACCCGTTCCAGCAGGTCGGGGCGCTGCTCGGCCAACGCCATGATCGTCATGCCGCCCATGGAGTGCCCGGCCAGCACGACCCGCCCGGTCGGCACCCGGTCCTCCAGCAGCTCGGCCAGGTCGTCGGCGAGCCGGGCGATCGTGGCCGACCCGGCCGGCGCGGGCGCCGAACCGCCGTGCCCCCGGTGGTCGTAGCGCAGGACCCGACCGGGCAGCGCCGCCGCCACCTCGTCCCACGACGTGTGGTCGAGCGTCCAGCCGTGCAGCAGCACGGTCGTCACCCCGGCGTCCGGCGGACCGGTGTCCACGACGCGCAGCGCGGTGCCGTCGGACGCGGTGAAGCGCGGGCCGCTCACGGGAGCAGGAAGGACCGGCGCCACGCCCGCGTCCCCGGTGCGCCGACGAGGCCGACCTCGTCGAGGAACGCCATGATCCGCTCGCCCGCCCAGCGCAGCGTCCCCTGCCAGTGCGGGTTGCCCAGGGCCGCCCGGTGCGCGGCCTCCTTGTCCAGGCCGACCGCGGCGTACACGTCCGGGTGAATCAGGGAGCGGGTGATGAACAGGGACGTGGTCGCGACCAGCCACCGCTGGTAGGGCAGCTCGGCGCGGCTCAGCCCGGCCATGCCGCGCACGACCTCCTCGCGCGCGAACCGCACGTGCCGGGCCTCTTCGAGCACGTGGATGCGGTTGACCATGCGCACGAGCGGCTGCACGGTCTCGTCGGCCATCGTCTCGCGCTGGAGCCGGTCCAGGACCTCCTCGGCCACCAGGATCGAGCCGTACAGGGCGGGGCCGTAGCCGATCACCGGCAGCAGCTTGCCCAGGTGGTACGTGTACCGGCGCGGCCCGTAGGGCGGGCAGCCGATGGCCTCGACCATGCGCGCGAACATCGTGGAGTGCCGGCACTCGTCGGCGACCTCGGTCAGCGCGTACTGGGCGTGGCGGCTCGTCGGGTCGGCGCGGTAGACCTCCTTGAGCAGCATCCGCATCAGCAGGATCTCGAACCACAGGCCGACGGACGCGATGCTCGCGATCTCGTGCCGGGACAGGTCGATCCGCTGCTCGGGGCTCATCCGGTCCCACAGCCCGGTGCCGTACAGCGAGCAGCGGTGCTCCGGGGTGTAGCGCAGGCCGGCCACCGGGGGCGCGGACCAGTCGATGTCCACCTCGGGGTCGTAGGACCTGTCCGCCGACGAGTTGAGCAGCCGTTCGGCGGTCTTCTCGCGGTCCGCGACCTTCACGGTCCTCGTCATCGGGCCCCTCCCCGGTGGTGCCACCCTGGATTACTGCT
The DNA here is from genome assembly GCF_052936295.1 of Saccharothrix sp. DSM 118769. Lineage (NCBI taxonomy): Bacteria > Bacillati > Actinomycetota > Actinomycetes > Pseudonocardiales > Pseudonocardiaceae > Saccharothrix > Saccharothrix sp. DSM 118769. The sequence goes on along the minus strand of NZ_CP193627.1, from coordinate 875,082 downwards.
ACTTCAGGTAACAGTTACTTCTGGTAGCGTGCGTCACATGGCTCGAACTGTCAAGGGCGGGACGGACGCGCGTCGCGAGCGGTGGAAGGGGCACCGCGAGGCACGCCGCGCCGAGTTCGTCGAGGCGACGATCCGCGCGGTCGCCCAGCACGGCCCCGACGTGGGCATGGACGAGATCGCCGCCGAGGCGGGCGTGAGCAAGCCGGTGCTCTACCGGCACTTCGCCGACAAGTCCGACCTGTACCTCGCGGTCGGCCAGCGCGGCACCGAGATGCTGATGGACCGGCTCGGGCCCGCCATCGGCCTCGACGGCCCCGTCCGCACCCGCATCAAGCGCATCGTGGACGCCTACCTGTCCGTGATCGAGGAGCACCCCAACCTGTACCGGTTCGTGGTGCGCAAGTCGTTCACCGACCGCCCGGTCGAGCAGGACGTGGTCACCGAGGACAAGACCATGATCGCCAACGCCCTCGCCCGCCTGCTCGGCGACTACCTGCGGGCGTTCGGCATGGACTCCGGCGGCGCCGAGCCGTGGGCGCACGCCCTGGTCGGCATGGTGCAGAACGCGGGCGACTGGTGGCTCGACCGGCAGTCCATGACCCGCGCGAGCCTCAGCGGCTACCTCACCGAGATCATCTGGCACGCCCTCGACGGCCTGCTCCGCTCCGCCGGCGTCGAACTCGACCCGGACGCGCCGCTGGTCACCGACCTGTCCGCCGACGAACCCCGGCTGCGGCTCGTCGACGCCGAGGAGGCGTGATGGCACCCGACGAGGCCCCCGACCACGACGAGGACCACAGCCGCAGCGAGGACGCCGACCACAGCGAGGACGGGTACCGCGGCGACGCCGTGCTCGTGTTCGACCAGCGGGAGGTGCCGGTCAGCGTCGAGCTGCGCGGCTGCTTCCAGCCCATCGACGGCCGCTACCACTGGTACGGCCGGGTCGCGGCGAACGACGAGGTCACCGCGCTGGTGCGGGCCGGTGCGCGGACCGCGCTGCTGCGCACCCCCGCCGGCTCGGCGACCGGGTCGCTGACCGACCCCGACCCGTGGTCGCGCTACCGCGTCGCGGGCACCTCCACGCCGCCGTTCCGGGTCGGCTGAGCACCACCCCCCGACAACGCGGAAGGGGCACCCGATCGGGTGCCCCTTCCGCGTGTCCCTGACCGGCGACGCCGGCCTTCCCGCCTCAGTCGCCGGAGACGAAGCCGACCCGACGGGCGTCGCTCGGACCGATCTCCACGTACGCGATGCGCGCCGCGGGCACCACGTAGCGGGCGCCCTTCTGGTCGACCAGAACGAGCTGCCCGGTGCCCGCCTTGAGGGCGTCGGCGACCTGCGACTCGACCTCCTCGGGGGTGAGACCGCTGGACACCACGAGCTCCCGCGGGCTGTCCGCGATGCCGACCCTGACCTCCACGCTGACCTCCGTGCACGCGTTTGACGGCTTTCGAAACCCAACCCTAGCCGAGCCCGAGCGCCGACATGCGCCGCGTGTGGCTCTGCTGGAGCCGCCGGAACAGCGTTGCGATGCCCGCCAGGTCGCCCGAGCCGCGCACGATCAGCTCGGCCAGCCCGTCCCGCTCCGCCACCACGTACTGGGCCTGCGTCAACGCCTCGCCGAGCAGCCGGCGACCCCACAACGTGAGCCGGTCGCGCAACGTCGGGTCGCTCGCGCAGGCCGCCCGGACTTCGCGCTCGGCGAACGCCGAGTGCCCCGTGTCGGCCAGCACCGCGAGCACCAGCTCCTTGGTCGGCTCGTCGAGCCACTCCGCGACCTCGCGGTAGAAGTCGGCCGCCAGGCCGTCCCCGACGTACGCCTTGACCAGCGACTCCGGCCACGACCTCGGCGCCGTGGAGGCGTGGAAGGCGTCGAAGCCCGCCGCGAACGGCCGCATCGCCTCCTCCAGCGAGTGACCGCGCTCCGCCAGGTAGGTCTCCAGCAGCACGTAGTGGCCGATCTCGGCGGCGGCCATCCGGGACAGCGCGGCGCGCCCGGCCAGCGTCGGCGCCGTCCTGGCGTCCTCGGCCATCCGGTCGAACGCCGACAGCTCGCCGTAGGCCAGCGTGCCCATCAGGTCGACGACCCCCTCCGCCACCTGACCCGCCACCACGGCCCCACCGGCCTCCACGTCGCTCATGACGGCGAGCCTAGTCGGGAGTCGTCCACCACACCCCGCGCACGCGAACCCGCAGCCGACGGGGTCGTTCCACCCCGATCGGCCCAGCTCCCGGGTAGACTCGATCCTCGACGCCCGGCGCGGCGCGGCCCAGTGGGGGCTCGCAGCGGTGCCGAAGGCTGAACTGCGGCGGCACCGTGCCGCCAGGAGAGGGTGCGCGCACACACCTCGCTGGCCCTCCCGCGACCCGCCCGGCCTCCCCAGGCCGAGTGGCGGTGGACGCGGTCGAGCGGCCCGTACAGGCCGTGCGCGCTGGTACGAGAGAGGCGATCACCCTGACCGCGACGAACGAAGACACGCACATCGACCCGGTGGAGCTGGAGCACAGCGAGGCGGGCGTCCCCGAGGACGACACCTCGCGACCGCTGGTCGCCGACGCGCCCGTCAAGCCGGACGCACCCACCTTCGCCGAGCTGGGCGTCCGCGACGAGATCGTGCGCGCGCTGGCCGAGGCCGGCATCCACCGCACGTTCGCCATCCAGGAGCTGACGCTGCCGCTGGCGCTGGCCGGCGACGACGTCATCGGCCAGGCCCGCACCGGCACCGGCAAGACCCTGGGCTTCGGCATCCCCCTGCTCCAGCGGATCACCGTGCCGGGCGACGGCACGCCGCAGGCGCTGGTCGTGGTGCCGACGCGCGAGCTGTGCCTCCAGGTCACCCACGACCTGACCAACGCCGCCAAGCACCTCGGCGTGCGCGTGCTGGCCATCTACGGCGGCCGGCCGTACGAGCCGCAGATCGCGGCGCTGCGCAAGGGCGTGGACGTCGTCGTCGGCACCCCCGGCCGGCTCCTCGACCTCGCCGAGCAGCGGCACCTCGTGCTCGGCAAGGTGCGCGGGCTGGTGCTGGACGAGGCCGACGAGATGCTCGACCTGGGCTTCCTGCCCGACATCGAGCGCATCCTGCGCATGGTGCCCGACGAGCGGCAGACCATGCTCTTCTCGGCGACCATGCCGGGGCCGATCATCACGCTCGCCCGGACGTTCCTCAACCAGCCCACGCACGTGCGGGCCGAGGAGAACGACGCGGGCGCCATCCACGAGCGCACCGAGCAGTTCGTCTACCGCGCGCACGCGCTGGACAAGACCGAGCTGCTGGCCCGCATGCTCCAGGCCCGCGAGCGCGGCCTGTCCATGATCTTCACCCGCACCAAGCGCACCGCGCAGAAGGTGGCGGACGACCTGGTCGAACGCGGCTTCGCCGCGGCGGCCGTGCACGGCGACCTCGGCCAGGGCGCCCGCGAGCAGGCGCTGCGCGCGTTCCGCTCGGGCAAGGTCGACGTGCTCGTCGCGACCGACGTGGCCGCGCGCGGCATCGACGTCGAGGGCGTCACGCACGTCATCAACTACCAGTGCCCCGAGGACGAGAAGACCTACGTGCACCGCATCGGCCGCACCGGTCGCGCGGGCCGCACGGGCGTCGCCGTGACGCTGGTCGACTGGGACGAGGAGCCGCGCTGGAAGATGATCAGCGACACCCTCGGCCTCGGCAAGCCGGAGGCCGTGGAGACCTACTCCACCTCGGACCACCTGTTCACCGACCTGGACATCCCCTCCGGCTCGACCGGCCGGCTCCCCCTGGGCCTGCGCACCCGCGCCGGCCTGGACGCGGAGCCCGAGGAGAACCTGAAGGGCGAGAAGAAGACCCGGCGACGCCGTCGCGGCGGGCACGGTGACGGCGAGGAGACCCCGCCGGCCTCCACCCCGTCCGGCCCGGCGCAGTCGGAGTCCCCCGCGGAGGACGACCAGAAGCCCCCGCGCGCCCGCCGCCGTCGCCGCAGCCGAGCCGGCGTGGCGTCGAGCGAGGCGACGGCGGAGGCGACGGACTCCCCGGCAGCACCCCAGTCCCCCACCGCCGCCCCCGAGTCCGAGTCGTCCACCCCGCACTCTCCGGACGACGCGGCAGACCCCACCCGCCCCCGCAGGCGCCGCCGCAGGCGCACAGGCGGAGCGGCGGGAGCAGCGGACTCCCCGGCGGCCGAGTAACCTGACCCCGAGGTGGGCAGCAGCTACCGCCAAGCAGCCGCTGCCCAACCGGGGTGGAGACACGATCGGGTGATCATCGGGCCGAACACGTACGAAATCGGCCCCTCGCCACTCGGTTGAGAGAATCGGACCGCCGAGACCACCCCGGTACCGCAACTCCCGAACGCGGCCGGGACACGGCGGCCACGGCGAAGTCGCAGCGGTCCGGCGACGGGAGGGGCCACCACACCCCTCCCCACCACCACTACCCCGCAGCCACGGCCACCCGCACCCCGCGCCTGCCCGCCACACGCATCACCCGCCGCCTGCCCGCACCGCAAGCCGGCCGCACACCACCCGCCGGCCACCTGCCCGCAAGCCGGCTGGCCGCCCGCACGCCGCCCATCCGCACACACGCCGGCCGCGCGCACCATCCACCGCCAAGGCCCCTGGTCGCTGACCTCACCGCGCCTGCCTTGCCGCCGCCCCACCCCAGCCCTTCCGCGCCGCCGACCGCGCCGGTCCAGCCCTTCCGCGCCGCCGACCGCGCCGGTCCTGGGCTGCCGCCCGGCCTCGCCGCGCCCCCGCCCTTTCGCCGCCCGGCCGCGGCCCTTCTCGCCGCCCCCGGCAACAGCCCTTCTCGCCGCCCCCGACCACAACCCCTCTCGCCCTCTCCGGAGGCAGCCCTTTTGCCCCCGGCGGCAGTCGCAGTCCGCGGCGAACCCGCAGGTCACGCGGCCCGGCGCACACCGCGGCCCTGGTGGGGTCCGGGGCGCGAACCCGCAGGTCCGCCCCACCCTCGCCCCTGTCGCCGCACGACCTCGCGAACCGCGCGCCCAAAACCCGCCCCACGCGCGCGAAACCGCAGGTCAAGACCCCACCACCGCCTCGTGCCCCCGCCCGCCGACCGCCCGCCGACCGCCCGCCGCCCCACCAGGCGAGACGTCCGGCCACGGCCTCACACCGACCTCTTCCCCGTGGTGGGAGCATGTCGCCTGAACGAGTCGCACGAGATCACCGACCATCGGGGAGCCGGGCAGTGGGCCAGCCGGAGCAGGCGGAGTCGAACGGGCAGGTCGTGCTGGACGAGGACGTGCTGCGGGAGCCCGGCGAAGGCACCCCGGACACCAGCGCCCCGGGCACCAGCGCTCCCGAGGGCAGCACCCCCGAGGTCGTGGACGACTTCGAGCCGCTGCCCGGGCGTTCGTGGCGCACGACGGGCGACTTCATCGGCGTCGCCCTGGTCACCGCGGTCGTGCTGGTGGCCTCGCTGGTCGTCTGGTTCACCTCCGACGCCCGCAACACGGTCAGCCAGGTCGGCTCCCCGCAGTTCGACCCGCTCCAACCGGTGACCGTGATGCCGCCCTCCCTGGCCGAGAGCTGGCGCGCGCCCAGCGGCGCCACGCCGGTCCCCGTCAACCTCGACTCGGTCGTCGTCACCGGCGACGGCGGCGAGGTGGTCGGCCGCGACGCGCTGACCGGCGAGGTCCGGTGGCGCTACGCCCGCGACTGGCCGCTGTGCACGGTCTCCGCGGCCTGGGGCCGGGTGTTCGCCGTGCACCGCAAGGACACGAACTGCTCCGAGGTCACCACGCTGGACACGGCGTCGGGCAAGCGCGGCCCCCAGCGCAACGGCGACGCCGAACCGGGCACCCGCCTGCTGAACGAGGGCTCGCACGTCCTCACCACCGGCGGGTCGTTCGCCGAGGTCTACCGGCGCGACGACCTGGTCCGCTCGATGGAGTACGGCCGCCTGCGCGCGATCGTGAACGCCGGCAAGCAGCCCCGCCCCGACTGCTCCTACGGCTCGTTCGCCGTCACCGGCGGCAAGGTCGCGGTGCTGGAGCGCTGCTACACCCAGGACCCGTCCGACCGGATCACGGTGCTCAAGCCGAACCCGGAGAAGTCGGACGAGCCGCAGGTCATCAGCACCTCGATCGTGGGCGAGAAGAACGCGCGGGTCGTCGCGGTGACGGCGAACCGGGTCGCGGTGGTCGTGCCGAACCGGCTCATCGTGTTCGACGCGGACACGGGCGGCCTGGTCTCGGAGCACCGGGTCGACGTGACGGCGGCCGAGCTGGAGGGCGACCCGCCCGGCCGGGTGGTGCCGACGTTCACCAGCACGGCGAACACCTACTGGTTCACCGGGTCGAGGACGATCGCCCTGTCGCCGGTGGACCTGAGCCCGCTGTGGGCGGTGGACGGCACGCTGGGCGCGGGCACGACGCTCGCCGGCCGCCTGCTGCTGCCGGTGCCGTCGGGGCTGAAGGTCGTCGACCAGGTCACCGGCGAGCAGGTCGCGGAGATCCCGGTGGACCGCCAGGGCCACTCCGGGCCGGTCGAGATGGCCACCGAGGGTCCGGTGGTGCTGGAGCAGCGGGGCGGCACGCTCGTCGCGCTCCGCTGACCCACCTCCACCCGCCGGTCACACCCGGTGTGCCGGAACGCACCGCGAGCCCCCACGCGCGGGGGCGGTGAGTGCGGCAGACTCACCGACGTGCACTCGCAGTTCAGCCCGCACCGCGCGCACCGCGTCGACCTGCCCGGCCGGCACGGTCCGGTCGCCGCCCTGCGCGCCCCGGCGGCGGGGCCCGACCTGGGTGCCACGGCGCTGCTGCTGCCCGGCTACACCGGGTCCAAGGAGGACTTCGCGCCGCTGGTGGACCCGATCTCCGACGCGGGCATCGAGGTGGTCGCGATCGACCTGCCCGGCCAGTACGAGTCGGCGGGGCCGGTCGCGGAGTCCGAGTACCGGCCGGCGGCGCTGGGCGCGGCCCTCGCGGACCTGGTGGCGAAGTTCGCGGCCGACGGCAGGCGGGTGCTGCTGCTGGGCCACTCCTACGGCGGGTTGGTGGCGCGGGGCGCGGTGCTCGCGGGCGCGCCGGTGTCGGGGTTGACGCTGCTCGCGTCGGGTCCGTCGGAGCTGCCGCCGGGTGAGCGCCGCACGGCGCTGGACTACGGCGAGGTCGTGCTGCGCGAGCAGGGCGTGGAGGCGTCGCAGCAGGTCAACGAGACGCGGCAGGCGCTGAACCCGCGGTGGCGGGCGATGCCGCGGGAGCTGAAGGACTTCTACCGGGAGCGGTTCGTGCGCTCGTCGCCCGCGGGCCTGCTGGGCATGGGCGAGGCGCTGCGCGGCGAACCGGACCTGGTGGCGAAGCTGGCGCGGGCGCTGCGCTCGGCGGGTGCGCCGTGCCTGGTGGTGTGCGGCGACCGGGACGACGCGTGGTCGGCTGCGAGCCAGCGGGACATGGCCGAGCGGCTGGACGCCGACTTCGCCGTGCTGTCGGGCGTGATGCACAACCCGAACACGGAGGCGCCGGACGCGCTGCTGGCGACGCTGCTGCCGACGTGGCGGTCCTGGCTGTCCTGAGGTCCCCGACCGCCGCCACCTCCTGGGCACCCGTCATCCCTCTGCCCGGGGGACGCCCCCGGGGTGGAGCAGCGCTTCCCGCGACCCTCCGCGACCGGTGGGCGGGCGGTGTCACCGGCACGTGCCGCCTCCCTCCCCGAAGGCGTTACCGCTGTTCACGGTGGTCGGCACGCGGGCTGTACTGGGTACCGCGGCACCGTTCCCGGGGCCGCCCGCCTGTCGAAGGGGACCCGAATGTCTGTCCGACCGATCCTGGCCGCCGCGGCCGCGGTGTGCTCGGCCCTGCTCGTCGCGCCCACCGCCCACGCCGCCCGCACCGACACCGACGTCAAGGCCGACCGGGTGGTGATCGAGAGCGCGAACGGCTCCGAGGAGGTGTGGCAGCAGACCCTGTGGGACGGCGAACCGACGATCGTCGAGACGTTCCGCGCGACGCCGAACCAGTTCTGGTTCGTCCGGGGCGACGGCACGATCCGGAACCACGACAACGGGTTGTGCGCCACGTCCGTCGACGGGTCGCGGGTCGCGGGCCGGGACTGCGACGGCCACGCCGACCAGCGGTGGGTGATCCGGGGCAGCGGCAACTCCCGGCTGCTGGAGAACGAGGCGGACGAGACCTGCGCCACCTACGACGGCCAGGAGCGGCAGCTGCGCCTGCGCGGCTGCGACCCGTACGACCGCGACCAGCGCTGGTACCTCAACTACTGACCGGCCGCGGGCGCGCCGGCGGCGCGGTCCCGGGCCGCCGGCGCACCCGCCCCGCCGGTCACGGGGTCAGGCCCACCAGAAGAACCACAGGGTCACGGCCACCAGCAGCACGACGAGCAGTCCGCACGCGGTGACCGCCCAGCCGCGCCTGCGGTCGGCGACGACCTGGGCGACCGCCGCGGCGAGCGCGGCGGCCACGTGCCCGAGGACCACGTCGACCCCGGGACCGGGCAGGTCGTGGACCCCGGCGTAGACCTGCACGCCGACCAGGGCCAGCGCCAGCAGGGCGAGGCCCACGGCGAGGGCGCCGCTGACGCCGCGCCACACCTTGGCGAGGCGCGGTTCGGGTCTGCTCTCCACCATCGTCACGCGGTCAACTCTACGGCGCGAGCAGCGCCCACGGGTCGAGCGTCGGCGCGGCCCGCTGACCCTCGGGGCACGAGCGGCGGAAGTCGCACCAGGTGCACTGCCTGCCGGTGCGGGGCGGGAACAGGACCTCGGGGTCGCCGCCGGCCTTGAGGGTGTCGGTGGCCAGGCCCATCTCCTCGGCGGACTCCTCGGCGCGCGACACGTGCCGGCCGAGGCTCTCGTCGGTGTGCTCCCACACGGCGACCGACCGGGTCGGCAGGTGGTGCAGCTCGACCCGGTGGCACGGTTTGCGCAGGGTGCGGCGGGCGGCCAGGGCGTAGAGGGCGAGGGCCAGGGAGCCGCGCGCGTCGTCGGTGGTGAGGGCGTGGCGGCCGGTCTTGTAGTCGACGACGACCAGTTCGCCGTCGCGCAGGTCGATGCGGTCGACGCGGCCCTCGGCGACGATCTTCGACGTGGGCGTGGACACCCAGCGCTCGACGCCGATCGGGTCGACCGACGTGTCGAGGTCGCCGACGTAGTCGCGCAGCCAGCCCTCGGCGCGCTCGCGGTAGGCGGCGGCCTGCTCGGCGTCGCGGAACCCGTCGTTCTTCCACTGCCGGTGCAGCTGGGCGACGGCCTGGTCGGGGGTGCGGCGGTCGGCGGGCAGGTCGAACAGCGCCTTGAGGGCGTTGTGCACGACGGCGCCGAGGGTGTTGTGCGCCCACGCGCCGCCGCGCGGCGGTGTCGGCCGGTCGAGGTAGGCCATGCGGAAGCGGCGCGGGCAGTCGGCCCACGTCGCCAGCTTGGCCGGTGTCACCTTGACCAGCTTCTTGGGCATCGCCCCGAAGTCGAACCCCAGCTGCTCCTGCACGACCCCCACGCTACCGAGGGCCACCGACAGGAACCGCACCGCTACCTCACCCGACCAGCACCTTGCACCCGGTCGCGCGGTCGGCCAGCGCGTCCAGCACGTCGGGTGACGTGGTCTCCGCGCCGAGCCGCACCGTCTTGTTGGTGCCGTGGTAGTCGCTGGAGCCGGTGGTGAGCAGCCCGAGTTCGCCGGCCAGGCCGCGCAGGCGGTCGCGGGTGGCCTGGTCGTGGTCGGGGTGGTCGACCTCGACGCCGCCGAGGCCGAGGTCGGCGAGGTCGGCGACGACCTGCTCGGACACGACGGGGCCGCGCGAGGTGGCGAAGGGGTGCGCGAGGACGGTCACGCCGCCCGCGTCGGCGATCATCGCGATGGCGCGGGCCACGGACGTGTCGGTGCGCGGCACGTAGTACCGGCCGCCGGTGAGGTAGCGGGCGAACGCCTCGTCGACCGACGTGACGACGCCGGCCCTGATCAGCGCCATGGCCAGGTGCGGGCGCCCGGCGGGCGCGTCGGCGGGCATGGCCGCCATCAGCTCGTCGGGGTCGATGGGGAACCCGTCGTCGACCATCCGCTCGGCCATGCGGCGGAGCCGTTGCCGGCGTTCGAGGCGCAGCCGCAGCTGCTCCTCGACGAGCGCGGGCGACGTGTGGTCGTAGAGGTAGGCGAGCAGGTGGACGGTGATGAGACGCCCACTGCCGTCGTCGGACGCGCAGGACAGCTCCGCGCCGCGCACGAGCTTGAGGCCGGGCGGGAGCGCGTTGGCCGCTTCCGCCCAGCCCGCGGCCGTGTCGTGGTCGGTCAGCGCGACCGCGTCGAGGCCCGTGGCGGCGGCCGCCGCCACGAGCTGCGCGGGCGTGTCCGTGCCGTCGGACTCGGTCGAGTGGGTGTGCAGGTCGATTCGCACCCGCCCAGTGTCTACTACGGCACCATCTTCTTGCCGCGCGCCGCCCGTTGCGCCTTGATCATCGAGAAGCGCTCCGCCTGCGCCTTCTTGTCGCCGAAGGTCAACTCCGAGATCGCGTCGTAGACCTCCTCGGGGTTCGGCAGGTACTCGATCCGGTTGAGGGCCTGGATCTGACCCGCCGACTCCACGACCAGCGTGCCGAAGCCGAACATGCGCCCGAGCACCGTCCGCTCGTAGGTGAGGTCGGTGACCTTGCTGATCGGCATCATGGCGACCTTGGTCTCGAAGACCCCCGAGGAGATCATGAACCGCTTGTCGGTGACGACGATCCGCTCCACCCACCACTCCATGACGAAGTAGGCCAGCCTGATCAGCACGAACAGCGAGGCGTACCAGAGGATGTTCTGGATGATGCCTGCGTTGTCGGGCAGCAGGTAGGAGATCATCATGGCGCCGGCGAGGAGCGCGCCGGCCTCCAGGAGATCCCAGAGCAGGTAGCTCCAGTGCCTGCGTACCCGGATGACCCGACGCTCCGTCGGGAGCAGGTACTCGTCGGGGTCCCGTGGTGCGAACATGCCTTCGACCTCTCGCCGGGTGGAGGAGCCGGGCGACGACTCAGAACAATTGTTTCACGAAGGTGATGAGCGCCTCAGCTGCTTCCCGGAGGGTCCCCAGGATGTTCTGCACCAGCTGAGCCGCTTGCTGGGGCTCGGCGATCAGGAAGAACAGGACCAAGCCGACCCCGGCGAAAGTGAGAATCTTCTTCAGATTCACGGTGATCAACCCCGTTCGCTACCCGCACCCGTTTGGCGCCAGTGAAAACCGTTGTACCGCACCCGGCGGCACCTCGGGAGATTTGTACCGCACTCGGGGCAGTGGTCTGCACCGCCAACCCGGGGTGACTACTGGGAGTAACTGTGACGGCTGAACGAGACCATCGCATCCGCTGTGTCGGCGGCATCGCACATGACCCGACCGGGCGACTGCTGCTCGTGCGTCGCGGCAATCCCCCAGGTGAGGGACTGTGGTCGCTCCCCGGAGGACGAGTGGAGCAGGGCGAATCCGACGAGACCGCACTTGTGCGGGAACTAAACGAGGAGACGGGACTCTCCGTGACCGTCGGGGCGTTGGTCGGCAGTGTCACCCGACCGGGTCCGCAGGGCCCCTACGAGATCCACGACTACGCCTGCCAGGTGCGATCCGGCGCCCTCCGACCGGGCGACGACGCCGCTGACGCACAGTGGGTGACCGCTGCGATCTTGGCCACACTCCCACTCACCGAGATGCTGCGGGAGACCCTCGAAGCCTGGGGGCAGCTCCCCCGGTGCTGATCACGTTCACCCGTTCAGGGGAGCCAGATCAGCCGTTGGCCGTGCGGGGCGGTGCGCGCCAGCGCCCGCGCCGAGACCACGTCGCCGTCCTCGAACCGGACCAGCCCCACGACGCCGAACGCCGCGTCGCCGGGCCCCGGCCGCAGGTCCTCGCGCCCCGGCAGCACGTGCTCCAGGGCCGCGGCGTAGCCCTCGTGGCTCAGCCACCACAGCGGCCGGCCCAGCGCGCGCAGCGCCTCGACGAACTCCGCCCCCGACAGGTACGCCAGCACGTTGCTCGTCATCACGACCAGCGGCAGCGCTTCGGGAACCCGCGCGGCGGCGGTGGACAGGTCCGCCACCGCGTCGCCGGTCACGAACTCCGGCGGCGACTTGCGCTGCACGGTCGCGGCCACGCCGAACAGCCGCAGCCGCTCCGGCTGGTCGGCCCACACGCACGCCTCGAGCCACGCGTAGGTCTCCTCGTCGGACAGGTCGGCGGGCGCCCGGTCCAGGCCGACCTTCGCGGCGACCTTCACCGACTTGGGGATCTTCGGCAGCTCCGCGCCGGGCGCCAGCTCCAGCGAGCAGTGCAGGCCGAGCGCCGCCTTCGCGGGCCCCGCGACGAGCTGGCCCGCCTGCTGGGTCTGGTAGCGGAAGCCGTACAGGTCGAGCCCCAGCAGCAGACCGGCCGAGCAGCCGACCTCCAGCAGCCCGACCGGCCCCTTGATCCCGGCCAGCGCCGGGTAGAGCAGCGCGGACCGGCGCACCTCGTTGGTCTGCGTGCTGCGCGTGGACACCAGCTCGCGCACCTTGTCGGCCCGGTCGAGCAGGAAGTCGCGGAACAGCGGCCACGTCTCGTCGTCCGGGCCGTGCGTGCCGCCCAGCGACGGGTAGTACCGCGACAGCGGGTGGAACGGCTCGGCCTGCACCAGCCGGTGCGCCGCCGCCAGGAGCAGGGTCGCGTGCGCGAACCGCTCCGGGGCGGCGGTCAGCAGGCCGGCGACCCCGGGATCGCCGGCGGCGCGCGACGCCAGGTGCTCGTAGAGCGGGGAGACGCCGTGCGCCTCCTGCTCGGCGAACGCCGACAGCCGCCGCCGCGCGAAGTCCAGCGAGGTCACGTCACTCCCTCAGGTCAGAGCACCGGTTCGGGCCGCCCCGGCTGCTCGCCACCGCGCGCGTCGCCGTAGGAGCGCTTGGGGACCATCACCTTGCGCCGGAAGACGCACACGACCGTGCCATCCTGTTTGTACCCGCGCGTCTCGACGTAGACCACGCCCCGGTCGTCCTTGGACTTCGACGGGGTCTTGTCCAGCACCTCCGTCTCACCGTAGATGGTGTCGCCGTGGAACGTCGGCTTGACGTGCCTGAGCGACTCGACCTCCAGGTTGGCGATGGCCTTGCCGGACACGTCGGGCACGGACATGCCCAGCAGCAGCGAGTAGACGTAGTTGCCGACCACGACGTTCTTGCCGAAGTCCGTGGTCCCCGCCGCGTAGTGCGCGTCCATGTGCAGCGGGTGGTGGTTCATGGTCAGCAGGCAGAACAGGTGGTCGTCGTACTCGGTGACCGTCTTGCCCGGCCAGTGCTTGTAGACCGCGCCGACCTCGAACTCCTCGTAGTAACGCCCGAACTGCACCGCGGCCTCCGTTGGCTGTCGTGGTCCGGCTCTCGTTGGACCGGGACGACAGTGTGAGCACCGGGGGAGTACCCTCGGCAACTGGTCTGTGAGCGACTCCACCGCCGCGACCGCCCAACCCGAGGAGGTGAGGACCACCGATGAGCAACGACCCCCATCCTGCGAGTACCTCGCGCGTCCTCATCGGGGGACCCGTCGTCCGGGGTTAGCCCCACCGGGACCGGGTCCAGCACCACCGGTCGGGGACGTGCCGTCGTCGTTGTTCCGAGTCGACGCTCCCCCACTGGAGGTCCCCCGTGCCCAGCCTGCCCTCGCTCGGCGGTCTGAGAGGCCGTTCGCCGGAACGCCCCGCGCTGCCCGTCCCCGTCCCGCTGTCGGCCTACGTCGTGGACTGCGGCGTGTACGTCGACGGCGCGCGCCTGCCCGGCCGCTGGTCGCACACCGACGCGGTGGAGGAGGTCCGCAAGCGCGGCGACGGCTTCGTCTGGATCGGGCTGCACGAGCCGGACGAGGAGCAGATCCAGGGCGTCGCGGACACGTTCGGCCTGCACGAGCTGGCCGTCGAGGACGCCGTGCACGCCCACCAGCGGCCGAAGCTGGAGCGCTACGACAACACGCTGTTCATGGTGCTCAAGACGGTCCGCTACGTGCAGAACGCCTCCCCGGACACGGCGAACGAGATCGTCGAGTCGGGTGAGGTCATGGTGTTCCTCGGCCGCGACTTCGTGGTCACGGTCCGGCACGGCAACCACTCGGGCCTCGCCGCGGTGCGCCGCGACCTGGAGGCCGACGCCGACCGGCTCAAGGTCGGGCCGGCCGCGGTGCTGTACTCGATCGCCGACCACGTGGTCGACAACTACCTGGACGTGACCGACCACATCGAGGACGACATCGACTCGATGGAGGCGCTGGTCTTCCAGCCGCGCAGCCGGGTCAGCGCCGACCAGATCTACCTGATGAAGCGCGAGGTGCTGGAGCTGCGCCGCGCGGTGATGCCGCTGGCCGTGCCGCTGCGCCGGCTGGCCGAGGGCTACACGCCGCTGATCCCCGAGCAGGTGCGCTCGTACTTCCGCGACGTCGACGACCACCTCACCGAGGTGTCCGAGCGCGTCATCAACTTCGACGAGCTGCTGACGACGCTGGTCAACGCCGTGCTGGCGAAGATCACGCTCCAGCAGAACTCGGACATGCGCAAGCTCGCCTCCTGGGTGGCGATCATCTCCGTGCCGACGATGGTGGTCGGCGTGTACGGCATGAACTTCGACCACATGCCGGAGCTGCACTGGCGCTACGGCTACCCCATGGTGATCTCGGTGATCATCGCGGTCTGCCTGACCCTGTACCGAATATTCCGCCGGAACGAGTGGCTGTAAGGACCCTCCGCCCCTTCTCCCCCGACGGGATGTGCCCACGATGACCCGGATGCTCACCAACCTGCGGTTCTGGATCCTGACCTTCCTGCTGGGCTGGCTCGCCACCGTGACGCTGCTCATCGCCAACGGCGCCTGACCGACCCGCGCCCGGCCGTCCCGCCCGGTCACCCGCGCCCGACCGCCCACGACCGTCCACGCCGGACCGCGCCGCGCCGGCCCCCGGGGGTTGTCAGTCCCAGGTCCTGGTGTCCCAGGTGAACGGGATGCCGTGGCCGACGCCGGTGCCGAGCTTGAGCGACAGGCCGGCCGGCCACAGCTTCAGCAGCAGCTGGAACTGGTACTTGGTCGGCCGGTGGGTGCGGCGCGGCTCGAACACGAGCAGCGCGAGCGGCGCCATCGGCGTGGCGCGGGCGGCGGCCTCGGCGAGCACGGCCCGGCCCATGGCCCGGTCGGCGGGTGAGGTGTACTGCCAGACCACCGAGTGCCACACGACGGTGAGCACGTCCCGCTCCGGCCGCACGAGCTGCTCCGCCAGCCACTCGGGGCCGGTGGCCCGCTGCACGGGCACCGGGTCGAGCTGCGCCAGGTCGACCGCGGCCCGCAACCGCTCCAGCCGGGCCGGCTGGTCCGCCCACACGAACGACGACAGGTGCAGCCGGCCGCTCTCGGTGGACACGTCGACGGGGTGCGGGTCGCAGCCCGCGCGGCGGACCAGCCGCAGGTTGTGGTCCAGCGCGACCGACGGCCTGCCGGTCCACCGCGGGTCCAGCGTCAGCGGGCTGCCCGGGTCGCCGTAGCGGACGCCGTCGACGCGGTAGGCGATGCGGTGCGGGCGCAGGTTCAGGCCGCCGGACGCGCCGACCTCCAGCAGCCGGACCGGGAACGGCGTGCGCCTGCCGACCTGCGCCGCGGCCAGGTGGGTGGCGGTCTGGAGGCCGCCGAACAGGGGCGCGCTGCGGCCCGGCTCGTTGGTCTGCACGACCGTCGTGGTGACCGCCGCCCGCAGCTCGTCGGTGTGCTCGTGCAGCACGGGCAGGGCGTCGTCCCACAGCGCGTCGAGGTCGGGGCTGCCGCCCGCGGTCGGGTAGTGCCTGGCCAGCGCGGGCGCCCGGCCCTCCAGGACCAGGCGGTGCAGGGCCGCGGCGAACCGCAGGCCGGGGACGCTGCCCTGGCGGTCGCACTCGGCGCCGGCCATCACCCGCGCGGTGACCCCGCCGCGGGCCAGGTCGTCGGCGGCCGCCGCGAGGAGGGCGTGGGTGAGGGGGCTGTGCGTCCGGCAGGAACGGGAGGCGTCGAGGAACAGCTCGGCGAGCACCCCTGGCACGCTAGCGCGCCTCCCCCCGCGCGGCGGAAGGACCACCGCGTCATTTCACCCTTTCACCGGGGAGGTGTCACCTGCGCGGACAGCGCCTACGCTCGTCGGGTGCCGAAGGTTCTCGCGGTGTCGGACGAGGTGGTCGAGCGGCTGTGGACCGACCGGGTGCGCGCGCTGGGCGTGGACCTGGTCCTCGCGGCCGGCGACCTGCCGTTCGACTACCTGGAGCACCTGGCGGACGTGCTGGACCGGCCGTGCGTGTTCGTGCCGGGCAACCACGACGCCGACCTGGGCGGGTACGTCGCCGTGCGCGGGCTGTGGACGAGGGCGGGCCTGCCGGCGCGGTGGCCGGGACCGGCGGGCGGCGTGAACGCCGACGAACGGGTGGTGGACGTGGCCGGGCTGCGGATCGCGGGGCTGGGCGGGTCGATCCGGTACAACGGCGGGCCGAACCAGTGGACGGAGCGGCAGCAGGCGCGGCGGCTGCGGCGGGTGCTGCGGCTGGCCCGGTGGCGGCGGCTGCGCGACGGGCGGGGCGTGGACGTGCTGCTCACCCACTCGCCGCCGCTGGGCTGCGGCGACGAGGAGGACGCGCCGCACCGCGGGTTCGCCTGCCTGCACGACGCGGTGCGGCTGCTGCGCCCGCCGCTGCTGCTGCACGGGCACGTGCACCCGCACGGCGTGCCGCGGCCGGACCGGGAGCTGGGCGCGACGAAGGTGGTGAACGCGGTGGGCTGGAAGGTGCTGGACGTGCCCTCGGCGGCGGGGGTGCGCCGTGCGCCGTGACACCGGGTTCCCGCGCGCCGACGCGGAGAACGACTTCCAGCGCGCCCGGCGGCGGCAGGTGCTGTCGAGGCTGGCGGCGTGGCTGCGGCGGGAACCGGACGACGTGAACATCACGCTGCCGTTCCACGAGGTCGTGGAGGCGCTGGGGCTGGTCGGCGAGAAGCGGCTGGGGCTGTGCACGGTCCGGTTGGACTCGATCGTGGGCAGCGTGGACCGGACCCGGGACTTCGACCGGCGGTTCCGGCCCACGTCGGCGCGCGTGCGGGAGCGCTGGGAGCGGTTGGCGCTGGCGCAGCGGCGCGGCGAGGCGGTGCCGCCGGTCGAGCTGTACCGGGTGGGCGACCTGCACTTCGTGCAGGACGGGCACCACCGGGTGTCGGTGGCGCACGCGCTGGGCCTGGGGGTGATCGACGCCTACGTGACCGAGGTCGTGACGCGGGTCGCGGCGCACGGCATCCGGCACCGGGGCGACCTGATCGTGAAGGACTACCGGCGGCTGTTCCTGGAACGGGTGCCGCTGGGCGGGCAGGCGCGCGCGGCCGTGTCGCTGTCGGACCCGTGGGACTACGCGGAGCTGGGCGAGCACGTGGAGGCGTGGGGGTTCCGGCTGATGCAGGACGAGGGCCGCCTCCTGGACCGGGCGACCGTCGCGGCCCGCTGGTACGCCGAGGAGTACGTGCCGGTGGTCGACATGCTGCGGCAGGCGGACCTGGTGGGCGACCGCACCGAGACCGAGGCGTACCTGTGGGTAGCGGCCGAGCGCTACCGCCTGATCCGCACCCACCGCTGGGACCCGGACGTGATAGCCGCCCTCCGCACCCCCCGCTGACCCGCGAGTCATGCGCTCACGCCCCGAGAGTCATGCGCTCACGCCCCGCGAGTCATGCGCTTACGCCCCGAGAGTCCAACGCTCACGCCGCGCGAGTCCAACGCTCACGCCGCGCGAGTCCAACGCTCAGGACCCCTGAGTTCTGCGTTCACGACTCACGGCGTTAGCCATGAGCGCAGGACACGAGGGTCGTGAACGCATGACTCGCGGGGCACGAGCGCATGACTCGCGGGTCCTGAGCGTTGGACTCTCGGGTCCTGAGCGTTGGACTCTCGGGTCCTGAGCGTTGGACTCTCGGGGGCTGAGCGTTGGACTCTCGGGGCGTGAGCGTTGGACTCTCGGGTCCTGAGCGTTGGACTCTCGGGGGCTGAGCGTTGGACTCTCGGGGCGTGAGCGTTGGACTCTCGGGTCAGCGGGGGGTTTCGAACTTGGGGAGGGGGCGGGCCTGGTCCATGACGCGGTCGGTGTAGCTGTCCAGGAGGCGGGTGGCGATCTGCTGGCCGTAGCCGAGGATGACGGCCCACAGCAGCAGGGCCGCCTGGGACGCCACGCCGATCAGGCCGGTCGTCACGCCCGCGCCGAGGGCGAGGATGCCGACCACCGCCAGGGCCGCGCCCAGCAGCACCTTGATGAGCGCCTGGTAGCCGACCATCACGTACGGCGACAGGCTGGGCCGGCGGCGCAGCAGCAGCACGACCGCCGACAGCACCGCCCCGAACGCGCCGAGCACCTGCACGAGCCACACGTCCGCCCCCGCCGCGACCTTGCCCGCCGGGCACACCGTGGGCAACCGCTCCGAACCGACGCACATGGGCACCAGACCCGGCTTGAGCAGGCCGATCACCCCGAGCAGGGTGTTGACGACGAACAGCACGACCGAGGTGGCGATGAGCTTGTTGCGCAGCGCCCGCGACCCGGCGTGCGCGAAGTCGGACTTGTCGAACGACGCCCGCAGCGCGTCGACGACCATCTCCCGCTCGATCGACAGCGGGTACTCCCCCGGCCGCATCTCCTCCAGCGCGGTGCGCCGCGGGTCGCCGTCGTCGAGGTTCTCCGCGACCCGCGCCTTGAGGCCGGGCAGCCGCCCGAGGAACCCGCTGCCCGCGGCGACGACCGCGATCTCCGCCTCGTGCAGGGACCGCCAGGCGCGTTCGATGTGCCACCCGGACCACCAGGACGCCACGGCACGCCAGCGCGGCTCCTCGCGGGTGATCATGTCCTCGACCACGGCGGCCTCCGCCTCGGCGACCTCGCGCCACCGCTGGCTCTCCTGGTCGAGGGGGTCGGGCGGGCCGAGGGCGGCGAGGTCGGCGCGCACGCGGTCCAGCCGCGACTGGACCACCAGCCGCCAGTCCGTGACGCGGGGCTTGCGCGCACCCATGCCGCTCATGGTGGCACCTGCCCCGACCTGGGCGGACCGCTCATCGGGTGATCGGGGGGAACGCCCGCGGGCACTCCCCCCGACCGGTCACGCCGTGCGGCCGGGTTCCACGAGCTCACGCAGGCGCGGCGGCATGCGCTTCTCCAGGCCGTACGGTTCGAGGTGGGCCTGGAGGACGCCGTCGAAGGCGCGCTTGACGGACGTGGTGTCCCAGGTGTCGCTCTCCAGGATCGGCTGCTTGAAGTACGGGTGGCCGATGAGGTGGAGCTGCCGCCCGTTGCACCGCACGACCTGCCCGGTGATGCCGGCCGCGTCGTCGCTGAGCAGGAACAGCACGAGCGGCGCGACCTTGCCCGGGGTGCGGTCGGCGGGGATGGCGCGCAGCGACCGTTCCGACTTCCACACCATTCGGGTGTGCGCGACCGGGCACACGGCGTTGACGCGGATGTTCTCGTTCTCCAGGT
The DNA here is from genome assembly GCF_052936295.1 of Saccharothrix sp. DSM 118769. Lineage (NCBI taxonomy): Bacteria > Bacillati > Actinomycetota > Actinomycetes > Pseudonocardiales > Pseudonocardiaceae > Saccharothrix > Saccharothrix sp. DSM 118769. The sequence continues at coordinate 855,640 of NZ_CP193627.1, read as the reverse complement.
CGAGCGCCCACGACGCGCTCAACGACGCCACGGCGCCTTTCGTCGCCGAGTACGTGGCGAGTTTCCGCTGCCCCAGGAAGGCGCCGGAGGAAACGTTGACGATGGAGCCGCCGCCCTGCTCCCGCATCGCGCGCATCGCGGCCATACCGGTGAATATGACCCCCAGGAGGTTCACCTCGACGGTGCGCCGGATCGTGTCCGGGTCGTCCTCCCACGGCTGGGTCTCGTAGTTCAGGCCGGCGTTGTTCACCAGGCCGTCGACCCGACCGAACTCGGTCAGGCACATCCCCACGATCTTCTCCGCCTCGCTGGGGTCGGCCACGGTGTGCGCGCTGGCCACCGCCCGTCCCCCGTACGCCCGGATGTGCTCGGCGACCTGGTCCGCCAGCTCGGCGTCCACGTCGTTGACCACGACGGCCGCGCCCGCCTGCGCCGCGTGCATCGCGTACGCCTCGCCCAGCCCCCGACCGGCTCCGGTGATCACCACTGCTTTGCCGTCAAGAATCCCCATCTCAGAACTCTTCTCTGTGCTCGGCGGACTCCCCTGCCCCGACTCCGTATCGGTCGGGGTCGTCCCCGCCTTCGACCAGGGTGGGGACCGGCCGGAGGCGCGGGGCCGCCGAAGCGCCCAGGTGCGTGTTTGATGCGCTGAATGGCCTATGCACTTCGTCCCGACCGATGGTCCCGACAGGTCAGTAACGCCCAGTGAGGTTTGTGACGGTGCAAATAAAAGGGCCGCCCCGAAAGCGGGACGGCCCTTCTTCCGGGTGACCGGTTCAGCCGCTGTAGGTCAGGTTGCGGCCGTTCTTCGGGTCGAACAACTGCACCTTGTCCGCGTCGAACCAGATCTCCGCCGGCTGGCCGGTGGTCGCCGCGGACGCCGCGGAGATGCGGGTGACCAGCGGCACGCCGTCGCCGGGGACGTCCGCGGTGCCCGCGTCGGCGGCCAGCTCGGCGAGCTCCGCCGACGTCGCCTGCTCGCCGGAGAGGCTGAAGTAGGCGAACTTGTCGGAGCCCATGGACTCCAGCACGTCGACCTGGCTGGTGAACGTGACGCCGGACGAGCGGACGTGGTCCTCCACCAGCCGGGCGTCCTCGAAGTGCTCGGGGCGCAGGCCCATGATCACCTCGCGGGGCGCGTCGCCGCCCTCCAGCAGCCCGCGCACCCGGTCGGTGAGCGGCACGTCGCCCAGCGGCGACCGCAGCGAGCCGTTCTCCAGGGCGGCGGGCACGAAGTTCATCGACGGCGAGCCGATGAACCCGGCGACGAACAGGTTGGCCGGGTTGTCGTAGAGGAACTGCGGCGCGCCGATCTGCTGCACCGCGCCGCCCCGCATCACCACCACCCGGTCGCCCAGGGTCATCGCCTCGGTCTGGTCGTGCGTGACGTAGACCATGGTCGTGCCGAGCTGCTTCTGCAGCCGCGCCACCGACGTGCGCATCTGCACGCGGAGCTTGGCGTCGAGGTTGGACAGCGGCTCGTCCATCAGGAACGCCTTGGGGCTGCGCACGATCGCCCGCCCCATGGCCACGCGCTGCCGCTGCCCACCGGAGAGGTTCGACGGCTTGCGGTCGAGGTGCCCGGTGAGGTCCAGGATCTCGGCCGCGTCGCGGACCTTCTTCTCCACGGTGGTGTCGTCGACCTTCGCCAGCCGCAGCGGGAAGGCCATGTTCTCCTTCACCGTCATGTGCGGGTACAGCGCGTAGGACTGGAACACCATGGCGATGTCGCGGTCCTTGGGCGCGCGCTCGTTGACGCGCTCGCCGCCGATGCGCAGCTCGCCGGAGGTGATGTCCTCCAGGCCCGCGATCATGTTGAGGGTCGTGGACTTCCCGCAGCCGGACGGGCCGACCAGGATGACGAACTCGCCGTCGGCGATCTCGATGTCCACGTCCCGCACGGCCACCGCGCCGTCGGGGTACTGCTTGGTCACGCTGTCGAGCACGATCTCGGCCATTGCCTCACCCCTTGACGGCGCCGGAGGTCAACCCGGCGACGATCCGACGCTGGAAGAACAACACGAACAGGATGATCGGGATGGTGATGACCACCGCGGCGGCGGCGATCGACCCCGTCGGGTCCTCGAACTGGGAGCTGCCGGTGAAGAACGACAGCGCCACGGGGACGGTCCGCGACGACTCGGTCGAGGTGAGCGAGATCGCGAACAGGAAGTCGTTCCAGCAGAAGATGAACACCAGGATGGCCGTGGTGAACACCCCCGGCGCGGCCAGCGGCGCGATGACCCGGCGGAACGCCTGACCGGGCGTGGCGCCGTCCATCTTCGCCGCCTTCTCCAGCTCCCACGGGATCTCGCGGAAGAACGCCGACAGGGTGTAGATCGCCAGCGGCAGCGCGAACGTGATGTAGGGCAGGATCAGGCCGGGCCAGGTGTCGAACAGCCCCAGCGTCCGCTCGATCTCGAACAGCGGCGACACCAGCGAGATCTGCGGGAACATCGACACCAGCAGCGAGACGCCCACCAGCACCTTCTTGCCGGGGAAGTCGAGCCGGGCGATGGCGTAGGCGGCCATCGTGCCGAACACCACGGCGATCGCGGTGGCGATGATCGCGATGCCGATGGAGTTGACCAGCGCCCGCACGAACTCGGTGGTGGAGAAGATCGACGCGTAGTTGTCGAGCGTCCAGGCGCGCGGGATGAAGTTGCCGTCGCCCAGGGTCTCCTTGGTCTTGAACGACAGCGACACGATCCACAGCACCGGGAACAGCGCGTACACCACGACCAGGACGTTGAGGGCCGTCCAGCGCGCCTTGCGCGCCGTGGTCTCGGCCCCGCCGATGCCCGCCATCAGCGCCTCCCCCCGCCGTCGCTGCCGGGGGCAGCGGTGCCGAACAGCTTGACGAAGATGAACGCGATGATCGCCACCGCGATGAAGATGAGCACCGACATGGTGGAGCCGATGCCCAGGTTGAGACCCTTGATCAGGTTGTTGTAGGTGGTCATCGAGACGGACGCGGTGCCCTGCGACCCGGCGGTGAGCACGAACAGGTTGTCGAAGATGCGGAACGCGTCGAGCGTGCGGAACAGCAGCGCCACCAGGATCGCGGGCTTCATCACCGGCACGATGACCTTGGTGAACCGCTGCCAGCCGCCCGCGCCGTCCATCGCGGCGGCCTTGAGCAGGTCGTCGGGCACCAGGGCCAGGCCGGCCATGAGCAGCAGCGCCATGAACGGCGTGGTCTTCCAGATCTCGGCGAGGATCACGATCATGATCGCCGGGATCTTCTCGGTGAGCACCGGGTCGCCGCCCGCGATGGTCTCGGCGAGGTAGCCGGTGCCGGGCGTCCACGCGTACCGCCAGGAGAACGCGGCGACGACGGTGACGATGCCGTACGGGATGAGCGTGGCGGTCCGCACGATGCCGCGGCCCACCAGGGTGCGGTGCATGATCAGCGCGAGCGCCATGCCCAGCACCAGCTCGATGACCACGGACACCACGGTGATCACGATCGTGATCCACATGGCGTTCCACCAGTACGGGTTGGTCAGGACGGTGACGTAGTTGTCGAGGCCGACGAACTCGGTGCGGTCCGGGAACTTCAGGTCGTAGCGCTGGAGCGACAGCCACACCGAGTAGATGATCGGCCAGCCCGCGACCGCGGCCATGATGAGGATCGCGGGCGCGCACAGCAGCAGGCCCAGGCGGCGCTCGGCCTTCTTGCCCTCGCTCAGCACGGCCTTCGCCCTGCGCGGCGGGGTGTCCGGCTGTTGCGCGTCGCGGACGGGCTCGGCGTTGATCGCCTGGCTCACGGCAGCACCCCCTTGGAGTCGAGCGCGTCCTGGAGCTCGGACCTGAGCCGCTCGGCCGTCGCCTTCGGGTCGATGCCCGCGGGCGGCGACAGGATCGTGGAGATGACCGTGGAGACGTTCTGGTACGCGGGGGTGGCGGGACGCGCGCTCGCGTTCTTCAGCGTCTCCAGGATCGCCTCCTTCATCGGGTACGGCTCGGCCATCTCCGGGTCGTCGTAGACGGACTCGATGGTGGGCGGCACGCCGTCGTTGATGGCCGCGAACTTCTGGTTCTCGGCGTTGCGCAGGCAGGTGACCGCGTCGAACGACTCCTCGGAGTGCTCGCTGAACGCGCTGACCGCGTAGTTGATGCCGCCGACGGTCACCTTGGACTCGCCGCCGCCGACCGCCGGGAAGGGCGCCCACTTGAGGTTCTTCGCGAACTCCGGGTTCGCCTGCGCGGCGGCGTACACGTACGGCCAGTTGAGCATGAACGCGGCCTTGCCGCCCTCCATGGCCAGGCGCGCGTCGTCCTCGGCGGCGTTGGAGAAGGACGGGTCGACCACGTCGGAGGTCGCGAACTCCTTGAGCGCCTCCAGCGCCTCGACCGCGCCGTCGTCGACGACGGCCTTGGTGCCGCTCTCGTCGATGATGCGGCCGCCCGCGGAGTTGACCAGCGTGTTGTAGAGGACGACCAGGCCCTCGTACTGCTTGCCGGTGGCCTCGACCAGGCCGGGCTTGCCCTGCGCCTTCAGCTCGGAGCCGACCCGGATCATGTCGTCCCAGGTCTCCGGCGGGGTCTGCACGAGGTCACCGCGGTACCAGAGGAGCTGCACGTTCGTGTTGTCCGGCGCCCCGTACAGCCTGCCCTCGTAGCGGGCGGTCTCCAGGGGCGTCTCCAGGGTGCCGTCCTCGACCTCGGCCTTCGCCCGCCCGGTGAACTCCTTGATCCAGCCCGCCTCGGCCAGCTCGGCGGTCCAGGTGACGTCGAGCGCGAGGACGTCCATGTCGGTGTCCCCCGCGGCGAGCCTGCGCACCATCTGCTCGCGCTGGCCGTCGGCCTCGCGGGGCAGCTTGTGGTAGACGATCTCGTAGCCGTCGGCCTGCGCGTTGCAGTTGTCGACGATCTTCTGGAAGTTCTCCTGCGGGTACTTGTAGACGTTGACGACGGTCCCGCCGTCCCCCGAACCGCACCCCGCCAGCACGGATGTCGCGACCAGCGCGACGGCCCCCGTGGCGGCCAACCGATGACGCTTGCCCCTCACCGGCCCTGCCTCCTTCCCGACAACGGAGGAGCCAGACGGCCTGCCCGGCACCTCGTCGTGCCCCCGTCCCGGCAAGCAGCCGGTCGGTGGGTCGAACCTAGGCCCGGTGATCAGGTGCCGCAACCACGTGAGCCCAGACGGGCTCTACCCCATGATCGTGAACGGCAAACGTCAGTCTTTCCTCACGTCGGAGGGGCGCAGGGCGAGCTGGGCGAGCAGGTCGCGGCCGCGTTCGGCGGAACGGGGCTGGCACAGCACGTCGTAGCGACCGGCCACCAACTGGCTGGCGCTCTGGAAGTCCCGCTTGCCGCGGGTGGAGCTGTAGCCGACGGCGGCGAAGATCAGGCCGAAGGCGACGCCGACGAGGAGGCCGGCGACGATCGGCCCGAGGCTCGTGCCGGGGCTGGTGTTGAACAGGCTGAGCAGGACGCCGACGAACAGGCCGAACCACGCGCCCGACGCGGCGCCGGTGCCGAGGACGCGGCCCCAGGTGAGGCGGCCGGTGACGCGTTCGACGAGCATCAGGTCGACGCCCACTATCGTCACCTCCTGCACCGGGAAGTCCCCGTCGGCGAGGAAGTCGACGGCCCGCTGCGCCTCCTCGTAGGTGCCGTAGGAACCGATGGGCCAGCCCGTGGGCGGCGTCGGGAGGCGCGGGGGCACGCCGGGTCGGTTCTGGCCGGAGAAGGAACTCGTCACGGTGACCACCTCTTCGCGGTGCTGATCACCCCATCCTGCCAACACCGCGCGAACCGCGCGAAACGGGTGGAGCCGAAACTGATGCGAACGTGACCTGCGCCGGTCCCGCGCGGCGCGGCGCGGGACCGGCTCCGACGGCGTCGGGGGTCAGCCGCGGGACCGGTACTCGCGCAGCAGGCCGCGGCTGATGATGGTCTTCTGGATCTCGCTGGTGCCCTCGCCGATGAGCAGGAACGGTGCCTCGCGCATCAGGCGCTCGATCTCGTACTCCTTGGAGTAGCCGTAGCCGCCGTGGATGCGGAACGCCTCCTGCGTGACCTCGGCGCAGTACTCGGAGGCGATGAGCTTGGCCATGCCGGCCTCGACGTCGTTGCGCGCGCCGGAGTCCTTGAGGCGGGCGGCGTTGACCATCATCAGGTGGGCGGCCTCGACCTTGGTGGCCATCTCGGCGAGCTTGAACGCGATGGCCTGGTGCTCGGCGATGGCCTTGCCGAACGTCCGGCGCTGCTGCGCGTACTCGACGGCCAGCTCGAAGGCCCGCAGGGCGATGCCGCACGCGCGGGCGGCGACGTTGACGCGGCCGACCTCGACGCCGTCCATCATGTGCCGGAAGCCCTGGCCGGTCTCGCCGCCCAGCACCTGCTCGGCGCCGATCCGGAAGCCGTCGAACACCATCTCGGTGGTGTCGACGCCCTTGTAGCCCATCTTGTCGATCTTGCCGGGGATGGTGAGGCCGGGCGCGACCTCGCCGTAGCCCTCGGGCTTCTCCACCAGGAAGGTGGTGAGGTTCCGGTGCGGCTTGTCCTCGCCCTCGTCGGTCCTGACGAGCACGGCGGTGAGGTTGGACGTGCCGCCGTTGGTCAGCCACATCTTCTGGCCGCTGATGGCGTAGCCGTCGCCGTCGCGGGTGGCCTTGGTGCGGATGGCGGCGACGTCGGAGCCCAGTTCCGGCTCGGACATGGAGAACGAGCCGCGCACCTCGCCCGCGGCCATGCGCGGCAGGTACTTCTCCTTCTGCTCGGGCGTGCCGTGCTGCTTGAGCATGTGCGCCACGATGAAGTGGGTGTTGATCACGCCGGAGACGGACATCCAGCCGCGCGCGACCTGCTCCACGACGAGCGCGTAGGTCAGCAGGGACTCGCCGAGCCCGCCGAACTCCTCGGGGATGGTGAGCCCGAACAGGCCCATCTCCTTCATGCCCTCGACGATGTCCGCCGGGTAGGTGTCGCCGTGCTCCAGCGCCTGCGCGTGCGGGATGATCTCCTTGTCCACGAACGTGCGGACCGTCGACAGGATCTCCTCCTGGACGTCGGTGAGTCCTGCGGTCTGGGCCAGGCGCGCCATCGCACGGTTCCCTTCGTAGGCACGGGAGGTTACCGGCGAGTATGGCCCGGTTAACGCTCGTTCGCGCCACGAGAGTGCTCATCACCACGCGCTGAACCGAAACAGCAGCCCCGCGCCCGCGACCGGCCGCTACGCGCCGATCTCCAGGGCGACCCCGCAGTGGCGGCACACGTCGAAGAACACGTGGACGTCGCGGGTGCAGCGGGGGCAGTTCCGGAAGCTGCGCTCCAGCAGGTCGTCGGCGGGCCTGCGCCGGAACAGCCTCTTCCGCTCGGCTCGATGTCTGGACACGCCCTCCACCATGCACGGGGGACGGGGCGTGATCGCCACTCCGCGCCCCGATCTGTGGGCATGCTCACCGGCGGGGCCACCGGTCCGTGACCCCGCCGGCACGACGCGTCACCGCGCCGGGGGTCACTGCTCCGGCGGCGACCACGCGTTCGTGCGGGACATGCCGGCCGCACGCCCCTTCGAGGAGATCACCAGCGCCATCTTGCGGGACGCCTCGTCGATCATCTCGTCGCCCAGCATCACGGCGCCGCGCCTGCCGCCCGCCTCCGACGTGAAGTAGTCGTAGGCGTCGAGGATGTTCTCGGCGTGGTCGTAGTCGTCCTGCTTGGGGCTGAACACCTCGTTCGCCGCGTCGATCTGGCCGGGGTGCAGCACCCACTTGCCGTCGAACCCGAGGGCGGCCGAGCGGCCGGCGACGCGCGTGAAGCCCCCGACGTCGCGGATCTGGAGGTACGGGCCGTCGATGGCCTGCTTGTCGTGCGCCCGCGCCGCCATCAGGATCTGCATGAGGATGTAGTGGTAGGCGTCGCCCACGTCGTAGCCGGGCGGCTGCTCGCCGACGACCAGCGACTTCATGTTGATCGACGCCATGAAGTCGGCCGGGCCGAAGATGATCGTCTCCACCCGCGGCGAGGCGGTGGCGATGGCGTTGACGTTGATCAGGCCGAGGGCGTTCTCGATCTGCGCCTCGATGCCGATGCGGCCGACCTCGTAGCCCATGGTCTTCTCGATCTGCGTCAGCAGCAGGTCCAGCGCGTGCACCTGCTCCGCCGTCTGCACCTTGGGCAGCATGATGCAGTCGAGGTTGGCCCCCGCGCCCTCGACGACCTCGGTCACGTCGCGGTAGGTCCACTCGGTGGTCCAGTCGTTGACGCGGACGACGCGCGTGCGCGACCCCCAGTCGCCCTCGTTGAGGGAGGCGACGACGGTCTTGCGGGCACCCGGCTTCGCCAGCGGCGCGCAGGCGTCCTCCAGGTCGAGGAAGACCTGGTCCGCGGGCAGCGTGCGGGCCTTGTCGATCATCTTCTGGCTCGACCCGGGCACGGCCAGGCACGAACGACGGGGACGCTGCTGGTCGACCACTGGGGTACCTCCTCGTACCGGCCGGTAACTACCTGTCGGGAAGCCTGGCACGCCCTCCGGGTGCCCGCTATTCCGTGAGTCCCGGCTCACAGGGTCGTGGCAGGCTTGACCGGTGGAGATCGAGCGGGTGCTGGACGCCGCGCTGCGCAAGGCCGCGGCGGTGTGGGTGAGACCGGACGGGCACGACGCGCGGCTGGTGTGGGCGCTGTGGCGGGACGGGGCCGTGCTGGTGGCGGTCGGCGGGTCCGAGCAGGTCGTGCCCGGCCTGGCCGACGGCGTCGCCTGCACCCTCACGGTGCGGTCGCCGACGACCCGCTCGCACCTGGCCGACGTGCCCGTGACGGCCCGCCGCGCCGACCCGGACGCCGACACCGCGACCGCCCTGCGCGCCGCGCGCCTCAACACCACCCCCGCCTGGGCCGACGTCTACCGCCTGGAGCCCGCGTGATCACCGTCCCGGCCGGCTTCGGCACCTACCTCGGCGAGGGCTCCGACGCGTGGCTGGCGTCCCTGCCGGGGCTGGCCACGAGGTTCTGCGCCCGCTGGGGCCTGACCCCGGACGGCCCGCTGCTGCACGGCCTGGTCGCCGTCGTGCTGCCGGTGCGCCGCGCGGACGGCCGCCCGGCCGCCCTGAAGCTGACCTGGCTCGACGAGGAGACCCGGCAGGAGCCGCTGGCCCTGCTGACCTGGGACGGCGACGGCGTGGTGCGGCTGCTCGACCACGACGACGAGCACGGCGCGCTGCTGCTGGAGCGCCTGGACCACACCCGGTCGCTGCTGGACGTGCCGGCCGAGGAGGCGGTGGCGGTCGCGGGCGGCCTGCTGCGCCGGCTGCGGGCGGACGGCGCGGGGTTCCGCCGCCACCGGGTCGACGACCTGGTCGCGGAGAACGAGGAGCTGGGCCGCCCGCTCCCGGACGCCCTGGTCCGGGAGGCGCACGAGGTGGGCCTGGAGCTGGCGCGCACCGCCGGCACGACCCTCGTCAACGAGGACCTGCACTACGCGAACGTGTTGCGCGGCGACCGCGAGCCGTGGCTGCTGATCGACCCGAAGCCGCTGTCGGGCGACCGCGAGTTCGGCGTGATCCCGCTGCTGTGGAACAGGTTCGACGAGCTGTCCGGCGAACGCGGCCTGCGGGACCGGCTCGCCGCGCTGTGCGACATCGGCGAGCTGGACGCCGGGAGGGCGCGGGCGTGGACGTTCTACCGGGCGGTCGACAACCGGTTGTGGGCGCTGCGCGACGGCCACCGCGACGTGCTGCCCGCCCTGGAGGCGATCACCTCCGCCGTCCGTCGGTCCACAGTGGAACGCGGCACCGCCCGCGCCGACGAACTAGCCTGATCCCGTGAACCGCGTCTTCGCCGCCCAGCTCGCCGGCCTGCCCGTGTTCGGGCCCGCTGGCGAGTCGATCGGCAAGGTCCGCGACCTGGTCGTGGGCCTGCGCGTGGACCGGCAGCCGCCGCGCGTGCTCGGCCTCGTGCTGGAGCTGGCCACCCGCCGCCGGATCTTCGTGCCGATGCTGCGGGTCACCTCGATCGAGCCGAACGCGGTGACGCTGGCCACCGGGTCGGTGAACCTGCGCCAGTTCCACCAGCGCGCCAACGAGGTGCTGGTGGTCGGCGAGCTGCTCGACGCCCGCGTCACCCTCGACCAGGGCGCGTCGGCGGTGCTGGTGGACGCCGCGATGGAGCCGTCGCGCACCCGCGACTGGCGGATGACGCGGGTCGCCGTGCGCGAGCGCACCGGGCGGCTGGGCAGGCGCGGACCGGTGGTGGTGCTGCGCTGGGAGGAGATCTCCGGCCCTTCGGCCACGCAGCTCGCCGACCAGCCGCAGGGCGCGCACCACCTGGTCGCCGTGTTCGAGCGGATGCGCGCCGCCGACGTGGCGCTCGCCCTGCACGGCCTGCCGGCCAAGCGCCGCTACGAGGTGGCCGAGGCGCTGGACGACGAGCGGCTGGCCGACATCATCGAGGAGATGGCCGAGGAGGACCAGAAGGACGTGATCGCGCACCTGGACGACGAGCGCGCCGCGGACATCCTGGAGGCGATGAACCCCGACGACGCCGCCGACCTGCTGGCCGAGCTGCCGGAGCGGGAGAAGGACCGGCTGCTGGAGCTGATGGAACCGGCGGAGTCGGCGCCGGTGCGGCGGCTGCTGGCGTACAGCTACGACACGGCGGGCGGCCTGATGACGCCGGAGCCGGTGGTGCTCGCCCCGGACGCGACCGTCGCCGAGGCGCTGGCGCACGTGCGCAACCCGGACCTGACGCCCGCGCTGGCCAGCATGGTGTTCGTGTGCCGCGCGCCGACGGCCACCCCGACCGGCCGCTACCTGGGGTGCGTGCACATCCAGCGGCTGCTGCGCGAACCGCCGTCGGCGCTGGTGGCGGGCGTGCTCGACACCGACCTGACGACCCTGTCGCCGGACGCGTCGCTGCCCGACGTGACCCGCTACTTCGCCGCCTACAACCTGGTGTGCGCGCCCGTGGTGGACGAGGCCGACCACCTGCTGGGCGCGGTCACCGTGGACGACGTGCTGGACCACCTGCTGCCGGACAACTGGCGGGAAACGGGGCTGAGCCGTGCCTGAACTGCTGCCCCGCCGGCGGCTCGACCAGCCGCGCACGCCCGCGCGGTTCCGGCTGCCGCTGGACCCGGACTCGTTCGGGCGGTTCTCCGAGCGGCTGGCCCGGTTCATGGGCACCGGGAAGTTCCTGTTCTGGCAGTCGCTGTTCGTGCTGGTGTGGATCGCGGTGAACATGGTCGCCGTGTCGTTCCGGTGGGACCCGTACCCGTTCATCCTGCTGAACCTGGCGTTCTCCACGCAGGCCGCCTACGCCGCGCCGCTGATCCTGCTCGCGCAGAACCGGCAGGACGACCGGGACCGGGTGTCGCTGGAGGAGGACCGGTCGCGGGCCGCGCAGACCAAGGCCGACACCGAGTACCTGGCGCGGGAGCTGGCGGCGCTGCGGCTGGCCGTCGGCGAGGTCGCGACCCGCGACTACCTGCGCAGCGAGCTGGAACGCGTGTTCCGCGAGCGCAAGCGCGGCGGCAAGGACAGCGGCGGCAAGGACAGCGGCGGCGGGAAAGACGGGGGCAAGGACGGCGGCGGCGGGAAAGACGGCGGGAAGAACGGCGGCGGCAAGGGCAGCGGGAAGGACCGCGACGCGAAGGGCGGTGCGAGGGACGAGGACGCGGTGAAGGACGACCTGCCGTCGTCGCCGTAGTCGGCCGCCGCCCGCCCGGGGCCGGCGCCCGTTCAGTCGTCGGTGGAACCGAGCCGGTCGCACGACCGGCCGAACTCCTCCAGCTCGGCCCCGCCGAACGCCTCGGCGAAGTGCCGCACCACGCCCGTGAGGTGGGTGCCGGACGCCACGCGCAGCCGGTCCAGCCCCTCGGGGGTGAGCACCGCGACGACGCCGCGCCCGTCGCCGTCGGCGCGTTCCCGCAGCACGAGGTTCGCGCGCTCCAGGCGGTCGACCAGGCGGGTCACCCCGGAGCGGGACAGCAGGACGGCGTCGGCCAGCTCCGTCATCCGCAGCCGGTGCTGCGGCGCCTCGGCGAGCTGCACCAGGACGTCGTAGGCGGCCAGCGAGAGGCGTTGCTCGGCGATCAGCTCGGCTTCCATGACCCGCGTCAGCCGTGCGTGAGCCCGGAGGAAGGATCGCCACACCCCCAGCTCGGTTCGGGTGGGCAACCGGGCAGATCCGCTTTCCGGCACGGATACCGATGTTACGGAAAGCACGCGACCGGCTTCGCGCTGCCCCCGACTACGAGGTGACCAGCCGGTAGCTTGGAGGTGCGGGGCCGGTCGTAGCATGGCCCTCCCACCACTGAACCCCCTAAGGCGCTCCCCGTGACTCTTCCTTCCGTTGACGACGTGCAGAAGGCGTTGGCCGGTGTCCAGGACCCCGAGATCAAGCGCCCCATCACCGAGCTCGGCATGGTCAAAGAGGTCGTGGTGGGCGCGGACGGCGTGGTCGACGTCGCGATCTTCCTGACCGTCGCCGGCTGCCCGCTGCGCGACAAGATCACCGCGGACACCACGGCGGCGGTGTCCGCCGTGCCCGGTGTCACCGGCGTGCGCGTGGTGCTGGACGTGATGAGCGACCAGCAGCGCACCGACCTGCGCAAATCGCTGCGCGGCGGGGTCGAGGAGCCGGTCATCCCGTTCGCCCAGCCGGGGTCGCTGACCCGCGTGTACTGCGTCGCGTCGGGCAAGGGCGGCGTCGGCAAGTCGTCGGTGACGGTGAACCTGGCCGTGGCGATGGCGGCGCGCGGCCTGTCGGTGGGCGTCGTGGACGCCGACATCTACGGCCACTCGATCCCCCGGATGCTGGGCACGGACGACAAGCCCACCCAGGTCGAGAAGATGATCATGCCGCCGCAGGCGCACGGCGTGAAGCTGATCTCGATCGGCATGTTCACCCCCGGCAACACCCCCGTCGTGTGGCGGGGCCCGATGCTGCACCGCGCGTTGCAGCAGTTCCTGGCCGACGTGTTCTGGGGCGACCTGGACGTGCTGCTGCTCGACCTGCCGCCGGGCACCGGCGACGTGGCGATCTCGGTGGCGCAGCTCGTGCCGAACGCCGAGATCCTGGTCGTGACGACGCCGCAGCAGGCGGCGGCCGAGGTGGCCGAGCGGGCCGGGTCGATCGCGCTGCAGACGCGGCAGCGCGTGGCGGGCGTCATCGAGAACATGTCGTGGCTGGAGCTGCCCGACGGCACCCGCATGGACGTCTTCGGCTCGGGCGGCGGCCAGGCCGTGGCCGACTCGCTGACCCAGGCCGTCGGTTCGGCGGTGCCGCTGCTCGGCCAGGTGCCGCTCGACCCGCGCCTGCGCGAGCAGGGCGACGTGGGCACGCCGATCGTGCTGGCGCACCCGGAGTCGGCGGCGGGCCAGGTGCTCAACCGGGTGGCGGCCACGTTGTCGACCCGCTCGCGCGGCCTCGCCGGCCGCCTGCTGAACGTCTCCCCCGCCGGTCGCTGACCCCCGTTCCGACCACGAAGGCCCCCACCTCCCGGTGGGGGCCTTTTCGCGCGTACCGGAACCCACCCGGACCGTTGACGAACCCGCCGCCCATCTGAAACCTTCTAGCTCAACTTCGCAATAAGTTGACAACAAGTACTCAAAATCCAATAGATGAGCTGAAAGTTCACGGCAGGCCGTCATGGCGGTCTGCCGCGGCACCGCCCTGCACGGTCCTGTTGTCCCCGATGAAGAGGGCACCATGAACAGAACGCAGCGTCCCCGCCGCCTCCTCGGCGGCCTCCTCGCGATCGGCCTGCTGGCGCCCGGCCTCCCCGCCACGGCCGCCGCCGCCCCCGCCCTCGCACCCGCACCCGGCGTCACCACCACCGCCGACGCCGGTCTCGCCGCCGCCAACCTCGCCGCCGGCAGGCCCGCCTCGGCGAGCGGCTCGCACGGCGAGTACCCGGCCTCCCACGCGACCGACGGCAACCAGCAGACCTACTGGGAGAGCCCGACCACCGCCTTCCCGCAGTGGCTCCAGGTGGACCTGGGCTCGGCCGTCGCCGTCAGCCGGGTCACCCTGAAGCTCCCGACCGGCTGGGGCGCCCGCAGCCAGGCGCTGTCCGTCCAGGGCAGCACCACCGGCACCTCGTTCACGACCCTCGCCGCGTCCGCGCCCCGCGCGTTCGACCCGGCCGGCGGCAACGCGGTCACGATCGACTTCCCCGCCGCCACCACCCGCCACGTCCGCGTGCACGTCACCGCGAACACCGGCTGGCCGGCGGGGCAGCTCTCCGAGCTGGAGGTCCACGGCCCGGCGTCCGGCGACACGCGCGCACCGACCGCCCCGACCGGCCTGACCCTCGCGCAGAGCGGCACCCGGATCGACCTGAGCTGGACCGCGGCCACCGACGACGTGGGCGTCACCGGCTACGTCGTGATCGCCAACGGCGTCGAGCGCGCCACCACCGCGGGAACCAGCCACACCGACACCCAGCCCACGTCGGCCACGGTCGAGTACTCGGTGCGGGCGCGGGACGCGGCGGGCAACACCTCGCCGGACAGCAACCGGGTCACCCGCCCCGGCCAGGGCCCGCAGGGCTCGGACCTGGCGCGCGGCAAGCCGGTCGAGGCGTCGTCGTCGGTCTTCTCGTTCGTCCCGGCCAACGCCACCGACGGCAGCACCGCCACCTACTGGGAGTCGAACGGCTTCCCGTCGACGCTCACCGTGAAGCTCGGCGCGAACGCCGACGTCACGTCCGTCGTGGTGAAGCTCGACCCGGCCCAGGCGTGGGGCCCGCGCACCCAGGCGATCGAGGTGCTGGGCCGCGAGCAGTCCGCCGGCTCCTTCACCACCCTGGGGGCCCGCGCCGACCACGCGTTCAGCCCCGCCACCGGCAACACCGTCACCGTCCCGGTGTCCGCCCGGCTCGCCGACCTGCGCCTCCAGGTGTCCGCCAACAGCGGCGCGCCCGGCGGCCAGGTCGCGGAACTCCAGGTCATCGGCACGATGGCGCCCAACCCGGACCTCACCGTCACCGGCCTGACCTGGTCGCCCACCGCCCCCGTGGAGACCGACGCGGTCCGGCTGTCGGCGACGGTCCGCAACGCGGGCGGCGCGGCGTCCCCGGCGACGTCGGTGGCGATCAGCCTCGGCGGCGCGGCCGTCGGCACGGCGGCCGTCCCGGCGCTGGCGGCGGGCGCGTCGGCGACCGCGACCCTCGACGCGGGCAGGCGCGGCCAGGGCACCTACACCGCGTCGGCGGTGGTCGACCCGGCGAACGCGGTCGTGGAGCAGGACGACGGCAACAACGCGTTCACCGCGCCCACCGGCCTCGTCGTCGGCCAGGCCCCCGGCCCGGACCTCCAGGTCCTCGGCGTCACGCCCGACCCGGCGAACCCGGCGGTCGGCCAGCGGGTCTCGTTCGGCGTGCGGGTGCACAACCGCGGCACCACCGCGGCCGGCGCGTCCGTCACCCGCGTCACCGCGGGCGGCACGGCGCTGAACGCGGACACCGCGCCGATCGCGGCGGGCGCCGAGGTCACCGTCCAGGTCGGCACGTGGACGGCCGCGGCCGGCGGCACGACCGTCACCGCCACCGCCGACGCGACCGGTGCCGTCACCGAGACGAACGAGGCGAACAACGCGTTCGCGCAGGCCCTCGTGGTCGGCCGGGGCGCGGCCCTGCCCTACGTGTCCCACGAGGCCGAGGCCGGCCGCTACCGGGGCACGCTGCTGGAGACCGACCGGCTGCGCACGTTCGGGCACACGAACTTCGCCACCGAGTCGTCCGGCCGCCGGTCCGTGCGGCTCACCGCGCAGGGCCAGTTCGTCGAGGTCACCTCCACCGACCAGGCCAACTCGATCGTGGTGCGCAACTCCGTGCCGGACGCGCCGAACGGCGGCGGCCAGGACTTCACCCTCAGCCTCTACGTGGACGACGCGTTCGTGCGGAAGCTGACCCTGTCGTCCCGGCACAGCTGGCTGTACGGCGACACCGACGGCCCCGAGGCGCTCACCAACACCCCGCAGGCCGACGCGCGGCGGCTGTTCGACGAGTCCCACGCCCTGCTCGGCACGTCCTACCCGCCGGGCACCCGGTTCAGGCTCCAGCGCGACGCGGGCGACACCGCCGCGTTCTACGTCATCGACCTGGTCGACCTGGAACAGGTCGCGCCGCCCGCCGCCCAACCGGCGGGCTGCACGTCCATCACCCGGTACGGGGCCGTGCCGAACGACGGCCTGGACGACACCACCGCCATCCAGCGGGCCGTCACCGACGACCAGAACGGCGTCATCGGCTGCGTCTGGGTCCCCGCCGGCCAGTGGCGGCAGGAGAAGAAGATCCTCACCGACGACCCGCTCGACCGCGGTCAGCACAACCAGGTGGGGATCAGCGGCGTCACCCTCCGCGGCGCCGGCATGTGGCACTCGCAGCTCTACACGCTCACCGAACCGCACCTCGCGCAGGGCGGCATCAACCACCCGCACGAGGGCAACTTCGGGTTCGACGTCGACGGCAACACGCAGATCTCCGACATCGCCATCTTCGGTTCCGGCCGCATCCGCGGCGGCCCCGACGGCGCGGAGGGCGGCGTGGGCCTCAACGGCCGGTTCGGCCGCGGCACGAAGATCAGCAACGTGTGGATCGAGCACGCCAACGTCGGCGTGTGGGTCGGCCGCGACCACGACAACATCCCCGACCTGTGGGGCCCGGCCGACGGCCTGGAGCTCAGCGGCATGCGCATCCGCGACACCTACGCCGACGGCGTCAACTTCAGCAACGGCACCCGCAACTCCACCGTGTTCAACTCGTCGTTCCGCACCACCGGCGACGACTCGCTCGCCGTGTGGGCCAACCAGTACGTCAAGGACCGCACCGTCGACGTCGCGCACGACAACGCGTTCCGCAACAACACCGTCCAGCTGCCGTGGCGCGCCAACGGCATCGCCGTCTACGGCGGCCGCGACAACCTGATCGAGAACAACCTCGTCCTCGACACCATGAACTACCCGGGCATCATGCTGGCCACCGACCACGACCCGCTGCCGTTCTCGGGCCGGACCCTGATCGCGAACAACGGCCTGCACCGCACCGGCGGCGCGTTCTGGGGCGAGGCGCAGGAGTTCGGCGCCATCACCCTGTTCGCGCAGGGCCGCGACATCCCCGGCGTCACGATCCGCGACACCGAGATCGTCGACTCGACCTACGACGGCATCCAGTTCAAGTCGGGCGGCGGGAACGTCCCGGACGTCGTGATCAGCAACGTCCGGATCGACCGCTCCACCAACGGCGCGGGCGTCCTCGCCATGGGCGGCGCGCGCGGCAGCGCCACCCTGACCGGCGTCACCATCACCGGCTCGGCCACCGGCGACGTCGTCGTCGAACCGGGCTCGCAGTTCACCATCACCCGCTAGCCCCCCGCACGGCGGAGGCCCCCCGACCAGTGCGGTCGGGGGGCCTCTTCCGTCGTCATCGGCGGATCAGGTGGCGTCCGGGTCGTACGGCGGGCGCTCGCCCTGCCCCAGGGGCCGGTCGCGGCCCGGCGTCGCCGGGGACGTGCCGCCCACCGCCGGGTAGCCGTTCGGCTTGTCCGCCGGCTGGTCGTCCCACAGGTGCTTGGTGATGGCCCGCTTCGGGTCGAAGTTCCGCAGCTCCCGCAGGTCCTCCAGCGGCTTGCGCAGCTGCTCGAACTCGGGACCCATCTCCTGCTTCAACTGCTCGCGCGCGCCGGTCGCGTAGTCGCGGACCTGGCGGACCGTGCGCCCCACCCACGCCGCCGCCGACGGCAACCGCTCGGGCCCCAGGATGAACAGGCCCGCGACGACGATGATCAGGATCTCGACCCAACCGATGTTCTCGAACACCCGCGTGCCCCGCCTTCCGCGCCACCCGGCCTGATGAGCCCCACGACCAGCGTAGCCGTCAGTCGGACCGCAGGGTCACCTGCACGGTCAGCTCCCGCCCCTGCCGGGCCAGCACCACCGGCACCGTCTCGCCGATCTCGCGGTCCCGCACGGCGACGGTCAGCTCCGCGGCGTTGCGCACCACGCGGTCACCGACCCGGGTGATCACGTCACCCTCCTCGATGCCCGCCGCGTCCGCCGCGCCGCCCTCCGGCACGTTCTGCACCTGCGCGCCCTCGGCGGTCTCCGCCGACGCCGACCGCACGTTCACGTTCATGTCCGCGTGCTTGACCTCGCCGTCCCGGATCAGGGCCTGCGACACCTTGCGCGCGTAGTTCCCGGAGATCGCGAACCCCAGGCCCACCGACCCGCCGGTCTCGGTGCGGATCGACGAGTTGATGCCCACCAGCGCACCCGACGAGTCCACCAGCGCGCCGCCCGAGTTGCCCGGGTTGATCGCCGCGTCGGTCTGGATCGCGTCGTAGGTGACCTGCGGCCCGCCGTTCTCGCCCGCCGCCGTCACCGGCCGGTGCAGGGCGCTGACGATGCCCTCGGTCACCGTGTTCGACAGCGACAGCGGCGACCCGATCGCCAACACCGCGTCACCCACCGCCAGCTCGTCGGAGTTCCCGAACCGCAGCACCGTCGGGTTGTCCACCTCGACCTTGATCACCGCGAGGTCCGTCTTCGAGTCGCGGCCCACCACCGCGGCCACCGCCCGCTTGCCGTCGGTGAACACCACGGTCAGCTTCGCCGACGTGTCCTGCACCGCCGGGGCGACCACGTGGTCGTTGGTCAGCACGTACCCGGCGCCGTCGATGACGACGCCCGAGCCGACGCCCGCCACGTTCGCGCCCTTGAACTCGATCGACACCACGCTGGGCGTCACCCGCTTCGCGATGTCCGCCACCGACCCCACCGGGCGCTCCTTGCCCGGCTTGACCTCGGCCAACGTCACGCCACCGTCCGTCAGCGGGTTGTCCACCCGCCCCAGCAGCCAGCCGACCACACCGCCGCCCGCGCCCACCAGCAACGCCGCCGCCAGCAGCAGCACCAGCGCCGTCGGCTTCACGCGCCGCCCGAACAGCAGCTCCGGCACGCTCAGCAGCGGCCCCGGCGCCGGGTCGGACCGCTCGTCGGTCCGCGGGTCCTCGGTGACGGCGGGCGGGCCGATCACGGCCGACGCGCCCGGGTCGCGCCACGCGTCACCCGCGGGCTGCCCCTCCCAGAACACCGGCTCGACCTCGGGCTCCCCCGCCAGGTCCAGCGGCGGGCGCTGCAACCGCGTGCCCGCGTCACCGGACGGGCGACCGAACGCCGTCGACAGCGCCTCCGGCGGGGGCGGCGACAGGTGGACCGGCCCGTTCGCGCCGTTCGGGGACGGGCGGTCCGCGGCGAACGCGCCCTCCACGCCCGTCGGCCGGCCGAACACGGACGCCTGTCCCGGGTCCACGGCGGGCCGGGCGAGCGGGCGCGGCGCGAGCCTGCGGTGCGCCCCGTCGTCCACACCCGACCTGGGGGTCCCGTTGCCCTGTCCTGGCTCGCTCATCGCTCCCCGCACGTCGTCACGCCAAAGGTTGTCGCGGGGCAATCGTGCCCGGTGACCGGTGAAGTCGCCGTCAGCGGGCCCCGCCCCGGCTCAGCGACCGGGGAGCGTGGTCACGGCCACCGGCCGCATCAGGTCGGTCTCGCCCGCACCCGTCAACGAGGGCGCCACGGCGGGCGCGACCGCGGGCGTGGGCTCCGGCGTGCCGCCCTGGGCGGGCGTGGGAGCCGAGTCCTCGCCGCCGGGCGCGACGAGCGCCAGGGCACCGAGCATCAGACCGGAGACGACGACGCCCGCGCCCTGCCGCGCGCGCCGGCCACCGAACCACCCGCCCCCGAGACGGCTACCGCCGCCGGTGCCGAAAGGGCGTGACTGGCCGAGCACCGGCCCGCCGCCGAACGCGGCCCGGTCCGGGCGCTGCACGGTGACGAGCTGGCCGTCCTCGGTGACCGCGAGGCCGTCGGGCGCGCTGGGCAGCTCCACCTCCTGGGGGATCGCACCCAGCCTGGCCAGCAGGCCGGCCGGCGCGCAGGGGGTCTCGGCGGCGCGGACCGCCGACCTCGCCTGCTGCTGCGAGTACGCCTCGGCCGCGCAGAACGGGCAGCGCTGGAGGTGCGCGGACGCCCGGCCGTGCGCGGAGGCGGTCAACTCGCCGTCGACGAAGGCGACGACCGCGTCGGGCAGCAGGTGCTGCTCGGGCAGTTGCCAGCCTCGCAGTTCGGTCATGCAGAGTCCTCCTGAACAAGACCCCGACGGCGTTCGAGGGACAGCTTCAGGGCCTGGCGGCCCCGGTGGATCCTGCTCCTCACGGTACCCAGTTTGATCCCCAGGGTGGCGCCGATCTCCTCGTAGGAGAGGCCCTCCACGTCGCAGAGCACCACGGCGGCCCGGAACTCCGGCGGCAGCTCGTCGAGCGCGGCCTGCAGCTCCGGGTCGAGGTGGGTCTCGTCGTAGACCTCCTCGGGGCTCGGGTCGTCGCCCGCGATCCGGTCCTGCTCCTCCGGCAGGGCCTCCATGCGCACGCGCGAGCGGCGCCGGGCCATGTCGAGGAACAGGTTCGTCGTGATGCGGTGCAGCCACCCCTCGAAGGTGCCGGGCTTGTACGAGGCCAGCGAGCGGAACACCCGGATGAACGTCTCCTGGGTGAGGTCCTCGGCGTCGTGCTGGTTGCCGGTCAGGCGGTAGGCCAGCCGGTACACCCGGTCGGCGTGGTCGCGCACCACTTGGTCCCACGAGGGCGCGATCCAGTCCGCGTCGTCGATCGGCGCGGTCGGTGCGGCGGCGGTCGGCTGCGTTGGCATCGGGGGTTCGAGCACCTCCAGTGGGCTGGCTGCCCTGCTGCACGGTCCAACGCTCGGCTTCCCGGACGTGTTCCCGCGGTCCTGCTGTCGTGGGACCAGCCTCGCCGGTCCGCTTATAACCATCGTTAGAGTCCGCTGAGAGCAGGCTGAGAATCCTGGTTGCCGGGAGGACCACCCGGATCGACGCCGACGGCGTTAGCCTTCGTGCCGTGGATGCGCCTACGCGCGAGTACGTGGAGGGCTACCTGCCCGAGGACGCGGTGCTGAAGGCCGCGCGGGCCCGGGGTGTCGAGCTGGGGTGCGTGCCCATCGGCGCGGGGGGCGGCGCGGCGCTGCGGTTCCTCGCGGCGGCGCTGCGGGCGCGGGCCGTCGTCGAGGTGGGCACCGGTGCCGGCGTGGGGGCGTTGTACCTGCTCAGCGGGATGCCGGCGGCCGGGGTGCTGACATCCATCGACGTGGAGCCGGCGCACCAGCGGGCGGCGCGGGTGGCGTTCGCCGAGGCGGGCGTGGCCGTGTCGAGGACGCGGCTGATCATGGGGCGGGCGCTCGACGTGCTGCCGAGGCTGACCGACGGCGGGTACGACCTGGTGTTCGTGGACGCCGCGAAGGCCGAGTACCCGAGGTACCTGGAGGAGGGCGTCCGGCTGCTGCGGCCGGGCGGCGTGATCGCGTTCGACAACGTGCTGTGGCACGGCCGCGTGGTCGACCCGTCGCGGCGCGACCCCGACACGGCGGCGATGCGCGAGGTGGCGCGGGCGGTGCGGGACGACGAGCGGCTGGTGCCGGTGATCCTGCCCCTGGGCGACGGCCTGCTGGTGGCGGCGAAGACCGCGTGACCTGCGGGTTCGAGGGGGTGTGGTGGCACCCGATCGAGCGACTGCGGAGCGGACGGGGGTCGTGGCACGCTTGATCAGGGGGAATGGATCGAGCGCGGACCTCTGAGACACGATGGGGTGAATCAGGGCCGCGACATGTACGAAAACGCTGTTTCGCCCATCGGTTGAAACGAAGAGGAGGCCCGGCCAACCACCACCTGCCTACCCACCCCCTGACGCCACACCCCCTGACGCCACACCGCCGGTCGGCCACACCGCCGGCCGGGGACCACCACGAGGAGGTCCCCGACCACACTGCCCGCCACGGGCGTCAGCTCACGGCGTGCCTCTCACGACGTGCGTCACGACGACCCCGACTCCGCGGTGATGCCCTTGCCGAGCACCGTCACCCCACCCGCGGACACGGTGTAGCGCTGCCGGTCCGTCGCCGGGTCGACGCCGATCAGCGCCCCGTCCGGCACGACGACGTTCTTGTCGAGGATCGCCCGCCGCACGACCGCGCCCCGCCCGATCCGCACCCCCGGCAGCAGCACGCTGCCCTGCACCACGGACCCGGTCTCGACGACCACGTCGGACGACACGACCGACCCGTGGACGGTGCCGGAAATGATCGAGCCGGGCCCGACCATCGAGTCCTCCGCGCTGCCGCCCGCGATGAACTTCGCCGGCGGCAGCGGCGGGGTGGCGGTCCGGATCGGCCACGCCTGGTTGTAGAGGTTGAACACCGGCCGCACCGACACCAGGTCCATGTGCGCCTCGTAGTAGGCGTCGATGGTCCCCACGTCGCGCCAGTAGCCGCGGTCGCGGTCGGTCTCGCCGGGCACGGCGTTGTCGGCGAAGTCGTAGACGTGCGCCTGGCCCTGGTCGACGAGCATCGGGATGATGTCGCCGCCCATGTCGTGGTCGGAGTCGGGGTTGGCCGCGTCCGCCCGCAGCGCCTCGATCAGCGCCTCCGTGGTGAACACGTAGTTGCCCATGGACGCGAACGTGACCTCCGGGTCGCCCGGCACGTGCGGCGGGTCGGAGGGCTTCTCCAGGAACCGCGTGATCAGCCCGGACTCGTCGGAGTCGATGCACCCGAACGCCTTGGCCTCGGCCCGCGGCACCCGGATGCCGGCCACCGTGACGCCCGCGCCGCTCCGCACGTGCTGGTCCACCATCTGGCCCGGGTCCATCCGGTAGACGTGGTCGGCCCCGAAGATGATCACGTGCTCGGGCTTCTCGTCGTTCACCAGGTTGAGCGACTGGAAGATCGCGTCGGCGCTGCCGGTGTACCAGCGGGGTCCGAGGCGCTGCTGCGCCGGCACCGGCGTGACGTACTGGCCGAGCACATTGGACAGCCGCCAGGTGGTCGAGATGTGCCGGTCCAGGGAATGGGATTTGTACTGGGTGAGCACGCACAACTTGACGAAGCCGGCGTTCACCAGGTTGGACAGGACGAAGTCCACGAGCCGGTAGTTACCGCCGAAGGGCACCGCGGGCTTTGCCCTGTCGGCGGTCAACGGCCACAACCGTTTGCCTTCGCCACCGGCGAGGACAATTCCTAGAACGTGCGGTTGCCCTTTCACGAGAACGACCCTAACCGGGCCGGCACCGGCCCACCAACGGCGAAGTAACGCAGACTCGCCTTGTTCACCCGGCTGCCCCCGGCAACGGGGTTGCCGCCCCGCCCGCGGGGTTACGGTGAGTCCCGTGCGAATTGGACTGCTGACACGGGAGTACCCGCCGGAGGTCTACGGCGGCGCCGGCGTGCACGTGGGTTTCCTGGTGCCGAGGCTGCGCGAGTTGGTGGACGTGGACGTGCACGCCTTCGGCGGGCCGCGCGCGGACGCCCGGGCGCACAACCCGGCGCACGGCCTGGAGGGGGCGAACGCGGCGCTGGCGACGCTGTCGGTGGACCTGGAGATGGCCGCCGCGCTGGGTGGCGTGCAGCTCGCGCACTCCCACACCTGGTACGCGAACATGGCCGGTCACCTGGCGAAACTGCTGCACGGCGTCCCGCACGTGGTGACGGCGCACTCGCTGGAGCCGCGGCGGCCGTGGAAGGCGGAGCAGCTGGGCGGCGGGTACCGGGTGTCGTCGTGGGTGGAGCGGACGGCGTACGAGGCGGCGGACGCGGTGATCGCGGTGAGCGAGGGGATGCGGGCCGACGTGCTGGACTGCTACCCGTCGTTGGACCCGGCGCGGGTGCACGTGGTGCGCAACGGGATCGACACCTCGGCGTACCACCCGGTCTCGGAGACGGACGCGTTGACGCGGTACGGGATCGACCCGGGCCGGCCGATCGTGACGTTCGTCGGGCGGATCACGCGGCAGAAGGGCGTGGGTCACCTGGTGGCGGCGGCGCACCGGATCTCGCACGACGCGCAGGTGGTGCTGTGCGCGGGCGCCCCGGACACGCCGGAGATCGCGGAGGAGACGCGGGCGGCGGTGGCGGAGCTGGCGGCGTCGCGGCCGGGTGTGGTGTGGGTGCAGCAGATGCTCCAGCCGGCGGAGGTGCGGCAGGTGCTGTCGGCGTCGACGGTGTTCGTGTGCCCGTCGGTGTACGAGCCGCTGGGGATCGTGAACCTGGAGGCGATGGCGTGCGGGACGGCGGTGGTGGCGTCGGACGTGGGCGGCATCCCGGAAGTGGTGGACCACGGCCGGACGGGGTTGCTGGTGCACTACGACGAGCGGGACGTGGAGGCGTTCCGGGTGGGGTTGGCGGACGCGGTGAACGAGGTGCTGGGCGACCCGGCGCGGGCGGCGGCGTTCGGCGAGGCGGGGCGCGCGCGGGCGGTGGAGGAGTTCTCGTGGACGACGGTGGCGGAGCAGACGGTGGACGTCTACCGGGCGGCCCTCGACGCCGTTCGGTGACGACCTGACCCCCTGTGTGACATCTGTCACACTCGATCGAGTGCAACCGCACGGGGTGGCGACCGCCTTTAACCAGTAGGGGCCAGGGGGCTTACTGGTGGGGGTCGAACATGCGGTGGGTCGTTCTCCTGCTCGCGCTGCTGACCGCGGGGTGCGCCACGCCCGCGTTCAGCGCCGAGCAGGTCCGGTTGACCATCGGCGGTCACCCGGTCGTCGACGCGTCCGCGTTGCAGGCGCGCGCCGAGGCCGAGCTGAGCTACACGCTGTCCTTCGGGTACGTGGCGCGCACCAGCAGCGACGCGGTGAGCTGCTGGTTCGCCCGCACCGGTAAGGCGTTCGACGTGGACAGCAGGCTGTGGTGCGGCCCGGTGCAGGTGCCGGGCACGGGGGTCGCGACCGACTGGGTGCCGGTGCCGATGAAGGAGGTCGGGCGCGACGCGTCCGGCGTGCGGCTGGAGGTGGAGCCGCCGCAGGTCCCCGCGCAGGGCGCGCGCAGCACGCCGGTCGGCAAGCTCGTGCGCACCGACGGCCGGGAGACCACGCCCGACCGGGGCGTCGGCGAGGCCGGCCCCGACTTCCTGGCCGTGCTGCCCGACGAGGGCCAGGCGGTGGACGCGGCGTCGGCCGTGGTGCGCGACGACCAGCTGGAGGTGCGGGTCACCGGCTACGCGTCGCCGCCCGCCTGGCCGACCGCCGAGGGCGAGCTGCGCGCTGAGCACGGCGTGGCGCTGCGCGTGCTGAGGCTGCGGGTGGTGAAGCACGGCGAGGTCGACACCGCGTTCCGGCAGACGCCGTGGCGCGGCTGGATGCCGCAGCCGCCGGAGTTGGCGCTGGACCTGCCCGGGCGGCGGCACCCGCTGCCCGCCGACCGGCTGCCCGAGGACGGGACGGTGCTCGTCGTCTACACGGTGCCGGTCGGCGGCGGCCCGGAGGCGCTGGTGCTGGACACGGTGGGCGCGAAGTCGCTGGAGCAGCGCGTCGAGGTGCCGTCGGGCGCGGTCGTGGGGCCGGCGGTGGGCGTGCTGCGGCGGTCGCCCGGACCGGAGTCGACGTCGGCGTCGACGCCCGTGGCGCTCGGCGCGGTGAACGGGTCCGTCGAGGTGGTGCGGGCGCGGCTGGGGCGGCAGCGGCCGGTGTCGTCGGGCGAGCAGTACGAGCTGGCCACGGCCGCGCCCGGGAAGGCGCTGCTGGAGCTGCGGTTGCAGGGGCA
This sequence comes from Saccharothrix sp. DSM 118769, assembly GCF_052936295.1. Classification (NCBI taxonomy): domain Bacteria; kingdom Bacillati; phylum Actinomycetota; class Actinomycetes; order Pseudonocardiales; family Pseudonocardiaceae; genus Saccharothrix; species Saccharothrix sp. DSM 118769. The sequence continues at coordinate 830,080 of NZ_CP193627.1, read as the reverse complement.
CGACCTGCCGGCCGTGGTGGGGGCGCCGGTGACGGTGGACCTGGTGGTGGTGACCCTGCCGGACGGCACGCGGGCCCCGCTGGTGGGCGCGCGCCAGGGCGGTGAGGCGTTCCCGGTGGCGGTGGTCGTGGAGGTGCCGGAGGACGTGCGGTCGGTGACGTTCTCCGTGGGCGCGGGCACGGTCGAGCTGCCCGGTCTGGGCGCGGTGGCGGTGTCCGGCGGCGCGCCGGCCGCGATCGGCCTGGAGTTCTGACCGGCCCGCCGGGCGCTCGGCCGGCGGGTGTGCGTGCGTGCGTGCGTGCGTGCGGCCACCGAACAGGTGTCACCCGAACGTGGCCAAGTGGCCCTCGGTTTCCCGCACCTGCTGGGACGGTTGCGGGTGCCGTCACTCGTCGGCGGGTTCCGCGAGAATCACCCGCACGTGCGATCCCACCTGGCCCAGGGCTCGCCCCAGGGGTGCGCGGCCTCGTGGCGGCCGGGTGACCGCGCACCCGCGCGAGGCGGGTGCGCGCGAGGCGGCTGACCGCGAACCCGCGCGGTGGGCCGGCGAGGCCGGGTCAGCAGGCTGGGTGGGGCGGCGTCAGCGGGCAGCAGGCCGGTCAGCGGGCGGCAGGCCGGGTGGGGCGGCGTCAGCGGGCAGCAGGCCGGTCAGCGGGCGGCAGGCCGGGTGGGGCGGCGTCAGCGGGCAGCAGGCCGGTCAGCGGGCGGCAGGCCGGGTGGGGCGGCGTCAGCGGGCAGCAGGCCGATCAGCGGGTCAGCGGGCCGGGTCAGCGGGATCGGCGGGACCGGGTCAGCGGGCTGGGGTCGGCGAGGCGGCGGGAGCCGGCAGGGCTGCGGGGAGCCGGCGGGGCCGCAGAGAGCCGGCAGGGCCGTGAGGGCCGTGGGGGCCGGCGGGGTGGTGGCGGAGGGGGTGGTGGGTCGAGGGGTGGTCGGCGGGTTGGTTCCTCATGTTTTCAACCGAGTGGCGAGGGGCCGTTTTCGTACATGTTCGGCCCGATGATCACCCGATCGTGTCCCGCCACCCCCTCAGACCAGGCTTTCCGCCAGCTCGATCAACGTCCTCGCCGCGAAACCGCTCGCCCCCGGCACGACCTCGTCGTACGGCTTGTCCGCCCGCGCCGGCCCGGCGATGTCCAGGTGCGCCCACGGCACGTTCCCGGTGAACTCGCGCAGGAACAGCGCCGCCGTGATGCCACCCGGTCCGGGCGGGCACTGGCGGACGTCGGCGATGTCGCTCCGCACGTCCTCGGCCAGGTCCTCCAGCAGCGGCATGCGCCACCAGGACTCGCCGGTCCGCGCGCCCGCGTCCGCGATCTTCGCCGCCAGGGCGTCGTCGGTCGCGAACAGGCCACCGGTCCGCGTGCCGAGGGTGACCTTCATCGCGCCGGTCAGGGTGGCGACGTCCACGAGGTGGTCCGGGGCGAGGGTGTGCACGGCGTAGGCGAGGGCGTCGGCCAGGACGAGCCTGCCCTCGGCGTCGGTGTTGGTGACCTCGGTGGTGGTGCCGCCGTAGTGCCTGATCACGTCGCCGGGCCGGTAGGCGGTGCCGGAGACGTGGTTCTCGGCGGCGGGCACGAGGCCGGTGACGCGGAGGGGCAGGTCGAGCTTGGCGATGGCGACCAGGGCGGCGATGACGGCGGCGCCGCCGGACATGTCGGTGCGCATCAGGTGCATGCCGTCGGCGGGCTTGATGGAGATGCCGCCGGTGTCGAAGGTGATGCCCTTGCCGACCAGCACCAGGTGGGGGTGGCCGGCCGTGCCGGGCCAGGACAGCTCGATCAGGCGCGGGGGGCGGGCGGAGCCGTTGCCGACGGCCAGGACGCCGTTGAAGCCCTCGGCGGCCAGCCACTTCTCGTCGCGGACCCGGACGTCGAGGCCGGGGACGGCGGACTTGACGGCGGCGGCGGCCAGCCAGGCGGGGTCCTTGACGTTGGACGGCGCGTTGGCCAGGTCGCGGGACAGGGACGTCGCGGCGGCGAGGGTGGTGGCGCGGCGGACGGCGTCGACCAGCGGGGCGCCGGCGGGAGCGGCGGGCACCAGGCGGATCGACTTCACCCGCTTGGGGGCCTCCGCGCCGGTGATCCGGTAGCGGTAGCCGCCGAGGGCCAGGCCGAGGGTGAACGCGGTCGCGGCGTCCGGGGTGAGGTCGTCGGGCACGTGGACGTCGTAGCCGGCCGCGCCGGTGCGGTCGGCCTCGCCGTGCAGGGCCCGGACCAGGGACGCGCCCGCGCGGCGCCAGTCGCGGACCGACGCCTCGCCGACGCCGACGACCCAGGTGGCGCCCTTCTTCACGACTCCGCCGACGCCGCCGACGTCGGTGGGCAGGTCGGTGGTGTCCAGGTCGCCGGGTGCGCCGGGGCCGAGGCGCACCGGGTCGCCCGCGAACGCCACGACCACCGCGGGCACGCCTCGCCGGACGGTGTCGGCCACCTCGACGGCGACCAGCGGGGTGGGCAGCGGCGCACGCACGTCAGTACTCCTGGTGATCGGGAAAGGGGCTGGTCAGAGCCTTGAGGGCGCGGGGGGGTCACGATGCGGCGACGCCCCGGTTCCACTGTGGAACCGGGGCACGCCGAACGCTGTCTCGATCCGGCCGGTCAGGTCAGCCGGCGGCTGCCTTGAGGGCGTCGCCCAGGGCGTTGGCCTCGTCCGCCGACATCTCGACGACTAGGCGGCCACCACCCTCGAGCGGAACGCGCATCACGATGCCGCGCCCCTCCTTGGTCACCTCGAGGGGACCGTCGCCGGTCCGGGGCTTCATGGCCGCCATCGCGTGCTCCCTCCGTCAACATCTTCCCCGTCCGACCAGGGCCGGATACGGGCCCATTCTCCCCTATGCGGACTCACCTGCGAAACCGAACCGATCTTTCCGGCTCGGGGGTGGTTCGCCGGCGATCTTGGCGGAAGGGCTGATCAGGGCCAGGATCGGCGTGTCGCAACGATTTTCGCCCACCGGGTGAAGCGTCACCTGGTCGTGACCGTTCCGGGTGTTGTGGCGTGTCGCGGGCCGGCCCTGACAGACTCGGCTCTCGTGCGAGCCCGTTCGGCCCTCTTCGACGTCTACGGCGGCCACCTGCGCGAGCGGGGTGGCGCGGCGACCATCGCCGCGCTGGTCCGGTTGCTGGAGCCGTTGGACTTCGCCGCGCCCGCGGTGCGCACGGCGGTGTCGCGGACGGTCCGGCAGGGGTGGTTGGCGCCGGTGCGCCTGCCCGGTGGCCCGGGGTACGCGATGACGCCGCGGGCGGAGCGGCGGCTGGACGAGGCGGCGGCGCGCATCTACCGCACCCGGCCGTCCACGTGGGACGGTCGGTGGCACGTGGTGGTGCTGGAGGAGCTGCCGGCGCGGGAGTCGCGGGAGCGGTTGGCGTCGTCGTTGCAGCTGCTGGGCTACGGGGCGCTGGGGCCGGTGACGTGGGTCGCGCCGCGGCCGTCGCCGGAGCTGGGGGACGTGCTGGCGGCGGAGGGCGTGCGGGCGAGCAGGTTCCGGGGCGCGCACGAGGGCGGTGACGCGGAGCTGGCGGCGCGGGCGTGGGACCTGGGCGCGCTGGGCGAGGACTACGCGCGGTTCGTGGCGGAGTGGGAGCCGGTGGTGTCCGCTGTGGACGGCACGTCGCCGGCGACGGCGTTCGCGGCGTCGCAGCGGTTCCTGCACGCGTGGCGGAAGTTCCTGTTCCGGGACCCGGGGCTGCCCCGTGAGCTGCTGCCCGCGGACTGGCCGGGTGCGGGGGCGGCGGAGTTCTTCGACCGGCACACGGCGCGGTTGGCGCCCGCGGTGGCCAAGTTCGTCGACGACAGCCTGGGCGGCGACTGAGCCCCCGGAAGACGGCCCCGGAAGACGGCCCGGAAGACCGGTCGGACGAGACGGCCGGCCCACGACACGACCAGCTCGGAGGTTCACCCCATGTCCGAACTCCTCATCGACGACGCCGAGGGCGTTCGCACGTTCACGCTGAACCGGCCGGAGGCGTTCAACGCGTTCACGGTCGCGTTGAAGGAGCGGCTGCTGGAGGCGGTGGTGGAGACCGCGGCGGACGACTCGGTGCGCGCGGTGGTGCTGACCGGCGCGGGGAAGGCGTTCTGCGCGGGCCAGGACCTCAAGGAGCACGTCGCGCTGCTGGAGGCGGGTGACCCGGCGCCGCTGCACACGGTGGAGCGGCACTACAACCCGCTGGTCAAGGCGATCGTGGGGATGCCGAAGCCGGTGGTCGCGGCGGTGAACGGGACGGCGGCGGGCGCGGGGGCGTCGCTGGCGTACGCGAGCGACCTGCGGATCGCGGCGGCGGGCGCGAAGTTCCTGATGGCGTTCGCGAACGTGGGGTTGACGGCGGACTCGGGCGCGTCGTGGACGTTGCCGCGGCTGATCGGGTACGGCCGGGCGATGGAGATGATGCTGCTGGCGCAGCCGGTGGGCGCGGAGGAGGCGCTGCGGGTCGGCATGGTGAACCGGGTGGTGCCGGACGGGGAGGCGCTGGGGGCGGCGCAGGAGCTGGCGGCGCGGTTGGCGGCGGGTCCGACGACGGCCTACGCGAAGATCAAGGAGGCGATGGCGTTCTCCGGGGAGCTGGCGGCGGCGCTGGACGTGGAGGCCCGGACGCAGGCGGAGGCGGGTGCCACGGCGGACCACCGGGAGGCGGTGGCCGCGTTCGTGGCGAAGCGGAAGCCGGTGTTCACCGGGCGGTAGCGGGAGCGCCGGCCGGGGTGCCCGCGGTGGTGGGGGCGCCGGCGCGGAAGCAGGCCGCGATGTGGTCGTCGACCATGCCGGTGGCCTGCATCAGCGCGTAGCAGGTGGTGGGGCCGAGGAACGTGAAGCCGCGGCGCTTGAGCTCCTTGGCCATCGCCTTCGACTCGGGGGTGACGGCGGGCACGTCGTGGGTGGTGGCGGGCCGTTCGTGGTGCTCGGGGGCGAACGACCAGAGCAGGTCGTCGAGCGGCACGTCGAGGTCGGCGACGGCGCGGGCGTTGGCGATGGTCGCGGTGATCTTGGCGCGGTTGCGGACGATGCCGGCGTCGGCCATGAGGCGGTCGAAGTCGGCGTCGCCGTACTCGGCGACGACCTCGGGGACGAAGTGCGCGAACGCGGCGCGGAAGTTCTCGCGCTTGCGCAGGATGGTGATCCAGGACAGGCCGGACTGGAACGACTCCAGGCACATGCGCTCGAACAGGGCGTTGTCGCCGTGCAGCTCGACGCCCCACTCGGTGTCGTGGTAGTCGGCGTAGTCGGGGGTGCTGTCGCCCCACGGGCAGCGGACGGGTGGCTGGGTCACGCGGTGTACTCCCGGGCGAAGGTGGCGAACCGGCGCAGGGAGAGCTTCACGCCGGGCAGGAAGGCCAGGTTGAGCAGCGGGTTCACGTCCTCGGCCCAGCGGAACTCGCTGCGCTCGCCGCGGGGGACGACGAGGAACTCGCCGGTGCCGCGCACGAGGCGGCCGGTGTGGTCGACGGCGCAGCGCAGGGGCGGTTCCCAGGCGGTGATGCGCATGGTGTCGGTGAACCCGAGGGGGCCGAGGCCGGTGAACGCGGACAGCTCGCTGCCGGGGCCCGCGCCGTCGCCGGCGGTGACGCGGACGCGGGTGAGCAGCATCCACTCGCCCTGCCGGTCCCAGTCGGTGAGGGCGGCCCAGGTGCGCTCGGCGGGTGCGTCGACGTCGACGCGCAGCTCAAGCCGGGTCACGTTCGGGCTCCCGTGCCGGTTCCCGGTCGCGCTCCCCGGCGTCCAGGGCGTCCGCGGAGTCCACGGCGTCCGCGTCGGGTCGGGAGGGCTCGATGCCGAGGTCGGCCTCCAGCTCGGCGACGCGGGCGCGCAGCTGCTCCAGCTCGCCGGCCAGGCGGTCGAGCGCCCAGTCCACCTCGGTCATCTTGTAGCCGCGCAGGACCTGCTGGAACTTGAGGTCGCGCACGTCGTCGGGGGTCACGTCGTCGGCGGGCAGCCGGGTGGGCGACGCACCGGGCGGCAGCGGCGCGAGCTCCTCGCCGCGACCGAACACCAGCGCGGCGAGGAGGAACACCACGGCCGCGACGAGCGCCATGACGACGATGTAGAGGAGCGCTGAGGTCACGTCACGATCGTGGCACACCGCCGCCGGTCAGACCGACGAGAACACCACGGACCTGCGGGCGAGGACGGCGAGCCGGGCCAGGACCAGCAGGCTGACCAGCGACGCGGCCAGCACGGGCGGCGAGGTGAGCAGGCGTGACGCGTCCAGGTGGGCGGTGGCGAGCACGATGGCGACGTTGCCGCCGGCGGCGGTCGTGACGGCGACGGCGGCGACCGCGCCGGCGAGCCGGGCGAGGGTGGTGGCGGCGACGCCGCGGCGGGCCAGGGCGCGGCCGGTGAGCAGCGCGAGCAGGGCGGCGCCGGCGACGACCCAGGAGGCGGAGTCGTTGGCGCGGGCGACGAGCAGGTACCAGTCGGGCGGCGGGGCGGGGAAGGCGCCCCAGGCGCCGATCCAGAACCGGCGGTTGAGCTCCCACAGGACGTGCGCGGTGGGCAGCACGAGCACGACGGTGCGCAGGGTGCGGGCGCCGTGGGCGAGGCCGAGGACGCTCTGGTAGTCGCGGGCGACGGTGGCGACGGGACCGAACTCGGTGACGGCGCGGTGCTCGGCGTCGTGGTCGGGCAGGCCGCGGGAGCGGTGGGCGTCGGCGGCGTCGGCGAGGCTGTCGCGGGCCTCGGCGACCAGGTCGTCCTTGAGGGCGGCGGGGCCGCGCAGGCGGCGGTCGAGGGCGGTGACGTAGTCGTCGATCAGGCTCGCGCGGGCCACGGGCCACCTCCGAGGACGCCGTCGACGGCGGTGGTGAACTCGCGCCACGCGCCGCGCTCGGCGACCAGTGCGCGTTCACCCGCTTTGGTGAGCCGGTAGGTGCGGCGCTGCCGGCCGCCGACGGTGCTCCACTCGCTGCTCACCAGGCCGGCGGTCTCCAGCCTGCGCAGGGCCGGGTAGACGGTGCCGGTGGGCAGGTCCAGCACGCCGCCGCTGCGCCGCTGCAACGCCTCGATGATGGCGTAGCCGTGCAGCCGGCCGCCGTCGAGGACGGCCAGCAGCAGCGCGTCGAGGTGTCCTCGCAACGCGTCGGGCTTCACGGGTAGGCAGTCTACTGGTCGGGACCGGGGGGAACCCCGGTTCTCGCGTCAGGCCAGGGCGCGGAGCGCGCGCGCCGGGGGGCGGGTGCCCGCGATGCTCGCCACCATCTCCACCACGCGCCGCGTCTGCCGCACCTGGTGCGCGCGGAACACCTTCGCGCCCGTCCACGCCGCCACCGAGGTCGCGGCGAGCGTGCCGTCCACCCGGTCCTCCACGTCCGCGCCCAGCGTCTCGCCCACGAAGTCCTTGTTGGACAGCGCCATCAGCACCGGCCACCCGGTGGCGACCAGCTCGTCCAGCCGCCTCAGCAGTTCCAGCCCGTGCCACGTGTTCTTGCCGAAGTCGTGCGTCGGGTCGACCAGCACGCCCTCGCGGGGCACGCCCAGCGCCACCATCCGCTCGGCCCGCGCGACCAGCTCGCCGACCACCGCCGCCACCACGTCGGGGTAGCGCACGCGGTGCGGGTCGGTGCGCGGCGGCAGGCCGCCGGTGTGCGAGCAGACGATGCCCGCGCCGAACTCGGCCGCCACCTCGGCGAGCCTCGGGTCCGCGCCCGCCCACGTGTCGTTGATCAGGTCCGCGCCCTCCGCGCACACCGCGCGGCCCACCTCGTGCCGCCACGTGTCGACGCTGATCACCACGTCCGGGTGACGTTCGCGGACGGCCGCGACGAACGGCACGACCCGCCGCGCCTCCTCGGCCGCGTCGACGACCTCGCCCTTGGCGCCGGCCTTCACGCCGCCGATGTCGACGATGTCCGCGCCGTCGGCGACCGCGCGGTCCACGGCGGCCATCGCGGCGTCGTCGGAGAACGTCGCCCCGCGGTCGTAGAAGGAGTCGCGGGTGCGGTTCACGATCGCCATGACCAGCGCGCGATCGTTCGCGACCTGCCGTGCACCGAACCGCAGCATGACGGCATCGTGCCACGTCACAGCTTCACGTGACCCGCGTCACAGGCCATTGCTACCGCCGAGTACGCATCGCTTTACTCACCGGTAACACTCTGCGTGATCCCGGTCACGGTCAAGGAGGACCCTGTGCGCCGATCACTCCCCCTGCTGCTCGCCGCCCTCGTGGCGCTCGTGCTCGCGCCACCCGCGCAGGCCGCGCCCGGCTTCGCGGTGGGCTACCGGACCATCCCCGGCCAGGGCGGCACCCCGCTCAAGGCGTTCGTCGTCGAACCCACCGGGCGCGGCAGCGGGCCGTTCCCGCTGCTCGTGCTGCCCTCCAGCTGGGGCGTCAACAACATCGAGTACGTCGGCGCCGCCGCCCGCCTCGCCTACGAGTCCGGCTACGTGGTGATCAGCTACACCAGCCGCGGCTTCCACGACTCGGCGGGCGAGATCGACGTCGCCGGGCCGGACACCGTGGCCGACGTCAGCCGCGTCATCGACTGGGGCATCGCCCAGGCCCGCGGCGACGCGTCGAGGGTCGGCGTCGGCGGCATCTCCTACGGCGCCGGCCAGTCCCTGCTCGCCGCCGCGGCCGACCCGCGGGTGAAGGCCGTCGCCGCGCTGTCCACGTGGACCGACCTGGCCCGCTCGCTCTACCCGAACGAGACGGTCAGCGGGCAGGCCGTGGACCTGCTGCTCACCGCCGGGAAGCTCACCGGCCGCCCCGGTCCCGTGCTGCGCGAGGCCGAGGCCGCCTACCGGGAGAAGCGGTTCGAGGACGTGCTGCCGATCTCGCCGCCCCGCTCCCCCGCCTCGCACGTGTCGTCGATCAGGGCCGCCGTGATGATCGGCAACGCGTGGAACGACGGGCTGTTCCCGCCGAGCCAGGTCACCGACTTCTTCACCGCCCTCGGCACGCCGAAGCGGCTCATGCTGTCCCCCGGCGACCACGCCACCGCCGAGCTGTTCGGCGCGGCCGGGCTGCCCAACGAGATCTGGGACTCCGTCGGCCGCTGGTTCGACCACCACCTCAAGGGCGTCGCCAACGGCATCGACCGGGAGCACCCCGTGCAGGTCAAGCCCAACAACGGCGGCGGCTGGCGCTCGTTCCCGACGTGGGCCGCGGCCACCGCGCGCACCGACACCGTGCCGCTGGCCGCCGACCGCATCGGGGCCGGCCGGCCCACCATCGCGGAGAGCGGCACCGTGCTCGTCACCGGCGCGTTGCAGGGCTTCCTGCAACTGCCCGTCGGCGTGTCCACGCCCCTGGTCGACCGGGGCGCGGCGGCCGTGTGGCGCGGCCCGGCGCAGTGGAGCGCCACCACCGTCAGCGGCACGCCCCGCGCGCACCTCACCGTCACCCCGTCCGCGCCGAAAACCACCCTCTACGCCTACCTGTACGAGGTGAACGCCCTCGGCCTGGGCGCGCTGATCACGCACAAGCCCGTCACGCTCACCGGCACGCACACCCGCGCGGTCGACCTGGACCTGGAGCCGACCGTGTGGAACGTCGGCGCGGGCAACCGGCTCGTGCTCGTCGTCGACACCGTGGACGCCCGCTACCAGGGGTCCAGCGCGCCGGGGTCGTCGGTGGCGTTCGGCGCGGACTCCTGGCTCGCGGTCCCGCGCGGGTAGCCCGCAGCGGTGGTCCACGGCGGGTGACCCGCGGCGGTGGTCCACGGCGGGTGGCCCGCGGGGGCGGCCCACGGCGGGTGGCGGGACCGCCTGCCAGGATCACCGGCATGGAATCGCAGTTCACGACCACCCCGCGGGCCCGGCACGGCGTCGTCGTGCCGGGCCCCGAGCAGGGCGTCCGCCGTGGCTGACCCGCGGCAGATCACGAGGGAGCGGGTGATCGCCTACCGGGTCGCCGCCCACCAGTTCGACCGGTCCGCCACCGACCCGGCCGCCCTGCGCGTGCTCGACCTGGGGGTGCAGGACTCCGAGCGGTCCGCCGTGCCCGCGCTGGCCGCCCGCCTGGCCGACGTGCCCGACCCGTCCGGGGAGTTCACCCTCACGTGGACGGTCCGGGGCGCGCCGCACTGGCACCGCACGGCCGAGGTGCCCGCGCTGGCCGCCCGCCTGTGGCCGCTGAGCGACGCCGACGCGCTGGCCCGGATGGACCGGCCGGCCGTGGAGGACGGCGCGGCGGTGCTGCACCGGGTCGCCGACGCCCTGCGCGGGGTCGTCGACCGGCCGATGACCAAGGGCGAGGCGTCCGCGCTCGTCACCCCGCTGGTCCCGGCCGCCGTCACCGCCTGGTGCAGCTCGTGCGGGGCGACGCACGTGCGGGACGCCGTGTTCCGGGCCGCCGTGCTGCCCGCCGGCCTGCGGTTCGACCCGGCGGAGAAGACCGTCACGTTCGTGCCGCTGGAGGGGCGCGGGCCCGTGCCGACGGCGTCCGCCGGCTTCAGCGAGCTGGTCACGCGCTACCTGCGGCTGCACGGCCCCGCCGGGTACGCCGAGGTGGCGGCCTACTTCGGCGCGCCGGTCCGCGACGTCAAGGCCGCGTGGCCCGACGACCTCGTGCCCGTCTCCCGGAAGGCGTGGCTCCCGGCCGACCGCCTCGACGCGTTCGAGAACCCGCCCGAGCCCGAGGTGGTGCGCCTGCTGCCGCCGCTGGACCCCTACCTCAACGCCCGCGACCGGGACCTGCTCGTGCCGGACAAGGCGCACCAGAAGGAGGTGTGGCGCGTCCTGGGCCGGCGCGGCGCGCTGCTCGTCGACGGCGAGGTCCTCGGCACCTGGACCGCCAAGGCCACCCCGACCCGCCTGACCGTGAAGGCGCACCCGTTCGTCCCCCTGGACGTGGGCATGTTCGCCGAGGAGGCCACCCACCTGGCCCGCGCCCGCGGCCTCCCCGAGGCCACCGTCACCTGACCCCCACCCCACCCGAGAGTCCAACGCCCAGGACCCGAGAGTCCAACGCCCAGGACCCGAGAGTCCTGCGTTCGCGACCCCTGTGTTCTTTACTCGCGAGTGAAGAACACAGGGGTCCTGAGCGTTGGACTCACGCGACTTGAGCGTTGGACTCGCGCGGCGGGAGCGTTGGACTCGCCGGGTGGGGTGGGGGATGCCGGGTCAGGGGGCGCAGGCGTCCAGGGCGGCCGTCACGTCGTCCGTGACGACCAGGGAGTCGAGGGCCGACCGGGACACGAACCCGCGCCCGTGCAGCTCGGCCAGCCACTCCAGCAGGCCCCGGTAGTGGCCGTCCACGTCCAGCACGACCACCGGCTTGGCGTGCGCGGCCAGCACCTTCGAGGTCCACACCTCGAACAGCTCCTCCAGCGTGCCGATCCCGCCGGGCAGCGCCAGGAACGCGTCGCCGTGCGCCTCCATCAACGCCTTGCGCTCCCGCATCGTGTCGACCACGAGCAGGTCGTCGGCGTCGGCGTCGGCGATCTCCCGGTCCACCAGGCCGCGCGGGATCACGCCGGTCGTGCGGGCACCGCCCTCCCGGGCCGCCGCCGCCACCGCGCCCATCATCGACGTGCGGCCACCGCCCCACGTCAGCGACCAGCCGCGCGCCGCGATCCCCGCGCCCACCCGCGCGGCCAGCTCCAGGTAGCTCCCCGGCACCGTCCGCAGCGACCCGCAGTACACGGTGACGGTGGTCAATGCGCGTCCGCCCACGCCTTGTGCGCCTCGTTCACCACGCGCACCGCGTCGTCGATGTCGTCGGTCAGGTACAGCAGCTCCAGGTCCTTCTCGCCGACCTTGCCGCCGTCGAGCACCGAGGACTTCACCCAGTCGTACAGGCCCTGCCAGTACTGCTTGCCGAACAGCACGACGGGGAACTTGGTGACCTTCTTCGTCTGCACCAGGGTCAGCGCCTCGAACAGCTCGTCCAGCGTGCCGAACCCGCCCGGCAGGCAGATGAACGCCTGCGAGTACTTGATGAACATGGTCTTGCGCACGAAGAAGTAGCGGAAGTTCACGCCCAGGTCGACCCACGGGTTCAGGCCCTGCTCGAACGGCAGTTCGATGCCCAGCCCGATGGAGAAGCCGCCCGCCTCCGAGCAGCCCCGGTTCACCGCCTCCATCGCGCCCGGACCGCCGCCGGTGATGCAGGCGAACCCGGCCTCGGCGAGCGCGGCGCCCAGCTTGCGGCCGGTCTCGTACTCGGGGTGGTCGCGGCCGGTGCGGGCCGATCCGAACACGGTCACCGCGCTCGGCACCTCGGCCAGCGCGCCGAAGCCCTCCACGAACTCGGCCTGGATGCGCAGCACCCGCCACGGGTCGGTGTGCACCCAGTCGGTGTGGCCGCGCGAGTCCAGCAGCCGTTGGTCGGTGGTGGTCAGCTCCTCCCGGCGACCGCGGCGCAGGACCACCGGTCCGCGCTGCTTCTCCTTCGGGTGCTCGTCCACGCCGTTCTCGCTCATCAACCGGAGTGTAGACGCGGGACGCGGTCAGCTCAGGAAGCGGCGCAACACTTCCGCGCACCGCCGCACCTGGTTCACCGGGACGTTCTCCTGCCGCGTGTGCGCCAGCGTCGGGTCGCCCGGCCCGAAGTTCACCGCGGGCATCCCCAGCGCCGCGAACCGCGCCACGTCGGTCCAGCCGAGCTTCGCCACCGGCTCCCCGCCGGCCGCCTCGACCAGCTCCCGGGTGACCGGCGCGCCCAGGCCGGGCAGGGCGCCCGGGGACACGTCGGTGACCGTGACGTCGTAGCCCTCGAACACCTCGCGCAGGTGCCGCTCGGCCTCCTCGGGGCCGCGGTCGGGCGCGAACCGGTGGTTCACCGTCAGCACGGCCGCGTCGGGCACGACGTTGCCCGCGACGCCGCCCTCGACCTTCACCGCTTGGAGGCCCTCGTGGTACCGGCAGCCGTCGATCTCGGGCTGCCGCGGCTCGTAGGACTCCAGCCGGCGCAGGGCCTCGCCGAGGGCGTGGATCGCGTTGCGGCCCATCCAGCCGCGCGCGGTGTGCGCCCGCGCGCCCGCCGTGCGCACCTCGATCCGCATGGTGCCCTGGCAGCCGGCCTCGACCACGCCGTTCGACGGCTCGCACACGATCGCCAGGTCGCCCGCCAGCCACTCCGGCAGCTCGCGCTCGACGCGGCCCAGGCCGTTGCGGACCGCGTCGACCTCCTCGCAGTCGTAGAACACGAACGTCAGGTCGTGGCGCGGGTCGGTCACGGTCGCGGCGAGGTGCAGCATCACCGCGTCGCCGCCCTTCATGTCGACCGAGCCGAGGCCGTGCAGGACGCCGTCCTCCAGGCGCGAGGGCAGGTTGTCGTTCACCGGCACGGTGTCGAGGTGCCCGGCGAACACGACCCGCGACGGGCGGCCCAGGTTCGTGCGGGCCAGCACGGCGTTGCCGGAGCGCACCACCTCCAGCGGGGTCTGCTCCCGCAGCGAGCGCTCGACGAGGTCCGCGAGGCGCTCTTCGTCGCCGGAGACGCTCGGGACGTCCACGAGCGCGACGGCCAGTTCGACGGGGTCGGCGGAGAGGTGCAGGGTGTCGGCCACCTGCGGCACGTTACCGTTGGCGCTCGTGAGCACCGCGAACCCCACCGGCGCGTACGGCGTCGGCCTGGCCACCGTCACCCCTTCCGGCACCGTGCTCGACACCTGGTTCCCGTCGCCGTCCCTCGGCTCGGACGACGGCGCGCCGGGCGTGGCGCTGCTGTCCTCCGCCGAGGTCGCCGGCGCGCTGGGCGAGGCCGCCGCCAAGCAGCTCGGCGCCGACGCCGACCGGGACGTGGAGGTCGTCGGCGTCCGCGTCGCCATCGCCTCGCTCGACGACGCCCCCGTCTCGGCCTACGACGTGTGGCTGCGCCTGCACCTGCTGTCCGCGCGCCTGGTGAAGCCGCACGGCGCGAACCTCGACGGCGTGTTCGGGCTGCTGGCGAACGTGGTGTGGACGAACTTCGGCCCGTGCGCCGTGGACGGCTTCGAGGAGACGCGGCTGCGGCTGCGCGCCCGCGGCCCGGTCACCGTGTACGGCGTCGACAAGTTCCCCCGGATGGTCGACTACGTGCTGCCGAGCGGCGTGCGGGTCGCCGACGCCGACCGGGTGCGCCTCGGCGCGCACCTGGCGCCCGGCACGACCGTCATGCACGAGGGCTTCGTGAACTTCAACGCGGGCACGCTCGGCGCGTCCATGGTGGAGGGCCGGATCTCGGCCGGCGTCGTGGTCGGCGACGGCTCCGACGTGGGCGGCGGCGCGTCGATCATGGGCACCCTGTCCGGCGGCGGCAAGCAGGTCATCTCGGTGGGCGAGCGGTGCCTGATCGGCGCGAACGCGGGTCTCGGCATCTCGCTGGGCGACGACTGCGTCGTCGAGGCCGGCCTGTACGTCACGGCGGGCACCAAGGTCACCGGCGAGGACGGCGCGGTGGTGAAGGCGGCCCAGCTGTCCGGCATGTCGGGCCTGCTGCTCCTCCGCGACTCCACGACGGGCGCGGTCCGCGTGAAGGCCCGCACGGGCACGGGCGTCGAGCTGAACGCCGCGCTGCACGCGAACGACTGACGTCGTGCCGGACGCCCGGTCGGGACCGACCGGGCGTCCGCGTCACCGGCGGGAGTCGATCCACTCCGCCAGGGCCCGGGCCTCCCCGCCCTCGGTGAGGACGAGGAACGCCCTCGTCCGCTTGAGGAACAGCCGCAGCGGGAACGGCTGCTCCGCCTCCAGCAGGCAGCGGTCCTCCAGCCTGACCACCGCCTTCAGCTCCCGGGGCCTGACCACGTACCACCGGTCGCCGCCGTAGAGCACGAGCCGACCGGGCTCGGTGTCCAGCCACACCACCCTCACGACCAGGGCTCGCGCGACCCTCGGGTCGGGCTCGGCGACCGTCGCGGCCGGCCGGCGCGCGCCCTTCGACGACGTGGCCGAACCGCTCGTCCCCCCGGTCCGCTCGACCGCGGTCGAGGCGGTCGTGGTCCGGGCGGTCGCGCCCCGGGTGCCCGCGCCCCGGTCGGCGTCCACCTCCCCCGGCGGCGGGAGGGCCGGCGACGCGGTCCGCGCGAGCAGGGCGGCCACGCCGAGCGAGTCGTCCACCGCGAGCACCGCGGCGCGCAGGTAGTCCGACAGCAGCAGGACCGGCCCGCCCCGGCTGGACAGCGTCGCCACCCTCCCCCGCTCCGCGACCGCGTCCCAGATCGCCCACGGGCGGTCGGTGCCCTGGTTGGACCGCGCCATCGCGAGCCAGGCGACGGCCGACCCGCTGCAGTCGTGCACCAGCGCCGCGACCGGGGACGGCGGCGCGCCGTGACGGGTCGGGAGGCGCCAGGACCCCTTCCCCTCCGCTCCCTCCACGGCGTCGAGCAGCTCTCGGACGTCCGCGCCGCGCTCGGCCATCCGCCGCACCACCCGCGCCACCCGCCCCAGGGAGCCGACCGACACCACGCCCGCGACCCGCTGCACGAGGTCCACCACGTCGACCTCGTCGTCGATCAGGCCGTGCAGCAGCGTGATGCCCTCCCGCCCGTACTCGTCGTGCCCGTCGACCAGCAGCCCGTACAGCACGAAGGACCCGCCGCCGGGGGTGCCCGAGGCGTACAGGTAGGGACCGCCCGGCTGCTCGGACAGCAGGTCGTCGACGACGCCCTGGGCGTCCGTGAAGTCCGGCGGCAGCACGTCGGAGCGCACGTCGAGCGGCAGCTCCAGGGGCGCGCGGTCGCCGTCGCAGAGGTACAGCGCGTGCCCTTGACCGGCGACGTTGACGCGGAACACATGACGCATCGGACTCACCCCGTGACCGCTAGAAGTTCCGCGCCATGAAGCTGGTGGCCCGCTGCTCGCCCACGAGCCGCTCCGCGACGTCCCGACCGGACAGCGACTCGACGATCCCCCGGGCCACCTCCCCGAACACCACGTTCGCGCCCTGGCTGCGCAGCAGGTTGTCCCGGTCGAGCACGGTGACGGCCTCGCACACCCGCTCCTGGTTGCAGGCGCCGTACAGCGGCCGGAGGGTCGGGCCGAACACGTCGACGCACAGTTCGAGCAGCGCCTCGGTCGATTCCCCGGGCTTTCTCGCCTGCAGCACGTCGAACTTGTTGAACACGACGACGAGCCGCTGGACGTCCACGTCGCGGTGCGACACGAGCGTGCGGATGTTCGCGAACAGGTCGCCGTTGTAATAGCGGATCGTCCCCTCCTTCGGACCGCTCACCGCTTCTTCGGCGTCGAACATGCACACCAGCACGACACCGAGGTTGCGGCCGGTCTTCTCGCGCAGTTCCGCGGTTTCCCGGCGAGCGGTCTCCACCGCGCCCGCCTGGGCGGCCAGTTCACCCGGGAAGTCGTGCACGCGGAGCTTGACGTGCACGTCCACCGCGGTCCGCACGTCGGGGTCGGCGAAGTGCGGCACCGCGTCGGGCCTGCGGAAGTCGTGCACCGGCACGGCGGCCTGCCGGTGCCTGCGGGTGGCGGCCAGGGGCGCGTGGTCCCAGGGCGTGTGCCACTGCGCCAGCAGCGAGGACTTGCCCACGAACCGCGGTCCCAGCAGCAGCACCGGCTGGTGGAACTCCTGCACGACGCTCGACCTGGCGAGCCGGTCGCGGACCTCGTGGTAGTGGGCCTGGACCGCGGTGAGGGCCGTGATCCTGGCCCCGGCCTCGGTCAGCTCCGCGGCGCGCCGGTCGAGTTCGCCCGTCGCCTCGCGCAGTTCCGCCGCGAGCAGGGTGTTCTGCTGTCCGACCGCGTTGCCGGTCGTGCGGCGGGTGATGGCGAAGGTGAGGGCGGCGGCCAGCACGGCGCCGATGCTGGCGCCGATGACCTCGTTGCTGAAGAACCACGGCGTGCTGTCCGGTTCGGCCTCCAGGACCCGGTGCAGCACGGCGAGCACGAGCCGTTCGTCGATCAACTCCCGAACCACGCAATCTGTCGGCACTCGGCGCGGTCGGCGGCCGTGAGCGGAAATCGACCGCGCGGGACACTGTTGTCCTGCCAGATCGCGACGCCCTCCGACGCCGTTACACGTCGACGGCCCGGGAAAGGGTGAATCGGCCGCATTCATGCGGAATGGATGAAAAAGGCCGCCGTTCCCGCGCGGGATCGACGGCCTCCGATTTCCCGGGCGGCGCCGGGTAAAGGTGGACTCAGGTGGTGAGGCGCTCCACGGCCGCCGCGACGCGCTCGTCCGACGCGGTCAGCGCGATCCGCACGTGCCGGTCGCCGGTGGGCCCGTAGAACGTGCCCGGCGCGGCCAGGAGGCCCCGGTCGGCCAGCCACGACACGGTGTCCCACGCCGACTCGCCGCGCGTCGACCACAGGTACAGCCCGGCCTCCGAGTGGTCCACGGTGAACCCGGCCGCCTCCAGCGCCGGCAGCAGCGCCGCGCGCCGCGCCCCGTACCGGGCGCGCTGGGCCGCCACGTGCTCGTCGTCGGCCAACGCCGCCGTCATCGCCGCCTGCACCGGCCGCGGCACGATCATGCCCGCGTGCTTGCGCACCTCCAGCAGCGACGCGACCAGCGCCGGGTCGCCGGTGACGAACCCGGCCCGGTAGCCCGCGAGGCTGGAGGACTTCGACAGCGAGTGCACGGCCAGCAGGCCGTCGAGGGACCCGCCGTTGACCTCGGGCCGCAGCGCGGACACCGGTGACGCGGTCCACGGCAGCGCCAGGTAGCACTCGTCCGACGCCACCACCGCGCCCACCGCGCGCGCGTCGGCCACGGCCCGGGCCAGCGCCTCCGCCGACTGCACGCGCCCGGTCGGGTTGGACGGGGAGTTCAGCCACACGAGCCGGGCCCCGGCGGGCGCGGGTTCGCCGTCGGCCAGCCGCACGGGCGTCGCGCCCGCCAGCCGGGCGCCCACCTCGTAGGTCGGGTAGGCCAGCTCCGGGATGGCGACCACGTCGCCCGGCCCCAGGCCGAGCAGCGTCGGCAGCCACGCCACCAGCTCCTTGGAGCCGATGGTGGGCAGCACGGCGGCCGGGTCGAGGCCGTCGACCCCGTACCGCCTGGCCAGGGAGCCCACGACGGCCTCGCGCAGCGCGGGCGTGCCGTGGGTGGTCGGGTAGCCGGGCTCGTCGGCCACCGAGGACAGCGCCCGCCGGATCACCTCGGGCACCGGGTCGACCGGGGTGCCGATGGACAGGTCGACCACGCCGCCGGGGTGCGTGCGCGCCTTGGCGGCGTGGTCGGCCAGCGCGTCCCAGGGGAAGTCCGGGAGCCTCCTGCCGGTCGTCACTCGTGCGACGCCTGCGGGGGGAGAGCCTTCACGAACGCGGGGTCCGCGCTGACCTTGCCGACCTTGGACGCGCCACCGGGGGACCCCAGTTCGTCGAAGAAGTCCACGTTGGCCTTCGTGTACTCCTTCCACTCGTCCGGCACGTCGTCCTCGTAGTAGATGGCCTCGACGGGGCACACCGGCTCGCAAGCACCACAGTCGACGCACTCATCCGGGTGGATGTAGAGCATCCGGTCGCCTTCGTAGATGCAGTCGACGGGGCACTCTTCGATGCACGCCTTGTCGAGCACGTCCACGCACGGCTGGGCGATCACATAGGTCACTGCGCTCTCCTGCTCTTGTCCTGGTCCACACCGCGCAAGCCGGAGAGTACGCGGCGGAGTCGATTGTCCCCCGGTGAGGCTCGCCTTATCCGCGCTCGCCCGCACCGTGCGCCAGCTCACAGCCCACCGGTCGCCCGGTCGGGTGACCATGCGTGCGTGGACGACATCACCTCATTGGAGCAACGCTGCGCCGACGCCTGGCCGGCCCTGGTGGACGTGCCCCTGGGCCGGTGGCGGCTGCGCGCGGCGGGCGGGTTCACCGGCCGCGCGAACAGCGCGCTGACCACCGGCGACCCGGGCCTGCCGGTCGCCGAGGCGCTGGACCGGGTGGTCGCCTTCGCGCGGGGGAACGCGATCCGGCCGACCGCGCACGTCGTCGTCGGCTCGCGCTGCGAGGCGGGGATCGGGGCGGCCGGGTGGCGGGTCGACGAAGATCACCCCGGAGGGGCGGAGTCGCTCGTCATGACGGGTCCGCTGAGCGGGTTCGCCTCCCCGAAGCCCCACCCGGGCCGCGGGGGCGGCGACGCGCGCGTGACGGACGTCCCACCTCCCGCCTGGTGGGAACTGGCGGCCCAGCGGGAGCCGACGCGGGCGCAGCGGCACGTGCTGACCACCGGCGACGCCGTCGGGTTCGGCACCGCCGTCCGCGACGGGGTGGTGGTGGCCGCGGTGCGCGGCGCCGTGGTGGGCGACCTGCTGCACGTGGCGCGGCTGGCGGTGCGGCCGGAGGCCCGGCGGACCGGTCTGGCGCGCGAGCTGATGGGCGCCCTGGCCGACTGGGGCCGGGCGCGCGGGGCGACGACGTGCGCGTTGCAGGTGGCCGAGCACAACAAGCCCGCGATCTCGCTGTACGAGTCGCTGGGCTGCGCCGAGCACCACCGCTACCGGTACTGGGTGCCGAACCAGGCGTAGGCGGCGGCGCGGACCCGCTTGAGCGCCGACCGCTCCCCGAAGTAGTCGCCGACGACGCCCACGACGGGCAGCATCCCGAGGGCCTGGTGGTAGAACCGGCCCTGCGGGCGCTTGTCCAGCTCGTCCTCCAGCCGCCACAGCACCTTGGCGAGCTTCCACACGGTGGCCCCGATGGCCCGGAACGTGGACCGCTCCCCCAGCTCGGAGGTCAGCTCCTCGGTGGCCCGGTCCTCCGCGGCGCGGTCCTCGGCGGCCCGGTCCTCGTCGTCGCGGTCCACCGGCAGCCCGTCCACCTCGCGCTGGAACAGCACGTGCGCGAGCAGCCGCACCCGGTCCTCGGTGGAGGTGAACCCGTGCTCGCCGGCCACCGCCGACAGCAGCAGCCCCTGGCCGGCCGCGCCGAGCGCCGCCTGGATCGGCAGCCGGTCGGCGAGCACCCCGCCGATGCCGGGCAGCGCCGAGAGCAGCGACACGAACCGGCCCAGCCGGTTGAGCCACCACTCGTCGCGCTGGTGCACGTCCATGCGCGCCCACGCGGCCGTGCCGGGCACCTTGACCTTCGCCAGCCCGTCCCACAGCCGGTCGACGAGCTTGCGGTCGGCGCCGTGCTCGGCCTCGCGGTCGCGCAGGCCGAGGAGGTTCGCCTCGCGCAGCGTGTCCAGCAGCGGGCCGGTGGCCCGCACGAACGGCCGCAGCGCGCGGACCACGTCCCTATCGGTGATCGCTTCCGACACCCGTCCGTCCTCCCGCGTAAGACCCCACCGCGACGGCACCGGGCAGCGCGCCCCCGGCGAACAGCAGCAGGGTGCGCCAGTCGTTGAGCAGCACGGCGTCGCCGCCCGGCCCGAGGACGGCGAACAGCAGCAGCGTCCCCGCCCACACCAGCAGCGGCGAGGCGGCGGCCAGGGTGCGGTGGGCGTACCGGGAGGCCAGCATCACCAGCGCGGGCGTGGCCACCGCCGCCAGCGCCGCGGTCACCGGGAACGGCCAGTCGCCCCAGCGCGGCAGGAGCGTGCCGTCCCACCGCACGGGCAGGAAGAACAGCTCCAGCACGGCCAGGGCGAACGAGGCCGCCGCGATGCCGGCGAGCGCGAGGCGGTCGGTCAATCCAGCCCCCCGAACAGGTCCGTCTCCGCCCCCGCGGCCGAGCCCTTGGCCAGCACGTAGTACTCGGCGGACACGACGGGCTGCGCGATGCCGTTGGACAGCGCGTACGACGCGCCGCCCGCCCCGTCCTGCCACACGCCGACCTGCGTGGAGTGGGCGCGCAGCGCGCGCAGCTTCGCCACCAGGTGCTCGGAGACGTCGACGACGGTGGTGATCTCGGCGTCGTCGGTGGTCGGCAGCTCGCCCTCCTCGGGCAGCCGCCACGGCAGGTCGGCGAACCCGGCGAGCTTCGCGATGCCCTCCGTGACGGCCGCGCGGGACGTGACGGCGTGGAACACGCGGTCCACGTCGACCGCGGCGGCCGTGGTGATCTCGTGCGCCCGGACGTGGTCGGGGTGGCCGTAGCCGCCGAACGCGTCGTAGGTGACGACGACCTGCGGCTTCACCGAGGCGATGATCTCGCCCAGCGCCTCGACCTGCTCGTCGGGCGAGCCCTGCGCGAACGCGCGCGGGTGGGAGTTGGCGGCGACGCCCGCCATGCCCGAGTCGCGCCAGCGGCCGATGCCGCCGAGGAACCGGTGGTCGGTCACGCCGAGGGCGGCGCAGGCGGAGCGCAGTTCGGCGACGCGGTACCCGCCGAGCTGGTCGGCGGCGTCCGCGGCGAGTTCGCGCAGCGCGGGCGGGATGATCTCGCCCTCCTCGCCGAGGGTGCAGGTGACCACGGTGACGTGCACGCCCATCGCCGCGTAGCGGGCGATCGTGCCGCCCGTCCACAGGCTCTCGTCGTCGGGGTGCGCGTGGACCAGCATCAACCGTGGTGGAGCAGTGAGCGTCACCGGATCAGGGTAGATGTGGGGTGCCGGGCCCCGTGCCGTCAGGGCCACCAATGCGGGCAGGTGGCCCCGACGGCACGCGGGTCAGCCGACGAGCAGCGGCTTGACCTCGGCGAAGTGGCACGCCGACAGCGTGCCGTCGCCGTCGCCGCGGCGCTCCAGCCTGGGCTCCTCGGTGGCGCAGATGTCCTGCGCCTTCCAGCAGCGGGTGCGGAACCGGCAGCCCGACGGCGGGTTCACCGGCGACGGCACGTCACCGGTGAGCACGACCCGCTGGCGCTGCCGCTCCAGCTTCGGGTTCGGCACGGGCACCGCGGACAGCAGGGCCTGCGTGTACGGGTGCATCGGCCGGGCGTAGATGTCCTCGCGGTCGCCGATCTCGACGATCTTGCCGAGGTACATCACGGCCACCCGGTCGGAGATGTGCCGCACCACCGACAGGTCGTGCGCCACGAACAGGTAGGCCAGCCCGAGGCGCTCCTGGAGCTCCTCCAGCAGGTTCACCACGCCCGCCTGCACCGACACGTCCAGCGCGGACACCGGCTCGTCGAGCACGACGAGCTTCGGGTTGAGCGCGAGCGCGCGGGCGATGCCGATGCGCTGGCGCTGGCCGCCGGAGAACTCGTGCGCGTACCGGTTGCGGTGCTCCGGGTTGAGGCCCACGAGCTCCATCAGCTCGTTGACCCGGGACTGCACCGACCGGCCGTCGCCGCCGCCCTCGCCGTGGATCTTGAACGGCTCGGAGATGAGCTCGTTGATCTGCCAGCGCGGGTTGAGCGAGGCGTACGGGTCCTGGAAGACGATCTGCATGTCCTTGCGGACCGACCGCAGGCCCCGGCCCTTGAGCTTGGTCAGCTCGCGGCCCTCGAACTTCACCGAGCCGGACGTCGGCTTGTGCAGCTGGAGGATCGCGCGGCCGGTCGTGGACTTGCCGCAACCGGACTCGCCGACCAGGCCCAGCGTCTCGCCGGGGTACAGGTCGAAGGTCAGGCCCGACACGGCCTGCACCTGGCCGACCGTGCGCGGGATGATGCCGCCGCCGCGCACCGGGAACGACTTGACGAGGTCCTTGACCTCCAGCAGCGGCGCCCGGTCGGTCGGGCCCGAGTCGGCGCCCCCCGCCTGGGGGTTCACATCGGTCGGGGTCGTCATGAGGTCGGCTTCTCCTCTTCGTGCAGCCGCGCTTCCACCACGGCGAGGTCCTCGGCGACCGGGATGTCCGGGTTCGCCGTGGTCAGCGACGCGGGGTTCTCCACCACGCCGATCTCGTCGTGGGCGAACAGCCGCTGCGGGTTCTCCAGGGTCGCCAGGTGCGCGGAGCGGTGGCACCGCGCGAAGTGGCCGGCCCGGTCGGTCTCCAGCAGCGCCGGCTCGACCTCGCGGCACTCGTCGATGGCCAGCGGGCAGCGCGGCGAGAACGAGCAGCCGCGCGGCAGGTTCATCAGCGACGGGGGCGCGCCCTTGATGGGCGTGAGCCGCTTGCCGAGCATCTGCGGGTTCGGGATGGAGCCGAGCAGCCCCACCGTGTACGGCATCCGCTGGGCCTCGAAGACCTCGTCCACGGTGCCCTGCTCGACGACCGTGCCGCCGTACATGACCTGGACGCGGTCCACCATGCCCGCCACGACGCCGAGGTCGTGGGTGATGATCACGATGCCCGCGCTCGTCTCGTCCCGGATGCGCAGCAGCGTGTCCAGGATCTGCGCCTGCACGGTCACGTCGAGGGCCGTGGTCGGCTCGTCGGCGATGATCACGTCGGGGTCGTTGATGATCGCCATGGCGATCATCACGCGCTGCCTCATGCCGCCCGAGAACTCGTGCGGGTACTGCGTGGCGCGCCGGTCGGGCTGCGGGATGCCGACGAGCTCCAGCACCTCGACGGCCTTCGCGAACGCCGCCTTCTTCGACACGTCGTGGTGCGCCCGGTGCGCCTCGGCGAGCTGCCAGCCCACCGTGTAGACCGGGTTCAGCGACGTCATCGGGTCCTGGAAGATCATCGAGATGCCGTTGCCGCGGACGGGCTGCATCTGCTTGTAGCTCAGGCCCACGAGCTCGCGGTCCTTGAACTTGATCGACCCGCCGATCCGGGCCGTCTTGGGCAGCAGGCCCATGACGGCCATCGACGACACCGACTTGCCGGAGCCGGACTCGCCCACGACGCCCAGCACCTCGCCGGGGCCGAGCGTGAACGACACGTCGCGCACCGCGTGCACGGTGCCGTCGTCGGTCGGGAAGTCCACCGACAGGTTCTCGACGCGCAGCAGCTTCTCGCCGCTCGCGGCCGAGCTGCCCCACGAGGACTCGGGTGCGTTCATCACGTCCACCTCGCTCATGCCTTCACCCTCCTCTGCCTCGGGTCGAAGGCGTCCCGGAGACCGTCACCGATGAAGTTGACCGCCAGCGAGATCAGCACGATGAACGCGAACGGCAGGAAGAACAGCCACGGGTGCAGCGTCAGCTCGTTCTTGTTCTGGCTGATCATCAGGCCCAGCGAGGTGTCCGGGCTCTGCACGCCCAGGCCGATGAACGACAGCGCGGCCTCCAGCAGCACCGCCTGCGCGATGGCGAGCGTGGCGTTGACGATGATCACGTCGATCGTGTTCGGCAGGATGTGCCGGAACACGATGCGGAACGTGGACGCGCCCAGCGCGCGGGCGGCCTCCACGAACTCCTTCTCGCGCAGCGACAGCACCATGCCGCGGATGACCCGGGCGATGGACAGCCAGCCGATCAGGCCCAGGTACAGGGCGACGATCAGCCAGTTCGAGTTGCCGCCGCCGGCGACGGACACGACGAAGCTGTTGCGCACCAGCACGGCCGCGATGACCAGGCTGGGGATCACCAGCAGCAGGTCGATGAAGCGGCTGATGAAGGTGTCGACCCAGCCCCTCATGTACCCGGCGAGCGCGCCCAGGATGACGCCGATGAAGGTGGACAGGAACGCCACCACGATCGCGATCTGGAGCGAGAACTGCGTGCCGCGGATGATCTGGGCGACCATGTCGCCGCCCAACCGGTCCGTGCCGAACGGGTGGTCGCCGCTGGGCGGCAGGTACCGCTTGAAGCCCAGGTCCGTGTACGGGTACTTCCAGAACAGGCCGCCGAGGAAGGCGACCAGCACCAGCACGACGAACAGGATCAGGCCGAACAGCGCGGCCCGGTGCCGGGTGAACCGGCGGAGGATGACCTGCCACTGCTTGCGGGCGGTCGTCGTGTCGAACTGGCTCGCCTCGGCCTTTTCGGGCGCGGGCGCCTGCGCCAGCGGGGAACCCATCTCAGTCAAGGCGAATCCTCGGGTCCAGGAAGGCGTACAAGATGTCCGCGATCAGGTTGAACGCGATGATGAAGACGGCCGTCAGCATCATGAAGCCGAGCACCTGGAAGGGCTCGATCTTCTCGATGGCCTGGACGATGAACCGCCCCATGCCGGACCAGCCGAACACGGTCTCGGTGATCACCGCGCCGCCGAAACCGGCGCCGATGTTCAGCGACGACACCGTGATGATCGGGATCAGCGCGTTGCGGAACGCGTGCTTGAAGATCGCCCGGCTCTCCGAGACGCCCTTCGCCTGCGCGGTGCGCACGTAGTCGGCGTTCAGCGTCTCCAGCATCGAGGCGCGCTGGAACCGGCTGTAGAGGGCGAACTGGATGACCACCAGCGAGATGGTCGGCAGGATGTAGGCGCCGCTGTACTGGAAGACCTGCTGCCCGAAGCCGCCGCTGAAGCCCTCGCCCGGCGGTCCGGCCGTGATGATCCACCGGTCCGCGCCCAGGGACTCCAACCAGTTGTTCAGCTCGATACCGCCGGCTTTCAGCACGAGCGCCACGCAGAACAACGGCATCGAGAACATCGCGAACGATATTCCGGTCGCCGCGTAGTCGAACAGCGAGTACTGTCTGACCGCGCCGATGACACCGACCGCGATACCGAGTATCAGCGCGATGAGCTCGGCGGCGAGGATCAGCCGCAGCGTCACGCCGAACGCCCTGAGCAGCTCGTCCTTCACCGGACGGCCCGCGTTGCCGGGGACGACGGACTCGCCCCAGTCGCCGGTCACGAAGTCGCCCGCCCAGTCGACGTAGCGCTCGACGAACGGCTTGTTGTAACCGGTCCGCTCGTAGGCGGCGGAGATCTCCGCCTCTGTCCGGGGCTTCTGGAGCTTCCACTCGCCGAGGGGGTCGCCCATGGCGTTGACCAGACCGAAGCAGAGGAATGAAGCGACGATCAACAGCGGAATCGAGATCAACAACCGCCGGATTATGTAACGGAACATGACGAGTCTCTAGTCTCCCTAGGCACCCCCGCGTGCGAGCGTGGGAGCCTACCGGACGCGGACACCGTCCGGGGGGCCGGTGCTTGTGGCACCGGCCCCCCGGCGGAAGGTCGTGCTTTACCTGTCGAGAACCTGACCCGCGAGGATCACGGGCGGCCGGGCGGTGTTACTTCTTCTGCCAGGCGTACAGGTTCCAGGTGACACCGCCACCGACGCCGATGTAGGAGATCGGGCCGATGTCCGCGCTCGACGCGGCGAAGTCGGACAGCTGGAACAGCGGGATGCTGTGCAGGTCGTCCCGCATGATCTTGTCGACGTCGTTCATCATCGTGATGCGCTTCTGGTAGTCCAGCTCGCCGTTCGCGGCAGCCCACTTCTCGGTCATCTCGGCCGAGTCGTAGTTGTTGTAGTTGCCCGAACCGCCCTTGGCCTTCTGGGCGTAGTTGCCGTACGCGCCGGCCTTCAGCGGCTGGCCGACCCACGCGAACAGGGCCGCGTCGAACTCGGACGCCGGGAGGCGCTTGTCGTTGAAGTCGGCGGCCTGGTCGGCGACGATCTCGATGCCGGCCTGCTTGCACTTGTCCTGGAGGATGCGCACCGTGTCCGCGCGGCGGGTCACGATCTTGTGGCCGATCTTGAACGACGCGCGGAACTCGCCCTTGGTGTAGATGCCGTCGGCACCCTGGACCCAGCCGCCGTCCTCGAGGGTCTTCTTGGCGGCCGCGACGTCACCCTTGCCGGTGTCGCTGTAGTGGTCCTCGTAGCCGACCTCGTTCGGCATGAACACCAGGCTGCCGAGCGGCTTGGCGTTCGGGTCGACGTCCGCGACCAGCTTCTCGACCAGCGCGTCGCGGTCGAAGCACTGGGCGATCGCCTGGCGCAGGTCCTTGTTCTGGGCGAACAGGGGGCGCGCCATGTTGAAGTCGACGTGCTCGTAGGTCTGGCCACCGGCCGCGTAGACCTCGAACGCCGAGTCACCGCGGAGCTGCGCCGCGACGGCCGGGTCGGCCTGCGGCGCGATGACCGAGACCTCCTTGTTCTGGAGCTGCTGCGCGGCGGACTGCGCGTCGGTGTTCGTCTTGAGGATCACCTTGGCGGGACCGGCCGGGTTGCCCCAGTACTTCGGGTTGCGGACCAGGACCGTCTGGTCGGTCAGGTCGGCGGACTCGACGGCGAACGGGCCACCCGAGAGGGCGACGCTCAGGTCGAAGCCCAGCCAGCCCTTCGTGTAGAACTCGGCGACCTTCTTGACCGTGTCGTCGTTCTGCGCGGGCAGGACCTTGGTGATGTCCGCGACGCCGGTCTTCTGCTCCAGGACGTGCGCCGGGAGCAGGCTGTCGCTGCCCGGCTGCGAGAACAGCGCGCGGTAGTCCGCGAACGGCTTGTCCTTGAAGAACGTCGTGGTGATCGTCTTGTCGTTGTCCGAGCACTCGAGCTTCTCGATGTTCTCGTAGCCCGTGGGGGTCGAGTCGAAGATCGAGGCCTCGGAGCCGTCCTCACCCTTGACGGTGGCCTTGCTCGTCGCGGCCAGCCACTTCAGGTGGAAGTCGTCGCAGTCGATCGGCTGGTCGTCGGACCAGACGGCGGCCTTGTTGACCTTCCACTCGATGGTCTGCGGGTCGGTCGACGTGACCTTGATGGAGTCCATCAGGTCGCCGTCGATCTTGATGACGACCTTGCCGTCGACCAGGTCGGTGATGAACGGCGACGGCTGGACGTTCGACAGCGCGATGGTGCTGGAGAAGTTGTTGGTCGCGCCGATGTTGTTGTTGTAGTTGTGGGCCGCCTCTTCAACGGCGACCGAGATCTCGCCGATGTCCTCCACCTTCGGACGCTTGAACAGCTCGTCCTGACCGCCGATCGCGCCCGGGTTCGCGTCCTGCGCGCCACCCTGGTCGCCACCGCTCGAGCCGCCACCACTGCACGCGCTCAACGCGAGTGCGGCCGTGGTCACCAGCGCGAGCGCCGAGACAGCCTTTGATCTCCTCATCGACACGTGCCCTCCTAGCACTGGGTTGGAGCGACCGTTCAGGCCGACTTCCACCCATAACCGTGATGTGCCAAACGCGCCCCGAACCGACACACCGTTGCAGCACGATAAGAAGCAGTGCGCGGCACGGTCACTGCCCATCGGCCGATCGTGACCAAAGGGTGACACGCTGGTAGCAGCACGCGACTCCGTCGTTACCGGGTGGGAGCGGTTGTTAACCGGACGAGTGGAATACTGTCAATACTGCACCGCGAACGCATCTTGAAGCCAGTGTTTCGTACGGGTCAACGGTCAACGATCTTCCCGGCGCCAGGTGCGAGCCTCGCTCAGCGGACCCGCGAGGGGGGCGCCCGCGGTGACCCCGCCGACCTCCGGCAGGGCCACCAGAACGTCCGCTACCTGGAACAACGGCATCGCGACGGCCTGCTGCCAGAGCACCGGCTCGATGCTCCGGAGGGCGTCGGAGAGCAGCACCTCGCCCGAGAGGGCCTGTTCGACCACCGGTTGGACCGCCTGGTCGCAGAAACCCGACAGATTCGCCGGAATGGGTGTACCCCCGTCGTCCGGTGACGTCCGGCAGCCGAATGAGGAAGCCAGAACGGCGGCCGAATCGCCCGTGTCCGGCCGCGGTACGACGGCAATGTCGACAGCGTTGTCGGATGTGCCGGTATCCGACAGATCTTGGCCGAACAACGCATTGGGCTGCGTTGTCAGGACGCGGGCGGCGATTCCGGACAATGACAACTGGCGCTGGACCTGGTTCGCGACGGCCACGTACGGCTCCACGCCGGCCGGTGCGGCGATGGTCAACTCCAGCGGCTTCCCGTCCCGTTCCCAGAGGGTTCCCGTCCGGGTGTAACCCGCCTCGGTGAGCAGTTGCGCGGGGTCGCCGGCGAGGGCCGGCAGGGTCGGCGTGTAACCGGCGGAAGACGGCGGGATGACGAGGGCGTCGGCGCGGAGGGCGGCACTGGGACCGTTCCGACTACCGAGGGCGATCAGCTCGTCACGGTTGAGCGACCTCATGACGGCGGTGCGGACGCGGACGTCCTCCATCCTCGGCGACGCCGGGCGCAGGAGGAGGTGCACCACCTCCGGCCGGGGGACCACGGTCGTGGTGACCGCCTTGGTCGTCACCAGCTCCTCGACGTCCTTGAGCGCGATGGCGTCGGCGCGGATGAGGGCGACCTGGGCGTCACCGGCGTTGAGCGCCTCGATCGTGTCGTGCTGGCTCGCCCGCCTGAGGGTCACCCGGTCGAGAACCGGCGGTTGCTCCCAGAAGCGGTCGCTGCGCTCCAGGATGATCTCGCCGCGCGGCTGGTCGAGCGTGCGGACCGCGAACGGGCCGGCCGTGGCCGGGAAGCTGTCGGCGAGGGCCGCCGCCCAGCCGCCGGGGGCGTCCTTGAGCAGGTGGGCGGGCAGCAGGTCGTGGAACAGGCTCCGCCACCCGGGGTAGGGCTTGGCGAACACGACCTCGACGACCTTGCCGCCCTCCCGGCTGGCGATGTCCTCGATGAGCCGGTACCCGGCCGGGTCCACCACCCCGGGCTCGGCCCGCATCCGCTGCCACAGGTAGACGAAGTCCTCGGCCGCGATGGGCGCCGAGTCGGACCAGCTCGCGTCCCGCCGGATCGTGTAGGTCACCGTGTACGGTTCGGCGCTCGTCACCTCGGCGCTGACCAGCAGGTCGAGGTCCATGCGGGGGCTGCCGTCGCCGGCCGTGCGGAAGGTCGAGGGCAGGAGCAGCGAGGACAGGGCCGTGGTGACCGCGGACCGCGACGCCAGGGTGTGCGGGTTGTAGCCGCCCTTGACGTCGTCGACGCCGACGACGACCTCGTTGACCTTCTCCTTGGGGACCACCGTCATCCCGGGCGTGGAGGGCACCAGGGGCGGCGGTGGCGTCGCCGTGCAAGCCGACAGAGCCAGCGCGGCCACCACCGCGACAACCGTTCGCTTCCCCATGGGTACGAGCGTGCCAGACGCGGCGATGACAGTTGACGCCCAGGTCCCGCCAACCCCCGCCCGCTCTCCCGGCCCGCTCTCCCCGTCCACTGCCGCCCGACCGGGCCGGGCACCGCCCCGTGTGCGGTCCGTGGCGTTGGGTGGTTGCGCGGCTCCGGGGTTGAGGTGGCACCTCTTGTTTTCAACCGAGAACGGTAACGACGTTTCCGTACATGTCGAGGCCCATGTTCACCCCATCGGGTGAGGGACCCCCTCAAGCCGGACGGCCGCCCCCGGACCGCGGTCCGGGGGCGGCCGTCAGCACACCCTGTATATAAGGAGAGGGTCGGTCAGCCGCGCAGCTTGGCGCGGTTGCGCTCGCGACCGCGCTGGTTGGCGTCCAGGATCACCTTGCGGACCCGCACGACCTCCGGCGCGACCTCGACGCACTCGTCCGCCGCGCAGAACTCCAGCGCCTCCTCCAGCGACAGCTTGCGCGGCCGGGCGAGGGTCTCCATCACGTCCGCCGTCGACGTGCGCATGTTCGTCAGCTTCTTCTCGCGGCACACGTTGACGTCGAGGTCCTCGGCGCGCGGGTTCTCGCCGACGACCATGCCCTCGTACGCGTCGGCGCCCGGCTCGACGAAGAACGTGCCCCGGTCGGCCAGCTGGATCATCGCGTACGCCGTGATGGACCCGGACCGGTCGGCGACCAGGGAGCCGTTGTGCCTGGTCCGGATCTCGCCGGCCCACGGGCCGTAGCCCTCGGACACCGCGTTGGCGATGCCGGTGCCGCGCGTCTCGGTCAGGAACTCCGTGCGGAAGCCGATGAGGCCGCGCGACGGGACGACGTAGTCGAGCTTGATGCGCCCGCTGCCGTGGCCGGACATGTTCTCCATCCGGCCCTTGCGGTTGGCGAGCAGCTGGGTGATGGCGCCCAGGTGCTCCTCCGGCGCGTCGATGGTGAGGCGCTCGAACGGCTCGTGCAGCTTGCCGTCGACCGTCTTGGTCACCACCTGCGGCTTGCCGACGGTCAGCTCGAAGCCCTCGCGCTTCATCTGCTCGACCAGGATGGCCAGCGCCAGCTCGCCGCGGCCCTGGACCTCCCAGGTGTCGGGGCGCTCGGTCGGCAGCACGCGGACGGACACGTTGCCGACCAGCTCCGAGTCGAGGCGGGCCTTGAGCACGCGGGCGGTGAGCTTGGTGCCGCCGTTGCGGCCGGCCAGCGGCGAGGTGTTGACGCCGATGGTCATGGAGATGGCGGGCTCGTCGACGGTGATCCGGGGCAGCGGCTCCGGGTTCTCGACGTCGGCGAGGGTGTCGCCGATGGTGATCTCCGGGATGCCGGCGATGGCGACCAGGTCGCCGGCGCGGGCCTCCTCGGCGGGGACGCGGTCGAGCGCCTCCGTGATCAGCAGCTCGGTGATGCGGACCTTCTGCACGGTGCCGTCCTCGCGGCACCACGAGACGGTCTCGCCCTTGCGGATGCGGCCGGCGGCGATGCGGCACAGCGCGATGCGGCCGAGGAACGTCGACGCGTCGAGGTTCGTGACCAGGGCGCGCAGCGGGGCGTCGGCGTCGCCGGTGGGCGCGGGGATGTGGTTGAGCAGGACCTCGAACAGCGAGTCGAGGTTCTCCTCCTCCGGCAGGCCGCCGTCGGCGGGCTGGGTGAGGGAGGCGCGACCGGCGCGGGCGGAGGCGTAGACGACCGGCAGGTCGAGCACGGAGTCGTCGGCGCCGACCTCGGTGGCCAGGTCGAGCAGCAGGTCGTGGGCTTCCTCGACGACCTCGGAGATGCGGGCGTCGGGGCGGTCGACCTTGTTCACCACGAGGATGACGGGCAGGCCGGCGGCCAGCGTCTTGCGCAGCACGAACCGGGTCTGCGGCAGCGGGCCCTCGGAGGCGTCGACCAGCAGCACGACGCCGTCGACCATGGACAGGCCGCGCTCGACCTCGCCGCCGAAGTCGGCGTGACCGGGGGTGTCGACCACGTTGATGGTGACGTCCCCGTCGGGCGTGTGCCGGCGGACGGCCGTGTTCTTGGCGAGGATGGTGATGCCCTTCTCGCGCTCCAGCTCGCCCGAGTCCATGACCCGGTCGACGAGCTCGGCGCGTGCGGAGAAGGCACCTGACTGGCGGAGCATGGCGTCGACCAGGGTGGTCTTGCCGTGGTCAACGTGCGCGACGATCGCCACGTTGCGCAGGTCGTTGCGGACCAGCGTTTCCTTGATCGACGCGGTGGCCGTGGGCACGCGGAACTCCTAGAGCTGAGGTAGAGCGAGGGAGGGCCGGGCGCCGGACAGTTAGCAGGAGCACGCGCGCAGCCTCCATCAGTCTACCGGTCCCGGCGTCATTACCACACAGGGCCGTTGGTGAGGTCAGCCTCACCCGGTCGTGTCGCCTAGCCTGATCGACAGGAGGTGGCGCCGACGTGGGCAAGAAGGTGAAGAAGAAGTGCTGCCGGTCCACGCCCCGCTGCAAGCGGTGCCCGGTCCTGGCGATGAAGAAGAACAAGGGCAAGGGCGGCTGACCGCCCCACCCCCCGGTGCGTCCCGGCCGCCCCGGTCCCGGTCCTGGCCCCGGTCCCGGTCAGGCCGTCTCGGTGAGCGCCGCCAACTCGGGCGCGGTGCGGGTGGCCACGAACTCGACGACCCGGTAGGCGACGAGTTCACGGGTCGCGAACGGGTCCGTCGCGAGCAGGGCGTCGAGGTCCTCGCGGGGCATCGGCCGGACGAGGACCACGCCGCCGACGCGGGGCACCTGGCGCCCCGAAGCCAGGAAGTGCCCGGCCTCGTACTGCTCCTCCACCCACTTGACGTGGTCCGGGAGGGCGAGGTCGACCTCGTCGACCGGTGCGGTGTACTCCAGCAGCACGACGTACATAGGAGAAATGTAGACCCGCGAGACGTGGGGGCAACACGCTACGATCGCGGCATGCGCGCTTCTCACACGTTCTGGTGGTCCGCCTTCCGGCGGCCCTGAGAACTGCGCGTCACACGAACGCAGGCCGCCCGCTGGGGCGGCCTTCGCGCGTTCGGGGGGTCTCTCGCGGTGGGCCCACCCGAAGGGAAGAACGATGACCAGGATGTCCGCGATCACCCCGTCCGGTCCCGTCCAGCTGGGCAACTACCTGGGCGCCATCCGCCGGTGGGCCGCCGAGGGCACCGACGAGGACGTGTACTTCATCAGCGACCTGCACGCGATGACGACGTCGCACAACCCGTCGCGATTGCGCTCGCTGACCAGGGAGCAACTGGCGGTGCTGGTCGCCGCCGGGGTGGACCCGCGCTCGGTGTCGGTGCAGTCGGACCTGGTGCGCGAGCTGGGCGCGCTGACGTGGGTGCTGGAGTGCACCTGCACGTACGGCGAGGCGGCGCGGATGGTCCAGTTCAAGGAGAAGTCGAAGGGCCGGTCGTCGGTGCGGTTGAGCCTGCTCACGTACCCGGTGCTGATGGCGGCGGACATCCTGCTCCAGGGCGCGCGGGAGGTGCCGGTGGGTGACGACCAGCGGCAGCACGTGGAGCTGGCGCGGGCGTTGGCGCGGCGGTTCAACGGCACGTACGGCGAGGTGTTCGTGATGCCGAAGGCGGTCGTGCCGCCGACCGCGGCGCGGGTGCGCGACCTGGCCGACCCGACGCGGAAGATGGCGAAGTCGGCGCAGGACGCGGCGGGCACGGTGTTCCTGCTGGACTCCCCGGACCTGGTGCGCCGGAAGGTGCGGCGGGCGGTGACGGACGACCTGGCCGAGGTGCGCTACGCGCCGGAGGAGCAGCCGGGCGTGGCGAACCTGCTGGAGGTCCTGGCGGCGTGCACGCGCAAGGAGCCGGAGGAGCTGGCGGGGTCGATCAAGGACTACGCCGAGCTGAAGGAGGTCACTGCGGAGGCCGTGGTGGAGGAGCTGCGGCCGGTGCGGGAGCGGACGCGGGAGCTGCTGGACGACCCGGCCGAGCTGGACCGGGTGCGGCAGCACGGCGCGGAGCGCTCCCGTGAGCGCTCCCGCCACCGCCTGGACGCCGCCCTGCGCGTCTCCGGCCTCGGCTGACCCCCGCGAGTCCTACGTTCACGACCCGCGAGTCATGCGCTCGCGACCCTCGTGTCCGACGCTCATGCCGAACACCGTCAGGCACGAGCGCATGACACAGGGGTCGTGAGCGCATGACTCGCGGGTCGCTAGCGCATGACTCGCGGGAGGAGGGGGTGGAGGGCGGGGAGGAGGGCTCGGTCGGCGGGGAGCCAGTCGAGGGTGGCCAGGTCGGCGGGGGCCAGCCAGCGGACGGCGCGGTGCTCCACCGGGTGCGGGGTGCCGGTGACGAGGCGGGCGGCGTAGGCGCGGAGGACGAGGTCGGCGCGCAGCGGCACGTCGGGGCCCACCTGGTCGGCGGCCTCGACGGTGACGCCCAGTTCCTCGGCGCACTCGCGGGCGACGGCGGCGCGGTCGGGTTCGCCGGGTTCGACGCGCCCGCCGGGCAGCTCCCAGCGGCCCGCGGCGTCGGCCGGGTAGGCGCGCTGCTGGGCGAGCAGGAGGCCGTCGTGGACGACGGCGGCGGCGACGACCACGCGGGCGGCGAGCAGTTCGCGGGAACGGCGGGTCACGGCGCCGGCGCGGGCTTCGAGGACCTTCAGGGCCAGGCCGCGGCCGACCACGACGTCGGCGAGCCGCCCGACGGCGCCGCCGGGGCTGGTCCACTCGACGCGGTCGACGACGACGGTGCCGCCGCCGGTGTGGCGCAGGTCGGTGGCGAGGGCGAGGCGGGGCAGGGGGCCGCCGACGAGTTCGGCGGACAGGCCGGTGGTGTCGGCGCGGGTGACGCGCAGGGTGCCGGTGAGGCGGCCGACGGCGGCGGTGAGGGTGGCGCCCTCGTACAGGGGGGACGGCGCGGTGACGCGCACGCCGAGGCCGCGGACGGCGCGGGTCAGCACCCCGGCGTCCAGCAGGGCCGCGGCCACCGTGCGCGGGGGCGCGTCGACCAGCGTGGTGGTCCTCAGCTCGGGCACGGGCGAGATCCTGCCATCACCGGTAGGCCGGCCAGCGCACCTCCAGGCGGGCGCCGCCCTCGGGCGACTCGCCGGCCCGGACGGTGCCGCGGCGGCGGCGCA
This sequence comes from Saccharothrix sp. DSM 118769, assembly GCF_052936295.1. Lineage (NCBI taxonomy): Bacteria > Bacillati > Actinomycetota > Actinomycetes > Pseudonocardiales > Pseudonocardiaceae > Saccharothrix > Saccharothrix sp. DSM 118769. The sequence continues at coordinate 795,495 of NZ_CP193627.1, read as the reverse complement.
CGAGGTGGGCGACCAGGGCCAGGCCGAGGCCGAAGCCGCCGGTGGCGCGGCCCCGGTCGGACTCGACGCGGTAGAACCGGTCGAAGACCTTCTCGCGGTGCTCCTCGGGGATGCCCTGGCCGTCGTCGTCCACGACGAGGCGGACGTCGCGGGCGGCGGGCAGCACGGACAGGCGGATGAACGTGCGGGCGTGCCGGGCGGCGTTGCGCAGCAGGTTGTCGACGACCAGCTCGACCTCGGTGCGGGCGGCGGGGATCATGCAGGCGCTCATGGGCGCCGCGACCTGCACCAGCAGGTCGGTGTCGCCGAGGCGGTCGACGGCGGCCTGGACCTGGAGCACGAGGTCGACGGGTTCGGCGCGGGGCAGTTCGCCGGTGTCCGCGCGGGCGAGGATGAGCAGGGCGTCGACCAGCTCGGACAGCCGGATGGACTCCTCGACGACGGATTCGAGGACCTCGATGGAGAAGTCCGGGTCGGGGTGGGCGACGGCGACCTCGGCCTGGGCGCGCACGGACGTGACCGGGGAGCGCAGCTCGTGGGCGGCGTCGCCGGTGAACCGGCGCAGCCGTTCGGTGGCCTCGTCGCGGCGGGCGAGGAGCCCGTTGAGGGCCACGGCGAGCGCCTGCAGCTCGTCGCGGGCGGCGGGCACGGGCAGGCGCTGGCCGCGCGGCAGCTCGCCGGCGGCGGTCCTCATCCGCTCGACGGGCCGCAGGGAGGAGCGCACGGCGAACCACGTGGCGATGCCGACGAGCCCGGCGACGAGGACGGCGGCGAGCAGCAGCCAGCGGGTGCCGAGCCGGTTGGCGGCCTGGTAGCCGACGAGCGTGTCGCCCGCGACGTGCAGGCGGGGCGTGCCGTCGGGGGCGAACTCGACGCGCCCGACCCAGCGGTGGGCGCCGGCGCCGTCGAGCCGCAGCACGGGTTCGCCGGACTTGAGCAGGCGGACGTCGGCCGGGGTGAGGCCGGTGGGCGGCCCGCCGTCGAGCGGGTTGCCGGCGGTGTCGAGCACGCGCACGTGCGCCGTCTTCGCCAGCTCCGCGTCGACCGCGCTGACCTGCACCATCCCGATGAGGCGCGGGGCGAGGAGGGTGAACGCGAGCAGGCACAGCAGGGCGACGCCGGTGGCGACGACGGTGATCCGGAACCGCAGCGTGCGCCGCAGCCACCACCGGCGCGGCCACCAGCGGCGCGGGCTCACCTGCGCCTGCTGGCCGCCGAGCCGAGGGCGGCGTCCAGGTCGGGCGTGGACGCCAGGTAGCCGTGGCCGCGCACGGTGCGCACGACCTCGCCCGCGCCCATCGCGTCGAGCTTGCGCCGCAGGTAGCCGACGTAGACCTCGACGGCGTTGCGGGTGGCGGCCTGCTCGTCGCCCCACACGGTGCGCAGCAGCTCGTCCTTGGTGACGACGGACCCGGCGCGGCCGGCGAGCACGTCGAGCACGGCGTACTCGCGCGGCGACAGGGCGACGTGCTCGCCGGCCCACCGGACCTCGCGCACGGCGCGGTCCACGACGAGGTCGCCGAGCGTGAGCCGGCGCCGCGCCAGGTCGGCGTCGTTGCGCCGCAGCAGCGCCCGGACCTGGGCGACGAGCACCACGAACGAGAACGGTTTGACCAGGTAGCCGTCGGCGCCGAGGTCGAGGCCGTCGGCCTGGTCGACCTCGCCGTCCTTCGCCGACACCATCAGCACGGGGGTGCGCACGCCCTCGGCGCGCATCCGCTGGAGCACCCGGTAGCCGGACAGGCCGGGCAGCATGATGTCGAGCAGCACCACGTCGAACGCGCCGGTCAGCGCGACCCGCAGCGCGTTGGGGCCGTCGGCGGCGGTGACGACCTCCATGCCCTCCGCGGACAGGCCGCGCTCCAGCGCGCGCCGCACGCCGACCTCGTCGTCCACTACCAGCACCCGTGGTCTCACGCCCACAGCATGCCCGTTCGGTGGGACGATCGTCGTGCGGCTCTCAGCACCGTCTCAGCCTCTCAGCGCCGTCTCAGGACGGTCGGAGGAGTGTCCGGGGTGTCGGGCCGCAAGGGGCTGCCCGGCAGGAGGAGGGATCACATGAACCGCAGGAGGGTGACGGTCGTCGCCGCGGCGGTCGGCGTGGTCGCCGGCGTCGCCGGGTTGGGGGTGCTGGCGATGCCCGCCGGCGCCGGTCAGGCCCCGGTGCTGCCGGAGGTGGGCGCCGAGGCGCTCGTCGAGTCCGTGGTCACGGCGGGGCCCGCCGCGTTCGGCGGCACCGTGGAGGTCTCCAACGACCTGGGCGTCCCGGCCGTCCCGGGTGTGCCGCAGCTGTCCGACGGCGACAGCGCGGTGCGGCTGTGGAGCGACGGCGCGGGCCGGGTGCGGGCCCAGCTGCCCGCCGGGAACTCGGAGCGGACGTTCGTCGACGACGGCACGACCGGGTGGCTGTGGAACTCGGCCGAGCAGGCGGTGAACAAGTTCCCGCACGGCGCGGCGCCGCCGCAGGAGGCCGCGGCGGCCGACCCGGTGGCGGTGGCGCGCGAGGTCGTGACGCGGCTGCGGGAGTTCAGCGACGTCACCGTCGACGGCACCGCCCGGGTGGCGAACCGCCCGGTGTACGAGCTGGTGCTGTCGCCGAAGCCGACGGAGAAGACGGTCCTGCGCGAGGTCCGCGTGGCGGTGGACTCGGAGCTGCGGGTGCCGCTGCGGGTGGCCGTGCTGACGAACGGCACGAACGCGCCCGCCGTGCAGATCGGGTTCTCCGAGCTGAACGTCGGCCCGCAGGACGCGGCGCTGTTCTCGTTCACGCCGCCCGCCGGGGCGACGGTGACCGAGGCGAAGCCCGAGGGGCCGTCCGGGCACGACCGGGCGGCGGCCGAGCAGGCGCTCGCCGAGGCGAACCCGCAGGTGATCGGCGAGGGCTGGGACGTCGTGCTGGGCGCGCGGGTGCCCGGGGGGGCGCTGGCGGCGTTCGAGCGGCAGGAGCCGTCCGGTGACCGGCGCGACCGCGGCTTCGAGGGCCGGCCCGGTGCCGGGGACGTCGACGTGCAGGGCCTGCTGGAGCAGCTGGGCAAGGAGGTCGGCGGCACGTGGGGGTCCGGCACGCTGATCACCACCCGGGTGGGCGGCGTGCTGATCGCCGACGACGGCCGGGTGGCGGCGGGCGCGGTGCCCGAGCAGGTGCTGCTGGACGCGATCGGCCAGGTCAAGTGACCACCTCGACCAGCGCGCGGGTGGAGTCGGCCACGGCCGGCTCCACCCCGGTCCTCGCGGCCCGGACGCGGGGGCTGCGCAAGGTGTACGGCCGGACCGTCGCGGTGGACCGGGTGGACCTCGACGTGCCGCGGGGGGCGGTGCTCGGGATGCTCGGCCCGAACGGGTCGGGCAAGACCACCACGATCCGCATGATGCTCGGGCTGGTGCGGCCGACCGAGGGGGAGGTCGAGCTGCTGGGCGAGGCGCTGCCGGACGGGGCGGCGGCGGCGCTGCCGCACGTCGGCGCGCTGGTCGAGGGTCCGGGGTTCCACCCGTTCCTGTCGGGGCGGGAGAACCTGCTGCGGGCGGCGGCCTTCGAGCCGCTGCTCGCGACGGGCGACGTGAAGCGGGCCGTGGAGGACGCGCTGGAGCGGGTGGGCCTGGCCGCCGCCGCGCACCGCCGCTACCGCGGCTACTCGCTGGGCATGAAGCAGCGCCTGGGCCTGGCCGGGGCGCTGCTGGTGAAGCGGCAGCTGATCGTGCTGGACGAGCCGACGAACGGCCTGGACCCGGCGGGCACCCGCGAGGTGCGCCGGGTGATCGCCGACCTGCACGGGGCGGGCAGCACGGTCGTGGTGTCGTCGCACCTGCTGTCGGAGATCGAGGCGATCTGCACGCACGTCGCCGTGCTGCACCGCGGCGCGGTGGTGGCGCAGGGCGAGCTGGGCGAGCTGCTGCGGGCGGACGGCAACGCGCTGCTGGTGACCACGCCGGACGTGGACGCGGCGCTGAACGCGCTGCGCAACGGCCGCATCTCGGCCCGGCCCGCGGACGACGGCGTGCGGGTGGAGCTGATCGGCACGACCGCGCCCGCGGTGCTGGAGGCGCTGGTCAAGGCCGGTGTGGCGGTGCACGAGGCGCGGCGGCACCGGACGGGGTTGGAAGACCTGTTCGCGCGGCTGACCGAGGCCGAGGAGTCCGAGCACAACCTGTCCGCGGTGGACACGATCGAGGAGGGTGCGCGATGAGCGCGCTGGTCGTCACGCGCGCGCCGCTGGGCAGGCAGCTGCGCTCGGAGCTGCGCTGGATCGTCCGCAGGCCCCGCACCCTGATCGGGTTGGCGTGCCTGTGCCTGGTGCCGGTGCTGGCGGGTGTCGGCCTGTGGTTCGCCGTCGACGGCGAGGGTCCCGCCGGGCCGGGCCTGGCCGCGATCATCGCCGGCAACGGCCTGGTGCTGCCGGTGTTCACGCTGTTCCTGGCGCTGCCGCTGCTGCTGCCGCTGGTGGGCGCGATCTGGGCGGCCGACGGCCTGGCCGGCGAGGCCCAGCACGGCACGCTGCGCGGCCTGATGATCTCGCCGGTGGGCCGGATGCGGCTGCTGGGGGTCAAGGCGTTCGGCGTGGCCACCATGACGCTGGTCGCGGTCACCCTGATCGCGGTGGTCGGTGCGGTGGTGGGCGTGGTCCTGTTCGGCGGCGGCGGGATGCTGACGCTGTCCGGGTCGACGCTGTCGTTCGGCGCGGCGCTCGGGCGGATCGCGCTGACCGTGCTGCTGGTCACCGTGCAGGTGTGGGGGGTGGCGGCGATCGCGCTGGCGATCTCGGCGTGCACCGAGCACCCGCTGGTGGTGATGGCCGCGACCATGGCGGGCGTCATCGTGTCCGCGGTGCTGGGCGTGTTCGACTCGCTGGACTGGTTGCAGCCGTACCTGCTCACGTCGGCGTGGGACGGCCTGGTGGACGTCGTGCGCGACCCGCTGCCGACCGAGGGGCTGTGGCACAGCACGGCGCTGGCCGGGTGCTTCGTCCTGATCGGCCTGTCGCTGGCGGCAATGCGGTTGGCGACGAAGGACAACTAGGTTCTACTGGCGCCCGTGGAGACGGAGCGGTTGGCGTTGCGCGCGTTCGTCGGGTCCGATGTGGACGACGTGTCCCGGCTGCTCGGCGAGCCGCGCGTCATGCGGTACGTCGAGGACGGCAGGCCGGTGCCGCGCCCGCGCGTGGAGGCCGAGGTCATGCCGAGGCTGCTCGCCGGGGGCTGGTGGGCGGCGCACCTGAAGGCGACCGGCGGGTTCGTCGGCTGGTTCGAGCTGAGCCCGGCGGGCGACGGCGTGGCGGAGCTGGGCTACCGGCTGCACCCCGACCACTGGGGCCGCGGGTACGCCACCGAGGGCGCGCGGGCGCTGGTGGCGCACGGCCTCGCGTCCGGGCTGCGCCGGATCACCGCGACCGCGATGGCGGTCAACACCGGGTCGCGGCGGGTGCTGGAGAAGGCCGGGCTGCGGTACGTGCGGACGTTCCACGAGGTGTGGCCCGTCCCGATCGAGGGCTCGGAGCACGGCGACGTGGAGTACGAGCTCACCCGATGAGGGCGATCCCGTCGTGGTCCACGGCGAGGCGCACCCGGTCGCCGGGCGACGGGGGCCCGGCGACCGGGGCGACCGCCTCGAACTCCTCCCCGCGCACGGAGACCAGCAGCCGCACGTGGTCGCGCCGGTGCACGCGCTCCAGCACGTCGGCGGCCAGCGGCCCGTCCGGGGTGACGCGCAGCGCGGTGGACCGCAGCCCGACCCGCGCGTCCACGCCCACCAGCTCGCGCGCGGCCCCCGGGTCCAGCACCTTCCCGCAGCCCAGGAAGCGGGCCGTGTCGACGTCGGCGGGGTGCCGCCACACCTCGGCCGGGGCACCCACCTGCGTGATCCGGCCCGCCCGCATCACCGCGACCCGGTCGGCCAGGGTGAACGCCTCGTCGTGGTCGTGCGTCACGACCAGCGCGGTCGCGCCGGCCTCCCGCAGCAGCCGCGCCAGGTCCACCGCCAGCTGCTCGCGCAGCGCCCGGTCCAGCGCGGACAGCGGCTCGTCGAGCAGCAGCAGCCTGGGCCGGGGCGCCAGCGCCCGCGCCAGGGCGACCCGCTGCTGCTCGCCGCCGGACAGCTCGGTGACCCGCCGCCGCCGGTAGCCGGCCAGGCCGACCAGCTCCAGCAGCGCGTCGACCCGCTCGTCCCGCGCGCCCCGCGCCACGCCGCGCACGCGGAGCCCGAACCCCACGTTGCCCGCCACGTCCCGGTGCGGGAACAGCTGGCCGTCCTGGAACACCAGGCCGAAGCCGCGCCGGTGCACGGGCGTGCCGGCCAGGTCCGCGCCGTCCCACGACACGGTGCCGCCGCTCGGCGGCTCCAGCCCGGCCACGGTCCGCAGCAGCGTCGACTTGCCGCACCCGGACGGCCCGAGCAGCGCCACCACCTCGCCGTCGGCGACGTCCAGGTCCACCCCGGACACCGCGGTCACGTCCCCGTACCGCACGGTCAGGCCGGCCACCCGCAACGCCATCAGAACTCCCCACCGCTCGGCACGCGCAGCCGTTCGATCGCGAGCACGGCCAGCGCGGTCACCACCATCAGCAGCGCGCACGCCGCGTACGCCATCTGGCTGTTGAGCTGCCCCGGCCGCGACATCAGCCGCGCGATGACCACGGGCAGCGTCGGCGCGTCCGGGCGGGCCAGGAAGCTCGTCGCGCCGAACTCGCCCAGCGCCACCACGAACCCGAAGCCGGCCGCCGCGACCAGCGACCGCGACGCCAGCGGCAGGTCCACCTCGCGCCACACCCGCCACGGGCTCGCGCCCAGCGTCGCCGCCGCCTGCCGCAGCCGCTCGTCCACCGCCCGCAGCACGGGCAGCACGATCCGCACCACCAGCGGCGTCACCACCAGCGCCTGCGCGAGCGGCACGAGCAGCGGCGAGGTGCGGAAGTCGCCCGGCAGGGCGTCTATCGTGATCAGGTAGCCGAAGCCGACGGTCACCGCGGACACGCCCAGCGGCAGCATCAGCGCCGTGTCCAGGGTCTCGGCGAACCACGACCCGTGCCGCCGCAGCCCCACCAGGACCACCGCCGACAGCACGCCCACGGCCAGCGCCACCAGCGTCGCGTCGGTCGCCACGCGCACCGAGTTCAGCGCCGCGTCGAGGCCGGTGACGGCGAGCGTGCCCCGCTCCCCCGTGCCCGCCAGCGCCCGGTACCCGGCGAGGCTCCAGCCGTCGCGGGTGGCCAGCGACCGCACCAGCAGGCCCACGACGGGCGTCAGCAGCAGCGCCACCACCAGCCACGCCGCCGCGACCACGCCCCACTCGCCGCCGGTGGGGCGGCGCGGCGGTTCGACGCGCAGCGGCATCCCCCGTTCCCGGCGGCGCCGGGCCGCGCCGCCCAGCAGCAGGACCGCGACCACGGCGGCGAACTGGAGCAGCGACAGCGCCGCCGCGCCGGACAGGTCGAACAGCTCGACCGTGCGCAGGTAGATCTCGGTCTCCAGGGTGCGGTGGCGCGCGCCGCCGAGCACCAGCACGACGCCGAAGCTGGTGGCGCAGAACAGGAACACCACCGACGCGGCCGACCCGACCGCCGGGGCCAGGGCGGGCAGCACCACGGCGGTGAAGGCGCGGGCGCGCGACGCGCCGAGCGCCCGTGCCGCGTCCTCCGCCCGCCGGTCCAGCCGCGCCCACAGGCCGCCGACCGTGCGGGCGACCACGGCGACGTTGAAGAACGCGTTGGCCAGCACGATCGGCAGCACGCCGCCGTCCGGCCACAGCGCCCGGAACGCCAGGCCGACCACCACGGTCGGCAGCACGAACGGCACCATCACCGCCGCCCGCACCACCCCCGTGCCGCGCACCCGGCAGCGGGCCAGCACGAACGCCACCGGCAGGCCCGCGACCAGCGCGAACACCGTCGCGGCGGCGGCCTGGCCGAGGGTGAACCCGACCAGTTCCCACGTCGCGCCGGCACCGAGGACCCGCGGGACGCCGCCCTCGCCGAAACCGAGGCCCACGATCGCCGCGACCGGCCAGGCGAAGAACACGCCCAGGAACGCCAGCGGCACCAGCGCGGCCAGCGACCAGCCGAGGACCGGGGACCTGCCGGGCGCCGAGGGACTGCCGGGGACCGGGGACCTGCCGGGTGCGGGGGGCCTGCCGGGTGCGGGGGGCCTCAGCCCTGCACGATGGTGCGCCACTCCTGCACCCACCGCTCCCGGTTGGCGTCCACCTCGTCGGCGGGCAGCGAGCGCGACGACGCCGGCAGCGGGGCGGCCTTCGCCCACGCCTCGGGCAGCGCCACGCCCTCGCGCGACGGGTACACGTACATCTGGCCCGGCACGTCGGCCTGCACGGCCTCGGACAGCAGGAAGTCGACGACCCGCGCCGCGTCGGCCGGGTTCTCCGCGCCGTCGAGCACACCCGCGTACTCCACCTGCCGGTAGCAGGTGTCGAGCAGCGCCCTGGTGCGCGGCTGCCCGTCGTCGCCGACCTCCGCCGACGGCGAGGACGCGTAGGACACCACGATCGGCCGGGGGCCCTTGCCGCTGGAGCCGGAGAAGTCCTGCGTGTACGCCTCCTCCCAGCCGCTGACCACCTTGACGCCGTTGGCCTTGAGCTGGGCCCAGTAGTTCTGCCAGTTGCCCTCGCCGAACGTGGCGATCGTGCCCAGCAGGAACGCGAGCCCCGGCGACGAGGTGGCCGGGTCCTCCACGACCAGCATGTCCCGGTACTTCGGGTCGGCCAGCTGGGCGAGCTGGGTGGGCTCGCCGACGTCCTTGAGCGCGGCGACGTCGACGTTGAGGCACACGTCGCCGACGTCCACGGCGTGCAGCCGGTTCGGCGGGTCGAGCTGGTAGCGCTGGGCGCCCTTGTCGGCCTCGGGGCTCGCGTACTCGGCGAAGACGCCCTCGCGCAGCGCGCGGGACGCGAAGGTCGAGTCGACGCCGAACGCGACGTCGCCGATCGGGTTGCCCTTGGTGAGCACCAGCTTGTTGGTGACCTCGCCGGCGTCACCGCTGGCCAACGGCTTGATGGTGATGCCGGTGTCCGTCTTGAACCTGTCCAGCAGCTCCTGCGACAGCGCGAACGAGTCGTGCGTGACCAGGGTCACCGACCGGTCCTGGTCGGCGGGCGACTGGCTGGTGGTCACCGAACAGCCGGTGAGCAGCGCGAACGCGGTCGCGGCGGACAGTGCGCGTCGGAACATCATCTCTCCCTACACCGGCATGACCCGGATCAGGTGTGGACGGTCGAAGGCTCGCGCGCCTTCCTCTCAGCCCGGCGCAGCACCGGACTCCCGTGGCGAACGCGCAGCCTACCCCGAGCGGTGGCACGATCGGGTGCATGGCCGAACTGCTGACCGACGACCAGGTGACCGCCGCGCTGGTCTCGCTGCCCTCGTGGAGTGCGCGGGACAAGGCGCTGGTGCGGGTCGTGGAGCTGGAGAGCTTCCCCCGGGCGATCGAGGCGGTGAACCGGGTGGCGGAGGTCGCCGAGCGGGTGGACCACCACCCGGACGTGGAGATCCACTGGCGCACGCTCACGTTCCGCTGCTGGACGCACGTGCGCGACGGGATCACCGCCCGCGACGTGTCACTGGCGGAGGAGATCGACGGGGTCCTCGACGCGCTCGGGTGACCGCTCCCGGAGCACCACGGCGATCGTGACCAGCGTCAGCACGCCCACCGCCGGGTACACCCAGCCCAGCGCCGAGTAGTACCAGGGGCGCGGGATCACCCAGATCGACGGCTGGGCGTTGAGCAGGAACGAGATCAGGTAGCTGCCGATCGCCAGCACCCAGGCGACCGCCGTCACGCTCGCCAGCACGTGGTGCGCCCGGTACACCAGCCACATCAGGGCGGGCACCGCCCACACCCAGTGGTGGCTCCACGAGATCGGCGACACCAGCAGGCCGAGGAACTGCACCGCGACGACCATCGCCAGGGTGTCCTTCGCCTTCACGGCGGCGTGCAGCGCGAACCCGGCCAGCACCGCCGACACCGCCACGGCCGCGAGGAAGACCGGGCCGGTCTGGATGTCGTACCCGAGCGTGCGGCTCAGCGCACCGCGCAGCGACTGGTTGATCGCCGACCCGACCGGGCCGACGCGCGTGGCGTCGCCGAGCAGGTGGAACCAGTACTCGGCCGACAGGCGGGGCGAGACGACCCACGCGAGGCCGACCGTGCCCGCGAACGCCACCACCGACCAGACCGCCGCCTTGTACTGCTTCGTGACGAGGAAGTAGAGCCCGGAGATGGCGGGCGTGAGCTTCAACCCGGCCGCGATCCCGACGCCCGCGCCCTGCTTCCAGGCGCGGGCGCTGACCAGCGTCCCGATCAGCAGGGCGGCCAGCACCAGGTTGACCTGCCCGTAGTTCAGCGTCGTGCGCACCGGCTCGACCCAGACGAACAGGCCGGTCCACAGCAGCGCGCGGCGCGGGTCGTTGCTGCCGGCCAGGTGCAGCGACTTCTTGGTCAGGTACCAGAGGCAGGCCAGGCAGAGGAGCTGCCAGGACCAGCGGGCCGCGCCCCAGGAGACCCAGGACAGCGGCACGAACACGATCGCCGAGAACGGCGGGTAGGTGAACGGCAGGGCGAACTGGTCGGAGAACTCCTCCAGCCGCCACTCGTAGAGCCGGCCGGTGAACAGCTCGGGCGAGGCGTTGCGGTAGACCATGAGGTCGACCATGGTCATCTTCGCCTGGAGGGCGACCATGGCCAGGTGGCCGAGGACGGACAGCCCGAACACCCACGACGCGAAGGCGAGCACACGGCCCTCCAGTGCACGCAGTCCCACCCTCTACCTCCACGATCGTGTGAATTGCACGACTGACGGGCCACGAACCGGGGTACCCGGACGTCAAGACGAGTGGGAGATCAATACCGCAAGGGGATTAGCAATGACCGCCGACATCGTCGTGTTCACCGTCTCCGCCCTGGGCATGCTGGCCACGGCCGGGGGCGTCTTCGCCCTCGCGCGCCACAGCCGCAACCAGGTGCGCTGACGACACCAGACAGTACCTCGGGCCGGTCCACCGTCGGGTGGGCCGGCCCGAGGTCGTCCACCGGCCGTCCGGCCGTCCGGTCGGGTCGGTCGGGTCGGTCAGTAGTGGTAGCGAGCGGCGAGGATGACGACCTCCTGCTCCGCGACCAGGTAGACGAGGCGGTGCTCGTCGTCGATCCGCCTGGACCAGGCCCCGGCCAGGTGGTACTTCAACGGCTCGGGCTTCCCGATACCGGTGAAGGGGTCGCGCAGGACGTCCTCGATGAGCTTGTTGATCCGGGCGAGCACCTTGCGGTCGTTCTTCAGCCAGGACGTGTAGTCCTCCCGGCCGTGCTCCTCGAAAACGAGCCTCACCCGGCTCCCTCTCCCGCGTCCGCCGCGTCCGGGTCGATCAGCCCACGGGTCGACAGGCCGACACCGCCGAGGGCGTTCTCGTACGCCTTGAGCAGGCGTCGGGCGTTCGCCGGCGAACGCAGCAGGTAGGAGCCCTCGCGCAGGGCGGCGTAGTCGTCGGCGGACATCAGGACGGCGTTCCCGTGCTTGGAGACGATCTCGACGACGTCGTGGTCGTCGTTGACCTGCTTGATCAGCGGGAACAGTTCCTTGCGCGCCTCGCTGGCGGTGATGGACATGCCGCACCCCCTCCGGTGGTACCGGATATCGTACCACTGGAGGGCGATGTCGCCGGACCGTCACACGGTGAGGCGGAACTCCGCGACGTCGCCGTCCGCCATCACCCGGTCCGGCAGGACGAGGCCCCAGCCCGCCCCCACCCTCGTACCACCGGTACGAACCGCGGCCCAGGCCACCTGATCAGGCAATGGACCTGCGTCGATGCGTGCTGCTTCACTGATCACCACGGCGCCCCGAGATCCAGGAGGCACACCCGTGAGCACAGCCCACGCCGCCGGCCCGAGTTACGGTGGGGCCATGACCGGCCTGCCCGACTGGATGCGTCCACCGCGTGAAGAGGGTTGGTTCGCGGAGGACCTGGATCGACTGCCCGAGGCGCCCCGGCACACCGAACTGATCGACGGAGCGCTCGTTCTCATGATGAACGCACAGCGCCGGACCCACGGCCGCATCATCCGCAAGCTCACCAACGCGCTCGAAGCCCGGGTACCGGCGAACCTGGTCGTCGACCACGAGATGACCATCCGCCTGGACAAGCACAACCGTCCCGAGGCGGACGTCGTCGTGACGACGGTCCCCTACCCGGAGGAGCGGACCTGGTTCACCCCGGCCGAGGTCGTGCTGGCGGTCGAGGTCGTCTCACCCGAGTCCGAGTACCGCGACCGCACGGTCAAGTTGCGCAAGTACGCCGAGGCGGGCATCGCCCACCACTGGCGCATCGAGGAAGAAGCGGGAAAGCCCGTCGTCCACGTCTACGAACTGGACACGACGACAAGCCGCTATGCACTGGTCGGCATCTTCCACGACACGTTGCAGTGCTCGGCGCCGTTCGACATCAAGATCGACCTCGCCGCCCTGACCTGACGGTCCAGGGCGGCGAGGTCCGACGGCGGCACGCTCCGCCGTCACACGTTGAAGCGGAACTCCACGACGTCGCCGTCCGCCATCACGTAGTCCTTGCCCTCCATGCGCACCTTGCCCGCCGCCTTCGCCGCGGCCATGGAGCCGGCTTCCACGAGGTCGTCGAACGACACCACCTCGGCCTTGATGAAACCCCGCTCGAAGTCGGTGTGGATCACGCCCGCCGCCTGCGGGGCGGTCGCGCCCTTCGGGATGGTCCAGGCCCTCGACTCCTTGGGACCCGCCGTCAGGTAGGTCTGGAGGCCCAGGGTGTGGAAACCGGCCCTCGCCAGCGAGTACAGGCCCGGCTCGTGCTGGCCGATCGACTCCAGCAGTTCGCGCGCGGACTCCTCGTCCAGCTCCAGCAGCTCCGCCTCGACCTTGGCGTCCAGGAACACGGCGTCGGCCGGCGCGACCAGCTCGCGCAGCTCCTTGAGCTTCGCCTCGTCGGTCAGGATCGCCTCGTCGGCGTTGAACACGTACAGGAACGGCTTGGTGGTGAGCAGGCTCAGCTCGCGCAGCAGCACACCGTCCACTTCGGACTGCGCGGAGAACAGGGTGCGGCCGGAGTCGAGGATCTCGCGCGCCTTCACGGCGGCCTCCAGCACCGCCCGCCGGTCCTTCTGCATCCGCGCTTCCTTCTCCAGGCGCGGGACGGCCTTCTCCAGGGTCTGGAGGTCGGCGAGGATCAGCTCGGTGTTGATCGTCTCGATGTCGGCGCCCGGGTCGACGCGGCCGTCGACGTGGATCACGTCCGAGTCGTCGAACACGCGGATGACCTGGCAGATCGCGTTGGCCTCGCGGATGTTCGCGAGGAACTTGTTGCCGAGCCCGGCGCCCTCCGACGCGCCCTTCACGATGCCGGCGATGTCGACGAACGACACCACGGCGGGCACCTCGCGCTCGGACCCGAAGATCTCGGCGAGCCTGCCGAGGCGGGCGTCCGGCAGCGGCACCACGCCGACGTTCGGCTCGATGGTCGCGAACGGGTAGTTCGCCGCCAGCACGTCGTTGCGCGTGAGGGCGTTGAACAGGGTGGACTTGCCGACGTTGGGCAGGCCGACGATACCGAGGGTCAAACTCACGGGGGGTGAGTCTACGCGCACCAGGGCCGTGTCCGATTCCCGCGAGACCGAACGGGAAAGCGCTGGCAGGGTGGGCCACATGCTCCTCGACGACGAACGCGCCTACCGGGCGGTCACCGCCCGCGACGCCCGGTTCGACGGCTGCTTCATCCTCGCGGTGCGCACGACCCGCATCTACTGCCGGCCCTCCTGCCCCGCGGTGACGCCCAAGCGCCGCAACGCCGAGTTCTACCCGACCGCCGCCGCCGCCCAGTCCGCCGGCTACCGGGCGTGCCGCCGGTGCCTGCCCGACGCCGTGCCCGGCTCGCCGGAGTGGGACCTGCGCGCCGACCTCGCGGCCCGCGCGGTGCGGTTGATCTCCGACGGGCTGGTGGAGCGCGAGGGCGTGCCCGGCCTGGCCGCCCGGCTGGGGTACTCGGAGCGGCACCTGACCCGGGTGCTCACCGCCGAGCTGGGGGCCGGTCCGCTGGCCCTGGCCCGCGCGCACCGCGCGCACTCGGCGCGGCTGCTGATCGAGACGACGGACCTGTCGTTCGCCGACGTCGCGTTCGCGTCGGGGTTCGCGTCCGTGCGCCAGTTCAACGACACGATCCGCGCCGTGTTCGCCGCCACCCCGTCCGCGATGCGCGCCCGGCGCGGGCCGACCGGCAACGCGGGCCGCATCACGCTGCGCCTGCCCTACCGGTCGCCGTTCGACGCCGCCGGGCTGCTCGCGTACTTCGCGGCATCCGCCGTAGCGGGCGTGGAGCACGTCACGGAAGACGCCTACGCACGTTCGCTGAGGCTCCCGCACGGGGTCGCGACCGTGCTGCTGGAACCGGCGGACGGGCACGTGGCGTGCACGCTGGGGCTGACCGACCTGCGCGACCTGGGCAGCGCGGTCAGCCGGGTACGGCGGCTGCTGGACCTGGACGCCGACCCGGTGGCCGTGGACGGCGTCCTGGCGGGCGACCCGGCGCTGCGCCCGCGCGTGCTGTCGAGGCCGGGCATCCGCGTGCCGGGCAGCGTCGACGGCGCGGAGACCCTGCTCAGGGCGCTCGGCCACACCGCGCCGGGCGAACCGCTGGAGCACCCCGAGGGCCCGGTGACCCACCTGTACCCGAGGCCGGAGGACGTCGACTCCCCCGTGGCGCGGGCCCTCGCCGACGGCGCGCTGCGCGTCGACGTGGGCCGGGACGCCGACGAGCTGCACGCCGAGCTGTCCGCGTTCCCCGGCGTCGGGCCGGAGATCGCCTCGTACGTCGTGATGCGCGTCCTCGGCGCCCCCGACATCCCCTTGACCGGCGAAGACCCCGCGTTGCGCCCGTGGCGCTCGTACGCGGCGATGCACCTGAGGAGGACCGCGTGACCACCACCGCGCACACCGGCACGACCGACACGCCGATCGGCCCGTTCACCACCGTCGTCACCCCGGACGGCGAGGTCCTGGCGAGCGGCTGGACCACCGACGTGGCCGACCTGCTGGCCAGGGTCGCCCCGCGCCTGCGGCCCGCGGCGCTCGTCGCGCGCACCGACCTGGGCGGGGTCACCAGGGCCGTGCGCGCCTACCACGACGGCGACCCGGCGGCCATCGACGACGTCCCGGTCCGCCAGGAGGGCGGCGCGTTCACGGCGGCGGCGTGGCGGGCGCTGCGCGGCGTCCCGGCGGGCAAGCCGATCACCTACACCGACTTCGCCCTGCTCGCGGGGCGCCCGTCGGCGGTGCGGGCGGCGGCGGGGGCGTGCGCGAAGAACCCGGCGACCCTGTTCGTCCCCTGCCACCGGGTGGTGGCGGCGAACGGCCCGGGCGGCTTCCGCTGGGGGCCGGTGGTCAAGGCGTGGCTGCTCGCGCACGAGGCGCGCGCGGCCTGAGGACCGGCCGCTCAGTCCTCGTCGCGCGGGCGGGGCTTGCGCTGCGGCGGGCGGCCCTCGCGGGACGCCGGGCGGCGCGGGCGGTCGGCGGGGGCGGCGCCGTCGCGGGGACGGGGGCGCTTCGGCCGGTCCTCGTCGGAGGCGGAGGCGGAAGCGGCGGACGACCCGGCGGCCGGTCGGCGGCGGGGCGCCGGGGAGTCGTCGGAGGGGCGGGGGCGCTTGGGGCGGTCCTCGGGGGCCGGCTTCTCGCGGGCGGCCTTCTCCCGGACCGGCTTCTCGCGCACGGGCTTCTCGCGCACCGGCTTCTCGCGGGCGGGCTTCTCCCGGGCCGGCTTGTCGGCGGCGACGGACGGCGAGCGCCTGGCCTCGCGCTTCTCGTCCTTCGTGAGCCGGTTCGGGTCCTTCTGGGTGGACACCCGGTAGATGCCGAGCAGCACGGTCACCGCCGTGGTCACCGCCATCGCCGGGAACCCGTCGATCAGCGGTTTGCCCAGGCCGAGGCCCACCGAGGCCAGGCCGCCGGACGGCAGGCCCGAGGTGAACACGACCAGGAGCGGCACCACGATCGCCAGGACCAGCGGCGGCTGCACGACCGGGCCGAACATCGACCGGCGCTCCACGAACACCACCGCGCCGACGCAGCCCGCGAAGAACGCGCCCGCGAACGCCCAGCCGACGGTCCCCGCCGACGAGCTCAGGTCCACGTACGCCCCGATGATCGCGACCACGAACGCGATCGCCACCGCCGCCCACCAGGGCAGGCCCCGGAAGCTGCCGAACATGGCGCGGTCGTTCCAGCGGACGACGTCCTCGAAGTCGTCGTCCTCCGGATCGCTGCGCGAGTCGTCGCGCGTTGCAGCGGTCACCAACACTCCTCGTCCGGCGGAACCCCCGACACACTCTATTACGCCTCGCGGGCGTCCAAGGGTGCACCGAGGGACTCGTCGTTCCTGCGCACGAGCGGCAGCGGGGTGACGTCCGACGACGCGTTGCTCAGCGGCTCCACCGCCGCCCGGAAGCCCTCCAGGGCCTCCAGCTCGCGCCGCCGCGCCGACAGGAACCGCTGGAGGTGCGTGCTCGACAGGTTGACGGCGTCGATCGCGCCGTCGGCCGCCCGGTGCGCGCGCCCGGCCGCCTCCCGCACCCGCTCCACGTCGTCGGCCAGCGCGCGGTCGGTCACCGCGAACATCGCCGCCGACGCGATGACCGCGAACCCGGTCGGCCCGCACAGGAACACGCGCCGGTCCAGCAGCCAGCGCAGCAGCTCCGGGTCGGTGTCCAGGGCGGCGACGACCGCGCCGTCGTTGGGCACGAACATGATCGTCCCGTAGATCGCGTCGGCCCACCGCTGGTAGCCCTTGCCGGCCAGCTCGGCGGCCCGCGACCGGATGTTGCGCACGTGCACGCGCAGCGCGTCGGCGCGTTCGCGCGGGTCGTCGGTCTCCACCGCCTCGGCCCAGGTGGCCATGCTCATCTTCGCGTCCACCGGCACCCGCCGGCCGCCGCCGACGTCGAGCACGAGGTCGGGCCGCACCGAGCCGCCGCCGGCCACGTCGACCTGCACGCTGAAGTGGACGCCCTCGCGCAGGCCGAGCGCCCGCGCCGTCTCCACGAGGACCTGCTCGCCCAGCTCGCCGCGCCCGCTGACGGACGAGAACGCCACCTCGTAGCGCTGGAGGGCCGCCCACTGGGCGTCGCCGCGCTCGCGTTCGGCGGCCACCGCGGCGAGCGCGGCGTCGGTGCGCCGCACGCTGTCCTGGTAGAGCCGGTAGAGGAACAGGAGGGCGCCGGCGAGCAGGAGCGCCACGACCACCGCCGCCGTGCTGAGGACCGCTGTCACCCCACGATCATCGCGCACCCGTGTCCGATCACACGTTCGAGCGACACGCCGAGTCGGGTTCCGGGCGTGTCGCCCGCGCGCGCCTACCGTGGCCGGCGTGAAGATCCTGCACACGTCCGACTGGCACGTGGGGCGCACCTTCCACGGCCGTGACCTGCTGAAAGAGCAGGAATCGGTGCTCGGGGGGCTGGCGGACGCGGTGTCGGACGAGCGGGTCGACCTGGTCGTGGTCTCCGGTGACCTGTTCGACCGGGCGGTGCCGAACGCCGAGGCGGTCGCGGTGTGCTCGCGCGTCCTCAAGCGGATCAGGAACGCGGGGGCGCGGATCGTCGTCACGCCCGGCAACCACGACTCGGCGGCCCGGCTGGGCTTCCTCGGCGCGTTCGCCGAGGCGGGCGGCCTGCACCTGCGGACGCGGATCGTGGACCTGGCCGAGCCGGTGCTGCTCGCCGACGAGCACGGCCCGGTCGCGGTGTACGGCATCCCGTTCCTGGAGCCGGAGACGGCGCGGCACGCGCTGGGCGTGCCGGACGCGAAGGGCCACGGCGGCGTGCTGACCGAGGCCATGCGGCGGGTCCGCGAGGACCTCGCGGACCGGCCGGGCACGCGGTCGGTGGTGCTGGCGCACGCCTTCGTCACGGGCGGCGAGCCGTGCGAGTCGGAGCGGACCATCGCGGTCGGCGGCGTGCAGGACGTGCCGGGCTCGGTGTTCGCCGGGGTCGACTACGCGGCGCTGGGCCACCTGCACGGGCGGCAGACCCTGGCCGACCACCTGCGCTACTCGGGCAGCCCGGTGGCGTACTCGTTCTCCGAGGCCCGGCACACCAAGCAGGTGTGGCTGGCCGAGCTGGGGCCCGAGGGCCTGGCGGGCGTGCAGGAGCTGGTGCTGCCGGTGCCCCGGGAGCTGTCGCTGCTCGGCGGCGAGCTGGAGGACCTGCTGGTGGACGCCGCGCACGAGGCGGTCGCCGACCACTTCCTGTCGGTGACCCTGACCGACCGGGTGCGCCCGCTGGACGCGCTGCGGCGGTTGCAGGCGCGGTTCCCGCACGCGGTGCACGTGGAGTGGCGGCCGGAGGGCGGGCGGACCGGCGAGCTGCGGTTCGCCGAGCGCGTGCGGGGCCGCACCGACGAGGAGGTCGCGTGCTGCTTCCTGGAGGACGTGCGCGGCGACCGGCCCGGCGACCGGGAACTGCTGCTGCTGCGCGAGGCGTTCGCCGCGGCGGCCCGTGAGGAGGCGTAGGTGAAGCTGCACCGGCTGCTGGTCAGCGGGTTCGGGCCGTACGCCGGGCAGGAGGAGGTCGACTTCGACCGGCTCGGCGGCGACGGGCTGTTCCTGCTGCACGGCGACACCGGCGCGGGCAAGACGACGCTGCTCGACGCGGTGGCGTTCGCGCTGTTCGGGAAGGTGCCGGGGGCCCGCGGCGAGGTGAAGCGGCTGCGCTGCGACTACGCGCACGCCGACACGGCGACGTTCGTGGAGCTGGAGCTGACCGTGCGCGGCCGGCGGCTGCGGCTGCGGCGCGCCCCCGAGTACGACCGGCCCAAGAAGCGCGGCGGCGGCGTGACGCGCCAGCAGGCGCAGGTGTCGCTGACGTGGGTCAGCGGGTGGGAGGGCGAGGGCCACACCCGCATCGACGACGTGGCCCGCGAGGTCGACGGCCTGCTCGGGATGACCGCCGAGCAGTTCTTCCAGGTGGTGCTGCTGCCGCAGGGCGAGTTCGCGCGGTTCCTGCGGGCCGAGACCGCCGAGCGGGAGAAGCTGCTGGAGAAGCTGTTCGGCACGGAGCGGTTCCTGGACGTGGAGCGGTGGTTCCGGGAGCGGCGGCGGGAGGCGGGCCAGGAGGTCGAGCGGCTGGGCGGGCTCAACCGGGGCCTCGTGCAGCGCGTCGCGGAGGCCGCCGCCGAGGAGCCGCCCGAGGAGGGCGACCCGGAGTGGCTCAGCTCGCTGCTCAAGCGGCTGGGCGAGGACGCCCGGGAGGCCGGGCAGCGGGCCGCCGCGGCGCTGGCGGACCGGGACGCGGCCGAACGGGTGTGGCAGGACGCGCGGGCCCTGGACGAGCGGGTCCGGCGGGTGCGCGAGGCGCGGCGGTCCCTCGACCGGTACGCCGAGGTGGAGCCGAGCCTGCGGGCGTGGGCGGCGGAGCGCGACGCGGCGCGGCAGGCGGCCGTCGTGGTGCCCGCGCAGGCCGCCGCGGAGCGGTTGGGGCGCGCGCTGGACGCCGCCGAGGCGCAGGAGCGGGCGGCGGCGGACGCGGTGGCCGCGCTCGGCTACGCCGGTGACGACCTGCGCGGCGACGCCGAGCGGCACCGCGAGGAGTCCGGGGCGCTGACCGGCCTGGCCGCCGAGGCGCGCCGGCAGGAGGACGACCGGCGGCGCGTCGCGCACCTCGACCAGTCGATCGCGGCCACCTCCCGCGAGCTGGCGGACCTGCTGGCGCAGCTCGACGAGGTGCCGGCCCGGCTGGCCGCGAAGCGGTCGGCGCTCGACGCGGCGAAGGAGGCGGCGGCGCGGCTCACCCAGGTCGCGGGCCTCGCCGCGGCGGCCGGGGAGCTGCCGGGCGTCGAGGCGTCGTTCCGCCGGGCGGACGAGGCGCGGCGGGCCGCCGTGGACGAGCACCAGCGGGCCCGGGACGCGCTGCTGCGGGTGCGGCAGGAGCGGCTGGAGGGCATGGCCGTCGAGCTGGCGGACGGGCTGCGGTCCGGCGAGGCGTGCCCGGTGTGCGGGTCGGCCGAGCACCCGGCGCCGGCGCGGCTCGTGCCGGGCACGGTGACGGCGGCGGACGAGGACGCGGCGGCCGGCGTGGAGCAGCGGGCCGCCGAGCGGCGGGCGCGGGCCGAGCGGGACGCGCAGGAGCTGGGCGCGCGGGTGACGTACCTGCGCGAGCAGCTCGGCGACCGCTCCCCCGACGAGCTGGAGCGCGAGCACCGGGCCGTGTCGGCGCTGGCCGGGGCGGTCGAGGAGCGGGGCGCGGAGCTGGCCGCGCTGGAGCGGCAGGTCGAGGGCGCGCAGGACCGGCGCAACCGGCTGGAGCGCGACCGCGAGCGGGACCGGGCGCAGCGCGAGGAGCTGGTCGCGGCGGTCGAGGAGCGCGAGCAGCGGCTGGAGGAGGCGCGCGGCGACTTCCCGGACGTGGTGGCCCGCCAGGCGCACCTCGGCGACTTGGCCGACGCCCTCACCCACCTGCACGAGCGGCGCGTGGCCGTGGCCGAGCACGCGGAGCGCCTGGCCGAGCAGCGGGTCGAGGTGTCGCGGCTGGCGGCGTCCGCCGGGTTCGCCGACGTCGCCGAGGCGCTGGCGGCGGCCCGCCCGGACGACGTGGTGGCCGCGCTGGAGGCGAGGGTCCGCGACGCGGAGAGGACCCGTGCGGCGGCCGAGGGCACGCTGGCCGAGCTGCCGGACGTCGACGCCTCCGCCGAGGTGGACGTGGCGGGCGCGGAGCGGCGGTTCCGCGAGGTCACCGACGTGGCGACGCGGGCGTCGGGCGCGTGGGAGGAGGCGCGGCGGCGCGCGGCGCGGGCCGAGGAGCTGGCCGGGCAGCTGCGCGCGGCGTGGGCGCGGCTGGAGCCGGTGCGGGCCGAGTACGACGAGCTGGACGCGCTGACCGACGTGATCAACGGCCGGGGCCAGAACTCGCGGAGCATGACGTTGCGCACCTACGTGCTGGCGGCGCGGCTGGAGGAGGTCGCGGCGGCCGCGAGCACCCGCCTGGAGCGCATGAGCCAGGGCCGCTACCGGTTCGTGCACTCGGTGGAGGCGGGGCCGCGCGGCACCCGCGGCGGGCTGGGCCTCGACGTGCTGGACGACTACTCGGGGCAGCGCCGACCGGCCAAGACCCTGTCCGGCGGCGAGTCGTTCCTGGCGTCGCTGGCGCTGGCGCTGGGCCTGTCGGACGTGGTGGCGGCGGGTGCGGTGCTCGACACGCTGTTCATCGACGAGGGCTTCGGCACGCTCGACGCGGAGACCCTGGAGCTGGTCATGGCGACGCTGGACGAGCTGCGCGCGGGCGGTCGCGTGGTCGGGCTGGTGTCGCACGTGGAGGAGCTGCGGCAACGCATCCCGACCCGGCTGCGCGTGCGCAAGGCGCGTGCGGGGTCGACGCTCGAACTGACCGCGTGAGCCGGGCCTGACGCGGGAACGCGGCTCCGCCGGCCGGTGGTGCGGGCCCCCGTCCTCGCCGCGGTGGTCGCGCTGTCGCCGGGCACCGGGTCGCCGGGCACCGGGTCGCCGGGTCGGCCGGCCGGCGCGTGGTGGCACGACCGCCGGGAACGCGCGCCGCGGTGGCGGAGTTCCCGCGGGACCGGCTCGGCCCCGCGCGGTGGGAGGAGCCGAGCGGCGCGGGTCGGGGCGCCCCGGACACCCGGGAGAACTTCTTCACGGCGCCGGGGCCGGTCCTGTCCGCCCCGCTGTTCGCGGGGGGTGTCCTCCCTGACGGGGGCGTCGAGGCCGGGGTACCCCACGACGCCGCCGCGGGTCGTCGTGCGGCTGCGTTCGCGTTCGTCGCCTTCGTGGCCGGGTTCGGCTCGGACTTCGCCGCGTCCTGACTACGCTCGGGGAATGGGTTACCGGTCCGCGTTCCCGATGCTGGTGTGCGGCGACCTGGCCGCGGCGCTCGCGTTCTACGTCGACGCCCTGGGTTTCACGATGACCTACCGGTTCCCCGAGGACGGCCCGCCCGCGTTCGTGACCGTGGAACTGCCGGACGGGTCGCGGATCGGGCTCGGCGAGGTCGCCCCGGACGGCCGGGGCGCGCACGGCGGCGCGCAGCGGCCCGCGAGCGGGCACTCGTTCGAGATGTGCGTCTACCACGACGACGTGGACGCGGCCGTGGAGGACCTGGCCCGCCTCGGGTACCGGGTGCTCCAGGAGCCGGCCGACACGCCGTGGGGCGAGCGGGTGGCGTTCGTGGCGGACCCGGACGGCAACCCGGTGATGCTGGCGACCGAACCGGGCTGACCGGCCCGGCCCGGTCGGGGTCGGGCGCCCACCGGCGGGGTCAGTCGGCCGCCGGGGCCAGCAGGCCGCCCCGGTACGCGGCGGCCTGGAGCTCGAACAGCTCGTGGTACTGGCCGCGCAGGGCCATCAGCTCGTCGTGCGTGCCCTGCTCGACCACGCGGCCCTGGTCGAGGACGACGATGCGGTCGGCGTTGCGGATGTTCGCCAGGCGGTGGGTGACGAGGATCGTCGTGCGGCTCGCCGTCGCCTCCCGCAGGCCCTCGAAGACGCGGGACTCGGCCTTGGCGTCCAGGGCGGCCGTGGGTTCGTCGGCCACCAGCACGGCGGCGTCGCGGAACATGCCCCGGGCGATGCCCATGCGCTGCCACTGGCCGCCGGACAGGTCCTGGCCCTCGTTGAACTGCCGCGACAGGACGGTGTCCGGCCCGGCGGGCAGGGTGGCGAGCACCTCGTCGGCCCCGGACTTGACCACGGCCTCCTCGTAGGCGCGCTCGTCGTCGCGCCCGAGCCGCCCGACGGTCACGTTGTTCCGCGCGGTCATCGGCCACTGCGCCGGGTCCTGCGCGATCACCGCGATCGACGAGTGCACGGACGTCGGGTCGGCCACCGCGAGGTCGACGCCGTCCCACCGCACCGCGCCCGACGTCGCCGGGTACAGGCCGGTCAGCACCTTGCCGAGGGTCGTCTTGCCGGACCCGTTCTCGCCGACCAGCGCGACGACCTCGCCGCGCGCCACGGTCAGGTCCACGTCCCGCAGCGCGGGCTTCGCCGCCCCCGGGTAGGTGAACGAGACCTTGTCGAGGGTGATCTCGGCCGGGTCGGGCGGCGCGTGGACCGGCCTGCTGCCCTGCGCCCGCTCCGCGCCCTCGACCAGCAGCTTGTTGTAGAAGTCGATGTAGAACGAGTCCTCGTACAGGCTGTTCACCGCACGCGTCGTGCTGGCCAGCGACGAGAAGCCGGTGCGCATCGCCAGCACCGCCGTGCCGGCGAGGGCCAGGTCGAGCTGCCCGGTGTGCAGCAGCAGGCCCAGCACGGCGTACGCGGCGCCCGTGCCGACGCCCGCCAGCGCCCGCCCGGTGAGGCCGACGAGGTTCGTGCGGTGCGCCATCCGGATCTCGTCCACGACGAGGCTGTCGGAGATCCGCCGGTGCTCGGCCAGCAGCTGGTCCTGGAGGGTCAGCGCGTGCCGTTCGAGCGCGAAGTCCCGGTCGGTGGCGACCTCCTCGACGACGCCCTTGCGGGTGTTGCGGGTGACCGAGTCGAGGAAGTGCTCGTAGCGCAGCTTCGACGCGCGCGCCGCGGCCCAGGCGTTCGCGACCGCGGCGAGCAGCAGCGCGGGCGCCAGCCACGGGTCGAGCACCGCGACCGTCACCACGGCGGCGACCAGCGAGATGCAGCCGGACAGCAGCGCGGCCAGGTAGCGGAGGCTGCTCTCCAGCGACCGCACGCCCCGGCGCCCGCCCTGGCGGGCCAGCTCGCGGAAGTCGGCGTCCTCGAACGCCAGCAGCTCCGCCCGCACGAGGACCGCGGTGACCTCGTCGTTCGCGGAGCGCGTCACCCTCGGCCGCAGGCTGCTCTCGACCGCGGACACGGCGGTGTCCAGCAGGGCGCGCACCACGAACGACCCGACCACGACGGCGAGCGCGGGCAGCGCCTGCACCAGCCGGTCGGGGGTGGGTCCGTCGCGCAGCAGGGCGGAGAACACGTCGGCCGTGGCGAGCAGCCCGAACGCGGTCACGCAGCCGGACAGGACGTGCACGACGGCCGCGAGCACCGTGAGCCGGGGGGAGGTGCGCCACGCGACGCGCGACACCATCGCCACCGCCGCGGGCAGGCTGCGCAGCGCCTTGCCGAGGCTCACGGACGTCTCACCGGAGCGGCGGCGCGCCCACCGGGGCGTGGCGACGTTCTCCACGCCGATCAGCGTGGTGCCCGGAGCGGTGTTCGACCCAGCAGGACCCATCCCACCAGGGAACGCGATCCCGGGCCGTCCGCCAAACGCTTTCGCCGTCGGCGCAGCTCACCGGCTTCGGGGCCCGGGACTGTCGGACCGGTCTGGGAGCCTGGGCGGGGGATTCCGCGACCACGACACCGGAAAACCCGTTGCCCGGCGGTCCGCCGGTGAACACCATGACGCGCATGGACCTGTGACCCCGGTGGCACGTGCGCGGACGAGGACGGGCGGAGTCGCTCCCCTCCCCTCCGGCGCGCCTTCCCGAGCCCCGCGCCCCCGACCGGCGCGGGGTTCCCCACCGCGACGCGCCCCGCGCCGTCGCGCAGGCCGGCGCGCCCGAGGGCGGCCGGCCCACACCACCGAGCCCGAGAGGCGGTCCGGGGCGCGCGGAAGCGCCGCCCCGCGCCTCCGCACGTCATGGAGTCCACCTGATGGTGAAAACGCTGTGGGTCGTCCGGGAGCTGGCCCTCCCGGCCGTGGTCCGCGCCTGCCCGTCGTGCGGGTCCGGGCGCCACCACCCCACCGGCAAGTTCCGGGTCAACGCGAGCGGCAAGCTGCTCGACGTCTGGTTGCTGGTCGGCTGCGACCGGTGCGGTCGCACGTCGAAGGTCCCCGTCCACGAGCGCGTGCACGTGAACGCGCTCGACCACGACCGGCTGGTGCGGTTCGAGCGCAACGACCCGGCGCTGGTGCGGCGGCTGGCCGTGGACGCGGCCCTGGCGGGCCGGTCCGGCTACCGGCTCGACTGGACCGGCACGTGGCGGCTGGAGACCGACGCGCCGTTCCGCGACCCGGCGGACCCGACCCCGTTCGTCGTGGTGGTCCGGTTCGAGCTGCCCGCGCCCATCCGAGTGGAGAGGCTGCTCACGGCCGGGTTCGGCCTGAGCCGTCCGGCCGTGCGGGACATGGTCGACTCCGGGCGCGTCACCCTGCCGGTGGCCCTCGGCGCGAAGGTCCGCGACGACTTCACCTTCGCCGTCGGCGCCCGGCCGACGTGAACGCCCGGCCCGACGTGAACACGCGGCCCGACGTCAGCGCACCATGTCCTTGCGCAGCTCCCGGGGAAGGGCGAAGGCGATCTTCTCGTTCGCCGTCGTGATCTCCTCGACCTCGCCGTAGCCGTGCTCGGCGAGGAACTTGAGCACGTCCATGACCAGGATGTCCGGCACGGACGCCCCCGAGGTCACGCCCACCGTGGTCACGCCCTCCAGCCACGCCGGGTCGACCTCGCGGGCGTAGTCGACCAGGTAGGACGCCTTCGCGCCCGCCTGGAGCGCGACCTCGACCAGGCGGACCGAGTTGGACGAGTTCTTCGAGCCGACCACCAGCACCAGGTCGCACTCGGGCGCCATCGTCTTGACCGCGGTCTGCCGGTTGGACGTGGCGTAGCAGATGTCGTCCGACGGGGGCTCCTGGAGGTCCGGGAACCGGTCCTGGAGCTGCCGCACGCGCACCATGGTCTCGTCGACGGACAGGGTGGTCTGGGACAGCCAGACCACCTTGGACGGGTCGCGCACCACGACCTTGTCGACGTCCTCGGCCGTGTCGACGAGCTGGATGTGGGACGGCGCCTCGCCGTAGGTGCCCTCGACCTCCTCGTGGCCCTCGTGGCCGATGAGGAGGATGTCGTAGTCCTCGCGCGCGAACCGCTTGGCCTCGTTGTGGACCTTCGTGACCAGCGGGCACGTGGCGTCGATGGTGCGCAGCGAGCGCTCGGCCGCCTCCTCGTGCACGGCCGGCGACACGCCGTGCGCGGAGAACACCACCAGGGCGCCCTCGGGCACCTGGTCGGTCTCGTCGACGAAGACCGCGCCGCGCGCGGAGAGCGTCTCCACGACGTGCTTGTTGTGGACGATCTCCTTGCGCACGTAGACCGGGGCGCCGTACTGCTCCAGCGCCTTCTCGACGGTCACGACGGCGCGGTCCACGCCGGCGCAGTAGCCGCGCGGCTTGGCCAGGAGCACTCGCTTGTCCATGACCTCCAGGGTACGGCGTGCCGGATGTGGGCATCCGCCGCCCGACTGCGGCAGGCTGTACGGCATGAAGCCACTGCCGTTGCCCGTCCGCCTCGCCGCGGGACTGGCGGTCACCGCCGTCGAGCAGGCCAGGAAGCTGCCGCAGCAACTCGTGGGGCTGCCGGTCACCGTGGTCAGCGAGGCGCTCCAGCTGTCCATGCGGGTCCAGCAGACGGTGACGGAACTCGCAATCAAGGGCGACGACGCCCTGTCCCTGCTGCGACCTGCGGAGACCGAGCCGGAGTGGGCGACGTTCGACGAGGACGAGCCGGACGTGCCCCGCCCGGCCGCCGCGACCGCCTTCGACGTCGACGCCGGGGACGACGACGCCGGCTACGACGCCGGCGACCCGTGGTCGCAGGAGGAGCGGGCGCTGGCCGCCGAGCCGCCCGCGGCGCTGCCGGACTACGACGGGCTGACGCTGCCGCAGCTGCGGGCGAAGCTGCGCCCGCTGTCCGCCGAGGACCTGGAGCAGCTGCTGGAGCACGAGCGGACGCACGCGGCGCGGCCGGAGTTCACCGGGATGCTGACCCGGCGCCTCGCGAACCTGAAGGACCGGTGAGCGAGGAGAAGTCCAGTCCCGAGAACCCGTGGCCGGTGCGGACGGTCGCGCGCAAGATCTTCGACTGGATCAACCGGCTCGGCGACGTGTGGGTGGAGGGCCAGGTCACGCAGCTGAGCGCGCGGCCGGGCACGGCGACCGCGTTCCTGACCCTGCGCGACCCGTCGGTGGACATGTCGATGCAGCTCACCGCGCAGGTGGGGCTGGTCAGGGAGCTGGGGCTGACCGAGGGCAGCCGGGTGGTGGTGCACGGCAAGCCCAACTTCTTCCCCAACCGGGGCACGCTGAGCCTGCGCGTGGACGAGATCAGGCAGGTCGGCGTCGGCGAGCTGCTGGCCCGCGTCGAGCGGCTGCGCAAGCTGCTGGCCGCGGAGGGCCTGTTCGACCCGCGGCGCAAGCGCAGGCCGCCGTTCCTGCCGAACAGGATCGGGCTGATCACCGGCAGGGCGTCGGCGGCCGAGCGGGACGTGCTGACGAACGCGCACGCGCGCTGGCCGGGCGCCCGGTTCCGGGTGGTGAACGTGGCGGTGCAGGGCGCGTCGGCGGTGCCGGAGATCCTGACCGCGCTGGCGACGCTGGACCGCGACCCCGAGGTGGACGTGGTGGTGCTGGCGCGCGGCGGCGGCAGCGTGGAGGACCTGCTGCCGTTCTCCGACGAGGCGCTGTGCCGGGCGGTGTCGCAGTGCCGCACGCCGGTGCTGTCGGCGATCGGGCACGAGCCGGACACGCCGCTGGTGGACCACGTGGCGGACGTGCGCTGCTCGACGCCGACCGACGCGGGCAAGCGGGTCGTGCCGGACGTCGCGGAGGAGGCGGAGCGCGTCCGGCAGATGCGCGACCGCAGCCGCCGCGCCCTGCACGGGTGGGTGGACCGGGAGCGCAAGCTGCTGGCCGCGCTGCGCACCCGGCCCGCGCTGTCGGACCCGCACGGGCCGCTGGACCGGCGCGCCCAGGAGGTGGACCAGCTGCGCGAGCGGGCCCGCCGGGCCATCCGGAACCGCCTCGACTCGGAGGCCGCGGGCCTGGTGGCGACCGCGGCGCGCTTGACGGCCCTCGGACCTGCCGCCACGCTGGCGCGGGGCTACGCGGTGGTGCAGCTCGTCACGCCCGCGGGCGTGGACGGGGTGCTCCGCTCGACGGGCCAGGCGCCGGTCGGGACGCACCTGCGGGTGCGGGTCGCGGACGGGGCCGTGCACGCGGTGGTGACCCCCGACGGGGGCGGTGACCGGTCGGCGACCGGCGAGGACGGCCGGTCGGCGGCCGGCGGTCAGGCGGAGGAAGGAGGCGGCGGTGCCGAACCCGGCACGTGAGCCCACGTTCCTGCCCTTGACGATGGCCGCCGCGGGCGAGCCCGGCGACGAGGGCGCCCGGGAGGTCCGGGACCGGGCGGAGTCGGCCGACCGGGCCGCCGCCGACTGCTGGCTGTCGCTGGTGGCCGGCTGCACGTCGGGTCGCCAGGCGCTGATCACCCGGCTGCACGACCTGTCCGAGGCGACCTGCGGCTACGCGGGGATGCGCTGGTGGCTCGGGCACGGCTCGGTGCACCGCCGGCGCGTGTCCGACGCGGAGCACCGCATCGACGACGCGGTGCGCGAGGGCGACGGCGCGGAGTTCGCCGAGGCGTTCGTCGGCTACGACCAGGCCGTGGCCACCGTCGTGGTGCACGTCCGGAACCGATTGGGGAAGTCAGTCACGTGAGCGAGCAGGGCTACGAGCAGGCCAGGGACGAGCTGGTGGAGGTGGTCCGCCGGTTGGAGGCGGGCGGCCTGTCGCTGGAGGAGTCGCTGGCGCTGTGGGAACGCGGCGAGGCCCTGGCGAAGACCTGCGAACAGCGGTTGGCGGGCGCCCGCGAGCGGATCGATCAAGCGCTGGGTGTGACCGAGGAGGACGTCGCTCGGCCCTGACGCGGCCCCCGCCACGTGCGAGGATTGGTCTACCGACCGGTAGCCCACGATCGACCGCACGAGGGAGTGCCCCATGAGCAGCAGCCCGACCGAGCGCCGCCGCGAAGCACCGGACCGGAACCTCGCGATGGAGCTCGTCCGGGTCACCGAGGCGGCGGCCATGGCGGCCGGGCGCTGGGTGGGCCGCGGTGACAAGAACGCCGGCGACGGCGCGGCGGTGGACGCGATGCGCAAGCTGATCGGCACCGTGTCGATGCGGGGCGTCGTGGTGATCGGCGAGGGCGAGAAGGACGAGGCGCCCATGCTGTTCAACGGCGAGGAGGTCGGCAACGGCGACGGTCCCGACTGCGACGTGGCCGTGGACCCGATCGACGGCACGACGCTGATGGCCAAGGGCATGCCGAACGCGCTGGCGGTGCTGGCGGTGGCCGAGCGCGGCGCGATGTTCGACCCGTCCGCGGTGTTCTACATGGAGAAGCTGGCGACCGGGCCGGAGGCGGCGGACGTCCTCGACATCAGCGCGCCGATCGCGGAGAACGTCCGGCGGGTGGCGAAGGCCAAGCACGTCGACGTGTCCGACGTGGTGGTGTGCATCCTGGACCGGCCGCGGCACGACCGGATCGTGCGGGAGGTGCGGGAGGCGGGCGCGCGCATCCACTTCATCTCCGACGGCGACGTGGCGGGCGCGATCTCGGCGGCCCGGCCGAACACCGGTATCGACCTGCTGGTGGGCATCGGCGGCACGCCGGAGGGCATCATCGCGGCGGCGGCGCTCAAGTGCATGGGCGGCGCGATCCAGGCGAAGCTGTGGCCGAAGGACGACGCGGAGCGGCAGCGCGCGCTGGACGCGGGGCACGACCTGGACCGGGTGCTGACCACGGACGACCTGGTGCGCGGCGACAACGTGTTCTTCTGCGCGACCGGCGTCACCGACGGCGACCTGGTGCGCGGCGTGCACTACCGGGCGGGCGGCTGCACGACCCAGTCGATCGTGATGCGGTCGAAGTCGGGCACGGTCCGGATGATCGACGGCTTCCACCGGTTGGAGAAGCTGCGCGAGTACGCCTCGGTGGACTTCGACCTCCCCCGCACGGGCGAGAACGCGCTCCCGCCGCTGCCCTGAGTGACCTTTCATGAACGGGATGTCAACGGTCAACCAACCGGTACCGGCCGATCGGCTGTGGTGATCACACGCCGTGCATCCCTAGTTTCCGATTCGTCCCCGAGCACCCTGCGCCGGGGACGGAGAGGAAGTGATGAAGGTTCGCACCCTGTTCACCGCGTTCGCGGTGGCGATCGGCGCGGCTCTCGCCAGTGCGGCCGGGGCGGCGGCGGCCCCGGCTCCGGACGGCGAGGTCACCCCGTTCATCGTCGGCGGCGGCAACGCCACGCAGACCTACTCGTTCATGGTCTCCCTGCAGAGCACCTCGGGCAGCCACTTCTGCGGCGGTTCGCTGATCAAGGCCAACTGGGTCGTCACGGCCAAGCACTGCGTCCAGGGCCGTTCGGCGTCCTCGATCCGGGCCCGCGTCGGCACGACCAACCGCACCAGCGGCGGCACCGTCGCCTCGGGCGCCCAGATCGTGAACCACCCGAGCTACGACATCGCGCTGGTGCGCCTGGCCACCTCGGTGGGCCAGGCGCCGATCTCGGTGGCGTCCACCTCGGGCGCCACGGGCACCGCCACCCGCATCATCGGCTGGGGCCAGACCTGCGCCCCCGCCGGCGGCTGCGGCGCGCCGGTGACGCTCCAGGAGCTGAACACGTCCATCGTGGCGGACGGCAACTGCCTGGGCATCTACGGCGCCTACGAGATCTGCACGAACAACCCCGGTGGTCGCGCGGGCGCCTGCTACGGCGACTCGGGCGGTCCGCAGATCAAGTCCGTGGGCGGCACCTGGCAGCTGATCGGCGCCACCAGCCGCGCCGGCAACAACAGCTCCACGTGCGCCACCGCACCGTCGATCTACGTGGACGTGCCGGCGTTCCGCTCGTGGATCGGCCAGTACGCGGGCGCGGTGTGACCCGCTAGCACCGGTGTCCGAGGGCCGTCCCGCCGCACGGTGGGGCGGCCCTCGCCGATTCGTTACCGAACGGGCTGCAACGAACCACCCGAGAGGGGCGTCATCAGGGCAGAACCAGCAGTGACACATGGGGGGTGCGCGATGCGCGCGAAGACTCTGGCAGCAACGGCAATCGCTTTCCTGGCCGCGGTGACGACCGCCTGCGGCACGTCCGGTCCGGCGGCCTCGGGGCCGTCGCCCACCTCGTCCGCGGCCCGGGACTCCACGTCCCCGTCCACTTCGGACACCTCCACGCCGGCCGCGTCGGCGTCCCCGACTTCTTCGTCCTCCGCGGCTTCCCCGTCCTCCCCGGCGTCCGCGTCGCCGGAGCCGCAGCCCGCGCCCGCCCCGCCGGTGACCGTGCCCGGCACGCCGTGCGACATCTCCGACGGCGCGTGCGTGCGGCTGTCCACGAACGAGTCGTGGCTGATCAGCGGCGGTCAGGTGAGCTACGGCCCGGTGCCGATCACCTCCGGCCGACCCGGGTACGAGACGCCCGTGGGCACGCACTCCGTGCTGTGGAAGGTCCGCGACGACTGGAGCCGCCCCTACAACGCGGCCATGCCGTTCTCGACCTACTTCGTGGGCAACGGAATCGCGTTCCACGAGGGCAGCCTGACCGACCCGTCGCACGGCTGCGTCCACCTGTCGCGCGAGGCCGCGGCGAGGTACTTCGAGACCCTCGCGGTCGGCGACCGGGTGCAGGTCACCGCCTGAGCGGTCGAGCCCGGGGCGGTTGAGCCGGCGCGGGGCCGGGTAGCCGAACCACGAGGAGTGATTCGAGATGAAGAAGACGATAGGCACGACGGCGATAGCCGCGGCGGCCCTGACCTTCGGCCTCGCGAGTCCCGCTTCCGCGGCGACCGGCACCCCGTGCTCCGTGCGGAACGGCGCGTGCGTGCAGCTCTCCACCAACCAGGCGTGGTTGGTCTACGACGGGAACGCCAGCTACGGTCCCGTCCGGGTCTCCCAGGGGATGCCCGGATACGAGACCCCGGTGGGCACCTTCCCCGTGCTGCGCAAGGTGAAGGACGACTGGAGCGTCCCCTACAACGGACCGATGCCGAACTCGGTGTACTTCACCACGACCGGCGTCGCGTTCCACCAGGGCGACACGAACACCCAGTCGCACGGCTGCGTCCGGCTGGGCGCACAGGATTCCCTGGTGTTCTACGACAACCTGTTCCCGGGCGAGCAGGTGCAGGTGGTGGCGTGACCCGGCCCGACGGGGCCCCCTCCCGGACCCGGGCGGCGGGGGCCCCGGCCGTCACGCGTTGCTGGAGTGCCCGGGGAACAGGTGCGCGTCCGGGTTCAGCAGGACGGCGATGTTGTTGACCGCGGTGGCGGCCTCGCCGAAGCCGGTGGCGATCAGCTTGACCTTGCCGGGGTACTGGGCGACGTCGCCCGCCGCGTAGACCCGGTCCCGCGCGGTGCGCATGGTGGTGTCCACGAGCACCGCCCGGTGGTCCAGCCGCAGGCCCCACGACTCGATCGGCCCGAGGTCGGCGGTGAAGCCCAGGGCGGCCACGACGGCCTGCGCGGGCAGCACCTCGCGGTCGCCGCCCTTGAGCCCCAGCTCGACCTCGGCCAGGTCCGGGTCGCCGCGCAGCTCCAGCACCTCGGCGTCGGTGATGATCGGCACGCCGAGGTCGCGGACCTGCCGCACGGTCGGCGGGTGGGCGCGGAAGGTCGCCCGGCGGTGCACGACCGTGACGCTGGAGGCGAGCGGGGCCAGCGCGAGGGCCCAGTCGAACGCCGAGTCGCCGCCGCCGACGACCACGACGTCCTGGCCGGTGTGCGCGGCGAGCGCGGGCACGAAGTGCACCACGCCCCGGCCGAGCCAGCCGTCGCCGGCGGGCAGCGGGCGGGGCCTGAACTCGCCCATGCCGGCCGTGATGAGCACGGCGCCCGCGCTGACCACCGCGCCGTCCGCGAGGCCCACGCGCAGGCGTTCGTCCACAGTGGACAGCGTGCGGGCCTGGCGGCCCAGCAGGTAGGTCGGTTTCCACTGGTCGGCCTGCTGCACCAGCGCGGTCACCAGCTCCCGCCCGCGCACCGCCGGGAAGCCGGCCACGTCGAAGATCATCTTTTCCGGGTACATGGCGGTGATCTGACCGCCCGCCTCCGGCAGCGCGTCCACCAGCGCCACCGACAGGTCCCGGAACCCCGCGTAGTAGGCGGCGAACAACCCCGTGGGGCCCGCACCGACGATGAGCAGGTCGACCTCAAGGTCCATGACCTCGACCATAGGTGTTCCGCGCCACCGTGCCCAGGAAGGTAAGGCGGTCCAAACTCGGTGGTATGGGTGAACAGGAGTACCGCGTCGAGCACGACACGATGGGCGAGGTCCGGGTGCCGGTCGACGCGCTGTGGCGTGCGCAGACGCAGCGCGCGGTGGAGAACTTCCCGATCTCCGGGCGCGGCCTGGAGCGCGCGCAGATCCGCGCGCTGGGCCTGCTGAAGGCCGCCGCGGCGCGGGTCAACGAGCGGTTGGGGGTGCTGGAACCCGAAGTCGCCGCGGCCATCGCGACGGCCGCCGACTCGGTGGCCGCGGGCGAGCACGACGAGCACTTCCCGGTGGACGTGTTCCAGACCGGGTCCGGCACGTCGTCGAACATGAACGCCAACGAGGTGATCGCCACCCTGGCCAGCCGGGCGCTGGGGCGCGACGTGCACCCGAACGACCACGTCAACGCCTCGCAGTCGTCCAACGACACGTTCCCGACGACGTTGCGCGTGGCGGCGACCGAGGCCGTGGCGACCGACGTGGTCCCGGCGCTCGAACACCTGGCGGGCGTGCTGGAGGCGCGGGCGGCGGACTGGACGTCGCTGGTCAAGTCCGGTCGCACGCACCTGATGGACGCGGTGCCCGTGACGCTCGGCCAGGAGGTCGGCGCGTGGGCGACGCAGGTCCGCAACGGCGTCGAGCGCCTGAACTCGTCGCTCCCCCGCCTGGCGGAGCTGCCGATCGGCGGCACGGCCGTGGGCAGCGGCCTGAACGCGCCCGCGGGCTTCGGCGCGGCCGTGTCGGCGGAGCTGGCGGCCGTGACCGGGCTGCCGCTGACCGAGGCGCGCGACCACTTCGAGGCGCAGGCGACGCAGGACGGCGTCGTGGAGATCTCCGGCCAGCTCCGCGCCACCGCCGTGGGCCTGTTCAAGATCGCGAACGACCTGCGCTGGCTGGGTTCCGGCCCCCGCACCGGCCTCGGCGAGCTGGCGCTGCCCGACCTCCAGCCCGGGTCGTCGATCATGCCCGGCAAGGTCAACCCGGTGATCCCCGAGGCCACGATGATGGCGGTGGCCCAGGTCATCGGCAACGACGCGGCGGTGGCGTTCGCCGGGTCGCAGGGCAACTTCCAGCTCAACGTGATGCTGCCGGTGATCGCGCGCAACGTCCTGGAGTCGTCCCGCCTGCTGGCCGCCGTGGCCCGCCTGCTGGCCGACAAGGTCCTGGTGGGCACCGAGCCGCAGGTGGACCGGATGCGCGAGTACGCCGAGTCGTCGCCCTCCATCGTGACGCCGCTCAACCGCTACCTGGGCTACGAGGAGGCGGCGTCGATCGCGAAGCAGTCGCTGAAGGAGCGCAAGACCATCCGCGAGGTGGTCCTGGAACGCGGCCACGTCCCCACCAAGCTGACCGAGCCCCAACTCGACGAGGCCCTGGACGTCCTCCGCATGGCCAACCCCACCCCCTGACCCCGCGAGAGTCCAACCTCCAGGCCCCGAGAGTCCAACCTCCGGGTCCCGAGAGTCCAACGCTCAGGCCCTCTGAGTTCTTCATTCGCGCCTCACGGCGTTAGGCCGAAACGCGAAACTCAGGGGGCCTGGAGGTTGGACTCTCGGGACCTGAGCGTTGGACTCTCGGGGTCTGGGGGTTGGACTCTCGGTGGTTGGGGTGGGTGGGGCGGGGCACCATGTGGGGGTGTTGTTCAGCGAAGTCGTCGAGACGTCCGCCGCCGTCGGGGCCACGCGGTCGCGGTTGGCCAAGGTCGAGGCCCTGGCCGGGCTGGTGCGCCGGATGACCACGCCCGCCGTCGTGTCGTTCCTCGTCGGGGTGCCCAGCCAGGGCCGCATCGGCGCGGGCTGGCGCACGGTGCTCGACCTCGACGTGCCGCCGGCCGACGCGCCGGTGCTCACGGTGCCCGACGTGGACGACGCGCTGGGCGCCTACGCGGCCGTCGCGGGCAAGGGGGCGGCGGCACGGCGGGTCGAGGCGCTGCGCTCGCTGTTCGCCCGCGCCACGGCCGCCGAGCAGGACTTCCTCAAGCGGCTGCTGACGGGCGAGCTGCGGCAGGGCGCGCTGGAGGGCGTGATGCTGGACGCCATCGCCAAGGCCGCCGGGGTGCCGGGCGAGGTGGTGCGGCGCGCGTTCATGCTGTCCGGCCGGCTGCCGGAGACGGCGGTGGCGGCGCTGACCGGCGAGGAGGCGCTGACCGCGTTCCGGCTGGAGGTGGGCCGCCCGGTCCGCCCGATGCTCGCCTCCCCCGCCGAGTCGCTGCCCGCCGCGCTGGCCGAGCTGGGCGCGTGCGCGGTCGAGCACAAGCTCGACGGCGCGCGCATCCAGGTGCACCGCGACGGCGACGACGTGCGGGTCTTCACCCGCACCCTGCGCGAGATCACCCGCACGGTGCCGGAGCTGGTCGAGCTGGTCCGCGGCCTGCCCTGCTCGTCGGTCGTGCTCGACGGCGAGACGCTGGCCCTGACCGACGAGGGCAAGCCCCGCCCGTTCCAGGAGACGATGAGCCGGTTCGGGGCCCAGGACGTGCGCGAGCTGCTCCTCAGCCCGTTCTTCTTCGACTGCCTGCACCTCGACGGCGTCGACCTGCTCGACCGCCCGCTGCGCGACCGGCGGGAGGCGCTGGCGCGGGTCGCGGGCGCCCACGTCGTCCCCGGCGCGGTCGAACCGGACGAGGCCGCCGCCGCCGAGGTGCAGGAGCGGGCGCTGGCCGCCGGGCACGAGGGCGTCGTGGTCAAGTCCCTCGACTCGCCCTACGCCGCCGGCCGCCGGGGCCGGGCGTGGCAGAAGGTCAAGCCGGTGCACACGCTCGACCTGGTGGTCGTCGGCGTCGAGTGGGGCAGCGGCCGGCGCAAGGGCTTCCTGTCCAACCTGCACCTGGGCGCGCGGGACCCCGACGGCGGCCCGCCGGTCATGGTCGGCAAGACGTTCAAGGGCCTCACCGACGAGCTGCTGGCCTGGCAGACGCGGGAGCTGCTCGACCGGGCGGTCGACCGGGACGAGTGGGTCGTCACCGTCCGGCCGGACCTGGTCGTCGAGATCGAGCTGGACGGCGTGCAGGTCAGCCCCCGCTACCCGGGCGGCGTGGCGCTGCGGTTCGCCCGCGTGCTGCGCTACCGGCCGGACAAGGACGCGGGCGAGGCCGACACGATCGACGCGGTGCGCGCGCTGCTCCCCGGCGCGGCACCGGCCGCCGGGCCGCCGCAGTAGTGCGGACCCGCCGGGGGGCGCGGGTCGGAGCCCCGAAGCCGGTGCCCGGCTCGTGCTCGTCACCAGGGCGGATTCGCCCCGCGACGGGTATCGTCAAGCTCTCGTGCGATTCATCGAAGGGCATCGGCCCAGCTACGACCTGACCTACGACGACGTCTTCCTCGTGCCCGGCCGATCGGCCGTGGACTCCAGGTTCGGCGTCGACCTGTCGACCCCCGACGGCACGGGGGCGACCATCCCGATCGTGGTCGCGAACATGACCGCGGTGGCGGGACGGCGGATGGCGGAGACGGTCGCCCGGCGCGGCGGTCTGGTCGTGCTCCCGCAGGACGTGGAGCCGCAGGCGGTCGCCGAGATCGTCGGGTGGGTCAAGGAGCGGCACGCGGTGTGGGACACGCCGCTCACGCTCGGCCCCGACGACTCCGTCGCCGACGCGGTCAACCTGCTGCACAAGCGCGCCCACGGCGCGGTGGTCGTCGTGGACGGCGACGGGCGGCCGGTGGGCGTCGTGGACGAGGCGGGCTGCGCCGGCGTCGACCGGTTCACCCGGCTGCGGGACGTGGCCGACGAGCGGGTCGTCACCCTGCCGCTGGACACCCCGCCGCGCGAGGTCTTCGCCCGGCTCGACGGCGGCACGCAGCGCGTCGCGCTCGGCGTGGACGGCGACGGCCGGCTGGCGGGCGTCATGACGGGCCTGGGCGCGCTGCGCGCCGAGGTGTACGCGCCGGCGCTGGACGCGGGCGGCAGGCTGCGGGTGGCCGCGGCGGTCGGCGTGAACGGCGACGTGACGGCCAAGGCCGAGCGGCTGCTGGCGGCGGGCGTGGACGTGCTGGTCGTCGACACCGCGCACGGCCACCAGGAGAAGATGGTCGCCGCGCTGAAGGCGGTCCGCGAGGCCGGGCCCGAGGTGCCGGTGGTGGCGGGCAACGTGGTGACCGCGGAGGGCGTGCGCGACCTGGTCGAGGCGGGCGCGGACATCGTGAAGGTCGGTGTCGGGCCGGGCGCGATGTGCACGACGCGGATGATGACCGGCGTGGGCCGGCCGCAGTTCTCGGCGGTCGCGGAGTGCGCGGCCGAGGCGCGCCGGCTCGGCAGGCACGTGTGGGCCGACGGCGGCGTGCGGCACCCCCGGGACGTGGCCCTCGCGCTGGCGGCGGGCGCGGCGAGCGTCATGGTCGGGTCCTGGTTCGCGGGCACCTACGAGTCGCCCGGCGACCTCCAGCGCGACGAGCAGGGCCGGCTCTACAAGGAGTCGTTCGGCATGGCGTCGAAGCGCGCCGTCAGCGCACGGACCCGCACGGACGGCGCGTTCGACCGGGCGAAGAAGGGCCTGTTCGAGGAGGGCATCTCCACGTCGCGGATGCGGCTCGACCCGCTCCGCCCCGGTGTGGAGGACCTGCTGGACTCGATCACCGCGGGTGTCCGCTCGGCCTGCACGTACGCGGGCGCGCAGACCGTGGAGGAGTTCCACGAGCGGGCCGTGCTGGGTGTCCAGAGCGCCGCGGGCTTCGCCGAGGGACGGCCGCTGCCCGCCGGCTGGTAGGAACCCGCCGGACGACCGGCGGACGACCGGCGGGCCCGAGCACCGGGCTCGCCGGACCGGCCCGACCACCGGGCCGACCACCGGGCCGACCGTCGGCACGGCCACCGGCACGCCGCTCCGGCGGGCGTGCCGCGGCGGGGCCCGCCCCCGGCGGGAGCGGGCCCCGGCCGTCAGGACGCGTAGTCCTCCAGCATCTCGGTCACCAGCGCCGCGATCGGCGAGCGCTCCGACCGGGTCAGGGTGACGTGCGCGAACAGCGGGTGGCCCTTCAGCTTCTCGATGACCGCCGCCACGCCGTCGTGCCGCCCGACGCGCAGGTTGTCGCGCTGCGCCACGTCGTGCGTGAGCACGACCCGCGAGTTGGTGCCCAGCCGCGACAGCACGGTGAGCAGGACGTTGCGCTCCAGCGACTGCGCCTCGTCGACGATGACGAACGAGTCGTGCAGCGACCGGCCCCGGATGTGGGTCAGCGGCAGCACCTCCAGCATGCCGCGGTCCATGACCTCCTCGACCACGTCCTGGCTGACCAGCGCGCCGAGGGTGTCGAACACCGCCTGCGCCCACGGCTGCATCTTCTCGCTCTCGGAGCCCGGCAGGTAGCCCAGCTCCTGCCCGCCCACCGCGTACAGCGGGCGGAACACGACGACCTTGCGGTGCTGGCGGCGCTCCATGACCGCCTCCAGGCCCGCGCACAGCGCGAGCGCCGACTTGCCGGTGCCGGCCCGCCCGCCCAGCGAGACGATGCCGACCTCGGTGTCGAGCAGCAGGTCCAGCGCCACGCGCTGCTCCGCGGACCGGCCGTGCACGCCGAACGCCTCGCGGTCGCCGCGCACCAGCCTGACCTGCTTGTCCGCGGTGACCCGGCCCAGGGCGCTCGACGTGCCCGCGAGCAGCCGCAGGCCGCTGTGGCACGGCAGCTCGGCCACGCGGGCGAGGTCGGGCGCGCCGGGGTCGAACGTCGCCGGGTCGATCACGCCGTCCCGGTACAGGGCGTCCACGACGGACTGGTCGACGTCCACGTCGGACATCCCCGAGAAGCCCGACAGGGTGACGTCGTGCGCCCGGTACTCCTCCGCGGCGAGGCCGACGGCACCGGCCTTGACGCGCAGGGGCATGTCCTTCGTGACCAGCGTGACGGCGTTGCCCTCGGCCGCGAGGTTGAGCGCGCAGGCCAGGATGCGGGCGTCGTTGGAGTCCGTGCGGAAACCCGCGGGCAGCACCTCCGGGTCGGAGTGGTTGAGCTCGACGCGCAGGACGCCCCCGTGCTCGCCGATCGGCACCGGGTTGTCCAGGCGGCCGTGCTTCAGCCGCAGGTCGTCGAGCAGCCTCAGCGCCTCCCGCGCGAACCAGCCCAGCTCGGGGTGGTGCCGCTTGCCCTCCAGCTCGCTGATCACCACGAGCGGCAGCACGACCTCGTGCTCCGCGAACCGCGTGGTGGCCATCGGGTCGGAGAGCAGCACGGACGTGTCCACCACGTACGTGTTGGTCGTGGGCGCGCCACGGCGCCGAGAAGTGCTGCGCGATGAGCCTGAGGAACGGCTCGCGGGTCGTCGTGCGTTCACGGCAACTCCCTCACGAACGCGGCACCCGCGTCCGCTCCTCGCTGGGCCAGGCACCACCCCGATCGACCGGTACGCCGTCACGCTCTGGCGCACCGACCACGAGGGCCGGGTGCCGGCCCCCTCGTGCTCACCGCCACGATCAGGGCCTCCCTGCGCGGTCCGCAGTGGACGCGTCCCGCCAACCGGAAGTTACCTCCGCAGTCCCTCTTATGCAGGCAGCCACACAGGTGATTCGTCAATTCGTCACCTGGTCGCAAAACGCGGGAAAGATGGCCACAACGGGTGCTTGCGCGGCGCCACCGGCCGTCACACCGGCGCAACGCGCCCTCGTCCGCGCAGCTCAGCGGCCTGACGGCCGTCCCGGTGATCCGGTCACCCAGGGTCGCGGGGCAGCCAGGGCACGCCCTCGTCGATCTCCTGCCGGAGGGTCCGCGGCACCAGCGGCTCGTCGAGGAGTCTCAAATAGCGGTCACCGAGGGTGTCCGCCGGGGCGCGGAGGTCGAGCCACGCCCGCAGCAGCCGCACGCCCTCGACGTAGGTGGTGGTGTAGGCCCGCCACAGCGGGTCGGCGAGGAAGCGCAGCATGTGCCGGGCCCGCCGCTCGGGCACGAGCAGCCAGCGGCGCAGGAACTCGACCACCTCGTCGGGGTGGGCGCGCCGGTCGTGCAGCATCAGCGCGGCGTCCTGGCGCACGGTGAGCAGCCCGGACAGCGCCCCCTCGACGCGCTCGGCCAGCTCGCCGTCCATCCGCAGGCCCAGGTCGCCGACGACGTCCTCGGTCCAGCGGCCCCAGCCCGCGCCGACCACGGCGTGCAGGCCCAGCTCGGCCATGCCCTCGGCCATCAGGCACTGCGGCGAGTTGATCAGGAAGATCGACTGCTCGGCGTGGCCGCGCTTGCCGACCAGGCCGACCTCCTTGCGGCAGTGCTCGGTGTGGTGGCCGGGGTAGGACTCGTGCGCGACCAGGTGCGGCAGGTTGGACGTGCGGTGGCCCAGGTCGGCGTTGATCGCGACCCGCGAGCGGAAGCCGCCCAGGTAGTAGTTGAACCCGCTCCACGGCTTGTCGGTGACCACCTCGTACTCGACGACCTCGTGCGCGGGCAGCTCGTAGCGCTGCCGGACGCGGTCGCGCAGCGCGCTGGACAGGGCGTGCACGACGGGCCCGAGCTTGCGCGGCGGCACCTCGTCCAGGGCGCGGTGGTCGGCGAGCCGCTCGGCCAGCGACCCGCCGCCGGGCAGCAGGGCGTCCAGCTCGACGTGGGCGCGGCGGTAGGTGTCGGGGTGGCCGGGGCGCACGTCGACCTGGAAGTACGACCGGACCTCCTCCACGAACGGCACGCGCACGCCCGCGAGCCGGCGCGCGGTGGTCTCGGCGGCCACCAGGTGCGCCTCCAGGAACCGCTTGCGCTCCGGTTCCAGGTCGGTGCCCGGCAGCTCGCGGCGCAGCAGGGCGGCGCGCTCGGCGAGCGTGGCGGGGTGCGGGCGGGGCGCGTCGTCCACGGCCCGGAGCAGCGCCCGGTCCCCGGTGAACGAGTCGACCAGTCCAGGCACCAGTTTCCCGAGCCCCAGCCCGAGCACCTGGTACTCCCGCACGATCCCGTCGCCGTCCACAGGTCGGAGACGATACGAGAGGACCGCGCGATTTACCACAGGGCCACGGGCACCGCGAATCACCCGAAGAAGAACACCTTTTCGTGGGATGACAGACCGCCCGGCGTCACACAATAGGGTTATCAGCCTTCGAGCGGGGGTCCGGGTTCGGTAGTTTGCCCGCGACGAACCCGCTTGCGGGCTTCTCACAGCGCTGACAAAACGGGGAAACCCATGAAGAGGAGAGTGCAAGTGCTGAAGAAGGCAAGCACCGTTGCCGCAGTCGTGGCCGGGCTCATGATGCTCGGCTCCCCCGCGTTCGCCCTGAGCGGCGAGCCGGACGAGCACGGCTTCCACCCGGTCGACGGCGGCAACTTCGCGATCGGCGAGGCGGACCTCGCGTACCTGGAGGGCGAGAACGGCGACGTTTCCGACCAGTTCGGCGCCATCAACTTCGGCAACGACTCGGACCTGCTGAGCCAGCTCAACGTCTGCAACACCGAGGTCAACGTCATCGCCGTGCCGGTGCTGTCGCACAACGACCACCCGAACCTGTGCGTCAACACCGACGACGACGACAACGACACCGTGGTCGCCGGCGAGTAAGTCGGTCGAACCCGACGTCACCGCCCCCGGAGCGGTGGTCCGCACAGCGCGGACCACCGCTCTTCGCGTTCGCGGACCGCGTGACCGGCCCGGCGGCACGGACCCGGCGATACCGGCCCGGCGATACCGGCCGCCTCGCGCGAGCGGCTGACGCGCGCGAATCCGCCCCGCGGAAAACACCGGTCCCACACTTCCCGGTGAACGAATTCCGGGCACCAGGGGAAATGCACCGGGCACTCCACACGTTCACCACGGAGAGTGCCGGGAATGCACTCCATCACTCTTCCGTGGTAACGCCGCCGAGAAAGTCCCAGTCGGATTAAATACCGAAGGGCGAAGCGTGCCGGAAGGCATGATCGATACCCAGTGCGACATAGCCCACAAACGAACAGAAAAATAATTCACACGATAGTGTCAGAGAGCTGACTCCGCCGCTGTCAGGCGGTAAATTATCGCTCCGAGGGCATCACCGCCTGAGCCGCCGGATTCCCCCGGACCGAATGCTTGAACGGGGACGCGGGGGTCATCACAAATTCTCATCAGAGGAGTGTGTTCCACATGTTGAAGAAGGCAGGCGTCGTCGCCATGGCCGCTGCGGGTCTCGTGATGCTGGGCTCCCCGGCCTTCGCGTCGCCGGGCCACGAGGACCACTGGGGCGGCAACTACGCCATCGGCGAGGTCGAGGCCTACTACGAGGAGGGCGAGGAGGGCGACGAGGTTGACCAGATCGGCCTCGTCAACTTCGGCAACGACTCCGACCTGCTGAGCAACCTCAACGTCTGCAACACCGAGGTCAACGTCATCGCGGTGCCGATCCTCTCGCACAACGACGAGAACCTGTGCATCAACACCGACAACGACGACAACGACACCGAGGTCGCGCACGACGGCGAGTGAGCCGACGGGCACCGAACCGCGTTGAGGTCGCGAGGGGCGGCACTCCCACCGGGAGTGCCGCCCCTCGGCGTTCCCGAGGGGCGTCAGGACCCGAAGCGGCGGTGCCGGATGGCGTAGTCGCGCAGGGCGCGCAGGAAGTCGGTGCGGCGGAACTCCGGCCAGTACGCCTCGCAGAACCAGAACTCCGAGTGCGCCGACTGCCACAGCATGAACCCGGACAGCCGCTGCTCGCCCGAGGTGCGGATCAGCAGGTCGGGGTCGGGCTGGCCGGAGGTGTAAAGGTGCTCGGCGATGTGGTCGACGTCGAGGACCTCGGCCAGCTCCTCGATCGTGCCGCCGCTCTCGGCGTGCTTCTGGAGCAGCTTGCGCACGGCGTCGGCGATCTCCTGCCGGCCGCCGTAGCCGACCGCGACGTTGACCTCCAGGCCGGTGCGGGAGCGCGTGCGCAGGGACGCGGCGGACAGCCGGGCCGCGGTCTCGGTGGGCAGCATGTCGAGCGCGCCGACGTGCCGCACGCGCCACGGGTTACCGGGTTCGGCCAGCTCGTCGACGATGTCGGCGATGATGTCGAGCAGCGGCCCCAGCTCGTCGTCCGGGCGGTTGAGGTTGTCCGTGGACAGCATCCACAGGGTCACCACCTCGACGCCGGACTCGCGGCACCAGGTCAGCAGCTCCAGGATCTTGCGGGCACCCGCGCGGTGGCCGTGCGCGACGTCGGTGAAGCCGGCCTCCTTGGCCCAGCGGCGGTTGCCGTCGAGCACGACGCCGACGTGGCGCGGCCGTTGCCTGCCGTCCAGCCACCGGGTGAGCCGGTACTCGTAGATCGGGAGGAGGAACCGGTCCTTGATGCGCTCGCGAAGACCCACGCTGGCAGAGCGTACGCCGCGTGGGGCTGGTCACCGCGACACGTGCTGCCGGCGCACCTACGGTCCCGTAACCTCGGGCGGGTGACCACGTCGACGCAGTCCCACCTCCCGGCGCCCTCCCTGCGGCCCCGCTTGCGCGGCTGGCTGCACCTCTGGTCGTTCGTCGTCTCGGTGGCGACGGGGGCCGTGCTGATCGCGCTGGCCGCCGCCACCGTGTCCGCCAAGGCCGCCCTCGCCACGTCCGTGTACGGGGTGACGGTGCTCGGCCTGTTCGGGGTGAGCGCCCTCTACCACCGGGTCAACTGGGTGAGCGTGCGGGCGCGCACCTGGATGAAGCGCCTGGACCACTCGATGATCTTCGTGTTCATCGCGGGCACCTACACCCCGTTCGCGCTGCTGGCCATGCCGCCGGCCACGGGCAACGTCGTGCTGGCCGTGGTGTGGATCGGCGCCCTGGCCGGCGTGGCGCTGAAGCTGGCCTGGCCGCACGCCCCGCGCTGGCTCGGCGTGCCCATCTACATCGCCCTGGGCTGGGTGGCGGTGTTCGTCCTGCCCGACCTCCTGCACCACGCGGGCGTGGCGGCCCTGGCGCTCATCATCGCGGGCGGCCTCCTCTACACGGTGGGCGCGATCTTCTACGCCACCCGCTGGCCCAACCCCTGGCCGCAGGTCTTCGGCTACCACGAGTTCTTCCACGCGGCCACGGTGCTGGCGGCGATCTGCCACTACATCGCCATCTGGTTCGCGATCTACTCCTGACGGGGGCTGTCTGCCGTGGCGTTCGTGACCGGTCGTGCGGTGCGGTGGGTGAGCGACGAGCCCTTCCCCGGGTGGGTCGAGGTGCGGCTCACCGACGCGCACGGGGTGGAGTGGAGCCTGTTCGACAAGCCCACCGCGTTCGACGACGAGGGGCGGCTGCGGGGCAACACCGCGTACCCCGTCGAGGTCGAGGTGGCGTGCGAGGTGGTCGGGCGCGGCAGCCTGGCGGACGGCACGGAGGTGGTGACGGTGTCGACGCGGCTCCCGCTGGGGATCGAGGCGGTCGACGGGCGGACCGAGTTCCTGGTGGACGTCGACCAGGTCAACGAGGCCGCAGGGCGGTGAACGCGGCCGCCGCGCGGGTCGCCGCGGCCCGCACGTGGGGCTCGTAGTGGGCCGGGTCGGCGTGCTCCACCAGCGGCAGGGTGAGCCGGTTGTCGTCGCGGTGGCGGCCCCGGTGGGTGAGTCGGGTCGGGAAGAGGGACTCGGCGAAGTCCGCGACGTCGCGCACCCACCAGCGGGGGCCG
Source organism: Saccharothrix sp. DSM 118769 (assembly GCF_052936295.1). Lineage (NCBI taxonomy): Bacteria > Bacillati > Actinomycetota > Actinomycetes > Pseudonocardiales > Pseudonocardiaceae > Saccharothrix > Saccharothrix sp. DSM 118769. The sequence continues at coordinate 750,971 of NZ_CP193627.1, read as the reverse complement.
GGGACCGCGACGGCGTGGTCGTCCCGGCGCGGGGTGAGCAGGGCGGCGCCCGGCGGGGTCAGGTCGTGGTCCCACTCGCCCGTCCAGAGGTGCGCGACCGGGACGGCGGGCGGGCGGCGCAGGCCACCGGTGCCGGGCAGGTCGCGCCAGTCGAACACCACCCACCAGCCGGGCAGCGGGTCCGGTGGTGATGCGGTGACCCAGGCGAGGCCGGGGCGCCCGGCGGCGTCGAGGGCGGCGGTGGTGCCGCGGACGGCGGCCAGCACCTGCGCGACGCCCTCGGCCAGGGCGCGCCGGTTGAGGGCGGTGGCGCGCGCGACCGGGCTGCCCGGGTCGGCGAGGGCGGCGGCGTGGGCGCGCCGCCAGGCGGCGAAGCGCTCCTCGGCCTCCCGCTGCACGCGTCGGGCCCCTTCTTCCGCGCGGGCGCGGGCCGCCGCGCGTTCCGCCTCCGCGCGGGCCGCGCGGGCCTCGACCTCGGCGCGGACGGGGGCGTAGCGGGCGTCGGCGGCGGCGACCCGGGCGGCGAACTCGCGCTCGGCGGCGGCGCGGCGGAGGCGGGCGGCGACCCGGAACGAGCGGTCGCGCCGCTCCAGCGCCTCGACGACCTCGGTGAGGAACCGGTGGGCCGCCGCGTTCCACGCCTCGACCTCGGCCGGGTCGGCGGCGAGCTCGACCCCGGCGACCGGGGGCGCGCCCAGGGCGGCGTGGAGGTCGTCGTCCAGGGCGTACCGCCCGGCGGGCGGGAACCAGTAGGCGGTGAACCCGTGCCACCGCACCAGCAGCGCCGTCACGCCGCCCAGCGTGCCCCGAAGTCCGCCACCGTGGCGTGGCCGTGCGCGAACTCGCCCAGCAGGGATTTCAGGCCGCGCAGCAGGGCGGGGCGGCCGACGCGCGCCTCGACCTCCAGCACGCGGGCCAGGTGCGGTGCGTAGGGGCGGTCGGGCAGCGGGTCGCCGGGCAGGTCGTCCCACGGTCGCCCGCCGGGCAGGAACCGCTCGACGAACAACCTGCTCAGGTACACCGCGAGGCCCTCGACCAGCCAGGACGCGGTGCTCACCAGGTTGCCGACCCAGGCGTGCGCGACCTCGTGGCTGATCACGGTCATCGCGTAGCGCGGCGCGCCGAGCCGGTCGAGCACGACCTGGTCGAACAGCACCAGTCCCGGCGAGGACAGCGCCAGCGACGGGAACTCGTGCACGAACACGGCCTCGCACTTCGGGTACGGGTAGGGCCCGAGCAGGTCCTCGAAGAACAGGACGGACCTGGTCAGCAGTTCGGCGACGACGCCGCCGTCGACCGCCGAGCGCGAGGCGGGCACGTGCACGGAGGGCGTGACGGCGGCGAACGGGCCGGCCGCCGCGGCGACCACGATCGGCGGGATGGGGTGCGTCGGCGCGAACTCCCGCACCCCGCCGGAGCGGGCGCGCAGCGGGGCGTTGGCCAGGCACGTCCACGACGGCGGCGCGGTGACGGTCAGCGTCACGGGCGCGCGCAGCCGCTGGTCGTCGAAGCAGCACATGGTGCGCGGCGCGGCGTTGGGGTAGTTGGTGGCGTAGAGGTAGACGTGCCCGTCGACGGGGTCGGTGACGCGGCGGAACCCGCGGTCGGAGAACGCGAACAGCGCGTCGACCTCCAGCAGGTTGACCGGGCCGAGGTCGGTCAGCGGGGCCTCGCACCTGATCGGGCGCCCGTTCAGCGTGGCGCTGAGCACCTCGGCGGCGGCCAGGTCGACGTAGTCGCGACCGCCGCGGAAGCGGACCGCGGTGCGGCCCCGCACCTCCGGTTCGACCGGGTCGAGGTGCCAGGTGAGCGCGTAGGAGTCTACTGAGAACACGGTGATCCCCCCGTCCTCCGAGGCTAGTCGGGGAACGGGGGTCCCGTCACGCGAGGTCGGGCCCTTGGCGCCGCAGGTCGTCGACCTTGGTCATGGCGTCGCGCAGCTCGGCGAGCCACGTGTCGGCGTGCTCGCCGACCAGGCGCACGGCCCAGGCCAGCGCCTCGGAGCGGGACCGGGCGACGCCGGCCGCGACGAGGGTGTCCAGCACCTTGCGCTCGGGCTGCCGCAACCGCGTCATCACGGGCGCGGACAGCGTGGTGAACAGCTCCTCGGTGCCGCCGAGCCGGGCGCCCCAGGCGACCTTGCGCCGGTAGCGGTGCTCGGCCTGGCGGGCGATCTCGATCCGCTCGTCGCGGGTCTGCTCCCGGAACCGGCTGATCCGGCCGGACTCGGCGGCGGCCCGCTCGGCGTCGTCGGCGAACGCGCCCTCCAGCGGCGGCAGGACGCCCACCACCACGATCTCCTCGCGGTCGACGCTCACCGAGGGCGCCTCGGCGAACCACCCGTCGGGCAGGCGGCCCGCGAACCAGGCCCCCGCGTCGTCGGCCGGGGGCTGCTCGGCCTGCGGCCACCCGCCCCTGCTTCCCCATCCGCGTCGCATCTCGCACCACCTCGATTACACGATTACGTCGTAACCGACGCTACGCGCGCACCGGGTGAGGTCCAGGGGGTTCGCTGACGGTGGACAGGTCCGGGGCGGCCAGGTCAGCGGGCAGCCAGGTCCGGGGCGGCCAGGTCAGCGGCCAGGTCAGCGGGCGGCCAGGGCCTCGGTCAGCTCGGCGGTCGTGGTGACGGGCCGGTCGCACACGTAGCCGCGGCACACGTAGGCCGCCGCGCGGCCGTCGACCAGCGGGCGGTCCTCCAGCAGCGGCGCGCCGCCGGGGTCGCCGGAGACCACCACGCCGCCGCCGTGCACCCCGGCCCACGCCGCCCGGACGAGGTCGTCGTCACCGCCGACGACGGCCACCTGCACCGGTCCCAGGGCGAGCGCCTCGGCGACGCCGAGCCAGTGCCCGGCGAAGCGCGGTTCCCGCGCGACGAGCAGCCCGGCCCGCTCCAGGGCGGCCTCCGCGGCCTCGCGGTAGCGCGCCGGACCGCCCAGTGCCGAGGCCGTGACCAGCGCGGACGCCAGCGACGACGCGCCGGACGGCGTGGCGTTGTCCGACGGGTCCGACGGCCGCTGCACGAGCGCCTCGGCGTCGTCGGCGGTGTCGTAGTAGACGCCCGGCTCCTCCCCCGCGAACCGCGCCAGCGCGGTGTCGAGCAGGCCGCACGCCTCGGTGAACCACCGCGCGTCGCCGGTCGCCTGGTGCAGCGCGAGCAGGCCGTCGGCGAGGCAGCCGTGGTCCTCCAGCACACCCGCAGCCGTGCCCGCGACGCCGTGGCGGGAGGTGCGGCGCAGCCGCCCGTCGACGACGTGGGTGCCCAGGAGGAGTTCGGCGGCGCGCACGGCCGCCGCCACCCAGCGGGGTTCGCCGAGCACCGCGCCCGCCTCGGCGAGGGCCGCGACGGCCAGGCCGTTCCACGCGGTCACGACCTTGTCGTCGCGCCCCGGCTGCGGCCTGCGCGAACGCGCCTCCAGCAGCCTGGCGGCCAGGTCCGGGTCGGCGTCGCCGAGCAGCCGCAGCGTGGACGTGCCGTGCTCGAACGTGCCCTCGTCGGTGACGCCGTACAGGGCCGCGGCGCGGGAACCCCCGGCGAGGCCGAGCACCTCGACGAGCTGCGCGGGCGTCCACACGTAGGTGGCGCCCTCGACCCCGTCCGTGTCGGCGTCCAGCGACGCGGCGAACCCGCCCTCGGGCGTGCCCAGGTCGCGGAGCAGGAACTCGGCGGTCGCCCGCGCCACCCGCGCGTGCGCCGGGTCGTCGTCGCGGCGGGCCAGGTGCGCGTAGGCGCGCAGCAGCAGGGCGTTGTCGTAGAGCATCTTCTCGAAGTGCGGCACGACCCACGCGGCGTCCACGGAGTAGCGCGCGAACCCGCCGGCGAGCTGGTCGTGGATGCCGCCGGACGCCATCGCGGCGCACGTGGCGCGGGCCATCGACAGCGCCTCGACCGACCCGGTGCGCTCGTGGTGGCGCAGCAGGAACTCCAGCACCGTCGACGGCGGGAACTTGGGCGCGCCGCCGAACCCGGCGTTGGCCCGGTCGAAGTGCCCGAGCAGCGACACCACCGCGCCCGCCAGCACGTCTTCGTCCACAGTGGACCGGGGCAGCGGGGTGAACGCCAGCTGGGAGGCGATCCCGGCGGCGGACTCGCGCACCTCGTCGCCCTGCTCGCGCCACGCGTGCGCGATGGCCTCCAGCACCTGCCCGAACGACGGCGTCCCCGGCCGGGGCGACGGCGGGTAGTAGGTGCCCGCGTAGAACGGCTCGCCGCCGGGCGTGAGGAAGACCGTCATGGGCCACCCGCCGTGCCCGCTCAGCGCCTGCGTGACGGCCATGTAGACGGCGTCCACGTCCGGCCGCTCCTCGCGGTCGACCTTGACGTTGACGAAGTGCTCGTTCATGTACGCGGCCGTCGCGTCGTCCTCGAACGACTCGTGCGCCATCACGTGGCACCAGTGGCAGGCCGCGTAGCCGACGCTGAGCAGCACCGGCACGCCCCGCTCGCGCGCCTCGGCGAACGCCGCGGGCGACCACTCCCACCAGTCGACCGGGTTCTCCGCGTGCTGGAGCAGGTACGGGCTGGTCGAGGACGCGAGCCGGTTCGTCATGGCCCCACGGTAAATCCCCGCCGCCGACCGGACCGCTCGGCGAGAATGTGCCGGTGATCGACGAACCGGCGCGCCAGCCGCACGACCTGAGCCACCTGACCGGACCGTTCGACGTGGTCGGCGACGTGCACGGCTGCCGCGTCGAGCTGGACCACCTGCTGCGCGAGCTGGGCTACTCCCCCGACGGCGAGCACCCCGAGGGCCGCACGGTCGCGTTCCTCGGCGACCTCGTCGACCGCGGCCCGGACACGCCGGGCGTGCTGCGGCTGGCCATGGGCATGGTGGCGGCGGGCAACGCCATCGCGGTGCGCGGCAACCACGAGGAGAAGCTGGTGCGCGCCCTGCGGGGCCGCGCCGTGCAGGTGGCGCACGGCCTGCGCGAGTCGCTCGACCAGCTCGCGCGCGAGACGCCGGGGTTCCGGGCCCGCGCGCTGGAGTTCTGCGACTCCCTGGTGCCGCACTACGTCCTCGACGGCGGCCGGCTCGTCATCGCCCACGCGGGCCTGCCCGAGCGCTACCACGGCGTGCAGTCGCCGAAGATGCGCGCCCTGGCCCTGTGGGGGCAGTCCACGGGCCGGCACGACGAGCGCGGCTTCCCCGTCCGCCACCCGTGGGCGGACGAGTACTCGGGCGCGGCGACGGTCCTCTACGGGCACACGCCCGTCGAGGCGCCGGAGTGGGTGAACGGGACGCTGTGCCTGGACACCGGCTGCGTGTTCGGCGGCCGGCTGACCGCGCTGCGCTACCCGGAGCGCGAGATCGTCTCCGTGCCCGCCCGCCGCGCCTGGTACGAGCAGGCGCGGCCCTAGGCGGCCCCTAGCCCTCCTCGACGGCCCCGTCGGCCTTCGCGGTCTTGCCTGTCTTCGCGGTGCCGGTCTTCGCGGGCTCGCCGTCGGTCCCGGCGGGCTCGTCGAAGGACGCGGGCAGCTTCTTCAGGTGCTTGTTCATCGACCGCACCAGGAAGAACACCGCGATGAAGAACAGCACCAGGAGCAGCAGGCCCAGCGGGGAGGACTTGCCGAAGTCCTCCTGCTGGCCACCGGGGTCCTTGTCGGTCGACGGCTGCTGCGCGAGCACCACCGCCGTGGTCAGCTCCAGCGGGACCGGGGTCGGGAGCGCCGTCACGCGGTCACCTTCTCCCGGACGCCCGCGAACAGGTCGTCCTCCGGCACGGTGCTGTCGACCAGCGACCTCGCCAGCTCGTACTCCTCGGTCGGCCACACCTCGCGCTGCGTCTCCAGCGGCACGGCGAACCAGCGGCTCGTCGGGTCGATCTGGGTGGCGTGGGCCTTCAGCGCCTCGTCGCGGACCGGGAACCAGTCCGCGCACTCGACCTGCGTGGTGACCCGCTCCATGACGTCGGGCCGGTCCTCGCCCCACCCGGCCAGCCACTCGGCGTACGGCGACTCCTGGCCGGCCGCGAGCAGGGCCTCGTGGAACGCCATCAGCTTCGCGCGCGAGAAGCCGTGGCTGTAGTAGAGCTTCAGCGGCTGCCACGGCTCGCCCAGCTCGGGGTAGCGGTCCGGGTCGCCCGCGGCGTCGAACGCGGCGACGGACACCTCGTGGCAGCGGATGTGGTCGGGGTGCGGGTAGCCGCCGTTCTCGTCGTAGGTGACGATCACGTGCGGGCGGAACTCGCGGATGACCTCCACCAGCGGCGGGGTGGACTCCTCCAGCGGCACGAGGGCGAAGCAGCCCTCGGGCAGCGGCGGCAGCGGGTCGCCCTCGGGCAGGCCCGAGTCGACGAAACCCAGCCAGCGGTGCTGCACGCCGAGGATCTCGGCGGCGCGCGCCATCTCGGCGCGGCGGATGCCGGCCATGTCGGCGAGCACCTCGGGGCGGTCCATGGCGGGGTTCAGGATGCTGCCCGCCTCGCCGCCGGTGCAGGTGACGACCATGACCTCGTGGCCCTCGGCGACGTAGCGGGCCATCGTGGCGGCGCCCTTGCTCGACTCGTCGTCGGGGTGCGCGTGCACCGCCATCAGGCGCAGCTTCTCAACCATGACGGTGGTGCTCCTCCTCCGGTACCCGGCCCCGCGGGGGCCTGGCGGACGGGGCCGAACGGCCCCCTGCGACACTCAACCGATCGCTGGCGGTCATTGTTCCCCACGGGCAGGAGGGCGTTCGCAGGTGGCACTGCCCGAAGGTCGGTACGGCACCCGACGCCGCCCCCTCCCGAAGTGGGCCCGTTGGTCACTCCCCGTGATCGCGGTGCTCATCGGCGGGGTTATCGCCTGGGTGGGCTACCGCAACCTCGGCACCATGCCCGTGGAGGCGAAGCAGACCGCGTTCACCGTCCGGGACGACAGCACGGTGGAGGTCACCTTCGAGGTCGTCCGGGAGACGCCCGAGGACGCCGTCGTGTGCATCGTGCGCGCGCGTTCCGAGGACGGCGACGAGAGCGGGCGCCGCGAGGTGCTCGTGCCGCCGGGGCCCGGCACGGTCCGGCAGACGACCGTGCTGAAGACGTCGAAACCGCCTGTTACCGGAGAGGTTTTCGGCTGCTCGTACCAGGTACCGGCTTACCTGTCCACGAGGTAGCGGCCAAGCGGGTGATCTGCGCTTTCAGCGGCCGATCCGGGAACAAAACGCCGTCGCCGAACGTTGTGCGCGTGTTACTCTGGCCTTTCAGCACGGCCCCGACGCGGGCCGTGTTTTTCCGTTCCGGGTTGGTGCGCCCGGGAACAGCCAGCCCACGCCGTGGGCCGGCGCAAGACGAGGAGTTGGTGACCGTGAGCGACACTGAGGTGACCTGGTTGACCCAGGAGGCCTACGACCGGCTCAAGGGAGAGCTGGACGAGATGATCGAGAACCGCCCGGTCATCGCCGCGGAGATCAACGCGCGTCGGGAAGAGGGTGACCTCCGCGAGAACGGCGGTTACCACGCCGCCCGTGAGGAGCAGGGCAAGCAGGAGGCCCGCATCCGCCAGTTGCAGGAGCTGCTGCGGGTCGCGAAGGTCGGCGAGGCGCCGACGGTCGCGGGCATCGCCGCACCCGGCATGGTGCTCACGGTGCGTTACGCCGGGGACGACGAGACCGAGGAGTTCCTGCTCGCCACCCGTGAGGAGGGCGCGCACGGCGCGCTGGAGGTCTACTCCCCCTCGTCCCCCCTGGGCAAGGCGTTGCTCGGCGCGAAGGACGGCGAGACCCGGCAGTACGAACTGCCCAACGGCAGCACGATGAAGGTGACGCTCATCAAGGCGGTGCCCTACGCGGGCTAGCCCCACAGACACCGGGAGGGGCGGCCACCACGCGGAGGTGGCCGCCCCTCCTGCTTGTCGGGCTGCTTGCCGAGGGTCGCCGGGCTGCTTGCCGGGCTGCTCGTCGGGCAGGTGTTCAGCGGATGCGCTCCAGCAGGGGGCGCACGCGCGGCGGGACGGGCGTGGACAGGGCGATCGAGGTCGAGAGCCGCTGCACGCCCGGCACGTCGACGATCGAGTCGATCACCCGTTGCAGGTCGGCGTTCGAGCGGGCCACCAGGCGCGCGAACAGGTCGCCCTGGCCGGTGGTCGCGTGCACCTCGCACACCTCGTTGATGGCGGCCAGGCCGTCGCACACCTCCTGCCGCCTGCCCTGGGCGATCTCCAGCACGGCGAACGCGGTGAGGCCGTAGCCCATCGCGGCCAGGTCGAGCGCCGGCGGGAAGCCGGTCAGCACGCCCCGCGCCACCAGCCGGTCCAGCCGCGCCTGCACCGTGCCGCGCGCCACCCCCAGCCGCCGCGAGCACTCCAGCACGCCCAGCCGCGGCTCGTCGGTGAGCAGCAGCAACAGCCGCGCGTCGAGCGCGTCCACGACCTGGTCAGAGTGTTCAACCTGCTGGGGTTCGGGCATGGCTCACTGTACAAATCGACCAGCGAAACAACCAACTGTTGCTCACCCTGACCAGGCGCGCACATCCTGGGTGCATGACGCAGCAGCTTGACGACGTGAGCTACGACCAGCTCCGCCAACTCGTGGGCCTGGTCGACTACGACGGGACGCGGGACCCGTTCCCCGTCCGCTCCATGGACGCCGTGGTCTTCGTGGTCGGCAACGCGACCCAGACCGCGTGGTTCTACCAGGTGGCCTTCGGGATGCAGCTCGTCGCCTACGCCGGCCCCGAGACCGGGCAGCGGGACCACAAGTCCTTCGTGCTCAAGTCCGGGTCCGCGCGGTTCGTGATCAACGGTGGCGTCTCGCCCGACAGCCCGCTGCTCGACCACCACCGGCGGCACGGCGACGGCGTCGTCGACCTCGCCCTGGAGGTCGCCGACGTCGACCGGTGCGTCGAGCACGCGCGGTCGCAGGGCGCCACCGTGCTCGTGGAGCCGCACGACCTGTCCGACGAGCACGGCACCGTGCGGGTGGCGTCCATCGCGACGTACGGCGAGACCCGGCACACCCTCGTCGACCGGTCCGAGTACACCGGCCCGTACCTGCCCGGATATGTGGCGAGGGAGAGCACGGTCGTCCGGCCCGAGGGCGCGCCGAAGCGGTTGTTCCAGGCGGTCGACCACTGCGTGGGCAACGTCGAGCTGGGCCGGATGGACTACTGGGTCGAGTGGTACAACCGCGTCATGGGCTTCGTGAACATGGCGGAGTTCATCGGCGACGACATCGCGACGGACTACTCGGCGCTGATGTCGAAGGTCGTGTCGAACGGCAACCACCGGGTCAAGTTCCCGCTCAACGAGCCCGCGGTCGCGCAGAAGAAGTCGCAGATTGACGAGTACCTGGAGTTCTACGAGGGCGCCGGCGTGCAGCACATCGCGCTCGCCACGAACGACATCGTGACGACGCTGAAGGCCATGCGCGCGGCGGGCGTGGAGTTCCTGGAGACGCCCGACTCGTACTACGACGACCCGGAGCTGCGGGCGCGCATCGGTGAGGTGCGGGTGCCGATCGAGGTGCTCAAGGAGCACCGCATCCTGGTCGACCGGGACGAGGACGGGTACCTGCTCCAGATCTTCACCAAGCCGATCGGCGACCGGCCGACCGTGTTCTACGAGCTGATCGAGCGGCACGGGTCGCTGGGCTTCGGCAAGGGCAACTTCAAGGCGCTGTTCGAGGCGATCGAGCGCGAGCAGGAGCGCCGCGGCAACCTCTGACGCGCAGTCCAGGAACTCCGCGGGGGTTTCCGACGTTGTGGTCGGCAACGGGCCGGTCCGGGCACCCCCGGGCCGGCCCTTCCTGTCGGAAAGCTGACGATGCCCTGACGGGTGCCCCGGGACCGGTACCCTCGGTGTATCTCACACAGCATTCACCTGGAGGGTGGCATGGCGCTCGCGGCTCGGGTCACCGCGGTGCTCCCGCTCGTCGGAGCGGTCGCCACGGCCGCGGCGCTGACCGGTGCGGCCTTCTTCTCCGTGGCCCACGCGGGGTGCGCGGACACGGGGCGGTTCGTGGACCGCGGGGGCGTGGTCGAGTTCGTCGGTGGTTGCGTGGACGGCGAGGACCTGCCCGCCGTGCCGCCCAGGGTGGAGAACGCGCGGTACCCCGTCCAGCCGTGACCTGGGGTTATGCGTTTTCGGGCTGCACGATCGGGTGATCATGGGGCCGAACATGTACGGAAACGCCGTTACGCCACTCGGTGAAGACATGAGGAACCCGGCACCACCACCCGACCCGAACCCACCCCCACGCCGCCCCCGACCCCGGCCCGTGCCCCGACCCCGGCCGTGACGGCGGTCCCGGCCGTGACGGCGGTCCCGGCCCCGGCCCTGACGGCGGCAACCCGCACCACCCCCGCCGCCCACCCACTCGCCTCACGCACCTGCCGCCGCGCCGCCCACCCGCGCACGCCTCGCGCCGCCCACCCGCGCCACCCGCGCCGCACGCACGCGCCTCGCGCCGCCCGCGCGGATCACCGCCCGCCGCCCGCTGCCCGCCGTCTGCCCTCGGCCCGCGCGATCGGTGCGGCGAGCCGGCAACGGGTGGAGTCGAGGTCGGCGCGGCGCGGTCGGCAGGCGAGGGCGGGGCGGCGCGTGGGGATGTCGGCGGTTGGGCGTGTGCCGGGGGGATTTGGGCGATAGTGGGGGCATGTGTCGCAACATCAGGGTGCTCCACAACTTCGAGCCGCCCGCCACGGATGACGAGGTCCACGCGGCGGCGGTGCAGTACGTGCGCAAGGTCAGCGGGTCGACGCACCCGTCGGCGGTCAACCAGGAGGCGTTCGACGCGGCCGTCGAGGCGGTCGCGGAGGCCACTCGCGCGTTGTTGGCGTCGCTGGTGACGAAGGCCCCGCCGCGTGATCGCGAGGTGGAGGCGGCGAAGGCCAAGGAGCGCGCCGCGGTTCGCTACGGATCGCGGTGAGGCGGCAGCCGGCTGGGCGGCAGCTGGCTGGGCGATGAGCGGTGGGCAACAGGCGGTAGGGCGGCGGTGAGCAGCAGGACGGCGTGCGACGGCCGACCGGGCATGGGGCTTGGCCCGGTCGGCCGTGGCGCGGGTGGTTCGGGCGCGGGTGGTTCAGGCGCGGGTGGTTCAGGCGCGGGTGGTTCAGGCGCGGGTGGTTCAGGCGCGGGTGGTTCAGGCGCGGGTGGTTCAGGCGCGGGTGGTGGTGCGGGTCAGTCGAGGGCGGTGACCAGGTCGGCCACCAGGTCGTCGGCCGACTCGATGCCGACCGAGATGCGGATCAGGTCGGCGGGTACCTGGAGCAGCGAGCCGGCGGTGCTGGCGTGGGTCATCCGGCCCGGGTGCTCGATCAGGGACTCGACACCTCCGAGTGATTCGGCGAGCGTGAAGAGCTTCGTGCGCGAGCACACGCGCAGCGCCGCCTCCTCGCCGCCCTCGACGGTGAACGAGATCATGCCGCCGAACCGGCGCATCTGCTTCGCCGCCACCTCGTGACCGGGGTGCTCGGGCAGGCCCGGGTAGAGGACGCGGGTCACCTTCGGGTGCCGCAGGAGCGCCTCGGCGACCTTCTCGGCGTTGTCCGAGTGCTTCTCCATGCGCACTTCGAGCGTCTTGATGCCGCGCAGCGTCAGCCACGCGTCGAACGGCCCGGGCACCGCACCGGCCCCGTTCTGGAGGAAGCCGAACGCCGCGTCCAGCTCGTCGTCCGACGTCACGAGCGCACCGCCGACCACGTCGGAGTGCCCGCCCACGTACTTGGTCGTGGAGTGCAGCACGACGTCCGCGCCGAGCGCGAGCGGGCTCTGGAGGTACGGCGAGGCGAACGTGTTGTCGACCACGAGCTTCGCGTCCGCCGAGTGCGCGACCTGCGCCAGCACGGCGATGTCGGCGATGTTGAGCAGCGGGTTGGTGGGGGTCTCGACCCAGATGACCTTGGTGTTGGGCCGCACGGCGGCGCGCACGGCGTCGACGTCGGACAGCGCGACGGGCGTGTGCTCGACGCCCCACTGGGACAGCACCTTGTCGATGAGCCGGAACGTGCCGCCGTAGGCGTCGTTGGGGATGACGACGTGGTCACCGGGCCGGCACAGGGCGCGCAGCGCCGTGTCGGTCGCGCCCATGCCGGAGGCGAACGCGCGGCCGTGCCGCCCACCCTCCAGCGCGGCCAGGCACTCCTCCAGGGCGGCCCGCGTGGGGTTGCCCGTGCGGGAGTACTCGAAGCCGCCGCGCAGCCCGCCGACGCCGTCCTGCGCGTAGGTCGAGGTGGCGTGGATCGGCACGATGACCGAGCCCGTCGTCGGGTCAGGTGCCTGCCCGGCGTGGATGGCCCTGGTCGCGAAACCGTGGTGACCGGTGTCCGTCATGCACTTAGGGTACGGCCGCGCGAAAAGCAACCGCCCGTCGGCTGGTGGCCGACGGGCGGTTGGGTGAAAGGGCGATCAGCTCACCACTGCGGCGGCTGCTGGCCGTACTGACCGGGCTGCTGCCCCGGCTGGCCGTACTGGCCCGGCTGCTGCTGGCCGTACTGCCCCGGCTGGCCGTAGGGCTGCTGGCCGTACGCCTGCTGGCCGGGCTGACCGGGCTGCTGGCCCGGCTGGCCGTACTGGCCGTACTGCCCGGACTGCTGCGGCTGCTGCCCCTGCTGCTGACCCGGCTGGCCCGGTTGGCCGTAACCGCCGGGCGACGCCGACGCCGACGCCGACTCCGGCGCGTTCACCACGACCGTCTTCATGATCTTGTCGGCCCACGTCTGCTTCTTCGGCTCCCACAGCGGCGCGAAGTAGCCCGCGTAGCAGGGGATGCCGTCGACGATGTGGCAGAGCTGGCGCACGAACACGTTGCCGAAGCCGACGGGCTGGCCGGTCTCCTCGCTGACCAGCTTGATCTTCGCGATCTTCTTGCCGTACGACTGGCCGGTGGTGCCCTGGAGGTACAGCGTGTTGTAGATGACGAAGGCGATGACCGCCAGGTACCCGATGCCGCCGACGATCAGCGTCAGCGTCGGGTCGCCGACGGCGAGGGTGATGAGGACCAGGGCGGCGACGACGACACCGGGCGCCAGGCCGTCGACGAGGAAGCCCATGACGCGGGAACCCCACTCGGCGTAGCCGCCGGCGGGCGCCGGGTAGCCGGCGGGCTGGCCGTACCCGGCGGGCTGGCCGTAGCCGGGCTGCGCGCCCCACTGCTGCTGCTGGCCGTACCCGGGCTGCTGGCCGTACTGCGCGGGCTGCTGGCCGTAAGGCTGCTGCTGACCGTACTGCGCGGGCTGCTGGCCGTAGGGCTGCTGGCCGTACTGGGCGGGCGGCTGGCCGTAGGGGGGCGGCTGCTGCGCGGGGAAGCCGCCGGACGCCGACGCGGGCTGCGCCGGGAAGCCGCCGGAGCCGGGCTGCTGCTGCTGGCCGAAGCCGGGGGTGGGCGGCTGCTGGGCACCGGACGACACGACCTGCGTGGTGTCGGCGTTGCCCGCGGGCTGCTGGCCGGTGGTGGGGACCACCTGGGTGGCCTCCGGGGGCGGGAACGCAGGGGGCTGCCCGCCGCTCGGCACGACCTGGGTCGCGTCGGCGTTCGAGGGCTGGGCACCCTGCCCCTGCTCCTGCTGGTTGTGACCGCCGAACTGCTGGTTCCCCGGCGGCTGCGGAGCGTTCATCGGAGTTTCCAACCCCCTTGGCACGGGCCGTAGGTGTAGTGAGTCGGTGCCCAACGCTAGCGGATCGCGCTGCCCGTGCCACGGGCAACCGGGCAACGCGTCCGCACCGCGGCGGTTCAGCGACCTGCGAGGAAACCCAGGATGTCCTGCCGGGTGACGACGCCGGCGGGCTTGCCGTCCTCCAGCACGAGGGCACCGTCCGCTGAGGACAGTGCGGTCATCGCGGAGCTGATCGGCTCGCCCGCGCCGAGGGTGGGCAGCTTGGGCGACATGTGCCGGTCGAGCCGGTCGGTCAGCTGCGCCTTGCCGGTGAACAGCGCGTCGAGGAGGTCGCGCTCGTTGACGGCGCCCGCGACCTCGGCGGCCATGACGGGCGGTTCGGCGTTGACGACGGGCATCTGGGACACGCCGTACTCGCGCATGATCGCGACGGCCTCGGCGACCGTCTCGTTGGGGTGGCCGTGCACGAGGTCGGGCACGGTGCCGTCCTTGCGGCGCAGCACGTCGCCGACGGTGGCGCCGGAGGTGTCGGGCGACAGGAAGCCGTACTGGGCCATCCACTTGTCGTTGAAGACGCTCGACAGGTAGCCGCGGCCGCCGTCGGGCAGCAGGACGACGATGACGTCGTCGGGGCCGGCGTCCTCGGCGACGCGCAGGGCGGCGGCGACGGCCATGCCGCAGGAGCCGCCGACGAGGAGGCCCTCCTCGCGGGCGAGGCGGCGGGTCAGCTCGAAGGAGTCGGCGTCGGACACGGCGACGATGTCGTCGCACACGGTGCGGTCGTAGGCGTCGGGCCAGAAGTCCTCGCCGACGCCCTCGACGAGGTAGGGGCGGCCGGTGCCGCCGGAGTAGACGGAGCCCTCGGGGTCGGCGCCGATGACCTTGACCCGGCCGCCGGAGGCTTCCTTGAGGTAGCGGCCGGTGCCGGAGATGGTGCCGCCGGTGCCGACGCCCGCGACGAAGTGGGTGATGCGGCCCTCGGTCTGCCGCCACAGCTCGGGTCCGGTGCCGTGGTAGTGGCTGGCGGGGTTCTCCGGGTTGGCGTACTGGTTGGGCTTCCAGGCGCCGGGGATCTCGGCGACGAGCCGGTCGGAGACGTTGTAGTAGGAGTCGGGGTGCTCGGGCGGGACGGCCGTGGGGCACACGACGACCTCGGCGCCGTACGCCTTGAGCACGTTGCGCTTGTCCACCGACACCTTGTCGGGGCAGACGAAGACGCACTTGTAGCCCTTCTGCTGGGCCACGAGCGCCAGGCCGACGCCGGTGTTGCCCGAGGTGGGCTCGACGATCGTGCCGCCGGGCTTCAGCTCGCCGCTGCGCTCGGCGGCCTCGACCATGCGCAGCGCGATGCGGTCCTTCACGCTGCCACCGGGGTTGAGGTACTCGATCTTGGCCAGGACGAGCGGCCGGAGCCCCTCGGCCACCGCGTTCAGCTTCACCAGCGGGGTGTTGCCGACCAGGTCGACGACGCTCTCGACGTACTCCACGACGGCCCTTCCACTTCTTGAGATGACGTGCTGAGCGTATATCGCGGAGGCGGTGGACGGCCGGTGCAGCGGCGCGGCGTCGTTCGTCACGAGTGGTGGCCGCGCTGAACAAGCGTTAACTAGGCTGCACGTCACACGCCGCGGCGAAACAAAGGAGTTCCGTAATGCCGGAAGCCGTGATCGTCTCCGCCGCCCGGTCGCCCATCGGGCGCGCGGGCAAGGGATCGCTCAAGGATGTGCGCGCCGACGACCTCACCGTGCAGGTCCTCAAGGCCGCGCTGGCGAAGGTCCCGGAGCTGGACCCCGCCGACATCGACGACCTCATGCTCGGCTGCGGCCTGCCCGGCGGTGAGCAGGGCTTCAACATGGCCCGCGTCGTCGCCGTGCTCGCCGGGTACGACACCCTGCCCGGCACCACCGTCACCCGCTACTGCGCGTCCAGCGTGCAGACGACCCGCATGGCGCTGCACGCCATCAAGGCCGGCGAGGGCGACGTGTTCGTCAGCGCGGGCGTCGAGACCGTCTCCAGCTTCGCCCGCGGCTCCTCGGACTCGTGGCCGGACACGCACAACCCGCTGTTCGCCGAGGCCGAGGGCCGCACCGCCGCCACCGCGCAGACCGGCGCGGACGAGTGGGTCGACCCGCGCGCGAACGGCTCGCTGCCCGACGTCTACATCGCCATGGGCCAGACCGCGGAGAACCTCGCCCGCGTCAAGGGCGTGTCCCGCGAGGAGATGGACGAGTTCGGCGTCCGCTCGCAGAACCTCGCCGAGAAGGCCATCGCCAACGGCTTCTGGGCCCGCGAGATCACCCCCGTCACCCTGCCCGACGGCAGCACGGTGTCCGCCGACGACGGCCCCCGCGCCGGCGTCACCCTGGAGGGCGTGTCCGGGCTCAAGCCGGTGTTCCGCCCCGACGGCCGGGTCACCGCGGGCAACTGCTGCCCGCTCAACGACGGCGCGGCGGCGTTGGTGATCATGAGCGACACCAGGGCGAAGGAGCTGGGCATCACGCCGCTGGCGCGGATCGTGTCCACCGGCGTGTCGGGGCTGTCGCCGGAGATCATGGGCCTGGGGCCGGTGGAGGCGTCCAAGCGGGCGCTCGCGCTCGCCGGGCTCACCATCGGCGACATCGACCTGGTCGAGATCAACGAGGCGTTCGCCGCGCAGGTCATCCCGTCGTACCGGGACCTGGGCATCGACCTGGACCGGCTGAACGTCAACGGCGGCGCGATCGCGGTGGGCCACCCGTTCGGCATGACCGGCGCGCGGATCACCACGACGTTGATCAACTCGCTGCGGTTCCACGACAAGCAGTTCGGCCTGGAGACCATGTGCGTCGGCGGCGGGCAGGGCATGGCCATGGTCATCGAGCGCCTCAGCTGACCTGGTCACGAACGCAGAACTCAGGGGTCCTGAGCGTTGGACTCTCGGGTCGCGAGCGTAGGACTCTCGGGTCGCGAGCGTAGGACTCTCGGGGTCTGGGCGTAGGACTCTCGGGGTCTGGGCGTTGGACTCTCGGGAAAGCGGAGGGCGCCCCGGCTGGTGGCCGGGGCGCCCTCGGTCGTTCAGGAGCGGGAGGTCAGTCGCTGCTCTGGAGGTAGGACAGCAGGCGCAGGATCTCCAGGTAGAGCCACACGAGGGTGGTCATCAGGCCGAACGCCGCCCACCACGCCCACTTGGCCGGCACGCCCGAGCGGATCATCTCGTTCGCCGACTCGAAGTCGAGCAGGAAGCTGAACGCGGCGATGCCGATCACCAGGAGCGAGAAGCCGATGGCGAGCGGGCTGCCGTCGCGCAGGCCCGAGTTCACGCCGAACAGGCTGAGCACCAGGTTGCCGAGCATCAGCACGGCGACGCCCACGACCGCGCCGATGATCCACTTGGTCAGGCGCGGCGTGACGCGGATCGCACCGGTCTTGTAGACCACGAGCATCGCGCCGAAGACGCCGAACGTGCCGAGGATGGCCTGCAGGGCGATGCCCGGGAAGAAGCTCTCGAACACGCCGGTGATGCCACCGAGGAACACGCCCTCGGCCGCCGCGTAGGTCAGCACCAGCGGAGCGCTCGGCTTCCGCTTGAAGATGATGACCAGCGACACGACCAGGCCGATGATGAGACCCGGCAGCATCAGCGCGAACGGCGCGACCTGGCCGGACAGCACCAGCCACGCCGAGATGAAGCCGGTGACCAGGGTGACCGCGAGCGTCATCGCGGTCTTGGTCACCACGTCGTCGATGGTGATCGGGCGCTCGCCGGCGACCGGCGGCGCGCCCTGGTAGCCGCCGTACTGCTCGGTGCCGTACTGCTGGCCGTACGGCTGTCCGTAGGGCTGGCCGAATCCTGCTGCCTGCTGTCCGCCGCCTGTCGGCAGGTTGCGGAACGCGGGGTTGCTGGTGGTGCGCACCTCGTCCTCCTGTGGCGTTCTTACGCCGTCACGGGGTCCAACGACCACACGAGTCGATTCGTTCCCGTCGGGTAAAAGTGACTTTACTCGGGCTGTCGATCTCTCATCCACACCCCGCGTGGCGGAGCGTAGTCGGCGTTCCACCCCGCTGGAGGCTTGTCCTGGCGATCACCCACCCGTAAGGCTGCCTGCGGCAGCTCTTACGACGCGCCCGAGGGGTAATTGACGATCATGAGGCGGAGACGACTCGCCGGTGCCGCGTTGGCCGCCGGCGTGGCCCTGCTCACCCTGCCCGCCGCCGCGAACGCCGCCCCCGAGGAGGGCATCGGGTACGAGGTCGCCGCTCAGGGCTACAACGGCAAGCCCGCAGGCGAGGGCGACTGGCTCGGTTCCTACGAGTGGAACGGGCAGCGCGTCTGGTGCGTGCAGTACTCGCTGCTCGCACCCGACAGCGACGTCGAGTACAAGGACGGCGACGAACTCCTGTCCAAGGGCGGCGCGCCGCTGTCCCCCGAGGTCGCCGCGAACATCTCCTACCTGCTGCTCCGGTACGCGAACACCGAGTCGTACGACGAGGCCGCCGCGCTGGCGCACCTGCTGCACTCGTGGACCGCGTTCGAGGACCCCGCCCGGGGCATCTCGCTCGACGGGAACAGCGACTTCCGGCACATCGCCTACAACGAGCGGTTCCACTACGACGAGCTGGGCAAGCCCGCGTTCGGGCAGGCGCAGGCGGCCGTGGACCGGCTGCGCGCCGACGCCGAGGCCAACCGCGGGCCGTGGGCGGCCAGGGTGAGCGCCCCCGAGGGCGAGCAGGTCATCGGCAGCCCCGACACGTGGGTGGTGGACATCACCAAGACCGCGGGCGGTCACGTCACCGGCCTGCCGGTGACCGTGCAGCTGACGGACGCCACGCTGGAGGACGGCTCGGCCTCCGGGCAGCTCACCACGCCGACCGACGGCAAGGCGCTCGCCGTGAAGGTCGTGCCGACCGGCCCGAACCCGTCGTTCAGCGTCTCGCTCAACGGCCCGGCCGAGCGGCCGCGCGTGCGGGTGCCCGCGAACAACGTCTCGATGCAGCGGATCGTCACGACGGGCGGCGAGCAGCCGCTGGCCGCGAACGCGACGACCACGGCGAAGACCGCGCCCGGCGCGGTGCAGGTCGCCAAGACCGACGAGGAGACCGGCAAGGCCGTCGCGGGCACGGCGCTGAAGATCACCGCCGCCGACGGCAGGTCCCCGGCGAAGCGGCAGGACGACACCGACCTGACCGGTCCCGAGGGCCAGCCGGTCGTGCTCCAGACGGGCGCGGACGGCCTGGCGACCGTGCCGGACCTGCGCACCCCGCAGGAGATCTGCGTGATCGAGGTCGCGGCGGCCAAGGGCTACCAGGAGCACTTCGACCCGAACGCGCCGCCGAAGGCGTGCGGGCGGGTGGAACCCGGGCAGACCCTGGCCGTGTCCATGAAGAACAAGCCCGACAAGCCCATCGTGCCCATCACCATCCCGGCCGGCGCGGACGGCTCCGGGGTCGTGGCCACGGCGTCGTTCACCACCGAGGTCCGCACCGGCGCCCTGGTCGGCTCCGGCGGCGTGCTGCTGCTCGGTGTCGCGCTGGTGGGCCTGCTGGCCCGGCGGCGGATCGCGCGGCGGTCCTGAGCGGGAACCGGGACACCGCGTGAAGGCACTGCTGACCGGCGTGGCGGTGGCGGCCCTGGTCGCCTCCGCCGCGCTCGTCGCCACCCGTTCCGGCGACGTCGTGCTCCTGGGCGCGCCCGCCCCGGCGGACGCCGTCGTGCCGCACCCGCTGGGTGACAGCTCCCGCTCCGGCCGGGGCGTGGACCTGGCCGGGATGCCCGTCGGGGCGAACGCGCCCGCCTCGCCGCCCCCGGCCCCGGACCGGACGCCCACGGCCGCGCCGCAGCCCGACCAGCCGCCGCAACAACAGCAACAACAGCCGGCCGCCCAGCGGCCGGGCACGGTCCGGCTCCCGCAGGGCGGCCTGGCGACGCTGGTCCGCGAGGAGGTCACCGCCGACGGCGTCCTGCCGGTGCCCGAGGGCGTGGGCGAGGCGACGTGGTGGGGCGTGGACCTCGGCGCGGCCGAGGGCGCCACCGTCCTGGCCGGGCACGTGAACTGGAAGGGCATGACCGGCCCGTTCGACGAGCTGTGGCGCTCGGCCGCGGGCCAGCGGGTCACCGTCGTCGACACCGCCGGGAAGTCCTACACCTTCACCGTCACGCAGGTCGAGGCGGTGCGCAAGGACGACCTGCCGAACCGGGCGGTCGAGCTGTTCGGGCCGCGCGGGCCGCACCGGCTGGTGCTCGTCACGTGCGGCGGCCGGTGGGTCGGCGGCGGCACCGGCTACGAGGAGAACCGCGTGGTGGTCGCGACCCCGGCGTGACCGCGTCGTGACGCGGAGGCAACCTGCGGCCACTCCACGTCGTCCTGTGGTTGTGAAGCGATGGGGCTGGGTCTCGACGGGCGTCGCGCTGGCGCTCACGCTCGTGGTGCTCGCCGTGCTGGGCGCCCGCGAGCCGGGACCGACCACCGACGTCGGCGACCTCGCCGCCCCGCTGCCGATGGCGCCGCGCGCCACCGGCGGCACCACCCCCTCGGCCGCCCCGCCGACGGTGCCGATGCCCGCCGCCCCGCCGTCCTGGATGCGGCGGATGCAGCCCGGCGAGAGGCCGCCCCAGTTCGTGCTGTTCTCCTTCGACGGCGCGGCGTCGAAGGAGCACTGGGACCGGATCATGCCGCTGGCCGCGAGCGTGGACGCGCACGTCACCGGTCTGCTGTCCGGCGTGTACCTGGTCGCGGACCAGGACGCCGGGACCTACACCGGCCCCGGCCACGAGCCGGGCTACTCGTCGATCGGCTTCGGCGGGTCGCCCGCCGACGTGGCGCTGCGGATCGACTACCTCAACGCCGCGATCGCCGCCGGCCACGAGATCGGCACCCACTACAACGGCCACTACTGCGAGGCGGACAAGCCGAACGTGGGGAGCTGGAACACCGAGCAGTGGAACCGCGAGCTGGACCAGTTCTTCGCCATCGTGGAGAAGGCCCGGCGGCAGGGCTTCGCGCTCGACCCGGCGACCGTGCGCGGCGGGCGCACCCCGTGCCTGGAGGGGAACTGGGACGAGGCGTTCCCGGCGATGCGGCAGCACGGCCTGGTCTACGACACCAGCCACGTGAGCCTGGGCGTGGTGTGGCCCTTCGTGCGGGACGGCGTGTGGGAGTTCCCGATGCCCGAGGTCCGCGTGCCCGCCCTGGGCAAGCAGGTCGTGATGATGGACTACAACCTCTGGTACGCGCTCAACGGCGCGCGGGAGGAGCCGCACCGGGCCGCGGACTTCACGCGGATCGTGCTGGACACCTACCGCTCGGTGTACCAGGAGGCGTTCAACGGCAACCGCGCGCCGGTCGTGATCGGCAACCACTTCAACGAGTGGGCGGGCGGCGCGTTCAGCGGCGCGGTGGAGGGGTTCCTGGGCGAGGTGTGCGCGAAGCCGGAGACGGTGTGCGCCACCTACACCGAGGTCGTGCAGTGGATGCAGTTGCAGGACCCGGTGGTGCTGGACCAGCTGCGCCGCAACCCGGCCGCGCGCAACTGACGCCCGGCGGGGCCGCGCCGGGATCGGGGGGTTAGCCCCACCGCGTCCGCGCGGGCCGGCCGGGAGAATCCCGGCCATGACGGACCACGACCTCGTGCGCGGCGCCCGCGCCCGGCTGACCCAGGCCGCGCGGGGGCTCGCGCGGACGCCGCTGTGCCTGGTCGGGCTGCTGCTCGTGCCGCTCCAGCTCGTCACCTACCCGCTGATCCTGGTGACCGTCGGCGTGCCGCTGCTGCTGCTGGCGACCGCCGCGGCCCGCGGCTACGCGGGGCACGCCCGCCGCTGGGCCGGGGGCGTGCTCGGGGAGGAGGTCCCGTCGCCCTACCGGCGGCCCGCGAACCGGGGGCCGATGACCCGGGTCCGCACGGTCGCCACCGACCCGGCGACGTGGCGCGACCTGGCGTTCCTGCCGGTGAACGCGGTCCTCGGCGTGCTCTGCGGCGTGCTGCCGGCGGTGCTGTGGCTGGGCGGGCCGCTCGGCGTGCTGACACCCGTGCTGTGGCTGCTCGGCGAGGAGCAGGTGGACTTCAGCCTCGTCGACGGCCGCACGCCGGGGGGTTTCGTGCTGGCCCCGCTGATGGGCGCCGGCTACCTGGCGGCGGCCTGGTGGGCCACCCCGCGCGCCGCCCTGCTGCACGCCCGCGTCACCCGGTGGCTGCTCGCGCCCGGCGCGACGGCCGCGCTCACCGACCGGGTCCGGGTCCTGGCCGACTCGCGCGCCGACACGGTCGACGCCCAGGCCGCCGAGCTGCGCCGCATCGAGCGCGACCTGCACGACGGCGCGCAGGCCCGGCTGGTGGCGCTCGGCATGAGCCTGGGCATGGCGGAGGAGCTGCTGGCCCGCGACCCGGACGCGGCCCGCGGGCTGCTCGCCGAGGCCCGGCAGTCGTCGTCGCAGGCGCTGGCCGAGCTGCGCGGCCTCGTGCGCGGCATCCACCCGCCGGTGCTCGCCGACCGCGGCCTCGACGGCGCGCTGCGCGCCCTGGCCCTGGCGCACCCGCTGCCGGTGGAGGTGGACCTGGAGCTGGACGGCCGCCCCGAGGCCCCGGTCGAGTCGGCCGCCTACTTCGCGGTCGCGGAGACCCTGACGAACTCGGCCAAGCACAGCGGCGCGACCGGCGCGTGGGTCCGCGTCCGGCACGAGGGCGGCCGGCTGGTCCTGGTGATCGGCGACAACGGGCGCGGCGGCGCGGAGCCCGCCGAGGGCGGCGGGTTGCGGGGGATCGAGCGACGGCTGGCCGCGTTCGACGGCAGACTCGGGATCGCGAGCCCGGTGGGCGGGCCGACCGTCGTGACCATGGAGCTGCCGTGCGGGTTGTCCTCGGTGAAGACCTCGTCCTCCTCCGGGACGGCCTGATCCGGCTGCTCCGGGCGTACGACTTCGACGTCGTCGAGGCGGTCGACTCCGGTCCCGCGCTCCTCGACGCCCTCCTCGACCACCGCCCGGACGTGGCGGTGGTCGACGTGCGCCTGCCGCCGACGTTCACCGACGAGGGGCTGCGCGCGGCGATCGAGGCGCGCAAGCGGGTGCCCGGCCTGCCCGTGCTGGTGCTCTCCCAGTACGTCGAGCAGCTGTACGCGCGGGAACTGCTCTCCGACCGGGGCGGCGCGGTCGGCTACCTGCTCAAGGACCGGGTGTCGGACGTGCGGCAGTTCGTCGACGCGATCCGCCGGGTCGCCGCGGGCGGTACCGCGATGGACCCGGAAGTCGTCACGCAACTGCTCGCGCGGGGTGCGCGCGACCGACCGCTGACGACGTTGACGCCGCGCGAGCGGGAAGTGCTCTCGCTGATGGCGGAGGGCCGTTCCAACGGCGCGATCGCGTCCCGGCTGTTCGTGACGGAGAAAGCGGTGGGCAAACACATCACGAACATCTTCGGGAAGCTCGGGCTGCCGATGTCCGGGGACGACAACCGGCGGGTGCTCGCGGTCCTCGCGTATTTGGACCGCGTCTAAATCGTTTCTTAGGCTAAGTACCATTCCGGTTCCCACCACGGACAAGGTTCCACCACGGACAAGGGGAGCACATGGGCACCACCGCGGAGTTGGCCGGCGAACTGCTCGACCTGGTCTTGTCGCAGTCGCCGCTGGGCGCGACGGCGAACGGCGTGCCGGGGTACGACCACCTCCTGCCCGACCACCGCGCGGACACCGAGCAGGCGGTCCGGGCACGCGCCCTGGACATCGTCGCGCGGGCCCGCGCGCTGCCCGCCGACGACGACCCGGTGACCCGCTCGGTCGTCGTGCGGCAGGCCGAGGCGGTGGTCGACCTGGTCGACGCGCGCGGCGTCGAGTACACGATCACCGACTCGTTCTTCGCGCCCGCCGGCGAGGTGCTGGCGGTGATGCCGACGACCGCGCTGCCGGACGAGGAGGCCGAGCGGGCCTACCTGGACCGGCTGGCCGCGCTGCCGGAGTTCCTGCGCCGGGTGGCGCGGCGGCACCTGGACGGCGCGGCGGCCGGCCGCACGCCCGTGCGGCACCTGGTCGAGGCGGCCGTGGCGCACCTGGACCGCTACCTGGCCGCCGACGAGGACCCGCTGGCCCGCCCCCGGGGCGGCGAGGCGTTCAGCGCCGAGCGGGACCGCCTGCTGGCCGAGGTCGTGCGGCCCGCGTTCGCCGCCTACCGCGACGCGATCGCGGGCATCGAGGGCCGGCCCGAGGACCGGGCGGGCCTGACCTGGCTGCCCGGCGGCGACGCGACGTACGCGGCGCTGGCCCGCGTGCAGACCACGACCGACCGCACGCCGGAGGAGCTGCACCGCACCGGCCTGGACCTGATGGCGAAGCTCCGCGACGAGTACGCCGAGCTGGGCGGGCGGGTGTTCGGCACGACCGACCCGGCCGAGGTGTTCGAGCGGATGCGCACCGACCCGGAGCTGCGCTGGACGTCCGAGGACGAGCTGCTCGACGCCGCCCGCGAGGCCGTGACCAGGGCGGAGGAGGCCGCGCCGCGCTGGTTCGGCCGGCTGCCGCAGACGCGGTGCCTGGTCGAGGCGGTGCCCGCCGCCGACGCGCCGGGCGCGCCCACCGCCTACTACATGCCGCCGTCGCTGGACGGGACGCGGCAGGGCACCTACTTCGCGAACACCCACCGCGTGACCGAGCGGTTCCGCTACCAGGCCGAGGCCATCGCGTTCCACGAGGCCGTGCCGGGGCACCACTTCCAGATCGCGCTCGCCCAGCGGCTCGCCGACCTGCCGCTGCTGCGCCGGGTCACCGGCTTCACCGCCTACGCGGAGGGCTGGGGCCTCTACACCGAGCGGCTGGCCGACGAGATGGGCCTGTACTCGTCGGACGTGGCGCGGCTGGGGATGCTGGCGCTCGACTCGATGCGCGCCGGGCGGCTGGTCGTGGACACCGGCCTGCACGCGCACGGCTGGAGCCGGCAGCGGGGCGTGGACTACCTGCGGGAGAACACGCCGCTGGCGCTCGTCGAGATCGAGAACGAGGTCGACCGCTACCTCGCCGCGCCCGGCCAGGCGCTGGCGTACATGGTGGGCCGGCTGGAGATCCTCCGGGTCCGCGACGGTGCCGAGCGGGCGCTGGGCGACCGGTTCGACGTGCGGGCGTTCCACGACGTGGTGCTGGGCGGCGGCGCGCTGCCGCTGTCCGTGCTCGACGAGGTCGTCGCGGAATGGGTGCGCGCCCAGGGCTGATACCCCGCCGTGATACGCGGGAGTGATACCTGAATTGCTCCGAACGGGTGACGGGGGACTCCGGCGACGGAGTCCCCGCGTCTCGATGCGGTGACCGATCACCCGGCAGAAGGGTGAACCCGACCTGAAGCGCGACGTGCCCCCGACGGGATTCGAACCCGTACTGTGACTCTTTTAAGGAGCCTGCCTCTACCTATTGGGCTACGGGGGCAGCGGGGAGCTTAAGCCGTTACCCAGCGTTCGTGGGGCAGGTTCACAACAAGTCGCCCGCACGGCTCAATGCGTTCCGCTATGCGCTCATTCGGGTAATGGACCCGGCGCGCTCATCCCAAGTACGACTTCGTGATAAGCGTCACAGCCAAGAGTGCGTTCTGCCGATCCATACCGCAATGGTGCGGAGAAGCCGATACCAAAACGGGGAGTCGGAGCAACCAGATATGCGGTGCGCGACAAGTGACCCGCATCCACGCGGGTCGCACGCATTCGGACAACGCGCTGCGCGCACGGCGTGTCGCGGCGCCACCTCGTCCGTTCGGGGACACCGGTGCACGAGAGGGCCGGCGGCTCCGCGGTCCCGCGGAGCGCGGACCGGCGGTGGTGGGGGTGGTCGCCCCGGACCGCGGCGCCGCCCCGGTGGGACGGCGTCGCGCGCTCAGCGACCTCTGCCCGCACCCAGGAGCTCCTTGAAGCGCGCCGCCACCCACCCGTGCACCGCGCGGGACACCTGGTCGTCCCCCGCCCGGTGCTCGAACCAGCGCCAGTCGCAGTTGACGTTGACCTCCAGGAACACGTGGTCGCCGCCCGAGACGAGCAGGTCGAACGCGGCCACCTGGAGCCGCCAGTGCCGCGCCAGCGCCAGCAGCCGGTCGGTCAGCCCGCGCGGCACGTCGACCGGGCTCACCCGGACCGCGCCGGGGTCCACCCACAGCTGCGCCGGGTCCAGCTTGTCCACCTGGAAGGCCAGGCACTCCTCGCCGACCACGAACACCCGCAGCTCGGTCTCGGACGGCACGTACTCCTGCACGATCACCGGCGCGGACTCGGGCACGTCACCGGCGCGGCTGGTCTCCAGCGGGCGCGGGAACAGGCCGTGCTGCATCCCCGGGCGGGGTTCGAGCAGGTGGCGGCCGGAGGTCTTGACGATGCACCGCGCGCCGCCGGGGCGGGTGCGGCCGGGCCGGGTGGTCACCGCGGTGCGCGGCACCCGCAGGCCGAACGCGGCGGCGTCGGACAGCTGGGTGAGCCGGTCGAGGTGGGCAGTCGCGCGGCTGGGGTTGACGTGCGCCCAGTCGCCGCGGCTGGACAGCCAGTTCGCCACCGCGCCCCACTGGTCCACGGCGTAGGCGCCGGCGAGCGTGCCGGGCTCGACCGGGATGGACGCCAGCTCGAAGTGCCTGCGCCACACCAGCAGCGGGCGCAGCAGCCAGCGGTCCAGCTCCAGCAGGGGCTGGTCGGTGTAGACGGTGAGGGGGAGGTCCGTCGAGCGGTCGGCGTCGATGCGGGCCATCCGGATGCCCCGCTCGGCGAGCGCGATGGAGAGCTCGTTCATCTCCATGTCGGCCGCGCGGGCCAGGACCAGCACGCACGGCACCGGGCTGCCGTCGCCCTCGTCGACCATCCCGAGCTTGTGCACCTGCTCCTGGAAGTCCAGGTTCTTCGGCTGGGAGCGGAAGAGGTAGTCCTGGCCTTGCAGCAGCAGCGGGGTGGGCGGGACCGGCGGGACGGCTCTCACGGCGTCGGCCGGGGGGACGAGTTCGTCCCCCCGGCCGGCAGCGGTCATGCTCAGTCGTCTTTCTTGCTGTTGTAACGCTTTTCCGCGGTGGCGTACTCGGCGGAGTACTCTGCCAGCGCGCGATCCTCGATCTCACCGCGGCGAAGCTGTGCGGCCAGCTCCTCGAGAGACATCGCGGTCACCTCTCTCCCACTGATGCATCACGCATTCAGGCGATACACCAGCCGTATTCTCGGGTTCACGTTACGCAATGTCAAGGCAACTGCGTGAACGTTGGTCCGATTGGGGGATCAAGTTGAGACACTGAGCCAGACGGCCCCCGCTCGACCACGCCTGAACGGCGGTGCGTCACGAGGGCCGTTCGCGTTTCAGCTCCTGGTCGCCCGGTCGAACTCGGCCTTCGGCTCGTGGATCTGCCCGAGGGCCACGACCTCGCGGCCCGAGAACAGCGCCTGCGTCCAGTCCACGAAAACCCGGAACTTCCGGTTGACCGTGGGCATGAACATCACGTGGTAGCTGCGGTGCATGAACCAGGCGAGGACGCCCTTGAGGCGGATGCCGTACACGTCCGCGACGCCCTTGTAGAGGCCGAGGCCGGCCACCGAGCCCACGTACTTGTGATGGTAGTCCTTCGGCTTGCCGCCGCGCAGGCTCGCCACGATGTTCTTCGCGAGCAGCTTCGACTGGCGGATGGCGTGCTGCGCGTTGGGCACGCAGGTCGCCGTCGGGTCCTCCTCGGTGCGCGACAGGTCCGGCACCGCCGAGCAGTCGCCCGCCGCCCACACGCCCGGCAGGCCCACGACCTGCATGGCGGCCGTGCACTGCACGCGACCGCGCGGGTCCAGCGGCAGGTCGGTGTCGCGCAGCATCGGGTTGGCCTTCATGCCGGCCGTCCAGATGATGGTGTCCGAGTCGAACTCGGTGCCGTCGTCGAGGACGACGTGGCCGCCCTCCATCGTCTTCACGCGGGTGTCGAGGTAGCACGTGATGCCGCGCTTCTCCAGCTGCTCGACCGTGTAGACGCCGAGCCGGGCGCTCACCTCGGGCATGATCCGGTTGGTCGCCTCGACCAGCACCCAGTGCATGTCCGCCGCCGTGAGGCCCTCGTAGTAGCGCAGGGCGTAGCGGGCCATGTCCTCCAGCTCCGCCAGCGTCTCGATGCCGGCGAAGCCGCCGCCGATGACGACGAAGCTCAGCAGGCGCTTGCGCAGCTCCGGGTCGTTCGTGCTGGCCGCCTGGTCCAGCCGCGACAGCACGTGGTTGCGCAGGTAGATGGCCTCGCCGATGGTCTTCATGCCGATGCCGACCTCGGGCAGGCCGGGGATCGGCAGGGTGCGCGAGATGGCGCCCAGCGCCGAGACCAGCACGTCGTACTCGAACTCCTCGACGTGGCCGTCGGCGAGCGAGACCGTGACGGTCTTGCGCGAGTGCTCGATCTTCGTGGCGCGGCCCGTGACGACGTGGCAGCGGTTGAGCACCTTGCGCAGCGGCACCACGACGTGGCGCGGCTCGATGGAACCGGCCGCCGCCTCGGGGAGGAACGGCTGGTAGGTCATGTGCGGCTGGGGGTCGATCACCGTGACGGACGCCTCGCCGGAACGCAGCTTCTTCTGCAAGCCCAGCGCGGTGTACATGCCGACGTACCCACCGCCGACGATCACGATCCGTGTGGGTTGCGACTTCACAGCAGCCATACACACATGGTCGCACCGAGGAGGGCATTAGCGCGCATCGACGGGGCCCGTTGTGACCACTGTCGCCGGGTGACGGTCGACACTCGGCCGCTGACCAGCAACGGGGGGTGAAGCCGCTGAGAGGAACGATCCAGATGTTCAGCTCGCGCTGAGCCGCGGGGCCCGTTCCCTCAGCCCCGCCGGCGCAGCAGGAGGACCGCCGCGACGGCCAGCCCGAGGGCGCACAGCAGGGCCACGACCTCCACCGGTGCGTCCGTTCGGCCGTCCGGCAACAGGATGACGAGCCCGCCGAGCGCGAACACGCCCAGTTGAACACCGGCGAACCTCCTCGCCGGTGCCCTTAACACCTCCGGGTGAATGCGGGAGCGGACCGGGACGAGGGCCGCGTAGGCGGCCAGCACGTGCAGCAGGTGCAGCAGCACGACCAGCGCGAAGACGGCCGGCCAGCGCGGTCCGCCGGACGCGAGCACGATCGCCGCCGCCGGGTAGCCGATGAGCAGCGCGACCGCCGCGGACGCCGGGATCGCCGCCGCGGCGGCGGCCAGCACCAGGTAGAGGGCGAGTGCGAGCCCCTCCACGCCGTTGAGGGCGAGCACCGCGGCCACCGCCGCGCAGTCCGCCGCGATGGCCGCCCGCAGCGTCCAGCCGGGCAGCCCCCGGCCCAGCCGCGCGCCCGCCGCGCCCGTGCCGTCCCCCGTGCCCGCCGGGTCACTCCCCGAATCGCCCGACGCCCGCCGCGCGCCCGTGCCGTCCCCGGTGCTCACCGCGTCACCCCCCGTCCACCGCGCGCCCGGCGCAGCACGCCCGCGATCGGCTCGCCCCACCCGACGACGGCCACGCCGTGCCGCCGCATCGCCTCCAGCCGCACGTCGTGCTCCGCCCGGATCACCGCCGCCGCGACCTCGCCCCACGGCGCGTCCCGGTCGGCGCTCAGCGGCGAGGGCAGCACGTCCACCGCCAGCACGACGTTGCCGCGCCGCGCGGCGTGCACGGCCAGCTCCACCACGTCCGCGTCGAGGAACGTCGACAGCACGACCACCAGCGCGCCGTGCGGCACCTGCTCGGGCCGCAGCACGGGCCGCTGCGCCCACCCCGCGGACCGCGCGCACACCACGAGCTGGGTGCGCAGCCGCAGCAGCTGCCGCCGTCCCGCGCCCGGCCGCACGCCGAGCCGCGGCCGGGCCAGGTCCACCAGGGCCACCCGGTCGCCCTGCCGCAGGTAGCCGGCGGCCAGCGACGCCGCCGCCCGCACCGCGAGGTCGAGGCTGCCGCCGGGCCGCACCGTGGCGTCGCGCACCGCCGCCGACCACTCCCCCAGGTCCGCGCCCACGTCCAGGCGGGTGTCCAGGGCGAGCACGACGTCCGCGTCGGCCTCCGCGTGGTGCTCGCGCACGTGCAGGCTCGTCCCCGCCGGCGACCCGGCCATCGCGCCGCTGCGCAGCGACACCCGCCAGTCGACGCGGCGCAGCCGGTCCCCCGGCTGGAACGCCCGGATGTCGCGCAGCTCCACCGAGTCGCCCGGCCGCCGCGACCGGTGCGCGCCGACCAGGCCCACCGCCCGCGCGGGCAGCAGGCCGGCGGGCAGCGGCTCGACCGGCGGCAGGATCACCCGGCCGCGCTCGCCGGCCGTGACGGGGCCGTGCACGAGCAGCGCGTCCGGCCCGGCCACCAGGTGGTCGGGCCGCAGGTCGACGCCCTCGCCCCACGCGTCGCGGCGCAGCACCACCTCGATCCGCCGGGAGGTGGCGGGCAGCAGGTGCACCGGGCCGACGCCCCCGTCCCCGGCGGGCAGCCGGACCGCCAGCAGCTCCGCGCCCCGGCCCGGGTCGACGTCGACCGCGGACGTCGCCGCGCCGACCTCGCCCGTGCGGGGCAGGTCGCGGACCCGCACCGCCGGGGTGCCGCCGACCGGCGCGGTGAGCGCGAGCAGCGTCGACACCAGCAGGGGCGCGCCGATCAGCACCAGCTCGACCCGGTGCAGCAGCACGCCGAGCACGACCGGGCCCACGCCCAGCGCGAGGCCGCGCACCAGCGCGTCGGTGGGGTGCCAGTGCGCGCCCCGGCCGCCGGTGAGCGCCTCCCGCAGCCGCCGCGCCCGGCCGTCCGGCGCGTCGGCGCTCACGACCGGCTGCTCGCGGGGCCCGCGACCCGGCCCAGCAGCTCGGTGACGACCTCCACGCCCGTGGTGCCGGACGTCCACGTCTCCGGGCGCAGGGTCAGGCGGTGCGCCAGCGCGGGCACCGCGCACTCCTTCACGTCCTCGGGCAGCACGAAGTCCCGGCCGTCCAGCACGGCCAGCGCGCGGGCCACGAGCACCAGCGCCTGCGCGCCGCGCGGCGACGCGCCGACCTCGACGGCGGGGTGCGCGCGGGTCGCGGCGGCCAGGTCCACGCAGTAGCGCAGCACGTCGTCGTCCACCGCGACCTGCTCGACGCCCCACTGGAGCAGCCGCAGCCGCTCGGTGTCGAGCACCGGTTCGACCTCGGTCTCCTCGCGCCGCCGGGCCAGCCTGCGGCGCAGCACCTCGACCTCCTCGGCGGGCGGCGGGTAGCCGATGTCCAGGCGCAGCAGGAACCGGTCGAGCTGGGCCTCGGGCAGCGGGTAGGTGCCCTCGTACTCGACCGGGTTCGCGGTGGCCAGCACGTGGAAGGGGCGCGGCAGCGGGAACGTGCGGCCCTCGACCGTGACCTGCCGCTCCTGCATGGCCTCCAGCAGCGCGGACTGCGTCTTGGGCGGCGTGCGGTTGATCTCGTCGGCCAGCAGCAGGCCGGTGAACAGCGGGCCCTCGCGGAAGGTGAAGCCCTGGTCGGCCGGGTTGTAGAGGAACGAGCCGGTGACGTCGGCGGGCAGCAGGTCGGGCGTGCACTGGAGGCGGGTGAACTCCAGCCGGAGCGCCTGCGCG
Organism: Saccharothrix sp. DSM 118769; assembly: GCF_052936295.1. NCBI lineage: Bacteria > Bacillati > Actinomycetota > Actinomycetes > Pseudonocardiales > Pseudonocardiaceae > Saccharothrix > Saccharothrix sp. DSM 118769. Next base: position 719,947 of record NZ_CP193627.1, on the reverse strand, counting down.
AGGCTGCGCGCCATCAGCGTCTTGCCCAGGCCGGGCACGTCCTCCAGCAGCACGTGCCCGCCGGCGAGGACGGCCGCGAGCGCGAGCCTCAACGACCGCTCCCGGCCCACGACGACGGTGCCGACGGCGGCCAGCACGGCCTTGGCCTCGGTCGCGACGGCGCTGGGCGGGGGTGGCGGGGGCGGGGTGGTCACAGCTTCTCCAGGAGGTCGACGAGCCTCGCGGGCTCGGGCAGCGGCGCGGTCGGGTCGGTGAGCAGGCGGTGCAGCTCGGGCCCGAGGACGTCGCGCGCCCTCGGGTCGTGCACGTCGGGGATGCCGTGCCGCTGCCGCAGCCGGGCGTCGGCGAGGCGGCGCAGGCGCGGTTGGACGCGGGTCCTGAAGCGGTCCTGGTCGACCGCGGCCTCGGCGAGCCGCCCGGCGAGCGCGTCGGCCTGCGTGCTGGTGGCCCCGGCGACGTGCGCGGGCGGCGGCGCCCAGACGACGTCGGTGGCGCGCGGCAGGCGTGCCACGAGCAGCGCCAACCCGGCCGCGGGCAGCGCGCACAGCACCGCCCAGTGCACCGGCGCGCCGTACCTGACCAGCAGGAACGCGGTGACCACCGCGGCCACGACGGCCAGCGCCACGGCCCGGCCCATCCCGGCGAGCGGCGTCACCGCAGGTCCCGCACGACGCGCTCCAGGGCCTCGGCGGCCGTGCGGGCGTCCTCCTCGGTCACCTCGGCGACCCCGAACCGCGCCCGCTGGTAGGCGCGGCGCAGCGCGCCGGTGGCCTCCTCGTCGACCCGGTGGCGGGCGAGCAGGTCGCCGGTGAACTCGGTGGGCGTCTGGTGCCCCCGCCGCGGCACGCCGCTGTCCTCGGCGGCGCGTTCGAGCGCGAGCCAGGCGGCGACGACCGCGTCACCCGGCGGCCCGCCCCGGTCGGCCCGCAGCTCGGCCAGCGCCTCGGTGGCGCGGCGCAGCAGGATCGCGGGCGCGTCCGCGTGGCCCGGGTCGAGCACCGGCGCGTCGACCGCGCCGCCCCTCCCCCGGCGACGGCGGCGGCGGTGCGCGCCGAGCGCGACGAGCAGCCCCACCACCACGATCAGCGCCACCGCGACCAGCACGATCAGCAGCGCGGCGAACGACCCGCCCACCACCGACCCGCCCACACCGGTGTCCAGCACCTCGGTGGCGGCGGTGACCGTCGTCGTGGGCGCGTCCTCGTCGCCCGCGGCCCGCGGCGCGTACACCACCGGCGACGCGCCGCGCGCGGCGAACGCCACCAGGACGAGCGCGGACCCCGTGAGGAGGACGAGCGCGAGCCGGGGCTTCATGGCACCAGGATGCCCTGCGGTCCCGCGACCCCGCCGGGCTTCGGCGGAAGCGGGCGCGCCGCCGACCGGACCCGTCGGCACGAGCACGGACCGCGACTCCGATCGTAGAGTTCGACCATGACGGACAAGACCACCGAAGAACAGCCCGAGGACGCCGGGAAGGGCACCGCGGAGGACCTCCCGACCGACGACCTGGTCACCACCCAGCACAGCATCACCGTCAAGCGGCGCAAGCTGAACTACACCACGACCACCGGTCGGGTGGTGCTGCGCCAGGAGGTGCTGACCGACGGCAAGTTCGACGGGCACCAGCCGAAGGCCGAGGTCTTCGTCACCGCCTACACCCTGGACGGCGCGGACCCGGCCCGGCGGCCGGTGACGTTCGCGTTCAACGGCGGTCCGGGCTCCTCCAGCGTGTGGCTGCACCTGGGGCTGCTCGGGCCGCGCCGCGTGGTCTCCGGCGACGTGGGCGACCTGGCGCCGCCGCCGTACGACCTGGTCGACAACGCCGAGACGCTGCTCGCGCACAGCGACCTGGTGTTCATCGACCCCGTGTCCACCGGGTACTCGCGGGCCGTGAAGGGCGAGAAGCCCGGCCAGTACCACGGGTTCCAGGGCGACCTGGAGTCCGTCGGCGAGGTCGTCCGGCTGTGGACGTCCCGCAACGGCCGGTGGATGTCGCCGAAGTTCCTCGCGGGCGAGTCGTACGGCACGACCCGCGCGGCCGGCCTCGCCGACCACCTCCAGACCCGCTACGGCATGTACCTCAACGGGCTGATGCTCATCTCGTCCGTCCTGGACTTCGCCACGCTGGACTTCAGCGAGGGCAACGACCTGCCGCACACCCTGTTCCTGCCCACGTACGCGGCGATCGCGCACTACCACGGCCTGCACGGCGACCGGTCGTTGGAGGACGTGCTGGCCGACGCCGAGGACTTCGCCTCCCGCGACTACCCGTGGGCGCTGGCGCGCGGCAACCGGCTGACCGCCGAGGAGCGCGAGGCCGCCGTGACCCGCCTCGCGGGGCTGACCGGCCTGTCCACCGACTACGTGGACCGGGTGGACCTGAGGATCGAGCACGTCCGGTTCTTCACCGAGCTGCTGCGCGACCGGCGGCTCGTCGTCGGCCGGCTGGACTCGCGCTTCACCGGCCCGGAGGTCGACCACGGGCGGGAGCACTTCAGCCAGGACCCGTCGTACTCGGCGATCCTCGGGCCGTACACGGCGGCGCTGAACCACTACGTGCGCGCCGAGCTGGGCTACGAGAACGACCTGCCGTACGAGATCCTGACCGGCAACGTGCGGCCGTGGTCGTACAAGGAGTTCGAGGGGGTGCACGTGACGGTGGCCGACCGGCTGGCGGCGGCGATGCGCGCCAACCCGCACCTGAAGGTGCACGTCGCGTACGGCCACCTGGACGGGGCGACCCCGTACTACGCGGCCGAGCACGTGGTGGCGCACCTGCGCGTCCCGGCCGAGCTGCACGCCAACATCGAGCACGCCTACTACCCCGCGGGCCACATGATGTACGTCCACGAGCCGTCCCGCGTGCAGCAGTCGAAGGACCTGGCCGCCTTCGTCCAGTCAGCCTCCAACCGCTGACCCGGTCATGAGCGCATGACACACAGGTCGTGAGCGCATGACACGCCGAGCACACCGCGTGTCATGCGCTCACAGCCGGCGTGTCATGCGCTCACGACCCTCGTGTCATGCGCTCACGGGACGACGTGGCGTTCTTCGGCGAAGTGGCAGGCGCTCGGGTGGTCGCCCACGCGGGTGACCAGGGCGGGTTCCTCGACGGCGCAGACGTCCTGCGCCTTCCAGCACCGGGTGCGGAAGCGGCAGCCCGACGGCGGGTCGATCGGGGACGGCACGTCGCCGGTCAGCCGGATCACGTCCCGCCGCCCGCGCAACGACGGGTCGGGCACCGGCACGGCCGACAGCAGGGCCTGCGTGTACGGGTGCGTGGGGTGCTCGTAGATCTCCCGCTCGGTGCCGATCTCCACGATCTTCCCGAGGTACATCACGGCCACCCGGTCGGACAGGTGCCGCACCACGGACAGGTCGTGCGCGATGAACACGTACGACAGCCCGAACCCCGACTGCAACGACGCCAGCAGGTTCATCACCTGCGCCTGGATGGACACGTCCAGCGCGGACACCGGCTCGTCGCACACGATCACCTTCGGCCGCAGCGCCAGCGCCCGCGCGATGCCGACCCGCTGCCGCTGCCCGCCGGAGAACTGGTGCGGGTAGCGGTTGACGTGCTCCGGGTTCAACCCGACCACGTCGAGCAGCTCGCGCACCCGCCCGGCCCGCGACCCGCGCGGCGCGACCTCGGGGTGGATGTCGAACGGCTCGCCGATGATGTCGCCCACGGTCATCCGCGGGTTCAGCGAGGTGTACGGGTCCTGGAGCACGATCTGCATGTCGCGCCGCCACGCCTTCAGCGCGGCCCCGCGCAGCGAGAACATCGGCGCGCCCTCGAACAGCGCCGTCCCGGCCGTGGGCGGTTCCAGGCGCATCAGCACCTGCGCGAGCGTGGACTTGCCGCAGCCCGACTCGCCCACCACGCCCAGGGTCTCCCCCGCGCGCAGCGAGAACGACACGTCGTCGACGGCGCGCACTTGCCCGATCGTGCGCCGGAACAGCACCCCGCGCGTCACCGGGAAGTGCTTGACCAGCCCCCGGACCTCCAGCAGCTCAGCCACGGACGACCTCCTCCGCGAAGTGGCACGCACTGCCCCGCCCCGCACCCAGCGGCACGAACGCGGGCACGTCCACCGCGCACACGGCCTCGGCGCGCGGGCACCGCGGGTGGAACGGGCACCCCGGCGGGATGCGCAGCAGGCTCGGCGGCAGCCCCCGGATGGTCTCCAGCGCCGAGTGCTTCGACGAGTCCAGCCGCGGCAGCGACCGCATCAGCGCCGCCGTGTACGGGTGGCCGGGCGAGCGGAACAGCGACAGCGCGTCGGCCTCCTCCACGATCCGCCCCGCGTACATCACCGCGATCCGGTCGGCGACCTCGGCGACCACGCCCAGGTCGTGCGTGATCAGCACCAGCCCCATGGACCGCTCGCGCTGGATCTCCTTGAGCAGGTCCATGACCTGCGCCTGCACGGTCACGTCGAGCGCCGTCGTGGGCTCGTCGGCGATCAGCACCTCCGGGTCCAGCGCCAGCGCCATCGCGATCATCGCCCGCTGCCGCATGCCGCCGGAGAACTGGTGCGGGTACTCGCGCACCCGCTGCGCCGCCGACGGGATGCGCACCAGGTCGAGCAGCTCGATCGCCCGCGCCCGCGCCTGGGACCGGCTCATCCCGCGCCGCAGCCGCAGCTGCTCCTCGATCTGGAACCCGACCGTGAACACGGGGTTCAGCGCGGACAGCGCGTCCTGGAAGATCATCGCCACGCCGGACGCCCGCACCGCGCGACGCCGTTCCGGTGAGGCGGTCAGCAGCTCCTCGCCGCGGAACCGCACGGAACCGCGGGTGACGAACGCGGGCGGCGTGTCCAGGATGCCCATGACGGCCTGCGCGGTGACGCTCTTGCCCGACCCGGACTCGCCGAGCACGGCCAGCGTCTCCCCCGCGTCCACGCGGTAGGTCACGCCGTTGAGCACCCGCGCCACGCCGTCGCGGGTGCGGAACTCGACGTGCAGGTCTTCGACTTCCAGCACAGCCCACCTCACCGCAACTTGGGGTCGAGGGCTTCGCGCACGGCGTCGCCCAGCATCACGAACGCCAGCACGGTGGCGGTCAGGAACCCCGCCGGGAACAGCAGGGCGTGCGGCGCCACCCGCAGGTAGTCCTTGGCGCCGCTGATCATCACGCCCCACGACACGACCGGCGGGCGCAGCCCGATGCCCAGGTAGGACAGGGTCGCCTCGGCCCCGATGAACGCGCCGAGCGCGATGGTCGAGTACACGAGCACGGGCGCCACGCAGTTGGGCAGCATGTGCTTGCCGATGATCCGCGACGCCGGCGCGCCGAGCGCCCGCGCCGCCTTCACGTAGTCCTGCTGCTTGGCCGCGACGGCGGTGGACCGCATGATCCGCATGGCCACCGGCCAGGACAGCACCGTGATGGACAGCACGACCTGGGCGACGATCCGCACCGGCCCGGCGCCGCCGCCCGCGTTCAGCGTGGTGAGGATGACGATCGCGCCGAGCACGAACGGCACGCCCACGAACACGTCGGCGACCCGCGACACCAGCGCGTCCGGCCACCCGCCGTAGAACCCGGCCAGCATCCCGACCGACGCGCCGAGGAGCACCACGCCCACCGTGGACAGCAGGCCGACCACGATGGACGCCCGCGCGCCGTGCACGACCCGGGTGTAGATGTCGTAGCCCTGGTTGTCGTAGCCGAACCACGCCTCGGACGACGGCGCGCCGCGCGAGCGGGACAGCTGCGCGAGGTTCGGGTCGCCGGGCGCGAACAGCCCCGGGAACGCCGCCATCAGCACGACCAGCAGGATCAGCGACACGGCCACCCAGAACAGGGTGCGGCGGCGCAGGGTGTGCCAGGCGTCGCCGAACAGGCCGCGGGGGCGTTCCTCGACCAGGGAGGCGATCTGCTCAGTCATAGCGAATCCTCGGGTCCAGGACGGCGTAGAGGAGGTCCACCAGCAGCGTCATCAGCAGGTACACGAGCACCAGGACGGTGACCACGCCGGTCACCATCGCGCCGTCCTTGGTGAGGATCGACCGGAACACCAGGCCGCCGACGCCGGGCACGTTGAAGATGCCCTCGGTGACGATCGCGCCGCCGAGGAACGCGCCCAGGTCCGTGCCCAGGAACGTGATCACCGGGATGAGCGAGTTGCGCAGCAGGTGCACGCCCACCACCCGGCGCGGCGGCAGGCCCTTGGCCAGCGCGGTGCGCACGTAGTCCGCGCGCCGGTTCTCCGAGATGCTCGCCCGCGACAGCCGCGCCACGTACGCCATGGACAGCGACGCCAGCACGAATCCGGGCACGACCAGGTTGCCGATGGTCGGCGACGTCACGGTCGGCGGTATCCAGCCGAGCTGGAGCCCGAACACGAGCTGCACCACGTACCCGGTGACGAACACCGGGATGGAGATCAGGAACAGCGTCGACACCAGCACCAGGCTGTCCAGGAACCCGCGGTTGCGCAGGCCGGACACCACGCCGGCGGTGATGCCGATGACCGCCTCGACGACCAGCGCCACCAGGGCGAGCTTGAGCGTGACGGGGAACGTCGCCGCGATCCGGTCGGCGACCTGGAGCCCCGACGAGGTCAGCCCGAAGTCCCCCTGGAGCAGGTTCAGCAGGTACTTGCCGTACTGCACGAGCAGCGGGTCGTCGAGGTTGAACCGGTCCCGCATCGCCGACACGTACGACGCGGGGCAGTCGCGCTCGCCGCACTTGCCCTCGAACGGGTCGCCGGGGACGGCCCACACCATCACGTAGATCAGGAACGTCGTCCCGAGGAACACCGGGACCATCTGCAACAGCCTGCGCAGCACGTAACGCCCCAACGGAGCCTCCCACCGCCGGGGGTCGGCCCGGTCCCGCCCCGGCGGGGGCGGACCCGGACCGACCCGTCACCCCAGAGCGCTATGCCACTTCCACGGAGTACAGGTCGAGGGTGCGGAACGGGTCGAGGTTCGCGACCTTGAGCCGGTCGGACTTGCCGCCGACGGTGAACTGCGTCCACAGCGGCACGGTCGGCACGTCGGGCGCCATGATCCGCTCGGCCTCCAGGTAGAGGTCGATGGCCTCGTCCTCGCTGGTCGCCTTGTCGGCCTCGGCGAGCTTCGCGTCGAACGCCGGGTTGCTGTAGAGCCCGTCGTTGGAGGACGAGCCGGTGCGGTACAGCGGCGTCAGCCAGTTCTCGATCGACGGGTAGTCGGCGATCCAGCCCGCCCGGTACATGCCGGTCATCTCGTGCGCGTTGACCTTCTGCCGGAACTCGCCGAAGCTCGTCGACGGCACGAACCGCGCCTCGACGCCGAGGGTGTTCTTGATGCTGTTCGCCACGGCCTCGGCCCACTCCTGGTGGCCGCCGTCCGTGTTGGACAGCAGGACGATCTCGCCGGTGTAGCCGGACTTGGCGAACGCCTCCTTCGCCTTCTCCGGGTCGAACGTGCAGTAGTCGCCGCACTGGCCGGGCTTGTAACCCTTCATCAACGGGTGCACCCAGCCGTCGGCCGGCTTGCGGGTGCCCTCGAAGATCCGCTGCGTGATCTCCTCGCGGTTGATGGCCATGGAGATCGCGCGCCGCAGGTCCGCGTTGTCGTAGGGCGGCAGGTAGAACGGGAAGGCGATGGTCTGCATGTTCAGCGTCTCGCGCTGCACGACCCGGTCGCCGAGGTCCGTCTCGTACTTCTTGCCCGCCAGGGCGTTCGGCGGCAGTTCCTCCATGAAGTCCAGGTTGTTCGACACGAGGTCCGCGTAGGCCGACTCGCGGCTCTGGTAGACCTTCAGCGTCAGGTCCTTGAACTTCGGCCTGTCGTCGCCCTTGTAGTCGTCGTTGCGGGTCAGCTTGATGTCGGTGCCGACCGCGCGCGAGACGAACTTGAACGGGCCGTTGCCGATCGGGTTGGCCTCGAACGCCTTCTGGTCCTTGAAGAACGCCTCGGGCAGCGGCGCGAACACCTCGTAGCCGATGGTCACCGGGAAGACGGCGAACGGCTCGGACAGGGTGATCGTGAACTGGTGGTCGCCGTCGACCTTGAGGCCGGACATCTCCTTGACGGCGGGGGTGGGGGCCTCCTGCGGCCCGTCGGCGCCGTCCGGGTCCTTCGGGTGGACCTCGGCGTAGCCCTCGACCTGGGAGAAGAAGCTGGCGCCCTGGGTGGCGTTGGGGCCGTAGGCCGTCCAGTTCCAGGCGTCCACGAAGCTCTTGGCGGTGACCGGCGTCCCGTCGTGGAAGGTCCACCCCTGCTTGATCTTCACGGTGAAGACCCTGGAATCGGTGGTCTCGATGGACTCGGCCATCGCGTTGGCGGGCTGCGCGTCCTCGGAGCGGTACTCGACGAGGCCGGTGAACAGCGGGTCCAGCACCCGGCTGCCGCCCACCTCGGTGGTGTTGCCGGGCACGAGCGGGTTCTCCGGCTCGGTGTTGAAGATGGTGATGGCAGCCTCGGTGTCCGAGCCCGTCGAGGTGTCCTCGGCGGAGCCGCACCCGGCCGCCACGACGACGACCGCGAGTGCTGCCGGGACTAAGCGTGCACGTGACATGGGTCCTCCCACCTGTTCGGTGTGACCGAGCAGAGTCGACCGCTTCCGCAGCGTGGGAGGGACGGTATTCGTGGTGTGGGCGGGGCCACACGGATGCGGCCATTACGACCTGGTCACGACTGATCCCAGTTGACAGTTGCCCACCGCGGCCCCGAAGTCGATCAGCGGAGCCCTCCGGCCGGCCGGACCGACGTGCCCGGCGAGCCCGTGACCAGGGCGGACACCGTCACCGTCCAGCGGGCCGCGCCGACCCCGGACAACGTCGGGCACCGGTCGCGGGCCGCCGGACAACGCCGCCGGCCGAAGTGCCGGGGGTGAGCCGGGTCACGCCAGCGAGAAGGCGATGCCGTCGAGGATGTCGTGCTCGCTCGCCACCAGCTCGGTCACGCCGCGCTCCGCGAGGTGGTCGGCGAGCGCCCGCACGATCAGCGCGCCGCCGCAGATGACGTCCACCCGGCCGGGGTGCACCGGCCCGAGCGCGGCGCGCTCGTCGTGCCGCATGGCGAGCAGCCGGGCCGTCGTCTCCCGGATCTGGTCGACGCCGAGGCGGGCCAGGTGGATCGCGTCGGAGTCGTACTCGGGCAGCCCCCGGGCGAGCGCCACGAGCGTGGTGACGGTGCCCGCGACGCCGATCCACGTGCGGGCCTCCCCGGTGGGCACGGCGTCGAACGCCTCGCCCAGCACGTCCCGCGCCACCCGCACGGCCTCCTCGACCTGCCGCTCGGTGGGCGGGTCGTCGCGCAGGCACCGCTCGGTGAGCCGGACGCACCCGATGTCGACCGACCGGGCCGCCGCGACCGTGCCGCGCACCCCGTCCCACGTGCCGAGCACCAGCTCCGTCGAGCCGCCGCCGACGTCGGAGACGAGGAACGGCCCCTCGTCGGGGTCGAGGTCGGACACGGCGCCGGTGAACGACAGCCGCGCCTCCTCGTCACCGGTGATGACCTCGGCCTCGGCGCCCAGCACCGCGCGCACCATGTCGAAGAACGCGTCGCGGTTGCGCGCGTCCCGGGTCGCGGACGTGGCCACCATCCGGACCCGCTCGGTCCCCTTGCGGCGCAACACGTTCGTGTACTCCACCAGCGCGGCCCTGGTGCGCTCGACCGCGTCCGGGTGCAGCTCGCCGGTGGCGTCGACCCCCTGGCCGAGCCGGACGACCCGCATCTCCCGGTGCACGTCCCGCAACGACCACCCGCCACCGCCCGAGGCGGTCACGTCGGCCACCAGCAGCCGGATCGAGTTCGTCCCGCAGTCGATCGCGGCCACACGCGCCATGCCGGTTACCTCCACGCACTGGGTGCTCGGCCGACAAGCCTAGTGCGCGCCCCGTCCCGGTGCGCGACCCCTCGGGGGTCGCGGCGGTGCGGGGAACCCGTCAGGCGGGCTTCATCGACGAGGTCACCGACGGCGCGGAGTTCGAGCCGACCGACGAGGAGCCCGCCGAGGACGACCCCGCCGAGGAGGAACCGGCCGGCGAGGACCCCGCCGGCGAGTCCGACGTGGCGGCCGGACCGGTCGTGGCCGCCGGGGTGGTGCCCTGCGTGCTCCCGGCGGTGGTGGTCGTCGTCGTCGTGGTGGTCGTCGTCGTCGGCTCGCAGCCCGGCGGGACCGTGGTGGTCGTGGTCGGGGTGGTCGACGTCGTCGTGCCGGTGGTGGTGCTGGTCGGCGCGGTCGGGCAGGTCGGCGTCGTGGTCGTGCTCGACGGCGCCGTCGGGGTCAGCGTGATCGTGGTGCCCGGGTTGCCCGTGGTCGTGCCCGGCGCGGTCGTGGAGGTGGCCGGCGGGTTCGACGTGCCGGGGGGCGGGGTCGAGCCGCCGCCGGGGCTGGTGGAGGAGCTGCCGTCGTTGTCGTCGACGAAGTCCTCGTCCGACCCGACCAGGTCGGGCAGCGGGGTCACGCCGTTCGCGTACAGGTCCGCCCAGTACAGCACCGTGGCGACGTACTCGTTGGAGTGGTTGTAGCGGAACACGGACCGGGCCCGCTGCTCCGGGTCGGCCACGTCCGCGCCGTTCGCGCACAGGTAGTTGCCCGCACCGATGGTGGCGTCGTAGATGTTGTTCGGGTTGCTCTCGCCGTCCTCGTTGCCGTCGGCGGCGTACCCCGCCCACGTGGACGGGATGAACTGCATCGGGCCGACGGCCCGGTCCCACGTGCGGTCGCCGTCGAACCTGCCGCCGTCGGTGTCGCGGATCGCCGCCATGCCGGGGCCGCCGTTGAGCACGGGGCCGAGGATCGGGTTGACCGTGTCGCCGTTCTCGTTCACCCGGCCGCCGCGGGCGTGGCCCGACTCGATGCGGCCGATGCTCGCCAGCAGCGGCCAGTCCAGGTTGCAGTTCGGCGTGGTCTCGGCGACGCGGTCGGCGGCGCGCATGTACGCGTCGAGCACGACGCCCGGGATGCCGTGCTGGCCCTCGCGGAGGAAACCGCCCTCCAGCGGGGGCAGGTCGTCCTCGAACCCGGACGGGTCGTCGGCGTCGGCGAGCAGCGACGCGGACAGCTCGTCGGCCTCCGGCAGGCGTCCGCCGGCGCCCAGCGACCCCCGGTCCAGGGCGAGCGTGCCCAGCACGTCACCCGCGCCGGGCGGGACGGCCTCGATGTCGGACCTGCCGGACAGGGTCACCCAGTCCACCGGGTTCATCCCGTGCAGCAGCGTGGGCACGAGCATCGCCCCCACCGCTGCCGAAGCGAAGCCCCACTGACGTGGCGTCAGCGTGCCCTGGTGGACCTTCGTCCGCTTTCGCGCGCGTCGCTTCGACTTCGGCACAACCACGAACTCCCCATCGCCTCGTCACCCGGCTCACGACCCAGACTGCCTGATCCGAACGGCGGTGTCACGGCCGAGCACGTGCTTTGTGTCCGGAGAACTGCCCTTAGGGACAGTTTTTCACCGTTGACGAGCATTCCCCGCTCGGCCACCACTCGGCCAGCCGCTCCAGCGCCTCGTCGCCGAACGGGTTGACGCCCGGTCCGGCGGCCAGCGCGTGCGCGACGTGCACGTGCAGGCACTTCACGCGGTCCGGCATCCCGCCCGCCGTGACGGTCGTGCCCAGCGGCTCGATGGCGTCGCGCTCGGCCAGGTACAGCTCGTGCGCCCGGCGGTAGCGCGCCGCCAGCTCCGCGTCCTCCGCCAGCCGGTCGGTCATCTCCTTCATCAGGCCGGCCCCTTCGAGCCTGCTGACGTAGGAGTTCAACCGGGAGCAGGTCAGGTAGTACAGCGTGGGGAACGGCGTGCCGTCCTCCAGCCGCGGGCTGGTCTGCACGACCGCCGGGTGCCCGCTCGGGCAGCGCGCGGCGATCTCCCTCATGCCGCGCGGGGCGCGCCCCAGCTGGGCCGCGACCGCTTCCCGGTCCTCGTCGCTCACCGTCATCGTGCCGCCGCCGAATCCCACAACTGCTCGTACCACGCCTTGTCCTCGGCCGGCTCGGTCGCCGGGCGCCGTTCTTCCCTCTCGCGCTCCGCGTCACCGGGGAGCTGCACGACGTAGGGCGTCTCCCCCGGTCGCACGTAGTGCAGCCGCCGCCGCGCCTCCGCCTCCACGTGCGCGGGGTCGGCCAGCTCCTGCTTGCGCCGCTCCAGCTCGGCCACCTCGGCGCGCAGGGTCTCGTGCGAGGCGGTGACCTCGCGCAGCTCCTCGCGCTGGGCCAGGTAGGTGCGCAGGGGCACCGCGATGCTCAGCGCGAGCGCGCACACCACCATGGCGAGCAGGGCGGCCCGGCGGGTGCCGGTCATGCCGAACGCGCCACCGGTGCCCGCGCCCGCCCGGCTGCGCGCCCTCGACTGCGGGCGGCGGGCCGACGGCCTGCCCTCGGCGGCGCGGGCGCGCGGTGCGCCCGCCCGTCCGGCGTTCCCGCCGGACGCGCCGCTCGCGGCCTTGCCCGTCGACCCCTTGCCCGTCAAACCCTTGCCCGTCGAACCCTTGCCGGACCCGTTCTTGCCGGTCGCGGCCTTGCCGGACGCGCCGCCCGTGCCCTTGCCGGACGCGCCCTTGCCGTCCGTCGCGCGGCGGCCGCGGGCAGGGCGCGCCCCCCGCGCGGCGTCACGGCCGCGTCGGGGGTCGCGCTCCCGTGCCGACATCAGCCCTCCGGCGTGTACCGCGGGAAGGCCAGGTCACCGGCGTAGCGCGCGGCGTCGCCCAGCGCCTCCTCGATGCGCAGGAGCTGGTTGTACTTCGCGGTGCGCTCACCGCGCGCCGGGGCGCCGGTCTTGATCTGGCCCGCGCCGACGGCCACCGCGAGGTCCGCGATCGTGGTGTCCTCGGTCTCGCCCGACCGGTGGGACATCATCGACTTGTAGCCGTACGACGTGGCCAGCGCGACCGCGTCCAGCGTCTCGGACAGCGTGCCGATCTGGTTGACCTTCACCAGCAGCGCGTTGGCCGCGCGGCGGGAGATGCCCTCCTCCAGCCGCTCCGGGTTGGTGACGAACAGGTCGTCGCCGACGATCTGGACGCGCTCGCCCAGCTCGGCGGTCATCTGCACCCAGCCGTCCCAGTCGTCCTCGGACAGCGGGTCCTCGATCGACACCATCGGGTAGGCGTTGACCAGCTCGGTGTAGTAGCCGGTCATCTGCTCGGCGCTGCGCTTGGTCTTCTCGAACGTGTAGGCGCCGTCGGAGTAGAACTCGGTGGCGGCCACGTCGAGGGCCAGCGCGATGTCGCGGCCCGGGGTGAACCCGGCCTTCTCGATCGCGACCAGGATCAGGTCCAGCGCGTCGCGGTTGCTGGACAGGGACGGCGCGAAGCCGCCCTCGTCGCCCAGGCCCGTGCCGAGGCCCTTGGACTTCAGCACCGACTTGAGCGCGTGGTAGGTCTCCGCGCCCCAGCGCAGGGCCTCGCGGAAGCTCTCCGCGCCGATCGGCGCGATCATGAACTCCTGGATGTCCACGTCGGTGTCGGCGTGCGCGCCACCGTTGAGGATGTTCAGCATCGGCACCGGCAGGACGTGCGCGTTCGGGCCGCCGACGTAGCGGAACAGCTCCAGGCCGCTCGACGCCGCCGCCGCCTTCGCCACGGCCAGCGACACGCCCAGGATGGCGTTCGCGCCCAGGCGGGACTTGTCCGGCGTGCCGTCCAGGTCGACCAGCTTCTGGTCGACCACGCGCTGCTCCACGGCCTCGATGCCGACCAGCTCGGGGCCGATCTCGTCGAGCACCGCGGTGACCGCGCGCTCGACGCCCTTGCCCAGGTAGCGCTTGGCGTCGCCGTCCCTCAGCTCGACCGCCTCGTGCTCGCCGGTCGACGCGCCGGACGGAACCGCGGCGCGCTCCAGCGTGCCGTCGTCCAGCGCCACCTCTACCTCGACGGTCGGGTTGCCTCGCGAGTCCAGGATCTCGCGGGCGCCGACCTGCTCGATGACCGCCACGTGCGCTCCCTCGTCAGACCATCTCTGTATCGGTGCCGAGCCTAGTTGGTGCAAGGTGTGGGAGAACGCCGGCTCCGCCGTGGCGTTCGCGTTCACGGGAGGTTACGTCTTGGTTCACCTTTCGCGGGGCGGTTCAGGACCGCTGCTGGTGCTGCTGCACGGCCTGGGCGCGACGGGGTCGGTGTGGCGCTCAGCTGCGGAAAGGTGGCCGGGGTCGTGGCTGGCGGTGGACCTGCCGGGCCACGGCCGGTCGGAGCCGCTGGAGCGGTGCTCGTTCGGCTCGTTCGCCGCGGCGGTGGCGTCCGCCGTCCCGGCCGGCCCGGTCGCCGTGCTGGGCCACTCGCTCGGCGGGGTGGTGGCGCTGGCGCTGGCCAGCGGGTGGTTCGGGGTGGACGTGCGGGCCGCCGCCGGGCTCGGGGTCAAGCTCCGCTGGACCGACGACGAGCTGGCCCGCGCCGCCGCCCTGGCCGCGAAGCCGCCGCGCGTGCTCCCCACCCGCGAGGAGGCGGCCGGCTGGGCGGCGAGGCTCGCGGGCGTGCCGCTGGACGACGGGGTCGCGGAGGTGCCCGGCGGGTGGCGCGCGGCGCTGGACCCGGCCGCGTTCGGGGTGGGTGCGCCGGACGTCGACGGCCTGCTCGCCGCGGCCCGCTGCCCGGTGCTGCTGGCGGCCGGCGAGGACGACCCGATGTGCCCGCCGGAGCACCTGCGCGCGGCCCAGCCGGGCGGGGTGGTGCTGCCCGGCGTCGGGCACAACGCCCACGTGGAGCAACCCGCGTCGATCACCCCGGTGCTCTCGTGGCTGCACGACGCTCTGCTCACGTGACACGCCCGTCCCGTCATCCGGTCGGCTGTCGTACTGCGACCGGATGCGCGGGTAGCGTTGATCGGACCATGACGGACAGCACCTTCGAGGCGTTCCGCCGAGCCGAGGCGCTGCTCGCGGAGCGCCGACCGCTGGAAGCGCTGCGCGAGCTCCGCATCGTGCTCGAAGCAGCACCGGACCAGGCGGGCGTGCAACTGCTCGCGGGGCGGGCCTACCTCGGGTCGGCCCAGCTCAAGCGCGCCGAGGAGGCGTTCCGCAAGGTCGTCGAGATGGACCCGAGCGACCACTTCGCCCGCTTCGCCCTGGGCCGCACCCTGCAACGCCAGAGCCGCCTGCCGGAGGCGCTGACGCAGCTGCGCATCGCGGCGGCGATGAACCCGACGCCGGAGTACCAGGAGGCGCTGGGCGAGGTCAGCGCCCGCCTGGCCGTCGAGCGCGACCGCTGACGCCGGCCCCGTGCCGGTTCAGGCCCCGGGGCCGGTTCAGGCCCCGGTGCTGGCCCGGGCGTACGCCTCGGCCCCGCTGAACACGTTCTGCCCGTACTCGGTCGAGTTGTTGTAGTCCAGCACGGCCGCCCACCAGCCCGACCCCGTGCCCAGGTCGCGGCCCCCGGAGCACAGGTAGCGGGCGGCGGCGAGGGCGGCGTCGTCGATGTCCTGCGGGTCGGGCCGGGCGCCGTCGCCGTTCGCCCGCACCGCGTAGCGGGCCCACGTGGTGGGGATGAACTGCATCGGGCCGACCGCGCGGTCCCACCTGGTGTCGCCGTCGAGCGCCCCGCCGTCGGAGTCCGCGATGGCCTTGAGGCCCGGCGAGCCGTCGAGGGGGATGCCGATGATCGGCTCGGACGGCCGGCCGTCCTCACCCAGCTTCAGACCGCCGATGGTGCCGTGGTGGGACTCGATGCGGCCGATGCCCGCCAGGGTCGCCCACGAGACGCGGCACGACGGGTCCTGGGCGCGCATCAGCAGGTCGGCGACGGCGTAGGCGCGCAGGGCGCGGGCCGGGACGTCGATCTTGTCCGACAGCGACGACGCCCACGCGGCGAGCGGTTCGGCGGTGCCGGTCACGGCGGGCGACGCCTGACCGGTGGCGCCGCCCTCGGGCACCGGGCCGCCCGACCCCGGCGCGGCCTCACCGGGCCGCACCTCCAGGAACGGCACGGGGAACGGCGGGTCGGCGGCTCGGGGCGCGGAGCGGTTGAGCGTGCCCAGCGCCCACGCGCCGCCCGCCACGACGGCGATCAGCAGGAGCACGAGGGACAGGCGCCCGACGAGGTTGCCGACGTGGCCGCGCGGGCGCGGCTCGGGCTTCGGCTTCGACGGCGGCGGGACGACCACGCCACCCAGGCTACGTGCTCGTTCGCCCTCTTCGGGGAACATCACGCGGCGGTCTGCGGGGAATGACCGGAAACCCTGGTCAGGGCCCGTTCACCCGGCGGTCGGGACGGCGCGGGCCCGGCTAAGCCGGGGAGATCGGCGTCGTCCCGCCGCGGGGGACCGGGGGCGGCTGTGGTCGTGGGCATCCTGGTGGCCTTCCTGCTGCCGGTCGTGTCCGGGGCGGCGGTCGGTCCCGCCCGCCCCTGATCAGGACGTCCGGGCGGCGGGCGGCGTTCGCCGGCGGCGCCCCGCCGCCCACCGTGGCCTTCGTCACCGCTCCGGCAGCCCCCGGCCCACCTCGGTCAGGAGCCCGCGCAGCCACCGGTGGCCGGCGTCGTCGACGTGCCGCGGGTGGAACCAGAACGACTGGACGAACGGCGGCGCGGGCCACGGGTGGTCGAGCACGCGCAGGTCGGCGACGCCGCGCAGGAGCCGGGCGAGCCGCCGCTGGATCATCGCGACCCGGTCGGTGCCGGCGACCAGCAGCGGCAGCGACTGGAAGTTCTCCACCGCCACCTCCGGCTCGACGCCGGGTGGGAGCGGGTGCTGGTTCGCGCCCCGGTAGGCGACGACCCACGGCAGCGAGGCCAGCAGCTCGGTCGTGACCGGCTGCCGGGTCGCCGCGCCGCCCTCGGCGGCGATCAGCACCCAGCGGTCCTCGAACAGGTCGACCGACGGGTGGTGGCCGCGCACGAGGCCGCGCGGCATGAGCAGCCCGTCGACGCGGCGCAGGGTGCCCCCGACGTCGTCCAGCACGGCGGGCGCGACCTGGGTGAACCGGAACCGCGCACCCGGCGCGCGGTCCCGCGCCGCCCGGACCAGCTCGCCGCCGACCACGGCGAGCGCGTAGTCCGACAGGACCAGGGTGAACTCGCGGTCGGTGCGCGCCGGGTCGAAGTCGGGCTGCCCGGAGAACACCCGCCGCACCGCGCCGACGGCCGCCGCCGTGGGCGCGACCAGCGACGACGCCAGCGGCGTCAGCTCGTAGCCGCCGCCGACCCTGGTCAGCAGCGGGTCGTCGAAGTGCCGGCGCAGCCGGGCCAGGCACGCGCTGGTGGCGGGTTGGCTGAGCCCCAGCCGCCGGGCGGCGCGGGTGACGTGCCGCTCCTCCAGCAGGGCGTGCAGCGCCACCAGCAGGTTCAGGTCCAGGTCGCCGAGCGCGGTCACCGGGTCGGCCGCGTCACCCGACCCGCCTCCCGGCGCCCGGCGGGACCGCGGGGTCCGTCGTGCCGGGGTCCGCCGGGCCCGGTTCGGGGGTCGGCGACCCCGTGCCCGGCGCGCTCGTGCCCGGCGGCGCGGTCGCGGGTGGCGTGGTGGCCGGGGGCGTGGTCGCCGGCGGGGTGGTGGCGGGCGGGGTCGTCGCCGGCGGGGTCGTCGCCGGGGGCGCGGTGGTCGCCGGCGCGCTCGTCGGGTGGTCCGGCGACAGGCCCGGCTCCGACGTCGGCGTCCTCGGCGGCACCGGCGCGGTGGTCGTGCCGGTGACCGGGTCCGGCGACGACGGGAACGGCGGGAACGGCGGCAGCACCACCGTCCACGGTCCCGACCGGTCCGGCGGCCGACCCGGCCGCGGCACGTCCGTGCGCACCGGCACGCCGGGGCCGCGCCGCGCGGACGTCGGCTCCAGGCCGCCCCGCTGCACCTCCCGCCGCCCGGTGGACGCGGTCGTGCCGGTGGTCGCGACCTGAGGCGCCGGCACGCCGGCCCGCGCGCTCGCCGGCGCCTGCCGCCCGGACACCCACACCGACCCGACCGCGCCCGGCGGCGGCGCGGGCCGGTCGACGGCCAGCAGCAGCGCCGCCAACCCGCCCGCCGCCGCCAGCGGCAGCAGCACCACCGCCGAGAAGCACCCGCGCCCCGAGCGCGGCAACAACCGATGACTCACCCGACCCCCGACCCGAACTCTCGTGCTGTCCATTGGTCGGTTCGGGACCACCGGCCGCAACCACCACGGGGTCACGCGCCCGGGTGGTCCCGATCAGGTGAGGGGCGGGAGCTGCGGCGGAGTGGCCGCCGGCCGGGTCTCCAGCGCCTCCAGCGCCAGCCGCACGGCCGTGTCGAGCTGCGGGTCGCGGCCGGCCACCCGGTCCTGCGGCGTGATCACGACCTCCACGTCCGGGTCCACGCCGTGGTTCTCCACGCCCCAGCCGGGCCCGGCGAACCAGGTGGCGTAGCGCGGCTGCGTCACCAGCGTCCCGTCGACCAGGTGGTACCGCATGTCGATGCCGATCACGCCGCCCCACGTGCGGGTGCCGACGACCGGGCCGATGCCCATCTCCTTGATGGCCACGTTGACGATGTCGCCGTCGGACCCGGCGAACTCGTCCGCGATGGCCACCACCGGCCCGCGCGGCGCGTCGCCGGGGTAGCTGTCGGCCGTGGTGTAGCCGCGCGCCACCGACCAGCCGATGATCCTGCGCCCGAGCTTCTCCACGACCAGCTCGGACGTGTGCCCGCCGCCGTTCTCCCGCACGTCGAGCACCACGGCCTCGCGCGCCAGCTCGACCCGCAGGTCGCGGTGCAGCTGCGCCCAGCCCGCGCCCGTCATGTCCGGCACGTGCAGGTAGCCCACGCGCCCGTCGGACAGCTCCCGCACGCGGGCCCGCCGGTCGGCGACCCACGCGTGGTAGCGCAGCGGCTCCTCGTCCTCCAGCGGCACCACCACGACCCGGCGCGGCTCGCCGCCGCCACCGGGCCGCACGGTCAGCTCCACCGGCTTGCCCGCCGTGCCCACGAGCAGCGGCGCGGGACCGGTCCTCGGGTCCACCTGCCGCCCGTCCACGGCGACGACCGCGTCACCGGCCCGCACCGCGACACCGGGCGCGGCGAGCGGCGACCGGGCCGCCGGGTCCGAGGTCTCCCCCGGGATCACCCTGGTCACCCGCCACGCGCCCGACTCGTCGCGCTCCAGGTCCGCGCCGAGCAGCCCCACCGCGCGGCCCCGCGCGCCGTGCGCCGGGATCACGTAGGCGTGCGACGTGCCCAGCTCGCCCTGCACCTCCCACAGCAGGTCCACCAGGTCGCCGTAGCTGCCCAGCCGGTCCACCAGGGGCCGGTAGCGCTCCAGCACGCCCGCCCAGTCCACGCCGCCCATGTCGGTGCGCCAGAAGTGGTCGCGCATCAACCGGCCCGCCTCGGCGTACGCCTGCCGCCACTCGGCGGCCCGGTCCACCACGACCCGCACCCGGGACAGGTCCACCTCGACGGAGTCGCCGTCGTCCGGGTCGACCTTGCGGTCGGCGGGCACCACCCGCAGGTCGCCGCCGTCCTGCACGACCACCCGCTGCCCGTCACCGGTCACGTCGAACGCGTCCAGGCCGTCCACCAGCACCTCGGCGCGCGACTTGGCCAGGTCGAACCGCTCCAGCACCGCCCGGGGCGGGCGGGCGCCGCTCGGCAGGTTGTCGCCGAGGACGCCGCGCAGCGACGAGCGCAGCCACAGCAGGCCGCCCTTCGCGGCGGTCAGCCCCGCGTAGCCGGCCGCGCCGACCGGCACCGGGACCACCCGGTCGGCCAGGCCCTCCAGGTCGACGACGGTGATCGGGTTCTCGTCCTTGTCCTTGTCGTCCTTGTCGGACGGGTCGTCGCCGACCGGCCGGCCCAGCCGCATCGGGTCGAACGGCGAGGGCGTGGTCGCCGCCAGCGGCACCAGGTACGGGCGGCAGCCGGTGGGGAACGACAGGTCGAACACGTGCGCGTCGTACACCGGGTCGAAGCTGCGCACCGACAGGAACGCCAGGTAGCGGCCGTCCTCGGTGAACGTCGGCGAGTAGTCGGAGAACCGCAGCGGCGTCACGTCCACCACGGACAGGTCGGTGGTGTTCGTCATCCGGATGTGCTGGAGCGGGCGCGGGCCGGGGTGCGACCAGGCCAGCCAGTTCGAGTCCGGCGAGAACGCCAGGTCGTCGACGTGCGGGTTCGCCCCGGCCAGCACCTCGCGGACCTCGCCCGACTCGACGTCCACGAGCAGCAGCCGGCCGTCGTGCGTGGCCACCGCGAGCCGCCGGCCGTCCGGCGAGGCGACCAGCTCCAGCACCCGGCCCAACCGGCCGACCGCGAGCCGGCGCGGCTCGTTGCCCGGCTCGACGCCGCCGACCGGCGAGAACTCCAGGCCCTCCTCGCCGTCCGCGTCGGTCACCCACACCACGGCGTCGCCGACCACCCGGGGCAGGCGCGCCCGCACGCCCGGCTGCTCGGCCAGCGCCCGCACCGGGCCGTCCTTGTGCGTCACCCAGTGCACGGTGCCGCGCACCTCGACGACGCTCGCCCGGCCCGTCCGGTCCGCGTCGAAGTCGTCGGGGCGCGAGCCGACCGGCCGGGGCCTGCGCGCGGTGCGGGGGCCGCCCAGGGCGATGTCGATCCGGCGGGGCTCGGCGTCCAGGCCGTCGAGGAGCCACAGCTCGCCCGCGTGCTGCCACACGACCCGGCGGCCGTCGCTCGTCGCGAGGCGCGCGTAGAACTCCTGCTCGGTGTGCCGGCGCAGGTCGGAGCCGTCCGGCAGCACCGAGTACAGGCTGCCCACGCCCTCGTGGTCGGACAGGAACGCGATGCGGTCCCCGACCCACGCGGGCGAGGTGAGCGACGACGTCAGCTCGGGCAGGATGCGGCGGAACCCGCCGTCGCCGTCCGCGTCGACCCACAGCTTGCCCGCCGCCCCGCCCCGGTACCGCTTCCACCACGCGGGGTCATGGCCGTAGACGGAGGTCACCACCACCTGCCCGGCCGGGCCGAACGACACGTCGCCCACCCACCCGAACGGCAGCCGCCGGCCCGGCCCGCCGTCGGTCGGCAGGGCGTGCGCCCACTTCCGGTTGCCCGACGCCTGGCCGGCGGACGTGACGGCGACGACCTCGCCGTCCGGGGTCCACCCGCGCACGCCGGTCGAGTAGTCGCCCCAGTGGGTCAGGCGCGTCGCCGCGCCGCCCTCGACCGGGGCCAGGTGCACCTCGGGCGCGCCGTCGCGGCGGCTGGCCCAGGCCAGGTGCGTGCCGGTCGGGTCGAAGCGCGGGGAGGACACCGGGACCTGGTCGGCGGTCACCCGCCAGGCCCGGCCCCCGGCGAGGGGTGCCAGCCACACGTCGTCCTCGGCCACGAACGTGACGAGGTCGCCGTGCAGGTGCGGGAAGCGGAGGTAGGCCGGTTCGGTCACCCCCCCGACGTTAGCGCGCCGACCCCGTCCCCTCGATCCAGCCCACGAAGCCCGCCGATCGGCCTCCGCCGGGGACCGCCCGCCGAACCGGGGCTTTCCCGAACAGCACCACCGCGCCCCGCCGGCCTGACAGGATCGTCCCCGTGTTGAACAATCCCCCGTTCACCTACGAGGACGTGGCAGCCGCCCTGCTGGAGATCGGCATGATCTCCGCGGACAAGGCGCGGGCCGTCCTGGACCAGTTCGCCGACTACGCGCGGGACCCGCTGGACCGGTACGGCGTCGCGGCGGCCCTCCAGTCGTTCGACCTGGCGGTCACCGTCCACGCCGACGACGTCGACTTCCTGGAGGAGTCCTACGAGCACCTGCTGGTGCAGGCGGCCGGGCTGACCGGCGGCGCGGTCACCGTCACCGACGTCCGGCTGCACCAGGGCGAGCCCGACGACGACGGGCGCGACGACGTGCTGGAGTTCAAGCGCGACGGCGAAGTCGTGACCGTCCACGCCGAGCACTTCTCGGACGAGTACCTCGACCACCTGGCGGCCGGCGAGGCGATCGGCCACCTCTCCCCCGACGACCCGCGCCGGTTCCACGAGGTCGGCTTCGAACGCGACCCGAACCGCGTCTACGAGACCGTCATCGCCCTCGCCACGCCCGAGCAGGCCCGGGCCCTGCACGAGCGCTTCGGCCTCGTCCTCAGGTAGCCGGCCGAGCGGGTCGGGCGGGTCGGGCGGGTCGGGCCGGCTCACCCGGGCCAGTGGGCGCGCCAGTCCTCGGCCGTCAGGGTCCCCGTCACGCCCGCCGCGCGCGCCGACCCCTCGGCCGCCCGCACCGACGCCGCGAACCGCCGCGCCACCGCGCGCAGCTCCGTCTCCGGGTCCTCGCCGGCCAGCTTGGCCAGGGCCGCCACCGCGAACAGCGTCGTCCCGGTGTCGTCGCCCTCGGGCAGCAGGTCCACCGGGAACCCGGCCCGCGCCACCCGCTGCGCCAGCTTCCCGGCCAGCGCCACCGCGGGCTGACCGGTCGCCACGCCGTCCAGGCTGGACGTCCGCTGCTTCTCGACCTGCTTCAGCTCCTCCCACCGGTGCTGCTGGGAGGACGCGTCGGTCACCGCCGGGTCACCGCCGGAGAACACGTGCGGGTGACGTCCGACGAGCTTGGCCACCAGGTCGCCGGCCACCTCGTCGATGCCGAACGGCTCGGCCGGGTCCTCGGCCGCGATCCGGGCGTGGAAGAGGACCTGGAGCAGCACGTCGCCCAGCTCCTCGCGCAGCGCCGCCCGGTCACCGTCCTCGATGGCCTCCAGCAGCTCGTAGGTCTCCTCCACGAGGTACTGGCGCAACGACTTGTGGTCCTGCTCGGCGTCCCACGGGCACCCGCCGGGCGAGCGCAGCCGGTCCATCACCGCGACCGCGTCCCGCAGCGGCGACGACGGCGGGGGGCCGATCACCCGCGACCCCGTGGTCGTCATCCACAGCGCGGCCGGTTCGGACGGGTCTGTGGTCAGCAGCACGGCACCGGGCTTCAGGACCTCGGGCACCGGCACCGCGCCCCACAGCTCGGCGTCCACGCCGACCCCCGCGTACACCGCCGCCGCGCTCCGCAGGGCGGGCAGCGCGGCGGCGGGCAGGACCGGGTCCGGACCGAGGTGGACGACCGTCACGGGGCGGTCCGGCGGGCGGTGGCCTGGTAGCCCGTCAGCTCCCCCTCGCTCGGGGCGAGCGAGATCGCGGTCGTGTCCCACACGCCGTAGCGCGGGTTGACCTGGATCGACGGGTCGCCGGCCAGCGACTGCACGAGGCGCAGGCCGATCTGCTCCAGCAGCTGCGGCGTGAGCTGCTCGGTCGACGACTCCTCGGACGACGGCCGCACGTCGGTGCGCCGCTCCTTGACGTGCGCGACGATCCACTGGGCGCTGCCCGGGTCCGGCGGGAACGCCACGACCGTGCCGGGCTCGACGCCGAACAGCGGCGACTGGGCCGACTGCGGCGACTCGGCCGAGCGCACGACCTGGCCCTCGCGGCCGAGGGACTGGCCCTGCTCGCTGCGCGGCGCGGCGGCGATGAACTCCGCCATCTTCGACGGGTCGGCCGCGACCTGCTCGGCCTTCTCGATCGCGTCGGCGTTGTCCTTGGTGAAGAAGTAGTCGAACGTGACTTCCATCCGGTCGACGTACTTGCGCGCCAGCTCCACCAGCAGCAGCTGGTCCTTGGCGCGCTCCCGGAACGTGGTCGCGTCGTACACGGTGTTCTGCGAGGCCACGTCGGCGCCGCCCGCCTGCTCGACGGACTCGGCGACGTCCTCCTCGGACACCGTGATGCCCTCGCGCTGCGCGGCCAGCCCGATCAGCTCGTGCTGCACGCCGAGCGTCACCAGCTGGCGGGCGACCTGGTCGAGCTTGCGCTGGTCGTGCAGCTTCCGAGCCTCGGGCTCCTTGTCGAGCACGATCTCCAGCCGCTGCTGCACCGTCTCCAGCGGCAGCACGGTGTCGCCGACGATCGCGGCCGAGCCGACCTTGGCGGGGCCGGTCCCGCAGCCCGCGACCAGCAGTGCGACGGCCGCGACGATCAGGGTGGAACGCCTCTGCACAGTCCTCACGAACGGTACCTTCTCACGAGCCGCGTCAGCCGCGGGTGACGGGGCTCACGGACAGGGTCTCCAGGAAGTGGGCGCACCAGTCGAGCAGCTCCTGGTCGCGCAACTGGGGTGCGCCCATCCGGCCGCCGGCCGCGCCCTCGGTCGGGCGAGGCACGCTCACCGAGTTGGTCGCGGGCTTGTGGACCGCCTTGGGGAACAGCCGCTTCAGCCGCACCAACTGGCTGTCCTTCAGGTCCAGCGGCGCGAACCGGATCGCCTGCCCCATCACCACGACCTCGGTCACGCCGTGCGCGCGGCACCTCTGCCGGAACCGGGCCACCGCCAGCAGCCGCTCCACGGGCAGCGGCGGCGTGCCGTAGCGGTCCTTCAGCTCGTCCAGCACGGACTGGAGCGCCTCCTCGTCGCCGGCCGCCGCGATCTTGCGGTACGCCTCCAGGCGCAGCCGCTCGCCCGGCACGTAGTCGTGCGGGATGTGCGCGTCGACCGGCAGGTCGACCCGGACCTCGGCCAGCTCCTCGTCCCCGTCGACCTCCGCGCCCGCGTGCCGGCGGAACGCGTCCACGGCCTCGCCGACCAGCCGCAGGTACAGGTCGAAGCCGACGCCCGCGATGTGGCCGGACTGCTCCGCGCCCAGGATGTTGCCCGCGCCGCGGATCTCCAGGTCCTTCATGGCCACCGCCATGCCCGCGCCCAGCTCGGTGTTCTGCGCGATGGTCGCCAGCCGGTCGTGCGCCAGCTCGGTCAGCGGCGACTCCGGCGGGTACAGGAAGTAGGCGTAGCCCCGGTCCCGGCCGCGGCCGACGCGCCCGCGCAGCTGGTGCAGCTGGGACAGGCCGAGCAGGTCGCCGCGCTCCACGACGAGGGTGTTGGCGTTGGAGATGTCCAGGCCGGTCTCCACGATCGTCGTGCAGACGAGCACGTCGTACTCGTTCTCCCAGAAGCCCTGGATGATCTTCTCCAGCTTGTCCTCGTTCATCTGGCCGTGCGCGGTGACCACGCGGGCCTCGGGGACCAGCTCGCGGATGCGCCGCGCCGACTTCTCGATGGTGGACACGCGGTTGTGCACGTAGAACACCTGGCCGTCGCGCAGCAGCTCGCGGCGGATGGCGGCGGCGACCTGCTTGTCGTCGTACGCGCCGACGTAGGTGAGGATCGGGTGCCGCTCCTCGGGCGGGGTGAGGATGGTGGACATCTCGCGGATGCCCGCCAGCGACATCTCCAGGGTGCGCGGGATCGGCGTCGCGGACATCGTGAGCACGTCGACGTTCGTGCGCAGCGCCTTGATGTGCTCCTTGTGCTCGACGCCGAACCGCTGCTCCTCGTCCACGATGACCAGGCCGAGGTCCTTGTAGCGCAGGCCCTTCTGGAGCAGGCGGTGCGTGCCGATGACGATGTCCACCTCGCCGTCGGCGAGGCCCGCGATCGTCTGCTCGGCCTCCTGCGGGTCGGTGAACCGGGACAGGCCCTTGACGTTCACCGGGAACGCGCGCATCCGCCCGACGAACGTGTTCAGGTGCTGCTGGGCGAGCAGCGTCGTCGGCACCAGCACCACGACCTGCTTGCCGTCCTGCACCGCCTTGAACGCCGCGCGCACCGCGATCTCGGTCTTGCCGTAGCCGACGTCGCCGCAGATCACGCGGTCCATCGGGACGGTGCGCTCCATGTCGGCCTTGACCTCGTCGATCGCGGCCATCTGGTCGACGGTCTCGGTGAACGGGAACGCGTCCTCCAGCTCCCGCTGCCACGGGCTGTCGGGCGCGAACGCGTGGCCGGGCGCGGACTGGCGGGCGGCGTAGAGCTGCACCAGCTCGGCGGCGATCTGCTTGACCGCCTTCTTCGCCTTCGCCTTGGTGTTCTTCCAGTCGCTGCCGCCGAGCTTGTTGAGCGTGGGCAGCTCGCCGCCGACGTAGCGGGACACCTCGTCGAGCTGGTCGGTCGGCACGAACAGCCGGTCGCCGGGCTGGCCGCGCTTGGACGAGCCGTACTCCAGCACCAGGTACTCGCGGGTCGCGCCCGCCACCGTGCGCTGCACCATCTCCACGTACTTGCCGATGCCGTGCTGCTCGTGCACGACGAAGTCGCCGGGCCGCAGCGCGAGCGGGTCGACGGCGTTGCGCCGCTTGCTCGGCATCCGGCGCATGTCCTTGGTGGACGTGCCGTGCCGGCCGCCGGTCAGGTCGGTCTCGGTGAGCACGACCAGCGCCAGGCCGGGCAGCGCGAACCCGTCCTCCAAGGCGCCGCGCACGACCGTGACGAGACCAGGCTCGGGCTTGTCGGTCAACGCGTCCGCGCAGGTCGCGCCCACGCCGGCGTCGCGCAGCTGCTCGGTGGCGCGCTGCGCCGTGCCCGCGCCCGGCACGACGAGCACGGCCGTGCCGCCGGACGCGGTGTGCGCGCGCAGGTCGGCGAACGCGCGCTCGACGTCGCCGCCGTACGCCTCGACGTGCTTGAGCTCCAGCCGCAGGACGTCCGCGCCCTCGGTGGTGAGCTGGCTGAGCGTCCACCACGGCCGGCCCGCGGCGCGCGCGGCGTCGGCCACGTCGCCGAGGTTGCGGTAGGCGCTCGCGCCCAGGTCGATCGGGGCCTTCCCGCCGCCCGCGGCGGCCATCCAGGACGCCTCCAGGAACTCCTGGCCGGTGCGCACGAGGTCGTGGGCGCGGGCGCGGATCTTCTCCGGGTCGTTGAGCACGACGTGCGTGCCGGCCGGGACGACGTCGGTGAGGAGCTGGAGCCGCCCCTCGCACAGCGCCGGGATCAGCGCCTCCATGCCCTCGGACGGGATGCCGTTGGCGAGCTTCTCCAGCATCTCGTGCAGCTGGGCGTCGGCCTCGTGCTCGGCGGCCAGCGCCGCGGCGCGCCCGCGCACGTCGTCGGTGAGCAGCAGCTCCCGGCACGGCGTCGCGGTGAACGCGGTCACCTGGTCGGGCAGCGACCGCTGGTCGGCGACCGAGAACGGGCGGATCTCGGTGACCTCGTCGCCCCAGAACTCGACGCGCAGCGGGTGCTCCGCGGTCGGCGGGAACACGTCCAGGATGCCGCCGCGCACGGCGAACTCGCCGCGCTTCTCCACCATGTCGACGCGCGTGTACGCCAGGCCGGTGAGGTCGACCGGCAGCTGCTCGAAGTCGTGCTCGGAGCCGACCGCCAGGTCGACCGGCTTCAGGTCGCCCAGGCCGGGGGCCATCGGCTGGATCAGGCTGCGGACCGTGGTGACGACCACCTTGAGCGGGTCGTCGCCGGGGTGGGCGAGGCGGCGCAGCACCTGTAGGCGGGCGCCCACGGTGTCCGCGCGCGGCGACAGGCGCTCGTGCGGCAGCGTCTCCCAGGACGGGAAGATCGCCACCGAGCCGTGCCCGATGAGGTCGCACAGCACGTTCTTGAGGTCGTCCGCCTCGCGCCCGGTGGCCGTCACCGCCAGCACGGGCGCGCTGCTCGCCAGGGCCGCGGCCACCAGCGGCCGGGCGGCGGGCGGGCCCTCCAGCTCCAGGTCGGGGACGCCGACGGAGTCCACGAGGGCGCGCAGCGCCTTGTCGGGCAGGACTGCGGTGAGCAGGCCGGAGAGCGGGCCGGACTGGGGCATTGCGATGGCTCCCGGGGAGAGACGAGGACAGACCCCTGCCCGGGACCTCGGAACGGCCTCGGGAGGGGTTCTCACCGTCAAGCCTACGTGCAGCGGACGGGGGCCGCGCGCGGATTCCGGTTGACCGGTGGATCACCCTTCAGGGGTGGAGCACAGGCAGATCAGGGCCGACTACGACGATCGGCACGTCACGGTGTACCAGGCGTACTCACCCGCCGTCGCGCGCCCGGCGCTGGCCGCCGGCCGGTTCGTGCCGCCGTTCAGACCCGGCCGGATGACGTGGGTCAAGCCCTCGTTCCTGTGGATGATGTACCGCTCCGGGTGGGCCACGAAGCCGGACCAGGAGCGCGTCCTCGCCATCAGGATCACCCGATCGGGATTCGACTGGGCCCTGGGGCGCGCCGTCCCCAGCGACGCCGGCATCGGCTCGAAGCCGGACGTCCGCGTCCAGTGGGACCCGGAGCGCGGCCTGCACCTGGAGGCCCTCCCGCACCGCTCGCTCCAGCTCGGCCTGGCGGGCGAGGCGTCGCGCCGCTACGTCGAGGAGTGGACCGCGTCGATCACCGACGTGACGCCGCTCGCGCACGAGGTGCACGCCCTGGTCGGCGCCGGCGACCTGGACGCCGCCCGCGCCCTGCTGCCCGTCGAGCGCCCGTACGACCCGGCCTGACCCGGTCTGCCCCCATCTGACCCGGGGGGGTTGATCCCGACCACACACCCCGCTTGGGATGCTGAGCGGTATGCGTCGGATCGCCGGGTTTGCCGCCGTTGCCCTGCTGGCCGGGAGTTCGGTGGCGGGGTGCTCGTCCGCCGAGCCGGGCGGCAACGCGCCCACGACCACGGAGCCCGACGGGCTGAAGGTCGAGGTCGTGGTCGGCGGGCTGAGCCACCCGTGGGACGTGGGGTTCCTGCCCGACGGGCGGATGCTCGTGCCGCAGCGGCCCGGGAGGATCGCGCTGGTCGAGGACGGGAAGGCCACCGACGTGGAGGCCGACCTCGGTGACGTGGCCGTGCGCGGCGAGGGCGGGCTGATGAGCCTGGTCGTGCACCCGGACTTCGAGTCGTCGAACCTGTTCACGACCTGCTCCAACACCGCCGAGGACGTGCGGCTCGTCACGTGGCGGCTGGAGGGGACCCGGGCGACCCGGGTGAAGGACCCGCTGCTGGCCGGGCTGCCGAACAACCCCAGCGGGCGGCACTCGGGGTGCCGGATGGCGCTCGACGGCGACGGCCACCTGCTCGTCGGCACCGGTGACACGGCGGTGGGCACCGTGCCGCAGGACCGGGCGAGCCTCGGCGGCAAGGTGCTGCGCGTCGACCTGGCGACCGGCGAGGGCGTCGGGGGCAACCCGTTCGGCGACCGGGTCTACACCTACGGGCACCGCAACGTGCAGGGCCTCGCCGTGCGGCGGGACGGGCTGGTGTTCAGCGCCGAGCACGGGCCGGACGTGGACGACGAGGTCAACCTGCTCCGGCCCGGCGGCAACTACGGCTGGGACCCGTCGCAGGGCGGTTCGGTCGGCGGCTACGACGAGGGCGTGCCGATGACGGACCTGGAGCGGTTCCCGGACGCCGTCGAGGCCGTGTGGTCCTCCGGCGACCCGACCGAGGCGATCTGCGACGCCGCGTTCCTGTCCGGCGAGCAGTGGGGCGGCATGGAGGGCGTGCTCGCGGTGACCGCGCTCAAGGGCGCCAAGGTGCTGCTGTTCACCATCACCCCGGAGGGCGGCGTGCACTCGGTCTCGATCCCGGTCGAGCTGGACAGCACCCACGGCCGCCTGCGCGGCGCCGAGCTGGGCCCCGACAACGCCCTCTACGTGACGACGTCGAACGGCGAGGACGACAAGGTCCTCAAAATCACCCGCAACACCTGACCCCGCGAGAGTCCAACCTCCAGGCCCCGAGAGTCCAACGCTCAGGACCCGAGAGTCCAACGCTCAGGACCCGTGAGTTCTACATTCAGGCATACCGACCGGTCGGCACGAATGCAGAACTCAGAGGTCCTGGGCGTTGGACTCTCGCGACCCGGAGGTTGGACTCTCGGGGCCTGAGCGTTGGACTCTCGCGGGTCAGCGGGTGCGGAGGCGGGGTTTGTGGTCCATGTGGGACAGGCCCTTCCAGGCCAGGTTGACCAGGTGCGCGGCCACCTCGTCCTTCTTCGGCTTGCGCACCTCCAGCCACCACTGGCCGGTCAACGCGACCATGCCGACCAGGGCCTGCGAGTACAGCGCCGCCAGCTTCCGGTCGTAGCCCTGCCGCGAGAAGTGCAGCCCCAGGATCGACTCCACCTGGGACGCTATGTCGTTCAACAACGACGAGAACGTGCCGGTCGACGACGCCACGGGCGAGTCGCGCACCAGGATGCGGAACCCGTCGGTCGAGCCCTCGATGTAGTCGAGCAACGCGCACGCGGCCTGTTCGAGCAGCTCACGCGGGTGCCCGCCGGACAGCGCGTTGACGATGTGGTCCATCAGGTACTGCATCTCGCGGTCCACCACGACCGCGTAGATGCCTTCCTTGCCGCCGAAGTGCTCGTAGACCACCGGCTTCGACACGCCCGCCCGGTGCGCGATCTCCTCGACCGAGGTGACCTCGAAGCCCTTCTCGGCGAACAGCGCCCTGGCCACGTCGAGCAGCTGCTCGCGCCGCTCCTTGCCCGTCATCCGCACGCGCGGCACCGGTGTCTCGTCGTCGCGCCGTCTCCCCGCCATCCCAGCCACCCTAAACACCCGCCCCCCTCGCGAGCTGCGAGGGGGGCGGGTGGGCAGGTCACCATCAGGTCACTTCTTGGCGCTGATCCTGGCGAGGCGCTGCTCGTTCGGCCAGCGCACGTTGGTCGCCCAGCCGAACTTCTCGAACAGCCAGATCATCCGCGCGGAGGTGTCGATCTGGCCGCGCTTCACGCCGTGCCGCGCGCACGTCGGGTCGGCGTGGTGCAGGTTGTGCCACGACTCGCCGAAGCTGAGGATCGCGAGCGCCCACACGTTGGCGGAGCGGTCGCGGGCGGCGAACGGGCGGTCGCCGACCATGTGGCAGATCGAGTTGACCGACCAGGTCACGTGGTGCAGGAACGCCACCCGCACGAGGCCCGCCCAGAAGAACGCGCTGAGCGCGCCGGACCACGACATGGTGATCAGGCCGCCGAGCAGGGCCGGGGCGAGCAGGCTGATGGCCGTCCACAGCGGGAACAGCTTGTCGACCCGGACGAGGTCCTTGTCGGCGAGCAGGTCGGGGGCGAAGCGCTGCGCGTTGGTCTGGTCGCGCTCGAACAGCCAGCCCATGTGGGCGTGCCAGAAGCCCTTGGCCAGGGCGACGGGGCCGGAGCCGAACAGCCACGGCGAGTGCGGGTCGCCCTCGCGGTCGGAGAACGCGTGGTGGCGCCGGTGGTCGGCGACCCACACGATGACCGGGCCCTGCAGCGCCATGCTGCCGGCGATGGCGAGGCCGATCTTGAGCGCCCGGTTCGCCTTGAACGAGCCGTGCGTGAAGTACCGGTGGTAGCCGACGGTCACGCCCATGCCGGCCAGGTAGTAGAAGGCGACGAACAGCGCGACGTCGACCCAGCCGAGACCCCATCCCCAGGCGAGCGGAACGGCCGCGAGCAGAGCCAGGAACGGCACGATGACGAACACGTACACGCCGAGCTGCTCGACGTGGCCGCGCCGCCCCTCGATGATCGGCTTCGGTCCCTTGTCGGGACCTTGCGGCGTGGACCTGCTCTCCAGGGTGCTGGTCATACGTAATACCTCGTTGCTAGGGGACTACCTACGGAACCGTAACTTACGACACCGTAGGTTAGCCCGCTCGGCGCCGCCAGGGTCACGGCGCAAATCACGGCGTGTTCTCAGGAAGCCGGGCGTGTCGATCACCGCCGGTGCATCATTCGGAGGTGTCGTCCCCGAACGTTCGCGGCAGGCGTCGCCCGCGCACCGCGCTCATCGCCCTCATCACGGTGTTCGTGCTGCTCACCGCCGGTCTGACCGGCTTCGGCTGGTACTACAGCGGGCAGCTGCTGGAGCCGGAGAACTCCCGTCCCGGCTACCGCGACACCGTCACCTCGTCGGCGGTGGGGACCGTCACGCTGGCGGAGTCCCGGGTGAGCGCCCTGCCCGGCCGGTGGGGCCTGGTGTGGCCGGGTGGCGGGGCCGAGGTCGGCCCGGTGACGCGGCGGTCGCAGGGCTCGGTGGTGCGCGAGCTGCTGACCGGCCAGGCGCCCCCGGACGGCACGCGCGTGCGGCTGGAGACGTCGGTGTGGACGACGGACCCGCGCACCGCGCTCGACCTGGAGCACGAGGACGTGCGCGTGCCCACCGAGCTGGGTGACGCGCCGGCCTGGCTCGTGCCCGCGACGTCGTCCACGTGGGTGATCGCGGTGCACGGCCGGGGCGGCACCCGGGCGGAGGCGTTGCGGGTCGTGCCGGCTCTGCACGACCTGGGGCTACCCGTTCTGGCCGTGACCTACCGCAACGACGAGGGAGCCCCCCGTTCGCCCGACGGGCTGTACCACCTGGGCGACACGGAGTGGCGCGACGTGGAGGCGGCCGTGCGGTTCGCCCGGGACCGGGGCGCGCGCGACGTCGTGCTCTACGGGTGGTCGATGGGCGGGGCGATCGTCGGCCAGTTCCTGACCCGGTCGGCGGACGCGCCGCTGGTCGCGGCGGTCGTGCTGGACGCGCCCGTGGTGAGCTGGACGGACACCCTGGAGCTCCAGTCGCGCAACCGGGGCGTGCCCGAGCAGCTCGTGCCGGTCGCGGAGCTGGTCTCGGACTGGCGCGCCGACCTGGACTTCGACCGCTTCGACCTGGCCGACCACCCGCCCGCGCACCGGCCGCCGACGCTGCTGTTCCACGGCGGCGCGGACGGCACCGTGCCCGTGGGGTCGTCGCGCGAGCTGGCCACCGCGGCGCCCCGGCTGGACTGGCCGGTGCGCTACGTCGAGGTGCCCGCCGCCGAGCACACCGCGTCGTGGAACGTCGACCCGGACGCGTACGAGGAGGCGTTGGTCGGGTTCCTGGACTCGGTGGGGACCGCGCGGTGACGGCCCGACGACGCCCCGGCGACGGGCCCGCCGTACCGGATTAACTACCGACGGTAGTTTTTTACATGATTGTCTTCGGGACCCGGCGACACGTCGGGCGCCTCGCGCACCTCGGCCGTGACCCCGTGCTGACCAGCCACAACACGGTGGGTCATGATCGGGTTACCGACGGGTTGCCGCCACTTGAGTGGTGGTGCTGACCTTCGGGGGGCAGTCGTGACAACATGTGTTCGCGCGGTCGGGGCGAACCCCGACCGTTCCGCCATGGTGTAAAGGCAGCACCTCGGATTTTGGTTCCGATGGTCCAGGTTCGAATCCTGGTGGCGGAGCGAGCTGGTCGGGCCCGTCCGGGGCCCGGTCGCCCTGCGTCCGCATGGGGGTGTGAGTCGCTGCGCGAGGAAGCGGTCGACGAGCAGGGCAACGTGGCGCCGGTGCCCCCCGAGATGTCGGACGCGTGGCTGGTCGGCCGCGCGAGCGAACTCGTGGCCATCGCGCAGAGCAGCCACCTGTCCGCGCAGCTCGACGCGGCGGACGAGGTCGACCTGATCCTCGCCGAGGCCCAGGGCCGCGGTGAGCCGCGGATCGTCGGCCAGCTGCTGCGCGCCGCCGCCGTGGTGCGGATCGTCACCCCCGGCCTGGTCGACCTCTCCGACTCCGTGCTCGACGAGATGCTCGTCCACTGCCGGCGGCACGGCCTGCTGGTGCTGGAGGCCGAGGCGCACGCGCTGCGGGGCCGCCGCTACCTGCTCGGCGGGTTCGAGGACAAGGCGCTGACCGAGGTCGCGAGCGGCCTGGCGATGCTGGAGGAGGACCTCGCCCCGGACCCGATGCTCGACAAGCGCACGTGGGACCGCCTGCTGGCGTCCGCGCTCCAGTCGACCGGGCTCGTGCTCACCCAGCTGGGCGTCTACGAGATGGCGGACGAGGTGCTGGCCCGCGCGCACAACGCGATCCGGGAGAGCGCCAACCCGCACCTGATCTACGTGCACCTGGTGAACCGGGCCCGGATGCTCATCGGCTGGGGCCTGCGGCTGGAGCGGGTGGACAACTTCGAGGAGGCCGCCGAGCGGTTCGCCACCGCCTCCGCCATCGCCACCGCCGTCGAGGGCGCGTTCCGCGAGTCCCTGCACCCCGGCCGGCGCGACCGCACCGCCGCCGAGCAGGTGCCGGTGATAGGGGCCGCGCACGCGCTGGCCAAGCCGGGCGCGGAGCACATCTCGCGGCTGTGGTCGCTGCGCGAGCTGTCCATGTACGCCCGGGAGCTGATCATCGTGTCGATCGCGCTGGCCCGGTGCCTGGAGATGGAGGAGCTGCCGCAGCAGGCGCTCCAGGTGCTGCACGACGCCCGCGAGCGGCTGGAGCGCGACACGTCCGAGCCGACCCTGATGCTGTGCCTGACGCGCGAGTTCGCCCGCCTGTCCGGCCCGAAGCACGAGCGCACGATCAGCGCGCTGGAGACGTACGCCACGGCGCTGGAGACCGAGCTGTGGCTGATGCAGGAGGCCCGCACCGCGACCCTGCTCACCCGCCGCGACCACGAACGGCTGACCCGCGCGCACGGCGCCATCGCGCAGCAGGCGTTGCAGGACCCGCTGACGGGCCTGCCGAACCGCCGCGCGCTCGACGACCGACTGGGCGCGCTGATCAACGCCCAGGTCCACCCCATGTCCATCGCGCTGGTGGACCTGGACGGGTTCAAGGTGGTCAACGACAAGCACTCGCACGCCGAGGGCGACGACGTCCTGCGCGTGATTGCCAGCACACTGCGGCAGGCCCTGCGCGGTGACGACCTGGTGGCCCGGTACGGCGGCGACGAGTTCGTGGTGCTGCTGCCGGGCGCGCCGCTGCACGCGGCCGAGGCGGCGCTCGCGCGGGCCGTGGATGCCGTCGCCGCCTTGCCTTCCGACCTCTCGCGCGGGGTCACGCTGTCCGTCGGGGTGATCTCCGTGCGGCCCCGCGAGACCTCCCACGCGGCCCTCTCGCGAGCCGACTCGGCGATGTACGTGGCGAAGCGCAGAGGTGGCTGCCAGGTTGCCGCGGTGGAGGTCGAGCCCGGTCCGGAGGCTTAGTATCAGCACCTGGCGGGAAGCCAGGCCCCTCCCGCTGCAAGGCACGCACCGAGCTAGGGAGAGCGCTGATGCTCGAGGGTGTCCCCACCCCAGTCAGCACGATCGTCCTCGCAGCGGGTGAAGGCACCCGCATGCGCTCCGCCACCCCCAAGGTCCTGCACCGCATCGCCGGCCGTTCCCTCGTGGAGCACGCGGTGCGCGCGGCCGCGGGGACCGATCCGGACCACCTGGCCGTCGTGGTCGGCCACGGCCGCGCGGCGGTCGCCGAACACCTCGACGGCCTGTCGACCGCGCTGGACCGCAAGGTCACCGTGGCGGTGCAGGACGAGCAGAAGGGCACCGGGCACGCGGTGGGCTGCGGCCTCGCCGAACTGCCCGCGGACCTGGGCGGCACGGTCGTGGTGACCTACGGCGACGTGCCCCTGCTGGACGCCGACACCCTGCGCGCGCTGCTGGTCGAGCACGGCGCCCGGGGCAACGCGGTGACCGTGCTGACGTCGGTGGTGGACGACCCCACCGGGTACGGGCGGATCGTGCGCTCGGCCTCGGGCGAGGTCGAGGGGATCGTTGAACAAAAGGACGCCTCCGCGGAGCAGCGCGCCATCACCGAGATCAACTCGGGTGTGTACGCGTTCGACGCGGCGGTGCTGCGCGACGGGCTCTCGCGGCTGTCCACGGACAACGCGCAGGGCGAGCTGTACCTGACCGACGTGCTCACCATCGCGCGGTCGGACGGCCGGCGCGTGGGCGCGCTGGTGACCTCCGACGCCTGGCTCGTGGAGGGCGTGAACGACCGCGTGCAGCTGGCCCGGCTGGGCGCGGAGTTGAATCGTCGGATCGTTGAACGAGCCATGCGCTCGGGCGTGACCGTGGTCGACCCGGCCACCACGTGGCTGGACGCGGACGTGCGGCTCGGGCGGGACGCGCTGATCGAGCCGGGCGTGCAGCTGCGCGCCGGGACGGTCGTCGGCGAGGGGGCGGTCGTGGGACCGGACACCACGCTGAGCGGCTGCACGGTCGGCGCGGGCGCGTCGGTGGTGCGCACGCACGGCAGCGGCGCGGAGATCGGCGAGGGCGCGTCCGTCGGCCCGTTCGCCTACCTGCGGCCGGGCACGCGCCTCGGCGAGAACGGCAAGATCGGCACGTTCGTCGAGGTCAAGAACTCCGACATCGGCACCGGTTCGAAGGTCCCCCACCTGAGCTACCTCGGCGACACCACGGTCGGGGAGCACTCGAACATCGGCGCGGCGAGCGTCACGGTCAACTACGACGGCGTGAACAAGCACCGGACCACGATCGGGTCCTACTGCCGCACCGGTTCGGACAACATGTTCGTGGCGCCGGTAACCGTCGGTGACGGCGCCTACACCGGTGCCGGGACCGTGGTGCGGCGCGACGTCCCGCCGGGGGCGCTGGCCGTGTCCGGCGGGCCGCAGCGCAACCTGGACGGCTGGGTCCTGTCCCGCCGCGCCGGCACGGCGTCCGCACAGGCGGCGGAGCGGGCGCGCGCGTCCGAGAATGGGAATGGCACAACCGATGAAGGGCGCTGACGTGAACCCCACGATGGCCGGGACACCCAAGAAGAACCTGATGCTCTTCGGCGGTCGCGCCTACCCGGAGCTGACCGAGCAGGTCGCCAAGCACCTGAACGTGTCCGTCACGCCGCAGTCCGCCTACGACTTCGCCAACGGCGAGATCTTCGTGCGGTTCGAGGAGAGCGTGCGCGGCTGCGACGCGTTCGTCGTGCAGTCGCACTGCGCGCCCATCAACCAGTGGCTGATGGAGCAGCTGATCATGGTCGACGCGCTCAAGCGGGCCTCGGCCAAGCGCATCACCGTGATCATGCCGTTCTACCCGTACGCCCGGCAGGACAAGAAGCACCGGGGCCGCGAGCCGATCTCCGCGCGCCTGGTCGCCGACCTGTTCAAGACCGCCGGGGCCGACCGCCTCGTCGCGGTCGACCTGCACACCGCCCAGATCCAGGGCTTCTTCGACGGCCCGGTGGACCACCTGTGGGCCATGCCGCTGCTCGCGGAGCACATCCGCGACAAGTACGCGGGCCACGACATCACCGTCGTGTCCCCGGACGCGGGCCGCACCAAGCTGGCCGAGAAGTGGGCCGACACGCTGGGCGGCACGCCCATCGCGTTCATCCACAAGACGCGCGACCCGCTGCGCCCGAACGAGGTCGTCGCCAACCGGGTGGTCGGCCAGGTCCAGGGCCGCCTGTGCGTGGTCATCGACGACATGATCGACACCGGCGGCACCATCACCAAGGCCGTGGAGCAGCTCCTGGCCGAGGGCGCGTCGGACGTCGTCATCGCCGCCACCCACCCGGTCCTGTCCGGCCCGGCCGTGGAGCGCCTGCGCGACTGCGGCGCCCGCGAGGTCGTGTTCACCGACACCCTCCCGATCCCGGCCGAGAAGCGCTTCGAGGCGATGACCGTGCTGCCGATCGCCCCCCTGCTGGCCCGCGTCATCCAGGAGGTCTTCGAGGACGGCTCGGTGACCTCCCTGTTCGACGGCAACGCCTGACCCCGGGAGTCCAACGCCCAGCCCCGAGAGTCCAACGCTCAGGACTCGAGAGTCCAACGCCCGGGACCCCTGAGTTCTGCGTTCAGGCGCGGAACTCAGGGGTCCCGGGCGTAGAACTCACCCGACCTGGGCGTTGGACTCTCGGGACCTGGGCGTTGGACTCTCGGGTTTCGGGCGGGGTGGGGCGGGGAACGAACCCCCGATTAGGCCCCTTCCCGTCAGTCGGCCTACACTGGTCGGGTTGCCTCGGCGAGGGCGAGCATCACGCTCGGCGTGATCGACGCGGCGGTTGTGATGCCGCGCGTGTTCACCTTCCGCGCCGCCCGGCCGCCGCAGGCTCACCACCCCGCTTACGCCCCGCCCGACGTACCAGGCCAGACCGTTAGGAGAGCCCCACCGTGTCCGAGGTCCGTCTCGCCGCAGAGCAGCGCACCGAGTTCGGCAAGGGCGCCGCCCGCCGCACCCGCCGCGCCGGCAAGATCCCCGCGGTGCTCTACGGCCACGGTTCCGACCCGAAGCACCTGGCCCTGCCGGCGCTCGAGTTCGCCCGTGTTGTCCGCGAGCACGGTCACAACGCTGTCATCGCCCTGGACATCGACTCGTCCAGCGAGCTTGCGCTGACCAAGACCGTCACCACCCACCCCATCAAGAACTACATCGAGCACGTCGACCTGCTGCTCGTGCAGCGGGGCGAGAAGGTCACCGTCGAGGTGCCCATCGTCCTCACCGGCGAGACCGCCTCGGGGACCCTGCTCACCCAGGACCTCACCACGGTCCAGATCGAGGCCGACGCCCTGAGCCTCCCGGAGCAGATCGAGTTCTCCATCGAGGGCCTGGCGGCCGGCACCCAGGTGCACGCCTCCGACCTGTCGCTGCCCTCGGGTTCCACCCTGATCACCGACGCCGAGGCGATGGTGCTCGCGGTGAACGAGGCCCCGAGCGCCGCCGCCATGGAGGGCGACACGGGCGAGGGCACCGAGCCCGAGGCCAACGAAGAAGGCTGAGCCCATCACGTCGGGCGACTCGAACGGCACGCCTCCCCCGCCTCACGGCTGGGGTGGCGTGCCGTTCCCGTACCTGAGCCCGGCACAGGTGAGGGCGCTGCGGTTCCCGCGCCGCAAGAACGGCAAGGGGTACGACCCGGCGCAGGTCGACGCGTTCGCGCGGCAGATCGCCGACGCCCTCGCCGGGCGGTTCGCGCTGCGGCCCGAGCAGGTGCGGTCGATCGCGTTCACCGAGATCGCGGGCGGCTACGAGCAGCGCGCCGTGGACGAGTTCCTGGCCGCCGCGGAGCACCAGCTGCGCTCCGGCCACGTGCCGCCGACGACCCTCCAGACCGGTGACGCGCTGCTGGCGGTGAAGCTGCCGAAGGCGTCCAGCGGCTACGATCGCGGCGAGGTCGACGCGTTCCTCGGGCGCGCCGCCGCCGCGCTGGACGGCCGGGGGCGGATGACCGCGGGCGAGGTCCGCCACACCAGGTTCAGCACCACGTCGGGTCTGCGGCGCGGCTACCAGGTGCGGGCGGTGGACACCCTGTTGGACGAGCTGGAGCAGGAGTTGCGGTTCCGTGGTCGATGACGTGGCCCTGGTCGTCGGGCTGGGCAACCCCGGCCCCAAGTACGAGGGCAACCGGCACAACGTCGGTTTCCTGGTCCTCGACGAGCTGGCTTCACGCGTTGGTGGGAAGTTCAAGGCGCACAAGGGTGGCGCCGAGGTGCTGGAGGGCCGCCTGGCCGGCCGCCGCGTCGTGCTGGCGAAGCCGCGCGGCTACATGAACCTCTCGGGTGGCCCGGTGGCGGGCACGGCGAACTTCTACAAGGTGCCGCCCGCGTCGATCGTCGTCGTGCACGACGAGCTGGACCTGCCGTTCGCCACCGTGCGGCTGAAGCTGGGCGGCGGCGAGAACGGCCACAACGGCCTGCGCTCGATCACGAAGTCGCTGGGCACCAAGGACTACCACCGGGTGCGCTTCGGCGTGGACCGCCCGCCGGGCCGGATGGACCCGGCCGACTACGTGCTGCGGGACTTCTCGCCGGCGGAGCGCAAGGAGCTGGCCTTCGAGCTGGACCGGGCGGCGGACGCCGTGGAGGCCCTGCTGGAACTGGGGCTGGAAGCGGCCCAGAACAAGTTTCACTGAGCACAAGTTCCACTGAGCACGGGTTCCGCTGAGCACGAGTGGAACGCGGCGCTGCCGGGCACCCTGGGCCGGACCGCGAGCCACGCCATGCCGACGACCCGGCCGTCCACGACGGCGACCGCGCACCGGTGGGTGGCCGCGTGCTCGCGGGCCCACGCCGTGAAGCGGGCCGCGAACCCCTCCGGGGGCGCGGACCCGGCTCTCGTGCTCCCACCGGGAGCGCAGCTCGGCCACGATCGGCAGGTCCTCGGGGCGGGCGGGGCGGATCTCGGTCGTCACCCGACCATCGTGCCCGGGTCAGCGGTCGCGGCGGCCGAAGCGGGCCAGCAGGTGCCACACCTTCTTGAGGTCCTGCGGGTCGTGGCGGCCCGCGGTGCCGCCGACGACCGCCGGCGTCAGCACGCCGTCCACGGCGATCTCCTCCCCCAGCGCCGTGGACCGCGGCCCGCGGAAGTCCGGGTGGCGGCGCAGTTCGTCCACGTGCAGGTGAAAACCGGGGTGCCACTCGACCGCGCAGGGCAGGCGCGACGCGGCCTCCTCGACGGGCGTGCCGCGGTAGCTCGGGTCGAGCACGAGGGCCTCCGCGTCGGCCGCGACGGACACCCCGCCGTGCACGTGCGCCTCGACGTAGTCGTCCAGCGGGTCCCGTGCGTCGGCCAGGGCCGCGACCACCAGCCCCACCCGGTCGGCGACGCCGAAGTGCTCCGGCTCCAGCACGCTGTCCGGGTAGCAGAACGTGGTGCGCGGCAGGACGTGCGGTTTCAGCCGCAGGTGTGACGAGCCGAAGCGCGGTGACGCGCCGTACGGGTCGCGCCGGAGGTCCAGCCCGCCGTACACCGGCCGGTCGCGGGGCGGGGCCGAGTTGTACGCGCCGCCGAACATGCGGCTCTCCCAGCGCCACCGGGCGCCGCCCTCGAACGCGGTCAGGCCGCCGTTGCCGGTCCCGGTGACGAACTGCGACAGGTACGCGTCGCCGTCCGCCAGCGCGGGAACCACTCGTTCGGGGTGGAAGTTCAGGGTGACGCGCAGCGCGCGGTCGAGCGGCGGACCGCCGGACCGCGCCGCCACGAAGGCCAGCGCGCGGGCCACCGCCCCGCCCGACACCACCCCGCCCGACACCACCCCGGCAGGCGCCACCCCGGCAGGCGGCGGCCCAGTACCCGCCGCCCCGCCCGACGCCGCCCCGGCGGGCATCAGGGCAGCGGCACCAGCGAGGCCGCCGAGGAGCGGCGCAGCTTGCCGGACGGCGTCTTGGGCAGGCTGCCGGGCTTCAGCACGACCACCGAGAACGGCCGCAGCCCGACCGCGTCCACCACCCGCGCGCTGATCTCCTTGGTCAGGGCCTTCACCGCCTCGTCCTCACCGGCCAGCGCCGACTCGACGACCACGGCGAACCGCTCGCGCCGGGTGCCCGCGTCCAGCCGCACGGCGATCGCGTTGCCCGCGCGCACCCCGTCCACGGACAGCGCGGCCCGCTCGATGTCGGTGGGGTAGATGTTGCGGCCGCCCATGATGATCACGTCCTTGCGCCGCCCGCACACGACGACCTGGCCGTCCACCAGGTACCCCTCGTCGCCGGTGTCGAGCCAGCCGTCGGCGTCCTGGGTGGCCAGCGGTCCGTCCACGGTCAGGTAGCCGGGCGTCACCGCCTCGCCGCGCACCCGCAGCTGCCCGACCTCGCGCTCGCCGCGCACCGCGCCCGACTCGTCGACGACCCGCACCTCCAGGCCCGGCAGCGGCGGGCCGTTCAGCGGGAACGCCCGCGCGTTCGGGGTGTCCGGGGGGACCGGCACGGCCCGCTTGCCGGCCTCCAGCTCCTCGGGGTCCACCCAGTCGACGGAGAGGCCGGAGAACAGCGGCGCGAACGCCACGCCCAGCGTCGTCTCCGCCATGCCGTACGCGCACAGCACGCACTCGGGGGGCATCCCGAACCGCTCGCCCGCGTCGGTGAACGCCTTCACCGCGGCCGGGTCGATCGGTTCGGCGCCGTTGAGCGCGAGGCGCAGCGTGGACAGGTCGAACGCGCCGTCGTCCACGCCCTTCATGCGGCGGGCGACGATGGCGTAGGCGAAGTTCGGCGCGGCGGTGATGGTGCCGCCGTGGCGGGAGATCAGGTCCGGCCACAGCGTGGGCCGGGCGAGGAAGTCGGCCGGGGTGACCTTGACCAGCTCGATGCCGAGCAGCATCGGCACGGTCAGGAAGCCGACCATCCCCATGTCGTGGAACAGCGGCAGCCACGACACCATGACGTCGCGGCCCGGGTCGAGGGCTGCGGCGACCCGCATCCCCTCGGCGTTCGACCACAGGTTCGCGTGGGTGATCCGGACGGCCTTCGGGTCGGCGGTGGAGCCGCTGGTGAGCTGGAGCAGGGCGGTCATGCCCTCGTCGACCTCGACGGGCGCGGCCAGGGGCTCGCCGTCCAGGTCGTCGAGCCGGCGGTGGGTCACGCCGTGCTGGTCGAGCACCGGGGCCAGGGCGTCGAACGGCGCGCCGAGCAGCACCAGCTCGGCGTCGATCATGCGGAGCACGCGCAGGGTGTCGTCGGCCCACTCGGCGAGGTCGGTGCGGGGCGTCGGCTGGTGCAGCATCGTCGTGCTGCCGCCCGCCAGCCACACCGCCTGCACGGCGGGGGCGATGGACGCAGGGTCGCCCGCGAGGACGGCGACGGACGCGCCGGGGCGGACACCGCCGGCCACCAGGGCGCCGGCCACCCGCGTCGCCCGCTCGTGCACCTCGGCCCACGTCCGGCGGACCGGCGCGCCCGGCTCCCCCGTGGTCATTCCCCGCGACCGTCCCCCGGCACCCGCAGCGGTTGCCACCATCGTGTCCACGAACCGGCTCATGGGGGCCAGAGTAGAGCGATCCGCCCAGCATTGAGCCGATAGGGCGAAACAACGACGCCACCATCCGGCGATACTCCCCGGTACACCGCACGAAGGAGGTAATGGGTGGCCGGGTTCGACGCGCGCCAGCACATGCCGGCACATCCGGCGCCGCTGTTGAACGCGCAGGATCTGCGGCAGGTCGCCTTCCACCGCCCGCCCCCCGGCCAACCGGGGTACGACGAGGCCCAGGTGGACGCCTTCCTCGACCGCGTCGAGCACACGCTGCTGGGCCGGGACGACGTGACCGAGGACGACGTGCGGAGAGCGAGGTTCAGACCCGCGCGGCCGGGTTACCACGCGGCCGAGGTCGACGCGTTCATGGACCTCGTCGCGGACACCCTCGGCTCGACCCCGCAGCGGCGGCAGGCCACCGCGCCCGCGCAGGGCGCGCACGCCACGTCGACGGGGATGCGCCCGGCGGCACCGCGGCTGACCCCTCAGGACGTGCGCGGCGTGCGGTTCCACAAGCCCAGACCGGGCAACCGCGGCTACCACGAGGGCCAGATCGACGCGTTCCTCGACCGGATCGAGAACACCCTGGCGGGCCGCGACACGCTGACCGCGCTGGAGGTGCAGGAGCAGGAGTTCCGCTACGCCCCGCCCGGCCAGGTCGGGTACGACGAGGACGACGTGGACACGTTCCTGGACCTGGTCGTCGTCACCCTGGAGCGCACCCCGCCCCAGCCGGGCCGCACGACCCCGCCGCGCGGCACCCCGCCCCGCACCCCCTCGGACCGCACCCCCTCGGGCCGCATCCCGCCGCCCGCCTCACGACCGGTCGTCCCCCCGACCACCCCGCCGACCACCCCGTCGCTCGCCGCGCCGCTCGTCCCGCCGCCGACGAGCCCGACCACGGCGACCACCCCGCCGCCCCCGCTGCCCGCCCGCCCCCGCCAGGGCCCCGGCACCCGCCCGCTCACCGCGCGCGACGTGCGCACCGCCGCGTTCGGCAAACCGCCCCGCGGCCGGCGCGGCTACCAGGAGTCGCAGGTGGACCGGTTCCTGGACCGCATCGAGAACACCCTCCTCGGCCAGGACGACCTGACCGCCCGCGAGGTCCGCGAGGTCCGCTTCAGCCGGCCCATGTTCGGCCGGCGCGGCTACGACGAGACCGAGGTCGACGCCTTCCTGACGCGGGTGGAGAAGCAGCTCGGCGACGGCCCGCTGCCGCCCGACGCGCTGCCCCCGATCACGTCGTGGAAGCAGCTGCGCAGGCTGAAGATCCCCCTGGCCGGTCCCGCCGCGCGCGGTTACCGCACGTCCCAAGTGGACCGGGTGCTGGAGGAGGTCGGCATCGCGCTGGACGGCATGGTCGGCGCGACCTCGGCCGAGATCGCGAAGACCAGGTTCACCCAGTCGATCATGGCGGGCCAGGGCTACGACACCGCGTTCGTCGACGAGCTGATGCCGCTGCTGGTCGCCGAACTCCGCCGCCGGGGCGTCTGACCCCGGACCCCGGACCCGCGACCAGGGACCCCGGGCCCGGGACGCGGGACGCGGGACCCGCCCGCCGCCGGGCGGGCCCCGGTCAGCCCTCGGCGCTCTCGGCGGCCTCCAGCCACTGCGCCTCGACGTCCCCCGCCTCCGCCAGCACGGCGCGCAGCTCGGCGTCCAGGGCCAGCAGCCGCTCCGGGTCGGTGGCGGCCTCGGCGAGCTTCGCGTGCAGCTCGGCCTCCTTCTTCTGGAGCACCTCCAGCCGCCGCTCCAGCCGGGCCAGCTCCTTGCGCGCCGCGCGCTGGTCGGCCGCGTTCGACGTCGACGCGGCCTTCGGCGCCGCGACCGGGGCCGCCGCCTCCTTCTGCCGGTCGCGCCGCTTCAGGTACTCCTCGATGCCGCCCGGCAGGTCGGTCAGCCCGCCGTCGCCGAACAGGGCCACCACGTGGTCGCACACGCGCTCCACGAGGTACCGGTCGTGGGAGATGACCACGAGCGTGCCCGGCCACGAGTCGAGCAGGTCCTCCAGCTGCTGGAGGGTGTCGATGTCCAGGTCGTTGGTGGGCTCGTCGAGCAGCAGCACGTTCGGCTCGGCCATCAGCAGCCGGCACAGCTGCAACCGCCGCCGCTCGCCGCCGGACAGGTCGCCGACCGGCGTCCACTGCTTCTGCGACGAGAACCCGAACCGCTCGGCGAGCTGCGACGCCGACATCTCCTGCTTGCCCAGCACCACCCGCCGGGCGACCTCCTCCACGGCCTCCAGCACCCGCATCGTCGGGTCGAGGTCGTGCAGCTCCTGGCTGAGGTGCGCGA
This sequence comes from Saccharothrix sp. DSM 118769, assembly GCF_052936295.1. Taxonomy (NCBI): domain Bacteria; kingdom Bacillati; phylum Actinomycetota; class Actinomycetes; order Pseudonocardiales; family Pseudonocardiaceae; genus Saccharothrix; species Saccharothrix sp. DSM 118769. The sequence continues at coordinate 675,631 of NZ_CP193627.1, read as the reverse complement.
GCTTCACCGTCTGGCCCTGCACGCGCTTGCCGGACTCCAGCTCGCGCTCACCGGCCAGGGCGCGCAGCAGCGTCGTCTTGCCCGACCCGTTCACGCCGACGATGCCGACCCGGTCGCCGGGCCCGATGCGCCACGTCAGGTCGCGCACCAGCACCCGGTCGGGCACGGTGAGCGTCGCGTCCTCCAGCTCCAGCACGGTGCGGCCCAGGCGGCGCTTGGCGAACGCCAGCAGCTCGACCGAGTCGCGCGGCGGCGGGACGTCGGAGATCAGGGCCTCGGCGGCCTCGATGCGGTAGCGCGGCTTGGACGTGCGGGCCGGCGCGCCGCGGCGCAGCCACGCCAGCTCCTTGCGGGCCAGGTTGCGGCGCTTCTCCTCCAGGGTGTCGGCGAGGCGACCGCGCTCGGCGCGGGCGAACGTCCAGTCCGCGTACCCGCCCTCGTACTGCTCGACGCGACCGCCGACGACCTCCCACGTCCGGGTGCACACGGTGTCCAGGAACCACCGGTCGTGGGTGACGACGACGAGCGCCGTGCGCCGGGTCAGCAGGTGGTCGGCCAGCCAGCGCACGCCCTCCACGTCGAGGTGGTTGGTGGGCTCGTCCAGCACCACGAGGTCGAGGTCCTGCACCAGCGCCGCCGCCAGGGCCACCCGCCGCCGCTCGCCGCCGGACATGGTGGCGACCGGCGAGTCCAGGCCGAAGCCGGTGATGCCGAGGCCGTCGAGGATGGACCGGACGCGGGCGTCGGCGGCCCACTCGTGGTCGTCGGCGCCGTACCCGAGCGGGTCGAGCACGGCGTTGCGCACCGTCGACCCCTCGCCCAGCTCGGTGCGCTGGGTGACCACGGCCATCCGCAGGCCGCGGTTCTGGCTGACCCGCCCCTCGTCCGGTTCGGCGAGCCCGGCCAGCACCTCCAGCAGCGTCGTCTTGCCGCCGCCGTTGAGGCCCACGACGCCGATGCGGTCGCCCTCACCGACACCCAGGGACACGCCGTCGAGCAGCGGGCGAACGCCGAACGACTTGGAGACGTTCTCCAAGTTGACCAAGTTGGCCATCTACCAGCACCTTCATCGGGAACGCGAGGACACAGCGACACTCCAGCCTAGCCGGCGCTCCCGGAACGGCGGTGTGCCCGCGACCACCTCACGCGCTGTAATCGGGTGGTGGCGCAACCGAAGTGGGTGTGGATCGCGGGCGGCCTGGCCGTCCTGTTCGTCATCGGCGTCGTGAACGGCGACGACCAGGGGTCGGGCGGGGCGACGCCGCCCGGCGGGCGGGCCGCCGACACGTGCACCGTGCCGCAGGTCGTGGGCATGGTCCACCAGGAGGCCCAGGACGCCCTCCAGGCGGCGGGCCTGTTCCGGCTGCTGGAGGAGGACGCCACCGGTCAGGGCCGGATGGTGCTGGTGGACCGGAACTGGGTCACGACGGCGCAGAGCGTCCCCGGCGGGCAGGTGGTGGACTGCGGCACCGACATCACCCTCGCCGCGAAGAAGATCGGCGAGTGAGCCTCAGGCGTGCACCTCGGGCGGCGCGGGGCGGGGCGCCTCCTCGGTGCCGATGACGCGCGCGCCGTGCACGGGGCCCTGGGCCACGCGGACCGTGCGGCACACGCCCGCGCCCGCCAGCTCGGCCGCCACGCGCACCGCGGAGTCACCGTCCGTGCACAGGAACGCGCAGGTCGGCCCGGAGCCGGAGACCATGCCGGCCAGCGCGCCCGCGTTCACGCCCGCGCGCAGCGTGCGCCGCAGGTTGGGCCGCAGCGACACGGCGGCGGCCTGGAGGTCGTTGCCGAGCAGCAGCGCGAGCTGCCTCGGGTCGCCGGACGACAGGCCCTCCAGGACGGCCTCGGCGTCGCCCACGCGGGGCGGGTCGCCGTCCGCGCGCAGCCGGTCCAGCTCGCCGAACACCTCGGGCGTGGACAGCCCGCGCCGGTCGAACGCCAGCACCCAGTGGAACGTGTGCCGGGCCAGCACGGGCACGATCTGGTCGCCCCGGTCGGTGCCCAGGGCCGTGCCGCCGTAGAGGGCGAACGGGACGTCCGCGCCGATCGTCCCGGCCAGGACGGCCAGTTCGTCGCGGGTGGTCTCCAGCCGCCACAGGGAGGCGAGGCCGACGAGGGTGGCCGCCGCGTCCGCGCTGCCGCCCGCCATGCCGCCGGCGACCGGGATGGCCTTGCGGATCACCACCCGGACCTTCGGGTCGTCGGGGTCGCGGCCGACGTGCCGGGCGAGCACCCGCACGGCCTTCCACGCCAGGTTGGACGGGCCGGTGGGCACCGAGTCGGCGCCCTCGCCGTGCACCTCCACCCCGGGGTCGTCGGCGATGGCGACGGTGACCTCGTCGGTGAGCGACAGCGCCTGGAAGATGGTCACCAGGTCGTGGTACCCGTCCGCGCGGGGATCGCCGACGGCCAGGTGCAGGTTCACCTTGGCCGGGACGCGGACGGTGACCGGGGGCGGGACGACTGCGAGCACGCCGTGAAGCCTACGGGCGTTTCCGGGTCGCCCGCGCCAAAGACCACCTGAGCAGGCGAAAGACCGGGCGGGGGTTACCCGCCCGGCCTTCGCGGGGTCGGTCAGACGGCCAGGACGGACCCGGCGAACTCGTTCTTGATGTAGTCCTTCACCTGCTGCGACTGGAGCAGTTCGAGCAGGTCCTTGATCCGCTTGTCGTCCTTGAGCTCGGCGCGGGTGACGAGGCCGTTGGCGTTCGGGTTGCCCTCCGCCTTCTCCAGCACCAGGGCGTCGTCGGCGGGCTTGAGGCCGGCGTCGATGGCGTAGTTGCCGTTCACCACGGACGCGTCGGTGTCGTCCAGCGAGCGGGGCAGCTGGGCGGCCTCCAGCTCGACGAACTCCAGGTTCTTCGGGTTCTCCGCGATGTCCCGGATGGTCGCCGTCTTCTCGCTGCCGGCCTTGACCTTGATCAGGCCGTTGTCCTGGAGCAGCTTGAGGCCGCGGGCCTCGTTGGTGGCGTCGTTGGCGACGGCGACCTTCGCGCCGTCCGGCAGGTCGGCGAGCGACTGGTGCTTCTTCGAGTACACGCCCAGCGGCTCGACGTGCACCGGGCCGATCCACTCCAGGCCGGCGCCGCTCTCGGACTTGAAGGTGTCCAGGTAGGGCACGGTCTGGAAGTAGTTGGCGTCCAGCGAACCGTCGACCAGCGCGGTGTTCGGCTGCACGTAGTCGGTGAACTCGACGACCTCGACCTTGAGGCCCTTGGACGCGGCGAGGTTGTCCGCGACGTACCGCAGCACCTGGGCGTGCGGGACGGGGCTCACGCCGACCTTGAGCGCCGCGTCCGGGTTCGAGGCGGCGCCGGTGTCGCCGCTCCCGCAGCCCACCGCGGTCAGCAGCACGGCGAGGAGGGCAGCACGAATACGCATGTCGTTCCTTCTGGGAAAAGTGGTGAGGTGGGGAGGGGCTAGACCGACGCGGTGCGGCGGCGGTCGACGCGGCGCGCGACGACGTTGGTGACGACCTGGATCGTGGTGGCGATGACCGCCAGCACGACGACCGTGCTCCACAGGTACCGGTCGTTGAACCGCTGGTAGCCCATGCGCACCGCGAGGTCGCCGAGGCCGCCGCCGCCGACGACCCCGGCCATCGCCGAGTAGCCGAGCAGGGCGATCGCGGTCACGCCGACCGCGTTGACCAGGGCGGGCAGCGACTCGCGGAGCAGCACGCTGCGCACGATCCGCAGCGTGGACGAGCCCGTCGTGACGGCGGCCTCGACCACCGCCACGTGCACCTCGGCCAGCACGTTCTGCACCAGCCTGCCGACGAACGGGATGGCGCCCACCGCCAGCGGCACGATCGCCGCCGTCGGCCCGATCGTGCTGCTGAGCAGGAGCCTGGTCAGCGAGGTGAGCACCACCAGCAGGACCAGGAACGGCATGGAGCGGCCGAGGTCGACGACGAAGCCGAGGACCTTGTGCACCACCGGGCGCGGCTTCAGCCCACCGGGTGCGGTGAGCTGGAGCCAGATGCCGACGGGGGTGCCGAGCAGGACCGCGATCAGGGTGGAGACCACCACCATGTAGAGCGTCTCACCGGTGGCGACGAGCAGTTGGTCGAAGACCTCCGACCAGGGTGTTGCAGACCTCACGCAGCTACTCCCTGCGGACCCGCGAGGGTCCGGCGCACGGAGCCGCCGGCCTCGGAGATCCACTCCAGCGCCGAGTCGGCGCGCTCACCCTTCAACCCGACGCGGAACCGCGCGACGGGGGTCTCGCCCAGGCGGGTCAGGCCGCCGCCCAGCAGGTTCAGGTCGACGCCGAACCGGCTGGTCGCCTCGGGCAGCAGGGCGCCGACGGCGGCGAAGCCGACCAGCACCACGTCCGCGACCCGGTCGAACGCGGCCTCCGCGCCCGGGTTCTGGTCCACGGCGGGCAGCAGCGAGGCGGCCGTGCGGCTGGCCGCGTCGGACACCAGGTCGAGCACCTTGCCGTGCTCCACGACCTTGCCGCCCTCCAGCACCGCGACGTCGTCGCAGATCCGGCGGACCACGCCCATGTCGTGCGTGACGACGAGGACGGTCACGCCCAGCTCGGCGCGCGCCCGGTCCAGCACGGTCAGCACCGAGCCGGTGGTGTCGGGGTCGAGCGCCGAGGTCGGCTCGTCGGCCAGCAGCACCGACGGCGACGCGGCGAGCGCGCGGGCCACGGCGATGCGCTGGCGCTGGCCGCCGGAGAGCTGGTCGGGGTACGACCCGGCCTTGTCGGTGAGGCCCACCAGGTCGAGCAGCTCGGCGACGCGGGTGCGGCGCTGCGGGCCGGCGATGCCCGCGGCCTCCAGCGGCAGCGCGACGTTGCCGGCGGCGGTGCGCTGGCGCAGCAGGGAGTCGCCCTGCGGCACGACGCCGATCTGCCGGCGGGCGGCGCGCAGCGCGGTGCCGTCGAGGGAGACGAGGTCCGTGCCGTCGACGCGGATCGCGCCGCTGTCCGGGCGCTCCAGCAGGGCGACGCAGCGGGCCAGGGTGGACTTGCCGGCGCCGCTCGGGCCGACGACGCCGAGGACGGTGCCGGCCGCGACGTCCAGGTTCACGCCGTCCAGCGCGCGAACCTGACCGGTACTCCCGGGGAAGGTCTTGGTGAGGTTCTCGACAGTGATCACGTTTTCGCTCCACGAAGGCGTGCGGCGGCGCGCGCTCGTGGCGCGCGTCGACCGGCGGGCTCAGCTCAGGAAGGTGTCCCGCGACGGGGACGGCGAGGATCGAAAAGCGGCCCGGTAAGCGGGCTCTGGGCTCTTCTAGAGGCTGCGACAGCCGGAGGCCGTGCGGCGGCCGTGGTCGACGACCCGCCTTCTCGTGAGCAGCATCCTGGGCACGTGATCCTCCATCGGTCCTGGCTGAAGCACCTGCCCCTGTGGAGGAGTGGTTGCTGCGGCGTCGTAGAGCCAGGTCTCTCGGCCGCTCGGGATGGCAGCACCGAGTACACCCGACGACCCACTCCCGACGCAAGCCTGAAACAGGATCGTCCGGCAAATCACACTTTCGGCCGAAAGATCGACGACTACCGAGTGGAGGCGGCCTCGGCTATCCGGACGAAGTCGGCGACCCCCAGTTGTTCGCCGCGGACAGCGGGGTCGACGCCCGCCTCGACGAGCAGCCGCTCCGCCGCCGCGGCCGACCCGGCCCAGCCGGCCAGCGCGCCGCGCAGCATCTTGCGCCGCTGCGCGAAAGCCGCGTCCACCAACGAGAACAGCGCCTTGCGGTCCACAGAGGACGGGCTCTCCCGGCGGGTGAACGCCACCAGCGCGGAGTCCACGTTGGGCACCGGCCAGAACACCGCGCGCGACACCGGGCCGGCCCGGCGCGCGTCGGCGTACCAGGCGAGCTTGACGCTCGGCACGCCGTAGACCTTGCTGCCGGGGGGCGCGGCCATCCGGTCGGCCACCTCGGACTGCACCATCACCAGGCCGGTGCGCAACGACGGCAGCTCGGCCAGCAGGTGCAGCACGACGGGCACGGCGATGTTGTACGGCAGGTTCGCCACCAGGGCGGTGGGCGCGACCGGCAGCCGGTCGGCGGTGACGCGCATCGCGTCCTCGTGCACCACGGTGAGCCGGTCGGCCAGCAGCGGGGCGCGCTCGGCGGCGGTGGCCGGGAGCCGCTCGGCGAGCTTCCCGTCGATCTCCACGGCCACCACGGCCCGGCACGCGGGCAGCAGCGCCAGCGTCAGCGACCCCAGGCCCGGCCCGACCTCCAGCACGACGTCGTCGGCGGTCAGCTCGGCCGCGGCCACGATGCGGCGCACCGTGTTCGGGTCGTGCACGAAGTTCTGCCCCAGCTTCTTGGTGGGGCGGACGTCCAGCTCGGCGGCGAGCCGGCGAACGTCAGCCGGCCCGAGGAGCGAACTCCCCGGGTCGGTCGACGGTGAAGCGTTGGTCACCCGTGCATTCTTACGACAGGCCCAGCTTCGAGGAACAGTGGGGCCACGCCGAGTAGCCGCCGCGGGCGTCGCGCAGCTTCGTGGCGACGGCGATCTGCTGCTCGCGGCTCGCCTGGTGCGGGTACGCGGCGTACTGCGCGCCGCCGTAGGCGTCCCAGGTGCTCTTGTTGAACTGGAGGCCGCCGTAGTAGCCGTTGCCGGTGTTGATGGCCCAGTTGCCGGTCGCCTCGCACTGGGCGAGGGAGTCCCACACCGCGCCGTCGGGCGGGAGCTTGGTGCCGACCTTGACCTTCTTGGCCTTCGGCTCCTTGGTGACCTTCACGCCCAGCTTCTCGCGGCCGGTCTCCTGGCCGTTCTTCTGCGTGACGCGGTAGGTGACGATCTGCTCGCCGGGCTCGCCCGGCTCCAGGACCTCTTTCTGCCCCTTCATCATCGTGTCGTCCTTGACCTCCTCGACGGGCGGCTGGATGGCCTCCGTCGCGTTGATCACGGACACGCCGGTGCGGGTGATGTGGACCTCGGCGCCGTTGGTGATGCGCAGGTCCGGCGCCGTTTCGAGCTTGTCCTCGGCGCCGAGGGAGAGGTTCTCGTTCTTGAGCATCTCGTCGACCGTCAGAGCGGTCGTCCGCAGCTGCCTCGGCGGGTTGCCGCCGTCGTAGAGCGTGATGGTCTTGAGGCTCTTGACCTCCAGGGACAGGCCCTGGAGCGGCACGTCCATGCCGCGGTCGTGCGAGAGCCACGCGCCCTCGTCCGGCACCTGCATCTGGTCGAGCGCCTCGTCGACGGTGACCGAGCGCACCCAGCCCTCGCGCTGCTCGCCGTCCACGGTCATCTTCACCAGGCGACCGCGGTCCAGCGAGATCTTGCCGCCGTCGCCGACCTTGGCCTGGGGGGACGGGCTCAGCGCGTCGTGCTCGCCCACCACGATGCCCTCGTCCGCGAGGATCTCGCCGACGGTGGACTCGTAGGTCCGCACGGTCTTGGCCTCGCCGTCCACGTCGACCGTGACGGACTTGTCCAGGGCGATGGCGGTCGCGCCGCCACCGGAGATGGTCACCAGCACGGTGGCGACCGCGGCCTTGAGGAAGCGCCGCTTCCACTTCCCCGCGGCTTCGACCAGGGCGGCCGGCGGGGCGTCGGGCCGCTCGGCGGCCGGTCCGCCCGCGACCCGGTCCTGGGAGACCTCGTCGGGGATGATGATCGGGGGGAGGAGCGTGGTCTCGGCGTTGATCAGCCGGATCAGCTCGTCGACGTCGACGTTGGCGTTCGCCAGCAGCTCGTCGGCCTCGGGGCCCAGCACGTCCAGCACGTCGTCGGGCGTGATGCTGAAGACGGCGGTCTCCCAGCCCGAGTTGTCCACGTCGTAGAGCGGTCCCGGTCTGTCCAGGACGTCCACCGAGGTGGCCACCGCCGGGGCGGTGTTCACGGGCGTAAACCAGTCGGTGTCCTCGTTGAACGAGTTCACGGGGTTCCATACCTCCTGAAGGCGCGAAGACCAGCCACGCGCACGTTCGGTGTCGGTGGTCAGCTAGTGATCTCCGGCAACTCCCGTGCGGTTCGGTGCTTCATCGCTTCTGGTGTGTGTCGACCCGCCCCGACTGCGGGTGCGCCCCGTGGATACGTGGGGCACGGTCACGGGACCGTAACGGGTGGACGGGGGTTGTGCCAACACCCCTACCGAGCTTGTGAGTTCGCTCACTCCCCCGGCGGAGCACAGTCGTCCGCCGTTTGTCGTAAGACCGATTACGACTCCGCCACGTCACGAAGCCCGAAGACCCGCTCGGCGGTTCGGGTGATCATGGTGGCGAGTTCGGCCGGGTCCTGCTCACGCAGCGTCGCGATGTCCCGGAGCGTGTAGGCGGCGCAGTACGGTTCGTTCGGGCGACCCCGGAAGGGGTGCGGCGTCAGGAACGGCGCGTCCGTCTCCACGAGCAGGTGGTCGTCGGGCACCCAGCGGGCCGCCTCGCGCAGCGCGTGGGCGTTGCGGAACGTGGTCGTGCCCGCGAAGGACAGGACGAACCCGCGCTCCACGCACGCCTCGGCGAACGCCAGGTCGCCGGAGAAGCAGTGGAACACCACCGAGTCCGGCGCGCCTTCGGAGTCCAGCACGGCGAGGACGTCCTCGTGCGCGTCCCGGTCGTGGATCATCAGCGGCTTGCCGACCGACTTCGCCAGCTCGACGTGCCACCGGAACGCCTCGTGCTGGGCGTCCTTGGGCGCGTAGTCCCAGTAGTAGTCGAGCCCGGTCTCGCCGATCGCCACGACGCGGGGCAGCCCGGCCAGCCGGGTCAGCTCGGCCTTCACGTCGTCGCCGAAGTCGGACGTGCGGGTCGGGTGCAGCGCGACGGCCGCGAAGACCCGCTCGTCCCACGTGGCGGCCTCGGCGGCCCAGCGGGCGGCGTCGAGGTCGTCGGCGACCGTGACCACGCGGTCGACCCCGGCCGCGTTGGCCCGGTCCAGCATCTCGCGGACGTCCTGCGGCGTCTTGGCGCCGCAGGCGTCGAGGTGGGTGTGGGCGTCGACCACCGGCGCCGGGAGGGTCTCCGGCACCGGCGGTCGCTCGCCCCTGCGCTTGCTCACGTGACGATCGGCGCCCACTCCGGACCGGTCTCGCCCAGTTCCGGGTCGAGCTTGGCGAACAGCGGGCTCGGCTTCACCAGCGGCCGTCCCACCTCGATCGGCGTGGACCCCCACGTCGCCTGCTCGGACGCGTAGTCACCGGTCAGCACCGGGTACTCGCGCTCGGGCGCGTCGAGGTCGGTGACCTCGGTCAGCTGCGGCTGCGCGGCCCACACGCCCGTGCCGCCCAGCGCCTCGTGCACCTTCTGCGCCGAGTGCGGCAGGAACGGCGTGAGCAGCGTGTTCGCGTCCTGTACGACCTGGAGCGCGGTGTGCAGCACGGTGTCGCGGCGCTCCGGGTCGTCCTTGAGCTTCCACGGCTCCTGGTCCGACAGGTACCGGTTGGCCGCGGCGACCACCTTCATCGCCTCGCCGGACGCCTGCTTGAACCGCGAGCGGCGCAGGTGCGCGCCGACCACGTCGAACGCCTTGTTCGACAGCAGCAGCAGCTCGTGGTCGGCGGCGGTCGGCTTGGTCGGCCTCGGCACCGCGCCCACGTTCTTGTGCGCCATGGAGATCGACCGGTTGACCAGGTTGCCCCACTCGTTGGCCAGCTCGAAGTTCGTCCGGCGGACGAACTCCTCCCAGGTGAAGTCGGTGTCCTGGTTCTCCGGTCCCGCGACCGAGATGAAGTAGCGCAGCGCGTCCGGCCCGAACTGCTTCAGGAAGTCCGTGACGTAGATGACCGTGCCGCGCGAGGTCGAGAACTTCGAGCCGCTCATGGTGAGGAACTCGGAGGACACCACCTCGGTGGGCAGGTTGAGCGCGCCGAACGCGCCCGGCTGCCCGCCCTTCGCGCCCTGGCCGTTCTGGCCCAGCAGCAGCGACGGCCAGATCAGCGAGTGGAAGACGATGTTGTCCTTGCCCATGAAGTAGTAGCCCTGGGCGTCACCCGTCCAGAACTCCTTCCAGGCGTCGTCGTCCCCGCTGCGGCGGGCCCACTCGACGCTCGCGCTGAGGTAGCCGATCACCGCGTCGAACCACACGTAGAACCGCTTCATCGGCTGCTCGCTCCACCCGTCGAGCGGGATGGGGATGCCCCAGTCCAGGTCGCGGGTGATGGCGCGCGGGCGCAGGTCGCCGATCAGGTTCTGGCTGAACTTGAGCACGTTCGGCCGCCACTCGGTGCGCGTCTGGAGCCACGACCCCAGCGCGTCGATGAACTGCGGCAGGTCCAGGAACAGGTGCTCGGTCTCGACGAACTTCGGCGTCTCCCCGTTGATGCGGGAGCGCGGGTTCTTCAGGTCGACCGGGTCGAGCTGGTTGCCGCAGTTGTCGCACTGGTCGCCGCGCGCGCCGTCGTAGCCGCAGATCGGGCACGTGCCCTCGATGTAGCGGTCGGGCAGCGTGCGGCCCGTCGAGGGGCTGATCGCGCCCATCTCGGTCTTGGGGATGACGTAGCCGTTGCGCCACAGGGCCAGGAACAGCTCCTGGACCACCTTGTAGTGGTTGCCCGTGGTGGTGCGGGTGAACAGGTCGTAGGAGAGGCCCAGGCCGTGCAGGTCGTCCGCGATGACGCGGTGGTACTTGTCGACGAGTTCGCGCGTGGTCAGCCCCTCCTTCTCCGCCTGGACGGAGATGGGGGTGCCGTGCTCGTCGGAGCCGGAGACCATGAGCACCCGGTTCCCCGACATGCGCATGAAGCGGGAGAACACGTCGGAGGGGACACCGAAACCGGAGACGTGACCGATGTGGCGGGGGCCGTTGGCGTACGGCCACGCCACCGCGGTCAACACGGAGGCACTCATGTGCTAAGCCTACGGAGGCCCCGCTGGCGGATTCTGCCGGGTGGGCGTGCGCTACCCGGTCGTGCGGAGCAGCCTCACCCAGGCGGTGGCGGGGAAGCTCAGGTGCCCGGCGCGGGGGTTCTTCGAGTCCCGCGCGAGAACCCTGTCCTCGGTGAACGCCACCTCCACGCAGGCCCCGTTGTTGGCGCTGCGACTGCTCTTGAACCACTGCGGCTCGGACATGGAGCCTCCTCGGTCATCCACCGTCGACCAACGACCGGATCAACGTGAGCGACTGCTGGGCGGACAACGCCGTCGAACGCAGGTTGTCCACCGCCATCTTATAAGACCGCACGTCGTCTTGGTCCTGCACGTAGACGGCACCGTCGAGGCGTTCGGCGTAGACCACGGACTGCGCCTGTGCGAAGTCGAGGACGAAGAAGCTGCCGCTGGTAGCCGCGTGCGGCCCGTCCTCCGGCCTGATCAGCTGGATGGTCACGTTGTCCAACCCGCTCATGTCCACCAGGTGCCGGTACTGCGCCCGCCGCACCTCGGGCGTGCCGACGTCGAGCCGAAGAGCCGCCTCGCCGATCACCGCGTGCAGCGCCAGCGGCCGGTCCTCGGTCAGCCGCCTGGCCCGCGCCATCCGGAAGGAGGCGAAGCGCTCGTTGTGGTCGCGGCGCACGAACCCGGTCGCCTCGGTGATCGCCTGCGCGTAGTCCTCGGTCTGGAGCAGGCCCGGCAGCACCATCGGCTCGAAGCAGAACTCGGCGGTCGCCAGCCCCTCCAGGCCGACGAAGGTCTTGAACCAGTCCGGCACCAGGTGGGACCAGGGCGCCCACCAGCTCCGGCCGGTCGAGCTGCCCGCCAGCGCGGCGAGCCGGTCGACGTCCTTCCGGTCCGCCCCGTAGACCTCCACCAGCTTGGCGACGTCGTCGGGGAACTGCTGGTAGCGGCCGGTCTCCATGTGGCCGACCTTGGCCCGCGTGATGCCGGCCGCCGCCGCGGCCCTGGCCAGGGTCACCCCGCTGAGCTTCCGGTAGTGCGCGAGTTCGACGCCCACGAGCCAGCGCAGGGCGGACGGGTCGTTCCGGGTCATGCCGGAGATCCTGGCCGACCCCGCCCGCCGGGACGATCACTCGAAGGTGTACTTATGCGCGCTAGCTTTCTCGCCTTAGCGTTCGCGGCATGACCAAGAACCACCTCCGCGAGCAGGTCGTGGCCGCCCAGCCCCGGATGTTCGCCCTCTACGGCGCGTTCCGGCGCGAGCCCGCCGTGACCTTCGTCGGCTGGGGCGTCCAGCTCGCCGGCCTGGACAAGGCGTACCTGTGGGGCACCACCGGCACCCACATCGGGGACTCCGCCGAGCAGATCGCCGAGGCGCACCGGGCGTTCGGCGACACCGAGCTGGTCTGGCTCGATCAGCCCTTGCTGACCACGGCGTCGTAGAGCGCCTTCTTGCTCACGCCCGCCGCCTCCGCCACCTCGGCCGCCGCCGACTTGAGGCGTTCGCCGTCGGCCACCCGCTGCTTCACCTCGGCCACCAGCGACTCGACCGACGGTGCCGCGCTCGGCTCGCCGGGCGCCAGCACCACCGTGACCTCGCCCCGCACGCCCCCCTCGGCCCACTCCACCAGCTCGGCCAGCGTCCCCCGCCGCACCTCCTCGTAGGTCTTGGTCAGCTCCCGGCACACCGCCGCCCGCCGGTCCGACCCGAGCACCGCCACCGCGTCCGCCAGGGTGGCCGCGAGCCGGTGGGGTGACTCGAAGAAGACCACGGTGCGAGGATCGTTCAACAATCCAGCGAACCAACGCTGCCGCTCGCCGCCCTTCCGGGGCGGGAAGCCGTCGAACGCGAACCGGTCGGACGGCAGGCCCGACACGGCCAGCGCCGTCGTCACCGCCGACGGGCCGGGCAGGCAGGTGACGCGGATGTCCTCCGCCACGCACGCCGCCACCAACCGGTAGCCGGGGTCGGACACGCTGGGCATGCCGGCGTCGGTCACGAGCAGCACGGTGCGCCCCTCGTGCAACGCCTCCAGCAACCCGGGCAGGCGCGACGTCTCCACCTGGTCGTAGAAGCTGACGACCCGACCGGTGGGCGTCACGTCCAGCGCCGAGGCCAGCGACCGCAGCCGCCGCGTGTCCTCGGCCGCGATGACGTCGGCGGTGGCCAAGGCGTCGACCAGCCGAGGCGAGGCGTCTCGGACGTCGCCGAGCGGAGTAGCCGCGAGAACCAAACGGCCTGATCCAGATACAGGACTCACGCCCCTCACCCTACGATCGGCCCCGTGAGCCTGATCGCACCGCAGTCCGCAGACGACGTGGTCACCGCCGGCGAGGTCCCGCCGGCGAGCCCGCCACCGGGCAACGACCGCGAGACGCGGGCGCGCCAGCTCGACCCCGGCCCGCTGAGCAGCCCGCTGCGCGGCTGGCTCGTCACGCTGACCGTCGCGCTGATCGGTGGCGTGGTCCGGTTCTGGAACCTCGGGTTCCCGACCGACAAGGGCACCCCGGTCTTCGACGAGAAGCACTACGTGCCGCAGGCGGCGCAGGTGCTGCGCAACGGCGGCTACGAGGACAACCCGGGGTACGAGCTGATCGTGCACCCGCCGCTGGGCAAGCAGCTCATCGCGCTCGGCGAGTGGCTGTTCGGCTACGACGGCGTGGGCTGGCGGTTCGCCTCGGCGGTCGCGGGCACGATCACGATCCTGCTGGTGGTGCGCATCGCGCGCCGCCTGACCCGCTCGGACCTGATCGGCGCCGTCGCGGGCGTGCTGCTGATCGCGGACGGCGTGAGCCACGTGCAGTCGCGGATGGGGATGCTCGACATCTTCCTGGCGCTGTTCGTGGTGGTGGCGTTCGCCTGCCTGGTCGCGGACCGCGACCAGGTGCGCGCCCGGATGGCGGTCGCGGTGCGCGAGGGGTGGGCGACCGCGTCCCCGTACGGCCCGTGGCTGGGTTTCCGCTGGTGGCGGTTCGCGGGCGGCATCGCGCTCGGCCTCGCGTGCGGCGTGAAGTGGTCCGGCGTCTGGTACATCGCGTTCTTCGGCGTGATGTCGGTGCTGTGGAGCGCGACGGCCCGGCGCGCGGCGGGCGTGGAGCGGCCCTGGCTGGGCGCGGCCGTGAAGGACCTGGCGCCGTCGCTGTTCGCGCTCCTGGCCGTCCCGCTGCTGGCGTACCTGGCCACGTGGTGGTCGTGGTTCGCCTCCGAGACCGCGATCGACCGGCACGTGGCGGGCGTGAAGATCCCCGAGGACGGCTGGGTCCCCGCGCCGCTGCGCGCGCTCTGGTACTACAGCGGCAACGTGCTGGACTTCCACACCAAGCTGGTCACGCCCGCGAACAGCCCCCACCCGTGGGAGTCGAAGCCGTGGACGTGGCCGATGGGCCTGCGCCCGATGCTCTACTACTTCGAGGGCGCGGTCGCCGGCTGCGGCGCGGCGACGTGCGTGGGCGCGGTCATGCTGATCGGCACCCCCGCCATGTGGTGGCTGGCGTTCCCCGTCCTGGCCTGGGCGCTGTGGCAGGCCATCACGAGGCTCGACTGGCGCTACGCCGCCGTGCTCGTCGGCTACGGCGCGGGCTTCCTGCCGTGGTTCACCAACGTCGACCGGCAGATGTACTTCTTCTACGTGACGCCGATGGCCCCGTTCCTGGTGCTCGGCATCGCGCTGGCCCTGGGCGAGGTCCTGGGCCGCAGCACGGACGGCGCCGAGCGCCGCGGCACGGGTCGCCTCGCGGTGGCCCTCTACGTGGGCCTGGTGGTCGCGAACTTCGTGTGGCTGTGGCCGATCCTCAACGGCCTGCCGATCACGCCGGAGGTCTGGGACGCCCAGAAGTGGCTGCCGTCCTGGAACTGACGCCGTGACCGGTCACCGCGGCAGTTCGGTGAGCACGGGGTTGCGCAGCGCCTCGTAGATCACCGAACTGCGGAAGCTGATCACCTCCCGCCGCACGCTGAGGTGGTCGATGAGGAACGCGTGCAGGTGCTCCAGGTCCTGCACGGCGACGTGGATGAGGAAATCGTCGTCCCCCGCCACCACGAACATCGCCGTCACCTCGGGCAGCCCGCCGATCGCCGCCTTGAACGCGGCGATCACCGGGCGGCTCATCGGGCGCAGCCTGGCCGCCACGAACGCCTGCACGGGCCGGTTCAGGGCGGTCAGGTCCACGTCCGCGTGGTAGCCCTTGACGACGCCGCGCTCGCGCAGCGCCCGCACCCGCTCCAGGCAGGTCGACGGCGCCACGCCCAGCCGCCTGGCCAGCTCGCGGTTCGTCAGCCGCGCATCCAGTTGCAGGTTCCTGATGATCGCCGAATCAAGTTCGTCCACGGCGCGATCATGCCAAACCGCACCGAACGAAGTTCGGTATCGCTGGACAACAGCGTTCAGGTGAATAGTTTCGACAGCACTACACCGAACGAACGGACGCGAAGTGCTGCCCACGAAACTCGCCCTGGTCCTGCGTGACGACCTGCCGCGCAACCTCGCCGCCAACGCCGCCGCCGTCCTCGGCCTCACCCTCGGCGCCCGCCTGCCCGACCTGCTCGGCGAGGACGCGAAGGACGCCGACGGCACCGTCCACCTGGGCCTGAACACCCACCCCGTGCCGGTGCTGGTGGCGCCTCCCGAGCAGCTCAAGGCCCTGCACCGGGCCGAGGGCGTGCTGAAGGTCGGGTTCACCGAGGTCGCCC
This sequence comes from Saccharothrix sp. DSM 118769, assembly GCF_052936295.1. NCBI lineage: Bacteria > Bacillati > Actinomycetota > Actinomycetes > Pseudonocardiales > Pseudonocardiaceae > Saccharothrix > Saccharothrix sp. DSM 118769. The sequence continues at coordinate 660,199 of NZ_CP193627.1, read as the reverse complement.
GCGCGTCCCGCACCTACCCCGAGTACCTCGAAGCGCTGGCCGTGACGCCGGACCCGGAGTTCACCGCCGTCGCCCTGTACGGCCCGCGCACCGAGGTCAGCCGGCTGACCCGCAGGCTGCGGCTGCTCGCGTGAGACCGGCTGCTCGCGTGAGACCGGCTGCCGGCGTGGGACCGGCTGCTCGCGCGAAGCCGGGTGGTGTCAGCGGACGGGGCGGGTCGGCGGCTCCGGGCGGTCGATCATCCGCGTGACCGGACCCTCCTTGCTCAGGCCCGCCTGCGACATCCACGTGTTCAGCTCGGCCCGGACCGCGGCCAGCGACGGGCGCTTGGCCGGGTCGGTGTCCAGCGCGCTGGTGAGCAGGCGGGTGTGGGCGCTGCGCTGCGGCAGCTTCACGCACGGCTCGCCCTGCGCGGCGGCCATCAGCGACGAGATCGGGTTCTCCCGGGACCCGCGCGGCGGGTGGCCGGTGAGCGCGTAGCTGACCGTCGCGGCCAGCTGCCAGGCGTCCGACGCCGGGCTGGCCGCCTCGCCGCGCGCGGTCTCCGGGGCGAGGAAGTCCGGGGTGCCGACCATCATGCCGGTCGCGGTGAGCGTGCTGTCGCCCTTGGAGCGGGCGATGCCGAAGTCGATGAGGTGCGCCGTGCCGGAGGTGTCGACGATGACGTTCGACGGCTTCACGTCGCGGTGCAGCACGCCCTGCTCGTGCGCCGCGACCAGCGCGTCCGCCATGTTCACCCACAGCCGCGCGGCGAGCGCGTCGGCCAGCAGGCCGCTCTTGAGCACCACGTCCGACAGCGGTTGGCCGTCGATGTACTCCATGATGATCGCCAGGCCGTCCGGGTCCTGGACGATGTCGAACACGCGCACGCAGTTCGGGTGCCGCACGGCCGCCAGGGCGCGCGCCTCGCGCACCATGCGCTGCTCGGTCTCGTTGTCGGGGGCGTGCGCGAGCTTCACCGCGACGGTCCGCGCGAGCTGCTCGTCCACGGCCAGCCACACCGTGCCGAACCCGCCGCGGCCGAGCTGGCGGATGCGCCGGAACCGGCCGCCCGCCGGGTTCCACACCTTGCCCGAGTCCTGCGCCGGGGCCGGGTTCGACGCGGACGCCGCGCCGGGGCCGAACGGCAGCGGGCCCGGCGTGTCGGCCAGCCGCGCGGGCTGCTCCACGCGGGTCGGCTTCGGCGGCTCCGGGGGCACCTCGGCGACCCGCGTGGGCGGGTACTGCCGCTGCGGCGGGGTCGGCCGGTACGGCGGCGGCTTCTGCGGCGCGCCGTGCGGCTGGTAGGGCGGGATCTGCGCCGGCTGGTAGGGCGGCGGCTTCTCCACCTGGTAGGGCGGCGGCTTCGGCGGCTGGTGGCCCGACGGCTGGTGGTTCTGGTGCCCGGACGGCTGGTGGCCCGAGGACTGGTGCCCGGACGGCTGGTGGCTCTGGTGGCTCTGGTGGTTCGCCGACTGCTGGTTCGCAGCCTGGCGGCCCGACGGCTGACCGGCGGGCAGGTGGGGCGTCTGCGGCGTCCGGGACACCGCGGGCTGCGGGTTCGGGGTCCCGCGATCGCGACCGGGGCGGTTGAGCATGGCGGTAGTCAACCCGAAAACCCGCACCACCAGGGAGCCGATGAGCGCGACCGGGAAGAACCCGAGCAGCAGGTGCCCCACCAGCGTCACCGGCAGCGCCGACGTGGCCAGCAACAACACCGCGAACGGGGGCCAGAACACCCGGCGCGGCCAGTTCGGGCCCAGGCGGAACGCCGAACCGGCCTGGAGCATCACGAACAGCAGGCACAGCAGCGCCAGCAGCGCCGTCGCGCACGCGGCGACCAGGTAGACCACGCCGTACCCGCCGCCGCCCCGGAACGCCTCGACGATCGACGGCGCGCCCACCAGGTACTCGTACTGCGTGAACGCCACGCACGGCGCCTCGTCCAACGAGGCCGCGCCCGGCAGCCCGCGGGAGCGCAGCAGCGTGGACACCGCCGAGAACGCCACCCACGGCAGCGCCAACGTGCTGGTCACGCCCAGCACCGCGAAGACCGCGCCGGTGACCGCCCCGTAGGAGTTGCCGACGACCCGGCGCACGGCGATCGACAGCAGCGCGGCGATCGTGGGCAGCACGCCGACCAGCGCGCCGAACGCGGTGGTCGTCCACGCCCAGTCGCCCGGGCAGAGGGGCAGGTCCGCCCAGCCGTGCAGCCACGCCAACAGCGAACTGGCCAGCTCCACGACGCGCACCGCCCCTTCTCGTCGCCTCTCAGGGTACGGGTGCGGCCCCCGCCGCCGGCGGTGTCCGGCTGCTTCTCCCGGTACGGCGGCGTGGCGGGCGGCTCCCCCGAACGGCGGGCTCGCGGGTCGCGCCCCCGGCGCTCCTCGTCCGTGGTCGAACCGCCACGCCGCGTGAGCGGGGTCGGCGCACGCCCCTCACATGAGGCTCAGCTGCGTGCCCTTCTTCCTGCGCTTCGGCTGCGGCGCGCCGATCTGCTCGAAGTTCGTGAGGTCCGCCAGGAAGGGCGACCGGGGCCGCGCCGTGGTGTGGCTGAGGAACAGGTGCCGCTGCGCCCGGGTCATGCCGACGAACAGCAGGCGGCGCTCCTCCTCGACCGCCTCGGGGTCGTCGTCGCCCGGCCGGCGCATCGGCAGCAGCCCGTCCTCGCAGCCGACGATGAACACCACCGGGAACTCCAGCCCCTTCGACGCGTGGAGCGTGAGCAGCGAGACGCGGTCGGCGCGCGGGTCCCAGGTGTCGACCTCCACGCCCAGCGCGAGCGAGGTGTGGAACCGCTCGAAGTCGTCCCCGCACTCGGCGGCCAGCGGCTTGAGGAGCTCGTACGCCGTGTGGTCCTCGCCCGCCACCGCGCGCACGCGCTCCAGCACCGTCGCGCCCGTCGCCGCGCGCAGTTCCGCCGCGATCCGCGCCACGCCGGGCCGGTCGGCCAGCCGGTCGTGCGAGCGCTTCTGGAATGGCAGGCCCGCCGTGGTCAGCGCGTCCACGAGCGCTTTGGACTGGCGATCGGTGCGGTAGAGCACGGCGAAGTCGGAGAACCCGAGGTTGGCGGTGCCGTCCGACGACACCCGGCCGCTGTCGAACGCGTGGAACGACGCGCCGCCCAGCACCTGTTCGACGGTCCGCGCCACGAACGCCGCCTCGGCCGACTCGGACGCCGCGTGGTGCACGCCGACGGGCGCGGCCCCGTGGTCGACCATCGGGCGCAGCTCGCGGCCCGGCACCAGCGACGACGGCGCGATGACGTCGAGCGCCCCGGTCACCACGGCGGCGGACGAGCGGTAGTTGCGGGTCAGGTGCACGGTCCGCGCGGTCGGGAAGTCCTCCCGGAAGCGCAGGAAGAACCCGACGTCGGCGCCCCGGAAGCGGTAGATGGCCTGGTCGGGGTCGCCGATCGCGGTCAGGTTGCCGTCGGCGGGCACGAGCAGCCGCAGCAGGCGGTACTGCTGCTCGTCCACGTCCTGGTACTCGTCGACCGACACCCAGCGCCACCGGGCGCGGTAGGCGTCGACGAGGTCGGGCGAGCCCTCCAGCAGCGCGAGCGGCAGGGTGATCAGGTCGTCGAAGTCGACCAGGTCCCGCGCCCGCAGCGCCTCCTTGTACCGGTCGTCACCGGCCGCGACAAGGGCCCGGGCGGCCTTCTCGTCGTCGACGACGGTGCGGGCGACGGTGAGCTGCTGCTCGGGGTCCGCCACCCCGAACGCGGCCGACAACCCCACCGACGAGTGGTGTTCGCGCAGGATGAGCACGCCGAGCGAGTGGAACGTGGCGATCGTCAGCGCGGCCACGTGGTCGGGCGCGAGCACGGCCAGCCGGTCGGCCATCTCCTCCGCCGCGCGCCGGGTGAACGTGATCGCGAGGCACTCCGTCGCGGGCACGCCGCGCGCGGTCACGAGGTCCGCCACGCGGTGCGTCAGCGTCCGCGTCTTGCCGGTGCCCGGACCGGCGACGACGAGCAGCGGCCCGGACTCGACCGCCGCCGCCGCGCGCTGCTCCGGGTCCAGCCCGTCGAGCAGCGACGAGCCCGGCCCCGGGCCGTCGGGAGCCGCGGCGGGCGCGGGTTCGGGCGCGGAGGGGGCGGGGTCGGGCGCGGCGGGGGCGGCCGGTGCCGGCCGGGGAGCCGGGCGCTCCACAGTGGACGGCTCGGGCGCGGCGTCGAACAGCGCGAACGCCGCGTCGCGCCGCGCCAGCTCCCCCGCCTCGAACACCCGGATCACGCCGTACTCGCCGTCGTACCCGGAGTCGCGCACCACCTGGCCGCGCCGCAGCCGGGTCACCGCCTCGCCCAGCAGCGGCGAGTGGGCGGCGATGTCGTCCACCGGCACGTCGCGCAGGATCACCAGCTCCGGCCCGAGGGCGGCGGTCAACCGGTCGACCTCCGCGAGCACCTTCTTGCTCTTCGGCCCGGTGCCGACGATCTCGCTCACGATCTCCGGCAGCGGCACGAGGTTGGTGAACCCGGCGGCGCCCTCGGGGCGCGAACCCGACGGCCGGTCGGCCAGCGCCTCCACGCGGCTGAGCACGCCCACCGTCATCGGCTTGCCGCACTCGGGGCAGATCCCGTTGTGCGCCAACGTCTCCCGCGGCTCCATGCGCACACCGCACTTGCGGTGGCCGTCGACGTGGTACTTGCCCTCCTCGGGGAAGAACTCCAGCGACCCGGCGAACCCGTCGCCGGTCTCCAGCGCCCGCCGCACGGCGTGGTAGTCGAGATCGGTGTCGAACAGCGTGGCCTCGCGCCCGAGGGCGGGCGGCGAGTGCGCGTCCGAGTTGCTGACCAGCCGGAACCGGTCCAGGCCGGACACCCGCCAGTTCATCTCCGGGTCGGAGGACAGCCCGGTCTCCACGGCGAAGACGTGCGGCGCGAGGTCGGCGTAGCAGTCGTCGACGGCGTCGAACCCGGACTTGGAGCCGAGGACGGCGAACCACGGCGTCCACACGTGCGCGGGCACCAGGTAGCCGCCGCACTCCAGCGTGATCTCCAGCAGGTCGCGCGAGTCCAGCCCGAGGATCGGCCGCCCGTCCGACCCGAGGTTGCCGATCTTCGCCAACCGCGCGTTGAACCGCGCCGCCGACTCCAGGTCCGGCATGTAGATCAGGTGGTGCACCTTGCGCGTGTGCCCGTCGCGCTTGTAGATCGTGGAGATCTCCACCGACAGCATGAACCTGACGGGCGCGCCGGCCAGCGACGGCGCCAACGTGCGGTCGATGTCGCGGTCCAGGTCGTCGCGCAGCCGGAACAGCCCGGGTCCCGCCTCGACCAGGCTCTCGGTGAGGTGGTCGTACCAGGCCGGGTGCGTGAAGTCGCCCGTGCCGACCAGCGAGATCCCCTTGCGGCGAGCCCACCACGTCAGGTGTTCGAGGTCGCAGTCGCGGCTGCACGCCCGGGAGTACTTGGAGTGGATGTGGAGATCCGCCACAAAGCGCACCGCGCGATTCTAGTCACACCAACGGGTGGAGCTTCGCCCGAGCGGCCACCGGCAGGAAGAGCCAGCCGATCCCGTGGAACTCCTTGACGTCCACGTCCACCGCCTCGAACAGCACCCGGTCGAGCCCGCGTTCGCCGCTCGTCACGACGTCCCGGTAGAACCGGTCGGAGATGATCAGGCAGAGGTCGTGCCGGGTGTCGGACCCGACGAGGTCGCGCAGCGGCCGCGCGTCGACCAGCCGCGCGGTGGCGACCACCGCCGACCCGCCCAGGTGGGGTGCGTCGACCACGGTCTCGCCGTGGTCGAGGGCGCACCGCACCCGGAGCCGGTGCTCGTCGTCCGTGCGGCGGTTGGCGTCGTGCAGCGCGATGACCAGTTCCCGCAGGACGAAGTCGGCGAGCAACCACGCCTTCGGCACGTCGGGGCCGATCAGGACGGTCATGCTGTCCCCGTCCGGGCGGATGTGCACCGCCGCGCCGGGGAAGAGCACGTGCAGCACCACGACCGCCTTGTCCACGACGACCTTGAGCTGCTGGTCCAGGAAGGTCTGACGGCCGGGGCCCTCGGCGCTGGACCGGACGATGTCGATGCGCAGAACGATGTAGGGCAAGGGGAGTGAGAGCACGGCGTCTCCGGCGTCCTGTCTGAGGTGGACCGCTGTTGGGCCTCAGCCTCGGGGACAGTCGCCGATCGTGCTACATCCGATGATGTCGAAGCCGTAATTTTGCCTTGACGAACTGTCGGCGGCGGCAGCGGCGCGCAGGCACGGGACGCACGGCACGACGATCCGGCCGTGCAGCGAGTAGGCCAGGTTGGCCGCCTTGAGGCCGCCCAGGACGCGCTGCGCGGTCGGGAACGACACGTGCGCGACCTTGGCCAGCAGGGCCTGGGTGAGGCGGACCTCCGCGCTCCTCGCCCCGCCGCTCTGCTGCTCGGCCTGCGAGAGCAGCGCGAGCAGGACCCGGTCGGCCTTCTTGTCCACTTGCCCCTCGGCGCGCACGAGCAGCCCGGCCATGCGCTCGACGATCCGGAGCCACAGGGCGGGGTGCCGGTTGAGGAAGTCGATGAACACGTCCCGGGTGACCCGGATCGCGGCCACCACCTCCTGGGCGATGACCGAGGCGGAGCGGCGTCCCCCGGGGCGGACGCACGCGATCTCCCCGAGGAGGTCGCCCTCGCGGCAGAAGTTCAGCACCTGCTCGGTGCCGCCCGCGTCGTTCTTCGTCACCTGGACGCCGCCGCGGTCGATCAACAAGACGTAGTCGCCACGTTCACCCTCGCGCATGAGGTAGTCACCCGGCCGGTATTTGACCTTCGTGCCGGACCGGTACAACTCACTTCGCTGGTGATCGTTCAGTTGCCCCAAGAAGCTGCTCATTCCCCGCCGACTCCCCGACTCCCATTCACCTGGACGGACATATGCCCTCACCTTCGAATGTGAAAGCTTTTCCATTCCACCCGATCAAGGAACTCCTTCGAGTGAAACTCGGTGGAGTGACACTGTGCCCGGAGGATCATGGAATCGCCAGTCGAACGGACAGATGGGCCCACGGAGTCGCCGAGCGGCGGTGCGGACGGAGGCGGGCGCCCGTCAGCGGGAGGCGGTCTCCAGGACGTTCTCCCGTCCCCACTCGCCGAGCGGGGCGAGCGCCGCGTTCAGCGAAAGGCCCCGCGGCGTCAGGGAGTACTCGACGCGGGGCGGCACCTCGTCGAACACCTCGCGGCGCACCACGCCGTCCTCCTCCAGCTCGCGCAGCTGCGCGGCGAGGACCTTCTCGCTCACCCCGCCCAGCTCGCGGCGCAGTTCGCCGAAGCGGCACGGGCGCTGGTCCAGCGCCCAGAGGATCACCACCTTCCACTTGCCGCCGATCACGTCCATGGCCGCGTCGGTGCCGCAGTGGTGCGCGCCCGGCCTGCGTGAGACAGCCATCCCCCACCCCTCCCACCTGTTCCCTCGCCCCAGGGTAACCACGCACCCTGAAGTACGTACTTGATCATGGGGTGAGCGTCGCCCCAGGCTGGTGCGCATGAACATCTCCCTCCTCGGCCTCGGCGCCATGGGCACGGCCCTGGCCCGCACCTGGCTCGCCGCGGGCCACCGCACGACCGCCTGGAACCGCACCCCCGGCCGCGCCGACGGGCTCACCGGCGTCGTCACCGCCCCGACCGCCGCCGACGCGGTGGCCGCGAGCCGGCTCGTCGTCGTCTGCCTGCTCGACGACGACTCGGTCGACGACGCGCTCGCCGACGTGGACCTCACCGGCAAGGACCTGGTCAACCTCACCACCGGCACCCCTGCGCGGGCCCGCGCGCGGGCCGAGTGGGCGCGGGGGCGCGGTGCGCGCTTCCTCGACGGCGGCGTCATGGCGGTCCCGCCGATGATCGGCGTGCCGGGCTCGGGCGCCTACGTCTTCTACAGCGGTTCGCGCGCGCTGTTCGACGAGCACCGCGAGACCCTGGCCGTGCCCGCCGGGACGCTGTACGTCGGCGAGGACCCCGGCTTCGCCGCCCTGCACGACGTGGCGCTGCTCAGCGCCATGGAAACCATGTTCGCGGGCATCACGCACGCGTTCGCCCTGATCAGGAAGGAGGCCATCGCGCCGACCGCCCTCGCGCCGCTGCTCGCGGACTGGCTCACCGCCATGACGGGCGCCGTCCACGGCACCGCGGCCCGCCTGGAGAGCGGCGACCACACCACGGGCGTCGGTTCGAACCTCGCCATGCAGGTGGCGGGCAACACCACGCTGCTGCGCACCGCCGAGGAACAGGGTGTGAGCACCGAGCTGCTGCTCCCGTTCGCGGCCCTGATGGAACGCCGCCTGGCCGACGGCCACGGCGCCGAGGACACCAGCGGCCTGGTCGACCTGCTGCTGACCTGACCCGCGGCCGACCCGACCCGCGGCCGTCAGGACTCCCGGCGGCTGCCCCGGCCGGCGAGGAGCAGGCCCGCGACGGCGAGCACGGCGTAGCAGGACAGCCGCACCGCGAACCCGCCCGGCAGCCAGTCCAGGAGGCCCGCGTTCCCGTGGTCCACCAGCAGGCGGACCGCACCCTGCGCGCCCACCACCAGCAGGACCATGCCGATCACCAGGACCGCCGTGTTCCTCATGCGCACTCCTTCGTTTCATGGTGCGATCGAACCATAACAGGTGTTGGTACGATCGCACCACGAAACGTCCCTGGGGAACGGACACCATGCCGAAGCACGTGGACCACGACCTGCGCCGCCGCCAGATCGCGGAGGCGGTGTGGCGGCTGGCCACGCGGGGCGGGCTGGAGCAGGTCACGCTGCGGCAGGTCGCCACCGAGGCCGGGCTGTCCGCGCGGCTGCTCCAGTACTACTTCGGCACCCGGGACCAACTCCTGCTGGGCGCGCTGGAGATCCTCAACGCCGACGCCGAGCGGCAGGTGCGCGAGCGGTTGGCCGCACTGGGCGACGACCCCGGACCGCGCGCCGTCGTGCGCGAGGTGCTGCTGGAGTTCCTGCCGCTGGACGAGGAGAGGCGCACCCGACACCTGGTGCACGGGGCCTATTTCATCCCGTTCCTCGTCGAGCCGACCCTGAACGCGGCGGCCCGCGAGTCGCCGTTCGCGCTGGAGGAACTGGTGGCCGACCTGATCGCGCGGGCGCGCGAGCTGGGCCAGGTGCCGGCGGACGTCAACGCGCCCGCCGAGGCCGCGTTCCTGCTGGCGGGCAGCGCGGGTCTCCAGGCGAGCGTCCTGCTGGGACAGCGCACGGCGGACGAGGCCGTCGCCCTGGTCGACCGCCAACTCGACCGCGTGTTCGCCGGGACACCCGCCGCCGGGAAATCCTGAGCGCCGACGTTGTCAATTTCTCACGAATCTTTTCGGTCGCCACAAGATCCGATTGCGCTACGAGATCTCGACACTCAGTTACTACGCCCCCTTGAATTACCTCTACCCTTAGCCCAATCAGGTTAACTGCAACCGCTCTCGACTCCTGTGTGTAACAACTGAGGCCGAATGCCGAAAGTCCCATCGAACATCAGGTTCGGGGACGGACGGAAGGCAAGTCATTTGAAGACGATCACACGGGTCGCGGCGGCGCTGACCGGCATGGGAGTGGCGCTGGGCCTGGCCGTCGCCGTGGCGACGCCCGCGAGCGCGGCGGTGGCCGACGGCTACTACAAGCAGCCCTTCGACTCGACGGTGTGGCGCGTCGACAGCGGCCACGCCCGCGCCATCAGCTACGGCGAGTGGTCCAACGCCGGTTTCCCCGTGCCCTCGGCCTCGCCGACGGACTACGTGAAATACCCGTGGTCTCCCACCATCTACGCGGTCACGTTCTGGGGTGACCAGGACCCGACGTGGGACTGGGACCGGCTCACCGAAGCCCAGTGGCGGGCGGCCGGCACCCCCGCCCCCCGCAACGCGGGCTGGATCGCGGGCAGCTACTACTACCAGTGGGGCACGTCCGGCGAGATCTTCGTCGAGGGACCGGACGGCGTGAACCACAAGCTCACCCCGTCCGAGTGGGCCGCCTCCGGCTACCGCGCATTCGACCGCCGCTCCAACGAGGGCTTCATGAAGCTCTCCTGGGCGTCGACCATCACGCGGATGCCCAACCTGGCGACCGGCTACGGCTACCCGATCGACTACGCGGAGTGGAGCGCCGAGGCGTTCCCGACGCCGCAGGTCGTGCAGCGGGTCGTCGGTGACCACTTCTACAAGTGGCACAACAGCTCGACGATCTACTACCAGGGCCCCGCGTTCCACCGGGCCATCAGCTACGGCGAGTGGAGCGGCGCGGGCTTCCCGACGCCGGAGGTCCGGGGAGCGCCCACAGCCCCGGCAAACCCCGGCAACAGCGTGAACTGCTCGGACTTCGCCACCCAGCGCGCCGCGCAGACGTGGTTCGACACCTACTACCCGTACTACGGGGACGTCGCGCTGCTCGACGACGACAACGACGGACGGGCGTGCGAAGCCCTGCCGTAGCAGGACGGTGTCGCCCGACGGCCCTCACCCGACACCGGGTGGGGGCCGTTCTACGTGGACGGTTCGCGGTCCCGAACACGGCGACACCCGCGGCGACGACACCGGGGCCACCGACGACGAAGGGCGGCAACCGGTTCACCGGTTGCCGCCCTCGCGACACTGTGGAGCTGAGGGGAATCGAACCCCTGACCTACTCGATGCGAACGAGTCGCGCTACCAACTGCGCTACAGCCCCGTGTTCTGTTGTCGTGCGGGGGAAGCATATCAGTAGTCGGGGGGCGCTTCCGCCACCCCCCTCTACTCGCCGACCGCCCGTCGGTACGGCAGGGCGTCCGGGCCGTCGAGCTCGACGAACACCGGGTCCTCGTCGTCGGCGTCCACCACGACGGTGCCGGGGCGGACGTGGTGCTGGAAGCGGGGCTGCGGGGACAGTCCGTGCTGGTCGGTGACCTCGGCGTCGTCGTGCGGGTGGTGCGCGGCGCCGCGCTCGCCGACCTCGTCGGGGTGCCGCGCGGGACGGCGGCGGGACGGGGCGAGGCGGGCCTGGCGGCGCGCCCGGACGTCCTCCTCGATGCGCACCTGGATGCGCAGGTACACGAGGTACGAGACGAGCGTCACGTCGACGGCGGCGTGCCCCCACCACACGGGCGGGTAGAGGACGCCGGCGAGGACGCCGGTCACCACCGCGGTCAGGAACAGGGCGCCGACGACGCGGCGGCGGAACGCGTACTTGGCCTGCGCCACGACCGCCGCGGTCTCCGGGTCGAAGCCGCCCCGGCCGGGGCGGTACGGGCGGTGCGGGGCGAAGTCGACGTCCGGCTCGTCGTACTCGTCGTCGTCCTCGAAGTCGTCGAACTCGCCCTCGGGCTCCACGTCGGCGTCGGGCACGGTGTCGTACTCCTCCTCCGCGCTGCCGCGCGACGCGTCGGCGCGCTTGCGCGCGACCATCGGGACGAGGACGACCAACCAGGCCACGACCAGTCCCACGACGATCAGCGAGCTCGGCATCCCCGTCACCTCCCCCTACCCCGCGGCGCGCTCGGTGCGAACGCCACGCTAGTCACAACAGTCACACCAGTGTCGGAGGCTCGCCGACCGGCATACGTACCAAAGTGTGGTCTATCACCCACTTTCGGGGGATACGAATAAGCCGTTCAGCGTCCTGATCAGGCGGTTCGGGCGTACCCCTGTGCAACCAATCGGCGGACGAGCCCTTCCGGTGATGTTTCCTCCGCCGTCATCGCGAAGCAGAGGTGGTCGCGCCAGTCGCCGGCCACGTCGAGGTACCGCCGGAACAGGCCCTCCTGGCGGAACCCGGCCTTGGCGAGCACGCGCATCGACGCGGCGTTCTCCGGCCGCACGGTCGCCTCCAACCGGTGCAGGCCGCCCTCGCCGAAGGAGTGGTCCACGACGAGCGCCAGCGCCGCCGTGGCCACGCCGCCGCGCGCCCGGTCCGCGGCCACCCAGTAGCCGACCCACGCCGAGCGCAGCGAGCCGCGCACGATGTTGCCGACGGTGATCTGGCCGGCCAGCTCGCCGTCCACCGTGATCGTGAACGGCAGGGCGTGGCCGCGGCGGGCCATCGACTTCAGCGACGACCACTGCGCGGGCCACGCGAGCACGGCGTTGCGCTCCTGCCAGCCGTCGACCGCGGTGGGCTCCCAGTCCTCCAGGTACGCCTGGTCGCGCAGCCGGGTCCTGGACCACGCGGCGGCGTCGAACAGCCTGGGCGGGCGCAGCGCCACGAGCCCCGCGTCCACCCGCAGCGGCCCGAGCAGCGCGGGCCAGCCGGGATGGCGACCGCCTTCCCACGCCAGGCTCATCTATCCCCTCTGCGCCAGGAAGCTGACCACGACCTCTTCGCCGACCGCCACGTCCGTCACGTCCTCGTCCACCATGACCAGGCAGTTCGCCTCGGCCAGGGACGCCAGCAGGTGCGACCCGGACGTGCCGAGCGGCTGCACCAGGTACTCGCCGCTGTCCGCGTCGCGCAGCAGCTGGCCGCGCAGGAACCCGCGCCGCCCCTTCGTGGAGGTCAACGGCGACAGCAGGCGCGCGGTGACGGCCCGGCGGTACGGGTTGCGCTTGCCGAGCGCGGCGCGGATCAGCGGGCGCACCAGCACCTCGAACACGACGAGCGCGCTCATCGGGTTCGCCGGCAGCAGGAACGTGGGCACGGCGTCCGGCCCGAGCCGGCCGAAGCCCTGCACCGAACCGGGGTGCATCGCCACCCGCGTCACGTCGACGTCGCCGAGGTCGGCCAGGGCCGCGCGGACCTCGTCGCCGATGACGCCCCCGACGCCACCCGCGACGACCACGATCTCGGACAGCAGCAGCCTGCCCTCGACGACCTCGCGCAGCCGGCGCGGGTCGGCGGACTGGATGCCGACCCGGCTCACCTCGGCGCCCGCGTCCCGGGCCGCCGCGGCGAGCGCGTAGCTGTTCACGTCGTAGACCTGCCCCTGGCCGGGCGTGCGGTCGACGTCGACGAGCTCCTCGCCGACGGAGACCACCGACACCCGCGGCCGGGGGTGGACCAGCACCTTGTTGCGGCCGACGGCGGCCAGCAGGCCGACCTGGGCCGCGCCGATGACCGCGCCGCGCCGGACCGCGACGTCACCGGTCTGCACGTCCTCGCCGGTGCGGCGGACGAACGCCGCCGACGGCACGGACCGCTGCACCGTCACCTTCGCCGCGTGCCCGTCGGTGTAGCCGAGCGGCACGACGGCGTCGGCCAGCGTGGGCAGGGGCGCGCCGGTCGCCACCCGGACCGCCTGACCGGGCTGCAACCGTCTGGGCTGGCGCGACCCGGCGGGGATCTCACCGACCACCGGCAGCTGCACCGGTTCCTCGTTGGCGGCCTGCACGTCGACGCTGCGCACCGCGTAGCCGTCGACGGCCGCCTGGTCGAACCCGGGCAACGCGCGCTCCGCGACGACCTCCTCAGCGCAGAGCAGGCCCTGCGACTCGGAGATCGCCACCCGCACCGGGGCGGGCCGCACGGCGGCGGCCACGACCCGGGCGAGCTGCTCTTCCACTGACCTCATGTGTGTCCTCGTTCAGGAGTTGCCGAGGCGTTCCCGCAACCACTCCCGCAGGTCGGGGCCGTAGTCGGGGTGCTCAAGCGCGAAGTCAACCGCAGCCTTGAGGAATCCCCCGGGATTGCCCAGGTCGTGTCGCCCACCCCGGTGGACGACCACGTGCACGGGGTGACCCTCGTTGATCAGCAGCGCGATGGCGTCGGTGAGCTGGAGCTCGCCGCCCGCGCCCGGCGTGATCCGCTTGAGCGCGTCGAAGATCGCCCGGTCGAGGAGGTAGCGGCCGGCCGCGGCGAACGTGGACGGCGCGTCCTCGGCCTTGGGCTTCTCCACCATGCCGACGACCCGCTTCACGTCGTCGTCGCCGATCTCCTCGACGGCGAAGACGCCGTAGGCGGAGATCTGCTCGCGCGGGATGTCGAAGGCGCACAGCACGGTGCCGCCGTGCTCCTCGCGGACCGCGGCCATCTTCGCCAGCACGCCGGTGGGCAGCACGAGGTCGTCCGGGAGGAGGACGGCCACGGCTTCGTCGTCGCCGGTCAGGTTGCCCTCGGCGCAGCCGACGGCGTGGCCCAGGCCCAGGGCCTTGTCCTGGACCGCGGTCTCCACGGTGAGCAGGTTCGGCGCGCGGCGGACCTTGTCGAGCAGGTCCGACTTGCCCCGGGCCTCGAGCGTCTGTTCCAGTTCGGGCTGCGGTCGGAAGTACTCGGCCACCGCGTCCTTGCCCGGCGAGGTCACGATCACGAGCCTGGTCGCGCCGGCCTCGGCGGCCTCGGCGGCGACGTACTCGATGCCGGGGGTGTCGACGACCGGCAGCAGCTCCTTGGGCACCGCCTTGGTGGTCGGGAGGAAGCGCGTGCCCAACCCCGCCGCGGGCACGATTGCTGTCTGGAAGGCGCTCATGAAATGCGAGGGTAACGGCGTGCTCGGGGTGATCCGCGATGACGTCCGGTGAACGTGACCGGAAGGCGACTCTCCGCACACGGCTGCGGTCCCTGCGGCGCGCCGCGGTGATGCCGTCGATGGCGTCCGAGGTGCTGACGACCGTCGCGGCGTTCGCCGTCCGGCCAGGTCAGGCGGTGTGCGCCTACGCGGCGTCGGCACGCGAGCCGGGGTCGGTGGCGATGCTGGACGCGCTGGTCGGCGCGGGGCTGCGGGTGCTGCTGCCGGTGGTCGTCGGGGACGGGCTGGCGTGGGCCCGGTACGACGGCCGGCTGCGGCCGGGGGCGTTCGGCCTGCCGGAGCCGGTGGGCGCGCCGGTGGACGCGTCCGGGGCGGCGTTGGTGCTGGTGCCGGCGCTGGCGGTGGACCACGCGGGCGTGCGGCTGGGCAAGGGCGGCGGGTACTACGACCGGGTGCTGGGGTCGTGGGCGGCGCCGAAGGTGGCGGTGGTGCGGGACGAGGAGTTCGTGCCGGTCCTGCCGGCCGAGCCGCACGACGTCCGGGTGGACGCGGTGCTGACGCCGTCGGGCCTGGTCCGCCTGCCGCTGGAGGTGCCGCCGGGGGTGCCGCCGGCGGGCCCGCCGCTGTGACGTTGACCTGTGGTGTTTGCGCCACGTGGAATGGATGCCGCATCATCGTGGTTGGCACTCGTGACGTCCGAGTGCCAAAGGACTCGTTGGAGGGTTGACCGTGCCGACCTACCAGTACGCCTGCACCGAGTGCGACCACCGGTTCGAGGCGGTGCAGGCCTTCACCGACAACGCGCTGACCGACTGCCCCGAGTGCGCGGGCAGGCTGCGCAAGCTCTACGGCGCGGTGGGCGTGGTGTTCAAGGGCAGCGGCTTCTACCGCAACGACAGCCGGTCCTCCTCCGCGTCCCCGTCCGCGCCGGCGGCCAAGGGCGAGTCGAAGGGCGAGTCGAAGAGCGAGTCGACCTCGTCGACGCCGGCCTCGACCCCGTCCTCTTCCTCCTCCTCTTCCTCGTCGTCGACGCCCGCCGCGGCCGCGTCCTGAGGTAGTTGTCCACAGGTCCCGGAGTTGTCCACAGCTCCGGGACTCGTGCTGTCCCCACCTCCCGCCCGCCCCTACCGTCGATCCCATGGTGCTCATCAGAAGGATCTTGGCGGGTGTGCTGGCGCTGGTGGCGGTCGTCCTGGCCGTGCTGCCGGCGGGCCCCTCGGTCGAGGTGGTCGTGGCGGCGCGCGACCTGCCCCCCGACGTGCCGCTGACGGAGGACGACGTCCGGGTGGCGTCGCTGCCGCCGCCGCTGGTGCCGTCGGGCGCGGTGGCGCGGGCGGACGCGGTGGGGCGTGCGCTGGTCAGCGCGGCGAGGTCGGGCGAGCCGTTGACGGACGCCCGGCTGGCGTCGGCGACCCCCGGTGCGTCCTCGGTGGCGGTGCGGCTGGCCGACGCCGGCGTGGCCGGGCTGCTGAGACCGGGGAGCCGGGTCGACGTGGTGGGCGCGGAGGCGCGCGTGCTGGCGTCGGACGCGTCCGTGGTGGCGGTGCGGGACGGTGAGGTGGTGGTGATCTCGGTGGACCGCGCGACGGCCCGGCGGGTGGCCGCCGAGTCCCTGGCCAACCCGGTCGCCCTCACCCTCCGCTGACCACCGGCCGCGTTCCACACCCCCGCCCGGCGCGCTCCCGCACGCCTGGCACCCGGCAGGTTCCCGCACGCCTGGCACGTCCGGCGGGCGAGCCCGGCGGGCCACGCGCGCCGGGGCCGCGCCGGAACCGTGCCGCCACCGCCAACGCCACCGGTTTCGGCCGTCCGGTGCGTTCGGGTCCGGCGTCCGCGGGTAGGGGACGGGTGATCGCGGAGAGCACCACGTCCGGCTCGCGGGCACCCGGTGCGGCCCGAGCCGTTACCCTCCGCTCGCCCAGCACCCCCGGACGGAGGAGTCAGCAGTGATCAAGGGCTTCAAGGACTTCCTGATGCGCGGCAACGTCATCGACCTGGCCGTGGCCGTGGTCATCGGCGCCGCGTTCAACGACATCGTGAAGGCGTTCACGTCCTACCTGATCAACCCGATCATCGCGTCGTTCGGCGGCGCCAACGTCAACGGGCTCGCGGTGCAGCTCGGCGACAACGAGAAGACCGTCATGGACTTCGGCGCGATCATCACGTCGATCATCAACTTCATGATCGTGGCGGCGGTCGTCTACTTCATCTTCGTGCTGCCGATGAACAAGATCAAGGATCGTCGCAAGCGGGGCGAGGAGGCCGGTCCGCACGAGCCGACCGACGTCGAGCTGCTCAAGGAGATCCGCGACCTGATGGCGGCCCAGCAGAAGACCCAGACGCCCTTGCAGCGCCGCTACGACGACGACGCCTGAGCCCGCCGGAGGGGCGGGGCGGCCGGACCGGCCGGTCAGTTCAGGCCGGTCGGGTCCGGGCGATCGGGTTCGGGCGTCAGCCGCCGTGGTGCGGGGGGCGGTTCTCCCGGTACCAGTCCTCGTCCCGGGGAGTGGGGCGCGGGTCGTCCGAGGTGCCGTCCGGGAGGACGTCGCCGAAGACCTCGGCCAGGCGGCGACGCCGGGCCGCCTCGCGTGCGCGGGCGGTCGCGGCGTCGTCGTCCTGCGGGGTCGTCACGACTCTTCTAGGCCCGAGATCTGGTCGATCACGTAGGGCACGAGGGCCGAGAGGGTCGCCATGCCGTCGCGGACCGCCGAGCGGGAACCCGCGAGGTTGACCACGAGGGTGCTGCCGGAGATGCCCACCAGGCCGCGGGAGATGCCGGCGTCCACGGCGCCCGCCGCCAGGCCCGAGGCGCGCAGCGCCTCCGCGATGCCGCTGATCGGCCGGTCGAGGACGCCCTGCGTGGCGTCCGGTGTGACGTCGCGCGGCGACACGCCCGTGCCGCCGACGGTGACGACCAGGTCGACACCGCCGATCACCGCGGTGTTGAGGGCGGCGCGGATGTCCACGATCTCGCCCTCCACCGCGACGGTGCCGTCGACGATGAACCCCGCTTCTTCCAGCAGCTCGGTGACCAGCGGACCCGTGCTGTCGTCGTGCTCCCCGTGCGCCACCCTGTCGTCCACGATCACGACGAGGGCGCGTCCCAGGCGCTGCGCGCTGCGTTCCATGCGGGCAACCGTAGCCAATCACCGGATCTGACGGTTCCGTGACATGACGCTGTGGGCCCGCGTGTTCCGGTCGTCGCGCCCCTAACGTCGGTGACGTGCGCGTTCTCCTCACCGGCGGAGCCGGGTTCATCGGGTCACACATCGCCGACCGGGCGCGGCTGTCCGGGCACGAGGTGGTCGTCCTCGACGCCTACCTGCCCCAGGCGCACCCGACGCCGACCGGGCCGGCGCACGACGTGACCGACCTCGACGCGGTCCGCCGGCTGCTGGCCGGTGTGGACGTCGTGTGCCACCAGGCGGCGGTCGTCGGGCACGGGCTCGACCCGGCCGACGCCCCGCTGTACGCCCGCAACAACGACCTGGGCACGGCCGTGCTGCTGGCCGCGATGCACCGGGCCGGGGTGGGGCGGCTGGTGCTGGCGTCGTCCGTGGTGGTCTACGGCGAGGGCCGCTACGAGTGCGCCGAGCACGGCGTGGTGCGGGCCGCGCCGCGCCGGCAGGCCGACGTGGACGGGGGCCGCTACGAGCCGCCGTGCCCCCGGTGCGGTGAACCGCTGGAGCCGCGCCTGGTGCCCGAGGACGCGCCGCTCGACCCGCGCAGCACGTACGCCGCGAGCAAGCTCGCCCAGGAGCACTACGCGGCGGCGTGGGCGCGGCAGACCGGCGGGCACGTGTGGGCGTTGCGCTACCACAACGCCTACGGGCCGCGGATGCCCCGGGACACGCCGTACGCGGGCGTGGCGAGCCTGTTCCGGTCGGCGCTGGAGCGCGGCGAGGCCCCGACCGTGCTGGAGGACGGGCGGCAGCGGCGGGACTTCGTGCACGTCTCGGACGTGGCGCGGGCCAACCTGGCGGCGGTGGAGCGGGAGGGCGAGGCGGGGGCCCTCACGCCGGTGAACATCTGCTCGGGCGAGCCGCGCACGGTCGGCGAGCTGGCCGGGCACCTGGCGCGGGCGTGCGGCGGGCCCGCGCCGCGGGTCGTCGGCGGGGCGCGGGCGGCGGACGTGCGGCACGTGGTGGCCGACCCGGGCCGGGCCCGTGACCTGCTCGGCTTCCGTGCCCGCACGTCGTTCGCCGAGGGCGTCGAGCGGTTCGCCACCGACCCGCTGCGCTGAGCGGTTCGGGGGAGCGTCAAAAAATTTCGCGGGAATCCTCGCCGGCGATGTCGAGAACCCGTACCCGGCCGCGTCCCC
Source organism: Saccharothrix sp. DSM 118769 (assembly GCF_052936295.1). Taxonomy (NCBI): domain Bacteria; kingdom Bacillati; phylum Actinomycetota; class Actinomycetes; order Pseudonocardiales; family Pseudonocardiaceae; genus Saccharothrix; species Saccharothrix sp. DSM 118769. The sequence goes on along the minus strand of NZ_CP193627.1, from coordinate 641,549 downwards.
CGGATGAACGCGACCACACTGGGTCGGCCCGCACCGAGGAGAACCACGATGGCCAAGTACCTGCTGCTCAAGCACTACCGCGGCGCGCCGGCGGCGGTCAACGACGTCCCCATGGACCAGTGGGCGCCGGAGGAGATCACGGCGCACGTCGCGTACATGCGGGACTTCGCGGACCGGCTGGAGAAGACCGGCGAGTTCGTCGACGGCCAGGCGCTCGCCCCCGAGGGGACGTTCGTCCGGTACGACGGCGAGGGGCGACCGCCGGTCACCGACGGCCCGTTCGCCGAGACCAAGGACCTCATCGCGGGCTGGATGGTGATCGACGTCGACAGCTACGAGCGCGCCGTCGAGCTGGCCGGTGAGCTGTCGGCCGCGCCGGGGGCGGGCGGGAAGCCGATCCACGAGTGGCTCGAACTGCGCCCGTTCCTGTCGGCGCCGCCCACGATCACGGAGTGACCACCGGCATGGACGAGGCCCTGATCCGGAGCCTCACGCCCGGCGTGCTCGGGGTCCTCGTCCGCCGCGGGGTGGATTTCGCGGCGGCCGAGGACGCCGTGCAGGACGCGCTGGTCGAGGCGGTCCGCACCTGGTCCGACGACCCGCCGCGCGACCCGAAGGGCTGGCTGGTCACGGTGGCCTGGCGCCGGTTCCTCGACGCGACCAGGGCGGACGCCGCCCGCCGCCGGCGGGAGGACGCGCTCGACGAGGAGCCGCCGCCCGGACCCGCGCCCGCGGTGGACGACACGCTCCAGCTCTACTTCCTGTGCGCCCACCCGTCGCTGACGCCGTCGTCGGCGGTCGCGCTCACGCTGCGCGCCGTCGGCGGGCTGACCACCCGCCAGATCGCCCGGGCCTACCTGGTGCCCGAGGCGACGATGGCGCAGCGGATCAGCCGCGCCAAGCGCACCGTCGCCGACGTGCGGTTCGACCGGCCCGGCGACGTCGCCACCGTGCTGCGCGTCCTCTACCTGGTGTTCAACGAGGGCTACTCCGGCGACGTCGACCTCGCCGCCGAGGCCGTCCGGCTCACCCGGCAGCTCGCGGCGTCGATCGACCACCCGGAGGTGGCGGGGCTGCTCGCCCTCATGCTGCTGCACCACGCCCGGCGCGCGAGCCGGACCGCGCCGGACGGCAGCCTGGTGCCGCTCGCCGAGCAGGACCGCGGGCTGTGGGACACGGGGGCGATCGCCGAGGGGGTCGGCATCCTCCAGGCGGCCCTCGCCCGCGACCGGCTGGGCGAGTTCCAGGCCCAGGCCGCCATCGCCGCGCTGCACGCCGACGCGCCCACCGCCGGGGAGACCGACTGGGTGCAGGTGGTGGAGTGGTACGACGAGCTGGCGCGCCTGACCGACAGCCCGGTCGTCCGGCTCAACCGCGCGGTGGCCGTGGGCGAGGCGGACGGGCCGCGCGCGGGGCTGGCGGCGCTCGCGGAGCTGGACGACTCGCTGCCGCGCCACACGGCGGTGGCGGCGTACCTGCACGAGCGCGACGGCGACCCGGTGACGGCGGCGCGCCTGTACGCCGAGGCGGCCCGCCGGGCGACCACGCTCGCCGAGCACGTCCACCTGACCCGCCAGGCCGCCCGCCTCAACGCCCGTCCCGGCGTCGGGGAGTGATACCCGACAGCCGCCACCGACAGCCGCCAGTGGCACCCGCCGATGACGGACGGCGGTGACGGACGGCGGTGACGGCCGCCTGACGCGTGCGGGAGTGGGCGACCCCGCGCGTCAGGCGGGGCCGTCGGCCGCGACCAGGGGGAGGCGGACCTCGAAGCGGCAGCCGGGGCCGTGGTTGCGGGCGGTGATCGTGCCGCGGTGCGCCTCGACCAGGCCGCGCGCGATGGCCAGGCCCAGGCCGCCGCCCACGGGACGGCGGTGCGGGGCGCCGCGGAAGGCCACGTCGAACACGCGCGGCAGGTCGGTGTCCGGGATGCCGCCGCACGCGTCGTCCACGCGCAGCAGCGCCGAGGGGCCGTCCACGTCGACCCGCACGGCCACCGTGCCGTCCGGCGGGGTGTGCCGGATCGCGTTGGACAGCAGGTTGCGCACGACGCGCGCCAGCTCCGGGTCGCTGCCCGGCACCACGGGCCACGTCGCGGCGTCCGCCCGCAGCACCACGCCCTTGCGGGACGCCACCGGCGACTCGGCCGCCACGACCTCGCTCACCACGTCCGCCAGCGGCACGTCGGAGAGGGTCAGCCGGAGCGCGCCGGCGGTGATGCGGGACAGCTCGAACAGGTCGTCGACCATCCCGGACAGCGCCTCGGCCTCCGCCGAGATGCGCCCCGCGTAGTCGGTGACCTCGTCCGGCCGCGCGACGACGCCGTCCGCGAGCGCCTCGGCCATCGCCCGGATGCCCGCCAGCGGCGTGCGCAGGTCGTGGCTGATCCACGCCACCAGCTCGCGCCGCGACGCCTCGGCCGCGCGCTCCCGGGCCCGCGCCTCCCGCTCCCACACGCTGCGCCGCGCCAGCGCCCGCCCCGACAGCACCGCGGCCGGCACCGTCACCAGGGCCACCAGCACGCACACCAGCAGCGTCGTCATCAGGATCGGGGTGAACATGAACCCGCTCACCGCGAGCACCCCGCCGATGGTCGCCACCACCGGCACGATCGCCAGCACGGTCATCGCGCGCGCCAGCGAGCCGTCCGTCGACCGCCGCAGCACGAGCACGCCGATCAGCGCCAGCGGCAGCGAGAACAGCACCGCGTACGGGAGGACGTGCCCGACCTCGACCAGCATCACGCGCCCCCGTCGTACCGGTAGCCGACGCCCCACACGGTCGCGATGCGCACCGGCCGCGCCGGGTCGGCCTCGACCTTCTCCCGCAGCCGCCGCACGTGGACGGTCACGGTGGACTGGTCGCCGAACTCCCAGCCCCACACCCGCGCCAGCAGGTCGGCGCGGGAGAACGCGGTGCCCCGGTGGGTCAGGAAGAACACCAGCAGGTCGAACTCGCGGGTGGTGAGCGCCAGCTCCGCCCCGCCCAGCTCCGCCGATCGCGCGCCCACGTCCACGCGCAGCCCTCGGTCCTCCAGCACCGAGGGCGACCGCACCGCCGCCGCCCTCGACCGCCGCAGCACGGACGTGACGCGCAGCGCCAGCTCGCGCGGGCTGAACGGCTTGGTCACGTAGTCGTCCGCGCCGAGCTGGAGGCCGGCGATGCGGTCCTCCTCCTGGCCGAGCGCGGTCAGCATCACCACGGGCACGGCGCTGCGCCGCCGCAGCAGCCGGCACACCTCCAGGCCGTCCACGCCGGGCAGCATCAGGTCGAGCACCACGAGGTCCGGTTCCCGCTCGGCGAACCGGCGCAGCGCGGTCTCGCCGTCGCCGACCAGCTCGACCTCGTGCCCGGCCAGCTCCAGGTAGCGGCGGACCACGTCCCGCACCACCACGTCGTCGTCCACGACGAGCACCCTGTCCACAGCAGCCTCACCAGTTGGTCAGCAGGAGGTGGTTGACCGCGAGCGCGGTCACCGCTTGCACCACGAGCCATGGTCGTCGCCGGTCGGGCACCAGCACCACCAGCCACACCGTGAACGGCAGCCAGATGCGCTCGACCTCGGCCTTGCTCAGCCCCGACGCGTCGGCCAGCAGGACCGTGGCCGCCGCCGCGCCCGCGAGCACCAGCGCCGGGCCGCGCCACCGCGCCGCGAACGGGGCGAACCCGCAGGCCAAGACCGCCGCCGCGAGGTTCGCCCACACCCAGTAGCCGTACCAGCGGGACGAGGCTATGCCCTGGTGGTACCGCTCCACGACCAGGTGGTAGCCGTCGAGCCACCAGAACCCGAGGGCCGCGAACACCGCCACCACCACCGCCGCGCCCAGCACGGCCACGCCGACCTCCCGCCACCGCGCGGCCCCGCGCCGCCACAGCACGGCCAGCGCGAGCACGCCCAGCAGCACCAGCCCGTAGGACAGGAACAGCGCGAACCCGAGCACGACCCCGCCGAGCAGCGGCCGGCCGACCGCGAGCAGCGCCACCCCGCACGCCGCGACGCCCGCGAACAGCCCGTCCGCCGACACCCCGAACCACACCGCGCCGGGGAACAGCGCCACGAACGGCAGCACCGCGCGGGCGTGCCCCTCGGACACCACCGCCCGCACGGTCACCGGCACGGCCACCGCCACCAGCGCGCCGACCAGCACGGTGAACGCCGACGCCCACGCGCCGCCGGCCAGCCCGACCCGGTCCAGGCCGACGTACACCAGCAGCGCGCCCGGCGGGTGCCCGGACACGTGCGTGGTCCACGAGTCGGGCTGGAAGTCGAGGACGCGGTCGGCGAACCCGCGCAGCAGGCCGGGCACGTCGGTGACGCCCGGCACCTCGTGCAGGTACTCGTCGGACGTGGTGAGCCTGCCCGCGAAGCCGCGTTCCCAGCCGTCCACCAGGGCGAGGGAGGTCGTCCACGCCACCGTCGCCACCCAGGTCGCGCCGAGGGCCGCCCGCCACGGCAGCCGCGCCGCCAGGTCCGGGCCGCGCGCGACGACGGCGACGGCCACCAGGACCGCGAGGGGCGTGCCGACGCCGACGTGCGGCAGCCACGTGGCGAACAGCGGCGGCGCGCCCGCGAACGTCAGGTCGGGGTCGAGGCCCGCACCGACCACGGCGGCGAGGACGACCAGGGCCGCGGCGGCCAGGACACGGGGCACGCGCCCACCGTAGGGCGTCCGGGGGCCGGCGGAGGGCGTGCGGCAGCATCCGTCAGCGGTCCGTAAGGAGTGGGCCGCACGTCAGGATTCGGTAAGCACCGCAAGGGTTCTGCACCCTCCACGGTGGACCGATGCTCGGGGTGTGGACGAAATCGACGTGGTGCTCCCCTGCCTGGACGAGGCGGCGGCGCTCCCGCTGGTGCTCGGCGCGATGCCCGCCGGCTACCGGCCCCTGGTGGTGGACAACGGATCGCGCGACGGGTCGCCCGATGTCGCGCGCTCGCTCGGCGCGGAGGTGGTGCACGAACCCCGGCCCGGGTACGGCGCGGCGGTGCACGCGGGCGTGGAGCGGGCGCGGTCGGAGGTGGTGTGCGTGCTCGACGCGGACGGCTCGCTCGACCCCGGCGACCTGCCGGCGCTCGTGGCGCTGCTGGCGGGCGCGGACCTGGCGGTCGGGCGGCGGGTGCCGTCGGCGGGGAGTTGGCCGTGGCACGCGCGGGCGGGCAACGCGGTGCTGGCGGCCCTGCTGCGGCGGCGCGGCCTGCCGGTGCGCGACATCGCCCCGGTGCGCGCGTTCCGCCGCCGCGACCTGCTCGACCTGGGGGTGCGCGACCGGGCGTTCGGCTACCCGCTCGAACTGCTGCTGCGCGCGGGCGCGGCGGGGTGGCGGGTGGTGGAGCGGGACGTGCCCTACGGCCCGCGCGCGGCCGGGACGAGGTCGAAGGTGTCGGGTTCGGTGCGCGGCACGGTGCGCGCGGTGCGCGACATGGCGGGGGTGCTGCGGTGACGCCGGTCAGCCTGCTGGTGGTCGCCAAGGCCCCGGTGCCGGGGTTGGCGAAGACGCGGCTGTGCCCGCCCGCGTCGCCGGAGGAGGCGGCCGACCTGGCCGCCGCCGCGCTGCTGGACACGCTGGACGCGGTGCTGCGGACGCCGGGCGCGCGGCCGGTGGTGGCGTTGACCGGGGACCTGGGCGCGGCCCGGCGCGAGGACGAGGTGCGGGCGGCGCTGCGGCACTGCGTCGTCGTCCCGCAGCGGGGTGACGGGTTCGGCGAGCGGTTGGCCAACGCGCACGCCGACGCGCACCGGGCGCACGGCCTGCCGGTGTTCCAGATCGGCATGGACACGCCGCAGGTCACGCCCGCGCTGCTCGGCGGGGCGATCGGGCTGCTCGACGGGCACGACGTGGTGGTGGGTCCCGCGCTGGACGGCGGCTGGTGGGCGCTCGGTCTGCGGGAGCCCGCCCTGGCGCGGCGGTTGGCGGACGTGCCGATGTCGCGCGACGACACGGGGGTGCGCACGGTGCTCGCCTTCCGGGACCGCGCGGTGGGGACCGCGCCGGCACTGTCCGATGTGGACGACGTGGTGGCGGCCCGGGAGGTCGCGGACGCGGCGCCGGGGACGCGGTTCGCCGAGGCGTTCGCGCGGCTGGGGGTGGCGAGGTGACCGCGTTCGACGTGGGGCTGGGCGGTGCGGAGTGCCGGTTGGAGTTCGGCGACGGCGGTTCGCAGGTGCTGCCGGTCGCGCGGTGGCACGACGACGCAACGGGCAGCGGCGCTGCGGCTGGCGACGCCGCGGCTGGCGACGCTGCGAACGGCGACGCGGTGCTGCTCGACGCCTGCCGAGGCGCGACCATCGACCTCGGGTGCGGCCCGGGGCGGCTGGTCGCGGCGTTGGCGAGGCGGGGCGTCACCGTGCTGGGGGTGGACAAGTCGCCGCTCGCGGTGGCGTTGACCAGGGCGCGGGGCGGGCCCGCGTTGCGGCGCGACGTGTTCGGACGGCTGCCCGGTACCGGACGGTGGCGGCACGCGCTGCTGGCCGACGGCAACATCGGCATCGGCGGCGACCCGACAGCCCTCCTCCGCCGCACCCGCCGCCTGCTGCACCGCCACGGCACCGTCCTGGTCGAAACCGAACCCCCCGGCTGCGGTCTGTGGCGTGGCCCAGCCCGGATCAACGGCGGCGCCTGGTTCCCCTGGGCCCGAGTGGACGCCCAAGCCCTCACAGCGGCGGCCGAACACGCCGGATTGTCACCCCGTCGGATTGTTGAACAAAAGAATCGCTGCTTCGTAGAACTAGAACGATCCTGACCCACCGCGGCCGCAGCCCAGCGGCAACCGACGCCCGCCCGAAAGCCGCCCGAAAGCCGCCGCACAAACCGAGCCGAATTCATGACGGCAACCGCCTGCGCCTGCGCGCAACCCGGCGCGTGGGCCAGCGCGGCAACCAGCCGGCAATCAGCTTGGCAACCAGAGCGGCGCCCAGCGCGGCAACCAGCGCGGCAACCAACTCGGCGACCAGGGCGGCAACCAGCGCGGCGATCAGGGCAGTGACTAGAGCGGCAAGCAGGGCGGTGATCAGCGCGCAAACGCTTGCGTCTACAGGGCGGCGCGACGCTTGGTCGGATCGCCGGATTGTTGAACAAGGGGATTGCCGGCTTGGTGCAGTGCAGTTGCGGGTCTGTTGGATTGTTGGACGAGGGGATTGTCGGCTTGGTGCAGTGCAGTTGCGGGTCTGTTGGATTGTTGAACGAGGGGATTGTCGGGTGTGGGAATTGGAGCGGTTGTGAGAGTGCCGCGAGTGCGTCGGGAATCGAGTCCGCACACCGCCACCAGAATCGGCGCTTGGTTGGGGGTGGCATTCGGGCTGTGCTTCGTGACCGGCCTGCTCAGTCACGCCATCCAGCACCCGCCGGGGTGGTTCGCGTGGCCCACCAGGCCGGTCTGGCTGTACCGGGTCACGCAGGGCGTGCACGTCACCTCGGGCGTGGCGGCGATCCCGCTGCTGCTGGCCAAGCTGTGGACGGTCTACCCGAAGCTGTTCGGTCGCCCGCTCGTGCGGAACGTCCCGCACGCCCTGGAGCGCGGCTCCGTCCTCGTCCTGCTGGGCGCGGCGTTCTTCGAACTGGTCACCGGGTTGTTCAACGCCGCCCAGAACTACCCGTGGGGCTTCTTCTTCCCCCCGGCCCACTACGCGGTCGCCTGGGTCGCGGTCGGCGCGCTGCTCGTGCACGTCGCCGTGAAGATGCCGCTGTTCCGCACCCCGCCACCAACGGAGGAAGTCCGGCGCGGGACGTTGTCGCGGCGCGGGTTCCTGCTCACCACCGGCGGGGCGGTGGCGCTCGCGGTGCTGGCCACGGCGGGCGGCACGGTGCCGTGGCTGCGGCAGGTGTCGGTGCTCGGCGCGCGCTCCACCCGGCTGCCGGTCAACCGCACGGCGCGGGCGGCCGGCGTGGAACCCGTGGGCGACGACTGGCGGCTCACCGTGGGCGGCCGGCGGTTCGGCCTGGCCGAGCTGGGGGCGTTGCCGCAGACGACGGCCGAGCTGCCGATCGCGTGCGTCGAGGGGTGGAGCGCGTCGGCCACGTGGACCGGCGTGCCCGTGCGGGACCTGCTGGCGCTGGCCGGGCTGGACCCCACCGACGTCGTGGTCGAGTCGCTGGAGCGCGACGGGCTCTACCGGACCTCGACGCTGCCCGCCGCGCACGTCCGCGACCCGCTGACGCTGCTGGCGCTGCGCCTCGACGGCGCTCCCCTGCCGCTCGACCACGGCCACCCGTGCCGGCTCGTCGCGCCGAACCGCCCCGGGGTGCTCCAGACCAAGTGGGTCGTGAAGCTGGGGCCGGCGACGTGAGGGCGTTCAGGTGGGTGCTCGGCGCGCTCGGCGTCGCCGCCGGGCTGTGGGGCGCGGTGCTGCTGCTCCCCCTGCTGGACGTTGACCTGCTGGTGTGGTTCCTCGGCGGTCCGGTGGCGCACGACCTGCTGCTGGCACCGCTCGTCGGCGGCGTCGGGTTGGCGGTCGCGCGGTGGGTGGCCGCGCCGTGGCGGGTGCCGGTGGTGGTCGGCGGGGTGCTGTCCGGGGTGCTCGTGCTGCTCGCCGTGCCGCTGCTGTGGCGGCCGCACGCGGGACCGGCCAACCCCGGCCTGCACGACCGCGCCCACGGGCCGTGGCTGCTGGCGGCCGTCGCCGCGATCTGGCTCGGCGTGCTCGTGACCGGCCTCGTGAGGGGCCTGGTCCGGGAAAGGAAAGGGCCGCACTCCGGCGGGTGAGGGGTACTCGCCGGGATGCGGCCTCGTCTCCGGCTCGGGGGCACGCGAGCCGGGTTCCACCACCGGCCCGGGGCACGTCGGGCCGGTGGAGCCTCGGGTTACCTGACCTCGACGGGCTGGCTGCCCAGCGTCACCTCGACGGTCCGGTCGCGGCCGATGGTCAGCTGCACCTTCTCGCCCGGTGCGCGGGACCGGACGGCCGCCACCAGGGCGTCGGAGCTGTCGATCGGGCGGTCGCCGAACCTGGTGATCACGTCGCCGGCCTTCACGCCTGCCGCCTCGGCCGCGCCACCCGCCGTGACCTCGCGGACCAGCGCGCCGCCGTCCTCGTCGTCGCCGACCGAGACGCCCAGCACGGTCTGCGTGGCCTTGCCGGTCTCGGACAGCTCCTTCGCCGTCCGCCGGGCCTGGTCGACCGGGATGGCGAAGCCGATGCCGACCGAACCGCCCTGCGCCGACTGGCCGGAGTTCGGGCTGTAGATGGCGGAGTTGATGCCGACGACCTGGCCCTGCATGTTCACCAGCGGGCCGCCGGAGTTGCCGGGGTTGATCGCCGCGTCGGTCTGGATGGCGTTGAGCACCGTGGCCTGGGTGCCCTGCTCGCCGCCCGCCCGCACGGGGCGGTTGAGGGAGCTGACGATGCCGGACGTCACCGTGCCGTTGAGGTCGAACGGCGACCCGACGGCCACGACCTGCTGGCCGATGCGCAGGTCCGAGGAGTTGCCCAGCTCGGCCACGGGCAGGTCGTCGACGTCCTCGGCCTTCACCACGGCCAGGTCGGACGTCGGGTCGCGGCCGACGATCCGCGCGTCGAACGAGCGGCCGTCCTGGAGCTGCACCTTGATGGGGCCGCCGCCCGCGGCCGACTCGACCACGTGGTTGTTGGTCAGCACGAGGCCGTCGGAGCTGAGCACGAACCCGGACCCGGCGCCGCCGCTCACCTGCACCTGCACGACGGTGGGCAGCACCTTCTGGGCGACCTGCTCGATCGAGCCCTCGGCCGCCGCGCCGGTCCGCTGCGCGGGTGGGGCCTGGTTGAGCGCGTTGGCGACCGGCCCGGACCGGTCCGCCGCCTCGTAGCCGACGTAGCCGCCGACCCCGCCCGCCACTCCTCCGACGGCGAGCACGAGCGCGGCGACCCCGGCGACCACCTTGCCCCGACCCCGTCGCGGGGGTGCGGTGACGACCGATCCGGGCGGTGCGTAGTAGGGGCCCGACTGGCCGGGGAAGACCCCCGGCGCGCCGGGCCCGTCCGGCTGCGCCGCACCCGAAGGGGAGGGGGCGGACGAGCCGGGGTGGCCCTGCACGGCGGTCTGCGCGGCGCCGTACGGGCCGGTGTGCTCCGGGCGCTGGAAGCCTCCCTGCCAGGCTCCCGCCCCGGTGCCCGGACCGGTCGCGGGGAACCCGGCGCCGCCCTGCGCGGCGCCGAACCCACCCGTCCCGGCCTGGCCTGCGGTGGGGTGGGGGCCGCCCTGCACGGCACCCACCCCGCCGTCGGTCCGACCGGCGCCGCCCTGCACGGCACCGGCCACACCCTGCCCGGCCTGGCCGGCGCCGCCCTGCACGGCACCCGCCTCACCGGGGTTCGACCGACCGGCAGCCGCCGGCGGGTCGACGTCCGCCGGGTGGCCGGCGCTCGTGTGCGCCGACGTCCCGGGGGCGGGCTCGCCGGTGGGGACCGGTGAGCCGAAGTCGTCGTTCCGGGGGCGGCCGGCGCTGCCCTGCACAGCGCCGGCCGATCCCGCGTCCGACCGGTCGACCCCTGCCGCCGACCCGTCGGGACCCGGCTGCCCAGCACCCTGCTGCTGGTCGCCGGCGTACTCGTGACCGTGCTCGGCGCCGCGGGCCCAGGGGCTGTGCTGCTGGGGCTCCTGCGGCTGGCGCGGCTGCTCGCTCTCGGTCATGTCCACCACTCTGCGTTGCCCGCCTGAGAGGAGCCTTAAACGAAACTGGGCATCAGTTGTGAACTCCTCCGGGGTGGCCCGCCTGGATCGGGTGACCCGCTGAGCCGGGGTCACGGCCGGTGACCGCGCGGGAGCTGCGACGATGTGCGCCGACCCTGCGAGGAGGCGGACGTGGCACTGGTCGAGGTGGAGCTGCCGGACCCGACGTGGATGCGGGCGCGGTGGGCGGCGTTCGCCGCGGTGCGCGCCGCGCGCGGCTGGGGCGACGGCTGCCGGGCGGACGGCGCGGTGTGGCACTACGACGACGGCGGCGGCAACTGGGCCGAGCTGCACCGGTTCGACGGGGGCCGGGCCCTGCTGCTGGGGCACGACCACGAGTACTCCGACACGTACCACGGCCGTGCCGCCGAGTACTTCCAGGAGGAGGAGACCGACCTCCTGGCCGACGCGCCCGGGTGGTGGGCGGGGCCCGTGGACGAGGCCCAGGCCGCCGGCCTGTGGGTGGGCTTCGCGTACGGCTTCGAGGACGGCGCGTGGCGGCGGGCGGACTACGACCTCGACGACGGGTTCGACTCGTTGGCCCCGCCGTTCGCCGACGACGTGCGGTGCCGCGAGCTGATCACCCACTTCACCGAGGACCACGCCGGCCCCGAGGCGGTGGACGCGCTGATCGCCGCCGACGCCGACGTGACGGAGGACCTCGTGACCGCCGTGGTGGGCGCCCGACCGGGCTGGGACCCGGCGGCCGGCACCGCCGCCGCCCGCCGCTTCCTCTGACCCGCGGGTCGCGAGCGCATGACTCACGGGTCGTGAGCGCATGACTCACGGGTCGTGAGCGCATGACTCGCGGGTCGTGAGCGTTGGACTCGCGGGTCAGGCGGGGCGGAGGCGGTCGGCGATCTGCTCGGGGGTGGCGTCGTTGACCCAGACGCCCATGCCGGACTCGGAGCCCGCCAGGTACTTGAGCTTGTCGGCGGTGCGCAGCACGGAGAAGACCTCCAGGTGCAGCCACGCCAGGTCGCGGCCGGTGCGGACCGGGGCCTGGTGCCAGGCGGCGATGTAGGGCAGCGGCCGGTCGTAGAGGGCGTCCAGGCGGTGCAGGACGGTCAGGTACAGCGCCGCGAAGTCGTCCCGCTCGGCGTCGGTCAGGGCGGGCAGGTCGGGGACCTGGCGGTGCGGCACCAGGTGGACCTCGACCGGCCAGCGCGCGGCGGCCGGGACGAACGCGGTCCAGTGCGCGCCCTCGGCGACCACGCGGGTGCCGACGGCGCGCTCCGCCGCCAGCACGTCGCCCATCAGGGGACGGCCGTGGGCGGCGCGGTAGTCGGCGGCCACCGACAGCATCCGCTCGGTCTTCGGCGTCACGAACGGGTAGCCGTAGACCTGGCCGTGCGGGTGGTGCAGGGTGACGCCGATCTCCTCGCCCCGGTTCTCGAACGGGAAGACCTGCTCCACGCCCGGCATCCCGCCGAGCGCGGCGGTGCGGTCGGCCCACACGTCCACGACGGTGCGCACCCGGGACACCGGCAGCTGCCCGAACGACGTGTTGTGGTCCGAGGTGAAGCACACGACCTCGGCCCGGCCGCGCCCCGGCGCGCGCGCCACCATCGGCATCCCGTCCACGGTGGACGGCAGGTCCGGCACGCCCTGCGCGAACGACGGGAACCGGTTCTCGAACACCGCCACGTCGTAGGACGACTCGGGGACCTCGGTCGGCTTGTCCGGTGTGGACGGGCACAGCGGGCACAGGTCCGCCGGCGGCTTGTACGTCCGGGTCTGCCGGTGCGCGGCCATCGCCACCCACTCGCCGGTCAGCGGGTCGCGCCGCACCTCCGACAGCGGCTGCGTCCTCGGCAGGTCCCGGGTGTCCACCGCGTGCCGCGGCGGCGCGTCCGGTGTGTCGTCGAAGTAGATGATCTCCCGACCATCGGCAAGTTTCCCCGCCGTGCGCCTCACGCCAGTTCCTCTCCGCGCCCCGGCACGTGCGCCAGGACCAGTTCCCCGACCTGCTCCCCGAGCACCGCGCGCGCGGGCTCGGCCAACCCCTCGTCCGTCACCAGCACGTCCGCCTCGTCCAGCCCGGCGATCGTGGAGATGCCGACGGTGCCCCACTTGGTGTGGTCGGCGACCACCACCACGCGTCCCGCCGCGTCCACCAGGGCGCGGTCGGTCTCGCTCTCGTTCAGGTTGGGCGTGGTGAAGCCGGAGCGCTCGGCCATGCCGTGCACGCCCAGGAACACCACGTCCAGGTGCAGCGATCTCAGCGCCTGCACGGCCACCGGCCCGACCAGCGCGTCGGACGGCGTGCGCACCCCGCCGGTCAGCACCACCGTGCGGTCGGTGCGCCCGCTCTGCTGGAGCACGTCGGCGACCCGGATCGAGTTGGTCACCACGGTCAGGTCCGGGATGTCGTCGAGGAACCGCGCGAGCGTCCACGTGGTGGTGCCCGCGGACAGCCCGATCGCCGTGCCGGGGCGCACCAGGCCCGCGGCGTGCGCGGCGATGGCCTCCTTCTCCGGCAGCTGGCGCACGGACTTGGCCTCGAAGCCCGGTTCGTCGGTGCTGCGGCCGACCACGGACGTGGCCCCGCCGTACACCTTCTCCACGAGGCCGCGCACGGCGAGCACGTCGAGGTCGCGCCGCACGGTCATGTCCGAGACGCCCAGCCGCACGACCAGGTCGCTCACCCGGACCGCGCCCGTGCGGCGTACCTCTTCCAGGATCACCGCTTGTCGTTGCCGCGCCAGCACCGTCACACCTCTTCCCTGACCACGACCACGTCGCCGGCGGGGACGACCAGGCGCCCGGACGCGCGTGCGCCCGTGAGCAGCTCGACCCCCGCGGCGGGCAGCTCCGCGTCGGAGTCGCCGTGGTTGACCGCGATCAGCCACGATACGGGCGTCCCGGACACCTCACCGCGCCGGCGCACGACCTCGACGCCCGGCACGCCGGCCGGCACGCCCGCGTCGGCCAGGGCGGTCCGCACCAGCCGGTCGAGCCCGTCGCCGGTCAGGCCGCACGCGAGGTAGCGCGCGACGCCGGCGCCGTACGCGTGGCGGGTCACGGCGGGCACGCCCGGCAGCGGACCGTCGACGTACGAGGCCACGGCCTCCGCGCCCTCGACGCGGAGGTGCTCGGTCCACACCCCGGCGGTCGAGCCGTCGTCCAGCGCGACGACCTGCCCGGCGCGCAGCGGGTGGAACTCCTCGGTGCGCACGCCCAGCAGCTCGCGGAACGGGCCGGGGTAGCCGCCGAGGTGCACGTGGCCGCGCCGGTCGGTGGTGCCGGTCAGGTAGGTGACCAGCAGGTGCCCGCCGCCGGAGGCGTACCGCTCGTACGGCGACGCGTCGTCCACCAGGTGCAGGGCGGGCAGCACGACCAGGGCGTACCCGGACAGGTCGGCGCCGGGCGGCACGAAGTCGACGGTCGCGCCCGCGCGCCACAGCGACCGGTACAGCGCCAGCGCGTTCGCCCGGTGGTCGAAGTCGGACGTCGGGTGGGCGGGCTGGGCCAGCGCCCAGCCCGACTCCCAGTCGTGGACCAGCGCCACGGACGCCTCGACCCGGGAGCCGAGCAGCTCGGCGAGGCGGCCGTACTCCGCGCCGACCCGTTCGACCTCGCGGAACACCCGCGTCTCCGGGCCGGCGTGCGGGACCATCGCCGAGTGGTAGCGCTCCGCGCCCGCCCGCGACTGCCGCCACTGGAAGAACAGCGTGCCGTCCGCGCCGCGCGCGAGGTGCTGGAACGAGTTGCGCCGCAGCTCGCCGGGCAGCTTGGCGACGTTGCGGGCCTGCCAGTTCACCGCCGACGTCGAGTGCTCCATGAGCAGCCACGGCGCGCCGCCCGCGAGCCCGCGCGCCAGGTCGGCGGAGAACGCCAGCTCGACGTGCCGCTCGTCGTCCTCGGCGCGCGTGTAGTGGTCGTTGGACACGAAGTCGACCTCGGCGGCCCACTTCCAGTAGTCCAGCGCGCCGAACGTCCACGTCACCATGAAGTTCGTCGTCACCGGCACGCCCGGGGTGACCTCGCGCAGCACGTCCCGCTCGGCCTTGAACAGCTCCAGCAGGGCGTCGGAGGAGAACCGGTCGAAGTCGAGCAGCTGGCCGGGGTTGCCGAACGACGGCGTGGCGCGCGGCGGCAGGACCTGCTCCCACGAGGTGTAGCGCTGGCTCCAGAACGCGGTGCCCCACGCCTCGTTGAGCGCGTCGAGCGTGCCGTGCCGCTCCCGCAGCCACGCCCGGAAGGCGACCGCGCACCGGTCGCACCAGCAGCGGGACACGTGGCAGCCGTACTCGTTGTTGACGTGCCAGGCGGCCAGCGCGGGGTGGTCGCGGTACCGCTCGGCCAGGGCGCGGGCCAGCGCGACGGCCTTCTCCCGGTACACGGTCGAGCTGGGGCAGTACGCCTGGCGCGAGCCGTGCGAGAGGCGGGTGCCGTCGGCGGTCACCGGCAGCACCTCGTCGGCGTGCGCGGCGGTGAGCCACGGCGGCGGCGAGGCGGTCGCGGTGGCGAGGTCGACCCGCACGCCGGCCTCGTGCAAACGGTCCAGGACGCGGTCCAACCAGCCGAACTCGTAGCGCCCCTCTTCCACTTCCAGCAGGGCCCACGAGAAGATCGCGACGCTCACCAGGTTCACCCCGGCCCGGCGCATCAGCGCGACGTCGTCGGCCCACACGGCCTCGGGCCACTGCTCGGGGTTGTAGTCGGCGCCCCAAGCCGGGCCGGCGATACCGGTGGGCCAAGTCGTCATGCCACAAGAGTGCTCGACGTTGCACGCGAACGTCAACACAGTCAAACAACAGCACTCGGAAAGCCTTGACAGGGCGTGTGGCGCCCACCACATTGTGCGTACTTCTGTTGACTCTCTGTTCGTTTAACCACCGCCGAGTGTCACCCGTAGGAGCGACAATGACGACGTTCTACGCACCGAAGCCCAACCGCCGGGCCCTGTTACGGCTGCTCCTCGCGGGTGCGGGCGCGGCGGCCGTGCCGGGACTGGCCGCGTGCGGCTCCGGCGGCAGCGGGTCCTCGGCGGACACGGTGTCGTTCGGCAACAACCAGTCCGACCAGGTGCCCAAGGACGCGATCACCGCCGTGCTCAGGTCCTTCGAGGAGGGGTCCGGGCTCAAGGTCGCGGTCAACACCAAGCAGCACGAGCAGTACCAGGAGCAGATCAGCAACTACCTCCAGGGCAGGCCGGACGACGTGCTGGCCTGGTTCGCGGGCTACCGGATGCGGTTCTTCGCCGAGAAGGGCCTGACCGGCGACCTGTCCGAGGTGTGGTCGACGGTCTCCGCCGGGTACGGGCCCGCGCTCAAGGAGGCGTCCACCGCCTCGGACGGCAAGCAGTACCTGATCCCGTTCACCCAGTACCCGTGGGGCGTGTTCCACCGCAAGAGCGTGTGGCTGCAGCGCGGCTACGAGGTGCCGAAGACGCTCGACGAGTTCGTCGCCCTGGCCACGAGGATGAAGTCCGACGGCCTCGTGCCCATCGCGTTCGCGCAGAAGCAGGGCTGGCCCGGCATGGGCACGTTCGACCAGCTGAACTTCCGCGTCAACGGTTACCGGTTCCACGTGGACCTCATGGCGGGCAGGGAGGACTGGCAGGGGCCGAAGGTCCGCGAGGTGTTCGACACCTGGAAGCGGCTGCTGCCGTTCCACCAGGAGAACGCGCTCGGCCGCGAGTGGCAGGAGGCCGCGCAGGGCCTCCAGCAGGGCAAGGCCGGCATGTACCTGCTCGGCTCGTTCGTCGCCCAGCAGTTCACCGGGCCCGACGCCGACGACCTCGACTTCTTCCCGTACCCGGAGATCAACCCCGAGCACGGCCAGGACACCGTCGAGGCCCCGATCGACGGCTACATGATGTCCCGCGAGCCCGGCAACGCCGCGGGCGCGCGCAAGCTGCTGGAGTTCCTGGCCACGCCCGCCGCGCAGCTGGCCTACCTCAAGGCCGACCCGACCGCGATCGCCACCTCCGGCGAGGCCGACACGTCGGGCTACAACGCGCTCCAGCTCAAGGCCGCGCAGGTCATCGAGGAGGCCGCGCACATCACCCAGTTCCTCGACCGCGACACCGACCCCCGGTTCGCCTCCGACGCCGCGACGAACGGCCTCAACGCGTTCATCCAGGACCCCGACGACGTCGACTCCGTGCTGAAGGGCATGGCCGACCAGGCGAAGACGATCTTCACGGGGTGACGGGGTGACCGCGTTGCAGACCCCGCCGCGGGAGGCCGGGACGGCGGGCGCCCCTCGCCCGCCGTCCCGGCGCCGCCGCGCCACCGCCCTCGCCGGGCGCGAGAAGCTCGTGCTGGGCCTCATGCTCGGCGTCCCGTCCCTGCTGCACGTCGCCCTCGTGTGGGTGCCCGCGCTCGGCTCCGTCGCCCTGTCGTTCTCCTCGTGGGACGGCATCGGCGGGTTCGGCGACATCCGGTGGGTCGGGTTCTCGAACTACGTCGACATCGTCACCAGCTACCCGCGGTTCTGGCCCGCGGTGCGCAACAACCTGGTGTGGCTGCTGTTCCTGCTCGTCGTGCCGACCACCGCCGGGCTGCTGCTGGCCGTGCTGCTGGACCGGCAGCTGCGGTTCGGGCGGCTCTACCAGAGCGTGCTGTACCTGCCGATGGTGCTGTCGCTGGCCCTGGTCGGTTTCATCTGGCAGCTCGTCTACCAGCCCGAACAAGGTCTGCTGAACAACGTCCTGGGCACCGCGGCCACCGACCCGGTCAACTGGCTCGGCGACCCGGACATCAACCTCTACGCGGTGCTCGTCGCCGCCGGCTGGCGGCACACCGGCTACGTCATGCTGCTGTACCTGGCCGGGCTGAAGGCGGTCGACCCGGCGCTCAAGGAGGCCGCCGCGCTGGACGGCGCGAACGCCTGGCAGGCGTTCTCCCGCGTCACGTTCCCGGTGCTCAAGCCGGTCAACGTGGTGGTGCTCGTGGTCACCGTCATCGAGGGCCTGCGGGCGTTCGACATCGTGTACGTGATCAACAAGGGCCGCAACGGCCTGGAGCTGCTGTCCGTGCTGGTCACCGACAACGTCATCGGCGAGTCCAGCCGCATCGGGTGGGGCTCGGCGCTGGCCGTGGTGCTGCTGGTGATCTCCCTCGGCTTCATCGTCACCTACCTGTTCCAGGTGTTCCGCGAGGAGGACCGGACGTGACCGCGAGACCGGCCCGGATCGCCCTGCACGCGTTCCTGGCGCTGACCTGCCTGGCCACGCTCGCCCCGCTGCTGTGGGCGCTGTACGCCTCGCTGCGCACCTACGACGACACCGCGCGCAACGGCTACTTCTCGGTCGCCGAGAGCCTGACCCTGGAGAACTTCGGCACCGCGTGGACCCGGGCCGACCTGCCCCACTACTACCTGAACACGCTGGTGGTGACCCTGCCCGCGGTGGTGGTCGTGCTGCTGCTCAGCTCGATGGTCGCCTACGGGGTGTCCCGGTTCGGCTTCCGCTTCAACGTCGCGCTGCTCGTGCTGTTCACCGCGGGCAACCTGCTGCCGCAGCAGGTGGTCGTCACCCCGCTGTACCGGCTGTACCTGCTCACGCCGGTGCCGGGGTGGGTCAGCGACAGCGGGCTGCTGCTCGACTCGCAGTTCGGCCTGGTGCTGATCCACGTGGCGTTCCAGTCCGGGTTCTGCGTGTTCGTGCTCAGCAACTACATGAGGACGATCCCGCGCGAGCTGGGCGAGGCCGCCCGGGTCGACGGCGCGGGGGTGTTCCGCCAGTACTGGCAGGTGATCCTGCCGCTGTGCCGGCCCGCGCTCGCCGCCCTGGCGACGCTGGAGTTCACCTGGATCTACAACGACTTCCTGTGGGCGCTGGTGCTGATCCAGACCGGCGAGAAGATGCCGATCACGTCGGCGCTGCAGAACCTGAGGGGCACGTTCTTCGTGGACAACAACCTCGTCGCGGCCGGCTCGCTGCTCGTGGCGCTGCCCACGCTCGTCGTGTTCTTCGTGCTCCAGCGCCAGTTCGTCGGCGGCCTCACGCTGGGGTCGACGAAGGGCTGACCTGGTTCGGCTGGGGCAGCGGGGCCGGGCGGCCGGGGAGGCGGAGGGTGAACAGCGCCCCGCCCTCCGGCGCGCGGCCCGCGTAGGCCGCGCCGCCGTGGCGCTCGGCGACCTGCTTCACGATCGCCAGGCCCAGCCCGGAGCCGGGCAGCGTGCGCGCCTCCTGCGAGCGGTAGAAGCGGTCGAAGACGAGCGGCAGGTCGTCGTCGGCGATGCCGGGACCGGAGTCGGCGACCTCGATCACCGCGCTGCCGTCGCCCAGCTGCGCGAGGTCCAGCCGCACGACGCCGCCGGCCGGGCTGAACTTCACCGCGTTGTCCAGCAGGTTCAGCACCGCGCGCTCCAGCGCCGACGAGTCGCCCAGCAGCGACCACGGCTGGAGCCGCACGCGGAAGTCCACGGCCTCGGTGGCCCGCCGCCTCGCCCGGTCCAGCGCCCGTTCCACGACCTCCACGAGGTCCACCGGTTCGTGCACGAACTGCGGCGCGTCCTCGCGGGCCAGCTCGACCAGGTCGCCGATGAGCGTGGTCAGCTCGTCGAGCTGCGCCCGCACGTCGGCGTTGATCTCGGCCTTGTCCTCGTCGGACAGCGTGGGCGAGCCGGGCCGCTCGGAGGCCAGCAGCAGCTCCAGGTTGGTGCGCATGGACGTCAGCGGCGTGCGCAGCTCGTGGCCCGCGTCGGCGACCAGCCTGCGCTGCCGCTCCCGCGACTCGGCGAGCGCGCCGAGCATCGAGTTGAACCGCTGGGACAGCAGCGCCAGCTCGTCGTCGCCGGACACCGGGATCGGCCGCAGGTCACCGGTGTTGGCGACCCGCTCGGTGGCCTCGGTGAGCCGCTGCACGGGCCGCAGCCCGGTGCGCGCGACCGCCGTGCCCGCCGCCGCCGCGACCAGCACGCCCAGGCCGGAGATGACGAACAGCACCACCGACAGCTTGCCCAGGGTGGTGTTCAGGCCCTTCGTGGACTGGGCGATCAGCATCGCCTGGCCGTCGCCGTAGGGCAGCGTGAGCACCTGGAAGCCGGTGCGCGTGTCGGTCCAGAAGTTCTCGGTCCTCAGCCCGCGCGCCACGTCGAGGTCGGCGGGCTGGATCGGCGGCGCGACCGTGCCCTTCGGGTACGAGATGCGGCCGTCCACGTCCAGCACGCCGATCCGGATGTCGCCCGCCGCGAGGAACGCGCCGGGGATCTCGGTGACGTCGTTGTTGACCTTGGGCGCGGTCACCGCGGCCTGCGCGCGCTGGCGGAGGTTCTCCTCCAGCTGGGTGTGCAGGTTGCTGCTCACCGTCATGTACGCGCCGAGGGACACCACGGCCACGACGCCCGCGACGCAGAACGCCGCGAGGAGGGTGACGCGGGCGCGCAGCGAGACCCGCTGGAGGCGCCCGTTCGCCGCGTCGAGCATCGAGCTGCCCCGGTCACCGATCACGGGGGCGTCTCCCGCAGCACGTAGCCGACGCCGCGCACGGTGTGCAGCAGCCGGGGCTCGCCCTCGGCCTCGGTCTTGCGGCGCAGGTAGCCGACGTAGACCTCCAGGGCGTTGCCCGAGGTCGGGAAGTCGTAGCCCCAGACGTCCTCCAGGATGCGGCCCCGGGTCAGCACCTGCTTGGGGTGCGCCAGGAACAGCTCCAGCAGGGCGAACTCGGTGCGGGTCAGGCTGATCGGCCGCTCGCCGCGCCGCACGTCCCGCGTGCCCGGGTCCAGCTCCAGGTCGGCGAACCGCAGCACGGCGCCCGCGGGCTCCTCGCCGGTGTCGGTGGTGGCCCGCCGCAGCAGCGCGCGCAGCCGGGCCAGCAGCTCCTCCAGCGCGAAGGGCTTGGGCAGGTAGTCGTCCGCGCCCGCGTCCAGCCCGGACACCCGGTCGGACACCGCGTCGCGCGCGGTCAGCACGAGGATCGGCAGGTCGTCGCCGGTGCTGCGCAGCCTGCGGCAGACCTCCAGCCCGTCCAGCCTGGGCATCATCACGTCCAGCACCATGGCGTCGGGGCGCTGGGAGACGACGGATTCGAGGGCCTGCCGGCCGTCGCCGGCCAGGTCCACCTGGTAGCCGTTGAACTGCAGTGAGCGGCGTAGCGACTCACGCACGGCCCTGTCGTCGTCGACAACGAGGATGCGCATGGGCTCAGTTTCGCCCGCGGTCCTGAGAGCCGCCTGAGAAGCGCGTGTGAGCTAGCCGTCAAGTTCCGGGGAGCCGTCCGGCGTCCGGGCCACCGGCGCGTTCCAGTGCCGCCACAGCGCGAGCAGCCGCACCCCCACCACGATCGCCGAGCCGACCAGCGCGACGGGCGCCGCGGGCAGGCCCAGCGCGTCGCCCGCGGCCACCACCACGGCGCCGGCCAGGGCCGCCACCGCGTAGATCTCCCGGCGCAGGACCAGCGGGATCTCCCTCAGCAGCACGTCGCGCAGCGCGCCGCCGCCGATGCCGGTGGTCAGGCCCACCAGGCACGCCGCGTACGGCGGGGCGCCGAGGTCGAGGGCCGTCGTGGTGCCCGCGGTGACGAACAGGCCGAGGCCGAGCGCGTCGAGCAGCAGCACGGCCCTCCGCAGCTTCGCCACGGTCGGGTGAAACCGGAAGACCACCAGTCCGGTGACGCCGGCGACGGCCAACCAGGGCCACGTCACCAGCGCCGTGACCGGGTGCACGCCGAGCAGCACGTCGCGGACGATGCCGCCGCCCAGCGCGGTGGTGAGGGCGAGGACGGTCACGCCGAACACGTCCAGCCGCGCGCGGACCGCGGCGAGCGCCCCGGAGGCGGCGAACGCGGCGATCCCGAGCAGTTCCAGCGCGGCGAGCAGCACGGCCGCCCAGGCTAGAAGAAATCCGCCAGGCGCGGGACGCCGGGTGCGCCGACCAGCCGGTCGAGCAGCCGGGCGTCGCCGTCGAGGAGGCCCGCGCGGCGCAGGGCGTGGCCGTCCTGCATCCCGGCGAACCACGGGCCGAGCGCGCGGGCGTGCACGGTGACCGCGCCCGTGCCGCCGGGTTCGACGCGCACCGCGCCGTCCTCCACCACCAGGCGGCGCCGGCCCGCGTGCCACGGCGCGTGCCGGTCGACGACCTCCAGGTCGACGGACGCGGTGACCCCCTCGGCGGCGGGCCAGCCGCGGGCGGCGACGGCGGCGGGCAGGTCCACCACGCGCAGCATCCAGTGCGACGCGGTGGTGGTGAACTCGACGCCCTGGTCGGTGAGCAGGCCGGTCACGGCGGGGTCCACGACGCGCAGCTTCACCCGGTCGAGGAGGCCGGCCCAGCTGCGCAGCGCGCCCAGCAGGGCCGCCTGGGCGGCGGCGTCCCTGCCGACCAGGTCGAACACCCGCAGCTCGTGCCGGGAGCGCTCGGCGGTGAGGTAGCCGCGGACCTCGCCGTCGTGGCCCGGGAGCACCGAGGCGACGTCCAGGTCGAGCACCGCGCCCGGGTCGACGGCGGGCGCGGCGCGGTCGACCAGGCCGTTCACCGTGGACGCCAGCTCGGTGTAGCAGGCGTGCAGGGCGGCCGGGTCGCCCTCGCCGGCCGCGCGCAGCGCCAATCGGGGACCGGCGGGGAGCCGGTCGAAGGGCAGCTCCAGCCACTCGTGCACGCCGGCCCGCTCCCAGCCGCGCGACCGGTACAGCGCGGGCACGGTCGGGTACAGCGCGGCCAGCGGCTGCCCGTGCTCGCGCAGGTCGCGCAGGGCCGCGTCGAGCAGGGCGCTCGCCACGCCCCGGCCGCGCGCGTGCGGGTCCACCACCACCGCGCCCACCCCGCCCATCGGCACCGTCCGGCCGCCCCAGAACTGGTGGAAGTCGGTGATGGTGAGCATGGCGGCGAGGCGGCCGTCCAGGTCCGCGCCCAGCCCGCGCCGGCCGGGGCGCAGCGCGGGCCGGTCGGCCTGCCCGAAGGCGATCCGGCGCAACCGGGTCGTGGCGTCGAGGTCCCGCTCGGTCAGCTCCCTGATCAGCACGACGTCCTGCCTACCAGGTGGGACGCCCCGCCTACCAGGTGAAGAAGCCCCGGCCGGTCTTGCGGCCCAGCTCGCCGGCGGCGACCTTCGCGCGCAGCAGGTCCGGCGGCGCGAAGCGCGGTCCCAGCTCGGCGTCCAGGTGCTCGGCGATGGCGAGCCGCACGTCCAGGCCGACGAGGTCGGTCAGCCGCAGCGGGCCCATCGGCCAGCCGTAGCCCAGGCGCATCCCCGTGTCGATGTCCTCGGCGCTCGCCACGCCCTCCTCCAGCATCCGGATCGCCTCCATGCCCACCGCGACGCCGAGCCGGGAGGTGGCGAAGCCCGGGGCGTCCCGCACCTCGATCACGGTCTTGCCCAGCTCCTCGGCCCAGCCGCGGGCCCTGGTCACCACCTCGGGCGCGACACCGTCGTGCAGGACCAGCTCGACCAGCTGCTGGACCGGCACGGGGTTGAAGAAGTGCATGCCGAGGACGCGGTCGCCGGGCAGGCCGGCGGCGAGCGCGGTGATCGACAGCGAGGAGGTGTTGGAGGCCAGCACGGCGTCCGGGCACGCGTCGGCGGCGGCGGCCAGGACGCGGCGCTTGAGCCCGACGTCCTCGGGGACGGCCTCGACGACCAGCTCCGCCGGGACGGGGTCGAGGCGGTCGACGACGGTGAGGCGGGCCAGCAGCTCGTCCGGGCCGGCGATGAGCTTGCCGCGCTCGGCGGCCTTGGCGAGGGACCCCGCGACCGCCGCGCGGGCGGCGTCGACGCGGTCGGGGGCGTCCAGGACGACCACGTCGTGGCCGCCGGCGAGGAGCAGGTGGGCGATGCCGGCACCCATCGTGCCGCCGCCGATCACGACGGCGATCACCGGGCCGCGACCTCGGTGACCTCGGCCGCGAACATGGCGACCAGCTCGACGCCGCCGATCTCGGTCAGGTTGGCCCCGGCGGACTGCCACTCGGGCGAGCGGAACGCGGCCTTCATGGTGTCGGCGGACTCGAAGTACATCTCGGCGACGATGTGCGGTTCGGTCTCGCCGAGGAAACCGGGGTGGTAGACGTCGGTCACCCGGGCGACCTCGGTGCGCAGCAGGCCGGGCGTGCGGGCGACGACCGGCAGGTGGGACTCGAAGTACGCCTGGTCGAAGGCGTCGGGATCGGCGGGCTTCCGGTACAGCGCGATGTACTTGATCATGTGACACCTTCCGGCCGGTTTCGCGTCGCAATGTAACACCGGCACGATGGACGGGTGCGGATCATCCTGCTGCGCCACGGACAGAGCCTCGGCAACGTCGACGAGTCGGCCTACTGCCGCATCCCGGACCACGCCCTGCCGCTGACCCCCGTCGGCGAGCGGGAGGCCCGGGACGCCGGACCGAGGGTCAAGCGGCTGCTCGGCGGCGAGCCGGTCGCCGTGTACGTGAGCCCGTACGTGCGGACCCGGTCGACGCTGCGCAACCTGGCGCTGGGCGCGCAGGCCGAGCGCGTGGTCGCCGAACCCCGGCTGCGCGAGCAGGACTGGGGCAACCTCCAGGACCCCGTGCAGCAGGAGGTGCTCAAGCACCAGCGGCACGCGTTCGGGCACTTCTTCTTCCGGCTGCCCAACGGCGAGTCGGGCGCGGACGTGGACGACCGCCTGGCCGCGTTCCTGACCGACCTGGAGACCCGGATGGAACACCCGGACCACCCGGCGACGGCGCTGGTCGTGTCGCACGGCCTGACCATCCGCCTGCTGTGCCGTCGCCTGTTCGGGTGGAGCATCGAGCTGTTCGAGTCGCTGTCGAACCCGAACACGTGCGAGGACCGGGTCCTGATCCGCGAGGGCACGACCTGGCGCATCGACCGCCCGTTCGAGCAGTGGCGCCCCTCCCCCGACGGCGAGACCCAACTCCCCTGACCCGCGAGTCCTACGCTCACGCCCCGCGAGTCATGCGTTCACGACCCGCGAGTCCAACGCTCGCGGCCCTCGTGTCCTGCGTTCGCGCCCCACGGTGTGCGTCATGAGCGCATGACTCGCGGGTCGCCGGCGCATGACTCGCGGGTCGTGGAGGTAGGACTCGCGGGACCACTGTGGACGGAAGGGTGGGCGGGTGACGCGCCTGGTGAGACGGACGCCACCCCTCCGGCGGCGGGTTCACCTCATCGCGTGAGGCACGATCGTCCGAATGAGCTTCTACGACGTCCTGCACCGCCGGAGGGACACCAGGGGTGAGTTCACCGGCGCCCCGATCCCGCCCGACGTGCTGCGCCGGGTGCTCACCGCGGCGCACGCCGCACCCAGCGTGGGCCTGACCCAGCCGTGGGACTTCGTCCTGGTGCGCGACGAGCACACCCGCCGGGCCTTCCGCGACCACGTGCAGGCCGAGCGCAGCGTGTTCGCCGCCGAGCTGGACGGCGAGCGCGCGGAGGTCTTCTCGCGCATCAAGGTGGAGGGCATCCTGGAGTCCACGCTCGGCGTGGTCGTCACCTACGACCCCGAGCGCGGCTCGCCCGCCGTCCTGGGCAGGCACGCCATCGCCGACGCGGGCCTGTACTCGGTGTGCCTGGCCATCCAGAACCTGTGGCTCGCGGCGACCGCCGAGGGCCTGGGCGTCGGCTGGGTGAGCTTCTACCGCGAGGACGTGCTGCGCAGGCTGCTCGACGTGCCCCAGCCGGTGCGGCCGGTGGCGTGGCTGTGCGTCGGGCCGGTCGCGTCGCTGCCCGACACGCCCGACCTGGAGCGGCACGGTTGGCGCAACCGGTTGCCCTTGGAGGAAGTCCTCCACGAGGAGCGGTACACACGGCGTTCCGGCCGGTAGCCTGTGGGGGCCGTGCCGGCGGTGAGGGGGACCGCGTACCCGCCTCACCGAGTCGGAATGGAGTGTCAGCGCGAGTGGAGCAGCGAGAGCCGCTGGTAGCGGGGCAGGTGCCGGAGCACGACCACGAGGTCAAGGCGTTGCTGAACGCTGGCCGCCTGCCGGAGGCCAACACCCTGTTCGACCAGCTCGTGAGCCGGACGCCGCCGGGCGCCGACCGCTGGCTGCGCTCGTTCGTGCTGGTCAACCGCGCCAAGCTGGCCTGGCGGCTGGGCCGCATCCCGCTGGCGCTGGAACTGGCCGCCGAGGGCTGGACCGACCTGGACGGCGAGCAGAGCGACCACCCGGCCGCCGCCCAGGCCATGCACGCGCTGGCCTACCTGCTGGAGGGCATCGGCAACCGCCGCGCCGCGGTGGACATGCTGCGGATGTCGGTGGAGGTGGCCCGGCGGGCGGACGTGCCCGAGGTGCTCGGCCACTGCCTCCAGGGCCTCGGCGGCACGCTGAACTTCCGCGCGATCTCCTCGCCGCCCGAGCTGGCGCCCTCGATCTTCGAGGAGGCCCGCCGGTGCCTCAAGGAGGGCCTGGAGCTGGCCAAGGACGAGCAGATGAGGCGCGCCCTGCTCGGCGCGTACAGCCGCTCGCTGGCCGGCGTGGGCGAGCTGGAGCAGGCCGAGGAGCACGCCCGGGAGACGCTGCGCCAGTCCCGCGAGGCGGACGACAAGTGGGCGGCGGCGGTGTCCAACTGGGTGCTGGCCGTCGTGCGGCGCGAGCAGGACGACCTGGTGGAGGCCCGCACGCTGGCCAGCCGGGCCGTCGCCGCGTCGGAGGTCATCAACGACCCGTCGCTGCTGCTGCGCTTCTCGCTGGACCTCGCCGACATCTGCGCCCGGATGGGTGACCACGTGGGCGAGGCGGCGGCGCTGCGCTGCTCGGTCGCGGCGGGCAAGACGGCGACGGAGACGTTGCAGGAGGGCCTGGGCCAGGCGCTGGAGCAGCGCCGGGTGGCCGTGCAGGCGCAGCGGCTGGCCGTGGCGGCGCAGGAGGCCGCGGCCCGCGACCCGCTGACGGGCCTGGCGAACCGCCTCGGGCTGGAGCGCGCGGCGGCCGGCCTGCTGGAGGGCACCGCCGGGCAGGGCCGCGTGCCGTGGCTGGTGCTCGTCGACGTGGACCGGTTCAAGGGCGTGAACGACGACGCGGGCCACGCGGCGGGCGACGCGACGCTGCGCGAGATCGCCCAGCTGCTGCGCCGCGAGTGCCGGGCGGCGGACCTGGTGGCCCGCTGGGCGGGCGACGAGTTCGTGGTGCTGCTGGGCGACGCGGGCGGCGGCGCGCGCGACGCGGGGCCGGCGGTGGCCGAGCGCGTCCGCGCCGCGGTGGACGGCCACGACTGGACCGTGGTGCTCGGCTCGGCCCGGCGCCCCACCGTGAGCATCGGCGTGGCGGCCGGACCGGCCAAGCTGGACCAGCTGTTCGCGGCGGCGGACATGGCGCTCTACCGGGCGAAGCGCCAGGGCCGCAACCGGGTCGAGGTGGAACCCCGCGCCGGGTCCCAGGGGTCCCAGCCGCAGGAGTCCCAGGGGTCCCAGCAGGACGCACGTCCCAGGGTCTAGCGGGCCGGTCCCCGGGCGGTGCTCAGGCGATCAGGCCGCCGCGGAAGGCGACCAGCGCCGCCTGCACGCGGTTGACCGCGCCGATCTTGCCCAGCACGGACGACACGTAGCCCTTGACGGTCGCCTCGGACAGGTGCAGCGTGCCGCCGATCTCGGCGTTCGACATGCCCTGTCCGATGAGGACGAGCACCTCGCGCTCGCGCTCGGACAGCGAGGCGAGCAGCCTGCGCGCGGGCTCGGCGGCCCGTTCGCCGTCGGCCACCGCGGCCAGCACCCGCGCCGCCACGCCCGGGTCGAGCACGGCGCCGCCGACCGCGAGGTCGCGCACCGCCCTGACCAGCTGCTCCGGTTCGGTGTCCTTGAGCAGGAAGCCCGACGCGCCCAGCCGGAGCGCCTCGGACACGTACTCGTCCACGTCGAACGTGGTGAGCATGGCGATCTTCGGCGGGTCGGGCACGGCGCGCAGCCTGCGCAGCGCCATCAACCCGTCGGACGACCGCATCCGGATGTCCAGCAGCACGACGTGCGGGCGGTGCTGGCGGGCCAGGTCGGCCACCAGGTGCCCGTCGTCGCACTCGGCCACGACCTCGATGTCGCCGGCGCTGCCGAGGATCATGCGAAGACCGGACCGGACGAGGTCTTCGTCGTCGGCCAGCATCACCTTGATCACGACGCCTCCCCGCGTTGGCGTTTCGTGTTCGTACTCGCCCAGCCTCGCGCACGAACACGCAAGCTGACGTTAATTCATCGTTATCTCACCACGGGAACAGCGCGTAGCCGCCTGTTCACAATTGCCAGGGGAAGCCGAGGTCAGCCGGTGGGATCACCCCAGCACGGCCGCGACTTCCGCGCGCAGTCGCGGTAGGAGGGCGTAGAGCCGGTCGCCGGGGCACAGGGTGTCGCGGTAGTCGCGGTGCCCCTTGATCTCACCGGGAGCGATCCCGTACTGGGCGCAGGTGTAGACGCAGAAGGACACCAGCGTGTCCCACTGCAACACCGTGGGTTCGGCGGTGAGGTAGGTGCCCTCGTTCTCGATGCCGATGGCCGCGGTGTTCTGGCCGGGGCAGTGCGCGCCTTCGACGACGCGGTCGCCCGCGCGCAGCGCCGCCAGGCTGCCGTGCCTGCCCTCCATCAGGAACCCGCCGCGGCTGTTGGTGAAGTGCTGGCCGGAGTCGATCCAGCCGTTGGTGTCCATGTGCAGGTCCTGGATCCAGCGGGCGTGCTCGTAGGCGTGCGCCTCGGAGAAGTCGGTGGAGTTCGCCGACGCCGTGTGGTGGACGAGGATGCGCACCGGGCGCACGCGGACGGTGGTCGTCGGCGCGGACGGCGGGCGGGCGCCCCAGTCGGCGCAGCCGCGGACGGGCAGCACGGGCGAGGCGGCGGCGGAGGGGGCGGCGGAGGGGGGACCCGGCGAGGCGGCGGCCGTCGCCCCGGGCAGCGCGCCCAGCACCCCGGCCCCGGCGAGACCGGCGAGGCCGCTGATCAGCGTTCGGCGCGACGTCATGTGAACTGTTTTCCCAATGTGATGATGAATCGTCAACACCTCACACCCGGACGGCCGAATCAAACGCGAAGTACTTTCGCGAATAGGTACCCAACAGTAACGTGCGTCACACGATTCCCGTCCGGAAGGAGCTTCGCGTCATGCGGAGAGCCGCCCGATCGCTCGCCGTGGTCGTCCTGCTGGCCGCGGCCGCCGTGACCGTCCCCGCCACCGCCACCGCCGCTCCCCCGGCCGCCGCTCCCCCGACCGCAGCCCACCCCGCCGCCGCTCCCCCGGCCGAGGCGGGGACCAGCGCGTTCGCCCCGGACGACCACTGCCTCGGCCAGTGCCACGACGTGCTGCCGCCGGGCCAGAACGGCAACGCCACGCTCACCGACATCCTCGCCCACCAGGTCCTCGGCACCCGCCCGGCGCACTCCGCCGACCAGCTCGGCAGGTACGACGCCCTGGCGTCCGGGTACGGCGGGCTGACCAACGAGCAGCTGGGCGCCTTCTTCAACGACGCCTCGTTCGGCGTCCCGGCCGGGCAGGTCGAGAGCACGATCCGTCCGCGCGCGGACGTCACCATCGTGCGCGACAAGGCGACCGGCGTCCCCCACATCACCGGCACCACCCGGTCCGGCACGGAGTTCGGCGCCGGGTACGCCGCCGCGCAGGACCGGCTGTGGCTGATGGACCTGTTCCGCCACCTCGGGCGCGGGCAGCTGTCCGGCTTCGCGGGCGGCGCGGAGGGCAACCGGGCGCTGGAGCAGAGCTTCTACACCCAGATCCCCTACACCGAGGCCGACCTCCGGGCCCAGATCGACTCGGTCGCCGCCAAGGGCGCGCGCGGCGCGCAGGCGCTGCGGGACGTGGAGGACTACGTCGCGGGCATCAACGCCTACATCACGGCGTCGGTGAACGCGCGCACCTTCCCCGGCGAGTACGTGCTGACCGGGCACGCCGACGCCATCACCAACCGGAACGACATCCAGCCGTTCCAGCCGACCGACCTGGTCGCCATCGCCGCCGTGGTCGGCGGGCTGTTCGGCGCGGGCGGCGGCGGCGAGGTGCAGAACGCGCTGGTGAAGCTCGCCGCGCAGAACCGCTACGGCCCCGAGGTCGGCGACCGCGTGTGGCGGTCGTTCCGCGAGCAGAACGACCCCGAGGCCGTGCTCACCCTGCACGACGGGCAGCGCTTCCCGTACGGCACGACCCCCGAGTCGCCGCAGGGCGTGGCGCTGCCCGACGGCGGCGTCGTGACACCGGAACCCGTGGTGCACGACCAGGTCTCGTCCGGACAGTCCACTGTGGAAGTCCCGGAGGAGCACGAAGCCCTGGCGGGGTTGTTCGCCGACGGCGTGCTGCCGCGCGACCTGCTGACCCGCAAGCAGGGCATGTCCAACGCCCTCGTCGTGTCCGGCGCGCACACCGACAGCGGCAACCCGATCGCCGTGTGGGGGCCGCAGACCGGGTACTTCGCGCCGCAGCTGCTGATGCTCCAGGAGCTCAACGGGCCGGGCCTGCGGGCGCGCGGCGTGTCGTTCGCGGGCGTGTCGATGTACGTCCAGCTGGGCCGGGGCGTCGACTACTCGTGGAGCGCCACGTCCGCCTCGCAGGACATCACCGACACCTACGCCGTGGAGCTGTGCGAACCGGACGGTGCCGCGCCCACCGCGACCTCGGTCCACTACCGCTTCCGCGGCCAGTGCCTGCCGATGGAGCGGCTGGAGCGGCGGAACGCGTGGAAGCCCACCGTGGCCGACCCCACGCCCGCCGGGTCGTACACGCTGCGGGCGTACCGGACCAAGTACGGGCTGGTGCAGAGCCGGGCGAAGGTGGGCGGCGCGTTCGTCGCCTACACCTCGCTGCGCTCGACGTACCTGCACGAGGTCGACTCGATCATCGGGTTCCAGGCGTTCAACGACCCCGACGCGATCAGGTCGGCGGCCGACTTCCAGCGCGCCGCCGAGCACGTCGGGTACGCGTTCAACTGGTTCTACGCGGACTCGCGCGACACCGCGTACTTCAACTCGGGCTCGAACCCGGTGCGCAAGGCCGTCGTGGACCCGCACCTGCCGGTCCGCGCCGACCCCGCCCACGAGTGGGAGGGCTGGAACCCGGACGACAACACCGCGTCGTACACGCCGTTCGCGCAGCACCCGAACTCGGTCAACCAGGACTACTACATCAGCTGGAACAACAAGCAGGCGCCGGACTACTCGGCGTCCGGCTACGCCATGGGGTCCGTGCACCGCGGCGACCTGCTCGACGACCGCGTGCGGGCGCTGATCGCGCGCGGACCCGTCACCCGCGCCGGGCTGACGAAGGTGACGGCCGAGGCGGGCGTGGCGGACCTGCGGGCCGAGCAGGTGCTGCCCGACCTGCTGCGGGTCATCGACACCGCCGCCGTCACCGACCCGGCCCTCGCGCCCACCGTGGCGTCGCTGCGGACATGGCTCCAGTCGGGGTCGCTGCGCAAGGAGACCGCGCGCGGCAGCAGGGCCTACGCCCACGCCGACGCGATCCGCGTGCTCGACGCGTGGTGGCCGCGACTGGTGGAGGCCCAGTTCAAGCCCGGCCTCGGCGACGCGCTGTACGAGCGGCTGACCCGGGCCGCGCAGGTCGACGAAGCGCCGTCGGACGCCCGCGGCACCGCGCCGCACAAGGGCTCGTCGTTCCAGACCGGCTGGTGGAGCTACGTGGACAAGGACCTGCGCGCGGTCCTCGGCGACCGGGTGGACGGCGCGCTCGACCAGCGCTACTGCGGAGGCGGGGCGGTGTCGGCGTGCCGCCAGGTGCTGCTGGACAGCCTGCGCGCCGCCGCGGCCCTGCCCGCCACCGCCGTGTACCCCGGTGACGCCTCGTGCGCGGCCGGCGACCAGTGGTGCGCGGACACCGTCCAGCACCGCGCCATGGGCGGCATCACGCAGGAGAAGGTGAACTGGCAGAACCGGCCCACGTACCAGCAGGTCGTGCAGTTCCCCTCCCGCCGCGGGACGGCCGTGGCGAACCTCGCCGCCGGGTCGGTGGCGACCGCGAGCAGCCACGAGCGCGGGTGGCACGAGTCGCCGCCCGCGCACGCCGTGGACGGCCGGGCGGACACGCGCTGGGCCAGCGACTGGTCCGACGACCAGTGGTTGCAGGTGGACCTGGGGTCCGAGCGCACCGTGGGGCGCGTCCTGCTGTCCTGGGAAGCCGCGTATGCCAAGGGGTATCGCATAGAGCTGTCGTCCGACGGTGCCCGATGGCGCACCGTTCATACGACTTCTACTAGTGATGGTGGCCAGGACCTTGTGCCGTTCACACCTTCTGGGGCACGATTCGTACGAATGACGGGTATCCAACGGGCCACGGGTTACGGATACTCGGTTCACGAGCTTGAGGTCTACGTCTCCTAGTCGTAGACCGGTCCACAGGAAGACCCCGGTCCACCCCCAGGGACCGGGGTCTTCCGCCTTTTGCGCTCGTGCCGCTTTCGCCGCCTTGCCCGCCCTTGCCGCTCGTGCCGCTGTGGTCGGGCTCAGGGCGTGACCGGGCGGTCGGGCGTGAACAGGTAGTTGCGCACCCGGTCGTCGACGCGGTCGGCCCGGCGCCACGCCCCGTGCTGCCAGGTGTGCATCGAGTAACCCCGGCGGGCGAGCCAGTCCTGCACGTCGCGCGCCCGGTAGCCGAAGCGCCGCACGTGCCGCTCCTCGACCTCCAGCAGCAGCTTCGGCCGCAGCCGGTCGATCGTCCCCGCGCCGCCCTCCAGGACCCGCAGCTCCGCACCCTCCACGTCGGCCTTCACGAAGTCCAGCCGGTCGATGCCGTGGACCCGGCAGAACCGGTCGAGCGTGTCCGTGCGGACGAGGACCTCGACGTGCTCGGCGAACTCCGCGTTCGAACCCAGCCCGTCCGCGCCCGCGGTGAGGAACGAGCGGCCGGTGACCGGCGTGCCGTGGCGGACCGGCACGCTCATCACGTGCCGCCCCTCGCTCGTGCCCAGCGCGACGGGGTGCCGCACGACGTTCCGACCCTCGCGCGGGCGCAGCAGGTACGACAGCGCGGGGTGCGCGAACAGCAGCGGCTCCACGCTGTGGACGGTCCCGTGTGGACCGACCAGGCGGGACAGCGTCACGGTGTAGAGGCCGAGGGCGGCGCCGATGTCGAGGCAGACGTCACCGGGGCGCACCACGTCGCGCAGACCGATCAGCTCGGGTTCGACGAACGGCGTCATCCGGGCGAGGACGCGCAGCGCGCCGGCGACCGCCGCGCCACGCACCTCGGTCAGGTTGTGGGTCACCCGTCCAGGTTAGGTAATCGCGGCTCGGCGGATCACGGCAGCGGCCGGTGCCCGTTGTGCCCGTTGGGCGCGGGCAGGCCGTGGGGGCCGTGGGGGCCGTGGGGCTGCTGCGGGAGCCGCACGGGGGCGTCGTGCGCGGGCAGGCTCGCCGGGGTGTCCGGTGGCAGGCCCACCTGCTCGGCGAACTCGGCGGCCACCGACGTGCCGCCGTAGATGCCGAGCGCCTTCGCCAGGTGCAGGCGGACGTCCGCGCGGTGCCCGTCGTCCAGGCGCGGGAGGGCGCTCTCGAAGCTCGTGACGAGCGTGTCCGCCCAGTGCTGGTCGCGGCGGTTGGCGGCGATCTCCACCAGCTCCGCCAGGTGGCGGCTCAGCTGCACGGCCTGCTCCACCTGGTAGCCGTTCCGGACGAGCCACCAGATCGTGGCGCTCGACAGGTCCGTCAGCACCTCGTCGCGCAGGTACTTGATCTCGGCGCGCTCGGCGTCCCGTTCGGCCTGGCGCATCGTGGTGGTCTGGAGCAGCTCGATGTGCTTGCGGGCCATCTGGAGGTCGGTCTCCGCGACGGTGAGCACGACGCCCTCGGCGCGCGCCCACACGTGCGTGCCCTCGACCTGCCGCTCGGCGGCCAGCTCGTCCCCGAGCTGGTGCTGGAGCGGGGCGTGGTGCACCAGCATCGCCCGCTCGGTCAGCGCCTTGGCGCGGTTGACGACGTCGTTGATCGCCGCGCTGCGCGGGGCGTTGTGGCGGGCGCCGGTCGTCAGGTCGACCCGCCAGTGGATCGTCATCTTCGCGTGGAAGTCCAGCCCGTAGACGGCGCTGGGCAGCGGCGTCTCGAACGGGTGCTGGTGCGACGTCGAGGAGGGCACGAACGTGTAAGCCTCGGCGTCCGGCTTGGCACGCAGCCGCCGCCACCAGGAACGGGCGGAGTCCAGGGGGCCGGGACGGAAGTCAGGCCAGGGTCGACTGGTCATGGGGTGGCTTTCGTCAGAGGGGAGATAGCCCCTTCTGTACCTCACGGAACCGATCCGGAGAAGATGGGGTGCGCCACTTCCCCCGGACAGCCGCAGCACCCGGGCCCGCCCCCTCACCCCCGGTGCACCGCCCTACCCCCACCCGAGTGACAACCCACCCGTCCCCGGCCCGCCGGCCACCGGGTAGGCTGCCGCACGCGCCCTCGTAGCTCAGGGGATAGAGCATCGGTTTCCTAAACCGTGTGTCGCAGGTTCGAATCCTGCCGGGGGCACTCACCTTTCGCCGGGTGAATCAGGCCCTGAGCTGCGTCTACGCGCTCGGGGCCTGATCTTTTCCGCCAGTCCCAGCCGCACGCCCGCGCCCCGGTGGGGGGCGTTGTCCGGCGGCAACAGCCGGGGTGCGGCGCGCGTGGGGACAACGGGGTCAACCCCGGGCCAGGCGGCGGGCCAGTTCGGCGATCAGCTCCTGGTCCGTGAGGTCCGCCGGGTTCGGGCGGGTGCGGTGGAGGCGGGCTTCTTCGGCGGTGATGAGTTCGGCGGCCACCCAGGCTTCGAGGGGGCTCGCCTCGAACAGGCGGGCCACCGAGCGGGCCGTCTCGATGCTGACGCCCTTGCCCCTCTTCCACTCGCTGATGCGGCTGCGGTCCACACCGGTCCGCCGCGCCAGGTCGCCCGTCGTCAGGCCGCGGTTGCGGAGGTTGGTCTCCACGTAATCCCACCAACGTGTGGTCACCGGTGGATCGTACGTGCGCCACGGCAACGCCAGCCACGCCCGGGCCGGGGCTGGATGTGCGAAGTCGTTGCACCCCAACGGAAAACGGCGTTGCGACACCGAACTGAACTACTGTTGTCCCAACACAACATACGTTGCGTCGGAACCACACGGGGCGCCCATGCCGCACATCATCACACTCCGCACCGACACCTTCACGAAGGCCGTGAGGTTGGCGGGCTACCGGTCCGACTACGCGCTCGCCGAGGCGATGGGCGTCAACCGCTCGACGATCAGCAGGGTGGTGAGCGGCGCCCTGCGACCGGGGTCCGGCTTCATCGCGGGCGCGCTCGCGGTCCTGGCGCCGATGCAGTTCGACGACCTCTTCGAGGTCGTCACCACCAAAGGTGCTCACCGTGGGTACTGACAAAGGGGTAGATAAATACCCGCTGTCACGACAAGACGGCACGCGCGGCGGTGGTTGTTCATCCGAAAGCGTGACAACCTTGATCATCAGAAGCACCGGGACGGGGCAACTCGATGTGACCAGTGGCCAACGCGCGACGACAGGTCTGTCCGACGGCGGAGGGATGGCAACAGGTGGACGACGAGTCAGGGCACGGGGCGGCCGGGTTGGTCCGGGACCTGCGGCGCGCGCTCGACGGCGAACCGCCCCCCTCCCCCGCCGCGCGCGCCTGGTTCGACGCACGGGGGGATGACGTGCTCGCGGCGCTGCGGGACCCGGACGCGGAGTCGGCGGCGGACCTGCTCGACGCGCTCTGGCCGGTCGTCCCGCTCGACGCGAGCGGGACGTGGGCCGAGGAGGTGCACCGCCTCGGCGCCGACCTGTCCGCCGCGCTGCCCACCTCCCCCGTGCTCACCTCGGCGTTCCGCCGGGGGGCCGCGTGGTTCCGCGCGCGCGGCGACCACCGGCTCGCCACCGCTCAGGGCGTGTTCGAACTGGCCGTGCACCGCGAGCGCGACGACGACCCGGACGCCGTGGCCGACGCGCTGGCCGACCTGGCGGTCACCTACCGGGAGCAGGGGCTCCTGCACGAGGTCGCGGACTGCCTCGACGAGGCGCTGGAGACCTACCAGCGCCACGGTCGCGCGGACGGCGTCGCGCGCACCCTCCTCGCCCTGGGCACCCTGATGCTGGAGGCCGGGCGGCCCGGCGTGGCGACCGACCACCTGGCCCGCGCGGACCGCGCGTTCGAGGACGCGCCCGACCCCGTCCGGCACGCCGAGTGCCTGGCCCTGCTCGGTTGGGCGTGGCAGCGGTCCGGGGAGGAGGTCGCGGCGCACCGCGCGCACAACCGGGCGCTGGCGCTGGCGATGAAGCTGGACGACGGGGCGGCGAGGCGGGTGCGCGACCTCGTCGCCCAGCCCCCCTCACTCGCGGAAGAGGGCGGTCAGCACCACCTGGATGAGGGCGCCGGCGAAGAGGCGGAGCCACGGCGGGAGCCCTGAGGCGGCGGCGCGGCGGTGGCGGCGGAGGTCGCAGTCGGCGCGGCGGCAGCCGGGACGACGGCACTCGTCGGGGGGCAGGTCGGGGGAGGTGCTCATGATCCTCGTGGAGTGCTCTCCGGTCGGGGGGACGGGGACGGGGGCCGGCCGTGGTCGCGCGGGTTGCGGGCCAGCAGGCGCAGGACCTTCCAGCACACGAACGCGTTGCCGTGGTTGCGGGTCTTCCAGGGCACCAGGACACCCAGCTCGACCAGGCGGCGGGTGAACCCCGACGCGGCGCGGGGCGTGACGCCGAACCGGTCGCACACCGCGCGGTGGTTCACCACGGGGTAGCCGACGAGGTCGGCGGCCACGAGCGGCAGCGTGCCGGCGCGCGGCAGCAGCCGGGCGTGGTCGTCGGCCAGCAGGCGCAGGCGCGCGATCAGGTCCAGCTGGTGCAGCGCCTGGTCGCGCACGGCGGTCGCGTAGAACTCGACCCACCGGTGCACGAGCCCGGTGCGCACGACCGCGCGGATCTGGCGCTGGTACTCGCCGAGCGCCCCGTTGAGCCACACCGACAGCGGCACGACCTGGTCGCGCACCAGGCCGCTGCGCACCAGCTCCAACGTCGAGAACGCGCGTGCGACGTGGCCGTTGGCCGTGGGGAACGGTTGCAGCACTTCGAGCTGGTAGTGCGCCAACGCGGCCTTGGCGACCCGGGGCTGCCGGCACTCCTCGCCCACCCAGGTGGACCACTGCTCCAGCAGGGCGACCAGGTGCGCGCCGGTGGCGGTGAGCAGGTAGGCGCGCCTGCGGTCGAGGCCGAGCCACCCCGGCGCTGTGCGCAGCACGTCGTGCGCGTCGCCGCCCGTCATGATCGCGCTCATCTCCCCCACCAGGTCCGCGTCCACCGGCGTGCCGTCCCGGACGCGCGCCAACCCGTGGTCGTAGGCCCTCAGGTACGGCTCCAGCGCCCAGGTCGAGCCGGTGCCACCGGGTGGCCGCTCGCCCTGCGCGGCGAGCAGTTCGACCACGAACGCCTCGCGCAGCGGGATGGCCAGCCCGGAGAGCCCGGCGGAGCTGCGGGCGTCGCGCACCTGCGTGGCGCGGACCAGGGCGGCACGCCTCCCGAACCGCTCGGCGGCTTCGTCGAGCCGGCCCAGGGCGTGCTCGGCCTCGGCGCACAGCCGGTACGTCGAGGGCGGGAGCACGAGGCCGGACGGCAGGGGGGACGGCAGGTAGGCGCCTTCCCGGAGCAGCGCGGCCGGCACCCCCGGCAGGCCGGTGACCGGCACGCGCTGCCCCGGCGGGAGCCGTCCTGCGTCCGGGTCGACAGGGTCTTCGTCGTCGTGCACGGGGAAGGTGTAGCAGGCCGGAGAACGATTTGCCTAGTTCCGTTCTCCACATCGGAGAGCTGCGCCCACGGCCCCGCTAGGCCATTAGCGTTAAACCTGTCCCGATTTACCGCATTACTGCGGACAGCTCACGTTGCCGGGCATACGTACAGCTCAGGCCACCTGTCAAGCCCGCCGGGGAGTCGACCGCGGAGATCGACGGGAAATTTCCCGCCTACCTGGACTATTCCAAGCCGTGGAACCGGGACGCCCCATCGGGGCGCACACCGCCCCACCGGGGCGCATTAGAGGGTAATTACCCGAAAGGGTGAAAACGCCTCGACAGCACCGGTCGGACGCCTGCGGACAGGGGCGTGACACCACGGCCGGTTGCTTTGGCAGCACTGTGGTGCCATAGTGGTGCCATGGACCTGACGCCCTACGTCGACAACCTCCGCCGGGAACTCGCCGTCGCCGCCGAGACCGGTGGCGCGGAGGCACGGGCGCTGGCCGAGCGGTTGGTGCTCCCGCTGGAGTCGGCCGCCCGGTTGACGCTGCTCGAAGCGCTGTCCGCCGCCGCCGACGAGATCACCCGGGACCTGGCGCCCGGCAGCGTCGACGTGCGGTTGCGGGGGCGTGACCCGCACTTCGTCGTCTCCGTGCCGGATGGTGCCACCGAGGACCGGGGTGATGCCACCGTGGTGCCGCCGGTGGTGGCCGACGAGGGGCCCGTGACGCGGATCAACCTGCGCCTGCCCGAGCACCTCAAGGCGCGGGTCGAGGAGGCCGCCGCGCGGGAGGGGGTGTCGGTCAACGCGTGGCTCGTCCGGGCCGCCGCGGCCGGGCTCGGCGGGAGCGGGGGGCACGGCGGGGGCGGCAGGGGGAACAGCGGGGGTGGGCGGTCCAGGGGGGCCGGCCAGAGCTACACGGGGTGGGTTCGCTAGCCCCACCTGCGTAAACAGTCGCACGACTCACTCAGAGGGGACAGCCATGCCCGTTTTCGACACGCCCGGACCCGTCGAGGTCGACCTCGACATCGTCTACGGCAGCACCTGGATCACCGCGGGCGACAGCACGCGGACCACCGTCGAGGTCCGGCCCAGCGACCCGGGCGACGACAAGGACGTCAAGGCCGCCGACACCACGACCGTCGAGTTCCGGGACGGCCGGCTGACCGTCCGCACCCGCAGGAGCACCCTCGTCTTCAGCAAGCCCGGCTCGATCGACCTGGTCGTCGAACTGCCCGCGGGCTCCGCCGTCACGGCGCGCGGCCAGCTCGCGAGCTTCACCGGCGAGGGCCGGCTCGGCGAGTGCCGCGTCAAGACCTCCGCCGGCCACATCCGGTTGCAGGACACCGGCGCGCTGGACCTGGAGACCTCCAGCGGCGACGTCGCGGTGGCGCGGGCGACCGGCCGGGTGGAGGTGCGGACCGGTTCCGGCGAGGTGCGCATCGGCGCGATCGACGGGTCGGGCACGGTCAAGAACTCCAACGGCGCCACCCGCCTGGGCGAGGTCACCGGCGAGGTGCGGGTCAACGCGGCCAACGGCGAGGTCGTCATCGACCGCGCGCACGGCGACGTGGTCGCCAGGAGCGCCAACGGCCACATCCGCGTCCACGACGTCGCGCGCGGCTCGGTGACGCTGGAGACCACGGCCGGCGAGCTGGAGGTCGGCGTCCGCGAGGGCACGGCCGCCTGGTTGGACGTGCGCTCCACCGCCGGCCGCGTGCGCAACGAGCTGACCACCTCGGACGGTCCCGGTGGGACGGACGAGCGGGTCGAGGTGCGCGGCCGGACCACCCTCGGCGACATCCTCGTCCGGCGCGCCTGACCGGGCACCGCCACGAGCGCACCACCGCACGAGCGCACGAGCGCACGAGCGCGCACCACCGCGCGACAACCGAAGACCATGGGGGAGAAGACATGTGGGACACGCACCCGCGGCAGTTCTGGCTGCGCGGGGAACGACCGGAGCGGGTCGTCGGGTTCGACGAGGAGCTGGGCCTCTGGGACGCGTACGGCCACCCGGAGGTCGTCGAGGCGCTGGCCGACCACGGCCGGTTCTCGTCCGAGGTGCTGCGGCTGTTCCCGGGCGAGCCGGACCCCGCGCTCACCGAGGGCAACCTGGTCCAGCTGGACCCGCCGGTGCACGACAAGCTGCGGCGGCTGGTGAGCGGCGCGTTCACGCCGAAGGTCGTCGCCGACCTCGAACCGCGCATCGCCCGGCTGACGCACGAGCTGCTCGACCGCGTGGACGGCGACTTCGACCTGGTCGAGGACCTGGCCTACCCGCTGCCGGTCATCGTGATCGCCGAGCTGCTGGGCGTGCCGAGCGGCGACCGCGACCTGTTCAGGGGCTGGGTCGACCAGCTGTTCGAGGGCGACGACCAGTTCTCCCTCACCGACGCCGAGAAGCAGGGCGAGGAGCTGCGGGGCACCGTCGAGCGGCTCGCGCCGATGCTGGACTACCTGCGCGGGCACGCGGCGGAGCGGCGCACCCGGCCGCGCGAGGACCTGCTGACCGCGCTGGTGCGGGCCGAAGTGGACGGTGAGCGGCTGTCCGACACCGAGGTGGTCAACTTCGCGAGCGTGCTGCTGGTCGCGGGCCACATCACGACCACCATGCTGCTCGGCAACACGGTGCTGTGCCTGGACGCGCACCCCGACCAGCTGCGCGCCGTGCGGGAGGACCGCGCCCTCGTGCCGGCCGCCGTGGAGGAGTCGCTGCGCTACCTCACCCCGTTCGCCTCGGTGGCGCGGGCGACGACGGTGGCCACGACCCTGGGCGGCGTGGAGATCCCGGCGGACCAGGTGGTCGTGCTGTGGCCGGCCGCCGCCAACCGGGACGAGCGCCGGTTCGCCGACCCGCACGCCTTCGACGTCCGGCGCGACCCGAACCCGCACCTGGGCTTCGGCCGGGGCGTGCACTTCTGCCTCGGCGCGCCGCTGGCCCGCCTGGAGGGGCGGGTCGCGCTCAACGTCCTGCTGGACCGGTTCCCGCACCTGCGCGCGGACCCGGACCGGCGGCCCGGGTTCATGCCGTCGCCGAACATGGTGGGCGTGCGGTCGCTGCACCTGCTCGTCGACGGGGGTCGTTGACCGGGTGAAGGAGAGCGGCGACCGGGTGAAGCAGTCACGCTGAGCTGCGAAGACGCTACGATCCCGCAGGTGCGCCCACTGGCTCCCGGAGTCCACCAGCTGCTCGGACGACCGCCCCACATGATGAACGCCTACCTGGTGGAGGACGTGCTCGTGGACGCGGGCACCCCCGCCGCCGCCAAGCGCATCACCCGCCAGCTCGACGGCCGCGCCCTCGCCGCGCACGTCGTGACGCACGCCCACCCCGACCACTTCGGGTCGAGCCACGCGGTGTGCGAGCGGTACGACGTGCCGCTGTGGGCGGGCCGGCGGGACGCGGAGGCGATCGAGACGGCCAGCCCGGTGCCCGCCCCCGGTTTCCTGCCCTCGCTGCTCGCGAGGATGAAGATGCCCGACGCGCACCCGGTCGCCCGGGGGCTGCGGGAGGGCGACGAGGTCGCCGGGTTCACCGTGCTGGACTCGCCCGGCCACTCCCCCGGCCACATCTCCCTGTGGCGCGACCACGACGGCGTGCTGATCTGCGGTGACGTGTTCTTCAACGTGCTGCGGCTGTCGGGGCCGCCGAAGTTCCTCACCCACGACGACGAGCGCAACCGCGAGTCGATGCGCCGGCTCGCGGAGCTGCGCCCGAAGCTCGTCCTGTTCGGCCACGGCCGCCCGCTGCGCGACCCCGACCGCCTGGGGCGCCTGGTCGGATGAACACCCTGGAGCGGGACCGGGAACTGGGGCGGATCACCGCGGCGCTGGACTCGGCGGCGCGGGGCGACGGCCGGGTCGTCGTGGTCGAGGGGCGGGCGGGCATCGGCAAGACCCGGCTCGTGCAGGACACCCGGGACCTGGCCAAGCAGCGGGGGTTCGGCCGGCTCCAGGCGGTCGGCGACGCGCTGGAGAGCGCGATGCCGTGGGGCGTGGTGCGGCAGATGGTGGAGCGCTCGGTGTCCCGCTACCGGGGCGAGGTGCTGGAGAAGATCCTGGCCGGGCCGTCGGGCGACGCGCTGGCCGCGCTCGACGCGGCGGCGGCCGACCCGAGCGAGGCGGAGCTGGCCCGCACGCTGCACGCGCTGTGGTGGGTGGCGATCGACCTGTCCGCGTCCCGGCCGCTGCTGATCACGGTGGACGACGCGCACTGGGCGGACCCGCCGTCGCTGCGGTTCCTGGCCTACCTGTCCCGGCGGGTCGCGGACCTGCCGATCGCGCTGGTCGTGGCCACCCGGCCGCCCGACGGCAGCACGGGTCCGCTGGCGCAGCTCAGCGTGGCGAAGCAGGCCGAGCGGCTGCTGCCCCGGCCGCTGTCGCCGGGCGCGCTCGGCGAGCTGGTCGCGGCACGGGGGGCGCGGCCGTCGCCCGGGGTGGTGGCGGCCCTGCACGAGGCGTCGGCGGGCAACCCGTTCCTGGTCGGGGTGCTGGTGGACGAGCTGGACGCGCTGGCGCTGCCGGTGGACGGGCCGGGCACCGCGGAGCGGGTGGCGGGCCTGGGGCCGAGCACGGTGTTCCGCGCGGCGTTCGGCCGGCTGCCCGCCGAGGCGGTGCGGTTGGCCGGGGCGGCGGCGGTGCTGGGCACGGGCGGCGACCCGTGGCTCGCGGGCGCGGTCGCCGACCTGCCCGGTGACGCCCTGCCGGGGGCGGTGGAGGCGCTGGTCGCGGCGAACGTGCTGACCGGCGACGAGCTGGTGTTCGTGCACCCGGTGGTGCGCGAGGCCGTGCTGGCGGAACTGGGCACCGTGGCGCGGGCGGGGCTGCACGCGGCGGCGGCGCGGCGGCTGTGGGAGGCGAAGGCGCCCGCGGACCGGGTCGCCGCGCACCTGGCGCACGCGCCGCGCGGCACCCTCCCGCAGGCCGCGGAGGTGCTGCGGACGGCGGCGGCGGCGCTGCTGGCGGCGGGCGACCCGGACACGGCGGCCTCGCACCTGCGGCGGGCCGTGGAGGAGCACCCGGACGACCCGGGGCTGCGCGCGGAGCTGGGTCGGGCGCTGCTGCGCACCGGTGACGCCGAGCGGGCGCGCCGGGAGCTGCGCACGGCCGCCGCCGAGCTGCCGGACGCCGAGCTGCTGGCCGCCGCCGCGTCCGCGACCGCCGTCGTGGACGGGCCGGAGGCGGCGATCGCCGAGCTGTCCGACGCCGTCGCGGCCCGGGGCCCGGACGCGGGCAGGCTGCACCTGGAGGCGCGGCTGGCGGTGCTGCGGTCGTTCTCGCCCCGGCACCGGCGGACCGCGTCCGAGCACCTGGGCGGCTACGCCCGGCTCGCCGGGCGCACCCCGGACGAGCGGACCCTGCTCGGCCTGCTCGCCCAGACCGGGCGGTACGAGGTGTGGCCCGCCGAGGAGGTGGCGGCCACGTCGCTGCGGGCGCTGTCGCGCGGCGCGTACTTCGACGACGCCACCGGCAGCACGGAGGCGATGGTGGCGTGGCTGGTGGCGCTGATCGCGCTGATGGCCGCGGACGGCGTGGCCGAGGCCGCGCCGGAGGTCGACCGGGCCCGGCGGCGGGTGCGGGCGCACGGCTCGCCCGTGGAGTTCGCGATGGTCGCCAACGCCGCCTCGTTCCTGCACTGGCGCACGGGCGACGTCGACCGGATGACGGCCGAGTCGGAGGGCGCGCTGGCGGCCGTGCGGGACGAGGACCCGGTGCCGCACGTGGTCGCGCTGCGCGCCACGGCCACGCACTTCCTGACCTACGGCGCGTTCGAGCGCGGCGACGCGGCGGGCGCGGGCGCGCTGCTGGCCCGGTTCGACGCGGAGCACACCGAGGCGCCGCAGATCATGCCGACGATCTGGCTGCACGAGCCGCGCGCGCTGGTGGCCCTCGCCCAGGGCGACCCGGGGTCGGCCCGCGCCGAGGCGCACCGGCAGCGCGACGCGATGGCCGCCGCCGAGGTGGACCCGCCGACGATCCCGTGGCGCGACCCGGCGGTGCGGGCGGCGCTGCTGCTCGGCGACACCGCCGAGGCCCTGGAGCTGGCCGGGGAGCAGGTGGTGCTGGCCCGCCGGTGGGGTGCGGCCACGGAGGTGGGCACCGCCCTGCGGCTGCTGGCGCACGCCGACCCGGACCGCCGCGCCGACCTGCTCGCGGAGTCGGTGCGGGTGCTGGAGGGCTCGCCCTCGCGCCTGGCGCTGGCCCGTTCGCTGGTGGACCTGGGCGAGGCGCTGCGCGTCGGCCGGCGGCGCGCCGAGGCGCGGGAACCGCTGCACCGGGGCCTGGACCTGGCCGACGCGTGCGGGTCGACCGCGCTGCGGGCGCGGGCGGTCGAGGGGTTGGAGGCGCTGGGCGACCGGCCGCGCCGGGTGGTGGTGCCGGGCGCGGGGGCGCTGACCGCGAGCGAGCGGCGGGTCGCGGAGCTGGCGGCGCGCGGCCGGGCCAACCGGGAGATCGCGCAGGAGCTGTTCGTGACGCCCAAAACGGTGGAGAACCACCTGGGCCGGATCTACACGAAGCTCGGCATCAGCGGTCGCCGCGACCTGACCCGCGTCCTGACCTGACCCGCGTCCTGACCTGAGCCGCGACCCGGGCCGCGTACCGACTCGGCCCGAGCCGACCCCGATCGGAGGAGGAGTCGCCCGGGGCGGTCCCGGTACACCCGAGTCCGGGCGGGCGGACGTTGCGGGTCCACCCCTCATGACTTCACCGTTTTCGCAGGTCGACCTCGTGCTACGAACGGGCCGCAGGGAGGTGGCCCGCTCCACGGGAGGTGGACCGTGCTGTCCCTGCCGGGCGTCGCCTCGGCCGACCCCGTCCTCGGGACGCCCCAGCCCTGCGCGAAGCTCACCGACGTCACCGGGCCGGACTTCGAGGTCCGCCAGTGCGACGTCGGCGACGTCGACCGGTTCCCCGCCGGT
Organism: Saccharothrix sp. DSM 118769; assembly: GCF_052936295.1. NCBI lineage: Bacteria > Bacillati > Actinomycetota > Actinomycetes > Pseudonocardiales > Pseudonocardiaceae > Saccharothrix > Saccharothrix sp. DSM 118769. Next base: position 597,439 of record NZ_CP193627.1, on the reverse strand, counting down.
CGGCTGACGACCCGCTCGCGACAGCCCCGCCTCCCCGGGCCGGCTTTCCGCGCACCTCGTGCCCCACGCGCCACATCGAACACGCGTTCGATCCGTCCACACCTGGGGACAAGCCTGTGGACAACTTGATCTCACCTGGTCAGGGTCTGTGCACAGCCGGTCGGGTCGGCCGCGGTCCACCGATCCCCTTCCATCGGCGTGCGATGTACGCCCATCGGTGGAGTCATGCGCGTATCCTGTACGCTTTCGCGGCGATGCCCCGCTCCAAGTCGTTCACCCCGGCCGCCCTCGCCGCCGCCGCGCTGGCCGTCGTCGACCGCGACGGCCTGGGCGCGCTGTCCATGCGCGCGGTCGCCGCCGAGCTGGGCCTGGGCACCATGTCGCTGTACCGGTACGTCGCCGACCGCGCCGAGCTGGAGGCCCTCGTCGTCGAGCTGGTGCTGTCCGGCGTGGACGTCGTGCCGCCGCGCAACGCGCTGTGGGACAAGCAGGTCTCGGTCCTGTTCGAACGGCTCCGCGAGGCCGTGGGCGGGCACCCGGACGCCGTGCCGCTCGTCCTGGCGCACCGGCACCGCTCCCCGAGCGCGCTGCGCTGGGGCGAGGCCGTGCTGGAGGTGCTCACCGGGGCCGGTTTCGGCGGCGTGGAGCGGGCGATCGCGGGACGCGCCCTGCTCGGCTACCTCATCGGCGCGGTCGAGCTGGAGCACCGGAGCCCGCCGGGAACGGGTGCGGGGGCGGTGGACGCGGTGGCCGCGGAGCACCCGCTGCTGGCCGAGACCGCGAACGCCGCGCGGGCGGTGCCGCCGGTCGACGAGTTCCGGCGCGGGCTGATGGTCGTGCTGGCCGGGCTGCGCCGCCCCTGACCGGGAAACCGGCCGCGCGGGGCGGGTGACAGCGGGGCGGGGTGACAGCGACGCGGGGACCGAAGCCGACCTCGGTCCCCGCGCCGATCGCGACGAACACGGAGTTGCGCTCCGAGCGTGGCGTCGACATCGGGCGCGGAGTCGACTCCCGCTGCGTCTCCAGGTCAGGTTCGCCGGTGAGGGGCCTGGGGGGCACCCCTCGGCCCGTCCGCCACCGCGGCGCGGACGGGTGGTCCGTCAGGCGATCCGGTCGTCGGGCAGTTCGAGCAGCTCCTCCAGCACGCTCGTCGCCGGACCTCGCCTGCGCCAGGAGAAACGACTGGGGGACAGGACGTTCACCTCGTCGGCGGGCATCCTCATGGCCACCGCGTCGTCCTCGGTGTGCAGGCGGACGACGTCGATGACGGCGTGGTGCGCCCGCACCCCGACCACGGCCGCGAGCTCTCCCCTGGCGTCCCGCGGGTGGAGGAACTGGAAACCGCGCGCGATCAGCTCGCGCAGCTGGAAGGTCGTGCGGGAGGGGTGGTCAGTCGAGGAGGTCATCGAACTCCCCGTCCCTCGCTCCCGCAACGAAAGCCGCGATCTCGGCACGGGTGTAGACCAGCGCCGGGCCGTCGGGGAAGCGGGAGTTGCGCATGGCGATGTCGCCGTCGCCGAGCCTGGCGAGTTCCACGCAGTTGCCCAGCTTGCCGCTGCGGGCGCTCTTGCGCCACGACACGTTGACGAGCTCGGCCGCGGACATGCCGTTGTGGACTCTGCCGACCATCGACGCCACCCTCCACGAGAAGTGGTGCATCTGCACGTGCACCTGGCTGTGCACAGACGGTAGCAGTGAGCCACGCACGGGTAAATGCACGTGCAGATGCAGGGTGAAATCTCCCCCGGACGGAGGACCCCCTACAGCTCCGCTCGGACCTTCGCGAGGAACTGGCGGCTGCGGTCGGGCGTCTCCGCGTCGACCGTCAGCCGGTCGAAGACCCGGCTGTAGATCTCCAGTTCTTCCAGCTTGTCGAGGTACAGCGCACCCGCGAGGTGCTCCAGGTACACGATGTCCGGCAGGTCGGCCTCACCGAACCGCAGCATCGTGAACGGACCCTCCGCTGCGTAACCGCTGAGCTGGTACGGAACGATCTGGAGGGTGACCGGACCCTCTTTGGTCACCGACAGCAAGTGGTCGAGCTGCCGGAGCATCACCGCCCGGCCGCCGATGGGCCGGCGCACCACCGACTCGTCGATCACCGCCCACACCCGGGGAGCGCCCGGTCGGGCCAGGATGCGCTGCCGCTGCATGCGCAGCGACACCCGGCGCTTCGCCGCCGGCCCGGCCAGCTCCGGCCGACCGCTGCTCACGACCGCCGTCGCGTACTCCTCGGTCTGGAGCAGGCCCGGCACGAACTGGGTCTCGTAGGTGAGGATGCGCACCGCCGCCTCCTCCAGGCCCACGTAGTCCTGGAACCAGTCCGGCAGCAGGTCCGAGTAGCGGTGCCACCAGCCCGGCGAGTTCGACCGCCGCACCATCCCCAGGAACTTCGCGCGGGCGTCCTCGTCGGTGACGCCGTACATGGTCAGCAGGTCCTGGACGTCGCGCTCCTTGAGCCCGACGCGGCCCAGCTCCATCCGGCTGATCTTCGACTCCGAGCCCCGGATCGCGTACCCGGCGTCCGCGCGGGTGATCTCGGCCGCCTCGCGCAACCTGCGCAGTTGGGCGCCGAGCACGATGCGCAGCGCGGTCGGACCGCTGTCCCGTTCGGGCGTCGGCTCTACCGTCACCATCGCCACTCCTCCCGACCGTCGTGCCCCGTCCACCCGAACAGCGGTTGCGCGCGAGGTGGGCGAACTCGCATCGTCACTGAACGTACACCCCCGATCTCGCCGTCACGCGTACCCGAGGCCCGCTCACTCGTCGAGCCCATACCCTTACGCCGAGCGGACTGTGACGCGGTGCACACAACATCGCCCCTTCTCCCCCCGTAATGCGAGGTCAACACAATGTCGGGTACGTCCTCGGACGCCGCCGCCCCGGTCTACATCGACACCACCAAGGCCAGTATCGCCAGGGTTTACGACGCCTTCCTCAATGGCAAGGACAACTACGAGATCGATCGCCAAGTGCTGCGCCAGGTGCAGCAGGTGGCGCCCGAAGCGGCCACGCTGGCCGTGGACAACCGCAGCTTCCTCATCCGCGCCACCCGGTTCGTCGCGAGCCAGACGGGCATCACCCAGTTCCTCGACTGCGGCTCGGGCCTGCCCACCGCCGAGAACACCCACCAGGTGGCCCAGCGCATCAACCCGGACGCACGAGTCGTCTACGTCGACAACGACCCGGTGGTGCTGGCCCACGGGCGCGCACTGCTGGAGGAGAACGACCAGACGCACTTCTCGGCGGCCGACATCTTCAAGCCCCAGGAGATCCTGAACGACCCGGTGGTGCGCAAGCACATCGACTTCTCCGAGCCGATCGCGTTCTTCCAGATGGGCACGCTGCACCACTACAACGGCACGTCGCCGACCACGGCCGAGATCATGGCCGAGTACGTCGACGCCCTGCCGTCCGGCTCCTTCGTCGGCATCTCGCACTTCCTGGACCCGGAGACCGAGGAGCACTCGGCGATCGCGCGGCGGATGGAGGAGACCTTCCTGCACTCGCCGATGGGCAGCGGCCGGTTCGCCACCATGGGCGAGCTGCACGGGCTGTTCCGCGGCCTGGAGATGGTCGACCCCGGCATCGCCATCTGCGCCGACTGGTGGCCGGACGGCCCGCGGCTCAAGGAGCTGGACGCGGTGAGCTACTGCATCGCGGGCGGGGTGGGGCGCAAGCCGTAGCCCGACGGCCGCAGCTCGACGACGGCCGCGCCCGCGCGCCTCCGGGGCGGTGGGCACGGGCGCGGCCGTTGACGTGCACGATCGGTCCACAGTGGACAAGTCTGCTGTGGACCGACGGGGTGCGGGCGCTGTCAGCGGGTGAAGAACTCCACCAGGACCGGCGCGGTGGCGGCGGCTTTCACCATGTGCGTCTGTCCGGGCAGGACGGTCAGCTCGCCGTGCGGCAGGGCGTCGGCCAGGTGCCGCTGCGCGGTGCGCAGGTACTCCGGGCTCTTGCCGCCCGCGATCACCAGCGCCGGCACCCGGGCGCCCGCCCAGCGGTCCGCGGCCGGCGGGGTGCCGCGCTGGAACTCGCCGACGAGCGCAAAGTCGTTCGGCAGCGTGTGCGCGACGGCCTTGAGCTTCCTCCACGGCGGCAGCAGCGGGAACAGCGCGACCACGAGGCGCGGCGTGCCGACGTAGCGCATGAACAGCGCGACCGCCTCGCCCCGGCGCCCCTCGGCCACCGCCCGCTCCACCCTCGCCGGCAGGTCGGGGTCCATCGGCGCGCGCGAGCCGTCGACCACCATCGGCGACTCGTAGACCGCGATCCGCCGCGCCGCGACGCCCCGGTGCGCGGCCTCGGCGACCAGCGTGCCGCCGGAGGACATGCCGAACAGGTGCGCCGACCCGCCCGCCTCCTCGACCAGGGCCGCGATGTCCTCCACCTCCCGCCGCACGTCGCGCTCCGCCCCGCCGCCGCTCCCGCCCCGGCCGCGCCGGTCGTAGGTGTAGACGGTGAAGTGGCCGGCGAGCGCCTCGGCGAGCGCCCGCGACGGCCCGAACCCGCGGTGGCACAGCGCGCCGTCCACGACGACCAGCGCCGGGCCGGAGCCGGTGCGGCTGTACGCGATGGCGGTGCCGTCCTCCGAGTGGACCGTGCCCGTGGTCGTGCCCGCGGTCGTGGTCATGCCGTCTCCCCCAGCCAGGCCGACCAGGTCCGCTCGTCGCGGTGGTCGTCGGTGAACACGTGGTGCATCGCCGTCACCGAGGCGGGCATGCCCCGGAAGAAGCGGTAGAGGGCGCCGTCGGTGCGGATGCCGACGGTCTGCCCGTTCGCGAAGTACACGACGCCGGGCATGCCGTCGAGCACGACCTCGTCGCCGGTCCGCGCCGCCCGGTCCAGGCCGAGCCGCCGGCCCAGGGCCGTGCGGAAGGCAGGCCAGTCGTCGACGGCGGGCCCGAACGCGGTGACCGGCCGGGCCGCGCGCCCGGCGAAGTGCCGCAGGTAGGCGACGAGGGTCCGCCGGAACATCTCCCCGCCCGCCGACATGGCCTCGAACTCGTCCGCCCAGTCGTCGCCGGGCAGGAAGCCGCTGGTGACCACGCGCAGCACGGTGCTGCCCCGGTCCCGCCCCTCGATCAGGAACTCGTAGGCGACGAACCGCCCGTCGGGCTCCTCCTCGCCGCCGTAGGCGAGGCGCTCGCCGGGCTCCCACGCGGTGACCGGGTGGGTCGGCCGGTACCCGCCGAACGCCTGCCTCACCGCGACGCCGGGCTCGACCTCGTTGGTCCCCATGAACCACGAGTCGATGCCGGGGCCGGTCGCGACGGCCTCCCACACCTGCTCGGGCGTGACGCCGGGGAGGTCCGCCTCGTCGACGGCCTTGAACGCGTGACCCACGGTCACTCCTTCGGGATGCTGGGGTGGACGGCGACGACGACGCGGTGCGGGCGACCGCCCCCGGCGTCCTCGTCGTGGTACTTGGCGACCAGGCCGGTGACGGCGACCGCCAGCTCCTCGGCGAACGCCGCGCGGTCGGCCGCGGAGGCGAAGCGGACCTCGCCGTCGAGGGCGAAGGTCGCGACCCGCTTGCCGGCCTTGGCGGACCCGGTGAGCAGGTTGCCGACGTCGCGGACCAGGCGGGCCGCGACGGCCAGCAGCCAGCGGGCCGAGAGCCGGTCGGGCGCGCGCTCCGGGTCGGGCTGCACGGCGGCCAGCGCGACCGGCGAGATCACGTAGGACGCGGCCGTGGCGCGCATGACCCGCTCGGTCATGTTGCCCCGGCGGCGCTCCTCCGCGAGCTCCACCAGCCCGTGCTGCTCCAGCGTGCGCAGGTGGTAGTTGACCTTCTGCCGGGGCAGCCCCACCTTGGCCGCCAGCGTGGTCGCCGAGTTCGGCTCGACCAGTTCGGCCAGCAGCCTCACCCGCACCGGGTCCAGCGTCACCTCGGCCGTGGCCGGGTCCTCGATCACCGCTACGTCGAGCATGGGGGAACCCTCCCACCGACAACTTGAGCTGTCAAGACAAAGAAGTTTGTCGGTGGACCCCGGTGCGCCGCTGACGGGGGTCGGTGCGCGAACGGTGCGCGGCCCGTCAGCGGCACCCGCCACGGTGGGCCCATGGGGAAAGCAACGTGGTACCGGCGGCCCTGGGTCGGGCCGCTCGGGTTCCTGGTGGTGGCGTTCGTGGCGTTCTCGCTGCCGCCCTACCTGACCTTCGACCCGGCGCTGTCGCGGGTCCCGGTGCCGGAGCGGCACGCCTGGTACTACCCGGCGCTCGCCGTGCACGTCGTCTTCGGCTCGGTGGCCATCCTGACCTGCGTGTTCCAGGTGTGGCCCGCGTTCCGGCGGCGGTACCCGGCGTGGCACCGGCGGCTCGGCCGCACCTACGTCTTCGCGGGCGTGCTGCCCGCCGGGGTGCTGGCGCTGGCCATCGGCGCGGTGACGCCGTTCGGCCCGGTCAACCGGGTGGGCAACGTGCTCCAGGCGGTGCTGTGGCTCGCGTTCACGGTGGCGGCCGTGCGGATGGCGCGGCAGCGGCGGGTCGCCGACCACCGGCGGTGGGCGCTGCGCAGCTTCGCGCTCACCGTCGCGATCATCTCGAACCGGTTCTGGGCGGTCCTGTTCTCGCTCACGCTGCCCGCCGAGCTGGACACGGCGTTCGGCGGCAGCGAGGTGGCGCTGGCCCAGGCGATCTCCGGGCTGTCCGGGTGGCTGGGGATGCTCGTGCCGCTGCTGGCCGTCGAGTGGTGGTTGGAACGGGACCGGGCACGCGGGCGCGGTCGCGGTCCGCGGGCGAAGCCGGAACCGAAGCCGGAACCGGAGGTGGTCGCCGGGTGAGAACGGCGCGGCATTCCGCGCACACCCGGAATCCCGCTCGTCGGGCCGTCGCGCTCGAACGGCGGCCCGTTTTCCGACCGGTGTGGCGCGAACTCGCCGGCGGGAACGCGCCGGTAGGAACAGACACGCCCGAGAACCGTCCCGGCGCCGGAACACCCCCGCGCCGGACTCCCCCTCACACGGGACTAGACCGAGGTCGGGGCGGTGGTCCCGGCGAGCGGCGCCGGCCCCGCCCCGGCCCGATCCCGCCGGTGGCCGTCGAGGACGGTCCGCGGGATCGGGCGGACCCGTGCTCCACCGGTGACATCCCGGTCCTCACGGGCCGTGACCGGCGCGACGCCGATCGGGTCAGCCGCGGTCGAGGTCGGCACGACAGGTCGCTGAACCGTTCCACCGACCCGGCGCGTTCGGCGCCGTCCGCTGAGAAGACCCCCAGGACCCCTCAGCGGGGAATCTGCCGCCACTTCCGTTGGTTGTCTGCGAAACCACTTGGACCGGTCCCTCCGCACAACTCGACGACGCCACCGGAACGTCTTCGACAGCTTGTCAGCACAAGTCGTTAGGGTGGACTTCCTGGAGCACCACCGGTCCACGAACGACCTGTTCACGCGCTCACACCTGGTTTTCCGGTCCGGAAGACCGGACCCGAGGAGGCACGCCGCGGATGGCTGGTTCCGGTCAGGGGTCGGGTCCCCGCACCGTCTTCGCCGAGCGGTTCGCGCTGCTCTACGCCGAGGCGGGCGACCCCCCGCTGAAGCGGGTGACCGAGTCCGCGACCCGCGCCCGGCGCACCGACGAGCGCGGCAGACCGGTCCGGGCGACCGCCCAGCGGGTCAGCGACTGGCGGCGCGGGCGCAACGTCCCGGCCCGGTTCTCGGCACTCTCGGTAGTCCTGGAAGTCCTCATCGGCGAGGCCCGCAAGGCCCGCCCGCAGCCCCCCGTGGCCGGGTTGTACGACCTGGACGCGTGGCGCGCGCTGTGGGAGGAGGCGCTGGCGAGCCCGGTGTCGACGGGCGCGGACGAGGAGCCGCCCAGTTCCGGGGAAATCGGCGTCTGCCCCTATCGGGGACTGGCCGCTTTCCAGGCGGAGGACTCGAACTGGTTCTTCGGCCGGGAACGCAGCACGGCCGCTCTCGTGTCCCGATTGGGGAGCGCCGCGGAAACCGGCGGAATAGTGATGCTGGTCGGCGCTTCGGGCGCCGGGAAATCGTCCGTGGTGCGCGCCGGCGTGATACCGGCCATCCGCGACGGCGCGCTCGCGGTGCCGAATTCCGAGAAATGGCCGACGGTCGTCGTCACGCCCGGCGCGGACCCGGTGGAGGAGCTGGTCCGCGCGGTGCCGGAGCTGACCGGCGTGCTGGACGTGGCGATCGGCCTGGAGGGCATGGACGCCGAGGTGCCCGCGTTCGGCCAGGGCGGGGTGGACACCTACCTCGGGCAGGCGCTGATGGGCGTGCTGCGGTTCGCCGCGCAGATCCGGGCGGCCTTCGCGGCGTACGCGGCGCGGCACGGCGCCGACCGGGTCGTGGTGGTGGTCGACCAGTTCGAGGAGGCGTTCACGCTGTCCCGGGACGAGCTCCGGGTGCAGGTGCTGGTGCAGGCGCTCACCGTGGCGTGCACGCCCGCGACCCCCGGCGGCACGCCCCCCGCGCTGGTGCTGGTGGGCGTGCGGGCCGACTTCTACGGCCGGTGCCTGGCGTTCCCGGAGCTGGCCGACGCCCTCCAGGACCGGCAGATGGTGCTCGGCCCGATGACGTCGGCGGAGCTGCGCGAGGCCGTGTCCCGGCCGGCGAAGGCCGCCGGGCTCCAGCTGGAACCCGGCCTGGTCGAGCTGATGCTGCGCGACCTGGGCGTGCGCAGCGGGCGGGCGCAGACCCGCGGCGGCCAGGGCGCCTACGACGCGGGCGCGCTGCCGCTGCTGTCGCACGCGCTGCTGGCGACGTGGCAGCGGCGGCAGTCGGGGAAGCTCACCATCGCGGGCTACCGGGCGGCGGGCGGCATCCAGGGCGCGGTGGCGGCCACCGCGGAACGGGCGTGGGCGGACCTCGCGCCGGGCGCGCAGCTGGCGGCGCGCCCGCTGCTGCTGCGGCTGGTCCGCGTCGGCGAGGACACCCAGGACACGCGCCGCCGCTCCACCCGGCACGAGCTGGTCGACCAGGCCGCGGACCGGGCGGCCGGCGAGGAGGCGCTGGAGGTGCTGGCCCGCGCCCGGCTCGTGACGCTGGACGCCGGCTCGGTGGAGATCACGCACGAGGCGCTGCTCCAGGCGTGGCCCCGGCTGCGCAGCTGGATCGACCAGGACCGCGAGGGCCAGCTGCTGCGCCAGCGGCTGGAGGAGGACGCGGCGACGTGGGCGGCCCAGGACCGCGACTCGTCGCTGCTGTACCGGGGCGCGCGGCTGGAGACGGCGCGGCACTGGGCGGACGCGGCCGGGCCGGAGGGCCTGACCGGCACCGCGCAGGACTTCCTGGCCGTCTCGACGCAGCACCGCAGGCGCGCCGCGTGGGCCAGGCGGGCGGCGGTGGCGTGCGTCGTCGTGCTCGCGGTCATCGCGGGCACCGCCGCCGTGCTGGCCGTGCGGCAGCGCGACGACGCGGTGTTCCGGCAGGTCGTCGCCGAGGCCGACCGGCTGCGGGAGAGCGACCCGTCGCTGTCCGCGCAGCTCGACCTGGTGGCGCACCGGATGCGCCCGGACGACCCGGACGTGCGCACGCGGCTGCTGTCCACGCAGGGCTCGCCGCTGTCCGCCCCGCTGGAGGGCCACACCGGCGCGGTCTACCTGACCTCGTTCTCCCCGGACGGCAGGACGCTGGCGTCGGCCAGCTACGACGACACCGTGCGGCTGTGGGACCTGCGGGACCCGGACCACCCGAAACCCCTCGGCTCGCCCCTGGTCGGCCACCGCAGCTGGGTGACCTCGGCGGTGTTCTCCCCCGACGGCCGCACGCTGGCCACCGCGGGCGACGACGCGACCGTGCGGCTGTGGGACGTGACCGACCCGGCGAACCCGCGCTCGCTGGGGCAGCCGCTGGCGGGCGGGAACGGCACGGTCTACCTGCTCGCGTTCACGCCGGACTCGCGGACGCTGGTCACGGCGAACGCCGACCACACGGCCCGGCTGTGGGACGTGACCGACCCGGCGCGGCCGGCGCGGCTCGGCGACCCCCTGGGCGGGCACACCGGGCAGGTGCGCTCGGTGGCGTTCAGCCCGGACGGCTCGCTGCTGGCCACCGGCGGCGACGACCGGACCGCGGTGATCTTCGACGTGCGCGACCCGGCGCGACCGAGGCAGCTCGGCGGGACGATCACCGGGTTCGACGGGATCGTGCGCTCGCTCGCGTTCAGCCCGGACGGGCGGGTGCTGGCGGCGGGCAGCGAGGACTGGTCCGTGCGGCTGTACGACGTGGCCGAACCGGCGGTGCCGCGCTCGCTGGGCAGGCCGATGACCGAGCACACCAGCGGCGTGTGGTCGGTGGCGTTCAGCCCGGACGGGCGGGTGCTGGCCTCGGCCAGCCACGACGGCACGACCCGGCTGTGGAACGTCACCGACCCGACGCACCCGCTCCAGCTCGGCCGGCCCCTGAGCAGCCGCAGCGGCCCCGTGTACGCGGTGTCGTTCAGCCCGGACGGGCTCACCCTGGCCACCGGCGGCAACGACGCCGCGGTGCGGTTGTGGTCCCTGCCGCGGGACGTGCTCGTGGGCCACGCGGCGCGCACCACCGGGCCCCTCGTCCTGCCCGGCGGGCGGCACCTGGTGTCGGCGGGCGAGGACCGGCTGGTGCGGGTGTGGGACACGACCGCGGCGGGCGGGCCGGTCCCGGTCTGGAGCGCGGACCACGGCGCGCCGGTGTGGGCGACGGCGCTCAGCGACGACGGCCGCACGCTCGCCACCGTGAGCGACAAGGTCGTGCGGCTGTGGGACCTCGCCGACCCGGCGGCGCCGCGACCGCTGGGCGGGTCGATCGAGCCGGGCACCCGGTACAGCTCGCCGGTGGCGTTCAGCCACAGCGGCCGGGTGCTGCTCACCGGGCACGACGACGAGACCGTGCAGCTGTGGGACATCGCCGACCGGGAGCACCCGGTGCGGCTCGGGCAACCCCTCGTCGGGCACGAGGGGTACGTCTACTACGCCGGGTTCACGCCGGACGACCGGACGCTGGTCACGGCGGGCGCGGACCAGACCGTGCGGCTGTGGAGCACCGCCGACCCGGCCGGCGCGCAGCCGCTGGGGCAGCCGCTGACCGGGCACTCGGGCGCGGTGCGCGCGGGCGACATCAGCCCGGACGGCCGGACGCTGGTGACCGCCGGGGACGACAGCTCGATCCGGCTGTGGGACCTGAGCGCGCCGAACCGGGTGCGGCAGATCGGGTCGCCGATCACCGGGCACGTGGAGAGCGTGGTGGCGGTCGAGTTCAGCCCGGACGGGCGGACCCTCGCCTCCGGCGGCGGCGACCGCACGATCCGGCTGTGGGACGTGCGCACCCCGCTGCGGCCCGCGCCGCTGGGCGAGACGGTGACCGGGCACGACGGCGCGCTGCGCGACCTGGAGTTCTTCCCGGACGGCACGCGGCTGGGCTCCAGCAGCACGGACAGCACGATCCGGGTCTGGGACCTGGACCCGGGGCACGCGGAGGACCGGATCTGCGCGACGACGCAGGGGGTGCTGCCGGAGGACGAGTGGCGCGAGCACCTGCCGCAGCTGGACTACGAGCCGCCCTGCCCCTGACGGCCGGCCCCCCGACGCCCGGCCCCCCGACTGCCCCGCACCTGACCGCCCCGGTCGGCCCGCTGCCGGCGGGGACCCCGAACCCGCGCGGGGCCGGACCGCACGGAAGCCCGCCGGCGGGCACCGGTTTTCGTGGACTTCCCCCGGGTTGTGACTAGGTTGCCGGACATGCGTCTTCTTTCCAGGGTGGGGAGCCCCCGGGCGGCGATCGCGGCCTTGACCGGCGTCACCGCGCTCTACATGGTCCTCGTCGCGTTCGGGAACATCACCGACTACGAGACCAACCACGCGTTCGTGCAGCACGTGTTCGCCATGGACACCACGTTCGGCTCGCCCAGGACGTCGTGGCGCGCCATCACCAGCCCGACCCTCGTCACCATCGCCTACGTGCTGATCATCGCGTGGGAGGTGGTGGTCGCCCTGGTGATGGTGGCCGCGCTGGTGATGTGGCTGCGCCGGCGGGACGCGGTGGCCCGGCAGCTGTCGTCGACGGGCTGGGTGATGCAGGCGCTGCTGTTCGGCGCGGGCTTCATCGCGATCGGCGGCGAGTGGTTCGTGATGTGGCAGTCGAAGGACTGGAACGGCCTGGCCCCGGCGTTCCAGAACTTCGTGGTCGCCGGCCTCGGCCTGGTCCTGCTGCACTCGGCCCGGACCGCCCCGGACGACCGCGCCCGCACGCCGCACGACCGACCCGGGCACGACTGACCGGGGCACGACTGACCGGGGCACGACCGACCCGGGCACGACCGGGGCGGGACCCGCGGGGTCAGCCGACGATCTGGCGGAGCTGGTCCAGCAGCTCCGCCCGGCTCCCGCAGCCCAGGCGCTGCCGGATGCGGGCCACGTGGTGCTCGACGGTCTTCGCCGAGATGAACAGCCGGTCGCCGACCTGCTTGTAGGTCATGCCCCGCACGACCAGCTCGGCCACCTCGCGCTCGCGGTCGCTCAGCTTGCCGCCGTCGTGCTCGACCACCGGCTCGGGGGCCTTGGCGCGGGTCGTGCCGCCGGCCGGGCGGCCCTGGAGCAGGCGGGCGCAGTCCAGCAGCCGCACCATCGCCGCCCGGTCGGACGTGCGGATCGCCGCCTGCCCGGCCAGCCGGGCCGCGTCCCACCAGTGGCCGACCGCGTGCAGGCCGCGCGCCGCGTCCTCGACCCGGTCGGCGTCGACCCGGCCCGCGAGGACGTCGAGCCAGCTGTCCGCCGCCGACGACACCACCCCGGCGTAGCGGCTGCGGTCCTTGACCGCGGCCAGCGACGCGGCGTGCTCCTCGGCGGCGGGCGTCTCCTCGGCGGTGACGGCGGCGTGCAGCGCGCTCCAGTGCAGCGGCACGCCCCACAGCGGCGGGTCGCCGAGCGCGTGCAGCAGCCGCCGGGCCTCGGCCAGGTGCGGCGCCAGCCGGTGCTGGTCGCGCATCCGGGCCGCCGCCGCCGCGAACTCGCCGAGCGGCAGGAACGTGAACAGGTCCACCGGGTGCCGCAGCACGGCCTCGCACGCCTGCTCCCACGTGCGCCGCAGCGTGGCGAGGTCGCTGTTGCGCCGGGCGATGCCGACCTCCAGCGCCACCGCGAAGACCCAGTCGCGCGGCTCCAGCGGGCGACCGGCCTTGCGCAGCGCCACCAGGGTCTCCCTGGCCTGGGTCAGGTTGCCGCGCAGCATCGCCACCCACGCCCGCAGCAGCCGGTGCCGCACGCCCATCAGCGCGCCGCCGAGCGAGGTGGCCACCGCCCGGTCCAGCACGGACTCGGCGACCGGCAGCTCGCCGCCGTGCAGCGCGACGAGCGCGGCCAGCGCGGCGGGCGAGTCCGGCAGCAGCACGGCGCGCCCCGCCGGTTCCAGCAGCCCGGCCGCGCGGACCAGCGTGGACAGCGCGGTGGTGGTGGCCCCGGTGACGGACTCCACGACGCCCTGCGCCATCAGCGACGCGCCGCCGTCGAGCATCGTGGGCGGCGCGACCGGCAGGGGTTCGGCCGGCAGCCGGCCCGTGCCGACCTCGCCGATCACCGCGAACGCGGTGGACGTCGAGCTGGGCGACCAGCGGTGCAGCTCCGTGGCGCGGGCCAGCTGGCCGCGGTGGGCCAGGGCGATGGCCGCGACCTCGGCCGCCGGGCCCCGGTGCGCCGGGTCGGACGAGATGACCTGGTCGGCGAGCCGCAGCGCGGCGTCGAGGTCGCCCGCCATCGCGGAGGCCACCGCGCGCCGCACGGCCACCTCCGCGGACGGCGAGCCGACGGCGGCGAGCAGCCGGGCGGCCAGCGCGGGGTCGGTCGGCAGCGCCTCGGCCGCCGCCGCCTGGAACGCCGCGCCCATCTCCGGCCCGGCCACCCCGAGCAGGGGCCGCACCAGCTCCAGCACCGGCCCGCCGGAGCGCAGCTGGAGCTCCGCGAGCCGCTGCCGCACGGCGATGCGCCGGTCGGTGCGGCTCAGCGCGGCCACGGCCAGCCGGGCGACCGGCAGCAGCGTGCCGTCGGGCGCGAGCAGCCCGGTGGCGCGGCCCGCCTCGATCACGTCGCCGACCGCGTCCACGTCGCCGCCGAGCAGCCCGCCGAGCAGGTCGAGCCGCAGCGCCGCGCCCGCCTCGGCGGCCAGCAGGAACTTCTGCACGTCGGCGTCGAGCCAGTCCAGGTCGGCCCGGAAGGACGCCACGACCTCCGGCGTGACCTCGGGCGCGGTGATCCCGGCGAAGCGCCGCACGAACCGCGGCACGCCCCCGGTCTGCCGGTGCACGAAGTCGGCGAACCCGCGGGCCGGCGCGGGCAGCACGCCCCGCACCTGGTCGCGGGTGAGCGGTTCCAGCGCCAGCGCGGGCCGGACCCGGCCGAGCGACTCGGCCAGCGCGGACAGCGCCCGCGACCGGGGCCACGGCCGGTAGGCCACGACCACCGCGTCGTCACCGCGCTCCACGCGGGCGCGCAGGGCGAGCAGCTCGGCGTCGGGCAGCAGGTGGGCGTCGTCCGCGGCGGTGACCGCCAGGCCGGCGTCCTCGCACGCCCGCACCACCTCCCGCAGCACGGTCGTCTTGCCGTACCCGCCGGGCGCGACGATCCCCAGGCAGGGGGCCGCGCCGGCCGCGACGGCGTCCAGCACCCCCGAGACCTGCTCGGACAACACCGGGTGCGCGATCATGATCTGGCTCAACGACCGTCCTCGTGGTCACGGGCACGACGCCGGCCGCCGGTGGCCGCGAGGGCGCGCACGACGCGCTTCACCGTGCGGCGTTCCGGCAGGTCCAGCGGCGTGATGTCGACGGGTGGGCGGGGCGGTGGCGGCGCGGCGACGTCCGCGTCCGCCGCGTCCGGGCCGCCCACGGGGAAGCGCAGCAGCGGGTCGTCGTCCCGCACCATCACCGACGTCTCGAGGGGTTCGGGCTCCACCTCGGGGCCGACGACGAGCCGCCGGGCCGCCAGCGCCGCGCCCTTGACCACCGAGGTCTCCGGGGCGGCCTCCAGCACGACCCGGCCCGGCACGGCCGCCGCGACCAGCGGGATGCGGGCGCTGCCGCCGACCAGCACGGTCGTCCCGACGCCGCCGGCGCCCGCCACGAGCCGCGCGTACGCCGCCGCGGCCTGCTCCACCGCGGGCCGGACCAGCTCCTCGAACCGGGCCCGGGTCAGCGGCACGTCGACCCGCCCGGACGGCAGGTGCACGGGGATCGACGTCTCCACCGTGCCGGACAGCAGCCGCTTGGCCGCCTCGCAGTCGCGCCGCAGCCGGGCGAACAGGCCGCGGGTGCGCGGGTCGTCGGCGTCCAGCTCGTCCAGCTCGCGCCCGAGGGAGGCCCGGACGTGCGCGAACACGGCGTCGTCGAAATCGGCGCCGGCGGGCTGCTCGACGCCGTCGAGCGCGGCCACCAGCTCGAAGTCCCGGCCCACGACGGCGGCGGCGGAACCGTGGCTGCCCAGGCTGAACACGCCCAGCGGGGTCGGGCCGTGCGGGAACGCGTCCGGCCCGCCGGCGCGCGGCCCGGCGAACGCGTGGTTGTGCGCGGCGGCGACCGGTTCGGGGACCAGGGAGGCGTCCACGCCGAGCGCCCGCAGGGCCCGGTGCGCGAGCCCCCTGGCGTGCGGGCCCCACCCGACGGGGTGGGCGAGCACGACGTGCTCGGGCGGTTCGCCCTCGCGGGCCGCGACCTGGTCGACCACCCAGCGGACCAGCAGCGCGGTCAGCTCCTCGGGCGTGCACGGCTCACCGCCGAGGACCACGGGCACGGTGTCGCCGACCCGGCGGGCGAACCCGGTGGCGGTGCAGCGCGGGTCGCCCGGCTCGCCGACGGCGAACGCGCCCCGCGGGGTGAGCTGGAGGACCGAGGCCACGCCGCCGCCCGGACCGCCCAGGCCCACCGGCTCGGGTTCGGCCCGCCCGGCTCCGGTCAACCTGCACACGGCCGCCGCGGTGCGCGTCGTGCCCACGTCGACCCCGAGGACGTACGGCAACTCGGAGCCTCCTCTGCTCACCCGATCGGGATAAGAGCAACACCTACAGGGATCACGAGGAGGTCACAACCGCATCCCCTAATCCCCTAGGGAGTGAACGACTATCACCCCATCGTGGATGCGGTATCTACTGGGAGTAATCCCCGATGGCCGGTGATCCCCCCGGTCGTAGCGTCGTCCCCGGCGCCGGGCTCCCCCTGCCGGCCCGCGCTCCCCGCGGTCGCCACCCCGACGCCCGCACCCGGCGCTCGCACCCCGACGCCCGTCACCCCGACCTGGAGCACAGAGACATGGGCACCAGCCCCACCACGCTGCACGACTTCGTCCTCGACCTGCTGAGCGACCCGACCGCGCTGGCCGACTTCCAGGCCGACGCGGCGGGCACCCTGGCGAAGGCGGGCCTGGGCGACATCAGTGCCCTGGACGTGCAGGAAGTCATCCCGCTGGTCCTCGACTACGTGCCGACCGGGAGCCTGCCCGCTCTCGACGGCCCGCTGCTGGAGGACCTGCCGCTGGACCTGGCCGACGCCGGGCACGCGGGCGCCATCTTCCGGCTCAAGGCCGTCACCGACCAGATCGCGCTGTCGGGCGCGACCGGCGCCGGTGACGTCAAGGCCGCCGTGGCGGGCACCCTCAGCGCGGACGCCGACGGCCTCACCGTCTTCGGCGGCGTGTCCAGCTGGGACCTGCTCGACGCCTCGGGCTCGGCCGAGCTGACGGTGCAGGGCGACTTCTCCGCGGTGAACGACGTGACCGGCACCCTGGACGGCACGCTGCACACCGCTCACGGTCAGGTCGCCGACCTGACCTCCACGGCGACCGGCGGCCTCGACGGCGCCGTCGCCACCGCGGGTGGGGTCACCGGCTCGCTGCCCGGCGCGGACAGCCTGACCAGCACCGCGTTCGGCTCGCTCGACACGCTGCACGGCGTGGTCGGCGACGTGACCGGTGGCCTCACCAGCTCGCTGCCCACGAGCGGCCTGCACGACACCCTCGACCTGGACGCCTCCTTCCAGGGCCTGGGGCAGCACCACTCCTTCGACGGCGACGCCCCGCTGACCGCCGTCCACGACACGGTGGGTGCCGTCGCGCACACGACCGGTGTCGAGGACGTGGTGAGCAACGTCACCGGCACGGTCCACGGCGCGGTCGGCGGGCTCGACCTGCCGGTCGTGGACTCGCTCGGCGTGGACGACCTGCTGTTCTGACGCCGATCCGGGACCCGGGGGCCGGCTCCGTCCGAGGGACGGGGCCGGCCCTCGCTTTCGCTCCGCCCCCGAGTGGCGGCACACTCTTCCGGGTGATGTCCGCGCCCTGGCTCGACGTGCTCGACGACACGATCCGGGCTTGCGCCGCGCACAACCGGCCCGACCTGGCCGAACGGTTGCGCGAGAAGCGCGCCCGCCAGCTGGACCCGAAGCTCCGGGTGCTCGTCCTGGGCGAGCCCAAGCAGGGCAAGAGCCAGCTGGTCAACGCGATGGTGAACGCCCCGGTGTGCGCGGTCGGCGACGACGACACGACCGCCGTGCCCACGTTCGTGCAGCACGCGGAGACGCCGTCCGCGGCGCTCGTGCGGGGCGCGACCATCGCGAACACCCCCACCGAGCGCATCCCCGTGCCGCTGGACGAGCTGGGCAGCGCCGCCCGGGGCCTCGGCGGCGACGTGGTGCGCGCCGAGGTCGGCATCCCGCGCGCCCTGCTCGGCTCCGGCCTCGTGCTGATCGACACGCCGGGCGTCGGCGACCTGCGGCCCGCGCACACCGCCAGCACGTTCGCCGCCCTGCTCCAGGCCGACGCGGTGCTCATGGTGTCCGACGCGACGGCCGAGCTGACCAGCTCCGAGGTGGAGCTGCTCAGGCAGGTCATGACGTCGTGCCCGAACGTCACCGTGGTGCTGACCAAGATCGACATCACGCCGCACTGGCGACGGGTCGCGGAGCGCAACCGGGCGCACCTGGCCCGCGCGGGCGTGGCCGTGAAGCTCGTCCCGGTGTCCGCCGCGCTGCGGCTGCGCGCCGCCAAGACCGGCGACAAGGCGCTCAACGCCGAGTCCGGGTTCCCCGAGCTGCTGGCGTGCGTGCAGCAGGACATCGTGGCCGCCGCCGACGTGCTGGCCCGCCGGTCCGTCGCGGTCACCGCCGCGTCCGCGATCAAGCAGCTCGTCACCCCGGTCCGCGAGGAGCTGTCCGCGCAGGGCTCGCGCCGCGCCGAGGACACCCTGGCCGCGCTGAACGAGGCTCAGCGCCGCATCGACGAGCTGCGCCGCCGGTCCGCGCGCTGGCAGACCGTGCTGGCCGACGAGATGGCCGACCTGCTCTCGGACGTCGAGCACGACCTGCGCGACCGGACCCGGCGCATCCTGCGCGAGGTCGAGCGGACGTTCGAGACCGCCGACCCGTCGCTCGGCTGGGAGAAGTTCGAGGAGTGGCTGGAGGACAACCTCACCGAGGCCGCCACCGCGAACTTCGCCTGGCTGCTGGAGCGCTCCGAGTGGGTGGCCGGGAAGGTCGCCAAGAGCTTCCCCGTGCCGCGCGACGACCTGCTGCCCGGGTCGCTGTTCCCGGACGACGTGCTCGACCGCGTGTCGCCGATGGACAAGCCGCTGATCGAGGAGTTCAGCCTGGCGCAGAAGGCGTTCACCGGCCTGAAGGGGTCCTACGGCGGCGTGCTGATGTTCGGCCTCGCCACCAGCCTCGCCGGGATGCCGCTGATCAACGCGATCTCGCTGGGCGCGGGCGCGCTGTTCGGCGGGAAGTCGATCCTGGACGAGGGCGACCAGCGGCTGCGCCGCCGCCAGGCCGCCGCCAAGGCCGCCGCCGCCCGGCACGTCGACGACTTCTTCATCAAGTTCGGCAAGGACTGCCGCGACGCGACCCGGCTCGTGCAGCGCAACCTGCGCAACCACTTCTCCCGGCTGGCCGAGGAGATGCAGGAGACGCTGCTGGAGTCGGCCCGCAGCGCGCGCCGCGCCGTGCAGGACGACACGTCGGAGCGCGAGCGCCGCAACCGCGAGGCCAAGCGCGAGCTGGACGCCCTGGTGACGCTCTACCAGCGCGTGCAGGCGCTGGCGGGCGGCCAGGCCCCGCCGCTGGGGATCAGCGCGTGACCGGTGCCGTCTCGCTCGCCGACGAGGTGTGGGCGCTGCTGGAGGACGCGCTGGCCCTGTACCGGGACAGCCCGCGCGCGGTGGCGTGGCTGCGCGGGCACCGGCAGCGGTTCACCGAGCCGGTGCGGGTGGCGGTGGCGGGCGCACCGCGGTCCGGCAAGTCGACCGTGGTCGGGGCGCTGATCGGCGAGGAGTTCGCGTCCACCGGGGCGACCACCTGGTACCACGACGGGCAGCAGCCGCGGGCGTGGGCCGGGCAGCACGAGGTGCCCGTCGTGCGGCGCGACGGGCGGGCGTTCGTCGACGCGCCGGACGCCGAGCGGGTCGTGGTCGAGTGGCCGTCGCGGTCGCTGCGGGACGTCACCCTGATCGACACGCCCGGCGGCGCGCCCGTCGAGCAGGTGTACGGCGAGGCCGACGCCGTGCTGTACCTGACCC
Organism: Saccharothrix sp. DSM 118769; assembly: GCF_052936295.1. Lineage (NCBI taxonomy): Bacteria > Bacillati > Actinomycetota > Actinomycetes > Pseudonocardiales > Pseudonocardiaceae > Saccharothrix > Saccharothrix sp. DSM 118769. The sequence goes on along the minus strand of NZ_CP193627.1, from coordinate 577,950 downwards.
GGCACCTGCACACCGACGACGTGCGGTTCCTGCGCACCGCGCACGACCACCCGGTGGCGCGGGCCGCGCCGGTGAACACCGTGCTGGTGCTGGCCCGCGCCGACGAGATCGGCGGCGGCCGGATCGACGCGCTGTCCTCGGCCAAGCAGATCGCCCGCCGCTACCGGCGCGAGGCGGCCGTGAAACCGCTGTGCCAGAACGTGGTCGCGGTCGCCGGGCTGCTCGCGGTCGCCGGGCGCACCACCCGCCCCGAGGAGTTCGCCGCGCTGTCGGCGCTGGCGTCGCTGGCCCGCACCGAGCTGGAGGACCACCTGCTGTCCGCGGACCGGTTCGTGGGCGACGACTTCCCCGTGCGGCTGGACCCGGCCGTGCGGCGCGGCCTGGTCGACCGGTTCGGCGTGTTCGGCGTGCGGCTGACCACCACGTTGATCCGCCAGGGGTTCGACACGCAGGTCAAGTTGACCGGTCAGCTCGTGCAGCGCAGCGGCCTGGGCGAGCTGCGCGACTCGATCGGCGTGTACTTCACCGAGCGGCGCGACGTGCTCAAGGCGCGGTCCGCGCTGCTCGGCCTGGACGTCGTGCTGCGGGCCGAGCCCCGGCCCGGCTCGGCCGCCCTGGCCGCCGCCGCGGAACGCGTCCTCGCCTCGGCCCACGACTTCCGCGAGCTGCGCCTGCTGGCCGCCCTCCAGGGTGGCCGCACCCGCCTGCCCGAGTCCCTGGAGGCCGAGGCGTCCCGCCTGGTCGGCGGCCTCGGCACCGACCTGCCGACCCGCCTGGGCATGGAGTACGAGCCCACCGCCGCCGAACTGCGCCACGTCGTCCTCGACACCCTCAACCGCTGGCGCGACCACACCGCCGACCCGACCCTGGACCACGCCCAGCGCCAGGCCGCCGCCGTGGTCGTCAGGACCTGCGAGGCCATGCTGACCACCCTCCCCTGACCCGAACGCAGAACTCACCCGACCCGGGTGTTGGACTCTCGCGAGAGTCCAACACCCGGGCCCCGAGAGTCGTACGTCCGGGACCCGTGAGTTCTGCGGTCGGGTCAGGCGGTGGCGGCGGCGGCCACGGCCTGGACTGCGGCGGTCGGGGTCCGGCGCGGGTCGGTGACCAGGAAGAGGGTGCTGTCGGGCAGGTCCCGGGCGCGGTGGAGGGTGCCCGCGTCGAGCTGCTCGGCCACCGCCACGCGCGGCAGCACGGCCCAGCCCAGGCCCGCGACCACGCACGACCGCACGGCCTCGATGCTGCCGAACCGGGTGATGCTCGACGTCGCCGACAGCTCGCGCACGAACCGGTCGCTGTACGAGCAGCCCTCCTCCAGCAGGAAGTACCGCTCGTCGAGCACGACACCGGGCGCGCACACCAGCTCGATCGGCTCCACGCCCACCGCCGTCACCCTCAGCCCCGGCGCGACGACCGCGTCCTCCAGCACCAGCGCGAGGTCGAGCGTGCCGTTGCGCACGCCGGCGATCGCCTGCCTGGTGCCGGCGGGCGACAGGTGCACGGTGATGCCCGGGTACCGCAGCGCCACGTCGGCCACCCGCTGCGGCAGGCGGTACGCGCACACGGACTCCGGCGCCGCTATCCGCACGTCCCCCTCGACGGCGGTGCCGCCGCGCACCGCGTCCCGCAGCCGCTGCTCGGCGGTCAGCACCTCCCGCGCGTGCTCGACGGCCTGCCGACCGGCCTCGGTGAGCCGGGCGCCGGTGGGCAGCCGGTCGAACAGCCGCGCGCCGAGGTGCCGCTCCAGGGCCTTGACCTGGCTGGTCACCGTGGATTGCACGAGGTGCAGCTCGGCCGCCGTGGCGGTGAAGCTGCTCGTGCGCGCGAGCACCAGGAGGGTGCGCAGGAGACGGGTGTCCACCGAATCGAGAATAGCGATGGACACCATCGCTGGGAATCGTTGGACTCGATGAGGGGACGTGATGGATGCTCGGCCCATGACCGAGGTCCTCCGCTACACCGCCTTCACGACCGACCCCGAGGGCGGCAACCCCGCCGGTGTGGTGCTCGACGCCACCGGCCTCGACGACGCCGCCATGCTGCGGATCGCCGCCGAGGTCGGCTACTCCGAGACCGCCTTCGCCGTCCCCCGCGACACCGACGGCGACTACGACGTCCGCTACTTCAGCCCACTGGTGGAGATCCCGTTCTGCGGGCACGCGACGGTCGCCACCGCCGTCGCCCTCGGCCGCACGGGCACGCTGCGGTTCCACACGCCGGCCGGGCTGGTGGAGATCACCACCGACGGCCGCACGGCGAGCCTGACCAGCGTCCCCACGTCCTCCGCGCCCGCGCCCGGCGCGGACGTCGCCGCCGCGCTCGCGGCCCTGGGCTGGGACGCCGCCGACCTCGACCCGCGCTACCCGGCGCACTGGGCGTCCGGCGGCGCGCGGCACCTCGTGCTCGCGGTGCGCGACCGGGCCCGGCTGGCCGCGCTCGACTACGACTTCGACGCGCTGGGCGACCTGCTCCGCGCGAACGACGCGGTCACCGCGCACCTGGTGCACCAGCGCGACGACGACACCTTCGACGCGCGCGACCCGTTCCCGGTGGGCGGCGTCGTCGAGGACCCCGCCACGGGGGCGGCGGCCGCGGCGTTCGGCGGCTACCTGCGCGCGCTCGGCCTGGTGACCGCGCCGCGGGTGCTGACCGTGCACCAGGGCGTGGACATGGGCCGGCCGAGCACGCTCACCGTCCACGTCTCGCCGGACGACCCGCGGATCACCGTGACCGGCGCGGCCGTCCGGATCTGAGGGCGGCCGAGGGGGGCTACACCCGTTCCAGCACCACGAGGGGGATCTCGCGGTCGGTCTTGGTCGCGTACTCGTCGTAGGCCGGCCACACCTCGGTCATGAGCGCCCACAACCCGGGCCGCTCCTCCGGGGTCGCCACCCGGGCCCGCGCGCGGAACACGTCCGCCGCGACCTGGACCTCGACCGCGTCGTCCTCGGCGATGTTCTTGAACCAGGCCGGGTGGTCGGGCGCGCCGCCGGAGGAGGCGACCACCACGTACGCGTCGCCGTGCGGCTGGTAGATCAGCGCGGTGCGGCGCGGCACGCCGGACTTCCGGCCGGTCGTGGTGAGGAGGAGGGTGAAGACGCCGGGGCGCCACTCGTGGCCCTCGGCGCCGTTCGTCTCGACGTACCGCCGGATGTGCTCGTTGACCCAGTCGACGGGGCTGTCCACTACTGACATGCCCCCGACGCTACCGAGGTCGGGCGGGCCCCGCCGAACGGTTCGGGGGCCGCCCGACCCCGGTGGCGCGGCCCTCGGCGGGGCGGAGCGGCCCTCAGTAGATCTGGCAGGCGAGCTTCATCTGTTCTCCTCCGTCACGGGCCGTCGCACGGGCCCTCCGCCCACTATGACCGGCACGGGGGCTGGCGGGTCATGCGAAAGGGGGATAGAAGGGCGTTATGCCCGAGCTCGAACTGCGCCACCTCAGGGCGGTCTGCGCGATCGCCGACGAGGGCAGCCTCACGAAGGCGGCGACCCGCCTGGGCCTCACGCAGCCCGCGATGAGCGCCCAGCTGCGGACGGTGGAGCGGATCGTCGGCGGACGGCTGTTCGACCGCACGCCCGGCGGGTCGTCGCCGACGGACCTCGGCAGGCAGGTCGTCGGCACGGCGCGGCTGGTGCTGGACGAGGTCGACCAGCTGGTGTCGCTGGCCCGCGAGAGCGCCCGCGGCGGCGCGCCCGGCGGCCCCCTGCTCGTCGGCGGCGTGCCCACGCTGTTCTTCGGGCACTTCGTGGAGGAGCTGCGCCGCGCGGTCCCCTGCTCGGAGGTGCGCACCGAGATCACGCCGGGCGCCTCGGACCTGCTGGAGATGCTGGTGTCCGGTCAGGTGCACCTCGGCGTGCTCGACCGGTTCGAGGGGATGGAACGCCGGGAGCTGCGCGGCCTGGAGGTGCGGCGGCTGGTCAGCGAGCCGCAGTTCGTGGCGCTGCCGGAGTGGGACCCGCTGGGCGAGCAGGACGAGGTGGACCTGGCGCAGCTCGCCGACCGCGACTGGGTGTGCCGGCCGGACGAGCTGGTCGGCAACCGCATCCAGGTCTCCGCGGTGTGCGCGGCGGCCGGGTTCACGCCCCGGTTCACGCACCACGTGAACGAGGCGGGCACCGCGCGCGGCCTGGTCGCCAACGGCGCGGTGTCGTTCGCCCTGCCGCAGTCGCGCGGCGGCGACGGCATCCTCGTGCGGCCCCTGCGCGGCGCGCCGCTGATGGTGGACCTGATGCTCGCCACGCGGCGCGAGGGACCGGCCGCCGGGCGGGCGCACGACGTGTTCGCCGCCGCCGCGCGGGCCTACCGGGCGCTGCTGCCCCGCAACCCGGGCTACGCGAAGTGGTGGGCGGAGCACCCCGAGGCGCACCGCGAGATCGACGCGGCCCTGGCGCTCGACTGACCCCCGGACCGCCGGTACCAGCCGTTCCGCCCGCGCCCAGGCGGGTTTTCGAGACGCGGTTCGCCGGTTCGCACCCTCGTGCGGCCGGGCCACCCGCTGCCACGGTGGTGCGACGACCCCGCGCGAGAGCCAGCCGCCGGCCCCCGGGCCGTGCCGGCACCGGGTGGAGGGGTGCTCTCCCACGCCCCTCCACCTCCCCCTCCCCCGGTCACGCGGCGGCGCGCACCGCGTCCTCGATGGTCGTGGGCGCGCGGCCGATCAGCTTCTCCAGGTCGGGCCGCACCCCGGCGAGCGCGCCGCGGCCGATGCAGACCTCGATGTCGGTGAGCAGCTCGGCCACGAAGGGCGGCAGGCCGAAGCCCGTGAGGCCCGCCACGCGCTCCTCGGCGGTGACCGGGGTGTGCGTGGTGCCGCGCAGCGCGGCCAGCTCGTCGAAGCTCCACGCGCGCGGCCCGGTCAGCTCGTGCACGACGCCCTCGTGGCCGTCGGTGGTGACCGCGACGGCGGCGGCCAGCGCCAGGTCGTCCCGGGACGCCGAGGCGATCCGCCCGTCGCCCGCGGCGGTCACGACGGGGCCCGGGTTCAGGTAGTTCTCGTGGTACATGCCGTTGCGCAGGAACGTGAACGCGAGGCCGCTGTCGCGGAGGAGCCGCTCGGTGGCGGCGTGGTCGGCGGCCAGCGCCAGCGGCGAGGTGTCGGCGTCGGTGACCGACGTGTAGAAGACGTGCCGCACGCCCGCGTCCACCGCCGCCCGCACCGCCGCCCGGTGCAGGTCGAGCCGCTCGGGGCCGTCGGCGGAGACCAGCACGAGCCGGTCGACGCCCGCGAACGTCGCCGACAGGTCGCCCGCGAAGTCGCCCGGCCGGACCTCCACGCCGGGGACGTCCACCTCGCGCGGGTCGCGCGCCGACGCCACGACCTCGCCGGCCGGCACGCGGTCGAGGGTGTGCCGGAGGATCAGGGAGCCGAGGTGGCCGGTCGCGCCGGTGATCAGGATCGTCATGGCGACGACGGTAGGCAGGACACTAACTTTTCGGCAGTACCCACTTCTCCGTACGGTACTTACGTTTGGGAAAGCTCGCAGGTAGCGTCGTCGTCGTGAAGCCGGATGGTGATGTCTACGACCGCAACTGCCCGTCCCGCCTGATCGTCGGCCACGCCACGAGCCAGTGGGGCAGCCTGGTGCTGGGCAAGTTGCTGGACGGCACGCTGCGCTTCGGCGAGCTGCGCCGCGCGGTGGCCGGGGTGAGCGAGAAGATGCTGGCCCAGACGTTGCAGGCGCTGGAGCGGGACGGGCTGGTGCACCGCGAGGTCCACCCCGTGATCCCCCCGCGCGTGGACTACTCGCTCACCCCCGCGGGTACCCACGTCGCGGAGCGGATCAGGGGGTTGTTCGGGTGGATCGAGGAGAACCTGCCGGAGCTGGTGGCGGCCCAGCGCGCCTACGACGCGCGGCGGGACGGGAGCGTGTGACAGCGCTCAACCGAACGCGACAACGGGTGAATTCCAGGTGGGCCTTGCCAGAATGGGATTCATGACGCAGCCCTTCACGGACGATAGTCACCCGGCCGAGCCCTATCCGGGCGCTCGGCCGGGACACTGCTTCGTGCACCTCGACGGCGCCGGCTGGCCGGTCACCCCCGACCGGGGCGCCGACTCCGGGTGGCGCGTGGCCCCGGACGGCCGGGACCTCGACGAGTGGCTGGCCGGGCACGGCGAACCGCCGCTGGCGGGCCGGATGCCGGTGCTCGCCTACGGCTCCAACGCCAACCCCGCCAAGGTGACCTGGCTGCGCGAGGAACTCGGCCTGACCGGCCCGGCGGTCGTCCTGCGCGCCCGCTGCGAGGGGCTCGCCGCCGTCTGGGCGGCCGGGCTGCGCAAGGTCGACGGGCAGCGGCCGGCGACGCTCGCCGCGGTGCCGGGCGTCGAGGAGGAGCACGCGGTGTGGTTCGCCACCGCGGAGCAGCTCCGGGTGCTCGACCGCTGCGAGGGCCGGGGGCTGCGCTACCGCCTCGTGCGCGTGCGCACCGGCCGCGTGACCCTGTTCGACGGCGGCGTCGTCGACTCCGTGCTCGCCTACACCGGCGCCGGGTCGAGGCGGATGCCGCTGCTGGTCAACGGGCGGCCGGTGCGCTGCGCCGACGTGGACCAGGCCGGCGCGGCGCGGCTGGGCGGGTGGCCCGCCGCGACCGACGGCCTGGACGTGGTGCCCGTGCACGGCGACCCGTCCCCCGACGACTGGCCCGACCGCCTCTTCACCTACGGCACGCTCCGGCCCGGCATGGCCGCGTGGCCCCTCGTGGAACCGCTGACCAGCGGCGACCCGGTGCCCGCCCGCCTGCCCGGCACGCTGCACGACACCGGTCGCGGCTACCCCGCCCTGCGCCCCCGCGCCGTGGACGACGCCGGTCCCGGCGTGCCCGGCCACGTGCTGCGGCTGGAGCACCCCGAGGACGCCCTGCCGGTGCTCGACGAGTACGAGGGCGACGAGTACACCCGCGTGCGCGTCACGCTCCCCGACGGCCTGGTGTGCTGGACCTACCTGTGGACGGCCGAGCTGGGCGACATGCCCGAGCTGCCCGACGGTTGGGTGGGGAGCAACGCGTGACACGCCCAATACGGTGAATTGTTGGCAGACCGACCCAACCACCTGCCCGCTGGGTACGTCCTCCCAGTGAGGACCACTCACCGGACCAGGAGGTGGACATGAGGCGACCACTCGCGGCGAGCGCGGCGTTCGGCGCCCTCGCGGTCGTGCTGTCCGCGTGCGGCGGCGGCAGCGGCGGCGAGGCCCGACCGGCGGCCGACCAGTCGGGCATCGTGGTGGCGACGTCCTCGGGCGCCGCACCCGGCAGCTCCGCACCGGACAGCGCCGCACCGGACAGCGCAGCGCCCGTGCCGCCGACCTCGCCGGCGGCGAGCGCCGCCCCGGCCTCGGGCCGCTGCTCGGCGGCCGTGCTCGCGGGCGAGGTCCAGCCGACCGACGCGGCCACCGGCAACCGCTACGCCAAGCTCGTGGTGACCAACAACGGCACGGCGCCGTGCACGCTCAACGGCTACAGCGGCCTCCAGCTGCTCGACGCCGGCGGGCAGCCCGTGCCGACGGCCCTGGAGCGCGACGCCGACCCGGGGCCGTCACCGGTGGTCCTGCCGCCGAAGGCGCGGGCCGCGGCGAACCTGCACTGGACCGTCGTGGCCACCGACGCCGAGCCGGTCGACCGGCCGTGCGAGCCGGAGGCGACCCAGGCGGTGGCCATCCCGCCGGACGAGACCCAGCCGATGAGCCTGGCCTGGAACTTCGGCCCGGTGTGCGCCGGCGGTCGGATCGTCATCAGCGCGTTCTACGCTGCCTAGGTGATCCAGTCCAACGTCCCCGGTCACGCCGGGGAACTCGCCGTCCGCACCTGGCCCAACCTGGACGCCTCCTGGCTCGCCGTGCTCGTGCACGGGTACGGCGAGCACGGCGGCCGGTACGGGCACGTCGCGGAGGCCCTGGTCGAGGCGGGCGCCCTGGTGGTGGCCGCCGACCACGTCGGGCACGGCGGCTCGGACGGCGAACGGGCGCTGATCACCGACTTCGAGGGCCTGGTCGCCGACGTGGGCGCGGCGGTCGACTCGGCCGCGTCCGACCTGCCCCTCGTGCTGGTCGGGCACTCGGTGGGCGGCCTGGTCGCCGCCCGGTACGCGCAGCTGCACCCGCCGGCCGCCCTGGTGCTCTCCGCGCCCGTCCTGGGCACCTGGCAGGGGCTCGACATGCTGTCCCCGGCGGAGGTGCCGGACACGCCGATCGACCCGGCCGCCCTGTCCCGCGACCCGGAGGTCGGCAAGCGGTACGCCGCAGATCCCCTGGTCTGGCACGGCCCGTTCAAGCGACCGACCCTGGAGGCCCTGGAACGGGCCCTGGACGAGGTCAACTACGGCCCGTCCCTGGAGGACCTGCCGACCCTCTGGCTGCACGGCGACGCCGACGACCTCGTGCCGCTCGCGGACACCCGCACCGGCACCGACCGCCTGCGCGGCCTGCTGTTCGAGGAGCGCGTCTACCCCGGCGCCCGGCACGAGGTGTTCAACGAGACCAACTCGGCCGAGGTGCTGGCCGACGTGGTGGCGTTCGTCCGGCGGGTGCTGGACCTGGGCTGATCACGGGGCCGGGTGGCGCCCGGGTCGGGTGGGTGACCCCCGGCCCCGGGCGGCGTGACGCGCGCCCGGGGCCGGGGGTCGGGTCGGGACCGGGTCAGTCGTCCCAGCCCTCGTCGTCCCAGTCACCGCTGTCGGCGCTGCTCTCCGCACCGCCCACGACCGCGCCGTGCGGACCCGCGAAGGCGTACTCGTCCTCGTAGTGCGCACCACCGGGGTAGGACACCGCGCTCACCTCGTAGTAGCCCGCGCCCTCGGACCCGGCGCCCACGAAGCCCTCGTGGAAGTACGCCACGTCGTCGTCGTACGCACCGGCCTCGACCTCGTGGACGAACGAGCCCTCCGACGAGGCGGCCACGGTGTAGTTCTCGTGCTCCGTGTGGGTGCCGGGATCGGCCGAGGCGATGCCCGCGGCCCCGATCAGCAGCGGCAGCGAGACCGCGCTCGCGGCGATGAACCGGATGACAGTGCGCATGGGAACCTCCTGAGTGTTTGTGACCATGCGCGAGTCATCGTCGTCTCGGCGACGCACCACCGCCCGCCGCCGACCACATCGTGTGATGCGCTGTTTCAGCCCGCCAAAACGCGCTGATCAGGGGTCATCACGAGGGGTGCTCGAAGGGCACTGCTTGTGGGTGACGGCAAAGGGCCGCTGACACCCCCCGACCGTGTCGTGGACAATTCCGTCCCGACATGGTGGGACAAGACCTGGAGCTGCTGATCACCGCGGTGGTGGCGGCCGACGACGAGCGGCAGGCGCGCGACGCCTGCGCCGGCCTGCTGCGCCTGGGCGGGCGGGTCGTGCGGGCCACCGACTGCTCCGACGAGGAGCCGGGCTGCTGGTCGGTGACGATCAGCCGGCCGAGCGGCGAGCGGGTGGCGCGGAACGTGGCCGCCGCGCTGGCCCGCGCCGTGCGGTCGTTCGTGCGGCTGCTGGGCGACGACCTGCCGGTGCCGCGGGTGGCGTGCGAGCCGCCGACGGCGTGGACGGTGCTGGACGACCCGGACCGGCTCGACGGCCTGCTGCCGGGCGGGGAGCGGCTGCTGGTGGAGGCGTGGGTCGGCGGCGACCCGGCGCACCGCGGGGAGGTGCCGGACGGGCCCGGGGAGCCGGCCGCGCCCGAGGTGGGCACGGGCACCCGCCTGCTGCTGCGCGTCGACGTGCACACCGACCGCCCCGAGCGGGCCGAGTGGCAGGCACGGGCGGTAGCGAGCCGGGTCGCGGGGAATGGCAAGATCACCCGAGTGGCTCCTCTCGGGCACCTGCAGAGCGTGCACATCGATCTTGGTCTGAAAGTTACTTCGGCCACGGTCGCGCTACAGGACGCCGCCGCGTCGCTGGGCCGTTCGGGGTGGACGTCCGTGGAGTGGGTCGGCGAGTCCGGGACCACGCGCTGGTCAGCCACAACCGTCCCACCGAGTGGGATCGCAGCCCTGGAACTCACAGCGACGCCCGCATCGGCATTCGTGTGGACGGTGCCCGGCTGAGATCCACTTCGCTGAACCGAACGAGTGGATTTGCCATTCCACCCGGTCAGCCGATCTTGCTTGTGAAACACGAAACTTTAGGTACTACTTTCAACTATAGGAACACCAGCGAGCGCCCAGGAGGGGTCGGTACCGGACATGGCCACCGTCGAAGAAGTTCGCACGGCGATCGCCCAGGCCGTCAGCAAGGCGAACGACAGCATCAACGCCCTGCAACAGGCCGCCGACCTCGCCGAGGACGCCCAGGCCCTGCTCAGCCAGACCACGCAGGGCAGCGGCCAGTCCGAGGTCGAGCAGGCCAACGCGCACTTCGCCGAGGTCGCGGGTGGTGTGACCGACCTCCAGAACCAGCTCCGGGCCGGTATCAACCAGGCCGAGAGCTACAACTCAGGGCTCTGACGTGGCGACGGTGGGCGAGATCAGGGTCGCGCTCGACCAGAGCTGCGAGTTCCTCCGCGACGCCTACCGCTGCGTCCGGGAGGCGCGCGACGCGCTGGACGAGGCCGTCGGCCTGCTGTCCGCCGCGAGCGCCCACCACCCGGAGTCCCTCGTGCCGCCGGAGTTCACCAAGGCGGGTGAGATGTTCGCCGACGAGCTGGAGCTGATCGTCGGCAGCATCGAGCTGGTCCAACGAGTGTCCGGGGAGCTGTGACGTGAGCAGGCGTGACGAGCGCCGCAGGAGGATCGAGGCCGCCTTCGAGGAGTTCCGCGCGGCGGTCGCCGCCGCGCTGGGCAACGCCTCGCGCGAGCACCGCCTCCTGGCCGACGAGCGCGCCCGCGACATGTTCGAGGTGATGCTGCGCGGCGACGGCGTCGACCGGGCGCTGGAGGACCCGCTGCTGGCCGGGGCGCTGGCGAACCCGCTGTTCTCCCAGCAGCTCGCGCGGGCGCTCGTCGACCGGGTCGAGGCGTTCCGCGAGTGGTCCGAGCAGGGCCCGGACCAGCTGGCCGCCCTGGTCGACGCGGTCGCCGAGGGCCCGGCGTCGTGGCCGCACGAGTCGTGGCTGGGGCGGCCCGGCAACGCGGACGGCGGCGAGCCCGTGCCGGAGCTGTGGCGCGTCGGCACGGGCGTGGTGCGCAGCGCCCCGGAGCCCCGGCGGTTCCCGGTGGCGGTCCCGCTGCTCGACCACGCGCACCTGCACGTCTCGTCCACGCACGAGAGCCGCCACGCCGCCGAGGGGCTGGTGGAGAACCTGCTGCTGCGGGTGCTCAGCCACTTCCAGCCGGGCCTGGTGCACGTCCACGTGTGGGACGTCAACGCGCTGACCGGCTCGCTGCCCGGCCTGTACCCGCTGACCAGGGCGGGCCTGCTGACCGTGCACGACCCGTCCCGGCTGCACGAGCTGCTCGACGAGCTGTCCGACCACATCCGCCGCGTGCACACCGACGTGCTGGTGGAGGGCCACCAGTCGGTGCGGGCGGCGGGCGGGCGGCGCACCGAGCCGTGGCGGGTGGCCGTGCTGTTCGGCAACCGGCGGGCGCTGCGGGAGGAGCACCAGCAGCAGTTGCAGCGGGTGGCCCGCAACGGCCTCGCCGCGCGCGTCGAGCTGGTCATCGTCGACATCCCGATCACGGTGAACTCGCCGATCGAGACCGTGGTGGTCGCCGCCGACCAGACCGCCACCTGCACGATGACCGGCGAGCACGTCACCGTGGCGCTCGACCCGCCGTTCCCGCGCGCCGCCGTGCCACGGGCCTGCGCGGCCATCGCGGACGAGCGGGAGGCGCGCCGCACGCGGCAGAGCACGTTCGCCGACCTGCTGCCCGAGCAGCTGTGGCGCGAGTCCTCGGCGGCCGGCGTCGCCGCGCCCGTCGGCCACCAGGACGGCGAACCGGTGCTGGTGGGCCTGGGCGACACCTCGCCGCACGCGCTGATCGGCGGTCCCAGCGGCTCGGGCAAGACGAACTTCCTCTACGCCATGCTGGGCAGCCTCGCCGCCCGGTACTCGCCCGACGAGCTGGAGCTGTACCTGCTCGACTTCAAGGAGGGCGTGTCGTTCGCGCAGTTCGCGCCGGGCCGCAAGGACCCGACGTGGCTGCCGCACGCCCGGCTGGTCGGCGTCAACGTCAACACCGACCGCGAGTTCGGCGTGGCGCTGCTGGCGTTCCTGTCCGACGAGATGCGCCGGCGGGCCGACGCGGCGAAGCGGCACGAGGTCACCAAGCTGGAGCAGCTGCGCGAGGAGGACCCGGCCGGGCACTGGCCGCGGATCGTGGCCGTGATCGACGAGTTCCAGTACATGTTCGGCGAGCGCGACCCGGTCACCGCCCAGGCCACCCAGCTGCTGGAGGACGTGGCCCGGCGCGGCCGGTCGCAGGGCATCCACCTGGTGCTGTCGAGCCAGGACGTGTCGAGCATCCAGGCGTTCTGGGGCCGGTCGGCGATCTTCGAGCAGTTCACCGTGCGCATCGCGCTGCCCAAGTCGCGCCGCGTGCTGGCCGACCTGAACGACGCCGCCGCGGAGCTGCCCCGCTGGCACGCGGTGGTCAACCACGAGTCGGGCGTGCGGCCGGGCAACGAGGTGGCGCGCATCCCGGACGCCACCGCCCGGGGCACGATCGACGCCCTCCAGGGCGAGCTGCACCGCCGCCGGCCGGCCGACCTGGCCGAACCGATCCTGTTCGACGGCAGCAAGGTGCCCGTGCTGGCCACGCTGCCGGACTTCCGGGCGCTGCGGCCGAGCGACGGCAACCCGACCGTGCTGCTGGGCCAGGTCATCGACGTGGCGGGCAGCGCGGCCAAGGTGCGCCTGGCCCGCACGCCGGGCCGCAACGTCGCGGTGCTCGGCTCGATCGTCCAGGAGGCGGCGGCCGTGCTGAACGGCGCGGCGCTGTCCCTGGCCCGCCAGCACGAGCCCGGCGCCGCCCGGTTCAGCGTGGTGTGGCTGGTCGAGGACGCGAAGCCGTTCGCCGAGGAGCTGTGCAAGCAGCTGCACGACGTGGGCCACGAGGCGTCCCTGAAGGACCTCAACGACGTGCAGGACCTCCTCGTCGAGACGGCCGGGGGCATCGCGGCGCGGACCACCGACCGGACGCCCGCCCCGCCGCTCCCCCACTACCTGGTGGTTTACGGCGTGGACGCCGCGCACACCCTGTTGGAGACCAAGGACGACACCAGGACGTCGGGCGTGGACCGGCTGCGGACCGTGCTGCGGCACGGGCCGGAGCACCGCACCCACGTGCTGGGGTGGTGGCGCGGCGTGCAGCGGTTGAAGAACAGCCTGTCGCCCGGCGCCTACGACGACATCGGCGCGTGGGTGGCGTTCGACATCCAGGGCAAGGAGCTGCTGTCGCTCGGGCCGGAGCCGGTCCTGTCGTGGTCGCCCCGACCGCGGCGCGGGCTGTTCTTCGACCGGTTCGAGCACTCGCGGCCCGAGGTCGTCATCCCGTTCGACACCCGGGAGGAACCATGATCAGCCACGTGTCCGCGGTGCCGGCGCAGCGGGGCCACGCACCGGCGCAGCGGGTCCACGGGGAACCCGGCCACACCGGGGGCGGCGGGGCCGAGGCGGTCCCGGGGGTCCCGGGGGTCTCGGCGGTGGAGCGGTACAAGGAGCTGATCGGCCTCGCCGGCGAGTCGGTCGACCGGATGCGCGCCCACGACCGGGTCCGGGCGCGCGAGCTGCTGGACCGGCTGGCCGCGTCCCAGGAGCGGGTGGTCGAGGTCATCGAGCGGGAGAAGCTGGTGCGCGCCGTCGTGCGGGTGCACTGGGAGGCCGTCGTCGAGCTGCTCTGGGAGGAGCGGTGGATGACGATGACCCCGGTGCCCGCGCCGGACGAGTCGGTGCCGCCGCGCCCGCAGCACGAGTACGACGAGGCGATGGACCGCGCGTTCGAGGCGCTGGAGGAGTCGCTCCAGAAGCGCACCCTGCTGCGCCGCAAGGGCGCCTGACGGGCCGGGGTACCTGACGGGCCGGGGTACCTGGCGGGCCGGGCGCGGCTAGAAGTCCCAGGAGACGACGACCGTGCCGAAGTCCGTGTCGGCGCCCGCCCTGCGGTAGGTGGCCAGCGCGGCGGCGTTGTCCCGCTCGGTGCCGCCCCACGCGCCGGTGCAGCCCCGCGCGCGGGCCAGGTCGACGAGGGCGCCGACGAGGGCGGTGCCCACGCCGCGCCGCCGGTGCGCCTCGTCCACGCCCAGCTCGTAGAGGAACATCTCCACGCCCTTGTCGGGGTGGATGGTCTCCACGCCGGAGACGAACCCGGCGGGCTCGCCGTCGACGTAGGCGACGAGCAGGTGGTGCCGGTCGTCGGCGAGGAACGCCCGGGTGGCGTCCTCGCGCGGCGCGGCGTCGAACAGGTGGCCCGCGGCCACGACGGCGTCGAACGACGTGACGCGGCGGATGTCCACGCGGGTCAGGGTAGCCCCCGGGTGATGATGCGGTCATGCGCGAACTGACCACCCCGGCCGACGTGGCCGCGGCCGGCCCCGACCCCCTGGTGCGCTGGGCCGCCCAGTCCCTCCTGCCCGGGTACTGGCGCGCCGGCGGCGCGGCGTGGGCGCACGGCGGCGCGGTGGCCGTGCTCGCGCCGGGCCTGAACCGGCACGACCGGCTGGTGGCGGCGGGCCCGGTGGACGACGTGGGCGCGCTGCTCGACGCGCACGCCCGGCCGGGCACCGCGCCGCTGGTCACCGAGGAGCTGGCCGCCGCTCTGGGGTGGCCGGTGCGGGGCGTCTTCGGGTGGATGGAGCGCGGTGGGCGGCTGCCCGAAGCCCGTCCCGGGTGGCCGGCTCCCGGGTGGTTGGCTCCCGAGTGGCTGGGCGAGGACGAGCACGACGCCGTCGAGTCCCTGCTGCGCAAGGCCAACCCCGACACGTACGTGTGGCCGCACGAGCCGGGGCCGACCCGCTGGGCCGGGCTGCGCGTGGACGGCGTGCTCGCGGCGGTCGCGGCGGACGCGTGGTCGGCCCCCGGCGTCGGGTTCGTCGCGGGCGTGGCGACCCACCCGGACCACCGGGGCCGGTCGCTGTCGACGGCCCTGTGCGCGTTCGTCGTCCGGGACCTGCTGGCGGAGCGCGGGACGTGCGCGCTGATGGTCAACGCCGACAACCCGGCCGCCATCGCCGTCTACCGCCGGTTGGGGTTCGGGTACCGGTCCGTAGCGGCCCTGCGGGACGCACGTCACACCTGATCGCCGGAACAGCCCACCGGGCCCGCGCGGTTGTCGCCCTTATGACACTGCCGAGCACCTCGCGTGAGATCCGCCTGGCCTCGCGGCCCGAGGGCTTCCCGACCGCCGGGGACTTCACCCTGGCCGAAGCGCCCGTGCCGACCCCCGGCGAGGGCCGGCTCCTGGTCCGCAACCGGCTGATGAGCGTCGACCCGTACATGCGGGGCCGGATGAACGCGGTCAAGTCCTACGTGCCGCCGTTCGAGGTCGGCGAGGCGCTCAGCGGCGGCGCGGTCGGCGAGGTCGTGGCGTCGGAGGACCCCGGCTTCCAGGTGGGCGACACCGTGCTGCACGACCTGGGCTGGCGCGAGTACGCCGACGTCGACGCCTCCACCGCGGTGAAGGTCGACCCGGCCGCCGCGCCGCTCGGCGCGTACCTGGGCGTGCTGGGGATGCCCGGCATGACCGCGTACGCGGGCCTGCTGGAGGTGGCGGCGATGCAGGAGGGCGACGTCGTGTTCGTCTCCGGCGCGGCGGGCGCGGTCGGCCAGGTCGCCGGCCAGGTGGCGAGGCTGCGCGGCGCGAAGCGCGTCATCGGCAGCGCGGGCAGCGCCGCCAAGGTCGAGTACCTGGTGGACGAGCTGGGCTTCGACGCGGCGTTCAACTACAAGGACGGCCCGGTCGTCGAGCTGCTCGCGGACGCCGCGCCGGACGGCATCGACGTGTACTTCGACAACGTCGGCGGCGACCACCTCGACGCCGCGCTGGCCTCGTTCAACCCGTACGGCCGGGCCGCGCTGTGCGGCTCGATCTCCAACTACAACACGCGGGAGCCGGTCGGCCCGACCAAGCTCGGCCTGGCCGTGGGCAAGCGGCTCACGCTGCGCGGCTTCCTCGTGTACGACCACAGGCACCTGCAGGGGCGGTTCACCGAGGAGGTGTCCGGCTGGATCGCGGAGGGCGCGCTGCGCTACCGGGAGACGGTCACCGAGGGCATCGAGCGCGCGCCGGAGGCGTTCATCGGGATGCTGCGCGGGGAGAACACCGGCAAGGCGCTCGTCACCCTGTAACCGCCGTAGCCCGCCGCGCGGTGCCCCGGCGGGCTACGGCCGGACCAGTTCGCCGTCGGCGGCGACGACGCGCCCCGCGCGCACGACCAGCGTGCGCGGGGCGCGGTCCATCACGGCGGCGGTGACGGTGTCGCCGGGCACCACGACCAGGTCGGCGGGCGAGCCCTCGGTGAGGCCGAGGGACCGGCCCAGCACGGCGGCGCCGCCGCGGGTGGCGATGTCCGCGCACATCTCGACCTGGTCGTCGCGGCGGAAGCCGCCGCGGTACGCGAGCTGCCAGGTCCGGTCGAGCATGTCGCCGTTGCCGTAGGGGGACCAGTAGTCGCGGATGCCGTCCTGGCCGAGGCCGAGGCGCACGCCCGCGCGGCGCAGCCCGAGCAGCGGCAGGGGTTCCCGCGCGCCCGGCGCGACCGTGGTGACCGCGACGTCGTGCCCGGCGAGCAGGTCGACCAGCTCGCGCTGCCGATCGGCGTCCACTGTGGACAGCGCGAACGCGTGGCTGATCGTGACCTGCCCCTGCATCCCGAGCGCGGCGACCCGCTCGCACACCAGCTCGACCTCGAACGCGCCGAGCGAGCCGGTGTCGTGCAGGTGCACGTCCACCCCGCGCTGGTGCTTCTCCGCCAGGCCGAACACGAGGTCGAGGTGCCGCACCGGGTCGCGGTCGACGCCCGCCGGGTCGAGGCCGCCGACGAGGTCGGCACCCGACCGCAGGGCGGCGTCGAGCAGCTCGGCGGTGCCCTTCTCGCGCAGGATGCCGCACTGCGGGAACGCCACCACCTCGACGTGCGCGCGGTCGGCGTGCGCCTCGCGGGCGGCCAGCACGCCGTCGAGCCGGTCCAGCCCCGAGTCCACGTCGACCTGCGCGTGGCTGCGGACGTGCGTCGCACCGGACGCGATGGTGCGCCCCAGCGTGCGCGTGGCGCGGTCGGCGACGGACTCCTCCGCGTCGCGCCAGTGGCGGCGGTCGTCCTCGACCAGCTCGGCGAGGCCGGTCCCCGCGCTGTGCGGGCGGAAGGGCAGGCCGAGGCGCGTGGAGTCGAGGTGCGCGTGCGCGTCGGTGAACGCGGGCAGCAGCACGCCGCCGCGCCCGTCGACCGCGGGCGTGCCCCCGGGTGCCGTCAGGTCGGGTGCGACCGCCGTGATGCGGCCGTCCGCGCACAGCACGTCGACGGCGGGGGCGCCGGGGCTGTTCGGCCACGGCCGCACGGAGCGGATCAGCAGGTCACCGGTCATCCCGCGACGCTAGCCCCGACGGGGTGAACCCGCCGGCGAGGGGCGCGCCGGGGATCAGCTTGCCGGGGTTGAGCACGCCGGTCGGGTCGAGGGTGCGCTTGACCGAGGCCAGCACGTCCACGCCGAGCGCGCCGATCTCGCCCTCCAGGTACGGCGCGTGGTCGGTGCCCACCGCGTGGTGGTGGGTGATCGTGCCGAGCCCGGCGACGGCCTCGGCCGCGGCGGCCTTCGCGACCCGCCACTGGCCGACCGGGTCGTCGGGGTCGCGGGCGGTGACGGCGGTGAAGTACAGGGACGCGCCGGTCTCGTAGGCGTGCGAGACGTGGCACATGACCACGCACCGCCGCCCCAGGGCGTCGACCAGCGCCCCGCGCACGGCGTCGCGCAGCTCGGAGAGCCGCGACCAGTGCGCGGCGGTCTCCAGGGTCTCGACGCACACGCCGACCTCCATCAGCGCGTCGCGCTGGCGCGGCCCGGCGAACCGGCCGTGCCGCCACGCCTCGCCGAGGGCGGTCCCCAGGGCCACCAGCTTCGCCCCGCGCGGCGCCGGTCCCCGCAGCGCCGATCCCCGCAGCACCGGTCCCCCCAGCACCGGTCCCCGCAGCGCCGGTCCCCGCAGCGCCGGTCCTCGCAGCGCCTCCCGCTTCCGGCGGCGGACCTCGCGCGGGGTGCTCCCGTGCCAGCCCAGGACCAGCAGGCACGGTTCGGCCACGCCCCGCGCCCGCAGGTACGCCTTGAGCGCCGAGGTCTTCCAGCCGCCGGTCAGCGCGAGCGACACCTCGGTCTCGTCCGCGTCGGACAGCCGGGTGACGTCGGCGAGCACCCGCCGCTGGGCGAGGTCGCGCACGACCTCGGTGCCGCGTTCCCAGCCGTCCACGAAGAACCCCTCGTAGCGCTCGACCGCGGGGCGCGGGCGCAGCCGCAGCTCCACCTCCGTGATGACGCCGAACGCGCCCTCGCTGCCGACCACGAGCTGCTTGAGGTCGGGACCGGCGGCGGACGCGGGCGCCGCGCCGAGCCGCCACTCGCCCACCGGCGTGCTCAGCCGGACGCCCTCGACCAGGTCCTCGAACCGGCCGTAGCCGGAGGACGCCTGGCCGGCCGAGCGGGTCGCGGCGAACCCGCCGATCGTCGCCCGCTCGTAGGACTGCGGGACGTGGCCGAGGGTGAAGCCGTGCGCGGCGAGCAGCCGTTCGGCCTCGGGCGCGGGCAGGCCGGCCTGGAGCACGGCCAGGCGGGACACCGGGTCCACCGAGACGAGCCGGTCGAGCCGGCTCAGGTCCAGGGCGATGACGGCGGCCTTGTCGCCGCGCAGGGCCGTGACGCCGCCGACGACGGACGTGCCGCCGCCGAACGGGACCACCGCCACGTCGTGCTCGACGCAGGTCCTGAGGACCTCGGTGACCTCCTCGGGCGTGCCGGGCAGCACCGCGGCGTCGGGCACGGCGAGGTCGCCGTCGCCGCGCTGCCGCAGCAGGTCCAGGTAGGACAGGCCGCCGGCGCGGCCCAGGCGCGACCCCGGGTCCACCCGGACGTGGCCGGGGCCGACGACGGCGCCCAGCGCGGCGCGCGCGGCGTCGCCCAGGGCCGAGTCCGGCACGACGGGCGCGCGGGCCGGGGTGGTGGCGCCGGTGAGCCCCGTCCGCCGGCGGAGCCACGTGAGGGCGTGCGGCGGCAGGTGCCCCTGGTCGGTGGTCCACCGTCCCCGGAGGGTGTGGTCGATGCGCTCGGTCACCGCTACAGTGTGACACATGACGTCTCAACGTCACAGTGATGACGCGCTCCTCGACGCGGCCCGCGACTGCGTGGTCGAGGTCGGGGTGCGGCGCACCACGCTGACGGACATCGCGAAGCGCGCCGGCGTGAGCCGGATGACCCTCTACCGCCGGTTCCCGGACGTGGGCACGCTCGTGCGCGCCCTGATGACCAGGGAGTTCACCGCGCTGCTCGGCCGCGTCGAGGTGACCGGCGCGACCGCGCGGGAACGGCTGGTCGACCAGGCCGTGCAGGGCATCCGGCTGCTCGCCGCCGACCCGCTCATGCGGCGGGTGCTCGACCTGGACGCCGAGCTGATGCTGCCCTACCTGGTGCAGCGGCTCGGCAGCACGCAGCGGATGGTCGAGGCGTTCCTCGTCGCGCGGATCGCCGAGGGGCACGCCGACGGGTCGGTCCGGGCGGGTTCGGCCACCGCGCAGGCGCGGCTCGTGCTGCTGACGACGCAGTCGCTGGTGCTGTCGGTGCGGCCCGCGACGACCGACCTGGACTTCGACGACCTGCTGGCCGAACTCGCCGCCTACCTCGACGCGGCGCTGTCGTGAGCACGTCCCTCAACGCCGCGCGGCGGGCCCGCGACCTGGACCACGTCTCGTCGACGCCGGTGGACCTGCTCGTCGTGGGCGGCGGCGTGACGGGCGCGGGCGTGGCGCTCGACGCGGCGGCGCGCGGCCTGACCGTGTGCCTGCTGGAGGCGCGCGACCTCGCGTTCGGCACGTCCCGGTGGTCGAGCAAGCTCGTGCACGGCGGCCTGCGCTACCTCGCCCGGGGCGAGGTCGGCCTGGCCCGGGAGAGCGCCGTGGAGCGCGGCATCCTGATGACCCGCACCGCGCCGCACCTGGTGCGCGCCCTGCCGCAGCTCGTGCCGCTGCACGGGCGCTCGCACGACCCGGTGGTGATGGCCGGCCTGCGGGCGGGCGACGTGCTGCGGCGCGCGGCCCGCACCCCGGCCGGCGTGCTGCCGCCACCACGCCGCGTGCCCGCCGCCGAGGCCCTGGCCCTCGCCCCCGGCCTGCGCCGCGCGGACCTGCGGGGCGGCCTGCTCGGGTTCGACGGGCAGCTGGTCGACGACGCCCGCCTCGTGGTGGCCCTGGCCCGCACCGCCGCCGGCCTGGGCGCGCGCGTGCTGACCAGGACCCGCGTGGACGCCCTGACCCCCACCGGCGCCACCGCCACCGACACCCTGACCGGCGAGTCGTTCACCGTGACGTCCCGTGCCGCGGTGAACGCGACGGGCGTGTGGGCGGGGTCGCTGGTGGACGTGGACCTGCGCCCGTCGCGGGGGTCGCACCTGGTCCTCGCCGCCTCCACCGCCGGCCTGACCGGCACCGCGCTGACCGTGCCGGTGCCCGGGTCCCGCAACCGCTTCGCCCTGCTGCTCCCCCAGCAGGACGGGCGCGTCTACGTGGGGCTGACCGACGAGCCGGTCGACGGGCCGGTCCCCGACGTGCCCGAGGTGCCGCGGTCCGACGTGGACTTCCTGCTCTCGGTGGCGTCCTCGGTCCTGGAGCGCCCGCTGGCGCACGCCGACGTCCTGGGCGCGTTCGCCGGTCTCCGCCCCCTGCTGGCGGGCACGGGCGCGAGCGCCGACCTGTCCCGCCGGCACGCGGTGCTCAAGCGGGACAACGTCACCACGGTCGTGGGCGGCAAGCTCACCACGTACCGCCGCATGGCCGCGGACGCCGTGACCGCCACCGGCCTGACCGCGGTCCCCACCCGCACCGCGAACCTGCCCCTGGTGGGCGCGGGCCCCGCCACCGGCGCGCCCCACCTGGTCGCCCGCTACGGCAGCGAAGCCCCCCGCGTGGCCGAGGTGGGCGAGGTCGCCTGGGCGGTCCACCACGAGGGCGCCCTCGACGCCGACGACGTCCTGGACCGCCGAACCCGGACCGGCCTAGTCCCCGCCGACCGAGCCGCCGCCGAACCCGAAGTGACCCGCCAAGTGGCAGAAGCCCTGTCCACCCTCACCTAACCCGCGAGAGTCCAACGCTCAGGCCCCGAGAGTCCAACGCCGGGGCCTCGAGAGTCCAACACTCAGGACCCCTGAGTTCTACGTTCCGGACGTAGAACTCAGGGGTCCTGGAGGTACGACTCTCGCGACCTGGGGGTTGGACTCTCGGGGCCTGGAGGTTGGACTCTCGGGGGGTGGGGAAGGGGACCCCGGTGGGATCCCCTTCGGTTACTCGCCGATGATCGGCTTTGCCGCCTTCGGCGGTTCCTCGATCAGGGCGTCGCCCTCCAGCCGCACCTTGCGCTGGTGGTCCTTGCCGCCGTCGCCCTGGCCGGGTGCGCCCATCATCGGCGCGCCCATCATGCCCATGCCGCCACCGCCGCCGCCGGGACGCCCGCCCGCCGCCGCCGCGGCACCGGCCGCACCGGGCTGCGCACCGCCGGACGCGCCCAGGACGCCGGACGAGCCGCCCGCCTGGAGGGTCTGGCCGCCGCCGCCCGCGCCGGCCGCGCCGCCGCCACCGGCGAAACCGCCACCGCCGCCACCCGCGAAACCGCCGCCACCGCCGCCGACGCCGCCCCCGCCACCACCGACGCTCGGGGTGTGGGGCAGGTCGGGCGTCGCCGGGCGGACCGGGGGCACGTACGCGCCGCCGACGCCGCCGGGCGTCACGTTGGTCGCGTGCGTGGTGCCGCTCGGGTTGTAGGGCAGGGTGGTCGGGCCGGACGAACCGCTGTCCGCGACCCACCGGCCCGGCTCCCAGTGGCCGCCGCCCGCGCCGGGACGCCCGCCGCCGGTGCTGCCGGAGCCGCCGGAACCGCCGGAACCGCCGGAGCCCGGGTAACCGCCGGAACCGGGGTAGCCGCCCGAACCCGGGTAGCCGCCGGAGCCGGGGTGGCCGCCGGGGGCCGGGTACGTGCCGGGCTGGGTGCCGGGGGCCGGGTAACCGCCCGAACCGCCGCCGACCTGCGGGGGACGGCTCACCACGGGACCGCTCGGCCCACCGGGGTAGTACCCGCCGCCGCCGGCCGCCGGGGCGTCCGGGCCGTAGCCCACGCCCACCGTCGGCGGGCGGCTCACGACCGGACCGGCCGAGTGGCCGCCGGAACCCGACGTGTTCGTCGAGCCGCCGGGGTTGTTGGTGTAGCGGTCGTTCGCGCCGCGGTCCATGTCGCGCAGCTGGCCGTCGGTCAGCCCGAGGCCGCCCTGGCTGAGCCGCGGACCCGAACCGCCGCCGCCCGCACCGCCCTTGTTGGACGACGTCATCGCGGTGATCGCCTGGAGGATCTGCTTGGCGGTCTGCGCGATCGAGGACACCGACTTGATCAGGTCGATGAGCTTCTTGAGCGAGTTGCCGAGCTTCTGGAGGAAGTCGGCGAGCTTCTTGGCGTAGTTGCACGCCATCTGCACGATGTCCGCGATGGCGCCCGCGATGGCCGCGCCGAACGTCAGGAACGACGCCGCCAGCCACTGGATGATCTTCATGACCATGTCGGACACGGCCTGGCTGATCAGGTCCATGATGGTCTTGCGCACGGTGGCGACCAGCTCGCCCGCGCCCTTCGCGGCCTGCGAGATGCCCTTGGTGGCCTTGGCCAGCGTCTCCAGCCCGGCCGCGTGCTTCTTGCTGGCCGCGCGGTAGCCGTCGGCGGACCGGCCGGCCCACCCCTTCGTCTCCTGCTCGGACGTGCGCCGGTAGTCGGCGACGATGCCCTCGATCTGCTTGGACGCCGACAGCCAGGTGTCGGACATCTTCTTGATCGACTCCGGGCTGCCGAGCAGCGCGTCGAACGGCTCGCGCAGGAAGTCCACGTGCTGGATGGCCCAGCTGAACCCGGCGGACAGGAAGCCCGACAGCGGGTTCGACGCCATCCCCACGATGCCCATGGCGGTGTTGGCCATGCCCAGCCCGGCCTGCACCCAGTCGCCGCGCTCGACGGCCGCGACGGTGCCCTGCACGTCGCTGATCAGGTACGACGGGTCACGACCCTGCGTGCTCGCCTGCGTGGTCATCCGCGCGCCTTTCCGGTGAACCCGAACGCGTTGTCCAGGTCGACGTTCTCGTAGAGGTCGGCGACCTCCTTGAGGCCCTGGCACATGTCGGCGATGGTCTCCGTGGCCTGGCCGAGGATGTCCTGGGAGTTGCCCGCCGCCTTGAGCAGGAACTCGGCCAGGAACGACCCGAACACGCCGAACGCCTCGGTCGACAGCGACGGGTCGGCGGTCTTGGTCGCCGAGAGCATCCGCTGCGTCAACTGGTCGACCGTGGCGGCGTGCGCCCGGATCTGCTCCGGGCTCACGTTGAACGCGTCGAACATGGTCGTCTACCCCCTGCTCTCAGGCCATGACATCGGGTGGGTTGGTGAAGTAGTCGTCATCGGGCCTGGTGTCCCGACGCTGGATCTCCGGCTCCGGTTCCACGGCGTCCGTGCCGTCACCCGAATAGCCGTTGGGCATCTTCGACTTCACGAAGTCCAGCGCCGGACCGTCCCCGAACGACTCCGACATGATCTGGACGACCTGCCCCGCCGCGGCGCGCTGCGCCTGGGCGACGGCCGTCATGATCGCGCCGGAGACGCGCTCCGGGTCCTCGCCGCGCAGCTGCGGGCGCAGGACGAGGTTGGTCAGCGCCCCCGAGGCGTTGACCGTCACGGTGATCAGCCCGTCCGGCGAGGTGGCGCTGCCGCCGACGCCGCCGAGCTGCTCCTGCACCGCGGTGGCGCTCTGCTTCGCCTGCTCGATCTTCTGTCCGTACTGCGCGAGCCACTGGTCCGGCTCCATGGTCACCCCTCACGGCAACGGGGCTTGCGGCCCTACTGCGCATTCGAGTCGTCGAGAGTCGATTCGGTTCCGAGCTCCGTATCGTTTCACCGAATCGTGATTTCGGGGTCGTCCGGGCGGCGGTGCGTCCGGTCGACCTGTTGTGTGAACTGTTTACTTGCCGTTCTGTTGGGTTTTCGCAACACTTCGTAGCATGAGTCCGGTGCGCCGAGGCCCTGGGCAGCCGATCCACAACCGGATCGGCGTGCTGCGGGTCGAACGGGGTATGACGAGGGCGGGGCTTGCGCGGGCCGTGGAGGTCAACCCGCAGACGATCGGCGCGCTGGAGCGGGGGGACCAGTACCCGAGCCTCGACCTGGCGCTGCGGATCTGCGAGGTCTTCGGGCTCCCGGTGGAGGCGGTGTTCAGCCGCAGCCCCTTCGAACCCCTGTCGACGCAGGTCTACCGCTAGAGCCCAACAGGAGGAGAGGCGCCGTGCCACAGGGCGTGCTGGAGATCGACCGCGTCTCCAAGCGCTACGGGGAGGTCGTCGCGCTGGCCGACATGACCTTCGACGTGCGGGCGGGCGAGCTGTTCGGGTTCGTCGGCAGCAACGGCGCCGGCAAGACCACCACCATGCGCATCGCGCTCGGCGTGCTCGCCGCGGACTCCGGCGAGGTGCGCTGGGACGGCGCGCCGATCACGTTCGAGACCCGCAGGCGCATCGGCTACATGCCCGAGGAGCGCGGCCTCTACCCGCGGATGAAGGTGCTCGACCAGCTCGTCTACCTGGCCGAGCTGCACGGCCTGCCGACGAACGCGGCGCACCGCTCGGCGGAGGACTGGATCGGCCGCCTGGGCCTGCGCGACCGCCGGCACGACGAGGTGCAGAAGCTGAGCCTGGGCAACCAGCAGCGGGTGCAGCTGGCCGCCGCGCTGGTGCACGAGCCGGACGTGCTGGTGCTCGACGAGCCGTTCTCCGGGCTGGACCCGGTGGCGGTGGACGTGATGAGCCAGGTGCTGCGCGAGAAGGCCGCCACCGGCGTGCCCGTGGTGTTCTCCAGCCACCAGCTCGACCTGGTGGAGCGGCTGTGCGACCGGGTCGGCATCGTGCGCGCGGGCCGGATGGTCGCCTGCGGCCCGGTGGACGAGCTGCGCGCGGGCGGCGCGGCGAAGCTGGTGGTGGACGCGCCGCAGGCCCCGCCGGGCTGGGCGGACGGGCTGCCGGGCGTGCGGGCGTCGTCGGTCGCGGGTGGTCGCACGGTGCTCGACCTCGCCCTGGACGCCGACGACCAGGTGGTGCTGCGCGCGGCCCTGGGCACCGGTCCGGTGCACGAGTTCTCCCGGCAGCGGCCGTCGCTGACCGAGTTGTTCCGCAGCGTGGTGACCGAGGGGGGCTCCGCATGAACGGCCTGACACCCGGGCGGGCGGTGTTCCTGGTGGCGCGCCGGGAGTTCCTGGTCAAGGTGCGCACCAAGTCCTTCCTGTGGGGCACGCTGGTGATCGTCGCCGTCATGGCGGGGTACGTGCTGCTCCAGGCCGTGCTGTTCGACGGCGCGGACCGCGACCGGGTCGCGCTGAGCGGCCAGGCCACCGTGCTCGCCGAGCCGCTGGCGCGGACGGCGGCGTCGTTCGGCCGCGAGGTGGAGGTGGTCGACGTCGCCGACCCGGCCGCGGCCGAGGGGCAGGTGCGCTCCGGCGAGGTGGACGCGCTGGTCAGCGGCGCCCCGGACGCGTTGCGGGTGGTGGTGAAGGAGTCGTTGAGCGGCGAGCTGCGCACCGTGATCGACCTGATCGTGAAGCAGCAGGTGCTCGACGCCCAGCTCGCCGAGGCCGGCCTGGACCCGGCCGTGGTGGCGCGGAACGTGGCCGAGGCGGGCGTCGAGGTGGTGGCGCTGGAGCCCGGTGACGCGGCCGACGGCCAGCGGCTCGCGATCGGCCTGGTGATCGCCGCGCTGCTGTACTACTCGCTGCTGGTCTACGGGACGATGGTCGCGCAGGGCGTGGTGGAGGAGAAGTCCAGCCGGGTCGTGGAGGTGCTGCTGGCCGCGCTGCGGCCGTGGCAGCTGCTGCTGGGCAAGGTCGTCGGCCTGGGCGCGGTGGGGCTGCTCCAGCTCGTGCTGGTCGGCGGCATCGGCCTGGGGCTGGCGTCGTTCTCCGGCGTGGTCGACGTCGCGGGCGTGGCCGGCGGCGCGCTGGCGACCGGCGTGCTCTGGTACCTGCTCGGGTTCTTCCTCTACGCCACGGTGTTCGCCGCCGCCGCGTCGCTGGTGTCGCGGCAGGAGGAGCTCCAGTCGGTGCTGACGCCGATCAGCATGACCGTCGTCGTGGTGTTCCTGGTCGGCTTCAACCTGCTGATCGCCGACCCGACCGGCACGGCGGTCGCGGTGCTGTCGGTGCTGCCGCCGTTCGCGCCGATCCTGCTGCCGGGGCGGATGGCGATGGGCGTGGCGCCGGCGTGGCAGGTGCTGCTGGCGGTCGTGCTGGCGCTGGCCGCCATCGCCGCGATCACCTGGCTGGGCGGCAGGGTGTACTCGAACGCGGTGCTGCGCACCGGGGCGCGGGTCCGGCTGCGCGACGCCCTCAGGTGACCGACCCCCGGGGTGACCAGCCCCGGGGATGACGGTCCGGGTGATCAGGCCCTGATCGCCCGGTAGCGGGCCAGCGCCTCCTGGCGCTCGTGCGCGTGGTCCACGATCGGGTCGCGCGGCTCGTGGACGCGCCGGCCGGGCACGTCGCGCAGCTCCGGCACGTACTTGCGCACGTACGCCCCGTCCGGGTCGAACCGCCGGCCCTGCGCGACCGGGTTGAACACCCGGAAGTAGGGCGCGGCGTCCGTGCCGGAACCGGCGGCCCACTGCCAGCCGTGCTGGTTGGACGCGAGGTCGCCGTCCACGAGGTGCGCCATGAAGTGCCGCGCGCCCCACCACCACGGCAGGTGCAGGTCCTTGACGAGGAAGCTCGCCACGACCATGCGGACGCGGTTGTGCATCCAGCCCTCGGCGAGCAGCTGGCGCATCCCGGCGTCCACGATCGGGTAGCCGGTGCGGCCCTCGCACCACGCCCGGAAGCGCTCCGCGTCGTCGTCGAGCCGCATCCGGTCGAACTTCGGGTCGTGGTTGCGGCGCGCGGTCTCCGGCCGGTGCCACAGCACGTCGGCGTAGAAGTCGCGCCACGCCAGCTCGTTGCGGAAGGTCGCCGACCCCTCGTCGTCGCCGAGGTCGGCGAGCAGCGTGCGCGGGTGCACCACGCCCCACTTGAGGTAGGCGGAGAACCGGCTGGTGCCGTCGAGGTCGGGCCGGTCGCGGCGGGTCGCGTAGTCGGGCAGCCGCTCGTCGCGGAACGCGTCCCACAGCGGCGCGACGTCCGGCAGCCCGTCGCCGCGCGGGACGGCCTCGCCCAGCCGGGTCCGCTTCCAGTCCACAGTGGACGCGTCAGTGGGCGCGGGGTCGTCCCAGCCGTGCTCGCGCCACTGCCGGGAGAACGGCGTGAACACCTTGTACGGCGTGCCGTCGGCCTTCCTGACGCTGCCCGGGTCCACCGCGTACGGCGAGCCGGCGCGCACCAGCTCGACCCGCTCGGCGACCCGCTCGTCCCGCCGCCGCCCGTACGGCCCGAAGTCGGCCGACACGTGCACGGACCGCGCCCCCACCCGCCGGGCGACCTCCGGCACGACGTCCACCGGGTCGCCCGCGAGCACCACCAGCCGGCCGCCGAGCTGCGCGTCCAGCGACCGCAGGCACCGGTGCAGGAACTCGACCCGCCGCGGCCCGGAAGCCTTGAGCAGCACGGGGTCGAGCACGAACAGCCCCACCGCCCGCCTCGCCCGCCCGGCGGCGGCCAGCAGGGCGGGGTGGTCGGCGGTCCGCAGGTCGCGGCGGAACCAGACGACGGTCGAGGCGTCCACGCGGCCGACCCTAGGAGCCCCCGGGACCGCCCGCACGACGGTCGCCCGGCCGGGTGACCACCGGGGTGACCGCCCGGGTGACCGGCCGCCGGGCGCGAAAAAGGCCCGCACCACCGGGTGCGGGCCTTCGTCGTGGCGCGGTGAGAGCGGTCAGCGCTGGTCGAGCGGCACGAAGTTGCGCTCCGGCGAGCCGATGTAGACCTGCCGCGGGCGGCCGATCTTGGTGGCCGGGTCGTTGATCATCTCGCGCCAGTGGGCGATCCAGCCGGGCAGGCGCCCCAGGGCGAACAGCACGGTGAAGAACTTCGTCGGGAAGCCCATCGCGCGGTAGATGAGGCCCGTGTAGAAGTCGACGTTCGGGTACAGCTTGCGCTCGACGAAGTAGTCGTCGGCGAGCGCCGTCTCCTCCAGGGACTTCGCGATGTCCAGCAGCTCGTCGGACGCGCCGAGCTTGCCGAGGATCTCGTCCGCCGTCTTCTTCACGATGGCGGCGCGCGGGTCGTAGTTCTTGTAGACCCGGTGGCCGAAGCCCATCAGGCGGACGCCGTCCTCCTTGTTCTTGACCTTCTTCACGAACGAGGAGACGTCACCGCCCTCGTTGCGGATCTTCTCCAGCATGTCGAGCACCGCGCTGTTCGCGCCGCCGTGCAGCGGGCCGAACAGGGCGTTGATGCCCGCGGAGATGGAGGCGAACAGGTTGGCCTCGGACGAGCCCACCAGGCGCACGGTGGAGGTGGAGCAGTTCTGCTCGTGGTCGGCGTGCAGCACGAACAGCAGGTCGAGCGCGCGGACCAGGTCCGGGTCCACGTCGTACGGCTCGGCGGGGAAGCCGAACGTCATGCGCAGGAAGTTGTCCACCAGGCCCAGGCTGTTGTCCGGGTACAGGAACGGCTGGCCCACGGACTTCTTGTAGGCGTAGGCCGCGATGGTGGGCACCTTGGCCAGCAGGCGGATCGTGGAGATCTCGACCTGGTTGGCGTCGAACGGGCTCAGGCTGTCCTGGTAGAACGTCGACAGCGCGGACACCGCCGAGGACAGCACGGGCATGGGGTGCGCGTCGCGCGGGAAGCCGTCGAAGAACCGTTTCAGGTCCTCGTGCAGCAGGGTGTGACGGCTGATCTTGGAGGAGAACTCCTCCAGCTGGGCCTGGGTCGGGAGCTCGCCGTAGATCAGCAGGTAGCTGACCTCCAGGAAGTTGGACTTCTCGGCGAGCTGCTCGATCGGGTAGCCGCGGTAGCGCAGGATGCCCGCGTCACCGTCGATGTAGGTGATCTCGGAGGAGCAGGACGCGGTGTTGACGAAACCGCTGTCCAGGGTCACCAGACCTGTCGTGGCCAGGAGCTTCCCGAGGTCGATACCGGGCGCACCTTCGGTGGCCGGTACTACCTTCATCTCGTGCTCTCCGCCCGGATGGCGCAGCGCGACGGTACGGGTGTCGTTCGGCGCAGTCGTCGCGTCGGGCATGCAGAGTCCCTCTCACGCTAGGGCGGGGTGGGCTCATGCGGGTCTCGCACGCACGCGGGCGCGGCACTCGGCCCCGCACCGCAGCACCACCCCGTTGGGGTCCTGTCAGTTTTCCCACGCTAGTCAGCGGACGACCCCCACCACAGCCGGGTGTGAACCGATTCTGCGAGATGGGACCGGCATCACACGCGGTCGCGCGGGTGACTGGCGTGCAACCACCACCGTAACCCGTGGCGGGTGTTCCTCCACCTCAAGCGGGGTGAGAGCTAGGTCATCCCAGCTCGTGCCGGAACGGCGGCTCGGCCCCCGCGCGGGAGCACGTGATCGCCGCCGCCGCGCCCGCGAACCCCAGCGCGGCGCGCCACCCGTCGGCGTCCAGACCGCGCACGGCCTCGACCGACAGCGCGTCGTGCTCGTGCAGCCAGGCGAGCAGGGCGCCCTGCACGGTGTCGCCCGCGCCGATGGTGTCGACGACGGTGACGGGCGTCGGTGGGACGTGGATCACGTCACCGCCGGCGGTCAGCACGGCCAGGCCGTCACCGCCGCGGGTGAGCACGACGGCCGCGGGGCCCGCGCCCTGCCACACGCGCACGACGTCGAGCACCTCGTCCTCGGTGGCGGTGTCCGGCAGGTCGGCCAGCCAGCGGGCGTCCTCGACCGACACCTTGAGCAGGCCGACGTGCGGCAGCCACGAGTCGTAGCGGTCGCGGTAGGCCACCGGGTCGTGGATGAGGCCGGCCCGGATGTTGGGGTCCAGCACGGTGAGCGCGCCGCGCTCGGCCTCGCGCCACAGCACGCGCTCGTAGGTGCTCGCGCCGGGCTCCAGCACGAGCGACAGCGTGCCGAACGAGACGGCCCTCGTGCCGGCGGGCAGCGGGCCGGGGTCGGTGACCTGCCGGTCGGCGGTGCCCTCCACGTAGAACGAGTAGCGCGCCGAGCCGTCCTCGGTCAGGCCCACGACGGCGAGCGTCGTCGGCTCGTCGCCGCGCTGCACGAGGTCGGTGCGCACGCCCGAGTCGCGCAGGCGCGCCACGAGCCGGTCGCCGAACAGGTCGGACGACACCCGCGACAGGAAGGCCGCGGGGGCCTTGAGCCGCCCGGCGGCGACCGCCACGTTGTAGGGCCCGCCACCGAGCCGCGGCGCGAGGTTCCCCTCGGGCGTGGGCACGAGGTCGACCAGCGCCTCACCGGCAACCACGATCACGACTGGCTCCGTTCTCTCCGCAAACCGTCCAGCAGCAGTTCACCCAGGGCGGTGAACGCCTCGGCGTCGGACACGCCCGCCCGCCGGGTCAGCACCCCGGTCTGGATGCCCTCGATGAGCAGCCCGGCCATCTCCGCGACCAGCGTCGCGTGCACCTCGCGGAACACGCCCTCACGCACGCCCTCCTGGATGAACTCCCGGATGCGCTCGGCCGCCGCCCGCGCGTTGCGCTCGTAGGTCGACCGGGTGGGCGCGGACGCCGCGACGTCGGTGATGAACTGGGCGGACGCGCGGCGCAGCTCCTCGGCCGCGCAGGCGAGGTAGGTGCCGACGCGGGCGCGCACGTCGCGGACGCCCTCGACCCTGCTCTCGATGCGCTCGGCGGCGCCCTTGAAGTACCGGCCGACGACGCGCACGGCGAGCTGCTCCTTGCTGGCGGCCAGCGCGTAGAGCGTCGACTTGGAGCAGTGCAGGCGGGCGGCGAGGTCGTCGAGGGTGAAGTGGGCGAAGCCCTCGGCGAGCACCAGCGCCTCCAGCCGCGCCAGCAGCTCGACCTGCCGGGGCGTCAGGGGGCGGCGGGCGATCGAGGTCATGTGCGGGACTCTGTCACACCCACTCGCTACAGTACTGGCGTACGTCCCGCAGTACTGCCGTGAGTACACCCGTACGGAGGTCGACGATGCCCGCCGAACGCCTGCTCCCCACCACCGAGGCCGAGGACCTGCTGTCCCTCGTGCGCGAGATCGCCCGCGACGAGCTGGCGCCGCACGCCGCCGAGGCCGAGGAGCACGGGCGGTTCCCGCGCGACAAGTTCCGGCTGCTGGGCAAGACGGGGCTGCTCGGCCTGCCGTACCCGGAGGAGTTCGGCGGCGGCGGCCAGCCGTACGAGGTGTACCTCCAGGCGCTGGAGGAGGTCGGCTCCGCCTGGATGTCGGTCGGCGTCGGCCTGTCCGTGCACGTCATGTCCAGCTACGCGCTGGCGACGTTCGGCACGGACGAGCAGAAGGCGCGCTGGCTGCCCGACGTGCTGGGCGGCGACCTGCTGGGCGGGTACGCGCTGTCCGAGTCGCACGCCGGGTCGGACGCCGCCGCGCTGTCCACGCGGGCCGTGCGCACCGACTCCGGCTACACCGTCAACGGCACCAAGGCGTGGATCACGCACGCCGGCGTCGCCGACTTCTACACCCTGATGGCCCGCACGTCCGACGACGGCGGCCGGGGCGTCAGCTGCTTCCTCGCCCCCGGCGGCGCCGACGGCCCGACCGCCGCGCCGCCCGAGCGTAAGATGGGCCTGACCGGCTCGATCACCGCGCAGCTCCTCTTCGAGGACGTGCGCCTCGACGCCGACCGCCTGATCGGCGCGGAGGGCGACGGCCTGAAGATCGCGCTGTCCGCGCTGGACTCCGGCCGGCTCGGCATCGCCGCCACCGCCGTGGGCCTGGCGCAGGCGGCCCTGGACGAGGCCGTGGCCTACGCGAAGACCCGCACCCAGTTCGGCCGCCCGATCATCGACTTCCAGGGTTTGGAGTTCCTGCTCGCCGACATGGCCGCCGCCGTCGAGTCGGCCCGCGCCACCTACCTGTCCGCCGCCCGCCGCCGCGACCGCGGCCTCCCGTTCCGGCGGCAGGCGGCGATCGCCAAGCTGGTCTGCACCGACGCGGCGATGAAGGTGACGACGGACGCCGTGCAGGTGCTGGGCGGGGCCGGGTACACGCGCGACTTCCCCGTGGAGCGGTACATGCGGGAGGCGAAGGTGCTCCAGATCTTCGAGGGGACGAACCAGATCCAGCGGCTCGTGATCGGGCGCGAACTGCGGCGGTGACGGACGGGGGCGACTCGCGGATCGTGCATAGCTACTTCAGGTAGCCGACCGTCACGGTGTGCACACGCCGGCATAACGTAGCCGCGTGAGCGACGTGCGCCTGTTCTACATCGACGATTCCGGAGCCCGGTCCTCGGCGCTCGTCGTCTACGGCTGGGTCGAGCTGTCGGTGGCGGACTGGCGCCCCGCACTGCGGTCGTGGCTCGACTGGCGGAAGCACCTGAACGCCACCAGCGGCGTGCCGGCGAGCTACGAGCTGCACGCCACGAGGTTCGCGAACGGGCGCGGCCGGCCGACGAAGACGGACTGGGACCACAGCAAGGCCAACAGGTCCAGGGCGATGGTCGACGCGTTGCGCACGATCGCGGCGATGCCCGGGGTCCGCACGGGCGCCGTCTGCCGCGACGCGGCGGGCACCCGGTACGCGGACGCCAAAGCCGCCGTCTACGCCGACCTGATCAGGATGATCGACGACCGCTTGACCGCGACCGGCCGACACGGACTCGTGATCATGGACGGGGACGGGACGGACCCCTCCTACCGACAGGCGCACCGCACGCTCAAGCTCGCCACCCGCAACCTCGTCGAGGACCCGCTCTTCCAGGGCTCCCACCTCAGCCAGTGGGTGCAGGTCGCGGACCTGGTGGCCTACGCCGCCTACCAGGCGGTGCTGCGCGCCCCCGGCAAGGAGCTGATGTGGGACTGGTACCCGGAACTGCTCGGCTCGACGTGCACGACCGGCGGCAAGCCGCAGGTGGTGTGAGGGTCCGGAAAAGAAGCTGGACCCGCTTCCCCACGTGAGTGGGACGGGTCCGCGACCACAGGGTAGCAAAACCGGAGGGCGCCCCGCACCGGCGGGACGCCCCCGCGCGTCACCCCGACTGAGTCGCCCGACCGGGTCACTCCGCGTAGAACGGGCTCTCCACGACCTCGCGGCCGTCCTCGTAGCGGTACACCTCGCGGCCGTCCACGAAGACCTTCAGGGCCCGGCTCATCACGTCCAGCGGGTCGCCGGACCAGATGACCACGTCCGCGTCCAGGCCCGGCCGCAGCGAGCCGACCCGGTCGTCCAGGCCCATGATGCGCGCCGGGTTCACCGTGATCGACTCCAGGCCGACCTTCGGGTCCAGGCCCTCCTTCACGGCGAGCGTCACCTGGTGCACGAGGAAGTGGATCGGCACGACCGGGTGGTCGGTGGTGATCGCGATCCGCACGCCCGCCCGCGCGAGGATGCCGGGGTTGCGCAGCGACCGGTTGCGCACCTCGACCTTGGACCGGCTGGTGAACAGCGGCCCGATGATCACCGGCACGTCCTTCTCGGCGAGCAGGTCGGCGATCAGGTGGCCCTCGGTGCCGTGGTTCACGATCAGCCGGTAGCCGAACTCGTCGGCCAGCCGCAGCGCGGTGGCGATGTCGTCGGCGCGGTGGCAGTGCTGGCACCACGGGAGTTCACCCGACAGGACGCGGGCCAGCACCTCGGACGTGGTGTCCCGGTCGAACGGCCCCTCGGCCGCGTCGCGCTTCGCCGCGTAGTCCTGCGCCTTGGTCAGCGCGTCGCGGATGACCGCGGCGACGCCCTGGCGGGTGGACGGCAGCTTCTTCTGGTCGCCGTAGACGCGCTTGGGGTTCTCGCCGAGCGCGCTCTTGACGCTCACCGGGTTGCGCAGCAGCATCTCGTCGGCCGTGCGGCCCCAGCACTTCACGGCCACGGTCTGGCCGCCGATGACGTTGCCCGACCCCGGCTTGACCACCGCGGTCGTCACGCCGCCGGACAGGGCGTCGGCGAAGCCCTGGTCGGCGGCGTTGATGGCGTCCAGCGCGCGCAGCCGCGCGCCGTTGGGGTCGGTCATCTCGTTGGTGTCCTGCCCGGCCCAGCCCTCGCCCTCCTCGTGCACGCCGAGGTGGCCGTGCGCCTCCACGAAGCCGGGCAGCACCCACGAACCCGTCGCGTCGACGACGCGGGCGTCGTCGGGGACCTCGACGTCCGCGCCGACCGCGACGATCTTGCCGTCCCTGATCAGGACCGTCCCGCCCTCGATCGGCTCACCGGCCACCGGGACGACGTACCCACCCGTGATTGCGACGCTCATAGTTAGCGACGCTAATTGCCTAGGCCAACGGGCGCAAACCCCAGCGACCGGCCCACGACTCGCCCGGCTCCAGCCACAGCAGGTCGATGCCCGAGTTCAACGCGTCCGGCGGGCACGTCATGGGTTCGATCGCCACCGCGCGGCCCCGGCCGGGGTAGTTGCCCGGCGTGTAGACCTGCACCCACTTGAAGTCCGGGTCCGCCCACATCTCGACCGCGCCCGAGGGTCCGCGCAGCACGTGCCGCACCAGGCCGTCGACCGGTTCGCAGCCGCCGAACGCGGTGTCGAGCTGCACGCCCTCCAGCAGGCGCGCCATCCGGAAGTCGTACTCGGTTCCCTCGACCGGGGTGGCCGGGCCGTTGGGGATCATGGTCTGCGGGTCCACCGGCAGCACGGTCGTCGCGGCCAGCGACAGCGAGGTCTCGTCCGTCTCCGACGCGCCGGCCCGCGGGTACGGGTGGGTGCCGACCCCGAACGGGGTGCGCTTCTCACCCACGTTGGTGACGCCGTGCGAGACGGTCAGGCCGTTCTCGTCCAGGGCGTAGGTGATGGTGGTGCGCAGCTCGACCGGCCAGCCGAGGCCCGCCACCGGCGTCTCCAGCGACAGCAGCGACCCGGTGTGCTCGACCACGCCCCAGATGGCGTGGCGGACCAGGCCGTGGATCGCGTTGCCCCGGGCGGGCTCCCCGATCTCCAGCTGGAGCTCCTCGCCGTCGAGCGTCCACCTGCCGCCGGCCGTGCGGTTGGGCCACGGCACGAGCACCGCGCCGCTGCCCATGGGCGGTTCGTCGTCGTAGGTCTCCGCGTACGGCACGCCGCCGACCTCGTAGGACTTGAGTCCGGCGCCGTGCGGCTCGATGACGGCGCGCGCGGCGCCGTGGGCGATCTCCAGCATGGGTCGAGAGCGTATCCGCTCGACAAAGTAAGTAGACCGGTCTCTATAGTAAAAACATGCCACGACGGACCGACACCCGGCAGCGGGTGGTGCGCACCGCCGCCGACCTCTTCCGCGCGCAGGGCTACCACGCCACGGGCGTGAACCAGGTGCTCGCCGAGGGCGGGGCACCCAAGGGCTCGATGTACTTCCACTTCCCCGGCGGCAAGGAGCAGCTCGCGGTCGAGGCGGTGGCCCTCGCGGGCGCCGACCTGCGCGACACCCTGGACACCGCGCTGACCTCGGGTCCATCACCCGTGGAAGCGCTTTCCCAAGTACTGGGACTGCTCGGCGCGGCCCTGCTCGCTTCGGACTTCCGCAACGGCTGCCCGATCGCCGGGGTGGCGCTGGACGCGGCGGCCGACAGCGAGCCCATCCGCACCGCGTGCGAGGACGCCTACGCCTCCTGGCAGGCCGTCCTGGCCACCCACCTGGGCGACGACGAGCGGGCCGCGGTCGCCCTCGCCGCCATCGAGGGCGCGCTGCTGCTCGCCCGCACCCGCCGCTCCCTCGCCCCGATCGACGCCGTCCGCGCCCACCTGGGCGCCCTCCTGGAAAGGCCCGCGACGTGAAGGTCCACCACCTCAACTGCGGCACCATGCGCCCCTTCGGCGGTCGGCTGGTGACCGGCCGCGGCTCGTTCCTGCACCGCGGCGAACTGGTCTGCCACACCCTCCTGCTGGAGACCGACGACGGCCTGGTGCTGGTCGACACCGGCATCGGCCTGGACGACGTCCGCGCGCCGAAGGCGACCCTGCCGCTGCTCTTCCGCGTCGCGAGCCGGCCCGTGCTCGACGCGCGGGAGACCGCCGTGCGGCAGTTGGACGCCCTCGGTTTCGCGGCGTCCGACGTGCGGCACGTCGCCCTCACCCACCTCGACATCGACCACGCGGGCGGCCTGCGGGACTTCCCCGACGCGCGCGTGCACGTCCTGCGCGAGGAGCTGGACGACCGCGACAACCCGCGCTACTCCCCCGCCCAGTGGCGGCACGCGGACTTCGTGCCGCACGAGCCGACCGGCGAGGCGTGGGAGGGCTTCGAGGGCGTCCGTGAACTGCTCCCCGACGTGCTGCTGGTCCCGCTCGTCGGCCACACCAGGGGCCACACCGGCGTCGCGGTCCGGACCGACGACGGCTGGCTGCTGCACGCGGGCGACGCCTACTTCCACCACGGCCAGCTCGCCACCCCGCCGCACGTCCCGGCCGGCCTGGCGGCGTTCGAGAAGCGGGTGCAGACGATCGCCGAGCTGAGGCTGGCCAACCTGGCGAGGCTGCGCGAGGTCGCCGACCGGGTGACCGTGGTCAACGCCCACGACCCCGTCCACCTGCGGCGTTTCGCGCCCGCTCACGCCTCGTGACGACTTCGGGGGATTTCCCGGCGCGACGGACCACCCGACCGCCGCTAGGCGCGGCGGGTGCCGGTTCACCATGATTCGCGTTCGTCGGTGAACCTCCCCCACAGAGGAGTCCAGTTGAAGACGCTCTCACGCGGCCTCGCGACCACGGCGTCCGTCCTCGGCCTGGTGCTCGCGGCGGGGACGGCGCACGCCGCACCGGCCGCGGGCGGCGCGCCCGGCGCGGCGTGCACGCAGGTCTGGCAGTACACCGTGACCACCTACGGCGACATGACCGACGCCCAGAGCGGCGGGTCGTTCGTCGGGTGGGCCATCGCCGGCGACACCCTCAACGTCCGCATCCAGGGCAACCCGCGCTACTACGGCGCGAACGTCAACAACGGCAAGTGGGGCTGGGTCCTCGCGAGCAAGCTGTCGTACACCGGCAACACCTGGTGCGCGTAGGCCCGTGCCCGGTGCCGCCGGACAGCGGCACCGGGCACGGCGTCACCGGGCGCCCCGTCGAGCGGGGGTCACTTCGCCAGCTTCTCCGCGTCGAACTCGGTCTTGCCGTGCACGAACCGGTTGACCACCCACAGCACCGCGCCCGCCGCCAGCAGGTAGCCGGCGATCTTGTAGTCCTCCCACGGCCGACCCGACAGCGGGCTCGCCAGGTAGGCGCACGTGATCGCGCCCAGCACCGGCACCCACGTCGGCGCGCGGAAGTGCTTGTGGTCGGACTCCTCCTTGCGCAGCACCAGGACCGCGACGTTGACGATCGTGAACACGATCAGCAGCAGCAGGGCCGTGGTGCCGCCGAGCTTCGCGATGTCCGCCGTGGACACCAGGATGATCGCGACGCCGGACGTGAAGATGATCGAGATCCACGGCGTGCGACGGGTCGCGTGCACCGCCCCGAACACCTTCGGGATGATCCGCTCGTTCGACATGCCGTAGATCAGCCGGCTCGCCATCAGCATGTTGATCAGCGCCGAGTTGATGACCGCGAACAGGCCGATCAGCGAGAACACCCACAGCGGGAAGCCCGGCGCGCCCACCTGGACGACCTTGAGCAGCGCCGAGGAGCCCGCCTTGGACAGCTCGTTCGCCGGGATCAGCAGCGACGACGTGATCGCGACCAGCACGTAGATCACCGCGGCCACGACCATGCCCCACAGCATCGCCTTCGGGAAGATCCGGACCGGGTCCTTGCACTCCTCGGCCATGTTCACCGAGTCCTCGAACCCGACCATCGCGAAGAACGCCAGCGCCGTCGCCGACGTGATCGCGAGCAGCGCGGACTGCCCGGGTGCCGGGTCGACCTGGGTCAGCCTGCTCGCGTCGCCGTCGCCGGAGGCCACCGCGAACACGCCGATCGCGATGATGATCACCAGGCCGGACAGCTCGATGCAGGTCAGGACGACGTTCGCCTTGACCGACTCCGAGACGCCCCGGAAGTTGACGAGCGCCAGGCCGATGATGAACAGGATCGCGACCAGCGTGGCCGAGACCGTGAACGTGTCGGAGAAGAACTCCTTGATCACGGACTGGAGGTAGGTGCGCCCGAACGCCAGCGCCGCCGAGGACGCGGAGGTGATGCCCGAGGACATCACCGCGAACGCCACCATGAAGGTCAGGAACTGGATCTTGAACGCCCGGTTGGTGTAGAGCGCCGCCCCCGCCGCGCGCGGGTACTTGCCGACGAGCTCCAGGTAGCTGAACGCGGTCAGGAACGCCACCGCGAACGCGATCAGGAACGGCACCCACAGCGCGCCGCCGATCTTGCCGGCGACGTTGCCGGTCAGGGCGTAGATGCCCGTGCCGAGGATGTCACCGACCACGAAGAACAGCAGGAGCTTGGGGCCGATGGCCCGCTTCAGTTCCGGTTGCGCCGGTGCGCTCGTCGGTTCCGCCATGCCGGATGAGTGTGCCGGATCACACCTGCCGTGGACAGACGGGAAGCCACACCTTGGGCAAGCCTTGAGGTCACGACCCGGCGACCGCCCGCAGGTCCTCCTCCGCGCGGGAGAGGGCCTCGTCGAACGCCTGCCGGAAGGCCGCGATCTGGGGAGCGCTCAGCCGCACCTGGTCGCGCCCGGCGGGGAGGAAGAGGGAGAGGCCGCCGTCGTGGACTTCGAGGGACAGCACGTCCTCCTTGTCCGAGTAGCACCGCACCAGCCACTCACGACGCGGCTCGACCACCTTGATGAATTCCATGCAACAAGATTGCAGCGCTCCTAATCGAGCAGCAATGACACGATGGTGTGAACGACATGGCTTTGGCTTCTCGGACGCCCCTACTTTGTCGGCATGGCACGCCGCGCCGGACCCTCCGTCCGCTCCCGCCGACTCGCGCACACCCTCAAGAGGCTCCGCACCGCCACCGGCGCCAGCACCGACGCCGTCGGTGACGCGCTGGGCATGTCCGGCAGCAAGATCAGCCGCATCGAGACCTCGGGCATCGGGGTGTACCTCGACGACCTCGAAAAGCTGCTCGACTTCTACGGCGTGGACCGCAAGCAGCGGGTGGAACTGCTCGACCTCGCCCGGCACGCCGAACAACGCGGCCTGCTGCGGATGAACACGCCCAAGCTCCACGAGGACTGGCAGACCTGGGTCGATTTCGAGGACGAGGCCAGTTCGCTCCTCCATTACCAGCCGCTGGTCATCCCCGGCCTGCTCCAAACCTCCGAATACACGCGATGGATAATCGCGGCCACCGGGCACGACCTCCCGGAGAACCGGATCGATGCCCTGATCGCCAGCAGGATGGCGCGCCAGGGACTCCTGTCCCGCCGGAACCCGCTCGTGCTGCACACGATCATCGAGCAGAGCGCCGTCGAGCGCCCTTTCGGCGAATCGGGCGAGCACAAGCGCCAGGTCCGCCACCTCATCGACGCCGCCGAGCGCCCCAACATCACCATCCAGGTCATCCCCACCGGCAGCGGCTTCCACGGTGGGCTCAGCGGGCCTTTCGTGGTCCTGGAGTACGACGAGGAACCGAGCCTGGTCCTGCTGGAGAACAAGGTCGCCAGCCTGTTCCTCGACGAGGACGAGCACATCGAGGTGTACGAGAAGACCTGGGCGGAGCTGCGGGAATTAGCCTGCTCGGAGGAGGACACCGCCGCCTACCTGCGTGGGATCATCGATGCATGACCCTGTGGCGCAAGAGTTCCCGCAGTGCCGACACCGCCAACTGCGTGGAGGTGGCGGTGCTGCCCGGTCGGGTGGCGGCGCGGGACTCGAAGAACCCCGCGCCCACCCTCTCCGTCCCCGCTACTGCGTGGGAGAGGTTCGTTCAACGATTGAAGGTGTGAACCGGTAGCGGCGGATCGCCGGGATCGCCAGCACCGCCACGGCCGTGCCCACCACGACCAGGACACCGCCGAGCGTGGTGGCGAGACCCGGCCCGATGGCCGCGCCGCCGGTGCCGTGCAGCAGGTCGGCGATGCGCGGCCCACCCGCCACCACGACGATGAACATGCCCTGCATCCGGCCGCGCATCTCGTCCGTCGCGGCCGACTGGAGGATCGCGCTGCGGAACACCATGCTGATCATGTCCGCCGCGCCGCCGATCGCCAGGAACACGACCGCGAGCCACAGGACGTCCGACAGGCCGAACCCGATCATGGCGACGCCCCACGCCACGACGGCGACCACGACGCCCATGCCGTGCCGGTTCACCCTCGACGTCCACCCGGACGTGAGGCCGCACAGCATCGCGCCCAGCGAGATCGAGGCGAACAGCCAGCCCAGGGCCAGGCCGCCGCCGGGCGGGTCGCCGAACGTGTTCTCGGCCATCTCGGGGAACAGCGCGCGGGGCATCCCGAACACCATCGCGATGATGTCGAGCAGGAAGCTCGCGA
The DNA here is from genome assembly GCF_052936295.1 of Saccharothrix sp. DSM 118769. Classification (NCBI taxonomy): domain Bacteria; kingdom Bacillati; phylum Actinomycetota; class Actinomycetes; order Pseudonocardiales; family Pseudonocardiaceae; genus Saccharothrix; species Saccharothrix sp. DSM 118769. The sequence goes on along the minus strand of NZ_CP193627.1, from coordinate 537,403 downwards.
GCAGGATCTTCTGCAGCGCCAGGTACCGGAAGCCGTCCACGACGTCCCGCACGCCGGCGCGCCGGGAGGTGCCGTCGAGCGGCGGCAGCGGCGGCAGCTTCCAGACGGCCCAGATGGTGGCGGTCAGCGCGACGGCGTCGACCAGGTAGAGGGTGGACAACCCGACGACGGGCATGAGCGAGCCCGCGAGCATCGGCCCGAACACGCCGCCGAACATCATCACCGTGGACGACAGCGCGGAGGCCGCCGGGATCTGCTCGGCGGGCACGAGCCGGGCCACGGACGCGGTGCGGGCGGGCGCGTTGGCCGCGAAGAACACCTGTTGCAGGCCGAGCAGCGCGATCACGAGCCACACCGAGTTCGCGCTCAGCGCCGCCTGGAGCCACAGCAGCACGGACGTCACGGCGATGCCCGTGTTGGTCACGATCAGCAGCTTGCGCCGGTCGACCACGTCCGCGATGGCGCCGCCGTAGAGCCCGAACACGAGCAGCGGCACCAGGGCCACGCCCGCCGCCACGCCCACCCAGCCGGACGACCCGGTGAGGTCGTACACCTGCTTCGGCACGGCGACGGCCGTCAGCTGGCTGCCGACGGCGGTGACCACCGTCGAGAGCCACAGCCGCCGGAAGGCGAGGACTTTCAGCGGCCGGGTGTCGATCGCGATCCGGCCCAGGACTTTCCGCACGGTCGTTAGCGTACGGCAACTAACAAGGTGTTCCGGAGGGCCGGAACCGCGCAGAAGTGCGTTGACGACCGGTTCGGCAGGTGCGACACTCCCCGCATGTCGCAACAGATGTGCCCCAATCCAGACCTCTGACGAGGTCTGACGCGTCCGGTCGTGGTGAGGCACTACAGGTGTGCCTTCAGCCGGGCGAAAGGGAGCACATCATGTCGAAGCGACGTACCCCCAAGCGTCACCGCAACTGCGGTTGCTCGCACGAGGTCCGCAGATCCCGCGTGATCCAGGTCGTGCTGTTCCTCGCCGCACAGGCGGCACACTTCCTGCTCGGCTAGCCAGTTCAGGTCCCGGTGGGCCGTACTGGCCCACCGGGACCACTTCATCCCACCGCACCCGCGAAGCCGTGCCCCCGAACGCGCGGGAGCCCCGCGGCCGACGATCGACCGCAGGGCTCCTACCAGGCACGACGAGGGACTACGGTGCGACGCGCTGCACTTCCCAGCCGTCGCGGCTGAGGCGGAAGCGCAGGCGGTCGTGCATGCGGTCACGGCGGCCCTGCCAGAACTCGACCTCCTCGGGCCGGATGCGCCAGCCGCCCCAGTGCGGCGGCACGGGTACGCGGTCGGCGTCGGCGAACTGGCGCTCGACCTTGTGCAGCGCGCTCTCCAGCGTGGTGCGGCCCCGGACCACCCGCGACTGCGGCGACGCCCAGGCGCCGATCTGCGACCCGCGCGGGCGGCTCTCCCAGTAGGCGGCGGTCTCCGCCGGGCCGACCTTCTCCACGGTGCCGCGCACGTGGGCCTGCCGCTGCATGGCGAACCACGGGAACGTGGCCGACGCGTAGCGCGTGGCCATCAGGTCGTGGCTCTTGGCGGACGTGTAGTTGGTGAAGAACACCAGGCCGCGCTCGTCGAGGCCCTTGGCCAGGACGGTGCGGGACGAGGGGCGGCCCTGCGGGTCGGCGGTGGCGAGCACCATCGCGTTCGGCTCCGACAGACCGGCGCCCGCCGCCTGGTCGAGCCACAGCTGGAGCTGCTCGTGCCAACTGGCGGCGAGGTCGCTCTCCGTGAGCGAACCCTGCTCGTAGGACACGCGCATCGACGGCAGCGCGATAGCGGTCGTCGTCTCCGTCATACCGACCTCCCGGAGCTGGGCTGAGCACTCGTGGTGCCTGGGGTTCCCGCGACCGTACGGGCTCCACGCTAATCGCGGAACCGCCTGGGTGGTGATGGCTACCACCCGATCCGGGGGTCTAACTGTGAGCTTCGACTCGGAATCGTGTCCGGGATCGAGTCAGAAGCGCTTCGGACGATCCGGGGTGCCTGCGGCGCGCCTCGTCCAAAGCGCGTTCCACGGTCACCGCGTCGTCCGCCAGGGCGGTCGCGAGGCTGCCGCCGCGGGCCAGCGGGACGAGGGACCACCAGTCCTCGGCGACCGCCGCCGGCAGGTCGGGGCCCCAGCGGAGCAGCTCGGTGCCGAGCACGCGGCGGCCCGCCAGCCCGGCCGGCGAACCGTCCACCTCGGGCACCCCCAAATGAGATGTCTGCTTTATGACGGGGCCGTTCCCGCGGATGTCGAGAGTGGTGGTGAGCGAACCCGCTCTTTCGTTCAGCCGGCCCATCGCGACTATTTCCCGCGTGCGCAAACGGGCGTCGTCCGCGAGGTCCGCCCGGAACACCGCCTCGTGGTGCGCGCGGGCCGTGACGACGGTCGGTTCGGGGAGGTGCTCCAGGCTCGCGCCGGCCTCCAGCTCCACGTGCACGAGCGCCCGGCTGCCGCCCTCGCGGTGGCCGGGCAGCGCGAGCGTGGCGGCTACTCCGCGCAACACCAGGGACGCGCCGGGGCCGACCACGACCCGCAGTTCGAGGTCGTCGCCGCCGAGCGGGGACGTGACCGCGCTGACGAGGTGGACCAGGGCCGCGTCCCCCGACCCCCTGGCCGGCACGAGCCTGAGCGGGGCCATCGACCGCATCCCGCGCACGACGGTCCGCCCGTCCCGGCCGCGCTCGACGGCCAGGTGCGCCCGCGCCCTCACCCGGCCCCGGACCCGGACCCGACCTCGGCCCCGACCCCGATCCCGGACCCGGCCAGCACGCGGAGCTGGGCGCGCACCCACTCGGCCACGGCGGGGGCGTCCGGGGTCTCCACCAGGGACTGGCTGATCACCGGCAGCTCGCCGCGCACCCGGTGGGCGTCGGAGGTCATGACGCCGAGGTCGGCGCCCACCATCGGCGCGAGGTCCGTCTTGTTGATCACCAGCAGGTCGGCGGTGGTCACGCCGGGGCCGCCCTTGCGCGGCACCTTGTCGCCGCCCGCCACGTCGACCACGAACACCTGCCGGTCGACCAGGCCGCGGCTGAACACGGCGGTCAGGTTGTCGCCGCCGCTCTCGATGATCACCAGCTCCAGGCCGGGGAACCGGTGCTCCAGCAGCTCCACCGCGTCGAGGTTGGCGGTGATGTCGTCGCGGATCGCGGTGTGCGGGCACGCGCCGGTCTGCACCGCCTCGATCCGCTCGGTGTCCAGCACGCCCGCCGCGCGCAGGAAGTCGGCGTCCTCGGTGGTGTAGATGTCGTTGGTCACCACCGCCAGGTCCACGCTGCCGCCCAGCGCCCGGCACAGCGCGGCGGTCAGCGCGGTCTTGCCCGAGCCCACCGGGCCGCCGATCCCGAGCCGCACGGCGCGGTGCCCGTGCCCGTGCGGGTCGTGCGCGTGGTCGTGCGCGTGGTCGTGCGGGTCGTGGCCGGCGTCGGTCGGGTCGAAGTTCACCGGGTGCACGTGGCCGTGGCCGTGGTCAGCTGACAAAGAGACGCACCTCTTCCGCGTGGTGTCGGTCGTGGGCCTCGGCCAGCAGGTCGAGGCCCGGGGCGCTGGGCGCGGGCAGGTCCGCGGGGTCGTCGTCGGCGTGCCGGACGGCGTGCGCGGCGACCGCGTCGATCTCCGGCGCGAGCCGCGCGAGCACGGCGTTCACCCCGAACGGGTCGAGCCCGAGCAGCCGGATCGCGCCTGTCGCCGGGCCGGTCACGGCGTGGTAGGCGACGGTCTGGGCGGCGGCGAACGGGTCGGCCACCAGCACGCCCACCACGATCGGGTGGTGCGGTCTCGGGGTGGCCCGCAGCAGCCCGGTCAGCTCCGCCGACGGCCACGCCCGCGTCGCCGCCCGCGCGATGCCCCGGCCCTGGGTGCGCGACGCCGCGCGCTGGGCGGGCGACGGGGTCCGGGCGTCCAGCTCGACGTCCAGCTCCGCGTACCGGCCGCGGGTGGCCGCCGCCGCGAACACCGCGCCCAGCGCGCCCGCCGTGCGCAGCCGGCCGACCAGGAAGGAGCGCAACGACGCCTCGTCGTGCACGAGCCCGCGCGCCGCCGCCTCCTCCAGGCCGCCCGAGTGGACGTGGCCGCCGCCCGGGAAACGGGAGTCCGCGAGCATGACCGCGACGAGGTCCATCAGAACAGGAAGTAGCGCTGGGCCATGGGCAGCTCCGCCACCGGCTGCGGTTCGACCAGGTCGCCGTCGATGCGCACGGCGAAGCTGTCCGGGTCGACCCGCACGTCCGGCAGGGCGTCGTTGAGCACCATGTCGGCCTTGGTCACGTTCCGCGTGTCGCCGACCGGCACCAGCGGCCGGGCCAGCCGCAGCAGCCCCGCCAGGTCGGCGTCGACCGCCTGCCGCGACACGAAGTGCACGCTGCTCAGCGCCGCCGAGTGCGCCCCGAACATCGGCCGGGACAGGATCGGCTGCGGGGTCGGGATGGACGCGTTCGCGTCGCCCATCGCCGCGTGCGCGATGAACCCGCCCTTGAGCACCACCGACGGCCGCACGCCGAAGAACTTCGGCTCCCACAGCACGAGGTCGGCGAGCTTGCCGACCTCGACCGAGCCCACCTCGTGGTCGATGCCGTGCGCGACGGCCGGGTTGATCGTGTACTTCGCGACGTACCGGCGGGCGCGCAGGTTGTCCGCCGCGCCGTCACCGGGCAGCGCCCCGCGCGCCTTCTTCATCACGTGCGCGGTCTGCCACGTTCGGATGATCACCTCGCCGACCCGGCCCATGGCCTGCGAGTCGGAGCTGATCATGGAGATCGCGCCCAGGTCGTGCAGCACGTCCTCGGCGGCGATCGTGGTGGGCCGGATGCGGCTCTCCGCGAACGCCAGGTCCTCGGGCACCGACCGGTTGAGGTGGTGGCACACCATCAGCATGTCGAGGTGCTCTTCGAGGGTGTTCACGGTGTGCGGGCGGGTCGGGTTCGTCGACGACGGCAGCACGTTCGGCTCGGACACCACCTGGATGATGTCCGGCGCGTGCCCGCCGCCCGCGCCCTCGGAGTGGTATGCGTTGATCGACCGGCCCGCGATCGCGGCCAGCGTCGACTCCAGGAACCCGGCCTCGTTGAGCGTGTCGGTGTGGATGGCGACCTGCACGCCCGACTCGTCCGCCACCCGCAGGCACGCGTCGATCGCGGCGGGCGTGGTGCCCCAGTCCTCGTGCAGCTTGAACCCGCCCGCGCCGCCGGCGAGCTGCTCGCGCAGGGCGTCCTCGCGGGTGGTGTTGCCCTTGCCGAGCAGCAGCACGTTCACCGGCATGTGGTCCATCGAGGCCAGCATCCGGCCGAGGTTCCACGCGCCGGGCGTGACCGTGGTGGCCTTCGTGCCCTCGGCCGGACCGGTGCCGCCGCCGACGAGCGTGGTGAGGCCCGACGCGACGGCGGTCTCCACGATCTGCGGGCAGACGAAGTGCACGTGGCAGTCGATGCCGCCCGCGGTGAGCACCTTGCCGTTGCCGGACAGCACCTCGGTGCCGGGGCCGATGACCAGCGCCGGGTCGACGCCGTCCATCGTGTCCGGGTTGCCGGCCTTGCCGATGCCGACGATCCGGCCGTCGCGCACGCCCACGTCCGCCTTGACGACGCCCCAGTGGTCGAGCACCACCGCGCCGGTGATGACGAGGTCGGGCGCGCCCTCGGCGCGGGTCGCCACGCCCTGCCCCATGGACTCGCGGATCACCTTGCCGCCGCCGAAGATCACCTCGTCGCCGGAGCCCGCGCCCCTGCTGCGGTCCTCGGTGACCTCGATGAGGATGTCGGTGTCGGCGAGCCTGATCCGGTCGCCCGCGGTGGGCCCGAGCAGGTCCGCGTAGCGGCGGCGGTCGATGTCCGTCACCCGTCCAGCCCCCGCCCGTCCAGGTCCCGCCCGCTCCGGTCCCGCCCGTCCAGGTCGCCGGCCCACTCCGGCCGCAGCCCCGGCACGCGCCGCGCCCCGGCGATCGGCACCAGCACGACCTCCCGCTCCACGCCCGGCTCGAAGCGCACCGCCGTGCCCGCCGGGACGTCCAGCCGCTTGCCCCACGCCGCCTCGCGGTCGAACTCCAGGCCCGGGTTGACCGCCGCGAAGTGGTAGTGCGACCCGACCTGCACGGGCCGGTCCGCCGCGTTGACCACGACGAGCGCGGTCCGCGGCCGTCCGGGGTTCAGCTCCACCGGCTCGTCGCCGGGGATGATCTCGCCGGGGATCACGGGCGGCTCCTCGCCTGTCGGGTCGCGCGATCGGGTGGGATCACACGATCGGGTCGTGCACGGTCACGAGCTTCGTGCCGTCCGGGAAGGTGGCCTCCACCTGCACGGACTCGATCATCTCGGGCACGCCCGGCAGCACCTGGGCGCGCGCGAGGACGTGCCGGCCGCTGTCCATCAGCTCGCTGACCGAGCGACCGTCCCGCGCGCCCTCCAGCACGTGGTCGGTGATGAGCGCGACCGCCTCCGGGTAGTTCAGGACCACACCGCGCTCCAGCCGCCTGCGCGCGACGTCGGCCGCGACGTGGACCAGCAGCTTGTCCCGCTCGTGGGGCGTGAGGTGCATGACCGGTGGTCTACCACGCGCAACGCCGCTACCGCCTCGTGGAAACAAGGGCTTAACGATCACCTTGCGATCGGCTTGCGTTCTGAATCGTTTCCTTGATCGTGACCGACGCCACGGGCCGGCCTGATTGCGGGTGCGTGCCACCCGGAGGAAGGTGCTGACAACTCTCAACTTCCGCCGAGAAGGAGCGCACAGCGTGGTGCAGAGCGAGGACGACGGGTTCAAACCGGGACTTGAGGGCGTGGTCGCCTTCCGCACCGAGATCGCCGAGCCGGACCGCGACGGTGGCGCGCTGCGCTACCGCGGCGTCGACATCGAGGACCTCGCCGGCAAGGTGACCTTCGGCAATGTGTGGGCGCTGCTGGTCGACGGCCGCTTCGGCCCCGGCCTGCCGCCCGCCGAGCCGTTCCCCATCCCGGTGCACACCGGCGACGTGCGGGTCGACGTGCAGGCGGCGCTGGCCATGGTCGCCCCCATCTGGGGCTACCAGCCGCTGCTGGACATCACCGACGAGCAGGCGCGCGAGCAGTTGGCCCGCGCCTCCGTCATGGCCCTGTCGTACGCGGCGCAGTCCGCGCGCGGCATCGGGCGGCCCGCCGTGCCGCAGTACCGCATCGACGAGTGCCGCACCATCACCGAGCGCTTCCTGACCCGCTGGCGCGGCGAGCCCGACCCGGCGCACGTGAAGGCGCTCGACGCGTACTGGGTGTCGGCGGCCGAGCACGGCCTGAACGCCTCCACGTTCACCGCCCGCGTCATCGCCGCGACCGGCGCGGACGTGGCGGCGGCCATGTCCGGCGCGATCGGCGCGATGTCCGGCCCGCTGCACGGCGGCGCGCCCGCGCGCGTGCTGCCGATGATCGAGGAGGTCGAGCGGACCGGTGACGCGCGCGCCTTCGTCAAGGGCGTCCTCGACCGCGGCGAGCGGCTGATGGGCTTCGGGCACCGGGTGTACCGGGCGGAGGACCCGCGGGCGCGCGTGCTGCGGCGGACGTGCAAGGAGCTGGGCGCGACCCGCTACGAGGCGGCCGACGCGCTGGAGCAGGCCGCGCTGGCCGAGCTGCGCGAGCGCCGCCCGGACCGGGCGATCGAGACGAACGTCGAGTTCTGGGCCGCGGTGATCCTGGACTTCGCCCAGGTGCCGCCGCACATGATGCCCGCGATGTTCACCTGCGCCCGCACCGCCGGCTGGTCGGCGCACATCCTGGAGGAGAAGCGCACCGGCCGCCTGGTCCGCCCGTCCGCCTCCTACATCGGCCCGGGCCCCCGCAAGCCCTCCGAAGTAGAGGGCTGGGACCAGATCGCCTAACCCCCCTTCTCCGAGAGTCCAACCCCCAGACCCCGAGAGTCCAACCTCCAGACCCCGAGAGTCCAACCCCCAGACCCCCTGAGTTCTACGTTCACGACCCGCGAGTCATGCGCTCACGACCCGCGAGTCATGCGCTCACGACCCCCGTGTCATGCGCTCATGCCTAACGGTGTGAGCCGTGAATGCAGAACTCAGGGGTCCTGAGCGTTGGACTCGCGGGTCGTGAGCGTTGGACTCGCCGGGCCTGGGGGTTGGACTCTCGGGGGCTGGGGGTTGGACTCTCGGGAGGGTGTGGACTGTCTACAGTCCACGGTGCGTCAGCTGCGGGAAGTGACCACGGACACCCGGCCGTCACCGCCCGGCCACGCTGCTGCAACACTTAGGCCCCCGGCAACGGCGCCGGTCGTGCCGACCCCCTCCCCGTGACCGGAGGCTTCGCGATGACCCAGACCGCCGACCCCACCTCGTTGGTCCTGCCCTCCGACCTCCGGCCGTCCGACGGCCGCTTCGGCTGCGGGCCCTCCAAGGTCCGTCCCGAGGCCCTCGCGGCGCTCGCGGCCGAGGGCGCCGCGCTGATGGGCACCTCCCACCGGCAGAAGCCGGTCAAGTCCCTGGTGGGCTCGGTGCGCGCCGGTCTGCGCGAGCTGTTCTCGCTGCCCGACGGCTACGAGGTCGTCCTCGGCAACGGCGGCACGACCGCCTTCTGGGACGCCGCCGCGTTCGGCCTGGTGCGCGAGCGCGCGCAGCACTTCACCTACGGCGAGTTCTCCTCGAAGTTCGCCAAGGTCACCTCGGACGCCCCGTTCCTGGGCGACTCGATCGTGGTCAAGGCCGACCCGGGCTCCGCGCCGGAGATCGCCTACGCCGAGGGCGCCGACCTCGTCGGCTGGGCGCACAACGAGACGTCGACCGGTGTCGCGGTGCCCGTCTCCCGCCCGGCCGGCTCGGACGGCGCGCTGGTCGCGATCGACGCCACGTCGGCCGCCGGCGGCCTGCCGGTCGAGGCGTCCGACTACGACGTCTACTACTTCGCGCCGCAGAAGAACTTCGCCTCCGACGGCGGCCTGTGGATCGCGCTCATGTCCCCCGCCGCGCTGGAGCGGGTGGCCGAGATCGGCGCGTCGGGCCGCTGGGTGCCGGAGTTCCTGTCGCTGACCACGGCGCTGGACAACTCCACCAAGGACCAGACGTACAACACGCCGTCGCTGGCGACCCTGTTCCTGCTGAACCACCAGATCGAGTGGATCTTGGGCAACGGCGGCCTGAAGTGGGCCGTCGAGCGCACCGCCGACTCGTCCTCGCGCCTGTACTCGTGGGCCGAGTCGACGTCCTACACGACCCCGTACGTGGCCGACCCGGCCCACCGCTCGCAGGTCGTCGGCACGATCGACTTCGACGACGCGGTGGACGCCTCGGCCGTCGCCAAGGCGCTCCGCGCGAACGGCGTCGTGGACGTGGAGCCGTACCGCAAGCTGGGCCGCAACCAGCTGCGCGTCGCCATGTTCCCGGCCGTCGAGCCGACCGACGTGACGACGCTGACCCGGGCCGTCGACTGGGTCGTGGGGCAGCTCTGACCGATCGCGCACCGGACGGCCGGCCACCCCGCGCGGGTGGCCGGCCGTTCGGCGTTCTCGTGCCCGGGGGTGTCCATCGGGCCCGTGATCAGGCACCCTGGACGGTGGACGCGCCCGTAACGGACGTGCGGACACGGACGACATACGGCAAGATCACACGAAGATATCGATGGGCACGGCGAGCCTCACCCGTCAAGGCGGCGCGCCGGATTAACGTCAGCAGTCGGCGAGGTGAGTCATCGGGGAGGCCATGATGCGAGCGTTGCGAGTCATCGGGCTCGAAGACGACGGCAAGTCCGTCATCTTGGAGGACCCGGATCGCGGCGAGCGCTTCGTGCTCCCCGCCGACGAGCGCTTGCGCGCGGCCGCGCGAGGCGACCTGACCCGGCTCGGCCAGATCGAGGTCGAGAGCGAGTCGCAGATGCGACCGCGCGAGATCCAGGCCCGCATCCGCGCCGGCGAGTCGGTGGAGCAGGTCGCCGCGGCGGCCGGCATCCCGAAGCACCGCGTCGAGCGGTTCGCCTACCCCGTGCTGCTGGAGCGGTCCCGCACGGCCGACCTGGCGCAGCGCGCCCACCCCGTCCGCGAGGACGGCCCGGACGTGCAGACGCTCGGCGAGGTCGTGGCGCACTCGTTCGGCCTGCGCGGCCAGGAGTACGCCGACGTCAGCTGGGACTCGTGGCGCGGCGAGGACGGCCGCTGGGTCGTGCAGCTGCACTGGACGGCGGGCCGCTCGGACAACCGCGCGCACTGGGCGTTCCACCCGGGCGTGCAGGGCGGCACGGTGACCGCGCTGGACGACGCCGCCGTGGACCTGATGGACCCGAACCCGAACCGGGGCCTGCGCAGCCTGCGCCCGGTGACGGCGCTGGCCCGCCAGGCGCTGGAGGTGGAGCGCCAGCCGGAGCCGGAGATCCTCGCCCGCGAGGAGCCCGTCGTCCCGGTCGCGCCCCCGCCCCCGCCGCCGGTGGTGCCGGAGCCGGAGCCCGTGCCGGTCGTCGAGGAGCCCGTCGCGGAGGAGCCGCCGCCGGTCCCGCAGCAGCAGCAGCCGACCCCGGCGGCGGGGTCCAAGCAGCCGCCGCGCAAGGAGCCGCCGCCCAAGCGCGGTGGCAAGAAGACCCACCCGATCGTGCCGTCGTGGGAGGACGTCCTGCTGGGCGTCCGCTCCAACCGGGGCTGAGATCGTGACGAGAGGCCCCCACCCGGTCGGGTGAGGGCCTCTCGCATGCCGGTGGAGGGTGCGGGCTCGGCCGGGTGGGGGTTTCCCGCGGGTCACCGGGCGGGTACTCGGCGGTCATGCTGGGACGGGTGGTCGTCGGTGCCGCGGTCGGGGCCGGGCTGGGTGCGGCCTGGTGGGGGCTGCGCGAGTTCATCGCCTCCGGGGCGGTGTGCTCCAAGGACGACTGGGACTGCCTCGGGCTGGGCCTGGTCGCGATCCCGGTGAGCCTGTTCGTGGGCGTGCTGCTGGCCTGGCTGGTGCTGGCCGCGGCACGCCGGGCGCGCCCCCTGGGGTTCGCGGCGGTCGGGGTGACGTTCACCGCCGTGCTGACGCTGGCGACGGTGTGGGTGAGCGTGCCGGGCGGCGGCGTGCTGGCCGGCGTGGTCGGGTTCGTGCTGGCCGCGCCCGTGACAGCGCGGCACGACGTGCGCGAGACTGCCCGGCGTGGCTGAGACCTCGACGGCGGGCCGCGCCGCGTTCACCGTGCTGCTGCGCGTCGTGCTGTCGGCCGGGGTGGGCGCGGCGCTGCTGGTCGCCTGGATCTGGGCCTACCGCACCGGCGTGCTCGACCGGGTCGTGAACGAGACCACGTTGAGCGAGTTCATCCTGCTCGTCGTGGTCGGGCTACCGGTCGCGCTGCTGGTCAGCGCCCTGCTCGCCGGGCCGGCGCTGTGGCTGCTCAAGGTCCGCCCGGTGTGGCCGGTGGTGCTGGTCGGGCCGGTCCTGCTGGGCCTCGCGCACTACTTCCGGCTCCCCGAGCGGTGGGCCGGCCTGGGCGACCGGTGGACCGTGCTCGTCCTGCTCGCGGCCGCCTGCTACGGCCTCGCGGGCCTGGTCACGGCCCCGGCGGCGGTGCGCGGGCGCAAGCGGGGCTAGCCCGGTCGGGGCACGGTGTCCAGCACGACCTGGTCCACGCCCTCCGCCCGGCACCACCCCTCCGCCTCGGCGCGGCTCATCGGCCGCGCGCCCTCGGGCCGGGTGCCACCGACGACGTCCCAGCCGTCAGGGGCCCACACGTGCAGGCGACCGCCGCGCACCGCGAGCAGCCTGCCGCGCGGGAACGCCATGGTCGGCTCGGTGCGCAGGTACCGGACGTCCACCTTGACCTCCACCGGGGTCGAGCTTGCACGGTCGTACCGGGACGAGCCCGGGGAAAACTCGGGTGCCGAGCGTCGGTCTTCCTTCGTAACGTCGGGGGGAGACCGGAGGGGGACTCGTGTCGGAAGAACCTACTTCCACGGCCGCGACTCTGCGCGGGCTGTGGCCGTACCTCAAACCCGTGCGGACGCCGATCGCGCTCAGCGCGGCGGCCACCGCGCTGGCCATGATGTGCGGGCTGGGCATACCTCTCGTCACCCAACGCATCGTGGACGGCCCGATCGCCGGCCGCGACCTGGGGGCGTTGCCGCTGCTCATAGGTGTGGTCGTGCTGCTCGGCTGCGCCGAGGCCGGCCTGTTCTACGCCCGCCGCAGGCTCATCGCGGGCCCGGCGTCGGACGTCGAGGCGCGGATGCGCTCCGACCTGTACGACCACCTCCAGCGGCTCCAGGTGTCGTTCCACGACCGGTGGCAGTCGGGGCAGCTGCTGTCGCGCGGCACGACCGACCTGACCCAGGTGCGGCGGTTCGTCGGCTTCTCGCTGGTGTTCCTCGTCGTCAACACGTTCGTGGTGCTGGTCGGCCTGGGCGTGCTGTTCTGGCTGTCGCCGGTGCTCGGCTCCGTCGCGCTGGTCTGCACGCTGCCGCTGGTGCTGCTGTCCTACCTGTTCGAGTCGAGGTTCAAGGTCGTCGCGCGGCGGGCGCAGGACCAGGCCGGCGACCTGACGACCGTGGTCGAGGAGTCGGTGCTGGGCATCCGGGTGCTGAAGGCGTTCGGGCGCGGCCCGCACCTGGCGAAGCGGTTCCTGCGCCAGGCCCGCGAGCTGCGCGACACCGAACTGGCGAAGGTGCGGGTGTTCGCCGCGCTGTGGGCGGTGCTGATCGTGCTGCCCGAGCTGGGCATCGCCGGGCAGCTCGCGTTCGGCGCGGTCGGCATCGCGAACGGCACGACCACCGCCGGCACGCTCGTCGCCGCCGTCGCGGTGTTCGCCTACCTGCGCTGGCCGGTCGACTCGATCGGGTGGCTGCTGGCGGAGGCGAACTCGACCGCGTCCGCGGTGGAGCGCTTCCGCGAGGTGCTCGACGAGCCGGTCACCGTGCGCGGGCCCGCCGTCCCGAAACCGTCGGCGACCCCGGTGCGCGGGCACGTGCGGTTCGAGGGCGTGCACTTCGCGCACCCCGGCGCCGAGGACGAGGTGCTGCGCGGCGTCGACCTGGACATCCGGCCCGGCGAGACGGTGGCGCTGGTCGGCGCGACCGGGTCGGGCAAGACGACGCTCACCGCGCTCGTGCCGCGCCTCGCGGACGTCACCCGCGGCCGGGTCACCGTGGACGGCGTGGACGTGCGCGACCTGGACCTGGCGGAGCTGCGGCGGGTGGTCGGCACGGCGTTCGAGGAACCGATCCTGTTCTCGGCGAGCGTCACCGAGAACGTGGCGCTCGGCGCGCCGGGCGTGGACGAGGCGCGGGTGCGGGAGGCGCTGCGGGTGGCGCGGGCCGAGGAGTTCGTGGACGCCCTGCCGTGGGGCCTGGACACCCGCATCGGCGAGCAGGGCCTGTCGCTGTCCGGTGGCCAGCGGCAGCGGCTGGCGCTGGCCCGCGCGGTCGTCGGGCACCCGGCGGTGCTGGTGCTGGACGACCCGCTGTCCGCGCTCGACGTGCACACCGAGGCCGAGGTGGAGGCGGCGCTGCGGCGCGTCCTGCACGGCGTGACGGCGCTGGTCGTGGCGCACCGGCCGAGCACGGTGCAGCTCGCCGACCGGGTCGCGCTGCTCGTCGACGGGCGGATCGCCGCGGTCGGTGTGCACACCGAGCTGCTGGCGGTCAACGAGACCTACCGGAACCTGTTGTCCACCGCCGAGGACGAGGAGGTGGCGGCGTGAGCGCGCCCACCGAGGAGAGTGCCCCGGGCGCCGGGGACCAGGCGTGGCGCGGCGTCGCCGCCGAGGACGTCGAGGAGATCACCCGGGCCACGGGCGTGCTGCTCCAGGCCCGGTCGCGGCGGCTGCTCGGCGAGCTGCTGCGCCCGCACACCCGGGCCGCGGTGCTGGCGCTGGCGCTCGTGGTGGTGGAGAACCTGATCGTGCTGGCGGGCCCGCTGCTGATCGCCGCCGCCATCGACCGGGGCGTGCCCGCGGCGCTCGACGGGCGGCCGGCGGTGCTGGCGTGGTGCGTCGGCGGGTACGCGGCGAGCGGGCTGGTCGCGACCGGGCTGCGCTTCGCGTTCGTCCGGCTCACCGGCCGCGTCGGGCAGGACGTGCTGCTCGTGCTGCGGGAACGCATCTTCCGGCAGGCCCAGCGGCTGTCCGTGGCGTTCCACGAGACCTACACCTCCGGCAAGGTCATCTCCCGCGCGACCAGCGACATCGACTCGTTGCAGGACCTGCTGGAGGAGGGCCTCGACGGCCTGCTGACCTCGCTGCTGTCGGTGGTCGGCATCTCCGCGGTGCTGCTGTACCTGGACGTGCCGCTCGCGCTGGTCGTGCTGTCCGGTTTCGTGCCGCTGTACCTGCTGACCCGGTGGTTCCGCCGCCGCTCGGCGCACGCCTACCGCAGCACGCGCGGCGCCATCGCGCAGATCATCGTGCAGTTCGTGGAGACCATGAACGGCGTCCGCGCGGTGCAGGCGTTCCGCCGGGAGCGCCGCAACGCCGCCATCATGGGTGAGCTGAACACCCGGTTCCGCGACGCGAACACCGAGGCGATGGGCGTGATGGCGTCGTTCACGGCCCTCGTCCGGGCGATCGGCAACCTGTCGCTGGCGGTCATCCTGGCGTGGGGCGCGTTCCGGGTCGCGGGCGGGCAGCTGGAGCTGGGGGTGCTGGCCGCGTTCACGTTGTACGTGCGGCGGTTCTACGACCCGTTCGACCAGCTGGCGATGTTCACGAACACGTACGCGTCGGCGACGGCGGCGCTGGAGAAGATTTCCGGGCTGCTGGAGGAGGAGCCGACGGTCCGCGAACCCGACGACCCGTCGCCGCTGGGCGACGTGCGGGGCGCGGTGCGGTTCGACGGGGTGGGGTTCCGGTACTCGGCGACGACGCCGGTGGTGCTGCCGCCGTTCGACCTGACCGTGCCCGCCGGGCAGACGGTGGCGCTGGTCGGCACGACCGGGGCGGGCAAGTCGACCATCGCGAAGCTGGTGGCCCGGTTCTACGACCCGACGGCGGGCGCGGTGCGGCTGGACGGGGTGGACCTGCGGTCCGTCGCGGACGTCGAGCTGCGGCGCGCCGTGGTCATGGTGACGCAGGAGAACTTCCTGTTCGACGGCTCGGTCGCGGACAACATCGCGCTGGGGCGGCCGTCGGCGACGCGGGCCGAGGTGGAGGCGGCGGCGCGGGCGGTCGGCGGGGACGCGTTCATCCGGGCGCTGCCCGAGGGCTACGACACCGACGTGCGCAAGCGCGGCGGGCGGCTGTCGGCGGGTCAGCGGCAGGTGGTGGCGTTCGCGCGGGCGTTCCTGGCCGACCCGGCGGTGCTGGTGCTGGACGAGGCCACGTCCAGCCTGGACGTGCCGACCGAGCGCCTCGTGCAGGGGGCGCTGGAGACCGTGCTGGCCGACCGGACGGCGTTCATCATCGCCCACCGGCTGTCGACCGTGCTCATCGCGGACCGCGTGCTGGTGGTCGACGGCGGCCGGGTGGTCGAGGACGGGACGCCGGAGGAGCTGATCGAGGGGGACGGGCGGTTCGCGGCCCTGCACTCGGCGTGGCGGGAGTCGCTGGCCTGACCGGCCCGGACGGCCCGTCCGCTCGTTCGGGCCGTCCGGGCCGTCCCGGGTCGTTTGTTCAGGTTGTCGTTCGTTCGTCCAGGTTGTCGTTCAGGGTGTTCAGAGGAGGGTGGTGAGCAGGAGCGACAGCCAGGCCGCGAGGACGCCCGCGACGACGCCGTAGGCCATCCAGCGCCACACCGGCACCCTGCGCGCCAGCCACACCGAGGGGGAGATGCCGCCGACCACCAGGACGTTCGCCAGCAGCGCGAGCCACTGGCTGGTCTCACCGAGCCCCACCGACAGCGTGAACACGGTGAACGTCACGATCGCCGCCGTGATCAGGCTGACGGTGAGCCCGGTGGCCCACGGCGTGGGTTCCGGCTGCTCACCGGCGGACGGCTCGTCGGTCCCGCTCCCGCTCCCGGTTCCGGTCCCGGTTCCGACAGGGGCACCGCCCGCGCCCCCGGCCCCGGTCGCGTCGTCCGGGTCGTCGGCGGGCACGTCGACCGTGACCACGTCGCCCGTCACCGGGTCGGTGTACCGGACGGGTGACCCCATGTCGGCGGCCAGGCGACCGGCCAGCTGGCGGCCCCGCCTGGTCACCAGGGCACCGGCGGCACCCTCGGGGGGCGTGTCGGTGCGGCGCACGGCGTCGGCCACCTTCGCCCACTCGTGCAGGTCGTCCGCCAGGCCCGCGCCGAGCGGGAGGGTGTGGGGGTCGACCTCGTGCTCGCCCGCGTCGTCGCGTCCCGCGAGCACGGCGCGGCCGTCCTGGACCCGCAGTTCCACCTGCGTCCTCCTCTGCTCGGAGAGAAACGTAGCGCCTCGGGCGGTGGCGCAGAAGCGTCAGGCGATGGCGTAGAAGGCGATGGCGCCCGCGGTCGCGACGTTGAGCGAGTCGACGCCGTCGGCCATGGGGATGCGGACGGCGACGTCGGCCGCGGCGATGGCCTCCTCGGTGAGGCCGGGTCCCTCGGAACCGAGCATCACGGCGACCTTGCGCCCCCGCAGGCCCGCGTCGGCCAGGCCCACCGAGCCGGCGCGCGGGGTGAGGGCGGCGACCGTGAACCCGTTGGCCTTCAGGGTGTCCAGGCCCTCGCGGAGGTCGGGGGCGTGCGTGAACGGCACGCGCAGCACGTGCCCCATCGAGACGCGGACGCTGCGCCGGTAGAGCGGGTCGCTGCACCCCGGGCCGAGGACGACGCCGTCCACGCCGAGCGCGGCGGCGTTGCGGAACAGCGAACCCAGGTTCTCGTGGTCGCCGACGCCTTCGAGGACGGCGAGGCGGGTCGAGGTGGCGGCCAGGTCGTCCAGCGACGGGCGCGGCGCGCGGTCGGCGGCGGCGAGCACGCCCCGGTTGAGGTGGAAGCCGACCACCTCGGCCATCACCTCGGCGGAGGTGACGTACGCGGGTGCCGGGAGGTCGCCGAGGGCCTCGACGCGGCGGCGCACGCCGAGCAGCGCGCGGACCGGGTAGGGCGAGGCGAGGAGGCGTTCGACGACGACCACGCCCTCGGCGATCACCAGGCCCCGCCCACCCGGGCGGTCCGGGCGGCGGTCGGCCGTCGACAGGTCCCGGAAGTCGTCCAGCCTCGGGTCCGCCGGGTCGTCGATCTCGATCACCCGGGCAGTGTCCCACCTCCCGACACGTGAACACCCCTCGCAGATCAGGGGCCGGACAAGACGCGCCCACAACCTGCATGTTCTCGCTTATTGTTACTGCTATGTGACAGAGAGCACCGATTTGGGCGCTAGCGAGCAGGTGGGTGCTGTGTCACGGTTGGCCTCCGCTGAGCCCGCCGGAGCACCCCGACCGATTGGGAGGCGGCATGGGTACGGATGTGTCCAGTCGGACGTTCACCAGGGAAGATCGCCAGCGCTACCGCGAGCGCATGCAGCGGTGCATGGACGCGCTGGGGACCATGTTGGTCGAGGACAGCTTCTCGTTCCCGCGTCAGCAGATGGGGTTGGAGATCGAGCTGAACCTGGTCGACGGCGCCTGCCGGCCGGCCATGGCCAACTCCGAGGTGCTCGAGAAGATCGACGACCCCTCGTTCACGCTGGAACTGGGGCAGCACAACCTGGAGGTGAACGTCCCGCCGCGCGAGCTGGCCGGGAACGAGACGCTCGACCTGGAGCGGGAGCTGGTGTCGACGCTGGCGTCGGCCGACGACAAGGCGCACGACGCCGGGACGTCGATCGTGATGATCGGGGTGCTGCCGACGTTGCGGCAGGAGCACTTCGACCGGCGGTGGCTGTCCACCCAGCCGCGCTACTCGATGCTCAACGACCGCATCCTCGCCGAGCGCGGCGAGGAGGTGGCGCTGTCCATCTCGGGCGAGCTGTCGCCGCTGCCCGGGCGGACGGGCGAGAAGCTGTCGAGCTACTCCGAGTCGATCATGCCGGAGGCGGCTTGCACGTCCGTGCAGCTGCACCTCCAGGTCGCGCCCGACGACTTCGCGGCCCACTGGAACGCGGCGCAGGCGTTGGCCGGGGTGCAGGTGGCGATCGCGGCGAACTCGCCGTTCCTGCTCGGGCGGGCGCTGTGGCACGAGACCCGCATACCGCTGTTCCTGCAGGCCACCGACACCAGGACGCAGGAGCTGAAGAACCAGGGCGTCCGGCCGCGCGTGTGGTTCGGGGAGCGGTGGATCACGTCGATCTTCGACCTGTTCGAGGAGAACGTGCGGTACTTCCCGGCGCTGCTGCCGGAGACGGGCGACGAGGACCCGTTGGACGTGCTGGGGTCGGGCGGGACGCCGTCGCTGACCGAGCTGAGGCTGCACAACGGGACGGTGTGGCGCTGGAACAGGCCGGTGTACGACGTGGTGGACGGCGTGCCCCACCTGCGGGTGGAGAACCGCGTGCTGCCGGCCGGGCCGACGGTGCTGGACACGATGGCCAACGCCGCGTTCTTCTACGGCGCGCAGCGGGCGCTGACGACGTCGGAACGTCCACTGTGGAGCCAGATGTCGTTCCACGCCGCGGAGGAGAACCTGTACGCCGGGTCGAGGCACGGGATGAACGCCCAGCTCTACTGGCCCGGCATCGGCTGGGTGCCGCCGGACGAGCTGGTGCTGCGCAGGCTGCTCCCCCTGGCGCACGAGGGCCTGCGAGACTGCGGCGTCTCGGACGAGGCGCGCGAACGCTACCTGGGCGTCATCGAGGCCCGGTGCCTGGCGAGGCGCACCGGCTCGCAGTGGCAGCGCGAGACGGTGGCCCGACTGGAGGACCGAGGCGCCGACCGCGACACCGCCCTGTCCACGATGCTGGCCAGGTACCTGGAACTCATGCACGGGGGCGAACCCGTCCACACGTGGCCGGTGACCCCGTGACCCCATGACCACGTAACCCCGTGACCACGGCCCCGGGCGGCATGACCACGCCCCGGGCGGCGGCCACGACAACCCGATGACCACCCCCACCCCGACTCCGGGGCCCGCCGCACTGTCGGGGCGCGGCGGGCCCCGGTCCTCCGGGCCACGGCAGGTACCGGGCCACGGCAGGTGCGAGCCCCGGCCGGTGCGGGCTCTGCGAGCGGGGCCGGCGCAGGGCCGCGAGCAGGCGGGTGCAGGGGGCTGCGAGCGCGCGGTGCGGAACGGCGTGACGGCGGAGGCAGCGCGGGCAGCGCCGGCGTGCGCGGGCAGCGCGGGCATGCCGAGCGCGGGCTGGTGCGGGGCTGGTGCGGGGCGATCCAGCGGGGCGCGGTGTACGCGAGCGACTTCGCTTGCGCCCCGAGAGCAGGAGACTCACACCCGAAGGTGAGGACCTTGCGACCCTCTGGCGGCAGGGCACAGGTCCGGTGCGCCGCCGCCTCCATTTTCCCGGCAACAACGTCGCCATTACCATTAATACCCGATCTTCGAGCCCCGATCGGGTGATCCCTGCCGGGCATCCCGGTCGGGCGGCCTGTTCAGGCGCCTTGGTCGGGTGCGCTCGGGTGGGGCGCTCCGCTCAGCGGCGGCGGCCTGATTTCAGGGGGGCCACGTCCGCGCCGTCGTGGGTGTTGCGGCACTCGTCGGGGGTCACCGCTTCCACCGCGAGGGTGAGCATGCCCTTGACGCCCGTGTAGATGCTCTCCCCCGCCGACGCCAGCGAGGTGTGCACGCGGTTCGAGTCGGTGAAGTCCCGGTCGTCCTTGGTCCGCTTCTTGCCGGCTTCCTCGGGCTTGGTGGCGCTGCGCAGGTTGACCTCCAACCACGCGGCCACCTCGGTCGGCGTGGTCAGCACCTCTTCCGGCGTGCGCTCCAACCGCTCGGAGCGCGGGGAGGCGTGGTCGAGGGACGTGTGCTCCACGTACGCGTGCCAGTGCGTGTTGCGCAATGACCACGTCTGCTCGACCGGCCATTCCTCCTCGGTGCCCATGCGCCTATCTTGCCAGGGTCCGGACGCCCGAGGTGCGGTCCACCCCCGCGGCTTCGGCGATCTCGCGATCCCAGTGGTCGTGGGACGCGGACGGGACGCGCGTTCCGGTGGCGGCGGGCGGTGTGCGGCTCCGGGGTACGACGAGGCCCCGCTGCCCGGCGGTACGACCGGGAGGCGGGGCCTCGTCTGTTCCCGAACTGACTGCCGCTCCCACCACGAAGCGACGGGACTTAGGTTAGCCTAAGCTCCTGTTCTTGGGAAGTCCGTCGGACGAAACCGCGCGCGACGAGTTCCACGACCACCACGATCGCCACCGCCTCGACGGCGAGCAGGCCGAGCAGCACGACGAGTTGCAGCGCTCCCGCCTGCCACACCGGCGCACCGCCCAGGAGCATCCCGACGAACGCGCCGGGCAGGGTGACCAGGCCGACGGTGCGGGTCTGGTCGAGCGCGGGGAGCAGCGTCTCGGCGGCGGGGCGGCGCACCAGTTCGCGCACGGCGTCCGGTTCGGTGAAGCCGAGCGCCAACGCGGCCTCGTACTCACCGCGCCGGTCGTGCAGGGTGTCGAGGGCCCGGCGGACGGACAGCGTGGTCGCGGTCATCGCGCCGCCGATCAGGATGCCGCCCACGGGGACGAGCGCGATGCCGGTGACCGGCACCAGCCCGCCGAGCACCAGCAGGGCCACGGCGGGGAGCGTGCCGCCGAGGATGGCGAGCGCCACCCACGCGCCGCGCCGGCCGGTCCCCGTGCGCGCGGCGGACGTGCCGGTCGCGACGGTGGCCATGAGGACCAGGAACCCGATCGTCAGCGGCAGGGACGCGAGCACCACCGTGATGACGGCGGACACGGCGGCGAGCTGCGCGGTCGCCCGCAGCGCTGCCCGGACCACCGGCTTCGCCGACGCCAGACCGCCCCAGCGCACGACGACGGCCGCGGCGGCGGTGAACACCAGGCACACGATGAGCAGGCGGACCCAGTCCGTTGCGATGACCACGGGGAGATGATCGCGGGCACCCAGCACGGGGGCATGATCGCGAGGAGATGGCCGCGAGGAGATGGCCGCGAGGGGATTGTGCGATTGTTGAACGATCCTCGGGGCGGAAGTGGCGGCCCGATGGCGGCGGCGCCAGCGGTCAGGGACGGCGACGTTCAGGGACGGCGACGTTCAGGGACGGCGGCGGTCAGGCGCAGGGGCGGCGGCGGGCGGGGGCGGGGGCGGCGGCGGGGGCGGTCAGGGGCGGGGGCGGCGGCGCAGGGGGAAGCGGTGGGTCGGGAGGGTGCGGCCGTTTCGGCGGGCCAGGACGAGGCCGCCCACGACGGCCGCGACGATCGACACGACGCCGCCGACCACGAGGGGCGCGCGGGCGGTGAAGTGTTCGGCCAGCCAGCCCATGACGGGGCCACCGACCGGGTTGCCGCCGAGGAAGACGAGCATGTAGAGGCCCATCACCCGGCCGCGCATCGCGGGTGACACGGCGAGCTGCACGGTGGCGTTCGCGGTGGTCGTGAAGGTCATCATGGCGATGCCGAGCGGAATCAGGGCGGCGCCCGTCAGCCACATCGTGGGCAGCACGCCGACGACGATCTCCAGCACGCCGAACGCCAGCGCGCCGATGATGAGCAGCCGCAGCCCCGGCTTGCCGTTGGCGCTGCGCTTCGCGGCCAGGGTCGCGCCCGCCAGCGTGCCGACCGCCAGCATCGTGGACAGCAGGCCGTACGCGCTGGCGTCACCGCCGAACGTGTTGCGCGCCAGCACCGCCAGGGTCACGTAGAAGTTCAACCCGAACGTGCTGATGAAGAACACCATGAACAGCAGGATCACCAGGTCGGGGCGCTTGCGGACGTACCGCAGCCCTTCGCGCAGCTGGCCCTTCTCACGCGGCACGGGGTCGCCGCGGTGCAGTTCGCGCGGGTTCATCAGGACGAGGCCGAGCAGGACGCCGAGGAAGCTGACGGCGTTGACGAGGAAGACCCAGCCGGTGCCGACCACGATGATCAGCACGCCGGCGACCGCCGGGCCGACCATGCGGGCCAGGTTGAACGTCATGGAGTTGAGCGCGACGGCGTTGGTGAGCTGGTCGCGGCCGACCATCTCGACGACGAAGCTCTGCCGCACCGGTGTCTCCACCGCCGACACGGCGCCGAGCAGCAGGCACAGCAGGTAGACGTGCCACAGCTCGACCACGCCGGTCACGTCGAGCAGCCCCAGCGCCAGGGCGCACAGGCCGAGCCCGGTCTCCAGCACGAGCAGCAGCCTGCGCTTGTCGAGCCGGTCGGCGAGGACGCCGGCCCACAGCGACAGCAGAAGCGTCGGCGCGAACTGGAGGGCGGCGGCGATGCCGAGCGCTACCGGTGAGCCGTCGGACAGCTCCAGTACGAGCCAGTCCTGGGCGACGCGCTGCATCCACAGGCCGACGAGCGAGACGACCTGGCCGGAGGCGTAGAGGCGGTAGTTGCGGACGCGCAGGGAGCCGAACGTGCTGCTGCGCCGGCGTGGCGGGGGTGCGGCCGTGTTGCGGTCGAGCCGATCGGTCTCTGCACCACCCGCGTACGCCGGCACGTCGTTACTGCCCCGCCATCCTGTCGATGATCGAGGACGCGCGCGAGAGCACGTCCCGTTCCTCGGGTGTCAGCTCGGCCAGCCGGACGTCGAGCCAGGCTTCCCGCGCGGACACCTCTTCGTCGATGTAGCTCAGCCCTGCCTCGCTCAGCTCCACGATGGCCTGCCGGCCGTCGGTGGGGTGGGGGCGGCGCGTGGCGAACCCGTACTCCTCCAGCGCGGCGATGACCCTGGTCATCGACGGCGGCTGGACGCCTTCCTTGGCGGCCAGCTCGCCGGGTGTCAGCGGTCCGCACTTGTGCAGCGTGGACAGCGCGGACACCTGGGTGAGCGAGATCGCGGAGTTCACCCGCTGCGCGCGGAGCCTGCGGTTCAGCCTGACGACCGCCAGCCGCAGCCGGCTCGCCAGTCCTGCCTCGACCTCGGTCTCCACCACGTAGTT
This sequence comes from Saccharothrix sp. DSM 118769, assembly GCF_052936295.1. Taxonomy (NCBI): domain Bacteria; kingdom Bacillati; phylum Actinomycetota; class Actinomycetes; order Pseudonocardiales; family Pseudonocardiaceae; genus Saccharothrix; species Saccharothrix sp. DSM 118769. Next base: position 514,592 of record NZ_CP193627.1, on the reverse strand, counting down.
AGCATACCTCACGATCTCTGCCCCCATCGTGTGAATTCGTCCTCAGCCGAGGACGGCCTGGATCGGCCCGATCGCGAAGTAGACGACGAACGCCGCCGCCACCACCCACATCAGCGGGTGCACGCTCCGCGCCCGGCCGGTGAGCGCCCTCAGCAGCACGTAGCTCACGAAACCCGCGCCGATGCCGTTCGCGATCGAGTAGGTGAACGGCATGACCACGATCGTGAGGAACGCGGGCAGGCCCACCGAGAAGTCGGCGAAGTCGATCTCCCGGACCTGGATGATCATCAGCGCGCCGACGATCACCAGCGCGGGGGCCGCGGCCTCGATCGGCACCACCGCGTACAGCGGGGTCAGGAACATCGCGGCGAGGAACAGCAGGCCCGTCACGACGTTCGCCAGGCCCGTCCGCGCCCCCTCCGCGATGCCGGACGCCGACTCGATGTAGACGGTGTTCGACGACGAGGACGCCACGCCGCCCGCCACCGCGCCCACGCCGTCCACGAACAGCGCCTTGGACACGCCCGGCAGCTGGCCGTCCTTGCCGATCAGGCCGGCCTCCTTGCCCAGGCCCGTCATGGTGCCGACGGTGTCGAAGAAGTCCGTCAGGACCAGCGTGAACACCAGCAGCGCGGCGGTCAGCGCGGGCACCCGGGTCCACGCGCCGAACGACACGTCGCCGAGCAGCGACAGGTCCGGCAGGCCGAAGACCTGGTCGGGCAGCGCCGGGTAGCCCAGGTTCCAGCCGGCCGGGTTCACGCCCGCCGACGGGCCGGCCTTGACGACCGCCTCGATCACGATGGACAGCACGGTCGCGGACAGGACGCCGATCAGGATGCCGCCCTTGACCTTGCGGGCGACCAGGATGCCGGTCACCACCAGGCCGACGACGAACACGAACGTGGGCCACGACGCGATGGAGCCGTTGATGCCCAGTCCGACCGGGACGGTGGTGCCGGCGGCGTCCGGGACACGGCGCACGAAGCCCGCGTCGACCAGGCCGATGAAGCAGATGAACAGGCCGATGCCGACCGCGATGGCCGCCTTCAGCTCGGCGGGCACCGCGTTGAACACCGCCGTGCGGACGCCCGTGACGACCAGCAGCAGCACTACCAGGCCGTTGACGACGACCAGGCCCATCGCCTCGGGCCAGGACATCTGCGGCACCATCGTGACCGCCACGAACGAGTTGATCCCGAGGCCGGTGGCGAGCGCGAACGGGTAGTTCGCGATCAGTCCGAACAGGATCGTCATGACGCCCGCGACGAGCGCCGTCACCGCCGCGACCTGCGGCACGGTGAGGATGTTGCCCAGGACGTCGACCTTCGCGGACGGGTCGTCGGCGGCGAAGCTGCCCAGGATCAGCGGGTTCAGCACCACGATGTAGGCCATCGTGACGAACGTGACCAGGCCGCCGCGCACCTCGCGGCCCACCGTGGACCCGCGCGCGGAGATCTTGAAGAACCCGTCGAGCGCGGACGTCTTGGTCCTGCCGGCGGGTCCGGGTGCCGTCGGTTCTGGCGCCGTCGGTTCTGGCGAGTCGGAGGCGGCGGGGTCGGCGGTGGCCATCTCTTCTCCTTGGTCGGTGTGGCGTGGAGGCAGAGCGTGCCCCACCCGTGTTTCGGACAGGTAGCCTGCCTGACGTGGCCGAACAGGACGCAGCGCCCCTCCTCCCAGCACAGCTCCCCGCACCGCCGCCCCTGCCCGCGAGGCTGGCCGACCCCGTGCCCGCCATCGTGACCGGGACCGTGCTGTGGTTCGCCGGCTTCCTCGTGGTGCTGCTGTTCTGGCGCTCGGAGACGACGTTGCTGTGGACGTGCCTGTCGGGCGGTCTGCTGGGGGTGATCGGCTACGGCGTCTTCACGTGGCAGCGCTCCGCCGCGCGCCGGGGCAGGCGCACCGCCCAGCAGGGCCAGGGCCTCACCGACTGAGCCGAGAGTCCAACGCTCAGGACCCCTGAGTTCTCCACTCGCGAATGAAGAACTCAGGGGTCCTGGACGTTGGACTCTCGGGTCCTGAGCGTTGGACTCTCGGGTCCTGAGCGTTGGACTCTCGGGTCCTGAGCGTTGGACTCTCGGGTCGTGAAGGCATGACTCGCGGGGTGCGAGCGCATGACTCGCGGGTCAGCCGAGGAGGACGGTGGGGGTCGGGTCTGCGATCAGGGCGGCGAAGGTGTGGCGGTCCTCCCAGCGGGAGGTGGTCCACGCCAGGGCGCGGGCCAGGCCCTCCGGGGTGTCGGCGGCGTGCACGACGTCGTCGGCCACCCACCAGGAGACCTCGTGCTCGGCGCCCTCGGCGGCGACGACCAGGGTGTCGTGGACGACCACGCCGGCGGTCGGCAGCTCCACGCCCAGCAGGTCGCACGCCACGCGCACCGCGCCCAGCTCGGCCCACACGACCTCGTCGCCGGCCCCCACGACCTCGCCGGTGACCTCCTCCGAGGCCAGCGGCAGGGCGAGGAGCTCGGCCAGGGCCGGCGCGGACCCGGCGGAGGCCAGGACCTGCTCCGGCGGCAGCACGCCCAGCAGCCACGGCAGGTCGAGCACCAGCACGTCGTCCGCCGGCACGGCCTCGCCGGTCAGGGCGCGGACGCGGTCGGGCGGCTCGACGTGCACGTCGTCGGCCACCGACGCGAGCAGCGCGTGCACCCGCAGCACGAGGGCGTCGGACAGCGCGCGCGCCGGGTCGCCCAGGCGGGACAGCAGGTCGGTCACGTCGTCCTCGTCGAGCACGCCCAGCGACGTGCGGACGCCCGTCGCCGCCAGCACGTGCGCGGGCAGGCCGACGTCCGGCACCACGTCGTACAGGCCCTCCAGCCCCGTCGCGTCGGGCAGCCGCCACGAGCCGAGCGGCACGCCGTCGAACGTCGCGTAGCGGGCCAGCCACCAGCCGGTGTAGCCGTCGGGCTCGGTCACCGCGCGCCACGTGACGGGGTCGGCGGCCATCATCGCCAGCGCCCTCGGCCACTTGTCGCGCGCCACCAGGTCCAGGTCGCGGACGCCCAGCACCCGCGTCGGCGGCACGTCGAACGCGTCCCACCAGTAGCCCTCGTCGGCGAGGTCGTGGTCGGGTTCGGTGGGCGAGTCGTCGTCGACCACGGTGAACCCGTCGATCACGCCGACGCCGGTCAGCACCTCGCGCGGCCACTCCGCCGCGACCCCGGGCGCCAGCACGCCGAACGGCGCGTCGTCCTCCAGCACCTCCAGCAGCGCCGAGTCGGGCAGCACGAGCTCGTCGGCGCGCCGCCACTCCCCCGTGCCGGACGGCAGCGCCAGCCCGCCCAGCCACGGCCGGCCGCCGGCCCGCGACACGAGCCGCAGCACGGTGGAGACCAGCTCGGCGCCCTCCATGCCGGGGTCGTCGAGGCTCTGCCGGACGGCTTCGCGCACCGCGTCGGAGTCGAGCAGCTCGGCGGCGGACGCCTCGGTCGCGCCCAGCCTGAGCAGCAGCGGGTGCGCGGCCTCCGGGTGCGCGATCCGCAGGCCGGGCACCGAGAACAGGTCGGAGTCGGTGCCGACGAGCACGCCGCGCGGGCTGCTCACCAGGCGGCCGTCGACCAGCGGCACGGGCAGCGCGCCCATCTCCTCGCGCGCCGTGGAGTCGACGTCCGCGATCGGCGACAGCGCCTCGTACACCTGCCGCCACCACGACGGGTCGCCGCCGACGCCCGCGAGGGCGGCCACGACCTCGGCGACCGACATGCGCGGCACGTCGAGCGCGGCCAGCGCCTTCGCGTGCGGGGGCAGCGTCAGCTCGTGGTCCAGCAGGCCGGGGACGACGTCCTCCAGCAGCTCCACCAGGTCGAACGACGCGACGTCCAGGACCTTCGAGGACGCGGGCGCGCCCCACTCGCCGTCGGCCAGCGGCAGCCACGCGGCGGTCCGCAGCTCGGCCAGCAGCGCCGTGCGCAGCCGGTCGTCCACCTCGGACAGCGGGAACCCGGGCAGCGGCACGAGGGACGTGCGCTCGACCGCGGGCAGGGCCGCCACCAGCGCCGGGTAGGCGGCGGCGGCCCGGTCCAGCACGAACGCCGCCGCGTCGCCGGCCAGCACCCGCCGCCGGGACGGCTCCACCGGCAGCGTCGCGATCAGCCGGGCGGGCAGGGACAGCTTCTCGTCGGTGGGGGTGGGCGCGTGCAGCACGTCGCCGGCCAGCGGCTCGTCCATCGGCCACGCCCAGCACACCGACCACCGCGGCCGGGCCTCCACGCCCGCGACCAGGTGCTCGGGCAGCTCGCCGCCGTCGCGGTGCACCAGCCACCGCCGCACGCCGCCGGGCCCGGTCAGCTCCACCACGCCGTCGGTCTCCGCGCGTTCCCACGCGTCGGACCCGACCTCGACCCGCCGCAGCCCCGGCAGGGCCAGCAGCAGGTCGGGCACCTGGAGCGCGAACTCGGCCACCAGGTCGGGCGCGTCACCGCGCAGCGGCAGCCGGACCTCGGTGTCGAAGCCCTCGGGCAGGTCGTCCTCGTCGGTCGGCCACACCAGCCGCAGCACGGGCACGTCGCCGCCGCGCGCCGACGCCAGCTCCGGCACCGCCTCGCGGGTGCGGTCCGCGGAGAACGCCACCCCGCCGGAGCGGGACACCACGCGCGGCGCGTCGGTCACCGCCAGCACGGCCGCGAAGCCGACGCCGAACCGGCCGACCGTGCCCGCCGACTTCGACGACGCGCGCAGCGACGCCAGCGCCGCCACCCCGGCCGCGTCCAGCGGCGCGCCGGTGTTCGCCGCGCGCAGCTCGCCGTCGACGACGGTCAGCCGCAGCACGCCGGGTTCGGCGCCGGCCGCGTCGGAGGCGTTCTGCGCCAGCTCCACCAGCAGCCGGTCGCGGTAGCCGCCGAGGCGGAGGTCCTCCTCGGCGTTGGCGTCCTCGCGGAACCGGGTGGGCGACCCGCGCCACGCGGCCAGCACCGACTCGCGCAGCGCCGCGGTGCCGAACGGGTCGTGCGGCTCCGGGCTCACCGCCCGCTCTCGTCGGCGGACGTACGGGCGGACGTACCGGCGGACGTGCCGGCAAGGGACTCGGCGGGGGTCGCGGCGGAGGTGTCGGCAGGGGGCTCGGGCACCTCGTTGGCCTCCACGTCCAGCACGGCGTCGTCGTACACGACGTCGGCCACCGGGATCGCCGGGCCGCCCTCGACCTCGACCTCGGAGTGCGCGCCGCACCCGTACTCGACGTGCACGACGTGCCCGTCGGCCGGCGTCAGCTCGTTCGCGCAGACCCCGAACGCGGCGCCCAGCGACCCGGCGACGCGCTGGTAGAAACCGCAGGTCCCGCAGTGCGCGGGCGCGCTGCGCGCCATCTCGCTGCGCGGCCCGAAGTCACCGCCGTGCCACCGCTGGGCGGCGTCCAGCACGCCCTCGCGGGACAGCACGCGCACCCGGCCGAGGCCCACCTCCAGGGCGACCTCCTCGACGGCCGGGTCGTCGGAGGCGACGTAGCCGGGCGCCAGGCGCGGGTCGTCCTCGGGCGCGGGCAGCAGGTCGCCGACGCCCAGGTCACCGGCGCGGACCCGCTCGTGCCAGGGCACCCAGTCGGGGGCGACGAGCGCCTCGTCGCCGGGCAGCAGCACCACCTCGCTGACGGAGAGCGGCGTGCCGGCACCGGCGAACGCGAGCGTGACGGCCCAGTTCCAGCCGTGGTAGCCGGCGTGCTCGGCCTCGAACAGGTGGGTGACCGACGCCTCGTCCTCGGCGATCACGCCCACGTGGTCGCCGACGCGTTCCGCGCCCGCCTCCTCCTGTGCTGCGGCTCGGGCGAGCTGGACGGCAGTGGGGTCGGCGAGCGCTGGATTGGGCTGCTGGGTCGGCGTTGCGGTCACAGGTGAATTGTGCCGCACGCCTTCGCCTCTCCGCGCACACGTGCCACCCTTTCGGACGTGCGGTGGCTGATGGTGGCGGTGGTCTTCGTGTCGTCGGTGGCGTGCGCTGGGCCACCCGGCGGTACGCCGGGCGCGTCCGGACCCGCCCCGGCGGGCTACGAGGTGCTGGGCACGCTGCCGCACGACACCGGGGCGTTCACGCAGGGCCTGGAGCTGGTCGACGGCGTCCTCTACGAGGGCACCGGCCTGGAGGGGCGGTCGTCGGTGCGCCGGATCGACCCCGCCACGGGCGAGGTCGAGCGGCGCGCGGACCTGCCCGCGCCGCTGTTCGGCGAGGGCATCACGGTCGTCGGCGACCGCCTGTGGCAGATCACCTGGCGGGACGGCGTGGCCGTCGAGCGGAACCGCGACACCCTCGAAGAAGTGAGGCGCGTCACCTACGAGGGCGAGGGCTGGGGCCTGTGCCTCGACGGCGACCGGCTGGTGATGAGCGACGGCACCGACGAGCTGGTGTTCCGCGACCCCGCCACGTTCGCCGAGACCGGGTCGGTGCGGGTGACCCGCGACGGCCGGCCGGTCACCGAGCTGAACGAGCTGGAGTGCGCCGGCGGGCGGGTGTGGGCGAACGTGTGGCAGACCGACGAGGTCGTGCGGATCGACCCCGCGGACGGCCGGGTCGTCGCCACCCACGACCTGTCGGGGCTGCGGCCGGCCGACGTGCCGGCGACCGACGTGCTCAACGGCATCGCGGCCGTGCCGGGCACCGACGAGTTCCTGCTGACCGGCAAGAACTGGCCGACGATCTTCCGGGTGAGGTTCACCGGGGGCTGACCGCGCATTGCGCGGGAAAGTCCGCGCCGGGTGAGGCAGGATTGGGGCGTGACGCCCCCTCGGCCGGAAGACCCGTCGCGGCGGTACCCGTGGGAGGACGACGAGTACAAGCCGCGCACCCGGCCGTACCCGACCCCCGGCGCGCCGCCGCCGCCCGACCCGCCGCGCCGCGGAGCACGGCAGCGGCCCGGTGGTGAGGACCCCCGCGAGCGCCGCCCGGGACCGCGGCACGACGGGGACGACCGGACCGGGGACCCGCGCGAGCGCCGCCCGGGACCCGGGCACGGCGGGGACGACCGGACCGAGGAGGCGCGCTTCGCCCCGCCGCCGGACGACCGGCCCACCGCGCCGACCCTGCCGAGGAAGCTCACCGTCACCCGCGTCGCGTGGTTCCGCGCCCGTGAGCTGAGCGGCCGGGCGCTGGCGACGTTCCGCCGCGCCGCGCACGCCGACGGCGCCAAGCAGTCCGGCCTGTCCTCGCTCACCTACGCGGTGATGCTGAACTACGCGGCCGACGCCGCCATGGCCGTCGCGCTCGCCAACACCCTGTTCTTCTCCGCCGCCTCCGGCGAGAGCCGCGGCAAGGTCGCCCTCTACCTGCTGATCACGGTCGCGCCGTTCGCGCTGGTCGCCCCGGTCATCGGCCCGGCGCTGGACCGCGTCCAGCGCGGCAGGCGGATCGCGCTGGCCGCCTCGTGCGCGCTGCGGGTGCTCCTGTCGATCGTGATGGCGATGAACTTCGACAACTGGGGCCTGTACCCGGCGGCGCTGGGCAGCATGGTGCTGTCCAAGTCGTTCACCGTGCTCAAGGCCGCGATCACCCCGCGCGTGCTGCCGCGCGACATCACGCTGTCCAAGACCAACGCCCGGATGACGGTGTTCGGCCTGGCCGCGGGCGGTGTGCTCGGGGCGTTCGCGGCCGGGTTCGCGAACCTGTTCGGCTCGCCGGGCGCGCTGTGGTTCACCGCCGTGCTCAGCGCCGTGAACGCCTACTACTGCCTGCGCATCCCGTCGTGGGTCGAGGTCACCGAGGGCGAGGTGCCCGCGTCGCTGCGGGCCCGGCCGCGCGAGCCCGGCAGGCCGCAGAAGCGGGAGCGGCAGCCGCTGGGCCGCACGGTCGTGGTGTCGCTGTGGGGCAACGGCACGATCCGGATGCTCACCGGGTTCCTGATGCTGTTCTCCGCGTTCGTGGTGCGCGCCCAGACCGAGGGCGACGCGTTCAAGCAGCTGCTGCTGCTCGGCGTGATCGCGGCGGCGGCCGGTGCGGGCAGCTTCCTCGGCAACGCCGTGGGCGCGCGCCTGCACTTCGGCTCGCCCGACCACGTCGTGCTCGGCTGCCTCGGCGCGGCGCTGGCCTCGACGGTGGTGGCGGCGGTGCTGCCCGGCCTGACCACGGCGGCGGTCGTCGGCCTGGTCGGGGCCACGGCCAGCTCGCTGGCGAAGGTGTCGCTGGACGCGGTCATCCAGGACGACGTGCCCGACGAGTCGCGGGCCTCGGCGTTCGGCCGGTCGGAGACGATCCTCCAGCTCGGCTGGGTGTTCGGCGGCGCGCTCGGCGTGCTGCTGCCCACCGAGTACTGGGTCGGGTTCACCGTGCTGTCGGTGCTGCTCGCGGTGGGCCTGGCGCAGACCGTGCAGACCCGGCGGGGCGCGACGCTCGTCCCCGGGTTCGGCGGCGACCGGCCGCTGCGCCCCGCGCCCGTCGCGCCGCACCGCGGCACGTAGGCTCGACGGCCGTGCGCCGAGTCCCGCTTGCCGTCGTCCCGCTGCTGGCCCTCACCGCCTGCGCGGCGCCGCGGAACCCCGAGGTCACCTTCTACGCCGACGGCCACGCGGTCACCGTCGCGCCGTCGCAGTACTGCGACCTCCAGTCGGAGAACTGCGACGTGGACGTGGAGGCGCTGGGCGTGCTGCGGGTGCGGCCCGGCAAGCCGGTGCAGATCTCCGTGCCCGGCGAGCTGGCCGAGACCGCCTGGTCGGTGAAGTTCACCTACCGCGACGGCGCGGGCGTGCCCCGGGAGCCGCTGCGCAGCAAGCTGTTCACCTCGCGCGAGCCGAGGTTCGCGTACACGCTCGTGCTGCCGGACCCCGCCGACCGGTTGGAGAGCGTCGAGGTCCAGCAGTACGGGGCGCGCATCGAGGCGAGCACGACGGGCGCCTTCGACTTCGTGGCGCGCGGCACGTGGGTGCTGCGCGTGGAGCAGGGCTGACCTACGGGTCGAGCTCCCGCGCCACGGCCCGGACCACCTCGGCGACCAGCTTGGTGTTCTTGCGGTCCGGGTAGCGGCCCCGGCGCAGCTCGGGCTGCACCTTGATCTCCAGCAGCTTGATCATGTCCTCGACCAGGCCGTGCAGCTCCTCGGCGGGGCGGCGGCGCGCCTCGGCCACGGACGGGGCCGGGTCGATCAGGCGCACCGACAGCGCCTGCGGGCCGCGCCTGCCCTCGGCCATGCCGAACTCGATGCGCTGACCGGCTTTGAGGCCCTCGACACCCGGGGGCAGCGCGGATTTCCGCACGTAGACGTCCTCGCCACCGTCCTGCGTGACGAAGCCGAAGCCCTTCTCCGAGTCGTACCACTTGACCTTGCCGGTCGGCACCGCGCTCACCAATCCCTCTTGCACTCACACGACGAACGCGCCCCGGGCGTGCCCGAGGCGCGTCCCACCAGAGTAGCCAGAACACCGGCGCGGAGGCACCTCCGATCGCGCGACTAGGCTCATCCGCATGTCGACCTCGAAGCTGATGCCGGCGGCGGTGGCCCTGTTCGCGCTCGGTGTCGTGGCGATCGTCGCGATGTTCGTCGTGGGCGAACGCGGCCTGCCCGCGTGGGTGTTCGCGGCGGGGTGGCTGCTCACCCCCGCCGGTCTCGCGCTGGGCGTGTTCAGCGCGGTGCGGGACTCCCGGCGGCCCCGGCGCTGAGCCGCTCGGCGTTCGCGCGCAGCCAGTCCGGGAAACCGGTCAGGTCGGGCAGCACGACGTCCGCGCCCTCGGCGGCCAGCTCGTCCGCGCCGCACGGCCCGCTGACGACGGCCACGGCCACCGCGCCCGCCGCCTTCGCGCCCCGCACGTCGCCCACGTGGTCGCCGACGTAGGCGGCGGCGTCGTGCGCCCGGAGCGCCTCCGCCTTGCCGGTGGACCACAGCTCGCCGAACAGGTGGTCGACCTCCCAGCCGAACGCGGCCAGGTGCAGCGCCGCGTTCTTCCGGTACTTGCCGGTCACCACCAGCGTCGTCCCGCCCAGCTCGCGCACGGCGGCGAGCGCCCGCGCCGCGCCGGGCAGCGCCACCGTCGCCGGGATCACCACCTCCGGGTACAGCGCGCGGAACCGGTCGACCAGGTCGGGGATCTCCTCCTCGGGCACGCCGAAGCCCCGGTAGACCATGTCCAGGGGCGGGCCGAGGTTGGCCGCGAAGTGCGCGCCGTCGAGGGGGTGGCCGCACTCGGCCGCCACCGCGTCCATCACGGCCGCCATCCCGGGACGGGGGTCGATCAACGTCATGTCCAGGTCGAATCCCACGGTCAGCGGCACACCCCGACTGTAACCGCCGCTGTGCCAAGCTTTGCGCCGTGACGGAACTCACCCGCGCCCTGCTGCTGGCGGCCGTGGACCTGGTGGCCGAGCGCGGTTCGCGCGGCCTGCGGATGGCCGACGTCGCGTCCAGGGCGAAGGTGAGCAGGCAGAGCGTCTACAACGAGTTCGGCAACAAGGACCGGCTCGTGCAGGCGGTGGCCCTGTTCAAGGCGGGCGAGTTCCTCGACGGGGTGCGGGAGCGGATGCAGGCCACGCCCGACCCGCTGGAGGGGCTGCGGCTCGGCATCCGGTTCGCCTTCGAGCTGGCCGGCGAGGACCCGCTGGCGAGGTCCGTGTTCTCCGGGGCGAACGCCGAGGACATGCTGCCGCTGCTCACCACCCGCGGCCAGCCCGTCCTGACGCTCGCCACGTCGGTGTTCGCGCAGCACGTCCGGGCGCACTGGCCGGCGCTGCCCGCCGCGCGCGCGCACCTGGTCGCGGAGACGGTCGTGCGGGTCGCGCTGAGCCACCTGCTGACGCCGAGCAGCCGCCGGGTGGAGGCCGTGGTGGCGGTGGCGGAGGCCCTGCTGCGCGAGCCGTGAGGGCGGTCCGCCCGCCGGTCACCGGCCGGCGCGGTCCTCCCGCACGGCCGCCAGGAACGCCGCCCTGGCCTTCGCCCCGACGACCACCGCGCCACCGCCCGGGTTCTTGCTGTCCCGCACCGCCAGGCCGTCACCGGCCTGGGCCAGCTCGACGCAGTTGCCGTTGTTGCCGGCCGACCTGCTCGACTTCCGCCACGTGCCGGGGATGAGGTCGGTCATGCCAACCCCTTTCAGTCGTCGCTCCCGAGTGCGCCCCTCAGCGTAGCCAGGGCGTCACGGGTCGCCGCCGGTGAAAGCGCGGCCGAGGCGATCTCCTCGAACAGCTCGACGTGCGCGACGACCTCGCGCGGTTTCTCGTGGTAGGTGGCGCTGAACAGCCCCTCGGCGTACGCGACGTCCATGCCCGGCGCGGGGTCGAAGCGCAGGACGGAGAAGGGCTGGTCCATGCCCCGGTAGAGCCCGGCGCTCTTGGGCATCAGCTGGACGACGACGTTCGGCCGCCGCGACATCTCGACGAGGTGGTCGACCTGCCCCACCCGCGCCCCGGCGTCGCCGACGAGCCGGTCGAACACGCCCTCGTCGAGGATCACGCGCAGCCGCAGCGGCGCCGGACCGGTCAGCCGGCGCTGCCGCTCGGCGCGCAGCTCGACGGCGCGCCGGAGGTCGTCCTCGGTCGCGTCCGGCTTCCACACCCGGCGCAGGGCCCGGGTGTGCTCCCGCGTCTGGAGGATGCCGGGCACGTGGGCCGTCTCCAGCGTCCACACCTCCGAGGCGTAGCTCTCCAACCTGATGTAGTCCCGCGCGAAGTCGGCGGCCACGTCGGCGTGCGCGACCAGCAGGCCGCGCTGGTTGCTCTCGCGGGCCATCCGCAGCAGCACGTCCAGCTCCGGCGACCCCACGCCGTAGGCGGTGGCGAGCAGCCGGACGTTCTTCTCCAGGATCGCCTGCTCGGCGTTCTCGATCTTGCTGATGGTCGAGCGGCTGAGGCCGGTGGCCCGCACCGCGTCGTCCTGCGTCATCCGCGCCTGGTCGCGCAGCTCGGCCAACCGGTACGCCAACTGGCGCCGGCGGATCGGCGGGACCGGCTTCGGCGCGTCGGTCATGGTCACTCCTCGGGCGGGGGCGGGGCCAGTCTGCCGGTCGCGCCCACGAACAGGCGACCAGCGTCACCCGATCGGGATGTCGCCCCAAGAACGTTCATGACACTACATTTTCGTTGCCGGTCCTCCGGTGCCCGCCTCGCTCGACGCACCCGGGAGGGATCGACCACGTGGAGACCGTTGGACGGACGGAAGCACCGGCGGAGAACAGGGCCGCGGTCAGGTCGGGCACCGCGCACAGCCGCGAACTGGGCGAGGAGCTGCGGCGCGTCCGGCGTCGGGCCGCCCTGTCCGCCGCGGTGCTCAGCGAGTCCCTGGGCTGGTCACCGAACAAGCTGAACAAGCTGGAGACGGGCAGCCGGGGCGCCGCCCCGTGGGAGATCGGCGCGCTGGTCGGCCGCTGCGGAGCCGACAAGGCCACCCGCGACCACATCCTCGCCCTGACCGCGGAACCCGACACCGGCAGCTTCCTGCGCCTGCACGACACCGCCCCCGACGCGCTGACCGCGCTGTCCGTGCACGAGCGCGCCGCCACCGCGATCACCTGCTACGAGGCGTTCGCGATCCCCGCCCTGGCCCAGACCGCCGACTACACCCGCGCCCTCACCGGCGACGACGACCTCGTCCGCGCGCGGGCCGCGCGCCAGGCGGCGCTGCGCGCCGTCATCGGGCCGCTCACCACCCTCTACGTGCACGAGGCGGCCCTGCGCATGGTCGTCGGCGGCACGGCGACCATGCGCGACCAGGTGCGGCGCCTGGCGCTGGTGTGCGGGGCGCCGGGCACCACCGTCCACGTCGTCCCCGCGACCGCCCCGGCGCACGAGGCGCTGCTGCGGCCGGCCGCGCTGCTGGCGTTCCCCGCGCCGACCCGGCCCCTGGCCGTCGTGGAGACCGACACCGCGACCGCCTTCCACGAGGACCCGCGGGTCGTGGCCCGCTACGAGCACAAGATGCGGTGCCTGCGGTCGCTGGCCCTGCCGCCGGTCGAGTCGGCCGCCCTGGTCGCCCGCTACGCCGACGACTACGCGCGCCGGGCGGGCGCGGACTAGCGGGCGCGGACTACCGGACGCCCTCGTAGGACAGGCCGACGCCCGCGGCGGCCCGCTCCATCGTGCGCAGGATCGCCAGCGACTCGTCGTGCGACATCGACGGGCTCTCCACCTCGCCCGCCACGACCCGGGCCACCACCTCGCGCAGCTGCGGCACGTACCCCGCGCCCTCCTGCACGTAGGTGTGCTCCACGCCGTTCACGATCATGCGCGCCGGGTTGTACATCGCCTCCGGGAACTCCACCAGCCCCTTCGTCCCGTACACGACCGCGCCGTCCTTGAGCGGGCTGACCAGCGACGACCCGAGCAGGGCGTGCGCGCCGCCGGGGTAGCCGAGCAGCATCCCCAGCTCGGCGTCCACGCCGCCGACGAGCGAACCGTGCGCGTGCACCGCCTCCGGCTCGCCGAGCAGCAGGTGCGCGAACGACACCGGGTAGATACCCAGGTCGAACAGCGAACCGCCGCCCAGGCCCAGGTTCCACAGCCGGTGCGCCGGGTCGTGCGGCAGCGTGAACCCGAAGTCGGCCCGAACCGACCTCACCTCGCCGATCTCCCCCGCCGCGACCAGCTCGCCCAGGCGCACGACGAGCGGGTTGAACCGGGTCCAGACGGCCTCCATGAAGAACAGGCCGCGCTCGCGCGCCAGGTCGACCACCTCGCGCAGGTCGGCGGAGGTCAGCGCGGCGGGCTTCTCGCACAGCACGTGCTTGCCCGCCGCCAGCGCGGCCCGGCTCACCTCGTGGTGCTGGACGTGCGGCGTCGCCACGTAGACGACGTCCACGTCCGGGTCGGCCAGCAGGTCGGCGTAGTCGCCGTAGGCGCGGGGGACGCCGTGCTTCGCGGCGAAGGCCTCGGCCTTCGGCAGCGCGCGGGAGGACACCGCGAGCACCTCGACGTCGGGCAGGAGGCGGAGGTCACCGGTCACGACGTCGGCGATGCCGCCCGTGGCGACGACACCCCAGCGGAGTCTGTTCAGCACAAGCGGGCAGCTTAATCGGGCAGGATGGGTGCGGTGAGGCTCATCCTGAACGTGATCTGGCTGGTGCTCAGCGGCTTCTGGCTGGCCGTCGGGTACGTGCTCGCGGGCATCGTCTGCTGCGTGCTGATCATCACGATCCCGTGGGGGCTGGCGTCGTTCCGGATCGCGAACTACGCGCTGTGGCCGTTCGGCCGCACCGTCGTGGACCGGCCGGGCGCGGGCGCGCCGTCGCTGCTCGGCAACGTGATCTGGATCGTCGTCGCGGGCGTCTGGCTGGCGATCGGGCACGTCGTCACCGGCATCGCGCTGTGCGTGACGATCATCGGCATCCCGCTGGGCATCGCGAACTTCAAGCTGGTGCCCGTCTCGCTGCTGCCGCTGGGCAAGGAGATCGTGCCGGCCCCCTAGGCCGGCCCCTCGACCCCGGCTCCGGCGGGCTCGGGCTCGTCGGCGCCGGGCTCGTCGGCATCGGGCTCGTCCAGCCGCACCACGAGGCACGGGCCGCCGCTGTAGAGGCCCGCGTCCACGGCCAGCACCCTGCCGTCGGCGTAGCGCAGCGGGCCGTCGATCTCCGCCGGCGGCACGCCGAGCTGGTCGGCGATGACGCTGTGCCCGTGCACGACCTCCCGGCCGCCCAGCAGGTCGAGCAGCGCGGTGGCCACCGCCGGGCCGTCCGGGCCGCGGAACGCGTAGCGCGTCGTCATCTTGCGCCAGCACTCCCACCACTGTTCGAGGTCGTCGCCCCCGAGCACGTGGTGCACGGCGTCGTTGACCTCGTCGATCGTGGCGCCCCACTCCAGGTAGGCGAGGGTGTCGGAGTGCATGAGCAGGTGGCCGTCCACCTCGGTGAGCACGCGGCGCGACGTCAGCCACCCGATGTGGGCGTCGGTGAGCCGGTCCTGGTCGCTGCGCAGGCCGCCGTTGAGCAGCCAGCTGCGGGCGAAGCTGCGGGGCGTGGGCGCGCCCGGCACGTTCTCGTCGCCGAACCGGTGCATGCCCAGCAGCAGCACCTCGTGGTTGCCCACGAGCGCGTCGACCCGCCCGCCGCTCTGCTCGTGCAGGCGCATGACGAACTCGATCACGCCGACGCCGTCGGGGCCGCGGTCGACGAAGTCGCCCAGGAACCACAGCTCCGCGTCGCCGCCGCTCCAGTCGCCGTCGGCGTCCACCAGGTCCGCGGCGTGCAGGGCGCGGGTCAGCTCGGCGAGGTGCCCGTGCACGTCGCCGACCACGAACAGCGGTCGTTCCACACCCGCGACGATAGGCGACGCGCGGGGGTCGTGCGCGCGAGTCGATCAGCGCTTCGGCACCCCGTTCCGGCGGTCGGCCGCCCGCTCCCCCGCCGGGGGGAGCCGGGCCGAGCGGACCGTGACGGCACGACTCCGCCGCGCAGCCGGGCCGGGACGCCTAGACCGGGTTCGGCTCGTCCTCCGGGAACGGGTTCGCCGAGTGGCCGACCAGGTCGGCGATCGACTTCACCACCCGCGTCGGCCGGTACGGGTACAGCTCGGCGGTGGAGTCCGCGGAGATGCCCGACAGCACCAGGATGGTGCGCAGGCCCGCCTCCAGGCCCGAGCGCACGTCGGTGTCCATCCGGTCGCCGATCATCAGGGTGTGCTCCGAGTGCGCGCCCAGCGCCCGCAGCGCCGACCTCATCATCAGCGGGTTGGGCTTGCCCACGTAATAAGGGGCGCGGCCGGTGGCCCGCTCGATCAGCGCGGCCACCGCGCCGGTCGCGGGCAGCGAGCCCTCGCGCGACGGTCCCGTGGCGTCGGGGTTGGTGGCGATGAACTTCGCGCCCTCCTCCACCAGCCGGATCGCCTTGGTGATCGCGGTGAAGCTGTAGGTGCGGGTCTCGCCCAGCACCACGTAGTCCGGCTCGCGGTCGGTGAGCACGTAGCCGATCTCGTGCAGGGCCGTGGTCAGGCCCGCCTCGCCGATGACGAACGCCGACCCGCCGGGCCGCTGCGAGTCGAGGAACCGCGCGGTCGCCAGCGCCGAGGTCCAGATCGCCGACTCCGGCACCTCCAGGCCCGTGCGGGACAGCCGGGCGCGCAGGTCGCGCGGGGTGTAGATGGAGTTGTTGGTGAGCACGAGGAACGGGATGGAGTTCGCGGTCAGCTCGGCGACGAACTCGCCCGAACCCGGGATGGGGTGCTCCTCGTGCACGAGCACGCCGTCCATGTCCATCAGGTAGTTCCACTGATCGCTCATGGGCGACATGCTGCCGGCTCAGGCGTCGACCACGCGCTTCCGGAACGCCGCGACGACCGCCCGGTGGTAGCGCTCCAGCACGTCCCGCTCCTCGGGCGTGAAGTGCGACAACACCTCGGTCAGGGCCTCCTGCGCGCCGCGCGAGAGGTGCTCGGACCTGGCGTCGTCGGCCAACGTGACCTCGACGAACACCTTGCGGCGGTCGTGCGGGTCCCGGACGCGGCGCGCGTACCCGGCGCGCTCCAGCCGGTCGATCACCCCGGTCACCGCGCCGGTGGACAGGCCGGACAGCTCGGCGATCCGGCCCGCCGTGACCGGTCCCCCCGCGCGCAGCGCCAGGTCGAGGCACTTCTCGTCGGTCGGCGAGAGGCCCATCCGCTCCGCCAGCCTGCCGTGGACCTGGGCGGTGAGCGCGCTCGTCTCCCGCGTGTAGGAGCCGAACCGCTCCACCACGTCGGCGGGCACGTCGGCGGGCACGTCGTGCTCGCTCGTCATGCCCAGCAACTTAGCGGCTGCGGGGCGCGGCCAGGCATCCTCCTCCGCGCGGGGGAGTTCCGCCCACCGGCTTCTCCTCGTCCACCCACCGGCGTCGGCCGATTACCCTGGACGGGGTGACAGCTGTCGAGTTGGGGCTACCCGCCGTGCGCGGCAACCCGGAGACCGCGGGGCGTCCGGGCTCACCACTGCTGGTCGACCGGTTCGGCCGGGTCGCGAAAGACCTGCGCGTGTCCCTCACGGACCGCTGCAACCTGCGCTGCACCTACTGCATGCCCGCGGAGGGCCTGGACTGGCTGCCGAAGCCGGAGCTGCTCTCCGACGACGAGCTGACCAGGCTCCTGCGCGTCGCGGTGACCCTACTCGGGGTGACCGACATCCGGTTCACCGGCGGCGAGCCGCTGCTGCGGCCCGGCCTGGAGGGCGTCGTGGCGGCGACCGCCGCGCTGCGGCCCCGACCGCGGATCTCGATGACCACGAACGGGGTGACCCTGGCGCGGCGCGCGGTGGACCTCGTGGCGGCCGGGCTGAACCGGGTGAACGTCTCGCTGGACACCCTCGACCCGGCCCGGTTCCGGGAGCTGACCAGGCGTGACCGGATCGACGACGTGTTCGCCGGCCTCGCCGCCGCGCGGGACGCCGGGCTGACGCCGGTGAAGGTCAACTCGGTGCTGATGCGCGGCGTCAACGAGGACGAGGCCGTGCCGCTGCTGCGGTTCTGCGTGGAGCACGGCTACCAGCTGCGGTTCATCGAGCAGATGCCGCTGGACCCGCAGCACGGCTGGGACCGGGACGGCATGGTGACCGCCGAGGAGATCCTGGCGTCGCTGCGCGCGGCGTTCGCGCTGGAGCCCGAGCCCGGTGAGCGCGGCGGCGCGCCCGCGGAGAAGTGGCTGGTGGACGGCGGCCCGGCGGTGGTGGGCGTGATCGCGTCGGTGACCCGGCCGTTCTGCGCGGCGTGCGACCGGACCCGGCTGACCGCGGACGGCCAGGTGCGCAACTGCCTGTTCAGCCGGACGGAGACGGACCTGAGGGCGCTGCTGCGGGGCGGGGCGACCGACGAGGAGGTCGCGGACGCGTGGCGGGGCAACTCGTGGGCGAAGGCGGCCGGGCACGGGATCAACGACGCCGGGTTCAGCCAGCCCGACCGGCCCATGAGCGCGATCGGCGGGTGACGACCCGATGACGGGGACGACGACGACCGGGTGCCGGGGACGGCGGGAGCGACGGGGACGGCGGAGGGCGGCGGGATGACCTCGGCGGGCGACAGGGCGACCGCGGCGGCGAGCCAGGCGGGCGCGGCAGCGGGCAGGGCCGGCGCGGCAGCGGGCAGGGCCGGCGCGGCAGCGGGCAGGGCCGGCGCGGCAGCGGGCCAGGCGACCGCGGCGGCGGGCCGGGCCGGCGCGGCGAACGACCGGGTGACCGCGGCGGCGGGCCGGGCGACCGCGGCGGCGGACCTGGCCGGCGCGGCAGCGGGCGCGGCGGGCGGCGGGGCGACCCGGGCGGCCGGCGTGGTGGTGGCGGTCCGGTACTTCGCGGGCGCGCGGGCCGCCGCGGGGGTGGACGGGGAGGACGTCGGGCTGCCGGCCGACCGGGCGACCGTGGCGGCGGCGCTGGCCGCCCTGGAGGCCCGGCACGGCGACCGGCTGACCCGCGTGCTGCCCGCGTGCAGCTACCTGCTCGACGGGGTCGCGGTCCGGAACCTCGACACGCCCGTGTCGCCCGGATCACAACTGGACGTGCTGCCGCCCTTCGCCGGGGGTTAGCCACGCCCTTCTCGGATGGATTAGGGCGTGACCCAGACCTCACTTTACGTTATGCATTTCGCTCGATCTCGGAACGGAAACGGAACCATAACGGTGCTCTGACCTGGCTAAACGCAAGGGTCGAGGGATCACCCCGTAGTGTTACTGTGACGTGCATCACGTGCGCTTCCGTTTGGCGCGGCCTCTCCGGTTACGTACCGTCGCTTCTCGGTTGGCCCCGACCGACCAGAGCACCACCCGGAACGCCACGCACCGAACCTGTCCACCGGCGTCCCGGGAACACCCCCGAGCGAGAGACAACCGCCGGACAGGAGCTGGGCGACACCCCGGGCCCCGAACCCGAGTCGCCCGAGCAGGTGCGGGTGGGCCGAGAGGGAAATGGCTTCTTACCGAGGCAAGCACCGTCCGTCCGTGTCCCCCGCCGCCCGTCGTGTCGCGAAGGTCGCCGTCGCCGGCGTCATCGTCGGCGCGCCGCTGGCCATGGCCGCCGGCACCGCGTCCGCACAGGGCTCCGGCGTCAACTGGGACGTGGTCGCCGCGTGCGAGAGCGGCGGCAACTGGAGCATCAACACCGGCAACGGCTACTACGGCGGCCTGCAGTTCCTGCCGTCCACGTGGCGCGCCAACGGTGGCTCCGGGATGCCCAATCAGGCGTCCCGCGAGGAGCAGATCCGGGTCGCCGAGAACGTCCTGGCCACCCAGGGCATCCAAGCCTGGCCCGTCTGCGGCCCCAAGGGCCTCGGCGGCGCCGCGGCCCCCGTCCGCCAGGCCCCGGTCCAGCAGCAGCAGCAGCAGAGCGCGCCCGCGCCGGTGCAGCGGCAGCAGTCCGCCCCGGTCCAGCAGCAGGCCGCCCCCGCCCCCGTCGTGGTGGCGCTGCCGTCGTCCAACCCCCAGGGCGACTACGAGGTCAAGGCGGGCGACAGCCTGTCCAAGATCGCGGACGAGCTGAAGGTCGAGGGCGGCTGGGCGAAGCTCCACGAGCTGAACAAGGACTTCATCCCGAACGCCGACCTGATCATGCCGGGCATGAAGATCGCCACCAAGTGATCGTGGTCGGCGCGAGCCGACGCACCACCGGCTGAGGACCCCGACCGCCTTCCCCCGGCGGCCGGGGTCCTTCCCCGTTCCAGGGCTTTCCTCAGGGCATGTTGACCCACTCGTCGGCGCCGTCGGCGAACACCTGCCGCTTCCACACCGGCAGCCGCCGCTTCACCTCGTCGACGAGGTCGGAGCACACGTCGAACGCCTCGCGCCGGTGCTCGGCGGCCACCGCGACCGCCAGCGCCACGTCACCGATGGCCAGCGCCCCGACCCGGTGCGACACGGCGACCGCCCGCACCCCCTCGACGCCGGCCACCACGTCGGCGACCACCTCGGCCACCACGGCGGCGGCCGTCGGGTGCCCGACGTACTCCAGCTCCCGCACCGAGCGCCCGCCGTCGTGGTCGCGGACCACCCCGGCGAACGTGACGACCGCCCCGGCCGCCGCGTGCGCCACCAGCGCGGCGTGCTCCTCCACCGACAGCGGCTGGTCGCTGACGGTCGCCCGCAGCACCTCGGTCACGCGTGGTCACCCCCCGCCACCTGGTCGACGGCGTGCTCCAGCACGGCGTCGAGCACCCCCAGCCCGTCCCGCACCCCGCCCGGCGACCCGGGCAGGTTCACCACGAACGTGCGACCCGCGACCCCGGCCACCCCGCGCGACAGCACGGCGGTGGGCACCCGCGGCCAGGCCGACAGGCGGATGGCGTCCGCCACGCCCGGCACCTCGCGGTCGAGCACCGAGCGGGTCGCCTCCGGCGTGCGGTCGGTGGGGCTGATGCCCGTGCCGCCGGTCGTGACCACCACGTGCACGCCGTCCGCGACGGCCGCGCGCAGCGCCTCGGCGACCGGGTCGCCGTCCGGCACGACCACCGCGTCCGGCACGGCGTAGCCGCGCTCGCGCAGCCAGTCGACGATGAGCGGGCCGCCGCGGTCCTCGTACACCCCGGCGGAGGCCCGGTTGGAGGCGGTGACCACGCGCGCGGTGCGCGGCCGAGACGTCGCGGGAGACGTCGCAGGAGGCGTCACGGGCGGCGTCACGGGCGGCGTCACGGGCGGCGTCACGGGCGGCGTCACGGGCGGCGTCACGGGCGCTCCCAGAGGCCGGTCTTGCCGCCCTCCTTGCGCTCGACCCGCACCGCGTCCATCGTCGCCGCCGGGTCGACCGCCTTCACCATGTCGTGCAGGGTCAGCCCGGCCACGGCTACCGCGGTCAGCGCCTCCATCTCCACGCCGGTGCGGTCGGTGGTGCGCGCGGTGGCCGTGACGCGGACCTCGGCGTCGCCGAGCTCCAACTCCACCTTGACGCTCGACAGCGCGATCGGGTGGCACAGCGGCACCAGGTCCGGCGTGCGCTTGGCCGCCATGATCCCGGCGATGCGGGCCGTGGCGAGCGCGTCGCCCTTGGGCAGGCCGTCGCGGGCGAGCAGCGCCACCACCTCGGCGGTCGTGCGCAGCACGCCGGAGGCGACGGCGGTGCGCGTGGTCGGCTCCTTGCCGGACACGTCGACCATCCGGGCCGCCCCGGCTTGGTCCAGGTGCGTGAACTGCTGGGTCATGCCGCCGATGCTAGGCCCCGGCGGCACGACCCACCCCGGGTCACGCCGGGTCGGCCGCCGCCTTGCGCACCGCGTCGGCCACGGCGGGCGCCACGGAGGTGTCGAACACGCTGGGCACGATGAACGACGCGTTGAGCCGATCGCCGTCCACCACGTCGGCGATGGCGTTGGCCGCGGCCAGCAGCATCGCGTCGGTGATCGTCCGCGCGTGGGCGTCCAGCAGGCCCCGGAACACGCCGGGGAACGCCAGCACGTTGTTGATCTGGTTGGGGAAGTCGCTGCGCCCGGTGGCCACGACGGCGGCGTGCTTCTGCGCCTCCATCGGGTCGATCTCCGGGTCCGGGTTGGCCAGCGCGAACACGATGGCGTCGGGGTTCATCGTGGCGACCTGCTCGGCGCCGAACAGGTTCGGGGCCGACACGCCGATGAACACGTCCGCGCCGACCAGCGCGTCGTGCAGCCGGCCGCTGACGTTGTCCTTGTTGGTGGCGGCGGCGATGGACCTCAGGTTGTCGTCCAGGCCGGGCCGGTCGCGGTGCACGATGCCGTCCACGTCGACCGCGACCACGTCACCGGGCTCCTGCTTGAGCAGCAGCCGGATGATCGCCGAGCCCGCCGCGCCCACGCCGCACACCACGAGCTTGCAGTCGGAGATCTTCTTGCCGACGACGCGCAGCGCGTTGCGCAGGGCGCCGACCACGACGATCGCGGTGCCGTGCTGGTCGTCGTGGAAGACGGGGATGTCGAGCTTCTCGCGCAGCCGGGCCTCGATCTCGAAGCAGCGCGGCGCGGCGATGTCCTCCAGGTTGATGCCGCCGTAGACGGGGGCGATCAGCTCCACCGCGCGGATGATCTCCTCGGTGTCCTGGGTGTCCAGGCACACCGGCCACGCGTCGACGCCCGCGAACTTCTTGAACAGCGCCGCCTTGCCCTCCATCACCGGCAGCGCGGCGGCCGGGCCGAGGTTGCCCAGGCCCAGCACGGCCGAGCCGTCGGTGACCACGGCGACCGTGTTGCGCTTGATGGTCAGCCGGCGGGCGTCGTCCGGGTTCTCGGCGATGGCCTGGCAGACGCGGGCGACACCGGGCGTGTAGGCGCGGGAGAGGTCGTCGCGGTTGCGCAGCGGCACCTTGGACGAGATCTCGATCTTGCCGCCGAGGTGGACCAGGAACGTCCGGTCGGACACCTTGCGGACGACGATCCCGGGCAGCAGCTCCAGGGTGTCGGTGATGTCCTTCGCGTGGTTGGCCGAGAGGGCGTTGCACGTGAGGTCGATGATGACGCGGTCGGTGTGGGACTCGACGACGTCGAAGGCCGTGATGACGCCGCCGGCCCGACCGACCGCCGAGGTGAGGTCACCCGCGGCCGACGCCGACGGCGGGGCCTCCAGGCGGACGGTGATCGAGTAACCAGGGCCGGGGACCGGCATCGAACCTCCCAGAACTGCACTGCTCAGGCGGGAGTCGAGAGTAGTCCCGGACGAATTGCGGAACGCGCGCGGCTCGACGGCCGCGCGCGCCACTTCGGGGCTAGCGGTTGATCTCGGTGACCGGGTGGTGGTATCCGAGCTCCTCGACCGGCAGCGGGAAGGTGACCTTGCCGAACGGGGACAGCGCGCCCTGCACGTCGGCGGCCAACTCGCTGACCGCGTGCTTGTCGCCTTCCGGGGCCTCCGGCCAGTTCGGGTCGATGCGCTCGGGGCGGAGCTTGGCCACTGTTCCTCCTCGGTGGTGCCTGCTTCGCGGACAAGTGTGCCTCACGTCGCGGCCCCGGTCCCGGCGCGGGGACCGGACCGGTCCCGGGGTACCCGGAATCCGAGAGCATCGTCACCTGTGGCCTGGCTAACCCGGGTCGCGGCGGTCGGGGTGGTGCCCACCGCCGTGCCGCCCCGGGCGGCGGGCATATAACGTGGTGGGGATGTCCGGCACCACCCTCGCCGAGTGGCTGCGGGCGCAGGACGACACCGCGCTCGTGGCACTGCTGCGCGCCCGGCCGGACCTGGCCACGCCGCCGCCCGCCGACACCTCCGTCCTGGCGACGCGCATCGGCTCGCGCGCCTCGGTGGCGCGGGCGTGCGAGGACCTCGACACGATGACGCTCACCGTGCTCGAAGCGCTGCTCGTGCTGGACGCGGACCTCGCCCCGGTCGGCGTGAAGGCCGTCCGGGCGCTGTTCGGCCGGACCGACGTGCGGCCCGCCCTCGCGGTGCTGCGGGCGCGGGCGCTGCTGTGGGGGCCCGACGACGCCCTCTCCACCCCGCCCGCGACCCGGGACGCGGTCAACCCGTTCCCGTGCGGCCTGGGGCGCTCCGTGCCCGCCCTCGCCGACGCGGACGTCGACGACCTCCCCGAGGACGAGCGGCGGGTGCTGCTGGCCCTCGCCGCCGGGCCGCCGGTCGGGCAGACGAAGGACGCGGCGCAGGTCGTGCCCCTGGCGAGCGCGACGACGCCGATCCAGAAGCTGCTCGCCCGCGGCCTGCTGGTCCGGCGCGACGCGCGGACCGTGGAGCTGCCGCGCGAGATCGGGCTGAAGGTGCGCGGCAGGTCCCCGCTCGGCCCGGTCCAGGCGGTGGAACCCGCGCTGGGCACGGTGGCGCGCGACCCGTCGGTGGTCGACCACACCGGCGGCGGCGAGGCGCTGGAGCTGACCCGGCACGTGGAGGGGCTGCTGCGGAGCTGGTCCGACGAGCCGCCCGCGGTGCTGCGGTCGGGCGGCGTCGGCGTGCGCGAGCTGCGCAAGCTCGCCAAGGACCTGGACGTGGACGAACGCCGGGCCGCGCTGCTGGTGGAGCTGGTCGTCAACGCGGGCCTGGTCGCCGACAGCGACGGGACCGAACCCGGGTGGGTGCCGACGACGCAGACCGACGCGTGGCTGGTCGCCGCGCCCGAGCACCGGTGGGCGACGCTCGCCCAGGCGTGGGTGGACCTGCCCCGGCTGCCGGGCCTGATCGGGCAGCGCGACGACCGCGACCGCCTGCTCAACGCCCTCGCCCCCGAGCTGAACCGGCCGGCCGCGCCGCGCGACCGGCGGCGCGTGCTGGAGGCGCTCGCCGCGCTGGAGCCCGGCACCGCGGTCACCGACCCGGGCGAGCTGGCCGCCGTGCTGGCGTGGCGCGCCCCCCGGCGGGGCGGCCGGCTGCGCGACGAGCTGGTCCGCTGGACCGTGGAGGAGGGCACGTCGGTGGGCGTGCTCGCGCTGGGCGCGCTCACCGCGCAGGGCCGCACCCTGCTCGCCGAGGGACCGGCCGCGGCGGCCAAGCGGCTCGCCGACGCGCTGCCCGCGCCGGTCGACCACGTGCTGGTGCAGGCCGACCTGACGGTGGTCGCGCCCGGCCGGCTCGACCCGGAGCTGGCCGACGAGATCGCGCTGGTCGCGGACGTCGAGTCGGCGGGCGGGGCCACCGTGTACCGGGTGCACGAGGGGTCGGTGCGGCGGGCGTTCGACGCGGGCCGCAGCGCCGCCGACCTGCACGAGCTGTTCCGGTCGCGGTCGCGGACGCCGGTCCCGCAGTCGCTGACCTACCTGATCGACGACGCGGCCCGCCGGCACGGCAGGCTGCGCGGCGGCGCGGCCGGGTCGTTCCTGCGCTGCGACGACCCCGTGCTGATCGCCGAGGTCCTCGCGCACCCGGCGGCCGAGCGGCTGGAGCTGCGCCGGATCGCGCCGACCGTGGTGGTCTGCCCGCTGCCGCTGGCCGAGGTGCTGGACGTGCTGCGGGCCGCCGGCTTCGCGCCCGCCGCGGAGGGCGCGGACGGCGGGGTGCTCGACCTGCGCGGGGGCGGGCGGCGGATCGCGGGCAAGGGCCGCCGCAGGCCCGCGCAGCCCACCACGCCGTCCGACGAGCAGCTCGGCGAGCTGGTGCGCCTGGTGCGGGCGGGCGACCGCGCGGCGACCACCGCGGGCGGTGCCCGCGTGTCCGTGCCGGGTCACCTGGGCGCGGGACCGTCCGCCACCCTCGACCTGCTCCAGCGGGCCGCCAGGCTGGGCCGCAACGTGCTGGTCGACTTCGTCGACGGGCACGGCACGGCGGCGCGGCGCGTCATCACGCCGCAGGTCGTGGGCGGTGGCGTGCTGGAGGGCGTGGACGTCAGCTACGGCGAGGTGCGCCGGTTCCCGCTGCACCGCATCACGTCGGCCGCGCTGGTCGAGGACGACGGCGCGTAGTCACCGGACGTGGCGCGCGACCACCTGCCGGCGACCTGGCGCCGGGAGCGGGGCGCCCCCGGGTCCGGACACGCCTCAGGGTCCGGACACGCCTCAGGGTCCGGACACGCCTCAGGGCGGCCTCCCGCGAGGGGGCCGCCCCGAGGAGCGAAGGGGGTGTCAGCCCGCGCGGACCGACATCCACTGGCGCATGGCGTGCTCCACCAGCGTGATCAGGGTCTGCTTGGTCGACTGGCGGTTGCGCGCGTCGCACGTCACGATCGGCACCGACTGGTCGATGGTCAGCGCGTCGCGCACGTCCTCGATCCGGTGGTGCAGCAGACCGTCGAAGCAGTTCACGCCGACCACGTACGGCAGCTGCCGGTCGTCGAAGAAGTCGATCGACGCGAACGCGTCGGCCAGCCTGCGCGTGTCCACCAGCACGATCGCGCCGATCGCACCCCGCACCAGGTCGTCCCACATGAACCAGAACCGGTGCTGACCCGGCGTCCCGAACAGGTACAGGATCAGGTCCTGGTCCAGTGACACGCGACCGAAGTCCATGGCCACCGTCGTCGTGACCTTGTTCGGCGTCGCCGAGAGGTCGTCGACCCCGGCGCTGGCCTCGGTCATCACCGCTTCGGTGGTCAGCGGAACGATCTCCGACACGGAACCGACGAACGTAGTCTTGCCCACGCCGAAGCCACCGGCCACCACGATCTTCGCGGAGGTCGTAGGCTTCCGTGCGCCTTCGGCCGCGTTGGGGCTAGAGCCTGCGAAGCCCACTGAGCACCCTCTCAAGGAAATCAATGGACGGCCTGTCCCCCACGACCAAGCCACCCTGGTGAATCAAAACCAAACCCATGCTCGCCATGTCGCCGATGAGCACCCGCGCCACGCCGAGGGGCAGTCGGAGGTGCGCGGCGACCTCGGCCACCGACCTGGTGTCGGTGCAGAGCCCGCAGATCGACCTGTGCTCGGGGAGCACGGCCGCGTCCCGGTCGAGGCCCTTCTCGCTGGTGGAGATCAGGGCCTCGATCGCGAGGTCGTAGTCGGGCCGGGTGCGGCCACCGGTCCTGGTGTACGGGCGGACGAGCGAACCCGACTCGGCGGCCGGGTTCTCCTCCCGTCGCACGACCGGCTGCGGACCGGTCGTGTAGGGCACCTGTTCCGGCACGCTGTCGGGCAGGCCGTGGGCACCGAACAGGTCGGCGCCCGGACCTCCGAACAACCCGCTGCCGTACCCGTCGATGTCGAACCGGTTGGGAACGTCGTCGTAGCCGTACGACGAGTCGTCAACCTCACGCTGTGACATGTCGCCTTGCCCCTGCCCTGTGCCTTCGACCCGTGGTGGCCGCGCCTGTCCGGCCCGGCCGGCCGTCCACGAGTTGGGTGCGTCCTCGGCTTCCTCGTCCTGTGTGGGGTCGGCATCCGGCTCAGCGAAACGGAAACCGCCGACCGCCCACTCCTGGTAGTTGAAGTTCCTACCGAAGCGGCGGCCACCGGCGCCAGATCGTTCAGCCATTTACCCTCACCCCCACGATCTCACGAGGATCTACCGCCGAACCACGCCCTGGAGCTGCGCGCGCAGCTCCGGGGTCAGCTGCTGGCCCACGCGCTCGACCAGCAGGGTCATCTCGTAGGCCACGAGGCCGATGTCGCAGTTCGGGGCCGCGAGCACCGCGAGGCACGACCCGTCGCTGATCGACATCAGGAACAGGTAACCCCGTTCCATCTCGACCACGGTCTGGTTGACCGTGCCCGCCTCGAAGCACCGTGCGGCGCCGGCCGTGAGGCTGACCAGCCCGGACGCCACCGCGGAGAGTTGTTCGGCGCGGTCGCGGGGCAGGCCCTGCGAGCCGGCGAGCAGAAGCCCGTCGGCGGACACGACCACGGAATGCGCTACACCGGGAACCCGGCGCACGAAGTCGGTGATAAGCCAACCAAAGCTGCCTGGCTGAGCTGCGGTCGTCACTCCTGCTCCTCGTCTTGCCGGCTCGACATGTCACCAGCGTAAGCGTCGATCAAAGCGTGTCGCCCACGACGGACGCCCTGCTGAAGACTCGACATGCGTCCACGGATCGCGTCAGCCGATCGTGGTGGCAGCGGGGGCCGCTGCGGTTGCCGCTCCGCCGCCTGGGGCTTCGGCGCGGCTGATCCCGGCACAAGCTGAGCCTTGGGCACCCGCTTGGGCAACCCCGCCTGTGTCGTGGTCTCGGGGGCCTTGGCGAGCAAGGCCTGTGCTGCCTGCCAGCCCTCGTCGGCGGGCGAGTGCCACACCGACTCGGCGGACGGCGCGGACGGCTCGGGCTCGGCGACCGGCTCGGGCTCGGTCACGCGGGACACCTCCCCATAAGGGTTCTCCGTAGCGCGCTTGGGCAGGGCGGTGGGCGAGCCGGGCTGCCGCTTGGGCAACCCGTTCTCGGTCAGACTAGGCGCGGCGTCACCCGTGTGGGCAAGCGCACCCTCGGAGTCGCGCGCGGCGTGGCCGTTGGCGCTCGCGTCGAGGGTGCCGCGCCGCGGCGGGGCGTCCTCGGACGTGGTGGGCGCGACCGGCGGCACGGGCTGCGGCCTGCGGGTCGGCAGCGACTCCCGGACGGGCTCGCGGGTCGCCCCGGCGCCCGCCGCCGGTGCGGGCGGCACCGCCTGGGCGGTCGCCGCCGAGGTCTCGCTGCCCACGGCCTGGAACCACTGCGAGAGGACCGCCTCGTAGATCGGCAGCCGCTCGGTCGGGGCGTCCAAGTCGTGCTCGACCTCCTTGGCCGCGGGCGACGGGGCGGTGCCGTTGCGGTGGGCGGGCGCCTCCGGCGCGCGGGCCCCGAACGCGGAGCCGAAGACCCCGGTCCCGGTGTCGGCGGACCCCGTGTCGGCGGACCCGGTGTCGAAGGACCCGGTGTCGAAGGACCCGTTCGCGGTGTGGAAGCCGGGCTCGACGGCGGCGGCGAACTGGGCCGTCTCGAAGCCGTGCTGGTCCTGGTCCTGCTCGTCGCGGTCCTCGTAGGCGGTGAACAGCGTCGGCTCGCCGAACGAGCCGGACGGCTCGCGCTCGGCGTCGCGCTCGTCGCCCACCGGCAGCCACGGCTGCGAGATCTCGGCGGACGTCTCGGCGGGCACCTCGGCCGGGACGTCGCCGAACGCGGGCACGCGGGCCGGGTCGTGCTCGCCGTCGCCCCGCACGAAGCTCACCGGGAACGCGGGCTGCTCGTCCTCGACCCGGGGCAGGCTGGGGAAGCTGGGGAAGCTCGGCTCGTCGTCCGCGGGGGACGGACCGCCGCCGAGGCCGCCGGCCAGACCGCCACCGCCGTTGCCGAGGCCGCCGCCGCCGAACGCCCCGGCGATGCCGGCGGAGCGCTGCGCGGGGTTCTGGCTCGGGAACGCGGCGGCGGGCTCGATCGGCGCGCCGGCCTGGCCGGGCTGCTGCACGAGCGTGTCGGGCACCAGCACGAGCGCGGTGGTGCCGCCCTCGATGTCCTCGTTGGAGCGCAGCCGCACCTTGATGTCGTGGCGCTTGGCCAGCCGCGCGACCACGTACAGGCCCATGCGGCGGGACACGGCGACGTCGACGTCCGGCGGGTCGGCCAGGCGCGTGTTGGCGTCGTTGATCTCCTGCTCGCCCATGCCGACGCCGCGGTCCTGGATCTCGATGGCCAGCTCGCCCTTGCGGGTGCGGGCCGTGCGCACGGTGACCTTCGTCACCGGGTCGGAGAACGCGGTGGCGTTGTCGAGCAGCTCGGCGATCAGGTGCACGAGGTCGTTGACCGCGCGGCCCTGGACCGTCAGCTCGGGGGTCTGGCCGACCTGCACGCGGGCGTACTGCTCGACCTCGGACACCGCGGCGCCGAGGACCTCGGCCGCCGGGACCGGGCGGGTGAGCCGCCGGGACAGGTCCGTGCCGGACAGGACCAGCAGGTTCTCGCTGTTGCGGCGCATGCGGGTCGCGAGGTGGTCCAGCTCGAACAGGCTGGCGAGCTGGTCGGGGTCCTGCTCGTCCTGCTCCAGCCGGTCGATCAGGTTCAGCTGGCGCTCGACCAGGGCCTGCGAGCGGCGGGACAGGTTGACGAACATCGAGTTGACGTTGTCGCGCAGCAGGGCCTGCTCGGCGGCCAGCCGGACCGCCTCGCCGTGCACCGCGTCGAACGCGCGGGCCACCTGGCCGACCTCCTCGCGGGTGGTGATCGGCACCGGCGCGATGGCGGACTTGGCGGCTTCCTGCGGGTTCGGGTCCTTGAGGATGCGACCGACCGCCTCGGGCAGGCCGTGGTCGGCCACGTCGAGGGCGGTGCGGCGCAGCACGCGCAGCGGCTGGAGGATCGAGCGGGCCACGAACAGGGCCATGACCAGGGCCAGCAGCAGCGAGACGAGGACGATGCCGGAGTCGACGAACGCCGCCCTGCGCGCCTGGCCGGTCAGCTCGTCGGTGCGGTTCTGGAGCTGCTCCAGCAGCAGGTTCTCCACGTCGCGGGTGAGGTTCACCGTCAGCGTGGCGGCGATGTCCCACTTCTCCGGGCGCAGGGCCTCCAGGCTCTGCTCGTTCTCGCCGAGGTTGAGGGCGGTCTCCACCATGTCGTTCGCGGTGTCGACGATCAGGCCGGTGACGGTGTCGTCGTAGATCTTGGCCTGGTCGGGGGTCGCGGACTTGCGGAAGTCGTTGCGGGCCGCGTTCAGCTCGGCCTCGGCGGAGAGGATCAGGCGCTCCTGCGGCGAGCCGAGCTGCCCGCGCTGGAAGACGTCGAGCATGATGCCGCGCTTGCGCGACTCCTGCTCCTTGATGCGGGCGATGGCGTTGGTCGCCAGGTGCAGCCGCACCAGCTCCGGGTCGTTGATGCCCGCGATGGCCTGCTCGCCGAGGTCCAGGAGGCTCTCCACGGACTCGGAGTAGGTGCGCAGCACCGCGTCCGACGGGTAGGCCGTGTCGCGGACCGCGTTGCGCAGGCTGTTGAGGCGGTTGAGCTGGCTCGACGCCTGCCGGAAGCGGGTCACCACGTCGTCGCCGAGGTCGCCGCTGAGTTCCAGGATCTTGGTGTTCAGGGCGTCGATCGTGTCGTTGACGCGGCGGAGCTGGCGGTCGAGGACGACGCGGTCCAGCGCCTTGCCGGAGGCGACGTGGAGCGTGCTGAGGTCCCGTTCGCGCTGGAGCTGCTGCACCAGGTCGGCGACCGCGGACTCCAGCTGGATCTGGTTCGCCAACCGGTTGAACTCGGTGGCGTCGGCCAGGTCGGAGTTCACGCGCAGACCGCCGAGGGCGAGCGCCGCGATCGTGGGGATCAGCAGCACGGCGGCGAGCTTGGTCGGCAGTCGCCAGTTGCGCAGGCGCCAGCCCGCGGTGCGGGTGTCCCGTTGCGGAGCGCGTGCGTCCGTCGCGGAAACGGCGCCCGTGGACTCTGTCACACTTCCCTCACGCAGCGCAGTCATTCCTTCACCCGTTCCGGGCCTTTCGGAGCGTGTCAGATTTCCCACGCCTGACTGGCTGGGACCTCTCTCTCGACGGGCCACCCTGGGCTTCCTCTTCTTGCAGCAGTGTTCCCCGGCCTCTCCCCACGGACCGAAGCATGGACACGAAATCGGGCCGAATTGCAGCACAGGAGTGGTAGCGCCGGCTAGGCACCCCACCCCCGGGCGGCGACACGACCGTGTGCGACGACCAGTGCCACCCGGCGGGGAGCGTAGTGCTCGACCCCTGCCCCGGGGAAGAGTGCGAGGGCACTCACCGTATCGGAGCAGGACTGTCGTTTCATACCTCTGGGTGGTTACCATCCCCCACATCGACATCCTTCGTCGACAATTCCTTGATCAATAAGACCCCGCTCTCGAGGTCGTCCCGGCGAGAGGTGCCATGCCTACCCCAGCGCGTGTTCTGCGACGTGCGGCAGCGTTGATCGCGTGCGCCGCGACCCTGACGGCGTGCGGTCTGCTCCCGGGCACCGACAGCGTCGACCAGCCCGAGGTGGAGCGCAACACGCTGCGCATCGGCGTGCTGCCGGTCGTCGACGTGGCGCCGCTGAAGCTCGCCCTCGACAACAAGCTGTTCGAGAAGTCCGGGCTCCAGGTCCAGCTCGTGACGCTGAGCAGCGAGGACGAGGGCATCCAGCAGCTCGACACGACCCTCGACCTGACCTGGGCGAGCCACGTCAACCTGTTCCGCAGCTACGTCGACGGCGCGCAGATCCAGCTCCAGGGCGAGGCGTACCAGGCGGGCACCGGCACGATGGCGCTGGTCACGCTCAACGGGGACTACGACGCACCCGGCGCGCTGGCCGCGCCGCGCATCGCGGTGAACTCGACCGAGGACGTCGGCGCACTCACCACGAAGGCCGTGCTCAAGACGGCCGGCGTGGAGAAGCAGCGGATCGCGCTGCGCGAGATGCCGTTCGACCAGATGGTCGAGGCGATGAAGGCCAAGCAGGTCGACGCGGCCTGGATGACCGAGCCGTTCATCACCAAGGCCCAGCGCGACGCCGGCGCCCGCGTCGTCACCGACACCGCGATCGGCCCCACCAAGGACTTCCCCATGTCGGGGTACGCGTCGAGCAAGAAGTTCGCCGACGGCAACCCGCGCACGCTCGCCCTGTTCCGGCAGGTGCTGCGCACCGCGCAGGAAACCGCGTCGAACAACAAGCTGTCCGTGCAGGACGCGCTGACCGGCTACGTCGACGTGGACCAGCAGACCGCGGCGCTGGTGTCGGTGGGCGTGTTCCCGCTGTCGCTGAACCCGGTCCGGCTCCAGCGGGTCGCCGACATGATGGACACCGAAGAGGTGCTCAAGGAACGGCTCGACGTCGGCGCGCTGCTGCCGCCGGGCACCACGAACTGACGGACCGCGCACGGCAGAGGGGGCCTTCTCCGGTGAGAAGGCCCCCTCTGCTTTCGGTTCTTCGCGGCTTTTTTACGGCTGCTTTCGGCCTTTTTTACGGCTCCACGAGGCAGATCGTGGCGGCCGGCTGCGAGTAGACCACCGGCGTCTCCCCGCCCGCGCACTCGTTCTCGTCGGCCCGGCCCTGGACGACCTTGCCGACCTTGTAGGTGGCGCCCGCGCCGCAGGTCACCTTGGTCGTCTTGGCGGCGACGACCGAGCCCTCCTGCTTGAAGCAGTCGCCCTCGGCCGCGTTGAGCACCAGGCACAGCTTGAAGCCGTTGCTGCGCCGGCCGCCGCGGTCGGAGTACTCGGCGTAGTCGCCGTCCGGGCACGAGTCGGCGCTGCTGCTCAGGTTCGACGCCACCTTGAAGGCGGCCTCCGACGAGCCGCAGTCGACCTTCTCCACCTCGGCGTCCGAGACGCTCGCCGAGATGATCTTGATGCACTCGCCGGGGTCCGCGCCGGACGGGCCGGTCAGGTTCGCGATGACGCCCGCGACGACCACGCCCACGATGGCCACCACGACCACGCCGACCAGCTTCTTCGCGCCCCGGGACACCTTGTTGCCGGGCGGCGGCGGGAGCTGCTGACCGGGGTACGGCTGGCCGGCGAACGGCTGCGGGTAGCCGGGTTGCTGCGGGTAACCGGGCTGCTGCTGGAAGCCGGGCTGCTGCGGGTACGGCTGCTGCGGGTAGCCGCCGGGGTGCTGGGGGTAGCCGCCGGGCTGCTCCTGCTGCGGGTAGCCGGGCTGCTGCTGGAAGCCGGGCTGCTGGGGGTGCGGCTGCTGCGGGTACGGCTGCTGGGCCGGGAACCCCTGCGGCGACGACGGCTGTCCCCAGTCCGGCTGCTGGGGTGGCGGGTAGCCCTGCGGCTGACCGGGGGGCGGGTTGGGGGGCGTGGTCACCTGGCGTTCCTCTCGAATCGGGCGAGCGGAACGTACCCCCGGTCCAGCGGCGGGCGCAGCCGTTTCCGCGCACGGGCGCGGGCGTTTCAGCACACAGGCGCGGGTGTTTCGGCGCACGGGCGCGGGCGTTTCAGCGCACGGGCGCGGGCGTCAGGCGGGGTGGGTGAGGCAGAACGTGACGGCGGGCTCCGGGTAGCGCAGGGTGCGGTCGTCGCCGCAGTCCACCGGGCCCTTCGACGCCTTGACGACGCGGACCGAGCCGGTGGTCGAGCAGTCGACCTTGCGCAGGCCCGTCTGCTGGTCCCGCTGGTAGCAGCCGCCCTCGACGAAGTTGGGGATCAGGCACAGCGTCGACGAGCCGGTGTAGGTCGAGTAGATCCCGCCGCCGGCGGGGCACTTCCCGCCCTCCTCGACGACCTTGGCGACCTTGACCGTGGCCCGGTCGGAGGAGCAGTCCACCGCCTGGTACTTCGCCGCCTTCGCCGTGCCCTCGATCCGCGCGCACGCGCCCACCGGCGGTCCCTCGGGATCGGCCCCGAGGGCCGTGGTGGCGAACGCGCCCACCACGACCAGGCCGACCGCGCCGATGCCCCACCGGATCGTCTTCCGCATGGCCCAGGGCATCGGCACGGCCGTCCGACCGGTTGAGCTGGTTCACCCGATCGGGTTACCCCCCAGCGGGCATTCGCTCACTCCTCGGCGGGTGCCAGGCAGTACGTGACGGCCGGCTCCGGGTAGGACATGCCCGCGGAGTCGGGGCACGCCTCCAGGTCGGTCGAGCCCTGGACGACCTTGGTCACCTTGATGGTCTCGGGGCCGGTGCACTCGGTCTTCACGAAGCCGGTGCCCTCGTCCGGCTTGTAGCAGGCGCCCTCGGCCATGTTCGGCAGCAGGCACAGCTTAAAGCCGTCGCCGACGTTCTGGGTCGGGACGATCTCGGTGTAGAGGCCCTCCTCCGGGCAGGTGGCGTCGGTCGACTCCACGACCTTGCCGACCTTGAAGGACGCCCGGTCGGCCGAGCAGTCGAGCGACTCGACGTCGGCGCGGTCCCCGTCCTGCGAGGTGACGCTGACGCAGTCGCCGGCCTCGGCGTTCGAGGCGGTGTTGGTGAGCAGGCTCACGCCGTACACGA
The DNA here is from genome assembly GCF_052936295.1 of Saccharothrix sp. DSM 118769. Lineage (NCBI taxonomy): Bacteria > Bacillati > Actinomycetota > Actinomycetes > Pseudonocardiales > Pseudonocardiaceae > Saccharothrix > Saccharothrix sp. DSM 118769. The sequence continues at coordinate 480,591 of NZ_CP193627.1, read as the reverse complement.
CGACGGCGACCAGGGCGAGGATCACCACGATGATCAACACCGTGCGGAGGGTCTTCTTCTTGTCGCGGGGATCGTGTTCCTCGACCGCACCGGCACCCGCACCCGCACCGGCCGCGGTCGCCCCAGTCGCCGCCACAGCCGAACCGGTGGTCGCCGAGCCGGTCGCGGTCGCGCCGGGGCCGGTCGCGCCGGTCGAGCCGGTCGTGGCCGCGTCCGGGAGCGAGTCGGAGATCGTGTCGGCGGGCGCGGTGCCGGGGATCGACGCGCCGGGGCCGGGCGGGACCTCGCCGACCGGTCGGGCGGGCGGCACAGCGCCGGCACCCGTCCCGGCAGCACCAGTCCCGGCAGCACCGGTCCCGGCAACTCCGGTCCCCGCGGCTCCGGTCCCGGCGGCACCGGCGGTGCCCGGCGGCTCGGTGGCGGCCGAACCGCCGGCCGCCGCGCCCGGCGCGGCGACGTTCCCGCCCGTGGACGGCTCGTCGGCGGCGGGGGCCTGGGAGGCCGGTTCGCCGGCACCCGTGGCGACCGGGTCGGCGGAGGGGGCCGGCCGCGCGCCCGTCACGGCGGTCGGGCCCGCGGGCGTGGCGGGTTCGTTGCCGGTCACCGGCTGCTCACGCGCGCCCGCGCCCTGCTCGGGGGCGGGGCCCTGGCCGGCGACGCCCGCGCCCGACCCCAGGCCGGTGGACGCCGGGGCGGTCAGCTCGGGCCCGTCCGCGTTCGCGGCGGCGGCTTCGGCGGCGGCGACGCGCTCCGCGTCGGCGGGCGGCACGCGGGGCGAGGTGGGCCTGGCCGGGGGAGCACCGCCCGCGGTGGGCTCGGACGCGTCGTCGGCGGGCTGTGCCGGCTCGTTGCTCATGATCATCCTCGCTGGACGGGTGCGCGTGACGACCCAGAAGGTATCGCCAGGGCCGTGACCAGGCGCACACGCGGTCGGGGGACCGACTTGCCCCCGGTGGGCACACTGGAGGTACCCAATCGACGGGAGTGCGCACTCGTGACCGACGGCCCTTTGATCGTCCAGTCGGACAAGACCCTGCTGCTGGAAGTGGACCACCCGCTGTCGGACGACGCCCGCACCGCCATCGCGCCGTTCGCCGAGCTGGAGCGCGCGCCCGAGCACGTGCACACCTACCGCGTCACGCCGCTGGCGCTGTGGAACGCCCGCGCCGCCGGCCACGACGCCGAGCAGGTCGTGGACGCCCTGGTCCGCTACTCGCGCTACCCGGTGCCGCAGCCGCTGCTGGTGGACGTGGTCGACACCATGGGCCGCTTCGGCCGCCTCCAGCTGGCCAACCACCCGACGCACGGCCTCACCCTCATCTCCCTGGACCGCGCCGTCCTGGAGGAGGTGCTGCGGCACAAGAAGGTCAAGCCGATGCTCGGCGACCGCGTCGACGACGACACCGTCGTGGTGCACCCGAGCGAACGCGGCCGGCTCAAGCAGCTGCTGCTCAAGATCGGCTGGCCCGCCGAGGACCTCGCCGGGTACGTCGACGGCGAGGCGCACCCCATCGAGCTGCGCGAGGACGGCTGGCAGCTGCGCGACTACCAGCGGCTGGCCGCGCAGGCGTTCCGGGCGGGCGGCTCGGGCGTGGTCGTGCTGCCGTGCGGCGCGGGCAAGACGCTGGTCGGCGCGGCGGCGATGGCCGAGGCGGGGGCCACCACGCTGATCCTGGTCACCAACACGGTGGCGGGCAGGCAGTGGAAGCGCGAGCTGGTGGCGCGCACGTCGCTCACCGAGGACGAGATCGGCGAGTACTCGGGCGAGCGCAAGGAGATCCGGCCGGTCACCATCGCGACCTACCAGGTGATCACCCGCAAGTCGAAGGGCGAGTACAAGCACCTGGAGCTGTTCGACTCCCGCGACTGGGGCCTGATCGTCTACGACGAGGTGCACCTGCTGCCCGCGCCGGTGTTCCGGATGACGGCCGACCTCCAGTCCCGCCGCCGGCTCGGCCTGACCGCGACGCTGGTGCGCGAGGACGGCCAGGAGGGCGACGTGTTCTCGCTGATCGGGCCGAAGCGGTACGACGTGCCGTGGCGCGACATCGAGGCGCAGGGCTGGATCGCGCCCGCCGAGTGCACCGAGGTGCGGGTGACGCTGACCGACAACGAGCGGTTGGAGTACGCGACGGCCGAGCCGGAGGAGCGCTACAAGCTGTGCGCCACGGCCCGCACGAAGCTGCCGGTGGTGAGGGCGATCCTGGACCGGCACCCCGACGAGCCGACGTTGGTCATCGGCGCCTACCTGGACCAGTTGGAGGCGCTGGGCGAGGCGCTGGACGCGCCGGTCATCCAGGGTTCGACGAAGAACAAGGAGCGCGAGGAGCTGTTCGACCGGTTCCGGCGGGGCGAGCTGCGCACGCTGGTGGTGTCGAAGGTGGCGAACTTCTCCATCGACCTGCCCGAGGCGTCGGTCGCGGTGCAGGTGTCGGGCACGTTCGGGTCGCGGCAGGAGGAGGCGCAGCGGCTGGGCCGGCTGCTGCGGCCCAAGGGCGACGGCCGGCAGGCGCACTTCTACTCGGTGGTGTCCCGCGACACGCTCGACACCGACTACGCGGCGCACCGGCAGCGGTTCCTGGCCGAGCAGGGCTACGCCTACCGGATCGTGGACGCCGACGACCTGCTCGGCCCCAGGATCGGCTGACCCCGCCCGACCACCCGACCCGCTCTAGGATTCGCCGGTGCAGGTCAACTCGGCGCAGGTCTACTCGATCCCCATGCGCACCCGGTTCCGCGGCATCACCGCCCGCCACGGCGTCATCTGGGAGGGGCCGGCCGGGTGGGGCGAGTTCTGCCCGTTCGAGGACTACGGGGACGCCGAGTCGGTGCCGTGGCTGCGGTGCGCGGTGGAGGCGGCGGAACGGGGCTGGCCCGCGCCCGTGCGCACGTCGGTGCCGGTGAACTGCACGGTGCCGGTCGTGTCGCCGGAGCGGGCCCACGCGATCGTCGCCGCGTCCGGCTGCTCGACGGCGAAGGTGAAGGTCGCCGACCCCGGCACGCCGCTGTCCGCCGACCTGGAGCGGGTCGCGGCGGTGCGCGACGCGCTGGGGCCGGGCGGCGCGGTGCGGGTCGACGCGAACGCGGCGTGGGACGTGGGCGCGGCGGTGGCCGCGATCCGCGAGCTGGACCGCGCGGCGGGCGGCCTGGAGTACGTCGAGCAGCCGTGCCGGACCGTCGAGGAGCTGGCCGCGGTGCGGCGGCGGGTGGACGTGCGGATCGCGGCGGACGAGTCGATCCGGCACGCCGAGGACCCGGTGAGGGTCGCGGTGGCCGGCGCGGCGGACGTGGCGGTGATCAAGGTCGCGCCGCTGGGCGGGGTGCGGCGGGCGCTGGAGGTGGCGGAGGCGTGCGGCCTGCCGTGCGTGGTGTCGTCGGCGCTGGAGACGTCGGTGGGCATGGCGGCCGGCCTGGCGCTGGCGGGCGCCCTGCCGGAACTGGACTTCGCGTGCGGCCTGGGCACCCTGTCCCTGCTGGACGGGGACGTGACGAGCGGGTCCCTGCGCCCGGTGGACGGCCGGCTGCCCGTGCCGTCGACGGCCCCGACCCCCGACCTCCTGGGCGGGGTCGCCGCGGACCCGGCGACGGAGGGGCGCTGGCTGGACCGGCTGGACCGGGTGCGCCGCCTGCTCGGCTGACCCGCTCGGGCTGCCCCCTGCTCGGCTGTCCGCGCTCGGGCTGCCCCTGCTCGGGCTGCCCCCGCTCAGGGCCAGGTCCGCCGAATGGTCGACTCCGCCACGGCGTAGACGGCCGGACCACCCCGCCGCACGGCGCGCTCCATCGCCGGACGCGCGTTCACGAAGCGGCTGATCATCTCCTCGCGGCGGAGCTGCTGGTTGTTCAGGTAGAACAGGACCGCCGAGTGCACCGCGATCGGCTCGCGCTCGTGGTGCCGCCCCTTGATCCGCCCGTCCTTGCACAACGGGACCCAGCCGCGCTCCAGCCCGTACGCGAGCCACTCCTCGTCCGGGACGCACTGGGCGTCGTCGGGGTAGTGGTCGGTGATGCGGTGCACGAGCCACCCCCGAGCGCGCAGGCCGTCGGCCACACCGCGTCCCAGTCCCCGGTCGAGGAAGTACTCAAGCGGCGACATGCTGTGCCGCGCGGCAGATGGCCTCGACCTGGTCGGGAGCCAGGTCGTACTCGTGCGCGACGTCCTTGAGGGAGTCGCCGGCCAGCCACATCCGCACGACGGCGTCCACCGGGACGCGGTTCTCCTGGACCACCGGTGCCCCCCAGCCGAACAAGGGGTCGATCACCACCGGCGCGATGTCCGGGTACTGGCGCAACCGCAGCGACGAGGCGAACCCGTCCTCGGCGTCCCACGCGATGTAGCGCAGGTAGCCGTCGAGCACCTCCCTGATGGGCCGCTGCCGGTCACCGACGCGGGCCAGGTCGCCATCGGCGTAGTGCAGGAAGATGTCGAGGCCGTCGGTGACGATCTGCTGCGTCGCGAGGCCGTAGGGAGTGCCGAACTCGGTGCGCACCGCCGCCGCGGCGTCCCTGATCTTCCGCTTGGTGAGGCCGAGGTCGCGGAGCGAGCGCAGGACGTACGCCTCGACCACCGCCACGAACGGCACCGAGGGGGCTCCGCGCCCTTCCGCCGCGACGCGGTGCACGAGCGGCGCTCCGCCCGCCTGCTCGGCCAGCCAGCGGGACATGGTGCGCTTCGGGATGAGCAGGTGCCGGGCGGTCTCCCCCGGGGTCAGCAACGCGTCGCGGAACCGGTCGACCATCCACACCACCTCCTCCGGAGCGAGTGACCGGATCGTACGGCGACACCGGTCCCACCGGTCGGGCGAACGGGTGGACCGGTGGTCCTCAGGGGTGCGCGATGTCCGCGCCCAGGCTGCGGACGACGCCGTCGGTGCGGGTCAGGGCTTCCGTGCGCCTCGGCGTGGCGGGGACCCGGGTCAGGTCGACCACGCGGATCGGGGGGCCGAACTCGACCAGGGTCGGCACGTAGGAGGCGTCCGCCACCGACCAGCCGGCGTCGCCCTTCACGAACCGGAAGCGGGTGATGATGCCCTCTTCGGTGATGCCCCTCGGCTCGGAGTGGCGGGCCACCTCGTTGCCCATGCCGTAGACGACCCACTTGCCGTTGACCCGCTCGATCGGCTGCACGGCGTGCACGTGGGTGCCGATGATCAGGTCCACGGCCGGGTCGCCGAGCAGCGCGGCGGCCATCTCGCGCTGCTGCGGCGTCGCCTCGTGCCGGTACTCGTCGCCCCAGTGCAGGGAGGCCACGACGACCTCGGCGCCGGCGGCGCGCGCGGCCCGCGCGGCGGTCAGGACGCCCTCGACGGAGAGCTGGTTCGCCCGCCACGGCTGGTCGAGCGGGATGCCGTTGAAGCCGTAGGTGAACGCGACGTGCCCGACCTTCACGCCCTTCGCGTCGAGCAGCAGCGGCGTGGCGGACTCCTCGGGCGAGCGGAACGAGCCGGTGTGCCGCAGGCCGGCGGCGTCCAGCGCGTCCAGCGTGGTGGCGATCGCGGACGGGCCGCGGTCGAGGGTGTGGTTGGACGCGGTGGAGCAGCTGTCGTAGCCGATGCGCCGCAGCGCGGTCGCCACCTCGGGCGGCGCGCTGAACGCCGGGTAGCCGAACGTGGGCGCGCCCGGCGCGGACAGCGGCGTCTCCAGGTGGCAGATCGACACGTCGGCGTCGACGGCCTGCCGCAGGCCCTCCAGCAGGGGCGTGAAGTCGCGCGCCCCGTCCTGGTCGGCCTGCTCGGTGAGCGCCGGGTGGATGAGGACGTCACCGCCCGCGGCGAGCGTGAACGACGGCGGCTCGGGCGCGGTGGACGTGGTGGTCGTCGCCGGCGCGCGGGACGGCGTGAGCACGACGGGCGAGCCGGTGCAGGCCACCGCGGCGGCGCAGGCGGCCAGCCCGAGGGCCAGCCGCCCGCCGCGCGCGTTCAGCTGCGCCGCCGGCGCACGGCGCGGACCAGCAGCACCAGCACCGCCAGGCCGGCGGCCACCGGCAGCACCCGCCGGAGGGCGGGCGCGCCCCCGGTGTCGAGCAGGTCGAGCGGCTCGTCCGGGACGGCGTGCAGCCTCGGCCGGGCGGTTGCCTCTGGAGCGGTCACGCCCTCAGCTTCCGCCGGCGCGAGCCGCGCCGCCAGGCGTTCGGCGAACTCGGCGACGACCTTGCCCGCGACCTCGCCGATCAGACCGCGCCCGAACTGCGCGGGACGGCCGGTGACGCGCACCTCGGTGACCACGGACACGTCGGTGCCGTCGCCGGCGGCGGTGAGCGCCACGGACACCGTGGCGGACGCGGTGCCGTTGCCCCGGCTGTCCTTGCCGGCGGCGGTCAGCACGGCGGTGCGCGCCGCCTCGTCGACGGACGTGAACTCGCCGGTCCCCCGGTAGAGCAGGCTCACCGGGCCCAGCTTGACCTTGACGGTGCCGGTGAACGAGGGCCCGTCGACGCCGGTGAGGGTCGCGCCCGGCATGCACGGCGCGACCGCCTCCGGGTCGAGCAGCACCGCCCACACGGCCGGCACGGGCGCGGGGGCGGTGAACCGGTGCTCCAGCCTCACGCGCCCACCGCCGCGGTGACGGCCCGCCCGGTGAGCACGCGGGCGAGGTGCGCGCGGTACTCGGCGTCGGCGTCGGCGTCCGTCGCCGGGGAGGTGCCCTCGCCGGCGCGGGCCGCCGCCGCGGCGATCACCTCGGCCGTCGCGGGCCGCCCGACCAGCGCCTCCTCCACGCCGTGCGCCCGCACCGGGGTGGGGCCCATGTTGGTCAGGCCGACGCGGGCCCCGGTGATGCCGCCGTCCTCGACCCGCACCGCGGCGGCGACCCCGGCGATCGACCACGCCTGGGCGACCCGGGTGAACTTCTCGTAGCGCGCGCCCCAGCCGGTCAGCTTCGGGACGCGCACGTGGGTGAGCAGCTCGTCGGGGGCGAGGTCGGTGGTGAAGCGGTCGACGAAGAACCGCGCCGCGGGCACCTCGCGGGTCCCGCCCGGACCGACGCACACCAGCACCGCGTCCAGCGCGAGGACGGGCGCGGGCAGGTCGCCCGCCGGGTCGGCGTGGGCGAGCGAGCCGCCGACCGTGCCGCGGTGGCGCACCTGCGGGTCGGCGACGGTGCCGACGACGAGCCGCAGCAGCCCGGCGTGCGCGCGCACCAGCGGGTCCCGGTGCAGGTCGTGCTGGGTGGTCATGGCCCCGACGAGCAGCGAGTCGCCCTCGTCGCGGACGCCGGACAGCCCGGTCAGCCGGGACAGGTCGACCACGAGGGTCGGCGCGGCGAGCCGCATCCGCAGCACCGGGACCAGGCTCTGCCCGCCCGCCATCACCTTGGCGTCCTCGCCGCCCTCGGCGAGGGCCCGCACGGCCTCCTCGACCGTGGTGGGCGCGACGTAGTCGAACGCGGCCGGGATCACGCGCCGCCCCCCGTCGTGGTGATCGAGCCCAGGCCGCCGCCGGGGCCGGGCGTGGTGGGCGGGTCGGTGGACGCGCCCCGGATCGCCTTCCACACCCGCATCGGGGTGCACGGCATCCCCACGTCGGTGACGCCCAGGTGCCGCACGGCGTCCACGACCGCGTTGACCACGGCCGGGGTGGACGCGATGGTGCCCGCCTCGCCGACGCCCTTCACGCCCAGCGGGTTGGTCGCGGCGGGCGTCTCGGTGCGGTCGGTGGTGAAGTGCGGCAGGTCCACCGCGGACGGCAGCAGGTAGTCGGCGAGGGTGGCCGTGGTGAGGGTGCCGTGCTCGTCGTGCACGGCCTCCTCGAACAGGGCCTGCGCGATGCCCTGCGCCAGGCCGCCGTGCACCTGGCCCTCCACGATCAGCGGGTTCACCACCGTGCCGACGTCGTCGACGCACACGTACGAGCGGATCGCCACCGCGCCGGTCTCCGTGTCGACCTCGACCGCGCACAGGTGCGTGCCGTGCGGGTAGGAGAAGTTCTCCGGGTCGAACGTGGCCTCGGCGTCGAGCCCGGGTTCCACGCCGTCGGGCAGGTCGTGGGCGACGTGCGCGGCGACCACCACGTCCCCGAACGCCATCGTGGTGGACGTGCCGCGCACGGCGAACGCGCCGGCGGCGAACTCGACGTCGTCCTCGCCGACCTCCATCAGGTGCGCGGCGATCGCGCGGGCCTTGGCGAGCACCTTGTCCGCGGCCAGCGCGACCGCCGCGCCGCCGACGGCCACCGAGCGGGACCCGTAGCTGTCCATGCCGCGGTGCGCGACGCGGGTGTCGCCGTGCAGCACCTCGACGTCCTCGAACGGCACGCCGAGCCGGTCGGCGACGATCTGGCTCCACGCCGTGACGTGCCCCTGGCCGTGCGGGGAGGTGCCGGTGACCAGCTCGACCTTGCCGGTGGGCAGCACGCGCACGGCCGCGTGCTCCCAGCCGCCCGCCGCGTACCGCAGGGCGCCCAGCACGCGGGACGGGGCGAGCCCGCACATCTCGGTGTAGGTGGAGATGCCGATGCCCAGCTGCACGGGGTCGCCGGCGGCGCGGCGGCCGGCCTGCTCGGCGCGCAGCCCGTCGTAGTCGAACAGCTCGACGGCGCGGTCGGTGGCGGCCTCGTAGTCCCCGGTGTCGTAGGTGAGCCCCGCGACGGTGGTGAACGGGAACTCCTCGCGCCCGATCCAGTTCTGCCGCCGCAGCTCCAGCGGGTCGCGGCCGAGCTCGGCGGCCAGCTCGTCCATCAGCCGCTCGATCGCGAACGTCGCCTCGGGCCGGCCCGCGCCGCGGTAGGCGTCCGTGGGCACCTTGTTCGTGAACACGTTCGCGCAGGTGAACCGGTAGGCGGGGAACTTGTAGATGGCGTTGAACATGAACGCGCCGAGGATCGGCACGCCCGAGCTGATCAGCCGCAGGTAGGCGCCCATGTCGGCGAGCAGGTCCACGTCGAGCCCGGTGACGGTGCCGTCGCGGCGGGCGGTGAGGGTGAGCCGCTGCACCTGGTCGCGGCCGTGGTGGCCGGAGAGCATCGACTCGGTGCGGGTCTCGGTCCACTTCACCGGCTTGCCGAGCCGGCGGGCGACGAGCAGGGTCAGCACCTCCTCGGGCGTGACCTGGAGCTTGCCGCCGAACCCACCGCCGACGTCCGGCGCGATGACCCGGATCGTGTGCTCCGGGATGCCGAGCACGGCCGACAGCATCCACCGCAGGACGTGCGGGACCTGCGTGGACGACCACAGGGTGACGCCGTCGGGCGAGGGGTCGACCACGACCGAGCGGGGTTCCATGAACGCGGGGATGAGCCGCTGCTGGCGGAACGTGCGGCGCACGACCACCTCGGCGTCGGCGACCGCCCGGTCGACGTCGCCGCCGGTGCCCGCCTCGGCGGAGTCGAACACCCAGGTGGCGCTGGTGTTGGTGCCCAGGTCGGGGTGCACGAGGTCGGCGCCGTCCTCGACGGCGCGGGTGATGTCGAGGACCACGGGCAGCTCGTCGTAGTCGACGTCGACGGCGGCCAGCGCGTCGTGCGCCTCGGCCGCGGAGCGCGCCACGACCAGCGCGACGGCCTCGCCCGCGAAGTTCACCTCGTCCACCGCGAGGGCCGGCGCGGGCGGGGCCTTCATGTCCTCGGTGATCGGCCAGGCGCACGGCAGGCTGCCCTGCTCGTCGGCGAGGTCGCGGCCGGTGAGGACGGCGAGCACGCCGGGCATCCGGGTGGCCCCGCCGACGTCGACCGACGTGATGCGGGCGTGCGCGACGGGGCTGCGCAGCACGGCCAGGTGCAGCATGCCGGGGAGCTGGAGGTTGTCGGTCCACCGGGTGGCGCCGGTGATGAGCCGGGCGTCCTCCTTGCGCAGGCGGGCCCTGCCGATCTCGGGTCCGGCGCCCGAGGGGCCGGCGTCCGGGGGTCCGGCATCCGGGGACCCGGCGGGGGCGTCGGCGGGGGCCGTCACGCGGCACCGCCGGCGCGGGCGGCGGCGCGCACGGCGCGCACGATGTTCTGGTAGCCGGTGCAGCGGCAGAGGTTGCCCTCCAGGCCGTGCCGCACCTCGTCCTCGTCGGGGTCGGGGTTGTCCGCGAGCAGGTCGATGGCCTGCATGATCATGCCGGGGGTGCAGAACCCGCACTGGAGGGCGTGGTTCTCGTGGAACGCGCGCTGCACGGGGTGCAGTTGCCCGTCCCGGGCCAGGCCCTCGACGGTGGTGACCTCGTGGCCGTCGGCCTGCACGGCGAGGACGGAGCAGGACTTCACGCTGCGCCCGTCGAGGTGGACGGTGCAGGCCCCGCAGTTGCCCGTGTCGCAGCCGACGACGGTGCCGGTCCGGCCGAGCCGTTCGCGCAGGTGGTGGACCAGCAACGTTCTCGGTTCGACCTCGTCGGTGTAGGCCACGCCGTCGACGGTGACGGTGATCCGCATGAACCCTCCAGGTCCGGTTGTGGTGGGGGTCACGTCCGAGCCTGCTCTTGGTTGTCGGGTCAAACAACCCCCGGTTCCCGGTGGATGGCGCCGGCGGTCCGCGCCAGGCGCTCCCCTCCCCCGCCCCAGCGCAGCGCGATGATCTCGGCGGCGATCGACACGGCGGTCTCCTCGGGGGTCCGCGCGCCCAGGTCCAGGCCGATGGGCGAGGACAGCCGGGCCAGCTCGTCCTCGGTGACGCCCGCCTCGCGCAGCCGCCGCAGCCGGTCGTCGTGCGTGCGGCGGGACCCCATCGCGCCGACGTAGCCGAGGTCGAGCCGCAGGGCGACCTCCAGCAGCGGCACGTCGAACTTCGGGTCGTGGGTGAGCACGGCGACGACCGTGCGGCCGTCGAGCGCGCCCGCGTCGGCCTGCCCGGCGAGGTAGCGGTGCGGCCAGTCCACGACGACCTCGTCGGCTTCGGGGAACCGGCCGGCCGTCGCGAACACCGGGCGCGCGTCGCACACCGTGACGCGGTAGCCGAGGAACGCGCCGAGCCGCGCCACGGCGGCGGCGAAGTCGATGGCGCCGAACACCAGCATCCTGGGCGGTGGTTCGAAGGAGTTCACGAACACCGCCATGCCCTCGCCGCGCCGCTGCCCGTCCGGCCCGTAGCGCAGGGTGCCGCTGCGGCCGGCGGCGAGCAGGCCGCGCGCGTCGTCGGCGACGGCGTCGCGGGCCCGGTCGGACGGGACGTCGCCGGACACGCGGTCGGGCCACACGACGAGCCTGCGCCCGACCCACTCGGGGTGCTCGACGACCGTGGCGACGGCCACCGGTTCCCCGGCGCGCACGGTCGCCAGCACCTCGGGCAGCTCCGGGAACGTCGCCGCGGACACCGGCTCCACGTACACGTCGATGATCCCGCCGCAGGTCAGGCCCACGGCGAACGCGTCGTCGTCGCTCACCCCGTACCGCTGGAGCACGGGCGCGCCACCGGCCACGACCTCCCGCGCCAGCTCGTAGACCGCGCCCTCGACGCAGCCGCCGGACACGCTGCCGACGACCTCGCCGCCGGCGCCGACGAGCATCGCCGCGCCCGGCGGCCGGGGGGCGGAGCTGAACGCGGCGACGACCGTCCCGACGCCGACGGTCTCCCCGGCGTCGACGCGACGGGCCAGTTCGGCGAGCACATCACGCACGTCGGACCTCCTCCAGCAGGGCGTGCAGGGTGTCGAGGCTGTGACCGGCGAGGAGCCGGTCCAGGTGCGGCAGGGCGGCGGCGATGCCGGACTGCACGGGCAGGTAGCCGTCGTGGCCGGCGTGCGGGTTGACCCACAGCACCCGGTGGGCCAGCCGGGCGAGCCGCGCCACCTGCTCGGCGAGCAGGGCGGGGTCGCCGCGCTCCCAGCCGTCGGAGCAGATCACGACGACCGCGCCGCGCGCCGCGCCCCGCTGCCCCCACCGGTCGAGGAACGCCTTCAGGGCCTCGCCGAGCCGCGTGCCGCCCCCGGAGTCGGGCACGGCGCGGGCCGCCGCGGTCAGCGCCGCCTCGGGGTCGCGGTGCCGCAGCTGCCGGGTGACGCGGGTGAGCCGGGTGCCGAGCGTGCACACCTCGGCGGGCACGGCGCGGGCGACGACGTGCGCGAACCGCAGCAGCGCGCCGGCGTAGGGCTTCATGGACCCGGACACGTCGACCAGCAGCACGACCCGGCGCGGGCGGGTGGCGCGGCGCCGGTGCGCGGGCACCACCTCCCCGGTCGCGACGAGCCGGCGCAGCACCCGGGCGGGGTCGAGCTCGCCGCGCCGCGCGGGCCGCGCCCGGGACGAGCGCCGCCGGGGCGGCACGGGCCGCAGCGCCGCCACGAGCAGCGCGAGGTGCTCGCGCTCGGCGGGGCTCATCGCGGCGATGTCCTTGTGCCGCAGGGTTTCCGCGTCGCTCGCCGCGACCCGCAGCGGGGGCGCGCCCCCGGCGCGGTCGGCGCCGGTCCCGAGCGCGGCGAGGTGCGAGGTCCGGCGCGCCGGCGGCCGGGGACGCGGGCGGGGGAGGGCGTCGCCGAACCAGGCGGCGAACGCGGCGTCGTAGCGCGGCAGGTCGTCCGGCCCGGAGCACAGCGCGAGCCGCCCGGCCCAGTACACGTCCGCGCCGCGCGTGACGTCGAGGTGGTCGAGCGCGGCGACGAACGCCCGCACCCGGTCCGGCCCGCACGGCACCCCGGCGTGCCGCAGCGCGTGCGCGAACCCCGCGAACCCGGTCGGCGCGTCGGTCCCGCTCTGCGCGTCGGCCCCGGTCATCCCGCGACCGCGTCCCCGGTCACCAGGTCGAGGACGCCGGCGGCCAGGACGCGCCGGGTGTCCTCCCGGTACTTCAGGACGGCGCCGAGGGTCGCGGCGGCGGTGTCGGTGTCGAGGTCGGTGCGGCCCAGGGCGAGCAGGGCGCGGGCCCAGTCGAGGGATTCGGCGACGCCGGGCGGCTTGAGCAGGTCGAGGTCGCGCAGGGCGCGCACGGCGGTGGCGACCCGGGTGGCGAGGCGCTCCGTCGCGCCGGGCAGGGCGCGGCGCAGGATGGCGACCTCGCGGGCCAGGTCGGGGTGCTCCAGCCAGTGGTAGAGGCAGCGGCGCTTGAGGGCGTCGTGCACGTCGCGGGTGCGGTTGGAGGTGAGCACGACCAGCGGCGGGGTGGCGGCGGCGACGCGGCCCAGTTCGGGGATGGTCACGGCGTTCTCGCCGAGCACCTCCAGCAGGAGCGCCTCGAACTCGTCGTCGGCGCGGTCCACCTCGTCGACGAGCAGCACGCACGGCGCCTGTTCGAGGGCGCGCAGCAGCGGCCGGGCGAGCAGGAAGCGGCGGGTGTGCAGGGAGGCCCCGGCGGCCTCGGCGTCGACCGGCCCGGCGGCTTCGAGGGTCCGCAGGTGCAGGAGCTGGCGCGGGAAGTCCCAGTCGTAGAGGGCCTGGGCGGCGTCGATGCCCTCGTGGCACTGGAGCCGGATCAGCGGCAGGCCGAGCGCGTCGGCCAGCGCCACCGCCAGGAACGTCTTGCCGGTGCCCGGCTCGCCCTCGCAGAACAGGGGGCGGCGCATCCGCAGGGCCAGGAAGGCGGCGGTGGCGATCCCCTCGTCCGGCAGGTAGCCGGCGCGGTCGAGCGCGGCGGCCAGCTCGCCCGGCGTCGCGGGCTCCGGCGGCGGGGGCCCCGACTGCACGGGCTCCGGCGGCGGGGCGGGTTCCACTGGCGTCACACCTCCGAGGGTAGGCGGCGGAGGCGCCCCGGCGCCCGGACGAGCGGGGGCCGGGGACCCCGGGGCCAGGTCGTGGTTCAACCCCGAGGCGGAACCGGGGAGCGTCCCCGATGTGCCGGGACGCCCGGCCGGGCAGGCTTGGGCCATGACGACGAACGACGTGCTGAACCAGGCGACGGACACCCTGAACCAGGCCACCGACAAGGTCAAGAAGCTCCGCCGCAGCCGGGGCGACCGCATGGTCGCGGGCGTGTGCGGCGGCCTCGCGAAGCTCCTCGGCGTCGACGCGGCGCTGCTGCGCATCCTGCTGGTCGCCGCGACCCTCTTCGGGTTCGGCGCGGGCGCGGTCCTCTACCTCGCCGCCTGGGTGCTGGTGCCCGAAGAGACGGTCTAGCGGGGGAACCCGGGCACGCCCGGGAGGGTCTGCCACGGCCGGGGGCCGTCGAGGGGGCGGTACTCGACGCCGAGGGCGTCGAGCCTCGGCAGGTGGTGCCCGGCGAGCCTGGCCCGGAACTCGGCGTGGTCGCGGGGACCGGCGGGGCTCCACGCGACCTCGGCGAACGCGGCGAGCCGGGGGAAGGCCGCGTAGTCGAGGCGCCGCGGCGAGTCGAGGTGCTCGGTCCACAGGTTCGCCTGCACGCCCAGCACCCGGTCGGCCGCGGCGGGCTCGTACCGGTGGACGTCCTCCAGGGTCGTCACCGTGCCGACCGGGACGGGCTCGTCGGGGTGGTCGGACTGCCGGTAGTCGAGGTAGAGGTGCTCCTCGGGGCACAGGACGACGTCGTGCCCGCGGTCGAGGGCGCGCAGGCCCGGTTCCTCGCCCCGCCACGACGCGACGACGGTCGACGCGGGCAGGGGGCCCGCGTCGAGCACCTCGTCCCAGCCGAACGGCCGCCGCCCGCGCGCCGCGAGGTGCTGCGCGACCCGCCGCACGAACCGCCCGTCGCCGCCCTCGGCCTCGTCGCCGCCGAGGCCCACGACCTCGCTGGGGAACACGTCCAGCAGCTCGTCGAACACGTCCCGGTAGAAGTCCACCGCGGCCTCGTCGGCCTTGAGGACGTTCGGGTTGACCCCCCAGTCCGTCCACACGCCGCCGCCGGCGGTGCCCAGCTCGGGGTAGGCGGCGATCGCGGCCTGGCTGTGGCCGGGCACGTCGATCTCGGGCACCACGGTGACGTGCCGGGCCGCCGCGTAGGCGACGAGTTCGCGCAGGTCGTCCTGGGTGTAGTAGCCGCCGTGGGGCCGGCCGGTCATCCCGCCGGAGCGCCGGTCGCCGGACCGCGAGTCGGGCCGCCAGCCGCCGACCTCGTGCAGCCGGGGGTGGCGGCGGGACTCGAACCGCCAGCCCTGGTCGTCGGTGAGGTGCAGGTGCAGCACGTTCAGCTTGTGCGCGGCGAGCAGGTCCACGTAGCGCAGCAGGTCGTGCTTGGGCAGGAAGTGCCGCGCCACGTCGATCAGCACCCCGCGCCACGCGAACCGCGGGTGGTCGACCACGGAGCACACCGGCAGCCGCACCACGCCGGGCGGCACGGCCCGGAACGCGGCGGGCCCGCTGAGCTGCCGCAGCGTCTGCCGGGCGTAGAACTCGCCCGCGTCGTCGGACGCCAGCACGCGCACCCCGTCGGGCGAGACGGACAGCCGGTAGCCCTCGGCGGGCCCGTCGACGCGCTCGACCTGGAACGCCCCGTCGAAGTCGACCTCGCCGTCACCGGCGTCGAACAGGACGGGCCTGGGCAACAGGATCACTTGACCGCTCCCGCGAGTCCGGCGACGAGCCGCCGTTGGACGAGGACGAAGAAGACCAGCACCGGGATCGTCATCAGCGTCGATCCTGCCATGATCGCGCCCCAGTCGTTCTGGTCCGGTTTGACGAACACCTGCAGCGCCAGCGGCAGGGTCTGGTTCTCGGCCGCCGAGATGATGAACGTCTTGGCGAACAGGAAGTCGTTCCAGGCGTGGATGAACGACAGCACGCTGGTCGCCACCAGGCCGGGCGCGACGAGCGGGAACAGCACCTGCCACAGGAACCGGAAGCGGGACGCGCCGTCGAGGGTCGCGGCCTCCTCCAGCTCGACGGGCACGGCGGCGACGAACCCGCGCAGCATCCAGATCGCGAACGGCAGGCTGAACGCCAGGTGCACCAGCACCAGCGACCCGAGGTGGTTGAGGCCGAACGCGGGCGCGACGTCCCGCACGGACCGCATGACGAAGAACAGCGGGATGGTCAGCGCCTCCACCGGCACCATCTGCACGACCAGCAGCATCACCAGCATCGTGGTGCGGCCGCGGAACCGGAACCGGGTCAGCGCGGTGGCCGCCAGGAACGAGACGAACAGGCTCAGCACCACCACCGCGCCCGCCACGACGAGGCTGTTGAGCAGGTAGCGGCCGAAGCTCTGCACGGTGAGCGCCCGCACGAAGCTGTCCAGCGTCGGCAGGAGCGTCCACGGCCGCGGGTCGGTCGAGACGACCTCGGCCTCGGGCTTCAGCGCGGTCAGCAGCATCCAGTACAGCGGGAACGCCACCACGCCCGCCACGACGACGGTGGCGGTCTCGGCGATCCCGCGCGAGATCCGGCGGTTCACAGCGCCTCACCCCCGCGCCGCAGCGCCCGCAGGTACCCGACCGTGACGAGCAGCAGGATCAGCGTCGTCACCACGCCGATCGCCGCGCCCAGCCCGTACTCGGAGGCGGCGAACGCCTGCTGGTAGGCGTAGACGTTGAGCACGAGGTTGCGCCCGGCGATGCCGCCGCCGTTGGTCATGACGTAGACCTGCGTGAACACCTTGAAGTCCCAGATGACCGACTGGATGGTGACGACGACGAGCAGCGGCCTGAGCAGCGGCAGGATCACGTCCGTCGCGGTCCGCAGGGTGGACGCGCCGTCGAGCGCGGCGGCCTCCAGCACCTCGCCGGGGATGGCCTTGATCCCCGCGTAGAGGGTGACCATGACGAACGGGAACGAGCACCAGACGACCTGCGCGGCGACGAGCCCGAACGCGGTCCACTTGTCGTAGGTCCAGGAGAACCCGGTGGTGCCCAGCACCTCGTTGACGAAGCCGAAGTTCGCGTCGAACAGGAACAGCCAGATCGTGGACCCGGCGACGGCGGGCGTGGACCAGGCGCCGAGCGCGGCCAGGAACAGCGTGGTGCGCGCCCACGTGCGGACCCTGGTGGCCAGCACCGCGAGGGCGGCGCCGACCAGCAGGGTCCCGAGCACGCACACCGCCGCGAAGCCGACGGTCTGCCCGAGCACGGACCAGAACCGCGCGTCCCCGAGCAGGGTCGCGTAGTTGCCCAGGCCCAGGAAGGTCAGCGGCGCGCCGCCGCTGACCTGCTCCTGGCCGTAGTCGAACAGGGAGATCAGCACGAGCTGGTACACCGGGTAGCCCATGAGGCCGACGAGCACCAGCAGCGCGGGGGCGAGGTAGGCGAACGCGACCCGCCCGTCCCCCTTCCCGACCCCGGGGGTCTTCGCCGGCGCCGTCACGAGCCGAACGCGGCGTTCATCTCGTCGGCCGCCGCCTTCGCCGCGGTGTCGACGTCCTCGCCGCCGGCGGCGACCTCCTGGAGCAGGTTCGGCAGCACGGCCTGCGCGTCGACCTTGGCCCAGTCGGGGGTGACGGGCACGAACCTGGTGCCGGACTCCAGCGTCTCGATGAACGGCTCCAGCACCGGGTTGGCCTTCGCGACCTCGGCCTGCACGTCGCCGAACGTGGGCAGGTTGCCCATGGCGTCGAACATCTTGCGCTGGTAGGTCTTGCCGCCGAGGAGCCTGGTGAACTCCTGGGCGAGGGTCCGGCGCTGCGAGCCCTTGAGGACGCCGAGCAGGTTGCCGCCCGCGAACGCCGGCGCGATGGTGCCCGCGGTCCTGCCGGGCACCGGGACGACGGCGTACTTGCCGGCGGCGGTGGAGGCGTCGACGGACCGGCGGTTGAAGTCGCCGCCGATGACCATGGCGGCCTTGCCGGCGCGGAACGCCTCGACGCTGGCGTCGCCGCCGTTGGCGGCGCACTGGGCGGGCGGGCAGATGTCGTCGGCGATCAGCTCGGTGTACTGCCGCAGGCCGGCCTTCGACTCGGCGCTGTCGATGGTGGAGACGTACCCGGCGCCGTCCTTCTTCGCGATGTCGCCGCCGTTGGCCCACACGAACGGCATGGCGCCGTAGGTGTACTTGCCGCCGGCGGAGATGCCGAGCAGGTCGGGCTTGGCGGCGCGGATCGCGCGGGCGGTCGTGGCGATCGCGTCGAGCGTCGCCGGCGGCTGGAGGCCCAGCTCCTGGAAGACGTCGGTGCGGTAGTAGAGGGCGCGCACGCCGACGTACCAGGGGACGCCGTAGACCTTGCCGTCGACCTTGCCCGTGTCCAGGACGGCGGGCAGCAGGTCGCCGGCCTCGTCCCACGTCGAGAGGTCCAGCTCGGCGAACCCGCCGCCCGCCACGTAGCCCGCGAGGTCGGTGTTGCCGAACTCGGCGACGTCGGGCGCGCTCGCCGGGTCGCTGAACGCGGCCTTGAACCGCTCGGCGCGGGTCTGGACCTGGATGTACTGCACGTCCACGGTGACGCCCTCGTGGGCCCGCTGGAACTCGGCGACGGCCTCCGCGACGACCGCCTCCTTCGGTCCCCGGTTGACCTCGTCGAACAGCCAGACCCTCAGCTGCCCGGTCCGCTCGTCCGCGCCGGCGGGCGCCGGGCCGGACTGGACCGGGGCGCACCCGGCCAGCACGGCGGCGCCCACCGCGACTGCCGCCACTACGAACCGCATCCTCGCCACCTCTTCCCGAGCTGCGTTGCGTCCTGCGCAACGACTATTTCAAGGGGAGCAACGCGGATGCTAATGTCCTGATCGGCAAGCGGTCTAGACCAGATTCGCCCAGGTCCGGACGGCGTCGGCGGACAGCGGGGCGTCCCACCCGCGTGGGCGCACGGCGCTCCCGACGTGGAACCCGGTCACGCCGAGGGCCTTGAGCGGGGCCACCTGCTCCGCCTTCAGCCCGCCGCCGACGAGCAGCCGCACCGCGCCCCGCCGGGCGGCGAGCCGTTCCAGGACGGGCAGGCCGTCCGCCACGCCGCGCGGGCTGCCGGCGGCGAGCACCGTGTCGCAGCCGAGCCCGGCGACGACGTCCCACTCGCCCTCGGGGTCGGCGGAGTTGTCCAGCGCCCGGTGGAACGTCCACGCGCAGCCCCCCACCTCGGCCAGCACGGCGCGCACGGCGTCCGCGTCGACCCGGCCGGAGGCGTCGAGGAAACCGAGCACGAACTCCGACGCGCCCGCCTCGCGCAGCGCCGCCGCGTCCCGCCGCAGCCGGTCGGGGTCGCCGGGCGCGAACCCGACGGCGTCGCGCAGCATGACGCGCACCGGCAGGTCGGTCGCCGCGGCGACCTCCCGGTACACGGCGACCGGCGGCGTGAGGCCGTCCGAGGCCATGTCGACGGTCAGTTCGAGGCGGTCCGCGCCGCCGGCCTGCGCGGCCTCGGCGTCGGCGGCGTGCAGTGCGATGACTTCCAACATGGTCTGGACCATAACGAGCGGCCGGTCGCGCCGGAACGCCCACGACGGACCCCCGTCACCCGGTCGGCTGATCTGTGAACTGTGAACCGGCAGCCGTGTATCCACCGTAGAACTACTCACTCCTTATCTGATGACCGACCTCAACCCCGACTGAGGAGGCCCGCGCATGACCGCCAACCCGCCTGGCGTCGACGAGCTCGACCCCGTTGACGAGCTGGAGCTCGACCCGTCGGCACCGTCCGACGAGACCGGCACCCCGGACGACCCGAAGTCGCCCGAGCTGCCCGAACCGCCGCCGCCCTCTCCCGAGGGCCATCACCAAACGCACTGAGGACGCTGGGGGAAGGGCGGCGGTCGGTCGGCTTCGAGGGGTGTCGACCGGCTGCCGCCCGGCTGGGGAACGGCGGTCCGCGGTGCGAGGGGGGCACCGCGGACCGCCCGCCGCGGGCACACCGCCCGTGTGTGACGATCAGCTCCGGCTGGGGGAAGTCGAGGAGGAGGTGACGACGTTGGGAGAACTGCGCACGGCGGGTGAGCGCCCACCGTGGGAGGGGCTCGACGGAACCGACCGGCACGCCGCCTGCGTCGTCGCCGCGCGGGACGGCGACCGCAGGGCGCTGGACGTGCTCGTCGCGGACCTGACACCGCTCGTGTGGCACGTCGCGCGGGGGCACGGGCTGGACCGCAGCACCGCCGAGGACGTGGTGCAGACGGTGTGGCTCGCGCTGCTGCGCCACCTCGACCGACTGGTCGAACCGCGCGCGCTGGCCGGGTGGCTCGTCGTGACGACGCGCCGCGAGGCCCAGCGCACCTGGACGCCCGCCCACCGCGAAGCCGCGCTGAGCGACGAGCTGGCGGACCACCTGGAGAGCGAGCACGGCCTGCCCGAGGACGCCGCCCTGGTCGACGACCGGGACCACCGGCTGTGGCGGGCCTTCGGCCGTTTGTCGCAGAAGTGCCAGGAACTCCTGCGACTCACCGTGCTGGCCGGGCGGGCCGAGTACCGCGCGGTCGCCGAAGCACTGTCCATGCCACGCGGCAGCATCGGGCCCACCAGGGGCCGGTGCCTGACGATGCTGCGCACACATCTCGACGCGGAAGGAGGATCGCGGTGAACGACATCGACCCGCGCGATGACCGCAGAGGCCAAGAGGACACCGCAGTCCTCACTGAGCTGAACCGCCTGGTGTACGAGTTGGACGCGCCCCCACCGGGGCTCGTCGAACGCATCCAGTTCGCGGTCGCCCTGGAGAACCTGGACGTCGAGGTCGCCCGCTGGGAACGCGCGGGCTCGCTGGCCGGCGTGCGCGGCGGGAACCCGGGCACGATCACGTTCACGGTGGACAACCTGACCCTGATGGTGAACTTCACCTCGACCGGCGCGCACCACCGCATCGACGGCTGGCTCGTGCCCGCGGGTGAGCACACCGTGGAGGTCCGGGTCGCCGAGCACCGGTCCAGCACGACCAAGGCCGACGACGGTGGCCGGTTCGTGCTCTCGGACGTGCCGGCGGGCACCACGCAGATCGTGGTCCACCTGGTCAACTCCCGGGGCGAACCCGGTCGGACGGTCGTGACCCCCACCATCATGTTGTAACCGGCCCGCCGCGGCGGGCGCGTCGCGCGCCTTGCTCGGCGCGCTCGGCGCGCTCGGCGCGCTCGGCGCGCTCGGCCTGCGAGGGACGCTCACAGCGGGTCGCCGGCGGTGCACTCACGGAGAGTGACCCGTTCGGCTCAGCCATTCCCTCCACAAGACGGCTCCTCGGGCACGTTCTGTGTGCTGGCATTAGGGCGTGTCCGTGTCCCGTGCCGTCGTACCGGCACCCAGCCCCGCCCACAGTGGTCTTGATCTTGCCGTTGAGCTGCGCAAACAGGCTTACCGCGCGGCATCGGCCGGTCGTCCCGCGGACGCGGTGAGACTCCTGCGGCGCGCGCTGGGCGCACTGCCCGTCACCCCGGCCAGCCCGGAGGCGACCACGGTGCGCATCCGGATACTGATCACGCTGTCCTACGGCGAGGCCGAGACCGGGTCGGTCGAGAACGGCCTCGCGCACCTCGGGACGGCGAACGACCTGATCGCCGCCCTGCCCGAGGGGCCGGAGGCGGTCTCGCTGCGCGCCATCGCCAAGGACCAGCAGGCCCTGATCCTGCACCGGGCGGGCCGCACCGCCGAGGCCATCGCGCTCTACGACCAGTCCGTGCGCGAACTGGAGGACGGCCTGGCCGCCGGCGCGGTCGACACGGCGACGCTGTCGGCGGCCCTGATGAACCGCGGCCTGACGAACATCGCGTTCGGGCTGCCCGAGGCCGCCGAGCGCGACATCCGGCGCACCATCGAGCTGGCCGAGGCCGAGGACCTGCCGCTGATGCGCGCCAAGGCGTACGGCAACCTCGGCGACATCGCCCAGATGACCGGCGACGCGCCCCGGTCGCTGCACCACCACGAGCAGGCCGAACGGGCGTTCCGCGTGCTGGCGCCGGACCTGGTCGCGAGGACCCGCATCGACCGGGCGCGCGTGATGCTCGCGGCGGGCCTGGCCGACGAGGCCGCCAAGCACCTCGACGACGCCCTGGTCGTCCTGCGCCGCCGCCGGGTGGGGCAGGACCTGGCGGAAGCCGAGCTGACCCGCGCCGCCGCCGCCCTGCTCCAGGGTGACTGGGCGACCGCGCAGGACCTGGCGGGCCAGGCACAACGCCGCTTCCGGCGGCGCGGCAGCACGTCGTGGGCGGAGCTGGCGGCGTTGATGAAGATGCGCGCCGAGTTCGCCGCCGTCCCCTCCCCCTCTCCCGCGCCTGCGCCTGCGCCTGCTCCTACTTCCGCTTCCGCTTCCGCTTCCGCTGAGGTGATGCTGCCGCCGGTGGAGGGCTTCTTCCTCACCACCGACCGACGCCCGACCGCCGGACCGCCGAGGACGGGCACGACGGCGTCCGCGCGCCTGCCGATCGCCGTCTCGGTCTCCGCCTCGGCGAACCCCCGCCCCGCCCCCCGGGCCGGCTCTCCCTCTGACTCCCCTGCCGCTCCCCCCGCCGGGTCCCCCTCCAGCTCCCCCGCCGACTCCCCCTCCAGCTCTCCCTCCAGCTCTCCCCCTGGCCCTTCCGCCCGGTCCCGCACGGCGCCCCCGGCGCGCACGGCACCCTCGGCGCGCACGGCGACCCCGGCCCGCGCGGCGAAGCTGGCCGCACGCCTCCAAGCCGTCGGCCTGACCGACGAGGCGGCCGTGGCGACGCTGCTCGCGGTCCGGATGGCGATCCGCCGCGGTGACCTGGCCGGGGCCCGCGGGCTGCTGGACCGGGTGCCCGCGCCCACCCCCATCACCCCCGTGGACCACCGGATGCTGCGCCGCCTGTGCCGGGCCGAGCTGGCCGTCGCGACCGGCGCGGTCGACGACGCCCTGCGCGAGGCCGAGGAGGGCCTGGCCGAACTGGGCCGGGTGCGCGACCGGATGGGCGGCCTCGACCTGCTGTGCGGCACCGCCGTGCACGGCCGCGAACTGGGCGAGCTGGCCGTCGGCCTCGTCCTGGACCGGGACGGCGACGCCGGGGTGGCGTTCGACTGGCTGGAGCGCACCCGCGCCCAGGTTTACCGCTACGAGCCGCTGCCGGCGATCGACGACCCGGTGCTCGCGCGGCGCGTCGCCGAGTCGCGCAGCCTGTCCCGCGCCGTGCAGCAGGCCCGCCTCGACGGGCGTCCCGCCGACGAGCTGGAGGCCCGCCTCGACGTCCTCCAGAACGAGGTCGCGCGCCTGGGCTGGCACACCAGCGTGTGGGGGCGGCCCCGGCCCGTCCGCCGGGTCGGCGACGTGGTGCCGCACCTGGGCGACCGGACCGTGGTCAGCTTCGTCGCCCGCGACGACGTCCTGTCCGCCGTCGTGCTGTCCCGGGACGGCGCGACCCTGGTCCGCCTGGGGCGGGCCGGTGAGGCGTTCGAGCTGAGCAGGCAGCTGCACGCCGACCTCGACGTGCTGGCCCCCGACCACCTGCCCGAGGTGCTGGCCGCCGCGATCACCGAGTCGGCGGCCCGGCGTGCCGCACGCTTGGACGAGGTGCTCATCGCGCCGCTGGGCCCCCACCTGGGCGCGGGCGAACTGGTGGTCGTCCCGACCGGCGAGCTGTACGCGGTGCCGTGGAACGCCCTGCCGTCCCTGCACAACCGGCCCGTGGTGGTCGCCCCCTCGGCGACGGCGTGGCTGAACGCGGCGTCCGCCGCCCCGCGCGCCACGCGGGTCGTCCTGGTCGGCGGACCGGACCTGCCGGAGGCGGTGGGCGAGGTGAGCGACCTGCGCGGGGCCTACCCCGACGCGGTGGTGGTCGACGCGGTGTCGGACGTGCTGGAGGCGTTGGACGGGGCGCGCCTGGCGCACATCGCCGCGCACGGCGAGCACGTGGCCGACAACGCCCTCTTCTCCCGCTTGGAGCTGGCCGACGGGCCGCTGTTCGCCCACGAGACGGCCAGGCTGCGCAGGGCGCCCGAGCAGGTGGTGCTGGCGGCGTGCTCGCTGGCGCTGAGCCGCATCAGGCCGGGCGACGAGGCCCTGGGTTTCGCCGGCGCGCTGCTGGCCAGCGGGTCGCGGACCGTGGTCGCCGCCGTCAGCAAGGTGGGCGACCGGGCCGCGTCCCGGACGATGGCGATGTTCCACAAGCTGCTGGCCGAGGGCAAGCCGCCCTCGCACGCCCTGGCGGAGGCAACCGCCGCCGACCCCCTACGCCGCCCGTTCGTGTGCTTCGGCGCCTGAGGCCCCCACCCCACCCCTACCCCGCCACACCAATCGCCCCCTCGTTCAACAATCCCACAATCCACCACGCCACCCAAGCGGCCCGAAGACCGAAACCCGCCCCACCTCGGGGGCGCAGAAGGGCGACCGGCATAGGCCGGCGGCTCGACGTCCCGGGCGGACAGGCAGACACGGCGCGGACAGGCGCAGCAAGCGCGGCAGGCGCGGGCACAGGCAGGCGACGCGGACAGGCGCGGGTGGGCGGCGCAGGCGGGCCGGTACGGCGCGGGCGGGCCGGTACGGCGCGGGCGGGCCGGTAGCGCGGACAGGCGGCGCAGGCGGGCGCGGCGCGAGTGGGCGGCGCGGGCAGACGCGGCACGGAGAGGCGGCGCGGGCAGACGCGGCGCGAATGGGCGGCGCAGGCGGGGCGCGGCGCGGACAGGCAGGCGGGCAGGCGACGCGGCACCTCGGGCGGGCGGTGCGCTGGGGCGCTGGAGCGCTGGGGCGCTGGGGCGCTGGAGCGCTGGAGCGCTGGAGCGCTGGAGCGCTGGAGCGCTGGAGCGCTGGAGCGCTGGAGCGCTGGAGCGCTGGAGGCAGCGTGATGGTCGGTGCGGGCTGGGGTGGCGGCCCTTGGGGAGCGGGGTGAATGGGGCGGGGTGAGTGGCGGGGGTCAGCGGGGCGGGGTGGGTGAGTGGGTTAAGGGTCAGTGGGTGAGTGGGCCGGGTCGGGGGTTTGGGCTCGTGGCGTTCTCGGGACTGGTGGCGGGTCGGGGCGCTGCATTGTCCAACCGATGGCCGTAACAGCGTTTCCGTACATTATCGACGCCTGGTTCACCCAATCGTGTCAGCCCTTTTGTCGAAAGCGCTGGTCACCGCATTCGACACCCGATGCGCAAAACACACCACCCGCCGTTATTCCACCTCACGAATACCGGAGGGCCCGGTCCGCGTGAAGCGAACCGGGCCCTCCGGGAGGGACCTCACCTGATCGGAGAACCGATCAGAAGTCCATGCCGCCGGCGTCCGGGACGGCCGGGGCGGAGCCCGCCTTCTCCGGCTTGTCGGCGACGACCGCCTCGGTGGTGAGGAACAGGGCGGCGATCGACGCGGCGTTCTGCAGCGCCGAACGGGTCACCTTGGTCGGGTCCGGGACACCGGCCGCGAGCAGGTCCTCGTACACGCCGGTGGCGGCGTTGAGGCCGTGACCCACGGGGAGGCCCTTGACCTTCTCCACCACGACGCCGCCTTCGAGGCCGGCGTTCACGGCGATCTGCTTCAGCGGCGCCTCGACGGCGACCTTGACGATGTTGGCACCGGTGGCCTCGTCGCCCTCGAGCTTCAGGCCCGCGAACGCGATCTCGGCGGCCTGGAGCAGGGCCACGCCACCACCGGCGACGATGCCCTCCTCGACGGCGGCCTTGGCGTTGCGCACCGCGTCCTCGATGCGGTGCTTGCGCTCCTTCAGCTCCACCTCGGTGGCGGCGCCGGCCTTGATGACCGCGACACCGCCGGCGAGCTTCGCCAGGCGCTCCTGCAGCTTCTCGCGGTCGTAGTCGGAGTCCGACTTCTCGATCTCGGCGCGGATCTGGTTGACGCGGCCCTGGATCTGCTCGGCGTCACCCGCACCCTCGACGACGGTGGTCTCGTCCTTGGTCACGACGACCTTGCGGGCCTTGCCCAGCAGCGACAGGTCGGCGTTCTCCAGCTTGAGGCCGACGTCCTCCGTGATGACCTGGCCACCGGTGAGGATGGCGATGTCCTGGAGGATCGCCTTGCGGCGGTCGCCGAAGCCCGGGGCCTTGACGGCGACGGACTTGAAGGTGCCGCGGATCTTGTTGACGACCAGCGTGGCCAGGGCCTCGCCCTCGACGTCCTCGGAGATGATCAGCAGCGGCTTGCCGCCCTGCATGACCTTCTCCAGCAGGGGGAGCAGGTCCTTGACCGTGGAGATCTTGGAGCCGTAGAGCAGGATGTACGGGTCCTCGAGGACCGCTTCCTGCCGCTCCGGGTCGGTCACGAAGTAACCGGAGATGTAGCCCTTGTCGAAGCGCATGCCCTCGGTGAGCTCGAGCTCGAGACCGAGAGCGTTGCTCTCCTCGACGGTGATGACGCCTTCCTTGCCGACCTTGTCCATCGCCTCGGCGATGAGCTCGCCGATGGTGGTGTCGCCCGCGGAGATGGACGCCGTGGCGGCGATCTGCTCCTTGGTCTCGACCTCCCTGGCGGTCTTGTGCAGCTGCTCGATGACGGCCTCGACGGCCTGCTCGATGCCGCGCTTGAGGCCGAGCGGGTTGGCGCCGGCGGCCACGTTGCGCAGGCCCTCGCGGACCAGGGCCTGGGCCAGCACGGTGGCGGTGGTGGTGCCGTCACCCGCGACGTCGTCGGTCTTCTTCGCCACTTCCTTGACGAGCTCGGCCCCGATCTTCTCCCAGGGGTCCTCGAGCTCGATCTCCTTGGCGATGGAGACGCCGTCGTTGGTGATGGTCGGCGCGCCCCACTTCTTCTCGAGCACGACGTTGCGGCCCTTGGGGCCGAGCGTCACCTTGACGGCGTCGGCGAGCTGGTTCATGCCACGCTCAAGGCCGCGGCGGGCATCCTCGTCGAACGCGATCATCTTGGCCATTGCGGTGTGTTCCTCCGCCTGATTACGAATGGGGCCACTGCAGGCGCGAGCCCACAGCGGAACACGGTGCTTCGGCCAGGCGCGGTGCCCGCGACGGACGACCTGCCCCCGTGGGGGCGGGCCTCACCAGTCCCAGCCTGCGTGTTGGCACTCAGGTGTTCCGAGTGCCAGTACCGTGTTTAGCACTCGACGCAGGAGAGTGCAAGAAGTGCAGCTCAGCGGGACGACCGAACGGGCACGCTGGTGGGCAGCGGCTTGCTGCCCGAGGTGCCCCCGACGTCGATGGACTGGGTGGTGCCGGTCTGGTCGACCGGTCGCGGCGGTTCATCCTTCGGGGTGAGGATGAACACGAGGACGACGATCGCCGCGATCGCGACGACGCCCGCGACGACGGGCGCGAACCAGGCGGGCCGGGACTTGCCGGTGGTGGTGAACGCGGACGCGCCGACCTGCGCGGGCGGGCGCAGCCGGACGGGGTCCTGGAGGAACCCGGGCTGCTGCTGTTGCTGCTGGTAGGGCTGCTGCTGCGGCGACGGCCGGTAGGGCTGGTGCTGCTGGGCGGGCACGCCGCCTTGAGGACCGGCCCCCTGGGGCCCGGACGACTGGTGACCGGGCACCGGGGAGCCGAGCGCGGGCATCGAGCCGGAGTCGGTGCGGCGCGGCGGCGGGGCGCCCTGGGGCGCGGCGGACAGCGCGGTGCGGGCGGCGTTGACCAGCTCCACGCACGAGGCGTAGCGCTGCGACGGGTCCTTGGAGGTCGCCTTGCGCAGCACGTCGTCGATGGCCGGCGGCAGGGACACCAGGGCGGTCAACGACGGCGTCTCGGACGCGAGGTGGCCCTGGATGACGTCCTGCACACCCCCCTGGTACGGCGGCCGGCCGGACAGGCAGGCGAACAGCATGCACGCGAGCGCGTACTGGTCGGTGCGCCCGTCGAGGGGTTCGCCGCGCAGGTGCTCGGGCGCGGCGTAGGTGGGCGAGCCGAGGAAGTCGCCGGTGCGGGTGCGGTGCCCGGTGGCGCCGCGCCGGGTGAGGCCGAAGTCGGCGAGGTACACGTGCTCGCGCGACGCCTCCTTGGCCGTGACCAGCACGTTCGCCGGTTTCACGTCGAGGTGGACGAGGCCCTTGCCGTGCAGCATGTCGAGCGCTTCGGCGACCTGGCCGAGCAGCGTGAGCGTCCGCGCGGGCGAGAGGGGGCCGTCCTTGATGAGCGCGGCGAGGTCCTGCCCGTCGACCAGGCGCATCGCGATGTAGAGCAGCCCGTCGACCTCGTCGAAGTCGTAGAGCGGCACGATGTTGGCGTGGTCGATGGCCGAGGTGTTGCGGGCCTCGTCGACGAACCGCTCGCGGAACTCGGCGTCGGCGGTGAGGTGCTCGCCGATGACCTTCAGGGCGACCTTGCGGCCGAGCCTGACGTCCGTGGCCCGGTAGGTGACGCTCATGCCCCCGCGCCCGAGCACGCCGTCGATCCGGTAGTGCCCCAGCCGCCGCCCGCTCAGGTCCTCCGACACGCGAGGCAGCCTAACGTCCCGGCGGCGCGACGTGCGCGGCGTTCCCGTCAAAACCCGTGCGCGGCGTCCCCGGGGCGGTGTGCGGTGAGCGGCCCGACCCGCCGCGAAGCGGGCCGGGCGGGGATCACGGTGCCTTCCGGACGTCCGACGCCTGGCTGCGGCCGTCGCGGCCGGCCTGGATCTCGAACTCCACGCGGTCGCCCTCGGCCAGCGTGCGGAAGCCCTCCATCTGGATCGCCGAGTAGTGGACGAAGACGTCCGGCCCACCGTCGGCGGCGATGAAGCCGTACCCCTTCTCCGAGTTGAACCACTTGACCGTGCCGACAGCCAAGACGTCCTCCTTCGAGAAATACCCTGAGCGAACCGCCACGCTAGAGGCACGAGGGGGTTCGCCGATACCTCCTTATGGAGTCATGAGCGCGCGCTGAATCCGTTGTCGCGCAACCAAGAGACCAGGGAACGCGGACTGCGGGTCCGGGTGAGCACGAGACCGGGTCCCGCGAAGTCCAGGACGAGTCCTTCGCCATTCCGAACGGATTGCGGGGAGTCCGGGGAAACGGCGCGCAACCTGCACTGGACGCTGTCCGCGAAGGCGACGACGTGCCCGGCGGCGAGGGTGACCAGCTCGCCCGCGTCGAGGGTGACGACGTCGAGCGTGCCGTAGCAGGACAGCACGACGGGGCCGGTGCCGAACGCGTAGGCGAGGAAGCCGCTGTCGCCGCCGTGCAGGGCGCGCACGGGCGGCGCGGCCGGGTCGAGGCGGGCGGTGGCGGGGGCGGCGAGCCAGCTGTCGCGGGCGACGCACCAGCCGGTGGTGCCGTCGAGTTCGAGGACGTGGAGGTCGCCGGGCAGCGGCGGGGCGACGTCGACCCAGCCGCCCTCGGGGCCGGCGGTGCACAGGGCGCCGGTCACGCCGGGCGCCTTGACCTTGGTGTCGACGCCGGTGCCGTAGCTGGTGGCGAGGACGGAGGACCGCTCGACGAGCACCGGCTCAGCCGGTGCGAGGACGAGTCTGGCCACCCCGAAGGTGGGGGTGTGGCGCGTCCGGACCTGCAACGTTCCCCCTGTCGTGATCAGCCGGTCGGGGCAGTCTGCCACGCGCGGGGCAGGATGGGGCGCGTGACGAACGCGCTGACCCGAGTCGCTGATCACAAGGCCCGCGTCGCGGACCTCGTGGGCCTGATGCCGGTGGCCGACCTGCCGCTGGCCGACTGCCTGGGCCTGGTGCTGGCCCGGGACGTGGTGGCCGCGATCCCGCTGCCGCCGTTCGACAACTCCGCGATGGACGGGTACGCGGTGCGCGCGGCGGACGTGGCGTCGCCGCCGGTGGTGCTGCCGGTGGAGCGGGACGTCCCGGCGGGACCGGCGGCGGACGTGCCGCTGGCGCCCGGCACGGCGCACCGGATCATGACGGGCGCGCCGCTGCCGACGGGCGCGGACGCCGTGGTGCAGGTGGAGTGGACGGACGGCGGCACGTCGTCGGTGCGGGTGGACCGGGCCGTGGCGGTGGAGCAGAACGTGCGGCGCGCGGCGGACGACGTGGCGGCGGGCGCGACCGTGCTGGTCGCGGGCACGGTGCTGGGGCCGGCGCAGCTGGGGCTGGTGGCGGCGCTGGGGTTCGGGTCGCTGCCGGTGCGCAGGCGGCCCCGGGTGCTGGTGCTGTCGACCGGCTCGGAGCTGGTGGGGCCGGGCGAGGTGCTGGAGCGCGGGCAGATCTTCGAGTCGAACGGCGTGATGCTGGCGGCGGCGGTGCGCGAGGCGGGCGGCGAGGCGGAGCTGCTGCGGTTCGTGCCGGACGACGTGGAGCGGTTCCGCGCGGCGCTGGAGCCGCGGCTCGGGTCGGTGGACCTGCTGCTGACCTCGGGCGGGGTGAGCGCGGGCGCGTACGAGGTGGTGAAGGACGCGTTCACCGGGCACGGGGTCGAGTTCACGAAGGTCGCGATGCAGCCGGGCGGGCCGCAGGGCGCGGGCCGCTACCGGGGCGTGGCGGTGGCGACGCTGCCCGGGAACCCGGTGAGCGCGCAGGTGTCGTTCGAGGTGTTCGTGCGGCCGGCGCTGCGGGCGGCCATGGGGTTCGCGTCGGCGGAGCGGCCGACGGCGACGGGCCGGTTGAGCGCGCCGGTGACGTCGCCGGCGGGGCGCACCCAGTTCCGGCGCGGCCTGTTCGACCCGGCGTCCGGGCGGGTGGTGACGCCGGTGGGCGGGCCGGGGTCGCACCTGCTGTCGGCGCTGGCGATCAGCAACTGCCTGATCGAGGTGCCGGAGGACGTGACGTCACTGGCTGAGGGCGACGAGGTGACCGTCCGACTCCTGTACGGAGAGTAGTGTGACGGTGACGGTCAGGCGTTGATCATCGCCTGTGACCGGACTTACACTCGCGCCGATCCCCGTTCCGCCCGCGCGTGCGTTCGTCGGGGGACGCACGGGCGGGCCGGACGGGGACCGGCCGAGCCGCGTAGCGTGTAACGGGCCGGAAGCACAGCCCTACCACGGAAGAGCCATGACCTCCGATCGCGACCAGAACAGTGGTGCCGTCTCCCACTTCGTCCAGCTCGCCAGGGGGATCGTCCCCCCGATGCACCCCGCGGGCCGCCCCTTCGTGGCGGGTGCCGCCGTCGCGACGCTGCTGCTGCGCCGGTACTCCAAGCGCCTCGGCGTCGCCGGCGCGCTGCTGACCGCGTGGGTGGCGTGGTTCTTCCGCGAGCCCGCGCGCACCACCCCCACCCGCCCCGGCCTCGCGGTCGCGCCCGCCGACGGCACCGTCTCCCACGTCGTCGAGGCCGCGCCGCCCGCCGAACTCGGCCTGGGCAGCGCGCCGATGACCCGCATCAGCGTGTTCCTGTCCGTGTTCGACGTCCACGTGCAGCGCGTCCCCGTGCCCGGCCTCGTGCGGCAGGTGTCGTACCGGCCCGGCAAGTTCCTGTCCGCCGACCTGGACAAGGCCAGCGAGGACAACGAGCGCAACACCGTCTGGCTCACCTCCGAGGGCGGGCACGACGTGGTCGTCGTGCAGATCGCCGGGCTCGTGGCGCGGCGCATCGTGTGCCAGGTCGCCGAGGGCGACAAGGTGACCGCCGGGCAGACCTACGGCCTCATCCGGTTCGGCTCCCGCGTCGACCTCTACGTGCCGCTCGGCAGCCGCGTGCTCGTCGAGGCCGGGCAGCGCACCATCGGCGGCGAGACCGTGCTCGCCGAACTCCCCTCGGAGGGCTGAGCGGATGGCTCCCAGCGGGCCGGGCATCAGGCTGCTGCCGAACGCCATCACGGTCCTCGCGATGAGCGCCGGGCTGTCGTCCGTGCACTTCGCCCTGAGCGGCATGTGGGGCGCGGCCATCGGCGCCATCGCGGCGGCGGCCCTGTTCGACGGGCTCGACGGCCGGCTCGCCCGGCTGCTCGACGCCACCAGCAAGATGGGCGCCGAGCTGGACTCGCTGGCCGACGCCATCTCGTTCGGCGTCGCACCGGCGCTCGTCATCTACATCTGGCAGTTCGAGGGCAGCCGGCAGGGCTGGGTCATCGCGCTCGTGTTCGCGGTGTGCATGGTGCTGCGGCTGGCGCGGTTCAACACCCTGCTGGAGGTCGAGCAGCCGCCGTACGCGAAGGAGTTCTTCGTCGGCGTCCCCGCCCCCGCCGGCGGCCTGCTGCTCCTGCTGCCGCTCATCGTGGACGAGCAGATCGGCCGCTCCGGGTGGTGGTCCAGCGGCCCGGTCGTCGCGGTGTGGACCGTCGCCGTCGCGCTGCTGCTGGTCAGCCGCATCCCGACGCTGTCGGTGAAGACCATCAAGGTCCCGCCCCGCTACGTCGCGCCGCTGCTGGTCCTGGTGAGCCTGCTCGCCGCGGCCGTCATCACGTTCCCGCTGGTGGCGCTCATCGCGGCGATGCTCGTGTACCTCGGGCACCTGCCGTACTCGGTCCGCCGGTACCGGTGGCTGGCGAAGCACCCGGAAGCCTGGTCGGTGCCCGCGGCGGACCGGCGCGCGATCAAGCGCGCCCACGGCGTGGCGGCGCGGCGGCTGGGCCTGCGCCAACCCCTCGGCGGTCGGGTGGCGGGCGCGGCGAGGCGCGCCGTGCGGCGACCGCGCCGGGTGGACCCCACGCAGGTGGCGGCCGAGACGAACGGAGCCGGCCCCCCGGGCAAGAGGCGCGGGTGGCGGCACATGGGGTTGCACCGGCAGGACCGGCCGTGACCGAGCAGGGCCCGGGGGCTGTCGCCCCCGGGCCCTGCTCTTCTTCGCGGGTGCGGAGTCGTCGTCGGGGTGGTCGGGGTGGTCGGGGTCGTCGAAGTTGTCCACAGGTGGCGGGTGGGCGGGTTGCGACGGGTGGGCCGGTTTGGCAACTTGGGGGCGTGACCTGGAGTTTTCCGCCCTTGCCAGACACGATCGGGTGATCGATGTACGTAACCGGGGGTCTCGGCACTCGGTTGGAAACGAAGGAGACGCCGACCAGCCCCCACACCCCGTCAACCCGCCACCCACACCCTCCGCCACCACTCCCCTGACTCCCCGCCTCCCCCACCCCGCCGCCTCCACCGCCCCACCGCCCCGCCTCCTTCGCCTCTCGCCCGCAGACGACGGAGAACGACCACCCCGAGCCGCGGCCGACGAGCGTGCGCGGCAGCCGGCGGGCGGGCGGCAGCCGGCGGGCAGGCGGGCGGCGGCCAGCGGCGCGCGGCGACCAGCGGGCGTGAGCGGCAGCCGGCGGGCGTGAGCGGCGACCGGCAGGCGTGAGCGGCGACCGGCAGGCGTGAGCGGCGACCGGCAGGCGTGAGCGGCGACCGGTAGGCGTGAGCCGGGAACGAACCGTCGCCGAGCGCGGCCCCGCACTACGCTCCACGGCGTGATCACCCTGACGGCCCGCCTGTCCCCGTCGGCCCTGGACACCCGCCGCGGCGTGGTGCGCATGCACCCCGAAGTGCTCGACGCGCTGGGGCTGCGCGCGTGGGACGCCGTGCGCCTCACCGGCGCGCGGGTCAGCGCCGCCCTCGCCGCCGCCGGTGACGGTCCGCCCGGCGTGGTGCTGGTGGACGACGTCACCCTGTCGAACCTCGGCGTCGTCGAGGGCTCCGAGATCGTCGTGGCCCCGGTCGAGGTCGCCGCCGCCCGCGCGGTCACGGTGGCCGGGTCGCGGTTGGCCAGCACGTCGCTCACGCCCGAGACGTTGCGCATGGCGCTGACCGGGAAGGTGCTCACGGTCGGCGACGCCGTGTCGCTGCTGCCCCAGGACCTCGCGCCGCCGCCCGGCGCGGACGTGAGCGCCACGCGGAGCAAGCTCTCCAACGCGATCGGGATGACCTGGACGAACGAGCTGCTCACGATCACCTCGGTCGATCCGGCGGACGGGCCGGTGGCGGTGCAGCCTTCGACTGTCGTCGGGTGGCGGGATGGGGCTCGGACGGGTGATGGGATGACCGGTTCGGGTGGGCCGGGTGGGCCGGGAGGGGCGGGTGGGTCTGCCGGGGGTGGTTCGGGGGGTGGCGCGGGGGGTTGGCCTGCGCGGACCGGGAGCGGTGGGGGGATCGGGAGCGGTGGGGGCGGCGGGGGGATCGGCGGGGCCGGGGGCGGCGGCGGGGTGGTGGTCGGCTCGGCCGGGGCGGGGGTGGCGGCCGGCGGGCGGGTGGCGGGTGGTCCCGGGGGTGGGGTTGACGAGCCGGTGGTGCCGGTGGCCGACCTCGTGGGGCACCGGGACGCGGCCACCCGGTTGGCGGAGTGGTTCGACCTGAGCTTCACCCACCCGGAGCTGTTGGCGCGGTTGGGGACGACGTCGCGGCTCGCGGCGCTGGTCAGCGGGCCCGAGGGGGTCGGCAAGGCCACGTTGGTGCGGTCGGTCGCGGCGGCGGCGGGGGCCGGGGTGGTCGAGGTCGCGGCACCCAGCGTGGCGGTGCTGGAGGCGAACGCGGCGGCTCAGCGGGTGGCCGACGCGATCGCCGCGGCCCAGGCCCCGGCGGTGCTGCTGGTGACGGACGTGGAGGTGCTGCTGCCCGCGTCCTCGCCGCCGCCGGTGGCGACGATCGTGCTGGACGCGTTGCGCGGGCGTCCCGAGGGGGTGGCGCTGGTGGTGACCAGCGCGCACCCGGAGGCGGTGGACCCGCGGTTGCGGGTGCCGGAGCTGGTGGACCGGGAGCTGGTGCTCCCGCTGCCGGACGGGGCGGCGCGGACGGAGCTGCTGCGGGTGCTGCTGCGGGACGTGCCGGTCGGGTCCGGTGTGGACCTGGGCGCGGTGGCGGACCGGACGCCGGGGTTCGTGGCCGCGGACCTGGTGGCTCTGCGGCGCGAGGCGGCGGTGCGGGCGGCGTTGCGGCAGCGCGGTGCGGACGAGCCGAAGGTGGGGCAGGGCGACCTGCTGGGCGCGCTGGAGACGGTGCGGCCGATCTCGATGTCCACTTCGGACACGTTGCGGACGGGCGGGTTGACGTTGGCCGACGTCGGCGACATGGTCGAGGTGAAGCAGGCCCTGACCGAGGCGGCGCTGTGGCCGTTGCAGTACCCGGACTCGTTCGCGCGGCTGGGGGTGGCGCCGCCGCGCGGGCTGCTGCTGTACGGGCCGCCGGGGTGCGGGAAGACGTTCCTGGTGCGCGCGCTGGCCGGGACGGGCCGGTTGAACGTGCTGTCGGTCAAGGGCGCGGAGCTGATGGACAAGTTCGTCGGCGAGTCCGAGCGGGCGGTGCGGGAGTTGTTCCGGCGGGCGGCGGAGGCGGCGCCGGCGCTGGTGTTCCTCGACGAGGTGGACGCGTTGGCGCCGAGGCGCGGGCAGTCGTCGGACTCGGGTGTGGCGGACCGGGTGGTGGCGGCGCTGCTGACCGAGTTGGACGGTGTGGAGCCGTTGCGGGACGTGATCGTGCTGGGTGCGACGAACCGGCCGGAGCTGATCGACCCGGCGCTGCTGCGGCCGGGCCGGTTGGAGCGGCTGGTGTACGTGCCGCCGCCGGACGGGGAGGCGCGGGCGGAGATCCTGCGGGCGGCGTCGCGGAACACGCCGTTGGCGGACGACGTGGACCTGGCGGCGTTGGCGGAGGACCTGGAGGGGTACTCGGCGGCGGACTGCTCGGCGCTGGTGCGGGAGGCGGCGTTGACGGCGATGCGGGAGTCGTTGGAGGCGGCGGAGGTGACGGCGGCGCACCTGGCGGCGGCGCGGGCGGCGGTGCGGCCGTCGTTGGACCCGGCGCAGCTCGCGTCGTTGGCCGCGTACGCGGAGAGCAGGTCGGGGTCGTGACGCGCGGGAACGGGAGCGGGGCCTGACGGGGGGTTGACGGGGCGCGCCCCGGACCCGTGGGGGTTCCGGGGCGCGTTCCGAAAGGTGTGGTGCGCTCGGGTCAGGAGACCTTGCCGGACGGTCCCCGGTAGTCGTTGGTGACGATCACGATGATGCCGGCGTGGGCGTCCCTGATGCCGTCGAACCGGGCTTCGACGCGGGCGCCGAGGGTGGTGGCCAGCAGTTTCGCCGACTCCTCCTCGTCCGTGCCGGGCCGGTAGTAGACGGTGGTGGTGGGGATGGTGCCCTGCGAGTAGTTGCCGGTCTCGGCGACGGACCAGCCGGCTTTCTGCACGTCGTCGGACGCGCGGGCGGCCAGGTTGGGGATGGTGCTGTTGTTGTAGACGCGCACCGCGGGTTTCGGGGTCACCGGTGGCGGCGGGGTGTCGGTGACGCCCGGCGCGCCCGGCGCGGTGGTCCCCTGGCCGCCGGGGGTGGTGGCGGGCGGCTGGGTCGCGGGGGGCTCGGTGGTGGTCGGGTTTTGGCCCGGGGACTCGGCGGGCGCGGTCGACGACCCGGTCGGCGACCCGGTCGACGGCGCGGCGGTGTCGGTGCCGGGGGCGGGTGAGGAGGCCGACGGCGGGGTGGACTGGGCGGCGGGCGGTTCGTCGTCGGGGCCGCCCGTGAACAGGCTGACCACACCGACGACCAGGGCGATGGCGGCGACGCCGAGCAGCACGTACCCCGCGGCGCGGGCCGGCTGCGCGGAACCCGCGGGCTGTTCCGGGTTCGTCATCGGCGCTCGACACCCAGGCGCTTCGCCAGGCGGGCGCGCAGCCTGCCGGAGCGGGAACGACGCAGTCTCTTGATCAACATCGGGTCAGCGGCCAACGCCTCTTCCTTCTCGATCAACGCGTTGAGCAGTTGGTAGTACCGCGTCGCCGACATGTCGAACAGCTCTTTGATCGCTTGTTCCTTGGCACCCGCGTACTTCCACCACTGGCGTTCGAAGGCCAGGATCTCGCGTTCCCGGTCGTTCAAACCGTCGTCCGGCCCCTCCGCCGGCGCCAGTGCCTCTGCGGCGTCCATCTGGCTCCTCAGCCGTGTCCCGTGCGTGGGTGCCATTCAATCACGTGATCTTCACGGGGGTCGGTTCATCGCCCGGCGCGTCCGCCCGGGCGCGCCGTTAGGCTGCGCGTCATGGCAGTTCACCCCATCCGGATCGCCGGCGATCCCGTGCTCCACACCCCGACCCGCCCCGTCGAGGTGTTCGACGGGGCGTTGCGCGCGCTGGTCGACGACATGTACGAGACGATGGCGGCGGCGAACGGCGTGGGGCTCGCGGCGAACCAGATCGGGATCGACCTGCGGGTGTTCGTCTACGACTGCCCCGACGACGAGGGCGTGCGACACCGGGGCGTGGTGGTGAACCCGGTGCTGGAGACCTCCGAGGTCCCGCTGGGGATGCCGGACCCGGACGACGACTTCGAGGGCTGCCTGTCGGCCCCGGGCGAGGCGTACCCGACCGGGCGCGCGTCGTGGGCGAAGGTGACCGGGGTCGACGGCGACGGGAAGCCGGTGGAGGTGGAGGGCACGGGGTTCTTCGCGCGCTGCCTCCAGCACGAGACCGACCACCTCGACGGGTTCATCTACCTCGACCGGCTCGTGGGGCGGTACAAGCGGGCGTCGAAGAGGATGCTCAAGGCCAACGGGTGGGGCGTGCCGGGGCTGAGCTGGGACCCGGCGACCTCGGAGGACCCGTTCGCGGACGACGAGGACGACGACTGACCGGCGGGCGGCGGGCCCGGGTCCGGCCTGGTCAGGTCGGGTCCGCCGCCGGGTCGTCCGGGTCCTTCCCCGTCGCCTGTTCCGCGACCGGGTCGGCGACCGGGTCCACCGGTTCGACCACCGGCTCCACCCGGTCCGGCGGCGGCTCGGCGACGGCCGTGGTCGCAGCCGTGGTCGCAGCCGCAGCCGCAGCCGCAGCCGTGGTGACGGCGGCGACCTCCTCGCCCCGCCCGCGCGATGGCTTCGGGTGGGCTTCGGCCCGCACCGGCCGCTCGGGGCGGCGCCAGGGCACCTCGGGGTGGCCGACCAGCTCGCCGTGGCTGGTGCACGCGGCCAGCTCGGGGTAGGCGCCGGCCAGGACGGCGGCCCGGACGCGCTGCACCTGGCCGACCGTGGGCAGCTCCCCGACCAGCAGGAACGGCATGAGCAGCCGCCACGCGAGGACCACCGGCCCGCGTCGGCGGTGGGGTGCCCGCAGGGCCGCCCGGGCCACGCGCAGGGCGTGCTCGCCGGTCGTGATGGCCTTCGGGTGGCCGCCGTGGTCCCAGGACCAGCGCAGGCCGTCGGCCATGGCGCAGCGGACGCAGTCGACGGGGCCGGTGCCCAGCTCGTCGCCGCACTGGGAGCAGCTGATGAGGGTCATGGCCCAGTCGGTGCAGGTCCACGGGTGGTGGCCGACCTGGTCGGCGAGGACGAGTTCGGCCAGTTCGCGCTCGCCCGCGCCGCCCTCGGCGAGCTGCTCGGCGGCGAGCAGCTCCTGCCAGTCGTGCAGCCAGTACTGGTCGACGAGTTCGGCGCAGAAGCGGCAGGCGGGGTAGCCGCGACCCGCGAGGTCGCCGCACGACGGGCACGGCGAGACGGCGGCGGGGCGGGCCACGCGCCGCGCGCCGGGCGGGAACGGCTGGTGATCAGCCACGCGGTGAAAGGTACGCGCAAACGGTGCTCCTTGGCATCCGCACCTTGGCACCGGCACGCGGGCGTGGCTATGGTCGCCGGGACAACTCAACACACGCGGGAGCTCGCGCCACAGCGGGCTGAGAGGGCGGCTGGGGTGTTCGCGACCCCGGTGCCGCCGACCGCCGGAACCTGACCGGGTAATGCCGGCGTAGGGAGGAAATGTCGTGACGGCACTCGACGACCGTTCGGTGGAGCCCAGCGTCACCACGGGGCCGATCTCCGGCTCGCACAAGGTCCACGTCCAGGTGGACGAGGACGTGCGGGTGCCCTTCCGCCGGGTGGAGCTGACCAACGGCGAGCACGTGGACCTCTACGACACTTCCGGGCCGTACACCGACGCGAACGCGACCATCGACGTCCACAGTGGACTGCCGAGGTTGCGCGAGGGGTGGGTGGCGGCCCGCGGGCCGCTGAACGGCGCGGTGACGCAGTTGGCGTACGCGAAGGCGGGGGTCATCACGCCCGAGATGCGGTTCGTGGCCGCGCGGGAGCGGATGAGCCCGGAGTTCGTGCGGGACGAGGTGGCGATCGGGCGGGCGGTGATCCCGCTCAACCGGAACCACCCCGAGGCCGAGCCGATGATCATCGGGAAGAAGTTCCTGGTGAAGGTCAACGCGAACATCGGGAACTCGGCGGTGTCCTCCTCGATCGAGGAGGAGGTGGAGAAGATGGTGTGGGCGTCGCGGTGGGGTGCCGACACGATCATGGACCTGTCGACGGGCAAGCGCATCCACGAGACGCGCGAGTGGATCGTGCGCAACTCGCCGGTGCCGATCGGCACGGTGCCGATCTACCAGGCGCTGGAGAAGGTGGACGGCGACCCGGCGAAGCTGTCGTGGGAGGTGTACCGGGACACCGTCGTGGAGCAGGCCGAGCAGGGCGTGGACTACATGACGGTGCACGCGGGCGTGCTGCTGCGGTACGTGCCGCTGACCGCGAAGCGGGTGACGGGCATCGTGTCGCGCGGCGGGTCGATCATGGCGGCGTGGTGCCTGGCGCACCACCGGGAGAGCTTCCTCTACACGCACTTCGAGGAGCTGTGCGAGATCCTGCGCGCCTACGACGTGACGTTCTCGCTGGGTGACGGCCTGCGGCCGGGGTCGATCGCGGACGCCAACGACGAGGCCCAGTTCGCGGAGCTGCGGACGCTGGGCGAGCTGACGCACGTCGCGCGCGCCCACGACGTGCAGGTGATGATCGAGGGCCCGGGTCACGTGCCGATGCACAAGATCGCGGAGAACGTGCGGTTGGAGGAGGAGTGGTGCGGCGAGGCGCCGTTCTACACCCTGGGGCCGCTGGCCACGGACATCGCGCCCGCCTACGACCACATCACGTCGGCGATCGGGGCGGCGCAGATCGGCTGGTTGGGCACGGCCATGCTGTGCTACGTGACCCCGAAGGAGCACCTGGGCCTGCCGAACCGGGACGACGTGAAGACGGGCGTGATCACGTACAAGATCGCGGCGCACTCGGCCGACCTCGCCAAGGGGCACCCGGGGGTGCAGGACTGGGACGACGCGCTGTCGAAGGCGCGGTTCGAGTTCCGCTGGGAGGACCAGTTCAACCTGTCGCTGGACCCGGACACGGCGCGGTCGTACCACGACGAGACGCTGCCCGCCGCGCCGGCGAAGACGGCGCACTTCTGCTCGATGTGCGGGCCGAAGTTCTGCTCGATGAAGATCACCCAGGACGTGCGGCGGTACGCCGAGGAGCGCGGGCTGTCCACTGTGGAGGCGATCGAGGCGGGCATGGACGAGAAGTCGCACGAGTTCTCCGACCACGGCAACAAGGTGTACCTGCCGGTGGTCGACTGATGGAGGTCGACTGATGGCGGAGACGCCCCCCAGGGTCCTCACCATCGCCGGGTCCGACTCCGGCGGTGGTGCGGGCCTCCAGGCCGACCTGCGGACGCTGTTCGCGTGCGGCGTGCACGGCATGACGGCGGTCACGGCGGTGACCGTGCAGAACTCGCTGGGCGTCACCGGGTTCACCGAGATCCCGCCGGAGGTGGTGGCCGCGCAGATCGAGGCGGTGGCCACCGACATCGGGGTGGGCGCGGCGAAGACGGGGATGCTGGCGTCGGCGGCGATCATCGAGGCCGTCGCGGGCGCGCTGGACCGGGTGGACGTCGGGCCGTTCGTGGTGGACCCGGTGGCCGCGTCGATGCACGGCCACCAGCTGCTGGCCGACGACGCGCTGGAGGCGCTGCGGACCCTGCTGTTCCCGAGGGCCACGCTGGTCACGCCGAACCTGGACGAGGTGCGGCTGATCACCGGTGTCGAGGTGCGCAGCCGGGCCGACCAGCGCAAGGCCGCGGAGGCGCTGCACGCGCTGGGGCCGGCGTGGGTGCTGGTCAAGGGCGGTCACCTGTGGGACGACCCGGAGTGCCTGGACGTGCTCTACGACGGGTCGGAGTTCCACGAGTTCCTCGGTCCGCGCTACGACGTGAAGAACACGCACGGGTCGGGCGACACGCTGGCGTCGGCGATCTGCTCGCGGCTGGCGCGGGGCGAGTCGGTGCCGGAGGCGGTGCGGTTCGGCAAGGACTTCGTCGTGCGGTCGGTGGCCGCGTCCTACCCGCTGGGCGGCGGGGTCGGGCCGGTGTCGCCGCTGTGGCGGCTGCCGGACGCGGGGCGGTAGTGCCCGCCGCCCCCGCACGACGGACCGTCGTGCGGGGGCGGCGTTCGGGCCGGGCCGGGGCGGAACGGGCCGGGGCGGGGCCGGGGCGGGGTCAGCCGACCTCGCCGACCAGTTCCTCCAGCGCGGGCAGGGCGTCGAGCAGCGCCGCGCGGTGCGCCGGGGTCATGTCCTCGATCCGGCGCTGGAGCTCGCGGACCCGCGCGGAGCGGACGCCGGACACCATCGTCTCGCCCTCCGGGGTGGGGGTGGCGAGCCAGGCGCGGCCGTCCTGCGGGTCGGGGTCGCGCTTGACGTACCCCGCCTCCACGAGGGCGGCGACGATGCGGGACAGGGTCGGCGGGGCGACCCCCTCCTTCGCGGCCAGGTCGCCCAGCCGCATGGGGCCGCAGCGGGCCAGCGTGGCGAGCGCGGACACCGCGCCGGGTCCCAGCCCGGGGGACCCGGTGCGGCGCAGCAGCCGGGAGAGCCTGCCGATGGCGAGGTACAGCCGGGCGGTGGCGTCCTCCACCGGGTCGACCTGGTCGGCCGTCACGGCACGTTCCTCCTCGGGCAGACGGACACGGTGGGCATCCATCATGCCGTGCCCCGCAATCGTCCTACCGCTGAGACCTGCCCGGTCGCGGGCGCACGGCGGTCAGACGACGGCCGGGCTCGACGCGTGCGCCCAGAACCGCTTCGGGATGCGCCCCGCCAACCGCGCGAGCCGTCCCGCCTCCACCCCGCAACGCATGGCGGCGGCCATGAGTTCCGGGTCCTGCGCGCGGGTCACGGCGGTCGCCAGCAGCACCGCCGAACAGCCCAGCTCCATGGCCAGGGCGGCGTCGGAGGCGGTGCCCACGCCCGCGTCCAGGATCACCGGCACGGACGCCCGCGCCACGATCAGCTCCAGGTTGTGCGGGTTGCGGATGCCCAGGCCGGTGCCGATCGGGGAGCCCAGCGGCATGACGGCGGCGCAGCCCGCCTGCTCCAGGCGCAGCGCCAGCACCGGGTCGTCGTTGGTGTAGGGCAGCACGACGAACCCGTCGTCGACGAGCCGCTCGGCGGCGTCGAGCAGCTCCACCGGGTCGGGCAGGAGGGTCTGGTCGTCGGCGACGACCTCCAGCTTCACCCAGTGCGTGCCGAGGGCCTCGCGGGCGAGGCGGGCGGTCAGCACGGCCTCGGCGGCGGTGCGGCAGCCGGCGGTGTTGGGCAGGGCCTCGATGCCCAGGCGGGTCAGCAGGTCCAGCACGCCGCCGCCGGACGCGTCGAGGCGGCGCATGGCCACCGTGGTCAGCTGCGTGCCGGAGGCGACGAGCGCGCGTTCCAGGACCGACAGGTTCGCCGCGCCCCCGGTGCCCATCACCAGGCGGGAGCCGAACTCGCGGCCGGCGATCACCAACGGGTCGTCCACGTCACCCTCCCTGCACGGCGGTCAGCACCTCGACGGCGGCGCCGGCCGGCACCGCGGTCGTCGCCCACGCGGTGCGCGGCACGACCTCGCCGTCCACCGCGACCGCGACACCGGTGGCGGGCGCGCCGAGCAGCGCCAGCACGGTCGCCACGGTCGCGCCGTCGGCGAGTTCCCGCACCGAGCCGTTGACCTTCGCCTCCATCAAGCGTTTCCTCCTTCGCG
The DNA here is from genome assembly GCF_052936295.1 of Saccharothrix sp. DSM 118769. Classification (NCBI taxonomy): domain Bacteria; kingdom Bacillati; phylum Actinomycetota; class Actinomycetes; order Pseudonocardiales; family Pseudonocardiaceae; genus Saccharothrix; species Saccharothrix sp. DSM 118769. The sequence goes on along the minus strand of NZ_CP193627.1, from coordinate 438,492 downwards.
GAGCAGGGTGAGCACGCGCCGCGCCGTGGCGGGCGCGAGCAGCAGGCCGTTGCGGTGGTGGCCGGTGGCGGCCAGCACGCCGGGTTCGAGCCAGCGGACGACGGGCGCGTTGTCGGGGCTGCCCGCGCGGAACCCGGCGGCGGTCTCGACCAGCGCGTACTCGGCGATGCCCGGCCACACGACCTCGGCGTCGCGCAGCAGGTCGCGCACGCCGCCGACGGTGACGGCGGTGTCGAAGCCGGCCTCGTACTGGGTGGCGCCGAGCACCAGCCCGCCGGTGCGGGGCACCAGGTAGACGGGGCGGCCGGACACATGGGCGCGGAGGGTGTGCCGGGGCGGCGGCAGGGCGCCGGGACGTGCTTCCAGGCGCAGGATCTCGCCCTTCACGGGCCGGACCACGTCGCGCAGCGCGGGGTGCAGGTCGCGGCTCCACGCGCCGGCCGCGATGACGGTCGCGTCGGCGGGGCCGCGGGTGTCGGTGAAGCGCACCCCTGCGGAGGAGCAGGCGTCGCGCAGGGCGCGCAGCAGGGCGCGGTTGTCCACCGCCAGGTCACCCGGCACGGACAGTCCACCGCGGACGTTGCCGAGGCCGGGTTCCAGGGCGCGCAGCTCGCGGTGGGTCAGGCGGGTGGAGGCGCGGCCCATCGTGGCCAGGTAGGCGCACAGCTGGTCCAGGACCTCGACGTCGGCGCGGTCCACGGCCACCTGGAGGGTGCCGACGGGGCTCAGCCCGACGCCCAGGTCGCGGGCGAAGCCCGGCCACAGGGCCAGGGACTCGACGCCGAGCCGCAGCACGTCCTCGTCGCCCGGCCACGCCTCGGTGATCGGCGCGAGCATCCCGCCCGCCACCCACGAACCGCCGTGCGGGGAGGGGTGGTCGACCAGGTCGACGCGGTAGCCGGCGCGCGCCGCGGACCAGGCGCAGGACAGGCCGATGACACCGCCGCCGACGACGGTCACCCGATGGACCAAGGCACTCACGCTCCCTGCGCCGGCATGACCCGGATCAGGTTCGACGGTCGGAGCGGACCACGCTCCCTCTCAGCCCGGTGTCCTCCGGGCTCCCGTGCGGACCGCCTCCACCGTAGCGCACGCGGCGGCCCGGCGGTTACCGTGCGGCCCGTGCCAGGACTCGACGGAACGCGGATCAGGCGGCGGCTCGCCGACGCGCGGCTCTACCTCTGCACCCCCGACCGGCCCGACCTCGCGGAGTTCGCCGACGCGGCGCTCGCGGGCGGCGTGGACGTCGTCCAGCTCCGGGACAAGGGGTTGGAGGCGCGGCAGGAGATCGCGGCGCTGGAGGTGCTGGCGGAGGCGTGCGCCCGGCACGGCGCGCTGCTCGCGGTCAACGACCGGGCGGACGTGGCGCTGGCCGTGGACGCCGACGTGCTGCACCTGGGCCAGGACGACCTGCCGGTGCCGCTCGCCCGCCGCGTCGTGGGCGAGGACGTGGTGATCGGCCGCTCCACGCACGACGTGGCGCAGGCGCGGGCGGCGGCGGTCGAGCCGGGCGTGGACTACTTCTGCACGGGGCCGTGCTGGCCGACGCCGACGAAACCGGGTCGGCCCGCGCCGGGCCTCGACCTCGTGCGGGCCACCGCCGGCACGACGGGGCGGCCGTGGTTCGCCATCGGCGGCGTCGACCGGGCGCGGCTGCCCGAGGTGCTGGCCGCGGGCGCGGAGCGGGTGGTGGTCGTGCGCGCGATCACCGAGGCCGAGGACCCCCGCGAGGCCGCGGCGTGGCTGAGGGGCCGGCTGACCGGCGCTCCCCCGCCGGCCGGGGCGTGACCCGGCCGTGCACGGGAACACCCCCGCACAGGGGAACACCCCCCGGGCCGGGGAGGAGTCCGGGCCCGGGGGGTGTTCCCGACGTGGTGCGCGGCACTGGGGGGACGACGGCCGCGCGCCGTGGAGCGGTGCGGCGGACTAGCCGCGGGTGAGGCTCAGGCCGTAGGCGCTGAGGATCTCGCCGACCGGCTGGAAGTAGGTCGTGCCGCCGGAGGAGCAGTTGCCCGAACCGCCGGAGGTCACGCCCTGGGCCTGGCTGTAGCCGGAGCCCGCCACCCACGAACCACCCGAGTCACCGGGCTCGGCGCAGGCGTTCGTGCGGGTCAGGCCGGACACCGTGCCCTGCGGGTAGTTCACCGTCGAGTTCTTGGCCTGGACGGTGCCGCAGCGCCAGCCGGTGGTGGAGCCGGAGCGGCAGATCGCCGCGCCGACCGCCGCCGACGTGGAGCCGGTCACGGTGACGTTGGAGCCGTTGTAGCGGTTGACCCACGGGCGGGACGTCCAGTTGGAGTTCGTGCGCACCCAGGCGTAGTCGTTGCCGGGGAACGAGGAACCCGCGAACGTGCCCTGCGAGACGCGGTTGAAGCCGGTCGTCGCGGCGCCCGTGCGGCCGCAGTGGCCCGCGGTCACGAAGCCGCCCGAGACGGCGAAGCCGACCGAGCACCGGCCGGAGCCGATGTAGTAGGCGTCGCCACCGCGGGTGTCGTAGAGCGTGGTCGGGGACTCGTCGACCTCGACCACGCGCACCGACGCGCTGACCGACCTCGCGGACGCGACGAACGCGTCGGCCGCGGCGTCGCGCTGGTGCCGGTTGACCTCGACGACGACCGAGTTGGTCTGCTCGTCCACCCGCCAGCCGGTGACCGACTTCGGGGCGGCCAGGGCGTCGATCGACGCCTTGGCGGAGGTGAGCTGCTGGTGCGAGAAGGCGACGAACCTGGCGTCGGCGCCCGCGGCGCGGGCCGCGTCCGCCTTGGCCGGGTCGGTCACCGCGACGACGAGCTTGCCCGTCGCGGCGTTGATCCAGGAACCCGCGTAGGCGGCGCCCACGGCCGCCTTGGCGGAGGACTCCAGCTCACCCGAGCGGGAGTCACTCGCCAGACGGGCGGTGACCTGTTCGGCGGTCAGGCCGAGGTCGCGTTGCGCCGCTTGGAGCAACTCGGCGGGGTAGCTCTCCGTGTCGGAGGAGCTTCCGCCATAGGGGGCGGCGGTGTCCGCAATCGCCGGTACGCTTAGTGCTGTAGCTGCGCCGGCGGCGAGCAAGGCAGCCGCGGCAAGGCGGGCCGCACTCGTGCGGTTCATTAGGCGTCTCCCTCATCTTCGGGTGCAGGGTGCCCGAGAGCCTGGTTGCAGGGACCGCTCTCGGGGGCTCTAGGGGGACGGGTGGTGGGGCGGCGGCAGGGGTCGCCCCACCCCTCCTTTTCTCGTCCCGGTCATGGGCCGATCTCCGAAGTGCTCTCGAACGCCGTGAGCGGGCCCTTGCGCGTCCGCATCAGGCCCTCCTCCCCGGTCTCTACCGACCAGTACTCACCCGTTCGAGCGACGTTATGACCCTGTTACCTATGACGGTCCGGGCCATCTGAGGCGAAAGTGTGTCACAGCGCACGTCGATTCAACTGCGCTGTGTAGCGTTTGACAGTTAACTCTCACTCAAGGTAGTTATTCGATCACCGATTCGGGCGGTTTTGCCAGATGTAAGTGATTCGGCGATATCCGCCTCGGACGTGTGAAAGCTGCTGGGCTGAGCGGGTGATGCCGAAGGAGTTTCCGCGTTCGACGCGGTATCGAACCGGGACGCGGGAACCGCCGGCGGGGTCGCACCGGGGTCGGGGTCGGTCCACTGGATCGATTCCGAGCGAGGATCGGGGCATGGCACTCGTGACGATCTCGGACATCCGCTCCGCCGCCGGGCTGATCGCCCCGGCCGTCGTGCGCACGCCGCTGCTGCGGTTCGCCGCCGGCGACGGCGGTGAGGCCGGCGGCGGTGGGGTCGGCGGGGACGGCGGCGGGCTGTGGCTCAAGCCGGAGAGCCTCCAGCCGGTCGGCGCGTTCAAGATCCGCGGCGCGTACCACGCCCTGGCCCGGCTGCCCGAGGACGTGCGGGCGCGCGGCGTCGTCGCCTACTCCAGCGGCAACCACGCGCAGGCCGTGGCGTACGCGGCGAAGCGGTTCGGGGTGCCCGCGACGATCGTCGTGCCCGACACGACGCCGCGGGTGAAGGTGGAGGCGACCCTCGCGCACGGCGCGCGGGTGGTGCGGGTGCCGATGGCCGAGCGCGAGTCGCGGGCCGCCGAGCTGGTCGCCGAGCTCGGGGCGACGCTCGTGCCGCCGTTCGACCACCCCGACGTCATCGCCGGCCAGGGCACCGTCGGGCTGGAGGTGGTGGCCGACCTGCCCGACGTGGCCACCGTGCTGGTGCCGGTCAGCGGCGGCGGGCTGCTCTCCGGCGTGGCCACCGCGGTGAAGGCGCTCTCGCCGCGCACGCGGGTCGTCGGCGTCGAACCGGAGCTGGCCGGCGACGCCGCCGCCTCGCTGCGGGCCGGGTCGCTGGTGCGGTGGAGCCCCGCCGACCGGGCGCGGACCATCGCCGACGGGCTGCGCGCCGAACCGTCGGAGCTGACCTTCGCCCACCTGCGCGCCTACGTGGACGACCTGGTCACCGTGTCGGAGGACGAGATCCGGGCGGCCGTGCGGCGGCTCGCGCGGGAGGCCAGGCTGGTCGTGGAGCCCAGCGGCGCGGTGGCGTTCGCGGCAGCCCTGCGGGAGCGGTACGCCGGGCCGACCGCGGTGGTGCTGTCCGGCGGGAACGTCGACCCCGAGGTGTTCGCCGAGCTGCTCCTCGGCTAGCCGGGCCGGCCGGGGCCCGAGCGGGCGCGCAGGTGCGTCGGGGGCGAGTCGACGCCGCAGCTGTGGCAGTCCCCCGGCCCCGGCGCCGGGTCCTCCCGGGCGGCGGCGGCGAACACGCCGTTGTCGGTGCCGATCGCCAGCAGGCCGCCGACTGCCGACGCCGCCGCGCACACCAGCAGCGCGGTCCGCCAGCCCCCGGTGAGGACGGCCGGGTCGGTGTAGCCGGCGCCGCTCAGGCCCGCCACGGCGGGCAGCACGGCGACCGCGACCAGGCTGCCGGTGCGGGCGACCGCGTTGTTCACGCCGGAGGCGACACCCGCGTAGCGGTCCGGGGCGGCGGCCAGCACGGTCGCCGTCACCGGGGCCACCACGGCGGCCAGCCCCAGCCCGAACACCACGACGCCGGGCAGCACGCCCGTCCAGTACGACGCACCCGGCTCCGCCCACCGCAGCATGAGCATCCCGACGCCGATGACGAGCGGTCCTCCGATGAGTTGCGCCTTCGGGCCGATGCGCTGGGCCAGGTTCCCGGAGCGCGCGGACAGCGCCAGCATGATCAGCGTGATGGGCAGGCTCGCCAGCCCGGCGGCCGTCGGCGGGTAGTGCAGCGACACCTGGAGCTGGAGCACCATCAGCACCATCACCCCGCCCAGGGCCGCGTAGACCAGGAACGTCAGGGCGTTGGCCAGGACGAACGTTCGATCGCTGAACAATTGCGGCGGGACGAGCGGGTCGCGCCCGCGGCGTTGCAGGACGACGAACGCCACCAGGCCCGCGACCCCGAGGACGGCGGCGGAGAGGACCAGCGCGTCGGGTCCGCGCACCGGTGCCTCCACCAGCGCGGCGGTGATGCCGGTCAGCCCCAGTGCTCCGATGACCGACCCGCCAATGGTCGGATGACCCGACACCTGCTCGTCGCGCGACTCGGGAACGTGGCGGCGGGCGAGCCACACGCAGACCACGGCCACCGGCAGGTTGACCAGGAACGCCAGCCGCCACGACCACGCCTGCACCAGCAGGCCGCCGACCAGCGGCCCGACCGCGGTGGCCACGCCGGACAGGCCCGACCACGCGCCGATCGCCTTCGCCCGGTCGCCGCGGGCGAACACCGACTGGAGGATCGCGAGCGAGCCCGGCGTGAGCAGCGCGCCGCCGACGCCCTGCAGGACGCGGGCGAGCACCAGCAGCTCCGTGGTCGGGGCCAGCCCGCAGAGCAGGGACGCGACGCCGAACCACAGCACGCCGGCGGTGAACACGCGGCGGCGGCCGTAGTGGTCGCCCAGCGACCCGGCGACCAGGACCAGCGCGGCCAGCGCCAGCAGGTAGCCGTCGAGCACCCACTGGAGGCCCGCGACGGACGCGCCCAGCTCCGCGCCGATCCGCGGCAGGGCGACGTTGACGATCGTGCTGTCGAGCATCGCCATGCCCGAGCCGAGGATCGTCGTGGCCAGCACCGCCCTGGCCCGCCCCGTGCCCCACACCACCGTCTGCGCCACCGGCACAGTGTGGTGGCGGACCGGCGCGGCGGGGGCGGCGGGTCGGGTCGGTCGGGTCGGTCGGGGCCGCCTAGTCGGCGGGCCGGTTCAGGGTGGCGACGAACTTGTACCGGTCGCCCCGGTAGACCGAGCGCACCCACTCGACGGGGTTGCCCTCGGTGTCGAACGAGTGCCGCGACAGCAGCAGCATCGGCAGGCCGATGTCCGCGCCGAGCAGCTCGGCCTCCTCCGGCGAGGCCAGCGCCGTCTCGATCGTCTCCTCCGCGTGGCCCATCTCGACGCCGAACCGCTCGCGCAGCACCTGGTACAGCGACGCGCCCGGGGCCAGGTAGCGGCGCAGGCCGCGGAACCGGCCCAGCGCCAGGTGGGTCGTCTCGATCGCCATCGGCTCGCCGTCGGCCAGCCGCAGGCGGTGCAGGCGCAGCACCTTGGCGCCGGCCCGGACCCCCAGCAGGCGGGCCAGCTCGGCCTCCGCGGCCATCTCGGACGCCTCGATCAGCCGCGACGACGGCTGCCTGCCCTGCGCCTTCATGTCCTCTGTGTACGAGGACAGCTGGAGGCGCTGGGCCACCTTCGGTTCCGCCGCGAACGTGCCCTTGCCCTGCACGCGCAGCAACCGCCCCTCGACGGTCAGTTCGGCAAGCGCTTGCCGGACCGTCGTGCGCGAGACGTCGAACTCCGCGGCCAACGACCTCTCGGTCGGGATCGGCGACCCGGGCGGCAACGCGCGCAGGAGGTCGAGCAGGTGCCGCTTGAGGCCCCAGTACTTCGGCTCGCGCTGCGCGCGGGACCTGGTGTCCACGCCGGATGCAGGGCTCGTTTCGAGCATGCCTTCCTCCTCGACCTTGCTAGCGCTCCCGGACACAGGATGCCCTGTCCGCGCCGCGCCGTGGTCCCGAACCCCCGACAAGCCCCCCGGGAAAATGGTCCGATGACTTTGCAACGGTCCAGCAACAGCCTTGACACCGCCTGTGGCGGGGCACACTCTAGGCCGCATTGGTCTACACCACTTTGGGCGCTTCGGTCGTTGGGACCGGGCATTGGGAAAGGGCGCACACGTGAAGGGCTGGAGAGGACTCGCCGTAGGTGCCGCCGCACTGTCGGTGGCCGTGGCCGGGTGTGGCACGAGCTCCGACAGCGGCAGCGACTCCGGTGAACCGAAGACGCTGACGGTCTGGTTGATGGACGGCTCCGCGCCGACCACCCTGACCGACGCGCTGAACAAGGAGTTCCAGGACTCGCACCCCGGCGTCACCGTCAAGTACGAGGTGCAGAAGTGGGGCGGCATCCAGGAGAAGCTGACCACGGCTCTGACCAGCAACAACCCGCCGGACGTCATCGAGCTGGGCAACACCCAGACGGCGAAGTTCGCGGCTGAGGACACCCTCACCGACCTCTCCGGCGACGTCGCGGGCCTCAACGGCGACCAGTGGCTCGCCGGCCTCAAGGACTCGCTGACCTGGGACGGCAAGCAGTACGGCCTGCCGTTCTACGCGGCGAACCGCACGGTCATCTACCGGACCGACCTGTTCGAGGCCGCCGGCATCGCCACCCCGCCCACCTCGCGCGACGAGTGGGTCGCCGCGGCCGAGAAGCTGAAGGCGGCCAACGCGGCCGACCCGGAGTTCCAGTCGGTCTACCTGCCGGGCCAGTCCTGGTACGTGCTGCTGTCGTTCATCTGGGACGAGGGCGGCGACGTGGCGAAGCCGCAGGGCTCCGGCTGGGCGGGCTCGCTCGACACCCCGCAGGCCAAGGCCGGCCTGGAGTTCTACAAGAAGCTGGTCGACGCCTCGGGCACCAAGGCCCCGAAGGACGCCGACGAGGCCACCCCGCAGCAGATGGAGGTCTTCGGCACCGGCAAGGTCGGCATGATGATCGGCCTGCCGTGGGAGCTGGCGGGCGCCGTCAAGGCCAACCCGGACCTGAAGGAGAAGACCGCGGCGTTCCCGATCCCGTCCAAGACGGCGGGCAAGGCGGCCCCGGTGTTCCTCGGCGGCTCGAACCTGTCGATCCCGGCCGGCTCCAAGAACGCCGACCTGGCCAAGGACTACCTGAAGCTGCTCAGCGGCAAGAAGTACCAGGACATGCTGGCCGAGGGCGGTTCGGTGCCGGGCACCTCGACCGACACGGCGAAGCTGGCCACCAACCCGGTCGGCAAGGCGCTGGCGGAGTCCGCCCCCGGCGGCAAGGTCACCCCGACCACCCCGGCGTGGGCCGCGGTCGAGGCGGGCCAGAACCCGCTGAAGGACATGCTGACCGCGTACCTGACCGGCGCGAAGTCGCTGGACCAGGCCACCGCGGACGCCAACTCGTCGCTGTCGAAGACACTGGCGGGCTGACGAGCGCATGACGGCCGTTGACACGACCGACGCCGCGGTGCCGACGGTTCCCCCGTCGGCACCGCGGCGTGCCGCGCACCCGGACGGCGCGCCGCGCCGTCGGGGCGGCGCCCTCGACCGGGCGCTGCCCTACCTGCTGCTGGCACCCGCGCTGGTGGCCGTCCTCTGGCTGATCGGCTGGCCGGTCCTCTCCGTCCTGGTGACGAGCTTCCGCAAGCTGAACCTGCGCGAGCTGACCCGCGGCGAGGTCGTGTGGACCGGCCTGGACAACTACGCCGAGATCCTCGGCGACCCCGAGTTCTGGATGATCGCGCTGCGCACGGTGGTGTTCACCGCGCTCGTGGTGGCCGCGTCCGTGCTGGCCGGCCTGCTGATCGCGCTGCTGATGCGGGTGGTCAGCCCGGTGGTGCGGATCGTGCTCCAGGTCGCGATGCTGCTGGCGTGGGCGATGCCGCTGCTCGCGGCCACCACCGTCTACCAGTGGATCTTCGACCAGCAGTACGGCATCCTCAACAAGACCCTGGTGAAGGTCGGCTTCGACTCGTTCGCCGGGTACTCGTGGTTCTCCACCGGCACGTCGACGCTCGCGGTGATCGGGCTGCTGATCGTGTGGCAGGCGATCCCGTTCCTGGCGTTCTCGCTGTACGCGGGGGCCGTCGGCATCCCCAAGGACCAGTACGAGGCGGCGGGCATCGACGGGGCGTCCGCGTGGCAGACGTTCCGCGCGGTGACCTGGCCCGAGCTGCGCCCGCTGCTGATGATGGTGACGTTCCTGTCGCTGCTGTGGGACTTCAAGGTGTTCGCGCAGATCTGGGCCATGAAGAAGGGCGGCCCGGACGGCGGCAGCACGACGCTCGCGGTCTACCAGTACCTGGAGGGCATCTCCCAGAGCCACTTCGGCGTGGCCGCGGCGGTGTCCGTGGTGATGGTGGCGCTGCTCGCGCTGCTGACGTTCCAGTACCTGCGCCGGCTGGTCCGTTCCCAGGAGGGTGGGCTGTGATCGCCAAGAAGGTGGCGGCCAACGCGGCCGCCCTGGTCGTGGCGCTGTTCTTCGCGTTCCCGACCTACTGGATGGTCTCGACCGCGCTCAAGCCGCGCGGCGAGATGCTGACCAGCGGTTACGACCTGATCCCGTTCTCGGTCACGAGCACCAACTTCGTGACCGCGTGGACCAAGCCCGGGTTCCTCACCTCGCTGGGCAACAGCCTGCTGGTGTCGCTGTCGGCGGTGGCCGCGGCGCTCGTCGTGGGCCTGCTGGCGGCGGTCGCGCTGTCCCGGATGCGGTTCCGCGGCCGCAAGGGCTTCGTGATGATGATGCTGGTGGCGCAGATGGCGCCGTTCGAGGCGCTGCTCATCCCCATGTTCCTGATGATGAGGGACCTCGACCTGCTCGACCGGCTGCCCGCGCTGGCGCTCATCTACTTCGCGGTGACGCTGCCGTTCTGCGCGTGGACGCTGCGCGGGTTCGTCAACGGCATCCCGCTGGAGCTGGAGGAGGCGGCGATGGTCGACGGCTGCGGCCGGTGGGGCGCGTTCCGCCGCGTCACGCTGCCGCTGCTGGGCCCCGGCCTGGTCGCCACCTCGGTGTTCGCCTTCGTCACGGCGTGGAACGAGTTCCTGTTCGCGCTGTCGCTGGTCAAGGACCAGTCGAAGGAGACCCTGCCGGTGTGGCTGTCGGGGTTCCAGACCAACTTCGGCACCGACTGGGGCGGCGCGATGGCGGCGTCGGCCCTGTTCACGCTGCCGGTGCTGGTGTTCTTCCTGATCGTGCAGCGCAAGATGGTCACCGGTGTCACCGCCGGTGCGGTGAAGGGGTAGGGACCGCATGTCGTTGCACCGGCTCGCGTCGGCCGTCCTGCTGCCGGGGTTCCACGGGACCACGGCCCCGGACTGGCTGTTGAAGCGGGTGGCGGACGGGCTCGGCGGCGTGGTGCTGTTCGGGCGCAACGTCGTCGCCGGCACCTCCGAGGAGACGGACGCGCAGGTCACGGCGCTCAACGCGCAGCTGAGGGGTGCGCGTGCGGACGTCGTCGTCGGCATCGACGAGGAGGGCGGGGACGTCACCCGGCTCGACTACGGGCGGGGCTCCGAGGTGCCGGGCAACCACGCCCTCGGCGCGGCCGGCGACCTGCGGCTCACCCGGGAGGTGGCGGCGTCCGTCGGGTCGCGGCTGGCGGCGTGCGGGGTGAGCCTGAACCTCGCGCCGTCGGCGGACCTGGTGCTGACCCTGGACGACCCGGTGATCGGCGTGCGGTCGTTCGGCTCGGACCCGGTGGCGGTCGGCGAGCACGTGGCGGCGTTCGTCGAGGGGATGCAGGCGGTGGGCGTGGCGGCGTGCGCGAAGCACTTCCCCGGCCACGGCGCGTCCACGGTGGACTCGCACGAGGCGCTGCCCGTGCTGCCGCGCACGGCGGCGGAGCTGGCGGCGGTGGAGTTCGTGCCGTTCACGGCGGCCGTGCGGGCGGGCGTGCGGTCGATCATGACCGGGCACCTGGTCGTGCCGGAGTGGGGGCCGGAGCCCGCGACGCTCAACCCGCGCGCGCTGCGCGTGCTGCGGGAGGACCTGGGCTTCACCGGCGCGGTCATCACCGACGGGCTGGACATGAAGGCCGTCGGCGGCGACCTGGCGCAGGGGTCCGTGCGGGCGCTGGTCGCCGGCGTGGACGCGCTGTGCCTGGGCGGCGAGCCGCTCGACGACGACGGGCTCCAGTGGCTCGTCGACAGCATCGTGGCGGCCGTCGAGTCGGGCGTGCTGCCGCTGGAGCGGCTGGAGGAGGCGGCGCGGCGGACGGCGGTGCTCGGCACCCCGCCGTCCGCGGTGGACGGGCACGACCCGTCGCTGGGGCTGCGGGCGGCGCGGGCGGCGCTGGAGGTGCGGGGGCCGCTGGCGGTGTCCGGTCCGCCGGTGGTGCTGGACCTGGCCGTGGAGGCGTCCATCGCGGTGGGCGACGTGCCGTGGGGCCTCGGGCCGTACCTGGTGGAGCTGGTGCCGGGAACGACCGTGCTGCCGGCCTCCTCCTCCGCCGACGAGGTCGCGGCGGCGGCGTCCGGTCGCACCGTCGTGGTGGTGACGCGTGAGGCACACCGCCACGCGTGGGCTCGCGAACTGGTGTCCTCGCTGGTTAAGATTGGTCTAGACCTTGTCCACGTGGAGACGGGCGTGCCGGGGCCGGACCTGGGCGCGGCCGTCCGCGTCGACACCCACGGCGGTTCCCGGGTGTGCCTGCGGGCCGCGGCCGAGCGCATCGCCGCCGGCACCTGAGCAGGGGAGACCGATGACCGACCAGCCCGGCAGGCACATGGCGGCCGAGATCGGCCAGCAGCCCGCGATCTTCACCGACCTCGTCGCGCGGCGGGCCGAGTTCGCCTCGGTCGCCGAGGTCATCCGCGACCGGGGGCCGCGGTTCGTGCTGTTCGCGGCGCGCGGCTCGTCCGACCACGCGGCGCTGTACGCGAAGTACCTGACCGAGGTGCTGCTCCAGCTGCCGGCCGGGCTGGTGTCGCCCTCCACGACCACCCTGTACGGGGCGCGGCCGGACCTGCGCGACGTGCTCGTGGTGTCGGTGTCGCAGTCCGGCGGGTCGCCCGACCTGCTGGAGGTCACCGAGGCCGCGCGGGCCCGCGGCGCGCTCACCGTGGCCGTCACCAACACCGCCGACTCGCCGCTGAACGGGGCGGCCGAGCTGTCCGTGGACGTCGGCGCGGGCGTGGAGCGGGCGGTGGCGGCGACCAAGACGTACTCGGCGACGCTGCTCGCGCTGTACCTGCTGGTCGACGCGGTCCGCGGTGGTGACGGCGCGGCCGTGGCGTCGATCGGCGAGCAGGCCGCGGCGACCCTGGAGATGTCGGCGGACGCGGTGGCCGAGGCCGTCCGGCGCTACCGCTTCGTGGACCGCGTGCTCACGACGGGGCGCGGCTACTCGCTGCCCACGGCGCTGGAGTCGGCGCTGAAGCTGGCCGAGACCTCCTACCTCGCGGCGCGCGCGTACAGCGGGGCGGACCTGCTGCACGGGCCGGTGGCGGCGGTCGACGGCGAGACGGCCGTGCTGGCCGTCACCAGCCGCGGGCGGGGCGGCGACGCGCTGCACGACGTGCTGGACGTGGTGCACGGGCGGGGCGCCGACGTGGTGGCGATCGGCTCGGGCGCGGACCGCGTGTCGGCGGCGCTGCGCGTGCCCGTGGCGGAGACGGCCGAGGAGGTGGCGCCGATCCTGGAGATCCTCCCGGTCCAGCGCATCGCCCACGGCCTCTCCCTGGCCCGCGGCGGCGACCCCGACAGCCCGCGCGGCCTGAACAAGGTCACCCGCACCCGCTGACCCACCCGCCCCGAACGCATGACTCGCGAGTCGCGAACGCATGACTCGCGAGTCGCGAACGCAGGACTCACCCGTCCTGAGCGTTGGACTCGCCGGTCCTGAGCGTTGGACTCTCGCGAGTCATGCGTTCGCGACCCGAGAGTCCAACGCTCAGGGCCCGAGAGTCCAACGCTCGCGACCCGAGAGTCCTGCGTTCGGGACCCGTGAGTTCTGCGTTCGGGACGCTTGGGTCTGCGTTCGGGGGTGGGTGTGCGAAAGGCCCGGGGGCGGAGCCCTCGGGCCTTTCGGGGTCGTGCGGTGGATTACTGGCCGGCGGCGGCCAGGCCGACCGCGGCCTGGTCCAGGGCGGCGGTGCTGTCGAAGACCACCTCGCCGTCCACCCAGACCTTGCGGGGGCGGAGGTCGTCGTCCCACCAGACGAGATCGGCCACCGCGCCCGCCTCCAGGCGGCCGAGCGTGGGTTCGCCGATGGCGTCCGCCGGGGTGATCGTCGCCGCCGCCAGGGCGTCCGCCTCGGCCACGCCGACCGACACGATGTTGCGCACCGCCCGGTCCAGGGTGAGGGCGCTGCCGGCGATCGTGCCCTCCGGGGACCTGGGCACGCCGTCCTCGGTGAGCAGCACGTCCGCGCCGCCCAGCTGGTAGCGGCCCGGGGGCATGCCGGCGGCGGCCACGGCGTCGGTCACCAGGGCCACGCGGTGGCCCGCGGCGTTGAACACCAGGCGGCAGACGTCCGGGCCCACGTGCGCCAGGTCGGCGATCAGCCCCAGCGTGAAGCGGTCGTCCACCAGGGCGACGCCGGGCACGCCCGGTTCGCGGTGGCCCAGCGGGCGCTGGGCGTTGAACAGGTGCGTCACCATGCGGGCGCCCGCCTCGGCGGCCTCCCTGGTCTGCTCACCGGTGGCGTCGCTGTGGCCGACCGCCACCAGCACGCCCGCCTCGGCGAGGCGGCGCACCGCCTCCATCCCGCCGGGCTGCTCGGGGGCGAGGGTGACCATGCGCAGGGCGCGGCGCAGCACCTCGTCGGCCAGCAGCTGGTCGATCACCGCCGGGCCCGGCTCCACCATCAGCGCCGGGTCGTGCACGCCCGCGCGCTTCGGCGACAGGAACGGCCCCTCCAGGTGCACGCCGAGCGGCTTGGCGCCGGCCTGCTCCGGCAGGGTCGCGGCGGCGGCCAGCACGGCGCGGGCCTGCCGGATCGCCACCGGCACCGGCGCGGTGATCAGGGTCGGCAGGAAACGCGTCACGCCGGTCTGCGGGAGCGCTCTCGCGACCGCGGCCATCCCGACGGGATCGACCTCGGCGAAGTCGACGCCGACCGCCCCGTTCACCTGCACGTCCACCAGGCCCGGGGTGAGCAGGCCGTCGGTCAGCACCTCGGCGCCCTCGGGCGGAGCGCCCTGGACGACCTCGACGATCCGACCCGCCCTCACGCGCACGCTGGCGGGACCGGTGATGGTGCGACCGAGCAGTGCTCGCGGAGCTGCGACAACCGTGTCCAAGGTCCCTCCTCAAATGGTCCAGACCATTATGACCGCAAGCGACGGACGCCGTCACGTGTGGTTATAAGATAACCGAATAGAGTGATGATCGGTTAATGATCGGCGGCCGGACCGGTCAAGACCGGGACGGCGGGTCGTGGGCGGGGCCGGGAACGGTGCCTCCATACTGGGCGCCAGACATCCGAGGTCTCACCGGACGAGTCGAGGAACGCCGTGGCCGTGACCGACGACGCGATCCTGCGCGTCAAGGAGATGATCGTCTCCGGCGAGCTGAAGCCGGGCGACCGACTCCCGCGCGAGGCCGACCTGGCCGAGCGGCTCGGCCTGTCGCGGAACTCCCTGCGCGAGGCGGTCAAGGCGTTGTCGCTGGTCAGGGTGCTGGACGTGCGGCAGGGCGACGGCACCTACGTGTCGAGCCTGCGGGCCGACGACCTGCTCGGCGCGCTGTCGTTCGTGCTCGACCTGCACCGCGGCGAGGACTCCGTGCTGGAGGTGCTCCAGGTCCGGCGCATCCTCGAACCCGCCGCCGCGGCGATGGCGGCCCAGCGCGTCGGGCCCGAGGAGGTCGCCGCGCTGCGCGCCCTGTGCGACGCCGCCGAGACGGCCCGCTCGGTCGAGGAGCTGGTCGAGCACGACCTGGCGTTCCACCGCGCCATCGCCCACGCCTCGGGCAACGCCTACCTGGCCCAGCTGCTCGACACGCTCGCCGGCCCCACCGTGCGCGTGCGCATCTGGCGCGGCATCGCGCAGGGCGGGGCCGTGGAGCGGACCGTCGCGGAGCACCGGGCGATCGTCGACGCGCTGGCCGCCCACCAGCCCGAACTGGCCCGGTCCTGGTGCACGGTGCACGTGGCGGGCGTCGAGCAGTGGCTGTCCGACCTGACCTGAGCCGGCCTGACCCGGGCCGACCTGACCCGGGCCGGTCGCCGGACTCGCCCCACACGGTCAGCCCCGGCGCCGGCGGCCGGGAGATGCCCAGGGCGTGCACCGGTCCGGGCTCGTCGCGCACCACCGCGGGCACGGTCAACGGAACCGGCCGTCGGGGTGGACCGGCGCGCGCGTGCCGACCCGGGACGTGCCGCCGCTGCCGACCCACCGACCGGCGGAGCCGGTGACGCGGACGAGCGCGCCGCTCACCTCCGCGTCCGGCAGCCCGCGCAGGGACTCGCGCAGGGCGGCGGGGTCGAGGGCCGGCACGGTCGCGGCCGACGCCGCGGGCGCGACCGCCAGGGCCACGACGAGCAGGGGGACGAGCGGGCGGCCCCGTCACGCCACCTCCCGCAGCTCCTCCCACAGCGCGTCGGGCACCTCCGCCGACAGCGCCGCCGCGTTCGCCCGCGCCTCCTCCGCCGTCCGCACGCCCACCAGCACGGACGCCACCGCCGGGTGCCGCAGCGGGAACCGCACGGCGGCCTGCGCCGGGGTCACGCCGTGCCGCGCGCACACCTCCGCGATCCGCCGCGCCCGCGCCACGAGCGCCGGCGGCGCGGGCCGGTACTCGTAGGTGCCGCCGCCGACGAGCAGCCCGGAGTTGAACACCCCCGCCGCCACCACCGACACCCCGCGCTCGGCGCACAGGTCCAGCAGCGGCTCGCCGGGCCGTTCCAGCAGCGTGTACCGCCCGGCGAGCAGCACGACGTCCAGGTCGGCGGCGCGCACGAACCGGGCCGGCAGCTCCCACTGGTTCATGCCCACGCCGACCGCGTCCACCACGCCCTGCTCCCGCCAGGACAGCAGCTCGGGCACCGCCGACGAGACGGCCCGCTCCCAGTGGTCGTCGGGGTCGTGCAGGTAGACCACGTCCACCCGGTCCAGGCCCAGCCGCTCCAGCGAGGACTCCAGCGACCGCCGCACGCCGTCCGCGCCGAAGTCCCACACCCGCCGGGACGTGGCGGGCACCGCGAACCCGTTCGCCAGGTCGTCCCCGCCCGCCGACGACGGCTCCAGCAGCCGGCCGACCTTGGTGGACACCGCGAACGCCGAGCGCGGCCTGCCCCGCAGGAACTCGCCGAGCCGCCGCTCGGCCAGGCCGAGCCCGTAGTGCGGCGCGGTGTCGAAGTAGCGGACCCCGGCGTCCCAGGCGGCCTCCAGCGCGGCGAACGCGTCCTCGTCGGTCACCTCGGCGTAGAGGTTGCCGAGGGGTCCGGTGCCGAACCCGAGCCGCGTCAGCGGGATCACGAGCCGGGCGGGCGCAGGCGCAGGCCGTGCATCCCGCCGTCCACCGCGAGCACGGTGCCGGTGGTGGACCCGGACAGCGGCCCGGCCAGGTAGGCGACGGCGCCCGCGACCTCGTCCGCGCTGACCAGCCTGCCGTGCGGCTGCCTGGCCTCCAGCGCGGCCCGCTCGGCGGCCGGGTCGGGCGCGGCGTCGAGCAGCCGCCCGACCCACGGCGTGTCCGCGGTGCCGGGGGCGACCGCGTTGACCCGGACGCCCTCCCGCACGTGGTCGGCGGCCATCGCCAGGGTCAGCGCGTGCACCGCGCCCTTGCTGGCCGAGTACACCGCCCGCTGCGGCAGCCCCGCCCACGCCGCGATCGACCCGGTGTTCACGACCGCCGCGGCCGGCGAGCGCCGCAGGTGCGGCAGCGCGGCGCGGGTCACCCGGGCGATGCCCAGCACGTTGACGTCCAGCACCCGCAGCCACTCGTCGTCGCCGTTGGCGGCCACGTCGCCCTGCGCGCCGATCCCGGCGTTGTTGACCAGCACGTCGAGCCGGCCGAACCGCTCGACCACCTCGTCGACGGCCGCCCGGACGGACGCGTCGTCGGTGACGTCGCAGCGCACGCCGAGCACCGGCGGGTCCACCTCCGGCCGCACGTCGAACGCGACCGCCGTCGCCCCGCGCGAGGCGAGCAGCCGCGCGGTGGCCAGCCCGATGCCCGACGCGCCGCCCGTCACGACCGCCACCAGCCCCTCGAACTCGGCCATCACGCCTGCCCGAGGACTTGCCGCTGCCGGCCCAGGCCGTCGATCTCCAGCTCGACCACGTCGCCGGCGCGCAGGTACGGCTTCGGGTCGGGCTGCCCGAGGGCGACGCCGGCGGGCGTGCCGGTGTTCACCAGGTCACCCGGTCGGAGGACGAGGAACCAGCTCAGGTAGCGGACCAGCTCGGCCACCGGGAAGATCATGTTCCCGGTGGAGGAGTCCTGCCTGGCGGTGCCGTTGACCCACAGCCGCATGCCCAGCGCCTGCGGGTCGGGGACCTCGTCGGCGGGGGTGAGGAAGGGCCCGAGCGGGTTGAACGTCTCGCAGTTCTTGCCCTTGTCCCACTGCCCGCCGCGCTCGATCTGGAACTCGCGCTCGGACACGTCGTGCGACACGGTGTACCCGGCGACGCAGGCCAGCGCCTCCTCCGCGCTCTCCAGGTACCGGGCGGTGCGGCCGATGACGACGCCCAGCTCGACCTCCCAGTCGGTCTTGGTCGAGCGGCGCGGCACGAGCACCTCGTCGTGCGGTCCCACGATCGTGTCGGGGGTCTTGAGGAACACGACGGGCTCGGCCGGGATCGCGGCGCCGGTCTCCTCGGCGTGGTCGCGGTAGTTCAGGCCGATGCAGACGATCTTGCCGACGCCCGCCACCGGGGGCCCGACCCGGACGCCCTCGACCACGATCGGTTGGAGCTCGCCCGCCGCCAGCGCGGCGCGGGCCCGCGCGACGCCGTCGTCGGCTAGGAATTCGCCCGTGAGGTCCGCCGTCACCGGGGTCAGGTCGTACGTGACGCCGTCATCGGCGCGGACGGCGGGGCGTTCCCGCCCCGGTGGTCCCAGACGCAACAGCTGCACGGCAGGTCCTCTCGACAACCGGTCGATACATCGGGTGTATAGCGCCCCACTCCCCCGCTGTCCAGAGCCCCAGTCCCAATTGGTCCGATGACTCCGGCCCACGAAAGGTCCCGATGAACCACCACCGCGCGGTGTGGGCATCCGCCGCCGTCGCCCTGCTCGCCTCCCTCGTCGTCGCGCCAGCCTCCGCCCGGGAGGACCGGGCGGCGCGGCCCCTGCCACCGGTCGCGCGCCCGGCGGGTACCCACACCGCCCCGGCGGAACCGGCGGTCGGCGCGACCGGCGTGGTCGGCGAGGGGCTGGCGCGGGCCACCGGCGCGGTCACCGCGTTCGTCGAGCTGACCGCCACCCCGGCCGCGGAGGCGTACGGGGAGCGGCGGGAACGCGGCCTCGGCGACCCGGCCGCCGCCGCCCGCGCCGCCCGCGCGGCCACCGACGACCAGGTCGAGCGGGTCGTGGACGCGCTGCGCGACCGGGACGCGGGCACCCGCGAGGTCGCCACCACGCGCAACGCGGTGACCGGCGTCGTCGTCACCGCCGACGCGGCGACCCTGCGCGGCGCGCTCTCGCTGCCCGAGGTGAGGTCGGTGCGGCTGACCGTGCCGAAGGTGGTGCACAACTCCGGCGCGGTGCGGCTGACCAGGGCCGTGCGGTCGTGGCACGACACGGGCCTGCTCGGCGACGGCGTGCGGGTCGGCGTCGTCGACACCGGCATCGACTACACGCACGCCGACTTCGGCGGCCCCGGCACGGTCGAGGCGCACGACGCCGTCGACCGCACCGGCCCGTGGACGCCGACCGCGAAGGTCGTCGGCGGCCACGACTTCGCCGGCGACGCCTACGACGCCAACTCCCCGGCGACGGCCTCGCCGACGCCCGACGGCAACCCGATGGACTGCCAGGGCCACGGCACGCACGTCGCGGGCACGGCCGCGGGCCTGGGCGAGAACGCCGACGGCACCACGTTCACCGGCGACCACACCGCCCTCACCGACGAGCGGCTCGACGCGATGCGCGTCGGCCCCGGCACCGCGCCGAAGGCCCTGCTGTACGCGCTGAAGGTGTTCGGCTGCGAGGGCGCGACGGAGCTGGTGTCGCAGGCCCTGGACTGGTCGCTCGACCCGAACGGCGACGGCGACTTCACCGACCACCTCGACGTGGTCAACCTGTCCGTGGGCACCGACTACGGCGCACCGGACGACCCGGACAGCCTGTTCGTGCGCAAGGTCGTCGAGCACGGCGTGGCCGTGGTCGCCTCGGCGGGCAACGGCGGCGACTTCTACGACGTCGGCGGCTCCCCCGCGAACACGCCGGAGGCGCTGGCCGTGGCCAACACGCGCGACGCGTTCGCCGTGCTCGACGGCGTGGAGGCGGACGGCGTGCGGCGGCCCGGCCAGTACAGCGTCGCCTACACCGGCTACCCGGCGCTCGACCGCGAGCTGCCCGTGGCGGCGATGACCGACCAGGCCAACCTCGACGGCTGCGACCCGATCACCCAGGACCTCACCGGCCGGTACGCGTGGCTGGAGTGGGACGAGGACGACGCGACGCGCCGGTGCGGCTCGGGCGCGCGCACGGACAACGCGCAGGCGGCGGGCGCGGCGGGCGTGGTGCTGCCCGCGACCAGCCACGTGTTCAAGGCGGGCATCGCGGGCAACGCGGCCATCCCGGTGTTCCAGCTGACCGCCGAGGCGTCCGAGGCGGTCCGGCCGAGCCTCGCCGGGGGCGCGCTGCGGGTGCGGATGACCGGCGCCCTGCGCGCGGCCGTGCCCACGGCGACGCCGCCGATCGCCGACACGATGACCCCGTCCTCGTCGCGCGGCGTGCGCGGGCCGGCCGCCGCGAAGCCCGACGTGGCCGCGCCCGGCGACACGATCTTCTCCGCCGCCGGCGGCACCGGGAACGGCGGCGTGAGCCAGGGCGGCACGTCGATGTCCGCGCCGCACGTGTCCGGCATCGTCGCCCTGCTGCGCCAGGCCCACCCGGACTGGTCGGTGGAGGAGCTGAAGGCCGCCGTGGTGAACACCGCGGGCGGCGACGTGACCGACGGCGACGACCACGGCACGGGCACGCCCGAGGCCCCGATGCGGGTCGGCGCGGGCCGGGTGGACGCCGTGGACGCGCTCGCCACCGACCTGCTGGTCATGTCGGCCGACTCCCCCGGCGCGGTCGGCGTCACGTTCGGCCCGGTCGGGGCGGCGGGCACGACGTCGCTGACCCGGACCGTGCGGGTGGTCAACAAGTCGTCCTCGTGGCGCACCGCCGGCCTGTCCTACCAGGCGGCGACGGAGGTGCCGGGCACCCGCTTCGAGGTGTGGCCGCCGACGCTCCGGGTCCCGCCGGGCGGGTCGAGGACGGCGGAGGTGACGCTGCGCGTGAAGGCCGACGAGCTGCGCAAGACCGCCGACCCGACGCTCGCGAAGACGCAGGGCGGCCTGCCGCGCCAGTTCCTCGCCGAGGCGTCCGGGCGGCTGCTCGTGCGCTCCTCGGGCCGGGTGCTGCGGGTGCCGGTGTACGCCGCGCCCAAGCCGGTCGCCGACGTCGAGGCGGTGGCGGACGGCGACGTGCTGCGGCTGCGCGGGCGCGGGCTCGACCAGGGCGAGGGCGACGAGGCGTACCGGTCGCTGGTGAGCGTGTTCCAGCTGGGCGGCACGAGCCCGGAGCTGCCCGACTGCACCGACGAGGTGAAGACCGACTGCGCGCTCAACCGCACCGCCAAGGGCGGCGACCTGCGGTACGCGGGCGTCGCGTCGACCGGTCCCGGCGAGGGCGCGCAGCTCGCGTTCGGCATCGCGACCTGGCACGACTGGGCGACGCTCGGCGCGACGAACACGCCCGAGGTGCGGATCGACACCACCGGCGACGGCGCGCACGACTTCACCGTGACGGCGGGGAAGCCGACCAACGCGCTGGGCGGGGTGACCGCCGACGTCTGGTACTCGGTCACGACCCGCGCCGCCGACGGCGAGGTGGTGTCGGAGCTGCCCCTCAACGGCCGGTTCGGCGACGTGGACACGAACGTGATGGACAGCGACGTCGTGGTGCTGCCGGTGGCGCTCGCCGCGCTGGGGATCGACCAGAACGGGACGTCCGCGCCGATCACGTACACCGTGGGCACGTCCGGCGGGTACACGCCGCCGGGCGACGCCGACGGGTACGTGGACCGGGTCGAGGGCGAGCCGATGGCGTTCGACCCGCTGCGGCCGGGGACGGCGGCGGTCGGCGGGCCGACGTTCGTCGCGGCGGACGGGGCCGAGGTGGAGGTGCGGCGCGAGCCGGGCACCAGCCTGCTGCTGCTGCACCACCACAACGCCTCGGGCCGGCGGGCGCAGGTGCTGCCGCCGGCCTGACCGGGGCGGGGTCCCGCGGTCACGCAGAGCCAGTTCCGGCGCAACCCGGTTGGGCGTGCCGGACCCGGGACCCCCTCGGCATACTCGGGCGAATGGGCTTCGTGATCGGGGTGGACGCCGGCGGCACGAGCACCCGGGCGCTGGTCCTCGACCTGGACGGCACGCGGCTCGGCGCGGGGGTGGGCGGCGGCGCGAACCCGAACTCCCACCCGCCGGAGGTGGCCGCCGCGCACGTCGGCCAGGCCCTCGCCGCGGCGCTCGACGGGCTGGACGCGGGCAAGGTCGAGGCGGGCGTGCTGGGCATGGCCGGGTCGAGCAAGCTGACCGAACCGGCCGTGGCGGCGCTGTTCGAGGCGGCCTGGGCGGGCGCGGGCCTGCGCTGCCCGATGCGGGTGGTCACGGACTGCGAGGCGGCGTTCGCGTCGGGCTCGGCGTCGCCGGACGGCACCGTCCTGGTGGCGGGCACGGGGTCGATCGCGGCGCGGGTCGAGGGCCACGGGCTGGTGTCCACCGCGGGCGGCCACGGCTGGCTGCTCGGGGACGAGGGGTCGGCGTTCTGGCTGGGCCGGGAGGCGGTGCGCGCCGCGCTGGTGGCGCTGGAGCGCGCCGGGCTCGACGGTCGCGCGCCCGCACCCGGCACGTCCACCCCCGGCACGTCCACCCCCGGCACGTCCACCCCCGACACGTCCACTTCGGACAGCTCCGCCCCGGACGCGTTCACCACCGCCGTGCTGCGCCGGGCCGGGGTGCCCGACGGCGCGCCGCGCGACCGGTGGCGGCGGCTCATCACCGCCGCGAACGCGTCCGCGCCGGTCGAGCTGGCCCGCTACGCGCCGCTGGTCACCGAGCACGCGACCACGTCACCGGTGGCGTCGGGCATCGTGGACGAGGCGGTGCGGCTGCTGGTCGACCTCGCCGCGTCGACCAGGCGGCCCGGCGACACCACGCCGATCGTGCTGATGGGCGGCCTAGTGCACGCGCCGCCGCTGGGCGCGCGGCTCCGGCGGGAGCTGGCGGCGCGCTGCGCGGCCCCGGTGCTGCCGGCGGGCGAGGGCGCGGCGGGCGCGGCGTGGCTGGCGGCGGTCGAGGTCGTGGGGGACGGCGCGCCGCGCCCCGCGTGAACCGGGCATGATCCCCGGCGTGCACCGATTCGTCGCCCGGCTGTGGAAGTCGCTCCGCGGTCCGGTCCAGTGGCGCGTGCTGTGGCTGACGCGCGCGAAGTTCATGGTGGGCGTGACGGGCGTCGTCCGCGACGGCGAGGGGCGCGTGCTGCTGCTGCGCCACCGGATGTGGCCCGAGGACCGCCAGTGGGGCCTGCCGACGGGGTTCGCGGTGCGCGGCGAGGAGTTCACCGGCACCGTGGTCCGCGAGGTGAAGGAGGAGACCGGGCTGGACGTCGAGGTCGGCCGCCTGGTCCGGCTGACCAGCGGCTACCGGCTGCGCGTCGAGGTCGCCTACGAGGCCGTGCTGGTCGGCGGCACCCTGCGGGTGGACCCGTTCGAGATCCTGGAGGCCCGCTGGTTCGCCCCGGGCGAGCTGCCGGAACGGGTCCAGCGCGCCCACGTGGAGCTGATCGCGGACACGGCCTAGTCGGGGACGCGGGGGTGGCGCAGGCCGGGGTGGTCGTCGGGCAGGGCGCGGCGCAGCACCCACCACGACAGGGCGATGCAGGCGACCTGCAACGGCCAGGTCAGCGCGACCCGCATGACGCCCAGCAGCACGACCTGGCCGGCGAGCCACAGCGCGCCGAAGACGACCACGCGCAGGAGGTACTGGCCCACCCACGGCCAGGAGGCGACGCGGTAGGCGCGCAGCAGGTCCGGGTCGCGCCGCCAGCGGAACCGCTGCCCGGTCGCCAGGCCCACGACGACGCCGAGCAGCGGCCAGCGGACCACGATCGAGGCCGCCCACAGCAGGGCGGACGCGGCGTTGAGGAAGATCTGGAGCAGGAAGAAGTCCTCGGGGCGGCCGGTGCGCAGGGCGACGTAGGCCGCGAGCACGACGAAGCCCACCGACACCAGCAGGGCGCCGGGCCGGCTGCCGCGCACCACGCGCGCGATGCCGACGACCAGGCCGCACACCACGGCCG
Organism: Saccharothrix sp. DSM 118769; assembly: GCF_052936295.1. NCBI lineage: Bacteria > Bacillati > Actinomycetota > Actinomycetes > Pseudonocardiales > Pseudonocardiaceae > Saccharothrix > Saccharothrix sp. DSM 118769. The sequence goes on along the minus strand of NZ_CP193627.1, from coordinate 414,984 downwards.
CGCCCGCGCCCACCGCGATGGAGCGCCCGCCGAGCAGCCACCCGAGCGCGAACGCCAGCGGCGGCAGCGAGGCGTCCAGGGCGCCGCCGCGTCCGCCCAGCAGGTGGGCCAGCGACTCCTGGCGGGTGTCGGTCATGGTTCCAGGGTGCCTTAGGGCTGCCTAACCCGGCCAACCCACCCGCGTAACGGACCCGTCTCGGGCCATTGACCGCGCGTGGTCCTCGTCACTACCGTCGCACGAAATAGTCTGGAAAGTTAACAGACAGGAGTGTCGATGCGAGCCGGGAGCCCGAGGCTGCTGCGCGAGATCAACGACCGCGCCGCCATCGAGGCGCTGTTGCGCAACGGTCCGCTGACCCGGTCGGAGCTGGAGGCGATCATCGGTCTCTCCAAGCCGGCCACCGCCCAGCTGCTGACCCGCCTGGAGGCGGAGGGCACGGTGCTGCGCAACGGGCTGCGCGGCGGCGGGCGCGGTCCGCGCGCGCAGCTGTGGACGGTCAACGGCGCGCTGGCCCACGTCGCCGCGGTGGACCTGACGCCGGACTCCCTCGACATCGCGGTCGCCGACATCTCCGGCGCCACCCTCACCGAGCACCGCGCGCCCATGCCGCGCACCGGCGTGACCGAGGCGTTCCGCGCCGCGGTCACCAAGGCCGCCGCGCAGGCCGGGCTGACCACCGACGCCCTGCACCACGTGGTCGTCGGCAGCCCCGGCGCGGTCGACCCGGGCACCGGCCGGCTCAACTACGCCCCGCACATGCCCGACTGGAACGACCGGGACGTCCCCGAGGAGCTGGGCGCCCTGCTCGGCACCACCGTCACCGTCGAGAACGACGTGAACCTGGTGGCCCTGGAGGAGATGATCGCGGGCCGCGCGGTCGGCGTGAAGGACTTCGTGCTGCTGTGGCCCGCGGACGCGGTGGGCGCGGCGGTCGTCGTCAACGGCGTGCTGCTGCGCGGCGCCACGGGCGGCGCGGGCGAGATCGACGCGCTGCGCGTGCCCGACGCGGCGCACGCCGACACCGGCACCGAGCGCACCGGCGTCCGCTACGGCGACCTGCTGGACAGCGCCGCCACCGCCCGCCTGGCCCGCGCGCACGGCGTGTCCGCGCGCACCGGCCTGGCCGCGGTGACGAAGGCCCTCGGCGAGGGACCGGCGGGCCGCGAGTTCCTGGTGGACCTCGCCCGCCGCGTCGCCACCGGCGTCGCCAACGTCGTCGCCGTGCTCGACCCCGAACTGGTGCTGCTCGCCGGTGACGTCGCACAGGCCGGCGGCACGGTGCTGGCCGACCTCGTCGCCGCCGAACTGCGCCGCCTGGTGGTGCCCCGCACCCCCGTCCAGCTCGCCCTGGTGACCGGGAAACCGGTGCGCTCCGGCGCACTGCACTCCGCGCTGTCGGTCGCCCGGGAACAGGTGTTCGGCCTGCCCGCCGCCACGACCGAACCCTTCCGCGCACCGCGCCGGCACGACCAGGAGCGGAGCGCGTCGACGTCCCCTCCCGCACGTTGAGACGAAGGAGAGCACATGCGCAAGCCACACCGCGCGACGTCGCTGTGCGTGGCCGCGGCGGTCTTCCTGACCGCCTGCGCGGCAGGCTCCGGCAGGGACACCGGGCAGTCCGGGCCGGCGGCGGCCCCCGGCGCCGACGAGGAGTTCTCGTTGACCGTCTGGAGCAACTACTCCGGCCGTGAGCGGGACGAGGTCACCAAGGCCCTGGAGAGCTTCAAGGGGAAGTTCCCGAACGCGCGGATCAGGCACGAGGGCAGCCAGGACGACGACAAGATCACCGCGGGCATCCGCGGCGGCAACCCGCCGGACGTCGCGCTGTCGTTCACCACGGACAACATCGGCCGGTTCTGCTCGTCCGGCTCGTTCCAGGAGCTGAAGCCCTACGTCGAGCGGGACGGCGTGGACCTGTCGCGGATCACCGACGCGGTGCGCTCCTACACCGAGCACAAGGGCAACCGCTGCGCGATGCCGCTGCTCAGCGACGTGTACGGCCTGTACTACAACGAGGACATGCTCGCCGAGGCCGGCATCACCGCGCCGCCGAGGACCACGGCCGAGCTGCTCGACTTCGCCAAGCGCACCACCAGGAAGGCCCCGGACGGGTCGATCGAGGTGGCGGGCTTCCTGCCCACGATGATGTTCTACGCCAACCGCCCGCCGATCTGGGCGCCGCACTTCGGCGCGAGGTGGGAGACCCCGGACGGCCGGTCCGGCCTGGCGAGCCCCGAGTGGGCCGCGATGCTGGAGTTCCAGAAGGAGCTGGTCGACTTCTACGGCCACGACGAGCTGGAGCGGTTCCGCGCCGGGCTCGGCCAGGAGTACTCCACCGACCACGCGTTCCACCGGCGCAGGATCGCCATGATGGTGGACGGCGAGTACCGCACCGCGTTCCTCGCGGACCAGGAGCCCGACCTGGACTTCGGCACCGCGCCGTTCCCGACGGCCACGCCGGCGCTGTACGGCGTCGGCTTCACCACCGGCACGATCATGGGCATCCCCAAGGGCGCGGCGAACCCCGGCGCGGCGTGGGAGCTGATCAAGCACCTGTCGCTCGACACCGGGACCGTCGTGGAGCTGGCCAACGGCATCAAGAACATCCCCAGCACCAAGGCCGCGCTCGACGACCCCCGGCTGGAGGTGGACGAGGACTTCAGGACGTTCGTCGACCTCGCCAGGTCCGGCAGGCTCCAGGGCAACCCGGTGACGCCCATCGGCGACGCGCACGTCAAGGCGGTCGGCGACTTCGCCACCTCGTGGCAGGCGGGCGAGGTCACCGACCTGATGGGCGGGCTGCGGGAAGTGGACCGGCGCATCGACGAGCAGATCGCGAAGTCCGGCCGGTGACGGCCGCGCTCGACCGCGCGGACGCGGCGCGCACCGCCCCCTCGCCGGGGCGGTCCCGCGCCCGGTCCCGCCACCGGCTGACCGTCCTGGCGTTCACGGCCCCGGCCGGCCTGGGCTTCCTGCTGTTCTTCGGCTACCCGCTGGTCGCCACGATCGCGTTCTCGTTCACCCGGTACGACCTGATCAACCCGCCCGAGTGGACCGGGCTGGAGAACTACGCGTACATGTTCTCCGACGAGCTGTTCCACACGGCGGTGCGCAACACCCTGTGGTTCGTGGTCGTGCTCACGGTCGCCCGCGTGGCGTTCGCGCTGGGCGTCGCGTCGGTGGTCGCGCGGCTCCGGTCGGGCGTCGGCCTGGTGCGCACCCTGTGCTACCTGCCCTCGCTCACCCCGCCGGTGGCCGCCACGCTGGTGTTCTTCCTGGTCATGCGACCCAACGACGGGCCGGTGGACACCGCCCTCGGCTGGTTCGGGATCGAGGGCCCGCTGTGGTTCGCCGACCCGGCGTGGTCGAAGCCCGCCATCGCCGCGGTGGTGCTGTGGGTGTCCGGCGACCTGATGATCATCATGCTGGCGGCGATCCTGGCCGTGCCGCGGGAGCAGCACGAGGCGGCCGAGCTGGACGGTGCGGGCCCGCTGAGCCGGTGGTGGCACGTCACGCTGCCGACGATCTCGCCGGTGCTGGTGTTCGGCGTGGTCAACTCGATCGTCGTGGCGCTCCAGCTGTTCACCCAGGCCGTCGTCGCGGGCTCGGCGGCCAGCGGCTCGGCCGACGTCACCGGCAGCACGAAGGACCTGGGTTTCCCGGAGAACTCGACGCTGACGTTCCCCGTGTGGCTCTACGCGCAGGGCTTCCGGTACTTCGACATGGGCTACGCGGCGGCGATGGCGACCGTCCTGTTCGTCGTGTCGTTCGCGGCCACCGCCCTGCTCGTGCAGCGGCTGCGCACGGCGTCCCACCACGAGGAAGGGGGGCGGGGCGCGTGACGACCACCGCGCTCGACGCGCGTCCTCCCCGGAACCGGCGCGGCGCGCTCGACCGGATCGCCGTGCACAGCCTGGGGCTGGCCCTGGGGCTGATGTTCGCGCTGCCCGTCGTGTTCGTGCTCCTCACCGCCGTGATGTCGGACGACCAGGCGTTCACCGCGGACCTGTGGCCGCGCGAGTGGCACTGGGGCAACTTCGCCGCGGTCTTCGACGAGGCGCCGCTGCTGGTGTACCTGGGCAACAGCCTGCTGTACTCGCTGCTGGCCACGGCCGGGATGCTGCTGTCCTCGATCCCGGCGGCCTACGCGCTGGCCAGGCTGCGCTGGCGGGGCCGCAACGCCGCGTTCCTGCTCGTGGTGGGCGCGATGGTGCTCCCGCCGCAGGTCGTCGCCGTGCCGCTGTACGACACGTGGTCGGGCCTGGGCCTCACCGGCTCGCTGTGGCCGCTGATCCTGCCGTACTTCCTGTTCGACGCGTTCTCCGTCTTCCTGCTGCGCCAGTTCCTGCTCACGATCCCGCAGTCCTGCGTGGACGCGGCGCGGGTGGACGGGTGCTCGGAGTTCCAGGCGCTGCTGCGGGTCGTCGTGCCGATGGCGCGCCCCGGCATCGCGGCCACCGCGCTGTTCTGCTTCCTCTCCACGTGGAACGACTACTTCGGACCGCTGCTCTACACGAGCGAGGTGCCCGACCGGTGGACCCTGTCGCTGGCGCTGTCCTCGTTCAAGGGCGTGCACCACGTGCAGTGGAACCTGGCGATGGCCGTCACGCTGCTCATCATGCTCCCGGCGATCGTGCTGTTCGCGTTCGCGCAGCGCTCCTTCGTCCGGGGCATCACCTTCACTGGAGCCACAGGGTGAAACTCACCGTTGTCGGGGGCGGGTCCACTTACACGCCCGAGTTGGTCGACGGCATCGCGGGACGGCGGGCCGACCTCGCCGTGGACGAGATCGTGCTCGTCGACCCGGACGAGTCGCGGCTGGAGGTCGTCGGCGCGTTCTCGCGGCGGCTCCTGGCGCACGCCGGGCACCCCGCGGAGGTCACCACGACCACCGACCTGGAGCGCGGCGCGGACGGCGCGTCGGCCGTGCTGCTCCAGCTTCGGGTCGGCGGGCAGGCGACGCGGGCGTCCGACGAGACGTTCCCGCTGGTCTGCGACTGCGTCGGGCAGGAGACGACCGGCGCGGGCGGGCTGGCCAAGGCGCTGCGGACCGTGCCGGTGGTGCTCGACATCGCCGACCGGGTGCGCCGGGTCGCCGGCGACGGCGCGTGGATCGTGGACTTCACCAACCCCGTCGGCATCGTGACCAGGGCGCTGCTGCGGGCCGGGCACCGCGCGGTGGGGCTGTGCAACGTGGCCATCACGTTCCAGCGGTGGACGGCCGGCCTGCTCGGCGTGCCGCCGGGCTCGGTGCGGCTGGAGCACGTCGGCCTCAACCACCTCAGCTGGGAGACCGGCGTGCTCGTGGACGGCGTCGACCGGCTGCCCGGCCTGCTCGCCGACCACGCCGACGCCCTCGGCGCGCACGTCGGGCTGCCCGGGTCGCTGCTGCGCCGGCTGGGCGCGGTGCCCTCGTACTACCTGAAGTACTTCTACGAGCACGACGAGGTCGTGCGGGAGCAGCGCACCGGGCCGCCGCGCGCCGAGGTGGTGGCGGGCGTGGAGGAGGAGCTGCTGGCCCTCTACCGCGACCCGGCCGTGGTGACCAAGCCGGAGCAGCTGTCCCGGCGGGGCGGCGCGTACTACTCGGAGGCGGCCGTGCAGCTGGTGCACGCCCTCACCGGCGGCGGGGCGCCGGAGCGGCACGTGGTGAACGCGCGCAACGGCGGCGCGCTGCCGTTCCTGCCGGACGACGCGGTGGTGGAGGTGCCGGCCTCGGTCGACGGCGACGGCGCCGTGCCGCTGCCCGTGCCGCCCGTGCCTGCGGCGTTCGCGGGGCTGATCGCGCACGTCACCGCGTACGAGCACCTCGCCCTGGACGCGGCGCTGCGCGGCGGGCGGGACCGGGTGGCCGACGCGCTGCTGGCGCACCCGCTGGTCGGGCAGCACGCCCTGGCCGACCGGCTCGCCGACGAGCTGGTCGCGCGCAACGCCGACTTCCTGCCGTGGGCGCGGGGCGGGGCGCGGTGACGGACCGGGTGCTCGCCGTCGACGGCGGGAACAGCAAGACGGCCATGGCCCTCGTCGACGTGACCGGCCGGGTGCTCGCACAGGTGCGCGGCCCCGGCGCGTCGCCGCAGAACGTCGGCCTGGAGCGCAGCCTGGAGGTGTTCGAGGGCCTGGCCCGCGAGGCGGCCCGCAGGGCGGGGCTGCCGCCGGACGGGCCGATCGCCGCGCACACCGCCGCCTACCTGGCCGGGGCCGACCTGCCCCAGGAGGAGGACGACCTGCGCGAGGCCATCGCGGCGCGCGGCTGGTCGGGCAGCGTGGTCGTCGGCAACGACACGTTCGCGCTGCTGCGGGCGGGCACGGCGGACGGCGTCGGCGTGGCCGTGGTGTGCGGGGCGGGCATCAACTGCGTGGCGGTCGCGCCGGACGGCCGCACGCACCGGTTCCCCGCGCTGGGCCACATCTCCGGCGACTGGGGCGGCGGCGGCCACCTCGGGTCCGAGGCGCTGTGGCACGCGGTGCGCGCCGAGGACGGCCGCGGCGAGCCGACCGCGCTGGTGGGCGCGCTGCTCGCGCACTACGGGACGGCGACGCTGGCCGAGGTGGTGGAGGCGCTGCACCTCCGGCGGGTCGAGTTCGACCCGCACGCGCTGTGCCCGCTGCTGTTCGGGGTGGCGGCGGCCGGCGACCCGGTGGCCCGGTCGGTGGTGGACCGGCTCGTGGAGGAGGTCGTGCTGCTGGCCCGGGTGTCGCTGACCAGGCTCGGGCTGCTGGACGAGCCGGTGGACGTGGTGCTCGGCGGCGGGGTGCTCACCGGCACCGGCGGCCAGGTGGTGGACGCGGTCGACGAGCGGCTCCGGGTTGCCGCACCGGCGGCGCGCGTGCGCGTGGTCGACGTGCCGCCGGTCGTCGGGGCGGCGTTGCTCGGCCTGGACGCGCTGGGCGCCGAGCCGGGCGCCGAACCGCGGTTGCGCGCCGCGTACGGGGCGTCGGCGGACCTGGCGGCCGGCGGCTGAGCGGCCCGCCACGCGGCCCGCCGTCCGGCCGGCTGGCCCGCTGGGCTGTCCGGCGGGCGGCGTGATCTGCGACGCACCCGAAGGGTCCTGAACCTGGTGAATCACCCAATGTCGACACTGATTAACACCATTGGGTGACACTTCGGTGACAGCGTCACCGATAGCCGGTGGCGTGGGACCGAGATGGCGTTGCATGCTGTCGTGCGCGCGGCCGTGGGGGTGCCGCGCGGAGGGGAGGCACGATGCGCGAACTCGACAGCCTGGTCGCCGTGGGCGACAGCTTCACCGAGGGCATGGACGACCCCGGGCCCAACGGCACGTACGTGGGCTGGGCGGACCGCCTGGCCGCGATGATCTCCGTGCAGCAGCGGGGTTTCCGCTACGCCAACCTCGCGATCCGGGGCAAGGTGCTCCAGGAGATCGTCGACGAGCAGATCCCGCTCGCGGTGGCGCTCAAGCCGAAGCTGGTGACGTTCTGCGGCGGCGGCAACGACATCATGGTGCCCGGCAGCGACCCGGACGCGGTGGCCGAGGTCTACGAGATCGCGGTGGCCGACCTGCGCGCCGCGGGCGCCGAGGTGCTCGTCTTCACCGGCTTCGACACCAAGCACACCCCGCTGCTGCGCTCGCTGCGCGGCAAGGTCGCGATCTACAACAGCCACCTGTGGTCGGTGGCGGAGCGGTACCACTGCAAGGTGGTCGACCTGTGGTCGATGACCGTCCTGCAGGACCGGCGCGCGTGGAGCGGGGACCGCCTGCACCTGTCCGCCGAGGGCCACCGCCGGGTCGCCCTGCGGGCCGCCGAGGTGCTGGGCCTCACGCCCGAGGACAGGTGGAACACCCCGTGGCCGCCGCCGGCGGACGAGCACTGGATGACCCAGCGCCGGCACGACCTGAAGTGGGCGCGGGAGCACGTGGTGCCGTGGATCGGGCGCCAGCTGCGCGGTGAGTCGATGGGCGACGGCCTGGCCCCGAAGCGGCCCGAGCTGACGTCGTTCAGCACCGACCACCGCTGAGGCCCGGCACCCACCGCCGGAGCCCGGCACGCGGAGCCCGGCACGCGGAGCCCGGCCCCCGGAATCCGGCCCCCGGAATCCGGCACCGGCCACCGCTGAAGGGCCCCGGCCGGGCCGGCGCTCTCCCCCGAACGCCGCCCCGACCGGGTGAGGTGGCCGTCCCCCCTGGGTTCCCCCTCCCCAGCGCCACCCCGCGCCGACGCACCACTGGTGATCAGCGCTGTTCAAAGTTCCCACGATCCGGCCCCATCGTGCTAAACGGTGGCTAAACCCCGGTGGTCACCGCTTCAAGGGCCGTTCGGACCAACGTCGCGCGCGGGGAGCCGAGCCGTTCGAACAGCCGAAGCGATTCCGCCAGCTCCGCTTGCGCCGCGACGCGTTCGCCCCGCCTGGCGAGCACGGACCCGAGCACCTGCCGGCCGAACGCCTCCTCGAACTGCATGGACCCGCCGTGCGCCAGCTCGACGCCCTGCCGGGCGTGCTCCTCGGCTTCGTCGAGCAGCTCCAGCTCGGCGTACAGCTCGGCCAGGTTGTTCACCGCGACCGCGTAGGCGCGCTCGTCGCCGTTGCGGTGGTACAGCTCCACGGCCTGGACCTGGTGCCGGGCCGCGGTCTCCCGCTGCCCCAGGCGCTGCTCGGTCTGCGCGAGGTTGTTGAGCACGGTGGCCTCGCTGATCGCGTCGCCCTCGCGGCGGGCGATCTCCACGGCCTCCCGGTGGTGCGCCAGGGCCTCCGCGTCGCGCCCCTCCGCGCGCAGCGCGAGCGCCAGCTTGTCCAGCGTCATCACCAGGTAGCGGGGTTCGCCCAGCTCGGCGGCGAGGCGGTGCGCGAACCGGGCCCGCTCCAGGCTGCCGCGCAACGACCCGGTGCGGCTGTCGACGTCCTGCGTGGCGTGCAGCACGAGCAGCTCGCCGCGCCGGTCGCCCACCACCCGCGCCGAGGCCAGGCCGAACTCGGCGACGGCGTGCCACTCGCGGCCGACGAGCCTGGTCACGCAGTAGGTGTGCACGAGCCGCACGAGCCGCCACACGTGGTCGTGCAGGCCCGCCTCGGCGCCGGCGTGCACCAGCGCGGTGAGGTTGGCCCACTCCTTGTCGAACCACGACAGCGCCTGCGCCGCGGTGGCGGGCCGCGCCGCCGTGGGGCCGGTGAACTCCAGCCCGTCCGACACCGGCCGGATGAGCCGCCGCGCGTGGTCGCAGGCCGCCAGGTAGTGCTCCAGCAGGCGGCGCAGGGCGCCGTGCCGGTCGTCCTTCCCCAGCACCTCGCGGGCGTAGAGGCGCACCAGGTCGTGCAGCACGAACCCGCCCCGCCACTGCTCCACGACGAGGTGCGCGTCGGCGAGGTCGGCCAGCCGCCCGGCGGCGGTGCCCAGGTCGATGCCGCACACGGCGGCGACGGCGTGCGGGCTCACCCAGCGGCCCGGCACCAGCCCGGCGGCGCGGAAGGTCTCGGCCAGCTCCGGCGGCAGGTTGCGGTACGACACCGCCAGCGCGCGGCCCACGCCGACACCGGTGTCGGCCAGGTCCAGGGCGCGCAGCCGGGAGTCGTCGTCGGCGAGCCGCGCCACCAGGTCCTCGACCGTCCACTCCGGGCTGAACACGAGCTTGGCGGCGGCGATCCGCAGCGCCAGCGGCAGGTTCCCGCACAGCTCGACCAGCATCCGGGTGGCCACCGGCTCCTGGTCCGACAGCGGCTTGCCGACCACCTCGTCCACCAGCCGCACCGACTCGTCCTCGGACAGCGTGTCCAGCGTCAGCATCCGCGCGCCGTTGCTGACGACCAGGGACTCCAGCCGGCGGCGCGACGTCACCAGCACCACGGAGCCCGCGCCCGGCGGCAGCAGCATCCGCACGTGCTCCGGGTCCCACGCGTCGTCCAGCACCACCAGCACGCGCCGCCGGGCCAGCACCGACCGGTACAGGCCGACCCGGTCGTCCAGGTCGCGCGGCACGCCGTCCGCGGGCACGCCCAGCGCCAGCAGGAACCGGGCCAGCACCTCCGGCGGCTCCACCGGCTCCCGGTCCGGCGCGAACCCGTTGAGCGGGGCGAACAGCAGCCCGTCGGGGAACTGCTCGGCCCGCCGGTGCCCCCACGTGACGGCCAGCTCGCTCTTGCCGATGCCCGGCGCGCCGTTGACGACCACGATCGTGGTCGCCGCCGGGTTCCGCGAGTCGCACAGCCGGTCCAGCCAGGCCAGCTCCTCGTCGCGGCCGACGAACCCGCTGGCCGCGGCGGGCAGCTGGGCCGGCACGACCACGCCGGCGCGCGGCGGCACGACCTGCTCGGCGACGCCGGGCGAGCTGAGCGCCGGGTCGTCGCGCAGCACCTGCTCGTGCAGCACCCGCAGGCCGGGACCGGGGTCGATGCCCAGCTCGTCCACCACGCGCCGGTGGAACCGCTGGTACGCCTCCAGCGCGTCGGCCCGCTGCCCCGACCGGTACAGCGCCCGCACCATGTGCCCGACCAGCCGCTCCCGGAACGGGTGCTCGGTCACCAGCTGCCGCAGCTCCCCCACCAGCTCCAGGTGCCGCCCCAGCTCCAGCTCGGCCTCGACGCGCTCCTCCAGCGCGGCCAGCCGCAGCTCCTCCAGGTCCGTGGTGATCGGCTCGCCCGGCACGTCCGCCAGCACCTGCCCCCGCCACAGCCCGAGCGACTCGCGCAGCAGCTGCGCCCGGATCGCCGCCGGCTTGCCCCGCGCGGACGACACGAGCTGCCGCGCCCGGTGGAAGTCCAGCCGCCACGGGTCCACCGCGAGCTGGTAGCCGGGCGGGGTGGTCAGGATGCGCGCGGACCCGGCCGGGTCGGCCTGCTCCAGCATCCGCCGCAGCCGCGACACGTACCCGTGCACGATCGTCCTCGCGGTGGCCGGCGGGTCGTCCACCCACAGGCTGTCCACGATCTCGTCGATCGTGACGACCCGGTTGGCCTCCAGCACCAGCATCGCCAGCAGGCCCCGCATCCCCTTGCGGCCGATGACGAGCGGCCGGCCGTCCGCGAGCACCTGCAACGGTCCGAGGACACCGAACTCCAGCCCGTTCCTGCTCCGGTCGGCCATGCCCCTCCCCCGCCCCGCGTTCATCGCCACTGGCTCACGACCCGGTCACTGGATCAGGTGCACCAAGGGGCCCGGTGGATACCTGCGAGTAGATGTTGCATGCTCAACCAGCGTGCTCCCATGACCGGGCGGCGACGCGACGGCTAGGGTTCTGGCCCCGACAGTCCCGGCCTCCGGCCGGGTTCCGGGCGAGTGCAGGAGGGCAAGTGCCGCGCGAGGCGATGGCCGTGGTCGACCGGGGCGCCGCCTGCCTGTTGGGCGGGGCGCTGGGCGACGCGCTGGGCGCGCCCGTCCAGTACCTGGGGTGGACGGACATCCAGCGCGACCACGGGCCGGAGGGCGTGCTCGCACCGCCGCGACCGGCCCTGGTCACCGACGACACCCAGCTGACGCTGTTCACGGCGGACGGCTACCTGCGGGCGTGGGTGCACGGGCAGGCCACCGGCGAGTGGGAACCGATCGAGACCGTGTGGCACAGCTACCGCCGGTGGCTGCTGACCCAGCAGTTCGCCGCGCCCGAGCCCGGCACGACCGGCCTGATCGGCGACGAGCGGCTGTACTCCAGCCGGTCGCCGGGCCTGACGTGCCTGCGCGCGCTGGCCGCCGACACGCCGCCCACCCCGGAGCAGCCGCACAACGAGTCGTCCGGCTGCAACGGCGTGACCCGCACCGCGCCCGCCGGGTTCGCGCCGAGCGCCGAGATCGCCTACGACCTGGGCTGCCGGTTCGCCGCGCTCACCCACGGCGGCACCGGCGGCTGGGTGTCCGGCGGGGCGTTCGCGCTGCTCATCCACCTGCTCGCGGTGCGCGGGCGGCCGTTCCGGGAGGCCGTGGACCAGGTCATCGGCCGGGTGCTGCGCGACGACCCGTACACCGCGAACACGCTCAACCGGGCCGTGGTGTTCGCCGAGGAGCACCGGGCGCTCGGCTTCGAGTCGGTGCGCGTCGACCGGCTGGGCAGCGGCTGGACCGGGCCCGAGGCGCTGGCCATCGCCGTGCACACGGTGCTCGTGTACCCGAAGCGGTCGCAGTTCGTGGACGCGCTGCGCGCGGCGGCCAACCACTCCGGCGGCAGCGACGCGACGGCCGCGCTGACCGGCAACGTCCTGGGCGCGCTGCACGGCACCGCCGCCCTGCCGCGCGACTGGCTGGCCGGGCTGGAACTGGTGGACCTGCTCACCCAGCTGGGCTCGGACCTGGGTCGCTCGGTGACGGGCCAGGACTTCGACCACAGCAGGTACCGGTAACGGGAAAAAGCCGGCCTCGGCACGCACGTTCCCGAATGCGTGCGACCGAGGCCGGCTCTCCACGCGGTCTGCACTGGGGCACGCCCCGAGCGCGAAACCCGGCTGACCTGCCGTGGAGCGGGAAAACCCGTGGCGGAACCGTAGCAGGGCGCATGCGGCCGGTGACAGGCGGCCCACGTGCCGGGATCGTCAGGTGGCCACCGGCAGGCCGGGCGTGCGGTGCACGCGGTGGGCGGCGTCGACCGCGTGGACCTCGCAGCCCGGTTGGGCGGCGGCCCACTCGACGCCCTCCGCGCCCATCGCGAAGGCCGCCGTGGCGGTGGCGTCGGCCGTGGTGAGGTCGGGGGCCACGACGGTCAGGCTGAGCAGGTCCACGACCGGGCGGCCGGTGCGGGCGTCGAGGACGTGGTCGCCCCGCTCGTAGCGGGCGGAGGTGGCGACGGCGCGGTCGGTGACGGTGAGGACGGCGCTGAGGGCGGTGGGGTCGAGGGGGTGGCGCAGGCCGACGCGCCACGGGCCGCCCGCGGTGGCGACGTCGCCGCCCGCGTTGACCACGAGGCGGGTCGCGCCCGCGCCGGTGAGCAGGTCGGCGGCCCGCTGCACGGCCCAGCCCTTGACCACGGCGCACGGGTCGAGGGGCCGGCCGGGGACGCGGGCGCTGAACGCGCCGCCGGTGGCCCGCTCGTAGTGCGCGCACAGGTCCAGCACGTGGGCCAGGTCGTCGCTGACCCCGGCCGGGTCGAGCTCGCCCCGGTCCAGCCGGCACACCTCGCTGTCCGGCCGGAACGGGCTGAACCTCGCGTCGACCTCGCGCAGCCAGGCGAACGCCCGCTCGACGGCGGCGGGGTCCCCGTCGCGCAGGTCGACCGAGACCGGCAGGCCCATGACGTGCTCCACGCGGCGCACGGCTCAGTCCTTCGCGTCGATGGCGGCCTGGAGGGACCGCGCGTACGCCTCGCTGGTCGTGGTCGCGCCGGACACGGTGTCCACGTCGGCGCTCTGCGCGGTCAGCGCCTCCCGCACCAGGATCGGCACGGCCTTCTTCGTCGGCGCGCTGTCGGGCTGCTGGAGCATCGTCACCGAGGTGATCCGGTCGCCCTCGAAGACCACCCTGACCTGCACGTCCCCGTGCCGGGTGCCGATCAGCGCACCGTCCACGGTCTGCACGGCGTTCGCGGGTGCGGGCTCCTGCGCGGTGGGGTCGGCCCCGGACGACGACGACGACGGCGGCGGCGCGCCGGTCGCCGCGGGCGCCGGGGCCCCGGTGGTCGCCTCGACCGCGGTCACGGTCTGCGGCTGCGGCTCGAACCGCCACAGCGGGACCAGGCCGGCCGCGGTCAGCAGCAGGACGGGCACGGCTCGTTTCACGTCGTTCTCCCTCAACTCGCCAGGCTGAAGCGCTCGGCGTGCACCTGGTTCTTCGGCACGCCCAGTTCGCGCATGGTCCGGAGCACGGCACTCGTCATCCCGGGCGGGCCGCACACGAACACGTCCCGGTCGCGCACGTCCGGCACGGCGCTGCCGATGGCACCCGGCCCGAGCGGCGGCCCGTACGGCGTGGGGGCGTTCGACGGCCCGGTCACGACGTGCAGCACCGCGCCGCGGGCGTGGGCGAGGCCGCGCAGCTCGTGCAGCAGCACGGCGTCCTGCGGCCTGGACACGCGGTAGACCACGACGACGTGCCCGTCCAGCTCCTCCAGCAGCGCCCGCACCGGCGTGACGCCGACGCCGCCCGCGACGAGCAGCGTGTTCCGCTTCGTGCGGTGCAGCGCGGTGAACGCGCCGTACGGCCCCTCCGCGAACACCCGCGTGCCCGGCCGCAGCGCCCGCAGCGACGCGCTGCCGTCCCCGAGGGCCTTGGCGGTCAGCCGCAGCGTCCGGCCATCGGGCATGGCCGACAGCGAGAACGGGTTCGCCTGCCACCAGCGGCCCTTGACCAGGAACCGCCAGAGGAAGAACTGGCCCGCCCGCGCGGGCAGCCCGTGCAGGTCGCGGCCGGTGACGTAGATCGAGACGACGTCGTCGGACTCGGGCACGACGGCCTCGACGCGCAGCCGGTGCCGCAGGTTGCGCCACAGCGGCAGCACGAGCCGGCCCAGGAACACCGAGCCCAGCGCGACGCCCCACACGCCCCACCAGTAGGCGGTGGCGAACGGCGACGCGGTGAACGTCGTGCCCACCGCGACCTGGTGCGAGAACGCCAGCACCACGGCCAGGTAGGTGTAGAGGTGGATGAAGTGCCACGTCTCGTAGGCCATCCGCCGCCGCGCGAACCGGGCCGACACCCCGCCCACCACCATGATCAGCACCAGCGCCACGACCGCCCGCAGGACGCCCTCGACGGTGGTCGTGACGAGCACCAGCTCGTCGAGCGGCGGCAGCTCCGAGACCTGCGCGTACCCGAGCAGGACGAACACGAAGTGGGCCACGAGCAGCCACAGCAGCGAGAACCCGGTCCACCGGTGCCACGACGTGAGCCGGTCCATGCCCAGGCGCCGGTCCAGCCACGGCAGCCGGGCCACGAGCAGCAGCTGGAACGCCATCAGCAGCGCCGCGCACAGCCCGGTCAGGCGGCCGACGGCGATCAGCGCGTTCACGCCGAGGCCCGCCTGGAGGAACAGCACCGCCACCGCGGCGGCGTTCGCGGCCAGCAGGCCGTACAGGCCGGCGCGGGCCACCACCGCCGGCCGCACGGCGGGTGGGCGCGCGACCGGGGCGGCCGGTGCCGGGAACTGGGTCGTCGTCACGTGCACGCTCCTCGCTGGCGGGGGTCCCCCGGTCGAGCCTGCTTCGGGAAGCTGAGCCCGGGCTGTCGCGGACCTGTCGAAACGCTGTTGATCCGCCCGGCGGCGGCGGATCGCCTCGCCCGCCCGCGTAGCGGTGCCGCACCATGGGCACGTGGACAAGGGCAACCCGGTTCGACTGCTCGTGGTGGACGACGAGCCCCACATCGCCGACCTGGTGGCGACGGTCGCCCGGTACGAGGGGTGGCAGGCGGCGACGGCGGGCAGCGGCGAGGCGGCGCTCACGACGGCCGCCGACTTCCACCCGGACATCGTGGTGCTCGACCTGATGCTGCCCGACCTGGACGGGTTCACCGTGCTCGACCGGCTGCGGTCGGCGGGCGCGATGGTGCCCGTGGTGTTCCTCACCGCCCGCGACGGCACGGCGGACCGCGTGGCGGGCCTCACCCGCGGCGGCGACGACTACCTGGTCAAGCCGTTCTCGGTGGAGGAGCTGATGGCCCGGCTGCGGGCCGTGCTGCGGCGGTCGACGGGGCCGACGTGGAAGCGGTCCGTGCTGAAGGTGTCGGACCTCGCCCTGGACGAGGACACCCGCGAGGTGCGGCGCGGCGGCCGGCTCGTCACGCTCACGCCCACCGAGTACGAGCTGCTGCGCTACCTGATGCGCCGCTCGCCGGCCGTGCTGACGAAGGCGCAGATCCTCGACCACGTGTGGGAGTACGACTTCGGCGGCCGGTCGAACGTCGTCGAGCTGGTCGTGTCGCACCTGCGGCGCAAGCTGGACGACGGCAGCGGCGAACCGCTCATCCACACCGTCCGCGGCGTCGGCTACGTGCTGCGGAGAGCCGCGGAGTGACCCTGCGCTCGCGGTGGAAGCGCACCCGCCTGGGCACCCGGCTCGCGCTGGGCCTGGGCGCGCTGGCGCTCGCCGTGTTCGCGGTCGTCGGCACGGTGATGGCCACCAGCATGCAGGAGTACCTGGCCCGCCGCATGGACGACCAGATGACCAGCACGCAGATATCGCTGAAGAAGGAGTACGACCGCAACAACGGCCTCAAGAGTTCCGGCTACGGCTGGTACTCGGTGCTGTTCGAGGTGCGCGACGGCCAGGCGCGGCCGGTGAACCCGGAGGGCCTGCCCGGCGACCTCGCCGAGTTCGCGGACGTGGCGCTGCGCGTGGTGGGCGGCGAGGAGCCCGCGTACGGGACCGAGTACCTGGACGGCCTGGGCGCGTACCGGCTGCGCGGCTGCCAGATCGCCGACGGCGTGGTCATGGTCAGCGCGGCCCCCATGAACGACATCACGACCACCGTGCGGCAGCTCGTGCTGGTGGAGGTGGCGGCGTTCCTGCTGGCGCTGATCGCGTTCGTGGTGATCGGGCGGGCCGTGCTGCGGCGCGGGTTGCAGCCGTTGAGCGACATGGCGCGCACCGCGCACGACATCACCTCGCACGACCTGACCGACTCGGCGCGGCTCGCGGTGCGCGCGGAGGGCGGTGACGGCGGCGCGGAGGTGGAGGAGCTGCGCTCGGCGTTCAACACGATGCTGGAGCACATCGACGCGTCGCTGGCCGCGCGCACGGTCGCCGAGCAGCGGCTGCGGCGGTTCATCGCGGACGCCTCGCACGAGCTGCGCACCCCGTTGACCTCGATCCGCGGGTACGCCGACCTGTTCCGGTACGCGGCGGCCAACGAGCCGGGCGAGCGGGAGTCGCACCTGGAGAAGCTGCGGTCGGAGGCGGCGCGGATGAGCGTGCTGCTGGACGACCTGCTGCTGCTCGCCCGGCTCGACTCGGCCGAGGTGGAGACCCCGCTGCGGGTGGCCGACGGCGACGTGGCGGCGCTGGCGCGCGAGGCGGCGGACGCGTTCCGCGCGGCCCGCCCCGCCCACCCGCTGAGCCTGTCCCTGCCGCCCGACCCGGTGCCGCTCGCGTTCGACCCGCTGCGCCTGCGGCAGGTGGTGGACAACCTGCTCACCAACGCCGCCGTGCACACGCCGCCGGGCACCGCCGTGCAGCTGTCGGTCTCCACGACGCCGCGCGCGGTCGTGCTCCGGGTGTCGGACTCGGGCCCCGGCATCCCGCGGGCCGACCAGTCGCGCATCTTCGACCGCTTCTACCGGGTCGACGACTCCCGCACCCGCGACCGCGGCGGCAGCGGCCTGGGCCTGGCCGTGGTCCACTCCCTGGTCGCCGCCCACGGCGGCGCCGTGACGCTGACCAGCACCCCCGGCTCGACCACCTTCACCGTCCACCTCCCCCGCTGACCCGCGAGAGTCCAACGCTCAGACCCCGAGAGTCCAACCTCCGGGCCCCGAGAGTCGTACGTCCAGGCCCTCTGAGTTCTACGTTCGCGCCTAACGGTGTGAGGCCTGAACGTAGAACTCAGGGGTCCTGGGCGTTGGACTCTCGGGGCCTGGGCGTTGGACTCTCGGGTGGGTGGTCAGCCGGCGTTCGAGGATTCGGCCCACAGGTCGATGCCCGCGTCGACGGCGTGCTCCTCGATGCGGGCCAGCTCGTCGTCGGTCAGCGGCGGGCCGTCGAGGGCGGCGACGTTGTCCTCCAGCTGGGCCACGCTGCTCGCGCCGACCAGGACGGACGTGACGCGCTCGTCGCGCAGCGCCCACGACAGGGCCAGCTGGGCGAGGGACTGCCCGCGCGCGACGGCCACCTCGTTCAACGCCCGCACGTGCGCCAGGTTCGCCTCGCTCAGCAGGTCGCCGGACAGCGACTTGCCCTGCGCCGCCCGCGACCCCTCCGGCACGCCGCCCAGGTACTTGTCGGTCAGCATCCCCTGGGCGAGCGGCGAGAACGCGATGCAGCCCACGCCCAGCTCGCCGAGCGCGTCGAGCAGCTCGCGCTCGACCCACCGGTTCAGCATCGAGTACGACGGCTGGTGGATCAGCAGCGGCACGCCCGCCGCGCGCAGCAGCTCGGCCGCCTCGCGCGTCCTGGTCGCCGAGTACGACGAGACGCCGACGTACAGCGCCTTGCCCTGCTGCACGGCGCTCGCCAGCGCGCCGACCGTCTCCTCCAGCGGCGTGTCCGGGTCGAAGCGGTGCGAGTAGAAGACGTCCACGTGGTCGAGGCCCATCCGGCCCAGCGACTGGTCCAGCGAGGACAGCAGGTACTTGCGCGAGCCCCAGTTCCCGTACGGGCCGGGCCACATGTCGTAGCCCGCCTTGGTGGAGATCACCAGCTCGTCGCGGTACGGCCGCAGGTCGTCGGCGAGTACCCGGCCGAAGTTGGTCTCGGCGCTGCCGTAGGGCGGCCCGTAGTTGTTCGCCAGGTCGAAGTGCGTGATGCCGAGGTCGAACGCCCGGCGCACGATGGCGCGCCCGCTCTCCAGGGGGCGGTCGTCGCCGAAGTTGTGCCACAGGCCGAGCGACACGGCGGGCAGCTTCAGCCCGCTGCGCCCGCAGCGGCGGTAGGTCATCCGGTCGTAGCGCTGTTCAGCGGGTTGGTGGGCCACCTCCCCACCTTGGCACGCGCGGCTTCCGTTCGCCGCACTCGCCCGGCCCGGAAGTTGCTCCGCTCGGCACGTACTCGGCGGACCTCCCGACCATCCGCTTGACGTGCCCGGACACCGGTGTCCGGGCGCCCGGGCCCCTGCGCCCGGCAGTGCGAGCGGAAAGAGATCAGATGCGTCCCTCCCGCAGACGCGGCGTCCTGTTAGCGGTCGCCGCGTTGACCGTCTCCGCCGTCCAGCTCACCTCCCCCGCGAACGCCGCCCCGGCCGCGCCCGCCCCCGCCCCGGCCGCGCCCGCCGCGTCCAGGTGCGGTCCCCTCGACGTCGCGTTCGTCCTCGACGACACCGGCAGCATGGGCGGCGCGATCGCCAACCTGAAGACCGGCATCAACTCGATCATCGGCGACGTGGTCACCGCGTCCGGCGGCGACTACCAGCTCGGCCTGGTGACGTTCAAGGACAACGTCACCGTCCACACGAACCTCGCGCCCGGCAACGCGGCGCCGGTGGTCAACTACGTCACCAACACGCTCGCCGCGGGTGCCGGCGGCAGCGAGCCCGAGGCGTCCGACGAGGCCCTGAACACGGTCGTGAACAACCGGGCGGCGGCCGGTCGCCCGCAGAACGCGGACTTCAACGGCACGTGGCGGTCGAACGCGACGAAGTTCGTCGTGCTGGTGACCGACGCCCGCCCCGGCGGGTTCGACAACGTGCACGCGCCCGTGGACGTCGCCAACGCCGCGCAGTGGGCCAACGACGCCCTCGGCAAGGGCATCAAGATCAGCCCGGTGTACGTGCCGACGTCGGCGACCTACACGCCGGTGATCACGCCGATCATGCAGAACTACGCCACCACCACCGGCGGCGTGTTCACGCAGACCACGTCGACCGGCGCGGGCACGGCGGACGCGATCCGCAAGCTGCTGTCCGACTGCCGGCGGACCGACGTGTTCATCCGGGACCAGGCGGCCGACACGGGCGTCGAGACCAACCCCAACGGGACGGTGTGGAACAGCCCGGACATCAAGGTCTGCCCGGGGCTCGCGGACTGCGGCGCGGGCACCCAGCCCGTCGTGGGGGCGACGAACTACGTCCACGTGCGGCTGAACAACCCGGGCCCGTACGGCGCGGGCACCGCGTCCGGCGTGCTCAAGGTCTACCGCACGCCCGCCGGCGGCGGCACGACGTGGAACAACGCGACGAACGGCGACTGGGTGTCCATCGGGCAGCAGGCGCTGACCGTGCCCGCCGGCGTGACGGTGGCGAAGATCCCGTGGTCGAACATCCCCGGTCCCGGCCACTTCTGCCTGCTCGCGCGCTGGGTGTCGGCGACGGACCCGATGACGTTCGCGGAGGGCCCGAACACCGCGCTGAACACCAAGAACAACAACAACATCGCGTGGAAGAACTTCCAGACGATCCGCGGTCGCGTCCTGGAGCCGGTGAAGTCCTGGTTCACCCTGGGCAACGCGACCGAGCGCGAGGCCAGGACCGACCTGGTGCTGACCGGTGAGAAGCCGGTGCAGGGCGCCGTGGTGGTGGACCTGGGCCGGGAGCTGTTCGAGCGCTGGCGCGCGGGCGGCGGCCAGGCGGAGGGCGTGAGGCAGGTCGGCGAGACCGCGCTCCAGTTCGACCCGAAGCGGTCGGGCCTGTTCGGCGTGCCGCTCAAGCCCGGTGAGCGGTTCACGGCGGAGCTGACCTTCACCCCGGAGGTGGCGGGCGAGTACCTGACCAACCTGGTCCAGTTCGTGGAGGGCGAGGACCACGGCGGCGTCGCCTACCAGGTCCTGACCGACCGCGAGTAGGCGCGGGGTGATCGCGGCCCGCGACCCCCGACGCGGGCCGCGATCACCACACCACACCTCGGAGGCGGTGCGGCGGGGTCCCGGGGAGACCTGTCACGACCGTCTCGGAGCCGGTGGCGGGACTTGAACCCGCAACCTTTCGCTTACAAGGCGAGTGCTCTGCCAATTGAGCTACACCGGCACGGCCCGGAGGCCGGGAACATCGTAAGCGCCCGCACGGGGTGCCACCTGCGGCGAACGGTCTGCTCACGGTGGGACCGGGTTGGTCCGTCCGGAGTGCGCGGGTACCGTCCGGGTGGTCTTGCCGGACGGCATAACGCCTGGCCAGCGGTATCAACAGTAATGAACGGACAGTGATCAACTCACCCGCTCTGGGTACCCCGACCGGGGGTGGCGCATGACACAGCCCCAAATTTGCCGCGGTCGGGCGTGGCGGGCACCTCGCCCCGCACCCCGCGTCGGTGGGGCGCGGACGGCCGTGGAGCGGGGCGGCGGACGTCTCCCGGGTGAACATCCGGGTCACCCGGAGCGCACCCGAACGGGTCGGCCGCGGCGCGCTCCCGCAGGTGAGGCCCTGAGCACCGGGTTTCCACGTGAGAAGGCTCACCTGATTGACTTTCGTCAAGTCAACACAGTGTGACGGGACCGACGACAGGGCATCCAACCTGCGCGTTCCCACTAACCTTCGACGTGGGCGAGACGAATCCCTGAGGAGGCGCTACCCGGTGAGCAGCAGCATCGGCGAGAACGGCGCGGAGTTCCTGGTCGTGGCCAACCGCCTCCCGGTAGACCTGGAGCGCCTGCCCGACGGCACCCAGCGCTGGAAGCACAGCCCCGGCGGCCTGGTGAGCGCCCTGGAGCCCTTCCTGCGCACGCGCAGCGGCGCGTGGATCGGCTGGCCGGGCATCGCGGACGCGGAGGTGGAGGCGTTCGAGGAGGACGGCCTCCAGCTGCACCCGGTGTCGCTCAGCGCCTCCGAGGTGGCCGACTACTACGAGGGCTTCTCCAACGGCACGCTGTGGCCGCTCTACCACGACGTGGTGGCGCCGCCCGCGTTCCACCGGCACTGGTGGAACGCCTACGTGCGGGTGAACCAGCGCTTCGCCGACGTGACCGCGAAGGTCGCCGCCCACGGCGCGACGGTGTGGGTGCAGGACTACCAGCTCCAACTGGTGCCCGCGATGCTCCGCGAGCTGCGCCCCGACCTGCGCATCGGCTTCTTCCTGCACATCCCGTTCCCGCCGGTCGAGCTGTTCATGCAGCTGCCGTGGCGCACCGAGATCATCCGCGGCCTGCTCGGCGCGGACCTGGTGGGCTTCCACCGGCCCGGCGGCGCGCAGAACTTCCTGTGGCTGGCCCGGCGCCTGGTGGGCCTGGAGCCCAGCCGCGGCGCGGTCGGCGTGCGCACCCGGCCGGGTGTCGTGCAGGTCGGCGACCGCACGGTCCGGGTCGGCGCGTTCCCGATTTCGATCGACTCCGCGGGACTCGACGCGCTCGCCCGCGACAAAGAGGTGCAAAAGCACGCGAGGCAAATTCGGGAAGACCTCGGGAACCCGAAGAAGATCCTGCTCGGCGTCGACCGCCTCGACTACACCAAGGGCATCGACGTGCGCCTGCGCGCCCTGCACGAACTGCTCGCCGACGGCCGGATCGACCCGACCGAGGTGACCATGGTCCAGCTCGCCACGCCGAGCCGCGAGCGCGTCGAGCACTACAAGCAGATGCGCGGCGAGATCGAGCAGGCGGTCGGCCGGATCAACGGCGAGTTCTCCACCGTCGGCCACCCCGTGGTCCACTACCTGCACCAATCGGTCAACAAGCGGGAGCTGACGGCGTTCATGTCGGCCGCCGACGTCATGGTGGTCACCCCGGTGCGCGACGGCATGAACCTCGTGTGCAAGGAGTACGTGGCGACGCGCTACGACCTCGGCGGCGCGCTCGTCCTCTCCGAGTTCGCGGGCGCGGCGGCCGAGTTGACGAGCGCGTTCCTGGTCAACCCGCACGATCTCGACGGGGTCAAGAACGCGCTCGAATCCGCCCTCACGCTCGATCCGGCGGAAGGCCGCCGTAGGATGCGCGCGCTGCGGCGCCAAGTTCTGACACACGACGTAGACCGATGGGCGCGATCGTTCCTCGACGCACTGGGCACGCAGACCGCGATCTGAATCAGTTCAGACCACACCACCGACCTGTCCCACCGAGCATTTGAGGAGGGGCGTTGACCGCCGAGGCCCTCCCCGCCGAACTTCGTCGTGCGATCGTTCAGCTGGCGCGCACACCGCGCCTGCTGGTCGCCTGCGACTACGACGGGACATTGGCTCCGATCGTGGCGAACCCGGAAGACGCGCGCCCGCTGCCCGAGTCGGTGGGCGCGCTGCGCTCGCTGGCCGGTCTGCACGAGACGACGACCGCGGTGATCTCCGGGCGCGCGCTGCGCGACCTGGCGACGCTGTCCCGCCTGCCGTCCGAGGTGCACCTGGTCGGCTCGCACGGCTCGGAGTTCGACGTCGGGTTCGTGCACGCGCTCGACAGCGAGGCGCGCGCGCTGCACCGCCGTCTGGAAACAGCATTGGAAGAGGTCGTCGCCGGGAACGAGGGCGTCGGGCTCGAAGTGAAACCCGCGAGCATCGCGGTGCACGTGCGGCGTGCCGACCCCGCCGTGGGGGAGCGGGTTCTGGACGCCGTGCGCACCGGTCCCGCCACCTGGGACGGTGTGCAGGTCACCGAGGGCAAGGCCGTGATCGAGCTGGCCGTGGTGCAGACGGACAAGGGCCACGCGCTCGACGTCCTGCGGCACCGCGCGTCGGCCACCGCGGCGGTGTTCGTCGGCGACGACGTGACCGACGAGAAGGCGTTCGCCCGGCTGTCCGGGCCGGACGTGGGCATCAAGGTCGGCGACGGCGAGTCGCTGGCCGAGTACCTCGTCGGGGACCCGCACGACGTGGCCACGGTGCTGGCGTTCCTGCTGGAGGAGCGCCGGGCGTGGCTGCACGGCGACCAGGCCGTGCCGATCGAGCGGCTGACCATGCTCGCCAACGAGCGGTCCGTGGCGCTGCTCACCCCCGACGCGCGGGTGAACTGGCTGTGCCACCCCGAGCCGGACTCGGCGGCGGTGTTCGCCGACCTGCTCGGCGGCCCCGCCGCCGGGCACTTCTCGATCAAGCCCGAGCACGGGTCGCTGCCCCTGGGCCAGCGCTACGTGCCCGGCACGATGATCGTGGAGACCCGCTGGTCGCGGCTGCTGGTCACCGACTACCTGGACCACGACCTGGCCTCGCACCGCACCGACCTGGTGCGGCGCATCTCCGGCTCGACCAACGCGGTGATCACCTTCGCGCCGCGCCCGGAGTTCGGGCAGGTCCCGGTCAGGCTGCTGCGCGAGCGCGACGGCCTGCGCGTGGTCGGCACCTCCGACCCGATGGTGCTGCGCTCGCCGGGCGTGGACTGGCAGATCACCAGCGACGGCCAGCAGGAGACCGCCACCGCGGTCGTCCGCCCCCGCGAGGGCGCGCCGATCCTGCTGGAGTTCCGCTGCGGCACGGACGACCTGTCCGAGGCCACCCTCGGCGAGGGCGAGCGCCGCGCGCGGGCGGGCTCGTTCTGGTCGGACTGGGCGGCCACCCTCAAGGTGCCCGCCGTCGAGCCCGACCTGGTGCTGCGCTCCGCGCTGACCCTCAAGGGGCTGGTGCACCACGACACCGGCGCGATCATGGCCGCCGCGACCACCTCGCTCCCGGAGGAGCTGGGCGGCATCCGCAACTGGGACTACCGGTACTGCTGGCTGCGCGACGCCGCGCTGACCGCGCAGGCCCTGGTCTCGGTCGGCTCGCTCGGCGAGGCCGAGTCGTTCCTGGGCTGGGTGCACGGCGTGCTGGCCACGCTGCCCGGCCCGGAGCGGCTGCACCCGCTCTACACGCTCCAGGGCACCATGCTGGGCGCCGAGGCCGTCATCGACACCCTCCCGGGTTACGCCGGGTCACGTCCGGTGCGCGTCGGCAACCTCGCCAACCAGCAGGTCCAGCTCGACGTGTTCGGCCCGGTCGTGGACCTGGTGGTGCAGCTCGCCGCCGCGCGCGGCACGCTCACCGACCCCGACTGGGCGATGGTGCAGGCGATGGCCGAGGCGGTCGCCCGCCGCTGGCACGAGCCCGACCACGGCATCTGGGAGGAGCGGCACGCGCCGCGCCACCACGTGTACTCCAAGGTGATGTGCTGGGTCACGCTGGACCGGGCGGTGACCCTGGCCGAGACCTACGGCCGGGACGTCGACCCGTCGTGGCCCGTGCTGCGCGACACCATCTCCAACGACGTGCTCAAGCACGGGTGGAGCGAGGAGGCGCAGTCGTTCACCACGGCGTACGACGGCGACGACCTCGACGCCGCCTCGCTGCACGTCGGCCTGTCCGGCCTGATCGACCCCGCGGACGACCGCTTCCAGGCGACCGTGACGGCGATCGAGGCCGAGCTGCGCTCCGGGTCCACCGTCTACCGCTACCGGCGCGACGACGGCCTGCCCGGCGACGAGGGCGGCTTCCACCTGTGCGCCGCCTGGATGATCGAGGCGTACCTGCTCACCGGCCGCCGCACCGAGGCCGAGGAGCTGTTCGCCCAGATGGTCGACGCCGCCGGACCCACCGGCCTGCTGCCCGAGGAGTACGACCCCATCGCGGAGCGCTCCCTGGGCAACCACCCGCAGGCGTACAGCCACCTGGGCCTCATCCGCTGCGCCCAGCTGCTGGCGGCGTCCAAGTAGGTCCCGGCACGGCCCAGGCAGTCCCGGCACGGCACGAACGGCCCCCCACCCGCGCGGTGGGGGGCCGTTCGTCACTTCTTGAGCTTGAGCAGCTGGAGCGCCTCGAACAGGTCGTTGGCGACGAGCGCGCGGGTCTCGGCGGGCAGCTTCCCGGCGTCCGGCGGCACCAGGGCCTTGGTGTAGCCGAGCCGGGCCGCCTCGGTGAGCCGGCGGCCGACGCCGTTGACGCGGCGCAGCTCGCCGGACAGGCCGACCTCGCCCACGACGACCAGGTCGTGCGGCAGCGGGGTGTCCGTGGCCGCCGAGGCGACCGCCAGCGCCACCGCGAGGTCCACGGAGGGCTCGGTGAGCCGCATGCCGCCGACCGTGGCGGTGAACACGTCCTTGTTGCCCAGCGCGACCCGGCCGCGCTTCTCCAGCACGGCGAGCACCATGGCGAGGCGGGCCGAGTCCAGGCCGCTCACGGCCCGGCGCGGCGCGGGCAGGGCGGTCGGGGCGACCAGCGCCTGCACCTCGCCCAGCATCGGCCGCTTGCCCTCGACCACCACCGTGACCGCGGTGCCGGACACCGCCTGCTCCCGGCGGTTGAGGAACAGCCCGGACGGGTCGGGCACGCCCGCGATACCGTCGTCGCGCAGCTCGAAGCAGCCCACCTCGTCGGCCGCGCCGAACCGGTTCTTGATGCCGCGCAGCAGGCGGAGCGTGGAGTGGCGGTCGCCCTCGAACTGGAGCACGACGTCCACCAGGTGCTCCAGCACGCGGGGGCCGGCGACCGAGCCGTCCTTGGTGACGTGCCCCACCAGGACGATCGGCAGGCCGCGTTCCTTGGCGACCGCGATCAGGCCGGACGTGACCGCGCGGACCTGGCTGACTCCGCCGGGCGCGCCGTCCACGCTCGGCGAGGACATCGTCTGCACCGAGTCGACGATCAACATGCCGGGCTTGACGACGTCGACCTGCCCGAGCACCGCGGAGATGTCGCTCTCGGCGGCCAGGTAGATCTCGTCGTGCAGGTTCCCGGTCCGGTCGGCGCGCAGCCGCACCTGGCCCGCCGACTCCTCGCCGGTGACGTAGAGGCACCGGCTGCCCGCCAGCGCCCACTGGTGCGCCACCTCCAGCAGCAGCGTCGACTTGCCGACCCCGGGTTCACCCGCGAGGAGGACGACGGCACC
This sequence comes from Saccharothrix sp. DSM 118769, assembly GCF_052936295.1. Taxonomy (NCBI): domain Bacteria; kingdom Bacillati; phylum Actinomycetota; class Actinomycetes; order Pseudonocardiales; family Pseudonocardiaceae; genus Saccharothrix; species Saccharothrix sp. DSM 118769. The sequence goes on along the minus strand of NZ_CP193627.1, from coordinate 388,756 downwards.
CGGCACCAGGCCGCCGCCGAGCACCCGGTCCAGCTCGCCGACGCCCGTGGGGACGGCGCGGGCGGACTCGATGTCGACCTGCCCGATGGGCCGGGCCTCGCTGCTGGGCGTGCCGGCGAGGAAGCGCGTCGGAGCGGGGGCGCCGCGCTCCTCGACCGTGCCCCACGCCTGGCACTCGGGGCAGCGCCCGACCCACTTCGCCACCTCGTGCCCGCACTCGGCGCACCGGTAGGTCGGCTTGGCCGCACGCACTGTCTTAGCCACGGTGACGCAGGCTAGCCGCCACCTCCGACAGGTCCCGCCGGACCACCGGTCAGCGGGTGGGTGGCCGGTGGGCGGCCGGTGGACGGCAGGGCCGGTGGCCACCGGGCAGCAGGGCAGCGGCCAGCAGGGCAGCAGGCAGCAGGCAGCGGGCCACCGATCAGCCGGCGGCCGGGTAGTGCGCACCGGTCAGCGAGCCGCAGGTCAGCGAGCCACCGGACGACCGACCCCACCGGACCGCAGGTCGGCGAGCCACAGGACGGCGGCAGCCGCCCCGCGCGGACCCGGAATTGTCGGTGCCCGCCGGCAGAATAAAAAACAGGGGTCCCCTGGGCGGGGACCCCTGCGCAGCGTTCGCACCGGGCTCGACGCCCGGCCACCGCCGGCCTCAGTGCTCGGCCGGCGCGTCCTTGCGGGGCTCGGAGGTGGCGCCGATCGGCAGCTCCAGCGTGACCTCGCCCGCCTTCTCGAACAGGAACGTCACCCGCAGCGTCTCACCCGGCCGCAGCGCCTTCTTCAGGCCCTTCAGCACGATCCTGACCTGCCCCGGCTCGGCCGGCTCGGCCGACGACGGCTTCTTGCCCGACGTGGTCGGCGGGTTCGAGATCGACGTGTCGCGGGACACCGTGGTCGGCGTGGTCGACGCGCCGGCCGTGGGCGAACCGGTCGTCGTCACGGTGGCGCCGGACGCGGAACCCGCGGTCGACGGGGTGGAGCTGGACGCGGCCGAGCTGGAGGCCGCGGAACTGGACGCGGCGGAGCTGGACGCGGCCGAGCCCGAGGTCGGGGTGACCGACGCGGTCGGCTTCGCGGAGGACGTCTCGTCGTCCCCGGCGGTGCCCGGGTCGCCGCCGCCGAGGATGGACGAGCCGGCCTCCAGCTCGACGTCACCCTCGATCTGCGCGGGCTCGGCGGACTCGCTGGTCACGGCCAGCAGCCTGTCCGCCTCGAACCCGTTGTTGGCGATCACGACCACGATCGGGGCGTCCTCGCCCTCCTCGTACGCGCCGTGCTGCGCCGGGAACAGGAACTGGGCGTCCCGGACGGTGACGGTGCCCGCCTGGCCACTCGCCCCGTTCACCGCTGCGACCTGCTGGTCGGTCTGGGTGATCTGCCCTGCGCCGCAGCCTGCGGCGAACAGACCGAGGCCCGTCGCCAGCGCGGCCACGACGGCCAGGCGGCGAGGCGCTGCGGACTTCTGGTGTGCGCGACCCACGGCTGCTCGATCCCTCCCGAAGTGCTGACGAGGCGGGTCGTCCCCGGTAGTGACGGGTTCGACCACCAGTCGGTGAGCCTAACGGGGACCCGCCGACTCGGCGGCACGTGGTACCTCACAGGGGGTCGCGCTCGTCCACAGTGGAGCAAGATCGACCTCGGGCGTTGCACGTGCGGGGGTGGTTTGTCAACCCCCCGCGCGGCCCTGACCAGCGCTAACTGATCTCCGGACGCCGAAGAGGGGATTGCCCGTCGTGTTAGGATGGGGTTAGCGAAAGGGGCAGAGGACACATGGTTTTCAAGGTCGGAGAGACCGTCGTCTACCCGCACCACGGTGCCGCTCTCATCGAAGCAATCGAGACCCGTGTGATCAAGGGCGAGGAGAAGAAGTACCTCGTCCTCAAGGTCGCCCAGGGCGACCTCACGGTTCGCGTCCCCGCCGACAACGCCGAGATCGTGGGCGTGCGCGACGTCGTCGGCCAGGAGGGTCTCGACAGGGTCTTCGAGGTCTTGCGTGCTCCCCACACGGAGGAGCCGACCAACTGGTCGCGGCGGTACAAGGCCAACCTGGAGAAGCTCGCGTCCGGCGACGTGAACAAGGTGGCCGAAGTGGTGCGCGACCTCTGGCGGCGCGAGAAGGATCGCGGACTGTCCGCTGGTGAGAAGCGGATGCTGGCGAAGGCTCGACAGATACTGGTCAGCGAACTGGCGCTGGCCGAGGGCACCGACGAGGACAAGGCCGAGGTCCTCCTCGACGAAGTCCTCGCCACCGCGTCCTGACCGGTAGACCCGCACACGGACACCGCGAACATGGGTGTGGTAGCGCTCGTGCCCGCGGCGGGCCGGGGTGAGCGGTTGGGCTTCGGCATGCCCAAGGCGCTCGTGCCGGTCGACGGCGTTCCGCTGCTGGTGCGTGCCGTGCGCGGCCTGCTGGAGGCCGGCGTGCAGCACGTCGTGATCGCCGCACCTCCGTCCGATGTGGACACTGTGAGTACTGTCACCGCCCCGTTGGCCCAGGCCGGCGGGGCGGTGCACGTGTTGGCCGGGGGCGCCGAGCGCTCGGACTCGGTGCGCCTGGCGCTGGAGCACGCGATGCGCGAGATCCCCGGCACGACGATCGTGCTGGTGCACGACGCGGCCCGCGCGTTCACCCCTCCCGAGGTGGTCAGGGCCGTGATCGACGCCGTGGCCGCCGGTCACCCCGCGGTGGTCCCGGTGCTGCCGGTCGCGGACACGGTGAAGCGGGTCGACCCGGACGGCGTAGTCGTCGACACACCCGATCGGGCGTCGTTGCGGGTGGTGCAGACCCCGCAGGGCTTCGACGCGGCCGTGCTGCTGCGCGCACACGGGTCGGGCCTGCACGCGACGGACGACGCGGGGCTGGTGGAGCGGCTGGGTGTGCCGGTCGTCACGGTCCCGGGTCACCCGGACGCCATGAAGATCACCACGAAGTTCGACCTGGCGGTGGCCGAGGCGCTGCTGGTCGGGGCACCACGAGGAGCGCAGTGATCCCGAGGGTCGGCATCGGCACCGACGTGCACCAGGTCGAGCCCGGTCGGGAGTGCTGGCTGGTGGGCCTGCGCTGGGACGGCGCGGACGGCTGCGCCGGGCACTCGGACGGCGACGTGGCCGCGCACGCGCTGTGCGACGCGCTGCTGTCGGCGGCGGGCCTGGGCGACCTGGGCGCCGTGTTCGGCACGAGCGACCCGCGCTGGGCGGGCCGGCACGGCGTGGACTTCCTGGCGGAGGCGCGGCGGCTGGTCGAGGAGGCCGGTTTCCGGGTCGGCAACGCGGCGGTGCAGGTCATCGGGAACGCGCCGAAGGTCGGCAAGCGGCGTGACGAAGCTCAACAAGTGCTGTCCGAGGCCGTGGGCGGTCCCGTGTCGGTCAGCGGCACGACGTCGGACGGCCTGGGCCTGACCGGGCGCGGCGAGGGCATCGCGGCCGTGGCGACGGCGCTGCTCGTGCCGACGGCCTGACGCGGCGCGCGCGGGCGGCGGTGACCCTGGTCTCCGTTCGCCTGTGACCCGAGACCTCCGAGGTCCAGACCAGTAGCGTCTCAACGGTGACGATCCGCGCCGTCCTCTTCGACTTCTCCGGCACCTTGTTCCGCCTGGAGCACGACTCGTTGACCGCGCACGCCGAGCTGATGCGCGCCCTCACCGCCCCGACGGGCGTGGCCGAGGGCCTCGACGTGTCGCCCGACGACTGGGAGCGGCGCGACCTCGACCCGGTCGCGCACCGCGACCTGCACCTGGCCGTGCTGGCGAGGGCCGGCGCGCCGGACCCGGCCGGGTTCTACGAGAACCTGTGCAGCCCGCCGTTCTGGCAGCCCTACCCGGACACCGCGCAAGCGCTTGGCACCGAGCTGCCCACCGCCGTGGTCAGCAACATCGCGTGGGACATCCGGGCCGTCTTCGCGCGCCACGGCGTCGAGAACCGGGTGGACGAGTACGTGCTGTCGTTCCAGGAGGGTTTCGTCAAGCCGGACCCGAAGCTGTTCCGCATCGCCTGCGACCGGCTCGGCGTGCACCCGTCCGAGGTGTTGATGGTGGGCGACAGCGAGGAGGCGGACGGCGGCGCGGCGGCGATCGGCTGCGCGGTCGAGATCGTCGAACCGCTGCCCACGGCCGGTAGGCCGGACGGTCTCCTCCAGGTCCTCCGCAAGCACATCTGACCGGTCGATTCAACCCCCTCTGGCCACCGCCCGTACCATTCCGGTGTGAGCCTCCACCTCTTCGACACCGCGACCCGGTCCATGCGGGAGTTCGTCCCGCAGGTCAGCGGAACGGCGTCGATCTACGTCTGTGGGGCCACCGTGCAGGGCGTTCCGCACATCGGGCACGTGCGCAGCGGCCTGAACTTCGACGTGCTGCGCCGCTGGCTGGGCCGCGACGGCTCGACCGTGCACCTGGTGCGCAACGTCACGGACATCGACGACAAGATCCTGACCAAGGCCGCCGAGCACGGCAGGCACTGGTGGGACTGGGCGTACGAGCACGAGCGGGCGTTCGACGACGCCTACGAGGCGCTGGGCTGCCTGCCGCCGTCGTACTCGCCGCGCGCCACCGGCCACGTCACGCAGATGGTCGACCTGATGGAGCGCCTGATCGGGAAGGGCCACGCGTACGCCTCGGACGGCGACGTGTACTTCTCGGTGACCTCGTTCCCCGAGTACGGGGCGCTGTCCGGGCAGAAGCCGGCCGACGTGCACCAGGGCGAGACGGCGACGCGCGGCAAGCGCGACCCGCGCGACTTCACGCTGTGGAAGGCGGCGAAGCCGGGCGAGCCGTCGTGGCCGACGCCGTGGGGGCCGGGCCGGCCGGGCTGGCACCTGGAGTGCTCGGCGATGGCGACCGCCTACCTGGGGTCGGCGTTCGACATCCACGGCGGCGGCATCGACCTGATCTTCCCGCACCACGAGAACGAGCAGGCGCAGTCCCGGGCGGCGGGCGACCACTTCGCCGAGTACTGGATGCACAACGCCTGGGTGACGCTGTCCGGCGAGAAGATGTCGAAGTCGCTGGGCAACACCGTGACCATCCCGGCGATGCTGGAGAAGGTGCGCGCGCCCGAGCTGCGCTACTACCTGGTCGGCCCGCACTACCGGTCGACGATCGAGTACTCCCCCGAGGCGCTGGACGAGTCGGTGTCGGCGTACCGCCGGGTCGAGTCGTTCCTGCGGCGCGTGGTCGAGCGGACCGGCGCCGTGGAGGACGACGGCGTGCTGTCGCAGCCGTTCGTCGCGTCGATGGACGACGACATGGGCACGCCCGGCGCGCTGGCCGCGATCCACCGGCGGGTGCGCGAGGGCAACACCGCCCTGGAGTCTGGGGACGACACCGGGGCGCGGGCCGCGGCGTCGTCGGTGCGGGCGATGACCGGGCTGCTCGGGCTGGACCCGCTCTCGGAGCGGTGGCACGACGCGGCGTCGACCGGCGGCGCGGGCCGGCAGGCGTTGGGCGTGCTGGTGGAGCGGCTGCTGGAAGAGCGGCAGCAGGCCCGCAAGGACCGGGACTTCGCACGGGCGGATGCCCTGCGCGACAGCCTGCTCCTGGCCGGGATCGCCGTCGAGGACACCCCCGACGGTCCGATGTGGACCTTGAAGGACGACTGAGCTCGTGGCTGGTAACTCCAAGCGCCGTGGCGCTATGCGCAACCCAGGTTCCAAGAAGGGCGCGGTCGTCGGTTCCGGCGGGCAGAAGTCCAAGGGACTCCAGGGCAAGGGCCCGACGCCGAAGGCGACCGAACGGCCCAACCACCCCGCGCACAAGCGGGCCAACGCGGTGGCGAAGGTCGAGCAGCAGCGCGCGCAGCGGCGCAGGGCCGCCGAGACCGGGCCGGAGACCGTCGCCGGGCGCAACCCCGTGGTCGAGTGCCTGCGCGCGGGCATCCCGGCGACGGCGCTGTACGTGGCGCTGGGCATCGACGCGGACGACCGGGTCGCCGAGGCGGTGCAGCTGGCGGCGTCGCGGGGCATCTCCGTGCTGGAGGTGCAGCGCGGCGAGCTGGACCGCATCACGGGCGGCGCGATGCACCAGGGCCTCGGGCTCCAGGTGCCGCCCTACGAGTACGCGGAGCCGCGCGAGCTGCTCAAGATCGCGCGCGAGTCGGGCAACCCGCCGCTGCTGGTGGCGCTCGACGGCGTGACGGACCCGCGCAACCTGGGTGCCGTGGTGCGGTCGGCGGCGGCGTTCGGGGCGCACGGGGTCGTGCTGCCGCAGCGCCGTTCGGCGGGGATCACGGCGGTGGCGTGGCGGACCAGCGCGGGCACGGCGGCGCGGATGCCGATCGCGGTGGCGACCAACCTGACCCGCCAGCTCAAGGAGTGGGCCGAGGCGGGGCTGATGGTCGTGGGGCTGGACGCGGACGGCGACGTCGACGTGGACGGCCTGGACCTGGCCACCGGGCCGCTGGTCGTGGTGGTCGGCTCGGAGGGGCGCGGCCTGTCCCGGCTGGTGCGGGAGACGTGCGACCAGACGGTGTCGATCCCGATGTCGGCGGGCGTGGAGTCGCTGAACGCGTCGGTCGCGGCCGGCGTGGTGCTGGCCGAGATCGCCCGCCGCCGCCGCGTCGAAGCCCGCACCTGACCCAGACCCCAGGGGCCTGAACGCAGAACTCACCTGCCCTGAGCGTTGGACTCTCGGGGCCTGGGTGTTGGACTCTCGCGAGAGTCCAACGCCCGGGTCGGGAGAGTCGTACGTTCGGGCGGCTCGAGTTCCGCGCTCGGAGATGTGATGTGAGTTCGTCGCGGATTTCGGGTCGGGGGCGGGGCCGGGCGGTTAAAGTCTGCGGCGATGTCCTTCGCCACGCCCCTGTTCCTGTGGTTCTTCCTGCCGGTCGTGCTCGCGGCCGTCCTCGTCGCACCCGGGCGCAGGCGGAACGTCGTGGTCGCCGTGGCGAGCCTGGTGTTCTACGTCTCCGGCGCGGGCGGCACGACGCTGCTGCTCGTCGGCTGCATGGTCGCCAACTACCTGGCCGGCCGGCGGCTGGAGCCGGACAGCCCCGGTGACCGGCGGCTCGTGCTGGTCGGCACGATCGCGCTGAACCTGGGCGTGCTGCTGGTGTGGAAGTACGCCGGGTTCGCGTCGCAGCAGCTGCACGACATCGCGTCCGTGGTGGGCGCGGACCTGCCGGTGCTGGAGCTGGCGCTGCCGATCGGCATCTCGTTCTACACGTTCCACCACATCTCCTACGTCGTGGACGTGTACCGGGGCGAGCGGCCGGCGCTGCGCGACCCCGTCTCGTTCGTCACCTACATCGCGATGTTCCCGCAGCTGGTGGCCGGCCCGATCGTGCGGTTCCGGGAGATCGCCGACCAGCTCCCGCAGGAGCGCACGCACCGCTGGGACGACGTGGCCGCCGGGTTCCCCCGGTTCGCGCTGGGCCTGTGCAAGAAGGTGATCATCGCCGACTCGCTGGCGCCGGTGGTCGACGCCTGCTTCGCCACCCCGTCGGACGAGATGACGACGGGCGTCGCGTGGCTCGGGGCGGTCGCGTACACGCTCCAGCTGTACTTCGACTTCTCCGGTTACTCCGACATGGCGATCGGCCTGGGCCGGATGCTCGGCTTCCGGCTGCCGGAGAACTTCGCCCGCCCCTACTCGTCGGTCACCGTGACGGAGTTCTGGCGGCGCTGGCACATGTCGCTGTCGCGCTGGTTCCGCGACTACGTCTACATCCCCCTCGGCGGCAACCGCGGCGGCGTGCTGCTGACCTACCGCAACCTCGCGATCGTTTTCGTCCTCACCGGTTTCTGGCACGGGGCGAACTGGACGTTCCTCGTGTGGGGTTTGTTCCACGGTGGACTGCTCGTGCTGGAACGCCGTTTCGGATGGGAATCGGCTCCGGTCACTACGCGTACCCGAATTGCCCGGCGCGCCCTCACCACGTTGCTGGTGGTAATCGGCTGGGTGTTCTTCCGGTCACCGGATCTGGGGACCGCGTTCACAATGCTCGGTCACATGCTGTTGCCGGATTTCAGCGGGTTGACCGAAGCGGTGAGCGCCGCGACGACCAATCAGCGCATTGTTCTGCTGCTGGTCGCACTGGCCGTCGTCGTGATGCCCGACCACCCCGTGACCGGCCCCTACCTGGAGTCCTCCCGCGCGAAGGTCGCCACGGCGGCCCGGGTCTCGTTGATGACGGTCGGCGTGGGCTACGCGGCGATCCTGGTCGCCAGCGGTACGTTCAGCCCGTTCCTGTACTACCAGTTCTGATGATCGACAACCGGCGCAGTTTCGACAATTGACGCACTTGCGGGCCCGGTGCGCGCTGCGCGACCGCAGGTACGCGCTCGCCCGGTCGGCCCAGCCGGGACGGACCCAATGGAGGCTTACGTCAACACAGGGTAGGCGAGCATTGCTCACGGCGGGTCACCTACGGTCAACTGTCAAGAATAAGTGGCCGGTTTTTCGCCTTTGTAACTACTTTAGGTAACTGACCTGCTCCGTTCGGGTACACACTGTGGTAGGACAGAGATTGCAGATCCGGCAGCTTCTACCGTGCTAACCGAGGGAATTGTTACTTCGGGTGGGGGTAACGTGACTCACTCATCGGGGCCGACCGACCTCCTGGAGGAGTTGTGACTTCCGGGGGGACACTCCGCGCGCTCGTGGGCAACCGCGAGTTCCGCGGCATGTGGATCGGCTCGACGGTGTCGACCGTGGGCGACCAGCTCGCCGCCGTGGCGCTGTCCCTCCTGGTGTTCGAGCGCACCCAGTCGGCCGCGTGGACCGCCCTCACGTGGTCGCTGACGCTGTTCCCGCCGCTGATCTCGGGACCGCTGCTGGGCTGGGTCGCGGACCGCTTCCCGCGCCGCACGGTGATGGTCTGCTGCGCCTGGCTCCAGGCCGCGCTGATGGCGCTGATGGCCGTGCCGGGGATGCCGCTGTGGGTCATGATCGTGCTGCTGGTCGTGGTCCTGATGATCTCGTCGCCGTTCCTCGCGGCGCAGGAGGCGAGCCTGCCGTCCGTGCTGCCCGAGGACCGCTACGACGACGGCGTGGCGCTGTTCGGCACGTCGGTGGACGTCGCGCAGATGGCCGGCCTGGCCGCGGCGGGGTTCCTGGTCACCGGCGCCGGCTCCACCGTCGCGCTCGCGATCAACGCGGCGACGTTCGTGTGGGTGGCGATCCTGGTGCAGTTCTCGGTGCGGCACCGACCGGCCGCGGACCCGCTGGGCGCGCATCGGGACCCCGAAGGTCCGCGCGGCGCGTTCACGCTGCTGGTCACCGAGCCGCGGCTGCGCAGCCTGATGGGCATGCGGCTGCTGGCCGGGCTGGCCATGGTCCCCGAGGGGCTCGCCGTGCCGCTGGCGGCGAAGCTGGACGCGGTGTGGGCCGTCGGGCTCATCCTGGCCATCGAACCGGCCGCCAACGTGCTGGGCGTGGCCGTGCTGTTCCGGCTGGTGCGCGACCCCGCGAAGCGCGAGCGGCTCATCGGGCCGCTCGCCATCCTGTCGCTGGCCCCGCTGGTCATGTTCGCGCTGGACCCGAACCTGACGTGGACCATCGTCCTGCTGGTCATCGCCGGTATGGCCGGTGCGTACCACACGCCGGCGCGGTCGGCGTGGATGCGCATCCTGCCCGACGCGTACCGCGGTCGGGCGTACGGCATCGGCCGGGCGGCGCTGCGGTCCTCGCAGGGGGGCGGCATGGCCGTGGCCGGCGTCGTCGCGCACTCGATCGGGTCGGTCACCGCGACCATCGCGGGCGCGGGCGGCATCGGACTGCTCCTCGCGACCCAGGCGACCGTAGCCTGGAGGCGAGCGCGCTCCCGGCACGACCCGGAGGCGGTGGCGATCTGAAACGGAGCCATCACATATCGCGATTGTCAAACATGAAGGACCCCTCGGCTGCGGCCCGCTAGCCAGCGGGCACGTACGGTGAGCGTTCGGTCCGGGTTGGAGGGAAGGTGGCCTACATGTCGCGGTTGCGCATGGTGAACACCTCCTCGGAACGCGTCACGGACGCCGGCGCGCGCCCGCGAACGACGTTCGCCACGCGGTGCCGGTCAGAGGGCAGGGGGTCGTGGTGAAGAACAGTGTGACTGGCCAGGACGCTTCCAGGGCACTCGGCTCGGCCTCGATCCGGAACTGGGACATCTGGACGCTGCGGCCCGCCGCGTTCACCTACTTCTTCCTGGTCGAGTCGGCCGTGGCGGCGGTCTCCATCTGGCTGCTCACCACCCTGGGGAACGTGTCGGACGCGGACTGGCTGCGGTTCGGCGCGGTCATGTTCGCGATCACCGTGCACCTCATGATCGTCCGCCGCGCGGAGGAGTCCCGCCGCGACGAGTCGGCCGGTCCGCACATCGACCTCACGTCCGTCTGGACGTTCGCGGCGGCCATCGCGCTGCCCGGCGCGCTCGCCGTGCTGGCCACGATCTGGATGCGCATCCTGATCCAGCCCATCGCGCGTCGCCAGCCGTACCGGTTCGTGTTCTCCTCGGCGAGCATCCTGGGCGGCACGCTGCTCGCCTGGTTCGTCGTGCACATGTCCGGCCTGTCGCTGCTCTCGACCGGCCGCATCCTGCCCGACCTGGGCCTCGTGCTCGTGCTGATCGTGGCCGCGGTGGTCAACTGGGGCGCGCAGGGCATGAACATCGCCGTCGCGCTGAAGATCGTCACCCCGCACACCCGCATCAAGGAGTTCCTGGGCTCGCGGGCGGACAACATGCTGGAGCTGTCCACGCTCGGCGCGGGCGCCATGCTCGGCATGCTGATGACGACGCACTGGGTGGGCCCGCTGCTGCTGGTGTTCCCGGTGGTCCTGGTCAACTCGCTGCTCTACCGCGCCACCGAGCGCCGGGCCCACCTCGAACGGCTGCTGCGCGAGCAGGAGCAGCTCCAGGCGCGGCTGGCCGAGGACGCGCACACCGACTACCGGACCGGCCTGCTCAACACCAACGGCCTCGCCGAGTACGGCTCCCGGCTCGCCGAGCGCTGCCGGCGCGACGGGCAGCCGGTGACCGTGCTGGCCATCGACCTGGACCACTTCAAGCGCATCAACGACACGTGGGGCCACCCGGCGGGCAACGCGGTGCTGGCCGAGGTGGGCCGCATCCTGCGGGAGAAGCTGCGGCCGGGCGACGTGGCCGGGCGCGACGGCGGCGAGGAGTTCGTCGTGGTGCTCGCCGACACGGGCCTCGCCCAGGGCACGGCCATCGCCGAGCGGGTGCGCGAGGCGATCGGCGAGATGTCCGTCGTGACGACCGACAAGCACCGCAACACCGTGACGCTGCGGGGCCGCAACCTGCCGCTGACCGCCGACGGCCCGGAGGTGCGCGCCATCTCGGCGTCCATCGGCGTGGCCGTGCTGCCGGACAACGGCGACGCCCTGGCCGACGCGCAGCACTGCGCCGACGCGGCGCTCTACGCGGCCAAGGAGAACGGCCGCAACCAGGTCCGGGTGTCGGCGGGCGAGATCCGGCTGCTGCCCGCGCCGAGGCTGGACGCGCCGGCCGACGGGGCGCACGACCAGCGGGCGCAGGGGACGCGGGAGCAGGCCGAGGTCACCAGGTCCGCCTGAGGGCGGGGTGACCGGGTACCGGGAGGCCGGGCGCGGGGTGACCGGGGCGGGGCGTGCGCCATCGCCACCGCCGCCTCGGCTGCGGTGGTCCGGTGACGCCCACGACCGTCCCATGTGGCACTCGCTTCCGCGCGGCCCGGAGCTGGGCCAGGGTGCCCCTGGGAGGCGTCTACCCGTTTCGGGTGAACCCCAAACGTGTCACCGGACACGTTCCCTCGTTCGGCCCAGCACGCGGCACACGAGGTAGATCAGGAACGACAGGGCCGTGACGAACGCGCTCACCGGCACGCCCGGCGCGAGGGACAGCAGCATGCCGCCCAGCACGGACACCTCCGCGAACACCACGGCCAGCACGGTCGCCCGCAGCGGGCTGGCCGTGACGCGCGACGCCGCCGCGGCCGGGGTGATCATCAGCGACAGCACCAGCAGCGCGCCGACGAGCTGCACGCTCAACGCGGTCGCCACGCCCACCAGCACCGCGAACACGACGGCCAGCGTGCGCACCGGCACGCCCCGCGCGGTGGCCACGGCGGCGTCCACGCTCGCGAAGTGCAGCGGCCGGTAGATGACCGCGAGGACCGCGAGGACCGCCACCGACGCGCCGATGAGCAGCCACAGGTCCGTGGAGCCCACGCTCACGACCTGGCCGGTGAGCAGGCCGAACTTGTTCGCCGCGCGCCCCTTGTAGAGGGCGAGGAACAGCACGCCCAGGCCGAGCCCGAACGCCAGGATCGCGCCGATCACCGAGTCGCGGTCGGAGTCGCGCCTGCTCAGCAGCCCCAGCAGCAGCGCGGCGACGACCGACCCGGCCAGCGCGCCGTAGCCGACGCCGACGCCGAGCAGCAGGGCCGCCGCGCCGCCGGTGAACGCCAGCTCGCTCGTGCCGTGCACGGCGAACGCCATCTTGCGGGTCACCACCAGCGGGCCGAGGACGCCCGCCACCAGGCCCAGCACGGCGCCCGCGACCAGCATGTCGCGCACGAAGTCGTACCCCAGCAGCTCCGCCGTGAGCCGCCAGTCGAAGAAGTTCTCCATCAGTCCTCATCCGCCACGTGGTGCGGTCCGTCCTCGCACACGTGCTGCGCGCCGACCACGTGGACCTGGTCGCGCACGCGGACCACCTCGACGTTCGTGCGGTACAGCTCGGTCAGGGTCCGCGAGGTCATGACCTCGGCGGGCGTGCCGATCCGGAACCGGCCGTCCACCAGGTAGAGCACCCGGTCGACCAGCGGCAGGATCGGGTTGATCTCGTGCGTCACGAACAGCACGGCCGTGCCCGCGGACCGCCGCCGCGCGTCGATCAGGTCGCTGACCACGCGCTGGTGGGCGAGGTCGAGGGAGAGCAGCGGCTCGTCGCACAGCAGCACCTCGGGGTCGCCGACCAGCGCCTGCGCGACCCTGAGCCGCTGCTGCTCGCCGCCGGAGAGCAGCCCGATCGGCGCGTCGGCGTACCGGGTCGCGCCGACGGAGGCCAGCGCCTCGTCGACCCGCCGGCGCCGTTCGCGCCTGCCGCGCAGGCCCACGCCCCAGCCGTGGCCGTCGAGGCCGAAGCCGACGAGGTCGCGCCCGCGCAGGGTCAGCGTGGAGTCCAGGGCCCGCTGCTGCGGGACGTACCCGATGCGCCGGTTGCCGCCCGCCACGCGCACCGTGCCGCCGGACAGCGGCTGGAGGCCCAGCAGGACGCGGATGAGGGACGTCTTGCCGGAGCCGTTGGGGCCGAGCACGGCCACGAACTCGCCGGGCGCCACGTCGAGGTCCAGGCCGTCCCACAGCACCCGGTCCCCGTAGGACAGCCGCGCGCCGCGGAGGGTGACCGCGGCGCGCGTGCCCGTGGTCCGGGCCGTCTCGCCCAGGGGGGTCGTGCCCGGAGAGGTCATGCGGAGAGCGCCCCCACCAGGGAGTCCACCTGCTTCGTCATCCAGTCAAGGTAGCCGGTGGCACCTTCGGCCAGCGTCTCGGTCACCTCGACGAGGGGCAGCCCGGCCTCGGCGGCCTTGGCGAGCACCTGCCCGGTGGCGGCGTTCTCGGTCTGCGCGTTGTTGACCACCGCGACGACCTGCTTCTGCTCGACCAGCGTCAGCACCTCGGCCAGGGCGGCGGCGGGCACGTCGCCCTCCTCCTCGACGGCGTCGGCGAACGCCTCGGGCGTGGCGCTCTCGACGCCCGCGGTGTCGAGCAGGTAGTGGGCGACCGGCTCGGTCTCCAGCACCTTCTTGCCTGCGCCCTTGTCCTTCGCCTTCTCCTCCAGGGCGGTGACGCCGTCGGTGAAGGTCCGGGCGTTGGCCTCGAAGGCGGACTTCTTGTCCGGGGCGAGGGCGGACAGGTCGGCGGCGGCCTGGTCGGCGACCTCGCGGACGGTCGCGAAGTCGTACCAGACGTGCTCGTTCACGGCGTGGTCGTGGCCGGCCTCGTCGGCGTGCTCCGCCGGCTCGTCGGCGTGCTCCGGCGTCCCGGTGGCCGAGGGCTCCTCGTGGCCCGACGGCTCCTCGTGCCCGTCGGCCTTGCCGGAGAGCGGGAACGCCTCGATCTTCTTCACGCCCTCGGTCTCCGGGCCGAGCAGGGTGGCGAAGAAGTCGTCGTAGCCGCCGCCGTTGAAGATCACGAGCCCGGCGTCGCGCACCGCGGCCACGTCGGACGGCTTGCTCTCGTAGGAGTGGGGGTCGCCGGACGGGTCGTCGATGATCGACGTGACCTCGACGTCGTCGCCGCCGACGGCCTTCACGACGCTGCCCCACACGTTGGTGGAGGCGACGACCTTGATCTTGCCCGGCGCGGCGGCCGGGGTCTCCTGGCCGCCGCCGCAGGCGGTCAGGGCGACGGCGGTCACGGCGGCCACCGCGCCGAGCAACGCGTTGCGGACGGTCATCAGAGCACTCCTCGACTGACACACGTACAGGCAATGGAAACCGTTGTCGAGTTCAGTTTAAACGCTCCGCGACCGCGCGCCCCACCGACCGGGTGTTCCGCACGCCACAGGGGCCGCCCCGGCTGCGGGACGGCCCCCGTGGGACGCGCGGTGGTGCCTGTCAGTCGGTGAGCCGGGCACCCGACTCCGGGTGGAACAGGTGCACGTCGGAGGTGTCGCGGACGGCGACCTTGACGTGCTGGCCCAGGGTGGGCGGCGTGCGGCCGTCGACGCGGACCACGAACCGCTCGGGGACGTCGCCGATGCGGACCGAGCCGTGCATGAGCGCGTCCGCGCCCAGCTCCTCGACCAGCTCGACGGTCATGTCCATGCCCTGCTCGGAGGAGCCGACCAGCGCCAGCGCCTCGGGCCGGACGCCGAAGGTGACCTCGGACAGGCCCTCGGCCGCGACCTTGTCCAGGTAGCTGCGCTCCAGCGGCACCACGATGCCGTCGAGCTTCGCGCCCTCGGACGTCACCGGCACGGTCTTGAGGTTCATCGCGGGCGAGCCCATGAACCCGGCGACGAACGCGTTCGCCGGCTTGTCGTACAGGGCGCGCGGGGTGTCGCACTGCTGGAGCAGGCCGTCCTTGAGCACGGCGACCCGGTGACCCATCGTCATGGCCTCGACCTGGTCGTGCGTGACGTAGATCGTGGTGGTGCCGAGCCGGGCCTGGAGGGCGGCGATGTTCGCGCGGGTCTCCACGCGCAGCTTCGCGTCGAGGTTCGACAGCGGCTCGTCCATGAGGAACACGGAGGGCTCGCGCACGATGGCGCGGCCCATCGCGACGCGCTGCCGCTGGCCGCCGGAGAGCGCCTTCGGCTTGCGGTCGAGGTACTTGGTGAGGTCGAGCATCTTGGCCGCCTCGGCGACCTTCTCCTTGATCTCGGCCTTGTTCACGCCGCGCAGCTTGAGCGCGAAGCCCATGTTCTCCGCGACCGTCATGTGCGGGTACAGCGCGTAGGACTGGAACACCATCGCGATGTCGCGGCCCTTCGGCGGGACGTTCGTGACGTCCTTGCCGCCGATGTGGATCGCGCCCTCGTCGACGTCCTCCAGGCCCGCGAGCATGCGCAGGGCGGTCGACTTGCCGGAGCCGGACGGACCGACCAGGACCAGGAACTCACCGTCGGTGACGTCCAGGGACAACTCGTCCACCGCGCGGACCGGCGGGTTGCCGGAGAACACCCGCGAAGCCTTGACGTAGGCGACCTCAGCCATTGAAACGCACCTTTCGCTACCACGCTTTCGGGTAACGGTAGGGATTGCAAGCGCTTACGGGAACAGGTGGATTGGTCTAGTTCTGAATCGTTCTACAAGGTGCTGTGACACACCGGGACACACCTCGCTACACTGGTGTTGTGAAGGTCATCAGCCAGCGGGAGTTCCGCAACAACTCCGCCGCCGTGATGGACGCCGTGGAGGCGGGCGAGACGTACCACGTAACGCGCAACGGCGTGGAGATCGCCGAGGTGCGCCCACTGCCTCGTCGGCGGAAGCTCACCACCGACGAGCTCATCGAACTGCACAAGAACCTGCCGGAGGTCGACTACGCGGCCATGCGCGCGGAGTCGGACGAACTGTTCGGCGAAGACCGCCTCGATGACGACGACGACCCGTGGGAGCGCCCCAGTGTCTGAACGACGACCGTCCGGCGTACTCGACACCTGCGTCTACATCGACTTGGCGAAGCTGGACAGGGCCACGCTCCCGCGATCTTCAGAGCTGACCGCGATCACCCTGGCGGAACTCCACCAGGGCATCACGGCGGCCAAGGACTCAGTGTCCCAAGCGGTGCGCGCCGAGAGGTTGGGCGTCGCCATCGCGAACTTCGAGCCGTTGCCCTTCGACGGCCGGGCGGCCGCCCGGTACGGCTCGCTGGTCGGGTTGACGCGTGCCGCGAACCGCGACCCGCGGCCGCGCAAGACGGACCTGATGATCGCCGCCATCGCTTCGGTCCACGGCCTGCCGCTGTACACGCGCAACCCGAAGGACTTCGTCGGGCTGGAGTCGGTGGTCGAGATCATCACGGTCTGACCGCGAGTGGTACGCCCGGAGGCAGGGCCACCGACCTGGTGCTCGCCCGGCAGGACGACGGCCGTTCCTCGCGGGCCGCCCGTGCCGGTGGTCCACGTGGTCCGGTGGGACGGCGGCCGGGGGCGACCGCCGTCCCCGCGGGCTACCCCTTGACCGCGCCCGACGCCAGGCCGGTCACCAGGAACCGCTGCACCAGGTAGAACACGACGATCGCCGGGATCGCCACCAGGATGGACGCCGCCGCCAGGTGGCCCCACTCGGTGCGGTTCTGCTGCACGAACACCTGCAGGCCGACCGCCAGCGTCTTCGACTCGTCGGCCGCCGACAGGAACGCCGACGCGAACGCCACCTCGCCCCACGCCGTGAGGAACGCGTAGAACGCGGTCACCGCGAGGCCCGGCCGGGCCAGCGGCAGCACGAGCCGCCAGAACACGCCGAACGGCGTGAGGCCGTCCACGCGCCCCGCCTCGTCGATGTCGGTGGGGATGGTGTCGAAGTAGCCCTTCAGCATGTACGTGCAGAACGGCACCGCGGTCGTGCAGTACACCAGCACCAGGCCGAACGAGGTGCCCTGCAACCCCAGCGCGAGCAGGATGTTGTAGAGCGGCACGATCAGCACCGCGAACGGGAACATCTGCACGACCAGGAACGACAGCATCAGCGACCGCTTGCCGGGGAAGCGGAACCGCGAGGCCGCGTACCCGGTCGTCGCGGACAGGAACACCGCCAGCACCGTGGTCATCAGCGCGATGACCACCGAGTTGCCGAACCAGGCGAGGAAGTCGCCCTTCTCGCCCGCCAGGATGCGGGTGTAGTTGTCCAGGCTCGACTCGTTGACGAGCTTCGGCGTGGTCTCCACGGCCCGCGCGTCGGGCTTGAACGAGGTCACGAGCACCCAGAACACCGGGAACACCGCGATCAGCGACGCCACCACCAGGGCCGCGTGCAGCCCGACGCTGGCCAGCCGCGACCGGTCCGAGCGCTTGGGTTGGCGCACCGGCGCGGCGGCCTTGAGCGAAACAGCCTCGACCGTCATCACCACACCTCGCCTTGCTCGCGCAGCGCCCGCCGGTACACGCCCGCGAACACGAGCAGCACGGACAGGATCAGCACGCCGTAGGTCGACGCGACCGCGAAGTCGCGGGACGCGCCGGAGAAGAACCGCTCGAACGCGTAGGTCACCAGGATGCGGGTGTTCGGGTTCGGCCCGGTGATCAGGTAGATGATCGCGAACATGTTGAACGTCCAGATGATGCCGAGCAGCACCACCGTGCTGGACACCGCCTGGAGGCCGGGCAGGGTGACGTGCCGGAACCGCTGCCACGGCGTCGCGCCGTCCACCTCGGCCGCCTCGTAGAGGTCGCCGGGGATCGACTGGAGGCCGCCGAGCAGCGCCACCATCATGAACGGCACGCCCAGCCAGGTGTTCACGATCATGACCGCGACCAGCGCCCAGTCGGACTGGCCCAGCCACACCGGGTCGGGCAGGCCCACCGCGCGCAGCGCCTGGTTGATGATCCCGTACTGCGCGTTGAACATGTACTTCCAGGTGAACGCGCTGATGAACGCGGGCACCGCCCACGGCAGGATCAGCAGCACCCGGTACACCGACCGCCCGCGCACCTGCCGGTTGAGCAGCAGGGCCAGGCCCAGGCCGATCGTGTAGTGGAAGAACACGCACCCGAACGTCCAGATCAGCGTGCGCACCAGCGTGCCCCAGAAGGCGCCGTAGCTGGAGTCGCCGGACAGGATGTTCAGGTAGTTGTCCAGCCCGACGCCGACGTAGGTCGCCGGCCGGTCCAGGACCGGGTTGGCGATGTTGCCCTCGTTGATGTTCGTGAAGGTGAAGAACACGCCCTGGGCGAGCGGGAACAGCACCAGCACGGCGATGACCACCACGACCGGCAGCACCATCGCGTACGCGTACCAGTGCCGGTCCAGGAACCTGCGCACCGAAGCCTCCCTTCGAGCGGTCCTCGCGCGGACCCCGGTGGCCGGGGTCCGCGCGGGGGCGCGATCAGCCGACGGTGTACTCGGTGACGACGGTGTCCTTGTAGGACTTGGCCACCTCGTCGAGCGCCGTCCTGGCGTCCTTCTTGCCGGCGAGCACGTCGGCGTAGGCGATCTTCAGCGGGTCGAACAGCTGGCCGCCCTCGGGGATCCAGGCGCGCGGGTGCGCGGAGGTGACGACCGGCTCGAACGCGGACACGACCGCGTTGGCCTTGACGTCGGCGTTCTCGTAGGCCGACTTGCGGGTCGGCAGCAGGCCCAGCTCCTTGGCCACGGCGACCTGCGACTCGACGCCGCTCATGCAGGCGATGAACTTGACCGACGAGTCCTTGGCCTTGGTGCCCTGGCGGATGACGTAGTCGTGCCCGCCGACCGGCGCGGAACCCTCGCCGGCGGTGTCGCCGGGCACGGGCGCGATGCCCAGGTTGGCGGCGTCGGTGAACGCGGCGCCCTTGAGGTAGTCGGCGACCGACCACGGGCCGTTGACGACCATGGCGACCTCGCCCGAGGTGAACGCGGCCTGCATGTTGTTGTAGGAGTTCGCCGGGTCGAGCGCGGTGGACGCGGCCTTGGCGTCGAGCAGGCCCTTGGCGGTCTCCAGCGCCTTCACGTTCTCCGGCGAGTTGACCACGATCTTCTTGGCGTCGGCGTCGACCAGGTCGCCGCCCGCGCCGTAGATGAACGGCAGCGCGTAGTACGCGTCGTTGTTGATGAAGATCGTCTTCTCGCCGCCGAGCTTGGCCGCGGCGGCCTTGACCTCGTCCCACGTCTTCGGCGGCTCGACACCGGCGTCGGCCAGCAGCTTCTTGTTGTAGAAGAGGGCCAGCGAGTCGGTGACCTGGGGGACGCCGTAGGTCTTGCCCTCGAACTTCGTGGAGCCGAGCGGGGTCTCCAGGAAGTCGGACGTGTCGGTGGCCAGCTCGGTGCCGGTCAGGTCGACGACGTAGCCGAGCTTGGCCAGCTGCGGCACCCAGGCGACCTCGGCGCGGAACACGTCGGGGCCCTGCCCGCCCTGCGCGGCGGTCCGGTAGTTGTTCAGCGCCTGGTCGAAGGCGACGGTCTCGGTCTTGACCTTGTAGCCGCCCTTGGTCGCGCAGTCCTGCGCGATCTTGGCGAACACCGGGCTCTCGTTCGGGCCGCTGGTGTCCCAGAAGGTGATCTCGCCGGAGTCGCCGGACGCCGAGCCGCCGTCGCCACCACCGCACGCGGTGAGGACGAGGGCGGAGGCTGCCGCCACCGCGGTCACGAGGGTGGTACGTCGCATCGTTGCTGTCGTCCCTCCATGCTGCCCTTCATCGGCGATGAAGGCTCTTGCAAGAACTTGCGAAATTGTTGACGCGGATTTCATCCCGCCGACCAGGGCCGGGTCAAGGGCAGGACGGTAACCAAGCCGTAACGGCCGCACCTGTACGGGCGAAACCGTGATGGGCGTTGCAAAAATTTGCCGCTGGCGGCAGGCTGCACGTCACCACATCCCACGCGAGGAGGCGCACTGTGTCCGGTCTGTCCGAGATCGCCAGGGCAGCCGGGGTCAGCATCTCCACGGTCAGCCGGGTGCTCAACCGCCGTGCGGGTGTGAACGACGAGACGCGCCAACGCGTGCTCGCGGTCCTCGCCGAGATGCCCTACACACCGCGCGGGCTCGGCGCGCTCCAGCGGACCGGCGTCATCGGGCTGCTGGTGCCGGAGCTGTCCAACCCGGTGTTCCCGGCGTTCGCCGAGGCGCTGGAGGTGCGCGCGGCCCGGCTGGGGTACTCGTCGCTGCTGTGCAACACCCGCGCCACCGGCTCGGCCGCGATGGGCGAGGAGGAGTACGTCCGGATGCTGCTCGCGCGCGGCGTCGAGGGCATGGTGTTCGTGTCGCCGGAGATCACCAACGTCGAGGTGCCGCTGGGCCAGGCGCCCCGGCCGTCGTACTACGCGAAGCTGATCGCCGACGGCGTGCACATGGTGTTCCTCAACGGGGCCACGCCGTCGCTGGACGTGCCGGACGTGACCGTGGACGAGCAGCACGCCGGGTACGCGGCGACGCGGCACCTGGTGGAGCTGGGGCACCGGCGGATCGGGTTCGTGTCGGGCCCGGCGCGGTCGCTGCCGTCGCGGCTCAAGCGCGCCGGGTGGGCGGCGGCGCTGGAGGAGGACGGGCTGCCCGCGACGTCGGACTTCGTGGCGCACGGGCCGTTCGGGCCGGAGGGCGGCGCGGCGGCGGTGGCGACGCTGCTGGACACCGTGCGGCCGACGGCGGTGATCTGCTCGTCGGACCACATGGCGATCGGCGTGCTGCGGGAGGCGCACCGGCGCGGCCTGTCGGTGCCCGGCGACCTGTCCGTGGTGGGGTTCGACGACATCCCGCTGGCGTCGTACTGCTCGCCGTCGCTGACCACCCTGGCGCAGCCGATCGAGGAGATGGCGGCGGCGGCGGTGGACGAGCTGGTGCACCGCCTGGACCCCGATCGGCGCAGGCGCCCGGCCGGCAATTACACGCGCGTTTTCCGACCCCGGCTCGTGGTGCGCGAGTCGTCCGCCGCACCCTCATTGGTTTAGACCAATGTACTCCGAGGTAACGTAGTACCACCTGCGCCGATGGTGTTTTTGAGGGACGCCGGTCACCCCCACTTCTGTAATTGGTTCTGAACCGTTACGGTCACTTCATGGCGCGGTCGATGCATGTGCGACGCCCCGCGACGCTCGCCTCACTGGCGGCGGAGCTGGGTGTCTCCCGGACAACGGTGTCCAACGCGTACAACCGTCCCGACCAGCTCTCACCGGAGCTGCGACGCCGGGTGTTGGAGACAGCGAGACGACTCGGGTACCCGGGGCCCGACCCGGTGGCCCGTTCCCTGAGGACCCGCAAGGCGGGGGCGGTGGGCCTGCTGCTCACCGAGAACCTGTCCTACGCCTTCCGCGACCCGGCGGCGATCGGGTTCCTCGAAGGTCTGGCCCTGGCCTGCGAGGACGCCGGCACCGGCCTGCTCCTCGTGCCCGCGAACCCCGAGCGCGAGGACGTGGCGGCCGTGCACCGCGCGGGGGTCGACGGTTTCGTCGTCTACTCCGTGCCGGACGACGACCCGCACCTCGCGGCGGTCCTCGAACGCCCCGTGCCGACGGTCCTGTGCGACCAGCCGGACCTCGACAACGTCGACCGGGTGGGCATCGACGACCAGGCGGCCATGCACGCGATGGCGCAGCACCTGATCTCGTTGGGCCACCGCCGCGTCGGCGTCGTGTGCATGCGCCTGAACCGCGACCGCAACGACGGTTTCGTCGACCCGGTCCGCCAGCGCTCCGCGCACTTCCACGTGCAGCGGTCCCGCCTGGCCGGCCTGGCGCAGGCGTTCGGCGCGGTCGGCGTCGAGTGGACGGACGTGCCCGTCGTGGAGCGCTTCGACCACACCATCGCCTCCGGCGCCTCCGCCGCCGCGCAGCTGCTGGACCGCGACCCCCAGATCACCGCGCTCGTGTGCACCTCGGACATCCTCGCCCTGGGCGCGATGACCGAGGCGGAGCGCCGCGGCCTGCGCGTGCCGCAGGACCTGACCATCACCGGCTTCGACGGCATCCGGGAAGCCGAGCAGGCGGGCCTGACGACCGTGCGCCAACCGGTCCTGGAGAAGGGCCGCGCGGCGGGCAAGCTCCTCCTGGACTCGGCCGAGCGCTCCCGCCCGCGCGCGGTGACCCTGTCGACGGAACTGGTCGAGGGCTCCACCGCCGCCGCCCCCCGCGGCACCGCCGAGGAGCGCTGGTTCGGCCCGTGACCGGCTGACCCCGGGGTCCCGGTCCTCCTCACCGGGGACCGGCCCCCTCGGGGAGCCGGCCGTTCCACCCCGTGGACCGCCCGCGGAACGCTGCGACAATCGGGTGCATGCCGCTGCCCGACGCACCGCTCCGCAAGCTCGGCTTCCTCACCATCGGCCTGTTCGACGAGGACGACCCCCGCGCGGGCCACGAGTCGACGCTCGACATCATCCGGCTCGGCGAGGACCTCGGCTTCGACAGCGCCTGGGTCCGGCACCGGCACCTCCAGTTCGGCGTCTCCTCCCCCGTCGCCGTGCTGGCCGCCGCCACGCAGCGGACGCGCCGGATCGAGCTCGGCACGGCCGTCGTCCCGCTCGGCTGGGAGAACCCGCTGCGCCTCGCCGAGGACCTGGCCACGGTCGACGTCCTCTCCGGCGGGCGCCTCAACCCGGGGGTCAGCGTCGGCCCGCCGATGCACTACGAACGGGTGAAAGAAGCGCTCTACCCGGACACCCACGACGCCGAGGACTTCGGCTACCGGCGCGTCGAGCGCTTCCTCGACCACGTCCGGGGCGCCCCGGCGACCGACTTCGAGGGCACCGAGGGCATCGAGGTCTTCTCCCGCCGCGTCCAGCCGCACTCACCGGGCCTGGCCGACCGCCTCTGGTACGGCGGCGGCAGCCCCGCCTCGGCCACGTGGGCGGGCGAGCACGGGATGAACCTGCTGCTGAGCAGCGTCGTGAAGTCCGACGGCCGGACCGACTTCGCCGCGATCCAGGCGGACCTCGTCGAGGCGTACCGCGCCGCCCGGCCGCGGGGGCGCGTCTCGCAGGGCCTGGTCGTCATCCCCACCGACAGCGCCACGCCCGCGCAGCGCGCCCGCTACGAGGAGTACGCGGCGAAGCGGCTGCCCCGCACGGGCACCCCGCAGGGGCCGGCCGGGCTGCTGTTCTCGCCGGACTTCGTCGGCACCTCGGCCGAGATCGCCGAGCGCCTCCACGCCCACGCCGCCTTCCGGCTGGTCGACGAGGTCGCGTTCGCCCTGCCGTTCACCTTCGGGCACGACGACTACGCGCAGATCCTCACCGACATCGCCACCGGCCTGGGGCCCGCCCTGAACTGGCGGCCGGTCACGTGAGCCGGAAGACCACCGGGTCGCCCACCAGGCCGGCCACGACCGCCGACAGCAGGTAGTCGCCCGGGCCGACCCGCTCGACCGCGGTGCAGCCCGGCGCCGACGTGGTGCCGGGCCACCGCAGGCCGTAGGTGAACCGCTCCCCCGGCCACATCACGCGCACCTCCGAGCCGGCCGTGGCGAAGCAGTCGTTGCTCGACCACAGCCGCGTCGCGCCGTCGGCGGTCGTCACGACGAGCTCGCGCACCCGGCGGCCGATCTCCTTGGCGCACGGCAGCTCGCCCGTGTTGGACACCACGATCGTGAACCCCACGCCCCGCCCCGCGGGCGTCGACGGCGCGTCCACCTCGGCCACCACGGACACCTGCCGGTCCTCGCACGGCGGCGGCGGTCCGGGCGGCGGCGAGGGTTTCGGGGCGGGCGGGGTGGTCGACGAGGACGACGACGCGGCCACCGGCGTCTCCGCCGGCGGGGGCGGGCTCGACGAGGAGGGGTGCGCGGCGACCGGCGACGGGTCGCCCCGGCCGACGAGGACGCCCACCAGCCACACGACGAGGACCAGGGCGGTCACCGCCGCGCCGGCCGCCAGCACCCGCCGCCGCCGGTACACGGCGGCGGGGTCCGTGCCCGCGGGGTCGATCACCGATCAACGGTAACCGCGCGGCCCGGAACACCGCGGCAGGTGCCGGTCGCCCGATGCGGTGAACGTGATCTCCGCCCGAATCACTTGCCGGCATGCGGGACCCGGGTTCCAATCCCGGGGAAACGGGAGGTGCGTGCCATGACCGCCATCGACGAACTGCTGCGCCGGAACACCGAACTCGGCAACATCGTGCCGGGCGACCGCTCGTCGCCCAAGCCGTCCATGCAGGTCGCCATCCTCACCTGCATGGACTCCCGCATCCGGGTGTTCGAGATCTTCGGCCTCAAGCAGGGTGAGGCGCACGTGCTGCGCAACGCGGGCGGCGTCGTCACCGACGACATGATCCGCTCGCTCGCCCTGAGCCAGCGCAAGCTCGGGACCAGGGAGGTCCTGCTGGTGCACCACACCAACTGCGGCCTGGAGCTGGTCACCGAGGACGACTTCAAGGACGAGCTGGAACAGGACTCCGGCCTGCGCCCGCCGTGGTCGGTGGAGGCGTTCCGCGAGGTGAAGGACAGCGTCCGCGGCTCGGTCAACCGCGTCCGGCAGAGCCCGTTCCTGATCCACCGGGACAACGTCCGCGGCTTCGTCTACGACGTGCGCACCGGCGAGCTGACCGAGGTCGTCTGACACGGCCGGCCGGGGTCGTCTGACACACTGTCGGGCGCTATGAGCCTCCCCGCCGAGACCCTGCTCGACTGGTTCGCCGACACCGCCCGCGACCTGCCCTGGCGCCGCCCGGAGTGCACCGCGTGGGGCGTGCTGGTCAGCGAGGTCATGCTCCAGCAGACGCCCGTGAACCGCGTCGAGCCGATCTGGCGGGACTGGCTGGAGCGCTGGCCGACGCCGTCCGCGATGGCCGCCGCCACGCAGGGCGAGGTGGTCCGGGCGTGGGGCAAGCTGGGGTACCCCCGGCGCGCCCTGCGCCTGCACGCCGCCGCCGGGGCCATCGCCCGGGAGCACGACGACGTCGTGCCGGACGACGTCGACACGCTGCTCGCCCTGCCCGGCATCGGCGCCTACACCGCCCGCGCGGTGGCCGCCTTCGCCTACGGCCAGGCCGTCCCGGTGGTCGACACGAACGTGCGGCGCGTCGTGGCCCGCGCGGTGCACGGCGCGGGCGACGCGGGCCCGCCCTCCACCACCCGCGACCTCCGGGACGTCGAGGCGCTGCTCCCCGAGGACCGGGCCGCCACCTACTCGGCCGCCCTCATGGAGCTGGGCGCGCTGGTCTGCGTCGCCCGCACGCCCCGGTGCGCCGACTGCCCCGTCCTCGCCACGTGCCGCTGGCAGCGCGACGGCCGCCCCGCCTACGACGGCCCGGTGAAGGCCGTGCAGAAGTTCGCGGGCACCGACCGCCAGGTCCGGGGCCGCCTGCTGGACGTCCTGCGCGGCACCGCCGAACCGGTCGGGAAGGCCGTGCTGGACCTGGCCTGGGCGGACGCGGGCCAGCGCGACCGCTGCCTGCACTCGCTGCTCGTCGACGGCCTCGTGGAGCAGACCGCCGACGGGCTGTTCGCGCTGCCCGGGGAGCACTGATGCACAAGCTGGTCGTGCTGTTCGACGCCGAGGCCGACCGGGCGGTCCGCGACCTCCGGCGCCGCGCGGGCGCCACCCACCCGCACCCGCCGCACCTGGCGTTCGCCGCCGCGGGCACGATCGGCCCCAAGGTGCGCGCCGAGCTGCGCGAGGACCTGTCCCGCCTCTGGCTGCCCGACCTGTGGCTGCACGCCCTGGGCGCCACCGAGGGCCACCTGCACCTGACCGCGGTCGTGGACGGCGAGCTGCTGGCCGTCCACTCCGCCGTCCACGACGTCCTCGCCGGCCGCGTGAAGCACCCCGTCGCCCACTACCTGCCGGGCAGCTGGACCCCGCGCTGCACCCTCCTCGAAGGCGACGACGAGGACGTCACCCGGGCGTTCGCCGCCCTGCACCCCGTCACGCCCCTGCGCGCCAAGGTCCGCGAGGTGGCGGTCGTCGACACTCAGACGGGCGGCACCGACCCGCTCAGGAACGCCTCCACCGCGCCCCGGTAGACCTCCGGCGCCTGGTCGTGCACGACGTGCCCGGACTCGGGCACCAGCAGGTACGACGCGCCGGTCCGCCGCGCGACCTCCGCCATCTGCCCGGGCCGCATCCCGCCCCGGCCCGCCTCGATCACCAGCATGGGGCACCGCACCGCGTCCACCAGGTCCCAGTAGGACCGCTCGCCCCACTCGGCGGCGATCTCGTACAGGTCCTCCACCCGCGCGACCAGGTGCCACCCGTCCTCGCGCTCCTCGAACATCTCCTCCACCCGCGGCACGTCCACCACCGACCGCACGTGCGCCAACGACTCGAACACCGGCCACGAGTCGAAGTACCAGCGCCACTCGTCGACGCTCTTCCCCCGGTTGTCCGGCACGACGTCCTCCACGACGACCGCCGCCACCAGGTCCGGCCGCGACGCCGCGAGCGCCCACGCGTGCAGCCCGCCCATCGAGTGCCCGATGACGACCGCGGGCCCCAGCCCGCGCTCCTCGACCACCGCCGCCGCGTCGGCCGCGAAGTCCCCGGTCCGGAACGGGCCCCGCCGCGGGTTCCGCCCGTGCCCCCGCGCGTCGGGCGCCACGACCCGCCCGTACGGCTTCAGCCACTGCGCCACCGTCCACCACGTGCTGGCCCGGCTCATCAGCCCGTGCAGCAGCAGGATGCCCCGACCCGATCCGCCGAACTCCGCAACGCCCATGCGTGCATCATGTCGGCATGGCCATCAGCACCAAGGCGCGCCCGTACCTGCTCGTCACCGCCCTGGTGCTGGTGGTGGCCGGGATCGTGGTGGCCCGCATCCCCCGCGAGGACGGGGCCGCCACCGGCCCGACGACGCCCGCCGCGGTGGACGCCGGGGGCGGCGCGGGCGAGGCGGGCGGCGACGGCGCGGGCGACGCGTACTACCCGCGGGACGGCAACACCGGCTACGACGTCACCCGCTACGACGTGTCGATCAGCTACGACCCGGCGACCAGGCAGCTCGACGGCACCGCCGCCGTCACCGCGCGGGCCGCGGCGGACCTCTCCCGCTTCAACCTCGATCTCCACGCCCTCCGGGCCACCGAGGTCACCATCGGGGGCACCCCGGCGACCTTCACCCAGGAGGGGGACCACGAACTGGTGATCACCCCCGGGGCGACGCTGCCCCGCGACCGGGAGTTCACCACCACCGTCCGCTACCGCGGCGAACCGACCCTCTTCGAGGACCGCGCCCTGGGCCGCAGCGGCTGGCAGGTCTCGGCGAGCGGCGGCGCGTTCGCCGCGGGCGAGCCGCACTCGGCGACCACCTGGTTCCCGGCCAACGACACCCCCCGCGACAAGGCCGCCTTCGCCCTGACAGCCCGCGTCCCCGAGGGCTGGTCCGTCGTCTCCAACGGCCTGGAGAAGGGCTCCACCACCGCCGACGGCTGGACGACGTTCCGCTGGGAGGCCGAGCAGCCCATGGCGACCTACCTGACCACGATCGCCATCGACAAGTGGACCGTCGAGCGCTCCACCCTCCCCGACGGCACGCCCGTCGTCGACGCCTACGCCCCCGGCGCCGAAGGGGCCCGCCGGCACCAGCAGCGCCTGCCGGAGGTCCTCGCCTTCCTCGCCGAGGAGTTCGGCCCCTACCCGTTCACCGCCGCCGGCGGCATCTTCCTGGCGGACGACATCGGCTTCTCCCTGGAGACCCAGACCCGGCCGATCTACGCCGGGTGGGCCGACCTGGACACCGTGGTGCACGAGAACGCCCACCAGTGGTTCGGCGACTCCGTGTCCCTGGAGAACTGGGCCGACATCTGCCTGAACGAGTGCTTCGCCAGCTACGCCCAGTGGCTGTGGGACGAGCGGCAGGGCGCCGACCTGGACGCCCGCTACCGCGCCGAGCTGGAGCGCGTCGCCGACCGCGACTCGTACTGGGGCCGCAAGCTCTACGACATGGGCCGCGGCAACGAGTTCCGCGGCGTCTACGACAAGGGCCAGCTGGCCCTGCACGCCCTGCGCCGCCAGGTCGGCGACGAGGACTTCGACCGGACCGTCAAGACCTGGCTGGCCGACCACCGGGACGGCAACGCGAGCTGGCCCGAGTTCGAGCAGCACGTCGAGAGGACGTCGGGCCAGGACCTCGACGCCTTCTTCGCCGACTGGTTCCGCGGCGGCGAACGCCCCTCCGACGACCACCTCTACCCGGGCCCGCTCCGGTAACGTCGTCCCCATGGCGGTTGTGAAGATCAACGCGATCCACGTGCCCGACGGTTCCGGCCCCGAGCTGGAGAAGCGGTTCGCCGCGCGCCTCGGCGCCGTGGACAACGAACCCGGCTTCCTCGGCTTCCAGCTCCTGCGCCCGGTCAAGGGCGACGAGCGGTACTTCGTGGTCACCCACTGGGAGACCGAGGAGGACTTCCGGAACTGGATGCAGGGCAGCGCCAAGGAGGCCCACTCGGGCGAGCGCGCTCGTCCCGTGGGCACCGGCTCCGACCTGCTGGAGTTCGAGGTCGTCCTCGACTCCAAGAACAAGGGGTGAGCGAGGCCCTCGACCGGGCCGCCGACCTCATCCGCGACGCCGACGCGCTCCTCGTGTGCGCGGGGGCCGGCATGGGCGTGGACTCGGGCCTGCCGGACTTCCGCGGCACGACGGGCTTCTGGCAGGCGTACCCGCCCTACGAGCGCCTCGGCCTGCGCTTCGAGGAGCTGGCCGACCCGGTGCACTTCGCCGAGGACCCGACGCTGGCCTGGGGCTTCTACGGGCACCGCCTGCGCCTCTACCGCGACACCACGCCCCACGAGGGCTTCGACGTCCTCCGCCGCTGGGGCGCCCGCGTGTTCACCTCGAACGTGGACGGCCAGTTCCAGGAGGCCGGCCTGCCCCACGTGGCCGAGGTCCACGGCTCGATCCACCACCTCCAGTGCACCACCCCGTGCACCGCGGAGGTGTGGCCGAACACGGAGGACGTCACCGTCGACCCCGCCACCGTGCGGGCCACGTCGGCGCTGCCCACGTGCCCCCGCTGCGGCGCCCTGGCCAGGCCGAACATCCTCATGTTCGGCGACGGCTCCTGGGTGCCGACCCGGTCGCGGCGCGCCCTGGACGAGCTCGACGCCTGGCGCCGCGCCCACCACCGCGTCACGGTCGTCGAGATCGGCGCGGGCACCGCCGTGCCCACCGTCCGCCGGCAGGCGGAGCTGGCCTCCGCCGCCTCGGGCAACCTGATCCGCATCAACCCCCGGGAGCCGGCGATCCGGCACGACCGGGGCGTGTCCCTCCCGATGAACGCGGCCGAGGCCCTCACCGAGCTGGCACGACGAACCGGCTGACGACGGCCCGGTGGTCGCTCCCCGCGATGTCCACCACCTCGAACGAGTCCACCGGGCACCGGTTGTCCACCAGGACGTGGTCGATGGCCACCGGCGGCGGCCACAGGGCCCCGGCCGGCCACGTCACCGCGAGCCCCGCCCCCACCTGGTCGGCCGCGTCGACGTACCCGCCGTTGAGCAGCCGCCGCATCCCCACGTGGTCGAGCGTCGCGTTGAAGTCCCCCGCCAGCACCCGCACCGGCGCGTTGAGGTCCCGTTCGGGCAGCCCCGCCAGGTCCCGCTGCCACGCCTCCGGCCCGGCCTCCACCACCGGCGGCAGCGGGTGGACCGACAGCACCTCCACGTCGTCGCCCGGCAGGTCCACCAGCGCCCCGGCCTGCCGCAGCGTGCTGGGCGGCGTCAGCGCGCGGGGCGTCAGCGGGTACCGCGACGCGATCCCCGACCCGGACCCGCCCGGCTCGTCCACGAAGTGCCGGTACGGCAGCTCCCGCGCCAACCCGGCCCGCTCGAAGTCCGCCACCATCGCGGGCGTCAGCTCCTGCAGCGCCAGCACGTCCACCGCGCGCTCCCGCACCGCCGCCACCACGTCCTCGGCGACGGCCTTCCCCACCAGCAGGTTCGCCGACATCACCACCACCGACCGGCCGACCCCCACGGGCCGCGAGTCGGGGAAGGCCCGGGGCGCCACCGCGGACACGAGCACCAGCGCCACGAGCAGCGTCACCACCCCGACCCCCCACCGGCGCAGCAGCAGCGCCACCGCGCCCAGCAGCACCCCGGCCGCCGTCCAGTAGGGCGTCAACGCCGTCGTCGCCACCATGTGCCGCGTGCCGTCGACCCCGAGCAGCCGCACGAACGCCGCCCCCGAGAACAGCACCGCCGCCACGACCAGCGGGAACGTGACGCCCCCTCGCCTGGTGCGGCGTTCCTCCACCTGGGCCACGCCCTCTAGTCTGCCCGAATGGAGGTTTTGCTGACGGGCTTCGAACCGTTCGGCGGGGAGCGCACCAACCCGTCCTGGGAAGCGGTGAAGGCCGTGGAACCCACCGGCTACGCGCTGACCACCCTGGAACTGCCGTGCGTCTTCCACGAGTCCCTCAAGGTCCTGAAGGACGCCCTGGACGAGCGCCGCTACGACCTGGTCATCGCCACCGGCCAGGCGGGCGGCAGGCCGGACATCACCCCGGAGCGCACGGCGGTCAACCTCGACGACGCCCGCATCCCCGACAACCGGGGCAACCGGCCGGTGGACGACCGGGTCGTCCCCGACGGCCCCACCGCCTACTTCAGCACCCTCCCGGTCAAGGCGGTGGTGGCCGCCCTCACCGCCGAGGGCATCCCGGCCTCCGTCAGCCACACGGCGGGCACCTTCGTCTGCAACCACGTCTTCTACGGGCTGATGCACCTCACGGCCACCGAGCACCCGGGCACCCGGGCCGGGTTCGTGCACGTCCCCTTCTCACCGGAGCAGACCGAGGACGCCCCCAGCCTCCCCGTCGGCACCACCGCCAGGGCGCTGGACCTGGTCATCCGCACCACCCTGGGCACCACCACCGACCTGCGCACCACGGCCGGCACCCTGCACTGACCCGGTCCCCTCCCACGGGGCGGGCGCGCTCGCGGTCCTCCGAACCGGAAGCGCCCCCCGGGAAACCCGGGGGGCGCTTCGGCACTGCTCAGGACCGGTGACTAGGCGGACTCGGCGTCCGACTCGCCACCGCCGTCGCCACCGGAGGCGGCCATGTCGACCGGCGGCGCGTCCGGGACCCGCAGCGGCTTGGTCTCGCCGCGGAACACGAAGTGCGCCTTGTCGTCCGGCTCGCCCTCGCCGCCGTCCCAGCCCTCGACGTCGGTGATGATGATCTGGCCGGGCTGGATCTCCCCGAACAGGATCTTCTCCGACAGCTGGTCCTCGATCTCGCGCTGGATGGTCCGGCGCAGCGGCCGGGCACCGAGCACCGGGTCGAACCCGCGCTTGGCCAGCAGCATCTTCGCGCGATCCGTCAGCTCGATCGCCATGTCCTTGTTCTTCAACTGCGTCTCGACGCGGGCGATCATCAGGTCCACCATCTTGATGATCTCGACCTGCGTGAGCTGGTGGAAGACGATGATGTCGTCGATGCGGTTGAGGAACTCGGGCCGGAAGTGCTTCTTCAGCTCGTCGTTGACCTTGTTCTTCATGCGCTCGTAGTTGGACGCGGTGTCCTGACCCGAGGTGAAGCCCAGGCCCACGGCCTTCGAGATGTCCGAGGTGCCGAGGTTCGAGGTGAAGATGATGACGGTGTTCTTGAAGTCCACCGTGCGGCCCTGACCGTCCGTCAGGCGCCCGTCCTCCAACACCTGGAGCAGCGTGTTGTAGACCTCCTGGTGGGCCTTCTCGATCTCGTCGAACAGCACCACCGAGAACGGCTTGCGCCGCACCTTCTCGGTGAGCTGGCCACCCTCCTCGTAGCCCACGTACCCGGGAGGGGCACCGAAGAGCCGCGACGCGGTGTACCGGTCGTGGAACTCGCCCATGTCGATCTGGATGAGCGCGTCGTCCTCGCCGAACAGGAAGTTCGCCAGCGCCTTCGACAGCTCGGTCTTGCCGACACCGGACGGGCCGGCGAAGATGAACGAGCCCGACGGGCGCTTCGGGTCCTTCAACCCGGCCCGGGTGCGGCGGATCGCCTGCGACACGGCCTTGACCGCGTCGACCTGGCCGATGATCCGCTTGTGCAGCTCGTCCTCCATGCGGAGCAGACGCGTGGTCTCCTCCTCGGTGAGCTTGAACACCGGGATGCCGGTCCAGTTCGCCAGGACCTCGGCGATCTGCTCGTCGTCGACCTCGGCGACGACGTCGAGGTCGCCGTCCTTCCACTGCTTCTCCCGCTCGGCCTTCTGGCCCAGCAGCTGCTTCTCCGCGTCCCGCAGCTTCGCCGCGCGCTCGAAGTCCTGCGCGTCGATCGCGGACTCCTTGTCGCGACGGACGTCGGCGATCTTCTCGTCGAACTCGCGCAGGTCCGGCGGCGCGGTCATCCGGCGGATGCGCATCCGCGCGCCGGCCTCGTCGATCAGGTCGATCGCCTTGTCCGGCAGGAACCGGTCGTTGATGTACCGGTCCGCCAGCGTGGCCGCCGCCACCAGCGCGGAGTCGGTGATCGAGACCCGGTGGTGGGCCTCGTACCGGTCGCGGAGACCCTTGAGGATCTCGATGGTGTGCTCCAGCGACGGCTCGCCGACCTGGATCGGCTGGAACCGGCGCTCCAGCGCGGGGTCCTTCTCGACGTACTTGCGGTACTCGTCCAACGTCGTCGCGCCGATGGTCTGGAGCTCACCGCGCGCCAACATCGGCTTGAGGATCGAGGCCGCGTCGATCGCGCCCTCGGCCGCGCCCGCACCCACCAGGGTGTGGATCTCGTCGATGAACAGGATGATGTCGCCGCGGGTGCGGATCTCCTTGAGCACCTTCTTCAGGCGCTCCTCGAAGTCACCGCGGTACCGCGAGCCCGCCACCAGGGACCCGAGGTCCAGGGTGTAGAGCTGCTTGTCCTTGAGCGTCTCGGGCACCTCGCCCTTGACGACCATCTGGGCCAGGCCCTCGACGACGGCGGTCTTGCCCACGCCGGGCTCGCCGATCAGGACCGGGTTGTTCTTGGTGCGGCGGGACAGCACCTGCATGACCCGCTCGATCTCCTTGGTGCGCCCGATGACCGGGTCGAGCTTGCCCTCACGCGCCGAGGCGGTCAGGTTGCGCCCGAACTGGTCCAGCACCAACGAGGACGACGGTGTGCCCTCGCCGCGGCCGCCGGACTCCGCGGGCTCCTTGCCGCCCGAGTAGCCGGACAGCAGCTGGAGCACCTGCTGGCGCACGCGGTTGAGGTCGGCACCCAGCTTGACCAGGACCTGCGCGGCGACACCCTCGCCCTCGCGGATCAGGCCGAGCAGGATGTGCTCCGTGCCGATGTAGTTGTGGCCGAGCTGGAGCGCCTCGCGCAGAGACAGCTCCAGCACCTTCTTCGCACGCGGGGTGAAGGGGATGTGCCCAGACGGGGCCTGCTGACCCTGGCCGATGATCTCCTCGACCTGCTGGCGCACACCCTCCAGCGCGATCCCCAGCGACTCCAGCGCCTTGGCGGCGACACCTTCACCCTCGTGGATCAACCCCAGGAGGATGTGCTCGGTGCCGATGTAGTTGTGGTTGAGCATCCGGGCCTCTTCTTGGGCCAGGACAACCACCCGCCTCGCGCGGTCGGTGAACCTTTCGAACATTCGCACTCCCTGACTGCTGCGCCGGCGGTCCTCGGGCTCACCACCGGCTGGCCGTCTGGCCGACCGTGGAGAGCGCGGCACCGTGGGACCACTGTAGTCGTCAGCCCCCGACCCACTCAGTTCCCGTTCGCTGGCAGTCGTCTTCGGGGATCTCTGACATCGGTACCAACGCGTGATCTGCCAGGCAGATTCCACGGAACGGCCCGTGTCCGCTGAGCGCGAACATTCAACCGTTCGGCGACGCCCGTAGTGAGCGGCATCACACCACCGTGCAAGTTAGGCAAACCTGGGTAAGGTTAGGCAAACCTCAACCACTCCGAACACGAGGACCTTCTGGAGATGACCGTACCGGCGAGGGTCAGGGCGCGCACCGCAACGACGCCGGTCGCCGAGTCACTCCGACGGGCGGCCTCGCACTCCCCCCACTTCGAGGTCAGGTTCGGCCTCCCGGCCGACCCGGCCGAGCACGCCGGGTGGACGACGTGCGCCGAGTTCCTCGGCGAGCCGCAGCGGTTCGACGCGTGGCGGAAGTCCCTGGCCGAGTGGCTGCGCGAGCAGTACGGCGAGGCGCCCGACCGCACGACCGCCGGGTACGTGATGAGCTGGTACCTCAACGTCGTCGGCGTCCTGGGCGGCCTCCTGTTCCACACCGCCCGCCGGGTGCCGTCGCTGCGGCCCTCCGACGTGGCGCTGCGCATCGCCCCCGAGGGCCGCCCGCACACCGTGGGCGTGGCGCTGCTGACCGACGACTTCGCGTGCCTGCCCGACGACCCGGCCGGCAACCACCCGGCCGCCACCGTCGTGGCCGACGACACCGCGCTCGCCGCCCTGCTGCGGACCCGCTTCGCCGCGCACGCCGCCGGGTTCGTGACCGCGTTCGGCCCCACCGTCCGCCTGGGCCGCCGGATGCTGTGGGCCGCCGCCACGGACGCCCTGGACAGCGCCGCGTGGACCGCGGGCCAGCTGTGCGGCGACGAGACGTCCGGCGTGATGGACTCGGCGCTGCTGCTGCCCGCGAAGCTCGACCCGTTCACCTCGGCGTCGACGCTCAAGGCCACCGAGACGGGCTGGACCCGCCGCCGCGAGAGCTGCTGCTTCCACTTCGTCCTCCCGAACGCGGAAGCCTGCGCGACCTGCCCGCGGGTCCGCTCCTCCTGAAACCCGCGGGTCCGCCCCTCCCGGGGCCGGGTCGCCCGCCTCACCGGTGCCGGTGCCCGATGGGCACCACCAGCGGCGTCCCCGCCACCGGGTCGACCACCACCCGGGCCTCCAGCCCGAACACCTCCAGCAGGGTGGCCTCGGTCAGCACCTCGTCCGGCGTCCCGGCGACCACGATCCGGCCGTCCTTCATCGCGACCAGCCGCTCCGCGTACCGCGCGGCCAGGTTGAGGTCGTGCAGCACCATCACCACCGTCCGGCCGAACTCGACGTGCAGCCGCTGCACGAGGTCGAGCACGTCGATCTGGTGGGCCAGGTCCAGGTAGGTCGTCGGCTCGTCGAGCAGCAGCAGCTCGGTCCCCTGCGCCAGCGCCATCGAGATCCACGCCCGCTGCCGCTGCCCGCCGGACAGCTCGTCGACGGTCCGGGTCGCCAGGTCGGCCATCCCGGTCATCCGCAGCGCCTCCCCCACGGCCTCCTCGTCGGCGGCCGACCACTGCCGGTACCACGACTGGTGCGGGTGGCGGCCCCGCGCCACCAGGTCCGCGACCGTCAGCCCCTCGGGCGCCTGCGGCGACTGCGGCAGCACGGCCAGCGCCTTGGCGACCTCGCGCGTGGGCGTGCGGTCGATGCGCTCGCCGTCGAGCAGCACCGCCCCGCCCCGCGCCGGGAGCAACCGCCCCAGCGCCCGCAGCAGCGTGGACTTCCCGCACCCGTTCGGCCCGATGACGGCCGTCACCGACCCGGCCACGACGTCCAGGTCCAGCCCGGACACGACCGACCGCTCCCCGTAGCCGACCGACAGGTCCCGCGCTTGGAGTCGAACCGCAGTCATACCCGAGCCTCCCGACGGCTCCGAACCAGCAGGTACATGAGGTAGGGGGCGCCCAGCACGGCCGTCACGACGCCCACCGGCAGCTCCAGCCCGCCGAACGCGAGCCGCGACACGAGGTCCGACCCCACCACCAGCAGCGCGCCGACCACCGCCGACCCGAGCGGCGGGGGCGTCGCCGTGCCCGCCAGCCGCAGCGCGACCTGCGGCGAGGCCAGCGCCACGAAGGCCACCGGCCCGGCCGCCGCCGTCGCCACCGCCGCCAGCACCACGGCGAGCAGCAGCATCGCGCTGCGCGCGCCGTTGAGCCGCACGCCCAGCCCGCGCACCGTGTCGTCGTCGAACTGGAGCGCGCCGAGCAGGCGGTTGCCCACCAGCGCCGCCGGGGCGAGCACCGCCAGCGCCAGCCCGACCGGCACGACGTGCTCCCAGCCGCGCCCGTTGAGGCTGCCGGTGATCCACACCATCGCCCGCGCCGCGTCGGTGACGTCCCCGACCGTCAGCAGGTAGTGGGTGAGGTTGCCGGTGACCGCCGAGACGCCGATGCCGACGAGCACCAGCCGGAAGCCCTCGATGCCCCGCCGCCACGCCAGCCCGTACACGAGCAGCCCGGCCAGCAGCCCGC
Organism: Saccharothrix sp. DSM 118769; assembly: GCF_052936295.1. Taxonomy (NCBI): domain Bacteria; kingdom Bacillati; phylum Actinomycetota; class Actinomycetes; order Pseudonocardiales; family Pseudonocardiaceae; genus Saccharothrix; species Saccharothrix sp. DSM 118769. The sequence goes on along the minus strand of NZ_CP193627.1, from coordinate 352,589 downwards.
CCGCCAGGGCCGCCAGCGGGACGCCCACCGCGGACAGCGACCCGCCCACCGCGCCCAGCGAGCCGGCGAACGTGATGACCGACACCGCGCCGACGCCTGCGCCCCAGGTCACCCCGAGGATGTCGGGGCTGGCCAGCGGGTTGCGCGCGATGGCCTGGAAGATCGCCCCCGACAGGCCCAGCGCCGCGCCCACGAGCACCGCCGTCGACGCCCGGGGCAGCCGCAGGTCGACCACGACGAACCGATGGCTCCGCGCCCCGCCGCCGAGCAGCACGTCGAACACCTGGCCGAGCCCGAGGGGGAAGTCGCCGAAGGCGATGCTCAGGGCGCCGGCGAACAGCACCGCCACCAGCCCCACCAGCACCAGCGCGGCCGGCCGCCACCGCAGCCGCCACGAGACGGCCCCGACCCGCACGGGCACACCCGCCGACCCGGCGGTCCCACCCGCCGGCTTCACAGCCGGACCAACTTCCGCCGCCGCACCAGCGCGACGAAGAACGGCGCGCCGAGCAGGGCCATCACGATGCCGACCTCCAGTTCCCCGGGCCGCGCCACGACCCGCCCCACGACGTCGGCGGCGAGCAGCACCACCGCGCCGAGCACGGCCGAGAAGGGCAGCAGCCACCGGTGGTCCGGCCCGGTCATCGCCCGCGCCACGTGCGGCACGACCAGCCCGACGAACCCGATCGGCCCGCACGCCGCCACCGCGCCGCCCACCAGCAGGGTGATGGCCACCACGCCCAGCACGCGGGTCAGCACCACCCGCTGCCCGAGCGACCGGGCGACCTCGTCCCCGAGGGCCAGCGCGTTCAGCCCGCCCGCGTTGAACGCCGCCAGCACCAGCCCGACCAGCACGAACGGCAGCACCTGCCACAGCACCGCCAGGTCGCGCCCGGCGAGGCCGCCGACCTGCCAGAACCGGAACGCGTCGAGGCTCTGCTTGTCCAGCAGGACCAGCGCCGACACCAGGCCGTGCATCAGGGCGGACACCGCCGCGCCGGCCAGCGCCAGGGTGACCGGTGTGGGTCCGGACCGGCCCGAGCCGAGGAGGAACACCACGACGCTCGCCACCAGCGCGCCCGCGAACGCGAACCACACGTACCCGTAGAGGCTGGTCACACCCAGCGTGAAGATCGACAGCACGACCGCGAACGCCGCGCCCTGGGTGACGCCGAGGACGCCGGGGTCGGCGAGCGGGTTGCGGGTGTGCCCCTGCATGAGCGCCCCGCCGACGCCGAGGGCCACCCCGGCGAGGACGCCGAGCGCCGTCCGGGGCACCCGCAGCTCGCGCACGACCAGGTCGTTCTCGGTCCCGGTCGGCGAGACGAGGGCGTGCCACACGTCGGCGAGGGGGATGTCCTTCGCGCCCAGGGCGATGCCGGCGAGCACGACCACGACCAGCAGGCCGAGCAACAAGAGCAGGCGACTGCTGCGGAGGGCCACGTCCCGCTCCTCCTGTGCGACGACCGTAGTGAGGTAAGCCTAACCGAACGCGTTCGGTCGATCGTTCCCCACGCACCGCGACGACAACGGCCCGGCCGCCACCAATCGAGACGGAAGCCGCCCGAACAGAAGATCACCGCACGGCGAACGGCCCGCATGAAGGCCCGCGCGAAGGACCCGCGGCGAACGGCGAACGGTCCGGGAAATGGATCTTCCGCACCACCACCCGCACCACCCGCCACCGGTGACCCGAAACGCGTGAAGGGGCACCGGAAACCGGCACCCCTTCACAGAACAACGTTTTCATTGCCCCGGACACGAGCCGACCGCCGGCGGAGTGACGGTCACCACGGCAATGCGGGCCTCAGCCCTGCTGGTGGTAAGCCTCCAGCACCTCGGCCGGGATGCGCCCGCGGTCGGAGACCTTCATCCCCTGCTTGCGCGCCCACTCCCGAATGGCCTGGTTCTGCTCCCTGTCGGCCGAAGCCGGACGTGCGGCCTTCACACCGGCCGGTCGACCCGGGCCGCGCTTGCGACCCCCCGCCTTGCGGGCACTGGCGACGAAGTCGGCGAGGGCATCGCGGAGCTTGCCCGCATTGGCACCGGAAAGGTCGATCTCGTAGGACACACCGTCCAAGCCGAAACCGACCGTCTCCTCGGCCTGCCCGCCGTCCAGGTCGTCGACCAGGGTCACGGTGACCTTCTGCGCCATGCGTATCCTCCTGGACTCGAATGCGCGGCGTTCCCCGACCGCGACCTAAAGCATTGGCGAGTGCAGGTTAGCGCACAACTACCGGAATGCGCCGCCCGGAGTCCGAGAAGTTACTCATTCCGGGCGCACGAGGGGGAACAGGATCGTCTCCCGGATACCGAGGCCGGTGAGCGCCATCAGCAGCCGGTCGATGCCCATTCCCACACCACCGCTCGGTGGCATTCCGTACTCCAGCGATCGCAGAAAGTCCTCGTCCACCGGCATCGCCTCGACGTCGCCGCCGGCGGCGAGGCGGGCCTGGGCTTCCAACCGCTCTCGTTCCACCACCGGATCGACCAGTTCCGAGTAACCCGTGGCCAACTCGAAACCGCGCACGTACAGGTCCCACTTTTCGGCCACCCCCGGACGGGTGCGGTGCTGCCGGGTGAGGGGCGAGGTCTCGACCGGGAAATCGCGCACAAACGTGGGCGCGTGCAGGGTGTCGCCGACCAGGTGCTCCCACAGCTCCTCGACGAGCTTGCCGTGGCCGATCTTGGGATCGGTCTCCAGGCCGTGCTTCTCGGCCAACTTCCTCAGGTGCTCGGAAGAGGTTTCGGGCGTGATGTCTTCCCCCACCGCGCCGGACAACGACTCGTACATGCCCAACGTCGTCCACTCGCCGCCGAGGTCGTACTCGGAACCGTCGGCCAGCGTCACCACGTGCGAACCGGCGACCGCCAGCGCGGCTTCCTGGATCAGCTCGCGGGTCATCACCGCGTTGGAGTCGTAGGTGGCGTACGCCTCGTAGTACTCCAACATGGAGAACTCGGGCGAATGGGACGAGTCCATGCCCTCGTTGCGGAAGTTGCGGTTGATCTCGAAGACCTTCTCGATACCACCGACCACGCACCGCTTGAGGTACAGCTCCGGCGCGATGCGCAGGAACAGGTCGATGTCGAGCGCGTTGGACCGCGTCACGAACGGCCGCGCGGTGGCGCCCCCCTGCAACGTCTGCAACATCGGCGTCTCGACTTCGACGAAACCGCGGCGGTGGAACGACTCCCGCAACGACCGCACCACGGCGGCCCGGCTGCGGACCGTGTTCCTGGCCTGCTCGCGCAGGATGAGGTCGACGTACCGCTGCCGAATGCGGGTTTCCTCGGCGAGTTCCTTGTGCGCGACGGGCAGCGGGCGCAGCGCCTTCGCGGTCAGCGCCCAGGCGTCGGCCATGACGGACAGCTCGCCGCGGCGCGACGTGATGACCTCGCCGTGGACGAATACGTGATCGCCCAGGTCGACGTCGGACTTCCATTCGGCCAGCCGCTCCTCGCCGACCGCGTTCAGGCTCAGCATGGCCTGGAGTTCGGTGCCGTCGCCTTCGCGCAGCGTCGCGAAGCACAACTTCCCGGTGTTGCGGATGAACATCACGCGCCCGGTGACGCCGACGAGTTCACCGGTCGCGGTGTCGGGCTCCAGGCCCTGGTGCGCTTCCCGGACCTCGCGCAACGAGTGCGTGCGGGGCACTTCGACGGGATAGGGATCGACACCGCGCTCCAGCAGTCGCGCCCGCTTCTCCCGGCGCACCCGGAGCTGCTCGGGGAGATCGTCGTCGCTGGTCGGGGAACCGGTCGCAGGCTGCTCGCTCACGACGCGCAGCGTACGGAAAGACCCGACGGGAAATCGAACCGGATCTCACTACGCTGTGGGTGGTGACCGGAGAAGACTTGCGGACGAGGCGGGCCAACTCCTTCGGGACGGCGGCCTCGGCGTACGCGGAACACCGACCGGACTACCCCGTCGCCGCCGTGCGGTGGGCGCTGGAACCCCTGGGCGCGGGGCCGCACCGGGTCCTGGACCTCGCCGCCGGCACCGGCAAGCTCACCGGTGTCCTGCTCGCCGAGGGCCACCAGGTGACGGCCGTCGAGCCGGACGAGGACATGCTGTCGGAACTGGTGCGCCGGCACCGCAACGTGCGCGCGCTGCCGGGCACCGCCGAGCGGGTCCCGCTGCCGGACGACGACGTGGACGCGGTGCTCGTCGGCCAGGCGTTCCACTGGTTCGACCCGGCGCGGGCGATGCCGGAGATCGCCCGCGTGCTGCGGCCCGGCGGCGTGCTCGCGGGGCTGTGGAACGACGACGACCCCTCGGTCCCGTGGATGGCGGAGTTCAAGCGGCTCGGCACGTCCACGGTCAGCGCGGAGGACGCCCGCGCCGACTGGATGCCCGGGCACGGGCTGTTCACCGGCGCCGCCGAGCAGCTGTTCCCGCACGCGCAGCGGCGCACCGCCGAGTCGCTGGTGGCGACGATCAACACGCACTCGCACCTGCTGGTGATCCCGGAGGAGGAGCGCGCCGCGCTGAACGCCCGGATGCTCGCGTTCCTCAGGTCCACCCCGGAGACGGCGGAGGGGGAGTTCGACCTCCCCCTCCGGACCTACGTGAAACGGCTGCGCGCCCTCGCCTGAGGCGGTGCCCGTCGATCGTTCGCCCGGGGCCCGCTCGCCGGGGGAGGGCTCGGCTCACTTCATGTTGCGCTCGAACACCAGCCGCAGCCCGAGCAGCGTCAGGTCGGGCACGTGCGCCTGGATGGTGGCCGACTCGGCCACCACCAGGGGCGCGAGCCCGCCCGTCGCGAGCACCGTCACCGGGCCGGGGTCGACGGTCTGGAGCTCGTCCACGATCCGCCGCACGAGCCCGTCGACCTGGCCGACGAACCCGTAGACGATGCCCGACTGGAGGCACTCGACGGTGTTCTTGCCGATCACCGACCGGGGCCGCACCAGCTCGACCTTGCGCAGCTGGGCCGCGCGCGCCGCCAGCGCGTCCACCGAGATCTCGATGCCCGGCGCGAGCGCGCCGCCGAGGAACTCGCCCTTGGCCGAGATGACGTCGAGGTTCGTCGACGTGCCGAAGTCCACGACCACGCACGCCGTGCTGTGCAGGTGGTGCGCCGCCAGGGTGTTGATGACCCGGTCGGAGCCCACCTCCTTGGGGTTGTCCACCAGCAGCGGCACGCCGGTCCGCACGCCCGGCTCGACCAGCACCTTCGGCACCGCCGAGTAGTACCGGCCGAGCATCACGCGCAGCTCCCGCAGCACCGCCGGGACGGTGGACAGCGCCGAGATGCCGGTGATCTTGTCGGCGTACTCGCCGAGCAGGCCGCGCATGGTCAGCGCGAGCTCGTCGGCCGTCATCCGCGCGTCGGTGCGCATCCGCCAGTCGCGGATGAGCGCGGCGGAGTCCCCGGTGCCGTCGTAGAGGCCCAGGACGATGTTGGTGTTGCCGACGTCGATGGCGAGCAGCACGTGCGTTTCCCCAGTTCTCGCTAGTTCTCGGCCTGGATCAGCGCGTCCAGCGCCGCCGCGTCCTCGGTCTCCGCCTGGGGGACCGTCTCGACCACCACGACCCCCGACGCGGAGCCGTTGACGAGGCCCGACCCCTCGGGCGCGTGCGCCGGGTCGGCGCCCAGCTCGACGACCTTGTTGTCCGCGTCGACGAACACGACCCGCGGCTCGTACGCGCGCGCCTCGGCGTCGTCCATCTGCCCGTAGGCGATGAGGATCACCAGGTCGCCCGGCTTCACCAGGTGCGCCGCCGCGCCGTTGATGCCGATGACGCCGGTGCCGCGCTCGCCGGGGATGACGTAGGTCTCCAGGCGCGCGCCGTTGGTGACGTCCACGATGGCGACCTGTTCGCCCGCGAGCAGGTCCGCGGCCTCCATCAGGTCCTCGTCGACCGTGACCGAGCCGACGTAGTGCAGGTCGGCCTGGGTGACGGTGGCGCGGTGGATCTTCGACTTGAGCATGGTGCGGAACATCGTTGCCCCCTTACTCGTCACCGGTGCCGAGCAGCACGGCGATGTTGTCGATCAGTCGGGTGGAGCCGACGCGGGCGGCGACGAGCAGCCGGGCGTCGCCGTTCTCGGGCGCCGGACCGAGGTCGGGCGCCCGCAGCTCCAGGTAGTCGAGGTCGACGCCGGGCACCGCGTCCAGGGTGGCGCGGGCGGCGGCCAGCACGGCGTCCGCGCCCTGGCCGCTGACGTGCGCGCCCGCCACCAGCGCGGCGGACAGCGCGGTCGCGGAGTGCCGCTCCTCCTCGGACAGGTAGCGGTTGCGCGAGGACAGCGCCAGGCCGTCGGCCTCCCGCACGGTGGGCACGCCCACCACGTGCGTCGGGAGGTTCAGGTCGCGCGCCATCCGGTGGACCAGCGTCAGCTGCTGGTAGTCCTTCTCGCCGAACACCGCGTAGGTGGGCTGCACGATGTTGAACAGCTTGGCCACCACGGTGAGCACGCCCGCGAAGTGGCCGGGCCGGCTGGCGCCCTCCAGCTCGTCGCCGAGCGGGCCGGGGTGCACGGTCACCGACGCCCCCGGCAGGTACACGTCGTCGGCGGAGGGCGCGAACACCAGCCCGACCCGCTCGTCGCGGCAGATGTCCACATCGGACTCCAGGGTCCGCGGGTAGCGCTCGTAGTCCTCGCCCGGCCCGAACTGGGCCGGGTTCACGAAGATCGAGACCACGACCACGGTGTTCTGCATGACGTGGGCCTCGCGGATGAGCTTGCGGTGCCCCTCGTGCAGCGCGCCCATGGTCGGCACCAGCGCGACGTTGCGGCCTGCGGCCCGCAGCGCCTTCACCACCCGGTGCAGGCGCTCCGGGTCGTGGTGCACGGTCACGTCGCCGGGCTTGTAGTCGTCCTTGGTGAGCGGCTTGGTCATGCCTGTGTCAGTCCTCGTGAAGGGTGGAGCGGACGTCGGACGCCGCCTCGGGCCTGAGCAGCCCGGCGGCCTGGGCGCGGGCCGCGGTGCGGAGCGCCAGGACCCGGTAGGCGGGGAGGGTGTCGTGCCCGTCGAGCACGGCGAGGTGCTTGGCCACGGTGCCCGCGTCACCGCGCGCGACGGGGCCGGTGAGGGCGCGGTCGCCGTGCCGCAGGGCGTTGTCCAGGGCGGCGGACAGCAGCGGCCCGAGCACGCGCTCGGCGTTGGCGACGCCCGCCTCCCGCAGCAGGTCCGCGCAGTCGGCGACCAGCGTGACCAGGTGGTTCGCGCCGTGCGCGAGGGCGGCGTGGTAGAGCGGGCGGGCGGCCTCGGGCAGCCGCACGGGTTCGGCGGACATCTCGACCACCAGCGCCTCGCCGACGCTCCAGGCGATCTCGTCGCCGTCGGCCGCGGTGACGCCGATCGAGCAGGCCGTGACCCGCTCCACGTCCTCGGGCCGGCCGGTGAACGTCATGACCGGGTGCAGCGCCACGCACAGCGCGCCCGCGTCGGCGGCCGGGGCCAGCACTCCGACGCCCAGCGCGCCGCTGGTGTGCACCACGATCTGCCCGGCGCGCAGCGAACCGGTGGCCACCAGCCCGCGCACCAGGCCCGGCAGCGCGTCGTCCGGGACGGCGAGCAGCACCAGGTCGGCGGAGGCCGCGACCTCGGGCGGCGGCAGCACGGGGACGTCGGGCAGCAGGTCCTCGGCGCGGCGCAGCGAGTCGCGGGACACCGCGGACACGGCGCTCACGACGTGCCCGGCCCGGGACAGCGCGGCGCCCAGCACCGAGCCCACCCGGCCGGCGGAGATCACTCCCACGGCCAGCCGCGCGGGGCGGGGGGTCGCGTCCATGCGACGTACTCCTTATGCGGCGTTCCAGTCCCTGTTGGGCGGGTACCGGACGACGGCCGCGAGCGTAATCCGGTGCGGGGCGAGGGGCCCTCAACTGCGACGAACGCCACCTGCGGCCTTCATCGCCCCCGGTGCGTCGATCGCGGCCTGACGTGCGGCGACGAGGGCCTCCAGCATCGTCGAGTGACGTTCCTCGGCGTTCGCGCCGGCCGTGCCGAGCGCCATCCGGTGCCGCAGGAACGCCAGTTCGGTCGCCGCCACCTGGTAGCCGGCGACGGCCTTGGCCGCCGCGTCGCCCGCCTTGCGCCGCACGGCCCGCCGCCAGCGGCTGCGGCCCTGGAGGCTCGCGAGCAGCGTGACCTCGCTGGAGGCGATCCAGCGCCGCTCGGCCATCGCGGGCAGCTGCGCGGCGACGATCCGCTGCTCCCGGCGGCGCTGCCAGACCACCAGGAACACCATGCCGGCGAAGATCGGCACCATGATCAGGAAGTACAGGTTGATGAACGTCGAGCCGGTGCCGACGGTCGTGGAGAAGTTCCACAGCGAGTGCAGCCCGGCCGCGCCCAGGTAGCCCAGGACGGGCGCGACCACCTTGAGCGTGCGGTTGCCGGTCAGCGCCGCGAGGCCGACGCCGATGCCGGTCATCGCCGTGAACAGCGGGTGCGCGAACGGCGAGAGGACGCCGCGCAGCATGAACAGCGCGATCACGCCGCTGCCCAGGTCGCCGAACCCGCTGTCGGAGAAGACCCGGCCGAAGTACCAGATGTTCTCGGTGAACGCGAAGCCCGCGGCGACCACGCCCGCGTAGACGATGCCGTCGACCACGCCGTCGAACTCCTGGCGGCGGCGCAGGAACAGCACGACGATGAACGCCGCCTTCGCCGCCTCCTCGGTGATGGGCGCGCCGACCACCGCCGCGAACGTCGCCCCGTCACCGTTGAGCAGCTCCCCCAGCACGTGCGCGGTCTGGTTGAACACCAGCGACGTGATGGTCGCGCCGCACGCGCCCCACAGGAACGCCAGCAGCAGGATGCGCGCCGGTTCCGGCTCCCACCGGTCCACCCACAGGCAGGCGCCGATCACCGCGGCGACGGGCACCAGGGCGGCGACCGCGCCGACCAGGATGGGCAGCAGCCCGATGGCGCTCGTGCCCAGGCCGAGCAGCACCAGGCCGCACACGCCCAGCGCGATCAGGCCGATCACCGGGAGCAGCACGGTCCACCGGCGCTGGTCGACGCGCTTGCGGGCGGGAGTGGTCACGGTGTGGAACTTTAAAGGGACACTTGACCCGTGGTTGACCCGGAAGCCCTGTGGCGGGGGGCGCTGTACGGACCGGCTGGTTTCTTCACCCGCGGCGCGGTGCCCGCCGACCACTTCCGCACCTCGCCCCTCGTGGGCCCTGAGCTGGCCGAAGCACTCCTCGTGCTGCTCGACCGGGTGGACTCCGCCCTCGACCGGCCCGCCCGGCTCGACTTCGTGGACGTCGGCGCGGGCGGCGGCGAGCTGTCCGCGTCGGTGCGCTCCCTCGCGCCCCCGTCCCTGGCCCGGCGGCTGGTGGTGACGGCGGTGGACGTCGGTCCGGCGCGGTCGCTGCACGGGGTGGTGTGGACGTCGGCCCTGCCGTCGTCGGTGCGCGGCCTGCTGGTCGGGCACGAGTGGCTGGACGCGATCCCGTGCCCGCTGGTGGAGGGCCCGTCGGACGACCCGTGGCTGGCCCGGTGGTGGCCCGTGCGGCCCGGTGAGCGGGCCGAGGTGGGCGAGCCGCGCGACCGGGCGTGGGCGGACGCGGTATCGCGGGTGGCGGCGGGCGCGGCGCTGGCGGTCGACTACGGGCACGTGCTGGCCGACCGGGTGGCGGGCCGGTACGCGGCGGGCACGTTCGCGGCCTACCGGGGCGGGCGGCGGGTCGAGCCGGTGTTCGACGGCAGCTGCGACCTGACCGCGCACGTGGCGCTGGACGCGTGCGGCGCGGCGGCGGGCGGTGACCGCGTGCTGGTCTCGCAACGGGACGCGCTGGCCGCCCTGGGGCTCACCGGCCGGGTGGACCCGGGGTTCACCGGCCAGGTCGATCCGGGGCCCACCGGTCGGGTGGAGCCGGGGCCCACCGGTCGGGTGGAGCCGGGGCCCAGCGGTCGGATGGAGCCGGTGGACCCGATGGCCTGGCTGGCCTCGGCCGAACGGGCGTCCCGCGTGGCCGAGCTGCGCGCGGAGGGCGGCCTGGGCTCGTTCGGCTGGCTCCTGCACGGCGTGGGCGTACCGGTGTCGGCCCTGCTCCCACCCCTGCCGCCCTGGCGGCCCTAGAACGACCCTCACGGCCGAAGACCGCCGGCCCCCGCCACCGCCGCGGACGACGCCGGCGACCATGCGCGTCCACCCGCTTCCCCCCGACGTCCTGACCCGCGCCCGAGCCCTGGCCGGCACCGACGAGCACCACGAGCTGCACCCCGACGCCCCCGGCAGTCCCCTGCGCTGCTGCCTGCGCAAGGCCGCCCCCGGCGAACCGCTGGTCCTGTTCCGCTACTCCCCACCCTCCGGCCGCGGCCCGTACGAGGAGGTCGGCCCCGTCTTCGCCCACGCCGAACCGTGCGGCGGCCCGGCCGGCACCACCGACCTCCCCGCCGAGCTGGTCCGCGCCCCGCGCACCCTGCGCGCCTACACCGCCGACGGCCGCATCCACGACGGCGAGACCGCCCAGGTCCACGAGGTGAACGAGAGGATCGCCGGATTGTTGAACGATCCGGCGATCCACACGGTCCAGGTGCGCAGTGCTTCGCACGGGTGCTACCTGTTCGCCGTCACCCGCGACTGAGGCCCGTGCGAGCATGACCGGGTGGAGATCACCGTTGGCGTGGGCGCGGGCGCGCGGCACCTCGGGGTGGACCGCGTGGTCGACCTCGGGCCGCTGCACCCGTCGGCGCACGGCGCGTACCGGCTGCGCCTGACCGTCCGCGACGACGAGGTCATCACCGCCGCCGAACCGCTGGTCGGGCACCTCCACCGGGGTGCGGAGAAGCTGTTCGAGGTCCGCGACTACCGGCAGGTGCTGACCCTCGCGAACCGGCACGACTGGCTCGCCGCGTTCTGCAACGAACTCGCCGTCGCGCTCGCCGTCGAGCGGATGACCGGCATGGACGTCCCGCCCCGCGCCCAGGTGCTGCGCGCGCTGCTGTGCGAGCTGAACCGGGTCATGGCGCACCTGGTGTTCCTCGCCCCGCTCACCGGCACCCGCGACCGCGACGCCGTGCAGGCCGTGCTGGAGGAGGCGTCCGGCGGGCGCGTGCACTTCATGTTCAACCGGATCGGCGGGCTGCGCGAGGACGTCCCGGCGGGCTGGACCGACCGGGTGCGCGAGGTGCTGGCCGCGGTGGACCCCGGCGAGGCGCCCGAGGGCCTGGCGGGGCTCGGCGTGCTCGACCGGGACGCGGCGCTCGCGCACGGCGTGACCGGTCCGATCGGGCGGGCGTCCGGGGTGGACTTCGACCTGCGCCGCGACGACCCGCTGCCCGGCTACCGGAACCTGGACGTGCGGCCCGTGGTGCGCACCGAGGGCGACGCGCTGGCCCGGGTCAGGTGCCTGGTGGACGAGGTGCGGCTGTCCGTCGGCCTCGCCGGGGAGCTGCTGGACGCGCTGCCGGCCGGACCGGTGAACCTGCGGCTGCCCAAGGCCGTCAAGGCGCCCGAGGGGTCGGTCTACACGTGGGTCGAGGCGCCGCTGGGCACGTCCGGCGTGCACCTCGCGTCGCGCGGCGAGAAGACCCCGTGGCGGCTCAAGCTGCGCACGCCGTCGTTCAACAACGTGCAGGCGCTGTCCGCCCTGCTGCCCGGCACGCGGGTGGCGGACCTGCCCGCCGTGCTCGGGTCGTTCGCCGTCGTCGTGGGCGACATCGACAAGTAGGCCGGTCCTCGCCGGGCCGGTCCTCGCCGGGTCGGTCCTCGCCGGGTCGGTCCTCGCCGGGTCAGTCCTCGCCGGGTCAGTCCTCGCCGGGTCAGTCCTCGCCGGGTCAGTCCTCGCGGCGCCGCCGGCGGCGCGGCGAGTCGCCCCCGCCGAACGCGGCGAGCAGCTCGCTGACCGACTTGCCGTCCGCGTGGGCCCCGGCGGGCTCGACCGGCGCGGGGGGCGGCGGCGGGGTCGGCGCGGTGCGCCGGACGGGCTTGGAGATCTCCTCCCACGTGTCACCGCGCTCGTCGGCGCGGCGACGGCCACCGGTCTCCGGCTCCGGCGCGCGGCGGCGACCGGCCACCGAGGCCGACGCCGAGTCCGCCGACCGACCAACCGCGGCGTCCGGCTCGCGGCGCTCCGCCGACCGGCGACCGGGCTTGGCCTCGGGTTCCGGCCGCCGCTCGGCCGACCGGCGCCCGCCCTCGGCGGCCACGGGCCGCTGGACGCCGCTCTGCTCCGACCGCGTGCCCGACACGGGCCGGTGCTCGCCGGTCAGCTCGGCCCGGCGCGCCTGCACCGGCCGGTGCTCGTCGGCCGCCTCCGCCCGACGCGCCTGCACGGGCCGGTGCTCGCCGGTGAACTCGGACGCCGTGCGCCGATCGCCGGACACCGGACGGTGCTCACCCGTGAACTCGGACGCCGTGCGCCGGTCACCCGACACGGGGCGGTGCTCGCCGGTCAGCTCGGCGCGGCGGGCTTCGAGCCCCGGGCGACGCCCGGTGGTCGACGTGACCGGTCGGTGCTCGCCGGCCAGGTCCACCCGGCGCGGCTCGGCGGGACCCGCCACCGGCCGGTGCTCACCGGTCGCCTCGGCCCGGCGCGCCTGCACCGGCCGGTGCTCACCCGTCAGCTCGGCGCGGCGGGGCTGGACGGGCCGGTGCTCGCCCGTCGACTCCGCGGGGGGACGCCCGGCCGCGCGCTCGGCGGGCGACCGGCGCACCGGCGCGGCCCCGCCCCGCGGCGGCTCGGGTCGGCGCGCGGGCGGCGCGGCGGCCTCGGCCTGCTGCGCCACCGCCTGCTGCGCCACCGCTTCGCGGCTGATCATCTCGGTGCGCTCGGCGACCCGGCTGCGCCGCTGCGCGGTGTGCTCGGCCTTCGCCGGTTCCGCCGGGGCGGGCGCCTGCCTGGCCGCCGCGTCACCCCGGTTCACCCGCTCGGTCGGGTTGGGCCGGGACGCGCCGGGCTTCGGCGCGGCGGGCTGGTTGCCGGCCGGGTGACCCGCTCCCTGCGGGGCGGGTTCGCGGCGCACGACCGCGGTCCGCTGCTGCGCGACACCGCCACCCGCACCGCCACCCGCACCGCCACCGCCGGCACCGTTGGACGCCGCACGGGCGGGTTCCCGCACGGCTTCCCTGGCGGGCTCGCGGTTCGGCTCGCGGCGCGCCTGCTGCCCCTGCTCGCGCCGCACGGGCTGCTCCGGCCGCGCCGGTTCCGGACGCCGCACCGCGTCCTTGCGCCCGCCGTCGTGGGCGATCCGCTCGACCCGCTCGACCCGCTCGATCAGCTCGGTGCGGTCCGGGCGGTCCGGCGCGGGCTTGTCGGCGGCCGGCGCGGCGGCCTTCTGCGCCACCGGCAGGGCGGTCCCCGCCGTGATGATCCGCTTGTCCCCCACGGCCATCAGCCGCGACTGCTCACCCAGCGCGCGCATCCGGGTCGACTCGGCGCGCAGCGCCACGCGCTCCACGAGGACCTCGCCGCCGAGCAGCGCCTCCAGGTTCTCCCGCAGGGCGCGCAGCTCGTTGCGCAGCGCCTCCAGGTCGTCCCGGGAGTCCTCCTCGACCCGCTTGCGGGTCTCGGTCTCCAGCTCCAGCTCGAACTCGCGGCGCGCGGCGACCTCCCGCTCCAGCTCCAGCTCGTACACCGACTGGAGGTCGGCCACCTCGTCCTCGCGGTCCGCGATCTGCCTGCGGTAGCGGGCGGCGAGGAACGCGCCGACCAGCGCGGCCCACAGCGCCGCGATGACGGCCAGCCGCAGCCAGCGGGCGTTGTCGCTGAGCACGAGGACAGCCGCGGCGCCCAGGGCGAGTGTCAGTGCCGCTACCAGCAGTAGTCGCCCGGAACCACGACCGTGATCTTGCTGCTCGTCATCGTCCGACGCGCCTCGCCCGGTCATGGCGTCTACCGTACCGGTCAGTTACCCGATTGAGACCTCGGCGTCCGCATTCACTCGTCCCGGTGGGGATCGGTGGGCGTCCGGCAGCAGTGCTCCAGCCACAGGGCGGCCCCGACGAGCAGCGCGGAGCACACCACGCCGACGGTCCCGCTGACCGTGTCGTGCTCGGCCGCCGCGAACTCGTCGCGCGCCGGCAGCACGTGCACCAGCAGCCCGGCCCACGCGCCCAGCATGATCGCGCCCAGCAGCGACGACGCCTTGGCCAGCGCCACCGCCCGCGCGGCCGTCAGCGGCTCCACGGGCCGCGCGCCGGGCTTGCGCAGGATGCGCGCGCGCAGCGAGAAGGCCAGCCACCCGTTCACCGCCGCGATCACCAGCAGGGTGAACCCGGCGAACGTCGGCAGCGGCGGCAGGGTCGAGTAGGAGAGCCGGACCAGCAGGTGCACGACCAGTCCCGCGACGAGCGCGGCGACGGCCAGATCACGGGGCTTGGTGAACCTCACCCCACCATCGTCCCCGAACCACCCGTCCGGTGTGGACGCGCCGCCCACCCCGACCCCGGCCGGCCTCACCCCAGCGTCAGGTCGTCCCGCCGCGCCACGCCCGACAGGTCCAGCCCCGCCACCAGGTCCGCCACCGGGCCGTGGCCGGGCAGCACGGCGTCCGGCTCCACGTCCAGCCACGGCACCAGCACGGTGGCGCGCTCGTGCGCCCCGGGGTGCGGCAGCAGCAGCGACGGGTCGTCCGACCGCACGCCGTCCACGGTCACCACGTCCACGTCGAGCGTGCGCGGCCCCCAGCGCTGCCGCCGCACGCGGCCCGAGGCGTCCTCCAGCGACTGCCCGCGCCGCAGCCACCCCCACTCGTCGCACGGGCCGGAGACGACGAGGACGGCGTTGAGGAAGTCGTCCTGGTCGGTCACGCCCCACGGCGCGGTCTCGTACACCGGGGACACCGCCACCAGGAACCCGGCGAAGCCGTCGACCGCCTGCCGCAGGAACCCGAGCCGGTCGCCCAGGTTCGAGCCGATCGACAGCACGGCCCTCGTCACCGGGTCCGCCGCACGGTCACCGACACGTCCGCGAACGTCAGCGGGATCGGGGCGGACGGCTTGTGCACGGTCACCTCCACCGCCTCCACGCGCAGGTCGGTGAGCACCTCGTCGGCGACCTTGCCCGCCACCGTCTCGATCAGGTCGTACGGGCCGCCGGCCACGATCGCGGCCGTGCGCTCGGCCAGCTCGCCGTAGTGCACCGTCTCCCGCAGGTCGTCGGTCGCCGCCGCCCGCGACAGGTCCAGCCACACCGTGACGTCGACCAGGAAGTCCTGGCCGTCGCGCTTCTCGTGCTCGAACACGCCGTGGAAGCCGCGCACCCGCAGGCCGCGCAGCGAGATCCGGTCAGGCACCGCCCGCCCTCCACGCCCCGGCCACGGCCACCGCGTCCAGCGTCCGGCCGACGTCGTGCACCCGCACGCCCCACGCCCCGTTGAACGCCGCCAGCGCCGACACGGCCGCCGTCGCGTCCTCGCGCCCGTCGGGGTTCCGGCCGCCCAGCAGCGCGCCCAGGAACCGCTTGCGCGACGCGCCGACCAGCACCGGGAACCCGAGCGAGAGCAGCGCGTCCAGGCGGTGCAGCAGCTGCCAGTTGTGGCCCGCGTCCTTCGCGAACCCCAGTCCGGGGTCGAGGACCACGTCGTCCGCCGACACGCCCGCGGCGAGCGCCACGTCGACCTGCCGGGACAGCTCGTCCCGCACGTCCTTCACCACGTCGTCGTACACGGCCAGCTCGTTCATGGTCCGGCTGTGCCCGCGCCAGTGCATCAGCACGTACGGCACGCGCGCCTCGGCGACCACGGACACCATGCCCGGGTCGGCGAGCCCGCCGGACACGTCGTTCACGATCGACGCGCCCGCCTCCAGCGCCGCCGCCGCCACCCCGGCCCGCGTGGTGTCCACGCTGACCGGCACGCCCTCCGCGACCAGTGCCGCGACCACCGGGGCGACCCGCGCCGCCTCGACGTCCGCGGGCACCCGCTCCGCTCCGGGGCGGGTCGACTCGCCGCCCACGTCCACCAGGTCCGCGCCCCGCCGGTGCAGGGCCACGCCGTGCGCCACCGCGTCGTCGAACCCGAGGTAGCGGCCACCGTCCGAGAAGGAGTCGGGGGTGACGTTCAGGACGCCCATCACCACGCAGCGACCCGGTCTGGGCAGGCTCACCGCAACCGTCCCCGGATCAGCTCCAGCGCCTCCGCCCGGGAGGTGGACGAGCTGCGGAAGATGCCCCGCACGGCGGACGTCGTGGTCCGCGACCCGGCCTTGCGCACGCCGCGCATCCCCATGCACAGGTGCTCGGCCTCGATCACCACGATCACGCCGCGCGGCTCCAGCCGCCGCACCAGGGCGTCGGCGACCTGCGACGTCAGCCGCTCCTGCACCTGCGGTCGCTTGGCGTACAGGTCGACGAGCCGCGCGAGCTTCGACAGGCCGGTCACCCGGCCGTGCTCGTTCGGGATGTAGCCGACGTGCGCGACGCCGTGGAACGGCAGCAGGTGGTGCTCGCAGAACGAGTACATGGGGATGTCGGTGACCAGCACCAGCTCCTCGTGCGACTCGTCGAACGTCTTCGCCAGCACGCTGTCCGGGTCCGTGTAGAGGCCCGCGAACAGCTCGCGGTACGCCCGCGCCACCCGGGCCGGGGTGTCGCGCAGGCCCTCGCGCTCGGGGTCCTCGCCGCACGCGAGCAGCAGCTCGCGCACGGCGGCCTCGGCGCGCTTCTGGTCGAAGGGGCGGCGCGCGAGACCGGCCCCCCCGTTTCCGGAGAGGCCGGTCTGGTCGATCTCGGTCACGTGCGGTTGTCCGGGTCCGACTCGAAGTTGCGCTTGCCCGCCTCGGCGTCCGTCGGTTCCGGCTGCCAGGGCGGCTGGGTGACGTTCCCGCCCGGCGCGGTGGCCGGGGTCCAGCCGGGGGGCGCGCCGTAGTTCGGCGGGCCCGACGACGGGTGCTGCGGGGGCTGGTACGGCTGACCCGGCGCGGCCGGCGTCGCCGGGTACGGCGACCCGTTGCTGCCGTTCGCGGTCGGGATCGGCGCGGTCTGACCGGCCTGGTAGCCGGGCGCGGCCTGGCCGGGCTGGTAACCGGGCGCGGCCTGGCCGGGCTGGTAACCGGGCGCGTTCGGCCCGTTCGGGCTGACCGGCGGCGCGGGCGCCGGGTCCGGCACCGAGGGCTCCGCGTCGCGGACGTCCTCGATGGCGGGCGGCCACGGCTCGCCGCGCTCCTTGGCCAGCTCGGCGGGGGTCTTGACCGGCGGCTTGTCCGACGGTGTGCGGGTGCCGAACTCGTTGAACTTGGTGATCCGCGGCCGCTTCTCGACCGAGGCGAAGACCCGCTCCAGGTCCTTCTGGTGCAGGGTCTCCTTCTCGATCAGTTCGAGGGTGAGCGCGTCGAGCACGTCGCGGTAGGTGTTGAGCACCTCGTACGCCTCGGTGTGCGCGGCCTCGATCAGCTCGCGGACCTCCTCGTCGATCTCGTGCGCGACCTCCAGCGAGTAGTCGGCCTGCCGGCCCGCCGTGCGGCCCAGGAACGGTTCACCCTGCTCCTGGCCGTACTTGACGGCGCCCAGCCGGGCGGACATGCCGTACTCGGTGACCATCGCGCGGGCGATCTTGGTGGCCTGCTCGATGTCGTTGGACGCGCCCGTGGTCGGCTCGTGGAACACCAGCTCCTCGGCGGAGCGGCCGCCCAGCGCGAACACCAGCCGGGCGATCATCTCCGACCGGGTCATCAGGTCCTTGTCCTCCTCGGGCACGGACAGGGTGTGACCACCCGTCCGGCCGCGGGCCAGGATCGTGACCTTGTAGACCGGGTCGATGTCCGGCATGGCCCACGCGGCCAGGGCGTGCCCGGCCTCGTGGTACGCGGTGATCTTCTTCTCCTTCTCGGAGATGATCCGGCTCTTGCGGGCCGGACCGCCGATCACGCGGTCGACGGACTCCTCCAGCGCGGCGCCGTTGATCACCGTGCCGTTGTGGCGGGCGGTGAGCAGGGCGGCCTCGTTGATGACGTTCGCGAGGTCCGCGCCGGAGAACCCGACGGTGCGCTTGGCCAGGCCGTCGAGGTCCGTGTCGGGGGCCAACGGCTTGCCCTTGGCGTGCACGCGCAGGATCTGCTTCCGGCCCTTGAGGTCGGGCGCGGACACCGGGATCTGCCGGTCGAAGCGACCGGGGCGCAGCAGCGCGGGGTCCAGGATGTCGGGCCGGTTGGTGGCCGCGATCAGGATGATGCCGCCGCGCGAGTCGAAGCCGTCCATCTCGACCAGCAGCTGGTTGAGGGTCTGCTCGCGCTCGTCGTGGCCGCCGCCCATGCCGGCGCCGCGGTGGCGGCCGACCGCGTCGATCTCGTCGACGAAGATGATGCAGGGCGCGTTCTGCTTGGCCTGCTCGAACAGGTCGCGGACGCGCGAGGCGCCGACACCCACGAACATCTCGACGAAGTCGGAGCCCGAGATCGAGTAGAACGGCACCCCGGCCTCGCCGGCCACGGCGCGCGCGAGCAGCGTCTTGCCGGTGCCGGGCGGGCCGTAGAGCAGCACGCCCTTGGGGATCTTCGCGCCCAGCGCCTGGTAGCGGCCGGGGTTCTGGAGGAAGTCCTTGATCTCGTAGAGCTCCTCGACCGCCTCCTCGGCGCCCGCCACGTCGGCGAACGTCGTCTTGGGCATGTCCTTGGAGAGCTGCTTGGCCTTGGACTTGCCGAAGTTGAGGACGCGGTTCCCGCCACCCTGGGCGTTGTTCATCATCCACATCAGCAGGAGCAGCAGCAGGCCCAGCGGGACCAGGTACAGCAGGATCTGCGTCAGGAACGAGTCCTGGGTGACCTTGGTCTCGACGACCGGCTCGTTGCGCGCCTCGTCGAGGATGGTGAAGATCTCGTCGGTGGAGCTGGCCGGGAACTGGGCCCGCACGCGGTTGCTGCCCTCGACGGTCACCCCATCGTTCAAGGTCAGCTTGAGCTGTTGCTCCTTGTCCTCGATCGTGGCTTCCTTGACCTGACCGTCCCGGATCTGTTGCAGTGCCTGGGACGTCTTGATCTGGGTGTAGCCCCGATCGGTGTCGAAGAGCACGCTGAAGGCGTAGAAGAGCAACAACCCCGCCACGATCCACAGCAGCGGGTTGCGAAGCAGGCGCTTGCGGTCCATGCACTTACGGCCGGCGGGCGGCCTCGACCCTCCCTGACTTGACGACGGGCGCAGACGGGCTCACCCGTCCGACCAGCCTACCGCCCGGGAGCCGGGCGAAGCGCTCCGCGTGCGGGCCCATCGCGTCTTGCCGGACCAACGGGCGAACCCCCTCCGGTGTTCCCGCGGGACCGCCGGCCGTAACCGGGAACACGGAACGCAGGTCAGCGCGGTCCGGTGGGGAGCGGGCGGGACGGTGAACCGAGGGCCCCTCATCCCCGTAACACTTACTGGGGGTGACGCGTTACTAGCAGGTAGGGACCATGTGAGGACCACTCGGGTGACGTGAGACACGAGAGTTTGTCATGTGAGTGGCACATGTCATCCTCGGAAGTCACGGAGTGTTCCTCGCACACCCGAAAGGGTGAACACCAACCGAAGGTACCGAGAGTATGTCAGCTCGCACCCGGCACAGCCGACCCGGACGCCTGCGCCGCGTCCTCATGCCCCTCGGGGCGCTCCTCGGCGTGGTGGCCGCCGCCGGCGTCACCGTCGTGGCGCTGCGGGCGACCAGCGGACCCGAGTGCGACGGCACCCTGCCGCTGAAGATCGCCGTCACGCCGGCGATCGAGGAGGTCGTGCGGGGTGCGGCCGACGACTACCAGACCGGTCAGCCCGTGGTGGACGGCAAGTGCGTGCAGGTCCAGGTCGAGGCGCGCGGCGCCGCCGACGTGTCCAAGGAGCTGCCCACCGCCCAGATCAACCCGCCCGCGCTGTGGGTGCCGGACTCGTCCATGTGGGCGGCCGAGACCCAGCGCCAGGCCGGTGACCAGGGCGCGGACGCGCCGCGGCTGGACATCTCCGACTCGCTGGCCTCCTCGCCCCTGCTCATCGCGGGCTCCGAGACGGCCATGACCGACCTGGGCTGGCCCCTCTCGCCGGTGAGCTGGTCGAGGGTCGTGGACCCCCGGGTCACCGTGGCGCTGAGCGACCCGACCACGTCCACCGAGGGCCTGGCCACGCTCGCGGTCATCCGCGCGCAGCTCGGCAACCCCGACGGCACGCCGAAGCCCGAGCTGATCGGCGCGCTGCTGCGGGTCGGCCGTGACGCGCTGCCGTCCGTGCGCGACGCGTTCGGCAAGGTCGCGCAGGGCGCCGACGACGCGCCGGTGTTCACCGCCTCCGAGCAGTCGGTGCTGTCCGCGAACCGGAACGCCGGGTCGCGCCGGGTCGTCGCCTCCTACCCGGCGGAGGGCACGATCTCGTTCGACTACCCCGTGGTGCGGGTGAGCAGGCCGGGCGAGCAGGCGGGCACGGCGAAGGCCGCCGAGGACTTCGAGCGGGCCCTGCGCGCCGGCCGCACCGCACAGCGGTTGGCCGAAGCGGGCTTCCGCACGACCGACGGCAAGGCCCCGCAGGGGTGGACCAACGAGGAGGACGGCGTGCGCGGCGACGACGTCGCCCTGCTCAGGACGCCCACCCCGGAGCAGGTCTCCGAGCTGCTGGGCACGTGGGGCGCGGTCAGCCTGGACACCCGGCTGCTGGCCGTGCTGGACGTGTCCGGCTCGATGGCCGAGAAGACGAGCGACGGCTCCACCCGCATCGAGGCGGCCCGCGAGGCCGCGCTCACCGCCCTGGGGATGCTGCCGGACACCTCGGAGATCGGCCTGTGGGCGTTCTCCACGGACAAGAAGCCGCCGAACGACTGGATCGAGCTGGTCCCGATCGGCCCGCTCGGCGAGCCGATCGGCGGCGCGCCGCGGCGCGTGCAGCTCCAGAAGGGCGCGGGCACCCTGCCGCAGCTGGTCGGCGGCGGCACGTCGCTGAACGAGACGGCGCTGGCCGCGTTCCGGCACGTGCAGCAGGGCTACGACCCGGGGAAGATCAACTCGGTCACGCTGATCACCGACGGCAGCAACGACGACATCTCCAGCATCGACCTGCCCGCCCTGCTCGCGACGCTGAAGGCCGAGGTCGACCCGGCCCGCCCGGTACCGATGATCATGGTGGGGCTGGGCGCGGACGCCGACATGGACGCGTTGCGGCGGATCGCCGACGCGACCGGCGGCAAGGCGTACCAGGCCATGGAGCCCGGCGACATCCGCGGCGTGCTGCTGGACGGCATCTCGCAGCGCAGGTGCCGCCCGAACTGCTGACGTGACCGGGGAGGGGCGTTCCCACCTGCGCGAACAGGTGCGGACGCCCCTCCCCCGCACGGGTCAGCCGGAGTAGACCTTGGGGTCCAGGGTGCCGATGTGCGGCAGGTCCCGGTAGCGCTCGGCGTAGTCCAGGCCGTAACCCACCACGAACTCGTTGGGGATGTCGAAGCCGACGTACTTCACCGGCACCTCGACCTTCACCGCGTCGGGCTTGCGCAGCAGCGTGCACACCTCCAACGACCGCGGCCGGCGCGACGCGAGGTTCTTGAGCAGCCAGGACAGCGTCAGGCCCGAGTCGATGATGTCCTCGACGATGAGCACGTCGCGGTCCGCGATGTCCCGGTCGAGGTCCTTGAGGATGCGCACCACGCCGGAGGACGAGGTCGACGAGCCGTAGGAGCTCACCGCCATGAACTCCAGCTGCACCGGCACCGGCAACGCCCTGGCCAGGTCGGTCATGAACATCACCGCGCCCTTGAGCACGGTGATCAGGACCAGGTCGTTCCCACCGTCGGCCGGGTAGTCAGCCGCGACCTTGTCGGCCAGCTCGGTGACCTTGTCGCTGATCTCCTGCTCGGTGATGAGCACGGAACTGATGTCGCCGTCGTACACGGACGGTTCCCCTTTTGTCATGACTGCACTGGTTCCACTTGCAGCCTGCCATGCGCGCGGCGCGCCACAAAGCCACCGGGCAACCACACGCCGCCTTGACCTCGCCAGTCGCTCACCAGGGCGTCCACCCTGCGCAGGTGCGAGTCGGACAACTCGGGCACGTCCTCCTGGAGCAGCCACCGCCGCAGCACGCGCCGCCGCAGGGCCGTCGGCAGGTGCTCGACCTCGACCACCGCGCAGCAGTCGCCGTCGAACGCCTGGGCCAGCTCGTCCAGCGCGTCGTTGTCCTCCCGCAGCTGGGCGGCGGTGCGGGCGAGCGCGTCCGCGACCCCGCCGTTCAGGACGTCCTCCAGCAGCGGCAGCACCTCGTGGCGCAGGCGGACCCGGGTGAAGCGCGGGTCGTCGTTGTGCGGGTCGTGCCACGGGACGAGGCCCAGCTCGGCGCACGCGGCGGCCGTCGTGACGCGCGACACGCCGAGCAGCGGCCGGCCCCACGGCGGGTCGTGCGGCCTCATGCCCGCGATGCTGCGCGGACCCGAGCCCCGGCCGAGGCCCAGCAGCACCGTCTCGGCCTGGTCGTCGCGGGTGTGGCCGAGCAGCACCAGGCCGCGCTCGGGCCGCAGGGCCGCGTACCGGGCCCGGCGGGCGGCGGCCTCAGGACCACCCGGACCGGTGACCTCCACCACCCGGACCTCGGCCGCCAACCCCAGGTCGCGGCACGTGCGCGCGGCCCGTTCGGCGACCTCGGCCGACCCGTCCTGGAGCCCGTGGTCGACCACGACGGCGCGGGCCTCGGTCAGCCTCGCCGTGACGGCGGCCAGGGCGAGCGAGTCCGCGCCGCCGCTGACCGCCACGGCGACCCGCTCGGGTCGGTGCTCGTCGAGGAACCGGCGCACGGCCGTGCGGACCTCGGCGACCGGCCCGTTCCCGGTCACGGTCGGACGCGGCGCAGCCAGGCTGCCGGGTCGGTGATCTCGGCGCGGGTCGGCAGCGTCTCCGGCCCGCTCCACACGGTGTTGAACCGCTCCATGCCGACGGCGTCGACGACGTGCCCGGTGAACGCGGCGCCCTCGGCGTACTGGCGGACCTTGGCCTCCACGCCGAGCAGCGTGCGCAGGACGCGGTCGAGCACGCCACCGCCCTTGCGGCGGGCGGTGAAGCGCTCCCGGATGGTCAGCACCGACGGCACGACGTCCGGGCCCACGGCGTCCATCACGTGGTCGGCGTGGCCCTCCAGCAGCGTCGACAGGGCGATCAGCCGGTCGAGCACCTCGCGCTGGCCGGGCGACTGGAGCAGGTCGATGATGCCGTCCGCCTCGCGCAGCCGCTTCGGCAGGTCGCGCAGGCGGGGCGAGCCGCCCTCGTCCATGCCGGCCAGCAGCTCGGCGACCTGGCCGGAGAAGTGCTCGGCGAGCCACGGCACGGCGGTGAACTGGAGCCGGTGCGTGCCCTCGTGCAGGCACACCCACATGCTGAAGTCCTCGCCCGGCACGTCCAGGGCGCGCTGCGCGCCGACGATGTTCGGGGCGACCAGCAGCAGCCTGCCGCCGTCGGAGAACGGGTCGTACTGGCCGAGCACCCGGCCGCTGAGGAACGCCACGACCACGCCCGCCTGCACGCCCGCCGTGCCGGCGAGGAGGCCGCCGAACGCGCCGGTCTGCTGGGGCAGCGCGCCGTCGGTCAGCGCGGCGAGCCCCTGCACGGCGGCCCGCACCCAGCCGGGGCGGTCCACCACCTCGCCGGGCTTGAGCGGCAGGCCGTGCCCGAGCCCGGTCAGCTCGCGGACGTGCACCTCGGCGTCCACGGCCAGCTCGCGCAACCGGCCGACCGCGACGTCCGCCTCGGCTCTGGGCACCACCGGTCCGGGCCGCACGAGCCTGGTGGCGGTCGTGACGGCCAGGTCCCAATCGACCGGTGCACCGCGGTCCTGCCGCGTCGTTTCCTGCTGCGTCGCCGGGTTCACCCCCCCGACGCTACCTGCGCCCCACCCGCAACAACACTCCCGCGAGAGTCCAACCCCCAGGCCTCGAGAGTCCAACGCCCAGGTCTCGAGAGTCCAACGCCCAGGCCCCCTGAGTTCTACGTCCAGGTCACCCGCGCGGGGCCCTGAACGTAGAACTCGTGGGTCCCGAACGTTGGACTCTCAGGTCTTGAGCGTTGGACTCTCAGGTCTTGAGCGTTGGACTCTCGGGGCCTGGGCGTTGGACTCTCGCGGTCAGCAGCCGCAGGCGCGGAGGGCCGCGACCATCTCGTCCAGGGCGCCGCGCACGGCCGTGCCGTCCTGGGTGCTCTGGGACATGAACGCGAACACGACGAGCCCGCCGTCGCCGTCGACCACCACGCCGGCCAGCGAGTGCACGCCGCTCAACGTGCCCGTCTTGCCCCTCGCCCACCCCTTCGCGGACGCCCCGGCCTCCTGGAAGCGGGCCTCCAGGGTGCCGCTGCCGCCCGCGACCGGCAGGGCCGTGAGCAGCGGTCGGAGCTTCGCCGTGCGCTCGTCGGACGCGTCGGGCTTGGCCGCCGCGGTGAGGATGTCGGCGAGCAGCCTCGCGGGCAGCTTGTTGTTCGGCGACAGGCCGCTGCCGTCCACGAACGTCGCCGTGGCCAGGTCGAACCCGTTCTCGGTCAGCACGTCCCGCACGGCCTGCGCGCCGCCCGCGAACGACGGCGCGGCACCCCGCGCGATGGCGACCTCCCGCGCCATCGTGTCGGCCAGCACGTTGTCCGAGTTCTGCATCAGGTTCTCGACCAGCCGGTCCACCGGCGCGGACTTCACCTCGCCCAGCACCTTCGCGCCCGCGGTCGCCGTGCCCGGCGCGACGGGGGCGGTCACGCCCAGCCGCTGGGCCAGGGCGGTCGCCGCGTCGGCGGCGGGCGCGGAGGTGCGCGGCGTGTCGAGGAGCTTCGGCTTGCCGCGCCCGCCGTCGAGCATCAACGGCTGGATCGGCGCCACGTACCCGAAGGGCACGTCGCTGGGGTCCCAGCCGGGCGCGAGGCCCTCGCCGGTGTACCGCGACGCGTCGAACAGCACCTGCGTGACGGGACCGGTCGCCCTGACCTGCGCCACCAGCTCGTCGAGGGTCGGCGCGCCGGGGTAGACGGTGGTCTCCCCGACGGGCAGCGAGGACAGCGTCGGGTCGCCGCCGCCGACCAGCACGACGGTGCCCGGCTGCGGCCCCTGCACGACCTTGGTGGAGAACTGCGCCGTGTGGTCGAGCGAGAGCAGCGCGGCGGCCGAGACGAGGACCTTGGTGGTGGACGCGGGCGTGGCCGGGGTCGTCTCGCCCTGGTTCCACAGCGCCTGCCCGGTGGCCGGGTCGACCACGACGCCGGTCAACGGGGTCAGCAGCGGGTTGGCCGCCGGTCCGGTCAGCGCGGCCTTCACCCCGGCGGCGGTGGGCGCGGGGCCGTCCGCGCCGATGCCCTTGACCGACAGCGTCACGGGCGCGGGCGGCGGCGCGGCGGCGGTCGTCGCGGCGGGCGTGCGGTCGAACCAGCCCCGCTGCGCGCCGACGAACCCGGCACCGGCGAGCGCCAGCACGAGCAGCACCACGACCGCGAGCACGAACGGCTTCTTGCGGCGCCTCGCCCTCGCCGGAGCAGCCTCGGCGGGCGACGCGGCGGAGGGCGGGGCGGACGACGCGGCGGGCGCCGGACCGGACCGGGCCGGCGGGGCGGAAGGTGCGTTTTCTTCACGTTCCGTGATCGGTTCAGGAACCGGTCCAGGTTCCGACTTGATCTCGGTCGGCCGCTCGCGCGGGTGCCCCGGCGGGGCCGGGGCGGGCCTCGGCGGGACCGGCGCCGACGTCGGCGGCACGGGCACCGGGATGCGCATGGTGGGCGGGTCAGGGCGTCTGACCTGCACCGTCGGCGGCTCGCGCGGCACGTCGTCGCCGTCAACGGTCGGCCACGATGGCTCGTCGGGCACGCAGTCCTCCGCAGTCGAGTACGGGCAACGTCACACCCCGTGCAAGGGGTTGACGAGACGTCGTAGTCCACACTAGTGGCGTAACGAACGGCGAAGACGAGCGAGGACCGCGCAGTGGAGTTCGACGTCACGATCGAGATCCCCAAGGGGGTCCGCAACAAGTACGAGATGGACCACAAGACGGGGCGCATCCGGCTGGACCGCACCCTCTTCACGGCCACTCAGTACCCGGCGGACTACGGGTTCGTCGACGACACCCTGGGTGAGGACGGCGACCCGCTCGACGCGCTGGTCCTGGTCCAGGAGCCGACGTTCCCGGGCTGCCTGATCCGCGCCCGCGCCATCGGCATGTTCCGGATGACGGACGAGAAGGGCGGCGACGACAAGCTGCTCTGCGTCCCGGCGGAGGACCCGCGCTCGGAGCACCTGCGCGACATCCACCACCTCAGCGAGTTCTACCGGCTGGAGATCCAGCACTTCTTCGAGGTCTACAAGGACCTGGAGCCGGGCAAGAGCGTCGAGGGCGCCACGTGGGTGGGCCGCACCGAGGCCGAGGCGGAGATCGTCCGCTCCTACCAGCGCCTCAAGGACGCGGTCGCCCGCGGTGAGGACCACTGATCCGCTGACGACGAGGAGAGGCCCACCCCGCGCGGGAGTGGGCCTCTCCTGTTTCACCCGGTCGAGTGCACCGGGACCGGGGTCGTCAGTGCACCGGGACCGACGTCCGCGTCAGTGCGTCGCGACCGGCGCGGGGCGTTCGGCGGCCTCGCCGTCCGCGGCGTTCTCGTCGTTCTCGTCCTTGACCCGCTCCAGGCCGGACCGGTTGGACAGCGGCACCTCGCGCAGGAACCACACGATCGCGAAGCCGACCAGCGTCACCACCGAGCCGACCAGGAACACCAGGTCGATCGAGCCGGAGAAGCCGTCCAGGAACGGCCGCGCCAGCACCGGGTCGAGGGTCGACAGGAACTCGGTGTTGTCCAGGTCGAAGCCCTGGCCGCTCTGCAGCGCGCCCGCGAACGCCTGGTTCTCCGGCCGCGCCAGCGCCGCCTGGAAGTCGGGCTGCCCCGACGCCGCGCGCAGCGCATTCCCGATCTTGTCGCCGACCGTGCTGAACAGGATCGACAGGAACACCGCGGTGCCGACCGTGCCGCCGATCTGCCGGAAGAACGTGGCCGACGAGGTCGCCACGCCCATGTCGCGCGGCTCGGCGTCGTTCTGGATCGCCACCAGCAGGGTCTGCATGTTCAGGCCGAGGCCGACGCCCAGGAAGAACATCAGGACCAGCGGCACGTACATCGCCGTGTCGGTGCCGACGAAGCTGAACGCGAACAGCGCCGCCGTCATCACGCCGAAGCCGATGACCGGGAAGACCTTGTAGCGGCCGGTCCGCGCGGTGATGTTGCCGCTCGTGCCCGCCGCCGACATGATGCCGAGCGTCAGCGGCAGCATCATCAGGCCGGACTCGGTGGCCGAGTAACCCTGCACGATCTGGAGGTACAGCGGCAGCGACACCATGCCGCCGAACATGCCCAGGCCGAGCAGGAAGTTGATCACGTTGCCCAGCGAGAACGTCCGGCGCTCGAACAGGCGCAGCGGCAGCAGCGCCTCGTCGCCCATCCGGCGCTGGGCCCACACGAACCCGACCAGGCCGAGCACGCCGACGGCGTAGAGCGCGATCGAGGTGCCCGAGGCCCAGCCCCACTCGCGGCCCTGCTCGGCCACGATCAGCAGCGGCACCAGGCCGACGGTCAGCAGCGCGGCGCCGAGGAAGTCGATGCGGTGGTCGACCCGCTGGTGCGGGATGTTCAGCACCTTCGCCACGACGACCAGCGCGACGAGCGCGATCGGCACGTTGATCAGGAACACCCAGCGCCACCCGGCCGTGCCGAGGAAGCTCTCCATGCCGGCGAACAGGCCGCCGACGACCGGGCCCGCGACGCTGGAGACGCCGAACACGGCCATGAAGTAGCCGCTGTAGCGGCTGCGGTCGCGCGGTGAGGTGATGTCCGCGAGGATCGCCATGGCCAGCGACATCAGGCCGCCGGCGCCGAGGCCCTGCACCGCGCGGAACGCGGCCAGCTCGTACATCGAGTTCGCGATGCCGGACAGCAGCGAGCCCAGCAGGAACAGCGAGATCGCGGTCAGGTACATCGGCTTGCGCCCGTAGATGTCGGACAGCTTGCCGTACAGCGGCGTGGAGATCGTGGCGGTGATCAGGTAGGCGGTCGTCGCCCACGCCTGGAGCGTCTGGCCGTGCAGCTCGTCCGCGATGGTCTTCATGGCCGTGGCCACGATCATCTGGTCGAGCGCGGACAGGAACAGCCCGAGCAGCAGGCCCGACAGGATCGTCAGGATCTGCCGGTGGGTGAGCAGGGCGGCGCCGGGTGGCGTCGCGTCCGCTCGGGTTGTCGTTTCCGACATCACTTCTCCTCTTCTGAGCGCGGCCCGGGTCCGCTCTCAGCGATGAATCGCGGCAGCGCCTTCTCGTAGTCCCCCACGAAGCGCTCGAAGTACTCGATGAACCGGAGCCGGTCGTCCGGCCCCCAGTCCGCGAACAGCCCGGCCAGCGCCTCGTTGCGCTGCCGTCGGCGTTCGTCCACCAGGCGCGCGCCCGCACCGGTCACGGCCAGCACGCTGGCGCGGCCGTCCTCGGGGTCCGCGCGGCGCTCGACCAGCCCCTCCTTGACCAGGGTCGCCACCTGGCGGCTGACCGTGGACGGGTCGGAGAAGACCGCCTCGGCCAACGCGCTCGACCGCGCGGGGCCGAGCCGTTCAAGGGTGGCGAGCAGGACGAACGAGGCCTTGTCCAGGCCCGACTTGCTCATGTGCGCGGCGACGCAGGCGTGCATCTTGTTCATGCGCACCAGCGCCGTGCCCACCCGGTCCGCGACGGCGAGGTCGTCCTCGGCCGCTCCCACGACCGCGTCGCCGACCGGCGTGCCGTCACCGACGGGCAGGGACATCGCACACTCCGTTTGCTTGCACCAACCAACTAGTTGCTGAGTACAAGCATGGACCTCGTCCGCGGTCTGCGCAAACGAAATACCGGTGAGCCGCGTCTCAGGGGTTACCGACCGGTAATATCCCGCCCATGGACACTGACCACTCGTTCGTCGCCGCGGCGATGAAGCAGGCCGTGCCGTGGGTCGGGACGATGGGCGTGGAGTTCCCGGAGGTCTCCGGCGACCGCGTGGTCGCCGAGCTGCCCGACCGCGAGGACCTGCGCAACCACGTCGGCGGCCCGCACGCGGCGATGATCTTCGGCGTCGCGGAGACCGCGTCCGGCGCGGTCGTCATGGCCGCGTTCGCGCGGTACGTCGACAGGGCCACACCGCTGGTCGCGCGGTCCGAGATCGCCTACCGCAAGCTCGCGCTGGGCCCCCTGCGCGCCGAGGCCGTCCTGGGCCGCCCGGCGGCGGAGGTGGTGGCCGAGCTGGAGTCGGGCACGCGGCCGGAGTTCCCGGTCGAGGTGACGGTCACCAACGCCGAGGGCGTCACGACCGCCGAGGTGACCGTGGTGTGGACCCTGCGCCCGCACCGGTAGGCGGTCCGGGGCCGCGTCCCGCGCGGCGGCTACCGTGCCCGGCATGAAGGTCGACCGCCTGGAGACCGAACCCGACCCGCGCACCGTCCTGGACGCCGCGCGGGAGACCGCGGCGAGCGGCTGCGACGGGTTCTGGGTCGCCGAGACCAAGCACGACCCGTTCGTCGCGCTCTCCCGCGTGGCGGGCACCGTGGACCTGGACCTCGGCACGGCCGTCGCGGTGGCGTTCGCGCGCAACCCGATGACCGTGGCCGTGCAGGCGAACGACCTCCAGCTGCTCTCCGGCGGTCGCTTCCAGCTGGGCCTGGGCTCGCAGGTCGAGCCGCACGTCACCAAGCGGTTCGGCATGCCGTGGTCGCACCCGGCGGCGCGGATGCGGGAGTTCGTGCTGGCGGTCCGGGCGATCTGGCACACCTGGGCCACCGGCGAGCGCCTGCGGTTCCGCGGCGAGTTCTACGCGCACACGCTCATGACGCCGTTCTTCGACCCGGGCCCCAACCCGCACGGCGCGCCGCCCGTCTGGCTGGCGGGCGTCGGCACGCTGATGACCGAGGTGGCGGGCGAGGTGGCCGACGGCTTCCTGTGCCACAGCTTCACCACCGAGCGGTACTTCCGCGAGGTGACGCTCCCGGCCCTCGCGCGCGGTCGGGCGCGGGCGGGCAAGCCGCTCGCGGGCCTGGGCGTCAGCGGACCGTCGCTGGTCGCCCGCACGGACGAGGAGGTGCGGGCGGTGAGGCGGCAGATCGCGTTCTACGGCTCGACCCCGGCGTACCGCAAGGTCCTCGACCTGCACGGCTGGGGCGACCTGCACGAGGAGCTGCACCGCCTGTCCCGCCGCTCCCGCTGGGACGACATGGCCGGCCTCGTCACCGACGAGGTCCTGCACGCCTTCGCCGTCGTCGGCACGCCCGCCGAGGCGCGCGCCGAGCTGACCCGCCGCTACGGCGACGTGGTCACCCGGGTGGCCGCCCCCGTCCTCAGGACCGGATGAGGCGACGCCCGCTCGGCTCGTCGAGCACCCGGTGCCGGAACAGCTCGGGCCGGAACAGCTCGGGCCGGAACAGCTCCGCGCGCCGCCGGACCGACCGCCGCACCCACCGCCGCCGCCCCACGCGTGCCGCGAGCAGCACGAGCGGCAGCGCGAGGAGCGTCATCAGGACCATCTCACCCATCGGCATCACCTCCACGGTGGCAACGACACCCTCACCCACAGCTGACGCCGGCGGCGAAAACGTCACCCTGATGGAGCAGCGCCCACGCACGACGAAGGCCCCGGACCGGGGTCCGGGGCCTCCTGATCTCGCGAGCCGCCTGTCGGAATCGAACCGACGACCTGCTCATTACGAGTGAGCTGCTCTGGCCGACTGAGCTAAGGCGGCGAGACGCGACAACTATAGCCCACACCGGGGGCGTCACCTGATGGGGGGTCGGTCGTTGGACCTGTCGTGACGCCGCTCACGCGCGCGCCCCGCCGTCACCGGGAGGTACCACCCACATGCGCCTGATGGCCCTGCCCGCCGCCGCCGTCCTGGTCGCGCTCCTCGCCTCCCCCGCGTCCGCGCAGCCGGCGACCACGCCCGTGCCGGGACCGGCGGACCCGGCCCAGCCGCCGGTGTCCACCGGCCCGGAGCAGGTCACCCACGCGGTCGGCGACGCGGGCACCGGGCTGGCCGTGGTGCGGCTCGCGCCGGACTCGGCGACGACCGGCTCGCCCCTGCCCGGCTTCGGCGAGCAGCTGCCCCGGCAGTCGGCCGCCGAGATCGGCGTGGGGCTGGCGAGCGCGCAGGCCAACAGCGAGGCGTTCCTGAGCTACGAGCGGTCGGTGGCGCAGGCGTCGCCGCTCGGCTTCGCCGTGCAGGGCCGGGCGCCGCAGACCCCCGGCACGCTCGTGCAGACCGCGTCGCCCGACAACGCCGAGCCCGTCACGGGCGGTCTCACGCCACCCGCCACACCGCTGGACGCGCTGCTCCGGGTGGGCCTGCTCGACGGCTCGGCGCACGCCCGCTGGGACGAGCGGGTGGGCCCGTGCGTGAGCCCGCTGGCGGACGCGCGGACCTCGGTGGCGAGCCTGAGCGTGCTCAACGCCATCCCGACGCTGCCCGGCTCCACCGACCTGACCGGGATGCTCACCCAGGACACGCCGAAGCTCGACGCCGCCGCGAAGCAGTCGCTGATCGACGCCGTGAAGGGCCTCGCCGGCCCGCTGAGCCGGCTCGGCGGGCTGCTCTCCGGCACGCCCGACACCGGGGCCACCGGTTCCCTGCTGAGCCTCCCCGAGACGATGGCCGCCCGCTCCACCGTCGAGGTCGTGGACCTCCCCGGCAGCGCGAACAAGGCCGTCAGGTCGACGTCCACCCTCCAGGTCGCGAGCCTGCGGCTGCTCCAGGGCACGCCCGCCGAGATCCGGGTCGACGTCGTGGCCCGGCCCACGCTGACCGCGCTGTCCACCGGCGACGAGGCCACCTCGAAGGTCGAGTACACCGCGCCCGTGCTCAGGGTCAGCCAGGGCGGCCGGGAGCTGGGCACGATCGACGCGGCCAACCCGAAGCTCGACGTGCCGATCAGCGTCGCCGGCGGTCAGCAGCTCCCCCTGGTCGGCGACCTGACCGGTGCGCTGCCCGGGCTCGACATCGGCGTCCTGCGGCTCCAGGTCGCCCAGCTCAACCAGCGGGGGCAGGTCCTGGACGGACCGCTCCAGCAGGGCGGCCCCACCGTGAAGGGGTACATGCTCGGGGCGACCGCGCGCCTGCTCGACCTCCAGCTGCTCCCGACCGACGCGCTCGGTCTGCCGAACCTGCCTTCGGCGTTGGCGCAGGTGTCCCTGGGCGAGCAGATCGTGCGCGCGGCCGCCCCGACCGGCGGCGTGGTGTGCGCGGCCCCGCCGGCCCCGCCCGCGCAGCCGGGTGGCGGCGGGGCCGCGCCGCCACCGGGCGCGCCGCAGCTGGCCTACACGAGCGCGGCGTACAAGACGGTCCCGATCTTCTGGACCGGCACCGCCCTGCTGATGCTCGGCGTCGTGCTGGTCGCCGCCCTGCCGCACCGCCGGCCGAGGCGCCCGGAGCGGTAGTCGCCGCAGGCACGCCACACACCGCCCCGCCGGCCCCCGGCGGGGCGGAAAGACGCGAGAACAATTCGGGCAGCACCGGGAACAGCCTTTTGTAACGGGACGCGGAACCAGCCGAGAAGCACACCGTCGGGGGAACCGCACCACCCCGAGGAGGCGCCCGATGACCGTGCCCGACCTGACGCTGGTCTCGACCGACGGCCCCGAGCCGCTCCAGGCGATCTACGCGACCGCGTTCCAGACCGCGTGGGACGAGCTGACCGCCGCCGGCTGGGCCGTGGCGGCCAGCGCCTACCGCGAGGACGAGACCGACTCGGACGTCACCTTCGAGTACGACCTGCGCACGGACGCGGGCGGCGACCTGTCGATGCTGCTCTCGATCGACCACCGCGGGGCGCACTCCGTGTCCCTGCGCTTCGCCGTGCCGGAGCGGGTGCGGCTGTCCGAGGGCTCGGTCGCCGTCCTGCACCGCGCGACGGCGGCCGTCACCGCCGCGGTCCGCTCGGCGGGCCTGCCCGTCAGCCCCGCTGGAGGGTCGTGAGCATCGCCTCCACGGCGATCCTCGGCTTCACGTTGCGCTCCAGCGCGGTGCGGCAGCCCAGCACGGCCTCCAGCCGGCGCAGGGTCGACTCGGGCGTCCACGACGACGCGGCCGTCCGCACGTCGGCCACCCGGTCGGGGTGGTTGAGCACCGCCTCCGCGCCCGACGCGGTGACCAGCACGTCCCGGTAGAAGGAGGCCAGGTCGACCAGGGCCTGGTCCAGCGAGTCGCGCTGCGTCCGGGTGGCCCGCGACTTCTGGCGCTTCTCCAGGTCCTTCAGCGCGCCCTTGGCGCCCCGGCCGGCCGCCGCGGTGCCCTTGCCGGTGCCGCCCGCGCCCATCGCCGTCTCCAGCGCCTCCCGCTCGGCCACGTCGCGGTCCTCGTTCGCGGTCAGCGCGTCCGCCTCGGCCGCCGACACGAGCTGGTCGGCGCACGTGAAGACGTCCGCGGGGCGCCGCAGCGCCAGCGGGATGCGCAGCACCGACTCGCGCCGCTCCCGCACCGACCCCTCGGTCGCCAGCCGCCGCGCCCGGACCACGTTCCCGCCGCACACCGACGCCGCCCACGACGCCACGTCCGCCGCCACGCCCTCGGCCTCCAGCGCCGACGCGATGGCCGCCGTCCGGGGCGTGCCCAGGGACACGACGCGGCACCGGGACCGGATGGTCACCGACACGTCGTCCGGGTGGTCCGACGGCGCGCAGAGCAGGAACACCGTGCGCTCCGGCGGCTCCTCCACCGACTTGAGCAGCGCGTTCGCCGCGCCCTCGGTCAACCGGTCGGCGTCGGCGACGATCACCGCCTGCCAGCGGCCGGACGTGGGCCGCCGCGCGGACACCTGCACCAGCGACCGCATCTCGGCCACCGAGATCGACAGGCCCTCGGGGGCGACGACCCGCACGTCGGCGTGCGTCCCGGCGAGCGCGGTGTGGCACCCGGCGCACGTGCCGCAGCCCGGCCGGTCGTCGACCGCCGAGCACTGGAGCGCCGCCGCGAACGCCCGCGCCGCCGACACGTGGCCCGACCCGGGCGGCCCGGTGAACAGCCAGGCGTGCGTCATCGCGCCCGGCGCGGGCGTGCCGCCCGCCACGATCGAGGCCGCCGCCTCCGCCGCCGCCGACAGCACGGCCACCGCCTCGGGCTGACCGACCACCCCGGTCCAGACACCACCGCTCACGGGCCGACCGTACCGATCCGCTACGACGTTTCCGCCACCGGCCGCGAGACCATCCCGGCCCGCCGCGACAGCAGCGGCAGCAGCGCCGACGACACCCGCTCGGCCACCTCGTCCTCGGTGCCGTCGCCGTCGACCACCAGGTACCGCTCGGGGTCGGCGGACGCCATCTCGGTGAGCAGCCGCTGCACCCGCCAGTGGTGCTCGACGGTCTCCAGCGCGCCGCCCGTCGCGCGCCCCTCGGCGGGCGTGCGGTCCAGCAGCACCGTCACGTCCGGCCGCAGCCGCCCGGTGGCCCAGTCGACCAGGCCCTCGATCTCCCGGGGCTCGACGCTGCCCGCCGCGCTGAAGTGCGCCAGCGGGCTGTCCACGTACCGCTCCATGACGACGATCGCGCCCTCGTCCAGCGCGGGCCGCACCTCGCGCTCCACCACGTCCGCCCGCACCGCCGCGGCGACCAGGGCGTGCGCCCGCACCCCGGCGAGGTCGGCGGTGGACAGCAGGTTGCGCAGCCGCTGCTCGTCGAGGTCCGGGTCGGAGGCCAGCAGCACCTGCCGGCCGCTGTCGCGCAGCGCGTCGGCCAGCCGCCGCGCCTGCGCCGCCGTGTCCTGCCGGGTGTAGCCCTCGACGGCGATCAGGACGCCGCCCTTGCGCCGCCCGCGCCCGCGCAGGGCCGCCATCAGGTCGGACAGGATCGGTTCGGCGCGCCGGTCGTCCATCTGCCGGTAGGCGATCAGCCCGAGCAGGGCGGCCAGCAGGCCGGCGCCGAACAGCACCGGCCGCGTCCCGTCCACCTGCATCGGGTGGTCGAAGACCGTGACCGTGCGCGTCTGCACCAGCGTGACCAGCAGCGGGGCCGTCGCGGACGACGCGAACAGCACCACCTTCAGCAGCGTCTGCACCAGCGCCACGACCCGGCCGCGCATCGCGTCCTCGACCTGCGAGCCGACGATCGTCAGGCCGGTGAGGAAGGCCATGCCCGCCGACGCGCCGACGAACGCCACCGCGATCAGGGCGACCCACAGGTGCGGCGCGAACGCGACCACCACCAGGCTCAGCCCGGCGACCACGATGGTGACGCCGAACAGCCGCCCGTAGGACAGCCGCCGCGCCATCCGGGGCGCCGTCGCCATGCCGACCGCGAGACCCGCGAACACGGCCACGAACAGCAGGCCGAACGTCGAGTCGCCGCCCAGCAGGGAGTTCGAGTACGTCTTCGCCGTGCCGATCACCGCGCCGGCCGCCGCGAACGCGCCGATCATGCCGATGACCAGGCCGCGGACCAGCGGCGTGCGACCGGCGTACTTCATGCCGTCGCTCATCATGGCGAAGAACCCGGGCGCCTCGCCCTGCTCGCGCTTGCGCTTGTTCGCCGTCGCGATCCGGCCGGACAGCTCCGGGATGCGGGTCGCCACCAGGATCGCCGAGGTCACGTACAGCGCGCCGTTGACCATGACCGCGATGGTCGCGATCCGGAAGTCCAGGTCGCTGTTCTGCACGTGCAGGTAGCCGGGGATGCCGGAGATGATCGAGTACAGGCCCGCGCCGGAGATGACCGCGATGCCGTAGGTCATCACCAGGCCGAGCTGGTTGGCCGTCTCCACCTGGTCCGGCCTGCGCAGCAGGTTCGGCACCGCCGAGTCCTTGGCGGGGATCCACAGCATCGCGCAGCAGCCGACCAGGAAGTTCGCGATGAACAGCCACCACGCCGTGCCGACCAGCGCGATCGAGATGAACAGCCCGCCGCGGAGCAGGTCGCACACCACCATGATCTTGCGCCGGTCGAACCGGTCCGCCAGGACGCCGCCCAGCGGGGCGAACAGGATGCCCGGCAGCAGCTGCGTGAGCACCACGAGGCTGAGCGAGAAGTTCTGCCACTGGTAGCTGTCCATCAGCTTCGTGACCAGGCCCGTCAACGCCAGGAGCGACAGCCAGTCACCGACGCTGCACAGGTAGGTGACACCCCAGAGCCTGCGGAACGGCCGGATCGCCAACACGCTGCGAATCCGGTGGCTGGTCGAGGCCGCTGTGCCGCCTTCTCGGATGGTGCTCACCCCCGCCGTTGTTGCAGGCCACCAGGTTAGCCGGGGCGGTTCACCCGGATGACCACATCCACCGTTCGGGTGACCGAAGCGAGATCATCTCAGCAGGTCGACCACGGCCTCGATGATCTCACGCAGCACCGGGAACAGCAGCGCACCGAGCACGGCGAGCACCACCAGGCAGCCGGCCAGCGCCCGGCCGTTGCGCGGCGCACCGCTCGTGACCTGCGGCAGGCCCGTGAACGGCGGGTGCACCACGGGCTGGGGCCCGTTCGGGACCGGCGCCCGGCGCGCCCGGCGCGGCGCCGGCGGCACGGCCACCGGGGGCACCACCACCGGCGGTGGCACGGCGACCGGCGTCACAGCCGCCGACCGGTGCGCCGCCTCGCCGGTCACCAGCCCCGCCAGGGGGTCGGCGAACAGCGGGGGTGGCGGCGGCTCCTGCGTGCCGTCGGGTCCGAACCCCGTGCCGAAGCCGTCCACCGCCACCCCTCACCAGGGCTTCGTCAGCCCTTCGCCTTCGCGGGAGCCTTCTTCGCGGGCGCCTTCTTCGCCGGGGCCTTCCGGGCGGGCGCCTTCTTCTTCGTCGTGGGTCCCTTGGCGCGCTTCTCGGCCAGCAGCTCGGAGGCCCGCTCGTCGGACAGGCCCTCCACGCTGTCGGACTTGCGCAGCGACGCGTTGGTCTCGCCGTCGGTCACGTACGGGCCGAACCGGCCCTCCTTGACCACCATCGGCTTGCCGGACACCGGGTCGGCGCCCAGCTCCTTCAGCGGCGGCGCGGCGGCGGCCCGGCCCCGCTTCTTGGGCTCGGCGTAGATCTTCAGCGCCTCGTCCAGGGTCACCGTGAACAGCTGCTCCTCGTCGGTCAGCGACCGCGAGTCGGTGCCCTTCTTCAGGTACGGGCCGTAGCGGCCGTTCTGCGCGGTGATCTCCGCGCCCGTCTCCGGGTCCTTGCCGACCACCCGAGGCAGCGACAGCAGCCGCAGCGCGTCGTCCAGCGTCACCGAGTCCAGCGACATGGACTTGAACAGCGAGCCCGTGCGCGGCTTGGGCGACTTCTTGCCGTCCGGCGGCTCCGGCAGCACCTCGGTCACGTACGGCCCGAAGCGGCCCTCCTTGGCCACGACCTCGTGCCCGGTGACCGGGTCCGTGCCCAGCGAGCGACCCTCCTGCGGGGTCGAGAACAGCTTCTCGGCGATCTCCCGGTTCAGCTCGTCCGGCGGCAGGTCGTCGGGCAGGTTCGCGCGCTGCGCCGTGAGCTCGCCGGACGGGTCGGGGACCTCGCGCTCCAGGTACGGCCCGTACCGGCCGACCCGGACCACCACGGTCCGGCCCTCGTCGTCCGGGAACAGCGGGATCGAGTTGACCTCGCGGGCGTCGATCTCCTCGACGCTCGACCCGACGAGCTTCTTCAGCCCGCCGGAGCGGCCCACCGACGACTCCGGCCCGACGTTGCCGCCGAAGTAGAACCCGGACAGCCAGGTCGTGCGCTCCTGCCGGCCAGCGGCGATGCCGTCCAGCTCGTCCTCCAGCGCGGCCGTGAAGTCGTAGTCGACCAGCCGGCCGAAGTGCTGCTCCAGCAGCCCGACCACGGCGAACGCCACCCACGAGGGCACGAGCGCCGAGCCCTTCTTCCACACGTACCCGCGGTCCTGCACGGTGCTGATGATCGAGGCGTACGTCGAGGGCCGCCCGATCCCCAGCTCCTCCATCGTCTTGATCAGCGACGCCTCGGTGAAGCGCGGCGGCGGCGACGTCGAGTGCCCGTCCGCGGACAGCTCGGCCGCCTGCACGACCTGGTCCTTGACCAGCTGCGGGAGGCGCGACTCGGCGTCGTCGGACTCGCCGCCCGCCTCCGAGTCGACCGTCTCCACGTACGCCTTGAGGAAGCCCGCGAACGTGATCGTGCGGCCCGACGAGGCGAACGTGACGGCCTCGCCGCCGGCGGTCCGGCCGGTGATCCGCACGGACGTCGTGTTGCCGCGCGCGTCGGCCATCTGCGAGGCGATGGTCCGCTGCCAGATCAGCTCGTAGAGCTTGAACTCGTCGGACTCCAGCTCCCGCGCGACCTGGCCCGGCGTCCGGAACACCTCGCCGGCGGGACGGATGGCCTCGTGGGCCTCCTGCGCGTTCTTGACCTTGCGGGTGTACTGCCGGGGCGCGCTCGCCACGTACTGCGACCCGTACAGCTCGGTCGCCTGGGCCCGCGCCGCCGAGATGGCGGTCTCCGACAGCGTCGTGCTGTCGGTGCGCATGTAGGTGATGTAGCCGTTCTCGTACAGCTTCTGCGCCGTGCGCATGGTCCGGTCCGCGGAGAACCGCAGCTTGCGCCCGGCCTCCTGCTGGAGCGTCGAGGTCATGAACGGCGCGTACGGCTTGCGCGTGTACGGCTTCTCCTCGACCGAGGAGACCGTCATCGACGCGTTGACCAGGCCGTTCGCGATGGCGCGGGCCTGCGCCTCGTCGAGCACCCGGACGTCGGAACCGGCCTTGAGCCGGCCGTCGGAACCGAAGTCGCGGCCGACCGCGAGCCGCGTCCCGTCCACCGCGACCAGCCGCGACGAGAACGCGCGCGGCGCGGCGTCGGCACCCGCGTCCATGGTCGCGGACACGTCCCAGTAGCTCGCGGTCACGAACTTCATCCGCTCGCGCTCCCGCTCGACCACGATCCGGGTCGCCACGGACTGCACGCGGCCCGCCGAGAGCTTCGGCATGACCTTCTTCCACAGCACCGGGCTGACCTCGTAGCCGTACAGCCGGTCGAGGATGCGGCGGGTCTCCTGCGCGTCGACCAGGTCCTGGTCCAGGTCGCGGGGGTTGGCGGCGGCGGCCAGGATCGCGGGCTCGGTGATCTCGTGGAACACCATCCGGCGGACCGGGACCTTGGGCTTGAGGGTGTCCAGCAGGTGCCAGGCGATGGCCTCGCCCTCGCGGTCGCCGTCCGTCGCCAGGTAGAGCTCGTCGACGTCCTTGAGCAGCTCTTTCAGCTCCGCGACGGTGGACCTCTTGTCCGGCGTGACGACGTAGAGCGGCTCGAAGTCGTGATCCACGTCCACGCCCAGCCGCGCCCACGGCTGGCCCTTGAACTTGGCGGGCACGTCGGCGGCGCCCCGGGGGAGGTCCCGGATGTGCCCCTTGGACGACTCCACGACGAAGCCGCTGCCGAGGTAGGACGCGATCTTGCGCGCCTTCGCGGGCGACTCGACGATCACCAACCGCCGATTGCCGTCCGCCGCTCCCCCGCTTGCCTTCTTCGCCCGTGTCGATCCAGCCACGCCGTCCCGCTCTCTTCGAACACTGTGTCCCGACCCGCCAGTGTGCACTGTCCTTTGTCGCCGCCGGGGCAGCCCTGGTCACGGACAGGGTGACACAACTGTGCCCGATCCTCCGCCAACAGGAGGCGCTACGCGGCCGGCCAGGTGCGCTCCGCCACCCCGCTCGGCGCACGTCCGACCAGCTCCGCGAGCCGTTCGAGCCGCCTGCGGCCGACGACGCGCAACGCCGGGCCGCCCGCCTTGCCCGTCAAGAGTGTCGAGGGCAGGCCCGACGTGGCCAACGCTTTTCGCAACACCTCGTGCGTGTCGGGCGCCCTGGGGTCCAGCCCCAGCCAGTACCCGGGCTCGACCCACCGCCCGGCCGCGAGCGCCCACAGCCGCAGCACCCCGCCGTCCAGCGCGAACCCGCCCGGCACCACCTTGCCGCCGTCGTCGAGCCACTGCCCCGCCAGCCCCGTCAGGTCGGTGCGGAAAGCCGTCGTGACCTGCCACGACCCCTCGACGTCCTCGACCCGGGCCTGCACCCCGCGCTCCCCGAGGGCGGCCACCACGGCGGCCCCGCGCTCCGGGCCGTCCACCTCGACCGACACCCGGGCGGCCCGTCCCCGCGCGAAGCCCAGCGCCTGGCCGGGCCCGCACAGCAGGCCCGCCAGGTCACCGACGCAAGGCTGCCGGGCCTCGGCCGAGAAGAAGGACAGTTGCCCCACGGGGCAGCAGCGTAGAACACACGTTCGACGCCGGCCAGTAGCCAAACGACTGAACCACGAACCCCACGAACACCACCGCCACCACCGGTGACGGCCCCGGTCCGGCGCGCGGACCGGGGCCGCGCGCCGCGCGTCAGCCGCCCAGCGACTGCATCTTCTCCTGGAGCGCCACGCACTCGGGCGCCTGCTTGAACGCCTGGCCCAGCTCGGGGTCGTCCTGGAGCTTCTTGATCTGCTCCTGGAGCTTGGACGGGTCGGCCTGGTCGCCGCCGAGCTGCTCCAGCTTCGTCGCGAACTCCGGGTCGGCCGGGTCCAGCGCGGCCAGCTCGGTGTTGACCTTGGACAGCGTCTCACCCGACTCGGTGAAGAACTTCACCAGCTCGTCGTGCAGGGCCTGCGCGTCGGCCGACGGCGCGCCCAGGTCCTCCATCTTCTCGCCGGCGGCGCTCAGCGACGTCCCGGCCTTGGAGCTGTAGTCGAGCAGCGCGGCCTTCTGCACGGCCGGGTCCTCGGCGCCACCCTCGAACATCGTCTTGAGCAGCGCGAGCACGCCCTCGATCGTGGGGCCGATGCCCTCGCAGAACGTCCCCGTCCACTGGACCGGGTCGGACTTCGCCGCGACCGACGAGGTGGTGGTGGGGGTGGCGGACGCGGCGCTGGAGCCGTTGCCCGCGGCGCCGGAGCCACCACCGCACGCCGCGCTCACCAGAACGGCGGCGAAGACACCCGCAAGGGTGACACGATGCTTCACAATTCCCCCAAAGGATTGGCAAGAGACCGAGCAACCTACTACGTGGTGGGTACCGCCGATCCGGTAGGAGTCAACCTTCGCAGCCCCTGGCACGCGCGGGCCTTCTCCGCCGCCGCCGTCAGCTCCGGCGACGCGTCCAGCGCCTTCAAGGGCTCCACGAACGTGTCCAGGCGCGCGATCGCCTCGCCGGCGGCCTGGAGGCCGCCCGTCTGGTCGTTCGCGTCCGCCGCCTCCAGCGCCGCCTTGGCGTCGGAGAAGTTCTTGGCGATGTCCGCGAACGTCGTCGCCATCGCCCCCACCTGCTCGTCACCGCCGGCCACCGGCGACGGCCCGACCCCGCGCAGCGCCTCCGCCGTCCGGTTGTAGGCGTCGGCCATCTGGCCCATGTACGCCGCCATGTCGGCCTTGAGCTTGGCCGGGTCGCCCGCGTCGAGCTGGGGCGGCGTCTTGGGCGCGGTGACGAACGTGGACGCCGCCGTGCACACCTTGTCCACGTAGGCGACCGCCGCGTCCGCGGACGACGCCGAAGACGACGACGCGGGCGAGGGCGTGCCGCCGTCCCCGGACGAACACCCGGCGACGACCAGCGCCGCCGTCGCGACCAGCACAGACAGCCTCATCGAGTGGCTCCCAACGTCTCGGTCATCGCACCCAGTGTGCCCCGACCGGACGAACGGGCACCAACGGGAGCGGGGCGCCCGTCAGGACGCCCCGCCACCGTGCGCTCGGTTCCCGCGTCGACGCCTACGCGGCGCCGTTGGCCACCGACGCCCCCTCGGACGAGGCCGGCGCGGACGGCGCGGGCGGCTCGTCGGAGATCACGGTGCCCCGGCGCTTCGAGATCACCACGGCCGCCACGATCACCACGACGGCCACGACCGCGATCGCGTACCGCACCCCGGCCGACGCGTCCGCGCCCACCGAGAACGTCACGATCGCGGGCGCGATCAG
The DNA here is from genome assembly GCF_052936295.1 of Saccharothrix sp. DSM 118769. Taxonomy (NCBI): domain Bacteria; kingdom Bacillati; phylum Actinomycetota; class Actinomycetes; order Pseudonocardiales; family Pseudonocardiaceae; genus Saccharothrix; species Saccharothrix sp. DSM 118769. Next base: position 310,867 of record NZ_CP193627.1, on the reverse strand, counting down.
CACCGAGACCAGGTTCATCACCTTGATCAGCGGGTTGATGGCCGGGCCGGCGGTGTCCTTGAACGGGTCGCCGACCGTGTCGCCGATGACGGTGGCCGCGTGGGCGTCCGAGCCCTTGCCGCCGTGGTTGCCGTCCTCGACGAGCTTCTTCGCGTTGTCCCAGGCGCCACCGGAGTTGGCCAGGAACACCGCCATCAGCGTGCCGGTGGCGATCGCGCCGGCCAGGTACCCGGCCAGCGGGCCGACGCCCAGGCCGAAGCCCACCGCGATCGGCGCCATGACGGCCAGCAGGCCCGGCGTGGCCAGCTCGCGCAGCGAGTCGCGCGTGCAGATGTCCACGACCCGGCCGTACTCCGGCTTCACGGTGCCGTCCATGATCCCGGGGTTCTCCCGGAACTGGCGGCGCACCTCGAACACGATCGCGCCCGCCGCCCGCGTCACCGCGTTGACGGCCAAGCCGGAGAACATGAACACCACGGCCGCGCCGATGATCACGCCGACCAGCACGTTCGGGTCGGACACCAGGTTGGAGAACGACACCGGCACGTCGCCGGCGCCGATCCCGACCTTGGTCAGGGCCTGCGAGATCGCGTCCTTGTACGACCCGAACAGCGCGGTCGCCGCGAGCACGGCCGTCGCGATCGCGATGCCCTTGGTGATCGCCTTCGTGGTGTTGCCCACCGCGTCCAGCTCGGTGAGGATCTGCGCGCCCTCGCCGTCGACGTCGCCGGACATCTCCGCGATGCCCTGCGCGTTGTCCGAGACCGGGCCGAAGGTGTCCATGGCGACGATGACGCCGACCGTGGTCAGCAGGCCGCAACCGGCCAGCGCGACCGCGAACAGCGCCACGACGACGGAGCCGGACAGCAGGAACGCGCCGTACACCGCCGCGCCGATGACCAGCGCCGTGTAGACGGCCGACTCGAAGCCGACCGAGATGCCGGACAGGATGACGGTGGCCGCACCGGTCAGCGAGGTCCGGCCGACCTCCTTGACCGGCTTGTGCTCGGTGCCGGTGTAGTAGCCGGTCAGCCAGAGGATGACGCCCGCGAGCACGATGCCGATGATGACGGCGACGGCCGCGATCAGCGCCGGGTTGCCGCTGACGCCCTTGATCTCGTCCGACACGCCCTCCAGGGCGCCGAACGTGCTGGGCAGGTAGACGAACGCCGCCACGCTGCACAGCACCGCCGAGATGACCGCCGAGATGTAGAACGACCGGTTGATCGCCGACAGCCCGTTCTCGCCCGTGCGCGCGCTGGTGATGTAGACGCCGATGACCGCCGTCAGCACGCCGATGGCGGGCACGATCAGCGGGAACAGCAGGCCCTGCGTGCCGAACGCGGCCGTGCCCAGGATCAGCGACGCCACGAGCGTCACCGCGTAGGACTCGAACAGGTCCGCCGCCATGCCGGCGCAGTCGCCGACGTTGTCGCCCACGTTGTCCGCGATGGTCGCGGCGTTGCGCGGGTCGTCCTCGGGGATGCCCTGCTCGACCTTGCCGACCAGGTCGGCGCCGACGTCCGCGGCCTTGGTGAAGATGCCGCCGCCGACGCGCATGAACATCGCCAGGAGGGCGGCGCCGAAGCCGAAGCCCTCCAGCACCTTCGGGGCCTGCCCCGCGTAGACCAGCACGACCAGGGCCGCGCCGAACAGACCCAGGCCGACGGTGAACATGCCGACCACGCCACCGGTGCGGAACGCGATCCGCATGGCCTTCTCCCGACCACCGGCCTCCTTGGCCGCGGCGGCGACGCGCACGTTCGCGCGGGTCGACAGCCACATGCCGAGGTAGCCGATGATCGCCGAGAAGACCGCGCCGACGATGAAGAACAGCGACCTGCCGATGCGCTCGCCGATGTCGTCGGCGGGGAGCGCGAACAGCAGCACGAACACGACGACCACGAAGATGCCGAGCGTGCGGAACTGCCGGTTGAGGTAGGCCGCTGCGCCCTCTTGGACCGCCTTGGCGATGTCCTGCATCTTGGCGGTGCCCTGGCCCGCGGCCAGCACCTCGCGAAGCAGCACGTACCCGACGGCCAGGGCGGCCAGCGCGACCACGGCGACCACGGCGACTAGGCCGCGATCACCTCCGGAGAGCTCGAGGCCCTCCGCGAGGAATTGCCGGGACATCCGTCCTCCTGGTGAGTTTTCCTAGCCCAACTCCGGGGGCACCCCGCTGTGTGAGGCGGGTCACTCACGCGACTGTCAGCCCCGACACAACGTGATGCATCCCTCATTGGACGCGATAGCGGCGGAGTCTATTCATAGCCGGCAAGGAGGCAACGGCCCGCTCCGATCCGTACACACACCGTTATCCACACTGGAAGCGAACACCGTGTCGACACCGTGTGCGAAGCTGCGGTCCGTGGTGAACCAGGGACGTCGTCTGCTGGACCGGGTGCTCGCCGGGGTCCCGGTCGGTGAATCCCCGCTGACGCACAGCGAGGACCTGCCCGCCCGGCCCGCGCGCCACGCGCCGTGGCCCTCCTGGACCTCGCCCGAGGTGGTGTCCGCGCTGGTCGACCGCGGTGTGCGGGAACCGTGGCGGCACCAGGCGGAGGCGGCCGACCTCGCGCGGGACGGCAAGCACGTCGTCGTCGCCACGGGCACGGCCTCGGGGAAGTCGCTCGCCTACCAGCTGCCGGTCCTCTCGGCCCTCGTCGCCGCACCGGGCACGACGTCGCGGGCAACAGCTCTGTACCTGTCACCGACCAAGGCGCTCGGCGCGGACCAGCTCCGGTCCGTCGACTCGCTGGGCCTGCCGGGCGTGCGCGCCGCGTCGTTCGACGGGGACACGCCGATGGCGGAACGCGACTGGGTGCGGGCGCACGCGAACTGGGTGTTCACCAACCCCGACATGCTGCACCGCGGCGTGCTGCCCCACCACGCCCGCTGGATCAGGTTCCTGCGCGGGCTGTCGTACGTCGTGGTCGACGAGTGCCACACCTACCGGGGCGTGTTCGGCTCCCACGTGGCGCTGCTGCTGCGCCGCCTGCGCCGGATCGCGAACCGCTACGGCGCAGACCCGGTGTTCGTGCTGGCCTCGGCCACGGTCGCCGACCCCGCGTCCTCGGCCTCCGCCCTCCTCGGCCTGCCGTGCACCGCCGTCACCGACGACGGCTCGCCCCGCGCGGCCCGCACGGTCGCGCTGTGGGAACCGCCCCTGCTGGACGACCTGGAGGGCGAGAACGGCGCGCCGGTCCGCCGGTCGGCGGGCGCGGAGACCTCGCGCATCCTGGCCGACCTCGTCGTCGAGGGCGCGCGGTCGCTCGCGTTCGTCCGCTCCCGGGTGGGCGCCGAGCTGACCGCCCTCGGCGCCCGCCGCGTGCTCGCCGAGGTCGACCCGGAGCTGGCGGGCCGGGTCGCCGCCTACCGCGGCGGCTACCTGCCCGAGGAGCGCCGCGCCCTGGAGCGCGCCGTGTCGTCCGGCGACCTGCTCGGCGTGGCCACCACCAACGCCCTCGAACTGGGCGTCGACATCGTCGGCCTGGACGCGGTCGTCGTCGCCGGGTTCCCGGGCACGCTCGCGTCGTTCTGGCAGCAGGCGGGCCGCGCCGGCCGCACCGGCGACTCCGACGCGCTCGTCGTCTTCGTCGCCCGCGACGACCCGCTGGACACCTACCTGGTGCACAACCCGTCCGCCGTGCTGCACAAGCCGGTCGAGGCGACGGTGCTGGACCCGGCGAACCCGTACGTCCTGGAGCCCCAGCTCGCCTGCGCCGCCGCCGAGCTGCCGCTGACGCCCGACGCGCTGACCGACTTCGGCGGCGACGCGGCGCTGGCCGTGCTCGACGACATGGTGGGGCGCAAGGTGCTGCGCCGTCGCCCGAACGGCTGGTACTGGACGTCCCGCGACCGGCCGCACGGCGAGGTCGACATCCGCGGCTCGGGCGGCGAGCAGGTCGTGGTCGTGGAGGCCGACTCGGGCCGGATGCTCGGCACGGTCGACCCGGGCGCGGCGCACCGGACCGTCCACGACGGGGCCGTCTACCTGCACCAGGGCGAGTCGTACGTGGTGGACCGGCTCGACCTGGACAGCGGGATCGCCCTGGTGCACGCCGAGCGGCCGGACTGGTCGACGACGGCCCGCGACACCAAGGACATCTCGATCGTCCGCGAGGTGGAGCGGCGGGACTTCGGGGGCGTGACCGTCTGCCTCGGCGAGGTGGAGGTGACCTCGCAGGTGGTCGGCTACCTGCGGAAGCTGTCGTCCGGCCAGGTCGTCGACTCGGTGCCGCTGGACCTGCCCGCGCAGACCCTCGTCACCCGCGCGGTCTGGTACACGGTCTCGGCGGGGTTGCTGGGCAGTGCGCCGGGGGGCGCCGGTCTGGCTCCGGCGCGCGTCCCCGGCGCACTGCACGCCGCCGAACACGCGGCGATCGGCCTGCTACCGCTCTTCGCGACCTGTGACCGTTGGGACATCGGCGGCGTCTCGACCGCACTGCACCAGGACACCGGGGAGGCGACGGTGTTCGTGCACGACGGTCATCCGGGGGGTGCCGGGTTCGCCGACCGCGGGTTCAACGCGGTAGTCCCGTGGTTGGTCGCTACTAGGGAGGCCATCGCTGCTTGCGCGTGTCCGGCCGGGTGCCCGTCCTGCGTTCAGTCGCCCAAGTGCGGGAACGGCAACGATCCGCTGGACAAGGCGGGCGGGGTGGCCGTGCTGGACGTCGTGCTCGGGTTCGTCGGGGAGAGGCCCCACGACGTCCGGCACGGCCACGGTGGTCACGACCGGTCGGCGGTGACCAGGTCGTAGGTCGGGGTGCTCTGCGCCAGGCGCAGGGCGTCCTGGACGACGCTCGCGGGCGGCAGGTCCCACCCGCAGACCTGGGGCTTGACCCGCCAGTGCACGACCCCGTGGTGCGCGGGGCTCGGCGGCAGCGGGACGTACTCGCCGGCGGCGTAGTGCCGGACGTCGTCGTTCACGCGGACCGAACCGCCGGAGGCGACGAGGAACAGCCACCGCCCGGCCGGGGTCGCGACGATCGGGACGGGGTTGCCGGTGGCGCGCAGCGCGACGGCGGCGCGGTGGCCCAGGTCGGCGCCGACCTCGACGGCGTCCACGCCGTGACCGGTGGCCAGCAGGATGCTGTAGGACTGGCCGGCCCACCAGGTGGCGACCTCGTCGGCGCTGGTGCCGACGCGCGCCTCCCAGTCGTGGTGCACGGGGACGGGGCCGTGGTGCTCCACCCCGTCGCGGCCGGCCCACTGCCCGCCCGCCGGATAGGTGCCCGGCAGCACAGACCACCCGTGCCACGCGAGGGTGACCGCCTCCGCGCGCAGCTCGATGCGGAATGCCCCGCGCCAGCTATCCGACCACTCCATCTTCCGTTCGCCTCCTCTGTGCGACCACGACACCGTGTCGGGCGTTCTTCGACACCGCGTTGGTGCCGCCACTTGAACTAACGGCATGACCGGGGGTTCTGGTAACCCGCAGTCGACAAGTGGGCGATGTGGCACGGCGAGCGCGGCGGCCGCGCGGTGCGGCTGAACGGCCCCGGGACCGCTCATCCCCGGCGAGGCCGCGGATATGCGGTCGTGTGAGTCCGCTCACCGCCGCCGACCGACCGTTCACCGTGTCGTGCGGTGCTCACCCTTCGGCCGGACCTGCCCGCGCCCGAGCGCTCGGCGCGCCGAACACCGCCTCCTCACCGCTCACCACCACTTCCACCTCCCACCCGTCGACCGCGCACCCGTCCAACCGCCCGCCCATCCGCTCGACGACCACCCGTGCCCGCGAGCAGGCCGCGTCCACCCCCTCGACCACCCACGAGGCCGCCGCCAAGGCGCCCAGGTCGGCGGCGGCGGCGACGCGGTGCCGGACGATCGCCGCCTCACCCACCAGCACCCCGACCAGCACCAACGCACCCCACACCCCCACCACGGCCACCGCGACGACCGAGGCGGCCCCGCGCTCGCCACCCCCGCCCTCCCGGTCGGCCCCGTCACCCGGCCGGCCCCACCACCTCCCCCTCCGCCACACCCCGCTCGTCCCCTCCCGACTCCTGCACTCCCGGTTCCAGGACGGCGTAGGCCCGAGCCCGCAACTCGATCCCGAACCGCGACACCCGCACCTCGACCCACGCCCCCGTCCCGCCCGCTCCTCCTTCCCGCCGCACGTCGAACGAAGCTCCTTCCGGCGCAACGGCGTCCACCACCCCTCGTGCCGCCCCGTCGTCCCCGCGCGCGACAACCCGAGCCACCTCCCGCGCCGCGTCCGTGCACCGCAACTGCCCGACCACCGCCATCACGGCCCCGACCCCGAGCGCCAGCACGACGACCAACCCGCACACCGCGACAGCGGCCTCGACCGTCACCGCGCCCCGATCTCCCAGCGGTGGCGGCGAATTCGCCACCCGCCGCACCGCGCGGCCGTTCACAAGCCCACCGTGAAGGCGCGCTGCACCAGTTCCTGGACCGCGACCGCGAGCCAGTCGGCGGTGGCGATCCCGTAGAGCACCATCGCCACCGCCGCGGCGGCCAACGTGCCGATCGCGTACTCGGCCGTCGACATCCCTTCTTCTCCCACCGTCTCCATCCCTCCACTGTGGACAATCACCAGTTCTCCCCCACCCTGCCGACCAGACCGATCACCACCGGCACGACGCCCAGGCACAGGAACGCCGGCAGGAAGCACAGCGCCAGCGGTCCCGCCACCAGCACGGCCGCCCGCTGCGCCCGCGCCTCGGCCTGGTCGGCGATCGCCGCCCTGGCCTCCACCGCCAGGTCGGCGGCGGCACCCGCCAGGGCGGCACCCGACCTCGCGGTGCGCCGGGCGGCCCGCGCCAGCGGAGCGGTGTCCGGGTGGAGCAGGGCACCCGCCCACGCCGTCACCGGGTCCGCGCCCAGGCTCAGCAGGTCGCCGACCTCCCGGAGCCGCTCGGCGGCCCCCGGCGGCACACCCGCCAGCACCGCGTGCACCGCCCGGGCCACCGGCAACCCCGCCCGCAGCGCGGCGGCCAGCAGGTCCCAGGTCGCCGCCTGCGCGAACGGGTCCGGCGGGCGCGGCCCGACCTTCCGGGGCCGCGCGGGCGGAGGTTTCAGCCGGACGCTCGCGGCGGGCCGCGCCGGGAACACGACCAGCGCCAACGCCAACAGGAACAGCGTCACGCGACCACCCGCCCCGACAACCGCCCGCGCCACCGCGCCCCGCCGCCGACAGGCACCGCACCGGCCGCCGGTAATCCCGCCACCGCCACGCGACCGGCCGCTCCAAGAGCCGCCCGCCACACCGCAACCCCACCGCCGGCACCGGTCACCGCCGTTCCTGGCGCCGTCACGCCACCGGCCACCTCGTCAACCGCCCGCCACGCCACACCCCCGCCATCGGCGGACACCGCGCCGGCTGTCACCGTCCCGGGCACCGCCACGCGACCAGCCGCTCCGACAGCCACCCGCTCCACCACCCCGCCGGCGGCGGACACCGCGTCAACCGCCGGCGAGCCCGGCGCCGTCACGCGACCACCTGCCTCGTCAACCGCCCGCTCCACCGCAGCCCACCGCTGATGAGCGCCACGCCGACCACCAGCAGCACCTGACCGGGCGCGGTGCCGGTGAGGACGGCCAGCGGTGCCGCACCGCTCACCTCGCCGAGCAGGACGCCGAACAGCGGCAGGCCGGCCAGGACCGCCGCGCTGGCCCGCGGCCCCGCCATGCGGGCGTGCACCTGCCTGGCGAACGCCGTCCTCCTGTCCAGGTCGCGGCGGACCGCGTCCACCACGTCGGCCAGCGGCACGCCGTGGTCCGCGGACAACCGCCACGCCCTGGCCAGGTGGCGGGCGTCCGGGAAGTCCGCCAGGGCCGCCTCCACGTCGCCGCCGCGCGCCGACGTGGAGGCGATGGCGCGCAGGACGTCCCCGGCGGGCTGCTCGGCGTCCTCGGCCGCCCCGGTGGCGGCGGCGGCCGGGTGGGCACCCGACCGCAGTTCGGCGACGAACCCGCCCAGGCCGTCGGCGAGCGCACCGGCCGCCTTCAGCCGCACCCGCTGCCGGGTGGTGTCGCGGTGCGCCCGCCACACCGCCGCGGCGAGCACGCCGCCCGCCACCGCGCCGCCGGGACCGGCCAGGAGGCCGAGCGCCGCACCCGCCACGACCACCACCAGCCTGGTGGGCGCGGGCACCCGGCGGCGCGGCGGTGAGCGGCGCAGCCCGGCCAGCCGCCGCCGGGCGGGCGACGACGGCACGAGCAGGAGCGCGACGGCCAGGAGCAGGCAGCTCATGACCAGCCCACCAGGGCCTTGAGCCGGTCGCCCGCCTCCTGCCAGCCGCCGTCGCGCCGCCACGCGGGCGTCACGGCGAGCCGCCCGTCCCGGTGGTCGAGCACGCCGACCTCGGCGAGGTGGCGGGTGCCGTCGACGGCGCGCCGCACGTGCAGCACGACCTTGACGGCGGCGGCCACCTGGCTGTGCAGCGCGGCCCGCCCGAGCCCGCCCGTCGCGGCCAGCGCCTCCAGCCGCGCGGGCACCTCGGCGGGCGAGTTCGCGTGCAACGTGCCCGCACCGCCGTCGTGGCCGGTGTTGAGGGCGGACAGCAGCTCGCACACCTCGGCGCCGCGCACCTCGCCGACGACGATCCGGTCGGGGCGCATCCGCAACGCCTGGCGGACCAGGTCGCGCAACGTCACCTCCCCCGCGCCCTCGACGTTCGGGCCCCGCGCGAGCAGCCGCACGACCTGCGGGTGGTCGGGCTGCAACTCGCCCGCGTCCTCCACGCAGACCACGCGTTCGCCGTGCGGCACGCAGCCGAGGAGGGCGGCGAGCAGCGTCGTCTTGCCGGACCCGGTGCCGCCGACGACCAGGAACGCCTGGCGGGCCAGGACGATCGCCCGCAGCAGGTCGGCGGTGGGTTCGTCGAACGTGCCGCAGCTCCGCAACGCCGCCAGGTCGTGCACCGCCGGCCGGAGCACGCGCAGCGACAGGCAGGTCGACGGCGCGACGGGCGGCAGCACGGCGTGCAGGCGCACCCCGCTGGGGAGCCACCCGTCGACGTACGGCGCGGCGTCGTCCAGCCGCCGCCCGGCCACCGCCGAGAGCCGCTGGGCGAGCCGGCGCACGGCCGCCTCGTCGGGGAAGCAGATCCCGGTGCGGCGCAGGCCGCCGACACCGTCGACCCACACCTGGTCCGGGGCGGTGACCAGGACGTCAGTGGTGTCCGGGTCGCGCAGCAGGGGTTCGAGGAGCCCGGCCCCGACGAACTCCTGCCGCAGCACCGCGAGGGCCCGCTGGACGTCCTCGTCCCCGAGCACCCCACCCGCCTCGCCCCGGACCGCCTCGGCGACCGCGGCGGAGGTCAGGTCGCCGCTGCCGTTGGCCAGGCGCAGGCGGACGCGCTCGACGAGATCGCTCATCGCGCACCCCACCAGGTACGGGAGGTGCGGGACCGGAAGTCCTCGGTCTCGCCGAGCGGCAGCCGGGGCCAGGGGATGGCGGTGGCACCGCCGCACCCCGACCCCACCGCCCGGTCACACCCCGACCCCACTACCGGGTCGCAGGTCTTCGGGTCGTGGGCTTCCGGGGCGTGAGCTCCTGGGACACGGGCTCCTGGGGCACGGGCCGCCGGGTCGGGCGAGGCGCCCGGACCGGACCGGCACTCGCGCCGGGTCGGCGGACTCGCGTCGGGGTCGGTAGGCGCACCGGGACGGTAGGTGCGGAAGGCCGCCGTGGGCTTGTGCTCGGGGTGGTGGGCGAGCGTGGGCTTCGGCCCGGCGCTCGCGGGTTCGGCGGTGGACGGGTCGGAGGTCACGGGATCAGTGCTCATTGAGGGCTGCCAGTACTTCTCGGGCCGCTTTCGCCAGCGGGCCACGGGCGGTTTCGGGGAAGCGGCCCTGGTCGAGGGCCGCGGCGAGGCGGCGTTCCGGGCGCATGGTGGTGAGCAGCGGGAGGTCGACCGCCTCGGCCACCTCGTCGCTGGTCAGGCCGCCCGGTGACGGGCCGCGCACCACGGCGCGCAGTTGGACGCCCCGGTCGGCCACCTGGTCGACCAGGGGCTGCGCGGCCATGCACGCCTTGACGTCCGCGGGCACGACCATGACCGCCAGGTCGGCCCGGTCGAGCGCGGCGCACGCGGCGGCGGTGAGCTGGCGCGGGACGTCGCACACGACGGTGCCGCCCGCCCGCCTGCCCGCCTCGACGACCGCCACCACGGCGGCGGGTTCGGGGCCCGGCCCCGTCCGGCCGCAGGACAGCACGGTCAGGCTGCCGCGCTTGCCGGTGCGGCCGGGCAGCGCCGAGCGGAGCGCCGACGCCGGGACGCGACCGCCCTTGAGGTGCAGGGTGGGCCACCGCAGGCCCTCCTGGCGCTCGGCGCCCAGCGTCAGGTCGAGGCCGCCGCCGAGGGGGTCGCAGTCGACCAGCAGGCCGTGGCCGCCGGACGACAGCACGGCCTGGCCCACGGCCACCGCCAGGACCGACGCGCCCGCACCGCCACGCGCGCCCAGGACCGCGAGGACCCGACCGTCGCCGGAGGGACCTTCGAGGGCGTCGGCGAACGCGGCCCGCAGCGCCGCCTGGCCGGCCGGCAGCTCCAGCACCTGCTCCGCGCCCAGCGCGAGGGCGCGCCGCCACGTCGCCTCACCCGGTGGACCGGTGGCCACGACGTGCAGCCCTGACCTGCGGGGCAGTTCCCCGGCGGCGCACGCCTCCGCCGCCGCCTCGTCCAGCACCACCAGCGGCACATCCTGCCAGCGGGCGCGCAGCGCGGGCACGTCGGCGGCGCGCTCCACCTCGCAGCCGACCACCGCGGCGGCGTGCAGGACCTCGTCCAGCAGCGCCGCGTCGGACACCAGGACCACGGGCCGTTCCATCGTTCCTCCCGAGCTCGACCGATCCGGAGCGGATCTTCGGGTCCCACGGTCGCGGGCGGTGAGGAAGGACACAACGAGCCATGATCAACATGTGGACAACTCCGCGACCTGTGGACAACTCGCGGTGCGGCCGGCGCGGAGGAGGGCGGCGGCACTCGGGGAGCCGGCGCGCGGCGCCCGTCCGGAACGCGGCGCGGGAGGCGGCGGGAGGCCGCGCGAGGCGGCTGGGGAGCACCCGGAACACGGGGCCGAACCGACCCCGGACATGGGACGACCCCCGCCAGGGGGGAGGGACGGGGGTCGTCATCGGTTCAGTCCCGGGGGGTCGGACTGAACCCGTCCGGTCGAGCCGGACCCGTCTACTGTATCCCCACGGGACAAGGTCTTGCGTGTCTTCCGTTAGAGGGAAGCGGAAATTTCGCCCTACCCACACCCAGTTCGTAAAAAGACGAACGGATTCGCGCCGACCCGACCAGTCGCCCGCCCTAAGCTGGGGCCGTGACCGAGCACGCCACCGAGGGCAGCCGCGTCGCCGCGTTCTTCGACCTGGACAAGACCGTCATCGCCAGGTCGAGCACGCTGGCGTTCAGCCGGCCGTTCTTCCAAGAGGGCCTCATCAACCGGCGTGCGGTGCTCAAGAGCGCCTACGCCCAGTTCGTCTTCATGCTGGCCGGGGCCGACGACGACCAGATGGACCGGATGCGCTCGCACATCACCGCGCTCTGCCAGGGCTGGGACGTCGGGCAGGTGCGCTCGATCGTCGAGGAGACGCTGCACGACATCGTCGACCCCCTGGTCTACAAGGAGGCGACGCAGCTCATCGCCGACCACAAGGACGAGGGCCACGACGTCGTCGTGGTGTCCGCGTCCGGCGCGGAGCTGGTCGCCCCGATCGCCACCATGGTCGGCGCCACGCACAGCGTGGGCACGCGGATGGTCGTCTCGGACGGCCGGTACTCGGGCGACGTCGACTTCTACTGCGCGGGCGAGAACAAGGCCATCGCCGTGAAGCAGCTCGCCGACGAGCACGACTACGACCTGGACCGCTGCCACGCCTACTCGGACTCGATCAGCGACCTGCCGCTGCTGGAGGCGGTCGGCCACCCGACGGCGGTCAACCCGGACCGCGCGCTGCGCCGGGTCGCGGACCGGCGGGGCTGGCCGGTGCTGACGTTCTCCGACCCGGTGTCGCTGCGCGCCCGCATCCCGCGCCCCTCGGGCACGGCGGTCGCCGTCACGGCCATCGGCCTGGGCGCGGCGACGGTCGCGGGCGCGGCCTGGTACGGGCTGCGCCGCCGACGCCGGAGCTGATTCACCCGGCGCGTCCGCCCGGACAGCGGTACCGACCACCGCCGAACGCCGAAAACGCTGTCACCGCAAGGGAACCGCTACCCGGCGTCGCGTGATCGGTGCACCCCATCGAGTGCTTGCTGTGACGCCGGACACGTACTACAAATGGAGGTGCGGACCTCGGGTCGGCCAGGGACGAAGCGGAAGAGAAGCGGCGTCCTCCCCGGCAGAGCTCCGTGCGCGGACTTCGAGACACCCACGCGCAGCACGCCGCGGGAGGCTTGTCGTCTAGGGCCTGCGTACCGGGACGCCGGACGCCGAGGCCAGGTCGGTACGACACGAGTTGCACGCCTGGTAACTCGACAGTCCGCGCCGCGACGTCGGGCCCCTCGGAAGAGGGGCCCGACGTCTGTCCGCGGCCGGTTCGCGAAACCGCACCCGATCGGGTGACCCGCCAACGCCCGGTTCCCGTCGGTCCTCCACCGCACAATTCCCACGCAACGCAACCCGTTGACCCGTCTCTGTGACGTGGGTAACTTGCGGATTACGACCACCTGCTGGTGGAAGTTTTCCACGTGGGGAGGACGCAGTGCTCCGTCCGCTCGTCGCCGCCATCGCCGTGGTCGTGGCTTCCGCCGCCGCGCCACCCCTGTTCCCCGCCGCCGCCGCGCCCGACCGGGCGCAGGTCGACCAGGCGCGGGTGGCCGACCAGGCGCGGCAGCAGGCCGCCGCCGTGCTCCGCGGCCTGACGCTGGAGCAGAAGGTCGGCCAGCTGTTCGTCACCTACGTGCACGGCCAGGCGCCGGACGAGCAGCACCCCGGCAACCTGCGCGACTTCGGTGTGGCCACCCCGGCCGAGGTGGTGGCGAAGTTCCAGCCGGGCGGGGTCATCTACTTCAACAACTCCAGCTACGACAACATCGACACACCGCGCCAGATCGCCGCCCTGTCCAACGGGCTCCAGCGCGCGAGCCGCGTCCCGCTGGCCATCTCCACCGACCAGGAGATGGGCATCGTCACCCGCATCGGCGCGCCCGCCACCCAGTTCCCGGGCAACATGGCGCTCGGCGCGGGCCGCAGCGCGCAGGACGCCGAGCGCGCCGCCCGCGTCACCGCCCTCGAACTGCGCGCGATGGGCATCACCCAGAACTTCGCGCCGGACGCGGACGTCAACTCGAACCCGGCGAACCCGGTGATCGGCGTGCGCTCGTACTCCGGCGACCCGGCGCTGGCCGCCGAGCTGACCGCCGCCCAGGTGCGCGGCTACCAGGGCCGCTTCCTGGCGACGGACGCGGTGAGCGCCACCGCCAAGCACTTCCCGGGCCACGGCGACACCGCCGAGGACAGCCACACGAGCCTGCCGACCGTGGACCGGACCGCCGAGCAGTGGCGGGAGCTGGACGCGCCGCCGTTCGAGGCGGCCATCGCGGCGGGCGTCGACTCGATCATGACCGCGCACATCCAGATGCCGAGGATCGACCCGTCGGGCGAGCCGGCGACGCTGTCCAAGCCGACCCTGGACCTGCTGCGCGGAGAGCTGGGCTACGACGGCGTGGTCATCACCGACTCGCTGGCGATGGCGGGCGTGCGGCAGCTGCACAGCGACGCCGAGATCCCCGTGCTGGCGCTCAAGGCGGGCGTGGACCAGCTGCTGATGCCGGTGGACCTCCAGCTCGCGGTGGACAGCGTGCTGGCGGCCGTGCGCGCCGGTGAGCTGACCGAGCGGCGGATCGACCTGAGCGTGCTGCGGGTGCTGCGGATGAAGCTGCTGCGCGGCGTGCTGACCAGCCCGCGGGTGGACGTGGACCGGGTCGGCTCGGTCGTCGGCGCGCCGGCGCACCTGGCCGACGCGCGCCGCATCACCGACCGCACCGTCACCGCCGTGCGCAACGACGCGGGCGTGCTGCCCCTCGCCGCGAAGCCGACCGCGGCCCTGGTCACGGGCTGGGGCGAGACGACGACGCGCACCCTCGCGGGCGTCCTGGGCGGCACGGCCCTGCCGACCGGCACCGCGCCCACCGAGGCGCAGGTCGCCGCCGCCGTGCAGGCGGCGGCGAACGCGGACCTCGTGGTCGTGCTGACCAACGGCCTGGCCGCCCGGCCGGCCCAGCAGACCCTGCTGACCAGGCTGCTCGCCACCGGCAAGCCCGTGGTCGCGGTGGCCGCGCAGAACCCGTACGACGTGGCGCACACCGCCGCGCCGACGTGGCTGGCCACCTACTCCTACAGCGCGGTGTCGATGGAGTCGCTGGCCCGGGTGATCACCGGCGAGGTGCGGCCCGCCGGGAAGCTGCCGGTGGACGTGCCCGGCCCCACGCCGTACCCCTTCGGCCACGGCCTGGCCTGGTGAGCGCCGTGGACCGCAGGAACTTCCTCGCCGGCGCGCTCGCCGCGCCCGCCCTCGCCGCACTGCCCTCCGCACTGCCCCCCGCCGCGCTGTCCCCCGCCGCGTCCGCCCACCCCGACCGGCCGAGGGCGGTCGAGACCGGCGCGGAGCAGCTGGCCGCCGACGGCTGGCGGCGGTTCGCGGGCCGCCGGGTCGGCGTCGTCACCAACCCGACCGGCGCGCTGCGCGACCAGACCCACGTCGTCGACTCGATGGTCGCCGCGGGCGTGGTGCCGGTGGCCGCGTTCGGCCCGGAGCACGGCTTCCGCGGCACGGCGCAGGCCGGCGGCTCGGAGGGCGACTACCTCGACCCGCGCACCGGCGTCCCGGTCTACGACGCGTACGGCGCGAACGCCGCCAAGTTCGCCGGCATGGTCGCCAAGGCGGGCGTGGACACGCTGGTGTTCGACATCGCGGACATCGGCGCGCGCTTCTACACCTACATCTGGACGATGTACACGGCGATGCAGGCCGCCGCCGCGACCGGCGCGCGGTTCGTCGTCCTCGACCGCCCCAACCCGGTCGGCGGCACGGCCCGCGGCCCGCAGCTCGACCCGGCCTACGCCACCGGCGTCGGCCGCAAGCCGATCGCCCAGCAGCACGGCATGACGATCGGCGAGCTGGCCCGGTTCTTCAACGGCGAGTTCCTGCCGGCCGACGGCGGCCGGGTGGCCGAGCTGGAGGTCGTCGACGTCAGGGGCTGGCGCCGCGACCGGCTCGACACCGGCCTGCCGTGGGTCCCGCCCAGCCCCAACGTGCCGACGCGCGACACCGCGCTGGTCTACCCCGGCACGTGCCTGTTCGAGGGCCTGGTGTTCTCCGAGGGCCGCGGCACGACCCGCCCGTTCGAGACGATCGGCGCGCCGGGCCTGGACTGGCGGTGGGCCGAGGACCTGAACGCGCTGGACCTGCCGGGCGTCCGGTTCCGCGAGACCCACTTCACGCCGACGTTCAACAAGTTCGCGAACCAGCTGTGCGGCGGGGTGGCCCTGCACCTCACCGACCCGGACCGGTTCGACGCGCCGCGCACCGCCGTGGCCATGATCGTCGCCGCGAAAGCCCGGTTCCCGCAGGTGTTCGCGTGGCGACCGGACAACTGGATCGACAAGCTCAGCGGCTCGGACCGGATGCGCCGCATGGTCGACGCGGGCGCGGGCACCGACGAGGTGGTCGGCGCCTGGTCCGAGGAGCTCGCCGCGTTCGACCGCACCCGCCGGCAATACCTGCGCTACCGGTAGATGGAGAAGCGATGCGCGTCCCCGCCCTGCTTGTCGCCACCACCCTCGTGATCACGACGCCGGCCCACGCCACCGGGGGCCGCGAGGCCCGCTTCGACCGGCCGCACGACGGCTGGGCGCACAGCTCCGTGCTGCGCGCCGGCACCCCGGAACGGGTCGGGCTCGACCCGGCCCCGATCGACGCCGCCCTGGACCGGGTCGAGCAGTACACGCGGCCCGACGCGACCGGTCACCCCCTGTTCGCGGGCGCCGTCACGCTGCTCGCGCACGAGGGCACCGTGGTGACGCACGAGCCGACGGGCTGGGCGGTCCGCTACGGCGACGGCTCGGGCGTCGAGCTGCCCGAGGACCAGCGGGTGCCGATGACCCGCGACACGATCTTCGACCTGGCGTCCATCTCGAAGCTGTTCACGTCGGTCGTCGTGATGCGCCAGCACGAGCTGGGCAGGTTCGGGCTGGACGACCCGGTCGCCGAGCACCTGCCCGAGTTCGGCGTCAACGGCAAGTCGTCGATCACGGTGAAGCAGCTGCTGACGCACACGTCCGGCCTGGTGGCGTGGCTGCCGCTGTGGTCGCAGTACCCGGACGTGCCGTCGCGGGTGAAGGCCGTCATGGACACCACGCCGGTCAACCCGCCGGGCACCGCCTACGTCTACTCCGACCTGAACCTGATCACGCTGGGCCTGCTGGCGCGGAAGTGGTCGGGCAAGCCGCTGGACGTGCTGGTCCGCGAGGGCATCACCGCGCCGCTGGGGCTCAAGGACACCGGCTACAACCCGCCCGCGAGCAAGCTCGACCGGATCGCGGCGACCGAGTACCAGGCGAACCGGGGCGTCGTGCGCGGCGTCGTGCACGACGAGAACGCGTGGTCGCTGGGCGGTGTCGCCGGGCACGCGGGCGTGTTCTCCACCGCCCGCGAACTGGCCGTGCTGGGCCAGGCGATCCTCAACGGCGGCTCGTACGGCGGGCGGCGCGTCCTGCGTCCCGAGACCGTCGAGCTGATGCTCACCGACTTCAACCAGGCGTTCCCGGGCAACTCGCACGGCCTGGGCTTCGAGCTGGACCAGCGCTGGTACATGGGCGCGCTGACCTCGCCGAGGGCCGCCGGGCACACCGGGTTCACCGGCACCACGCTGGTGCTCGACCCGCTGTCCGGGTCGATCGCGATCCTGCTGACCAACCGCGTGCACCCGAGCCGCGGTTGGGGCTCGATCAACCCGGCCCGCCGGGTCGTCGCGGACGGCCTGGCGCGGGCGATGGCCGTGAAACCCCGGCACGGCACCGCGCACACCCCGGTCACGGCCGGCGGCACGCTCACCACCCGCCCCCTGGAACAGCGCTCCGAGCAGCAGAAACTGGTGTTCGACGCGTTCGTCGACCTCGACCCGGCCGACTCGGTCGTGGTGGAGGCGACTAACGACGGCACGACGTGGCGCGATATCAAGGTGTTGAGCGGGTACGGGCAGCGGCGGTGGGAACGGGTCGAGGTCGTGACCGGGGCGGCGCTGGCGTTCCGCTGGCGGTACGCGCAGGGCACCGGGTACGGCGGCCGGGGCGCGTACGTCGACTCGGTGCGCATCACCGACCGGCGGGGCGTCCTGCTCGACGCGGAGCGCGAACCGGAGGGGTTGCACTCCGCAGGGTGGCGGGTAGCGGACCGTTAGTCACCCGCCTTGCCGCCAACCGGTGGGATTCGGTCACGGTTGGGGTGAGTTGCACCCACCCTGCGTTGACCGCCCGTTGAACGGTTAGTAAGTTTCCCACGTGTCCACCGAGAGCACTGCCGACACCAGCCCCCTGGTCACGATCCGCTCGCTCCTGCCGGGCCTCGCCCGCGCGGAGCAGCGGGTGGCCAAGGTCGTGCTGGACAACCCGGCGACCGTCGCCCACCGCAGCATCACCGAGGTCGCCGAGGCCGCGGGGACCAGCGAGACGACGGTGACCCGGTTCTGCAAGGCCATCGGGGTGGGCGGCTACCCCGAGCTGCGCATCGCGCTGGCCGCCGACACCGCGCGCACGTCGATGCGCACCGACCGGGACCTGGGCGGCGACATCGGTCCGGGCGACGACCTGCGGCAAGTCGTGGGCAAGGTGGCGTTCGCCGACGCGCGCGCGGTCGAGGAGACCGCCGAGCAGCTGAACGTGGACACGCTCGAAGCGGTCGTCGAGGCGGTCGCGGCCGCGGGCCGGGTGGACGTCTACGGGTTCGGGGCCAGCGCGTTCGTCGCCTTCGACCTCCAGCAGAAGCTGCACCGCATAGGGCGCACCTGCTTCGCGTGGAACGACACGCACATCGCGCTCACCTCCGCCGCCGTCCTCACCCCCGCGGACGTCGCGGTCGGCATCTCGCACACCGGCTCGACCTCGGAGACCGTCGAGGCGCTCCGGGTCGCCGGCGACCGGGGCGCGACCACGGTGGCGCTGACGAACTTCCCGCGCTCGCCGATCAGCGAGGTCGCCGACCACGTGCTGACCACGGCGGCCCGCGAGACCACGTTCCGCTCGGGCGCGATGGCCAGCCGCATCGCGCAGCTGACCGTCATCGACTGCCTGTTCATCGGGGTCGCCCAGCGGCACGTGGACAGCGCGAAGACCGCCCTGGAGGCGACGTACGACGCGGTGGCGGGCCACCGGCTGGGCGCCAGGCCGGACGGCCGGCGTCGCCGGGAGACCGCTAAATGACGCCGCCGCGGCACGACGTCGTGGTCACCGTGGAATCCCCCACCGAGGCCAGGAACCCGAGGACGGAGGACATCGACCGGCTGTCCACGCTGGACGTGCTGCGGCTGATCAACACCGAGGACCACCTGGTCCCGGACGCGGTGGCCGCCGTGCTGCCCGAGCTGGCGCGGGCCGCCGACCTGGCCGTGGGCGCGCTGCGGGCCGGCGGACGGGTGCACTACGTGGGCGCGGGCACGTCCGGCCGGCTGGCCACGCTCGACGCCGCCGAGCTGGTGCCCACGTTCAACGCGCCGCCGGACTGGTTCGTCGCGCACCACGCGGGCGGGCGGGAGGCCCTGGTCAACGCGGTGGAGAACGTGGAGGACCAGGCGTCCGCCGGCGCCGCCGAGATCCGCAGGCACGCGGCGGCGGGCGACCTGGTGCTGGGCGTCACGGCGTCCGGCCGCACGCCGTTCGTCGTGGCCGCGCTGGAGGAGGCCCGCACGATGGGCGCCCGCACGGTCCTGGTGTCGAACAACCCGACCGCGCCCGCACCCGTCGACGTCGACGTGCTGATCGCGGTGGACACCGGTCCGGAGGCCATCGCCGGGTCGACCCGGATGAAGGCGGGCTCGTCGCAGAAGCTGGTGCTGACGTCGTTCTCGACGGCGGTCATGGTCCGGCTGGGCCGCACCTACTCGAACCTGATGGTGTCGATGCGCGCCACGAACGCCAAGCTGCGCGGTCGCACGGTGCGCATCCT
Organism: Saccharothrix sp. DSM 118769; assembly: GCF_052936295.1. Classification (NCBI taxonomy): domain Bacteria; kingdom Bacillati; phylum Actinomycetota; class Actinomycetes; order Pseudonocardiales; family Pseudonocardiaceae; genus Saccharothrix; species Saccharothrix sp. DSM 118769. Next base: position 291,726 of record NZ_CP193627.1, on the reverse strand, counting down.
GCGCGAGGCGACCGGCCTGACCGAGGAGGACTGCGCGGCGGCGCTGGCCGACGCGGGCGGCGACCTCAAGGTGGCGCTGGTGCACCTGCTGGCCGACGTGCCGACCGCGCGGGCCGCCGACGCGCTGGACCGGACGCAGGGCCACGTGCGGCAGGCGCTCAGCCTGTTGGCACCGGGCGCCACGGGATAGGCGTGGACAGGACCATCGCGCTGGACGTCTCCCCGTAGCCGCCCAGCCGCACGAGCATCCGTTCCAGCTCGCTGACCGACGTGGTGACGACCTTGACCACCGAGCAGATGTCACCGGTCAGCCGCACCACCTCGACCACCTCGGGGCAGTCGTCGAGCAGCTCGGGGTGCACGGTGATGCACCGCGCGCCGTAGCACTTCATCCGGACCAGGGCGACGACCGGCCGCCCCACCGCCGTCGGGTCGACCGTCGCGCGGTAGCCGGTGATGACGCCCGCGTTCTCCAGCCGCCGCACCCGCTGCGCCGCGGTCGGCGGCGACACGTGCACGCGCCGGGCCAGCTCGTTGTACGACAGCCGCGCGTCGTCCTGGAGCGCCTCCAGCAGGGCGCGGTCGACACCGTCCAGCTCGATGTTCATGACCGTGAAGCCATCCGTCCGAATCATTTGTGAACGTGAGAAGTTCGCTGGTCAGGGTATCCCGACAGCTCTTCAGATCACCCGATCGCCGGGCGATGATGGTGGTCATGACGTGTCCGGTCCCACCCAAACTCGACTTCGGCGGCACCACGCCCTACGAGGACTACGTGCACGCCTCCGTGCTGCACGGCCTCCAGCAGCAGTGGTCCGACGACCCGCGCGAGATGTCGTTCCTGGTGGTCACGCAGGTCATGGAGCTGTACTTCGGCCTGCTGTGCTTCGAGTGGCGGCACGCCCAGCGGGAGCTGCGCGCCGACGACGTGCCCGGCGCCGTGCGCACCCTGCGCCGCAGCGAGCTGCACATGCAGGCGCTGAACGCGGCGTGGCGGCCCATCGCCCGGATGACGCCCGGCGAGTTCAACTCGTTCCGGGACGCCCTCGGCGAGGGCTCGGGCTTCCAGTCCGGCCGCTACCGCGAGGTGGAGTTCCTGCTCGGCGAGAAGTCCCGCTCGCTGCTCGTGCCGCACCGCGCCGTGCCGGCCCAGCACGACGCCCTGGAGGCGCTGCTGCACGAGCCGAGCCTGTACGACGACGTGCTCGCGCTCCTGCACCGCCGGGGCAAGCCGATCCCCGCCGACGTGCTCACCCGTGACGTCAGCGAGGGCTACCGGCCCAACGCCGAGGTCGAGGCGGTGTGGGCGGACGTCTACCGCGACGGGCCGCGCGACCTGCTGGAGCTGGGCGAGGCGCTGACCGACGTCGCCGAGGAGTTCACCCGCTGGCGGCACGACCACCTGCTCGCGACCCGCCGCTCGATGGGCGCGAAGACCGGCACCGGCGGTTCGGCCGGCGTCGCGTGGCTGGAGAAGCGCGCGCAGCGCTCCGTCTTCCCCGAACTGTGGACCGCGAGGAGCTACGTGTGAACGTCGACCCGTTGGCGCACGTGCGCGACCTGTTCGACCTGGACGACGACGTCGTCTACCTGGACGGCAACTCGCTCGGCGCGCCGCCGAAGGCCGTGGCCGGGCGCGTGCGCGACGTCGTGGAGCGGCAGTGGGGCCGCCGGCTCATCCGCAGCTGGTCCGAGGGCTGGTGGGAGGCCCCGGAGCGGGTCGGCAACCGGATCGGGCGGCTCGTCGGCGCGGGCCCCGGCCAGGTCGTGGTGGCGGACTCGACGAGCGTGAACCTGTTCAAGGCGCTCATGGCGGCGGTCCGCAACACCGACCGGGCCGAGATCGTGGTCGACGCCGGGACGTTCCCCACCGACGGCTACATCGCGCGGTCGGTGGCGGAGCTGACCGGGCTCGCGCTGCGGCCCGCGCCGCCGGAGGAGCTGGACCTGCGGGACACGACGGCGGTCGTGCTGCTCAACCACGTCGACTACCTCACCGGCCGGCTGCTGGACATGGCGGAGCTGACGCGGCAGGCGCACGACGTGGGCGCGAAGGTCGTGTGGGACCTGTGCCACAGCGCCGGCGTGCTGCCGATCGAGCTGGACGCGCTCGGCGTGGACCTCGCGGTCGGCTGCACGTACAAGTTCCTCAACGGCGGGCCCGGGTCGCCCGCGTTCCTGTACGTGCCGAAGCACGCGCAGCACGCGTTCGAGCAGCCGTTGACCGGGTGGACGGGCCACGAGGTGCCGTTCGCGATGGCGGACGAGTACACGCCCGACCCCGGCGTGTCCCGGGCGCGCGTGGGCACGCCGGACATCCTGTCGATGCTGGCGCTCGACGCCGCGCTGGACGTGTGGGACGACGTGTCGCTGGTGGACGTGCGGGCGAAGGGCCTGGCGCTGACCGCGCACTTCATGCGCCTGGTCGAGGGCCTGCCGGGCATCGAGGTGATCACCCCGGCCGACGAGCGGCGCGGCCACCAGGTCAGCCTGCGGCACCCGGAGGCGCGGCGGCTGGTGGAGGAGCTGGCGGCCCGCGACGTCCTGGGCGACCACCGCCCGCCGGACGTCCTCCGCTTCGGCTTCGCGCCGCTCTACAACACGTTCGACGAGGCCGAGCGGGCCGCGACCACCCTGAAAGAACTCCTCTGACCCGCGAGAGTCCAACCTCCAGGCCCCGAGAGTCCAACGCTCAGGTCGCGAGAGTCGTACCTCCAGGACCCCTGAGTTCTACGTCCGGAACGTAGAGCTCAGGGGTCCTGAGTGTTGGACTCTCGGGGCCCCGGCGTTGGACTCTCGGGGCCTGGGCGTTGGACTCTCGCGGGGTCAGGGGGTGGCGGCGTCGGCGATGCTGCGGGCTTCGCGGGCGCCGGCTTCGAGGGTCTCGCAGTGGAACAGGAGCCAGCGGGTGACGCCCTCGGGGTCACCGGTGGAGAAGCCGTGCAGGGCGGCGGCGTAGTCGTTGCGGCGGCGCAGGCACATCACCTCCGGCACGCCCAGGGACTTCGGGTCGAGCCCCGTCGCGATGGACGCCAGGCGGGACGCGGCGCGGGCGACGACGCCGTTGGCCGTGCCGAACGGCGACAGCGACATCAGCTCGCCGTGCACCACGGCCACCAGCAGCGGACCGGGGACGGACGTGCCGCCGGTCACCAGCTGGGCCAGCAGGCCCAGGCGCTGCGACACGTCCGGCACCGCGCGGGGACGGCCCAGCTCACCGCCCAGGTCGGCCCCCGCCAGGACGTGCAGCCTGGCCAGCGCCTGGAGCGGCGCGCGCTGCCACGTCGGCAGCAGCACGCCCAGCGCCTCGGCCACGCGCAGCGCACCCGCCAGCACGGGGTCGGTGACCGAACCGTCCTCGGGGATGTCGGTGGCACCGCCTTCGAGCGCGGCGGAGGCGCGGGCGGCGCGCACGGACGCCTCGGCCGCGGTGGTCGCCCAGCCGCGCAGGTTCACCCGGTGCCGGTGCACCTGGAACACGGCGTCGCGGGCCGAGTCGACGGCGTCGGCCACACCGGGCAGGCCCAGCAGCGGGGCGAGCGGATCGGTCACGGGACCGCACACTACCCGCCGGTAAGTGGCTATTCGCACCAAGCCGGAATTGGCTATCCGAACAGGCCAATCGTCGGGATAGGTTCGCCGCATGACCTGGTACGACCGCCCTGTGCTCACCGGTTCCCACGTCCGCCTCGAACCCCTGTCGCCCGACCACGCCGAGGGCCTGCACGAGGCGGGCAAGGACCCCGACACCTGGACGTGGCTCAGCTCGCACCAGCCGAAGACCCTCGACGACACCCGCGCCTACGTCGAACGGGCGCTCGCCGACCCCGACCGCCTGCCCTGGGCGCAGGTCGACCCCCGCACCGGCGAGGTCGCGGGCACCACGTCGTACTACGAGATCGACCCGGTGCACCGGGGCCTCTACATCGGCCACACCTGGATCGGCACGCGCTGGCAGCGCACCGCGCTCAACACCGACGCCAAGCTCCTGCTGCTGACCAGGGCGTTCGAGGTCCTCGGCGCGCACCGCGTCGGCTGGCACACGGACCTGCGCAACGAGCGGTCGCAGAAGGCGATCGAACGGCTGGGCGCGACCCGCGAGGGCGTGCTGCGGGTGCACCGCGTCCGCCCGGACGGCACGCTGCGCGACACCGTCGTGTACTCGATGACGGCCGCCGAGTGGCCGGCGCTCAAGGCCCGCCTGCACAGCTGACCCGCCCGCGTGACCTGTCTCACGCGAGGTGCCGCTCGTCGCAACTTGTGTGTCGTTCGGCCGGATCACGGTGGTCAGTGCCGCGGGACCGGGTTACACAGTTACCCACGCGTTTCGAAACCGGCCAAAATTGGTCTGAACCTTTTGGGTGCGCAGTGAGCTGAATCGCACTACGGTCAGTGCGCACCACACTGATTCAGGAGGTACGCCCCGCCATGACAGAGCCGCAAGCCGCCCTGGACAACCTGTCGACCGAGAACAGGAAGTTCCCGCCCAGCGACGAGTTCGCCGCGCAGGCCAACGCCACCGCCGCGCTCTACGGGGAGGCGGACGCCGACCGCGAGGCGTTCTGGGCGAAGCAGGCCGAGCGGCTGTCCTGGGACACGAAGTGGACGCAGGTCCTCGACTGGTCGAACGCGCCGTTCGCGAAGTGGTTCGTCGGCGGCAAGCTCAACGTCGCGTACAACTGCGTCGACCGGCACGTCGAGTCCGGCCACGGAGAGCAGGTCGCCATCCACTGGGAGGGCGAACCCGGCGACAGCCGGACCATCACCTACGCCGACCTCCAGCGCGAGGTCTCCAAGGCGGCGAACGCCCTGGTCGAACTGGGTGTCGGGGCCGAGGACCGGGTCGCCATCTACATGCCGATGGTGCCCGAGGCGATCTTCTCCATGCTCGCCTGCGCCCGCCTGGGCGCGCTGCACAGCGTGGTGTTCGGCGGCTTCTCCGCGGAGGCCCTGCGCACCCGCATCGAGGACTCGCGGGCCAAGCTCGTGATCACCACGGACGGCCAGTACCGGCGCGGCAAGCCGGCGGCGCTCAAGCCCGCCGTGGACGAGGCCGTCGCCAACGCCGCGAGCGTCGAGCACGTCCTCGTGGTCAAGCGGACCGACACCGAGGTCGAGTGGACCGAGGGCCGCGACGTGTGGTGGCACGACCTGGTCGACCGCCAGGCCGAGCAGCACACCCCGGAGGCGTTCGACTCCGAGCACCCGCTGTTCATCCTCTACACGTCGGGCACCACGGGTAACCCGAAGGGCATCCTGCACACGTCGGGCGGCTACCTGACCCAGGCGTCGTACACGCACCACGCCGTGTTCGACCTCAAGCCGGACACCGACGTCTACTGGTGCACCGCCGACATCGGCTGGGTCACCGGCCACAGCTACATCGTGTACGGCCCGCTGTCGAACCGCGTCACGCAGGTCGTCTACGAGGGCACGCCGAACACCCCGGACGAGGGCCGGCACTGGCAGGTCGTGCAGAAGTACGGCGTGTCGATCTACTACACCGCGCCGACGCTGATCCGCACGTTCATGAAGTGGGGCGCGGACATCCCCGCCAAGTACGACCTGTCGTCCCTGCGCGTGCTGGGCAGCGTCGGCGAGCCGATCAACCCCGAGGCGTGGATCTGGTACCGGGAGACCATCGGCGCGGGCAAGACGCCGATCGTCGACACGTGGTGGCAGACCGAGACCGGCGCGATCATGATCTCCCCGCTGCCCGGCGCGACCGCGACCAAGCCCGGTTCGGCGCAGAGGCCGCTGCCCGGCATCGGCGCGAAGGTCGTCGACGACCAGGGCAACGAGGTCCCGCACGGCGGTGGCGGCTACCTGGTGCTCGACGAGCCGTGGCCGTCGATGCTGCGCGGCATCTGGGGCGACGAGCAGCGCTACCGCGACACCTACTGGTCGCGGTTCGGCGAGCAGGGCTTCTACTTCGCGGGCGACGGCGCGAAGTACGACGCGGACGGCGACATCTGGCTGCTGGGCCGGGTGGACGACGTGATGAACGTGTCCGGGCACCGCATCTCCACCACCGAGGTCGAGTCCGCGCTGGTCTCGCACCCGACGGTGGCCGAGGCGGCGGTCGTCGGCGCGACCGACCCGACCACCGGCCAGGGCATCGTGGCGTTCGTGATCCTGCGCGGCGGCGTCGCCGAGGGCTCGGACGGCGCGGAGGCGATCAAGGCGCTGCGCGACCACGTGGCCAAGGAGATCGGCCCCATCGCGAAGCCGCGGCAGATCATGGTCGTGCCGGAGCTGCCGAAGACCCGCTCGGGCAAGATCATGCGCCGCCTGCTGCGCGACGTGGCGGAGAACCGGCAGGTCGGCGACGTCACGACGCTCGCCGACTCGTCCGTCATGGAGCTGATCTCCCAGGGCCTGAAGACGGGTTCCGCGGAGGACTGACCGACCGCGGCGGGGGCGTCTCCCGGACCGGGGAGGCGCCCCCGCCGCGTCGCGGCCGAAACCCGTCGCCGGGTCATCAGCCGGTCGAGCGGTGACGGCCGCGCGGGCGTGGCACGATGGCGCGGTGACCAGCGCTCGGGAGAACACCAACGGCAGCGGGCTGCCACCTGTCCCGTCCATCCCGTTGACCGCGGAGAGCCCGGCGATGATCGCGGGCGAGACGTCCATCGGCGGTCTCGTGCGCGACGCGACGGCGCACCTGTCCACGCTGGTCAGGGCCGAGGTCGAACTGGCCAAGTCCGAGGTGGCCGGCGAGATCAAGAAGGGCGTGAAGGGCAGCGTCTACTTCATCGTCGCCCTGGCCGTGCTGCTGTTCAGCTCCTTTTTCTTCTTCTTCTTCGGCGCCGAGCTGCTCGACGTGTGGCTGCCGCGCTGGTCGGCGTTCCTGATCGTGTTCGTGCTGATGCTCGTCACGGCCGGGCTGTTCGCGTTCCTCGGCTACCGCAAGGTGAAGAAGTTGCGCGCGCCGCAGCGGACCATCGACTCGGCCAAGGACACGGTCGCGGCGCTGCGCCACCGAGACGCCCGCTGACGCCCGTGCGGCTGCCACCGGACCCGTCGACCGCCCGGGTGCCCGGCCCGTGGGCGCACCGCGACGTGTCCGCGAACGGCATCCGGCTGCACGTGGTCGAGTTCGGCGACGGGCCGCTCGTGCTGCTGCTGCACGGCTTCCCCGAGTTCTGGTGGACGTGGCGGCACCAGCTGGTCGCGCTGGCCGAGGCGGGGTACCGCGCGGTCGCGGTGGACCTGCGCGGCTACGGCGACTCGGACAAGCCGCCGCGCGGCTACGACGGCTTCACGCTCGCCGGTGACGTCGCGGGCCTGGTGAAGGCGCTGGGCGAGAGCCGCGCGCACCTCGTCGGCCACGCGTGGGGCGGCATGCTGGCGTGGACGGTCGGCGCCATGCACCCCCGCCTGGTCTCCTCGGTCACGGCCGTGGCCGCGCCGCACCCGCTGGCCCTGCGCCGCGCCATCCGCCGCCACCCGCGCGGTCAGGGGCGCGCGGCGGCGCACATCTTCCGCTTCCAGCTGCCGGTGCGGCCCGAGCGCGCGCTGACCCGTGACCGGGGCGCCGCCGTGGCCGACCTGCTGCGCTCCTGGTCCGGTCCGAAGTGGACGGTGGCACCGGAGTTCGACGAGGTGCTCCGCCGCAACCGCGAGGCCGTCCTCATCCCCGGCGTGGCGCACAGCGCCATGGAGTACCACCGCTGGGCCGTCCGCTCCCAGCTGCGCAGCGACGGCCGCCGCTTCGCCGAGGTCCTCGACCGCCGCCTGGAGGTCCCCGTCCTCCAGGTCCACGGCGCGCGCGACCCGGTGCTGCTGGAGTCCACCGCCTCCGACTCGACCGCCTGGGCGGGCCCCCGCTCGTCGTACCGGGTGCTGCCCGAGGTGGGCCACTTCCCGCACCAGGAGTCGCCGCACACCACGAGCCGCCTGGTCACCGAGTTCCTGGCGAAGGTCCAGGCCCGGGGCTAGGACGCGCAGGTCTGCGTCGACGCCCGCCGCACCAGGGACGGCGCCTCCGCGACCTCGTCGGCGACCTCCTGGGCGGTCAGCACGAAACCGGTCTCCTGGTCGTCCACCGCCGCGCCGAACACCACGCCCATCACGCGGCCCTGCGGGTCGACCAGCGGACCGCCGGAGTTGCCGCTGCGGACCTTCGCGCGGACGGTGTAGACGTCCCGCGTCACGGTCTGCGCGTCGTAGATGTCCGGGCCGCGCAGCATCGGGATGCGCTCCCGCACGCGGGCCTCGGACGCCGTGTACGGGCCGTCCAGCGGGTAGCCGAGGACGATGCCGTCCTCGCCCTGCGCGATCTCGTCGGTGCGGAACTTCAGCGGTTCGGCCTTGAGGTCCGGCACGGCGAGGACGGCGACGTCGGTCTGCGCGTCGTAGTGCACGACGGTCGCGTCGAACTGGCCCCGGCCGACCTCGACCGCGACCTCGGTGGTGCCGGCGACGACGTGCGCGTTCGTCATCACGCGCTCCGGCGCGATCACGAACCCGGTGCCCTCCAGGGCGCGGGAGCACGACGGCGCCCGCCCGCGCACCTTGAGCACGCTGGCCCGCAGGTTCTGCACGATCGGGTCCTGGCTCAGCGCCGGGTCGGGCGGGCCGACCTCCTTGAGCGGCGTGCGGTTGAACGGGTCCATCGCGGCCGGGAAGCCGGACACGTCGAACAGGCTCTGGAGGTCGCCGGACAGGGTCCGCGCGGCCTGCGGCATGGTGCCGTCGACGGTCGACAGGATCACCGACTGGTTGAGCGCCTTGGCCAGCGACGGCAGCCCGGCGACCACGGTCAGCGGCAGCGCGATCATCCACGCCACGACGAACACCACCGCGCCCTGCACGATCGCGCCCAGCGCGTTGTCCGCGCCGCGCAGCGGGCTGGAGTTGATCCGCGGCTTGATCGTCCGCCCCACGTACACGCCGAGCGTCTCGCCGAGCGCCACGAGCAGCACCACGATGCCGACCGCGAAGACGACCTTGGTCACCACGTTCTCGAACTGGGCGACCACCAGCGGCGCGAGCTGCGTGCCGAGCACGAGGCCGATGAGCACGCCGACGAACGCGGGCAGCGCCACGACCATGCCCTGCCGCGCGCCGGACACCGCGGCGAAGGCGGCCAGCGCCAGGACGAGCAGGTCAACCCAGTTCACCGGCACCCCGATCCACGACCGCCCGCTCCGTCGCGCGCAGCGCGAGGTCCAGGTCCCGCACGTCCGAGGTGTCCCACGGCCGTTCCCACCCGCCGAGCGCCAGCAGGCCGTTGAGCAGCCCGGCGGTGAAGCCCCACACCAGCATGCCCGGCGCGGAGAACGCGGGGCCGGTGTAGCCCGAGGAGTGCGTCACCCGGAACCGGTTCGCCGGGTCGGCCAGGTGCGCGACCGGCACGCGGGCCACGGCGGCGGTCTCCGCCGGGTCGACGGGCGCGACCGGCGACGGCTCGCGCCAGTGCGCGAGCACCGGCGTGACGACGAACCCGGACACCGGCACGTGCAGCTCGGGCAGCAGCGCGACCGGGCGGACGCCCTCGCGCAGCACCCCGGTCTCCTCGAACGCCTCGCGCAGCGCCGTGTCCAGCGGGCCGTCGTCGGTCGGGTCGGCGGCGCCGCCCGGGAACGCGACCTGGCCGGGGTGCGAGCCGAGGGTGTCGGCGCGGCGCAGCAGCAGCACGTCCGGCCCGCGGGGGCCCTCGCCGAACAGCATGAGCACGGCCGCGGCGCGCCCGGTGCCCGGTGGCGGCGGCGAGAGGCGGGTGAAGGCGCGGGCGTCGATCTCGGCGGTGGCCTTGACGAGGCCGCTCATCCACTCCGGGACGTCGCCCGGGTCGACCAGCGCGGTCATCCCACCACCTCGCGCACCTGCTCGACCGTGGTCAGCACGAGCGGGTCGGGCACGAGGGCCAGCGCGCCGTCCGCGCCGACGACGTAGGTCACCGGCATGCGCGGCGGCGGGGCCACGGCCTTGCGCAGCAGGTCCGCGGGGTCGTGCACGGACGGCAGGTGAACACCGAGTTTGGCCAGCAACTCCAGCCCGTCCCCCTCCTTGCTGTCGACCAGGACCGTCAGCACCGGCACCGCGCCGGGCTCCCGGGCGTAGGCGTCGAGCACCCTGAGCTCCTCTTGACAGGGAACGCACCAGGTCGCCCAGAAGTTCACCACGGCCCGACCGGGCAGGGCGGACGCCACGTCGAGGCGGGTGCCGTCGCCGAGGCAGGTGACCTCCAGGCCGCGCAGCGCGGCCGGTCCGGGTGCCGCGCCGTCCTGCGAGCGCGGGGGCGGCGCGCACGGCTGGAGCGCGGCGTCCCGCCGGGCGAGGCCGAGGTCCGGCGCGGGCCGCGCGCTCACCGCCGGGCCGGGGTCGACGGGGTCGGACGAGCGCGGCCACAGCGCGACGACGCCCGCCACCGCCAGCACCAGGGCGACGGCCGTCCACCGGGCTCGGGTGCTCACGCCAACTTCTCCCCCGCACGCACGCGCTCGGCGAGCTCGATCAGGTGCGGCGCCTCCTCGCCCTTGACGAGCTTCTGCGCCTTGACCGGGTCGACCTGGCCGATGCCGTAGGACGGGCACAGCGGCGCGAGCAGGCACGCGCCGCAGGCGGGCGTGCGGGCGTGGCAGACGCGGCGGCCGTGGAAGATCGTGCGGTGCGAGACGATCGTCCAGTCCTTGCGCTCGACGAGCGGGCCGACGGCGTGCTCGACCTTGACCGGGTCCTCCTCCCGGGTCCAGCCCCAGCGGCGGACGAGCCGGCCGAAGTGGGTGTCCACGGTGATCCCCGGCACGCCGAACGCGTCGCCCAGCACCACGTTCGCGGTCTTGCGGCCGACGCCGGGCAGCGTGACCAGGTCCTCCAGCCTGCCCGGCACGACGCCGTCGAACCGCTCCACCAGGGCGGCGCCGAGCCCCAGCAGGGACGTCGCCTTGTTCCGGTAGAAGCCGGTCGGCCTGATCAGCTCCTCCAGCTCGGCCCGGTCCGCCGAGGCGTAGTCGCGCGCCGTGCGGTAGCGCCGGAACAGGGCGGGCGTGACCTGGTTCACCCGGACGTCGGTGGTCTGGGCGGACAGGACGACGGCGACGAGCAGTTCCAGCGGGTCGCGGAAGTCCAGCTCGCAGTGCGCGTCGGGGTAGCCCTGCCCCAGCACCCGCACCACCCGGCGCGCCCGGCGGACCAGCCCCAGCCTCGTCTCCGGCTGCTTCACCGCGCTCTTGGCCATGTCGGAACACTACTGCTCCCGCCCGGTGGGCGACGCGGCCGTGGGCGGTGCCGGCGCCCGGCGCGGGTGGGTGCGGGAACCGGTGCGCGGGCGGGTGCGGGGGTCGACGAGGGGGTCGGCGCGCGGGCCGGCGTTTCGGGGTGCGCGGCCCCGGGGAACAACTCGTCGGCGAGCACCGAGCAACCACCGCCCCGCCGTGCACGTCCCACTTACGAGCGCACGACGACACACGCAAGAGTGACCCCCCTCTAGTGCGCGCCGAAACGGATGCGCAAGGATCGGAGCCATCATGACTGCCTGGTTCGTCATCGCCGTTCCGATCGTGATCATGTTCTTCGCGCTCTTCATGGAGCGCGTGGAAGCTCGTCTGCGCCACGTCGCCGTGCAGGAGGACGAGGTCGAGGAGTTCCTGGAGTCGGCCCGGCCCGACGAGGTCAGGGCCCTCTACGGGCACGGCATCGGCCGCGCGCTGGAGCTGTTCCGGCTGCGCAGGCTGGGTGGTCGTGCGAGGAACCTGCGTCAGCGGCGCACCCGCCGCTGACCGGGGCGAGGACCGGCGAGGCCCGAGGGGGCGCATCCCCCGGCGGGCCTCATCGGGCTGTCCGCCCCGAGTCGCGGGGCACGTGCGGCGGCGCGCCGGAAGGCGATCTCCCGCACAGCCCTTAGACTGCACCCAGTGATCGGCGGCAAGGCGCTGATCCGCCAGAAGGCGGAACGCGCTCGACCATGCCGCCGCGTCTCGACAGGAGGGACGAGGTGGACGAGACCCTGGCCCGCGCGGGCATCTTCCAGGGGGTTGAACCGGCGGCAGCGGAGGCACTGGCGCAGACGCTGGAGTCCGTTGAATTCCCGCGTGGCCACGTGATCTTCGCGGAGGGCGAGCCGGGCGACCGGCTCTACATCATCCAGTCCGGGAAGGTGAAGATCGGCCGCAAGTCGCCGGACGGTCGGGAGAACCTGTTGGGGATCTTCGGCCCGTCCGACATGTTCGGCGAGCTGTCGATCTTCGATCCGGGCCCCCGCACGTCCACCGCCACCACGGTGACCGAGGTGCGCGCGGTGAGCATGGACCGCCCCGCCCTGCGGCAGTGGATCACCAACCGGCCGGAGATCGCCGAGCAGCTGCTGCGCGCCCTGGCGCGCAGGCTGCGCCGGACGAACTCCATGCTGGCCGACCTGATCTTCACCGACGTGCCCGGCCGCGTGGCGAAGGCGCTGTTGCAGCTCGCGCAGCGCTTCGGCAGCCAGGAGGCCGGTCTGCTGAGGGTCACCCACGACCTGACGCAGGAGGAGATCGCCCAGTTCGTGGGCGCGTCGCGCGAGACGGTGAACAAGGCCCTGGCCGACTTCGCCCACCGCGGGTGGCTGCGGTTGGAGGGCAAGAGCGTGCTGATCCTGGACCCGGAGCGCCTGGCGCGCCGCGCTCGCTGAGCAGGTCCCGGCAGCCGCCGGACGCAGCAACAGAGCCGGGCGCCGCCCCCGACGCGGCGCACCGGCCCTGTTGTTCGCGCGACCCATCCCCCGACAGATCACGCGTTCCACACCTCCGGTGCCCGCAGGCCCCGACCCTTCGGCACCGGAAGGAGGTTTGACTACCCGTAGCGACGAAGGTCGAAACGGGTACGCGGGTCGTGCTGTCCACGATCGCACGCCCCCTGGGCCGCAACTCAAGGCCGTTCACCCTCAAGGACCCCTTGTGCAGGCATTTTTCCGAGGGGTTTCACCCGGTCATCCCATTGTTGTTACCGGATCGCAATAACGCTCCCGAGAAGTGGACGATCCCCACCGGGTGACCGATCGCACCGCCCGATGACTGGTACGCGCGTACCAGTGCGGGCATACTGGTACGCATGTCCCACTCTGCCCGCCTCTCCGACTACCGCACCGCCCTGACCGCACCGGGGATGCGCGGCCCCGTCGTCGCGTCCCTGCTCGCCCGCCTCCCGATCGCGATGATCGGCCTCTCGCTGCTGCTGTTCGTGCAGCGCGAGACCGGCTCGTTCGCCGCCGCGGGCCTGGTGTCGGCGGCGTCCCTGGTCGGCGTCGCGGTCGGGTCGATCGTGCAGGGCAGGCTGATGGACCGGCACGGGCCGACCCGCCCGCTGCTCGTCGCCGTGTCGCTGTTCGCCGTGTTCGTGGCGCTCGCCGTCACCGCCGTCGAGGCGGGCGTGGCGCTGCCCCTCCTCGTGCCGCTCGCGTTCGCCGTCGGGTTGACCGAGCCCATGGTCGGCTCGGCGTCCCGCGCCCTGTGGGCCCGCGCCCTGCCGCCCGGGTCCGCTCGGCTCGCCGGGTACGCCTACGAGGCGATCAGCATGGAGGTCTTCTTCATCCTCGGCCCCGGCCTCGCGGGCCTGCTGGTCACGGTGCCGTGGGCGGGCACCGGCGTGGTGGTCGGCGCGGCGTCCATGGTGGTCGGCGCGGTGTGGTTCGCGCTGAACCCGACCGTCCGCGCCGTGCGGCCGGAACCGGCGCGGCGCGACCTGCTCGGCGCGCTCGCCTCGCCCGGCATGCGCACCGTGGCGCTCGCGGCCCTCGGCTTCGGCGTCACGATCGGGTTCATCGAGGTCGCCGTGCCCGCCGCCGCCGCGAACGCCGGCCACGTGGGCCTCGGCGGGCTGCTGCTGAGCCTGTGGTCGGTCAGCTCCGTCGTGTTCGGCGTGCTGTACGCGATGAAGCCGTTCCCGCGCGCCATGCACCTGCGGCTGCCCGTGCTGCTCGGCGGGTTCGCGCTGCTGTCGCTGCTGCTCGCGCTGCCCACCAGCCTGTTCTGGCTGGCCGGCGCGCTGCTCGTGGTCGGCACCCTGATCACCCCGCAGTCCACCACGCACTCCACCGCGATCGAGCACGTCGCCCCGGCGGGCACGGCGACCGAGGCGTTCGGCTGGGTGGTCACCGCCGTCACCGTCGGCCTGGCCATCGGGCAGTCCGCCAGCGGCCAGCTCGTCGAGTCGCACGGCACGAGCACCGCGTTCGCGGTGGCGGCGGTGTCCGGCCTGGTGATCGCCGCCCTGGTGTGGGTCTTCCGCGGCACGGTGGCGGCCGGCGTGCCGCTGCCCCAGCAGGAGGACATGGACCTCGCGGCCCGCTGACGTGCGGCTTTCCACGTCGGTGGGCGAGAATGTCGGTGGTCGGGTCTAGCGTTCGCCGCATGCACCCGATCACCGGCGCGCGGGTGCGCGGGTGCGTCCTCGCGCTCAGCCCCGGACCGTTCACCTCCGGGACCAAGCGGGACGGATCGTTACCGAACGGCGCTCACTTCGCTACCGTGTGTACCGGCGGGTGCACTTGACGACCTCGCGCCGGCACGGCGCCGCCGGCAACCCCGTTCCCCGCACGACTCGGACAAGGAAGCTGCTGGAGGCGGTCATCGACAGCACGGTGTTGGTGGAGGCGGACGCGCTGGCCGGCGCCGTGCGCCGCGCGGTTCCCCACCCCGGGCCGCACGGTTCGGTCACGCTCCAGGTCGACGACGGCGAGCTGCGCGTGCGCGGCGGCGACCCGCGGTCAGGTGGTCCGGAGGGGCCGGGGTCGAGGTCGGAGTCGGTCAAGGCGACGATCGACGGCAGCCGGATCACGAAGACCTTCCAGGCCAGGTACCTGGCGGACGCGCTGACGGCGTTCAGCGGGCGGCGCGTGGAGCTGCGCATCCAGGACGGGCTGCGGTCCACCGTGCTCACGTCGCAGGCGGGTGAGGACGGGATGGAGCTGACCTACCTGGTCGTCCCGATCCGGACAACGGTCTGACCAGTGGTCATCGGTCGCCCGTACACACGATCAGGTGATCGATGTACGTAACCGCCGTCTCGGCCATCGGTTGAAGACGAAGCGGAACCCCGAGACCACCACCCCTGCCGACCAGCCGGCCGCCGACACACCCCGGAGGACGAACAGCCCACCCCCACCACCGACCCCGCCGGCCCACCACCGACCGCCACCACCGGCCCGCCCCAGGCACCCGCGCGTCAGGCACCCGCGCGTCAGGCACCCGCGCGTCAGGTGCCCGCGAGGTAGTCGAGCTGGGCCCGCACCGACCACTCGGCCGCGGGCCAGAGGGAGCGGTCCACGTCGGCGTAGACGAGCTCGACGACCTGGCGCGCGGTGGGCGCGCCGCCCAGCCGCTCGACCGCCGCGCGGACCTGGGCCAGGCGCTCCTCGCGGTGGGCCAGGTAGGCGCGGGCGACGGCGACGACGTCCGGCAGCTCGGGCCCGTGGCCGGGCAGCACCGCGGTGCCCCCCGGCAGGTCGGCGAGGGTCCTGAGGGACGCGAGGTAGTCGGCGAGCCTGCCGTCGAGCACCGTCGTGCCGCGGCCCAGGATGGTGTCGCCCGTGAGCACCGCGTCGCCGACCAGGAACGAGAACGAGTCGTCGGTGTGGCCCGGCGTGGCCAGGGCGGTGATCTCCAGGCCGCCGCCGGTGACGACCTCGCCGCCGGCCAGCGGCGCGGTGGCGAACCTCGGGTCCGCGGCGTGCACGGGGGCGCCCACGAGCCGCGCGAAGGCGCTCACCCCTTCCGAGTGGTCCGGGTGGCCGTGGGTGAGGAGGACGGCGTCGACCGGGCCGTGCGCGGCCACGCGGTTCAGGTGGCCTTCGTCCAGGGGGCCCGGGTCGACCACGACGCACGACTCGGCGCCCGGCGCGCGCAGGACCCACGTGTTCGTGCCCTCCAGGGTCATCATCCCCGGGTTCTCCGCGAGGACGACCGACGCGAACGGCGTGACCCGGCGCAGCACCCCGTACTCGGCGCTCACGGCAGGACCACCCGGAGGACGTCGCCGTCGCGGACGATCTTGGGGATGATCTTCTCGACCTCGCGCGGCTCGGCCAGGACGGCCGCTACGGAGCCGAGGTCGTTCACCTCGGAGAGGGTCACCCAGGTGGGTGGCATGAGGGCTCGGCGGCCCGCCTCCCAGTCGGCCAGCGCGTCGGCCGGCCGCTGCCACACCGCGTCCGACGCCTCGGTGGTCGCGCCGTCCGCCCTCTGCCCCTCGGGCAGCACGGCGACGAAGAACCGGGTGTCGTAGCGGCGCGGTTCCTCGGGCGGGGTCACCCAGTTGGCCCACGGTCGCAGCAGGTCGGCGCGCAGCACGAGCCCCTCGTCCGCCAGGAACCGCGCGAACGACAGCTCCCGCGCCACCAGCGCGGCCCGCGCCGCCGCGTACGGGCCGGTGTCGGCGACGACCGTGGTGGCCGACGGCCCGGCCAGCAGCACGCCGGACTCCTCGAACGTCTCCCGCACCGCGGCGCACACGAGCGCGGTGGCGAGTTCGGGCGAACAGGCGAACTTCGAGGCCCACCACCCGGGTGGGGGGCCGCTCCACGCGACCGAGGCGTCGGCGTCGCGCGGGTCGACCCCGCCGCCGGGGAACACGGTCATCCCGCCCGCGAACGCCATGGCGGCGACGCGGCGCAGCAGGAACGCCTCGACCCCCCGGTCGCCGTCGCGGACGAGCACGACGGTCGCCGCGTCGCGGGGCTCGGCCGGCGGGCCGGTGAAGGTGGACGGGGCCATCTCGGCCGGCAGCACCAGTTCGTCGGGTAGTTCGCGCACGGACCGAGCCTACGACGAGGATCACCCGCTGTGGACACCGCGAAAAAGGGCTGCCTGGTCAACGTCCTGCTGTTCGGGTCGGGCGGGGTGATCGGCACCGGTCTGACGGCCGTCGCGGCCGTGGTCCTGTTCCTGCCGACCAGCGAGACGATCCACACGTACGAGGGAACTCCGAACGTGTACGTGAAGGAGGAGTCGCGGCTGCTGGGCGGCACGGACCACGAGGTGTGGCTCGGGCGGGCGGAGGACCACGGGTTCGTGGTGGCGGTCCCGGGCGGGTGGGGGACCGAGCCGGAGGTGGTGCGGCAGGAGGGCGGTGTGGAGCTGCGCTTCGGCACCGGGAGGCGGATCTTCGTGCCCGAGGAGGACTACCTCGGTGGCCGGTGACGACCGAGCCCGGGGCCCGGTGAAGGCCGGGCGGTGACGGCCGAGCCCGGGTCGGGTGACGGCCTGGGTGGTGATCACCGGCCGGGGGCGGGGGCGGGTGGGAGTTAGGGTGGCCGGCGTGGACGAACAGCTGCGCGTGGGACTGATCGGCGCGGGTCCGTGGGCGGAGCGGGTGCACGCGCCGGGCATCGCCGACCACCCCGGGACGCGCCTGGCGGCGGTGTGGGCCCGGCGCGGGGAGGCGGCGGCCGCGCTGGCCGGCACCTACGGCGCGGGCACGGCGGCGACGCCGGAGGAGCTGCTGGAGCAGGTGGACGCGGTCGCGTTCGCCGTGCCGCCGGAGGTGCAGGCGCCGATCGCGACGCGCGCCGCCGAGCTGGGCAAGCACCTGGTCCTGGAGAAGCCGATCGCCGCGACGCTGGAGGACGCCGAGCGGCTCGCGGACGCGGTGGAGCGGCACGGGGTGGCCTCGCTGGTCGTGCTGACCCGTCGGTACGCGCCGGAGACCCGGGAGCAGCTGGAGCAGTTGGCGCGGGTGGGCGGCTGGGTGGGCGGCAGCGCCCGCTGGTTGTCGGGCGCGCTGCTGGACGGCCCGTTCTCGCACTCGCCGTGGCGGCACGAGCGGGGCCCGCTGGACGACGTCGGGCCGCACGCGTTCGACCTGCTGGACGCGGCGCTGGGGACGATCACGGACGTGGTGGCGGCGGACCGGTCGGAGCACGGCGTGTGGCAGGTGGTCTTCCGGCACGAGGGCGGCGCGACGAGTTCGGCCGCGTTGAGCATGACGCTGCCGCTGACGCCGGGCGTCTCGGAGGTGGCGGTGTACGGCGAGCACGGTCACCGCGTGCTGGCCGACCGGGGCACGAGCGCGGTGCAGTGCTTCACGAACCTGCTGGACGACTTCGTGGCGATGGTGGACAGCGGCACGGCGCGGCACCCGTTGGACGTCCGCCGGGGCCTGCACCTCCAGCGGGTCATCGACCTGGCGCGGCGGAGGGCCGGGGGCGACGCCGGAACGGCGTGAGGGGCCGCGGGACGGCGTGGGCGGCGGCCCGGCCCTCCCGGCCGCTGGGCGCGGACGTCGGGGCCGGGCTGCCGCGCGGGCGCGCTAGCCGGGGTACTTGCCGTTGTTCGGCTTGGGCACGCCGTTGACGAACTCCGGTCCGCCGGGCCAGGACTGCTGCTCGCGCTGCGCCAGCTCCTCGTGGAGCTGCTGGAGCAGGGCGCGTTCGCGGTCGCTGAGCTTGGCGTCGACGGTCGGCGGCAGCTGCACGGACGCCGGCGCCTGCCCCTCGGCCAGGGCGGCCTGGAGCGCGGCGAGGTCGTCCGGGTTCAGCTCGGTGGTGACCTCGGACCGCGACAGCGGGTGGTCGTCGGGCAGGGACAGCGGCAGCGGCGTCACCGGGGGCGTGAGGCCCCGCGGTTCCTCCACGACCGGTTCGGGCGCGGGCTCGGGCGGCGCGGCGTCGGTGACGCGCACCTCCTCGCCCCGCCCACCGTCGCCCAGCAGGTCGTCGACCCGCGAGTCGGTCCGCGGGTCGGTCCGCGGGTCGGTCCGCGGGTCGGTCCGCGAGTCGACCCGGGAGTCGGCACGCGGCTCGGCCGGCGAGTCGGGTCGCGGCTCGGCACGCGAGTCGGACCGCGACTCCACGCGCGAGTCGGACCGGGACTCGGCGCGCGACTCCGCCCGCGAGTCGGCACGCGGCTCGACCCGGTGGTCGCCCTGCGGCTCGTCGGTGGGTTCGCGCACCGGCAGCCGCTTGACCGGCTTGGGCGGGAACGGTTGCGCCCCCTCGTACGAGTCGACGCGCGCACGACGGGACTTGGAGCCGTTCTCGGGTTCGACAGGCACCGGTTCCGGCTCGACCACCGGTGCCTGGCCCGACATGTCACCGTCGAACCACGTGCCGGGATCGGGCGGTGGTCCCGGTGTCGTGGAGCCGGACGCGAAGAACACCTCGCGGGCGGTGGTGACCGCGGCCGCGTGGTACTCGCCCAGCGGCGTGCCCACGGTCAGCACCTCGACCACGGCCCGGATGCCGGCCTTCCGCAGCACGGTGTCGACCCGGTACGCGGTGGCGGGGGCGAACCCGGCGGGGCCGATGTCGACCAGGACGACCCGCTGCGGCAGCGGGCCGGGTGTCGCGCCGGCCGGGGTGGACCGCCACGTGGCGCGCACGCCGCGCACGTCCGGCAGCGCCGACACGGTCCTGCCGAGCACGTCGCCCAGGCCGTCGGCCGGGTCGGACTCGGCGCTGAACCGGTGCCGGGGCACGGGCACCTGCTCGACCGCGAACAGCCGGTCGGCGAGGGCGCGGTCCGAGCGGACCTCGCCCAGCAGCCAGCCGAGCTCGCGACGCTCCTCCGTGGACACCGGGATGCGACCGGCCAGCAGGCAGCCGACGAGCAGCTCCACGGCCCGGTCCAGCTCGGCGACCGCGAGCAGCTCACGGGCCTGCGTCAACGCGTCGTCGTCGACCCGTCCGGCCAACGACAACAGGAGGTCGTGTAAACGGACGGGGAGTCCCACTCCGTCGTTCGTCACGCCTGTTCTCCTTCCGGCCCGCGCGGGAGCGACGAGCTCTATACGGGCACCAGGTGCCCGTCGGCCTCGGCGCCGGTGCACACCAGTTCCGAGGCCGCCAACGCCGCCCGGTGGTAGGGCGGCAGGTCAAGTCCGACGGGCAGGACCTCCACGAGGGGGTCGTGCTCGCCGAGCGCCCGCAGCACGCGCTGGAGTTCGCCGGCCAGCCGGGCGCACCCGGTCGTGGCGGCGACCAGGACGAGCTTCCTGGTCCCGTCCCCGCCCAGCCGCCACGTGGACCGGACCTCGCCGACCCCGGGGCGACCGCGCAGGGTCGCCCCGAGCACCACGGTCGCGGAATCACCCATCAGCACCCGATCGGGTGATTCCGGGGTGAAGGTGTAGCCGGGATCGGGCAGTTCGTCCAGTCCCCTGATGGAACTGATGGTGGCCCGGTCGGCGCCGTGCGGCACGAGGGCGTCGGCGAGCAGGGCCTGCTCGCGGTCGGTCAGGCCGATCCGGTCGTGCAGCAACGTGCGTGGCAGGGCGCGTGCGAGGACCAGGACGGCGTCCGTCGCGGCCCAGTCGCGGAACCGCCACAGGACGTCGTCGGGGAGCCTCCCGGCCAGGCGCAGCAGCAGCTCGTGGCACGTGTCGGACATCTCACTCCCCGATCTCGACGATCAGCTCCACCTCGACGGGCGCGCCCAGCGGCAGCTCGGCCACGCCGACGGCCGACCGCGCGTGCCGCCCGGCGTCGCCGAACACCTCGCCGATCAGCTCGGACGCGCCGTTCACGACGGCCGGCTGGCCGGTGAAGCCCTCGGCGGAGGCGACGAACCCGACGAGCTTGACGACGCGGACCACGGAGTCCAGGCCGACGAGCGCGTCCACGGCGGCCAGCGCGTTGAGCGCGCAGGTGCGGGCGTGCGCCTTGGCCTCCTCGGGGCTGACGTCGCCGCCGACCTTGCCGGTGGCGGCGAGCGCGCCGTCGACGAACGGGAGCTGGCCCGAGGTGAACACGTGCCGGCCGCTGCGGACGGCGGGCACGTACGCGGCGACGGGCGCCGCGACCGGGGGCAGCGCCACGCCGAGCTCGGCCAGGCGGGCCGTCCAGCTCATGCCTTCGGCCGCTTCAGGTAGGCGACGTGCTGCTCACCGCTGGGGTTGGGCAGGACAGTTACGAGCTCCCAGCCGTCCTGGCCCCACTGGTCCAGGATCGCCTTGGTGGCGTGGATCAACAGCGGGACGGTCGCGTACTCCCACGTCTGCATGGCGGGCAGCCTAGCCGGACACCCGGAGTACTCGCCCGCGCCCGCTCGCAGGTCGCGCGAGCTGGAATTTTCCCGTCGGGTTCACGCACTTCTGCGGTTTCCGCAGGTGACGGCCCCGTCACCAAGCGCTAACTTGCTCGTGTGGAGACGTGGCGGATCGTGGCGACCGGTTCGTTCCTGCTGGGCGGGCTGGTGATGGTCCTGGTGGCCATGGCGCTGACGCGGGACCGGAAGGGCGCGGTGCGGTCGCAGGTGTGGCGCGCGGCGGGCATCGGGGCGGTCGCGGTGGCCGTGGTGGCGGTGCTGATCGCCTACGTGCTGCCCTCGGTGGTGGCATGGGGCGTGGTCGCGGCGACCGCCATCGCAGTGGTGTTCGTCACCATGTGGGATTGACGCGGCGGCCTCCCTCGCCCAGCGGCCCGCGGTGGTCCGCGCCTAGGCTGACCTGGTGAACGGCTGGACCGACGAACTGACCCGCGCGCGGCTGCACGTCGTCACGGGCAAGGGCGGGACCGGCAAGACGACGGTCGCCGCGGCGCTGGCGCTGGCCCTGGCCACCGGCGGTCGCCGGGTGCTGCTGGTGGAGGTCGAGAACCGGCAGGGCGTCGCGCGGCTGTTCGACCGGCCGCCGCTGCCCTACTCCGAGGAGCGCATCGCGTCCGCGCCCGGCGGCGGGGAGGTCCGGGCGCTGGCCGTGGACCCCGAGGCGGCGCTGCTGGAGTACCTCGACATGTTCTACAACCTGGGCTTCGCGGGCCGGACGCTGAAGAAGATGGGCGCGATCGAGTTCGCCACGACCCTCGCGCCGGGCCTGCGGGACGTGCTGCTCACCGGCAAGGTCAAGGAGTGCGTGCGCCGGGTCGGCAGGAACGGCAGGCACGAGTACGACGCGGTCGTGCTGGACGCGCCGCCGACCGGCCGCGTGGTGCGGTTCCTCGACGTCACGCGGGCCATGGCCGACCTGGCGAAGGTCGGGCCGATCAAGGGGCAGAGCGACGGCGTGGTGAACCTGCTGCACTCGGGCGACACGGCGGTGCACCTGGTGGCGCTGCTGGAGGAGATGCCGGTGCGCGAGACGCTGGAGGCGGTCGCCGAGCTGGACGCCGCCGACCTGCGGCCCGGCGCGGTGTTCGTGAACCGGGTGCGGCCGCCGAGGCTGCCCGCGCGGTCCGTGGCCGCCGCCGCGGCGGGCCGGGTGGACGCGGACCGGGTGCGCGACGGGCTGGCCGCCGCCGGGCTGGACGTGGACGCCGACGTGCTGGAGGGCCTGGTCGAGCAGGCCGTCGAGCACGCCGCCGGGGTGCTCGCGGAGCAGCGGGCCAAGGAGCAGCTGGCCGAGTCGGACCTGCCGTCGGTGGAGCTGCCCGAGCTGACCGACGGGGTGGACGTGGCCGCGCTGTACGAGCTGGCGGAACTGCTGGTCGGGCGGGGTGTGCGGTGAACCGGCTGGACGTGGACGCGCTGCTGGACAACCCGGGCACGCGGGTGCTGGTGTGCTGCGGCTCGGGCGGGGTGGGCAAGACGACGACGGCCGCGGCGCTGGCCCTGCGGGCGGCGGCGCGCGGCCGGCGGGCGGTGGTGCTGACGATCGACCCGGCGCGGCGGCTCGCCCAGTCGCTGGGCCTGCGGGAGCTGGACAACAACCCGCGGCGCGTCGAGGGCGACTTCGACGGCGAGCTGCACGCGATGATGCTGGACATGCGCCGCACGTTCGACGACATGGTGTGGCAGCACGCGGGCCGGGAGCGGGCCGAGCAGATCCTCGCCAACCCCTTCTACCAGACGATCTCCACGTCGTTCTCCGGCACGCAGGAGTACATGGCGATGGAGAAGCTGGGGCAGCTCGTCGCGCAGGACGACTGGGACCTGGTGGTCGTGGACACGCCGCCGAGCCGCTCGGCGCTGGACTTCCTGGACGCGCCGCAGCGGCTGTCGACGGTGCTCGACGGGAAGCTCATCAAGATGCTGTCGGCGCCCGCCCGGGCGGGCGGGCGCGGCATCCGCAAGATCGTCGGCGCCGGGTTCGGCCTGTTCACCAAGGCCGTGTCGACGATCGTGGGCGGCCAGCTCCTGAACGACGCGTCGACGTTCGTGCAGGCGTTCGACAGCATGTTCGGCGGCTTCCGGCAGCGCGCCCAGGCCACCTACGACCTGCTGCGCTCACCCGGCACGGGCTTCCTGGTGATCGCGGCGGCCGAACCGGACGCGCTGCGCGAGGCCAGCTACTTCGTCGAGCGGTTGAGCGCGGAGCGGATGCCGCTGACCGGCCTGGTGGCGAACCGGACGCACCCGGTGCTGGCCCCCTTGCCCGCACCGGGCGCGCTGGCGGCGGCGGACCGGCTGGAGCGCGCCGGGGACGCGCCGCTGGCCGCCGCGGTGCTGCGGGTGCACGCGGACCGCGTGGCCGTCGCCGATCGGGAGAAGCGACTGCTCGCGCGGTTCACCCGGGCGCACCCCGGCGTTCCGCTGGTCGGTGTGCCCGCGCTGCCGACCGACGTGCACGACCTGGACGGCCTGCACGAGATCGGCCGGCGGCTCGCGGGCGAGTAGGAACCGCCCCTACCCGACCTTGGACTCCTCGTGGTGCTCCTGGCGTGCCGTGTCCAGGAGCTCGTGCCAGGAGGTGACGTCGGGTCGCCGCCGCAGCAGCGCCCGCCTCTCACGCTCCGTCATTCCACCCCACACACCGAATTCGATCCGGTTGTCCAGGGCTTCCGCGAGGCACTCGGTGCGCACCGGGCAACCCAGGCACACCACCTTGGCCTTGCGCTGCTCCGCACCCCTGACGAAGAGCTGGTCCGGCTCCTCGTCGCGGCACGAAGCCTTGATACGCCAATCCCCCTGCTGCATAGCCCCCACCTCAGTTCCCCTGTGCCCAGACTTCCTAAATCCGCCACACCCCTGCCGCGGATGCCGTAGGCTCACCACCAACGAGTGGCTGCGCCGTCGGCTGCTGTCGTGGACAGTGACGGACTGTAGAGCCTTCTGGTTCCACCTCCAACCCTGGGTTGCCCACCTGTTACCTGTCTTGAGTACGAGTACTCATCCTGTGTAATCAACTGTGCGCGATCTCGATCACCTCTTTGGGTGCCGCGTACGCTCACCGGCATGCGAGCCAGGAACGGCGTGCTGAAACTGCTTGGCCTGTGCCTGCTGGCCGGAGTGCTGCTGGCAGGTCTGTTGTTCCCCGTCGTGGGCTCGCTCGGGATGGTGTCGAACAGAGCCAGCGACACGGTGGACAGCATCTCCGCGGACCTGGTCACGACCGACCCGCCGCTGGTCTCCACGATCACGGACAAGGACGGCGCGCCCATCGCCTACCTGTACGACCAGTACCGGGTGCTCGTTCCGCCCGAGAAGATCTCGCCCACCATGAAAGCCGCGCTGGTCTCCGTCGAGGACCGGCGGTTCTACGAGCACCAGGGCGTGGACTGGAAGGGCACGATCCGCGCCGGGTTGACCAACCAGTTCAGCGGTGCCGTGACGCAGGGTGCCTCCACGCTCACCCAGCAATACGTGAAGAACTACCTCGTGCACGTGGTGGCGCGGAACAACCAGGTCGAACAGCAAAAGGCGCAAGAGCAGACGATTGCGCGAAAAGCCCGTGAAGCGCGCATCTCCTTGCAGCTCGAACGCAAACTCGGCAAGGAGGAAATCCTCGCCCGCTACCTGAACGTGGTGCCGTTCGGCTCCACGATCTACGGCATCGCGGCGGCGGCCCAGGCGTACTTCGCCACCACGCCCGACAAGCTGACCGTCGCGCAGTCGGCGATGCTCGCCGGGATGGTGAACAGCCCGTCCGCGCTCAACCCGGAGGTGTTCCCGGAGAAGGCGCTGGTGCGGCGCAACCAGGTCATCGACAAGATGGTCGAGAACGACAAGCTGTCGCGGGACGCGGCGGAGACGGCGAAGGCCGAACCGCTCGGGATCGCCAGCCCGGTCCGGACACCGCCCAACGGGTGCGTCGGCGCGGGACCCGAGAACGGGTTCTTCTGCTCGTACGTCGTGAACTACCTGGAGCGCAACGGGTTCAGCCTGGAGCAGCTCAAGACCGGCGGCTACACCGTGCGGACCACGTTGGACCGCACCATCACGTCCCACGCCAAGCAGGCCGCCGAGGCGCAGGTGGCGAAGTCGACCGGCGGGATCGCCAACGCGATGGCGGTCGTGCGGCCAGGACGCGAACGGCACGAGGTGGTCGCACTGGTCGCGAACCGCGACTACGGGCTCAAGGCCGACCAGTTCCAGACCCAGTTCGACCTGCCGTCCGGGGTGGAGAACAAGTTCGGCGCCGGGTCGATCTACAAGGTGTTCACCGCCGCGGCGGCGCTGGAGAAGGGCATGGGCATCGAGAACACGATCGCCACGCCCAACTCGTACGTGTCGCGCGTGTTCAAGGGCGGCGGCGACAAGTGCCCGCCGACCGGCGAGCCGAACACCCGCTGGTACTGCCTGGGCAACGCGTCGTCCACGTACCCGCCGCAGATGTCGTTGCAGACCGCGTTGCAGACCTCGCCGAACACCGGGTTCGTGATCCTGGAGGAGCAGCTCGGCATGGACCCGGTCGTGGACATGGCGTCGCGGCTGGGGATGCGCGAGACGATGGCCACCAACATCGGCGGCGTGCGACCGGACCCCAAGGCGCGCGACCGGCAGCTGCGGATCTCGCAGACCGAGTTCTACAAGTCCAACGGCGGCAACGCGTCGTTCACGCTGTCGCCCGCGCCGGTGTCCACGCTGGAGCTGGCGAACGTGGCGGCGACGATCATGAGCGGCGGCGTGTGGTGCCCGCCGTCACCGGTCGGCCAGGTGCTGGACCGCAACGGGCAGCCGGTGCCGGTGAACGAGGCGCCGTGCGAGCAGGTCGTGGCCGAGCCGCTGGCGAACGGCCTGGCCGCGGGCATGTCGAAGGACGACCAGGGCGCCGGCACGGCGTCCGCCGCGGCCCGGCAGTTCAAGTGGGGGCGGCCGATGCTCGGCAAGACCGGGACGACGGAGGAGTACAAGTCGGCGGCGTTCATCGGGGCGACGCCGGACTTCGCGGGCGCGGTCCAGACGTTCAACGACGGGACGAACCCCCGCGGCATCTGCGTCAACGCCGGACCGCCGAGGCTGTGCGGCAGCGGCGACATCTACGGCGGCACGGTGCCCGCGCGCACCTGGTTCGACACGATGACGAAGGTCCACGAAGGACTGCCGGTGAAGCCGCTGCCGCCGGTCGAGGAGCGCTACCTCAAGGGCGGCAGCGAGATCCGCGTGCCGGACGTGGTGGGGCGCAACGTCAACGACGCCACCCGGACCCTGGAGCAGGCGGGGTACAAGGTGTCGGTGCAGAACCGCAACTCCGAGCAGTCGAAGGGCCAGGTCGTCGGCCAGACCCCGCGGGGCAGTGCGCTGCGCGGCACCGTGGTGACCCTCCTGGTCTCGACGGGCTACGTCCCCCCGCCGCAGCCGGTCGAGCCGACCACCGGGCAACCGGCACCCGGCCAGCCCGCGCCAGGCCAGCCGAACCCGGGCCAACCCGGCGAACCACCGGGCCGCCCGGGCGAGCCGCCGCAGATCACCATCCCGATCGAGCCCCCCGGCCGCTGATCTCCCGCGTGCGCGGGTGCCCCAGCCGGTCACCCGCGCACGCACGCATGCCCCGCCCACGCCGCTCAGCCCGCGCCACGCCCCGCTGCTCCGCGCCACGCCCCGCTGCTCCGCGCCGCTCAGCGCACGCCCCACCCGCACCGCGCTGCTCACGGCGCTCAGCCCGCGCCGTCTCGCCCGCGGCGCGCTGCCCGCGCCCGCTCAGCCCGCCTCGCCCGGGGTGCGCTGCTCGTGGCGCACCCGTCCCGGGTCGCGTTCCACTCCCCTCGCCGCGCCGGGCTCGCCCGCACCCGTCCCGTCCCGCCTCGACCGGCGGCGCGCTCGCGCCACACCCGCTCCGGCTGCCGCGGCCTCGCCACACCCGGCTCTGCCCGCACTCCGCCCCGCACCCCGGCCGCACCCGTGCCCTGGGCGTGCCTGTGGGCTTCCTGGGGCTCTCCGGGCTCGGCGGGTGTCCTCTGGTGTGGGTCGGCCTGGTGCGGGTCGTCCTCCGGGTGTGTCGGCGGCCAGTTGGTCGGCAGGGGTGGTGGTCTCGGGGTTCCGCTTCGTCTTCAACCGATGGCCGAGATCGCGGTTACGTACATCGATCACCCGATCGTGTGTACGGGTGCGATCCAGGCCCGGTCTCAGGCGAGCTTGGCGCGCACCGCGCCGGCGACCCGGCCGCCTTCCGCGCGGCCCGCCACCTGGGCGTTCACGATCTTCATGACCTGCCCCATCTGGCGCTGGCCCGGCTGCTCGCCGATCTGCTCGGTCACCTGCGCCACGGCCGCGTCGACCAGGGCCACCAGCTCGTCGTCCGACAGCTGCGCGGGCAGGTACGCCTCCAGCACGGCGCTCTCCTGCCGCTCCAGCTCCGCCTGCTCGACCCGCCCCGCCCCGCCGAACGCCTCGGCGGCCTCCTTGCGCTTCTTCACCTCGCGAGTGATGACCTTGAGCACCTCGTCGTCGGACAGCGCGCGCGCCGCCTTGCCGGAGACCTCTTCGGTGGTCACGGCGGCCAGCGTCATCCGCAGCGCGCCCGCCCGAACCGTCTCCCGGTTCTTGATCGACGCCGTGAGGTCCGCCTGCAACCGTGCCTTCAGCTCCGCCATGAGGCCGAACGGTACCGAAAGGCCCCCGTCGGCCCGAATCGGTTAACCCCCTACCCTCGACCTCGTGAACACGCTCGGCCGATCACTGCTCGCCACGACCGCCCTGGGCGCCACCGCGCTCGCCTACGCGGCGGGGGTCGAGCGGCGGCACTGGACGTTGCGCGAGGCCACCGTGCCGGTGCTCGCGCCCGGTTCGTCGCCGCTGCGGGTGCTGCACCTCTCCGACCTGCACATGATGCCGGGGCAGGCGTCGAAGCAGCGCTGGGTGGCGGCGCTGGACGACCTGGAGCCCGACCTGGTGGTGAACACCGGGGACAACCTCGCGCACAAGCAGGCGGTGCCCGCGGTGCTGCGGGCGCTGGGTCCGCTGCTGAACCGGCCGGGTGTGTTCGTGTTCGGCAGCAACGACTACTACGCGCCGCGGCCGAAGAACCCGGCGCGCTACCTGCTGCCGTCGGCGAAGACGAAGCGCATCCACGGCATCCCGCTGCCGTGGCGGGACCTGCGCGCGGCGATGGTCGAGCGGGGCTGGCTGGACCTGACGCACACGCGCCACTCGTTCGTGGTGAACGGGGTGGAGGTGTTCGCGGCGGGCCTGGACGACCCGCACCTCAAGCGGGACCGGTTCGACGAGATCAGCGGGCCGCTGCCGGACGTGCCGCTGCGCCTGGGCGTGACGCACTCGCCGGAGCCGCGCGTGCTGGACCCGTTCGCCGCCGAGGGCTACGACCTGGTGCTGGCGGGTCACACGCACGGCGGGCAGCTGCGCATCCCGGGCTACGGCGCGCTGGTGACGAACTGCGACCTGGACCGGTCGCGGGCGCGGGGCGTGTCGCGCTGGGGCTCGCACACGTGGCTGAACGTGTCGGCGGGCTTGGGCACGTCGCCGTACGCGCCGGTGCGCTTCGCCTGCCCGCCGGAGGCGAGCCTGCTCACCCTGGTGCCGCGTCCGGTTGACGCAGGTCAGAGCGGGTCGGACGCGAAAAGGGATACCCGGTTCGGAGTGGGTGGGAACGTCAGGTAGAGTTCTCCTCGTTCGAGCGGGTGACCGGTCGGGCGAGCGGGACCGGGGTGTGGCGCAGTTTGGTAGCGCGCTTCGTTCGGGACGAAGAGGTCGCAGGTTCAAATCCTGTCACCCCGACCAGGTCAGGGCCGGTATGTCTTAAGACATACCGGCCCTGACCCGTATATGGGTGACTAACTGCGTGACTATGCTTTCGCAGCCGGGAAAATCCGATCCATCGCCGTCGCGCCGTCTTGGATCACTGGCCGGATCTGATGGCGGTACACCTCCTCCGTGACCGACGTGCTGCTGTGCCCCACGAGCTTCGATATCTGGTCCGAGGTCATGCCGCTGTCCGAGAGCAGCGAGACGAAGCTGTGCCGCAGCTCACGAGGCGTCCACTCCGCAGCGTTAAGCCCTGCCGCCTTGAGGACTCGCCGGAACATGCGGCGCACGTTGGCCGCGTCCAGCTCGGTCCCCACTTCCGACGCGAACACCAACCCGTGCTCTTGCCACTGGTCGCCAGCCCGCTTCCTGTGCACCTCCTGACGTGCCCGCTGAGCTTCCAGCGCCTTGATCGCCCGCTGCGACAACGCGAGCGTGCGCCGGGACTTCCGTGTCTTCGTGTCACCACCGGTCCGCACCGACCGCCACACGGCGATGTGCGGCGGTATCGGTGGACTGACGTGTGGATCCCCTTTCAGGTCGACATGCGACCACGTGAGAGGCCGTGCCTCCTCGGTGCGCGGGCCGCCCACCAGTGACACCACGATGTAGGCCCCGATCGTCGATTCATCAGCTTCCGCGCGGAGCAAGACAGCCTCGGCCTGCTCGAAGGTCAACGACTTCGACGGTCTACCGGCCTGCCCTTCCGGACACTCACAGAGAAGCACGACGTTGCGCTTGACCTTGTCGCGCGCCTGCGCACGGCTTACGGATCGACGGAGAACCGAGCGAATGTCTCGCAGCGTCCGCGTGCTGAGAGTCTTCGCTTTCGCCGCCAACCACTCGTCAACATCGTCCGCCGACAGCTCACGAAGCTTGCGCGCACCCAATGCAGGGATGACATGTGTTTCAGCGAGGATTCGACACGTTGTGACGGTCTGTTTGTCGCGGCCATTCAGACCGTACTGCAACCAGTTGGTCACAGCGTCGGCAACCGTGTAGTTGTGCGGTTCGATCGCTAGCCCGTCCTTGACGTCACGCTGGATGGCGTCAAGCTTGTTCTTCGCTTCGGTCTTCGTCCGGCCGCTGGCGCGTTTGGTGATCCGCTTCCCTCGTCCGTCGAAGCCTACGGTCACGGTCGCAATCCAGCGCTTACGCGCGTCATCCCAGTGCAGGCCGCCATCCCCGCGGCTACGCCGTTTCGCCAAGGTGCACCCCCGCTTCCCGCTCCAACAGCGCGACGTAGGAGCGGATCGCGGATGCCGGGATAAGTGTGGCGCTGCCCTGCTTGACGAACTTGATCCGTCCAGCCCGCATCTGCTCGTAGAAGGTGCTGCGGCTCAGTGACAGCAGCCGCATCGCTTCGGGCACTTTGTAGAGATATTTCGCCAACTCGGTGACGTTGCTCGTGTCGCTCATCGGTACCCCCTCGCTTTCCGGTGAGTCGTGCGGCTTCACGCGAGCGCTCTCCAGTGGTGAGGTCTGTCGTTGGGTGGGGATTTTGGGCATGCGTCATCACCTCGGGGTTGGCCGGTCGGGGTGGCGGCGACGTAGCGCGGCCGGACGTTGGTGCTGTGCGGGTGCGGGTACGGGGTGTCAAACCCGCAAACCCGCCGATCGGGCAGAGGAAGGACGTTGACCTGCGGTGATGCGGCGCGGGTTTGAGGTCGGGGCAAACCCGCACCAAAGCCGCGGGGGGTCGCGTCAAACCCGCAAGCGGGTCGACGGGGCCGGTCGGGGCTGTCCTGCTACTGCCAGAGGTCTGGTTGGCCAGCCGGGGCCTGGTCGTCGGCGGCCTGGTCGGCTTGGTGGTCGTCGTTGGTGCGGGTTTCGACCCAGAAGACGCGGGCTTTGGCGTGGGTGTCCATGGCGGAGCGGATGACGTAGTCGCCGTGCCAGCGGCCGATGTGGCCGGTGAGGTGTCGGCCAATGGATTTGGTGGAGGGGGTGCGGCCTTGGTCGTCGGTGAGGAAGGTTCCTTCCCAGCGGTCGACGGGTTGGTTGTCGATGATGTCGATTTCGGCTTGTTGGCGGAGGTGTCGGCTGGTGATGGGGCGGTTGTGGTTGAGTTCGTGCCAGCGGGCGAGGAAGGCGACCCATTCGGCGTCTTCGTCGTCGGCTTCGCGCATGTCGTTGAGGTTGTCGAGGAAGCCGTCAATGCCGTGGTGGGCGAGTAGTCCGCCGGAGGCTCCGGCCCAGGTGGTGAATTGGCGCATGGTGTGGCCGGAGCGGGGTGCGCCGGCGTTGATCCAGTCCATGACCAGGATGAGCAGGTGGCGTAGCACGGTGACGCGGTTGGCGGGGGTTTTGAGCCAGTTGTCGAGGTGGGGGATGCCGAACGCGGTTTGGTCGCGTTGGTCGGGGTGCGGGTCGTTGGGGTCGAGTCGGACCAGGACGGTGCGGGTGGCCATGTCCCCGCCCAACCGGATGTTGTTTCCGGTGGCGAGCCAGAGTCGGTTGTTGGTGGCGGTGAATCCGGCACCGGAGGAGCCGAGCATCCGGGCGGACCACTGCGGGGAGGTGAGCAGTTGGGCCAGGACGGCGGAGGAAACGATGGTTCCTTCGGCGATGTTGTCCCAGAGCATGATCGGTGAGGAGCTGTGCAGGGCGCTGGTGATGCCCTTCTCCAATTCGCTGTCGTCGCCTTTGCGCCAGACGAGGTTTTTGCAGCCGTAGATGTAGCCGGGGATTTCGGCGAGCAGGGTTTTGCCGCTGGATTGGGTGGTGGCGGAGATCAGGCCGAACGGGGTCAGGCATCCGAGGTAGGGGCGCAGGATGGGCGCGAGTAGCAGGGCGATGTGGTTGGCGCGGTCGGCAGGGGCAACGAACGGGAAATCGGACAACAGCCGGTCCAGCAGAAAGGCCTTGGCGTCGGCGACCTGGTCGGCGGTCGGGTGGGCCGGGACGGGCGGCATGGGAGCGGTGGGCGAGTAGTAGAGGCCGGTCGCGGGGTCGTAGCCGGCGGTCTGGATCAGCGTTCCGTCCGGGCGCAGGACGGGTGAACCGACAATGCCGTTGAGCGGCCGGACGCCGGGCCAGTAGCGCGAGGACAGCACCGCCGACAGCGCGGTTCCGGTGGGGCTGACCTCCACTTCGGTCCACTCGTCGGTGTTCTTGTCCTTCTTGAGGCGGTGGACGTAGGTGTGGTGGGCGAGCAGGAACGCCAGGGCGGAGGCGGTGAGCGGTTCGGCCTGTACGGGCAGCGCGGCGGGTTGTCCGGCGGTGTGGTCGGTGCCGGTGGGGCCGGAGACGCGGGAGA
Organism: Saccharothrix sp. DSM 118769; assembly: GCF_052936295.1. Lineage (NCBI taxonomy): Bacteria > Bacillati > Actinomycetota > Actinomycetes > Pseudonocardiales > Pseudonocardiaceae > Saccharothrix > Saccharothrix sp. DSM 118769. The sequence continues at coordinate 259,695 of NZ_CP193627.1, read as the reverse complement.
GGTGCACGAGCTGCCCGCCGGAGACGAACACGTCGGGCAGCGCGCCCTCCGCCACGGCGGCGGTGAGGGTGCGGATGGTCTCGGCGTCCCCGCCGATGCGGATGGGCGGCCGGTCGGCGGTCTCGTCGGCGGTGTCGGTGATGGCGGGTTCGGCGGCAGTGGTCATGCGACGGGCCTCCCTTCCGTGGCGCGCTGGGCGCGTTTGGTGGTCATGCGGCGGGGTGTTCGGTCGGGGTGCGGGGTCGGGCGAACCCGGAGGCCAGGGCGTAGCGGATCTCCCCCGCCGGGAGTCCGGCGGTGTGGGCGGCGGTGGCGAGCGCGGTCTCCACCTGGTGGCGGTCGATCCAGCCGGCTTCGACCATTCCGGCGAGTCGGCTGGTGGAGCGGAACAGCTTGCGGTTGCGTCCGGAGTCCGGCGGCATCGCGGCCAACTCCTCGCACGCCGACCGGAGCGCGGCGGCGGCGTAGCGGGCTTGGCGGTCCTCACCGCGGGCGGTGACCGTGACCGGCGTCGCCGGTCGGATCGGTGTCGGGGTGGCGTGGCGGTCGTGGCCGGTGCGCACGAGTTCGGCGGTGAGCCAGTCGGGCAGGACGGTCGGGGTGAAGGTGGTGGAGGTGCGGCGGTATGTGCCGGCGGGGGTGGTGGAGCCGGGCAGCACGACGTAGCCGCCGTAGGCCTTGATGTCGACCTGCCAGCCGAGTCCGCTGCTCACCACGTTCTCGCCGTCGCGGACGCGGCCGGTGCTGGACTTCCACCGGCCCGACTCGGCGGTGTAGAGCAGGTGCAGCCCACCGGACGGGGTCTCCGTGACGAGGGTGTCCACGTCGAACCCCTGCCCGCGCAGGCCAGCCAACGCGGCGTAGGTGTCGATGCCGTCGGTGGGCAGCGGGTTGCCGTCGGGCCAGGGCAGGCCGTTGAGCGGTTGGGCGGGCGGTGTGCCGCCGTGGGCGTCGAGGTCGACGGCCAGCAGCCCGGACACCCCCAGGTGCACCGCCCACACGCTCGTGCGCCAGCGTCCCGCCCACCGGTCGACCACCGCCGTATCGGCGGTGGCGGCCCACACGCCGTGGCACAGCGCGCCGTCGGCGCGGGCCAGGCACGGGCACCGGTCGGCGGTGTGGCCTCCGCCGCCCCGGCAGTCCGGGCAGCCGGCCAGCGGGCGTTTGGTGCCGGGGTGCAGGGGCATCACGTGCCAGCCGTGCCGCCGGGCCACCCACAGCGCGACGTCGGCGGCGGTGGGCTGGGTTGTGGTCATGGCGGTGGTTCCTCTCGGCGATCGGGTCGAAGCGACTTGCTGCCCTGCTAGCCGCGCGGGGATAGCAGGGCCGTCCTGTCAGTCCCGGACTCCTGTGTGGACGGTGTAGGTGCGGTGGCCGGTCGTGCCGGGGGACGTGGGGCGGTCACGTCCCCGGTATGACCGGCCCTGATGGGGTCAGCGGCGGCGCAGTCGGCGGAGGTCGGCGAGGGTGAAGCCGACCTGTTGGGTGACGTGGTCGTTGCCGGAGGCGATGTTGTGGGTGCCGTGCGGCTCGTCGTGGCCGTTGGTGGTGTCGTTGCGGTCGGCGTGGTCGGTCGTGTCCCTGTCGTCGCCTGTGGTGGGGCGGGCGCGCCTGGTGGATCGGGTGGCGTCGCCGTCGCCGTGGTGGATGTCGTGTTGGCTGCCGACGTGGGCGTTGCCGTGGACGTTGTTGGTGTTGCGGATCATGAATCCTCCGTGGCGGTGGGTGCCGGCGTCCTGTGTGGACGGAGCGGTGGCGGTGTCGTCGGTGGTCGGCGGCGGGGTCACGTCCCCGCTGTGACCTGTGGTGTCGCGGTGGGCGGTGGTGTGGTCCTGGTCCTCGTTGTGGTGTGGGGTCGCGGCGTTCTCCTCGGCCCGGTGGTGGCGGGTGATGAGGTCGGTGGTGCCGGTGGCGTGTTGGGCGAGGTCGTGGTGGCGGCGCATCATGGAGTCGTGCCAGTCGCTCCGGCCGCGTTTGTCGAACTCGGGGCGCAGTGCGGCCAGGCGTTGGCCGAGGTGGTGCATGTCGGCGGGGGTGAACTCGTTGGCGCGCGGGGTGGGTGTGCGTTCGGTGTGGTCGTAGAGGGTGTGGGCGAACGGGCTGGTGGTGAACGGGTCTGCGTTGAACGCCTCGCCGTGGTCGATGCCGATCAGGCGGCCGTCGTGGGTCTGTATCCAGTTGTCTGTGTTGCGGTCGCGGTTGGCGATGACGTGGTCGACCAGTCCGAGCAGCCGCCCGTCGGGGCTGCCGCTGTAGTCGTCGGGCACGTGGCGGCCTCCGGTCAGTTCGGTGCCGGAGCGGCCGTGCACGTATTCCATGAGGACTTCGTCGGGGGCGGTGCGGTGCACCGCGGCGTGGGGCAGGCCGACGGCGGCCAGCACGTGGGGGGCGAGTTCCTCGGCGTCGGTCAGCTTCACCGGGTCCGCGTCGCGGTAGTGGGCTTTGGTGCCGTTGCGTTTGCGCACCAACCGGGTCCCGTCCGGGTAGGTCAACAGTTCGGTGTCCCCTGTCGAGCCGTCCCCCAACGGCCGTGCCGACGAGGGCGGATCGGTGGGTGGGCGCAGTACCCGGGCCGCTGTCACGTCCCCGTCGTGACCTGCGGTTCCGTGGTCGTGTCGGGCGGCGGCGGTCTTGGCTTCCTGGTGGGCGGTGCGGGCGTCGGCGAGGCGTTGCCGTGCGGCGGTGATCTCGGCGGGGTTGCCGATCTCGTGGGCGTCGCGCAGGGCGCGGCGGGCGCGGGAGACGGCCTGGCGGGTGTTCTGGGTGAAGCGGCCTCCGGCGTTGGGGCAGCGGCGGCCCCCTGCTCTGCACATGTCACGTCCCTTCGCTGTGCTGGGGTTTCGGGTGGGTCAGCGGGTGGCCGCGCGGTCGGCGGCGCGGCAGGTCGGGCACCACGTGCGGGTGGTGAACCAGGTCCAGACGGCTTCGGGCCGGTCGACGCGAAGTCCGCAGGCGGTTTCGGCGTGGCCGTCCCACCAGGACCGGCGCACCTCAAGGTGGATCAGGTTGTCGTCGCCCATGACGACCCTTTCGTGACTTTGTGTGACGACGTGTGGGTGTGCGAGGGTGACGCGCGGGCGGTGGTGCGGGGTGCCGGCGCGGAGGTGTCAAGCGGTGTGGGGAAGGAAGCCGTCAGGGGAGCAGGACCGGCGTTTTCCGGGGTTTCGGCTGGTCGCCGTCCCGTTGTGTCGATCTTCCCTGGCAGGCGTCTCGCCTGGTGGAGTCAGGGAAGTTGGCCAGGGGAGCAGTCAGGGGAATTCCCCTGGGTCTCGCTGCTCCCCCGGCTGCTTCCCCGATACTTCCCGGTGCCCGACGGGCGGGTTTCTAGCCCTCGTCGTCAGTGTCCGCGCCGTTCTCTGTGTCACGCATCGTGACGGCTTCGGTGACGTCGTTGGCGTCCACGGCGCTCTGTCCGCTGTCGCGCTTGACGATGGGCACGCCGACCTCGGCCAGGGCGGCGGCGAGGGTCCTGCTGGTGTACTTGCCGTAGTGGTCGGGGCGCAGCGCGGCCAGGGCGTTGAGCACCTGGGCGGTGCGCAGGTGCTTGTGGCCGGTCAGGACGTGGGCCAGGTCGGTGAGGAAGTCGACCTTCTCCGGCTCGTCGTCGCCGGTGGTCGGGGGGACGTGACCGTCTCGCAGGTCCATGGCGCGGTCGGTGACCTCGGCGAGTTCGGCGGGGGTGAGGTAGAACGAGCGGAGCAGGCCGGGTTTGGCCATGATGCCGCGGACCATGGCGGTGCCGATGTCGCCGGGGCTCTCGTCGGTGGCCGGTTCCAGCGACACGGCGGAGATGCCGGCCTTGTAGGAGCCGGTGCCGAGGATGGCGTCGTTGGACTGTTGGTCGCCGATGGCGAAGCAGGCTTTGCACGAGGTCACCGCGGTGACCTTGCGCGGCAAAGAGGCGGTGGAGGCTTCGGGGGTGGCGAAGAGCAGGGTGACGGCGTACTTGCGGGCGGCGCTGATGAGTTTGGTGACCACGTCGGCGGCCTCCTCTCCGTACTCCTCGTGCATGAACAGCGCCTGGCACTCGTCGATGACCACGACCCGGGGCCGGAGTCGGGTGTCCTTGGTGGCGACTTTGCGGTCGACCTTGCGGACCTCGTGCTCCCGCAGGGCTTTGCCGCGTACGTCGAGGTCGGCGTACAGCTCGCGCAGGGTGGTCAGGCACGCTTTGACCGTGTCGGCGTCGGCTCCGGTGCGCAGGGTGCGCAGCCGCGGCTTGAGCGGTTCGTAGTCGAAGTTCTCCGCCAGGACGAACACGTCCACCTCGACCAGCGGGTCCAGCACGGCCCCGGCGACGAGGGTGATGAACATGCTCGACTTGCCCGAGCCCATGACCCCGGCGGCGGCGTAGTTCTTCTCGGACAGCTGCGCCCGCACCACCTCGCCCCGGATGTTGATGCCGACGGGGACGGACGCGAAGTAGTCCGACGGTCCGTCGGCGGCCAGCAGCGGCCACGGCCCGACCGGGCCGGAGAGCGCGCCCTGGTCGGCGACCCACAGGTCCAGCACCCCGGGCTGTCCCTTGGGTTCCGACGGCCACACCTCGACGGGCAGGCGCACGAGGTTGTGGGCGAAGACGGTCTTGCGCTTGACGATCTCCTCGACTGGCACGCCCTTGGGCAGCACGAGCTGCATGCGCACGCCGTTGCCGTCGCGGTGCGGCGGCTGCACCCACGTCGGCGTGATGCTGCGCCCCCATCCCTCGCGGAAGGCGTCCTTGAGCAGCGGCAGGCCGCCGAGGTGGCGCAGCGCGGAGAGCACCGCGGACTCGTCCACGATGATGCTGCGCCCGTCCGCCGGGACCGCCTGGTCCTCCCCCGCCCACATCGGCAACGTGCCCCGATCCCGGCCCACCGGGATAGTGCGCGCGGCCCACGTGCCCGCGACGGCGACGGCCCAGGCCCACCAGTAGTCCCCGGCCGGGGAGAGGTCGGCGACGGTGGTCCAGAACTCGACGGTGGCGTTCCACCGGTCGGTCAGCGACCCGGCGCCCACCACGGCCTGTGCGGCGGCGAAGCCGAGGAACAGCACGTGCCCGCCGGCCAGCAGCACCACCGCCCCACCCGACCACCGCAGGATCTCCAACCGGCGTTCCCGGCCGCGCTGCGCCGCCCCGGTGCGGCGGCGCTCCAACGCCTCTTCCAGCTCCCGCAGCACCCGGAAGTCGTCGGCGGACTTCGCGTTGACGCGCAGGGTGGTGATGGCCTGCTCAAGGTCGAGGTGCTTGCGCCGCGCCCGACGTTCGGCGCGGCGGATGCGGGACCCGGCGACGGCGTAGCCGGCGTTGCGGCGCACCGCCCGCGCGACGGAGCGGGTGCGCTCGTGCCGCACGACCCGCACCACCGCCCCGGCGGCGTCGCGCATGCGCGCGGCGGCCATGCGCCGGTCCAGCTCGGCGGACTCGGCGTCGGTGAGCAGCTCCCCGACGACCGCCCCGTCCGGTTCCAGCCCGTCCGTGTCCGGCACCGGGGCGGTGTCGGCGCGGCGCACCGGCAGGCGCACCACGTTGCCGTGCTCCTGGCCCTCGTCGTCGTGCTGGTGTGCGGTGGTCATGCCGTCACCTCCTGGCGGGTGCCGCCGTCGTCGGGGCCGTCGTTGCGGGTGGGGAACAGGGCGCGGTGCACGGTGGCGGCGTCCTCGGAGCGGCAGCGCAGGAACTTGCGTACGGCGGTCTGGGAGGGCTGCTCCGGGAGGGCCTGGCGGTCGATCGCGGCACGGACGCGCGCGGTGTAGCGGGCGATCTTCGCGGCGTCCGGCGCAGCGGGTGTTTCCGCATTTCCCGACCGGTGCGCGCCGGACGGCGCATCGGCCGTCGGGGTGGTGTCGGGCCGGTCGGCCGGGGTCGGCGCGGCGGTGCCGGTGGTGCGCGGTGCGGGCAGGGCGGGAAGGGCGGTCAGGTACTCGCCGATCTCGGCGGCCAGGGCGTCCCCGACGCTGTCGCCGCTCGCGGTGGCGACGGGCAGCCCGGCGACCGTGGTGGGGATCAGGCGGACGCGGCCGAAGCGGCGGCGCGGTTCGACCAGGCCGGGGCGGTGCACGAGGGTGGCGGTGCCGTCGGCGGCCAGCTCGGCGGCGGCCTGGCGCACGGCGGCGCGGCGCACCGCCTCCACCCGGCGCGCGGCCAAGCGCTGAAGCCGCAGGGCGGCGCGCTGCTCACGGGTCGGCCGCGGCTTCACGGGCGCGGCGGTGGCGGCGGTGTCCACCAGCTGGTGGACCACCACCCCGCCCACCGCCACGATGGCCATCACCACACCGTCGGTGACGCTGCCGCCGTCGGCGGTCAGGCCGTGCAGGAACGCCAGCGTCGCGGACACGGCGGCGGAGAACCACAGGCCGACCAGCAGCCGCCGCACCGGGCGTCCGGCGCGGCGGGCGGCGGCGAGGGCGAACGCGAACGCCCACATCGCCGCCTCGGAGTACAGCGGCATGGTCCAGCCGGGCGCGCCGTAGAGGTCGTGGCCGAACCCGGCGATAGCCGACCAGGCCAGCAGGGCGGGCACCAGGATGACCGGCACGAACAGCAGGTCGATCGTGTGCGCCGACACCCACCCGGAGGTGGCCTTGAGTGCGCGGGTGCGGCGGGCGCGGGCGGCATCGGCCTGATCCCGCCTGAGCTTGACGGCGGCGGCCCGTTCGGCCCGGTCTTGTTCGGCGCGGGCGGCGGCGTCGGCGCGGCGCTGCTCGAACAGCATGGCCTGATCGGCCCGGCGCTGCTCCGCGGCGGCGGCCTTGTCCGCGCGCCGGTTGTCGGCATACGTGCTCATCGGGACACCTCCAAACGGCGGGCGGAACGAGGGGAGAACGGCCCGGCGCGGCGGCCGGTACGGGTGGCGCGGCGGGCCAGGACGGCCACCACGAGGGCGGGCAGGCCGTAGGCGACCAGCAGGACCGTGGGGTCCTCGGCCTGGACGGTCACCGCCCACTGCGCCAGGCCGATCAGCCCGGCGACCATCAGCAACTTCCACAGCACCACCACGGCGACCAGGGCCAGGGCGACGACGAGGAGCAGTAAGGGCATCGGCAGGCTCACCGGGTGCCCCCGGCGGGGCGCAGCTTGCGGCCGGAGGCGGTGAGGTCCTGCCAGGTGCGGCCACGCTGCGACGACGGGGCGGAGCCGTCCGCGCTGGTGACCTGGGTGACCAGGCCGTAGGGGGCGGGCTGGTCGAAGGTGTCACCGGTGGCCGCGTCCACGAGGTCGCGCCGATGCGGGTTGTTCGCCATGCTGGTGTTCTCCTGACCCGCCCCGCTGGGGCGGTGTTGGGGTGGACCGGACCGGCGGCGGTTCCTGGCCGGGATGGGCCGCCGGTCCGGGCGCAACGGGACGTTCAGCGGGTGGTGCCGCACGCGCAGCTCGGGCAGACGCACGTCGCCCGGGGGTTGTTCTTCTTGTGGCCGCAGCGGGTGCACCAGTCGATCGGGATGCGCGGCGGGTTCGAGGTCGTGGCCATGCGGTTCTCCCTGTCCGGGTGTGCGGGTGACGGGGTGGTGGTCAGCGGGCGGCGTGCCACAGGGCGCACATCGGGCCGCCGCAGGTGGTGCCGTCGGCGAGTCGGCCGGTGCGCTTGCGCTTGCCGCAGTGACGGCCGTCGCGGCCGGTCGGGGCGGTGCAGTGGGTCGCCGAGGACTTGGTGATCAGACTGCGCAACACTGGTGTTCTCCTGACCCGCCCCTCTGGGGCGGTGTTGGGGTGGACCGGACCGGCGGCGGTTCCTGGCCGGGATGGGCCGCCGGTCCGGGCGAAGTCAGTGGACGGTGACGCCCTGCGCCATGAGCAGGTCCACCGCGTCGGTGAGCACCTGGTCGTGGTCGAACGCCAGGTGCCCGAAGTCGATCGACAGCACCTCGGCCACCGGCCACCACCGGGCCTGACGGGCGTCGTCGCCACCCACGGCCGGGGGCATGTGGTCGAGCACCGCGGCGAACGCCACCGACACCACACGGCCCCGCGGATCGCGGTCCGGCGCGTCGTAGACGCCGACCCGGTCGAGGTTCCACTCGCTGAACTCGACACCGGTCTCCTCGGCCAGCTCGCGCACGGCGGCGGCGGAGAACGTCTCGTGCGGGTCGACGTAGCCACCGGGCAGCGCCCACCGACCCGCGAACGGGTCGTGACCCCGCTCGATCAGCAGCACCCGCCACGTTCCGGCGTCGTCCTGGGCGAACAGCAGCACATCGGTGGTGATGGAAGCGTTGTTGCTCTTCACAGCGGCGATCTCCTCAAAGGTGTTGATGCATAAGGGAAAGCAGGGACGGACGGTCAGGCGGCGGCCGGTTCGGACGCGGTCAGGCGCAGCACGTCCACCACCGCCACACGCACCGGATCGGTGCCGGGAACCAGGGCCAGGCCCAGCGCGGCGGCGGCCCGGCCGACCTGCTCACCGGTGAGGTGGTCCCACACCTCCACCAGGGCCGTGCCCGCCGACGTGGCCACCGGCCCCTGCGCCGACACCCGCACGTAGTCGCCCACCGGGTCGAACAGCACGTGTGCCAAGCCCAGCGCCTGCGCCGCCCGCGTCACCTGCCCCGCCGACGACTCCCACGACAACGACCAGCCCATCTGCAAGCGGATGCCCTGGTCGGAAGCCGGGTCACGGGCCACCCGCACGGCCACCGCGCACACCCCCGCCAACGCCTCGGCGTGCTCGGCCAACAACGCCGCGGCCACCGCCGCGCGGTACGCCATCGTCGCCATCACGCGGCCTGCTTCACCGCGGCACGAGCGGCGGCGCGGCGCGTCCGGCGACCCCGTCCCTTGTGCTTGCCGAACACCGGGGCCGGCATCACGTTCGCCACCACCACCGGCCGCACCGGCTCCGCCAGCTCGGCCACCGCCTGGTCCAGCGTGACGCCGTACTTCGGCGTGATGCCGGCCAACGCTCGGGCCAGGATGCGGCGGTTGCGACGCTCCCGCGCCGAACCGTCCAACAACGCCGACGACGGCCCGGCCGCCACCGCGATCTCCACCGAAACCTGCTGGTCCAGCAGCCGCAGGGCCGCCGGGGTCAGACCGTCCGGGTAGTTGCGCGTCGTGTCCACTTCAACCTCCACTGTCAAGCCCCCTTGCATCTCGCAAGGGGGGGTTGCAGAGGCCACGTTAGACAGGGTTGCTTGCGTTCGTCAACCCCCTCTTGCGAAGATGGCGCAAGCCCCCTTGCAGAGGAAGGTGGAGGCATGGAAGAGCAGGTCAAGCAACTACGCGACATCCAGGACCCCATACGCCGCGCTCAACAGGCGAGCGACCTGGTCGGCAGGTTCCAAGCTGCGGTTACAGAGATCTCCAGGGTCCGCAAGGAAGCTTTGGAAGAGATGTCCTCCGTACTCGGAATGTCACAGACCGAAATTGCTGGACATCTCGACATGACACGTTCACGGGTAGGTCAGCTACTGAAGACCGGCCCTAAGATCGAACGCGCATTCTTTGGAGTAGGCACAAATCTAGTAGTCGCCGTGGGCGGGAAGCTTGAAGCTAAAGAAAATAACCCCGGCCCGGTTGTGGCACAGGAAGACTTTCAAGCTTACGATGAGTTCCGAAGCCTAGCCAGCGGCCTGGATTTTGAAACTAGTTACGAGGTCATACAGCCCCCCGGCATGATCAACCTCAACCGGGATGACCTGGTGGTAATTTGCGGACCTCGACTGTCGCCACTCATTGCACAAGTTCTCGAATCTGACACTTACATTGGATTTGACCGCGACGACAGCGGATGGCACCTACTCGACCGCATGCAACAAAAAGTTTATCGTTCCCCGATGGACGACGGCACGCCTGCCGACTATGCGTATGTCGGAAAATTGCCCAGACTCGACGGCAAAGGCAATTTTCTATATATCGCGGGCATTCACGCAATTGGAGCCGCAGGTGTCATACACTTTCTCGACAACCACATCGCCGAACTTTACCGTGAAGTGAAAGATGGTCGGTTCTCGACTGTAATTCACTGCACGTTTGATGCAACTACACGCCGGGTATTGTCCTCCAAGCGTGTCGCTCCCATCTACAAGTAGGACGGCGGTTCCATGCGCGCAGAACTGGACAGTCAACCGGGAAGCTTTGCAAACCCAAATGAAGACTGGGCCGCAGCAACCAACAGGATCGCCGTCCTCCTAGACGGTCTGACTGCTCCGGGCGACCTTGGAACCGGATGCATACACGGCGTGCCGTGGTTCGTAGAGCGATTGGGTTCAGCGCTAGTCGCAAATTTGGCGGACGACGAACTAGACATGCGCTCCGCCCTGGCCGCATCCATCCAATCGACAGCAAGAATCCATGCGCCTACATGCGACCTGAAAAACCCCGGAACACCGTCAGCGACAGTTCTAGCACTACGCGAAGGAGAGGAATATTTCGATTGGCTGGTTCTGGCAGACTCAACCTTGCTGCTCGACTGCACTAATGAGTTCATAGCTGTTAGCGACGATCGCGTAGCGCGAGTAAATCGAGCGCAACACGAAGCGGCCGTAAGTTCGGACACAGGTACCGATGAACACGAGAAGAATGTCAGCAAGCTCGTGGAGGCGCAAAGGCTAATCCGAAATACCCCTGGCGGCTACTGGGTGGCAGGAACCAATCCCAAAGCCGCAGCAGAAGCGCTAACGGGATCTACGCCAAAGGCGCTAGTAAAGCGTGCGGCATTGCTCTCGGATGGTGCAGCTAGGCTAAAAGAGTTCAATATAACCGACTGGAGCGGCATTATGGCCACCTTGGATGCTTCCGGGCCCCGAGGTCTGATTTCTGCCGTTCGCGAAGTAGAGGACAGCGACCCGACGGGCCGCCGCTGGCCGCGATACAAGAAGAGCGACGATGCGACTGCGGTTTATTTGACGTTCGACTAGCAGTCCAATGCTATGCGCAGTCAGGTGTCACTCTGTCGACTACCAGTCGACCTCTGCTGTCAGGTGCTGCCATGTTGTCGGCCAGCGGTACGCGATCACCGACTTTCGAGACTGTTATGAACCGAATCAAAACGGCAGTACGGCCGGGTATAGTCCCAGGTCAAGAAGTGTCTTCCCCGCGTGAGCGGGGGTGTTCCTCGTTTCCGTCACGAACAGGGAGGAGGCGCAGTGTCTTCCCCGCGTGAGCGGGGGTGTTCCCACGGCCGAGGCGATCAAGGCGCAGGACTGGTTGTCTTCCCCGCGCGAGCGGGGGTGTTCCGCCCGGCGACCTCCTCAACCCCCAACGGGCGCTGTCTTCCCCGCGCGAGCGGGGGGTGTTCCCTGCTCCGCGACCGCGCGCAGCATCGCGACGCCGTCTTCCCCGCGCGAGTGGGGTGTTCCCGTGCTGTTCGGATTGGGCCTCGGATGGCTGGGGTCTTCCCCGCGCGAGCGGGGGTGTTCCCAACACCGCCCGGCGCCCCGTGGCGCGATGTCCCGCCCGAGTACGGGCCCTGGCAGACCGTCTACGGGTTGTTCCGCCGTTGGCAGCGGGCCGGCGTCTGGCAGCGGGTCCTGACCGCGTTGCAAGCCCGCGCGGACGCCGCCGGGGCGATCCAGTTCGGTACGCAATGTGAGCAGCGTTGATCGCCACCCTCGCAGGACGGCCCTACTAGCCCCTGCGGGAGGTAGTAGGGCCGTCCTGTGGGTTGGCGGGTTTGGATGCGGGTTTCAAACCCGCCAACCCAGCCAAACCCGCACTCAAACCCGCAGCTCATCAGCGCAGGTCAGAGCCTGCTTCGTCAGTCTCTTGCGGGTTTGCGGGTTTGTTTTCTGATTTTAAGAGGTGAAGTAGTAGTAGTACATGGCTGTGCCGAGGCGGGCCCAACGGTCCGCCAAGGGGGGCCGGGCCGTAGAGGGCCGCACAGGACGCCTTGAGAGCCCCGTAGAGGGGACGAAGCAAGCCAGCCCTAGGGAAGACTCTGCCTCGCGCCTCTCAACATCAGTCAGAGCAGCTTTCTTCGGCGCGCATCCCAGGAGCGCCTTTGTCCACTCGGCGCGGTGCCGGTAAAGCGGCCCGTTTGCCCAATAGCTGCCCAAGTTGACCCTGCCCAAGTTGGGGGATGATACGTATTCCCGGGTCAGAGGCGGTTTCGAATGTGCCAGCGAGCACGGTTTCCTAAACCGTTAGCCGAACAAGCGTCGCGTTCAAGATTTTTCTCGTCGCTCGATGGAAATCGCATATGGTGTCGGGCTTAGGGCGAGCGTCGGGTGGTCGACTTGATGGGTTAGTTATGGCGCTCGGCTGCCCCCTGTGGACAGCTCGCCGCCTTGGCGGCGTCGACAAGCTCACAAGGCTTGCCGACGTGTGGGAGAGCGCGCCGTTCCATGTTGTGTCTATTTGGAGGATCGAAGGCGTTTTGCACGCTCGGCGAGCTGTTGCGCCTCGTCACTGTGTCCGAGGTCTTGCAATACCACCGCGAGGTTGTTCAGGTCGGTGGCGACTTCGGGGTGGTCGGGTCCGTAGGTGGCCTCGGTGATGGTCAGCGCCCGTTCGAGCAGGGGGTGGGCGTCGCCGGGGCGGCCCAGGGCGTTCAACGCGCCACCGAGGTTGTTCAGGAGGGTGGCGACGGCGGGGTGGTCGGGTCCGTAGGCGGCCTCGGTGATGGCCAGCGCCCGTTCGAACAGGGGGTGGGCGTCGCCGGGGCGGCCCAGGTCGCTCAACGCGAGGCCGAGGTTGCTCAGGAGGCTGGCGACGGCGGGGTGGTCGGGTCCGTAGGCGGCCTCGGTGATGGCCAGCGCCCGTTCGAACAGGGGGTGGGCGTCGCCGGGGCGGCCCAGGTCGCTCAACGCGCCACCGAGGTTGTTCAGGAGGGTGGCGACGGCGGGGTGGTCGGGTCCGTAGGCGGCCTCGGTGATGGCCAGCGCCCGTTCGAACAGGGGGTGGGCGTCGCCGGGGCGGCCCAGGTCGCTCAACGCGAGGCCGAGGTTGTTCAGGTCGGTGGCGACTTCGGGGTGGTCGGGTCCGTAGGTGGCCTCGTCAATGGTCAGCGCCCGTTCGAGCAGGGGGTGGGCGTCGCCGGGGCGGCCCAGGTCGCGCAACGCGCCACCGAGGTTGCTCAGGAGGGTGGCGACGGCGGGGTGGTCGGGTCCGTAGGTGGCCTCGGTGATGGTCAGCGCCCGTTCGAGCAGGGGGTGGGCGTCGCCGGGGCGGCCCAGGTCGCTCAACGCGAGGCCGAGGTTGCTCAGGAGGGTGGCGACGGCGGGGTGGTCGGGTCCGTAGGCGGCCTCGGTGATGGCCAGCGCCCGTTCGAGCAGGGGGTGGGCGTCGCCGGGGCGGCCCAGGTCGCTCAACGCGCCACCGAGGTTGTTCAGGAGGGTGGCGACGGCGGGGTGGTCGGGTCCGTAGGTGGCCTCGGTGATGGCCAGCGCCCGTTCGAGCAGGGGGTGGGCGTCGCCGGGGCGGCCCAGGTCGCTCAACGCGCCACCGAGGTTGCTCAGGTCGGTGGCGACTTCGGGGTGGTCGGGTCCGTAGGTGGCCTCGTCAATGGTCAGCGCCCGTTCGAGCAGGGGGTGGGCGTCGCCGGGGCGGCCGTGCGTTCGGAGGTAGGTGGCGGCGCGGCCGAGCAGCCACGCGGTGTGCTCGGTAGTGGCGGATGGAATGCTCGTGGTGTCCTCGTGCACGGTCAGGACGTGCGGGAGGAGCGCCCGCCAGCGAGGCCAGTTCTGCGGTGCGGTCATGATCTCGCCCGGGAGGTCCGCTGCGAGCAGCTGCTGAACCACCAATGCCGGGGAAGTGCGGTCCTGTGCCGGCGTCGTGGTGGTGCGGGCGCGGAGTGATTGTTGGAGCAGTCGATGGGCGATGGTCACCTCGTCGCCGGAACGTCGGGCCAGGAACCAGCCGGCCAGCGCTCCGACCGTCTCGGCGAACCCGACCGGGTCCGTGGCGACCTCGGCCAGCGGTTCGGGCAGCACCTCCGGGTGGGCGGTGAACAGGTCCAGGGGGACGGGTTCGGGTGCCATCCAGGCCAACAGGTCGAGTAGCTGAACCGCCGCCCGGTCCTGTGCCTGCAAGGCGGTCAGCGACAGGTCCCACAGGGTCGCCAACGTCTCTCCACGACCGGCGACCCGACCGCGGACGATCATCTCGGCGGTACGTGTGCGCAGCAGATCCAGATACTCACCGACCGGGAGTTCGGTGGCCTCCAGGTACGCCGACGCCTGTTCCAGCGCCAGGGGCAGATCACCCAGCCACTGGGCCAGCGCATCCGCCGCGTCGTCGGGCATTTCGGGGAGGCGACGTCGCAGCAGTGCCACGCTCTCGGCGCGGTCCAGCACGTCCACGTCCAGCACCGGGCCGAGCGACCGGAACCCGTTGCGTCGGGTGGTGATCAGCACCTGGCCGTCGCCGGAAGGCAGGTACGGCCGCAGGGCATCGACCTCCTCGGCGTTGTCGAAGACCAACAACCACCGCCGCCGTCCGCGCAAGCCGGCCAGGACCACGGTGGCCGTGGTTGCGGGATCGGCACCGCCGTCGATCCCCAGCGCGGCACCCAACTCGGCCAGGTGGTCGGGGATCAGCGAGGGCTGCTCGGCGGGAATCCACCACACCACGTCGAAGTCGGCGGCGAAGCGGTACACGTACTCGATCGCCAACTGCGACTTGCCCACCCCGCCCAGACCCCGCAGCGAGTGCACCGCCACCGTCCCCGACGACCGCAACGCCTCCCGCAACCGCGACAACGACCCGGAACGACCGGTGAAGTTCGGGTTCCGCGCCGGCACGTTCCACACCCCCGGTAACGAACCCGGGAACCGCGGCTCCCGCGCCACCGCCCTCGTCCGGCCGGGAAACCCCGGAGCGGTGGCGGGCTTCAACCGGCCCTCGACGGCACCCTTCACGACCCGCAGCAAGCGGTCGCGGGCCTCGTCGGCCGGCAGGTCGAACAGGTCCTCCGACACCACCGAGCCCAACAGGCCCGGCCGGTCGCAGTCCTGCACCCGCAGCACCAGCAGCTTGCGATTCTCACCAAGTGGGGCATCGCGCCACGCGGTCTGCCACTCCGCCGCGCCGTAAGTCGACGACGCGTAGGCCGTCGACAGGACCGCGATCGTGCGTTCCGCCTTCTGCACGCCCTCCTGCATGGTGGCGACCCAGTTGCTGCCAGGCACGATGTCCCACGCCTGGATCAGCACGCGATGACCGGCCTCCTCCAACTCCCACGCGATCCACTCGGCCCACTGCCGATCATCCTGCGTGTAGGAGACGAAGAAGTCCCACTTGTCCGCCACGGACACCGCCCTCCAACCGTGTACCCGGACACATCGTGCCCGCCCGACCCCTGGTTACAGCACAGGCCCCACCCGAGAGATCCGAACGGCGGAACATGCACGGAACGCACCAGCGCAGAACATGTACATCCCTCATAAATTCGCAGATTGTCGGACCAAGCAACAGATCCGAGGCAAAGATCATCCTCATGGACCGCCGCAGTCAGCGAGCAAGGCGCCGCGGTGCCTTGAGGGCTCGTAGAAGCGGCGAACCGAGGCAGCCCACCGAAGGACCACCGGCCCACCCCGGCAGGGCGCGGCTGGTTCACTTGATGCCCGGTTAGGTGTGTGGGTTGGACGTCGTTGGTCGGCAAGTCCCACAGGGAGAACTGCAGCTCGGGCGCGGTGCGCTGCGGTTGCATTCGTGGCGGCGTTCACCGACGGTCGGGTGCGTTCGTGGGGACCGCCGTACTTCGTTGAGCTGCTTGAATAGGCGTTGCGATCGGTGCTGGTCGGTGGTTCGCAGACCTCGAAAGCGTGTGTGACGGACCAGGGCCGCCTGTTGGGTGTGCAGGTTTGAGACGGATTCAAACCCGCCGACTCAGCCAAACCCGCACTCAGACCGCCCTACATCGGCGCAGGTCAGAGCACTCTTCGTCGGCCTATTGCGGGTTTGTCCGTCTATTTCTAATTTCAGAAGGTGAAGGAGTAGTACACGGCTGCGCCAAGGCAGGCTCCAACGGCCTGCCTTGGGTGGCCGGGCCGCAGAGCGCCGCACAGGACTCTGCCTCGTGCCCTCAACTTAGGTCAGGCCTCTCCGCATATTCGCCCAAGGTCACGAAACTCCGACGACAGTATCGATTTGAACGATCAAACGGCATGCATGCATGACGGCAACACTCAATGAACTCAATTCCCGTCTACATCGAGACTAGGCGGAGACGATTCGAGCGTTCCATCAAGGTACCTCAGCAAGACCTTCAATCGATAAGAGAGCGCCAAGCTGTCGTTAGGGCTTTGTGAATGGCGATCAAATTCGAGCAACTCATACTGGGCGTTCGACAGCTCAGATTCGGCAGCTACTCGGTTTGCGCGACGCGCGTCGTTGAAACTCACAAGAGAGTCTCTCACAGGCAGATCCTGTCCCTGAGTAGAAAGGTGCCGATAGGCAAGGTAGTAGACCGAAACCATGCCCAGCTGTTCCAAGAGTGGATCTTTCTCCTGGAACACATCGTTGAGAAGCCCTAGAACAGTTGTCGCGCCGGCTTTCGCCTTCACCACCTTTTCAACTTCACCGGAGTCTTTCTTCATTGACTTGAAGAACGTGTCCAAATGAAACTTCTTAGAGTCGGCCGGACCGCCCATGTATTCCCAATAGAGGAACTTTGCAGCAAGATCCCAGTGGCGATAGCGCGTGTTCTTGAAAGGCAATCGGGATTTGAAGAAGTCGTTGTCGGCCAATTCTCTTGAAGCTGCCGGCAGTGGTCCGCCGAACGCATTTCTCTTCTCCGCAGCATTAAGAGGGACAGCCTCATTCAGCCTAGAAAACATCTCCTCGATTATCTCGACATCATCGGTTCGGATGCCAATGACGTCGAGTGAGGTCGAGTTCAGAAGAGCGACAACGTCTGGATACTCGTCCACAAGTTGCGAGTAGGTGAGACCAGCCGCAGCAACATCAGGATCTTCAAAGTATGAAAAGTCATCCGCCAACGGATACAGATCGTCTAGAAAGTCCCATATCGCCTGTAGGCGCTGCTTTCCATCAACGATCGCATACTTAACGCGCTTGCCGTCAATTACCCGGCGTGTCACAAACTCATGAAAATAGATCTTCGGAACATCGAACCCGTTGATGAGCGAGTCGATGAGAAGCTGCTGCTTCTCAATAGACCAAATACTCCCCTGCCGCTGGTACACCGGCTCCATCTCAATCTGACTGCGCAGCTGAGAAAGATAGCCGACGGAGGTATTGCGCACGTGGCCGACATTAAAATCTTCCATCAGTACATACCCTTCACATACGCAGCAAGAGTGTTCAGATCTGGATAGACCGACATAGCCGAAATATTAATCGCGCGCAACTGCTGCCTGATCCGCTCTTTATACTGAACCGGCACCACCCAGCTATCTATGCAATCCGCGCCATGGCTAGATTCAAGGGGGGCATGGGATCGGTGATTCACCGTAAAAGTGCCGCTCTGGGCAATGATTCGACCAAATGTCCTGTTGGCGATCGCTGCGACTGGGGCCATACTCGGCTTCTTGCTAACATTTTCAGGCAGGTAATCGTTCAAGAGTTCATCGTGACCGAACATAAGCATGTCAATATCAGCGGACACAGTACTCGCGTTAAGATCTCTCGGACGCAATATAAAAAAACGCCCATCTGCACGCTTATCGTCTTGACCGGAATCTCGCTCGACCGCAAAGTACAACCCAACCAGTGGATTTTCAGTCCAGTCAAGCAGCCTAGTCGGCAAGCCATGGTGTTGAGCAAGAAATACCCAGCCCCACTCCGAGTCAGGCGCATAACGTAGCCGCGAGTGCGCATCCTGCTTGAAACGCTTCACCATCTCGCGTTCAGCCTCAAGCCACTCTCGACGCCGAGCAAGCGAAGGAACCAAGGGCCAGCGTTGGTCCACGTGCCCGCGGTACCACCGCGTGCCGAACGCCGCTGTGTCTTCCAGCACTTCAAGCAGATCCTCGACACAGCAGATCTCACCGGGCGTGCCCTTCGGCATCGAGCACCATCCGTTCACCACGCTGTGCGACTGATCGGACGATTCTGCCGAAACTCCCTCTACGCGATCAAGGCCACCGCCGCTGGCGGCGTGTCGCGGGCGTACGGCGGACATCGTCCATCCTGGCACTCCCAGCATCCGCCTCACTGCGCCGGTCGGCCGGGCGGCGCAGCGCGCCGTCCTACGACCTCGCCCCACCGACGAACTCACCTACAGCGGGCGAGTGAGCGACCAACTGCGTGACAACCAAGGCGGACAAGTGCACACGCACCCGGACGTTCACGGACGTCACATGTGCCGTGAGCTGGTAGAACAGGGAGGCTTTGGTCCTGGCAACTTTGCTTCGGGACGAAGAGGTCGCAGGTTCAAATCCTGTCACCCCGACCACAGATCAGGGCCTGTCCGAGAGGTATTCGGACGGGCCCTGAGTCGTTTCCGGGGCTCGGTCGTTTCCGGGTCCGGGTCGTTCTTCAGCCCGGTGGGTGTGAGCGTGGGCGGGAGCTGGGACGTCGACGGTGGCTCGTCGCGGTGCCTGGTCGGCCCGCGCCGGAAGTCCCGCCGCCGTGGCGACGTCCCCGGTTCTCCGCGTCACACGCCGCGCAGCGGCGGGTAGTCCTGTTCGGGCGGCGGTGAGAGCCGCTTGTTGAGGTCCTGGGCTTCCTGGAGCTGGTCTTCCAGGGTCACGATGCGGCACGCGGCCTCCAGGCCGGTGCCCTTGTCGACGAGTTCCCGGACCCTCGCGGCCAGCCGGAGCTGGTGGCGGGAGTAGCGGCGGTGCCCGCCCTGCGAGCGCTGCGGCTCGATCAGCTTCACCTCGTCGAGGCTGCGGAGGAAACCCGGTGTGGTGCCGAGCATCTCCGCGGCCCGGCCCATGGTGTAGGCGGGGTAGTGGTCGTCGTCGAATCTGTCCGCCGCGTTCTGCGGCTCGTTTGTCTCTGCCGGCATTGCACCTCCGCGCCACGAGGGCCCCGGTGCCGTAGCACCGGGGCCCAGGGTTATGGGTTCACTTCCATCATCCGACCGCTAGGTCGGCTTGTCACATCCGCGCTGCACGTCCCACTGACGACGATGAGCGCGAGGATCGCTTATGCGTAACCGGAGACCACCTTCCAATCTGTCTGGAGTGCGGTACCCGCCCGGCTGGTCCAGCCCGAGGCAGGCGATCCGATGGTGTGTGACCCTTCCCTTCTCCTCTGGTTACTTCCCTGATCTCTTGCGACTGCTTGTCTTGCGTACTGCCTTGCGTGTCTTGCGACTGCTTGTCTTGCGTACTGCCTTGCGTGTCTTGCGACTGCCTGTCTTGCCTACTGCCTTACTTGTCTTGCGTATTGCCTTGTCTACTGCCTTGCGTACTGCTTTGTCTTGCCCACTGCTGTCTTGCCCAACTCCGGCCGTCGAAGGCCCTTGACCTCGCGCCGAGGCAACGTGCTGTTCCCGCCCCGGCCTGTGAGGCCGTCTTGCTCCCAACTCACGGGTAGTTCGTCATCTCCCGTGCCGATGAGACCTTCTCTCTCGTGACAAGGAAGATACTACGCACACGGATCATGGAATGTCTACCCCCGTCGGCACAGATTTCCTCGTTCGAGTGACGCAGTACGGCTGACCAGGCACAACGGGGGAAGGCGAGGGCGCGGCGGCGGCGCGGGAGGCGCGGCGGCGGCGCGGAGGGTGCGAGGGCGGAACGTCCGCGCCCGACCGGCGGCGCGGACGTGCCTGCGCGGCGGGCCTGGGGGCAAGCGGGGGGTGGCGCCGGAGAGGTGACTCGGGGTGGCTCGGGCCGCCGGCGGCGGCGGTGGTTCGGGCGCTCGCCCGGGGCCACCGCCGCCGCGGGTCGCTAGCGGACGTGCGGGCGGAGCTCGGCGAGGCGGCGGAGCAGTTCGCCCACCTGGTTCCAGTCGAGCTTGGCGGACTCGCCGGGCGGCGTGTGGATGCACACGTTGCCCTCCTCGGTGAGGGTGACCTCCAGGGTGCGCCGACGACCGAGGGCGTCCGTGCACCCGACGCGACCGCCCTGCCGAACCGTGTTGTCGATCATCGGTCTGACCTCCCCTGTGCCGCACTCGTCTTGCCAGGTGATTCGTTCATACGAACGTTGGCGTTACTCGTCACTCCTCGCTGTTGTCAAAACCGACCGTTCGGCCGCACAGTCGAAGGGTTGTCACGTTCTGTTAGCCCATTCGAGTGGAGGTTGCAGATTCAACTTACGGTGCGTAACGAGCAGCAAGATCGATGCGACGACGAGTCAACGCACCCGCACCGGAGATCCACCGTTCAGCACCGAGGGCACCGCCAGCAGGGAGAAGCACCTTGAGCACCACCTCCACCGCACGCCCGGCCTCCGAGAACCTCCTCCCCCTCGTCGTCCTGCCACTGGTCGCGCTCGGGTCGGCCGGGCTCGTCGCACTCCTCGGCACACCGGTCTGGGGCGTGGTCGCGGGCGTCGTGGCCGCGCTCGCCGGGCTCGTGGCCCTCGCGCTGGTCCGGGCGTCGCACGCGGTGGACCGCATCCTCGACGAGGAGCTGGACCACCGCTGATCACCCTCCGTCGCGCCCGCCACCGGCAGCCGCGTCACCCTGCGTGAACGCGGGTCCGGGCGGGCATCATCACGGCATGGCGGACGACGGCAGATCGGGCATCGAGGAGCGCACGGCGCTGCGGCGGCACATGTACGGCACGAAGGACCTGGCCGCGCTGCCCGTCTTCGCCGGCGGCTTCATCAACTTCGGCTACTGGCGCGACGTCGACCTGACCGGCCCGATCACCGTCGAGCAGCGCGTCGCCACCCAGGAGGCCCTCTACGACGTGGTCCTCGACGCGCTGGCGCCCCGACCGGGCGACCGGCTCGTCGAGGTCGGCTGCGGGCACGGCGTGGGCACCCGGCGGGCGCTGCGCCACGACCCCGCCCTGGTCCGCGGCCTGGACCTGGTGCCGGAGCAGGTCGCGCGCGCCACCGCGGCCAACGACGACCCGCGCGTGGCGTTCGCGCAGGGCGCGGCCCACGACATGCCGTTCGACGACGGCGCGTTCGACGCCCTGCTGTCGGTGGAGGCCGCGCAGCACTTCGAGGACGTCGCCGGGTTCGCCCGGGAGGGCGCGCGGGTGCTCGGCGACGGCGGCCGGTTCGCGCTGACCACGTTCTTCGCCACCGACGCCGCCGCCGCGCCGGAGCTGCTCACCGCGGTCGAGTCGTTCGCCCGGGGCCTGGACCTGGCGCACCCGGTGGGCGAGGTGCTCGACCACCTGCGCGCCGCCGGGTTCGCCGACGTGGCGGCGACCTCCATCGGCGAGCACGTGTGGCGCGGCCTGGACCGCTGGCTCGAACTCGGCCCCCGCCCGGACCACTGGGACCGCGCCTACCACCGGGTGGCCCGGCGCGGCCTGCTCGACTACTACCTGGTCACCGCGCGCAAGCCGGCAGGATCGGGGGTGTGACGACGCACCCGACCGCCGCCGTGCCCGACCCGCTGTTCCCCGACGCCGAGGCCGAGGCCCGCTGGCGCGCCCGCTTCACCGCGGCGCGCGTGAGCCTGCCCAGCTGGGCGGAGGACGCGCCGGACCGCAACCTGTACCTGTCGAACTCCAGTGGCGTGTGGGAGATCTACGCCTGGGACCGGGCCACCGGCACCCACCGCAAGGTCACCGACCGGCCCAACGGCACCTCGCACGGCGCGCTCAGCCCCGACGGCGAGTCGATCTGGTGGTTCGACGACACCGACGGCGACGAGTTCGGCACGTGGGTGCGCGAGCCGTTCGCGGCGGCCGGCGACGTGAAGCCCGCCGTGGAGGGCGTGCACGCCGGGTACCCGGCCGGGCTGGAGATCGGGCACGAGGTCGTCGCGGTCGGCACGTCCACCGACGACGGCACCACCGTGTACGTCTCGCGCGGCGGCGCGCCCGCCGAGGTCGTCTACGCGCACGAGAACGACGGCGGGGTGACCGCGCTGTCCAAGGACGAGACGCTGCTGGCGCTCGCGCACTCCGAGCACGGCGACAACCGGCACGCCGCGCTCCGCGTGATCACCCCGACGGGTGAGAAGGTCGCCGAGAAGTGGGACGGTCCGGGCAAGGGCCTGGACGCCATCGCGTTCAGCCCGGTGCGCGGCGACAACCGGCTGCTCGTCGGGCACGAGCGGCGCGGCAAGGACGAGCTGCTGATCTGGGACGTCGCCACCGGCGAGGAGACCGAGGTCGTGGTCGACCTGCCCGGCGAGATCAGCGCCGACTGGTACCCGGACGCGTCGGCGCTGCTGGTCGTGCACACCTTCCGGGCGCGCAACACGCTGCACCGCTACGACCTGGCGACGGGGGCGCTGACCGCGCTGGACACCCCGCACGGCACGGTCGGCGGCGCGCACGTGCGGCCCGACGGCTCGGTGGAGTACTCGTGGTCCTCGGCCGGGCGGCCGGGCGTGGTGCGGGTGCTGGCGGCGGACGGCGACGAGCGCGTGCTGCTCACCCCGCCCGGTCACGCGGCGCCGGCCTCGGTGGACCTGACCGACGTGTTCGTCGGGGACGTGCACGCCCTGGTCGCGCGGCCGGAGGGCGCGCCGGACGGCCCGCTGCCGACCGTGTTCCACCTGCACGGCGGGCCGCACTCGGCCGACGAGGACCGGTTCTCCGCCTACCGGGCGGTGTGGCTGGACGCCGGGTACGCCGTGGTGCACGTGAACTACCGGGGCTCCACCGGGTACGGCTCGAAGTGGCGCGACGCGATCGAGGGCCGGCCGGGGCTGACCGAGCTGGAGGACGTGGCCGCGGTGCACGACTGGGCCGTGTCGACCGGGTTCGCCGACCCGGCGAGGTGCGTGGTCAACGGCGCGTCGTGGGGCGGGTACCTGACGCTGCTGGCGCTGGGCACGCAGCCGGAGCGGTGGGCGGCGGGTGTCGCGGGCGTGCCGGTGGCCGACTACCTGGCCGCCTACGAGGACGAGATGGAGCCGCTGCGGGCGTTCGACCGGGCCCTGTTCGGCGGGTCGCCGGAGGAGCTGCCGGAGCGGTACCGCGAGTGCTCGCCGCTGACCTACGTGGACGCGGTGCGCGCGCCGGTGCTGGTGCTGGCGGGCGAGAACGACCCGCGCTGCCCGATCCGGCAGATCGACAACTACCTGGACCGGCTGGCCGAGCGGGGCGCGGCCTACGAGGTGTACCGGTACGACGCCGGGCACGGGTCGCTGGTGGTCGCGGAGACGATCCGGCAGACGGCGGCGGAGGTCGCGTTCGTGCGGCGGGTGCTCTGAGGACGCGGCCGGGGCCCTCCGGGTGGGAGGGCCCCGGCCGG
Organism: Saccharothrix sp. DSM 118769; assembly: GCF_052936295.1. NCBI lineage: Bacteria > Bacillati > Actinomycetota > Actinomycetes > Pseudonocardiales > Pseudonocardiaceae > Saccharothrix > Saccharothrix sp. DSM 118769. Next base: position 236,528 of record NZ_CP193627.1, on the reverse strand, counting down.
GTTCGTCAGGGCGTCACGCCTGCTGGGCCTGCCACATCCAGTGGGCCTGCTCCAGGTTCCTGGTGACCTCGATGAGCAGGTCCTGGGTGACGAGGTCGGGCTTGTCGACCTCGTCGATCCGGCCGCGCAGCCGCTCGATCAGCTTGCCGAGGGCCGTCACGACGGCCTCGACGACGTCGGCCTCCTTGAGCCAGTTGTCCGGGAACTCCGGGACACCCGACCCCTCGGCGACGGTCCTGGCCTTGCCGTTGGGCGAGATGCCCAGCGCCGCGGCCCGCTCGGCCACCTCGTCGGTGTACGTCCGCGCGGTCGTGACCAGCTCGTCGAGCTGGAGGTGGACGCTGCGGAAGTTCTTGCCGACCACGTTCCAGTGGGCCTGCTTGGCCACCAGCGACAGGTCGATCAGGTCGACCAGGGTGGCTTGCAGGACCGCCCCCACGGCTGCCTTGTCGGCGTCGGACAGCGGGCTGGTGATCGGGCTCTTGCTCATGTGGCTGAGTCCTCCTTCACACGGTGGCGGTGAGGGCCACCTCGATGTTGCCGCGGGTGGCGTTGGAGTAGGGGCAGATCTGGTGCGCTGCGTCGACCAGCCGGTCGGCGACGGCCTGCTCCACCCCCGGGATGTGCACGGCCAGCTCCACGGCCAGCTGGAACCCGCCCGCGTCGTTCGGGCCGATGCCGACCTTGGCGTCGACGGTGGTCTCACCGGTCGTCACCTTGGCCTGGCGCGCGGCGACCTTGAGCGCGCTGTGGAAGCACGCCGCGTACCCGGCGGCGAACAGCTGCTCGGGGTTGGTCTTGTCGCCGCCGGGACCGCCCAGCTCGGTGGGGGTGGCGAGCTGCTCGTCGATCACGCCGTCGGAGGACCGGACCTCGCCGTTGCGCCCGTCGCCGACCGCGGTGGCTTGCGCCGTGTAGAGCACCTTCATCGTCACGCTCTCCCTCGAGCCGGTGGTGGCTTGTCGATCAGTCCAACGCCCGGTCGGGCTGATCCACACCCGGTCGTGGGGCAGCTCACGCCCTTTCGAGAGGTACCCGCTACCCGGCCTTCGACACGGCGAATTCCGCCACCTGTCGCCCGATCGTGCGGAGCTGCTCCCCGACCGAGGGCACGGAGCAGCCGCCTTCGAGGTCGAACTCGACCTCGCGGGAGTTCACCGCGGCGCCGAGGGGCGTGGGCCAGCCGCGCAGGGCGTGCACGATGGACCGCAGCGCGGTGAGCGTGGTGACCGACGCCTGCCAGCCGTGGGCCGCGGCCACGCAGCCGACCGCCCGGCCGTCGAGGTAGGGGCGCTCGTCGTCGCGCAGGTCCTCGACGTAGTCCAGGGCGTTCTTGACCAGGCCGGACACCGTGCCGTGGTAGCCGGGTGAGACGAGGACCACACCATCGGCCCGGCGCAGGGCCTCCACGAGCCGGCGGGCGTTGTCCGGGCGGTCGTGGATGGACGGGTCGTAGAACGGCAGCACCAGCTCGGGGCCCGCGACCTCGATCACCTTGGCGCCCGCGTCCGCGGCACCGCCCAACGCGATGCGCATGGCGCGCTCGGACTGCGAGTTGGGGCGGAGCGACCCGCCGATGCCCACCACGGTGACCGTCATGGTCCCGATCCTGCCACCTCGACCTAGCTGGAGGTCCATTCCTCGCTTCGGTGCTTACCCACGAGTAACGTGCGTCGCATGTCGAAGCTCGCGGAGTCGATCCCACCCGGTGTCCTCGCCGGCGCCCTGCGCTTCGCGTTCGGCCTGCCCGCGCCGCTGCGCAGGCTGATCGCCGGGCGCCCCATCACCCTGGACGGCCAGGAGCTGCACCCCGAGGCGCAGCTGCTGCTCAAGCTCCAGCAGCTCAGCGGCGAGGACTGGCAGACGACCACGCCGGCCGCGAACCGCCTCGCGCTGTCCCGCAGCAACCAGCTCGTGTGCGGGCCGGTCATCGGCGGCGTGGCGGTGCGGTCGCTCGACCTCGACGGCGTCCCCGGCCGCTCCTACGAACCGACCTCGCTCGCGCCCGGCTCGCCGCTGCTGGTCTTCTACCACGGTGGCGGGTGGGTGTCCGGCGACCTGGACAGCCACGACAACCTGTGCCGCTTCCTCGCGGTCGAGGCGGGCGTGCGGGTGCTGTCCGCCGACTACCGGCTGGCGCCCGAGCACCCGTTCCCGGCCGCCGCGGACGACGCGCGGACCGCGTTCGAGTGGGCGGTGGCGCACGCGGACGAGCTGAACGCCGACCGCGACCGGATCGCCCTGGGCGGCGACAGCGCGGGCGGCAACCTCGCCGCGGTGACCGCCCTGCACGCGGGCGCGGTGAAGCCGGTGTTCCTGCTGCTGTTCTACCCGGCGGTGGACGCCTCGGTGCGGCGGCGGTCGCGGGAGCTGTTCGGCAACGGGTTCTTCCTGACCGACGAGAAGATGGACTGGTTCCTCGACCACTACGCGCCGTCCCGCGACGTGCACAGCGACCCGCGGCTGTCCGTGCTGCTGGCCGAGGACCTGAGCGGCCTGCCGCCGACGTACCTGGCCACGGCCGGGTTCGACCCGCTGCGCGACGAGGGCGAGGCGTTCGCCGAGAAGCTGGCCGAGCAGGGCGTGCCGGTGGTGCTGCGCCGCCACCCGGGCCTGTTCCACGGGTACGCGAACATCCTCGGCGTGGGCGGCGTGTTCCGGGAGGCGGTGGCCGAGGCGGTCGGGGCGCTGCGCACCGGGCTGGCCCTGGCCAACTCGCGGCAGGACATCGCCGAGACCGCCTAGCCCGGCGCACCCGGGTCGGTGCGCCGACGGGTCCGGCGGTGCGGAACGGGCGGGAGGGCCGCCCGGCGCTGATCCGGGCGGCCCTCCTGGTCTTCGGGCGCGGTCTTCGGGCGTGGACCCGGCGCGCTACCCGCGGAAGGCGGCGGCGATCCGGTCGCCGGTCTCCTTGTCGACGGCGCGCCAGTACTCGAACACGCGCTCCAGCACCGGGGCCGACACGCCGTTGCCCGCGTGCGCGACGACGTTCCGCACCAGGCGCTCGCGCTGGGCGTCGTCGAAGACCTCGCGGACCAGCGTGCCCGCCTGGCCGAAGTCGTCGTCCTCGGCGTGCAGCTTGTAGGCGGAGCGCACGACCTCGTCCTCGACGCCGTAGGCCGAGAGGGTCTCCCCCGCGACCACCGCGTCGGCGTGCGGGCCGCCGTAGGAGTTGGGCGCGTACACCGGGTCGCTCGCGTTGCCGTACCGCATCGCGCCGTCCTTGGCGTACGAGTTCACCGGCGACTTCGGCCGGTTCACCGGCAGCTGCGCGTAGTTCGCGCCGATGCGGTACCGGTGCGCGTCCGGGTAGGCGAACAGGCGGCCGATCAGCATCTTGTCCGGGGACGTGCCGATGCCGGGCACCAGGTTGCCGGGCTCGAACGCCGCCTGCTCGATCTCGGCGAAGTAGTCCGCCGGGTTGCGGTCCAGGACCAGCTTGCCGACCTCGACCAGCGGGTAGTCGCCGTGCGGCCACACCTTGGTCAGGTCGAACGGGTTGAAGCGGTAGTCCGCGGCGTCCGCGTACGGCATGACCTGCACGTGCAGCGTCCACGACGGGAACTCGCCCCGCTCGACGGCGTGCCACAGGTCGGCGCGGTGCGCGTCGGCGTCCTCGCCGGCGATCCGCGCGGCCTCCTCCGACGTCAGGCACTCGACGCCCTGGTCGGTCTTGAAGTGGTACTTGACCCAGAACCGCTCGCCGGCCGCGTTCTCCCACAGGTAGGTGTGCGAGCCGTAGCCGTTCTGGTGGCGCCACGTCCTCGGGATGCCCCGGTCGCCCATCAGCCACGTCACCTGGTGCGCGGTCTGCGGCTGGAGCGTCCAGAAGTCCCACTGCATGTCGTGGTCGCGGCGGCCGGTGTCGGCGCGGCGCTTCTGGGACCGGATGAAGTCGGGGAACTTGATCGGGTCGCGCAGGAAGAACACCGGCGTGTTGTTGCCGACGAGGTCGTAGTTGCCCTGCGACGTGTAGAACTTCAGCGCGAACCCGCGCGGGTCGCGCCAGGTGTCGGGCGAGCCCAGCTCGCCGGCGACGGTCGAGAAGCGCAGCAGCGCCTCGGTCCGCACACCCGGCTGGAACAGCGCCGCCTTCGTGAAGCGGCTGACGTCCCGGGTGGTCTCGAAGTGGCCGAACGCGCCGCCGCCCTTCGCGTGCACGACCCGCTCGGGCACCCGTTCGCGGTTGAACTGGGCGTTCTTCTCGATCAGGTAGTGGTCCTGGAGCAGGATCGGGCCGTTCGCGCCGAGCGTGAGCGAGTGGTCGTCGCTCGCGACCGGGGTGCCCGCGTTGGTGGTGGTGTGACGCGCTTCGGTCACGCTTCCAGCTCCTTCGGTGGTGGTGCGGCAGTCGGTCTTCGGGTGCGGGGGCCCGGAGGTGCGGTTCAAGGGAGGTCGGCGCCCCGGCACGCGGGGCAGTGGCCCCAGAACAGGACTTCCGCCTCGTCCACGGCGAAACCGGCGGCGTCCGACGGCTCCAGGCAGGGCGCGGCGCCGTGGACGCAGTCGACGTCCTCGGTCCTGCCGCACGCCCGGCACACGAGGTGGTGGTGGTTGTCGCCGATCCGCGTCTCGAAGCGCGCCGGGTGGCCGGCGGGCTCGATGCGGCGGAGCAGCCCGGTCCGGGAGCACGTGTTCAGCACGTCGTAGACGCCCTGCGTGGACACGGACCCCAACTTCGCCCGCACGGCCTCGGCGACCTGGTCGGCCGTGGCGTGCGGGTGCTCGGCGAGCCATTCGAGCACCGCGATCCGGGGCGCGGTGACGCGCAGCCCGGCGTCCTTGAGCAGCTCGCGAGGTCCTGGGGTCATGGCCGACCCAGTCAAGCAACCTTTCTTGAACCGGTCAAGAAAGCGAATGGTTAAAGCTCTTGCGCGGACGGGTGAAGATGAACTCGTGAACGTCGCTAACTACCTCGCCGTCCTGCGCACGCCGCGCGTGCCCGGTCTCATGCTGCTCATGCTGCTGGCGCGGGTGCCGGCGACGGCCGCGGGCATGACCGTCACGATGCACGTGCTGCTCGGCCTGGAACGGGGCTACGGCGAGGCGGGCCTGGTCGGGGCCCTGTCCACGGTCGGCATCGCGATCGGCTCGCCGCTGATGGGACGGCTGGTCGACGGGCGCGGGCTGCGCGCCATGCTCGCCGTCTCGATGGTCTCCGAGGGCGTCTTCTGGTTCGTCGCGCCCCTGCTGCCCTACCACGTGCTGCTCGTCACCTGCTTCTTCGCCGGCCTCATGGTGATGCCGGTGATGTCGCTGGGCCGCCAGGTCCTCACCGCCCTCGTGCCCGACTCCTCCCGGCGCACCGCGCTCGCCATGGACTCGATGGCCGTCGAGGTCTCGTTCATGGCCGGCCCGGCGCTGGGCGTCGCCCTGGTGACGCAGAGCGGCAGCCGCACCGCGATGTGGGTGATCGGCGCGGCGATGGTGCTCGTCGGCGCGGTCCTGTGGTGGGTCGACCCGCCCGTGCGGCACGAGTCCGAGGACACCGTCCGGGTGCCGCGCCGGGAGTGGCTCGACGGCCGCATGGTCGGCGTGCTGGTCAGCGCGGGCGGTGCCACGTTCGTGCTGTCCGGCGTCGAGGTGTCGCTGGTGGCGTCGATGCGCGAGCTCGACCTGACCGCGTGGACGGGCGCGATGGTCGCCGTCATGTGCGTGGCGTCCCTGCTCGGCGGTTTCGTCTACGGCGGCCTGGACCGCGTGCCGCCGCTGTGGGCGCTGATGGGCGGCATGGGCGTGCTGGCGGTGCCGATCGGCCTGGTCGCCGGCTCGCCGTGGTGGCTGGCCCTGGCCCTGGTGCCGACGAACTTCCTGTGCGCCCCCACCATCACCGCGACCGGCGAGGCGATCACCACCAACGCCCCCGCGTCGGCGCGCGGCGAGGCGATGGGGTTGCAGGGCTCGGCGTTCACCCTGGGCGTCGCGCTCGGCCAGCCCGTCACCGGTTTCGTGATCGACCACGGCTCCCCCGCCTGGGGCTTCGCGACGGCCGGCCTGGGCGCGGTGGCGATCGCGCTGCTCACGATCCTGCTGGACCGCCGGACGCGCGCCGCGGCCTACAGTTCGGCCAACGCGCGGTAGAGGCGTTCGACGCCGGGGCGGGCCGCGGCGTAGTGGCGGACCGCGGCCGGGTCCGGTCGGATCGTCCTCACCGGCTTGATCAGCTCCGCGGCGACGGTGAGGTCCGGGAACTCGCCCAGCGCCCGCCACGCCACCAGGGCCGCGCCCACGCCGGAGCCCTCGCTGTCGTCCGCCAGCTCCAGCTCCAGGCCGAGCGCGGACGCCAGCACGGTCGCCCACAGGTCGCTGCGGAACGCGCCGCCGGTCACCCGGACCGCGTGCACGTCCGCCACCGAGCGCACCGCGTCGAGGACCAGGGCGAGCTGCTGCGCCACGCCCTCGACCAGGGCCCGGGTGATCTCGGCGCGGCCGTGCTCGCGGCGCAGGCCGATGACCGCCGAGGTCGCGTCGGGGTCCCACCAGGGCGCGCGCTCGCCGAGCAGGTAGGGCAGGGCGGTGACGCCGTTCGCGCCCGGCGGGACGGCGGCGGCCTCGGCGAGCAGGGTGGGCAGGTCGGCCTTGAACGCGTCCGCGGCCCACTGGGCGGCCACGCCGCCGTTGCTCACCGCGCCGCCCAGCACCCACAGGTCGTCGGCGATCGCGTAGCAGAACACGCGGCCCAGCTCGTCCACGGCGGGCCCGGAGCGGACCACGCGCAGCGCGCCGCTCGTGCCCAGGGACACCGCCGCCACGCCCGGCACGACCGCCCCCACGCCGAGGTTCGCCATCGGGCCGTCGCCGCCGCCCAGCACCACCGGCGTGCCGGGGTCGACGCCGGGCACGGCGAACGTCAGCGGCACCGAGTCGGTCGGGGCGTGCAGCTCGGGCAGCTGCTCCGCCGTCACCCGGGCGAACGCGAGCGCGTCGGCGTGCCAGGACCTCGTGGCCAGGTCCATCAGGCCGGTCGCCGACCCCGACGAGTGCTCGGTGGCGAACACGCCGGTGAGCTTGAGCGCGACGTAGTCCTTCAGGCCGCACCAGCGGTCCGCGGTCGTGCCCTGCTCGGCGAACCACGCGAGCTTCACCAGCGGCGACATGGTGTGGACCGGGGTGCCGGTGGCGCGGTGCAGCGCCGTGCCGCGACCCGTGCCGCGCAGCTCGGCGGTCTGCGCCACGGCCCGGTTGTCCGCCCACGACAGCGACGGCGTCACCGGGCGGCCGGACGCGTCCAGGCCGAGCAGCGTGTGCATGGCCCCGGTCAGCGAGATCGCCCGCACCCGGTGACCCGAGGTCGCGACCTCGCGCAACCCGGTCAACGCGGCCGTCAGGACCTCGTCCGGGTCGTGGGTGGCCTCGCCGGAGGGCGTGGTGCGCATCGGGTAGCCGTGCTCCGCCGATGCCACCACGCCCGCGTTCCGGTCCACCGCGATGACCTTGGTCGAGGTCGTGCCGAGGTCGATCGCGAGCACTACGTCCGCCATGAGGCGAACCTACAGCGGACGGACCCCGCGCAGCGCGACCACGGGCGCGACTACAGGCGGGCGACCAGTTCCTCGGCGATCTCGTAGGTGTTCAGGGCCGCGCCCTTGCGCAGGTTGTCGCCGCACACGAAGAAGTCCAGCGTGTTCGGGAAGTCCAGCGCCTGCCGCACGCGGCCCACGTAGGTCGGGTCCTCGCCGACGACGTCCGCCGGCGTCGGGAACTCCTTCGCCGCCGGGTCGTCCACCAGCACGATGGTCGGCTGCGCGGCCAGGATCGCGTGCGCCCGGGCCACCGTCACCTCGCGCTCGAACGTCGCGTGCACGGCCAGCGAGTGCGTGGTCACGACAGGCACGCGCACGCAGGTCGCCGACACCTTCAGGTCCGGGATGCCCAGGATCTTGCGGGACTCGTTGCGGACCTTCAGCTCCTCGCTGGTCCACCCGTCGTCCTTGAGGGAACCGGCCCACGGCACCACGTTCAGCGCCAGCGGCGCCGGGAACGGCGAGTCGGACACCGGCAGGCCCGCGGCCTCCAGCGCCTCCCGCACGTCGCCCGCGCGGACGCCGACCTGCTTGCCCGCCAACGCCCCGACCTCGGCGTAGAGGCGGTCGATCGCGACCTGCCCGCCGCCCGAGGCGGCCTGGTAGGACGCCACGACCAGCTCGCGCAGCCCGAACTCGCGGTGCAGCGCGCCCAGCGCCGCCATCATCGACAGCGTCGTGCAGTTCGGGTTCGCGATGATGCCCTTGGGCCGCGTCGCGGTCGCGTCCGCGTTGACCTCGGGCACCACCAGCGGCACCTCGGGGTCCATCCGGAACGCGCCCGAGTTGTCCACGGCGACCGCGCCGCGCGACGCCGCGACGGGCGCCCACTCGGCCGAGACCTCGTCCGGCACGTCGAACATCGCGACGTCCACGCCGTCGAACGCCTCGGGCGTCAGCTCGACCACCGTCAGCTCCTCGCCGCGCACGGTGATCTTCTTGCCCGCCGAGCGCGCCGACGCGATGAGCCGCACCTCGCCCCACGGCACCGACTCGCGCCGGTTGATGATGTCGATCATGACGGTGCCGACGGCACCGGTCGCCCCCACCAGGGCGAGCACCGGCCCGCTCATCGCCCGCTCCCCGCGTACACCACGGCCTCCTCGTCGCCGCCCAGGTCGAACGCGTCGTGCAGCGCGCGCACGGCCTCGTCGAGCTGGGTGTCGCGGCAGATGACCGAGATCCGGATCTCCGAGGTGGAGATGATCTCGATGTTGACCCCGGCGGACGCCAGGGCCTCGCAGAACTGCGCGGTCACGCCGGGGTGCGAGCGCATGCCCGCGCCGACCAGCGAGACCTTGCCCACGTGCTCGTCGTAGAGCACCTGGTCGAAGCCGATCTCCTCGCGCGACTTCTCCAACGCGGCCACGGCGCGCGGGCCGTCGTCCTTCGGCAGGGTGAACGTCACGTCGGTGCGGCCGGACACGGCCTGCGACACGTTCTGCACGACCATGTCGATGTCCAGCTCCGCCTCGGCCACGACGCGGAAGATGCGCGCCGCCATGCCGGGCAGGTCGGGCACCGCGGTCACGGTGACCTTGGCCTCGGACCGGTCGTGCGCGACGCCGGTGATCATCGCCTGTTCCACGGGAAGGTCCTCCACTGACCCGGACACGATGGTCCCGGGCTTGTTGCTGAACGAGGATCGGACGTGCACCGGGACGCCGTACCGGCGGGCGTACTCGACGCAGCGCAGCATGAGCACCTTGGCCCCGCTGGCCGCCATCTCGAGCATCTCCTCGTAGGAGATGGTCTCCAGCCGCTTGGCGTTCGGCACGATGCGCGGGTCGGCGCTGAACACGCCGTCCACGTCGGTGTAGATCTCGCAGACGTCGGCCTTCAGGGCGGCGGCCAGCGCCACCGCGGTGGTGTCGGTGCCGCCGCGGCCGAGCGTGGTGATCTCGTTGCTGCCCTGGGACACGCCCTGGAAGCCCGCGACGATCGCGATGGCCCCCTCGGCGAGCGCGTCCTGGATGCGGCTCGGCGTCACGTCGATGATGCGCGCCTTGCCGTGCACGGAGGTCGTGATCACGCCGGCCTGCGAGCCGGTGTAGGAGCGGGCCTCGGCCCCCAGCGAGCTGATCGCCATCGCCAGCAGCGACATGGAGATGCGCTCACCGGACGTGAGCAGCATGTCCATCTCGCGGGCGGGCGGCACCGGGGACACCTGGCGCGCCAGGTCGAGCAGCTCGTCGGTCGTGTCGCCCATCGCGGAGACCGCGACGACGACGTCGTTGCCCGCCTTGCGGGTCGCGACGATGCGCTCGGCCACGCGTTTGATCCGCTCGGCGCTCCCGACCGAGGAACCGCCGTACTTCTGGACGACGAGCGCCACAGACCCACTCCCTCCAGGTGCTTCAAGCCCAGCTCACGGGGAGACTACCTGGCCCGAGGAGTGGGACGGGGCCGCCGTGACGCCCACTACCCTCGGGGTCGTGCCAAGCCTGGAGGCCGTTCGCGTGGAGCCCGAGGACGCGCCGTCGGCGCGGGACCGGTTGGCCCGCGCGGCCAGACACCGGGTGACCGTCGCGCTCGCCCCCGCCGTGCTGTTCCTGCTGGTCAGGGAGCTGGGCCTGCTGGCGCTGCAGCTGATGGCCGCCCGCTGGGACAAGGGCGTCACGAAGGCTCTCACCTCGTGGGACGGCCAGTGGTTCCTGGGCATCGCCGAGGGCGGGTACGCCGACGTGCCGCCGTGGCTGGTGGACGCCTTCGGGCGGCGCTCGCCGGAGACGCCGCTCGCGTTCTTCCCCGGCTACCCGGCGCTGGTGCGGTGGGTGGCGGGGCTGCCGGGCGTCGAACCGGTGGGCGCGGCGTTCGCGGTGAGCCTGGTCAGCGGCGTGTTCTGCGCCTACGGGCTGGCGCGGCTGGGCCGGCGGGTGCTGGGCGGGTCGCGGCGGGCCGGGCTGGTGCTGGTGGTGCTGTTCGCGGCGTCGCCGATGGCGGTGGTGCTGTCCATGACGTACTCCGAGGCGACGTTCTGCGCGCTGGCCGCGTGGTCGCTGGTCGGGGTCGTGGAGGGGCGGTGGCTGCTCGCCGGGCCGTGCTGCGCGGGCGCGGGCCTGGTGCGGCCGACGGCGGCGGCGCTGGTGCTCGCGGTGTGCGCGGCGGCGGCGGTGGCGGTGTGGCGGCGGCGGGACGGCTGGCGGCCGTGGGCGGGCGGGCTCGTCGCGCCGCTCGGGCTGCTCGGCTACCTCGGGTACGTCGCGGTGCGCACGGGCCGCTGGGACGGCTGGTTCGCCGTGCAGCAGGCCGGCTGGGACTCGCGGTTCGACGGCGGCGCGGCCACGTGGAAGTTCGCGCTGCTCATCCTGGGCGAGCCGCGGTCGGTGCTGGAGCTGGCGACGGTGTGGCTGCTGGTGGTGGCGCTGGCCCTGGTCGTGCTGGGCTTCCGGCGCGGGCTGGAGTGGCCGCTGTCGGTGTACGGCATCGGCGTGCTGGCCATGGACCTCGGGTCGAACGGGCTGATGAACTCCAAGGCGCGGCTGCTGCTGCCCGCGTTCACGCTGCTCGTGCCGGTCGCGGTGGCGCTGGCGCGGCGGCGCACGTCGACCGCGGTGGCCGTGCTGGTCGGCGCGGCGGTGTTCAGCGCGTGGTTCGGCGCCTACGCCATCACGGCCTGGCAGTACGCGATCTGAGGGGGACCCGGTGGAAATCAACCCGCTGATCTCGCGGCGCTGGAGCCCGCGCGCCTTCGACCCCGACGCCGTCGTGGGGCCACCGGTCGTCCGGACGCTCCTGGAGGCGGCCCGGTGGGCGGCCTCGCACGGCAACACCCAGCCCGCGCGGTTCCTCGTCGGGTACCGGGGTGATGACACGTTCGAGCGAATCTTCGCGTCCCTGCGGCCGGGCAACCGGACGTGGGCGGGACGCGCGTCGGTGCTGCTGGTGGGGGCGGTGGCGACGGTCGACGACCGGGGGCCGGTGCCGAACACCGAGTTCGGGCTGGGGCTGGCCGTGCAGAACCTCGTGCTCCAGGCGGTGGAGCTGGGGCTGGTCGCGCACCAGGTGGGCGGGTTCTCGCCGGAGGCGGTGCGCGAGTCCTTCGGGGTGCCGCAGGACGTGCGGCCGGTCGTGGTCGTCGCGGTGGGCCGGCTCGGCTCCGCCGACGACCTGCCCGAGGACCTCGCCGCCCGCGAACGCCGCCCGCGCGTGCGCAAACCGCTGTCCGAAACGGCCTTCACCGACCAGTGGGGCACCCCCGCCTTCCCCACCTGACCCGCGAGAGTCCAACGCTCAAGCCCCGAGAGTCCAACGCTCAAGCCCCGAGAGTCCAACCCTCGGGTCCGGTGAGTTCTTCGTTCGGGCCGACCGGTCGGTATGCGGAACGTAGAACTCAGGGGTCCTGGGCGTTGGACTCTCGGGGTCTGAGCGTTGGACTCTCGGGGGCTGGACGCGCCGGACCCCGCCACCAGGGGGGAGGGGTGGCGGGGTCCGGGGCTGCTCGCGCGAGCCGCGTGCCCTAGCGGGCGACGAGGCGGGCGAGCAGGCCGGCCACGACGACCCAGAAGACCGCCGCGAGACCGAAGTTGAGGATCACGTCGAGCTTGTTGTTGCCCGTCTGGAACAGCCCGGGGAAGAAGAGCGCCAGCGGCTCGGCGAGCTGCTGGATGAAGCGGTAGAACGCGTTCGCCGTGTTCACCCCGATGAGCAGCATCAGGATGTAGATGACCTCGATGAGCGCAAACACGGCGCCGACACCGCGGATCACTCGCGCGGCGGTGTACGAGCCGCTGCGCGTCGTTGAGGTTCGCCATCTGGACATGGCATGGAGATGCCCTAACCACCATCGAGTGAAACTCCTTCGAGTGAAGTTCCACCATCTGGGCGCTCAGTTCCTCCGAGCCGCCGAATCCGGTTAACCTGGTGGCGTGGCACGTGCCCTCCTGCTTCGCCGCCGTGACGGGGTCTGATCAGACCGGCCCCCCGTCGCGGGATCGAGCGTTGCCGCCGGTCGTCCTCCCACCACCGGCCGCAGGAGATCCCCGATCATGACCACCAGCCCTGACGCGTACGTCACCGGCACCAGCCGCATCCGCACCCCGGCCCGCCCCGTCGCCGACCAGCCCGCCTGGAACCCGCAGCGCGGCACGTCGATGCCGGTGCACCGCTACCGCCCGTTCCACGAGGTCGTCGAGGTGGTGGACCTGCCCGACCGCACGTGGCCGACCAAGCGCGTCGAGAAGGCGCCGCTGTGGTGCGCGGTCGACCTGCGCGACGGCAACCAGGCGCTGATCGACCCGATGTCCCCGGCGCGCAAGCGCAAGATGTTCGACCTGCTCGTGCGGATGGGCTACAAGGAGATCGAGGTCGGCTTCCCGGCCGCCTCGCAGACCGACTTCGACTTCGTCCGCGAGATCATCGAGGACGGCGCGATCCCGCCGGACGTCACCATCCAGGTGCTGACGCAGTGCCGGGAAGAGCTGATCACCCGCACGTTCGAGTCGCTGCGCGGCGCGCACAAGGCGATCGTCCACTTCTACAACTCGACGTCGGTGCTCCAGCGGCGCGTGGTGTTCAGGTCGGACCGCGAGGGCATCAAGAAGATCGCCACGGACGCCGCCCGGTACGCGCTGACGCTGGAGCCCGAGTACCCGGAGACCGACTTCCGCTACGAGTACTCGCCCGAGTCGTACACCGGCACCGAGCTGTCGTACGCGCTGGAGGTGTGCGACGCCGTCTCCGAGATCATCGCGCCGACCCCGGACAAGCCGCTGATCATCAACCTGCCGGCGACCGTCGAGATGGCCACGCCCAACGTCTACGCCGACTCGATCGAGTGGATGTCGCGCAACCTGGCGCGGCGCGAGTCGATCATCCTGTCGCTGCACCCGCACAACGACCGCGGCACGGGCGTCGCGGCGGCCGAGCTGGGCTACCTGGCCGGCGCCGACCGCATCGAGGGCTGCCTGTTCGGCAACGGCGAGCGCACCGGCAACGTGTGCCTGGTGACGCTGGGCATGAACATGTTCAGCCAGGGCGTCGACCCGCAGGTCGACTTCTCCGACATCGACGAGATCCGGCGCACGGTCGAGTACTGCAACCAGCTGCCCGTCGCCGAGCGGCACCCGTACGGCGGCGACCTGGTGTTCACCGCGTTCTCCGGCTCCCACCAGGACGCGATCAAGAAGGGCTTCGAGGCCCTGGAGGACGCGGCCAAGGACGCGGGCAGGCACGTGGACGAGTTCCCGTGGGAGGTCCCGTACCTGCCGATCGACCCGAAGGACGTCGGCCGCAACTACGAGGCCGTCATCCGGGTCAACTCGCAGTCCGGCAAGGGCGGCGTCGCGTACCTGATGAAGGTCGAGCACCACCTGGACCTGCCGCGCCGCCTCCAGGTCGAGTTCTCCCGGGTGGTCCAGGAGGTCGCCGACACGCACGGCGGCGAGATCGGCCCGAAGGACATGTGGGACTCGTTCTCCGCGGAGTACCTGGACCCGACCGCCCCGCTGAAGCTGCTGCGGCAGAAGGTGTCCGGCGACGGCAGCGGCCACGAGAAGATCACCGCGATGGTCGTCGTCGACGGCGAGGCGCAGGAGATCACCGGCACCGGCAACGGCCCGATCGCCGCGTTCGTCGACGCGCTGGCCACCATCGGCTACGACATCCGCGTGCTGGACTACTTCGAGCACGCGATGTCCTCCGGTGACGACGCCCGCGCCGCGGCGTACCTGGAGTGCGCGGTGAGCGACCGCGTCCTGTGGGGCGTGGGCATCGACAGCTCCACGGTGGCGGCGGCGCTGCGCGCCCTGGTGTCCGCGATCAACCGCGCCCACCGCTAGACCGCGCACCGGGACGCGCCCCCCTTTGGGTGCGTCCCGGGGGTGCGTCCTGGTGAACCGCACCTGACGGATTCCTGAAGACCTCCGCCGGGCGGGCATGATCGGGGGGCGCGGCGCGTTCCCCGGTCATGACCGCCCTCGTGGTGCTGTTCGTGGTCGCCGTCGTGCCGCTCGCGCCGACCGAGGCCGTGCTGATCGGCTGCGGCGTGCTGGCCGCGTCCGGTGACCTGCCGCTGGCCGGCGTGGTCCTGGTGGCGGCCCTCGGGTGCACGCTGTCCGACCTGGTCAACTTCGCCGTCGGGCGCGGTGCCGGGATGCGGGCGCTGGCGCGGTTCAGCACCCGGACGGGACCGCGGGCCGTGGTGGCGTGGACGGCGTCGCACCTCGCCTCGCGCGGTGGGTCCGTGCTGGTCGCCGTGCGGTTCGTGCCGGGCGGTGGGCTGGTGGGCGCGCTGCTGGCGGGGTCGCTGCGGTGGCCCGTGCGGCGGTTCGTGCCGGTCGCGGCGGCCGGGGCGGTGCTGTGGAGCACCTGGACGGCGGTGCTCGGCTACTCCGGCGGGCGGCTGTTCGGCGACCCGCTGGTGGCGCTGGTGGTCTCGGTCGGCGTGGCGGCGGGGATCGGCGTGCCGATCGGGGCGGCGGTGCGGGCCGCCCAGCGCCGCGTGGTCGACGCGGCGGCGGCGTCGGTCGCGACGGCGTCCGTGCCGGCGGCGGTGGCGGTGTCCGTGCCGGTGGCGGTGTCCGTGCCGGCGTCCACTCGGGACGCGTCCACTCAGGACGCGTCGGCCCCGGCTCCCCCGGCGGGGATCGCGCCCGCCTGAGCCAGGCGGGCCTCGACCGCGGCCCGCGCCCGGTGGTAGGCGTGCGGGTCGTCGTGCAGCACGGAGCGGGCGTTGGCCAGCTCCAGGAACGCGATGAGCTCGAACGCGAGCTGGTCGGCGTCCTCGGCCAGGCCCGGCACGTCGGCGATCGCGGTGCGCACGAGGTCGTACCACCGGGCCCCGCAGTCGGCGACGGCGTCGCGCACCCGGCCGGGCCGGGCGTCGAACTCGGCCTGCACGGCGTAGAAGAAGCACCCGCCGGGGAACGTGCGCTCCTCCGAGTACGCCAGCCAGCCGCCGAGCAGGCGCGCCAGGCGGTCGAACCCGGGCGGCAGGGCCAGGGCGGGCTCCACGACCCGGCGCACGAAGATCGCCACCGCCGCGCGCACGGTCGCCAGCTGGAGCTCCTCCTTGGAGCCGAAGTGCGCGAACACGCCGCTCTTGCTGACCTCCAGCTCGGTCGCGAGCCGGCCGATCGACAGCCCCTCCAGGCCCTCGACCGAGGCGACGTCCGCGGCCCGCCGCAGGATCAGCCGCCGCGTCTGCTCGCCGCGCTCCACCCGTCCGTCCACCTTCGCACCGGCCACGCCGTCCACGCTAACCCCTTGACCACCCGCAAACTAATTGTACGATCGTTCGTACAACTAGAAGGGTGGGCGAATGGATCTCCTGGACCTGCACGCGTCGTCGATCGCGCTCAACGAGGAGCTGTGGGCCGGCGTCACCGGGGAGCGGCTCGACCTGGCGACGCCGTGCGAGGGCTGGACGGTGCGCGAGCTGATGCGCCACCAGGTGGACATGGCGCTGAAGTTCACGGCGGGCGCGCGCGGCACCACGCCGGGGGAACCCGCGGACGACGACCCGCTCACCGCGTACCGGGCGGCGTCGGCCGCCGCCGCCGGGGCGTTCCGGGAACCGGGCTTCCTCGACCGCGCGGCCGAGTTCCCCGGCTACGGCACGCGCCGGGGCAGGGACCTGGTGGCCGCGCACTTCGTGGACAACCTGGTGCACGCCTGGGACCTCGGCCGGGCGCTGGGGTTCGACCCGGCGCTCGACGAGGAGCTGGTCGGGGCCGCGGTCCGCATGGCGCGGCACTACCCGACGACGCCGGACGTGCGGGGGCCCGGGGGCGCGTTCGCGATGCCGGTCGCCGTGCCGGAGGACGCGCCGGCCACGGATCGGCTGGTGGGCCTGCTCGGCCGCTCACCGCACTGGACGGCCCCGGCGGCCTGACACCGGTCGGGGGGCCGGTCGAGGGCCCGACACCGGTGGGGGCCGGTCAGGGGGCCCGGCACCGGTCGGGGCGCTTCCACAGGGGGAGGCGCCCCGACCGGTGCGGTGCGCGCTACGGGTTGAGCGCCTCGGTCACCGAGGCGGGGCCGACCAGGGGGATGTCCGGCGAGATGCCGTCGTCCTCCGCGACCAGCACGGCCTCGACCTCGTGCGGCCGGACCCTGCCCGCGCGGATGTCCTCGGCCCAGTGGCACGCCACCTTGTGGCCGGGCAGCACCTCGCGCAGCGCGGGCCGCTCGGTGTCGCACTTCGTCGCCTGCTTCCACGGGCACCGCGTGTGGAACCGGCACCCGGTCGGCGGGTTCGCCGGCGACGGCAGGTCACCGGTCAGCAGGATGCGCTCGCGGCGGTCCTCGACCAGCGGGTCCGGCACGGGGATCGCCGACAGCAGGGCCTTGGTGTACGGGTGCAGCGGCTCGGCGTAGAGGTCGTCCGAGGTCGCCTCCTCCACCAGGCCGCCCAGGTACATCACGCCCACCCGGTCGGAGATGTGCCGCACCACGGCCAGGTCGTGGGCGATCACCAGGTAGGTGAGGCCCAGCTGGTCCTGGAGCTCCTCCAGCAGGTTCACGACCTGCGCCTGCACCGACACGTCGAGCGCCGACACCGGCTCGTCGGCGATGATCAGGTCGGGCTCCACGGTGAGCGCGCGGGCGATGCCGATGCGCTGCCGCTGGCCGCCGGAGAACTCGTGCGGGTACTTGCGCAGCGACGTGGACGGCAGGCCCACCGACGACAGCAGCTCGCGCAGGCGCTTGCCGGTCGCCTCCTTGCCCTTGTCCAGGTCGTGCGCCCGCAGGCCCTCCACCAGGATCGACTCCACCGACTGCCGCGGGTCCAGGGACGACATGGGGTCCTGGAACACCATCTGCATCCGGCGGCGCATCCGCCGCAGCTCCTCGCCCTTGAGCGTGGACAGGTCCGCGCCGTCGAAGACGACCCGGCCCGCCGTGGGCTCGGTCAGCCGCAGCACCGCGCGGCCCAGCGTCGACTTGCCGCAGCCGGACTCGCCGACCAGGCCGTACGTCTCGCCGCGCCGCACCGCGAGGTCCACGCCGTCGACCGCGTACACGTGGCCGACGGTGCGGTCCAGGACCACGCCGCGCTTGATCGGGAAGTGCACCTTGATGCCCTCGACGGACACCAGGGTGTCGGTGTCCACCGGGGACTGCGGGGTGGCCGTGCTCACACCGGCACCTCCTCGACCTGCGCGGGCTTCACCGGGTTGTGGCAGCGCAGCAGCCGCCCACCGCCGATGTCCTCCTGCTCGGGCGTGACCTGCACGCACACGTCCAGCCTGTTCGGGCAGCGGGGCGCGAACGCGCACCCGTGCGTCCACGGGATGTTGTCGGCCACCGAACCCCGGATCGGGTTCAGCCTCTCCCCGCGCGGCGCGTCGAGCCGCGGGATCGACGACAGCAGGCCGTGCGTGTACGGGTGGCGGGGCTGCGCGAACAGCTCGTGCCGCTGCGCCTTCTCCACCACCCGGCCGCCGTAGAGCACGTTGACCTCGTCGCACAGGCCCGCGACCACGCCCAGGTCGTGCGTGATCATGACGAGCGCCGTGCCCAGGTCGTTCACCAGCTCCTTGAGCAGGGCGAGGATCTGCGCCTGGATCGTCACGTCGAGCGCGGTGGTCGGCTCGTCGGCGATGAGCAGGCGCGGGCGGCAGGCCAGCGCGATGGCGATCAGCGCGCGCTGGCGCATCCCGCCGGAGAGCTGGTGCGGGTACTCGGTGAGCCGCCGCTTCGGGTCGGGGATGCCGACCTTGTCCAGCAGCTCGGCCGCCTCGACCATGGCCTTCTTGCGCGGCAGGTCGCGGTGCCGCTCCAGCACCTCGGTGACCTGCAACCCGATCGGGATCACCGGGTTCAGCGACGACAGCGGGTCCTGGAACACCATGCCCAGGTCGCGGCCGCGCCGGTCCCGCATCTGGCGGTCGGACAGCGCGAGCAGGTTCTCGCCCTCGTAGTTCACCGTGCCGCTGACCCGCGCGCCGCGCTTGGGCAGCAGGCCCATGATGGCGAGCGACGTGACGGACTTGCCGCACCCCGACTCGCCGACCAGGCCCACGGTCTGGCCGGGCTCCACGTCGAAGCTCACGTGGTCGACGGCGGTGAAGGGCTGCTCCCCCTTGCGCTCGAAAACCACGGTGAGGTCACGGACTTCCAGTAGTGGCACGACTTCACCGCCTGCTCTTGGGGTCGAGGGCTTCGCGCAGGGTCTCGCCCATCAGCGTGAAGCCCAGCGCGACGACGATGATGCAGCCCGCCGGCCAGAACGCCAGCTGCGGGTGGGTGTCGAAGACGTTCTGCACGTCGCCGAGCATCTGCCCCCACTCCGGGATGCGGTCGTCGGGGTTGCCCAGGCCGAGGAACGACAGCGCCGCCGCGTCGATGATGGCCGTGGCCAGCACCAGCGTGGACTGCACGATCACCGGTCCGAGCGAGTTGGGCAGCATGTGCCGGAACACGATGGCGCCCGGCTTCACGCCCAGCGCGGTCGCGGCCAGCACGTGGTCGCTGCCCCGCTGCGCGAGCATCGAGCCCCGCAGCAGCCGCGCGAACACCGGGATCTGCACCACCGCCACCGCCACGATCACGGTGTACTGGTTGGGCCGCGCGAACAGCGCGCTGATGCTGAACGCCAGCAGCAGGCTGGGCAGCGACAGCATGACGTCGACGATCCGCATGACCACGGAGTCGACCCAGCCGCCGAACGCGCCGGCCAGCGTGCCGAGCGTAAGCCCGCCCGCCAGGCCGATGATCGTGGCCAGCACGCCCACGATCAGCGTCTGCTGCGAGCCGACGAGCATCCGCGACAGGAAGTCGCGGCCCTGGAGGTCGCCGCCGAGCGGGTGACCGGGCTGGGGCTCCGGGATCGCGTTGCGCGCCTTGACGACCTGGTCGATGAGCATCGGGTCGGCCGGGTCGTGCGGCGCCAGCCACGGCGAGAGGATCGACACCAGCACGAACAGGGTGATGATCCCGGCGCCGGTGAGGAACACCGGGCTGCGCCGCAGGGTCCGCCACGCGCTCGCGGCCAGGCTGACACCGGCGTCGGCGCCGGCCTCGGCCAGCTTGTCGATGCGGTCTTTCTTGCGGGTCGGAGTGACCATCGCGGCTACCTCGTCCTGATCCGCGGGTCGATGAGCGCGTACGAGAGGTCCACCAGCAGGTTGACCACCACGTACACGACCGTGGCCATGATGATCAGCAGCAGGAGCACCGGGTAGTCGCGTCTCTCGAACCCGATGGCCAGCGCCTGGCCCACGCCGGCGAAGGAGAACACCTTCTCGGTGAGCACCGCGCCCGCCAGCAGCGCACCGGTCTGGAGACCGATGGTGGTGACGACCGGGAGCATCGCGTTGCGCAGCACGTGCCTGCGGCGGATCACCGGCGAGGTGAGGCCCTTGGACTCGGCGGTGCGCACGAAGTCCTCGTCGAGCACGTCGAGCACCGCGGCCCGGGTGATCCGGAAGACCACCGCGAACGGGATCGTCGCCAGCGCGACGGCGGGCAGGATCAGGTGCTCCAGCGCGTTGAGCGCCGCGTCCCACTCCTGGGTGATCACGCCGTCGAGGACGAAGAACCCGGTCACGCGCGTGGCGTTGATCGCGTCCTGGCGCCCCTCGGTGGGCAGGCCCAGCGCCGAGGACAGCACGTCCTTGAGCACGTAGGCCAGGAAGAACACCGGCACGGCCACGCCGAGCAGGGAGCCCGCGACGCTGAAGTTGTCGAACCAGCCGCCGCGGCGCTTGGCCGCCATGTACCCCAGCGGGACACCGACGGCGATGGCGATGACGATGGCGAAGAAGCTCAGTTCGATCGTGGCGGGGAAGCGCTGGATGAAGATGTCGAGCGCCGAATCGCCGGGCTGCACGCCCGTCGAGACGCCGAAGTCGCCCGACAGCGCGCGTCCGAGGAACTTGAAGTACTGGACCAGGATCGGCTGGTCCAAGCCGAGCTGTTTGGTGAGGGCTTCCCGCGACTCGGGCGTGGCGCGCTCCCCCAGGAGGGCCGAGACCGGACCTCCCGGGAGAGCGCGGAGCCACGCGAAGAGCAGCAGGGACAGCACCAGCACCACGCCGACCAGCTGGATCAGCCGTCGGATCGTGTAGCGGAGCATTGAGCTACCCCGTCGTCTCTATCTGGAGTTGAGCGGACTCAGCCCTTGCTGGCCGGGCCGAACCTCTCGTCGGTCAGCGGACTGGGCACGAGGCCCTTGATGTCCGACTTCAGCACCAGGGCCGGCGGCGAGTGGGACACCGGGACGGCCGGGAGGTACTCCTCCATGATCTTCTTGTTCAGGTCCTCGTACATGCCCTTGCGCTTGCCCTCGTCGGGCTCCGAGTTGGCCGCGGCCAGCTCGTCGGCGAGGGTCTGGCCCCAGGCGGACGCGCCGGTGTTGAAGCGGTTGTCGGTGCGGCCGAAGAACGTGCCGATCCAGTTCTGCGGGGTGCCGTTGTCACCGGTCCAGCCCAGCATGAACAGGTCCGGGATGCCCTGGTCGACGTCGGTCAGGTAACCGCCGTTCCACGGCTTCGAGGTGACGTTCAGCTTGATGCCGGCCTTCTCCAGGTCACCGGCGATGGCGGCCTGCAGGTCCTTCGGGCTCGGCATGTACGGCCGGGTGACCTCGGTCGGCCAGTAGAAGTTCAGCGTCAGGTCGGACGCGCCGGCCTCGGCGAGCAGCGACTTGGCCTTCTCCGGGTCGTACTTGACCTCGGTGATCGAGCTGTTGTAGCCCTCGACCGTGTTCGGCATGAACTGCGTGGCGACGGACGCGCCCTCGGGCAGCTGCGACTTGACGAGCTGCTCGCGGTTGATCGCGTACATGAGCGCCTGGCGGACCTTGAGGTCCTGGAGCTTCGGGTTGTTCTTCTGGTTGATGCCCAGGTAGAGGACGTTGAACGCCGGGCGCACCGCGACGTTGAAGCCCTTCTCCTTCAGGCCCGGCCAGTCCGCCGCGTTCGGCAGGTCGTAGCCGTCGATGTCGCCGGCCTCCAGCGCCTGCTTGCGCGCCGTCTCGTCCGGGATGATGCGGAAGACGACCTTGTCGAGCTTCGGCTTCCCACCGTGGTAGCCGTCGTTGCGCACCAGTTCGACGACGTTGTTCGCCTTGTCGAACTTGGAGAACTTGAACGGGCCGGTCCCGGTCGGGTGCTCGTTCGCGTAAGCCGGGTAGGTGAAGCTGTCACCGGCCGCGACGACGTTGTCCGCGTCGTACTGCTTGAGCGCCGCGGGGCTGGAGATCGAGAACGACGTGAAGCCCAGGACCGACGGGAACTGCGAGGTGGCCTCGTTCAGTTCGATGACCGCGGTCTTCGCGTCCTTGGCCGCGCAGGACTTGTAGAGCGACGGCTTGTCGGGGGTGTCCGCGAAGCCGCCGAAGTTGTCCAGCCAGTACTGCGAAACGGCGTCGGACTGGCCGGCGCCCTTCTGGTTGTACCAGCGGTCGAAGTTGTAGCACACCGCTTCGGCGTTGAAGTCCGTGTCGTCGTGGAACTTCACACCTTCCTTCAGTGTGAACGTCCACGTCCTGCCGTCGGTCGACGACTCCCACTTGGTCGCCAGGGCCGGCTCGACCTCGGCCGTGCCGGGCTTGAAGCCGACGAGACCCTCGTACATCTGGCGGGAGACGCGGAACGTCTCGCCGTCCGTGGCGTAGAACGGGTCGAACAACTTCGGGGCACCTGCTGCGCCGAAGGTGAGCGTGCCGCCGACCTGCCCCGCCCCGGAGTCGCCGTCCCGCTCGGATTGAGCGCAGGCGGACAGTGCGAGCGCGGCTACGCCGGTCAGGCCGATCGCGGCCGTCCAACGGCGCCGAGCCGTTCGGGAATGAACCATCAAACACCCCTAGGGAAATTCCGGGATCTCACGGTGTGGTCACGGACCCTAACCGGTCCCCGCAACCTTCCACGTCGTCGCAGGTCACGATCCGGCCACGTGAATGAGCATTCTCGTACGAGCGGTCGACACCCGCTGACCCAACGTGACGACGGATGATCGGGCAAACGCTCTCCTACGCTGTACAACGGACAACGGGGAAACCCGCGCGCGCGTGGACGGGAGGTCGCCGGTGAGCCCAGTGGTCGAGTTCCGCCTCCTCGGGCCGCTCCGGGTGCTCGTCGACGGCGAGCAGGTGGTGGTGCGGGCGGGGCGGCAGCGGTCCCTGCTGGTCTCGCTGCTGATGCGCGCCGGCGCCGGTGTCTCGGTCGACGAGCTGGCGGAGCACATCTGGGGCGCCGAACCACCCGCCCGGGCGCGCGGCACCCTCCAGACCTACGTGATGCGGCTGCGGCAGGTGCTGGGACCCGCCGTGCCGATCCGCACCGTCCCGGACGGGTACCTGATCGACGTCGACGAACGCACGATCGACGTCATGCGGTTCGAGCAGCTGGTCGAGGAGGGCGAGCGGGAACGGGCCGCGGGCGGGCTGGAGGCGGCGTCGGCGATCTTCACCGCGGCGCTGGCGCTGTGGCGGGGACCGGCGCTGGTCGACGTGCCGTCCGAGGTGCTGCACCGCGACGAGGTGCCGCGCCTGGGCGAGCGGCGGCTGCACGTCGAGGAGCGCCGCGTCGAGGTGGACCTGGAGCTGGGCCGGCACGCCGAGCTGGTGCCCGAGCTGTCCCGGCTGACCAGCGAGCACCCGCTGCGCGAGCGGCTGTGGGCGCAGCTGATGGTGGCCCTGTACCGGTCGGGGCGGCAGGCCGACGCGCTCGGCGCGTACCGCCGGGTCAGCGGGCTGCTGGCCGAGCAGCTGGGCATCGACCCGGGCGACGAGCTGCGGCGCGTGCACCAGCAGGTGCTGAGCGGCTCGCCCGCGCTCGAACCGCGCCCGGCGGCGGCCACCGCGGCCCGCGACCGGGTCGTGCCCTCGCAGCTGCCCGCCGACATCGGCGACTTCGTCGGCCGCGGGCAGGCCGTGCAGCTGATCGAGGCGCTGCTGAGGACCGCGCAGGGCGTGCCCGTGGTGACGCTCGCCGGGCCGCCCGGGGTGGGCAAGACGGCGCTGGCCGTGCACGCCGCGCACAAGATGCGCCACTTCTTCCCCGACGGGCAGCTGTACGTGAACCTGCGCGGGTACGCCCAGGGCCAGCCGCTGAGCGCCGTCGACGTGCTGCCGCGGTTCCTGCGGGCGCAGGGCGTGCCGCCCGAGTCGGTGCCGCTGGACCAGGACGAGCAGGAGGCGATGTTCCGGTCGCGGCTGACCGACCAGCAGGTGCTGCTGGTGCTGGACAACGCGGCCAACGCCGAGCAGATCCGGCCCCTGCTGCCGGGCTCGCCGGGGTGCGCGGTGCTCGTGACCAGCCGCGACACCCTGCGCGGCCTCGCGGTGAGCCACGCGGCGTCCAACGTGCGGCTCGACGTGCTGGACCGGGCCGAGACGCGGGCGCTGCTGGCCGGGATGCTCGGCGAGGAGGTGGTCGCGGCGCAGGCGGGGGCGGCCGACGAGCTGGCCGAGCTGTGCGCGCACCTGCCGCTGGCGCTGCGGATCGCGGCGGCCAACCTGCTGTCGCGGCCGGAGACCACCATCGCCTCGTACGTCGAGGAGCTGCGGGCGGGCAACCGGCTGGCCGCGCTGGCCGTGGAGGGCGACGAGCGGGCGGCCGTGCACGCGGCGTTCGACCTGTCGTACACGGCGCTCAAGCCGGAGCTGGCCTCGCTGTTCCGGCTGCTCAGCCTCGCGCCCGGCGACATCACGCCGGACGTGGCGGCGGCGTTGGGCGGGCTCACCGCGCAGGACGCGCGGCGGCGGCTCGACCGGCTGGCCACGGCCAACCTCGTGGACAACCACGCGCCGGGCCGCTACCAGTTCCACGACCTGCTGCGGGACTACGCGGCCGAGCGGCTCGCGTTCGAGGACGACCCGGCGGAGAGCGCGCAGGCCACCCGCCGGCTGCTGGACTGGTCCATCCGTTCGGTGGACAACGCGACCGACGCGTTCAAGTCGACGCTGCTGCGGCTGCCGCGCACCGACGTCGTGGCGGGCGTGACGCCGCGCCTGTTCACCACCTCGGGCGAGGCGCTGACCTGGCTCGACGCCGAACGCGCCAACCTCGTGGCGCTGGTCGTGCACGCGGCCGACCGGCAGCCCGACCGGGACGTGTGGCAGCTCGCCGACGCGTTGCGGCGGTACTTCTACACGATCGGGTTGCCCGCGGAGTGGCTGGCGACGGCCAAGGCCGGGCTGTCCGTCGCGCAGGCCACCCAGGACGCGGTCGGCGAGGTGGCGATGCTGTCCTCGCTCGGCACCCTGTACTGGGTGATCGGGCAGCACCGGGTGGCCGTCGACTACTTCCGCCGCGCCATCCCGATCCAGCAGCGCACCGGCGCGTCACCGGCCGTGGAGGCGGCCGTGCTGGCGAACCTCGGCGCGGTCTACATCGAGGTCGCCGAGCTGGAGCAGGCCGCCGACCACCTGGAGCGGGCGCTGGTGATCACCCGGTCCATCGGGGCGCTCCAGCAGGAGGGCATCGCGCAGCTGAACCTCGGCGGCGTCTACATGCACCTCGGGCAGCTCGACCGGGCCGTGTCGTCGTTCGAGGGGGCGCTGGACGTCGGCAACCGGCTCGGGGCGTGGATGACGCAGGCCGACAGCCACCGGGCGCTGGCCGAGGCGCACCTGTTCCTGGGGCAGCCGGAGCGCGCCGCGGAGCTGTACGAGCGGTGCGGGGAGCTGTACGAGCGGGCCGGCGCGCGGCGGTTCGCGCACTTCTCGCACGAGGGGCTGGCGCTGACCTACGTGATGCGGGGCCGGTTCACCGAGGCGGCGCGGGAGGCCGAGGAGGCCGTCGCCATCGCCGAGGAGATGGGCCTGCTCAAGGGCCTGTGCGACGCGAAGAACGCCCTGGGCGAGGCGCTGTGCGGCCTGGGGCGGCTGGAGGAGGCCGTGGACCGCACGACCGAGGCGCTGCGGACGGCCGAGGAGACCGGGTACCCGCTGGGCACCAGCGCTGCCCGGCGCAACCTGGCCCTCGTCCACCGCGCGGCCGGGCGGCTCGACGAGGCCCGCTACTCGGCCGGGCAGGCCCTGGACAGCGCCGTCCGCTACCGGCTGCGCGTGGCCGAGGTGGACGCCCTCGCCGTCCTCGGCCGGGTCCGGCTCGACCAGGGCGACGTGCCCGGGGCCCTGGACCTGGCGCTGCGCTGCCTGGAGCTGAGCCGTGCCACGGGCCAGCGCTTCGTCCACGCCCGCGCCGCCCACCTGGCCGGCGATGCCCTGGCCGCCACCGGCGACCTGGCGTCCGCCCGCCCCCACTGGCAGGCGGCCCGCGACTGGTACACCGCGATCGGCTCCCCCGAAGCCGCCACCCTCCCCTGACCCCGCGAGTCATGCGCTCACGACCCGCGAGTCCAACGCTCGCGACCCGCGAGTCATGCGCTCAGAGCCCTCGTGTCATGCGCTCGTGCTCACCGGCAGGCTCGGGTAACCGCGCCGAACGCATGACACGAGGGTCATGAGCGCATGACTCGCGGGTCGTCAAGGCATGACTCGCGGGTCGTGAGCGCATGACTCGCGGTGGGTCAGGTGTGGATGGTTTTGGTGGCTCGGGAGGGGGTGTCGTCCACGGCGAACCAGCCGCGTTCGAAGGACTGCCAGCGCTCCAGGTGGCGGCGGCTCGCTTCGCCGTCGCGGGCCACGGCCCGGGCCAGGCGGGTCGCCGGGTCCGGGTGCTCCACCCAGATCGCCTCGTCCAGGCGGGCGGCGATCCGGCGGCGGGCGGCCGAGACGCCCTCCAGGACGAGGACGGGGGTACGGGGAACGGTGACCCACTCGCCGAGGCGGGGCCAGCCGGCCGACCAGTCCATGCGCTGGTAGCGGCCCTCCTCGCCCCGCCACAGGGGTTCGAGGACGCCGTGCAGCAGGCGCGGCCACCAGGCGACCGGGTCGGCCCAGGTCGCGAAGTGGTCCGTCGGCACGACGTGCGCGCCGAGGTCGGCCGCCAGGTCGCGGGCGACCGTCGACTTGCCCGAGCCCGACGGCCCGTCGACCGCGATCAACCTCACATGCTGCGCCGGCCGGACAGCGCCCGGCCGAGGGTCAGCTCGTCGGCGAACTCCAGGTCGCCGCCCATCGGCAGGCCGGAGGCCAGCCGCGTGACGGTCAGCCCCGGGAAGTCGCGCAGCATCCGCACCAGGTACGTCGCCGTCGCCTCGCCCTCGGTGTTCGGGTCGGTGGCGATGATGATCTCGTTGACGTCCGTGCCGATGCGGGTGAGCAGCTGCCGGATGCGCAGCTGGTCCGGCCCGACGCCCGACAGCGGGTCGAGCGCGCCGCCCAGGACGTGGTAGCGGCCCTTGAACTCACGGGTCCGCTCCACCGCGAGCACGTCCTTCGGCTCCTCGACCACGCAGATCAGCGTCAGGTCGCGGCGCGGGTCGCGGCAGATGCGGCACGTCGTCTCGGCCGAGACGTTGCCGCACACGTCGCAGAACACCACGCCGTCCTTGACCTTCTGCAACGCGTCCTGGAGCCGGCCGATGTCGGCGGGCTCCGCGGCGAGGAGGTGGAAGGCGATGCGCTGCGCGCTCTTCGGACCGACGCCCGGCAACCGGCCGAGCTCGTCGATCAGGTCCTGGACCGGCCCCTCGTACATCAGCCGAACAGCTTCCCGAGACCGCCCAGGTCGTCCATCCCGCCCATGCCGCTGGCCAGCGGGCCCATCTTCTGGGCGGCCAGCTCCTGGGCGGCGCGGTTCGCGTCGCGCACGGCGGCGACGACGAGGTCGGACAGCGTCTCGACGTCCTCCGGGTCGACGGCCTTCGGGTCGATGTTCAGGCTCTTGAGCTCGCCGCCACCGGTCACCACGGCGGTGACGAGGCCGCCACCGGCGGTGCCGGTGACCTCGGCCTCGGCCAGCTCCTGCTGCGCGGCAGCGAGCTGCTGCTGCATCTTCTGCGCCTGCTGGAGGATCTGCTGCATGTTGGGCCCACCGGGTTGCACCGCGGGTTCCTCTCTTCGGGGTTTGCCGCCGTTCACCAGCGTAGTCGCGTCGATCAGCCCTTCAACGGGCGAGCACCCAGCTCGTCGGCGAGGAGCTTGAGCACGATGGCCTCGGGGTCGGGCCGCTCGCCCAGGTCCTCGGACGGCAGGGCCGCCTCGGCGAGCATCTCCTCCTCGTCGACCGGCTCCGGCGGGAGGGGGTCGTCGGGTTCGGGCGGCTCCGGGGGCGGCGGCACGTCGTCCACCGGCGGGCGTGGCGCCTGCCGGGTCGGCTGCTCGGGGGCGCGCTGCGCCTGGGCCTGGCTGGGCCTGGTCGGCGCGGGCCGCTGCGGCTTCGGCGGGGCCTGCCGGGTGGGCGCGGTCGCGGCCGGGGCGTCGCCGTGGACGCACTTCACCTGCCACGTGCCGCCCAGGACCTCGGCGAACGCGGTGGCGATGGCGTCGGCGTTGCGCGGTTCGGCGAGCCGGCGGGCCAGCGGCGCGGAGGTGTGCGCCAGGGTGATCGTGGTGCCGTCGACCTCGGCGACCGTGGCGTTGGTCAGCATCGCCTCGGTGCTGCGGCTGGCGTTGCGGACCACGCCCAGGAGTTCGGACCAGCGCCGGCGCACCTCGGCCGCGTCGACGCCGCCGGACGCGCCCGTGCCGACGGACGGGCCCGTGCCGCCGGCGGGCTGGGCGGCGGGAGCCGCCACCTCCGGGGCCGGGTCGGCGGGCGGGGGCGGCACCTCGACCGGCCGGGTGGGTGCGGGGTCGGGACGCGCCGGGGCCTGCTGCATCGCCGCGGACCGCAGCACGGGCGGCGGGGGCGGCGGGCCTGCCGGGGCGGGTGGGCCCGCCGTGCCCGTCGGACCTGCCGGGACCGCGGAGCCCTGAACGGCGGGAGCCTGGGCTACGGGGGCTTGCACGGCGGGGGCCGGGGCTGCGGGGGCCCGGGCTGCGGAAGCCTGGGCGGCCGGTACCTGAGCCGCGGGCGCCGGGGCGGCGGGGGGCTGGGCGGCCGGGGCGGGTGGGGTCGGGTCCGCGGCGCGTTGCGACGGGCGCTGGAAGCGGGGCTCGACCGGCTGAC
Source organism: Saccharothrix sp. DSM 118769 (assembly GCF_052936295.1). Lineage (NCBI taxonomy): Bacteria > Bacillati > Actinomycetota > Actinomycetes > Pseudonocardiales > Pseudonocardiaceae > Saccharothrix > Saccharothrix sp. DSM 118769. The sequence continues at coordinate 208,096 of NZ_CP193627.1, read as the reverse complement.
CGTTGGTCGCGCCGCCGGCCGCGCCACCGCCGGCGGGCGGGCCGTGGCGCTCCAGCTGCTCCAGGCGCTGCAGCAGGCCCGACTCGGCGTCGCCGACCGAGGGCAGCAGCATCCGCGCGGCCACGAGTTCGAGGACCAGCCGGGGCGCGGTCGAACCGCGCATGTCGGTGAGGCCGGCGTGCAGGACCTCCGCCCACCTCGTCACGGTCGCCGGGCGGGTCGCGTCGCGCTGGGCGAGCATCTTCGCGACCTCGTCGTCCGGCGCGGTGACCAGGTTGCGCGTCGCCGCGTCCGGCACGGCGTGCAGCAGCACGAGGTCGCGCAGGCGGTCGAGCAGGTCGGAGGCGAACCGGCGCGGGTCGTGCCCGGCGTCGACCAGCCGGTCGATCGTGCCGAACACGGCCGAGCCGTCACCGGTGGCGAGGCCGTCGACGAACTCGTCGATCAGCGCCACGTCCGTCACGCCGAGCAGCGCGATGGCCCGGTCGTAGCGCACGCCCTCCGGGCCCGCGCCGGACAGCAGCTGGTCCATCACCGACTGCGTGTCGCGCGCCGACCCGCCGCCCGCGCGGATGACCAGCGGGAACACCGACGGGTCGACGGTCACGCCCTCGTCCGCGCAGTTGCGCTCCAGCAGGGCCCGCATCGCGCCCGGCGGGATCAACCGGAACGGGTAGTGGTGCGTGCGCGAGCGGATGGTGGGCAGCACCTTGTCCGGCTCGGTGGTGGCGAAGATGAAGATCAGGTGCTCGGGCGGTTCCTCCACGATCTTCAGCAGGGCGTTGAAGCCCTGCGTGGTGACCATGTGCGCCTCGTCGATGATGAACACCCGGTAGCGGGACTCGGCGGGTGCGTAGAACGCCTTGTCGCGCAGCTCGCGGGCGTCGTCGACACCGCCGTGGCTGGCCGCGTCCAGCTCCACCACGTCGACGCTGCCGGGGCCGTTGGGCGCGAGGCCGACGCACGAGTTGCACTCGCCGCACGGGTCGGGCGTGGGGCCGTTCACGCAGTTCAGCGAGCGGGCGAGGATGCGGGCGCTGGACGTCTTGCCGCAGCCGCGCGGCCCGGAGAACAGGTACGCGTGGTTGACCCGCCCGGCACGGAGCGCGATGCGCAGCGGGTCGGTGACGTGCTCCTGCCCGACCACCTCGCCGAAGGTGGCCGGTCGGTACTTGCGGTAGAGGGCGAGCGCCACGCCGGGGACCTTACCGGGAGGGTCCGACAAAAGAAGGGGACCCCGTGCACCCACCAGAGCCCGCTTATCCTTGCTGCCTTCCGGCCCTGGGGAGGTTCGCGAGATGTGTGCCGCACGAGGTCCGCAGTCAGTGTAGCCGGTCCCCTGGACGCCCCGTCGCCCTGCCCGGCAAACTCCTCACCGGAACCTTCTGCACTCGGTGAAGGAGGAACATGAAGACAGCTCTGGTCCTCGCCGGCGCGGCCCTGCTCCTCGGCGCGGGCACCGCGGCGGCCGACCCCGTCCCACCCCGGCACGCGGTCGTCGTCTGCGACACGGCCAGCTTCTACGGCAACTACGACCACTCGTCCGGGCCCGTCGGCTTCAAGCGGACCCTGACCCGCGGCAACAAGATCGGCCACACGCCCGGCGCGCACCCCGTCTACAACGGGTGGGCGGCGAGCATGGACTTCGGCCCGAACGACTGGGGTTATCTCCGGATCGAGTGCATCGGGGGTTACGACTCGTGGTGAGGACAGCGGCCGTGCTGGCGGTGGCGGTCGCGCTGGTCGCGACCGCCACCCCCGCCCGAGCGGCCAACGGCACCGTCGGCGAGCGCGAGACCGTGTGCGCGCAGGACCTCTACGTGCGCACCGCGCCGAACGACGGCCCGTGGATGGGCACGCTCTACAAGGGACAGACGTTCCTCGTGAAAGGACCGAAGACCGGGAACTACGTCTACGGCTTCGCCTACGGGCACATCAACGCCCACGGCTGGGTCGTCGACGGCTGGTTCTGCTGAGACCCCTCAGAGGCCCAGCTCCCGCGCGAACAGCGGCACGGCCTTGTCGAGCGCGTAGGCCGTGCCCAGGGACGACCCGCTGGAGAAGGCGTTGACCAGGTCCTCGTCCTCCAGGACCAGGGCGTTCGCCGGAACCAGCGGGTTGGCCTTGAGCGCGCTCGCGTCGCCGCCGATGGGGAACAGCACGGGCAGGTCGGCGTTGAGCAGGTCGAGCCGCTCGGCCGAGATGTCCACGTAGAACGTGCCGGCCGCCAGCGCCTCGACGTCGGCGCGCGGCGTGAAGCCGATGGCCTTCATGAAGTCGGTGCGCGAGTCGCCGGAGACGTACGCGCCGAACTTGCCGTCGAAGAACGCGCCGACCACGGTGGACCTGCCGTCGAACTTCCTGCTGTCGGCGAACTTCGCCTCCAGGTCCTTGACGACCTTCTCCCCCTCGGGCACCTTGCCGAGCGCCTTGGCGACCAGCTCGACCTGCTGCTTCCAGGTCGTGCCGTACGGGATCACGTCCTTGGGCGCGCCGATGGTGGGCGCGATCCTGGACAGCGTCTCGTGCTTCTTCTCGTCGTTGTCCGACCGGGTGTTGAGGATGAGGTCGGGCTGGAGCGCGGCCACCGCCTCGTAGTCGATCTCGGTGGTGCCGAGCAGCTTCGGCGCCTCCTCGTACAACCCGTCCGCCCACGGCCCGACGCCGTTCCCGCCGAACGCCAGCCAGTCGCTCGCGCCGACCGGCCGCACGCCGAGGGCGAGCGCGGCCTCCGCGTCGGACCAGCCCAGCGCCACGACGCGCGTCGGCGGCTCGTCGATCGTCACGGGACCGAACCGGGTGTCGACGGTCACCGCCGTTCCCCGCTCGGCGTTCTGCCCGCCCTCCGGTTCACCACCGCCGCCGCAGGCGGCCAGCAGCAGTGCGGACAGTACGACCACGAAACCACGCTTCACCTTGCACCTCCTTAGGTGAGCCTAACCGAACACATCGCCCACGGATGCACGCGCGGGCCCGCGTCACAGCGGCGCGGGGCGGTCGGGCAGCCCGGCGACCACCCGTTTTGGGGACCGCCGGTGGGCTCCGTTAGACTCGGCGGCGGAGGATTCGCATAGTGGCCTAGTGCGCACGACTGGAAATCGTGTTGGGTTAACCCCCTCACGGGTTCAAATCCCGTATCCTCCGCCGCACAGGACCCCGGCACCGTCAGGTGACCGGGGTCCTGTCGTTCCGGAGCAACCCCGCGGACTTCCCGTGCGTGTACCCAGTGATCGCACTCGATCACTGGGAGGAACCGCATGAGGATCGCCAAGACGATCGCCGCCGTCGCGCTGGCCGCCGCGGGCGTGCTCGCCGGGAGCGCAACCGGGAACGCCACCGCGAGCGCCGCGCCCGCGGACGGGTGGGACCCGAACGCGCCCTACGGCGTCACCACGTGGCACTACGTCAACCAGAGGTCGTGCCCGTCGTCGGCGTGCGCGTACCTGGGCACCATCCCCGCCTGGACCACCACCATCGCCTACTGCTGGTACCAGGGGGAGCCCGTCACCGACGCCGGCATCACGAACGACGTCTGGCTGCTGGTCAGCCTCCAGGACGGCGGCCAGAAGTGGGCGAGCGCCGTCTACTTCCAGGGCGACGCGTACGCCGGCCTCCCCGGCCACGCGGCGTGCCGCGACCACAACCTGCCCCGCCCGCAGGCCGCCTGACCCGATGACGAGGCCCCCCGGACGGCGTGTCCGGGGGGCCTCGTCACGTCGGTCGCCTACGGGCGGGGCAGGCACTCCAGGACGTCCTCCAGCAGGAAGACGACCTTGTCGACGTTCGCGTTGCCGGTGCTCGGGCGCAGCTTGACGACCTGCGGGTCGTGGTCGCTCGCCTGGTCGGCGAACTCGGCGTTGATGTGCACCACGTCGTAGCGGTACCGGGTGATGTTCGAGCTGATCAGGATGTGGTCGAGGGTCTGCGAGTTGCCCTCGAACACGTAGCTGTACCGCTCGGCCGCCGGGAGGGTGTCCATCAGGGCGACGACCTGGCCGCCGGCGGTGAGGGTCTTCACCGCGGGCGAGAACTGGTAGTCGTTGATGTCACCCGCGAGGACGACGTTGGCGCCCTTGTCGACCGCCTTCACCTGGTCCACGAAGCCCTTGAGCAGCGCGGCCTGCTGGGCCCGCTGCACCTCGGAGCCGCGCACCGGCTCCTGGTAGCGGCCGTGCATGGCCTGGTCGCCGCCCTTGGAGTTGAAGTGGTTCGCGACCACGAACACGGTGCGGCCGCGGAACTTGAACTCGCCGGCCAGCGGCTTGCGGCTGCTGTTCCACGCCGGGTCGGCGGGGGCGACGCGGCCCGGCGACACCGACAGCGCGGCGCGGCCCTGCTGCTTCACGACCGACACCGGGGTCGTCGCGTCGCCGCCCGGCCGGTCCACGAAGGACACCCGGGCCGGGTTGAACAGGAACGCGACCCGGATGTTGCCGCCCGGCTCGCCGCCGTCCTGCTTGTTCGCGGGGTCGACCTGGCGCCACCGGTAGCGCGGACCGCCCGCGGCGGCGATGGCGTCGGTGAACTTCGTGAACGTCAGGTCCGCGGCCACCGTGCCGTCGTCGACCGCGCCGTTGTTGTCCTGGATCTCCTCCAGCACCACGACGTCCGGGCTCGCCAGGTTGTGCACCACGGCGGCGGCCAGGCGGTCGAACTTCGCCTGGTCGTTGGTGGCGGCCAGGTTCTCCACGTTGTAGGTGGCCACGGTCATCTCGTAGCCGCGCTGCGCGTCGGTCTTCTCCGGCTGGGTGCCGCCGGGGACGTGCTCGCCGACCGACTTGGCGGCCAGGGTGTAGCCGCCGAAGTTGGTGTACTCGACGTTGCCGACGGTCGCGCCGCGCCACACGTCGCCGACGTTGCTGGTGGTCGGGGCCGCCGCACCGGGCTTGACCTTGATCCGGCCGCTGTTGGGCTGGTCGTAGCCGAGGTAGATCGTGCCGCCGCGCGCGGTCGGGTTCTGGTCCGGCAGGGTGGTGATCCACGTCTCACCGAAGCTGTTCGTGGGGCCGACCACGCGGGCGTCGTCCACCTGGACGTACATGCCCTCGCGGGACTCGAAGTAGTCCTGGCCGTAGGTCGCGGGGTCGAGCGGGAGCGCCTCGACGCTGCCGCCGCCCGCGGTGGGCAGGTAGCCGGCCGGGGGCTTGAGCACCTCGGGGGCCGGCAGGGCGTTGCCCCTGGACCGCACGGTGACCGTGGCGGACGTGATCTCGGTGAGCGTCTGGTTGCTGTTGCTCGCCGCGTCGCCGGCCGGTCGGTACTCGGCGACCGTGCCGGAGACCAGGACGTCGTCGCCCGGTTCCACGGTCGGGACCAGGCCCGCGGTGTAGACGAACACGCCCTCGCTGGTGCGCGGGTCGGCGTCCGGGGCGGTGTCCTGCACCCAGAAGCCGCGGTCGCCGGTGGCGCGGGTGGCCGTGACGACGCCGGGGACGCCGGTCACCTTCTGGCCGACCAGCGGCGAGATGCGGGTCGTGCCCTGGACGTCGCGGATGCGCTTGTCGCCGGGCCCCGGCTCGGGGTCGGGGTCCGGCTCGGTGCCGCCGGGGCCCTGGCCCGCGGCGTTGACCGGCGTCGGCGCGCCCACGGCGAAGTCGGTGGCGTTGTCGTCGGTGTCGGTCAGCGCCGGGCGGGCGGCGGACGTCGTGCTGCCCAGGTTGCCGGTCGGCGTGCCCTCGCGGACCACGGCGGCCGTGCCGTAGCCGACCAGGTCGCGGACGCGGGCGTCGGCGGCGCAGTCGGCGGCGGTCTTGCAGGTGAGCGCGGTCGTGCCGGCGACGAGGGCGATGGTGCCCCCGGTGCCGCTCATCGCGATCGTGCCGGTGGCGTCCGGGGCGGGCAGCTCGACCGTGCCGCCGGAGCCCTTGGACTCGGCCACGAGGAACCGGCCGCCGGCCGCGATCGACCCGGTCAGCGGCGTGACCTGCCACGTGCTCGCGGCGCTCGCGCTCGCCGGCAGGTACTGGACGCTCCAGCCGTCCACCGCGACCGCGCTCGCACCGCGGTTGGCCAGCTCGACGAAGTCCTGCGTCAGCGTCGCCCCGGAGTTGCCGCCGCCGCCGTAGACCTCGGCGATGAGGGCGTCCGGGCTCGGTGCGGCGACGGCCGGCGCGACGAGGGCGAGCGTCACGGCGGAGGCGGCGGTCGCCGCCAGTCCGAGGCGCAGCGGAGTGGGTCTCAAGGCTTCCTCCGGGAAGTTGGCGGGTTCGCGCATCCTCCCCGGATCGGGTGAACGACGGAAGACACCGTGACTAACGGTTAACCCTTGACGCTTCACTCGAACGTGTGTTCGACCGTAGGGTAGGGTTCTCGACGTGCCGATCCGGTGGCCCTCCCAGCGCCGGCAGGCACGCCGCACCCGACAGGGGCGCCGGGCCGGGACCTGACGAGGTCGGGGGCCGGCGCCCCTGTGCGGTCGGCTCCGCCACACATCCCGCCGCACCACGTCCCGCCGCACCACGTTCCACCGGCCCCACATCCCACCGCACCGCCCGCACCGCGCCGCCGTGCACCCGATCGGACCCGCCGCGCGCCCGACAGGGCGCATCGCCGTGCACCCGTTGAGCGCAACGCGCCGGGACGTGCGACGTTGGACCTCCAGCACCCAGGCGGAGGAGGTCGCGGTGCCCAGCTACGACAAGTCGGTCGAGGTCTCCGTCCCGGTGTCCGTCGCGTTCGCGCGGTGGACCGAGCCGAAGCTGTTCCCCCGGTTCATGCCCGGCGTGGAGCACGTGACGCAGGTCGACGCCGACCACCTGCACTGGATGACCGGCTTCGGCGGGTTCCAGCGCGAGTTCGACGTGGAGATCACCGAACGGCGGCAGGACGAGTGCATCGCCTGGCGGACCACCGGCGGGGCGCACCACACCGGCTCGGTCACGTTCACCGCCCTGGACGAGGGGCGCACCCGCCTCGAACTGCACCTGGACCACCGGCCCAGCGGCGCGCTGGAGACCATCGGCTCGGCGGCGGGGGTCGTGGGCGCCCGGCTCCAGGGCTACCTGAACGGGTTCAGGAGGTACGCCGAGGAGGAGTACGCCGACGGTTCCCGATCACCCGAGGTGACCTGACCGGCGGGCTCAGGGAATCACCCGACCGGGGTGCAGCACGGCGCGCAGCTCCGCGAGCGAGCGCTCCAGCAGGCGGGCCTCGAACTCCTGCGGGGCGTGCCGCCCGGGGTCGTACTCCGCCATGAGCCCGTGGACCGAGTCGAACCACCCGCCCAGCCGCGCGGCGGTGTCGGCGGCGACCCGGTCCCGCCGGACCGCGTGGTCCACCAGCAGGTCGAACTCCTGCCGCACCAGGTCGGGCTTGGGCCGCTGCGGGTTGGTCCAGTCGTCGGCCAGGACGGGGCGCAGGCGCACCGCCTCCTCGTTCCAGTGCAGCAGCAGCGCCAGGTCGGAGGTGAAGCCGTCGGGCAGGGTGTCGGGCCACAGCTCGCGCACCGCGGCGCGCTGCCCGGACCACGGCGTGGAACCCACCTTGGGCAGCAGCTCGGGGAACAGGACCCCGGCGAGGGGGGCGAAGAACCCGCACAGCCACAGCTGCGGGTAGAGCGGGCGCCAGTACAGGTCGGAGACGGTGGCGTCGGCCACCCCGCTCAGGATCGGCGCGACGAGCAGCGGCACCAGCGGCGGGTCGCCGTAGTAGCGGACGTCGCCGTCCACCAGGCAGATCACGTCCCCCTCGGCCGCCGCGACCCCGGCGAGCACCGCCACGCCCTTGCCGAGCCCCGTCTCCACCACCGTCGCGCCGGCCGCCGCGGCGAGCTCGGCCGTGTCGTCCGCGCACCCGCTGGCGCTGACGACCACCTGCCCCGGCACGCCGAGCGCGGCCAGCCCCCGGAGGGACTCGGACACGACGTCGGCGATCGTCGCCGCCTCGTCGTGCGCGGGGACCACGACGCTCACGGACGCCGCTTCCCGCGCGCGCAGGGTGCGGCGCGCGACGAGTTCGAGGCCCAGGGCCGGGTCGATGGGCGGCAGGGTCATCGTGCCGCTCTCCGGAGGAGGGGGCGGGACGCCCGTTCACACAGCTCAACGAGGTACATCGGTCTCCCGTGAACGCGCCTGGCCGTCAGCGAACGCCACCACGGGCGCAACCGCGGTGCACGGCGCCCAAGCTAACCCCGGGGCACGTGGTGCCGGGTGGTGGGTGTCCGGCCGTAGTTGTGCGGTGCGCGCCGGTGGTGGGACGTGGTGGTGTTCCCCGGTGGTCCGTCGAACCGGCGGATCGGGATGAGGTGGGCGTGGCGACGGGCGGAACCGCGGGGACGGACGACCCCGTCGTGCCGGGGGTTCGGCAGGACGCGGGCGTGTCGGGGTTCGGGACGTGGCCGGTGCGGGTGGGTGTGGTGCCGTTGACGGCGGACTCGCCGGCTGGCGCGCGAAAGCTGCTGACTGATCCTGCACCGAGATCCGCGAACCACCAGCACCAGTCGCAGAACTCGTTCACGCAGCTCGACGAGGTACAGCGGTAGCCACACCATTGGGCATCCCTGAGGACGCCGCAGGTCCACACCTGGGCTGCCTGATCCCCGGTCAGCGTGATCCGAAACGCCACCGGCGACCACCTGCACCCGAGTCGTCACCCGATCGAATGATCCACCGGAGTGAACACGCGACGTGAAGTGAACTGATCAGCACGGGCAAGTGCCCCGCCCTTGCTTCGCCTCTCCATAGGGCTCTCGGGACGCTCTGCACGGCGCCCCACGGCCTCGGGCGCACCTCGCCCGTCCCATCCACGCGGCGATCCGCCGGATGACGGTGACGAGGGAGACGCCACCGAACGTCAGAGCCCCGGTTGCCGTGATCGGCAACCGGGGCTCTGAGCAGCGGTGGCGGTGGGATTTGAACCCACGGAGGCTTTCACCTCACACGCTTTCGAGGCGTGCTCCTTCGGCCGCTCGGACACGCCACCGCCGAGAACAATACAAGACCGCGGACCGTGCCCCAAACGGGGGGTCCGCAGCGCTCCTGCCTGCGGGAACGGGGCCGTGGCGGCGAGGGGCCGGCTCAGCGGTCGGCGAAGAACGACTCCATCAGGGCGGCGCACCTCGCCTCCAGGACGCCGCCGACGACCTCGGGGCGGTGGTTGAGCCTGCGGTCGCGCACGACGTCCCACAGGGAGCCCGCCGCGCCCGTGCGCGGCTCCCAGGCGCCGAACACGACGCGCGACACGCGGGCCAGGACCAGGGCGCCCGCGCACATCGTGCACGGCTCCACGGTCACCGCGAGGGTGCAGCCGAGCAGGCGCCAGCCGTCGCCGAGGACGGCGGCGGCGGCGCGCAGGGCCAGCACCTCGGCGTGGGCGGTCGGGTCGCCCAGCGCCTCGCGGGCGTTGCAGGCACGCGCCAGTTCGCGACCGTCCGGGCCGTACACGACGGCGCCGATGGGGATGTCGCCCGTCGCGGGCGCCTCGGCGGCGACCGCCAGGGCGGCCTCCACGGCGGCCTCGTCGAACGGGGTGTGCGCGGTCACGCCTGGATGGTGTCCAGGAGCTTGGTGAACTCGTCGCCGAAGCCGCAGCGCTGCGCGATCATCTGCAGCTGCTCGTCCGGGTACAGGTCGACCTCGTCCACGATCACCTGGAGCTCGTGCTGGGGCATCCCGACGTCGGCGAGCACCGCGAGGTCGCCCTCCGGCCACAGCTCCTCGTCCTCCTCGTCCGGGGGGTCGACCCGGAGGAGGTCGAGGACGTCCGCCGCGATGTCGTAGTCCAGGGCGGCGGCCGCGTCCGACAGCAGCAGCGAGACGCCGCCCGGGACGGGGCGCAGGACGATGAAGAACTCGTCGTCCACGGCCAGCAGCCCGAACACGGCACCTGTCGAGCGCAGTTGGCGCAGTTCCGTGATCGCCGCGTCGAGCTCCGACAGCGCCGAGCTGTCCATCCTGCTGCACCGCCAACGGCCGTCCTCCCGGACAACCGCGACAGCGAAGCCGTTGACCGGCTCCTGGTGTGCCATGTGCACACCGTAGGGCCAGGCGCACGCACCCGGTAGCACGGGGGCCTCGGCCGCGGGCGGCCGGGTGCGCGCGGTGCCACCATCGTGGGATGAGCACAACTCCACCCATCGCCAGGACGACCTCTTCCGATCCCCGGTTCACCGGGTTGGTGGAGGCCGCGCGCTCGTTGCAGCCCAGGACGGTGGCGTTGCGGCGGCAGGTGCACCGGCACCCCGAGCAGGGCCTGGCCCTGCCCGCGACCCAGTCCGCGGTGCGGCACGCGCTGGCCGGCCTGCCGCTGGAGGTCACCACGGGCCGGTCGTGCAGCTCGGTCACGGCGGTGCTGCGCGGCGACCGGCCCGGCCCGACGGTGCTGCTGCGCGGCGACATGGACGCACTGCCCCTGCGGGAGGAGACGGGCCTGCCGTACGCCTCCGAGGTCGACGGTGCCATGCACGCCTGCGGGCACGACACCCACGTGGCGATGCTGGCCTCCGCCGCGCGGCTGCTGTCCGCGCGGCGCGACGCGCTGGCCGGGCAGGTGGTGTTCATGTTCCAGCCCGGTGAGGAGGGCCACCACGGCGCGCGGCACATGCTGGACGAGGGCGTGCTGGACGCCGCGGGCACGCGGGTGGAGAAGGCGTTCGCCCTGCACATCAGCTCGACGTTGCAGTCCGGCGTCGTCGTCTCCCGCCCCGGCCCGACGATGGCCTCGGCGGACACCTTCCACGTCACCGTGACCGGGCGGGGCGGGCACGGCGGCATGCCGCACGACGCGATCGACCCCGTGCCGGCCGCCGCCGCGCTGGTCGGCGCGCTCCAGGCGCTCGTGGCGCGGCGGATCAGCGTGCACCAGCCGGCCGTGGTCACGGTCGCCCGGGTCGTCGCGGGGACGACCACGAACATCATCCCGGAGACCGCCCTGGTGGAGGGCACGATCCGGACGCTGTCGGAGGACACGAGGGCGTTCGTGGGCCGCGAGCTGCCCGAGGTGGCCCGGCACGTGGCGGCCGCGCACGGCTGCACGGCCGAGGTGACCGTCGTGCCCGGCTACCCGGTCACGGTCAACGACGCCGAGGTGGGCCCGCACGTCCTGGACGTCACGACGGCGGCGCTCGGCGCGCGCTGGGCCGCGCCCATGGAGGACCCGCTGATGGGCGCGGAGGACTTCTCCTACGTCCTCCAGGAGGTGCCGGGGGCCATCTCGTTCCTGGGCGCCTGCCCGCGCGGGGTCGCGCTGGAGCACGCGGAGGCCAACCACTCCAGCCGCGTGCTGTTCGACGAGGCGGCGATGGAGCACGGGGTGGTCGTGTACTCGGCGTTCGCCCTCGACGCGCTCCGGTAGGGGGAGCGCGGGCAGGCGGGGCGCGGGCAGGCGGGGCGTGGTGTCCATGCCACGACCGTGCCGGAGGTCCGCGGGTGGCGCCACGGCCGGTACGCCACCTGTGGACAACTCCCGCGGGCCGTCGGCGGAGGGGTCGCGGGCCGATCGCCGGCAGGATGTGCGCCGTGCGAAACGTGTGCGTGGTCGGGCTGGGCTTGATCGGTGGTTCGGTGCTGCGCGCGGCGGCCGCCGCCGGGCGCGTGACCTGGGGCGCGACCGCCTCGGCCGACGACGCCGAGGCCGCGCGGGCGGACGGGTTCGACGTGCTGGGGCTCGCCGGCGCCCTCGACCGCGCACGCGAGCACGACGCGCTCGTCGTCGTCGCCGTTCCGCTGCCGGCTGTGGAGAACGTGCTGCGGGCGCTCCCGGAGGGGGTCCGGCTCACCGACGTGGTCAGCGTCAAGGGACCGGTCGCCGACCTCGTCGCCCGGGTCGCGCCGCACGCCCGGTACGTCGGCGGGCACCCGATGGCGGGCACCAGCGCGTCCGGCTGGGCGGCGGGCGACGCGGGGCTGTTCCGGGGCGCCGCGTGGGTGGTCGCCGCCGAGGACGGCGCGGACCCGGACGTGGTCGCCGACGTCACCGGGCTGGCCCTGGCCACCGGGGCGCACGTGGTGCCGACGTCGGCGGCCGAGCACGACGCCGCCGTGGCCCGGATCTCGCACCTGCCGCACGTGCTCGCCGCCGTGCTGGCCAGCGTCGGCGCGGACGGCGGACCGCTGGCCCTCTCCCTGGCGGCGGGTTCGTTCGGCGACGGCACGCGGGTCGCGGGCAGCCGGCCCGAGCTGGTCCGGGCGATGTGCGAGGGCAACCGGGGGGCGCTGCTGGTGGCCGTCGACGACGCCCTGGGCAGGCTCGGCGCGGCGCGCGGCAGCCTGGCCTCCACCGGCGGCCTGGCCAAGACCATCGAGGCCGGTCACACCGCGCGCCGGGTCCTCGACGACCGGCCGGAGCCGACCGGCGCGACGACCGTCGACCTGACCTCGCCCGGCGCCCTGGCGGCCCTGCGCGACCTGGGCGCGCGCGGCGGGCGGGTCGTCGGGTTGGACGGCACGACCGCGCACGCGCGCACCCCGTAGGAGCGGGCGGTGGGGCGCGGCAGGCTGATCGCCGTCGTCGGCGGCCTGGCCCTCGTGGTCGGGGCGGTCGCGGTGCTGCGCGCCGAGTCCGCTCCCCCGCCGCCGCCCGCCTTCGACCGCGTGCTGGACGACCGCGTCGAGCACCTCCCGGACGACCTGCCGCTCCGGACGCCCACCGACCTGGTGCTCACCGCGGTGGACGCGACGAGCCTGCGGGTGGCCTGGACGCCGGGCGACCGGCTGGGGCGCGGCGGGTTCGCGGTCTCCTGGAACGGCCTGGAGCGCCTGGTCCAGGGCACCGAGACGGAGCTGGTCGGGCTCGACGCGGATGCCGAGGTGGCCGTCGAGGTGCGCGCCCTGGACAGGATGGGCAACCGCTCCGGGCCCGCGACCGCGCGGGCGGTGCCGGGGTCGGCGCACGACGAGACCGCGCACGAGCCCCTGGTCGCGCCGGTCGACGTGTTCGACGGCCCGGCGGCGCTGGACCCGCGCCGCTGGCGGGTGTTCGACGGCGGGGTCGACTGCCTGAGCCTGGGTCCGCTCAACGGCCCGAGGCTGGAGGTCACCTGCGCCGAGCTGGACCTCCAGTCCAACGTGCCGGTGCGGCTCGGCGCCCCGGCCGGGGACGGCGCGGTGGGCCGGGTCGTGCTCACCTCGGACGGCCCGGTGGGTGAGCCGGGCGAGGCCGGCGAGCTGCTGGTGGCGCTGCTGCCCGCGCCGTTCCAGGACCTCGGGCACCTCGCCGAGCCCTACCCGCCCGGCTCGGTGGTCCTGCGCGTCACACCGCTCGGGGCGGCGTTCGCGGTGGGCGCGGGCGTGCCGGCGACGCAGCGGGTGGTGCCGGTCGGGACCGCGCCGAAGGCCCCCACGCCGGGTGTCCGGCACCGCTGGGAGCTGCGCGTGCTGCCCGACGCCGTGGTGGCGCTGCGCGACGGCGAGGTGGTGGCCGCAGCTTCGGTGGCGGTGCCGTGGACGGTGGTCGCGCCCCGGCTGGCGTTCCGGCACGCGCGGCACACGCGCGTCGACTCGTTCGGCGTCGGCGTCGGCGGTGTCGGTGGCGGTGTCGGTGGTGGCGTGCCGGGTAGCCCGTCCCCCGCCTCCGTGGTGCAGCTCGGGCCGGCCGCGCCGGAGGGCGACGCGGTGTCCCCGGGCAACGTCGCCACGCAGCGGCTGGAGCGCGCCTCGTCGGTGCGCGTGGTGGCCGAGGTGGTCGCCGGGCGGGACGGGCCGGTCACCGTGGAGCTGGGGTCGCGGAGCGCGACCGCCTCGTCCGCGCCGGGGGTGGGCGGGGACGGGGCCACGCTCGTCTACGCCGACTTCCCGCTGCCCTGGCCCGAGCGGAACCCGCGGGTGCGGCTGCGCGCGCCGGGCGGCATCACGGTCTCCTCCGCGCACCTCGTCGTCGCCGACGACCCGGACGCGGACCGACCGCTGCCCCGGCTCGTCGACCGCGGCGCGCCCCCGGCGGAGGTGCCGAGGCCGTCGCTGTCGGTCGTGCACGAGTCCGGCCCGCCCGACCGGGTCCCGTCCGGCGGCGCGGTGCGGGTGGTGGTCGACCTGGTCGAACCGCGGGGCCGCGAGGTCGCCGCCGTGCGGGGCCTGGAGCTGGACCTCGACGGCGAACGGGTCGTCGCGCTGCCCACGAACGGGTCGGCGGGCGGGCGGCACGAGTTCACCGTCGACCTCGCCGACGTGCCCAGCGGCGGGCACGCGGTGGCGGTGCGCGTGCTCCCGGTGGACGAGGGGCGCGGCGTGCGGTCGGCGGAGCGGTCGTTCGAGATCCGGCCCCTGTAGGTCTCGGCTCCGCAACGACCTGGTGACCCCGATCACCGGGCCGCCTAGCTTGGCGCCATGGACCGTCGCCGGATCGCGCTCGTCGCCGCGGGTGTGGTGCTGTTCGCCGGGGTGGTCGCGGTGCTGCGGACCACCGACGACGGGGGGTCGCCCGGGGCGACGGCCACGTCCGCGCCGCCCCCGACCTCGCTCGCGCCGTTCGCCGCGGACGGCGTGCTGGTGCCCGACCCCGGCGACCCGCCCGCCACGCCCACCGCGCTGACCGTGTCGTCCGGGCCGCGGCGGTTGCAGCTGAGGTGGAGCGGCGACGCGCCCGGCTACGAGGTGCGGTGGGGTGACGGGCGGGCGAAGTTCGTCACCGACCTCGTGACGCAGCTCGACGGGCTGACCGACGGGGAGGAGTACCGGGTCGAGGTGTTCGCGGTGGACGCGCACGGCCGGCGCTCGGCGCCCGCGCGGTCCTCCGGCACGCCGCGCGGCACGGTCGACGACCACGAGCTGGTGGACCGGTTCGACCAGCCGGACGCGCCCGACCCGACGCGGTGGCGGCTGGCGTCGCGCGGCAACTGCGCGCGGGCCACGCCCGGCCGGGGCGACGACGGGCAGCGGCTGGTGGTGAGCAGCAACTGCGCCGCGTCGCCCGCCACGCTGCGGTCGCGGACCCCGTTCCGGCTCGACGACGGCTCCGGGCGGCTGGTCGTGGAGACCGACGCGCCCGGCCCCGACGGCGAGCTGCTGCTCGACCTCGTGCCCGGCCCGGTGTCGCTGGTCAGCGGGGACGTCCTGCCGCCGGGCGCGGTGCGGCTGCGGGTGGCGACCGGCAACGGCTCGACGTCCGTGCGGGTGCTCACCGCCGACGGCGCGGCGACGACCGCGGTCCGCGAGGTGCCCGCCCTGGAGGCCGGGATCAGCCACCGGTGGGAGCTCGGGCTGGGGCGCGGCGGCACGCGGGTCGTGCTGGACGGCGTCGAGGTCGCGACCAGCCCGGCCGTGCCGACCTGGACCGAGGCGACGGCGCTGGTGTCCGTGTCCGGGCCGACCGGGCAGCGGGCGGCGTTCAGCCTGGTCGCGTTCGACGCGGCCCCGGCGTCCCCGCCGCCGCTGGTGCCGGGACCGCGGGTGGAGGTCGTGGTCGCGGCCGAGGCGCCCACGACCTGGTCGCAGGCCGCGCTGCCCGGTGTGACGGGCGGTCAGCTGCGGATGGCGGTGCTGCACTCCGACGAGTCGCCGCAGGCGCCGCGGCTCACCCTGTCGGTGGCGGGCGTGGCGGTACCGCTGCGCCCCGCCGTGGAGGGCGCGCCGTGGCGGCCGGGCGTGGCCTACGCGGTCGTCGCCGACCTGCCGGCGGAGGCGTTGAGGGGGACCGGCGGCGAGCTGTACGCGACCCTGGTGACCGCGACGCGGATGCAGGTGTCGCACGTCGACCTGGAGCTGACCGGCACCGCGACCGGCGCGCCGCCGACCACCGGGTCGCTGCCCCTGGCCAGGCTGGAGCTCAAGCCGGCCCGCGTCACCGGCACCGTGCTCGACGCGAGCGGCACGGTCGTGCCCGAGGGCGCGGCGGTGCGGCGCGGGCGGCTGGTGCTCGACCTGCTGCTGTCGGGCCGGCCCGGTGAGCCGCTGGCCGGCCTGGCCGGGTTCAGCGTGCGCGTCGACGACGAGCGGGTGGCCGTGGTGCCCACCGCCGCCGACGGACCCGGGATCGCCGGGGAGTACCGGTTCGCGCTGAACACGAGCAGGTTGTCGCTCGGGCCGCACATGATCGAGGTGCGGCTGTTCGGCACCGCCACCGGGACCAACCCCACCTCGGCGTTCATCCCCTTCTTCCTCGGCCAGTGAGAGTATTGGGTGCATGCCGCGCCCACTGCTGCTCGACGCCGCCCGCACCCCGTTCGGCCGTTACCGCGGCGGGTTGTCCGGCGTCCGGGTGGACGACCTCGCCGCGCTGCCGATCGTCGAGCTGCTGCGGCGGCACCCGGCCGTGGACCCGGCGCGGATCGACGACGTGCTGCTGGGCAACACCAACGGGGCCGGCGAGGAGAACCGGAACGTCGGGCGGATGGCCGCGCTGCTGGCCGGGCTGCCGACGTCCGTGCCGGGGGTGACCGTCAACCGGCTGTGCGCCTCCGGCGGCGAGGCGATCGTGCAGGCCGCGCGGGCGCTGGCGCTCGGTGACGCGTCGCTGCTGGTGGCGGGCGGCGTGGAGGGGATGACGCGGGCCCCGTTCGTGGTGCCGCGACCGGACCGGCCGTTCCCCGACCGGCTCGAACCCGTGTCGACGGTGCTGGGCTGGCGGCTGGTGAACCCGCGGATGAGGGCCGAGTGGACCGTGCCGCTGGGGCGGGCGGCCGAGGACGTCGCCGCGGGGCTCGGCATCACGCGCGAGCAGATGGACGCCTTCGCGCTGCGGTCGCACCGGCGGGCCTCGGCGGCGTGGGACGCGGGGGTGCACGACGGGTTCGTGTTCCCGGTGCGGCTGCCCGACGACCCGCCCGTGCGGCGCGACGAGTCCGTGCGGCCGGAGACCACGGCGGACCGGCTGGCGAAGCTGAAGCCCGCGTTCTCCGAGGACGGGCCGGTGACGGCGGGCAACTCGTCGCCGCTCGGCGACGGCGCGGCGGCCGTGCTCATGGGCACCGAGGACGTGGCGGCGGAGCTGGGCGTCGAGCCGCTGGGCGAGTTCCTGGGTTCGGCGGTGACCGCGGACGACCCCCGGCACTTCACCGTGGCCCCGGTCGCGGCGGTCCGCAAGCTGCTGGGGCGGCTGCGGGTCGCGGCGGCCGAGGTCGATTTGTGGGAGGTCAACGAGGCGTTCGCGGCGATGGCGCTGTCCGTGCTGCACCACCTGCCCGAGGTGGACCCGGAGAAGGTGAACGTGCACGGCGGGGCGATCGCGTACGGCCACCCGCTGGGCGCCTCCCTGCCGCGGGTCGTGGTCGACCTGTGCCGCCACCTGCGGGCGCGCGGCGGTGGTCTCGGCGTGGCGGCGGCGTGCGTGGGGGTGGGTCAGGGCATGGCGATCGCGGTGCGCGTGTAGATCACCTGGTCGAGGGACGGCGTCGGCGGCGGCGGGTTGGTAGGTTCTTCCTCAGCCGAGGCCGCTAGGCCGAGGAAGTGAGCCCTGGTAGGCCCGTCGGACGGCGGGAGCCAGGGCTTCGCGCTGTGACGACCGCGCGAACGGCTCCCACCACCCACGACGCGGACTCGCCGCGCGCACCCGTGCCCTCGCGAAGAGGGCCGACGTCGACGAGCCCGCCCGTGGAGTCGTCGACACGAGCAGGTGGTCGGCGCGGCGGGACTCGTCCACGAAGACGTGTGTGCTCACCCGACCATCGTTGCGCCACCCGCGCACGCGCAAGCGATTGCGCACCCGATGTGGTGATCAGGACCGGGGAACGGGACCGCTGGTCAGATCCGGTACGAGATGCGCGGGTAGTCGACGACCAGGCCCGCCCGGTCGACCGTGATGTCCTGCTGGAACTCGCCGTGCGTGAAGGACACCACCGAGCGGTCCTCGCCGATCGACACCGTGCGGTAGGTCTGGCGCACCAGCTGGACCGACAGGTCGGGCAGCGTCACGTAGACCACCGGGACCTCGTGCTCGCCCTCCTCCGCCTGGAGGTTGAGGCGGCGGATCGGGATCGCGTTGAACAGGACCGCGAACTGCACGTCCACGTCCACCGCGCCCTCGAAGTCGGCCTGCTCGGCGCCCTGGCCGTGGTCGACCAGCCAGCCGCCCTCGGACGAGCGGCTGATCGAGACGTGCCGCTCCTCGGACACCGTCGCGGTGCGCAGCAGGACCCGCTTCACGGCGCCGGTCTCGCCGACCGACACCTCGTACGAGCCGCTGAACTGCTCGGCCGGACCGGCGGTGACCAGGCGGCCCGAGGCGCGGAGCTTGCACTCCGAGAGGAGCAGGCGCACCTGCTCCAGCCTGGGCACGTCGTAGCCCTGCCAGGTCGTCATGTGTGCGGCAGGAGAACGGGTCTCACCGGTCGTGGCGGCCCGCTCAGCCGTGTTGGACGAGTTCACGCTCCACCCGGAAGGATGTCCTTGGCCTTCTCGGCCACCGATTTGACCTGGTCCTCGTGGCCGAACCTGCCGGCGATGAACCCGGCGGCCTGGTCGATGCCCGCGTCCACCGCCCCGTGGTTCTGCTCCAGCAGCTCGGACGCCTTGTTCTTGATCTCGTCGAAGTTCATGGTGCTCCTTCGCACTCCAGTCGCAGGCTACCCGAACCGCCCCCGCGGCCCCAGCGGCAAACGGCACGGCCCCCTCGGTGAGCACCGAGGGGGCCGTTCCGGGAGGTGCTCGTCAGGCGGTGCGCTTGCGGCGCACGACCAGCAGGGCGGCCGCACCGGCGCCCAGCAGGCCGATGCCGATCAGCAGCGGCACGAAGATCGACGCGCCGGTGTTGGCCAGGTCGTCGTCGCTGCCGCCGCCGGACGCCACGGCCGTGGTCGTGGTGGTCGGCGCGGTGGTGGTCGTGGTCTCGGTGGTCGTGGTGGTGGTCGGCGCGGCGGTCGTGGTGGTCACGACGACGCCCTCGACCCACTTGGCCTTCGCCTCGGTCTCGACCTGGACCTCGGTCGGCTTGGCGACCACGACGGACTGGGTCTTGAGGTTCGGGTCGACCGACACGAACAGGCGACCGTGCTGGAGCTGGGCGTTCGCCTTGACGGAGACCTTGGCCTCACCGGGCTCGACGCCCTGGTCGACCTTGACGAAGAACTCGACGACCTTCGTCTCGGCCTGCGCCGTGAAACCGCCGTCGGCGGGCTTCAGCGGGGTGCCGTCCTTGTCGGTGAGCGTGACGCCCTGCGGGAGGTCGGCCTCCAGCACGACGGACTCGGCGGTGGTGGCGATGCTGAACGGGCCGATCAGCTCGCCCGCCTTGCCGGCCAGCTCCTCCGGCGTGATCTCCAGGGTCGGCGTGGGCTGCTGCTCGATGCCCGAGTTCTTCGCGCCGATCAGGTACTCGTAGACCGCGCGGACGTCCTCGTCGACCTCGGCGTCGCCGTGCTTGGTCGCGGCCTCGCCGGGCTTCAGCTCGGCGCCGTCGCTGAGGTTCCAGATCGCGGCCTGGGTGCCGGCGATGGCCTCGCGCTCGTCGATGTCGCGGCCGGTGGCCTCGGACAGCACCGAGGTCTCGCGCAGCGGGTAGCTGTTGTGCAGGACCCAGTTGATCTTCGACGCGTTCTGCTCGAACTTCGTCTCGGGGTTCGGGTGCTGGTCCCACGGCACCTCGTGCAGCGGCGTGCCGTCCTGGAGCGTGGTCGGCAGCTCGACGCAGTACGCCTTGACGACGGTCTTCTCACCGTTCTCGATGACGTAGAGCGGGATGAGGTTCGCGTCGAACCACTCGCGCTCCTCGTCCTTGAGGCCCAGCTCGATGCCCTCTTCGTGGTACTTGCCGAAGTCCGGGTCGTCGCGCTCGACCGGGACGATCTTCACCGGGTCCGCGACGGCGGGGAGCGCGGCGGTCAACATGACCAGCGAGGCGCCGAGGACCGCGGCCCCGAGGCGCTTGGGAGTCAACCGGGATGCCATGTGTCTCCTTGAGGCTCGCGAGGGTAGCCCGTTGGTGTGGTTCAAGGCGGCGGCTGCCGAACCGGTGGAACGCCTCCGCACGGGGTTCCGACACCGGATCGACAGAATCGCCGGAACACTATCCGATCGGGCGTCACTCGTTCAGGCAAGGGTTTAGCCCTGTCGGACAAGGCTCCCACCAGCGCGAACAGTACCGGCACTTCCACTGTGGATGATCCACGGGTTCGACACCGCGTCGAGAACCGCTGCGGAAGTCCGTTTCGGGACAAGGCGAAACGCCCTGGAGCACCCCTGTGGACAACTCGGTTTCCGCAGTTCAGCGGATGCGTCCACAGAAGACGCGGGATTCCCCGGATTCCCGTTTCGACGCCACACCGTTGCCGAACGGTGATCTAGGCGACCAGGGCGGCGGCCGGCGCGACCGGCCGGATGTCCCCCACGCGCAAGGACGTCCCGGGCAGGCACAGGTCCTTCGCCGCCGGCGGCTCGCCGGTCAGCATCCACCGCACCAGGGCGGCGAGCTGGAACGAGATCAGCGGCGGCACGGCGTCGCCCAGGTGCCGGTAGGCGTTGCCGATGACCGACACGTCGAACCGGAACTTGCGCGGGAACCCCTGGAGCAGGGCCATCTCCCGCACGGTGCACAGCCGGTGCTGCTCGGGGTGGGCGTACCGCCCGTTGCCGACGTGCCCGCACTCGCGCTTGATCGTGCGCGCGGGCTCGTCCCACCACATGCGCCCGTACACGTCGGGGTGCGACCCCCACTTGCCCTCTTCGATGATCTTGCGCTGCGCCGGGTTCAGCAGCAGCTCGGCGGCCGAGCCGACGAGGTCGCCCCACGACCCGCCGTCCGCCGGGATGGCCCGCATCCGGTCCAGCGACCGGTCCCGGCGGAACGACGGCGACACGTGCACCTCGTCCTCCGGGTGCGCCTCGCCCGCCTCGACGAACGGCAGCTTGCCGATCGCCCGCCGCACGGTCACCGCGCCCGGCTTGACCTCGAACCCGGCCCACAGGTCCTCCAGCGTGCGCAGCGCCACGCCCTTGTCGACCGCGACGACCATGGCGCGCTCGCGCAGCTGGGGCAGCCCGAACCGGGACAGCATGTGGGTGGACGCGTCGACCTCGTAGCCCAGCTCCAGCAGCTGCTCGGCCAGCCCGTCGAGGTGGTGGCGCTGCTTGCCCTTCACCAGCTCGCGGGCGTTCTCCAGCAGCAGCACGCGCGGCCGGAACTCGGCCACGTACGCCGCGACCCGGCCGACGAGCGAGTTGCGCGGGTCGTCGCGCAGGTGGTTGTTCGGCGAGATGCGGGTGAACCCGGAGCACGGCGGGCAGGCCACGAGCACGTCCAGCTCGCCGCGGGCCAGGCCCCAGACCTGCCGCAGCACGGACGGGTCGAGCCGGCCGAGGTCCACCTGGAGCGGGTCGACGCCGATGTTGTCCCGGTAGATCCCGTTGCAGCGCAACGACCCGAGCCGGGACGACGGCTTGCCGATCTGCGCGTCCGCCGCGCCGACGATGGTGAAGTCGCGGTGCGCCTGGAAGCCCAGGCTCATGCCACCGGCACCGGAGAACAGGTCGACGACCTTGAAGCGGGGTCCGCGCACCAGGTGATCGTACGGTGACGGGGTGGTTCACCCGCGAGTGATCCCGGCGGTACCAGGTTCGCGAAATCGCGTAGCTTGCGCGGCATGGAGCTCCCACCTGCCTGGCAACGGCCGGACCCGTTGCGCGGTCTGGAAGACGTGCCGTGGTCCGTCCTGTCCCACGGCACGGGTGTCGACGAGCTGCTGCGCAACGCCGCGGACGGTGAGCGGGCCGTGCGCGAGGCGGCGTGCAGGGAACTGGTCGAGCGGCTGCTCGTCGAGGACACGGTGTCCGAGGCGAGCGCCTGGGCCGTGCCGTTCCTGGTCGAGATGGGTGCGAGCTACCGGGTGCCCGCGACGAGCCGCGATCGGGTGATCTTCTTGCTGGCGGCGCTGGCCCTGGCGAGCGCCGGGTTCACCGACGACGGCAAGCGCACCCGCCGCCGCTGGAACGCCTCGGGCCGCGAGCTGCCCCGGCTGCCGCCGGACTGGATCACGCAGACGCGCTACGAGGTGGCCAAGGGCGCGCCCAAGGTGTTCGAGACGCTGGGGGGCGCGGAGGTGGCGTGCTCGATGGCGCTGGCCATCGCGGTGCCGGAGGTCGTGCCCGCGCACGTGGTGGAGGTGGCGGAGGCCATCGCGTCCGACGACCGCTCACCGCGGCTGCTCGCGCAGGCGGCCCGGGTGGCGCGGCACGTGGTGAGCGGGGAACCCGTGACGCCGCTGCTGCTGCGCACGACCGCGCAGGGCCACATGGAGCTGCTGCGCGCCTACCGGACCAAGAGCTACCCGCCCAACCAGCCGTTCGAGGTGACCCTCCAGCTCATGGGGTACCGGTACGCCTTCCTGGCCGCGTACGGCGACCAGGAAGGCGTCACGACTACGCCGTGACGGCGTCGAGCTCCACCACGGGGGCGGCCGGCTGCTCGTCGTCGACCGGCACGGCCGGCTCCAGCGGGCCGAGCGCCGTGCCCCACTCCTGGTCGGCGAGCGCGAACGCGGCCACCGTCAGCGCCACCACCGGGCGGCCCGGCGGCAGCTGCTCGGCCGCGAAGTCCAGCTCCAGCCGCGCGCCCAGCGGCGACGGGCGCAGCCGCAGCACGCCGTGCGGCGCCTCGTCGGGGTGCGCGAACCGGCACGACCACTCGGTGAACACGATCGGGCGTTCCACGACCTCGTCCTGGTCGACCGCGCGCACGTTCGCGCCGACCGTCCCGTGCCGGTAGCCGTCGGCCGCGCCGACCAGCAGCTCCTCGAACTCGATGGACGACACGCCCAGGTCGTGCCCGGCGACCAGGGCGACCTGCACGAGCGACAGCGGCAGCTGCGGCAGCGCGTCCTCGAAGCACACCATCGCCCCGCCGTAGCGGGTGTTGATCTCGGTCGGCAGGAAGCCGTCGGCGGTGGCGATGCCGTCCAGGGTGAACGTGCCGCGGTAGTCGACGGTCTCGCGCAGCCGCTCGCCGACGCGGCGGGCCAGGTTGCGCATCTCCTCGCGGATGCGGGTGGGCGGGTCGTAGTACGACGCGCAGCCCGCGTAGAGGAACCGGGCCTGGCCGGCGCGGCGCGGCACGACCATCTCGATCGGCCGCAGCACCGCCGTGCCGTCGGGGAACACGATGCCGTGCACGCTGACCGGGATGCCCTCCAGGAACGGCATCACGCGGACGAAGTGGCACTTGGGGGCGAACTTCTCGAACGCCTCCAGCGCCTCGGCGCGGTCGCGGACGCGGCGCACGAAGTTCGCGCCGCCGTTGATCGCCGGGCCGTCGCCGGACCACACGACGCCCGCGCCGCGGTCCAGCTCCAGCGTGGCCGCCCACAGGGCCTCGAAGTCGAGGTCGAGCACGACGGCGGGCGCGCGGGGCGCGGACAGCTCGTCCCACAGCGCGTCGATCGTCGTCTTGTTCTCCAGTTCCACCCATTCGGGGCGGCGGGCGTTGAGCACGGGCCGGCCCGCGAACTCCGGGGTGTGCACGTACGGGGTGCTGATCACCAGCGCCTCGCCGCGCGGGTCGAAGTCGGAGAGGACCTCGCGGACCATCCGGTTGGGCGAGGTCAGCAGCCGGGTGAGCCGGTTCTGCTCGACCGCGACGAAGCCGCCCGCGATGCCGAGCGGCACCCAGCGCGCCACCTCGGAGTCGTGCAGGGGGGCGTGGTCGTCCGTCGACAGCACGAGCGTGTGACGAGCGCCGAGCTGGTGCAGCTCGCTCGCGCGTCTGCTCAGCCGGCTGCCGCCCGCGAGCACGACCAAGCGGTCGCCGAACAGGGTGCCGAGGCGCTCGTGGAGCGCGGAAAGGACGTGATCCATCGCCGAGAACTCGCTTTATGAGAAGCAGACGAGACGACCGGCGAGCGCCGGGTGCCACGCACTGTAGAGGCACCCGGCGGGAACGGCCCAGCACGGTCCGGCAACGACCGGATGAAAGCTTCCGATGGGTTCAGGCGGTGGCGCGCGAGATCATCGAGCGGCGTCGCGGAGCACCTGGTCGACCCGGCCCAGGAAGGCGCGGGCGCCCGGCGGCGCGGGGAACGGGAGGGTCAGGCCGACCAGCGTGTCGTCCAGCGACGACGGGGCCGCGGCGACGATCAGCGCGGCGGTCTCGAGGAAGTGCTGCCGCTTCGCCTCGCGCACGGCGTACTCCGCGAGCACGACCTCGATGCTCGTGTGCATGGCTGGGTACGGGTAACTCACATGGGGAGTATCGGCCCCACCGGTCCACACCTTTAGGGTCAATTTCCACCTGACCCGTGACCGTCGACGGAGCAGCCCCGTGCTGGGATGACACCCGTGCGGGTGCTGGTCACAGGATCTTCGGGGTATGTCGGACGGGTGGTCGCGGCGGAGCTGCGGACCGCCGGCCACGACTGCGTGCCGTTCGCGGGCGACGTGCGGACGGGGTCCGCGGCCGGGGTGGACGCCGTCGTGCACCTCGCCGGGCTGGCCCGCGTGCGCGAGTCGTTCGACGACCCGTCGCGGTACTTCGACGTGAACGTCGGCGGGACGGTGGCCCTGCTGCGCTCCGCCTCGCCGGGGACGCGGTTCGTGCTGGCGTCCACGGCCGCGGTGTACGGCGGGGGCGGGGGCGGCGTGCTGACCGAGGACTCCCCGCGCGCGCCCGCGAACCCGTACTCGGCGTCGAAGGCCGCCGCGGAGGACGCGGTGACGTGGACCGCGCGGTCCGGCCGGGTGTCCGCGGTGGTGCTGCGGCTGTTCAACGTCGCGGGCGGCGGCGACCGCGACGACACCCGCCTGGTCACCAGGGCGTGCGGGGCGGCGTCCGGGCGGCTGCCGGCGCTGGAGGTCTACGGCGACGGGACGGCGGTGCGCGACTTCGTGCACGTGCGGGACGTGGCGCGGGCGTTCGCGGTGGCCGTCGACAGCCCCGGCGAGGGCTGCGCGGTGCTCAACGTGGGCGCGACGCCCGCGAGCGTGGCCGACGTGCTGGCCGCCGCGGAGCGGGTGACCGGCCGCCCGGTGCCGGTCGTGCGGCGGCCCGCCAACCCCGGCGAGGTGCGCGAGCTGCGCGCGGGCACCTCGGCGCTGCGGGCGCTCGGGTGGCGGCCGGCGCACTCGGACCTGGACGACCTGGTGCGCGACCAGTGGGCGGCGGAGGTCAGCCGGCGCGGCGCTTCGGCACCCTGATCCGGTCCAGGTCGGCGGCCACGTGGATGGTGCCGCCGAACACCTCGGCCGCCTCGTCGTGGAACGCCCTCGGGTCGTGGTAGCGCTGGGAGAAGTGCGTGAGGACGAGGGTGCGGACGCCGGACTCGGCGGCGACCCGGGCGGCCTGCCGGGCGGTCAGGTGGCCGTGCTCGGTGGCCAAGTGCTCGTCGGCGTGCAGGAACGTCGACTCGATGACCAGCATGTCCGCGCCGTCGGCCAGCTCGAACGCGCCGTCGCACAGCCTGGTGTCCATGACGAACGCGAACCGCTGGCCCCGGCGGGGCACGCTCACCTCGTCCAGCAGCGGCGGCTTCAGCGCGCGGACCGCCGGGCCGCTGATGCCGCGCGCCGCCAGCAGTTCGGGCACCATCGTGCGGCCGTCGTCCTCGACCAGGCGGTAGCCGTAGGCGGGCAGCGAGTGGTCGAGCCGGCGGGCTTCGAGCGTGCCGAACGGTCCGGCGGCGATCACCCCCGGACCGGTGACGGGGTGCTCGCGGACGTCGACGGTGTCGTGGAACGACGTGGCGTGCCGCAGCCGGGCGAAGAACTCGGCGCCCTCGGCCGGGTAGTGGGCGTGCACGGGGTGCCGCGCGCCGTCCAGCGACAGGCGCTGCACGACGCCCGGCACGCCCAGGCAGTGGTCGCCGTGCAGGTGTGTGACGAACAACCTGGTCACGTCGCTCGCCGCGACACCCGCGCGCAGCATCTGCCGCTGGGTGCCCTCGCCGGGGTCGAACAGGAAGCCCTCGGCGCCCCACCGCAGCAGGTAGCCGTTGTGGTTGCGGGTGCGGGTGGGCACCTGGCTCGCGGTGCCGAGCACGACCAGCTCTCGTGGTGACACGTGGCAGAGTCTGCGGCATGGAGAGCTTGCGGGCTGTGTCGTCGTGGCCGGTGGAGACCGCGGCGGTGGCCGTGGTGCGCGCGGACGGGGAGGTGCTGGGCGAGCACGGCCCGGTGGACCACCGCTTCCCCCTGGCGTCGGTGACGAAGCTGCTGACCTCGTACGCGGTGCTGGTCGCGGTCGAGGAGGGCGCGGTGGAGTGGGACCAGCAGGCCGGGCCCGCGACCGTGCGCCACCTGATCACGCACACCTCGGGGCTGGCGTTCGACTCGGACGACGTGCAGGCCGCGCCGGGGACGAAGCGGATCTACTCCAACACCGGGTTCCGGGTGCTGGCCGACTTCGTGGAGGGGGCCACCTCGATCCCGTTCGCCACCTACCTGCACGAGGCCGTGTTCGCGCCGCTGGGCATGGCGTCGACGAGCCTCGACGGCCACGCGGGCGCGGGCGGCACGTCGACGGTGTCCGACCTGGTCCGGTTCGCGGCCGAGGTGCAGTCGCCGAAGCTGGTGTCGGCCGAGCTGGTGGCCGAGGCGACGGCGGTGGTGTTCCCGGGGCTGCGCGGCGTGCTGCCCGGGTTCGGGGTGCAGGCGGAGAACGACTGGGGCCTCGGGTTCGAGATCAGGGCGGGCAAGTCGCCGCACTGGACGGGGTCGCTCAGCTCGCCGCGCACGGTCGGCCACTTCGGGCAGAGCGGCACGTTCGCGTGGATCGACCCGGACGCGGGCGCGGCGTGCGTGGCGCTGACCGACCGGAAGTTCGGCGAGTGGGCGGTGGGCGCGTGGCCCGCGTTCACCGACGGGGTGCTGGCGGAGCTGGGGCGGGGGCACGGCTGACGCACGGCGTCCGCCGGGTGGTTGCGCTGAGCTTCCGCACCGGCGTCACCGGGTCGGTGGTGGGCGGCAACTTCGTCCGCAACGCCGGTGACGACGGCCCGGCCACGTGGGCGACCTCGTCGCCGACCCGGTGCGCGAGGGCAGCGCGATCCAGCTCGGCTCGCCGGTGACGACCCGGGGGCTGTGCCCGCGCACGGCACAGCCCCCGGACCACGGCGTGACGACCGCCCGGCCGCGCACGCGGCCCCGCCGCACGTCCTCGACGGCGCGTGCGACCTCGGTGAGCGGGTGGGTCCGGTCGAGCACGGGCGTGACCCTGCCGGCTTCGACGAGCCCGCGCAGCGCGACCAGGTCGTCGAGGCGGTCCCGGTGCACCAGGGGCCTCGCCCGGAGGCCGAGGAGCGGCCCCTCCGGCTCGGCGATCTGCACGGCGTACGTGCCGACGCAGCCCCGTCGCGTCGGTGATCAGCGCCCTCACCCGTCCTCCTCCGGGTACTGGAACACGTCGCCGAGCGGCACCCCGAAAACGCGGGCGATCAGGAAGGCCGTCTCCAGGGACGGCGAGTACCTGCCCTGCTCGATGGCGATGACCGTCTGGCGCGTGACGTCGACCCGCCTGGCCAGCTCGGCCTGGGTCATCTCCCCGTGCGCGAACCGCAGCGCCCGGATCGAGTTGGTGATCCTGGTCGGCTTGCCCACTCAGAACCCCCGCCGGTGGGCCACGAGCTCCGCCGGGGCGCCCACCACCGCCCGGGTCGCGAAGACGGCGCAGATCGCGTGGGCGATCCGGGAGTGCGGCGCCTCCGCCGGCGCCGGCGGGAGCACCGTGCCGAACCGGGTGCCTTTGTCCTCGTACGACATCGACCCCTCCCCGCGTCAGCTGTTCTCGACACGGCCAGTGTCAGGCGCGGCGGACACCATGTCAAAAATGTTTGACATGGCCTAGGCTTCGCGGGATGAGCGTGGTGACCATCCGCCGGTTCCGCTGGACGACCCGCCCCGGCCCCGACGGCTACCCCGTCGTCGACGAGGTCGAGGCGGTCGGGCCGCACGCGCGGCTGCCGGTCAACATCGCCGAACTGGTCTACGTCAACGCGATGGCGCCCGCCGCGCCCGCCCGGGTCAGGTACGACACCCGCGTCAACGAGCTGCGCCTGCTCCAGAACCACCTCGGCACCGACCCCACCCGGCGGCTCACCCTGCGGCAGGACGACTTCCGCGCCGGCTCGATGCACATCCGGCGGTTCGTGAGCGAGACGTTCGGGCTGGGCATGCTCACCGCGGCGGTCCAGTCCGCCTACGAGTGGACCGCGGGCGCGGACGCCCTGAGCGGCTTCGACGCGCTGCCCATGACGCTCGCCGCGTCGTCGCGGAAGAACGGCGTGCGCCCCGACCTGCTGTTCCGCGCGCCGGGCGTGCTGCTCGCCGGGGAGGCGCGCGGCCGGTCGAGCAACCCGCCGCGGTCGACCAGGCTCCAGCGGGAGCGGTTGAACCGGCTCCTGCCGTGGGCGCACCTGCACGACCACCCGCTCGTCATGACGTGGGCGTACCTGACCGGCGGCGGCGTCACCGCGGACTTCTTCGTGCCGCGCGACCAGGTCGACTGGCTGTCCGGCCCGATCGGGCACGGGGACGCGGACGCGCTGCCGGCCATCGCGCACCCCGTCGCGGCGGTGCGGGAGGAGGTCGACGTGACCGGGCGGCCGAGCCCGGACCGGACGTCGCCGGTCAGCCTGTTCGAGGTCGGCGGCGCGACCCTGCGCGGCATCGAGGAGCAGCTCTTCGAGTCCGCCCCGGTCGACGGCGCCGTCGTGGCGAGCCGCCCCGCGCGGGGCCGCTGGGTGCAGCTCGACCCGGTGGACCCGTCACGCGGCTCGCTGCTGCTCGCCCTGCTCGACGAACCGCTCACCCCGGCCGAGTCCACCGCCGCCGCGCGCCGGTGGCGCGAGCGGGACGGCAACGGCCTCGCGGTGACGGCGCACCACCGGGTCGTGGTCGCCGTGACCGAGGACCGCCGGGGCCAGCCGTGGGACCTGGTCGCGGACTAGGCCGTGCCCGGCGGGAACCGCGGCGGGCGTTCCCGCCGCGGCCCCCGGGTGGCCGGGCTCAACGCCCGGCGGGCACCGGCGCGTCCGGGCACTCCGCGTCGGGGGGCACGTTCGCGTACTCGTTGCCGTGGAAGTAGACGGCGCTGGACCACAGGTCGCCGTTGTCCTCGTCGGCGTCGTCCACCTGCAACCAGACGTCGTTGGTGATACCGGCGTCGGTCACCCGCTCACCGCGCACCCAGCACTCGACCTTCCTGCTCTGCCCCGCCACCAATGACCCCGCCCGCGCGCACGTCGACGCGGGGCAGGTGCGGATGTTGACGTCGTGCCACGCCGTGACCGTGTAGAGCGCGCCGCGCGCGCCGACCTCGGTCCGCGCCGTCGCCGGACCGGCACCGGCGAGCAGTGCGGCGACGACCAGCGCCCCCGCGGCGGTCGGCTTGACGATCCCCATGCGTTCCTCCCGGTGATCGGTGTCGATCAGTGGGTTACACGCCCCGACCGCCTCCGGGGTTGCTCGCCCCCCGGGGTTGCCCGACACCGCCGACGAACAGGTCGCGGTCGCCAATGCACCAGAGGTCCCGTGGAATTCCACGGGACCTCTGGGTTGGTGCGCTCGGCAGGATTCGAACCTGCAACCTTCTGATCCGTAGTCAGATGCTCTATCCGTTGAGCTACGAGCGCATCGTTCTTCAGTTGTCACCCAACCGAGGCCGGGTGTTGCGGAGGCTCCGGGATTTGAACCCGGGATGGGGGGTTACCCCAAACCGCATTAGCAGTGCGGCGCCATAGACCAGACTAGGCGAAGCCTCCCGGCGGAACCCCTCGGCTACGACGCATAGATTACACAGGTCTTCCGGCGGATAGCAAAACGCCCCCCTCCTTGCGGCATACGTGCTGGTCACGGCACGTGCGACGGGCGGCGGGGGGCGCTGTTGGGGTGGTCAGCGGGGAAGATCGTGACGTTCGTCTCGCGCCATGGTCAGGAATGGGTCCAGGGACGCCGGGTTGCGCAGGGCGTCGAGGCTCACGGCGCGTTCGGGCGGGGTGCCCGCGAGGATCTTCTTGACCGGCACCTCGCACTTCTTGCCGTTGAGCGTCCTCGGCACCTCGTCGACGGTGACGAAGCGGTTCGGCACGTGGCGCGGGGACAGGTTGGCGCGCAGGTCGCGGCGCAGGGCGGGTTCGACGTCGGCCAGGTCGACGCCGTCCTCCAGGACCAGGAAGCAGAGGAGCTCGCCGTCCGCCCGGCCGGCGCCGGAGGTGTCGATCACGAGCGAGTCGGCGATGCCCTCGACGCCCTCGACGACCCGGTAGAACTCGCTGGTGCCCATGCGGACCCCGCCCCGGTTGAGGGTGGAGTCGCTGCGGCCGTAGATGACGGCCGAGCCGCGCGGGGTGATCCTGATCCAGTCGCCGTGCCGCCACACGCCGTCGAACGTCGAGAAGTAGGCGTCGTGCAGCTTCGAGCCGTCCTCGTCGCCCCAGAAGAAGACCGGCATGGACGGCATGGGCGCGGTGATGACGAGTTCGCCCACCTCGTCGACCACGGGGGCGCCGGACTCGGAGTAGGACGCGACGGCGGCGCCCAGGGCGCGGCACGACAGCTCGCCCAGCCAGACGGGCAGGTCGGGGGCGGCGGCGACGAAGGCGGTGCACAGGTCGGTGCCGCCGGACACCGAGGCGATCTGCACGTCGGGGCCGACGGCCGACGCGATCCAGCGGAAGCCCTCGGGGGTGAGGGGCGCGCCGGTGGAGCCGACGACGCGGAGCGCCGACAGGTCGTGGCGGGCGGCGGGCTCCAGCTCTTCCTTGAGGCACGACTGGACGTACGGGGCGGAGGTGCCGAAGTAGGTCACCCGGTGCCGCTCGGCCAGGTCCCACAGCACGTCGAGGTCCGGGTGCGCGGGGCTGCCGTCGAACAGGACGACGGTGGACCCGACGAGCAGGCCGGAGACGAGGAAGTTCCACATCATCCAGCCGGTGGTGGTGAACCAGAGGAACCGGTCGCCGGGACCGAGGTCGCTGTGCAGCGCCAGCATCTTCAGGTGCTCCACGACGATGCCGCCGTGGCCCTGCACGATGCCCTTCGGCAGGCCGGTGGTGCCGGACGAGTACAGCACCCAGAGGGGGTGGTCGAACGGGACCGGGGTGAAGGCGAGGGGCGCGTCGGCGAACGTCGCCAGCAGGGAGTCCCAGGCCACGACGCCGGGCAGGGTGCCGCCGCCGACGTAGTCGACCAGCACGGTGGCGGCCAGGGACGGGATCTCCGCGCGCAGCCGCTCCACGGTGGGCCGCACGTCGAACGCGCGCCCGTTGTACCGGTAGCCGTCGACGGCCACGAGCACCTTGGGCTCGACCTGGGCGAACCGGTCCACGACCGCCCGCGCGCCGAAGTCCGGCGAGCACGAGGACCAGGTGGCGCCGAGGGACGCGGCGGCCAGGAAGGCGACGAGGGCCTCCGGCGAGTTCGGCACGAGGGCGACGACGCGGTCGCCCGCGCCGACGCCGAGCGACTCGAACCCGGCGCGGGCGGCGGCCACGCGGGCGCGCAGCTCGCCGTACGTCAGCCGGGACGAGAGCCCGTCCTCGCGCTCGAACAGCACCGCGAGGGCGTCGTCCGGGCCCTTGAGGGCGTGCTCGGCGTAGTTCAGCGTGGCGCCGGGGAACCAGGACGCCCCGGGCATCACGGGGGCCTCCAGGACCCGCGTGGGCGCGTCGTGGAACGTCACCCCGGTGAACTCGGCGACGGCGCCCCAGAAGCCCTCCAGGTCGGAGGTGGACCACGCCCACAGCGACGGGTAGTCGGGGAACTCCAGGCCCTTGTCGATGGACAGCCAGGAGCGGAACGCGGCCATCCGGCTGCCCGCGACCCGGTCGGGGTCCGGGCGCCACAGGACTTCCGCCTCGCCGGCGGCGGTGCCGGCACGCATCTCGGTCATACCTGAGTTCCTAGCCGATGGAGCGGCGCGGAACCACAGTCGTCATCCACACACCGGGTCACGCCCGGCCGGCGCTCGCCACCAGTCCCTCGACCGCGGAGATCAGCCGGGGCGCGTCGGTGGGGGCCACGACCAGCCACGCGTCGTCCCGCCGCACCAGGTAGCGGCCCTCGCGGCTGTCCAACCAGGACACGACCGCGCCCGTCGGGTGCAGGTAGCCGGCGCGGTTGCGGGCGATGACGCCGACCTGCCCGCCGCCGCTGCGCGAGACCACGGCGCGCATCAGGGTGTTCGCCTCCGGCTCGCGCAGGCCGACGCCGCGCAGCACGTCGAGGAACCCCTCGCTGCCGTCGGACTCGCCCGCCCGGCCCGCGGCCAGGTAGTCGTCCCAGCGCACGTTGACGGACCGGCCGGTGCCGGGCGGCGCGGGCGGCAGGGTGTTGACCGTGGTGGCGGCGAGGGCGGTGGGCCGGAAGCCGGTCACCTGCACCTGGTCGCCGAGCCGGCCCGCGAACGCGCCGTGCCACGCGGCGGTGGCCAGGCCGCGCGCCCGGGCGCCGCGCAGGGTGAAGAAGACCTCCAGGCCGACCTCGAACTCGGCGAGGCCGCGCAGGTACCCGTACAGCTCCTCGTCGGGCCGCTGGACGGTGCCGTAGCCCCGCGACGCGAGGTCGCGGGACGCCGACTCGACCAGGCGGGCGCGCTCGGCCTGGGTGTGCCCGAAGTGCCTGGTGCCGAGCGGTACCGGGTGGGCGTCGCGGTGGACGGCCTGCCAGAGCAGGAAGAACTCCACTTCGCTGAGCCGGAAGATGCGCTCGGTCACAGGCCGATCACCGGGGGTGCTGCCTTGTTGTCCAGCCCGAACACGTTCTCGTCGTCCTCCAGGTAGTTCGGGCGGTTGTGGTCGCGCTCACCGCCGACGCCACCACCGGCGACGGGCGGCGGGGCCGCCATGGGTGCCGCGCCGATCATGCCCGCCTGCGGCGTGACGGACTTCGGCGCCTGGAACGTGCTGGTCACGCTGCCGGGGGTGCCGGAGCCGGAGCCGCGGTCACCGCCGAGGGTGCCGCTGGTGGTGCCGGGCGCGCTGAGCGGGCTGCCCGCGCCGCCGCCGCCACCGCCGACCGGGCCGACGGGGACCGGCCCGCCGCCGCGCCCGCCGCCGTAGCCGCCGCGCGCGCCCGCGAACCCGCCGCGGCCGAACGCCTGCTGCCCGCCGCCGGGGCGCTGCTGGTTGCCCTGCTGCTGGTGCTGCTGCTGGTTGTTGACCGCGACGGGACCGCCGGTGGCGACGCCGTCCTGCGCGGACGGGGCGGTGACCGGACCGCCGGTCACCACCACGGGCGGCGGCGGGGGCGGCGCGACGGGGTTGACCGGCGGCGCGAACGAGGGCACGGTCCGGTCGACCGCGTAGGAGTTCTGCTGGAACAGCGCCATGACCTCGGCGGCCTGCCGGTGGCCCGCGTCGGCGGCGACGACCGAGTCGACCGCGGGCGCGGCGATGGTGTCGATGCCGACGAACGCGCCGGTCCCGTGCTGACCGCCGAGGCGCGGGGTGCCGATGCCCCGCTCGGTGGGCGTCAGCGCGTCGTGGCCCACCGGCGCGGCGACCTCGTTGACGAACGGCGAGCGCGTCGTGGCGACGGGGGTCGGGGTGGCCACCGGGGTCGCGACGGGGGTCCCGGTCGCGCCCTCGACCGGCGTGACGGCCGGCGGGGCGGGCGCGGGCGGCGGCATCATCTCGCGCGCCGTCTGCACGTGCTCGATCTCGGTGGCGATGCACTTGGCCACGTTGTCGGCGTGCTCGCTGGTGTTCAGCGCCCACTTCTCGACCGACTCCAGCGCCTCGCGGGCGCGGTCGGCCGTGCCGCCCTCCCACGCCTGGGCGGACCGGCTGATGGCCAGGGCCAGCAGCTCCTGCACCTCGCCGAGCGCCTTGCCGACGGTCGCCCAGTCGGCCTGGGCGCTGCCCGCGGCCTTGAGGTCGACGCCGGTGTTGACCATCTCCCACAGCTGCTGGTGGCTGTAGGTCATCCAGTCGACCTTCTGGCCGAGGTCGGTCGGCTTCTCGCGACCGCCCTCGTGGCCGCCACCGCCGTGACCGCCGTGGTGACCACCACCGTGACCACCGCCGCCGTGCCCCTGGCCGTGGCCGCCGTTGTGGTTGCCGTTGTGGTTGCCGTTGTGGCCACCACCGCCGTGGCCGCCGTTGCCGCCACCGTGGTGACCGCCGCCGTGACCGCCGTGCTTGTTGTCGCCCATCAGCCCTTAGCCTCCCCCGCGGCACCGAAGGCGTCCGCCGCCTCGTCGTCGGCCTCCTCCAGGTTGCGCGCGGCCTCGCGGATGGTCTCCTCGACCTCGAAGAGGACCTGCATGAAGTCGCCGATCACGTTGACCGCCGACTCCTCGTTGCCCACCGCGACCTCGCGGAGCCGCCTGCTGATCGCGTCGCTCACCCAGTTGTTGCCGAACTTCAGCTCGACGTCGAGGTTGTTGACCGCCCTGCTGTGCACGGTGTCGACCAGGCCGCGCGCCTGCGAGATCAGCTTGAGCAGGTCGTCGACGCCCTGCTTGTCCAGGTCGAGCTGGACGGCGCCCTTGTCCACCGCGTCGAGCGCGACGTTGGCCTTGTCGAGGTCGGTCTGCGCGGCCTTCGCGAAGCTCTCCGCGACCACCGGCGCGGCCACCGGTCCGGCGGTCGCCGGCAGCGTCACGGGCGCGGGCAGCGTCACGGTCGCGCCGGGGTCGGCGACCGGGGCGGCCGGCGCGGGTGGTGCGACCGGCGCGGGTAGTGGTACCGCGGACGGCGTGAAACCCGGCGGGACCTGCACCGTCGGTGCACCCGCCGTCAGGTTGACCGTGTTCCCGTCGCTCATCAACTACCCCCTGCACTGCGATTCGCCGCAGCCGTACCGCGCGTTAGCCACCGGCGACCGAATCAGGCGTTCCGGACGCTCCCCTTAGATGTACCGGGAAGGCCGTTCGGTTCCAAGCCTCCGACAAGACCCTTAACGCAGGTGCGAGTCGAACCAGTTCAACGCCCGCTGCCACGCCTCCGCGCTCGCCTCGGGCGTGGTGTCGAAGCGGTGGCTGGTGCGGGCGAACCGGACGACGTCGGTGGCCACCGGCGCCGCCGCCGCCGCGTCGCGCAGCTTGTCCACGTCGCTGACCGGGATCTCGGCGTCGTCGTCGCCGTAGAGGCCCAGCCAGGGGCACGTCAGCTCCTCCGCGACCTCCACCAGCGACGGGAGGCCGGCCGAGAGCGGTTCGAGGATGCCGCCGCCACCCACGGTGACCGCCGCGCCGATGGTTCGGCTTCCCGCAACGACCATCGCGACCGATCCGCCCAGGTCGAAGCCCATGACACCCATGCGGTCCGGGCTCACGCCGCGTTGCCCCAGCCAGACGAACGCGACGTCGGTGTCCGCCAGCACGTCCTCGCCCGACAGGCCGCTGACCTTGGCCGGGGCCTCGTCGCCGGACACCTCGTCGTAGAGGTGCGGCGCGACCGCCAGCCACCCCTCCTCGGCCAGCGTGCCCACCAGACCCCGGACGGTGTCGGTCACGCCGCGTGCCTCGTGCAGCACGACGAGGCCGCCGCGGACGGCGTTCTCCGGCTCGGCGACGGTCAGCGTCAGCTCGCGGCCGTCGGTGAGGGAGATCGTCTCGGTGCGGGTAGGTGTCATGCGGCAACCCTTCCACGTGGGGGTGAACGCCAGTCAACGTGAGCTGCCGGACGGCGGGTGTGCCCATCGGGCCCCAACAGGGGTTACCGTGCGGCAGAACCCCGAAGGGAGCCCTTGGATGACCGTGCGAACCCGTGCCGACCTCGTGTCCTTGCCCAGCTACGTCCCCGGCAAAACCATCCCCGGCGCGATCAAGCTGGCCAGCAACGAGGTGTCGGCCGGACCGCTGCCCAGCGTGGTGCGGGCGATCGCGGACGCGGCCACCGCCGTGAACCGCTACCCCGACACCGCCGCCACCGACCTCGTGGCGCGCCTGGCGGGCAAGCTGGGCGTGCCCGTCGACCGGGTGGCGGTGGGCTGCGGCTCCGTCACGCTGTGCCAGCAGCTCGTGCAGGCCACCTGCACCGAGGCCGACGAGGTGGTGTTCGCCTGGCGCTCGTTCGAGGCCTACCCCCTCGTCACCGCGGTCGTGGGCGCGAAGCAGACCAGGGTGCCGCTGACCGCGGGCCACGGGCTGGACCTGGACGCGATGGCCGACGCGATCACCCCGGCCACGCGGCTGGTGTTCGTGTGCAACCCGAACAACCCGACCGGCACCGCGCTGACCGAGGCGGAGATCGAGCGGTTCGTCGAGCGGGTGCCGTCGGACGTGCTGGTGGTGCTCGACGAGGCGTACAAGGAGTTCGTCGACCGCGCGGACGTGCCGGACGGCGTGGAGCTGGCCAAGCGGATGTGGGCGGCGGGCCGGGACAACGTGGCCGTGCTGCGCACCTTCTCCAAGGCGTACGGCCTGGCCGGGCTGCGCGTCGGGTACGCGGTGGCCTCGCCCGCGGTGGCCGACACGCTGCGCAAGGTCTACGTGCCGTTCAGCGTGAACGCGCTGGCGCAGGTGGCGGCGCTCGCGTCGCTGGACGCCGAGGACGAGCTGATGGAGCGCTGCCGGGCGGTCGTGGCGGAGCGGGCGCGGGTGCGCGACGCGCTGGTGGCCGCCGGGTTCGAGGTGCCCGAGTCGCAGGCGAACTTCGTGTGGTTGCCGCTGGGCGAGCGCACGGAGGCGTTCAACGAGCACTGCCTCGGGCACAAGGTGGTGGTGCGGGCGTTCGCGGGCGACGGCGCGCGGGTGACGGTCGGCGAGCCCGCGGAGAACGACGCGTTCCTCGCGGCGGCGCGCTCGTTCGCGGGCTAGCGCGCCAGGATCTGCACGATGGCCACGACTCCCACCACCACGATCACCGCGCGCAGCGCGGCTGGTGGGAGTCGGCGGCCGACCTTGGCGCCGATCTGGCCGCCGACGACCGAGCCGAGGGCGAGCAGCAGCACGGCGAGCCACGCCACGTCGGCGATGAAGATGAACAGGATGCCCGCGACGAGGTTCACGAACGCGGTCAGCACGTTCTTCAGGGCGTTCATCCGCTGGATGTGCTCGCTCATCAGCACGCCCATCAGGCCCATCACCAGCACGCCCTGGGCGGCGCCGAAGTAGCCGCCGTAGATGCCCGCGAGGAACACGCCGACCCACAGGGCGACGCCGCCGTGCTCCTGGCGCTCGCGCTCGGCGAGCTTGCGGTTGAGCCACGGCTGGGCGATCACCAGCACGAGGGCGACGGCGATCAGCACCGGGACGATCGCGGAGAACGCGTCCTCGGGCAGCACCACCAGCAGCACGGCCCCGACGACCGCGCCGAGGACCGACGCGGGCAGCAGCCGCTTGACCCGGCCGGCCTGGCCGACCAGCTCGCGCCGGTAGCCCCACGCGCCGCTGAGCGAGCCGGGCACGAGGCCGAGGCTGTTGGAGACGTTCGCCACGACGGGCGGGTAGCCGACGGCGAGCAGGACCGGGAACGTGACGAGGGTGCCGGACCCGACCACGGTGTTGATGCCGCCGGCGAAGACCCCGGCCAGGACGACGAGGATCGCCTCCAGCGTCGTCACAAGCCCACTCTCCCCTGCTCTCGCGGTCGTCAGCGGACGCTAACACCGCGTCGGGCGGGGCGCGGTGTGGGAATCCCGACACCGGCCCGGCCCCCTCGGCCGTCCCCGCGGGTCGTCGGCCCCGGCCGCGGACCGCTCACCGGGCGGGGGTGTCGCGGAACCTCCTCAGCACGTGCGCGTCGGACAGCCCGGTGCCGGTGACCAGCGGTCCGAGGTCTCCGTCCACGACGTACTCGCCGTGCGGGGAACGGGTGACCGTCGTGGGTTCGTCGTCCGGCCACGGCGCGGTGCGCGCGGTCGTGCGGGCGGTGCGCCAGCCGTCGGCGGACCGCAGCACGGTGACCGCCGCCTCGCCCGGCGCGGCCAGCGCGTTGGTGACGACGACGAGCGAGCCGTCCGGGCGGAGCGCGATGCCGTCGCCGCCGACCAGCGCGCGGTCGGTGGCCACCTCGGTGACCAGCCCGGCGCGGGACACCGCGAACAGGGCGCCGGTGTCGTAGCGGACGGTCAGCAGGAAACCCGCCGGGTGCCAGGCGATGCCGTTGAGGCCGATGGTGCCGCTGCCGAACCTCGGGTCGCGGACGAGGACGCGCGCCCGGCCCCGGCGGTCCACCGCGTACAGCGCGTCGGACGACGGGTCGGTCACGTAGGCGGTGCCGGCCGGGTCGACGGCGACGTCGTTGGCGCTGTGCCGGCCGGGGCCGATGGCGAGGTCGACGACGTGCAGCGGGCGGCCCGTGGCGAGGTCGAACACGCCGAGGCCGGACGACCGGTAGGTGGTGGCCGGCGTGGAGCGCGCGCCCAGGCCGATGTCCGCGTGGGCGACGTAGAGGCGACCGCCGGCGACGTGGACGCCGAACGCGGACACCATGCGGGGGTCGCTCACCAGGGTGCGGGTGGTGCCGCGCCCGACGACCTCGACGGTGCCCCGATGGGTCGAGCCGAGCAGGAACGCGTGCCGCAGCGGGTCCCAGGCGATGCCCTCGGGGTGCAGCGCGGCCGAGCGGCCGGTGACGACGTCCGGTGACGGGTGCGCCCGCACGGGTGCCGCGAGCGCGACCAGCACGAGCAGGGAGGAAATCAGGAGACGCATGGTGCTCCGTTCACGTGTATGAGTACGTGCACGAAGTTAGATCAGACCTCTGATACTCGTCAACGCGCTTTACGATCGGCGCATGGGCATGCCGTTGGAGGAGCGCCTGGGCGGCGACGTGAAGCGGGTCGAGCACGAGCTGATGCTGCTCAAGCAGCAGGCCGTGCGGCCCGCGGGCCTGACCGCGGCGCAGTACGCGGCGCTGCTGGTGCTGACCGACCACCCCGGCGTGTCCGCCGCGGAGCTGGCCCGCCGCTGCCGCGTGACGCCGCAGACGATGACCACGGTCCTGCGCAACCTGGAGTCGGCGGAGCTGATCGCCCGCGTGCCGCACGAGGTGCACCGCAACGTGCTGGAGACCCGCCTGACCGAGGCCGGCCGGCGGGCGTTCGAGGTCGCGGACGAGCGCGCGTCGGCGATCGAGCGGCGGCTCGCCGACGAGTTCACCGAGGAGGAGCGCGCCACGCTGCGCGCGCTCCTCGCCCGCTGCTCGAAGGTGCTGACCGAGGGGTAGGCGGATCGGCCCGGGGTGAGCGCCGCCGGGTCGGCCCGGGTCGTCGGTGCCGGGTCAGCCCAGGTTGTCGGTGCCGAACGTGTCGCAGCGCGCCGGGTCGCCGCTCTCGTAGCCGGTCGTGTACCACTTCTGGCGCTGCGCCGACGAGCCGTGCGTGAACTGGGTCGTGTCGACCCGGCCGCCGCCCAGCTCGCTCTGGATGTAGTCGTCGCCGATGCGCGCCGCCGCGTCCAGCGCCGCGTTCACGTCGTCCTGGGTGATGCCGCTGATCAGCGGCTTGCCGGAGGCCGTGGGCACGGACTGCGCGTGGTTCGCCCAGGCGCCCGCGTAGCAGTCGGCCTGGAGTTCCAGCCGCACCGAACCCGACGTCGGGCCGGACTCCTGGCCGACGCGGTCGGACGTGCCGAGCATGTTCTGCACGTGGTGGCCGTACTCGTGGGCCAGGATGTACGCCTCGACGAACGGGCCGCCCTCGGCGCCGAACTTCTGCCGGAGCTCCTGGTAGAAGGTCAGGTCGATGTAGACCTGGGCGTCGGCCGGGCAGTAGAACGGCCCGGTGGCCGACGTCGCGTTGCCGCAGCGGGTCTGCACGCCGCCGGAGAAGAAGTTGGTCTGCGCCTGCTGGTAGGTGCGGCCGGACCGCGCGAACTGGTCGGTCCAGTAGCCCTGGATCGAGTTGATGAAGGCGACCGCCCGGCAGTCCGCCTCGCGGTTGGCGTCCGCGCCGGTCTTGCACTTCTCCTTGATGGCCTCGGACCCGACCTGCTGGTCCTGGCCGACGTCGCCGAACCCGGAACCGGAGGGCAGCGGGATGCCGCCGCCACCGCCGAGCTGCGAGAGCACGAAGTACAGGATCAGGCCCACGATGCCCAGGCCACCGCCGCCCAGGGCGACGCGTCCACCGACGCCGCGCTGGTCGTTGACCTGTGACGTGTCGAGCTCGGCGTCCTCGTTGAACTGCACCGCGTCCTCCAACCAAGGGGGGCCCACTGGAGCCGCACAACAGCAGGCCCCGGGTGCGGGGCCCGACGTCGGGGCACCGCACCCGGGTTTTCCCACTAGTGGAAGCGACGAAACCGCTGGTGACGAGGTGGCGTGGACCTCGGTCGGCGCCGACGGTGGAGACTGCGCCTGGACAACCCGGGTCAACAGCGTCAAGCACGTCGAGGCTGCCTGCGGCAGCGCGTGCCCGGACCCTCGTCGACCGCTGTGGTCACGTGCGGGACGGTCTGGCCCGTTCCGCCCGCGGGGTCGCGGTCGTGCGCGGATCGTCACTGCGAGGACTTGTCTGCACCGCACCACCTACCCCTTCCGGGCGTGCCGCCGGCGGTGCTGCTGAGGTGTCCGCCGGTGGCAGGTCCTGTTCCGAGCATGCGCTTGATCGGCCCCGGCCGCAACCCCTCGGCAACGCCCTGAACTGGTGAAACGGAATTCACCGTGGGTGTTCGTACGGCGGGTGCCCGGGTGGCGGGTGCTCGCGCGGTGGGCGCCCCTTCACGTCCGGGACGCCCACCGCGCGCGTCGTCACGGCGTGGTGGTGATGCGGTCCAGCGCCGGCGGGACGGTGCCCTGGTTCGCGGTCAGGTAGGCCGCGAACGCGTCCAGGTCGATGCCGCCACCGGTGATCGCGGTGCCGCCGGTGAAGGCGCTGAAGCCGTCACCGCCGCCCTGGAGGAAGCTGTTGATCGTCACTCGGTAGCTCGCGGCCGGGTCGAGCGGCGCGCCGTTGAGCACGACGTTCGACACCTTCGAGCCGATCGGGGCGGACGCCGACCAGGAGTAGGTCAGGCCCTTCGACGGCTGGAGCACGATCTGCCGCGTCGCGCCGTTGACGACCTGCCACTGCTGCTCCAGCGCGGCCTTGACCTGCACACCGGTCAGCGTGACCGTCTGGAGGATGTTGCCGAACGGCTGCACGGTGAACGCCTCGCCGTAGGTGACGACGCCGTTGCCCTCGCCCGCGGGCGAGGAGGCGTACGTCAGGTCGGCGCGCACGCCACCCGGGTTCATCAGCGCGAGGACCGCGCCGTTGCCCCGCGTCGCGGCGAGCTGCGAGTCCGCGATCAGGTTGCCCAGCGGCGACTCGCCCGCCGGGTTCTGCGCGCGCGGGACGTCCGCCGCGATCGTGCCCACCGGGCGGTTCGCGATCGGGCCGGACTTCGACTTGGCCAGGTCGATGATCGACTGGATCTCCGGGTCCGGGGTGACGTCCTTGGTGACGACCCTGTTGCGCGCCACCGTGGCGCTCCGCACGACCTCGCGGGTCCGCTTGTCGATCTTCAGGTCGACGACGGACAGCTCGCGGCCGAACGCCAGGCCCTCGATGAACGGGCGCGGGTTGCCGGCCGGGTCGGTGACCGTGCAGTTGTAGTGCTGGTGGCTGTGGCCGGAGAAGATCGCGTCGATCTTCGGGCTGACCCGCTCGGCGATCGAGCGGCCGGGGCCGCCCTCGACCGTGCGGCAGTCGTCCGGGCCGCCGCCGCTCGTGCTGTCGCCCTGGTGGATCAGCAGCACGATCGACTTCACGCCGAGCCAGTTCAGCAGGTCCGCGTACCGGTTGGCGGCGGCGACCTCGTCGCCGAACTGCAGCTCCTTGATGCCGTTCGGGTCGACCAGGATCGGCACGTCCTTCAGCGGCATGCCGATGAAGCCGATCGGGACGCCGTCGCGGAACTCGACCCAGAACGGCGGCAGGGCCGGCAGGCCGTTCTTGGCGAGCGTGACGTTGGCGCCGAGGATCGGGAAGTCCGCGCCCTTGTAGGTGTCGGTGAACTGGCAGCCGTCGACGGGGTGGCACCCGCCCTTCTGCACGCGCAGCAGTTCCCGGTAGCCCTCGTCGAACTCGTGGTTGCCGGCGGCGGTGGTGTCCATGCCGACCTGGTTGAGGACCTGGATCGTCGGCTCGTCGTGGAACAGCGCCGACACGATCGGCGAGGCGCCGATCAGGTCGCCCTGGCCGACGATGACCGAGTTCTTCACCTCGGCCTGGAGCTTCTTGATGTGCGTCGCGTTGTACGCGGCGCCACCGGCCTCGACCACGGTGCCGTCCGACAGCGTGACCCGGCCCGACGAGCCGGTCGGGGGCTCGATGTTGCCGTGCAGGTCGTTGATGCCGATCAGCCGGACGTCCACCGTGCGTGACGGCTTGTTGTCGGCCTGTGCGGGGGATTGCGCGACGGTGACCGCCAGTGCGGCGGCGGCGGTCACCGCGAGCGCGACCGTGCGGCGTGCGGTGCGACTCGACGGGGTCATGTGGGGGTCCTCCCTGGCTGCGCCCCGGTAGGAGGGCGCACTACGGCGGAGGAGTTTGCCTCCCGGAAGCGGCGTGCACCAGACGTCCGGGTGGATCGTCCGTTAACGGAGATGTGCGCGGCATAGCCTGGTGGGGTGACCGATCACGAACCGCGTTGGTTGGATGACGGGGAGATGCGCGCGTGGCGCAACTACGTGGTGGGGGCGGCCATGCTCGCCGACCGCCTGCACCGCGAACTCCAGGACCGCCACGGGCTCTCGCTGGCCGACTACGAGGTCCTGGTGCGCCTGTCCGAACGCCCCCGCAAGCGGATGCGGATGTCGCAGCTGGCGGATGACGTGGCGTCGTCCAAGAGCCGCGTCTCCCACCAGGTCGCGAGGATGGAGCGGGACGGCCTCCTGCGGCGGCGCGAGTGCCCGGAAGACGGTCGGGGCGTGTTCGCCGAGCTGACCGACCAGGGCATGGCCCTGCTGGAGCGCGCCGCGCCCACCCACGTCGAGGGCGTGCGGACGCACATGATCGACCTGCTGCCGAGGGCGGACCAGGAGGTGGTGGCGAAGGTCTTCGACCGGGTCATCACGCACCTGAGGTCGGTGGACGGGTAGCCTGCTGCGGCACACCGGGAAGCGTGGCAGAGCGGCCGAATGCACCCGCCTTGAAAGCGGGAGACGGGCAACCGTCCGGGGGTTCAAATCCCTCCGCTTCCGCAGGTCGGAGGGGGTGCGGCGGGTCTCCCGGGACCGGCCGCGCCCCCTCTCGCGGTAGTGGGTGCGTGAGCGGGTCCGTTCGTCGTGGGCCTGCACTGCCGCACACCCGGGTCCTCGCGATGACGAAGAACCAGGCCGGCCCGGTGTTCGAGGACGCCCGGCGCGCGGCGAGGGCCGGCCCTCTCGGAGGAGGACCGGCCCTCGTGGTGAAACCCCTAGGGTCAGGCGGTTTCGGCGTGCGTGTGGTGCTCGACGTGCAGGGCGCGCGTCTTGGCCGCCGCGCGGACGTCGGCGCGCTTGGCGCGTGACGGGACGCCGTTCACGTCCTCCGTGCTGATGGCGTACGACGCGGTGACCCAGGCGAGGGCGTCGGAGTTCCGGTCGAGGGCCTTGCGGTCCACGTTGCCGAGGTTGTCGCCCGGACCGTGGTAGTTCGGGTCGTACGCGACACCGGCGGTGCCGCCCCACTTCGCCACCTGGGCCTCGGTCTTGAGGACCTCGGCACCGGTGAACAGGCCGCCGGCGGGGATGCCGTTCGCGATGAACTCGCCGTAGTCCGAGCGGCCCGTGAAGTCGGTGCCCTCGGTGGCGATCTTCTTCTCGGTCTCCAGGTAGTCGACGAACGCCTGCTCGATCTGCCCGGAGCCGTACGGACCCGCACCGGCGCCGACGGCGTCGGAGTCGTCGCCGTCGTAGACGAAGTAGCCCGCGTTCGGCGAGCCGATCATGTCGAAGTTCAGGTACAGCGCGATGTCCAGCTGCTGCTCGAACGACAGCGACCGCACGTACTCCGTCGAGCCGACGAGGCCCAGCTCCTCCGCGCCCCACCAGCCGAAGCGCACCGCGTTCTCCACCTTCGGCTTG
This sequence comes from Saccharothrix sp. DSM 118769, assembly GCF_052936295.1. Classification (NCBI taxonomy): domain Bacteria; kingdom Bacillati; phylum Actinomycetota; class Actinomycetes; order Pseudonocardiales; family Pseudonocardiaceae; genus Saccharothrix; species Saccharothrix sp. DSM 118769. The sequence continues at coordinate 164,376 of NZ_CP193627.1, read as the reverse complement.
CCGCCGAGCTGGAGCGCGGTCTCCAGCAGACCGGCCGAGCCGGTGCCGTTGTCGTTGATGCCCGCGCCGTTCTCGACGCTGTCGAGGTGGGCGCCGGCGAACACGACGTTGTCCTTGCGGCCGGTCTTGGTCTGCGCGATGACGTTGCGCGAGATCCGGTCCTCCTCGTGGTACCGGAGGTCGACCGTCACCGGCTGGCCGGCGCGGCCCGCGAGGGCGGTGCCGTCGGCCTGGGTCACGCCGCCGGTCGGCACGACGCCGGGCGCGCCGAGCGTCACGCCGGACAGCTTGGCGTCCGGCACGTTGTTGGCGATGACCACGGCGATGGCGCCCGCGGCGGCGGCGTTGCGGTGCTTGATGTCGAACGTGCACGCGCCGCGGCGGATCAGGGCGATCGAGCCGGTGAAGTCCTGGCCCGCGAAGTCGGTCGCCTCGCAGCCCGGGGTGCCGTCCTCGGGGACGACGCGCAGCGGGCCGGTGACGCCGCCCGCGGGCGTCTGCGGCGAGAACTCCAGCGGGATGTTCTCGTACGTCGTGGTGCCGACCTTGGCCACGGCCGCGTCGGTGATCTGCACCGGGTAGGTGAACTCCGGCGTGGACACGTCGAAGCCGGCGCCGCGCAGCTTGCCCGCGACGTAGTCGACGCTCGCGTCGTAGCCGGGCGTGCCGGCCGCGCGGTTGCCGTCGTTGCGGTCGGCGATGCGCTGGAACGCGATCAGGTGGCGGTTGACCCCTTCCAGCGTGACGTTCTTGGTGAGCTTCTTGGCCAACTGGGGCCCGTCGAGCCCGGACGGTGCCGCACCCGCGGTCGGCACGGCGACCAGTGCGAGGGACGCGGACGCGGCCAGCACGGCCGCCCGTCGGATCCCGGTTCTACCTGACATGATCGAGTTCCCCTTCACTCGGTTGCCGAACCCTCACAAAGCAACCCCGTGAAAGCAATCCGTCAATCGACGGGTTCTCGCCCTGTGAGCAGGGGCAAGCACGGCGTGACGCCTTTCACGTCGAGCCGCCAGTCGGGTCGGCGGAACTCCTCGGCCGTCACCACCAGCCGGGTCTGCCGGGCCGCTTCGCCCCGGCGCACCTGCCGGAACGTGCCGTCCGGGCGGTACCCGAGCCGGCGGCTCACGCCGTGCGACCGCAGGTTGTCGTCGAACGCGCTCGACCGAGCGACCAGCGCGCCGAGGTGGTCGAAGGCGAACAGCAGCACGGCCGCGCGCATCTCGGTGCCGTACCCCCTGCCCTGGTGCGCCATCTCCAGCCACGACCCGCTGGTCACCTCGCGCAGCACGGCGAAGTCGTCGGCGCCCAGGCCCTGCGTGCCGATGACCCGGCCGTCCAGCCGCACCAGGAAGTTCAGCGTCCAGCTCGCGGCGGACAGCCTCGCCCGCGCGCCCCAGTAGTGCTGGAGCGTGGCGATCCCCAGCCGTTCCCGGGGCGCGTCGGTCCAGCCCACGCCGAACGGCATGTAACCCGGCGGGTGGATGCCGCGCAGGGTCGCGTCGACCAGTTCGCGCAGGCCGGCGTCGTCGTCGGGCCGCAGTTCGAGGCGCGGCGTGCGGAGTACCAGGTCCGCGAAGGGCCAGTGGTCCATGCCCGTGGATGGTGACGATCTCGCGGGTGCGGCGCGACCGGATTAACGTCGGCGGCATGCGCGCGATCACCATTCGTGAACCCGGCGGCCCCGACGTGCTCGTGTGGGGAGAGGTTCGGGACCCCGAACCCGGTCCCGGCGAGGTCTTGCTCCGGGTGGCGGCGACCGCCGTGAACCGGGCCGACCTGCTCCAGCGGCAGGGCCACTACCCACCGCCGAAGGGCACGTCGGACGTGCTCGGGCTGGAGTGCTCGGGCACGGTGGAGGCGGTCGGCGAGGGCGTCGGGGGGTGGGCCGTCGGCGACGAGGTGTGCGCGCTGCTCGCCGGCGGCGGGTACGCGGAGCGGGTCGTCGTGCCGGCCGCGCAGCTTCTGCCGGTGCCCGGCGGCGTCGACCTCGTCACGGCCGCGTCGCTGCCCGAGGTGGCGTGCACGGTGTGGTCGAACGTCGTGATGCTGGGCGGCCTGGAGGCGGGCGGGACGTTCCTGGTGCACGGCGGCGCGGGCGGGATCGGCACGCACGCGATCCAGGTGGCCAAGGCGCTGGGCGCGCGGGTCGCGGTGACGGCGGGGTCGTCGGCCAGGTTGGCGCGGTGCGCGGAGCTGGGCGCGGACGTGCTGGTGAACTACCGCGAGCAGGACTTCGTCGAGGTGGTCGGCGCGGCGGACGTGGTGCTGGACAACATGGGCGCCGCGTACCTGGGGCGCAACGTCGACGTGCTCGCGCCGGACGGGCACCTGGTGGTGATCGGCATGCAGGGCGGCGTGAAGGGCGAGCTGAACATCGGCAAGCTGCTGGCGAAGCGCGGGTCGATCAGCGGGACGGGCCTGCGGTTCCGGCCGGTGGAGGGGCGCAACGGCAAGGGGCGGATCGTGGCCGAGGTGCGGGAGCACCTGTGGCCGATGATCGCGGACGGCCGGGTGAAGCCGGTGGTGGACCGCGTGCTGCCGATCGAGCGGGCGGCGGACGCGCACCGTGCGCTGGAGGACGGCGAGGTGTTCGGCAAGGTGGTGCTGGAGGTCTGACCCGAGGGTCGCGAACGCAGGACTCGCCGGTCATGAGCGTCGGACTCGCGGGTCGCGAACGCAGGACTCGCGGGTCGCGAACGCATGACTCGCGGGGCGGGAGCGCAGGACTCGCGGGACGCGAACGCAGGACTCGCGGGGGCGTCGGGGGCGCGGTCAGTTCAGGGCGGTGGCGGTGGCCAGGGAGGTGCGGGGGGTGGGGCGGAAGCGCAGGGAGAACTCCTCCGCCCACCTGACCAGCACGGTCTGCTCGCCCGGGCGCTCGGCGTCGTCCACCAGGACCGCCGCGCCCGGCGCCAGCACGCCCCGGAAGACCGGGAGGGCCGGGTAGCGGGCGTCGCCGAGCAGGGGGCCGTCCACCAGCAGCAGGTCGACGAGGCCGTAGCGCTCCACGTAGTACGACACCTCGTCGTGCACCAGCTGCGGGTCGTACCAGTGGGCGCTGCCGAGCGCCGCCGGGTGCGGGGCCAGCGGGGCGTGGACGACGCGCGCCACGTGGCCCAGGCCCTCCCGGCGGAGCTGGCTGGCCACGAACGCGGCGGTGCGCTCGTCGTGCTCCACCGACAGCAGGTGGCCGAAGCCGCGCCGCGCCAGGAGGCGGGCCAGGACGACCGACGACGCGCCGCTGCCGCACTCGACGAGGACCGTGCGCGAGCCGAGGAGGACCTCGTCGACGACGGCGGCCAGGGCGGCGGGGCGCAGCTCGTGCGCGGTGTTCGGCAGGTACTCCGACATCAGCGGGGCCAGGCGGTGGAGTGCGGCTACGTCGGCCAGTTCGCGCGACAGCAGGTCGTCCAAGCCCGGCCTCCACCTCACCCCAGCTCGGCGACCGCCCGCACGAGCTCGTCCACCTCGACCGCGTTCGTGTAGTGCGCGAGCCCGACGCGGATCGCCCCGCCGACCTCGCCCACCCCCAGCACCGAGAAGACGCCGTGCTGCCCGGAGTCCGCGAACGCGCAGACCCCTCGCTCGGACAGGTGCTCGACGCCGTCGGTCGCCTTCACCCCGGCCACCGTGAACGCCAGCGCCGGCACGCGCCGCATGGCGTCCCCGATCACCATGACGTGACGGAGCGACCGCAGTTCGTTGATGAGGTTAGCCAGCAGACCCGCCTGGTAAGCCTTGACCGAACCCAGGGACGTGAGCAAGCGCTCCCTTCGGGGACCCACCGCCGCGTCGTCCAGCCCGGCCAGGTACTCCACCGAGGCGACGAGGCCCGCCAGCAGCGGGTAGGCGTGGGGGCCGAGCTCCAGCCGCTCGGGGCCGCGCGCGCCGGGTTCGACGGCGACCGACGGCAGCAGGTCGAGCATCGACGGGTCGCGGAACACCAGGGCGCCGACCGGCGGGCCGCCCCAGTTGTTGGCCGACACGGCGACCACGTCGGCGCCCATCGACCGGATGTCGAGCGGCACGAACGGCGCGGCCGAGGAGGCGTCGACGACGACCAGGGCGTCGGCGCGGCGGGCGGACTCGGCGATCTTGCGCAGGTCCGGCCGGGTGCCGACGGACCCGGACGCGGCGGTCACCGCGACCAGCTTGCACCGGGGCGTGACCAGGTCGTCGTACTGCCAGGCGGGCAGCTCGCACGTCTCGATGTCGACCTCGGCCCAGCGCACGACGCTGCCGGTGCGCTGCGCGGCCCGCTGCCACGGGTTGATGTTGGTCGGGTGGTCCAGCCGGGACACGACGACCTCGTCGCCGAGGAACCAGCCGTCGGACAGGGCTTCGGCGAGCCGCTGGAGCAGCACCGCGGAGCTGGGTCCGAGGACGACGCCGGCCGGGTCGGCGCCGACCAGGTCGGCCACGGCCCGCCGGGCCGCGTCGACGATGGCCTCGGCGCGTTGCGAGGCGGGGAATATGCCACCCGGCCCGGAGACGGGTGCGCGCAGCGCGGTGGAGACGGCCGTGGCCACCTGTTCGGGTACTTGCATCCCCGCAGGAGCGTCCAGATGAACCCAGCCGTCGCCGAGCGCGGGGAAGAGGCCGCGGACTCGTGCGACGTCGAACGCCATGCCGCACACCGTACGGAGGACGCCTGCGGGCGCGACAGCAGGGGCCGGGGGTCCGGTGCCCGATCCGCGACCCGGTTCGGCGGCGACCACCTGATCGGGCCAGGATGGTGGGCATGAACGAGGCGGAGAACGAGCGGCACGTGGTGGTGGTCGGTCCGGACGGCACCCCGGTGGGCGCCGCGCGCGTGCCGGCCGGCGGCGAGCCGGGCGGCCAGGACGTGACGGACCTGGTGGAGCAGCCGGCGAAGGTCATGCGGATCGGCACGATGATCAAGCAGCTGCTGGAGGAGGTGCGCGCCGCCCCCCTGGACGAGGCCAGCCGGAACCGGCTGAAGGAGATCCACAAGCGGTCCATCGACGAGCTGGAGGACGGCCTGGCGCCGGAGCTGCGCGACGAGCTGGAGCGGCTGTCGCTGCCGTTCACGGAGGAGGGCACGCCCTCGGACGCCGAGCTGCGGATCGCGCAGGCGCAGCTGGTGGGCTGGTTGGAGGGCCTGTTCCACGGCATCCAGACGGCCCTGTTCGCCCAGCAGATGGCGGCGCGCGTGCAGCTGGAGCAGATGCGCGGCCGGGCGCTGCCGGCCGGTTCCGGCGCCGGGGAGGCCGAAGCGGGCCCGCACATCCGGGGCACGGGCCAGTACCTGTGAGCGGGGCGGGTGCGGCAGGATCGCCCGGACCCCCGTCCGCGGCGATCGGATAACAGGTGCTTTACAAGCCGGTCGCCGTGCCGGACGGTGATGGTCACCACAGCCACCACCCTCTTGACCACCGAGGAGCAGTACAGGTGCTCGACCGAGTCCTCCGCAGCCTCCAGGCCGACCGGGTCAGGCGCGGTCTCCGCGACAAACTCCTCCGCGCGGTCGCCGAGGCCGTCGCGCCCTACCACGAGGAGCAGAACCGGAGGCTCGACGCGCTCAGCGGCGAACTGGGCGCGCTCCGCGAGGACGTCCACCGGCGCTTCGACCGGATGGCCGAGATCACGGCGGGCTTCGAGCACCGCGCGCGGCGCGACCTGGTGTTCGCGGCCGAGCGGCAGGCGGCGGCGGACAGCGCCGGGTTCGTCCTGGAGAGCATGCCGACCGCACCGCACTTCCCCGACCCGCACGCGACGCTGACCCACGCGGTGTCGCTGGCGGAGGGGCCGGGCATGGCGCTGGAGTTCGGCGTCTACACGGGCACCACGCTGAAGGTCATCGCCTCGGCGCTCGCCGACAACGACGTCTACGGCTTCGACTCGTTCGTGGGGCTGCCCGAGGCGTGGCGGACCGGGTTCGACGCGGGCGCGTTCGGCGTCGAGGAGCTGCCGGACGTGCCGGGCGCCGAGCTGATCGCCGGCTGGTTCGACGACACCCTGCCGGGCTTCCTGGCCGAGCACCCCGGCGAGGTGGCGTTCCTGCACGTCGACTGCGACCTGTACTCGTCGACGAAGACCGTCCTGGACCTGGTGGGCCCCCGGCTGCGCGCGGGCAGCGTCGTGCTGTTCGACGAGTACTTCAACTACCAGGGGTGGCGCGACCACGAGTACAAGGCGTGGACGGAGTACGTCGAGCGCACCGGCACCGAGTTCCGCTACGAGGGGTACACGTTCGACCACGAGCAGGTGATCGTCCGGGTGACGAACGTCCCCGAGCCGGCGACGGGGCGGTAACCGCACCGTGACCGACCAGGGACGAGCCGCCGAGACGCCGCCGGTAGTCTCATCTCCCGTGCAACCCACCAGTACGGCTGAAAGGCCCCCAGCGCCCCCCGCGTCGAACTCCCGCACGTTTGCCCGCGCGGTCGCGGACGTGCGCGAGGGTTGGAACAACCGCGAGCTGTGGGGCCACCTCGGCTGGCAGGACATCAAGCAGCGCTACCGCCGGTCGGTCATCGGGCCCCTGTGGATCACCATTTCGATGGGCACCACGGCGCTCGCGCTCGGCCTGCTCTACTCGGCGCTGTTCGGGCAGGAGATCAGCACCTTCCTGCCGTACGTGACGGCCGGCTTCGTGATCTGGAACTTCATCGTCGGGTGCGTGACCGAGGGCACGGACGTGTTCATCGCGAACGAGGGGCTGATCAAGCACCTGCCGGCGCCGATCAGCGTGCACGTGCTGCGCCTGGTGTGGCGCCAGGTGCTGTTCTTCGCCCACAACCTCGTGGTGTACCTGGTCGTGCTCGTCATCTTCTTCCCGGAGCTGACGCACCCGTACTTCATGGAGGGCGACCCGCAGATGCACCCCGGCATCAGCTGGGGCATCCTGCTCGCCATCCCCGGGTTCCTGCTGATCGCGGTCAACGCGGTCTGGATCGCGCTGCTGTTCGGCATCATCAGCACGCGGTTCCGCGACATCCCGCCGGTGGTCCACAGCTTCATCAACCTGGTGTTCTTCATGACGCCGATCGTGTGGCACACCGGGGTGCTCAACAAGGTGGGCGCGAACGGCGACTGGCGCATCCTCATCGCCGAGCTGAACCCCCTTTACCACTTCCTGGAGATCGTCCGGGCCCCGTTGCTCGGCCACGAGCAGAGCTGGCACCACTGGGCCGTCGTCGGTGGCTTCACCGTCGTCGGCTGGGGTCTGGCTCTCCTGGCGCTGCGCAACTACCGTGCCCGCGTCTCCTACTGGGTCTGAGTGAGGCCGTAAGCAATGGTCAGCATCGACGTGTGGAACGCCTCGGTCGACTTCCCGATCTTCGACGCCAAGTCGAGGTCGCTGAAGAAGCTCGCCCTGGGCAAGGTCGGCGGCAAGATCGGCTCCGAGGGCCGTGTCCCGATAATCGAAGCGCTCCACGACATCAACATCTCGCTCAGCCACGGCGACCGGGTGGGCCTGGTCGGCCACAACGGCGCGGGCAAGTCCACGCTGCTGCGGCTGCTGGCGGGCATCTACGAGCCGACGCGCGGCAGCTCGCGCATCGTCGGCAAGGTCGCGCCCGTGTTCGACCTGGGCGTCGGCATGGACCCCGAGATCTCGGGGTACGAGAACATCATGATCCGCGGCCTCTTCCTCGGCATGGGCCGGCGGGAGATGGAGAAGCGGGTCGACGACATCGCCGAGTTCACCGAGCTGGGCGACTACCTCCAGATGCCGCTGCGCACCTACTCGACGGGTATGCGGGTGCGGCTGGCGCTGGGCGTGGTGACCTCGATCGACCCGGAGATCCTGCTGCTCGACGAGGGCATCGGCGCGGTCGACGCGGCGTTCATGGCCAAGGCGCGCGACCGGCTCAAGGACCTGGTCAAGCGCTCCGGCCTGCTGGTGTTCGCGAACCACTCGGACGAGTTCCTGGTGGAGTTCTGCGACTCGGCGATCTGGATGGACGAGGGCCGCGTGAAGATGCACGACGGTCTGCGCGAGGTGCTGACCGCCTACAAGGGCCGCGACCCCTACGAGCACCTGAGCCAGGAGACCCTGGACCGGGTGGGCCAGTCGCGGGTCCTGAGCGGGAACGGTGGCGAGTAGGCCGTGAGCGCACTGCCGAAGGGGTCGGTCGTGGGGGTCGTCGTGACCCGCCACCGGCGTGAACTGCTGGCCGACTCGCTCAAGGTGCTGGCGTCGCAGACCAGGCCGCTGGACCACCTGGTGGTCGTGGACAACGGACCGGACCAGCCCGTCGACGACCTCGTCGCGCAGTGCCCGATCCCGACGACGTACCTGGCCTCGCACCGCAACCTCGGCGGCGCCGGCGGGTTCGCGCTCGGGATGCTGCACGCGCTGTCGCTGGGCGCCGACTGGCTGTGGCTCGCCGACGACGACGGCCGCCCCGCGGACGAGACCGTGCTGGCCGTCCTGCTGGACGTGGCCGAGAAGCGGAAGCTGGCGGCGGTCTCGCCGGTCGTGTCGAACATCGACCGGCCGGAGAAGCTGGCGTTCCCGCTGCGGCGCGGCCTGACCTGGAAGCGCCGCACCGAGGACCTCGGCACGGACTTCCTGCCGGGCATCGCGTCGCTGTTCAACGGCGCCCTGTTCCGCGCCTCCACGATCGACGTCATCGGCGTGCCGGACTACCGGCTGTTCTTCCGCGGCGACGAGGTGGAGATCCACCGCCGGATGGTGCGCACCGGCCTGCCCTTCGGCACCTGCCTGAAGGTCGCCTACCTGCACCCGGACGGCTCGGACGAGTTCAAGCCGATGCTGGGCGGCCGGTTCCACGCCCAGGACCCGGAGAACGCGGTCAAGCGTTACTACACCTACCGCAACCGCGGCTACCTGCTCTCCCAGCCGGGGATGCGCAAGCTGGGGCTGCTGGAGCTGGCCCGGTTCGGGCTGTACTTCCTCGGCGTGCGGCGCGACCCGAAGGCGTTCGTCGAGTGGCTCAAGCTGGTCCGCCTCGGGCAGCGGGAACGCTTCTTCCGCAAGTGACGCCGGTGTCGCCGGCAGTGGTTCCGCTTTCCGGGGAATCGCTGCCGGCGAACCCGTCTTGCCCCGCCGTGACGACACCGGTGGACTGGGCGCATGAACTCGTCGGAAGCGCGCAGGACGGCGACCCTGGTGCTGCACCTCGCCGCCAACCCCAACCCCATCTCGATCAAGGTCCCGGACGACGAGGTCGCCGACCTGGGGTCGAGGCTCGTCCAGGTCGTGCGCAACGGGCACACGCACGCGGTGCGGACGGCGGACGGCCGGGACTTCGTGGTGAACTTCGCGCACGTCGTCGCGGCGCATTTCGTGTAATCTGATTCCCCAGAGGACGCATGACCCCCCACGCGGGTTGCTTCCCATTCCTCAAAGAAAACTGAAAGCCGGCTCAGAGGTTTTTTTGAGCAGGCGGTGCCATTCTTGTGTTGTCAGCGGGGAGGAACTCCGCGGCAGGGGAACAACGCAGGGGGAAGCACCACCATGAACATCTGGACCACCGCTCGCAGAACCGCCGTCGTCGCCGCCGTCAGCGCACCGCTCGCCCTCGCGGCGACCCCGGCGTTCGCCGAGGAGGGGGTGGCCGCGCAGGACGCGGGCACCACCATCTCCGGCGTCGCCTGGCTCGACCAGGACAGCGACGGCGTCCGGGACGCCGGGGAGCCCGGCTTCGCGGGGCACACCATGTACCTGGTCGACTCCGACACCGCCGTCCAGACCGACGCCACCGGCCGCTACACCTTCACCGGCCTGGTGGCCGGGCTGAGCTACCGGGTCGGCTCGATGGACCGCTCGCTGCTCGACGGCCACGGCCGGTCCCCGATGAAGGGGTGGCTGCCCGGCGGCTCGGACTTCGACGCGGCCACCGGCCAGGCCACCTTCCTCGCCGGCGAGCAGAACGCCGACAGCGGCCTGGTCCTGGCCCGCAACGACTACCGCACGTCGCAGATCATCGTGCACCCGGCGGGCGGCGGCGCGCCGAAGGACACCTACCAGGTCGGCGACGTGGTCGACATCGTCGGCAGCACCTACTTCAACGGCAACGCCAACGACCAGTTCGGCGGCAAGCTGACGCTGCCGGCGGGCCTGCGGAAGGTCGAGCGGCTGGGCGGCATGCCCGTCTACATGGCCGAGGACGCGCCGAACGAGGTCACCGGCTTCTTCCACGACCGCCGCTCCCCCGGCCTGATCGAGTTCCTCGGCGCCCGCGTGGTCGTCGAGCAGCCCGTCGACGCGGCCGACATCACGCTGGAGGTGTGGGACGGCGTGTTCGGCGCCTCCGACCCGGACCTCGCGAACAACACCATGTCGCAGTCCTTCAGCGCCGTCGCGGCCCCGGTGACCGAGCCCACCACCGAGCCGACCACGCCGGAGCCGACGACCGGGCCCACGACCGGGCCGACGACGACCGAGCCCGCCCCGACGACCACCACGACCGCGCCCGCCGTCGTGCCGGTCGCGAGGAACAGCGCGCCGCTCGCCGACACCGGCGCCTCGGCGCTGGGCCTGATCGGCCTGGGCGGCAGCATGCTGGCCGGCGGTGGCGGCGCCCTGTGGGCCGCGCGCCGCAAGCGGGTCTGACCCGCGCGGGGGGACGTGCGGTGCCGGGTCAGGGGGCCGGTGCCGCACCTCCCGGCGCGGCGGGGGGACCGCAACCCCCGCGCGCCGGGTCACCGGGGGCCGGTGGGCCGCGATGGTCCCGCGGGGCACGGGGACCCCGGTGAACGCGAACGCCCGGTCGGAGGGGGAGACTCCGGCCGGGCGTTCCGCACGTCGTGGGGACGGTCAGTCGAGCGAGCCGTCCAGCGCCTTGCCCTCGGTCAGGTGCGGGGCGATCCGGTTGTCGAACGCGGTGAGCGCCGACCCGATCGCCATGTGCATGTCGAGGTACTTGTAGGTGCCGAGCCGGCCGCCGAACAGCACGTTGCGCTCCGCGGCCTCCTGCTTGGCCAGCTCGCGGTAGCGCTCCAGCTTCGCCCGGTCCTCGGCGGTGTTGATCGGGTAGTACGGCTCGTCGTCCTTCTCCGCGGCCCGGGAGAACTCGCGCACGATGACCGTCTTGTCCGTCGGGTAGGTGTCCCGCTCCGGGTGGAAGTGCCGGAACTCGTGGATGCGGGTGTAGGGCACGTCCGCGTCGTTGTAGTTCATCACCGGGGTGCCCTGGAAGTCGCCGATGGGCAGGACCTCCTGCTCGAAGTCCAGCGTGCGCCAGCCCAGCCAGCCCTCGCTGTAGTCGAAGTAGCGGTCCAGCGGGCCGGTGTAGACGACCGGCGTGCCGGCCGGGACCTCGTCGCGGATGTCGAAGAAGTCCGTGTCCAGCCGCACCTCGATGTTCGGGTGGTCGGCCATCTTCTCCAGCCACGCGGTGTACCCGTCGACGGGCAGGCCCTCGTAGGTGTCGTTGAAGTACCGGTTGTCGAAGGTGTAGCGCACCGGCAGGCGGCTGATGACCGCCGCGGGCAGCTCCTTCGGGTCGGTCTGCCACTGCTTGGCGGTGTAGTCGCGCACGAACGCCTCGTAGAGGGGGCGGCCGATGAGCGAGATCGCCTTCTCCTCCAGGTTCTTCGCGTCCTTGGAGTCGATCTCCGAGGCGTGCTCCGCGACCCACGCGCGGGCGTCCTCGGGCGAGAGGTAGCGGCCGACGAACTGCGAGATCAGCCCGAGCCCCATCGGGAACTGGTAAGCCTGGCCGTCGTGCATCGCGAACACGCGGTGCTGGTACCCGGTGAAGTCGGTGAACCGGTTGACGTAGTCCCACACGCGCTTGTTGGACGTGTGGAACAGGTGCGCGCCGTAGCGGTGCACCTCGATGCCGGTCTCCGGCTCGGCTTCCGAGTAGGCGTTCCCGCCGATGTGGTGGCGGCGCTCCACGACCAGCACGCGCTTGTCCAACTGGGACGCGGTGCGTTCGGCGATCGTCAGGCCGTAGAACCCGGAACCGACGACGATCAGATCAAATCCAGCGAGGCTCACGCCGAGCAAGCGTACGGCAGTGACCGCCCGTGACGCGGACGCCCCCTGGGCGCGCGAAAAGGGCCGCGCCGGCGAACGACGCGGCCCTTTCCAGGCACAGCAACGAAAACGATCAGAGCACGGAGCGCGGCATGTCGGGCTTCGGGTTGAACTTGACGCCCTCGACGACCTTCTTGAACAGCTTCGCGCGCAGGCCCAGCGGCACGTGGCCCTGCTTGAGGCCCTGGTGCACGCGCAGCACGAACTTCGCGAACGCCACCGGGTTCTCGTGGTGCAGCCGGAACGACGCCTCGTTGCGCGCGCCGTACTCGAACTTCCACATGTTCGACGCGTTCACGTCGCTGAAGTTCACGCCGCGGTTCACGCCGAGGTCGTGCACGACGACGCTGGACAGCACCTGCACGCCGGGGCCGGACGCGCGGCTCAGCCGCAGCGTGTACTCTTGGTCGTCGAACCAGATGAAGTACTCGCGCAGCGGCAGGCCGTGCTTGGTGAGCGCCCAGCGCGGGAACAGCACCGAGACGAACGAGCAGTGCTGCACGAGCACCGACTCCTGGCCCTTGGAGATGAGCCGGCCCCAGTCCCAGGTGGTGACCGGGTTGTTCATCTCGCAGATGCTGCCGTCGACCCACTTGACCAGCGAGCACGCGAAGGGCAGCTGCATGCCCATCGTCTCCTCGGCCTTGGCCAGGCCGGTGAGCAGCGCCTCCAGCGCGTCCGGGTTGGCGTAGCAGTCGTCGTCCATGATCCAGACGAAGTCCGCGCCCAGCTCGTACGCCTTGTTCATGCCGGTGGCGAAACCGCCCGCGCCGCCGGTGTTCTCCTCCAGCCGGAGCAGCACCACGCCGTCGGTGCCCTCGTAGCGCCTCAGCACCTCGTCCGTGCCGTCGGTGGACGCGTTGTCCACGATCACCAGCAGGTCGGGCTTCTGCGTCTGCGCCAGCACGTGGTCCAGAACCGTGGGGAGCTTGTCCTTGCGGTTGTAGGTCACCACAACGGCGGCAACGGTGCTCACGGGAGCCATCCTTCGTAGGTTTCGCGGACCCAGGTCCGGGCGTCGGGCAGCTTGGCGAACGCGGCGGCCTTGGCGGCCTGCTCGTCCAGCCACGCCTTGCGCTGCTCCGGCGAGGCGATCATCGTGCGGATGCGCTCGGCCGCGGTGGAGATGAACGGGTAGGGGTGGCGCGGCACGAGCAGGTCGTCCGCGATGAGGGACGCCTGGGACCCCACGTCGGTGGACACGACGGGGACGCCGGCGGCGGTCGCCTCGAACGAGGTGAGCGTGAGGCCCTCGTTGTCCGAGGACACGACGAGCACGTCGGCGTCGGCGAGGGTGCGGGACACCGGCTGCTCCGAGGTCCGCAGCTCCAGCACCGACGACAGGCCGAGCCTGCCGACGAGCCCGTGCACCTCGCCGGACAGCTCGCCGTCGCCGTGGACGATGAACCGCACGTCGCCCGGCGCGGAGTCCTTGAGGGCCGCGGCGAGCTGGAGGAACAGGTAGGGGCGCTTCTGCTGGGTGAACCGGCCGACGAACGCGACCGTGAACGGCCCGCCCTGCCTGGTCGCGGGCGCCTGGGCGATGCCCCCGGTGGTCAGGTTGGCCAGCGTGGCCAGCTTGACCCGCGCCGGGTCCACGCCGTGCTTGCCGATCAGGTAGTCGCGCAGCATCGGCGAGATGACGTGGTGGGTGTCGATGACGTTGGTCATCCGCACCGAGATGTCCACGAACCCGCCGGTCCGCCACTCGACGATGTGCAGGGTGTCGATCACCGGGATGTCCGGCCGGACCGACTTGAGCCACGGCAGCCGGCCGGCCAGCCACGCGCTGTGGTGCAGGTGGATGCCCCGCACGTCGAACGTGGTCAGCACGCCGTTGAGGAACGCCGCCTCGTGCTCGGGCTGCACCGGCCTGGTGAGGGGGACGACGACGGCGCCCTCCAGCTCGGGCCGGGTGATCCACGGGTGCGTGGACGGCTGGTCGGTGACGACGATCGGCACGAAGCCGGCGTCCTTGGCCAGCTGGATGGTCTCCAGCGCGAACCGCTCCGCGCCGCCCAGCTCCAGCCAGTGCACGCCGAACAGGATGGCCGGGACCGTGCCCGCCTCGGTGGCGCTGGCGCCGCGCGTGATGCGGACCGGCGCCTTCCGCGGCACGTCGCGCTTGCGGTAGCGGCGCTCGGTGAGGTCGGTGCGGGCCTGGCGCAGGACGTCGAACGGCACCGGGGCGAAGAACCGCACGCCGCGCCGGACCTTGCCGAGCAGGCCGGGCAGCTGGTGGTAGGCCGACGCCGTCTCCGGCTCGCCGCCCAGGTCGATCGCCAGGTCGACGAGGCCGTCGGCGTCGTTCGTCTCGCGGGTGGTGTGGACGTTGCTGCGCACGACGAGCGAACCGACGACCTCGCGGTCGTCGCTCCACTCGATGCTGCGGACGTCCTCGTCCGTCAGTGAGGGCATCGCGCCGCGCGGACCGCGCAGCACGGTGAACCGGAAGGTCCTGCCGGGTTCGGCGAGCGCGTGGAAGTTGGCCGCGCCCTCGACGAGACGCCGCTCGCGGTCGTCAAGCAGCGTGGGGTCGCCGTCAAGTCCTAGGCCGCTCGCGTCGATCAGTTCGAAGATCTCCGGCGGCCGCGGGTTCTCAAGGTTGTCCGTCACGTCTCTCGTGGTGGGTCGGGTCGGCGCTCGCCGCGAACGGGAGCCGAGCGGTCGAATGGTACCCACCCGGCGCGGCGCGCCGGTGGGGCCGTGCGGATTGCGTGCTGCCGCGCACCCCCACGGCGGGACGGGCCACTGTCGTCGCGCACGTGGCCACCCCTCCGCGCGGCGCGCTCCGCTCTTTCTATCACCCGATCAGGAATCGTGATGCCCGGCCCGCGCCCGCCCGCCGCGGCGTCAGCGGCCGGCGTCCGTCGTCGCGGTCCGCACCACGTCCTCCTGGCCGGCGATCTCGTAGACCACCGCGCCCTCGTTGCGGAACACCTCGGTGAAGTTCTTGATGCCGTCGAGCCCCACGAGGCCGGGGGTGGTGCGGAGGTTGCCGCGCACGAAGCCCTTGCCGACGATGACGTACCTGATCTTCAGCTCGTCCAGGTCCTCGCGGACCCTCGGGTCGGTGTTGAGGTCGTTGAGGTGGTTCACCAGGAACGTGTTCGGGGTGCCCTGGGGGGCGCCGTTGAACGTCCACACGATCGGCTCGACGCCGGCCACCGCGTAGAGCCAGGCGGACCCGTCGAACACGTCGTTCGCCACCCGCTCGCCCGGTTGGACCCGCTCGCCCAGCCAGTGGTAGGCGGCCACCTCGGCGTCGCTGACGGTCGCCCCGTTCTGGTAGGCCACGGACAGCCGGGTGCTGTTGCGGCCGATGTAGGCGCCGCTGATGACCGAGATGAACAGGAAGAACGCCAGGCTCGCCGCGACCGGCGCCCACGGCGAGCGGCCGAGCGCGGGCACCCGCGCGCCGACCTTGTCGACCGCCCACGTGCCGAAGGCGACCACGGCCACGCCGAACCCGATGGCGCCGGGCAGCGCCAGCATGACGGCGAGCCGCCAGTGGTCGTTGTAGAAGTAGCCGGTGAGGGTCTGGATGAGCGGCGACTCCAGCGACACCGTGGCGGCGTAGAGCAGGCCGAACGCGAACCAGACGCCGACCATCCACACCATCACCCGCCGCTTGAGCATGACGACCATGCCGAACAGCGCGGGCAGGCCGAGCCACCACTGCGGGAAGGCGACCACGCCGGAGAACGTCAGCATCTGGCCGAAGGCGGCGGCGGGGGTCGCCTCGGAGGCCCACACCGACTCGGACACCCCGGCCGCCGCGGCCATCGACGGCAGCAGCAGCGGCACGGCGGTCACGAGCCCCACCACGGCGGTCGCGGCGAGGGTCGGCCACGCGCGCTTCCAGTCGATCGGCACGAACCGGAACAGGCAGGCCAGCAGGATGATCAGCATCAGGCCGGCCAGCAGGAACACGAGGCTCGGCTGGAGGCCGACCAGGGCCGCGACGGACACCGCGAACGCGACCGGTCCGATGATGCCGCGCGGCTTGACCAGGTAGGTGACCAGGGCCAGCACGGCGGGCAGCAGGGCGATGCCCGCGACGTAGGGCCACAGCGGGCCGCGCCACATCGAGTCGTACGGGAAGGGCGTGAACCAGGTCGACACGGCCGCCGCGGGGGCCACCACCCGGGCCGGGAGCTTCCAGGCCAGGCCCATCGCGGCGATGCCGACCGGCCACACCAGCACCGTGGCCAGCGCGCCGGAGTTGAGCACCTGGGGCATGGTGATGCCGAACTGGTCGAGCAGCAGCGCCAGGAACTGGTGGTAGGTCGGCGGGTAGTAGAAGTGCGCGGTGTCGGGCAGGTTGTTGATCGTGCCCGCGGTGGAGACCAGGGACGTCTGGTGCTCGGCGAACCAGCGCACCAGGTTGCCGTGGTGCGGGGCGTCCCAGTCCTGGGCGAGCCGGTTGAGGCTGCTGATGCCGCGCAGGAACGTGACCGCGCCGACCGCGAGGCCGATGGCGACACCCGCGCCCACGACGAGGTGGCCACGGGTGGAGACGCGCGGTTCGTCGTCGTCGACGCGCGCCGGCCACCGGCGGTTCACCAGCCAGGCGACGGCGAACAGCGCCAGCGAGGCGATCAGCACCCACACCGCGAACGTCGACAGCGTCCAGGCGATGCCCAGTTCGCCGAGCACCAGACCGCCGATCGCGACCAGGCCGTAGGTCAGCGCGGGCGCCGCCGCGGCGAGGACCCACCCCCGCAGGCGGACGGCCGCGCCGAACAGCAGGCCGGGGATCCAGAGCAGCAGCAACACCAGCAGCGCAGCACTCATCGCGATAGCAACCCGTCGGTTCGGCGTCGGAGCAGGTCGGCTCCAGGACCGCGCGGTACTTCGGCGCCGGGTCCCGGGCCACCGCGACGGCAGACTACCTGTGCCGCACCCCTCGCCGACGACGGGTTGGCCGGGGCGACGCCGTACAGTGGGGCCGCCCGATCCCGCGCCGGAGAGGATTTTCGTGACGGCGGCCGACACGCCCCCCACCCGTCGCCCGAGGCCCGGCGAGCAGGGTGAGCAGGACGGCCCGCCGTCCGCGTCCCCGTCGCGGCTCGCCGGCCTGCGCGCCCTGGCCGCGACCGGCGTCCGGCAGTCCGCCGTGGCGATCGACCAGTTGTTGTTCAGCGCCATCACGTTCGCCGTGCAGATGGTCGCCGCGCCGGTGTCGACCGACGCCGAGTTCGGCGTGTTCTCGCTGGTCGCGATCGTGCAGATCGGCCAGTGGTACCTCAGCCGCGCGCTCGCCGCGGAACCGCTGCTGGTGTCGAAGACCGTCGGCGACGACCGGGCGCGGCAGGGGGCGGCGGCCACCTCGCTGGCGCTCGGGCTGCTGGTCGGCGTGGGCTGCCTCGCGGTCGGGCTGGCGCTCGACGGCCCGGCCCGCACGCTGGTGCTCGTCCAGGCGCTGGCCTCGCCGTTCGCCGGGCTGCTCGACCACGCCCGGTACGTCGCCTACGCGCGGGGCGCCGCGGTCAAGGCGCTCGGCCTCAACGCGGCGTGGCTGCTGCTGTTCCTCGGCGGCGTCGGCGGCGTGGCGCTGGTCGGCGCGCTGGGCGCGTCCTCGACGTACCTGGTGTGGGCGCTGGGCTGCGTGCCGGTGGCGGTCGCGGCGGTGCTGCTGACCGGTTCGCCGTTCGCGTTCGGCGCGGTGCGGTCGTGGCTGCGCGACCGGCGGGACCTGCTGCCCGGGTTCCTGATCGACGCGGTGTACCTGACCGCGGGCACGTGGGCGACGTTCGGCGTGACCGCGCTGGTGACCGGCATCGACGGCCTGGGCCTGCTGCGCAAGGCGCTGGTGCCGGTGACCGCGCTGACCGTGCTGTTCATCGGCATCAGCAACGCGCTGCTGGCGCACCTGGCGGGCCGCCCGGCGCGCGAGGTGGTGCGGGCCCCGATGCTGGTCAGCGCCGGGGCGGCGGCGGTGAGCGCGGTGTTCGCGCTGCTCGCGCTGGTCGCGCCCGCCGACCTGATGACGGCCGCGCTGGGCACGCCGTGGGACGGGCTGCGGCCCGTGGTGCTGCTGCTGCTCGCCTACGCGTTCCTGCTGGCCACCGGGCAGACCGCGCTGGTCGCGGCGAAGGCCAGCGGCCGGGCGTGGCTGGGGCCGCGGGTGCGCACCGTCCAGTTCGTCTCGGAGGTCGCGCTGGTCGCGGTGCTGGGCCTGTGGCTCGGCGTCGTCGGCGTGGCGCTGGGCATGACCACCGCGTGGCTGGTCGCCGCCGTGCTCGCCTGGGCCGGCGTCCTCCGGCACCGGGACAGGGCTTAGGTTCGTCCCGTGCACCTGGTCGACATGCCCGCCTACTACCCACCGCACAAGGGTGGCGTCGAGGCTTACGCCCACGAGCTCCACCGGCGACTGCTGGAGGCCGACCCGGACCTCCGGATCACGGTGTTCACCTCGGCCGTCGGGGCCCCGGCCGGCGAGGAGCGGCTCGGTGACCGCTGGACGGTCGTGCGCTGGCCCGGCTTCGAGCTCATCTCCCACTACCCCGTGCCGAACCCCGGCTTCACGAGGCGCCTGCGCGCGCTGTGCGGCCCGGACACCGTGCTGATGACGCACACCCGGTTCTACTGGCCGCACGTGTGGGCCGCGCTGTTCGCGAAGCGGGCGGGGCTGCGCCGGCTGCACGTCGAGCACGGCTCCACGCCGGTGCAGAGCGGCAACGGCTTCGTCCGGTTCGCGGCCGCCGTCGTCGACCGGGTGACCAGCCAACCCGTGCTGCGGTGGGCCGAGCAGGTGGTGGCCGTGTCCGGCGCGGCGGCGGTGTTCGCCCGGCAGCTGGCCGGGCGGGACGCCCGCGTGCTGCACCGCGGCATCGACCTGCCCGAGGAGCTGGTCGGCCACCCGTCGGCCGAGCCCGCCACCGCGTGCTTCGTCGGCCGGCTCATCAACGGCAAGGGCGTCGCCGACCTGGTGGACGCGACCGCCGAGCTGCACCGCCGGGGCGTGCCGCTGCGGCTGCGGCTGTGCGGTGACGGCCCGGCCGCCGCCGACCTGCGCGCGCGGGTGTCCTCGGCGGGCCTGGGCGACCACGTGGAGTTCCTCGGCGCGGTCGACCACGACACGGCGCTGCGCGAGATGGCGGCGGCGACGGTGTTCGTGAACCCGAGCTGGACCGAGGGCCTGCCCACCACCGTGCTGGAGGCGTCGGCCATCGGCTGCGCCGTGGTGGCGACGGACGTCGGCGGCACGGCCGAGATCGTGGACGACGGGGTCACCGGGTGGCTCGTGCCCGCCAAGGACCCCAGGGCGCTCGCCAGGGCGCTGGAAGACGCCCTCACGTCCCCCGACCGGGTGACGCGGGCGGCGAAGCTGCGCGAGACGACCCGTGCCCGTTTCTCCTGGGACCGGGCCATCGCGGAATTCTCCGCCATGCTGGTCGGCGACGGCCGGCGCGGTGCGGCGCGCTAGCCTGTTCGGGTATAACCCCCCATCCGACTCACTCGCCAGGGAGGCCGCCGTGGCGGACCAGTCCGACGTTTGGCTGGTCGTGCCCGTCTACAACGAAGCGCAGGTGATCGGCGACGTGGTGCGCAACGCGCTCCAGACGTTCCCGAACATCGTGTGCGTCGACGACGGTAGCCGGGACGGCTCAGCCGACGCGATCCGCGCGTCCGGCGCGCACCTGGTGCAGCACCCGGTGAACCTGGGTCAGGGCGCGGCGCTCCAGACGGGCGTCGAGTACGCCCGCCGGCAGGAGGGGGCCGAGTACTTCGTGACGTTCGACGCCGACGGCCAGCACCAGGTCGTGGACGTGCTGCGGATGCTGGAGCGGCTGCGCGCCGAACCGGTCGACATCATCGTCGGCACCCGGTTCAAGGGCGACGCCTCGCACATCCCGCTGCTCAAGCGCGTCGTGCTGCGGACCGTGGTGACCGTCAGCCCCCGGCTGCGCAAGCTGAAGCTGTCGGACGCCCACAACGGGCTGCGGGTGTTCAACAAGAAGGTCGCGGACGAGGTCCGCATCACGCTGAACGGCATGGGCCACGCCTCCGAGATCGTCGAGATGATCGCCCAGAAGGGCTGGCGCGTCTCCGAGGAGCAGGTCGAGATCCTCTACACCGAGTACTCGATGTCCAAGGGCCAGTCGCTCATCAACGGCGTGAACATCCTGTTCGACACGGCTCTCAAGACGGGGTCCAGGCGCTGACATGCTGATCCAGTTCCTGCTCATCGCCGCGGTCGTCGTGCTGCTGGTGTTCTTCCTCAAGCACCACGGCACCACGAAGACCGCCGCGAGCGTGAAGATCGGCTTCGTGCTGTTCCTGGTGCTGGCGGCGGTCGCCGTCGTCCAGCCCGCGGCGGTGTCGAGGCTCGCCGAGCTCGTCGGCGTCGGCCGCGGCACCGACCTGCTGCTCTACGCGCTGATCGTGGCGTTCGGCTTCGCCACGATCAACACCTACCTGCGCTTCAAGGAGCTGGAGCTGCGCTACGCCCGGCTGGCGCGGGCCATCGCCCTGCGCAACGCCGAGGCGCCCGAGATCGAGGACGCCGAGAAGCCGGCGGCCTGAGCCGCCCCTCCGGCGCGGAACGGCCGGTCACCCCGCTCGGGGGTGACCGGCCGTTCGCCGTACCGGGGTCAGAGCGACCGGAAGTAGTCCACGGTCAGCCGCACGCCGGTGGCGATGTCCACCTCGGGCTTCCAGCCCAGCTCGGCCCGCGCCAGCGACGCGTCGATCGCCGAGGCCCGCAGGTCGCCGAGGCGGGCCGGGGCGAACTCGGGCTCGTCGGCCACGCCCGCCGCCTGCGCGACCAGGGTGTGCAGCTCTCGGTCGGACACCTGGTGGGCGGTGCCGATGTTGTAGCGCTTGCCGCCGCCCGCCTCGCCGGAGGCCGCGACGAACGCCGACACGACGTCCTCCACGAACACGTAGTCGCGGGTGTTGCCGCCGTCGCCGAACACCTTCGTCGGGCGGCCCGCGAGCAGCGCGGACGCGAAGATCGCCACCACGCCCGCCTCGCCGTGCGGGTCCTGCCGGGGGCCGTACACGTTGGCCAGCGCCAGGTGCGTGCACTCCACGCCGTACAGCTGCCGGTAGGTGTTCAGGTACACCTCGCCGGACACCTTGGACGCCGCGTACGGCGACTTCGGGTTGATCGGCACGGACTCGGCCACCGGCAGCACGTCGGGCGTGCCGTAGATGGAGCCGCCGGAGGAGGCGAACACGACCTTGCGGACGCCGGCGAGGCGGGCGGCCTCGGCCAGGTTCACCGTGCCCAGGACGTTCTTGGTGGCGTCGAGCAGCGGGTCGGCCACCGAGACGCGCACGTCGATCTGCGCGGCCAGGTGGAAGACGACCTCGGGCGCGGCGGCGGCCACGACCTCGGCCAGCTCCGGCGAGGTGATGTCGACCCGCGAGAACGAGTAGCGGTCGGCCGCGGCCGGGTCGGCGGGCTCGGTCCGCTTGCCGCGGCTCAGGTCGTCGACGACGTGCACCTCGTGCCCGTCCCTCAACAGCCGGTCGACCAGGGTGGAGCCGATGAAACCGGCGCCGCCGGTCACTAGTGCGCGCACGAGGAATCTCTCCTGGGGTAGGTCGCGTCGGTGTCCGCCAGCCTAGAACCAGCGCTCCAGGACGAGCGCCACCCCGTCCTCGGAGTTGGCCGCGGTGACCTCGTCGGCGGCGGCCAGGGCGTCGGCGTGCGCGTTGGCCATCGCCACCCCGTGCCCGGCCCAGGTGAGCATGGGCACGTCGTTGGGCATGTCGCCGAACGCCAGCACGCCGCCCGGGTCGACGCCGAGCAGTTCGGCGACGGCGGCCAGGCCGGTGGCCTTCGTCACGCCGGGCGCGGCGAACTCCAGCAGGCCCTCGGTGGTCGACCAGGTCATCGAGAACGCCTCCCCGACCAGCGGGCCGACGGCGCGCGCCATCTCGTCCGAGGTCATGCCCGCGTGCCGGACCAGCAGCTTCACCGCGGGCTTGCCGAGCAGCTGGGCGCGCTGGTGGCCGGGCAGCGGCTGCGCGCCCTCGTCCCACGGGTGCAGGTAGTGCTCGTCGGCGATGAACTCGGGCCCCGCCGGGCCGCGGGCGCTCTCCCCCAGCCGCTCGGAGGCCATCGAGCAGCCCGGCAGGGCCTCGTCGAGCACCGACGCCAGGTCGGTGAGCTGCACGGGCGTGAGCAGCGTCGACGAGACGACGCGGTCCGCGCCGATGTCGTGGACCACGGCGCCGTTCGAGCACACGGCGTACCCGGTGAGGCCGGCCGCGTCGGCGACGTCCGGCACCCAGCGGGGCGGGCGGCCGGTGGACAGGACGAACGGGACGCCCGCCGCGAGCACCCGGCCGACCGTGGCCGCGGTGCGCGGGCTGACCCGGCCGAGGGGGGTGAGCAGGGTGCCGTCGACGTCGGATGCCACAAGGGATGGTCTCTGCACGCCCCCCATCGTGCCCGTCGGATACCGTCGCCGCGTGCGCACAGGGATTGTGATCCTCCCCGAACACCGCTGGTGGATGGCCGAGCACAGGTGGAAGGCCGCCGAGGAGTACGGCTTCCACCACGCCTGGACCTACGACCACATGGGGTGGCGGTCGCTCGTCGACGGGCCGTGGTTCGGCGCCGTGCCGACGCTCGCCGCCGCCGCCGCGGCGACCTCCCGGATTCGGCTCGGCACGTACGTCGCGTCGCCGAACTTCCGCCACCCGGTGCCGTTCGCCCGGGACCTGCTCGCCCTCGACGACCAGTCCGACGGCCGCTTCACGCTCGGCGTCGGCGCTGGTGGCGCGGGGTACGACACGCAGGTCATGGGCAACGAGCCGCCGCGCAGCAGGCAGCGCCGGTTCGAGGAGTTCGTGGCCGCGCTGGACCTGCTGCTCTCGCAGGACCGGACGACGTTCAGCGGCGAGTACTACGAGATCCGCGACGCCCGCGGCTACCCGGGGTGCGTGCAGCGGCCCCGGCTGCCGTTCGTGGTGGCGGCGAACGGGCCGAAGGCGATGGGCGTCGCCGCGCGGTACGGCACCGGCTGGGTGACCACCGGGCCGGAGACCGAGGACGAGGACGCGTGGTGGCGCGGCGTGGCGGGCATCACCGAGCGGTTCCGCGAGGTGCTCGACGGGATCGGGAGGGCGAAGGAGTCCGTCGACTTCCACCTCAACGCCGACTCGTGCCCGGTGTACTCGCTGACCAGCGTCGAGCACTTCCGGGACGTGGTGGGCCGGGCGCGCGAGCTGGGGTTCACCGACCTGGCCGTGCACTGGCCGCGCTCGGAGGGCGTGTACGCGGGCAGCGAGTCGGTGCTGGAGCGGGTGGCGGCCGACGTCCTCCCGGAACTGGTGAGCGGCTAGCGTCTCCGCCGTGCGACGAGTCGTGGTGATCGGTGGCGGGATCGTCGGGCTGGCGACCGCGCGGGACCTGGCGAGGCGCGGGCACGACGTGGTGGTGCTGGAGAAGGAGCCGCGGTGGGCGGCGCACCAGACCGGGCACAACAGCAACGTCGTGCACGCCGGGCTGTACTACAAGCCGGGGTCGTTGAAGGCGCGGATGTCGGTGGCCGGCAACGCCTCCGTCGTCGCCTACGCGCGGGAGAACGGCGTGCCGGTGGAGGTGTGCGGCAAGCTCGTCGTCGCCACCTCGCCGGACGAGGTGCCGCGGCTGGAGGCGCTGGAGGCCCGCGCGCGGGAGAACGGCGTGCCCGCGCGGCGGGTGTCGGCGGCCGAGGCGCGCGAGCACGAGCCCGAGGTGGCGGCGGTGGCCGCGCTGCGGGTGGAGAGCACCGGCATCATCGACTTCCCGGCCGTGTGCGACGCGCTGGTGCGCGAGCTGGACGGCCACGACCTGCGGCTGGGCACGCCCGCGCTCGGCATCCGGCGGGCGCTGTCCGGCGGCGGCGTCGAGGTGGCCACCGGGTCGGGCGTGGTGCGGGCGGACGCGCTGGTGAACTGCGCGGGCCTGCACGCCGACCGGGTGGCGCGGCTGGCGGGCGTGGCGCCGTCGGCGGCGATCGTGCCGTTCCGGGGCGAGTACTACGAGCTGCGCCCCGAGCGGCGGCACCTGGTGCGCGGGCTGATCTACCCGGTGCCGGACCCGGCGCTGCCGTTCCTGGGCGTGCACCTGACCCGGATGCTCGACGGCAGCGTGCACGCCGGGCCGAACGCGGTGCTCGCCCTGCGCCGCGAGGGCTACCGGTGGCGGGACGTCTCGGTCGGCGACGTGCTGGACGTGGCCCGGTTCCCCGGCACGTGGCGGCTGGCGCGGCGGTTCGCCCGGACCGGGGCCGAGGAGGTGCTGCGGTCGCTGTCGCGGCGGCGGTTCGCGGCGAGCCTGGCCCGCCTGGTGCCCGCGGTCGGCGAGGACGACCTGGTGCGCGCGGGCGCGGGCGTGCGGGCGCAGGCGATGCGCGCCGACGGCTCGCTGGTGGACGACTTCCTGGTCGACACCGCGCCGCGGCAGGTGCACGTGCTGAACGCGCCGTCACCCGCCGCGACGTCGGCGCTGGAGATCGGCCGGCACGTGGCCGACCGCGTCGAGTCGAGCTGGACCTAGACCGGCCGGGCCCAGACCTGCCGGACCCCGGGGTCCGGCAGGTCCCGGGCACCGGGGTCAGACCGGCTTGAGCACGTCCAGGCCGCCGAGGAACGGCCGCAGCGCCTGCGGGACGACGACCGAGCCGTCGGCCTGCTGGTGGTTCTCCAGGATCGCCACGATCCAGCGGGTGGTGGCGAGGGTGCCGTTGAGCGTGGCGGCGATCTGCGGCTTGCCGTTCTCGTCGCGGTAGCGCACGTTGAGCCGGCGGGCCTGGAACGTGGTGCAGTTCGACGTCGAGGTCAGCTCCCGGTACGCCCGCTGGCTCGGCACCCACGCCTCGCAGTCGAACTTGCGGGCCGCGCTGCTGCCGAGGTCGCCCGCCGCCGTGTCGATCACCCGGTAGGGCACCTCGATCTTGGCGAGCATCTCCTCCTCCCAGGCCAGCAGCCTGGCGTGCTCGGCCTCGGCGTCCTCCGGCTTGACGTAGGAGAACATCTCGACCTTGTTGAACTGGTGCACGCGGATGATGCCGCGGGTGTCCTTGCCGTACGAGCCGGCCTCGCGGCGGTAGCACGACGACCAGCCCGCGTACCGCTTCTCGCCGTCGAGGATCTCGTCGGCGTGGTAGCCCGCGAGCGGCACCTCCGACGTGCCGACCAGGTACAGGTCGTCGGCTTCGAGCCGGTAGACCTCGCTCGCGTGCGCGCCGAGGAACCCGGTGCCGGCCATGATCTCCGGGCGGACCAGGGTCGGGGTGATCATCAGGCTGAAGCCGGCCGCGGTGGCCTGGGCGACGGCCATGTTCAACAGCGCCAGTTCGAGCTGCGCGCCGATGCCGGTGAGGAAGTAGAACCGCGAGCCCGCGACCTTCGCGCCGCGCTCCATGTCGATCGCGCCCAGCCGCGTGCCCAGGTCCAGGTGGTCCTTGGGCTCGAAGTCGAACTCGCGCGGCGTGCCGACCTGCTTGAGCACCACGTAGTCGTCCTCGCCGCCCTCGGGCGCGTCCGGGTGGACGACGTTCGGGAGGGCGCGGTGCAGCTCGGCCAGCTCGGCCTCGGCGGCGGACTGCTCGGCCTCGGCGGCCTTGACCTCGGCGGACAGCTCCTTGCCCCGCGCGAGCAGCGCGTCGCGCTCCTCGCCGCGGGCACGGCCGACCTGCTTGCCGAACGACTTCTGCTCGCCGCGCAGCGCGTCGGCGCGGGCCACGGCGGCCCGGCGGCGCTCGTCGGCGGAGAGCAGCGCGTCGACCACGGCCTCGTCCTCGCCACGCGCGCGTTGCGACGCGCGGACGGCTTCCGGGTTCTCGCGCAGAGCCTTGAGGTCAATCACACGGAGCAGGGTAGTACCCGGACCGCCGGCGCCCGATCCGGATTGTCGGCGACGTGCGGCAGGATGCGCGCGTGGTCGATCGAGAGAACACCCAGGACCTGCCCGCCGAACTGCTGGACCGGGTGGAGGAGCAGGCGCGCGACGTGGTGCACGGCGGGTTCACCCCGCTGGAGGACGCCGTGGAGGCGGTCGCCGAGTGCTTCGAGGACGAGGACGGCGTCACGGAGGCGGTCGCGCGGTCGGTCGTCGAGCGGGTGTGGCGGGAGCGGGTCGAGGAGCAGGCCGGGTGGCCGGCGACGACGGAGGTGGACCGGCTGCTGGCCGTGTTCGAGGCGCTGGACGACGGCGGGATCGTGGCGCGCCCCGACTTCACGTGCTGCCAGACGTGCGGGCACGCGGAGATCGGCGGCGAGGTCGACCCCGGGGCCGGTGACGCCCGCGGGTACGTGTTCTTCCACCGGCAGGACACCGAGGGCGCCGTGGCCGGCCGCGGGCTGTACCTGGCGTTCGGCTCGCTGGTCGAGGCGGAGGACCCGGCGGCGGCGGACGAGGCCGTGGCGCGCGAGGTCGCGGACGCGCTGGCGGCGGGCGGCCTGCCGGTCGAGTGGAACGGGTCGGTGCGCAGCCGCATCAAGGTCGACCTGGCCGACTGGCGGAAGCGCCTCCCCGTGTCCTGACCAGCCCGCCCGTGTCCTGAAGTCCGCCCGTGTCCTGAACAGCGGGAAGGGGGCGCACCCGGTCGGGCGCGCCCCCTCCGCCGACGGGAGGGCTACGAGATGGCGACGGCCACCACGAGGCCGAGCGCGAAGTGCGCCGCGGCCACGACCACGCTGGCCGGGGCGAAGCGGTCGGACTCGATGAGCGAGCCGATGTCGAGCCGGGTCACCCACTCCAGCAGCCGCACCGCGAGCACCTGGACGATGATGCCGACGACGCCGAAGACCAGCGCCGACAGCAGGCCCTCGGAGAGCTTGCCGGCCGAGCTGTAGATGGCGACGACGATGATCAGCGCCATGCTGACCAGGCCGGCGGACGTGACGATGACCGCGTTCGGGGCACCGCCGCGCACCAGGGCGCTGAGCTTGCCGGGCGTGGTCCAGTCGATGGCGTAGAAGCCGAGGACCATCAGCATCGTGCCGACGATCGCGTACAGGGCGATCGCGCCGATGCCCTGGCCGATGGCGCCGCCGAAGCCGGGGTCCAACGCGAGGTTGGTGTTCACAGACCCTCCAGGGTGGTGTTCTGGTGTCGGGGATGGGCCGCCGGTGAAGGAGCCGGTGACACGGTTGCGGTGCTCACCCGACGATCCGGTGCGGCACGAACGCCGCGCCGTCGTCGGTGACCAGGCCGACGGTCTCCCGGATGCCGAGACCCGCCGAGGAGTCGCCGACGACCCACGCGCCGAGCGCCGGCCGGTAGCCGTCGAACTCGGGCAGCGGGTCGAACAGCTGGTAGACGAAGCCCTCCTTGCCGTAGACCCCGCCGGTCTGGGTCTCGTAGCCGGGGGCGACGATCTGGATGTTCGCGCCCTCCCGACCCAGCCGGGGCTTGCGCACGTACTCCGTGAGGAGACCGGGGTCGTCGAGGAACGCGGGCAGGAGGTTGGGGTGGCCGGGGTACATCTCCCACAGCACCGCGAGCAGCGCCTTGTTGGAGAGCAGCATCTTCCACAGCGGCTCGACCCACAGGGTGCCGGGCAGGCTCTCCACGGCGAAGCGGCCGAACTGCTCGTCGACCACCCACTCCCACGGGTAGAGCTTCACCACGGTGCCCATCGGGGCGTCTTCCAGGTCGACGAACCGCTTGAGCAGCGAGTCCCAGCCGATCTCCTCGATGGCGAGGCCGACGGTGTTCATCCCGGCCTCGGCCGCCGTCTCCTGGAGGTAGGCGACGGTGACGTGGTCCTCGCCCGACGGGTCGGCGCCGGACCAGGTGAAGTGCAGCTCGTTGGACGGCAGCTTGGCGCCGAGCTCGGCCCACCGCTCGACCAGCTTCTCGTGGATCGAGTTCCACTGGTCGTCGTCGGGGAAGACGTCGGTCTTCCAGTTCCACTGGACGACCGACGCCTCCAGCAGCGACGTGGGCGTGTCGGCGTTGTACTCCAGCAGCTTGGCCGGGCCGCCGCCGTCGTAGCGCAGGTCGAACCGCCCGTAGACGTGCGGGTCGCGGCGCTTCCACGACTCGGCGATCGCGGGCCACAGCCACTCCTGGATGCCGAAGTCGCGGTAGCGCTCGGTGAGCACCACGTTGTCGACGGCCTCCAGGCACAGGTTGTGCAGCAGCTCCACGTCCGCTTCGAGGGCGAGGACCTCGCTCATGTCGAAGGCGTAGTGGGCCGACTCGTCCCAGTACGGGCGCGCGCTGCCGTCGACGTGCTTCGACGGCGCGCCGAACACGAGGCCCTGGTCGGAGACGGTGCGCTGCCAGTTCGGCCGGGGCGCGGAGGACTCGCGGCGCACTCAGCTGCCCCCGCTCTTGCTGCCGCCGGAGACCCCGAACCCGCCGCGCTGGATCGTCGTGCCGGACTTCGTGGTGACGTTCGCGCCCTTGGGGATCGTGTAGCTCCCGCCGCTGACCTTCTGGCCGACGGACAGGGGCGCGCTGCCGTAGTGGTAGCGGTAGGAGTTGCCACCGATGTAGATGAAGCCGCCGCTGGAGTACCCGCCGTGCGAGCGCGCGTAGTTGTCGTCGCAGTACTGGTCCTCGACCACCACGCCGTCGTCGGTGCACTGCGCGGTGACGTCGTCGGGGCTGGAGGCGGCGTACCAGATGGCCACCACGCCCACCACGCCCACGGTCACGCCGCCGCCGATGAGCAGGCGCTTGCGCAGCTTCTTCTTGCGCTTCTCCTCGGCCTCCCGGGCCAGCTCCGCCTCGCGCTGCTCCTCGATCGCCTGGGCGCGGGCCCGCTGCTCGGCGAGCGTCGGCGGCCTCGGCTTGGTCCGGCCGGGCTCCTGCCTGCGGATCTGGCCGCGCCCCGCCTGCCCCTGTCCGGGCGAGGGCGGCGGCGCGTACGGCGGCGGCGTCGCGCCACCGGCCGGAGGTGTCGGTCCGTTGCCCGGTCCACCCGCCCCGCCCTGGCCGGGCGAAGCGGCGTTGCCGGTGTTGTCGTTCTCAGTCATCAGCCACTCCCGGCGGGGACGGTACAGAGATCGGCCGCCATGTGGGTGACGAGTGTCCCAAAAGCAACACACTCCACCCGCCCGAAGGCGTCCACGGTCGGCACGGGCATCATGGAGTAGATGTCCACGAGCGCCCGCTGGTTTCGTCGAGCCGAGACACTGGTCATGCTCGGCGCGTTCGCGAGCGCCTTCACGCTGCTCGCGCTGAGCACCTTCACGTCCTGGCCGGTAGGCGCCCGCGGCGTCGTCGCCGGTACGTCGTCGCAGGTCAACCCGGTGCTGGAGGCCCAGGCGGGCGACTGCCTGAACTGGACGCGCAAGGACCTGACGGACGTGGCGAAGGTCGACTGCGCCGGCCAGCACCTGTTCGAGGTGACGGGCGTCTCGGACATCTCCGCCTCGCACGGCCCGCAGGCGCCGTTCCCGGACGACGCCGCGTGGCAGCAGATCAGCCAGGACAACTGCGTGCAGCTGTCCATGGCGTACCTCGGGAACAAGTTCGACCCGTTCGGCAAGTACACCGTCGGCCCGCTCAACCCCGGTGAGCGGCTGTGGGCGCAGGGGCAGCGCACGCTGCGCTGCGGGCTCCAGGTCGCCGGTCCCGCGGGCGGCCTGCTGCCGTCCTTCGGCACGGCGCGCACCCAGGACCAGTCCGACGTGTACGACCCGGGCGTGTGCCTGGGCATCACCGAGGCCCTCGGCGTGGGCGACCCGGTCGAGTGCGCGAAGCCCCACACGTTCGAGATCGTCGGCGTCGTGCCGCTGCCGCCGGGCGACTTCCCGGCGCCGGAGGCGCAGGACGAGCTGATGGCGGGCGAGTGCGCCCGGATCAGCGCCGAGTACACCGGCGGCATGGACCTCAAGGCGGAGGGCCTCATCGTCACCTGGGACACGCGCGCCCCGGAGAGCTGGGCGGCGGGCTCCCACCTGGCGAACTGCAAGATCGGCGCGGTGCCCGTCGAGGGCGGCCTCGCGGCCTGGCAGGGCAGCGTCCGCAACCCCGACGCGCCGCCGCTGACCACCTCGAACCCGCCGCAGACGACGGCCGTGCAGCAGGAGGACGCCACCGGCGCGCCGCTGCACTCGCAGTCGAGCAGCAGTTCGGCCGCGCCCCCGTCGTCGGACGCCCCGGAGCCGTCGGGTTCGTCCACGACCACGACGCCCACCACCACGACGACGAGGTGACGCCGTGCCGGTCGAGATGTCCCGACAGCGCTTCGAGGAGCTCGTGGGCGAGGCGCTCGACCTGATCCCCGCCGAGTTCGCGTCGGCGATGGACAACGTCGTGGTGCTGGTCGAGGACCGCCACCCCGAGGAACCGGGCCTGCTGGGCCTCTACCACGGCATCGCCCTGCCGCTGAGAACGACGGACTACGGCGGCGTCCTCCCGGACCGCATCACGATCTACCGCGAGGCCCTGCTCGACCACTGCTCGTCGGAGGACGAGGTCGTCGACGAGGTCGCGGTGACCGTGGTGCACGAGGTCGCGCACCACTTCGGCATCGACGACGACAAGCTGCACGAGCTGGGCTGGGGCTGACCGCCGCTCACACCGGCACGTCGACGCCCGTCCACGACGTGCACAGCCACCCGTCGCCGGTGTCCTCCAGCACGACCCGGCCCGTGTTGGGCAGCAGGCCGGACTCGGCGAGCGCCGGCCGGACGTTGACCGCCAGGGCCAGCGCCGCCATGCGCAGCGACGCGCCGTGGCTGACCAGGACGACCGTGTCGGTGTCGCGGTGCCCGGCGGTGATCTCCCCGACCGCCCGCAGGTAGCGGTCGAGGACCTGGCGGCCCGTCTCGCCGCCCGGCAGCGGCACGTCCAGGTCGCCCTCGGCCCACCGCTTGACGACGGCGATGAAGATCTCGAACGCCTCGCGGTCGTGCCGGCCCTCCAGGTCGCCGCAGAAGATCTCCTGCACGCCGTCGACGACCCGCACCTCCAGGCCGTGCGCGGCGGCGACCGGGGCCGCCGTCTGCTGCGCGCGGATCGCCGTGCTGGCGTACACGGCGGCCACCGGCTCGTCGGCCAGGGACTCGGCCAGCGCGGCGGCCTGCGCGACGCCCGCCTCGGTCAGCGGCGGCCCCGGCGGCAGCGAGTCGAGGGCCATCTTCAGGTTCGACGCGGTCTCGCCGTGCCGGACGATGATCAGCTTCACGCGCCGTGCCCCCTCCGTACGGCGGACAGCCACTCGGCCGCCGCCACGAACTCCTCGTTGCCCGCGACGGGCCCGCCCGGCTCGGCCTTCGGGTACGAGCCGAGGAACCGGGTCTCCGGGCAGTGCCGGCGCAGCGCGGCCAGCGCGTCGCCCACCCGCGGCTCGGCGACGTGCCCGTCGAGGTCGACGTAGAACCGGTACTCGCCGAGCCTGCCCTTGGTGGGCCGCGACTCGATGCGGGTCAGGTTGATCGAGCGCAGCGCCAGCTCGGCCAGCAGGTCCGCCAGCACGCCCACGCGGTCGGGCGCCGTGCAGACGACGGACGTGCGGTCGTGGCCGGTCGGCTCGGGCAGCGCCCCGGGCGGTCGGACGAGCAGGAAGCGGGTCTTCGCGTCGCGCACGTCGGCGACGTCGGTGGCCAGCACCTCCAGCGGGTAGTGCCGCACCGCCACGGGTGCGCTCACCGCCGCGTCGAACTCGCCGTCCAGCACGGCCCGCGCGGCGGCGGCGGTGGACGTCGTGGCCACCACCCGCGCGGACGGCAGGTGCTCGGCCAGCCAGTGCCGGACCTGGGCCAGCGCGTGCGGGTGGCTGGCGACCGTGCGGACCGGCGCGCCGGCGGACCTGGTGAGCACGCTGAACCGCACCGGCAGCACGGCCTCGGCGACGGCGACCAGCGGCTCGCCCTCGGTCAGCGCGTCCATCGTGGCGGGCACGGCGCCCTCCACGGAGCTCTCCACCGGCACGCACGCGGCCTGCGTCGCACCGCGCCGCGTGGCGGTCAGGGCGGCGGGGACGGTGTCGAACGGGACCAGCTCGTCCTGCGGGGAGGCGAAGCCGCGTGCGGCCTGCTCGGTGAACGTTCCCTGCGGTCCGAAGTAGGCGAGCACGGCCGCAACCATACGAGGCCCACCACCGGTGGGCCTCGTTGAGGCGAGGATCACCCGGCCGGCGCATACCCGCCCCCGTTCCGCAGCACGCGGTTCTCCTGGAATGCTGGGAGGTGTGTCCGCCGATACGGAGGGTGAGATCAACGCTCCGGTAGTAGTTCCCCGTCTGGTGCTGTGCGCCGTCGACGAACCACTGGCCAGCGCGTGGCTCGGGGTGGCCGACGGCAGGGCAGGCGTCGAGGTGCACCGGGGCTCGGTGCTCGACATCGTCGCCGAGGCCGTCGTGAGCCCCGCGAACTCGTCCGGCTGGATGCGCGGTGGCATCGACGCCGTCTACGCGCGGGCCTTCCCGCACGTCGAGGACAACGTCCGCCGCGCCGTGCTCGCCCTGCACGGCGGTGAGCTGCCGGTGGGCGAGGCGGTGGCCGTGCCGACCGGCGAACCCGAGCCGGAGTGGCTGATCAGCGCGCCCACCATGCGCGCCCCCGGCGAACTGCTGCCCGAGGACACCGTGCACCCGTACCTCGCGGCGCGGGCCGTGCTGCGGCTGTGGCTCGGCGGTCGGCTCGACGACGGCAGGCCGCTGCGCGAGGTGGTGCGCACCATCGCCATGCCCGGTCTGGGCACGGGTGTGGGCGGCGTCGCGCCCGCGACGTGCGCGCGCCAGGTGGCGGCGGCGTGGGACGAGGTGTTCAGCCCGCTGCCGCGCCGGTAGCCACCTCCCGGTCGAGTTGTCCACAGGTCTGTGCACAGCTCTGTGGACAACTGGGGCGAAGGGGTGGACAACTAGCGCGGCGCGACCCATCGTTCGAGGTCGAGCTCGTCGGTGATGGGGATGCCGTAGTCGCCCACGCTGGGGATCTCCGGCTTGAGGCGGCGCGACTCGCGGACGGCGTCCGGCCGCAGCGCGGTCAGGCGGAACCCGCGGCGCTGGTAGAAGCGCAGCGCGTCGAGGTTGTCGTTGGTGGTGGTGAGCCGGACGCGCGAGCAGCCGAGCTGGCGGGCCCGGTGCACGGCGGCGTCGACGAGGGAGCTGCCGACGCCCCTGCCTCTTCGCAGCGCGTCGACCGTGACGATCTCCAGGTGGCCGTCGGTCGCGGCGTAGGTGAGCAGGCCGACGACCTGCTCCTGCTGCTCCACCAGGAACCCCGGCAGGCTCGCCGGGAAGAACACCTGGCCGTGGGCGACGGCCGTGTGCGCCCCCCACAGCTCCAGCACCAGTCGGCCGACGACGATCCGGTCGGCTTCCTCGATCGCTCGTACGAACATCCCTGCACTGTGTTGGCGTGCGCGTGCGGCCGGTACCGGCATTCGACCTATGGTGGGTTCGTGCCCGTGCGAGTGTTGCTCGTTGACGACCATGAGGTGGTTCGCCGAGGACTGCGCGAACTGCTGGAGGACGAGGACGACATCGCGGTCGTCGCCGAGGCGGGTGGCGTGGACGAGGCGCTGGTGCGCGCCGCGGCGTCCCGGCCGGACGTGGCGGTCGTGGACGTCCGCCTGCCCGACGGCGGCGGGGTCGAGCTGTGCCGGCGGCTGCGGTCGTCCCCCTCGCCGCCGCGCTGCCTGGTGCTGACCGCGTTCGACGACGAGGAGGCGCTGGTCGGCGCGATCATGGCCGGCGCGTCGGGCTACCTGCTCAAGCAGGTGCGCGGGCAGGACCTGGTGCACGCGGTGCGCGAGGTGGCGGCCGGGCGCTCCCTGCTGGACCCGCAGACGACGGCGCGCGTCCTGGACCGCCTGCGGCGGCCCGCGGAGGTCGACGTGCTGGACGCGCTGACCGAGCAGGAGCGCCGGGTGCTGGACCTGATCGGCGAGGGCCTGACGAACCGGCAGATCGCCGAGCGCCTCTTCCTGGCCGAGAAGACGGTCAAGAACTACGTGACCGCGGTCCTGTCCAAGCTGGGCATGGAACGCCGCACCCAAGCCGCGGCCTGGGTAGCCCGCCGCTCCCGCTGACCCGCCCCTCCCGCGAGAGTCCAACCCCCAGGCCCCGAGAGTCCAACCTCCAGGTCCCGAGAGTCGTACCTCCAGGCCCCCTGAGTTCTTCGTTCGGGCACCCCGCTCGCCGGACCTGAGCGTAGAACTCAGAGGGCCTGAGCGTTGGACTCTCGAGGTCTGGGCGTTGGACTCTCGGGGGTCAGTGGGGGAGGGGGACGTGCCAGGTGATGGTGGTGCCGGTGCGGGGGGACGAGGTGATCTCGCAGCCGCCGCCCGCGGCGTGGGCGCGTTCCTCCAGGTGGCGCAGGCCGCGCTTGGCCACGCCGCGCGGGATGCCGCAGCCGTTGTCGGCCACCTCCAGGCGCAGGTGGTCGGGGGTGCGCAGCACGGTGACGGCCACGTGGCCGGCCCCCGAGTGCCGGACGACGTTGGACAGGGCCTCGCGCAGCGCGGCGCGGGCGTGGTCGGCGAGGTCCGCCGGGACGTCGGTGAGGTCGCCCTCGACGCGCACCTCGGGCGCGTGGCCGAGCAGTTCGCCGGCCGTGCGGGCCTCGGCCAGCACGGAGCGCCCCAGGTCGGCGTCGGCCGGGGTGCCGGGGTCGGCGCTGCGCAGCGCCCGCACGGTGGCGCGCACCTCGGCCATCGTCTGGTCGAGCTGGTCGACGGCCTCGGCGAGCCGCTTCGCCTCGCGACCGTCGAGCTTGAGCCTGCGGTCGAGCAGGTCGAGCTGCACGCCGGTCGCGTACAGCCGCTGGATGATCACGTCGTGCAGGTCGCGCGCGATGCGCTCGCGCTCCTGGTAGACCGCGATGCGCTGGCGCGCCGTCGACCCCTCGGCCAGCACCACGGCGAGGCCGGCCTGCGCGGCGAACGCGGCCAGCACGTCGACGGTGTCCGGGCTGAACGGCCGACCGCCCTTGCGCCGGTACACGGCGAGCGCGCCGATCTTGCGCTCCTTCGTGCCGAACGGCGCCACCGCGAACGGCCCGTAGGACCGCAGCTCCTTCGGCACGAACGGCGCGGTGCGCGGGTCGGTGGTGAAGTCGTCGGCGACGACGGGCACCCCGGTGCGGGCGGCGCGGGCGGCCGACGAGCGGTTCGACAGGACCACGCCCACCGGGTCGTCGTCGCCCGAGAACCCGCCGGAGGACGCCTCGACGGTGAGCGTGCCGTCGTCGGTGGTGACCATGGCGAGGCCCAGGTCGGCCTCGGCGAGTTCGACGGCGCTGCGCACGACGAGCGGCAGCACGGCGTCCGGGTCGTCGCCCGCGAGCGCCGCGGAGGTGATCTCGGTCGAAGCGGCGAGCACGCGTGCGGGGTCCACGGAGGTCAACGGTATGCCCTGGCCGCGACGCGCACCCGGCCCCCGGCGACGTCCAGCACGAGGTCGGCCCGGTCCGCCTCGGCGGGGCGGTGGGTGATGTGCACGACGGTGCGGTCGCGCAGCACGTCGTCGAGCCGGTCGAGGAGGGCGCGGGCGGTGGGTTCGTCGAGGTGGGCGGTGGGTTCGTCGAGCAGCACGAGGTCGGCGTCGTGCAGCACGGCGCGGGCCACGGCGACGCGCTGCGCCTCGCCGCCGGACAGCAGCGTCGGACCGATCACCGTGTCGAGGTCGAGGTCGGGCCGGGGGTCGAGGCCGGCCACGCCGAGCGCCCACCGCAGCCGGTCGTCGTCGGCGTGCGGGTCGCCGAGCCGCAGGTTCTCCCGCAGGGTGGTCGTCACCAGCATCGGCTCCTGCGGGCACCACGCGACGCGCGCCGGCCTCGCCACCGTCCCCCGCTCCGCCCCGACGAACCCGAGCAGCAACGCGAACAGCGTCGACTTCCCGGCTCCCGAGGGCCCCACCACAGCTGCTTTTGTCCCCTTCGGAAGATGCACGGTCACGTTCGCCAGCGTGCTTTCCGCACTTCCGGGCCAGCGCGCGGTGACATCGGACAGCACCACGTCCGCACCGGAAGCAAGAACGATTGAATCGTCCGATTGTTCAACAATCCTCCCGTAGGACTCGCGCAACGCGGCCCGGTGCTGCGCGGCGGCCGGGAGGGCGCCGAGGACCTCGGCCAGGGCGAGCGGCACGAGGCCGAGCACCGGCACCCACAGCGGGTCGACGCCGCCGGCGAGGGCGAGCCCCGTGCACACGGCGGCGGCCAGGCCGGTGGTCAGGTGCACGATCCCGGTGGCCGCGCCCGCCCCGAGGGCCTGCCGGCGCGCCGCCCGGGCCAGTGCGGCGTCCCGGGCGGCCAGGTCGGCGCGCACGGTCCGGTCCGCGCCGAAGGCGATCAGGTCGGGCGCGGCGGTGAGCAGGGTCAGCACCCGCTCCGACACCTCGCGCCTCCCCCGGGCCAGGGCGGTGGTCGCGCGCCGCTCGGCGAGGACGGCCACCACCGGCGCGAGCACGCCGCCCACCGCCAGCGCGACCGCCAGCGCGACCCCGGCGGCCGGGTCGACCAGCGTGAACAGCACCACCGCGGCCAGCGCCGTGCCGAGCGCGACCAGCGGCGGCTGGAGGACGCGCGGCAGCAGGTCGCGGACGGTGTCGACGTCGTCGACGAGCCGGGTCAGGTCGGCCCGGCCGGGGCGCAGCGACCGCCACAGCCGCACCCGCAGCGCCTCGGCGTGCCGGAACGCCGCGTCGTGCGACACCAGCCGCTCCAGGTAGCGCAGCACGCCCTTCGCCAGCGCGAACGTCCGCACGCCCACCACCAGGACGGACAGCGTCAGGATCGGCGGCTGGGTGGCGGCCTTCGCGATCAGGTACGCCGCGACGGCGGTGAGGGCGACACCGCTCAGCGCCGCCGCCGCACCCAGCAGCGCGCCCGCCACGAGCCGACGCGTCGGACGTGGGGAATGAGGGATTGTTGAACGATCCGACGTGTGAGCGATTGAGCGGCCGGGAATGGTGTCGTCGGATTGTTGAACAATCCTGTGGGTGGACAGGAGGACGGCTGTGCCGGAGGTCGCGGCTTGCTGGATCGCGGCCATGACGCGGGTGGCGGTGGCGGGGTCGAGGTGGGCGGTGGGTTCGTCCAGGAGGAGGACGGTCGCGCCGTCGCGGACCTTGGTGAGGGCGCGGGCGAGGGCGACGCGCTGGCGTTCGCCGGTGGACAGCTCGGCGATCGGGCGGTGGGCCAGGTGGTCGGCGGCGACCGAGGCGAGGACGTCCCGGTCCACGCGGCCGGTGGTCAGCTCCAGCTCGTCGGCGACGGTGCGGCCGGCGAAGGCGGGGCGCTGCGGCACCCAGGCGATGGCGTCGCGGTCGACGGTCACCGAACCGCCGTCCGGCCGGACGTAGCCGAGGAGCACGTCGAACAGCGTGGACTTGCCCGCACCGCTGGGCGCGTCGAGGCGGTGCACCTCGCCGGGGCGCACCCGCAGGCTCACGCCGTCCGGGGCGTACCGGCCCCGGCGGCGGACGCGCAGGTCGCGCACCTCGACACCGCTGGGGGGCGATGCGGGAACCGGGGGCAGCTCGGGGGTGGGGTCGGCGGGGCGCACGGGGATCTCGGCGACCCGGCGCACGGCCTCCACGCCGTCCTCCGACGCGTGGTGCGCCGCACCGGCGGCCCGCAGCGGCAGGTAGCACTCGGGCGCGAGGATCAGCACCACCAGGCCCACGGCCAGCGTCATCTCCCCCGACACCAGCCGCAGGCCGATGCCGACCGCGATCAGCGCCACCGACAGCGATGCCGCGATCTCCAGCACCAGCGCCGACAGGAACGCCACCCGCAGCGTGCCCATGGTGGCCTTCCGGTACCGCTCGCCGACCTCCCGGACCGCGCCGGCCTGCGCCGCCGCGCGCCCGAACGCGGTCAGCACCGGCAGGGCGCGCACGAGTTCCGCGAGCCGCCCCGACAGCCGTTCCAGCGCGGTCGCCGCCGCGGCGACCCGGGCCGAGGTGAACTTGCCGATCAGGATGGCGAACACCGGGATCAGCGGCAGCGTCACGGCGATCAGCACGGCCGACGTCGGGTCGGTCCACAGCACCCACGCGCCGACCAGCGGCGGCACCACGGCCGTCGTCACGAGCGCGGGCAGGTACTTGGTGAAGTAGGCGTCCAGCGCGTCCAGTCCCCGGGTCGCGAGGACCGCCAGCTCCGCGGGGCCGCGGTCGACGATCCAGCCGGGTCCGAGGGCGAGCGCCCGGTCCAGGACCGCGGCCCGCAGCTCCTCCTTCGCCCCGGCCGCCGCGCGCGCCGCCGCGGACTCCGTGGCCCACGCCAGCAGCGCGCGCACCACGACGGCCGCCGCCAGGACCCACAGCGATCCGCCGGACACCAGCGCCGACGCCAGCGCCACGGCCTGCCACACCAGCGCCCCGGCCGTCAGGGCGGCCAGCAGCGCGCACAGGACCAGCGCCCGGCGCGCCGCCCCCGAGAGGGCGGGCAGCGCGCCGAGCGGGCCTTTCCCCGGCTTCGTGGCGGAAGGGGCTCCGGGGAAGCTCATGACGTGCCCGACGGGCGCGACGGGCGCGACGGACCCGCACCGGGGGCGGGCGCGTCGACCACGGGGGCGTCACCGGTGGGCACGTGCACCGGCGGGATGTGCCGGGTGCCGATCCGCTTGCGGAACACCCAGTAGGTCCACCCCTGGTAGACGAGCACGGCGGGCGTGCCGAACGCGGCGACCCACGTCATCACGGTCAGCGTGTACGGCGAGGACGCCGCCCCGGCCACGGTCAGCGACCACGCCGGGTCGAGCGTCGACGGCAGCACGTCGGGGTGCAGCGCGCCGAACAGCGCGGCCACCGCCGCCGCCACCGCGACGCCCATCAGCGCGAACGCCTGCCCCTCGCGCCGCAGCGCCAGCCGGGCGTACGCGCCCAGGGCGGCCAGGGCCACCGCGATCGACGCGCCCCACGTCCACACCGAGCCGGACCGCAGCTGCACGGCCAGCAGCAGCACCAGCAGCGGCAGCAGCGCGAACGGCGCGACCTTCAGGGCCAGCGCGCGGGCGCGTTCCCGCACGTCGCCCTCGGTCTTGAGGGACAGGAACACCGCGCCGTGCACGAGCGCGTACCCGGCCACGGCGACCGCGCCGAGCAGCGTTTCCGGCCGGACCGAGGCGAACGGCGAGCCGACCCGGTCGCCGACGGCGTCCAGCGGCAGGCCGAACACGGTGGTCGACAGGAGCAGGCCGACGCTCAGCGCCGCCGCCCACGACCCGCCGACGATCACCCGGTCCCACGTGCGCCGCCAGCGCGCCGAGTCGACCTTGCCGCGGTACTCGAACGCGACCCCGCGCCCGATCAGGGCCAGCAGGAACAGCACCAGCGGCAGGTAGGCGCCGCTGAGCAGCGAGGCGTACCAGGCGGGGAACGCGGCGAACGTCGCGCCGACCGCCACCAGCAGCCACACCTCGTTGCCGTCCCACACCGGGCCGATGGTGTTGATCACCACGCGGCGCTCGGTCTCGTCGCGGCCCAGCACCGGCAGCAGCATGCCGACGCCGAAGTCGAAGCCCTCCAGGAACAGGTAGCCCAGCCACAGCAGGGCGATCACGCAGAACCAGAACGTCTCCACGGCTCTCCCCGCTCAGTACGCGAACTGGAGGTGGTCGGACTCGTCGCGGCCCGGTCGCCCGCCGTCGCCCGGCGGTTCCCCGGCACCGCCGCCCGGTGCCGGCAGCACGCCCGCGACCCCCGCGCGGACGTACCGCCGGACCAGGAACACCTCGACGCAGGCCAGCACCCCGTAGACCAGCGTCAAGGCCACCAGCGAGGTCAGCACCTCGCCGACGGTCGAGTTCGACACGGCGCGCGCGGTGAACATCCACACCCCGTCCACGCCGGTCGGGTTGGGCACCACCACGAACGGCTGGCGCCCCATCTCGGTGAAGATCCAGCCGAAGCTGTTGCCCAGGAACGGCGTCGCGACGCTGCCCAGCGCGAACCACCTGAACCAGTTCCCGCGCGGCACCCGGCCGCCGCGGGTCAGCCACAGGATCGCCAGGCCGGACGCCACCGCGATGCCGCCGAACCCGATCATGAACCGGAAGCCCCAGTAGGTGACGGGCAGGTTCGGCACGTAGTCGATCGGCTGCCCCGACAGCTCGCCGAGCCGCTCGTCGACGGGGTAGTGGGTGCCGTACTTCGCCTGGTACTCGGGCACCAGGTCCTCGATGCCCTTGACCTCGGTGGAGAAGTCGTTGTGCGCGAGGAACGACAGCAGCGCGGGCACCGTGACGCTCTTGACGTTCTCGCAGTCCGGGCGCGACACGTCGCCGACCGCGAACACGGAGAACGAGGCGGGCTCCTCGGTGTGGCACAGCGCCTCGGCGGCGGCCATCTTCATCGGCTGCTGCTCGAACATCAGCTTGCCCTGGAGGTCGCCGCTCACCGCGAGACCGGCGAACGCGACCACCCCGACCCACGTGCCGAGCTTCACCGACGCGCGCCAGACCGCTCCCTCTTCGGTCCGCCGCCACAGGTGCCACGCCGCGATGCCCACCAGGAACGACGCCGCGACGGCGAACGCCCCGAAGACGGTGTGCGGGAACGCGGCGAGCACGGTGTTGTTGCCCAGCACGGCCCAGATCGAGGTGAGCCGCGGTCGCCCGTCGTCCAGGACGACGCCCACCGGGTGCTGCATCCACGAGTTCGCGGCCAGGATGAAGTAGGCCGACGCGATCGTGGCCAGCGAGAACGCCCAGACGCAGGCCAGGTGGACCCTCTTGGGCAGGCGGTCCCACCCGAAGATCCACAGGCCGAGGAACGTGGACTCGACGAAGAACGCGACGAGGCCCTCCATCGCGAGGGGCGCGCCGAACACGTCCCCCACGAAGCGCGAGTAGGCCGACCAGGTCATGCCGAACTGGAACTCCTGCACGATGCCGGTCACCACGCCCATGGCGAAGTTGATCAGCAGCAGCTTGCCCCAGAACTTCGTCATGGCCAGGTACTTGCGGTCGCCCGTGCGCACCCAGGCCGTCTGCATCCCCGCGACGAGCAGCGACAGGCCGATCGTCAGCGGCACCATCAGGAAGTGGTAGACGGTGGTGATGCCGAACTGCCACCGCGCCAGGTCGAGGACGTCCACGGCTATGAAGTTACGTCTGACCTGCGGTTCCGCTCAGGTACGAGGGTCCTGTCCGGGGCAGGACCAAGGTCCCGTCCCCCGCTGCCGCGAACCGCAGCCGCGCACCCACCCGGACGAGGACGGTCGGACGAGGGCGGTCAGGTCGAGCCGGACGGGGAACGGCACGTCGGTGGTGAAGACCCCCGTCACGTCACCGGGGTCCTGGTAGCCGAACTCGCCGGCGAGGTGGCAGGCCACCAGGGAGACCGGTTCGGCCAGGTCCACGATCCAGTAGTGGGGGATGCCGGCGTCCGCGTACTCGCCCCGCTCCACGACCCGGTCCGTGCGCTTCGACCCCGGCGAGACGATCTCCAGGACGACCAGGGCGTCGGACGCGCGGAGCATCCCCCCGCGCGCCACCGCCTCCCGGGGGACGACGAGCAGGTCGGGACGGCGGGAGAAACCCGGGTCACCGCCGCAGCGGCGACGGGCTGGGCGACATCAGGAC
Organism: Saccharothrix sp. DSM 118769; assembly: GCF_052936295.1. Lineage (NCBI taxonomy): Bacteria > Bacillati > Actinomycetota > Actinomycetes > Pseudonocardiales > Pseudonocardiaceae > Saccharothrix > Saccharothrix sp. DSM 118769. Next base: position 122,944 of record NZ_CP193627.1, on the reverse strand, counting down.
CCGACCTTCTTGCAACTCGGAGTAGCCGGCCTCGACCTCTCCGAGCGCGGCGTACTCGGCGACCGTGAACAAGTGGGGCTCGTTCGCCGAAGGCTCGGGCAGAGCGGTCACCTGGTCCTCCTCGCGTCACGCCGATTGTCGCACACGCAGCGTAGCGTTGCTCTAACGCAACGCATCCGCGACCTCCTGGGCCGCCCGCACCACGTGCGGCCCCACGACGTCACCGTCCAGCTCCTCCAGGGCCACCACGCCCACGCTGGCCCGCAGTCCGGGCACACCGCGCACGGGCGCCGCGACGCCGAACGCGCCCGGTTGCAGCTCGCCCGTCGAGTGCACCCACTGGCGGCCCTCCGCGGACAGGCCGATGGCCTTCCCGGCCGCCCCCCGGTGCACGGGGTGGCGCGACCCGACCCGGTAGGCCACGTGGTACGCCGTCCACGACGGTTCGACGACCGCCACGGCCTGCGCCTCCGACCCGTCCGCCACGGTCAGGTGCGCGGTCGCGCCCACGTGCTCCGCCAGGGTCCGCAGGGCGGGCTGGGCGGCCAGCCGCAGCTGCGGCAGGACGTTGGACGCCAGGCGCAGCACGCCGAGGCCCAGCCGGACCTTGGAGCCCTCGCGCCGCACCAGGCCGCGTGACTGCAACGGCACCAGCAGCCGGTACACGGCGGCGCGCGACGCGCCGATGGCCGCCGCCAGCTCGCTGATCGACGGCGCCTCGGACTCGGCGTCGGCCACCGCCTGGAGCAGGGCCAGGCCCCGCTCCAGGGTCAGCGAGCTCTCCTTCGACGCCGGGGCCGGCACTCGTCCGCGCGGATCGGGTCTGACCACGGTCTACCTCTCGACGACGGCACCGCCACCGGCACCGGCGACGGCGGGCGCGATCGTGCCGACCACCTCGGCCAGCCCGACGACCGAACCGCCCTCCCCGGGTGCGGTGGCGGTGATGCGCACCTCGTCACCGTCCTCCAGGAAGGTCCGCTCACCCCCGCCGAGCGCGATCGGCTCCGTCCCGCCCCAGCTCAGCTCCAGGAAGGAGCCGCGCTGGTCGCGGTCGGGACCCGACACCGTGCCCGACGCGATCAGGTCGCCCGGACGGACCGTAGCGCCGTTCACCGACAGGTGCGCGAGCTGCTGGGCGAACGTCCACGACATCTCGCGGAACGGGGGCCGCGAGACGACCTCGCCGTTCCACTCGACCTCCAGGCGGATGTCGAGCCCCCACGGCCGTTCCTCGACGAGGTAGGGCAATACCGGGTTGGGCAGCGGCGGCGGGGTGACTCGGGCGACCGCGAACGCCTCCAGCGGCGTGATCCAGGCCGCCACGGACGTGGCGAACGACTTGCCGAGGAACGGGCCGAGCGGCTGGTACTCCCACGCCTGGACGTCGCGCGCGGACCAGTCGTTGACCAGGGCCACGCCGAACACGTGGTCCACGGCCTTCGCCGGGCTCAGCCTGGTCGCGACGGGCCCGCCGCACACGAAGCCGACCTCGGCCTCGACGTCGAGCCGCCCGGACGGTCCGAACACGGGCCCGGACGACGACCGGCGCTGGCCGTTCGGCCTGGTCACCGGGGTGCCGGAGACGACGACCGTGCCCGCCCGGCCGTGGTAGCCGATGGGCAGGTGCGTCCAGTTGGGGGTGAGCGCGTCGCCGTCGGGCCGGAAGATGCGCCCGACGTTCTCGGCGTGGTGGCGCGACGAGTAGAAGTCCACGTAGTCGGCCACGGTGAACGGCAGCACGGCGCCGTCCAGGCCCACCAGGGCCGCGCCGCGCGGGGCGGACTTCGCCGCCACCAGCTCGACCAGGCGGGCCCGCAGCTCGCTCCACGCGGGGCGACCGGCGGCCAGCAGGGGGTCCAGGGACGGGCCGGCGACCAGCGGCGCGAGCCGCTCGCCGAGGGCCAGGCCGCGCAGCGGCAGCGCGGAGTCGCCGACCCGCACCGCGACGCCGTGGTCGGCCAGCACGCCGTAGGGCAGCGTCTGGGGCCCGAAGGGGTCGTCCGCGGTGAACGCGGGGACGTCGACCCAGCTCACAGCAGCCCCAGGCGGTCGAGGTCGGCGATCGGCTCGTCCAGCGAGCACGACCCGTAGGAGGCGAACACGCCGCGGACGGCGTGCGCGGCCTGGTCGGACAGCGCCGCGGCCTCCTCGCCCAGCGCGGTCGAGTCGGTGCTGCCCAGCGCCTCGCGCACGTCGCCGCCGGACAGCGCCCGGGCGGTCGCCACCAGCAGGTTGAGGAACCCGTGGTGGGTGAACCCGGTCTTCTCGTCGGTGTGCCGGACGGCGTGGTGCAGGCCGGCGGTGGCCTTGAACGCCACCCCGCCGGAGCTGACCACCGACAGGAAGTCGGCGACCTCGTCGATGCTCGGGAAGTTCTCCCTGCTCACGCCGCCGCAGCGCAGCTTGGGCCAGCTGCCGTGCTCGATGACGCGGCGCACGCCGTCGAGCCACTCGGCGCCGCCCCGGCGCGGCTCGACGACGCGGATGACGTCCTCGGGCACGAACTCCGAGACGCGTTCCAGCCACACCTCGTCGACGTCGGACGGGGCGGGCATCTCGACCATGCGCAGCGCGAGCAGCTCACTGCGGGACTCGACGATCGACACGGCCTTGGGTACACCGCCCAGGCCGGTGTCGATGACCAGGGAGAGGGCGATGGGCTTGACCGGCTTGACCTTGATCAGCTCGGTGATGAGCTCGGCGAGTCGCGACGCTGGGCACAGGAACAGGCCGACCGCGCCGGCCCATTCCCCGCTGCGCGCGTCGAGGTGGCCGCGGACCGCGTCGGGCATGGAAGCGTTGCCCGGCGGGAACAGTGCGGCGTCGTCGACGAGCCTCGCGAGCAGGGGCGGAGTGCCGCGTGGACCGGGCGCACGGAGTTCGAAGGCGCTTGACACGGCTGACACGCTAGTGGCGTACCGGTCTATGAACAAAGATGTCCGACTATCGAACGCCCGGAGTGAGACGATGGCGTACTACCGCCAGGTCGGTGAGATCCCCCGGAAGCGCCACACGCAGTTCCGCGACCCGGAGGGGGGTCTGTACGCGGAGGAGCTGATGGGCGTCGAGGGCTTCTCGGCCGACTCGGCGCTGCTCTACCACCGCCACCTGCCCACCGCGATCGTCGACGCGGTGACCGTCGAGGAGGACCGCGGGCCCCTCGCGCCCAACCTCCCGCTCAAGCCCCGCCACTTCCGCACCCCCCAGCTGACCTGGGACGACGGCGCGGACGCGGTCACCGGGCGGCGCACCCTGTTCGGCAACGCCGACGTCGTCATCGGCTTCGTCACGGCCACCGCGCCGAGCCCCCTCTACCGCAACGCGACGGGCGACGAGCTGCTGTACGTGCAGGCCGGCGACGGGGTCGTGGAGACCGTCTACGGCGCGCTGGCCGTCGCCGAGGGCGACTACGTCGTGCTGCCCACCTCGTGCACCTACCGGGTCGTGCCGCGCTCGCCGATGAGCCTCCTGGTGCTGGAGGCGACCGGGCACGTCGGGCCGCCGCGCCGCTACCTGTCGGCGAAGGGCCAGTTCCTGGAGCACTCGCCGTACTGCGAGCGCGACGTGCGCGGCCCGACCGAGCCGCTGCTGGTCGACGGCGAGGACGTCGAGGTGCTGGTCAGGCACCGCGCCGGGCTCACCCGGCTCACCTACGCGCACCACCCGTTCGACGTGGTCGGCTGGGACGGCTGCCTCTACCCGTGGGTGTTCCACATCCGCGACTTCGAGCCCATCACGGGCCGCGTGCACCAGCCGCCGCCCGTGCACCAGACCTTCGAGGGTCCGAACTTCGTGGTGTGCTCGTTCGTGCCGCGCAAGGTCGACTACCACCCGCTGGCGATCCCGGTGCCCTACAACCACGCGAACGTGGACTCCGACGAGCTGATGTTCTACGTGGGCGGGAACTACGAGGCCCGCAAGGGCTCCGGCATCGGCGTCGGGTCCCTGTCGCTGCACCCGTCGGGCTGCACGCACGGCCCGCAGCCCGGCGCCGTGGAGGCGTCCCTCGGGGTGGACCACTTCGACGAGACCGCGGTCATGGTGGACACCTTCCGCCCGCTGGAGCTGGGCGAGGCGGCGCTGGCCTCCGAGGACCCGGCGTACGCCTGGTCGTGGTCGCGGCGGGGACCCGACCTCGGCTGATCGCCCCGCTGTCGGTGGTTACCTCTAACGTCTGCCGGCATGGACGTGCGGACGTTGCTCGGCACGGCGCCGGACGGGCAGGTGGCGAGCGCCGCCACCCGGCTCGCCGGGTCCTCCGGCTGGCACGGCACGGGGCGCGACGACACCGCCCTGTGGGGCCTGTGCGCGGGCAGCGGCGCGACCCCGTACCGGGTGTGCGTCGACCTCGGTGACCGCTCGGCGAAGTGCTCGTGCCCGTCGCGGAAGTTCCCGTGCAAGCACGCGCTGGCGCTCCAGCTGCGCGACGCGCGCGAACCGCTGCCGCCCGGCGAGGCGCCGGGGTGGGTTGCGGAGTGGCTGGCGCGGCGTGCCGGGGCGGTCGTGGTGGACGACTCGCCGGAGGCCGTGCGGCGGCGGGCCAGGGCCCGCGAGAAGACGGCCCTGGCCAGGCGGGACGCGGTGCGCGCCGGGGTCGCCGGGCTGACCGACTGGCTGGCCGACGTGGCCGGTTCGGGGATCGCCGGGCTGCCGTCGCGCGACGCCGCGTGGTGGCGCTCGGCCGAGGCCAGGATGGTCGACGCGCAGGCACCGGGGTTGGCGTCGGCGGTGGACGAGGTGCGCGGCGTCGTCGCGGCGGGCGGGCCCTCGTGGGCGCACGACGCGGCCGACCGGCTCGGCGGGCTGCACCTGCTGGCCGCGCTGGCGGAGTCGCCGGGGTTCGCGGACGTGGTGCGCCCCCGGCTCGGGTTCTCGGTGACCGAGGAGGAGGTCCGCGCCGGCCCCGGCTGGGCGGACCACTGGGTGCCGCTGCTGCGGCTGGAGTCCGACGACGGGCGGGTGCGGACCGTGCGGCAGTGGGTGTGGGGGCGCGCGCACGGCTGGGTGGTCGCGGTGCGGCACGCGGGGGGCGGGGCCGCGCCGGTGCCGGCGCTGGCGCACGGGGTGCGCGTGCGGGGGGTGCTGCACCCGTACCCCGGGGCGCCGCCGCACCGGGTGGCGGTGGGCGAGGTGTCACCGGAGCCGGGAGGGCCGGCGGCGGACGGGGTGGTGGGCGCGCCGGGGTCGTGGCGGGAGGCGCTGGCCGGGCTGGAGGGGTGGCTGCGCGCCGACCCGTGGCAGAGGCTGCACCCGCTGGGGTGCGCGGCGGTGCGGCTGACCGGGGACACCGGGCACCTGGTCGACGGGACCGGGCACGGGCTGCCGGTGCGGGCGGACCTCGCGCTCGACCGGGCGCTGGCGGTGACCGGCGGGGCGGCGTTCGACGCGTGGGGGCTGTGGGACGGGCACGCGCTGCGGCTGGGCGCGGTCGCCGGACCGGGCCGGGCGCCGGAGGTGCTGGGGTGACCGGAGGTGCCGGGGTGACCGGGGGCGCCGGAGGTGCCGGGGTGACCGGGGGCGGGAGCACGCCGGCGGACCTCGCCGCCGAGTGGGACGAGACCGTGCAGGCGGCGCTGGTCGGCGCGCACCGCGCGGGCACGACACCGGCCGCGCTGCTCGACCGGATGGCCGCGCTGGGCGTCGCGGCGCACGGGGCGTGGCTGCCGCCCGCCGTGGACGGGCCGCTGCTGGCCCCGGCGCCCGCGTCCGCCGACGTGCGCGCCGGGGCCGCCGCGCGGGACGTGCTGGCGCAGGTCCTCGCCCTCGACGACCACGTGCTGCTCACCGAGTGGTGCGGCCTGGCCCGCACGTCCGGCGTGACCGCCGACCCCCGCGAGCTGCCCGCCCTCCTCGGGCTCGGCACCGTCCACCCCGGGCTGCGGGCCGCGGTGACCGCGGTGCTCGGCGCGCGCGGGCGCTGGTTGGCGGGGCTGCGGCCCGCGTGGGCGTGGGCGACGGGGACCGTGCACGAGGACGTGGACCTGGAGCAGGCGCTCGACCTGCCCGGCGCCTCCCGGCCGGCCGCGCTGCGCCGGGCCCGCACGCGCGACCCGGCGGGCACGCGCGCGTTCGTCGCCGCGCGGTTCGACGCCCAGCGCCGGGCCACCGACCGGCAGGTGCTGGTGAGCGCCCTGGAGGCCGGGTTGGGCCCGGACGACGAACCGCTGCTGGAGCACGCCCTCGACGACCGGGCGATCGGCGTGCACGACGAGGCGCTGCGGCTGCTGCGCACCCTGCCCGGCTCGGCCCTCGCCGGCCGCGCCGCCGAACGCCTGCACCGCGGCCTGTGGTTCACCGACGACGGCTTCGACGTGCAGGACGACGAGCTGTGGACCGAGCTGTCCCCCGACCCGGAGGAGGCCCGCGACCTGCTCAAGGACGGCTCCGAGACCGGCGTGACCGGACGCGTCCGGGGTGCGGCGGCGAGCGTGCCGCCGTCCCACTGGACGAGCCGCCTCGACACCGACGACGCGGGCGCGGCGGCCGAGCTGGCGAAGGGGCCGTGGGCGTCGGCGCTGCTGCGGGGCGTGGCGCAGAACCTGCGGCTGGCCGTCGACGCCCGGCCGTGGGCGGTCGCGGCGACCCGGTCGCTGACCGGCATGGAGCAGCTGGAGATGCTCGCCGGGCTGCCCGCCGACCTGGCCGCGCGGACCGTGGTCGAGGTGTCCCGGCAGTGGAACTACGACCTGCTCGACCACGCGTGCTCGCAGCTGCCCGCGCCGTGGGGCCCCGGCGCGACCGCCGACCTGCTGGAGCGGTACGCGGCCATGCGCGACCCGAGGTGGCGCGCGGGACGGCCGCCGGCGGTGCTGCTGGCGCGCGGTGACGCCGAGGTGCTCGGCGCGCACTGGGACCGCATCACCGACCGCTGGCCCGAGCACACCGTCGAACTCGACGTCCTGCGGCTGCGGATGCGGCTGCGCGAGGCGTTCAACCACCAGGAGGAGAGCCCGTGACCGACACCGTGCTGCGGCCCGCCGCGGAACAGCAGTACGCCGCCGAGCTGACGGCCCTGGCCGCGGCGGACGACCGGCCGCGCCCCCCGCGCTGGCGGATGTCGCCGCGGGCCGTGGTCACCTACGTCCTGGGCGGCACGCTGCCGGACGGCACGGTGATCACGCCGAAGTACGTGGGCGACCGGCGGTTGGTGGAGGTCGCGGTGGGCACGCTGGTCACCGACCGGGCGCTGCTGCTGGTGGGCGTGCCGGGGACGGCGAAGTCGTGGCTGTCGGAGCACCTGGCGGCGGCGGTGAGCGGGGACTCCACGCTGGTCGTGCAGGGCACCGCGGGCACCGGCGAGGACCAGGTCCGCTACGGCTGGAACTACGCGCGGCTGATCGCCGAGGGGCCGTCCGAGGCGGCGCTGGTGCCGAGCCCGGTGATGACCGCGATGCGGACCGGCGCGGTGGCGCGCGTCGAGGAGCTGACCCGGATGCCCGCCGAGGTGCAGGACTCGTTCATCACGGTCCTGTCCGAGAAGATGCTGCCGGTGCCGGAGCTGGGCATCCGGGTGCAGGCGGTGCCCGGGTTCACCGTGATCGCGACCGCGAACGACCGGGACCGGGGCGTGAACCAGATGTCGTCGGCGCTGGCGCGGCGGTTCAACACGGTCGTGCTGCCGCCCCCGGCGACCGAGGACGCCGAGGTGGAGATCGTGCTGGCGCGGGCGGCGCAGCTCGGCCGGGCGCTGGAGCTGCCCGCCGAACCGCCCGCGCTGGAGGAGGTGCGGCGGGTGGTGCGCATCTTCCGCGAGCTGCGCGGCGGGTCCACGGCGGACGGCCGGACGCAGCTGAAGAAGCCCAGCGGCAGCCTGTCCACGGCCGAGGCGATCTCGGTGGTGACCAGCGGCATGGCGTTGGCCGCGCACTTCGGCGACGGCCGGATCACCGCCGACGAGCTGGCGTCCGGGCTGCTCGGGGCCGTGGTGAAGGACCGGGTGTCGGACCTCGCGGCGTGGCAGGAGTACCTGGAGGCGGTCGTCAAGGAGCGCGCCGACTGGCGCGACCTGTACCGGGCGTGCCGGGACCTGGTGGGCTGATGGACCGACCGCTGCCGGACCGCGTGGCGCTGCTCGGCATCCGGCACCACGGGCCGGGGTCGGCGCGCATGGTCACCGCGGCGCTGGAGGCCGCGCGGCCCGAGGTGGTGCTGGTCGAGGGGCCGCCGGAGGGCGACGCGCTGCTGGGGCACGTGCCGGGGCTGGTGCCGCCGGTGGCGCTGCTGCTGCACGACGAGGCGGAGCCGGCGCGGGCGGCGTTCTGGCCGTTCGCCGAGTTCTCGCCCGAGTGGCGGGCGGTGGTGTGGGCGCGCGCGCACGACGTCCCGGTGCGGTTCTTCGACCTGCCGGCGGCCGTGACGCTGGGCGAGTCCGCGGCGGAGCCGCCGCGGGCGGTGACGGACCCGCTGGGGGTGCTCGCCGAGGCGGCCGGGTTCGACGACCCGGAGCGGTGGTGGGAGGACGTGGTCGAGCACCACCGCGACCCCACCGACCTGGCCGAGGCGGTGGCGGAGGCGATGGGCGCGCTGCGCGAGGAGTTCGCCGACCAGGTGGACGAGCGGACGCTGCTCCGCGAGGCCGCGATGCGGCAGAACCTGCGGCAGGCGCTCAAGGAGTTCCCGGGGCCCGTCGCGGTGGTGGCGGGCGCGTGGCACGTGCCCGCGCTGCGGGTGCTCGGTCCGGCGTCGGTCGACGCGGCGGCGCTGCGGGGGCTGCCGCGGCGGAAGGTGTCGGGGACGTGGGTGCCGTGGAGCCACGGGCGGTTGGCGGCCGACTCCGGGTACGGGGCCGGGGTGGCGTCGCCCGGCTGGTACGCGCACCTGTGGGAGTGCGCGGAGCGCGGCGACGCCGTGGCGCGGTGGTTCGCGCGGGTGTGCGGGGTGCTGCGGGCCGAGGACCTGCCGGCGTCGACGGCGGGCGCGGTGGAGGCCGTGCGGCTGGCGGACGCGCTGGGCGCGTTGCGCGGGCGGCCGTCGCCCGGGTTGTCGGAGGTGATGGAGGCGGCGCTGGCCGTGCTGTGCGGCGGCGACGAGACGCCGTTGCGGCTGGTGCGCGAGCGGCTGGTGGTCGGGGAGCGGCTCGGCGAGGTCGGGGCGGACGTGCCCAGGTCGCCCCTGGCGGCCGACCTGGCGCGGTTGCAGCGGCGCCTGCGCCTGCCGCCGGCGGCGGAGGCCCGGCAGCTCCGGCTGGACCTGCGCAAGGACACCGACCGCGAGCGCTCGAAGCTGCTGCGGCGCCTGGACGTGCTGGGCGTGCCGTGGGGGGTGCCGGACGCGACGCGGGGGCTGGGCACGTTCGCCGAGGCGTGGCGGCTGCACTGGCGGCCGGAGTTCGAGGTCGCCCTGGCCGCCGCCGCGCGGCACGGCACGACGGTGGAGGCCGCCGCCCGGCGGGTGCTGGTGGCGGACGCGGACGCGGCGACCCGCGTGGTGGGGGCGGCCGAGGCCCTGAGCCGGTCGGTGGGGTGCGAGGTGCCCGAGGCGGTCGCCGCGGCGCGCCGGGCCCTGGACCGCTGCGCGGCGGCGGCGACGGACGCGGTGGAGCTGCTCGCCGCGCTGCCGGACCTGGCCGCGACGGTGCGCTACGGCTCGGTCCGCGGCACGGACCCGGACCTGCTGCGGGTCGCGCTGCACGGGTTGCTGGCGCGGGGCGCGGTGGGGTTGCCGGTGGCGTGCCGCGGGGTGGACGACGACACGGCCGAGCGCGCGCTGCGGGCCGTGGACGGTGCGGACGAAGCGGTGCGGCTGGCGGCCGACGACGAGCACCGGGACACGTGGCGGCGGGCGCTGGGGGCGCTGGCCGCGATGCCGGACGCGCACGGCCTGCCGAGCGGTCGGGCGACCCGGCTGCTGTGGGAGGCGGGGGTCATGACGTCGGACGACGTGGCCGTCCGCCTGCACCGGGCGGTGTCGGGCACGGTGTCCGGCGCGACGGGAGGCGGTTCGGCCGCGTCGGCCGGCGCGGGGGCGACGGCGTTCGTGGCCGGTTTCCTGCGCGGGTCGGCGGCGCTGCTCACGGCGGACCCGCGGCTGTTCGCCGTGGTCGACGGGTGGCTGTCCGGCCTGACCGGGGCCGATTTCGAGGCCGCGGTGCCGCTGCTGCGGCGGGCGGTGGCGGAGTTCAGCCCGGCGGAGCGGCGGATGCTCGGCGACCGGGTCCGCGCGTCGGGCGCGAGCGGGGGCAGCGGGCGTGCGGGCCTCGGCGGGCGTTCCGGCGGGGGCTGGGACGGGGCGGTGGCCGGGCGGCTGGTGGAGCACGTCCGGGGTCTCCTCTCGCGGTCCGCAGGGGCAGCGGGCTCGGGGTCGGCGGGAGCAGCTGGGGCGGCAGGGGCGGCGGGGTGATTGGGCCGGGTGGGTGGGTGGAGCGGGTGGCGGGGGTGGTGGTCGGGGGTTCCTCTTCGTTTCTAACCGATGGGCGAGATGGCGGTTACGTACATTGATCACCCGGATGAGTGAAGGGGCAGCACCGTGACCAGCGAAGACGATACCGAGCGGTTGCGGCGGTGGCGGTTGTTGCTGGGGGGTGCGGCCGGGGATCTCGGGGCGTTGGGCGAGGACGACCGGCGGCGGGACTCGGCGTTGACCGGGTTGTACGGGGGCGGGGCTCCCGGTGACGCGCCCGAGGCCGGTGGCAAGCGGAGCGCGGGGTTGGGCGGGTCGTCGCCGGTGCTGCACCGGTGGTTGGGGGACGTCCGCACGTACTTCCCCAGCTCCGTGGTGCAGGTGATGCAGCGGGACGCGGTGGAGCGGCTGGGGTTGCGGCAGCTGCTGCTGGAGCCCGAGCTGCTCGCCGGGGTCGAACCGGACGTGTCGCTGGTCGGCACGCTGGTGTCGTTGTCCGGCGCGATCCCGGCCCGCACCCGCGACACGGCCCGCGCGGTGGTGCGGAAGGTGGTCGAGGACATCGAGCGCCGGTTGGCGGAGCGGTTGCTGGCCGCCGTGCACGGGGCGGTCGACCGCTCCCGCCGCACGAGCCGGCCGCGGTTGTCCGACGTGGACTGGAACCGCACGGTCCGGCGCAACCTGCGGCACTACCAGCCGGAGCAGCGGACGGTGGTGGTGCAGGACCTGGTGGGCAACAGCCGGCGCAGCAGGCAGTCGTCGCTGCGGGACGTGGTGCTGCTGGTGGACCAGTCGGGGTCGATGGCCGAGTCGGTCGTGTACTCGGCGGTGCTGGGCGCGTCGCTGGCCTCGCTGAAGTCGGTCGACACCCGGTTGGTGGTGTTCGACACCGAGGTGGTGGACCTGACCGAGCAGCTCGACGACCCGGTGGACCTGCTGTTCTCGACGCAGCTGGGCGGCGGCACGGACATCAACCGGGCGGTCGCCTACGGCCAGTCGCTGGTGCGCCGCCCGACGGACACGGTGATGGTGCTGATCAGCGACCTGTTCGAGGGCGGGGTGGCGGAGGAGCTGCGGCGGCGGGTGCGGGAGCTGGTGCGCGGCGGGGTGACGGTGGTGGTGCTGCTGGCGCTGTCGGACAGCGGCACGCCGGCGTACGACCACGAGCTGGCGGCGCAGCTGTCGGAGCTGGGGGCGCCCGCGTTCGCCTGCACGCCGGACCGCTTCCCGGACCTGTTGGCCACGGCGATCAGGCGGGAGGACGTCGCGGCCTGGGCCGAGCGGGGCGGGATGGCCGTGGGGCGGTAGCCCGCACAGCCGGAATCCACCCGGTCGGAATCCGCGCGGCCGAAATCCGCGCAGCCGGAATCCACCCGGCCGAAATTCACGCGGTCGGGGGAACCCGTCGGGGGAACCCTCAGCGGATGACCACGCGGCCCAGGGTGAGGAACGGCGCGCCGCGCGTCAGCACGGCGGCCCGGCCGCGCGGGTCGGGTCCGGCCATCCACACCTCGCCGCCGCGGCGGATGTTCTCGCGCACCCGCTCCGGGATCTCCCACAGGCGCAGGAACGTGCGGTCGGAGCCGGCGGTCTCCAGGTAGGTCTGCCGCCCCACGCGGGTGCGGCCGGGCACGAAGTGCACCGGCACGGCGTGCCGCGGGTAGGTCTCCAGCAGTCGCCGCAGGCTGCGGCGGGTGAGGAAGTGCCGCAGGCCGGGCACGGCGAGTTCGAGGCACAGCGGCGTGAGCACGAAGACCCAGCGCGAGCCGAGCCACTCGGACACGAGCCACAGCACGACGACGGCCACCAGGGCGAGCCCGATGAACCCCACCGCCCGCCGGTCAGCACCGGTCAGGCACTTGCGCACCCACGTTTCGCCCACCACTGCTCCCAGCAAACCAGAAGGTCACCCACGGGGTCGGCCGGGAAGACGATCAGCAAACCTCAGGCGCGCACGACGCGGGCGGGGAACAGCCTGGGCACGCCGCGGAACGTGACGACGGCGTTGCCCGCGCCGTCGGCGGCGACGACCCAGGCGCGGCGGTGCCTGCTGATGCGGCCCCGGACGAGGGGGCCGGCGCTGACGTCGAGGACGACGGGGTGCTCGCCGTGGACGACGAGCCGCCCGGCGCGCCAGTGGACGCGCACGTGGACCCAGGCGTGGTGGCCCAGTTCGCGGGGCAGCGACGGTCGCCGGGCCAGTCCGATGCCGGTGACCAGGGCGGAGAACGCGAGGAGCAGCAGCGGCAGGGCGGAGGTCACGTCGAGCGCGAAGATCAGGACGAGCTGGAGGACGAACGCCGCCGCGCCGAGGACGACCCACCAGAACGCCCGCCGGCCGGCGATCTCCAGGCAGTAGCGGGTCCACCGGTCGTCGAGGGCCGCGCCCTCGGTGGACGGCGCGCTCGGCACGACCACCAGGCCCACCTCCCCGGCCCGCGTCCGCCCGGCGCTGATCAGGTTACGGCGACCGTCACCCGGACGGGATCGGCCAACCGGCGCACGGTGGCGGGAGCCCTTACCCTGCGGTGCGCCGACGTGGGACTTCCGCCGACGGGCTCCATCAAGTTAGGCTCCCCTAAGTTGGGAGGTGAGCGGTGAACGAGACACGTCGACCGCCCGCCCCGCACCCGGCGGAGCGAGCGCGCACCATCGCCGCCCGGGGTGGGCGCGCGGCCCTGTTGCCGTCGGACGGCACGGAGAACCGGGTCACGCCGGCGCTGCACCACGTGCACGCGTCGGGGAGCGCCACGATCGTGCTGCCGGACGAGCACCCGCTGGTCGGGGCGGCGCGCGGCACCGAGCTGACCTCGGTGCTGGAGGTCGCCGACCACGCGCCCGTGCCGCTGCGCGAGCCGGTGCGCGGCCTGCTGTGGATCACCGGGTGGCTGCGCACCCTCGACCCCGAGGAGGCGCGCGCGGCGTGCCTGGAGGTCGCCGAGGAGCGCCCCGACCCGAGGCTGCTGGACGTGGGCCACGGCGCGAGCGCGCTGGTGCTCGCCCCGGCGTCGCTGGTGCTGGCGGACGCGGAGGGCACGACGTCGCTGCGGCCGGAGCTGTTCGCGCAGGCCGAGCCGGACCCGTTCGCCGCGCACGAGGACCACTGGCTGCGGCACCTGGAGCTGTCGCACCGCGACGTCGTGGGCCTGCTCGCCGGGCACCTGCCGGAGCACCTGCGCGGCGGGCACGTGCGACCGCTGGGCCTGGACCGGTTCGGGCTGCGGCTGCGGGTGGAGATGGCGGAGGAGGACCACGACGTGCGGATCGCGTTCTCCCGCCCGGTCGGCACGGCGCAGGAGCTGTCGGTGGAGCTGCGCAGGCTGATGGGGTGCCCGTTCCTGGCGCGGCGCGGTTAACGTTGCGCGGGTGATCGAACCCCTCGACGCCCGGGAGCGCACCGGCTACCGGGTCGAACTGCTCCTCGTGTTCGCGGTGACGCTCGGCCTGTCCGGGGCGCGCAGCCTGGTGCGGTTGCTGGACAGCCTGCTCAACCCGGTGCCGCTGAACGAGCAGAAGGTCGCGATCAACGTCCCGCAGGCGCGGTTCGACCTGCTGGACCTGCTCGCGCAGCTGCTGGGCGTCGTGCAGCTGGCCGCGTGGGGCGGGCTGGGCCTGTACCTGCTGTGGCGGGGCGGCATCCGGCTCCGGGCGCTGGGCCTGGACCGCGCGCGCCTCGGGCCGGACGCGCTGGGCAGCCTCGGGCTGGCCGCCGTCATCGGCATCCCGGGGCTGGTGTTCTACCTGGTCGCGTGGAACCTGGGGCTGAACCTGGCGGTGCAGCCGGCGGTGCTGGACGAGGCGTGGTGGCGCAGCGCGGTGCTGGTGCTGTCGGCGGCGGGCAACGCGTGGGCCGAGGAGGTGCTCGTCGTCGGGTACCTGATCACGCGGCTGCGGCAGCTCGGGTGGCGGGGCGGCACGGCGCTGGTCGCGAGCGCGGTGCTGCGCGGGTCGTACCACCTGTACCAGGGGTTCGGCGGGTTCGTCGGCAACGTGGTGATGGGCCTGGTCTTCGGCTGGGTGTGGCAGCGGACGAACCGGCTGTGGGTGCTGGTGTTCGCGCACACCCTGCTCGACGTGGTCGCGTTCGTCGGGTACACGGCGTTGCGCGGGCACGTGTCCTGGCTGCCGTAGCCCCCCGGCTCCCCGGCTCCCCGGCTCCCCGACCCGGTGGACCGGGTCGGGTGGGCGGCGACAGGCGCGGGCCGCCGCCCACCACGTGCGGTCGGCCGCCGTCCGGCGGCCGGTCCTGACACCTGGTTCTCGGCGCGACGGCCCCGCGCGTTAGGCCGTCGCCGACCGTTTCACGCTTTGGTGTGAACGATGTTCATCCACCGCCGAAGGATCACCCCACCAGCAGGAAGCGGGTGGCCGTGCGCGCCGCCGCGGCCACCACGGCGTGCGCCGTGCCCGCCGAGTCGAGCAGGGTCGGGTCGAGGTCGGCGACGGTGAGGGCGGCGTTCTCGGCGATCCGCTCGGCCGGTTCGCCCAGGGCGCGCGCGAACGCCCGCCACCCCGCGACCTCCTCGGCGGTGCCGGTGGCCTCGGCGAGCAGCGCGTCGCCGAGGGCCCGCAGGCCCGCGCCGCCGCCGCGCACGACGCCGTGGAACGCCGCCGTGCGCACCGCCCGCACGGCGCGCTCCACGAGCGGCGCGGTCGTCGCCGGGGCGTGGACGACCGCCGCCGAGTAGCTGCCGACGCCCGCGCCGCCGAGGATCGTGGTGTCGTGCGCGGTCACGAGGACCCGGTCCGCGCGGCCGAACGCCAGCGGGGACGCGGAGGCGGGCAGGCGGGCGTCCAGGACCGTGCCGCCGACGACGGCCCGCGCCCGTTCGAGCAGGTCCGCGGCCACCGCGACGAGCGCGAGGGGCCGTTCCTCGGCGAGGCGGGCGACCTCGGCCAGCACGGCGCGCGTGACCAGCTCGCACAGCACGAGGAGCTGCGGGCGGTCCGGGACGTCGACCAGCCCGCGCACCAGCTCGACCGAGGGGCGGCCCGCCACCAGCACCACGGCGGGCGAGGTCAGCACCGGGTGCCGCACGGGCGCGCCGGACGCGTGCCCCCGGTCCAGGCGCAGGCCCCGGGTCACCTCGAAGTCCGGTTCGGCCCCCGTGCCCGCCTCCACCACGACGGGTCCGCGCCGGCCCACGGCGCGCACCGCCCGCCCGACCAGCTCGCCGATGGCCGGGTCGCCGGCCGACGCGGTGGCCAGCGCGGTCACGTCGGCCTCCTCCAGCGGGCGGGCGGCCTCGGCGACGAGGTCGAGGGCCCGCGCGGCGGCGGCCTCCACGCCGCGCAGCAGCCGCACCGGGTCGTGGCCGTCGCGCATCGCCCCGACCAGGCCGTCGAGCGCGCCGCGGGCCACGGCCACCGCGGACGCGGCCCCGTCGCCCGCCTCCCGCCGCACGTCGTCCACCAGCTCGCGCACGTAGGACGCGCCCAGCGAGTCGGCCGGGTCGTCCGGGGTGAACGCGGCGGCGATGGCGGAGGCGTCGCCCAGCTCCACCGGCCGCCGGTCGACGAACACCACGGCGCGCCGCCCCATCGGCCCCAGCGTCCGGCACACCGGCCCGGCCGCGGCCCGGAAACCGCGCGCGACCAGCAGCTGGCCGGACGTGTAGGCCGCCGCGCGGCGCTCCGACCGCACCGGCGCCCCGCCCGCGCGGGCGATGCGCAGCGCCCCGGACGCGCCGTGCGCGAAGTACTGCGGGGTCTGGTCGGCGCGGCGCGCCCGCACCCCGTCGTGCGCGTACCGGAACAGCTCGTCGACGCCGATCCACCCGTCGCCGTCGAGGTCCGCGCCGCCGCTCGCCAGGCCGTCGATGAGCACGTCGGTGAACAGCGAGGCCCGCGGCGCGTCGAGGGACAGCGAGTCCTGCTCGAAGGCGTACTCGTAGGCGTTGGACGCGGTCATCACCACGTAGCCGGAGCCCGGGTCGCCGAGCACGTCGGCCTCGCCCGCCTTGAAGCCCTCGACGAACGCGCCGCTGAAGCAGCAGTCGAGGACGAGGACCCGCCCGGACGCGCGGCAGTCCTCCAGCTGCTCGTTGACGAACGTGCGCGGGACGGCGGTGCCGGCGGGGCGGTCCTGCACGGTGTTGGCGGTGGCGAAGTACAGCCGGCGCGCGGGCGTGGTGAGCCCGTGGCACGAGAAGTACAGCAGCACGAGGTCGTCGGGGGTGCGGGGCGCGAGCAGCTCCTCCACGGCGCGCCGCACCTCGTGGTCGGCCCGGTCGCGCAGCACCTCGACCGAGGTGAAGCCGCCGACGCCGGGGTCGGCCAGCACGGCGGCGAGCCGCTCCACGTCCTGCGACGGGGCGCGCAGCCGGCTCAGCCGGACGTCCTCGTACTCGCCGGTGGCGACCAGCAGGGCGTAGCGCCCCACCTCACCCCCCGCCCTCGCGAGGCCCCTCGCCACCCGGTCCCTCGCCACCCGGCCCCTCGGCTTCGCGCGCCCCCTCGTGCTCGCGCAACCACGCCTCCAGCGCCGCCTTCTGCGAGCGCGCGTCGACGCCCTCGACGGTGATCTCGTCCTCCCCCGACCTGAGCACGACCTTGCGGGCGCTGCCGCGCTGCACGAACGAGGTGATCACCGACGCCGCCGCCGCGGCCACGGCGGCGGGCACCGCGCCGTTGAGCACGAGTTCCGCGATGGTCGCGCCCGCGCCGCTCTTGGCGCCCTCGGGCACGTCGGCGGGCGCGGGCCGCACGTCCGCGCGGGCGCCCCTCAGCAGCTCCTGGAGCAGCAGGTCCGTCGCCGACGCGGCCTGGCCCGGCGCGTCGACCGACAAGCGGATGTCCACCACTTCGCCTCCCCCGGTAGACCTCGATCATCCCGCAACGGCGGCACCGACCCGGCGACGCGGACCAGTACGCAACACCTGAATGGTCTAAAGACCGGCCCACGCAACAAAACGCCATATTCACGTCGTCATGCGATCGACTCGGCCATCGGAGCCCGCTCCGAGCTGCTGATCGCACCGGTCTCGGGTTACCCTCGAACGCGTGACTGCGCACATCGCCCGGACCGAGGCCGCCGAAGGCGAGCCGTTCCCCGCGCCCCGCGTCGACAGCGAGGTCGGCCCCCTGCGGACGGTGCTGCTGCACCGCCCCGGCGCCGAGCTGAAGCGGCTCACCCCGCGCAACAACGACCAGCTGCTGTTCGACGGCGTCCCCTGGGTCGACCGCGCGCAGGAGGAGCACGACGCGTTCGCCGAGGTGCTGCGCGGGCGCGGCGTCGAGGTGCTGCTGCTGTCGGACCTGCTGGTCGACGCCCTGCACGACGACCGGGCGCGGATCGCGGGCATCCACAGCGCGGTCAACGAGCGGCGGCTGGGCATCGACCTGGCGGACGCGCTGCGCTCGCACCTGGCGTCCATCGCCCCGGACCAGCTGGCCACCGCGCTGATGACCGGCATGACGTTCGAGGAGCTGCCGGCCGCCGAGGGCGCGTCGCTGGTGCGCAAGATGCACCACCCGATCGACTTCGCGGTCGCCCCGCTGCCGAACCTGCTGTTCACCCGCGACTCGTCGGTGTGGGTGGGCGACCGGGTGGCGATCACGTCGCTGGCGCTGCCCGCCCGCGACCGGGAGACCGCGCTCACCGACCTGATCTACGCCTACCACCCGAGGTTCCGCAAGACCGGCCGCGCCTACGGGGCGCACTCCGCGCCGGTCGAGGGCGGTGACGTGCTGCTGCTCGCGCCGGGCGTGCTGGCCATCGGCGTCGGCGAGCGCACCACGCCCGCGGGCGCCGAGTCGTTCGCCCGGTCCGCGCTGGCCGACGGCCTCGCGCACACCGTGCTGGCGGTGCCGATCACGCAGGAGCGGGCGACCATGCACCTGGACACGGTGTGCACGATGGTCGACGGCGACGCCGTGGTGATGTACCCGGCGGTGCGGGACACCCTCGACGCCTACCCGGTGCGCTCCGACGGCGCCGGCGGCGTCGTGGTGGAGGACCGGCGGCCGTTCCTGGAGGCGGCGGCCGAGGCCATGGGCATCGAGCGGCTGCGGGTCATCGACACCGGCCTGGACCCGGTGACGGCCGAGCGCGAGCAGTGGGACGACGGCAACAACACCCTCGCCGTGGGCCCCGGCCTGGTCGTGGCCTACGAGCGGAACGTGGAGACCAACGCGCGCCTGGAGGACGCGGGCGTGGAGGTGCTCCGGATCAGCGGTTCCGAGCTGGGCTCCGGTCGCGGCGGGCCGCGCTGCATGTCGTGCCCCATCGACCGCGCGCCGCTCGTCTGACGATTACCGGGAAGTCCCCGGAAAGGGTTGCCTAAGCTTTCTTCGGCAACCCTTTCCTCATTTTGACGAGCCTTACCTTCAATGCGCGGAAAAATGATACGGGTTATTCTCGGGTCATGGCCCTCAACCTGAAGAAGATCTCCCCGACGACCACCGCGTCCACGTTCCACGACCTGCTCCGGGCGCAGGTCCGCAACGAGCTGACCGCGTCGCAGCAGTACCTGGCCATCGCGGTGTGGTACGACGGCAACGACCTCCCGCGGCTCGCGTCGCACTTCTACCGGCAGTCGCTGGAGGAGCGCAACCACGCCATGATGATCGTGCAGTACCTGATGGACAACGGGCTGCCGGCGAGCATTCCCGGCGTCGACGACGTCCGCAACGACTTCGCCGCGGCCCGCGAGCCCGTCGCGCTCGCGCTGGAGCAGGAGAAGACCGTCACCGAGCAGGTCGTGGCGCTCGCCAAGACCGCCCGCGACGAGGGCGACTACATCGGCGAGCAGTTCCTCCAGTGGTTCCTCAAGGAGCAGGTGGAGGAGGTCGCGTCGATGAGCACGCTGCTCACCGTGGTCGACCGCGCCGACGGCAACCTGTTCCACGTGGAGGCGTTCCTCAGCCGCGAGGGCGTGGGCGAGACCGCCGAGCAGGGCGCGCCGCGCGCCGCCGGCGGCGCCCTCTAGGGACCGCGCCCCCCAGGAGCCGCGCACCGCGAGGAGCCGCGCACCGCGGGGGGCCGCACGGGGCCGGAGCGCGGCGGAGCCCGCCCCCACCGGGTGCCGGACACCGGGTCGGGGGCGGGCTCCGCCGCGTCAGAAGCAGGTCTGGTCGGGTCTCAGCACCGTCACCCCGCCGTCGAACAGCAGCGAGACGCCGTCGCCGAGCGCGACCCGGAACCGACCCGGCACGTGCTCGCCCGCGGGGTAGGCCCGCGCCAGCACCGGGTCGTCCGGGTGCACGTCCACCCTGATCTGCTCGTTCGTCCTCGCCCCGGACTCCACCCTGATGGCCACGACGCCCTTCCCCTCCTCGACCCACATCCCGCCGTCCGCGGCGGTCATCCGGTAGAACGCGCACTTCGTGCCGTCCGGCTCGGGCTCGGCCGCGCCGGTCGCCCGCACCTCCTGCTCGGTCATCCCCAACCGGAACTCCCGGTACCCGGCGGCCCCCACCACCGGGTACGTGTCGACCGCGCTCGTGACGACCCCCCGCGCCCCCTCCTGCGGTTGGCACGCCACCAGCGCGACCCCCAGCGCGGCGACCAGCGCGACGGCCGGCACCCGCCTCACTGGAGGCGTCCCAGGCAGTCGTCGGTGAGCTTGCGCATCAGCACCCACGCCACGCGCCCGTCTGCGATCCCGAAGACGTACTCCCAGCCCGGCTCGCCCGTGCGGCCCACGGAGTACACCGCCGAGCCGACGAACCCGGACGCCACCCCGGTGGGCGGCGCGGCGGGCACGGCACCGGGGTAGGCGGCCGGCACGTCGGCCTCGGCCGACCCGACGCCCACGCCCTCCGGTGTCCGCGCCGCCGGGGGCAGGACTATCTGCACCACGCCCTTCCAGCGCGACACGGTGACCGAGCGGCGCCCGGTGTCCGGCTCGTCGGCCCACCGGTACTCGGCGCAGTAGCGGGCCATCGCGACCAGCTTCACCGCGCCCGTCGCCTCGACCTCGGCGGAGGTCATGTCGAACCGCACCGGCCCGTACCCGACGTCCGAGCCGGTGGGCGGGGGCAGGGTGCTCACGACCGTCGCCGACGCCACCGCGCCCGAGCCCCTCAGCGGGGTGGTCACCACCTCCAGGCCCCACAGCGCGCCCGCCACCACCGCCGCGCACGCCAGGCTCGTCGCCGCGGCCCGCCGGTGCCGCCGGCGGCGGCGCGCGCCCCGCACGACCTCGGCGACGGCGTCCGGCTTCACCGGCACGTCCAGCCGGTCGTCGGCCATCAACCGGCGCAGCTCGTCCTCGATCGTCACGCCGTCACCCCCAAGCGTGCGCGCAAGGTCGCCATGGCCTTGCTGTTCTGACTCTTCACCGTGCCCGCGGACACCCCGAGGGTGCGGGCGATCTCGGCCTCGGACAGACCCTCGTAGAAGCGCAGCACGACGACGGCGCGCTGTCCCGGCGGCAGGGCGCGCAGCGCCTGCCAGAGCGGTTCGTGCTCCAGCCGGTCGACGCCGTGCACGGGCGCGTCGGGCGGTTCGGCGACCAGGTCCTCGCGCCGCCGTCGCCGCCACCGGCTGGCGTTGGCGTTGGCCACGGACCGCCGCACGTAGGCCAGCGGGTCGCCGCGCCGGCGCACCGGCTCCCAGCGGGCACCGACCTTCTCCAGGGCCGTCTGCACCAGGTCGGCCGCGTCGTGCGGGTTGCCGGTCAGCGCGTGCGCGTAGCGCAGCAGCCCCGGCAGCGACACCCGCGCGAACTCGGCGAAGTCCTCGGTTCCCCCGTCCGTGGCGCTGTGCTCCGGCAAGACAGCGGTCACCCCGAACCCCCTCAGGCGATGACCTGGTGGCCACCGTCTGTAAGGACACGCCCGAGGGGGGCTACTGGTTGTCCGCGAAGGTCACGAAACGGGCAAGGGTCGGAAACGGCCGTCGGTGTCGGGCGCGAACTCGTGCACGGCGACCACGTTGTCGGCCGGGATCGGCCTGTAGACGTGCGGGAACCACGGGCCGTCCTCGCCGGTCTCCCCCGGTTCCCAGAGCACCGGCAGGCCCTCGGGGTCGACCACGAGCAGCACGAGGTCGTGCCGCGCCGGGTACAGCCGGTTGGCGGGCAGGTGCACGGTCCCCCAGTCGGAGCAGTGCACGAACCCGTCCGGGTCGAGCGGGACGGCGCCCTCGTCACGGGCGCGCGCCCACTCGTCCCTGGTGCTGATGCGGAGGATCACGGGGACTCCTCACCTGCCGCGAAGTTGTCCACAGGCCCTGTGGACAGGGGTGGGGACACCTGTGGACAGCTCAGCGCAGGGTGATCTGGCGACCGCGCAGGCCGTCCCGCGCCCGGCGCTCCGCCTCGGTGAGCGGTTCGTCGTCGAGGCCGGCCAGGGCGTCCCGGAGGCGCTTGCCCAGGGCCTCGGCGCCGGGCGCCCACTCGCTGGAGTGCAGCTCGCGGTCGAGGTCCCACACCGGCACGAGCAGGCCGTGCGCGCGGAACGAGCCCGCGTAGCGGGAGCCCTCGCCGAGGTCCAGCTCGCCGCGCACGGACAGCCGGGCGAGCGCCGCGAGCAGCGTCTCCTCCGGCTCGGGCCGCACCCAGCGCAGGTGCGCCTTGTCGCCCGCGTCGACCCAGTAGGCGGCCTCGACGCCGGGGGCGTCGAGGCGCTCGGTGGGCAGGATCGCGGCGTTCGCGCGCTCCAGGGACAGGGCGACTTCGCCGGTGGGCTCGTTCTCCGGCGGCAGCCACCACGCGAAGTCGGCGTGCAGCTCGGGGCTGAGCGTGGCCGCCGGGTCGAGCAGGTCCTGCAACCGGCCGGGGTCCTCGCCGTTGTCCGGGCCGACCACGGGCAGCGCGTCGCCGGTCTCGGCGGTCAGCGCCCACCGCACGGCGCGGGCCAGGTCGCGGCTCAGGTCGCCGGAGCGGGTCTGCACCTGGAGGCCGACGAACGCGGTGCCGTCCGCGCGGACCAGGCCCGCCGCGGCCATCGGCAGCACGGTGGCCAGCGTGATCGAGCGGCCGGAGCCGTCCTTGAGCGGCAGCACGGCCGTGGCCGAGGGCACGAACTCGCGCAGCGCGATCAGCTCGGTCTCGGCGGCCAGGCCCTCGAACGGGCGGGAGACGATCACGTCCGCCGCGCCGCCGGCCGCTCCGTGGCACGCCTTGTAGCGCTTGCCGGAGCCGCACGGGCACGGCTGGCGCGGGCTCACACCGCCCGCCGGCTGGTCCTTCACCGACGTCTTCGCGGCTGTCCGCTTCGCCACCGCCGCCTCCTGGGGTCTCAGGGCTGGTCGGGCGTCAAGTTAGCCGCAAGGTGCTCGCGCGTTTCCTCCGGGTTGTTGGTCGCGAGGAAGCGGACGCCGCGGTCCCGGCACAACGCTATGTCGGCCGGGTCGTCCACGGTCCACGTGTAGACACCTTGCCCCCGGTCCGGGTGACGCCTGAGCAGGTGAACGCCGGGTCCGGCGTAGTCGACGAAGGTGGGCAGGGTGCGCGGCCACAGCCGGTCGTAGAGCAGCACGGTCGGCACGTCGGGCCGCAACCGCTTGAACCGGTGCACGGCGAAGACGGAGAACGACATCATCACCGCCTCGACCGCGTGCCGGCCGAGCACGGCGGCCAACGTCCTCTCCACCTGCGCCCCGTACCGGACGGGGTGCTTGGTCTCGACGAACAGCCGGGTGCCGTGGTCCTGGGCCAGGCCGAGCAGGTCCTCCAGGGTGAGCACCGGGGCGGGCTCGCCGCCGTGCCACCCGCCGAAGTCGTGCCGCTGGAGCTCGGCGAGGGTCATCGCGCTCACCTTCCCCTCGCCGTCGCTCGTCCGGTTGATCACCCGGTCGTGGATGCAGACGAGGTGGCCGTCCCGGGTGAGCCGCACGTCGCACTCCAGCCCGTCCGCGCCCTGGCGGAGGGCGAGGTCGTAGGCGGCGAGCGTGTGCTCCGGGCGGCGGGTGGACGCGCCGCGGTGGGCGACGATGTCGGGGGGCACGGGGAAATGCTCGTGGTGGACGACCGGGCCGGTCAACCCGGGCACACCACGTCACAGCCGGCTGAATGTTTGAGTGGACAACCACACTCGGATGGACGCGAGCCCAGCTCAAGACCTACCGTCCGTGACCGTGACGTTCGACCAGCACGACCCCGCCTTCATCGCGGACCCGTACCCGGTGTTCGCCGCCTTGCGCGCACGGGGCGAGGTCCACCGGCACGAGGGCATGGGCATCGCCGTGGCCGTGTCGCACGCGGCCTCGTCCGCGGTGCTGCGGCACCGGTCGCTCGGCCGGGTCTGGTCGGACGCGACCCCGCTGGAGCGGTTCGGGGCGTTCAACCTGCTGCACCGCAACTCGCTGCTGGAGAACGAGCCGCCCACGCACACCCGGCTGCGCAGGCTCGTGGCCGCCGCGTTCGGCCGCGGTCACGTCGAGCGCCTGCGGCCGTGGATCGCCGACCTGGCCGACCGCCGCGTCGACGGGCTCGTCGCCGAGGTCCGGGACGCCGGCTCGGCCGACCTGCTGGCCCACGTCGCCTCGCCCCTGCCGGTCGAGGTGATCGCCGAGCTGCTGGGCGTCCCGACCGCCGACCGGCCGCTGCTCCAGCCGTGGTCGAACGCCATCGTGAAGATGTACGAGTACGGCCTGCCCGAGGAGAAGCGGGACGCGGCCGAGCTGGCCGCCGCCGAGTTCGTGGCCTACCTGCGCGACCTGGTGGCCCACCGCCGGGCGAACCCCGGCGACGACCTCGTCTCGGACCTGGTGGCCGTCACCGACGCGGACGGCGCGAAGCTCACCGAGGACGAGCTGGTCGCCACCGCCGTGCTGCTGCTGATGGCCGGCCACGAGGCGACGGTCAACGTCATCGGCAACGGCGTCCGGGCCCTGCTGGAGCACCCGTCCGAGTGGCGGCGGCTGCTCGCCTCCCCCGACCTCCTCCCGACCGCCGTGGAGGAGCTGATCCGCTACGACTCGCCGCTCCAGCTCTTCGAGCGCACCGCCACCGAGGCGGTCACGATCGCCGGCCACACCGTGGAGCCGGGCGGGAAGATCGCCGCCCTCCTCGGTGCCGCGGCCCGCGACCCCCTCGTCTTCACCGACCCGGACGTCCTGGACATCGGCCGCAACCCGAACCCCCACCTGGGCTTCGGCATGGGCATCCACTACTGCCTGGGCGCGCCGCTGGCCCGCATCGAGGTCCAGGCGGCCCTGTCCTCCCTGACCCGCAAGCTGCCCGACGCCGCCCTGGCCGCCCCGCCGCGGCAGCGGGCCGAGTTCGTCATGCGCGGGGTGCACGAGCTGCCGCTGACGCGTTCGTAGAACGCTGGACGGCGCTGCCACGCTGAGCACGTGCGACTTCCGGTCACCGTGCACCCCGTGGTGCGGCAGGGGGCGCTTCGGCGCGTGCTCGTGCCGGCGGCGGCGTTGAGCCGCACGTGGACGCACGCGCCCGACGACCTCGGGATGGTGCGGTTCGTGTCGTCGCGCGCCGACCTGCTGCGGTTGGGCGCGCTGGTGCGGTTGGCGGCGACCAGCCCGCGCAGCGCGTTGTTCGTGCCGCTGCGGGAGAACCGGCACGACCCCGACGTGTGGTGGTGGAGCGACCCGCCGGCGCAGCCCGACCTGCTGGTCGTGCGGCACGACGTGGGGCTGCGGCCGTCGCGGTGGCCGGAGGTGCGCGGGTCGCCGCGGCGGACCTCCGCCCGGCCCGCGACGGTGCGGACGCCGGCCGCGCGGCTCGACGAGGTCTGGCGGCCGTGGGAGTGGCGGGGGTCGAACCGGCTCCGGCTGACCGACCACGCGGCCACGCTCGTCGTCGCCGGCACGGCGCGGTCGTTGTTGCGGATGGGTGACACGTTCACCGAAGCGGGCGAGGCGCTGGCCTCCGAGCCCGACGTCCACCGCCTCGGCTTCGCCCACCTGACCGGTCTGCGGACGGTGTTCGCCGACCCCGACCACCGGTTGGACGTCTACGGGCGCGACCACATTTTCCACCGGAACCGTTGGGCGGAACGGCGGAACAGGCGCGTGCGATTTCCACGTTCTGCCGAATAAATCGCGTACCGGAATTTACACAATCGGCGCTGCTCCCCCGCCCGACGCCTCGCTAACGTGGGGGTCGTGCGATCGGGCGATCAGGACATCCGGTGGGTTCCGGACGAGGAGTGGGCCGGGCTGTGGCGCGCGTTCACCGCGTCGGCGTTCCGGCTGGAGGTCCTGCCGTCGTACTGGACCGGCGACGACGTGGTGGAGCAGTGCACGGCGGGCCGCCCGATGCCGGTCGGGTACAACGCGGCGTGGCACAACCGGCTGCGCGTCCACCGGCACGCCGGGAAGGCCGTGCGGCGCGTGCGGTTGGTGAGCGACCCGTTGACCGAGCACCAGCGGTGCCAGTTCGAGTGGGAATACCCGGGGAACGTGCGGGCCGGCGAGGACGTGCGGATCATCAACCCCTCGCAGGAAGTCGCCCGGGAATTGATCCCGGAGGATTTCTGGTTGTTCGACGAGCGCACGGTGGTGCTCCTGCACCACCGGGACGACGGCCCCGTCCGCCGCGAGCTGCTCGACGGCGACCCGGCCGAGTACGTGCGGTGCGCGGAGCTGGCCCTGGCGCACAGCACGCCGTTCCGCTTCTACCCCAAGGCGGGTTAGCGGGCCGGGTACGGCCTGGGGAGCTTCAGGCCGCGGTCCGCCATGACGCCGCGCAGGCGGTCCGGGTAGTCGGTGATGATGCCGTCCACGCCGTCGTCGATCAGCTTGTGCATGGTCGCCACGTCGTTCACGGTCCACGGGACGACCGCCAGCCCGTGCGCGTGCGCCTCGTCCACCAGGGCCTTCGTCGTGAACGGGACGTAGCCGGGGTCGTTCGCGGTCCCGCCCTGCGGGTTGCCGTGCACCGGCGAGAGGGCGGACGCGCCGAAGCTCGTGACCGCCTTCACCACGCTGCCGCCGAAGTCGGCCAGCTCCAGGCCGCCGGTCCACGGCGAGCCGGGGCGCAGGAACTCGGGCTGGGTGAGCGCGACGAGCGGGATGCGCGGCTCCGCCCTCCGCCACAGCATCAGCGTGCCCCAGTCGAAGGACTGGACAGTCACGGAGCGCTGGAAGCCCGAGCGCCGGATCTCGCGGGCGGTCACCTCGACGAACTGCTCGCGCGGCGCGGTCTCGTGCGGGGCGGCGGCCTCGACCTTGGTCTCGATGTTGAACCTGACGCCGTGCGCCCGGTGGCGGCGGGCCAGGGCGAAGACCTCGGCGAGCGTCGGCATCCGCGCGCCCGGCGACAGCTCCTGGTCCGGGTGCTGCGCCCAGCGCCGCGACCCGCAGTCCAGCGTGCGGACCTGCGCGAACGTCAGGTCCTTCACGTACTTGCCCGCGTACGGGAACGCCGGGTCGCCCGGGGTGGCGGGTGCCGTGTCGACGCACTTGGCGGGGTTGGTCCTGCGGTCGTGGGTGACGACCTCACGGCCGTCCCGGGTGATCTGGACGTCCAGTTCGAGCGTGGTGACGCCCAGTTCGAGGGCCTTGGCGAACGCCGCCAGGGTGCTCTCGACGGTCAGCCCGATGCCTCCCCGGTGGGCCTGGAGGTCGAACGACCGCCGGCCGTGGGCGCTCGCCGCGCCGGGGACGACGACGGGGACGGTGAGGGACAGGACCAGTGCCGCCGCGAGTGCCCGCATGGGGTCCACGGTGGCACGGCGAGGTCAGGAACCCAAGTGCCGCAGGAAGAACGCCCACTGAACGGCGGGGAACGCCAGCGTTGCGGCGGTCGGGTTCTTCGAGTCCCGGACCCCGACGAACCGGCCGGCCGACGCCACCTCGACGCAGTTGGTGTTGCTCGCGCCGCCGCTGCGACCGCTCTTCCGCCACACCGCGCCGGTGAAGTCCACTGTGGACATGTCCATCGCCTCTCTCACCCGGCCAGGACCCGCTCGACAAGGGCGACCGACTCCTCAGGGCCCAGCGCTTGGGAAGCCAGGTGCTCGAACTCCAGACTAGCCTCGCGCAGCTGGTTCTCCTCCTCGATGTGCACCGCCCCCGCCATGTGCTCGATGAACAGCACCGGCTGTTCGAGGGGGTCGGCGAAGCTGAGCAGGGCGAAGCTCCCCATCATGCCCGCGTGCGCGCCCCCGGCGTCGGCCAGCAGGCGGATCGACACGTTGGGCAGGTCCGCCATCTCCCTCAGGTGCCGCAGTTGCGCGCGCATCACCTCGGTCCCGCCGACCGACTTCCGCAGGGCCGCCTCGTCGATGATCGCGTCCAGCCTCAGGGGGTCGCACCGGTCGGTCAGTCGCTCCTGCCTGATCCGGCGCACCCGGATGTCGTTCTCCAACCAGCGCTTCGTGCGGGTCAGGCGGTGCGCCGCGAACAGGGCGCGCATGTACTCGCCGGTCTGGAGCAGCCCCGGGACGACCAGCAGGGAGAGTTCGCGGACCCTCGCCGCCTCCGTCTCGACGTCGACGTACCCCTGGTTCTCGATCCCGTAGGTGGTCCACCAGCCCGGCTCCCGGGCCCGGACGGCCTGTTCCAGCAGGTCGGGGTCGTACTGGTCGTAGAGGTCCATCATCGACTTGGCGAGGTGGACGTCGAGGATCGTCTCCCCCCGCTCGATCCGGTGCAGCGTCGACCTGGTCCGGTACAGGGCCTTCGCGGCGTCGTCCAGGGTCAGCTTGGCCGAGACCCGCATCCGGGCGAGCTTCTTCCCCAACCGACGGCGGCGGAACGGTGGTGGAGTGGGCACGCGTCAGCATGGTCCGGCGGGATCGTCGGATGTGGGATTCCCGGTTCACCCCATGGGTCGACGCGGATCTCCCGCCGGACAGTGGGTCCCGTGGAAGCGAACCTCTTCAGCCTCGTGGACGCCGCCGACCGCACCCGGATCTTCGCGTGGGGCATGGAGATCATGGAGGACGACACGGCGACCGCCGTGGTCTACCGGCGCGACCCGGTGACCGGCCGCACGATGCTCGGCCAACACCGGTCGGCGGAGTCGGCGCTGGCCCGGTACGG
This sequence comes from Saccharothrix sp. DSM 118769, assembly GCF_052936295.1. Lineage (NCBI taxonomy): Bacteria > Bacillati > Actinomycetota > Actinomycetes > Pseudonocardiales > Pseudonocardiaceae > Saccharothrix > Saccharothrix sp. DSM 118769. The sequence goes on along the minus strand of NZ_CP193627.1, from coordinate 94,704 downwards.
CCGGCGCGTACCGCTGGTCCTGGTGTGGGAGTTCGAGGAGGAGGACGAAGAGGACGAGGACGCGGCGGCGGTGTGACGGGCGGGGTATCGCTTTTCGGCACGTGCCCGGCATATGTTGTCCCGGCTCATCAGGATTCCTTTGGGGGGAACACATGCGAAGATGGCTCTTGCCGTTGTGCGCCGGCGCTCTCGTCGTGACCGGGCTCCAGCCCGCCGCGGCGCAGGCCGAGCCGGCGGACCGCGCGGTGGTCGACCAGGTCGACAGGATGTCGATCGACGCCGCGAAGTCGAGCAGGACGAAGGACCGGAGAGCACCGGCCCCCGGCGCGCAGGACCGCAGCGCGCAGGCCGGCACCGCGTCGGCCGCCGACGTGGCGGCGAACCAGGCCGTCGACGAGGGTTCGACGTTCGTCCCGACGACCCCCGTGCGCGTGCTGGACAGCCGCAACGGCACCGGCGCGCCGGCGGGTCCGGTCGGGTACGGCGTGTACGTCGACCTCGCCTCGCGGCTGCCCGCGTCGGCGACGGCGGTGGTGCTGAACCTGACCGGCCTCCAGGCCACCGAGGACACCCACATCCGGGTGGCCCCGAACGACTCCGAGGTGCCCGAGGTCTCGAACCTCAACCTCCGGCCGGGCGAGATCCGGGCGAACCAGGTCACCGTGGCGCTGGACCGGGCGACCCGGTCGGCCTTCCTCTACAACAACGCGGGCTTCGTCCACCTGATCGCGGACCTCGCCGGCTACTACGTCTCGGACGGCGGCTCGTCGCGGTTCACCACGACGTCGCCGACCCGGGCGCTGGACACCCGCCTCGCGGGCGGCGCGCTCGGCGCGGGCACGGCGCGCGACGTCGACCTGTCGGGCCTGGTGCCCACCACGGCGACGTCGGTGACGTTCAACCTCACCGGCGTGCTGCCGACCGCCGACACGCACGTGGTCGCCTACCCGACCGGCGGCTCGCGGCCCAACGTCTCGAACCTGAACCTGGTCGCCGGGCAGATCGCGCCGAACCTGGTGACGGTCGCCCTCGGCACGAACCGCCGGGTCACGCTCTACAACAACGCGGGCAGCACGCACCTGATCGCGGACCTGGTCGGCTACTACGCCGGCGACCGCGGGCAGCGCTTCTTCCCGGTGGCGCCGTCGCGCGCCCTGGACACCCGGTACTCGACGGGCGGCGCGGTCGGCCCGGCGTCGGTGCGGACCGTCGACCTCGCGCCCAGGATCGCGTCGACCGCCACCGCCGTGGTGGTCAACCTGACCGGCACCGGCGTGACGCAGGACACGCACGTGACGGCGTACGCGGCCGGCTCCGGCAGGCCGACCACGTCGAACCTGAACCTGTTCCCGGGGCAGGACACCGCGAACGCCGCGGTCGTCGCGCTCCAGGGCGACGTGCGCATGTCGCTCTACAACAACAGCGGCTGGACGCACCTGATCGCCGACGTGGCGGGCTTCTTCGCCACGCCGACGGCGTGCACCGGCGCGTGCCTGCACGGCTGGGGCGGCAACCTGGCCTACGGCACGACGCCGACCCAGCGGCCGTGGCTGTCCAACGCCACCGCGGTGGAGGCGGGTCCGTTCACCGCGTACGCGCGGCGCTCGGACGGCACCGTGTGGTCCTGGGGCGACAACTACTACGGGCAGCTCGGCGCGGGCGGCTACGACGGCAGCTCCCCGGTGCCGCTGCGGGTGGCCGGCCTGACCGGCGTGACCGCCGTGGACGCCGGTACCGGGTCCGGCTACGCGCTGAAGTCCGACGGCACCGTGTGGGCGTGGGGCGAGAACTACTACGGGCAGCTCGGCACGGTCGGCGGGTACGACTCGCCCGTCCCGGTGCAGGTCCAGGGCCTGACCGGGGTGACGGCCATCGCCGCCACGCACGCGACCGCGTACGCGCTGAAGTCCGACGGCACGGTGTGGGCGTGGGGCAGCGACGAGTGGGGCGGCCTGGGCGCGGGCACGTGCCCGGCGGGCCAGTCCTGCCCGGCCGGCACCCCGGTGAGGGTGTCGCTGCCGCTGCCGACCGGCACGCGGATCACCGCCATCGCGACGGGCACGCTGGAGACGGCGTACGCGCTGCGCTCCGACGGCACCGTGTGGTCGTGGGGCCGGAACTTCGCCGGTGAGACCGGCACCGGCGCCGCGCTGGAGACCGGCAACGCGCCGGCGCAGGTGCGGGGCCTGACCGACGTCGTCAAGATCGCCGGCGGCGAGGAGGTCGGCTACGCGGTGACCGCGAACGGCGCCCTGTGGGCCTGGGGCAACGACTTCTGGGGCTCGCTCGGCAACGGGTGGGAGTGCACCGAGCTGGGCAACGGCAACTCCTGCCGGTCCGACTACCCGGTGAAGGTCCCGAACGTGGTCAACCCGTCGTCGATCGACAGCTCGTACGGGACGACGCTGGTGCGCCAGGCCGACGGCTCGGTCCTGGCGTGGGGCTACAACGGCGAGTCCGGCAGCGTGGGCAACGGCACGGCCGGTTCGTGCGACCAGTTCCCGCTGACCTCGGCGTGCCGCGTCAGCAGCCCGGTGACCACGTCGATCACCGGTGTGTCGGAGGTCGCCGCGGGCGGCATCGGCCAGTTCGCGATCGTGGCGGGCTAGCGGTTCCACCTGCTCCACCACGGGACGGCGTCGGCTCAGGCCGGCGCCGTCCTCGTGTCAGCGCACCCGTCAGCGCCCCTGCCCACGCACCTGCCCGCGTCCCACTGGCGGGACACGCGGTGGTCAGGCGCGGCGGTCAGGCGCGGCGGCCTAGCGCGGTGAGCCGGCGGCGCGGAAGGTGCGCAGCTCGGGCGCCGGGGCGTCCTTCACGCCGACCACGCGCATCCGGCGCATCGCGGCCGGGTCCACCGGCAGCAGGCACGTCGTCGTCCGGCGCACGACCACGGCGGTGAGGACGGCCGTCGCGGTGGCCAGCAGGTCGGCGACGGCGTGCAGCAGGACGCCGTCCGCCATGGCCTGCACGCTGTCGCGGAACGACCAGGCGATCGTGAACGCGGAGAACAGGAAGGTGAACGCCCACGTGCCCCACCACCAGCGGAGCAGCCGGGACGGGCGCGGGCGGGCGGTGGCGGGCAGGCGCAGGGCGGCGTGCTCCAGCTCGGCGGCCACGGAACCGGGCACGACCAGGTTGACGCCCGGGACGAGCAGGCCGACCAGGACCTGGGCGTCCGAGCGGGACGGGGCGTAGCCGGCGGCGCTCGCGGCGGCCCGGCGGGCCCGGCGCAGCCACAGCAGCGTGAAGACGGCGGCCATCGCGGTCGCGACCAGCATGACGAACGACGAGGACACGACCATCGCGTCCGACACGCCGACCGTGGACCCCGACAGCGCGCCGTAGCGGCTGAGCAGGAGCAGGACGTAGCGCCACACCTCGCTGCCCGCGGCCCACAGGCCGGTGAGCGCGGCCAGGCCGAGGGCGTGCGAGGCGGTGCGGGCCAGGCGCTGGACCCGGTCGACCGAGTCGACGGGCTCCTCGGCGTCCGTCGCCACGGAGGTGGGCCAGCGCCACGCCAGCAGCGGGAAGCCCCAGCGCGGCGGCACCGGGTAGGACGGCGGCCCCTGGTAGTCCTGGCGCGGTCGGCCGAGGCGGCGGTGCGGGTACGCGCCGGGTGGCGGGGTCGCCACCCAGTCCACGCGCATCGGCCGGAGCGCCACGTCAGATGACCTCGGGCTCCGCGCCGGCGACCTCGGTCACCAGCGGGCGGCCCCGGGCGGCCCAGACCTGCATGCCGCCGTCGACGTTGGTGGCCTCCCAGCCGTTGGCGTTCAGGTACTGCACGACCCGCGCCGACCGGCCGCCCACGCGGCACACCACGTACAGCTCGCTGTCGCCGGGCAGCTCGTCCAGCCGGCCCGCCAGCTCGCTCATCGGGATGTGCACGGCACCCGGGGCGTGCCCGGCGGCCCACTCGTCGGCCTCGCGGACGTCGAGCAGCACCTTCCCGGCGGGGAGTTCGGCGGGCACGTCGGTCACGTCAACGCTCGGAACGGTCACGGACACCATGCTGCCACGCCCTTGTTGAACAGGAGATGAGGACCATGCCGGCCGCCTCCCCGAAAGGATGACGGCCGGCGTGGGCGGTGCGACCGCGGTGAGTGGGCGACAGCGGCTAGTGCGCGGTCGCCTTCTCGGCGCCGACGCCGGTGAGCGCCCGCACCTCCATCTCCGCGTACTTCTCCTTGTCGTTCTCCTTCGACAGCACGGTGCCGACGTAACCGAGGATGAACGCCACCGGGATCGACACGATGCCCGGGTTGGACAGCGGGAACAGGTCGAAGTCGGCGTTCGGGAACATCGAGGTCGGCTTCCCGGACACGGCCGGCGACAGGACGATCAGCGTGATCGTCACGGCGAGGCCGCCGTAGATGCTCCACAGCGCGCCCGCGGTGTTGAAGCGCTTCCAGAACAGCGAGTAGAGGATGGTCGGCAGGTTCGCCGACGCCGCCACCGCGAACGCGAGCGCCACCAGGAACGCGATGTTCTGGCCGTTGGCCGCGATGCCGCCGAGGATCGACACGATGCCGATGACGATGGCGGTGCGCCGCGCCACCCTCACCTCGGCGATCTCGTCGTCCTTGTCCTTGACCGCGCCGTCGTGGCCGTTCTTGCGGATGATGTTGGCGTAGATGTCGTGCGCGAACGACGCCGACGCGGTGATCGTCAGGCCGGCCACCACGGCGAGGATCGTGGCGAACGCGACCGCGGCGATCAGGCCGAGCAGCAGCGGGCCGCCCAGTGCCTCGGCGAGCAGCGGGGCCGCCGAGTTCGCCTTGCCGGGTGCCGCGTTGATCTTGTCGGGGCCGACGAGCGCCGCCGCGCCGTAGCCCAGGACCAGCGTGAACAGGTAGAACAGGCCGATCAGCCAGATCGCCCAGACGACCGAGCGGCGGGCTTCCTTGGCGGTCGGCACGGTGTAGAAGCGCATCAGGATGTGCGGCAGGCCGGCCGTGCCGAGGACCAGGGCGAGGGCCAGCGACAGGAAGTCCAGCTTGGACGTGCCGGTCGCGCCGTACTGGAGACCCGGGCCGAGGAGCTTCTCGCCGGCCTTCGGGGCGTTGTCGACGGCCGCGCCGAGCAGCGACGACAGGTTCAGGCCGAACTTGCCGAGCACCCAGATCGTCATCACGCCGGCGCCGATGATCAGCAGCACCGCCTTGATGATCTGCACCCAGGTGGTGCCCTTCATGCCGCCGATCAGCACGTAGGCGATCATCAGCGCGCCGACGACGGCGATCACGAGGGCCTGGCCGAGCTTGCCGGTGATGCCGAGCAGCAGGGCGACGAGGCCGCCCGCGCCCGCCATCTGGGCCAGCAGGTAGAAGAACGACACGGCCATGGTGGACGTCGCCGCGGCGGCGCGGACCGGGCGCTGCCGCATCCGGAACGCCAGCACGTCGCCCATCGTGTACTTGCCGGTGTTGCGGAGCAGCTCCGCGACCAGCAGCAGCGCGACGAGCCACGCGACCAGGAAGCCGATGGAGTACAGGAAGCCGTCGTAGCCGTTCACCGCGATGGCGCCCGCGATGCCGAGGAACGACGCGGCGGACAGGTAGTCGCCCGCGATGGCGACGCCGTTCTGCGGGCCGGTGAACGCGCGGCCGGCGGCGAGGTAGTCGGCGGCGGTCTTCGTGTTCCGGCTCGCGCGGATGACGACCACGAGGGTCGCCGCGACGAAGATGCCGAAGATGCCGATGTTGAGCCAGGGGTTGCCGTTCACGCCCGACCCCCTTCGATCTCGGAGCGGAGCTTCTCCGCCTTGGGGTCGAGGTGCTTGTTCGCGTGCCGGACGTACAGCGTGGTGATGGCGAACGTCGACACGAACTGGAGGAGGCCGAGGATCAGGCCCACGTTGATGTTGCCGAAGACCTTCGTCGACATGAAGCCGTGGGCGTAGTCGGCGAGCAGGACGTACAGCAGGTACCAGGCCAGGAACAGGCCGGCCATCGGGAACACGAAATTGCGCAGGCGACGGCGCAGTTCCCGGAAGTCCGCGCTCTCCTGCACTTCCACCCAGTTGTGAGCGCCCTGGGTGTCGGGGGTGTGCTGCTCAGAGGTGCTCACGGTCCCCTCCTCGCGTGTTTGACGACGGTGTGAACGGCACGTAATGCCTCCTGGTGCGTTCCTGATACGCCGTGCACCGTAGGGAGACCTGGCTCACGTCTGAAAGACCCCGGACGTGGCCTTGCGCTCAACAGTCGAGTGATGCGATGAGCGGTATGAATGCTGAGACGAACCGCCACTGGGGTGATCGACATCACCGCTAACCGGATCGGATGTCTTATCTACACCCGTTCGAGACCTTCACGCACTCCCTGCTACCACGCCTGCGGCCGAAGGAGTGCGCCGCTGGTCAGGCCCGCGCGGCCGTGGTGCCACCGCCCGCGGAGAGGTCCGGACCACGCCGCGACGAGCCCCCCGCGGGGTGCTCCGGATCACGTCAGGACGACGGCCCGTCCCGGCGCGCGCCCTCCTGGAGCGCCTTCTCCTCCGCCGAGCCGAACCGCTGCACGTCGCGGTCGCGGATGAAGCCCAGCGGGTCCGGCGCGTGGAAGCGCAGCAGGATCTGGTTGACGTCCTCGGGCCTGCGCCGCGACGTCAACCCGCTGATCACGACCATGGTCAGGAACGCCACCGGCACCGTCACCAGGGCCGGCTGCGAGAACACCGACGGCGCCCAGTCCCCCGTGTACGAGCTGACCACCGTGACGACCTGCGAGCCGAGCACCAGGCCGCCGCCGACGACCATGCCCGCCATCGCGCCCACCCACGTCAACCCGCGCCACCAGATGCCCAGCACCAGCAGCGGGCAGAACGTGGACGCGGCCAGCGCGAACGACATCGCCACGGTCAGCGAGGCGTCCGAGCGCGGCAGCGCCAGCGCCAGCAGGATCGCCACCGCGCCGGTCAGCACCGTGGCCCAGCGGAAGTCACGCACCTTGCCCGGCAGGATGTCCGTCGACACCACCCCGGCGACCGAGACGACCAGGCCGGACGAGGTGGACAGGAACGCGGCGAACGCGCCCGCCGCCACGACCGCGCCCAGCACCTGGCCGAGCAGGTTGGGCTGCACGGTGGTCGGCAGCAGCAGCACCGCGGCGTCCGTCGTGCCGGTCACCAGGAGCTGCGGCAGGTACTGGCGCGAGATCACCCCCAGCACCGTGGGGAACAGGTAGAACAGGCCGAGCAGGTAGATCACGTGCAGCGCGGTCCGGCGGGCGGCCCGGCCGTCGGGGTTGGTGTAGAAGCGGACCAGCACGTGCGGCAGGCCCATGGTGCCGAGGAACGTCGCGAAGATCAGCGAGTAGGTCTCGAACAGCTCGGCCGCGCCGCCGGTCTGCGGGCGCAGCCAGTCGGCGTTGTCCGCCGGCGCGCCCTCCACGACCGGCACCGGCGTGCCCGCGGTGAACCGCAGCTCGGTGTCCGCGCCCACGGTGTGCGCGCCGGCCGTCCAGTAGACCTCGCCGTCCGCCCGCGCCCCGTTGACCAGGCCGGTCGCGGACAGCTCCAGCGGCACGCCCACCCGCACCCGCACCGGCTCGGTGGTCGTCACGGACACGTCCTCGTGGAACCGCAGCACGCCGTCCGAGTCGACCGCCTGCGCGCCGTTGCCCGGTCCCGCCGCGAACAGCGTGAACAGCACGAACGTCGGCGCGGCGATGGCGAACAGCTTGCCCCAGTACTGGAACGCCTGCACGAGCGTGATCGCCCGCATCCCGCCGCCCAGCACGTTCACCACCACGATCGCGATGACCACCGCGCCGCCGAGCCACGCGGGCAGGCCGGTGATCGTGTTCAGCGTCAGCCCGGCCGACTGGAGCTGCGGCACCAGGTACAGCACGCCGATGCAGATCACGAAGAACGTGCAGAACCGGCGCAGGTTCGACGACCCGAGGCGGGCCTCGGCGAAGTCGGGCAGCGTGTACGCGCCGGACCGCCGCAGCGGCGCCGCCACGAACAGCATCATCGCCAGGTAGCCCGCGGTGAAGCCGATCGGGTACCACAGCGCGTCGACGCCGTCCTTGAGCACCAGCCCGGCGACGCCGAGGAACGACGCGGCCGACAGGTACTCGCCGGAGATGGCGGCGGCGTTGCGGGTCGCCGGGATCGCGCGCCGCGCCACCAGGAAGTCCGGCGTGGTGTTCGCCCGCCGCGAGCCCACGTAGCCCAGCAGGAACGTCAGCGCGGCGACCAGGGCGACGAGCCCCAGGCTCCACAGGTTCTGGATCACCGGTCCACCGAGTTCACGAAGTCCTGCTCGTGCCGCTCGGCGAGCCTGCGGTAGGCGTAGCCGACGCCGTAGCACAGCGGGAACGGCAGCAGGCCCAGCAGCACCCACGGCAGCCGCACGCCCAGCAGGTGCACGTCCGAGAGCTGGGGCAGCGCGAAGAACACCCCCGGCAGCGCGGCGAGGAACAGCAGCGTCGTGCCGCCGAGCGCCAGGCCGGTGCGCAGCTGCTGGCGGATGAGGTCGCGGATCAGCTTCTCGCCGACGCTGGTCTGCTCCTCCAGCTCGATGATGGTGCGCAGCACGCGACCGCGCCCCTTCGGGTCGGCCAGCACCACCCGCCGGCGACGCGGTTTCCGCCCCGGGGCCGGCGAACCCGGAACCGGCGAACCGGGAGTTGACGAGCCGGGAGCCGACGAACCGGACGCGGACGAACCGGGCGTGGTCGAACCGTGAGCCGGCGGGCCGGGTGCGGACGAACCGGACGCGGACCGGCCGTACGCGGGTGGGACGGGGACCGCCGCGCCCGGCACCGGCGACCAGGTGTCGCGCCCGGCGGGCGGCGGCTGGTCCGGTTGCCCGGGCGGGCCGGGGTGCTCGGTCATCCCCAACTGCTCTTGGGCGGTCGGACGAGCCGCTCCTTCAGCTCGCGCGTGTGCCGCCGGCTCACCGGCAGCTCCTTCGCGTCGTCGCCGGAGCCGATCACCACCGCGTACCCGTTCGACGTCATGCGCAGCTCGGTCACCAGCGGCAGCGCCACCAGGTAGGACCGGTGGATGCGCACGAACCCGGCGTTCTCCCAGCGGTCCTCCAGCTGGGCCAGGGGGATGCGCACGAGGTGGCTCGCGCCGTCGTTGGTGTGCAGGCGGGCGTAGTCGCCCTGCGCCTCCACGTACCGGACGGTGGCCCGGGGCACGAGCTTGATCGTGCCGCCCAGCTCGACCGGGATCACCTCGTCGTCCTGCGGTTCGGCCGCCGCGGTCGGCTCGGGCAGGGCCGTCGGGGTCGACGCGACCCGCTCGACGACCCGCGAGATGGCCTTGTTGACCCGGTCCTCGTTGATCGGCTTCGTCACGAAGTCCAGCGCGCCCACCTCGAAGGCCACCACGGCCTCCGAGTGCTCGACGCCCGTCACGAACACCAGCGCCGGCGGCGCGCGGAACGCGCCCAGCACGCGCGCGAGGTCCGTGCCGCTCAGCCCCGGCATGTTGATGTCCGCGAACACCGCGTCGACCGGCGGCAGGCCGGCCTTCTGGCGGTCCATCACCTCGGCGTCGTAGTCGCCCCGGAGGATGCGCAGCGCCTCGGCGGCGTCGAAGGCCGTGAGCACGCGCCTGATGTGCGGGCTGCTCTCCAGCAGGTACTTGATCTCGCTCAGGCCGGGGGCCTCGTCGTCCACCGCCAGGACGAGGAGACCGGCGCCGTCGGTGTTCTTCGGGGTGTTGGGGTTCTTGGGTGTACTCACTGTGCCGCGCATCTTGCCCATCGAGCGGGGTCGCTGTCTACGCCGGTTGCCGGACCTGTTACCGGCCCCGGCGTCACAAGCCGAATCGCGACCAGCGCGACCGCTCCTCCAGGGCGGCGAGGCCCTCCAGCAGGAAGTCCCCCGATCGGGTGGTGGCGCCGGCCAGCCCGAAGCGGGCGAGGAAGGGGCGGCGGGGCTCGGCGACGGCGATCTCGGCGTCCGGGTAGCGCTTGGCGACGACGCTGCGCAGCGTGCCGATCCCGTCGACCAGGCCGAGTTCGAGGGCCTTCGCGCCGGTCCACACCTCGCCGTTGAACAGCTCGTCGTCGGTGCCCTTGAGCTTGGTCCCGCGGCGCTCGCGGACCCACGCCGCGAACTGCTCGTGCAGCTCGGCCTGGAGGCCCTTGAGCCACTCGACGTCCTCGGGCTTCTCCGGGGAGAACGGGTCGAGGCGCACCTTGTTGTCGCCCGCCGCGTGCACGCGGCGCTCCACGCCGTACTTCCCGATCAGGCCGTCGAGGCCGAACCCGGAGCTGACCACGCCGATCGACCCCACCAGGGACGTGCCGTGGGCGTAGATCTCGTCGCCCGCGCAGGCCAGCCAGTAGCCGCCGGAGGCCGCGACGTCCTCGCAGAACGCCAGGACGGGCACCCGCTTCTTCGCCGCCAGCTCGCGGACGCGCTCGGCGACCAGCGCGGACTGCGTGGGCGCGCCGCCGGGCGAGTTGACCAGCAGCGCGACGGCCACCAGCCGGTCGTGGTCGAACGCGCGGGTCAGCGCGGTCTCGACGGTCTGGGCGCTGATGGTGTTGCGCGCCATCGGGGTGGGCGTGGGGGTGATGACGCCGTGCAGGCGGACGGCGGCCACCACGGGGCCGCGCTCGGTCCGCTCACCGACGATCCTGGGCAACCGGGCGATCTTGTCCGTCACGCTCATGCCCACGACCTTACGTGCAGCGGCGCGGTCGAGTGGCAGAGCTAACATCGGGCGGTGACGTTCAACCCGATCCGGTGGCTCGAACGCTACGTCGAGTGGTGGGACGACCGGGGCAAGAAGAACCCGGACGGGCCGACGACGATGCACGTCTACTGGATGTGGATCACGTGGTCGGTGTGCGCGGTGATGGTGGTCGCCGCGCTGGCGGTGGCCGCCGCCTGACGGTCGGGGCCCGGTCGCCGGGCCCGGCCCGGGTGGTCAGGCCCTGATCGCGGGCTGCTCGGTGGTGTCCTCCAGCCTCGGCGGCACCAGCGGCAGGTTCGTGCGCACGCCCCGGCTGTACTTGGGGATCTTCAGGATGATCTTCATGCCGGCGTCCGGCGCGGTCTCCACGACGAGGGCGTAGTCGTCGCCGAACACCGCCCGCATCCGGTGGTTGATGTTGCCCAGGCCGACGTGCGCGCCGGTCTGGTGGGCGTCCTTGAGGTCCTCGAACAACCGGTCCGGGTCCATGCCGACGCCGTCGTCCTCGACCGAGATCAACGCCTCCGCGCCGTTGTCCTCGGCGATGATCGTGAGCAGCCCGCCGCCGGGCTTCTTGGCCAGGCCGTGCCGGACCGCGTTCTCCACCAGGGGTTGCAGCACCAGGAACGGCAGCACGACCTGGAGCACCTCGGGCGCGATCTTGAGCCGCACGTTGAGGCGCGCGCCGTACCGGGCCTGCTCGATGGTCAGGTAGCGGTGGATGTTGGTCAGCTCGTCGGACAGCGTGGTGAAGAAGCCGTCGGTGCGGAACGAGTAGCGGGTGAACTCGGCGAACTCCTGGAGCAGCTCGCGGGCGTGCGCCGGGTCGGTGCGGATCAGCGACGAGATCGTGTTGAGCGCGTTGTAGACGAAGTGCGGCGAGATCTGCGCCCGCAGCGCCCGCACCTCGGCCTGCGCCAGCGCCTGCCGGGACTTCTGGAGCACCTCCAGCTCAAGCTGGGTGGAGACGAACCGCGCGGTCTCCTCGGCCATCCGGATCTGGCGCTTGTTCGCGACCCCGCTGACCACGATCAGCGTGCCCGCGACCTCGTTCTCCACCACCAGGGGCACGATCACCGCGCTGTGCAGCAGGCACGGGCCGGGCAGCTCGCAGTCGAGCTTCTTGTGCTCGACGTGCTCCTTGTGGCCCTCGCCGATGGCGCGCTCGATGAACGTGCGCAGGAACTCGTAGTGGTCGTTCGCCTCGCCGTCCCAGGACAGCAGCGTGCCCTCGTGGTCGGTGATGCCGACGGCGACGCAGCGCAGCATCTCCCGCAGGTGCGGGGTGGCCTTGTTGGCGGCGTCCTCGGTCAGGCCCTCGCGCAGGTCGGCGGACGCCTTGGACATGCGGTGCAGCATGTCCATCACGGCGTCCTCGACCGACGTGCTCACCCTGCGGGCACGGCACAGCATCACGAAGAGGCCGAGGACGGCCAGGGTCGCGATGACGCCGAGGACCGCGCGCTCGGTCAGGAGGTCACGCACGGCGTCCATGCTGTGCCGTGGGGGCCGCGTAGGCAAGGGGATCGGCGGCCGGACACGTGCACATCCGATGAATTGGCGGCGGCCGTGACCGGTTGCCTACCCGATCGAGTGACAGAACAGCGAGGCGGTGACGGAGAGTGGGCGCGATCCGACCACCGAACCGCGCCCCGGCGGCCTCAGTTGGCCGGCGCGTCGGACGTCGTGCTGGTGGTCGTCTCCTCGACGTCGCACCCGAGGAACGCGAGCAGCTCCTCCATGTCCGGTTCGTCGTACAGGCCGGCCTCCTCCAGGATCTCGCACAGCGTGACCCGCTCCTGGGCGTCGAAGGTGCCGCTCCCGGTACTCGCGGCCGGGGGCGTGTCCGAGGACGCGGCGGCCACGCCGGCGATGGTCGCCAGGCTCAGGGCGGCACCGGTGACGGCGGCGGCGATGCGGATGTCCATGACTCCTCCAAGTGGTCGAGCTGTCACCAGGGGGAGTTGCCGGGCAGGGCGTGCACAAGCACGGGTCCACCCGGACGTGTGACCTACTTCAGCAGGCGTGACATCCGGCGGTCGGCCAGCGGCCTGCCGCCCGTCTGGCACGTCGGGCAGTACTGGAACGCCTTGTCGGCGAACGACACCTCGCGCACCGCGTCACCGCACACGGGGCACGGCAGGCCGGTCCGCGCGTGCACCCTCAGCCCCGACCGCTTCTCGCCCTTCAGGGTGGCCGAGCCCTGCCCCACCGACCGCTCCACGGCGTCGGTCAGGACGCCGACCAGCGCCTCGTGCAGCCGGTCCAGCGCCTCGGCGGGCAGCTTCCCGGCCGTCGCGTAGGGCGACAGGCGCGCGGTGTGCATGATCTCGTCGGAGTAGGCGTTGCCCACCCCGGCCAGGACGGTCTGGTCGGTCAGCGCGGTCTTGAGGCGCTCGGTGCGGCCGGCGAACAGGTCCTCCAGCTGCGTGCGGGTCACCGACAGCGCGTCCGGCCCGAGCCGCGCGACGCCCGGCACCTCGCGCGGGTCGGCCACGACCCACGCCGCCAGGCCCTTCCTGGTGCCCGCCTCGGTCAGGTCGAACCCGGGCCCCTCCCCCGGCGGGCCGAGGTGCACGCGCAGCGCCAGCGGGCCCCGGCCGGGCTTGGGCGGGACCGCGGACAGGTGCTCCGACCAGCGCAGCCACCCGGCGCGCGCCAGGTGCACCACGAGGTGCAGGCCGCCGCAGTCCAGGTCGAGGTGCTTGCCGAACCGGCCGGCGCCCGTCACCTCCCGGCCCTGGAGCTCCGTCCAGGGCGGCGCGACCGTCTTGAGCACCTGCAACGACGAGACGTCCACCCGGTGCACGGTGCGGCCGACCGCGTGCTCGCGCAGGTGGTGGGCGAGGGCCTCGACCTCGGGGAGTTCCGGCACGCGTCCAGTGTCACCCGCCGACGGCGTTCAGTCGACCGGGTGACACCGGCGGGCCGGTCCGGTGGGTTCAGTCGACCGGCTGGAGCGGGCCGTCCAGGTCGGGCAGCGAGTACATCTCGATCTTGCGGGCCACCTTGGCGACCTCGTCGCGCACGACCAGGATGCCGCGCACCGTGCCGACCCACCGCTCCGGCGGCAGCTCGTCGGTCTTCTTCGACTCCGCCGCCACCACCCACGGCCGGCGCAGCGCCCAGCGGACCGGGAAGAACAGGAACAGCAGCACCAGCGCCACGATCAGCCAGGCGGGCACGACTACGTCGGCGGGCGTCCAGGCCACCAGCACGACGGCCATCACGACCACGATGGTCAGCATCAGCACGCCGGGGCCGTGGCCGCCGCTCACGTCGTGCTCGAAGTCGGCGTCGGCCGCCGGGTTGCGCCATTGGACCTGGCTGCGCACAGTCCACATCCGGCCGTCAGCGCCGCGCACCAGCCGCGTCATCACCGTCTCCTCAGACGTCGAGCGATCACTCAGCGTGTCCCACGCTACCGGCAAAGTCTTGCACCTCGTGGGTGAAAACCCGCAGTTACGCGGGTGTGAGAGCGGTCGGTGTCGGGTAGAGGGTCACCGTGGTGGGCGTGGTGACCGGTTCCGCCCTCGTCGGCCCGGGTCCGGGTTCGGCGGACGCGGTGGTGGTCGTGGCCAGCAGCGCCGTGTCGGACGGCGGCACCGGGGACGTGGTCGTCGGGGGCTTCGCGGTGGTGGGTTCCACCGCGGTGGAGCCCGCGCTGGTGGGTCCGGCGCTGGTGGGTCCCGTGGTCGTGCCGGCCGGGGTGGCCGACCCGCCGGGGCCGGGGACGGCCCCGGACGTGCTCGGGGCGGTGTCGGTCAGCAGGCGGGCCCCGGGCCGGTCGGACGCCGGGGTGCCGCCGGCCGGTTGACCGGGCACCGCGTCGGCGGTCGTCGTCGCGGACGCCGCCGGGGGCGCGGTGACCGTGCGGGCCTGGGTCCTGGTGTGCGCGACCCACGCCGCGGCGGCGGGCGAGGTCTCGCTGGTCGCCGTGCCGGTCGCGGTCGGTCCGGTCGTCGTGCACAGCGCCAGCACGTGCCCGCCGGGCGCGCCGTCCGGGCCGGGCTGCACGAGGGCGGGGCCGGGCGCGCCGGTGAACGCGCCCGCCAGCACCCCGAACAGGCCGACCGCCGCGGCCGACGCCGCCGCCGCGAGCACCAGCTTGACCCGGCCGGTGAGCAGCGCGGCCTTGCCCGCCGCGGCCGGCGCGAGCAGCGGTGCCGAGACGAAGGGGGTGGAGATCAGCGGTGCCGAGACGAGGGGGGTCGAGACGAGGGGTGCCGAGACGAGGGGGGTCGCCGCCAGCGGGCCGGTGACCAGCGAGGTCGTGGCCAGGGCGGTCACCGCCGCCGGTACCGCCATGAGGGCCGCGTGCGCCCGCAGCGACGAGCAGACCTCGGTCAGCTCGGCGTGCAGCGCGTTGCACGAGGAGCACGTCCGGAGGTGCTTGCGGATGCGCTTGTGCTCGGCGCCCTGCACGCCGCCCGCCACGTACGTGCCGAGCTTGGCCACCACCGAGCTGCACGCGCGCGGGCCGGTGTCCTCGGCCAGGTGCGCCTGGAGGTAGGCCGCGCGCAGGCCCTCCCGGGCGCGGCGGGCCAGGGCGGCCATCGCGTTGGGGCTCAGGCCGTAGCTCGGCGCGACCGCGGACGGCCGGGCGCCCTCCACCTCGACCTGCCACAGCACGGTGCGCCACCGCTCCGGCAGGCTCGTGAAGGCGCGCGAGATCAGCGTGTGCTCGGGGCGGTTCGCCGTGGCGTCGGGGAACGGCTCGACGCGCCTGCTCAGCTCCTCGTCCTCCACCGGCACGTCCCGCCGCCGCCCGCTCCACTCCCACGCCACCCGGCGCGCGACGGTCAGCAGGTAGGTGCGCACGTGGTCGGTGGGGCCGTTGCCCCGGCGGATCGCCTGGAGCACCCGGAAGAACGCCTCGGCGGTCAGGTCGTCGGCCTCGGCGTGCTCGCGCACGTGCCGCAGGGCGAACCGGCGAACGGCGTCGGCGTGGTGGGTGAACAGCTCGCCGAACGCGGCGTCGTCGCCCGCCCTGACCCTGGCGAGCAGTTCCCGGTCGAAATCGGCATCTCCGGCCATCCCGCCCGGCACCTCCCGCCCGCCCTGTGGTCCGCTCGTCAAGATGCCACAAACGGGTGGTCCGCGCTCCGAAGTGATAGCGACCCGATACCGAAGACCAGCCGGACGGTGTGGGCCGTTCGGGTCAGTCGCTGCACCCGCACCCCGCAACGCTCCCGGTGACGGACCGGTCACGGGTGGGCGTCAGGTGGTGGTCGGTGGCGTTCCGGGGGGTCGCGCGGCGAGTACGCTCCTGCCGCGTGGTCGACTGGCGCACAAGGGCTTCCGCCCTCCTCCCCGAGCTGAGCGCCGTCGTCGAGCGCGAGTCCTGGTCGTGCCACGTGTTCCTCTCGGAGCTGTGGCAACTGGCCCTGGAGGCGCACCGGGACGGCGACCGCGAGGCGCTCCGCCGGGTCTACGAATTCGCCCACTGGTGCTTCCGGCAGCCGGAGCGGTTCCTGTCGGACGCGTCGGTGGTCAGCTTCTACGAGCACGTGTTCGACGAGTGGGAACTGCGCGACGAGGTCGCGCCGTGGCTGCCGGCGGAGGTCGTCGACCGGGTGCGCCCGCTGTGGGAGTGGCGGTGGTCGAAGGAGCGGTTGTCCGAGGTGGACCGCCTGTTGACCCGGGTGCCACCCCCCGGTGCGAACGCCGTTTGAGGCATGGTCTATAGTTCTTCGTGTCAGGCGGATGTAGCGCAGTTGGTAGCGCATCACCTTGCCAAGGTGAGGGTCGCGAGTTCGAGTCTCGTCATCCGCTCTCGTGAAAGGCCCCCGGTGTCCGCACCGGGGGCCTTTCACGTTGTCGACCACTGGTGCGGGCGCGGCCCCCGGTGGACCGTTAGGTTTGGCGGCGAAGGGTTTCCTCGTCGAAGACGGAGTTGCAGACATGGCCACCACCCGCAAGGCGACCACGCACTGGGAAGGCAACCTGCTGGAGGGCAAGGGCAACGTCGCCCTGGAGTCCTCGGGCGTCGGTTCGTTCGACGTGAGCTGGCCCTCCCGCGCGGAGGCGGCGAACGGCAAGACCAGCCCGGAGGAGCTGATCGCGGCCGCGCACTCGTCCTGCTACTCGATGGCGCTGTCGCACGGCCTCGCGCAGGCGGGCACCCCGCCGCAGACCGTGGACACCTCGGCCGAGGTGACGTTCAAGCCCGGCACCGGCATCACCGGCATCCACCTGACCGTCACCGCGGTCGTGCCCGGCCTGGACGCCGACGCGTTCGCCGAGGCCGCCGAGAACGCCAAGAAGAACTGCCCGGTCAGCCAGGCGCTGGCGGGCACCGAGATCACGCTGACCGCCACCCTCGCGTGACCGCGTGACCACTGGTACCGGCCCGATACCCGAAGTTCCGGGCCGGTACCAGTACTTCGGCCCGATTTGACCCGGTTGAGGGATGCCCGGTAGTGGTGGTGGATGCTCACCGCGTCGGGTGGACCCGTACGGCTCGCCCTGGGGGCCCTCGTCGGTGCGGCCGTCGCGGCCCTCGTCGGCTTCTCCACGCTGACCGCGACCGGGGACGGCCCCGCGCCGCCCGCGCCGTCGGACGTCGGGCACATCGTGGTCGTGAAGGGCAGCGAGCCGCCCAGCCGCGCCGAGTCGCCGACGGGCGGGGTGCCGACGTCGAGCAGCACCACGACGACGACCTCCACGACCACCGCTGTGACCACCACCACGACCGTGTCGCGGACCACCACGACGACCACGTCGCAGGCGATCACCACGACCACGCCCACCACCACGACGACCAGGCAGACCACGACCACCACGCGCCGGCCGACCACGACCACGTCGACCACCACGACCACGACGCGCAGGCCGTGCGGCTGGTGGTGCTGACTCACCCGTCCTGGACTACCGACCGTGTTTTGGCAAGATCGAGGGGTGACGTCAAGCCAGGTGCCCACACAGCCCCAGCGAAGCAACGACACCCCCACGGTCCGCATCAAGCCCGTCGCCGTGCTCTCCGAGCCCGCGTGGCCCACGTCCGAACCGATGACCGCGACCAACGTGAAGCCGGTCGCGGCGCAGGTCAGCACCCCTCCGCCGGTCGCCACACCCGCTCCCGCCCCGGTGTCCTCGCCGGTGTCCGCCCCGATGTCCGCACCGGTGTCCACCAAGCCCGCCCACCCGGGCGTCGGGCGTCCGTTCATCCCGGCGCTGATCGAGCCCACCCCGCCCGACGGGCGGCAGGGCCAGCGCGCCAAGCCGCCGTTCGCGATCCTGCTCGGCGAGCCGCCCGCCCCCCAGTTCGACGGCGCGCCGGTCAACGGCGCCAAGCCCAACGGCGCTCAGCTCGGCGGGGCCCAGCTCAACGGCGCTCAGCCCAACGGCGCTCAGCTCGGCGGCGCTCAGCTCGGCGGCGCTCAGCTCGGCGGCGCTCAGCTCGGCGGCGCTCAGCTCGGCGGCGCTCAGCTCGGCGGCGCTCAGCTCGGCGGCGCTCAGCTCGGCGGGGCCACGGTGCCCGCGACACTGCCGGTGAGCGGCACGCTCCCCGTCACCGCGCCCGCCCCCGCGCCGATCCCCGCGCCCGCGCCGATCTCCGTGCCGACCGCCGCCCCCGTCGCCGCACCCGCGCCCACTCCCGCGCCGGTTCCCGCGCCCGCCCCGGCCCCCCTCCCGCCGGTGGACCCGCAGGCCACGACCGTCCTCCCGGCGATCTCGGACCTGCCGCCGGCCCCCGCCCCGGCCGCCCCCGTCACCCCGGCCCCCGCCGCGCCCGCTTCCGCGCCGGCTTCCGCGCCCACGCCCGCCTCCGCCCAGGCACCCGCTTCCGCCGCGGCGAGGGCGTTGTCGTCGGCGACGCCGCAGACGCCCAAGTCGAAGCTGCGCAAGATCGCGCGCAAGATCGTGGGCCCGACGCTGCTCACGAAGAGGTAGCCCTCAGGCCGTCTGGGTCCGGGCGTACAGCCCGCCCCTCCGCACCAGCTCGTCGTGCGAGCCGACCTCCGCGATCCGCCCGTCGTCCACCACCACGATCCGGTCGGCGTTGCGGATCGTGGACAGCCGGTGCGCCACGACGAACACCGTGCGCCCGCGCACCAGCCGGGCCAGCGCCTGCTGCACGAGCGCCTCGGACCGGTTGTCCAGCGCCGAGGTCGCCTCGTCCAGCACCAGCACGCGCGGGTCGCGGACGAGGGCGCGGGCGATGGCCAGGCGCTGCTTCTGGCCGCCCGACAGCCGTGCGCCGCGGTCGCCGACCACGGTGTCCAGCCCGGCCGGCAGGCGGTCGATGAACTCCAGCGCGTTGGCGTCGTCCAGGGCCCGCCGCACGACGTCCTCGGTGACGCCCTCCAGGCCGTAGGTGACGTTGTCCCGGATCGTGCCCTCGAACAGGATCGACTCCTGCGGCACCACGGACACGAACCGGCGGTAGCTGCGCAGGTCGAGGGTCTCCATGTCGACGCCGTCGAGCAGGATGCGGCCCTCGGTGGGCCGCAGGAAGCCGATGACCAGGTTCAGCGCCGTCGACTTGCCCGCGCCGGACGCGCCGACCAGCGCGACGGTCTCCCCCGGCCGCACGTCGAGGCTGAAGTCGCTGATCGAGTTCCGCCCCGACCCCGGGTAGGCGTAGCCGACGTCCTCGAACCGCACGCCGCCGCGCACGACGTCGACCCGCGCCTTGCCCGCGTTGTGCTCCAGGTCCGGGGCCTGGAGCACCTCGCCGAGCGACCGCACCGACTCCAGCCCCTTGCTGATCAGCGGGGTGAGGCTCATCAACGTGGTCACCGCGCCGGTGAGCGAGGCGAAGTAGGCGCTGAGCATGACGACGTCACCGGGCGTGACGGCCAGCAGGCCGTGGTAGGCGGCCAGGGCCGAGCCGACGAGGCAGCCGACGCCCAGCGCGTTCAGCGTGATCCAGGCGAGGGCGCCGAAGCGGACGTTGAGGCCGTCGAGCCGCATGCCCGCGTGGAACACCTGGCGCAGCGTGCCGTCCATCCGGTCGAGGGCGGTGCGCTCCAGGCCGTGCGCGCGGGTGATCGGGATGAGCGTGGTCATCTCGCCGACCCGCGACGACAGCCGCTCCACCTCCTGGCGGAACGACTCGTTGTGCGCGCGCAGCCGGCCGCGCAGCCACATGACCAGCACGGACGCGACGGGCACCACGACCAGGAAGACCGGCAGGAACGCGGGCGCGCCCAGCCCGATCACGACGAGCGCGCCGGTGAGCGTGGCCAGCGCGGACAGGCTCTGGTCGCCGACCTGCTGGGTGGCCGTCTCGATGCTCTCGACGTCGCGGATGACCTTGGTCTGGAGCACCCCCGCGCTGACCCGCGCGTGGTAGCCGATGGACAGCTGCTGCATCCGGCGGCTGAGCGCCGAGCGCACCCGCAGCCCCGTCCGGCGGGCGCTGCCGTACCACCAGCGCGTGTAGAGGACGGCGAACGGGTAGTTCAGCACCAGCATCACCAGCAGCAGGCCGGCGCCGACCCAGACGCCGAGCAGCGGCTCGCGCTCGACCACGACGTCGACGACGTGCGCGGTGATGACGGGCGTCAGCCAGGTGGGGCTGTGCTTGACGAAGAACGCGCCCGCGCCGAGCGCGAGCCGCCCCCGGTCCTCGCGGAACAGGTAGAGCAGGGTGCGGACGGGGTGCTCGCCCCGGTAGCGGTGGTCGAGGGGGCCGTGGGGCATGGCGGGGCAGCTCCTGGGGGGCCGTGGGGTGCGCTTCGGCGGCCCACACCGCGCCGTGCGGGGAAGCGCCGACGCGATCCTAGGACCCGTTTCGCCTGGCCGGACGGTGTTTTTCGCCCCGCTCCGCCATACCCCTCGGTAGGCCGCGGGTCAGTACCCGAACACCAGCCGGTAGGCGATCTCCGGGTCGAACGTCCCCGCCGGCGTGTTCGGGGCCGTGCCGCAGTTGCCGTCCGAGTCGCCGGGGACCTTCACCCACAGCAGCATCTCCGCGCCCCCGCCGGTCCGCGCGGTGGCGCCGAGCTGCCGCTGGCCGGGGTTGCACCACTCGCCGTTGTGCCCCTTGCCGTTGCGGGAGGTGTCGACCACGAAGGTCTTGGTGTAGCCGGGCAGCGAGCCGTTGACGGCGTTGCCGTAGGTCGTGGACTCGGCGGTCGTGTAGTAGTTGGAGACGTTGACGGAGAACCCGCGGACGTTCCGCACGCCGGCCGCGTCGAGCCGCTGCGCCATGGTGTTCGCCGGGACCCACCTGGCGTTGCCCGCGTCCAGGTAGGCCCACGTGTTCGGGGCGCGGTCGCGGAACTGCTCGGTGGCGAACCGGATCATCGCGTTGCGCTCGGTGACGCGCTCGGGCGTCATGCAGTTGAAGTCGGCCAGCGAGTCGGGCTCGATGACCACGACGGCGGGTCGGTTCCCGATGGCCGAGGCGAAGGCCGCGATCCAGCTCCGGTAAGCGGCGGGAGACCCCGCCCCGCCGCCCGAGTGCCCGCCGCACGCGTCCCGGCCGGGGATGTTGTAGGCGACCAGCACGGGCAGCTTGTCGGCGGAGTCGGCCGCGCCGACGAACGACCCGACCGCCTGGCCGATGTCGCCGCTCCAGCTGCCGAACCACCGGGCCATGGGCTTGGTGGCGATGTTGTCCCGGATGGCGGCCATGCGGCCGTCACCGCCGTTCCCCCGCACCCAGACGGCCGGGTTGGAGTTCGGGTCGACGTAGAAACCGCTGGTCAAGCTGATGGGACTGGCGGCTTGGGCGGGCACGGCGAAGCTCGTCAACGCCGCGAGCGTGGACAGGATCACGGTGAACAAGCGCATGGGGCATTGAAGCAACCTCGGCAACCCTTAGTCATCAACCGTGTTCACTGAGTGAGACTCGGGCTTGCGAGGCGGGCCGATGAACAGCTCCAGGAGGCGTTCGGGCGCGACCTCCCCGCTGTCGTCCGCCCCCTCCGGGATCGACCGGGCCAACTCGTCCCACCACGCCTTCCGGTCTCCGCCATCGGCGAACCGGGCAGCCACGAGCCGGAACACCGCCCGCGCTTCCGGCCTCACCGAGGCGTAGAGCGCCGGATCGTGAAATTCGGCGAAAGCTTCGAACAAATTCGACTGATAGTAGGCGAGAGCCAAAGATACCCTAGGATCGTCACCCCCCTTATCGAATTTTCCCAAAAAATCTCGAGTTACAAGAAAACGGAGGTTATTTTTGACGAATCCAAATGCCATCGTAATGACATCATCCAGGGCTGCCATGGCTCCAAGTGGGCTGTCGATCACCAAAATGCCACCCACGAATGCCGCGAACCGCATCAACCGAGCTTTTTGTAAATCCCCCTCCAGTGCCGCCATCTCATGCTCGAACCTCGGCCGCATCGACAGGTAATCCTTCGGATCACAAGACAAATCCTTCGACCTGGCGAAGTCGACCATGGCGGTCAGACCGTCCACGTCCAACCCTGAACGCCACAGCGCGAGGGTCGACCGCCAACCCTCCGGATCGCCTGCGACGTCGACTTCCGCGCCCAGTGCGACCAGGTTGGCCGAGTAGAGGGCCAAGCGGCGGATGTGGTCGACCGGTGTCGGGCTGTACAGCTCGTACCTCTGCGAGGTAGGCCGTCTCCGGTACGAGGCGTACAACTCGGTCAACAGTCGTCGCACGGGCTCCTGCTCATCGCGGAAGCCGGAAAGGATCTCCCCCACGAACCCCAGAGTGGATTTGCGTACCGCCAACACCTGGTGGGACAGAACGGCGCGGAGGAGGTCGTCATCAGGTTCGCGTGCACCGAACTTTCCCCCATAGGCCGCGTCGGCGGCGACACGGAGGGCACGCACCACGAACCGGGCGACGAGGTACTCGACGAACGTGGCGTGCAGGAATTCGTAGGCCCGCTCGGCGGTGTCGTCCCCCAGCAGGTTCGCCTCCGCCGTGTGCACGAAGAAGAACTCGCCCAGCAACCGCTTTCCCTGCCCCGATGCCCCGCGCGATACGACTTCCAGGGCTTCCAGGTCCGCTTGGAGGTCCGCCTCGCGCAGGTGCTGCACGCCCCGGTTGACCATGGCCAGCGCAGCGACCGACAACCGGTGGACCTGCTCCTCCACCTCCGCCTCCACGTCACCCGGCGGCACGGAGCGCTTCGAGACCTCGCGACGGGCGAAGTTGTCGAAGATCCGCTCGTACAGCACCGACTTCGACGTGCCCTCCTCCAGGACCGGCGTGGTCGGGTCGGCCGCGTAGATCGCCAGCATCAGCAGCAGCAGCGGTTGGCCGGCCAGGTCGGGCTGCCGCAGCGCCTCCTCCCTGGTCAGTGCCCGCACGCGGCCGTCGCCGACCGCCGCCGCGTTGGTCCGTCGCCAGACGTCGAGCCAGGTCCCGATCTGCGCCTCGTCGAACTCCTCCAGCTTCACCACCGTCACGCCGTCCGGGATGGTCACGCGGTCGGCCACGACGGTCCGCGACGTCACGACGAACGCCACCGGCCGGTCCTGCAGCGCCTCGACCCGCTGGAACTCGGCCACCTCCCGCAGGTAGGCGCTCCGGTCGTGCTGCGCGGCCTGGAGCAGTTCGTCCAGGCCGTCGAGGATCACGACCCGCAGCGCGTTCGCGCTCTGGTCGGTCAGCTCGTGCCACCGGACCCGGCGGTGCGTCGCGTTGTCGAGCGCCTGCTGGACCTGGTCGAGGATCGGCGCCTCGGCCTCGACCGACCGCAGCGGCACGCGGACGACGGTGTGGTCGGCGGCCGGCAACCGGGCCGCCAGGACCTTGGTGAGCAGCGATTTCCCCGCTCCCGGGTGGCCGAGCAGGAGCAGCGGCACGCGGGTCGCGTCCGGGGAGAGGAGGTAGGACGTGATCATCACGTCGAAGTCGTCCGCCACCGGCAGCTCGTCCCACCAGTTCTCGTCGGCGGGGCGGCACCCCGGCACGTGGGGCGCGATCCGGTACCTCGGGTTCACGAAGACCTCGCCGACCGGCGGGAACGTGATGTCCGTCCCGTAGCGCTCGGCGTCGGTCGGCACGACCGGCAGGTCCAGCACACCGACGTTGGCGCGCCGCAGGGCAGTCGGTTGGTCCGGACCGACGTCCTGCCGCGCGACCAGGCCGAGCAGCGCTTCGACCCGCCGCAACGCGTCGGTCGGCGCGGTCAGCAGGGCGCGGGTGGCGGCGTGCTCGCCCAGCGAGCTCCAGATCGCGAACTCCGGCACCTCCGCCGCCAGGGTCACGTACATCGACTCGTACCGACCGCAGGCCGACGCCGGGAGCCCGTCCAGGTCCCCGCCCGGCCAGGCGGCAAGCCCTCTCAGGAAGGCGACCGTGCGGGCGTCCAGAATGCCGAACCAGGCGCGCAACGACTCCAGGTTCTCGTGGAACCCCCGGGTCGGCGACGGGATCGGGACCTCGTTCGACAGCACCCACCCGACCGCGTCCCCGCCGGCCAGGACGCGCCGCTCGCGCTGGGTGATCGCCAACTCCTTCACCAGCGGACGGCCCACGGCCTCCTCGAACACCTCGAAGTACGCGGCCACGACGATGGTCGTGTGGGCGGCGGCCACGAGTTCGCGGCGTTCCAGACCGGACACGCCGGCCAATCGCCCCGACAGGGACGAGACCAGGGACCGGAGCAGCCCCATCGCCTCGTTCTTCTGGTCGACCCACCCCCACAGCGGCGCGACGACCGCCAACCCGGCGGGCCCCAGCGCGGCCGCACCCGCCCCGAGCACGGCCCCGCCCAACGCCTTGTCGAGCAACCCGACCCACTCGGGGTCGTACTTGCCGAGGACGCGCAGCGCACCCTCGAACGTCAGCGACGGCTCCTTGCGCAACGCGGACTCCCCCGGTGCGGGAACAGGACTACCAGGGGTAGTCGTCCGCGACCCGGGTGGTCGTTAGCGCAGCAGGCGGAACAGCCGGGGGCAGGTCACCGGAGATCGGCAGTGGTGCCGGCGGTCTCCAACGCGTGGAGCGACGTGTACCGCTGCCGCTGCACGAACGCCGATCCACGGCCGGTCCCCCCGTGCGGCAGCGCCGCGCCCAACCGGCGGTGGGAGGGATGTCCCGGGGAGGTCAGCAGGAAGACCTGGTAGCGACCATCCGTCCAGCTCGCGATCGATGCGTCGATCACCTCGGCGATCCTGCGGTCCGCGCGGTCGTCCGAGCCGCGCAGCCGAGCCGCCTCCTCGGGGCTCCACTCGACGTTGTCACGCCGGTGGAGCACGGCGGGGACCTCCTGCTTGACTTCGCGGTCGGCGTAGAAGGCGATGCGGTCGACCGGTCGGAAGGCTCGTCCGGCCTGGCAGACGTAGGCCCGGCAGCTCTCGTAAAGGGACCAGGCGTGCTTCGCCGGCACGACGACGGTGTCCTCCAGCGTCACCGGTCGCTGCGCGTACACCGTCATCACGGCGCTGAGCCGTTCGAGCCAGGCGGCGGCGTCCGCGTCGATGAAGGCGGCGAGCTCGAAGATCTGACGGATCTCGAAGGGGATGTCGACGTTGATCGTCGAGTCGTGGTGGGCGAGGCGGTTGCGGAACTTCCGGACCCGCTCGACGGCGACCGCCACCTGCTTGCGCTTGCCCGACGAGTGCGGGAACGCCCGGTGCAGGCAGTCGCGCCACAGTTCTTCGTACTTCGGCCCGAGCAGCCCGGACCAGAACCCGAAGCTCAACCCCGCCACGATCTGGTGCCTGGACTCCTTGCGCTGGGGCAGGAGGCGTTCCCGGACCGCGGCGACGGCGCCGGCGACGTGCTCTCCACCCGGGGTGGGCAGGAGGAACCACGGGATACCGCACTCGTCTTCCCGGAAGTGCTCGCGCAGGCAGCGGTCGAGGGCGTTGCGGAGAAGCACCTCCAGGTGACCCACGACCTCGAAGGCCGCGGACGAGGTCCGGGCGCTCCACTCGTAGAGGGCGATCGCCGCGCTCTTGTCGCCACCGGCATCCCGCAAATAGGGGCCATCCGCGGCTCGGAGAGCATGTTCCACACGGCCGGGACGTCGACCTCGACGGGCGGCATGTCGAAATGTTATCGTTGGTGACGAACGCCCCAGTGCCGCCTCTGCTCGCATGCGCCTGGGGCTTCTTCACGTCCGCGAGCCGGTCCACGAGTCGCGTCCGGGTTCGGACGGTGGGCCGCCGGCAACGACCGCATCACAAGTGCCGGATGCCGACAACAGCCGAAAGCGCATGAGCAACAATGGCGCTCGCGCGGCAACCCCTGGAGGAACGGAATGTCCTGGCAAGAGGACCTGGCTGAGCTCGACCGCACGCTGGCGGAGGGGCGGATCAGCGCCGACGAGTACCGCCGTCGCCGGGACGAGCTCCTCGCGGCCGCGACGAGCAGCGGCACGGTCGGGGCGGGCGGCACACCGGCGGCCCCCCAGCAGCCGCAGAGCGGTCCGTTCGCGCCGCCCGTGCGGTGGGACGCGGTCCCTCCCCGGCCGCAGACGCCGAACCCGGACGCCACCCAGGTCGTCAACAACAACCAGGCCAGCGCCGACAAGACGCAGGTCGTGAGCGGGCAGCAGCGCGGGCAGGACGCGGACCGCACGCAGTACGTGGCGCCGATCACGCCGCCGCCCGGGATGCCGCAGCAGCCGCCGCCGCAGCAGGGCTGGCAGTCCGGCCCGCCGGTGGGCACGCCGCCGTGGGGCGGGGACAGCTTCTCCCCCGTCGACCAGAACCCCTCGTGGATCGCCCAGGGGCCCGAGGTGTTCGACGAGGGCGGTGGCGGTGGCAAGGGCAAGGTCATCGGCATCGTCCTCGCGGTCGTCCTGCTCGCGGGCCTCGCGTTCGGCGCCTACTGGCTGTGGGGCCGCGACAACGGCTCGACCCAGGCCGGCGGCGACACGACGACGTCGAGCACGCCCACCACCACGTCCTCCACGCCGCCGCCGGACCCGCTGCCGGTCGGCGAGATCCCCGGCAAGGTGAGCACCAACAAGGCGGTCACCGACTTCACCGCGGTGCCGAACCTCAAGTACCTGCTCGACTCGGAGGCCGCCCTCTACACGGCGGCGGGCGGCACCAAGACCAAGCTCGCCCAGTTCACCCTGGACGACGGGTCCAAGGGCATCGTGCTGATCGTGCAGGCCACCGACGCGACCGCGGCGGCCACGGCCGTGCAGGGCCTGTTCAACACGCAGGTCAACAACGGCATGACGCAGTTCAACGGCGGCCCCGCCGGCGTGTCGACCGGTGAGATCGACGCGGCGGGCGGCCAGAACGCCCGCGTGCGCGGCCACTACAGCAGCAAGGACCTGATCGTCCGCGTGGACGTGGCGGCGCCGACCCTGGCCGCCGCGCAGAAGGGCTACGAGCAGGCCCTGGAGGCGCAGCTCGAGGTGCTGCCGACCGATGGCTGAGCGCACCACGGGCACGACGGGCACGACAGGCACCGCGCACGCCGCTGACGGCACGAGCACGAGCGGCGCGAGCACGAGCGGCGCGAGCACGAGCGGCGCGAGCACGAGCGGCGCGAGCGGCAGCGGTGCGGGCGGTGGGCGCGCGGTGATCGCGTGCACCATCGTCGCCCGCAACTACCTGCCCGCCGCGCGCGTCCTCGCCGCGTCCTACCTGGAGCACCACCCCGACCCGGACCACGGCTTCGTGATCCTGGTCGTGGACGCCCCGCGCGGCGAGGGCGAGATCGGCGACCGGGTGCGGGTCGTCGGCCCGGAGGCCACCGGCATCTCCGAGGACGACTACCTGCGGATGGCCACCGCCTACAACGTCACCGAGATGGCGACGGCGGTGAAGCCGTACCTGCTGCGCGCGCTCCGCGCGGACGCCGACGTGGTGATCTTCCTCGACCCGGACATCCAGGTGTTCGCGCCGATGCCGGAGCTGGCCGAGCTGGCCCGCGCGCACGGCATCGTGCTGACCCCGCACTTCCTCAACCCGCTGCCGCGCGACGGCAAGGACCCGAGCGAAGCCGCGATCATGGGCGCGGGCATCTTCAACCTCGGGTTCGTGGCCACCGGCCCCGGCGCGGAGCCGTTCCTGGACTTCTGGGCCGAGCGCCTGCGCCACGACGCGGTCGTGGCCCCGGAGAGGCAGCTGTTCACCGACCAGCGGTGGGTGGACCAGGTGCCCGCGCTGTTCGACAACCACGTGCTGCGCGACCCCGGCTTCAACGTCGCCTACTGGAACGTCCACGAGCGCCCGGTCGAGCGGGACGCCGACGGGGTGCTGACCGCGGGCGGCCACCGGCTGCGGTTCTTCCACTACAGCGGCTACCGGCCGGAGCGCCCGTGGTTGCTGTCCCACCACACGCCGACCCGGCCACGCGTGGTGCTGTCCGAGCACCCCGTGGTGCGCGAGCTGTGCGACGCCTACGGCGCCCTGCTCCAGGCCAACGGCTACGCGAAGACGCTGGGCGCGATCCCCTACGGCTTCGCGCAGATGGCCGACGGCACGAAGATCGGCCAGGCCGTGCGCACCCTCTACCGCGACGCGTGGGAGGAGGCCGAGCGCAAGGGCAAGCCGAACCCGCCGCACGCGTTCGGCCCGGACGGCGGCGCCGCGCTGCGCCGCTGGCTCGCCGAGCCCGCCGACGACGCGCCGCTGGGCACCACGCTGAACCGCCTGGTCAGCACGCTGTGGGAGTCCCGCCCCGACCTGCGCGAGGCGTTCCCGCTGCCGCACAGCCGCGACGCCGCGCCGTTCGCGTCCTGGTGCGCCGGTTCCGGCGTGAAGGAGGCGCAGCTCCCGACGTGGGCGCTGCCCTCCGAGCCGGTCGCCCCGAGCGAGCCGACGGACGAGTTCGGCGTCAACGTCGTGGGCTACCTGACGGCGGAGCTGGGCGTCGGCGAGATGGCGCGCCTCGTGCACGACGCCATCGCCGAGTCCGGCGTGCCGGTGGCCTCCGTGGTGGAGGACCGCCTGGTGTCCAACCGCACGGGCCTGGACGAGCCGGGCACGGTCGGCGAGCCGCGGTTCCCGGTGAGCCTGCTGTGCGTGAACGCCGACCAGACGCGGGCCGTGCTGGACCACCAGCCGCACGTGGGCCACCACCGCTACCGGATCGGCCTGTGGGCGTGGGAGCTGGAGGAGTTCCCCGGCGAGATGCACCACGCGTTCGACCTGGTCGACGAGGTGTGGACGGTCAGCGAGTTCTGCCGCGAGGCCATCGCCAAGCACACGTCGATCCCGGTGAAGGCGATCCCGGTGCCGGTGCGCGACCCCGGCCCGGTGGACCGGCCGCCGCGCCGCGCGGGCGACCCGGTGACGTTCCTGTTCGCGTTCGACTTCTTCAGCATCGGGCAGCGCAAGAACCCGTGGGGCCTGGTCGACGCGTTCCAGCGCGCCTTCGAGGGCCGCGACGACGTGCGCCTGGTGCTCAAGGCGATCAACGGCGACAAGAACCCGCACACGGCCGAGCGCCTGCGGGTGCGCGTCGTGGACGACCCGCGCATCGAGCTGGTCGAGCGGTACCTGTCCGTGGCGGAGCTGGACGAGCTGTACGCGACGAGCAGCGCCTACGTGTCGCTGCACCGCAGCGAGGGCTTCGGCCTGACCGTCGCCGAGGCGATGGCGCGCGCCATGCCGGTGATCTCCACCGACTACTCCAGCACGACGGAGTTCCTGGACGGGCGCACCGGCTGGCCGGTCCCGCACCGGCTGGTCCGGGTGGGCGCGGGCAACGGCCCGTACCCGGCGGACGCGCTGTGGGCCGAACCCGACCTGGACGCCGCCGCCCGCGCCATGCGCGAGGTCGCGGACAACCCGGCCGAGGCCGAGCGGCGCGGTCGCGCGGCCCGCGAGCACATCCTGCGCACGCGGTCCGTCGGGAACGCGGCGCGGTGGATGCGCGAGCAGCTGCGCGCCGCCCACGACAGCTGGAAGAACCAGGGCGGCGCGGGCTACCGGGCCGCCGTGCCGGGCGCCGACGTGCTGCGACCGCTGCGCGACGCCAAGCAGGCGCTGCTGTGGCGCGCCGAGGCGGGCACCGCGTCCCGCACGCCGCTCGCCCCCGCGCTGCGCCGCGCCGTGCTGCGCGCCATCGACCACTACGACGTGCACCAGCGCAAGGTGATGGGCACGCTCGTCGGCGGCGTCGAGGACACGCTGAGCGCGGTCGTGTCGCGGCTGGAGGCCGTGGAGGCGGGGGTCGAGTCGACCCGCTGGGTCAACGAGGGCCTGAAGGACCGGCTGTCGTCGATGCGCGCCGACGTGGACTCGGTGCGCGACTCGACCACCCGGGTGGAGCGGCAGCTCGACGAGAGCCTGGAGCGCGTGTGGTCCCGGCTGGCGGACGACGAGCGCGCCGCGCACGACGGGTTCGCCGCCCGCGACCTGCGGCTCGACGACGGGCAGCGGCGCGCCGCCGAGGGTGAGCAGCGGGTCGCCGAGCTGGCGAAGGCGCTGGACGCGGTGCAGGACGCGGCACGGCTGCGGCACGCCCCGGTGCCCGCGGGCGCCGACGTGGTGGTGTGCGACGCGGGCGCGCTGCTGCTGCCCGCGGACGACGTGGTGCGGCCGTGGCTGTCCTACCACCGGTCGTGGGAGGTCGAGGAGGCCGAGCTGATGGCCCGGCTGGTCGGCGACGGCGCGTTCGTCGACATCGGCGCGCACGTCGGCTACCACACGCTGCGCCTGTTCCAGCGGGCCGCGGGCGTCACGGGCGCGGTGGCGGTCGAGGCCAACCCGGTCAACGCCGAGTTCCTGCGCCGCAACGTCGCCGCGAACCTCGGCCCCGAGACCGCGGCGCTGGTGGACGTGCTGCCGCTCGCCGCGTGGGACGAGGACGGCAGCGTCCGCCTCGTGCAGGCGGAGGACGGCAACAGCGGCGACCACCGGGCGCACGCCGCGGACGACGGCACCGAGGGCGGCGTCGTGGTGCCGGCCGTGCGGCTGGACGGGCGGCCGGAGATCACCGGCCGGCGCGTCACGCTGGTCAAGGTGGACCTCCAGGGCCGCGACCACCGGGCCCTCGCCGGCCTGGCGGGCGTGCTCGAACGGGACCGCCCGCACGTGGTGTGCGAGTTCTGCCCGAGCGCCGTCGTCGAGCTGGGCGACGACCCGGGCCAGGTCCTGCTCGGCTACCGCAAGCTCGGCTACGCGCCGGTCCCGCTCGGGGGCGACCCCGAGGTCGACCACGCCGACGACGACCTCGTGCGGCAGGCGGAGGACGCGCCCACCGGCTTCGTCACGCTGTGGCTTCGCCCACTCTGACCTCACGTTTCGCTGTCAGGACGGGGTGTCCTCCTGCGACACTCGTGCACGACGCGCCGTGAGGGGGCGGTCGGGCGCGAGCGTGGAGGGGGCGCAGTGAAGGTGTCGGGTACGCGCGCGTCCGCGTGGGGCGGGGTGCCGGCGGTGGTGCTGGTCGTCGCCGCCATGGTGGGCGCGTGGGCGCTGTGGGGCGGTCAGCCGCTGCCGGCGAGCGCGCGCAACGTGCCGCCGTCGGGCGAGGCGGGCCGGTTGGCCGCCGACCCGCTGGCGGTGGCCGACTTCGGGTCGGCGACCGAGTCCTACGAGCACGTGCGCGCGTTCGAGGACCTGGTGGGGCTGCGGTTCCTGAACCAGGCCGAGGTCGACGCCTACCGGGGCGCCGGTGCGGGCGCGGCGCGGATGACGCTGTCGTCGCGCCGGCCGGAGGGCCGCGTGCTGGTGACCGTGGTGCGGGTCGCCGACCGCGAGACCGCGCTGGCCACCGCGTTCCGGCTGGACGAGCTCCAGTTCGACTTCGGGCTGGAGCGCGCCGAGCCGGAGCACGGCGTCACGCGCGTCACCCGGGTCCTCTTCGGACCCGACACCGACCCGGCGGTCCGGCCCACGGTCCGCGCCCACTACGTGCACGGCGACCTGGTCGTGCGGGTCGAGCTGAACGCGCGGTCCCGCGACCTGATGTCCCGCTTCGGCGACGTGCTGGCGGTGCAGTTGAAGGCGTTGGCCGCCGATGGCTGACGTGGACGTGGAGGTGCGCACGCCCCCGGGCGTGCGGGTCGTGGCGGCGGTGGCGGTGGTGCTCCTGGCGCACAGCTACCTGTTCGGCCTGTGGGCGAGCCGGGACGGCCAGTCGCCCTGGCTGCTGCTGCTCGTGCGGACCTGGGTGAACCAGCCGACGGGCGTGGGCGAGGACTTCGGCTTCCTGGCGACGGCGCTGCTGCTGCTCGCGGCCGGGTACGCGGCGGGCGGTCCGGGCCACCGGGTCGCGCGCCTGCTGCGCCGGGCCGTGCCGGTGGTGGCGTGCGCCGCCCTGGCCGCCGCGCTGCTGGACCTGCTGGGCGCGCACCCGCTCGTGGAGACACCGGTGACCGCGCCGGTCGCGGCGGTGGCGCTGTTCGGCCTGCTGGCCGCGGCGCTGCGCCCGCTGACGCGGACGCCGTGGCTGCGGGCGCCGTGGCTGCGGGTCGCGGTGCTGCTGGAGCTGGCGTGCGCGGTGGTGCTGCTGGTCGGCTGGGCGGTCGACGCGGGCGGCCCGGGGTTCCTCCGGCCGGTCGGACCGGTCGCCGCGCTGGTGCCGCTGCTCGTGGTGGGGCAGCTGGCCCGGCTGGTGCGCGACGGCCTGGTCACCGTGCCGCAGGGCGCGGGGCTCGGGCTCGCCGCGCTCGCCGTGCTGGTGGTGGCGGACCGGACGACGCCGGACGCGGCCGGCTACTGGCACCCGCTCGGCGCGGTGCTCGCGGTGCTGCTGTTCCTGATCGCGCTGCCGCGCGGCGGCGCCTGGGCGGACGCGCGGCCGGTGCGGTGGTTGAGCGACCGCGCCCTGCCGCTGTACGCCTCGGTCCCGGTGGTCGGCTACGCGGCGGTCGACCTGCTGGGCGCGCTGCCGCTCGTGCTCGCCGTGCCGCTCGGCGCGGGTGTCGCCGGGCTCGCCGCCGAAGGGCTGCACCGGCTTTCGGGGAGGGTGTCGTGAGCGCGCCGACGGTGGAGATCGCGGTGACCCCACCGCGCCGCGACCAGTACCTGCACGGCCTCGACCTGCTGCGGGTGATCGCGTCGTGCGCGGTCGTGCTGACGCACCTGGTCGCCTGGTTCGCGCTGAACGACGAGGACTTCTGGCTGTCCACGCTCCTCCAGGGCGCCGTGATCGACCCGCTGCACCTCAACCCGCGCCTGTCGTTCTTCGGCGTCGCGCTGTTCCTCGTGGTCAGCGGCGTCGTGGTGACGCACGTGGCGAACCGCGAGCGGCCCGTGCAGTTCCTGCGCCGCCGCGTGGTGCGCCTGGTGCCGCTGCTGTGGGTCGTGACGCCGCTGGTGTGGGTGCTGATCAACCTCGGGCAGCGGGTGTCGTCGGCCCGCGAGGGGGACCTGGACCTGGGCGACCTGGTCAGCGGGCTGTTCCTGGCGAACTACTTCCAGGACCCGCCGGTGGCGCTGGTCGCGGTCACCTGGACGCTCCAGATCCAGGTGGTCTTCTACTGCTACGTCGCGCTCACCATCCCCGTGCTGCGCCGGCACGCGTGGCTGCCGCCGCTGGCGGCGGTGCCGCTGTGCTTCGCCACGCTGCTGCTCACCAACGGCACCGGCACGGTGGTGGGCCACCAGATCGGCCAGTTCGGCGCGTACCTGCCGGTGCTGTGCATCGGCCAGCTGATCTCGCTGGTGCACTCGGGCCGGGTCCGCCCGTGGGCGGGCGTCGGGATCGGCGCGGCCCACTTCCTGCTGTTCACGTGGGTGGACAAGGTCGGCGGGTACACGTTCCAGGGCGACTCGGTGCCGCGCACGCTGCTGTTCGCGGTGCTGCTGACCGTGCTGCTGGTGGCGGCGGGCGGGCCGGTGAGCCGGTCGGCGTTCGTGCGCGGCTGGTCGAAGCGGACCTACGCCATCTACCTGATCCACCTCAGCGCGATGTACCCGATGTTCGACGCGCTCATGCCGCACTGGGACCACACCGTCGTCGCGGTGCTGGGCCTGCTGGCCACGGCGCTGGCGGCCGAGGTGCTGCACCGGTTGGTGGAGAGACCGGCCGACCGCGCGATCCGGAAGTGGGAGCGGCGCGAGCGCACGGCGTGACCGGTTCCCGTCGCGCGGGAGACACGGGCGGGCACGCTTCGTTAGCATGCTCGGCGTAACCGGGGAGCGACTGGAAGGGGTAAGCCCCTGAAAGGCCACGACCCCGCGCCGGGGGACGAGACGACCGCCGCCGTGGTGAAGACGCGCATCGCGTTCATCGACATCGGCCGCGGCATCGCCGCGCTGCTCGTCTTCTACAGCCACCTCGCCGAGCAGTGGATCGCCAAGCGCGAAGCCGGTCCCACGCCCGTGGTGGACTTCGTCGACGGGCTGACGAGCGACCCCGTGCACATGGGGCTCCAGGGCATCGGGCAGATCGCCGTGCCGTTCTTCTTCCTGGTCAGCGGGTACGTGGTGACGCCGGTGGCGCTGCGCCAGGGCGGGCGCGGCTTCGGCCTCAACCGCCTGGTGCGGGTGTACGTGCCGATGACGTTCACCGTGCTGCTCACCGCCCTGGTGATCCTGCTCGGCGCGGCGCCGCTGGCGGGCGGCAAGGAGCCCGTCGTCACGCTGTGGACCGTCATCACCAACTCGCTGGTGGTCAACTACCTGATCGTGCCGCAGGTCGTGCTGGTCGGCGTGGCGTGGACGCTCGTCGTGGAGATCCTCTTCTACGTCCTGCTGGTGGCGCTGCTGCCGCTGCTGCGCCGCGCGCCGGCGGCGGCCATCGCGGTGCAGCTGGCGTTCGTGCTCGTCGTGGTGCTGACGGCGCGCGACCTCGGCCCGTCGTGGCTGCTGTTCGCGGTGAACGCCTCGTACGTGGTCATCCCGGTCATCGGCCAGGTCGTGTGGGCGACGACGACCAAGCGGGTGCCGCTGTGGCAGGGCGGGGTGTTCGTCGGGCTGGCGTGGGCGCTGTACGTGCTGGCCGACCACCTGCAGTTCGGCCGGCTGGACACGTCGTACAACCTGGCGCTGGCGTTCGCGTTCCTGTGCTTCCTGATGGGCATGTTCGCCGAACCGCGGCTCGCCCAGCGCAAGGTGTGGACGGCGCTGTCCGAGCGCAGCTACTCGATCTACCTGCTGCACGGCGTGGTCGCGTTCGTGGTGCTCGACCTGCTGCGGCCCGGCGTGCCGCTGCTGCTCGCGGTGCCGATCGCGGTGGCGGTGACGTTCGGCGTGGTGGAGCTGAGCTACCGGTACGTGGAGAAGCCGAGCCACGTGCTGGCCCGGCGGCTGTCCCGGTGGGCCTCGCCCAAGCCCGCGCCCAAGCCCGCGCCGAAGGCCGCCACCGAGGCGGAGGACGGGGCCGAGGCGGAGGACGGGGCGGAGGACGAGCACTGGCCGGACGAGGACGAACCCGACGAGGACGAGCCCGACGAGATCCCCGCGGACTCGCCGGCCGACGCCCCCGCCGAGGTGCCGGTCGCGGTCCCGGCCGGCCGGGCGCGCCCGCGCGCGGAGGAGCCGACCGAGGTGCTCGCGCCGGTCCGACGCGTACCGCCCCGACCGCGCGGCGACATCCCGCCCCCGCGCCGACCGCTGCCTCCCCCGCCGGTCCGGGCAGAGCGGCAGCCGAGGCACGCGGAGCAGCAGCCGAGGCGGCGGGTGCCCCCGCCACCCCCGGTCGAGCGGCCCACCGAACCCATCCCGGCGGTCCCGCCCGCACCCGCACCCGCACCCGCGCCCGAGCCCCGGCGGCGCAGGCGGCTGGACGAGACGGCGACCGGCATCAGCGTGGAGTCGCTGCTGGCCCTCAACGCCGACGCACGCCACCGGCGGGGCCGCTAGCTAGCGGGGGTTCGCGGCCAGTTCCTCGGCGATCACGCCGATGGCGTCGGGGTTCAGGATCGGGTTGATGCCGCCCAGCAGGTTGCGCTCGGCCGCTTCGAGGACCACCACGTCCGTGCCGGCGAGCATCCTGCCCACCGCGCGCGGGTCGGCGACGACGCCGTCCACGTGCTGGATGGTGATGTCGGTGAAGCCCGCCACCAGGTACTGCGCGGTGTAGAAGGCGAACGAGTCGCCGAGCACGCCGACCTTCTTGCCCACCACGCCCTTGCCGGCCGGCTGGGTGAAGCGCTGCGGCTGCCTCGGGTCGCCGTTGACGGCGCGGCTGCGCGTGGTCGAGCCGTCCGGCTTCACGTCGTACGCCTGCATCTCCTCGCGCTCGGTCCGCCCGAGCAGCGGCGCGAGGTCGCCCTGCCGCTCGACCTTGGACGACGGCTCGACCTTCCAGCTCGACGTGCGCCCCGCCTGGACCGCGTCGACCACCGCGCGCACCATCACCAGGCCGCCGTCGTGCGTCCAGTGGCTGTCGTACTTGCTGTAGACCGGGGCCTTGATCCGCTCGGCCTCCGCCTTCATGCCCTTGCGCAGGTCGATCGCCCCGGTCTTGGGCCCGAGCTGGCGCCAGAAGTAGTCGGACGCGCGCTCGTGGCACGTCTTGCCGAAGTACCGGCCGGGCAGGTACTCGGGCATGACCGTGCTCTTGTTCGGG
Organism: Saccharothrix sp. DSM 118769; assembly: GCF_052936295.1. NCBI lineage: Bacteria > Bacillati > Actinomycetota > Actinomycetes > Pseudonocardiales > Pseudonocardiaceae > Saccharothrix > Saccharothrix sp. DSM 118769. The sequence continues at coordinate 58,724 of NZ_CP193627.1, read as the reverse complement.
GCGACGGTCAGCACGAACTTCCGCCCCGACGCCTCCACGGCCTGCCGGAGCGCGGCCAGCCGCGCGAACACCTCGTCGGTCCGGAGGGACGGCTCGCACGCGTCCTCGACGTCGTCCCCGAGGTAGAGCCAGTCGTCCTTGCCCACGATGGCGCGCACGTACGCGGTGGGTTCGGGCTGGTCGAGCGACGGGTCCTTCGGCGGCAGCGGGATCGGGCCGCTCGGCTGGTCCTGGCGCTGCTTGGTCGGCGGCGGCGGCGCGTCGCCGAACAGGCGGTTGACCGCGTTGTCGACGGCGACGGCCTTGTCGCGGAACGGGATGTGGTCGTTCGCCCAGGAGTTGAGGCCGGTGAAGAAGCCCCAGCCGGCGGTGATCGACGGGAGGTCGGCGAGCTTGCGGTTCTCGAACTCGGCCGGGCGGACGCCGACGACCAGCAGCAGCGCGGGGACGCAGAAGAACACGACGGCGGCGACGAGCGCGCCGTGCTGCCGGTCGCTGTGGCGCGGGCGGTACAGGGCGTGGTCCCTCGGGAGCAGCGACTCCGGCGTCGGGGGGAGCGCCGACCGCACCACCGGCTTCGCCCTGGTGTCGTCTGCGTGCACGACCCGAGCCTAGTTGCCGGTCACGTCGCCCGTCCGGGGGTCACCGCAAGGTGGGGATTGATAGGGGCCGCCGGGTGCAACCCACGCCCCATGGCGAACGTCTCCCACGGTGACAGCGGAACCGACCCCTGCGGAGGAACGCATGTGGCCGACTGTGAGCCTCGTCACGCTTGGCGCACTCGCATTTGTGGTGCGCACCGTTCGCGTACTGCGGTCCTCTTCGAAATCGACGGCACGCCCCATCGGTATTGACTCAGCCCCACCGGTCTAGTCCCTATGGCGGATTGTCCACTTGCCGTACGATCATTTTCAGGTCGAACGGGCCCGTGCCTGCTTAGGGGACCTCGGAACAAGAGGTAGGTGCATCATGGATCTCGCACTGAGCAAGGTGATCGAGCTGCGCGAGAGCGGGTTCCAGTTCCTGCACCTGCGGGACGAGGACGGGCAGCTCGACCGCATCATGGCGTTCAAGCAGCGCCGCGGGTTCATCGACTCGATCCTCTTCTGGTCCGAGACCGAGGCCCGCGCGGGCAGGCTGCCGGCCGTCCGGGACAGCCAGCGCGCGGCCCAGGCCGTCTGGATCTACGAGGGACCGCTGGTCGAGGCCGTGGACCGGCTGCTGGACCTGCCGGAGCCCGGTTCGCGCAACGCGCCCACCCTGATGAAGCGGACGGCGTCCGACCTCGCGGTCGTGACCACCCTGCCGTTCAGCATGAAGCTGCCCCCCGGCGCCATCGCCTAGACATCCCGCGTTAACGTCACCCGCCGCACACAAAATGCGGCGGGTAGTCGTCGTTTCGTCACGGTGAGTAGTTTCACGCCTTTGTTGCGCAATTCTCCGGCGTGAACTAAACGACCGTAAGCAGGAATATTCACCCTCGCCGGGGCGAGACCAAACCTGATTCATAGGCCAGCACGACGAGTTGCGCGCGGTCCCGCGCGGCCAGTTTGGTCATCACCCGGCTGACGTGGGTGCGGGACGTGGCGGGGCTGATCACGAGGTGCGCGGCGATCTCGTCGTTCGACAGGCCGGCCGCCACGAGCGCGAGCACCTCCCGTTCCCGCGCGGTCAGCTCGCGCAGCGCCGCCGGGTCGGGCCGGCGGAACTCCGGTCTCCCCGCGTACTCCCCGATCAGCTTCCGGGTGACGCTCGGCGCGAGCAGGGCGTCACCGGCGGCGACGACGCGCAGGGCGTGCAGCAGCTCCACCGGGTCGGCGTCCTTGAGCAGGAAGCCCGACGCGCCCGCCCGGATCGCCTCGAACACGTACTCGTCCGCGGTGAACGTGGTCAGCACCAGCACCCTCACCCCGGGCAGCTCGGCGCACACCCGCCTGGTCGCGGCGAGGCCGTCGGTGCCGGGCATCCGGATGTCCATCACCACGACGTCCGGCCGGTGCTCGTGGGCGAGCCGCACGGCCTCCGCGCCGTCACCCGCCTCGCCGACGACCTCGAAACCGTCCTCGGTGTCCAGCAGCAGCCGGAAACCCGCGCGCACGAGCGCCTGGTCGTCGGCCAGCACGACCCTGATCACCACGGACCTCCCACGGCAGCACGGCGCGGACCCGGAACCCGGTGGCGGTCGGGCCGGCGTCGAGCGCGCCACCGAGCGCTTCGACGCGTTCGCGCATCCCCCGCAGGCCCTCGCCCGCGCCCTGCGGGGCGCGACCCCCGCTCCCGTCGTCGGTGACGGTCAGGACCAGGCCGTCGTCGGCGCGCTCGAACCCCACCACCACCTCGGTCGCGTCGGGCGCGTACCGCACGGCGTTGGTCAGCGCCTCCTGCACCACCCGGTACGCGGCGGCGTCGACGCTCGCGGGCAGCTCCCCCGGATCGCCGACCACGCGGGCGTTCGCCACCGGCCGGACCAGCTCGTGGAGCCGGGCCAGGCCGGGCACGGGGGTGGTGCCCGCACCGGTCCGCAGCACGCCGAGCGTGGCCCGGAGGTCGTCGAGCGCGTGCCCGCTGGCCTCCTTGATCGCCCGCAGCGCCTTGACCGCCTCCTCGGGGCGGCGGTCGGCGACGTGCGCGGCCACCCCGGCCTGCACGTTGATCACGGCGAGGCTGTGCGCGACCACGTCGTGCACCTCGCGCGCGATCCGCAGCCGCTCCTCCTCCACCTGGCGCCCCCGCCGCTCGGCCACCCTGGTCCGCCCCAGGGACAGCACGGCGAACGCGGGCGCGAGGATCACCGGCCCGACGTGGCCGGTCGCGTAGTAGAGCCAGGTCGAGGCCCCGGTGACCCAGATGACGGCCACCGGGTAGCGCGCACGCCAGATCAGCGGCGCGAACGTCGCCGCGAACCAGACCCCGGTCAGCCATCCCACGGCTCGAACGTACGGGAGGGCGGGCGGCCGGACATCGGACCGGGGTCCGAGATCCGGCGTACGTCAGCGGTCGTACGCGCCCTGCTTGGCGGCGGTCAGGAAGGCCGGCCAGTCAGCGAGCGCGACGGTGGGCCCGGCGGGGTTCTTGGAGTCGCGGACCAGGGCCGCGCGACCGTCGAGGGCGACCTCGACGCAGTTCCCGTTGCCGCCGGTGTTGCTGCGCGTGCTCTTGCGCCACATGGCACACCCCGATCCCTCATCGCTCCGCCGCCAGTCTCTCGATCCGCTCGGCGGATTCCGCCGGGGACAACGCCAGCTTCGAGAGGTGGGTGAAAGTCAGCTTAGCCACCTTGACCTTCGACGGGTCCTCCACGTGGAGCGACCCGGCGGCGTGCTCGATGTAGAGCACCGACCGGTCGAACTCCACCGGGAAGTCCAGCACGGTGAAGGGACCCATCTGGCCGTCGTTGGGCCCCGCCCCCCACGGCAGGAGCTGGACGGTGACGTTGTCCCGCTCCGCCTCCTCCCGGATGAGCGCCAACTGCGCCGCCGAGGCGTGGGCGAGGGCGCCTTCGGCCATGATCGCGTGCAGGGCGAGCGGCTCATCGGCCGACAACCGCTGCCGGCGGGTCAGCCGCACCTCGATCTGGTTCTCCACCCACTTCCGCGACCGCTGCACCCGCGCCCGCGCGAACCCCGCCCGGAGGTAGTCCTCGGACTGGAGCAGCCCCGTCACGTACATGACCTGGTAGTCCGAGACCCTCGCGGCGTCGTGCTCCAGGCTGATGTAGCCCTGGTCGTCCAGGTCGTACTTGGTCCACCAGCCCTGTTCCGTCGCCCGCGCGTGCATCTCCAGGTACGGCTCCCACTGGGAGAGCGGCACGCGGTAGACGTCCAGCATCGCGCGCACGGCGTGGTAGTCCGGCTTCTGCCCCAGCTCGATGCGGCTGAGCTTGCGGTGGTCGTAGTTCAACGCCTCCGCCGCCTCGTGCTGCGACATCCCGGCCCGCTTCCGCAGCTCCTTCAGCACCTCGCCGAGCCTGCGCAGCCGTTGGTCCGTCACGATCCTCGGCACCCGCCACCTCCCGTGATCATGGATGAGGCGACGCTACGACCGGCAGGACCGGATTCGGGATTCCCACCAGCCGTCGACCGGCCCGGTGATCACCGGGGCGGGTGAACAAATCCACTCGCCCGGATTGCGGAGCTTGAAGCGGGCACCCCCGGTGCGGAATTTTTCGCCCGTGAACCCCGGGAAGACCACCGCGGTCGCCCTCGGCGGCACCGCCGTCGTGCTGGAGCCGGGCTCCAGCCGCTGAGCCGGAACGGTCCCGGCCCCCTCCCCCTCGGGCCGGGGCCGTTCCAACCCCCGACGTCGGCGAACCGGCGTCAGCGAACCGGCGTCAGCGAACCCGATGTCGGCGAACCGGCGTCAGCGACCGACCGCGTACCCCTGGGCACCGCGCGGGTTGGCCGCGCCGCGCAGCAGGCCGCCCCGCGGGTCCCGCGCCACGGCCGACATGCGCCCCAGCGCCCACGGCCCCGCGTCGACCACCGAGTGGCCGCGCTCGCGCAGTTCCCCGATCCCGCCGAAGCGGGACTCGACCACGACCTCGCCCGGCGTCCACGAGCGCGGGAAGAACGAGCTGGGGAACGCGTTGGTGTGCCACATCGGCGAGTCGATGGCCTCCTGGAGGTTCATCCCGCCGGCGGTGTGCGCGAGCCAGAACCCGAGCTGCCACTGGTCCTGCTGGTCGCCGCCCGGCGTGCCGAACGCGAGCGCGGGCAGGCCGTCGCGCAGCGCCAGCGACGGCGACAGGGTGATCCGGGGGCGCTTGCCGGGGGCCAGCGAGTTCGGCAGGCCCTCGTCGAGCCAGAACATCTGCGCCCGGCTGCCCAGGCAGAAGCCCAGCGACGGGATGGTCGGCGACGACTGGAGCCAGCCGCCGGACGGGGTGGCGGACACGACGTTGCCCCAGCGGTCGACCACGTCGACGTGGACGGTGTCGCCGCGCACGGTCCCGGTGCGGCCGACGGTGGGTTCGCCGATCGCGCCGAGGCTGTCCTTCTCCACCGGGGCCACCGGGCCGCGCAGCACGTGCGCGGGCAGCCGCGGGTCCGCGCCCAGCGGCGAGCCGGGGCGCAGGTCGAGCGAGGCGGTGTCGGTGACGAGCGCGCGCCGCGCGTCGGCGTACTCGCGGGACAGCAGCACGTCGAGCGGCACGTCGCCGGTGTCGCCGTACCACGCCTCGCGGTCGGCGAACGCGAGCTTGGCGCTCTCCACGGCGAGGTGCACGGTGTCCGCGGTGGGCACGCCGTCGACGTAGCCGATCCGGTCGGCGAAGCCCTCCAGCAGCCGCAGCTGCTGGAGCAGCACGGGTCCCTGGGTCCACGCGCCGGGCTTCGCGACGGTCCACGGGCCGAAGTCGGCCGTCACGGCGTCCTCGTAGGTCGCCGCCCACGAGGCCATGTCGTCGCCGGTGAGCACGCCCGCGTGGTCCCGGCCGGAGTCGTCGCGGCGCGCGGTGCGGAAGAAGTCGTCGACCTGGGCGGCGACGAAGCCCTGCGACCAGGCGCGGCGCCCGGCCTCGATCTGCGCCTCGCGGTCGGACCCGGCGGCCTCGGCGGCGGCGAGCAGCCACTCCCAGGTGTCGGCGAGCCTGGTGTTGCGGAAGCGCTCCCCGGCGGCCGGCGGCACGCCGCCGGGGAGCCACAGCTCCGCCGACGTCGTCCAGTGGTCGCGGAACAGGTCGGCGACGGTGGAGATGGTGGCGCTCACGCGCTCCAGCAGCGGGAAGCCGTCACGGGCGTAGCCGATGGCGTACCCGAGGACGTCGCGCAGGGACTTGGTGCCGTAGTCGCGCAGCAGGGTCAGCCAGCCGTCCCACGCGCCGGGCACGGTGGCCGCGAGCAGGCCGCTGCCGGGCACGAGGTCGAGCCCGAGGTCCCGGTAGTGCGCGATCGTCGCGCCGGCGGGGGCGACGCCCTGGCCGCACAGCACCCTGGGCGTGGTCTCGCCGGCGGCGGCGAACACCGCGGGCACCTCGCCGCCGGGGCCGTTGAGGTGCGGTTCCACCACTTGCAGCACGAAGCCGACGGCGACGGCGGCGTCGAAGGCGTTGCCGCCGTCCTCCAGCACGGCCATGCCCGCGGAGGACGCGAGCCAGTGCGTCGACGCGACCATGCCGTGCGTGCCGACGAGTTCAGGGCGGGTGGTGAACATTTCGACAACGTACGTCGCGGCACCCGATTTTGTTAACCCTGCTAACGAGGTTGTCCCCCTGAAGATCTACTGAACGCGAACGGTGCTCGCGCCGCGCACCGGTCCGCGGCCCGGTGCCAGCAGCACCAGGCCCGCCCGGCGCAGGGCGTCCGGGTCCAGGTGGTTGCGGGTGTCCAGCACCGTCGACCCGGCCATCCCCGCCGCGACCCGCGCCCAGTCGAGCGCGCGGAACTCGGGCCACTCCGTGAGCAGCACCACGGCGTCCGCACCGCGCACCGCCGCGTACGGGTCGTCCACCACGGTCATGCCGACCAGCGGCCGGTCCACCTGCGGGTCGTGCGCGACCAGCTCCGCGCCCTCGAACGCGAGCAGCTCCGCCACGGCCAGCGCGGGCGAGTCGCGCAGGTCGTTCGTGCCCGCCTTGAACACGAGGCCCAGCACGCCGATCCGCCTGCCCGCGAGCGGCCCGACGGCGGCGCGCAGCCTGTCCACCACCCGTCGCTGCTGCCGGGCGTTCGTCTCGATGGTGGCCTTGACCAGCGAGAAGTCCACGCCGACCGACTCGGCGATGCGCACCATGGCGTGCGTGTCCTTGGGCAGGCACGACCCGCCCCAGCCGGGACCCGGCCGCAGGAACGACTGGCCGATGCGCCGGTCGTGGCCCATGCCCTCGGTGACCGAGGTGACGTCCGCGCCGACCAGCTCGCACAGCTCGGCGACCGCGTTCACGTACGACAGCTTCATCGCCAGGAAGCAGTTGGCCGCGTACTTGACCACCTCGGCGCTGGCCGCGTCCATCAGCACGGTCGGCGCGCCGAGCCTCGCGAACAGGGCGGCGACCCGTTCGGCGGCCGGCGGCGAGTCGGAGCCGACCACGATCCGGTCGGGGTGCAGGAAGTCCCGCACCGCGCTGCCCTCGCGCAGGAACTCCGGGTTGGACACCACGGCCACGTCGTCGCGGCCGAGCAGGGCGGCGATCCGGGCGGACGTGCCGACCGGCACCGTGGACTTGCACACGACGACCGCGCCGCGCGGCAGCACGTCCCGGACCTCCGCGGCCACCGCCTCCACCGCGGACAGGTCCGCCGCGCCGCCCGCGCCCATCGGCGTGGGCAGGCACAGGAACACCACCTCGGCATCGGCCACGGCGTGCCGCGCGCCCACCACGAAGTCGAGCCGGCCCGCCGCCCGGCCCCGCGCCACCAGGTCGGCGAGGTCGGGTTCGAGGATGTCGACCTGCCCGGCGCGCAGCCGGGCGACCTTCAGCGCGTCCACGTCCGCGCACACGACCCGATGACCGAGGGAGGCCAGGCACGCCCCCGTCGTCAGGCCCACGTAACCCGTTCCCACGACCGCGATCCGCCGGACGAACATGCCGCCGACGGTGCCGGCCGAAGTTTGCGGCGGGTCGAACTCCAGCTGTATGCGGAGAGTGAGATCGGTGGTCCCCCGGGTGCACGCCGGAACACCTCTCGCGGTGGACGCGCGTTCACGCTGGTCGCGGGCAGGGTCGGGGGTGTGGAACTCCTCGTGGTGGTGGTGACGTTCGTCGGGCTGGCGGTGCTGGCGGCCGTGCCGTTGGTCGCACTGCTGCACCTCTCGGAGCGCCGGGAGCTGAACGACCGTTAACCTCCTGTCCGTCGGACAGGAGGAATGCATGGAGATCTCGGGTACCGCGGCGATCGTCACCGGCGGCGCGTCCGGTCTGGGTGCGGCGACCGCACGGGCGCTGGCCGCGCGCGGCGCGTCCGTGTTCGCGCTCGACCTCAGGGTGGAGGGCGCCGAAGCGGTCGAGGGCGTCACCTACGTCGCGGCGGACGTGACCTCGGAGGAGGACGTCCAGGCCGCCGTCGACGCCGCCGCCGGCTCCGGCGCGCCGCTGCGGGTCGTGGTGAACTGCGCGGGCATCGGCCCGTCCACGCGGACCGTCGGCAAGTCCGGCCCGCACCCCCTCGACCTGTACCGCAAGGTCCTGGACGTCAACGTGGTCGGCACGTTCAACGTGCTGCGGCTCGCGGCGGCGGCCATGGGCCGGACCGAGCCGCTGGAGCACGGGCAGCGCGGGGTGGTGGTCAACACGGCGTCGATCGCGGCGTACGACGGGCAGATCGGCCAGGTCGCGTACGCGTCGTCCAAGGCGGCGGTGGTCGGCATGACCCTGCCCGCGGCGCGCGACCTGTCATCGGTCGGCGTGCGGGTGATGACGATCGCGCCGGGGATTGTGGACACGCCCATGCTGGCCACGGTCTCCGAGGAGTTCCGCGCCGGCCTGGCGGCGGGCGTGCCGTTCCCGAAGCGCCTCGCCCTGCCCGACGAGTACGCCGCCCTGGCCGTCTCCATCGTCGAGCACGACTACCTGAACGGCGAGGTCATCCGCATGGACGGCGCCCTCCGCATGTCCCCCCGCTAACCCGCGAGAGTCCAACGCTCAGACCCCGAGAGTCCAACGCTCAGGTCGCGAGAGTCCAACGCTCAGGACCTCTGAGTTCTACGTTCGCGGCTAACGCCGTTAGTCCCGAACGCAGAACTCAGGGGGCCTGGAAGTTGGACTCTCGGGGCCTGGAGGTACGACTCTCGGGGCCTGGGGGTTGGACTCTCGCGGGGTCAGAGGTCGCCGGCGAAGGGGAGGTCGTCCATCGCGTCCGACGTCATCCAGGCGCGCAGGGCGTGGGTGGCGCGGACGTCGTCCTCGTTGTACTCCAGCAGCCTGCGGGCCTGGTCCGGGTCGGGGGTCTGGCCGTCCACGCCGACCGCGTCGCGGTACCAGCGCATCGAGTTCTCGCCGCCGGCCTCCGGGTCGCGCCACCGGAACCCCGCGACCGGGGCGATCGTCTTCAGGCCCTTGCCGTGGGCGCACAGGAACTGCTGCTGCACGATGCCGAACAGGTCGACCCACGCGTCGGACGAGATGAACTCGCGCACCTGGGCGACGGTGGGGATGCCCGGCCTGCCCTTGAACCGCTGGGCGGACCCCAGCAGCCACCGGTTCTCGGCCAGCTCGTTGTAGCAGTAGGCGCGGAAGGTCAGGCCGCGCGCGCGGGCCCGCAGCCGCACGCCGGTGAGCCAGCCCCAGAACTCGGCGAACGAACGGGCCTCGTCGTCGCACGGCAGCGGCTCCCAGGTGGCGAACGCCCGGTAGCCGGGCTCCTCGCCGACGTCCGCGCCGGACAGCAGGCAGCCCCACATGTACGCGCCGAGGTCGCCGAAGCTCTCCATGTCCACGTCGACCTCGACGTCGGCGCGCGGCACGTCCATCGACGGCACGCGGCGCACCACGGTCAGGTCGCGCAGCCAGGCGCGGGCCAGCACGACGGCGTCCGCGTGCAGCATCCCGACGAGCGGCGTCACCGGCTCGGCCGGGTCGAGCCGGGCCAGGTCGTCCACGGTGACCACGCCGACCTTGCGCAGCGCCACGGCGTCCTCGCCGCGCACGACGAGGCTCACGTCCCGGGCCTCCCTCAGGTCGCCCTCGCACACCGGCCACCACGGGCAGCTGCGGCACTCCACGATCCGCGACGGCCTGGCCAGCGGCTGCGCGCCGGTCGCGGCGGCCGCCGCCACGGCCAGCCGGTCGGAGAACCGCGAGTCGTACTCGGCGAGCGCCGTGCGCCCGCCCGGCCAGGTCGGGGCCTCCAGGTCGTGCCAGACGACGACGTCGGCGTCCATGCCGACCACACCGCCCGTCGCACGGCCCCGCGCGGCGAACCCGGCGGCCTGGAGCTGCCGCTGGGCGTGCGCGAGGCGGAGCTGGTCGCGGGGCTGCGGGCGGACCTTGCGCAGCGGGTCGACGCGCGCGCCGCCGGGCAGCGGGTAGGACAGCGGCGACGTCCGCGCGCCCTGCCCGGGGTCGCTCACCTTGTGCCGGACGACGAGCACCGGCACGTACCCGGTGCTCTCCTTCACGAGCAGGTCGATGCCGCCGCGCCGCCCGCCCAGCGGGTCGCGCGGCAGGGCCGCTCCCCAGATGAACGGCACCCCCGCCCGCATGGCGGCGGCGGTGACGCGTTCCCGGTCGGCGCTCGGCACGTCCTGCGGGATCTCCATCAGGTCGGAGCCGACGACCCGGCCCAGCGCGGTCGCGACGACGCGCCGGTGGTCGGTCGCGTCGGCCTTGCGCTGCACGCCCGTGGGGTCGGGCGGGAGCTTGGGCGCCTCCCGCATGGTCGGATCGTGTTCGAGGTGCACCCGCCGCCGGCAACGAGTGACCACACCGGCGTCGAGCTGCACCTGGGAAGTCACCCCGGAAGCGTAAGCCGTGCGTTGTGTGCTTGTACCGGCAACCTCACCGACCCGGGCGACCCCACCGACCCGGCAACCTCACCGACCCGGGCGACCCGGCGTGGTCGAGTCGATCTTTTGCCCGAACGGCTCTAGGGTCTGCGGTGAGGAGGTGCCGCCGTGGCGCGTGCGAAGGGCAAGGGGTTCACCCCGAGCCGGGCGAAGAACCTCGTGGGCGTGGCCAAGGTGCTGGCGCCGGCGCTGATCCCGGTGGTGGCGCCGATCGCCGTCCGGGCCGCCGCGCTCCTCAGCGACCGCTACGACCACTTCCGGGCGTCGCGCCTCGGCGTGCCGGTGGACGAGCTGACCAGGTACTCGGGCCACGGCGCCCGCCTGCACGCCCGCGTCGCCGGGTTCACCGAGGCCCTCGACCAGCTGCGCGACACCGAGCGCGGGTACGTGGAGGCGACCGAGCGGCGGCTGGGCCAGCTGATGGCGGCCGTGCGGGCGGCGGAGCGCATGCCGTCCCCGCGCCGGCGCGCCGCCCACCGCGCCGTGGCCGCGGACCTGGACGCCCTGGAGGCCGACCTGCTCAAGCGCCTCGGCGTGCGGGGGGACTGAGCGGCGGGACCGACGCCCCTTCGGACGGGGGCTCCCGCCGGCGTGACCCGACCTCCTAGGCTCTGCGTGTGACCAGACGGCCCGCTCCCACCCGCTCCGCGCGGGCGGCGTTGCTGGCCGTCACCTCGTCGGCACTCACCGTCACCGCGCACGGCGCGGCGGGCGGCGAGGTCACCGAGTTCGCGCCGGCCCTGCCGTTGACGCTGCTCGTCGCGTTCGCGGGCACCGCGTTCGCCGACCGCGGCCGGCGGCCGTGGACGGTGCTGGCCACGCTCGGCGTCGCCCAGGTGGGGCAGCACCTGCTGCTCGGCCTCGGCCACCACACCGCCGACGGACCCGGCCTCGGGTTCAGCCCGACCGCCATGACCGCCGCGCACGTCGTCGCCGCGCTGCTCACCGGCCTGCTGCTGGCCAGGGCGGACGCGGCGCTGGGCGCGCTGGGCGCGGTCGCGCGCAGGCTCGTGCCGCTGCCGCCCACCCCGCCCGCGCCGGTCGGCGCGGTGGCCGTCCCGGTGCCGTCGTCAACCCCGGACCGGCTGGTCGGCGTGCTGCTGCGCCGCGTGAACGGCCGCCGCGGTCCTCCCCCGCTCCTGATCACCCGAGTCCCCTAGAACCCTCTGGTACCCAGGAGCAACAACTCCATGTCGATCAAGCGATCCGGCGTGCGCGCGCTCGCCCGGGGCGGCGCCGTGCTGGCCACCGCCGGTTTCCTCGTGCTCGGGACGGCCGGCCTGGCGTCCGCGCACGTCACCGCGTCCACGCCCGCCCCCGCCAAGCAGGGCGGCTACACCAAGGTCACGCTGCGGGTGCCGAACGAGCGCCCCGACGCGGGCACGGTCAAGCTGGAGCTGACCCTGCCCGCCGAGTACCCGCTGGCCTCGGTCAGCACCAGGCCCGTCCCCGGCTGGAAGGCCGAGGCGGTCAAGGAGAAGCTGGCCACCCCGGTCACCAGCCACGGCCGCGAGGTGACCGAGGCCGTCCGCACCGTCACGTGGACCGCCGACCCGGGCACCCGCGTCGAGCCCGGCCAGTTCAACGAGTTCGACCTGTCCATCGGCCCGCTGCCGGACAACACCGAGCAGCTGCTGCTGCCCACCAAGCAGACCTACGACAGCGGCGAGGTCGTGGACTGGAACGCCCCGCCGCCCGCCGAGGGCGGTGACGAGCCGGAGCGCCCCGCGCCCGTGCTGAACCTCGTCAAGGCGGACGGCGACGCCCACGGGGCCGCGGTCGCCACGGCGTCGGCGGACCCGCACGGCACGACGGCCGCCGCGGCGACCGACGACACCGCCCGCTGGCTGGGCGGCGCCGGGCTCGCGGTCGGCGCGCTCGGCCTCGGGTTGGGTGCGGGAGCCGTGCTGCGGTCCCGTCGAGCGGGCAAGCCGACCGCATGAGGCGCGTCGTCTCGCTGCTGCTGACCGGCCTGGTCGCGGGTCTCGTCGTGCTCGGCACGGCCGTTCCCGCGTCCGCGCACAACGTGCTGGTCAGCAGCGACCCGAAGGACGGGGCGCGGCTGGGGTCCGGGCCGACGGCGATCACGCTGACCTTCGACCAGCCGGTGCAGGCCGGGGAGAAGTTCAACACGGTCACCGTCACCGGCCCGGAGGGCACGCGCTGGGAGGCGGAGGGCGAGCCGACGGTCAAGAACAACAGCGTCACCTTCGCGGTGCGCCCGCTGGGGCCGGCCGCGGAGTACGCGGTCGGCTACCGCGTCCTGTCGGCGGACGGCCACCCGGTGACCGGGTCGCTCAAGTTCACCACCTCGGTGGCGGGCGACGGCACCCCCGCGCCCGTCACGTCCTCCGGCACCGCGGGTTCGGCGTCCTCGCCGGACGGTGACGGGGGCGTGCCGCTCTGGGTGTGGATCGCGGCGGCCGTCGTGCTGCTGGGCGGCGGCGTGTTCCTCGCGCTGCGCGGCGGCGCGCCGAAGGGGAACGCCGGGCGATGACCGCGGACCGGACCACCACCCCCGCGAACCGGTACTGGGTCGCCGGCGGCCTGCTCGCGGGCGGCGCCGTCGGCGTCCTGCTGGGCTTCGGCCTGTCCACCACCCCCGAGGTGGTCGGCGTGGCCGAGCCGGGGGTGGTGGTCCGCGTCGGCCACCCGCTCGTCCGCACCCTGCTCGACCTGGCCGCGACGGTCGTCGTCGGCCTGTCGCTGCTGCCGAAGCTGCTCGGCTTCACCCGTCCCGCGATGACCGAGCCGGTGCTGCGCGTGGCCCGACCGGCGGCCGTCGTGGCGGCGGCGGTGTGGGCGCTCACGGCGCTGCTGTCGATCGTGATCAGGGCCTACGAGACCAGGCCGGACGCCGAGCTGACCATGCCGATGGTCGTGGACTACGTCCAGCGGGTCGGCGCGGGCCAGGGACTGCTGTTCAGCGCCGTGTGCGCCTCGGTCTACGTCGTGATCGGCGTGCTGGCCGTGCGGCGCGGCGAGTCGGTGCCGGCCGAGCTGCGCATCCTGATCTCCATGTTCGGCCTCCTGCCGCTGCCGGTGACGGGGCACGCGTCGAACTGGAAGTACCACGACTACTCCATGATCTCGATGGAGCTGCACGTGCTGGGCGCGGCGGCGTGGACGGGCGGGCTGGCGGCCCTGGTGGTGCTGGTCGCCCACCGGCGGGGGCTGCTGGCGGAGGCGCTGCCGAAGTTCTCGAAGCTGGCCACGATCGCGTTGGCGCTGGTCACGGTGACCGGGCTGTTCAACGGCGTGCTGGAGCTGGCCCTGAACCCGGTGATCAGCCTGCCGGGTTCGCTGGTCACCACCTCGTACGGCCTGGTGCTGCTCGGCAAGGCGGTGTGCGCGGTGGCGCTGGGGCTGCTGGGGGCGAACATCCGGTGGCGGCTGCTGCCGCACGTCGCGCAGCACAGGACCACGGCGCTGGTGGGGTGGGCGGCGGTGGAGCTGGCCGTCATGGGGGTGGCGTTCGGCCTGGCCGTCGTGCTGTCCCGCGCCCCGGTGGCCTGACGCCCGCCTGCCCCGCACCCCGTGCGACCAGGTGCGACGCGCGACTGTCGGGGGTCTGTGGTGAGGTCGGGGGCATGGCTGGGAAACCGATCCTCGTACTGGGCGCCACCGGCACGACCGGCAGCCGGGTGGCCGACCTGCTCGACGCGGCCGGTCACGACGTCAGGCGCGCGTCGCGGCGCGGCGAGGTGCCGTTCGACTGGGGCGACCGGGTCACCTGGGCGCACGCGCTGACCGGCGTCGAACGGGTGTACCTGATGGCGCCGCACGAGCTGCCCGTCGACCCCGACTTCGTGCTGGAGGCGGTCAACCGGGGCGTGCGGCGGTTCGTGCTGCTGTCCAGCCGGGCGATCGAGGAGATGCGCGACGAGCGGCTGCTGGCCGCCGAACAGCTGGTCGCCTCGTCCGGGGTCGACTGGACCGCGGTGCGGCCCGACTGGTTCGACCAGAACTTCGACGAGGGGTTCTTCCGCGAGTCGGTGGTGGCGGGCGAGCTGGTGCTGCCCTTCGGCGAGCGGCGGGTGGCGTTCGTCGACGCCGGGGACATCGCGGCGGTGGCCGCGGCGGCGCTCGTGGAGGACGGGCACGCGGGGCGCACCTACGAGGTGACCGGGCCGGAGGCGTTGTCGTTCCCGGCCGCCCTGGAGGAGATCGGGCGGGTCAGCGGGCGGCGGGTCGCGTTCCGCGGCACGGCCGACGACTACCGGGCCGTCGTGCCGCCCGAGGTGGCCGAGGCGCAGGTCGCGGCGTGGGACGCGTGGGGCGAGTCGGACGTGACCGACGCCGTGGAGCGGGTCGCGGGGCGCCCGCCCAAGTCGTTCCGCGCGTACGCCGAGGACGCGTGGGCGAACGGCGCCTGGCGGCCCAAGCGCTGACCGGTCCTAGTCGCTGACCACGCGGGACGAGCGGGTCTCGCGCAGGTGGGTCAGGGCGGACACGGCGGACCTGCCCCGGCGCTCCAGCTCGCGCGCGTCGATCCAGCCGTTGGCGAAGTAGCGGTAGTCCTGGGCGAGCTTCACCAGCTCGGCGAGGTGGTCGGCGGACCGGCGGCGCCGCTGCTCGTCGAACGACGCCAGCAGCGGCAGCTGGGTGTCGACGACCTCGTCGAGCATCTTCGCGGACTGGAGCGCCCGCCTCGTGCGCCTGCGCTTCGCCCCGAGCAGATCCACGACCACGCTGCACCTCGCCGACCCCGTCACGCGCATCCCCGTCGATGCGTCATTCGCGCGACGCGGCCCGGGCGTTACCGGTTCGTTCTCCCACGGGGCCGCGTTCAGCGGTAGGGGCTCCACGGCGTCGTCGTGTCGCCGGCGCGCAGGGCGTTCAGCCGGCGGTGCAGTTCCGCGCCCACGTCGGGGTGGCTGCGCACGATCGGCAGCACGCTCGTGGTCAGCTTCAGCTCCCTGACCTCGCGCAGCACCGGGAACCCGGGCCAGGTCACGACGTCGAAGCCGTACTCGCGGGCCAGCTGGCGGTGCCAGCGGACGGGGTGGCCGAACCGGGCGACGCCCACCGGCAGCGTGCTCAGGTCCCACTCGCGGGGTCCGGTGCTGGTGGAGTCGAAGTCGCAGATCACCGGACCCGCCGGGCTCGGGATCAGGTTGCCGAGGTGCGCGTCGCCGTGCACCACGCCCTGCGGCAGCACCGTGCGCAACCCGGCCAGGCGCTCCGCCAGGTCCGCGATCCGCTCCTCCAGGAACCGGCGGTCGGGGTCGGCCAGCTCCTCGGCGTCCGCGATCCGCCGCCGCACGTCGTCCAGCGGCGCCCAGCGCGGCAGCTCGAAGTCCGGCGCGGGCAGCGCGTGCACCTGCCGCAGCACCCGGCCGAGGTCGTGGCCGTCGACGGGACGCCCGCCCGACGGCACCGCGTGCCACACCGTGGCCAGGTGCTCGCCCACGGCCAGCGGCTGGGGGAAGTCCTCCACGAGCCGCACCGCGGGCACGTCGTGCGCGGCGAGCCACCGCGCGACCCGGACCACCTTGCCCGCCCGGTGGCGCAGGTTCATCGACCCCACGATGCGGACCACCACGCGGTCGGCGGGCAGGTCGAACACGGCGTTGCCGGTGAACTTCACGAGGCGCGCGCCCCGGCCGTCCAGGCCGAGCCGCGCGCACAGCCGCTCCAGCACACCGGTCAGCGCCTCGGGCGTGAACCGGCCGTCCAGGAGGCCGTCGGTGATCAAGCCGCGCTGTCGGAGCCGGTGAACTTCGCCACCCGTTCGGCCAGCTCACGCGCGTCCGGGTTGTTGCGGCGCTTCTCCGCCTCCTTCTGGAGCGGGATCATCCGGTCCTTCGTGCGGACCGACTTGAGGCCCTCGGACAGCTCGATCGCCTGGCGGCCCATGCGGGCGCCGTGGTCGATGTCGCCGTCGAGCAGGTGGTTGATCGACAGCGACGTCAGGTTGAACGAGCGGCTGCGGCTCATGTCCTCGCCGAACCCGTTGATCGCCTTCGTCAGCGCGGGCACGGCGGTGCGCGTGTACTTCACGTCCACCGTCTGCGCCAGCTCGGTGTGCACCGTGCCGATCATCGCCGACAGGTCGTTCGCGTCGAAGAACTTCGCCCACGCCGGGGCGTCGCCGACGTTCGCGCGGGCGAACTCGTCACGGGCCCGGCCGAGCAGCTTCAGCGCCTGCGTGTCGGACCCCATCTTCGCGTAGGCCCACGCCTCGTTGGCGCACAGGATGCCCACCGCCAGCTCGGAACCCGAGTTCTGCGCGGCCAGCTGGCCCAGCTGGAACACCTTCAACGCGTCGTCCGGCGCGTCCTGGTGCAGGTAGACGCGCCCCATCCGGTACAGGATGTTCGCGACCAGCTCCTCCTTGCGGCCCTGCTTCGCGAGGCCGAGCGCCTGGCCGAAGTGGTTGCGGGCGGAGTCGTACAGGCCGGTGTCGAAGGAGGTCCAGCCGGCGAGGTTGTGCAGGTCGGCCAGGGCGACGTAGAGGCGCTCCTTGACCAGGTCGGTGGCGTTGGCGCCGAGCATCTGCTGCCCCCACGACAGCTGCGCGACGACGGCGTCGCGGCACGAGCCGCCGCCGTACTGGTAGTCCAGGGTGCGCAGGGCGCGGGTGGCGGCCTCGACCTGCCGGACGTCGGTCATGCCGATGCGGCCGGGAGCCGGAGTCTGCGCGGGCGACGAAGCCCAAGACCCGGAGTCCGTACCGAACACGGCCGCGCCGACGGTGATGGCGGCGGCGTGCGCGAGGAACTTCCTTCGCTTCACCGACTCGTCCTCCTCAGAATGGGGTGCCTCCGATGTGGCGGCCACCCGCACTGCCGTGGCCTCGTCGTAGGCGAGGCCCATGTATCCCCTCGGGACACCCAAGCCGGCGGCGATCCGCGCGAGGACGTCGTAGGCCATGACCTGACGCCCCTTGAGGATCTCCGACACTTCGGACTGCGACTGGCCCGTCAACGCCGCGATCTGGCGCTGCGACACGCCGTGCCGTCGCAGCAGCCGGTACACCGCGCTGATCTCGCGACGCGCCAGCGCGTCACGCATCTCCTGCTGGTCCCAGACCTCTGGTGCAACAGGAGAACTGTGCGAACCGATGGTGTTCAATTGCGCCCCCTCACAGTCCCTTGGGCGTCAACGGCAGAGTAGGGGCACTCCCCCGACTGCGAGAAGTACCGATCGGCGAGGCTGATCGGCCCTGCCGAACTCCGGTGACCGCTTAACGTAGGACGCATACCGGCCAACGCTGTGACATCCCGATCCGGGTTGAATCATCGCAATCTGGGTTCCGGTAAGCGAGTGAGCACGGAGAGGACACGGCAGTGGACCTGATCGAACGGGCGGTGACCACCCCCGGTGGCGCGGTCGTCGCGGGTACCGCTGTCGCCGCTCCGGCTCCGGTGTCCGTCCAGGGGTCGACCGACCTCGACCCGGGATGGCGCGGCACGACCGGGCAACGTCGCTGGTGGCGGATCCGCTGCAGCGACGTGGTCGACCGGGAGCGCTGCCTCACCGTGCTGGTCGACCGGGGCCGCGTGGTCCTGGTCGGTCCGCCGGGTGAGACGGCGGTCCTCTCGGCCGACCAACTTGTACAGCTCAGGGCCGCGCTACGTGAAGCCGCCGAGCAGGCGGAAAGGTGACGGTGACGTTTCGGTGGACGAGATCCTCGGACAAGTTCTTCGCAACGCGGTGTGGGAACGGCTGGACCTGCTCACCGAGCTGGCCAACGAGGCCGACGCCCCGTCCCTCCTGTCGGTGGCACGTTCCGAGCTCCCTCGGTTGACCGAGGGCTGGCGGGCGCTGCTCGCCGCGCACGAACCGGACGAGAAGGGCAACTGCCCCGAGTGCTCCGGACGGTGGCGGCAGCAGAAGAGCCCGTGCTCGGTGTGGCGCGCCGCGTACGAACACCTGGTCGCGGGCGGTTTGGCCCCGCGCCCGGCTCGCCACCTCCGATCGGCGCCGGTGACCCCTCCTGTCACCAGGTCCCGCCGAGGAGTCGTGGCTCGAGCCCACTAACGGGCGGTTTCGACCTGTCGTTCCCCCGACGCGACCAGGTCGAACACCCGCCTACTGGCCGGCGGTCCGGGACGTGCGAACCCCCGACCGCGACGAACGGATCGCCGGCCGGCTAGACCACGTCCCTGCCGGACCGCGTGCCAGCGGCCCGGCAGGGACGGCACGAAGGATCGTCCACCAACTGAACACCCAGACATCCGCGGGCCGGTGTTGTGCACACCTTCCCTCCCCGACCGGCACCGGTCCGCGGGCACCACGTCGGCCCCGGTGTCCGCCCCTCCCGCGCGGACACCGGGGCCGTTTCCACGTGGGGGCCGCGGCACCGACCAGCGGCACCGATCACCCGTGGACCACCGGCCACGACCAGGCCCGCCAGACCCTCCCCCACAGGCTCGTGACCAGCACTTTCCTGTCACGAGCCCGTCACAGCGCCGGCAAGCGTTCCCGTACCGCACACCGATGCGGTGGATGACCTGCCAGGATCGGCGGACGGTCGTCGACGGCCCACGACCCGCCCCCCGGACCAGCGGGGCGGGCGACGTTTCAGCGGTGGGTGCCGGTTCTCCAGGTCAGGTAGCCGGTCAACCCCGGCGCGAGGCGCCCCAGCACGTCGAAGGCCCTCAGCTGCCACGGGAAGACGGCTGTCCGGTGGTCGTGCTCCACCGCCCGAGCGATCCTCACCGCCACCTGCTCCGGGCTCACCGTGGGGATCAGGCGCGCGATGGCGGGGATCCGCTCCTCCGCACCCGGGTTGTTGGCGAAGTACCGGCTGCTGACCTTGCCCGGGATCACCTCGGTCACGCCCACGCCGGTCCCCCGCAGGTCCAGGCGCAGGGCCGCCACCAGGCCGCGCAGGGCGTAGCGGGAGGCGGCGTAGGCGGTGGCGCCGGGGATCGGCAGGCGGGAGACCGGGGAGTTGACCACGACGACCCTCGCCTGCGGCCTGGCCCTCATGCCCGGCAGGAACGCCCTGGTCACGTGCAGCGCCGCGGTGAACGGCAGGGCGATCATGGCGGTCAGCTCGTCGACCGGCGTCTCGTCCAGGAACAGCCAGCGGCCGGCGCCGGCGTTGTTGACGAGGACGTCGGGCGCCCCGAACCGGTCCCGCACGCGGGCCGCCAGGGCGGTCACCTGCGCCGGGTCCGCCAGGTCCGCGGGCACGGCGGTGGCCCGCCCGCCGGCTCGCCCGATCGCGGTCACGTGCTCGTCCAGTGCTGCCGCGTCACGGGCGACCAGCACCACCACCGCGCCCCGTGACGCGAGGTCGCGGGCGGTGGCGGCACCGATGCCCTGGGACGCGCCGGTCACCACGACGATCTTGTCCTGCAGTCTCAACGACGACTCCGATGGTGCTTCACGGGACCGAGCGGACCCTGGCGATGCAGGCTGCGGCGCACAGGGTGGCCACCGCGGACGTGGCGAACAGGCCCCGGTAGCCGCCCAGTGAGGTGAGGATGCCGGTCGTCAGGAACGGGGCGACGACCTGGGGCAGGGAGTTGGCGACGTTCAGCACGCCGAGGTCCTTGGCGCGGTCGGCGGCGGCCGGGAGGACCTGGGTGAGCAGGGCCAGCGCCACGGCCCAGTACGCGCCGAAGCCGACGCCGAGGAGGGGTGCGGCGACCAGCGCGGACGCCCAGGTGGGCCAGGCGGCCAGGAGGAGGGCGGCGAAGGCCATGACGACGGCGGACAGCAGGACGTACGGGCGGCGGCGGCCGGTGCGGTCGGAGTGGGCGCCGACGACGAGCGCCCCGGCCGCGAGGGCGGCGCCGTAGAGCAGCATCAGGACCAGGAGGCCGTCTTCGGGGGACGGGTGGTGGACGACGTCCCCGAGGAAGTAGAGCAGGTAGAGGGTGCCGAAGGCGTTGCCCAGGTTGATCGTGAAGTGGGCGGCCCAGGCCCACGCGAAGTCGGGGTGGCGGCGCGGGGAGACCCACAGCTCGCGGACGCGCAGGGCGGGGCGGGCGGTCTTCGGCAGGCGGGCGTCGGGGGTGGTCGCGACGAAGGCGAGCGCGCCGAGGACGACGACGAGCGCGCACGCCAGGTAGCCGGCGGTGAGCCCGGTGACGAGGACGGTGACGACGACCGCGCCGAGGACCGTGCCGAGCATCTGGGAGATGCCGACGAGGCCGCCGACCTTGGCGCGCTGCCGCACCGGCACGCGGTCGGGCACGGCGGAGGTGAGGGACGCGAGCATCCCGTTGAGCCCGGCCTGGACGAGGCACCAGCCGACGACGACGGCGGCCACCGAACCGGCCGTCGCGAGGACGACGAGGCCGGCCGCGCCGAGGAGCGCGCCCGCGAGGGTCCACGGGTGGCGCCTGCCGAAGCGGGACGTGGTGCGGTCCGACGCCAGCCCGATGAGCGGGTTGGCGATCAGCGCCGCGAGCGCCCCGACGCCCATGACCAGGCCGAACACGGCTTCCTTGGCGGTGGCGTCGAGCAGTTCGGCCTGGCGGGGCAGCAGCACCTGGACGGGCGCGTAGATCGCGAGCCACAGGCCGAGGTTGGCCAGGAACAGCAGCGCGGTCCACGACCGGCGGACGGGGACGACGGGTTCGGCGAGGGCGTCGACGGGGACGGGCTTCACGAGGTGGTCCGGGCGATCCGGTCGCGGTACCAGCGGTAGGACGCGCGGGGCGTGCGCCGCTGGGTCCCGTAGTCGACGTGGACGAGGCCGAAGCGCTGCGAGTAGCCCGAGTCCCACTCGAAGTTGTCGAGCAGCGACCACACGAAGTAGCCGCGGACGCCGGCGGCGAGGGCGGCGTCGACGTGCGCGTCGAGGTAGGCGATGCGGTCGGTGTCCTCGGTGGCGTGGGGGTAGCTGCACCCGTTCTCCGTCACGTAGACGGGCGGCAGGTCGACGAAGCGGTCCCTCAGCTGGGAGATCATCCCGGTCAGCCCCGAGGGGACGACGGGCCAGCCGAACCCGGTCCTGGGGTGCTCGTCGATGTCGACCAGCTCGAAGGGCAGCGGGTTCTCCCCGGACGGGGCGCGCAGCCGGGTCGGGTTGTAGTAGTTGACGCCGTAGAAGTCGAGCGGGGCGGAGATGACGTCCAGGTCGCCGTCGCGCACGGGCAGCCGGTCGGCCAGGGAGTCGGGGTAGCGGCCGGCCAGCACGGGGTCGGCGTAGAGCCAGTTGTGCAGGTCGGAGTACGCGGAGGCGGCGTCGGCGTCGGCGTCCGCCGGGGACGCCGGCTGCGCGGGGGTGTGGTTGTTGGCGGTGCCGACGGCGCGGGCGCCGGCCGCGCGGAGCGCCTGGACGGCGAGGCCGTGGCCGAGGTTGAGGTGGTGGGCGGTGGGCAGGGCGTCGAACAGCAGCGCCTTGCCGGGCGCGTGCTGCCCGGTGGCGTAGCCCAGGAGGGTGACCATGGCGGGTTCGTTGACCGGCACCCACAGCGCGACGCGGTCGGCGAGGTGGTCGGCGACCCGCGCGGCGTGGTCGGCGAAGCGGTGGGCGGTGTCGCGCTCCAGCCAGCCGCCGGCGTCCTCGACCGCGCGCGGGGTGTCCCAGTGGTACAGCGTCGCGACGGGCGCGATGCCGGCGTCGAGCAGCTCGTCGACGAGCCGGTCGTAGAACGCGAGGTCGCCGGCGAGCACGCGCGGCCACGAGACGGAGAACCGGTAGGCGCCGACGCCGAGGTCCCGCACGAGGGCGACGTCCTCGCGGTAGCGGTGGTAGTGGTCGCAGGCGACGGAGGCGTCGTGTCCCCCGAACGCGGGAAAGTCGTCCCACGAGGAGGGCTGCCGGCCGGCCGCCGTGAAGGCGCCCTCGATCTGGAAGGCCGAGGTGGAGACGCCCCAGAGGAAGTGGTCGGGCAGGGTCACGGGCGCCTCCCAGAACATGAAAGTGATTCGGATCGTAGGCGTGTTGCGCGGTGAAGTGAAGTGGGGACGGCCGCGACCGGGCACTATGGAATCCCGCAGTCCATCGCCGCAGGAGTCACCGTGACCAGTACGACCCCACTGCGCCGGCAGCCGGTGCAGCAGCGCAGCGCCAAGCGCGTCGAGCGGATGCTCGAAGCCTGCGCCCAGCTCATCGAGGAGGTCGGCTACGACGGGGTCACCACCACGCTCATCGCCGAACGGGCGGGCGTGGCGGTCGGGTCGCTCTACCAGTTCTTCCCGGACAAGCGGGCCGTGGTGCAGGCGCTGACCCTGCGCAACCTGGAGAAGTTCATCCAGACCGTGGACGGCCGCTTCACGTCCACGGCGCTGGAGCACTGGTGGGACGCGGTCGACACGATCTTCGACGTCTACGTCTCGATGCACCGCGAGGTGCCCGCGTTCTCGAAGCTGCACTTCGGCGACGTCGTCGACCTGCGCCTACTCGACGACCGGCGCGACAACAACACGGTCATCTCCGACCGGATCTCGGAGATGATCGCGGAGAAGTTCGACATCCCGCTCGACGACATCCAGCTGCCGATATCCATCGCGGTGGAGGCGGCCGACGGCGTGCTCAACCTCGCGTTCCGCCGCGACGCCGCGGGCGACCAGAAGATCCTGGACGAGGCCAAGGCGATGGTCCGGGGCTACCTGTCCACCCGGCTGCCCGACTGACCCGCCCTAACCGAACGACCGGCCCTCGCCGCGGTACGTCGGCACGGTCCGCTCCACGACGTCGCCGCGCACCACGTGGTAGTGCGTGAACCGCTCGGCGAGCTCCCCGGCCTTGGCGTGCCGCAGCCACACCCGGTCGCCCAGGCGCAACGAGTCGGCGGCCCGCCCGGCGACGGGCGTCTGCACCTCGCCCGCGCCCTCCAGCGGCAGCAGCTCCAGGCCCGCGGGCAGGTACGGCGAGGGCCGGCGGTCGGGGGTCGCGGTGCCGGAGGCGATGTAGCCGCCGGCGAACAGCGTGGCCACGTCGCGCGCGGGCCGGCGCACGACGGGCAGCGCGAACAGCACGGCGGGCCGGGGCCGGAAGCCGCGGTAGCCGTCGAACAGGGTGGGCCCGACGAGGCCGGACCCCGCGGCCAGCTCGGTGACGGACGGGTCGGCGCCGGTGACCTCCAGGCTGCCGGTGCCGCCGCCGTTGACGAACTCCAGCTCGGCGACCCGCCGCACGGCGTGCACGGCGGCGGAGCGGCGTTCGACCAGCTCGGCGGCCGAGCGCTTCTGCATCCAGCGCAGCACCGCGCCGCGCAGCGGCCTGCCGGGCGGCTGGTCGCCCAGGCCCGCGATCTGCCCCTCGTACGCCATCACGCCGACCAGCCGGAACCCCGGCCGGCGGACGATCGCCTCGGCGAGGGCGCGGGCCTGGCGCGGGGTGTGCACCGGGGAGCGGCGCGGCCCGACGTGCAGGCCGGGCAGCGGTCGCCACGACACGTCCAGCTCCAGGCACACCCGGATCTCGGGGTGGTCCTCCCCCAGCGCCGCGCGCACCAGGTCGAGGTGGTCGGTCGAGTCGACCACGATCGTGACGCGGCGGCGCGCGACCTCGTCGGCGGCCAGCGCCCGCAGCGCGCCGTGGTCGACGGTCGGGTACGCGACCAGCAGGTCCTCGGACAGGTCGACGGAGGACAGCCACAGCGCCTCGGCCAGCGAGTAGCACATGACCCCGGCGTACCCGGGCCGGGCGAGGACGCGCTCCAGCAGCGCGCGGACCCGCACGGACTTGCTGGCCACCCGGATCGGGCGCCCCCCGGCGCGGCGGACGAGGTCGTCCGCGTTGCCGTCGAAGGCGTCCAGGTCGACGATCGCGAACGGAGGGTCGAACTCCTTCGTCGCGGCGTCGAGGCGCGTGCGGGGCTGCATGGTCCTCACCGTACTTGAAAGGTGAATTCCTTTCACCTACGGTGCGTGGAACGCGTCACACCGGAGGTGGGCATGGGGTCCTCGTGGACGAACTGGGCGCGCACCGCGTCCGCGAACCCGCACCGGGTGGAGCACCCGGCGAGCGTCGACGAGCTGGTTGCGGCCGTCGTCGGCTCCTCCGCCGTGCGCCCGCGCGGCAGCGGGCACTCGTTCACGCCCATCGCCGTCGCCCCCGGCACCGCGATCGACCTCGACGCCTGGACCGGTGTCGTCGACGTCGACGACACCCTCGTCACGGTCCGCTCCGGCACGACGCTGCGCCAGCTCAACGCCCTGCTCGACGTGCTCGGCCTGGCCCTGGCCAACCTCGGCGACATCGACGCGCAGACCGTCGCCGGCGCCGTCTCCACCGGCACCCACGGCACCGGCGCGCGGCTGGGCGGCCTGGCCACCCAGGTCGAGGCGCTGGAGCTGGTGCTCGCCGACGGCTCGGTCGTCCGCTGCTCGGCGGAGGAGCGGCCCGACCTGTTCCAGGCGGCCCGGATCGGCCTCGGCGCGCTCGGCGTGATCAGCACCGTCACCCTGCGGTGCGTGCCCGCGTTCGTGCTGCACGCCCGCGAGGCGCCCGGCCGGCTCGACGCCGTGCTGGAGGAGTTCGACCACCTCACCGCCGTCGAGGACCACGTGGAGTTCCACTGGTTCCCGCACTCCGACCGGGTGATCCTCAAGCGCAACAACCGGGTCGACGAACCGGCCGCTCCGCTGTCCGCGGCGCGCCGGTTCTACGAGTACGAGGTGATGGAGAACGGCGCGTTCGGCCTGGTCTGCCGGCTGGCCAGGGCCGTGCCGGGCACCACCAGGGCGCTCAACCGGGTGTGCGGGTCGCTGGTCTCCGAACGCGTCTACCGCGACGCGTCCCACCGCGTGTTCACCACGCCCCGCCGGGTCAGGTTCGTGGAGACCGAGTACGCCGTGCCCCGGGCCGCGCTGCACGACGTGCTGCGCGAGCTGCGGACCGCGGTCGACCGGCTCGACCACGGCGTGATCGTGCCCGTGGAGGTGCGGGTCGCGCGGGGCGACGACATCTGGCTGTCCACCGCCCACGGCCGCGACACCGCCTACGTCGCCGTGCACCAGTACCTCGGGATGCCGCACAGGCGGTACTTCGACGCGTTCGAGCGGATCGCGGGCGCGGTCGGCGGTCGGCCGCACTGGGGCAAGCTGCACAGCCTCACCGCGACCGACCTGCGCGACCGCTACCCGCGCTTCGACGACTTCCTCCGGGTCCGCGACGAGGTCGACCCGGCCGGCAAGTTCGCCAACGACCACCTCGACCGCGTGCTCGGGAAAGCCGGCTGGGGCGAGCCGGGACCGGCTCAGAACGCCTCGGCGACCGGGGTGTCACCGGAGATCAGCTCGTAGGTCCGGCGGACCGTGCCCGGCCGGTCCAGCAGGGCCAGCACGACCGCCGCCACGTCGCCGCGCGGTACGGAACCCCGCACCGTCGCGGGGGCCTCCACGACCTCCACGAGGCCGGTCGGCTCGTCGTCGGTCAGCCGGCCCGGCCGCAGGATCGTCCAGTCCAGGTCCCGCTCGCGCAGGTCCTCCTCCGCCGCGCCCTTGGCGCGCAGGTAGGCGTCGAACGCCTCGTCACCCGTGGTCCGGCCGATGCCGGTGCTGCTGACCTGCACGAACCGCCGCACCCCGGCCAGCTGCGCGGCCTGCGCGAACAGGGCCGACGCACCCCGGTCGACGGTGTCCTTGCGCGCCGTCCCGCTGCCCGCGCCGGCTCCCGCGGCGAACAGCGCCGCGTCCGCGCCGGCAAGGTGCTCCGCGACCGAAGCGGCGTCCGCCGCCTCCAGGTCGCAGTGCACGGGCACCGCGCCCGCGTCCTCGACGTCCGCGAAGTGGTCCGGGTTGCGCACCAGCGCCGTGGCGCCGTCGCCCCGCGCGGCCACCAGCCGCTCCACCAGCAACGCGATCTTGCCGTGCCCACCCGCGATCACCAGACGCATACCGCGACGGTAGATCAGGACGCGGTGGCCAGCACCCGCTCGTAGACCAGTTCATTCACCCAACGGGTGGTGGCGGTGTCCTCGACCGGCACGGTCTCGTTGCGGCCGGCCACGTCCGTGGTCAGGTTCAGCTCGTCGTCGGCCAGCAGCACCGAGACGCCGTAGCGGCGGACCCGGGGCAGGCAGTTGGCCAGGTAGTCGTGCGTGAACGCCACCGAGGACGGCAGCACGGCGGCGGCGTTGCCGAAGCGGGCGAACGGCACCGCGGAGGCCAGCGCGGTCCGCCAGTGGCGGGCGACGGCCAGCACGCCGACGATCCGCACCGCGGTGGGCGGCACCCGGCCGTCCATCTCCGGCCACACCCACGTGGACACCGTCGTGCGGTCCGGCTCGGGGGCCGCGCCCAGGCACAGCCGCTCGGCGTGCGCGTCGGCCAGGAGCTCCGCGACCACGACCACCCGCCGGCCCATCAGCACCATCTCGGGCAGCACCACGCCGTGCCAGCCGAGGCGGACCGCCGCCGCGGCGGCCAGTTCCTCCGCGGAACCGGGCAGTTCGGGAACGGGGATCGCGGTCGCCGACAGCGCCCTGGTGTCGTCGGTGTCCGCGATCCGTGCTGGTGTGCTGCTCACGCCAGGGCCTCCTCGGCAAACCACGGCGGTGCGTCCGCCGCGTTTCGACTCGTGCTCTGGATAAGGCGTACCAGGTGCCAACCGCCTCGGAGCCGCTCCTGCGATCGACGGCGTCGAGCGGTCGGTAACCGGTCGAACGCCCGGCGGACGACTTCGGTCCGGCGGTGCTGCCGTCTGGGTGACCCCGGTCGTCGGGGTGGCCCCGAAGTCGTGCTCAGGGTGTGCCCGCCCCGCCTGGAATACCCCGCCGGGAGGGCCCCGGACCCGGACCGGAGACCGCATCGGCGACCGCTCGCCGCACCAGAACGACCGACCGTCCGCGGTGCCGCCACGAACGGCGGCACCCGGTCGGGTGACTGAGATCACGTGATCACGGTGGGCAGAAAAGATCACCGGAAGGTGCGCGCGAAAAAACGGGGAAGTCCCACCCACATGCAGTGGGTGGGACTTCCCCGTATGGTGGGCGAGGGGGGAGTTGAACCCCCACGTCCTTTCGGACACACGGACCTGAACCGTGCGCGTCTGCCATTCCGCCACTCGCCCGGAGCGACGTGGAGAACACTAGCACGGCCCCCGGCCGGGTTACCAATTGGCCCGTGTACCGGCACGTCGCCCCGGATACGATCGGTAGCAGAAGTCGACCGAGTCGGAGGGTTGCCGTGGGCCTCGTACAGCGCTTCGAGCGCCGTCTCGAAGGCATCGTCGGCAACACCTTCGCCAGGGTGTTCGGCGGCAACGTCGTCCCGCAGGAGGTCGCGCAGGCGCTCCAGCGGGAGGCGGAGGGCAACATCCGCGAGTTGGCGGGTGGCCGGTTGCTCGCCCCGAACCACTTCAAGGTCCTGCTGGGCCCGCAGGACCACGATCGGCTTGCCGGGGACGGCCAGGATGAACTACGCATCACGCAACTCCTGGGGGACTCCGTCCGGGAGCACCTCGAGGAGAGCGGATGGGACACCTATGGTGACGTCGTAGTCTCCCTGGAGCGCTCCGACGCGCTGCACACGGGACAGTTCCGAACCAGCTCGTCCGTCGACCCCGACGTGAAAGTTGCCAGCCGACGGTCAGCACCACCTCGCACTTCTGGAGACGCTTCCATGAGCCAGCCTCCCGGCTACGGACAAGGACAGGGCCAGCCCGGCTACGACCCCTACGCCCAGGGCGGCTACGGCCAGCAGCAGGGCTACGACCAGGGTTACGCCCAGCAGCAGCCCGGCTACGACCAGCAGCAGCAGGGCTACGGGCAGCAACCCGGCTACGACCAGGGTTACGGCCAGCAGCAGCCCGGCTACGGCCAGCCCGGCTACGACCCGGGCTACGGCCAGCAGCCCGGGTACGACCAGGGCTACGGGCAGCAGCAGCCCGGGTACGACCAGGGCTACGGCCAGCAGGGCTACGACCAGGGTTACGGCCAGCAGCAGCAGGGCTACGACCAGGGCTACGCCCAGCAGCCCGGCTACGGCCAGCAGGGCTACGACCAGGGCTACGGCCAGCAGCCCGGCTACGCCGACCCGTCGCAGGGCTACGCCCCGCCGGCGGTCCAGTCGGGCCCGCGCCAGCTGACCGCCACCCTGCACCTGGACGACGGCTCCAACCGCACCTACAACCTCAAGCAGGGCGGCAACGTGGTCGGCCGCGGCCAGGAGGCCGACTTCCGGCTCCCGGACACCGGCGTCTCCAGGAGGCACCTGGAGATCACCTGGGACGGGCACAGTGCGATGCTCGCTGATCTCGGTTCGACAAACGGCACCACGGTGAACGGCACACCAGTGCAGACTTGGCAGCTCGCGGAAGGCGACGTCGTCCGCATCGGGCACTCGTCGCTGGTCTTCCGCACCGCGGGCTGACCCGGGTCGGTGTTGTGGGTGGTCGAGTCGGCGTGGCGTGACGGCACTCAAGTCAGGAGCGGTTACAACCGGTGCCAGAGCTGGTGATGCAGCTGACCAGAGCGGGTTTCCTCATCCTGCTCTGGTTGTTCGTGTTGGCTGCCCTTCGTGTGGTCCGCTCCGACCTGTACGCGGCGTCGGGGCTGCGCGTCCCGACGCCGAAGTTCGGCAGGAGCGCCGTCAAGAAAGACGTCCGCGGCAACAAGGCTGCCCGGCAGCTCGTCGTCACCCACGGCGCGCTGGCGGGCACCCGCATCTCCCTGGACGGGCGGCCGATCCTGATCGGCCGCGCCGACGACTCCACGCTCGTGCTGGACGACGACTTCGCGTCGACCCGGCACGCGCGCCTGTCGATGCGCGGCACCGACTGGTACGTGGAGGACCTGGGCTCCACGAACGGCACATACCTCGACCGGGCGAAGGTCACGGCCCCACTCCGGGTCCCGCTCGGCTCCCCGATCCGAATCGGCAAAACGGTGATCGAGCTGCGCTCATGACCCTCGTCCTTCGATACGCGGCCCGCAGCGACCGCGGCCTGGTGCGCTCCAACAACCAGGACTCCGTGTACGCGGGCCCCCGCCTGCTCGCGCTCGCCGACGGCATGGGCGGCCACGCCGCGGGCGAGGTCGCCAGCAAGGTGGTCATCGCCGCCCTGGCCCCGCTCGACGACGACGAGCCCGGCGACGACCTGCTCGGCCAGCTCCGCGACGCGGTGATCGCCGGCAACGGCGCGATCTCCGAGCTCGTGCAGAGCGACCCCGACCTGGACGGCATGGGCACCACGCTCACCGCCGTGCTGTTCGCGGGCAACCGGCTGGGCATGGTGCACATCGGCGACTCGCGCGCCTACATGATGCGCAACGGCACCTTCACGCAGATCACGCACGACGACACGTTCGTGCAGTCGTTGATCGACGAGGGCCGGATCACCGAGGAGGAGGCGGCCACGCACCCGCAGCGCTCGCTGCTGCTGCGCGCGCTGACCGGCCACGAGGTGGAGCCGAGGCTGATGGTGCGGGAGGCCCGGCCGGGCGACCGCTACCTGCTGTGCTCGGACGGCCTGTCCGGCGTCGTCACCATGGAGACGCTGGAGGAGGCCATCCGCATCCCGGACCCGCAGGCGTGCGCGGACCGGATGATCGAGCTGGCCCTCAAGGGCGGTGGCCCGGACAACGTCACGGTGGTCGTCGCGGACGTGGTCGACGTCGACTTCGGCGACGACGCCCCGATAGTGGGCGGCGCGGCCGGCGACGGCAGCGAGGACCCGCCGCCACCCGACTCGCCCGCCTCCCGGGCGAGCTCGATGACCGGGCCGAGGCCCGCTCCCCCGCGGGTCGACCCCGTGCAACCGCCGCCGGACCCCCGGCGGCGGCGCGGTAACCGGATCAAGGCGTTCGCGCTGGTCCTGTTCGTGTTCCTGCTGCTGGCCGCGGCGGGTCTCGGCACGCGCTGGTACGTGCTGCGCCAGTACTACGTGGGCGTGGGCGACACCGGCGAGGTGTCGGTGTTCCGCGGCGTCACGGGCAGCGTGTTCGGCTTCGCCCTGCACTCCCGGGTCGAGGGCTCGTGCCCGCCCGGCGCGCAGGCGTGCGAGCCGATCCGCGTGGACGACCTGAAGGTCGCCACCCGGGACGTGGTGCGCAACGGCATCACCGACGTGGACGGCATCGAGGGCGCGCGCGAGGCGATCCGCCGGCTGCGCACCGAGCAGACGCTGCCGTTCTGCTCGTCGGGCCAGACCGGCACGACGACGTCGACCACCGCCGCGCCGCCCACCACCACGGGCACGGGCGCCACCACGACGGCCGAGGTGCCCCCGGCGGGGGCGACCACGACCGAGACCACCACGTCCACCACTCCGGAGGGGACTCCCCTCACCACGCCCGTGCAGAAGCCGGGCACGGACTGCCGAAGGGGTCAGTAGTCGCATGGGTTCGCCCGTCCCCGGCGCGGAGGGCACACCGCTCGCGGCGGCGAGCAGCACGTCGCCTGGTCTGAAGCCGCCCACGAGACGGGGCACCGAACTCTTCATGCTCGGGTTCGCCACCGTGCTCGTCACCGGCGCCCTGATCCTGGTCGAAGCGAACCAGGAGAAGGAGCTGACCATGCGCATCGTGTGGCTCGGCCTCGCCTACCTGGGCCTGCTGACCGCCGCGCACCTCGCGGTGCGCCGGTGGGCGCCGTACGCGGACCCGGTGATCCTGCCCTGCGTCGCGCTGCTCAACGGCCTCGGCCTGGTCATGATCCACCGGATCGACCTGGCCATGGCGGACGTCAAGATGCCGAACGGCGACCTGTGGGACCCGGCGGCGGGCAAGCAGGTGCTGTGGACGGCCATCGCGGTCGTGCTGTTCTGCGCCGCGCTCAAGGTGCTGTCCGACCACCGCACGCTGGCCCGCTACGGGTACACGTTCGGCTTCCTCGGCCTGGTGGCCCTGGTGCTGCCCGGTGTGCTGCCGAGCGCCATCGCGCCCGAGATCAACGGCGCGAAGATCTGGCTGAGCTTCGGCGCGTTCTCCATCCAGCCGGGTGAGTTCGCGAAGATCCTGCTGATGGTCTTCTTCGCCGCGTTCCTGGTGTCGAAGCGGGACCTGTTCACGATCGCGGGCCGCCGGGTGCTGGGCCTGGACCTGCCGCGGGCGCGCGACCTGGGTCCGCTGATCGCCGCCTGGATGGTCGGCGTGAGCATCATGGTGCTCCAGAAGGACCTGGGCTCGTCGCTGCTGTTCTTCGGCATCGTGCTGGTGCTGCTGTACGTGGCGACCGAGCGCGCCGCGTGGGTCGTGCTGGGCGTGGTCATGTTCTGCGTGGGCGCGTTCGTGGCGTGGAAGCTGTTCGGCCACGTGCAGGTCCGCGTGGACAACTGGCTGGACCCGTTCGCCGACCCGTACGGCAAGGGCCACCAGATCCTCCAGTCCCTGTTCGGCCTGGGCACCGGCGGCCTGTTCGGCGCTGGCCTGGGCGGCGGGCGGCCGGACGAGATCCCGGAGGCGAACACCGACTTCATCACCGCCGTGATCGGCGAGGAGCTGGGCTTCGTCGGCCTGTCCGCGGTGCTGCTGATCTACACCGTGCTGGCGCTGCGCGGCCTGCGGACAGCGCTGTCCGTGCGGGACACGTTCGGCAAGCTGCTCGGCGGCGGCCTCGCGTTCGCCGTGGCGTTCCAGATCTTCATCATCGTCGGCGGCGTGACGAAGCTGATCCCGATGACCGGCATCACGGCGCCGTTCCTGTCCAAGGGCGGCTCGTCGCTGCTGGCGAACTACATCCTGGTGGCGCTGCTGCTGCGCATCTCGGACGCCGCGCGCGCGCCGAAGACCACGCCGAAGCCGAGGCCGCAGCAGCCGGCCATCGCCGACCAGTTCACTGTCATGGTGGAGCGTCCCAAATGAACACACCGCTCCGCCGGGTCGGCCTCGCCATGATGGCGATGTTCCTCCTGCTGCTGGGCAACGCCACGTACGTGCAGGTCATCAAGGCCGACGACTACCGCAAGAACCCGTTGAACTCGCGGGTGATCCTGGACCAGTACTCCCGGGAACGCGGTCAGATCATCGCCTCGGACGGCACGCCGCTGGCCGCCGTGCAGCGGACCGACGACCGCCTGGAGTACCTGCGGACGTACGCCAACGGGCCGGTGTACGCGCCGGTCACCGGCTACTTCTCGCTGATCTACGGCACCGGCGGCCTGGAGCGCGCCGAGGACGACCTGCTCAACGGGTCGGATGACCGGCTGTTCGCGCGCCGCCTGTCGGACCTGATCACGGGCCGCGACCCCAAGGGCGGCAACATCCAGCTGACCATCGACGCGAAGCTCCAGCAGGCGGCGTTCGACCAGCTCTCCAGCCAGGGCCTGACCGGCACGGTGGTGGCGATCAAGCCGCAGACGGGCGAGATCCTGGCGATGGCCAGCACCCCGTCGTACGACCCGAACGAGCTGGCCAGTCACGACGGGGACGTGCAGGAAGAGGCGTGGCTGCGGCTCAACGGCGACGAGTCCGAGCCGATGCTCAACCGCGCGGTGCGCCAGATCTACCCGCCCGGCTCGACGTTCAAGCTGGTCGTGGCGGCGGCGGCGCTCGCCGAGGGCAGGACGAAGGAGAGCGAGGTCGACGGCCGCCCGTCGATCACGCTGCCCGGCACGAACACGCCGCTGCCGAACTTCAACGACACGATCTGCGGCAACGGCGTCACGGCCACGTTGCAGGAGGCGCTGGCGAAGTCGTGCAACACGGCGTTCGCGGTGCTGGCCAACGAGCTGGGCCCGGACAAGCTGCGCGCGCAGGCGGCGAAGTTCGGCATCGGCGAGCAGGACCTGGAGATCCCGCTGCCGGTGGAGCCGTCCGGCCTGGGCGAGATGTCGGACAAGCCGTCGGTCTACCAGACGGGCATCGGCCAGAAGGACGTCCGGGTCACGCCGCTGGCCAACGCCGTGATGGCGGCGACCATCGCCAACGGCGGCACGCGGATGCAGCCGCACCTCGTGCAGAAGGTCCTGGCCGCCGACTTCGAGGCGATCAGCGAGACCGGCCCGGACGAGGTCGACGAGGCGATGGAGCCGGAGCAGGCCGCCGCGCTGCGCGACATGATGGTCGCCTCGGAGAACAACACGTCGGGCGGCGGCAAGCTGTCCGGCGTGCAGATCGCGTCCAAGACCGGCACCGCCGAGCACGGCGAGAACGTGCGGGCCACCAAGCCCCACGCCTGGTACGTCGGGTTCGCGCCCGCCGAGAACCCGGAGATCGCGATCGCGGTCATCGTGGAGAACGGCGGCCAGCAGGGCCTGGCGGCCACCGGCGGGCGGGTGGCCGCGCCGATCGGGCGCGCGGTCATCGGCGCCTACCTCGGGGGACGCTGATGCTGACCTCCGGCCAGTTGCTCGCCGAGCGGTACCGCCTGGGCAAGCGGATCGCCGTCGGCGGCATGGGCGAGGTCTGGGAGGCCGACGACACCCGGCTGGACCGCCGGGTCGCGGTGAAGGTGCTCAAGGCGGAGCTGTCGGGGGACGCCGAGTTCCTCAACCGGTTCCGCATCGAGGCGCGCACCACGGCGTCGCTGAACCACCCGGGCATCGCCGCGGTGCACGACTACGGCGAGACCGCGTCGGTGCCGGACGGGCCGGAGGACACCGCGTACCTGGTGATGGAGCTGGTCGAGGGCGAGCCGCTGGCGGCGATCATCGCCCGCGGCAGGCTCAACGCGGACCGCACGCTCGACGTGCTGGAGCAGGCGGGCAACGCGCTCCAGGCCGCGCACGAGCGGGGCCTCGTGCACCGGGACGTGAAGCCGGGCAACATCCTGGTGACGCCCGCGGGCAAGGTGAAGATCACCGACTTCGGCATCGCGAAGGCGGCTGACGCGGCACCGGTGACGCACAGCGGCATGGTGATGGGCACCGCCCACTACATCGCGCCCGAGCAGGCCCTGGGGCACGCGGCGGAACCGGCGTCGGACGTGTACGCGCTGGCCGTGTGCGGGTACGAGTGCCTGACCGGGCACCGGCCGTTCCTGTCGGAGAACGCGGTGACGGTCGCGATGATGCACATCCGCGACATCGCGCCGCCGCTGCCGCCGGACGTGCCGCCGGGTCCGCGCGCGCTGATCGAGGCGACGCTGGTGAAGGACCCGCGGCAGCGGTACCGCAACGGCGGCGAGTTCGCGCTGGCGGTGGGCGCGGTGCGGGCGGGCCAGCCGCTGCCCGCGCCGTCCGGGTTCGCGATGGTGGTCGGCGCCCAGCAGCTGGGGCAGCAGGCGGGCCAGTCGCCGACCGGCCAGCAGCAGCAGCTGGGCCAGCAGTTGGGGCAGCCGATGACGCCGCCGCAGCAGCCGATGACCGGGCAGCCCCTGGCCGGGCAGCCGATGACGCCGCCGCAGATGGCCCCGCCGCAGCACACCCACCCGGGGGTGCCGGTGAGCCACCCGGGCTCCCGCCCGGGGATGCAACCGGTCCCACCTGGGATGAACACTCCGCACACGGGCGCTTTCCGTCCGTTGCCGCCCGCCCCGGGCCCACCGGGGCGCAACCGCGCCCTCCTGTGGGTTATGGTCGCTGTGCTGGTGGCCGTCCTACTGGTGCTCGGCGTGGTCGCCCTGCGCGCCCTGGGTGACGACGACGAGGTGCCCGGCGGCGCGAGCGGGCAGAGCACGACGAGCGCCCGACCACTGGACGACTCCACCGATCGGCTCCCCGGAAAACCGAAGGTGACGATCACGAAGTCGGACTACGTCGACCTGCCGGTGGACGAGGCGGCGAAGAGGCTGTCCGGGTACGGCTTGGAGCCCGAGGTGCACTCCGTGGACGGGGGCGCGCCGGGTGACGAGGCGAGGTGCCTGGTGTCGGACCTGGCGCCGACCGGTGAGGTCGCGATCGGTTCGCGGGTCACGGTGACCTGTGTACCGACCTGAGGCCGAGACGGTACGGACGCACCGGAGCGGCAGGCACGCGAAGGCAAGGCTTGAGGGTGAGACCGTTGACGAGGAGCGGGACGAAGCACTGATGAGCACTCCGCGACTGCTCTCCAACCGCTACGAACTGGGTGAGACGCTCGGCTACGGCGGTATGTCGGAGGTGCACAAGGGCCGGGACGTCCGGCTCGGCCGCGACGTCGCCATCAAGGTGCTGCGCGCTGACCTCGCCCGGGACGCCCAGTTCCAGGAGCGGTTCCGCCGGGAGGCGCAGAACTCCGCGGCGTTGAACCACCCCGCGATCGTCGCGGTCTACGACACCGGCGAGACGCAGACCGAGTACGGCCCGCTGCCCTACATCGTCATGGAGTTCGTCGACGGCCGCACGCTGCGCGACATCGTCAAGACGCAGGGCCCGCTGTCCGGCAAGCGCGCCATGGAGGTCATGGCGGACGTGTCGGCGGCACTGGACTTCAGCCACCGGCACGGCATCGTGCACCGGGACGTGAAGCCCGCCAACGTGATGATCACGAAGTCCGGCGCGGTGAAGGTGATGGACTTCGGCATCGCCCGCGCCGTGCACGACGGGCAGGCGGCCGTCACCCAGACCGCGGCGGTCATCGGCACCGCCCAGTACCTGTCGCCGGAGCAGGCGCGCGGCGAGGCCGTGGACGGCCGCTCCGACGTGTACGCGTCGGGCTGCGTGCTGTTCGAGCTGCTGACCGGCGAGCCGCCGTTCACCGGCGACTCGCCCGTGGCGGTGGCCTACCAGCACGTGCGGGAGGAGCCCAAGTCGCCGTCGTCGCTGAACCCGAAGGTGACGCCCGCGCTGGACGCGATCGTGCTCAAGGCGATGTCCAAGGGCCCCGCGAACCGCTACCAGTCGGCCGCCGAGATGCGCGCCGACCTGGTGCGCGTGCTGTCCGGGCAGCGGCCGTCGGCGCCCGCCGTGATGACGGCCGAGGAACGCACCGCGATGCTGAACCAGTCGTCGTCGTCGCGCACCGAGGTGGTCGGCGGCGGGGGCGGTGGCCGGCACCGGCCGCAGGGGCAGCGCGACGACCCGGACGAGTACGACCCGCTGTCCGAGGAGGAGGCGGAGCGGCGCGCCCGGCGCAAGAAGACGATCATGATCGCGGTGGTCGCCGCGCTGTGCGTCGCGGTGATCGCGCTCGCCGCCTGGATCACCGCCACGCTGGTCGGCGGCGGCGAGGGCGAGGAGACGCCCGGGGCGAGCGACAAGGTCAAGGTCCCCTCGGTGGTGGACATGACGCAGGCCGCCGCGACCGCCGCGCTCCAGGACGTGGGCCTGACCGCGCAGGTCGAGGTGGTGCCGTGCCAGCCGGGCGCCCCGGTCGCGTGCACCGCCGAGCAGATCGGCAAGGTCGTGGAGACCGACCCGCCCGCCAACCGCGAGGTCGACAAGCGGAGCCCGGTGAAGCTGCTCGTCGGCACGAACCCCGACCAGGTCGAGGTGCCGAGCGTCGCGGGCCTGAGCCCGACGGAGGCGCAGAAGAAGCTGGAGGCCGAGCAGTGGGGCTTCCAGCAGAGCACCGAGACCGTCGAGGTCGCCGACGCGAGCCAGGTCGGCAGGGTCGTGGAGCAGACCCCCGCCCCCGGCACGAGGGCGCCGAAGGGCAGCACCATCACCGTGGTCCTGGGCAAGGCGCCGGACACCGCGCAGCTGCCGGACGTGACCGGGCAGACCGCGGAGAACGCGCGCCGCACCCTGGAGGGCAACGGCTTCAAGGTGCAGGTCAAGGAGGTCGACAGCGCCGAGAACCAGGGTGAGGTCGTCGCCCAGGACCCGGCGCCGGGACGCGTGGAGAAGGGCATCCTCGTCACGCTGAGCGTGTCGAAGGAGAACCAGTTCATCATGCCCGACCTGCGCGGGATGACCGAGAACCAGGCGCGGACGAAGCTCAACCAGGCCGGGTGGACGGGCAACGACCTCGTGGTCAGCGACCGCGAGCCGACCACCGACATCAGCCAGCGGGACAAGATCGTGGACCAGGAGATCAAGCCGAACACGCCGGCGGCGAAGACCGCGCGGATCAACGTGATCCTGGCCGAGCTGGGCGTGGGCGGCGGACCGACGACCACGTCGAGGTAGGCGGACGCGCGGAAGGCCCCCTCCCCGGTCCGGGGCAGGGGGCCTTCCGCGTGCTCAGGGGGTTCCGCGTGCTCAGGGGTTCCGCGTGCTCGGGGGGTGGCGGGCCGGTGGGCTCAGCCCTGGTGGGCCGCGGCGGCGAGTTGGCGCATCCCGTTCTCCAACCGCGCCACGGTCGCCTCGGGCACCTCGAAGCCGCAGGTGCGCAGCCAGTTCGCGAGCATCCGGTGGCCGCCCTCGGTCAGCACGGACTCGGGGTGGAACTGGACGCCCTCGACCGGCAGCTCGCGGTGCCGCATCGCCATGACCACGCCCGTCTCCGTGCGGGCGGTGACCTCGAACCCGGCCGGGATCGTGTCCGGCAGCACGGTCAGCGAGTGGTAGCGGGTGGCGGTGAAGGGGTTCGGCACGCCGGCCAGCACGCCGACGCCGTCGTGGTGCACGACGCTCGTCTTGCCGTGCAGCAGCTCCGGCGCGAGGTCGACCGTGCCGCCCCAGACCGCGCCGATGGCCTGGTGGCCGAGGCACACGCCGAGGACCGGCACGCCGGTGTCCGCGCAGCGGCGGATCACGTCCATGCTCCGGCCCGCCCGGTCCGGCGTGCTGGGCCCGGGGCTGACGAGGACGCCGCCGAACCCGCCGACCTCCTCCGGGTCCACCTCGTCATTGCGGCGGACCACGCACTCGACCCCGAGCTGGGCGAGGTACTGGACGAGGTTGTAGACGAAGCTGTCGTAGTTGTCGACCACGAGCACGCGCATGCC
This sequence comes from Saccharothrix sp. DSM 118769, assembly GCF_052936295.1. Classification (NCBI taxonomy): domain Bacteria; kingdom Bacillati; phylum Actinomycetota; class Actinomycetes; order Pseudonocardiales; family Pseudonocardiaceae; genus Saccharothrix; species Saccharothrix sp. DSM 118769. Next base: position 20,735 of record NZ_CP193627.1, on the reverse strand, counting down.
CGCCAGCGTAGCCGTGACGCACCTCTCGCCAGAAGTGAGCTTAGGCTCACCTAATCTTGAGGTATGAACCGTTCCCTGCGCGTCGCCGTGGTCGGCGCCGGTCCCGCCGGCCTCTACGCGGCGGACAGCCTGGTCAAGTCGGACGCGGACGTCGAGATCGACATCTTCGACAAGGTGCCCGCCCCGTACGGGCTGATCCGGTACGGCGTCGCGCCGGACCACCCCCGCATCAAGGGCATCGTCAACGCCCTCCAGCGCATCCTGGACCGGCCGGAGGTGCGGTTCTTCGGCAACGTCGAGTACGGCGTCGACGTGAAGCTCGACGAGCTGAGGCAGTTCTACGACGCGGTGGTCTTCTCCACCGGCGCCGAGAAGGACCGCCCCCTCGACATCCCGGGCATCGACCTGGACGGCTCGTACGGCGCCGCCGACTTCGTGTCCTGGTACGACGGGCACCCCGACGTGCCGCGCACCTGGCCGCTGCGCGCCCGGCAGGTCGCCGTCCTCGGCGTCGGCAACGTCGCGCTCGACGTGGCCCGCGTGCTCGCCAAGACCGCCGACGAGCTGCTCACCACCGAGATCCCCGACAACGTCCACGCGGGCCTCGCCGCGAACCCCGTCACCGACGTCCACGTGTTCGGCCGCCGCGGTCCCGCGCAGGCCAAGTTCACCCCGCTGGAGCTGCGCGAGCTGGACCACTCGCCGAACGTCGAGGTCGTCGTGCACCCCGAGGGCATCGACTTCGACGCCGCCTCGATGGCCGCGATCCGGTCCAACAAGCAGGTCGAGATGGTCGTGAAGACCCTCCAGGAGTGGGCGATCCGCGACGCCGGCTCCCGCCCCCGGCGGCTGCACCTGCACTTCCTCCAGGCCCCGGTGGAGGTGCTCGGCGAGGACGGCTCGGTCGTCGGCCTGCGCACCGAGCGGATGGAGCTGGACGGCGACGGCGGCGTGCGCGGCACCGGCGAGCACACCGACTGGGACGTGCAGGCCGTGTACCGGGCCGTCGGCTACCTGTCCACGCACCTGGCCGACCTGCCGTTCGACCACGCGTCCGGCACCGTGCCGCACCAGGCGGGCCGCGTGCTCGACCTGGACGAGCAGGCGATGCCCGGCGTCTACGTCACCGGCTGGGTCAAGCGCGGCCCCGTCGGCCTCATCGGCCACACCAAGGGCTGCTCGCTGGAGACCGTGACCAGCCTGCTCGCCGACGCGCCCACCCTGCCCGGCGCGCCCACCCCGTCCCCGGAGGCCGTGGTGCGGTTCCTGGAGGAGCGCGGCGTGCCGTTCACCACCAACGAGGGCTGGCTGAGGCTCGACGCGCACGAGCGCGCCCTCGGCACCTCCCGCGGCCGCGAGCGGGTCAAGGTCGTCGACCGCGGCGAGATGACGGCCGTCAGCCGGGGCTGAGCCCTACTGCGGGGTGGTGACGTTGTTGAACGGGAGCTTCGGCTCCGCCCACGGGAACACCACGAACATCAGCAACGCCACCACCCCCGCGACCAGCACCAGGGCTTCGAGGACGCGCACGGGCAGCGGTCCCGGCAGGTGCCGCCAGATCCACCCGTACATCAGCTCTCCTTCATCTCTTCCGGTACGAACCCGGGCGCCTTCGGGTAGCTCATCGCCAGCACCGCGTGCACGATCAGCCGCTGCTTGTCCGAGAACCGCGGGTGGCACGTCGTCAGGGTCATCAGCGCCGCCTGCTGCGCGACCGGGACCTCGCCCGCGAAGTACGGCACCGGGCTGATCACCTCGCCCTGCGAGGGCAGCACGATCTCCTGGCCGACCGTCTTGTCGTACGGCGCGCCCAGCGGCGAGACCTTCTCGCACCTCGGGATCGACTGGCGCTCGGCCCAGCCCGCCACCTCGTCGGCCTTCGGCAGCACCCGGTAGACGAACCACTGCGCCTGCGTCTCGACCACGATCGCGTCGCACGAGCCGAGCAGGTCGAGGTCGTTGAACGGGGCCCCCTTGCCGACCCGGTGGCCCGCGACGGAGAAGTTGCCGGGGTCGCCGGGCAGCGCCGTGCCCTTGTAGTGGCCGGGGCCGATCTCCAGGTCCTTGTCCGTGGTGCCCTCGACGATCGAGAACTTGTAGTCGGGGCCGAAGACCGGGATGTACATCTTCGCGAACGCCTGGCCGTCCAGCAGCTCGTACTTGACCTCCCGCTGCGGGTCGGCCTCGACCGTGTCGGCGCCCCACTGCTCGTCGAGCGCGACGGTGGCGTCGTCCTGCTTGCCGGCCGAGATGAGGTCGGTGACGTAGACCTCGTAGACGACGAACAGCAGGATCACCAGGCCCGCCGTGATCAGCAGCTCGCCGACCGCGCGGACGGACTTGCGGGCCGCGCTCTCGGGGGGCGGGGCCGGCCGGTCGTCGGCGGCCTCGGCGTCCTCGTCGTCGTAGCCGTCGTAGTGGTCGTCGTCCTCGTAGTACTCGTCGTCGTAGTCGTCGTCGTACTCGTCCTCGACGGCCGCGATGACCTCGGTCGGCGGGTCCACCGGCCGGGGGCGCGGCGGGGGGCGGCGTGCGCCGGGGGCGGGCCCGGGGCCAGGCACGGGACCAGGCGCGGGCGCGGGGGGCAGGCTGCCGGAGAACGCGTTCGTGTACTGGGTGGCGTCGGCGTCGTGCACCGGACCGGGCTGCGCCGGGCCCTGGCGCGCCGGATCGGGCTGCGCGAACCCGGGCTGCGCGAACCCGGGCTGACCAGGGCCGGGCTGCCCAGGGCCGGGTCGGGGCCTGCGCGGGCCAGGGCTCGGCACCGCGCCGGGCGGCGGCAGGGCACCGGGCGGCGGCAGGGCACCGGGCGGCGGCGGGGCACCGGGCGGCGGCGGGACACCGAGCCGGGCGCTCAGGTCACCGGAGGCACCCTCCTCGCGCAGCGCCCGACGACCGGGCACCGGCCCAGCAGGCACCGGCCCACCGGGAACACCGTCGTCGGGCAGGGCCCGGCGGCCCGGCGCACCCGCTCCCCCGGGCCGGTCGAAGCCGGGGGCCGGCGGGGCCAGGGGGGCCGCAGGGCGATCCGATTGGCCCGGACGAGTGAATCCTCCCGGCGGGGTTCGGGGTCGCTCCTGGGCCTGCGGGGCCGGTCGGTCGAAGCCCGCGGGCGGGGTCTGGGGGCGGTCGAAGGCTCCGGGGCGGCCCGGGTGGGGGAAGCCGGCGGGTGGGGTGCCGGGCCTCGCGACACCGGCCGCGGGCGTGGGCGGGCGGTCGAAACCGCCTGGTGGCGTGGGTGGGCGGTCGTGCGGAGCGCCCGGCGGGAAGGGCTCGCGGGGCGGTTGGTCCGGGCGGGGCGTGGGTCGTGGCGACCGGCCCGACGGGCCGCCTTGCGGCGGAGGCGGGTCGTAGCTCACCGGAAGACCTCCCGTGCCGAACGTTCCAGAACTACACGCCGCTTTAGCGACCTGCTTGGTTACGTTAACGTGTTCATCCAGCAGTGGACGTGAACCCGCGCCACTGGAGACCTATCCACCCGTCAGGCGAGGACAGCATGCCCAAGTCCAAGGTCCGCAAGAAGGCCGTCTACACGGCGCCTGCCGATCGCCGCACCCCGGTGAAGGTCAAGGCAGCGGGGCCGTCCCACCCCGTCTACATCGCCGTGATGCTCGGCTTCATGCTGCTGGGGCTGGCGTGGCTGGTGGTCAACTACATCGCGGGCGACAAGGTGCCGGTGATGATGGACCTCGGGTCCTGGAACTTCGGCATCGGGTTCGCGCTGATGATCGTCGGTCTGCTGATGACCATGAAGTGGCGCTGACCAGCGCTACGCCACGTGGCCGACGGCCCGGACGTGCACCACGTCCGGGCCGTTCCGCGTCCACCTGTCGTTCACCGCGTTCACCCATCGGTCACCGAAGAACACGGCTGTAAGTCATCCCCAATGGGGACAACTCCTGTGGACAACTTTGCGCCTGATTGCACAAGCGCCGGTCCGGGGCTCCAGTTGTCCACAACTACGGAAGACTCGGAAGCGTGAACCCACCCCGTTCCTGGTCCCCGCAGCCGGGCATGGTCGGCCTCGCCTGGGGCCTGGCCGCCGTGTTGCTGCTGGTCACGGTCCTCAGCTCGGCCGCGACGAGCCGCCTCTTCCTCGGCCTGGCCACGCTCCTGCTGCTGGCGGTCGCCGGTTACGGCACGTACGTCCGGCCCCGGCTCACGGTGGACGACGACGGCCTGACCGTCCGCACCCTCACCGGCGCCCACACCCTTCCGTGGCACGAGGTGAAGGTGCGCCTGGTGCACACCCGCCGCCTCGGCCGCGAGACCCCGTCGCTGGAGCTGGACTGGCAGCGCGGCGAGGACGAGCAGCTGTTCGTGTTCACCACCGTGGACCTCGGCACGGACCCGCGCGACGTCGCCGACGTCCTGCACGCCCTGCGCCCGTGACCCCCGCCGGGTGGCCCCACCGCCCCGGGCGGGGTCGGCGCGCGGCCGACCCCGCCCGGGGCGGTGGGGCGCCTCAGACGAGCTGCCCGGTCCGCACGACCGCCAGCACGACCAGCAGCACGACGGCACCGGCGACCACGACCGCCTGGTAGGTGTCCCGCTTCGCCGCCGGCGCGTAGACCAGCCCGGCGGTGAGCGCCGCGCCGACCACCAGGCCACCGAGGTGGCCGAGCAGCGAGATGCCCGGCAGCGTGAAGCTGAGCACCACGTTCAGGCCGATCACGCCGAGCGCGGGCCCGGGGCTGAGCTTGAGCCGCAGCACGGCCACCAGCATCGCGCCCATCAGGCCGTACACCGCGCCCGAGGCGCCCGCGACGACCGAGGAGAGCGAGCCGAACAGGTACACCGCGACCCCGCCGCCGAGCAGCGAGACGAAGTACACGACGGTGAACCGGAGCCGGCCGAACACCGGTTCCAGGTCACGGCCCAGCACGTACAGGGCGATCATGTTGAGCGCCAGGTGCGCGGGCCCGTAGTGCAGGAACCCGGACGTGACGAGCCGCCACCACTCGTCCTCCAGCGCGACGACGGGCGTCCACATCACCAGCGCCTGGAACAGCGACGAGGCGCGGGCGTTGTCGACCAGGCTGCCGGACTGGACGGCGGTGATCGCGAACATCAGCACGTTGAGCGCGATCAGCACCGGTGTGACCAGCGTCTTCGGGCCGGTGAACTCCGCGCCGACGAACGTGCGGGCGGTGCGCGTGGTGCGCCTGCCCTCGTTCACGCAGTCGACGCACTGGTAGCCGACGGACGCCTCGCGCAGGCACTCGGGGCACGCCGGCCGCTCGCAGCGGGTGCACCGCAGGCCGGTGGCCCGGTCGGGGTGGCGCGGGCAGACCGCGGGGTCTGGTCGCGCCCCGACCGGGTCACCGGGCGGCGGGGTGATCGGCGAATCGGCCACTCAGGCCCGCTCCACCGAGACCTTCTCGATGACCACGTCGGTGACCGGGCGGTCACCGGCGCCGGTCGGGAGCTTGCCGATCGCGTCGACGACGTTGCGGGAGTCCTGGTCCGCGACCTCGCCGAAGATCGTGTGCTTGAAGTTCAGCCACGTGGTGGGCGCGACCGTGATGAAGAACTGGGAGCCGTTGCTGTTGGGGCCGGCGTTCGCCATGGCCAGCAGGTAGGGCTTGTTGAACTGGAGCTCCGGGTGGAACTCGTCGGCGAACTTGTAGCCGGGGCCGCCGCGGCCGGTGCCCGTGGGGTCACCGCCCTGGAGCATGAAGCCCGCGATCACCCGGTGGAAGATCGCACCGTCGTAGAAGGGGCCGGACTTGTCGCCCTTGGCGTTGGCCTCGGAGTAGGACTTCGTGCCCTCGGCCAGGCCGACGAAGTTCGCCACCGTCTTGGGGGCGTGGTCGGGGAAGAGGTTGATGCGGATGTCGCCCTGCGAGGTGTGCAGGGTCGCCGTCACCTTGGTCCCGACGAACGATTCGTTGCTGTCTGCCACTACCCCATCGTGCCATCACCGGGCGCGGTGGTTGGGGAAGGGGCAGGATGGGTATTGCCTGGGGCGTGACTGACCGACGGCTTCTGGAGCGCGACATGAACGAGGTGGACACCATGGCCCGGGTCGGTGAGCGTGCCGGGGAGTCGGTCGGCAAGGCAGTGCGCGCCGCTCGTCTCGGTGCCGTTCGTGCTGGTCACGCCAGCGCTGACGTCGCCGCGCAGCTCGCGGAGCGCGCCGAGGGCAAGCTCGCCGAGCGCGGTGTGACCCGGGACTACGTCCGCGGTGTCATCGCCGACAAGGCGGGCGTGCTGGTCGAGAAGGCCGAGGAGGTCGAGAAGTCGACCCGTCGGAGCCGCAAGCAGCTCGCCAAGAGGGCCAAGGGCGTCCGCAAGGACGTGGTGAAGGCCACCGAGCGGGCCCGCAAGGAGGCCAAGGTGCGCGCCAAGGACGTGCGCAAGGCCGCCGAGCAGGCGCGCAAGGAGCTGGCGGCGGCCAAGGCCCCGAAGAGCCGCCGGTGGCCGTGGGTGCTGGGCGTGTTCGCCGCCGCCGCGGTGGCGGGCTACCTGGCCCTCACGAAGCGGCCGCAGGAGGTGCACCTGGAGGAGGTCGTGGAGCCCACGACCGAGACCACGGGCACCAGCACCGCGGGCACCAGCACCGCGGGCACCGGGACTGGGACCGGGAGCACCGAGACCGGGACCACCGGGACCGCGACCGCCGGGACGACGACCACCGGGCCCGTGCGCGAGCACGCGGCCCGCAACGGCCAGATCTCGGACCACAGCCGGAGCTGACCGACGACGACGTCCGCGCCCGATCCCGTGAACCGGGATCGGGCGCGGAGCCGTGTCCGGGGTGGGTCGGGCCGGTCAGAGGCCGAGGTCGGCCACGACGGCCTTGACGATCTCGCGCGCCTTGATCGTCTGCTTCTGGTTGCTGGTCACGACGACCGCGTCCCCGCCCTTCGACACGGCGTACACCGCGCCGGTGTCGGTGGACAGCGAGCCGCCCTCCCAGCCGGCGGGCTCGGCGGCGGGGTTGGAGTCGGCCACCGGCGCCGCCCGGTCGACCACGGCCTCCGCCGTCGCCGGGTCGCCGTGGAACACCCACACCGACAGCTGGACCTCGGTGGCGTTCGCGTAGAAGAAGCACGCCGGGTCGGGCCGGTCGGCGGAGAGCCTGACCTTGCGCACGAGCTGGCCGTTGGACTCCTGGACGACGGCGGACGCCAGGTAGGGGCACTCGCCGTCGACGGCGGGCTGCGGCACGGGCGGAGGGCCCGCGGGTCCGGTCGTCGTGGCCGCCGCCGCGCTGGACGGCGGCGCCGCGGGCGTGGTGGCCGCGGTCGGTTCCCGGTCGCCGCACGCGGTGAGCAGGCCGAGGACCAGCAGGGAGGGCAGGGCGGTGAGCAGCACTCGGTTCATAGGGCCGCCAGTCAACCAGAACCTTCGACATTGTTTCGACAGGGTGACCACCTAGGCACGTACGGTCATCCCCGTTAGGTTGTCCTTACCCTGCCGGCCGCCCCTGCTGTGAAGGACTGAGTTCGCATGAACGTTCTTGACCGCGGTCGCGACCACGCAATCGCCGTGTTCCGGATCGTCGTCGGCGTGTTGTTCATGTGCCACGGCGCGCAGAAGTTGTTCGGCGTGCTGGGGTCCAAGGGTGCTGTGTCGATCACCGATTGGCCCTCCGGGCCCGCCGGGCTGATCGAGTTCGTCGGTGGCGCGCTGATCGTCATCGGCCTCGGCACCCGCGTCGCCGCGCTGATCTCCTCCGGAGCGATGGCCTACGCGTACTTCGTGGTGCACCAGCCCGCCGGGCTCCTGCCCATCCAGAACAAGGGTGAGCTCGCCGCGGTGTACGCGTGGGTGTTCCTGCTGCTGGCGTTCACCGGTCCCGGCTCGTGGGCCTTGGACAAGGTGATCGCCTCACGTCGCAAGCAGGAGCACCAGCTGGTGAACGCGTAGTCGCGCACGCACTAGCAGAGGCAGCACGAAGGCCCGCACCCAGCGGCAATGGGTGCGGGCCTTCCACCTGTCGGTGTCGTGCGCGGAACCGTGAAACGTCGTGCGCGGAACCGTGAAACGCAAACGGCTCGCACTCGTGGTGACAGGAGTACGAGCCGGTGGAGCGTGGAGACGAGGGGAATCGAACCCCTAACCCCCGCCTTGCAAAGGCGGTGCTCTGCCAATTGAGCTACGTCCCCCTCGCGAGGGGCGGCAGACGGGGACCGCCCTCGCGGTGTCAGGCGGTGGGAGCGGTGGCCTCGCGCCACAGGTCCGCGTCGGCCTTCGCCGAGCGGTTGCGCTTGACGAAGAACAGGACCGCACCGGCGACTGCAACGAGTGCGATGATCTTCTTCACGGCGATTCCCCTCTGCGATGCCGTTGAACTTCCGGTGGGCCTAGGAGGACTCGAACCTCCGACCTCTTCGTTATCAGCGAAGCGCTCTAACCGTCTGAGCTATAGGCCCTTGGGGCAACGACGAGAACCTTACAACACGTCCCGCCGCGGCCCCAAATCGGGTCACTCCCTCTCGGAGAGGGTCACTTCCAGACCACCCGCGAGGTCGGCCGACACGTTGTAGACGAACGAACCGACGGTGGCGAGGGCGGTGAACAGGACGATGTTCACCGCGCCCACGATCGCCGCCACGCCGAACACGCGACCGGCGCTGATCAGCGGGTCACCGCTCGGCTCGTTGCCCTGGAGCAGGTCGTTGGCGGTGTTGTTGATCTTGTCCCACACGCCCATGCCGTTCAGCACGCCGTAGAGCACGCCGACCGCCACCAGCCACACGAAGAACAGCGCCACGCTGAGCACCAGGGCGAGCTTCAGCACCGACCACGGGTCGACCCGCTTGACCTGGAGGCTCGCCCGCCGCGGGCCGCGCCCCGGGCGGCGCGACGACGAGGACGCCCCGCTGGCCGCCGGCCTGCCGTTCTGCGCGCCGAGGTTCACCTGCGTGCGCGCCGAGCCGGACGCGGCCGAGCCGGGCACCACCGGCCGGGCCACCGCGACCGTGTCCGGGTCGTTCGCCGGGTACGCGGGCTGCGCCATCTGGGTGGTCTGCTCGGGCGGGGCGATCAGGTCGGCCGGGCCGACCTGCTGCGCCTCGCCGTACTGCTGGTCGCTCGCCCCCCGCGCCCACGGCGGGGGCGCGGCGGCGTGGTGGTCGTCCCCGACCTTGTCCGACCCCGACGTGTCGGCGCCGGCCTTGTCGGACCCGGTCCTCTCCGGCCCGCCCGCGCCGTCCGCCGCCGGCACGGCGGGGGTCTCGGACTTCTCGGACACCTCCGAGGGGGCGACCACCGGCTTCCCGGCGTCCTCCGCCGGTTTCGGCTCCGCGCCGGGCCGGGTGATCACCGCGGTCTTGTCCTCTGGCTTCTCGGGTGGAGTCACGAGCAGTCCTCAACCTCTCGTTCGCGCGCTAGTTGGCCGGCCCGGCCTGGTCGTCCTCGACCCCGGCACCGGGGTCGTCGGCCGAACCGCCGTCGACCGGGTCGACGATCGAACCGCCGTCGACGATCGGGCGACCGTCGGAAGCGGCGGTCGGCACGGGGTCGGCGACGGGAACCCCGTCACCAGTGGTGACGTCCACGGGCTCGTCGGCGTTGCGCGCCACCGCGATCAGGGTTGTCCCCTCGCCGAGGTTCATCAGCCGAACGCCCTTCGTCTGCCGTCCCGCCTTGCGCACCTCCTTGGCGCTGGTCCTGATGACGCCGCCCGAGGAGGTGATCGCGTAGAGCTCGTCGTCGACGTCGACGATGAGCGCGCCGACAAGCCTCCCACGCCTGCGGTCGTGCTGGATCGTCAACACACCCTTGCCCCCTCGCCCCTGCACCGGGTAGTCCTCGATCGGAGTGCGCTTGGCGTACCCGCCGTCGGTGGCCACCAAAACAAACAGACCCTCTTGGACGACACCCACCGAGAGCAGCTCGTCACCGGTGTTGAAGCGCATCCCCAGCACGCCCGAGGTGGCGCGGCCCATCGGGCGCAGCGCCTCGTCGCTGGCGTGGAACCGGATGGACTGGCCGTCGGCCGAGATCAGCTGGAGGTCGTCCTCCGCCGAGCACAGCACCGCGCCGACCAGCTCGTCGTCGTCGCGCAGGTTGATGCCGATCAGGCCGCCGGAGCGGTTGGAGTCGAAGTCGGACAGCTTCGACTTCTTGACCAGGCCCTTCTTGGTCGCGAGCACCAGGTACGGCGCGACCTCGTAGTTCTTGATCTGGATGACCTGGGCGATCTCCTCCTCCGGCTGGAACGCCAGGAGGTTGGCCACGTGCTGGCCGCGGGCGTTGCGGTTCGCCTCGGGCAGCTCGTACGCCTTGGCCCGGTACACGCGGCCCTTGTTGGTGAAGAACAGGATCCAGTCATGCGTGGAGCACACGAAGAAGTGCTGCACGATGTCGTCCTGCTTGAGCTGGGCGCCCTGGACGCCCTTGCCGCCGCGCTTCTGCGAGCGGTACAGGTCGGTCTTCGTGCGCTTCGCGTAACCCGTGCGGGTGATCGTGACGACGACGTCCTCGACCGCGATGAGGTCTTCCATCGACACGTCGCCGTCGAACGGCACGATCTTGGTGCGCCGGTCGTCGCCGTGCTTCTCGACGATCGCCAGCAGCTCCTCGCGCACGATCGCGCGCTGCCGCTGCGGGGTCGCCAGGATGTCCTGGAGGTCGGCGATCTCCACCTCGATCTCGGCCAGCTGGTCGATGATCTTCTGCCGCTCCAGGGCCGCCAGGCGGCGGAGCTGCATCTCCAGGATCGCGTTGGCCTGGAGCTCGTCGACGTCGAGCAGCTCCATCAGGCCGGTGCGCGCCAGGTCGGGCGTCTGCGACCGCCGGATCAGGGCGATCACCGCGTCGAGCTGGTCGAGCGCCTTGACCAGGCCGCGCAGCAGGTGGGCCCGCTCCTCGGCCTTGCGCAGCCGGAACCGCGTGCGCCGGACGATGACCTCGACCTGGTGCTTCACGTAGTGCCGGATCATCTGGTCCAGGCGCAGCGTGCGCGGGATGCCGTCGACCAGCGACAGCATGTTCACGCCGAAGGAGTACTGGAGCTGGGTGTGCTTGTAGAGGTTGTTCAGCACGACCTTGGCCACCGCGTCGCGCTTGAGCGTGATCACGATGCGCATGCCGATGCGGCGGTTCGACTCGTCGGCGATGTTCGCGATGCCGGTGAGCTTCTGGTCGCGGACCAGGGTGGCGATGTTCTCCACCAGGTTGTCCGGGTTGACCTGGTACGGCAGCTCGGTGACGACCAGGATCGTGCGGCCCTTGGCGTCCTCGTCGATCTCGACGACCGCGCGCATCTTCACCGAGCCGCGGCCGGTGCGGTAGGCGTCCTGGATGCCGGAGTTGCCGAGGATCAGGCCGTGGGTCGGGAAGTCCGGCCCCTTGATCCGCTCGATCATCGCCTCCAACGTCTCCTCGTCGGAGGCGTCGGGGTTGTCCAGCGCCCACACCACGCCGTCCGCGACCTCGCGGAGGTTGTGCGGCGGGATGTTGGTGGCCATGCCGACCGCGATGCCGGCGCTGCCGTTGATCAGCAGGTTGGGCACGCGCGACGGGAGGACCGTCGGCTCCTGGATGCGACCGTCGTAGTTGTCGCGGAAGTCGACGGTGTCTTCCTCGATGTCGGCCAGCATCTGCATGGCCAACGGGGTGAGCCGGCACTCGGTGTAGCGCATGGCGGCGGCCGGGTCGTTGCCCTGGGAGCCGAAGTTGCCCTGGCCGTCGATCAGCGGGTACCGCAGGGCCCACGGCTGGGCGAGGCGGACCAGCGCGTCGTAGATCGCCGAGTCGCCGTGCGGGTGGTAGTTGCCCATCACGTCGCCCACGACGCGGGCGCACTTGTTGTAGCTGCGGTCCGGGCGGAAGCCGGAGTCGAACATCGAGTACAGGACGCGCACGTGCACGGGCTTGAGGCCGTCGCGCACGTCGGGCAGCGCTCGTCCCACGATCACGCTCATCGCGTAGTCGATGTACGAGTTCTGCATCTCCTGCTGGATGTCGCGCAGCTCCGTGCGGTCCCCCCCGGTCGCCGGGGGCAGCGTCGTCTCGCTCACAGTTCTTCTTCCTTAAGGGCAAGCCAGCGGGTCGGGGCGGGGACGGTCAGACGTCGAGGAACCGCACACCCTTGGCGTTGCGGGTGATGAACGAGCGGCGGGCTTCCACGTCCTCGCCCATCAGCACGCTGAACAGCTCGTCGGCGGTCGCGGCGTCGTCCATGGTCACCTGGAGCAGCACCCGGTTGGCCGGGTCCATCGTCGTCTCCCACAGCTCGGAGGCGTTCATCTCGCCGAGCCCCTTGTAGCGCTGGATGTTGTCGTCCTTGCCGATCTTCCTGCCCGCGGCGAGGCCGGCCTGGACCAGGCCGTCGCGCTCGCGGTCGGAGTAGGCGTACTCCGGCTCCGCGCGCTGCCACTTGATCTTGTAGAGCGGCGGCTGCGCGAGGTACACGTGGCCGTGCTCGATCAGCGGGCGCATGAACCGGAACAGCAGGGTCAGCAGCAGGGTGCGGATGTGCTGGCCGTCGACGTCGGCGTCGGCCATCAGCACGATCTTGTGGTACCGCAGCTTGGAGAGGTCGAAGTCCTCGTGGATGCCGGTGCCGAACGCGGTGATCAGCGACTGGACCTCGTTGTTCTTCAGCACGCGGTCGATGCGCGCCTTCTCCACGTTGATGATCTTGCCGCGGATCGGCAGGATCGCCTGGAACATGGAGTCGCGGCCCTCCTTGGCCGAGCCGCCCGCGGAGTCGCCCTCCACGACGTAGATCTCGCACTCCTCCGGGTTGGTGGAGCGGCAGTCCTTGAGCTTGCCGGGCAGGCCGCCGATGTCCAGCGCGCCCTTGCGGCGCACCAGCTCGCGGGCCTTGCGGGCGGCGATGCGGGCCTGCGCCGACGAGACCGACTTGGTGACGATCGTCCGCGCCTCGTTCGGGTGGCGCTCGAACCAGTCGGCCAGGTGCTCGTTCGTCGACTTCTGCACGAACGACTTGGCCTCGCTGTTGCCCAGCTTGGTCTTCGTCTGGCCCTCGAACTGCGGCTCCTTGAGCTTGACCGAGATGATCGCGGCCAGGCCCTCGCGGATGTCGTCGCCGGTGAGGTTCGAGTCCTTCTCCTTGAGCAGCTTCTTGTCGCGCGCGTACTCGTTGACCACGCGGGTCAGCGCGGCGCGGAAGCCCTCCTCGTGCGTGCCGCCCTCGTGCGTGTTGATCGTGTTCGCGAAGGTGTAGACCGACGGCGTGTAGCCGGTGTTCCACTGCATCGCGACCTCGACCTCGAGGTCCTCGCCCTTCGCCTCGAACGAGACGACCTTCTGGTGCACGGCCTCGCGCGTGTGGTTGATGTGGCGGACGAAGTCCTCCAGACCACCCGGGTAGTGGAAGACGCGCTCCTTCACCGCGGCCACGTGGCCCTCGGCGTCGGCCTCGGCGTCGGCGTCCTGCACGCGCTCGTCGCGCAGGATGATCGTGAGGCCCTTGTTCAGGAAGGCCATCTCCTGGAGGCGGCGCGAGATCGTCTCGATGTTGTACTCGGTGGTCTCGAAGATCTCCGGGTCCGCCCAGAACGTGATCGTGGTGCCGGTGTCGTCGGTCGGCTCACCCTTGCGCAGCTCGTGGGCCGGCTTGGTGTTCTCGTAGCGCTGGTTCCACGTGAAACCCTGGCGCTTGACCTCGACGTCGACGGCGGTGGACAGCGCGTTCACCACCGAGATGCCGACGCCGTGCAGGCCGCCGGACACCGCGTAGGAGTCGCTGTCGAACTTGCCGCCCGCGTGCAGCTTGGTGAGGACGACCTCCAGCGTCGGCTTCTTCTCCACCGGGTGCATGTCGACCGGGATGCCGCGGCCGTCGTCGATGACCCGGACGCCGCCGTTGGCCAGCAGGGTCACGTCGACCACGGTCGCGTACCCGGCCATGGCCTCGTCGACGGAGTTGTCCACGACCTCCTGGATCAGGTGGTGGAGACCGCGCTCGCCGGTCGACCCGATGTACATGCCGGGCCGCTTGCGAACCGCCTCCAGACCTTCCAGGACGGTGATCGAGGACGCGCTGTACTCATTCTTGGCTGCCACGGGCCTGGTGTCTCCTCGGACTTCACGCGACTGGGACCGTCGCCGGGCGACGCTGGGTTGCGCTACCCCTCGATTCTACCGGCGAGGACCGACAGAAACCCACTTAGGACACCCCTGGTTTCCTCACAGGCGGCCCGAAGTGAAGGTGGATGGGTACGGACGGCGGTTGCCGGGCTGAAAATCGGCTGGTGAGCGCTCACCGCCCCACAGGATCGCCGCTGCGGCCCTGGCGGCATCACCCGTAGGTGTCACGCGGCCCGCGGCCTGGGACGTGCCTGGGGCCGAAGCGCCAGTTCGGCGCCGCCGGGCCCTGCACCCTCAGGCTCGTCACCACGCCGTTGCCCACGCCCGCCGCGATGCGCTTGATGAGCTCGCGCTGGAGCAGCCGCAGCTGCGTCGCCCACGCCGTCGAGTCGGCCTGCACGGTCAGCTCGCCGTTCTCGAACGAAACCGGCCGCGCGTGCTCGGCGACGTCCTCCCCCACCAGCTTCGGCCAGCGCGCGAACACCTGCCCGCCCGCCAGCCGCTCCACCCAGCCCCGGTCGGCGGCGATCCGCGCGGCCAGCCTGCCGAGGGGCTGCGGGTCGCGGTCGTCCGGGCCCGGCCCCGACCAGCGGCGCCGGCGCCGGCGGCCCGCGGCGGCGCCCGTGCCGGTGCCCTTGCGGACGCCGCGCACACCGCGCTCCTTGGCCGACGCGCGGGCGGCCTCCAGGGCGGCCCGCGCGAGGTCCGACCCCCGAAGTCCACCCCCTTGAGCGACTTCAGCTGTGGACATGTCCGGTTTCGTGGCCGAGTTATCCACACCATCCACAGGGTTGTCCCCAGATGTGGAGCGCGTCACACCCGATCGGTCCAGTTCACCGGACACGGCTCACCTCCCCGTGGCCGACCTCGAACCGCGCGCCCTCCAGCTCCTCGGGCACGTCCTCCGCGACCGCCGCGGTGATCACCACCTGCTCGGCCGCCGCCGCCACCTTCGCCAGCTGCCGGCGGCGGCCCCGGTCCAGCTCGGCGAACACGTCGTCGAGCACCAGCACCGGCTCGGCGCCCTCCGCGCGCAGCAGCTCGTACCCGCCGAGCCGCAGCGCCAGCGCGAACGACCACGACTCGCCGTGGCTCGCGTAGCCCTTCGCCGGCAGCTCGCCGAGGAACAGCTCCAGGTCGTCGCGGTGCGGGCCGACCAGGCACACGCCCCGGTCGACCTCCTGCGGCCGGACCCGGTTCAGCTCGGCGAGCAGCGCGTCCTCCAGCACCTCGCGGTCGTGCACGCCGGGGAACGCCTCCCCCAGGCTCGAGCGGTACACCACCCGCGCCGGCCGGGACTCCGGCGCGACCTCCGCGTACGCGGCGGCCACGTGCGGCGCGATGTCCGCGACCAGGTCCAGCCGGGCGGCCAGCAGCTCCGCGCCGTGCCGGGCCAGGTGCCCGTCCCACACGTCGAGCGTGCCGAGGTCGGCGTTGCGGCTCGCCCGCACCGTCTTCAGCAGCGCGCCCCGCTGCCTGAGCACGCGGTCGTAGTCGGCGCGCACCCCCGCGTACCGGGGCGCGCGGGTGGTGAGCAGCTCGTCGAGGAACCGCCGCCGCTCACCGGGGTCGCCGCGCACGAGCGCCAGGTCCTCCGGCGCGAACAGCACCGTCCGGAGGATGCCCAGCACGTCGCGCGGGCGCGGCACCGGGCCGCGGTTGACCCGCGCCCGGTTCGCCTTCCCCGGCGTGACCTCCAGCTCGACCAGCAGCTCGCGCCCCTCGTTGACCACCGCCGTCCGGACCACGGCGCGGGACGCGCCGTGCCGGACCAGCGGCGCGTCCGTGGCCACCCGGTGGGAACCCAGGGTGGCCACGTAGCCCAACGCCTCGACCAGGTTCGTCTTGCCCTGGCCGTTGCGCCCGACCAGCACGCTCACGCCCGGCTCGAACGCCAGGTCGGCGTGCTCCCACGACCTGAAGTCGGTGACCTGGAGGTGCCGGACGTACAACGCGTCAGCTCTGCGTGGAGCCGGCACCGGACGAGGGACCCGCGGTCACCACGGCGTGGCCGCCGAACTGGTTGCGCAGGGCCGCGACCGCGCGCATGGCGGGCGAGTCGTCCTGGCGCGACGCGAACCGGGCGAACAGGGCGGCGGAGATCACCGGCGCGGGCACCGCGTGCTTGATCGCCTCCTCCACCGTCCACCGGCCCTCGCCGGAGTCCTCGACGTGACCGCGCAGGTCGTCCAGCTCCGGGTCCGACTCCAGCGCCCGGACCAGCAGGTCGAGCAGCCACGAGCGGACGACCGTGCCGCGCTGCCACGCCTTGATCGTGGCCGGCACGTCCTGCACCAGCTCGGACGCCTCCAGCAGCTCGAAGCCCTCCGCGTACGCCTGCATCAGGCCGTACTCGATGCCGTTGTGCACCATCTTCGCGAAGTGGCCGGCGCCGACCGGGCCCGCGTGCGCGAAGCCCTCCTCGCGCGGCCCCTCCGGGCGCAGCGCGTCGAAGATCGGCATGGCGCGCTCGACGTGCTCGGGCTCGCCGCCGACCATCAGGCCGTAGCCGACCTCCAGGCCCCACACGCCGCCGGACACGCCGGCGTCGACGTACGCGATGCCCTTGGCGGCCAGCGCCTCGGCGTTCTCCGAGTCGTCGGTGAAGCGCGAGTTGCCGCCGTCGATCACCAGGTCACCCGGTTCGAGCAGGTCGCCGAGCTCGGCGATCGTCTGCCGGGTGATCTCACCGGCGGGCACCATCACCCACACCACGCGGGGTGCGTCGAGCCTGCCCACCATGTCGGCGAGCGACTCGGCGTCGGTCACCTCCGGGTTGCGGTCGTAGCCGACCACCTCGTGCCCCGCGCGGCGGATGCGCTCGCGCATGTTGAAGCCCATCTTGCCGAGGCCGACGAGTCCGAGCTGCACGGTCGTTCCTCTTCCCTAGCGTCTGTGGATGGCGTTGTGGATCAGCCGGGCAGGCGCACGGGCATCAGCAGGTACAGGTAGCCCGGCGCCACGTCCCCATCCTCGTTCACCGGCTTCAGGAGCGCGGGCCGACTGGGTGTGGTGAAGGACAAGTGGGCGCGCGGCGTGCGCACCGCCTGGAGGCCCTCCAGCAGGTAGGTCGGGTTGAACGCGATGGTGACCTCGTCGCCGGTGTAGTCGACCGGCAGCTCCTCCTCGGCGCTGCCCTCGTCGTCACCGCCCGCCGACAGGCGCAGGCCCGACTCCACGAACTCCAGCCTGACCTGGGTGCCCCGCTCGGCGACCAGGGACACGCGCTTGATCGCCTGCACCAGCGCGTCGACCTCGATGACCGCGGCGGCCGAGTGCTCGGTGGGCAGCAGCTGGCGGTACTTCGGGAAGTCGGCGTCGAGCAGGCGGGTGGTCGTGCGGCGGCCCGTGCCGGACAGGCCGAGCAGCCCGTCGTTGGCGGCCAGCGACAGCTCGATCCTCGCGCCGGACGCGCCGAGCGTCTTCGCCGAGTCGTTCAGGGTCTTGGCGGGCACCAGGACGGCGACCTCGCCGAGCCCGTCGTTCGGCTCCCACGCGAACTCGCGCATCGCGAGGCGGAAGCGGTCGGTGGCCACGAGGGTCAGCTTGCCCTCCCCGATCTCCAACCGCACGCCGGTCAGCATCGGGAGCGTGTCGTCCTTGCCCGCCGCGACCGCGACCTGGGCGACGGCCTCGCCGAAGACGTCGCCCGGCAGCTCGCCGGCGAGCTGCGGCATGGACGGCAGCTGCGGGTAGTCCTCGACCGGCATGGTCGGCAGGGAGAACCGGGCGCTGCCGCAGGAGATGGTCATGCGCGAACCGTCGACCGCGATCTCGACGGGGTGGTTCGGCAGCGCCTTGGTGATGTCGGCCAGCAGCCGGCCGGAGACCAGCGCCTTGCCGCCGTCCGCGATCGTGGCCGGGACGCCGCACTGGGCGGACACCTCGTAGTCGAAGCCGGAGACGGTGAGCGCCTCGCCCGAGCCGTCCTCCGCACCCGCGTCCAGCAGGACGCCGCCGAGCACCGGGACGGGCGGCCTGGACGGCAGGCTGCGGGCGACCCAGGCGACGGCGTCGGCCAGGCCGTCGCGCTCGACGCGGATCTTCATGAGGCGTCCTTCCTCAAGTCGGCATGACCGGCAACAGCACGTGTTGCGGTGGGGGTTGGGGGGCCGCGTCCCTCGCCGGATCGGTCCGACCCTCGGCGCGGAGGTTCCCCACCGTAGAGCGTCGGGGCGTCCTTCGTCATCTCGGGTCCGCCCCCGGGGCGGAGCCTCCGTCCCCGGGCTCGACCCCCGCCTGTTTTTTCTTTGTTCTTCTCTTCAAGGGAAGACAACAGCAACAGCAGTAAGGGCTGTGGATTGTGTGGACAACACCTGTTTCAGCAGCTCGCCGCCTGCGTGGGGGTGTGGACGGAGACGGGGTGGCACCCGGGGACAACTCGGCGCACCCGGGGAGAACTCCGGCGGTGCTCCGTTCGGTCCACAGGAAGGCCGAGTTGTCCCCGGGTTAATCCCCGGGTGTGGGTCGAGTTGTACCCGGGTGCTGCACAGGGTGATCGTGGTGCGGATCTCCCCCCACGGGGCGTTTTCGCAGGGCTGTGGACAACTCGTCGCCGCAGGTGCACCCGGGTGCGGGCCCGGCGGGCCGGTCGGGCGACCTGGGCGGATCGCCTTGAGGGCCTGGACAGGGGGTATTCCGCGCCCCTGATGGGGTGATGTGCCGCGGAACCGGTTCCGCAGGGGTCCGCGCCCCGGGTGCGGGGCGTCCGCGGGCGTTCGGCGGGCGTCGCACCCGGGTGCCGCCGGCGCCCCGCCGCCCGGACCCGGCCGCCCCCGGGTGCGGGTCGGTCGCTCCCCGGGTGCGGCGGCGGCACCCGGGTGCGCGCGGGGCGGCGGGGAGGGCGGACCCCCGCGCCCGCCCGGGGCCCGAGTGGCCAACTCAGGGGTCCCGGGCGTTCGACTCTCGGGTCCCGGGCGTTGGACTCTCGGGGCCTGGAGGTTGGACTCTCGGGGCCTGGAGGTTGGACTCTCGGGGGGCGGGGGCGTGAGCGCATGGCTCGGGGGGCGTGAGCGCATGACTCGGGGGGTGCGGGTGCATGACTCGCGGGAGATGAGGAAACCCCCGTCGCGGTGGGGCGTGCGACGGGGGTTCGGGTGGGGCAAGCGTTTGCGGGGCTACGGGGTGCGGCGGGCGCGCTGCTTGATGCGCGACGTCAGCTCCTGCACCTGCTCGTAGACGCGGCGGCGCTCGGCCATCTCCTTGCGGATCTTCTTGTCCGCGTGCATGACCGTGGTGTGGTCCCGGCCGCCGAACGTCTGGCCGATCTTCGGCAGCGACAGGTCCGTCAGCTCGCGGCACAGGTACATGGAGATCTGCCGCGCCTGGGCCAGGACCTTGGTCTTGCCCGGCCCGCACAGGTCGTCTATGGACACGGAGAAGAACTCCGCGGTGACCGCCATGATCGTGGGCGCGGTGATCTCCGGGGCGTGCGAGTCCGGGATCAGGTCGCGCAGCACTATCTCGGCCAGCTGCACGTCGACCGGCTGCCGGTTGAGCGAGGCGAACGCGGTGACGCGGATGAGCGCGCCCTCCAGCTCGCGGATGTTCCGCTCGATCCGGGCCGCGATGAACTCCAGCACCTCGGCGGGCGCCGCCAACCGGTCCTGGGCCGCCTTCTTGCGGAGGATCGCGATGCGCGTCTCCAGCTCGGGCGGCTGGATGTCCGTGATCAGGCCCCACTCGAACCGGGTGCGCAGGCGGTCCTCCAGGGTCTCCAGCCGCTTGGGCGGCCGGTCGGAGGACACGACGATCTGCTTGTTCGAGTTGTGCAGCGTGTTGAACGTGTGGAAGAACTCCTCCTGCGTGCCTTCCTTGCCCTCCAGGAACTGGATGTCGTCGACGAGGAGCACGTCGATGTCCCGGTAGCGGCGCTGGAAGGCGACCTTGCGGTCGTCGCGCAGGGAGTTGATGAAGTCGTTGGTGAACTCCTCCGTCGACACGTACCGCACGCGCATCCCGGGGAACAGGCGCTGGGCGTAGTGCCCGACGGCGTGCAGCAGGTGCGTCTTGCCCAGACCGGACTCGCCCCAGATGAACAGGGGGTTGTACGCGCGGGCGGGCGCCTCGGCCACCGCGACGGCCGCGGCGTGGGCGAAGCGGTTGGACGCGCCGATGACGAAGGTGTCGAAGTTGTACTTCTCGTTCAGCCGGGTCTGCGAGGACGCCGGGTTCGCGGGCCGCGTGTACGGCACCCCGGTCGGCGCCGGCGCGTGCTGCCCGCCGCCGAACGTCGGCCAGATCTCGTTGACGGTGGCGAGCGCCTCGGCCTGCTCGTCGACCTCGTCCTCGCCGTCGCCGTCGGTCTCCGACTCGGAGCCGGGCGCACCGGGCAGGCCGGTGGTGAGCGGCGCGAGCGCCGCGGGTCCCCCGTTGAGCGGGACCATCGGCGCACCGGGGATCGGCACGTGGCCCAGGCCGGGCACGGCGGTCGGCACCGGGATCGGCGCTGTCACTGGATCGGGTGAATCAACCTTGACGGCCAGCGAGACGGCGCGGCCGAGGCGGCGGGACAGCGCGGCGGTGATGGGCTCGCGCAGCGCGCGCTCGATCGCTTCCTTGGCGAAGTCGCTCGGCGCGGCCAGCAGCGCGGTTCCGTCGAGCAGACCGATGGGACGCGTCACCCGCATCCACGCCCGTTGCTGGGGTGACAGGGTGCTGGCGGCCAACTCCTGCACCACCTGCTCCCACACTCGACCCAGATCGGTCTGGTGGTCGGACAC